>OZ246956.1:0-645000 GCA_965232105.1 Thermoanaerobaculia bacterium
CAGCAGTTCGAGGATCGCACCTTCGTGTTCGAAGTACAGGTGCCGGTCAACGTGGTCACCCGCAACGGGGAACCGGTTAGAGGCCTCGGTCCCGAGGACTTCCAGGTCCTCGACGAAGGCGAAGTCCAGGACATCACGGGCTTTCGGGTCGTCGATCTGGACCTGATCGCGCCTGACGACCGCCACGTGATCGAGGCCGACTACGGAATCCCGCCCGCGGCGCGCCGCCACTTCCTGTTCCTGTTCGATCTCTCCTTCTCGGCGCCGACCGCGGTCGGCAAGGCGCGTGCGGCCGCCCAGGCCTTCGTGCTCGAGCACCTGCATCCAACGGACCTGGCGGCGGTGGCGGTTCAAAGCGTGCAATCGGGTCCGCAACTGCTGATCACCTTCACCCCCGACCGGGCGCAATTGGCGAGGGCGATCGCCACCCTCGGCAACCCCCGGCTCCTGCAACTGGCGACGAAGGATCCACTCGGCTTCCTGATCGACGCTCCGTCGGCCAACTCCCTTTCCAGCTCGCTCGATACCGGCGGCGTGAACGAGGACATCGTTGCGATGCAGCGCGATCTCGACGCCTACCTACGGGTGATCGGCAACGAGATGGCGAAGTACGAGAAGAGCTACGCCCGAGGCCAGATATCGAGCTGGACAGGTTCGCTGCAGCAGATGGCGCGGATCATGGCCAGCGTCGAGGGCCGAAAGCACGTCGTCCTGTTCTCGGAGGGATTCGACGGCCGCCTGCTGTTCGGCCGCCAACCCGACTTCTTCGACCAGGAAATGCAAGAGGAGCGGGAGGCGATCGAAGTCGGCGACTACTCCCGGGTCGACATGGACAACCGCTACGGCAACACGGGGCTCCAGGGCCAGGTCAACCGGATGTTGAACGAGTTCCAGCGGGCGAACTCGGTGATCCACACGGTCGACATCTCCGGCCTGCGGGCCGACCTGCCCGCGGAACACCGCGTCCGGAGCGTCGGCCGGGACGCGCTGTTCTACCTGGCCAACGAAACCGGCGGCGCCCTGCACGAGGACGCGAACGACTTCGGCGCCGAGTTGAGCGAGGTGCTCGAGTCCTCCGCCGTCACCTATCTGCTGAGCTTCGAGCCTTCGGAGGCTGGAGAACCGGGCGATCACCGGCAGATCAAGGTGCGCGCGCGGGCGCCGAAGGGCGCCCAGATTTCCCACCGCATGGGCTACTACACGCCGCGTCCGTTCGGCGACCTGCACCCGATGGAGAAGCGCCTGCTCGCCTCGGATCTGATCGCGGCCGCCGAGGAGCGGGACGATCTGGAGATCGACGTGCTGGCGGCGGCGTTCCGGGCGGGTCCGGGTCAAGCCTACGTACCGGTCATCGTCGAAATCGGCGGCACGGGACTACTCGACGGCCACGAACGGCCACAGCTCCCGGTTGAACTCTACGCGTACATTACGGACGAGAAGTCGGAGATGCGGGACTTCTTCAGTCGAGTGGTGACGCTCAACCTCGCCGGTCGCGAAGACACCTTCGCCAACACCGGCCTCAAGTACTACGGGCACCTGGACCTCGGCCCCGGCAACTATCTGCTGCGCGTCCTCGCACGCAACGGAACTACCGGCAGCACCGGCGTCGAAACGGTGGAGCTGCACGTTCCGACCTTCGGCACGGGCGAACCGACCCTGCTTCCGCCCTTCTTCCACGAAGAGCCGGGAACCTGGTTCCTGGTCAAGGAACAACCCGCGGACCAGTACGCCAAGACGACCGTCTACCCCTTTACGGTGAACGGCGAACCCTACGTGCCGGCCGCAGCGCCGCTGGTGCAAACCGGGCTGAAGGGGCCCAACGCCGAGATCTGTCTGGTCGGCTACAACCTCGGGCAGGGCGATCTCGCCCTGGAAGCAACCGTTGTGGGCCAGAATGACGAGCTGGTCAGGGGCGGCGAAATCGCTCTCCTGGAGCGGACGGTGACCGGGATTCCCGGGCTGGACAAGCTCGTCGCCAACTTCGACCCCGCCGATCTTCCCGCGGGCGACTACACTCTGAGAGTTGCAGTGACGGACCCGGCAACCCAGGTCCGATCTGCCAACTCGATCCCCTTGAGAGTCCTGAACTAACCGCGGGACGTTCGGGCCGCGGCGTTCAGGCCAACGAACCAACTCTGGATCAGGGAGCCCTGAAATGGACAATCGCAGGCTCATGAACCGTCCACTTCCACCATCGACGCTTCGTACCGGCGCCCTGCTCTGCGCGGGCGCACTGCTGCTGTCGGCCGCTTCGGCCGACGCCCAGCGAAACCGGAGGCAGAGGCAGGCGGAGTTCAGCGACACAACCACTGTGACCGTGGTCGAGGTTCCGGTCCACGTCAGCAGAAGCGGCGACCCGCTCCGGGATCTGACGTCTGACGATTTCGAACTCTTCGACGGCCGGAAGAAGGTCGCCATCACCGGTTTCGAGGTTGTCGATCTGGCCAAGGCCGGCGGCAAGGCCACCGATGCCCCGGTTCCGGTGGCCGCGCGGCGGCACTTCCTGCTCCTGTTCGACCTCTTCTTCACCGCACCCGATTCGGTCGGCCGCGCCCAGCAGGCCGCAGCGGACCTCGTATTGCGCGAGCTTCATCCCACCGATCTGGTCGCCCTGGCGCTCTACGACACCCGGCCGCGACTGGTCCTTGGCTTCACCTCGGACCGTAGCCAGATCCGCCAGGCGATTCGAAGCCTGGGCAAGATCGAGACCGGCGAAGCGATTCGCGACCCCTTGGGCCTGGTGATCGGCGATCTGGCCGCTTCGCAGCCGACGGACAGCGACCTGGGCGACGGCGGCAGCGGGGCCAACGCCGTTGACGCCGATTCCCTGCTTTCCCAGACCCAACGAGAGCTGCGAAACCTCCAAGGTGCCGCGGAACGGGGTCGAGCGGCAAGTCACGTCGCCGCACTGACCGCCGGCATGAGCGAACTCGCCAACTGGATGCACTCGATCCAAGGACGCAAGCACGTCGTGTTCCTGTCCGAAGGGTTCGACAACTCGATCCTGGTGGGCCAACAGGGCCTGGGGGACGCCCGGGAGCAGCAGCAGATCCTGGATCGCCAAACCGCGGTTGCAAACGGCCGAACCGCGGAAGTAGACAACGAAGAGTTGTTCGGCAGCAGTTCCGCGCAGGCCTCCATGAACAGGATGCTATCGGTCTTCCGGGAGGCCAACTGCACGATTCAGGCGGTCGACGTCAGCGGCCAGGTACTCAGCGAGAGCCAGAGCAACCGCGCCTCCCTGTCCATGATGGCCAGTGACACCGGCGGCGAGATGTTCTCCAACTTCGGCAACCTGGGCGACGCGATGTCCGAGATGCTGGATCGCACCAGCGTGACCTACCTGCTCGCGTTCCAGCCCGAGAACCTGAAGTACGACGGCAAGTTCAACAAGCTGCGAGTGCGCCTCAAAACCTCCCCTCGGGGAACACAGGTCGTCCACAGGCCCGGTTACTACGCGCCCAAGCCGTACGCCCAGACGAATCCGCTTGAACGGGCGCTCGACTCCGCACAGCAGGTGATGGGCGGCGTCGAAGCCGGCGAGATCGACGCCTCCGTCCTCGCCGCCGGCTTCGCCGCCGACAGCGGCAAGGCCTACGCTCCCGTCTTGATCGAGGCCAAGGGTCAGGACCTCATAGGCGGCCTTGAGCAAGGGACCGTCCCGCTCCAGGTCTACGCCTACGCGCTCGACGAACACGGCATCGTGCGGGACTTCTTCGTCCGTGCAATGGGTCTCGATCTGGCAGAGGCCGGCGCCGCATTGCGCCAGAGCGGGCTGAAGTACTGGGGACACTTCGACCTGGAACCGGGCAGCTACTCGGTACGGGTTCTGATCCGCAACGACGCCACCGGCCACCGCTCCCTGACCACCTCGGTTCTCGAAGTGCCCGGCGAGACAGCAACGCTGCAGCCGCCCTTGTTCCCCGAGCCGCCCGGCAAGTGGGTTCTGATCCGCGAGGAGGAATCGGAGCAGCGGCGAGACGTGGCCTTCCCGTTCCTCCGCGGCGGGGAGCCGTTCATCCCGGCGGCGCGACCTGAAATCACGGCCGGCGGTGAAACGCCGATCAGCCTCGTGGGCGTGAACCTCGGCTCCGGGCCCGTGTCGGTGCGGACGCAGATGTTCCGGCCGGACGGTGAACAGGTGGCAGACGGCGGCGAGATCGTCCTCGATCCCGGAGCCCAGGCCGGCTCGGGGTTCTCGCAGCTCTCCGGCGTATTCGTGGCGGGCCGGAAGCTGAGCGCCGGCGACTACATCCTCTCCGTCGTCGTGACCGACCAGGAAAACCAGGAGCACGCGTCGTCGACGACGATCCGGGTGCTCTAGGCCTGCGCGGCAGAAACTGGGTGCGCCGCGCCGTCTGGCCGGCATCCGGCGCAAAGCGCGAGCTTGCGGACGTTCTGCCGCGCTAGCCCGCTAACGGACGTCGATCCCGCCGCGCAGGAACGACTGACGGCCGCCAATGTCGTCGCGCAGCCCGACGCCGATGTCGTGATAGCCGGCCTCCAAAGTGACTTCGAGGCCGTAGCGCCACGAACCGTTCTCGATCTCCGGGATCCGGTCTTCCGGCACGGCGATCTTCAGCTCCGTCCGTTGCGGTTCCGTTGACCGGTCGTTCTCGTCCTTGGCCGCCAGCCAGAGTTCGATGCGGCCGTGATGCAGGCCCTCCCGCGGGATCAGGACAAGCTCCTTCCACGGGACCTCGACGACGATCGGCACGTCGTAGTTGCCATCCGAACGCCGCTTCGCCGGCAGGCTGTCCACCCGCACGCCAAGGGGGTTCTCCTGCATGTTCAGGTTCAGCGCGGACTGGGTACCCTCGATCATCTTCGATTCGACCGTCTTCGACCGGTAGCCACTGCGGTAGCGCACCGAGGCGCCCCTGGGTTTGTTCTTCCAGCGGACATCGATCGAGTGATAACGGCCTGTGTCGGCGGTGGTCGGCATGTAGCCCAGGGAGTAGTAGTTTCGGAAATCGTCCGCGATCTTCAACAGGTCGGGCATCACCCGGTTCGCGTTGATCACGGCGCGTCCCCCGGTCTCCTCCGCCATGAGTTGCAGCGGCGCCTGGAGATTCGTCAACTGGATCTGGTCGATCAGCGACGCCTGGCCGGGCGCCCCCGCGGTCTGGGCGGCTACGGTGCCTTGCGACAGAACAGTCAGGCCACGGGCGTCGATCGTGTAGAAGCTCGTGCGGTTCGCGTTCGCTCCCGCCGCGATCTGCTGGAATCGCCGCGACAGGTCGTACTCCGCCATCTCGATCAGGGATACAGATCGCTCGTAGAGTTGCTCGACGAAGTAGAAGATGTCCTCGGCCGCGATCATCGGAATGCCGTCGGCGACATAGACGAGCGCCTTACGGCCTGGAGCCGCGGACAGGTTCTCGACCACCCGTGACAACGCATTGATCGACAGGTTGGTGTCGTTGCGGACCGAACCCGCGTACGCCATCAACTGGTTGCGTGCGTAGTTTCCCCCGCCGCCAACGGATTGCCCGGCCCGCACCGCGTCCGCCACCTCGGGCCTGTCCTCTCTGGAGAACTCGTTGTTCACGTCGACGATGTTGCCGATCAGATCCCGGCGCTCGTTGTTCCGGTGAATCCGCTGAGCGGAAACCTCCTCCAACTCGAGCAGCGCCCGGTTCAACTGCTCCCGACTGTTGGTGAACGGCAGACGCAGGGTGAGACCGGGGTCGGAACTGGCCAGCATGACCTGGTCTTCGGGGCGCAACTGTTCCCGAATGAAGACGCGCAACTCCCGCAGGACACGGTTGCGATTGAACGGCGTGAGATTGAAATTGTCGATGTAGACCGCGACGTGGAGAGCCTGTTCCGGTGGAATAGACGCCGGTTCCCGGCGACGTCTGTCCACTTCGAAGCGGTCCCCGGCCGCCGGCGGCGCCAGCGGCTGGGCCTCGACTTCGCCCCCGCGGCGTACGAAGAGCTCGTCATCCCTCAACTCCACCGCGTAGAAGTTGCTGATCTGGACCGGCCTGCCGTCGACGCGCAGTTCAAAGTCGTCGGGTACCAGCCCCAGGACCGGCTTGCCATCGGCGCCAGTGACGTAGACGTCGATGTTCACCACCTCGACGTTCACCACCTCGGTGAACCCCGGGCCCGAAGGCGCGCGCACAGATTGCTGCTGTGCCCCGAGCGGGAGCGCCGTCGAGGACCAGGCCAGGAGGCCGATCACGGCGCCCACTGGCCCCAGGTCGTTCCAGCGGGGCAACGCGGTTGGATTCGCCAATGCCATGGAGAGAGCCTAACCCGTTTGAACCGAATGCGGGCGAAACGCCACGCTAACGCGACCCGGCGAGCAGCAGGAGCTCCTGCGCCTCCGGCCACCTCCGCAGGGCTTCGCCGAGCACGCCGTCGGCCGAGCGGGGATCGTTCATCGCCCGCAGCGCTCGCACCGCCTCGGCGTAGGCGCCGGAATTCGGGTTGACCGTCACCATCTCCTGCAGGGTACGACCGACCTCAGAGCCGCGGCCCGTGAGCGCCTGGAGGAAGGCCAGCGATGAGTACGCCCCGAGCAGTTCGGGACGCAACGCGATCGCCTCCCGGTACGCGCTCCCGGCCCCCTCGTCACGGCCCAGGGCGGCCAGGGCCGTGCCGCGGTAGAGGTACAGGTGACCGAGAACCTCCCGGTCACTACGCTCGCCAAACTCCGCCAGCACCTCGTCGCTCAGGGCCAGGGCCTCCTCGAAGCGGTCCTGCTTGTTCAGCCAGGCCGCCTTCGTGATCAACGGCCCCAACCGGCGGCCGCGGCTGGCGATCGCCCGTCGGAGGTACTCGTCAGCCGCCGCCACGTCGTCCTCCAGGAGGGCCGCCTGAGCCAGGACGTCGTTCGCCAACGGCGCCCGCTCGACGACGGCCAGCGCGTGCTGCCGGGCCTCGGCGACCCGACCCTCGAGCAGCAACAACTCCGCTACCTTGAGCCCGGCGCTGGCCGCGTCGCCAGCGGAAGCATCGAACGCCCTCCGGTAAGCCTCAAGTGCCTGTTTCGGCCGCCGGCGCCGCTCCAGGACATCGCCCAACTGCTGCCAGGCCAGGACGAGTTGCGGCTCCTGCCGGAGAACCGCCCGTAGCGCCGACTCGGCCTCCGGCAGGTCGCCGCCGTCGATCAGCCGGGACGCCCGCCCCACTTCCACGACGACTCCGACCCGGTCCTTGGGATCGGCAAGGGGCCCGGCGGCCGCACGCCCGCCTCCGGAGAGGTAGCCGAGCGATTCCAGCCGTTGCCGGGTCTCAGGATCGTCCTCCGCGGGGGAGGCCAGCGTCCGGTCGATCTCCGCCAGGACCGCGCGAAAGCGCCGGGCCGCGGCACGCTCTTCCTGAACGACGTTGTTCCTTTCCCCCGGGTCCTCCGACAGCCGGAAGAGTTCCGGATCGGGCGAGTCGATGAAGTGCAGGTCGCCCTCGACGATCGAGGCAAGATCGCTCCAGCCGAAGTGGATGCGCGGATAGACGCTCTCGGAGACGATCTGCCGCGGGGCAGCATCTTCCCGTTCCAGCCCCTGTCCCAGGTCCAGCAAATCGAGGCCCTCGAGTCCCGCTGGCGGGGCCAGACCAGCCAGCGAGTAGATCGTCGGCGCCACGTCGGCAAGCTGCGCGCTGGCCGCGATCCGGTCGCCCGCGCGCTCCCCATGCGGCAGCTTGACGACCAGCGGCACCTGGAGGACTTCCCGATAGATGAGGATCACATGGTCCATCTCGCCGTGGTCCATGAGCCCCTCGCCGTGATCCGACAGCAGGACGATCACCGCCTCGTCGTAGGCGCCAAGCTCCTCCAGGCCCCGCAGCAGCTCGCCGACAACGGCGTCCGCCGCCGCCACTTCGCCGTCGTACGGGTTCTCGTAGCGGTCGGCATACGGAGCCGGCGGCTCGTACGGCGCATGAGGCTCGTACAGGTGAAGGAACAGGAAGAAAGGGCGATCGGCCACTTCGCCGAGCCACTCCGACGCAGCCTCCAGGGTCTCCTTCCCCGACCGCTGAAGCTGGCCCAACTGGCGACCTGTTTCGAATCCGACACCATCGTCGTAGACATCGAATCCGCGGCCGATTCCAGTCCCCGAGCGCAGGACGTAGGACGAGACGAAACCACCGGTCGCGTACCCGTGCCGACCGAGTTCCGACGCCAGGGTCGGGATCGATTCGTCGAGTCGGTAGCCCGCGTTGTCGCGGACGCCATGCTCCGGCGGCAACAGACCCGTGAACAGGCTGGCATGGGACGGCAGGGTCACGTTGACGTGCGTGTAGGCGCGCTCGAACAGCACGCCGCCGGCAGCGAGACGGTCGATGGCCGGCGTCTCGATCCGGTCGTAGCCGTAGGCCGGCAACCGGTCCGAGCGCAGCGTGTCGATCGAAACCAGGATGATCGGAGGGCGCGGCGAATCCGCGCTCGCCTCACCCTCGGGCGCCGGCGGTGGAGAACATGCCGAAACGCCAAGCGCCGCCACGCCCGCCAAGAGCGACGGAAAGACGCGAGCGCCCCTCACTTCAATTCGAGGGTCAAGCTGACTGTGTGCGGCAGACCGGAGACATCGCCGACCGGCGTCCACACTTCCACCGTCTCGCCGTCCTCCTTCACCTCTGACACCTCGACCCAACGCGCCTCGCGCAAGCGAACCAGCACCTCGAACTTGCCGTCCGCAGGCGCCGGACGCCCGCTTTCCGAAGTCCAGAAGTTGTAGAGCGCCACCTCCTCCGACTGGCCCGCCTCGATCACCTGGAGGAAGAGCTGCTTCTCGTAGACCGGCAGGGAGTGCCCGTTCAACTCCACATCGAAGCCGAAGCTATACACGGCGCGGCTGCCGGTGTTCTCGATCGTCGCCGTGAGCTTGCACAGCGTCTCGGCGCCGGGGGCCGCCGGACTCAATTCGATGCCAGCCAGAACGACATCCCGCTGATCCTCCGCGTCGACCGCAGTGACGGACAGCAACAGGAAGACGGACCAGACGCTGACGATGCCTGACGCCGCTGACCGGCGCCGTGACCTGTTTCTTCTACCGGAAGCTCCGGTCCCGGACGACGCGTTCAGCACGGCATGCATACTATCGGCGGGAGTCTTTCGACCATGGTCCTCCCCTCCCTGTTCCGTCTCGTCGCCGTGATCGCCTTTCTGGCGCTCGGCGGCTCGACCATCCTGCTGGCTCAACTGAGGGACTCCGACGATCCTCCGGCGGCAACCCCCGTGTACCCCACGCTGGACCCCACGAGTGCCGAGAGCGCCGTCTACGACCGTCTGCGGCGGTTGATGTCGGACAAGCAGAAGGCGAGGCGCCGGGCCGCCAAGGCGCTCGCCAGGGCCGACGCCGCAACCCTCGTCCCCCTGGTGGACGCGTACTTCTTCATGCCCAACGAGGCCCGGGCAGGCGCGCGGGAACTCCTGGAGGACCTGTCGGGCGAACGACTCGGTGGCCGCTATCGGGACTGGTTTCTCCATGTCGGCGGCCGCGATGATCTGACGCCGCCAGCCGGCTACGTCGCCTGGAAGGGAGAGGTGTTTTCTCGCATCGACCCGGTGTACCGGCGCATTCTGGCGCCCGGAACCGCGGTCCGCCTGCGGCTCAGGGAGGTTCAGTGGGGCGGAGTTCCGCTGGACGGGATCCCCGCCATCGACGACCCTGACGCAGTCCCCGCCGACACCGCGCGCTTCATGCGAGACACGGACACCGTGTTCGGTGTCCGTGTCGGCGGCGAGCATCGCGCCTATCCGGTCAAGGTGCTCAGTTGGCACGAACTCCTGAACGACACGCTAGGCGGTCAGCCGATCACGCTCTCCTTCTGCACGCTGTGCGGTTCGGGAATCCTGTACTCCTCGGTCGACGAGAAGGGCAACCGGCTCGTGTTCGGTACTTCGGGCCTCCTCTACCGGTCGAACAAGCTGATGTTCGACCGTGCCACGCTCAGCCTGTGGAGCAATCTGACCGGCGAAGCCGTGGTCGGGACGCACGCCACACAGGGTTCACAGCTCACCATGCTGCCGATGACGCTGACTCGCTGGGACACATGGCGGCAACGGCACCCCGACACGACCGTCATGGTCCCCGATCCGGCAGCCGCGCAGCGAACGGGCTACCGCTACGTGGAGGGTGCGGCGGACCAGGCGCGCACCGGAGTCGAGTTTCCGGTCTGGCGGCAAAGCGACGCCCTGGAGCGAAACGCCCGGATCTACGCGCTGCGGATAGGCGGCGAAACGAAGGCGTACCCGCTGGACAAGCTGCGCGGCGAGCGGCTTGTGAATGACACGCTGGGCAACATTCCGATCGTCCTCGTGGCCGACGCGGACAGCGGCGCCGTCCGCGCCTACGAACGCGGCCGCTACCGATTCGAGGCGCCCGTATCGACACCTCTCCGTCAGCTCCGCGCCGAGGACGGATCGACGTGGTGGATCGGCGAGGACGGTCTCGCGCCCGACGGCGACGGCAGCCCGCTGCCGCGCGTCCCCGGCCACGTCGCCTTTTGGTTCGGCTGGTACGCGTTCTACCCGGAGACGACGGTCTACTGACCGCGTCCTCCGGGAGGAACCACGCTCGGCGCCCTCGTCAGTTGCTGCAGGGGAACGCCGTGATGTTGCTCGCCGCTGCCGCGGTCCGGTTCAGGGCGTTCTTGTGGGTCCAGGGCTCGCTGCCATCGGGAGGGACGATCGACAAGTTGTACGCCAGGGTCGTCACGGGCGCTACGAACACCCAGCGGTGGCCGTTGATCTTGCAGCCGTCCAGCACTTTGATCAGCACCTCGGCGTTGTCCCGATCGAAGAAGTACAGGATGGCGGACTGGTTCGACTCGAGACCGTAGTCCCTAACCTCCTCGACCACCGTTTCGCCCTCCCTGACGTGCTCGACGCACATGTTCACCGTGTAGCCGCCCTCGAGAGTCGCCACGGGTTGCGGCTCGCAGTCCGCTTCTCCGCCAGCGCCGATCGGTTGAGCCACGGAGACCGGGAGTTCGGCCGGCAATGAGTCCGGCTTCACAGCAACCGTGACGGACGACGGCGCCGGGAAGCCGGCATCGACCAGATCAACCCCACGAGTGCCGCCGACATCGCCTTGGGACCCCGTGGACGACCCGGGCGGGTCGCAGGAAAAGGCCTGGGTGTTGCTCTCGGTCGTCGCCGTCTGACCGCCCCTCGGATTCTGGTGCATCCAGTAGCGATCCGAACCCACCTCATCGACCCGGAGGTTGAACGCCAGTGTCGTCACCGGCGCCACGAACACCCACCGGTACCCGTTGACGGCACAGGCGTCGAGCACCTTGACCAGCACCTCGGCGTTGTCCCGATCGAAGAAGTACAGCAGGCCGGACTCACGCGAATTCAGTCCATAGTTCTCGGCGTCCTTCGTCAGGACCGGACCGGCGCCGCCTTCCTGGTACTCGATGCACATGCTGACGGTGTAGCCGTGCTCGAACGTGATCTGCGCGGCCGTCGGTTCGCACTCGGTGTACTCCGCGGCCGACAGAACGATCGTGGCGACGTTGCTGTTGCGGCCACCGTCGCGGTTGTAGGCCCGCACCCGGAAGTCGTATCGACCGCCGCTCTGGAGGCCTGTGACATCGGCCGACTCCGTGTTCGCGGCCACCCTCGCCGCCGTCCGCCATCCCGCGCCCTGGAGCCGCGACTGGACCTCGAAGCCGTCCTCGTTGTTCGATTGGTCCGTCCAGGTCACCTTGACGCTCGTGCCGCCGGTGGCCATCACCTTCAGGTCGGTCGGCCGTGCCGGGAGCGATGGCGGCGGCGGCGGTGGAGGAGGCGGCGGTTCTCCCGTTTCGGGCAAGTTGTCGCTCAACTGGACAGTCAAGTGGATCGTCCGTTGAAGCGCGCGTTCGTTCTCGCGCTCGTTGGCAACGCCGATGACGAAGTTCCTGGGCCGCACGCGAGTGGTCGAAAACAACGGTTCCTGCCGGCCCTCGTTGTAACTCATCACGCTCTTGACGTTCGGCTGCGGCTCGAAGTTGTGGTGGCCGAAGGCATAGGGCTCAACGGCGTCCGCGGGATCGATATCCGTGTTGTCCGGGTCGTGTAGGCCACCAAGATTGTGCCCGATCTCGTGGGCGAACGTTTCGAACTGGCTGGCGTACTCGCCATCCCGAACCTGGCTTGCAAGGTCGATGCATGGACCACCCACTGTCGTGACGCCGTAGCCGTTACCCCAGAAGTTTGCGGGGGTGTGTCCGCGAAGCATCACCCAGGCGCGGCCGCAGAAGCCGGCGTACTCGCTGTGGAACAGGTGGACCAGGTCCGCCTCGTGCTCGATGCGCAAGTCGAGGACGTCCCGGCTGCTGCCAAGGGGCTGGAGTGGTTGAGCGACCTGGTTGAGCGCCGCCGGCGCCTCCTGGTGGTGAACCATGTTCGCCGTGACGCTGAACTGGTTGTTCCGAAACACGAGGTTCAGGTAGTCGATCGCGGTCTGCATCACCGCGCCCGGCTCGCCCCAGCCCGCCTGCTGCAGTCGCGTCGCCGCGCCTGGCGTGTAGAGCAACAGGATGTCGACTCGATCGTGGTTCGACGCGCTCACAACGCTTCCGGGCGGATCAGACCGCTGCGCCGCTACGGCGGGAACGACGGGACCTCTCTCCGGAACGAGACCACCGCCGCAGGCCAGCGCCGACGTCTCGCGCCCTTCCGTCAGCAGCCCCGTGCTCCCGCTTCCGGGCCGCAGCCAGTAGGTGCCGCCCTCGGGCAGACCGAGACGGCCCAGGAGCTGACCGTCCTGCAGGGTCAGCAGGACGCTCTCGTACCCGAGTTCCGGGTAGCCGCCCACCCACATCGCGTTGCCGTCGCCGCGGTCTTCGAACACGCGCATCTCCGGAGCCAGCACGCGACCGTCCGGCGCCTCGAACTCGAGTCGCTGCGGCGCCGAGCGCAGCAGATCGTGGTCGACCTCGACCGACCAGCCGCCGGAGGTCGGATCATCGCCCAGCGGGACGACGTTCAGCAGCCGTTGCCCGAAGGCCCCTGTGCCACTGACCACAAGCAGCAGGAGGAGCAGGCAGAAGGGCAGGAATCGCTGCAGCGAATCGGCAGCGGGCCTGGAAGTTGATCTACCGGAGGTTCGGCCTCCGCGATGCAGGAGAGTAGTCATGATGAATCAGTATAGACCTCGCTACTTTGGTAGAGCGTTGATGTCGATGCCGCCGCACAGGCTTCCCGCCTCGTTGTGGTAAGGCCTCGACTCCCCGGTTACCGTGTCGGTCAATGTGACCGTGTATTCGACATCGGACAGTCCGCCGTAGAGGAACCAGTACTTTCCGTTCTGGGACCGGCCGTCCAGCAGCTTCGTCGCCAACTCCACGTTCGTCGGGCTGAAGAACCAGAAGAACCCGGTCTCGTTCGTCCCCACCGAGCTCACGACCTTGCCGGCCTTGCGCTGCATGTCCGCCGGATCGACGAGTTCCACCTCCACCGAGAACCGGCCATCGCGCAGGCAGAGACGGGTCTCGCCCGCTTCGCAGCTTCCCCCGCCCTCCTGGGCGGAGGCCACGCCCGGCCAGGCAAGGGAGGTCAAGGACAAGGGCATCAGGTCGAAGCCCGGATCAGGAACTCTGTGGCCCGCGGCTGAGGCGGACGACGTACCGGCCGGGACGAAGGCCATCGTGTCCGACCGGCCGCAGTTCTCCCCGGGCGGGTTGTGGTACGTCCGGCGGCCGCCGCCCTCCGTGTCACGCACGGTGACCCAGTACTCCACGTTGGAGAGCGCGCCGAAGTACACCCAGTAGTGACCGTTGATCCCTCGACCGTCCAGGGTCTTCACGACCAATTCGATGTTCGAGCTGCTGAAGAACCAGAACATCCCCGACTCGTCCGACACCTCGATCGGCACTGACGTCGCGACGCCGAAGTCGCCCTCCTGGAGGTGGTTCTTCCAATGCGCCTGGACCTCGAAGCGCCCCTCCGCCAGACAGAGGTACTGCTCGCCCGCGCGGCAGGCGCCGGATACGGCGCCGGTGGACGCGCTCACCTCCTGGGACCAGGCGGAGACCTTGCCGCCGCTGCGGGTCCGCAGCCGGAACGTGTAGGGGGCCTCGGCCTCGAGGTTCCCCACGGTGGTCTGGCCGGCCGCGGCATCGGCGGTCGTCACCTGCGCCCAGCCCGCCTTCCAGGTCCGCGCCTCGATCTCCACCGTCCCCTTCGTGACGCCCGCCCAGGTCAGCTCGATGGAATCCGAACCGAACGCCGCCGCCGTGAGGTCGTCCGGCACGCCGATCCCTCCCGGGCCGGGGCTGGGGCCGGGGTCGGAGCCATCACCGCCGGCACGCAGCGTGACCGTGACCAGGTCGCTGTCGGCGCCGCCCCGATCATGACGCGCCCGTACCCGAAACGTATAGCGGCCTTCCTGCTTCAGCCCCGCAATCTCGATGGACTCGCGGTCAGCCGCCACCGCACCAACGTGCCTCCATATGTCGCCGCCCGTTCTGCCCTGGATCGCGAAGGCGATCTCATCGTCCGACCGGTCTTCCCATTCAAGTCGAGCGCTGGTGCTGCTCGTCGGCTCGACCGTCAAGTTCGCCGGGGCCACTGGCACCCAACTTGGCGACTCGGGCAGATCGGCCGGATCCGGCATCTTGTCGCTGTACTGGACGGCAAGAGGGACGGTGTCGTAGAGGGCGCGCTCGTTCTCCCTCTCGTTTTCCCTACCGATCGTCCAACCGTTCGGCTTGATCCGCACCGAGGAGAAGAACGGCACCCACTGGCGCGGGGCGTAGCTCCGGTAGCTCATGATCGTTTCGACGGTCGGCGCGGTCGTGATGTCGTAGTGGCCGAAGGCCCATGGTCTCACCGCGACGTCCTGAGTAAAGTTGGTGTTCGCCGGATCGTGATTGGCGCCCAGGTTGTGACCGACCTCGTGGGCGAAAACCTGGCCGAAGTAGGGGTAAGCACCCTCTTGTGCAGGAAAGCTGCAGGCCGCGGAGGTCACTCCGTAGGCGTCCGAGAAGGTCTCGTCTCTCTCATCGACGCGCCTGAGCAGCCGGGCAATGCCGCAGTATCCGAGTGCCTGGGGCGCTTCACCCGTGAACAAGTGGTAGAGGTCGGCCTGATACTCGGCCCGTAGCTCCGCAACCTCCCGTAGCTGAAAAAGACGCCCCGTGAGGTTCCGAGGACCGTCGAGCGCCGCGGGCGCCGCGGCCAAGTGAACCAGATGGGCTGTGACCGGCATCGCGTTGTTCCGCAACACCAGGTTCAGGAAGTCCATGGCAGCCTGGACCGATGCCAGTGGCGTACCGTAGCCGAAGCTCTCCCAGGCTTCCGCCGCCTGCACGGTGTAGACAGCGAGGATGTCCAGCCGGTCGTGGTTCGACGCGCTCCGCACGCGTGCGGGCCGATCGGTACTCGGCGTCGTCACCACTTCCGGTAGCTCGCTCTCCTCGGAGCCGAGGCCGCCCCCGCAGAACTCCAGAGGCCCGCCGCCGACAGGCTGAGTCAAGCTACCCACCCCGTCGAGGCCGGAGCGAATCCAGTAGGCAGCCCTGCCCGGCTCGCCGAACATGCCCTGAAGATGTCCGTCCTGCACGGTCAACACGACGCTGTCGTAGCCTGCCCCCGGGAAACTGCCCGACCACATCACATTGCCGTCACCGCGGTCCTCGAACACGCTCCGCTCGGCCGCCAGCACCCGACCGTCCGGCGTCTCCAACTCGAGGTGCTGCGGCCCGGAACGCACGAGGTCCCGATCGACGACGATCGTCCGCCCGGCGGCGCGCGCCGATGCGCTCCGGTTGTCGTCTCTGGTCTCCAGACTCACAAACCGTTGCGCCTCTGCTGCCGTCGCTGCAAGCAGGACCAGCGAACACGCCAACGGACCGCACGACCTGAACGCGGCTCCACACGACCTCGCCTCACGAACGCCTTTACCCCTCAAGATCTCTCCTCCTCCCACGTTGGACGATCTCACCAAAGTGAGCCAGATGCAATGTCAAGGCCAAGGTAGCGTCCACATCCACTACGACTCGAGCCGATCTACCGTTCCTCGAGAGCCCGCGGCTGCCCAACCGCCCGCCGCAGTTCCTCGAAACCTCGACCGCCCCGCACGGCATTCCAGTCCCCCACCACCAGCAGCACGACACCGCCCGGATCCAGGAAGCGCTGGGCCGCCCGGCGGACATCGGCCGCGGTCACACCGCTCAGACGCTGTCGATAGTCGGCCCAGTACTCGTGAGGCCGGCCCAGCAACTCGTCCTCCGCATAGCGGCCGGCAATCGCCTCCGCGCGGTCGAACAGCAGCGGAAACCGGGCCAGCACGGACCGCTTCGCTGTTTCGAGTTCAGCGGCCGACACGGCGTCGCGTTGCAGGCGCCGCAGTTCCTGCAACACCGCGCCCGCAGCCTCGGCGGCCGACTCGGGGGGGGTCTCCAGGAAGACGCGGAATTCTCCCGCGTGCTCCGGCCCCCAACCCCTCCTCACGGGCTCGATGTCGAAGTACGTCAGCACGCGATAGGTCAGTCCCTCACCAAGCTGCAACCGGGATCGCAGGCGCGACACGGCGCCGGGACCGTCGAGGATCTCCGTCAGCAGCAGCAGCGCCCAACGGTCGTCGTCGTCCCAGGATTCATGGACGGCTCCCCGATGGCCAACGGCGATTGCGGCCTGGACGCCAGGACGGTCCACGTACCACCAACCGGGCCTCGCCGCCGCCGCGGCCGGCTCCTCCCCTTGACTCCCATCCACTTCGTGCGCCCCGAATTCGTCACCGCTGCCACTCGCTCCTCGCTCGCCCTGGTCGGGCGCCTCCCAATCACCGAACAGCTCGTCCAGGCGCGCCACAACGGCTTCGGCATCCACATCGCCCGAAACGGCGAACACCGCGCCCTTCGGACCGTAGTGACGGCGATGGAAGTCGGCCAGCGCCTCGGACGTGAAGGCAGCGACGGCCTCGGGCGTCAACTGCCGTCCCCGGGGCGCACTGTCTCCGTGCACAAGACGCAGCCACTCCCGTTCGATGAGCCGCAGCGGGTCGGCGTCCTGGCTGGCGAGGCTGACCTCGAGGTTGCCCCTCGCCTGAGCCAGACGCTCCGCGTCAAACCGCGGCTCGAGCACGATGGAAGCGAGCAGTTCGAGACCGCGACTCAGGGCCTCCGAGCCGCAGTCGAGAGCGATCACGCTCCGTGCCGAGGCGCCCACCGTCTGGATCCGGGCGCCCAGGGCATCGATCTCGTCGTCCAGGCGGTCCGGAGCCAGCTCGCCGGCGCCCCCGCGCCGCAGCATCGCCACGGTCATCGAGGCCATTCCCGCCTCTCCCGTTTGCTCGTGCAGATCGCCGACCGGCAACGCCAGCACAACATCGACCAGGGGCAAGCCGCGATCCGGTACGACGTAGACCGGCGTCCCGTTCGCCAGTTCGAAGCGCATCCCGGCAGGATCGGGCGGCGCGAAGGGCGACTCGGGGAAACGCAGAT
Source organism: Thermoanaerobaculia bacterium (assembly GCA_965232105.1). Taxonomy (GTDB): domain Bacteria; phylum Acidobacteriota; class Thermoanaerobaculia; order Multivoradales; family Multivoraceae; genus Multivorans. The sequence goes on from OZ246956.1 coordinate 17,392, forward strand.
CGTCCGGGTGCGGCGGGATTGCCGCCTGCGGCGGGATCTGCGGCGCCGCCGCCGCGGCGCCGAATCCGAGCACCAGGAAGACACCGACGGCGCGCACTTCAGCGCTCCCCCGTCCGCTCGAGCGCCAGGACCGCTCGTTTCTCCGGCGCGAGAAAGGCGTCGATCACCCGTTCCAGGTCCTCGGCGCGAACGGCGGCCGCCGCCCCGAACCACTCATCCAGTTGCCGCCAGTCGCCGAGCACCTCGGCCGCCGCGAGGCGACGGGCGAGTCCGATGTCGGTCTCGATCTGCCGGAAGGAGTCGCTGGCCAACTGGCGCCGCACTCGTTCCAGTTCCGCGCTGGCGACCCCGTCTGCCCGAATCTGCTCCAGCAGGCGGTTCCAGGCCGGCAGCAGTTCCGCCACCCCGGTGTCGCCGGCAGCCTCGATGCGTACAGCGAAGTAGCCCCCGTGTATCCGCGACACGTGCTGGGCCGAAGCCGAGGTCGCTGGCGCGTCGTCGGCGAGCACGAGCCGTCGATGGAGCCGGCCCGAGCGGCCGTTCAGTACGCCAGCCAACACGTCGAGCACCACTGCGTCGCCGGAGGTTTCGAAAGGCAGCGTCGAGTAGCGGATCTCGACCTGGCTGCTGCAGGCGCAGAGTCCCTCGAGAGAACCGAGAGCCGCCTCGGCAGGCGGTTCCGACCGATCGTCGGCTTGCACGGCGTCGGCCCGCCCACCGCTCCGTTTCAGACGGCCGAAGTACCGCTCGGCCAGTTCCCGGGCACGTTCCGGCGACACGTCGCCGACCAGCACCGCGACCAGCCGTTCCGGGCCGTAGGCGGCCTCGAAGTGCGCTCGTGCGTCGGCCGGCAGCAAATCCGCGATCTCCAACCGATCCCCTCCCGGCGTATGCGCGTAGGGGTGACCGGAGCCCCAGAAGGCGGCGTCGAACAGCTCGAACCAGGAACCCGCCGGACTCGAATCGATGCGCTGACGGCGTTCCTGCTCGACCACCCGCAACTCGCGCTCGAAGCTCCGAAACACGGGCTCGAGCAGCCGGTCGGACTCCATCCAGAACCACAGCTCGATCTTCTCCGCCGGCACCAGCACCTGGAAGGCAGTCGAGTCGTGACGGGTCTCCGCGTCGAGGCCGAAGGCGCCGGCCCGCGTGTAGACCGCCGAGTACTCCCCTGGCCGCTGCAGCGTCGCGAGCCGGCCATCGAGACGGGCAAGACCCGGCGCCGCCCGGCGACGGCGAACGGAGTCTTCGTAGAGACGCTCCCACTGCCGCAGCAACCGCGCTTCCGCGTCCCAGTCCGCGGTGCCGATCGTGCGGCTGCCGGCGTACAGGAGGTGCTCCACCACGTGGGCCACACCCCGCTGCCCCGGCGGATCCGACGCCGAGCCGCCGCGCACCGTCCACACCGCGGAAACCAGGGGCCTTCCCGGCCGCTCGACGACCAGGAAGGTCATGCCGTTGTCCAGTTTGAACTGCGCGGGTTCGAGTTCCGCCGGCAACGTCGCGGCCGTAGCCGACGTTGCCGCGGCGAATAGCAGGACGGCGAGCGCCGACGCCCGCTTCAACGGCGTTCCTCGACCACCAGGTAGACGCCCGACGGTGGATCGACGATCCGGGTGCGGGCGCCGGAAGGCCAGCGCACATCCAGTCGGCGGAGTGCACCGGCCGGCTCTTCGCTACCGGACGAAGTCGCAGCCCAGCGCAACCGATGCCCGCTGGACGACTGGTAGCTGTCTCCGCGGAGCGCCCAGCGCCGGGCCGGCGGCTTCCCGGGCTCCCCCGTGAGGGTCAGGACCGCGCTCACCGCCTGTGTATTCGGCGACCGGCCACGCAGCTCCACCCCCAGCCAGTCGGCATCCACGGGCCCTGCCGTGTCGTTCCTCCAGAGCCGCGCCGGCCCGTCGTTGGCTGTTACCACGAGGTCGCCGTCGCCGTCGTTGTCGAAGTCCGCGACGGCGGCCCCGCGGCTGACCAGGGGTTCCTCGTCCGTCCACTCACAACGCATCTCCGTAAAGCTCCCCTGCCCGTCGCCGCCCCGAAGCAACAGGTTCCGCTGCCGGTGGTCCGTGTTGTCGCGCCGCGGCGACGCGAAGATGTGCCCGTTCGCGACGTACACGTCCGGCATGCCGTCCCGGTCGAAGTCCCCGGTCACGATCCCGAATCCCAGCAGGTTGAAGGAGGGCTGGCCGAAACCGGTGGTGGCCGACACGTCCTCGAACAGAAGGTCGGCCCCGGAAGTCGCATTGCGATACAGGGTGTTCGTCTCGACGTCGAAGTTGGTCACCGCGAGATCGGCGTCGCCGTCGGAATCGAAGTCAGCCGCCGCCAACCCCATCCCCGCCTCCGGGCGTCCATTCCGGTTGACGGCGGCGCCCGAGAGGAGGGACTGATCCTCGAACGTGCCGTCGCCGCGATTCCGGAAGAGCAGGTTCAGGGTCAGGTCGTTGGCTACGTAGAGATCGGGCCATCCGTCCGCATCGAGGTCGGCGAAGACAACCCCAAGCCCCTTGCCGTCGGCGCCGCCGAGGCCGGCCCGGGCGGTCGCGTCCTCGAAGGCGCCTCCGCCCCGGTTCACGTAGTAGCGGTCGTGCTGACCCAGGAACAGCGACGGGTCGCACACCTCCGGCTCGGAGTCCGGACCGTCCCGACGGCAGACCAGGCCGTGGTCCGGGTCGTAGTCGAGGTACCGCGAGACGTAGAGATCGAGGTCGCCGTCTCCGTCCGCGTCCGCGAGGGCCATCGAGGATCCCCAGGGAAACTCGTCCGTCCCTCCTTCCGGCCGGGCCGCCGGCAGCGGTTCCGCCGCGGCGAACGATCCGTCTCCGCGGTTGCGCAGGAGCACCGTGGGACCGTAATGCGACACCAGCAGATCGACGTCGCCGTCGCCGTCCACATCGGCCGCCGCGACACCCTGGCCGTACCCTCGCGCCACGACTCCGGCACCCTTCGGTTCGAACCGGAACCTCCCCGCGGCGTCGGGCCCCAGGTTACGGAACAGGCGGTCCAACGACGCTTCGTCTGTCTTGGGCGGAAACGGCCCCGACTGCACCAGGTAGAGATCGAGCCAACCGTCGCCGTCGTAGTCGATCCAGGCGACACCGGCACCCATCGTCTCCGGCAGATGCAGGCCGCCCGCGGCGCCCGATGCGTGAACGAAGTCCACACCGGACTGGGCCGCCATGTCCGTGAAGACGAATCCGCACTCCTCGCCAACGGCAGCGGCGGCGATACCCGACCAGACGGCCACCTGCCCCAGGAGGGCGAACAGAGCGGCGAAGCACCCAGCGCCGGCGGCCCTTCGCAAACTCATCCGGCGACGGTAGCAGCAGCCCGTAGACTGCGCCCATGGAACTGGTCTGCGGCCCGCACACCCTGACATCAGGCGAGCGTCCCCTGGTCATGGGGGTGCTCAACGTGACGCCGGACAGTTTCTCGGACGGCGGCACGTTTCACGCCCCGGAGGCCGCGATCGAAGGCGCGCGGCGCATGGCCGCCGAAGGCGCCGACCTGATCGACATCGGCGCCGAGAGCACCCGGCCAGGGGCCGAACCCGTGGGATTGACCGAGGAGCTTGCCCGGTTGCTGCCGGTGATCGAGGGCGTCGGCCACCTCGACCTCGGCGTGCCCCTGAGCGTGGACACCGCGAAGCCGGAGGCAGCCGATCGAGCGCTCGCCGCGGGCGCCCACATGATCAACGACATCTCCGGCGCCGGCGAGGCGATGCTCGAGGTCGCCGCCCGCCACGGCGCTCCGGTCATCGCGATGCACATGCAGGGCGAACCGCGCACGATGCAGCGGGAACCGCGCTACGACGACGTGGTGGCCGAGATCCGCAACTACCTCGCCGAGCGCGTCGCGGCCGGACACCGCCACGGAGTCGACGTGCTGGTCGACCCGGGGATCGGCTTTGGCAAGACGCTCGAGCACAACCTCGACCTGCTCGCGAACCTGGACGAGCTTCAGCGGATCGGCGCGCCCGTCGTGCTCGGGGCGTCCCGCAAGTCGTTCCTGGACCGCCTGCTCGGCGGCATCCCCGTCGAGGGGCGCCTGAGCGGAACGCTCGCTGTCAACGCCTGGGCGGCGGCTCTCGGAACCGCCGACATCCTGCGGGTCCACGATGTCGAGCCGCACCGGCAACTGGCCGAGAGCATCGGCGCCCTGAGGCTGCGCCGCGATCGCTGGACGACCCGCCGCCGCGTTCTTGCACGCGGCATCGTCTGCCGGAGCCGGATCGGAGTCACCCGCGAAGAACGCGCCGAACCGCAAGAACTCCTCGTCGACATCGACGTGACCCTGACTGCCGGTGCCCGCGGCGCCCGCGACGACCTGGACGAGACCGTGGACTACGCGGAGCTCGCGGCCATAGCAGGGGCGGTCGCGGCCCGCGACGAGGTCCGACTCGTCGAAACGCTGGCCGAGCGGATCGCGGCGAGCGTCGGTCGGGAGACCTCTCGGGCGGCCGGCGGCCCGACGCTGCGGCGCCGGATCGAATCGCTGCGGGTCCGGGTCACGAAACCCGGCGCCGCACGCGAACTCGGCGCCGCGGAAGTCGGCGCCGAAGTCGACTGGCGACCGTGAACCGGCCGTGACCCGGACTCGCGCCTTCGTCGCGATCGGTTCGAACCTCGGCTGTCGAGAGGCGAATCTGCACGCCGCGATCAACCGCCTGAGACAACTCGGGGACGTGACCGCGGTCTCGGAGTTGCACGCCACCGAAGCCGTACCGGAAAGCGGCGTTCTGGCCACCGACCCGGACTTCCTCAATGCCGCGGCGACGATCGACACCCGGCTCGACGCCCATACCCTGCTGGACGGTCTGCTCCAGATCGAGGCCGGCCTCGGCCGGGACCGGACAACGACGCCCGTCGGCCCCCGGACGGTCGACCTCGACCTCCTCCTGTTCGGCGACCTGGTCATCGAGGCGCCCGGCCTGATCGTTCCGCACCCCCGCATGCACCGCCGCCGCTTCGTCCTCGAACCGCTATGCCAGATCGCCCCCAACGCCTGGCACCCCGGTCTGAGAAAGACGGTGGCCGAGCTGCTGGGCGAGCTGGCGGCGGACTGAGTGCTACGCGCTAGTAGCTCTTCGGCAGACCGAGGACCTTCTCCGCGATGTGGCAGAGGATGAGTTGCGGGCTGACCGGAGCCAGCCGCGGGATCATCACCTCGCGCATCAGCCGCTCGACGTGGAACTCCTTCGCGTAGCCCATGCCGCCGTGGGTCATGACCGCCTGCGTGCAGGCCTTGAAGCCCGCCTCGGCGCCGAGGTACTTCGCGGCATTTGCGTAGTGGCCGCACGGTTCCTCACGGTCGTAAAGCGAAGCCGCCTGCATGGCCATCAGAAACGCCGCCTCCAGTTCCATCCAGCACTCCGCCAGGGGGTGCTGAATCGACTGGTTCTGGCCAATCGGGCGGCCGAAGACCCGCCGGTTGCGAGCGTAGTCGGTCGCGCGCTCCAGGGCGTTGCGACCGACGCCGACCGCCTCGATGCCGATCAGGATCCGCTCCGGGTTCAGGCTGTGCAGGATGTACTCGAAGCCGCGGCCCTCGTCGCCGATACGGTCTTCCGCGGGTATCTCGAGTCCGTCGATGAACAGCTCGTTCGAATCCACGGCGGCCCGGCCCATCTTCGGAATGCGCCGGACCTCGACGCTGGACCGATCGAGCGTCGTGTAGAACAGCGAAAGGCCCTTCGTCGCCTTGCCCGTTTCGGCTCTGGGTGTCGTGCGCGCGAGCAGCATGACCCGGTCCGCCTCCTGAGCGGTCGTGGTCCAGATCTTGCGGCCGTGGACGACGTAGCCGCCATCGGGCTGCCGCTCGGCGCGCGTCGTGATCGCCGTCGTCTCCAGGCCAGCATCCGGCTCCGTCACCGCGAAGCACGTCTTCGCCCGACCCTCGATCAGCTCGGGAAGGAAACGGCGGCGCTGCTCCTCCGTCCCGAAGACGACGATCGGGTGCGGCCCGAAGATGTTGATGTGGATCGCCGAAGCCGCGCTCATGCCGCCGCCCGCACGGGCCACTTCGTGCATCACCAGGCCGGCTTCGGTAACGCCCAAGCCCGAACCACCGTACTTTTCCGGCATGGCGATTCCGAGCGCGCCGCACTCGGCCATGGCCCGGTGGAACTCGTTCGGAAACCGGACCTCGTTGTCGACCGCCAGCCAGTAGCCGTCGTCAAACGCCGCGCACGTTCGCGCAATCCCTTCGCAAAGCGAGCGTTGCTGTCCGGTGAGTGTAAAATCCATGGGACCGCAGAGGGTACAACGACTCCGCGCCCCGGGCAGTTCGCACTCGCTGCGTCACGGCGGCGACCCCTCCTGACCCAAGACGGGCGGGTGCGTCCGACGCCCACGCGCCGCTCCGGTCCTGCCCCCGCGTCAGCTCGCCGACGGCGGAAGCAGCACGTACCGAGCCAGGACGGCGAAGCCGCCGATCAGAATCAGGGCCGCGGTCCAGATCAGAGTCAACCGCTGCCACCTTTCGAGATGGTCGAGTCCCCGTACCCGGCGCAGGATGCCGCGCAGCAGGAACGGCAGGGATGCGCCCCAGACCAGGAGCAGGCCCAGCAACAACCACGACGTCGGCGAGAAACCCTGCAGTAGAGCCAGCGCCCCGATCGCGAACAGGAGCGCGATCCGCACCACGACGCGCACGAAGCGCATGCTGCCGGCCTGCTGCCGCTTGAGTTGATTCCGCCGGTCGCTGAAGTCGATCGCCATCGGCGGCTCTAGGACTCCCCGGCGCCCGCGAGGTCGAGCAGGAAGGCGTAAACCAGGGCCGTCTCGCGGTAGCGGTCGTAGCGGCCGGAGGCGCCCCCGTGGCCGGCGCCCATGTTCGTCTCGAGGAGCAGGAGGTTGTCGTCCGTCTTGTTGGCCCGCAGCCGCGCCACCCACTTCGCCGGCTCCCAGTACTGAACCTGCGAGTCGTGCAGGCCGGTGGTCACGAGCAGGTGGGGATAGTCCCTCGCCTCGACGTTGTCGTAGGGCGAATAGGAGAGCATGTAGTCGTAGTACTCGCGCTCTCTGGGATCCCCCCACTCGTCCCACTCGAACGTGGTCAGCGGAATGCTCGCGTCGAGCATCGTCGTGACGACGTCAACGAAGGGCACCCGCGCCACGACGCCGTCCCATAGGTCGGGACGCATCGTGAACACCGCGCCGACCAGCAGACCGCCGGCGCTGCCGCCCATCGCGTAAATCCGGTCCGGGTCCGCGTAGCCCTCGGCCGCGAGATGCTCGGCCGCGGCGATGAAGTCCGTGAACGTGTTCTTCTTGTGGAGCAGCTTGCCGTTCTCGTACCAGGAGCGGCCCATCTCCTCGCCGCCGCGGATGTGGGCGATCGCGTAGACGAAGCCGCGGTCGATCAGGCTCAGAAGCGGCGAGCTGAACGACGCGTCCATGCTGGCGCCGTAGGAACCGTAGCCGTAGAGCAACAGCGGGCTGCCACCCTCTTCCGGCCGCAGATCGGGCCGGTAGACGAGCGATACGGGCACCTGCGTACCGTCTCCGGCCGTCGCCCAAAGCCGTTCGCTCCGGTAGTTCGCGGAGTCGAAACCGCCGAGCACCTGGTCCTGTTTGCGCAGGGTCTTCTCGCGCGTCGCCGGGTCGTAATCGAACACCGACCGCGGCGTGGTCAGCGACTGGTAGACGTAGCGGAGGGTGCCGGACGACGGATCCGGGTTGACGCCGAGACCGGCCGAGTAGGTCGGTTCGCCGAAATCGAGGTCATGGCCCGTGACGGACCCGTCCCCGGCGCCGCCTCCGGCCCTCGGCTCGATGCGGAGCTGCTCGAGACCATCGCGCCTCTCCGCCAGCACCAGGAGACGATCGAACAGCTCGAAACCCGCGAGCAGCACGTCGTCGCGGTGCGGGAGTTCCTCGCGCCACGCGGCGCGACCAGTGTCGCCTTCGGCGGTCGACATGAGCCGGAAGTTCGGCGCGCGATCGTTCGTGCGCACCCAGAAGCGGTCACCCAAGTGATCGACGCTGTACTCGTGGCGTTCGCCCCGCGGCTCGAAGACGGCGAAGTCGCCGTCCGGATCGTCCGCCCGCAGGATGCGCACCTCCGTGCGCAGAGTGTGACTCGAGGTGGCCAGCAGGTACTTCCGTGACTGGGTCCGCCCCAGGAACACGCTGAAGGTCTCGTCCGGCTCCTCGTAGACCAGTTCGTCGGGGGCCGTCGAGCCCAGGCGGTGGCGGTACACCTGGTATGCGCGCAGCGTGTCCGGATCCTGGCGGACGTAGAACAGGGTCGCGCTGTCGGCGGCCCAGACGAGATTCGCCGTCACGTCCGGGATCTCGTCCGCGAGAATCTCGCCGGTCGAAAGATCCTTGAACCGAACGGTGTAGAAGCGGCGTCCCACGTCGTCGACGCCGTACGCCAGGATCCGGTGATCCGGGCTAACGGACGGACGGACCGCCGTGTACTCCTTGCCTTCGGCGATCTCGTTCACGTCGATCAGTACTTCTTCGGCCTCGGGAGCCTGATCGCCGCCGAAGACGTCGCCGTCGATTGGCCGGCGGCCGTGGATCGGGTACTGCTTCCCCTCCTCGTAGCGCGTGTAGTACCAGTAGTCGCCGTCGCGGTAGGGAACGGATGAGTCGTCCTCGACGACCCTGCTGCGGATCTCCGCGAACACGCTCTCCCGGAGCGGCTCGGTGTGCGCCAGCGCGGCGTCGACGTACGCGTTCTCCGCCTCGAGATAGGCGATCACCTCCGGGTTCTCGCGTTCCCGGAGCCAGTAGTACTCGTCGACCCGGACGTCGCCGTGGGTCTCGAGTTCGTGGGGACGCGCCTCGGCCCGCGGCGGGTCGCCCGGGGCCGCCGCGGGGGCGGCGCAGGAGGTCACCGCGAGGGCCGCCAGGAGAAGGACTCCGGCAGCGGGGATTCCGGTTCGGAACGCTCTCGTTCGTAGCTGTCGCATGGGCACCAGAGTGTAGCCCCCATCAACTCCGCTCCCACAACAGGATGGCGGCGAACAGATCTTCCAGCGCGGCGCCGACCGACTTGAACAGCGTGATCTCATCCGCGGTCCCACGGCCCCCGTGCTCGCCGCGACACAGCTCGTAGAGGTCGGCGGCGACATCGTCAGGAGCGAGCGCGCCCGACTCGATCGGCTGGGTCAGGTCGCCGGCCTCGACCAGAGCGCCGTCTCGAGTGTCGACGAACACGGTGGAGCGGCGCATCGCCTCGTCGTCCGCCTCGCGCATCCCCGGCGTAAAGCCGCCGACCAGGTCGACATGGATGCCGGCGCGAAGCCAGTCGCCGAAGATCAGGGGTTCCGTGGCCAGGGTCGCGGTGCTCACGATGTCCGCCGCGCGCACGGCCGCCTCCAGATCGGCAGCCGTTCCGGTCCGAAGCCCCCGCAGCAGCGGTGAACGGGACGCCTCCGCCGCCTTCTCGGGCCGGCGCCCCCAGAACTCGACCTCGATCCCGGGCCGCACCGCCGCGTGCGCGGCCGCCAGGTGAGGCGCCAGGTTGCCCGTGCCGACCACCAGCAGGCGACGGGCATCGGAGCGCGAGAGGAACTTCGACGCCAGGGCCGACGCCGCCGCCGTACGCCGCAGGGTCAGCTCCAGGCCGTCGATGAGCGCCAGCGGCTCCCCCGTCACAGCCGACGTCAGGATGTAGCTGGCCTGCACGGCCCCGAGGCCGCGGGAGACGTTCCCGGGGAAGACCGTCGCCACCTTGACTCCCAGGTAGCCGCCGGCCGTCCACGCCGGCATGAGCAGCAGCGTCGCGTCGGGATCGTCGGCCGGCGCCGCGACCCCGTGGTGGTGGCGTACCGGCATCTCGCAGCCATCGCGGAAGCCCCGTTCCAGGGCCTCCACCACGGCGCCCCAGGGCAGCAGTTCGGCGGTCTTGGCGGCGTCGAAGATCTTCATCCGAGTAGCGGAGGATAGTCTCATCCGCCATGGACCATCCGGGAGAGCTTGAGCAGAACGGCTACGTGATCCTGGAAGGCGTCCTGAAACGGCACCGTATCGACGCGCTTCGCCGGGAGCTCGAGCCCCACTTCGACCGCCGCCTTTTCGGCCGCAACCCGTTCGAGGGCCGCAAGACGCAGCGGGTCTACGGACTGCTCTCCAAGTCCCGCCTGTTCGATGGTCTGGTCGAGCACCCGGCCGTGCTGGACGCCTGCGAAACCACCCTGGGCCCGGGCTTCCTGCTCTCGGTGGCCCACGCGATCCTCATCCACCCCGGCGAAGTCTCGCAGAACCTCCACCACGACGACTCCTTCTATCCCCTGCCCCGTCCCCGTCACGCACTCGGGGTGAGCACGATCTGGGCGCTCGACGACTTCACCGAGGACAACGGCGCCACCCGCATCGTGCCCGGCAGCCACCGTTGGAACGGCGAGGAAGCGGACGAGTCCGCGGCGCAGCCGGTCATCATGCCGGCCGGCTCGCTGCTCATCTTTCTCGGCACCCTCTACCACGGCGGCGGCGCGAACCGGTCGACCGGAACGCGCCTCGGCCTGACCATCCAGTACTGCCCGCCGTGGGCGCGGCAGCAGGAGAACTTCATTCTCGGGGTGTCCGCGGACGAAGTTCCCGAACTGTCTCCCAGGATGCAGCGACTGATCGGCTACGGCATCCATCCCCCGTTCATGGGCCACGTAGATGGCCGCCACCCCCTGAAGGCGCTCCACACATGAAGAAGTCCCCGTTCCTGCTCGCCCTGCTGGCCACGCTGGCCCTGACATCGGCCTGCGGCACTCCGGCCGACGCTCCCGAAGGCGAGGCATCCGCGCAGGAACCGGCAGCGCAGGCCGTCCCCGAAGGCGCGCCCCGACTCGTCCTCCTGCTCGCCGTCGATCAGATGCGCGCCGACTACCTGGAGCGCTTCGCCCCGCTGCTCACGGGAGGCCTTGAGAGGCTACTCCGCGAGGGCGTCGTCTTCACCGACGCACACCACTTCCACGCCGCCACCGAGACCGCCCCCGGCCACGCCACGCTGGCGACGGGCGTGTTTCCCAGCCGGCACGGGATCATCGGCAACGGCTGGTTCGACCGGGAGACCGGCGACGACGCGTACTGCTGCGGCGACCCCGAGCACGGCGTGTCGCCGCGCAACATGCTGGCGCCGGCCATCGGCGACCTGATGAAGGCCGCCTGGCCGCGGTCCAAGGTGTTCTCCGCCAGCGGCAAGGACCGGGCGGCGATCCTGATGGGCGGGCACCACGCAGACGGCGCCTGGTGGTACAGCCGTCCGACCGGCGGCTGGGTCACATCGACCTGGTACGGCGACCGGGATTCGGGCCCCGCGTGGCTCGACGACTTCAACGCGGAGAGCCGTCTCGACGTGCTCTTCGGCGCCGCCTGGGAGCCGCTGATGCCGCTCGAGCACACCTCGGCGTACGACATCGAGCCGCTCCAGCGTGGTCTGTCGGTCGACACATTCCCCCACGCGCTGGGCGGCTACACGGTGGAACGGTCGGCGTTCTACGCCTCCATCTACAGGTCGCCCTTTCTGGACGGCCACCTCGGTGATCTGGCCGAGACCCTGATCGAGGCCCAGGACCTGGGCGCCGATGAGGTCCCCGACCTGCTGGCGCTCAGCTTCTCCGCCCTCGACACAGTCGGCCACGGCTTCGGTCCGAACGCGCCGGAGACCCTGGACACCATCCTGCGGCTCGACCGGACGATCGGCGAACTGCTCGACTTCGTCGACGAGCGGATCGGCATGGAGAACGTGGTCGTTGCGCTCTCCGCTGATCACGGTGTCGGCCGCGTGCCGGAACTCGTCGTGCGCGACGGCGGCGAAGGAGGCCGCTTCGGCGCCGAGCAGACCCTCTGCCTGCAACAGCTCCAGGCGCGGCTCGCGGAGCGGTTCGGCGACGGCGAATGGCTCGGCGACACCTTCTATCTCGACGAAGAGGAGATCGCGGCAGCCGGCGCCGACCGGACGGAGATCGAGGCCGAGATCATCGACGTGATGGGAAGCTGTCCGCTGTTCCACCAGGTGCTGCGACCGGCTGACCTCGACCCCTCCGATCCTCTGCACGAGCTTTACCTGAACAGCCGATATCCCGGCCGCAGCCCGGACCTGATCGCGGTGCCGGAGCCGAACGTGCTGCCGGTGTCCGCCGCTGTCGTCACCGCGAGCCACGGCTCCCCCTACCGCTACGACACCCACATTCCGCTCATCATCCGGCAGCAGGATGGCGCCGGCCGTGTCGTCGAGGAACGTGCGAACACGATCGACCTGGCGCCCAGCCTGGCCGCCATCCTGGGCCTCCCCGTTGACAGCATCGCCGGCTTCGAGGGGTTTGACGGCGTCGACCGGCTGGCCGAATGAGGACGAACTCCATGCTCCAGACCTCCGCAACCGCAACGACAGACCGACCCAGCGTCCGCGGAATCGCCGTCGCGGCCACCCTCTGCCTGACCGCGGCCTTCCTCTCGGCCTGCCAGGCGGAAGCGCAGACCTACGCCGAGAAACTCGGCTTCCCCGCCGGCGCCCGCGCCGTCATCCTCCATGTGGACGACGCCGGGATGTCGCACGATTCGAACGTCGGCGCCTTCCGCTCGATCCTCGACGGCGTCGCGAACTCGATGAGCGTGATGATGCCCTGCCCGTGGGTGCCCGAGCTGGTGCGGGGCCTGGAGGAGAACCCGGGCATCGACGCCGGCCTCCACCTGACCCTGACCGCCGAGTGGGACGACTACCGCTGGGGCCCCCTCGTTGGCCGCGAGGCGGCGCCCGGCCTGGTCGACCCGGAAGGCGCCCTGTGGTCAAGCGTCGCCGAGGTCGTCGCGAACGCGACGCCCGACGAGGTGGAGGCCGAGGTGCGCGAGCAGATCAACCGCGCCCGGACGATGGGCTTCGAACCGACCCATCTCGATTCCCACATGGGCACCCTGTTCGCCACGATGGACTTCCTGGAGCGCTACATCGCGGTCGGCCTCGACGAGGGCCTTCCCCTCATGTTCCCGGGCGGCCACAACACGATCCTCGAAGCGCAGTACGAAGCCCAGGGACGGGACACGCCACCCGGCCTCGGCCGCGCGACCGAACTCGGCCAGCGAATCTGGGACGGCGGCCTGCCGGTTCTCGACGACCTCCACAACCTGAGCTACGGCTGGGTCCCCGAAAGCGGCGCCGACGCCACGGACGAGGAGCTGACGGAGTACAAGGTCGAGCGCTACATCCAGGGCCTGCGTGATCTCCGCCCCGGCGTCACGATGGTCATCATGCACTCCACCGACCCGAGCGAGAACTTCAAGTACATCTCCACCTCGGGCCCCAGCCGCAAGGGCGACATGCTGGCCATGCTCGACCCACGCCTCAAGCAGGTGATCGAGGAGGAAGGCCTGGTCCTGACCACCTTCCGTGAGCTCAAGGAAAGGCGGGACCGCGTCAACTAGCAACCGCTCGCCGACCGCGCGGCTCCTCCAGCACACCTGCGGCCACTCTCCTGCCGCAGCGGCAGCCGTCTGGCTCACCCAGGTGCATCGCCTGCTCGACTCAGCCGACTTGCCGACCCACGTGGCGACTGTTCGATCGACTCAGGAGGGGCCACTGATCTCGATCGAGCTTCCCCCTGAAGCCGCCAACGCCGTCCTCGAGTGGGCCCTCGAAGCAGCCGGCCGGGTACTCCGAGGCGACCCACAGCCCTCCGCCGCCGAGGTCTACAAGGCGGCCAGGGCGCTGCTGAGCTAGGCCAGTAGTGAGACTCGCGCTCGCCGCTTCGCGACGGCGCCCAGATGCCGGCCAGAGGGCCGGCGCACCCAGTGGGACAGGTCGGTGCTCTGCCTTCCGCGCCAGGCCCCTCGGCACCGACGTCCAGCCCAGTCGGGTCAGGAGGGGTCGGCTCCCAGGTGCCTCTGAACGAGCGACGGACGACGACGTTGCACTAACCGACGACCAACCGGAGCGAGTGAAGCGGAGTGAGCGTCACCCCCTCCCATCTCCTCTCAGACGCTCACGCCACCTGGGAGCCGACCCCTCCTGACCCAAGACGGGCGGGTGCGTCCTCCGCCGCCACGCCCGCCGACGCCGTCGTCGCCGACGCAGCTAGCTCGTGATGCGCTGGAACTTCGGTGGCCGGCGCTCGACGAAGGAGGCGACGCCTTCCTTGAAGTCGTCGCGCTGCAGGCTTTCGGCCATCAACTCGTTCGATTCGCGCAGGGCGTCGCCGGTTCCCATCATCAGGTGACGGTAAACCTGCTGCTTGATCACCTTGAGCGACGTCGGCGCGGAGCGCTCGGCCAGGGCCTTGACGTAGTTCCGGGCCTCGGGGACGACCTGGTCGTGGGGCACGGAGCGGTTGACGACGCCCATCCGGGCGGCCTCCGGACCGTAGAACTTGCGCCCCGTCCACAGGATGTCGAGCGCGTTGGACGGCCCGGCGGCACGCGGGAGGATCCAGCTCAGCCCGTGCTCGGCGATCAGTCCGCGGTTCACGAAGGCCGACGTGAAGACGGCGCGATCGGACGCGATTCGGATGTCGCAGAGCATCGCGATCGCGAAACCGAGACCGGCGCAGGGGCCGTTGACCGCGGCGACGATCGGCTTGCGAACCGCCATCAGGTAGTTGAAGGTCACGCCGAAGTTCTCCTCGCCCATCTCCTCGATCGCACCGGCCTGGGCGTCCTCGAACGTGTTGCCGCCGCCGCTGCCGCGCTCGCCGCGGCTCGTGGCCTGAAGGCCCTGCATGTCGGCCCCGGCGCAGAAGCCACGGCCGGCGCCGGTAAGCACGATGCCGACAACGCGCTCGTCCTGCTCGGCGGCCGCCATCGCGTGCTTCATCTCGGCCATCATGCTGCCGGTGATCGCGTTGAGCTGATCCGGGCGGTTGAGGGTGATCGTGGCGATGGGATCGTCCACGTCGTACTTGATCATTTCGTACTCGGTCATGCCTTGGCCTCCAGCCGCTGTTCGAAGTGAGCGGCCAAGAGTAGCGCAACCAGTCGACCGCTAACATGGCGCCACGCCGCCCCGCGCAAACCAGGGCGCGTGCGGAAGGAGACAGCCATGTTCCGAACCCCAGCGTTCGCGGTCGCCGCCATCTCGGTTCTCGTGGCCTGCGCCGGCCCCGAGCCCGAACCGGCGCCCCGCCCCGCGCCGCCGCCCGGCGCCTCCGAACGGCTCGAGATCGTCGACCGCGCGATCGAGTTCCACGGCGGGGAGCTCTTCGAGCAGTCCCGGGTCAAGCTGACCGTGGCGTCCCGCTCCGGGAGCTTCGACGTTGACTCGATGGCCGACGGGGACCGCTTCGAGCAACTGATCCGGGCCTCGAACGGCGCCGACGAGCGCCTCTACCGGCGCGACAACACGGCGCTCGAAGTGACCGAGGGCGGTCAGCCGATGGAGATGGACGAGACGGAACACGCCCGCGCCGAGAGCTACGTCAACCAGCGCATGTACTTCCTCTTCCTGCCCTACAAGCTGAACGATCCCGGCGCCTGGAAGGAGGACCAGGGGCTCGAGGAATGGAACGGTCGCAGGCTGCACCGCGTCCGGATCACCTTCGCGTCCGGCACGAGCGCCGGCGCGGACAGCGCCTACGTCTACTGGTTCGATCCCGAGACCGCCCGCCTCGAGCAGTTCGCCTACGACTACAGCGAGAACACCGGACTCCGCTTCCGGGTGCTGACGAACTACCGGCGGATCGGCGGCCTGCTGTTCTACGACGCGGACAACTACGGTCTGAACACCCCGGACGGCGGCCTGACCGTCAACGACATCAACCCGGTCTACGTCGAGGAGGAGCTGCCCCTCGTCTCCCAGATCGAACACCGGGACATCACGGTGGAACGGACCGGGTCCGGCTGACGTGCGCTTCCGGACCGCCTTCGCCGCCCTCGCGGCGCTCCTCCTGTTCGTCTCCTGCGAGCCGCCGACGCTCGAAGAACCGGTTTCGGAGTTCGATCCGCAGACCGTCGCCGCCGCCGTGCTCGCGGTGCTCGACATGCAGGTGGAAGCCTGGAACGACGGCGACATCGACGGCTTCATGGCGGGCTATCTGAGGAGCGATGAGCTGCGGTTCACCTCGGGCAGCGAAGTCCAGTACGGCTGGAGAAAGACCCGTCAGCGCTACCACGACCGGTACCCGGACCGCGCGGCGATGGGAACGCTCGCCTTCGAGGATCTGGATGTCCGCGTGCTATCCGAAGATGCCGCCCTGGTGTTCGGCCGCTTCCGGCTGACGCGGGAATCCGACGAGCCGACCGGGTGGTTCACCCTGCTGGTGGAGCAGCATGGCGATCGATGGTTCATCGTTGCCGACCACACCTCGGAGTAGCGTCCCTACAGCGATGAAAGAACCAAGCGTGATCTTGATGGGCACAGCGTCGGTCCTGACGCTGGGGCTGGCAGGTTTCGCCCTCGAAGCGCCCCGGATACAGGCCGAGATCGAGGCGCGAACAGCGACGGCGCTGGCCGACGTCGGCGTCCGCAATCTGAGTGTGCAGGCCCGCGGACGCGACGTGACGCTCTCCGGCACGATCGCCTTCGCCGAGATCGGCATGGAGGCGGCGCGGCGGGCGGCCGGAACTCACGGCGTGCGCCGTGTCGACAACCGGCTGGAGATGGCCATCGGGCCTTCCTTCGAATTCGCGCCGAACGGCGACATCTGGTTGCTCCGGGGCATGATGCCGACGCCCGAAAGCAGGCAGGAGCTGTTCGACGCCGCCGCCGCGATCGTCGGACCGGGAAACGTCATCGACGAAACCGAGGTCGACAGTTCGGTAACCGAGCCTCCCTGGCTCGGGGCACTGCCGCGACTGATCCAGCTTCTGCGCCGTCTGGACGGAGCTCCGGGACTGCGGCTCGAGGACCGGACGCTGACCCTGACCGGTCACACCTCCAGCGAGGGCCTGCGCGACCATCTCATGTTCGAGGTCGCGTCGATCGGCACCGCGGCGAGCGCTGGCTGGACGATCGCCAATCGGATGCGGATCTCGCCCGTCGCCGTCAACCGGGCAGGCCAAGACCGCATCCGCAGCGTCCTGGAGCGGGGGCTGATCGAGTTCGAGGACGACACCTCGACGCTCACCGAGGAGGCCACCGCCACGATCGAGGAAATCGGCGCCGGCCTCACCACCATCTCGAACATCCGGGTCGAGATCCTCAGCCACACGAACCCCGGCGGCGACCCGGCAGCGGACCGGGCCCTCAGTCTCGAACGGGCCCGGGCGGTCCGTGACGTTCTTTCAGCCAGCATTCACCCGGACCGCCTCCTGGCAGTCGGCTACGGCAGCGACCATCCGCTTGGCCCCTCTGACAACGGCCCAGCCGATGACAACGACCCAGCCGACAATGGCGACGTTTCGAACGCCCGCATCGAGTTCCGCGTTCTCCACCGTCCCTGAGAAACTCCACCAACCCTGAGAATCTCCAGCGCCCCTGAGAATCTCCAACGCCCCTGAAGGGCGCCGATGCTGTACATCCTCCTCGAAATCTGGATCTGGGTCGCCGCCGCGGCGCTGGCTGGCGCGATGATCGGCTGGTGGATACGCAGCATCCGGGCCGCCAGGGAGGTCGCCCGGGAAGCCCTGCTCTGGCAGCAGCGCATAGGGCGGCTGAAGAGGCTCGCCGCGGGCCTGAAGAACACGGCGGACGCCGAAGGGCAAGAGACCGATTCAGGCGGCGCCGCCCCCTGAGGTCACACGTCCCCGGTCAGGAGATCGAACTCCGACGGCGCTACGGCGACCCCGGCCCGATGCTGCAGGGCGCGCGACGTGACGTCCGCCAGGATCTCCGGCTGCTCGGCCGCGATGTCCCACTGCTCCCCGGGATCGAGCGCCAGGTCGTAGAGCAGGGGCGGATCGTGTTCCGTCCGCTCACCCGCCAGGCCATAGGCGCCCTGGGTGATGAAGTGCGCCTTGTAGTTCCCGACCCGGTAGGCGTAGAGCTCGCTGCCGCGGTAGAACGGCACCTCCCGGCGCGGTCCGTCTCCTTCGCCCCGCAACACCGGTCCCAGATCGAGACTGTCCATCGGCCGATCGTCCGGCAACACACCGCCGGCCAGACCGAGGAAGGTCGCAAACAGGTCACTCGTCGACCCGATCTGGTCCGACACCACGTCTGGCGCGATCGTGCCGGGCCACCAGAACAGGCCCGGTACCCGCATGCCGCCGTCCCAGGTCATCCCCTTGCCTTCGCGGAGCGGCCCGGCCAGTCCCCCCTGGGTGCGGAACGCGGTCCACGGTCCATTGTCGCTGCTGAAGAAGACGACCGTGTTCTCCGCGAGCCCCTCCTCTTCCAGCGTGTCGAGGATCCGGCCCACGCTCCAGTCGATCTCCTCGATCACGTCGCCGTAGAGCCCCGCGTCGCTGTGGCCCGCGAACTCCGGAGCCCGGAACAGCGGCACGTGGGGCATGCTGTGCGGCAGGTAGACGAAGAACGGCTCGTCCCGATGAGCGCGGATGAAGTCCACCGCCTCCTCGGCGTAGCGCTTCGTGATCGTCGTCTGGTCCGCGGGCTGCTCCAGCGTCTCCGTGACGATCGCGCCGGCCCCGTCGCGCTCCGAGCGAATGAGCGGCACGTCCCAGTACTCGATCTTCGGATCCCGGAAAGCGGCGCGACGCTCCTCGCGGGGCAGCGTCGACATCATGTCGTTCGAGTACGGAATGCCGAACCAGTAGTCGAACCCATGCCGCGTCGGCAGGTACTGCGGGCCATCGCCCAGGTGCCACTTGCCGAACATGCCCGTCGCGTAGCCGAGATCGCGGAGCGCCTCGGCGATCGTCACCTCCCCGTCCTGGATGCCGCCCACGAAGTCAGGGAAGAGCACCCGCGCCCGATCGCCGTAGAGTCCGTTGCGTAGCTGCAGGCGCCCGGTCAACAGCCCCGCCCGGCTTGGCGAACACACCGACGCGGTGACGTAGAAGTTCGTCCAGCGCTGGCCTTCGGCCGCCATGCGGTCGAGGTTCGGAGTACGGATCACCGGCGCACCGTAGCTGCCGAGGTCGCCCCAGCCGAGGTCGTCGGCGAAGACGATGACAACGTTCGGGAGGCGGCTGGAGGCGGTGGCAGAAGACTGTGGAGACTCCGGCGCGCAAGACGCAAGAACCGGAGCCAGGCAGGCAAGGAGGAGAGCCGTTCGTGACATGGACCAAGTCTAGGAGACAGTAGGATCGCCAGCTTCCGGTACCCACGACCGACCCGAGACCGTCCATGACCACACCCCGGATCGACGAAGCCCGCGCCGTCTCTCACCTGATGGACCTGCTCGCCATCGAGGGCCTGAGCGGCCGCGAAGGCAAGGTCGCGGCGGCGGTCCGGGAGAAGCTCCTCACCGCGGGTTGCGAGCCTTCCTGGATCGGGCATGACGATGCGAACGAGCGGATCCCCGGCGACTACGAAGTCGGGAACCTGATCGTCGACCTGCCCGGCACGAGGCCGGGCCCGCGGCGGCTGTTCATGGGTCACATGGACACGGTGCCGCTCTGCCGCGGCGCGGTGCCGGTGCGCCGGAACGGACGGATCGAGGCCGAGGGCAACACGGCGCTCGGCGGCGACAACCGGACCTCGATCGGCGCCCTGGTCACGATGGTCGAGACCCTGCTCGCTCAGGACACACCGAGGCCGCCGATCACGGTGCTGATGACGGTCGGCGAGGAAGTCGGCCTGTGGGGCGCGCGGACCGTGGAACTGGATCGCCTCGGGAATCCGGAGATGGGCTTCAACATCGACTCCGGCCCGGCCCACGTCGTGATCGTCGGCGCCACCGGCGCCGACCGCTGGCAGGTCGACATCCATGGCAAGTCCTCGCACGCCGGTGTGCATCCGGAGCACGGAATCTCCGCCGCGCTCATCGCTTCACGGGCCGTCGCCGACGTGGCCGCCCAGGGCTACTTCGGCAAGATCGAACTTCCGGCCGGCAGCGGCACCTCGAACATCGGCCGCATGGCCGGCGGCGAGGCGAGCAACCAGGTGACGGATCACGTCTTCGTCTCCGGTGAATCCCGCAGCCACGACAAGGCGTTCCTCGCGCAGATCACGGCCGCCTACCGCGACGCCTTCGAACGGGCCGCGCGCAGCGTCACGAGTTCCGACGGCAACCGCGGCAGCGTCGACTTCCGCGCCGAGACCGACTACGACGCGTTCGAGATGCCCAGGGATTCACCGCCGATACAGCTCGCCGCGGAGCAGGTGCGGGCAGTTCTCGGCATGGAAGCCGAGTACCTCGTCGCCAACGGCGGCCTCGACGCGAACTACCTGAACGCCAAGGGTCTGCCCACCGTGACCCTGGGCGCCGGACAGCACAACCCGCACACCGTGGACGAGTACGTCGATGTACGGGAGTACCTCGACGGTTGTCGAACCATCGCCGCGATTGCCGCGGCCTGACTGCCAGCCACCTGGGAGAGAACCGTATGAACACCCGCATGTTGCACGAGAAAGTGATCGCCGTAACCGGCGCCGGCCGCGGCATCGGCCGCGATATCGCCCTGCTCGCCGCCGCCCATGGCGCGTCGGTCATCGTGAACGACCTCGGCGGCTCCGAGCGCGGCGACGGCGGCGACCAGACACCGGCCCAGGCCGTCGCCTCCGAGATCCAGGCTGCCGGAGGCCGCGCCGCCGCGAACTACGAGAGCGTCGCCGACTGGGGCGGCGCCGGGCGGATCGTCGAACAGGCCCTGGACGAGTTCGGCCAGATCGATGGCGTCGTGAACAACGCCGGCATCCTGCGCGACAGCATCTTCCACAAGATGACCGAGAGCGACTGGGACGCCGTGATCGCCGTGCATCTCAAGGGCAGCTTCAACATGGCGCGGGCCGCCGCCCCCCACTACCGCAAGCAGATCGGCGGCGCCTTCGTCCACATGACGTCGACCTCGGGGCTGATCGGCAACTTCGGCCAGGCGAACTACGCCGCGGCCAAGCTGGGCATCGTCGGGCTGTCGAAGTCCCTGGCTCTCGACATGCAGCGCTTCGAAGTGCGCTCGAACTGCATCGCCCCGTTCGCCTGGTCCCGGCTGATCGGCACGATCCCGACCGCCGACCCGGCTCAGGCCGCGCGGGTCGCCAAGATGAAGGAGATGACCCCGGCGCTCGTCGCGCCGCTTGCCGTCTACCTGCTGAGCGATTCGGCGAAGGACACGAGCGGTCAGATCTTCACTGTGCGGAAGAACGAGATCTTCCTGATGAGCCAACCCAGGCCGGTCCGCTCGGTCCACAACAGCGACGGCTGGACCCCGGAGGCGATCGCCGAGTACGGCATGCCGGCGCTGGCCGGGTCGTTCCACGACCTCGACCGGACGACCGACGTGTTCACCTGGGATCCGACGTAGCTACAACTGCCAGGCCAGCAGCAACTGGACGGCGCTCTCGTCTTCGTCCGTGCCGAGTTTGTTGCTCCAGTACTGGTACTCGATACCCGCGAAGAGCTTGCCGGCGTCGCCGCCGAACGCCTTGCCCGCGTCCCAGCGGAACTGCGGCTGGGCCAGGATCGACCCGCCGTAGGTCTGCCCGAACTCGTTCGTCACGCTGCCGATGTACTCGGCGTGGCCGGTGATCTGGAAGCTCTGCTCACCGGCGGAGAACAGGTACAGCCAGTTCACGTCGAAGCAGTAGCTGTCGTCGGTCCGCGGCGCGCCGCCGGCGCCGACGCCGCTGCTGCCGTCGAGGTACAGCATCAGGTCCGTGTTCAGGAAGATGAACCCGGACGCCTTCCAGGCCAGGCGCAGGCCCGGCAGGTACTTGACGACCTTCGCGTCGCCGGCGGCGTTCACGCCGGCGATGAAGCCGACGTCGGCCAGCGGGCCGCCGCCGACCGTCTTCCCGGTCATCTTGCCGAGGCTTAGCGTCGGATACCACTCGCCGTAGAAGTCCCGCTCGTTGAAACCGTCGCTGCCCTTGTCGTCGAGATAGTCGATGAAGAAGAAGCTGTCGCCGTACTTCCACTGCGCCGCCTGCTGCAGGGTCAGGACGAAGCTCTCCTCCTCCTGCGCGGAGAAGGGGTTCAGCAGTTCGCCGAACTGGAAGTGAAACTCGGTCTGGGCCGTGGCCGGCCCGGAGGTCAGAGCGAGGAGCAGCGGGACGCCGGCGGCGACGAAGAACCGCCGCCGGAGTCTTGCGATTCCCGTAGCGCCCCTCAGCCTCACGCCACCTCGAACAGTCCCGCGGCGCCCATGCCGCCGCCGATGCACATCGTGACGACGACGTTCTTCGCGCCGCGACGCTTGCCCTCGATCAACGCGTGACCGACCAGGCGCGCACCGCTCATGCCGTACGGATGGCCGATCGAGATCGCGCCTCCGTTCACGTTCAGCTTCTCGTTCGGGATGCCCAGCCGATCGCGGCAGTAAATCACCTGGACCGCGAACGCCTCGTTGAGCTCCCAGAGGTCGATGTCGTCCATCGTCAGGTCGAACCGCTTGAGCAGCTTGGGGACGGCGAAGACGGGACCGATGCCCATCTCGTCCGGTTCGCAGCCGGCGACCGCCATCCCCTTGTAGATGCCGAGCGGCTCGAGGCCACGCTGCTCGGCCAGCTTCGAGTCCATGACCACGCACGCCGACGCACCGTCGGAGAGCTGGCTGGCGTTGCCCGCCGTGATCGTGCCGTTCTCGCGTACTGGCTTCAGCCCGGAGAGGCCTTCGATCGTCGTGGTGGGGCGGTTGCCCTCATCCTGGCTCAACTCGACCTCGCCGAAGCTGATGTCGCCGGTCGCCCTGTCGAGGATCATCTTCGTCGCATTCATCGCGATGATCTCGTCGTCGAAGGCGCCCGATTCCTGGCCGGCGGCGGTCCGCTGCTGGCTCTGCAGCCCGTACTCGTCCTGCTGCTCGCGACTGATGTCGTAGCGCTTCGCCACGACTTCCGCGGTGTCGATCATCGGCAGGTGGAGATCCGGCTTGTTCTCCCGGATCCAGGGATCGGGAGTCCGGAAGTGGTTCATCTTGTCGTTCTGGACGAGGCTGATCGAGTCGATGCCGCCGGCGACCACGACCGGCGCCCCATCGACCATGACCTGCTTGGCGGCGGTGGCGATCGCCATCATGCCCGACGAGCACTGCCGGTCCATCGTCATCCCCGAGACCTCGACCGGCATGCCGGCACGAATCGCGCACTGCCGAGCGACGTTGTTGCCCTGGGAGCCCTGCTGCATGGCGCAGCCCATCACGACGTCGTCGACCTCGCCCTTCTCGACACCGGCGCGTTCGACCGCGGCGGCAATCGCAGCCGCGCCCATGGTCGGCGATTCGAGGTTGTTGAAGGCGCCGCGATAGGCCTTTCCGATCGGCGTACGGGCGGTGGAAACGATGACGGCGTCAGTCATGGAGTAGCTCCCTGGCTTCGATTGGTTGCGGTGGTTCGATGTCGTCGACGTTGAAGGAGAATAGCACCTACCGTACGGTCGGTCGGTTCCTAATCCTCCAACCAGGCGTTGAAGGCCGGCGTCCGCTTGGCGCGGAAGGCCGCCACACCCTCACGGGAGTCCGGGTGATGGTCGGCCATCGGTGTCCGGGCCGCGATGTCCTCGAGGGACTGCTCCCAAGTCTGGTCGGCGGCGTTGTAGAGGCTGCGCTTGAGCAGGCGCATCGCCACCTGCGGCCCGTTCGCGAGTTCGCGGGCAAGATCCATGGCCCGCGGCATCAACTCGTCCGGTTCCACGACCTCGTGGACGAGACCCAGGTCGAGCGCGTCCGCCGCGCCGACGAGCCGGTTGCGCATGAGGAAGTCGATCGTCTTCGGCAAACCCATCATCTGCAGCAGCAGGTAGTGGCCGCCCTCGTCCGGCAGCAGGCCGAAGCGGAGCGTGCCGCTGCCCATGCGCGCCGCCGTCGAGGCGATCCGAAAGTCACAACTCAGCGCCAGCGAGAAGCCGGTCTGGACCGCCACGCCGTTCATCGCCGCGATCGTCAACTTGTCCAGGCCCCGGATCGCCGTGTTGATGGGCTGCGAGATCTTGCGCAGCCCGTTGATCGTGCCGAGCACGTTGTCGTGACCGCGGTGAATGTCAGGCACCAGCGCCTCGCCGCGCCGGCCCTTGTCCTGGCCGCTGATGTCGTCGCCGGCCGAGAAGGCCCTGCCGCTACCAGTGAACAGCACGACCCGCACGGAATCCTCCATCGCGGCCTGGTTGAGCGTCTCCAGCAGGTCACGCTTCATCGGCGCGTCCATGCCGTTGAGCCGGTCCGGCCGGTTGAACGTGACGACGAGGATCCCCGGATCCTCCAACGACACCTCGAAGCCTCTGCACTCACCCGTCCGAATCATGCCCGCCGCTCCTTCCCGTGCCGTCGTTGTTCGATGAAGGCCGGTGATTGTGGCACAGCGGGCCGCGGGCCGAACCTGCGCGAACGGTCCTCTCGCATGCTACCGTCCGCCCATCGTAATCGGGCCCGTTCCAGGGGCCTCATCGACATCAGCAATCAGGAGAACGACCCGCCAATGAGACGGTTCATCATCGGGCTGTCGGCATGCGTCCTGGCAACGACCCTCGTGTCGACGGCCCTGGTCGCATCCGGCTCCATCGCCGCCGGCAAGGGGATGAATCCCCGAGATGCCTACACCATGGGCAAGGCCCTGACCTTCCAGAAGCTCGTCTGCGCGTCCTGCCCGCTGCAGAAGCGTGATCTCGACCGGAACCGCGCCATGAGCCTCAAGGACAGCCTCGAGGCGCGGGACGAAGCGACCAAGCCCGGCACGGCGGACGACGAACACATCGGCGTCCTCTGCCCCGGCGCTGGCGCCGCCCAGTGCGACGGCAAGCCGGACGAGCAGGAACTCGTCCACTTCTATCTGACCCGGCGCTACAAGCTGTAGGAAGGGACACACCGATGCCCCGCGATAGCCGTACCGGCGGGAAGGCGTCCGTGCGCTTTCCGATCCTTCCCGTCATCCTCCTCGCCGCCGCGCCGTCGGCGGCCCCCGTCCTCGGCCAGGCGTCTCCCTGGCTTCCCGCTCCAGGCGCCGGGGACATCACCGTCTCCTACGTCTCCCAGGAGGCTACCGAGTTCTACCGCCAGACCGAGAAGAGGCCGACCCCCGGCGGCGGCAACGATCTCGAGCAGCAGACGCTCTGGGTCACCGGAAGTTACGGCCTGTCGGACGCCTGGGCGCTCGACCTGCGCGTCGGAACGGCCGAGAGCACCTTCCCTGCCGGACCCATGGCGCCCTTCCCGCCCAAGGAGAACCTGAGCGGACTCGTCGACCTCTCCGCCGGCATCGTGTGGCGGATGACCGACGAACTGACCGGCAGTGGGGCGACCACGGCCCTGCGGGGCGGAGTGATCATTGCCGGCGACTACACGACCGGTTACATCAGCTCGCTGGGCGACGGCGGCGACGGCGCGGAGCTGTCCGTCATCGTCGGCAAGCTCGTCGGCGATCGGGTCGCCGTCTCCGGCGAACTCGGCTACCGCCACCGCAACAGCAACGTCCCCGCGGACACCTTCCTGAACCTCTCGGCAGGCGTGGCGATGGGCGCGGGCTCGGGCCTCAGCCTGGACTACCGGATGGTCGACGCCGAGTCCTCGGGACTCGACATCGGCGTGCCGCCCTTCACGCCGGCCCGGTTCCCGGAACTGGAAGAGGACATCCAACTCCTGATCGGCACGCTGAGCTTCAGCCTGACGGACACGACGAACCTCGGCGTCTCCTACGGCGCCGTGCTGGACGGTCGCAACACGGCGGCCAGCGACGTCGTCAGCGTCTCGGTCGGCTTCTCGTTCGACACCTACTGATCGCGGGCAACCCGAGCGCGGCGGAACGACCCGGCGCCGGCGCTTGGCGCCCGATGACGGGTGCACGGAGCGGTTCGCGTGCGGCGCAGATTGCGCCACAAGGGGTTCCCAGGTCGGAGCGTTCCGCCGCGCATGGCTTCTACGGGGCGTTCAGGCTCCAGTCGTACTCGTAGTCGACCGAGCCTTCGAAGCCCTCGAGACGCCCGGCGAGGTGCTCGTCGGCGTACTCGACGAGGTGCGCCACCACGGACTCCTCCGTATCGCCGAAGTCCTCGGCGTACCAGTCATAGATGCTCGAGATGACGATGAAGTCCTCGTCGACGAAATCGACTCCCCGTGGGTTGTTCACGTAGTCGCGAGCCCCCTGCTCCAGCAGCGATTCCGTGTTGGCGGCCGTGAAGGCTGTCGCCAGCAGATGGGGACAGCCGTACGCGGCGCAGTTCACGGCGTAGTGAATCCGCTTGTCTTTCCATAGAGGCCGCAGGATGCCGTGCTCGATGTCGTCCAGGGTCAGATCCCGGCCGTTCACGCTGGCGTGCACGTCACCCCAGGGCCCGGTGTTCGGAACGACTCCCACGTGGATCTCCTTGATGGAATCCACCGGATACTCCGAGAGCACGACGTGGACCGTCAGCGCGTTGTAGAGGTTGATCCAGTACGCCATCTGTTCGGCCCGCGGGTAGGCCAGCGGATCGAGCCCCTGCAGGTACCGAAGGTATGCAGCCAGCTTCGCCCGGTCGCCGTCGCTCGCCGAAAACGAGGCGTAGTCCACCAGGTTGACGCCGGAATCGTCGGCGCGGACGTAGACGTCCAGCAGCTCCTGCCAGGCGCCGTGATCGATCCGTTCCGTATTCGTTTCGTCGCTGGCGTTCCAGCCCGCGATCTCATCGGGTTCCGGGGCGCCGCAGGCAGCGGAAAGAGCCGCCGCAACCAGAACGCCCGCCCACCGGCGAGCCGTCATTCCATGTCTCCTCGCATCGTTCCTCCCGTTTCCGGCGGACGCGCCCGAAGCCGCGCCAGCCGCTGTCTCCGCAAGAACAGGTCGACCGCCAAGGCCGACCCGATCAGACCGAACTGCAGTCCGCGAACCCATGCCGGCTGTTCGTAGGCCTGCAACGCGTAGTCCGGGATGTTGAGTCCCGTCACGTAACTGAGCAGCACGGCCACCGAAGCCGTCCACGCCCAGGCCGTCGGGAAGAGTACCGCGAAGGGCAGCAGCCAAAGCAGGTACCACGCGTTGATCACAGGCGACAGCAGGAGCAGCGCACCGAACAGCCAGTCGCCGCGGGGAACTCCCCGCTCATCGCGCCGGACATGGATGTGGCGAACGGCCCAGGCAAGCCAGAAGGCGACGAACGCGGCGCCGACGACAAGCCGCGCATGCGAAGCCTCCAGGAACGTCCCGAGCACCCCGAACACGGCCGAGTTGAACTCCCAGTCGCGCGTGAACGTCCCAAGCGACGTGAGATCGGTGCCTCCGGCGAGGACGAACGGCAGGTAGGCCGCCGCCACCGTGGCCGCGAAGAGCAGCCAGTGGCGGACCCGCCCGCCGACCAGGATCAGCGGCGCCACGACGAGCGCGAACGCCTTCGTCGCCACCGCCAGCCCGAGCAGGACGGCCGCGACCGACCAGCGACGGGCCCGCGCGAGCAGAACCGCCGCCAGCAGCAGGCAGACGCCGACGCCGTCCGGATGAGCGGTGAAGGCGATCTCCTTGACGACCAGCGGGCACCACGCGTAGAGGAGGACGTTCCGGGCCGGTGCCAGGCGGAGCAGCAGGGCGACGGCGGCCAGATCGACCGCGATCAGGATCGCCTGCAGCACGGCAACGCTCGCCGGCTTGATCCAGTAGGCGACCAGGAAGACGACCTGGGTGACCGGCGCGTAGATCGTCGGCAGTTCCGGGTAGTTCACGCCATCCAGGACGCCCTGGAAGAGCGCAGGCACCGCCGGGTCGATGAAGAACTCCTCGGGTGCCATGCCGTACGGCGTACCCGCGGTAGCGAACCGGAATCCGTCCCACAGGTAGCGATAGAAGTCGTCCTCGTAGAACGGACCACCGATCAATCCGCAGAGGCGGAAGGCGACCGCCCAGAAGAACAGTCGACCGACCGGGAAGGACTCCCCCGTCTTTCGGAAGTGGAAGAACAGGCCGAAGACCGGAAGACCGATCCAGGCGACGAGCAGGAAGAACGCCCGCAGGTCGGGCTCACCGGGCTGTCGCGCGAGCGCGGCCAGGGCCGCGTACCCGAGAACGCACCAGAGACCCACCCCATCCGTGTACCGAAGCGACCTCCGCGAGGGCCGCTCGACTCCAGGATCAGCCAACCCACTCCGTCCAGCCGGACCCGCGATGACCGAAATCGAAGACCTCCGGGTGCAGCAGTTCGGCCAGGATCTCCGCCGACTCGACGACCCGGGGACCCGGCCGGTTGAAGTACTGGTTGCCGTCGGTCAGGAAGACGCGGCCATTCTTCACCGCGGAAAGGTCGGACCAGCCGGGACGGGCCGCGAGGGGCGGCATCTCAGCCGCGGTGCGCGGAATGTCGAAGCCACAGGGCATGACCGCGATGACGTCGGGATCGGCCTCCATCATCTTCTCGAACTCGAAGTAGCCGGAGTGTCTTCCCGCCTCGCCGAGCATCACCGAGCCGCCGGCGATCTCTACGAGCTCCGGCACCCAGTTCTCGGCGTGCATCAGCGGGTCGATCCACTCGATGCAGGCGATCGTGGGCCGTTCGGCGAGCTGCCCGGAACGCTCGCCGATCGCGTCGAGGCGCGCCGTCAGGCCGGCGTTCAGCCGCTCGGCCCGCTCCGGGCGACCGACCGCCTCGGCAACCGTGCGGATATCCGTGAACACGTCGCCCAGGTCCATCGGCGCGAGCGAGACGATCCGGGGCTCGGAACCCGGGTGGCGCGAACCCGCGCCACCCGCGAACCAGTCCGAGCGCTCGTCATCGAGCGCCTGGATGGAACTCACGAGCTCGCAGACCGCCTCCTCCACGTCCTTCAGGCTGACCGCGCAGACCTCGCACTGGGTCTGGGTCACGATGACCGTCGGCGCGAGTTCGTCGAGCAGCCGGCCGTCCACCCGGTAGACCGATAGAGCATCCGCCACGATCGAGCGCACCTGGTCGTCGATGGCCCGGCTCGAACCGTCGACGTCCACCTTCGAAGACGAGCACACCGGGAGCTTCTCGACCGACGGCGGGAAGTCGCACTCGTGCGATCGGCCCACCATGCAGTCCTCGAAGCCGAGCGCGCACACGATCTCCGTTGCGCTCGCGATCAGCGAGAGAATGCGCGGCTCGGTCATCGCCGCCGAGGCTACCGCCTTCCGAGCAGCAGGACCGCCGCCGCCGGAAGCACCGTGACCGACGCCAGCAGGCAGGCCGGCAAACCGATCAGCATGACCGCGGCCATCGTCTCCAGGCCCGGATGGTCGGTGAACAGCAGGATCGAGAAGCTGGCCGCCGTGGTCAGCGTCGTCATCGCGATCGCCCGCCCCACGGACAGGGCAGCCACGCGAATCGGCTGAGCCGGATCGTCCAGGAACCTGTGGACGACGTGGATGCCATCGTCGATGCCGAGCCCGAAGATCAGCGGCAGGACGAGCCAGGTCATCACGTTGAACGGAATGCCGATCCAGCACAGCACGCCCAGGGTGAACGGTACGGCGGCCAGCACCGGCAACACCGCCAGCAGGACCGAGGCGGGTCGCCGGAAGTCGACGCAGAGGACGAGCAGCACGAATCCCAAAATCGAAAGAGCGATCCACGGGATCCACGGCCGGGCACCGATCATCATCCCTTCGACGACGGCCAGCAGGCCGCTGGCGCCAGGGTCGATCGCCTGCACCACCTCGCGCTGACGCCGGGCCAGGGCGCCGTCCGCCTTCGAGTCCGTCGCGTAGGCGTAGACCAGGAACTCCCCGGTGGGCGCGATGAACTTCTCGCGCAGCCCGGGCGGCAGCGAGTCGAGGGACGGCGGGCCGGCAGCCGCGGCTCGGCGGAGCGCTCCCACCGCCAGCGCCCACGGATCGCCCGTTCCCGCGACGGGCGCGGCCGTCCGGTCCTCGGGGCCGAACACCCGGTCCAGCCCCTCGGCCCGCTCCCCGAGATCTGCCGGCAGGATGGAGCCGAGGCTGATCGTCTCGCTGAACAGCGGGTGCCCGTCGAGCCGGCGCGCGAAGTCGCGGGCCTGATCGAGACTCTCCGCCGCCAGGATCCACGGCGCACCGTTGGTCCCCAGGACCTCCTGAATCCGGTCGACCATCGCGATCGCCGGCACACCGCGATTCATGATCCGCTCCAGCCGCGTCTCGACCTGCAGCCGCGGCAACCCCGCGAGGGCCACCGCGAGTAAGACGGCGCTTACCAGCAGACAGCGCACCGGGCGCACCGTCGCCCACCGCACTACGGATGGGAGGCCGGGAACGCGGACCGGCGTCGCGCGCCCGCCGGCGGCCCCGGCCGCGGGCGTCGAGCGCCGCCGACTCCGTCGCTCCCGCAACACCCAGACCGAGGGCAGGATCAGCAGCGTCAGCGGCAGGCAGAAGAGCAGGCCCAAGCCGCCCGACAGGCCAAGATGGAGCGCCACCGGGTCCGGCGCGGCGGCCGCGATCAGAAAGGCGCCCGCGGTCGTGATGCAACCGGCCACCACGCCGCGGCCGGCGCCTCTCACCGTCCTGCGGAGCGCTTCCTCGAACGGACGGCCGCGAGCCAGCTCCTCCCTCTGGCGCACGAACAGGTGAACGGCGAAGTCGATGCCGAGACCGAACACGGTGACGCCGAAGAACGTCTCCATCACCGTCAGCTTCCCGGTCAGGAGGCCGACCGCGCCCAGAGCGGCGCCAATCGAGAGGACCAGGACCGCGGCCACCGACAGCATGCCGCCCGGCCGCTTCTCGACGATCCGGAAGAGAAGCAGCACGAGCACGAGGCTGATCGGGGTCAGGCGCTTGATCGCGCCCAGGGTCTGCTCCTGGTCACCCGCCGATAGTGCCGGCAGGCCCGAGAAGCCGGCCATCACACCCGAGCCGGCCAGTGCGCTCTCGACCGCCGCTTCGAGTTCGAAGAACGCGCTCTGGCCCACCTCCTCCGCCAGCGGGTCCGTGGCCATCTTGATTTCGACCAGACGGGCGCCGGGCACACTCGCGACCGCGACGCGAAGCGCCAAGGCCGAAGCCACGAACTCGGCCGCGTTCGAAAGGTCGGCCGGCCGTTCGGCGAGCCCGAGCCAGCGGTCGAACAGGGACCGCTCGACCAGCCACGGCGCCTGCTCCTCGAGCCAGTCCAGCGGCAGGGGGCGGCGAGCCGCGGCGACCGACGGCAAGGCCTGTGCGGCGCGAATCGTGCGCTCGACCGCGTCGTCGAGCAGCTCCTCCTCGCCCTCGAGCAGTACCAGCAGCAGCCCGCCGAGCTCGTAGCGCTCCGACATCTCGAAGTACCGGCCGACGTGCTCGTTGTCACGATTCATCACCCCCATGAAGGTGAGGTCGACCGGCGTTGCCGGCAGCAGCATCGCCAGGGCGAGCGCCGGCACGACCGCCCATCCGATCGCGCTCCAGGGCGACCGGATCGTCCAGCGCGCGACCGCGTCGAGCGCCCGCCGCAAACTCACGGGAAAGGCCCCCGGAAACGCGGCGAACCAGGCGGCAAACGGCTGCTACAGTCCCGCGCGCCAACGCCCGAAGAACAAGGAGAAGAGATGAAGTTCGGCATCATGTTCGCCAACACCGGCCCGTTCGTCGACGGCCCGCCGGCCGCGGCCCTGGCTCAGGCAGCCGAGACCGCCGGTTTCGACTCGCTATGGACCGTGGAGCACGTCGTCGTCCCGCGCGGCTACGCCTCCCCCTATCCTTATGACGAGAGCGGCAAGATGCCCGGCGGGCGCGAGGACTTCGACATCCCCGACCCGCTCATCTGGCTATCCTACGTGGCCGCGGCGACCCAGAGCATCAAGCTCGCGACAGGCATCCTGATCGTCCCGCAGCGCAATCCGCTGGTCACCGCCAAGGCCGTCGCCACGCTCGACAAGCTCTCCGGCGGCCGCGCCATCCTCGGCGTCGGCGTCGGCTGGCTCGAAGAGGAGTTCAACGCCCTCGGCGTTCCCTTCGCCGGCCGCGGACGCCGCCTCGACGACTACCTGCACGCCTTCCGCGCCCTGTGGACCGAGGACTGCCCGAGCCACGACGGCGAATTCGTCTCCTTCTCCGACTGCTTCAGCCGGCCGCAGCCGACCCAGGGTTCCGTGCCGATCGTGGTCGGAGGCCACTCGGACCGCGCCGCACGGCGGGCCGGCGAGCTGGGCGACGGCTTCTTCCCCGCCCTCGGCGACATCGACAAGCTGAAGCACCTGCTCGGCGTCATGCGCGAGAGCGCCGAAGCCGCCGGCCGTGATCCGGACGCGATCGAGATCACCGCCAACGGCGGACCGCCGGACCACGTCGCCCGGATGGCGGAACTCGGCGTCTCCCGCGTCATCTTCCCGCCGATGCCGCCCGACAAGCTCTCCCAGTTCGGCGAAGACGTCATCTCCAGGTTCAGCTAAAGACTGGGTGCGCCGGCGTCCCCGCCGGCATCCGGAGCAACGCCGCGAAGCGGCGAGCCTGCGCGGTGGTAGGTTTTCGCCCATGATCTACCTTCGCCGCCTCGCCCCACTCGCCCTCGCCCTGCTGCTCCTCGCGGCCACCCCCGCCGTCGCCTCCGCAGACGAAGCGGACGCCCCCATCCGCGTCCTCTTCCTCAGCAAGTCCTCCGGCTTCCAGCACTCCGCGATCAACCGCACCGACGGCCATCCCAGTCACGTCGACACCGTCCTCGCCCAGATCGGCGCCGAGCGCGGCTTCGCCGTCACGTCCACCAAGGACGCCGGCCTGATCAACGCCACCCAGCTCGCCAACTTCGACGTCGTCATCTTCTACACGACCGGCGACCTGACCCAGCGCGGCGGCACCGGCGAGGGCTTCTTCCGCGGCGACGGCAATCCCCCGATGAGCGCCGACGGCGTCTCCGACCTGATCGCGTGGATCGAAGCCGGCGGCGGCTTTGTCGGCTTCCACCCCGCGACCGACACTTTCCACGGCGAGGGTGACGAGGTGACGCCCTACATCGGCATGATCGGCGGCGAGTTCCTCCACCACGGCAGGCAGTTCGAAGGCATCGTCCGAGTCGCCGACGCCGGCCACCCGACGATGGCCAACGTCGAAGACGGCTGGAAGATCATGGACGAGTGGTACCTGTACAAGAACGTCGCCCAGGACGAACTGCACGTCCTCGCCCTGATGGACCCGGGCGAAGAACGGTCCAAGCAGGAGGTCTACGACATCGCCCCCTACCCCATCGTCTGGTGCCGGGAACTGGGCGACGGCCGCGTCTTCCACAACGCGATGGGCCACCGCGAAGACGTCTGGTCCCACGAGATGTTCCAGACCTGGGTCGGCGACACGATCGAGTGGGCGGCAGGCGAGGGTGAGGCTGCGGCCGCGCCGAACTGGGGTGATGTGGTTCAATAAGGCGACAGTCGCCAATGTCAACCGAAACCGTCGAAGCCAGGCCCATAGCGGCGACACTCCGGGAGGAACTCGAAACCGAGCCGGACGTCATCGCCGCATACCTGTACGGTTCCGTCGCCCGCGGCACCCACCGCCGTGACAGCGATGTCGACCTGGCCCTGCTCCTCCAAGAGGATCCGCCAGACACCCTCGAGGGCCTCCGACTCGGCCTCGCCGCCCGGCTCCAGAACCAACTCAAACGATCGGTCCAAGTCGTCATCCTCAACCGTGCGTCATGCGATCTGGCGCACCGGGTGCGTCGCGATGGTCAACTTCTGATCGAGCGGGACCATCGGCGGCGCGTGGCCTGGGAAGTCAAGTCCCGCAACGAGTACTTCGACATGGAGCCGATCCGCCGGCTCTACCGCCACGGCTCCACCTCATGACCGACGCCGAACTGGTCGCAAAGAAGCTCGCCGAGATCGAGACCTACCTGGCCGACCTGCACAGGCTTGGTCGACCCGACCTTCTGGAGACCGATCTCAAGGAGCAGCGGTTCATCCTGATGACGCTGCAACTAGCGATCCAGGCGGTACTCGATGTCGCCTCGCACATCGTCTCGGACGACAAGCTCGGGGAACCCGAACACAATCGGGACCTGTTCGTCATCCTGAACTCCGCGGACTGGCTCACCGACAATCTAGCTCAACGCCTGCAGCACATGGTCGGCTTCCGGAACATCCTCGTTCACGAGTACGCCCGGACAAATCTGGCGATCGTTCGGGACGTGCTGGAGAATCGACTTGAGGATCTCACCGAGTTCCGCGATGCCGTTCACCGACGGCTGACCGTCGCGTAGCGAGCTACTCGGGGCCAAGGCACGAGACCCGGCTCACCCGGCTGGTAACGGGCGCAACCACGCTCGTTCACGCCCGCCAGCACAAGGAGAAGCGATGAGCATCGAGTCCTCAGCACCGGCTTCACTCGAACCGAATGCCTCAACGACGATCGAGGAGCGCACAGTAGTCGCCATCAATGGCGAGCCCGCCGAGATGCCAGTGCGGGCAGTGCTCCAACTGGCGCGCAGTCCTCGACTCGTCCTGGAGTACGAGACCTTTCCGCCCAACCTGCTCAGCAAGACCGACAAAGGCGCGACGCTTCTTCTTGACAACGGAGGCAAGGTAGAAGTGCTCAAGCCGCACCCGTTGCCCGGCCCCGCCGGTCTTCGCGGCGTCCTGCACCCGAGGAAGCAGCCCTTTACGGTCTTCGATCGCGGGCACCCGCTTCAGGCCGTCTCGTTCAGCGCGGTCAATTTCCCCAACCTCTACGGCAGCCACGACGAGTTCGTCGAAAGAGGCGGGCAGTGCATTCGCTGCGGAAACGCCGAACTTGAGACGCCGTCTTTCCGAACAACCCTGACCGCCAACCATGATCTCAGCCGAAACGAGCAACTGCTGGCTGCAAGCGGCGGCTACGTCGTCACGCACCGCGGACACCTTGTTCGCCGGGACAGCGGTGTTTTCGCTCGCGCGGACGCCGAGCACGTCCTTCTCGCCTTGCGGCGTTTTCTCTCGTTTGCTCGCGGGACTTCGTGCGCGCTGGTTCAGGTGGAGGGGAGGACCGCGAACGGCGAATGCTCCTGGCGGTGGTGGGGCTCCCACGGAGTCGCCGAATGGAATCCGACACCATCCTGGTCGCGAAGCGTGTCCGACGGCATGGATGCCCTCGCCGGCGCCTTCCCGGGATTCTGGAGACAGTTCAAGGTCGACGAGGCAGACTCAGACAGTTCGGTGGAGTT
Source organism: Thermoanaerobaculia bacterium (assembly GCA_965232105.1). GTDB lineage: Bacteria > Acidobacteriota > Thermoanaerobaculia > Multivoradales > Multivoraceae > Multivorans. Next base: position 52,331 of record OZ246956.1, read on the forward strand.
CGCGATCGAGTGGTACGTCAGCAGCAACGAGACGAACGCGGTAGCGCCCGGCCTCGTTCTCTCCCAGGCGGCACTTGAGCGCGTGACGCACAAAAACGTCGGTCCAAAGCGCAAGGACGGCAAGAAACAGGAGAAGACGGGCGTGTGGATCGGACGTGCGCTCGGCGAGGCGCACATCAGCGAGACCATCCCGATGGAGTTGAGCCACTTGGTCGCGGCAGGCCAAGAACACTGCTGGTCGAGCGGCCCTCACGCGATCGTTGCTGCTCGGAACGACCTAGTTCACCCTCACATGGTGAGCCCGGCCTCCACCGAGGCCCTGATTGAGGCGCGACGACTCAGTCAGTGGTACGTCGAACTCCTGCTGATGAAGCTCTTCGGCTACACCGGCTCGTACCGGAATCGAATCAACAACGAGTGGGAACCGGTCCCTTGGGTCGTCCCCACATAGCAGTCGCTGCCGCAACTCGTCCGAGCTTTCGCGGGGTTCTGAGCCGAACTCGATGTCGCCTTGCAAGGCGGCAGCACATGGCCGGCCTCCGGGCGCCTCCGGGAACCTCCGGGACATCCTCGTTCGCGAGTACGCGTGGACCAACCTGGCGAACCCTCCGTGACATCCCTGACAGCCGGCTCGGAGAACTGAGGGGGTTCTGCTAGACCGTACGCACGCGGCTCGCTCTATCCCGTCAATAGCTCCGGCACGTTCTCCCGGATCTCTTTCGCCTCTTCGTGTGCCGGGAATCGCCGTACTGCCTCCCTCCAAGTGGCCTTGGCCTCAGCGACTCTTCCAGAGTTCCAGTAGACACCTCCCAGATTGAACCAGGCCCGATCGTAGTCCTCCTCCAATTGCACTGCTCGGCGATACGCATCGACTGCCCCTTCGACATCGCCCACTCCCGCCCTAGCGACTCCAACTTGAAACCAGCTCAACGCGTCCGGCTGGTGCTCCTGTGCCTGGGCCAGCAGAACCGGCAAGGCCTCCGCGTACCTCCCCAGGAAGTTCAGAGCAGTTCCGAAGCAGTAGCCGTATTCGTCCGCAGACACGTCGAACGCCCGCCGGTAGCACTCCTCCGCCTCGACCCAATCCCCATCGTCCTGAGCCCAATGGCCACACCGATCCCAAAGGAACGCTGGATTGGTCGCGCCACGCGCCACTAGCTGTTCGGTGCTTCGCTTGACCTTCTCGTAGTTGTAGGCCGTCCGTTCGCCGTCGGCCTGAAGCAGGAACACACAGAGCAGCCTCTCACGCTCTGCCACCACCGTTCTCCCGAGCGGCACACCCGCGCAGTCGTCCCAGAATCGAAGCGCGTGACGGGCCGCTTCGACGGACGCTCTGCCGTAGGTCGCCACCAACCTCGCACACCAAGGCAACACCCACTCCGACTCCCGAGCACGCCCCTGTAACGCCCGGATCTCCCGAAACGCTTCCCCGGTCCTGCCCAACTCGAACAGAACCTCAGCACGCCAGCCCTGCACCGACGTCAGAGCCAGGGCCGAGCCTCCTGAACACACGATCGCGTCGAGGTGCTCCAAGGCTCGCTCAAGCTCACTCACGCCTCCAGGGCTCCGCCTGTAGCTGAGGGCGAGGGCGAAGTGCGCCTCAGCGAGGTCAGCGTCGAACTTGAGAGCCCTCCGGTAGAGAACGTGTGCGCCCTCGACGTCCCCCAGCTTCGCCTTCGCCGCACCGAAGTTCTTGCAACACATCGCTGCTAGACCACTACCGTCAGACCCCTCCAACAGCTCCAGAGCTGCCTCGTACGTTTCCACCGCACGCCGGTAGTCACCCAAGGCAAGCCAGCCATTGCCGACGCAGTAGAGCATGGATCCCGGCGAGAACACTCCGCCATTGGCGGCGTCCTGCAGGACCTCGATGCCCTTGGCAACCCGGGCTCGGTCGACCTCCTGGCCATTGACTCCCAGGTTGATCTCCGCCATGTAGGCGTACGAGAACTTCCCGATGGAAGTACCCAGTACAGCGTGAAACTTGTCGAAATTGCAACTTATGGTTCGGTCCTGCCCTCGGCGATAGAGTTCCGCCAACAACGCCTCGGCACTCGCGACGTCGGCGGGTACAGGCAAGTCCACGCCCATTTCTTCGGGCAAGCCAGCCAAGCGGTTCGGAGGCAGAGTGGCGTATAGATGCCGACGGTCTCGCGCGCCCCTCGCTGAGGCGATCGCGTGCTCTTTCAGTCTCTTCTGAAATTCGAGGCTAAAGGCGTCTTTGAACCTCACAGTTACAGTCGATTGATCGCCCCAGGCTCCCGGGCAATGCTCATACTCGCGCAACACGTCGTCGACTCTGCGAACCAGTAATCGCTCGGACGGAGCGTGATAGCACACGAACACGGAGGCCGGGTGCACCGTCAGGTAGTTGAGTGTCGTTCTTCTGACGGACCGACTCACGGCCCCGTCGGCGCTGGCGTCGCTCCGCGTCCCTTTGAGCTGTACGGCGACTCTGACATTCGTCATCTCGTGGCCGTCTCGCGCCTCGATCCAGAAGTCGACACCGTAGTCGGAGTCGTCGACAGACTGAACGACGAAGTGTTCGCCATCCGAGATCGCCGTCCTGAAGCGACTCTTGGACTCCTCGTCGAGCTCGCGGTTCTTGTCGTGCTTGGGAAGATCGTCCAAGTAAGACACTATTACTCCACCGCCGATTCAACTCGCTAGTAGGCGGGCCCGAAGGCCAAAGCCATGCCGTTGCAGTACGGTCGCGGTCCGGGACGATAGCAGCCGTTCGTTGAGTCAGAGGCCTGGCGGCACCTCAACCACAAGATGGTCCCGTAACGCCTCAAAGGTCGACCCGGCTCTCGGAATCCCCTGCCGACAGTGCGTTCATGTAGGCGAGAACGAGATCACCCGTTCGGTAGGACCCGAAGAGAGCCTCGTCCTGCCGCTGTGCGATCGGGAAAGTCCGAAGCACGTACTCCGCGTCTTGCCGGCACAAACCGTAGAGCAGGAAGTACAAAGCATCCAGCCTGGCTCGCAAGTGCCGGCGCTCCTCCTGGTCCCAGGAAAAGGGACGCGGGCCGCAGCCAAGGTCACGCGCAAGCGGCTCCATGTCGTGCGCCGCGTAGGTCAGGCGTAGGACGTGGTCGCGGACGATGTCCAGAGCGGTCCTGTCCCCGAACCGGCGCTTGTAGTCCCCAGCCAGAATCACCGGCAACTGCTCGACGATGAACCAGTTCAGATGCTGTCCCTGGACCTTCTGCCGGGCCACGAAGTCGAACACGAAGGAGTTGAAGTTGGCGGCAAGCAGCGACAATGCCTCCGCGGCCGCCGCAGCTGAGCGGGCACCATCGGGTGTAAGCAGGGGAAGCGTGTTGCCCACGGCGGAGCGAGGTACAAGAGAAGCGATCATGGTGCGAACGTTCGTCGGCGCCGTGACGTCCTTGAAGGCGAGTGCCCAGTCGACACCCACTGGCCACTCCACCTTGTCAGCCGCAACCCAGAACTGCGGATCAGGCGACCAAGCCGGATCAGCATGCTCCGCCAGCGTTGCCTCGCGCGGCTGCGCGGGGCGGTTCAGATTCTCCGGGTTCACGACCACGCTCGCCGCCCGGTGGTCGAACGCCTGGACCATCTTGCCCTCGTACAGGAGGTATTGCCGAAAGTTGTGGATCGGCGATTTGATCAGGCAGCGTTCCTGACCTGAGTTCCGTCGGTGAATGGTACTCCTTCTCTGACCAGAGCAACGAGGTGCGGGGCGTTGACTCGTCGCCAGCGTTTCTGCGCCATGTCGAGCAGCTTGAAGGCCATCAGCAGGGCCTTGGTGCGTGACCCGGCGCCCTTGGTGACCCGCTGCCGCAGCTTGACGGTGGCAAACGTCGATTCGACTGCGTTGGTGGTGCGCAGGTGCTGCCAGTGCTCGGCCGGGAAGTCGAAGAAGCTGAGCAGGCAGTCCTGGTCCCTTTGCAGGGATTCGACCGCCTTGGGGTACTTGGCGCCGTAGTCCTCGGCGAAACTCTCGATCTCCGCCTCGGCATCCTCGCGGCACTCCGCGTACATGATCTCGTGCAGAGCCCTCTTGGCCTTGGCCTGCAGCCGCTTCGGCAGCTTGTCCAGCACGTTCCTCAGCCGATGCACCCAGCATCTCTGCTCCCTGGTTTCGGGCCACACGTCGCGGACCGCCCGCCACAGGCCCAGGGCGCCGTCGCCGATGGCCAGGACTGGCGCTCGCAGGCCGCGGCGCTTCAGGTCCCGCAGGACGCTCGCCCAGCTCTCCGCGCTCTCCCGGTAGCCGTCCTCCACCGCGATCAGCTCCTTGGTCCCGTCACGGCGCACGCCAAGCAGGACCAGCGTGCACAGGCGATCGTCCTCCAGACGGACCCGGAAATGCACGCCGTCCGCCCACACGTACACGTAGTCCTCGGCGCTCAGGTCTCGTTGCCGGAAGGACCGGTACTCCTTCTCCCACGACGAGGTCATCCGCGCGATGCTGGATGCAGACAGGCCCGAGGCCTTCTCCCCCAGCAAGGCGCCGAGCGCTTCCTTGAAGTCGCCTGTCGACAAACCCCGCAGGTACAACACCGGCAGGACCTCCTCGACCTTCGGCGAGCGGCGCATGTACGGCGGCAGGATCGAGCTCGTGAAGCGATGATCAGGCCGCCGGTCGTCGACCCGGGGAGCCCTGACCTCCACCGTGCCGGCGCCCATCGTCACCTGCCGCGCGCGGGCCCGGCCGTTGCGCACCACCAGTGCACGGCCGTCCTCCCCGCGTTCCGCGCGGTGTCTCTCCACGTACTCGGAGACTTCCACCTCCAGGGCCTCCACCAGCATCCGGCGAGCGCCCTCGCGGAAAAGCTCGTCGAGAGGCACGACGGTGTTCCCCTCCGAGGCGGTTTCGACTATCTTGAGCATGGGCGGCGTGTCCTTTCTCCCGGCATCCGACCGGGCGTCTTGTTGAACACCCAGGAGGATACGCCGCCTGATCTGCATCACCGGATCCACAACTTCTGGCAGTAGCTCGAGTTCCATGAGGCGGTTGTAGTAGTTGCTCGCCGTGCTCGAGAACGTGTCTCGCTCGCGCCACCTCGTCGCAATGTCGTCGCGGACGCGCACGCGCAGGCCGTAGTCGTCGTATCGCGAGTCGTTCACGGGCAGCAGGCCACGGTCTTCGGCGTAAAGCACGAACAGCAGGCGATACAGGAAGATCAGGCCGGCATTCCGGATCTCCTGCAGGTCGGCTTCCGGCGCCTGAGCGGCCAGGGCGTTCAGCAGCCGCGGGAACACATCGCCGAACACGACCTGGGAAAGGTCCTTGGCCGCACTCTCCTCGTACCGCTTCCCCTCGGCGATCGCCAGGTCGACGAAGCTTGCTCTGGCACCCGTCCGCTGAACGAACGCATCCTGTCCAAAGAGAAGGAGGAAGCTCCTCAGGGCATCTTCGTCCCCACTCTCTAGGATCGCACCCAGGTCCACCTCGAAGTAGGCGCTCGCGCGCGGGCGAGCTTCGTGGTCGTAGAGCCTCCAGACGCGGCCGTTTGTCAGAAGGCCCCGGCTGATGCGTCCATCCGAGACGCTGTAGGCGGTAGCCAGATACCGGAGGATCTGGCCGTGCGGCGTGCCGAGCACGAACCGATCCGAACGATCCCGCGCATCCAGGGGCAAGCCGAACCGCTTACTCTCCTGGACCACAAGGGCATCCACATAGCGGTCGTCCGGGGCCGTCCGCTCGGCAGCGCGCCCTTTCGACTCGGAGTCCTCGAACAGCAGGTGGTCCGGGACATCCTCGCCACGCGCCGCTTCCTGCTGCGGCAGGTAGTCCGTCCATCCAAGCAACCGAAGAACCGGCCTGATCAGCTCCTCCTCGGTGACCGCCTCATTGGGGGCGCTGAAGCGACTGATGCTCGCGAAGCGCTCGGTCACGCTGGCCCGGAATCCCGTGAGCGCCTCCGGTGTCCGGAGGGACTCCCGCCACTCGGGGGTCTCCTGAATGCCCTCGGTGAGGAAGTAGTGGGTGAAGAGTTGGCCCGTCAACGGCTTCTCACTGGAACATCGGGGTGGACAACCGTGTCGTCGTCGCGCTTGCAGCCATGAAGGTTGGAGTCTAGGCCCTTGCACGCTGGAAGCAAGTCCGACGCATGGATCGGGCCCGTTTGCCCGCCAGTCTCTGCCGACTTCTTCCGCACGGTGACGCCACGGTCTCAGCGCCCTCGGCGGCGGCTTCTGGGAAGTCTCTGCCGCACGTTCATTGCCTTGGATTTCCTTGTGTTCATTACTCCCGAAATGATAGCTTCATCATCTTCGCGGGATGCGTCGAAGGGCCGATTCGGCAGCCTCCGAAGCGCACTAATCTTCACCGTCAAATCCCAGCACGGATGGCAACAGAATGATTGACAAAGAAACCAGCATGAACGCCAAGGAGCGCATGGGCGAGGAGATCGCCACGCTTGCGGCGCGCATCGACGCGGCGACCTACGAGTTGCTCGTCCTGATCCGCAAGTTCGATGAGGAGGAGGGCTGGAACTGCGGCTTTCTGAGTTGCGCGCACTGGCTCACCTGGCGCATCGGCCTGGCGCCCAACGCGGCCCGCGAGCGCGTGCGGGTCGCCCGGGCACTCGGCGAGCTACCGGTGATGAGCGAGGCGATGAAGCGGGGCGAGCTCTCGTACTCGAAGGTCAGGGCGTTGACCCGCGTGCACGGCCCGACACGGAGAAGGAGCTGGTCGAACTCGGCCGAGCGGGAACAGCAGCCCACATCGAACGGGTCGTCAGGGCGTGGCGCAGAATCGACCGTTCAGTCGAGGCCGCGGAGGACGAACTACGCGACGCGTCGAGCCATGTGACAACCCACGTAGACGAGAACGGCATGTTCGTCATCCGCGGTCGCCTGGCGCCCGAGGCGGGCGAAGTCGTGATGAAGGCGCTCAAGGCGGCGGGCGAGACGCTCTACGCGGAAACCCAGGATGACCGGCCGCCTGCCGGCAAGGTTCGAGCCGATGCGCTCGCCCTCGTAGCCGAAAGCGCGCTCACGGGCGGCCTCGCTCCGGGCTCAAGCGGCGACCGCTACCAGGTCGTGGTTCATGTGAGCGAGGAGGAATTGAGCGTGCCTGAGCAGTTGCCCGCCGTTGGGTGCACGTCGTGTGTTTCCGCGGAAACGCCCGCGGCACGCGTTTCCGCGGAAGCGCCACCGACGCACCCACAGGAGTATGTGGTCCCAACGGCTGAAGCCGAACACGTCTCCACGGAAGCGCCAGCCGGACGCCAACCGGCAAACGGACGACCTTCACCCCGCGGAGCCTGGCTCGGCGACTCCCAAGTCCCTGTTTCCGCGGAAACAACCCGGCGCATTGCCTGTGACGCCGGCAAGGTCCGGATCACTCACCGATCGGGCCAGATCCTGAGCGTCGGCCGCAAGAGGCGCACCATTCCGCCGCCGATCCGGCGCGCTCTGGAGTTCCGCGACCAGGGTTGCCGCTTTCCCGGCTGTACTTCGAAGCACTGCGACGCCCACCACATCGTCCACTGGGCCGACGGCGGCGAAACGAAGCTCTCGAACCTGGTACTCCTCTGCCGGCGACACCACCGGCTGCTCCATGAAGGCGGCTTCAGCGTGCGGATGAGCGAGGCCGGCGCCGTACGGTTCTTCCATCGCCGGGGACGGCCCCTGGAACAGAGTCCGGCGCCTCCACCGGTCGGGCTCCACGCCGCCCGAAAGCTGGTCGAGCACCTGGAGAACGCCGGCATCCTGATCACGGGCAAGGAGTCCATGCCGAGATGGGACGGCGAGCCGCTCGACCTGCCCTACGTCATGGAGTGCCTGTGGCGGCCGCCACCGCACCTGGAGGCAGTAGCCCGCGAACGAAACGCACCGCGCGCCGCGTAACGGCTCGGAAGGAGACGCCGACCCATCCAGAGGCGGCTTGCAGGCGGCGTCGAAACGACCGGGACATCCCTCGGCTCGCTCCACTAGAGGGATACCCTCGGAGGCACGTACAAGACCAGACTCTCTCCTCCCGGAGATCGCGACATGGACGAGACGGCGGCGCCCGCTGAAGAGCAGTGGAAGCGATGGGGGCTTCGGGTCCTCCGGTTTCCGCTGACCCGGATCGTCCTCTTTGGCGCCGGTATCGCCGCGGCCGCCGTGATCCAGGCACTGTCGGCCGCCGGGCTCAGCCTGTGGTTGGAAAGTACCTGGCTGCGAGTCGTGGTCGGAGTGGTGTTTCCCATCCTCGCCGTTCACTTGGCCTACCTTGGAATGACCCGTCTCCTGGAGCGACGGTCCGCCGCGGAACTCTCCCTACGCGGGGCACTGCGTGAAACCAGCGTGGGAGCTTTGGTCGGCGCCGCCTGCTTGACGTTGATCGTGGCGCTCATCGCCGCGCTCGGCTTCTACCAGGTGCAAGGAGTCGATGCCTGGACCGCCTTGTTGACCGCGTTCGCCATCGCCGCCACGTCCGGCTATGTCGAGGAAGTGATCTTCCGCGGTGTCGTGTTCCGGATTCTTGAAGAGGGGCTCGGAACATGGCTGGCCCTCGCCATCTCGGCAGCCCTCTTTGGGTTCGTACATCTGAGTAATCCAAACGCGACCTTCTACGGCGCCGCGGCGATCGCTATCGAAGCAGGCGTGCTACTCGGCGCCGCCTACGTCCTGACCCGGCGCCTATGGCTCGCGATCGGTATCCACTTCGGATGGAACTTCATGGTGGCGGGCGTGTTCGGCCCGAATCTCTCCGGCATCCAGGTGCGAAGCGTTCTCCAATCCCAACTGAGCGGACCCGACTTCCTCTCCGGCGGCGCTCTCGGGGTAGAGGGTTCCGTGTTCGCCATTGCCCTGTGCCTGCTCGTGAGCGCCGCCCTCCTGAGGCGGGCACGGCTTCAGGACCGCTTCATCCGGCCGTTCTGGCGGCGAGAAGCGACCCTGCCGCCGCCAATCGGCGAACCCACCGACAGCTAGAGTCTCGAAGCGCACCAGTCGGTGACAAGGACCGGATCGGGCTTGATTCCATCTTGGAGGACTCCATGAAGAAACCACCTGAAGGCTGGCCGAGAATCTCGCCCTCCCTCTTCTACGACGACGCAGCGGCCGCGATCGACTGGCTGACCAAGGCGTTCGGATTCGAGGTACAGGAGCGGGTCGAGGATGAGCAGGGGAGAATCGTCCACTCGCAGCTCGTCCTGGACGGCGGCCTCATCATGGTCGGGCAGACGGGTCTGCAGCCCGACCGGGCGTACCAGCAGTCTCCCCGCGGGCTCGACTGCGCGAACACGCAGTCCCTCGCCGTGCACGTCGACGACGCCGACGCGCACTGCGAACGGGCGCGGGCGGCGGGTGCCGTGATCACGATGGAGCCAGCGACCCAGGACTACGGCGAGGGCTACTGGGTCGACCGGAGCTACGGCGCCCGGGACCTCGAGGGACACCAATGGTGGTTCCTGCAACGGCTGCGCTGACCGGGCTCCACCAGGGGAACAGCAGACCCAGTCGACAGGTCGTGCCTTACCGCGTCACCCCGATGTGACGCGGTACTCTCAGCGGACCTCAAGGCTGAGCCCATGTTCGACGCGCGACCTGTTCTGCTTTCGACGGAGTTCCCTCCGCTGCGACGCCGGCGAATCGCCACACTGCAGGTGAACCTCGGCTATCGCTGCAACCTGAGTTGCGTTCACTGTCACGTCAACGCCGGGCCCCACCGCACCGAGATGATGTCCACCGCCATCGTGGACGAGGTGATCGCAGCCATCGACCGGCTGAACATCGAGACACTCGATCTCACCGGCGGAGCGCCGGAGCTGCATCCCGGGTTCCGCCGGCTGGTGCGGGCGGGCCGCCGGCGAGGCATCGAGGTGATCGACCGTTGCAACCTCACCGTGCTGTTCGAGAAGGGTCAGGAGACGCTGGCCACGTTCCTGGCCCGCGAACAGGTCACCGTGATCGCCTCCCTGCCCTGCTACCTCGAGGAGAACGTGGAGCAGCAGCGCGGCAAGGGCGTGTACGGCGACAGCATCCGCGCGCTCAAACTGCTGAACGATCTCGGCTACGGAAAGGACGACGCGCGCCGGCTCCATCTCGTCTTCAATCCGGTGGGCGCCGTGCTGCCACCGCCGCAGGCGGAATTGGAAGCGGCCTACAAGCGCGAACTCGGGAGGCGATTCGGCATCGTGTTCGACCAGCTCTTCGTGCTCACGAACATGCCGATCAACCGCTTCGGCGCCGTCCTGAGAGCGCACGGCGAACTCGACGCCTACATGGCGCTGCTGCGGGACAACCACAGCGCGGAGAACGTACCGGGCGTCATGTGCCGCGACACCGTCAGCGTCGACTGGCAGGGCAACCTGTACGACTGCGACTTCAACCAGATGCTGGGCCTGCAGGCGACGGTGGGCGGGCGCCCCGCGCGCCTCGCCGACCTCGTCCGGGGAGGGCCGCTCGAGAAGGCCTGCATCGCCACGGCTGGCCACTGCTTCGGCTGCACCGCCGGCCAGGGCAGCAGCTGCACCGGAGCTCTGGACGGTTGATTGCTGCTCTTGTGCAGCAACTTTGAATAAGGGATCTCCCTATTCAAAGTTACCCCCTAAGTCTTAGCAGGGGCATTGCCCTGCACGTCTCGCGACCTCTCCCGTGAACGGGGAAGCGGCAATAACCGGGGTCCCGTTTACGCCTTAGTTGCGCTAAGATGTTCTCTTCCCACTTTCATTCCTCTCGTTCCGCTTCGACGCCGTGACTTCCCTGCCCGCAGCTCTCACCGACCCGCAATGGCCGCGGTCCCTGGTGCGCCAGCTCCGGAGCGGACGGGAACTGGTGGACGGCGATCTCACGAGGCCACCGATCGTGGAAGCCGACCACGACGTGTTCGCCACGCGGCTTGCCGGCGTCGACCGCCTGCTCGGCGGCGGCATCCGCCGCGGACAGACAGTCGAGCTGGTCGGCCCCCGGAGCAGCGGCCGCTTCTCCCTCGTGCTGGAGCTCCTCGCCGGGGCCACCCAGAGCGGGGAGGCAGCGGCGCTGATCGATCTGGGAGATCACTTCGATCCGCAGGCGGCGGCGCGCGCCGGGGTCGTCCTCGAACGGCTGCTCTGGGCGCGGCCCGAACGACTGAAGCAGGCACTGGGCAGCGCGGAAGTGCTGATCGGCGGCGGTTTCCCCCTGATCGTGATCGACCTCGGTCTACCCCCGGTCCCCGGCGGCCGCGGCAAGGAGTCGGCGTGGCTGCGGCTGCGGCGAGCGGCTGAGAACCACCAGGCGGCACTGCTGATCGCCAGTCCGTACCGCGCTGGCGGGACGGCGCCGCAGAAGATCCTCGACCTGGGATCGCGAACGCCGCCGGTCCGCGCTCTCTGGGCGCAGGCCGCACCGAAGAGCCCGCGCTTGCTCGACGGGCTCAGAACCCGGTTGGAGCTCGCCAAGTCGCGCGGCGAACGGCCGGGTACTTCGGCCGATGTCGAGCTGCGCGTCCTCACCAGCAGCCTGCGGCGCCCGCTGACCGGCGCGCCGCCCCAACGGGCGGAGAGCCACCGCTCCGGCTCGTCCGCCGAGGTCCTGAGGCGTGCCGGCTAAACGCCGGAGAGCCCGCATCGCCTGCATGGAGGCGGCTTCTGAGGGTCACAGCTCCGTAGCCGCCTGCGGCTGCGGAACGCATCATGCCGGCTGAACGGAGATCTCGCATCGCCTGCATGCGGGCGGCGCTGTTTCCGCTTGCCGCCTACCTGCGGGGGGCGCCGGAGCTCGCCCGCGAGGCGGTCGTCGTCCACGAAGGTCCCTCGGCACGGATCGTCGCCGCCTCCCGGCTGGCGCGGCGGGCGGGAGTGCACCCGGGGCTGACCGTGGCCCAGGCCCGCAACATCGAATCCGGCCTGGTCGACCGCGTGCGTGACCCGGAGCGCGAGCACACCGCGCAGGAAGTGCTGCTCGAGATCGCCGGCGACTTCTCGCCCCGGGTGGAGGACGGCGGCGAGGGCATGGTCTATCTCGATCTGGCCGGCATCGGTGCGGCATGCGCCGGCAACGACGCCAGGAAACGCGGCCGGGATCGAGACACCGCCAACCCGTTGCCGTCAACAAGCGCCGGCGGCGACGAGCACAGCCTCGGCCAGTCGATCATGCGGGACATGGACGCCGCCGGACTGCCCGGGCGAATCGGCATCGCCGGCAGCAAACTCGCGGCGCGGGCCGCGGCCGCCCTGCCGCGGCCGCCGAACGTCGTCGCGCCCCGCGGCGAGGCCCGATTCCTGGCGCCGTTGCCGCTCAGTTCCCTGATCGAGGACGGCGGCGGCAGCAGCCGGGGCGCAGCGACGGAAGGCGACGACCAGGAGATCCTCCATACGCTGAAGCTCTGGGGCCTGCGCACGGTCGGCGACCTGGCCGGCCTGCCCGCGGGCGAGGTCCACAGCCGTCTCGGCGAGCGCGGCGCGGCGCTCCACGCGGCCGCCAGGGGCTTCGACCCGGAGCCGCTCACTCCCCTTTCGCCGGCTCCCACCTTCCGGGAGTCGCAGACCCTGGAGTGGCCGATCGACAACCTGGAGCCGTTCCTGTTCGTCGGCCACGGCGCGGTTGAGCGACTCACCACCCGGCTCGAAGCCCGGGGCATGGGCTGCAAGCGGCTCGAACTGTCGCTCAAGCTCGAACCCGAGGGCCTTCACGAACTGGCCATCGAACTGCCGGCGCCCACGCGCGAGGCCCGGACGCTGCTGTCGCTCGTCCGCCTCCACCTGGAGGGAGAGCCGCCGCGGGCGCCGATCACCGGCATGCAGCTTGTGGCGCACCCCGACGTTCCGCGCCAGGCTCAACTCAGCCTGCTCGGGCCGGCCGCCCTGTCGCCCGATCGCCTGGCCGCCGTCACCGCCCGGCTGCTCGCCCTGCTCGGTCCGAACCGGGTCGGCTCGCCACGCACCCGGAACGGCCATCTGCCGGAACGCTTCCGGCTGGCCGACTACGACCCGCCCCCGCCGCCCAGGATCCGGCTCGAACCGCGGCCCGGCCGCGGCATGCTGGCGGTCCGCACCCTGCGGCCGCCGCTCGAGGTCGAGGTGCTGACCACTGAGAGCGACCGGGCGAGCGGCGCCCCGCTCTGCCCCGAACCGGTGCAGATCAACCCCTTGCCGACGGACGAACGCCACGTCCGCATCGACGGCCCGGTCCGAACCGCCGCCGGCCCCTGGGAGATCGAGGAAGGCTGGTGGCGGGAGGCCCCGGCCCTGCGGGACTACTGGGACGTGGAGCTGCGTAACGGCGCGGTGTGCCGGATCTACCGCGACCGGACGTCGGAGCGATGGTTCGCGGACGGGGTGTATGACTGAGGGATCGGACCCGGCCACAACCGGGAACAGCCACCGTTCCGCCGTCTACCAACCGCCTCAACCCCGTTCCGTCAATGGCCGCAGACGTCGCCGCACGAAGTCGTCGAACAAGGGCACCGTGAAGTCGATCTCGCCGTACCGGGGCGAGTAGCACAACCCCTTCTCGATCAGGCTGTGGCGCAGGGCGCCCACACCTGGGGTGTCTTTGCCCATCGCTGCGGCAACGCGGCCGGAAGGGTGTGGTCCCTCCCCGAGCAAGGCCATCGCGACCAGGTACTCGCGCTCGGAATTCGTCGTCCGGTCGACCCGGACATGGAAGAACCCGGTGTCCAACTCGTCGATGGCCAGCGGAATGGCCGCCTCGACATCGGCCTCCGTGATCCTGCCGGGGCCTTCGGCCACGTCCCATGCCTGCTTGCCGAACTCCTGGAGAAAGTAGGGATAGCCCTTCGTATGGCGGACGATCCGGCCCAACGCCTGCTCCTGCCAGACGACTCCCTCCTGCTCCGCGGGCTCCACGAGGGCCGCCCCGGCATGGACATCGCTGAGGCTGTTGATCGTGCGGAAGTCGAACAGGCGCTCCGCGTAGGACTTCGCTTCGCCCGCAAGCGCGGGCACTGACGGCAGGCCGGCAGCGGCCAGCAGGACCGGAAGCTGGTTCTGGCTGATCTGGTGCAGGCCGACGATCAGGGCGCCCAGGTCCTTCTGTTTCACGTACTGGACCTCGTCCAACGTGAACAGGACGCCCTTCTCCCGCTCGCGGGCGGCGTGGCCGACCTCTGTGAACAGCCCAGCCAGGTCTTCGTCGAGTAGCCCGGAATCCGCCAGCCCGGGCACGGGATCAAGTCCCACGGTCACATCGCCGCCGTCCGGAAGGTTCCACCTCATCTGGAACGACTTGAGCACCCCGAGGGCCCGCCGTACACGGTCGGCCACATCCTGCGCCGGGGAAAGGCGCAGCAGCACCTTGCGGACCAGATCGGCCATCGCACTGGCGAGGTTCATTCCGCCGGTGGCCTCGAGCGGCCGGCAAACCCAGCCTCGCGCTTGGCCCAGGCGACGAAACTCCTGCAACAGGACAGTCTTGCCGACGCCGCGAAGCCCAGTCAGAACCATGCTCCTGGCAGGACGGCCGAGCCGCAGCCGCTCGATGGCGATGCGGATCGCCTCGATCTCGTCAGCGCGACCCACGAGCGCCGGTGGGGGGCTTCCGGCACCCGGATTGAACGGGTTGCGGGTCGGGTCCATCGGCCGATTATAGGAAGTTGCCCAACTTTTAGCGATTCAGGTTAAAAGCGGGGCAGGCTGCTACAAGTTGTGGGATTGCGGGTCACTTATAGGAAGTTGCATAGCTTTAGCGATTCGGGTCAAGAGAGGGGCAGACTGCCAAGAGTAGCCCCCTGCAGCGAGACTGAAGATCAACCGCACCGGCGCCACACACCTCAATCGGCCGGCGAAGCGAGTCGGGATCCCTGCCCGCCGATCACCTGCTCCGCCAACACCCGGCCGCCGATCAGGTGCTCCTGGATCACCCGTTCCAGGACCTCCGGCGTGCAGCCCCAATACCAGACGCCCTCCGGGTAGACGACGGCGACCGGGCCGGCGTCGCAGATGCGCAGGCAGTTCGCCTTGGTGCGCATCACCGCGCCCGACTCGGTCAGGCCAAGTTCGACCAGCCGGCGCTTGAGGAAGTCCCAGGACTCCAGCGACACCTCCCGGTCGCAGCACTTCGGCTTCGTCTGGTCGCAGCACAGAAAGATGTGCCGCTGCACGTTGGCGATGCCGATGGCGTCGGCCTTGCGCCGGGCGCGGTCGAGCGCTTCGCGGTCCATGGCAGCGATGATTCCATGACCCATGAAAGGAGGCCCGGCGATAGTCTGCCGGCATGATGCTGTTCGAAGCCGCCTACCCGTTCCAGGACGACGTGCTTGCCCTGCCCGTCGAGGACCTCGACGCCACGGCACAGTGGTACGCGGACGCCTTCGGGCTGCACGAGGTCGATCGACGAGAAGAGCCCGTGCCAACGGTGATCCTCGAGCGAGACGGCGTGCGGATCGGCTTCGCGATCAATGGCGGCGACGCCAGCATGGACGGCGCGGCGATCCTGGTAAGCGACATCAAGGCGGCGCGAGCCGAGTTGAAGAGCAACGGCGTCAAGGTCAAGAACTGGCGCATCGACAAGCGCGACGGCAAGAAGTTCCGGGTCTTCTTCGTCGTCGCACCGGATGGGCTCTGCTACTACTTCCATCAAGAGGTCTGAGCGGCTGGAGACCGCGGGCCCACGGCGGTCCCAAGTAGAATCGGCCTCGGCGAGGATCGCTGGAGGACCAGGCCGTCAGGATCGCAGAGGACCCTCGGAGACGTAGACCATGCTCACGCTCCACCCCGAAGAACAGGTTTGGCTAGACGGGTACAGCCAAGCGCTGAAGCGCGAACACGCCGACGCCGTGCTGCGTCTGGTCATATACGGCTCCAAGGCGCGCGGCGACGCACACGGCGAGAGCGACATCGATCTCCTGCTGATCGTGCGGGACGAGGCCGCCGACCTGATGCGGCCTCTCCGCCGGCTTGGCTACACCATGGCCGCCACCTCCGCTATGGCCCCCTCGATCCAGGCGTACACGGAAGGCGAATGGGAATCGCTGAGAGGCCTCCGATCTCCCTACCGTGCCGCAGTCGAGCGGGAAGGGGTGACCGTTCTTTGAACCGCAAGCTCATCGGCGCGGAGTGGCAGCGCGCGCTGTCGTCCCTAAGCGCATCCCAAGTGCTCCTGGATACCGGCCACGTTGAGGACGCGATAACCCGGTCCTACTACTCCATCTTTCACGCAGCCAAAGCAGCCCTTGCGGTTCCCGAGATCGAGACATCCACGCACGCCGGCGTACGCAGCATGTTCGGCCTCCATCTGGTGAAGACCGCAGAGATCGAGCCCCATTGGGCCAGCGAACTCAGCGAGGGTCTCGACGATCGGATCCGGGCTGAGTACAACGCCTTCGCACACTTCTCCGACGAGGACGCTCGGGATGAGCACAACCGGGCTATCGCGTTTCTCAGCCGCATCCGCCAGTACCTGCTGACGAAGGGTCTCCCGGAAAACGAGATCCCGGCGATCCCCGAACGGTGAACTCGGAACCGCGACGACCGCGATCTCGTAGCGCCCTGCCAACGGGTCTGGCCATGGCAGCGGCGCTGTGCGTCGCGTCCTCGCCTGCCCCCGCACAGGACTTCGCGGAACTCCTGGAGATCCGCCGCGTCAAGGAAACGCTCGACCTGAGCCAGGTGCCGGAGCCGGATCTGTCGACCGTGCCCGCGGTCGACGCTCAACGTCTCCGCGACTACCGGGCGCTCACAGCGAACGGCCTGGAACATGCCCTGGAGCCCATGCAGGCGCAGTTGGCGGCGAACACCTTCGGCGATCTCTGCGCGCGCTACCTGCACTACGAGCTTCACGAAGCGGCGGCGGCCTGCCTGGACCAACTCCGGGAACTGGCGCCAACCGACTTCCAATGGGCCTACTTCCAGTTGCTGTTGGCTATTGCGACCGGTGACCTGGAGGGAGCGCTCTCCAGCGCGGAGCAGGCGCTCGCGATCCGCGCCGACGATCCACCGACTCTGATCCGTCTGGCCGAGATCCAGGTAGCGGCCGGCGACATAGACGCCGCCGAGGCCTCCTACGAGAAGGCGGTCGCGGCCTACCCCGAGAGCGCGACGGCCCGCGTCGGCCTGGGCTACATCGCCCTCGAGCGCGGCGACCCGGCGAAGGCGCTCCAGATCTTCCAGGAGGTTGCCGCGTCCCGGCCCGAGGGCAGCGAGGCGAATCACCACGTCGGCCTCGCCTACCGCGCCCTGGGCGATGCCGACCGTGCAGTCGAGGCGTGGCGGCTGAACCAGGATGTTCTGATCCCGATGTACGACCCGCTGCTCGAGCGCCTGCGGCCACTCGAGGAGGACGTGACGCTGCCGCTCGACCGCGCCGTCGCCGCCGCCGCCGAAGGCGACCACGCACGGGCGATCGAGCTGTACGAGGAGATCCTCGAAGCGAACGAGGCGGACCACGAGGCGCACTTCCGGTTGGCCGGCTCGCTGCTCGTGGTCGGCGAAGACGAACGCGGCGAACGGCACTTGCGCCGGGCCATCGCGCTCAACCCCGAGCACCCCGGCGCCCACTTCGCACTGGCGATTTTCCTCGCTCGCGAGGGGCGGCGCGCCGAGGGCGCACAGCACCTGGAACGGGCGGCCGACCTGGTGCCGGACAACCTGCCATGGCGGCTCCAGCGGGCGCAGATGCGGGCCGCGGCCGGCAACACGGCGGGAGCCATCGAGGAACTTGAGCAGGTCGTCGCCCTGGACCCCGGGATGATCGAGGCAAGGCGGATGTTCTCCGCCGTGCTGGTCGGCGCCGGTCGGGCGGACGAGGCAGCCACCCAGCTACAGGCCCTGGTCGCTCTGACACCGGACGATCTGCAGGCGCGCTTCAACCTGGGACTCATGCTGTTCCAGACCGCACGCTACGCGGAGGCGCGCCGAGCGCTCGACGAAACGCTGCACCGCTTCTCCGCCGACATCGCGACGCGGCACCTCCTGGCGCGCCTGCTCGCCACCAGCCCCGAGGACGCGACGCGGGACGGCGCCCGGGCGGTCGAACTGGCGCAATCGGTCGCCTCTGAGCAGCCCCTGGTCGACCACCTCGAAACGCTGGCCATGGCGTTGGCCGAAACCGGGCGATTCGACGACGCGGTCGCCGCGCAGCAGCGGGCGCTGGAGCGGGAACGGGCCGAAGCCGGCGGCAACTCGTCCCAGCGGCTTGATCGCCTCGCGCTCTACCAGGCCCGCCAGCCGTTGCGGGCGCCGCGGCGCCAGAACTGAGGAGCCCTTGAAGAGGAAAGCAGGAGGCGATCCCTTGCCTTCCGTTACCGCCCGGTTTACGCTTATTGGATGGCCGACGACGATCCCGTCAAACCCAAGGTCGACGTACCGGCCCGCAACATGGGGCTGTCCGGCTCGATGCGCAAGGGCAGCGACCTCGGCAAACGCGGCGGCAACGGCCTGCTCGACGCCCGGGGCGAACCGAACCCCGGCTACGCCGCGCCGGGCGCGGTCAAGGAGCAACTCCGCCGGCGCCGGTTCCATACTCCGCGGAAGCGCCGCCGCGGACCGCCCCCGCCCTATGCCGAACTCCACGCCGCGTCGTCGTTCTCCTTCCTGCGCGGCTCGTCGCAGCCCGAGGACCTGGTGGTGCGGGCGGCGGCGCTGGGGTTGCCGTCGGTCGCCCTGCTCGACCGGAACGGCGTCTCCGGCGCGCCGCGCTTCTACAAGGCGGCACGGGAAGCGGGGATTCGGGCCCTGGTCGGCGCCGAGGCGGTCATCGACCGGCCGCAGGCGTCCGCGGTCTCGCGGCAGCGCGAGGAGCGACCGGCCCTGGACGACGAGGAAACCCGGGTCCACCTGCTCGTGCGAAGCCGGCAGGGCTACCGCAACCTCTGCCGCCTGCTGACCGCCGGCGCGCTCAGCCGCCCCAAGGGTGAGGCCCGGATCGACTGGACGCTGCTCGAGGAACACGCGGCGGGGCTCCACTGCCTGGCCGGTTCCAAAGCCGACCCGGTAGGACGCGCACTGGCCCGGGAGGGGCTGGATGCGGCCAGCCGGCAACTCGAACGTCTGCACGCCGTCTTCCCCGGCCGCCTGCACGTGGAGCTCTCGAGGCACGGCATTCGCGCCGAGGAACACCGTAACCAGGCCCTGGTCCGGCTGGCGGAGCGGCTACGGGCGCCCATCGTCGCCACCGGCGGCGTGCGCTACGCCGCGGCCCGCGACAAGCCACTCTTTGACCTGATGACCGCGATCCGGCACCACGTGACGGTCGACGACGCCGGCGCCCGCCTCGCCCGCGAGCGCCAGCGCCGCCTGAGGGCGCCCAAGGAGATGCACCGGCTGTTCGCCGATCTGCCGCGGGCCGTCCATGCCGCGCACGAACTCGCCGCCGAGCTCGACTTCACCCTCGCCGACCTCGGCTACCGCTTCCCGGACTACCCCGTGCCCAGGGGCGAAACGGCGATCTCCTGTTTGCGCGAACTGACCTGGCGGGGGGCGCGGGAACGCTTCCGGCCGCTGACCGCCCGCGCCGGAGCGCAGCTCGAGAAGGAACTCGCGCTGATCGGGAAGCTCGACCTCGCCGGCTACTTCCTGATCGTCTGGGACATCGTCCGCTTCTGCAAGGAGCAGCGGATCTTCGCCCAGGGGCGCGGCTCGGCCGCCAACTCCGCCGTCTGCTACGCCCTGTCGATCACCGCGGTCGACCCGGTGAAGATGGACCTTCTGTTCGAGCGCTTCCTGTCCGAGGAGCGCGGCGAGTGGCCGGACATCGACCTCGACCTGCCGTCCGGCGACCAGCGCGAGAAGGTGATCCAGTACGTCTACCGGCGCTACGGCCGGCACGGCGCGGCGATGACCGCGAACGTGATCACCTACCGCGACCGGATGGCCGCGCGCGAGGCGGCCAAGGCGCTGGGGTGCTCGAAGTCCCAGGTCGACCGGCTGGCCAAGGGGCTGGGCCACTGGCATTCCGCCCCGGGACACAGCGACCTGTCCCGCGGCGACAGCAAGCAGATGGACGAGGAACTCACCGAGCTCGGGTTCGATCCCCGCGACCGGCGAATCCGGATCTTCGTCCGCCTGTGGCGGCAGCTTCAGAACCACCCCCGCCACCTGGGCCAGCACTCGGGCGGCATGGTGCTCTGCGCCGGCCGGCTGGACGAGATCGTGCCGCTCGAACCGGCGGCGATGGAGAACCGGGTGATCGTCCAGTGGGACAAGGACGACTGCGCCGACCTGGGGCTGATCAAGGTCGACCTGCTCGGCCTCGGCATGCTGAACGCGCTGGAGGAGGCGGTGCCCCTGATCCACCGTCACGAGGGCAAGGAGGTCGACCTCGCCCACCTGCCGCCCGACGACCCGGCAACCTACGAGATGATCTGCCGCGCCGACACGGTCGGGGTCTTCCAGATCGAGAGCCGGGCGCAGATGGCGTCCCTGCCACGCCACAAGCCGTACAAGTTCTACGACCTGGTGATCCAGATCGCGATCATCCGTCCCGGGCCGATCGTCGGCCGCATGGCTCACCCCTTCTTCGAGCGCCGGGTGGGCCGCGAGGAGGTCACCTACCCCCACCCGCTGCTCGAACCGATCCTGAAGCGCACCCTCGGCGTGCCGATCTTCCAGGAGCAGATCCTGAAAGTCGCGATGGTCGCGGCCGGCTTCTCCGGCGGCGAGGCGGAGGACCTGCGGCGCGCGATGGGCTTCAAGCGCTCCGTCGAGCGGATGCAGCAGATCGAGCAGCGGCTGCGCTCGGGGATGAACGAACGCGGCATCACAGGCGAAGCCCAGGAGCAGATCGTCAAGGCGATCACCTCGTTCGCGCTCTACGGCTTCCCCGAATCGCACTCCGCCAGCTTCGCCCTGATCGCCTACGCCAGCGCCTATCTCAAGCGCCACCACCCGACCGCCTTCTTCCTGTCGCTCCTGAACGCCTGGCCGATGGGCTTCTACCACCCGGCGACCCTGGTCCGCGAAGCGCAGCGCGCGGGCAGCACAGTACTGCCGATCGACGTGAACGAATCGGGGGTGAGATGCCGCTGGCAGGACCGGCCGGCGGACGCCGGCGAGCCGGAGCGGCCCGGCGAACCGCCCCCACCGGGCGCGATCCGCCTCGGGATGCGCTACGTCAAGGGAATGCGTCGCGAGGCGGCGGAACGGATCGAGGCCGAGCAGGCGGCGAGGCGGTTTGTGAGCATCGAGGACCTGGCCGAGCGCTGCCGCCTGCGCCGGAACGAACTCACGGCACTCGCGTCCATCGGCGCGTTGGGCGGGCTCGGCGATAGCCGGCTGGCGGAACAGCAGTCCTTCGGGTTCTCCCGCAACGGCCGGCGAAAGCACGAGAGTCTCGGCCGGCGCGCCGCCCTCTGGCAGGCGGCCCAGGTCGAAAAGCCGAAGGGTCCCCTGTTCGCGGATCTCGGGACCGCCACCTCCTCGCCGCTCGACGAGATGACGCCGATGGAGGAGACCGCCGCCGATTTCGCCGTCGCCTCGATCACCACCGGGCCCCACCCGATGGAGTACTACCGCCGGGCGCTCGACCGCCGCCGCGTCGTGACCGCCGCCGCCCTCCCCGACAAGCCCGCCGGCCGCCGCGTACGCACCGCCGGTTCCGTCATCGTCCGCCAACGCCCCGGAACCGCCCGCGGCCTCCTGTTCCTGACCCTGGAGGACGAGACCGGCATGAGCCAGGCCGTCGTCATGCCCGACCAGCTCAAGAAGCACCGGCGGGTGATCGTCTCCTCCTCCGGCCTGATCGTCGAAGGCGTGCTGCAGAAGAAGGACGGCTCCCTATCCGTCAAGGCGGACAAGTTCTGGCCCATCGACCGCCTGGAGCGGATCCCGAGCCACGACTTCCGGTAGAAACACTGGGTGCGCCGGCCTTCTGGCCGGCATCAGGCGGAATGCCGCGAAGCGGCCAGCGAAGACGTTCCGCGCCCCCGTGGGAACGCTGGCACCCCGTAGCTCCCGCGCCACCGCCTTGACACGGAACGTGTCCTTGCTACGGTGCCGCTCATGGTTCCCGAAGGCGCAGACCGCGCCCCTGCCGGCCTGGATGTGGAGGCCCGACTGCGGCTCTTCGACGCGGCAACGGCGCGCCAGGAGGCGCGTCAGGCCCGGCGACGAGCGCCCGTCCACGCCAGCGAGTGGACACGGGAGGAACTCTACGAACGCGGTCGCTCGCGTACTGATTGACACGAACGTCCTCGTCTATCGCTACGACCATCGCTTCCCGAAGAAGCAGTCGATGGCTTCCCTGTCCTGGTTCGACGCCCACCTGTGGGCCTACGCCGAAGTCCACGGCCTGCCTGAACTCCTGTCCGAGGACTTTCAGCACGGCCGCATGTATGGAACGGTCACCGTACGCGATCCGTTCCGCGACCCCTGACCTGCCGGAACTGCGGGGAAGCCGGTCCGCCGGGCTCCTACCGGCTCCGAACGGGCACGCCCTGCCGGTACTGCTCGAGCCTCCCCTTCAGCAGCTCGAGCAGGCGCTCGCGGTCGGACGGCGCCGCCTGCTGCCGCCCGGCGCCGCCGAGAATCTCCAAGGCGCTCTCGACCGTTCGGATCGCGGACTCGAAGTCGCCGGTCTCGGCGTAGGCGGCGGCCAGGGTCTCGAGCAGGGCCGGTTCGGCGCCGCCGGCAACCGCGTTGAGTTCGAGCGCGATGACCAACGCGAGCTGGCCGTCCCTGCGGGCGGCGTCGCTGTGGGTCGCCAGGCTCCACGCGATCTCGTTGCCCCGGGCGAGCAGACGCTGGTCCTCGACGTAGGCGCGCCGTAGTTGCTCGGCGCCCTCCGCCGCGGTGGCCGGGCCGCTCTGGAGCAGCGCAAGCCCGAGTGCGTGGCGGGCCGCGGCGTGATTCGGGGCGTGCTCAAGGACCGAGCGATAGCCCTCCACCGCTTCGTCCAGACGGCCCCGACCGGCGGCCACCTGAGCCGCGCCGTACAGGGCGTCGACGTCGCGTGGCTCCACCGCAAGAACGGCCCGGTAGTGCGCGGCGGCGGGTTCCAGGTAGCCGCTGCGGACCGCCGCGACGGCCAGGATCCGATGCGCCTCGACATGCCGCGGGTCACGGTCGACGACCGCCGCGAATTGCTCCATCGCTTCCGGCAGCCGGTCCAGCTTGCCGAGCAACTGGCCGTAGAGGTACCTGAGCTCCACATCGTCGGGGCTCTGCTCCACGGCCCGGCGGAGTTCCCCGGCCGCGGCCTCCGTTTGCCCCTCGCTGTCCAGGAGTTCGGCCAGACGCACCCGGGCGGCGACGTTGTCCGGGTCCGCGGCGAGTGCCGCTTCCACGTCGCCGCGCACCTGGTCCACGTCACCGGCGTCGACCAGGGCGTTCTCGTATGCCATCCGCGCGCCTGGATCGTCCGGTTCGATGTCCAGGGCGGCGCGGGCGTGGCCCACCGCGGCCTGGTGATCGCCGCGACGGCTCTCGATCACCGCCAGACGCTGGAGCGATTTGAACAGCCGGTCCCGGGCGCCGCGCTGCTCGAACTCCGCGCCGGCGCCGAGTCGCGCCTGCTCCACGTCGACGGACCGTCGCAGCAGGGACACGGATTCGGCGGGGAAGCTGTCCTCGAACCAGCGCGCGTAGCTCGCGAGCGACACCTCCTCCGGCGTCTCGGTGAACCAGCGGCCGGACAACGGCGCCGACGCAGCGCGCAGCGCGGAAGGCGGCGACTCGAGCAGTTCCAGGTCGGCCAGCAGGTCCGCGGCGGTCACGCCGCCACGGTAGAGCGCGGCAACCCGGCCCTCGCGGTCGATCAGCATCGAAAACGGCAGCGACAGCGGGAAACGGCGGTCGAAGAGCGACCGCTTGACGATCTCGACCTTGTCGAGCGTCTCCTCCGTCGCCATCCCGTGCAGGAACGGGAAGCCTGCCTCCTCCATGAACTTCCTCGCCGCTTCCTCGGTCGTGGTCGCCACCTCGCCCATCCCGTCGGTCGAGAGCGCCGCGATTTCCAGCCCGGCGGCACGCAGCGCCTCCTCTTCCTCGGTCAGATCGAGCAGCTCGAACCGGCAGGGAACGCACCAGCTCGCCCAGATGTTGAGGAGCACGGGACGGCCGTGTCCGGCCTGGACGGGAACAGCTTCGTCGTCGCCAAACGGACGCAGCGTGAACGACGGCGCCGGTGGTCGCGGCGCCAGCACGACCCGCGAACCGGTGCTCGGCGCCGGGGGCTGCTGATCGCCCGGCTCGAGCGTTCCGCCGCGAGTCGCCGCCGGCACGGGCACTGCCCGGTCGCTCCCCTGGACGATCCGGTAGCGGCCGCCCGCCGCGATGCCGCCGAACGTCTCCCGGCCGGCGCCCGGCCAGCGGACCGTCGCCGCACCCGTCGGTTCGCCGCCGCCCAGACCGAAGTGCAGCCAGCGGCTGGACTGCGAGAGAAACCCCTCGCCGGCGCGCACCGATCGCCGCAGGATGCCGTCCGTCGTCTCGAGCTCGACCCGGGCGCCCACCGCGTCCCGGTTCGTGCCGGCGCCGTCGCCTTCGAGGTACAGCGCCACGAAGCGATCGCCTGCGGCCAGTTCGTTGCGCATCAACCGCAGCCGGGGCGCGGTCCGGTTGCTGATCGCCACATCCAGGTCGCCGTCGCCCTCCAGGTCGAGGAAGGCCACTCCGCGGCCGTCGTCCGGGAAGTCCAGACCGCTCACCGCCGACGCGTTGGCGAAGGCGCCGCCGGCTTCGCCGGGGTTCAGGAAGACGCAGTTTCGCTCGTTGCCGCTGAACGACAGGCCCTCGTCGAGCCGCTCGTGGAGCGCCCGCAAAGACTCGAGATACGGCTCAAGCGAACGGTCATCCGGCGAATCGGGCGCGCGCGGCACGACCTGCCGCCAGAAGAAGCTTCACAGGTCGTCCGGGAGGGTCTGGGTCAAGTTGCCGTTGGCAACGACCAGGTCCTCCCAGCCATCGTTGTTGATGTCGGCGAAGACGGACGACCAGGACCACCGGCCCATCGTCACTTTCGCGTCGACGCTGCGGTCGACGAAGCCGCCGCCGTCCCCGCCGGCGAAGAGCGAGTTGCCGCGCGCCATCCGCTGAACCTCGGTCAGCGGACCGGCACGCTGGCGGTCGCGCTCGAACTTCCGCTGGTAGGTGATCCGGTTGCCGGCGGCCGAGAACATGTTGCCGACGTAGACGTCCATCCGACCGTCGCGGTTGTAGTCGGCCCAACTCACCGACATCCCGGACGAAATGTCCTCGACGCCAGCGTCCCCCGCCACGTCGACGAACCGGCCACCGTCGTTCCGGTACAGGTTGTTGCGGCCGTAGTCGTTCGCCACGTAGAGATCCGCGTCACCGTCGCCGTCGACGTCCTCCCAGGACGCGGCCAGGCTGAAGCGGCGGTTGTTCACATCAAGCCCCACCTCGACCGTCGCGTCGACGAAGCGGAAACCGCCGTCGTTGCGCAGTAAGACGTTGCGACCGCCGTTGTTCGCGTCGTGGTACGGCACCGGGCTCGCCACGCCCCGTTCGTCGTAAGCGCGGCGGTAGGCGCAGATGTAGATGTCGAGGTCGCCGTCGCCGTCGTAGTCGGCCGCCGACAGTGAGTTGCTGTCCGGGATCTCGCCCGCGACGTAGCGCACGCGGGCAAAGCCGCCACGACCGTCGTTCTCGAGCACCAGCACCGCCGGCCGGCTCGAAAGGACGAGGTCCGGATCACCGTCGTTGTCGAGATCGACGAACAGCCCGGCGAGGGCACGCTCCAGGTAGTCGACCGCCGCCGCCGCCGAACGGTCGTCGAACGTGCCATCCCGGTTCTGGACGTAGAGGCGGTTCGGCAGACCGCCCTGCTCCGGCAGGAAGAGGTCGTCCAGCCCGTCGCCGTTGACGTCCGCGACGGAGACGCCCTGCCATCCCGTCTTGTTGTAACCCGCCGCCTTCGTGATCCGGTTGAGCCAGGCGTCGGGCGGCTGGAGCAGTTGCTCCCGGTAGCTCGGGTTGTGACCGACAGCGCCTTCCGTGACGTCGACGAAGAGGGGGCCCCGGGGAGCCGCCGTCTCCTCGTAGTCGGCGATCTCCACCCGAAGCAGCAACGGTTCGGCGTCGATCACCGGCAACGTCCAGGTGGCCGACCAGACCGCATTCAACTGGCGACTTCCGGCTGCTCCAGCCGCCGACGCCTCCAGGTAGGCCAACGTGGTGAACCCGGCGGATCCTGTGTCGATCGAATACAGCTTGAAGTCCGCCCGCGGCGGCCGGTCGCCCGCGAGCCGCTCAGCGAGGGCTCCCAGCGCCCGCTCGAAACCCTCGGCGCCGCGGTACCCGACACCCGCCCCACCCGGGCTTCCCGTCTCGACAGCGAAGGCCGGCCCCCGGTAGCGCGGACTCAGTTCCTCCGGTACAAACCCCGCCGACTCAAAGGCCTGATCGACGACCGACGCAAGGTCGCCTGAGCCCAGACGATCGCTCTCGCCTCCGGCAACCTCAACCAGCCACGCAGCGACGCGCTTGAGCTGCGCCTCAGCCTGTTCGCTGAGCGCCTCGGTGTCCCAACCGTCCGCCCGCGGATCGACCGCGGCGGCGAAGTTCTCGGGCTCGAAGGCAGGGGTGACGTCCGCCTGCCCGCTCTGCGCCAACGCGGCGGCCGGCGCAACCGCCACAGTCAGCACGACGACGACTCGGGAGATCCACACCGCCGACACTCTAACGTTCCTGCTCTTCTATGATCGGCCCGTGAGTCCCAGCTTGAGGACCCCCTTCGGCCTGGGGCAGACGAAGCCGCGCCACTACCTGGAGATGGCCAAGGTCGCATGGCAGAACCGCGACGAGGGCGGCTACGCCTGGCGCATCCTGCGCGACGGAGTCTGCGACGGTTGCGCTCTCGGAACGTCGGGGCTCCGGGACTGGACGATGGACGGCGTCCACCTGTGCATGGTTCGGCTCGACCTGCTGCGGCTGAACACGATGCCGGCACTCGACCCGGCCGTGCTCGCCAACGCGGAAGCTCTGGCCGCACGAGGCTCGACGGAACTGCGCGGCCTGGGCCGCCTCGCGCACCCGATGCTGCGCCGGGCCGGCGAACCGGGTTTCCGGCGGATCGGCTGGCCCGAGGCGACCGACCTCGCGGCGGCGCGGCTGGCGAAGGTCCGCCAGCACGACCCCACGCGCGCGGCCTTCTTCCTGACTTCGCGCGGCATCCCCAACGAGACGTACTACGTGGCGCAGAAGGCCGCCCGCTTCTTCGGCACCCCCCACGTCGACACCGCCGCCCGCCTCTGCCACGCCGCCTCGACGGTGGCGCTGCATCGATCACTCGGATTCGGCGCCGCGACGAATTCCTACACCGACTGGCTCGACGCGGACCTGATCGTCTTCTTCGGCTCGAACGTGCCGAACAACCAGCCGGTGACGGTCAAGTACCTTCACTACGCTCGTCAGCGCGGGGCTGAAATCGCGGTCGTCAACCCGTATCGCGAGCCGGGCCTCGAGCGCTACTGGGTACCGTCGGTCCCTTCGAGCGCGGTCTTCGGCACCGACCTGGCCCAGCACTGGTTCGCCGTCGATACCGGCGGCGACCTCGCCTTCCTCAACGGGACGATGAAGGCTCTCCTCGACCTGCCCGGCGGCGTCGCGCAAGGCTTCGTCGAGCGCTCCACCGAGGATTTCGCCACCGTCGAGGCGTCGCTGAAGGGAACTCCCTGGAGCGATCTTGAGAGCGCGAGCGGCGCCTCGCGCGCCGAGATGGAGCGCTTCGCCGGGCTCCTCTGCGCCAGGCCGAAGACGATCCTCGTCTGGTCGATGGGTCTGACGCAGCACCGGCACGGCGTCGACACGGTGCTCGCGATCTGCAACCTCGGACTGATGCGCGGCCTCCCGGGACTTCCCGGCGCCGGGCTCGTTCCAATCCGCGGCCACTCCGGCGTCCAGGGCGGATCCGAGGTCGGCTGTACACCGGTGACCGAAGCGGCGATTCTCGACCGCTGGGCCGAGGTCTGGGGCTTCGAACCGCCGCGTGGTCCCGGACTGGCCGCGACCGGCCAGCTCGAGGCCGCGGCCGACGGCGACATCGACGCGTTCTGGATCCTCGGCGGCAACTTCCTGGAAACGACGCCCAACCGGGAACGGATCGAGCGCGCGCTGCACAGGCCCGAGATCCGCATTCACCAGGACATCCTGCTGAACAGCGCGATGCTGGTCGAGCCGAGCGACACCGTGCTGTTGCTGCCGGCGACGACCCGCTACGAGATCCCCGGCGGCGTGACCGAGACGACGACGGAGAGACGAATCGTCTACTCGCCGCCGATCGGCTATCGCGGCAGCGAAGCGAGGCGACTCGGGGAAAGCCGGCCAGAGTGGGAGGTCCTCTGCGAGATCGTCTCCAGGGTGCGGCCCGAGCCCGCGGGGGCGCTCGACTTCGCGGACACGGGCACGATCCGTGACGAGATCGCACGCGCCGAGCCGCGCTACGCCGGCATCGAGAACCTGAAACGGAAGGGCGACCAGTTCCAGTGGGGCGGAGCGCGCCTGTTCGAGGGCGGACGCTTCGCGACCTCGTCGGGCCGGGCTCGCTTTCACGTGGTGGCGCCGCCGGCCGACCGCGCACTCGAAGAGGGTGAACTCTTCCTCTCGACCCGCCGAGGACGCCAGTTCAACTCGATGGTCCACCAGGCGCAGGACCCGCTGACCGGCCTCGACCGCTCCGACCTGCTGATCAACGCGGACGACGGCCGGGATCGGGGCATCGCCGACGGCGACCGGGTGGTCGTCAAGTCACCCGTGTCGCGGATCGAGCTGGTGGCCCGCTTTCAGCCGATCAAGGCCGGCAACGTCGAAGCCCACTGGCCGGAGTGCATGGAGTTGCTGCCCTGGTCGCTCGACCCCGACTCCGGCGAACCCGAGTACGGTGTTCGCGTGCGGATCGAACGAGCGGGCGCCTGACGTGGCCGCCGACCGACCCGCCGCCGAACGGGCCGGCCTCGCCGCGGCCCGCGAAACGCTGGTCGAGCGCGGCGAGGGCGAGGTGCGCCGCGACCAGGTGGCGATCGAAGAGCCCCTGGAGATCCGGGTCGACGGAGAAGCTCTCGTCGTCACGATGCGCAGCCCGGGCGCCGAGGAGGAACTCGCCCTGGGCTACCTCTACGCCGAGGGCTGGATCGAGGGCGCCGGAGACGTGGCCGATGTCGAAGCCGGCCCCGCCGCCCGGTCCGACCGGCGGCCGGCACTCCCGGCAAATGACGAGACGCCCCTGGTCCCCGGCGCGGTCGTGGACGTCCGCCTCTCCGCGCAAGGTCGCGAGCGATCACGCCGCCGCGCGGATCCCGGCGAGCGCGAACGCGCCTTCCGCGTCACCAGCGCCTGCGGCGTCTGCGGCAAGCCCTCGCTGGAAGATCTGTGGGTCCGGCTGCCGGCAATCCGGCCGCTCGACCTGACGCCGGACCGCGAGCGCCGCCTCGTTCGGGAATTGCCGGCCGCGATGAGGGTTCGGCAAGACCTCTTCGGCGACACCGGCGGCGTCCACGCCGCCGCCCTGTTCGGGGTCGACGACGGTCCCGCCGAGCTGCTCTGGCTCTACGAGGACATCGGCCGCCACAACGCGGTCGACAAGATCGTCGGCCGGGCGCTACAAGCCGGGCGGCTGCCCCTCGACTCGACCATCCTGGCGGTCAGCGGACGCCTCGGCTTCGAGATCGTCCAGAAAGCCGCGGTCGCCGGCATACCAACCGTCGCCGCGGTCGGGGCGCCCTCGAGCCTGGCGCTGGACATCGCCCACCTGGCGGGAATCCGGGTGTACGCCTTCGTGGCGGGCGACCGCGGCAACCTCTATCCCTCGGCTCCGGTCGAGGCGCACCTCGTGAGCTCCTCGTGAGCCACGTCGATTGACGACTTGGGCCTGCGGGCATAGGTTGACCCCAGGAGCCTGTTGACCCCCTGCAGGGCGAGCCCCACGATGACGAGGAGTCTGAAGTGACGACAGCGGCAACTGCGTCTACGGAGCGGCGCCCGGCGCCGAAGCTGACCTTCTTCGACCACGTCAATGTCGCCTTCGACGAAGCGGCGAAGCACACGGGCCACGACCCCACGCTGCTGGAGCAGGTGAAGTGGGTCAACTCGGTCTATCGGATGACCTTCCCGCTGCGACGCGACGACGGCTCGATCGAGGTCGTTCACGCCTGGCGCGCCGAACACAGCCATCACCGGCTGCCCACGAAGGGCGGAATCCGCTACGCGATGAACGTCAACGAGGACGAGGTCATGGCGCTGTCGGCGCTGATGACCTACAAGTGCGCCCTGGTCGACGTTCCCTTCGGCGGCGCCAAGGGCGGCGTCCGGATCGACCGCCACAAGTACTCCCAGGGCGAACTCGAGCGGCTCACACGCCGCTACACCGCCGAACTCCAGCGCAAGTCGTTCATCGGGCCGGGGAAGGACGTCCCGGCGCCCGACTACGGCACGGGCGAACAGGAGATGGCCTGGATCGCGGACACCTACGCACAGATCGAACACGGCGAGGTCAATATCGCCGCCTGCGTCACCGGCAAGCCGGTCGAACACGGCGGCATCCAGGGCCGCACCCAGGCCACTGGCCTCGGCGTCTTCTACGGCATCCGCGAAGCCTGTTCGTACGAAGACGACATGGCGAAGCTCGGACTCGAGCCCGGAATCGCGGGCAAACGGGTCGTGATCCAGGGGCTGGGCAACGTCGGCTATCACGCGGGGCAGTACCTGCGGGGCGCGGGCGCGAAGCTGGTCGGTCTGGCCGAGTACGAGGGCGCGATCGCGTGCGCGGATGGACTCGACGTCGACGACGTGGTCGAACACCGGCGGGAGACCGGGTCCATCCTCAACTTCCCCGGCGCGTCCAACATCGAGCCCAGCCGAAAGGCGCTGGAACTCGACTGCGACATCCTCGTCCCGGCGGCGCTGGAGAACCAGATCACCCGGGAGAACATCGGGCGCATCTCCTGCCGCATCCTCGCCGAAGCGGCGAACGGACCGACAACGTCCTACGCGAGCAAGGCCGCGGCCAAGCGAGGCATCTTCGTGATTCCCGACGTCTACCTGAACGCCGGCGGCGTGACGGTCTCCTACTTCGAGTGGCTCAAGAACCTCTCGCACGTACGCTTCGGGCGGATGCAGAAACGATTCGAGGAGAGTGTGCGCAGGGATCTGCTGCACGCGATGAGTGCCGCGACCGGGGCCAGCTTCAGCCGGGACGAGATCAAGATCCTGGCCCGTGGCGCGGACGAGATCGATCTGGTGAACTCAGGCCTCGAGGAGACGATGGCGACCGCCTATCACCACATGCGCAGGTACAAGAAGAAGCTCGGCCCCGGTGTCGATCTGCGCACCGCCGCGATGGTCCTCGCCATCGACAAGGTCGCAGCCTCCTACAAGACCGCGGGGATCTTCCCCTGATCCGCTACGGCGTCGACGCCCCTTGATCTCCGTACTCCTCATCGTCCTCGGCATCGCCGTGCTCTGGGCCGGCGGCGAAGTCCTCGTGCGCTCGGTGACCGGACTGGCCGCCGTGTTGCGGGTGAGCCCGACGGTAGTCGGTCTGACGGTGGTGGCCTTCGGCACCTCGGCGCCGGAGTTGGCCGCCGCAATCAGCGCCGCGCTGCGCGATTCGCCCGGACTCGTCTACGGCAACGTCGTCGGTTCGAACATCGCCAACGTCGGACTCATCCTCGGCCTGTCGGCCCTGTTCGCCCCCCTTCACAACCACGACGACTCCAGCGAACGACAGGCCATTCGGCTGGTTCGCCGCGAGTTGCCCTTCATGCTCGCCACGTCGTTTCTGGTTCTGGCATTCGTCGGCTTCGGACAGCTCGGGCGCCTCGCCGGCGTCGTCCTGCTCGCGCTGATGGCGTACTTCCTCGTCGTGCTCGTACGCACCGGCGACGCCGAACCGCCGAGCCCCCAGGGCGTAAACGCATTCAGGGCCGTGGTGGGCACCCTGCTGGGGCTCACATTCCTGGTTGTGGGCGCCGACCAACTGCTCGTTCCGGCAGCAGTGGACCTCGCCCGCACGGTCGGCGTCAGCGAGCGCGTCATCGGCCTTACCGTCGTGGCCTTCGGAACCAGTGTCCCGGAACTCGCCGCGTGCGTGGTAGCGGCGTATCGCAAGCACCACGGCATCGTGCTGGGAAACATCATCGGCTCGAACGTGTTCAACATCCTGCTCGTCCTGCCGGCCGCGGTGCTCATTCGTCCCTTCGCCACGACGTTCTCCGTCGAAGGACTGGACGCCGTCGTGATGCTGGCCTTCAGCCTGCTGATGTTCCTGGCCATCTACATGCTGAGGCACGGGCGCAGCATCGGAAGGCCCTGGGGCCTTCTGCTGGTGGCCGCCTACGGGGTCTACATCGTTCGAGTTGCGTCCGCCTCATGACTCCTCCGCAACCCACGGCAAGCGGCGCGATGCCCTTCGCCGACCGTCACATCGGTCCGCGTGGCGCGGAGATCGAGCAGATGCTCGAAGCGTTGGGTCTACCCGCACTGGACGCCCTGGTTGACCAGGCGGTGCCGGCGGCGATCCGCGGCGGCGGGCCC
This sequence comes from Thermoanaerobaculia bacterium, assembly GCA_965232105.1. Lineage (GTDB taxonomy): Bacteria > Acidobacteriota > Thermoanaerobaculia > Multivoradales > Multivoraceae > Multivorans. The sequence goes on from OZ246956.1 coordinate 84,664, forward strand.
ACCGGCGACCTCGAACTGCCGCCCGCCGCCTCCGAAGCGGAGGCGCTTGTCGAACTCGACGAAATCGCGAGCAGCAACCAAGTCCTCCGCAGCTTCATCGGCATGGGCTACCACGGATGCGTCACCCCGCCGGTGATCCAGCGCAACGTGCTCGAGGACCCCGGCTGGTACACGGCCTACACGCCCTACCAGCCCGAGATCTCTCAGGGCCGGTTGGAAGCGCTGCTCAACTTCCAGACGATGATCGCCAACCTGACCGGGCTCGAGATCGCGAACGCCTCCCTGCTCGACGAGCCGACGGCCGCGGCCGAAGCGATGGCGCTGTGCTGGGCCGAGAAGAGGCGGCAGGGCCGTTTCTTCGTTTCGAGGGGCTGCCATCCGCAAACGATCGAAGTCGTCCGTACCCGCGCCGAACCGCTCGGCATCGAGGTCGAGGTCGGCGACCACGAAACACTCGACGCGACAGGGGTCTTCGGCGCGCTGGTGCAGCAACCGGCCACCGACGGCCGTGTGCATGACTACCGGGACTTCGCCGAGAGGGTCCGGGAAGCCCGCGGCCTGGTGATCGCCGCCGCCGATCCTCTCGCCCTCTGCCTGCTCGAGGCGCCAGGCGACTGGGGGGCGGACGTCGCCGTCGGCAGCACGCAGCGCTTCGGCGTACCGATGGGATTCGGCGGGCCGCACGCCGCCTACATCGCGGTCCGCGACCGGTTGAAGAGGCGACTCCCCGGCCGCCTGGTCGGCGTCACGCACGACGACCGCCACCGGCCCGCACTGCGCCTCGCGCTACAGACGCGCGAGCAGCACATCCGGCGCGACCGGGCAACGAGCAACATCTGTACCGCCCAGGTACTGCCCGCGGTTCTCGCCAGCTTCTACGCGGTCTACCACGGCCCGAAGGGCCTGGAGGCGATTGCCGAGGCAGCACACCAGCGGGCCTGCCGCCTGGCCGAACGTCTGCGCGCACTGGGCTTCGAACTCAGGGCGGACCAGTTCTTCGACACCGTCACCGCGGAAGTCGACGGCCGCGAAGAGGAGAGCCGGATTCTCGCAGCCGCCGTCCGCCGCAAGCTGAATCTGCGCGGATGGGGATCGGGCGCGATCTCCGTCGCTTGCGACGAGACGACGACCGACTACGACATCGAGTCCGTGCTGGCGGCCTTCGCCGAGGTCCGACCGGCGACCGCCCAGGCACCGGCACACACACCGGACGCCCTGCCCGGAACGCTGCGCCGCGAGTCACCCTGCCTCGAGCACCCGGTGTTCAGCAGCTACCGGTCGGAGACCGAACTCCTCCGCTACCTCCACCGACTGGAGGCGCGGGACCTGTCGCTGACCACGTCGATGATTCCGCTCGGCTCCTGCACGATGAAGCTGAACGGAACGGCGGAGATGATGCCGATCACCTGGCGCGGCTTCGCCCACATGCATCCCTACGCACCGGCCGAGCAGACCGCCGGATACCGGAAGCTCTGCATCGACCTGGAGAACTGGCTGGCGAACATCACGGGTTTCTCCGCCGTCTCCCTGCAACCGAACGCCGGTTCCCAGGGCGAGTACGCGGGCCTGCTGGCGATCCGCAGCTACCACCAGAGCCGCGGCGAGGGCGCGCGCAACGTCTGCCTGATCCCCACCTCGGCGCACGGCACGAACCCCGCGAGCGCGGTGCTTGCCGGCCTGAAGGTCGCGCCGGTCAAGTGCGACGACGAGGGGAACATCGACCTCGAGGACCTGCAGGCACAGGCCGACGCCCACAGCGACGACCTCGCCGCCCTGATGGTCACCTACCCTTCGACCCACGGCGTGTTCGAGGAGGCGATCCGCGAGATCTGCGCCATCGTCCACGACCACGGCGGACAGATCTACCTCGACGGCGCGAACATGAACGCACAGGTCGGTGTCTGCCGTCCCGGCGACTACGGCGCCGACGTCTGCCACCTGAACCTGCACAAGACGTTCTGCATCCCGCATGGCGGCGGCGGTCCCGGAATGGGACCGATCGCCGTCGCCAGCCACCTCGCGCCGTTCCTGCCGCGCCACCCCCTTGCCGTCGCCGGCCGTTCGGACAGCACGGGGACCCAAGGCAGCGGCACGGTCGGCGCGGTCAGCGCCGCGCCGGTGGGCAGCGCGTCGATTCTCCCGATCTCCTGGGCCTACATCCGAATGATGGGCGCCTCCGGCCTGCGCCGGGCCACCGAGGCCGCGATCCTGAACGCGAACTACATCGCCAAGCGCCTCGAAGCGCACTACCCCGTGCTCTACCGGGGCACGGGCGGCCTCGTCGCCCACGAGTGCATCCTCGACCTGCGCGGCTTCAAGGCGGCCGGCGTCGAGGTCGACGACGTGGCGAAGCGGCTGATCGACTATGGCTTCCACGCCCCCACGATGTCCTTCCCGGTGGCCGGGACCCTGATGGTCGAGCCGACCGAGAGCGAGTCGAAGGCGGAACTCGACCGCTTCTGCGACGCGATGATCGCGATCCGCGCCGAGATCGCCGCGGTCGAGCGCGGCGACGTGGAGATCGCGGACAGCCCGCTGCGCGGCGCGCCGCACACCGCGGCCGCGATCAGCGCGGACGACTGGGATCGACCCTACTCGCGCCGGCGGGCCGCCTTCCCCGCCCCCTGGAACGATGACCACAAGTACTGGCCCCCCGTCGGCCGCATCGACAACGTCCACGGCGACCGCCACCTGATCTGCACCTGTATCGGCATGCAGCCGTTCGAGGCGACCGGCGCCAGGGGCGCCTTCGCCCGGTGACGGCGCCAACGGCGTTCCGCGGTACGCCGGCAGTGAAGACAGCCATGTCCACAACGCACTGCAACAGCTCGGCGCCTATCGGCTGCCGCGCGACGAGAGCGGTGCGGCGTCCGAGTGGTTTGAAGCGACCCTTCGGCCCCGAGCGTCGGACGCGCCTCGATCCCTTCGGGTCTGCTACGGTCCTTGCTCCTGAGCCGATTTGGCGCGTGGCCCGCATCGGGCCCTGTCCTGCCCCTTCCAGCGGCGCCCTTGCAACAACGAAGGAGCGACAATGAACGAAGACACGGCACGGGGAAGCGCTGCGGTCCCCACCACGATGGACGAGCTGCAGGCGAGCTTCAGGCAGTCTTTCGCCGAGCTGGCCGAGATCCGCGCGATTCAGCGGCAAACGGCCGAGCAGATGAAGGAAACCGACCGGCGCATGAAGGAGACCGACCGGGAGATAGAGAAGACTGCCCGCCAGATCCGGAAGTCGGAAGGCGAGTTCACCTCGAAGTGGGGCAGGCTGATGGAGAGCCTGGTCGAGGGTGATCTCGTGCGCCTGCTCCGGGAACGAGACGTCGCCGTGGAGGAGAGCGCGGGCCGGTTCAAGCGTCGGAGAGGCGGCAAGACCATGGAGTTCGACGTCGTGGCCCTGAATGGCAAGGAGGCGGTCGTCGTCGAGGTCAAGACCACGCTCAGGCCGAAACACGTCCGGCGTTTTCTCGACAAACTCAAGGTGTTCAACGAGTGGTCCGCCGTGGGCCGGGGCCGCACGATCTACGGCGCCATGGCCTACCTCACCTACGACAGCGAGGCGCCAACCTTCGCCGAGCGAAAGGGGCTGTTCGTGATCCGGGCAACCGGCAGCAGCGCCAGCATCGTCAACGCGCCGGACTTCAAGCCAACAGCCTACGGCTGATCTGCCCGCCGAGTGCGAGACCCGACCCCGGTTGCGCCACGCTCACAAGAACCGCGAGAGAACGATCACGACCAGCCCCTCGCCGCCTCGAAGCAGCCGCTCGGGAGTCGCGCGGAAGCGTCCGCGCCGGCACGACGATCGGGCCCCGGCGACGACCCGTCGAACGGTCCTCCTCACCGATCCCGGACCGGCTATCCAGTCAGTCCGTACTCGATCGCGTCAGACAGAGCTTCCCAACTCGCCTCGATGATGTTGGTCCCTGCCCCGACAGTGGTCCACCGCTCGCCGCCGGCGACGAAATCCACGAGCACCCGTGTGATCGCCGCAGTCCCCTTGGCGCTGTCCAGAATGCGCACCTTGTAGTCGGCCAGCCGCATCTCGGCCAGTTGCGGATAGTGCGGCTCCAGCGCCTTGCGCAAGGCGTGGGCCAGGGCGTTGACCGGACCGTTGCCCTCGGAGGCGGTATGCGCGATCGTGCCATCCGGCACCTCGACCTTGACCGTCGCCTCGGCAACCAGGCCCCGGCCGTCGCGGTGCTCCACAACGGTCAGGAAATCGATCAGCCGAAACGGGGCCTCGTACCCGGGCGCCGCCCGCCGCAGCATGAGTTCGACGGAGGCTTCGGCCGCCTCGAAGCTGTAGCCGCGGTTCTCCAGTTCCTTGACCTTGTGCAGTACCTCGCGGGCGTACGGCGTATCGGAACCGACGCCGGTGCTCTCCGCCAGGTGGACGATGTTGCCGCGACCGGAGAGCTCGGAGACGACGGTGCGCATCTCGTTGCCGACCACCTCCGGCTCGAGGTGCTGGTAGCTGGTCGGCTCCTTGAGCATCGCCGCGACGTGGATGCCGCCCTTGTGGGCGAAGGCGCTTCGCCCCACGTAGGGCAGGTGATCGTCATGGGCGATGTTCGCCACCTCCGCGACGTAGCGCGAGAGCGCGGTCAGTTCGCGGAGGCTGTCGTCGGGAATGCAGGAGAACCCCATCTTGCACTGCAGGTCCGGCACGATGGTGACCAGGTTCGCGTTCGCCACCCGCTCGCCGTAGCCGTTGATCGTGCCCTGGACCATCACCGCGCCGGCCCGCACCGCCGCCAGCGAGTTGGCTACGCCGCAGCCGCCGTCGTCGTGGGTGTGAATGCCGATCCGGACATCCGGGCCGAGTTCCGCGCGCGCCGCGTCGATCCCCGCCTCGATCTGCCACGGGAGGGTGCCGCCGTTCGTGTCGCAGAGGACCACGTAGTCCGCGCCCGCGGCGGCCGCCGCCCGCAGCGTGCCGAGCGCGCACTCCGGGTTGCGGGCCAGGCCGTCGAAGAAGTGCTCCGCGTCGTAGATCACCTCGCGGCCGAGGTCCTTCAGGTAACCGACCGTGTCGCCGATCATCGCCTCGTTCTCCGCGGCGTCCGTTTCGAGCACCTTCTCGATATGGAGGTCCCAGCTCTTGCCGACCAGGGTGACGGCCGGGGTCTCCGCGGCGACCAGAGCCTGGACGTTGCCGTCGTGCGCGCAGGCGCTGTGCTTTCGGCGCGTGGCGCCGAACGCGCAGATTCGCGCCTGTTCGAGTTCGATCTCGCGGATGGCCTCGAAGAAGTCGGCATCCTTCGGGTTCGAGCCGGGCCAGCCGCATTCGATGTACGGGATGCCGAAGGCGTCGAGCCGCCGGGCGATCGCCACCTTGTCCGCCAGCGACAGGGAGATGTTCTCCCGCTGCGTGCCGTCGCGCAGCGTCGTGTCGTAGAGCTCGATCCGGCGAGTCGTCACGAGGCCATCCCCACACGCGCAATCGTCACACTATTGGGGAGATGCATCGTCCAGCCCCGGTCCCTGCAGCAGTTCGATGAGCTCCTCGCGCGAGAAGATCTTGTTCAGGCGCGGATCGTCCTCCTGGACCACGCTCTCCATCAGCCGGCGCTTGCGGTCGATGATCGCCGCGATCCGTTCTTCCAGCGTCTCCTCGGTGATCAGCTTGAACACGTGCACGACCCGCTTCTGGCCGATGCGGTAGAGGCGGTCCGTCGCCTGGTCCTCCCGCGCCGCGTTCCACCAGCGGTCGTAGTGGATCACGACCGAACCGCCGACCAGGTCGATGCCCGTGCCCCCGGCCTTCAGGCTGCCCAGGAACACACGGCACTCGTCGTCGTTGTTGAACCGGTCGACCACCTTGCCGCGCTCGCGGGTCGAACCGGTCAGCGTGACGTAGTCGATGCCGAGCTTCGTCAGGTGGCGTTCCAGGATCGCGATCATGCCCAGGTACTGCGTGAAGACGACGACCTTCTGTCCACTGTCGAAGCTCTCCTCCAGCAACTCCTTGCACAGGTCCCACTTCCCCGACTCGTAGTTCTCGTAGCGGTCCAGGTCGTTCACCGCCAGGGCGGGATGATCGCAGATCTGCTTGAGCATGTTCAGCAAGGCGAAGATGTGGATGTAGGGCAACGAGCCCCGCTCGCTCCTCAGAGTCTTCATCAGCGCCGCACCCTTCGTTTCGATCGTCTGCCGGTACATGCCGAACTGCTCCTCGCTCAGCCGGCAGGTGCGGATGTCCTCGATCTTCTCCGGAAGCTCGTCCAGGACCGCGGTCTTGACCCGGCGCAGGACGAAGGGTGCGGTCAGGCGCCGCAGGTTGACCGCGTACCACGAGTCCGCGTCGAGTTCGTTCGGCCCCATGAAATCGACGTAGCTGTCGTCACCGCCCAGATAGCCGGGCAACACGAGATCGAAGAGGCCCTTCAGTTCGGTCAGGGAGTTCTCGATCGGTGTGCCGGTCAGCCCGATCTTCATTCGGGCCTTGAGTGCCACCGCTGCGCGGTAGCCCTGCGTGCTGCGGTTCTTGATCTGCTGGACCTCATCGAACACGATCAAGCCCCACGTTCGCTCGCCGAACCGTTCCACATCGTTGCGCATCACGCCATAGGAAGTGAGCACGACGTCACCCTGATCCAGCGACTCATCCAGGTTGCGGTGAGGTCCGTGGTAGTAGACGGGCCGCAACACCGGAGCGTACTCCCGCAGCTTGTTCCGCCAGTGGCTGATCACGGTGCGCGGGCAGACGACCAGGATCGGCAGGTCCACCCCCAACTGTTCGCGCAGAATGACCATCAGGGCCATCGCCTGGTGGGTCTTCCCCAGCCCCATGTCGTCGCACAGCAAACCAGCCAGACCGTTCTCGTACAGGAACTTGAGCCACTCGACGCCCAGCTTCTGGTACGGCCGCAGAATGCTCCGCAACCCTTCCGGCTCGACCAGTGGATCGGCCGGCCTCAAAGCCAGGAAGCGGCGCAGAAAATCAGTCCGGCTGCCTTCGCCCTCGACCCGGATCGGCGCCGCGCTCGAGGCCTGAAGCCGCAGCAGCTCAGCCGACGAGAGGCGCACGCTCCCCGCGCCGCCATTGCCGGAACCGCCGTTGCCCGCCACGCTGGACCGGCCGGCGCTCGCGCGACGACCGGGCAACGAGCCCAGACTACGAAGCGCCGGTGCGTTCAGGTCGATCCAGCCGGAGGGCGTCTCGAGATACGGCTGCCCCGCCCGCTTCGCTTCGAGCAGTTCGTTCAGCCCCACGTTGCCGCTGCCGAAGCCGTATCGGATCGACAGCAGGTCGTCCTCTTCGTCCTCGCCCTCGGGTGCGATCTCGATGTAGTCGAACTCGGTCAGGATGCCGAGGCCGGCGAGGGGATTCTCCGCGAGCGTCGGCGAAGGTTCGAGGGCCGACGCCTCCGACCGAAACGTGTCGATCGCGGCAGCCTCGAGGTCCAGGAACCTGGGTTCGCGCCAGCGCCCCTCACTTCGTTCCGACCGCCGCACCAGGATTCCCAGTTCCTCGATGTACACGAGGTCGCCGTAGCTGAAGCGCTTCCGACCGGGTTCATCGAGTATCTCCTCGCCCTCCGCGGCGAGACGCAGGATGTCGAGCTTCCGCTTCTCGTCGATCCTCGTGTCGGGACCGACGTAGAACAGATCCGCGGCTGGCAACGGCGTGACCGAGCACTGCCCCGTCTCCGCGAGTAAAGCGAAAGCGTCCCCGACTCGCTTCCGCGGCACCGCGATCTGAAAGCGAACCGACGCATCAGAATCGGCCCGGACTTTCAGAAACACGCTGCCGCCACGAAGGTCGACCGAGGGCTCAAGCCGGACCCGCGCGGCCCCGAGTGCCGCGACACCGGAGGCGCCACCCGGGATGTCGCCAACCTCCCGAAGCGCGTGGTAGGCGACGCGGCACCAGAGACTCCGCTCGAAGAACTGCCGGTTCGTCTGCATTCCGGCCTTGTTCAGGTGTTGCTCCTCGGGCGTGCGCATGAAGGTCGAGAGACGCTCCAGGAGACCCGAACGATCCGCAACCGACGTACCGGACGACAGTTTCCCGATCCGCTCAAGGAAGCGAACCACCGCGGGAGACTGCTCCACGTAACGCAGAACCTCTACACCACCTGGCGTGAACAGACGGATCGGACCGCCCGGTCTCTCCTGCAGAACGCTGCAATCCGAGGCGGACGGGAGGTTGTCCTCGAAGACAGTCTGAGCGAGCCGGAACCAGCCGCTGCGCGTGAACAGGTCGAACCAACTGCCGCCGAGGGCACGGTGGAACTCGCGGATCTGGCCTTCGAGCTGTTTCAGATGACGGCAACCGCTGCGCCGCCCGGCCGAACAACTGCAGAACGTCAGTGGCCTCTTCGACCCCGCCACATTGGCGAGGTGCACCGCCGAGCCCGGCTCCGGATCGTGCGGATCCGGTAGCAGGCCGATGCCTGTGCGGTGGAATTCGAGGCGAGGAAACAGCTTCACGACAGCGTCGACAGTTGGCTTCGGGACCTAAGGGGCACGCGCTCTCGGAAACGGGGACTCGACCAGCGGAAGTGGCCGATCCGCTACGCTGAACGCGTAAACGCTCGATCCTATCTCCGATTCGGGCGACCGTGGGCTCTCTTCCAGCGCGAAACGCGCACCAGGCCGAACCCCCGGTGCTGCAGATGCCTGAAGAAAGCGAGGCTCCGACATGGGCGACGGCACCCGAGACAGGACGAGCAGTCGGCGCGACTGCATCAGGACGATCGCCGCGGCCGGCGGGGCCGCGGCTCTGGCGAGCTGCACACCAGGCACGGAAGGTGCGCTGGAAGCATCTGACGATCAGACACCAGCTGACATGGAAGCGCGACACTTCCCGGAGGGCTATCCGCCCTATCCGTCGGCAGAGGCTACGGAGACCGCCTTCTCGGAACACGTCTCGCCCGGCAACGTCGGTGTCATGCAGGCGTTCGGCACCGAGCTACATTTCGGCCAGCGCGAGGGCGCCCGCGTCCAGGACGCCTTCACCGGGAAGTGGTACTGGGATTGCCACCGCAACGGCACGCTCTACAACCTCGGCCACCGCAACCCGGACATCATCGCGGCGGTCAAGGAAGCGCTGCACCAGCTCGAGATCGGGAACCTGCTGCTGGTCTCCGGCTACAAGGCCAAGGCGGCCGAGAAGCTGATCGCCAGCACTGATGGAGCGCTCACCGGGGTCACCTACACGGCCAGCGGCGCCGAGTCCACCGAGGTCGCTATCCGCGCGACTCGAGGCATGACCCGGCGTACGAAGCTCGTTTCGATCGAGGCTTCCTACCATGGCCACACCTGCTTCGCGATGGCCGCCGGCGACAGCGCCGACAACCACGAGCGCTATCTGCTCGACTTCGACGACTTCGTCTTCGTGCCCTACAACGATGTCGACGCCATGGCAGCGGCAGTCGATGACGCGACCGCGGCAGTGCTGATCGAGTCCTCACCGGCGCAGGCGGGTTTCCCGGTGCCCGACCCCGGCTACTTCCGGGCCGTCATGGACATCTGCCGGAAGCACGGCGCGAAGCTGATTGTCGACGAGGTGCAAACGGGGCTCGGCGCGACCGGGAAGTTCTGGTTCTGGCAACACCACGGCATCGTCCCGGACATCATGACGACGGCAAAGGGTCTCGGCGGCGGCATCCTCGCCAACGCGGCCGTACTGCTCGCCCCCGAGGTCAAGGAGTGGTTCTTCGACACCGCGATACCCCATTCCACGACCTTCGGCGGCAACGAACTGGGCTGCGTGGCGACCGCCAAGGTCTGCGATCTGACGATGGCGCCCGGCTTCCTGGAACATGTGGACGCGCTCTCCGAGCAATTCGCCGAGGGCCTTCGCGGCGGCCCCTACCAGGTGAACCAGCACGGACTGTGCATGGGCATCCTCTCCGAGGAGATGGGCAAGACGGAGATGACGACGAGGTTGTTCGAGGCCGGCATCTTCACCGTGCCCGCCTGGTACACGGACGGCGGAGTGGAGTTCCGGCCCATCCTGACGCTGACCGAGAACGAGGCGGACGAGATCATCGGCATCTTCCGGGACACTGTCGGTTAGAGCGCTATTTCGACCGCGCCAGGTATGCGGTCCACTTGACAGCCGCTCCTCTCCTCTCCTACGCTCCCCGGCACGGTCTGCCGCACGGCAGAGCGTCAATACACCCTTACCCAGCAGGACACCAGAACCGGCCATGACGCGCTTGGCACCAGAATGGCTCCGGAGAAGTGCGCGGACGCCTCTTCGCGGCACCCGGCCTGTCGCCACAGCTCGCGCGCTGCCGCGACAGGTCGCCGACCTCCGCGTTCACGCCGGCCTCCTGCTCCTGATTCTGGTTCTGGTCCTTGTAGTCCAGGGGGCTAACTAGGCGCACCAACCGGAAACTGACCGACCTAGAGCCCCCAGCACCGCCTGGGGGCTTTTTTGGTTAGGAACCCGGAAAACGACGATGAACCACCCCAACCTCTTCGGCCGCTATCGGAGAAAGCCGCATGCCCATCGAACGATCTGAGTGGATCTGGATCGACGACCAGTGGAAGCCCTGGGACGAGGCCACTGTGCACCTCACCACCCACGGCCTGCACTACGGCTCTTCGGTTTTCGAGGGCATTCGCGCCTACGACACCGGCGAAACGACGGCGATCTTCCGCCTCGGCCCCCACATCCGGCGCCTGCTCGACAGTTGCCGGATCATGCGCATGGACCCCGGCTACACACAGGACCAGATCGAGGAGCTGTGCGTCGAGGCGGTCGGTCGCAACCGCCTCGAGTCCTGCTACATCCGGCCGCTGATCTACCGGGGCAACGAGGAGATGGGCCTGAATCCCACCGACTGCAGCTCCAGACTCGCCATTTACGCGGTGAGGTGGGGGCGCTACCTCGGCGAGGAGGCAATCGAGCAGGGAGTCGACGCCGCGATCAGTTCCTGGCGGCGTTTCAACTCGAACACGGCCGTGCCGCTGGGCAAGATCAGCGGGCAGTACGTGACGAACCAGTTCGTGTCCATCGAAGCGCGCCAGCACGGTTACGCGGAGGGCATCATGCTCGACGACCGCGGCCTGGTCTGCGAAGGCGCGGGCGAGAATCTGTTCCTCATCCGGGACGGCGTGATCTACACACCGCCGCTCTACAACTCGATCCTGGGCGGCATCACGAGGGACTCGGTCATCACGATCGCCCGTGACCTGAAGTACGACGTGCGTTTCCAGCCGATCGCACGCGAAGAGCTGTACCTGGCCGACGAACTGTTCATGACCGGAACCGCCGCGGAGGTCAGCCCGGTCCGCTCCGTCGACCGCATTCCGATCGGAAGCGGCAGTCGCGGCGAGATCACGCACCACCTGCAGGAGGAGTTCTTCGGCCTCGTCGAGGGCCGACTCCCCGACCGACACGACTGGCTCACTCCCGTACCCCGACTGACCGTGGCGACACCCGCGGCCGGGGCCTGACAGAGGAGGCCGAGATGACCGACGACAAGGCCGCAACGGACCGATCGAACGAAGAGGCGAACATGAGCACGGACGCAGTCGTGCTGACCGGCGCCGAGATTGTCTGCGAGTGCCTCCTGCGCGAGGGCGTCGACATCGTCTTCGGCTACCCCGGCGGGGCGATCCTGCCCACCTACGACGCCCTGACCAAGTATCCGCAGCTTCACCACGTCCTGACCCGGCACGAGCAGGGCGCGTCCCACATGGCGGACGGCTACGCCCGCGCGACCGGCAAGGTCGGGGTCGCGATGGCGACCAGCGGGCCCGGCGCGACGAATCTGGTGACCGGCATCGCGACGGCGATGATGGATTCCTCCCCCATCGTCTGCATCACCGGCCAGGTGCCCACCGGCGCGATCGGCACGGATGCGTTCCAGGAAACCGACGTGACCGGCATCACGCTTCCGATCACCAAGCACAACTACCTGGTCACCAGCATCGACGAACTGGCCGAGGACATCCGCGAGGCGTTCCACATTGCCCGCACCGGCCGGCCGGGGCCTGTGCTCGTGGACATCCCGAAGGACATCCAGATTCAGACCACCGAGTTCGTCTACCCCACCGAACCGGTCACGCTGCCCGGCTACAAGCCCCCGCGGAGGGGGCGAGCCGACCAGGTCGACGCCGCCCTGGAGCTGATCCGGGAGTCGAGGCGACCCATCATTCTGGCGGGCCACGGCATTTCCATGTCGAACGCCAACGCGGAACTGGCCGAGCTGTGCGAACGGGCGCAGATCCCCGTCGCGCTTACCCTGCTGGGAAAGGGCGCGATCTCCGAGCGGCACCCGATGTGCGTCGGGATGATGGGCATGCACGGCGGTGCGGAGGTGAACCACGCGATCCAGCAGGCCGACCTGCTCATCGCCCTCGGCATGCGTTTCGACGACCGGGTGACGGGCAACCTGGCCACCTACGCCACGGGCTCACGCAAGATCCACGTCGACATCGATCCCTCCGAGATCAACAAGAACGTGAGGGTCGACGTCGGCATCGTCGGCGACCTCCGCGAAGTGCTGCGGCAGCTCATGGACCGCGTCGAGCGCCGGCCGAACGACGCCTGGTTCGACCGGATCGCCGAATGGCGCGCCGACTCCGAGTTGCGGGAGATCGTCCGTCCCGCCGACGCGCCCCAGCATCCGGCCGTGCCCGAGGGCAAGCTGCTCGGCGCCCAGGTCATCCGCGACCTGTTCGAGCTGACGGGCGGCAGCGCCGTCACCGTCACCGACGTCGGTCAGCACCAGATGTGGGAGGCCCAGTACTACCAGCACGAGCTGCCCCACAGCCTGATCACAAGCGGCGGCCTCGGCACGATGGGCTTCGGCCTGCCGGCGGCGATCGGTGCCAAGATGGCCAGACCCGACCAGGAAGTGTGGGCGATCGTCGGTGACGGCGGCTTCCAGATGACCTCGATGGAACTCGCCACCGCGGTCCAGGAGAAGGTCAACGTGAACATCGCGGTGATCAACAACGGTTTCCTGGGCATGGTGCGCCAGTGGCAGGAGTTCTTCTACGAGGAGCGCTACAACCAGACGCCCATGGTCAACCCGGACTTCTGCAAGCTGGCGGAGGCCTACGGCATCCCCGCCATCCGGGTCACCGAGCGCGGCCAGATCGAGGAGGCCGTGAACGAGACCCGGGCCCGCACCGGCGGACCGATCCTGGTCGAGTTCGTCGTCGAGAAGGAGGAGATCGTCTTCCCGATGGTGCCGGCCGGCGCCGACCTCGACGACATGATCCGTCGCCCGACCCCCGAGGAGTTCGAGCAGAAGCGTCGCGAGCGCGCGGCGGCGAAGGAAGCTCCTGCCGAGACCGAGGCCGAACCGGAACCGGCGCCGGTGGCCACCTCGGGAACGCGGTTCGGAGTCTGAGGGCATCACCGAAATGGCGAAGCACATCCTGGCCGCACTGGTCGAGAACCGTCCGGGAGTCCTGGCGAGGGTCTCCAACCTGTTCCGCCGCCGCAGCTTCAACATCGACAGCCTGTCCGTCGGGCGCACCCAGCGCGAGAACCTGTCGCGCATGACGATCGTCATGGAATCGGACACTGCGGAAGCGGACCGGCTGGTCAAGAACCTCTACAAGCTCGTCGACGTGGTTCATGTCGACCACCTGCACAGCCAGCCCTCCGTGGCCCGCGACATGGCCTTGGTCAAGGTCAAGGCCTCGTCGGAGAACCGGCGCGAGGTGATCCAGCTCTGCGACATCTTCCGGGCCCGCATCATCGACGTTGCCGCGGAGTCCCTGGTGGTCGAGATCACCGGCGAGGAAGAGAAGCTCGGTCACTTCACCGAACTCGTACGGCCGTTCGGCATCGTCGAAATGGTCCGCACGGGCGTCATCGCGATGGGCCGCGGCAGCCACACCCTGAAGGACGAGGGCTACAAACCGAACCGTGGCCGTTCCTCCAGCCGGCGCAGCGTGCTCTGACGGCGCCCCTGAACCCGACGACCCATCCACCGACCGCCTGACAACACCCTACTCACTTCACCCGACGAGGACTCAACCCTGATGGCAAAGCTCTACTACGACAACGACGCGGATCTCTCCCGGCTCGATGGCCGCACCGTCGCGGTCATCGGCTATGGCAGCCAGGGCCACGCCCATGCCCTGAACCTCCGCGACAGCGGAGTCGAGGTCGTCGTCGGCCTGAGAAACGGAAGCGGTAGCCGGGCGAAGGCCGAGGCCGACGGTCTCGAGGTGGTGAGCAACGCGGAAGCCGCCGCCCGCAGTCAGATGGTCATGATCCTGGCCCCCGATACCGTCCAGGCGGAACTGTACGAACAGGATGTCGCGCCGAACCTCGAAGCAGGCGACACCCTGATGTTCGCCCACGGTTTCAACGTCCGCTACGGCGAGATCGACGCGCCGGAGAACGTCAACGTGTCCCTCGTGGCGCCGAAGGCGCCCGGACACCGTGTGCGGGAAGTGTTCACGGAAGGCGCCGGAACGCCGGGCCTGGTGGCGGTCGAGAACGACGCGACGGGTGGCGCCCTGGCGGACGCCCTGGCCTACGCCAAGGGGATCGGCTGCACCCGCGCCGGCGTGATCGAAACGACGTTCGCCGAGGAGACGGAAACCGACCTCTTCGGCGAGCAGATCGTGCTCTGCGGCGGCGCCTCGGCGCTCGTCCGGGCCGGTTTCGAAAAGCTGGTGGCCGCCGGCTACCAGCCGGAGGTCGCTTACTTCGAGTGCCTGCACGAACTGAAGCTGATCGTCGACCTGATGTACGAAGGCGGACTCGGTTACATGTGGTACAGCGTCTCCGACACCGCGGAGCACGGCGGCTACCACGCAGGCGATCAACTGATCACGAAGGACGTGCGAGCGGTGATGGACAAGGTGCTGAGCGACATCCAGGACGGGACCTACGCCCGCGACTGGATCGCCGAGAACCGGGACGGCCGTCCGCGGTTCGATCCCCGCCGGACGGCGGAGAGAACGCATCCGATCGAGGAAGTTGGCCGGGAACTGCGTCGGATGATGCCGTTCCTGGACGCCAAGGAGGTGTAGCGATGGCAGGACAAGCCCGGTCTGAGGACTACGTCCGAATCTTCGACACGACGCTCCGCGACGGCGAGCAATCGCCGGGCGCGACGATGACGAGCGCCGAAAAGCTCGAAGTCGCGCGGCAACTCGCGGTGCTCGGCATTGACGTGATGGAGGCCGGCTTCCCGGCCGCCAGCCCCGACGACCTGGAGGGGGTGCGGCGGATCGCCCGCGAGGTAGGCGGCGGCAACGGCCCCGTGATCGCGGGCCTCGCCCGCTGCTGGCGCGAGGACATCGACAAGGCCTGGCAGGGCGTGCAGGACGCCGCGAAGCCGCGCATCCACGCCTTCATCGCCACGTCCGACCTGCACATGGAGCGTAAGCTGGGGATGACCCGCGACCAGGTGCTGAGTCAGGTTGGCCACATGGTCGCGCACGCGCGTTCGCTGTGCGACGACATCGAATTCAGTCCCGAGGACGCCAGCCGCTCCGACCGGGACTTCATGGTCGAGGTGCTTTCGCTGGCTATCAAGGAAGGCGCCACGACGCTGAACATCCCCGACACCGTCGGCTACGACATGCCGGTCGAGTACGGGGACCTCTTCCGGTACCTGATGGAGCACACGGACGGCGCCGACGGTGTCATCTGGTCGGCCCACTGCCACGACGACCTCGGCTGTGCGACGGCGAACACCCTGGCCGCGATCGAGGCGGGCGCCCGGCAGGTCGAAGTGACGATCAACGGCATCGGCGAGCGCGCCGGCAACACCTCGCTCGAGGAGGTCGTCATGGCGCTCCATACCCGGCCGAAGATCTACGGCGTCGGCACCCGCCTGAACACGACGGAACTCGTGCGCACGAGTCGTCTCGTCGCCCACTACACGGGCATCGCGGTGCCCCGGAACAAGGCGATCGTCGGCGAGAACGCGTTCGCCCACGAGGCCGGCATCCACCAGCACGGCATGCTCCGGGATCAGCGCACCTACGAGATCATGACCCCGCAGACTGTCGGCCTGACGCAGAGCAGGCTGGTCCTGGGCAAGCACTCCGGCAAGCACGCACTCCGGATGCGGATGGAGGAACTCGGCTTCGAGCTCAACCGGGAGGAACTCGGTGACGCGTTCCGCCGCTTCAAGCAGCTCGCCGATCAGAAGAAGGACATCACCGACGCCGACCTGCAGGCACTGGCCAACCAGGAAATCCTGGCGCCCACCGAGATCTTCGCGCTCAACGAACTGCAGATCAGTTGCGGACGACCCGGAATGCCCACCGCGACCGCCCGCCTGGTCGGTCCGAACGGCCAGGAGTACGTCTCGCCGGGCGTCGGCACCGGCCCGGTCGACGCGACCTTCCGCGCCATCGACGCGGTCGTCGAGGCCAGGAACACTCTGCTCGAGTACAACGTCCACAGCGTCACGGAAGGAATCGACGCGATGGGCGAAGTGACGGTCCGGATCAAGAGCCCCGCAGGCGGCCGCGGGAAGGGCCGGGTCTTCGGCGGCTACGGCGCCGACACGGACGTCATCGTCGCCTCGGCGAAGGCCTACCTCGCCGCCCTGAACCGGATGCTGACCGCCATCGGGACCAAGTACACAGCCGGCGAGAGCGGCCCCTCGACACTCTCGGTCTCCAGGCCGCGGCCGGTGGAAGCATGATGTCCCCTTCGACCCGGACGCTGTTCGAGAAGATCTGGCGGCGCCACCTGGTCACCGCCGAGGAGCAGGGCCTGCCGGCGACGCTCTTCGTCGACCTGCACCTGGTCCACGAAGTCACATCGCCGCAGGCGTTCACCGCCCTGGCCGAGCGGGGATTGACCGTTCGGCGGCCCGACCTGACGCTGGCGACGATGGATCACTCGACGCCGACCGACCCGTCGATCGACACAGCCCGGCTCCGGGTGCTCGACCCAGAGGGATCGGCCCAGCTCGACCGATTGCAGGCGAACTGCGATCGCCACGGCATTCCGCTCTACGCAATGGGAGACGAGCGCCGCGGCATCGTCCATGTGATCGGGCCGGAGCTCGGCGCCACCCAGCCCGGAATGACCGTGGTCTGCGGCGACAGCCACACGAGCACCCACGGCGCGGTCGGCGCGCTCGCCTTCGGCATCGGCACCAGCGAAGTCGGCCACGTCCTCGCCACGCAGTGCCTGCTCCAGCACCGCCCGAACACCTACGAGGTTCGGGTCGACGGCCGCCTGCCGGAAGGCGTCGTCGCCAAGGACATCATCCTGGCGGTGATCGCGAAGCTCGGGATCGGCGGCGGCACGGGCCACGTCTTCGAGTACACCGGCGAAGCGATCCGCGCGCTCGACATGGAAGGCCGGATGACGGTCTGCAACATGTCGATCGAGGGCGGCGCCCGCGCCGGTCTGATCGCACCCGACGACGTGACCTTCGACTACCTGGAGGGTCGGCCGATGGCACCCTCCGGCGACGCCTGGGAAGCGGCGCTCGAGGACTGGCGGTCCCTGCCCACCGACGAGGACGCGACATACGACCGCACGACGACGATCGACGGCTCGGCGCTCCAACCGATGGTCACGTACGGCACGAATCCGGGCATGGCGATCCCGATCGCGGGGGCGATTCCCGAGGACCACACGATCGAACCGGAGAAGCGGGCTTCCTTCCTCAAGGCGCTCGACTACATGGCCCTCGAACCCGGCCAGCAGCTCCAGGGCAAGCCGGTCGACGTCGTCTTCGTCGGCAGTTGCACGAACTCCCGCTACAGCGACCTGTTGGCGGCGGCCAACGTCCTGCGCGGACGCAAGGTAGCCGACGGGCTGCGCGTACTCGTCGTCCCGGGCTCCGACGCCGTCAAGCGGCAGGCCGAGCGGGATGGCCTCGCCCAGGTCTTCGTCGACGCCGGAGCCGAGTGGCGCGAAGCCGGGTGTTCGATGTGCCTGGCGATGAACGGCGACCAGCTCGCTCCCGGCCAATACGCGGTCAGCACCTCGAACCGAAACTTCGAGGGGCGTCAGGGCGCCGGCGGGCGCACCTTCCTGGCCAGTCCGCTCACCGCCGCGGCGTCCGCCATTACCGGCCGCGTGACCGATGTGCGCGAGGTCCTGTCATGAGCAAGCGCTTCGACCGTTACACCGGCACGATGGCGCCGCTGCCGATCCAGAACGTCGACACGGACCAGATCATCCCGGCGTCCTATCTCAAGGTGACCGATCGTTCGGGACTGGCGTCGGGCCTGTTCTGCCGCTGGCGCTACCGGGGCGGCGATCCCGAGAGTGAGCCGATCGAGGACTTCGTTCTCAACCGGCCGCAGCACCAGGACGCCCGCATCCTGCTCGCCGGCGACAACTTCGGCTGCGGCAGCTCCCGCGAGCACGCGCCCTGGGCCCTGGTCGGCTACGGCTTTCGCGCCGTGATCAGCACCTCCTTCGCCGACATCTTCCGCAGCAACGCGCTGAAGAACGGCCTGCTCGTCGTGCCGGTGACGGCGAATGTCTCCGCCGCCCTGTTCGACGCCGTCGCCGCCAACCCGGCGACCGAGGTCACGATCGACCTCGAAGCGCAGACGCTCAGCCTGCCGGGAGGCGGCCAGGCGCCGTTCGAGGTCGACCCCTTCGCCCGCCGCTGCCTGCTCGACGGCACGGATCAGCTCGGCTATCTGCTGAAACAGGCGGCGGCGATCGGAGCATTCGAGGCAGAGCACCCCTCCCGACTCGACACGCGGTCCGCCTGAGCCGCGCCGTCTCGACCCATACTGACCCATGCAGGCGAACATCGTCCTTCTTCCCGGCGACGGGATCGGGCCCGAGGTCACGGCCGAGGCTGCCCGCGTTCTGAACGCCGTCGCCGATCTCGGCGGCCACGAGTTCCAACTCGAGTCGCACCCGATGGGCGGCAACGCGATCGACGACTTCCGTAACCCCCTGCCGCCGGGCACGCTCGCTGCCTGCAAGGCCGCCGACGCGGTGTTTCTGGGCGCCGTCGGCGGACCGAAATGGTCCGACCCGACCGCCGAACTCCGTCCCGAGCAAGGGCTGCTCGACCTGCGGGCCGAGCTTGGCCTGTTCGCCAACCTGCGCCCGGTGCCGGTCTTCGAGTCCCTCGCCCCGTTCGCGCCGCTCAAACCCGAGCTGCTGCGCGGCGTTGACCTCCTGTTCGTTCGCGAACTGACCGGCGGCATCTACTTCGGACCCCGTCAGGAGCAGGGCGACGGCGACGTGGCGCACGACACGCTCGTCTACTCCACCGCCGAAGTGGAGCGCGTCGCCCGGGTCGCGCTGCGGGCAGCGAGAGGCCGCCGCGGCAAGCTCGCGTCGATCGACAAGGCGAACGTGCTGGCCTCGATGCGGCTCTGGCGGCGTTCCGTGACCGAAGTCGCGACGGCCTACGCCGACGTCGAGGTGACCCACCATCTCGTCGACGCCTTCGCGATGCAGTTGATGCGCTCGCCCGCGGAGTACGACGTGATCCTCGCCGGCAACATGTTCGGCGACATCCTGAGCGATGAGGCGGCCATCCTCGCCGGCTCCCTCGGCATGCTGCCGTCGGCGTCCCTGGGTTCCGGCCGGCAGGGCCTGTACGAGCCGGTCCACGGTTCGGCGCCCGACATCGCGGGCCGCGGAATCGCGAACCCGATCGGGGCCATCCTCAGCGCCGCAATGCTGCTCCGCTACAGCCTCGGGCTGGACGGGGAGGCGGCCCGAGTCGAAGCGGCGGTCGCCGCGGTCCTGGAAGACGGCCGCCGCACCGCCGATCTGGTGCCCGAAGGGCGGGCAGCCGTATCCACGACGAAAATGGGCCAGGCGATCGCCGCCAGGGTCGGCGGCGCCTGAACCCGCTGGCGTTCCTGTGACGCTGCAGGCTCGCGCTCGGTACAAGCTTCGCCGACGGTCCGCCCGCCACAAACGGACTGGTCGCTGCCCGCGATCAGAGGTCCGACGGAAGACTCAGAACCGGCCCGTCGGAACCGAAGCCGAGGTCGACCTCGAACTCCACCCGCCCTCCGGGTACAAGCACCCTCCCGGCGTCGCCGCTTGCGTTGAGCGCGCCCGCGCAGGCGTTCACGTAGAGCCCATAGTCGACGGCCACCGATTGGACAACCTCGTACCGACCGGCGGACAGTCCCGGCAGCTCGAACCGGTCGATCGCACTGCCAGTCGCCAGGTCCGCTCCCGCCCCCCCGGCAAGGCTGCTCCAAGCGATCAGGTCGCCCAGCGAAAGCACGCCTCCGTGCGGCGTCACGAGGACCGGCTCGGAGGAACGTCCGGCGCGGTCGCCGACCATGTTGCGCAGCACGACGGTGCCGACCGGTTCGTCGATCAGGTCGAGTCGCAGAACGGGCTCGCCCGGCGATGGCAGCGACACGCAGCCCGACCACAGCAGGTGAGGAGGAGCCTTGACGACCACCGAAGCCGGGCCGACGCCGCCGCGAGGAACGAGGACCCTGGTTCGCCCCGAGCGGTCCGTCGCGCCGAAACCAGCGCCGACGGCCCCCGATCGGCTTCGCGCAGCCACCTCGACCGCCGCAGCCGGCAAGGGACTTCCCGCTCTCGTCAGGAGCAGGTCGAGTGGATCGCCGGGTTGGAGGCGCAGGCGCACTGTCCGAACGTCGTCTACTACCCAGTCCTCGAACGGCGACGAAGGAACCTCGGCCTTACCCTCGGTGAAGCCATCGAGCCAGGCCCACAGGCGATAACGGCCTTCCTCGAGCCCGTCGAATGCAAAACGGCCCTCCTGGTCGGACGCGACCGGTAGAGAGACGAACGCTTCCAGATCGTCGTCGTTCCCGCCCCCCTCGTCTGCTCTCTCGATTCTCACCGCGGCGCCAGGGAGCGCCTCAAGCGTCGAGCCATCGAAAACCACGCCACGTACCGTTCGGTCGCCCAGGTCGAATCGCAGGTTCAGAACCTCGTCGTCCACCCGCGCGCCGACCTTGAACATTCGACGGAGTCCGCCGGCCGTTTCCACGGCGGCGGCGACCACATCGGCTGTCGGCCTCGGCATCTGGCCGCCGAACTCGCCGTCTTCGTTGGTCACGAATGGTACGCGGTCGCCAGTCCCGCGGCTGAGCGCCACCCGGGCCTGAACGCCGTTGCCATCGAGACGCACCTGACCGCGCACCTCGACGAAGTCCAGATCGATAGCAACCGTTTGGTTGCCCGCTACTTGCAGCTGCTCCGAATGAAGCACGTCGCCATCCGGAGTCTGCAGGTCCAGAAGGTACGAGCCCGTCGGCAGACCATGGAGGGTCGCCACGCCGCCCGGATCCGCCTCGGCGATCAGAGGCGCCGCACTCTGATCGAGCCTCAACACGGCGACTCGCCAGCGTCCCGCGCTGGCTGCCCGCGGCGAGATGAAGACCCGAACCTCGGCAAACTCGCTCAGGACGATTTCCGCAAGCCGCGTTTCGGCGTCCGGCGCCAGCCGGACGCCGTCGATCCGGGTCGGCGGCCGCCCCTCACTCTCGACGATCAGGGAGTAGTACTCCCCGTCAAGCCCCACGATCTGCGCGAAACCGTCTTCGCTCGTCACTGCCCTTGCCGGCACCGGCCCGTTTCCGCCTTCCGCAAGCGGCGGGTACGGCTCGGCCCTCACCGCGGCGCCGGCCACGGGCAGGCCCGAACTCCGTTCCACCGCATGAAGTGCCACGGAGGCTCCCCTGACAAGCCGCATCGGTTCGAGTCGCCTCGTGCCAGCCCCGGTGTCTTGGTCGAAGAGATAGCGAGGCGCCCAGCCCTCCACGGCTATCCGATAGTCCGTGCGGCCGGCCGGACCGCGCCAACGCAGGAGGTTCCCGTCCAGAGTGGCAGCTTCCAGGAAGTGGAGCGTTCCCGACGCGACTTCGAGCCAGCCTTCGACCACTGGAGTTCCACTTCCGAGGCTCTCACCGGAAGGCAGAACAAGAGGCACAGAGAGGTCAGCCAACGGGTAGGCGGTCAGCCTGACAAGCCGAACGGGTGGCGCCTCGCCGTCAACGCTCGCAGCAGTCGAAGAATCCACTCGAACCCGAGGGCACCAGATAAGACGGCTCCGACAGGAAACGTACTCCGAATCTTCCGCCGCGAAACGA
Organism: Thermoanaerobaculia bacterium; assembly: GCA_965232105.1. Lineage (GTDB taxonomy): Bacteria > Acidobacteriota > Thermoanaerobaculia > Multivoradales > Multivoraceae > Multivorans. The sequence goes on from OZ246956.1 coordinate 106,636, forward strand.
ACCGATGTTGCGCCCGCCTCTCCCAGCTCTCGAAGCACTCCGCCGTCCCCGTCCACGGAAACCAGGGTGAGCCTACCAGCCACTTCCGGGGGCAAGTGCCCCGACGTGACCGAGATGAGGATCTCCTCTGCCGGAAGGGTGCCCGCCAAAGCCAAGACTGAGATCAGGATCGTCGACCCGATCGTAATCCTCTTCGGATCGAGTCGCAGCTCAGGGGCCCTCCATCGGTACCGCCAAGTGACCTTCAGCAGAAGCGACTTGCCGAATCCTGCTCCTGCTCTCCCAAGGCGCCTTGCAATCTACGAGGCTCGACTTCCCGTTCGATATCGAACAGGTTGCGATGGCGCTGGGCACCGGAATGCACGCGCCGGTCGGACGCAGCGCCAGATCTCCCTCGCGGTCGTCCATCGCCTCCGCAAGAGTCAGAATCGGTCGCGGTGTCCGAATCGGTCCCGGCGTCTGAGTCGACCCCGCCTCGATGGCCGCCTGACGCACAGCGGGAATAGCGCCGCACCCGCCGACCGGGGTGCAGTGCGGGCCAAAGAAGCGACAGGCGAGCCCCCCCCAGTGAGGGGTGCTGAGGCAGCCGAAACGAGAGCACCGCACGCAGCGTGCCTCAGCCGTGCTGCTTGTCGCGAACAACTCCACGCCCGCCACTCCAAGGACAGCGACGAGAGGCTCAACCGCTTCATCTTTCCTCCAAGGTCGTTGAATGCCGATAATAGCCGCTACGGGAGCATCGTCATGTCTTAGCCACTGACTAACGCTGTCATGATCGCGGCCATCTGGGCGGGCGGTGCGCGACGTGTGACTCGAAACCAATGCGCAACGCTGCTGGGTGCATCCCTTGGCGAGAGTGCTCGACAAGCTGCCAGGGCGGCTTCGGGCGAAAGCCAAGCGCGTTACACGAGATCATGTGCGCCGAGTGCCGCGAGGACGGCAACGCGGCCGCATACCGGCGCACATGTACCCTTCAGAACAGCACTAGCAGCACGGCCCCCAACGCCAGCCGGTAGGCGACGAAGACCTGCAGGCTCCGGCGCCGGACCCAGCCGAGCAGGAAGCCGATTACCACGTAGCCGACGACCGCCGACAGCCCGACGACCAGAAGCATCGCCGGCAGTTGCGAAACCGGCAGCGCCCCGCTCAACAGATCGAGCGTGTTGGCGCCGACAACGAAGACACCGGCCGGGATCGCCATCAGGAAGGCAAAACGCGCCGACGATTCGCGGTCGAAGCCCAGCAGCCGGCCCGCGGTGATCGTGACGCCGGCGCGCGACGCGCCCGGAACGAGCGCGGTGGCCTGCGCCACGCCGAACAGCAGCGCGTGCCGCCAGGTGATCCCGTCGACCCTGCGTTCCTGCTTTCCCCAACGGTCGGCAACCCCGAGCAGCAAACCGAAACCGATCGTCGCCCAGGCGATCACGCCCGGGGTGCGGGCGTCGCCCGCGACCCAGCCCTCGGCAAGGATGCCGATGACCAGCACCGGCACGGACGCGAGCGCCAGAAGCGGGATCATCCGCCGGTCCGCCGGGACACTGCCAGGGTCGCCGCCGGCGCGAAGGGCCCGGACGAAGCGCGCGAGGTCCTTGCGGAAGTAGGCGATGACGGCGAGCAACGTGCCCGTGTTGGCGGCCACGTCGACCGGCAAACCCTGGTCCGGCCAACCGAACAGCCGCGGCAGCAGGATCGTGTGCGCCGTCGAACTGATCGGCAGGTACTCGGTCAGCCCCTGCACCAGAGCCACGAGGATCAGTTGCAGCGGCTGCACGAAGTGAGGATAGCGAAGGGCCCGGACGTCCGTGCCCGATGCGTCGGATGCCGGCCAGGACCCGGTTGGCGCGAATCCGCGCCAACCGCGAACCAGTCCGTGCACCCGTCATCGGGTGCACGGATGGCGGCCCGGCGCACCCAGTAGAGCCGGGGCACCCAGTACGGATACGATGCGCGCCATGAACAAGCCATACCCCTACGTCAGCTTGATCGCCGTGATCCTTGCCGTACTCGCTGGGACCCCTGCCTGCGCCCAGAAAGAGGCCAACGCCGCAGACGACGAGGAGCCGCCGCTCGCGGAGACCTGGGACGAGAAGGCCTCCTATGCGCTTGGCCTGAACATCGGCAGCAACCTGGAGGCGGACGACCTGACGCTCGATCTCGAACTGCTGCTACGCGGCTTCAAGGACGGTCTGGAAGGCACCGAGGCCCTGGATTCCGGGGAAGTCGACACCGTGCTCAATGAGCTGGGCGCGAAGATGCAGGCGCACGCGGACCGCGAACGGCAGGCAACCTTGCTGGAGAACACAGCCCGCAGCGCGGCCTTTCTGGCCGCGAAAGCGACGGAGGACGGCGTCGTGAAGACGGACTCCGGGCTCCTCTACCGCGAGATCCGCGCCGGCACGGGCGACAGCCCAACCGCCGATCAGGCGGTCACGGTTCACTACCGCGGAACCCTGATCGACGGCACGGAGTTCGACAGCAGCTACGAACGCGGCCAGCCCACGACACATCCGGTCGGCGGATTTGTCTCCGGCTGGTCCGAGGCACTGCAGTTGATGAAGCCGGGTGCCATGTGGAAACTCTTCGTCCCCGCCGATCTCGGCTACGGCAAGGATGGGGCACCGCCGACCATCCCGCCGGGCGCCGCCCTGATCTTCGATGTCGAGCTGCTGGAAGTGAACTAGCGCGGCGAAAGCTGGGTACGCCGGCCTGAGGGCCGGCGCGCCCAGTTCAGTCGATGTCGGAGGTGAAGCGGTAGCCGACGCCGCGAACGGTGTGGAAGTGACGCGGCCGCTCGGGATCGGGTTCGAAGCGCTTGCGCAGCCTGAGGACGAAGTTGTCGATCGTTCGGGACGAGGGGAACGCCTCGTAGCCCCAGACACGGTCCAGGATGTCCTCGCGCGAGACGACTTCGCCCTCCCGCTCCGCCAGGGTCTTGAGGATCATCGCCTCCTTCTGGGTCAACTGCTGGGTCTTTCCGTCCCACGAGGCGCCCGCGAAGGCGGAGAAATCGAAGTGGTTGTCACCGAAGCGCACCACATCAGGAGCCGTCTCCGCCACGCGCCAGGCTCGCCGCCTCAGGATGGCCTGCACCCGCAGCAGCAGCTCCGTCAAATGGAATGGCTTGGCGAGATAGTCATCGCCGCCGGCTTCGAGGCCGCGAATGCGATCGTCCACGCCGGCCTTGGCGGTCAGGAAGAGCACCGGCGTATCGACACCGTGGCGTCTCGCCTCCTCGCACAGGGTGAAGCCGTCCACCCCCGGCAGCATCACGTCGAGGATCACAAGCTGGTAGCGCGGATCCCGGATTCGTTCCAGGGCCGCCTCGCCGTCGCCGATCCAGTCGACATCGAGGCCTTCCGCTTCCAGGTTGAAACGAATGCCCGCGGCCAGATTCTCCTCGTCCTCGACAAGCAGCACGCGGGGCGCCTCCTCTACCGCGGCCCTCACGACGCCGGCTCCCCGGCAGGCTCGCCCGCCGGCCAGATGACGCGAAAGGTCGCACCCCGACCCGGCCCCTCGCTGCGCGCTTCGACCTCTCCGCCTTCCAGGGCGACGAAGCCGCGCACGAGATAGAGGCCCAGACCGCTGCCCTGCTTGTTGCGTCGCAGCTCACTGCCGGGCCGGTAGAACTTCTCGAACAACCGGCGTCCCTCGGACGGCTCGAACCCGACTCCGTCGTCGAGGACCTGGAGCTCGACCTCCGAATCGAGCCGCCTGGCGGTGACTTCGACTCGGCTTCCGGCCGTCTGCGCCGACTCGATCGCATTGCCGATCAGGTTCCGAAGCACGGTGCCGAGGCCGACGGGATCGGCCTGCAGGCCGAGACCGGGCGCCACCCGGACATCGATATCGATCCCCTCCGCTCCTCGCGCGCGGTGCCCCAGTTCGGCGAACGCCAGCGACACCGCTTCGGACAGATCGACCGGCTCCCGGCGCGGCACCGCCCGTCGCTCCTCCAGGCGGGTCGTCTCCAACAGGTTGCCGACCAGGCGCTCCAGCCGACGCAGATCTTCCAGGTTTCGCTCGAGCAACCCACGACGATCGGTCGCCGCCAGATCGCGCAACAGCAGCGTCTCGGTCGTCAGTCGGAGACTCGCCAGCGGACTTCGCAGTTCGTGCGACACGGCGGCCAGAAAATTCTGCTGACGGTTGAGCAGGTCCGCCTCCCGGCGCAGGACCCGCCACAACACGAGGATCCCTCCGCCGAGGACGAACAGAAAGAACCCGCCTTCCCAGCGGTACTGGCTCAGGTGGCTGCGACGCTCGATCTCGATCGCCTGCAGGGACTCGGGCCTGAGCCGCGCGCCTTCGGCATCGACCAGGAGGTCCGGATAGAACGCCCGCAGTTCATCGAGCGACTGACCGGCCCGGACCGCGGCCCCCGCCGCCTCCCGGTCGACCTCCAGGCGCGCCACCCGATCGTCGGCGATGCGCTCGGCGATCCGCGCCTGGTCGACCAGCCACCAGACAACCTGAACCGCGGTGATCGCAAGCAGCAGCAGGAAGCCGACCTGAAGCCGCCGCACCCGCAGGCTCTCCGCGGACAAGGAAGCGCTCAACCCGAACCACGGGACTCGTTTCGGCATCGGCTGCCTATTCTGCTATGAACACCGGCCGATGCCCGAACCGGTTTCCGTACAGCGTGTGCCCTCCACCGACGGCGTCGAGCTCGCCGTCTACGACTACGGCGGCGACGGCCCGACTCTGCTGGTCGGCCATGCAACCGGGTTTCATGGCCGGGTGTACGACCCGATGCTCGATCACCTCGACGGCTGTCGCCGGATCAGCGTCGATCTCCGGGGGCACGGCGACGCGGCGGCCCCCGACGGCCTGGACTACCGCTGGGAGAGCTGCGCCGACGATCTCCTTGCCGTTGTGAACGCGCTCGAACTCGATGCCGACGGACCGCTGTTCGGTTTCGGCCACTCGATGGGCGCGGCCGCGCTGCTGATGGCCGAGCCGCGACAACCGGGCCTCTTCGCCGGCCTGGTCTGCTACGAGCCGGTGATCTACCCGCCCGGCGTGACGGACGACGACGCCCGCCTCGACGTCTGGGTCCATCGGACGAAGCATCGCCGCAGACGTTTCGCGTCCCACGAAGCCGCTGTCGCCAACTTCGCGGCGAAGCTCCCCTACTCCCTGTTCCACCCGGAAGCGCTCGAGTCGTACGTCCGGCACGGCTTCACGCCGACCGCGGGAGGCACGGTCGAGATCAGGTGTCGTCCTGAGGTCGAGGCGCAGCTCTACCTGATGGGGCCCCGCCATCGCGCCTGGGACAGCCTTCGCCAGGTGAAGTGCCCGGTCACTCTGATGCGCGGCGCCGTCCTCATCCCCGGGCCCGCGTACTGGGCCGATGCGATCGTGGGCGAACTGCCGAACGTCGACTTTCTGGAAGTCGAGGATCTCGGTCACCTCGGACCGCTGGAGAACCCGAAGCGCCTGGCGGAGTTGACTGCCGCCGCGCTGGCCCCCGCCCCCTAGCCGTTTGCGCGGCAGAAACTGGGTGCGCCGGCGTCCCCGCCGGCATCCGGCGCGAAGCGCCGGCTTCCGGCCTCCTGCCACGCTAACGCTAACGCTGCAGCAGCTCCTGCCCCCGCGCCAGCGCCTGCCGCTCCTCGGCCGGGCGACCGAGCCGGTTCAGGATGTCGGCGAGGACGAAGTAGCCGAGCGCACCGTCCTCGCCAACCGGCGCCAGCTCGAGACCCCGGCGCGCGACCGCCTCCGCTTCGGCCAGGTCGGACCCCGTGTCCATCAGGGCCTTGGCCAGATGGAAGTAGCCGCGCGCGAAATCCGGCGCCGCGTCGACCGCGGCCCGGTAGGCTTCGATCTCGTCGAGGGGCCGGCCCAGCCGGCCGTAAAGACGGCCGAGATTGAACCGCGGGCGGTGGTCGCGCGGCCGGAGTTCGGCCGCCCGCTGGTAGGCCGCCACCGCTTCGAACGGTTTGCCCGCCTCATCCAGGAGGACGGCGAGGTTGTAGTGGGCCTCGCCAAGTTCGGGGTTCGAGGCGAGAGCCTGCCGGAACTTCGCCTCCGCCTCGGCGCGCCTGCCCAACAGCGCCATCACTTCGCCCAGTTTGTTCGTTGTGACCGGCGGCGGCTCACGACCCTCGGCCGCGGCGGCAAGCACCTCCTCCGCTTCGGCCAACTCGCCGCGCTCCACGTGGATGCGGGCCAGGGCCATCGTCGCCTTGGAGTCGTGGCCCGCGACCTCGAGCAGGCGTCGGTAGCCGACGATCGCCTCGTCGACGCGTCCCAGCTCGTGGTAGGCGTTGGCCAACCCGAGCAGGGACTGCCGGTGCTCGGGATCGAGCGCCAGCGCTCGCTGGAAGTGAGAAGTCGCCGGTTCCGGGTCGCCGGCAAGAAGCGTGATCGTGCCCAGGAGCTGGTGTGCGTCGAGCAACCCCTCGTCCTCGGCGAGAGCGGCCCGCAGCTCGTCGGCCGCGGCCTCGTCGTCGCCGCTTCCGAAGGCGCTCTGCGCCCTCATGATCGCGCGGTGGAGGTGGGCCTTCGTCTTCGCGTCGGCGCGAGGTTCGTCGCTCGCACCCCGCTCGGCGGCGCCGCGGCCGGCCAGATACCCGAGGGCCCGCAACTGCGCCAGCGCCTCTTCGTCCAGGTCGGGCTCGGGGGTCGCCTCGGGCGCCGCGCGGTCGAGTTCCGCCGCCAGCTCCAGGCCCGCGGCCCGCAGTTCACGTGACACGTCGCGCCGCTCGAGCAGAACGTTCGTCAACTCGCCCGGATCCTCCAGCAGGGAGTAGAGCTCCGTGTCGGGCGTCTCGATGTACTTGTACTCGGCCGTGCGCAGCGATCGAAGCGGCGCCCAACCGTAGTGGTCGAGGGCGTAGAACGACTCGGCATACACGCCGCGTCCGGGGTCCGGTTCCGCCAGCCCCTGCATCGACGGGAGCAGGCTCCGGCCCTGCTCCGCGCCGGTCTCCGCGAGGTCCAGGAGTTCGGCCAGCGTCGGCGCGATGTCGACGTGGCTCACAGCGTCCGTAACCGCCCGTCCACCTTCCACCCCACCGGGCAACCGCACGATCAGGGGCACGTGGACGGTCGAGTCGTAGACGAAGAAGCCGTGGTAGCTCTCGCCGTGATCGCCCAGCCCCTCGCCGTGGTCGGCAGTCAGCACGACGACCGACTCGTCGAACAACCCGCGTTGCTCGAGCGCGGAGCGAAAACCGCCGATCAGCGAGTCCGTGTACGCCACTTCGCCGTCGTACGGCCGTCCTTCGTACTCGGAACGGAAGGGTTCAGGCGGCTCGTACGGATCGTGCGGATCGAACAGGTGCAGCCACAGGAAGAAGGGCGACCCGGTCGTCCCGCCGGCCGCGCCACCGTCGCCGGAAGCCGCCGTCTCGTCGAGCCACTCCAAGGCGTGAGCGATCGTCTCAGGCCCCGAGCGCTGGACCGAGCCCAGGTTCGCGCCGGCCATCGAGTCGAGGTCGAAGTCGTCAACGTAGGTATCGAAGCCACGGCCGATCCCCCAACGTGCATCGAGCACGAAGGCGCTAATGAATCCGCCGGTGCGGTAGCCGGCATCGCGGAAGCGCTCGGCGAGGGTGACCTGCTCCGCGCCCAGCACGTAGCCGACGTTCTCCCGCACCCCATGGGACGGCGGGTAGAGCCCCGTCATGATCGAGCTGTGGGCCGGCAGGGTGAACGGCACCGTCGAGGATGCGTTGTCGAAACGAACGCCCTCGGCGGCCAGACGGTCCATGTGCGGCGTCTCGACCCGGTCCGAGCCGTAGCTCGAGAGCCGGTCGGCCCGCAGCGTGTCGATCGTGATCAGGATGACGGGCGGCCGCGCAGTCGAAGCTCCGGCGAGCAGGCGACCGATATCCGTCGGAACCGTTGCAGGCGGCGCTTCCTCCGGCTCCGGTGCACAAGAGGCAAGGACCAGCGCCAGCGCAGCCGGCGCCAGAAACGGCCAGCCTCTACAACCAGCGCCGGACGCGCTTCGCATAGTCCCGGTACTCGTCGCCGAACTTGCCTTCGAGGTAGGCCTCCTCGCGCAGGATGACCCCCCAGCGCGGCAGAAGCATCGCCGCCATCACGACCGGCCTCCTCAGCCCGTGCCCCGAAGCGCTCCGAGGGCCCGGATGTGCGCGGGCCCCAGACCGCAGCAACCGCCGACGATCTGAACGCCGGCCTCGACCCAGCCGCGCGCCTCCTCCAGCAGATCGGCCGGATCGATCACGTCGACGAAGTTCCAGTTCGGCATCGTGAAGTAACCCGATTCGGGATACACGCCGATCGGCCCCTGCCATCGCTCCTGCACCATCGCCACCGCCTCCGGCACCGCCGCGATCTCGCTGTGCATCACATGGACGATGGACGGACCGAGCGGTATCAACACATCGAGCAACTCCTCGAACGACTCGTCGGGCCAGTTGAACGGCGTGATCGCGCCTGTATCCGGATCCTTCCGCGCACTGACCCCGAGCCATACCGGCAAACCGGTTTCCTTCGCCGCCTCGAAGGCCAGCGCCGCCCGCTCCCGATCCTGCATCATCTCGAGCGCGATCACGTCGACCCCCGCCTCGGCCAGCAGTCCGCACTGCTCCCGGTAGGCCGCCATCTGCTCATCGAGCGGCGCGTAGCCACCCCGAACGTTGCTCGCCGGCATCGTCGACATCGAACCGGCTACGAGCACTCCGGGGCACCCGGCCCGCTCCCGCGCCTCGAGAGCCGCCTCCACCGCCCGCCCCACGATCACTCCAACCTGGTCGCCCAGCCCCGCCGCCTCCAGCAACGGCCGGTGGGTCGCGAACGTGTTCGTGATCACCGCGTCGGCGCCGCAGCGGATGTACTCCTCGTGCAGATCCCGGATCGCATCCTTGTGATCCAGCGCCGCCGTCCCACACCAGGCCGCCGAGTCCATCGGCACACCCCGCCGCTCCAGCTCCGTCCCGGTACCACCGTCCAGCAGCAGAACCTCACCCCGACCCAGGCACTCATGCCACTCTTCGACGATCCCCATCTTCTCCCCCCTCGAATCGCCACTCTGCCACACCGCGGCACCCCTACAGCTACACTCGCGGTCCGCCGCGTGCAGCACGCAACCGGGAGGCAGACGCCATGAGCAGTGACTGGTTCTACAAGTTCGACACGCTTTCGCTTCACGCGGGCCAGCGGCCCGACGCGGCCACCGGCGCGCGCGCCGTGCCGGTCTACAACTCGACGTCGTACGTGTTCCGGGACACGGACCACGCGGCGGGCCTGTTCAACCTCGAAGAGGCCGGGCACATCTACTCGCGGATCTCGAACCCGACGGTCGCCGTGTTCGAGGAACGGATCGCGGCGCTCGAGGGCGGCGTCGGCGCGGTGGCTACAGCCTCCGGCCAGTCCGCCTTCCACCTCGCCGCGGCGACCATCCTCTCCGCCGGCGACCACGTCGTCTCCTCGGCCGCGATCTACGGCGGCACCCACAACCTGCTGAACCACACGCTGCGGCGCTTCGGGATCGAGACCACGTTCGTCGAACCCACCGACCCGCGGAACTTCCAGCGCGCGGCGCGACCCAACACGAAGCTGTTCTTCGGCGAGACGATCGGCAACCCGCGGATCGACGTGCTGGACATTCCCGCCGTCGCCGACTTCGCGCACGGCATCGGCGTGCCGCTCCTGATCGACAACACGTTCGCCACCCCGTTCCTCTCGCGGCCGATCGATCTCGGCGCGGACATCGTGATGCACTCGGCGACGAAGTTCATCGGCGGCCACGGCGTCACCCTCGGCGGCGTGCTCGTCGACAGCGGCAAGTTCGACTGGGCCGCGTCCGGGCGCTTCCCCATCATGACCGAGCCCTGCCCCGGCTACCACGGCATCGCCTTCGCCGAACACTACGGGCCGCCCGCGTTCATCCTCAAGGCGCGCCTCGAAGGGTTGCGAGACTTCGGCGCCTGCCTCAATCCGCAGGCGGCGTTCTACCTGCTCCAGGGACTCGAGACGCTGCCGCTGCGTGTAGCCCGCCATGCGGAGAACGCAGCCGTCGTCGCCGCCTTCCTGGAAGGGCACGACGCCGCCTTGTGGGTGAGCTATCCCGGCCTGGCGAGCCACCCCCAGCACGACCTGGCCAGGAAGCTCCTGCCGAAGGGCAGCGGCGCCCTGATGACGTTCGGGATCCGTGGCGGGCTCGAGGCCGGGATCGCCTTCATCGAGAGCCTGGAACTCTGGTCGCACCTCGCCAACGTCGGCGACGCGAAGAGCCTGGTCATCCACCCCGCGAGCACGACCCACCAGCAGATGACGGCCGAAGAGCTCGCCGAGTCGGGCGTCACCCAGGAGATGGTCAGGCTGTCCGTCGGGATCGAGGATCCCGGCGACCTTACGGCCGATCTCGACCGGGCGCTCAAGCGCTCGCAGAAGCAAGTGCGGCGGCCGCGGGCCGTGGCCTCCTGAGCACGAGACGAGCCATGCCCGAACTCGAAATCCGCGGCCGTCAGGTCTACTGCGGCGCCGGCGGCGCCGCCTGGAAGCCGAGGCAGCCGCTCGCCCTGCTGCTTCACGGCGCCGGCTGCGACCATACGGTGTGGGCCCTCCAGGCGCGGTCGCTGGCCCAGCACGGCTGGAACGTCGCCGCGCCCGATCTTCCCGGCCACGGCGCCTCCGAGGACCTGGACGACATGTCCACGATCGCCGACTACGCGGCCTGGACCGTCGACTTCGCCGCCGAAGCCGCGGCAAGGGCGGGTAGTGGCGAGGTTGCCGTCATCGGCCACTCGATGGGCGCCTGCATCGCCCTCGACGCCGCAGCCAGACCGAACGGACCCACAAAGCGGGTCGCCCTGCTCGGCGCCGGCGAAACGCTGCGCGTCAACCCCGGCCTGCTCGCCGACACCCTGAAGAGGCCGCTCAACGCCCACCGCTTCATCGCCGCGTTCGGCCACGGCGCCGGCGCCCATTTCGGCGGCGCCGAATCGCCGGGACTGTGGATGCTCGGCGCGACGATGGCCCTGCTCGATCGCTGCGCGCCGAAGGTACTCCACCGCGACTTTGCCGCCTGCAACGCGTGGGAAGGCAGCGAGAGCGCTCCCAGTGTTTCCTGCCCCACACTCGTCGTCGCGGGAGCGAAGGACAGGATGACTCCGCCGCGCGCGGGCCGCGCACTGGCGGACCGCATCAGCGGCGGCGCCGGCTTCGTGACCGTAGCCGACGCCGGCCACATGCTGATGGCCGAAGCGCCCGGGGCCGTCACCCGCTGCCTGCGCGGCTTTCTGGGCGCCCACTGATGGACCGCGCACGCGGTCCATCAGACGCCGTCCGGCCATAGCTACCGGGGCAGGCTCTCGGCGAGGCGCATCAGGGTCACCGCCTCGCGGCGGTAGCCGAAGGGGTCGTCCCCGGTGTTCGCCTCGGCCAGCGCGATCGCATCGGCCCAGGTCCAGCCGCCGGTGTAGACGCTCCCCCGGAGGAGCTGGCCGAAGCCGGCGACGGCGGCGGCGAAGCGCTGGTCGCTACTCGCCGGACCCATGCCACGTGGTATCGGAAGCTCGATCAGTTCGCTCGCGTCCTCGCCGGGCTCCTTGTAGCGCAGGCGAAGGAAAGCGAGTTCCCGAGAGCTCTCCGGCCTCGCGCCGGCCACCGGCGGCTCCACCGTGCGGTCGGCGTACCGCAGAGCATCGTGAAGCACCGCGGGGGAACCGACCGGTGCAACTTCGTAGATCGCGGTCACCGCGTGGCCGGCACCGATCTCACCCGCGTCGACACGGTCGTTGTTGAAGTCCTCGCGCCGCAGCGCCCGCGTCTCGTAGCCGATCAGGCGGTACTCGGCGACCGCGGCGGGATTGAACTCGACCTGGATCTTCACGTCGTCGGCGATCGGGAACAACGTGCCCACAAGTTGGTCGACGAGCACTTTCCGGGCCTCCGACAGCGTGTCGATATAGGCCGCCTGACCGTTGCCGTTCTGGGCCAGCGCCTGCATCGTCGCGTCGTCCAGGTTGCCGCGGCCGAAGCCGAGCACGGACAGGTAGATGCCGTTCTTCCGCTGTCGGGCAATGAAGCCCTCTAGCTGTTCGGGATCCGAGATGCCGACGTTGAAGTCCCCGTCCGTCGCCAGGATGACCCGCGTGACCTCACCGTCCGCGACCATGCCCGCGGCCGTCCCGTAGGCGACCTGGACTCCCGCCGCTCCGGCGGTCGAGCCGGCAGCGTGGAGGCGGTCGAGCGCCGCCAGGATCGTGCCGCGCTCCGTGGACGGGGTGGGTTCCAGAACGCGGCCCGCGCTGCCGGCGTAGGTCACGATCGCCACCTCGTCCGCGGGATCAAGTTGCCCGACCATCAGGCGGAACGACTGCACCAGCAACGGCAGCTTGTTCGGCTGAGCCATCGAGCCCGACGTGTCGATCAGGAACACGAGGTTGAGCGGCGGCCGATCGTTCCTGGCCGGTTCTCGCCCCTGGATGCCGATATGCATCAGCAGCGTGTCCGGGTTCCACGGCGTCTGCGCGACGGTCACCGTCGGCCGGAATGGCGCGCCGCGCTCGCCCGGCGGCGGGTACGCGTAGGGGAAGTAGTTGACGAGTTCTTCGATGCGCACCGACTCGGGCGCCGGCATGTAGCCGCTCGTCAGCGACGAGCGGACCACGGAGTAGCTCGCCGTGTCGACGTCGATCGAGAAGGTCGAGACGGGTTCCTCCGCGGCGACCTTGACCGGGCTGGCCGGCTCGTTGGCGAAGGCCTCCGTGCTCGGCTGTCGAGGGACCACGACGTCGGGAAGGGACCGCGAGAACGGTGCGAAACTCGAGACGAGAGGCGGCTCCGACGCGACCTTGAGCGCCCTTGCCTCGACAGCGCTCTCGGCCCTACCGGCTGCCTCCCGGTTCGCACGCTTGCTTTCGGCCATCGTGCGCTGCATCTTCACCCTGATTTCGTCAGACCTCTCGCGCAGAGAGGTCTCGATACGCTGGGAACTTGCCAGTTCTGGTTGCGGCGCCGGTGGCGGGGGTTCCGCGGGCCGTGGCGCGTTGACCACACGCACTCCTTCGGCGGCGTTGTCGCCTGCGCCCTCGCCCGCCGGGGCCTCCGCCTGACGAGGATCGTCGGTCTCGACTGAAACTTCACCGGTCGGCGCGGCTGTCGGGCCCGCTTCCGGTCCTTCGCTCAGGGGCGCCACGGCGGGATCCGGAGCGATGCCGGCATCCGCCACGAGCACCGGCTGTCGAGGCGCAGCGTTCCGGTTCACGGTGACGAAGACCGCGGCAAGGCCGACGGCGGCAAGAACGCCGGCGGCGGCTAGAACCGGTCGAGAGGTCAGTGTGTTCAGCATGTGCCGTACTCCCTGTTCGATAGCCGCCCGGGTAGTCAGGCGGTCATGGATACGACGCGGCTCGGTCGCCGATTCTTGGGCTTGGTCGAACAGCTCCGTCGCACGCGCCAGGTTCGCCCTCCGCCTCCCGGCATCCGGCTCGGGCGTACCACGCTTGAACGCGCTCTTCAGATCGTCGACTGGATCGGTCATCGTCGTCCTTCCTCCTGCCGCATCGCCCGCAGGCGCTTGCGGACTTCCGAGAGCCGCCAACTCACGGTGCCCTCGGAGACCCCGAGCACCTCCGCTGCTTCACGGTGGGTCATCTCGCCGTCGATCGTGAGCGCCACCGTCTCGCGCAGATCCTTCGGCAGCGCCGTCATCGACCGACGCAACCAGTCGAGTTCCGTGGACCTGTCCGCGGCCGCCGCACGCCGGTTCACTTCCCAGTCCCCCCAACCTTCAGCAGCCTTCGTACGGCTCGCGACGCGGCGCCGCCGGTCATGGGCCGCATTCATCGCCACCCGATAGAGCCACGTCGTTACCCTCGCCCTGCCCCGAAAGCTCCTCAACTTCGCCGGCAGCGCGAGGCAGATGTCCTGCGTCAGATCCTCCGCCTCCTCCCGACTTCCCGTCAGCCGGAAGCAGAACCGGAAGATCCGGTCGTAGTAGAGGTCCATGAACTCCGCGAACGCCTCGCGATCGCCCGTGGCGGCCGCCCTGACCAGACCTTCATCACGCATAGGCACGCCCGTCACACTAGAGCACCGCCCGGCGGACGCCCACCCGGCCTCGACAACCTGCTGAACCGCTTCCGTCATCCCAACTCACCGGTATGACGCAAGAGAACCCCGAATCCTTGGCGGTTCTGGCGCCCAGGCCGCCTCCCGGGGACAGTCGTCGCCGACCGCCCCGCTTCCGCGCCGGCCCGCGCCGCGCCGCGCTGCTATCTTCCGCCTCAGGACCAACGGAGGCTTTGCCCATGCACCTGTCGATGCACAACTGGATGCGCGCGGAACCGCTTGAGAAGACGCTCGCGCGGCTGCGGGAGTTCGGCTACGAGTCGCTCGAGATCAGCGGCGAGCCGGAGCTCTACGACACGGCGGAGGTTCGCGAGCTTCTCCGGCGCTACGGCATTCGCTGCTGGGGTTCCGTGACCCTGATGATGGACGGCCGCAGCCTGATCGCGAAGAGCGAGGCGGAACGCGCGAGCTCGATCCAGTACGTCAAGGACTGCATCACGATGGTCAAGGAACTCGACGGCCACGAGATCTCGATCGTGCCGGGCACCGTGGGCAAGGTCGACCCCGACTCGACGCCCGAGAACGAGTGGCGCTGGGCGGTCGAGAGCATGCAGGAGATCTACGAACACGGCCAGGCCGCGGGCGTGCTGCTGGCGATCGAGCCGATCAACCGCTTCGAGACCTACTTCATCAACCGCGGCGCCCAGGCTCTGGCGCTCGCCGAAGCGACGGGCCCCGACTGCGGCGTCTGCCTCGACGCCTTCCACATGAACATGGAGGACGACGATGTCCTGGGCTCCATTCGCCAGGCCGGCAGCCGCCTCGTCGACTTCCACGTCGCCGACAGCAACCGGATGGCCGCCGGCATGGGCGCCCTCGACTGGGCCGCGATCGTCGAGACCCTACGAGAGATCGGCTACGACGGTGCCCTGACCGTCGAGTTCGTGGCCTCGATCGACCGCACGCCGGCCAACCGCCATCCGCACGCGGTCGAAACGGAACCCACCGACATTACGCCGGAGCAGAAGAAGTTCATCGAGGACCACGGCAGCAACCTGCTGAGCGACGAGTTCTACACGATGCTCACGCGCCGCTCGGCGGAGGAACTGCTGCCGTTGATCGGCTGAGATTCTCGGTCAACCGCAAAGCGTCAAGTCAGTCGTCCTCTCGCCTTGCAGCCTGTCGACGCTCGGCGATGAGTTCGTTGACCAGGTTGCGGCCCGGCACCCCGAACTGCCCCTGCACACGTAGAACCACCGACTCCCTACTCTCGACCACCAGCCGCCCGTCTTGCACTCGCGCGACGAGGGGGTCGCCAGCCTTGAAGCCGAGGGCCTTGCGCATCGGCAACGGCACGACCAAGCGCCCCTGTGAGCCGAAGCGGACGCTGACAGGTCTTTCCGGCTCAGACATCGCCTCTGCAGTATGCCACCGCCTCGCACCACAACGCGCGAAAGACGCCGTGTCGCCGGCCAGTCCCTATCCGCTGGCCAGGTTCGATAGCCTCCGCAGGCATGGCCAAAGTCCTGCAAATCCAACACGCGACGGTCGTCGTCGACGACCTGGAGAAGGCCTGCGCCTTCTACGAGCACGAACTCGGCCTCGAACCGCTGCCGACGTTCAACCTGGACTTCCCCGCCCAGTTCTTCAAGATCAACGAGGAACAGCAGCTCCACGTCACGGAGTGGGAGGACCAGGCCTCCTTCCGCGGCCACCTCTGCCTGCAGGTGGACGACTTCGACTCGATCTTCTTCCGCATGCGCGAGCTCGGCGCCATCGACACCTCACCCTGGGGCAAGGTGCGGCGGCTGCCGGACGGGGCGATGCAGATGTTCATCCGTGACCCCGCCGGCAACCTGATCGAGATCTCCTGCCCGGGCGAGATCGCCATCGACGAGACGATCTTCAGCGACGACCTCGTTGACGCCGAGGGCGGCCTCTACAAGTCGAATCGTGACGATCCGCGTGGGTTGCACACCGAGGACGCGACGCTCTACCACGGGCGGTAGCGACCAAGATGACTCCGGTCAGCGACGCAACGCTCACTCAGATGGTCGAAGCGATCGTCGCCGAAGTGAGTCCCGAGCAGGTGATCCTCTTCGGCTCCCAGGCCCGCGGCGACCAGGAGCACCAGTCCGACGTGGACCTCCTGATCATCCAGTCGGAGCCCTTCAACACCGTAGGGAAGCGCGATGCGCAGTCCGTGCAACTAAGCAAACGACTGGCCCGTTTCCCGGTCCCGACCGACATCCTGCTCTACGCGCGGGACGAAGTCGACTACTGGCGGGATTCGCTGAACCACATCGTCGCGAGAGCTCTCCGCGAGGGCACGGTCCTTTATGAGCGACCCTAAGTGCGCCCGGATTCTCGTCGAAGCCGCGGAACGGGACCTCTCGGCGCTTCGGGGCATGACCGACGAGGAGGTCTTCGCCGACGAGATCGCCGGCTTCCTGGCCCAGCAGGCCGCCGAGAAGCTGGTCAAGGCCTGGATCGCGCTCCTCGGTGAGAGCTACCCGATCACCCATGACATCGCTCAACTGCTGGAGATCCTGACCGCCCGGCAGTCTCCCCGGTTCGATCTCAGCGCCCTCGTCGAACTGACCCCCTATGCGGTGCGGTTCCGATATGCGGGCCGCGTCCCTGATGCTCCGGCGCTGGATCGCGAGAAGACGGTGGCCCGGATCGAGGAGCTACTGCAACAGGTTCGTTCCCGGTTAGACCGGAACCCAAGCTCTGGCCTCTAGGCACTGCAGTTGGCGGTGATCGCCGCGTTGTAGTCGGCCACGGACAAGGACCCGTCGTTCGGGGCGTGCTGACGACCGGTAACGTGACGCGCCTCATGGATCAGAACACCAGCCCGAGACATCGTGCTCCCGGCACCCGCCGGGAACCACCTCCTCTGAAAGAAGGGGCGACACAAGTGAATGACAGGCTGATCGCCTCTCGCGAATGCCCTCGTATAGGCTGGTTCGTCCCCAGTACAGAATTCGCCTCCAGCGACATATCTCGCGCTCTGCCGAATTTCCGACGGATCGTTCCAGAACCCCGGCGACACCCCCGCTGAATTGACGGCCCGCTCGTCAGCCTGGAAGAGCGCCAAGCAGCTATCGGAGTCAACTCTTGTCTTGGCCTCGTTCATGGTTGCCTGCATGATTCTAGTAGTTGCCTGGGACCCTGGTGCCCAGTGGCGTCGCTGCCCCGGTTGCCGCCGGCCCCGCACCTCCCAGCGGCGAACGCCTATCGTCCACCGTTGCCCCACGACGTTGACTACCTCCATGTAGCCTATCTCGTACGGCTCCGATCCGTCTTCTTGGCTTGTGCTCAGCCCGACTACCGGCCTCTCCGGAACCTCCGGAACCACTCCATCTTCAGCCTCGCCAGAGTCCACGTTGCCGCCCTTCACCAGCGGCAGTTTCACTCTCTCGGGAAAGAGCAACCGAAACGCCTCCTCGCTCGTATTCCTGCGTGGAACCTCAACGGTGAAGCTGGGCATCGTGAACGTCACGCGTAAGAAGTCGGCTCGGTAGTCCACCTCCGTCTTGAAGAGAGGGAGGTCTGTACCGCCGACAACCGCACGCCTCCACATCTCGCCATCTTCCAACGGGAGCAGAGCGTAGACGCCTGCTTCGGCCACATCTACCGCCACAAAGAGCTGTTCGTCAACCGATGCCTCGACATACGTCTCGCCTACTCGACCAAGCCTAAAGGCCCTGCGAACCTCACTGGGGATCAATCGTGAATCCAGCAATTCCTCCCCAGTCCGCAAGTCGATCAACTCCAGCCATACTCTGTCAAGCGCCGCACCGATGTTCGGCGCGCTCTCCAGCTCGTCGGCTCGATAGTGATAGCGGACCAGAAGGTTGTCGGCGTATCGCACTTCGCGGGGGTTGCCTTCTCCGTCGACTATGACCTCCGCGACCGTTCCCAGACCGTCCTTGACATGTACGACCCCACGTCCGTGCTGAACTCCGTGGTTCTTGCGATAGAAAGGCAGGCTACGGTGGATGTCCGTCCGTACTCCACCCCAGTCATCTTCTATGCGGACCGTACCGTCATTGCCGAAGACTCTCGTGACTTTCATGCGCTGCCCGAAGATGTCTACCCGGGTCTCCTCGCCGTCAGCCCTGTTCTCACTTGCCACCGAACCCCAAGGCAACTCGCTCTCCGCACGCCGCACGAGAAACTCCGCGGCGGAAGCGGCCGCCGTGCCCTGCTCCAACCCGAGTCGTCCGAGGTACGAACGGAACTCGTCTTCCGTGAGTTGCTGCCCGCGACCGATTTCACCGCCGGTGGAATCGTAGAGGAAATACTCAACAAGAACCTCTCCGTCGGCACGGCGAGTTTCTTTCTTCACAAGGTCGCCGTAGCGATCGTAGATCCGTGCAACGCCGAGCGAACTTCCATCGGCCTCAATCGCGCTCTGGGGAGTTTCGCTAGTCACCCCTGCTGCCGCTCCCGGTCCTTGGGCCGGCGCGCTCGCCTGCTGAGCTGCGACTGCACCGGAGCCCAGAAACAGCGTCATCGCGACGACTGCCACAGAACCAACAATGTCTAGTTCTCTACTCATTCGATATTCTTCGTTCAGTAGTTTGGTGATCCTCATTCGGCCGGTCCAGGTCCCACCTGACTCCAAACGTCTCGTTTCAGAACCGGAGCTCCTGGCCACCTCCGTTTCCGGTACGAGCGCGTCGGGAGCCGGACGATGCTCCTCCGGCCTGCACCGTCAACAGGTTAGCGAAGCGCATCAGGGAAGACCGGACACTTTCTGACCAGTTTCGGCCGAATCCGGGCAACACCGGCCAGATCCAGTCAAATGAGGACGAGGCGTGGCCCATCGCCATCCTGCCAGCCTGCCACTCCCATCCACCGGAGAGTCGAACACCCGCCTACCCACTCGCAATTCAGAAGAGGCATTTCTTCAGCAAGCCCCTATAGGCACATCGGAGACGGCCACCGTCGCCAAGGCGAGAAGGCCTCGTCGGCGACGACGCAGCCTCAGAACGTAAGCCCGAAACGCAGCATGACGCGCCGTGGGAAGAGGTAGCCGCTCGGCACATACTCCTCGTCCGGGGCCACCGTCAGTTCCTCCCACCAGTCGTAGGTGTCTTCGTTGAAGATGTTGAACACTTGGAGATCCAGCTTCAGTTGGACGCCGCCAACGTCAAAGCGCCGGCCGAGGGCAACATCGAAGTTGTTCTGGTCCGGCAACCGCGTGTCGTCGCTGGCGGGAATGGCAATCACGCGCTGCGAACCCTGGGCGAGCGGCGACGCCGAACTTCGGGCGCCGACCAGCAACTGGCGACTGTACGGCTTGCCCGACATGTAGGTGTAGGTCGTCGTTCCGATCAGATTCCACGGCAGTTCGAAACTCCCCTGAAACTGGAGTACATGCTCGCGGTCGTTCTGCAGCGCCTGATCGGCGTTGATCCAGTTGTTCGCGTCACGACCCTCCGTGGAGGTGTAGAACGGGTTGCCCTGGGACTGGGACAGGGGCCGCGGAATGAAGCCCGTCGAGTCGGACCATGTATAGGACGACTGGAAGCTCCATCCGTCGCTGTACCGTCTGTTGAAGGAGAGGACCACGCCCTCGTACTGCTGGTTGTAGCTGACGCCCGGCGGCGCTTTGGAGCCATCGCCCGGTCGGTTCCCCTTGCGCGTCGTCGGCTGCTCGAGGATGCTGTACAACTGCTCCGTTTCGCCTGAGAACGGATTCGTCCAAGGCACCTCCTCGATGACTCCGTCGTTCAGGATCTCCCAGCCGATCAGGTTCTTTGCATCCTTGTACACACCCTGGATGCCAAACGTGTAGTTGTCGCCCAGTCGTCGTTCCCAACCCAGCGTGAACTGGTCGGTCTCCGGCGCCTTCAGGTCGGGATGGAACAGGTTTCCGTGGTACTCGAAGCTGGACGAGTACGTCCAGGGGCCGTCCAGCGAGGGCCCGAACTCGGTGATGTACTCCGGGGGATTCGGCGGCGGCGCGTACCAGTTGCCAGTCACGTCGGCGTCGTAGAACTTGCCGTAGAAGGCACGGAGGACCTGGCTGTCACCGATCTGGTACGCCATGCCGATGCGCGGCGAGATGAGCGACCAGTCAACTACGCCGTCGACTCCGGGAATGATCTCGGAAGTCGGGCTCCAGTCCTGGTTCAGCACCGCGTAGTCCGGAATGTCGCCGTTGTGCCTGTCGAACCGCACGCCGAGGTTGAGCGTCAGGTTCGAGTTCACTTGCCAGGAGTCGTCGACGAAGGCCGAGACGACCGCCGTCTCGGCGCCGTAGTAGAACGGCCGGGCGGTGACCCGGTAGTAGTACGGGTAGCCTGGGTAGTACTCGTAACGGTAGAAGTAGACGCCGTTTGGCCCGCCGCCGGTCCGGGTGTCACCGTGGCCGGTGCCGTAGGAGATGCCGAACTTGAAGTCGTGGTCACCGCCCAGGAGATCGTCGGCGTGGTGGGACAGCTTGACGTCCAACTGGTCGCGACCGAGCAACCAGATATAGGTGTAGCCGGGGCTGCCGCTGTACTGGGTGGGACCGCCGTCGGCCGGCGAGTAGTCGGCGTACGGTGCCGCTGTGCTGCCCGTTGCCGAGAGCAGGTTGTCGTCGCTGCTGTAGCCCGAGTACAGCACCTCCAGGTAGTCGTTCGGAGTCAGGACCGACTGGAACTGGAGGCCCCAGGCCGGGTTGTTGCCGAACTCGGTCGCGATGGCGTCCGGCGTCGTGTTGGGCGCGGCGAAGACGAAGTCGTAGTCCTCGTAGTGGTACTTCGCCTCCATCAGGTTGCTGTCGTTGAACGCCGCGTTGAGCTTGATGTCCGAGCGCACCGTCGGGTACGCGGTCGGGAAGGACGGATCGACCCCCGGCTCGGTGTACGCGTCGTCCGTGGACTGAATGGAAGCGAAGAACCAGGCCTTGTCCCGCGCCAGCGGACCGCCGAGAGTGCCCGTCAGGTCGTCGAACTCCTCGCGGTGGAACGGAAGGCCGTCGATCTCGGCGTTCTCTTCCGTCAGACCCTTGTTCTGGTGGTACCAGTCGATCGTGCCGGTGAAGTCGTTCGTGCCGGACTTGGTCACGATGTTGATCGCGGCCCCGGACATACCGCCGTACTCAGCCGGCGCACCGATCCCCAGCACCTGCACCTCCTCGATGATCGCCGGGTTCGTCCACCAGAATGCGTGGCCGGTGTCAGAGGAGGTCGTATCCAGGCCGTCGATGCGCCAGGAGTTCGAGGCCGTGCTGGAACCGAAAGCAGACAACGAAGTGCTGCCCTCGGAAGACTGGCTGATACCGGGCGACACCGCGACAAGGTCCCAGAAGTTGCGGTCCGTCGGCAGATCGTCGATGAAGTCCGCCGTGAAGCTGGTGCCGACGCTGGAACTCGTCACGTCGAGGATCGGGGACGCGGTGACCGTGACCTCTTCCTCGACGGCCTCGAGGCCGAGTTCGATCTCCAGGTTGACCGTCGCACTGATGCCCACCCGAACGCCTTCGACCCGGTGGTCCCGGAAACCATTGAGAGCCGCGGTCACGACGTAGTCGTCGACCTGAAGCGACGAGATGACGAAGTTGCCGCCGACGCCGGTAATCGTGGTCCGCGACACCCCGCGATCCTCGATCGTCGCCGTCACCGTGACACCGGGCAGGCCATCGCCGTTCGCGTCACGGACCTGACCGCGGATGTCGCCCGTCGTCTGGGCGGCAGCGCCGGCGGCCAACACCAGCAGGGGTGCGGTCAGGGTCAGGATTCGGCTGGCTCGGCGCAGTGCAGGCGACATCGGCATTCTCCCGGCATCTACTGGAGATTCGCGGTCCGCGAAAGCGCGGATGCTATCGCACCAGACCCTCCTGGAACGGGAAGATCAGCGGCACCATCCAGACGATCACGGCGAGCAGCACCACGGTCAGCGGCGTGCCGACGCGCAGGTAGTCCATGCTCCGATAACCGCCGGCGCCCATGACCAGCAGGTTTGCCTTGTGGCTGAACGGCGTCATGAACGCCGCCGAGGCCGCCAGCGCCACGCCCATCATCAGGGGGTAGGGCGAGAGATCGAGCCCGGAAGCCGCCTCGAGCACAACCGGCGTCAGCAGCACGACCGCCGGCGCCCCGTCGAGGCACTGGCTGAGCAGGCTCGACAGCAGAACCAGTGACGCCAGCACCGCATACGGCCCCGCCGGACCGGCCAGATCCATCACGCTGCTGGCCAGCAAGGCCGCGGTACCGCTGCTCTCCATCGCCGATCCCACGGGCAGAATCGCGGCAACCAGGAAGATCGCCCGCCACTCGACTGCACGGTAGGCCTCCTCCATCGTCAGCGCGCCGCACAGCACGATCAGGCTCGCGGAAGCGAACGCGGCGACCTGGATCGGTGCAACTCCCGTCACGACCAGACCGATCATCAAGGCCAGGCAGCCGACGGCGTACGGCGCCTTCTTCAGGCGGCGCGGCTCTTCGGCGACATCCGAGAGGACAACCAGGTCCCGTTCCCGGGAGAGCAGACCGAGCCGGCCCCGACGCCCCTGCAGCAGCAACGCGTCGCCGACCCGCAAGGCAAGTTGAGCCAGGCCGCTTCGAATGGCCCTTCCCTCGCGCCAGATCGCGAGCACCTGCACGTTGTAGCGGTCACGGAACGCGATCTCCTCGAGGCTCCGCCCAACGAGAACGGACCGGGGCGCCAGCGTGGCCTCCGCCATGCCGACCTCCTCCGACTCGAAGGCGCGCGGAGCAACGCCGGACGTCAACTCGACGCCGCCCATGCGGAGCAACGCGCGCAGCCGCCGCTCCTTGCCCTTGACGAACAGTTGATCGCCGGCCTCGAAGCGAACCTGAGGCCCGGGCGCCCAGAGCACTTCGTCTCCCCGCTCGACCGCGACCACGGTGAGCGCCATCAACCGGCCCATCCACTCGACGCCGGCGCCGCCGGCCAGAAGCGGCGAGTTCTCGGGCACCCGGATGACCAGCATCGGCTGATCGTCGAGGCGTTCGAGGGCGGCGGGGCCGGTCTCTTCCATCTCCAGCACGTCGGAGGCGATCTCGGGCGCGTCGCCGCCGAACAGGCCATATAGCAGGTCGCCCTCTTCAAGCGGCATTTCGCCGAGCCGGTCGGCGTGCAGATCACCGTCATGCTCCACCGCGATCGCGAACACGCCCCACCGCTCGCGGAAGCGGGTCGCGGCCAGCGTGCTCCCGACCAGCGGAGAAGCGGCCGGCACGCGCGCCCTGAGCGCGGTCACGCCGGAGTCCGGCTGTCCGATCTCGCCCGTGGTTGCCGTGCCGAGCGTCGTGTCGGCCACCAGATCGATCCCCTGAAGCCGCAGCGTCTGTCGCACCTCCTCGGCATCGCCCTCCACGACCAGTTCGTCCCCGGCGAGGAGGCGCATGTCATCCCTGGGCGCCAACTCCCACTCCTCCTCGCGCGCGATGCCGAGAAGCTGTACGCCCAGGGTGGTCCCCAGCCGTGTGTCGCGCAGGATCGCGCCGTCGAGTCGGGAACCGGCCGGTATGCGGATCGAGAACAGGCCTTCATGGAGACCGTAGAGATCGGCCAGTTCCGAATCGCCGGCGCCGGCGGCGCCCGCCCTTCGCCCCGGCAGCAGGCGGCGCCCCAGAGTGAGCATGAAGACGACGCCGCCCAGCAGCAGGACCACGCCGAAGGGCGTGAAGTCGAACAGTCCGAAGGGCTCGAGCCCGCGATCCCGGAGCATCGCCGCCGCGAGGATGTTCGGCGGCGTCCCGACCAGGGTCGCCGTGCCCCCGAGGATCGCCCCGAACGCCAGCGGCAGGAACAACCGGGACGGCGGCAGGTGCGCGCGCCGGCCGAGACTCGCGACCGCCGGCATCAACACCGCGGTCGCCGCGATGTTGTTCATGAACATCGAGAGGACGCCCGCGACCAGCATCACGGCGACCATCAACGGCGTCTCGCGGCTGCCGACGAAGCGATGGATCGCGCCGCCGACCAGATCCGCCACGCCGGTCTGCATCAGCCCCGCGCTGACGATGAAGATCGACAGCATCGTGATCACCGCCGACGACGCGAAGCCCGTGAAGGCCTGATCGACGGCGACGTAGCCGGTGAAGATGAGCAGCGTCAGGCCGAGGAACGCGGTCAGGTCGATCGGCAGCTTCTCGGTCAGAAACAGGACGACCATGGCCGCCAGAACGACCAGCAGGAAGGCGATCTCGAGAGTCATCGCGACTGCGATCGGCTCGGCAACCGCCTAGATGACGGTCCAGCCGCCGTCGACGAGCAGGATCTGACCGGTCACGTAGCTCGACGCGTCCGAGGCCAGGAACACGACCGGTCCCGCCAGTTCCTCGCCGCGGCCGGGGCGACCCATCGGTGTCTTGCGGCGGATCCAGCGCACGCCCTGGTCCGAAGCGAACATCTCCTCGGTCATCTCGGACTCGAACCAGCCGGGGCCGATCGCGTTCACCCGCACGCCGCGCCGCGACCACTGGGCGGCGAGTTCACGGGTCATGTTGACGACGCCGCCCTTGGAGGCCGTGTAGGACGCCTGCGGTATCTGGCCGGCGCCGACGACGCCGAGGACGGAAGCGATATTGACGATCGAGCCGGATCCCTGCTCCAGCATCGCGGCGCCGAAGCGCCGGTTACACAGGAAGACACCGGTCAGGTTCACCGCCAGCACCTGGTGCCACACCTCGAGCGGCTCCTGCTCGGCCGGTCGCGGATCGGAAATGCCGGCATTCGCCACCAGCACGTCGACGCGGCCGAAGCGCTCGAGGGCACGGGTCGCAAGCGCGTCGACGTCCTCCTCTCGCGTCACGTCGCAGGGGACCGCAAGGGCCTGACCGCCGGCATCCTCGATCTCCGAGGCGAGCTGCTCCAGGCGCTCCCGGCGACGCGCGGAGACCACGACCGATGCGCCGGCCGCGGCCAGGGCGTGCGCGAACACGACGCCCAGGCCCGACGAGGCGCCGGTGACGACCGCTGTCTTCCCGTCGAGCCGGAAGAGGGTCTCCGCAGAGTTGCGTACGGCGTTCATCGCGGCGCCGAGTCTACGCGCCCGGCGACCAGGCCGCATTTGCCCCTAGGAACGCGGGCATCCTGCCCGCATCCGTTCAGGCCGGAGGATCGAACCGGCCGTCGATCGCGGTCCAGCCGCCGTCGACGAAGAGGACCGCGCCGGTCATGTAGCTCGACGCGTCGGAGACCAGGAACGCCGCCGCGTTGCCGATCTCGTCGGACCTTCCCCAGCGGCCCAGCGCCGTCTTCCCGGCGTATGCGCGGTTCCAGGCCTCGTTCTGCTGAATCGGCTTGGTCAGCGGCGTGTCGATGACGCCAGGCGCCAGCGCGTTGACCCGAACCCCGGCGGCCCCGAGTTCCGCGGCAGCGGTGCGCGCGAGTTGGGCGATGCCGGCCTTGGTCGCGGCGTACACCCCCTGCCCCGGCTCAACAACCTGGGAGCGGATCGAAGACAGCAGCACGATGCTGCCGCCACCGGCGGCCGACAGCAAACCTCCGGCGACCTGCAGCACGCACATTGCGCCACCGAGGTTGAGCCTCACGACCCGGTCGAACTCGTCCGGCTGGTAGTCGAGCAGGCGCTTGCGGACGTTGACTCCGGGCGTCGCCACCACGCCCCGCAGGTTGCCCAGCGACTCCAGAGCTGCCTTCATCGCTTCGGGATCGAGAATGTCGAGTTCGGCCGCTTCGGCCTTTCCGCCCGCCTCCACGATCCGGTCCGCCGTCGCCTGTGCGGCCGGCAGGTTCACGTCGAAGCAAGCGACAATCGCCCCTTGCCGGGCGCAGGCCTCCGCCGCGCCTTCACCGATGCCGGAACCGGCGCCGATCACGGCCACCGTGCTGTCGTCGAGACGGAACGGGTTCAAGGACTGGCTCTCCTTCACGGCAGGTCGGACGCGGCGAGGAAGCCGGGGATCGACTCGGCCCGCCGTACCGCGTTCAGGACGGCATCGGCGAGCGCTTCCGCGGCCAGCGCGCCGATCCGGCTCACGTCGGGCGGTCCCTCGAGGACGCCGGTGGCGACCGCGAACACCGTGTCGCCGTCGCCGGGCGTGTGGGACGGGACGATCGAGCGTGCCAGACCGTCGTGGGCCATCTGGGCCATCCGCGTCGCCTGGGCCTGATTGAGGATCGCGTTCGTCGCCACCACCGCGATCGTCGTGTTGTCGCGGCCGTCGGAACGGTCCCCGGGCCGCGCCCGGCGATCCCGGCCGCCACCGCTGCGGAGCAGTTTGCGGGCGTCCAGCAACTCGTTGTCGGGCCCGCGCACGCCCGCGACGACCTCGCCGGTCGCCGGATCGATCACGTCGCCCACCGCGTTGACCGCCACGAGCGCGGCGACCACCAGGCCGGCCGCCGGGCCCTCCTCGATCGTGATCGACGCGCTGCCGAGGCCGCCCTTCATCGAGGCGCCGCGGCCACCCATCTTCCCCACCGTGGCTCCGGCGCCGGCGCCGACGTTGCCTTGCGCCACCGGGCCCGTCGTCGCCGCCTCCGAGGCCCGGTAGCCGCACTCGGCGTCCGGGCGGGGCTTGCTGCTGCCGCCCATTCCGAGGTCCATCAAGGAAGCGCCGACCACGATCGGCACGACTCCCGCCCGCACCGGGAAACCCACGCCCCGCTCCTCGAGGTAGCGCATCACGCCCCCCGCCGCGTCGAGACCGTAGGCGCTGCCGCCGGTAAGGACGACAGCGTGGAGTTCCTGGACCATGTTGTGAGGGCTCAGGAGAGCCGTCTCGCGGGTCGCCGGAGCGCCGCCCCGGACGTCGACGCCACCCACGGCGCCGCCCTCCGCCAAGACGACGGTGCAACCAGTCGGGCGCTCCTCGTAGGTGATCTGACCCACGCGGATGCCCTCCACGGCGGTCAGCCCGGGGTCGGCTTCGGCGTCTTCAGCCAAGGCCGGACTCCAGCCCCCGAGGGCAAGGGCGCCCAGCGCCGCGATCCGCAATCCACACTCCGCGAACATAGTAGTCTGGCAAGCGTACTACCAGCCCGTAGAACGAGCCACCGGCGACACGCATCGTCCCATGACGTCAGCAAGCAGCGGACTAGGTCTCGTGGACCGCGTTCTCTCCGAGGCTGCGGTCTGCGGCGAGGAAGCGGCCCTCTTCGCAGCGGAACTGATCCGCGTGCCATCGGTCAACCCTCCGGGCGACGCCTACCGGGAGTGCGCGGAGTTGCTCGGCGTACGGCTCGAAGCCGACGGTTTCGAGACCGAGTACATCCAGGGTCCCGGCAGCGATCCACGGCGTCCCAAGATCAACGTGCTCGGCCTGCGCCGGGGCCGGAGCGCGCGACCGGCCCTGCACCTGAACGGGCACATCGACGTGGTGCCGCCGGGAGACGGCTGGACGGTCGACCCGTTCGGCGGCGAGATCAGGGACGGCTGGCTCTACGGCCGCGGCTCGGCGGACATGAAGGCCGGCATCGCCGCCGCGGTGTTCGCCGCCGAGGCGGTGCGGCGCAGCGGCGTCAGCCTGCGTGGAACGCTTGAGATCAGCGGCACGGTGGACGAAGAAAGCGGCGGCCACGCCGGCGTCGCCCACCTGACTCAGATCGGACGCGTCACCAGCCGCACGACGGACTACGTGATCATCCCCGAGCCGTTCAGCCCGACGAGGATCTGCATCGGCCATCGCGGCGTCCTCTGGTTCCGGATCGTGGCGCGGGGCCGTATCGCCCACGGTTCGATGCCCTTTCTCGGCGTCTCGGCGATCGACGCCGCGGCCGAGGTGGCGCTCGGACTCCGCGAGGCGATCGGGGACCTGGTCACCGAGCTGCCCGTGGTACCGGAAGGAGCGCGCCGGCCAACGATCAACATGAACTCGATCGTCGGCGGCCAGGTCATCGAGGGGCTCGACTCCTCGGCCGCGCTGGACGGCCACGGCCAGGGCCTGCCGTCGCCGTGCGTCGCCGACCAGTGCGAACTCGTCGTCGACCGGCGCTACCTGCTCGAGGAAGGACCGGACGCCGTCCGCGCAGAAGTCCGGGGAGTGCTGGACGCGGTCGAGGCCAGGCGGCCCGGGATCCAGTTCGAGGTCGAGGAGCTGCTGAGCGTTCTGCCGACCCACACGCCGGACGACTGCACCCTGGTCGAATCGCTCGTCCGCTCGATCGAGGCGACGACCGGAACCGCCGCCGATCTCGTGGCGAGCCCCGGCACCTACGATCACAAGCACTTCCAGCGCATCGGCGGGATCGGACAGTGCGTTGCCTACGGGCCGGGGGAACTGGAGCAGGCCCATCAGCCCGACGAACGCTGCGCGCTTTCGGACATCACCCGGACCACGCAGGCGCTGGCGCTTACGATCGTCGATCTTCTGAGTTAGGGTTACTCCCCACGCCGCCGCGAGCGCAAGCGGCCGAACAGCGAACCACACAGCCGGCCTCAGGAACGGGCCGCCGAGGAACTGCAACCATGACCGTGGCACTTGACGTCGCGACCCCGACGCGATCCCGATCCCTGGAGCTGCCGCCCTGCGGCCACCGCCCGAGATCCTACGCGGGGCCCACCCGCGAGGAGACCCTCGCCCTGCGCCGACAGCACGTGAATCCGGCGCTCTTTACCCTGTACAGCGAACCCGTGATGCTGGTCGAAGGCCAGCGCCAGTACGTCTGGGACGACAGCGGCCGGCGCTACCTCGATCTGTTCGCGGGCATCTGCACCGTCGCCTGCGGCCACTCGCACCCGAAGATCGTCGCGGCGGTTCAGGAGCAGATGGAGCTCCTGGCCCACAGCTCGACGGCGTTCCTGCATCCGAACATGCCGCGCTTCGCCAAGGCTCTGCTGGCCAAGCTGCCTCCCGAGCTCGACCGCGTCTACTTCGTCAACAGCGGCAGCGAGGCGAACGATCTGGCGATCCAGATGGCCCGGCTGCACACCGGTCACTCCGACGTCGTCGGCATCCGCAACGCCTACCACGGCGGCAGCGCACCGACCGGCGCCCTGACAGCACTTCACACCTGGAAGTCCTGGGCCCAGCGCGGCGGCCCCGTCCACCACGCGATCAACCCCGATCCCTATCGCAACCCGTTCTCCGGCACGCCGGAGCAGATCGCCAGCCAGTGCGCCGAGGATGTCGCGGAGCTGATCCGCTACTCCACCCCGGGCCAGGTCGCCGCCTTCATCTCGGAACCCATCCAGGGCGCCGGCGGCGTCACGATGGGAGCGTCGAACTACCTGGCGGAGGTCTACGACATCGTCCGCGCCAACGGCGGCGTCTGCATCGCCGACGAGGTGCAGACCGGCTTCACCCGCACCGGAGACCACTACTGGGGCTTCGAGCGCTCCGGCGTTACGCCCGAGATCGTGACGATGGCCAAGGGCATCGGCAACGGCCTGCCCCTGGCCGCCGTCGTGACGACATCGGAGATCGCCGCCACGCTGGCGCAGAATCTCCACATCAACACGTTCGGCGGCAACCCGCTCGTTTCGGCGGCCGGTCTCGCCGTCCTCGAGGTGATCGAGGAGGAGGGCCTCCAGCAGAACGCCCGCGTCCTCGGCAGCCGGCTGATCGCCGGCCTGCGAGCGCTGGCCGACCACCACGAAGCGGTCGGCGATGTCCGCGGCCAGGGCCTGATGATCGGCGTCGAACTGGTCGAGGACCGACGGTCGAAGACTCCCGCCACCGCCCTCACCGGCCGCGTGCTCGACGAGTTGAAGGGCCTCGGCGCACTGGTCGGCAAGGGCGGACTGTCCGGCAACGTGCTGCGGATCAAGCCGCCGCTTTGTTTGACGGACGCCGACGTCGACTTCGCGCTGGCGGCGATGGATGAGGCGTTGACGCGGGCGGTAGGCCCAATGTAAACGACCCCGCTGGCTGTGCCAGCGGGGTCGTAGTGCCTTAGCGCTTCGTGCCGAGCCTACAGGCCGACGACGGAAACGAAGCTGACGCAGCGGCCCGGAGCGCCGCCGAGGTTGTGGGTCAGGCCGAGCTTGGGCTCGGCGATCTGACGCTCACCGGCCTCGCCGCGGAGCTGCAGCCACATCTCGTACATCATCCGCAGACCGGAGGCGCCGATCGGATGGCCGAAGCTCTTCAGGCCGCCGTCCGGATTGACCGGCTGGTCGCCGTCGAGGTCGAAGCGGCCGTCCATCGTGTCCTTCCAGGCCTGGCCGCGCGGCGAGAACCCGAGGTCCTCCATCAGAACCAGCTCGGTCGGCGTGAAGCAGTCGTGGACCTCCGCCATGCTGATCTGATCACGCGGATCCTCGATGCCCGCCTGAACGTAAGCGTCGCGGGCGCTCTCGACGACCTCGGGGAAGGTGGTGAAGTCGTAGTCCTGCCGCTTGGCACCCTCGGCCGGGCCGGCCACGAACGACAGCGCCTTGATGAAGATCGGGTTGTCGTTGTACTTGTGGGCGTCCTCGGCGCGGCAGATCACCGCGGCGGCGGCGCCGTCGGAGACACCCGAGCAGTCCATGATGCCGAGCATGCCGGCGATCTTGGGCGAGGAGTTGATCTTCTCGACCGGCACTTCCCGCTGGTACTGCGCCTTCTCGTTGCGGGCGCCGTTGTAGTGGTTCTTGTAGGCGATCTTGGTCAGGACATCGCGCATCGTCTCCAGATCGACGCCGTACTTCTCGGCGTAGGCGGGCGCCAGGAGGGAGAAGTTCGCCGGCGCGGTCATGCCGGACTCGGTGCCGTCGCCGGGAGGGGCGCTGCCGGTGAGGCCGGAGAACCCGGAGTCCTTCAGCTTCTCGACGCCGACCGCCATGACCAGGTCGTAGGCGCCGGACGCGACCGCGTAGGCGGCGTTGCGCATCGCCTCGCTGCCGGTGGCGCACATGTTCTCGAGCCGGGTGACCGGCTTGTACTGGATCTTGAGCGGCTCGGAGAGGGTGAGGCCCGAGATCCCGCTGCCGGTCGTGCCGAGCCAGTAGGCATCGACGTTGTCCGGCTCGATCCCGGCCGAACCGTAGGCATCCTGCACGGCATCGACCAGCAGATCGCTGGCGCTGCGGTTCCAGTGTTCGCCGAACTTGGTGCAGCCCATACCGACGATAGCTACGCGATCACAGATTCCCTTGCTGGCCATTAGTGCTCCTTCGTCGTTCTTCGGACGGTTCCCGTCCCTTGGAGTGTCGTCCCTATCTAAGGGTTCAGCGCTTCGGGCGCGCTTTCCAGAAGTAGTTGTGTACGCCCCCGGCAGTGTACAGGCGGCGGAATGTCATTTCCAACTCGTCACCGATCGCCACCTTGTCCGGGTCGACGTCGGTGAGCTGGCAGAGCATCCTGCCGCCCTTGTCGAAGTCGACCACCGCGCCGATCACGGGCGGCTGGAGCGAGTAGGCGAGCCGGTCGAGGGTGTAGGTGCTGATCCGGCATTCGCCGTCGGCGTAGGGCTCGATCGTCGAATCGTCGGACGCCTGGCAGACGACACACACGCGCTGCGGCGGCAGGTTCGTGTTGCCGCAACGGTTGCAGCGGGAGCCCAGGAAGGCGAACTTCCAACGCTCGGCTCGCTGCATCGGCGGCGCCGCCGGCCGGTCCGGATCGGGGCGGCGCGGCGGCTCGAAGGGCAGCACGTCGCGCCACTTGAGGTACGTCGTGTAGGCGAGATCGTCGCGCTTCGACTCGACCCAGGAAGCCACGCTGTGCTTCGGCCGGCCATCATCGATCGCATCGGTGACCTCGAAGACGGCCACGTCCACGCCGTCGGCCACGCAGGCGACCGCGATCCTGTCGCCGGCCGACGCGCCATCGAGCGCGCTCGCCAGAACCAGGCCGGCGTGGGCCGCGCCCGCGCGGCCCACCGTGCCGGCCAACCCGTCGGCAAGCTGGGCCGGAGTGAGCCCCGAGGGGCGCATGAAGCCGCGGAAGACGCGGGCGTTCGTACCATCAAGCACGACCTTGGAGAGATCGGAAGCCGCCACCCCGGCGTCGGACAGAGCGCGGGCGAACGTTTCGATGAGCAGCGGCGTGAAGATGCTGGCGCCGAAGCGTTCTTCCCACTGCTTGGCGAAGGGCATGCCGGGGCTCTGCCAGACATCGAGCACCTCTTCGGTGCACGAGGCCCGACCGATCAGGCGCGCGATGGGCTCGCCGCCGCCGAGGACGAAGGCCGCCGCCGCATCGCCGCCTCCGGATTCCCGCGGACCGCTCGGCGCGCCGACGGTGACCTCGCTGGCAGCAACCAGCACGGTGCGACCGGCCGCGGCCATGTCCAGGCCCGCGAGCAGGGCCGACAGCCCGGCGCGGCTCGAACCGCCGAAATCGAGCGCCGAGACCGACTTGGGCAGGTTCGTCGCGGCTTGCAGCGTCGCCGCGTTCAGCTTCTCGGTGTACGGAGCGCTCGTCGAAGCGAACACCACGGTGTCCACCGCGGCATCTTCAGGCAGCTCGCGCAGCGCCTCGCGAGAGGCCTCGACCGCCATCGAGGCGGAGTCTTCGTCGTAGCTCGCGGCAGCGCGCTCTCCACGGCCGCCGCCCAACGCCGACCGCTGGATGCGAAAAAACGGTACGTAGCTGCCGTAACGAACGATTCCGGACATGGAAGCGGGTCTCCTGGTCTACGGACTGTGTTCTGCCGATCGTGTCTGCCGACCGGTCGGTAGGTGAGATAGGCGGATTGTAGCAGCGATCGGATTCGGAGCTGCGTCCGTACTAGTTCCGGTTCGCCCTCTCGATGTCCCGCATCGTCTCCTGCATCTTCTTCATCAGCTCATCCCGGCGTTGTTTCTGGTGCTTCTCGAAGTCGACTGCCTTCCCGTCCACGATCTGGTAGATGCGGGTGAACTTCTGCACGTCCCCGGTCTCCCGGAACTGGATGTTTCCGGTCACGCCCTGGAGTTCGCGCACCGCTCTCATGCCCTTCAGGAAGTCGCTCGGGACGGCGATCACGTCGACCTCGGACAGGGCCGCGATGTAAACCCACAGCGCGTCGTAACCGAGGGCCGCGTAGTAGCTCGGCATCGTGCCGTGCTTCTCCTGGTATGCCGCGACGAAGGACGCCACCGGCTCCTCGAGACTCTCGGGTTCGTATAGCGGCGCCGTCATGAAGCTGTTGTTCCCGGCCGGACCGACCGCCTCCAGCACGGATTCGATGGCGAGGGAGGAACTCGTCGCCAGATAGTCGTGCGCCTCGTTGTAACCGCCAAGACGGAGGGCCTGCATCGCCTCGGCGAGCGCCGCCCCGGACGCGGCGACGTAGATCGCATCCGCCTCGTATCCCAGCGCCTCGTCGACCATCGCGTTCTGATCGCTGGACCCGGTGAACACGACGCGGCCCGCGAGTTGGGTTCCCCAGACCCCCTCGATGGCGTCGGCCAGAGAGGTGCCGAAGGCGGTGTCCTGGACGACCAGAACGAGGCGTGTGACCTGCAGCCTGTCCCGGAGGAAGGTCGCCATCGTCGAGGCTTCGATCTCGGCACTTGGATAGAGCCGGTAGAAGAACTCGGAAACGCCGCTGAGCTCCGGACTCGACGCCGACGGCGACAGCAGGACCCGGTCCGCCTCCTCGACGACGGGAATCATGGCCAGAGCCTCGTCGCTGGTCACGCCGCCGATCGCAGCCAACGACGTCTCGAACGCCGTGTCCAGCAGCGTGGCGGCCTGCGCCGCGTCGCTCTCGGAGTCGACGATCTCCAGGACCACGTTGTAGCCGATGTCTTCCTCACCCGCCATCAGTCGCTCGTGACGCAACTGAATTCCGTTGGCGATCTCCTGGCCGTAGACGGCCGCTTCGCCGGTGAGCGGCGCAACGGCCGTGATCGTGACGGTTGGAACCTCGGGACCGCAGCCGACGGCCGGCAGCAGAGAGAAGGCACCGAGCAGCACAAGAGTTCGTTTACGCAAGCTCATCACTCCAGGTCTCCATCAGCCAGCGATGTCACCCAATCGATTCCCCAACCACTTCCAACACCTGGTGCGATCCGGCCACACGAGGCTCGAATCACAAAGGCGGACCCTTGATTCTAGGAGTCTGTGCGGCAGGAACGCAACCTTGAGAGTCGTCAACCCCCTCAAGCCGAATCGAAAAGGGGTTGCGCAGGACGCCAGCCGGTACCGTCCCGGTCGAGCCGGAAGCCATCCGCGTTCTTCGTCGGTGTCGGACGCTTCGTCCAGGTACCGAGTGGTGCGTCCCCGGGGTCCGCGCGCCGGTCCACAGGCGGTGTGGGACAGGCCGCCTGGGCCCCGGCGATCCAGGCGCGCAGAGCGGCCATCACGCCGCCGTGGGAGACGACGATGACCTGCTGCCCCACGTGGCGTTCGGCCAGCCCCTTCACCACCGGCGCCGCACGCGAGGCGACATCGACCAGCGACTCGCCGCCGGGCGCCCGGTGATGCCAGAGTTCTTCGATGTCGAGTTCGGCCAGTACGGCGCGGTACACGTCCCAGGGCTTCCCCCGGAGCTCCCCGAAGCAGCGCTCCTCGATGCCGTCGATCTCGACCACCGGCAGCCCGACCTCGGCCGCAATCTCTTCCGCGGTCTGGCGGGCGCGGCGGAAGCGGCTGCAGTAGAGGTAAGACGGCTCGTACTGCTCCGCCAGCAACCGGCCGGCCTCGCGAGCCTGCCGGTGCCCGAGTTCGGTCAGCGGTTCGTGATCGTGCCAGGTGTAGCGACTCGCCAGGTTCGCGGTGCTCTCCGCGTGCCGGACCATCAGCAGCGTGGACATGGTCCAGGAACGGCTCAGTCGCCGACGGCGCGGGTGACCGGCTGGCTGCCGACCGGGCCACTCACCCAGCCGCCGATCACGGCGGAGAACAGCCCGGCGTTGCCACCGGCGTGAACGATCTGCAACCCGCCCGGCCGGAACTTCGGCACTTCGGCGCCGGCCATCTTCGGGGGCAGCCCCTCGTCGCAGTCGCCGGCCCCACGCACCAGGTCGGCCCCCGGCCGCACCAGCAATCCGTCGAGTTCCCGGCGCAGCCTCGCCTTGCTCCAGCCGGCCCGCCGGAACACGTTGCCGTGCTCGTATCCGACCACCAGCATCGCGTCGAAGCCGACAACCATCTTGTTGTTCGCGACGCTCAGGAGCGCCGCCGCCAGCGAGCGAACCAGCGACTCCGGCCGGCGGGACAACTGATCCATCACGCCGCGCGGCCCTTCGCCGGCAAACAGGGTCACAGCGGAGGTGCCTTCGGGAATGCCCCGCTCCACCGCCAGTGACTCCCATGGCGAGTCGTCCTCCCGCTCGGGAAAACAGAAGCCGAGTTTGCCGGGGTTGCCCAGCGTGGCCCGATCCACTTCGCCCGGCCGGGCGCCGCCGACATTGCGCAGTACGAGCTGCAGCGCGCGGCCGATCGTCATGTTGGCCCGGTTCCCCTGCCCCAGGACGTTCATCTTCGAGTTCATGCCGATCGCCGATGTCACGGGTCCGTTCACCACGACGATGGGGCCGGCAAAGTACGTCGTCGCC
Source organism: Thermoanaerobaculia bacterium (assembly GCA_965232105.1). Lineage (GTDB taxonomy): Bacteria > Acidobacteriota > Thermoanaerobaculia > Multivoradales > Multivoraceae > Multivorans. Next base: position 141,977 of record OZ246956.1, read on the forward strand.
GCCAGGCCGTGCCAGTTGAACTCTTCGGTCAGCGCCGCCTCGACCGCGGCCAGGACCACCGGCATGTACTCCGGCCGGCAGCCGGCCATCACCGCGCCCGCGGCAACTTTCTCCACCGTGCACTCGCCGTAGTCGGGGGCCGCGAGGCCAAGGACGTCCGCACGATCGCGCCGCGTGCCGGCGAGCATCCGTTCGACCCGCTCCGGCGTCGGCGGCACGACCGGCAGACCGTCCGTCCAGCCACGCGCGAAGCAGGCCTCGATGTCGTCTTCCTGATCGCCGAGCTCGACCCGGCGCGCGCCGCCCCGGGCGAAGCGGGCGGCAAGCCGTTCGACGTGCGGTGGCTCCACGTTCAGCGCGCCGCAGCCCGGTCGGCTCGGCGGCAGACCTGTGCCCAGCCCGTCCAGGCCGCTCACCTCCTGCCACTGCTCGCGGTTCCAGCCGATCGCCGTACCCACCGTGGCGCCGCCATCACGAGACAGAAGCGTCGGCACGATCTCGATCCCCAACCGGTGCGACAAGGTGAGATCCCCGTCGTGAACGGGTTCTCCCGAGGCCGGGAAGTCCGGATCGTCCTGGGTCAGCACCAGCACCGGGCGGCGGCGCCGGACTTCGTCCAGCACGGGCTCGACCAACTGGCACGTCGGACAGTCCTTCTTGACCACCGCGACCAGGCCCTGATCGAAGCCCGGCGGCGCCTCAGGGGAAACGGAGGATTGAGCGGATACAGAGGATGATGAAGCCATGGCGGCGGACGATACCAGCGCGCGGGTCGTATATCGTTCACACTCGACCGAGGGGACTCCATGAACGAGAAGACATCGGTCTTGATCGGAAGCGCGGCGATTCTGCTGCTCGCGATGTCCACTGAAGCAGGACATCCGCTTGACGAGCGCACCGAACCGGACTCACCAGAGACCTGGGGCGAGTTCCACCCCGATTGGGGATACGAGTGGACTGCGGTGTCGGCTGCCCTGAATCCTGACGGCAGCGTCTCGCGGCGATTGCCCGACTTCGCTCGGGAGAGACTCGAGACTCTGATCGAGAGATTCGAGAAGCGCTTCGGTTCCGCAAGGAGGCATGGACTTCCGGACCGACAGGTCGTGTCGGAGAAGTTCTGTCCGCCCGAGGCGTCGGTCCATTGGGGTGACATGCTTGCCAGGCACCTCGGCGCCACCTTGCTGCTGTCCGAAGTCGCCGTGAAGGCGACGATCGAATCCGTCGCCTTCGGCTTCGACACGGGGGGAGGACCCACAGCTCTCATACGTCTCGCCGATGTGGAGCCCCTGACGGGCCGCTCGCCCGCGCCCGAATACGCCGTGGTTCCGCTAGGCCAACTGGTGGTCGGCGACCGCGTGTTCTGCGGAGAGCGCGGTCCACTGTCCTCGGGAGACTGGAGAGGCCCCTACAAGCCGAGGGTCGGGTCGCATGTCGTGCTGATCGGCGGCTGGCGGTCTGGAACCGTGTTCTTCGGCCCTCCGCACGATTCCTGGTACGCGGAAGTGATGAAGAACGGCGATCTGCAGTGGAGATACGGCTTCCATGGAAGGACACTGGACGAACTGAAGGCACGCATCACGGAACTGGAAGCAGCCGGTCTCTTCGACCGCACGGACAGCTTGGCTTGGCCCCAAGCAGACCCCGACGAGAGGATGGACTTCGCGCGGAACTGGTCGGCTCTGGTCGACAGCGGTTGTCGCCCGGCCGGCTTCAGCGACGAGAACTCACCGAAACTTCGATGCGAACCCGAGGAGTGATACTCCGGGCGCTCGCTCTGTTCGTCGCTCTCGTCAACGCCCCGGAGGTCTTCCACGCCCAGGAGTCCGTGGAGTGCACGCTCAGAAGAGACAACGGCCGCGGCCCGATTCCACAGGACATCTACTACAAGTCCGCCACGGGCGCCCAGGCCGTCGCGGGCCAACGGATCGCCCAGGCGATCACGGGCTGGAACAGGTGCAGGGCTTCGATTCCGAACCTGCACCATGCAACGGCGGACAGCCCGGCGCCAGAAGGGGCGACCGTCTGGACCATTCAGCGAGGCTCGTACGACGACTTACGCATTCCCTTGATCAACAGGACCAAGTGCGGCGACACTCCCTATGGCCAGCCCAAGGTGATTCGGGTCTTCACCGACGCGCCAACGAGACAGTGCGGAACGAACGGGCAGTACCTGCACAAGGTGCTCATGCACCACAAGGTGCTCATGCACGAGATGGGGCACACGATGGCGATGCACCACACCAAGGAGCGTGAGGAAGGCGATCCTTGGAAGGCGAACTCGGACGCCTGCCGGGCAACCAACGCGACGATGACCCACACTCCCCTGAACGAGAGGGTCCTGGTCGAAAGCGTGGACTGCAAATTCGCGCACCAGTTTCTCCGGGAAGACCACCCCGTCGACTGCGACGAGACTCCAAACCCATGAAGACTGCAGCGATGATGACGACGACGGTGACGGTGACGGCAGCGGTGGTGGCGGTGACGGCGATGGCGGCGGCACGAACCCGGGCGGCGGCGCCGATCCGAACCCCGACTGCACCGCCAACCCGGACGACCTCCGCTGCCAGCCCGATTGCACACTGAATCCGAAGGCGCCCGGCTGCCCGAACGTCACCTACGGGCCCGATTGCGTCGGAAACTGGGATGACAAGAACGGAAACGGGAAGATCGACGACGGAGAGTGCACTCTGGTCGCGCTCTCCGGCCCACCGGGATCGGGCAGCGTGACGACGACCCACACCGGGGTGTCGAGCAGCCGGAGCTACGTGCTCGGGCTGCGGGCGGAATCCGCCGTCACGGTGTCGTTGACGAAGATGACCCGCGACTTCGACTGCAAGGGCGCACCCGGCAACGGGCTCGCCAGAGACGGCAACCCGCCGGATGCGATTCAGGGCGGGGCGACACCGGGGTCGTGGACGTGCTCGAACCGCGGGGGCAGCGCCGACGACACCTGGAGCGGAACCCTCTCGGCCGGCGAGCACACGATCACGGTGTGGCCCTACGGCGGAGGCAAGGCGGGCGACTACACGCTGTCCGTGGCGATCCAGGAAGAGCTGATACCGCCCGGAAGCCGGACGCTGCCGTTCGCGGTGTCCGAGACCGACGTGTCGGGCGAGCAGAGCTACAGCTTCTCACTGCCTTCCGACACCCGGGTCAAGGTCGTCGTGTCGGACCAGAGCACGGACATCGACTGCCGGATCGACAGCACCTCCTGCACGAACCACGGCGGGACCGCCGACGAGACCTGGAGCGGTACGCTGAAGAAGGGGCCACACACCGTCACCGTCTGGCCGCATCGCGGCTCGGGCAGCTACAAGCTCGCGGTGACAGCACCCGGCACGACGGCGACGCCAACGCCGCCGACCTCTCCACCCCCGCCGGCGTCGTCCTTGGCTTGTCCTGACGTCCCCGACCTTCGTCTGCCATCCGGCGGGCCGGCCAACACGGTGCTCCCGGAGGCGACGGGAGGGGCCGCGCCCTACACCTACAGTCTGTCCGGGCAACCGCCGGGGATTTCGTTCGCGGCTTCCACACGTACCGCGAGCGGCACGCTGCCGACTGTCACCGTCGATACGAACTACACGGTGACCTACGGCTGCACGGACAGCGCGGCAGCGTCCGTCTCCGTGACGTTCCTCCTGAGCGTTCTTGCGCCGTCGTCGCCCGCGGCGCCGGAACTGAGCGGTTCGGTCGCCGGCCGGACACAGACGCTGACGTGGACCGAAGCAGCCGGCGACGGGATCACGCGCTACCAGTTGCAGACCAGAGCGTCCTCGGCCCACACATGGCGCTTCACAGGCGCCGGCTCGCCGTCGCCTTCGTCGAACATCAGCCCGAGCGGCCGTTCCTGGCGCGTGCTTACACCCTGGACGCTGTACCGCCAGTATCGGGTGCGGGCGACGAACGCGGCAGGCGACGGCTCGTGGTCGAACGTGGTCGAGTTGACGACGCCGGCGGCGCCGGCACCGCCGCCTCCAGCACTGTCCCTACCTGGGATACCCGACTTCCCCGGGTTGCCTTCCGGCGGCGTGGTGAACACGCCGTTTCCGGCCGCTACCGGAGGTACTCCGCCCTACTCGTACAGCTTGTCCGGACTGCCGCCCGGCATCTCGTTCTCGCCCTCGACTCGGGTGGCGCGCGGAACATTGCCGACGGTCGGAACCGCGACGACCTACACGATCACCTACGCCGTAACGGATAGCGCGAGCGGGTCCGCCAGCGTGACGTTCAGGGCCACCGTCGTTCCCTGACGACCAACGCCGTCGTGTATCGTTCACGCCCAACCGAGGAGACTCCCATGGTCCAGACACTGATCGACCCGACGAACGAGGCAACCCCCGCGGCACGCACCGCGGCGGCCCGACTCGACTCCATCAGCGGCAGGACGATCGCCCTGCTCGACATCTCCAAGGCCCGCGGCGACATCTTTCTCGACCGTGTCGAAGAGCGAATCGAGAGCCGCGGCGCGTCCGTTCTCCGCTTCACCAAGCCCACCTTCTCCAAGGTGGCGCCGGCCGACCTGCGCGCCGAGATCGCCCAGCGTTGCGACGCGGTGATCGAAGCGCTAGCCGACTGAGGGTCCTGCACGTCGTGCAGTGTGCACGACACGACCCAGTTGGAAGAGATGGGACTGCCGTCCGTGTTCGTCGCCTCGTGCGAGTTTCAGGACGCGGCCGAGTCGCAGTCGAAGTCGCTCGGCTCCTCGCCGGAAGTCGTCTACGTGCGGCACCCGATCCAGGATCGCGACGACGACGAGATGGGAGAGATCGCCGACCAGGCGGTCGACGCCCTCGTCTCCGCGCTGACCAACTGATCCTGCTCCAGGCGCCGCTCGAGTTGAGGGCTCGCTAGGTTGTCGTGTCTCCGACGCGGCTTGCCACATGAAGCTGACCACGGGCGAGCGCTTGGCTCGCCTGTCCGCAAACTTGTAACGGAGACACGACACTAGCAGCGCCCATGCGGACACGTACGTCAAACGCCAAGAAGCAGCTCGAGTCGCCGCGCCGTTTCGCGAGCGCCGCCGGGCGGGTGGTGTACGCCCTGAACCTGGAGGTGTTCCCGAACTTCTTCGGCAACGTCTACGTGATCGACGACGGGGCCCGCCGCACCCTGGTCGACTGCGGCTCGGGCATGGACTTCTCCAACGACAACCTGGTCCGGGGGCTGGCCTCGATCGAGGACCGCTTCGGCGCCCGCATCGGCCTCGCCGACATCGACGTCATCCTGATCACCCACGGCCACATGGACCACTTCGGTGGTCTGCAATTCGTGCGGCGCCACACCGACGCGCCGGTGGGCATCCACGTCCTCGACCGGCGCGTGCTGACCCACTACGAGGAACGGGTCGTCGTCGCCTCGCATCAGCTCCGCGTGTTCCTCAACCGGGCCGGCCTCTCGGACGGCAAGTGCGACCAGTTGATGATGATGTACACGGCGCCCAAGGCGCGCTACGGCTCGGTGCCGGTCCAGTTCCTGCTCGACGAGGGCCAGCCCGTCCCGGACACGGACGGTGGAAGTCTCGACATCGAGGTCCTGCACGTCCCCGGCCACTGCCCCGGCCAGGTGTGCCTCCGGGTCGACGACATCCTGCTGACCGCCGATCACGTCCTGGCCCGCATCACGCCCCACCAGTCCCCCGAGTCGCTGACGCTGAACATGGGTCTCGGCCACTACCTGGACGCCCTGGGCAAGGTCGAGACGCTCGACGGCATCCGGATCGGGCTCGGCGGCCACGAGGAGCCGATCCCGGACGTGACCGCCAGGGTCGCAGAGATCCGCGAGTCCCACCACGAACGTCTGGAACAGATCGTCGACTCCTGCCGAGCGGGCCAGACGACTGCGGACATCAGCCGCACCCTGTTCGGCGCCGTCCGCGGCTACACCGTGCTGCTCGCGCTCGAAGAGGCCGGCGCGCACGTGGAGTACCTCTACCAGCGCGGCGAACTCGTCGCCGAGAACGTCGGCGAACTCGAGTCCGAGGAAGACCCGGTGGTTCGGTATGTACGGGCGTAGACACCCTGCGCCTGCTTCGCACAAGATGACCGCGCCTGTGGTAGATCTCCCTCTGTTCGCGTCATGTGCGCCAAAGCAGCCACTCTCCATCGCGGTTCACTCCTGAGCCGCCCCTGCCGCGGCCCGGCAACGTGAAGATCACCGGCAAGCACGCCCTCGCCGTGCCGCGCGACGTGGTCTGGGAGGCAATCCTCGACCCGGAAGTGCTCTCTCGCACCCTGCCCGGCTGCGAGGACATGGCGCCGGTCGGCGAGAACCAGTTCCGCGGCAAGCTGAAGATGAAGGTCGGACCGGTGCAAGGCCTCTTCGAAGGCGGCGTCGAGCTCCTCGACCTCGACCCGCCGAACGGCTACAACCTGAAGATGGACGGCAAGGGAGCGCCCGGTTTCGTCAACGGCACGGGCTCCATCCGCCTCGAAGACGCGGACGGCGACGGCACCCTGCTCCACTACGACATCGACGCCCGGGTCGGCGGCCGCATCGCCGCGGTCGGCCAGCGGCTGCTCGACAGTTCGGCCAAGGTGTTGACCCGTCAAGGCATCCAGGGACTGGAGAAGCAGCTCGAGGCGCGGGCCGCAGCGGCAGCGACGACCACCCACGACGAGGCGACGGCAGCCTCAACGCAGACTTCGCCCGCCGAAACCGAACCTCCACTCTCCGAATCCCAAGCCGCCGAAGCGCCGTCCCAGGCCGCCTTCGCCGGCAAGTTCGCCGCCGGCCTGGCGCGCGAACTCTGGCCCTACCTTGCCGGCGGCGCCCTGGTCCTCCTGGCCGCCATCGCCATATCGCTCCGAGCGTGCTCATAAGAAAGGAGACACTCCAGAAATGACCGTGTCCATACAACTCGAAGTCAACGGAAAGCCGGTCCAGGCCGAGGTAGAGCCGCGGCGCCTGCTGGTCCACTTCCTGCGGGAAGATCTCGGCCTCACCGGCGCCAACATCGGCTGCGAAACCAGCCTTTGCGGCGCCTGCACCGTCCTTGTCGACGGCGGTGCGATCAAGTCCTGCACCATGCTCGCGGCGCAGGCGGACGGCGCCACGGTCACCACGATCGAGGGACTGGCCCGGAACGGCGAACTGCATCCTCTTCAGGACGGCTTCTGGGAGAAGCACGGCCTGCAGTGCGGCTACTGCACGCCGGGCATGATCCTGTCCGCGAACTACCTGCTGGAGCAGAACCCGAGCCCGAGCGACGAGGAGATCCGCGAAGGGCTGAAGGGCAACATCTGCCGCTGCACCGGCTACCACAACATCGTGGAGGCCGTGAAGTACGCCGCCGAGAGGATGAGCTGAGATGGCGGGCGTACTCGGCACGTCGATCAAGCGCCGGGAGGACCCGGCCCTCATCACCGGCCGCGGCAAGTACACCGACGACCTGAAGGTCGAGGGCATGACGCACGCCGCGATCGTGCGCAGCCCCTACGCCCACGCCCGCATTCGCGGCATCGACACCTCCGCCGCGGAGTCCTATCCAGGCGTTGTCGCCGTGCTCACGGCGCGCGACGTCGCGGCCGCCGGGATCCCCGGCGTCGTGCCTGTGGGTTGGCTCCTGCCCGACCTCAAGACACCCGCGCATCCGATGATCGCGGCCGACACGGTCCGCCACGTCGGCGACGCGGTAGCGGTGGTCGTGGCTGAAGACCGGTACATCGCTCGCGACGCCGCCGAACGGGTCGCGGTCGACTACGAGCCGCTCGACGCGGTCGCCGATGTGGTCGCCGCGCTCGAGGACGGCGCCCCGACAGTCCACGACGACGCGCCGGGCAACGTCGCCTTCGACTGGGAGATCGGCGAGAAGGATCCGGTCGATGCCGCCTTCGCGCAGGCCGCGCACACGGTCGAGCTCGATCTGCGCAACAACCGCCTGATCCCGCACGCGATCGAGCCGCGCGCGGTGCTCGCCTCCTACGACTCGTCGACCGGCGAGATGACGATCCACATGACGAGCCAGAACCCGCACGTCCACCGGCTGCTGATGACCCTCGCCTCGCTCGGCATGCCCGAGCACAAGGTGCGGATCGTCGCCCCCGAGGTCGGCGGCGGCTTCGGCAGCAAGATCCACCACTACGCCGACGAGGCGATCGTCGGCCTGTGCTCGCTGAAGCTCAACCGGCCGGTCAAGTGGGCCGCGACCCGCACCGAGACGAACCTCACCGACGCCCACGGCCGCGATCACTCGACGCACTGCGCGATGGCGTTCGACGGAGAAGGCCGCATCACGGGCCTGCGGGTGGACACCAAGGCCGCGATGGGCGCCTATCTTTCGACCTTCGCGCCGGCGGTCCCGACTTACCTCTACGGCACCCTGATGTCCGGCCAGTACGACATCCCGGCGATCCACTGCCACGTGACCGGCGTCTTCACCCACACCGCGCCCGTCGACGCCTACCGCGGCGCCGGACGGCCCGAGGCCACCTTCGTTGTCGAGCGGCTGATGCACCTCGCCGGCGAGGCGACCGGCCTCGGCCCGATCGAAGTCCGCAAGCGGAACTTCGTGCCCGTCGACGCCTTTCCGTACCAGACCCAGGTAGCGCTCGCGTACGACTCGGGGAACTACGAGCCGGCGATGGACCGCGCACTCGAGATGATCGGCTACGACGACCTCTGCCGTGAACAGGCATCGCGCCGCGGCAACGGCAACGGCCGCCGCCAGCTCGGGATCGGTTTCTCGTCCTACATCGAGGCCTGCGGTCTGGCGCCGTCGGCAGTCGTCGGCTCGCTCGGCGCCCAGGCCGGGCAGTGGGAGAGCGCCGACGTGCGCGTCCACCCGACCGGCTCCGTCACGGTCTACACCGGCTCCTCGTCGCACGGTCAGGGCCACGAGACGACCTTCTCCCAGATCGTCGCCGACCGGCTCGGGGTCGCTCCCGAGGCCGTCGAGGTGATCCACGGCGACACGGATCTGGTCCAGTTCGGCATGGGTACCTACGGCAGCCGCAGCGCCGCCGTCGGCGGCTCGGCGATCGCCGGCAGTGTCGACAAGATCATCGAGAAGGGCAAGAAGATCGCCGCCCACCTCCTCGAGGCATCCGCGGAGGACCTCGAATACGAGGACGGCAGCTTCCGCGTCGCCGGCTCGCCGGACCGCGCGCTCGGTTTCGGCGACGTGGCGCTCCAGGCCTACCTGGCCCACAACTACCCCGACGATCTGGAACCGGGTCTGTCCGCGACCACGTTCTACGACCCGGCCAACTTCACCTACCCGTTCGGCACCCACGTCTGCGTGGTGGAGGTCGACACGGAAACCGGCTCCACCTCACTGCTGCGCTACGTCGCGGTCGACGACGTCGGCAACGTGATCAACCCGATGATCGTCGACGGTCAACTCCACGGCGGACTGGCCCAGGGCATCGGTCAGGCACTATGGGAGAACGCGGTCTACGACGACAGCGGACAACTCGTGTCCGGCTCGTTGATGGACTACGCACTGCCCAAGATCCACAACCTGATCCCGTTCGAACTCGACCGGACGACGACGCCGTGCCCACACAACCCGCTGGGCGTCAAAGGCGTCGGCGAGGCCGGTGCGATCGCCTCGCCGCCAGCCGTCGTCAACGCCGTCGTCGACGCCCTGGCGCCGTTCGGCGTCACCCACATCGACATGCCGCTCACGCCGGAGAAGGTGTGGCGGGCCGTGAACGCTGACTAGTCCTCAAACCCAACCGACCAGGACAGCATCTTCCGTCTAGAATCCCGCAGCCGAGCAACCGAAGCTGCCGAATCAGGAGCACCGATATGTACCCAGCCCAATTCGATTACCGTCGCGCCGGATCGGTCGATGAAGCGCTCGGCCTGCTGCAGGAGCACGAAGACGCGAAGCTGATGGCCGGCGGCCACAGCCTGATCCCGATGATGAAGCTGCGCCTCGCGCAGCCGCCCGTCGTCATCGACATCGGCCGCCTCGATGAACTCAAGGGAATCTCCGAAGCCGGCGGCGGCGTCCGGGTCGGTGCCCTGACCACCCACGCCGACATCGCGGCCTCCGACATCCTCGCCGCGTCCTGCCCAGTTCTCGCCGAGGCCGCAGGCCACATCGGCGACGCCCAGGTCCGCAACCGCGGCACGATCGGCGGCAACATCGCCCACGCCGACCCGGGTTCCGACATCCCGCCCGTGCTCGTCCTGCTCGGAGCGTCCGTCCACCTGCAGTCCCCCTCCGGCACCCGCTCCGTCGCCGCGGCCGACTTCTTCCAGGACCTCCTGATGACCGACACAGGCTCAGACGAGATCCTCACCCATGTCGACGTCCCCGCCCAGAGCGCCGGCGCCGGCTCCGCCTACCTCAAGTTCGAGCACCCCGCCTCCGGCTACGCCGTCGTCGGCGCCGCGGCTTCAGTGACCGTCTCTGGCGGCCGTTGCACCGCCGCCGCCCTCGTCGTCGGCGGCGTCGGCGCGGTCCCGACCGCCGTCGACGTCTCGAGCCTCATCGGCAGCGACCTCTCCGACGACGCGATCGCCTCAGCCGCCTCCGGCCTCGACACCGAAGACCCCATCGGCGACATCTTCGCCTCCGGCGACTACCGCGTCCACGTCGGCAAGGTCTACGGCAAGCGCGCCTTGGCAGCGGCCCGCGACCGGGCTTAGCTGGTCACCCGCCCGCGGCGGGTCCGAGGGGGAGGGGTCCCAGGTGCCGCTCGCGGGCTGAGAACTTGAGTTCGAACCGTCTATGGGTCGGCGGGATTGCCGGGATCCATGGGGTCCGACGCCCTCCAGCCTGCGCAGGGTCCGAAGGGGTCAGGTCCTAGCGAGGCTGTCGGCAAGCGACGGCCCATGCCCGCTCACGAGCCGACACCCAACCGGAGCGCAGCCGACCGCAGCGAGCGCCAACCCTTCATTGATCCGGCAAGCGCGAGCGTCCGCTGGGACCTGATCCCTTCGGACCCGGAGCAGGCGCGTGCAGCCGACGCCGCGCGGCGGGTAGTTCGGCGGCGTTTCCGTCTATGTCCATAGCCGCCTTGTCCGGATGCCCAGCGCCACCTCAGACAATCACATGATTGTCTGTGCGGCTTGAGCGGCGGCTTCATGAACCATATGATCTCGGACGGAGTGAATGACACCCACGCATGGCCCGGAAGAACCCGCCGGTCTCAGTGCCTCGACGAGACAGAGACTAGCCGCGCTCGCCCGCCGGCGTCGAACTCGGGTGTCTTCCTTCACACCGAACCGCCCGATCGACTGGCGACCGGAGGACGTGAGGAGGCCTGGAGCCGAGTTCGACACGCACTTCGAGGAGGACTCCGCCTGGAGGCTGATTGCCGACCGGATCGAACAGGGCGAGCCAATCGAGATCGTCCGGCTGCGACAGCCGAAGGGAGTCAAGGGCTACGTCATGAAGATCGACCTGGAACCAGACGCGCCCAGGCTCTACGTGAAGCTGGAACTGGGTTCCAGGAAAGTCATCGGGCGCAGCTTCCACTACTCGGAACACGACTGAAGGACTGACGACCATGGCGCCCGAATCCCGATCAACCGCAACCGTCGATCTCGCCCCGTCCTGCCCCCGATGCGATGAACCGTCCGTCGTCACCTACCGGCACGAACATGGCTTCAACTACGGCTCCGGCGAGACCGCCGTCAAGTTGCACGTCGAACTTCCAGTTCGTCGCTGCACGGCGTGTGAGTTCCAGTTTCTCGACCACGAGGCGGAGAGGATCAAGCACGACGCCGTCTGCCGCCATCTCGGCGTGCTCACGCCCAGTGAGGTTCGGAGGATTCGGGAGGATCGCGGCCTCACGCGCTCCGCTTTCGCCCAGTTGACAGGCCTTGGCGAGGCCACCCTGAACCGCTGGGAGAATGGCACTGTCGTCCAGAACCCGGCGAACGACAGGTACCTCCGTCTGCTCGGCACGCCCGCCGGCTGGTCTCAACTGGTTCGCCTCGCGACCCCTCCCGCCTCCGAACAGGCACCAACTCGCGAGCCCGGAGTGAACACACCCGGTCCATTCCGCAGACTGGAAGCTACGGCCGCCCTCCGCCAGCAGCAGGGCGACTTCAACCTGGAGCCAGCCGCCTAGAGCTCTGATGTACATCACGACCTTCTACTCCTTCAAGGGCGGCGTAGGCCGGACCATGGCCTTGGTCAACGTCGCGGTTGACCTTGCGAACCGGGGCAAGCGGGTGCTGATCGTGGACTTCGATCTCGAGGCGCCGGCGCTCGACACCTTCGATCTCGGGCGCCCCCCCGAATCGACCCTCGGCATGGTCGACTTCGTTCGTGAGTACCTGGACACCGGCATGGCGCCGGACGCCGCGCACTTCCTGTTCAAGTCCGCCGACCTTCCAAACAACGGCGGCGGGCTATGGATCATGCCCTCAGGTTCCCAAGACCGCGGCTACGCCTCCCGACTTGCCTCGATCGACTGGAACGACCTCTACGAGAACCACGACGGCTACCTCCTGTTGGAGGACCTGAAGCTCCAATGGCAGGCCGAGATCGAACCTGACCATGTACTGATCGACTGCAGAAACGGGTACACCGACATCGGCGGGATCTGCACCCGGCACCTTCCGAACGCGGTCGCCGTCTTCTTCTTCCCGAACCAGCAGAACCTGCGCGGCTTGACCAAGATCGTCCGCGACATCAGGGCGGAGGGAACGGGTCCCCGCCGGCAGCGCATCGATCTCCACTTCGTCCTCTCCAATGTGCCGGACCTTGACGACGAAGACCCCGCACTCCACCAGATGCTCTCGAACTTCCAGACCGGTCTCGGTTTCACAAACCCTCCCTTCCTTATCCACCGAAACGACAGCCTCTCGCTCCTCAACCAGACGATCTTCACCAAGGACCGCCAAGCCAGCAGGCTTGCACAGGAGTACGAAGCACTTGCCGCGGAGATCGACCGCCTCAGTTCCCTGGGCAGTTCGGGCTATCAACTCGACCACCAGAAGCGCGACACACGGCAGCCTTGCACGGCTCCCGAAGAGTCCGTTTCCAGCAACGCAACCAGTCCCCGAGAGGAGTCGGTAGAGGAAAGTGGCAGTTGACTCTGGAGGGCGAGACTATGGACTGGCCCGTACTTCGTTCGAGGCTCTGAGCGCCCCTTTGGTACCAACGGCGAAGCACTCACCTTGCCACGATCGCCCATGGTGCCTGGCCCGGCCCGACGCCCTCCAGCCTGCGCAGGGTCCGAAGGGGTCAGGTCCCAGCGAGGCTGTCGGCAAGCGACGGCCCATGCCGTCTCATGAACCGACACCCAACCGGAGCGCAGCCGACCGCAACGAGCGCCGACCTCCCATTCATCCGGCAAGCGCGAACCCGGGTGGCGCGTTCCGCGCCACCCGTGAACCAGTCCGTGCGCCAGTCATCGGGCGCACGGATGGCGCCTCCGCTGGGACCTGACCCCTTCGGGCCCGGAGCAGGCGGGTGCAACCGACGCCGCCACGCCAGCCCACCAGCCGACCCCCGCGACGCGGCGCAGCCGCGTCGCACCCGGCAGCCGTCCAGGCTGCCTCCGGATTCAGTAGCTGCGTGGCAACCCGAGAACGTGCTGGGCCAGGTACGTCAACACGAGGTTCGTCGAGATCGGGGCCGTCTGGAACAACCGGCACTCGCGCCACTTGCGTTCGATGTCGTACTCCGTGGCGAAGGCGAAGCCGCCGAAGGTCTGGAAGCAGGTGTCGCCGGCGTTCCAGGCGGCTTCGGAGGCGAGGAGTTTTGCGCTGTTCGCCTCGGCGCCGCATTCGCGGCCGGCGTCGTAGAGGGCGGCGGCCTTGCGGACGATCATTTCGGCGGCGTCGGTTTCGGCGTGGGCGCGAGCGATCGGAAACTGGATGCCCTGGTTCTGGCCGATGGGCCTTCCGAAGACCTCGCGTTCGTTGGCGTACTCGACGGCGCGGCGGATGAAGTAGCGGGCATCGCCGATCGCCTCGGAGGCGAGCAGGATGCGCTCGGCGTTCATGCCGCTCAGGATGTACTTGAAGCCGTGGCCCTCGTCGCCGATCCGGCTGCTGACCGGGATGCGCAGGTTGTCGAAGAAGACCTGGGTCGTGCCGTGGTTGATCATCGTGTCGATCGGCTGGATCTCCAGGCCGTTACCCCGCGCTTCGCGGAGGTCGACGAGGAACACGGACAGGCCCCGTGAGCGCTTCTCGACCTGATCCGCCGGCGTGGTGCGGGCGAGCAGGATCATCAGGTCGGAGTGGAGCGCGCGGCTGGTCCAGATCTTCTGGCCGTTGACGACATACGTGTCGCCGTCGCGGACAGCGGTGGTCCGGAGCTGCGTCGTGTCCGAGCCCGTCACCGGCTCGGTGACGCCGAACGCCTGCAGCCGCAGCTCGCCGCTCGCGATCTTCGGCAGGTACTGCTGCTTCTGTTCGTCGCTGCCGTGGCGCAGGACCGTGCCCATCGTGTACATCTGGGCGTGGCAGGCGGCGGCGTTGCAGCCGCTCGAGTGGATCGTCTCCAGGACCACGCTTGCGGCGCGCAGCGGCAGGCCTGAGCCACCGTACTCCTCGGGAATCAGGCAGCCGAGGTACTCGTGCTCGGTCAGTGCCCGGACGAACTCCGTCGGGTACTCGGCGGCAGCGTCGAGACGTCGCCAGTACTCGCCCGGGAACTGCTCGCAGATACGGCGCACCGGATCGCGGAGGTAGGGGTAGTCGTTCTCGATGGAGACTTGGAGGTCGCTGTCCGTCATGGCGGGTGATCGTAGCGGAGCAACCCGCGCCGGCTACTGCGGCCGCACCCGGTGGATCCGCACCAGGTTCGTCGGCGGCCGATCCTGGATCGGGTCGCCCATCAGCAGCACGATCGTGTCGCCGGGCAAGGCCAGATTGCCGGCGAGGAGCTGCCGGTCGACCATCGCGACGACCTCGTCGTGGTGGTAGACCTCCTGGTCCATCCGCACGGAGTGGACACCCCAGACGAGCTGGAGCTCGCGCATGCTGCGCGGTTCGCGGGTGAACGCCAGCACCGGCGTCGACGGCCGACGGCAGGCGACCTGGCGGGCGGTGAAACCGCCCTGGCTGAGAACCACGATCCCCTGCGCGCTCAGATGCCGGGCCGACAGGATGGCAGCCGCCGAGACCGTCTCCGGGATCTCCAGCGCGCCCAGCCGGTTCGGCGGTTCGATGTCGTACGGGCCGACCTCCATCGTGTGGAAGCCGACCGGCTGCGACATGTGCTTCGAGAGTTGGTAGCGCTCCGACTCGGCGATGATCCGGTGCATCGTCTGCACCGCCTCCAGGGGATAGCGGCCGGCAGCACTTTCGCCGGACAGCATCATCGCGTCGGCGCCGTCGAACACGGCGTTCGCCACGTCCGACGACTCGGCTCGGGTCGGCCGCGGGTGCTCGATCATCGACTCCAGCATCTGGGTCGCCACGATCACCGGCCGCGCCAGCCGCCACCCGGACTCGATGATCCGCTTCTGCTCCACCGGCACCTGGTGGAGCGGAATCTCGACCCCCAGGTCGCCCCGCGCCACCATCACACCGTCGGATTCGAGCACGATCTCGTCGAGGTTCTCGAGCGCCCGGCGACGCTCCAGCTTGGCGATCACTGGCAGAGCACGGCCCGCCTGAACGGCAGCCTCCCGCACCCGCACGACGTCCGCGGAGCTTCCGATGTAGCTGGCCGCCAGGAAGTCGGCGTCCTCCTCGACCGCCATCCGGATGTCGGCCAGGTCCTTGTCCGAGATGCGGAACGGCAGATGGCTGTCAGGCAGGTTGACGCCCTTGCGGCTCGACACGGCGCCGCCGACGATGACCTCGGCCCGAATCGTCTCCTCGTCCTTCGAGCGGACCTCCAACTGCACCCGTCCGTCGTCGATCAGGATCTGTTCTCCGGGCTGGACGTGCCGGACCATGTCCCGGTCGAGCGCAAGGTCGGTGCCGGCGCCCGCGCCCAGGGAGACGACGTCGCCATCCTTGAGCATCCGCGCGCCCTCGAAATGGTCGAGCCGGTGCCGGGGTCCCATCAGGTCGACCATCACCCCGACGGACCGGCCGGCCTCCTCGCTGACCTGCCGCACGAGCCGGATGAGGCGACGATGCTCCTCCCGGGTGCCGTGGGACTGGTTCAGCCGGACGACGTTGACGCCGGCGCGGATCAGCCGCGCGAGGGTCTTCGGATTCGAGCTCGCGGGGCCGATCGTGGCGACGATCTTGGCTCGACGCTGCACAGTGGTCTCAGTCCTCCGGGTTCACGTTCCGGACGGGGCAGTACCGACCTGCGTCAGGATCCGAGCTGCGCCAGGCGCTCGATCAGATCCGCAACCCGGTTCGAGTAACCCCACTCGTTGTCATACCACGACACGACGCGGGCGTACACGCCGCCGCCTTCAGCCGGAGTGACCCGGGTCAGCGGCGCGTCGAAGATCGACGAGTGGGGATTGCCGAGAATGTCGCTCGAAACGAGCGGGTCCTCCGAGTACTGGAGGATGCCGGCGAGGTTCGTCTCCGCCGCGGTGGATGCCGCCGCGTTGACATCCTCACCGGTCGGGGCGCTGCGCAGCCTGCAGGTCAGATCGACGATCGAGCCGTCCGCCACGGGTACCCGCATCGCCATCCCGTCGAGCTTGCCGTTCAGGTGCGGCAGCACCTTGCCGACGGCGCGCGCGGCCCCGGTCGTCGTCGGGATGATGTTGGCCGTCGCCGAGCGGCTCCGCCGCGGATCGCTGTGCGGCGAATCGACCAGGCGCTGGCCGTTCGTGTAGGCGTGAACCGTCGTGATGAAGCCCTCTTCGAATCCGAAGGCGTCGTCCAGCGTCTTGGCGAGCGGCGCCAGGCAGTTCGTCGTGCAGGAGGCGTTGGACACCACGCGATGCTCCGGACCCAAATCGCCGTCGTTGACGCCCAGCACGATCGTCGCGTCGATTTCGTCCTTGGCCGGGACCGTGAGGACGACCCGGGAGGCGCCGGCCTCGAGGTGGGACGCCACCTGGGCGCGAGTCCGGAACACGCCCGTCGACTCGACGGCGATGTCGACGCCGAGATCCCGCCACGGAAGCTGGGACGGATCCCGCTCCGCGCTGAGCCGGATCTGGCGGCCTCCCACGCGCAGGCCGTTCCCGGTCACCTCGACCTCCTGATCGAAGACCCCCTGCACCGTGTCGTAGCGCAGCAGGTAGGCGAGGCGCTCGGCATCGAACAGGTCGTTGATGCCGACGATCTCGACGTTGGGCCGAGCGGCCAGGATGCGGAAGACGCTGCGTCCGATCCTGCCGAAGCCATTGATGCCGACGCGGATCATGAGGCGCCTCCTTCGGCGTCCGCCGCGCCATCGAGCGCGGCGATGAGTTCCAGGAGCCGGTGCAGGTAGCCCCAGCCGTTGTCGAACCAGGCGATCGTCTTCGAGACGTGATCCCCCAGCGTCATCGTCGCCTGGGAGTCGAAGATGCACGTCGCCCGGCTGCCCGCCGTGTCGGCCGAGACGATCGCCTCGCGCTCGAAGCGCAGCCGGCCATTCCAGTCGCCGTCGGCGGCGGCCGCCACCGCATCGTTGACCGAGTCGACCGTCACCGCGGCGCGGTGCCAGCAGACCAGATCGACGACGGAGCCGCTCGACACCGGCACGTTCATCGCCGACGCCGAGAGTTTGCCGCCGAGTGCGGGCAGCACGCCCTCGAGTTCCGCCGCAGCCTCGGTCGCCGAAGGAATGATGTTCTCGCCCGCCGCCCGGCCCGACCGCAGTTCGTGCGCCGGCACGTCGGCGAGACGGGAACCCGCGCCGTAGGCACGCACGGAACTGATGAACGCCTGCTCGACGCCGAACGCCCCGTCGAGGATCCGAAGCAGCGGCCCCGCGCAGTGCGCCGTGAACGAGCCGGCGGACACGATCCGGTCGGACGGCTCGATCCGGTCATCGTTCAGTCCGACCACGACCGTCCGGTCCAGCTCGCCGCCCGGCGGCGCGCAGAGGACGACGCGTTCGGCGCCCGCTTCAAGGTGCCCTTCGAGCTCGCTCCGCGTGGGCTGCGTGTCCCGGAAGTCGACGACGGTCGCGACGCCCAGATCGCCCCAGGGCGCCTCACCGGCGCTGCCGGCGCGCACCAGGCTCGCGCACGAGCCGTCGACGCAGAGGCTGCCGTTCCGAAGTTCGACATCCGCGTCGAGCGGCCAGGGAAGGGTCGAGAAGCGCAGCAGGTAGCGCAGCATGTCGGGGTCGGCAGTTTCGGCCACCGCGGCGACCTCGATTTCGGGGCGGTCCAGGGCAAGGCGAAACAGGCTTCGCCCCAAGAGGCTGAAGCCCATGATTCCAATGCGGTTCGTTGTCGTCATCCAGGTAGCAAAATTAGTCAGCGTGGAAGAAGAAGCCGTCAAAGGGCGACGGCAGGATAACCGACCCGGACCACACCGTCTGTGCCGGAAACCGGCCTGCGGCAAGCCTCAGTCGGTTGCGTACGCGGAGACCAGGATCTCCATCGTGTGGCGCACCGGAATCGGCGCGCCCAGACGCCGGGCGTGACTCTGGATCTGCGTCAGGCAACCGATGTTGCCGGTGGCGATCACGTCCGGCTCGCTCTCCAGAAGAGCCTCCGCCTTCTTGCGCCCCAGGCGGGCCGCGAGTTCGGGCTCTTCGAGGTTGTAGATACCCGCCGAACCACAGCAGATCTCCCAGTCACGCGGCTCGACCAGGGTCAGGTTCGGCACCTGCGCCAGCAACTGCCGGGGTCCCGCCCGCTCCGACTGGGCGTGGGCCAGGTGGCAGGCGTCGTGGTAGGCCACCCGCAGCGGCTCCGGCAGCGGCGGCGGCGCCTCGGTTTCGAGAGCCGAAAGGAAAGTCGAGACATCACGAACTTTGGCGGCAAGGGCACCGGCGGCTGCCTCTTCCGGCCGGCCGGCGAACAGCAGACCGTACTCCTCGAGGCCCGAACCGCAGCCGGCCGCGTTGGTGAGCACCGCGTCGACGTCCGGCAAGAGACCGTCACGCCCGAGGACGTTCAAGAGGGCGCCAGCGGCGGCGCGGGCCCGCGGCGCGTCACCGGCGTGAAACGCGAGCGAACCGCAACACGCCTCCTCTCCGGGAACGACGACCTCGACTCCGCGGCGCGTAAGCACATCGATCGTCGCCTGGTGAATCCGCGGCGCCAGCACCTGCTGCGCGCAACCGGCGAGAAGGGCCACGCGGGCGCGCTGCTCGCCGACCGCCGGGAACACGCCGAAGCCGACTTCCGCACGGTCCGCACCCTCGGGCAGCAGATCGAGCGGCGCGGCAAGCCGCGCCGGCAGCAGCGCGCGGAACGGCGCCGCGAGGCGGCCCAGCCGCAGCATCCACCGCAGGCGGCCGGGGCTCGCCAGCGTGTCCAGCATCAGCCCACGCCAGAGGCGGTCCGGCAGGGAGCGCCGCCGGCCGTCCTCGGCCAGTTCCCGGAACGGCATCAGCAGTTCGCCGTACTCGACGCCCGACGGGCAGGCAGTGACGCACGCCATGCACCCCAGGCATGGGTCGATGTGCTCCAGCGCCTCCTCGAGTTCCAGGCCGCCCTCGAGCACCTCCTTCATCAGCACGATGCGGCCACGCGGCGAGTCCATCTCCTCGCCGAGTTCGACGTACGTCGGGCACGTCGGCAGGCAGAAGCCGCAGTGAACGCAGGCCGAAACCGCGTTCGCCATCGCCGAGGCCGAGTCGCCGACCTCGCTCCGCAGCGCGTCCAGCTCGATCGCGTGCTGCATCGGCGGGAGCGTAGCGCAGCGGTGAGCGCCGGCTTCTGGAGCTTCCGCCGCGCTAGATGTGCTGGTAGGCCTGCAGGGTCAGGAACTCCTGGAACTCGGAACCGAGCACCAGGTCGTCGAGCAGTTCCACGGCGAGGCCGTAGCGGCTCGCTTCGCGGCCGCCGAGCTGGCGCAACTCCTCGTCACGCACCTGCTCGTAGAGCTCGGGCGTAACCTGCTCGCCATTGTCCATCCGCGCGCCTCTGTGGACCCACTGCCAGAGCTGGGCGCGGGCGATCTCCGCGGTCGCCGCGTCTTCCATCAGGTTGTTGATCGCCGCCGCGCCGTTGCCGTTGAGCCAGGAGTTCATGTACTGGAGTCCCACCGACACGTTGTTGCGCAAGCCCTGCTCGGTCAGCGTGCCGCCGGGCACGTTCAGATCGATCAGGCTGCCGGGCTCCACCGAAACGTCCTGGCGCAGCCGCTCCTTCTGGTTCGGGCGGCCCTCCATCTTCGTGGAGAACACCTCCAGGGCGATCGGCACCAGGTCCGGATGGGCAACCCAACTGCCGTCGAACCCGTCGCCGGCCTCGCGCTCCTTGTCGGCCGTGACCGCCGCCAGCGCCGTCGCGTTGACCTCCGCGTCCCGCCGGCTGGGGATGAAGGCGGCCATGCCGCCGATCGCGTGAGCCCCGCGGCTATGGCAGGTGCGAACCAGCAGCTCCGTGTAGGAGCGCATGAAGGGCACGGTCATCGTGATCTGGCCGCGGTCCGGCAGCACGAGGTCTTCGCGGAACGCGAACTTCTTGATCGCGCTGAAGATGTAGTCCCAGCGGCCGGCGTTCAGCCCCGCCGAGTGGTCCCGCAGCTCGTAGAGGATCTCCTCCATCTCGAAGGCGGCGAGGATCGTCTCGATCAGCACCGTGGCGCGGACGCTGCCCCGCGGCACTCCGAGCGCATCCTGGGCGGCAACGAAGATGTCATTCCAGAGCCGCGCCTCGTGCCGGTTCTCCAGCTTCGGCAGGTAGAAGTACGGACCGCTGCCGCGGCTGAGCGCCGCCTTCGCGTTATGGAAGAAGTAGAGGGCGAAGTCGAAGATGCCGGCCGAGACGGGCTGGCCGGAGTGGAGGGCGTTCTTCTCGATCAGATGCCAGCCGCGCGGACGCACGAGCAGGGTGGCGATCTCGTCCTTGAGGCGGTACTCCTTGCCATTGCCGGGGCTCGTGAACTCCAACTGCTTGCGCACCGCGTCGTACAGGTTCTGCTGACCCTCGATCACGTTGCGCCAGCTCGGGCTCAGCGCGTCCTCGATGTCGGCCATGAAGACCTTGGCGCCGGAGTTCAGCGCGTTGATCATCATTTTGCGGTCGACGGGGCCCGTGATCTCGGCCCAGCGGCAGTTCAGGTCCGCGGGCGTGGGCGCCACCTTCCAGTCCGCGTCGCGGACTTCCTGCGTCTCAGCCGGGAAGGTCGGATCCTCGCCAGCCTGAATGCGGGCGTGGCGATCCACCCGGTCCTGGAGCAAGTGCACCCGGCGCTCCTCGAATTGGCGGCAAAGGTCGCCCGCAAACTCGAGCGCCTCCGGGGTCAGGATGTGTTCCGCCGCCTCAAAGTCGCGTGGTCCGGTGATCTCGATTCCGCTCATGCTGCCGTCTCCCAGAACCGGCCCCGGCCGGCCTCTCGTTCGTCGTTTTTCCGCAACCTGCCCCCACCAGGACTCGTAGACCTGTCTGGCGAAGCGGCGGCAGCTTACCGGATGCCGGCGAAGGCGCCGGGCCACCGGGCGAACGTGAGACAATGCCGCGGCGCTGACGCTTTGAAGCGCTGTCCCGCGACCGGAGGTTTCAATGATCGTCCCCCGTCAAGTGCCGCGCGCCACCTTGTGCGCCACCCTCCTGGCCGTCACCGTGCTGGCGGCGCCGGCTCGGGCCCAGACCGGCGAGCCGACCAGGCTGCTCCGCTTCCCGGACCTCTCCGGCGACCGGATCGCGTTCACCTACGCGGGCGACATCTGGCTCGCTTCGGCGGACGGGGGCACGGCGACGCGCCTCACTTCCCATCCCGGCCTGGAGCTGTTCGCCAGGTTCTCGCCGGACGGTTCGCAGATCGCCTTCACCGGCCAGTACGACGGCGACGAGCAGGTCTACGTCGTGGACACGGCGGGCGGCGCGCCCCGGCAATTGACCTTCTACCCCGCCGCCGGGCCCCTGGCGCCGCGGTGGGGCTACGACTACCAGGTCTACGGCTGGTCTCCCGACGGCAAGTCCGTTCTGTTCCGGTCGTTGCGGGACGGCTGGGACCTGGGTGACACGAAGCTGTTCCTGGTCGACACCGCAGGGGGATTGCCGAGACCGCTGCCGATGCCGGAGTCGGGCGGCGGCGATCTTTCGCCCGACGGACAGCGCGTCGTCTACTCGCCGGTGACCCGGGACTTCCGGCACTGGAAGCGCTACGAAGGAGGCTGGGCGCAGGATCTGTGGATCCTCGACATCGACAGCCTGGAATCGATCCAGGTGACGGACCACAAGCGCTCCGATCGCGACCCGATGTGGATCGGCGACACGATCTACTTCTCCTCCGACCGCGACGGCACGCTGAACCTGTATGCCTACGAGGTCAATTCGGGCGAGCTTTCCCAGCTCACGAACGAAGACCGATGGGACGTGCGTTGGCCCAGCGCCGACAAGGCGAACCGGCGCATCGTGTACGAGAAGGCGGGGGCGCTCGAGATCTTCGACCTCGCCTCCGGCGCCGCCCGCCCGGTCCCCATCCACGTGCCGACGGACCAGCTCGCCCGCCGTCCCGGTCGGGTTTCGGCTGCCAACCGGGTGTCCGGTTTCTCGCTCAGCCCGAAAGCGAAGCGTGCCGCATTCTCGGCTCGCGGCGACATCTTCACCGTCCCGGCCGAGCACGGCCCGACCCGCAACCTGACCCACTCCTCCGGCGCCAACGACAGCGGCCCGGCGTGGTCTCCGGACGGCCGGAGGATCGCCTTCACGTCCGACCGGACCGGGGAGACGGAGATCTGGGCCGTCAGCCAGGACGGCAGCGGCGAACCGGTTCAGCTCACGCAAGGCAGCGTCGGCCGCCACTACAACAACCTGCTCTGGTCGCCGAAGAGCGACCGCATCGCCTTCATCGACCAGCAGGGCCGGCTCGGCATCGTCGACGCGGGCGATCAGAGCGGCGACGACGCGGCGCCGGCCGGGCCACGCGACATCATCGAAGTCGCCGACGACCCACGGCCCTTCGGCACCGGTTTCGACTGGTCGCCCAACGGCGACTACCTCGCCGTTTCACTTGGCGACGACAACGACTTCAGTTCGATCCACCTGTTCGAAGTCGAGAGCGGAACGCTCACCCGCGTGACGTCCGAACTCTGGAACGACTTCTTCCCCGTCTTCGACCCGGGCGGCGACTACCTCTACTTCTTCTCCGACCGGCAGTTCCAGCCGCAGATCGCGACCTTCGAGTACAACTACGCCGCCGACCGCGAGACCTACCTCTACGCGCTCGCCCTGCGCGAGGACACGCCCCACCCCTTCCCGCCCCGCAGCGACGAGGTGGAGATCGAGGACGACGAGGCGGAGGACGAGAAGGACGACGGCGAGAACGGCGAGAACGGCGAGAAGGAGGCCGACGGCGACGACGATTCCGACGAGGACTCGGACAACAACCCGGACGCCGACGAACCCGAGGACGACGAGCGCGACCGGATCGACCTCGACGGTCTCGCCCAGCGCATCGCCCGCTTCCCCCTCGAAGCGGACAACTACATCGGCCTCGGCGCCGCGGAGGGCAAGGTCCTCTACGTGCGGGGCGGCGCCGGCTACCTCGGACGCTCGTCCGACATCCAGCCCGAAGTCTTCTCGTACGACCTGAAGAAGCGTGAAGGCAAGAGCCTGGCCAAGGGCATCGGCGGCCTCGTCCTCTCCGGTGACGGCAAGAAGCTGCTGGTCCGCGAGGGCCGGTCCTATCGCCTGCTCGACGTCGGCGGCGGTCCGGCGAAGACGCTCTCGCTCGCCGGCCTGACCGTCGACCGGGTGCCGGCCGAGGAGTGGGCGCAGATCTTCGACGAGGTCTGGCGCCGGTTCCGCGACTTCTTCTACGCCCCGAACATGCACGGCTACGACTGGGAGGCGCTGCGCGAGCAGTACCGCCCGCTGCTCGCCCACGTCGGCCACCGCAGCGACCTGAACTATGTGATGAGCGAGATGGTCGCCGAGCTGAACGTCTCCCACGCCTACGTCTCGGGCGGCGACTACGAGGCGCCCGACCGGCCGCGCGCCGCCCTGCTCGGCGCCCGCTTCGAACTGGACGAGGGCGCCGGCCGCTACCGGTTCTCCCGCATCTTCGAGGGCCAGAACGAGGAACCCCGCTACCGCTCGCCGCTGACCGAGATCGGCGTCGGCATCGGCGAGGGCGACTACCTGTTCGCGATCCAGGGCCGCGAGCTGACCCGGGCGACGAATCCGTTCCAGCTCCTGCGCGAGGCCGGACGCGGGCCGCTCGAGTTGACCGTCGGTTCGAGCGCCGACCGCGGCGAGGCGAGGAACGTGCTCGTCGATCCGATCTCGAGCGAAGACGCCCTGATCTACCTGGCCTGGACCGAGCGCAGCCGAAGAATCGTCGAGGAGCGCGGCGGCGGCCGGATCGGCTACCTGCACATCCCCGACATGTCGGCGAGCGGCATCCGGGAGTGGATCAAGTGGTACTACGGCCAGGTCCGCAAGGAGGCCCTGGTCGTCGACGTCCGCTCGAACGGCGGCGGCAACGTCTCGCCGATGATCATCGAGCGTCTTCGCCGCGAGACCCTGATGCTCGACTTCGAGCGCAACCGCGACTCCGTTGACACGTCGCCGGGCGGCGTCTTCCACGGCCACCTGGTATGCGTGATCGACGAGGACACCGCCTCGGACGGCGACCAGTTCGCGTACCAGTTCCGCCGCGCCGGGTTAGGGCCCATCGTCGGCAAGCGGAGCTGGGGCGGCGTCGTCGGCATCTACGGGAGGGCGCCGCTGATCGACGGCGGCTCGGTCAACGTGCCCGAGGCCGGCTCCGCCGACCCCGAGGGCAACTGGGTGATCGAGGGCTACGGCGTCGACCCGGATGTCGAGGTCACCAACCTGCCGCGCGACATCCTCGACGGCCGCGACCCGCAACTCGAGCGAGCCGTCGACCTGATGCTCGAGAAGCTCGCCGAAGACCCCCGCACCCTTCCCGGCCGCCCAGCCGACCCGATCAAGACCCCGTAGCATCGAAAACCTGCGAGACTCCCATGCACACCTACCACCATCGTTCACCGGCAGACTCCGCGACAGGAACTGGGTGCGCCGGCCTTCTGGCCGGCATCCGGCGCAAGGCGCCGGCCTCCGGGAATCCTGCCGTCCTAGCAGCCACTCTGATCGCCGCCGCCCTGCTGGCGGCGCCCACCCTCGGTGCTGAAGCCGACGCCAACGACTGGCCCGGCTTCCGCGGCGCCGACGGCAGCGGCATCGCCCGCTCGGGCCCCGGCCCGGCCGCCGACCTCACGCTCGAACGCGACCTGCTCTGGAAGGCGAAGATCGAGGGCCGCGGCCACTCCTCGCCGGTCGTCGCGGACGGCCGCGTGTTCCTGACCACGGCGATCGTCGGCGAGCCGATTCCAGGCGCCGGGCCGCCCGAACACACGTTCGGAGGACAACCCTTCCGCCACCCGCAAGCCACCGACGGCAACCGTCACCACACAATGAAGGTGATCGCGCTCGACGCCGACCAGGGCGACCTGCTCTGGTCGCACACGGCCTACGCCGGCAGGGTCTACGACGACCGCCATTCCGAATCGTCCTACGCCTCGCCGACACCGGTCACCGACGGTGAGCGGGTCTACGCCTACTTCGGCTCCGAGGGTGTCTACGCCTACACGATGGACGGCGAGCCGATCTGGGAACGCGATATCGGAGACATCAAGACGGTCGGCCTCGGCGTCGGCTCGTCACCGGTGCTCAGCGACGGTCTGCTGATCATCCTGGCCGACGAGGACAGCGGCGACGACTCCTTCATCGTCGCTCTCGACGCCGCAACCGGCGAGGAAGCCTGGAAGCGGAAGCGGCCCGTCCAGGCGAGCTGGGCAACGCCCATCGTGGTCGAGCACGACGGCCAGAAGCAGTTGTTGACGACCGGCTACGAGTACGTCATCGCCTACGACCCCACCGACGGCAGCGAGCTGTGGCGCGCGAAGGGCCTCGAGAACAACGCGATCCACACACCGATGACCGTCGGCGACCTGGCGGTCTTCACGTCCGGCTACCCCGGCAAGGTCGTCTTCGCGATTCCCCTCGACAGCCGCGGCGACCTGACCGGCGACGACCCGCGGGTCTGGACCTACCGCAAGGGCACCGGCTACGTGCCCTCGAACCTGCTCTACGACGGACTGCTCTACCTGACGAACGACGGCGGCGTGATCACCTGCCTCGATGCGCGCACCGGCGAAGTGGTCTACGAAGGCGGGCGGCTGCCGATCCGCGGCCGCTACTCCGCCTCCATGGTCGGCGGCGGCGGGCGGATCCTGATGGTCAACACGGACGGCGACGCGGCGATCATCCGCGCCGGCCGGGAGCACGAGGTCCTCGGCAGCTTCTCGCTCGGCGAATCGGTCTGGGCGACCCCGGCGATCGTGGGCGACCGCCTCTACGTGCGCGGCCGCGAGCACCTGTTCGCGCTCGGTCCGGCCGGCGGCAAGGCCGACTCGACCGGCGGCGACGCACCCTGACCCGCCACGGGGTGCGCCGGTAGCCTGACGCCCTATGACCCGCCCCCACATCGCCGTCCTGCTCCCCTGCCTCAACGAGCAGGCGACGATTGCCGACGTCATCGCGGCGTTCCAGCGCGCTCTTCCCGAGGCGGCCGTCTACGTCTGCGACAACGGGTCCGACGACGACACCGCCCAGGTAGCAGCGGCAGCCGGCGCAACCGTGATCGGCGAGCCCCGGCGCGGCAAGGGCCGGGCCATCCGCCGCCTGTTCCGGGAAGTGGACGCCGACATCTACCTGATGGCCGACGGCGACCACACCTACGACGCGGAGAGCGCCCCACGCCTCATTTCGACCCTCCAGGAGCGACACCTCGACATGCTCGTCGCGGCACGCAAACGGGCCGCCGCGCATGCCTACACGCCGCTGCGCCGACTCGGCAACCGGCTGTTCAGCGCCCTCGCCCGCTGGCGCTGCGGCCCCCGCGTCCACGACCTGCTGTCCGGCTACCGGGTCTTCTCCCGCCGCTTCGTCGAGCGCTTCCCCGCGCGCTCCGACGGCTTCGAGATCGAGACCGAGCTGACGCTCTTCGCCGCGTCCTCGGACCTCGCCTGGGACGAAACCCTGTGCCCCTACTTCGCCCGGCCGGAGGGCTCGGCGAGCAAGCTCAAGGCGTTCCGCGACGGCTTCCGCATCCTGCGCACGCTCCTCTTCTCGTCTGCGGCGCCTGGGAACCCCCGCGACGCCCTTCGGGCCGCCACCCTCGTCGGCGCCGTGACGCTCGCCGCCACCTTCGTCTTTCTCGCGCTCAACTGGCTTGCCGTCCGCGCCGACCCCGAACCCGTCGCCGACGCGCTGCGCGCGTCCTACGCGCACCCCGAGCGCACCATCGAGGACTCGGCCGAGCGCTTCAACGACTGCCTGCTCAGCCTGATGGCGCTCGACCGGGCCGGTTCGACCTGGGAGCGGACCGTCTCCCCGCGCCGCGTGTACAGCTACACGCGCCCGCAGCGACCGTGCGACGCGCTCGAGCAGCGACTCGACCAAGGCGCCGTCGACGACTCGGACTTCCTGACCGTCTTCTACCACCAGTACTGGGCCGGCCAGCGCGTCATGCTGCAGTGGCTGTTGCCGCGCATCGGCGTCGACGGGCTGCGGATTCTGCTGGAGGCGCTGACATTCGTTCTGCTGGGCATCGGTGTTGGCGGGGCCCTGTCACTTGCGATAGCGGTCGTCGCCGCACCCCATCCCTGGAACCGCGAACTTCCAGCCCTCTTCCGGCGACTGCTCCACCTGCCGACCGCTGAAAAGGGGACGACGAGCCCGGTGCCCAAGCGCCAGTTCCTGTTCCAGCCCGCCGCCTACGCCGCCGTCTTCGTCTGCCTGCTGCTCTTCCTCGATCTCGACGACCGCGCCGGGAGCTTCACCACCGGAGCCTCGAACCTGCTGACCCTCGGCCTGCTCCTCGCGGCGCCGGTTCTGCGGATCGCCCACTGGAAACCGGAACGCCAGATTCTGCTCTTCGCCTCCTTCGGCGCGCTGATCGCCTACCACGAACTCCTGTTCGGCAGCGCCCTGATCGGACTGGTCACCCTGCTGCTGGCGTTGGCGGTCGCACCTCCGCCCTCTGCGGGACACGGCGCCGAACCGTCCGGCCCGCTCGGCCGCGCGCGGACCTGGCGCCGCCAACTGCTGATCCGTTGCGCCGGCGCCTACATCGGCTGCCTCTCCGCCGTCTTCCTGCTCCGGGTCCTCCTCGCCGAACTCGTGTTCCGCGAGCCCGTGCTGTTCAAGTTCTGGGACCAGCTCGCGTTCCGGCTCTACGGCGATCCCCGCAGCTCGATCCACCCCGACATCGATCCCTTCTACTCCAGCCGGCCCACCATCGAGCGATTCCTCGATCGGGCCGCCAACCACCTCGGCACGGTCGGCCTCGGCTCACGGGTCCTGGCCCTCGTCCTGATCGTCGTCACGGCGGCCACGCTGATCGCTGCCACCCTCTACGTCCTCCGCCGCTGGTGGTCCCTGGAAGACCCCTGGCGCTGGGCCGGCATCCTCGCCGCCGGGTGGGCGGTCCCCGCCTGGTACGCCGTCTTCTTCGCGCACTCCCTGGCTCACGTGCCGGTTGCGCTTCGGCTGCTGGCGCTGCCGTACGCGGCGGCTGCGGTGCTCGTCGTCGGAGCGGCGGTGTTCCGTCGGAGGACTGTGGAAACCTGAAATCTCGGAGTCGGACACCGGAAATCTCGGAGTCACGACAGGGGAAATCTCGGATCCAGACGCCGGAAATCTCGGAATCGGACGGCCGAAACATGCGGGATAGGATCTCGCCGGTCGACCGATGACTCGACCAATCGAAGTCAAACCTCGCAACGGATTCACCCTCTGGCTCCGCTTCTCCGATGGCGCGGAGGGCGTGGTCGACCTCTCCCGCCTTGCCGGCAGGGGCGTCTTCCGTTGCTGGAGTGCCGCGGACGCCTTTGAAGCAGTTCGTGTAGCCGAGCACGGCGCCGTCGTGTGGGGGGATGACGTGGAACTATGCCCCGACGCGCTGTACCTCCAAGTCACCGGCAAAGCCGTGGACGACTTGATGCCTGGAGCCGCTCATCGCGTGCATGAAGCCTGAGCTTTGTCGCTTCTACGGGATCATCATCCGCCTGTACTTCGACGACCACGCGCCGCCTCACTCTCACGCCAGCTACGGTGGAGACGAGGCCGTCGTGGCGATCGACAGCCTGGCCGTGATCCACGGAAACCTGCCATCTCGCGCACAGAGCCTCGTGCGCGAATGGGCGCTGTTGCACCAAGTGGAACTCCAAGAGGCCTGGAAGAAAGCGAAGCAGCTGCAGCCCCCGGGAAAAATCGACCCTCTTCCGTAGTCCAACAGGCTCGCGGCCGCGACCGAGGCGTCGGGAACGAACGCCATCAGCGGGCGTGCCCCTCGTGGCGCCAAGCCAGGAGTTCCGGGGTCGTCACGGCACGCTGCTTCGCCCGTTCCCCGCGCAACGTCGCGCACAGCGCGGCATGGTCCCGGTCGTCGACGCGTGGGGTCACGAGGGCAATCGGAGCCGCGCCGCGGCAAATGACCAAGTCCCCGCCGGCCACCACATCATCCGCCTGCAGCGCAGAGAGATGCGTCTTGGCCTCACCGATCTTCACGTAACGGGTCATGTTCTCCGTGCGCCTTGTTCAACCTGAGTTGAAGCGATGCTATAGACCACACGCCCAACTTGGTCAGGTGCTTGGTTCGGTACGCGCCAACTACGTCGCAGGCGGTAGCCTCCCGGCCCCATGCGCTGAACTCTGAGGAACCACCTCCCGGATCAATCGCTTCCGTGATCCGCCTCCGGGCGACTCGCGCCGCTCTCCGCGAACGGATTCGTCACCCGCAGCGGCCCGAACTCATGACCGTACGGCAGATCCTCTGTCAAGAGAAGGCGGCGCGGGAGCAGCCTTGAAGCACTGCAGTCACCGACGTGTTCTCTTCCAGCGCGCGCATCCTGGCTCGCTTGAGCGTCTCACGGTCGACTGTGATGGTCAGGTACATGTGCGCCTCGCCAAGGTGAACACGGATCAGTGTAGACCGCCATCAGGGTACCTGTCGCCGACCAACTCCGGGAGCGACGCCGTCTCGCTGTTGAACCGCCGTCTCGGCCATGGGCCCGTCCTCTCGGCGCTGGAGGGCGGCAACGTACGCGGCGCGCATACACTCCCCGGAATCCGTCAACACAACTTGACATCGGACACGTCTCCGCCAATGGGCGGCGCCCGAGGGCCGCGCCAGCAAGAGAGGGCATGCAGCAGGCACAAGCAAGCACCGACATCCCCCGGGTCGGCATGCTCGCCCGGGTCCGCAACCGGCGCGGGATCGTCGCGTCCGTCAGTCCTTACGACAATCCGTACGGCGGCGACGCCGGCCGCCTGCACCTTGTGCAGGTCGAGTACAAGGACCACGACGCGCCGCACAGCGAACGCCTCCTGTGGGAACTCGAACCGGGCGGTGAACTCCTGGAGCCGAACCGGCTGCCGCGGGTCCGCGAGAGCTCGCCGATGCCGGCCGACGACTTCGACGCCTTGCTGCGCGCCGCGCGCTGGACCGCGCTCATGCCCTACGTCGACCCGGACGGCGAAGGTCCGCTCGACCGCCAGCCGGTGTCGAGTCCCCTGCACAGCGGCGTCCGGGTCGAGAAGTACCAGCTCGAGCCGCTCCTGCGAGCGCTGCGGATGCCCCGCGTCAACCTGCTGATCGCCGACGACTGTCGGGCTCGGCAAGACGGTCGAGGCGGGTCTCATCCTCAAAGAGCTGCTCCTACGCCGGCGCATCCGCCGGGTGCTCGTCCTCGTGCCGGCGGCGCTGCGCCTGCAGTGGCGGGACGAACTCAACGACAAGTTCGCGTTGCCGTTCGAGATCGTCGACCGGGGACGGACCGAGAAGCTGCGCCGGGAACTCGGCATCGACGCGAATCCCTGGCGCTCGTTCAGCCGGATCGTGGCCTCGTATCACTACCTGCGACAGCCCGACATCCAGGAGCAGTTCCTCGCCGCAAGCCGCGCTGGCGAAGACTCGCCTCGCCTCCCTTGGGACCTGCTGATCGTCGACGAGTGCCACAACCTGATGCCGTCGCCTTTCGGCGCCGACAGCGAGCTGTGCCAGATGCTGCGCCGGATCGCCCCGTGCTTCGAGCACCGGCTCTTCCTCTCCGCGACGCCGCACAACGGGCACACCCGCTCCTTCACCGGCCTGCTGGAGATTCTCGACCCGGTGCGGTTCAGCCAAACCGACGAACTGACGGACGTCCAGCGGCGCCGCGCACGCCAACTGGTCATTCGCCGCCTCAAGCGCGAACTGAACGAGCGGAATGCCTCGCCTCTGTTCTGTCGACGGAACCAACCGGCGCCGCTCCTGCTCTACCGCGACCCGCGCGAGGCCGCCCTCTCCACCGCCTTCGCCGCCTTCCGCTCCGCCGTCCGCCGCGCCATCGCGGCTGGCCACGCCGGCGAACGCGCCGGGACCTTCGCGATCGAAATCCTGGGCAAGCGCCTGCTCTCGTGCCCGACCGCTTTCGCCGACTCCTGGCGCCGGACCCGCGACGGCTACGCGCGCGCCGGGCAGGCCGCCGAAGCAGCGTCCGACGCCGACGTCGCGGCGGCGAAGCGCTCCGTCGAGCGGGAAACGTCGGACGACCGGGAGACCGAGCAGCGCACAGGCACCGCCGCCGGCGTCGTCGGCGCCTGGCTGCGCAACGTCGCGGACGCCGTGGAAGGCGAGATGACCGCCATCGACGCCGCGCTGGACGACCTCGGCTTCGCTGCCGAGGCCCCGCCGGCCGTCGAACAGGACCCGAGCGCCGACGCCCGGCTCGACGCCCTCACCGAACTGATCGAGCGACTCCTGCTTCTCCCGCGCGCACCCGGCGAAGCGCCGACCTTCCGCGACGACGAACGGCTCGTCGTCTTCACCGAGTACAAGACGACTCTGGACTACCTCGAACGCCGCCTGAGCGAACTGTACGACGCGAAGGGCGAGGCCGCCGCGCGCGTGCTCACCCTGTTCGGCGCCGGCGGCCAGGACGGCATGGACGATGCCGCCCGCGAACGCGTCCGCGAAGCCTTCAACGACCCCGACTCCGCCGTACGCATCCTGGTGGCGACTGACGCCGCGTCCGAGGGGCTCAACTTGCATCGCAGCGCCCGCTACCTACTGCACTACGACTGCCCCTGGAACCCCTCGCGCCTGGAGCAGCGAAATGGCCGCCTCGACCGCTACGGCCAGGCCCGCGACGTGACCGTGCATCACTTCCTGAGCGACGACGACCCGGATCTGAAGTTCCTGCACCACGTCATCCACAAGGCGGACGAGATCCGGGAAGATCTCGGATCGGTCAACGAGCTGTTCGACACCGCCGCCCACAAGCGGCTCGTCGAAGGGGCGGACCTGGCGAGAGTCGAGTTCGAGCTTCAGCACGGGCTCAACGAGGAGCGGAAACGGGCCCGCGACCAGGGAATCCCCGGCCTATTCGGCAGTACCGACGCTCAGTCCGCCGGCGCCCCGGCCGCATCCGGCAGCCCGCCCGACGCCATCCTCCGCCAACTCGCCCGCGAGATCGACTTCCACCCCGCGGCACTCAGGCAAACCCTGGAAACGGCGATGGCAATGACGGGCGGCCGGCCGCAACTCGACCGCGTTCCGAGCCCCGGCGCCGGCGATACGAACGGCGCGGGCGGCTTCTGGCGCCTCCTGCACCCCGACCTCCGCGGCTGGAGCGACACGATCGACGAATCGCTGCGGATGGCCTCGCCGGCCGGCGTCGCCGGCCCCGCCCGGCGCCTCGCCTTCGACGCGGACTCCCTGCTGCGGCAGGTCGACGGCCGCGACGTGTTCTCGCCGCGGCCCGAAGTCGCCCTGCTGCACCTGGCCCATCCGCTGATCGAGCGCGCCCTGCGGACCCTGACCCTGCGCCGGCTGCCGGGCCCGGCCGAAGCGGCACGCTGGACCGTGCGGCGCGGCGGCGTGCCCCGCGGCATGGACGCACTGATTCTCCTCAGCCTGGAAGAACTGGCCGTCAACGAGCTACGCGAGACCTTCCACCACTGGGTGCGAACGCTCATCCTTCCCGTGAGAAACGGCGCGCTCGAAGATTCCATGGCCCATGTGACGGCCCGGAACCTGGCCCGCAGCGAACACGTTGCCCAGGCCGACCCGGAAGCCCGGAAGCCCGAGTCGCCGACGCCCGCCGAACTCGAACGGGCGCAGGAGATCTTCCTCCAGGTCGAAGCCGACCTCGAAGCCGCGGTGACACGCCACGCCGAAGACCTGACCGGCTCGCTCCAGGCGCAGTTGCAAGCCGACGGCGCGAATGCCCTGCGCGACGCCAACGAGCGCTACCGGAGCCGGCAGGGCGAAGTCTCCGAACTGATCCAACGGCAGAGCGTGAAGCGCCTCGAACGAGAGATCGCGAAGCTCCGCCGCTCGCTCGCGCAAGGCCGGCTCTTCGACCAGCGCCGCGACCTCGAACGGATAGCCGACTCGATCCAGGACAGGGAGCGAGAGATCGACCGCCGACGCCGCCACTACGAGGACGCGCGCGAGCAGTTGGAGAGTGAGCGCCGGCGCATCGTCGACCGTCTGCTGCCGAAGCGCCACGCCCTGGCGGGCGAAGCGCAGGCCTTCCCGGTGACCGTCGAGGTGCGCCTGCCTTGAGCACGCCGCGGCCCGGCAATCGGCGAACCGGCAGCGCCGCGACCGGCAGCGCCGATCTTCCGGGCTGGAGCGACCTCCGCCACGGCGGCCTGCTGCTGGACGCGCAGCGCCTGAGCGAGGTCGCCGCCCTCCCCGCGCCCGCCGCCCCGGACGCCTGGCTCCAGAGCGAACTCCGGCGGCGCTCCGAACTGCTGCGCGACGCCGACGCGAATCGCCAGCGCCGCGAAGCGCCCGAGTTCGTCGCCTTCGTGCTGGAGCGCCTTTGCGGCTTCGGGGCGAGCGACAGCGCCGGGGCCGACGGTGGCTCGTGGCTGCGCGGCGCCCGCGTACCGGCCGAGTGGCGACGCCGCGCAACGACCGGCGAGAGCGTCCGCCCGCGCCAACTCTGGCTCGGCCCGAACGGCGCCGTCCTGCCCGTCTTCGTCACGAACGACAAGCGCGTCGGCATCGGCCGCGGCCGGAGGGAGACGAGCCGCGTCCTCGGCTGGCTGCGCGCCGGCCCCGAACGCCTGGCCCTGGTGACGAACGGCCGCCAGTGGCGGCTCCTGTTCGCCGGCCTCGACTTCGACGCCTGGTGCGAGTGGGACGCAGACCTCTGGTTCGCCGAGGGCGAGCCGTCGCCGGCCTTGAAGGCCCTGCTCAGGCTGATCCGGCCGGCCTTGTGGACGCCCGACGAAGAAGGGGCCGACCCGCCGCTGCTCCGCGCCGTCCGCGACAGCCGCAAGGGCCAGTCCGAACTCTCCGAGGCGCTCGGCGAGCGCGTGCGCGAGGCCGTCGAACTGCTGATCCAGAGCCACGGCGACGCGCTGAAGCGCGACTGCGCGACCGTCGAACCGGCCGACATCTACCGCGCGGCCTGCCGCGTCGCCATGCGCCTGGTCGTCATCCTGTTCGCCGAAGCGCGCGGCCTGTTGCCGCGCGACGACGCCGCCTACCACGCGGCCTACGGGCTCGGCGGCCTGCACGAAGCGCTCGGGCGGCGCGCCGCCGCCGGCCGCTCCCAGGCCCACAGCTACGGCGCCTGGCCGCGCCTGCTGGCGCTGTTCAACCTGGTGCGCGAAGGATCGCACCACGAAGGCCTGCCCGTCACCGCTTACGGCGGCGACCTGTTCGCCCCCGGATCGCCCGACAGCGAGGACGGCCTCTCCCGCGCCCTGGCCGTCTTCGAGACCGCCTGCCTGCGCGACGAAGTGCTCTCCGACGCCGGAGTCCACGACCTGCTGGAGCGCCTGACCCGAACCCAGGTCCGCATCCGCCAGGGCAAGGCCAGCCGCCTGGTGGCGGCGCCCGTCGACTTCTCCGACCTCTCCACCGAGTACATCGGCGTGCTCTACGAGGGCCTGCTCGACTACGAACTGAAGACCGCGCCCGGCGACGACCCAGTCATCTTCCTCGCCGTCGGCGAGCAGCCCGCGTTGCCGCTGTCCCGCCTGGAGGCGATGGACGACAAGGCCCTCCGCAGCCTCTTCTCCGCCTTCAAGAAGGCCACCGGCAACAAGGACTCCGAACCGGCGGCAGAAGCCGCCGACGCTCCACCACTGGGCGCGCCGGCGTCCTCGCCGACATCGGGCGCGACGCTGCGAAGCGGCGAGCCCGAAACCTCGACCGAGACCCCCGAACCGCCCCGACCCACCGACGACCCCCGCCAGGCCACCCGCACCCGCGCCGAAGCCTGGGCCCGCCACGCCGCGCTCACCGCCGGCCTCGTGAAGAAACCCCGCCGTCCCAAGCCACAAACCACCCTCCTCTCCACCCGGCAAGCCCGCGAGCAGGAACTCGCCAAACGCGCCGCCAGCCTCGTGAGCCGGGTCGTCCTCCCCGGCGAGTGGTACCTCGTCCGCTGGGGCGGCACCCGCAAGGGCGCCGGCAGCTTCTACACCCGGCCCGGCCTCACCGTCCCCACTGTCCAGCGCACGCTGCGCCCGCTGGCCTACGACCCGCCCGCCGGCGCCGACGACCAACCCGACCGCGACGCACCACCTGCCGAATGGACTCCCAAGCTGCCCGAAGAGATCCTCGACCTCAAGGTCTGCGACCCGGCCTGCGGCTCCGGCAGCTTTCCCCTCGCGGCCCTCCGCTTCCTGACCGAAGCCCTCTACGCCTCCGTCCAACACCACGAGCGCATCGAGCAGCAGGACAACCGCTCCCTCGTCCGCCTCCTCGGCCTGGAGGCTACAGCGCCGGCCTCAAGAACACGGGCATCCCTGCCCGCATCCGGCGCGAAGCCCCGGGCGCGCTCCGACGGCGACGCCCCTCAGGGGTCCGGACATCGAACGCCCCGGCGACGAACTCATCCCCTGCCCGCCCGATGCCGACGACTTCGAGCCCCGCCTCAAGGCGGTGCTCCGCCGCTACGTCGTCGAACGCTGCATCTACGGCGTCGACCTCGACCCGCTCGCCGTCTCGCTCTGCCAGCTCTCCCTGTGGATAGAGACGATGGACCGCGACCTCCCCTTCTCCTTCCTCGACCACAAGATCCGCTGCGGCAACTCTCTCGTCGGCGCCTGGTTCGACCAGTTCCAGCACTACCCCGCGATGGCCTGGAAGAACCGCGAAGCCGGCGACAGGACCCACTCGAACGGTGTCCACCACGAGAAGGGCGCCGGGACGAAGGCGATCAAGGCCTTCGTCAAGAACCAGCTGACCCCGGACCTCCGCCACGTCCTGGAGGGCCGGACGCTCTTCCACGAAGACCTGCTCGAACAGGCGGCCGCCGCTCACCGGCAGGCGCTCGAATCCCTGGAGCGGATGCACCGCCTGCCGGTCCAGGACTCCGCCGCCCGCGCCCGTCTCTACCGCGAAGAACTGCTCGGCGCCCCGGAATGGCGCTCCCTCAAGCAGGCGATGGACCTGTGGTGCGCCTGCTGGTTCTGGCCCGCCGACGAACTGGACTGCGCTCCCCTGCCCACCACCTTTACCGACCCCGGACCCGAGACGACCGCCGTGGCCGAACGCATCGCCGCCGAGATGCGCTTCTTCCACTGGGAACTGGAGTTCCCTGACGTGTTCCGCAAGCCCGGCGCCGGATTCGACGCGATGCTGGGCAACCCGCCGTGGGACATCGCCAAGCCCAAGTCGCAGGAGTTCTTCTCCAACATCGACCCGCTGTACCGCTCCTACGGCAAGCAGGAGGCCGTGCGCCGCCAGAAGGACTTCTTCACCGAAGACGAAGCGAGCGAGCGCGACTGGCTCGACTACAACGCCCGCTTCCGCGCCCAGTCGAACTTCGTGACCTGCGCCGCCTCCCCCTTCGGTGACCTGGAACAGAACGACAAGAGCCAGCGCCGCTTCGCCGTCGCCCGCGGCAAAGCGAACCTCGGCCTGCACGACCGCTGGCGGGACGCCCGCCGCCGTTCGTCCGGCTACGCCGATTCCGAGCATTCCTTCCGCCACCAGGGCTCGGCCGACCTGAACCTCTACAAGCTGTTCCTGGAGCAGGTCCACGCGCTGCTCAAGGCCAGCGGCCGGCTCGGCTTCGTCGTGCCTTCCGGCCTCTACTCCGACCAGGGCACCGGCGCCCTGCGCGACCTGTTCCTCGAGCGGTGCGCCTGGGAGTGGCTCTTCGGCTTCGAGAACCGGCTCGGCATGTTCCCGATTCACCGCAGCTACAAGTTCAACCCCGTCATCGTCCAGAAGGGCGGCGCCACCGAAGCCATCCGCACCGTCTTCATGCGCCGCGACCTGACCGACTGGGAGCAGGCGGAGGAGTTCGCCGTCCCCTACAGCCGCGAGCAGGTCGTGCAATTCAGCCCGAAGAGCCGCGCCATCCTGGAGATCGAATCGCGCCGCGACCTGGAAGTTCTTGAGAAGATCTACCGGAACTCCGTCCTCCTCGGCGACGACGGCCCCAACGGCTGGGGCATCCGCTACGCGCGAGAGTTCGACATGACGAACGACTCGAAGCTCTTCCCGCCCCGCCCCCAGTGGGAAGCGAAGGGCTACCGGCCGGACGAGTACAGCCGCTGGTTGCTGGGCAACTGGCGCCCGATCGAGGAACTCTGGGCCGAGCTCGGCATCGACCCCGATCGCCCGGAACCCGCCGCAATCGAGTTGGAAGACTGGCTGTTCGACTCCGATGCCGGCCCCGAACGCCGCATGGCCGAAACGCCAGTTCGTACACGGCCATCTGCTGGCCCCCGGCGACGTCGAATCCACCGGCTGGCACGAGAGGTGCGCCCAGCCGCCCTACGACCGGCTTCCCGTGCCCCGAGTCGCCGTTCCCGAAGGCATCATCCTGTCCAGAGAAGCCGACGCCTGGATCGCCGAGAAGGGGATCAAGGACGTAGCCCTGCCCCTCTACGAAGGCCGCATGATCGGCCAGTTCGACTTCAGCCAGAAAGGCTGGGTCAGCGGCAAAGGCCGAACCGCCATCTGGCGCGACATTCCTTGGGAGCTGAAGCAGATCGAGCCGCAGTACCTGATGGCGGAGGCGGACTATCGGCGAAGAGTGCCGGAGCCGGATGCTCCGAAGCTGGCGCACATGAACATCGGCTCCGCTACCAACGAGAGAACGGCTATCGGCGCCTACGTCCACGGAATGCCCGTAGGCCACTCGGCCGGCGTCTTCTTCAGCCACACACCGGCGGAGGTCCGCGCTGACCGCCCTACTGAACTCGATCAGCTTCGACTTCGTGACGCGCCTGAGAGTGGTCGGACTTCACTTGGACTACCACGTCCTGGAGCAGAACCCGCTTCCCTCGCACTCACCTCAGTCCAAGGCCCTGATCCCCGTCGGAACCAGCCTGACTCTGACGTCACCGAGAGACTCGCCAAGCCTCCTGCTCCTCACCGGTAGTCCCTCGCCCCAGGAGACCTCGCCGGCCCTCGCGAACTGGGGCCTCGGCAACCGTGCAGCCACCAAAGCCTCCGCCCTGAGCCCAAGCGAACGCGTCCGCGGGCGAGCCATAGCGGATGCGCTCGTCGCCTCCCTCTACGGCCTCGACGAGCCGGACTTCCGAAGCCTCCTGGCCGACTGCGATCACCCCCTCTCCACCGTCACCAGCAGAAAGAGCTCTGAACTGAGAGGCAAGGGCTTCTGGCGAGTCGACAAGGACAAGCCCCCCGAACTCCGCCACACCATCCTGGCCCAGGTCGCCTTCGCCGACCTCCAACGCCACATCGACTCCGCCGGCGGCGACCCCGAAGCCGGCATCCAGTCCTTCATGGCCCAGAACCACGGCGAAGGCTGGTGCCTCCCCGAAACCCTCCGCCTCGCCGACTACAACCTTGGCCACGACGACCGCGCTAAGCACAACCAACCCGTGGCCAGGGAACTCGGCCCCCGCTTCTACGACTGGCAACTCGCGCAGCCCCCGGAAGAAGCCCGCCGCGAAACCCATCTCCACGCCCGAAACCTCCTCGGCGAGCACGCCTACCGCCGCCTGCTGGCCGATGTCCAGCGCCGTCAAGCTGACCGACCCGAAACCGCCCCCCTCCCCGAGTCCCAAGTCGCCGAACCGCACCGCCGCCGGGACAATTGGCTCAAGCGCCCCGAGGAACCCAACAAGCCCGGCAAGCCGAAGGACACCAACCAGTCCGGCCTCTTCGACTCATAGACTGAGGAAACCTCGTCCCTGGGACCACGAGCTTGAATTCAGAAAGCCAGACCGACCACCATCTGCCGCTCTTCCGGCCTGTTCCGCAGAAACTGGGGCCAGTCGAAGTCAGCGAAACCGCTTTCCAGTTCCTTGAGCGTGGAGCCCGGAAGAGCGCGGTCCCGATTCGCGAGTGGATCGAACGCTCTTTTCGGGCGTTTCCCGCAGCCAGCAGACCGCGCCTGAAGCAACGTCTTCAGTCGTCCAAGTTCGCCGAGTTTCTGAGCGCATACTTCGAACTCCAGGTCTTCGTCCTCCTGCAGCGTCTCGGTTGCTCCATCGAGGTCGAACCAACCTTCCCTGGCACTCGGGGCGCGACCGTCGACTTTCTGGCACGCCACAGCCAAGACGAGTTCTACGTCGAGGCAACTGTCTGCGGCCTCTTCAAGGGCGAGCTCAGTTCGAGCGCCAACGAACAGGACGCGGTGGACAAGATCAGGGAGGGCCTCACAGAACTGCACTCCGACCTGTGGCTGCGCGCCGAAGGCGAACTGCGGACGACCCTGGGCAAGAAACGTCTCCTCCGTCCCTTCCAGGACCTCCTGGCGACACACGCGCCGGATGTAGTGCGGACGTTGCACTCAAGGCTCGGCCGCTACGAAGCAGAGCACTACCTGTCTGAGACTATTGAGGAAGGGGGCTGGAAACTGACCGGGCGCCTGGACCCACCGCGTGCATCGGACTGTCAAGGTCAGGTCTGGGGTCCCGTACGGGCGGGTGCCGTCGGCGCACAGGCCCCGTTCACTCTCGCCCTGGAGAAGAAGGCGCAGGACTGGCGACGGCTGAACCTCAAGGAT
Organism: Thermoanaerobaculia bacterium; assembly: GCA_965232105.1. Taxonomy (GTDB): domain Bacteria; phylum Acidobacteriota; class Thermoanaerobaculia; order Multivoradales; family Multivoraceae; genus Multivorans. The sequence goes on from OZ246956.1 coordinate 181,902, forward strand.
GAGCGCTTCCTGATCGCCATCAACGTCTGCAATCCGGACTTCGGGTGGGAGCTGGACGAGATCCGAGCGATCCATGAACCAGACTCACTGCACCGAACCGACACTGAAACACGCCTCTTCAAGCCATATCTCTCACGAGTCGCCGGCGTCATGGTCGTCGGCAACGGCACGCTCGGCATGGAACGGGTGGCTCCTGTCCGACTCCACCAGAACCCCCAGAACCGGCTACCGGAGTGTCTTCAGTTCCTGCTTGCGGAGCAGAAACTCGGAGACCTTCTTGGGCTCGGCGCAGATACTGACCCCGGCGAGTCCTGGAAGCCTGAGGCTATGCAGCAACGCAGCGACGGCCCATCGGCCGCCCCGGCAGGCGCTCCAGTCCCCAGGCTCCGCCGCCACCGCACACTGCTGGCAATGCTCAGGAGCTAGGCCAACCCTCGTTCAAGCTGACGCAGCCTTGTCAAGCAAGCCCATCTCCCCAAGAAACCGGGAGGGCTCCTTCGGCCAACGACGATACGAACGCGCTCTCGACAGGATCAGCCGTCGCCTAGTTCGGGTGATCGCGACGAAGCAACTACGACGCTCTTCCTCGATCGCCGCGCTTCCGTTCCCATTCTTGACGCTGTGCCAGGAGGGAAACACTCCCTCCGCGAGACCAATCAGATAGACCCGGTCGAACTCCAGGCCCTTGGAGCCGTGAACCGTCCCCAAGGAAGCCGTGCCCGGTGCCTGGGCCGGTTCCTTGGAGCGCAAGTCAATCTCCTGGAGAAACTGATCAAGCGTTACGCTGCCCCGGGCCTGCCGTATCTCGCGCTCAAGCCGGCGCCAGGCGCTCAGGTCGTCCTTCAAGCCGTCGTCCGCGTTGTCCGCGTCGTCGCCCTTGAAGCATCCCATTACCTCGGCCACGGAATCGGCCAGACGCGCGCTTCCCGACGCGAGGCGCGCTACGGCCTCGACGACTGGCAACTCCGAAGGCGCCGCCTGCCGAACAGCATCGAACCAGGCAGCCAGCGGCGTGACCTGGTCCGTTTCCGAACGCACGATCACTTCCTCTACGTCAAGAGGAGAACCGGAGAAGCTCGTGAACGCCCCGGCCAAGGTAACCAGATTGCGCCGGTCGAGAGGCCGATTAATCTGCTTCAGGCAGGCGACGAGCCAACGCATCTGGGGCGAGGTGAAGTCGTCCCGGCGCCCCAGAAGAGCGACCGGCACGCTCAAGGCTTCCAGCGCCGACCGGACAGGCGTCAGGAGGGCACGACTGCGCGCCAGAACGACCGTTTCCGCTCGCTCGCCAGCACCTAGTGCCGCAATCTCAGCCGCAACGCCGCAAGCCTCTTCTCGATCGTCAGAGTACACACGGCTTTGGATCTCGGGTTCGTGACCTTGCGCGTGCCGAGCGGCAAACGCCGCCGGGGCCTTGGTGGGGTCGCGCCGCACGTTGTACACCACGAGCCGATTCGCGGCTTCCACGACGGCCGACGGACAGCGAAAGTTGTCGGTGAGCTGTATGACCTCGCACCCAAAGTCGTCCACCAAGTTGCGAATCCGATGCACGTTGGCGCCGTTCCACTCGTAGATGGTCTGGTCGTCGTCAGCCACAGCGAACAGCCGACGGAAGTCGGCGCCCGCCATCCGCCGAAGCAGGCGGTACTGAGGATCGTTCGTGTCCTGAAACTCGTCGATGAGCCAGTGTCGATAGACCGTCTGACAGTGACGGGCCAGCGAAGAGTGCTGCAGGAGTTCGAACGCTTGGCAGATCAACGAGTTGAAGTCAAGGGCGTTTGACCGCTTCAACTCTTCCTCGTACAGCCGGTAGGCCAGTGCGAGGCGTTCGGCAGCCTGAGGCGACAGGCCCGCTTTGACACGCAGATATCGCGAAGCCTGCTCAAGGCCAACCAGACGTGCCTTCAGCGCGTCGATACGACCCAAGAGTCGATTGTCGTCGTCGCCTAAGTAATCTGGTCGGCCTCGCAAGGCGTCCTCAAGCACCGCTTGGCGATCGGCCGTCCGCGAGTAGATCTCGAAGTTACTCTTGATGCCGCGATGGACGCCGTGCTGGCGCAAGAGTTGGGCGCAGAATCCGTGGAACGTGTTGATTTCAGCCCGCTCCGCAGCGTCGGGGACCAGCGTCGCAATCCGGGTTCTCATCTCATGGGCCGCCTTGTTGGTGAAAGTCAACCCGAGAATGCGGAAACGCTCGTTCGGGGAGGCCTCCAGCAACCGGGCGACTCGGCAAGTCAGCACCTGCGTCTTGCCCGCTCCTGGACCGGCGACCACCAGAAGGGGGCCGTCATCCCACTCGACGACCCTGCGCTGCATGTCCGTCAACTCCTGCATCGTGGCTGCGAGGACCGACACCTTCAGGCCAACCTCTTGAGCCAGTCGATGGCTTCCCGGAACGCTCTGGGCATACGGCTCGCCAAGTCGGGCTGGGAACGGACTCTTGCCGCCAGTAGCGCGGCATATGTGGTCTTTCGGCCCTTCAGTTGGGCGACTAGGTCCTCGTCATCCAGTCCCTGCGCGTCGCGAACGCCGACTTCCTCCAACACCTCTCGCAACACCCACCCGTTTCCGTCCGCAACAAGCTGCGCCTCCAGGTCGCCGTCCGGATGGATACGGCAGCGGTTGGCCAGTTCGTCCTCTGAGAAGCCACGTCCTTGGATGCTCTGGACGAACCCCTGGCCTGCCTCGTCACCGTCAAAGACCGCAAACCACGCAACGTCGAGCGCCCTTGCCAGCGCCGCGAACGGGGCCGGTGTGCCGTTGTTCTGCGCATCGATCACCGAGACCCCATGCCTGTCGAGGTCGTAGTCCAATGCATGCGCGATGGCGTGCGCGAGCAGGTGATCGGTTTGCCCTTCGACGATCAGCCAACGTTCTGCGAAGAAGATCTCACCGCGCATTCGTCGAGCGTAGGTTTCAAGCGCCCGCAACTCGTCATCGGTCACATACAGGGAGGACCGGTCCCTCAGATCACGAAGGCGCGACTGAAGCTCGCCGCGCTGCTCGTCCTTCCCACAGCATCGAAGCAGCGCCCGGTAACGACCCTCGTCGAGCGCACCATGGACCGTGAGCGTCTCCGAAGCGGACTCATAGGTCAGTTGTCCACCCGCGTTGGCCACCAGGGATTCGAGGCCGCCCAAGGGAGGAAACGGCGCAGAGAAACTCTCGGGCAGCGATCGCACCTCGGTCCCGGCGCTGGTGAGGCGCACCAAGCGCAAGTCGCGGAACGGAACCTGCTGGACGAAGAAGGGGGAGTGAGTGGTCACGATCTTCTGTCCCGGCAGCGCATCGATGTGGCCCCACAATGTGCGAACGGCCTGAGGGTGCAAATGCGTCTCCGGTTCCTCCAAGGCCAAGACCGGTTTGCTGCCCGGTTCGTAGAGCGCGGCCAGCAGATGCTCGACAAACGCCTGGAACAGGAATATGACCGAGAGACTCTGGATGCCCTGGCCTTGACGCTTGAGAGGGAGCCACGGCCTGTCCGGTTCGTTGCGCAGGATGATCTCCGCTCTCGCAAGCAGATCCCACGTCTTTAGCGGTACCATCCGCAGATCCAGACCACCCTCCCGGTCGCGCGCCGCGACTTTCGTCGCGCCCGAGAGGGTCTCGGCGATTCCCTCCAAGCGCGAGTCGGCCTTCAGCAGCTTCCGGTTGAGCAAGTCGAGCACCCGCAGTGCCCGCGTCTCCAACTCCGGTGGAACGTTGAGATCCTTGAGCAGCCGTGCCCAGAACTGGGATGATCGCGCAGAGAACTCATCGCCGACATCGCGCAAGGCGCCGAGATAGAAGAAGGGCAAGTAGCGCCAGAAACGCTCGAGGTTGATTCTGCGCGCGCCGACTCCCACGAGTGGTTCGCGGTCGGCCGCAAGAAACTCCCAGCTCGGTTCAAAGCTGTCTGCATCCTCGTTCCATCGGCACTGCGCGCGTAGCGCTACGGAGCGGCAGTCGGTATCCAGATCCAGCTGGACGATGTTGCCGAGGTCCTCGACAATGGCATCAGGCCACTCGCCCGGCGCCCTCTCCTCCGATTTCAGTTCGATGCAGACGCCGCTCGACGCCTTGGGGTCCGTCGACTCGTCCGCCATGTGGATGTCGTACTCGCTGAAGCCGGTACCGCGCTGGCCCCACCGTCGCGTGAGAGCGATGCGCACCGCATCGAGAATGGCAGTCTTGCCAGCGTTGTTCGGGCCGACGAGCACAGTGGTGTCGCGGAGATCGACGACGATGTGCCGAATCGACCGGAAATTCTCGATCTCGACCCGCGTTATGCGCATGTGCAGCCCCTCGGCCGGTCCACAACCCACACTGTCATGGCACCGCCGATCGGTGATCTTGCTCAGCCCAGTCTACTGCGGCCGCAGAGGCGCGTTGTGGTATCGGCCGGCCGCCACGGGACTTCCTCGCGCAGTCGAGGTGCTTCGCGTAACTCACGGACCAGAACAGAGTGCGGCAGGGAGAGCCGCCCGCCCACCCGAAAGGCACGCGCCAAAGCTCTCGCTCCGGTTGCGGAGAGCGCTCAAGGGCGGGCTCGACCCGCGTTCCAGCAGCGACCGCTATCAGGTCGTGGTTCACGTGAACGAGGATGACCTGAAGGCGGCGAGCGGCACGGCAGTCGATAGCGGCTCTCGCGTTCCCGCGGGAACGCCGGCAAGGTCGAGATGCGGCACGGCGTAGGGCGGATCCTCAGCGTCGGTCGCAAGACTCGGACCCATCCGCCGCGCCCTGGAGTTCCGCGAGCGGGGTTGCCGCCTTCCGGTCTGTTCTTCCCGGCACTGCGACGCGCATCACGTCGTCCCACTGGGCCGACGGCGGCGAAACGAAGCTCTCGAACCTCGTGGTCCTCTGCCGCCGGCATCACCACATCCTCCACGAAGGCGGCTTGACCGTCCGCATGGACGACCGGGGTGCCGTGCGGTTCGCCCATCCCCGCGGCCAGCCGCTGCACGAGTGTCCCTCACCGCCTCCGACGAGCCTGGATCCCGCCCGCGAACTGATCGAGGGCTTGGAAGACGCGGGCATCCTGATCACCGGCGAAGAGTCGCTGCCCGCGTGGGACGGCGAGCCGATGGACCTGGGCTACGTCCTGGAATGCCTGTGGCGGCCGCCGCCGCACCTGGCCGAGGCGGTGGCGCGGGAGAGGGGGTCGTCACGGGCGGCGTAGGGCCGAATCGGCTCGGCGGGCGAGCGAGAGCGAGAACGTCAACCAATGCGCTCCGTGTGGTGACGGACACGCTCCTGTCGAAACGGCCAGTGCTGTACATTCAGGCGGTTCCTGGATCGGCCCGGCGACACATCTCATGCTGGAACACTCCAAGACCATACGTGACGTCAGCCGTGCACTTCCCGCGTTCGAAGTCGACCCGGACATCGAGGCCGCTGCCTCGGACGAGTTGCTCGACGCCCACGCGCTCGGTCTGCGTCAACAGTACGACAACCTCCTCCCCGTGATCGACCGGGCGGGCAACACGTTGACGGAGGCGATGAAGAAGCTCGACCCCAAGCGGAGTGCCGATCCCAAGGGACAAGGCTCGGCTGCTCTTGAACAGGCCGAGGGCTACTTCAAGCGCCTTCAGGAGCAGCTAGGGCACTCGCGCGACGCCTTCGTGGAGGCCGGCGCTTCCCCTTCGCACGACGTCTTCGACGCACTCGACCGGCTGGACAGCCTGTACACATGGATTGTCGCCACGATGCAGGAAGTACGTTGGGCCGTCTTGATCTCCGAGGGACTCAAGGACAAAGCCGAATCCCCCGCGGGCCGCTCCTTCACGTCCTCGGCCGAGTGGCTTACGTCTCTCCGTGAAGACTAGGCGGGGGCGAAGGCCCTCATCGCGGATGCCCCTCGTGCCGCCAAGCCAGGAGCTCGACGGTCGTCACGCCACGCTGCCTCGCCCGTGACCGGCGCAGCGTCGCGCACAGCGCGGCTTGTTCCCGGCCGTCGATGTACGCCGTCACACGGGCAACCGGAGTCGCGCCACGGCAGATGACCAGACCTTCGCCCGCCTCCACCTCGTCAACAGCGCTGAGAGGCGCCTCGTGGCCTCGCCAATCTTGACGTAGCGGGTCAAGTTCTCAGTCCGCGTCGACGGAGCCTCGGATCGGTCGAGGCGCAGCAGCCAACGAAGCCTCGTCGTCTTCGTACAACGCCGGATCTGGGGCAGTTTCCACCATCTTGCCGTTCTCCACGACGAGGACGCCCGTGCCGTGCCGGTGCGCATCGCGGTGCGCGCGCCGAACCGCCCGCTCCATCGCCGCAGGCACCGCCTGCATGTCGGGATCGTCTAGCTTCAACAGGGGAAGCGGTTCTTTCGCCGCGCTCACTGGTTTGCTCCCTCCTCGACTACGACCAGCCTGCGACCTCGCCGGTCAACGACCACCCAGGAGTCTACGAGATGCCGGTAGACATGCCGGAAGTTCGCCACGCTCCTGTCGAAGCGACGCCTGACGACATCTTCAGGAATCCGGTGGCCGCCCTGTCTGACTCGCTGTTCCACGCGCCTGAGTGCTTCCTCCGGCGTGGCGAGAGGCAGGTAGATCAGCTTGACGGCGTAGCCCTCACTCCGCCACCGCCGGATTCTCCGCACGTAGCCCAAGCCGGCCAATGTCGTCTCGAAGGCGAAGCTGCTGCCTTGCCTCGCGTGGCGGTCGATCTCCTCCAGCATCAGGCGACCGGCCCGGAAGGCGGCCGCTTCCGGATTCAATGGTGAGACGCCTGCCGCGATCAGGTCGGCGTTGACGAAGATCGGACACGCCGGCTCGAACGGCAGGTACGCCCGGGCGAAGGTAGTCTTCCCGGCCCCGTTCGGCCCGGCGATCACGATGATCTTGCGCTCGGACGGCATGACCGGAATCTACAGCGCAAGCTGCCTGTGCCAGGCCGGTTGCAGCCCCAGGCGGTAGCCTTGCCGGCCCCATGGCGCTGAACCCTGTCGTCTTCACGGAGAAGGTCCTCCAGAGCTTCCTCCGCTACCAGTTGCGGGCCTATCCGTTCGCGGACCCGCGCCTGCATGGGCAGATGCGTGAACTGCTGTCGCTCGACGAGGCGCGCGAGTCGCCGTTGCTGCAAGGGCCGTTCGTCAGCCTTTCGCGGCCCTTCAGCGGCGGCGCGGCGGTAGAGGACCTGGCAGCCGAAGGGCTGCTCCACCCACACCTGGAGCAGCGGATTCCGAGCGAGGTCTCGCAGCTCTACCGGCACCAGGAGAAGGCGATTCGCGCGATCGTCGGGGGTCGCTCGACGCTCGTTTCGACCGGCACCGGCTCCGGCAAGACGGAGTGCTTCCTCTACCCGATCGTCAGTCGCTGCCTGCGTCTGCGGGACGAGGGCGCCGCCGCCGGCATCAGCGCCGTGATCGTCTATCCGATGAACGCGCTGGCCGAGGATCAGTTGATGCGGCTGCGCTCGCTGCTGGCGGGCACGGGCGTTTCGTTCGGCATGTACGTCGGCAAGACGCCGGAGAGGGAAGGCGACGTGGGCGGCGTCAGGCTTCCTCCGGGGTCTTCCCGCGCGGACTACGACGCGCAGCTCGAGGCGATGCGGGCGGCCAAGAGCGGCGAGAGCGTGTTCCCGAGCGAAGAGGCCTGCTCGCGGGAGAAGATGCGTTCGGCTGGCGGGCAGCCGCGAATCCTGCTCACCAACGTGAAGCAACTGGAACTGCTTCTCACCCGCCAGCGGGACGCCGAGCTGTTCCAGGGAGCCCGCCTCGACTACCTGGTGTTCGACGAGGCCCACACCTTCACCGGAGCCATGGGCGCCGAGACCGCGTGCCTCATCCGCCGTCTGCGGGCCTTCTGCGGCCGGCAGGCCGAGGACACGGTCTGCGTCGCTACATCGGCGACGATCGTCGACCGCGAGCGGCCGGAGGCGGCCCGGGTCTTCGCCTCGCGGTTCTTCGGCGTGCCGGAGGAGTCCGTCGAAACGGTCGGGGAAGACTACGAGCAGGAGCTTTGGAGCGAGGAGAGATGGCTTCCAGCGGCGGCGCCACAAGGAGACACCGCCGAACTGCTTGCCGACTGCGTGAAGGCGGTCGAGGAGGACCCGGACGGACCCGGAGACGCTGTCCGCCGCTCCTACCGGGCGATCGCCGGTCGGGATCTGGGCGGTGAGCCCTGGCCCGAAGCGCTCTACCGAGCCCTGGCGCGGAGCGAGATCGTCTATCGGCTGAACGAGGCGCTGCACGAGCCTCGGCCACTGCACGAACTGCCACCGATACTCCAGGAGACCCTTGACCGGGAGATCACGGAGGCTGAGATCCTGGCCTGGCTGACCCTGGCCGCCGCGGCGCGCAGCGACGGCCGGCCTCTGCTGCGGCCAGTCGTTCACGGCTTCGTCCGCGGCATTCCCGGCGCGGTCGTCTCTTTTCCAGGCGAGACGGACGAGCCTCGGCTCTGGCTGGCCGCGGAAGACGAGATCGAGCACGGCGAGACGGCGCCGGCCGAGGAGGCCGAACCGTCAGGCGAAGCGCGGTCGGCCCGTCTGCCCGTGCTTACCTGCACCACCTGCGGTCAGCACTACTACGAGGCGCATCTCGAGGACTTCTCGTTCACCGGCAAGCGCCCAGGCGGCGGCGAGCCGCATGGGGACGGTGTCGTCTGGCGAAAGCTCGACGAGGCCCGGGAGGGAAAGCGAGTGGTCCTGGTGGACCGGCTGATCGGCGGCGACGAGCACGACGCGGAAGACGACGACGGTCCCGACCCGGGACGACGCAGCGGGAACAGAGAGGCCGCGCACGTTCTCGAACGGCGAACAGCTCCGATTCACCTCTGCCGGTACTGCGGCGCCGCACATGAACGATCGGGCGGGGATTGCCTCGCCTGCGGCGCTCCCGGGCCGCGAATCCAGCTACACGCCGTCCGTCAGAAGCCGGACAAGCCCGGGATCCTGACGAGTTGCCTCTCATGCAACGCGCTGGGCGGCCGGGGCACAGGCGGCCGCTACCGCGAACCGGCGCGGCCCGTGCGCGCCAGCAACGCCGCCGACGTGCACGTTCTGGCTCAGGACATGGTCCACCACTCGGAGCGGCCGCGGCTCCTCGTGTTCTGCGACAACCGCCAGGACGCCGCCTTCCAGGCCGGCTGGATGAAGGACCACGCGCGCCGGTTCCGGCTGCGGTCGTTGATGGCGGGCGGACTGGACGGCGGGCACGGGTCGGTAGGCGATCTGACCTGGTTCCTCGACGACACCCTGGAGAAGAACGAAGCACTCTCGCGCGCGCTGATCCCGGAGGTCTGGGTAGTGGCCCGCCGGGAGGCCGCCGGCCAACGCCACCGCAACGAGCGGCGGAAGTTCCTGCGCATGCAGGTGCTGCGCGAGATCTCGGAGTCCGCCCGGCAACCCCTGGGGCTGGAACCCTGGGGACGGATGAAGGTCGACTACGCCGACCTGGACGCAACGCTTGCGTGGATCCAGGATCACGCCAACCGGCTCGGCCTGCCGCCGGAATCGTTGCGCGAGGGGGTCGCCGCGGCACTCGACTACGTTCGCCGTCAGAAGGTCCTCTATGACGCGGAGTACCTGACCTTCACCCGGAACCGCCTCGCCGGCGACCTGGAGATCCAGCAGGGCTATCTCCGGCGGTCCGGCGGACCGAAGGGGGTCAAGTTGAAACGCGGCCCCGGAGACGATCGCAGCCGCGTCCTGCAGTGGCTGAGCGACGGCGGCCAGACCACGATGAGGCAGATGGCCGTGAAGTGGGGCGCCGAGCCGGAGCAGGCGGAGGAGCTGCTGCGGAGCCTGTTCGAGATGCTGGCCGAACGGGGCCTGCTGAAGCAGGTGCAGCTTCTGGGCGCCCGCGGGCGCCCGATGCCGAACGCCGGTGGCGTCTACCAGGTCGACTCCGACCAGATCGAGCTGTCACCCCATCGCGGCGTCTTCCGCTGCCGCAGTTGCCGCTCCCGAACGGTCCGCCGGACGCCGCACGACCGCTGCCCGGCGTGGCGGTGCAACGGCAAGCTGGAATGGTTGCGCGAAGACTCGGACGACTACGACCTGCAGCTCCTCGACGGCGACTACTCCATGCTGCGCCCGGAGGAGCACACGGCGATGGTCCCGAATCGAGAGCGGGAACGGCTGGAGAGCCTGTTCAAGGGCGGAAGCAACGCGGTGAACTGCTTCGTCTGCACCGCGACCCTTGAACTCGGGGTCGACATCGGCGCCCTCGACGCCGTGCTGATGCGCAACGTACCGCCCCTGCCCGCCAACTACTGGCAGCGGGCCGGCCGCGCCGGCCGACGCCATCGGATGGCCGTCGATCTCACGTACTGCCGGCCCGTGTCTCACGACCGCGCCTACTTCGCCCAGCCCGAGAAGCTACTTTCCGGCCGAGTCGACCCGCCGGCTTTCAACCTGAGCAATGACGTGATGGTCCGCAAGCATGTGAACGCCTCGGTCCTCACCGGGTTGCAGCGGCTCAGCCGTCAAGGCACCGCCGCACCGGGCGAACCTCCTTCGGCCGGGGCGGAGCAGATCCGAACGGCGCTCGAACGCTGCCTGCCGCGCCGCGTCTCGTCCTGGCTGTTCGAGGGCGGCGCCGTGCGTACCGTGCCGTTCGACTTCGGGCCCCTCGCCGAGGTCATCCGCCGGCACCGGGGCACCCTTCTCGCCGAAGCCGAAGGGGCCTTCGCCCAGGGTTGGCCGCTAGCGGACGCTGCGGCGGTTACGCCTGAGGCGCTGGGCCGCTGCGTCGACTCCTTCACTGCCGGCCTTGAGGAAGCGGAGCGGTCGCTGCGGCGCCGGCTGGAGTGGGCGCTCGCCCAGATGGAGAGGCTGCACAAGGCCCGCCAGCAGCAAGGCACGCTCGACCCGGAGGACGACGCTCTGTTCTACCGTTGCGACCGCCTGGTCAAGCGGCTCAAGGGACAGGCGCGCGCAAACCGCCGCGACGCCCAGGGGCATCACGACGCGAACACGTTCAACGTGTTGGCGGCGCAGGGCTTCCTCCCCGGTTACGGCCTTGAGACAGGGTCCGTCCAGGCGATGGCGGAGGTGCCGGTCTGGCACTCCGGGGCGCTCTCCGCCTTCAACCTGCCCCGGCCGACCGGCATCGCGCTGCGCGAGTACGTCCCGGGCAACCTGATCTACGCCAACGGACACCGATTCGTGGCCAGGAGGTTCCTGCGCGGGGCAGGCGAAGAGCGAGAGGAGATGCCCGCGTTCGAGGTTTCGACCGAGAACCAGGCAGTGCGGCAGTGCGACGCCGGCGCTCCCGCATCGACGATCGGCGGCGGTGCGCTCCGCACACTCGCGGTCTGTGACGTGGACCTGGCCCATCAGTCCCAAATCTCGGACGACGAGGACTACCGCTTTCAGATGGCGGTCGCGGTCCACGGCGTCGAACGCGACGGGCACCGCGGCGGCCGCGCCTTCCGCTGGGGGGAGCAGGATGCGCTGCTGCGTCACGGCGTCGAACTGCGGCTGGTCAACGTGGGTTCGTCGTCCGCGATCGGCGACGGTTCCGGGCTGGGATACCCGGTATGTACGGTCTGCGGCCAGAGTGTCTCGCCGCTGTCTTCCGAGCGCCAGCAAACGGAGTTCGCCAAGGGCCACCTGGAGCGGTGCGGGCGCCCGGTGGATCGGATCGGCTTTCACGCCGACGTCACTGCCGACGTCCTCTCGCTGCCGGGCCTGCCGGAGCCCGCGACCGCCTACAGCGTGCTGGAAGCGCTTCGGTTCGGCGCCGCCGGGGTGCTGGACATGCACCTGGACGATCTGCAGATCCTGGTCGTGGGCCAGGTCGACCGTCCCCAGGTGGACGCTCTGCTGTGGGACCCGATGCCGGGCGGTTCGGGCCTGCTCGATCAACTCGTCGAGCGCTTCGAAGAGGTCGCTCGAGCCGCGGAAGCCGTCGTCGACGGTTGCGCGTCCGGTTGCGACCACTCCTGCATCGACTGCCTCCAGACCTTCCGGAACGGCTACTACCACCGGCATCTCAATCGAAAGACAGCGCTGGAGTGTCTGCGCCAATGGGGGCGCGAGCTGTCGTTCGCACATCCTATTCCCGCCACCACGCCCGCCGGGAACGGGCCGACCGCACAGCCAGTGAACGAGGCCGAGCGCCGGCTCAGACATCTGCTGGCGTCGGCGGGGTTCCCGGAAGGCGTTCGCGGCGAGCAGATCGACCTCGGGCCGGGTCTGGGCACGACGACGCCCGACGTGATCTACCGCGGTGACAGCGGCATGCCCGAGGTGTGCGTCTATCTCGACGGCCTGAGCGAGCCCCTGCACGGCAATCCCCGCACCGCCGAGCAGGACCGGGAGATCCGCTACTGGCTGCGACAGCAAGGTCACGAGGTCGTCGAGATCACCGTGACGGACCTGGATGACGCCGGAGCGATGGCCCGCCACTTTGGCCGACTGGCCATGTACCTCGGCGCCGATGAAGTTCGGAAGTCCGTGGGTGCCGACGATGCGTGGTTCGAAGCGGCGACACCGAAAGCACCTACCGCTACGGCTGCGGTACCGGAAGTGAATCAAGCAGCCCAGGCCGACGTGCTCCGATTCGTCGAGCCGACGCCGGAGAACCGCTACCAGAGTTGTGTGCCGTTCCTGGAAGACCTGGAAGCCGCGGCGGGGAACTTCAGTGACCCCCATGCCGCCCTGGGCGAGGTGGCGGATCCCGACACGCGCTGGATCAAGGTCGACTCCAGGCTGCGGCTGACGCCCGACATGTTCGCGGCCAAGGTAGTCGGACGGTCGATGGAGCCGCGGATTCCGCAGGGTTCCGTGTGCCTGTTCCGTAGAGGCGTCGCGGGGAGCCGAGGCGGCCGGATCGTGCTGGTGCGGCTCCGGGACGCAGTGGACCCTGAAACCGGTGAGCGCTTCACCGTGAAGCGCTATCGAAGCGACAAGCGGGTGGCCGCCGATGGACCGTGGCGCCATGTGCGGATCACGTTGGAACCGCTGAACCCTGAGTTCGCACCTATCGAGTTGGTCGCCGAAGACGATGCGGGTTCGGGCGCGGTCGACGTCCTGGCCGAGTTACTCGACGTGCTTCACTCCGGCCCAAGCCAGTAGCAGACACCGACACGACCGGCTTCCGCAGACGCAGGTCCGACGCGCAGCGACAACGTAAAGCGCCCACACTCCTTCAGTTCACCAACGCCTTGACGTAGAGTCGAGCCACTTCGTTCACCCCGCCTCCAACCTCCATCCCTCAACACGCGACACTGAGACCCCACCCGTCACGAGTACAACCATGGTTGAGCCGCACCTGATCCACCTTCAGCGCGTCGAGGTAGAGGGCCTCTTCGGCATCTACGACCACCGCATCGACCTCAACCTAGAGGACCGCGTCACACTCCTCCACGGCCCGAACGGCGTCGGTAAAACGCACACGCTTGGGATGATCAACTCCCTGCTGAGCGGGGACACAAGCTACTTCCTCCAGGCGCCGTGCAAGCGCTTTAGGCTCACCTTCGCCGACAGCGCCCTGGAACTAACATTCACGCCAGCGGCGAGACGGAAGCGGCGCGCTCAACTCACCCTCACGAACCAAGGTAAACCCCAAGAGGCCGAAATCCCGTTGGGTACCGAAGCAGATGAGATCGCCCGACAAGTCAAGTACCTAGAACGCGTCGAGGGGTCGCGAGACTATTGGGTCGATCTCCGCGACCGAGAAGTGCTCTCCGAAGAGGAGGTCCTAATGCGGTTCGGAGGGCCGGCGCCGAACCGCCGCGGCCCCTCCCGGGAGCTCCCGCCTTGGTTGGCTGAGTTCCTCGACAATGCGAACGTCCATCTCATTGAAGCTCAGCGCCTGATGCGGTCGCAACCGGATCCGAGAGGCTGGAGAGCCAGCCGCGGTCACCACGTCACGATCCCGACAGTCCTGGATCGAAGCCACAGATTCCGCGAACTCCTTCGCGAGACCATGGCGAACTACGGCAGACACGCGCAAACACTGGACCAGACTTTCCCGCAGCGACTGGTCGCTGCGAAGGCCAGCGTCGCCAGCACCGAGCTCAGAGAGCGCATGTCCGACCTCAAGAAGAAGACCGATCAACTAGAGGCCCTGGGGATCCTTGACGAAGCCGGAGAGCAACCCAGCCATCGGCTCGACATACAGCCGCAGCTTGACGAACACGAAGCGCGGGTCATGGCCCTCTACGTTCAGGACACTGAACACAAACTCGAAGCCCTCGCCGACGTAGCCAGGAGAGTTCAGAGTCTCCTGGATAGCCTCAACGAGAAATACAGGCACAAGAACTTACGTGTCGATCGCAACGAGGGCTTCGTCGTCGAAATGGACTCCGGCACGAAACTACCTCTTACGTCACTTTCCTCTGGTGAGCAGCACGAGCTCGTGTTGCACTACGATCTTCTCTTCCGCGTCAAGAGGAACACGATCGTCCTCATCGATGAACCAGAGTTGTCACTGCACGTTTCCTGGCAGAGCCGCTTCCTGCCGGACCTACTGGATTTTGCCAGGCTATCGGAGTTCAATGCAATTGTCGCTACCCACTCACCCTACATTGTCGGCGAGCGGGACGACCTGATGGTAGGTCTCGGAAACCCAGCGTAGGCTCCGCTAGCTCCCTCCGTCCGACCACGCGCTGGCTCCAGCACGGGCCGACCTGCGCTGACGGTCCCAATGTCCTTCGAACCCAAGACGTCAGGCAATCTCGTCGCAGAGATCGCGATGCTCCGGCAATCCCATCCTGGCGCCCTCCTGGTGCTTGAGGGTAAGGACGACGTACGCTTCTGGGGCAATAGGTACCGACACCACCCGCACTGTCACCTCGTTCCCGGCGACGGGCGCGACAATGTCGTGGCCGGCGTTCTGAGACTCGATGCTCGTAGCACAAGAGGCGTGCTTGGCATGATCGACAGCGACTACGACATGCTTATCGGCGTTGAGTTGCCCTCCGACAACCTCGTCGCCACGGATGCTCATGATTTGGAGTGCCTGCTTTGTCGTTCGCCAGCCCTTGACCACGTTCTTGACGAACACGGGGACGCGGACAAGATCCGGCGCTTTGAACAGGAGACTGGAACAACGGTTCGGCAAGCACTACTGAATCGAGCGGTAGTGTTCGGTAGCGTCAGACTGGTGGCTACGACCTGGAAAGACAGCGAGCTGCGATGGAAAATCCACATCCCGGAGTTTCTAAGAGAAGATACTTGGAAGATAGACGAGGATCGACTCTTGGATGCTGTAGCCAAGCGGTCTGGCCAGTCCCGACACGTTTGGGAGGACCGCCTAGCCGAGCTCTCTAATGCTGACCCCTGGCACCTCTCTGTCGGCCACGACATGATCGAGATACTCCGAATCGGACTGCAGGAGGTTCTTGGAAGAATGCCTTCAACGATTGGTGTCAAAGGTGTGGCGAGCGGACTGCGTATGGCGATGTCTCGGGAATTCCTAGAAGCCACAGGACTGTGGGAGGACGTTCGGGCCTGGGAGAGCCTCAACCCGCCATTCGTCGTTCTTCCGGACTGAACATTCGAGGGCGTCAGCTACAAACCGTCAGCCATTGCCACACTAGCTTCACTTCCCGCGCCGACGAACCTCTCTGTGAGAGCCTTCGCAATCGTCGGGACATCCCAACATCCCAACATCCCAAGGACTCGGGGCCGGCTGCCAATCGGTCTCAGGCTACGACCGACACAGCGGACGGCGGCGTTCTAGGCGATGACCGCGCGGGCGGGCCTAGCGTTGGCTCGAGCATCGGCCACCCTCAGAGGTTGAGATCCCGCTTTACCTCCTCCAGGGTGTGAGTCCGCCCGGCGTCGAGGTCCTCGTACCCCTCGTCAAGAAGACGCTCGCCTTCCTCGCTGAGCACCTCGTCGGCCTCGGGCGCCTCCATCAGGTGCTTGCAGAACGGATCCGCGCTTTCGACCAGTTGCTCCAGATAGCGGCCGGCGGCCGGAATCTCCTGGTCAGGCAACTGCTCCACCAAGCGAACAACCTGTTCTCGGTTGTAGGGTTTTCTGCTTGGTACGGTCATCGCCTCGCCTCCGAAGTACCGCTCGGACGCTACCACGGCAGACCCAGGCCGACCGTATGCCGCCGCGCCTCCGATTCCATACTGGACGGCCCCGTCAGAAAGCGCCGGTCGGCTGCTAACTTGACGTCCATGCGCACCAAAACCCGCCTCGCGATCATCCTGCTGGTCGGCCTGGCCCTCCTCTCGACGACGGGCGCAGCCTTCGCCCAGCAACAGACCCAACCCAACATCATCGTCATCCTGGCCGACGACCTGGGGGTCGAGACGCTGGGCGTCTACGGCGGCACGTCCTACGAGACGCCGGAGCTGGACAGGATCGCGGCGGAGGGCATGCGGTTCGAGAACGGGCACTCGCAGCCGCTGTGCACGCCGACCCGGGTCAAGCTGATGACGGGGCTGCACAACTACCGGAACTACCGGGAGTTCATGGAACTCGACCCGGCCGACGTCACGTTCGCCCACGTGCTGGCGCAGGCGGGGTACCGCACGGTCATCTCGGGCAAGTGGCAGTTGACGAACAACCTCTACATGGTCCACGAGGGCGCCTCGCCGCAACAGGCGGGGTTCGACGAGCACCGCCTCTGGCAGCTCCGCCGGGAGGGGCGCGGGTCGCGCTACTGGGGGCCGACCCTGGTGACGAACGACCGCAAGGAGACCTGGGGCGAAGACGTCTTCGGGCCCGATCTGACGAACGACTTCGTGCTCCAGGCGATCGACGGGCACGCGGCGGCGGATCCGGCTACTCGCAAGCCGCTCTTCATCTACTACCCGATGGCGCTGCCTCACGACCCGTTCGTCACGACGCCGCACCATCCGGACGCGGGCTCGAACCAGGAGCGGTTCGCGGCGATGGTCGCCTACATGGACCACCTGGTCGGTCGGGTGCGGGCGAAGCTGATCGAGCACGAGCTGGACCGCGACACGCTGCTCCTGTTCATCGGCGACAACGGCACTTCGACGCGGATCACTTCCACACGCGACGGCCGTGAAGTCCCCGGCGGCAAGGGGCGGTCGCTCCAGAGCGGCAGCCACGTGCCCTACCTCGCCTGGTGGCCGGGCACGATTCCGGCCGGCGAGGTGAACGAGACCCTGGTCGACGTCGGCGACGTGTTTCCGACCCTGGTCGAAACCGCCGGCGCGGCTCGGCCGCCGGGCCTCGACCTGGACGGCGAGAGCCTGCTGCCGATGCTCAGGGGCGGTCCCGCGCTCGACCGCGACGCCCTGTTCATCCACTACGAGTCACGCTGGTACGCGGGCCCTCCGGCACGCTACGCCTTCAACGAGCACTTCAAACGCTACGACGACGGCCGCCTGTTCGACCTCGTCGCTGACCCGAACGAGCAGTCGCCGGTCAACGCCGCGAACCTGGCGCCCGAAGACGCCGCCCGGGTCGCAGCGATCGACACCCTGCTGGCCTCCAAGCCCGGAGCGATCCGCTCCGCTGGCGCCTGGCGGCCGCCTACGCCCGCCGTTAACCGGTGGCGGCCACCCGCCCACCGGCCGAACATCCTCCTGTTCGTCGCCGACGACATGACGTACAACGACGCCGGCACCCTGGGCAACGCGCAAGTCCACACCCCGAACCTGGACCGGCTCGCCGAGCAGGGGACGACGTTCACCCACATGTACACCGCCACCGCGATGTGCTCGCCCACCCGGCACATGCTCTACACCGGCCAGTACCCGGTGCGAAGCGGCGCCTACCCGAACCACGCCAAGGCGAATCCCGGCACGAAGAGCGTCGTCCACTACCTGAGCGGTCTCGGCTACCGGGTCGGCCTGGCCGGCAAGTCCCACGTGGCGCCGGAGGAGGTCTACCCGTTCGAGAAGGTTGCGGGCCGCGGCCTGGACCCCGGACGAGTCGGCGAGTTCATCGGCCGCGACCCGAACCAGCCGTTCGCCCTGATCGTCGCGTCGACGGAACCCCACCAGCCCTGGAGCAAGGGCGACCCGTCGCGCTACGACGCGGCGTCCCTCGAGCTCCCGCCCTGGTTCGTCGACACCCCGGAGACCCGCGAGGCCCTGACCCGCTACTACGCCGAGATCACCTTCATGGACGGCCAGCTCGGCCAGGTCCTCGATCTGCTCGAGGAGCACGCGGCGCACGAGAACACGCTGACCATGTTCTACAGCGAGCAGGGCATCAGCGGTCCGCTGGCCAAGTGGACACTGTACGAAGCCGGCATCCGCACGTCGCTCGTCGCCCGCTGGAGCCGCAGGATTCCGGCCGGCCAGACGTCAGCGGCGCTGCTCCAGATCAACGATCTCCTGCCGACCTGGATCGAGGCCGCCGGAGGCGCCGTGCCGCCGGAGATCGAGGGCCGGAGCATGCTCGGCCTCCTGCTCGAGCCCGGTCCGAAGCACCGCGACGTCGTCTACGGCATCCAGACGACGACCGGCATCATTGCGAACCTGGAGCCCTACCCCATCCGCTCCATCCGCGACGAGCGCTACAAGCTGATCTGGAACATCGCTCACGAGAACCGGTTCACGAACCTGGTGACCGAGGAGAACCGTGACGGCTTCTACTTCTCGTGGCGGGACGCCGCCGAGACGGATGCCGCGGCCCGAGCGCTGTACGAGCGGTACCAGCACCGGCCGGAGTTCGAGTTCTTTGATCTAGCCGAGGACCCGCATGAGCTGGTGAACCTGGCGGATGAGGCGGAGCACCAGGGACGGCTCGAGGCGCTGCACGCGCAGTTGCGGGCGTGGATGGAGGATCAAGGGGACCTGGGGCTGCAGACGGAGGTGGAGGCGCCGCAGCATCAGACGCGGTAGAGGTAGAGCGGAGAGTGGTCGCCGCTTCGCGGCGCGGTTCAATGGCCGCCTCCGGCGGCAGCCGGCGGGGACGCCGGCGCACCCAGTCCCGGAATGCCGGCGGGAACCCGGGTGGCGCGAACTCGCGCCACCCGCGAACCAGTCCGTGCACCCGTCATCGGGTGCGCGGATGGCACGCCGATGCCCTCCCAAGGTGTGGAGAGACTTGCACACTGGGTGCGCCGACGTCCTCGTCGGCTTTCTGAAGAAAACGCGCGAGGCCGAAGGCCTCGCTCCGCGGGGACGGCCTACCCCGTGGGCGACGACGTCCAGCCGCCCTCTAAGCAGCCGTCTCCTGTTGCGCGTACTGCAACTGGTACAGGCGCCAGTACACGCCACGGAGGTCGAGGAGTTCGTCGTGGGTGCCGTGTTCGCAGATGGCGCCGTGGTGGAAGACGTAGATGCGGTCGACGTCCTTGATCGTGGACAGGCGGTGGGCGACCACGATCGAGGTCTTGCCCTCCATCAGGTGGCGGAGGGCGTCCTGGATCAGCGCCTCGGTCTCCGTGTCGACGCTGGATGTCGCCTCGTCGAGGAGCAGGAGCTGCGGCTCGCGGGCCAGGGCTCGGGCAAACGAGAGCAGTTGCCGCTGCCCGGTCGAGAAGTTGACTCCGCGCTCGCTGACCTTGTGCTGCCAGCCGTTCGGCAGCCGCTCGATCAGCTCGTCGACGTGGGTCGCCCGGGCCGCCTCGTCGACCACGTGGTCGGCGACATCGCGGCCGAGGACGATGTTGTAGCGCAGGTCGCCGTCGAACAGGAAGACGTCCTGGAGCACGAAGGCCAGCCGGCGGCGCAGTTCGGGCTTCGGAATCTCCCGGATGTCCTTGCCGTCGACGCGGATCGAACCCTCCTGCAACTCGTAAAGACGCGCCAGTAGTTTGAGCGTTGTCGTCTTCCCGGATCCGGTGTGACCGACGATGGCCACCCGCTCGCCGGCGGCGACGCGGAACGAGACGTCCCGGAGCACCGTCTCCGCGCCGTACGAGAAGGTCACGCCGTCGAACTCGATTTCGCAGCCGCCGGGCTGCGGGCCCGCAGCCGCCTCGACGGGCGATTCGACCCGCCCCTCCGGCTCGCGCGGCTCGTCGAGGAGCTGGAACACGCGCTCGGCGCTGGCCATCGACGACTGCATCACCGAGTACTTCGCCGACAGGTCCATCAGCGGCCGGAAGAACCGGCTCATGTAGTCGGAGAACACGTAGATCGTGCCAAGCGTGATGTCGCCCAGGCCCACCATCTGCGCGCCGTACCAGAAGATGAGCGCCCGGGTCAGGTTCGTGGCCAGGTCGACGGTCGAGAACAGGAGCGCGTCGTAGCGGATCGAGCGCAGCCAGGAATCGCGGTGAGAGGCGTTCTCGCGCCTGAAGTCCTCGAAGTTCCGCCGTTCGCGGGCGAACAACTGGACCACCTTCATCCCGGAGATCGTCTCCTGCAGGTGGGCGTTGAGGCGCGCGATCTTGACCCGGACCTCCCGGTAGGCCTCACGCACCTTGTAACGGAAGATGGCTGCCGCAATTCCCAGGAACGGCACCAGGGCCAGCGCCGCCAGCGCCAGCCGCGGGTCGATCGCGAACAGCATGGTGAGGATCACGACCATGACGAACACGTCGGCCACCATCGCGATGACCCCGGCCGAGAACATCTCGGCCAGGTGTTCCAGGTCGTTCGTGAGCCGGGTCACCAGGCGACCTACCGGGTAGCGGTCGAAGAAACGCATCGGCAGACGCTGAACGTGGTCGAACAGCGTCCGGCGGACGTCCCGGACCGTCCGCTGGCCGAGGGAGATCATCGTGAAGGCGCGCAGCCAGTCGACGATCAGCGTGACGACCGAAATGAGGAAGACCAGCCCGAACATCCAGGCCAGGGGCCCGAGTCCCAGGCGCGGCACGACGAGGGGAGCCATCCACCGCACCTCGGTCGTCGCCGCTCCCTCGGTCAGATAGTTCAGCGCGGCGCCGACGACCAGCGCCGGCATCAGTTCGAGGAGAGCGCGCGGCGGGATCAACGCGAAGTTGAACCCGATCCAGCCACGATAAGGCCGCATGAACGGCCACAGCCGCTTGATCAGCTCCGTGTCGTAGACCTTGCCGAGGTCCCGCTCACGGCCAGGCGCCGCGGCCTCGCTCCGCTCCTCGCTCACGAGGGCTCCCCCAGGGGCGCCCGCTGCCGCCCCGAAGCGGCCGGGGCCTGGACGCCGGACTCCAGGGCCGGCTCGGGCGCCGCCGCCCCGCCATCGCCGACCGCCATCCCCGCGCCCGACGACGGGCCCTCGGACTGGCTCGCGGTTGGCGCGGGATCGCGCCAATCGGGTTCGAGCTCCGACAGCAGCTCCTGGCGATGGTGGAGGCGGGCATAGAAGCCGCCCAGCTCGACGAGCTCGCGGTGGGTCCCTCGCTCGGTGATCCGGCCGTTCTCGAGCACGACGATCTGGTCCGCGTGCCGCACGGCCGAGATCCGGTGCGCCACGATGAAGCACGTGCGGCCACGCCGCCGGCCCTCGAGGTCGCCCAGGATCGCCTCCTCCGTTCCATGGTCGACGCTAGAGAGGGAGTCGTCCAGGATCAGGATCGAGGGGCGCAGAATCATCGCCCGCGCGAGGGCGACGCGCTGGCGCTGGCCGCCCGACAGGGTGACGCCGCGTTCGCCGACGACGGTGTCGAAGCCGTCCTCGAACTCGTCGATCTCCCGTTCGACCTGGGCCCGGGCCGCCGCCCGCCGCACCTCCTCGAGGGCGGCGTCCGGGACGCCGTAGCGGATGTTCTCGGCCACAGAGACGGAGAACAGGAAGCTGTCCTGCGGCACCATCGCGATGCTCGAACGCAGCAGGTGGACCGGCATCCGGTTGAGGTCCACGCCGTCGATCAGGATCGAGTCGTCGTCCACTTCCAGCAGCCTCGGCACCAGGCTGACGAGAGTCGTCTTGCCGGACCCGACCGGTCCCACGATGCCGACCGTGCTTCCGGCTTCCACCGCAAGGTCGATGCCCTTGAGCGCAGGCACATAGCTGCCCGGATAGGTGAACGTGAGGTTCCTGAACTCGACCCGGCCGCCGATGTCCGAAGCGTCCGCGACGTCCTCCCGATCGCGAATCGACGGCACGATGTCCAGGACGGCGCCCAGCCGCTCCAGGGCCGCAAGGCCCCGCTGGGTGATCGACACGACGAAACCCAGCATCATCGTCGGGAAAGTGAGCATGCCGATGAGGCCCCAGAACAGCCAAAGGTCCTCGGCGCCGAGTTGGCCGGTCTGTACCCGCTGGCCGCCCAGCCACAGAACCACGGCCGCCGAGAGGGACGGCACCAGGCTCACGCTGGCGAACATCGTCGTCTGCATGACCCCGACCCTCATCATGCGCCGGAAGAGCTCCTGGTTCTGGTCCTCGAAGCGGTCGCGCTCCAGGTTGGACAGGTCGTAGGCCTTGACCACCAGCGCGCCCGAGGCGTTCTCCTGCACGACCGTCGAGACCTTGCCGAGCTGCTCCTGGCCGGCCAGGTTGGCCTGGAACATGTAGCGGCTGTAGTGGCGCGTGATCAGGACGAAGAGCGGAAAGGGGGCCAGCGCCCAGAAAGTCAGCGTGGCGTCGACCGGCAGCAGCACGATCAGGGCGCCCGCGAACAGCACCGGCGTCTGCAGCAGGTTCAGCAGCCCCATTCCCAGGAACATCCGGATGCTGTTGATGTCGTTCACCGCCCGCGACATGAGATCGCCGGTGCGGTGAGCGAGGTAGAAGGACTGCGGCAGGCTCTGGAGATGGGCGAAGTAGTCGTTGCGGATGCGGAACTCGATCTGCCGGCCGATGTTGAACATCACGATCCGCGAGAACAGCCGGGCCAGAGCCAGGCAGAGCGAGGCGGCCACCAGCCAGAAAATCCCGCGCCCGACCGCGTCCGGAGCGTTTTCGAACGCGGCGACGATGGCCCGGATGGACAGCGGGATGAGCTGAAAGAAGGCCGCGTAGAGGAGCGTCAGAATCCCGCCCAGGACGTACGCGCCGGGCGCCAGGCGCATGTACGCCAACAGGCGGGCGAGTGGCTTCTGGCTTCCTGCCGACCCACCGTCCATGGCGGGGGACCATAACAACGCGCCTCCCCCGGTCGCCCAGCCGCTGGGGTAGGCTGCCGCAGCTTTCCCCGACCGCAGACAGGACATTCATGAAGCTCCACTGGTTCGTCTTCCTCGCCCTGATCGGCATGTGCCTCAGCGTGGGCGCTGCCTTCCTGACACCGCAGACGCCGTATGAGGACGTCGTCCTGGAGGACGGCACGACCCAGCGCGTGATCAAGAGCCGCGGCTTCGAGCACGACCGCTTCGCGACGATGCGCCAGGGCGGCCCGGGCGCCGAGCGCCACGCGACGACGCTCTGGATCGGCTGGGCGTTCGTGCTCTTCCAGGTGACCTTCTTCGGCGGCTGTCTGGCGATGGGCATGCAGCGGCGACGCCCCGAGGGGCTTTCCCTGGGACCGGCGAAGCGGCACCTGATCATCGGCACCCTGGGCCTGGCCGCGATCTTCACCGCCCTCGTGTTCTCCTACCAGCGCTACTCGGTCGAGGACACGCACACCCTGTTCCTGGGCTTCCCCCGACCGACGGCGTGGGTGTTCTACGCGGTGTGGCCGTTCCCGGTGTACCTCTTGTTCGTCTACATGCGGATCTTCGACCGCTGGTTCTTCACGGAAGAGGACGAACGCAAGGTGGCGGAACTCGCCGCCGCACAACGCCTGAAGGAGACAGAGGGTCAGAAGGAACTTGAAGCCGGCGGCGGCGACGCGGCCGGGGCGGGAGGCGGCTGATGGAAGAGAGTCGCAACGCCGTCGTCCTGACCTGTCTGCTCATCTACTTCGCGCTGTGCATCGGCGTCGGTATCTGGGCGCTCAGACGCACGAAGTCGTCCCAGGACTTCTTCATGGCCGGGCGCGAGCTCGGGATCATCGTCACCGCCTTCGCGCTCTTCTCGAGCACGCTCTCCGGGTTCGGCTTCGTCGGCGGCCCCGGCCTGGTCTACAGCCAGGGCATGACGTCCGTGTGGATGATCGTCTGCGGCACGGTGGCGAGTTGCTTCACCTTCTTCCTCGTGGCGAAGCGGCTGCGTATCTTCTCCGAGGTGTACCAGACGGTGTCGCTGCCCGACACCGTGGCGCTCCGCTACCAGAGCGAGGTCACCCGATTCTTGACCGCCGTGGCGATCATCCTCGGCGTCGTCGGCTACCTCGCCGCGCAGATCATGGCGATGGCCGTCGTCCTGCAGGAGATCCTGAACAACGTCGACGGCATGCCTCACGTGAGCCTCGGCGCCTCGATGGCGATCTCGGTCGCCGTCCTCGTCTTCTACTGCGTGACCGGCGGCATCATCGCCGGCGTCTACACCGACGTCGTCCAGGGCGCGGTGATGGCGGTCGCCGGGGTGCTGGTGGTCATCGCGGCCGTCAATGCCGTCGACGGCGGGCTCGCCGGCGGCGCGATGACGCTGGTGAACGACGATCCCGAGGCGATCGGACCGTGGGGCACCCTCGGCATCATGGGGGCGCTGTCCTACTACCTCCTGTTCGTCGTCGGCGCCTGCGGACAGCCCCACATCGTCACCAAGCTGATGATGAACAAGAAGATCCGGCAGTTCAAGCAGATCTTCCTGGTCAGCGCGATCGCCGGCGTCCTCGCGGCGCTCCTGTGGATCGCGATCGGCTTCGCGATGCGGGCACTGGTGGTCGCCGGCGACCACCCCGAACTCGGCCAGCCGGACGACGCGGCGTACGCCTTCCTGCAGGCGTACGCACACCCGGTCCTGGCCGGCATCGTCTTCGCCGCTCTCTTCGCGGCGATCATGTCGACCGCCGACGGCTTCCTGAACATCGGCGCCGCGGCGATCATCCACGACATCCCCAAGGCGCTCATCGGCAAACCGCTCAAGAAGGAGCTGTTCTGGGCCCGCACGGCGACGCTCGCCCTCGCCGTGGGCGCGGCGCTCTTCGTCAGCCTTTCAAAGGAGGATCTCGTTGCCCTGCTGGGCACCTTCGGCTGGGGCACGTTCGCCGCGGCATTGGTGCCGACGGTGGCGATCGGCTTCAACTGGAAACGCGCGACGGCGCTCGCGGCGAACGTCGCCATCATCTCCAGCCTGGCGCTCAACTTCTTCATCGAGATCGCGGAGATCCAGGTGCCCCACGGCATCCACGGCGGCGCCATCTCGCTGCTGCTGTCGCTGACCCTGTTCTTCGGCATCTCGCTCATGTCGAAACCGAAGCCGCTGCCAGACGAGATCGACGCGATCCTCGACCTCTGACACTGGGTGCGCCGGCGTCCCCGCCGGCATCCGGGAAGAACGTGCCGGCCAACGGCCGGCTCCCCCTGCGGTAGGCTGCCGCCGCCTCTGGCACCATGACTGCTCTGCCCGATTTCAAGCACCCGAGTGTTCCGCAGGACCGGGGATTCCCCGACGTCGACGCCGTCGTCTCTGCACTGCGCGCCGAGGACTACATCGCCGAACGCGACCTCGCCACGGCGATCTACCTGTCGCTCCGCATGGGCAAGCCGATCTTCCTGGAGGGCGAACCCGGCGTCGGCAAGACGGAGGTCGCCAAGGCTCTCTCCCGCTGCCTCGGCTCCGAGTTGATCCGCCTCCAGTGCTACGAGGGACTCGACATCTCGACCGCCGTCTACGAGTGGAACTACCGCCGGCAACTGCTCCACCTGCGCGGCCTGGAAGTCACCGGCGGCGGCGAGTCCCGGACCGCGGTCGACGACGTCTTCTCCTCCGACTTCCTGCTCGAACGGCCCCTGCTCCGCGCCGTCCGGCAGAGCCGCCGGAACGAAGCCCCGCCGGTGCTCCTGATCGACGAACTGGACCGGGCCGACGAAGAGTTCGAGGCCTACCTGCTCGAGATCCTGGCCGACTTCCAGATCACGATCCCCGAGATCGGCACCGTCGCCGCCGAGACGCCCCCGGTCGCCGTCGTCACCTCGAACCGGACCCGCGAGGTCCACGACGCGCTGAAGCGGCGCTGCCTCTACCACTGGATCGACTTCCCGGACTACGAGAAGGAAGTCCAGATCGTGCTGCGCCGCGTTCCCGAAGCGCCCGAGCACTTCGCCTCCCAGATCGTCCGGCTCGTCCAGGCGCTGCGCGAGGAGGACCTGTTCAAGCAGCCGGGCGTCGCGGAGACGCTCGACTGGACGAACGCCCTGATCGCCCTCGACCAGGAAACGCTGTCCGACGCGATCCTGCGCGACACCCTGGGCGTGCTCCTCAAGTACCAGGACGACCTCGACAAGATCGACGACGAAGCGGTCCGCCGGCTGTTGCGGAAGAGCCAGTCCCCAAGTGACTGAAGGCGTGGCGGCGGCAGCGGCAGGCCGCGGCCACCTGCTCCGCAACATCGTCCTCTTCGGCCGCCTGCTGCGAGTAGGCAGCCTCGACGTGACGCCGACCCAGCTCCGCGACTGGGTGGCCGCGCTCGAACTCGTCGAACTTGCCCGCAAGCGCGACGTGAAGGCAGCGGCCCGGGCCGTCCTGGTCAGCCGGCGGCGCGATCTGCCCTGGTTCGACAAGGCGTTCGAGCTCTTCTGGCAGGCACGCGACCCGCGGGAGCTCGAGCAGCTCGAGCTCGGCCTGATGATCCAGCGCCGGACCGAGCGGACGAAGCGGGCGGCGATCCAGAAGCTGGCGTTGGGCGACAACCAAGGCGAGGACGGCTCGAAGGAGACCGACCGGACCGCGCGGACGGCTCTCTACAGCGCCCGGGAGGCGTTGCGCCGCAAGGACTTCGCCCAGCTCGAAGGGGATGAGCTCGACGAGATCAAGCAGTTGATGGCGTCCATGCGCTGGGAGCTCGAGACCCGCCGCACGCGGCGGCTCAAGCCGAGTTCCGGCGGCCACCGCCTCGACTTGCGGCGTACGCTCCGGCGCAACCTGGCCCACGGAGGCGAGTTGATCGACCTCGTCGGCCGCGATCGCAAGCATCGACGGCGTCCGCTCGTCCTCCTCTGCGACATTTCCGGCTCGATGGAGCCCTACTCGCGGCTGCTGCTCCACTTCATCTACGCCGTCTCCCACCCGCGATCGGCCGATCCGGGCATCTCCCGGGTCGAGGCGTTCGCCTTCGGCACGCGGCTGACCCGCCTGACCCAGGAGTTGGCCGAACGCGACGTCGACCGGGCGCTTCAGGCCGCGGCTCACCGCATCGAGGACTGGGGCGGCGGCACCCGCACCGGCGACGCCCTGCGCGAGTTCAACTTCAACTGGAGCCGGCGCCTCCTCGGTCAGGGCGCCGCCGTTCTGATCATCAGCGATGGCTGGGACCGCGGCGACATCGCCCTCCTCGGTCAGGAGATGGAGCGCCTGCACCGAAGCTGCCATCGCCTGATCTGGCTCAACCCGTTGCTCGGCTCGCCGGACTACCAGCCGTTGACCCGCGGCATCGTGGCCGCGCTGCCGCACGTCGACGACTTCCTGCCCGTGCACAACCTGGCGAGCCTGGAGCAGTTGGGGGAGTTGTTGGCGTCGCTGTAGGGCTGACGCGGGAACGATGGTCGCCGCTTCGCGGCGCGTCCTGTTCGGAAAGCCGGCGGGGACGCCGGCGCACCCAGTGGGCGACTGCCAAGGGAAACGTGAGACGCCGGCGCACCCAGTGGTCACCGACTGAGGTTCTGCTCCAGGTAGCGGGTGACCATGCGTTCGATGAACGCGGCGTCGTCGATCGTCAGTGCGACGGTGGAGGTCGGTTCGGCACCGGGCTCGAAGAGGGTCATGCTCCGTTCGTCGACGGTGACGCGGCCGTGTTCGAGGCCGAAGAGGTCGGGCCAGAGAAGGTAGCCCACGGCAACGGCGTCGAAGAGGCGGGGCGTCGTCTGGTCTCGCTCTTCGTTTCGCCACAGGGAGTAGAGCGCGGTAACCGCGTCGGTGAGAGGGGTGCGGCGCATGGAGAGGTGGAGGCGGCGGTCGGCGTCGAGGCGAACGTGGTCCGTCACGTCGAGCGGGATGTAGACGACTTCGGTGCCCCCGGCCTGCACGGCGGCGTCGAAGATCCTCGACGAGGCGGCATCGGCCAGCACGTTCCACTCTCGCTGCGCCTCGCCGCCGCCATAGCCGGACCGGATCGAGCCGTACATGGAAACGACGCGCTTCGCGTTCCTGAGAACGTGCGGGTCGAGTTCCAGCGCGTCGCCGATGTTCGTCACGGGGCCGACGGTGAGCAGCGTGATCTCGCCCGGGGCGGCGTTCAGGGTCTCCACAATGTACTCGGCGGCGGGCTGTTCCTGGGGCTTCAGCTTGTCGAAGCCGCGCGCCCAGTGGAACTGCCGGTTGTACGGCGCCTCGGCGAACTGCTCGTGGGGCTTGCCGTCGCGCAGGGTGACCAGGGGCGTGGCCCGGCCGACGTAGACCGGGATGTGGTCGAGCCCCGTCTCCCAGAGCATGCGCAGTGCCAGAGGCGCCCTGTCCGTAGTGCGCGCGTGGCCCACGGTGATGCCGACGAGTTCGATCTCCGGGCTGGCCAGGAGCAGCGCCATCGCGTACGCATCGTCGATGTCGGAACCGATGTCACAGTCGAAGAGCACCTTCTCGCGCTCAACCTCGCCGCCACTCCGGGACTGGCCGAACACGGCCGCCGACGACACCAGCACGATCACAAGCGCGGTCCACACCACTCTGCGAGTTGTTCGCTTCGCCATCGCGTCTCTCTCCTTCAAGTTCCGTTGTCGTACCGGCCGGCTCCCGAACCCGCCGCGCCGAGAGCGTAGTATTCCCCGTCATGCCCGACTCGCGCTTCCGCCGCTTCCTTCGCGACCCCCTTCTGGTGTTCCTCATCATCGGCGCCGGCGTCTTCGCCCTGGACCGAATGGCCGGCGGCGTCTTCGACCCGGAGAGCCGCTCCATCCTCGTCACCCGGGAACAGGTGATCCGGCTAGCCGACCTCTGGAGCGCCCAGATCGGCCGCCTGCCGACCGCGGCCGAACTCGACTCCCTGGTCGAGGATCACGTGCGAGAGGAGGTCCTGGTGCGGGAGGCGATGCGCATGGGCCTCGACGCGGACGACACGATCGTCCGCCGCCGGCTCGCGCAGAAGATGTCCTTCCTGATCGAGGACACGGTCGTGGTCGACGATGTAGCCGATTCCGAACTCGCCACCTACTTCGAGGAGAACGCGGAGCGCTACGGCGACGCGCGGCGGTTCACACTCCGCCACGTGTATGTGAGCCCGGACCGGCGCGGCAGCGACGAGGAAGCGGCCCGCGTCGCGACGGACATCCTCGCGCAACTCCAGGCCGAGGGCGGGGGCGCCGAACCGGAGAACACGCTCTGGCGCCGCCTGGGCGATCCCTTCATGCTGCGCCGCGAGTACGGGCGTCGAACGGCTGGCGACCTGGCCGAGCTGTTCGGCGGCGCCTTCGTCAACGGGTTGGCTACCCTGCCGATCGGCGAGTGGGCCGGACCGGTCGAATCCGCCTACGGCTACCACATCGTCCGGCTCTCCGCCCGCACGGAAGCCAGGCCGGCGGTGTTCGAGGACGTGCGCCGGCGGGTGCTCGAGGACGCGCGGCGCGACGCCCGTGACGCCGCGAACCGGGAAGCGCACGAACGCCTGCGCGAGCGTTACCAGGTGGAGATCGAGGAACTTGAGTTCGTGTCCGAACTCGAAGGCGGCGACGAACGGGGAGAAGAGCCCTGATTCGCCGCTGCTGCCACGGGCTGCTCCTGGTGGCGACCCTGGTTGGGCTCTTCGCCGCGCCCGCGGCGTTCGGCCATGAGGTCCGCCCCGGCTACCTGGAGCTGAACGAGGCGGACCCCGGAACCTTCGACGTCGTCTGGAAGCAGCCCCGGCGCGGCGCGCTCCTCCTGCTGCTCGACCCGATCCTGCCGGAACACTGCACCGAGGTCGCGCGGCAGCCGCCCGAGAACCTGGCCGGCGCCCTGGTCGAGCGCTGGACGGTCGAATGCGAGTCGCCCGACGGTGACCAGGAACGCACCTTTCACGGCGAGACCTTCGCGATCCAGGGGCTCGAACGGACGCTGACCGACGTCCTGCTCCGGATCAGCTTCGCGAACGGCGACAGCCTGACCCAACTGCTCCGCCCCGAGGCGCCCGCGGCAACGGTCGACCGGGAGGCCGCCGGCAACGCCCTGCCCTACTTCCGGCTCGGCGTCGAGCACCTGGTGTTCGGCTTCGACCACATCCTGTTCGTCATCGGCCTGCTCTTCTATGTCCGCAGTCCGTGGCGCCTGGTCGGCGTGATCACCTCTTTCACGCTTGCCCACAGCATCACGCTTGCCTTGTCATCCCTCGATGTCGTCAAGCTGTCGTCGGCGCCGGTCGAGGCGGTGATCGCCCTGTCCATCCTGTTCCTGGCGGTCGAGCTGCTGCGGCCCGAGGACCAGCGATCGCCGATCACGACGAAGAGCCCCTGGCTCATCGCGTTCGCCTTCGGCCTGCTCCACGGCTTCGGCTTCGCCGGCGCCCTGGCCGAGATCGGCCTGCCGCAGAGGGCGATCGCGATGGCCCTGTTCCTGTTCAACGTCGGCGTCGAGGTGGGGCAACTCCTGGTCGTCGCGGTCGTGCTGGCGCTGGTCGCGGTCGTCAACCGGATAGGGATCGTCGTGCCGGAGCTCATCCTGCGGACGCCGATCTACGCGACCGGCATCATCGCGGCGTTCTGGTTCGTGGAGCGGGTCGCGCGGATCGTCGTCTGACGCAACCTTGCAATTGGCCGAGGGTCAACCCTGCAATCAGCCGAAGACCCCACCGGAGGCGGGCGCTAAGATGACCGTTCCGTCCACAGCGTAGTAAGAGAGGGTCCTGCGTATGGCGAAGGCAGAGGGCGAGGGTCAGAAGGCGGACAACGGTAGACCCAAAGGCTTCCTCAACCGGATCCTCACGGCCATCGAAGTGGTCGGCAACAAGCTGCCGGACCCGGCGATCCTCTTCCTCCTGCTGCTGTTCGTGACCTGGATCGCCTCGGCGATCATGGCGCCGATCCAGTTCGCGGACGTCAACCCGGTCACCGGCGAACCCGTCCGGATCCAGAACCAGCTCACCGGCGAGGCGCTGGCGACGTTCATGGCCCGCCTGGTGACGACGTTCACCGGGTTCGCGCCGCTGGGCGTAGTGCTCGTCGCCCTGCTGGGCGTCGGCGTGGCCGAGAAGACTGGCTTCATCAACACCGGCCTGCGGCTGATCCTCGGCTTCACGCCGAGGAGCCTGCTGACGCCGATGCTGATTCTGGCCGCGATCGTCAGCCACACCGCGGCGGACGCAGGCTACGTCCTCGTCATCCCGCTCGGCGGCGTCATTTTCTACGCCGCGGGCAGGCATCCGCTGGCGGGCATCGCGGCCGCGTTCGCCGGCGTTTCGGGCGGCTTCTCGGCGAACTTCATCCCCTCGGGCATCGACCCCCTGCTCCAGGGCTTCACGCAGTCCGCGGCCCAGATCCTGGATCCGGAGGTCCTGGTCAATCCGCTCTGCAACCTGGCGTTCACCGCGACCTCCTCCGTCCTCGTGATCGCCGTCGGCTGGTACCTGACCGACCGGGTGATCGAGCCGAGGCTCAAGGGCACTGAGATCGACGGCGATCCGGACGAGATGCCGAAGATGGAGGAGCCGAGCCGGAGGGACCGCCTCGGCTTCCTCGCCGGCATGGCGTCCCTGGTGCTGGGGCTTGTCGTGCTCCTGGTCTGGGCGTGGCCAGACAGCTCGCCGCTCCGCAGCCCCGCCGGCGAGCTGACCGCGTTCTCGGCGCCACTGATGCAGATGCTGGTGCCCCTCATCTTCGTCTTCTTCCTGATCCCCGGCGTCGTTCACGGGTACGTCGCCGGCACGGTGAAGACCCACCGGGACATCGTCGACGGCATGAGCGACGCGATGCGCACGATGGCCTACTACCTGGTCATGGCGTTCTTCGCCGCCCAGTTCATCGCCGCCTTCAGCAGCTCGAACGTCGGCCTGCTCATCGCGCTCAAGGGAGCGAACTTCCTGCGCGACCTGGGCCTGCCGCCGCAAGCGACGGTCGTAGGGATCATCCTGCTGTCGGCGGTCGTCAACCTGTTCGTCGGCTCGGCCTCAGCCAAGTGGGCGGTGCTCTCCGTCATCTTCGTGCCGATGCTGATGAGCCTGGGCATTTCGCCCGAACTGACCCAGGCCGCCTACCGGGTCGGCGACAGCGTGACGAACATCACAACACCGCTCATGCCCTACTTCCCGCTCGTCGTCGTCTTCTGCCAGCGCTACACGAAGAAGGCAGGCATCGGCACCGTCCTGTCGCTGATGATCCCGTACGCCGTCACCCTGCTCATCACCTGGACCGTCTTCCTGATCGGCTACTGGCTGCTCGGCTTCCCGCTCGGCCTGCAGGCGGGTTACACGTATCCCTGATCATGGCTCGGCGTCGAACGGTCCTCGCTCTTGTCCTGCTCCTCGCGGTCGCGCTCGCGTCAGCGACCTGGGCGCAGCCGAACCGTCCGATCTACCCGGTGTACGAGGGATACGTCCTCAACGAGGACGGCACGGCCGTCCTCGTGTTCGGCTACTACAACCACAACTCGGTCGCGGTCGAGATTCCGGCAGGCGAAGCGAACGGCTTCGACCCGGGACCGGCGAACCGCGGCCAACCGACCGTGTTCGAACCGGGCCGCCAGCGCAACGTCTGTCTCATCGTCCTGCCGGACGACTACGAGGGCAGCCTCGCCTGGACGCTGAGCTGGGCGGGGCAAGAGCAGACCACCACCGAACGCGGCGGGGTCGATCCTCTCTACCTGATCGAGAACATCTCCTTGGCCTACCACCGCGCGAAACAGATCGACACGGCCACCACCGAACGGGGCGTCTGCGTCGCCCCCCCACCGTCCCCAACCGGGAGCGAACCATGAACCGCACTCTCCACGCGATGACTCCGGCGCCGATCCTGCTGCTCGCCTTCCTCGCCGCCCCGGCAGCCTCCCCGGCCGCCGCGGCCGACGAGGGCGCCCCGACCTTCAGCCGCGACATCGCGCCCATACTGCAGCGCTCCTGCCAGCGCTGCCACCGGCCCGGGACCGCCTCGCCGATGTCGCTGCTCACGTACGAGCAAGCCCGACCCTGGGCGCGCTCGATCAAGCGGCGGGTAGCAAGCCGGGAGATGCCGCCCTGGCACATCGACCGCACGGTCGGCGAGTACGACCCCGATCCCAGCCTGAGCGACGAGGAGATCGCCACGGTCTCCGCCTGGGTCGACGCGGGGTCACCGCGCGGCAACCCCGACGAGCTGCCGGCGCCGATCGACTTCCCCGACGGCGACGCATGGGAGTACGGCGAGCCCGACCTGGTCGTCGAAATGCAGGAGGACATGGTCGTTCCTCCGGAGGGACCCGACCTGTTCGTCAGCTTCCTCGCCGACACCGGCCTGACCGAGGACCGCTACATCCGCTGGATCGAGGTCAAGCCCAGCAAGGCGGGCCGCCGGACCGTCCATCACACGATGGTCTACGCGATCCAGGACGACGCGGACTACGTGGGCCAGGACTTCTTCGAGCGGGACGACGACCCCAACCGCCGCGACCGCGAGGGCAACCCTGTCGGGTCGCTGCTGATCGAGTACGCGGTCGGCAACACGGGCGACATCTATTCCGAGAACACCGGCAAGCTGCTGATGGCCGGCTCGGTCATCCGCTTCAGCGGGCACTACCACTCCGTCGGCGAGGAGATCCGCGACCGGCAGCAGATCGGCTTCGGCTTCTACCCGCGCGGCATCGTGCCCAAGCACCGCATCGTCTCCACCCGGCTGTTCGCCGGCCTGCCCAGCAGCACCGGCTGGCGCAACAACGAGCTGTCCATTCCGCCCGGCGCCGACAACGTCCGCCACGACGGCTACCGCGTGCTCGACCGCCCGATCCAGTTGATCAGCTTCCAGGCCCACATGCACTACCGCGGCAAGGCGATGGAACTCGAAGCGATCCACACGGACGGCCGCCGCGAACTGCTCACGCGCATCCAGAACTACGACTTCAACTGGCAGATCGCCTATCCCTACAAGAACCCGCCGGTGTTCCCCGCCGGCACGGTCCTCCACGTGACCTCGTACCACGACAACTCGGAGAACAACCCCTACAACCCCGACCCGACCGCCTGGGTCGGCTGGGGCAACCGAACGATCGACGACATGGCGATCGGCTGGACGAATTTCGTCTTCCTGTCGGAAGAGGACTACGAGCAGCACACGGCGGCGGCCGCGGCCGCGACCGGGGCTGGGGCTGGGGCCGGCGGCGACTAGCGGTGGTAGCACCCGCCCGTCTTGGGGCAGGAGGGCGTCTCGGTCGCCGTAGGGAAGCAGGCAATGGCCACGCCGTTGTCCCTGGGTGCGCAAACACTGGGTGCGCCGGCCCTGTCTTAGTCCAGATCCGACGCGGACATCAGACCAGTGTGCACGCCACCGTCGCGCCAGGCGAAGATCAGGCGGTCGCCGGTGCGGACGAGCTTGGGGACGCCGACGGCGCTCCGGCCGGCCGGCGCTGGCGCCACGGTGAGTGCAGGGCCCGTGTCGCCGTCCCGGGTGACACGACGGACCCGTAGTTCCGCGCCGCCTTCCACGCGTTCGACCCAACTGACCGCAGCACTGCCGTCTCCCAGCATCGCGACGCCGGCCCAGCCGCGCGGGGAACCGTCGTCGAGTCGGAGCGGTGCATCGAACCGTTGCTCTTTCGTGTTCCAGAACGCCGCCACCACCTTTGCCTCACCGCCGGCGGCCGTGAACCAGGCAACTGCCGGGCCCTCTTGGCCCGAAGCCAGGGCCGGGCCGTTCGTCGGACAGCCGCGAATGTGCCAGCCGTCCCGGTGAACCAGTTCTGACCCCGTCCATCGACCGTCCTCGAGGCGGGCAAAGGAGATGTCCCTGAACTCGCCCTCGCGGCGGTCTCGGAAGGCCAGGAAGACGTTGTCCGGAGTCACCGCCATGGCCGTTGTGCAGCAACTGCACACGTCGGCATCGACTTCCCGGTCGCTCTTCAAGGCACCCTCCAAGTCGAAACGCGCAGAACGAAGCGCCATGCGCGGTTCCACCTCGCCGTGGCCGGCTGCTCCGTCGCCGACTGTCGACAGGTAGGCAACTTCGAAGCCGCCCCCGACTCCGGCGTATGCCACGAAGCCCGCGTAGCCGTCCACACCTTCGCCACTCTCCTCGAACACCTGCCGCCAGGTCGCACCGCGGTCGTCCGAGAAGACCAACCGGATGCCGTAGCCGTAGTCGCCCTCCCGGTCCTCGTCGTGAACGAGCCAGTGCGCCGCCCTTCGGTCGCCGCCCAGCACCACAACGGCCGGATGGTCGATCCAGTTGACGAACCAGCCCTCGCCCGTCGCGATCGTCCTGGCCGGACCCCATTCGTCGCCGCGCAACTCGGCGTAACGCAGTGCATGGCCGCGCTCGCCCGAGCGCTCAACCCAACTGAGGACGATCGTGCCCTCAGGTCCCGCATTCAGGGCATAGCTGCTGCTCTTCTCCGCAGCAGGCGTATCGAGAAGCCGCACTTCCCCGGCCACGGCCGCGGCAAGCACGCCGATCCCAAGACCAATGAAGAAGGCGCGACGGCTCATCTGGCGCCGGATTGTCTCAGATAGCCACCTGGCGAGGCTTCGCCTCGACCCTTCTCCCTGACGCCACGGCTCCGCGGCGTCGCCCCCTTGATCCGAGAGGGCTGCGCTCTCGCTGCCGCTTCTCGGCGACGGTACGCGAAGCAGGAGGCGTTGCTACTCTTCGCTTCTGTGCGGAGAGGTACTATGAAGAGCGGTATCGTGAAGAGGGTTTCCGCGGCGCTCCTCGTGGTCGGCGTCGCGGCGGAGGCCGGGGCCCAGGAGGCGCCGCTGACCCGTTCGGCGTCGCCGGCGGCGGCCCTGGCGCCATTGAGCGAGGTTCCCGTTCTCGATGCCCCGCCGATCGTGCCGCTGATTCGCGTGGCGCAGGAACAGGCTGCGGACGCCGCCCGCCGCGCGGACGCCGCCGGCCTCGCGGAGGGCGGGCCGTACCGCTTCGCCGACCCGTACGCGGTCGAGGCCACGCCGGCCACGCACGGGCGCTGGGAGACCGGCGCGGACGGGCGAATGGCGGTCTGGCGGCTGCGGGCGGCGTCGGAGGGCGCCGTGTCGCTGAACCTGGGGTTCACTCGCTACCGTATGCCTCCGGGCGGCCGGCTGTGGGTGTACGCGGCGGACGGGAGCGAGGTCCTCGGTCCGTTCACGGAGGACGACAACCAGGCGCACGGCGAGTTGTGGACGCCGATTCTCGGGGGCGACGAAGTCGTGATCGAGGTCGCGGTGCCGGAGGACCGGAGGGCCGACCTCGACCTGCGGCTAGGGTCCGTCAACCGCGGCTTCCGCGACCTGCTGGGGAGTACGGTTTCTCGCAATCACGAAAGCTGCCACATCGACGTGGCGTGCTCCGGCGGGGATGACTGGCGCGATCAGGTGAGCAGCGTGGCCATGTACCATGTGGGCGGCGGCTTCCGCTGTTCGGGCGTTCTGCTGAACAACGCGGCGCTGGACAGGAAGCCCTGGTTCCTGACCGCCGAGCATTGCGTCCGTAACAGCGCCGCGGCCGCCCGCATCGTCGTGTACTGGAACTACCAGAGCGCCACGTGCGGTGCCAGAAACGGCCCGCTGGCTGAGCACCAGAGCGGCGCGGAACTCGTCGCCTCCTGGCCGGTTCAGACCGCCTTGGGGTATCCGGGTACGGATTTCTCCCTGCTCCTCCTGTCCGAAGCGCCTGTCGCCGCCGACCCTCCGGCGTACTTCGCCGGCTGGAGCCGGGCCGCCGAGGCGCCCGCTTCGGCGGTCGCGATTCACCACCCGAGAACGCACGTGAAGTCGATCAGCTTCGAGAACGACCCCCTGACCATCACTGCGAGCGGCACCAGACTGCGTGTGTCGGATTGGGACAAGGGCACGACCGAAGGCGGTTCGTCCGGCGGGCCGCTGTTCGATCCGAACAAGCGCGTCGTGGGTCAGTTGATGGGTGGCAAAGCGCATTGCCGCAACGACGAGCATGACGTTTTCGGTCGGCTGGCGATGTCCTGGACCGGCGGCGGCACGAAGGAGACTCGTCTCAGCGACTGGCTGGACCCGGGCGGCGCCGGGGACATGGCGATCGACGGCCTGTGGATGAACTGGCCCGCACAGAACGGGGAACCGATGTACTCCCTGGCGCTGAAGCTGGCGGACGGCGCACGGTCCGTCGACGTTTCCCACGCGTTTCTGGATCGTGACGGGGATGCGTTGACCTACGCCGCCGCGTCCTCAGATGAGACGATCGTGACCGCGACGATCTCCGGGTCGGCGGTCGTCGTGACGCCGGTCGCCGCGGGACAGGCGTCGGTGACGGTGTCCGCCACCGACGTCGACGGGACGAACACCGCGCACGGGCGCGACCTCGCGGTGACGGTGGGCGCCAACGGGTCGCCGGCGCCGGTCGGTTCGCTAGCGGATGTCCAGGTGGTCGCGGGCAAGGAGATGAGCGTGGATGCGTCCTCCGCGTTCCAGGACCCGGAAGGCGACACGCTGACGTGGGGCGCGACGGCCCGGCCGGACAAGACGGCGGCTGTTACGTCCGCGGGCCCCATGCTCGGGATCGTCGCCGGGCTACGGCCTGGCACGGCCGTGATCTCGGTTACTGCGACGGACGCGGCGGGTTCGGGCACGACGGCGATCCAGCAGTTCGAGGTGGAGGTCCTGCCCAACCAGCCTCCGGTCGCGATCGTCTCGCTCTCCGACGTCTCGATGAACCAGAACCCGGCGGGGCGGACGGTGGACGTGTCGGCGGCCTTCGAGGACCCGGAAGGCGACGCGTTGACCTACGGGGCGGCGTCCTCGAAGTCCGGCGTGGTGACGGCGACCGCGACGAACGCCGGCGTGAAGCTCGTTCCGAAGGGTCGGGGCACGGCGACGGTGACGGTCACGGCGGACGACGCGGCCGAGTCGAACGCGTCGGCGCGGCAGCAGTTCGAGGTGACCGTGAGGAACGACGCGCCCGAGGCGGTGGGGACGATAGCGGCGCCGCCGCTTCGGGTTGGGGACGGCGCCGGGACCGTCGCCGTCTCCGGCGCGTTCCGCGACGCGGACCTCGACGCGCTGACCTACTCGGCGCGGACCGACGAGCCCGCCGTCGTCGGCGTCGCCGTCTCCGGCGCGACCCTGTCGCTCACTCCGAGGAGCCGGGGCGCGGCGACCGTGACAGTGACGGCGACCGATGCCGGGGGCTCGAACAGCCAGGCCACCCAGACCTTCGACGTTCGGGTCAGGGGCAAGCGGGGCGTGTCCCTGTCGAAGTCGAGTCTGAGCGTCGTCGAGGGTGAGAGCGGAAGCTACGATGTCGCGCTGACGTCCGAGCCGACGGGAACGGTGACGGTGACGCCTTCCGCCGCCGCCGGCGCGGAGGTGACGCTGGCCCCGGCGTCGCTCGAGTTCGGGCCGTCGGACTGGGCCTCGGCGCGGACGGTCACGGTGACGGCGCCGCACGACGCGGATGCTCTGGCCGACGCGAAGTCGTCGATTCTCCACGCGGTCTCCGGCGCCGACTACGGCAACGTCGCGGCGCCGCCGCTGGACGTCGTGGTGGTCGAGGACGATGTCCCGACGTTGTCGGTCGAGTCGCCGGCCGGCGTCGCGGAGAGCGACGGTTCGATCGAGTTCGAGGTGACGCTCAGCATTGCCAGCAGCCAGACGGTCACGGTGGCTTACGCCACGTCCGACGGCACGGGGGCGGGCGGCGCGTCGGCGTCGTCGGACTACGAGGCGGCTTCCGGGACGCTGAGCTTCTCGCCGGGTTCTCTCTCTCGGCAGGTGACGGTCGACGTGCTGGACGACGCGGTGGACGAAGCGGAGTCGGAGACGTTGGGCTTCACGCTGTCGAACCCCATGCACGCGGTGCTCGCCGGCGGAGGTTCGACGCTGCGTGTGAGCGGGACGATTCTGGACGACGACGACCCGACGGTGTCGGTCTCGTTCGGCGCCTCGGGCTACACGGTGTCCGAAGGGGCCGGTGCAAGGATTCCGGTTCGCCTCGACCGGGATCCGGAGCGGCGGGTCGAGGTTGTCCTCGTGGCGACCGAACAGGGGGGCGCCTCCACCGCCGACTACTCGGGCGTTCCCGCGAACGTCGTCTTCGACCAGGGCGTCACGTCGGCGGAGTTCCTGTTCGTGGCGACGGATGACGGCGAGGCCGACGCCGGCGAGTCGGTCGAGATCGGTTTCGGATCGCCGCCGGACCGGGTGACCGTGGGCGACGCGGCGACGGTGAGGATTTCCGACGACGACGTTCCTCCGGGGCCCGGGCCGCCCGGGCCGCCCCCGCCTCCGGGACCGCCTCCTCCCCCGCCTCCTCCTTCGCCCCCGCCTCCAGGTCCCGCGCCTCCGCCGCCTCCGCCTCCGCCCGGCGGTGCGCTTCGGGCCGCCTTCTCGGTCGGCGTCGGGTGCGAGAGCGAGCCGTGCATCGTCTTCACGGGCGAACCGGTCAGGTTCCAGGACACGAGCTCCGGCCCGGTCGGCGAACGGCGCTGGGAGTTCGGCGACGGGAGCGTTTCGCGGAGTTCGAGTCCCGCGCACAAGTGGGACGCGCCCGGCTTCTACGAAGTGCGGCTGGAGGTGAGCGACGGCGTCGAGGAGTCCGGGATGTCCATGATGTTCCTGGTCGAGGCCGCCGAACCGGCGGGCGATTGCAGGCATGGGAAGACGGTCCGCTGTCTGCGGAAGTCCCGTTACGAGATCGGCGTGGACTGGTTCGGGGCCGGCGGCGCGAACGGCGCCGGAACCGTGGTTCACGCCGGCACGGACGATTCGGGCCTGTTCCGGTTCTTCGACCCGGACAACTGGGAAGTCCTCGTCAAGGTGCTGGACGGCTGCGCGGTCAACGGCCACGTCTGGGTGTTCGCGGCGTCCACGACCGACCTCGGCTACGCGATTCGCGTGACGGACACGACCGACGGCGAGGAGAGGCTGTACCGCAACGAGCCCGGCCGGCCCGCCGCCGGCGTCACGGACGTCAGGGCCTTCCCGGAGGCCTGCGAGCCGGACTGACCCGGCGGCGGTACGCGAAGCGAGAGGCGTTGCTAATCTTCGTTCTCTCGTGCGAGGCACTACTGCAACGAGGGCCGCGGCGGCGCTCCTCGTGGTCGGCGTGGCGGCGGCGGCCCGAGCCCAGGAGGCGCCGCTGACCCGTTCGGCGTCGCCGGCGGCGGTGGCCTTGGCGCCGTTGAGCGAGGTTCCCGTTCTCGCTGCCCCGCCGATCGTGCCGCTGATTCGCGTGGCGCAGGAACAGGCCGCGGACGACGCCCGCCTCGCGGACGCCGCCGGTCGCGCGGAGGGCGGGCCGTACCGCTTCGCCGACCCCTACGCGGTCGAGGCGACGCCGGTCACGCACGGGCGCTGGGAGACCTCCGCGGACGGGCGAACGGCGGTCTGGCGGCTGCGCGCGGCGTCGGAGGGCGCCGTGTCGCTGAACCTGGGGTTCACTCGCTACCGGATGCCTCCGGGCGGCCGGTTGTGGGTGTACGCGGCGGACGGGAGCGAGGTCGTCGGTCCCTTCACTGAGGACGACAACCAGGCGCACGGCGAATTGTGGACGCCGATTATCGGGGGCAACGAAGTCGTGATCGAGGCGGCGGTGCCGGAGGGCCGGAAAGCCGAACTCGACCTGCGGCTCGGGTCCGTCAACCGCGGCTTCCGGGACATCCTGCCCGAGCGGCGGGTCTCCGGCAGCCACGCCAACTGCCACATCGACGTGGCGTGCGCCGACGCGGATCCCTACCGCGATCAGGTGAGCAGCGTCGCCATGTACACGTTCAGCGGCGGCAGCCGCTGTTCGGGCGTTCTGCTGAACAACACGGCGCTGGACAGGAAGCCCTGGTTTCTGACTGCCGAGCATTGCATCCGTAACAGCGCCGAGGCCGCCAGCGTCGTCCTGTACTGGAACTACCAGAGCGCCACGTGCGGCGCCAGAAACGGCCCGCTGGCTCAGCACCAGAGCGGCGCGAAATTCGTGGCCTCCTCGGGCGCGACCGACTTCTCCCTGCTCCTCCTGTCCGAAGCGCCCGACGTCGACCCTCCGGCGTACTTCGCCGGCTGGAGCCGGGCCGCCGAGCTGCCTGCTTCGGCGTTCGCGATTCACCACCCGAGGGGGCACGTGAAGTCGATCAATTTCGAGAACGACCCCCTGACCCTCTTCGGCAACTGGTTGCTTGTGTCGAAATGGGAGAAGGGCACGACCGAGGGCGGTTCGTCCGGCGCGCCGCTGTTCGATCAGAACAAGCGCGTCGCGGGTCAGTTGCAGGGTGGCTGGGCCTATTGCAACGGCAGCTACATAGGGCCGTTCATCCCCGTAGGCGAGGTCCCGCACGGCCATTTCGGTCGGCTGGCGACGTCCTGGACCGGCGGCGGCACGAAGGAGACTCGTCTCAGCGACTGGCTGGACCCGGGCGGCGACGGGGACATGGCGATCGACGGCCTGTGGATGAACTGGCCCGCACAGAACGCGGAACCGATGTACTCCCTGGCGCTGAAGCTGGCGGACGGCGCAAGGTCCGTCGACGTCTCCCACGCCTTCCGGGATCGGGACGGGGATGCGTTGACGTACGCCGCCGCGTCCTCCGATGAGACGATCGTGACCGCGACGATCTCCGGGTCGGCGGTCGTCGTGACTCCGGTCGCCGCGGGCCAGGCGTCGGTGACGGTGTCCGCCACCGACGTCGACGGGACGAACAGCGCGCACGAAC
The DNA here is from genome assembly GCA_965232105.1 of Thermoanaerobaculia bacterium. Lineage (GTDB taxonomy): Bacteria > Acidobacteriota > Thermoanaerobaculia > Multivoradales > Multivoraceae > Multivorans. The sequence goes on from OZ246956.1 coordinate 223,366, forward strand.
GCGACCTCGCGGTGACCGTGGGCGCCAACGCGTCGCCGGCGCCGGTCGGGTCGATGGCGGATGTCCAGGTGGTCGCGGGCAAGGAGATGAGCGTGGACGCGTCCTCCGCGTTCCAGGACCCCGACAACGACGCCCTGACGTATGCGGCGAGGTCCTCGAAGTCGGCCGTCGCGACGGTGGCGTTGACGGATTCGACCCTGACGGTCGAACCCGTCAGGCCGGGCGTCACCCGGATCTCCGTGACGGCAACGGACAGCGGCGGTTCCGACACGACGGCGATTCAGCAGTTCGACGTGGAGGTTCTGGCCAACCAGCCTCCGGTCGCGATCGGCTCGCTCCCCGACGTCTCGATGAACCAGAACCCGGCGGGGCGGACGGTGGACGTGTCCGTGGCCTTCGAGGACCCGGAAGACGACAGGCTGACCTACGGGGCGGCGTCCTCGGCCGGCGTGGTGACGACGACCGTGACGGACGCCAGCGTGAAGCTCGTTCCGACGGGCCCGGGCGCCGCGACGGTGACGGTCGAGGCGACCGACGCGGCCGGGTCGAAGATGTCCGCGCGGCAGCAGTTCGCGGTGACCGTGAGGAACGACGCGCCCGAGGCGGTGGGGACGATCTCGGCGCCGACGCTTCGGGTGGGGGACGGCGCCCGGACCGTCGTCGTCTCCGGCGCGTTTCGCGACGCGGACCTCGACGCGCTGACCTACGCGGCGCGGACCGACGAGCCCGCCGTCGTCGGCGTCGCCGTCTCCGGCGCGACCCTGTCGCTCACGCCGAAGAGCCGGGGCGCGGCGATCGTGACGGTGACGGCGACCGATGCCGGGGGTTCGAACAGCCGGGCCAGCCAGACCTTCGACGTTCGGGTCAAGGGGGAGCGGGGAGTGTCCCTGTCGAAGTCGAGCCTGAGCGTCGTCGAGGGCGAGAGCGGGAGCTACGACGTCGCGCTGACGTCCCAGCCGACCGGAACGGTGACGGTGACGCCTTCGGCCGCCTCCGGCGCCGAGGTGACGCTGGCTCCGGCGTCGCTTGAGTTCGGCCCGTCGGACTGGGACTCGGCGCGGACGGTCACGGTGACGGCGACGCACGACGCGGACTCTCTGGCCGACGGGAAGTTCTCGATCCTCCACGCGGTCTCCGGCGCCGACTACGGCTCGGTCACGGCGCCTCCGCTGGAGGTCGTGGTGGTCGAGGACGACGCGCCGTCGATTTCGGTGGAGGTTCCCGACCCGGTCCCGGAGAGCGGGGGAACGGTCGACTTCGAGGTGTCCCTGAGCGTGGCGAGCCGCGACGAAGTCACGGTGGCTTACGCCACGTCCAACGGCGCCGGCGCCTCGGGCGCCAGGGCTGCCTCGGACTATGAGGCGGCTTCCGGGACGCTGAGCTTCGCGCCAGGCTCTCTCGCTCGGCAGGTGACGGTCGACGTGCTGGACGACGCGGTGGACGAAGCGGAATCGGAGACGTTGGGCTTCACGCTGTCGAATCCCGTGCACGCGGTGCTCGCCGGCGGAGGTTCGACGCTGCGTGTGAGCGGGACGATTCTGGACGACGACGACCCGATGGTGTCGGTTTCGTTCGGCGCCTTGGGCTACACGGTGTCCGAAGGGACCGGCGTAAGGATTCCGGTTCGTCTCGACCGGGATCCGGAGCGCCGGATCGAGGTTGTCCTCGTGGCGACCGAACAGGGGGGCGCCGACGCGGCCGACTACTCGGGCGTTCCCGCGAACGTCGTTTTCGACAAGGGCGTCACGGCGGCGGAGTTCCTGTTCGTGGCGACGGATGACGGCGAGGCCGACGCCGGCGAGTCGGTCGAGATCGGTTTCGGCTCGCCGCCGGACCGGGTGACCGTCGGCGGCGCGGCCACGGTGAGGATTTCCGACGGCGACGCTCCTCCGGGTCCCGGGCCGCCCGGGCCGCCTCCGCCTCCGGGTCCCCCGCCGGCCGGTCCTCCGCCTCCGTCTCCGCCGGCCGGTCCTCCGCCTCCGCCGCCGCCCGGCGGTGCGCTCCGGGCCGCCTTCTCGGTCGACGTCGAGTGCGAGAGCGAGCTGTGCATCGTCTTCACGGGCGAACCGGTCAGGTTCCAGGACACAAGCGCCGGCCCGGTCGGCAGCCGCCGCTGGGAGTTCGGCGACGGGAGCGTTTCGCGAAGTTCGAGTCCCGCGCACAGGTGGGACGCGCCCGGCTTCTACGAAGTGCGGCTGGAGGTGAGCGACGGAGTCGAGGAGTCCGAGATGTCCATGATGTTCCTGGTCGAGGCCGCCGAACCGGCGGGCGATTGCGAGCATGGGAAGTCGTCGCGCCGTCTGCGGAAGTCCCGTTACGAGGTCGCGGTGGACTGGTTCGGGGCCGGCGGCGTGAGCGGGAGCGGAACCGTGGTTCACGCCGGCACGGACAATTCAGGCCTGTTCAGGTTCTTCGATCCGGACAACTGGGAAGTCCTCGTCAAGGTGCTGGACGGCTGCGCGGTCAACGGCCACGTCTGGGTGTTCGCGGCGTCCACGACCGACCTCGGGTACGCGATTCGCGTGACGGACACGACCGACGGCGAGCAGAGGCTGTACCGCAACGAGCCCGGCGAGCCCGCCGCCGGCGTCACGGACGTCAGGGCCTTCCCGGACGCCTGCGAGCCGAACTGACCGGGCGGCCCGGCCCGGCGGCGCGATCCGCGCCACCCGTGAACCAGTCCGTGCGCCCGTCATCGGGCGCACGGATGGCGCCGCTCCTCGGACCAGCCGATCTCTCCGTTGTAGGCCTGGACCAGCCGACGCGCAGCCGCTACCGCCAGGTCACCGCCATCGCGAAGAAGTGGTCGAAGACTTCGCGGTTGGGGTGGTTCGCGTCGTTGTTCTCAGGGCTGCGGATGTAGAAGTCCAGTTGCTGGGCCGCCGGGTTCACGGCCCCGGCCGGGCCCTCGGACGGCTGGAGTTGCACCTGCAGGGTCTCGCGGTCGCGCATGCCCTGGGTGACCATGAAGTGGATCTGGTAGTCGCTGTACAACTCCTCGCCGTTCAGGGTGCCGCGGCCGTAGCCCCAACCGGCGACGTAGAGCAGGCTCTTCGGCCAGTTCGAGTCGCCGCAGCCGGCATCGCCATGCTCGAACAGGTAGGCCGCGATGCCCCCGTCCTGGCAGGGCGAGAACTCGTGGAACCGGTCGAGTTCCACCACGTAATCGCCCTCGGGGAGCTGCAGCTCGGCGCGGAACGTGCCGATGTTCGCGATCTCGTCGACATCGATCGTGATCTCGCCGCCTACCGGGGCCACGTTGCTGGCGTCGTCGCCCATGTGGTCCCAGGGCGATTCGTCGTCCAGGCTGCCGACCTGGTGGACGTTCGTGCCGGTGATCACGAACCGGCCGTCGTAGAGCTCGTGCTGCTCCGGTTCGTAGAGTCCCATCCCCGTGCCGGGCTGGCTGCGGGCGGTCACCGGAGCCGGCTCGGGCTCGAGCTCCGCCGCTTGCTCGCCCACGCGCACGGTACAACCGGCCAGAAGCACCGTCGGCAGCCCCACGGCCGCTAGAACCACGAAGGACCAAGGCTGCCGAATAGTCATCGTCAACTACCTCCTGAAGTCACTATAGCCCCGCAGCCACGTGCTCGCCGGTACAATCGCGGCCGTGCTGGACATCCTCCCCGACGTGGATCGCTGGCGTGCCGATGGCCGCAAGGTCGCCGTCGCCACCGTGATCCGCACCGTTGGCTCCTCGCCCCGGCCACTGGGTTCGAAGATGGCCGTCTCCGACGCGGGCGGCATCAGCGGGTCGGTCAGCGGCGGCTGCATCGAAGGCGCGGTGATCCAGGAGGCCCGGTCGGTGCTGGAAAACGGCCTACCGAAACGGCTCCTCTACGGCATCTCCGACGAGCAGGCGTGGTCCGTCGGGCTCACCTGCGGCGGCGAAGTCGAAGTCCTGGTCGAGCGCCTCGACGCTTGAGGCCGTCCGGCTGCCGCCGATGAGTTCCCGGTTCGAGTCCCTGCGCCGGTCCCTGCTGGCCGGCGAGCGGCTGGTCGCTTTCACCCGAGCCGACGACGACGCGCTCGGCTCGCGCCTCCTCGTATGGCACGACGGCCGCACGGAGGGAACGCTCCGCACGCCGGACCTCGACCGGGCCGCCACGACTCTGGCAACGGGTCAAGATCTACCGGCCACGGGCCTCCGCGAGATCGAGGGCACGGAGGTGTTCGTCGAGAACTTCGAGCCCCTGCCCCAGTTGTTCATCGTCGGGGCGGTCCACGTCGCAATCCACCTGGTCCACTTCGCTCGCCAGCTCGGATTCCGCACCGTGGTCGTCGACGCGCGCTCAGTGTTCGCCACCGCCGAGCGCTTTCCCCACGCCGACGAACTCGTCGTCGAGTGGCCGGCCGAGTACCTGGCCCGGACCACGCTTCACGACAACACGTTCTGTGTCTTCCTCACCCACGACGAGAAGCTGGACAACCCGGCGCTCCAGGTCGCGCTCGAAGCGGGAGTCCGCTATGTCGGCGCCCTGGGCTCCTCGCGCACCCACGCGAAGCGGGTCGCGGCTCTTCGCGAGACCGGCCTGGCCTCGGAGCTGATCGACAGAATCCACGCCCCGATCGGCCTCGACCTCGGCGGCCGCAAGCCGGAGGAGATAGCCCTGGCGATCGCCGCCGAACTGGTCGCGGTGCGCAGCGGCCGGTTGCCGGCCGGTGAACGATGACCGGCCCGGTTTCCGGTGTGGTTCTCGCGGCAGGCCTTTCGACCCGGTTCGAGTCCGCATGCGGGGAGGATGCGCGCATTCCCGGGAAGAACGTCGCCGCTGCGACAAGACCGAAACAGCTCTACCGGATCGGCGGCGAGACTCTCGTCCGGCGCACTTGCCGGGCGGCGCTCGCGGCCGGCCTCACGGAGGTCATCCTGGTCACCGGCCACGCGGAACGGGAGGTCAAGGAAGAGGTGGCCGACCTCGACCTCCTGTTGGCCCACAACCCCGCCTACAGGGACGGTCAGAGCGGATCGGTCCGTCGCGGCATCGCCCGCGTGTCCGACCGTGCCGAGGGCGCAATGTTCCTGCCCGTCGACCAGCCCGGGCTCGAGGCGGCGATCATCGACCGGTTGCTCGACGCGTTCGACGGGCCGGCTTCGATCGTCGTGCCCACGTACCGCGGTCGGCGCGGCGCCCCGGTCACTTTCGGCCGCTCGTGGTTCGGCCATCTGAATCGCCTCCGGGGCGACGAGGGCGCCCGCCCCCTGCTCCGGGAACTGGCACCGCACGTCATCGAAGTGGACCTTGAGACGGAGTTGCCACTCGTGGACATCGACACGGAAGGCGAAGCCCGGTCCTGGGCCGAAAAGACGGGACAGTGAAAGCACCGCTCGACCGGCCCCTGCGGCTCGTCCCCCAGGTCCGTCACTACGACTGGGGTACTCGCGACTTCATTCCACGCCTCTGCGGCCGCGAACCCACCGGCCGGCCGGAAGCCGAACTCTGGTTCGGCGCCCACGCCGACGCACCGGCCGGAGTCGTGCTCGAAGCCGGTTCTGCCAGCGGGCCGGGCGATACCGGCCGTCCGGTACCCCTCGACCGGCTCATCGCCGACCGCCGAAGCGAAGTGCTCGGCCCCGGCGCAACCGGCGACGCCCTGCCCTTTCTGACCAAGATCCTCTCCGCCTCGCGCCCCCTCTCGATCCAGGCCCACCCCGATCGCAAGCAGGCCAGGCGCGGCTTCGCCGCCGAAACCAGTGGCGCCGGGCCCGTCACCCAAGCGAACCGCGCATACCGCGACCCGAACCACAAGCCCGAACTGCTCTACGCCCTGACGCCCTTCTCAGCCCTGTCCGGCTTCCGGCCCGCCGCCGAGGCAGCCCGACTCCTGGCCGCCCTCGGCCTCGAGCAACTCGAGTCGAGCGTTCGCCGCCTCGAATCCGAGGGCGCCGCCGCCTACCGCCCGCTGCTCGAAACGCTACGCCGCCACACCGGCACCGACCTCGCCTCCAACGCCGTCGATGCAGCCCATCGTGCCTCGACCGAGGGCGACCCCGACTGCCGGGACGCGATGCACTGGATCGCCCGCATCGCCGGGCGCCACCCGCACGATCCCCTGGTCGTCGCACCGCTCTTCCTCCACCTGGTACACCTCGAACCCGGCCAGGCCCTGTTCACCGGCCCCGGCGTTCCGCACAGCTACCTGGAAGGCTCCGCGATGGAAGTCATGGCGAACTCCGACAACGTGCTCCGCCTAGGCCTGACCTCCAAGCGCGTCGACGCCGGAGAACTGCTCGACATCCTCGTCTACGAAGCCTCCCCTGGCATCCCGCTGGCGCCCCGAGTCGACAAACACCCCTGGGGCACACGGACCTGTTTCCGGCCGCCGGTCGACGACTTCCGCCTGGACGTCCTGCAGATCGGCGGCACTGACGAGGCGCCACTGAACCCCGACGGCCGCGCCCGAATCGCCCTCGCACTTGAGGGGAAGCTTGGAGTCCACAACTACTCTGGAACCGAGACACCAGGCCCGGGGCAAGCTGTTCTCCTGCCAGCAGTCGCCCAGACGGTCACCGCAACCGGTCCGGGAACACTCGCTCTGACGTCCTCAAACAACTGAGCACGAGCGTCGCACCCCCTTTACCATCCGACGAGGCGCTCACGGCGCCTGGGAGCGGACCCTCGGACCCCTGGCCCGGCGGGTGCACCTCAATCGCAGGTCGAGAACGCCTCGGTGTCGGTTACCGGCTTGAACAGCGTCCCGGCCTCGTTGAGGTACGTCTTGGACTCGTCGGCGTCTGTGTCCTCGACTTCGAGTTCGACCCGGACGTCGGTCAAGCCGCCGATGAACACCCAGTAGGCGCCGTCGACGATGGCGCAGCCGTTCAGCACCTTGATCACGACCTCGACGTTGTTCTCGCTGAAGAACCAGAAGTAACCGGTGTCCCCGGTCAGCTCCACTGCCTCACCGGTACCGGCGCGGCCATCCGCCGTCTTCCAGTGGGCGACGACGCGGAACCGATCCTCGTTCAGGCACAGGGTCGTCGCATCCGCCACGCAGGGCCCCGCCGACGATTCGTCCCGGAGGGCGCTCGCGGCCTCCGGCAACGCAGCCACCAGGACCCACACCAGCGACGCTCGCATGACGGCGTCATACCAACCCCGACGCTGACCCGGCCGATACGGCATCTCGTACCCCTACTTCGCCGACTTCTTCTTCGCGCCGCGTTCGTCCCCGCGACGACTCCGCATCTGGAATGCGACCCCGACCACGATCAGCACGGCAACGCCGGCGTGGGCCGGCAACCCCTCCAGACCCACCGCCGCCATGATGAGCAGCGCGCCGATGAACGACGAGACCACGATGAGCGCCGTCTCGAAGACCTGCCGCAGGAGCCACGCTCCCACAAGGGCCGCGGCCGCGGTCACGATCCACCACAGGACCTGTGACTGCAGGCCGTAGAAGCCGGCCGCCCAAAGCGCCGCGCCGGCGCCCAACATCGCCCCAGCAAGTGCCACGGCGACCTTGCGCACGACGAAGGCGAGCAAGGCGCTGACGACTCCAATACCCACCGATACCCCCAGACGCAGGTCGCTGGGCAGAGTCGCCACGTCGGAGAGCATGCCGTAGCTGACGAAGAAGCCGAGCAACCCCAGGAGCGCCGTGTAGAGCTGCCGGCCAAGCAGCAGCAGCAGCAGCCCCGCCAGGACCCACAGCCACGGCGGTCCGAGGGCCCCCTCCGCGCCGAACCGGCCGAGACTGACTCCGTCACTCCAGAGGCCCACTCTCTCGCCCCAGGAACCCACTCCCTCGCTCCAGGGACTGTCGTTCATTCCAGTTCCGAAGCGACCCATGCCAGGGCCGCCTCCCGCGGTTCGTCCCTGCCGGCGAGCAGGCCTTCCCTTGTGAGAGGAACCAGCGAGTCGGGGACGACCGGCCGGCCTTCGACCCGCTCGCCGCTCGGGCGAACGAAGTCCGCGATCGCGTGCATCAGCAGATCGCCGTTCGGCATCCGCTCGATCACCGCCGGCAGCGCCGCCGCCGCCGAGGGCTCACCGAACAACCGCGCCCGGCCATGGTCCTGGAGGCCGGCGGCGAAGATCTCGCTGGTGCTCGCGCTGCCGCCGTCGATGATCACCGCAATCGGCCCCTTGAAACTCTCGATTCTCTCGTTGCTGCGCGAGACCCGCCGCGGGTTCACCAGCAGCTTCAGGTCCGATCCCCGATGCAGCATCCGGCCCAGGTCGACCTGCTCGTCCAGCAGGTAGCCCCCAACCCCTACCGCGGTGCCGGCAATGCCGCCGGGATTTCCTCGCAGATCGATCACCAGACCATCGAACCCCGAGGCGCCGGCCGGGTCTTCATAGAGAGCGGCCTCGAACGCTTTGACCACGGGGATCATCCAGACGTTGAAGCGGACTACGAGGACTCGTCCGCCCGGTGCCGCGCCCACTTTCTCGGTCTCGAAAAGGTACTGCATCGGCGGCAGGTTGCCGAACCCGATCTCGACCGCGCCCGGACGGTGGGCCCGGTCCAGCTCGAGCACGAACCGCTCGCCGGCGCCATCCGCGAGTTCCACCTGCACGGGATCGCCGGGCACTCCGAAGAGCAGACCGTCGACGGCGCGCGCTCGCACCATGTCGGCCACCCGCGGATCGAGGGACTCCAACTCGAAGCAGCGGGAAAGAGCCGCGAGACTCTGGTCGCCGATCCGTACGATCTCAGCGCCTGCCATCAAGCCATTGCGGCCAGCCGCCGAATCCGCTTCAACCCGGCTGACGACCGCGACATGATCCGCGAAACGGACCTCGAATCCGGGTCCCGCATCCGATCCGGACGAACCACCCCCGCCACTGACGGTCCTCATCAGCGCCGGAGTGCAGGCGTCGTCGCCGCTGGTGCTTTCAGCCGGCGCATCGCCGCGATCCGTCGACCCGGCTCCCGGCAGGACGCCGAAGTGAGACTGCCCAAGCCGCGCCAGCATTTCCTGGATCACGTTTCGCAGTTCCCGGGCGTCTGCCGCATCCCGCGCTCGCGGCCTCAGTTCGTCGCGCACGGCCCGCCAGTCGACGCCGCCCATCTCCTCCTCCCAGAAGGTCTCGGCGATCTTCCGCCAGGCGAAATCGAAGCTCTCCAGGTTGAGTGCCCTCTCGGACGCAGGCGAAGCACTTTGACCCGCGGCTGCAGCAGCAAGAAACACGGCACAGACGGCGACCGCGGCCGCCAGGCGCATCGCATCCCTCCTCACCATGCTCCGAGAATGACACACGCGCACAACGGTTCACGAGACGGCCCGCCGGTCCCCGGACCGCGTGTTCAACACACAGCCGGAGCGCCACCTCACACTCCTGTTACCGTCACTCCCCGAACAGTGCGAATTCTGTACGTTCTTCGTCACGCCAAGTCGGACTGGAGCGCAACCTACGGCGCGGACCACGATCGACCCCTGAATCTGCGCGGCATCGCGGCCGCGAGGACGATGGGGCGGCTTCTCGCCGAACGACGGGAACCGCCCGACCGGATCCTCTGCTCGTCCGCCCTGCGTACCCGGCAGACGATCGAACTGGCGGTCGCCGCCGGCAACTGGAACCGGACGACGATCCTGGAGCCGGCTCTGTACCTGGCGTCGCCCGGATCCGCCATCGACCTTCTGCGCGAGCAGCCTGACGATGCGAACTCCCTCCTTCTCGTCGGCCACCAACCCACCTGCGCCGAGCTTGTCCGCCGGCTGACCGGCGAGGATCCGCCCCGCTTCGTCACCGCCGCCCTGGCATGCATCCAGCTCGACATCGACTCCTGGAGCGAGGTCGAGCCTTATCGCGGCAGGCTGGCCTGGTTCGAGACGCCGAAGCGGGTAGCGGGGTAGAGCCGGGGCTGGCAGCCCGTGGCAGAAGGTCCGGAAGGCGGCGCTTCGCGCCGGATGCCGGCCAGAAGGCCGGCGCACCCAGTTCTTGCCCGACTACTCGGCCAACCGGGCCATCACCGGTGCGTGGTCCGAGGCGATCAGGCCTTCCTTCTTCTTGCGGTAGTCCCGGTCGGTCTCGACGTGCTCCACCCGGGCCCGGACCGCTTCGGTCGCCAGCAGGAAGTCGATCCGCAGGCCGAGGTTCCGGTGGAAAGCGCCGAAGCGGTAGTCCCACCAGGAGAACTTGACCGCGTCGGGATGGAGTTCCCGGTACAGGTCGACGAACCCAAGCCCCAGGAGCGCCTCGAACCGCTCGCGCTCCGCCTCCGTGTGGTGGATGCCGCCCGCCAGACGGTCCTCGTCGTGCGTGTCGAGCCGGGTCGGCGCGATGTTGAAGTCGCCGCAGAGCACCGCCGCCGCCCCGGCGTCGAGCGAGCCCTCGAAGTATCCGCGAAGCGCGTCGAACCACGCCAGCTTGCGCGGATAGTCCAGGTGATCGATGTCCTTGCCGTTCGGGCAGTAGACGGTAGTGAAGTCGAGACCGCCGGTACGCACCCGGATCAGGCGCGCGCCGGCCTCCTCCTCGCCGGGCAGGCCTGACTGGACCTCCTCGATCGGATGACGCGAAAGCACCGCGACACCATTCCACGCCTTCTGGCCGCACACCGCGGCCTGATAGCCGAGTTCCTCGAGCGCTTGCCGGGGGAAGCGCTCCTCGGTCGCCTTCAGTTCCTGGAGGCCGACGACATCCGGCTGCCGCGCCTCGAGCCAGTGGACGAGGAAGTCGAACCGGGCGCCCAGGCCGTTGATGTTCCAGGTGGCGACCAGCAAGCCCTTCAGCTCCAGCCGCAGGTCCGGCCCTCGTTCTGCTCCTTCAGCCACTCGGCGAGCGGCGCGAAGTAGTCGAGGATCGCCGTCGCGTCCATCTCGCGGCTGCCGGTGGCCGCTTCCAGCGCATCCGGCCACGGGCGGCTGAGGCCCATCGCCATCATCTCGCTCAGACGCCTCCCGGCCTCCTCGTTGCCGTAGATCGAGCAGCGGTTGAGCGGCCCCTCGTAGCCGATCGCCTCGCACAGGTCGCGGTGCAACTGGAACTGGAGGATGTGGGCCAGGAAGTAGCGGGTGTAGGGCGTGTTGCCTGGCACGTGGTACTTGGCGCCGGGATCGAAGTGCTCCTCGGTCCGTTCGCTCGGGGCGCCGACGCCCTGGTACTGCTCGCGCAGGCTCCACCAGGCGGCGTTGTACTCCTCCGGCGGCACATCACCCGAGAACACGGCCCAGCGCCAGCGATCGATCAGCAGACCGAACGGCAGGAAGGCCACCTTGTCGAGCGCCATCCGCATCAGCAAGCCGAGGTCGGCGTCCGCGGAGGGCTCTTCATCGAGCAGCCCGATGTCCACCAGGTAGCCCGGGGTCACCGAGAGGGCGATCACATCACCCAGCGCCTCGTGAAACCCGTCGTTCGCACTGTCCCGGAACAGGGGCGCCCGGTCCCGGTAGCCGAGCTGGTAGTAGCTGTGGCCGAGTTCGTGGTGGATCGTCGAGAAGTCCTCGGCGTTGATGTCGATGCACATCTTGATCCGCACGTCCTCGTCCAGGTCGAGCTGCCAGGCGCTCGCGTGGCAGACGACCTCGCGGTCCCGCGGCTTGACGAACTGGGAACGGGTCCAGAACGTGTCCGGCAACGACTCCATGCCCAGCGAGGTGAAGAAGCCCTCCGCCATCTCGACCATCTCGACCTCGGAGGTGCCCCGACTCTGGAGGATCTCGGTCAGGTCGTAGCCTGGGGCCGCGGCCGGCGGCGCCACCAGGTCGTAGATGTTCGACCAGCTCTGCGCCCACATGTTGCCGAGGACGTGGGCCGGGATCGGGCCCGCGGGATCGACGACATCCGCCCCGTGGTGAGCCGAGAGCTCCGCTCGCACGTGGCACTGGAGGTCGTCGTAAAGCGGCTTGACCTGGTCCCAGAGTCGGTCGACCTCGGCCGCGAAGTCATCGGGCGGCATGTCGTACTTCGAACGCCACATGGCGCCGGTGTCGGCGAACCCGAGATCCCGCGCGCCCTCGTTCGAGAGTTCCACGAAGCGCTGGTAGTCGGCGCGCATCGGCGGCGAGATCGTCCGCCAACCCTCCCAGGCGTCGAGCAGCGCATCGGCGTCGCGGCTGTTGTCGATCACGTCCTCCAGGTCGCCAAGGGATCGGCAGGTGTCCGTGTCCGGGCCATCCGGGCAGTGCTTGCCCGAGCCGTACGTGGCCTCCATCCTCGTCGCGATCCGGCTCAGTTCCTCGATCTTCGCCTCGTCCGCCGGCGCGGCCAGGGTCAGTCCGCCCCGCAGCAGGTCGAGCTTGCGCGCCACCTCGTCCGCCTCCGACGCCGCGTCGTAGGTCGCTGCCTCCTGCGCGAAGTCGATCGCGCGGGTCAGCGCCTCCGCTCCGAAACGGGCCGCCAGGGCGGTCGTGTCCTCGTTGATGTACGTCGACTGCACCCATGCCGCGCGGCTGCCGTCGTAGTAATGCTCGATGAGCGTCTCCTCGGCCGCCGTCGTGAACTCGGCCGCCGTCGGGCGCTCTTCGCCCGCGCAGCCGGCCAGGAGAAGGACTGCGCCGGCGGCAACAAGGAACAAGACGGACGAAGCGCGGAAACGGAGCGAAGAAGACAACATGCTGTAAACCTCCACGGATTTGGCCCGCCGTGCGGCAGGGGCAACGCCGGCAACTCTAGTGGACTGACGGGGCGACGTATCCTCTGCCCATGACCCTGATCGTCATCGGCACCCGGGCAACGCCACTGGCGCGGATCCAGGCGGCCCTGGTGGCGGGACGGTTGCGGCAGTTCGGCGTCCAGACGGACATCAAGGCCATGTCGTCGCAGGGCGATCGCAGCCTCGGCGGCAGTTTCGCTCAGTCCAAGGGCGTATTCACCGGCGAGCTGAGCGCGGCGCTTCGCAACGGCACGGTCGACCTGGTCGTCCACTCGCTGAAGGATCTGCCGGTCGACGACGAACCGGGGCTCGTGATCGCCGCGGTGCCGGAGCGGGAGCGGCCGTTCGACCTGCTCCTGCTCGCGCCCGGCGTGAACGCGACGGGAGCCTCCCCGCTGGCTGAGATGCTCGAGGATGACGGCGAAGTTGGCGCCAGCCGCGAGCCGTCCGCGACCGAGGCGTTCGCCGTCCTGCCGGCCGGGGCGCGGCTGGGCACGTCGTCTCCGAGGCGGCAGGCCGGAGCCCTCGCTTTGCGGCCGGACCTCGTCTGCTGCGCGGTCCGCGGCTCGGTGGGCCGCCGGCTGGAGTGGCTCCGGAGTGGCGCGATCGACGCCCTGCTCGCGGCCGAAGCGGGCGTCCTGCGCCTGTCCCGAAACGCCGAACTCGAAGCTTCCGCGGCGGCGATCCGCAGCTTCCGGCTCGACCTGAGAACCTGGCCGTGCGCTCCCGGGCAGGGGGCTCTGGCGGTGCAGGTCCTCCGCGGCGGCCGCCTCGACGGGCACCCGGCCATGGTCCACCTCGACCATCCTCCGACCCGCGCCGCGGTGCTTGCCGAGCGCTCGTTGCTGGGGCGGCTCGGCGGCGGCTGCCTGCGCCCGTTCGGGGCATGGGCGGAGGTCCACGGAAGTACGTCCAGGCACTCCCCGCTCCGTGCGATCCATGTCGCCATCGCGCCGGATGACTGGCGGGAAGCGGCCGGCGCCGGGGCAGCGCCGGTCGCGGTCCGCGTCGCGGCCTCGGCAGCGGATGGTGATGGCGGCATCGATCTTGACGAGCTGGCCGCGCGGATCGAGCGGGGTCTGGCCAAATCGGACGCCGGCGCACCTGATCCGGGGCCGGCTCGCACGCCGGATCTCATCGTGACCTCCGCCGCGTCCACCGTACGGCGCCTGACCTGCCGGCTCGACCCGGCCGTCCGGGTCGCGGCTCTGCCGACGACCGCCGTCGATGTCTTCGACGTTCCCTGGCCCGCCGACCGCGTCGACCCCGAACGCCCTCGCCGGCAGTGGCCCTGGCTGCTCGTCTCCTCCCCGACCGCCGCCCGCGTCGTGACGGAGCGGGCCGCGCGCGAGCCGATCTGGGGACGCCTTCCCTGGTGCGCCCTCGGCGAGGGCACGGCCCGCGCTCTGCTGGCCGCCGGCGTGCCGCCGAACCTGGCGGCGCGAGCCGCGGACGGCCGCGGCCTTGCGGACTACGTGACCCGCGTCCTCGATCGCCGATGCCTCCTCCTCGTGCCGCATTCGGCCCGTGGCGGCCGGGCGTTGGTCGAGACGCTCGAAGCCGCCGGTCGCGAAGTCGTTGCCTGGGAGGCCTACACCGTCGACCCGGCGCCGGACCTCGCCTGGCCCGGGGGTTGGCAAGCCGCGAGGGCGCGCGTACTCTTCACGGCTCCATCGGCCGTCGCCGCCTTCGCGGCCTCGGGCCTGGACTGGCCGGGAAGCTGCTGGGCGATCGGGGCGACCACGGCCGCGGCCCTCCGGAACGCAGGAGTGGGCAACGTGACGTGCGCACATGAACCGACCGCCGCCGGCATCGAGCGCCTCTGGAACGAAGAAGTGAACGGGCGGGAAGAAGCAAGCGGCGACCCGAGCGCGGAGGCATCCGAATGAGTGCCGGAAGAACCAGTGAGCAACTCTGGACCGAGGCGCAGCGACACCTCGTCGGTGGCGTAAACAGCCCGGTCCGCGCCTACCGGGCCGTCGGCGGCACGCCGCCCTTCATCGCCGACGCGGAGGGCGCCGTGATGCGCTCAGTCGACGGCCGGCGCTACGTCGACTTCATCGGCTCGTTCGGTCCCCTCGTCCTGGGTCACAGCCATCCCGCGGTCGTCGAGGCGGTGCGGGAAGCCGCCGCGCGCGGCACCTCGTTCGCCGCGCCCCACGAAGGCGAGGTCGAACTCGCGCGGACGGTCAAGGAACTCGTACCCGGCATCGAGAAGATCCGCTTCGTCAACTCGGGCACCGAGGCAACCCAGTCGGCGATCCGGCTCGCCCGCGGCTGCACCGGCCGCGACCTCGTGCTGAAGTTCGAGGGCTGCTACCACGGCCATGTCGACGCCCTCCTGGTCGAGGCGGGAAGCGGCCTGGCCACCTTCGGGATCGCGTCGAGCGCAGGGATTCCCGCTGCGACTGCCCGCGACACGATCGTCCTGCCGCTCGACGACGAAGACGCGCTGGAGCAGGCCTTCCGGCGCCACGGCGGCAACCTGGCCGCCGCGATCATCGAACCGCTGCCCGCGAACAACGGCCTGCTGGTGCAGCGTCCCGAGTATCTCGAGCGACTGCGCCGCCTGTGTACCGACCACGGAGCCCTTCTGATCCTCGACGAAGTCCTGAGCGGCTTTCGGGTACCCGGCGTCACCGTCGGCGCGGGTCTCGGGATCGAACCCGATCTCTACACCCTGGGCAAGGTGATCGGCGGCGGTCTGCCCGTCGGCGCCTATGGCGGGCCGGCGCGGTGGATGGATCAGCTCTCGCCCCTCGGCCCGGTCTACCAGGCCGGCACCCTTTCCGGAAACCCCCTGGCTGTCGCCGCGGGGCTGGCCACCCTGCGGGAGCTTCGAGCCGACGACGGCTGGGCCCGGATGGACGCCCTCGGCGCGTTCCTCGACCAGGAACTCGGCCCCGCTCTCGAAGCGAGCGCGCACCCCTACCGGCTGGTCCGCTGCGGTTCGATCTTCTGGCTGGCCTATGGCGACGGCGAACTGCCGCGGCGCACAGACGGCTTCCACCCGAACACGGCGGAGATCTTCGGGCTGCTCCACCAGGGGCTGCTCGACCGCGGCTACATGCTCGCTCCCTCCGCCTACGAGGTCGGCTTCCTGTCCCTGGCGCACGACGAGGAAGCACTCGCGGGTTTCGCGACCGCCGTCGGCGAGGCACTGGCGGAGATCCCCGCGCCGTGACTTCTCCGCCGGCGGCAAGCGAGCCCAGCGCCCAGACGGTCGCCGCCTGTTTCCGGGAACTCCAGGACCGGATCTGTGGCGCCCTGGTCGAGGTGGACGGCGGCGCCTTCGACGCCCGGGAGCTCCGGAACGAACGGGGCGGCGTCGCCCGGCCGCGCGTACTCACCGACGGCGAGGTGATCGAGAAGGCGGCGGTCAACTTCAGCCACTCCCGCGGGGAGTCCCTGCCCCTCGCCGCCACCGAGCGGCGCCCGGAGCTCGCGGGCCGCAGCTTCGAGGCGATATCCGTCTCCCTGATCGTCCATCCCCGCAACCCGTACGCTCCGACCAGCCACGCGAACATCCGCTTCTTCATCGCCCATCCGCTCCAGGAGGCCGGAAACCCGAGCCGCGACGACGCGGACGAGGAGGGCTGGTGGTTCGGCGGCGGTTTCGACCTGACGCCGTACTACGGCTTCGAGGAAGACGCCGTCCACTGGCACCGCACCGCGGTCGAGGCCTGCGCACCCTTCGGCGATGATCTCTACAGCCGCTACAAGGCCGCCTGCGACGACTACTTCTACCTCCCCCACCGCCAGGAGATGCGGGGCGTCGGCGGCCTGTTCTTCGACGATCTGAACCAGCTCGAGCAGCCGGACGAACTCGACCAGTTCGGGCGCTGTTTCGCCTTCGCGCGCAGCATCGGCGACCACTTCCTGCCCGCCTACCTGCCGATCCTCGAACGCCGCAAGGACCTGCAATACGGCGAGCGCGAGCGCGGTTTCCAGCTCTACCGCCGTGGGCGGTACGTCGAGTTCAACCTGGTCTACGACCGCGGCACGCGCTACGGGCTGCAGGCACGGGCGCGCACCGAGTCGATCCTCGCGTCCCTGCCGCCGCTAGCGGCCTGGCGGTACGACTACGAACCCGAACCGGGCTCCCCGGAGGCGCGGCTGACTTCGGACTTCCTGGTCCGCCGCAACTGGATCTGACCGCCAACCATGGCCAACGCGACATCGCTCTACGAACCGGAACCTCGCGTCGCCGCGGACGCGGACCGCGGCGCAATCGGTGTCCTGCTGGCCAACGTCGGCACGCCGGCGGCGCCGACGGCAAAGGCCCTGCGCCGCTACCTCAGGCAGTTCCTGAGCGACACCCGGATCGCCGAAGTGCCGCGCTGGAAGTGGTTGCCGATCCTCTATCTGTTCGTCCTCACCACGCGCCCGCGGCGGGTCGCGAAGCTCTACCAGAAGATCTGGACCGACGAGGGATCGCCGCTGCTGGCGATCGGAAGGCGCCAGGTCGAGGGCATCGCCGCGAGGCTGCGGCAGCACCAGGGTGAAACCGCACCCCCGTTCCATGTCGCACTCGGCATGCGGTACGGCGAACCGTCGATCAGGACCGCGCTCGCCGAACTACGTGAAAAAGGCTGCACGCGCCTCCTCTTCTTTCCCCTGTTTCCCCAGTACTCGGCCGCCACGACCGCCTCGACGATCGACATGCTCGCCCGGCAGCTCAGGCGCTGGCGCTGGGTGCCCGAACTGCGGACGATCAACAGCTACTACAGCGACCCGGGGTTCCTTCGCGCTCTCGCCGCGAGCATCCGGGAGACCTGGGCAGATACCGAACCCGACCGCCTCGTGCTCTCCTACCACGGCGTCCCCAAACGCTACGTCGACAACGGCGACCCCTACCAGTGCCAGTGCCTGGAGACGACGCGGCTCCTGGTCGAGGAACTCGGGATCGACAAGGAGCGGATCATCAGCACGTTCCAGTCCCAGTTCGGCCGCGAACTGTGGATCGGGCCCAAAACCGACGTTGCCATGCGCGAACTGCCCCAAGCCGGGATCAGGAACGTCGACGTCGCCTGCCCCGGCTTCTCGGCCGACTGCATCGAGACCCTGGAGGAAATCGAAGTCGAGAACCGCGGCTACTTCGAAGAATCCGGCGGCGAGAGACTCCGCTACATCCCCTGCCTCAACGACCGCTCCGACCACCTCGACGCTCTCGCCGACATCATCCTCCGCAACACACGCGAGTGGCAGAGACCGGGCGCGCCGCCACGCAGCGGCGCGCGCGAGTGTTGATCGTCGACACAGACACAACCGTGACATTCCACGCGCCGACCTGAGTCAGAATCGCCCGATGGACAACTGTTGCGTCGTAGCCGCGACCTGGCGCTATGCGAGCGCTGAAGAGATCGCGCAATACACGGTGCCGGACGAACGACGGGCCGCGGAGACGCGGCGGCTGAAGCAGCGGATCGGCGCCCAGGGGTTGATCTACCTCGCCACCTGCAACCGGGTCGCGTTCATCTTCTCGGCGGAACCCGGCGCGACGCTCGCCTCCTGCCGGCGGGAGCTGCTGCGCCTCGTCGCGGGCGCCGGCGCGGCGCGACGGGTATTCCGGAGCTGGGAGGGCGAAGGGGCCGTCGAGCATCTCTACCTCGTGGCGTCCGGCCTCGATTCGGCCCAGCCCGGCGAACGGGAGATCCGGGGACAGCTCCGGGACGCTCTCGACGAGGCGACGACCGCCGGTACGGTCGACGCCGAGCTGCGGCGCGTGGTCGAATCGGCGCTTCGGGCCGGCAAGCGGGTCCACCGCGAAACCGGCGTCGGCGCCGGGCGCACCTCCCTGTCCGAGATCGCGGCCGATCTGCTGACCGGCCGCGCGGCGGAAGTCGCGGGTCCTGTCGCCCTGGTCGGCGTGGCGGCGATGACAGAGACCTGCACGGAACGCCTGCGCGACCGCGGCATCCCTCTGATCCTCGTCAACCGCACTCCCCGAAAGGCCGAAGAACTCGCCGTGCGGACCGCGGCAACAGTACGGCTTCCCGCTACACCGCCGACCGTCGAGACGATGAGCCTGGACGCGTTCAGGGCCCAACCGCCAGCGGCGTCCGCAGTTCTGTTCTCGACCGGCGCGCCCGGGCCCGTCGTCGACCGGCGCTGTCTGACCGCCCTGGCCGCGGCCGGCCGACGCGAACTGGGCACTCCCCCTCTCGTGATCGACATGGCGATTCCGGCCGACGCTCTGCCGACCGACACGGGCGCGGCGGGCCTCGAGCGGATCGGCATGGATCGGATCAACGAACTGGCCCAGCAGACCCTGCGCAACCGGCGCGATCGCACCGCCGAAGCCCGCGTCCTGATCGACGAGGAACTAGACGCCTACCGGGAGGCGATGGCGACCCGCTCCGTCGCCGGAGCGATCCGGGCGATCGGCGCGAAGTACCAGGACTCCCTGGGCGCCAATCTCGACCGCTTGCTGCAGGGCGAGCTGAAGAGCCTCTCCGAGGCCGAGCGGGAAGCGCTCAGGCGGTGGACCGAGACGATGGCCAAACGCCTCAGCCATCTGCCGGTCGTCGGCCTGCGAGGGGTCGCGACCGAGATCGGCCAGGATGGAGTCGACGCCTTCCTCGCCGCCGCGGCGCCCGAGCTGCTGGAGCGCCGCCGCGCGGCGGGCAGCGCGAAGTGACTGCCTTCGTCGAATCCGCGGCCCGCTCGACGGCCGCATCGCCGAGCACGCCCGCACAGCCGGATACCGACCTGCTCCTGCGCACGCTTCGTTTCGAGGACACACCGCGGAGACCGCTGTGGATCATGCGCCAAGCGGGGCGCATCCTGCCCGAGTACCGGGCTCTCAAGGAGCGCCACGGCTTCGCCGGCCTCTCCCGCGACCCCGAACTGGCGGCTCGCGTCACGCTGATGCCGCTGCGCCGATTCCCCTTCGACGCCGCGATCACCTTCGCCGACATCATGTCGCCCTTGCCCGCCCTGGGCGTCGACTTCCGGTTCGATCCGGGGCCGGTGATCGCCGAGCCCATCCGCAGCGCGCGGGACGTCGCCGCCCTGCCCGATCCGGACCGGCTCGACGAAACCGCCATCGCCCCCGAGGTCCCGGCGGCCCAACGGATCGTCCGCGGCGAACTCGATCCGGGCAAGGCGCTGCTGGGGTTCGCCGGCGCGCCGCTCACCCTGGCCGCCTACCTGGTCCAAGGCCGCGGCGTGCGGGACTTCCCCCTGTTGCGAGCCTTCGCGTACGAAGAGCCGGCCGCCTTCGATTCCCTGCTCGACCGGCTCGGCCGCCTCTGCGCCCGCTACCTGATCGCCCAGCACCGGGCCGGCGCCGACGCCGTCCAGGTTTTCGACTCGTGGGCCGGGCTGTTCTCTCGCGCCGAGTGGCGACGCAGGGTGCGGCCGCACCTGGAACGCCTCCTCGTGCGCCTCGGCGACGCCGGAGTGCCGCGCATCCTGTTCCTCCACGCCGCGCCCCAGTTGGTCGACGACTACGCCGAACTGCCCTGCGAAGCGCTCGGCGTGGACTGGCGAACCGACCTCGGCGCGCTCCGCCAACAACGGCCAGAGCTGTGCCTGCAGGGGAACCTGGACCCGACCGTGCTGCTCGCCGGCAACGAGGCGATCCGGCGTGAGACGAGCCGTCTGCTCGAAAGCCTGTCCGGACGCGGCCACATCGTGAACCTGGGCCACGGCGTACTGCCCGCCACACCGCTCGAAGCGGTGCAGACCCTGGTCGAGGCCGTCCACGCCGAGGCTGGGCGCGACGTTTGAGCGACGAACGGGCACGCCGCCTGGTCATCGTCGGCGGCGGCCCTTCCGGTCTGGCCGCGGCCTGGAAGGCCTCCGCCGAAGCGCAGCGCGCCGGCGCCGCGCTCGAGGTCGTCGTGCTGGAGGCAGACGCCAAGGTCGGCGGCAAGGCGCGTACAGAGTTCGCCCATGGTCTTCTGATCGAGACCGGCCCGCAGGGTTTCCTCGACGATCAGCCCGTGCTGCGGGAGATGATCGACGCCTGCGGCCTCACCGGGGAGGTGCTCGGGCCCGAACCGGCGGCGAACCGGCGCTACATCTACCGGGGCGGCAGGCTGCGGGAACTGCAACGCAGCCCGCTGGCCTTCGCGAAGAGCGGCCTGCTCGGGCCGCTCGGTCTGGCGAGGCTGGCCCTGGAGCCCCTGACGCCCCGGCGTCGCTACGAGCCGCCAGCCGGCAACGCCGGCGGGGGCGCTGCGGCTACCGGCGGGTATCCGGAGACGGGAGGCGGCGAGGATGAATCGCTGTTCGACTTCGCCGCCCGCCGCATGGGCCGGCAAGCCGCGACGCGCCTGATTTCGCCCGTCGTCCTCGGCATCTTCGCCGGCGACGCCCGAAAGCTCTCGGCGGCCGCCGCCTTCCCACGACTGGTGGCGATGGAACAGGCCCACGGCTCGCTGTTCAAGGCGATGCGCGCCGGGCGCAGGCGGGGAGTGCCGCCTCCCGGGCATCGGACCTTTCGACGGGGAATCCAAGCCCTGCCGCGGGCCGTTGCCGAGTTGCCGGGTATCGAGGTCCGCTGCAACCGCCCGGCGACGTCCGTCGAGCGCGGCGCGGACGGCGGCTTCACGGTCACTTCGACCGGCGGCCCGCTCACCGCCGACGCCGTCATCGTGGCCGCCGATCTTCCCGCCGCCGCCGATCTCGTGGCAGGTGTCTCGGCCGCGGCCGCCGACGAACTGCAGCAGATCGAGTCACCTCCCATGGCCGTCGTGCATACCGCTTTCGACGCCTCGGCCGCGGCCCACATCGAGCCGGCCTACGGTTTCCTCGTCGCCCGCGGCGAGGGCATCCGCATGCTCGGCTGCCAGTACGAAACGGCGACGTTTGGAGGCCGCAGTCCGGAAGACCGGTTCCTGGCCCGTTCCATGTACGGCGGCTCCGTCGACCCGGAGGCCGCCGACCTCGGCGATGCCCAGCTCGTCGAGCTGACCCTCCGCGAACTGCGCCGGACGGTCGGCATCGACGCCACGCCGACCTACACCAGCATCGCTCGCTGGCCGCATGCGATCCCCCAGTACGCCCCCGGCCACCCGCAACGGGTGGCCAGGATCGAAGCGGCGCTGGACCCCATCGACGGCATCTACCTGGCCGGCAACGTGCTCCACGGCGTCGGCCTGAGCCGGGCGATCGCCGTCGGCGCCGAGTGCGGCGAGAAGGCGGCCAAGCGTTTGCTCCGCGCCAGTGCAAAGCCAGCAAGAAGCCATCGATAGCGATGCTGCACTTCGAGTGGGACGCCCGCAAGGAGCGGGCGAACGCGCGCAAGCACGGCGTGGACTTCGCCGAAGCCTCGACCGTGTTCGGCGATCCCTTTGAACGCACAATTCCCGACCCCGACCACTCCGAGGGAGAGCACCGGTTTCTCAGCCTGGGCCACTCGCACCGGAACCGGCTGCTGGTGGTATCGTACGTCGAGCGCGGCCGGCGCATTCGCCTCCTCAGTGCCCGAACAGCGACAGCAGCCGAAAGACATCAGTATGAGTCAGGCACGTGAAGACGGCGAGATGCGCCCCGAATACGACTTCTCGAAAGCCGCTCGAGGAAAGCACCACAAGGCCCATCGGCGCGGAACGAACGTGGTGCTGCTCGATCCCGACGTTGCCGCCGTGTTCAAGGATTCGGCTGCCGTCAACTCCGCGCTCCGCGAGTGGGCGAAGGCCGCCCCACAATCCGCCGGCGCAGGACCGAACCGCTAGTTCGACATCGCGGTTCCGCCAACCCACCACACCAGGAGACGCCCCCCATGAAGGAAGCGCTGCAGTTCTACATCAACGGTGAATGGGTAGACCCCGTCACCCCGAAGACGATGGACGTGATCGATCCGTCGACGGAAGAGGCGATCGGCCGGATCAGCCTCGGCGGCGCGGCCGACGTGGACCGCGCGGTGGCCGCGGCGCAGGCTGCGTTCGAGTCGTTCTCCCGGACCAGCCGCGAGGAGCGGGTCGAGCTTCTCGGCCGGATCGTCGCGGGCTACAAGGCGCGCATCGGCGAGATGGCCGAGACGATCTCAGCCGAGATGGGCGCGCCGGCCTGGCTCGCCAACGCGGCGCAGGCCCCGTCCGGCATGGGCCACTTCGCCGGCGCCCTCGGCGTGCTCAAGGACTACGACTTCGTCGAGACCCGTGGCACGACGAACATCGTCAAGGAACCGGTCGGCGTCTGCGGACTGATCACGCCCTGGAACTGGCCGATCAACCAGATCGCCTGCAAGGTCGCCCCGGCCCTCGCCGCCGGCTGCACGATGGTGCTCAAGCCCAGTGAGGTCGCGCCGCTCAACGCGATCCTGCTCGCCGAGATCCTTCACGACGCCAGCGTGCCGCCGGGCGTCTTCAACCTGATCAACGGCGAAGGCCCCGAAGTCGGCGCCGCGCTGTCGGCCCACCCCGGCATCGACATGATGTCCTTCACCGGCTCGACCCGCGCCGGCCGCGCGGTCGCCAAGGCCGCCGCCGATTCGATCAAGCGCGTGGCCCAGGAACTCGGCGGCAAGTCGCCGAACGTCGTGCTCGAGGACGCCGATCTCGACCGTGCCGTCAAGGCCGGCACGCGGCAGTGCTTCATGAACAGCGGCCAGTCCTGCAACGCGCCGACGCGCATGCTGGTCCCCGCCGCGTCGCACGCTCGCGCCCTGGAAGTCGCCAAGGCCGCCGCCGACGCAACCGTCGTCGGTGCGCCGGGACAGGAAGGCGTCAACATCGGCCCCGTCGTCAGCAAGGTCCAGTACGACAAGATCCAGGCCCTGATCGCCAAGGGCATCGAAGAAGGCGCCGAACTTGTTGTCGGCGGCACGGACCGGCCCGAAGGCATGGACAGCGGCTACTACGTCCGCCCCACCGTCTTCGGCGGCGTCAGCAACGACATGACGATCGCCCAGGAGGAGATCTTCGGCCCGGTGCTGGCGATCCTCCCCTACGAAACGGAGGAAGAAGCGATCCGGATCGCCAACGACACACCCTACGGCCTGTCGAGCTACGTCCAGTCCGGCGACCTCGACCACGCCCGCAGCGTCGCCTCCCGTATCCGCGCCGGCAACGTCCACATCAACGGCGCCCCCGCCGACTTCGGCGCCCCCTTCGGCGGCTACAAGCAGTCCGGCAACGGCCGCGAGTGGGGAGACTTCGGCTTCGAGGAGTTCCTCGAGGTCAAGGCCGTGATGGGAGCGCTGCCGAAGGCGAGTTGAGGGCAACTCAGCCTTGCAACACCTGCTCGTGAGCCCAACCGCCAAGACGCCGGGCTGCCGGCCCGTGAGCGGATTCGGGCTTCGGAAGCGGTCTTACAGCGATGGGAGCACCCTCCGAACTGCTGAGGAACCAAACAGCCTCCTGGCTGTAGACGAATTGATGATTGACGGATCTGGCTGGAGGCGAAAGACATGAAGCAACCAAGATCCTCATGGGCTGTCGTGGTCACAGTCGTCTTGGCCCCTGTCGCGGCGGGGACGGCTCAGCCGCTCCAAGCCGATGGGGAGCGGTGGCGATGCGAGGTCGTGGCGGCGCCAGAGCGCACGCAGACCTCCTATGGGCTTCGCGCCGCAGTCGAGTCCGAGGCCACGCCCACGCTCTGCGACGGGATTTGTGTCGTGGACGTGGCCTTTTCCTACTACCCAGAGGCGATCTCCGGGGAGACGGGCTGTGTCGGTCGGGTGAATGGCGAGTGTGTTTGGTCGCATCGCATGGCCAGGAACGTTTCCGAACTACGGCGCTACCTTGAAGGCGCGTTGCGGCTCGTCACTGGCACGTACCGGGCTAGCGGCGTGGACGTGGAGTTCCGCTTGGCTCGACTCGAGGCGCTCAGGGGCCTAAACGCTCGGCCGCCTGGAGCGGATCTCTGGTACGCCGTCGATCCAAGGGCTCGGTCGTTTTCGAGCTCGCGCCTTGGCGAGCGCGGAGCCGTCGCCCGACTAGTGAATCCAGATCCAATCGGCAATCCCGACTGGACCAGCTCCGGGCTGGATGGAGCCATTACGCTTGCCGGTGACTTGACGTACCCCGACCGCATGCATTCAGGATACCCGTACAACGTGCATGTGCAGAGCGATTGGACACGCCCGCGCTTTGGCGACACCGCCACGACAGGCTGGCCCTTCGTTCTAGCTCACGAGTTCGGACACAACTTGGGGTTGGGTCACAACTTCGACGCCCGGGGAGACGATTTCGTCAAGTCAGGGTGGCGCGGGGGCTACGGGTTCCGAAACGAGTATCCGGCGTTGGTCTTCTACGACCCCTCTTGCCAAGGCTGCGAGCCCGAAACTGAGCGGTACGGCACGATCATGGCCTACTGGGCCGGGCAGATCTTCGCCCGGTTCTCCGACGCCAGCGCAACGGCATACGGCCGGCCCATGGGTGGCGCTACAGCAAACGCGGTAGAGGTGCTGCGCCGAAACGTGCCACATTTGGCGGCGCGATACACCACCAGTCAGCTTAAGCCGCCGACCGACTATGGCTGCGAACCGGAGACTTGCCTGGGAGGAGGGAGGTTCCACGTCGCCGTCGGTTTCACCGCCCCGCACAGCTTCGATCCGACATCGTCAGTAAACACGTACCCAGCCAGCAGGCTGCCGGGAGCGTTCGGTTCCAACGCCGCTCTGTACTATTTCTTCGATCCGGACAACCCGGAGATGCTGCTCAAGGTGCTCAACGGCTGTGCGATCAACGGTCACTGGTGGGTCTACGGCTCCGCCGCAACCGACCTGCCCTACAAGATCTCGATTTCCGATCTAGCCGAGTACGGCGACGTTCGGTGGGTCTCCAGCGACGACATCGCAGACCCCATCGTCTATGAACACGTCGGCGGCGTGATCGTCGGCTCGAACGGTTACTCCGGCCTCGGCGTGATCGCTGACAGCCAAGCGCTCCCGTGTCGCTAACGCTAGTGTAGTGTCTCCAACATGGCTTTACCACGGGTGACCTTTGCGATGATGCTGTCGGCGGTGGCCGTCCAGACAAACGGTCGGGAGTTTCGTTGCTGTGCTCCACGTAGTCGCAGATCGTCTTTTCGAGGTCGTTGACGCTCTGGAATGCCCAACCGTAGCAGGTCGTGGGCAACGACTTCGATCGCCTCTCCCGATCACGCGAAGCGACCGGACCGAGGAGGTTTCAGAGCGGAGCCGCCGGTGCTATCGTGCCAGCCGCTTTCGACTCCTCGGCGAGCAAGACGACGACGAGTCCAACGAGTGACCACAACGCTATGCGTCGCGAATTCGACTTCATTCACCGACGGAGTGCAAGGCAAGCACCATCAGGAGATGTTCCCCGTGAAGGAAGCGCTGCAGTTCTACATCAACGGTGAATGTGTCGACCCCGAAGACGACGGACGTGATCGATCCGTCGACGGAAGAGGCGATCGGCCGGATCAGCCTCGGCAGCGCGGCCGACGTGGACCGCGCGGTGGCCGCGGCGCAGGCTGCCTTCGAGTCATTCTCCCGGACCAGCCGCGAGGAGCGGGTCGAGCTGCTCGGCCGGATCGTCGCGGGCTACAAGGCGCGCATCGGCGAGATGGCCGAGACGATCTCAGCCGAGATGGGCGCGCCGGCCTGGCTCGCCAACGCGGCGCAGGCCCCGTCCGGCATGGGCCACTTCGCCGGCGCCCTCGGCGTGCTCAAGGACTACGACTTCGTCGAGACCCGTGGCACGACGAACATCGTCAAGGAACCGGTCGGCGTCTGCGGACTGATCACGCCCTGGAACTGGCCGATCAACCAGATCGCCTGCAAGGTCGCCCCGGCCCTCGCCGCCGGCTGCACGATGGTGCTCAAGCCCAGTGAGGTCGCGCCGCTCAACGCGATCCTGCTCGCCGAGATCCTTCACGACGCCAGCGTGCCGCCGGGCGTCTTCAACCTGATCAACGGCGAAGGCCCCGAAGTCGGCGCCGCGCTGTCGGCCCACCCCGGCATCGACATGATGTCCTTCACCGGCTCGACCCGCGCCGGCCGCGCGGTCGCCAAGGCCGCCGCCGATTCGATCAAGCGCGTGGCCCAGGAGCTCGGCGGCAAGTCGCCGAACGTCGTGCTCGAGGACGCCGATCTCGACCGTGCCGTCAAGGCCGGCACGCGGCAGTGCTTCATGAACAGCGGCCAGTCCTGCAACGCGCCGACGCGCATGCTGGTCCCCGCCGCGTCGCACGCCCGCGCGCTGGAAGTCGCCAAGGCCGCCGCCGAGGCAACCGTCGTCGGCGCGCCGGGACAGGAAGGCGTCAACATCGGCCCCGTCGTCAGCAAGGTCCAGTACGACAAGATCCAGGCCCTGATCGCCAAGGGCATCGAAGAAGGCGCCGAACTTGTTGTCGGCGGCACGGACCGGCCCGATGGGCTCGACAGCGGCTACTACGTCCGCCCCACCGTTTTCGGCGGCGTGAGCAACGACATGACGATCGCCCAGGAGGAGATCTTCGGCCCGGTGCTGGCGATCCTCCCCTACGAGACGGAGGAAGAAGCGATCCGGATCGCCAACGACACGCCCTACGGCCTGTCGAGCTACGTCCAGTCCGGCGACCTCGATCACGCCCGCAGCGTCGCCTCCCGCATCCGTGCCGGCAACGTCCACATCAACGGCGCCCCCGCCGACTTCGGCGCCCCCTTCGGCGGCTACAAGCAGTCCGGCAACGGCCGCGAGTGGGGAGATTTCGGCTTCGAGGAGTTCCTGGAGGTCAAGGCCGTGATGGGAGCACTGCCGAAGGCGAGCTGACAGCGGTTGCACGGCGGCGGCCTCGTGGGCCTTGGGAGACCAACCGGCCCGGAATCAGCCCTTGGTTCACAACTCGTTGACAGCAAAGGAGCTCGTTATCCCCCCGAAGCACACCGAATCCAGAGACCACCGTGACTGAGGCAGCCTCCGACGCTCTCCGCACCACGTCGGACGCCGCCAGGAAGGTCGTCACCACCGGCAAGATGGCGGCGAGCGCAGGCGCGAAGAAGGCTGGCCAGGCCGGCAAACGAGTTGCGAAGACCGGCCGACGGCTGACGGTCGCAGCCGCAGACTCCCTCGAACGAGGCGCGACGTTCGTCAAAGACCGTCTCGATCCGAAGCACCCGGAGCAGCCGAAGCTCATCGCGGTGGAGCAACTATCCGAGGAGTCGAAACTCGCCTACATGCAGACACTGGTCTGGCTGACGTTCCAGGACGACAAGCAAATCGATCTTCGAGAAGTCTCCAAACTGCAACTTCTCATGGTACAGGTGCGGTGCGACGCTGATACTCGCCAGGCAGTACGAAACGCGATCGAGGATCCCACGGGCCTGGACCCCGACAAGCTCGTCCAGCGGACCTTGGAGTCGGCTCGCGCCGAAGCACACCGAGCGGACATCGGCAACCAGCAGTCAACCAACGACGAAGGAATGGACATCCCGCCGGTCGAGGGCGAGGCACAGCAGGAGGCAGTCGGCTTCTCACTGTTGAAGGACGCCATCTGGCTGCGTCTCGAAACGGCTGCGCAAGGTACGTGGCCTGCACAGGCGCTCACACTCGCCACATCGGCACGGGACGATCCCGGCATTCACAGGCTGGCCGAGCTTGTCGGCGCGGACACTAGACAGTTGGCCGTACTGGAAGAAGCGTGCATCGCAGGCAAGAAGCTGCTGGACGAACAACACGACGACAAGCTAACCAGGCAGATCGCGAAGGACCTGGCGTCCAGGGCTGCCAGCGTTGGCGTACCTGTAGCCGCTGTCTATCTGAGCGGCAGCGTGACCGGTCTCAGCGCCGCTGGAGTCACTTCCGGCCTCGCCGCCCTCGGCCTTGGCGGAGTCCTCGGCCTCTCAGCGATGGTCACGGGGATAGGAAACGTGGTTGTCGGAGGCGTCGCCGTGTACCGGGGTTCCCGATGGATCATGAACCCGGGTGCCCACGCCAGAGCGCAGAGGCGTGAAGCGAAGCTGCAGGAGATCCTCCGCAACCACCAACGAGCCATCGCCAACCTGGCGGAGGACATCGGTCACCTGGGAGTCCGACTCGTTGGCTTGACCGAGGATGTGGAAGTGAACCGAGCCCGAATCAAGAAGCTGGCCAGCGGGATGACCCTCTTCGGAAACGCCCTTGGCCAACTCCGGGAGAGAGAGGCCTCGCTGGAGGACGAGCTCCGGCACGCACAAGGAAAGCGGGAGGCCGAAGAAGGCACCGAAGAAGACGTCAGTTCCGACCCGCCCGATCAGCCGGAATCGACTGGCAGCACCTGAGAGCACGGCCTTGAACCCCAGAGACTCGCGGACCGTAGGCCGCGCGTTGGCCGTCCAGGACGACCAGATGCGTAGGTTGGGCGACGGGGTCGCCACCCTGAACGATCACACAGGCAGACCCGAGCAAGAGACGGCCGAGCAAGCTCGCAGCCTGGACGAGTTGGAAGAGCAATGGCAAGCATTGGGCTTCCAACAGCCGGGCTCGGAGGATCTGGACGTTCCAAACAAACCCGACCTGCTCCTCTCCGAGCGAGAGATGCAGGCGATCCGCCGGCGGCTGCCGGACCTCTCCCTCGGCCTGGACCTGCCCGACGCCGACGGTGACTGG
The DNA here is from genome assembly GCA_965232105.1 of Thermoanaerobaculia bacterium. Lineage (GTDB taxonomy): Bacteria > Acidobacteriota > Thermoanaerobaculia > Multivoradales > Multivoraceae > Multivorans. The sequence continues at coordinate 252,399 of OZ246956.1, forward strand.
GACGCCTACGTTCGAGGCGTCGACGGGTACGTCGAAAGACAAGGAATCGACGTGGACCGCGACCCACTGGCCCAACTGCTGCCGGCTGGCCGCGCAGCCGAGGTCAGCCGCCGGTTCGACCGGGACTATGGTCCGACGCCGTGGGACAAGTGGGACTACGGCGCCATCGCCCTGACGGTGCTCGTTGGCACGCTGCTCGACTACTTCCTGGTCGCCACGCCGGGAGCCAACTTCAAGGGACAGCCGCAGCGAGGCAGCCCGACGACGGGCTGGATGAAGGAGCAATCGAAGAAGCTGGCGCCGCAGTCCGGCGCGGACGACATGCAGCGCAACGCCTTTCAGGAATGGGTCGCCGGCCTCACGACGACGGCCGAGGAGGCGAAAGTTCCTTACGACGTCGTGAGTTCCAAGCTGGATCTCACGCCCGACACCCATCGAATCGCCGCCATCGGACACGATCCGGTCCTTGGCCTGGTCTTCGGCGTCAAGGACATCCTCTGCCGCACGTGCACGTTCATCAACGCGAGCGGCGCCTGGCGGGTCATTCCGGGCAAAGCCTACGCAGACCGGGGAGTCCTGGGAGCCTTGGCAACCGTCATCGCCCACGGATTCTCCGACGTGTTCACCGCAAGAGGGCTTCCGCCGCCGTTCCTTCCGGCACTGCAGGCACTCAAGGTCAACTCCGGAATCGCCGTCCGCGACGACGGCGAACCGATTTCCGTGCCGAACCTGATCCGCTACATGTACAGCAACGGCTACGACCTGCGCCACTTCGCAACGATGGCGATCGTGCCGGCCTTCGCGGAGCTGACCATCCGCACCTACCACTTCATCCGGACCCGCGTATCGGCTGAAGGACTCGGAAGAGAAGAGATCCGGGACCGAATGAAAATCTCGCAGATGTTAGCCCTGACCCACGGTCTCCTGGCATCGGGCAATATCGTCAAGACGGCGCTCTACGGCTGGAATCCGACCGCCCTCAACATGGCGCAGTTCCTCGCCCTCGGGAAACAGATGATCTCCCTGGTGAAGCTGTCGAGCGAGCGCAACGACTTGATCCGGCAGCAGTTGGACAAGGGCTGGGAGGAACTGCTGGCGGAAAGTGAGAACCTGGCTCGTTCGAAGGAACAGCGGACTCGGCCGGCAACGTAGGCGTGCACCTGGCCACCTGATCCGAGACTCCAGGCAGCCGCAGCCTTGAGGGAACTCTGGTGACTTGACTCAGTGCCCAGACTTCTGAACTCGGCACAGGAAGTCCTCCGCGTCCCGGCACTCGACGGCAGCCTCCACGAGGGACGCCGTGTCCGTATCGGCCGAGAGTCCGGCAAGCCAGGCATCGATCGCCTCGGACGCCGGAATGGCGCGCGCTGCGAGGGTCTGGCGGACCATGAGCCGTGTCGCGTCGAGGCGTCCGAGTTGCCGCCCCTCCTCGCGGCCTTCCTGACGACCCTGTTCCCGGCTCTCCTCCCGCTCCGCCGCGAGGAAGAGATCGTCGTCCGGGCCCGTTCCCATCGCCCGGCCCAACCGGCGGCCGACGCGACGCAGGGCCGCTACCGTCTCCAGCGAACGCACCTCCTCGTTGAGGGCCCGGTGAATCTCCGCAGCCGTCCAGCCCGCGAACGCCCGGCTGCGCGCCGACTCGACGTACCGGCCACCTTCGAGAAGGTAGATCGTCAACCGCGGCCAGCCTGACTCGCGCGGCGCCAGCCACTCCGGCTGCGGCACCTCCACCCACACCTCGGGAAGCCCCAACGACGCGTACACCGAGAGCTTTCCCCGACGCACGTCCGTCGTGTGGTCCACCTCCAGCAACACGTCCGGCGCCGGACCGGCGTCGACGTCAACCGCCTTCTCCTTCGGCCACGGTCGATTGAGGAAGAAGACCGCATCCGCCTGCAGCAGAACGTTGCGCCCGCCCTCGTCCGTGAACTGCACGAGGTCGACCGAGCCGAGCGCGAGAATCTCCGATCCGCGAGCAAGGCCGATCTCGCGGACGAGCCCCGTCACCCGGTGAGAGGGAATCTCGTGATACGTCGTCGTCGGTTCCGCGACGACTATCGCCGTCTGGGTGTCCGCAGCCCAGTACTCCAGGCGCCCTTCGTACTCCTCGAGCTCCGCCTCGGTCATCGGCACCGCTACGCAACCCGGAAAGTCCTCCACGTCGAGCGCGTCCAGGTGTGGCCTGACGGTTCGCACTGCTTCCTTGACGTCCATCTTCCGTTCCCCTTCCCCTGCCGTTGCCCGTTCCGGCTTCCAGGTCAGAACAGCAGCCGGTGCTGTTCCCGGACGGCGGCCGACGTGTCAGACTGTTGGACGATCAAACGCTCGCTTCTCCATTCAGCAAGCGGGGCAGCTTGCGACCGTACGTCAGCGTCGGCGACCGCGTCAAGGCGTTACTGGCCCAGCACTCGTCCCTTGAACGTCGGCATGCCGCCAACCCGCGATCTCCCTCGACTTCAAGCGAGACGCCGGCAAGTCAGAGCAAGAGGCGCATGACTCCCGCCGTAAGGCCCACGTTGGCGAGTACGATCCCGATCGCCAGCTTGTAGAGGTCAGCCCTCGTGGCCAGGTGTTCAAGGTCCGCCTTCGTGGCCAGATGTTCTCCGGTGGCCTCACGCATGGCGCCAACGATAGCTGTTGCCTGCCTCTCGCCTATGCCCGCCGCCTGCAGGTCCTGGGCGGCGGCAAGCGTGTCGAACGTACTCATGCTCAAGTTCAGAGCCTCTCCCAAAGGGTGCGGGGCACTCGGATGGTCCCGTTTCCGGCAGGCTTGGGAAGATAGCAGTCGGTCGTCTTCTTCCCGGCAATCGTCAACTTCGTTAGACGTAGACCTTCCTGCGGTTGCGGGGAGTTTGACCGTTCAGCGACGGATGCCGGCCAGAACCCGGGTGGAGCGATCCGCGCCACCCGCGAACCAGCCCGTGCGCCGGTCAGCGGGCGCACGGATGGCAGGCCGGCGAACCCACGGTTCACCTCAGCCGACCGAAGCGGCCGGCCGGGTCGAGGGCCTGCTCGACGCGGCGTAGCAGTTCGCCGCCTGAGCGGTAGCCGAGGATCGGCTTCGTGGCAGTGCCGGCTGGAGCGCGCAGGGCCAGGGCCGTCAGTTTCGATTCGGTGAGGGCCCGGTCGAGGGCCGGCAAGTCGGCGCTACGTTCAGCGGGCCAGGCGAGGAAGGCCTGCTGGATGCCGGCGCTGTAGATACGGGCCGCGTGGGCGGCGTCCAGTTCCGCGAGGACCTGTTCCAGGACCCCCGCCGTGGCCGGTGTCACGGGGAGCTTGAGCACGGAGGCGTCAGGCGGAGCCCAGTGGAGTTCGCGGCGGGCTCGCCAGCGATTCGTGTCGGCGTCGCCCACGAGGGTTGCGACGTCGCTGTCGAACACGTCCCCCACCCGGTTCAGGCGCGCATCGAGCGCGTAACTGCGGCCGCCGATGCGGATCTCCAGGTCCCAGCCCGCCAGGCCGTGGACCAGTTCGAGGCATTCGAGCTCGACCGCTCCCGTACCGATGCGACCGGCGGCGGCGAGGGCCTCGTCGAAGGCCATGCCGGCGACGCGCACGGTGGCGCAGGTCTCGGGATGCGGGAAGACCTTGAAGGTGCATTCGGTGAGCACACCAAGGCGTCCCAGGCTGCCGACCATGAGTTTCGGCAGATCGAATCCGGCCGCGTTCTTGACCACCTTCGCGCCGCCGCGGACGATCTCGCCCCGGCCGTCGACGAAGGCCACCGCGAGCAGGAAGTCCCGCAGGCCGCCGTAGCGCAGGCGGCCGGGACCGTTGGCCCCCGCGGCTACGGCGCCACCGACGGTGCTGCCGGCGTCGACGAGCAGCGGGTCGAAGGGGAGGTACTGGCCCTCCGCCGCGAGCCGCGCCTCGACGTCGGCAAGCGGCGTCCCGGCCAGGGCGGTCACCGTGTACTCGCTGGGCAGATACTCGGTGATGCCGCTGAGCGCCGACAGGTCGAGCAGGTCGGCGCCTTCCGCCGCGCACAGCGCCGGCTTCGTGCCGCCGCCTCGCGGAACGATCCGTTCCGCGCCGCCTACGGCTTTGGCAACCTCGGCCGCCGCAGCCGGCCGATGGGTAGTGCCGATCACAAGTCTCGTGGCTTTCCGTCGTTGACCAGGGCCGCCGCGCCTCATTCGCGCGAGATGACTCCCGCCACTTCCAGAGGGTGCGGACCGTGGCTGAGCAGCGCCGGCGCCTCCGCGTCCGGGAACATCTTGCCGCGGTTCGCCAGTTCGCCCGGGTCGATCGCGGTGCGGATGCGCCGCATCGCATCCAGGTCGACATCGTCGAACATCTCGCCCAGGTACTGGCGCTTCTCCATCCCGACGCCGTGCTCGCCGGTGATCGAGCCGCCGAGGTCGATGCACAGGCGGAGAATCTCGCCGGCGAGCTCCTCGGCGCGCTCCAGTTCGCCCTCGACCCGGCCATCGAACAGGATGAGCGGATGCAGGTTGCCGTCGCCGGCATGGAAGACGTTCGCGACCCGAATCCCGTGCCGCTCGCCGAGCCGCTGGATCTCGGTCAGGGCCTCGCCCAGCCGGGAGCGCGGCACGACGCCGTCCTGGACGATGTAGTCCGGGCTCAGCCTCCCCACCGCCGAGAAGGCGCTCTTGCGACCCTTCCAGATCCGCATCCGGTCGTCCGCGTCGCTGGCGACGTGTTCGAGGTAGGGCTTCGATTGCCTGACGACTTCCAGGAGCAACTCGCTCTCGGCGGCCACCTGCTGCTTTTCGCCCTCCAGCTCGACGATCAGGAGCCCTTGGGCATCGAGCGGATAGCCGGCGCCGACCGCCGCTTCGGCCGCCTCGATCGCCAGGTTGTCCATGATCTCCATCGCTCCCGGCAGGAGGCCCGAAGCGACGACCGCGGCCACCGCCTCGCCCGCCGCCGCCAGCGAGTCGTAGGCGGCCAACAGGGTGAAGAAGGTCTCCGGCTTGGGCAGCAGGCGGAGCGTGATCTTCGTCGCGATCCCGAACAGCCCTTCCGAGCCCACGAACAGCCCGACCAGATCGGGGCCGACTCCCTCCAGGCTGTCGCCGCCGAGTTCGACCACCTCGCCGTCCGGCAGCACGACTTCGAGACCGAGCACGTGGTTGCTCGTCATGCCGTACTTCAGGCAGTGCGCGCCGCCGGAGTTGAAGGCCAGGTTGCCACCAATCGTGCACACGGACTGGCTCGAAGGATCCGGCGAGTAGTAGAGGCCGTAGGGCGCCGCCGCGTCGGACACGGTGAGGTTGACGACGCCCGGCTCGACCACCGCGATCCGCCGCACCGGGTCGACCTCGAGAATGCGGTTGAGCCGGTTCATCGCAATGACCACGCCGTCGTCGACCGGCAGTGAGCCGCCGGAGAGGCTCGTGCCGCTGCCGCGGGCCAGGAAGGGCACTTCCGCCGCCGCGCAGAGGCGGACGACGTCGACGACCTCCTCCGCGGACTCGACCAGGACGACTGCCCGGGGGCGCGCCCGGAACGCGGTCAACGCGTCCGACTCGTAGGCGGCCATCGGGGCCGCACCGGTAAGGACACGCTCCGAACCCAGGCGCTGAATGAGAGCGTCGTGGAAGCTCGCTGCGTCGACTGCGGCCATCTACCGACTCAGCCTACCAACCCGGGTTGGCGCCGCAGTTCCGTCCGGCGCGGGCAGCTCAGTCGCCGAGCGGCATGACGATCCAGAGCAGGATGTAGACGATGATCCCGGGGAACGCGACCGAGAGGATGGAAACCAGGACGTAGAGCAGGCGTACCGCGGTCGGGTTCCAGCCGAGCCAGGCGGCGATGCCTCCGCAGACACCGCCGATCAGACGGTCGGACCCGGAACGATGAAGCGGGCGGGATTGGGTGGCGGCTGCGGTCACGGTTGAGTTCCTCCTCGCAGAGAGACTGCTCACGTTCAACTACGGATTCTGAACGACTTGGGTTCCATCGGGGCGGCTGGTCGAGTCATAGACGATTACGCATAACATGAGTACGATGGCTGAGCAGAAGCAGGCGCCGGAACGGGTCGGCATTGCCCAGGCCGTCCGCTCCTGGCGGACGCTGTCCGTCGTTCTGCTCTCGTTCTCCTCCGGCATGCCGTTGGGCTTGGTCTGGATCGCGCTACCCGACTGGATGCGCACCGCCGGCATCGACATCCGGCTGATCGGTCTGTTCACGCTGGCTCACGCGCCGTGGTCCTTCAACGTGGTTTGGGCGCCCCTCATGGACCGGTTCGTGCCGCCCTTCCTGGGCCGACGAAGAGGTTGGGCCGCGATCGCTCAGGTCGCCCTGCTCCTTGGCACCCTCTTCCTGGCCGGTGTGGGCGACCATCCGGACACGCCCTGGCTCGCGCTGGCGTTGGCCCTGGCGATAGCCATGGCAGCAGCCTCCCAGGACATCGCGGTCGACGCCTACGCCGTGGACGTTCTAAGGAAGGAAGAGCAGGGAGCCGCGGTCGGTGCACGCATCGGCCTCTACCGGCTCGCCATGCTCGTTGCCGGTGGAACCGCCATCACGGTTGCCGGCAGAACCTCATGGCCGCTCGTCTGCGTCGGCCTGGCAACTCTCTACCTGCCGATGCTCGCGATCACCATCCTGGCGCCCGAGCCGAAGAATCTTCCGCCCGGTCCGAAGACGCTCCGGGACGCCGTCTGGCAACCATTCCTCGGGTTTCTCTCCCGGCACCGAGCGGTCGAGATCCTCGCCTTCGTCATTCTGTTCAAGTTCGGCGACAACATGGCGCAAGGCCTGCTACGCCCCTTCCTGGTGGACATGGGCTACTCCGATTTCCACCGCGGTATCGCTCTGGCAACCGTCGGCACAACCGCGACGATCGTCGGCTCGATCGCCGGTGGGCTGGGGACCAACGTGATCGGCCTCGGAAGAGCGCTGTGGATCTTCGGGCTCCTGCAGATCTTCTCCAACGTCGGCTACATCCTGCTGGCGAACCTGCCGATGCAGCCGGGCCTTCTCTACGGCGCGATGGGCTTCGAGTCTCTGTGCCAGGGACTCGGCACCGGCGCATTCGCCGTGTTGCTGCTGCGCATGACGCAGAAGCGATTCTCGGCAACTCAGTACGCCCTGTTCTCGACTCTCTTCGGTATGGGACGGATCGTCTCAGGTCCGATTGCAGGCTTCATGGTCCATTCCGTTGGGTGGTCCAACTTCTTCCTCTTTACGATCCCGCTCGGTCTGCCCGGCCTCTACATGCTCAGTCGGTTCGTCCGGCCGAGCGACCGGGAGCCGACGTTTGAAATCCGCCGCCAGGAGCCGCTGCCGCCACGCTCGCCGGCGCAACTTGCGGCCCACGGCGTGACGTGCGGCACTCTTACGCTAGCTGGCGGCGCCATCCTGCTCACCAGTCTTGCCGCACTGGAAGCACTGCGTGGCGGCGAGTTTGCCGACTTCCGTTTCGGCGCCGAACTGCTGTCCCTCGTCACGCCATCGGAGATGTTCGGCTGGGTACAAGTGACAGGTCTTGTCGCCTTCAGCCTCGCGATCGGCCTATTCGCCGCAGCGGTGCAGGCGGCGCGGCACGGTGCGGGAACAGCGCTGCCAGCGGGGCCGGAACAGTAGCTCCCAGAGCCGGCGCTTCGCGCCGGATGCCGGCGGGGAACCCGGGTGGCGCGGACCCGCGCCACCCGTGAACCAGTCCGTGCGCCCGTCATCGGGCGCACGGATGGCACGCCGGCGCACCCAGTGGAGGAGGTCTAACGCGCGACCTGACCCATCCGCAGCTTCCGCTGCATCGTGGTCGGCTCGTCGGGGTAGAGCTTCGCGGCCTGCTCGCCGTAGCCGTTGAAGATCGGCGTGTCGAAGGGCTGGTTGTTGTGCAACCAGTGCGACGTCGCCTGGCTCCAGCGCGGGTGCGGGATGTACGGGTTCACGTTCGAGAGGTAGCCGTACTCGTGCGGCTGCACCTGCCAGAAGATCTTCGGCTCTTCGGCCACGAACTCGATCTTCACGATCGACTTGGGGTTCTTGTAGCCGTACTTCCAGGGCACGACGATGCGCAGCGGCGCGCCGTGCTGCTTGAGCAGCGGTTCACCGTAGATCCCGGTAGCGACGAAGGCGAGTTCGTTCATCGCCTCGTCGAGCCTCAGGGCCTCGAAGTAAGGCCAGTCGTAGCCGTAACCGCTCGCTTCCGACTCCCGGACGCCCGGCATCTGATCCCTCTCCAGAGCGGTAAAGAAGCGAACGTGCTTGGCCGACGACTTCGGTTTCGCCTTCTCGATCAGCTTGCTCAGCGGGAAGCCGCTCCAGGGCACGTTCATCGCCCAGCGCTCGACGCAGCGGAAGTGGTAGAGCCGCTCTTCGTGCTCGAAGCCGAAGATGTCGTCGAGGTCGAGCGTCATCGGGTTGTCGCACAGCCCGGTGACCTCGACCTTCCACGGCTCGACCGTGAACTTGCCGGAGAACTTCCACACGGGACCGCCGCGACCGGGCAGGAACTCGTAGAAGTTGTTGTGGCCGCCGGCCACGTCGCGCGGGGTCAGCTCGCCGCCTACGCTCGCCGGCGGTCCGGCGAACTTCGTGTTGCGCTTCGGTCTGGCGCTGGGCTCGGCGCCGTAGACGTCCGGCCGCTCCAGAGCCGGCTTCAGCTTCTCCGACTCAGGCGGCGCGGGCGGCGGCGCCGGCACCTGCTGGCGAAGGCGGAACTGGGCCGCCAGCGGCGACGCGCCGGCGACGCCGATCGTCGCCGCGGCCACGAACTTGCGGCGGTCCATGTAGACCTCCCGCGGCGTCGGCTTGCGGCTCGGCAGCGCGATACCGGAGTCCGAAGGGAGGTAACGGGCGGGGTCGTGCTTTCTGATCCACATCGTGTTGGATCCGAACGGGACGGGCAGAGTCGCTATTCCGTTCGGGGTTTCCTCCTGTTCTCCTGCGCTCCGCGGCCGGGCGCTACATTCAACCCTACCAGCCGGACGTCCCCCCACCACGTCCTGGAGGCCACCCGTTGCCCACGCCTGCTCCGCCGGTCGATCCAGAGGGCGAGCCGACGCAGGTGGGTCCCCGCCATCCACCGCCAGAGCCGGCTGAGGCGCCTGGAGTAGTCCCGGTTGTAGGGACAGACCCTGACGCAGATCGAGCAGTCCGTGTTCTGGTTCGACCAGAACCGGAAGCACTTCTCGGCATCCGTCGTCCACTTCCTGACGCCGCGGATGTTGGAGATGTTGTAGACGCGGCCCGTCGGCGCGCCCATCGCGATGGCCTTCGGCGGGCACGCGTCCGAACATGCGCGGCACACTTCGCAGGTTTCGCGCACTCCGAAGCGCCGTGGACGGTCGTGCGCCAGAGGCATGTCGGTGAAGACCTTCCCGAGCCGCACCCTGGGACCGAACTCCCTGGTGATCAGCAGGCCGTGACGACCGTACTCGCCCAGCCCCGCCTTGATCGCGAGCGGAATCGCCAGGGCCGTGTCGTTCATCGTCGGAACCGCGGCGTAGCCCATGTTCAGGATGTACTGGGCGATCGCGAGCAGCACCACCGTGTCGCTGCTGTAGCCGACCCCCGTCGCCGTCCCGCTCAGGGCCGACGGCACGGTCTGCACCAGCCCCCGGTCCATCGCCTGCGCAATGACGACGACGTTCCCGAGTTCGCCCGGAAGCTCCTGAGGCTTCTCCGTCTCCGTTTCCCTCGAGTAGGCGTGGGTGTACACCCAGCGCTCGTCGTTTCCCGTGATGCCGATCAGGTCGGCGCCCAACGCGCGGGCAGCCGTCTTGAGCTCCACGGCGAGTCGAGCGGCGAGGACCTCCTCCGGCTCGTCGCTCTCGTCCGGGGGACCCGGACCGTCCCGGAGCACCGTGTAGGGGTCGAGGAAGCCCTCGCGACGGTCGGCGCCCTCCCTGAACTCCGCGAACAGGTCGCTGACGTGCCAGGAAGCGTTGCGAAGCGCGTAGTCGCGCCGCGTGAACCCGTCGACCGGACGCCAGCGCAACTCCGGCGTGCGGTAGGTCTCGTAGAACATGTCCGAGCGGGAGGTCCTCACCTCGGGGTCCCAGAACGAACGGCAGAAGATGTCGTCCTTCTGCGAGAAGCGTTCGAACCCCTCACCTACCTCGAACCCCGCTTCTGCCTCGCTGACGGGGCGTTCTCCGGACTGCGTCCCCGCCTTCACCGTCGCACGCCCTGCCGTTCCATGCGCGTCAGGCCAGGGCCTCGATGAACTGCGCCGCCCACTCGTGGACGGAGTGGCGGCGGACGACTTCCCGCATCGCCTTCATCCGGCGCGTCCCGTCCTCCGGGTCGAGCGTGATCGCCTGTTCGATCGTCGCCGCCATCGCGTCCACGTCGTGCGGGTTCACGTGCAGAGCGTCCGGCAGCTCGGCGGCCGCGCCCGCGAACTCGCTCAGCACGAGGACGCCGTCGTCCTGGAGCCGGGTCGCGACGTACTCCTTGGCAACGAGGTTCATCCCGTCGCAGAGCGGCGTGACGAGCATCACGTCGGCGACCAGGTAGAACGCGATGAGTTCCTCGAACGGCAGGTTGCGCCGGAAGTACTGGACCGGCACGACGCCGAGTTCGCCGTACTCGCCGTTGATCTGGCCGACGAGTTCCTCCACGTCGCGCCGCAGGATCTGGTACTCCGAGATGCGCTCGCGGCTGGGCACGGCGACCTGGACCATCACCGCGTCGCGAATCGACCGGTCCTCGCGACCCAGCCATTCGAGGAACGCCTTGAGCCGCAAGTCAATGCCCTTCGTGTAGTCCAGCCGGTCGACGGAGAGGATGATCTTCCGACCGCGACGGAGTTGCTGGAGCTGTTCGGCCCGCTCCCGGATCTCGGGCGCCAGCGCCGCGTTCGCGTAGCGGTCCGTGTCGATGGAGATCGGGAAGGCGCCGACACGAATGTCGCGCCCCTGGTAGCGGATCGTCTCGCCCTGAGGTTCCGCCTCGATCAGGCGGTCCGCCAGCCGCGTGAAGTTGTAGGCGCCGGCCGGGGTCTGGAAGCCGATCACGTCAGCCCCGAGGAGCCCCTCCAGTACCCGCCGCCGCCACGGCAGGCGCAGAAACAGTTCGATCGGCGGGAAGGGGATGTGCAGGAAGAAACCGGAACTGATGTCCGGCCGCAACTCGCGCAGCATCCGCGGCACGAGCTGCAGGTGGTAGTCCTGGATCCACACGCGGCCCCCGGGCGCGGTGCGGCGAGCCGCCTCCTCGGCGAAGCGCCGGTTGACCGCCACGTACGGGTTCCACCAGTGCCGGTGATACTCGGGCGGCCGCACGGCATCGTGGTACAGGGGCCACAGGGTCGAGTTGCACATCCCCTGGTACGAGCCGGCGACTTCCGCCTCCGACACCGGCACCGCCACGTTCAGGATGCCCTCGTGGCGGAACGGCTCGGGCGCGTCGTCGGCGCCGCCGGTCCAGCCCACCCAGCACCCGCCCGCCTCGCGCACGATCGGCGACAGGGCGCTGACCAGACCGCCCGGGCTCTGCGCCCAGCCCAGTTCCCCATCCACCTCCTCGCGACGCACGGGGAGCGTGTTGGCGACGATCACCAGCTCCGACTGCTGTGCAGCCGGCAGATCCTGAGAACTCATCGGTTTCTGTATCGTAAGGGATCTCGGAGGCTGAGCCCTGTGAACCAGAAAGCGCATCCTCCGCACGCCGCCTGGATCCTGCTGGAACCGGGTGCCGATATCCCGCCGCCTGACTCCTGGGCCCTGTTCCTGGATGTCGACGGCACCCTGATCGAGATCGCGGATGCACCCGACGCTGTCCACGTCGACGAACGGATCGGCGGCCTGCTCGAGAGGCTCCGCGACCGGCTCGGCGGCGCCGTGGCCCTCGCCAGCGGACGCTCGCTCGACGTACTCGACCGCTTCTTCTCGCCCCTCGAACTGCCGGCCGCCGGGCTGCACGGCCTGGAGCGCAGGTCCGCCGACGGATCGGTCAGCCGGACAGACAGAGCACCCGCGTTGGGGCCGGCCCGCGGTGAACTGGCGCGCTTCGCCGCCGCGCACCCCGGCACCCTGCTCGAAGACAAGTCGGCGACCCTGGCGCTCCACTACCGGCGCGCCGCCGGCGCCGAGAGCGCTGCGCGCGAAGTGATGGAGAAGATCCGAACCTCCCTGGGCGCCGCCTACCGGGTCCAGGAAGGCAAGATGGTGCTCGAGTTGAAACCCCATCGCCCGAACAAGCACACCGTGGTCGAGGACTTCATGGAAGAAACGCCGTTTCGCGGGCGCGTCCCCGTCTTCATCGGCGACGACATCACGGACGAGGAAGGCTTCGCCGCCGCGCAGAGCGCCGGCGGCGCCGGGATCGTCGTCGGCCTGGAGCACGCCGGCGACCGCATGAGCAATGCCCGGCACGGCCTGGGCGGCGTGAGGGAGTTACACCGTTGGCTGGAGGCCCTGTGCGATGGCCTGGCGGACAAGAGCCCATGACGTCTCACGAAGTCCGGCCGCTCGACGGCGGCGTGATCGGCAACTGCAGCTTCGGGGCGCTGATCGACCCGCGCGGGCGCATCTGCTGGGCCTGCCTACCCCACTTCGACGGCGACCCCGTCTTCCACTCCCTGCTGGACGACGCCCATGAGGCGGATCCCGAGGCGGGCGGCTTCTTCGATGTGGTGCTCGAAGGGCTGCAGGACAGCGAACAGCACTACATCGAGAACACCGCGATCCTCGAGACGACCCTTCGCGACGGCAACGGCGCCGCCGTCCGCATCACCGACTTCGCGCCCCGGTTCGAGCAGTTCGGCCGTTCCTTCCGGCCGACGATGATCATCCGCACCATCGAACGGCTGAGCGGCGAACCCCGCATACGCATCCGCCTGCGACCGCGATTCGACTACGGGGAGCGCCGCCCCGAACTGACCCGGGGCAGCAACCACGTCCGCTACGTTGGGCCGAAACTCGCCCTGCGACTGACGACCGACGCGCCCGTCTCCTTCGTCACGGACGAGATCGCCTTCGTCCTCGAACAGCCCCTCACCCTGCTGCTCGGGCCCGACGAGAGCCTGACGGACCCGGTGGACTCCGTGGCGCGCGAGTTCCTGAGCCGGACGGAGAACTACTGGCGCGAGTTCGTGCGCCACCTGGCCGTGCCGTTCGAGTGGCAGGAGGCCGTGATCCGGGCCGCGATCACGCTCCAACTGTGCAGCTTCGAGGAGACCGGGGCGGTGCTGGCCGCGATGACCACTTCGATCCCCGAAGGGCCGGACACCGGCCGCAACTGGGACTATCGCTTCTGCTGGCTCCGCGACTCGCATTTCGTCGTCCAGGCGCTGAACCGTCTCGGCGCGACCCGCACGATGGAGGGCTACCTCGGCTACATCACGAACCTGGCGGCCGCCGCCGAGGGCGGGGTGCTGCAACCCGTCTACGGGATCAAGTTCGAGCGGGAGCTGACCGAACGTGACGTGGACCATCTCTCCGGCTACCGCGGCATGGGGCCGGTCCGGGTGGGCAACGCCGCCTGGCGCCAGCTCCAGAACGACAACTACGGCAGCGCGATCCTCTCCGTCACCCAGAGCTTCTTCGACCGCCGGCTCGTCAAGCCGGGCAACGCGCGCGTATTCGGCTCGCTCGAGCAACTCGGCAGCCAGGCCGTTGCCCTGTTCGACCAGCCGGACGCGGGGCTCTGGGAGTTCAGGCAGCGCAGCGCCGTTCACACCTTCTCGAGCGTGATGTGCTGGGCCGCCTGCGACCGCCTGGCACGCATCGCCCGGACGCTGGGCTTTGCAGAACGTCAAAGGCACTGGACAAACCAGGCCGAGGCGATTCGCTCGCACATCCTCCGGAACGCGGAAACCGAGCGGGGCGGCCTGGCCGCCAGCCTGGACGGCAAAGGCATCGACGCCAGCCTGCTCCTGCTCCACGACCTGGGGTTCCTCGACGCCGACGATCCCTGCTTCGCCGCCACCGTCGAGTCGCTGGAGCCCCTCCGCGAAGGCAGCAACTTCTTCCGCTACCAGGAGGACGAGTTCGGCGCGCCCACGACCTCCTTCGCCGTCTGCAGCTTCTGGTACATCGACGCGATCAACGCCCTCGGCCGGCGCGACGAAGCCCGCGAGCTCTTCGAGCAGATGCTCGACCGCCGCAACCCGGTGGGTCTCCTCTCCGAGGACCTCGACCCCGAGACGGGCGAACTCTGGGGCAACTTCCCCCAGACCTACTCCATGGTCGGCCTGATCAACTCGGCGTTGCGGCTCAGCCGCCCGTGGAGCGAGGCGTTCTGACCACTGGGTGCGCCGGCCCTCTGGCCGGCATCCTGGCGACGCCGCGAAGCGGCGAGCCCGTACCGCCCCGCTGCTAGCCTCCCACCACGATGCGCCACACCCCCCTACTCCTCCACGAAGAGCTCATGCTCCTCGCCCTGCACGACGAGAAGGGCACCATCGCCTCCGGCTTCGCCAGCTTCGGAATCGCCGGCGCCATCGCCGCCGAACTTCTACTCCAGGAACGAATCCGCGTCGACGATTCGCGACGGCGCAAGATCGTCGATGTCCGCAACATCAGGCGGATCGGCGACCCGGTCGTCGATGAGTGCCTGATGAAGGTCCGGGACGCGAAGCGGCGCGCGTCGCTGCAGACCTGGATCACGCGCTTCTCCTCCCTTTCCAAGCTCCGGCACCGGGTCGCGGGGCGCCTGTGCGAGCGCGGCATCCTCAAGGCGGACGAGAAGCAGTTGCTCGTCATCTTCACGCGGCACATCTACCCCGAGATCGACCCCGGTCCCGAGCAGGAGATCATCGAGCGCTTGCGCGACGCGATCTTCGGCAACGACCGGGAAGTCGAGCCCCGCACCGTCGTCCTCGTCTCACTCGCCAAGGCGGTGGGCCTGCTCAACCCGATCTTCGGCCGCAAGGAACTCAGGCCCCGCAAGCAACGTCTGAAGAGCCTCACCAACGGTGACCTCGTTGGCCGCGCGACCGCCGAGGCCGTCGCAGCCACGCAAGCCGCCATCGCCGCGGCCGCCGCCATGCCGGCCATCATCGCTGCCTCGCAGTCCGGCTGACTTCCAGCTTGGGAACCCGGTTGGCGCGATCCCACCATGCCCAAGCTCTACGCCGAAATCGCTCCCTGGTGGCCGCTGATCTCGCCGCCCCACGAGTACGAAGAAGAAGCCGGCATCTACCTCCGGCACCTGCTCGAAGCCTCTGACGGCACCCCCCGGACCGCCCTCGAACTCGGCAGCGGCGGCGGCCACAACGCCTCTCACCTCAAGGCGCACTTCGAGATGACCCTCGTCGACCTGTCACCCGGGATGCTGGAGATGAGCAGGCAACTCAACCCCGAGTGCCGGCACATCGAGGGCGACATGCGGACCGTCCGACTCGACGGTACGTTCGACTGCGTCTTCGTCCACGACGCGATCGACTACATGACGACGCTCGAGGACCTGCGCGCCGCCATCGAGACCGCCTACATCCACTGCCGGCCCGGCGGCGCCGCCCTCTTCGCGCCCGACCACCTGCGCGAGAACTTCCAGCCCAGGACCGACTGCGGCGGCTGCGACGGGGAAGACAGGAGCGCCCACTACCTCGAGAACTGCTGGGATCCCGACCCCGACGACACGACGATCACGACCGACTACGCCTTCGTGCTGCGCGAGGCCGACGGCAGCGTGGAGGTCGTGCACGACCGGCACGTCACGGGCCTCTTCCGACGTGCCGAGTGGCTCGGCCTGCTGGCCGAGGTCGGTTTTGAGGCGGTGGTCGTGGACTGCGATCACTCGGAGATGGAGCCGGGGGAGTACGAGCTGTTCGTCTGCAGGAGGGTGTAGATGTCGTTCCAGTGCTCAACGGCAGGCGAATCGCCGTCGAAAGCACTCACCAGCGGCCCAAGAGCGACAGCGCCGTGACGACCTATGCGGAGCGCAAGGCAGCCCGCGAGGCGGCAACCTCTCTCAGCTAGTGTCGCGAGACCAACATGGATCAGGGGGAGTTTCTTCGTCGCCTCGACGAGATCAACATCTGGCGACGGCACGGTCAACGGGCGCCGCACAAGCCGCTGCTGCTCCTCTTGGCGCTCGGCCGCCTGGAGCAACGAAAGGAACGTCTGGCTCTCTACGAGCGGGACATCCGGGACCGGCTCCACGACCTGTTGCGCAGTTTCGGACCGCCGCGTCGGAGCTACCGTCCCGAGTACCCCTTCTGGCACCTTCGCTCCGATGAGCTCTGGGAGATCCCGGACGACGATCTAGCCACGATCAAGGGTGGGAGCGGGACCAGTCCCTCCGACCGACAACTCGTCGACCTCGCTGTGCGCGGCGGACTGCCTGAAACGGTCTATCGGCTCCTGGATGGCAACCCGGAGTTGATACAGAGAGCTGCACAGAAGATCCTCGATAGTCATTTCGCCTCATCCCTTCACCAACCGATTCGCGATGCGGTTGGCCTGCTCGGGAGCTTCGGGACCAGCGAGAAGGTCAAGTTGCGGCGCGACCCCAGATTCCGCAGCGCCGTCCTGACAGCGTATGAGCGGCGATGCGCCGTCTGTGACTTTGACATCAGGCTCGAGGACGACCTGGTCGCGCTCGATGCAGCTCACATCCGATGGCATGCTGCCGGAGGGCCCGACGATGTCCGAAACGGGCTGGCTCTGTGCATCCTGCACCATCGAACCCTCGATCGAGGAGCTATCGGGCTTGAGCGGGCCACCAGTGGCTATCGCCTGCTCGTCTCCGACGTCGTCAACGGGCAAAGCGACGCGTTTCGCCATCTTCTTCGCCATCACGGCAAGAAAGTTCGAAACCCACAGCGCAACGAACAGTGCCCGGATCCCGACTTTGTCGACTGGCATCGTCGCGAGGTGTTTCGGGGATCACCTCGGCAAACGCGGGGCTAGCTCAGCCTGATGGCCGCCGGTCGCCCCGCCGCTGGCGTCGCACCCACTCCGCCGGATCGTCGTCCCAGTCGTGACCGGTGTCGGAGATGCCACCGAGCGCTGCTTCGATGTCGTCCCAGCGCCGCTCGTAGTCGAGCCCGCGCCTGATCAGTTGAGCGACGAATGCGCTGCGCTTTCCCGGGCCGGCACGCCGGTCGAGTTCAGCCACGAGTTCATCGTCCAGAGCGATGTGCAACCGCATCGACCGAACTTAGCTCACGCTGGGGCGTCGCTCCCATGAAGGAGGATCGCTGGTGAAGCGCCCGCAGTCGGGGGATGGCCGCCTCGGGTCGCGGGAGCTAGGATCTCGCCCCAATCGGCATGACGGAAGAGCAGTACGACCATTCCAAGCCGTCGGCGCGGCTTATCGTGCTGATGGGGCTCCTCACCGCGGGCGGGGACGCCGGGCTGCTGAGCATCGAGGCGCTGCGCACGTCGCCGGTGTCCGTGGTCTACGCGGTCGCGCTCGCGACGGCGGCGGTCGCGACGCTGATGTTCGCCCGGAGACAATCCAAAGCCGCCGCCGCGGGAGACCAGGCGGGGAACACGCCGCGCACCGGGCCCGTCTGGCACGAGTCAGACGTGTTCACGGACCCGTGGTACCAGCTCCCGGCGGTCTTCTGCGTCTTCGTTCTCTTGTCCCGGTTTGTCCTCGATCTCGTTGCCCAACCGCCCGCAACGGAGCGCGCCGTGTGGTTCCTGGCAACACTGGGGATCGGGACTCTCGCCGTGGCGTTCGGCCTGACCGGCAAAGCCGACCCGAGAAAAGGCACGAAGACCACGGAGCCCGCCGACGAGCCGACGAAACCAGGCCAGCCGAACTCGCACGTCGGCGCCACTCTGCGCGACCCGTGGTTCAACCTGCCGGCCAGCTCGATCGTCTTTCTGCACATCGCCCGAGCCGGGCTGGAGGAGATTGAGGAGGATCCCCAGTCGATCTTCGCCACGGTGTGGCTCTTCATGCCAGCGGCGATGCTGGTGGTGGGACTGGTGATCGGCGCGGTCGCTCGCAACCGGCGGAGACAGAAGGCCGGCTCAGACGAAGTCGCGGTACCGTAGCCTCGCTGGCGCCCCTGCTAGCCCCTGACCCGCCTGCGCGACAAGTGAAGCAACCGCAACGCCGGGAAGTCCCGAAGCCCGCGGCGACGGCCGAGGCACGCACAGCCGATGGCAGCCACATCGTTCTCAGGCGGCATGGCAACCCGCGCGGCCCGCGGCTCGTTCTGAGCCACTGCAACGGGTTCGCGGCCGACGCCTACTACCCGTTCTGGTCGTTGCTCACCGACAGGTTCGACGTCGTCCTGTTCGACCTTCGCAATCATGGCTGGAACGCGGTCGGCGACGCCGAGGCCCATGGCATTCACGCCTTAGTCGACGACCATGGGCCCATCGCAAAGGCGATCGATCGGCACTTCGGCGCCAAGCCGAAGATCGGCGTCTTCCACTCCGTGTCGGCGCAATCGGCCCTCCTCCACGCCACTCGCGCCTCGGACTACTCGGCCCTGGTTCTGTTCGACCCGGTCGTCTGTCCGCCCGGCTGCCGGCAGGAGGACGTGCGGAAGGTGGAAACGATGCTTCGTCAACTGGGCGAGGCCGCCTTGAGGCGCCGGGAACGATTCTCGAGCCGGCAGGAGTTCATCGACCGCGTCCTGCGCGCGCCCGCCTTCCAGCTCCTCTGCCCCGGCGCGCCGGAGTTCATCGCGGAAGCGACGCTCCGGCCACGCCCGAGCGGCGCCGGATACGAGCTGCGCTGCCCGAGGGAGTACGAAGCGAAGATCTCGCTGGAAGGGCCCGGACGGGCCAGGGACGTGAACCTGAGTCGGCTCTCGTGCCCCACGAAGGTCATCGGCTCCGATCCCACCGTGCCGTTCTCGTTTCTCCCCACCGTGGATCTGAGCGAGATCCTGGTTCTCGACTACGACTTCGTGCCGGACACGACGCACCTCCTCCAGTTCGAGAAGCCGGCCGAGTGCGTCGCCGCGATGCTGCCGTTCGTCGAGGCTCAGTGCGGGACAGCGCAGGAGGCGAAGGCGTGAGCCGCCCGTGCTACCAGAGTTGCGACACCTCGTCGTCGTACCCGGTCATTTCCCACCGGATGAGCGACCAGGGTATCTGGCCCGCGGTGTAGACCTCGTCCAGGAACTCCCGCAGACTGAAATCGTCGCCGAGTTGATTCGCGCGGTCTCGCATCAGCTTCATGAACTGGACCTTCCCCAGGACCATGAGCATGTGATGCCCCACGCCGCGCAGCGTCGTATCCAGTTCAAACCAGAGATGGTGGCTGCCCTCCAGCAAGTCGCCATGCGGCGCATTGTCGATACAGAACTGCGTCGCTTCCGCCAGACTCCAGTCGCCGCTGTGCATGTAGATGTCGGAGAGTGCGCGCACGGTACGGAAAGCCGCCTGTTCATACGTGATTTCCCTGCCGTGGGGATTGCGGTCGTCCAGATAACCCGCATGCATCAGCAGTTCCTCGAGGGCGAACGCCAGCCCCTCGTCGCGAGCCGTCGAGATCTTGTACGGCCGCTCTCCGCCACGGATCGGGCGATCGTCGCGCTCCGCCCTCAGCATGTCGAAGTGATGGCCGACCAACTCATGCGTGTTCTCCATCACCGCTTCCCGGTGGGAGAAATTGAAGAAATAGTCGTGCGTCTCGGGCCAGGGATCCTCCAGGGCATACCCTTTTCCGTAGAGCCGTGAGCCGAAGTAGTCATCCGGCACGAGGAAGTCATGCACAGTGAGAATCTCCTCGTTGCGCAGGAAGCTCATGATGTGATCGACGGCTTCTTCGATGCCTTCCCTGTACTCGACCTGTGATCCGACCGGCACGATCGGCGGAGCATCGCGATTCCGGTGCTCCTCCAGTCGTTGAAAAGTAATCACGCGATTGTCTTCAAGTTCGACGATCGTTCGAATCTCGTCCCAGGTGTAGGGGATTAGATAGACGTTCCTGAGCAGCCAGTTGTAGTTCTCCCTGCCCACACCCGTGGTGCCTGTCATCCGATGCTCGTTGGACCGTATCCACTGCTCGTAGTCGTCGATAGCTGCCAGCGCCGCCTCGACATCGGCCTCGATTTCCGGATGATGACTCCTCAGGCCCTGCGCGAGCGATTGATAGGCCGATCTGGAGTCTCCAATGGAAAGAACCGCCAGAGTGGCCAGGTCGGCGGCGATCAGCGAGAAGTCCTTGAGATTCTCTTTCGCCTGTTGCACCATATCGGGTACCGATCTGAGCCTTGACTGCAGATCGGCGACCTCGATCCCCTGAAGAGGTGGCTCGGCTCCATCGGCGAGCGTGGCGATCACGTCGTTGTAGAACCCGGGATCCCTCGACCATGGGCTGAGAACCCGGTGCTGGAACTCATAGCCGTTCGTCTCCGCCCGGACGAGGTGGTAGTCAGCCTGCTGTGAGATCGGCCAGTCCGACGGATCGATCGACTCCAGGCGGTCCTGAAACGTCCTCAGCTCGCTGTACTTCTCCGCCATTGCCGCGGCGGAGAAGTCGGGCGCGGCGTCCAGGTTCGACAGGATCCAGCCGCTTTGCGAGTAGGACTGGATGTTGCCGGAGACGCCCTGCTGAAAGGAACGAAAGTCTCCGAAGAGGGAAACCAGGTCCGCGTAGTCCTTACTTGCGACTGCCTGAGCAGCCTTGGTGTCCGCCGGATCGCTTCCCGGATCATTCGAGAGCAATCGATACAGGCCAAAGCCGGCGAGTAAGACCGCCAGTACGACCACAAGACTGCGACTACCGCGCATTTTGAACTCAAGAGTCTATACGAGCACCTGAGGTCGTTCACTCCCCAGATCGCACTACTCCGCCAGCAAGGACACGCGGACGATTTCCTGGTCGTTGCGGTGCACGATGTGGCCGTTCGCGTAGGCGGGGTGGACCCACACCAGTTTGCCGAGCTCGCGGCGGACCTGCCGGCTCCGTGTGGTCGGTTCGATGAGCGTGGCGCGGTCGATCTCGTGGTAACCGTCGCGGCTCAGGCGGGCGATCATCAGTTCGCCGCGGTCGTTGCTGATGAAGTAGCGGTCGCCGTTCCTGACGAGGAAGGCGGTGGCGATGCGTGCGTCCTCGCTGGGCTCGAAGGTAGCCCAGACTTCCTTGCCCGACGCGCGGTCGATGGCGCGCAACGCCCCCTGGCCACCGATGCCGTAGATCATGTCGCCGTCGAAGGCGGGCGTGGAGTTGAAGGCGTGCAGGCCGTCGAGGTCCCGCTTGCTGGTGCTCTTGCCCTTCCAGACGATCCTGGCGTGCGGCTTGCCGGCTGACCCGGCCGCGACCTCGATCAACGTCGAGCCGTGCGACGCGGACGACACGAGGAGCTGGTTCCCCTGCTGGATCGGGGTCGCGATCGTCTGGCCGTACTGCACCTCGTAGGGGAACTGCCAGAACACCTCGCCGCCGTCAGGGTCGAGGCCGGCGATGCCCTTCGGGTGCCAGATGACGAGGTGCCTGCGCCCGCCGAGTTCGTAGATCACGGGCGGGTTGTAGCCCGGCTCGTTGCCGACTTCCATCGAACGCCAAAGTTCCTCGCCGCTCTCACGGTCGAACGCGACGACCATCGCATCCGGCTCCCCGCCGACCAAGGTGATGATCTGGCGGCCGTCCACGAGCGGAGCGCCGACGAAGCCCCAGGGCTGCACCGGCGCTTCGTAGTCCGCGACCAGGTCGTGGCGCCACAGGACGCGGCCGTCCTCTGTGGCCAGAGCCGCCAGGTAGCCCGCCGAACCGAGCACGTAGACCCGGTCGCCGTCGACGGTCGGCGTGGCGCGCGGGCCGTTCGAGTACGCAGGCTGGAGACCGGCTAGATCCGTCTCCCAGGAGTGGTCCCAGAGTTGTTCGCCGGTTGTCTCCTCGAGCACCAGGAGGCGCTCCCGGCCGCGATTGCCCGGCAGCCGCTCGAAGTCCGTCGCGAAGACGCGGCCGTCCGCAACCGCCGGCCCGCCGTAGCCCGGACCGATCGGCGCCCGCCAGACGAAGCGGAGCCCGTCCTCGGGGAACTTGTCGAGGATGCCGTCCTCGTGCCAGACGCCCCGGCGCTCGTCGCCGCGCCATTGCGGCCAGTCGTCGGCGTAGGCGATGGGCGCGGCGAGGGTGAGCGCCGCGAGGAGGGCTGCCGTTCTCATGGAGAGAAGCATAGCGGCGAGCCGACCTGTCACAGGCGGGTCAAGTGCGGTAGTTTCTGCGCCGCCATGCGCCGGTCGTTTCTATCGCTGCCGCTGCTCGCCGCCTTGCTGCTGCCGGCGGCGTGCACCACGGCGCCCCACGTCAGTGCCGACCTGGTCTACCGCCACAGCCAGGACTTTCCGCCGACGCGGCTGCGTCCTGGCTGGAGCCGGGTGTGGGTGGGCCGCGAGCTGGAGCGGGTGGACCGGCTGATTCACCGGGTCCGAGTGATCCCGGAGTTCGCCGGCGACCTGATGAACATGCCCGGGCGCCAGAGAGAGCGAATGGCCGCCGAAATCGCCTGCCCGCCCGCCGACCATTCGGTGTGGGACGAGTTGACGCGCGGCCAGGACATCGAGATCGATCTGGAGACCGGGGAGCGCGGTCACTTCACGACCGTCTCGTGCCGCAAGGCGTTGAGATAGCTGCCGAGTCCGCGACGGGCTCGCCGCGTACCCAGCGAAGGAGCGGTGTCAGACGGCCTCGGCGGCGCCGGGCGAGCAGAGGTCTGCCTGGAGCCGGGAGATGATGTCGGACGACTCGTAGAGCCACTCGGCCGTACCGTCGTCGTTCTCGATCCGCAGGCACGGCACCTGCTGCTTGCCGCCGCCCCGTACGAGTTCGTCGTACCGGCTGCGGTCGCGGTGGATGTTGCGGAGTTCGACTTCGACGCCGAGGCGAGCCAGCTCGCGCCGGACCCGCAGGCAGAACGGGCAGGAATCGAAGTGATAGAGCGACAATCGGGACGCCACACGGTCCGCGTCGGGACCGACCGGATCTCGCCGCGGTCTCCGCACCGTGGCGCGCAGGAGGGTGTCGAGGAAACTCATCTCCGTCTTCTCGGCGGCAGGCTAACAGAGCCCCGGCGGCTTACTCGGCGCCGGCATCGACCGGGCCGCGGCGCTTCTTCGTCTCGCCGCGGCGCCGTTTTTCCGCGAGCCTCTTCGCCCTGGCGCGGGCCGAAGGCCGGGTGGGGCGGCGCGGACGGGGCTCGGTGCGGGCCTCCTCGATCATCGCCGCGAGCCGCGACAACGCTTCGGCCCGGTTGCGGGCCTGCGTGCGGTGGGTGTCGGCGGACACGACGATCTCGCCGGCGACGGTAAGGCGCTTGCCGGCCACGCGCTTCAGGCGAACGCGCAACGGACCTTCGATGCCGGCCGCGTCGAGGTCGAGGCGGCACTGGGCGGCCGTCGCTACCTTGTTCACGTTCTGCCCTCCCGGGCCGGAGGCACGGACGAACTTGAAAGTCAGCGCCGCTTCGGGGATTGCGAGGCCGCCGATGTCGAGGGTGGCCATGGGCCTATGGTGGCAGATCAGTCCTCGGTGTAGCGGATCTCCAGGCGCCGGATGATCAGCGCGGTCGCAGCGAGCACGACGGCCGTAAAGGCCAGCAAACCGAAGATCGAGACGGCCACGGGAGGCGGTTCGACGACCACGGCGAACGGGCCGTCGGAGAGCGGCACGGGCAGCAGACCCTTCAGGTAGTGGATCACGCTGAGCTTCTTGAGCGCCGGAGGCAGCAGGAAGTGCAGCATCTCCCAGACGTACAGGATGCCGGCCGGGATGATGGGGTTCCTGAACAGCATGCCGATCAGCATGAACAGGGAGCCGTAGCCGATGCACGCCAGCAGGGTCACGCCCAGGTAGGCGACGAGATGAGCGCCGCCGGGACCGGCCGTGAGGTCCTCGATCGCCCCGGAGACCCCCACCGGCAGGTAGATCAGCGCATAGCTGAAGACGGTGCTGGCCATGAACAGGAGCGCCACCGCCGCCACCGCGGCGACGTACTTGGCCGTGACGACGAGTTCCCGGCGAAGCGGCACGAGCAGCAGGTAGTGCAGGCTGCGCTCGAGGATCTCGCCCCGGAACAGGTTGAAGAACACGTACAGGCAGCCGAAGAACAGGATCGCTCCGAGGAAGACGGTCTCGAAGATCGTCTCGTACACCACCCGGTTGCCGAACCGCTCCAGCACCGTCTGCCCGCCGATCCGTATCGAGCCCACGAGCAGGACGATGACCACCGGAACCGACGCCGCCAAACCCAGGATCACGGCCCGGCGCGTCATCAGCAGCCGCCGCAGTTCGAGCCGCACCAGCCCGCCGACCTGCCGGCCGAGGAGCGTCCAGTCGACGCCCTTCGAACCGGCGGCCTCGGGGACCACGGTCACGACGGCTCCTCCTCGTCGACCATCAGGTAGCGGTACACGGCCTGCAGATCGCTGTCGGCCGGCCCCACGGCTTCGACTTCCACACCGCCCTCGGCGACCAGCTCGCCGACCAGGCGCAGGAAGCGGTCCGCGTCGCGGGTGCGCAGGTGAAGGCCGCCGCCGTCGTCGTGGAGCTGGACCTCGGTGACGTGATCGAGCTCGAAGGCGCGGCCGGCGAGCCACTGCGGACGGTCGCAGCGCACGAACACCTGCATCGGCTGTTCGCGAGCCTCAGCGACCTCCTCCCGCATGCCCGGAACCTCGCCCTCGGCCACGATGTACCCGTTCGAGATCAGGATGACGCGGTCCGAGAGCAGATCGACCTCGTGCAGGATGTGACTCGAGATGAGCACGTGCTGGCCTTCGCTGGCCAGTTGACGAAACAGTTCGATCGTCTCGGCGCGGACCATCGGGTCGAGACCGTTGAGCGGCTCGTCGAGCACCATGACCCGCGGATGGTGGGCGATCGCCTGCGCCAGCTTGATCCGCTGCCGCATGCCCTTGCTGTAGCCCGCGACCCTCCGGTGCGCCGCCTCGATCAGGCCGACCCGCTCCAGGGCCTGCGCGGTGAGCCGCTCGGCTTCGCCCCGGCCCAGGCCGTGCAGCAACAGGTAGGAGAAGACGAACTGCCACCCGGTCACACCCCGCGGGAAGGAGTCGTACTGGGTGCAGTAACCGAAGTTGCGGAACAGGTCCTGCGGCCGAGAGGCGGAAACGCCGAGGATGCTGATCTCGCCCCGGGTCGGCCGCAGCAGGCCCGCGAGCAGGTTCATCAGGGTGCTCTTGCCCGACCCGTTCGGTCCGACGAGGCTGGTGATCCCGGGCTCGATCACGAGGTCCACGCGGTTGACGCCCAGCACGTCGCCGTAGAACTTGGAGACGTCGCGGAGCGTGATGTTTGCCGCGCCGCTCACTTGACGACCTCGAACGCGCGCACGCGCCGGTACAGCAGCGCCGCCGACAGCGCCACGAGCCCGACCGCCGCCAGCCAGGCGGCCGCGCCCGGCATCTGCACGCTCCCTTCCGTGCCGAAAACCGAAGAGGAGAGCGCGGCCGTCACGTCGAACGCCACGACCATGCTGCCCAGCCAGGAATCGTAGAACTGCTTGTAGAACTCGCCGAAGGCAGTGCCGCTCAGGATGGCGCCCAGGAACACGATCCGCGCCCAGGGCTTCCACTTCACCCAGGCCGCGATCGCCAGCATCGGCAACGACATGCACAACATCCACACCGTCGACACGACGACCAGGGACGGCGCGACTCGCCAGTGCTCCGCCAACCACTCGCCGCCGCCGAGGGCGGCCTGGATCGCGAACAGGAGCAACCCCGGGACCCAGGTGATCGCCGACACCAGAACGCCGAGCACGACGAGCTTGCCGAGCACGTAGTCGGTTCGCGTCAGCGGCCGCGAGAGGTAGAGAGGCATCGCCCGGTTGCGGAGGTCCGCCGACACGAGCGACGGCCCGACCACCAGGACGACGACGAAGGCGAGATACAACTGGGCGCGCAGGAACAGGTTCTGGAAGAACCAGGTGTTGACCTGGACCAAGTCCAGCAGGTCGGACGCGCTGATGTTGATCAGGGCGAGGGCCTCGGCGTTGTAGCGCAGGTACATGGCGACCAGCAGGACGAGCGGCCAGGCGAAGCAGAAAGCGAAGAAGGCGAGGAACAACCGCGACGCGAAGACGTCCCGCAGACCGTACCGGCTGATGACGAGGAACCGGCTCCGCGCCGGCATCAGCGCGCCCCCGTAGCACCTGTAGCCGTGGTCATAGACGGCCATCGTCGCCCTCCATCGCCTTGAGGAAGATGTCCTCGAGCGAAGTGCGCTTGTAGTCCAGGCGACGGATCGTCACGTCCTGCTCGATCGCCGAGGCGTAGATGTGGCGCACCCCGACGCCCGGCGGCAGAACGGCCTTGATCCGGCGCCGGTTGACCACCGCGACCTCGCAGCCGAGCCCCTCGATCGCGCCGCGGAAGGCGCTGCCGGCGCCCTCGCGCTCCGCGCCCAGGTCCAGTTCGAGGAAGCGGCGGTTGGCGCGGCGCTCCTCGGCCAGGTTGCAGTAGGTGGCGATCTTGCCCCGGTTGAGGACCAGTACCTCCTCGCAGCACTCCTCCACGTCGCGCAGCAGGTGCGACGAGACGACGATCCGCGCTTTGCCCGAATCCCGGATCTCGCGGATCAGCCGCAGCATCCGGAGACGCGCCGGCGGGTCGAGACCGTTCGTCGGTTCGTCGAGGAACAGGAGGCTCGGCCCGTGGGCGATCGCCTGCGCCAGCTTGAGCAACTGCTTCATGCCCAGCGAATAGGTCTCCACGTTGCGGTAGCGCGCCTCGCCCAGACCGACGTAGAAGAAGACCTCGTGCGCGCGCTCGAGAGCCGCCTCGGGCGGCAGCCCCGAAAGCTCAGCCATCAACCGCACGAAACGCACGCCGGAGATGCCGGCGATGAAGGCGTCCCGCTCGGGCATGTAGCCGACCCGCCGCCGGAGTTCCCGGCCCTGGGCCGTGATGTCCATGTCGAACAGGCGGGCGGTTCCCGCGGTTGGCTTGTAGAAGCCGAGCAGGGTGTTCAGGAGCGTCGTCTTGCCGGCGCCGTTCGGCCCCAGCAGACCGATCGCCCGGCCCGAGAAGGCGCCTCGCAGGTCGTCCAGGACTTGGTGCCGGCCGAATCGGACGCTCAGACCGTCGAGGTCGATCACGGGCGGCGACGCCCCGGTCGCCGGCTTCTGCCCCTCCGTGCCAGTTGCCGCCGTGCTCGTCACGAAAAGGTCATCGCTCCGTTCCGGCGCTCGTCAAGCGGCCGGCCGAAGGGCCGTGTCCTTCGGCGCCGTCCGGATCCCGGCGACCTGGTCGTCCACACCGGCCGCCGGCTCGGCCTCCGGTTCCGAATCGGCTCCGTCGTCGATCGAGTCCAGGTCCTCCAGAAGATTGCGGAGTCCGGGCAGCGAACCCAGCCCGGTGAAGGCCAGCAGGCTCGGACCGCTGGACGTCACGACGATCTCGCTGCGGCCCGCGTACACCGTGTAGAGCGCCGGCCCCTGACTGCTGAGCTGTTCCTCGATCGCCCGGACCACGGCCTGCTGATCGTCGCCCGCGACATCGGTCGGCAGCAGGTCGAACAGTTCGCTCGCCGTCTCGGCAAGCCGGTTGTAGACCATCGCGGAGAAGTCGGCGTAGCCGTTCTCGGGCAGCAGATCGAGGAACTCCTGGCTCGAGGTCAGCGACGCGCCACTGCCGCGGTACCGGATCGCGGTGTCGATCGTTGCCACTTTGGAGGCGCTCACCATGTACCCGTCAAAGTACGTGTAGAAGATCTGCGGAGTTTCGAGCAGGCGCAGAAGGGCCGCGCCGGCGGCGGCTTCTTCGTCTGCGCCGTCGTGTTCGCCTTCACCCGCTTCGCCGCCCTCCTCGTCGCCATCGTCGATCTCCAAGGCTAGACGGTAAACGGTGCGGCCACCCGATTCCTGCTCGTCGAGAACGAGCTGTGCATCCCCGGCGCGCTCCAGATTCCCGAGAACCTCCGTCGCCTTCTCCACCAGCATCTCGATCGAACCCTGCAGCGCATCCGCATCGTAGACCGACGCCACCGCTTTCCACGCCGGGGACGGCAGCACCGGACCGTCGATGCCGACCGCGTACTCGCCGCCCACGTGCTGGAGCAGGTCGTCGCGCAGCGACAGCCCGAGTTCGGCCTCGACCTCGGCCATCGGCGCGTCCACGTCGATGCCGTGTTCGCTCAGGAAGCCCGTCAACTGGTCGTAGATCGTGCCAGGACTCTCGATCACGCCGGCCGAAACGAAGGACGCATCGGGCGAGAAGAACTCGAGTGCCCCGTTCGCGCCCGGTTCAGCCAGCCACGACACGACTCCCGAACGCTCGCCGTCGAAGCTCAGCGCGGCCGTCACGTTGGCCCGGTCGCCTTCCTGCGTGCGGGCGACAACGAGATCCTGGACCTTGTCGAGCCCCGTGAAGGCGAAGACCGCGACTTCGTCCACGTCCTCGTCATCCTCCTCGTCTTCCGTGCCCTCCTCGTCCTCTTCGTTCTCCGCCGCGTCGCGGATTCTGGAGATGACGCCCGCCAGGTCGACCGCGGCGAGCAGCTCCGCGCCTTCCTCGTAGCGCTGCGCCAGCCGGCCGTGCAGGCGCGAGCCGACGAAGGGGTTGGCGGCGCCGTTGCGGTTCGCGGCCACGGTGCGCAGGGCGATCAGCGAAGTCGAGGCCGCGGCAATGTCGTCGGCGACCCACAGCAGGAGCCCTTCGTCCTGCTCGGTAGCCGCCTCAAGGTCGTCGACGATGTTCACCGGCGTTTCGTCGGTTGCCGACGCGAGTTCCGCCAGGTGGCCCTCGATCGCCTCACGCAGGGCGGCGGAGTCGGTCACTTCGGTGACCGCCAGCGGGGCCATGTCTTCCTCTACGGGGTCACCGACAACGCCGACGACCGTCTCGTCGCCCATCGCATCCCCGAGGCCGCGCAGAGCAGCGACCACGTCTTCGATCGTGCCCGCCTCGTCGGAGCCCTCGAACTGCTCCCACCACTCGGCGAGCAGTTCGCTCGACTCCACCCGCGAGCGCACCAGCTCGAACAGATCCCCGAGTGTCGCCGGAGCATTCGGCATCGCCAGGTAGACGGTCGTATCGCTCGGCATCAGGTCGAGCAACCGGGTCGAGTGCCGCACCGGCGCCGCTTCCATCAACTGGTTCAGTTCGCTGCGCAGCGACCTGAACTCTTCGAGCAGCGCCAGGTAGCGGTCCGCGTCCTGGCTCCAGCCGACCTCCTCCTGCAGCGTCATCGCGATCAGCGTCGGCCGGCTCCGCAGTTGATCGCCGGCCAGCAGGTTGTGCCGCTCGCGGCCCTTCTCGACCTCGACCTCGCCCTCGATCACCGAGACGCGAGAGCCCTTGACGCCGTGGGTCACCGCGAAGATCGTGCCCTTGACCGACACGAGCATCTCCTCGGTCGACACGACGAGCGATCGGTTCTCCTGCTCCGCCGCCTGAACGATCACGCTGCCCCGGTCGACCCGGATGCGATCGCCGCGGCGGCGGGCGTCGACGCGGAACGTGGTGAGACCCGCGGCCTCGATGCGCGACCCGTCCGCGAGCTCGAACACGCCGCGGCTGCCGGCGCCGGTGCGGATCCGGGCGCCGCCGTCAACCGCGTCGCCGGGGGCGAGCGGAACGAGGTCCGAATCGCCGCCGGAACCGGCAACGAACATCCTGCCGTCGACGTTCTGGACCTGGATGATCCCGTCCTGGGGGGGCTGCAGAATCTGCTGGCTGAGCCAGACGCCCGTGGCGGCCACGCCGGCCACCGCCGCCGCGGCCGCGTAGTAGCGGCCGACACGGGCCGGCGCCGCCGGACCCGACGGCGCGTCCGAAACGGCGCGGCCGGCACGAACTGCCTGCAGGTGCCTGCGGCAGGGAATGCACTCGCGGGTGTGATCCTCGACGAGGAGGCGCTGGGCCTCGGGCAAGGTACCCGCGACCAGCGCCGGCATCCGCGCCTGGTAGTCGGCGCACCGGGTCAGGGTCTCGATCGAGGCGCCGGCCTCGCTGGATTCCAGGTCGCCGGCTCCGGCGCCCGCGGTCGCCGCCGACGCGGTAGCCGCCGACAGGGCGCTGCGCACCCTCTCCGCCGCGGCCGCCTCGATTACGGCTGGCGGCTGCTCGGCTGCGATCGCCCGCGCGGTGTCCATCAGGATCCGATTCCTCGAGTTGCGGTCGCTCATCGTCGCGCCCTCCCTGTGCCTTCCAGTCCTTGGCCTTCCAGTCCTTCTTCGTTCTTTCCCCGTCCCGGGCCTCTCGGCTCCGTTTCCGCCGGCTCTTCGGAAAGCGCCAGGCTCAACCGCTTGCGCAGGCGGTGCAGCGTCACCGCCACCGTCATCCGCGAAGTCCCCATCATCGGGCCGATCTCCGAGTTCCGGTAGCCCTCGAAGTAGCGGAGAACGAACATCTCCGCGGCCCGCGGATTCACCTTCGCCAGCTCCCGGCGCAGCCTGTCGCGCAACTCCAGGCCAGCGAAACGCCGGCCCGGATCGCTCGCGCCGTCGAGGGCCGGCTCCACTTCCTCGATCAACTGCTGGTCAAGCGCCACCAGGCGGGAGCGCTTGCGGGACCGGATCAGGTCGAGCGACGCGTTGATCGCCGCCCGCCTCAGGTAGCCGCCGGCGTTCCCCGTCTCAAGCGCCGCGGGAGGCCGCTTCAGCAGTCGCAGGAAGATCGTCTGCAGCACGTCCTCCGCGTCGCTCGGGTTGCCGGTGACCCGCCAGGCGGTACGGAAGATGAGTTGATGATGTTCTTCGAACAGCTCGCGCAGCGCCGTCCCGGTCGAATCATGGATCGGCGGAGGCGCCGTGGGCGGCTCTGTGGTCATTGGGCTTGCATTCGTCAAGCGGCGTCTCCTTGGCCCCGGGCGTCGGCTTGGCGCCGGTTCACCGGTCGGTTCAATGGTGAAGACGCCGCAAAGGCCGATTGTTTAGCAGAGGGCCGCTCAAAGCCGGATGCGGGCAGGATGCCCGCGTTCCCTGACGGGCACCGCGGCGAAGCCGGTACAACACAGCCTCCTACACTGCCTCCTAGTCCGCCGCCGACCGCACCACCGTCGCCAGCAGCACCGTCGCCAGCGCCACGAGCCCGCCGCCCAACCAGGTCAGCAGGTGCGGCTGCTCCCCGTGGAACCACAGCGCCCAGAACGGGGTGAGCGCCGGCTCCAGAAGCAGCAGGAGGGCAAGAACGGGCGCCTGCAGAACGCGCGCGGCACGGGTGACGAGGACGTAGGCGAAGGCAACCTGGAAGAGCCCGAGATAGGCCACGACCAGAAGGTCGCCCGGTCCGACGGACCCGAGCGGCGCCATCACCGGCAAGCACGCGAGGCACACGATCACGTTGCCGCAGGCGGCGGCCGCGATGCCGGGGGGCCGGATCGCGCTACTGTCCCCTGCAGAGGACACTCCGCCGGGCGTTCCGGCTGATCGCGCCGCGGCCGCCGGGCGGCCCGCGGCGCGCAGGCCGATCAAGGTCAAACCGTAGGCCAGCCCGCAGAAGGTGGCCAGCACGTTCCCGGTTCGGGGATCGGGCGCTGTGGTCGCCGCGTCGGCGCCGCCGAAGAAGGCCATCGCCAGGCCGGCGCCGAACAGCGGCACGAACAGGAGCTGCCGGCCGGAAGGCCGCTCCCGCAGCAGGAGGGGGGACAGCAGCAGCACGAACAGCGGCGCCGTCGACTGGAGGAAGATCGTCTCGGCGGCCGTGGTCCGCTTGTTCGCGTGGACGAACAGGACCAGAGTCATGCAATAGCAGAAGCCGGTTCCCAGGGTCAGGAGCAGGGCCCGGCGCCGCGCCGGGTGGCGCCACCAGGCGGACGCGGAGGCTCGTCCGCGCCGCCCCGCACCGCCAGCCCACCGCCGCGCGGCTGGAATCGCAAGCAGCAACACGGCGGCCGCAACGACGGACCGCATCCCCGCCACCTGCCAGGCATCGAGTTCCGTCGCCTTGACCGCGGCGCCGCCGGTCGAGAACAGGAGGCCGGCGACCACGGCCTGGAAGGCGGCGGTGGAACGGGGGGCCATCATCGTCATGGAGCAACAGTTGGCTGCAACGTCAGCGCAGCATCGTAGCCGCTTGACTTGTCCATGTCGGGCCCCATAACGTGTCCATCATGGACGCGAGCTCCTGGCGCATCGGCGCCGCGAAGCAGCAGTTCTCCGAGGTCGTTCGCAGGTCCCAAAGCGAGCCTCAGAAGATCTTCAACCGAGACCAACTGGTAGCCGCCGTGGTGAACCCCAACATTCTCAACGCGGTTGAAAGAAGGCAACGACGGTCCGCAAGAACCCTTGCTGACCTCTTCGCCGAGTTCCGCGCCACTTGCGCGGACGAGGACTACGAGTTGCAGGTCCCGGAGCGCCGGAACCGGGAAGGCTGGCCCGACGACTTCGACGAACACGAAGACGGCGAGGCCGGCCGGTCGCGGGCAAACGCGGGGTGATCCTGCTCGACACGAACATCGTGGCCGAACTGAGTCGGCCGCGACCCGACCCCGCGGTCGAGCGATGGGCGACCACCGTGAAGCCGCCCTTCGGTTTCAGCGTGGTCAGTGTGGAGGAAGTGCGCTACGGGCTGTCGTGGCGGCCGACGCAACGACTGGAAACCTGGTTCAGCGAGTTCATGGAGGTCTACTGCGAGGCGCTGCCCGTCACCGAAGCCGTAGCGCGCCGTGCCGGAGATCTCCGCGGCCGATTCCAGGCCACCGGCGAAACGCGAACCCAGGCCGACATGCTGATCGCCGCTACCGCCCTGGAGCATCAGCTCCCCTTGGCGACCCGCAACACGCGCGACTTCAGAGGCTGTGGCGTCGCACTCGTAAATCCGTTCACGGCGACGCTCGTCTGACGTGACATCTGCCGGCCCCTCGCGGCGCACCCTGGCGCGGGTTCACGGGGAGGTCGAGCGGTTCGTCAATGCCGAAGCACATGACACTCACTGACCACGATCGTGGACTCGCCCCGGTGTTCGCCGCGCTGCTACTGAGCCTCGCCGGCTCGACGTGGCTGCAAGCCCAGCCAACCCAACCCTTCGTCGAGAGCGTCGACGTGCAGGTGGTCGAAGTCGACGTCGTCGTCACGGACAGGAAGGGCCGCCCGGTCAAGGGCTTGGACCGCGAGGACTTCGAGCTCTACGTTGACGGCGAGCCGGTCGAGGTCGCGAACTTCTACGAGTCAGCCATCTCCGCGGTGGAAGAACGAACCGGCCGCCGCAACAGGACGCGCACTGCAGTCCGAAGCGAGGCTCGTCCCGGCGCCGCGGACGGCGGGCCGCTGACGGTCGTCTTCTACCTCGACGACCCGAACATCTTCCCGTCTCACCGCACCCGGTTGCTGCGGCGCCTGGAGACCGCGGTCGAACCGTGGCGAGCCCTGGAGGCGAGCTTCATGCTGGCGCGGTTCGTCAACCGGCTCGAAGTGCTCGTGCGACCGACGCGCGATCTGGACGCAATTCTGGCCGGCGCCGCGGCCGTTCCGAAGGGGTCGCCGCGCGCGATCCAGAACGGCGACGGTGCCCGCCGGTTCGCGATCAAGAGCGTGATCGACAGCTACGAGATCTGCCGAATGACGCCTTTCTGCCGCCCTTGCGTGGACAACTGGGGCGACATGCTCTCGGCGGCAAGGCAGTACGCGGACAACGAGGCAACGAGCGCGGCCATCGCCGTCGACGGCCTCGCCGACCTGGTGACGACGCTCGCCGGAGTGCCGGGCAAGAAGGCGGTCGTGCACATCACGGACGGTCTGCCGCAACGGCCGGGGATCTCGGTTCTCGACTATCTCGGCAATGAGCTCTGCAGGGATCTCCGGCCCAGCGCACCCTCCGAGACGATGTCGGAGATGACCCAGTACGACGAGAGCCGCCGCTTCAACCGGATAGCAGCTCACGCCAACGCGAACCGGGTCACGTTCTACGGCCTTGACGCCGCCGGCCTGCGGAGCGCCAGTGCCGACATCTCGCTCGACAACCCCCGGATGGGCCCCAGCTTCCAGAATGTCAGCCTGCGCGCGATGAACGCGCAGAGCGGGCTCTACCTCCTCGCTCAGGAGACCGGCGGCAAGGCGCTGACCAACGCCAACGACCTGGCGATCCTCCTCGACGACGTCTCGAAGCAATTCGCGGCTTCGTACTCCCTCGGTTTCATCGCCGGCGAACGCAAGCTGGACCGGGTACGGCAGATCAGGGTCCTGCTCGCGCCCGGCGCCGCCAAGGGCCGCAGGATCGAGTACCGCCGCACCTACCGCGCCAAGCCGCTCGACGAACGGCTCGCCGAGCGGCTGCTGTCGGTCGCCTACCTGGGCGCCCCGGAGAATCCCCTCGGAGCGAACGTCGAGCTCGGCGTTACCACGCCGCTGGAGAAGAAGGTCCACGAGCTGGCGGTCGCCGTCAGCGTGCCGGCCGATGCGATCGTGACCCTGCCCGGGAAGACCGGCGCCACAGGCAACGCGAGCGCCCAGCTCCGGCTCTGGCTCGTCGCCGTCGAGGACGAGAAGGGCGCCCGAACCACCGTCCGCCAGAAGACGGTCGCCGTCGGCGGCGAGAACGGCATCCCGGCCGTCGACGGCAGCTACCGCGTCGAAGTCGCGATGAACCTGCCGGAGGGCGGCTACCAGGTCGCCGTCGGCGTCCGGGACGAGACGACGGGGGTCATGTCACTCATTCGCGAACCCGTCACCGTTCCGAATCGGGAAGCTGCGAACTGAGACCGGCCCCTACCCGTAGTCTCACGTCCCTCGACAACACTCCTCAATCGAAACTCGAAGGACCTGCCCATGCCCGTACCCGTCCCGCCGCTGCAACAGGCTGAGCTGCCGAAGCGCAAGACCGCGCTCTTCAAGATGATGGGCCCGGGCATCGTCATGGCCGGCATCGCGATCGGCTCCGGCGAGTTGATCATGTGGCCGTGGATCACATCGATCGTTGGAGCGCAGCTCATTTGGGCGGCCGCGATCGGGATCTTCCTCCAACTCTGGATCAACGTCGAGGTCGGACGCTGGACCGTGGTCACAGGCGAAAGCCCCCTGATCGGAATGGTCCGGGTTGTCAAGCTCATCGTCTACCTCTGGGTCTTCCTCGTCGTCGTCGGAAAGTTCCTTCCAGGTTGGGCTCGCGAGACCGGCGTCTCCCTTCGGAGCCTGATCTTCGGTATCGAGAACAAGAGTCTCCCCGAGTGGCTTTGGGCGGAGTGGGTGTGGACCGCGATCGTGTTCGCCGTGATCGCGGCCATTCTCTTCGGACCCAAGGTCATCTATACCGCGGTCGAACGTTGCATCATGGGGCTCGTCGCCGTCATCGTCGTGGGTCTCGTCTACGTCGTCTGGGAGATCGGATCAGCGGATCTCTTCGGTGACATGTGGCGCGGCCTGCTGAACGTGGGGCGCTTCCCGGACTTTCCCGTTGAGATTCCGCCGGTGAACGGCGAAGCACGTCCGCCATTCGCATTCAGCCAGTTCTTCGGCGCGCTCGTATTCGCGGGACTGGGGGGCCTCGGCAATCTCTACTACGCCTACTACCTGCGCGAAAAGAAGATCGGCATGGGGCGCCGGATGCCGCCACTCATGAGCCCGACACACAAACACGAAGTAAAGGAGATAGACGCCGGCTACGTCTATCCCGAGTCGGAGGAGAACCGCCGGCGCTTCCGGGACTGGATGAAGTACGTGTGGGTGGATCAGGTCTTCTGCTTCTGGATCCTCGGCAGCTTCACGATGTTCCTGTTCATCTTCGGCTCACTCGCCGTACTGCATCCCGAAGGTCTCGTTCCCAGCCGCGGGAGCCTCGTATGGGACCTGGCCGGGATTCTGGAAGAGAGCATGGGCGCCTCCGGGCACTACCTGTTCCTGTTCGTCGGCATGGCGGCGCTGTTCAGCTCCCAGTTGGGAGGCGTGGACGGCGGCAGCCGGATCTTCGCGGACATGCTCCACACCAGCTTCAAGTTCGGCCGGCGGCTCTCCCTGGAGAAGTGGTATCTCGTCCTGGTGGCCGCGACGATCGTCATCGGAACGGCCAGCGTCGCCTTCTTCGAGAGAAGGGGCACGGCGGGACTCGATTTCCTGTTCTATTCGGCGCTCATCGGCGGATTCGCCATGGCGGTCTACGTGCCGCTGCTGTTGTACATGAACATGACGAAGCTGCCGAAGTCGGCGCGACCCGGCTGGATCAACATCTTCTTCGTGGGCATCGCTTCCGTGATGTACATCGGGTTCGCGGTGTACACGATCGCCGAAAAGGTAGTGCGGATGATGGCCGGCTAGGCCGGCGGTGGAGAGCTACTCCCCGACCCTGCTCTCGGCCCGGGGAACGATGTCGATGGCGATTGTCCGGAACTGAGTCGCGCGCGGGACACTGGACTCGTGTACACTGCCTTCTCGTGCACACTGCAATGGCGAGGAGAACGTGAGGAACATCACTCTCAGTGCTGACGAGAAGCTCATCGACGCGGCTCGCGAAAAAGCCCGGCGGAGAAGGACTACTCTGAACGCGGAGTTCCGTGTCTGGCTCGGACAGTACGCCCGAAGCCAGCAGGGCGAACGCCGGGTCAGGGAGTACCGCCGCCTCATGGATGCGATGGCGGAGGTTTCGAGCGGCCGTCGATTCTCGCGGGAGGAGATGAATGCCCGCTGAGTTCTTTCTCGACACCAACATCTTCGTGTACAGCTTCGATCACCGAGAGCCCGACAAGCGGACAAGGGCGCGCGGCCTCGTCGAGCATGCGCTGGGCACTGGTGAAGGAGTCGTGAGCTCCCAGGTCGTGCAGGAGTTCCTGAACGTTGCCCTACGGAAGTTCGAGCGCCCTCTCTCGGACGAACAAACGCTTCGCTACCTGCGTGAGGTGCTGGATCCGCTGTGCTCCGTCTTCCCCAGTATCTCCCTCTACGAACGGGCGCTCTCGGTCCACCGTCGGTGGCGATTCAGCTTCTACGATTCGCTGATCGTCGCGGCCGCCCTGGAGTCGGACTGCAAGGTGCTCTACAGCGAAGACCTCCAGGACGGCCAGGAGATCGAGTCACTGACCGTCGTCAACCCATTCTGACCGCGTGCGCGCCTCGCGCCGCCGAGAGCGGCGTCAGCCGCGAAGCGGCGCGGTCAGTTCGCCGACGCGACGTTCGAGCCGCGCTGCCAGATCCGGCTCGGCGGCGTTCTCCTCGACCAGGCGCACCAGGGAGCTGCCGACGACGACGCCGTGGGCCACCCCGGCCACTTCCTCGACCTGTTCGGGGGTCGAGATGCCGAAGCCGACGGCGACGGGAAGGCGGACCCGGCGGCGGACCCGCTTCACTTCCCGCTCCAGCGTCGGGATCAGGTCGTCGCGCTCGCCGGTCACGTCGGAGCGGGCCGTGTAGTACACGAAGCCGTTCGATGCCGCCGCGGCGCGGTCGATGCGCTCCTTCGTGCTGGTCGCGGCGATCAGATAGATCGAGTCGACATCGCGTTCCGAGAGGGCCGGCTGAAGTTCCCGCAGGCCCTCGTCGGGCGGCAGGTCGACGCAGAGCACGCCGTCGACGCCGCTGTCGGCGGCCTGGGCGGCGAAAGTCGCCACGCCGCGGGCGTGGACCGGGTTGTAGTACGTGAAGAGGACGATCGGAACGCCCAGTTCCTCCCGGTGCCGCTCGACGATCCCGAGCACCGCGCTGAGGGAGGAGCCGGCGGCGAGAGCCCGGTTCGAAGCACGCTGGATCGTGGGACCGTCGGCGATTGGATCGGAAAAGGAGACGCCGAGTTCGATCACGTCGGCGCCGCCCGCGACCAGGGCGCGCAGCAGGTCGGGCGCGGCCGCGAGCGAGGGATCCCCGGCGACCAGGAAGGGGATGAAGGCGGCTCGCTTCTGCCTGGAGCAGCTTGCGAATGCGGCGGCGATGGCGCCGTTGCGGGAGGGACGCTTGCGGCGAGGGGTCACTTGTCGGCTCCGTACTCGAGCACAGACTCCACGTCCTTGTCGCCGCGGCCGGAGAGATTGACCATGATGACCTGGTCCGGGTCCATCCCGGGAGCGCGCTTCGTGACCTCGGCGATCGCGTGCGCCGATTCGAGCGCGGGCAGGATGCCTTCCGTCGCCGACAGCAGGTGGAAGGCGTCGATCGCCTCCTGGTCGGTGGCCGACGTGAACTCGATCTGGCCATGCGCGTGCAGGAACACATGCTCGGGGCCGACCGCCGGGTAGTCGAGCCCGGCCGAAACGGAGTGCGTGCCGACAACCTGGCCCTCTTCGTCCTGGAGGACCAGCGTGCGCGCGCCGTGGAGCACGCCCAGCGTGCCGCCGGAAAAGCGCGCCGCGTGGTCCCCCAGGTCCGGTCCGCGGCCGCCGGCCTCCACGCCGACGAGCAACACGTCCGGCCGGTCGAGGAAAGCGGAGAACAGGCCCATCGCGTTGCTGCCGCCGCCAACGCAGGCGATCGCGACATCCGGATCCGCGGCGCCGGTCTGCCGCTTCAACTGGCGCCGGGCCTCGGCGCCGATCACGCTGTGGAACTGCCGCACCATCCGGGGATAGGGCTCCGGACCGGTCACCGTGCCGAGGACGTAGTGGGTGTCGGCGAAGCTCGCGACCCAGTCGCGGAACGCCTCGTTGATCGCGTCCTTGAGCGTTTGGCTGCCTGCGTCGACGGCCGCCACTTCCGCTCCCAGAAGCTGCATCCGATAGACGTTCAGGCG
Organism: Thermoanaerobaculia bacterium; assembly: GCA_965232105.1. Taxonomy (GTDB): domain Bacteria; phylum Acidobacteriota; class Thermoanaerobaculia; order Multivoradales; family Multivoraceae; genus Multivorans. The sequence continues at coordinate 290,786 of OZ246956.1, forward strand.
CTGGCGGCGCATGTCCTCCTCGCCCATGTAGACGACGCAGTCGAGACCGAGGAGCGCGGCGGCCGTCGCGGTCGCGACACCGTGCTGGCCGGCGCCGGTCTCGGCGATGATCCGCGTCTTGCCCATCTCCTTCGCCAGCAGCACCTGGCCCAGGGCGTTGTTGATCTTGTGCGCGCCGGTGTGGAGCAGATCCTCGCGCTTCAGGTAGATGCGGGCGCCGCCGAGATGCTCGGTCAACCGCTCGGCGAAGTAGAGCGGCGTCGGGCGGCCGACGTAGTGCTCCAGCAGATGCTTCAGGCGGCGCTGGAAGGCCCGCTTGCGTCGTAGCCGGTCGTAGGCGCGGCTCAGCTCCTCGAGCGGCGCCATCAGGGTCTCCGGCGCGTAGCGGCCGCCGTAGACGCCGTAGCGGCCGCCCTCGTCCGGTTCCATGGCCTTCGTGGAGAGAGGTGTTCTTACGCTCATCGTGCTGCTCCCTCTGCGAGGTTGGCGAACAACTGCTCCAGCTTGGCGCGGTCCTTGTGTCCGGGCGAGGCCTCGACACCCGAACAGGTATCGACGGCATAGGCGCCGGGGACCGCGGCCGCGACCTCGGCGACGTTGGCGGGGCCGATGCCGCCGGCGACGAACAGGCGGCGCGGCTCGCCGGCGCCGGCCGGTGTTCGGACCAGGTCGGCCACTGCGGCGTAGTCCCAGCTCTCGCCGGAACCGCCATAGAGGCTCTCGTGGGCGCGGTCGATCAGAATGGCCCAGCAATCCTCGTCGGGGATCGTGGTCGGGTCTGCGGCGCCGCCGACGCGAAGGACACGGATCGCCCGATCGCCGAATCTCGAGACGAGACCTACGCTCTCGTCGCCGCTGAACTGGAGGTAGTCCAGGCCGACCTGCCGGTCGATCGCCTCGACCTGCTCGCGGGTGTGGTTGACGAAGATGCCTACTGCTCGGGCGGTGTCGCCAATGCGGCGACGGATGCGCGCTGCCTGTTCGATGTCGATCCAGCGTGGGCTGGGGCGGTAGAAGTTGAGGCCGATGAAGTCGGCGCCCAGGTCGACCGCGAGCCGGGCATCGGCGGCGGTGGTGACCCCGCAGATCTTGACTCTCATGGAGTCACCTCTGGCTCGGGCTCGCCGCTTCGCGGCATCGCGCTTGATGCCGGCGGGGACGCCGGCGCACCCAGTAGGTCGGCCAGAGCGGTTGCCGGATCGCCGGAGAGCACCAGGCGTTCGCCGATGAGGAACGCGTCGAAGCCCGCCTGCCGCAACCTGGCGACGTCGGCGCCGGTGTGAATCCCGGATTCGGCGACCTTGAGAGCCGACGCCGGCAGGCGGGCGACGCGGTCGGCGCTCCGTTCCAGGTCGACCTCGAAGGTGCGGAGGTCGCGGTTGTTGATCCCGACGAGTTGCCACTCGGGGTCGCCGGCACCGTCGCCGCCACCACTCGCGCGCAGCTTCTCGAAGTCCTCGTCGTCGTGGGTCTCGATCAGGGGCACGAGACCCAGACCCTGGGCGAGAGCCGCCAGCCGGCGCAACTCCGCCCCGTTGTAGAGCGCGGCGATCAGTAACACCGCGGACGCGCCCGCGTCACGCGCCCATTCAAGCTGCACGTCGGCGACCACGAAGTCCTTCGCCACCGCGGGCAGGCCCGAGGCGGCGGCGCACTCGGCGAGCAGCTCGTAGCTGCCGTGGAAATGGTCCGGCTCGACCACCACCGACAGGCAGGCGGCGCCGGCCGCGGCGTAGGTCTCCGCCCGTGCGACCGGATCGAAGCGTCCCCTGAGGTCGCCGAGCTTCGGCGAGCCCATCTTGATCTCGGCGATCACTGCCCGACCGCGGCGGGCCTCGATCGCGTCAAGGAAACGGCGGCCGGGCGCGCCGGCGGGCAGGCTCGGCGCCGAGGACCCGGACGCGGGCGAGACGCCCGGGTGCCGTCCGCGCGCCCGATGACGGGCGCGCGGAACGGTTCGCGGGTGGCGCGATCCGCGCCCCCTTGGCCCGAGTGCGCGGATCGCGCCACCCGGGTTCCCAGGGTCGGAAACAGATGCGGGCTGGCTGCCCGCGTGGCTGGGCAGCACGCGCTGGCGCCGCTGCTCGCAGATGCGGCGCAGGATGTCGGGTACTTCCGACACCTCAGTCCTCGGCCCCTCCGCCACTCGAACCGGCCCAGCCGGCAAGCTGTTCGAGTTTCGCGGCAACCGCCCCCGAACGCTGCACCTCGAACGCGGCCGAAACACCGGCGGCGAGCCCGTCGGCCCTTGCCGCCACGTGCAGCGCGGCGCCGGCGTTGAGGCAGGTGATGTCGGCCAGCGGTCCTCCGCCCCCGGCGAGCACGTCGCGCATCAGTTTCACGTTCTCCTCGGGACCGCCGCCGAGAAGATCTTGCGGCGCCGCCTCGGCGATCCCGAAATCGCGGGGATGGACCTCGAACGTTCGCACCTCGCCGCCCCGCACCTCGGCGACCGCGGTCGCCCCGGCGGTCGTGATCTCGTCCAGGCCGTCGCCGTGAACGACCATCGCGTGTTCGCTGCCGAGTTCGAGCAGCACCTGCGCGATCGGTTCGACGAGTTCCGGAGCAAAAACGCCGATCAACTGCCGCTTCGCACCCGCCGGATTCGTCAGCGGCCCCAGCACGTTGAAAAGCGTGCGCACGCCGAGTTCGCGCCGCACCGGCATGACCTGGGCCATCGCCGGGTGGAGCATCGGCGCGAACAGGAAGGCGATGCCCACCTCGTCGAGGCAACGGCCGAGCGCCTCCGTGTCGCCCGAGAGCTGCACGCCGAGCGCGTCGAGCACGTCGGCCGAACCGGAGCGGCTCGAGACGGCGCGGTTGCCGTGCTTGGCGACCCGCGCACCGCCCGCCGCCGCGACCAGCGCGGCCGCGGTCGAGATGTTGAACGTGCCCCGGCCGTCACCGCCCGTGCCGCAGGTGTCGATCACATACCGGCTCGTATGCGGCACCCGCGCCGCGCGCGCCCGCATGGCCCGGGCGGCGCCGGCGATCTCGCCCACCGACTCGCCCTTCGCCGCCAGCGCAACCAGGAAGGCGCTCTTCCACACCTCGGAGAGTTCCCCGTCCATCAGGCGGCCGAACAGCTCCTCCACCGTTGCTGCGGGGAGGTCCTCGCCGGCGACCGCGGTCCGCAGCAGAGCCGAAAGGTCGAGATCAGTCATTCGTCGCCTCGCAGTAGTCGAGAAAGTTCTGAAGTAGCTGCGGTCCGGTGTCCGTCAGCACCGATTCCGGATGGAACTGGACGCCCCAGTAGGGCAACTCCAGGTGCCGCATCGCCATGAGCGTCCCGTCCTCGCTCCATGCCAGCGGCTCCAGCGACTCCGGCAGGCTCTCCTCCTCGACCGCCAGCGAGTGGTAGCGCGTGGCGACGAAGGGCGACGGCAGCCCGGCGAGGAGCCCCCCCGGATCACGGTGTTCGACCTCCGAGGTCTTGCCGTGCATCAGCGTCGGCGCCCTGCTGACCGTGCCGCCGAACGCCGATCCCAACGCCTGGTGCCCGAGGCAGACGCCCAGAAGCGGCACGTCGGGCGTCGCGCGCAACAGATCGATGCAGACTCCCGCGTCCTCCGGCCGCCCCGGCCCCGGCGACAGGACGATGCCGTCCGGGTTGCGCTCCAGCAGGTCCGGTACGCCTTCCACGTCGTTTCGCACGACATCGAGTTCCGCGCCGAGCCCGCCCAGCATCTGGACCAGGTTGTAGGTGAACGAGTCGTAGTTGTCGATGACGAGGATCATGGCAAGCGCTCCGCTATCCCTCCAGCTCGCGCGCCAGCGCCACCGCGCGGAGCAGCGCCGCCGCCTTGTCCCGGGTCTCCTGCGCCTCGCGCGCCGGGTCTGAATCGGCCACGATGCCGCCTCCCGCGGTGATCGAGGCTTCGCCGTCCACGACCGCCAGCGTCCGGATCGTGATGCAGGCGTCCATGTCGCCGCCGAACGAGAAGTAGCCCACGGAACCGCCGTACATCCCGCGCGCCTCCGGTTCGAGTTCGTCGATGATCTCCACGGCGCGGATCTTCGGCGCCCCGGACAGGGTGCCGGCCGGGAAGCAGGCCAGCAGGGCGTCGAGTGCCGAGCCGGCGCCCTTCCCCGCCTCGGCCGACTGCTCCGCCTCGACCGAACTCACGATGTGCATCACGTCGCTGTAGTGCTCGATGACCATGAACTCGGCAACCGAAACGCCGCCGGGCTTTGCCACCCGGCCGAGGTCGTTGCGCCCGAGATCCACGAGCATCACGTGCTCCGCGCGCTCCTTCGGGTCGGCCATCAGCTCTTCGGCCAGCACCCGATCCTCCGCCGCGTTCCTGCCGCGCGGGCGGGTGCCGGCGATCGGCCGTACCTCCAGGCGACGCCCCGTGCGCCGCACCAGCATTTCGGGCGAGGCGCCGATCAGCGACACTTCCGGCGCCTCGAACAGCACCATGTACGGAGACGGATTGACGAGCCGCAACGCCCGGTAGACGGTGGCGGGCGGCACGTCGAGGTCGATCTTCCACCGCCGGGCCAGGACGACCTGGAAGATGTCGCCGGCGGCGATGTACTCCTTCGCGATGTTGACCGCGCGGGCGTGCTCCTCGTCGTCCAGGGTGGGGTCGGCGGTCTCCGCCTTGACCCCGAGATCCTCGACCCGGGCCGCCGTCGTCACGCCCCGACTCTCCAGGACCGCCTGCAGCGCATCGAGCCGGACCTCGGCATCCGCCGCCGTCGACTCGCCTTCGATCTCGTTCGCCACCGCGACGATCCGCTGGCGGGCATGGTCGAACACGAGCACGTCGTCGAAACGGGCGAGGATGGCGACCGGCAGATCGAACGGGTCGGGAGGCCGGCCGGCCGGATGATCGACCAGGCACGGCTCGACGAGCCGGATCGCGTCGAAGCCGAAGGCGAAGGTCCAGCCACCGGCGAACGGCAACGGCGGCGCGGGATCCGCCGTCACGCCGTCGAGCAGGCGCCGCAGCTTCGGCAGCGGGTCGCCGGCTTCGATCCGGACGTCGCCGCCACGGCGGAGGTCTTCCGTCTCCAGCCGGTCGAGATACACCCGGCACACCTGCGACGGGCTCGCGCCCAGGAAGCTGTAACGCGAGACGTGTTCGCCGCCGGTGATGCTCTCGAGCAGGAAGCGGCGGGCCTCGCCGTCTCCGTCCGCGTGCGCGGCCAACTTGCTGTAGACGCCGAGAGGCGTCGAGGTGTCGGCCAGGAACTCCCGGGTGTGGGCAATGGCCGCGGCGGGCCGGCTCATGACGAAGGCCTTCCCGCGGCATGGTGGCGACGACCCAGCTCGGCCGCCACGTCCGCGATCCCGACGCCGGTCGCCTGCAGCAGGACCAGCAGGTGGTACGCAAGATCGGCGGCTTCCGCCGCGAGGTCGCCCCGACGCTCGATCGACTCGGGCTCCGCGTCGGCACGGACGCCGGCGATCACCGTCTCTCCCGCTTCCTCCGCGACCTTGCGCGCGATCCGGTCTACGCCCTGCTCGAGAAGGCGCGCAGTGTAGCTCTCTTCGGCCGACGCGGTCGCCCGCTCGGCAAGCACCCGCGCCAGCCAGCCGAGCTCGAACTCGGCTGCGTTCGGTTCGAAGCAGCTCCGGGTGTTGTTGTGGCACGCCGGACCGGCCGGCAGCGCCCGCACCAGGAGAGCGTCCCGATCGCAGTCCTGGAGCACCTCGACGACCGCCAGCGTGTTGCCCGAGGTCGCCCCCTTGCGCCACAACTCCTGCCTCGACCGGCTGAAGAAGTGAGCCTCACCGGTGGTGAGCGTGAGCTCCACGGCCTCCCGGTTGGCGTAGGCGAGCATGAGCACCGCGCCCGAAAGGACGTCCTGGACCACGACGGGCAGCAGGCCCCGGTCATCGTAGACGAGAGCGGCCGGGTCGATCGTTGTGGTTGTCATCTCGTCGTCTCCCGGATCGGATAGCGGCGGCCGAGGTACTCCTTGACCGCTCCTACGGAGTACGTGGACTGGTGGAAGATCGAGGCGGCGAGCACCGCCGCGGCGTCGGTGTCCAGGGCCTCGGCCAGATGCTCCAGGGTGCCGGCGCCTCCGGAGGCGATAACCGGCGCCGGCGACAGCGCCGACGCCCGTCGCAGCAGTTCCAGGTCGTAGCCGCTCTGCATGCCGTCGCTGTCGATGCTGGTGAGCAGGATCTCGCCGGCGCCCCGCTCGATTCCGGCTTCGATCCACTCCAGCGCGTCGAGCCCCGTCGGGGTGCGGCCGCCGTGGGTGACGACCTCCCAGCTCGGGCCTTCCGCGCCGGACGCCTCCCGGCGCTTCGCGTCGACCGAGAGCACGACGCACTGGCTCCCGAAACGCTCGGCAAGGCGTGTCAACAACTCGGGCTCGGCGACCGCCGCGGTATTGATCCCCAGCTTGTCGGCGCCGGCGAGAAGCAGCTTGCGGCCGTCGTCCACGCTGCGCACGCCGCCCCCGACGCTGAGCGGAATGAATACCTGCTCGGCCGTCCGGCGCACCCAGTCGAGGTCCGTGTCGCGGCGCTCGGGCGCGGCGGTGATGTCCAGGAAGACGATCTCGTCGGCGCCCTCGGCGGCGTAGCGGGCCGCCGCCTCGGTCGGGTCGCCGTGATCCGTCAGGTTCTTGAACTGGACGCCCTTGACCACGCGGCCGGCCGCGACGTCCAGGCAGGGGATGATCCGGCGCGTCAGGCCGGTCGGTTCGATCGTGGCTCTCATCAAGCGCTCCCGCAGGCGGCGATCGCCTCGTCCAGACTGAGCGAACCGTCGTAGAGCGCCCGGCCGACGATCGCGGCTTCGATCTCGGACCGCCGCGCGGCGGCTTCCAAATCCGCCGCCGAACGCACTCCGCCCGAGAGGATCGCCGGGGCGCCGGCCAGATCGCCGATCCGGCAGGCGAGGTCGATGTTCGGGCCCCGCATCATCCCGTCGCGCGAGATGTCGGTCACCAGTACCGCGGCCACGGGCAGATCGGCCAGTTCGGCGCAGAGCGCGGCCGGCGAACGATCGGCCGACTCGGTCCAGCCAGCGAGCCGGACCTCGCCGCCGTCGATGTCGAGCGCCGCGACCATGCGTCCCGCGTGCTCGCGGCAGAGATCGGCGAACACGTCGAAGTCGCGCACGATGAGCGAGGTCACCACGGCCCGCTCGCAGCCGGCCGCGAAAGCCCACTCGACCGCCTCGCGGTCGCGGAGGCCGCCGCCGAGCTGGATGCCGCCGCGTCCGCTCGGCGAACCCGTACGGCGCGATCCCGCGCCACGCGCGAAACAGTCCGTGCGTCCGTCCTCGGGCGCACGGATGACCTCGGCCGCGCGCCGCGCGAGTTCCCGGACGACGCCGCGTTGCGGCGGGTCGCCGAACGCCGCGTCCAGGTCGACGACGTGGATGCGGGCGACTCCGGCCTCGCGGTAGCGGCGGAGCACGTTGCCCGGATCGGCGTCGTAGACGGTGCGCCGCTCGTCGTCGCCTCTCTCGAGGCGCACGACCTGGCCGCCTCGCAGATCAATTGCCGGCAGCAGTTGCACTGTTTCCTCCATCGACCCCTGAGGCTCCTCCATCGGCCCCGGCGGCCAGGTCGCCGGCCCAGGCCAGGTAGTTGCGGAGCAACCGCAGGCCCGCGGCGCCGCTCTTCTCGGGATGAAACTGGGTGCCGGCGATCCGCCCGCGACCGGTGATCGCCGGAAAACTACGGCCGTGCCGGCACCGCCCGAGCACCCACTCTTCCGGCACATCCCGGGGCGCGAAGGAGTGGACGAAGTAGTAGTGGTCGTCGTCCATCGAGTCCGCGAGCAAGGGGTGGTCCTTGACCGCGAAGACGCGGTTCCAGCCGATGTGGGGCAGCGGCACGCCACCGGGCAGCTCGGTGACCCCGCCGGGGAGCAGGGCAAGGCCGTCCGTCGTCCCGAACTCCTCGCTGCTTTCGAACAGGAGCTGGTAGCCGATGCAGATGCCGAGCAGCGTGGCGCCGTCGTCGAGGGCGGCGCGAATGGCCTCCTCGGGCGCGCCGCGCAGGACCTCCCGCGGCGGCCGGAAGGCGCCGACCCCCGGCAGCACCAGGCAGCGGGAGGCACGAATCGTCGCCGGGTCGCAGGTGATCTCGACCTCGGCGCCCAGGTGCCGGAGCGCCCGCACCAGGTTGCCGATGTTGCCGACCCCGGCGTCGATCACCGTTGTCCGCACGCCCGCGCCGGCGGGAGGCGATGCCGCGGCATCGCGCCGAACGCGGGCAGGCAGCCGGCCTTTCCGGGATGTCGCGGCGCCGGTCATGCGGTGAGGCTCCCCTTCGTGCTCGGCACTTCGGCGGCCGCTCCGGCCCGGAGCGACACCGCGTCACGCAGGGCCAGAGCCACCGCCTTGAAGGCGGCCTCGGCCACGTGGTGCGGGTTGCGGCCGCAGAGCACGTCCAGGTGCAGGGTCAACCGCCCGCGGTCCGCCAGGGCGCCGAAGAAATCGCCGACCAGGGTGAGGGGGAACTCGGTCGTGACCCAGGCGTGCTCGAGGTCCGGCGGCAACCGGAAGTGAAACGACCCCCGGCCCGAGAGGTCGATCACGGCGCGAGCCAGCGCCTCGTCGAGCGGTGCGAAGGCGTGCGCGAAGCGCCGCACCCCGGCGCGGTCGCCGAGCGCTTCCCGGAGCGCGTCGCCGAGCACGATCCCGGTGTCCTCCACCGTGTGGTGGAGATCGATCTCGACATCGCCGCGGGCTGTGAGGTCGAGTCCCAGGCCGCCGTGGCGCGTCAGCGCGTCCAGCATGTGGCTGAAGAACCCGTTCGGCGTGTCGATCCGGCGGTCGCCTCCGTCGAGCGACAGCTTCGCGCGGACCTGGGTCTCTGAGGTCTTCCGGTCGATCGATGCTGTTCTCATGCCCTGCCTCCTCTCATGGCTTGCCTCCCAGGATCCCTGCCAGGGCCTGCCGGGTCGCACGGAGGGCAGGCCCGGCGCCGATCCCGATCCGCATGCAGTTGCGGAGGCCGGGGTAGCGACTCACGTCCCGGACCAGGATGCCCTCGGCCGCCAGGCCGTCGCGGAGCTCGGTACAGCGGGCGTGGCGGGCGAGCAGAAAGTTCGCCTCCGAGTCGAAGACCTCGAAGCCGAAGCCCCGGAGCATCGCGGCCCATTGCTCCCGCCGCGCCCGCACGACCGCGACCCGACGCGGGAAACGGCCGGCGTGTTCCAGCGCCACCTCGCCGATGGTGGCCGCGGCGTGGCCGACGTTGTAGGCCAGTTTGACCTTGATCAACTGGGCGACGAGTTCCGGCGCGGCGAGCAGGTAGCCAAGACGGATACCGCCCAGCGACCAGGCTTTGGACAGGGTCCTGAACAGGATGACGTTCGGGTTCGCCCGCACCAGCGGCCGGTAGTCGTGGCGGCAGAACTCGCCGTACGCGTTGTCGAGCAGGAGGGCCGCGTCGAGGGACCGCGCCAGACGCTCCACGACTTCGGGATCAGCCGACGCCCCGGTCGGGTTGTTCGGCGTGCACAGGAGCACGGGCCGCCGCGGGTCTCGCTCGACTTCGGCCTGGAGCTCTTCCATCTGCAGGCGCAGGTCGGGAGCCGGTTCCAGGTGCAGCGGCAAGCCCGCGGCACGCGCGACGAACGTCCTGTAGGGACTGAAGCTCGGGTCGCAGATGAGCACCTCCTGGCCCGGACGGACGACCGCCTCCAGCACGGTGGTCAGCAGTTCGCTGGAACCGTTGCTGACCAGGACGCCCTCCATGGGCCAATCGTGGAGATCGCCGATCAGCCGCCGCAGCCGGTCGGCGTGAAAGTCCGGGTACTCCGACCAGGGCCGGTCGGCCAGCCGGGCCAGCGCTTCCCGCTTGAGCGACCGGGGAAGATCCCAGGGCGCCTCGTTCTGGTCGAGCTTGTAGCGGGCTTCGACCTGGTGCAACGAGTAGAGCGACAGCTCGCGCACCTCCGGCCGCACGAGGGCCGCCGCTCTCTCGACGCGGCCGCTCATCGCCTGGTCTCCCGGTCTTCGGACTCGCGGCGCAGCCTGGCCGCCGCGGCATGCGCGGCCAGACCCTCCGTGGCCGCCAGCGTCTCGGCGGCGCCAGCCCAGGCCGCCGCGGCCTCGGTGGAGAACCGGACGGTGTGGCTGCGCCGCTGGAAATCGTCCGTGCCGAGGCCGGAGGCGAAGCGCGCGCTGCCGCCCGTGGGCAGAACATGGCTGGGACCGGCGACGTAGTCCCCGAACACGACCGGCGACGACGCCCCGACGAACACCGCGCCGGCGTTCCGGAGCTCGCCGGCCCTTTCCTCGGCCGCCTCGCCCATCAACTGCAGGTGCTCCGGAGCGATGCGCTCGGCCAGAGCGATCGCCTCGTCCAGGTCGGCGGCGACAAAGGCCGCGCCGTACCGCTCGAGGGCCGCCGCAGCCGTCTCAGCGGTCGGCAGGCCGGCGAGCCGCGAGTCGACTTCGCCGCGGACGCTCTCCGCGAGCGCGCCGCTGTCGGTGACGAGGACGGCGACCGCCAGCGGATCGTGCTCCGCCTGGGCCAGCAGATCGGCGGCGACGCACTCTGCCGGAGCACCGGCAGTGGCGACGATGACGACTTCGGACGGCCCGGCGTCCCGGTCGACGCCGACATCCGACGCAACGTGCTGCTTGGCCGCCGCGACCCAGGCGTTGCCCGGCCCCGCGATCAGGTCGACGGGACGGACCGACTCCGTGCCGTAGGCGAGCGCCGCGACCGCATGGGCCCCGCCCATGCCCCAAACCTCGTCCACTCCGGCGAGATCCAGAACGTGCCGCAGCACCGGACTGTCCCGGTAAGCCCGGGGCGGCGTCGCGACGACGATCTCCTCCACGCCGGCGAGCCGGGCCGGCACCGCGGTCATCAACACGGTCGACGGATACGGGAAGCGGCCGCCCGGCACGTAGAGGCCGACTCGGCGAATGGCGATGCGACGCTCCTCGATCCGGACGCCGTCCCGGTCGACGCGCTCCACTCCCGGCCCGCGCAGCAGGGCGCGGTGCCAGGCCTCGATCGCGCCTCGGGCGCGCTCGATCGCGTCGAGAACCGCCGGCTCGACCTCGTCGCCGGCTGGTCGCGGGCGGTCACCGGCAAGGCGCAGCGCGGCGGCCGAGGGAGCGTCGTGGCCATCGAAGCGGCGCACCGCCTCGAGCAGGGCGGCGTCGCCGCCGGCCCGCACCCCATCCACGATCTCGGCCGCCGTCTGGCGGATCTCCACAGCAGGGCCGCCGCGGCCCCGCCGGTCGAGGAGTTCCAGACGTTCCCGGCCGGCGAAACTCCCCGCGGCGAGGACGCGAAGCGCGCTGCCACAGACCTCAGCCATCGCCGGTCTCCGTCTCTTCGAGCGAGCCGAGCAGCCCGCTCAGCCGCCGGCGGTGAGCGTGAAACGACGCCCGGTTGACGACGAAGGTCGGCGCCACCTCTGCCAGCACCTCGACCTCGTGCAGGTCGTGGGTCCGGAGCGTGCCGCCGGTCTGAACGATGTCGACCGCAACGTCGGTCAGGTCGAGCAGCGGTCCAAGCTCGATCGAGCTCGTGAGGTGGATCACCTCGACGTGGAGGTTCCGAGCGGCCAGCAGCCGCGCCGCCCAGGTCGGATAGCGCGTCGCCGCCCGGAGCTGGCCGCTCCGCTTGGGCAGATCGGGAGTCTCGGCGATCAGGGACAGACGGCTCCTGCCGTCCTTCAGCTGGAGCGGCCGGAAGACGTCGGGCTGCGTTTCCTCGAGAACGTCCGAGCCGACGATCGCGCAGTCGACGATCCCGTGCTCGACGTAGAGCGGCAGGTCCCAGTCCTTGAGCAACAGCACCTCGACCGGGGTTCCCAGCACGTTCTGGTCGGGGAACCGCTGGCGCAGGCGCGCGGAATCGAGGCCGTCGAGGTTCAGCCCCGCGGCCTCGAGGGAGGCGCGGGCCGGGCCCAGATTCCGCCCCTTGGGCAGGCCAAAGGTGATCATGACTGCTGCTCCGCGTTGCCGAGCTCCAGCAACAGGTCGAGACCGCACGAGAAGCCGACCGCGGAGCAGTCGCCGCTGAGCGACCGGAACACCTTGTCGTAGCGACCGCCGACGCCGAGGGCCAGGGCGGTCCCCGGCGCGTAGGCAGCGAACATCAGGCCGTCGTAGTAGCCGCGCGGGCCCGCGCCCACGCTGATCCGCGGATCGAGGGCGGCGGCCGCGAACTCGGCGAGGTCGACCTCGATCTCGACGCCGGCGTCGCGGTACGCGGAGGACAACCGGTCCCGCAGGCCGAGCAGCTCGGACACCGCCTCTGCCGTGCCGCCCAGCACCGAGAGGTCGGTCGGGTAGCCGCGTTCGACGACATCGGCCAGACCGGCCCTCCGAGCGGCGGTCCGTTCGCGGCTCGCGATGCGCTGCGCGAGGTCGGGAGCTTCTTGCTCGCCGGCAGCGGCCAGCAGAGCCTCGTCGAGCGCTCCGGCCACGCCGAGCACGACGCGCAGAGCGTGCTCCTCGCCGTCGGCGGGCTCAGGGGCCTGCCCGCGCGCCTCGAGCAGCAGGTCGAAGAACAGGGTCAGCATCTGTTCGTCCGCTTCGGCCTCGTCGCCGCCGAGGAGTTCCGCCCCCAACTGGGAGTACTCGCGCATCCGACCGGGACGTAGAGGCTGGTGACGCACGACATCGCCCCGGTAGTAGAGGTGCAGCGGGAGTTCCAGCTCGTCCAGATGAGGGGCGAGCAGTCGCGCCAGCATCGGTGTGAAGTCGCCCCGCAGGACGAGCAGTTGACCGTCCCGGTCGACGAAGCGGTAGAGCTGCTCCAGCCGCCGACCCGTCAGCAACGGGCGGTAGGGCTCGAAGTAGTCGAGGATGGGCAGCAGGACCTCGGCGAAACCGCGCTCCTCCAGCAGCGCGGAAAGGCGCGCCTCGAGCAGGCGGCGCCGCCTGGCGCTGTCGAACAGGGCGGCCGACACTCCCGTCGGCAGGCCGGCTGAGATCTTCAAGGTTGTGCCTCCAGACCCAGGGCCGCGGCGCCGACCTCGAAGGGCAGAGTCCTTCCGGTCATCGCCTCGAACTGCGAGAGCCCCTGGTGCAGGAGCACCTCCCGACCGTCGATGACCAACAGGCCCCTGAGCCCGAGCGCCCGGCTCCAGGGCGTTGGACCGCCGCCGTAGACCAGCTCGACCGCGGCCGCCGAGGCACGAAGCGCCGCCGGGTCGCAGGGCAGTGGATCGTCGGCCCGGTGACCGAGAGACGTCGCGTTGACCACGATGTCGAAGGCGCCGGGGTCCAGCTCTTCGAGCGGCACGAAGGCGACGCCGAGCGACTCGGCGGCAGCCCGTCCAGTCGACTCCGTGCGGTTGGCGACTGCGACCCGGGCGCCGGCCGCGGCCAGACCAAGAGCAGCGGCCCGACCGGCGCCGCCGGCGCCGATGACAACCGCCTCGCGGCCCTCCAGATCGAACCCGCCCCGTCGGAGCGGGCCCGTGACCCCCTCAGGATCCGTGCTCTCCGCCCTCCACCGCCTGCTCGCGGCGCCATTCCGGCCCGGCAACAGGGTGTTCGCGCCCTGGGTAGCGCGCGCCAGGTCCCCCGCCTCGGAGGCCGCTGCAAGCGCCGCCGCCTTGTGCGGCGCGGTCACGCTCAGGCCGCAGAGCGGCAGACCGGCCCGGTCGAAGAAGTCGGAGAGCACGATCTCGCGCCAGAAGGTCTCGAAGCTCGGCGCATCGAAGGCGACATAGAGGGCTTCCTCGCCGCGGTCGCGATAGCCGGCGTTGTGGAGCCTGGGCGACAGGCTGTGAACCGCCGGATGGCCGACGACGCCGAACAGCCGCGATGCCCGGTGGAGGTTCGGCAGGCCGTAGTCGACTCGCAACCGTTCGATCGACGGCTGGCCGGGCGCGGCGGCGAGCGGCCCCGCGGCGCCGTAGATCCACGGCGCGCCAAGACGCGGCGCGACGAGCCGGGTCCAGCTACCTGTGGCGCCCATGGAAAAGGCGGCGACGTCGTCCCGGTTCGAGCCGAGCAGCAGCTCGAGCGGCACGAGCTCCTCGCCGGAGTTCCGTGCCCTGGTCACCAGCTTGTACAGCCGCGCCTCGACCCCGGAAACCTGTCTCAAGCGGCCCCGCAGAACCTTCAGGTTCCGCGCCCGGCCATGCCACGACACGACGCGGCGCCGGGGTTCGACTGCTTCCAGGACGGCCCTGCCGAGATCGCGGTCCGCCTCGATGTCAACGAGGTCGTACGCCTGCGCCGCGGCAAACAGCGCCGCCCGCCGTTCCGGATCGACCGTTGCACGGCCTCCTTCCGCTTCGCTTCGCAGCGTGTAGAGGAGCTCGCCGGCGAAGCGTTCCCGCAACCACTCGACGTCCACGTCGCCGACCAGATCCGCGCGGACCTCCAGGCAGTCCGCCTGCTCCGAGAGCACGCGCACCTCGTCGCCGGACGCGCTCGGCGCCTCCGTCAACGACGCGACCAAAGTCGCGCTCTGCGCGACCTCCGTGAAAGTCGCTCTCCGAGCGACCTCTGTAGGCGTCGCGCGCCGTGCGACCTCCGCGGAGGTGGCTGTTCGGGGTTCGTCGGTTGTCGGGTTCAAACGGGAAGACCTCCTTCGATCCGAAAGGAGGTCTTCTTGCGTTCCCTCGTCCCGGACCGTGCGTACCGGGACCTGGCCCGGGTTCAGCCCTTGCCGTGACCGTGAGCCCACCAGGACGTCGCCACAATCCCCGTCGCCGGAGCGACGGAGGCAGCGACGAACGCGGAAGTGCTGGCCGGTGAGTTCATGACGCGGTGTGAGGTGAAACGGGCCGGAATGGCTCCAGGAGGCGTGGATACTGCACCGGAAGGTGCGGACTGTCAAGCGGCTTCCGCGCCTGCGGACTGAGCTCCTAGGCCTCTGACGTGAGCTCGCTCCGGCCCCGGTACATTCCCACCCCGATGATGACGAAGAGGAGCGAACCCAATGCCTGCATCGCGTTGTCGTTCACAAGAAGCACCAGGGGCTCGATCCCCGCAACGTGCTGCAGGACCAGGAAGTTGACCGCTCCGCCGACCCCTACGAGGACGAATCCGTAGGAGGCCAGCTTGAAGATGCTCATTGAATCGAAGCGGGCGGCAAGGCCGAGGCCCACCAGAGCGGATCCGATGGGATAGACGGAAACCAGCGCGATGACGACGCCGGCCATCGCCACGTACGTGTTGGTGGCAAGGGACTCGAACATGGCCTGATCGGCGCCGGGTTGCATGCCGCGCTGCATCAGGTGGACGCTGAAGTGCCTCATGCCCATCGCGACGACGTAGAGGCTCCACCCGAACATGCTCACATACGCCCCTAGCCGCAGGCACATGCCGCCGGGCCCCTTCTGCGCCAGGCGAAGCCAGGTGAAGGCAGCGTACCCGTAGAGGAACATCCCGATGATCGACAGCATGGACGCCAGATGCGCGAGACTGGCGTTCGCCGCCGCTGCGCCGAGCGCGGCCGAGAAGTCGGTCTGGTCCACCGGGTCCACCACGCCCCCGGGAAAGAGGAGCGATGCGAGGACCAGCAGGATGACACCGACGATCAGGGCCAACCCTCCGGACCTGGTAGCAGGGTTCATGGTGGACGATGCAGCCATGTGCATTTCCTTTCTGGCGCGGGGCACCTGCTGAACTGGGGATTGTCAGGCGATTCTAGCAGGCCGCCAGCTAGCTGCTAGGCGCGGGCCATGATCAACGCGCCGTTCGTGCCGCCGAAACCGAAGGAGTTGGTCAGCGCCACATCGACCTTCGACTCGCGCGGCTCGTGGGGTACGAAGTCCAGGTCGCATTCCGCGTCGGGATCGTCCAGGTTGAGCGTCGCCGGCAACACCTGGCGGTCGACGGCGAGGGCCAGGAGGCCGGCTTCGACGCCGCCCGCGGCGCCCAGCAGGTGACCGGTCGAGGACTTCGTCGACGACACGGCCAACCGGTACGCGTGGTCGCCGAACACGCGCTTGATCGCCCGGACCTCGGCGATGTCGCCGAGCGGCGTCGAGGTGCCGTGGGCGTTTACGTAGTCGATTTGTTCCGCCGCGATCCCGGCGTCGTCAAGAGCCGCCCGCATGACGCGCGCGGCGCCGTCGCCGGTAGGTTCGGGCGCCGAAACATGGAAGGCGTCGGCGCTCATGCCGTACCCCAGGACCTCGGCGTAGGCGTGGGCGCCGCGCGCCAGGGCCGCCTCGCGTTCCTCCAGGATCAGCACGCCGGAGCCTTCGCCCAGAACGAAGCCGTCGCGCCCCTTGTCCCAGGGCCGCGACGCCCTGGCAGGCTCGTCGTTGCGGACCGACAACGCCTTCATCGCCCCGAAGCCGGCCATCGCCAGATCGCAGGTCGTCGCCTCGGTGCCGCCGGCGAAGGCAGCGTCGGCGTAGCCGTGCTGGATCAGGCGGAACGCGTCGCCGACGCCGTGCAGGCCGGTCGTGCAGGCGGTCGTGGGACAGGTGTTCGGCCCCTTGGCGCCGTGGCGGATCGAGATCTGGCCCGACGCCATGTTCGCGATCAGACCGGGGATGAAGAACGGCGACACCCGCCGCGGTCCACGGTCCCGGAACGTGTCGTGCATGTGCTCGATCAACGGCAGGCCGCCCATGCCTGAACCGACGACCGTGGCGACGCGGTCGGCGTTGCCCTCGTCGATCTCGAGGCCGGAGTCCTCGCGGGCCAACGCCGCCGCGGCGACGGCGAACTGGATGAAGAGGTCGACACGACGGATGTCCTTGCGATGCATGAACCGCGCCGCGTCGAAGTCGCGGACTTCGGCGGCGATTTTCGTCGCGTACAGGTCCGCGTCGACCCGCGTCAGCGCACCTACGCCGCTCCGCCCCTCCATCAGGCCGGCCCAGGTGGCTTCGGTACCCACCCCGAGCGGAGACACGAGGCCGACCCCGGTGATGACGACGCGTCTACGGTCGCTCATGATGCTGCACGAATCCGTGTGTCGGCGAACTCGCGCTCAGGCTGCGGAGCCGACCGGCGCCGGCCCGAGACGGCGTGTTACTCGGAGCCCTCGTGCGCCTGGATGTAGTCGGTGGCTTCCTTGACGGAGCCGATCTTCTCGGCATCCTCATCCGGGATCTCGATGCCGAACTCCTCCTCGAAGGCCATGACCAACTCGACGATGTCTAGCGAGTCCGCACCGAGGTCATCGGTGAAGCTGGCCTGCGGAGTGACTTCGTCGGCATCGACTCCGAGCTGCTCGACAATGATGCTATTGATCTTTTCGACTACGGACATTCTGGTTCCTCTTCAGGGAGTTTGGCGTTTGCGGCCCGCTGACAGACGGAGACTATGCCACCACGAGAGCGATCCGTCCAACGAGCCAGAAGCTTGTACGGCAGAAACCGGGTGCGCCGGCCATCTGGCCGGCATTCGGCGCGCAGCGCCGCTTTCCGGTTTCTGCCGTGCAAGCTTCTCAGGTCATGCCGCCGCTGACGCTGAGGACCTCGCCGGTGACGTACGAGGCCTCCTCGCTTGCCAGGTACAGCACGGCGGGTGCAATGTCCTCCACCGTGCCGAGACGGACAACGCCGTGCTGCTCCAGGAACCGGTCACCGGCACCCTCCGGCATGGCGGCGGTCATGTCCGTCTCAATGAAGCCGGGCGCCACGACGTTCACCGTGATCCCCCGGCTCAGCAACTCGCGCGCCAGGGACTTGCTGAACCCGATCAGCCCCGCCTTGGAGGCGGCGTAGTTCGCCTGCCCGGCGTTGCCGAGCACACCGGCGACGGATGACACCGACACGATCCGCCCGTAGCGGCGGCGCATCATGCCCCGGACGAGCGCCTTGGTCAGGACGAAGACACCGGTCAGGTTCACGTCCTGCACCCGCTGCCACTGGTCAAGGGTCATCCGGGCCAGAAGATTGTCGGCCGTAATGCCGGCGTTGTTGACGAGAATGTCGACCGCCGCGAAGTCCTTCGGAAGCTGCCGCACCGCGGCGGGTACGTGTTCGTGATCCGCCAGGTCGAGGGCCAACACGTGGGCTTCGCCTCCCGAGGCGGCGATCTCGTTCGCCGCTTCGTCCAGGAGTCCCTCGCTGCGGGCGGCCAGCACGACGCGGGCGCCCTGCCGGGCCAGCAGCACGGCACAGGCGCGGCCGATTCCGCGCGAGGCTCCGGTAACCAGGGCTGTGCGTCCGCTCAGGTCGAAGATGCTCACGGTGTTACTCCATGTCGTCCGGTTCGGCCACTGCGCGGACCTTCAGCTTCCGATCGATCCGACGGGCGAGACCCGAAAGCACCTTGCCGGGGCCGAACTCCGTCAGTCGACCAACACCCGCGGCCGCCATGACCGTCACCGATTCCGCCCAGCGCACCGGGCCGTCGATCTGACGGACCAGCGCGTTCCTGGCAGCGGAAACAGTCGTCAAAGGCTCCGCGTCCACGTTGCAGACCACCGGCACCCGCGGGTCCACCATCGGCGCCGCCTGAATCAGCGGCGCCATCGCCTGCCGGGCCGGCGCCATCAGGGCGCAGTGGAAGGGCGCCGAGACGGGCAGCGAAATGGCGCGGCGGGCGCCCCGCTCGCCAGCCAGCACGGCGGCTCGCTCCACCGCGGCGCTGGAGCCGGCGATCACGATCTGGCCCGGCGCATTCAGGTTGGCGATCTGGCAGACACCGCCCGTTTCACCGGCCGCTTCGGCGGCGACCTCCGCCGTCTCCTCCACGCTCAGGCCAAGCACCGCGGCCATCGCGCCGGCGCCTACCGGCACCGCCTTCTGCATCGCCTCGCCCCGCGCCCGGACCAGACGCAGAGCTTCGCCGAGTTCAAGCGCACCGGCCGCGACAAGCGCCGAGTACTCGCCCAGGCTGTGACCGGCGACGAAGTCCGGCGCCTCCGTTTCGAGCCCCTTAGCCCGGTAGCAACGAAGCGCCGCCACCGACGCGGCGACGATCGCGGGCTGCGTGTTGGCCGTCAGTTGGAGTTCGTCCTCGGGCCCCTCGAAACAGAGGGTCGACAGCCCGAAGCCGAGGGTGTCGTCCGCCTCCTCGAAGACCGCCCGGGCCTCCGGGAAGGCGAGAGCCAACGCCCGGCCCATGCCGACCCGCTGCGAGCCCTGGCCCGGAAAGACGTACGCCACCCCCGTCATCTGCACAATCCCTGCTGTTTCTCTAGAAGCGGACCGCAGCGGCGCCCCAGGTCAGCCCGGCGCCGAAAGCCGCCATCAGGACCAGGTCCCCGGAGTCGATCCGGCCGTCGCGGTTCAGTTCGTCGAGCGCGATCGGGATGGACGCGGCCGATGTGTTGCCGTAGCGATCGACGTTGACGTACACGCGGTCGGCGGGGACCTCGATCCGGCGACCCACGGCGTCGATGATCCGGCGGTTCGCCTGGTGGGGAATCAGCCACTTGACGTCTTCCGGCGCCTGACCGGCGTCGGCCAGCACTTCGCCGGAAACCTCGGCCAGCGTGCGGACCGCGACCTTGAAGGTCTCGTTGCCGAGCATTCGGATGAAGGGCAGCCGCTGTTCCAGGGTCTCCGGACGGTTCGGAGGATTGCGGCTGCCGCCGCCCGGCATCTCGAGGAGGTGGGCCAGCGAACCGTCGCTGTGGATCGCCACCGAGAGGACGCCCGGCAGCCCGTTCGCCGAATCCGGCGCCGGAGGGTCTTCACCGCGCAGCACGACCGCGCCGGCGCCGTCGCCGAAGAGAACGCACGTCGAGCGGTCCTCGTAGTCCGTGTACTTCGTCAGCGACTCGGCGCCGATCACGAGAGCCGTCGAGGCGGCGCCGCTGGCGACGTACTGGTGCCCCACCGAAAGGCCGTAGATGAAACCGGTGCAGCCCGCGTTCAGATCGAAGGACGTCGCGTCCTTCGCACCGAGTTCTTCCTGCACGAGGCAGGCAGTCGACGGGAAGGGCATATCGGGCGTCACCGTCGAGATCAGGACGAGATCCACATCACCTGGCTCCACGCCCGCCATCTCCATCGCCTCGCGAGCGGCCCGCACGGCGAAGACCGAGGTGTACTCGTCGTCGGTGGCGACCCGTCGTTCGTGAATGCCGGTGCGCGCGACGATCCACTCGTTCGAGGTGTCCACGATCCGTTCGAAGTCGGCGTTCGTGAGTACCGTGTCCGGCACCGCCTTGCCAGTGCCGGCGATCCGCACCCGCCGCGCGTGGTTGGTGGAAGCGCCGCGCAGTCCGTTCCTCGTCGGCCCGCTTGTCATCCCGCTGCCGCCTTTGGCGCCGCTTCGACGGCGACCTCGGAGAGCTTGGCGCTGACCTTCACGTGAGTATCCGCTTCGCAGAACTCCACCGCGCGCTGTACCGCGCTGCTGATGGCGTGAGCGGACGAGCGCCCGTGAGCGACGAAGCAGCCGCCGCGCAGACCGAGCAGCGGCGCCCCGCCGTACTCGCTGTAGTCGATCCGGCTCCTGAAGCGGTCGAAGGCGGGCCGTGCCAGCAGATAGCCGAGCCGCGACCGGAGGCTGCGACCCATCTCCTCGCGCAACTGGCCGCCCACGAACTCCGCGAGCGCTTCCGCGCTCTTCAGGATCGCGTTGCCGACGAAGCCGTCGCAGACCACGACATCGGCCGCGCCGCTGAACACGTCCCGGCCCTCGACGTTGCCGATGAAGTTGAGCCCCGTCGCGTCGAGCGACTTGAACACCTCGCGCACCAGATCGGTGCCCTTCCCGGCCTCCTCGCCGATCGACAGTAGGCCGATGCGCGGCGAGTGCAACCGCAGCAGTTGCTGCGCCAGGTAGTGGCCCATGACCGCGAACTGGCGGAGCTGGTGAGGTTTCGAGTCGACGTTGGCGCCCGCGTCGAGCAGGATGGTTCGACCGCCGCGCCGCGGCATGGTCACCGCGAGGGCCGGTCGATCGACCCCGGGCGCCACGCCGATCACCATCTTGCCGGCGACCAGGGCGGCGCCGGTATTGCCGGCGGTCACCATCGCCTGCGCCCGGCCGTCCTTGACCAGGCGGGCGCAGACGCGCACCGAGGAGTCGCGCTTTCGCCGCACCGCGAGCGCGGATTCGCACATGCCGACGACCTGGTCCGCATGCACGACCTCGACTCGGCCGCGGGCGCCGGAACCAGGCTCCAGTCTCTCGATTTCCTGCTCGAGGATCGGCCGGCGACCCACCAGGAGGAGCCTCAGTTCACGCTGGCGCGCCGCCAGCAGCGCACCCTCGACCACGGTCCGGGGAGCGTGGTCTCCGCCCATCGCGTCAACGGCGATCACGGTTGGGGTTCGCGCTGAACCTCGATCCGTCAATTCAGGGTCTGCTCCAAGTCAGAAGCCACCAGTGTAACGCCTGAGCAACGCTGCTACAGCACGTCCTCCATCTCGACCACGTCGCGGCCACGGTAGTGACCGCAGTGGCTGCAGGCGCGGTGCGGCAGCTTGGTTTCGCCGCAGTTCGGGCACAGTGAGGCGGCCGGCCGCTTCAAGTGGTCGTGCGACCGACGCCGGTCGCGCCGCGCCTTCGAGTGCCGTCGTTTGGGATTTGGCATTCCAGGAGTTCCTTTCCGAGTAGTCCAGGTTGGTTGCTGAGTGATTCAGGTTTGGTTGCCGGGTGATTCAGGTTGGTTGCCGAGTGGTCCGGGGCTGGTTGTCCTGGTCCGGATCGCCGCCAAGTCGTTCGCGGATCGCTTCCAGCCCGGACCAGCGCGGGTCGAACTGCTCGCTGCCGCAGGTGCAGGCCTCCTGTTTCCGCTTCACTCCGCACTGCGGGCACAGTCCGCGGCACCCAGGATCGCAGATCGGCTTCATCGGCACGTTCAACTCCACCTGCTCCCGGACCAGGACGGCCAGATCGATCTCTCCCTCGGCCGCGACGAGCGTCGAGAGATCCTCCGGCTCAAGTTCATGCGCGCCGGCCCCATCCTCTGCCGGGGGCGACTCTTCGGCACGACCGGTCACGACGAAAGCGAGCGGCAGTTCGACTTCCTCCTCGTAGGCAGTCAGGCAGCGGCCGCAGTACAGTCTCTGCCGATAGCGAAGTCTCGCCTCCAGCAGAAAGTCAGGCCCGACGAACGTGAGACTGCCCCTGCAGTCCACGCAGCCGAGCACGAGGGGGCCTTCGGTCCCTAAGTCGGCAGCCGACACGGCAACGTCGTCACGCCAGTTCAGGGGGCCGTTGCGGGCCTGATCGAGCTGCAGGTGCATCTCATTCACCACAAGGTCGCGAACTCGGGCCGCCGCGCAATCCGGCTCAGGTGCAACCGCACAAACACGAGAGGCTACGAATCGTTGCGGCAACTGTCAATGCAGGAGCCGGCAACGGTCGATACGGGAGCCGGCAACGGTCGGGGCAAGACTCGCGATGTGAACCGCCCGGTTAGGCTTGCACCGTGGCCCGAATCGGCATCGATGCCCGAAAGGTCCGCGACTTCGGGATCGGCGTCTACGTCTCCAACCTGATTCACGGTCTCGCCCGGCTCGAGGCCGAACAGGAGGCGGGCGCCAACGAGTACGTCCTCTTCGTCCGGCCCGAGGATCGCGACTTCGCAGTCGACCTGCCGGCGAACTTCCGTTGCGTCGTGGAACGGTCGCCGGTCTACTCGCTGCGCGAGATCGGGAAGATGACCTGGCGCATCTCGCGGTCGCGCCTGGACCTCTACCACGCCACGCACTACGTCCTGCCGGCGGTCGTGCCGTGTCCAACGGTGGTCACGATCCACGACATCATCCACCTGCTCTACCCGGGATTCCTCCCGAGCCGCGCGGCGTCCCTCTACGCCCAGCGCATGTTCCGCCACAGCGTCGGTCGAGCCGACCGGATCATCGCCGTGTCCCAGAACACGAGCAGCGACGTTCTCGGCTACTTCGATGTTCCGGCGGAGAAGATCCAGGTCGTCTACAACGGCGTCGAGGACCGTTTCCGGGACCTGCTCAGCGCGAAAGACCTTGCCGCTCGCCTGGAAGAGGTGGGCGTCCGGCAGCCGTACCTGCTGTTCGTCGGCAACCCGAAGCCCCACAAGAACCTGGACCGGGTGATCAAGGCGTACGCCAGGGCCCGTTCACGGGCCGGCTTCGATGCGCCGCTCGTCTGCGTCGGCGCGCGGCCCGGCAGCGACTTCAAGCTCGAACGACGCGCCCGCCACCTCGGAGTCGGCGACCACGTCCAGCTCGTCGGCCATGTGCCGGCAGGTGCCCTTCCCGCCCTCTATCAGGGCGCGAGCCTGTTCCTCTACCCGACGCTGTACGAGGGTTTCGGGCTGCCCGTCGTCGAGGCGATGGCCTCAGGGACACCGGTCGTCACGTCGAACACGTCGTCGCTCAACGAGATCGCGAGCGGCTACGCCGAACTCGTCAATCCGCTCGAAGTGGAGGAGATCGCCACGGCGATCGAGCTCTGCATGAAGGACCGGGAACACGCCCGGCGACTCGCCGAGCGCGCCGCCTCCCGCGCCGCGGGATTCCAGTGGCGGACCACAGCCGAAAGCACCCTCGCGATTTACCGCGATGTGCTCGGGGAGAGCGGACACTGAACGGCGTCCCGCATCGGAGTACCTGAGACGGATTGCTAACATCCGGCGCTCCGCAGAGTCGGGCGCCCCCACACTCACGATCCCAGAACCGTGCTCCAGAAGCGACTCCGCGTCACCGCCACGCTGAACATCGCCGGCGATGTCGCCGCCACGGTCGGCGCCTTCTTCCTGGCCTGGTACCTGCGCTTCGTACAGCCGGTCGTCGAAGTGACGAAGTCGGTGCCGGACTTCGAGCCGTACCTCAGGATGCTGCCGTTCATCCTGCTGATCTGGCCCACCGTCTACTACTTCCACGGCCTGTACCGCATCCGCCGGGGCCACAGCCGCGTGGACGAGATGATCAGCATCGTTGTCGCGACCGGGCTGGCGCTCGTCATTCTGACCGCGGTCCTGACCTTCGACCGGGTAACCCAGGCCGGCAGCGACGATCCCTTCTCCTACAGCCGCGCCTTCTTCGCCCTGTTCGCCGCCAGCGACGTCTTCCTGGTCGCGCTGCTCCGCTTCACCACGCGCGCCGTCCTCCGCGTCGTCCGGCGACGCGGCCACAACGTGCGCGGCATCCTGATCGTCGGCGCCGGCGACAGCGGCGAAGAGATCGCATCCAAACTGGTCCGCCACCGGGAACTCGGGTACGAGGTCGTGGGCTTCCTGGACGACGATCCCGAAAAGCTCTCCAGCGAGCCGGTCAGCGGCGCCCGCGTGATCGGCGCCCTCGACGACCTGGAGGCCGTCATCGAAGAGCATCAGGTCGATCAGGTCATGATCGCGCTGCCGTTCGAGGCGCACCGGAAGATCCTCAACCTGCTCGACCGCATCGGCAACGAGTTGATCGAGATCCGCCTGGTGCCGAACGTCCTGCAGTACGCGACGCTCCGCGCCGACATGGAGGACGTCGACGGCACCCCGGTGATCAACCTCTCCCACGTG
The DNA here is from genome assembly GCA_965232105.1 of Thermoanaerobaculia bacterium. Classification (GTDB taxonomy): domain Bacteria; phylum Acidobacteriota; class Thermoanaerobaculia; order Multivoradales; family Multivoraceae; genus Multivorans. The sequence continues at coordinate 315,071 of OZ246956.1, forward strand.
CCGATGGAAGGCTGGTCGAGCCTGGCGAAGCGGGCGTTGGACATCGGCATCTCCGTCGCGGCCATGGCCGTGCTGCTGCCCTTCCTGCCCATCGTGATGGCGCTGATCAAGCTGGAGGACCGCGGACCGCTGTTCTACCGGCAGGAGCGGATGGGGCTCGACGGCCGCTCCTTCATGATCCTCAAGCTGCGCTCGATGCGGATGGGCGCCGAGTCCGCCACCGGGCCGGTCTGGGCGGTCGAGGACGATCCACGCCGCACCCGGATCGGCGCCTTCCTGCGGCGCTGGTCGATCGACGAGTTGCCCCAGCTCTGGAACATCTTCCGCGGCGACATGTCGATCGTCGGCCCCCGGCCCGAGCGTCCCGCGTTCGTCCGCAAGTTCCGGCACGAGATTCCGAACTACATGCTGCGCCACCGCGTGAAGTCGGGACTGACGGGCTGGGCCCAGGTCCACGGCTGGCGTGGCAACACCTCGATCCGCAAGCGCATCCAGTACGACCTCTACTACATCGAGAACTGGAGCCTCCGCCTCGACTTCCAGATCCTCTGGCTGACCCTGCGCCGGGGCGTGACCAAGAACGCGTACTAGAGGACTGGGTGCGCCGGCCTTCTGGCCGGCTGTGTCGCGGGTTCTGACCCGCGTCGAGGAACGCGCCGCGAAGCGGCGACCGTTGCCGGCCTACTCCTCCGCGTCGAACTCCCGATAGTCGCCACGCTCTTCCATCGGGATCGGGTGGCGGACCTCGACGTGGAAGCCATCTCCCTCGGTGTAGGCGACATCGCTCAGTTCGTGGACGACCTGCGACTGGGACCCCTTGATGAGACCCGCGGTCTCGATCCAGAGCAGTCGCCGTTCCTTCTCCATGCCGTCCGGATCGGCGATCGTCAGGTCGACGGTGATGCCCTCGAGCGTGCCGGATCCCTCGTTGTGAACGAGGATGTCGAGCATGACGTTGACCAGGGCGGGCTCAGCCGGCATGTCGCCTTCCCCTTCCCCTTCCCCTTCCCCTTCGACGTCGGCCTCCGCGTCGGCGCTGGGCTCGTCCGCCGGCATCGCCTCGTCGCCGGCCGGCGCCTGCACCGCGAACGACTGGATCTGCGCGATGTAACCGGCGCGAGTCTCGGCCACACCGCCACCGCCACCGCAGGCCGACGCGAGCAGCGCGACGGCCACGATGAGTGCCAACGCCACGTCCTGCCGACCCCACGCTGTCCGATTCAGAGTCCCCTTCATCGTGTCTCCCTTTCCTTCCGTCAGCCCTCGTCTCCGGTCCGCCCCTGAGGATAGCCTGTCGGGCCGCGCTCCGGCTGCCGTCACCCTGTGCGGACGCGGCCCCAGAACTCCTCGGTCAGGCCGCCCGCCAGCACGATCTCGGGCCGCAGCTCGACACCGAACCGGTCACGCACCGCCCGGTGGGCGGTCACCATCAGATCGAGCACGTCGGCGGCGCGCGCCTGCTCCCGGTTGACGATCACGTTCGCATGCCGCCCGCTGATCTCCGCGCCGCCGCGGCGCAGCCCCTTCAGGCCGCAGGCCTCGATCAGCCGGCCGGCGAAGTCGTCGTCCGGGTTGCGGAACACGGAGCCCGCGTTCGGCTTGCCGGAAGGCAGGCTCTGCCAGCGGCGCCTGTTCAACTCGTCGATTCGCGCGAGCGCCGCGGCGCCGTCACCGCGCCGGAGCCGGAACTCCGCGCCGGTGACGACCGCGTCGGTGCCCTGCAGACTGGTCGTCCGGTAGCCGGGCTCGAGCAGGTCGAAGCGCACCGCCTCGACCGGCCGTCCCGGCCGCCCCACTCGGACCTCGGTGAGCACGTCCCGCATCTGTGTGCCGTAGCAGCCGGCGTTCATCACGACGGCGCCGCCCACGGTCGAAGGGAAACCGGACAGGGCCTCGAGTCCAAGCAGGCCCTGCTTCGCCGTATCCCGCGCCAGCCGGGCGAGCGTGACGCCGGCGCCGGCACGCACCGTTTCGCCTTCCACTTCGACCCGCTCGAGTTCACCTCGAAGCCTGCAGACGATGCCGCGCACCCCGGCGTCGGGGAACAGGACGTTCGAGCCGTGGCCGTGCAGATGGAGAGAAACCCGGCACTCCCGGGCGACCGTCATCACCTCGCTGAGCGCCGCCTCGGAATCCACCCGGACGAAGACCTCCGCCGGACCGCCGATCCGCAGCGTCGTCGCGGACGCCAGCGGGACGGCCTCGCGAACCAGGACGCCGGCGGTCGACGAGAGCCGCTTCCGGGCCTCGCGGTTGACGCCCAAGGGGGGCTGCAATACGCTGACTGCGCCCTTGTCGATGTCGGCTGTCACGTTGTTCTACGCCACGTCGCCGAGCGTCCGTAGCGGCCAGTCCCCGCCTTCTGTTCAACCGTCTGACGATCCAGGAGAGCGCCGCATCGGTCGCGCGGAAGTATAGCCACGCACATCCTGCGGCAAACGCCGCCGGGACCGCGTCAACGCCCCCTCGAAGGCCGCCGATCACAGCCCGAACCCAGCCGGAACACCGCCCACGCGCCGCAGCAAGAAACGAGGAACGAGAACCCATGACTCCCACCCGCGCGAAGGCGCGCACGAAGCCAGTCGGCCGCAAGGAAGCCCGAAAGCAAGACATCGAGGGCGCACTCACCCAGATCGAACGCCAGTTCGGCAAGGGCGCGATCATGCGCCTCGGCGAACAGGAAAACCTCGGTATCGAATCGATCTCGACCGGTTCACTGGCCGTCGACGCCGCCATCGGCACCGGCGGCTTCCCGCGCGGCCGCGTCGTCGAGGTCTACGGTCCGGAATCGAGCGGCAAGACGACCCTGGCCCTGTCCGTCGTCGGACAGGCCCAGCGCACCGGCGGCTCGGCCGCCTTCATCGACGCGGAGCACGCGCTGGATGCCGAGTACGCCGAGAAGATCGGCGTGAACATCGACGACCTCCTGGTGTCCCAGCCGGACAGCGGCGAGCAGGCGCTGGAGATCGCCGAAATGCTGGTCCGTTCGAACGCGCTCGACATCGTGGTGATCGACTCGGTTGCCGCCCTCGTGCCGCGCGCCGAACTGGAAGGCGAGATGGGGGATTCCCATGTCGGCCTCCAGGCCCGTCTCATGTCCCAGGCGCTCCGCAAGCTGACCGCGATCATCGCCAGGTCGCGGACGACCGTCGTGTTCATCAACCAGATCCGCGAGAAGATCGGGGTCATGTTCGGCTCGCCCGAGACGACGACGGGGGGCCGGGCGCTCAAGTTCTACTCTTCCGTCCGCATCGACATCCGGCGCATCGGCGCGCTGAAAGACGGCGACCAGGTGGTCGGCTCCCGGGTGCGGATCAAGGTGGTCAAGAACAAGGTCGCGCCGCCGTTCCGTCTCGCCGAGTTCGACATCGACTACGGCGAGGGCATCTCCCGGGTCGGCGAGCTGATCGACCTCGGCATCCAGCACAAGCGCGTCCTGAAGAGCGGCGCCTGGTTCTCGGCCGGCGACGTCCGGCTCGGCCAGGGCCGCGAGAACGCGAAGCAGTTCCTCCGCGACAACGCGGACCTCGCCGACGAGATCGAGGCGCACCTCCGCTCCGAGATGGGACTGCCGCCGATCGTCGTTGCGGCCGAGTCCGGCGAGCGGGCGGCGGCTGCCGGCTAGGGCGCGGCGGCGCGGCGCGGAGGAGGGCTCACCCGCCCGTCTTGGGGTCAGGAGGGGTCAGCTCCCAGGTGGCGTGAGCGCTTGAGAGGAGATGGGGAGGGGGTGCGCTCACTCCGCTTCACTCGCTCCGGTTGGTCGGTGATGAGTGCGATGTCGTCGAGCGTCGCTCGTTCAGAGGCACCTGGGAGCTGACCCCTCCTGACCCCGACTGGGCTGGACGGCGGTGCCGAGTGCCAGGCCGGGCGCCGACCTGTCCCTGGACGAGCCACCGTTGCAGGGCGATGCCGCACTGGGTGCGCCGACGTCCTCGTCGGCTGCCGCCGAAGGCGGCCAGGAACACGCGCCGGCCGAAGGCCGGCTCACCCAGTACTGGGAATCTGGGCGGCCTTTCAGTGTTATCCGGGCTAGGGTTCGACCCTTGGGCTGGAACTGACCGAAGCAAGTGATGAAACAAGCTCTTCTTGCAACTGCACTCCTGCTCGCTGGCGCCCTGCCAGTGGCCGGGCAGTTGCCGTGCAACCCCTGCGTGGGGCTGGCGACTGACGACCCCGAAGGAGTCGCGGAGGTTCTGGGAACGCTGCCGGAAGTGCCAGAGGAGGCGCTTCTGGTGGTGAAGTGGCCGGTCGATCTCGTGGATGAGGCCGGGATTGATGCGGCGGCCGAGGCGGCGACGCGGTTGCGGGGCAGCGGTGCAACGCCGTGGTACGCGGTTCGCTTCGCCGATCCCCCGCCGGCGGCCGACCGCGGCGACGAACTGGTGACGGAGCTGCAGCGGCTCGCCGACCTCGCGCGGACCGCGTCGCCCGGCGCCTTCTTCCAGATCATCTGGCCGGTGGCGCTTCAGGACGAACCGGTACAAGTCCAGGAGTACGCCCTCGCCCTGAAACGTGCCGCGGTGGCGGTCTCCGGCGCACAGCCCGATGCCCTCGTCGTCTCCCAGTCCTTTGCCGCCGATGACGGTTTGATTCGCAGCCTCTACGGGCAGGAACTCGACGCCTATCTGGACGGCGTCTCGTTCAGCGTCGACGGAGCGACCGGCGAGATCGACCTGGCCGCACTCAGGCGATTGCTCCGCGACCTGGATCCGGACGCCCTGATGGCGGTCGAGGGCGGCCCGGCGGCCGCCGGGGACGTCGGCGGCGACCTGCTCGTGCGCGCCGCGGCCGAGGCCGAGGCCGGCGCCACCCTGTCCCTGTTCACCCTCGCCGGCGACGGGGACGCCGACCGAGCGGCCGTTCAAGCCGCCCGCCTGATCGCTCAGGAGTTTTCGGGCGACGTCGCCTTCGATCCCTACTCGACGCCCTCGGGTGCTACGGCCTGGAGCTTCGTCCACGGCGAGGATCTGAGCCTGCGAATCGTCGTGTCGCCACCGGCGGGCGCGCCGGTCACGCTCCGCTTCAGCGACCGGCAGCTCGGCTCAGCCGCCCGCTTCGACCTCGCGACCGGCGAGACCGACCTGCTGTTCGGCGGCCGGCGCACCCGAAGCGGCTATCAACTCGAACTGGCCGAAACGGAGGGTCCCTTCGTCTTCCGACTCGAGCGAGACTTAGCGGTCAACCTGGACGGGGCGGAGAGCATCGAGGAGGCGTTGACGGTCGCCGACACGCGCCAGGCGCCGGTCGGCGAGATCCTGAGGCGGCTGCAGGCCTTCGAGGACGATCAGTCGAGGCGGATCGCGAACTACAGCGCGACGAACACGACCTCGCTGCGCTTCCAGCTCGGCACCGGCATCCAGACGGTCGACGTGACCTTCCAGGGCCCCTTCTTCTTCCGCCAGGAATCCAGTCGCGGCGTCTGCGCCGCGCTGGCGGACGGGAAAAGGCCTGGTTCATGCAAGGCCGGTTTCGACTGGGCCTGGGACAACTTCTACGTCAACGGCATCCGCTGGCGGCGCAAGAAGATCCCCGAGATCCCCCTGATCCAGCCGGAAAAGGCGGCCGCGATGCCTGCCGCGATCACCTTCACGAAGGAGTATCGCTACCGGCTGCGTGGCACCGCGACCGTCGAGGGCCGGGACACCTGGGTCGTGGACTTCGAGCCGGCGGCTGCGCTGGCCGAGGGCCGCAGCCTGTTCCGCGGCACGGTGTGGGTGGACCGCGAGCTCTACGCCCGGGTGAAGACCCGCGCGGTCCAGCTCGGTCTGACCGGCGACGTCCTCTCGAATGACGAAACGACGTTCTACACCCCGGTCGACGAGAAAGGCGAGCCGGCGGCGTGGGAGCGGTCCTCGTACTGGCTGCCGGCCCGCGTCGTCAGCCAGCGGCTGTTCTCGCTGCTGAACGCGACGACGGTCGTCGAGGGGTTGACCGAACTTACCGGCATCCGGATCAATCCCAGCGACTTCGAAACCCGCCGGCAGGCGGTCCTGGCCTCCGAGGCGACGATGGTGCGCGACACGGAAGTGGGGCTTCGCTACCTGGCCATGGACAGCGAAACCGGCGAACGGGCGGTCAAGGAGGACGACAAGACCCGGATGTTCATCCTCGGCGGCGCCTTCTACGACGAGGCCCAAGACGGCCCCCTGCCGCTGGGCGGCGTGAACTGGCTCGCCTTCGACTGGCGGGGAACGGGAATGCAGGCCGACCTGTTCATCGCCGGTCCACTGATCCTCGCCGATGTCGCGAACCCGAGCCTGTTCGGCTCCCGCTGGGATGCTGGCGTCGACCTCTTCGCGCTCGCCTTCGCGGGCCAGGACACCCTCTACCGCGACGGCCAGGAGGCGCCGCGGGAGAACGTGGAACGGCTGCGCCCGAACATGGACTTCAGCCTCGGCCGGCCGCTCGGCAGCTACACCAAGCTCGACTTCCGCTACGAGCTGTCCTGGAACAATTTCCAGCGAGCCGACGAGACCGGCGAGGACTTCGTCCTGCCCGCGGATCACCTGAGCCACAGCCTGGGCACCACCCTCCGCTACACGCGTTCCGGCTACCGACTGGTGCTCGGCGGCACCTGGAACCGGCGAGGCGACTGGGAACCCTGGGGCCTGGGCGGCGCCAACGTGACCCCGGACACCTACACGCTCTGGAACGTGGGCGTCGCGAAGACCTGGCACCTGCCGAAGTTCCAGAAGATCGGCCTGTCCTTCGAGTACGTGGACGGCGCCGACCTGGACCGTTTCAGCAAGTACGAGTTCGGGTTCTTCTCCGACGTCACCGTCCACGGCTACCAGAGCGACAAGGTGCGCGCCGAGAGCGCGACGGCCGCCCACCTCACGTACGGCTTCGAACTCGGTCAGCTCTTCCGCATCGACCTGGTCGGCGACGCCGCCTGGGCGACGGACATGGCCTCCGGCCTGGACAACGAACTGCTCGCCGGCGCCGGTATCGTCGGCACCTTCATCGGCCCGTGGGGCACGGTGGTCAACATGGATGTCGGCACCGCCCTCGTCGGCCCCGACGACGGCTGGAGCGCCTTCATCGCCGTCCTCAAGCTGTTCTAGGAGTTGCCATGGCCCCCGAAGACGATTTCGCGCCGGACATGGACGAAGTCGTCGAGGTGCCCATCGGCGATGAGATCGACCTCCATCCCTTCCAGCCCCGGGAGGTGAAGGACGTAGTCGAGAGCTACCTCGACGCCGCCTACGAGAAAGGCTTCCGGGAGGTCCGCATCATCCACGGCCGGGGGATCGGCGTGCAGCGCCAGATCGTCCGCAAGGTGCTGGAGCGCGACCCGCGGGTCGTGTCGTTCAGAAGCGGCGGCCCCGGCGGCGGCGGATGGGGCGCCACCGTGGCTCGGCTGAGCTAGCGGCGGTCCCGCTCAGCCCTCGTAGGGCGCCGGCCGGGCCGAGCCCCGGCGCGCCCACAGCATGCCGAGGCCGAACGCGATCAGCGGCGTTGCGATCAGCAGGTCGGAAGCGCTCACGCTGTACACGGGCTCCGAAGCGAGGGCCTCTGCCGCGGTCCCCTCGGGGCCGGGCGCCTCGCCGCCGAGAAGCTCCGTCACCGCGGCGCCGGCATCCGGCCGCTCGGCGCGCAACTGGTAGGCGAGCCAGCCCCCGAGGGTCACGCCCGCGAGCAGGAACTGGGCGCTCGCCCGCTTCAAGTCCGATTCGGCCTCCCGGTGGGCATGCTCCCGCTCGCTCGACGTGAGGTCCGCGTCCTCGACGCGCTCCCATCGTTCCGCCTCGATCTCCGCCCGGCGCCGGGTCGCCGCGATGCCGCTGAAGAAGCCGACCGCCGCCACCAGCACGTGCAGGACCCAGACTAGGCCAGGAGCGACTTGGGGGATGATCTGGACGCCGGCGACCGTGAGGACAGCCAGACCCAGGAAGACCGCCGACCAGACGACGGCGATGCTCTGCAGACGCCGCAAGTTCATCTAACGCCATATCTTACGCGCCATGAACACGCGCTTCACCGAAGGCGGCGTGCGAATCAGGCCATCAGGCGGGAAGCTCTTCGCCTAGCCAGACCGCCGCACCTAAGGTCTCGACGGTCCAATTCTCCGCATCATCGAGACTTCTACGCAGGCGAACTGCGCCGAACTCCTGCGCATCGCGGCGGATCTCAGCGCCCATCTCTCGAAGTGTTCGCTCGACAGCCTGGCTTTGTTCTTTCCTCTTCCGGGCCCGGACCGGCGGCGCCGTCGCGTAGGCGCGCGGCGTCTGCCCTACGATTCGGCTTTGGTCCGCCTTCGTTGGAAGGAATCCTCCGCCCCTCATCCAAGGCGTGAGGATCGCCACCGGCGAGTGCGTCAGCATTCGCTCCCACACTCCCGGTTCATGAGCACTTTCTGCGCCGTGGTGCGGTAGCTTGAACGCCGACGCCACGCCTTCTGGCCTCGTTCCCCGGCCCAGAATACGCTGCCAGCCAGTTCGCTCGAGATCTGCCCCCAACAGGGCAACGCCCCCCGCACTGCGGACCCAAAGCACGACGGACGCCTCGTTAGGCGACAACACCGGGATCCGCTTCTTCGTAGTGCCATGGTCAGGCAGCAGCCTTGTCAACGACTCCAAGAAGCGGCTGAAGGCGGCGTCGTCCGGCGAAAGCGCCCATACCTCTGCACCGGAAATCCTCTGGAGCAGGCGGTCTGCCAGGGCCCACGTTGGCTTTCTCGATTCGGCGAGGTGGCTGAACACTTCGTGCAACTCCCTCACCCCTGACGATACGCGTGAGCGTGACCGCGCTTCGCTCCGCCCAACCGCAGCCAGGAACTCCTCGGTCCGCAAGGCGCCTGAGCAGCAGAAACGCGCCCTGCGACAACGAGCCACGACTTGGGCCATGCCCTTGATGTGATCGTCGTGCCAGTGGGTCGCAACGACGGATCGCACAGACTCCGCCGGGTCGATGCCAAGATCCTCTAGGTAACACAACGGACGAGGCGCTCCTTCGGAATCGACGCAGGAGTCTACGATCATCCATGCGCCACGTCCCAGGTGGACGACAACGCTCTCGCCGTACCCCGGCCCGATCAAAGTGAGCTCGAACTCTTCGGGGGCCGGAGCAAGGCCTAGGCTTGAGCTCACAGACCGAACTTGTCCATGACCTCCCGAGCCCATTCGCTGCCGTCGTGCTCGTCGGTGGAAGTCACTGCCGGAAGGTCCCGAAAAACGATCTGCGAAACGCGCCGCTTGGACCCGGCCGGAGAGCGTTCATGACCGATCACCCACCTGAAGACACTGCCGACCCCTATGCGCTCGCGATCTCCGTGCGCGATCTCCTGAAGCGGAATCGTCGCTTCCGCGGAGTCGTAACGGTCCCCGGCGGCCACGTCGAGGATCCGCGCCTCGAACGTCTCGGATCCGATCCCGACCACGAAGCCCTCCCACTCCCGAAGAGGGTGAAGCGTAGGCTGGAGGCTAGCGAGATCGGGTCTGTGTGCGGGAGTCTTCCGGAAGTCCACGTTCTCGGAGTTTCCGAACGACGTGCTCAGAGAACTCTGGTGTGGCTGAGCATCGGTGCTCCCAGTGAGGTCGAGACGAAGATCCTCGACAAGAAGAACGATCGGCTCACTCTGTAGACGGGCCTCTTTCCCCATCGGTTCGTTCCCGTCGACTGACTCCGATCCCGTAGGCCGTCGCTCGGCAGCGGCAGAAAAGGACATCAGCCTTCCACCTCGGCGAGGGACATGACCTGGTCAATCAAGCCTTCGCTGCGTTTCGTCGACTCCTCAAACTCTCGCTCAAGCTTCTCGATCAGGACACTCCCTCCTCCTTCGCCGCTCCCGTCAGCCGTGTAATGATCGTTGACACGCACGTAAACGCCCGAGTTCCCGAGGCGGGAAGAAGGCTCTACCGTCACGTCGATGCGGTCGTCCGAAGGCCTTTCCTCGACCCGGTGCTGCCTCATGGTAAGCGAAATCATCCCGCCATGAGTGCCGTCTGGTTCGATGTCTCTTCCCCACTCGCCCCAAGGGTCGGTGGGGGCCAGCTTCCGACCGATGCGGTCCCGCTGAGCGGCGCTCCGGACCCGAAAGTGGACTTCTCGGTTGATCCCGAGCGCCTTGAGCGGGGTGTGAGGTAGCAACTCTCGAAACGTGCGCACCACGAGGTCGCTCACCCGGATCGTTGGTGCCTGCGAAGTCTCGGCGACGAACTTGTCGGGACGAACGCCCAGCTTCAACCACTCTGCGGCGAACTCCGTAACGCTGGAGTGGGCCACGCCCAGCTCGGCACTCTCGACAGCCGCCTTGGGCAAGAGGCCCTGCAAGCCGAACCAGGCAGGGGTGAAGATGGCCGGATTGAATGACCCAAGCAGCACGACACTTACACCGCTGATCTCCGGCTCGATTCGCACTATGTCGTCTCCGTCGGTCGTCCAGCCAGAGCGCCCTTAGACACCCGGCGGCTCCGGACGATACATGACCTTCCCCGCCGCGCCCCAGTGCCAAAGGGCTCCCGCACAGCCTTCACGTCGTCGAAGCAAGTCCTGACTATCTCCTCCCCAACAGCTCCAGGAGGCCCAGTGTCAGAACCGGCACGTAGGTGATCAGCAGCACGCCGACGCCGAGTATGACGAGTGCCGGCACCGCGGCCCGGTAGATCTCGAGCAGCGGCCGTTCAAAGCGGTAAGACGCCAGGAACAGGTTGAGGCCCACCGGCGGCGTCAGGTACCCGAGCTCCAGGTTCGCGACGAAGATGATCCCGAGGTGGATCGGGTCGACTCCGAAGGCCAGACCGAGCGGGATGATCAGGGGGACGACGACCACGGTGGCCGAGAAGATGTCCATCAGGCAGCCGACGAGGAGGAGGAAGACGTTGAGGACCAGCAGGAAGACGATCTTCGACTCGATGTTGTTCTGCACCAGTTCGACCAAGCTCTGAGCCGCCTGGGCGTCGACCAGCCAACTCGTGAATCCCATCGCCACAACGAGGATGATCAGCACGCCGCCGACCAGCACGGTGCACTGGCGGAAGACGGCCAGCAGGGGTTCGCCCAGCTTCACGTCCCGGTGAATCAGGCACTGGACGACGAAGGCGTAGAGAGCCGCCAGCGCGGCCGTTTCGACCAGGGTCGCGTAGCCGCTGAAGAACGCACCCAGGACGACGACAGGCAGCAGCAGCTCCCACTTGCCGACCCAGACAGCCCGCACCATCTCGATGACGCCGGGCGGCAGCAATCGCCTCAAAACGGGCGGCAACCCTTCCCATTCGCCGGGGCCGGTGGCGCCCCCCTCTTCCTTCCCGGAGATCGAGGTCCCGCCAGCGCCGGCGCGCAACCCCTCCCTGACGCCCCACGCAGCAATCAGCGCAATCAGGAGCAGGCCCGGCAGGATCCCCCCGATGAACAGGTCCTCGATCGGTACTTCGGCAACGATGCCGAAGAGGATGAGCGGTAGGGCCGGCGGCAACAGGAGGCCGAGCGAACCCGACGACGTAAGCAGACCGAGCGAGAAGCGCTCACGGTAGCCATCGGCCGAAAGGGCGGCGAAGAGCACGCCGCCCAGTGCCAGGATCGTGACGCCGGAACCGCCCGTGAAGACGGTGAAGAACGCGCAGACGACGGCGCACACGACGGCGGTGCTGCCCGGCGCCCAGCCGAACAGGGCGCGGAACACCCTGAGCAGCCTCTCCGACGCCCCGCCCTCGGCGAGCAGAAAGCCGGTCAGCGTGAACAGCGGAATCGCCGCCAGGGTGGGCGAGACCGCGAGCCGGTAGCTCTCCGCCGGAATCGCGGCGAGCGGCACGAAGTCGGACAGGAACAGAAACACCGCCGCTCCGCCGAGGGCGGCGAAGATCGGCCCGCCGAGCAGGGTCGACGCCAGAATCAGCACGAGCCAGGGCGCCGCGGCGCGATCGGCGAACGCCTCGGCGTTGCCGCCGATCCACAGCCCCAGCACGATGCCGAACGCAGCCAAGGCGCGGCCCGCCCAGAGTTCCGACGACTTCCAGGCCAGCCGCAAGGCCAGGATGGCGAAGCCCACCGGCATGACGGCCTGCCCAACCCAGACGGGTACGCCGGCCGCCATCTCGATACCGCCCTCGCGCTCGATCTGCACCAGTTCCAGACTGGCCCTGCCCAGCAACGTCGCCACCATCGCGCTGACGCCGCCTGTGAAGACCGCCGCGATCGCCCGGAACCTTCCCTCGGGCAGGAAGTTCCCGGTGGCCAGGGCCAGCAGGCGTCCCTCGCGCGCCGCCAGGGCCGCGCCCAGAAGGGCAATCCACAGGGTCAGATGCTGTTCGAAGGGAAGCGCGCCCGGAATGCCGGTGCCGGTCTGGCGGACGACGATCTCCGCCAGGGGCAGCAGCACCATGGCGGCCAGGAGCACGCTCGAGAGACCGTCCTCGACGCGATGCAGGAGGCGTACGAGCGCCCCGAGTGGGGCTGCGGCGCCGCGCTCAGTCAAGAGCGGCGCTACCGGCCGCCGTCCGAGGCTGCAGGCGCGGCCGCTTCCGCTTCCTGCTGCTTGCGGTACGCGTCCCGCACCGCCGTCGCCCGGTCGAAGATCGCCTCCGGGACCGTCTTCCCGCGCATGTCCTCGGCAAAGTCACTGGCGATGCGCTTCCAGTCGTCCTCCACATCCGTGCCCACGATCGGAACGACTTCCAGCCCCTGGCTTGCCATCAGCTTGATCGTCGCCTGCTCGATGCTGGGGATCGTCTCGAAGATCCGGTTCTCGGCCCGCCGACCGCCCTCGACCAGCACCTTCCGATCCGCCTCCGAGACGCGGTTCCAGGCCCGTTTGGTGACCACGACGGCGCCCATCATGGGGATCAGCGGAATATCGGCGAAGTACTTCGCCCGCTTGAAGAACTGGACCGACATGGCGTAGATCGGCGGCACCGCGAGGGCGTCGATCATGCCGGTCTGCAAACCGGTGACGATGTCCGTGGCGGCCAGCGCGACGGGCTTGAAGCCGCCCTGCCGCCACCAGTCCGTCATCGCCTCGTCGCCGGCCCAGGTGAAGATCTTGAGCCGCTGCATCTCCTCGACGGTGCGCGCCCGTTCGTTCGTGAAGAAGTGCACCTGCCCCACGTAGCCCCAACCCAGGAGCACGAATCCGTTCTCGTCGAGCGTCGTGCGAAGGCCGGGCGTCAACTCCCGCAGGACGTGGTACATCTCGGCCTCGGAGCGGAAGAACAGGGGTATCTCGAAGACGGTGAAGTCCTTGGAGATGTCGGCCAGACCGCTGACCGACAGAGCGGCCGCGTGGTACTGGCCGATCTTCATCTTGCGCAGGATGTCCGGCTCGTCCCCGGCCACGCCGCCGGGATAGATCGTCAGGCTGACCCGGCCATCGGTCCCCTTCTCCCAGTCCTGGCCCATGCTCTCGAAGAACCCGTCCCAGGGCGAACCGTCGGGGGACAACGTCGCCATCTTGATCGTGAATCCCGCCGCCCCGGCCGGCGCGGCCGCCGTCGCGGCAACCAGGAGCCACGCCAGCAGAAGCGAGAACCGAAGGAACGGCGCCCGCTGGCGTTTCCGGACGATCGTCCTGGGCCTCCCTGGCATCCTGGGCCTCCTTGGCGCCCGGTCGGAGTCGCAATCCGCGACACACCGACCCGCAGTGATCTGGAGTCCGCACTGTATCAACGGGCCAAGCGCGGCAGGTCCGGAGGCGCTTCGCGTCGAGTGCCGGCCAGATGGGCGGCGCACCCGGTTTCCTGCCGCGCAACCTCCTGTCAGCCCGGCAAAGAGGCGGACGGTTCCGTGTCCTCCTCGCACACCAGGCGCCGCTCAACGCCCCAGGAGCGCCAGAGGAGGGTCGATGCCGGGGCCTGGTCCGCGACCTCCCCGTCTCCGGCCGCGACCAGGAGAACGCGGAGCCGGTCCACCAGAGCCGCCGCCCGGCGATCGCGGTCGCGGCTGCGTTCCCGCACCGCCGTCGCGAGCGATCGCTCCTGCTCGCGACCGGCGAGAAGCACCGTCGGCCGGCACCAGAGCACGGAACCGATCAGAGCCTCGCGGCTCGGTTCGAGCACCAGGACCGCCAGGTTCGCGCAACACCAGTGCAGCCACGGCACCGCCAGACGGTCCACCTCGGCCGGCGACGCCGCCGCGGGAGGGGTGACGACGACGATCTCGCGCGCCAGCCGCCGGGGCGCCAGCAACCCGTCGAAGACCCCCGAGGCGACGGTCTCCATCGGGGCCGCCGCCAGGTGGCAGCAGAGCGCCTGCGGGGAGGACTGAGGCGCGGGAGCCTGGTCCACGGACGGACTTTCACCGCGCTCGAGCGCCGCCTGCCAGCGCTCGATCTCCGTCCAGCCGCGCCTGAACGACCACCAGCGCCAGCGGCCACCCTGCGGATAGAACACCCAGGGCTCATGGCCGCGGCCGCTGCGTGCCGCCATTGCCAATGCCTCCCGCGCCTGTGAGGCCGCCACGGCGCTATCCTATGAGCGCGTGCGGCTGAACATGGGCGACGCCGATCTTCCCGCGGCACACGCTCCCATGTAGCCGGAATCCTTCAAGAGCAGGCCACCGTTCCCCCACCCATGATCCCGGCCCAGAGAACAAACCGCCGCAAGATCTCCGCACGGTCCGTAACCGCAGTTGCCCTGGCCTGGAGTCTCGCGAGCTCCACGGCAGCGCCCGGCGTCGAGATCTCGAATCCCGGACTGTTCAAGAAGAGCCTTGCAGCCGCTGCTCAGGCGGTGAGGCAGTACGGACTGATCGACGACCCGGAGGTCCAGGAACGAGTCAACCGCATCGGCTACCAGGTCGCGTACCACGCGGACTTCGACCAGTACCCGCTCACCTTCGCCGTCGTCGACACCCCGCTTCCGAACGCCTTCGCCCTGCCCGGCGGCCAGATCTTCGTGACCAGGGGAATGCTCGACCTCGGACTTTCCGACGACATGCTGGCCGCGCTGCTCGGCCACGAGATCGCGCACGTCGCGTCCGAGCACTTCCTGAAGCAGAAGAAACGCGCGACCTGGCTCAACGTGGCGAGTTCACTCCTGTCCGTGGGCCTGATCGCGGCCAGCGCGGCCGACCGGGACGACGGCTACGTCGGACCCTACGGCTACACCCGCGACCAGGGGTCGACCGCCGCCGCCGCCCAGGCAGCTCTGACCGGAGGCATGGTGCTCACCGAACTGCTCATGCGCAGCTACTCGCGCGAGCACGAGGACGAGAGTGACGAGGAGGGTCAGCGCTACGCCGCTGCGGCCGGTTTCGATCCGTCGGGGCTGGCGCAGTTGATGGAGAGGATGAGCGAACGCATCTCGCAGACGAAGCTGCTCGGCTACTGGCAGACCCACCCCTTCTTCGACTCGCGGGTCCACGCCGCGGAGGCCCGCGGGCGCTACCTGGCGACCCTGGAGCCCGCGCCCCCCGAAGAGGTCGACGCGTTTCGCACGGACACGCGGACGGTCCTGCTCGAGTACGGGGAACGCGAAACGAAGTCGAAGACCCGAGGCGCCCCGCGGGAACCGCGGGAACCGCCGCCCGTGTCGCCCGAACTCGGACTGCTGAAGGAGCTGGCTCTCAACGCGTGGCCCTCGGGCGCCGCCGCCGAGTCCTTGCGGCTCGAGAAGCTGCACCGGCTGCGCGACATCGAGCTCGAACGACTGGCGACGTCGCGGGACTATGGCCGCCTGACCGCGGCCTACAAGCGGCAGATGGAGAACGTCCGGTCCCTGACCCCCGACTCGCCCTTCCTGGCGGTGCTCAGCAACGAGCTTGCCGACTTGCGCCGCCAGTCGGAAGAGTTCTACGGCCAGTCGATCCGGATCCTCGACCGGGGCGTGTTCGAGACTCCCTTCCTCGAGGCCTTCCTCTCCAACTATCCCGATTCTCCGCGGACGCCCAGGGTGGCCCTGCTGCTGGGGATCTCGTACAGCCGGCTCGGCCGCGAAACGGACGCGGTGGAGCACTTCCTCAAGGCCTGGGAATCGGAACCGGCGGAGTCCATCGCGGAAGACGGCGACAGCCCCGCGGCCGCCGCGCAGCGCGGGTTGCGCAACCTGGCGCCGGTGCTCACCCGCCTGGGCTCGCTGCAGCACCTGGCCCTCCAGCAACGCGACCCGGAACTCGGACAGCGGGCCGCGGATCGGCTGGGAAACCTGGTCCGCGACTACGACGACATCACAAGCGGATCGGAGTACCTCGAGCGCTTCCCGGACGGCCCCTACGCGGGCGAGGTCGAGGAGCAGTTGAACCGGCTTGCGGACACGCTCTACAAGGAGATGCTCACCTACCAGGATCTCGGCGACGCGGCGAAAGCGATTGCGCGCGCCAACCAGATCCTCACTCATGCTCCCCACTCGCCAAGTGCCCAACGGATCAGTGACGAGCGGCTCGACGAGCACCTCGACGCGTAGCGGCCCGACCGGCCTGAGGCCGGGAGTGTTGCTCTGTCCCTCAAGCCGCGGTCGCTGCATCGGACTGTGGCTCGTCGCCGGCGTGGTCTTCCTCGCCGCGGCGCTGCCGGCCCGGCAAGAGACCGCCGAGCGGGAGGCGACCGCGGCCGTGGACACGATTCTCGCGGCCGTACAGACCGCCCGAAGCGCTGACGAGCTCGTCGAGGCACGCGAGCAGTTGCGGGCGCTGGTCCGGCGCTTTCCGCAGAGCGCGCACCCCAGGGCGGCGATCCGGGGCCGCGCCCTGGTCGAGGCAGCCGCGCTCGGCCGCCGCACTGGCGACGTGGCGGCAGCCGCCGGCGAGTTGCTGCGGGTGCTCGAGCGTGAGGCCCAGGGCGAGTGGACGCCGCGGGCCCACTTCGAACTGGGCGAACTGCTTCTGGGCCAGGGGGACTGGGAAGAAGCGGCCGACCATCTGCGCCTGGCGCGCGAGGGCTGGCTCCGTCGCGCTGCCGCCGATGGCGAGTCGCCGCACCACCTCGCCGATGCGGCGCTCGAACGGATGACCCTGATCCACCGCCTGATCCTGCGGCCACTCGAAGGGCAGGCGCCCTGGCGCCGTTCCCGGCCCTACCTGCCCGAACAGGCCGGAATCGGGAAGCCCCGCGGCGTCGCCGCAGGCCCGGACGGCGAGCTCCTGGTCACCGAGCCGAACCGGGCGGCGATTCTCGATGCCGCCGGCATGCCGTCCTCGGCCCGCGACCTCCGCGGCGTCGTCCGCCCCAGCCATTCGGCCGGAGAAGGCGCGGCCGTGATCACAGCCGACGGAGTAACCCGGCTCGCGGGGCTGGCGACGGTCTCCTTCACCCGCCCTCAGGGTGGCGCCCTCGACCGGATCGTCGCCGCCCACCAGGACGGGTTCGGCAACTGGACGGTCCTGTCACGACGCACGGCGGAAGTGCTCCGCTACGACCCGGCCGGCAGACTGCTCGAGACTTTCCGGATCGGCACGATGACTCAGCCGATCGACCTGGCCGTGGGCGAAGACGGCGCGATCCACGTCCTCGACGCCGGTTCCCGCTCGCAGGCACCGTCCGTCCATCGCTTCAACGCCGACGGCAGGTTCGAGGAGTCGTTCCGCGCCGGATGGAAACGGCCGGTGGCGCTCGATGTCGACCCGTTCGGCAACCGGTACGTGCTCGACGCCGGCACGCTCCAGGTCCTGGTCTACGACCCGTTCGCAACGCCCATCGCCACGATCGGCCCCATCCTCCCGAGCGCCCAGGAGCTGCGGGCGCCGGAGGACGTCGCGGTCGACGCCCGGGCGCGCATCTTCATCGCCGACAGCCGGCTCGGCACCGTCCTGGTCGTGGAGTAGCAATGAGTGCGTGCCGCCAATTCGCGATTGCCGGGACGTTGCTGGCGGCGGTCCTCGCGCTCTCCGGCCCCCTGGGTGCGCAGCGCTTCGGCGTCCAGGAGATCGGCCGCAGCGATCTCGAGATCGAGCGCTCGAGCCGGCTGCCGCCGCAGACGGCGGCCGCGCTCGCCGAAGCCGGCGACCTCTACGCGGAAGGCGACTCCGAGGGGGCGATTCCCGTCCTGCGGAGCGTGATCGACACGCTGGAGCCACTCGCCGCCGCCAGCGGCGACCCGCGGGAACTCGCCGCCAACGACCAACGACTGTTCGAGACCCTGCGCACGGCCTGGCTCTACCTGGCCGCCGCCCACTGGACAACAAGCGACCGGGACGCAGCCGACGAGGCCCTCGACCGGATCGTCCGCCTCGATCCCCTGTTCGAACTGGAAGCGGAAACGGCCGGCGACCAGTTGACCGATCGTCTGGAGCGCCGCAAGGACGAACTCGTCGGCCGGGTCTCCTTTCTTGTCCTGCCACGGGACGCCCGCATTCTGGTCGGCGGCGTGGAGTTCGAGAACGCGACGCCTCCGGAGACTCCTCCCGACGAAGAAGGCGGCGAAGAAGGCGAGGACGGGAACGAAGAAGACGCGTCCGACGACGACGACGGAGCGCCCGGCCAGGACGATGGAGCGCCTGACTCCGACGGAGAGGCGGACGCGGAGCCGGAACCGGCACCGTTCGAACCACCCGAGCCGAGTCCCATGCTGGTCGGTGACTACCTGGCCTTCGTTTCCCGCCCCGGCTTCCTGCCTACGACGGCAGCGTTCGCGATCGCCGGCGGGCGCGATCTCGAAGTCGAAGTCGAACTGGAGCGCGACAGCGCGGTCGTCCGCCTGCGTAGCGCGCCGACAGGCGCCACGGTCCTCGTCGACGGCATCGAACGGGGGCAGACGACCGGCCAGGCGGAACCCTGGTTCCTGCCGGACGGCGCGGCCTCCGACCATCCGCCCGAAGACTTCTCGCAGGAGCTCTGGATCGAGGACCTGGCGCCGGGCCGCTACCGGATCAAGATCGAGAAGGACGGCTTCCGGAGCGTCGAGACCAGCCTGCAACTGCCCGACCTCCGGGACTACGACCTGCCGCCGATCGTTCTCGAGCGCGAGGAAGCAGTGATCGGTCTGGCGGGCCTGGCCGAAGGCGCGACGGTACTCGGCAACGGTCGGGTCCTCCGCCCCGACCGGTCGAAGTCACCGCCGCAGGTCCGCCTGCCTCCCGGCGCCTACGACCTCTCGGTGACCCATGGCACCCTCGGTTACTTCGAGACCTCCGTGGTCGCCGAAGACCGGCGGCGGATCGACATCGAGATCGAACTCCGCCCCGCGCTCGTCTACCTCGGCGTTCTGGGCGACGATCCGGCCGGCGTCCGGGCGTTGGAATCGGCGCTCGAGTCGTTCCGCGGCACCGGCGCCTACAGCGTGCTCGGGCGGGCCGGCGAAGGCGCCGCCGCCCTCGCCGAGGCGGGCCTCGACGCGGAGACACTGCGCGACCGTGAAACCGCCCGCCGGGAGCTGGACTGGAGCGCGGTCCAGGAGCACGTCCAGACCAGACTGCCGGCGGCGCTCTACTTCCTCGCCGTCCTGAACGACGACCTGGTCGCCGATGCGGTCGACCTGTGGTGGTGGCCGGCCGCCCCCGGCCCGGCGCGGCCCGACGTTCGGACGGTGCCAATCGACGGCGGCCGGCTCGAGCGCGGACCTCTCGTGAGCCTTGCCCGGGCGCTCGATCCGGATCTCGGGCGTCAGACGCCGCGGTTCGGCGCCGTCCTGATCGATTCGCTGAGCGCGGGTGTGCCCATCGTGGCCACGGTCGAACCCGGCGGACCCGCGGAGGAAGCGGGACTTGTGCCCGGGATGGAAGTCATCGCCATCAACGGAACGGCCATGTCCTCGACCCTTCAGTTGACGTCGGTTCTCGAGAACGTGGAGCCCGGCGGCGTGGTCGAACTCGAGATCCAGGATCGGGACGCCGTCCTGGTTCTCACCGTCGAGCCCGAGTGGGGCTGGACCCGGCTCGACGTCAGGGACCCCGACCTGTTGCCCTCCGCCGCCGCCGCCCGGCTGCTCCAGGAGCTGGAGCGGAGCGGCGACATCCCGCGCTGGCTGCTCGAGTTCAATCTCGCCAACCTGCTCCTGGCGGGCGGCGACGCCCCGGCGGCCATCCGCAGCCTGCGCACGATCGACGCTCCCGGACGGTCAGGACTGGGCCGGGAGACGGTCCAGTACACGGTCGGCCTCGCGCTGCGGATGCTCAGCGACGAGGGCCAGGACGAGTACCGGGCCCGCGCGCGGGCCGTGTTCGAGGCCCTCGCCACCGCGGAACGCGGGCGGCTTGAGTCCGACGCCGGGCCGAAGCTGGCCCCGCGGGCGCGCCTGCAGGCCGAAGCCCTGGCGGACAACTGATGCCCGTTGGCGGGCCGCGGCCCGACGTCCTGGTCGTCGGCGGCGGCCTGATCGGCCTGTTGATCGCCCGTGAGCTGATCCACGCCGGTGCCCGGGTCGAGGTCGTCGACGACCTCCGCGCCGGCGCCGCCTCGCCCAACGCGGCGGGAATGATCGCGCCGATCGCTGAGAGCAGCGCCGATATCGCCTTCGCGAAGATGGCCCTCGTGTCGCGCGATCTCTGGACCGAACTGGCGCCGGCCCTCGAGCAGGAGAGCGAAACCGCGATCGACTACGACAGGTCGGGCGCCATCCTGCCGGTTCTCGACGAGACCGGCCGCAAGGTGCTGGCCGGTATCCGGGAACAGGCCGAAGACCTCGGCGAACCGACCGCCGAGCTCGACCGCGCCGAACTGCTCCGATTAGTGCCGGACCTTCGTCCGGGGATCGAGACGGCGCTCGCGCTGCCGGGGGAACACCGCGTCGACAACCGGCTCGCCGCCTCGGCGGCCGCGGCGGCCCTGCGCCGGCAAGGCGTGATCCTCCACCGGGCCACGATCGAAAGCGTGATCGAGGAGACGGGCGGCGTCTCCGTCACGGGGGCCGGTTTCGCGGCCGCCGCGGGCGCCGTCGTCGTCTGCGGCGGCGCCTGGACACCGGCGATCGACGGTCTCCCCACCCTGCCCATCCGTCCCGTCAAGGGCCAGATGATCGGCTTCGACCGCGTCGACTGGCCCTTCTCCGGAGCGATCCGAACTCCGTCCTTCTACGCCGTCCGCCGTGCCGGCGGCCGCCTGCTGATCGGCGCTTCGGTCGAGCACACCGGCTTCGACCTCAGCCTGAGCGACGAAGTCGGCAACGGCCTGGCCAGCGGGGCCGCCGAACTGCTGCCCGCGCTGCGCGACCGCCAACTGGTCGAACACTGGGCCGGATTTCGCCCGGGAACACCCGACGGATGGCCTCTCGTCGGCGCGCTGACCGACCGCCTCTACATCGCCGCCGGGCACTTCCGCAACGGCATCCTGCTGGCTCCGTTGACCGCCAGAATGATCGCCCCGATGGTCCTCGGCCAAGACCCGCGCTCAACCGTGCCGGTCCCCACCGCGATGCAACCGGGACGGTTTCACCAGCCCGCCCGCTGACGGACAGGGCGGGTTCTCCCCCGATAGCGACTCTGGTACTGTCTGCCGCACCCTGAATCCGCCGGCAACCGGAGATTCCGGCACCTACTGGTCCGCACGAGGAAGCGTCCGATGACCCACATCATCTTTGAACCCTGCGTCGGCGTGAAGGACACGTCGTGCGTTGACGTCTGCCCGGTCGACTGCATCTACGACGATGACGACTGGGACATGCTCTACATCCACCCCGAGGAGTGCATCGACTGCGGGCTGTGCGTCGATGCGTGTCCGGTACAGGCGATCCTGCCGCTCGAGGAGGTCCCGGAGGGCCAGGAGAAGTACATCGCTCTGAACTACACGATCTTCGGCTTCGACCCGCCGTAGACGGCCGGGATCAGCGACTGGCGAAAGGGGCGCGACGCAAGTCGCGCCCTTCGTGCATCTGGTGGCAAAGTTGAGTGTGATCGACTAAACTATCTGCCGAACCTGGGTCGCTAGCGCTCAGACCCACGCAAGTCCCTGAGGACGGAGAGAACAGGTGGAGTACAAGGACTACTACAAGACGCTGGGCGTCTCGAAGGACGCCTCGGCGCCGGATATCCAGCGGGCCTATCGCAAGCTCGCCCGCCAGTTCCACCCGGACGTGAACAAGGACCCGGGCGCCGAGGGCCGCTTCAAGGACATCGGCGAGGCGTACGAGGTGCTCAAGGACGAGGAGAAGCGCAGCAAGTACGACCAGTACGGCGCCGCCTGGCAGCGAGTTCAGTCCGAAGGCGCTCCCCCGCCCGGATGGGAGGACTTCCGCTTCAACTTCGGCGGCGACGGAGGCGGCTTCGGCGGCGGCCGCGTCTCTGGTGACGCCTCCGGTTTCAGCTCCTTCTTCGACATGCTCTTCGGCGGCGCCGGCCCGCAAGGGTTCCCCGGCGGCGGCCGCCCCGGAAACTGGAGCCGGCCCCGTCGCGGCCGCAACCACGAGGTCGCGTTGCCGCTCAGCCTAGAGAACCTGGCCGAGGGCGGTCCGCGAGCGATCGAGTTCCTGGACCGTTCGACCGGCCGGACCCGGCGCCTGGAGGTGAATGTTCCGCGGGGCGTACTTCCCGGGCAATCGATCCGGCTCAGCGGCCAGGGTGGCAAGGGGTTGGGCGCGCCGGACGGCGACCTTCTGCTCAAGGTCGAAGCCCTGCCGCACCCGATCTTCCGCCGTCGCGGGCGCGACCTTCTCTGCGACGTGCCCGTGGCGCCCTGGACCGCGGCGCTGGGCGGGAAGGTGCGGATTCCGACCCTCGCCGGGCACGCGGAGGCACAGCTCCCGCCCGGCTCGTCGACCGGCAGGAAGATGCGCCTGCGCGGCCGCGGACTGCCCGATCCCAAGGGCCCGGACGGCGATCTGCTGGCGGAAGTCCAGGTCGTCGTGCCCAAGGTGCTCACGGAGGAGGAACAGGCGCTCTTCGAGCAACTCCGGGAGACCTCCGACTTCGAACCATCCGGTGACGCCTCCGGCGCCGGCGACGGAGAACGCTGACAAGCCGGCCAGAGGGCCGGCGCACCCAGTGTCTACGTCCCTCAACGCAACAGGAGCCTCTGAAAGCAACAGGAGAATGGCAACGATATGGACCCGAACAAGCTGACGATCAAGTCCCAGGAGGCCCTGACCGGCGCCCAGGATCGGGCGCGGCGTCTCGGCCACCAGCAGGTCGGCAGCGAGCATCTGCTGCTCGCGCTGCTCGACCAGCACGACGGTCTGGCGCCACGGCTGCTCCAGCGCCTCGACATCGACCCGGCCGCGCTCAGCGCCGGAGTCCAGGCCGACCTCGAGCGCAAGCCGAAGGTCACCGGCGGCGCCGGTGAACTCGGCAAGATCTACGTCACGACCGACCTGGAGCAGCTCCTGCTCCGGGCCGAGGACGAGGCCAGGTCGCTCGGCGACGAGTACGTGTCGGTCGAACACCTGCTGCTCGCGGCAGCCGAAGGCAAGGACGGCGCCGCCAGGGCGCTGACCCAGGCCAGCCTCTCCCGGCCGCAGCTCCTGGAAGCGCTCAAGACCCTGCGGGGAGCCCAGCGCGTGACGAGCAACAACCCGGAGACGTCCTACGAGGCGCTCGAGAAGTACGGCGTCGACCTCGTCGCCCAGGCGCGCGCAGGCAAGATGGACCCTGTCATCGGCCGCGATTCGGAGATCCGCCGGGCCATCCGGATCCTGTCCCGCAAGACGAAAAACAACCCGGTGCTGATCGGCGAACCGGGGGTCGGCAAGACGGCGATCGTCGAGGGACTGGCCCAGCGCATCGTCCGCGGCGACGTGCCGGAATGGCTCAAGGACCGCAGCGTCTTCTCGCTCGACCTCGGGGCGCTGCTTGCCGGCGCCAAGTACCGCGGCGAGTTCGAGGAGCGCCTGAAGGCCGTGCTGACCGAAATCGCCGGGAGCGAGGGCCGCATTCTCCTGTTCATCGACGAGGTCCACAACATCGTCGGCGCCGGCCGCACGGAGGGCTCCACCGACGCCGGCAACCTGCTCAAGCCGATGCTCGCGCGGGGCGAACTCCATTGCATCGGCGCGACCACCCTGGACGAGTACCGCAAGTACGTCGAGAAGGACGCGGCCCTCGAGCGGCGGTTCCAGCCGATCCTCGTCGACGCGCCGTCGGTCGAGGACACGGTGTCCATCCTGCGCGGCCTGCGCGAGCGCTTCGAGGTTCACCACGGCGTGCGGATCCAGGACAACGCCCTGGTCGCCGCGGCCACCCTCTCCGACCGCTACATCTCCGACCGGTTCCTGCCCGACAAGGCGATCGACCTCGTCGACGAGGCCTGCGCCCTGATCCGCACGGAAATCGACTCCCTGCCCGCCGAACTCGACGAGGTGACCCGCCGCGTGATGCGGCTCGAGATCGAGGAGGCGGCGCTGACCAAGGAGACCGACAAGTCGAGCAAGGCGCGCCTGCAGACGCTCAGACGTGAACTCGCCGACCTGCGGACCCGCGACGCGGCGATGCGCAGCCAGTGGGAGAGCGAGAAGGCGGCGATCGACGACGAGCGGAAGGTGCGCGAACAGATCGAACAGGTGCGGCGCGAGATCGAGGTCGCCGAACGCAACTACGACCTGAACCGCGCCGCCGAACTGCGGCACGGCGTCCTCCCCGACCTGACCGCGAAGCTCGAGAGCCAGGAGCAGGAGGAAGGCGCGGCCGACGCCTCGGGCCGCCTGCTGCGGGAAGAGGTGACCGACAACGAGATCGCGGAGATCGTGTCCAAGTGGACCGGCGTCCCGGTCACCCGCCTGGTCGAGGGCGAGCGCGAGAAGCTGCTGCGCCTGGACGAGATCCTGCACCGGCGCGTGATCGGCCAGGACGAAGCCGTAGGGCTCGTGGCCGACGCAGTGATTCGCGCCCGTTCGGGAATCAAGGACCCGCGCCGCCCGATCGGCTCCTTCCTCTTCCTCGGCCCCACCGGCGTCGGCAAGACGGAACTCGCCAAGACGCTGGCGGAGGCGCTCTTCGACACCGAGGACAACATCGTCCGCATCGACATGAGCGAGTACATGGAGCGGCACACCACCTCGCGTCTGGTCGGAGCCCCGCCCGGCTACGTCGGCCACGAGGACGGCGGGCAGTTGACCGAAGCGGTGCGGCGCAAGCCGTACGCGGTCGTCCTGTTCGACGAGATCGAGAAGGCGCACCGCGACGTGTGGGGCGTGCTCCTGCAGATTCTGGACGACGGTCGGATCACCGACTCCCAGGGACGCACCGTCAACTTCAAGAACACCGTCGTCATCATGACCTCCAACCTGGCCTCGCCGCACCTGCTGGAAGGGGTGACGCCGGCGGGCGAGATCACGGACGCCGCGCGGGACGCCGTGATGGCCGAGGTGCGCCGCAGCTTCCGGCCCGAGTTCCTCAATCGGATCGACGAGGTCGTCCTGTTCTCGCCGCTCACCGTCTCGGAGATCGAGCAGATCGTCGGCCTGCTGACGGCCGACCTCGAGAAGCGCCTCGGCGATCAGGGGATCGGGCTCGAACTGACCCCGGCGGCGCGCGAGTTCACCGCCCGCGCCGGCTACGACCCCGTCTACGGCGCCCGGCCGCTCAAGCGCTACCTCCAGCGCGAGGTCGAGACCCGGCTGGGACGCGCCCTGGTCGGCGGCGACATCAGCGCGGGAGATCGGGTCGTGATCGACGTCGAAGGCGGTAGCCTCTCGATCCGAACCGGACCGACGACCGCTTCGGACGACGCGAGAAGCGACGACAATCGCGCCGCCTGAAGGAGCCGTTTCCACTCCAAACCCGCCGCAATCCCCGCAGTAATCCTCCAGACTGGGCGGGCCGACGCCAACACCGACCAGGAGCCGCAATGAAGCTCTACGCCTTTCAGGGCTACCGCTACAACTCCGACAGGCTCGATGCCGCACCTCAGGCGGCGCCGCCGTTCGACCAGATCGACGAGGCCCTGCGCGACCGCCTGCACACCCAGTCGACGCACCAGTTCTCCCGGGTGACGAAGCCCGTGGCGCGTGATGGCGAGACGCCGCACGAGCACTCGGCCGCGCTCCACCGGAAGTGGCTGGAAAACGGGATCATCGAGCGCGATGAGACTCCCTCGCTCTACCCGTACGCGATCACCCAACCCGACGGCTCGAGCCGCCTCGGCCTGTGCGCCCTCGTCGGCGTCGAGCCGGGACGCGAGGGGGACTTATGGCCCCACGAACAGACGGTCGCCAAGTCGATCGCCGAGCGCCTGGCCCTGCTCCGGCTCACGCAGATCGACATCGAGCCCGTGTTCTACCTCGCCGAGGACGACGGCACCCTGGAACGCCTGCTGAGCGAAGACTGCTACGGCGCCACGGGCGACGCCCTGGTCCGTCACACCGACCCGTGGACCGGCGACGTCCACAGCCTCTTCCGGATCACCGATGCCGAGCGGATCGGCGCCTACGCCGCGGCGCTCAAGGGCACCCGCGCCGCGATCGCCGACGGCCACCATCGCACCAAGGTCGCCCAGACCTACGCCGCCGAGGAGGGTGCTGAGGCCGGCACCGCCGCGGCCTGCAAGATGGTCGTCCTCACCAGCCTGACCTCCGCGAACCTGCGGATCGACCCGGTCCACCGCGGCATCCGCGTGCCGGTCGACCGCGAGGCGATGTCTGCCTTGCCCGCGCACCGCGAACCCCTGGATGCGACCGCCGGCAGGGACATCGCCGCCCGCGTCGCGGCCGCGCCGCAACCCGCACTCGCCGTCTGGTTCCAGGGCGACCCGTCACCCGAACTCTGGACCCTCGACGCCGCGGCCGCGCCCGCCGACATGCCCGGCCGCAAAGCCGACCTGCCGGCCTCCCTGCTCCACCACCACCTGCTGAAGACCGCCGGCGTGCCGATCGAGTCCGCCACCGACGGCAGCATCGCCTACGAAGCGGACCCGGACGACATCATCGCGCTGCTTGAGAGCGGCGCCGTCACCGCCGGCGTCTTCCTGCCGCCGATGACCCCGAAGCAGTTCGCGCTGGCCACCGAGGACGGCGATCTGCTGCCGCCGAAGTCGACCCGGTTTCTGCCGAAACTCGTGTCAGGCCTCGTGTGGTGCGGGCATGATGCGGAGGTGGTTGAGGGCTAGTCTCTCAGTCCAGGAACCGGTGGCTGCCGTCGCAGTGCGGCATCTTACCGCTGCGCTTGCACTGGCAAAGCGCGACCCGGCGGTCTTCCTCCAACGTCAAGCGCATCGGCTCGAACTCGGTGCCCATGTGGGAACCATCACAGAACGGTTGGTTCTTCGATTCGCCGCATCGGCACCACCAGTAGGTGCCGGCCTCCAGTTCGATCTTGGCAGGCACTCGGGCCGCGATACGGGGTTCGGTCATCGGTGTGGCTCCTTTTGCGGATCAGTCTCTGTTAGCGGCAACGAAGCGGGCACGGCGTACCAGTATCCGACGCCGTCCAGCCCGAGGAGGGGCTCAGGGGGAGGAGGCCCGGCGGGCTCTGAGCGAGCGACTTCCGACGCCCCTTGAGGACGCAACACCGAACCGGAGCGAGTGAAGCGAAGTGAGCGCCAAGCCCCCATCATCCGAGAAAGCGCGAACGGCCGTCCGGGACACCTCCCCCTGAGCCCCTCCGTGGGCGGGTGCAACCGACGCGTCCCTACTCGCCTGCCACGGCCGCCAACGCCGCGAGCCGTGCCGCCTCGAACTCGTCGCCGGGGTTCCACGCCGGGAGTTCGGGGTTCTCGGAAATGGCGCGGGCGCAGGCGAGGCCGAGCTCCACGTCGTCGACCATGCCTTCGAGGTTCCAGTCCTCGCCGTACTCGTCCGAGACCTGGTGGTAGATGTTCGCGGTCCAGGCCTCCAACTGCTCGTGGCCCCAGCCTTCGGGGCGGTCGATGAAGTCGGTGCCGTTGTCCAGATAGATCGCCGGTACGCCGATGCGGGCGAAGTTCAACTGGTCGGAGCGGTAGAAGAAGCCGCGGTCCGGGAACTGGTCGGGAAGCACGCTGCGTCCCTGTTCGGCCGCGGCCGCAACGACTACGGCGTCGAGGCTGGACTTGCCGTAGCCGATGTAGGTCACGTCGCGGGTGCGGCCCCACTGGTTGCCGCCGTCGTAGTTGATGTTCGCGGCCATCTTGCCGGGCGGCACCGTGGGGTGAGCGGCGTAGTACTCGGAGCCGAGCAGGCCCTGCTCCTCCGCGCCGACCAGGGCGAACAGCATGGAGCGGCTCGGACCGGGCTCCTGCGCGGCCAGCTTGCCGGCGACCGCGAGCACCTGGGCCACGCCGGCCGCGTTGTCGAGGGCGCCGTTGTAGATCCGGTCTTCCAGGCTCTCGTCCGGTGAGACGCCGAGGTGGTCGTGGTGGGCGGTGAAGACGATCCACTCGTCGGCGAGGTCCGGGTCGCTGCCGGGGAGGGCGCCGAGCACGTTGGCGGTCTGCTCGCTGGTCACCGTGTTCGTCAGCGACAGACTGGTGGACAGGCCCAGCGGCACCGGCACGAAGTCGGCGCTCCTGGCCGATTCCAGGGTCTCGTCGTAGTCGACGCCGGCCAGCGCGAAGAGCCGCCGGGAGGCCTCCTCCGTCAGCCAGGCGTTGATCTGGGTGCGGGCCTCGCCTTCCGCGGGTAGCTCGAACTGTGGGCCGGTCCAGGAGGTCTGTACGACCTGGAACGGGTAGCCGGCCGAAGGGGTCGTGTGGATGATGATCGCACCGACCGCGCCCTGAGCCGCCGCGCTCTCGTACTTGTAGGTCCAGCGGCCGTAGTAGAGGCGGCGGTCGCCCTCGAACAGGTCCGGATCCCAGTCCGGATCGTTGTTCAGCATGACGAGCACCTTGCCGGCGAGATCCGCGTCGCCGTAGTCGTCCCAGCCGTACTCGGGCGCCTGGATGCCGTAGCCGACGAACACGAGTTCGGCGTTCTCGATCGCGGCCTGGTCCGACTGGACGCCGCTGTGGGCGATGAACTCGTCCCAGAACGCGAACTCCACGCTGTCGCCGCCGCTGGAGTGGAACGTCCAGGTCTCGGGCACCGCCGCGTCGATACCGACGATGTCGAAGGGCTGCTCCCAGCTCCCGTCGGCGGCCGCGGGTTCGAGGCCCATGCCGGCCATCACGTCGGCGATGTACTGGCGCGCCATCACGTCGCCGGCCGTGCCGGGGCCGCGGCCTTCCATCGCGTCGTCGGCCAGGTCGGCGATCCAGGTGTCGAGTTGGGTTGCGGTATCGGGGACCGGCTGGCCGCAGCCAGCTACAACGAGTGCGAGAAGAGAAAGCGCGAGTGCGAGAGTTCGTTGGGTCATTGGGGAATCGTAACGCGAGGCAAAGCGACTCGCGCGCGCCGCTTCGCGGCTGCGCGCTTGATGCCGGCGGGGACGCCGGCGCACCCAGTGCGTCCACACTGATAGATTGTTCGCTATACGACATGCCCGCGACGAAGACCTTGAGCCGGCCGGCCGCGGTGTCCGAGAGTGAGCGGACACTGGACCGCTATCTGGATGGTCTGCTGGTCGAGCGGGGCCTCTCCCAGCACACGGTGGACGCCTACCGGCGGGACCTTCGCCGGCTGACGAGCAACCTGGAGGATGACGGCGGCGACCTGCTGACCGCGGACGTGAACCAGCTCGGCCGTCACCTCAGGCGACTGCGCCGGGAGGGGCTGTCGCCGCGCTCGATCAGCCGCGCCCTCGTTTCGATGCGCCGGTTCTACGCGTTCCTGGTGGGCGAAGGCGACCGCGACGACAACCCGGCGGTCAATCTCTACCCGCCGCGCCTGCCGCGACGTTTGCCCAAGGTGCTGAGCCAGGAGCAGGTCGAAGCTCTGCTCCGCGCTCCCGACACCGGTCGGCCGCCGGGCGTCCGCGACCGGGCGATGATCGAGCTGCTCTACGCCACCGGCCTGCGCGTCAGCGAGATGGTCGGCCTCGAACGGAGCCAGCTCCAGCTCGACGCGGGCTTCCTCATCGCGTTCGGCAAGGGGGCCAAGGAACGGGTCGTGCCGGTGGGCGAGTCGGCCGAGACCTGGCTGAACCGCTACCTGGGGGAGGTGCGGCCGGTGATGGCGAAGGGCCGCCACGATGTCGTCTTCGTCAGCTATCGCGGCAGCGGACTGACCCGGCAGGGGTTCTGGAAGCTGCTCAGAAACTACGGCCGGGGCGCCGGCATCCCCGACCTGTCGCCCCATGTGCTGCGGCACAGCTTCGCCACCCACCTGCTCGAGCACGGCGCCGACCTGCGCGCCGTGCAGGTCATGCTCGGCCACGCGAACATCACGACGACGCAGATCTACACCCACATCCACGAGCACCGGCTGCGGACCCTGTACGACAGGTATCACCCGCGGGCGCGGTGACTACAGGCCCAGGAAGCCGTAGACGCGGCCGATGAAGGTCACCGTCTCCCGGTAGGGGGGCACCCCGTCGTGGGCATCGACGGCCCCCTCGCCCGCGTTGTAGCCCGCCAGCACGCGGGGCAGGTCGTCCTCGAACCGACGGCGCAGCCAGGTCAGGTACCGGGCCGCGGCGAGCACGTTGCGCGCTGGTTCGTACAGCTCCCGCGCCGGAACGCCGAAGCGCTCGGCGGTCGCCGGCATGAGCTGGAGCAGGCCCCGGGCGCCCTTCGACGACACCGCGCCGGGGTCGTAGGCTGACTCCGCCCGCGCCATCGCGGCCAGCAGATCGGGGTTCAGCTCGTGCTCGCGGCCGATCTCGAGGAACAACTCGCCGTAGGGAACGGCCGGCGCGATCTGTCCGGGCCGGTAGTCGAGCGAGAAGCCCGCCTCCGGCGCCGGCTCGGGTGGCGGCGGCTCCTCGACGATCTCGTCGTCGACGATGCGTTCGACCTGCATCAGGGGCAGGGTGACCGAACCGCCCTTCTCCAGCGTCAGCCGGATTCGCTCGGCGTTCGTGCCCGGCTCGTCGAGGAGTTCCCACGCGGTCACGCGGTAGCGGTAGCCGTTGGTCAGAACGGCCAGTTCCGCTCCGGCCGCGGAGGCGCACAGGACCAGGACGACGGCCGCCGCAGCGGCCCGCGAGCCCACGCTCACGCGTCCCCCGTCAGGCGCCGGCCGCGGTCATGAGCTCCGGCGCAACGGGGCTTTCCGTCGCTCCGGCTTCCGGTTGATAGCGCATCACGACCAGGGTCAGATCGTCCTGGGCCCCCGCGCCGTCGGTGTGCCGCCTCATCTTCGCCAGAATCCGGTCGCACACCTCCTTGGCGGTGCCGGCTGATCCCTTGAGCGAGTCCCTCGTCCGGTCGTAGCCGAACGGTTCGCCGTCGCCGCCGGGAGCCTCAATGAAACCGTCCGACAGCCAGACGAGGACATCTCCCGCCTGCAGCTCGATGCGCCGGAAGCCGTAGTCCTCGCCCAGCGCCCCGAGCGGCGTGCCCGGCAGCAGGATCTCCTCCACTTCGTTCCGCCGCAGCAGGTAGGCCGGAGGATGCCCTGCATTCGTCATTTCGACGACGCCCGCGGACAGATCGATGAGCGACAGGCTCGAGGTCACGAAGGTGCGGTCGCCGCCGGAACGTACGAGTCGATCGAGTGCCGACAGGATCTCCCGCGGCGGCTTGCCCTCCTCGACAAGGGTCAGAAGCCCCGCCTTGAGCATCGCCATGCGCAGACCCGCCGAGAGACCATGCCCCGCGACATCCGCGATGACAACCGCCAGTCGATCGCTCTCGCCGCCGTCCTCCGCGGGTAGCCGAACGATGTCGAAGTAGTCGCCGCCGATCGCCGCCGAGGGCTCGAAGTAGGTGGCGAACTCCACACCTTCCGCCTGCAGGCTGCGGCCCGGAATCAGGCTCTTCTGGACTTCGCGGGCGATCTCGAGTTCCTGCTCCAGGGCGTGCTTCGCGGCTCGCTCGGCGACCAGGCCCTCCAGGCTCTCCGCCATCTCGTTGAACGAGGTCTGCAGGGCGCCGATCTGGTCCCGGCGGCGCACGGGGATGCGGGCCGAGAAGTCCCCCGCCTGCACCTTCCCGGTTGCCGCACTCAGCCGGTTCACCGCGCGACTGAGCCCGAGGATCATGAACATGGCCATGACCGTCGCCGCGATGAAGACGTCGAACAGCAGGAAGGTGGTGAGGCCGAACGCGATCCAGCCGAGACTGTCGACTTGGCCGGATGAGGAGAAAAGGTGTCGAAACACGATCCGCCGGGTGGCGGCGAGCGATGCCGATACCGGCGGCGAGACCGGTTCGCCGCTGGCGAAGGCGTGCAGCGGTCCGGCCATTTCGACGCCGACGATGCTGAACGGCGAGCTGGCGCCCAGGGACTCGAAGAACGCCTCGCGTTCCGATCCACCCTGGGTCCGCGCCAAAGGCTGAAGCACGAACTCGGTGTTGTCGAAGAACTGTACCGTCCACTCCGCGCCGTCCGTCTCCCCCTGGCGCCGGAGCCGCGTCCAGACATCGCTCCGGCGGCTCAACTCCCGTTCCAGCAGGCCCCCGACTTCGGGATCGTAGAAGGCCAACACCGCCGACGTCCCGCGTCGAAAGCCCGCCGCGAGGGTGGCCGAACCGTCGGGCAGCACGACCAGCTCAGGGACCTTGCTACGGCGTTGCTGGCGGTCGAACTCGCTGTCGGATTCCAACCACTCCGGGAAGGAATCCGGCGCCCTCGGGTCCCCGGCCGCCAGTGCCCCTCCCTGGTAGTAGGCCAGCGCCGCGCCGTCCTGCGTCGTCGGCAGGCCGGAGGGATCGAAGAGGCCCATCTCGAGGGGCTGGATGAGGAAGGCGGAAACCGCCTCGAGTTCCTCGTGGAGACCGATCGCCGCGTCGCGGTACAGGTGACCGAGGAAGAACCCCGACAGCAGATAGGCGGAGACGGTCACCAGCACCAGGCTGAGCAGGAAGGGCAGCAGGCCCAGCAGGACGTAACTGAAGGCCAGGCGACGACCGACGCGCCACAGAATCCGGCGCTGCAGCCAGACGAAGGCCACCCAAGCGAACACGGCCCCCACCACGGTGACGACGGTGCCGGCCAGCAGGTCCAGAACCAGCGGCGAGTCCAGCGAGAGGGCGGTGATCGAGCCGGCCAGGGCGAGAAGCAGCCCCAACAGCCACGCGGCTCGACGCCATGGCCTCTTGCGGCTGGGTTCTTTCTCGCGACTAGGCACCTGGGTTCTCGCCAACGCGCGGGGCAGCGTCATGGTACTATCTGCGGCCTCACCACCCCGCGGACGGAGACCGGACCGCCCGCAGTGCGTGGCGGCGGTTTCGATCCGCGTTCAACAGCGCCCGTCCACATCGCAAGAGACGAACATGACCCTCCCGATCGCAGGGCAGACGGCCGCCGGTAGAGCCACCGAAGCAACCGTCTCCGATGTCGTCATCCGCTTCGCCGGTGACTCCGGCGACGGCATGCAGCTTACCGGCACGCAGTTCACGAACACCTCCGCGCTGATCGGCAACGACCTGTCGACGCTGCCGGACTTCCCGGCTGAAATCCGGGCGCCCGCCGGCACCCTGGCTGGCGTTTCCGGTTTCCAGGTCCGCATCGCCGACCACGACATCCACACTCCCGGCGACGCCCCGGACGTGCTGATCGCGATGAACCCGGCGGCCCTCAAGGCGAACCTGCGCGACCTCAAGGACAACGGGGTGATCATCGTCAACACGGACGAGTTCACGCCACGCAACGTGAAGCGGGCCGGCTACGAGGCGAATCCACTCGAGGACGACAGCCTGAACGCGTTCCGGCTCTATCAGGTGGGCCTGACGACGATGACGCGGCGCGCCCTGGAGGACAGCCCGCTCGACGTCCGCTCCAAGGATCGGTGCAAGAACTTCCTGGCCCTGGGGATGGTCTACTGGCTGTTCAGCCGGCCGCTCGAATCGACGATCGACTGGCTGCGGGTCAAGTTCAAGAGACGCCCAGAGATCGCCGAGGCGAACGTCAAGGTGATGAAGGCGGGCTGGAACTTCTGCGACATCACCGACGCCTTCCAGGTGCGGTACGACGTGGAACCGGCGAAGCTCGAGCCCGGCATCTACCGCAGCATCCACGGCAACTCGGCGCTGGCCATCGGTCTGGTCGCCGCCAGCCGCCGTAGCGGCCTGCCACTGTTCCTCGGCGCCTACCCGATCACCCCCGCCAGCGACGTGCTCCACGAACTGGCGACCTACAAGCACTTCGGGGTCACGACCTACCAGGCCGAGGACGAGATCGCCGCTGTCTGTTCCGCGATCGGCGCTTCCTTCGGCGGCAGTCTCGGCGTGACCTGTTCGAGCGGCCCCGGGATCGCGCTGAAGGCGGAAGGGATCAACCTGGCGGTGATGGTCGAGCTGCCGCTCGTCATCTGCGACATCCAGCGTGGCGGACCGTCGACCGGCCTGCCGACGAAGACCGAACAGGCCGACCTGCTCCAGGTCATGTTCGGGCGCAACAACGAATCGCCCGTGCCCGTCATCGCCGCGTCATCGCCCGCCGACTGCTTCGACACCGCGCTCGAGGCCGTCCGCCTGGCAACGACCTACATGACGCCCGTCATCCTGCTTTCCGACGGCTACATCGCGAACGGGGCGGAGCCTTGGCGGATCCCCCAGGTCGAGGAGCTTCCCGACCTCCGCGTCGACTTCCACCAGAACGCCGACGGCTTCATGCCCTACATGCGCGACGAGAACTCCCTCGCGCGGCCGTGGGCCATCCCGGGCACTCCCGGTCTCGAGCACCGGATCGGCGGTCTCGAAAAGGAAGACGTGACCGGCAACGTGAACTACGAGCCGGACAACCACGACTACATGGTGCGTCTGCGCGCCGAGAAGGTCGCCCGGATCGCGAACGAGCTTCCCGACATCGAGGTCGACGGACCGCAGAGCGGCAAGCTCCTCGTGCTCGGCTGGGGCAGCACCCTGGGCGCGATCACCGGCGCCGTGAACCAGGCCCGGGCCGACGGCATCACCGTGAGCCGCGCCCACCTGAAGCACATCAACCCCTTCCCCCACAATCTGGGCGACGTGCTCGACCGCTTCGAGCGCGTCCTGGCGCCCGAGATGAACCTGGGCCAGTTGGCGCTGCTCCTGAGGGCGCGCTACCTGAAGGACATCGAGACCTACTCCAAGGTCGAGGGCAAACCCTTCACGCGCGACGAGATCCTTCACCGGATCGAAGCAATGGCCGGAGGGCCGAACTAGAGATGCCGACCACTGAAGCACCGGCCCTGACCAGGAAGGACTTCCAGAGCGACCAGGAGGTCCGCTGGTGTCCCGGTTGCGGCGACTACGCCATCCTCGCCGCCGTCCAGCAGGTGTTCCCGGAGCTGGGGATCCCGCGCGAGAACTTCGTCATCGTGTCCGGGATCGGCTGTTCCAGCCGCTTCCCGTACTACATGAACACGTACGGCTTCCACTCGATCCACGGCCGCGCGCCCGCGGTGGCCACCGGGCTCAAGATGACGCGGCCGGATCTCGACGTCTGGGTCGTGACCGGCGACGGCGACGCCCTCTCGATCGGCGGCAACCACCTGATCCACACCCTGCGCCGGAACGTGAACATCAAGATCCTGCTGTTCAACAACCGGGTCTACGGCCTGACCAAGGGTCAGTACTCGCCGACCAGCGAGCTTGGCAAACGCACGAAGTCGACCCCTGACGGCTCGGTCGACTTCCCATTCAACCCGCTGAACGTCGCGATCGGCGCCGGCGCCACCTTCGTCGCCCGCAGCGTGGATGTCTTCATTCCGCACCTCAAGTCCGTGCTGAAGCGGGCCGCGGCGCACAAGGGGTCGGCCTTCGTCGAGGTGATGCAGAACTGCAACATCTACAACGACAAGGCATTCGGCGCCCTGACCGACAAGGCGGGACGGCAGCAGAACGGCCTCTACCTCGAGCACGGCCAGCCGCTCGTGTTCGGCGACGACAAGGACAAGGGACTACGGTTCACCGGCACTGACTTCGAGGTCGTGAAGCTCGGTAACGGCATGACCGCGGACGACTGCCTGGTGTGGGACGAGAAGCATGCCAACCCGTCCCTGGCGTTCCAGATGGCCAGCATCTCGACCGGCGACGGCCTCGGCGACTACCCGGTGCCCCTCGGCGTCCTGCGCGCCGTCGACGCGCCGACCTACGACGCCGGCGTGATCGACCAGATCGAGCAGGTTTCCACCGCCAGGCCGCAGACGCTCGACCAGTTGATCCACGGCACGGACACCTGGACCGTCGACGCGGCTGGCAACGTCGACCGCGGTGCCAACTAGGCACCGCGACTCACTGGGTGCGCCGGGCTGCCATCCGTGCGCCCGATGACGGGCGCACGGACAGGTTCACGGGTGGCGCGGTTCGCGCCACCCGGGTTCCGGCCGGCATCCGGATATCGCTTCGAGCCTCACTGGATCCTCGCCGGCCTGATGTTGCTGGCGACCGCAGCGGCGGCCCAACAGGAAGACCTGCCGGAAGTCTTCTCGGAAACGATCGACGTGCGCGTCGTAAACGTCGAGGTCGTCGTCACCGACCAGGCGGGAAACCGCGTCCACGGCCTGGAGGCCGCGGACTTCGAACTCCTCGTCGACGGCGAACCAACGCCGATCGCCTACTTCACGGAGGTCGAGGACGGCTTCGCTCAGGATGGGACGGCTGGCGACCTGGCCGGAGTACCGAGCCTGGACGCGAACGCGCCGGTGGGCACGAACTTCCTGGTCTTCATCGATGACCTGTTCTCAATTGAACGCGACCGGAACCGGGTCCTCGACCGACTGAAGGACGACCTTGGTGAGCTCGGCCCGGCGGACCGGGTCGCCGCCGTGGCCTACGACGGCCAGACCGCGGAGATCCTGGCGCCCTGGACGAACTCCGCGGACCAGTTCGAAGACGCGCTGGACCGAGCCCGCTCCCGGCCGTCCGACGGTCTGAGGCAACTGTTGGCACGGAGACAGGTCACTCAGGACCGACAAGTGCTCGCCGATCACCAGGCGGGCAGGGATCAAAGCGGACTCCTTGGATCGGCCCCGCAGGTCTCATCGGGCTTTAGCGAATCGACCCTCCGGACGGACGTCGCCTACAGGGAGTCGTTGGGCAACCAGTTGGAGAGTTCCGTGCTGGCGGCGATGGCCACCATGCGCCGGTTCGCCAACCAGCCCGGCCGCAAGGTGATGCTGCTGCTCGCCGGCGGCTGGCCGAGATCCGTGGAGATCTTCGCCCGGGAGCGCTTGCCCGACGGCGGCCTTCTCCCGGTCGACCGTCGAGTGATGAGCGAGCACGAGCTGTACGGTCCGCTGGTGTCGACCGCGAACCTGATCGGCTTTTCGCTCTACCCCGTGGACCTGCCGGGCCTCACAAGGGACTTCTACGGCGACGCAACGAGAGGCTTCGGCGCCAACGCCGAGCCCGACACGGTCGGCGGGGCGCCGGGAACGCTCCAACAGGAAGACAGCATCCACAGCGCCCTGCAGTTGCTGGCACATTCGACCGGAGGCGTGCCGCTGATGAACGCGCGCCGGGATGTCGCGCTGGCGAGCGTGGTCTCGGACACGCGCTCGTACTACTGGCTCGGCTTCGAGCCGCAACGACGGGAGGACAACAGGTTCCACGAGATCGTGGTACTGCCGAAAGGCCGACCGGACCTCGAAGTTCGTACCCGCGAAGGCTACGTGGACATGTCGCGCGACAGGGAAGTGGACATGACGGCGAAAGCCGCCCTGCTGTTCGGCGACCCGCCCGAGGCCCTACCCCTGGAAGTGCGCTTCTCGGAGCCGGTTCATGTCGGCCGCCGAAAGATCTCCGTGCCGGTCGAAGTCGCGATTCCCCTCGACGAAATCCAGCTCCTGCCCGTGGCGGGCGAATGGCTCAGCGTCGTGGAGGTTCGGGTGACGGCGATGGACGAAGGCGGCAACCGCTCCGAGGTGTCCTTCGAGAAGGTCCCGATTGCCGGCAGTAGCGAGCCACA
Source organism: Thermoanaerobaculia bacterium (assembly GCA_965232105.1). Classification (GTDB taxonomy): domain Bacteria; phylum Acidobacteriota; class Thermoanaerobaculia; order Multivoradales; family Multivoraceae; genus Multivorans. The sequence goes on from OZ246956.1 coordinate 352,645, forward strand.
GCCGGGCCAGATCTTCTACTACCAGACCGACCTGCAACTCCGCCGGCGCGAGCACTCCTATGTCATCACGGTCCACGACCCGTTGACCGGAGCGAACCTGACATCGACGGGAACGATCGGTCCGAACTAGGAGGCGCCGAGAGGGCCCTCGCCGAGGAGGCAATAGCTGGACATCCTGATACCGTAGTCCGCGCCCCGAGAACGCGCCTGGGAGTGGAACGACTGTGCGGGTAGGAGCCGATAGGATGAGCGGCCACGGCTTGGCTTGGACGGTGACCGTCCAAGTCGAGGCGCGCCGCGAGAGCGACGTCTGGGTCGCCACCTGTCCCGCCCTGGACGTTGCGAGCCACGGCGACACCAGGGAGGAGTCGTATCGAATGCTCGAAGAGGCTCTCGCCGGCTTCTTCGAGGACTGCTGCGAACACGAAACCCTGTTGGACGTACTCGCTGAGCGCGGGCTAGCCCCGACCGCCTCGATGGTGAGCGTGAAGCCGCCGGCAAGGCGCAAGGCCTCCGACTGGCTGAGCATTCCAGTCTGGCTAGTCCCGAATGTCGCCGTCCGCGAAGCTGCCGTCCGTTAGCCCGAAGTTCTGCGCAGCGAGATGGGGAATCCCTTGTAAGTACTGGGCTTGTGGTGGATTCGGCGTGTACGTTACTGGGTACGCGCTCCGGTCAGGGTCGTAGGTCGAGGAGTCTGAAGGCTTCGTCCTGGAGCGTGGTGGGCCGCGCGAGGACGTTGGCTGTCGCGGAGTCGTTGCCCGGCATCCTGACGCGGTTTCTGGTCATCGTGGCGAGGTCTTGGAGGAGTGTCTGGAAGCTGTGCACGGGGAGTGCGTCGTCGGTGCGTCCGGAGTTGGCCTTGAGCTTCGCGGCGTTCGATTTCCGCGCCGGCAGGACGGGGGACGCTCGGTCGTCGGTCTTGCGGTGGTCGTCAAAGAGGATGGGCGCGAGGCGTTTTCGCATGTGCCACTCGACGTAGTAGGCGAGGACGCAGAGGAGGACATGGGCGCGCACGCGTCCGGCGAGCCGGTGATGCACGGGGCGCACCTTGAGGTCGACGCTCTTGAGGCTGCGGAAGGCTCGTTCGACGCGGCTGAGGCTCTTGTAGGAGCGGACGGCTTCCTCGGCGGGCAGGTCGGCCTCCGGGACGTTGGTTCGGATGACATAGAGGCCGTCGAGTGCCGCTTCCTTGTCGATGCGCTGCTGGTTGCGGCGCCAGTTGAAGCCGTCGTCGGCGACCTCGATGTCGTAGTGCTTGCCGACCTTGTACTTGCGCAGGGCGCGGTCGGCTCTGACAGCGATTTCCTTGCTGCCGCGAAGCGGCCTGTTGTTTCGCTTCGTGGCCTTTTCGACGGCTTCGAGGAGTTCGTCGGTCCTGTCGAGCAGGTCCAGACGCTTGCGGCGCCGTTCGGCGGCCAGAAGCGGGTTCCGGCACACGATCAGGCGTTCCTTGGGGTAAAGCTCCGGGACACTGATCTCCGCCATGTCCCGCTGGTCGAAGAGCGACAGTTGCAGGTGGCCCTGCTCGGCCAGGGTGCGGATCGCCGGCGCGCGCAGGGCGCTGATCCAGGCCAGGCCGGCGGGTTCGAGGTCTTCCTCGATGCGGGCGTTGGTGATCAGTCCGCGGTCTCCGACGATGACGATCCGATCCAGCGAGAAGCGGTCGCGGAGCTTGTGCACCTGGCTGCTCAGCGCGCCGGGGTCGGCGGTGTTTCCCTCGAAGACCTCGACGGCCACCGGGCATCCCTCCCGGTTGCAGAGCAGGGCGAGGACGATCTGTAGCTTGCCTCGCTTCTTGTCCCTGGAGTAGCCGTGTCTGGCCAGCGCGCACTCTCTGCCTTCGAGGTAGACCGAGGTCAGGTCGCAGAGGACGAGCGAGCCGTCTTCGAGATGCCGCTTGGCGAGAGCGCGTTCGATCTTCGCCTGGCGAGAGAGCAGCCAGTCCATGGCGTCGTAGAGGTCGTCGGCGGAGGCGTCTTCGACGCCGAGTTCCTCGGCGAGGGTGTGGTTGGCGGTTTCGCTGGCGAGTCCTCGGGCAGTAGCGAGCTTGGACCGCGGTTCGAGGATGCGCGCGGCGATCATGGCGACGACGAGCGCCCGTTGCGGGGAGGGTTTGCGGTCGAGCAGTCGTTCGAGGCCGAGTTTTCTGATTGTGCCGAGGACGGCGGCGACGTGTCCGTGGGGCTTGGCCCGCACGATCTGGAAGGCGTCGTCGAGTGAGGGGAGGGCTATGCCTCCCTTGAGCAGTGTTCTGAATCCTTCGACGAGTTGATCGGGCCACTTGGAGAGGTTTGCGAGGGTGCGTTTCTTGACCTTTCCGTCCTGTCGGTAGGACTCTCGGAGCAGGACGGCCGGTGGTGAGTTGCGGTTGGGTACGCGCTCGATGTACATGGCTTCCTATTGTAGGGCAAATACACGATATTGTCTACATGTAGCCTCACCATTACATGGCTACCAATGGCAGTGCGTAAGCACCCCGAAAACGCAAAAGGCCAAGCGCGAACAGCCTCTTCGCACCCTCGGGAGCCGCGAACGGCTCAGAACTTCGGGTTAGCCCCAAGCAGACTCGCCGCGCGCTTGAGAAGGACGGCTGGCGCGAGTCGCGCTGGCGTGGCTCTCACCTGATCATGCGGAAGCCGGGGCGCGGGGCTCCTGTCGTGATTCCGATGCACAAGGGCGACCTTCCGCGAGGAACGCTGACCAGCATCCTTAAGGGTGCCGACATGAGTCGGAGACGGTTCGCTGAACTGCTGAGCGGCTAGCTTAGCTAGCTAGCACAGCCAGTCCCGCTCAGTCCGGGACCGCGCACCGACGGTTCCGCGTTCCTGCGACACAGCTTCTCAGTGCCGCCTAACCCAGCTTCCGCCGCAACGCCTCCATGACCAGCGGCGGCACGACGCCGGTCAGGTCCCCGTCCAGGCTGCCGACTTCCTTCGTCAGGCGGCTGGAGAGGTAGATCCACTCCGGGGCCGGCAGCAGAAAGATCGTGTCGATGCCCGGCGCGAGGCGGCGGTTCATCAGGGTCATCGGCAGCTCGTAGTCGAAGTCGGCGCCGGAGCGCAGGCCGCGGATCACGGCGATGGCGCCCTTCTCCCGGGCGTAGTCGACCAGCAGGCCGCTGAAGCTCTCGACCCGGCAATCGTCGGAGTCGCCCACGAGGTCGCGCAGGAGGTCGATCCGCTCCTGGACCGAGAACAGCGCCTGTTTCTGGTCGTTGAAGAGCACCGCGATGTAGAGCACGTCGAAGAGCCGGCGGGCACGCTCGATCAGGTCGAGGTGGCCGTTGTGCACCGGGTCGAAGGAACCGGGAAAGATGCCGATTCGCTGGCTCATTCTCCGCTCCCCAACCGGTCCGAGAGATCGATCGTCGTCACGTTGTGCGCGGCGTCCGTCAGGCGCAGCAGCAACAGCCGGGCGTCCCCTGCGGCATCGATGGACAGGGTCTCCCGCTGGCTGTCGAGCAGGCCGTCCTCGACCATGGCGGCGCGCCACTCGCCCGCGTCGACGCTGACTACCGCCTCGCGCAGCGGACTCCAGGCGTCTTCGACGACCGCGCTCACGCGGCTGCCGTCGCGGGAGGCCTCGACCAGTCGCGCCGGGCTGTGGTCGACGACGACCGCGGCGGACACCCGCTCGGCCTCGAGGGCCTCGCCGGGGGCGTTGTCCAGTTTGTCGGACGCGCTGACCCGGAAGCGGTAGACGCCGTCCGGCAGCACGGTGGCATCGAAGCTGAAGAAGGTCGCCTTCAGGTCGTCCGCGACCTCCAGCCAGAGAGCATCCGCGTCGCTCGCGTCTTCCCCGGCCGCCGCCAGCGCCGCCTCGCGGGCGAAGGCGAGCCGGAAGCGGAGACTGTCCTTGTTCGGGTCCTCGGCCTCCCAGCGCAGCGTTCGGTAGCCCAGCTTCCACAGGCTCTTCGTGCCCTTCTGGGTCTGCGCCGGATCGCCGACGGTGGTGAAGATGCGATCCCGGTTCGGGTGGGCCGGCTCGTAGGCCTGGTTCGAGGGGTTGAAGTTCGTCGGCACCAGGATCGTCCCCGCGGGGAGTACGTCCAGCTTCTTGATTTCGGGCTTGCGGTTGTGCTGCCGGTAGGTGACCTCGACGGCCACGACCTCGGGCGTCAGGTCGCCGCTGCCGCGGAGCTCGGCCCGCCACTGGAGGTAGCGGCCGGGCGGCAGATCGGAAAGAGGCGCCTCCCGGGCGACGGAAGCCTCGGTCCAGTCCGACCAGGTCTCGTCGGGGTCCGAACTCATCCCGCTGCGGGCGGAGAGGGCGACCTGCGCGCCGTCTCCGGCACGCCCGCGCCAGCGGATCGACCCGAAGCTGGCGACGGAGGACGCGTCGAGCGGCTTGGCGGTCACCGTCCCCTGCCGCGCCAGGCCGCCGCTGTCGCCGCCGACGAAGCCGTAGACCGCCGCCGCGTTGACGCTGGCGAAGACGGGACCCGCCGGGCCGGTGGCCAGACCGACGATCTGGCTCTGGTCGAGGTCCTTCTCCAGCACCATCTGATCGTTCTGGAAGCTGAACAGCTTGCCTTCCTGGCCGGTGGCGACCCAGAGCCTGCCCTGCTGGTGGCTCAGGGCGTACACCGTCTCCATCTCGAACTTCCAGATCGACTCGACGGCGCCGGTCGCGTCGATCCGCAACACCTCGGAGCGCGGACCCTTGAAGGAAGCGGAACGGCTGCCGGCGGAGATCGCGCCCGTCTGGACCGTGACAGCGCTCTGCTGGCCGTTGGAGCTCGACGAGTTGCTGCCGGAGGAAGCGGTGCTTCCCGTCGAGCTGCTTGCCGTCGAACCGGCGCTCGAGGAGCTTCGGGCCCTGCTCAGGTCGACGAAGCTCGCCTCGGAAGCGAGCGCGGAGGCGTAGAAGGCGCCGTCCTCGCCGGGAGTGATCGCCAGGACCTCGGGGCCGGCGGCGTCGTAGAGCGTGCGGGCCTGGCCTTCCGCGTCGATCTCGAGCAGCAGGCCCTCGCCCGCGGTGCCGGCGAGCACCGTGCCGTCCGGGCGTAGCGCGAGCGAACGGATATGGATGTCCGTGCTGTCGTAGAGCACTTTCGATTCACCGCTCGCGAGGTCCACGCGATGCAGCTGCCCCTCCGGACCGGTCGCCACGAGCAGACCGCCGTCACCGGTGCCGAGAAGCGCCCAGATGTACTGCGCGTCCGGGTCGAACAGCTCTTCCACCTCGCCCTCCGCCGGCTTCCGGTAGACCTTGCCGTCCGGCGACGAGCCGGCATAGACGGTCCCGTCACGGTCGACCCAGACCGCGAACACTTCGGGTTCCTCGGTGGCGAAGAGTTCGGTAATCGAGCCGCTATCCCCGTCGATCTCGACCTCCAGGACCTTGCCGGAGTTGCCCGTGCCCGCAGCGAAGCGGCCTTCGGTTCCCACGAAAGAGAACAGGAAGGGCTCCGCGACGGTGGCGAACTGCTCGGCCCGCTGGGCGAGACGCAGAATCCCCAGCCGATCGACACTCACGTCGACGAGTTCGCCCGCCAGAAACGCGGCCTGGCTGTCGGCGCGCCAGATCTTGACTTCGGAGGCGCCGGCGAAGCCGCCGGTCAAGAGCAGCAGAATGCCGGCCACGATCCCCGCCGCGGGGCGGGCGTGGTCCCCCAGGGTTTGGGCACTCAAGGCGCGTTACCGGGCAGGATCTCAAGGTCGAGCCGGAACAGGCCGTCGAGCGGGACGTCCAGGTCGCGGCCCTGCTCGTTCACGATCGCCAGGTTCAGCGCCCGGGGCTCTCCCTGCAGGGAAGAGGCCTGCCAGATCGATCGAACGGACGCTGGAAGCTGGGGCATCGGACGTCCCTCGACGATCAGCCCACGAGCCGGGACCACGCCGAGCGCGGCGAGCCGGCTCTTCGGTTGGAACGAACGGAGCATGTCGAGTTCGTCCGTGAGCGACGACGCCTTGCTCGGCTCCAGTTGCAGCCGCGCCGCGTCGATGCTCACGCCGTCGCCGACGAAGAGGTAGTAGCGGCCCGGGCGGCGATCCTCGGGAATCGTCACCGGGAGCGTCTCCTGGTACCGGTTCCCGCGATGCTGCCGGAGATCGAACACGACATCTACCGTGTCGCCGGCGTGAACCCGCCTCGAAGAGGCCTGGGCGCGCTCGATCTCCACCGTCCGCACGCCGTGGCTCTGACTCAGAGTCAGGTCGACGCCCTCGATCTCGACGTCTTCGTAGTCCGAGTTGACCAGCGCCCCGACCAGGGCGAGCAGGTAGAACGCGGCGCTCGTCCCGGGCCCCGAACCGTCGAAGGTCTGCCGAAGCGGCACGTCTTCGTGGCCGCGCAGGCGCAGCGTGCCGGTCATGTCGAGGCCGCTCTCGCCGCCGCCGTACGAAGCGGACTCGAGCGCCTGCATCGTCGGAATGCCGACGAGCGAGGGGAGCATCCGCGGCAGATCGGCGAGCCTGAGATCGAACCGGCGGCTGTCGCCGTCAGGCGTCTCGACCTGGATCGTCATCGGGATGGTCCGCGCCTCGGCGCCGACCCTTCCCCGCAGGCCCGCGAAGCGGTCCTGGTCGAAGGCGCCGACCACCGAGCCGATGTTGCTGAGCCGCATCGAGCTGTTCAACCGCGGCACGACCCCGATCACTTCCACCGTCGCCATCGGCACCCGCAGTGGGCCCACGCCCAGGTACGGGTGTCCCATCGCCAGCACCTCGCCGTCCTCGACCCGGGTCACCGTACCGCCGACCGCCAGTTTGAGGTCGCCGTCGATCAAGACGCCCGCGACCGCACTGCCGGCACTCAGGTCAGGCATCCCGGCGGTGTCGGCGCGGCCGGCTGGCGCGGCGGCGAGCATTCGGCGCACCGGATCGCCGAAGCCCAGGGTGGCGATCTGCGCACCCCCACGGCCTCCCCAGTCCGCCGGCGCGACGAGCGAGCCGAGCTGCTCCGCGACGATCTCCCGAACCGCCGCGGCGACGTCGTCGGGGGGCTCGAGCATCTGTTGCACGGACCGGTCGAACGGCCGCAGCGCGCCCGGAGCAGCCAGTCCCAGAGACTCCCCCGCCGCCTCGCCGGCTTCCAGCGTGCTCAACTCCCGCATCGCGGCGATCGGCGTGATCAGGGCGAGAGCCTCGCTGGTGAACGCCCAGGAATAGGCAACCGCTCCCGCAAGGCGTTCGTCGAAGTAGACGGGGCTGCCGCTCATCCCGGCGACGACGCCCGACTCTTCCAGGCCGTTGCCGCTCAGACGGGCAACGATGTAGCTCGTGCCCGGGTCCATTTCCCGAATCACGCCGACGACCTCGACGCCGAAGCGCGCAGGCTCGCTACCGGCGAACACGGACAGGCCGTAGCCGGTCTGCCCGCGGGAAAGCTCGTCGACGCCGATCTCGTCGCCGTTCAGATCGACCGGCGAAGCGGATTCGGCGCGCGGCGTCGCCACCGGTTCCTGCGCCCAAATCGGGGCGGCCAGCAGACCTAGAACGAGAGCCACGGAACGGGTCACAGTCAGGGTTCTCTTCGGAAGTCGGCAACCAGAGCCGGCGACCGGTGTCAGAGATCGAAACGCCCGCGGCGCAACACCCGCAAGCCGGCGGAACTCCAAGATACCACGGTGGATGGCGGCCCTCCGGGCGTGGTTTCACCGCCCACGACGAGCGCACCGGAAGCGCCGAGGATCGCTTCGAGGGCCGACAACTCGCAGAGCGGCGGTTCACCACTCCGGTTCGCGCTCGTCGCGGTCAGCGGATGGCCCAAGTCCCGCAACAGCCCCCGGAGCCGCTCGTGCGCGGGCACCCGCACCGCTAACGTCCGACCGCCCGCGACCGCCGGCACCGACGCGCCTGGAGCAATAGGCGCCACCACCGTGAGCGGCGCCGGCCAGTGAACCGCCGCCATCCGTACGGCCTCATTCGGCTCGACGCCCAGTTCAACGGCCTGCGTCAGGCTCGCCGCCACAACCGGCAGCGGCTTGCCCCGCTCCCGCTCCTTGATCCGGTAGATCGCATCGACACCCGTCGCCGAGCGGGGATCCACCGCCAGACCGTAGGACGACTCCGTGGGAACCGCGAGAACACGACCGTCGGCCAAGGCTCGCTTCACGACCTCCACATCGCCGTCCCAAGGCCAAGTATCAAGCATGGGGCGGGACTACTCGGCGCCCGCGGCGATCAGTTCCTCGGCGGCAGAGCGCGCTCCCTCCGTGATCTCCTCGCCGGCCAGCATGCGGGCCACTTCCTCGACGCGGCGCTCGTCCTCGAGGCGGTGGACGTCGACCCGCGTTCGGCCGGCTCGCACTTCCTTCCTGACCTCCAGATGGCGGTCGCCGCGACTCGCCACCTGGGGCAGGTGGGTCACGGCCAGGATCTGGCCGCCGCGGGCCAGGCCCTGCAGCTTGCGGCCGACGATCGCCGCCTCGGCGCCACCCACACCGGCGTCCACCTCGTCGAACACCAGGGTCGAGGCCGCCGCGGGTCCGGCGCCGCGCACGGCGGTCTGGAGCGCCAGAAACAGGCGTGCGAGTTCGCCGCCCGAGGCGACACGCGACAGGGGGCGAAGCGCCTCACCCGGGTTGGCGCTGAAGCGGTAGGTCACCTGGTCGACGCCCCGGCGGTCGAAGCCGACGCGCTCGCCGTCGAGTTCAAGCGGGCTGTCGGGGCGCGGCGCACGGCCAATCTCGACCTCGAACACGGCGCGCTCCAGAGCCAGGTCCCGCAAATGGCCGACGACTTCCGCCTCCAGAGCCGCGCCCAGCTCGCGGCGGGTGTGCGAAAGCGCCTCGGCGCGGACCGCGTACTCGGCAAGGCACGCCGCCGCCTGCTGCTCCACCTCGTCACGTCGAACGTCCGCCGTCTCCAGCTCGAACAGCTCCTCGGACAGGCGACGGGCGTGTTCCAGGACGTCGGCGGCGCTGCCGCCATACTTCCGGGTCAGCCGCTCGATGACGCTCAGGCGCTCCTCGATCGCGTCGAGCCGCCCGGGATCCGCATCGGAACGGAGTGCCCGGCTGCGCAGTTCAGCCGTCACGTCGTTCACCAGAGTGCCCGCTTCGGCAAGCGTGTCCGCCCAGTCCCCGGCCTCGGGCTGCCAGCGCGCGATGTCCCGCAGCGCGTTTCCGGCCTGGGCGAGACGGCTGTCCACCGCTTGGTCGTCGTCGCTGAGCAGGGCGAGCGCCTGGTGCAGCGCGGCCGTAATCGCTTCCGCGTGGCGAAGCACTTCGCGTTCGGCCCGCAGCTCCTCGTCCTCGCCCGCGAGAAGGTGCGCGCCGTCGATCTCCGAGGTCTGGAACTTCAACAGGTCGATCCGCTCCAGGCGCAGTTGATCGTCACCGCTCAGGCGTTTCAGCCGGTCGGCCGCCTCCCGCCAGGCCTCACAGGCGCTGGCGCACGATGCGACGAGGGCCGCAACGGAGTCGCCGCCCGAGCGATCGAGCCAGACCCGCTGGAGCTCTGGCGACACGATGCCGAGTTCGTCGCGTTGACCGAAGATGCGGATCAACCGGCGGGTGACCGCGGCAAGGAGCCGCAGCGTCACCGGATGGTCGTTCACGAACACGCGGTTGCGCCCCGCCCGGGTGACCTCGCGACGGACCAGGAGCTCGTCCCCATCCACCGGGACTCCGGCCTCTTCGAGCAGTCGCCGCCAGTCGCTGCCCGAGGGTTCGAAAACCCCGCTCAGGACCAGCGTGTCCGCGCCCGTGCGGATCGTCTCCGAACTCGCGCGCGCCCCGGCAAGCAGGGACAGCGAATCCACGACCAGGGACTTGCCTGCGCCCGTCTCGCCCGTGACCACATTCAAGCCCGGGCCGAACCGGAGCTCTGCCCGTTCGATAACGGCCAGGTTCCGGACGTGCAACGAGCGCAGCATCTGAATGCCCGCTACGGAGCTACTCGTCGGACACGAGTTCGCCTGCGCGCGCCGCCGCCTCGACGATCGCCTTGATCAGGGTCACGCGCAGCCCCCCTTCCTCGAGACGCAGGATGCCATCGACCGTGCATCCGGCCGGGGTCGTCACTTCGTCCTTGAGCAGCGCCGGATGGCGGTCCGTGTCGAGCACCATCTTGCCGGCGCCGAAACAGGTCTGGGCAGCCAGCTCGATCGCCATCTTGCGCGGCAGGCCGACCTTCACGCCCCCGTCCGCCAGGGCCTCGATCACGATGTACATGAACGCCGGTCCGGAGGCCGACAGCCCGGTGATCGCATCCATGTGTTTCTCGTCCGCGACGACGGCGCGTCCCAGGGGCAGGAACAGGCGTTCCGATTCCGCCACGTGCTCGGCGGACGCATGGCGGCCCGCGCAGATCGCGGTCATGCCGGCGCCCACCCGGCTCGGCGTGTTCGGCATCGCCCGCACGACCGGGATGGGCCCCGGCAGGCGATCCTCGATGTAGGACGTGGTCACCGAGGCCAGAATCGAGACGACGAGTTGTTCCGGGCGCAGGGCGTCGCCGAGCTCCGCCAGGACCAGGTCGGCCGTCTGCGGCTTGACCCCCAGCATCACGATGTCGGCGCCCTCGACCGCGGCTCGGTTGTCGATCGTGCCTTCGATACCGAAGTCCCGCGCCACCCGGGCGACTCGATCCGCGTGGGCCGCCGTCGCCACGACCTTTCCGCGGTCGACGGCGCCGGCATCGAGCCAGCCGCCGATCAGGGTCTGGCCCATCTTTCCCGCGCCGATCACCGCGACGCGGGGGCCGTCACCCGCCGCGCCCGCTGCTCCGTCCTTGCTGTTCGTCGTCACCTTCACATCTCCCCGGTTCGTCGGCCCGCGAGGTTATGCCCACCGGAGCCGCGAGCGGAAGCTACCAGTCACGCCCTCCCAGCACGCGGAGGAAGAACGCCCGCGCGACATGGCCGGCGATGCGCGGGTTCTCCCGCAGGCGGCGGGTCGAGTAGGCGTACCACTGGCGACCGTACGGCACGTAGATCCTCATCCGGTGACCGGCGGCAGCCAGGGCGTCCCGACGATTCTCGGTGACCCCCAGCAGCATCTGGAACTCGTAGCGATCGCCGGCCAGACCCCGGCGCTCGATGATCGCCGCCGACTCCCGGAGCAGGTAGTCGTCGTGGGTGGCGATTCCCACGTAGGCGCCGCGGTCGAACAGGGCCTCCAGGGAAGCCAGGAAGTTTCGGCGCACCTTCTGGTAGTCGGTGATCGCGACGCTGGGCGGCTCGACGTAGATGCCCTTGCACAACCGCACGTTCGCGCCCTCGGGCAGCGCCGCGACGTCGGCGAGCGTCCGGTGCAGGTAGGCCTGGAGCACAACGCCCACCGCGTCGCCGCCGGCGCCGGCGCCGCTCGGACCGCCGGCGGCGCGCCGAGCCCGCGACTCGGCCAGGATCTCCCGGTACAGATCGAGCGTCGCCGTCGTGCAGGTGTGGTCTTCCATGTCGATGCGCACGAAGTTGCCCCGCTCCGCCGCCCGCCCGACCACGAGCGCCAGGTGATCGCGGCAGAGCTCGCGCTCGATCTTCAGGCCCAGGAGCGTCAACTTGACGGAGACGTTGCAGTCCAGCCCGCGGTCGGCGAGCTGATCCACCAGGTCGACGTAGAGCCCGGTTCCGAGGGCGGCCAGCTCCCGGCTGTCGATCTCTTCCCCCAGCAGGGCCAGCGTCGCGGCCAGCCCCCGTTCGTTGAGGCTTGCGGTGCGGGTAAAGGCGTCGGCCGGTTCGTCGCCGGCCACGTAGGGCGCGGCCGCCCAGCGCACGAGCGGCGGCGGCATCAGCGGCAGCGACCAGCCGACGACGCGCGAGAACAACGTCACCGAACAGCGCTCACCGTGCGCCCACGTGCTCGTGGGCGTGGTAGCTGCTGCGCACCAGCGGACCCGATTCGCAGTGGCTGAAGCCCAGACCGAGCGCGAACTCGCGCAGGCGGGCGAACTCGTCCGGGTGAACGAAGCGGTACACGGGCAGGTGGTCCCGGGTCGGCTGCAGGTACTGGCCGACGGTCAGGATCTCGGTTCCCGCGGCGCGGATGTCCGTGATCGTCGATTCGAGCTCCGCGGTCGTCTCGCCCAGGCCGACCATCAGGCCCGTCTTCACCCGGCCGTCGTAGCGGCCGCTGTCCCGGTGCACGGCCGCGGCACGCAGCAGGTCGACGCTGCGTTCGTAGCGGCTGCCGGGGCGTGCCTGACGGTAGAGCCGCGGCACGGTCTCCATGTTGTGGGAGAAGACCTCCGGCCGGGCCTCCAGAACGATGTCGAGGGCGTCCGGGACGCCCCGGAAGTCCGGCGTCAGAACCTCGACCGCCGCGTCCGGCACCTGCGCCCGGATCGCCAGGATCGTGTCCGCGAAGTGGCCCGCACCGCCGTCCGGTAGGTCGTCGCGGTCGACAGAGGTGACGACCACGTGCCGCAACCCCATCGTCGCCGCGGCTTCGCCCACCCGCGCCGGCTCATCCGCGTCGACTCCCGGGGCGGGCCGGCCGGTGTGGACGGCGCAGAAGCCGCAGCGGCGGGTGCACGTATCGCCGAGAATCATGAACGTGGCCGTACCGTGCTGGCCCCAGCACTCGTAGATGTTCGGGCACCGCGCCTCCTCGCACACGGTGTTCAGGTTCAGGCCGTCCACCAGGCGGCGCACGCGGTGATACGACTCCGGCGTCGACAGCCGGATCCGCAGCCAGTCCGGCCGCGGCAACCGGGCGGCGCCGGCCGCGGCCGGCGGAGCGCCGATGGAAACGAGTTCGTCCATGCGGGTTACGACTCCGGCAGCCGCTCGCCAGCGGCCGCGGGACCTTCGGATCCTAACGCCCGTCTGCTGGCCGCCGCACCCAGGGACTCCGGCTCCACCGTAACCAGCCCACGCTCGAAGACCTCCGCGAAGACCTCGGCGCAGCGTGCGCCGACTTCGGCCAGGTCGTGGCGGCGACCGGTCAGGTCCTCGATCGAAGTCATCACGCCGGCATCGAACCCACAGGAGAGGATGCCCGCGAAGTCGTCGAGCGCGGTCGAGACGTTCAGCGCGAAGCCGTGGGTGGTGACCCAGCGCCGGAGGTGGATGCCGATCGAGGCGATCTTCCGATGCCCGACCCAGACGCCGATCCGCTCCCGTTCCTCGCCGCCCACGGCACGAACGCCGAACGCCGCCAGTGTCCTGACCAGCACGTCCTGCAGATCGCGGACGTAGGCGCGCACGTTGCAGCGGTCGGGCCGGAGGTCGACGACCGGGTAGCCCACGAGCTGGCCCGGGCCGTGGTACGTCGCGCGCCCGCCCCGGTCGCACTCCGCGACGGCGATTCCGCGTTGCTCGAGCCACTCGGGCGCCGCGAGGACATCGCCACGGCCGCAGTTCCGGCCCACCGTATAGGTCGGCGGATGCTCGAGCAGCAGCAGGGTGTCCGCAGCATCGCGGTCGGTATCCAGAATGGACCGCCTGATCCTGTGCTGCAGCTCGACACCGGCTTCGTAGCCGACCCGGCCCAGCCAGGCCGCCCGAATCGGCGTCGCCACGCGCCCGGCTGCGTTAGCCATCACCTCAGCCATGTCCACAAGACTACGCCTTGTACGCGGCCGCCTGCTCGGCGGTCAGGAAGCCGTTCCGGAGATCCTCGCCGATCATCTCGTCCAAGCGGTCTTCGGGCCTGCCCCAGCCGCCGCCGGTGGCCGTCACGCAGCGGACGATGTCGCCACGCCTGAGCGGAAGCCGCGCCGCCTTGCCGTAGATCTCCGGCGGATCGGCGCGACGGCCCTGCCTGAGGATCTCCACATAGTTGCGAGAGCCGTCGCGTCCGCCCGCAACCCCCCAGGGCGGAAACCTGAAGCGACCGAAACTGCCCGTGAAGGTCGCGCTGTCCGACCGGATTCGGTAGGCGAGCACAACGCCCTTGCCCCCACGGTAGCGACCTTCCCCTCCAGGCTCGTTGTGAAACGCGTACTCCTCGACGCGTACTCCGTAGCGGGCCTCCGTGATCTCGACCGGAATGTTGTACGTCTCGCCGTCGGCCACAGAGAACTGGCCGTTCAGCCCGTCGCGGTTGTGCATCGCGCCCCAGCCCCCGACCAGGGGACAGACCAGGATGGTCGGCTCGCCGGTATCTGCATGATCGCCCGCGATGATGATGGCGCAAACCGAGAGCAGATGGCCGGCCGTCAGCCGGTGGGGAACGAGCTCGGCGAGGGCCTTCCAGATCAGGTCCTCCGCATACAGCATCGTCTCCCAGTAGGTCGAGACGGGCGCCGGACGCCGTGCAGTGAACACCGTCTCGTCGGGGCAGACCACCTCGAGCGCCCGGAAGCAGCCGCCGTTGGCGGGTATTCGCGGGTTCGTGAGGGCCTTGAAGATCGTCCGAACCGCCGAGACCAGACCAGTCCGCGAGTTGTTGATCGGACCGAGCGCCTGAGGCGCGCTGCCGCTGAAGTCAACGAGAAACCTGTCCTCCGAGATCTCGATGCGGACGCGCACCTTGAGCGGCTCGTCGCTCAGACCGTCGTCGTCAATCCAGTCCTCGGCCTCGAAGACTCCCTGAGGCAGCTTCCCGAGTTCGGCGGCGATCATCGCCTCGCCGTGGTCGAGCAACCCCGCCATCGCCGCGAGCACGGCGTCCCGCCCGTAGCGTTCGAGCAGGCCGTGAAGACGCGCTTCGCCGACGGAGCAGGCCGCGGTCGCCGCATGCAAGTCGCCCATCGAGTCCCGCGGAAGCCTGATGTTGGCGCGGAGGATATCGAGCACCGCTTCCTGCTTCTCGCCCCCGTCGACCAGCTTCACCGTCGGGAGCTGGAGGCCCTCCTGGAAGATCTCGGTGGCATCCGTCGTGAAGCTCCCCGGAGACATGCCGCCTACGTCCACCCAGTGAGCCTTGTTGACCGTGAAGGCGATCAGTTCGCCTTCCCAGAACACCGGCTTGGCGAACGCGATGTCGGAGAGATGGGTGCCGCCGCCTTCGTACGGGTCGTTGCTGATGAAGATGTCTCCCGAACGAATGTCGTCCCGCTCGCCGAACTTGGCGAGGATGTCCCGCACGAGGGAATCGATCATTCCCAGGAAGACGGTGGTTCCGTTCCCCTGAGCGATCAGATCGCCCCTGCTGTCCGTCACGCCCACCGAGTAGTCGAGCGCCTCGTAGATGATCGGGCTCATGCTCGTGCGGGCAAGAGCGTCGAACATCTCGTCGCCGACCGCGACGAGGGCGTTCCTGATGATCTCCTGTTCGTAGCGATCGAGTTTCCGTTCGTTGGTCATGTCGCGTACATCTCGATGTGGAGGTTGCCGAAGTCGTCCATCTCCGCGTGTCGGCCCGGGGGCACCAGGACCGCGGCCGTCCCGTCCTCCACGATCGCCGGACCCTCGACCCTCATGCCGGGCCCGAACCTGGACAGGTCGAAGGTCAACGTGTCCAGCTCGCCCGCCTGGTCGAAGTCGACGATTCGGGCGCCCGTGAGAGCCGTGTCCGGGTCGGTTTCTCCCCGCGGCAATCGGGGAAGCTCCGACCTTGCGACCCTGGCGGTGACCACGATGTGGAAGTTGACCAACTCCACCGGGTTCGCAAGGCGATAGGTGAACTCCTGCTCATGCGCCGCATGAAAGCGGTCGATCACCTCTCGCAGTGCTGTTTCGTCCACGGCGCCCGCAGGGAATGCCACCTTCACCGTGTGCTCCTGCCCCTTGTAGCGCAGATCGGCGAAGCGCGAAGCCTCGCTGCCCTCAGCCGGCATGCCTTCCCTCAGACACTGCCGCAACGCCTCCGCCTCCATCGTGGCGAAGGTCGCGGCGACCGAACGAACCGGCGACCTGCTCAAGTCCTCCAACCGGGTTCTGAGGAAATCGCGGCGCAGGTCCGACATCAGCATGCCCCAGGCGGAGAACACGGACGACTGGGCCGGAACGATCACCTTCGGGATCATGAGCTCCTCGGCGAGCGCGGCGGCGTGAATGCCGCCACCACCGCCAAAGGCCACCAGCGAGAAGTCTCTCGTGTCGTGGCCGCGGTTCAGCGACACGAGCTTGAGCGCGTTCACCATGTTGGCGTTGGCGATCCTGACTACGCCCCGGGCAACGTCCGTCAAGCAGCCTCCGAGCTGACTCCTCAGACCGGCAAACGCCCGTTCGACCGCCTCCATGTCCGGCGCCCCGGCGCCGCCCAGGAACAGATCGGGGTTGATCCTGCCCAGGAGCAGGTTGGCGTCCGTCGTCGTCGGCTCGGCGCCACCCAGACCATACGCCGCCGGTCCGGGAAGAGCGCCGGCACTGACCGGCCCGACATGCAGGCTTCCGCCCTCGTCGATCCAGGCGATCGATCCCCCGCCGTTGCCGATCTCGACCAGATCGACCACCGGGATCCGGATCGGATAGCCGGGGTTCGTCCGGTCCCATTCGATCCGGTAGTCGGACGAGATCCTGACCCTGCCGTCACCGATGAGAGCCGTCTTCGCCGTCGTGCCGCCGATATCCAGCGCGATGATGTTCCTTTCGCCGATCCGGCGACCGAGTTCCGCGGCGCCGAGCACACCGCTGGCGGGTCCCGACTCGACCATGGAAATGGGGTTGTTCAGCGTGGCCTGGAGGGTGGCAACGCCGCCGTTCGACTGCATGACCAGGAGCTCGCTGCCGACTTCTCGCGCCCCAAGCTCGGTCGAGAGCGAAGCCAGATAGGACTTTGCGAGCGGATGGACGTAGGCAGACAGCACGGCCGTGCTCGTGCGTTCGTACTCCCGCCATTCGCGACACACACCATGGGAACCGATCACCGAGAGGTCGGGGCGCCGTTCTCTGAGGAACGACTCGACCTTCACCTCATGCGCCGGATTGACATAGGCGTGGAGAAAACAGATCGCCACCGCATCTACGTCGGCCCGATCGATCTCCTCAAGGAGCTCCTCGAGGGATTCCTCCTCCAGCGGAAGGACCACATCGCCGCGGTAGTCGATACGTTCCCTGACCTCGAAGCGGCGCGACCGGGGAACGAAGGGCCTGGGCTTCCTGAACGCGAAGTTGAACAGGTCGGGGCGATTGCCGCGCGCAATCTCAAGGACATCCCGGAAGCCCGCGGTGGTCACGAGGGCCGTTGACGCGCCCCGGCGCGAGAGCAACGCGTTGATCACCACGGTGGTTCCGTGGGCGAAGAACTCGACCTCCCGTCCCTGCAGGCCGGCGCCATCCAACGCGTCCAGCAGGCCGCGTTCGAAGCTCGGCGGCGTCGTGCCGGCCTTCGAGACGTGAACGCCGTCTTCGTCGACGTAGACCAGATCGGTGAACGTTCCGCCAACGTCGGTCGCAACTCTCATTCTCGATCCCCCGCTAGGCTAGATTCCGGAGACCACGCCATGTTCCGGAGAGGCCAGACGACCACGCCCCAAAGGCTGCTACAGGCCGGCGACATGATCCGCGCCCGCCGGGTCCAGTTGGGGCTGACGCTGCAGCAGTTGGGCGAAAAGGCCGGGCTCTCGCCGGCGTTCATTTCCCTCGTCGAGCGCAACAAGGCTAGCCCCTCCCTCGTTTCGCTGGTCAACCTAGCCAAGGCGCTCGACGTGAAGGCCTCGACCTTCATGGAGATCCCGGCCGGCGAGGCGCATGTGCGCCGTCGAGACGATCCGCAACGGATCGAGGTCGACTCACCTGTGGAGTACCACCAGCTCAGCGCACTCATGAGGTTCCAGCAGATGGATGCGATCTTCATGAAGATCCCTCCCGGGCATGTCTTCCCGGACGACCAACGCGAGGGAGAGGACTTCCTGTACGTCATCAAGGGCGAGCTCTACTGCGAGCTGGGCGACGAGAAAGTCACTCTGACCGAAGGCGATTCGATGCACTTCAACGCCCGGACGATTCACAACGCCAGCAACCTCTCCGACTCCGAGGTGGAGCTTCTCTACGTCGGCACTCCCAGCGTATTCGGCCATAGCGATTAGCACTGGCGCATTCGCGCGCGGATGATTCCGATCCGGCGAGCCAGGTACTCGGTGGACTCGACTCGCTCGAGGATCGATTCGAAGGTGGAAAAGCCGGCCACGACGCTTCCGAAGGCAGCGAACCCCAGGCCGTCCGGGTGACGCCGTCCGCCGAAGTCCAGTTCGGGCTCGTCCCGCAGGCAGACGAAGAAACTGCCATATGGCTGCCCCGGACCGTACCTGGAGGCTGAAACCGACCATCTCTTGTGTCGCAAGCCGGTCAGGCGGGTCGACTCGTGGTTGATGATCGGCCGCACCGGAACGTCCTCTGGAGAGAGCCCCCCCTGAACCACTTCGATAGGCCGCGACGCCGGGGGTTTCTGGTTCTCCAACGTGGCGATCCGGTAGATCGAGGACCCGTCGAGACCCCCGGCCTGAATCAGTCCGATGAAGTAGGCGGACGTCGTCGGCGCCCTCGCGGTCTCGAACTCGACGCGAAAGTCGCCGAGTTCGGTGCTCACGACGCAGTGCGCGCGCGTGAGTCCCCGCCCTCGGATCGTCGGTCCGTCCTCCATCGTCCGATCCCGGTTCACCGTCAGTTCGAGCGCAACTGCCCATCAGAAGTCGAAGGCGAACTCCACGCCGAAGGACCTCGGGCGGCCCTGGTAGTTGTAGTCCGGCGCCACGACCTCTTCGTAGTACTGCGCGTCCAGAAGGTTCTTGCCCCAGAAGGCGAACGTGTAGACGGATGTCTGGAAAGCGACTCGCGCGCTCACGAGATCCAGCGGTTCCCTCACCGGAACTCCAACGAAGGTCCCACCTTCGTGAAACCAGGTCTCGCCCCGATGTTCCCAGTCGACGCGGACGACCAGGTCGACCGAGGACGACAGCGACTCTTCGATTTGACCGCCGAGGTTCGTGGTCAGCTTCGAGGTGTAGGGAACCTGGTTCCCGACCGCCGTCGGATTCGCTGCGTACTCGACGATCTCCGAGTCGGCGTACCCGACGCCACCGTGGATCGAGAACCCCCGGGACGCCAGCCACGTGAACTCGACTTCGGCGCCGGAGATGTCCACGAGGTCGATGTTCCGGACTACCTGAGCATTGACCGCGCCA
This sequence comes from Thermoanaerobaculia bacterium, assembly GCA_965232105.1. GTDB lineage: Bacteria > Acidobacteriota > Thermoanaerobaculia > Multivoradales > Multivoraceae > Multivorans. The sequence goes on from OZ246956.1 coordinate 371,544, forward strand.
TTGAAGTTGAAGGTTTGAAGGTCGTCGGCCTCCGCCGCGAACAATGCGCCGTTGAGGATCAGGTTGCTCTCGGGCCACACGGTCTTGAAACCGACCTCGACGTTGCGGCTCTCCTCCTGGTCGTACACGGACTCGGCAATCGGCTCTCCGGTGAACGGCGCGATCTCTGTTCCCGGCGCGTTGAAGCCGCCGGAACGGAAGCCCTCGGCGTAGGTGACGTAGAGGTTCGAGTACTCGGAGGTGGTCCAGCGAAGGGTAGCCTTCGGCTGGAACCTGGAGAAGGTCGCCTCCCGCATCGCCGGACCGGCGATCGGAATCCCGAAGCCGTCGACACGCTTTCCCTCCGGGCGAGGATCGGTCTGCTCCCGCTGGTCCTCGTCGTAGCGCCCTGAGAGCGTCAGTTCGACCGTCTCCGAGAGGTCGAAGCCGGCCTGGCCGAAGAGGGCGTAGGCGATGTCGTCGTTCTCCTCGGCGAACCAGGTCCGCGTGGCGTGAGGCGTAGCCGGATCGAAGTCCAGGGCTGCGAGAATCTCCCCGCCGACGTCCTCGTTCGTGCCGGTCACCAGTCCCCGGTCACGCTGGAGCGAGTAGGCGCCCAGGATGTAGCGGACTCTTCGATCCCCGGGAGAGGTCAGCCGGACCTCCTGGCTCCACGCACCGATGTCGTTGTCCTGGAAGGTCGTGTTGAAGCCGACCGGGAAGAGGGCGTCATCGCTGTCCGGGTCGCCGCTCGGCCCCAGCGCGAGAAGCCGCGGCCGCTGACAGGGCAGCAGGGCATCCGAGGCCAGACCGAATCCGTACAGATAGCACCTGCTGTTGTCGGAGTAGTCGAACCCGTCGAACGCGACCAGATGGTCCACCGAGCTGTAGGCGCCGATCACGCGCAACTGGCCCGCGGGCGTATCGAGGTCGAATTTGAGCGAGAGATCGAGAAGATCCCGGTCGTCGAAGCCGGCGACGTTCGACGCGGGCGGCACGATGGTGTTCGCCACATCGATCCCGACGGGCGGATCGACGAACGGTATGCCCGCAGCATGAAGCAGCGGTCGGGCGAAGTAGGCGGCGCCACCCTCTCGTCCATTGGCGAAGACGCGAAAGTCCAGGTTGGCCCGATCTCCGGCATCCCAGTCGGCGCGGAAGCGGACCGTCCGATCCTCGTAGTCGTCGACGGTGGTTCCGGTGAAGGCATTCTCGATCAGACCGTCGGACCGTGCGTAGGCGACTCCTCCCCGCAACGACAGGTTGCCGCCGACCGGGCCGCCCAATGACAGCGACGCGTTGGCCGAGTCTCCGTTGCCGATGCCGAGACGGAGCGCTCCGGCCCGCTCCTCCTCCGGCCTGCGGGTAGTGACGTTGATCGCGCCCGCGATCGCGTTGCGTCCGTAGAGAGCCCCCTGGGGACCGCGCAGGACCTCGATCTGTTCGATGTCGAACAGCTCCTGGTTGAATTGGAGTGGACTCGAAAGCAGGACGCCATCGACCGAGATGGCCACCGGCGTCTCGCCGTTCCGGATCTGGCCGATGCCCCGGACGTTGATCGCCACGTTGCCCGAATCCTGGGCATCCGCAATCGTGACGTTGGGGGTCAGCGCGATGAAGTCCGCCGCACGCCGCACACCCGCCGTCTCGATCGCCTCCGACGTGAACGCCGTCACCGCAACGGGCGCCTCCTGCAGATTCTCTTCCCGGGCCCGCGGAGTGACGACGATCGTCTCGCTGACGATCGCCGGCCGCTCCGCCTCCTCCGCTTCCCGCTGCTCCGTCTGTTGCGCCATTCCAGTCAACGGCAGGAGCACCTGCAAGCCAAGGGTCGCCATGACGCATCTCAGTTCCTTCCGGCCGCACACTCGCACCATGAGTCGCCCTCCTCCGGGGTGGGTGGTTGAACGCCGAGAGTGTAGTGAATATTTTACTCTAAGGCAAAACCTGCCGACAAGCGCTCCCCCCGAGGTTGAACCGGAGAAGAGGGACTGTGCGCCTGCGTCCTGGTCTGAAGTCGGCCTTGGGGCTAGGCAACGTTGACATGCTCTACACATGAAACTAGTGTTCAGAACATGCCGAAAATGATCCAGATACGGAACGTCCCGGAAGAGACCCACCGCCTGCTGAAGAGCCGCGCCGCGCTGGAAGGGGTGTCGATGTCCCACTTCGTGCTGCGCGAGATCGAGCGGATCGTGCGCCGACCGAGCCGCCGGGAAGTGCTGGACGCGATTCGCAGCCTGCCGCCGGTGACGCTCGATGAAGCGCCTGCCAAAGTCGTGAGGGAGGCGCGAGAGTCCCGCGGGTGGTGATCGACGCCTCCGCGGCCGTCGAACTGTTGCTGGACACCGAGCGCGGCCGCCGCCTGAGCTTGAGGCTGGCGGCGGAGTCGGTCGAGATTCACGTTCCTCACCTCGTCGACCTGGAGATCGCCCAGGCGCTCCGAAGCTATGTCCGCCGAGGAGCCCTCGACACCGAGCGGGGGGCCAGAGCCTTGCGCCACTGGCGCCACCTCCAGGCAGAACGGTACGGGCACCACCGGTTCCTGGACCGCATATGGGAACTCCGGCACAACGTCTCGGCGTACGACGCGGTCTACGTCGCCCTGGCTGAAGCCCTCTCCACTATCCTGCTCACGGCGGATCGGAGGCTCGCCGGTGCTCCGGGGCTCGAAGGCCGCATCGAACTGATCTGACCGCGATGGCCGAGAAACGAGCACCCAGGAGGCCAGGACGCGCAGATGGCGACTGAGCAACCGCTGGAGAGCCACGCCACACAAGCCCGCCGACCCCACGAACGGCCACGGATCGGCCTCGTCCTCACCGGAGGCGGAGCGCGGGCGGCCTACCAGGTCGGGCTCGTCCGCCACTTGGCGGCGCGGATGCCGGACTTCCACTTCGATGTCCTGACGGGAGTCTCCGCCGGTGCGATCAACGCCTCCTTCCTCGCTTCGCATCCGGGCAGCGCGGCCGAGGCAACGGAAGACCTGAGTCGGATCTGGCTGAACCTGACGCCCGATCACGTGTTCCGCGACGACGGCTGGTCGCTGGGCAGCATGGTCGCTCGCTGGCTCCTCAACCTGGCCTCGGGCGGGCTGCGCTACCGACCCCAGGTCCGCGGTCTGGTCGACACTTCGCCGCTGGGCAACCACCTGGCCCGCGTCCTCGGCGCCGAAGCGGAGAATGGCCGCATTCTGCCGGGCATTGCGGACAACGTCGCACGAGGCCGGCTCGACGCGGTCGCGGTAACCACGGTCGAGTGGTCAACGGGGCATACTGTCACCTGGGTCCAGGGCCGGGATATCGAAACCTGGGAGCGACCGAAACGGCGGTCCGAGCGGGCGCTTCTGACCCTCGACCATGTGCTGGCCTCCGCTTCGCTGCCTCTGATCTTCCCCGCCGTCCGGATCGGCAACGCCTGGCACGGAGACGGCGGCGTACGCCTCACCTCCCCGCTGTCGCCGGCCCTGCACCTGGGCTGCGACCGGTTGATCGCCGTCTCCACCCGCCACGAGCCTCCGGTGCCGACGCCGGCAGCCCCCACCTACCCGCCGCCGGCACAGTTCGCGGGCGTACTGCTGAACGCCGTGTTCCTGGATCAACTCGACCAGGACGCGAACCGGCTGGAGCTGGTCAACGGACTGCTGTCACGAATGCCGGAGTCGGAGCGCGGCTCCTTCCGGCTGGTCGACCTGGTCCTGCTGCGGCCCTCCGAAGACCTCGGCCGGCTCGCGACCCGGTTCGAACCCCGACTGCCCAGGGCGTTCCGCTTCATGACCCGGGGCCTCGGAACCCGCGACACGAAGAGCCCGGACCTGCTCAGCCTGCTGATGTTCCAGCCGGACTACATCCGCGCGATGATTGAAGTGGGCGAACGCGACGCGGAGGCGCGCCACGCGGAGATCGCGGCACTGGTCGGAGATTGAGGCCAGACCCGGGAGTTCAGGCAACCCCGATGTCGTCGCAGAGGTAGACGTCCTGAATGTGGTTCAAAAGATCCACCCCTTCAGCCATCGGCCGCTGGAAGGCCTTGCGCCCCGAAATCAGACCCTGGCCACCGGCACGGCGGTTGATCACGGCCGTGCGGACCGCCGCCGCAAGATCGCCGGCGCCGCCGGAGGAGCCGCCCGAGTTGATCAGGCCGATCCGGCCCATGTAGCAGTTCGCGACCTGCCAGCGGACGAGGTCCACCGGATGGTCGGTCACCAGGTCGCCGTATACACGGTCGTGGGTCTTGCCGAAACCGATCGCCGGGAAGCCGCCGTTCTTCGTCGCCTGCTTCTGCTTGATGACGTCGGCTTCGATCGTGACGCCGAGGTGGTTCGCCTGTCCGGTCAGGTCGGCCGAGTCGTGGTAGTCGACCCCGTCCTTCACGAACGCGCTGTTGCGGAGGTAGCACCAGAGGATGCAGGCCATACCCAGTTCGTGCGCCCTCTGGAAGCACTCGGCGATCTCCACGAGTTCCTCGCGGCACACTTCGGCGCCGAAGTACACCGTGGCGCCGACCGCGGTCGCTCCGAGGTCCCAGGCCTGCTCGACCTGGGAGAACAGGACCTGGTGGTAGGTGTGGGGGTGGGTCAGGCTCTCGTTGTGATTGATCTTCACGATGAACGGAATCCGGTGCGCGTAGCGGCGGCCGATGCTGCCCAGCACACCGAGCGTCGAGGCGACGCCGTTGCAGCCGCCCTCGATCGCCAGCCGGATGATGTTCTCCGGATCGAAGTAGATCGGATTCGGCGCGAAGGACGCCGCTCCCGAGTGCTCGATTCCCTGGTCCACAGGCAGGATCGAGACATAGCCGGTGCCGCCGAGGCGACCATGCCCGAGCAGGCGTTCCAGGTTGCCGAGGGTCCGGTTGTTGCGGTCCGAGGGACCGAAGGCCCGGTCCACGGTGTCCGGTCCAGGCACTGTCAACAGTTCCTTCGGAATCCCGGCGCAGACGTGTCCCAGGAGGCTCTCCGCCTCGCTGCCCAGAAGTTGTTCGATGCGCGCGATATCGGCCATGAGTGGTTCTACTCGCTCCTCTGAGAAGATGTCGGTTGATCAGGCTCGGCGGGATTGTAGCGCCGCACGAGCCGCCCCGCGCAGCGAGTCAGTTCAGGCTGCCGACCGGCAGTTCAGGACCGGATTCCGGCCGTTCCAACCGTTCGATCAACCGCAGCAGCACGTCGAGCGGAGGCCCCCAGAGCCGGTGGCGCCCGACGTGGTACACGGCAAATGGCACGGACTGTCCCTCGATCTCGAAGGTCCTCTCCTCGATCAGCCGGGGATGCTTGAGAGCCGACAGCGGTAGCCGGACGGGCGGCGCCTCGACGTTGCTGCCATCCTCCTCGGGAGAAGGTACGGCGACGACACAGGCTCGAAGACGGAAACCTCCGGGCCCGCCCAACTCGTCCAGTTCGCCCAGACGGAGAACGCGCGACGGCTCGACGCCGAGACCCGTATTGACGAGCCGCGCCACGGTCGGCCAAGGGTCATCGCCCTCGAACGGGGTGGCGGGGAAGCTCAACGGCGGCGAGTCGTCCGGCTCTTCCCGCAACAGCGTCCAGAGTTCGCCAGCCTCCACGTAGAGCGGCAGCACAAGCACGACCTGCGTGCCGCTTTCTCCCGCATCCGGCAATCGCTTCGACTGCTCCAGCGCGCCGCGCATTTCGAGAATCCAGCTCACCGGCGCCGACACTATCCCCAGCACTCGCCGGACGGGTTCGCTACTCCCGTTGCGAACGAAGCTCCAGGCGATGCAACGAGTCGGGGGCGTCGTCGGCACCGCCCACAATCAACCGCAGCCGATGCACCGCGACCGCTTCCCTCGACCACCACAGGCGATGGCGAGCCACCGGAGCGGCCAGCCGTAGATCGACCGCGGTCCGCCCGAACGGCAGGGTCCGCCGTTCCTGGAGCTCTGCGCCCAGGACCTCAAGGCGGGTGCTCCTCTCGAGGACCAACTGGAGACCCGCGGCCGAGGGAGACCCGTTCCCAGGCCCCCAGTCGCCGGCACCGTTCTCGCGGGCGATCAGGAACTCCACCCAGCCGTCGTGACGCGAGTCCTCTGACCCGCGATCCGTACTGTGACGCGGGTCTTCTGACCCGCGATCCGTGGTTCCGACCAGGATGCTCTCCTCCCCGAACGGAGTGATCCGGCCGGCGACAGGGCGCAACCAGAACGCACCGACGAAGAGGTCCGGCCCGGCGGGCCCCAGACGCTGGGTCGTCTCCCCGGGCAGAAGACGGCTCAGAACGCCGGCCGGGGGCGGCCCCGGCCCGAGCACCGCGCCGGGCCGCAGCCAGACCGGGTAGAGAAAGAGCGCTGCCGGCACGGCGACCGCGAGGACTCTCACCAGGCTGAGTCTGGCGGTCAGAAACCAGAACATGGGCAGGAGGGCGGCCATGCCGCCCGGCCCGAGAGCCGCCCGCTCGTCGCCAAGGTCGAAGGGAAACAGGAAGGCGCGGACGGCGACCGATCCGACCGCCCCGACCAGCAGCACCCGCCGCCAACCGCCAGCCTTGAGGCTGCGCCGCAGAAACTGGGTGCGCCGGCCGTCTGGCCGGCATCCGGCGCGAAGCGCCGGCTTCCGGGCATTCTGCGGCGCGAACACCCAGAGTGCGGCAAACACCAGCGGTATGCCGTAGGGAAGGAAACCGACGGTGCGGCCGAGGAGCGCGTACAGACCCGTCCGCAAACGGAGACCTTCCGAGGCCCGCGCGTCGAACCCCGGGGCACTCGGTCCGGCGCTACGGCTCCACTCCTCGACCTCGAAGTCCACCGCCGGAAAGCCCGTCGCCCGATCGAACACCCCGCGCTCCGCCGGACCCACTCCGCCGCGCGCCGCCGCCGCAACGCCCAGGAAAGCGGCAGCGGTCACGAGCGCGGCCACCAGCAGGCCGCCCGCCGCGAGCCGGCGGCGCGGCTGGAGCAGCGCCAACCAGGCCGCCGCCCCAAGAGCCGGCAGCAGACTGAACCCGTCGACCGAAGCCACCACGGCCAGCGTGAGCAGACTTCCGACCAGAGACCAGCGCAGCACGGTCCGACCGTTCGTCTCGATCGGGCTCGGCGATCCGGCGGCACGGCGGGCCGCACGCCGGGCCGCGGGCACGATCTGCACGACCAACGCCCACGCCACGGCCGAAGCCGCGAGGCGAAGCATCTCCGGCGACGGCAGGGGCAATAGTGTGAACGCCGTCGTACCGCCAACGCAAAGCGCGATCCAGGCCGGCGCCCAGGGGCCGACCGCGCGCTCCAGCACCAGCGCGGAGGCAGCCGCGGCAAGCGCCAGCAGCAACCAGTTCAGGACCGCGGGGCCCCGCCGGGGCGAGACGCGAACGAAGGGCGCGGCGACGACCGCGAAGATCGACGGCCTACCGAAACCGACCTTCGAGCTACCGGCTCTCGTCGCCAACGCGACTGCCGCCGGTTCCCGCTCCCAGGTGCGGACGTAGCGGTCGTAGTCCTCGCGGCCGTACGACAGATCGCCGTCCCAGGCGAGACTGGCGGCGGCCATCAGATGGGTGATCTCGCGCTCCCCCGGCGTGCCCGCATCGGTCAGCAGGGCGAACGAGAGAAGCGCCCCCAGCAGCCCGGCCAGCAGCAACCAGGACCACCGTCGCGCCGGTCCCGGACGGCTCACAGGTCCAGGTCGAAGGCCGGCGCCCCGCAAAGGGTCATCGAGCCGCCGCCGAACAGGTGGGGCTCGAGTCGGAGCCGCGCCGGTCCAATCGGCCTGCGGAGCTTCAGTCCGATCCGGCACGCGTCGCCGGGCACGAGATCACGGGGCAACGGAATCCACGGCCTGCCCCTGAACAGGTCGCGACCGTCGCTCCAGAGCTGGGGTTCGAGGACGACGCCACCATCGGGGTGGCGACCCGATAGCCAGGTGGCGAACCCGGTGTTGGTCACGACGATCTCCACCGCGCGCCGCTCACCCTCCGCCCAGGGTGTTTCACAGCCCTGGACTTCGATCCGGCCAGGCAGCCACCCCCAGGTCAACGAAGTGGGAGGCGAGGGACTCGGCGGCCGAGGTGCGGGTGGCGCCTCCGCCATTTCGCCGGACCACTCGTTCAGGGCCTCGACGACTGCCCGGGCAGCCTCCGCCGGCCGATGCTCTCGCTCGATGAAGGAGCGGGCCGCGTCGCCCATCTCGCTCAACCGGTCGGGCGCCGCGAGAAGCCGGCGCAGAAGACCGGCAAGCGCCTCCGCCTCGCTTGCCGGATCGTCTCCCAGCGGCGCCTTGACCACCACGTCGTCCGGCAGTTCGGAGAACTGGCCGTAGTCCGAGACGACCGCCGGCCGGCCCAGCGCCAGAATGCGAAGCAGTGACGCGGAGGTTTCGCCCGCGCTCGGATAGCGCAGATTGAGGCAGAGGTCGCAGGCGGCAATGGCGGTCGGGAAGGAGGCTTCGTCGAGGAAACCGGTCACCACCACCCGGTCCTGCACTCCGAGGTCCCGGATCAGTGCCGACAGATCGAACAGGGGCGCCGCTTCCCCGGCCACCACCGCGACCACCTCCTCCATGCCGGGTTCCGCGAGCGACCGCAGCAGCACATCCGTTCGCTTGATCGGCGTCTGGAACCCGAAGGAACCGAGCAGGACGGCGCCGGGCGGAACGCCCAGCCGGCGCCGCCACGCCGCGGCATCCTCCCGGCTCGGCTGATCGGGCGCCGGCATCGGCATCGGGACTCGCCGAATCTCCGGCAGCGAAAGGCCCTCGGCGCGCTGGCTCAACTCCTCCTCAAGAAAGCGGCGGCCCCAGTGGCTGTGAACCAGCAGACCCCGCTGGCGAAGCAGCAGCGAGCCGTGCGCCGGCATCTCGAACAGCCGGGCCCGGCCATGAGCGCCCCAGCGGGTCGGTACCGCCGCTGCCGCCCCCTCCCAGCCATGTTCGGCGCCGAGCGCGGCGACGTAGGCGTCCAGATCGCCGCTGGCGAGCGTGGCCTCGACCAGGAGGTGATGAAGACGCAGGTCGTGTACCGTCGCGACGCCCGGTGCATCGAGGGCGAAGCGGCGCACACCCTCGTGGTACACGTTGTTGCCCAGTTGGTAGAAGGGAAGGCGCCGAGCCGGGTCGAGCGCCGCCGGCTCCACCACCTCGTAGCGGCGCCGGACCTCGGAGGCCACTTCCTGGCCGGGCAGACGCACCAGGCGCAGATCGCATAGCGGAGCGAGTTCTTCCAGCAGGTCGATGCTGTAGTCGGCGATGCCCGACCGCACCGGCGGCAGCGGCGAAACGTAGTCGACCGCCGGTCCGGTCACCGCTACCTCGGCCCTCAGGTCGTCTCGAGCTGCTGCCCGAGCCAGGCGTCAATGAACGGGTCGATCTCACCGTCGAGGACTCGCTCAACGGCGGAGACCTCGAGCTTCGTGCGGTGGTCCTTGACCATGCGGTACGGGTGCATCACGTAGCTCCTGATCTGGGAGCCGAAGCCGATCTCCAGCTTCTGCCCCTCGCGCTCGGCCTGTTCCTCGCGGCGTTTCTGCACTTCCCGGTCGTAGAGGCGCGCCTTGAGGATCTTCATCGCCATCGCCCGGTTCTTGATCTGACTACGCTCGTTCTGGCAACTGACGACGATCCCGGACGGGTGGTGCGTGATCCGCACCGCCGAATCCGTCACGTTGACGTGCTGGCCGCCGGCGCCCGACGACCGGAAGGTGTCGATGCGGATGTCCTTGTCGTCGACCTCGATGTCGATGTCGTCGTCGACCTCCGGGTAAGCGTAGACCGAGGCGAAGGAAGTGTGGCGCCTCTTCGCCGCGTCGAAGGGCGAGATCCGGACCAGCCGATGAACCCCGCTCTCGCCGCGCAGGCGGCCGAACGCGTAGTCGCCGCGCACGGCCACCGTCGCGCTCTTGAGCCCGGCCTCGTCGCCGTCGAGCCGCTCGAGCAGGGTGACGTCGAATCCACTCTGCTCCGCCCAGCGCAAGTACATGCGTAGCAGGATCTCGGCCCAGTCCTGGGAGTCCGTGCCACCCTCACCGGGGTGGATGGCGAGCAGCGCGCTCCGGTCGTCGTCCTCGCCCGAGAGTTTCAACTCCAGGTCGAGCGCTTCGGTTTCGCGATTCACCCGGTCAATGAACTCGCTGAGCTCCCGCTCGCCCTCGACCGCCTCCGCACTCTCGGCAAGCAGTTCGAGCCAGGCCTCGACCTCACCGCTGTCGGCGTTCAGCCGATCGACCGTCGTCTGCCGCCGTTCCAGGGTCCCTCGGCGCCGCAGCAGGGGCGCGCTCTGCCGGGGATCGTCCCAGAAGCCCGGCTGCTCCATCTCATGGTCGAGCGCGGCGAGCTGCTCCTGGACCTCAGCCGGGTCAAAGATACCTCCGCAGACCGTCCAGGCGGGACCTGAGTTCGGTCAGCGAGCGGTTCGCGTCGGAAGCGATCATCGGCGCAGTATGGCAAAGCCGGCAAGCAGGAGGCAAAGCAGAGGCACCAGGAGCGGCGCCCGGGAGAACGGAGTCATCCCGTCGACCGGCGTGACCGGCATCCGCAGCACGGCCGTCTCGTCGATGCTTGCGGTCGTCAGGACCCTGCCGCGGGGATCGATCGACGCCGAAATGCCGGTGATCGCGGCGCGGATCACCGGTCGTCCGTTCTCGGCGGCCCGGAAGCGAGCGGGTCGCAGGTGCTGATGAGGCGCCCAGGTCGCGCCGTACCAGGAGTCGTTCGCCATCGTCACGAGCACCGAAGCCCCGTCCCGAACGCGGGCCGCAACCTGCATCGGAAAGACGATCTCGAAGCAGATCGAGATCCCCAGGCGGGCGCTTTCCTTGTCGAGCAACCTCACCTCGTCGCCGGTCGAGAAGCTACCCGTGTTCCGCGCCAGTTGTCGCACGCCGGGGAGGTAGCGTGCAAACGGCACGTACTCGCCGAACGGAACCAGGTGCATCTTGTCGTACGTCTGGCGGTCGGCCCGCACGCCGCCCGGCGTCAGCAGGTAGGCCGAGTTGAACGCCCCTTCTTCCTCGCCGGACACAAATCGGCGAGCACTGTTGAAGAGCAGCGAGCAGCCACGCCCGACCAGCGTTTCGACGTCCCGTGCGAACGCGGCGTCGCGTTCCAGTTCGTATGGCCAGCCGGCGCTCTCGGGCCACACGACGAGCGCACCCGGTTCGCAGGCCTCGTGGCTTAGTTCGAAGAGGCGCCGGTAGTTGTCGCGAATCGACGAATGGTCCAGTCCGCCTTGAAGCTGATCGTCCGACATCATGCCGATGTTCGGCTGCACGACCCGAACATCGAGCACCGGCCCCGCCGGCGCCGTCCGGTCGACATTCGTCAAGCGAGCGACCGTCAGGAGCACTGCAACCCCGGCCACAACCGTCGCCGCCTGGCGGCGCGTCGCGCCGTCCACGATCCTCAACAGGCCCAGTCCGAAAGCGATGACGAGACCCGACAAGCCAAGGCTGCCGATCCACCGGGTTGCGTCGAGCGCGCCCGGAACATCGACCCACGCGTACCCGAGCAGGTTCCACGGGAATCCCGACAGACCCGCTCCCCGCACCAGTTCGAGACTGACCCAGATCGCCGGCGCCAGGACGAGCGAAAGAACGTCGCGACGCCCCAGGGCAGGTCCGGCGAGCCAGCAGAACAAGCCGTGGTAGGCGCCCAGGTAGATGGCCAGCAGGGCCACCAGCCCGGCCGACGCGACACCGGGCAGCCCTCCGTAAACCGTCAGCATCGTCGACAGCCACGGCACCGCGATCAGCCACGCCACGGCGCCGTGAAGCCAGCCAAGCCAAAGCCGGCGCCACGGCCCGAGCGGCGCATCCGCAACCAGACACAGGGGCACGGCGGCCGCCAGGGGGACCAGGAGCCCGGGCCGCGCGTCGAAACAGAACGCCCACCAGACGCCGCCGCCGACCGCAATGGCGAGCTGGAACCAGATCGACGGCAGGAGCCGCTGCAGCGCCGCCGACGCTCCGGACGACGCAGCTTGGCCGGCGGTCAGTTGTTCGGCGTGATCCAGGTCTCGAGCCCGTACTGTTTGCTCAGCAGTTCGGCAGCCGTCGAAGCGGAGTCCTGGTCCTCGAAGGGGCCTACCCGTACCCGTTGCATCACCTGGCCGTCGAGCGTCTGGGGTGACAGGAAGGCGCGATGTCCGTCCGCCCGCAGCTTCTGCTCCACCGAGGCCGCCTGCCCTGCGTCCGCACTCGAGAAGACCTGGACGACCAGGCCGGCAGTCATCGTCGCCGCCGCGGGGACCGGACCGTCGCCCTCGACCGCCGGCGCCCCGTCCTCGGCGTCGCCGAAGAACCGCACGACCTCGACCGGCGCCGCCTCGACTTCCGACTCCCCGGCGGCAGGAGTGGCCGCATCGGGGACCGTTTCGGGAGGCGGCAGGTCAGGAAGCGTGACGACCGCCTGGGGCTCGGCCAGATCAAGATCGTTCGACCGGCCCCACCACACCCCGGCCGCGAACGCGCCCACCAGGGCCAGCGCCAGAAGAGCTATCGAGGCGGCAATCTGGCTGTTGCTGACCGCGACCTCATAGGGCTCGTAGGCGTCGCGGTTCACTCTTCGGGCGGTTTGAACCCCGCGAACGCCTTGAAGAGGTCAAGCGGCAGCGGGAAGATGATCGTCGAGTTCCGCTCGGTAGCGATGTCCGCCAGGGTCTGCAGGTAGCGCAGTTGCAGCGTGACCGGGTTGACGCTGATCGCGGACGCGGCCTCGGCAAGCGATTCGGACGCCTGGAGTTCACCGGCGGCGTGGATCACCTTGGCGCGCTTCTCCCGCTCGGCCTCGGCCTGCCTGGCCATCGCGCGCTGCATCTCCTGAGGCAGGTCGACGTGCTTGACCTCGACCATGGAGACCTTGATGCCCCAAGGATCGGTCTGTTGATCGATCACCGTCTGGAGCTGGTCGTTCAGTGTCTCCCGCTCGCTGAGCAGTTGATCCAGTTCGGTCTGCCCGAGAATCGAGCGCAGCGTGGTCTGCGCCAGTTGGCTGGTGGCGAACAGGAAGTTCTCGACCTCGACGATCGCCTTGGTCGGCTCGAGGACGCGGAAGTAGACGACCGCGTTGACCTTCACGGACACGTTGTCGCGAGTGATGATGTCCTGCGGCGGTACGTCCAGCACGACGGTGCGAAGCGACACCTTGACCATCCGGTCGATCGGCCACAGGACAAGGACCAGACCGGGGCCCTTCGGCTTCTCCAGAATCCGTCCGAGGCGGAACACGACCGCCCGCTCGTACTCGGCCATGATGTTGATCCACCGAGTGAGCAGGAACAGGCCCGCCACGATCAGGAAACCGATAAAGGGAAGACTCGCCATTGCGATTCAGGTCCTTTCTACAAGTACTCAGATGTCTCCAACCGGTTCGACGCGGAGGGTCATCCCATCCACGCGAACCACCCGGACACGGTCGCCCACCTCCACCGGGACATCGGCTTCCGCGTTCCAGATCTCGCCGTGCAAGCGAACCTTGCCCGGCGCGCCAAGCTCGATGCCGGCGCTGACGAGGCCCAGTTCATCGAGGAGGCCCTCACGGCCCGTCGCCACCCGGTTGCGCCGCGCCTTGAGCGCGAGCCGGGCGAGTGCGAGCGCCAGCAGTCCGATCGTGATGCCGACCGCGATGATCAGATTCAGGCTCGCCTGCAGCGCCGGGTCGGCGTCCCGGAACAGCATGATCGCGCCGAGACAGAAGGACACCGCGCCGCCAAGCGTCAGCATGCCGAAGCTCGGAACCTTGACCTCGAGCACCCAGAGGAGAACAGCGATGAACAGCAAGGCCAGGCCGGCGTAGTTGACCGGCAGCACCGACATCGCCCACAGCCCGAGAATCAGGCAGACGGCGCCGACGACTCCCGGGAAGATCGCTCCAGGGTGGGTGATCTCGAAGATCAGTCCGATCGAACCCAGCGACATCAGCAGAAGCGCCACATTCGGGTGGGCGATGATCGACCGCACGCGCTGGAATGCCGACATCTCCATGCGGCGTACCGTCGCCGCGCGGGTAGCCAGCGTGAACTCCTGACCGCCCTTCTCGACCGCACGGCCGTCGAGGTCGACAAGCAGCGACTGGAGACTGGGCGCGACCAGGTCGACGAGGCCCGCGTCGAGCGCCTCCTGCGCCGTGAACGACCTGCTCTCGAGCACCGCCGACTCCGCCAGCTTCTCGTCCCGACCCTGGCGAGCCGCCAGCGAGCGGATCGTGGCCGCCGCGTCCTGAGTCACCTTCTCACCCATCGCACCGGGGATGTCCTCGCCGCCGCCGGCAACGGGGTGAGCTGCGCCGGTGTTCGTCCCGGGCGCCATCGCGGCTACGTCGGCGCCCAGCAGGATGAAGAAGCCTGCCGACGCAGCCTGGGAACCGCTAGGCGACACGTAGACGACGACCGGTGTCCTGGCCTCGAGGAAGGTCGTGAAGATCTTGCGCATCGCCTGCATCTCGCCTCCCGGCGTGGACAACTCGACGATCAGGGCCTCCGCGCCAACGCGGTCAGCCTCCGCCGTCACCTCTTCGATGAACTCGGCGACGACGACCTGAATCACCGAGTCCACGGCGGCCACGATCACCTCCGGGCCGGCCTCGGCAATCGGGTCGTCCTCCTCGGCGGGGGGATCGCCGTCCACGGGCTCCCCCGCTCCGGTCTCCCCGGGTTCGGCGGTTCCGGAGTCGTCCTGCTCCCCGGACTCCTCCAGCCGCGCTGCGTCGGCGAGCAGAACGAGTGGCGCCAAGACCAAAGCGAGGGCAAACGCCAGCCGCAAGAGACTTCCCAGTGGTCTCAGCTTCGGCGAGGCTCGCATCAGAAGAGTCTACTTGACGAGCACGCAGCGACGGTCCGCGGAATGCCCGCGGACTGTCCGGTGGACTGGTCGGGGCGAGAGGACTTGAACCTCCGGCCTCACGGTCCCGAACCGTGCGCTCTACCAGGCTGAGCTACGCCCCGACGCACCGGGTACCCGCATGGCGCGGTCCGCGCCGTTCGGGTACCAGTCCGTGCGTCCGTCGCCGGGCGCACGAATGGCACGCCGCAGAATACGGCTCCGGGGGCCGGAAGTCCAGCCTTCGGAACGCCGCCGCTTCAAGGCGGTACGTCGGCCTCCGGAGCCGGAATCACGATCTCCCCGTCGTCGCCCGCCTCGTACTCGAACGGCTCGCCGTTCACCTCGATCGCCGCTGCGTCGGCGTTGCGGAGTTTGAGACGGATTTCCTCGTCCGCTGTCACGGTCAGGGACTCGCCCTGAACCCGCAGCTCGCTGACCGTGCGCTCGCCGTCGGTGTGAACATCGACCCAACTGGTGGCCCGGAACTCCAGCGTGACCCGCAAGGCCTGCTCGGGCAGCGACTCGGGCGGGGGCGGAGGAGGCGCTGCTTCCGTGATCGGCGGCGCCATCGGCTCCATTTCCTCGGCGCCTTCACCGTCCTGCACGGGAAAGAAGCGCCACACGAGAAGGGCGAGAATCGCCGCCACGACCAGCACGACCACCCCGGTCCGTCCGAAGGGGGACCGTGGAGACCGCTTCCCCGGATTCTCGATCCCGCCCTCGGAAACGTCCTGGGCGGAAGCGGCGAGAAAGAAGTTGAGCACCTCGTCCGGATCGAGGCCGACGATCCGCGCGTACTCGCGCAGAAAGCCCTTGACGAAGATGGTGGCCGGCAACAGGTCGAAGCGATCCTGCTCTAGAGCCTCCAGATACCGGATGTTGACCTTGCTCGACTGACTGATCGTCTCCAGCTCGACCTGGCGAACTTCACGCTGGCTGCGAAGCCAGGAGCCGAACGACTCTCCCTCGCCAACAGGGGCCGCAGCCTGATTCTCGTCGGTCATATCCCCATCGGTGTCGTTGGCGCCCGGCTGGCTGACCTATTCTAGTCTCTCCCCGTTTCAGGGCCGCCACAGCTTGACTCTCGGCTGATACGCTCACTGGCCCGCACACGCGCCCCCTGACCGCTGGGACCGCGACCGGGCGCGCCCGTACCGCATGAGGATACCGCCAAGCATCCAACACAGTCTGGCCAGCGGTGACATCGACGCGGTCGAGGCAGAGTGGCTGGCCGCGGTCGACGGGGAGATCGCGGTCGAGACATTCCTCGCCATCACGAACGGACTGGTTCGACTCGACGAAGGGGAGCGGGTCGGGACCCTGCTCGAACTGCTCGACGACCAACTCCAGGATCGTGGCCAGTGGGCGGAACGTCTCGATCTGATCCGCGGCGCAGGCAGCCGGTATCTGCGTAGCGGCCAGGTCTACGAAACCGTTCTCGACACGCTGCACGAGCTCTACCGGGACCGCGAGTCCGACCTGAGCGAGCTACTGCACGAGCTCGGCCTGGACCGGGGACGGCAGGAGACCGTCAAGCTCTGGGACAAGGTGGACCGGCTCCGCAACCTGCTGGCCTTCCAGCGCGGTGACATCGTCGAAATGACAGGCAGGGGGGTCGGTCGCATCGCCGAGGTGAACATGCCGCTGCAGACCTTCAAGGTCGACCTCGAGAAGGCGAACGGAGTCGCGGTCGGCTTCCGCGCCGCCGGCAAGATGCTCACCCTGCTACCCCCGGAGCATGTCCTGCG
The DNA here is from genome assembly GCA_965232105.1 of Thermoanaerobaculia bacterium. Lineage (GTDB taxonomy): Bacteria > Acidobacteriota > Thermoanaerobaculia > Multivoradales > Multivoraceae > Multivorans. The sequence goes on from OZ246956.1 coordinate 388,028, forward strand.
GCGCAAACTCGAAGAGCCGGAGGAACTGGCGGCGATGAAGCCGCCCGCGCTGCTCGAACGGACGCTCAAGAGCTACGACCGCCCACTGACGGGCGCCGAAGTGCGGGCCATCGTCGTCGGCATCATTCCCGCGCGCCGCTGGTCGAGCTGGTGGACCAGCGCCCGGAAGCAGGCCCAGGTCCTGTCATCCGGCGGCTCCCGGCAGACCTACCGCTGGGTCGAAGCCACGGACGCCGAGAGCTCCCTCTGGCAGGAGTTCGAGCAAGCGACCCCTCGCGCCAGGATCGGCTTGCTGCGACGCGCGGCGAACCAGTCGCAGGAACTGAGGGATCGGATGGCGGCGTTTCTGGACGACCTGGGCCAGGGTCTGGCACGCGGACAGCCCGCGCTCGCATTCGAGATTCGCTGTGCTCTGGAGCGCTTCGGCGCCGAGCCGACATGGCCGGCGGAGGAACTCCTGGCCAGCCTGAAGGATCCGCTGAACTTCTTCGCGTCGATCGACCCGCGCGGACCACGTGAACAGGCCTACCGTGTCCTGCCCGACTGTCGAAGCGACTGGCGCGACGTGCTCGAGAAACGCTTCCTCCTGGAGACCGACACGAAGGCGATCGGCACGATCGCCGAGTTGATCGACGAGGAGTTGCTGCGCCGCTGCGCGGCGCGCGCTCAGGTCCAGCCGCACCGCACGCCGGCCGCCTTCACCTGGCTGGCGGAGGGGGCCGCGACCGACCCGGCACTGCGCGACGGCCGGCAGAACCGTCTCCTCAATCTGTTGATTCAGGCGCTGAGGAACGAAGCCTTCGCTCCATTTCGACTCCGCCTCAAGGCCCTGTTCGACTCCGGCGGCACCGTGCCCAAGCTGCTGCCCGAACTGACCCTGGAGGAGGCTCGGCAAGCCGAGGTCTCGATACGCCACGCGGCGCTCGAGGACTACCGGCGGGAGCCACTGCTCACGGCGCTGCACCTGAAGTTCCCCGACCTGCTGGCCGACCAGGACGACGACGACGATCTCTACGCCCTGCCGGCTTCGATCGCCGCAAAGCGGGAGAGGTTGCGCGAGCTGGTCGAGGAGGAGTTGCCCGCCAATCGCAAGGCGATCGAGGAAGCGCGTGCCCTGGGCGACCTCCGAGAGAACTTCGAGTACAAGTCCGCGCGCCAGCGCCACGAGTACCTGACTTCCCTGGCCACCGAACTGCAACAGGACCTCCAGCGTTCCACGCCAATCGACCTCGCCGCCGCCGCCTGCGACAAGCTCCGAATTGGCAACCAGGCGATCCTGGAGTCCGAAACCGGCGAGCAGCGCACTCTGGCCATCCTCGGCCCCTGGGAGAGCGCCCCCGAGCGCGGAGTCATCTCGTACGAATCCGATCTCGCCCTCAAGCTGCTGGGATCCGAGCCGGGCGCCGAGGTCGAGATGAACGGAGAGACGTTCACGGTACAGGCGATCGAGACCCTGGCAAGCGCCACTCCGGCGCCGGAGTAGAGACGTTTCGCTCCGCCCCGTCTCGGCTACGTAAACGCACCGAATGCTAGACTTATGGCGAAGTGTCTCTGGATGTCGAGGAGGTTCGGCGGATAGCTGAACTGGCGAGGCTGCGGCTCTCGGCCGCTGAGGAAGCGAGGTTCGCGTCCCAGCTTTCCGAGATCGTCGACTACATCGACCAGCTCAGTGCGTTCAGCGCGGGGGCCGCTCCGGCGGACGACAGCGAACCGGAGGGGACCGGCGACGCCAACGATGTGCCGGCGGAAGGCCGCCCGCTTCTCGACGACTTTCTGGACAACGCACCCGCCTCCCTCGACCGTTTCCTTCTCGTGCCACAGGTCAAGGCAACGCCCGGCGGCGCCGAGTGAGGCCTATGATGACCGCCGAAGCCCTGGCAGACGCCGTCCGTTCGGGTGAGCGCACCGCCGTCGGGACGGTCGAGCAGGCATTCGCGCGCATCGACCAGGTCGACGCTTCGGTCGGAGCCTTCCTCGAAGTCTGGCGGGACCAGGCGGTCGAACGGGCGGCCGACATCGACCGTCGCCGGGATTCCGGGGAATCCCTCGGCCCTCTGGCCGGTGTGCCCACGGCGCTCAAGGACAACCTGTCGCTGGCCGGACACGAGTTGAACTGCGGCTCCCGAATCCTCTCCAGCTACCGCGCGCCCTACACCGCCGGCGCCGTAGAGCGTCTGCTGGCTGCCGACGCCGTGCCGGTCGGCCGCGTGAACATGGACGAGTTCGCGATGGGTTCTTCGTGCGAGAACTCCGGCCTGGCCGACACCCGCAATCCCTGGGATCTGGACATGGCGCCCGGTGGTTCGAGCGGAGGTTCCGCGGCCGCGGTCGCGGCGACCGAGGTGCCCCTTGCTCTGGGCTCCGATACCGGAGGCTCGATCCGGCAACCAGCCGCTTTCTGCGGTGTCGTAGGCGTCAAGCCAACCTACGGCCGCGTTTCCCGCTACGGCCTCGTGGCCTTCGCCTCGTCCCTCGACCAGATCGGACCGCTCGCCCGAAACGTGCGGGACGCCGCGCTGGCGCTCGGCGCCATTGCCGGTCCCGACCCCCGCGATTCCACGTGCAGCGCACTGCCGGTCGAGGACTATCTCGAATCGATCGAAGACGGCATCGAAGGCCTGACGGTCGGCACGATCCGCGAAGTCCGGACCTCTGCATTGGACGAGGACGCGGCGGAGGGCTATCAGCGGGCGCTCGACGCACTCGAGACAGCCGGCGCCCAGCTGGCCGAGGTGAGCATTCCCTTGATCGACGCGGCGGTGGCCACCTACTACGTACTCGCCAATAGCGAGGCCAGCGCGAACCTGGCCCGCTTCGACGGCAGTCGCTATGGACACCGGGCCGCCAGCGCCCGTTCCCTCCAGAGGATGTACACCGACAGCCGGAGCGAGGGCTTCGGCAGCGAGGTCAAGCGCCGCATCATCCTGGGTACGTTCGCGCTCTCCTCCGGCTACTACGACGCCTACTACGGCCGCGCCGCGCGCATCGCCGGGGCGATGCGGCAGCAGTTCGTGGAGGCCTTCGAAACCGTCGACCTCCTGGTGACTCCAACCTGTCCCTCGGGCGCCTTCGCCCGTGGAGAACGGGTGGACGACCCGCTGGCCATGTACCTGTCCGACGTCTTCACCACGCCGCCCAGCCTGGTCGGGATTCCCGGAGTCTCGGTACCGTGCGGCCTGGACAGGCGAGGCCTTCCCCTGGGTCTTCAAATCCTCGCCCCGCCCTTCGCCGACGCGATGGCTCTGCGGGCAGCGAGAACGGTCGAGCTGACTATCGGTTTCGAGTGCAACCCGGAGGCGATTCCATGAAGGTCCGCACGACAATCGTCTGCGCCGCGGCTCTCGCCCTTGTCCTGCCAGCGGCGGGGGCAGGTGCGACGAAGCGGGTCGCGGTACCCGAGATCGGTTCGCCGACACCGGTCGCCGTGATGACCGGAAACGGCAGAATCCACATCGAGGCGAAACCGCGCGCCAACGAAGGCCTGCTCGCCTTCGCGCAGCGACTCTGCGGCAACGCGAGGCACTCCTCGGCGCTTAGCCGCGCCAACGGCGGCGTACGGCGCCTGAAGCGCGGTGTCCGCTACAGGATTCCCTTCGATCTGCTGCCGAAGGCAAGCCAGCAGGTGACGATTCGTGCCCTGCTGCCGAAGGACCAGGCGGTAGCCGACGGCTGGAAGCACCAAGTGTCGTCTTCCCGGCGCGGCCGCGATGCGGAGAGCCTGTGGAGCATCGCCGAGTGGTTCACGGGCTCCGGCGAGAACCACCGGGTGCTGCGGCAGGCGAACAGCCTGACCAGCAACGTGATCCGTCCCGGCCAGACAATCCTCGTCCCTCGCCGCATCCTCACTGAACCCTTTGTCGGCATGCTGCCCGCGCCGGCGCCCCGAACGGCGACCGTCCCCGCCAGGTCCGAAGCGACACCCTTCGCCGGCTACGGATCGGACGAGAACGGCAAGTACGCGAGCTACCGACTGAAGGCGGGCGAGGCCCTCTACTCGAGCGTCGTCATGCGATTCACCGGCCGTCTCTTCGCCAGCGACGTGAACGAGCTGGTGCGGGAGATCAAGCAGCGCAACAGGATCGGCGATGTCAGGGACTTGCCGGTCGGCTACGAAGTCAGGATCCCCCTCGACCTGCTCTCGGCGCGCTACCTGCCGCCGGACCATCCGCGCCGCGTGGAGTGGGAGGCGCAACGCGCCGCCGGAGAGCAAATCGAGAACGAGGTTCTGGCGCTGGACCTCGACGGCGTGACCGTGGTGCTCGACGCCGGCCACGGTGGACGGGACATCGGTGCGCCGGTAGGCGGCCTGTGGGAGAGCAACTACGTCTACGACATCATGCTGCGGACCAAGAAGGTGCTGGAAAGCCGCACCGCCGCCACCGTCGTGCCGACGACCCGCGAGGGCTCGACGTTCCGCATCAGCGACGCCGACGTGCTGCCGAAGTCCCGGGGCCACGCCGTGCTGACGAATCCGCCCTACCGGATCGACGACGCCAGGGTGGCAACGAACTTCCGCTGGTACCTGGCGAACTGGGTCTACGACCAACGTCGAAAGGCGGGAATCGACCCCGGCCAGGTGATCTTCATCTCGATTCACGCGGACTCTCTGCACCCTTCGCTGCGAGGCGCAATGGTCTACATTCCGGGACTGGTCGGCATCACGAACAACTACGGCAAGAGTGGAGCTCCCTACACCTCCCGCCGCGAAGTCAGAGCGGCGCCGCGGGTTTCCTTTACGCGCAACGAACGGACCACGAGCAAGGGGCTGTCGCGCGATCTGGCCGAACACATGCTGGCCAGCTTCAGGGACGCGGACCTGGCGATCCATCACAACCGTCCGATCCGGGACCGGATCTTCCAGGGGCGCCGGGTCTACGTGCCGGCACAGCTCCGTTTCAACCGCGTACCCGCCAAGATCCTGCTCGAAGTCGGCAACCTGGGCAACGAACAGGATCGCCGGCTGATGAAGACCCGCGCCTACCGGCAGCGCGTCGCCGAGGCCATCGTCGACGGCATCCTGGCGTACTACGGCGTGCCCCAGGGCAGCGCCAGCCGCACGGTCACTGCCGGCGGCAGTTGACGCAGGCGGGCAATCGCCCGTACGGCGCTCAATAGCGACGCATCAGCCCGACGACCACGCCTTGCACGCTTAGTTGGTCAGCGGGCACGTAGATGGGCTCCATCTCCCCGTTCGCCGGCTGCAGCCGGACCGTCGCACCTTCGGGGTAGTACCGCTTGAGGGTCGCCTCGTCATTGACGAGGGCGACGATCAACTCACCGGCGTGGGCCTCTTCCCGCCTGGCGATGACCACCAGGTCACCGTCACAGATGCCGTCGTCGACCATCGAGTCGCCTTCAACCTGGAGCACATAGTGCCGGCCGGCAGCACCCCCGGTGAGCAGGTGCTCGGGGACGGAGAGGTCGTCTACGCCGGCCACCGCCTCGATCGGTTGTCCGGCCGCGATCCGGCCGTGGAAGGGAACGGCGAAAGGCGCCGAACGACGGGAACGGAGCGTCTTCTCGGTCAGCTCGAGGCCGCGCTTCTGGTTCCAGCCGCCCCGAAGGTAGCCCTTCTGCCGCAGCAGCTTGAGGTGTTTGTGGACGGTGCCGTAGGAGCGGTAGCCGAACCGGCGCCGGATCTCCAGGTGCGTGGGCGCTACGCCCCGCGCGGAAACGAACTCGCACACGAAGTCGAGAATCTGCTTCTGCCGCTCGGTCAGAAAGTCATCCATCGACGAGCGATGCTAGACGGAAACCGAGCGTAAGACAAGCGGCGCATACACTACCCCACCGATGGCCCGGCACCTGGAGCAGCACGAACTCGCCAACGGCCTGCGCGTCGTGCTTCACGAAGACCGGCGCCTGCCGCTGGCGGCCGTCAACATCTGGTACCACGTCGGCTCGAAGAACGAGGTCGCCGGCAGCACCGGACTGGCCCACCTGTTCGAACACATGCTGTTCCAGGGCTCAGCGCATGTCTCCGAGAACGGACACTTCGAGCACATCCAGAGCGTCGGCGGCGTCGCCAACGGCTCGACCTGGTACGACCGCACGAACTACTACGAGACTCTGCCCTCCAACCATCTCGAGCTCGGCCTGTGGCTGGAATCCGACCGTCTCGGTTTCCTGCTCGAGGCCCTGACTCAGGAGAAGTTCGAGAACCAGCTCTCCGTGGTGATGAACGAGCGGCTGCAGCGCGTCGACAACCAGCCCTACGGGCTTGCCATCGAACGGCTCAGCGAACTGCTCTACCGCCAGAGCGACGGCAGCAACCATCCGTACGCCTGGCCGGTGATCGGCTACATGGAGGACCTCGAGGCAGCGACCCTCGACGGGGTCCGGGACTTCTTCCGCACCTGGTACCGGCCGAACAACGCGGTCCTGACCCTGGCCGGCGACATCGACAGCGCCCGCGCCCTCGATCAGGCAAGGCGCTACTTCGAAGACATCCCGGCCGGACCGCTGCCCCCGGCGCCGAACATCGACCCCGTGGCCGAAATCGGCCCGCAAGGGACGGCGCGGGAGATCCTCGAGGACACGATCGAGTTGCCCCGCTCCTACTCCGCCTGGTGTCTGGACGGCTACGGCAGCGACGACTGGCACGCCGGTGCGATGCTGGCGACGATCCTCTCAGCCGGGATGATGAGCAGGCTCCACCGCGACATGGTCTACGAGCGCCAGATCGCGCAGTCCGTGTCCGCGATGATCCTGCCGACGGAGGTCTGCGCCATGTTCGCCGTCGTCGCCACCTGCCAGAGCCGCGAGCCCGACCCTCTCGGAAACGCCGAGGCCGTCGAGCAGGCTGTCCTCGAACACATCGCAGCGATTCGGGCGAAGGGTCCGACCGAGTCCGAACTCGAGCGGGCACGGCGGATCCTGCTGCTCGACTACCGCGACAGTGAACAGGATCTCGCTCTGTGCGCCGACCGGCTGTCCGCGGCGGCGACCTACCTCGGCGATCCCGCCCTCGCCTGGACCGAACCGGATCGGTTGCTCCGCGTTGATGCAGAGCAGATTCGCGGCCTGGCCGAGCGCACTCTCGGCCAGGAACGTCGCGCAGCCGTCGTCGTGGTGCCCAAGGCGTGAACACCGCGACCTCCGCGACGCTCGACCGCAGCCGGCCTCCCGCCCCGGCACGCAGCCGGCCCTGCGCCTTCCCCCCGTTCGAACAGGAGCGGCTCGGGTCCGGCGTCCGGCTATGGACGATCGACGTCCCCGGACGCAATCTCGTCACCGCCACGCTGCTCCTGCCCGGCGGCAGCGAACTCGATCCTCCCCACCTGGCAGGGCTCGCCTCGTTCACGGCAGGACTTCGCAGCAAGGGCACGAGCCGGCGCACGGCGCTCGAGTTCGCTGCCGCGGCCGAGGACCTGGGGACCGGCGTCTCGTCTTCCTGCTCGTGGGAGATGGCGGGAATCGGCACGACGATCCGCTCGGAGGATGTAGCCACCGGTCTGGAGCTGGTCGCCGAGGCCGCCCTGCAACCGACCTTCAGCGCGGAGGAGATCGAACGCGCCCGCCGGCGCCGGCTCGCCGAACTCGACCGGCGGCGCAGCGACCCTGCGAGTCTGGCCCGGGCAGCCTTCGCGCACGCCGTCTACGACCCGACGCCCTACGGCAAGGCGGCGATCGGCGATCACGAGACCATACGGGCCATCACCCGAAGCGAAATCGTGGCGTTTCATGACGGGGCGCTCGCCGCGCGTTCCTGCCACCTGATCGCGGTCGGCGACCTGGGGGCGGGGCGGGTACGCGAAGCGATCGAGGAGAAGATCGAACGCCAGCTTCGATCCCACGGCAAGCGCTTCGACGACGAGCCGGCCTGTCTCGCACCGCCCAACCCGACGACAGACGGCCGCCGCGTCGTGATCGTGGACCGCCCCGACGCCGCGCAGACGCAGTTGCGCGTCGGCCATGTCGGGATACCGCGCCGCCATCCCGACCGCATCCCGATCCAGGTCGCCAACTCCATCCTCGGCGGCAAGTTCATCAGCCGTCTGAATCTCAGCCTGAGAGAGCGGCACGGCTACACCTACGGCGTCTCCAGCAGTTTCAGTTCCCGCCGGGGCCCGGGACCGTTCGTCGTAGGCACGGCGGTGGCCAACGAGGTAACGGGCGCAGCCTGCCGGGAGATCGTCGGTGAACTCGAACGTCTCCGGGGTGAACCACCTGATCAGGCGGAACTCGACGACGCCCGCAACTACCTGGTCGGCGTGTTTCCCTACACCCTGCAGACGATCCAGAATCTCGCCTCCCGGCTGCAGGCGCTCGCTACCTTCGACCTGGACCATGACGAGTACGAACTCTGGCCCGACCGGATCCGCGCCACGACCCGAGAAGACGTCCACGAAGTCTGCCGGCGCCATCTCTTCCCGGACCGGCTGGTCGTGACCGCGGTGGGTCCGGTCTCCGAACTCGCACCGCAACTCGAGAACCTGGGAACGATCGAGGTTCAGCCGGCCGGGTGAAGGCCGGCGCGGCGGCCCTCGCCGGCTCGGTTGCGTGGTATCTTCTGCGGCTGTTTCCAAGCCTGAGATCCGCGTCCCGCAGGGTGGCCGGATCCCGACCAACCGCGACTCGAGCGGGCTCCCACACAAGGCCCGCGTACGCCAGTGACGGGAGCGTCGATGCAACTCGAAAGTTCGGACCAGATACGCAACCTCGCCGTCGTCGGACACAACGACACCGGCAAGACGACGCTGCTCGCCGGCCTCCTCTACACCGGCGGCGTCTTCAACCGGCAGAACCGGGTCGAGGACGGCAACACGGTCACGGACTTCGACGACGAAGAGATTCGTCGCGGCATCTCGATCGGCCTCGCCGTCTGCTACACGCCCTGGTCGGACGGCTCGGACGAACACAAGGTCAACCTGATCGACTGCCCGGGCTCCGGGATCTTCGTCCACGAGACCAGCTCGGGGATGCGGGCGGCCGACGCCGCCCTGCTGTGCCTGAACGCCGCCGCGCCAACGCAGGTCATGGCGGAGAAGGCCTGGGAGATCGCGGCGGGAATCGACCAGCCGGTCATGCTGCACCTGGCGAAGATGGACCGCGACAACATCGACTTCGAGGGCTGTATCGCCGAAATCCAGCAGAACTTCGACCGCATGGCGTTGCCCGTGCAGATCCCGATCGGCGAGGGCAAGGACTTCACCGGCGTGGTCGACCTGCTCAGCCGCAAGGCGTATGTCTACGACCGGGACGGCGCCGGCCGCAGCAAGCCCTCGGAACCTCCGGCCGAACTCGAAGGACAGATCGACGAGTGGCGAGGCAAGCTCACGGAAGCGGTCGCCGAGAGCGACGACGACCTGATGGAGGCCTACTTCGATCAGGGCGACCTCGATCAGGACCAGTTGGTCGAGGGGCTCAAGAATGCGATCAGGAACCGGGCGCTGTTCCCGGTCACGATGTCCTCCGCCGGTCACGGCATCGGCAACTCGGCCCTGCTCGACGCGGTGGTCAAGCTGCTGCCGTCGCCCGCAGGCGCGCCGCCGATGCCGGCCGCCGACATCGGCGGAGAGCCCGTGGAGATCGAGCGCGGCGACGGCGCGCCGGTCAGCGCGATCGTCTTCAAGACGCTGAACGACCCCTTCACCGGGCGCATCTCCCTGCTCCGCGTGGCCGCGGGCCGCATGACCTCCGACACGAGCTACTGGAACGCCCGGCGGGAGGGGGCCGAGCGCGTCGGCCACCTGATGCACATGCAGGGCAAGACCGGCCAGGACGTGCCTCAACTCGTCGAGGGCGACATTGGCGGCGTGGCGAAGCTCAAGAGCAGCGTCACCGGTGACTCGATCACGAGCCGTGAACGGCCCCTGCACCTCGGCTTCCCCAATCCTCCGGTCGCCGCGATCTCGTTCGCGATCGAGCCGAAGACGAAGGGCGACGAAGAGAAGATCGGCGAGGCGGTGCTCCGGCTGGTCGAGGAGGATCCGAGCCTGCGCGCCGGCCGCGACCCGCAGACGGGCGAGTTCCTCCTCTCGGGCGCCGGTCAGCTCCACGTAGAGATCGCGGTTTCGAAGTTGAAGGCCCGCTCCAAGGTCGAGGTCATCCTTCACCCGCCCAAGGTGCCCTATCGCGAAGCGATCAGAAGGCCCGCGGTCGGCCACGGCCGGCACAAGAAGCAGAGCGGCGGCCGCGGCCAGTTCGCCGACTGCACGATCACGATGGAACCGGTCGCCACGCCGGAGGACTACGAGTTCGTCGACGAGATCTTCGGCGGCTCGATCCCCCAGAACTACCGCCCGGCCGTCGAGAAAGGCCTGCTCGAAGCGGCCGCACGCGGCTACCTGGCCGGTTACCCGGTAGGCAACTTCCGGGTCCGCCTCCAGGACGGCAAGTACCACGACGTCGACTCGTCGGAAATGGCCTTCAAGGTCGCCGGCTCCCTCGCCTTCAAGGACGCGATGGCGAAGGCCGCCCCCACCCTCCTCGAACCCGTGATGCAGGTGGACATCAACACGACCGAGGACTTCATGGGCGACATCATGAGCGACCTCTCCTCCCGCCGGGGCCGCCCCCAAGGCATGGAAGCCAAGGGCAGCGCCCAGATCGTCAAGGCCACGGTCCCCATGGCCGAAATGCTGACCTACGCCCCCGCCCTCCGGTCAATGACCCAGGGCCGCTCCAGCTTCACGATGACGTTCTCCCACTACGAAGAAGTCCCCCGCCAGATCCAGGAGAAGATCATCGCCGAAGCGAAGCGGGCGGAAGAAGAGGACTAGCGAAGCGGAGCGGATTCGGAGGCGCGGCTACGCCGCGCGGCGCGCGCCGCTGGCGCGCGGCGGACAGGCGGAGGACGCACCCGCCTGCTGCGGTCCGGGGAGAGGGTGCCAGGGGCCGCTCGCTTCGCGAGAACGCCCGGATGCCGGCCAGAGGGCCGGCGCACCCAGTGCGTCTCTACTCGTCGTTGTCGACGAACTCGATGACGGCGCGTTCGGCGGCGTCGCCGCGGCGCGGGCCGAGCTTCGTGATGCGGAGGTAGCCGCCTGGGCGGTCGGCATAGCGGGGGCCGATTTCGTCGAAGAGTTTCTTGACGTGGTCGCGGTTGGGAAGCCAGCGGCGGACCAGGCGCCGGGCGTGGACGGAGTCCTCGCGGCTGCGGGTGATGAGCTTCTCGGCGACCGGGCGCAGGGCCTTGGCCTTGGCGAGGGTCGTCTGGATCCGGCCGTGATCGACCAGCGAGGCGAGCATGTTGCGGAACATTGCCCGCCGGTGGGCCGTGGTCCGACCCAGTTTCTTGTAGCCAACTCCGTGACGCATGATCGCTCCTTCCCGGGAAGCTCGAAAGCGGTCCGCGGCCCTCAGGCCTGGACGCTGGTCTCCGCGTTCTCAGGAACTTCCATGCCGAAGGACAGTCCCATCCGGTCGAGCACTTCCTGGATCTCTTCTAGCGACTTGCGGCCGAAGTTCTTCGTCTCCAGCATCTCCTTCTCGCTCCGCGCGACGAGGTCGGCCACCGTATTGATGTTCGCGTTCCTCAGGCAGTTCGCCGAACGAACGCTCAGGTCCAGATCGTCGATTTCCTTCCGGAGCATGGCGCTCAGATCGCTCCCGTCGACTTCCTCCTCTGCCGCTGCTTCAACAACCAGGCTCTCCTCGGCGTCGATGAAGATGGCCAGATGATCGCGCAGCAGGGCGCCAGCGCGGGAGATTCCCTCTTCCGGTGTCACCGTTCCGTCCGTCCAGACCTCGACGATCAGTCGCTCGTAGTCGGTGGTCCGGCCGAGGCGTGCCGACTCGACGCGATAGTTCACCCGCTTCACCGGGCTATGAACCGAGTCGAGCGGAATCCAGCCGATTCCCATCGACTCGTCGAGATTTCGGTCGGCGCCGACGTAGCCGCGTCCGTTCTTGACCTGCGCCTCGAGGCGGAGCCGACCCCGTTCGTTCAGAGTCGCCACCTTGCTCTTCGGGTCGCGGATCTCGACGCTCGGGTCGCCGTTGAAGTCGGCGGCGGTCACCTCGCGCGGCCCTGACACGTCCAGCGTGATCACGCGTGTCGTGTCGTCGAAGGACCGCAGAGGCACCTGTTTCAGGTTCAGAATGATGTCCGTCGTGTCCTCGACCACCCCTTCGAGTGAAGAGAACTCGTGCAGTGCGCCCTCGATCCGCACCGCGGTAATCGCGGCGCCCTCGATTGCCGACAGGAGGCTACGCCGCAAAGCGTTGCCCACGGTGGCGCCGAAGCCGCGTTCAAACGGCTGGGCCGTGAATCTGCCGTACGTGTCGGTCAGAGTATCGGTATCGATCTCGATCCGCTTCGGGCGTTGAAATCCCTTCCAGAGCATGTTGACTCCTACTATCTCGATTGCGTTCCAGGTGGAAACGTGTGATGTCTCGGTGCGGTCCAGCGGCAAAACGCCGGGTTCAGACCCGACGCCGCTTGCGAGGACGGCAGCCGTTGTGTGGTATTGGGGTCACGTCACGGATCGATCGGATGCTGATGCCGGTGGCCTGCAGGGCTCTGACCGCCGATTCGCGACCGCCTCCCGGCCCCTTGACCAGCACGTCGACCGACCGCACGCCAAGGTCCTTGGCCTGATAGCCCACCGCCTGCGCGGCCACCTGAGCCGCGAAGGGCGTTCCCTTGCGGGACCCCTTGAAACCGTTTCGGCCCGACGACGACCAGGTCAGGACATTGCCGTCCGGATCGCTGATGCAGACCAGTGTGTTGTTGAAGGTCGCATTGACGTGCGCCACGGCGTGGGGCACGACCCGCTTTTCCTTCTTCCTCGCTTTTGCCATCTAGTGTTGTGTCTCCGCTTTGGTTTGCCAGATGAAGCTAGCTATGGTGTGGGTACTCTCGTGTCGGCCGCCTGTGAGCCGCTCCCGGCGACACAACACATAGGTATCCCTCTCGCCTACTTCCCGACCTTCTTCCTGCCGGCCACGGTAGCCCGCCGGGGTCCCTTGCGGGTGCGCGCGTTGGTGTGCGTACGCTGGCCACGAACCGGCAGACCCTTGCGGTGCCTGACACCCCGGTAGCTGCCGATCTCCATCAGGCGCTTGATGCTCTGGGTCACTTCCTTGCGCAGGTCTCCCTCGACCGACCCCGCCTCCTGAACGACCCGGCGAATACGCCCGGTCTCGTCCTCGGTCAGGTCCCTGACCTTGACCTCGGCGGCGACACCCGCCTGATCCAGCAGCACCAGCGCCCGAGAACGGCCGATGCCGTAGATGTAGGTGAGGCCGATGCCGACCTGCTTGTTCTGCGGTAGATCGATCCCTGCGATTCTCGCCATTCCAGCTCTCTCCCGTCCTGCTCAGCCTTGCCGTTGCTTGTGCTTGGGGTTCTCACAGATGACGCGGATCACACCGCGACGCCGGACCACCTTGCACTTCACGCACATCCGTTTTACTGACGCTCGCACCTTCATGATGGATCTCCTTCGATTCGAAACCGGCCGTCAGGTCCGCAACCTGTACACGATCCGGCCACGGCCGGGGTCGTAGGGCGAAAGTTCGACCAGGACGCGATCGCCCGGGAGGATCCGGATGAAGTGCTTGCGCATCTTGCCCGAGATGTGGGCCAAGGCCTGGTGCTTGTTGTCAAGCTCGACCTTGAAGACTGCGTTCGGCAGTGTCTCCACCACCATTGCCTCGACTTCGATCGCCTCTTCTTTCTTCACGCCCAATATCCCTTCGCCCTCTTGCTTCCTCTTTGGTTCAAGCCGCCAAGCCCAGTACGCGCGCTCCGGCCTCCGTCACCACGACCGAGTGCTCGAAGTGAGCCGACAACGATCCATCCTTCGTTCTCGCCGTCCAACCGTCTCCATCCATCTTCACGGCCCGGCTTCCGGCGTTGACCATCGGCTCAATCGCCAACACCATGCCTGACCGCAACTCGATGCCACGACCCCGCCGGCGATAGTTCGGCACTTCCGGTTCCTCGTGAAGTGCTGAACCGATGCCGTGACCGACGAAATCGCGGACCACGGAGAACCCGCGATCCTTGACGTACCGCTCAACCGCTCGACCGATGTCGTGCAGCCATCTGCCGGGCGCCACGCAGTCCAAGGCCACATCCAGGGCCCGGCGAGTGACTTCCAGCAAGCGTGCGGCCTGCTCCGAGACCGCACCTACACGGTACGTGCGCGCAGCATCGCCATAGTAACCCGAAAACTCCACCCCGCAGTCGATGCTGACGATGTCTCCATCCTCGAGAGGCACGTCATTCGGGATGCCGTGGACGATCACGTCGTTCACCGAGGTGCACAAAGTGGCCGGAAACCCCCGGTAACCGAGAAAGGCCGGTCGGCCGCCACGCTCGCGAATCGAGGCCTCCGCATGAGCATCGAGTTCGCGCGTGGTGACTCCGGCCTGCAGCCGCCGTTCCAGGGAGGCCAGCACCTCCAGAACGATGCGGTTGGCGCGCTCCATCAGGTCGAGCTCCTCCTGTGTCTTGAGAGTCACCATCAGGCGGCTCTCCCTTCGGCCAGCGCCGACTCGATCGCCGCAGTCACCTGTTCGATGCCGACGTTGCCGTTGACCCGGCGCAGCAGGCCGAGGCGCTCGTAGTGAGAGATCAGGGGTTCCGTCTGCACGGCGTAAACCTGCAGCCGTTCGCGCACGACCTCCTCCCGGTCATCCGCGCCCCTGCCCCTCAGGACAATGCGCTGAACCAGCACCTCGTCGGGAACATCGATCGTCACCACATGGTCGAGCTCGCGACCGTTCAGGATCTCTTCGAGGGTCCCGGCCTGCGGCGCGGTGCGCGGATAGCCGTCGAGCAGGAACCCACCCGCGGCGTCGTCCTGGGCCAGACGGTCCCGAACCACGTCGGCCATCAAGTCGTCGTCGACCAGGGCGCCGGAGGCCATCACACCCTCCACCCGCCGACCCAACTCGCTGCCAGCGGCGACCGCGGCCCGCAGCATGTCACCGGTCGAGATGGCCGGCACACCGAGCGACACTTCCAGGCGTTCGGCCTGGGTACCCTTGCCGCAACCGGGCGCTCCGAGCAGCACGATGCGGAGAGGATCACCCACGGCGGCCTCGAATCCGGCCCCGCTTCATGAAGCCCTCGTAGTTGCGCATCACGAGCTGGCTCTCGATCTGTTGCAGGGTGTCCATCGCCACGCTGACGACGATCAGGAGCGACGTGCCGCCGAAGTAGAAATTGATCCCCATGCCCTCGGTCAGCCAGAGCGGCGCGACCCGGTCCAGGGTAGCGCCAACGAACGGAAGCCCACCGACCTTGAAGCCGGCGATCAGGAACTCCGGCAACACCGAAACGCCCGCCAAGTAGAGAGAACCGACCAGGGTCAACCGCGTCAGCACCTTGTCGATGTACTCCGAAGTGCGCCTGCCGGAGCGGATGCCGGGAATGAACCCGCCGTACTTGCGCATGTTCTCGGCAAGATCGTTCGGATTGAAGATGATCGAGACGTAGAAGTACGAGAAGAAGATGATCGCCGTCACGTAGAACAGGTAGTAGATCGGCTGGCCCCACTGCAGCGCGGTGGCGATCCGCTGGATCGGTTCGTACTGGATCATTCCCGCGACGGTGGCCGGCACAGTGACGACGGAACTCGCGAAGATGACCGGAATCACGCCGCCGGTGTTCACCCGCAGGGGCAGGTAGGTGCTCTGCCCGCCGTACTGGCGCCGGCCGACGATCCGCTTGGCGTACTGCACCGGGATACGCCGTTGCGCCCGCTCCATGTAGACGATGAAGGCAACGACCACGAGCATGAAGGCCGACAGGAAGAGGATCTTGAGCAGGGACATCGCGCCGCTCTGCATTTGGCTGAAGAGCGTCAGGACGGCGCCCGGCAGGCCCACCACGATGCCGGCGAAGATGATCAGGGAGATGCCGTTGCCGATACCCCGCTCGCTGATCTGCTCGCCCAGCCACATGACGAAGGCGCAGCCCGTGGTCAGCGAGAGCACGGTCATGAACTTGAACCCGAGACCCGGGTTGAAGACCAGGGGCGCGCCTCCCGGCGAGGTCAGGTTCTCCAGGAAGAAGGCGATGCTCGTGGCCTGAATGATCGAGATGACCACCGTTCCGTACCGCGTGTACTGGGTGATCTTCCGCCGGCCCATCTCGCCTTCCTTCGAGAGCTTCTCGAGGTAGGGCCAGACCACGGTCAGCAACTGCAGAATGATGGACGCCGAGATGTACGGCATGATGCCGAGCGCGAAGATCGCCACCCGGCCCAGGCTGCCGCCGGTGAACGTGTTGACGAACCCCAGCACGGTGCCCTGCATCTGTTCCATGAACTCGAGCAGAGCCTGGGGATCGATCCCCGGCGTCGGAATGATGCAGCCGATGCGGTACACGGCCAGCAGGCCGAACATGAACAACACGCGCTTCCGGAGATCCGGAATCGCGAAGATGTTGCGAAAACTCTCGACGCCCACTTGTCAGCTCCGTCAGGCGATCTCTTCGCAGGCGCCGCCGGCGCCTTCGATCTTGGCGCGCGCGGATGCGCTGAAGCGGTGCGCCCGGACGGTCACCCCGGCCGGTGCATCGCCAACGCCCAGAACCTTCAGCTTCATGCCCCGGCGCACACGGCCGTGGGAAACGAGGAGTTCCACGTCGACCACAACGCCTAGACCGTCCAGGTCGCCGACGTTGATCACCGTGTACTCGGTGCGGAAGATGTTGGTGAACCCGCGCTTCGGGACGCGCCGCACGAGCGGCATCTGGCCGCCCTCGAAGCCGGCGCGCCGGGAGAATCCCGCGCGCGAGCGCTGGCCCTTGTGGCCACGCCCGGCGGTCTTGCCCGTACCGGATCCCGGTCCACGCCCGACCCGCTTGCGCGGACGGCGGCTTCCCGGCGCCGGTTTGAGTTCGTGGAGTTTCATGTCAGTTCTCCTCGGAGTCCCCCACGATCCGGACCAGGTGGGGAATCTTCCGCACCATGCCCCGCACCGCCTGGGAGTCCTCCCGCTCGACGATGTGGCGAATGCGCCTCAAGCCGAGACCGCGCAGAACCTCGCGCTGCGGTCTCGGCCTGCCGATCGCGCTACGCACCTGCTGAATCCGTATCGTCCTGCCAGCCACTCTCGGCTCCTTCCTGGTCTCCGTTGATCGACGCGCCGTCCAGCGAATCCAGCCCACGCAGCGTCCTGACCTGCTCCTCGTTGCGCAGGGAGAGCAGCCCGGCGAAGGTCGCCTTGACGACGTTCTGCGGGTTCGTCGTCCCGAGCGACTTGGTCAGGATGTCCTGAATGCCGGCGCCCTCGACCACCGCCCGCACCGGGCCGCCGGCGATGACCCCGGTTCCTTCGGAAGCCGGCTTGAGCATCACCCGACCGGCGCCGAACACACCCACCGTCTCGTGCGGGATCGTCGTTCCAGCCAGCGGTACCCGTACCAGGTTGCGCTTGGCGATCTGAATCCCCTTGCGAATCGCGGATGGGACCTCCTTCGCCTTGCCCGAGCCGTAGCCGACGCGGCCGGCGCCGTCGCCGATCACAACGAGGGCGGTAAAGGAGAAGTTCTTGCCGCCCTTGACGACCTTCGTCACCCGGTTGATGTCGACAACCTGCTCGAAGAACTCGCTGTCGAGATCGATATCTCTTCTAGCCACCGTTCACGTCCCTAGCCAATGTTCGCTCCTTCGCTTTTCTGCTGCATCAGAACTTCAGGCCTCCGGCGCGAGCGCTATCCGCCAGCGCCCGGATTCGGCCGTGGTAGAGAAAGCCGCCGCGGTCGAAGATCACGGATTGCACGCCCCGCTCCTTCGCGCGCGCCGCCAGCGCCTCGCCCACCGCCTGCGCCGCGCTGCAGCTTCCGGTCGAGCCTTCCAACTCCCCGCAGACTTCCGGCTCCAGCGAGCTCGCGAAGGCCAGGGTGTGTCCCGCCCGATCGTCGATCAGTTGGGCGTAGATGTGCCGGCGGCTCTTGTGGACAGCCAGACGCGGACGTTCCTCGGAGCCCCGGATCCTCTTCCGGACCCGGTAGCGCGCGCGGCGCCGACGACGGCTCCGGTCCAATGTTCTCTTTCTGCGCAGGTCGCTCATTGCCTCGATGTCCCTCTTGCCCTGACTACTTGCCCTAACTTCGTACCAAAGTGTCTAGACCGCCGCCGCCTTACCGACCTTGAGTCGGATGACCTCGTCGCTGTACCGGATGCCCTTGCCCTTGTACGCATCCGGCTTGCGCAGGCTGCGCAGGTCGGCCGCTACCTGCCCGACCTGCTGCTTGTCGATGCCGGAAACGGTAATCCGGTTCGCCCGATCGTCGATCGAAACGTCGATTCCGTCCGGAATCGAGTAGACCACGGGGTGGGAGTAGCCGAGCGCCATGTGGATTTCGCGCCACTTGACCTCTCCCCGGTAGCCAACGCCGACGATGTCCAGCTCTCGCCGGAAGCCCTCGGTGACGCCCACGACGGCGTTCGCGAGCAGCGCGCGAGCCAGCCCATGCAGAGCCCTCTCCGGTCCGCTCGAGCCCGAACGGTGCAGCGTGACGACGCGATCCTCCATCCGGACCTCGATGCCTGGCTGGAGCGGCTGTTCCAGCTTTCCCTTCGGACCCTCGATGGTTACCGTGCCGCCGTTCACCGCGACTTTCGCCGTGTCCGGCAGTGCAATCGGCGTCTTTCCTATGCGCGACATCTAGTACACCTCGCAGAGAACTTCGCCGCCCACGCGCTGGCTCCGGGCCTGGGAATCCGTGAGCAGGCCCTTCGAGGTCGACAGGATCGCGACGCCCAGCCCGTTCAGAACCGGCTTCAGATCGTCGGCGCCCTGATAAATCCTGCGCCCGGGCTTGCTGATCTTCCGCACCTTGGTGATCGTCGGCACACCCTCCTTGCTGTAAGCCAGGAAGATCCGGAGCGTCCTGCCCGGCGGCGAATCGTAGACCTCGTAATGGCTGATGTAGCCCTGGTCCCGCAGCACACGGCACAGCGCGATCTTCTGCTTCGAAGCCGGCGACTCGGTCTGATCGTGCTTGACGATCAGGGCGTTGCGAATCGTGGTCAGCAGATCCGCGATGGGGTCGGTCATGGTCATCGTGACAATCCTTGGCCAATCATTGAAAGGGGCCGGTCTTCACTCAGGTCGCGAACGGCATGCCGAGACCCCGCAGCAGGTGCAGCGCCTGCGCATCGGACTCGGCCGAGGTGACGAGTGTGACGTTGATGCCCTTGGAACCGTCGCTCTTCGAGTAGTCGACCTCGGGGAAGATCAGGTGATCCCGGATACCCAGGGTGTAGCTGCCCCGTCCATCGAAGCTCCGGTCCGAGATGCCGCGGAAGTCCCGTACTCGCGGCAGCGCGACGGTGACCAGTCGATCGAGGAAGTGCCACATCCGGTCGCGGCGCAGCGTGACCCGGCAACCAATCGGCATTCCCTCACGCAACTTGAACGCGGCGATCGACTTGCGGGCACGGGTGACGACCGGCTGCTGACCCGCGATCCGGGCCAGTTCGGGCACGGCGTTCTCCAGGATCTTGATGTTCTGGATCGCTTCGCCGATACCCATGTTGAGAACGATCTTCTCCAGCCGCGGCACCGCCATCGGGTTGGAGATGCCGAACTCCTGCTGGAGGGAGGCGACGACCTCCTCCTGGTACTGAGTTTTCAATCGGGGAACCATGGTCATTCCTTCAAGTCACTGCCTCAACTCAACACCGCGCCGCTGACCTTGGCGTAGCGCGTCGACTTGCCGTCCTCGAGACGCCGCTTGCCAACCCGCGTCGGCTTGTCGGTGTCAGGGCAGATCACTTTGAGGTTCGAGAGGTGGATGGGCGCCTCCCGCTCCAGGATGCCTCCCTGTACCTGGCGCTGCGGGTTCGGCCGCTCGTGTTTCTTGACCAGATTCACGCGCTCGACGATCGCGCGGTTCCCGGATGGAAGCACCCGCAACACCTTGCTTCGCACGCCGCGGTTCCGGCCCGTGATGACCAGCACCTCGTCGCCCTTCTTGATCTTCACCTTGTGTCTGCCAGATTTGGGCATTTCAGATCACCTCCGGCGCCAGAGAAACGATGCGCATGAAGCGCCGCTCGCGCAGCTCGCGGGCGACCGGGCCGAAGACGCGGGTTCCGATCGGTTCCTGCGCCTCGTTGATCAGCACCGCGGCGTTGTTGTCGAAGCGGATGTAGCTCCCGTCCTTGCGGCGGCGCTCCTTGCGTGTCCGCACGATCACCGCGCGCACGACCTGACCCTTCTTGACCGTGCCCTCGGGCACAGCCTCCTTGACCGAGGCGGTGATCACGTCGCCCAAGGTGCCGTACTGCCCGGTGGAGCCGCCCCGCAGCTGAATGCAGGCGATTCTCTTGGCCCCCGAGTTGTCGGCGACGTCGAGCACCGTTCCCATCTGAATCATCGCCGCACCTATCCTTCCGCGCGCTTGACGATCCGCTGTACGCGCCAGCGCTTGCGGCGTGACATCGGCCGGGTCGAGACGAGGGAAACGACGTCCCCCTCCCGGCACTCATTCGATTCATCGTGCGCCACGCACCGAGAAGACTTCTTCATCAGGCGGTGGTACAGCCGGTGCATGACCGTCTTCTCGACCGCCACAACGACTGTCTTGTCCATCTTGGCGCTGACCACCTGGCCCACCCGGACCTGGCGGCGGCCGCGCGCTTGTTGCTGCTCCACGCTCATGTCGTTCCTGTCGCTCTCTCGCGCCTGACCGTGAGGACCCGCGCCAACTCGACCCGGGCCTCTCTGATCCTGCTCGGCTTCTCCAGTTGACCGATCGACTTCTGCAGCCGCAGGGCGAACAACCGGTCTGCCAGTTCTTCCTCCTTCTGCCGCAGTTCGTCGACGGTCAGCTCTCTGATTTCGCTTGCCTTCATCGTCTCAACCTCTAGACCTGCGCGCCGTGGCGCCCGACGAAACGGGTCTTGATCCCGAGCTTGTGGGAAGCCAGCCTCATCGCCGACTTCGCCAGCTCCGGCGACACGCCCTCGAGCTCGTACAGAATGCGGGCGGGCCGGACGACCGCAACCCACTCCTCCGGGTTGCCCTTGCCCTTGCCCATCCGCGTTTCCAGAGGCTTCTTCGTGATCGGCTTGTCCGGAAAAACCCGGATCCAGACCTTGCCGCTCCGCTTGATGTGGCGGGTGATCGCGATTCGCGCGGCCTCGATCTGGCGGGCGGTGACCCAACCGGCCTCCTGCGCCTGCAGACCGTACTCGCCAAAGGCGACGGTGTTGCCGCCCTTGGCCAGACCGCGGCGACGGCCGCGGTGATGCTTGCGGAACTTGACCTTCTTCGGCATCAACATCGTTCGTTACCCCTTTGAATCTCCAGGCGTCCCGCCACGCTCTAGGCCACCGCGCGGCGACCGCGTTCCCGCGAAAGATCACCGCGGTAGACCCAGACCTTGACCCCGATCACACCGTAGGTCGTGAACGCCTCGGCGAAGCCGTAGTCGATGTCGGCCTTCAGAGTGTGCAGCGGCAACCGCCCTTCCTGGTACCACTCGGTACGGGCGATCTCGTTGCCGCCGAGCCGACCCGAAACCATGATCTTGACACCCTTCGCGCCGAAACGGAAGGCCGATTCCATCGCCTTCTTCATCGCCCGACGGAACGCGACCCGGCGCAGGAGCTGCCCCGTGATCGCCTCGGCCACGAGCTGGGCATCGAGTTCAGGACGCTGAATCTCCTGGATGTTGATGTGGACTTCCCGCCCCATCTGCCGGCTCAGGTCGTCGCGCAGCTTGTCCACCTCCGCGCCCTTGCGGCCGATGATGATGCCCGGACGCGACGTGTAGATCGTGACGCGCAGCTTGTCCGCGGCGCGCTCGATGTCGATCTGGCTCACGCCCGCATGCATCAGGCGCTTCTTCAGACCGGTCCGCAACTCGATGTCCGAGTGCAGAGTGCTGGCGTAGTCCCGTTCGGCGTACCAGCGCGAGTGCCAGCCCTGGTTGTAGACCAAACGAAAGCCGTACGGATGTGTCTTCTGACCCATGAGCGCTCCTACGTTGCCTCGGTCGACTGACCGCGGGAATCGAGCTTGATCGTGACGTGGCTCTGCCGCTTGAGAATCCGGAACGCCCGGCCCATGGGCTGCGGGCGCAGGCGCTTCAGCGTCGGGCCACCGTCCACGAAGATCTCCTTGACGTAGAGCTGCCCCACGTCGATCCCCCCCTGCTGGTTCTCCGCGCGGTTCTCGGCGTTGGCTACCGCCGACCGCAGCAGCTTGGAAATCGGCCGTGCCGCTGCCTTGGTGCTCAACTGCAGCATCGTCGCGGCTTCCTCGACGTCCCGGCCGCGGATCAGGTCCGCCACCAGGCGCACCTTCTGCGGCGACGCCTGCAGGTACCTGAGTCGGGCGATTGATTCCATCGTTCTGTTCTCTCTCTCCAACTACCGGGGGCGCGCTCGGCGCTCCCTCCTGCCGCCGGCATGACCACGGAACGTCCGGGTTTGAGCGAACTCTCCGAGCTTGTGGCCGACCATGTTCTCGCTGATGAAGACCGGAATGAACTTCATCCCGTTGTGGACGGCGACGGTGTGACCCACCATCTCCGGAATGATCGTGGACCGGCGCGACCAGGTCTTGATGACCCTCCGGTCATGGCCCGCGTTCATCGCGACCACCTTGTCGTACAGGTGATTGTCGATGAAGAAACCCTTCTTGAGTGAACGTCCCATGCTGACCTCTGTTTCGTGCTCTCGCCTGACCTACTTGCGACGTGCCCGTCGCCGTACGATCATGCCGCTCGTGCGCTTGTTCCTGCGTGTCTTGTAGCCCTTGGTCGGTTTGCCCCAGGGCGTCGTCGGATGCCGTCCACCGGAGGCCTTGCCCTCGCCGCCGCCCATCGGATGGTCGACCGGATTCATCGACACGCCGCGGTTGTGCGGCCGGCGGCCACGCCAGCGCTTGCGGCCGGCCTTTCCGAGCGCGATGTTCGAATGCTCCGAGTTGCTGACCTGGCCGATCGTGGCGGAACAGTCGATGTGAACGCGGCGGACCTCCCCCGACGGGAGGCGGACCTGAGCGTAGACGCCTTCCTTGGCCATCAACTGGGCGCCGGTGCCGGCGCTGCGCACCATCTGGCCGCCGCCGCCGATCTTCAGTTCGATGTTGTGGATCATCGTGCCCAGGGGGATGAACCGGATCGGCAAGCAGTTGCCCACGTCGATCTCCGAGCCCTCGCCGGCCTGGACCACGGCGCCCACCTTCAGCCCCTGGGGGTGGAGGATGTAGCGCTTCTCTCCATCGGCGTAGTGCAGCAGGGAGATCAGCGCGCTACGGTTCGGGTCGTACTCGATCGTCGCCACCTTGGCGGGCACGCCGACCTTGTCGCGCCGGAAGTCGATCCGCCGGTAGCGCCGCTTGTGGCCTCCGCCCCGGAACCGCAACGTCTGCCTGCCCTTGTTGTTGCGGCCGCCGATCCGCTTCTTGCCCTCAACGAGGGGCTTGTGCGGCCGGTCCGTCGTGACTCCCTCCCGACGCGCGTACTCCTGGAAGCGGCTGCCGGGATTTGTCGGCTTGAGTTTCTTGATCGCCATTTTCTTCGGCTCTCGTTACACGTTGTCGAAGAGGTCGATCTGGCCCTCGGCCAGCCGTACGTATGCCTTTTTCCAGTCGGGGCGACGACCGACGAAGCGGCCCTGGCGGCGAACCTTCCCGTGCATGTTCACGATCCGGACTTCCGCCACCTTGACACCCTGGAACTGGGCCTCCACCGCGCGTCGCACCTCGATCTTGTTGGCTCGGGAGTCGACGACGAAGGCAATGATGTTCCGATCGTCACGGAGCTCGGTCGACTTCTCGGTAATCAGCGGCCGACGCAGGATTTCCTGCACTCTCATGACGCGCTCCCGTTCTTCCGCTGCTTCCGCAGCACGGCGGACAGGCGGCCGATCGCGGTCTCGCTGAACAGCACGTAGCCGCGATCGACGACATCGTAGACATTCACGCCCAGGGCGTCGACGGTCTTGAGCTGCGGATGGTTGCGGGACGCCAGGATCAGGTTGCGGTTGCCGTGGTCGTCGACGATCAGCGTCTTCTCGTCGATGCCGAGCCCTTGGAGACGCGCCGCGAAGGCGCCCGTCTTGTGACTGTCGAGATCAAGCGAGTCGACGACCATGATCCGCTCTTCCGCCAGCTTGCGCGAAAGCGCCGACTTGAGGGCATTGCGCTTCTCGTTCCGCGACAGCTTGTTGCGGTGACTGCGGGTCCGGGGACCATGAACGACGCCGCCGCCGCGGCGCAGCGGCGAGCGGATGCTGCCGGCGCGGGCTCGACCGGTGCCCTTCTGCCGATGCGGCTTTGCCCCGCCGCCGCGCACCTGATGCCTGCCCTTGACGCTGTGCGTACCGGCCCGCCGCGCGGCCCGGACCGAAACGACCGCCAGGTGGATCAGGTGCTCGTTGTACGGGTACGTGAAGACCTCTTCCGGCAGGTCCAGGCTGCCTACTTCCTCGTTGGCGAGGCTCCTGATCGCGACCTTGGGCATCAGTACGAACTCCGAACCATGACCAGACCGTTGCGGCCGCCGGGAACTGCTCCACGCAGATAGAGAAGACGATTCTCCTCGTCCACCTTGACCACCTTCAGCTTCTTCGTCGTCACCCGCTTGCCGCCCATCCGGCCCGGGAACCTCATGCCCGGGAAGACACGCGAGGGACTCGCAGACTGTCCGACCGAACCCGGCGCGCGATGGAACATCGAGCCGTGTGTGGCTCGGCCGCCCCCGAAGCCGTGGCGGCGCATGACGCCCTGGAATCCCTTCCCCTTGCCGGTCCCGATCACGTCGACACGGGAGCCGACCTCGAAGATCGAGACGCCGATCTCGTCGCCCGGCTGCGACTCGTTCGCCGCCTCGACCCGCACCTCCGCCAGGTGGCGCATCGCCTCGACGCCGGCCTTCTTGAAGTGACCCCGACGCGCCTCGGTGACGCTTCTCGGCGGCCGCTTCTCGACCAGGCCGATCTGCACCGCCTCGTAGCCGTCGGACTCCGCCGTCTTTCGTTGCACGACCCGGCACGGGCCGACCTCCAGGACGGTCACCGGCACCGCGGCGCCGTCCTCGGCGTAGATCTGCGTCATGCCGATCTTGCGCCCGAGCAATCCCTTGTTTTCACTCACCGTCCTGATCCCCTCGCTTGATCCGCCACTCAACTGCCGGTTCAACTCCCCGTTCAACTTCCGAAGGCCTTGATCTCGACATCGACACCCGCCGGAAGCTCGAGCTTCATCAGCGCGTCGACGGTCTGGCTGGTCGGTTCGAAGATGTCGAGCAACCGCTTGTGAGTGCGGATCTCGAACTGCTCCCGCGACTTCTTGTCCACGTGCGGTGAGCGATTCACCGTGTAGCGGGCAATGTGGGTCGGCAACGGGATCGGCCCGACCACGCGCGCGCCACTACGCCGCGCGGTGTCGACGATCTCGTGCGTCGACGTATCCAGAATGCGGTAGTCGAAGGCCTTGAGCCGAATACGGATCTTCTCGTTCACCATTTCTGCCTGATCCCAACCTTCCTCGAATGCGTACCGCGCCTGAAATTTCTACTCGACGATGTCGGTGACGGTGCCGGC
Source organism: Thermoanaerobaculia bacterium (assembly GCA_965232105.1). Taxonomy (GTDB): domain Bacteria; phylum Acidobacteriota; class Thermoanaerobaculia; order Multivoradales; family Multivoraceae; genus Multivorans. Next base: position 413,497 of record OZ246956.1, read on the forward strand.
GCCGACCGTGCGGCCGCCCTCACGAATGGCGAAGCGCACGCCCTTCTCCATCGCGATCGGAGCGATCAGCTCCACGTCCAGCGTCACGTTGTCCCCGGGCATCACCATCTCCGTGCCCGAAGGCAGGTTCGCCACGCCCGTCACGTCCGTCGTGCGGAAGTAGAACTGAGGACGGTAACCGTCGAAGAACGGCGTGTGACGCCCGCCCTCGTCCTTGTTCAGCACGTACACCTCGCCCTTGAACTTCGTGTGGGGAGTGATCGACTTCGGCTTCGCCAGAACCTGACCGCGCTCCACCTCGTCCTTCTTCGTACCGCGAAGCAACACGCCGATGTTGTCCCCGGCCTCGCCCGAGTCCAGGAGCTTCCGGAACATCTCGACGCCCGTGACCACCGTCGACGCCGTGTCCCGAATCCCCACGATCTCCACCGTCTCGCCAACCTTCACCCGACCGCGCTCCACGCGGCCAGTCACCACCGTGCCGCGACCCGAAATCGTGAAAATGTCCTCGATCGGCATCAGGAAATCCTGGTCCACCGCCCGCTCCGGTGTCGGCACGTAGGAGTCCACAGCCTCCAGAAGCTCCACGATCTTCGATCCCCACTCGCTCTCCGGATCGCCGCTCTCGAGCGCCTCCAGTGCCGAACCGCGAATGATCGGAATCTCGTCCCCGGGGAACTCGAACGAACTCAGCAGGTCCTGAAGCTCAAGCTCCACCAGGTCCAGAAGCTCCTCGTCGTCCACCATGTCGCACTTGTTCATGAACACGACGATGTACGGCACGCCGACCTGACGAGCCAGCAGCACGTGCTCACGCGTCTGGGGCATCGGACCGTCGGCTGCCGACACGACCAGGATCGCACCGTCCATCTGCGCAGCGCCCGTGATCATGTTCTTCACGTAGTCCGCGTGCCCCGGGCAGTCCACGTGGGCGTAGTGACGGTTCGGCGTCTCGTACTCCACGTGAGCTGTCGCGATCGTGATCCCGCGCTCACGCTCCTCCGGAGCCTTGTCGATCTCGTCGAATGGCACGAACTCCGCACCACCTGCCTTCGCCAGAATGTTCGTGATCGCTGCCGTCAGCGTCGTCTTGCCGTGATCCACGTGACCGATCGTCCCCACGTTCACGTGCGGCTTCGTACGCTCGAACTTCTCCTTCGCCATTGCGGTGCTCCTGCTATCTCTGTTTGATGCCTGGTTGTCTTGTCTGGCTGGTTGTCTTTTCCGGAGGGGTGTCTGTAAAGACTGCTGCTGAACGGTTGGCGGCCGGGCCCGTTGGGCTCAGCCCGTGGCCTTCGCCACGACCTCCTCGCTCACATTCCTCGGCGCGGGTTCGTAGGACTCGAACTGCATCGTGTACGTTGCCCGGCCCTGGGTCGCCGAGCGCAGATCGGTGGCGTAGCCGAACATCTCAGCCAGCGGCACGCGGGCGCCGATGACCTGGGTGTTGTTGCGCATCTCCATGCCCTGGACCTTGCCGCGACGTGAACTGATGTCGCCCATCACATCGCCCATGTAATCCTCGGGGGTCACCACCTCCACGGCCATGACCGGCTCGAGCAGGACTGGTTCCGCATCCTTGGCCGCATCCCGCCAGGCCATCGAGCCGGCGATCTTGAACGCCACCTCGGACGAGTCGACGTCGTGCGAACTGCCGTCGTACACCTCGACCCCGACCCCGGTGACCGGATAGCCCGCCAGCGGGCCCGATTCGAGGGCCTCCGAGATGCCCCGCTCGATCGACCTGATGAACTCCCTGGGGATCACGCCGCCCTTCGTCTTGTCCTCAAACTCCAGGCCCTCGTCCCCCGTCGGACGGACCCGCACGAGGCAATGGCCGTACTGGCCTCGGCCACCGGACTGACGCACGAACCGTCCCTCGCCTGAGGCGTCGCAGGTGATCGTCTCCCGGTAGGCCACCTGCGGTCGTCCCACGTTGGCGCCGACCTTGAACTCCCTCAGCAGGCGGTCCGTGATGATGTCCAGGTGCAATTCGCCCATGCCCGAAATCAGGGTCTGGGCCGTATCCGGATCCGTGTGGACCCGGAAGGTCGGGTCCTCGCGCATCAGCTTCTCGAGCGCCAGACCGAGCTTCTCCTGGTCCGCCTTCGTCTTCGGCTCGATCGAAACCGAGAGGACCGGCTCCGGAAAGTCCATCGACTCGAGCACGATCGCGGCCTTCGGATCACAGATCGTGTCGCCGGTCGTCACGTTCTTGAGGCCCACGACCGCCGCGATGTCGCCGCACCACACGCGCTTGATCTCCTCGCGCTTGTTCGCGTGCATCTTGAGCAGCCGGCCGATTCGCGCCTTGCCGCCGCGGTTCGTGTTCAGGACCGAATGGCCGGTCTCGACACGGCCCGAGTAGACGCGCATGTACGCGAGCTGACCGACGAACGGGTCGGTCATGATCTTGAACACGAGAGCGCTGAACGGAGCCTCGTCCGAGGCCTCGCGCACAGCCACCTCGTCCCCGTTGACGAGACCTTCGATCGGCGGCACGTCCAGTGGCGACGGCAGGTAGTCGAGAACCGCGTCGAGCAGCGGCTGAACGCCCTTGTTGCGGAAGGCCGAACCGCAGAACACCGGTTGCAGGTTGTTGGCGACTGTCGCCCGGCGCAAGGCCGCGCGCAGTTCGTCGTTCGTGACCTCGGCACCCGAGACGTACTTCTCGAGGAGCTCCTCGTCCGTCTCGGCTACCGCCTCGACCATCTCCTCGCGAGCCGCCAGCGCCAGGCCCGCGTACTCCTCCGGAATCTCCGTTTCCCGGAACTGCGCACCCAGGCTCTCATCCTCGTAGACGTACGCCGACATCTCGATCAGGTCGATCACTCCGGCGAACGCGTCCTCGCGCCCCAGGGGTAACTGGAGCACGACCGGCGACGCACCGAGTCGCTCACGCATCATCCGCACGCAGCGGTCGAAGTCGGCGCCTACGCGGTCCATCTTGTTGACGAACGCGATCCGCGGCACGCCGTACCGATCCGCCTGACGCCAGACGGTCTCGCTCTGCGGCTCGACCCCGGCGACGGCGTCGAACACGGCCACCGTGCCATCGAGAATACGCAGCGATCGCTCGACTTCGGCGGTGAAATCGACGTGTCCCGGCGTGTCGATGATGTTGATCCGGTGGTCCTTCCAGGTGCAGCTCGTGGCAGCCGAGGTAATCGTGATGCCGCGCTCCTGCTCCTGCTCCATCCAGTCCATCGTCGCGGTGCCCTCGTGCACTTCACCGATCTTGTAGTTCACACCGGTGTAGTAGAGGACGCGCTCGGTCGTCGTCGTCTTGCCCGCATCGATGTGCGCCATGATCCCGATGTTTCGGGTTCTCTCGAGTGGGACGTTTCTGGACATGACGCGCTGAGGCTAGTCGGGTTGGGGCTGAAATCGGGTCTGGGGTGTGGTCGGCCGGTTGGGATGGAGTCGGTTCGGGAGGCGTTCGTCGTTCGAAGATCGGAAAGCAGGTGAAGGGGTAGCAAACGGATGAAGGGGTACGAGGCGTGTTTGACGCCGCTCCATATGGAAAAGCGGGCGGCGCGGGGAATGGGCCGTGAACAACCGAGGAGCAGGGAACGATGCGGGCACCGGCCAAGGCGGCACCGCGATCATCCGCTACCAGCGGTAGTGGGAAAAGGCCCTGTTCGCTTCTGCCATCCGGTGGGTGTCCTCTTTCCTCTTGATCGCCACTCCACGGTTCTCGGCCGCGTCGAGCAACTCGCCGGCCAACCGTAGTCTCATCGTCTTCTCACTGCGGCCCTTCGCCGCCTGAATCAGCCATCGCATGGCCAGGGCCAGCTTGCGCGCGGGCCGCACCTCGATCGGAACCTGGTAGGTCGAGCCGCCAACGCGTCTCGACTTGACTTCCACCGCCGGCTTCACGTTGTCGATCGCCTTCTGGAAGACGGCCACCGGATCCTCCTCGCCGGTGCGCTCCTTGATCGTGTTCAGAGCGTCGTAGAGGATGCGTTCGGCGATGGACTTCTTGCCGTCCTTCATCAGGACGTTGACGAACTTGCTGACCAACTGCGAGTTGTACAGCGGGTCGGGCAGGATCTGGCGCTTGGGGACTTCGCGGCGTCGAGGCATCGTTCAGGTTCCTCCGACTCAGTTCTTGGGCCGCTTGGCGCCGTACTTGGATCGCCCCCGGCGGCGTTCATCGACGCCGACGGCATCCAGTGTGCCGCGAATCACATGGTAACGAACGCCGGGCAGATCCTTCACCCGGCCGCCGCGAATGAGCACGATCGAGTGCTCCTGGAGATTGTGCCCAACGCCGGGAATGTAGGTCGTGACCTCGATGCCGTTCGTCAGCCGAACGCGCGCCACCTTGCGCAGGGCCGAGTTCGGCTTCTTCGGCGTCTGCGTATACACGCGCACGCACACGCCGCGCCTCTGCGGCGAACCCTGGAGCGCCGGACTCTTGGTCTTTGTGACCTGGCGCTGGCGGCCCTTGCGGACCAGTTGGCGAATGGTGGGCATCAATACTCCTGCTTGACGGCACAAGAAACCGGCCGATCGGGCTAGGACCCGAAGCCGGAGCGATCGGACCTAACTGACCGCGCGCAGCGTTTTGCGCTGCGCGCAGCACCGGGTGGGTACCCGGTTCAAGGCCTGGCTCGCAGACGTGGTGGTGGACTCTCTCTTTGGCCCGCTCCGCGCGAGCCGCACAAGGGCGCGAACGTTAGCAGAAACCTGAGAACCGGGGAAGCCCCGAAGGGGAAGTCTCAGTTGCCGTCCAGCGGGAACAGGTCCCTGGTGGCCGGACGGCGTCCAGCGGACAGACCGCTAGGTCTCGCCGTCGCTGAGCACCTGCGGCATCGTGCGGATGAACTCCTCCGGGTAGTCGTAGTTGTACAGATCGTCGGCAGCCAGGTCCGGCGTCGGGTAGGTCACGTCCTCGATGTGGAAGTCGTGGTAGTGGTCCATGCCCGTGCCGGCGGGGATCACGCGACCGACGATCACGTTCTCCTTCAGGCCGCGGAGGTGATCCACCTTGCCGCTGATCGCGGCCTCGGTGAGCACCCGGGTCGTTTCCTGGAAGCTCGCAGCCGAGATGAAGCTCTCCGTGGAGAGGGACGCCTTGGTGATCCCGAGCAGCAGGGGCCGGCCGATGGCGGGAGTGCCTCCAGCCGCCGTAACCCGCTCGTTCTCCTCCTTGAAGCGCCAGCGATCGACCTGTTCGTCGATCAGGAAGTCCGTATCGCCGACCTCCTCGATCTTCACCGAGCGCATCATCTGGCGAACGATCACTTCGATGTGCTTGTCGTTGATCGCAACGCTCTGGGAGCGGTAGACCTCCTGGATCTTGTCCACCAGGTAACGCTGGAGCTCCTTCTCCCCCTTGACCTGAAGGATGTCGTGGGGGTTGATGTTCATCGCCTCGCCGATCAGCGGGTCGCCCGCCGTCACGTACTCGCCGTCCTGCACGTTGACGTGGATGTGCCGCGGAATCTGGTAGCTGAGGCTCTCGCCCATCTCGTTCTCGACGGTGATCTCGCGGTTGCCCTTGATGATCTCCTTGCCGAGACGCACGGTGCCGTCGATCTCGGTGATCACGGCCGGCTCGCGCGGACTCCGGGCCTCGAACAGCTCCTGAACCCGCGGCAGACCGCCGGTGATGTCCTTGGTTTTCGTCGTCTCACGCGGGATCTTCGCCAGCGTGTCGCCAGGATGAACGTCGGAGCCGTCGTCGACCCACAAGTGGGAACCGCTGGGCAGCAGGTACCGCTTCTCTTCCGCGCCGACCACGACGACTGCCGGAGCCCGCTTCTCGTTCTGCGACGCCTCCACGATGATCCGGTGCGAAAGCCCGGTGACCTTGTCCGTTTCCTCGCGGACGTTCTCGCCCTCGACGATGTCGTGGAACTCGACCCGACCCGCGACCTCGGAGAGGATGGCGGAGGTGAAGGGGTCCCACTCGACCAGGTCGGTCCCCGGTTCCACCTTCTGATTCTCGTGCACCAGCAGGTGGGAACCGTAGGTCAGCGGATGGCGTTCCAGCTCGCGCCCGGCCTCGTCGACCAGAACCAGCTTGCCGTTCCGGTTGACCACCACGAGGTCGCCCTCGCGGCTGTCGACCGTGGCGACATTGATGAACTTGACCCAACCGATGTTCCTCGACGCATGCCGGGACTGCTCGGAGACCCGGCTGGCGGTGCCGCCAAAGTGGAAGGTGCGCATGGTCAACTGGGTTCCAGGCTCACCGATCGACTGGGCGGCGATGACTCCCACCGCTTCGCCGAGGTCGACGGCGCGGCCCGTGGCCAGGTTGCGCCCATAGCAGGACGCACAAACGCCCCGCCGGGTTTCGCAGGTCAGCACGGAACGGATGCGCACCCGCTCGATGCCGGCCGCCTGGACGCCATTCGCCATCTTCTCCGTCATCGAGTCGCCGACCGTCAGCAACTGCTCGCCCGTCATCGGGTCGAAGATGTCCTCCTGGCTGACGCGCCCGACCAGACGGTCCCGCAGCGGCTCGAGAATGTCGCCGCCCTCCATGATGGCTCCAACGACGATGCCGTCGATCGTCCCGCAGTCGTGCTCGGTCACGATCACGTCCTGGGCCACGTCGACCAGCCGCCGCGTCAGGTAGCCGGAGTCGGCCGTCTTGAGCGCCGTGTCGGCCAGACCCTTGCGGGCGCCGTGGGTGGAGATGAAGTACTGGAGCACGGACAGCCCCTCGCGGAAGTTCGCGTGAATCGGCGTCTCGATGACCTCGCCCGAAGGCTTGGACATCAAACCCCGCATACCGGCCAACTGCCGCACCTGTTCGCGGGAGCCCCGCGCACCCGAATCGGCCATCAGGTTGATCGGGTTGAACTCACCTCGCTCGGCCTCGACATCCTTCATCTCGCGGAACATCTCGGCCGAGACATTCTCGGTCACGCGATGCCAGATGTCGATGATCTTGTTCTTGCGCTCACCGGCGGTGATCACGCCGGCGCTGCGCTGCTTCTCGATCTCGAGCACCTCGCCGCGGGCCTCCTCGATCAACTGCTCCTTCGTCGACGGCACGACCATGTCGTCGACGCCGAAGGAGATGCCGGCCAGGGTGGCGTACTGGAAGGTGATCTCCTTGATCTCGTCGAGCATTCTGACCGCCAGATCGCTCCCGTGACGGATGTAGCAGTAGCCGACGAGGTCCTGAAGACCCCGCTTCTGCAGCAGGCCATTGATGAAAGGCAACTCGTTCGGGAGGTTCTCGTTCAGGATCACGCGACCGACCGTGGTCTCGACCACTCCTCCGTCGAGCTCCTGGACCTCGGCGTGCACGATGTCCTGGTTGTCGTGCTGGACGTCCAGGTCGACGTAGCTGCCGCTCAGCCGCAACCGAATGGGCGTCTGCGTCTCGACCGCACCGGCCTCGAGAGCGAAGAACACCTCGTCGGCGCTGGCGAAGGTTCGACCCTCGCCTCGGGCGCCGGGGCGCGGCATGGTCAGGTAGTAGCCGCCCAGCACGAGATCCTGGCTGGGCACTGCCAGCGGCCGACCATGCGCGGGGCTGAGGATGTTGTTCGAGGCCTGCATCAACACGTGGCTCTCGATCTGGGCCTTGGGAGAGAGCGGTACGTGAACCGCCATCTGGTCGCCATCGAAGTCCGCATTGAAAGCGGCGCAAACCAGGGGATGGATCTGGATCGCCTTGCCCTCGATCAGCACCGGCTGGAACGCCTGGATGCCAAGCCGGTGAAGGGTGGGCGCCCGGTTCAACAGCACCGGATGGTCACGGATGACCTCATCCAGCGCATCCCAGACGACTTCCTCCTCGCGCTCGACCATCTCCTTGGCCGCCTTGATCGTGCCGACGTACTCACGCTCCTCGAGCCAGCTGTAGATGAACGGCTTGAACAGTTCGAGGGCCATCTTCTTCGGCAATCCGCATTCGTTCAGCTTGAGATCGGGACCGACCACGATCACCGAACGCCCCGAATAGTCGACCCGCTTGCCGAGCAGGTTCTGACGGAACCGCCCCTGCTTCCCCTTCAGGGTGTCGGATAGCGACTTGAGCGGTCGGTTGTTCGAACCCTTCAGCACCCGGCCCCGCCGGCCGTTGTCGAACAGGGCGTCCACCGCCTCCTGAAGCATCCGCTTCTCGTTGCGGACGATCACCTCAGGCGCCCTCAGCTCGAGCAGCTTCTTGAGCCGGTTGTTCCGGTTGATGACCCGGCGGTAGAGATCGTTCAGGTCGCTGGTCGCAAACCGCCCGCCATCGAGCGGAACCAGCGGCCGTAGTTCCGGCGGAATCACCGGGATCACATCCAGGATCATCCACTCCGGCCGGTGGCCGCTGCGCCGGAACGCATTGACGACCTTGAGCCGCTTCGCCGCCTTCAGGCGCCGGATCTGGCTGGTGTCGGTGCGCATGACGATCCGGAGTTCCTCCGCCAGCTCGTCGATGTCGATCCTGGCCAGCAGTTCCTTGATCGCCTCGGCGCCCATCCGCGCATCGAAGCCGTCCGGGCCGAACTCGTCCCGCAGTTCCCGGTAGCGCTCCTCGGAGACCAGCTCATTCTCTTCGAGTTCCGCGTCGCCGGGATCGATGACGACGTAGCTCTCGAAGTAGAGGATCCGCTCCAGGTTGCGCAGACTCAGGTCGAGCAGGTGACCGATCCGGCTGGGCAGACCCTTGAAGAACCAGACGTGGCTGGCCGGACTGGCCAGCTCGATGTGGCCCATACGCTCGCGCCGCACCCGGGATCGCGTGACCTCGACGCCGCACTTGTCGCACACGACGCCGCGGTGCTTCATCCGCTTGTACTTGCCGCACAGACATTCCCAGTCCGTCATCGGCCCGAAGATCTTGGCGCAGAACAGGCCGTCCCGTTCCGGCTTGAACGTCCGGTAGTTGATCGTCTCGGCCTTGGTTACTTCGCCGTAACTCCAGGAACGGATCTTCTCCGGCGAGGCCAGCGCGATCTTGATCGCGTTGAAATCCTTGACCGACTGCGTCTTCTCGAAACTCGAAAGTGGTTGCACCAGGCGACCTCCCCTAGACCTTCATCAACTCGACATCCAGACACAGACTCTGCAACTCGCGCACCAGCACGTTGAACGACTCCGGCAATCCCGGATCCTCGGGCACGTCGCTCTTGACCAGTGCTTCGTAGGCGCGGCTTCGACCTTCGACATCGTCGCTCTTGACGGTCAACAGCTCCTGCAGCGTGTAGGCGGCGCCATACGCCTGCAGGGCCCACACCTCCATTTCACCGAAGCGCTGGCCGCCGAACTGGGCCTTGCCGCCCAGAGGTTGCTGCGTGATCAGCGAGTAGGGGCCGATCGACCGCGCGTGGATCTTGTCGTCGACCAGGTGGGACAGCTTCAACATGTAGATGTAGCCCACCGTGACCTTCTGTTCGAAGGCGTCGCCGGTGACCCCGTCGAAGAGGCTGGTCTTGCCCGAAGTCGGCAGTCCCGCTTCGGTCAACAGCTCCTTGAGCCGCGACTCCCGAATGCCGTCGAAGACCGGGGTCGCGAACTTGATCCCGAGTGACCGCCCGGCCCACCCCAGGTGAGTCTCCAGAATCTGACCGACGTTCATCCGGCTCGGCACACCGAGCGGATTCAACACGATCTCGACCGGCGTGCCGTCCGGCAGATACGGCATGTCCTCTTCCGGCAGGATGCGCGAGATCACGCCCTTGTTGCCGTGGCGACCGGCCATCTTGTCGCCCACCTGCAGCTTGCGCTTCATGGCCACGAAGACCTTGACCATCTTGATCACGCCCGGAGGCAGTTCGTCGCCCTTCTGCAGGAGCTTGATCTTCTCCTCGTTGACCCGGTGCATGACCTCGATGTGGGAGTCGGTGCGGTCGTAGATCGCAGCCACTTCCTTCAACAGATCCGTCTGCTTCAGCGGCAGAGCCAGGATCTCCTGCCGGTTCAACTGCTCGAGATGCCGGTACCGAACGGCCTCCTTTGCCTTGAGGAGCCGCTTGCCCTCCCGGTCCTTCACCGCCGCGGTCGGTTTCAGGCCGACCAGGAGGTCGGCGATCTTCTTGTTCCGCTCTTCGTGCATGATCCGCGCCTGATCGCGAATGTTCTTCTCGAGCCGGCCAACTTCCTGCTCCTCGATTTCGAGCGCCCGTTCGTCCTTGTCGACGCCCTTGCGGGAGAAGATCTTCACTTCGACGACGGTGCCGTCGATGCCCGGAGGCGCCTTCAGACTGGCGTCGCGAACGTCGCCGGCCTTCTCGCCGAAGATGGCCCGCAGCAGCTTCTCCTCCGGCGTGAGCTGGGTCTCGCCCTTCGGCGTGACCTTGCCCACCAGGATGTCGCCGGCCTTGACCGACGCGCCGATCCGGACGATGCCGCTTTCGTCGAGATCGGCGAGCGCCGCCTCGGCGACGTTCGGGATGTCCCGGGTGATCTCCTCGGGCCCCAGCTTGGTATCCCGGGCCTCGATCTCGAACTCCTCGATGTGGATCGACGTGTATGCGTCGTCCCGGACGAGGCGTTCAGAGACCAGAATCGCATCCTCGAAGTTGTAACCCCGCCAGGGCATGAAGGCAACGAGCACGTTCCGGCCCAGCGCCAGTTCGCCCTCTTCCGTCGAGGCGCCGTCGGCCAGGACGTCTCCACGCGCCACACGCTGGCCCTCGCGGACGATCGGCTTCTGGTGGACGCAGGTGTTCTGGTTCGAGCGTCGGAACTTCGTCAACTGGTAGATGTCGGCGCCGAACTCGCGCGGCTCGCCGGTCTCCGGATCCGCGCCCTCGACCCGGACGATCACCCGGTCGGCATCGACCGAATCCACGACCCCCGCGCGCTGGCACAGGACCACGGCACCCGAGTTGCGGGCCACGATTCCCTCGAGACCGGTACCGACGATCGGCGAGTCCGAACGCAGGAGCGGCACTGCCTGCCGCTGCATGTTCGATCCCATCAGCGCCCGGTTCGCGTCGTCGTTCTCGAGGAACGGAATGAGCGCCGCTGCCACACTGACGAGCTGCTTCGGGCTGATGTCCATGTAGTCGACCCGCTCCCGATCGACCGTGACGAAGTCCCCGCGGGCGCGAGCTACCGGACGTTCGTTCTCGAGGAACCCCCGCTCGTCGATCTTCGCGTTGGCCTGGGCGATGATGTACTTCTCTTCCTCCCAGGCGGTCAGGTAGAAGGCGTGCGGCTCGGCTTGCGCCTGGCGCTTCTTGTTCCGCTTGAGGCGGCTGTTCTCGGCCGCCAGTTCGTCGCCGGAGACGATCTGGCCCAGGCCGAAAGTGCCGTCACCCGGCTTGATCACCTTGAAGTGGTCGATGACCCGGCCGCCTTCCACCTTCTTGTAAGGGCTCTGGATGAAGCCGTAGTCATTGATCCGCGCATAGGTTGCGAGTGACGAGATCAGTCCGATGTTCGGCCCTTCCGGGGTCTCGATCGGACAGATCCGGCCATAGTGCGAAGCGTGAACGTCGCGCACTTCGAATCCCGCGCGCTCACGGGACAGCCCGCCCGGGCCGAGCGCGGACAACCGCCGCTTGTGCGTCACCTCCGACAGCGGGTTCGTCTGGTCCATGAACTGCGAGAGCTGCGACGACCCGAAGAACTCCTTGATCGCCGCGATCACGGGCTTCGAGTTGATCAGGTCGTGCGGCATCGCCGAGTCGATGTCCTGGTGAACGGACATCTTCTCCTTGATCGCCCGCTCCATCCGGACCAGGCCGATCCGGAACTGGTTCTCCAGCAGTTCGCCCACCGCGCGCACGCGGCGGTTGCCGAGGTTGTCGATGTCGTCGATCCGGCCGACGTCCTTCTGCAACTGCAAGAGGTACTCGATGACCCGGTAGAAGTCCTCGGCCGAGAGGGTTTTCCGGTCGACCGGCACCTGGGTCTCGAGCTTGATGTTGAACTTGAACCGGCCGACCCGCGAGAAGTCGTACCGCTTCGAGTCGAAGAACATGCCGTAGAAGAGCGAGCGGGCACTCTCGTGCGTCGGCGGGTCGCCGGGGCGCATCCGACGATAGATCTCGATCTGCGCCTCCTTCGTGTCCCTGGTCGTGTCCTTCGCCAGCGTGTTCGAGATCGTTGCTCCACAGAGCTCCCAGTCCGGGAAGAAGACCTCCAGTTCGCTGTGGCTGCGTTCGCCAAGCCGCTCGTCGAGATCCTCGGGAATCGGCTCGTTGGCCTCCAGCAGCACTTCGCCGGTGTCCTCGTCGATCACGTCGGCGATCAGGAAGGCGCGCTCCAACTCCTGCGGACCGACCTCCGCCTCGATGTTGTCGCCGGCGTCGAGGCGCTCGATCGCCGTCTCGTCCAGAGTCAGGCCGGCGAAGACGCTGTACCGGTGGCGGATGCCGCGGCTCGAGCGGTCGCGCAGTCGTTCGCGCTCGAGCACCTCCGGACCGATGCCCAGGCGGTAGACGCCGCCGCCCGAGAGCGTCAGCGGCATCGCGGTGTAGAACTGACGGAGAATCTGCTCGTTCGTTTCCAGGCCCAGGGCGCGCAGGAACACGGTGCCGTAGAACTTCCGCTTGCGATCGATCCGGACCGACAGGATGTCCTTCTGGTCGTACTCGAACTCGACCCAGGAACCCCGATACGGGATGATCTTCGCCAGGTAGACCCTTTTGTCACGCGTGAAGAAGACACCCGGACTGCGGTGGAGCTGGCTGACGATCACCCGCTCCGTTCCGTTGATGATGAACGTGCCGGTGTCCGTCATCAGCGGGATCTCGCCGAAGTAGACCTCCTCCTCCTTCGCATCCCGCATCATCCGCGTTCCCGTCTCCGGGTCCTTGTCGTAGACGAAGAGACGGAACGTGACCTTCAGCGGCACGGCGTAGGTCATGCCGCGCTCGCGGCACTCGGCCATCGAGTACTTGAGCTGCAGCTCGACCGGTCCGCCGCACGTATCGCACTTGGTCACCCGGTTCGCATTGACGGCGCCGCAGCTCGGGCAGCCCACGCTGTCCTCGAGCGGGTGATCGGTCATGATCTTCTCGCCGCAGTTGGTGCACGCCATGCGCAGGTACTCGAGCCCCTTCAACTCGCCGCAACGGCAATGCCAGTCGCCGATCGAGTAACTGACGAAATCGAGCGAGCAGGTCTCCCGGAAATCCCAGAACGGGAAAATGCCGGTGAAGACGGCCTGCAGGCCGTGGTTCACCCGCTCGTCCGGGAGCAGGTTCATCTGAAGGAACCGCTCGTACGAACGGCGCTGCACGCCGATCAGGTTCGGGATCGCGAGGGTCGTCTCGATGGTCGAGAAGTCCATCCGACCGTTGCCGTTACCGTTGCCGTGACCGTTCAGCGCTTTTTCTTGATCCGTCATGCTTCGATGTCTCCTACTTCAGGTCCTCTGGGCTCAGGCGCGAGCAAGGCAGGTGCTGCAACCGAGGGGCGACGAGCGCAATGCCCCCGGAGTGGATCCGCCTCGCTTCGGCGAGCGGACAGGGAACGGTAGGGCTGGAGCGACGGGGCAACCACACGAACGCCACCCCGGCGCCGAGTGCCGGGTCGAGGTTGGCCGACGTGATTCTACGCCGACCCGGGAGAAGATCGCCAGCCGGAATGGCTACTTGACCTCGGCCTGCCCGCCGGCCTCCTCGATTTTCGACTTGACCTCGTCGGCCTCGTCCTTCGAGACACCTTCCTTGACGGCGACCGGCGCCGATTCGACCAGGTCCTTGGCTTCCTTCAAACCGAGGCTCGTGACTTCGCGCACGACCTTGATGACGGCGATCTTCTTGTCGCCGAACGAGGTCAACTGCACATCGAACTCGGTCTGCTCTTCGGCCTCTTCGGCCTCGCCGCCGCCACCGGCCGCGGCCACCGGGACCGCCGCCGCCGCCGCCGACACACCGTAATGATCTTCGAGCTCCTTGACCAGCGTGTTCAGCTCGAGCACGGTCATCTCGTCGATCTGCTTGATCAGCTCCGCTGCTGCTACTGCCATTTCCTTGGATCCCCTTCCTGTTCAGCGGCGCCGGTCGGGCGCCGCGGTTCCAAACATCGTTGACTGGGGCTACGGTCAGCCCTCTTCCTTCTGGCTTGCAATCTCGTTCAGGGTGCGCAGGAACTGCGGCGTCACGTCGCCCAGACCCCGCACCAACCGTGCAATCGGCGACTGGAGCAGGAACAGGAGCTTCGCCACCAGAGCCTCCCGACTCGGCATGTTGGCGATCTCCTGTATCGCGTCGGCGGAAACCGCCTGGCCGTCCACCAGGCCGGCCTTGAATTCGATCACCGGCACGTCCTTCGCGAACTCGGTCAGCGTCCTCGCCAACCCGACCGGATCGTTCTCGCTGTACGCGATCGCGGTCGGCCCGGCCAGGTGCTCCGAGAGAGAGCCAAGGCTGCTGTCTTCGAAAGCGAGCTTGGCGATCCGGTTCTTCACCACCGAGTAGCTGCCGCCGGCGGTTCGCACCCGGCGCCGCAGGTCGTCGACCTGCCCCACCGTGATGCCGGAGAATCCAACCAGGAACGCATGTGGCACTCCGGCCATGTCGCTCTGGTAGTTGGCCAGCAACTCGGCCTTCGTCTCCCGTGTCAGTGCCATTCCGACTCTCCTCCAGACAGTCCCGGTCGCTTACGACGCTTCCACGGCAGCGGCTTCAGCCGCGTCGACCCGAACGCCCGGGCCCATCGTGGAACTCAGGTTCACCGAGCGGACGTACGTACCCTTGGACGCGCTGGGCCGCGCACGGACCACTTCGGCCAACAGCACCGCGGCGTTTTCCTTCAAGCGCTCCGTGTCGAACGAAACCTTGCCCAGGGGCGCATGGATGATTCCGGCCTTGTCCACCCGGAAGTTGACCTTGCCCGCCTTGATGTCCCCGATGGCTTTCGCCACGTCGACGGTGACGGTCCCGGTCTTCGGGTTGGGCATCAGACCGCGGGGGCCCAGCACGCGACCCAGCCGCCCCACGACACGCATCATGTCCGGTGTCGCGACGACGGCGTCGAAGTCCAGCCAGCCGCCCTGAATCTTCTTTGCCAGCTCCTCGCCGCCGACTTCGTCGGCGCCGGCAGCCTCGGCCTCCTGGAGTTTCTCACCGGAGGCGAACACCAGCACCCGAACGGTGCGTCCGGTGCCGTGCGGCAGCACGACCGTGCCGCGCACCATCTGATCCGCGTGCTTGGGGTCCACACCCAGGCGAATCGCGATCTCCACCGTCTCGTCGAAGCCGGCGAAGCTGCCGTTCTTGACGTGCTCCAGAGCCTCGTCGAGTCCGTGCTGGCGGTCGCCTATCGCCGCCTTTGCCTCTCTGTACTTCCTGCCTTCCTTGGCCACGCTCGTTCTCCTTGCCCAGTGTTCCCTTGACGCCTCGACGCCGATCAGGCGTCGACCTCCAGCCCCATCGACCGGGCGGTGCCGGCGATGATCCTGCATGCGCCATCCAGGTCGACCGCGTTCAGGTCGGGCATCTTCGTTCGGGCGATCTCCTCGACCTGGGCGCGGGTCACCCTGCCCACCTTGTCCCGGTTGGGCTCGGCCGATCCCTTGTCCAGGGCGGCCGCCTTGAGCAGCAGCACCGCGGCCGGCGGCGTCTTCGTGATGAACGAGTACGTGCGGTCCGCGTAGACCGTGATCACGACCGGGATGATCAACCCCCCGTCGCCCTGCGTCTTGGCATTGAACGCCTTGCAGAAGTCCATGATGTTCAGGCCGGCCTGACCCAGGGCAGGGCCGACCGGAGGCGCCGGCGTCGCCCCGCCAGCGGGGATCTGGAGCTTGATCTGCCCCGTTACTCTCTTGCCCGTCGTTCTCTTTGCCATCGCTCCCTACCTGCTTTCAACCTCGACCGAACTCGCCGTTCATCCGCTCAGTTCATGCGCCCTCAGGTCTTCTGGACCTGAAGGAACTCCAGCTCGACCGGCGTCTGGCGGCCGAAGATCGTGACCATCACCTTCAACGTGCTCCGATCCAGGTTGATCTCTTCCACGGTGCCGGTGAAGTTGTTGAAGGGTCCATCGACGATCTTGACCAGCTCGCCCTTCTCGAACAGGTACTTCGGCTTCGGCTTCTCCTTCGCCGTGACGACCTTCTCGATGATCGCGTCGACCTCGGCCTGATCGAGCGGCGTCGGTTCCTTGCCGGTGCCGACGAAGCCGGTCACCTTAGGCGTGTTCTTGACCACGTGCCATGCCTGATCCGAGATCTTCAGCCGCCCGTCGCCGCGCTGCTCGCACTCGATCTCCACCAGGATGTAGCCGGGGAAGAACTTGCGCTGCGTCTCCCGTTTCTTGCCGCCCTTCAGTTCGACGATCGTCTCGGTCGGGATGCGAACCTCACCAAACGCGTGGCCGAGACCGTGAGCCTCGGCGCGCTGCCGCAGCGTCTCCCGGACGCGTTCCTCGTAACCCGAGTAGGTATGGACGATGTACCACTGCCGCGGCGGTCCGGAGGATTCCTCACCGCCGTCCGCCGCTACCTCGACGTCATCCATCGCTGCCGTTTCGACCTCGCTCATCAGGTGCTCCCCGCTCTCGCTCCGATCTCCGGACTCACTCGAAGATGCCGTTGAGGCCGTTGTAGAGACGCAGGATCACGACGTCGGCAATCCACAGGAAGATGGCGAAGATGACGCTCGTGATCAGCACGACGATCGTCGTACCCACGACCTCCTCCCGCGAGGGGAACGTGACCTTCTTCATCTCGGTGCGCACCTCTCCCAGGAACGCTCCAAGCCTGCCGATTGCCGCCATATCTCACCCTGCCCCTTCCGGTCTCCGTCAAACTCGCCCTATCTCCGCGAAACCCGTTCTCCATCCCAGTCCGCAGCGTTCTTCGCGCTATCTCGATTTCTGCAACGCGTCCCCGGAATCGCCCCAAGAACGTCTGGCAGGCCAGGAGGGTCTCGAACCCCCAACCTTCGGTTTTGGAGACCGATGCTCTACCAATTGAGCTACTGGCCTGAGTCCTCAAGTCCAGTCACGAATCCAACTTCAACTCGTCCTACTCGACTTCTACTCGACGATGTCGGTGACGGTGCCGGCGCCGACCGTGCGGCCGCCCTCACGAATGGCGAAGCGCACGCCCTTCTCCATCGCGATCGGAGCGATCAGCTCCACGTCCAGCGTCACATTGTCGCCGGGCATCACCATCTCCGTGCCCGAAGGCAGGTTCGCCACGCCCGTCACGTCCGTCGTGCGGAAGTAGAACTGAGGACGGTAACCGTCGAAGAACGGCGTGTGACGCCCGCCCTCGTCCTTGTTCAGCACGTACACCTCGCCCTTGAACTTCGTGTGGGGAGTGATCGACTTCGGCTTCGCCAGAACCTGACCGCGCTCCACCTCGTCCTTCTTCGTCCCGCGAAGCAACACGCCGATGTTGTCCCCGGCCTCCCCCGAGTCCAGGAGCTTCCGGAACATCTCGACGCCCGTGACCACCGTCGACTCCGTGTCCCGAATCCCCACGATCTCCACCGTCTCGCCAACCTTCACCCGACCGCGCTCCACGCGGCCAGTCACCACCGTGCCGCGACCCGAAATCGTGAAAATGTCCTCGATCGGCATCAGGAAGTCCTGGTCCACCGCCCGCTCCGGTGTCGGCACGTAGGAGTCCACAGCCTCCAGAAGCTCCACGATCTTCGATCCCCACTCGCTCTCCGGATCGCCGCTCTCGAGCGCCTCCAGTGCCGAACCGCGAATGATCGGAATCTCGTCCCCGGGGAACTCGAACGAACTCAGCAGGTCCTGAAGCTCAAGCTCCACCAGGTCCAGAAGCTCCTCGTCGTCCACCATGTCGCACTTGTTCATGAACACGACGATGTACGGCACGCCGACCTGACGAGCCAGCAGCACGTGCTCACGCGTCTGGGGCATCGGACCGTCGGCTGCCGACACGACCAGGATCGCGCCGTCCATCTGCGCAGCGCCCGTGATCATGTTCTTCACGTAGTCCGCGTGCCCCGGGCAGTCCACGTGGGCGTAGTGACGGTTCGGCGTCTCGTACTCCACGTGAGCCGTCGCGATCGTGATCCCGCGCTCACGCTCCTCCGGAGCCTTGTCGATCTCGTCGAATGGCACGAACTCCGCGCCACCTGCCTTCGCCAGAATGTTCGTGATCGCTGCCGTCAACGTCGTCTTGCCGTGATCCACGTGACCGATCGTCCCCACGTTCACGTGCGGCTTCGTACGCTCGAACTTCTCCTTCGCCATGACGCTCGTTGCCTCTCCCGCTCTCGCGGCTCAACTATCCGTGTACTCGTAATCGTGTACTTGCTGCTTTGATGCCCGTCTGGAGCCCACGACCGGATTTGAACCGGTGACCCCTTCCTTACCAAGGAAGTGCTCTACCCCTGAGCCACGTGGGCAGCCGTCTCAGGATTCCCCATCTTCAAGTCTCTGAACCGTGTGGCGGGACACCCAAAATCTCCCCTCCCGAACTTCCCGGAATCTCCCAGAAGGCACCCCTCGACACGCAATGGGACTCCGCCCCACGGAGTCAAACTCCGCGGTGCATGGCGGGGAAGGGGCGGAGTCTAGCCGCTTCTACCGCGGCCGTAAACCCCCCCGGCAACATCCGTGCACGTTGCCGATCGGGGCTCAGACCCAGGGACGCTACGACGCCTGGTGGCGTACAACTTCGCCGTCGACGAGGAAGACGACATCCTCCGCGATGTTCGTCGCCAGGTCCGCCATCCGCTCGAGATAGCGGGAGATCGACAGGAACTGGATGCTGACGCCGACCGACGCCTGCTCCTTCTCGATCATCCTCCGAACCACGCCGTACATCGCCTCGTGGCTGCGGTCGACGACCTCGTCCTCCGCGATGACCGAACGGGCGAGTTCCGTGTCGCCACCCACCACCGCATCGAGAGCCGCTCGGAGCATCTTCGGGATGCGCTCGGCCATGATCCAGATCTCTTCCGGGACATCGACCGGCTCAGCTACCGCGAGACTCTCCGCGCGCTCGGCGAGGTTGCGGGCCAGATCGCCGGCCCGTTCGAGATCGTTGTTCACCTTCAGGTAGGTCACGACCATCCGGAGGTCCGAGGCAACCGGCGAGTGCAGGGACAGGATCTTGAGGCACTCCTCTTCGACCTCGATCTCGCGGGCGTCGATCACACGATCCTGGCGCTGGACCTCGTGGGCCAGGTCGACGCTCCGCTCCCGAAGCGCCTTGAGCGACCTGGCGATCATCTCCTCGACCATCGCCGCTACTTCCAGTAGCGACCGCGTCACCTGGTCAAGGTCTCGTTGTAGATGAATCCTCAAGTCGCCAATCCTAGTCGGCCCGGGAACCGGAACCCCGGCGAATGTCGCGCAGCCATGTGAAGAGCGCGTGAAGCCCGCATCAGCCGGCGGAGGGCAACCAGAAACGGAATGTCGAGCCCCGTCCCCGTTCGCTTTCCACCTCGACTCCGCCACCGTGCCGTCTGGCGACGTTCTTGACGATCGCCAGGCCGAGGCCGGTGCCGCCGAGCTCCCTGGAGCGGGCCCGGTCGACACGGTAGAAGCGTTCGAAGATCCGATCCAGGTGTTCGCCGGCGATGCCCGGCCCCTCGTCTTCGACCTCGAGCACCGCCCGTCCGTTCTCGGTCTGCAGGCGAACGAACACGCGACCGCCTGACGACGAGTACTTGACCGCGTTGTCGACCAGGTTCGACAGCGCCTGCCGGATCGCTTCCTCTTCGCCCAGGACCTCGACCGCTGCCTGCGGGAACTCGGCGACCAGTTCGAGACCGCGCTCCTCGCCCGCCGGACCGAGCAGATTCAACACTTCGCCGGCCGGCGACCGCAGATCGAGGATCGTCTCCGGCGGCTCGGCCGCGGACTCGATCCGCGACAGGGTGAGCAGATCGGAAACCAGCGCGCCCAGACGGTTGCTCTGCCGGCGGATCTTGCGCAGGAAGCGGCCACGCGTCGGACCGTCGATCGGATCGGCCTCCAACAGGGTCTCCACGTAGCCGTGAATCGCGGTAAGCGGCGTCTTCAGCTCGTGCGAGACATTCGACACGAAGTCCCGCCGCACGCTCTCCAGCCGCTCCAACTCCGTGATGTCGTGGATCACGGCCACCGCCCCGTCGACCGCTTCGTCATCCCGGCGAGACGAGAGCAGGGGCGACGCGTTCAGTTCGAACCTGTTCGGGCCGTCGACCTGGCCGGCAAAGCGCGCCAGGGTGAACGTGCGACTCACCTGCCTCCGCTTCTCCATCGCCTCGATCAGAGCGCCCGAGATCTCCGGCTGGCGCGACAGTTCGTAGATCGGACGTCCGACGGCCGACTCCGGCACCGGGTGTCTGAACCACTTCGCGGCCACCGCGTTCAGGTGCAGGACGTGCCGGTCGAGGTCGATCGCCACCACACCCTCGACCATGCCGCCCAACACAGCCGTCAACTGATTCCGCTCCACCCTGAGCTGTTCGACCTGTTCCACGAAACGCGCTTCGTTCTCCTCGAGACAAGCCTCGAGACGGGCGAACTCGTCACCGCGACCGTCCTGCCGAGGCGGCGCGGGGGAGCCCAGCGCCGCGGCTCTTGCCAGCAGACTTCGCGCCCGCCCCGCCAACCGGCCGGCGGCGAGACCGGCACCGGCAGCGGCCAGAAGCGCCACCGCCCCGACGAGGACCGCGCCCATCCGGCCTGAGGCAACCGCGCCGCCAAGCAACAGACCCGAAGCCAGCAGCGCGACCCCGCCCAGGAAGAGACGCCAGAAGAGAGGTGAGCCAATCATGGGAACCCCCGGACGGCCGGGAACCGGCCGAGCCGCGTATCCAAAACCTACACGTCCCGGCCCTCGTCGTCGCGGAAGCTGTAGCCAATGCCGCGCACCGTTTCGATCAGGTCGCGGTGCGATTCGAGTTTCTTGCGCACGGCGCGGACATGAACGTCGATGTTCCGGTCGATGACTATTGCCCGGTCGCCGATCGCCCGATCCAGAAGCTGGCCACGGGTGAAGACGCGGCCCGGATGCGAAGCCAGGAAGTGCAGGAGGCGGAACTCGGTGGGCGTGAACTCCAGCCGACGGCCGTCGACCGCGACCCGGTGCTTGACCGGATCGATCATGAGCGGCCCACGAACGACTCTCCGATCCGGATCGCCATCGCGGATCGAACCCCGCCGCAGGACCGCCCGGACACGGGCGATCAGTTCGCGAGGGCTGAAGGGCTTGTGGATGTAGTCGTCGGCGCCGACGCCGAGACCGAGAACCACGTCGCTCTCCTCACCACGGGCGGTCACCATGATCACCGGCAGGTCGCGCGTCGATTCCAGAGCGCGAAGGCGCCGGCAGACATCCAGTCCATCCAGGCCGGGCAGCAACAGGTCGAGCAGCACGAGGTCCGGCCTTTCGCGCCCGATCACGGCAAGACCGGCTCGGCCGCTGGTGGCCGTCACGACCTCGAAGCCCTCCCGCCGGAGGTTGTACTCGATCAGCTCGAGGATGTCGGGTTCGTCCTCGATGACGACGACCTTCGTGGCGCTCATTAGACGTCCGGAACCTCCAACACGGTGGACCCAGCCCAAGGCTAGCGCGGCAGGAGCCCCCGAAAGCCGGCGCTTCGCGCCAGATGCCGGCCAGAAGGCCGGCGCACCCAGTTCCTGCCGCGCAAGAGCTAGCCAGACTTTCGTGAACGGGCGATAAAGCCGAACCCCGAACGCGGCCTGAAATCGGCTTCTCGAACCCCCGCTATCTTCGAGATCTTCACCGTCCCTTCACGCCTTCCTACGAACGTAACGGCGCGAGCCGCCGCCGGGCCGGCTGCTCCCGGCTAGACCACCGAGACCCATAGCGACCCAGCGAGGAGTGCGAATGTCCCGTTCCCCGGCTCTTGCCGCGCTGTTTCTGGTCAGCGCGGCCACGACGACACAGGCCGAAGAGGGTGTCTTCGACATCTCGGTCGGCGGGCGAGTCCACGTCGAGGCCAGCGCCTCGTCTTCCGATCCGGTTCTTGAAGAACGATTCGACTTCGAGGACGGCGTCGACTGGCGACGCTCCCGCCTGGTGCTGAACGGCGAGTTTCTCGACCGGTTCACGTTCAAGATCGAGCACGACATCGCGAGCGGCGACATCGTGCCCACGGATGTCTTCGTCGAGGCAACACCGAACGACGGCGCGGCCACCTTCCGCGCCGGGCACTTCAAGGAGCCCTTCAGCCTTTCGATCCAGCAATCCTCGAACTACCACGCCTTCGTCGCTCGCCCTGCGGCGGTCACCGCCCTGGCACCGGGCCGCAACCTCGGCTTCATGGTTCACGACCGGCTTCCCGGCGACCGCGTCGCCTGGTCCGTCGGCGCCTTCCGCGACAGCGACGGCTACGACATGCGGCCCGGTTCGGACTGGAGTCTGACCGGCCGCCTCACCGGTCTCGCCCGGGACGGAGACGAAGGAAGCGATCCGCTGCTCCACCTCGGTGTGGCCGTCTCGCACCGCCAGCCCACCGCCGACGCGGTCCGTCTGCGCGGCCGCACCGGCGTCCGGCTGGCGCCTCGCCAGGTCGACACCGGGTGGCTGCCGGCCGACGGCATGCGCCTGCTGGGCGTCGAGTTTCTGTTCGCGCGGAGTTCCTTCTGGCTGCAGGGCGAGCTGCTGTCGGCCCAGGTCGACCTCCTGCCGGCTGGTTCCCCGGAGGGCCGGAGCGCCCGTTTCGACGCCCAGTACGTCGAAGCGGGCTGGTTCCTCACCGGCGAGAGGAAGCCCTACAGTCGCAGTGGCCGCTCGTTCACCCGGCTGAGGCCGACAACTCCCGTCCCCGAAGGCAGGGGCGCGTGGGAACTCGCCGCGCGCTGGGACCACGTCGATCTCAGCGGCGGTTCCGTTCCCGGCGGCAGCCAGCAGAGTCTCTCCCTGGCCCTCAACTGGTACCTCCGCAGCAACCTTCGAATGCTGGCGAACTACGTTTCGACCGACCCGGAAGGAGCCGGATCGGTCGAGCATTTCGGCTTGTTGCTGCACTTCGACTTCTAAGACGCCGCACCGCCAGCAGTCAGGGCAGCGCGTGCGCTGCGCTGACTCGCAGGGAACTGGCCGCCCACTGGGTGCGCCGGCGTCCCCGCCGGCTGCTGCCGAAGGCAGCCGGAGAGACGCGCCGGCCGCCAGGCCGGCTCCGCTTTGGCGGCCATTTCCATACAAGCTAGAACGAGTACCCCAATCCGACGCTGATCGCCCTGCCCGGATCGTAGAGGCGGAACGTCTCTCCGCCCTGGCTCCAGTTGCGCTCTTCGTCCAGGGCGTTCACGACGGCCAGCTTGAGGTCCAGGCCGCCGACGATGCCCTGGCGCCACACGAGGTCCACGCTGCTCCGCGCCTCCTCGATCACGTCGGGCAGCCCGAACACGCCGCCCAGGTGGATCTTGTCGTCCACCATGCTGTAGAGGACGCGAAGCGTGGTGTCGTAGCTGTCCGGCGCCCACTCGAGCCCGAGATTGACCAGGTTCTCGGGCTGACCGGTCAACGGCCGGACGGGATTCGTCAGCACCGTGGTGCCCGCGTCGATCCGGATCTCGGAGTCGATGAACGTGTAGTTGAAGATGGCCGTCCAGTCCTCGGCGGCAGAACCGACGAAGCCGAGGTTGCGGCGGAACTCGAGCTCCAGGCCCAGGTTGCGGGCGCCCTCCGCGTTGCGAAAGGTCTCCGTCGGCTCGACGGCCGAGATGACGACGCTCTCGATCGGGTCCGTGAAGTTCTTGTAGAAGACGCTCGTCGCAACCACGTCGCCCGCCGACGGGAACCACTCCCAGCGGGCGTCGAAGCTGTCGATCAGGGCGCGCTCGACATCGGGGTTGCCCACCACCACAAAACCGCCGACGATGTGCTTGAAGCGGAACGGCGCGATCTCACGGAACTCCGGTCGGTTGACTGTCCGCGAGACGCTGAAACGCAGGTTCTGCGTGGCGCCGAGGCTTCGGATGACACTCAGTGAACCGGCGATGTCGCCATGGGACTTGTTCGTCACCGTCTCGGCGCCGCCGAGGGCGGTCCGGTCGATCGTGCGGACGTTCTGGTCCGACTCCTCCAGCCGGAGACCGCCGACGATCCTCCAGTCCTGCCAGCCGTAGTCGACCTGCGCGTAGGCCGCGTCGACGCCCCAGTCGGCACCGTAGCTGTCCGTCGCGTTCGTCACTTCGGTCAACTGGAAGCCGAAGAAGTCGATGTTCGCTGGCGAGTAGATCTGCTCCGGCGTGCCAGTGAGATCGATGCCCTCCGTGTTCCTGGGGAACATGCGGAGCCGCCGGCCGCCGAAGGCCCGGTCGTTGGTCCAACGGCGCACGCCGACCTTGAAACTGCCGAAGCGGTCGCCGCGGGCGAAGAACGTCTCCCAATCGGCGCGGTAGTCGTCGATCTCGTCCTCGAGGTCGTTGAAGTACATGAAGCCGCTTTGCCCGTTGTTCGTCAGGCGGAAGCCGTCTTCGAACAGTTCGTAGATCGTCTGGCGCAGATCCTCGTGCGTTCGGGCCGTCGAGGACGAGCCGCGCCAGCTCAGCGTGCTGCCGTTCGAGCCGACGCCCGAGACGTAGTGGTTGCCGCCGATCTGCAGGTTGGACACCTTCTGGTCCTCATGCTGGAGCCGGTGATCCTCGATGTCGTTGTTGATGTCCGAGAAGAACCCCTCCTGGAAGCGCGCCTCGGACATGCTGAGGTTCGTCTGCAGCGACCGGATCTCGATCTGGCCGCCATCGCCCGCCCGAATCGAGAAGTTGCCCATCCAGGAACTCTTCACCTGCTCCACGCCGTAGTCGAAGTCGTACGCGTGCAGCGGCACGATCGCGCCGCCCTGGCCGACCGAGTAGAACGTTCGCTGCTCGGCACGCGACTCGAAACTGTTGTCCCAGTTTCCGGCCAGCATGACCCCGAAG
Organism: Thermoanaerobaculia bacterium; assembly: GCA_965232105.1. Taxonomy (GTDB): domain Bacteria; phylum Acidobacteriota; class Thermoanaerobaculia; order Multivoradales; family Multivoraceae; genus Multivorans. Next base: position 438,229 of record OZ246956.1, read on the forward strand.
CCGCCGAAGGTGTTGCCGTAGGCGATCTTCCCGCCGCGGCCGAGCGGGGCGTCGTCGCTGCCGGTCGGAGTCCAGCGGCCGGCGATCCGCTCGCCCATCCGTTCGAGATCGGCGCTGCCGAAGCCGATGCCCCGGAAACGGCTCTGGCGCACGACCGCCCGATCCGGGAAGTCGGCTGGCAGCGGCTGGCCGCCGGCGCCGGAGGAACTGAGGCCGATCGGGTCCTGGAGAAGCGGGTCGCCCGTGGTCTCCGAGTTGTGACCGCTCGAGAGGCCGACGGAGAGCACCTGGCGCGCCGGGAAGCTCCGGGTCACGAGTTCAATCGCCCCGGCAGCGAAGTCGCCCGGCTGTTCCGGCGAGTACGACTTCCTGACCGTGATGTTGTCCAGCAGTTCGGCGTCGAACAGGTCGAGCGGCACGACCTTGCGCTCGAACTCCGTCGAGGGGATGCGCGAGCCGTCCAGGGTCGTGTTGCCGTAGCGGTCGCCGAGACCGCGGACATAGGCGAACTTGCTGTCCTGAAGCGAGATGCCGGTCACCCGGCGCAGGGCGTCGGCGGCGTCGGAACCACTGTTCTTCGAGATCTCCTCCGAGCCGATGTTGTCGATGATCTCGGCCGACGCCTTGCGTTCGGCCAGAAGAGCCGAGGCCGAAGCATCGACCGCCGTCGCCTCGACCGTGATCGTGTCCGCCAGCGCCACTTCCTGGCCGGCACCCTGGCCGGCCGGCATGAGCACCGCGCTGAACTGCGCCAGACCGTCCGCCTCGACCACCACATCGAGGATGCGCTGGGATTCGTAGCCCTCCGCCGACACGACGACCGAATGCGTGCCGGCCGGCAACGCCAGTTGGAACGCGCCGTCGACCGACGTCGTTGCGGACGCCAAGCCGCCCTCGACCGTAACCGTGGCGCCGCGCACCGGCGTGCCGCTGCGGCCATCGAGGATCATGCCGGTGGCGGAGCCGTCCTCGGCGACCGCCGCGCCGGCGGCAAGGAAACAGACCGCGAGTATCGCGACCGCAACGTGGTGGAGCCGTCGCGTGGTGGTTCCCACGTCCCCGCGGGTGCCTGTGTTGTGCATGGTGAAACCTGCTCCTGTGTGCTCTGTGAAGTTCATTGCCCTTAGTTGTCCGAGAAGGTGGTCCAGCCGTCGTCGACCCACGGGTCTTCCGGCGAGACACCGCCGATGTGGGTCACGGCATCGAAAAAGTCGTCTCCCGAGGAGGCGGCGACGGCCGCGGGTATCGGCGCGCCGCCCGAGCGGGCCGGCGAACCCGGCAGGGGCGCCAGGTCCGGCTGCACGCGGCTCCGCGAGTTCGGAAGCAGCGGATTGGCGGCCAGAATGTTCGTCGCCCCGAGATCGACGTTCGCGAAGCCGTCCCGGTTGTTGAAGAAGATGCTGTCGTCGATCGTCAGCAGGTTCCCCACCAGGCTCTCGGTCACCGCGCCGTCGATGTCCACCGCGTAGTCCTTGGCGTTCATGACGATCGCGTTGCGCAACGTGATCGCCGTGCCGCGACGCAGCAGAATCCCCGGATCGCCCGAGTCGCGCCACATCGAGATGGTCAGGTTGTAGATCGTCGGATGGGAGCGCGGCTCGAGGTTGTTGTTCGACTTCTCGTTGTCCGCCTCGATCCCCTTGTCGTGGTCGTCGAAACGCTGCAGAACGACCGCGTGCTGCATCCGGCCCCGCCAGCCAAACGTCCAGTCGATGCTGTCGTCCTGGGAGTCGGTGATCAGCACGTACTTCGCGTCCACCGTGCCGCCGAAGAACTCGATGCCATCCTCCGCGTTGTGGTGGACCTGAACGTGGTCGATCTGTGTACCGCTGCCGACACCCTGCAGAGCGATGCCGTTCAGCTCGTTCTCATCGGTGAACCGGATGCCGGCGAACTCGACCCGCACGTACGAGAGCCGGCCACTCGAGTCCGCCGCGTTGCTGCCGCCAAACAGACCCGAGTCGCCCTCGCCCTCGCGGGGACAAACGTTGCAGGGAGCGTTGCCACTGATCACGAGGCCGCCCCAGTCGCCCGGCTCCCGCTCGCCGACATCGAACTCCGACGTCATGACGATCGGCATCCGGGCCGTGCCGGCGGCCATGATCTTCGAGCCGGGCTTGACCACCAGAACGCCCTGGTTGACGTTGCCCCCGAAAACGAACGTGCCGGGCTCGATCGTCAGAGTCGCCCCGCCGTCGATGAAGGTCGGGCCGTTCAGGTAGTACGCATTGTTCGCGGTCCAGGTCTCGTTCGACGTGATGTTGCCAACCTTGTGGACCACTGCGTCCACGTGGCTGTACATCGCGTTGCCCCGCGCGATGACCTTGTCGCCGACCGCGTCCCGGATCTCCAGCACGAACTGGTAGAGACCGGTTGCCCGCGGCACGGACGCCGGCAGTCCACCGAGTGCGCCGCCGCTGCCGAACAGCCGGAAGGTGTTCGACGACGCTCCCAACCGGCTCCCCAGTCCGGTGAGATCGATCGCCCGCGCCGCGCCGGCGGAACCGAACACGTCGATCTCGTCGGCGCCGAACGAGTTCGTTCCCTGGTTGTACCAGGTCCTGGTCTGGGTCGCCCGGTCCTCCCAGTACAGGTAGACCGTCGCCGGGGTCGTATACCCCCTGGCGTCCAGTGTCAGGTCGAGGTCCGGCTCGGTCAGCTCGAGCGCGGAGGTGAAGACGTAGAAGTTGGTCTCCAGCAGGATGGCCGGGCGATTCGGGATGCCCGGTTCAACCGGCGGAAAGAAGGCCGCGACCGGCAGAGCCGAAGCCGCCATCAACAGGAAGCCCGCCCGGAACGGGGCGTTCCGGCAGGCAGACGAGACAAGCCGATGCAGAATCAAGTGATCCTCCTCCATTCATTGGTTCTGGAGGAGGATTCTTCGGCTCTGTTGTGAAGAGACGCCGCGAAAACCGTCAAGAGACGGTGAAAAGAAGGGTCACCAAACCGTGAAGACCTCGCGATAAAGAGCGAAATCCGCCAAAGCCCAGCCAGTCTGCAGCGGCAGCCGGATGGCGGCGCGGACGTATCCCAGCCCGCGGCCCATTCCGTGCCCGTCAGCGCAGCGCTACCGCTGCGCTCGCTCCACCTACTCGCCCAGGTGCTCGGCCAGGAACGCCGCGTAGCGCTCCGACGCCTCGATCCGGTTTACGCGGTTGCGGAAGCCGTGGCCCTCATCCGGGAACAGCACGTACTCCACCGGAACGTCGTTCGCCCGCACCGCCTCGACCAGTTCGTCGCTCTCCACCTGGAGAACGCGCGGATCGTTCGCGCCCTGGATGACCAGCAGCGGACGGACGATGTTCGAGGCGTGGAACAGCGGCGAGATCCGGTGCAGACGCTCCCGCTCGGTGGCCGGATCGCCCAGCTCGCCGAGCAGCGCCACCTTCTGCGCCTGCCACCAGGGCGGCGTGCTCTCGAGCGTCCGGATCCAGTTCGTGACCCCGAAGATGTCGATGCCGACGTCGAACACCTCGGGCTCGAACGCCAGCGCCGCGGCCACCATGTAGCCGCCGTAGCTGCCGCCGATGATGCCGACCCGGGAACCATCCACCCAATCCTGGGACTCGAGCCAGGTACGGGCCCAGACGCAGTCCTGCAGGTCGACCTCGCCGTGCTTCTTGTCGTCCATGTGGAAGAAGGTCTTGCCGTAGCCGGACGAACCGCGGTTGTTCACGCCGAGAACGACGTAGCCCTGGTTCACCAGGTGCTGGATATCGGCGCGGTAGCTGCGGCGGGTCTGACCTCCCGGCCCGCCGTGGACCCAGACCATCGCCGGCGCCGGGTTCTCGGCCGATGCCCCGTGCGGCCGCCACAGGATCGCCGGGATCTCGAGTCCGTCGAAGCTCGGGTACCGAATCACCTCAGGTGTCACAAGGTCCTCGGGGTCGATCTCGGGGTTCAGGCTCTGCGTCAGGCGAAGCGCTTCGCCGCCCTGCTCCAGGTCGTAGACGTAGAGGTCCGAGGGCGACTGGTCGCTGCTCAGGTAGAAGGCCATCAGCCGGTCGCTCGCCGAGAAACGGACCGCGCCGATGTCGCCGGCCGGCAGGTCGGGAAGGGCGACCGGGGCGCCGGTCTCGGTATCCAGGACCTCGACCGCGGTCGAAGCGTCCTCGTTGATCGCCGACACCCGGTACCGGCCGGTCTCGGAGAACGACACGCCGAAGACGTCCCAGTCGGCGGTAAGCACGAGCTCGCGAGCGCCGCCGGCGAGGTCGTAGGACCACACCTGGTTGAACTCTCCGTGCTCGTTCGTCCCGTAGTAGAGCTGCGCGCTGTCCGGCGTGAAGCCGCCGGAGGAGTGCTCGACCTCGCCTTCGTGCTCGGTCACGTGCACCAGGTGACCCGCCATCAGGTCGTAGGCGTAAACGTCGCTGTCGTAGTTGCTGGCCAGCTTGTCGAGGGCCAGCCAGCGGCCGTCGTCACTCACGTCACCGAGGTTGAAGGTGCCGTCGTTCTCGAAGACGAGCTCACGTTCGAAGTCCCAGGTTCCCGACGGCGGCACGCTGTAGCGGTAGAGGTCCATGGCGAACGGCGTGCGCTCGTTCGTCCGCACGAAGAACGCCTCGCCGTCATTCCCCCAGCCGGCAAAGGAGGCGCGCACGTTCGCTCCCGGCGTCAGGTCGACGCCGCCTTCAGGAACGTCCCCGGCGCCGTCCGAGCCCACGTACAGATGGTTCAACTCGTTGCCGCCCTGGTCGCCGGCGTACAGGAACCGGTCGTCGTCCGGAAAGTAACTCTGCGCGAACACCGGGCCCGCGCTGTCGGTCAGTTGCCTCGGTTCGCCACCGGCGACCGGCACGCTGTAGACGGCCCAGACGCCGGTCGTGTCGCTGGAGATCAGCAGGCGGCTCTCGTCGGCCGAGAACGAGGCGCCGCTGTACGAGGTCGTGTTGTGGAAGGCGGCCGCGCTGTAGACCGTCGGCTGCAGCGGGGCCGGTGCGTCGCCGCCGGCGCAGGCGAGGCAGACGAGGCCAACGAACGTGGCCGGAAGGACCCGGAGCAGCCGGCGCCGCCCATGGTCCCGGCCAAGCGGAGAACAGGTAAGAAACGTCATGTCGAGTCTCCTCGGGGGGCGGGTGTGTTGGAGAAGCCGGCGGCTCAGGGCGGCGCGTCGTGCAGCCAACCGGCCTGCTCGAGAATCGAAACCGCGGCCAGATCGACCAGCTTCTCGCCGGCACCGACCTCGACGATCGTAGCTTCCCTGCCGCCGTAGCCGCCCTGCGCCGCCGCGGCGATGGTCGGGAAGTAGGCGAGTTCGCCGTTCGTGTAGCCGGCAAAGAAAACGTGGGACACCTGAGTCGCGGCCCGCAGGCGGAGCTGGTGCTCGACGAAGAACTCGCCGGGGAACGTGGCGAGGGCGAACTGGCCTTCGCCGCGGTCACCAAGAACCAGAGTGTTCACCTCGGCCTCCCGTTCGCGCGGGAAGCGTGCTCTGTACCTCTGGAGGGACGCCTCGAGCCCGTGGCGCCGGAAGCCCTCCTCGACCACCGGAGAGTCGAGGTCCCAGCGCGGGTCGAGCGTCACCAGGTGGCGCTTCACGGACAGGCTGGCCGGATCGTGGAATGCCTCCGCCGCGGCCAGATCGGCGCGAACGCGGAGGACCTCCTGCCCCAGCCGCTCTCCCGCCATCCGGACCTGCTCGAAAGCGCCTTCCGCGGGCGGCGTCTTGTCCCAGAACGGGTTGATGTCGCCGGCGGCGCCCTGCAGGAACATCGGCACGCCGCCCCCCCTCTCCGCGACCAGAGCGGCCATCGCGCCCGGATAGTCGGCCGAGACGAGCATGTTCCCGGGCCCCAGGATGACCGGGTGAACGGCGAAGTTGACGACCGTGGCGATCGCTTCGCCGTCCGCGCCGTCGACCGCCAGCACGCCGACGGCCTCGTCGAGCGGCGCGGTCGGCAGCCGCTCGCGGTTGCGCCAGAACATCTCGACGCTGCCGTCCGGGAGCACCCGGCGCCGGTTGTGCCCCTCGCTCGCCCGGCCCCAGCCCACCGCGACGCGGGCAGGGCGGAGAGCGGCATGGGCCTCCAGGACGACGCCGGCGATCTTCCGCTCCAGCTCCTCGACCCATGGGCGCTCGGCGCTCGGGAAGTCTGCCTCGAACAGTGGCGCGGAGTGGGTGTGGGAGGCGTTCAGCAGCACGTGGTCGAAGCCGGCGGCGTCGCGGACCGCCTGCCGCACGGGCAGGGTGTTCTCCTTGCGGATCGAACCGAGATCGAGCGTCACGAGCGCGGCCGTCTCACCGCCCGCTTCGAGGACGAGCGCCCGCGCGTAGAGCGGATCGTGAACTCCCTCTGACCGGTCCGTGCCGCGGGCACCGTAGCCGTAGAGCAGGGAGCCGGCCGGCGGCGTGATTTCGACCGTGGCGGCGCCGGCGCGCAACTGGGCGACTCCCGGCGACGGACTCACGCAGCCTAGGCCGATAACGAGGACGAGCGCCGCGACCAGCGCCCCACTACGGTCGCCGCTCCGCGGCGCGCTCGTTCGCAGAAGCCGGCGGGGACGCCGGCGCACCCAGTTTCCGCGACACAAGCCCTTAGTTCTCGCCACCGTTGATCGTGCCCCAGGGCACCCGGCCCTGCGGATCGCGCAGGATGCGCCGCGCGACGACCATGCGGTGAACCTCGTCCGGGCCGTCGTAGAGCCGCGCGTAGCGCGCCTCGCGGTACATCTTCTCGAGCGGCGTATCGCCGGTCACGCCGAGCGCTCCGTGGACCTGGATCGCCCGATCGATCACGTTGTGGAGCATCCGCGCGCCCCAGAACTTGATCAGCGAGATCTCGACCCGGGCCCGGTCGCCGCGGTCCATCGCCTCGGCCGCGTCCAGGGTCATCAGCCGGGCGGCCTGGATCTCCGCCGCCGACTCGGCGATGTAGCGCTGGATCTCGCCCTTCTCCGAGAGGTAGGAGCCGTGCGCCCAGCGCGACTTGGCACGGTCGCACATCAACTCGAAGGCCCGCTGGGCCTGCCCCAGCCACCTCATGCAGTGGAAGATGCGGCCCGGGCCGAGACGCTTCTGGGCGATGACGAACCCTTCGCCGCGGCCTCCGAGAAGGTTGTCCTTCGGCACCCGGACGTCGTTGTAGCGCACCTCGCAGTGCTGGCCGGCGGTCGTGCCCATCGTCGGCACCGCGCGCACGATCTCGTAGCCGGGCGTGTCCGTCGGCACGATGATCGACGAGAATTTCCGGTGGCCCTGGGCCTCCGGCTCGGTCAGCGCGAAGCAGGTCGTGAACGCGGCCCGGCTGGCGCCGCTGGTGAACCACTTGTGGCCATTGATCACCCAGTCGTCGCCGTCGAGCACCGCCCGGGTCTGCATCAGGGTCGGGTCGGAGCCGGCGACCTCCGGTTCCGTGAGGCCGACCGATGGGTAGATGTCGCCCGCAACCAGGGGTTTGAGCCACCGCTCCCGCTGCTCGTCGCTGGCGTACAGGTGGAGCATGATCGAGTCCTGCATCGACGCGGAGCCCACGGCGATCTGGCCATAGTGCGAGCGGCCGATGATCTCGTTCAGGTAGACGAAGGGCATCAGCGGGAGCCCGCCCCCGCCGATCTCCGCCGGGTGGCCCAGGGCCCACAGGCCCCGCTGCTTGGCCAGCGCCTTGAGTTCGGCCAGCCGACCGCGCGTGCGGTCCTCTCCCGACTCCGACTCCAGGTCCGGCTCGGCCGGAATCACCTCGCCGTCGATGAACGCGCGCATCTGCTCGCGCAGCTCGATCACCTCGTCCGTCAGACCGTATCTGCCCATACTCAGCCTCCTTCGGCCGCCATTTGACAGCCGCCGATGATGCCACAGACGCCGGCCCCGAGTACCGCGCGAATCGGATCGTCACCGCCAGAGGCGTTCAAGAGGGCGCAAACTCCCCGTCGAGTGGCTCTCAATCGCGCTATAAATGCCTTGGCCAACAAGAATCTCGTACTATTGTCGCTCAACGCATGTAGAGTTACGGTGGATGCGCTGCGACTCGTAAGAGCGAAGGACTGCGAAGGCGCCGCCGGGCCTCTGGAGAACGATCAGGCTATCCGCGACGAACTGATCATCCTGTTGACGGGCTTCATCGACGCTCCGACCGGGGCGCTCGCGTTCGGAATCCATCACCTCGCTCGGAATCCGGAGGTTCGGTCGAGATTGGAGCGTGAAGTGGACGAAGTCCTTGGCCATCGAGAGATCGCGGCCAAGGACTTTGACCGGCTTCCCTACATCCGCGCCGTGCTCAAGGAGGTGCTCAGGCTCGACCCGCCTGCACCGATTCTCCTGCCGAAGGAAGCAGTCGAGGACCGCGTCGTGGGCGGCCACCTGATCCCGAAGGGAACTCTGGTTCACGTTGGCATGCGGGAGCTACACCATCGTGCCGAGTACTGGGACGACGCTCCGGGGTTCCGGCCGGAGCGCTGGTTGGAGGATCCACCACCGCCCCGGCCTCCATGTCCCGCGCACGGGTACATTCCTTTCGGTCTCGGGCCTCACACGTGCCGCGGAATCGACATCGCCGAGAGACTGTTCGTCTTCGGCATCGCGTCCCTCGCCCAGCAGCTTCGACTGGAGCCCGAATCAGGCGCCGAACCCCAGCGGAACAACACAGCCGTCGGCGTTACGGGACCATGGATGGTCAACGGTCGCAGGAGGCCGGGAGCGTAGGGGCGTCTTGGCCGAGGTCTTCAACATGAACCACGCACTGCCTCCAAACCCGCCCTGGGGCCGACTCCAGACGCTGCGCCGCATGGCCGCGGACGACACGACGTTCTTTCGCTCTCTCCATGAGAACTACGGCGACATCGTGTCCTTCAGGCTGCCAAACACAAGGTACTGCGCCGTCTCTTCCGTGGACGCCGCTCATGAAGCCCTCGTGGAGAAGGTCGAGTTGCTCGGGGTCCACCATCCGAGGACGGCTTTCGACTTCGTCAAGTCGAAGTGCCTCGCCCGGACCCAGATCGGTGACGAACACCGGCGCCTGACCAAGCTTGTGGAGGGCGGACTCACGCCCGACCGCATGAACGCCTTCAGGCGGATAGCCGTGTCAGAGACGGCCTGCCTGACACACGAGCTTCAGGAAGGGAAGACAATAGACGGCCGCGAGCTATTCGAGCGGTTCACCTGGAACGCTCTGGCAGCCTGCCTCATTGGCGGCGGACAAGGACTCGCGGAGGCCGCCATCCCCGCTCTCACAGCACTCAAACTGAACTGGATAGCGGCCGCTCTGGGGTTGTACCCCCTGATCAGGAAACTGCCCCTGCCGCACGACCTCAAGGCCCGTCGACGAATCCGCGCGTTGGACGAAGCGACCTACGAGTGCATAAGGGCGGCCAGAACTTCAGATGGCAACGGGGAGAGCCTCATCGCTCACTTCGTTAGAGCGACCGAAGACGGGTCGGCGGATTGGTCCTTCGCGAACGACGAGGAGATCCGTGACGAGGCGTACGGCATCCTGTTCGGCGCCTTCGATCACCCCACCAGGGCACTGACCCGGTCACCGTTCCACCTGGCCCGGAATCCGAAGGTCAGGAGTCGTCTTGAAGCAGAGGTGAAGCAGGTCGTCGGCGACCGACCGATAAACGGGAAGGACCTCGATCGCCTTCCCTACGCCCGAGCCGTATGCATGGAGCTGCTTCGTGTCCATCCGGCTGGCGCGCTGCTGGCGCCGCGCAAGGCAATGAAGGACCTTACGCTCGGCGGGTACCTTGTACCGAAGGGAACACTCGTGGTCGTCACGGTGGACGTGATCAACCACAGATCCGACTATTGGGAGGATCCTGGAGAGTTCAGGCCGGAGCGGTGGCAGGAGAGCAGCGGCTGCCCACACCAGGACGCGTTTCTCACCTTCAGTATGGAACCCAGACGCTGCAGGGGAGAAGACCTTGCAACCGCGGTCATCGTCGCCGGGCTTGCCTGCATAGCGCAGAGTTGGCGGCTCGACCCGGTACCCGGGGCATCCCCTACGCCAGGCCTGAAGCCCGGTGGATTCGGCGGTCCGGTCCCTTTCGTCGTATCGCGAACGACCTGAGCCGGAGCACCGCTCCGCGAGGCCCTTCCAGCTTCCGACGCTGTGCAGATCATCGGCCGTCCGCGCGCTCACGGCCAGAGCGCATCCTCCGCCAAAGTCCGATGGAGCCGCTCGAAGGTCCACACGTCGATCCCGTCCGCCGTGCGGAACGATCTCCTGCCTCCATACAGGAGGATCCTCCGGGTCATACCCTCCAACTCGGCCACCGCCCGCAAGCCGCGGAGTTGTCCCGTGTGGTACCTGGCCTGGGCCTTGACTTCGACCGCGAGCAACTCGCGGCCACGGCGCAGCAGGAAGTCCACCTCCGTATTGGCCGAGGAATGCGGGCTCCAGTAGTGAACCGCCTCATAGAGGTCAGTCTCTTCCCCGTGTGCCCTTAGCAGGTGCAGTACCCATCCCTCGAGCAGCGTCCCTCGTTCCTCGGGCGCCACGGGACCAAGGGAGCGTTTCGTAGCCCGAACCAGCCCCGGGTCGATCCAGTAGAGCTTCGGGTGACGTCGCTCGCGCACGCGCAGCTTCGCTTCGAACGCTGGTAGCCGGTACGCCAGCAGCGTGTCCTCCAGGATGTCCAGGTATCCCTGCACCGTGGCCCTTGCGACGCCGCAGTCACGCGCGATGCCCGAGACGTTGACAGTCGCTCCATGGCAAAGAGCGGCGACCGGCAGGAAGCGCGCGAAGCCAGCCAGGTTCCGCACGAGCGCCTCGGCGCGGATTTCCTCCCGCAAGTAGAGCTGCACGTAGCTCTCAAGCGTCGGGCGACGGTCCTCAGCCGTCCAAACCAACGGAATCGTCCCCCATCGAAGCGCAGCCTCGAAGTCGAAGTCACGGCCGAGCTCCGCCGGCGTCAGGGGGTGCATCATCCGTCGCAGCGCCCGCCCGGCTAGCAGGTTCACTCCCGACGCCTTCAGCTTGCGGGCACTCGACCCGAGAAGCGCGAAGCGGAGGCGGCGCTCCTCGATGAACCGGTGGACCTCGTTCAGAAGGTTCGGCAGGCGCTGGATCTCGTCGACGACAACCCAGCCGCCCGGCGGCAACGACCGCAGCTCCGCCGCGAACAATGACGGATCGACCAGGTAGTCCTGGTACCGCGCCTCGTCCAGCAGGTCGATCCGCTGCGCCTCGGCGAGGTTCCTGCGTGCCCACGTGCTCTTGCCGACCCCGCGAACGCCGAGCAGAAAGAAGCTGCGACTCGGAGCTCGGGCTAGCCGGGGATAGGGTTCGTTGTACAGCATGCCGTCATATTTCCGGGAAATATGACGACATGCTGTCACATCTGGGCCGCTGGCTACCCGTACCGCCCCTCGATGTAGGCGGCCGTCTGGCTGTTCGCCGGGTTGAGGAACATCGATGCCGTGTCGCTGTGCTCGATCATCTCGCCGAGCAGCATGAAGACGCACTCTTCGCTCGCCCGGCGTGCCTGAGCCATGTTGTGGGTGACGATCAGGATCGTGTAGTCGCCGCGCAGCTTCCAGATCAGCTCCTCGACAGCCTCCGTGCCGGCAGGGTCGAGCGCCGAGCAGGGTTCGTCCATCAGCAGCAGCTTCGGCTTGACCGGCAGCAGCCGGGCGATGCAGAGCTTCTGCTGCTGCTCGAGCGAGAGCTCCGTGCCGCGGCGGTCGAGCGAGTCCTTCAGCTCGTCCCAGAGGAGCACCTCGCGCAGTGCCTCCTCGACGATCCGGTCGGACTCGCCTCTCGTCGGCTGGCGTTCGTTCGGGCGGTGAACCCGAGTCCCGAACAGGACATTGTCCCGAACCGACAGGGGTAGCGGGTTCGGGCGCTGGAAGACCATGCCCACCTGCTTGCGAAGCTGGGCCAGCTCCACGTTCGGATCGTAGATGTCGAGACCCCAGAGCCGGACGCTGCCCGACGTGCGCACGTAGGGAAGGCGCTCGTTGATCCGGTTGACCGAGCGCAGCAGGGTCGTCTTGCCGCAACCCGAAGGGCCGATCAGGGACGTGATCGCACCGGCCCGGACCCGCAGGTCGACGTCGAACAGGGCCTGGAAGTCGCCGTACCAGAGGCTCAGTTTCTCGACGAAGATCGCCGCCGACGAATCGCCGCCGGAGGTCATCCGAACTTCCCTTCGACGTAGGCGGTGGTACGCGGGTCCTGAGCGGCACCCTCGAACATCGCCTCCGTCTCGGTCACCTCGACCAGCTCGCCGGTCAGGAAGAAGGCGGTCTGCGAAGCCAGCCGCCGCGCCTGCTGGACGAGGTTCGTGACCAGGACGATCGTCATCTCGGACTTGAGTTCCGCCAGCACCTCCTCGATCCGCATCGTGGTGACCGGATCGACCGCGATCGAAAACTCGTCGAGAAGCAGGATCGACGGATCCTGGGACAGGGCGCGGGCGATCGTCAGGCGCTGCTGCTGCCCGCCGGAGAGCAGGCTGCCCAGGGAATCGAGCCTGTCCTTCACCTCGTCCCAGAGCGCCGCGCGCCGCAGGCAGCGTTCGACGACGACATCCAGGTCAGCCTTCTTTCGAGTGCCCCGCAGCCGCGACGACAGCGCGACGTTCTCGTAGATCGTCATCGGCAGACCGACCGGCAACGGAAACACGACGCCGATGCGCTGCCGCAGGGCATACGGATTACGCCAACTGCGGACGTCCCGGCCCTCGACCCGCACGCTGCCCGACACCTCCATGCCCGCCGTCAGCAGATCCATCCGGTTGATGGCACGCAGAAAGGACGTCTTGCCGCTGTTCGCGGGGCCGATGATGCCGAAGATCTCGTACCTCGGCACCTGCAGCGTGACGCCCGAAAGCGCCAGCTTGCCGTGGTAGCCAATCGCAAGATCCTCGACCTCGACCGCGTAGCCGGCGGTTTCGCTCACCTGGACGGGATCGCTCACCATTTCTTGCGGCCCCGCAGGTAAACGCGGAAGGCGATCGAGATCCCGTTCATCGCCAGCACCATGGAGATCAGAACCAGTGCGACGCCGAAGGGCATGTGCTCCGGCACGTCCGGCACCTGGGTCGAAATGACGAACAGGTGCAGCGACATCGCCATCGTCTGGTCGAGCACCCCCTGCGGCAGGAAGGGCAGGAAGAATGCAGCACCCGTGAACATGATCGGCGCGGTCTCGCCCGCGGTGCGCGAAACCTCGAGGATTACCCCGGTGAGGATGCCGCTGATCGAGTTGGGCAGAACCACCTTGCGGATCGTCTGCCAGCGCGTCGCGCCCATGTTCCAGCACGCCTCGCGGAAGGCGAGCGGCACGGTCTGCAGCGACTCCCGGGTGGCGACGATGACCACCGGCAGCGTCATGATCGCCAGGGTCAGGCTCGCGGCCAGGATGCTCGTGCCGAAACGGAAGAAGATGACGAAGGCGCCGAGGCCGAACAGAGCATGGACGATCGACGGCACGCCGGCCAAGTTGATGATCGCCAGGTTGATGGCCCGCGTGAGGCGGTTGTCGGGCGCGTACTCACTGAGGTAGAGGGCCGCCGCCACGCCGACCGGCACCGAGGCGATCAGGGCAACAACCACCAGCCACACCGTGCCGACGAGGGCCGGCAGAATGCCGCCCGCGGTCATGTTGTTGATCGGCTGGCTGAACAGGAACTCCCACGAGATCGCGGGGCCGCCTCGGACGATGAGAACGCCGAGGATGAGGGCGACCGGCAGGATAAGCATGCAGGTCATCCACAGGAAGAGCAGCCGGAACAGGCCCTCGACCCTCCGGTTGCGGCGGTTCTGCGCGGTCGCTTCAAACATGCGCCGTCCTGCGCATCGCTATGGGTTCGCCGACGCGGCCGGGCGGCGGCCCCGGCGGCGGTGCTTGCGCCTGCCGCCCCTGACGAAGACGTCCGCCGCGAAGTTGATCGCGAAGGTGACCAGGAACAGGAAGATGCCAAGCGTGAATAGGGCCTGGTAGTGGTCTGAACCGGCGGCCGTCTCCCCCAGTTCGGCGGCGATCGTCGCGGTCAACGCCCGCACCGAGTCGAAGGGGCTGGTCGGCAGGTTGATCGAGTGGCCGCTTGCCATGAGGACCGCCATCGTCTCGCCGAATCCCCGGCCGACGCCCAGCAAGGTCGCCGCGACGAGTCCGTTGCGCGCGGCCGGAAGGACGACCCTGAAGGTCACCTGCCAGCGGGTCGCTCCCATCGCCTCGGCGGCCTCCCGGTACGTGTCGGGAACCGCCTTCAGAGCGTCCTCGGCGATCGTGGTCATGATCGGCGCTGCCATCAAGCCCAGAATGATCCCGGAGTTCAGGACGTTGAGGCCCACCGGGACGTCGAAGACCTGGATGATCAGGGGGTTCATGATCGAGAGGCCGATGAACCCCCAGACCACGGACGGAATCGCGGCCAGAAGCTCCACTAGCACCTTGAGCGTCTCGCGCACACGGCCGGTGGCGAACTCGCCGATGTAGATCGCGGCTCCGAGTGAGAAGGGCACCGACACGACCATCGCGAGGCCGGTCACCGAGGCCGTGCCCGCGATCAGGGCCAGTGCGCCGTAGGTCGGATTGTGGCTGGACGTCGGCGTCCAACGAGGCGAGAAGAAGAACTCGCGAAAGTCGAGCCGGTCGAAGACGAAGCCAGCGCCTTCGCGGGTGATGAACACGAAGATGCCGGCGATGAAGACGATCGCCGACAGGCCACCCGCCAGGACGAGCACCTGCATCGCCCGGTCGACCCACCAGGCAAGATCGCGCCGGTCGGCGGCGTGCGTCATGTCAGCCATGTAAATCGCCGGAAGAGTGCGGACGCAGCTTCACGGGCTGCTAGGCACCGGTCACGAACAGTTCACGTCGCCCCGCGGCGCGTACCCCTTCTCATAGACGATGCACTGGCCCTCGTCGCTCAACACCCAGTCGAGGTATTCCCGAATGGCGCCCTGAGGCTCGCCCGCCGTGTACATGAAGAGCGGACGCGCGATCGGATATGAAGCGTCAATCGCCGTCTCGACCGAGGGAGACACGCAGTCGCCGTCCTCGCCCTTCTTGACGCAGGGCATCTTCACGTGGTCCGTCGCGTAGGCGAGGCCGCTGTAGCCGATCGCACAGGGCGTGTTCTCGACCAGATCGACCACGTCCTTCGAGCCGTGCATGTCGCGCGAACCGAGCCTGAAGTCGCGCCGCTCGCCCAGCACCGCCTCGCGGAAGTAGACGTAGGTGCCGGAGTTGTTCTGGCGGCTGACGCGGACGATCTCGTCACTGCTGCAGCCGGGCACCTCGACGCCCAACTGGCTCCAGGTGTCAACGTCGCCGCCCTCACCGTAGAGTTCGGCCAACTGCTCCAGCGAAACCTGGTCGAGCGGGTTGTCGGGATGGACGTACACCGCCAGCGCGTCGAAGCCGACGACGAACTCGATCGGCTCGTTGCCGTTTCCGCGCGCCAGCTCGATCTCGGAGTCCTTCATCTTGCGGCTCGAGTTCGCGATGTCGACCGTGCCGTTGATCATTGCCGCGATACCGGTCCCCGACCCGCCGCCCGACACCGCGACGACGGTCTCGGACGTCACGGAGGCGTAGCTCTCGGCCCACGCCTGGGCCACATTGACCAGGGTGTCGGAGCCCTTGTTCTGGATCAGGTTGCGGGAACCGCCGCCGCCGCAAGCGGCAACCAGAACGGCCAGCGCCAGACAAGATCCGGCCGAAGTGACTCTTGAGGTCTTCATGTGCTTCATCTCGTGAAATCGAACAGTCTGCTACCGGATCGGAGCGTAGCGGACGGTTCGTGAACAACCCGTAAAGACCCGCGACTAGAAGTAGGCAGTCAGGGACGACCAGGCCACCACAGGCACCGCTCCGTACTCACTGCCCAGCGCTCCGTCTCGAAGGCCGGTCCCCGTGGTCACGATCAAGCCCGCGCCGACGGCCACGTTGTCCGAGACGGACCAGGTGATGCCGGGCTGGAACAGTGCCGAGGAATCCTCCCGGTTGAAGAGGACCGCGCCGCTCACGGTCAGCAGCGGATGAGCCTGCCACGCGAGCGAAAGAGCGGCATGGCGTCGTCCGAGAGACACCACCTCGCCGCGCCGGACACGGTCGGCATCGGCAAGCCGCGCGTAATCCGCCGGATCGCCGGCCCCGAAACCGTTCCAGCTCGCTTCCGCGATCAGGGTCAGGGTCGGCGTCAGCAGCCGGTCGACACCGACGGTGGAACGCCAGAAGTCGCCGCAGCCGAACACCGGATGAGCGCTCCGGGGGTCGCAGCCGGGACTGGTCCAGGAGACTTCTCCGCGCAGGCCGGTGCCGCAAACGTCGGCCGAGAAGAAGCCCCCGAGGACGAAGTCGCGGTGAAAGCCGCCGACCATGTAGCCGAAGTCGAGGCTCGAGGCGCCCTCGCCGAGCTCGCTGTGGAAGCGGCCCAGCGAAGCGAAGCTCAGGTCGTCGGGGGTCCGCGCGCCCTGACTCGCCGCGATGACTTCGACCTCGGAGAAGTCGCCCACCGGCACGGTGAACCGGAGCGCGTCGACGCCGGGCTTGTAGGCACGGTCGATCCGCTGCGGCGCGAACGGGGCGAACAGGTCGAGCACGGGCCAGAAGTAGTTCACGCCCCAGGTGATCGCCTGACGCCCCGCGACCATCCGGAACCCAGGCCGGTCCCAGCGGAGATTGAGCCGGTCGATCTCGGTGGCGCCGGCCACGTCGGCGCCGCCGAAGGAGTCGGACTCCAGGTCGAAGAAGCGCCGCGTGGCGCCGGTGGCCACCGAGGTCAGGGAACCGCTACCGGGCGGCGACACGGCCTGCGCCACGCCGTGCACCTCGAGGCGGAAGCGGTCTCGGGATCCCGCCCGCCAGCGGGAATCGAGCTTGAGCCGCAGGATCCCGAGCTCCACGCCGCCGGAACCGCGGGGCACGGCGTCTTCGGCAGCGTCCTCGCCGCCATCGCCATCGATTTCCTCCAGGACCTGAAAGGCGAAGATCCGCACGTCCCCGCCCACTACGGTCTGCGCCGTCAACGGGGCCGCCGCGGCCGCTACCAAGACCGCAAGCAGGACCGCGGCCACCGCGCCGGCCGGCCCGAGCCGCCCGCTACCGGCGCTCGTCGCTCGCGACGCCGCCATCGACCAGGCGCACCACCCGGCGGGCCCGTTCCATCACCTGTGGATCATGGGTCGAGAACAGAAAGGTCACGCCCTGGTCCCGGTTGAGGGTCTCCATCAGGCCGAGCAGAGTCTCCGCGGTCTCGGAGTCCACGTTCGCCGTCGGCTCGTCGGCGAGCACCACGGCCGGATTACTGGCAATGGCGCGAGCGATCGCCACCCGCTGCTGCTGCCCGCCCGACAGTTCGGACGGCCGGCGATCCTCCAACCCCTTCAGTCCCACCTGATCGAGGAGGTCCATCACCCGTTCGCGCCGCGTCGCCGCGTCGACGCCCTGGACCCAGAGCACCATCTCGGCGTTCTCGTAGGCCGTGAGCACCGGCATCAGGTTGTAGGCCTGGAACACGAAGCCGATCCGGTCGCGGCGGAGCGCGCTGAGTTCCTTCTTGTTCAGGCTGCCCAACTCCTGCCCCTCGAGCGCGATCGAACCCGAGGTCATCGCATCGAGCGCACCGATCAGGTTCAGCGTCGTCGTCTTGCCGGAACCGGAAGGACCGCAGATCGCGGTGAACTCGCCCGCCTCGACGTCCAGGCTCAGACCCCGGAGCGCGTGAATGTCGACGCTGCCCTGGCGATAGACCTTGGTCACGTCGCGAAGCGAGATGATCGGATCGTCGGTCACGTCACACCACCTTGATCGTCTCGACCGGTTGTACCTTGCCCGCGCGCCAGGCCGGGTAGATCCCTGACGCCAGGGTCGCCACGACGGCGAACAGGCCGATCAGCACCGCGTTGCGCGGGAAGATGCCGACCTTGAGAACCGGATCGAGACCCACGCCGGCGACCTCCACCGTGCCGCCGTAAACCGCGGTCAGATCGAGCCCCGTCGACGAAAGGTAGAGATACGGCCCAAGCGTGATCAGGAACGCGCCGACCAGACCGAGCGCCGCCAACCAGACGCTCTCCATCATCACCAGGCGGAACAGCCGGCCCGGGCTCCAGCCGATCGCCAGCATGATGCCGAACTCCCGCAGGCGTTCCATCACGCTGACGAACAGGGTGTTGAAGATCCCGGCCGCGACCAGAACGGCGATCAGGATCTCCATGACGACCGCGCCGCCAACCTTGAGCGCGATGAACGCGGCGAGTTGGGGCTGACTCGTGTTCCAGGGGACGGCGGCCACGGTCTCGCCTAGTTCCCGGTCAAGCCGACCGGCGACTCCGCCGCTCTTGCGCTGATCCTGCAGGAACACGGCGACCATCGTGGACTCGTCGTCGCCGTAGCCGAGCAGGTCCCGTACGGTATCGAGCGGCAGCAGGCAGAACCCGCCGTCCACAGTCGGGGCGTTGGTCCTGAGCGTTCCCCGCAGTCGCGCCAGGCCGCTCACGATCTCCCCGTTCCTGTCTGTCACCGTGTAGACCACCTTGTCGCCGAGCTCCATCCCCAGATTGCTGGCCAGCCGGTGACCGAGGATCACGCCCTGGGCGTCGCCGGGCTCGAGCGCCTCTCCTTCGTCGAGCGCTTCCAGGATCGACAACGTCGTCTCGTCTTCCACCTCCGGATCGAAGGCGATGAAGGCGGCGCTGAAGTTCTCGCCCGCCGTCGCCAGCATCGTCGGCCCTACCACCCGGTCGACCGAGCGCGCGATCCGACCGCCCTCGCCGTCGAGCGCGGCTGCCACCGCTTCGTCGCGAACGACGGTGCGCGTCAGGGTGGGCGTGTCGAGATACTCGGGATGCTGCAGGCTGACGTGCCCGCCCCCGAGGCGGGCGGCCAGATCGATCATGTCCTTCCAGTTGCGGTCCTGCATCGCGGTGAACACGACGGCGAGGAAGACGCCGAAGACGATCGAGCCCATCGTCAGCAGGGTCCGCCGGCGGTTCCGCCACAGGTTGCGCCAGGCGAGGGTCGCGACGCCTTGTCCGCTCATCTTCGTACTCCTTCTTCCCGCACTACCACGCTACTGGTGATGGATCGCCTCGATCGGGCTGATCCGGGCAGCCTTGACCGCCGGGAACAGGACCGCCAGCCCGACGATGAACAGCAGGATCATCACCGGCCCGGCGATCGTCGCCGGACTGACCGCGCCGGTCCAGACCTGATCCATCGAAACGCCCATGATCGCCGTACCGCCCAGTTGGCCGACATCGATCCCCCTCGCCGTGACGAACCAGAGCGCGGGCAGGCTCGCTACGAGGCCGATCACGATCGCCAACGCCGCCTGCAGCGCGCCCTCGATCAGGATGAGCGCGAGCACCCGCCGGGGCGAAACGCCGATCGCCTTGAGCACGCCGAACTCGCGGATCCGCTCGAAGACGGCCATCAGCATGGCGTTCAGGATCAGGATCGCGACCACGACGTAAACGATGAAGGCCACCACCTGGACCGCGGCCTGGGCGGAATCGAAGATGTTCGCCAGCCCCGGCAGGAGGTCGCGCCAGCTCTTGACCTCTACCCCCGGGACGCTCGACGCCGCCGCCTGCTCCACGACTCCGGCCGCCGCCGCCAGGTCCTGCCCCTCCCCGCTGCGGACGATGACCTGGTGAGCGCCGTCCTCGAGGGTGAAGAAGCTGCGGAACTGGTCCTCGACCAGGAACACGGTCGCCCGGTCCGTTTCCTCGCTCAGGCTCTGGAGCACTCCCCGGACCTGGAAGAGGTCGTTCGCCATGCTGCCGTCGGTCGCCTGGCTGAGCGCCACGAGTTCGTCGCCAACGTCGATGCCCAGCGTCCGCGCCAGTCTGTACCCCAGCACGACGCCTTCGGGATCGGACGGGTCGAGCCACTCGCCCCGGTCGAGCCGCTGATGGACATCGCTGACCTGGGCGTCGCGTTCCGGCCGCAGACCCTTGAGCAAGGCGCCCGTCGACGCGTCGCCCGAAGCGACCAGGGCGCCGCCGAGCAACCGCGCGCTCGACCGCAGCCCGGTCTCGTCCAGGGCCTCGAGCAGCGCGTCCGGATCCTCGATCCGCTCCCAGATGGACGGCCGCTCCCGGTAGCCGTCGGCGTGGATCTGGATCTCGCCCAGTTCCACGTCGAGCAGGGTGCTCTCCATGCTGCCCAGCATCCCCTGCATGAGGGAGGTGTAGACCACCATCGTCCACAGGGCCAGAGTCATCGCGCCGACCGTGACCAGGGTGCGGCGGCCGTTGCGCCACAGGTTGCGCCAGGCCATGCGGAGAATCTTCATGCGGCACCTGGAATCACCGGCAGTCCTCCAGGTCGAGGCGGCGCGACTCCATCTTCATTCCCGGCCGCGTGCCCAACGCCGCCCTACTCCCGCAACGACTGCAGGGAGAACGTAGCCGGCGGCAGAACGACGTCGAACGCGTGCTCCTCGTACACGATCTCGGTGAACTCGCCGGCATCGTCCGTCGGGATCACACGCATCCGGCGCGGCAGCGTCCTGCCGCCCAGGGGACCGAAGTCCTCGTAGCGGATCGTACGCACCAGACGTTCGCGCTCGTCGTAGTACTCCGCCTGGTCGAGCAGCATGTCCCGCGCCCGAAACCGGGCGTCGATCGCGCCCCAGACGACGGGAGCGTCCGGCAACGGCACACAGCGCACGAGCCAATGGCCCGACTGGTCCGCCGGTCGCTCCCGGTAAACGCACTCGAAGTCCTCGCTGTAGCGGGACTCATGGACCAGGTCGTCGTTCGTGAAGTGGCTGCCCATCCAGGCCGCCTGCATCATCGACGCCGGCACCTTGATCGTCCGGTCGACGTTCGGCAGATAGTTCCAGATGTTCTGCTCGACCTTGAGCGTTGCCGTGCCGCGCTCCTTGGCCGGCGCCTCGATCCGGACCAGCGCCCTCTCGCTCCCCTCCGAAACGACATGGAGCCGCAACTCCCGCTGCCAGCGCTGCGTCCTGATCCGCATCGTGATCCGGCTCTCGCTGGACTCGCCCCGCATCGCGTCGTCGGTGGCGCGCATCAGGACCTCGAGCGGCGGGTCGGGGGGCTGAGCCGCCGTACCGGGTGCGAACAGAAGAAAGGCGCCCGCCAAGTGGGCGCAGGTGCGGCCGAGGAGCTTGTTCACGCGAGTGAGCACTATAGCAACGCGGCGGCGCCCGGACCTCAAGCAGGCGCCGCGAAACCCGCGGGCGGAGTCGCGTATCCGACAGATCGGCCCGAGATCCGTCCAAGTCAGCAGGAGGCTCAAGAAATGGAACGCTACGCGGTAACATCGTCCACCCAGGCGGAAAGGCGACGGCTCGAAGCAGCCGGGTTCGACTCAGTTCAGGCGGAGGCGCTACTCCAGATGATCGGTGACGCTCAGGAAGCGCTGGCAACGAAGCAGGATGTCGCTGCGGTTCAAGGCGCGCTGACGCAGGACATCGCCGGCCTGCGAACCGAGCTCAAACAGGACATCGCCGAAGTCCGCGCCGAGCTCAAACAGGACATCGCCGAAGTCCGAACCGAACTCAAGCAGGACATCGCCGAAGTCCGAACCGAACTCAAGCAGGACATCGCCGAAGTCCGCGCCGACCTGGGCGACCTGGCGACGACCGTGGCGAACAACACAGCCCGAATCGACGCTCTCGAGAGAGCGATGGAGGCCCTGCGCCAGGAGGTCCGAGACCGCTTCGAGAGCTTCCGCCAGGAGATCGCGGGCCAGATGGGCGGTCTGCGGGGCGAAATGAGGGCGATCAAGTGGATGATCGGCGGAATACTCGCCATGATGGCGCCGATGGCCGGCGGCTTCATCGCGCTTGCTCTGCGCTGAGTGCCGGGCGGCACACACGCCGTGGCGCTGCGTTCCGCTTCACTCCAAGGGCCTGATCTTGACGATCGCCGTGCCTGTGTTCGGGCCCCATGACCTGCGCTAGGGCAACGTCCGGCCGTCTCCCGGCAGGCCGAGGACGGCGTCGTTCACGTAGAGGAAGAGCTCCCCGTCCGATTTCGCTTCATACCTGAGCGGTCCCGAGCCGATCGTAAACGCCTCTCCGCTGGAACCCGCCTGGCCCATCAGCTTCAGCCACGGCTCGGTGACGTGGCGGTGGCAGGGGACCCACGGCAGGAGCTTCCAAGCAAAGAAGCCGTCGGCGCTCGCGGCGTAGCCGCCGTCATGCCACGTGGTCGAAGCCACCTCAAAGAGATAGTGCGTTACCCGCTCCAACTTGAATCCGGTATCCAAGAACCCGAACAGCCCCAGGTACGGACTGCGCACGACACCCCGCCTCGGCTGCGACATTCACCCAGTGCGGCGGTACGAGGCTTCCGAAGCGGTCTGACTCTTTGCCCATCCATAGGCCGTGCTTCCGCTCTGGGTGTCGGCTGCGAAGGCCCCGCATTCGTTTTGCATACGCACCACGACGCTGCCGCCTCCGCCGCATTCCGCCAGAGCCCGCTGGTCCGCAGCTTCCTGTGTAGCGTGATTCGCGGCCCATCCCCACTGATCCCCCTATACGCCGAAAACGGAAGAGAGCCATCAGCAGCCCCAACATGGTGGAGAAGAACAGCAACAGCAAGCGGTTCTCCCGCCTCAGCGCGCCGAAGCCTTCGTCCATACGCCTGTCGAACGCTTCGAACCGGGCGTCGAAGCTGGTCCTCATCGATTCCATCTCAGCGGCCAGTACGTCGATCCGGCCGCCCAGGCGAGCCTCGACCTCGCTCCGGTCACCGCTCCAGGTGACCCGGGCAACCCAGATTTGCGGTGAGAGCCTCGGTCTCGAGCACGATGTCGGTGCCGGGGAGGAAGGCCTGGACCTTGACGACGTGTTCGGCGGATTCGAGTCCACGGTCCCGCGAACGCCCCTGATACGACCTGTGCTTGCCGGTTTCTCCCGTCGGAGCCGGACATGCGCTGTACAGAAGGTCTTCCGCGGTCGTGTCCCTCCAGCTTCTTCCTGGTGGGATGTGCTGACATGCACCGCTCTTGGGGCGCCAGGCTCGGTCGCCCACGAATGTCCGATACAGGAGTTGATGCCGCCATCCTTGAAGCAGATCCGGCAGCCTGGCTTCGGTCAAGACCTGGGCGACCCAAAGGGGAGCCGAGCAGCTTCCGCCATCAACCACACGGATGGTCTCCGAGTAGAGCGGCCAGATTCGAAGGAACAGCGGTGTTGTGGCTTCCAGCAGCGCCGCGTCGACCGTCACGAGCACCTGCTCTGGCACCTTGCCACGACGCTCACCACGATCTGTGAACCGGTAGGTCGCGCCGACTCGGAGGCCGGCTCGCGGTCCGATCACGAAGACGCCGTCGAAGCCGGACACGGCTTCAACCATTGCTGGCACCTGCTCAAAGGTGCCGTCGCGCTGCTTCTCCTCTACCGACACCTGCGCCAGGATCAACGAGAAGGACCTCGACCCCGCGGGCCTGTGCCAAGCTACTCCGACCGCGTTGGCTGGCACGCGACCGCTCTCCGGTACCAGGAAGCCCCAATGTTGCGGTTGCATGCAAGAACAAGCTGCGACGGGAGGCACCGCAAGGATCGAGAGAGCGGCCAGCAGCCCGATCGTCGTCCCTATGGAAGAGGGCATCCGTTCCCCAAGTAGACTCACCGATCAAACCAGTCTACAGCCGCACTCCAGGTTCCATGCGGTCAGGCGGCACCGTCGGCATCAGGCGCCGCCCGGCCCGCTCCGTTCCGCGGCGCGCGGGGCTTCCCCTACTCGATGTAGCCAAGCGAACAGTTGCCGGGCCGGTGCATGACCGGGCCGACGCAGCTCGATCAGCTTGTAGCGGCCGCGGACCAGGGAAGCCGCGGGTCGCCGGAAAGTGTCCATCGTCGAGAGCAGCAGCCGGTCAGCGAGCACCTGCGGGGCACCGTCCGCTCCGCCGTGGAGCAACGGCACGAGACTATCGCCCTCGATCCCCGGTCCCGGTTCACCGCCCGCGATCTCGATCAGCGTCGGCAGGAGGTCCGCCTGCTGGACCGGCAGCCCCAAGCGGCGACCCTCGGTCTGCCCCGGCAGGTGGATGAGAAACGGGATGTCCAGCACCTCGCGGTGAAGGTCCCAGGCGTGGCCGAAGACGCCCCGCTCCTCGAACGCTTCACCGTGGTCCGCGATGACGGCGACGAGGGGGTTACGGCCCCGCCGGTCCAACTCGTGCTGGAACTTCCCGAAGACGTGGTCGTTCCAGGCAATCTCCCCGTCGTAGAGCAGGAACAGCTTCTCCACCATGTCCGGCGTCGAGGTTGCCTCCTTGCTGCTCAACGCCCTCAGGTGGGCCACCGAACCCAGCTCGGGATCGTCGACTCCGGCCGCTAACCGGCTCCGGAACGGCTCCGCCGGCGCGAAGGACGCGTGCGGCTCGACGCTCAGGATCATCAGGAAGAAGGGTTTCAGGGGGTCAGTTCGTCCAGCCACGCGAGCGCCTGCCGGGCGAGATCGTCGACGTCGACCGCGGCGTAGTCGAAGCGGTCGAACCCTTGCGCGAACCCGGTATCGGCGGTAGTTCGGCGACACCGGACGCTCGTGGCCGTAGAGACCGAGCCGATCGACCCGCAACGTGTCGACGATCCAGAGCAGGATGGAGTCCGGTCGCCTTTCGCCGCCCGGCGAAGACGGCGACGGGGCTCCGGGCTCTTCGGGAGGCGGCTCTTCGGCAACCCGATCCGGCGGTGGCGAGCCGCGCTGTTCCGCGGTCAGCCGCAGTCCGCGCAGGGCGACGCCCGCCTCCTCCCCACCCGGAGCGGCCGCTCCATCCGCCGCGCGCCTCGCCGGCTATCGGACCGTCCCCCAGCGCAATCCAGTCGCAGGCAAAGGACGGCTTTCTCGAGTGCCTGGAAACACCCCGACCTCCGAACGCGGCCCGACCGCCCACACGAACGTGGCACCCCTCGGATCGGTTTCGTTCCAGGACCAGCCGCCGACCAGCGCAGCCGCCGCTGAAGGCGTTCCCAGGTCGATCAGCGGCCGCTCCCGTCTGACTTCGGCGTACCGGAACTCCGAAGCGAGATCGACCACCTCCACCGGCGCCGGCCCCGGCCCGCAACTGAGGAGCCCCAAGGCGGCGACTAGCGCCAACGCGGCCCATGCCCGCCGCTTCCACTGTGATCGCCGATTCAAGCCATCGACTCTGACTCGCCCCGCCGACGCTGTCCAGCCGACCGCCAGGGCCACGCCGGGCGAGTACCGGACGTTCAGGGAGAGGGAGAGGCGATTCGGTTCGCGCAAACCGATCCTGCCATTTGGGTAGCCTGCGAAGGGCTCCTGTTCGCCGGCATCTCGGGATCGGACCTGTGGCCTCCCGTAGTACTCGCCGACGCGGCGCGCATCGATTGGGGCGCGGTCGGGCCGCTGCGTAGCGCCGGTTGCCGAGATTCTCGAGCCGCCATCGAACCGAGGGCGCCACGGGAAGACGCACGAGACAACTCGTCGCGCCTCGATTCATCGCCGGGGGAATCTCGAACGGCTTGCCATGATCGGAGACTCCGAAGGAGAGCTGTTCGTTGCCGCAACCGAGTTCCCGGCAGAGCAGCGCTCGAAGCACCGCGCGGCAGAGAGTGAACTCGCGGCGCGGCCCCGGACCGCACGAACCCACGACGCCGTGCCTGCTCCGGTCCGTCAAGCCACCTCAGGGCCTCTCGCTCGCGGGTCGAACAGGACCCCAGGTCGACGTACACGACACTGGTTCGACCGGAGCTGTGAATCGCACGAGTCAACACCGGAAAGGGGTCGGCGCGGGGCCTGCCCAGTCGACCCGAGGATCGAGGCAGGCCCCGCCGACCGCGGCGCTCAAGCGGCGCCGGAATACGCGGCGAAGTCCCGCAGGTTCTTCCAGTTGGCAACCTCCTCGGGGGGAACCTCGACGCCGAACGCCTCGCCGACCTTCTTCACGAAGGCCACCGCGTCAAGCGACGAGATGTCGGCGGAAAGCAGACCGGCATCGAGATCCAGGTCTCTTCCGAGGTCGAGGTGTTGGCGAGCAAGCCCTACTTGATCGCGCCCGCCTGACGCGCCCGGTCGAGTACCCGCTCGGCGCGGTGCAGGTGCGGGGCGTCGACCATCTGGCCTTCATGGCGGAAGGCCATGCGGCCCTGGGCCTGGTTCTCGGCGAACGCGGCAACCAGGGCGGCGGCGGAAGCGACTTCCGCCTCGCTCGGCGTGAAGACCTCGTTGACGATCGGGATCTGGTTCGGGTGGATCGTCATCTTCCCCTCGAAGCCCATCCAGGCCGCCCGCTGACAGTCGAGGCGGAGGCCGTCCAGGTCGCCGATGTCGACGAAGACGCTGTCGATCGGCTGCGCGCCGCCGGCTCGCGCCGCGAGCAGGGTCATCGACCGGCAGTAGCGGAACACGTCCAGGTACTCGCCGCGCTCGTCGCGGCGCCGGCTCGCGCCGATCGACACGGACAGATCCTCGGCGCCCCAGGTCAGCGCGGACACCCGCGTGGTCGCGGTGAGGTGGGCGAGATTGAGCGCCCCGCCGGCCGTCTCGGTCGCGATCAGGATGAGAGCGATGCCGCCCAGGTCGTGACCATGGGCCAGCTCCAGTTGCGCGACCAGCCGGTCGACCCGCAGCACATCGTCGACGCCGCTGACCTTGGGCACGACGTAGGCGTCCGGCGGATGCTCCATCGTGACTTCGACGTCCTCCCGGCCCCAATGGCTCATCAGGTCGTTGATCCGCACCGCGCGCTCCTTGCCGCCGAAGTCCGTCGCCTTCAGCCAGCCGGCGACCTCACGGCGCACGTCCTCCTTGCGGTCCGGGGTCACCGCGTCCTCGAGGTCGAGGATCAGCGTGTCCGCCTCGAGTCCCAGGGACTTGGCCAGCATCCGGTCGTTGCCGCCGGGGACGAAATGGACGGCGCGCCGGAGACGGGCACTGCTCACGAGGCCACTCCCGCGGCACCTTCGATCTCCAGCCCGACCCGGCGCAGGCCCTCGGCGAAGGGCCCGGGCTCAAGCCCGAGACCGAAACGCAGATAGCCCGGCATGCCGGCCCAACGGCCCGCCACCAGCAGTACGCTGCGGTTCCGGCGCAGCCGCTCGGCAAAACCGGCGCAGTCGGCCAGGCGGCCGTTGTCGAAGAAGGGTGCGAAGGCAAACGCGCCGGCGCGCGGCTCTCGATACGCGAGCGCGCCGTTCTGGCGGCCGGTCCAGTCGCGGAAGCTCTCCCTATTGGTGCGCATCATCCGCCGCGCCCTCTCGAACAACCGCTCCTGGTTCGCCGTCTCGGTGGCGAAGCGGGCGATCGCATCGGAAAGCGCCCCGGGAGCGATCGTCGTGAAGTCGCGCCGCGCCCAGCAGCGCTCGATGAACTCAGGCGGACCGACCATCCAGCCCAGGCGGGTGCCCGGCAGCCCGTAGGCCTTGGACAGACTCGACACGGCGATCACGCGCTCGCCGCGGCCCCACATGCCGGGGGCCTCCTCGCCCGGCGCCAGGTCGTGCACGGCGCCGCGGTAGACCTCGTCCGAGAGCACCCAGGCGCCGACCCGGTCCGCCGCTGCGGCGATGCGGTCCAGTTCGGATGGCGTGAACACATGTCCAGTCGGGTTGTTCGGATGACTCAGGTAGATGAGCTTCGTCCGCGCCCCGACCGCCGCCTCGAACGCTTCCCAGTCGAGCAACCAACTCGATTCGTCGGCGCCGGGCAGAAGGGGGATGTCCCTGACCGACGCGCCGAGACCACGGGCGGCCAACCCCACCTGCAGGTAGTTCGGCACGATCGCCACGACCTCGTCCCCCGGCTCGACGAGCACCTGCACGGCCACATAGTTCGCCTCGGACGAGCCGGTCGTCACCAGTAGATGCTCGATCGTCGCCCCCGCGTAGTGCCCGGCAAGTTGCGACCGCAACTCCGGCGTGCCGTTCGACTGGATGTACTCGAGCGGCACGCCGTGGAGCCGATCCAGATCGAGCCCCAGCGCCGCCAGACCGTCGAGCGTCAGCGGGTCGACGCCGCTCTCGCTCAGGTTGATGTCCACCTTGTGCTCCCAGAGCGACTGCTGCCGCTCCAGTTGGAAGGTCTCCATCTCCATTGCGCACCCCCAGTGCCGGATCGGTTCGCCGGCAGGCGCCGCAGTATGCCACCGCTCCGTCAGGATAGGAGTCGTGCCACGGCTCCTGCTTCGGTTCCTCGCCGCCGTCCACCTGGTCGCCTTCGTCTCGCTCTGGGTCCAGATCGACGGTCTCGTGGGGTCGCGCGGCATTCTCCCGGTACGAGAGTTCTTCACCTCCCTCGAACGGGTACTCGGCGCCGGACCACTCGAACGGTTCGTGAACGCGCCCTCGCTGCTCTGGTTTTCTTCCAGTGACGCGGCGCTTCACGCTCTCTGTGCGGCCGGCGTCCTGCTGTCGCTGCTGGCACTCGCCGGCATGGTGACCGCGCCCGTCTTCGGAGCGCTGTGGCTCTGCTACCTGTCCCTGGTCTGGGGCGGCCAGACCTTTCTCGCTTTCCAGTGGGACACGCTGCTGCTCGAGGCAACGCTCTGCGGCGTCGTGCTCGCCCCCCTGGGTTGGCCGTTTCGAAGTCCGCCGGGAGTGCCGCCTGGTGCCGAGTCGCGGCTGCGGCCGTTCACGGGCTCCGTCCGCTCCGCCTTCCAGGTCGCTCCGGTGGCCGCGGCTGGCCAGCCCGGCCTGTGGCTCTTCCGCCTCCTGGTGGTCAAGCTGATGTTCCTCTCCGGCGCGGTCAAGCTGCTCAGCCTCGACTCGACATGGTGGCAACTGACCGCACTCGACGTGCACTACCTGACCCAGCCGCTGCCGGTCACGGCAAGCTGGTACGCCCACCACCTCCCGGACTGGTTCCACCGCCTTTCGGTCGCGATCATGTTCGCGGTCGAGCTGGTCGTGCCCTGGTGCCTGTTCTGGCGCCGCCTGCGACGGCCCGGCGTGTGGCTGCTGCTCGCACTCCAGTTGCTGATCGCGGCGACCGGCAACTACGGCTTCTTCAACCTGCTGACCGCCGTGCTCTGCCTGTCCTGGCTCGACCGTTTGCCCCTTGCGGGTCCGTCGCGACCCGGAAACCCTCCAGCCGCCAGCGCGGCCGATCCCAAGCGCCTCGCCGGCGGCGCCGGAACACGGTTCCGCTGGCTTGCCGCCACGACGATCCTGCTGCTCAGCCTCTCGGTCACGGCCCGCGAACTGACCCGCTCGCTGCCGCGTGGACCGGACACTCCCCGCCGGGCGGTCGCCGCCGCCGACCTCGTCGACCGGGTTCTCGTCGATCCGGCGGCGCCCCTGTTGCGCGCCGCCGCACCGTTCCGCTCGATCAACGGCTACGGCCTCTTCCGCGCGATGACGACCTCGCGGCCCGAGATCGTGGTCGAGGCGAGCGCCGACGGTGTCATCTGGAACGAACTCGTCTTCCGCTTCAAGCCCGGCGACCCCAAGCGGCCGCCGCGCGCCGCCCAGCCCCACATGCCCCGGCTCGACTGGCAGATGTGGTTCGCGGCGCTCGATCCGGAGCGAGCCGACTGGCTCGGAGCGTTCGTCGCACGGCTGTTCGAGGGCGAACCGGCGGTTCTGGGGTTGCTCGGCGAAGCGAGCCGCCAGGGCGAATCGCCTGGTTTCGTGCGACTCCGTCTCTACGACTACGCGTTCAGCGAACCCGGCGCAGACGCCGGCAACGGAGCGGCTGGCGGATCAGCCGTTTGGTGGCAGCGTGAGTTCCTCTACGATCTAACCCCTGTGCTCGAGAAAGAAGCCTTCGTCCAGGATCCTGGCGACGGAAGTCCTCGATGAGCTCGGCGACCACTCTTGCCGTCCGTCCCCACCGATGAAGCTGCTCCGTTCACTCGCATCGGACCGGAACGGCAACGCGAGGGCAAGCCAGATCCCCTCCGCCTTGATCCTCGGTCTCATCGCCGGATCGAACGTGGTGGTCACCGTCGTGCCGCTGGGCAGCGTCGTCTTCTCCGGCGCCCTGGCGCCCTGGTCCGTCCCGGGCACCCGCCTCGTGCTGCTGGGCAACGCGATCGTCTGCCTGATCGTTGCCCTGGGCAGCGGTTTCCGCGGCGCCGTGGGGATGTCGCCGCCGGCCACGCTCGTCGTCCTGGCCGGGATCGGCGCGACCCTCTCGCTTCAGTCCGACGCCCTGTTCGCGACGATGGTCGCGACGATCGCGATCGGCTCGCTGGCCACCGGTCTGTGCGCGACGCTGCTCGGCTCGTTGCGGCTGGCGAACCTCGTCCGCTTCGTTCCCTACCCTCTGGCGTGCGGGTTCGTCGCCGGCATCGGAGCGCTCTGTTTCAAGATCGCCCTCTCGCTGATGGGCGCCACACCGGGTCTCGGGGACCTCGCGTCGATTCTGGAGCCGTTCACGGTGCTCAACTGGGGTCTTGGCACTGCCTACGGCCTTGGCCTCTTCCTCCTGACGAGGCGGCACCGAAGCCCCCTGATCCTCCCGGTGAGCTTCGTCCTCACGATCGCGGCCTTCTACTTCGTTCTCTCCGTGCTGGACGGTTCACTCGCCTACGCGGAAGCGAACGGCCTCCTGCTGGCCGGTGTGTCCGAGTCGGCGGAAGGCGGCCTCTTGCCGCTCTTTGACCCGACGATCCTCGGCCTTGTGGACTGGACCGCGGTGGCCGCGCAGATTCCCAGCCTGCTGGCCCTGGTGCTGATGACCCTGATCTGCCTGGTGATCTATCTCGGAGCGTTCGAACTGGCCGGCGGCGTGGAGCTCGACTGGAACAACGAGTTCCGTACGACAGGTCTGGCGTCGATGGCCGCCGGCCTCGGCGGCACTCCGCCGGGGTGTCTCAGCGTGCCGCCCTCCCTGCGCAACCTCATGTTCGGCGTGGAGATGCGGGTCGCAGGCATCTCCGCCGCCCTGTTCATCGCGACCGTGTGCCTGTTCGGCAACGCAGCGCTCCGGCTCGTGCCCACGCCGCTCGTGGGCGGCGTCCTGATGTTCACCGGCGCGACCCTGCTCGACACTTGGCTGGTCAAGATCCGCCACAGGCTGCCCCGGCCCGAGTTCGCGATCGTCGTCCTGATCTTCCTGACGATCCTGTTCTTCGGGTTCCTTGTCGGCGTGGGCGTCGGCGCGCTCGTTCTCGTGAGCTTCCTGCTCACCCGTCTGGCCTCGGTGGATCCGGTCGCGTCCCGCTTCACCGCGCGCGATCGCAGCAGCGGCCGGAGCCGGCCCGTTCCCGATCGAGCGATCCTGCGCATGCACGGAGAACGCGTGCACGCCTACACGCTGCGCGGGTACATCTTCTTCGGCACGGCTCACACCTTGGCCGACCGCCTGAAGCAGTCGCTCGCCTCCGAAGAGAAACCGATCTGCATCCTGCTCGACTTCGACGCGACGACCGGCGCCGACGTCTCGGCCGTGAACGCGATCGGCCGGTTCATCCTCGCCGCCCACCAGTCCGGCACTCGGGTCGCGCTGAGCGGGATGTCCACGGAGCTCGAATTCGGACTGAAACGGGATCTGCCGGCGGCAGCCCACGAACGCCTCCTGCTCGCGGAGGACACGGACGAAGCGCTGGAGCGATGCGAGGACCTGGTGCTCGCGGCACACGCGGAAGCTCGAGGCGACCAGGCGGAAGGTGCCGACCCCAGGCTTCTCGAAGTCGTCGCCGACGATCTGGCGGCCTACCTGGACCGGCAGATCCTC
The DNA here is from genome assembly GCA_965232105.1 of Thermoanaerobaculia bacterium. GTDB lineage: Bacteria > Acidobacteriota > Thermoanaerobaculia > Multivoradales > Multivoraceae > Multivorans. The sequence goes on from OZ246956.1 coordinate 469,745, forward strand.
TTCGAGGATCTCGTGTCCGATCTCGACCCCTGGCTGGAGCCGATCGAGTGCGCGGCCGGCGAGACGATCACAGCGGAAGGCGACAAGCCCCAGGGAGCGCTGCTGCTGGTCAGCGGCCGCGCCTCCCGGTTCGACGACTCGGGGAATCGTCTCGCAGAGTACGGCCCGGGCGATGTGATCGGGCGCGTCGACGCAGCCGACGCCACGACTCCCCATGACGTCCGGGCGAGCGTGCCGTGCCGTGCGCTGCTGCTCACGCCGGCCGCCGCAGCCTGGCTGGAGAAGAACGAAGAGGGGCTGATGCTCCGGTTCTACCGCTACGTCGTGACGCACAGCCCTTCCTAGCCCGCATGTTTCACCGACGCTGCATCAGTGTGGGGTCTTAAAGCCGGGAAGCCCTCTTGATGGCGGTTCCTCGGTCTGTCGGAGGCTCGGCAGGAGGCCTGTGGGGTTGGAGTTGGCGGATCGAGGCGTCGGAGGAGGTTGAGTCAGCGCGTCCGGTCGGTCTTCGGGCGCACTCCGGCGTGGAGTCGATGCGAGGCGGCGTGTTGTGGTGTCGGGTTTCTCGTCCGGTCTCAGGCCGGCGGGTGGTAGAGGGGTTTTCGTTGGAGGTTTGCGAGGGCTTGGGCGAAGTCGTTCTGCCAGGGGAAGGCGTTTGACAGGTGGATCCAGATGCGGCGGTGGGTGATGCGTACTCGGGCGGCGATCTTGAGGAAGCGGAGGCGCAGGGTGCCGCACTGGAGTCGGGCTTTGCTGGTGCCTGCGAGAGCGAGCCGTCGGACGGCGGCAAGCAGGACGTAGGCGAAGGAGGAGAAGTAGAGTCGGAGTTGATTGGCGGCCATGGTGGCGGTGGAGGTGCGGTCGGCGAAGAGGTCGAGTTGCTGCTCCTTGATGCGGTTTTCCATGTCTCCGCGGGCGCAGTAGAGCTGCTCGTAGAGCGGCTGCTTGCCGGCTCGGCTTCTCGGCAGATTGGAGACGATGAAGCGAGGATTCGAGCCCTTTTCGAGCCATTCCGCCTTGCCCACCACTCGCCTCTTGCGGGACCAGGTGGAGCGGGTCCGGTAGCGGAACTCCCGATACCGCCGCGAGGCCTTTTCGGTCGCATGAAATCGGCGCCGCGACTTCGCAAGCGCCTTCGCGAGCCGCCTCGCAAGGCGCCGATTCTTCGCCACGCCGACCACATAGAAGAGCCCCTGCGCCTCGCACCAGGCCATGATCCGCTCCCGGCAGAAGCCCGAGTCGCCGCGCAGAACGATCCGCGTGTCCGGCCACGCCTCCCGAATCCGGGCCACGATCGGCGCCAACTCGCGGATCGTGCCGACGCTGGCATCCTGATTCGACCGCTGCAGACGCGCCAGCAGCAGGTGCTCGCCGCAGAACGCGTACAGCGGCATGTAGCAGTAGCACCGGTAGTAGCCGTGGAAGAACCGACCCTCCTGGGTCCCGTGCAGAGGATCGTCCGTCGCGTCGAGGTCCAGCACGATCTCCGCCGGCGCCTCATCATGAGCCTCCAGGAACAGGTCCACCAACAGACGGTCCAGGGCCGCACTGTCCGCGGGAATCCGCTTGTAGCGGTCCACTGAAGCCTTCTCCGGCAGGGACAGCTCCAGACGATTCAACCCGGAAGCGCTCGCCAGAGGGCGACCCTTGTCCCGCGCCCGACGACGATCGGCGCCCGTGATGTCCGACTTGCCCACCAGCAGCGCCATGAACGCGTCAAGGCGAAGCTGATTGTGATCATTCAGGTCCTCGTAGCCCAGAGCCAGACCGTAGACCCGCTGAGACACCAGGTCCTGAACCGTGTGCTCCACCGCCGATGGATTCCGGTAGTCCCGAAAACACGACGCCATGCGCTCCAGCAGACCGATGCGAGCGTCCGTCTCCCGAAGCAGCAGCCCGCCGCCCTCCGTCGTCAAACGGCCGCCGTCGAAACAGGCCGTCACCTGGCGACGACCGTGGAACCCGAACTCAAGCTGCGACCGAGTACACTCTGTGATCACGGGTCTCACTCCTGCGGATGGTCCAAATGCTTCGTAACACTTGAATTATCCGCGGGAAGAGGCCCGATCTCAAATCACCCCGTGAAACATGCGGGCTAGAGCCGGATCGGTCGCGCTACGGCAGCGCGTGCGCGGCAGAAACTGGGTGCACCGGCCTTCTGGCCGGCATCCGGCGCAAAGCGCCGGCTTCCGTACCTTCTGCCGCGCTACGGCAGCGCGTGGACCGACGGCATGACGCCCACCGCGTGGCTGCCGAAGCCGAAATCCGTCGGCCGGTACTCGCCGACGATCCCCACGTCGTTCAACTCCGGGATCCGGTCCTCCATGCCGAGGCCCCAATACACGGCGTTGACGATCAGGCGGCGCAGTCCTTCGCTCTCGAAGTCCGTCGAGGAGCCCATCGTTGTCGTGAACACCCGCGAGGCCTTGCCGCCGCTGCCCGTGTACGAGCGAGTCCACGCCAGCGGCTCCATCGGGTCGTTCTTCGCTCCCTCGACCGGCGGGTCGTTCGGTGTCATGCCGGCCAGCACCGCGCCGTGCAGCAACACCTCCGCGTCGTCATCGAGGTTCTCCACGCCGTAGACGTCCGTCGGCCCCCAGACATCGGTCACTCCGCGCAGGATCGGATGGCCGGCGGCGCCGGGGGCCGCTACGCCGCGGGTGCTTTCCCGGCCGTGGCGGCCGTGGTGGTTGATCCAGGTCTCCCCCAGCACCTGCTGGCCGAACCCGCCTGGCCAGGTCTCGCTGCGGAAGCTCCAGTGCGCGTACGGACTGTCCGGATTGCGCTGGTAGGAGAAGGCGTGAGTCGCGGTCCGCAGTCCGATGATCGGCCGCCCCGATTCGACGTAGTCGACGATGTGCTTCATCTGCTCGTCGGGGAGTTCCCGGAACCGCGTCGCGATGACCATCAGGTCGGCGTCAGCCAGAGCCTCGAGACCCGGGATGTTCGTCTGCTCTTCCGGATCGATCGCCCCCGTCTCCGCGTTGATCGAGAACAGCACGACGCACTCGAAACCGTGTCGCACGGAGAGCACCTTGCCGAGCATCGGCAGCGCCTCTTCCGAACGGTACTCCTCGTCGCCGGCGATCAGGACGACCTTGCGGCCGGCCCCGGGGCCGTCGCCTCCGGAGTAGGTGACCCACTGCTGTTCGCTGCTGAATGCCGGCCCGTGCAGGAAGGGCAAGAGCACCGCACACAGTGCCGATCCGGCCGGAAGAAGACGATCCACTCTCATTTCTGAAGCCTCCGAGATCTGCCTGGGAGTCAGCGTTGCGTCCGCGCAGCAGCGTAGCAAGTCGACGGCAGCACCGACGCCTCTCCGCCGAGCTGGCCACCACCGCCGGCATCCCCTACACTCGACGGTCACTCTCGAACGACCGGCACGGCACGAACCAGGAGACAGCAATGAAGAGACAATCCCAGCACCTTGCCCTCTTCCTCGGAGCCCTCCTGCTCGTAGCCGCCAACGCGGAGGCACAAGACTTGAAGACGGAATTCCTCGGCTCGCAACAGGGCTTCTCCCACATCGCCAAAACGACCGCGAACGGCGTCACGACGATCCTCGTCTCGGGCCAGATCGGCTGGGCCGACGGCGCCGAGGCGCCGGCCGCCTCTCTGGCCGAGCAGGCGGAGATCGCCTTCACCAACGTCGTCAAGCGGGTAGAGCAGGCCGGAGCGAGCGCCGACGACATCGTGAAGACGACCGTCTTCATCAAGGACATCGATCCGGAGAAGGTGCAGGAGGTCGGCCGTGCCCAGGGCAAGGTGTTGCGACTGGACCCGCCACGCGCCGCGACCTGGGTCGGTGTTACGGGGCTGGTGTACCCGTCGCTGTTGATCGAGGTGGAAGCGACGGCGGTGGTGGCGGCAGAGTAGGGAAGCTGTGCCGGCCGAAGGCCGGCGACCGCATTACAGGCGGCGCACAAGGGAGACGGGATTCGCTGGCCGAGACGCGCTTCTTCGCGCGCTCCGCGCGCGAAACGCGCGCCGAACGCCGAAATCCCGTCTCCCGCTCCACGCCGGCGCTCCGCGCGGCGTGGAGCGGGAGACGGGATTCGAACCCGCGACCAACAGCTTGGAAGGCTGTGACTCTACCCCTGAGTTACTCCCGCGAGCCCCGCCGAGGCCAGGAAGGTGGTGGAGGCGGATGGATTCGAACCATCGTAGGGCTTTGCCCGACAGATTTACAGTCTGTTGCCTTTGACCGCTCGGCCACACCTCCGGCAACTTCCCCCGTGGAGCCGGCACCCGGACTCGAACCGAGGACCTACTGCTTACAAGGCAGTTGCTCTACCAACTGAGCTATGCCGGCCCTCGCCACCGAGACACTTGGGCACCATGGCGGCGCCACGGCGACGCCGGAGTCTACGCCACGCCCTACGGCCTGACAAGACGCTGGCGCACCGCCTCGTACAGCAGTGCGGCAGCCGCGGTAGAGAGGTTCAGCGACTCTACGCGGCCCCGCATCGGCAGACCGAGAAGGCCATCGCAGAGGCCTCTCGTCCGGCGCCGCAGGCCGCGCGCCTCGCCGCCGATGCAGAGAACGATCGGACCGCTCAGGTCGACCGTCCACGGTGGGTCACCCGCACCGTCGGCTCCGTAGACCCAGAAACCGTCACTCTTGAGGCGCTCGATTTCCTGGCCGCTGTTCACAATCCGCTCGACGTCAAGCCAGTCGACCGCGCCCGCGGCGGTCTGGGCGACCGCGGCGGAAACCGGCGCCGCGCCGCGGTCACGGATCAGAACACGTCCGACCCCGGCGCCCTCGCACACACGCAGCAGAGCACCCAGGTTCCGCGTATCCTGCACGTCCTCGACCAGCACGACGAGCTGCGAATCGGCTGCGGCGACCGCGGATTCATTCCGATGCCCGGACGCCAGGACCGCCGCGAAGCCACGCGCCGGCGCGGGTTCGAGTCCCGCCGCTTCGAGCCGGATTCGCAGTTCAGCGGCGGCCACGCTTCGAACCGGCACGCGGTGGCGCGCGCACAGGCTCTCGATTGTCCGCCGGCGCTGCCCCGCCGTCCTCGAGATGACGACTTCGGCGACCTGGTGCGGGTGGCTGCGCAGGATCTCGCGTACCGGCTGGAACCCGAGCCGCCAGTCCACGCCGGGAGCCGGCTCCGAGACACCGCGGCGATCGCCCTGCCCGCTCATATGGGCCGCCGCTCCACCAGCACGACGGCCTCGGCCGCCATGCCCTCGCCTCGACCGAGAGGGCCCAACCCTTCGTGGGTCGTGGCCTTGAAGTTCATCCGCACGGGATCGAGTCCAAGCAGACGCGCCACATGCTCCTCGATCCGCGTGCGGTAGGGCGCCATTCGCGGCCGCTCGGCGATCAGCGTCACGTCGCAGTTGCGGACCGCGAACCCGTGCTCGCGAACCAGCTCAACGATCCGCTGGAGCAGGTCCGAGCTATCGGCCCCGCGCCAGGTCTCGTCAGACGGCGGAAAATGGACCCCCAGGTCACCGAGCCCCGCGGCGCCGAGCAGGGCGTCGCCGATCGCATGGAGCACCACGTCGGCATCGCTGTGACCATCCAGACCGGTCTCGTGGGCAATGCGCTGCCCGCCGAGAATCAGGGGCCGGCCGGCGACCAGCCGGTGCACGTCGTAGCCGTGGCCGATCGCTGTCTCGACGTCCCCAGGCGCTCTCCGCGAGCGCCGCAGAAGTGCCTCGATCGTGGCGCGATCGGAAGGGTCGGTGAGTTTCGGGTTCGGTTGGGACGCTGCGACGGCAGCCACCGAGCCCGGTTCGAACAGGCTGCTCTCGTCGCTCACGTCGATGTCATCCGCGGCCGCCCGATCGAGCGCAGCCGCCAGTCCGCCAGCCCGAAAGACCTGGGGTGTCTCGGCTCGAAACAGGGCGGCCCGAGCGACCGTCGCGCCGAGTCGACCCGACTCAACCGTCTTCAGCGTGTCGCTCACCGGGCGTCCGAGGACCGCTCCCTCCCCACCGCTCTCCGCCGCCGCCTGGACGACCGCCTCAAGATCGACCGCGCTCAGACAGGGACGGGCGCCGTCGTGAACGGCCACCCAGTCCGACGGTTCCGCGGCGGCCGCCGCCAGAGCGGCCGCGACCGAATCCTGGCGGCGCCGGCCACCTTCTACCGTGACCACCGCGACTCCGGGCCGCGGCCCAACTTCCGCTGCCAGCATTTCCTGCGTCTCCCTGGCGCGCCCCGCCGGAGCCGCGACAACCACCCGGTCGATGACCGGGGCGGCTGCAAGCCGCTCGACCGTCCAGGCCAGTAGCGGACGATCCAGGAGCAGGGAGAACTGCTTCGGCCGATCGCCACCGAACCGCGTGCCCTCTCCGGCGGCCGGGACAATTGCGTGGACAGTCAGGTTGCTAGACCTCGAGGATGTCCTTCTCCTTGTTCGACAGCGCCTGGTTCACCAGCCCGATGTAGTGGTCATGGAGCCTCTGCATCTCGTCGAACCCGCGGCGTTCGTCGTCCTGCGAAATCTCCTTGGCCTTCTCCATCTGCTTCAGCCGGTCGTTGCCTTCGCGCCGCACGCCGCGCACCGTATTGCGGAACCGCTCCGCGATCTCGTGGGCACGCTTCACCATCTCCTTGCGCCGCTCCTCGGTCAGCGGAGGCACGGGGATACGGACGATCCTGCCGTCGTTGGAGGGATTCAGCCCCAGATCGGCTACCAGGATCGCACGCTCGATCGCGGCGATCTGGGTCGGATCGAACGGTTGCGCCACGAGCAACGTGGCATCGGCGACGGACAGGCTCGCGAGTTGGTTGAGCGGCGTCGGCGTGCCGTAGTACTCGACCGTCACCCCGTCGAGCAGCGCGGTCGACGCTCGACCGGTCCGCAGTGTCTTCAGCTCCTCATGAAGGTGGTCGACGCCATCCTTCATCTTGATCTCCATCTCCAAGAACAGCTCTTGCATAGGCCTCCCTGCCTCCTCGTGCGGCTGCAACTCTAGCTCTAGCAGCTTGCGCCGGGCTCACTTGACCAGGGAACCGACCCGCTCCCCCAGAACCACCCGCAGAATGTTGCCCTCCACACCGAGATCGAAGACCGCGATCGGCAGGTCGTTCTCCCGGCACAGGCTGATCGCGGCTGCGTCCATGATGCCGAGGTTGCGCTCCAGGACCTCCTGATAGGTCACCTCGGGCAGGCGTTTCGCATCGGCGTTCCGGCGCGGGTCGGCGCTGTACACGCCGTCGACCTGGGTTGCCTTGAGCAGAATCTCGGCCTGGACTTCGTTCGCGCGCAGAGCGGCGGCGGTGTCCGTCGTCAGGTAGGGGTTGCCGGTGCCGGCGCCGAAGATCACGACCCGACCCTTCTCCAGGTGCCGGATCGCCCGTCGGCGAATGAACGGTTCGGCCACGCTGCGCATTTCGAGCGCCGTCTGCACGCGGGTCGGAACGCCGGTCTTCTCCAGCGCGTCCTGCATTGCGAGACTGTTGATCACGGTCGCCAGCATGCCCATATAGTCGCCGGTAGCCCGCTCGACGCCGCGATGGCTCGCCGCCAGGCCGCGGATTACGTTGCCACCCCCAACCACGATGCCGATCTCCACGCCGGTTTCGAAGACACCCCGAATCTGCGCCGCGATCCTCGCCACGACCCCCTCGTCGATGCCGAACGGCTTGTCGCCCATCAGGGCTTCGCCCGACAGCTTGAGCAGAATGCGGCGGTACGCCGGCCTGGGGGCGGGGGCTTCGGTCATTCGGCGATCAGGACGGATCGGAGGCCGGTAGAACCGCCGCGGCGACGGTCGAATCGCCGCCGAGCTGGAACCTCGCGAAGCGGCAGATGCGCATGTTCTCGCCCAGCTTGGCGATCGCCGCCTTGAGCACGTCCTCGACCTTCTTGTCCGGGTCCTTGACGAAGGGCTGCTCCAGGAGGCAATTCTCGGCGAAGAACTTGCCCATCCGCCCTTCGACGATGCGCTCGACGATGTGTTCCGGCTTGCCCGACTCGAGCGCCTGCTCCCGGTGGATCTTCTTCTCCCGTTCGAGGACGTCCGCCGTCACCTCGTCGCGACCGACAAAGCGGGGCTGGCTGGCGGCCACATGAAGCGAGAGATCGTGCGCCAACTGCTGGAAGTCCGCCGTGCGAGCCACGAAGTCCGTCTCGCAGTTGATCTCGAGCAGCACGCCGATCTTGCCGCCGGCGTGGATGTACGAGACGACGAGCCCGTCGCTGGTGGCGCGACCCGCCTTCTTGGCGGCCGAGGCCAGACCCTTCTTGCGTAGCGCGTCGAGCGCCTCCTCCACGTCGCCGCCGGTCTCCACCAGGGCCCTCTTGCAGTCCATCATGCCGGCGCCGGTCCGCTCACGGAGTTCCTTGACCATTGCGACTGTCACTGGTTTGCTCATCGCTTCCTTCTCCCTAACGGGGCCCCGGTTTCCTTGCCTGACCGGCCCCTGACTGGAACTTCACTAATCTCGCACGCCGGACGAAAGGACCGTCGGCGCTTCACCACAAACCTGCGCGATGGCTTACGCGCTATCGCTGGCCGCGGCAGGTGCCGCCGTCTCGGCGGCCGCAGGCTCGGCCTGCCCTTCCGCGGCCGGCGTCTCGGCGGCCGCCGGCGTCTCAACTGCCGCCGCGGTCTCGGCCGCCGCCGGCGTCTCAACCGCGGCCGGCTCAGGGACTTCGCCTTCAGTCTGGGCGGCGGCCGCGGGTGCTGCTTCCGCTTCGTCGCCCTTGCTCCAGACCGCGGCGCCCTCGATGTAGGAATCGGCGATGCGACCGGCAAACAACCGAATCGTCCGAATCGCGTCGTCGTTGCCGGGAATCACGTGATCCACGAGTTCGGGGTCGCAGTTCGTATCCACGATGGCCACCACCGGGATGTTCAGCTTGTTCGCCTCCGCGATCGCGATGTGCTCGCGCTTCGGGTCGACGACGAACAGCGCGTCGGGGAGCCGTTCCATGTCCCGGATGCCGTCGAGGTTGCGGACCATCTTCTCGCGCTCGCGGTCCAGCCTCAGACGTTCCTTCTTGGTCAGCAGATTCTCCTCGTCGGCGAGCTTCTTCTCCGTCTCCTGAAGGCGCTCGACCGAGGCCCGGATCGTGACGAAGTTGGTCAGCGTACCGCCGAGCCAGCGATGGGTGACGTAGAACTGGCCGCAGCGCCGCGCCTCTTCCTCGATCGCATGCTGCGCCTGACGCTTGGTGCCGACGAACAGCAACCGCCGCCCCATGCGAGCCATGTGCTCGACGTAGTCCGCCGCCTCGCGGAAGCGCAGAAGCGTCTGCTGAAGATCGATGATGTAAATGCCGTTACGGCGACCGAAGATGTAGCTGCGCATCTTCGGATTCCAGCGCCTGGTCTGATGGCCGAAGTGGACACCCGCCTCCAGCATCTCTTTCATCGTGACTTGAGCCAAGAGACTCTCCCCGCTACCGCTTGCTGAACTGGAAGCGCGCACGCGCACCCTTTTGACCGTACTTCTTGCGTTCCTTCCGCCGCGGATCACGGGTCATGAACCCGGCCGCCTTGAGCGATTCGCGGAACGTGGGTTCGAACTCGACGAGCGCGCGAGAGAGGCCGTGCCGAATGGCGCCGGCCTGGCCCGAACTGCCGCCGCCACGGACCGTGGCCGACATGTCGATTTCACCCTCTTTCTCGACTACCTGCAGAGGCTGGCGGACGATCATCTTCAGCACTTCGCTGCTGAAGTAGTCGTCCATCCCCATGCCGTTGACCGTCATCTCACCGCTGCCGGCACGCAGGAACACGCGCGCCGTGGCCGTCTTGCGACGGCCGGTCCCGTAGTTCGCTTCCGTACTCGCTTCCGTCAACTCGGACTCCCCTCGATCGCGATCGGCTCCGGCTGCTGCGCCGTATGCGGATGGTCCGCACCGGCATAGACCTTGAGCTTGCGCAGTTGTCGCCGGCCGAGGCGGTTCTTGGGCAACATGCCCCGCACCGCCAACTCGACGAGCCTGGTCGGCCTGCGGCCGCGCAGACGGCCCGCGGTCTCCGACTTGAGCTTGCCCGGCTGCCCGCTGTGGCGGTAGTAGATCTTCTTGTCGTCCTTGCCGCCGGTGAGAACCGCCTTCTCGGCGTTGACGACGACCACGAAGTCGCCGACGTCGATGTGGCGCGCGTAGGTGGGCTTGTCCTTGCCCGTCAGGATGCGGGCGACCCGCGTGGCCAGGCGCCCAAGCGTCGCGCCTTCCGCGTCCACCACGTACCAGCGTCGCTCGATCTCCCCCACCTTGGGGCTGTACGTCGGGTTCGCCGTTCTTGCTCTGGCTATTGCGGTCATTCGTATTCCTACCCTGGCCGACCGGTCCGCCGGCACATCGTTGCGCGCAGCATGACGGAAGGAGCGGGCATACTCCTACCGAACCTCCTCGCGCAGAGGAACGGGGATCGTAGAGTCCCAACCAGGGCTTGTCAAGATGAACACGTTCGGATCCTCCAACCGGCGCCACGGCGGATCGCGGCGGCAACGGCCGAACCGGACCAGACGTCCCATGGCGTCTCGTGGCGGCATACTCTCACCGTCACGATGACCGCCCTACGCGTTGGACTCACCGGCGGCATCGCCAGCGGCAAGTCGACGGTCGGCGCCATGCTGGCCGGGATGGGCTGTGTCGTGACGGACGCGGACGCACTGGTCGCCGATCTGTACCAGCCCGGCGAGCCGGGCGCTCAGGCAGTCGCCGACCTGTTCGGCCCGCGGATGCTGAAACCGGACGGATCGGTCGACAAGGACGCGCTGGGGCCGGCGGTCTTCGCCGACCCGGCCAGCCGCAAGCGGCTCGAACAGGCAATCCATCCCCTGGTCGGGCGGCGCTACCTGGAGATCCTGGAGTCGGCGGGCGAGGGCGCGGTCGTCGTCTTCGAGGTGCCGCTCCTGGCCGAGACCGGCGGTCGCGGACGCTACGACGCCGTGATCACCGTCGAGGCGCCGGCCCAACTCCGCCTCGACCGTGCAGTAGAGCGCGGCCTCGACCGCGACCAGGCGGCGGCACGGATGGAGGCGCAGGCCCGGTCGGAGGACCGCCGCGCGGCGGCGGACTTCGTGATCGAGAACGTCGGCAACCTCGAAGAGCTTCGCGCCCAGGTCGAGGCTGTGTACTCCGACTTGAAGCGCCGCGCTCAGCGCTCCTGATCAGCCTTCTCCAGGCCATCGAGCGCCCGCTGGAACGCCCGCCAGGCGCGGCCGCGATGGCCGATCCGGTCCTTGACCTGTTCGCCGAGTTCCGCGTAGGTCCGTTCGAGGCCATCGGGTTCGAAAACCGGATCCCAGCCGAAACCGCCCTCGCCTCGCGGCGGCAGCACCAGCCGTCCGGCGGTCGCACCCTCGGCGACCACTTCCCGGTCTCCGGCCTTGAGCATGAGCGCACATCGCGCGACGACCCCGGGGTCGCCAGCGCGAATCGCGACCTTCGCAATCCCCTCGTCGCCGACCGCCTCCAGCATCCACTTGACCAGCGGACCCGGGAAGCCGTTCATGCAAGCCAGTTCCAGGCCGGTCTCCTCGACGACGACCGGCCGCTCGAGCCGCTTCCAGGCAGCCTCCGCCTTGTGCCGCAGCACCTCGATCAGGTCGCCCGACTGGATCTCCGGCAGATCGATCGCCGCCGTCTCCAACCGGTGGCCGACGATCCGTTCCGCCTCGCGCCGCTTGTTCACGTTGCCGGTGACCAGCACCCACGGTCGCCGGCTGGCATCCCCGCGGCTCAACTGCAGGCGCCTGGACACGCTGTGAATAAACGTGCGTCTTTGTGGTGTATTATTCGTCGCGAGAGAGCCAAGGGACAGGCAGTGTAGCCCGCCCCAAACGATCCGGCTCAACGGAGGATGTCTCCCATGCCCGAAAACCTGATCTCGATCGCCGACCTCGCGGAGGGCCAACTCGAGTCGATCCTCGAACTGGCCCTGCAACTCGAATCCACGCCGCATGCCCACCGCGACGCCCTCAGCGGCAAGTCGATCGGGCTCTACTTCGAGAAGTCGTCCACGCGAACCCGGGTCAGCTTCGAAGCGGGCATGGCGCAGCTCGGAGGCCAGCCGATCTTCCTCTCCAACCGGGACCTCCAGATCGGCCGCGGCGAAACGATCGCCGACACCGCCCGCGTCCTGTCCCGCTACGTGGACCTCCTCATGCTGCGCACCTTCGAGCATGGCACCGTGGTCGAGATGGCCGAGCACGCCACAGTGCCCGTGATCAACGGGTTGACCGACGAACTGCATCCCTGCCAGGCGCTCGCGGATCTCATGACCGTCCAGCAGGAGTTCGGCGAACTGCGCGGCCGCAAGATCGCCTACATCGGCGACGGCAACAACGTCGCCCACTCCCTGATGATCGCCTGCGCCCGCGCGGGCGTCGACTTCTCCATCGCCTCGCCGCCGGGCTACGAAGTCGCCGACAAGTACCTCGACCTCGCGCGCAGACTAGCCGCCGACGCCGGCGCCGACGCCGACGCCGACGCCGGGATCGAGACCGGCGCCGACCCGCACGCCGCCGCCGCCGGCGCGGACGCCGTCTACAGCGACGTCTGGACCTCGATGGGCCAGGAGAAGGAACGCGAGCAGCGCCTCGCCGACTTCGACGGCTACACCGTCGACGACGACCTGATGTCCAGGGCAAGAGGTCACGCGATCTACCTCCACTGCCTCCCCTGCCACCGGGGCGAAGAAGTCACGGCCTCCGTCGTCGACGGACCGAGGAGCCGCGTCTTCGACCAGGCCGAGAACCGGTTGCACACCCAGAAGGCCGTCATGCTCCGCCTCCTCGACCGCGCGTAGCTGCGGCGGCGCGCGCCCGGTCGGTGCAGCGCACCCGGTCGGTGCAGCGCACCCGCCGGCTGGGGGCTCAGGGGGGTCAACCTCCAGGTGGCGTGAGCGCTTGGTCGGATTGTGAAGGGGTTGGCGCTCACTCCACTCCGCTCGCTCCGGTTCGTTGTCGGTTTCTGTGATGTCCGGGGCGTCGCTCGCTCCGAGGCACCTGGAGGTTGACCCCCCTGAGCCCCTGGGCGCCGGCTGGACGGCGTCAGCCCATGAGGAACGCGGCGATACCGGCATCCTTGAGGCGTTGCAGCACGTCATCGGCCGCCTGTCTGCGTCTCCGCTCGATCTGGACGCGATGCAGTCCTCGCCCTCTTGTGATCTTCACGTTGTCGAGGTCGAGTTCGCGTCGGAGGCGCCGGGCCAGCGCCACGGCGCTGCTGCGTTCGCGGAAGGCGCCGGCCTGGATGGTGAAGCTGCCGCGGGCTGTTCGTTCGGCTGCCGCCGCGCGCCTGTCCCGGCTCGTGCCGCCGGCGCGGCCGCGCGCGGGGTAGGAGATCGGCAACTTCCGTTTCTTGGGCGCTACGCGAACGACCTTGATGCGGACGTTCGCAAGACCCTGGCCGAACATGTCGAGCTTCCTGGCGGCGCCGACGGAGAGGTCGATAATCCGGCCCTTGATGAAGGGGCCGCGGTCGTTGATCGGCACGCGGAGCTTCTTGCCGTTGTCCCGGTTCTTGACCTGGACCACGGTGCCGAGGGGCAGTTGCTTGTGGGCCGCCGAGATGCGGTTCATGTCGTAGATTTCGCCGCTGGCGGTCGGCCGGCCATGGAACTTCGCGCCGTACCACGATGCCAGCCCCTTCTGGGTCGTTCCTCGGTTCGGCGACTCGAGGCCCCTGGTCGAGGCGCACCCGGCCAGCAGGCCGGCGGCGACGACAGCGGCCAACGCGCCAGTGAGCCGCCGGCAGGTGCGGTCGTCGGGACGGGATCGCGGCCGGCGCATGGAGCGGCTAGACCCTCGGCGCCTCGACCGGCGCGGCCCGGTGTCTCGCCAACGCCGGTTCCACTGCCTCGGCCAGGAAGTCGTCGACCTGCTGCGCTGAGCGGCCGGTGAAGGAATCCGCGTCGATCAGGGATTCGAGTTCTTCGCGGTCGAGGCCGAAGGAAGGATCGTCCGCGATCAGGTCGACCAGCGGATTCGGCTCGCCCGCGGAGACCCGAGCGTAGGCCTCGAGACTGTGCCGGCGGATGCGCTCGTGCAGTTCCTGCCGGTCGCCGCCGCGCAGCGACGCCTCCATCAGGAAGGTTTCGGTGGCCATGAACGGAAGCTCTCGCCTCACCCGGGCCGCCGTGGCCGCTTCGTTGACCCGCAGTCCCTGGGCGATGTTCGCGGCCAGGAGCAGTACGGCGTCGACGGTCAGGAAGCAGTCGGTCAGCACCAGGCGGCGGTTCGCCGAGTCGTCGAGGCTGCGCTCGAGCCACTGCGTGCCGGCGTTCAGCGCTCCGTGCAGCGAGTCGCTCATGACCCGTCGCGACAGTGAGCACATGCGTTCGGCCCGTACCGGGTTGCGTTTGTACGCCATCGCCGACGAACCGACCTGGTTTTCATCGAACGGCTCGGAGAGCTCCCCCACGCCCTGCAACAGCCGCAGGTCGCTGCCGAACTTGTGGCAACTCTCCGCGGCGCCGGACAGCGTATGCAGGACCTGGCTGTCCTGCTTGCGCGGGTAGGTCTGGCCGGTGATCCGCCAGCTCGCCTCGAAGCCGAGCGCCGTGGCCACCCGGGCGTCGAGTTCGCGGACCTTGCCGTGGTCGCCGCCGAAGAGGGTCAGAAAGGAGGCCTGGGTGCCCGTCGTGCCCTTGACGCCCCGGCAGCGCAGCCGATCGCGGCGATCGGCCACCTCCTCGAGGTCGGTCAGGAAGTCCTGGAGCCACAGGCAGGCGCGCTTTCCCAACGTCGTCAACTGGGCCGACTGGAAGTGGGTGTAGGCGAGCGCGGTCGTACCGCGCTCCCTGCGGGCGAAGGCAGCCAGTTCGCTGGCCGTGGCCGCCAGCCTTCCCGCGACGAGGTCGAGCGCCTCCCGAACGATCAGAGCGTCCGTGTTGTCGGTGATGAACGCCGACGTCGCGCCCAGGTGCAGGATGCTTCCCGCGTCGCCGCTGACTTCGGCGAAGTGGCGCAGATGGGCCACCACGTCGTGGCGCGTTTCCCGTTCCAACCGCGCGACCCGTTCCAGGTCGAGTTCGTCCGCATGCTCGCGCAGCGCGTCGAGCTGCGCCTCGCTGATCGGCAGCCCAAGGGCCGCCTGATTCTCGGCCAGACAGATCCAGAGCCGCCGCCAGATCCGAAACCGGTGCCGGGCAGAGAAGAGCCGCGCCATCTCCGCGCTCGCATAGCGCTCATGAAGCGGATTCTGCGGCGCCTCCCTGGCTTCGGCCATGTCCGCAGTCTACCAGCGTAACTATCTCGTTTGCTGAGGTTTAGCACAGACACCCGAGCCGCCTGGGACCCTCCCCTCCGGTCCCCAAGCAGGCCGGACGTCCTCAGTCATCCCTCGAAGACGCCGCTGCGGTGCTGCGCCCCGATCGAGTCCGCCGTGAGCGGTGTTCGCTGGAAGAGGCGGTTCCTGAAACAACCGTCCGGAGTCCCGATCGGTCGACCGTCGGTTGCACCCCTCGACGACGTCCAGCCGGCGCCCGGGGGCTCAGGGGGGTCAACCTCCAGGTGCCTCGGAGCGAGCGACGCCCCGGACATCACAGAAACCGACAACGAACCGGAGCGAGCGGAGTGGAGTGAGGTCGGCATGGGATCGACCCGGTTCCGGTCGCTCAAGCAAGCTCGTGAGGTCGCCTTCGAGCACACGAGAACCGCCCGACTGGGCGGCGATCCCAGGGTGCCCGTGTCCTCCGACGTGCCGACCTTCAGGGAAGCCGCGACGCTGTACTTGGAGATCCAGTCTCCCGACCGGGGAGAGGACCACGCGAGGCACGTCAGAAGGCTGCTGGAGCGTCATGCGTTCCCGAGCCTCGGGGTCATGCCGGTGGACGAGGTCCAGACCGCCGACCTGATGCGGGTCCTGGTGCCGCTGTGGCGGCGTCAGCGGCCCACCGGGCAGCGGCTGAGGCAGAGGATCGCGGGCGTCATGGCGTGGAGCGTAGCGACTTGGTGAACTCCTCGATGTGCAGCTTGCGCAGCATCGCGGCCACCTGGTGGTTGATGTACTCGGAGCCGTTGTCGGCGTGGAAACCCAGGACGACGAAGGGGAAGGCTTCGATCAACCCCTGAAGCGCCGGAACCAGGAACCGCTCCGAAATGCCCTCCACAGCGGCCACGAACTCGTACTGCGTGACCTCGTCCACCAGATTGATCTCGTACAGACCCTTCTCCCCGTCGAGGTCGCCCTGATGAACCGAGTCCACTCGCAGAAAGCCCGCCCGCCCGGCCGGATGGGGCTTCCGCCGCTCTCCGATGCTCACCTGCGTCGCCCGGGTCCTGGTCACCGTCAGCCGCCGCCGGCGGTAGGTCACCGACTGGCGAAGACGGTACAGATGGCTGTTGGAGAGTCCCGCCAAACGCTCGAACCGCGGATCGCCGAAGACGTCGTACTGGCGCTGCATCGTGCGTCGAGTCACCGCGCCGCACAGGCCGCCGAGGGTCTCGTCCACCTCCGCCAGCAGACCGATGTCCGCCTTCGAGTAGCGCCGGGAAAACGGACGTGACGGGCCCCGGCGCCGGTCCTCGATGCGCCCGGTCTCCCGGTACTGGGAGATCAGCCGCGACACCTGCGCCCGGCTGAAACCCGTCACCTTGATCAGAAACCGCCGGATCAGACCCTTGTCGGGCCTCGATAGCCGAACGTAACGAAAACGGACCAGAACCCGTCGCGCGAAGCCGTAGGCGTCGGCGCGATCCACGAATCGGAAGTCGACCGGCGCGCTGCCGGCCATGAAGTCCCGGACCTCGTCCAGGCTGCGAAGCCGCTCGATGTCGAGTTGCAAGATCATCCTCCAATGATCCCCAACTCCCGCTCAGGCTCATCTCTCGTGGGACTGACATCAAGCCTCCAGGCTCACCTCACGTGGGACAAGGCTCGGGATTGACAGTCCTGCTCGCACTGGGGCACCATTGCGCCGGTACCCAAGTGGCAAGGAGGAACGACATTCCGTCGTTTAGTCCTTGACCACGAAGGAGATAGGGAGACCGACTGGTTTGAACAAGCGAACCCTACTGGCACTCGGCGTACTGCTACTCGCAGTAGCAGGAGGACTTGTCGTGGCGGCGCAGCCACCAGACGAGCGGAATGTTGAGCGGAGCCTCGAACGTGCTGCGATCGTGGACGGTGAACTCGTGATTCCCGCGATCGTGAGGGAGGATCTGGCACGGGAACCTACGCCCCACGTTCCAAAGGTCGAGATCGATGCCTTCGAGGCCCGACAGGCGCTTCTGAACATGGTCGACAACGCCGATGACGGCGACGTGATCGCCTTCTACAAGGTCGTCTACAGGACCAATACAGAGCGGCAGCAGATCAAGAGCACGCTGAACACGATCCGGGGCCGGATCGAAGAAATGCGGGACCGCCCGCCCGAGGAGTACTAGGATGAAGAAGCGCATCTTCTGCGGTGTCATTGCGGTTCTCGTGCTCCTGGGTGCCTTGGTGGTGACACCAGCCTTCGCCCGACAGCACTGCGTCGACATCATCAACGACATCTACATCCCGTCTCTGGAGTTGAGGCGTGATGCCTGCGGCTCCATATGCTGTGACGACCTTTGCGGTGCCGCCAACGATTTGGTCAATCAAGCGAGAGACCTGTACAGGAACCAGTGCCCGATCTAGGCGTCGCGTTCATCTAGAAGATCCCTCGCCGCCGCTTCAGGGTTGTGACCTGGAGCGGCGGTGTTCGCGTTTTGGCGGCGCTATCGGCGGCGAGAACGCAGCCGGCCGCCGTGAGATCGCGCGCTGACGGCCCGCTGACCGGCGATTCGAGGCAATAGCGTCACCCGGAAGCCGGCTCGTGATCCAACAGCCAACCACCCTGGCCTTTGCGCGCGGCCGGCGGGCGACATCGTCTACACGGTCTCTCCACGGTGGGGGCGCTCCCCAGGCATTCAGGGGAAGATGGTCGGGACCGCGGCGTTCGGTCGGCTGCTGAAGGACCTCAAGATCGATTGCAGCCTGCACGGATTCCGCAGTTCGTTCCGGTCCTGGTGTTCCGACGAGGGGATCGACCGGGAGCTGGCGGAACAGGCCCTCGCCGATGCGGTCGACACCCGCAACGACTGCCTGGAGCGGCGTCGGGCCGTCATCGAAGAGCGGGGCGCATCCTGATCGAGTAGTCGCCGGCCCGGACGCGGAGCCGGCCTCTCAGCCGCCGCAGGCCCGTCGGCTGCCGCATTCGCCGGCCGTTCCGTTCGCGGCGCTACGCCGCGCCTCCGAGCCTTCCCGCAGGGATCATCTCTGACGCGAGCGACCCCTGGCGGCGGTAAACGAGGAGGAGGCCGCTGGGCCGCACCAGGCGGCGAAACAGGGGGGGCGCTCGCGTCACGCCCGGACCGCCTCGTGCGGCCCGGGCGCCGGCCTGCTGCAGCGCCGATGCACAAGGGCTCCCGAGAAAACCCTAGGCAGGGCAAGGACATTCTCCGAGTGTCCTCGAAAGCGGACAGGTGACAATGGTCGGCCTAAAAGAGTAAACGAGGGGGGTGCTGACGTTGTTCGGTTCCGGCGCGGATCCTGGTGCGGCCCAGTTGGGCGGTCAGGACCGGCGCGACAGACCGGGAGCGTGATCGGTCGAAGAGCTGCCTTCCTCCCCGTGCGGCTCAGTGTCCGCTGGGCGCTCGGCGGGACCATGTTGGGGGACAATCCCTCACCGGCAGTGCCCGTAAGTGCTTGTCTTCTCTACCATTTCGCCGGATTCCGGGCGGGAAGGAGTGCGCGCCAACCCCTTCACAATCCGACCAAGCGCTCACGCCACCTGGAGGATGACCCCCCTGAGCCCCCAGCCGGCGGGTGCGCTGCAGCGACCGGGTGCGCCGCACCGCCGCTCCGGTCAGGAAAGGTCGACCAGGTCGACCGCGATCACCTCGTCCACAGCCAGCAGCGCCCGCAGGCAGGCGTCGTCCGGAACCTGGTCGAGCCGCAGCACGGCCAGCGCGTCGCCGCCCGGTTCCCGTGACAGGTGGATGTCGGCGATGTTGATGCCGGCGTCGCCGAGCAGGGTGCCCAACCGGCCGACGAAGCCCGGCACGTCACGGTTGCGCAGGAACAGCAGCCGGCCACGGGGCTGGAACTCGAGCTGGAAGCCAGCGAAGGAGACGACCCGCAGGTCGCCGTGGATCTCGCCGTGCCGGTAGGTCGTGCCCGAGGCCTCGGCTACGCCGTCGGCCACCCACGCTCCGGCTACAGGCTCGGCGCCGACCGCCCGCACTCGCACCAGGTGGGCGTAGGAGGCCTGGTCGCTGTGGGTGGCCTGCACGAGTTCGACCCGGCGGTCGGCGGCCGTGCGCTCGGCATTGACGTAGTTCACTCCCTCGCCACACGACGGAATCAGGGCGCCCTTCAGCGCCGCCACGGCGACCGACTTCCGCAGTTCCTCGTCGATGCCCCAGAGATCGACCTGGACCCGGCGCAGGCTGCCGCCGAGCGCGACCGCAGCCAGCCGGCCAAGCTGCTCGCCCAACCGCAGGAAGGGTTCTCCGCGGGAACCCGAGGAACGGAACGGCAGGTTCACCGCGGACACCGCGAGCGAGCCGCGGAGCGCGGCGAGCACCATCCGGGCCGTTTCCGTGGCGATCCGGTCCTGTGCCTCCGTCGTCTGGGCGCCGATGTGGGGCGTGGCCACGACCTTCGGGTGGGCTGCCAGCCGGAAGTCCGTCGGCGGCTCCACCGGGAACACGTCCAGACCCGCGCCGGCAAGCTTGCCCGACTCGAGGGCCGCCAGCAGAGCCTCCGCGTCGACCACGCCGCCCCGCCCGACGTTGATCACGGCCGCGCCGTCCTTCATCAGGGCGATGCGCGACTCGTCGAGCATGTTCCTGGTCTGGTCGGTCAGCGGGGTGTGGAAGGTGATGAAGTCGGACCGCGCGAGCAGATCCTCCAAGGCCACCGGCTCGACATCGAGCCGCTGCGCAACCTCCGCCTGCAGGAAGGGGTCGAAGGCGAGGACGTCCATCTCGAAGGCCCTCGCCCGGGTGGCTACCCGCTGACCGATCTGACCGAAACCGATCACGCCGAGCGCCTTGCCCTGCAGCTCGCTGCCCACGTGGCTCTTGCGCTCCCAGCGCTCGGCCTTGAGCGACGCGTCGGCGGATGGAATTCGCCGCGCCAACGCGAGCAGCAGAGCGAACGTGTGCTCGGTAGCCGAAAGCGAGTTCGCGGTCGGCGCATTGATCACGAGCACCCCCCGCTGCGTGGCGGCCGCAAGGTCGATGTTGTCGACACCGACTCCGGCGCGCCCCACTACCTTGAGACGGTCGCCGCCCTCCAGGACCTCGCGGGTGATCTCCGTGCCGCTTCGCACGATGACCGCGTCGTAGTCCGCGATCAGTTCGGGTAGCCGCGGTCGGTCTTCGTCTCGAAGCTGGTCTACTTCCGCGCTCTCGCGCAACACTTCGACGCCTGCCGGCGCGAGAGAATCGGCAATCAGGATCCGCGGCATCGGCTCACCTCGGTTCGGGCTCGGGTCGGCTGGAACGGTTGGAAGGCGGCCGGACCCGGAGCATCCCGCCGCCGGCGGATTGTGGCAGTGCTTCAGGAGTACAGCAAGACCGAGTCGCGCTCCGCACGAAACTCGTCTTCGTCGTGTCGCCAACTGGCGTACCAGCTTTCGAGCGCGGCCGGCGCTTCGAGGCCGAGCCGGAAGCCATCCGTGCCCGCCAGCAGGTCGATCGCCGGCGTGTCCGAAACGAACTCGTAGGGCTCGGCGCGCCAGCCGAAGGCCCGGCCCAGGACATCGCGAAAGGCTAGCAGCAGTTCAAACCCGAGGCGCACCGGCTGAATGTGCCGGACGTCGACGACGCGAATCTCCACGCCGGCACACACGGCCCCCGCGTGTTTCTGGAACTGGGGCCGGAACATGGCGGGAACGACGGAGACACCGTTCAGCCCCGCGGCTTCAAGGCGCTCCTCGCAGCGGGCGGCGAGCGCCGGCGCATCGGCCCCGGGAGCGCCGAGGAGGTGAAACGGCCGCGTCGTGCCCCGACCCTCCGACACGGTGGTCGCTTCGAACAGACACAGCCCGGGATAGATGGCCGCGGTATCCGGCGACGGCATGTTCGGGGACGGCGCCGTCCATGGCCAGCCCACATCGGGCCAGGTCTGCACGCGACGCCAACCCTCGATCTCGAAGACGGTGAGGGAAGCGGTGTCCCAACCGCGGCGTCGAGCCTCCAGCAGGACGATCTCCGCCAGGGTCAACCCGTGCCGTTGCGGCATGCGAAAGGCGCCCACGAAGGAGGCGAAGTCGAGGTCCAGCAGGTTGCCTTCCACCTCCCCGCCGCCCAGGGGATTCGGACGGTCGAGGATCCAGACCTCACAGCCAGCGGCAAGCGCGACCTCGGCCGCCCACACCGCGGAGGCCGCGAACGTGTAATAGCGGGCGCCCACATCCTGGAGATCGATCACCAGCAGATCGCAACCATCGAAGACCTCTGGCTGGGGTCGCAGGCTGGACGCATCGTCGCCGTAGAGCGAGACGATGGGCGAGCCCGTCCACGGATCCCGCTCGCCTCGCGAGGCGACCATGTCCTGCTCGACGCCGTAGAAGCCGTGCTCCGGCGCCAGCAGTGCCGCGGGCGACCGAGTCGCCGCAAGGGCCAGATGCGCGTGAACGCCGTCTCGAGTCAGAGACGCCTGGTGACACAGAAGCGCGTAGCGACGTCGCCTCAGACGCCCGGCGTCATCGAGCAGGCGGTCGAGACCGAAACGGATCGCCACGGGAGGTCAGCGGGCGCGCCGGTACTCGCCGCGCTGGTACTCGCCACTTTGGCCGCCGCTCTTCGCCTCCAACAGCAGATCGGTGATCACGGCGCCGCGTTCGACCGACTTGACCATGTCGTAGAGCGCGAGGGCTGCCGCCGCGCACGCGGTCAAGGCCTCCATCTCGGCGCCGGTGCGGGCCGTGACGACGACCCGGCTACGGATCGTCACGCCTCCCTCGCCGGGTTCGATCTCCACTTCCACCTGGTCCAGCGGCAACGGATGAGCGAGCGGCACCCAGGTAGCAGTGCTCTTGGCTGCCTGGACGCCCGCCACTCGCGCCACGGTCAGGGCGTCACCCTTGGGCAACTTTTCCAGGCGCTCGACCGTGCCGCCGGACAGCAACACCCTGCACGAAGCCTCCGCGACCCGCCGCGTTGTGTCCTTGGCCGAAACATCGACCATTGCCGCGCGCCCGCGACGGTCGAGGTGGCTGAAGGGTTCGGCGCTCATGCCAACGATCCGGGGCGCGTCCGGCGCCCTCCGCGTCGCTCGCTAACCTAGCAGCCCGGGATGCACCTCACCATTGTCATGCCCGTGCTCGAGGAAGAGGCCACGGTGCAGACCGCGGTCGGCGCCGCCCGCCACCACTGCGACGATCTGATCGTCGTCGACGGAGGCAGCCGGGACCGCACCGTGGACCTTGCGCGGCAAGCCGGCGCGAAGGTGGCGACGGCGCCCCGACCCGGGCGCGGGCTGCAACTGCGTACCGGCGCCGCGCTGGCGCTCGACGCCGGAACCGACGTGTTGCTGTTTCTGCACGCCGACACACGCCTCCCCGTATCCGCTCGAACCGCAATCGAACGAGCCCTGGCGGGCAACGCGGTCGGCGGCGGCTTTCTGGTCGACTTCGAACCGGCGCCGCCTCTCCTGCGTCTGGGCCGCGCCCTCGTCGACCTGCGCACCAGGAGACTGAGGGCGCCGCTCGGCGATCAGGCGCAGTTCGCCACCGCCGCGGCCTACACCGGCAGCGGCGGTTTCGCCGACCTTCCGATCCTCGAGGACCTGGACTTCATCCGCCGTCTCCGCCGGCAAGGATCGATCTCGATCATCTCCGAACGCGCCACCACTTCGTCACGCCGTTTCATCGAACGAGGGGTCGTTCGGACGGTGGCGACGAATTGGCTGATCTGGCTGTTGTTCGCGGCCGGTGTCAAGCCGACCCGTCTCGCAGGGCTCTACGCCCTGGTGCGCTGACAGCAACTCAGGTGCGCCGGCCAGCAGGACGGCGCACCCGGTTTCCCCTGGTGCCCGTGCGGCCATTGGCCGCACGGGGTCGCGCGCTTAGTGCCCGTGCGGCCACGGCCGCACGGGGTCACGCGCTTGTCTTCACCTTGGCGGCCATTCGGCCGCCGCGCCGAAGACAAGCGCTTAGTTGAGCGCGTCCTTGAGGGGGCGGCTGACCTTGAAACGGACGCCGTTGCTCGCAGCGATCTGGATCGACTCGCCGGTCTTCGGGTTGCGGCCCATCCGGCCGGCCCGGTGCGAGACCGAGAAGCTCCCGAGGCCGGGTAGTTGCACACGATCACCGCTCTGCAGGTGCGCTGAAATGCTGTCGATCAGTGACTGGACGGCGTCCGCCGCCTGCTTCTTGCTCAAACCCGCGCCATCGGCGACGGCTTCTACGATGTCTGCCTTTCCGGCCATCTGGTGTGCTCCTTGGAGTCTTTGATGTGAACCCAACCCTTCGGCTGGGTGAATCGGCCCTTCAGCCTTCATCCTGTACTGGGCCGGACACGGAACGTGATCTGGCGGCACTGGGAATCTCGCATTCGGACTCGACTTCCGATACGCTCAGGAGTTTTTCGCAAGACTCCCTAACACCGGACAAATCTAGGCCAGAACGGGCCTCTTTGTCAACGGCGGCTTGGACTTGCAGTTGCCGTTACTCGTGCCGCCCGTCCCGTACGCCGCCTCCCGGATCGAGTGCCAGGCAGTGCCAGGTCTTCAGTCGCCCGTCCGCTCGAGCACCTGCACCGTAAAGCCGTCGTGATCGTCGGCCGGCAGGAGACGCCATACGCCGGGTCCCGCGACGTGCTCCACCGCGGGGCGCCGAAGATCGTTCGCGAGCTCCCGGCGGCTAAAGCCGCTCCGGGACTCCAGGAAGGCTGCGGCCACGGCCTCGTTCTCCTCCGGCTCGATCGAACAGGTGATGACCACCAGCAGGCCCCCTGGACGAACGCATCCAGCCGCGCCCCGGACCATGGCCAACCCCTCCTCCGCAAGCCGTTCGATCTCGCCGGCGCTGATCCGCCATTTCAGTTCAGGATGCTTGCGCAACGTGCCGGTGCCACTGCACGGCAGGTCGACGACGACCCGGTCGAAGACGGCGCCGAAGGGGAGAGCCACGCCGTCCGCGGCCAGGAGCAGGGGCCGAATGCGGAGACGGTCGGCGTTCCGCCGCATCGTGACCAGCCGCCGCAGGGACCGGTCGGCGGCGAGGCTGCGCACTTCCGGCTGCTCTGCCAGTAGAGCGAACGTCTTGCCCCCCGGCGCCGCGGCCACGTCCAACACCTTCTCTCCGGGCGCCGGCGGCGGCACGAGAGCGGCCAGTTGACTTGCCTCGTCCTGTACGTAGAAGCTGCCCTGTCGATAGGCATCCGACGTCAGCGGATTCCCCCACCGGACCGTCACGCAGTGCGCCGCCAGGACCGAGGGCTCCACTCCGACATCGTCGTCGATCAACAGCTCCGCCAGCGGAGCGCGGCCACCTCGATCCCGAAATGCCAGCAGGTGCAGCGGCTTCGGACGGTTGTTGGCGGCAAGCAGGGCGATCGTCCGCTCCTCGCCGTACACCTTCAGCCAACGCTCGACCAGCAGGTCCGGATGGGAGTAGTGGATTCCCAACCGCCTCGTCCGGTCGGCGCCATCGACCGGCCAGTCGTCGCGGCGGGGTGACCGGGCAATCCGTCGAAGCACACCATTGACGAAGCTGGCGCCACCCGCGTGGGTGCGGCTTCCCGCCTGTTCAACCGCCTCGTTGACCGCGGCGTGGGCCGGCACGCGGTCCAGAAAGAAGAGTTGATAGGCGCCGATCCGGAGCGGCGCCAGCAGGGCCCGCTGAATGCGGTCCAGCGGTCTCCGCGAAGCGGCGACCAGCACATGGTCGATGAACCGAAGCCAGCGCAGCGTGCCCAACACGAGTTCCCGCAGCAGCCCGTGGTCGCGCGGGTCGCAGCGCTCCAGGGCGCCGTCGAGAAACGTCGACACAGGGGCGCGCGAATCCAGAGTCCGCTCGAGCACGAAGGCCGCCGATTCCCGCACCTTGGCGTGCGCCGTCATCGCCGTATCCCGCCGGCGCCAGCCACCGCGGGGTTCCAGATTCCGGATGGCCCGCCGGCGACTCACTCCGCCGTACCGAAGCGCTCGCCCACGGCGAGTCGCAGTCCGTTGATCAGATCGAGACCGCTGATCTGCCGGCCACCCGGTCGCTGCACCCGACAGAGTGCCAGCGCGGACGAGCCGCCGCAACGGACCACCGGCAACCGTCCGATTCCCTCGACTTTGCGGCAGCCGAGGAACGCCCCCGGACGATCGAGATCGCCCCGTACCTCGACTGGGTCAAACGGGGCCAACGGCCGCGAGGCGACGATCCGTACCGCCTCACCGCGAAGCCTGCTTCGCGATCCGGGCCATGGCTCGTAGGCCCGTACCCGCCAGGCGATCTCTCCAGCCTGCCCGCTCCAGTCCACGATGCCGTCCTCTGAACGCAGCATCGGAGCATGGGTCGCCGCCGCGTCGCACTGCGCCCGGGGCTCGACTTCTCCTGCTTCAAGCCCCTCGAGCGTGCGGAGGAGAAGCGCCGCGCCGGTCGAGGCCAGTCGCGGTGACAGCTCGCCGGCGGTTTCGTCCTCGCCGATCGAAACCTCTTCCTGAAGCAGGATCGGCCCGCTGTCCAGACCTTCCTCCATGACCATCGTCGTCACACCGGTCGTCCCCTCTCCGGCCGCTATCGCCGCCTGAATCGGCGAAGCGCCGCGCCAGGCCGGTAGCAGGGACGCATGAATGTTCACACAGCCGCCCGCCGGCAGTTCGAGCAGGGCGCGCGGAAAGATGCGGCCGTACGCCGCTACCACGGCAAGGTCCAGGTCCAGGTCGCGCAGCCGGCCGAGAAAGTCCGCGCCGCGAACGCCCGCAGGCTGTAGCAGATCGACGCCCCGGTCGATCGCCCAGCGAGCCACGGGCGGTTGCGACTGACGGCCGCCGCGACCCGCCCGGCGCGCCGGCTGGCTGACGACGAGGACAGGTCGCCGGCCAGCCGCCTCCAGGGCACAAAGAGCCGGAACCGCGAACTCGGGCGTGCCGAAGAACGCGATGCGGTTGAGTGTTCGCGACACTGCCATGATGCCCGGGAGACTACGCGACCCGCCGGCTAGAGCGGCCCTGCTCCCGGCGGGCAGCGCTTTTACTCGAAGGCGATCTGCGACTGCTCGATCTCTTCGAAGAAGTCAGGCGGCACGAGGACGTTGCGCGGCTTGCTGCCTTGCGCCGGCCCCAGGATTCCGTCCTGTTCCATCAGGTCGACCAGGCGGGAGGCACGGGAGAAACCGACCCTCATGCGACGCTGCAGGAAGCTCGCCGAACCCATCCGTTCCGAGACGACCAATCGCGCCGCTTCGTCGTAGAGCGCGTCTCCGCCGCCGTGCTCACCATTCGCAGCCGCCCGGTCTTCCGCCGGCGGCTCCAGCACCGCCGGATCCAGATTGGGCTGGCCCTGGCGCTTGAGCCAGCGAACCAGCGCCGCGGTCTCCTGCTCGGTGACGTAGGCGCCGTGCAGTCGGATCGTGCGGCCACTGCCGGGCGGCATGAACAGCATGTCGCCCTTGCCAAGCAGCTTCTCCGCTCCGACCTGATCGAGGATCGTGCGCGAGTCGTGTCGCGTGGCGGCGGCGTACGAGAGCCGGCACGGGAAGTTCGCCTTGATCGTTCCGGTCAGCACATCCACCGACGGGCGCTGAGTGGCGACGATCAGGTGGATGCCGACGGCCCGGGCCATCTGGGCAAGCCGCGCGATCGAGGTCTCGACCTCGGACGAAGCGACCATCATCAGGTCGGCCAGTTCGTCGATCACGATCACGTAGTACGGAAGCGGCTCGAACTCGCGCGGCTCGACAGGTTCGTCCGCGTCCTCGTCGCGGAGCCTCAGGCGCCGGGCCACTTCCGGATCCGCGATCGCCTGGTTGTAGAAAGCGATCGATCGGACGTGCACCTCGGCCAGCAGCCGGTACCGCCGCTCCATCTCCGCCACCGCCCACCGAAGCGCGTTCGCGGCCTGCTTGGGCTCCACGACGACCGCGGTCTTGAGGTGCGGAATGTCGGCGTAGACCCCCAGTTCGATCCGCTTCGGATCGATCAGGATGAACTGGACCTCATCGCTTCGCGCCTTGTACAGGATCGAAGTCAGCATTCCCTGCAGGCCGACGCTCTTGCCGGCGCCGGTAGCGCCCGCGACCAGCAGGTGCGGCATCTTCGTCAGGTCCGCGTAGTACGGCTCGCCACGCAGGGTCCGACCCAGGGCCATGGTCAGCGGCGACTCGCTCTCCCGGAACTCGAGATCGTCCACAAGACGCCCCAGCGGGATGACCGTTCGCCGCTTGTTCGGCACTTCGATACCGAGCGTGGAGCGGCCGGGCATGCGATCGATCCGGATCGCTTCCGCCTTCAGCGAGAGGGCCAGATCGTCCTGCAGATTGACGATCTGGGCGACCTTGACGCCCGGCGCCGGCTGGAACTCGTAGACCGTGATCACCGGCCCGGGACTTATCCCTTCGATCGTTCCCTCGACACCGAACTCCGCACAACGAGCGCAGATGAGCTCACCAAGCTCGCGGACTTCGTCCTCGTCGACTTCCGAGTTGACCTCCTCGCAGTACAGCAGATCGATCGGCGGCAATTCCGGACTCTCGGCCCTCTCCGCGCTCGCCCCGTTGCCAGTCTGGGAAACCGGCGAGTTCACCTTCGCAACCGCCACGGGAGGAGCCGACTCCGCCGGCGGACCGGACTTCACCGCCACCGCCTCGATCTGCTTCCCGGGCGCCGACTTGCGGAGCGGGAGCTCACGAAGTGGCGAGTCGGCGGCGGCGGCCGTCTTCTTCGCCCGCCCGGGCTTCGCCTTGGCGGTCCTGGGCCCGCGCCTCAGTTTCCCCCTGAGGAGAACAACGAGTTCCTTCAGTCGGCTCACTGTCCCGACCAGCCACTCCTCGAGGCTGCCTCGCATGGTCAAGGCGACGCCGAACACGAGTCCGAACAGGGCGATCACCGTGGCGCCGATCAGTCCCAGTTGGCTCTGAACGCCGCCGGAGATCGCGGCGCCCACGAGACCGCCGGCAATCAGCGACTCACCGCGGATCTGCACCTCCCCGACAGCGAGATCGATCAGGGTGGGCAAGGCGACCAGCGCGACGACAATGCCGGCCCCCTGGAGCAGCGACGGAAGACCGCTGCGCGCACGGACGAGCCGGTAACCCAAAGCCAGAACCGCCAACGCGACCGCCACGACCGCAAGTCCCAGCACCCCGTAGCCGCCGGCCGCGACCTGGGCGCCGATCGGGCCGATCAGATTGCTCGTCTCGCCGGAGTCGGCGCCGCTGCGAAGAAAGCTGGGGTCGCTCGGGTGGTAGCTCAGCAGGCTGAGCAGCAACAGCGCGCCCAGTGCGAGCAGGAGGAGCCCGAACAGTTCGACACTCTTGCCCGTCGGCAGCCCGCCCAGACCGAACCGCCGGGCGCCATCATCCGAGCGGATCACCGGCGCCCTCGACAACCAGCCATGGAGGGGACATGCACGGGCACACGATTGTAGCCCATTCAGTCGAATATGGCTATATGCAGCCTTGTCCCACGTGAGGTGAGCCTGGAGGCTTGATGTCAGTCCCACGAGAGATGAGCCTGAGCGGGTGTTGGGGATCATTGGAGGATGATCTTGCAACTCGACATCGAGCGGCTTCGCAGCCTGGACGAGGTCCGGGACTTCATGGCCGGCAGCGCGCCGGTCGACTTCCGATTCGTGGATCGCGCCGACGCCTACGGCTTCGCGCGACGGGTTCTGGTCCGTTCTCGTTACGTTCGGCTATCGAGGCCCGACAAGGGTCTGATCCGGCGGTTTCTGATCAAGGTGACGGGTTTCAGCCGGGCGCAGGTGTCGCGGCTGATCTCCCAGTACCGGGAGACCGGGCGCATCGAGGACCGGCGCCGGGGCCCGTCACGTCCGTTTTCCCGGCGCTACTCGAAGGCGGACATCGGTCTGCTGGCGGAGGTGGACGAGACCCTCGGCGGCCTGTGCGGCGCGGTGACTCGACGCATGATGCAGCGCCAGTACGACGTCTTCGGCGATCCGCGGTTCGAGCGTTTGGCGGGACTCTCCAACAGCCATCTGTACCGTCTTCGCCAGTCGGTGACCTACCGCCGGCGGCGGCTGACGGTGACCAGGACCCGGGCGACGCAGGTGAGCATCGGAGAGCGGCGGAAGCCCCATCCGGCCGGGCGGGCGGGCTTTCTGCGAGTGGACTCGGTTCATCAGGGCGACCTCGACGGGGAGAAGGGTCTGTACGAGATCAATCTGGTGGACGAGGTCACGCAGTACGAGTTCGTGGCCGCTGTGGAGGGCATTTCGGAGCGGTTCCTGGTTCCGGCGCTTCAGGGGTTGATCGAAGCCTTCCCCTTCGTCGTCCTGGGTTTCCACGCCGACAACGGCTCCGAGTACATCAACCACCAGGTGGCCGCGATGCTGCGCAAGCTGCACATCGAGGAGTTCACCAAGTCCCGCCCGAGACGCTGCAACGACAACGCCCTGGTCGAGAGCAAGAATGCCTCGGTGGTGCGGCGCTACCTCGGCTACGACCACATTCCCCGCCATCACGCCGCCCTCGTCAACGACTTCCTGCGCGACATCCTCGCTCCCTACCTCAACTACCACCGCCCCTGCCACTTCCCCGTCGAGATCAAGGACGCCAAGGGCAAGAAGCGCAAGACCTACCCCTTCGACAAGGTCACCACGCCCTACCTCAAGCTGAAGTCGCTCGACCAAGCTGCCCTCAGCCTGCGGCCTGGCGTCACCTTCGAGCAGCTCGACCAAGAGGCCCTGGCGCGCGACGACCTCGCCGCGGCGGGCACCGTCAACGAGGCGCTGGTCGCCCCTCTTCGCCGAAATCCGACGCCGCGATGCAACCGTCGCATGAGCAGCGCACCCATCTCTCTCACTGCACCTGGCCGCGGCCTCGCCGTCCCCGCGCTACCGTTGGTCCCTGGTGCTGATCTCCGCTTCGCTCCAATCAGCAGACCTGAAACAACACCCCACACACCTCTCGGCATCACTGCCGATGAGACCCCCGTTCAGGCTCATCTCTGTATGGGACTAGGCTTATGCAGCTAGTTGGCTCGGCCAGGTCGGGCGCCGCCATCGCTCGAAACAGCCCGACGAATTCGGCAAGGCCCAGGCTCTCGGCCCGCACCCTGAGCGGCAGGTCCAGCGCCGCGAGCGCCGCCTCGGCCACGGGCCGACCCACGCTCGGCCGGAAGTTGTTGACGAGGGTCTTGCGCCGCTGGCTGAACGCGGTGCGCACGAAGTCAGTGAACGCGGGCCACTCGGCCTCGCCGACCGGCGCAGCCGCGCGCTCCAGCCCCACGAAGGCGCTGGTCACGGCCGGCGACGGCACGAAGCTGCCCGGCAGAACGACCGAAAGCCGGCGCACGATCGCCCGCGCGGAGGCGAGAACGCTCAGTCCTCCGTAGTCGGCGTCGCCCGGCGCCGCGGCCAGCCGGTTCGCGACCTCGCGCTGCACCAGGAACGCCGCCCGGGCGCCAACCGGCGCCCGCTCGAGGACGGCGAGGATGATCCGGGTCGCCACGTTGTACGGGAGGTTGCCGGCGATCCGGGTCGAAGCGGGCGCTCTCTCGTAGCGGAGATCGCAGCCGTCGCCGGCAACCAGGATCAGGCGCGGATCCGCGATGCGCCGGCGCAGCGCAAACGTCCACAACAGGTCGAGTTCGCAGGCGATCACGCGGCTCGCGCCGCGCTCCAGGAGCAGGCGGGTCAGGACGCCGCCGCCCGGGCCGATCTCGACGACGCTGCGACCGGCGATGTCCAGAAAGTCGACGGCGGGAGTCGCGGATCCCGGATGCCGAAGATGGTGCTGGCCCAAGGACTTCCGGAGCGGGGGAACGCGAGTCACCTCTCCCGCACGGTACCAGCCACGAGCCGGGGAAAGCGCTTCCGCAGGAAGCGGCAGGAAAGACACGAAGGGCATAAGCTCATCGGCGACGTCGCGCGCGTCGAGGCGTCCAGATGCCGGTTGGAAGGCCGGCGCACCCAGTGGCGCCACGCACTGCACGCGTCGAGGCGTCCATTGCCCAGTTCAGGAGCCAGCATGACCCCAGCAAGAGAGTCCCATTCCCGGTCGCCGGAAACCCCTCCGTGGGCGCCGACCGCGTGCATCCTCTGCGAGAGCAACTGCGGCATCCAGGTCCAGTTGGGCGGCGACGACGGACGGCAGTTCGCCCGCATCCGCGGTGACCGGGCCAACCCCGTCTCCAGGGGTTACGTCTGCCAGAAGGCCGGACGCCTGAACCACTACCAGAACAGCCGGGACCGCCTCCTGTCGCCGATGCGGCGGCGGCCCGACGGCAGCTTCGAGGAGATCGACTGGGACACCGCGATCCGCGAGGTGGCAGCGCGCCTGTCGGACGTGCGGGACCGGTTCGGCGGCGAGTCGATCTTCTACTACGGCGGCGGCGGCCAGGGAAATCATCTGCCCGGCTTCTACGCCCGATCCACGCTCCGGACTCTGGGCTCGGTCTTCCGTTCCAACGCGCTGGCGCAGGAGAAGACCGGCGAGATGTGGGTCGCCCAGCAGATGGTCGGCGCCCCCTCGCGCGGCGACTTCCACCACTGCGAGGTGGGAGTGTTCCTCGGCAAGAACCCCTGGCAATCGCACGGCATCCCCCGCGCACGGGTCACGCTGCGCGAGATCGCGAAGGACCCCGAACGCTGCCTGATCGTGATCGACGTCCGGCGCTCCGAGACCGCCGACCTGGCCGACATCTTCCTCCAGGTCAAGCCCGGCACGGACGCCTGGCTGCTGGCGGCGATGCTCGGCGTACTGCTCGAGGAGAACCTCACGGACGCCGGGTTCATCGCCCGGCACACCGACGGTTTCGAGCAGGTACGACCGCTTATCGAAGAGATCGACCTCCAGGCCGCCTGCGCCGTCTGCGGAGTCCCCGAGGACCAGGTCCGCGCCGCCGCCCGCCGGATAGCCGCGGCGTCGAGCGTCGCCGTGTTCGAGGACCTCGGCGTGCAGATGAACAGGAACTCGACCCTCGTGAGCTACCTGCAGCGTCTGGTCTGGATGCTGACCGGCAACTTCGGAAAGCTGGGCGCCCACAACGTCTCGACCTCGCTCGTGCCGATCACCGCCGCGCGGTCCGCGGGTCCGCGCGAGACCCCGGTCACCGGCGCTCCCGTGATCGCCGGGCTCGTGCCCTGCAACATGATCGCGGACGAAATCCTCTCCGACCATCCGAACCGCTACCGGGCGATGCTCATCGAGAGCGCGAACCCGGTTCACTCGCTCGCCGAAAGCCGGAGAATGCGGGCCGCCCTTGAGGCCCTCGAGTGCGTCGTCGTGATCGATGTCGCAATGACCGAAACGGCTCGTCTGGCCGACTACGTGCTGCCGGCGACGACGCAGTACGAGAAGGCGGAGGCCGTGTTCTTCAACTTCGAGTTCCCGGAGAACGCCTTCTTCCTGCGGCGGCCGCTGCTGCCGCCTCCGACAACGGACAAGGCCGGGCCCCTGCCCGAACCGGAGATCCACTGCCGTCTCACGGAAGCCCTCGGCGGTCTGCCAACCGAGAGAGTCGAAGCGTTCCGCAACGCCCTGCGGGAAGGCGGCAGGCCCCGTTTCACAAACGCGTTCAAGGCGGCGATCCGGAACGACCCCCGCCTCGTGGGAGTCGCGCCGGCCCTCCTCTACCGGACCCTCGGCGAGGCGCTGCCACCTGGCGCCGAGTCCGGCGCCGCCCTCTGGAGCGCGGCGCAGATCTGCGCCGCGCGGTTCGGCGAGTCGATCCGGCGCGCCGGCATCGAAGGCGACGACTCCGAACTCGGCGATGCGCTGTTCGACGCGATCGTGGACAGCCCGACGGGCCTGGTGTTCTCCATCGATCCGCCCGAGGTCAGTTGGAAGCGCGTCCAGACCGCCAACGGCCGCCTCCAACTCGCCGTTCCCGATCTGTTCGATGCGATCGAGGCTCTCAGCGAAAACCACGGGCCGGCGATCACCAGCAGTTCCTTCCCGTTCGTCCTCTCGGCCGGCGAGCGCCGCTCGTTCACCGCCAACACGATCTACCGCGATCCGAACTGGCGGCGGAAGGCCTTTGAAGACGCCCTGGCCCTGTCGCCCAACGACGCGGCGGCCCTCGAACTCTCGGACGGGGACCGCGCCCGCCTCGTCACCGCGCAGGGAGCCGCCGAGGTTCTGACGATGATCAGCGACCGGATGCAGGACGGGCACATCTCGCTTCCGAACGGCCTCGGGCTCGACTACCCCGACGAACTGGGAGAACGAACGCTCGACGGCATTGCACCCAACGAACTGACGTCCGCCACGGACCGCGACCCCATCGCCGGCACACCGTGGCACAAGAGCGTTCCGGCGCGCCTGGAGCGGCTGACCGATGCCGCCGCTCGATAGCGAGCCTGCCGCCGACCTCGCCGACGACGCAGTGACCAGCGGCACGAGAACCTCGACCCGCGCTCTGGCGGCACGGGCAGCCGCCGCGATACGGCGAATCGTCCCGGATCGTCGCGAAGAGTCGGCCCCGGGACGAGACAGTCTGACCGGTCTCTTCGACGGCCGGGCTCTCCACGAGGCTCTCGCCGGGGCGGTAGCAGACGCCGAGCAGCGAGGCGACGATGTCGGCTTGCTGTTCCTCGACCTCGACCACTTCAAGCGGATCAACGACCGGCACGGCCACCAGGCCGGCAGCCGCATCCTGCGTCAGGTCGCGACGCTGTTCCAGACAGCCGCCAGCGACGCGGGCGGCTTCGCCGCGCGCTACGGCGGCGATGAGTTCGTGCTGGTTCTGCCCGGAACCGACATCGACCACGCGGTCGGGCGAGCCGAGCTCCTGCGTGCCGGCGTGGCGTCGACCCTGTTCCCCGGCGGCGCCGACGCCGTGCCCCGGCCGGTGGTCAGCCTGACCTGCTCCATCGGCGCCGCCAGCCTCCTTCGCCTTCCGGCCGCGCGGGCCGACTCCGGGGAAAGCGCCGCCGCGCGCCTGCTCCGCAGGGCCGACGACGCGATGTACTCGGCGAAGAGAGCCGGCCGGAATCGAGTCATGGCACTCGACGCCAGGGCGGCCGGTGTCGCCTGACCGCCGAGTCGACTCTGTTCACCCCAAGCCGCAGAGGGAGCTCCAGAACGGTTCCGCCGACGTCTGGGGCAACCGGGTCGCGGCCGGCAGGTCGTGGGCAAAGATCGCGTCGAGGCGGTGCCGGCGCAGCGGCACGGCGCCGATCGAGAGGGGCCACGGCGGCCGACGGAAAGCGAACAGGCTGAAGGACACCGCCGGCCGAGCGTCGGCGTCGACCGAGAGCACGTCCTGTGGTGGCCCCTCGGCTCCGTTCGACCAGTCCAACCGCTGCCACAGGTCCTCGAATGACTCGGGCCAGCCAGGCGGCAGGCCAGGCCAGGTCAGGATCCGGTGACGGACCTCAGCGCGCAGATCCGGATCACCCTCGAAGACGGCGGCAGCCAGGAGCAGAGGCTCGGCGAGAATCGCCCGTGCCGCTCGCGCCGCTACCCGTGGATCCTCCGCTGCACCCCCCTCCCCGCGTTCCAGGCGCATCAGTTCGAACGGCGCAAGCGCCGACAGCGGATCGAGATCGCAGGCCCGCTCCAGGGCGTCTCGCCTCTGATCGGTGTCAGCATCTTCCGCGATGCCGGCCAGCAACCAGAGCGGCGCCAGTCCGTCGGCGGCCCTGGCCGCAGCCCACGGTTCGAGACGCGCCCGGTAGAGCGGAAAGGCGGGGTCGGCGCCGACTGCCGCGCGCAAGGCGGTCACCGTCTCGGCAGGAACGTCCGTTCCTTCCTCCACCGTAGCGGCGGCAACTGCCGCGCGAGCGTACGACCGGGACGCCCAGGCGCGTTCCAGCGACCAGGCAAGACCCACCGCGAGCGAGCAGAAGAACACCACGCGAGACCACGCAGGAACCCCACCCCCGAGCACCCGCGCCGGGGCCGCTCCGGACCCGTGCGCCGCCACCGCCAGTCCCAGATTGAGGATCAGTATCGCCGGTACCGCGGCCACTACGGCGAAGACCCCGAACGCCATGCAGACAAGGGTCCCCAACAGACCCAACAACGCCGCCGCCAGAAGTTCCGAATCCCGTACCGCACGCAGACCGGCCACCGTCGCCGCGTCCTCGGCTCTCGCGGTCCCGGCGCCTTCGCCACCCGGTTCCCGCGCCGCTCGAACCAGCTCGGCGAGTCGAGCCAGTCCAAAACGCCCCGCAAGGGCCAGCAGGAGCAGGGAGCCGACGATCCCGAGTTCGTACGGCGCCTGGGCCACCAGAGTATGGGCGTCCGTGACGACTTCTCCAGGAGGGTGAACGCCCGGCGCCGGATGCCAGTGGCGCGCCAGGGTCCAACTCGTCGCGCCCGGACCCCAGCCCAGGATCGGACGCTCCAGGAAGCCGTCGAAAGCGGCAGTCGCGTACGTTCGGCGTGCGAGAAGCGACGGATCCTCAAGTCTCAGGACCGCACCCACTCTCTCCACCGGACCCGGTACGTCGAGCCGCGATCCAGCCCAGCCCGCGGCGAGCGTCAGCCCGCTGGCAACGACCAGAAAGAGAGCCAACCGCGCCAGCCATCGGCGGCCCCCGGTCCGCCACAGCGCCCACCCCGACGCCGCCACGACCTGGACACCCACCGCGGCCAAACCCGACATCGAACCCGTGGCAGCCAGAGTCCAGATCAGGACCGCACCGACAAGGAGCGTGGCGCCCTGGCGCAGCCGCGGCCTGTCCGAGCCGAACAGGCGCCACGCGCCGAGCGCCGCCGGCGGCAGAAGGGCTATGAGGACCAGCGCCAGCTGGTTGTGATGGCCGATCGGCATCGCCGCCCGACCCTGTTCATGCAGGGGTTGCAGGCCCAGCGCCCAGGCCGACGCCGCGACACCGACGACGGCGCAGCCGCCCAGTGCCCATCGGGTGGCGCCGGCCGAGCCGAGCAGGCGGCCGATCCCACCGGCCGCCCATGCCGCGGGCAGCAAGAAGACGACGAACGCCTCGCCGGCGCGGCTCACCGGAGACAGGAGCCAGCTTGAGGCCGCGGCCAGCCACAGCAACGGGAGCAACGCCGGCCACCAGCGGCCTCCGGCCGTCCCAAGCGCCAGAGGGTCGAGGAACGACCCGTGGCCGGCCCAGGCGAAGGCCAGAAGCAGCACGGCGCCCGTAACCTGGGCTACCGCGGCGGCGCCGAGATGGAAGGTCCCCGCGTAGAAGACCATCGCCGCCAGGCTCAGGGTGACGAACAACGCCGCGCCGCGTTCCCGCCACGGGCGTTCAGACATCGCTAACGACCCGCCGGCTCAGGAACCCGAACCACGCACGCCGGTCGCGCCCGAGCGCCGGCTCAGACGCACCGCCACCTCGGGAGCTTCGCGCAGGCAGGTCCAGAGAATGCCGAGCGAGGTGACGAAGGCGCGCCAGCCGGTCCGAAACACGGCGGCAGGCGGAGCATCGGGCTCGCCATAGCCGCGCGCGTCGGCCTTCACCTGCTCCCAGCCGGTGAACAGCCGGCCCCAGGGACTCGCCAGGACCTCGGCCATCTGCCGCTTCGCTTTGTACGGATACCAGAACGAGTCGTGGTAGAGGACGCTCGCCAGATAGGCCCACGGCGCGAGGAAGGTGCGCAACGACCACTCGACCGGCCGCCGCAGCGGCCCCCAGTAGATCTTGTGCTGCATTCTTGCCGCGAACGTCATCTTCCGGAACGGCCCGACGAACCCCCAACTCTTCCCGGCGACCTCGGGATCGCCGACGATTTCGATCTCCCGAGGATCGCCGCAACCCAGCCCGAGATCGTGCGCCAGCCGGATGTACCGGATGGAGAGCGGGTCGAAGCCCATCAGCTTCGCCGCCACCGCGTCGATGGCCACCTGATCGGCGCTGGCCAGGATCACGTTGCCGATCTTGGGGATCATGCAGCGCGGACCGGGCCCGTCCCCCGCGAAGGTTCCGTCCATCGCCGCGAACACACCGCGGTGGATGCGCTGCTGGATCATCAGCAGGTCGACCAGGGTCTCGTGGATCACCGGATGGGTCCAGTGGCGCCGTTCGTTGAGCAGACCGCCGAAGGCGTTCTTCATCGCGCCGGTCGTCGTGGTGAAGACATGGGTCTTGACCGTCGGCAGGTGGATGATGTTCTCGCCCACGAAGCGAGCCGGGATATGGAAGCCCCGGGGGTAGACGTCGTTCAGGCACAGGAAGCGATCCGCCAGATCGCCGACGGCGTCGCGGATCGGCAGCCACTCCTCGCCCTCCTCGTAGAGGTGAACGTTGCGCAGGCCATGCGCCCGGATCACGTCGATCTGCTTGTTCTCCCGCTCGCCGAGACGGGCGTCGATGACCACGGTCCGGTTGTGGCAGCCGTGAATCAGATCGGGGTCGTAGCCGTCGCTCTTCAGCGCCCGCACGACGCCCTCGAGCTGCCACGGCGTCGTCGAGCTGCCCGGGTAGAAGAAGTGCCAGGAGATGTTGATCTTGAGCGCCGTGTCGACGGAGGGGTCGACGACTTCGCGGTAGCCGGCGAGGTTCAGCAGCTCGTGGTAGTCGGCCAGCACCGAGGACGGCGCGGTCGGCAGCACGGCAACGCGGGGCGGGGCGGGCGACGAACTCAGTTCGAGGCTCCTCGCGCGCCTCGGGACATGGCCGCGAGGAAGTCGGCGTTCGACGGCGTGTTCTTGAGCCGCTCCTGGAGAACCTCCATGCTCTCGACGACCGGTAGCGGGTTCAACACCTTGCGCAGCACCCACACCCGCTGGAGTTCGTCCGGCGACAACAGCAGCTCCTCCTTGCGGGTGCCCGACTTGTCGATGTCGATGGCCGGGAAGATCCGCTTGTCGACCAGCTTCCGGTCGAGGTGCAGCTCCGAGTTCCCGGTGCCCTTGAACTCCTCGAAGATCACGTCGTCCATCCGGCTGCCGGTGTCGATCAGCGCGGTGGCGACGATGGTCAGCGAGCCGCCGCCCTCGATGTTCCGGGCGGCGCCGAAGAAGCGCTTCGGCCGCTGCAACGCATTCGCGTCGATGCCGCCCGACAGCACCTTGCCCGAGGGCGGCTGCACTGTGTTGTAGGCGCGCGCCAACCGCGTGATCGAGTCGAGCAGGATGACGACGTCCTTGCCGTACTCGACCAGGCGCTTCGCCTTCTCGATCACCATCTCGGCGACCTGGGTATGGCGTGAAGCGGGCTCGTCGAAGGTGGACGACACGACCTCGCCCTTGACCGAACGCTCCATGTCGGTCACTTCCTCGGGCCTCTCGTCGATCAGCAGAACGACGAGCACGACTTCGGGATGATTCGTCGCGACGGAGTGCGCCAACGACTGCAGCAGCATCGTCTTGCCGGTGCGCGGCGGCGCCACGATCAGGGCGCGCTGACCCTTGCCCATCGGCGCCACCAGATCCGTGACCCGCGAGGAGAGGTCGCCCGCGACCTCGAGGCGGAGACGCTCCTCCGGGTACAGAGGCGTCAGGTTGTCGAAGAAGATCTTCTGGCGCACGACGTCCGGATGCTCGAAGTTCACCGCCTCCAGCTTGATCAGCGCCAGGTACCGCTCGCCCTTGTTCATCGGCTGGCGCACCTGACCGGAAACCGTGTCCCCGGTGCGCAGATCGAACCGCCGGATCTGGCTGCGGGAGACGTAGATGTCGTCCGGACCCGGGAGGTAGCTGTACTCCGGAGCCCGCAGGAAGCCGTAGCCGTCGCTCAGGCACTCGAGCACTCCCTCGCCGAAGAGCAACCCGCTCTTCTCCGTCTGCGCCTCCAGGATCTTGAAGCTCAACTCCTGCCTGGCCATGCCGGCCGCCCCCACGACCTCCAGCTCGCGCGCCAGTTTGAGGAGATCGCGGTTGCTCAGCTCCTTCAGCGCCTTCAGGTCGAAAGCCAGCTCCGCGCTGGCGGCCGCCCGTGCGCCGCCATTCCCGCTTCCCACCGCTTCCCGGGCTTCGTTCGTCGTCATCTTCTCAAGTCCTCGGCTTCTGTTGTGCCAGCGGGGCTGGACTCCGGGTTCAGCAACGTTCCGAACAGCCGCGCGACTCCTTCACCAGTTCGAGACGACACGGGAAACAGTGCCGCCCCGGACGGCATTCCCAACAGCTCTGCAACTTCGGCAAGGGTTCGAGTTCGAGCGCCGCGTTTTACGCGGTCGATCTTGGTGACCGCAACAACGGGATCGAACTCCAGACTACGAAGGTACCCGTACGCTTCGGAGTCGAGTGGTGTGCCGGCGACCTTACCATCCACCAGCAGGACAACCGTGGCCAGGTCCGGGGCCGACCGGAGGTAAAGGTCCACGCTCCTCCCCCACGCCTCCCGTTCCCGCTTCGACACCCGCGCGTAGCCGTAACCCGGCAGGTCCACGACGTACCACGCCTCGTCGATCAGGAAGAAGTTGACGGTACGGGTACGTCCGGGCTTCGAACTCGTGCGCGCCAGGTCCTTGCGCCCGAGCATCCGGTTGATCAGGCTCGACTTGCCGACGTTCGACCGCCCGGCGAAGACGATCTGGGGGCGACCGTCGCCGGGCAGATCGGCCGAACGTGTGGCCGAAATGACGAAGCGCGCGCTGCGGACCTTCACGGTCCCCTTCCTCCCGGTCTTCCAGAAGACCACGCGAAGCGCGGACTCCCAATAAGCGACGTTCTAGTGAGCGACGTTCGGTTCTAGTGAGCCACGTTGGCCGGCGGGGCCTCGTCCGCCGGCTTCTGGAACTCGGCCGGCACCTCCGGCACCCTGGGGACGACCCCGTCGAAGACGGTTTCCAGCACCTCGTCCATCGACTCGACGAGATGGAAGGTCATCTCTTCGCGGACCTCCTCGGGCACTTCCTCGAGGTCCTTCTCGTTCTCCTTCGGAAGCAGGATCTCGAAGATCCCGGCGCGGTACGCCGCCAGGACCTTGTCCTTGATGCCGCCCACCGGCAGCACCTTCCCACGCAAGGTGATTTCACCGGTCATCGCCACGTCGCCCCGCACGGGCACGCCAAGCAGGGCCGAAATCAACGCGGAAGCCATTGTGATGCCCGCTGAGGGACCATCCTTCGGAATGGCGCCCTCGGGCACGTGGATGTGGAGGTCCTGGTCGGCGTGGAAGCCCGGTTCCAGACCGAACGCATCAGCGCGGCTGCGGAGATAGGACATCGCGGCTCGCGCCGATTCCTTCATTACGTCGCCGAGCTTGCCGGTCAGGATCAGTTTGCCGCTGCCCTTCATCAGGCCGACTTCGCTCTCCAGCAGTTCGCCCCCGGCCTGAGTCCACGCCAGACCCGTGGCAACGCCGACTTCCGATCCGTCGAGCTTCTTGCGCGGCCTGTACTTCGGCTTGCCGAGGAGTTCCGCGACCAGGCCCGGGTCGACGGGGATCGCCGGCTCCGAGGCCGCCTTCTTCGCCTTGCCCTTCTTGCCCTTCGATTCGGCCTTCACCTTCTCGGCTCGACCGTCCTCGACCAGTCGGCGGGCCAGCTTCCGGCACACGGCGGCGATCTCGCGCTCCAGGTTCCGTACCCCCGCTTCGCGGGTGTAGGAGTCCATCAGGAAACCGAGGCTGTCGGCGCTGAAGCGGATCGCGTCGTCGGTCAGGCCGTGGCTGTCCAACTGCCTGGGCACCAGGAACTGGCGCGCGATCTCCAGTTTCTCGTTCGGCGTATAGCCGGCAAGCTGAATGATCTCCATCCGGTCCTTGAGCGCCGGCGGAATCGGATGCTCCACGTTCGCCGTGGCGATGAACATCACCTTGGACAGGTTGTACTCCACGTCCATGTAGTGGTCGACGAAGGTGTCGTTCTGCTCCGGGTCCAGGACCTCCAGCAGCGCCGACGACGGGTCGCCGCGGAAGTCCGTCGACATCTTGTCGACCTCGTCGAGCAGGAACACCGGGTTGACGGTCCCCGCCCGCTTCATCATCTGGATGATCTGACCGGGAAAAGCGCCGATGTACGTGCGCCGGTGCCCTCGAACCTCCGCCTCGTCGCGCACCCCGCCCAAGGAGAGGCGAACGAACTTGCGGCCCGTGGCGGCGGCGATCGACTTGGCCAGCGACGACTTGCCCACGCCCGGCGGTCCGACGAAGCAGATGATCGAGTTCTGCGTCTTGCTCGTCAACTGCCGGACGGCGAGGAACTCCAGCACCCGCTCCTTGACCTTCTCCAGCCCGTAGTGACCCTGATCCAGGATCGTGGCCGCCTTCTTCAGGTCCTTCAGTTCGCGGCTCCGCTTCTTCCACGGCACCGATGCGAGCCAGTCGACATAGTTGCGTGACACGGTCGCCTCGGCCGACACCGGGGGCATGGCTTCGAGCCGGCGCAGTTCCTGCTCGGCTTTCTCGCGCACGAGTTTCGGAGCACCGGACTTCTCGATCTTCTTCTTCAGCTCGGCAATCTCGTCGGCGCGGTCGTCCTTGCGCCCCAGCTCATGGTGGATCGCCTTGATCTTCTCGTTGAGGTAGTACTCCTTCTGCGCCTTCTCCATCTGCTTCTTGACCTGCACGTTGATCCGCTTGTCGATGTTGATCTTCTCGACCTCGACATCGAGCAGGTCGTGAACCGCCTGCAGGCGTTCGTACGGATTCAGGGTTTCGAGCAGGGTCTGCTTCTCCGCGGTGGAGACGGTCAGGTGAGCCGCCAGGGCGTCGGCG
The DNA here is from genome assembly GCA_965232105.1 of Thermoanaerobaculia bacterium. Taxonomy (GTDB): domain Bacteria; phylum Acidobacteriota; class Thermoanaerobaculia; order Multivoradales; family Multivoraceae; genus Multivorans. Next base: position 511,355 of record OZ246956.1, read on the forward strand.
AAGCGATCGGGATCGTCGAGCTTCAGAGTCGACATCAGGCTCTCGAAGGCCAGGTGGTGCGACATCTTCGCGTACTGCTCGAAGCTGTTGAGCAGCCGGCTCATGTAGACCTGCACCTTGTCGTCGGCCGGATAGTCGATCTCGTAGACCTCGACATCGGCCTCGAAAGCGCCGTCCTTCTCCTCCAGGGTCCGCAACTCGGCCCGACGCATCCCTTCGACCATCACCTTGACGTTGCCGTTCGGCAACTTCACGTTCTGGACCACCCGAGCGACGACTCCGATCGGATGGATGTCGTCGATGCCGGGATCGTCCACCTTGGGATCCCGCTGGGCGACCAGGAAGATCAGCTTGCCGGCCGTCTGGAGGGTCTGCTCCAGCGCCAGCACCGAACCGCGGCGCCCGACGATGAAGGGCGCCATCATCTGCGGGAAGACGACCATGTCTCGCAGCGGCACGACCGGCAGCCGCTCGCTCGAGGTCGAAATGTATCCGGAAGCCATCGCTACACCGCCTTCTCGTAGACGGTCAACGGCTGTATACCCTTCATCACTACATCCTCGTTGATGACGCACTCCTTGACGCCGGCTTCGGACGGCAGGCCGTACATCAGTTCCAGCATCAACTCCTCAAGGATGATCCGCAGGCCGCGCGCGCCGACATTGCGCTTCGTGGCCTGCCGGGCCACCGCCCGCAGCGCCTCGGCCGTGAACGTGAGCTTCACGTCCTCGAACTCGAACATCGCTTCGTACTGCCGAACCAGGGAGTTCTTGGGCTCGGTCAGGATCCGGACGAGGGAGTCCTCGTCGAGCATCTCCAGGGTCGCCACGACCGGCAGGCGACCCACGAACTCGGGGATCAGGCCGTACTTGATCAGGTCCTCGGGCAGCACGTGCCGGAGCATCTCGCCCGCCCGCTTGTCCCGGTTCCTGATCTCGGCGCCGAAGCCCATCGTCTTCTCGTTCATCCGCCGCTCGATGCGCTCCTCGAGGCCGACGAACGCGCCGCCGCAGATGAAGAGGATGTTCGTCGTGTCGATCTGCAGGAACTCCTGGTGGGGATGCTTGCGTCCGCCCTGGGGCGGAACGTTGCACTGCGTCCCCTCGAGGATCTTGAGCAGGGCCTGCTGTACGCCCTCGCCCGACACGTCCCTGGTGATCGAGGGGTTGTCCCCCTTGCGGCAGATCTTGTCCACCTCGTCGATGTAAACAATGCCGCGCTGGGTCTTTTCCTTGTCGCTCCCGGACGCCTGGTAGAGCTTCAGGATGATGTTCTCGACGTCCTCGCCCACGTAGCCCGCCTCGGTCAGCGTCGTCGCGTCCGCGATCGTGAAGGGAACGCTCAGCAACCGCGCCAGGGTCTGCGCCAGGAGCGTCTTGCCGGTGCCGGTGGGGCCGATCAGCAGGATGTTCGACTTCTGCAGTTCGACGTCGGTTCTGGACCGCTCGCCGAAGTCGATTCGCTTGTAGTGGTTGTAGACCGCGACCGCCAGTTTCTTCTTCGCCTGCTCCTGGCCGATCACATAGTCGTCGAGCAGCTTCTTCAGTTCCTGGGGCTTGGGCAGAGCCGCTTCCTGGCGCTGCTCGAGCATCCGGTCCTCGGCGATGATGTCGAGGCAGATGTCGACGCACTCATCGCAGATGAAGACCGTCGGGCCGGCGATGAGCTTCTTCACCTCGCGCTGGCTCTTGCTGCAGAACGAGCACCTGAGGGCGTCGTCTCCGCTGTCCTTCTTCGGCATCCGTCGGCTCGTTTCTGCTTGTTCCCGTGCGCTTCGTTCGGTCCGCCACGACGACCACTGCAGGCCGCGGGCACCTCGGCGCGGCCCTTCCGGCCCGCGTCCGATCCGTTTGGGATGGTAGCACGGCCCGGGGCCGCGCCACCCCTTCCGTGCGTCCGATGACGGGCGCGCCGAGCAGGTCGCGAACCGAGCGGGCCGATCGTCCTGGCGCGGGCTAGCCGGCGCCGCGACGCTCGACGACGCGGTCGGCCAGGCCGTACTCCACCGCCATTTCGGCGGTCAGAATCTTGTCCCGCTCGGTGTCGGCGTGGACGTCTTCGGTGGACTTTCCGGTGTGCAGCGCCAGCAGTTCGTCGATCCGACCGCGCATCCGCAGCAGGTCCTGGGCGTGAATGTCGATGTCTGTCTGCTGGCCTCCCAGAGCCTGCACCCAGGGCTGGTGAATCAGCACGCGCGCGTTGGGCAGCACGAGCCGCTTCTCCTTGGCGCCGCCCGCCAGGAGCACCGCCGCGAACGACGCCGCCTGGCCCACGCACAGGGTCGAGACATCCGGCTTCACATGCTGCATCGTGTCGTAGATGGCGAAGCCGGCGGTCACGGAGCCACCCGGCGAGTTGATGTAGAGGGAGATGTCCTTCTCCGGGTTCTCGGACTCGAGAAACAGCATCTGCGCGATGACCAGGTTCGCCACGTCGTCATCGATAGCCCGGCCGAGGAACACGATGTTGTCCTTGAGCAGCCGCGAATAGATGTCGTAGGCGCGTTCTCCCCGGTTGGTCTGTTCGACCACCATGGGTACGAGCATGGCTTAGCCCTCTTCTTCGGCGGCGGGTTCTTCCGCCCCGCCGCCCGATTCATCTTTGGGCGCAGCGACCGGCGCGTTGGCCTCGAGCAGGGCCTGTACCGTCCTGTCCCGTCTGAGTTCGATCTTCAACATCTCCATGCCGCCATCCCGCTCCAGCTCACGGCGCAGCTTGCCCCGGTTCGTGTTGCGGGAGCGAGCCATGATCTCCAGCGCGCGCTCGAGGTCTTCCCGGGTCGGTTCGATCCCGTCCTCACGGGCGATCCGGTCGAGCAGGAAGGAGGAATGCGCCCGTTTTCCCGCCTGCGGCCGGATCTCCTCCATCATCTGCTCCCAGGGCAACTGCTGCTGTTCGAGATCCACACCCTGTCGAGCCAGGTTGTTCGCGTAGGACCGCGCCATCTGGAACGCCTCGCGTTCCACCACCGCCTCGGGGAGTTCAACCGGATACCGTTCGCGCAACTGCTCGAGCAGAGCGTCCGTGCGCTGCTGGCCGGCAGCCTCGACCTTCCGCGCCCGCACCTGCTCGCGAAGGTTCTCCCGCAGATCATCGACGCTCTCGATGCTCGCGGCCAGGCCGCTGGCCCAGTCGTCGTCGACCTCCGGCAGCTTCCTCTCGAGCACCTCGTCGAGTTCGATGTCGTAGCGGCGCTGCCGTTCGATGCTGTCTTCCTGCTCGACGCGCTCGAAGCTCGCCGTCCGACCGGCCGAAAGCCCCGTCAGGTTGTCGGTGAGCTCAGGCCAGACCCGCTCGTCGCCCAGCTCGAGGTCGATGTCGTGGGTCGCCGGACCGCGAGTGTCCTGGTCGTGGCTGTGGTCATGGTCGTGGCTGTGGTCATGGTCGTGGCTGGGGTCATGGTCGTGGTCGTGATCGTCGCCATCCGCCTCCGCGTCAAACCCGGGCATCGCGGAGCGATGGACCTTCCCGCGCACCCGGTCGCCGCGTGCGGCCGAGCGGTCGACCGGCACCCAGGTCGAGCGCTCCAGGCGAACCTGCTCCAGCACCTCGTCGACCTCTGCCTCGGTCGGCTCCATTTCGGGCTGCGGCAGCTCGAAGCTCCGGTCGTCGTCGATTTCGACATCGGGCTCGACGTCGACGGTCACCGTGAAGCGCAGCGGCTGGCCGGGGACCACCTCGACCGGCCCGACACTTGGCGGCAGCATGGAGTGGACATCCTCCTCCTCGCGCGCCAACTGCCAGTACTTCGGCGCCAGTCGCTCCGACACATCCTCCCCGATCGCTTCGGCGAACCGCTGGCGGATCAGGTCGAGCGGCGCCTTGCCCTTGCGGAAGCCGTCGAGACGCGCCCGGCGGCGGTAGTCCTGAGCCACCCGCAGGTGCTCGGCATCGACCTCCTCGGCCGGCACCTCGATGTCGAACTCGTGCCGGCACAGGCCGACCTCCCGCTTGGAGACCACTACAGTCATGACTGGAAGCGTGGAATCAGCGGGTTACGGTTGCGAGAGAAAGGGCGGATGGGTGCGAAAGCAGACTCTGGAGTCCAAGGGGCTCGACGAGTTGCGTGTCAGGCGTGCGAAAGGGGGGACTCGAACCCCTGAACCCTCGCGGGACTAGATTCTGAGTCTAGCGCTCGACGAGTTACGTGTCAGGCGTGCGAAAGGGGGGACTCGAACCCCCAACCCTCTCGGGACTAGATCCTAAGTCTAGCGCGTCTACCAGTTCCGCCACTTTCGCGCCGTCGCCCCCGCCCCAGTCTCTCCGGATGGGCTGCCTCGGGTGGGGCGTGGTGAGCCGCCTAGGAATCGAACCTAGAACCCACAGATTAAGAGTCTGTTGCTCTGCCAATTGAGCTAGCGGCCCGGCCTCCATGCCGCCTTCGCGTCAACCGGGTCCTCCGGTGCCGGCGGCAGCGAAGCACTATATCCGAAGTGCTGCGGCCCCTGTGGGCGTGCGCGGCAGAAACCGGGTGCGCCGGACCTTCTGCCGCGCCTAACCGCCCTGAACGAAGCGCACGATCTCGACGCGATCTCCATCGCGGAGCGCCGTTTCGCCAAGGCGGGCCCGCGGCACGAGTTCGCGGTTCAACTCGACCGCCACCGTCTTCGGGTGCTGGTCCAGGCTCACCAGCAGATCGAGAACGGTGGCGCCGGTCCCCTCGTAAGCCAGCTCCCTCTCCTGGCCGTTGACCCGAAGTTGCAGCACTGGGCCCAAAGCAAGAACGTCCTCAGTCGGGCGCGAGTTCCGCGGTCCGGTCCGGTGCGTCGGACCACAGCCGTTCCAGGCGATAGAGCTCACGCCGCTCGGCGTCGAAGACGTGGACGACCACGTCGCCGTAGTCGAGCAGCACCCACTGGCCCCTGCCCGCTCCTTCGAGGTGCAGCGGCCGGGCGCCGTCGGCGCGCAGCCGGCGCTCAACCGCTTCCGCGATGCTGCTCACCTGGCGGGCGTTGGCTCCGTTGCAGATGACGAAGAAGTCGGTGAAGTCGCTGACTTCGGTGAGTTCCAGCACGCGCAGGTCCTGCGCCTTGCGGTCGAGCGCCGCCGCGGCTGCCGCGCGAACACGATCCTCTGAGAAGTCGGTCCCCTCGGGATCGTGAGTGGTCGCGGCCCCCTGGGCCTGGAGCGTTTGCACTTGCGTCAACGGTACAACCCGTACTTGCGACAGTAGCGCAGCACCGGGGCCGGCATCAAATCCGCGCTCACGTCCGCGCCCTGCGCCAGACGCCGGCGAATGTCGCTCGACGAGACATCGACCGAACGGTGACGGACGAGAACGTAGCCTCGCGCCCTCTCGACGGACGAACGCACCTCCGGGTCGAGCCCACGCTCGCCGGGACGCGCGAGGACAACCAGCTTCACCGCCTCGATCAGGTCGTCAAAGCGTCGCCAGCCGGGTAGTTCGTTGAAACTGTCGACGCCCAGGAGCAGGTGGAGCTCGGCATCCGGAAACTCCGCCCCGTAGCGCTCGACCGTCTCGATCGTGTACACGGATCGTCGGAGGTCGAGTTCGGCATCCGACACGATGAGTTCGGGAAAGGGCATCAGCGCCAACTCGACCATCGTGTTCCGCCGCAGCGCGGGGGCCCTCGTTCCCCGCGGCTTGTGCGGCGGGCGGGCAGTCGGCAGATAGTGAACGACATCCAGCCCGAGAGACTCCCGGGCCGCGAGCACCGGTCGAATGTGGCCGTTGTGGATCGGATCGAAGCTGCCGCCGAAGAGCCCGATACGCGCCCCCTTGCCGCTCATGGCCGACTTCCCGACGCCGTGTCCGCGGCTGCATCGGCCGCGTTGAGCAGGCCCCGAAGTTCCCGCACGAGCGGCGCCAGGCCCGCTCCCGCCACGGCCGAGACTTCGAATGCCTTCAGTCCCCGTTTCGCGGCCAGTTCGTGAAGCTCGCGGCGCCTGTCCTCGTCGGCGATGTCGAGCTTCGAACCGCACAGGATCCGCGGCCGGTGCAGGAGTTCTTCGTTGAAGGCGCCCAGCTCGGCATCGATCGTGTCCGTGGCCCCCTCCACGCTGCCGCCCCCTTCGTCCGGCTGCGGCCCGAGATCGACCAGGTGCAGCAGCACGCGGCACCGCTCGACGTGACGAAGGAAGCGGTGCCCAAGTCCGGCGCCCCCGGCGGCGCCCGCGATCAGACCCGGCAGATCGGCGATCACGAAGGGCTCCGCTTCGAGCGGCGCCGCCGGCGGCCCGACCACGCCGAGTTGAGGCACCAGGGTAGTGAACGGATAGTCCGCGATCTTCGGTCTGGCCGCGGTCAGAACACTGATCAAGGTCGATTTGCCGGCATTCGGCAGGCCGACGACTCCGACATCGGCGAGCAGTTTCAACTCGAGACGGAGCCGCTTCTGCTCGCCGGGCGTCCCCGGCTCCGTGCGCCTCGGCGCCCGTTGCCTCGCACTCTTGAAGCGCGCGTTCCCGCGGCCGCCGGCACCGCCCCGGGCAACGATCAGCCGCTCGTCCTCGGCCAGCACCTCACCCAGGTCCTCGCCGGTCTCCGCGTCGTAGACCTCGGTACCCAGGGGCACGGGGATGACCAGATCACCGCCGCTCCTGCCGGTCTTGTTCGAGCCCTCGCCGTGCCGGCCCCGCTCCGCGTGGTAGTTGGCGGGAAAGGTGAGGCGGTAGAGCGTGCCAAGCCCCGAGGAGCCCGCCAGAACCACACTGCCGCCGTGTCCTCCGTCGCCACCGGAGGGGCCTCCGCGCGGCACGAACTTCTCCCGCCGGAACGCCATGCAGCCATTACCGCCGGCGCCCCCGAGGACATCGATGACGGCCTCGTCGATGAAGTTCATCTACCGCTCCCGGCGGCGACGTCGAAGCCGCAGAACGCATCGCACGCTCGGAGCGCTGCGGCGCAGGCTCCTAGCCGGCTGGATGAACGTTGACGATCGTGCCGCGCCGGCCCCGGTTGCGGAACTCGACCACGCCGTCCGCCCGGGCAAAGAGGGTGTCGTCATTGCCACGGCCCACGTTCTCGCCGGGAAAGAACCGGGTCCCACGCTGGCGGACGATGATCGTCCCGCCGGTCACGCTTTCGCCCGCGTAACGCTTCACACCCAGGTTCTTGGGATTCGAATCGCGGCCATTGCGGCTCGAGCCCTGGCCCTTCTTGTGCGCCATTTCTTTCGACCTCCGTTTCGGGACCTCTACGCCCCGGCAGCCCGTTCGATCGCCTCGATCCGAAAGCGCTGCATGTCCTGCCGGTGCCCGTTGCGCCGGCGGTAGCCCTTGCGGCGCTTGAACTTGAAGACGATGATCTTGGGCCCGCGCAGGTCGGACACGAGCGACGCCCGTACCCGCGCGCCCTCGACGACAGGCTCGCCCACCGCGGCTTCGCCCTCACCGCCGCCGATCATCAACACGCGGTCGAAGACGACCTCCGAGCCCGCTTCGGCGCCGGCAACACGCTCAAGGTCCACGACATCGCCTTCCGCGACCCGGACCTGCTTGCCGCCGGTCTCTATCACTGCGTACATGGTGTTCTCTCTGCGGCGCGCCGTTGCAACGAGCGCCGAACGTCATTCGCCGTTGGCTGTCAACTCTCCGTGCGGTACGTCCTCAGACCCGCGCCAGGACACCGCCGAGGCGGCATTCAACCGCCGACAGTACCACCGGCCCGCCGGCCCGGTCAACGGCCGCGTGGTCGCAGAGGCAGTTCGACCTCGAAGGTAGCGCCCGGACGACCGTCGGCCCGGACCCTCGCCTCGCCGCCGTGCGCGCTGGCGATCCGACGCACGATGGCAAGCCCCAGACCGGTGCCGCCCCTGCGCCCCGAATGAAACAGATCGAAGACCCGCTCGCGTTCCGCTTCGGGAACACCGGGTCCGTTGTCTCCGACCGCCAGCACGACCGACCCATCCCTGATCTCGGCCTCGAGCCGGAGACGGGGGTGGTCGCAGTCGTTCATCGCCTCCACGGCATTGTCGACGAGGTTGAGCAGCAGCTGATTCGCCTGCTCGCGATCGACCTGGAACACGACGTCGCCGGTCCGATCGTCCATTTCCGAAGCGACCTCTTCCGAGTGCAGCTTTCCGGCTACGACTTCGGTGCAGTGACGCAGCAACTCGGCCGCCGTCGTGTCCTGAAGATCCAGGTCGGCCGGACGCGCGTAGCTGAGGAAGTCCGAAACCAGACGCTCCAGGCGGCCGACCTCGGAACGGGTAATCGCCACCAGCCGGTTCGACGATCCCACGGCGCCCCGGTCTTCGTCCGGCCCCATCTCCTCCTGGAGCATCTGCATGTTGAGATTCAGGGAATTCAGGGGACTGCGGATCTCATGGGCGAGGCCGGACGCCAGGGTGCCCACGTAGGCCATCTGCTCCGCCTCCTGCGCCTGACGCTCGGCGAGAGCGGTCTGGCGCGAGAGCCGGCTGTAAATCACGTAGCCGGCAACGAACAGAGCCACCGTCAGGGCCGCGATGATCGCCGCCTGCCGCAGCAGGTCCCGGCGCAGACCGGCCAGGCGCTGTTGCAGTTCGGCGCGTGAGATGCCGATGACGAAGGTGCCGATGTTGCCCACCGGCACCTCGACCTCTTCGTAGGGCACCTCACGGGTGAACGTTTCCGCGACCAGACCCGGCGACTCCAGGTTCGGCGGCTCGCCCTCAGCGGTCTGCGTCTCTTCGCGGCGATTGCGAAACACCAGCCGGCCATCCGTGTCCCGGATCTCCACGGTTTCGACAATGTCCCGCTGAACCAGCACGCTGTTGATGTAGCTGCGCGTATCGGACTCGGTGGCCATCGCCGTGTAGAGGTCGCGCCCTGTGTTCTCCACCCGGCCGGCGATCCCCTCCGCCAGCTCTTCGGCTTCAGCTCGCGCTTCCACCACGATCCGGTTCACTTCGCGCTGCGACAGTGACCGGAAGATCAACCAGCCGAACAGACCGAGGTCGGCGAGCACGAAAACGCCGACGATCGCCGCCCACATCCGGCGTCGCCGTTGCCTCGCGTCGCTGCCGAGCCACTCCAACATTCCGTTGAACGCTACAAGAGAGTCGGGGTGTACGATCATTCCGTGCTTTCGTTGCGGCGATTGGCTGTTGCCGGGTTGGCCGCCGTAGTCGGCTGGGGTTGCAGCTCCGAGGCCCCCCGCGACACGACGCAGGTCAGGGTCGGCCTGCGTTTCGACTACCCGACGCCCAACGAGTTGATCGCCCCGCCGACGCTGGCGTACGCCGCGATCAACAACCAGTTGTACCTTTCGCTGATGGAGGAGCAAGGGGACCTCCGCGACGGCCCGCTGGCCTGGGCCCCCGGTCTGGCCGAGGACTGCCAGTTCTCCGAGGACCGGCTGCAACTGACCCTGCACCTGCGCCCGGACGCGTTGTGGAGCGACGGCCAGCCCGTGACCGCGGAGAATGTCCGCTTCACCTGGCTGGCCCAGACCGATCTCGATGTCGCCTGGAACTACGCCTCCAGCAAGGAAACGATCACCGACGTCGAGGTGGTCGACGCCCGAACCGTGCGCTTCCACTTCAGCGCCGCCACCGGGACGCAGTTGGATGACATCGCACCCGACCGGGTCCTCCCCGGACACGCCTGGGAAGCGCGGCCATTCGCCGAATGGCGAAGCGACCCGGGCTGGTTCTTCGAACACCTGGTCACGAGCGGCCCCTTTCGGCTGGCGAGCCGGACACCCGGCAGCGAACTCGTCCTCGAGCGCAATCCCGACCACTTCGAGGCCGGTCTGCCGCGGCTGGAGCGGGTCGTCCTTCGAACCACGGCCGACGGCACGGCACTGACCAACCAGCTTCTGGCGGGCGAACTCGATGTCGTCACCGGGATCGGCGCCAGGGATGCCCTCCGCATCGAGGGGCAACCCGGCCTCCGCCTGCTGACCTATCCGAACCGCCAATTCACTTTCGTGTCCTGGAACACGACGAAGCCATGGTTCCGGGACCCGGCGACGCGACGCGCCCTGGCGCTGGCGATCGACCGCCAGGCGATCGTAGACACCATCTGGCACGGCTACGCCCAGGTTGGCGGCAGTCCGATCATCTCAAGCGTCTGGGCGCACGACCCGGACCTCCAGCCCTGGCCTCACGACACGGCGGCTGCCCGCGCGGAGTTGGCCGAAGCCGGCTGGATGGACGCCGACGGCGACGGCATCCTCGAGCGCGGCGGCGTACCGTTCCGTTTTGAACTCGCGACGTTTACCGGCGCCGACGCGCGCTGGGAAGCGATGCAGATGGTCCAGGCCGATCTCCGCGCCGTCGGCATCGACGCCCAACCCCGCCGCGTCGACCCGAACGCATTGATCCCGAGATTGATGGGGCAAGACTTCGACGCCGCGGCGTTCGGTATAGCGATTCCCACCAACCTCGACCTGCGCTTTCTCTTTCACAGCGAAGAGGTAGGCAGCTTCAACTACGCCGCCTACGCCAGTCCCGAGGTCGACCGGCTGGTCGACGCCTTCGCCTCCCGGCCGGACCCGCTGGAGGGCAGGGACGATCTTCGCCGGTTGCAGCGGATCCTGCACGAAGACCAGCCGATCCTCGTGCTCTGGGAATCGATGAGTCTGGTCGCATTCGACGAGGAACTCGAGTCGGTGGCGCCGAACGCTGTCGGTCCGCTCGTCAACCTCAAGGAATGGGCCTGGCGCGAGTAGCGTGATCCGCTTCCTGTTGCGCCGGCTGGCGGCCGCCGCCGTCCTCTTCCTGATCGTCCTCACGCTGACATTCGCCGCGGTCACCCTGGCGCCGGGCGATCCGCTGGCGCCCACCGACCCACGGATACCGCCGGAACAGGCGGAGCGGCTGCGGGCGCTCTACGGGCTCGACCAACCCCTGCCGCTGCAGTACCTGCGTTGGCTCGGGGCGGTCGTCGGTTCCTGGGACTGGGGACAGTCGTACCAGACGGGACGGCCGGCGGCGGACCTCCTGCTCGAGTCGCTCCCGCCCACCCTGCTGCTCGCCGGCGCGGCCCTGCTCGCCCAGTACGTTCTGGGCATCGGCCTCGGCCTCCTCGCTGCGCGCCGGCCCAACTCATGGCTCGACCTCGGGGTCCGCGCGGCAAGCCTGCTCGTCTACGCGCTGCCGACCTTCTGGGTCGGTCTGATGGCGGTGCTCGTTCTTGGAGTCGGCCTGGGGCTGGCGCCCACCGGCGGCATGACGTCCGCCGCCGCGTTCGAGCTCGGACCCCTGGCGACCGTCCTCGACGTTCTGGCGCACCTGTGGCTCCCGGCGCTGGTCCTGGGCCTGTCCATGGCCGGCGACATCGCCCGCTACACCCGGACTTCACTGATCGAGTTCCAAGCCACCGAAGCCGGCCGCGCGGCGCGCGCACGCGGCCTGTCCGACACGCGGATCCTGCTCGTTCACGGCCTGAGCCACGCCGGTCCCCGGCTGGTGCAGATGGCCGCCGTCTCCGCGCCGCTCCTGCTTTCCGGCGCGATCGTCGCCGAGGCGGTGTTCTCCTGGCCCGGTATGGGTTCGACCACACTCCAGGCCATCCAGGCCCGCGACGTTCCGGTGGTGCTCGCCGCAACCGCCTACGGCGCCGTTCTCGTCATCGCCGCCTCTCTCGCCGCGGACCTTCTCCTGGCTCGCCTCGACCCGAGGATCGTGGCGGAATGACGCGTTCTTCCGTCTCTCGCTCACCCGGAACGGCTCGCTCACCCGGAATGGCCCGATCAGCCCGCGCGGGCGCCTGGATCCTCGCCGGTCTGGCCCTGCTCGCCGCCGCCGCACCCCTGCTGGCCCCATACGATCCGGCGCAACAACTCGACGCCGCCGAGTCCAGCCGCCGACCGCCGTTGTCATCCCTGCTCGTCGTGCGCACCCTCGCCGGCGAGCCTCGGCTGGCCGAAGACGTACACGTCGACGGTGACGACCTCGTCCTCGAGCGGCGTTCCGGGGTGGAGCGCCTTCCGCTCAGCGTGGTGACGAACTTCGACGAGCGAGGCATCGCCGAGCGGCGGCGCGCGTGGCTGGGAACCGACGCCCTCGGCCGCGACCTGCTTTCGCGGCTGCTTCATGGCGCCCGGGTTTCCCTGACGATCGGGCTGCTCGCCGCCGCGCTGGCATTGACCGCCGGGACCGTCATCGGCTCGATCGCCGCTACCTGCGGGCGTTTCGTCGACCAGGTGCTGATGCGGACGGTGGACGGACTGCTCTGCTTCCCTCACCTCGCCCTGGTGCTGCTGCTGGCGGCGCTCTATCAACCGGGCACCTGGCTCCTGGTCGTGCTGATCGGCGGCACCGGCTGGATGGGACTGGCGCGTCTCGTGCGCGCCGAAATTCTGCGGCTGAGACAGGAGCCCTTCGCCCTCGCCGCGGCCGCCTCGGGGCGCTCGCCGGCCGGCGTCCTGGTACGCCATCTGTTGCCAAACGCGACCACACCGCTCCTGATCGACGCCAGCCTGCGGGTGGGCGGCAGCATCCTGGTCGAGGCGGCGCTTTCTTTCCTGGGACTGGGCGTGCAGCCGCCCCAGGCCAGTTGGGGCTCGATGATCGCCGACGGACAGGGTCACCTGACGACGGCCTGGTGGATCGCCACGTTCCCCGGCCTGATGGTCGCCGCGGCGGTGATCGGGTCCAGCCTGCTGGCGGACGGTCTGAGCGACCGGCTCGCGGGGATCCGCACCAGCGCGAACCGTGGAGCACGGCGTCGTTCTCCCTGGGCGATCCGCACCTGGCTGGGTCAGACGTGACCGGGGCCCTGCGAACCGCCGACTTCGACTACCACCTGGCCCCGGAAGCGATCGCCCAGCACCCGGGGACGCGGGGCGAGAGTCGCCTGCTCGTCGTGGATGGCGCCACCCTGGAACGGCCCTTCGGCGCCTTGCCGGACCTGCTCGATCCCGGCGACCTGCTGGTGGTGAACGACACCCGGGTCATTCCCGCCCGCCTGCGGGCTCGCAGACCGACCGGCGGCCGGGTCGAGATCCTGCTGGTCGAGCGCGTGGCGCAAGCCGAGTGGTGGTGCCTGCTGCGCCCCGGTCGGCGGATGGAGCGCGGCCGCCGTCTCTCGGTGGACGGAGGACCGGCAGCCCGGATCGAGGAGCGCGCGGAGGGCCGTTTCCGGCTTCGCTTCGACGAACCGATAGGGCCCCTGCTCGAGACGATCGGCGACGTGCCGCTGCCGCCCTACATCGACCGGCCGGCGGCTCCGCGGGACCGCGAGCGCTACCAGACGGTGTACGCGGAGAGGCAGGGCGCCGTCGCCGCGCCGACCGCGGGCCTCCACTTCACGCCGGCCATTCTCGAAACGCTCGACCGCCGCGGCATCGAACTGGCGCGGATCACCCTCCATGTCGGCCCCGGCACCTTTCGGCCGGTGAAGGCCGAAGACCCGGCAGCACACAACATGGACTCCGAGTGGTTCGATGTCCCGGCCGACACGGCGGAGGCGGTAGCCGACGCCCGGCGCCGCGGCGGCAAGGTGGTCGCGGTCGGCACGACGGTCGTCCGCACCCTGGAAACGGTGGCTTCCGGCTGTGGCCTGATCGAGGTCCGCACCGGCCGCACCGGGCTCTTCATCCGCCCCGGCTACGAGTTCCAGGTCACGGACCGTCTGATCACGAACTTCCACCTGCCGCGCTCGACCCTTCTCATGCTGGTCTGCGCGTTCGCCGGCCGGAAACGCACCCTCGACGCCTACCGGCAGGCGTTGGCCGGCGGATTCCGCTTCACCTCCTACGGTGACGCGATGCTCGTGTCTCGCAGCCCCAGCATGCGGTGAGCCAGGGCCGCCGCGCCGAACCCGTTGTCGATGTTGACCACCGCGACCCCCGGCGCGCAGGCGGTGAGCATGGTGAGCAGCGGCGCGATCCCCTCGAAGCTGGCGCCGTAGCCGACGCTCGTCGGTACCGCGACGACCGGGCAGGGCACCAGACCGGCAACAACGGTCGGCAGAGCGCCGTCCATCCCGGCGACCACCACAGCCACGTCCGCCCGGCGGAGCTCGTCCACCGCGCCGAGCAGACGCTGAATGCCGGCGACACCCACATCCCGGACGCGGAGGGCGTCGTGGCCCAACCAATCGGCGCACACCGCCGCCTCCTCCGCCACCGGGAAGTCCGACGTGCCCGCGCTGACGACCGCGATCCGACGTCCCGAAGCCGACCCGAAACGGCCCACGCTCCAGACCCGCGCCCGGGGTTCCCAGGAACCGCCGGCGACCTCCGCGCTCAGCCGTTCGGCCGCCGGCGCGGCGATCCGCGTGACCAGAGCACGGCCCGAGTGCTCCACCATCGACTCGACGATCCGCACGAGTTCCTCCTCGGTCTTGCCCTGACCGAAGACGACCTCGGGCAGCCCACTCCGCAACTCACGGAAGAGGTCGACCTTGGCCGCACCCAGATCGAGGTACGGCAAGCGGGCCACCCGCTCGTGCGCGGTCTCCGGCGAGACCTTGCCGGAGGCCACGTCCTGGAGCAGTTCGAGAAGTTCCTGCCGCTGCACCTTGTCTCCCGGTCTCCTGGGCCTCCTGCCGGCGACGACCTCAGGCCGCGTCCGCGCCGCCGGTTCGGTACCCCCGCGGGTCGAGCGCCGCCCCCTCGAAGCCGAGTTCGAGCAACCGTGCCTCGATCTCGTTCCACTGGCGCTCGGCCTCGAACAACTCCGCCGCACCGACCTCGACCCGCGCCGCGGTGCGGTCGTGGCGGACCCGGAGCACCCGAAAGCCCCGGCTCCGCAGCTCGGACTCCGCGGCTTCGATGCGCCGAAGCTTGGGCAGGCTCACCAGTTGCCCGTGCGGTATCCGCGACGACAGGCAGGCGTTGGCGGGCCGGTCCCAGACGTTCAGCCCGAGGGCGCGGGCGAGGCGCCGCGCTTCGGCCTTCGAGACCCCGTGGACCAGCAGCGGGCTGTGGACGCCGCGCTCGGCCACTGCCCGAAGTCCCGGCCGGTCGGGCCCGGGATCCGAGGCGTTCGTGCCGTCGCAGACTGTGGCGAAGCCGCCTTTCGCCGCCAGCTCCAGCATGCGGTCCATCCGCATTCCCTGGCACACGTAGCAGCGGTGCCGGGGGTTGGCGCGGAACTCCGGATCGTCGAGCTCGCTGTAGACGGTCACCTCGTGACGGATTCCGATCTCGGCCGCCAGCCTCCGCGCGTAGTCCAGCTCCTCGCCGGCCAGCGTCTCGGCCGCCGCCGTCACCGCCACCGACCGATCGCCCAGGGCGCGGTGGGCCAGGGCCGCGACGAGCCCTGAATCGACGCCGCCCGAGAACGCGACGAGGACCGAACCGCGGCTCGCCAGGTCCCGCTCGAGTTCCTGAATCCGGGTGGAGACCTCCGGAGCCTCGGGCGCTGTTGTTGCCGCGCATTCCATGGCGGCGAGTCTATGGCGGCGAGTCTCATGGCCGCTTAGGGGGCGCGCGCTACTCGTCGCCGCCACCCAACTCCAACTTGCGCCGCGGCGCGGCGGAGCCCCGCAGCACGACCGGCACCGCGAACAGGGCCGCGTAAACGCCAAAGGTCAGAATCGGCACCAGGGGCATCTCCTCGAGCTGCTCTCGCCTCGCCATGGAGCGCACCAGGTAGAGCCAGCCCGGCGGACCGAAGAGGTAGAGCACGAACAGCATCCGCGAGCGGGCGATCCGCAGCACGATCTCGTCCAGCCGGCGACCGGTCGAACCGCGCTCCCGCTTCAGGCGATGAACGTACACGTTGCCGAAGAACCAGCCGGTGAACGCGGCCAGGATGTAGAGCGGATAGAGCGCCAGTTCGAACGTCAGGTTCCACCGCAGGACACCGATCTGGGCCAGGATGCCAACCGACCACGCCGCCAGGCTTGACGACAGGATGACCGTTTCCAGGCCTCGCATCGCTCCGCGTCTCCCTCCTCGCAATCAGATCAGCCCGCGGCCAGCAGGGCCTCGTACTCCGCGGCCGTCATCAGGCCGTCCGGCGCTTCGCCGTCCAGGCGCAGCCGCACCAGCCAGCCCTCGCCGTACGGGTCCTCGTTGACCAGCTCTGGGGCGTCCTCTAGCTGGCTGTTCGTCGCCTCCACGGTGCCTCCGACCGGAGTGAAGATCTCCGCGACCGCCTTGACCGATTCGATCGCGCCGATCTCGAAACCCTCTCCGAACGCCTGACCCGGCGACGGCAAGTCGACGAACACGACGTCCCCGAGTTCCTGCTGGGCAAAGTCCGTGATGCCGAGTACGGCTTCACCGCCCTCCAGTTTGAGCCATTCGTGCTGCTCCGTGTACAAGCGATCGTCGGGAATCATCAGAAGGTCTGTCCTCCACTGGAAGCCTCTTAGGCCTTCGGGCGTCGATAGAACGGTAGTTTGACAATACGGCAGGGAATCCGCCTGCCACGAACTTCCACCGAGGCCGCGCTACCGGGTTCCGGGACTCCGCTCTCGGCGCAGTCGACCCGGGCGATACCGATCGCCCGTCCCAGGGTGGGTGAAAAGGCGCCGCTCGTCACCGGCCCGCTGCAACCCGGCTGGTCGCTGACCGTCAGACGGTGCCCGTGGCGGGCGATACCGCGGCCAAGGGCCTCGAAGCCGAGTAGCCGGTGGCGGCAGCCGTTCTCCCGCTGGCGGGCCAGGGCGTCTCGGCCAACGAAGTCGCCCTTCTTCCACTTGACGATCCACGACAGTCCGGCCTCGATCGGCGTCGTCTCCTCGTCGATGTCCTGGCCGCAGAGCATCATCCCGGCCTCGAGCCGCAGCGTGTCGCGGGCGCCCAGACCGGCCGGCGCCAGACCGCTGTCGCGGCCCTGCTCCAGCAACTTCATCCAGAGATTGTCCGCCCGCTCGACCGAGGTGTAGATCTCGAAGCCGTCCTCGCCCGTGTACCCGGTCCGCGACACGATCCGCCCAAGTCCGTCCTGGTGGAGGGCCTCGTCCTGGTGGAGGAACGAGTAGTAGCGAAGTTCCGCCGCCTCCGGCCCCACGACCTCCGACACGATCCCGGCCGCCAGCGGACCCTGCACCGCGATCAGGGCGGTCACGTCGCTCTGGTCGTCGACCCGGACACCGGTCCCTTCCCCCGCCGCCGCAGCCTCCAGCAGTGCGAGGTCTCGCACCCGCGAGGCGGCGTTGACCACGAGGAGGTAGTCCTCCGGGCCGAGGCAGTAGACGAGCAGATCGTCGATGAAGGTGCCTCGCTCGCTCAGCAAGGCGCTGTACTGCGCCCGGCCGGGCCCCAGCGCGGCGACATCGTTCGGGGTCAAGCCCTGGAGCAGGGGCAGGGCCCGGGGACCCCGCACTCGAACCTCCCCCATGTGGGAAACATCGAACATGCCCGCACGTTCGCGCACCGCGCGGTGCTCCGCGAGCACACCCTCGTACTGAATCGGCATCTCGTAGCCGGCGAAGGGCCCGAACCGGGCTCCCGACTCGACGTGACGCCTGTAGAGGACCGTCCGTTCCACGTCGTTGTTCGCTGTGACCATCCGCTTCCCGAAGCGGTCTTTCGTCAGCCAAACCGCCCGAAAACGGCGGCGAAAGTATCACAGGCGCTCAGGCCCGCGACCGTCTTCAACCGCCGCTGCGAGGGTCAGGCGGGAAGGCCCACCGTCACGAGTATTCGTTCCGGCTCCAGGTGCCGCCGCGCGGCCTGGAAGACGCCGTCCGGACTGAGCCGTTCGATCCGTTCGAGCCGCCATCGACGCCGGTAGCTCGGCAGGTCGAAGAGCAGCGCGTCGACGAGTTGCCCGGCCCACAGACCGGCCGTCTCTCTCAGGAACGGCTCGCGGCCGAGCATGCCCGTCTTGCATGCTTCGAGAGCGGCCGCATCGGGCGGTTCCTCCAGCACTTCCGCGAGCGAATCGCGCACCAGCTCGAGCCCGCGTTCGACATGATCCGGGTGAGTGCCAAGGTAAACCGAAAGCGCGCCCGGATCGGCGCCGGCGCCAGCCAGCAAATCGACGTGAGTGGCGTAGGCCAGGCCTTCCTGTTCCCGAATGCGGTTGGGGATCAGGCCGGCCAGGCCGTCCGAACCGAGCAGGATGCCGAGAGCGCGCAGCTCCGGCAGATCGGGATGCCGGCGAGCGATGGTGAAATGACCAGCGTACACATGCGCCTGCTCCCGCGAACCGGTGGGAACCTCGATGCGATGCTCGGGGCGACCGGGCGGCGCCGGCCGTTCCGACCTCCCCGGTTCAACCGCGGCCGACGTCGCGGCGGCGCCCTCGAACAGTCGCTCCAGGTCCGCCAGCACGGCCTCCTCGTCGATGTCGCCGGCCACGGCGATCACGCCGCCCCGCGCCAGGGACTCCTCGTGGAAGCGCCGGCAGTCTTCCGGCGACAGACCTGCAAGCGATTCCGGCGTGCCCTGGCTCGGCGCCGCCAGCGGATGCGGGTGGTAGAGCTGATCGCGGAAGGCCCAGCCAGTGACCACTTCAGGCCGATCGGCCAGGCTCCTAAGCTCACCCAGGGTCTGAGCCCGCAGCAGTTCGAACCGTGCCCGATCGAAGCCGGGTTCGAGCACCAACTCGGCCAACCACGCAAGCGCCAGCCCGGCGTCGTCAGCCAGTGCCGCGACCGCGACGCCATGGACCTCGGCGGTCGCCAGGCCGCCCAGCGAGACGCCACGTGCCTCCGCCTGTTCGGCGATCTCCCGCCACGTCCGGCGGGCACTGCCTTCGACCAGCATGCGGCCGCACAGGAGCGGCAGGCCGGGCTGCGGCTCGAGACGAGCGCCGCCGCGCAGCCAGGCCCGCGCCTCGACGACGCCGGAGCCCGGCACCCGCAACGCGGCAAGGCGGAGCCGGCCGGACCAGAGGTCGAGGCGCGAGGGCTCGCGCTCCACCGGCGGGAGCGGTGCGGACCGGCCGGTGCTCACGACGCGCCGTTCGGCAGCGACCAGCCGACGATCCGCGTCGTCGGGGACAGCCAGGCCGCGCAGGCATCCGAGACGTCCGCGGCGGTGGCGCGAGCGAGCGCCTCGAACGAGTCCCGGCTGAAGCCAGGGAAGAAGAGGGCGTGCTCGACGGCGGCCGAAACCGCCCGTTCGGCGATCCGTTCGTGCATGAACACCCAGTCGGCGAACAGGACGCGCTTCGCCCTCTCGAGTTCCTCCACGGGCGGCGGGCTCGCGGCCAGACCGTCGACCCGCGCGCACACTTCCGCCTCGAGCCGGGCGGGGTCGACTCCCGCCGCACCCTCCGCGGCCAGAGTCGACATGCCTCCGAGCCGATGACCGCTCGACCCGCAGGCCGCCCAGAGCGCCAACGGGTCCTGTTCGACCAGGTCGCGCTGAATGCGGCTCGCCCGTCCACTGGCGAGGACACACAGGGCGAGACGAACGTGGACGGAGGCCGGATCGTCGGCCGCCGGGGCCGGATGCGCAACCAGGAGACGCGCCATCTCACCGCGGCGCTGCTCGACCCGGCGGTCGGGCGCGGCATCGAAGACCGGAGGTTCGACATGCCCCCCGTCCGCGGACGGCAGCGTGACGCCAAGGTCTTCCGGACCGCCGTTCCCGGAGGCCCCCGCTCCCAGAGCGGCCTCGATCCGTTCCATCGCGTCCCGCGGCAATGCCCCGGCCGCGACCAGAACGGCTCTTTCGGGCCGGTAGTGACGGCGGTGGAACGAACCGAGGGAGGAGGCGTCCAGGCCGCGAAGGCTCGCCCTGGTACCGAGCACGGGCCGGCCGTAGGGATGGCCGCCGAAGAGGCGTCGCGCAACCGCCTGCTCCAGGGCGTCCCAGGGATCGTCCTCGACCATCCGGATCTCCTCGAGAATGACCTCGCGCTCGCTCTCGACTTCCTCCGCCAGCAGGCTCAGGCCCCGCATCCGGTCGGCCTCGATCAGAAGCGCCTCGTCCCAGGAGCCACGCTCGAACTGGAAGTGATACGCACTGACGTCGTGCGACGTGAAGGCGTTGTTCGTGCCGCCGAGCCTCTGGGTCACGCTGTCGATCGCTCCCGGGGGGTAGAGCGCCGACCCCTTGAACATCATGTGCTCCAGGAAGTGGGCAACACCGGCTTCGTTCGCCGCCTCGTCCCGACTACCGGCGCGATAGCAGAGGACCGTGACGATCGATTCGGCGCCCGCCTGGGGCAGCAGAACGACGGACAGGCCATTGTCCAGGGTCTGCGCCTCGGCGGTCACCCGATCGAACACCCGCAGATCAATCATGAGGTGCGCTGGATCGACAGTTCGCAGTCGTGGACCGTTTCGACTTCGAAGCGGCCACGATCCTCCGACCAGGCCAGCTGCTCGACCCGGGCCCTGCGGCCGTCCGGCCCGACCTCCAGAGTGATCCAGTTGCAACTGTTCCTGCCCTGCTCCGCTCCCCGGCCGCGCCTGGAAGTCGACGTCCCGCTGTGGACCAGCCACAGCGGTCGCTGGCAGTCCGGCGCCCTGCCCACGGCGGCAACGTGGACGTGGCCCGACAGGACCAGGTCGACACCGGCCTCGGCAAACGCTGCCAGCGCCTCGTCGCTGCGTCGCGCCGTGCGCCAGCCCATGAGTTCGGGCAGCGCCGCCAGCGGATGGTGGGCGACCGCGATCCGCACCGCGGTTCCGGTTGCCGGGTGCGCCGGCCTCCCGGCCGGCATGCCGGGCGCCGGCTGCATGGCTTCAGACCCGCTCGAGCCGAACCGCTCGCTGACGCTTGCCAACTGCCTGCGCGTGAAACGGCCATTGTCGACGGTCAGGTTGAACGCCGTGTTGAAACCGACGACCTCCATCTCTTCGTCCTGGAAGCACGGCTCCAGGTCGGTGCTGAAGTGCCGCCGGTAGGCGCCGTAGCGGTCGAGCAGCCGCTCCCAGAACCGGTACATGGGCACGTCGTGATTCCCCGGCACCGCCAGGAAGGGATGCCCGAGACCTTCGAGAAACCGGCGCGCCTGCCGGAACTGCCCCGCTCTGGCGCGCTGGGTCAGGTCACCCGAAACGACTACCAGATCGGGCCCGCGCTCCCTGACCAGCGCTTCAATCCCGGCAGCGGCCGGCTCGTAGTGAGGCGGACCGAAGTGGATGTCGGAGAGATGGAGCAGGCGGCGCACCGCAGAGTTCCCGGCGTCGACCGCGTTTGGCGGCGCTATCGAACGAGGAATGTCCGCACGCTCTCGTCGACCCGCTCGCCGGCCAGGTCGCCGAGGGTACCCATGATCTCCCGCCCGCGGGCGCGCCCGATCAGAAAACCGATCGACGCCGCCACCGCGACCGATGCCAGGGGATACGTCCGGACCAGGGACACCCAGTCGAGGCCGGGCGTCAGGCTGCCGACGATCCGATCCTCGATCGCCGGCTGTTCAGGAGCGGCGGTCACGGCGCAGGAGGAACCCCAGAACGAAGCCCACACTGGCGGCGATCAGCACCGACCGGCCGGGGTTGTCGCGGACGTACACGTTCACGTCGCCGACGAGCTGATCCACGTCCTTCCGCGCCCGCTCGTAGCCGGTACCGAGCTTCTCCCTGGCGACGCCGTACCCTTCGCGAGCTGCCTCGCCGGCCCGACCGGAGGCTTTCTTGACCCGGTTGGACAACTTCGAGTCGCGCATCCGCTCGCGCGCCGCGTCGACACGGTGACTCACTGCGGAGCGCGCCTTCTCCACGCCTTCCGCTACGGCCTCGCGGGCCAGATCCATCGACGTCACGTTGCTGCTGTCGGCATCGCTCTCGTTCTTCTTGGCGTTGCTCATGTCGGTTTCTTCCAGTAGGTCAAGTGTTGCCGCCCCGGGACGGGGCGCGAGGATCATACACCCCGCGCTACAAGACGTCCGTCGGAAAATGCTGTCCAGCCTCAAGTGAGCGTGAGTCGTCGATCCAGCGAGAGGTGAGCCTCAAGGTCGGTGAAGTCGCCCCCTTTGGGCCGTCCCGTCAATCGGGCACTTCTCGTGTCGTCAAGGCCGCAAGGTCCCCGGCGGTTCCGCGCAGGCGGCGATCCGCTTCAGTTCGACCCGGTCGAACCAGGCGTCGCCCAGGTTCGCGCCCGCCCGAGCCGCCCGGATCCTGACCGCCCCCACCGAGGCGGGAATGCACTTCGTCACGGCCCGGCACTCCCAGGCCCCGGTCGAGGCGGCAACGAGATGAGCGTCGGCGAAGTCCGCGTCCCGGCCCCTGCCGTCGTCGAAGTCCACCAGCACGTTGTCCGCGGCGTTCTCCCTCCGCATGCAGGCCGAGAGCCGGTACGTCCCGCCCGCGACCGGAATCCAGTCCTCGGTGATCGCCTCGTCGGCCGCGCCGTCGCCGCCGCCCTCGCTCCCGCGAAGCCGCAGGCTCCAGGCGCCGCCGGCGAGACCCGAAGGCGTCCGGCCGAGCACCGCGTCGTCCGAGTCGGCCGTCCAGCCGGGCGCCGCAAGACTCCCGACCCGCGCGCCTTCAAGGCCGTCCGAGGCGCTTGCGGCGTTCGAGGCGCTCGCGACGTTCGCGGCGCTCTCGAACTCCTCCAGGTTGCCGTTCAACACCGCCGTCTTCGGCCAGCCCGGAGAGAACGGATCGAACCACGGAACCGACGGCGCGGACGGCGCAACCGGCGTCAGCGCCTTCTCGACCGCCCACCACTCGACGACCTCCCCCGGCGCCGCAGCCCCGGAACGCCGCCAGTGCACCGCGCCGAAACCCCGGGCGAGGTGGAGCGTGTCGTGAACCTCCGGCCGCTCCGCGTCCGGCCAGAAACGCACCGCCAGCACGTCCTCGAACGCCGGACCCTCGACCGCCGAAACCGTGAACGAAGCCCGGTGCGACAGGACCTCGAGCCGCATCGTCGTCTCCGCGACGCCCTCCTGATTCCGCGTGCGGCCGGACAGCAACCGGCCGGTCACCCGGCTCTCCAACGCGTCGCCCACCGCCATGAAGCGGTTCATCCAGCGGAACGGCCGGTCCAGCGACCAGCTCGGACGGTCTTCGCCGCCAGCCGCTCCGCCGGCCGCGCCGCCTTCGTAGGCGCCCCAGTAGTCCAGGCCGCCCTCGACCTCCTCGAAGATGTCGTAGCGCTCGCCGCCGGGATCCCCCAGGAGGGCCACCTTCCGACCCCAAAGGTCGCCGCGCCAGAACGAACGGACAAGCGCCGAGGCCGGCGCCGCCTCCAGGCGGCCGGCGCCAAGCCGGGCGCGGACCGCGACGGCCTGGCCATGCGGCGCCAGCCAGTACTCGAACATGTCGAACACGCCGGCCGGCGCCGAGGCGGCGCCCATGTCCTCGTCGCTCAGGCCGCCGCCCGGCGCAAGCGCCGTCGACGACTGCGCCGAGGCCAACGGCTCGCTCACCGTGATCGTGAACGCAAGCGTCGCCGCGTCGCCGTCCTCGTCGGTCGCCGTGTACGTGTAGGCCCTCGCCGCCTGGACCGTCGTGGGCATGCCCGCGAGCGTCCGCGCCGACGCGGTGAAGATCACCCCGTCCGGCGGGGCAGGCGACAGCGCATAGGACAACGACCCGTCGCCGCCGGAGGCCGCCGGCAGCACCAGCGTCTCGATCGCCACGTCCCGCACCCACGTCTGGTCCGGAATCGACGCGTCGCCGAACGACGGGTCCTCCACCAGGACCGTCAGGTCGCCCGTGCCCGAACCGAAACGCATCCCGGGGTCACGCACCATCCCCCACGAGAACGTGTAGCTCCCCGTCGTCTCCGGCGCCGTGATCTCGAACGTGAAGGCGTAGCTCTCGTTCGGCGCCACGCTCCCGGACAGCGGCGCCCGCCTGGAACCCCACGTGTCCTTCCCCGAGCTCCGCGAACCGAGACCGTAGCCTCCGGCCGGCGTCCATGTCGTCGTCCCGGTGTTCTTCATCGTCACCGTCACCAAAGCCGAGGCGCCGGCCGCCATCCTCGACGGCACGCCCGAGACCGACACGGACGCCGCGTCGTCCGCCGACGCGGCTTCCACCTCGATCGTGAACGAAAGCGTCGCCGCGTCGCCGTCCTCGTCCGTCGCCGTGTACACGTACTTCGTCGCACCCTGCGCCGTCGTGGGCATGCCCGCAAGCACCCGCGTCGACGCGGTGAAGATCACGCCGTCAGGCGGCGCCGGCGTCAGCGCATAGGTCAACCCCCCGTCGCCGCCGGAAGCCGCGGGCAACGTCAGCGCCGCCAAGGCCTCGTCCTGGACCCAGGTCTGATCGGCAATCGTCGCGTCGCCGAACGACGGGTCGCGTTCCGCATCCGCACCGTCACCGTGGCCGTATCGCCGGAAGCCATCCGCGACGGCAGCCCCGAGACCGACACGAAGGACGCGTCGTCCACAGACGCCTCCTCCACCTCGATCGTGAACCTGAGCTCCGCCGAGCCGCCGCCCCCGTCCGTCGCCGTGTACGCGTACTCGGTCGCCGCCTGCAACGCCGTCGGCGTGCCCGACAGCGTCCGCGTCGACTCGGTGAAGGTCACGCCCTCGGGAAGCGAAGGCGTCAACGCGTACGTCAAGGCCCCGCCGCCGCTCGCCTCGGGCAGCGTCAACGCCTCGATGGGCTCGGCCTTCACCCACGTCTGATCGGGAATCGTCGCGCCGCCGAACGACGGGTCCTCCACCGTGATCTTCCGCAGCGCCGTCTTGCGGCCGAACCAGCCGGCCGCGCCGCGGACCATCTTCCAGCGGAACGGGTAGGCCCCGGCCTCCGCCGGCGCCGTGATCTCGAACGTGAAATCCACCGTCTCGCCCGGCCCCGCGCCCGCGGGCAGAGGTACGCGGCTCACGCCCCACGTCGCGTTGTCGTCCGGGCGCTGCGAACCCAACGCGTAGCCGCCAGCCGAAGTCCATGTCGTCGTCCCCTCGTTCCGCATCCGCACCGTCACCGTCGCCGACGAACCCGCCGCCATCGTCGAAGGCACGTCCGCGTACGACACGAAGGACGCGTCGTCCAGGGGCGGCGCCTCGACCTCGATGGTGAACGTCAAAGTCGCCGTGTCGCCGTCCGCGTCCGTCGCCGTGAACGTGTACTCCGTCTGCTCCCGAATCTCCGTCGGCGTGCCCGAAAGCGCACACGCCGATGCGTCCAGCGCCAGACCCGCGGGTAACGCCGGTCTTGCCGAACACTCCACCGAAGCGTTGCCGCCCGTCACCAGAAGGTCCACCGCGACCGGCTCGCCCTTCACGAAGGTCTCGTCGCCGGTCTTGCCGAACACGGGCGACGTGTCCGGCGCCGTCACCGTCACGCCGACCGCGGCGGACACTCCGTCGTAATCGCCGCCGGCGGCGGTCAGGGCGACCGCGGCGGCCCCCTCCAGCACGCCAGTCACCGTGACCGTCTTCCCCGCGGCGTAGTCCACCGCGGTGAACGTCAGGCTCGCCGGGTCCGCCGTCGCAGCGGCCGCGTCGCCGCTCGCAACCGACACCGTCACCGTACCCGCCGGCTGCGTCGCCAGCCTCACCGTGAACGTCTCCGATTCGCCTTCCCCCACGCTCACGCCCGGCGGCGTCGCCACCAGCGCCGGCGCGTCGTCGTCCTTCACCGTCACCTCCACCGACGCCGAAAGGCCGTCGTAACCGCCGCCCGAAGCGCTCAACGAAACGGTCATCCTCTCGTCCCGCGAGTCCGCGTCCTGCTCGCCCGGTACCGTGACCGTCCGCGGCGCGGCGTAGTTCGCCGTCGTGAACGTCAGGCTCGCGGGACCGTCCACCGCCGCCGCATCGCCGTCCCGGCTCGTCACCGACATCGAGACCGTCACCGTCGCCGTCGGTTGAGTCGCCAGATTCACCGCGAAGGCCTCGGAACCGCCTTCCCTGACCTCCAGCACCGGCGGAACGACGACCAGGCCCGGACCGTCATCGTCCTTCACCGCAACGTCCACCGACGCCGAAAGGCCGTCGTAACCGCCGCCCGAGGCGCTCAGCGAGACGGCGAAGGTCTCGTCCAGAACATCGTCGTCCTGCTCGCTCGCCACTGTCACCGGCTGCGCCGCACCGTGGTTCGACGCCGTGAAGGTCAGCGTTACCGGGCTCACCGTCGCCTTGCCGGCGACGGCGGCCGGAAGCGAAAGCGAGACCGTCACCGAGCCCGTCGGCCGCGTCGCCAGCTTCACCTCGAAACCGGCCAAACCGCCCTCGTCCATCTCCAGGCTCGTCGGGCGCGCGATCAGGACCGGCGCCAGAACCTCGATCGTGAACGTCGCCGTGTCCGTGTCGCTCGCCAAGGCGTTGGCGTCCGAGTCCGCCACCGTCCAGGTGCATGTCCTCTCGGACGACTCCGCTGTCGGCTTGCCGCTCACCCGCCTGCCCGACCGGGTCACGCCCGGAGGAAGGCAATCCGACAACGAATACGACAATTCCCCGTTGCCGCCGCTGCCCTTCGGCAAATCGAACGGGGTGATCGGCTGGTCGACCAACCACGCCCGGTTCGAAACGGTCTCTCCGTTGAACGACGGTGCCGTGTCCGGCTCCGGTTCCGGTTCCGGTTCCGGTTCCGGTTCCGGCGGAGGCTCCACCTTTACCTTGAACGTCCGCTTGTCCGTGTCGCTTTCCGCAGTGTTGGCGTCCGAGTCCGTCACCTTCCAGGTGCATGTCCTCTCGGGCCACCTCGCTGTCGGCGTGCCGCTGATCCGCCTGTTCGACCGCGTCACGCCCGGAGGAAGGCAATCCGACAACGAATACGACAATTCCCCGTTGCCGCCGGTCGCCTTCGGCAATGGGACCGGCGTGATCGCCTTGCCGACCTGCCAATCCTGGTCGGGGATCGTCGCCGTGCCGAACGTCGGCCGCCTGTCCTTCTCCACCACGATCAATTTCCTCGGCGTCGTCGCGCCGAACCCCAGTCCGGGCTCGCGGGAATCCTCGGTCGCTCGATGACGATCGTCTCGCGCGCCATCCGCCACTGAAAGACATACGTACCGGGCGTCTCCGGCGCCGTGATCGTGAACTCGAAGCTGCGCGGCGCGCCCGACGCCACGCTGCCAGAGACGTCCACGGCGCCAACTCCCCAGTCATGGCCGACCGGCCTCAGCGCGAAGATCGTCCTCGTCGTCGTCACGGCCGCTTGCGTGGTCTCCCTGACGACCGTCCTCTCCCATGTCGTCGTGCCGGTGTTCCGCATCGTCACCGTCACCATCGCGGTCTTGCCGAGCTCCATTCTCATGGGCACGTTGGAGTACGACACGAACGCCGAGTTGTCCCCGCCGTTCGCCGCGCCGGCCGTCAACGCGATGGCGAAAAACAGCCCCGCCACCGCGGAGTGGCGGAACGCGGCACGGCGCGTCCTGTCTGCTCTCGAAACCAACGTGCGATCCCCTGCCTCAGACTCCCTGAACCACGACTCAAGTACCGCGAAGACCGCTCAGCGCCCCGCGGCGCCACCCGCGCAGGCGAAGGCGTCGGTGTCGACGATCGCCGGCGCCGGCCGGCCGGGTTCGTTCACGTACTCACGCGACTCGCCGGTCACCGTGTCGACGACCTCGATCCGGTAGCCCAGGTCCGTCGTCGAAGCGCCCAGCACCCACACTCGACCGTTCTCCTCGCAGCCGTCCAGCACCTTGATCAGGATCTCCCAGTTCGACGGACCGAAGAAGTGGAACAGGCCCGAGTTCTCGGCACGGTCGCTCACGACGCGAGCCGACCCCGACCCGCCGTCGCCGCTCCGCCAATACGCCTTCACCGCGAAGCGCGAACCCCACAGGCAGAGCGTCTCGACATCGGCCCGGCAAGTACCGAAGGCCGACGCCAACGGAAGACCAAGACCGCTGCTGGCGGAGTACCCGCGCTCGTTGTATGCGAAAACCCTGAAGACCTTTCCCAAGCTGTTTATTGATGTCCAGTGATCGACGACCGATTCCGTGTCCGCGGGGACCGTGAGAAGCCTGCTCCATCGCTGTCTTGCTCCCGCGACGAATGTCGAAGCCTCCTGGACCTCGAAGCCTGTCTCGTCGTTCGAGTTGTCCTTCCAGATCAGACTCACCCGGTTGCCTTCCTGAACATAGCCGAGGTCCGAGGGCGCCGCCGGCCCTTGGCCGCGCTCCCCCAAGGTCAAGTAGGCGATCGACCTCGGGCCGGCACTGCTGTATCCCGTCCTGTCTCCACCGATCTGGAACCTGTAGCGGCCGCCACGAGCCAAGTGCTCGAAGTCGATGTAGGCGCGACCGCCGGCAGTCCACGATGGCGCCGACCCATACCACCGGCGCTGGTCTTCCCAACCTCGAAGCCCTGCGTGGACCCAATAGTTCACGGCGGCCGGGTCGGCCGTCCAACTGACGCGCGCCGTCGTCGGCCCGACGGCCGACGCGGAGAGGCCGGCCGGCGGCGGCGGATCCAACGGATGCGCCCACCGGAAAGGCGCCGTCTCGCTGCTCTCGGAGTAGCCGGCGGAGTTGTAGGCGAACACTCTCGCCTCGTAGTCGACACGGCCTGCCGCCTTCGCCCCGTTCCACGGGCTGACCGCTAAGCGCTCCGTGTCCGCCTCTACGGACCGTCGATAGATCGGATCGCCGTCCAGGAGAATCTGCACCTCGAACGCCGTTTCGTTGTCCGAGTTGTCGGTCCAGCGGACCTCCGCATCGGAGAACGCGCCCCGGACCGGCGCCACGGAAACGCCCGACGGCGCCGCGACCGGCTCGCCGGGAACATACAGACGGACGATGCTGCTGGGCAGCGAACGCACACCGCCGCTTGTCGCCGTTACGATGAACTCGTGTTTCTCGCCCGGCGCCGTTCTCTCCTCCAGAGGAACAACCCCTGAAGTACGGCCTTCGGCCCGATGAAACACCCACTGCCACCCACTCACGGCGCCGCCACTCAGAAGCCGATAGTGTCCCACCTCGTAGCTGTCCGCGTCCGGTACGTTGTCTCGCCAGGAAAGGTGCGCCGCGCCGCGGTCGTACCGCACCCGAGGATCGCTCGGCGGCGCCGGAACACCCTCCAGCGACCGCAGGTCCTCGCTGTACCGCGCGACGATGTGAACGGACTCCCGCAGCACCCGCTCGTTGTCCCGCTTGTCCACGATGCCGACCACCGCCCCCCAGGGCCGGAGTCGAGGAGTCGAGAAGAACGGCGCCACCTGGCCGCGATAACTCATCGCCGTGCCAAGGCTCGGCATGACGTCGTAGTTCCCGTGGCCGAACGCATACGGCCTGAACGAGTCCTCGTCCGACGTTCGGGTGTTGGCCGGGTCGTGCTCCGCGTACAGGGCGTGGCCGATCTCGTGCACGAAGATGACGGCGTAGTCACCGCAGAAGGTCGGGTCGTTCGTCGCCCAACCGTACCACCTTGGGTCACCTCTCCATCCCCGCAACTGCGACTGGCTACCGCAGGCACCCAACAGGGCCGGAGGCTCCCCGGTGAAGAGGTGCCCCAGATCGGCCCGATGCAGATGGCGACGGTACAGCAAGTCTCCATCCAAGAGCAGCTCTCTCGACAGCGGACGCCTGATGCCCCCGACGTCTGAGCGGTCGTTCCAGGGCTGGTCTCTCCCGGCCCGGTCCAGAGCGGCCGACGCCCGAGCGATGTGGACGATGTGCGGCTCGACCCCGATCCTGTTGTTCCGGAACACCATCCTCAGGTAGTCGCCGGCGTGCCGGATCGCCGCCAGGGCAGCCTCCTCGCCACCCCAGTTCTCGGCCGCCTTCGCCGTGTAGGCCACCAGGATGTCCAGCCGGTCGTGGCCTTGCGGACTGCTCACGCCCTCGGGAAGGTCCGCCCCGTAGGCCCCCGCCCAGGCCCGGGCGGAACCATGAGCGTGACCCTCGTGCGCATCCTCCGCCATCGAGTCCACGCCGCACCACTCCTCCAGACTCGGACCGAAGATCGGCGCCATGCCGCCAAAGCCGTCCCTCTCCGCGTGGATCCGGTACGCGCCGCCGCCGGCCGCGCCGAAACGGCCCGCCAGCCGGCCGCCCTCCACCGTCAGCACCACCGTGTCGTACCCCGCCCCGGGCTGACCGCCCGACCACATCAGGTCGCCGCCGCCGCGGTCCTCGAACACGCTCCGCTCGGCGACCAGCACGCTGCCGTCCGGAGTCGGCGCCTCCAGCCGCCACGGATCGCTCCGCAACAGGTCCAGATCGACGTCCACGGCGACCGGCGCGGGCCCCATCGAACCCGGATCGCCCGCCGAGGCGGCCTGAGAGACGCCCGGCACAAGAGTCAGAAGCCGCTGCGCCTGGGCCCCGGATGCCGGCAGCAACAGCAGCGGCAACACGGTCAGCACCACGATGCCGGACGACACTACCGCCCGGCGATACCCGCCCAGGACTAAAGCGAGATCGCTCATCAGGAGCCCGATGTCCAAGCTTCCGCGACGAACGTCCGCTTGTCCGTGGCGCTCTCCGCCTTGTTGGCGTCCGAGCCCGTCACCTTCCGGGTGCACTTCTTCTCAGACCACTCCGATGTCGTCGTGCCGGTGTTCGACATCGTCACCGTCACGGTCGCCTCGTCGTCCGGCTTCATCGTCATCGGCACGTTGGAGTACGCCACGAACGCCGAGTTGTCCCCGCCGCTCGCCGCGCCGGCCCTCAACGCAAAGACGAAGAACAGCCCCGCCACCGCAGCGTGGCGGAACGCGGCACGGCGCGTCCTGTCTGCTCTCGAAACCAACATGCGTCCCCCTACCTTAAACTCCCTGAACCACGACTCGAGTACCGCGAAGACAGCTCAGCGCCCCGCGGCGCCACCCGCGCAGGCGAAGGCGTCCGTATCTATGATCGCCGGCGCCGGCCGGCCGGGTTCGTTCACGTACTCACGCGACTCGCCGGTCACCGTGTCGACGACCTCGATCCGGTAGCCCAGGTCCGTCGTCGAAGCGCCCAGCACCCACACTCGACCGTTCTCCTCGCAGCCGTCCAGCACCTTGATCAGGATCTCCCAGTTCGATGGATCGAAGAAGTGGAACAGGCCCGAGTTCTCGGCACGGTCGTTCACGACGCCGGCGGACCCCGACCTGCCGTCGCCGCTGCGCCAATACGCCTTAGCCCTGAAGCGCGAAGCCCACAGGCAAAGAGTCTCGACATCGGCCCGGCAAGTACCGAAGGGCGACACCGGCCCAACCAGCACCTCACGGGGCGCCGAGTCCTGGCCCCAAGGATTGCTCACCGTCAAGGTGACGGTGTAGAGGCCAGGCGAAGACCATGCGTGGTCCGGAGACTGCAGAGTCGACGTGGCGCCGTCGCCGAAGCTCCAGCGCCTCTCCGCTATGTTGTAGCTCGTGTCCATGAACAGAACGCGCTGGTCCGGGAGCGTCCAGCAGAGTTGCTCCTGGCACGGAATGTCGAACTGAAAGAAAGCCTCCGGAGGAACGCCACCCGCCAACCCAAGACCGCTGCTGGCGGAGTACCCGCGCTCGTTGTACGCGAAGATCCTGAAAACGGCTCCCAAGATGTTGTTTGATATCCCGTAATCGGCGACCGATTCCGTGTCCGCGGGGACCGTGAGGAGCCTCCTCCATTGCTGTCTTCCGCTCGCCTGAGGTGTCCCGGTGTACTGGACCTCGAAGCCTGTTTCGTCGTTCGAGTTGTCCTTCCAACTCAGACTCACCCGGTTGCCTTCCTGAACATAGGCGAGGTCCGAGGGCGCCGCCGGCCCTTGGCCGCGCTCCCCCAAGGTCAGGTAGGCCCATGCACCCGGTCCGTCACGGGTGGGTTCCCTCGCGCCTCCACTGACCCGGAACCTGTAGCGGCCGCCCCGAGCCAGGTTCTCGAAGTCGATGTAGGCGCGACCGCCGGCAGTCCACGATGGCGCCGACCGACGCCACCAGCCCTGTTCTTCCCAACTTGGAAGCAGTGCTATCCAACTGACGCGCGCCGTCACCGCGGCGGACGGCTGCGTCGCCAGCTTCACCCGTGAAGGTGTCCGATTCGCCCTCCTCCACGCTCAGCCCCGGCGGCGTCGCCACCAGTGCCGGCGCGTCATCGTCCTTCACCGTCACCGCCACCGATGCCGAAACGCCGTCGTAGCCGCCACCGCTCGCGCTCAGCGAGACCGTGACGTTCTCGTCCCGCGAGTCGTCGTCCTGCTCGCCCGGCACCGTGACCGTCTGCGGCGTGGCGCAGTGTTCGCCGTGGTGAAGGTCAGGCTCGCGGGACCATCCACCGACGCCGCCCAGCCGTCTCGGTTCTTCACCGACAACGACACCGTCACCGCCGCCGTCGGCTGCGTCGCCAGCTTCACCGTGTAAGTGCCGGAACTCCCCTCCCCGACCTCAAGGCTCATCGGGCTCACCACCAGGGCCGGCGTGTCGTTGTCCTCCGTCGTCACCACCACCGACTTCGCCGCGACCGAGCCGTAGCCGCCGCCGGACGGCGTGTTGGTCAGAGTGACATCCTCGGAGGCGGCGTTGTCGTCCTCCGCCGCCGAGACCGTCATTCCGCCCCTTCTTGCCTCACCGAGAGGGATGCGGGCGAGGCACCGCCCTCCCAGGCCCGACTCGACTCGCAACCGCGACTGATGCTCAACGCCCACCTGCACTGCCGCCGCAGATCCGGGAAAAGGCCTCCGTATCGATGATCGCCGGGGCCGGCTGCCCCGGCTCGTTCTCGTACCGCTTCGACTCGCCAGTCACCGTGTCGGTCACCTCGATCCGGTACCCCAGATTGGTCGTCGAAGCGCCGAGGACCCACACATGCCCGTTCGTCTCGCAGCCGTCCAGCACCTTGAGCAGGATCTCCCAGTTCTCAGGACCAAAGAACTCGAAGATACCCGATTCGTCCGTGCCCTCGTTGACCACGCGGGCCGCCCCCGATCCGCCGTCGGCACTCCGCCAGTACGCCTTTGCCTCGAAGCGCGAGTCCCGCAGGCAGAGCGTCTGCGCATCGCTCCGGCAGGAACCGGCCGGCTGCCGCGGCAGCGGCAGCCCCCTGCGCGGGGTCGCCGTCCCGGTCCACGTCAGGCCCACTCCCTCGTTCGTCACGGCGCGTACCGCGAAGGTGTACTCCGTACCGTTCCTCAGCCCCGTCACCGTGTGCCCCCGGGCCCATGCCGGGAGGTTCACCCACGTAGCGCCCGAGCCATCGAAGGGCGGTCCAGCCGTGGCCCTCCACCGGACTTGCATTCCGGTCACCGTCACGTCCCCTCCCATCGGCCACCGAAACTCCACACCCCAGTTCAAGCCGACCATCGTGTCTCCGGCAGTGGCGGCGAGGTCGATCTCCGGCCGTTTGTCCAGGCGTGGGCTGCTCAGCGAGTAGCCGCGCTCGTTGAACGCAAAGACCCGCAAGACATCGTCGAAGTTGCCATGGACTTCAGCCGACGTCGTGTTGGCGGGAACCAGAAGAATGGGCTGACCCGCATGCCATCCGACCTCTCGCCGGGACCAGTACTCGCTGCCCGGGGACGCCTCCTGGACCACGAAACCCAGTTCGTCGGTCGAGCTGTCCTCCCAACTCAGGCGAACCCGGATCTTGTTCCCGTTTCTCCAGATCTCCGACCCTGAGAGTTCCGACGGCGCCTGCGGGCCGCGGCCGCGCTCGCCCATCGTCAGGTAGGCCTTCGAGGGCAAACTGGTACCCTGCCTTACGGATTTCACGTTGAACGTGTAGCGGCCGCCACGGGCCAGACCGTCGATATCCAACCAGCCGGTCTCCACGGGGCCGTCGTCCGGCGAACGCCATTTGTCGCCGATACTCCCGCCCGGAACGTCGGCATCCACCCTGTACGCCCGAACGTTCGGGTCGACGGTCCACGTGACGCGCGCCGTCGTCGGTCCGATGGCGGAGACTGCAACATCGGAGACGGGGGGCGGCCCGTTCGGTACCCCCCACCGGAAGGACGCCTCCTCGCTGCCCCGGGCCTGACCGAAAGAACTGAAGGCCAAGACCCGCACCCCGTAGTCGCCACCCCCTTCGAGAGCCGGCGAGGGGACGCCGCCGACCGACACCCTCCAGTCCGAGAAGACTGCATGTTCCGAGTCCGGCGCCTTGCGGCTCCACCTTGCCGGCTCGCCGTTCCGCACAACTTGCACATCGATACCCGCTTCGTCGACCGAGTTGTCGCTCCAGTGTACGTGGACCAGGCCTCGATCGAAGGTCACCGAAACGTCCGACGGCGCCTCGAGGGCCACGCCGGGCACGACCAACGGAACCCAACTGCCGGGCAAGGAACGCGCTTCACCCCGTAGCGCCCGCAGCCTGAAGTAGTAGCGCGTGCCCGGTTCCGTGTGCTCGAGGGGAACGGTTGCCCCGGCGCCGCCCTGAACCCTCAGGGTAGCGCCGATGCAGCAGTCGAACCGTCTGTCGCTGGCCCTCACGAGCGGCACTTGGTACTGCAGCTCATATCCGTCCGCCGCCGGCGCGTCATCCGGCCACGCGAGGTGCGCGGCGCCGCCGTCGAACCAGGCCCGAAGGCCGGTCGGCTGGGCCGGAAGGTCCTCCAGAAGCGGCAGGTAGTCGCTGTACCGCACGCCGAGATGCACGGACTCCCGGAGGGTCCGCTCGTTGTTCTGCTCATCCCGGACGCCGACCGTCGCGCCGTGGAGACCGAACCGGGTCGTCGAAAAGAACGGCTCGGTCTGCCCCCTGTACGTCATCGCCGTGCCGATGGCGGGCACGGTCTCGAAGTTCACGTAGCCGGCGGCGTAGGGCCTGAACCGATCCTCCGGCGGCCGGCGCGTCGCGGCCGGCTCGTGGTTCGCGCCCAGACCGTGGCCGATCTCGTGCACGAAAATGGCGGCGTAGTCCCTGCAGCCGCCGCCGTTCGAGGTCCAGCCGTAGGCCCCTTGGAAGAAACTCTCTGCCGTGCCGCCCCTCGTCAACAGCGAGTGAATCCCGCAAAACCCGAGTATCATCCCTGGCTCACCGGCAAAGAAATGCACGAAGTCCGCCCTGTGCTCATGGCGCAGGCGCAGCAGCTTGCCATCCGTGTGCATCAATGCGTTACGCAAGCCGCCGTCCTGCCACCAGCCTCGTTCTCCCAGTCTCAACTCCAGGGCCGCAGGCGCCTGCGTGATGTGGACGATGTGCGGCTCCACTCCGAGATCGTTGTTGCGGAACACCATCTTCATGTAGTCCCCGGCGTGGCGGATGGCCGCTTCAGGCCCCCCGCGGTCAGCCCAGTTCCTGGCCGCCGACGCCGTGTAGGCCACCAGGATGTCCAGCCGATCGTGGCTTTGCGGATTGCTCACTCGCCGGGGAGGATCCGCCGCCAGGGCGCCCGCTCGGGAATGGGCATGACCTTCATGGGCGCCCTCCTCCGCCGAGTCCACGCCGCACCACCCTTCCGGCCGCGCACCGACGATCGGCGCCATGCCGCCGCTACCGTCCCGCTCCGCGTGGATCTGGTACGCGCCGCCGCCGGCGGCGCCGAAGCGGCCGACGAAGCGGCCGCCCTCCACGGTGAGCACCACCGTGTCGTACCCCGCCCCGGGCTGACCGCCCGACCACATCAGGTCGCCGCCGCCCCGGTCCTCGAACACGCTCCGCTCGGCGACCAGCACGCTGCCGTCCGGAGTCGGCGCCTCCAGCCGCCACGGACCGCTCCGCAACAGGTCCAGATCGACCTCCACCGCTACGGGCGCGGGTCCCATCGAACCAGGATCGCCCGCCGAGGCGGCCTGAGCGACGCCCGGCACAAGAGTCAGAAGCCGCTGCGCCCGGGCCGCGGGTGCCGGAAGGAGCAGCGACGCCACCAGCAACGCCACGAAGCCGGGCGCCAGTGCCGCGGACCGGCGCCCGGCGCCCGATGCGGGCGGGATGCCCGCTTTCCCAAGGGCGCCTCGCCGACGTCGATGACCGGCAAGCAGTAGAGCGAAGAGACTCATCGGCAAGACGCCCGGGGCACGGCCAGTTTGTCCGAACCGAGCGCAACGGGCAAGTTCAAGAGTGTACGCGGGTTCTTCGAGTCGTGCCATAGCCAAACCGGATTCCCCTGAACGTCGTGCGGCCACGCTCACCGAGCCGAGACATTGCCGCAATCTCCCGTCGCTACCGCGCGGCTACGGTCACACCAAGCCCGCGAACTCCGGCTGCTACACTCCGCCGCCCCGAGGCCCGGGGAACTCGTGGGGCACTCGTGGGGCAGTAGCTCAGCTGGGAGAGCACCACGTTCGCAACGTGGGGGTCGAGGGTTCAAGTCCCTTCTGCTCCACCATTTCGCCCGTTCAACACCGAGGATCGCCGGGTGCCCCCGCGAACGGCTAGAAGTTCGGGTCCTCTCCCTCAGGATCCTCCTGCGCGCGACCGACCATCGGAACGAGTCGCACGACATCGACCTGGCGGCGCACCAGGCCGTCCGCGGTCTTCCGGATCACGACCAGGTCCTGGAGGGTTCGACCGACCGGCGCCACCAGGATGCCGTCCACCTTGAGCTGCTCGAGCAGGGGCGGAGGCACCTCGGACGGCGCCGCCGAAACGAGGATGCGGTCGAACGGCGCTTCCTCGGGCCAACCGCGGTACCCGTCGTCCACCCGCACTTCGACGTTGCCGTAACCCAGGTCATCCAGCACCGTACTCGCCCTGTCCGCCAGTTCGTCGATGATCTCGATCGAGTAGACCCGACGGGCCAGACGCGCCAGAACCGCCGTCGTGTAGCCCGAACCGGTACCGATCTCCAGCAGCTTCTCGTCACCGTCGAGCTCCAGCAGGTCGGCCATCAGCGCCACCAGGTAGGGCTGCGACACGGTCTGGCCCGAGCCGATCTGCAGCGGTGCATCCCGGTACGCCTCGTCCTGCAGCGCCTCGGGCACGAATTCATGGCGGGGCACCGTCTCGAGCGCGTTCAGCAGCCGCGATTCCTCGATCCCGCGTCCGCGAATCTGCTCTTCGACCATCACCCTGCGTTGCGAGGCGAAGTCGTCGGTCCCGAAGTTCGGCTGCGCGGCGACCCCCAGCGGTACGCACAAACAGGCCGCCGCGGCGACGACCCACTGTCGGCCGGGGCGCGAACGCCGCGTCTCCCCCGTCCACGACAGTCTGATCAACGAGCACACGACTCCTTATGATAGGCAAATCTCGTGCCGGATCGTCGATCGCCGCCGAATCCTCGATCCCCGAAGGGGACTGCCGGACGGAACTCTCGCCGAAGTCGATCGAAGGGCCGGCGCCGGGGCACAAGCAAGGAGGCCGAGCCTCGCCTGCGTCCGCTCGATCGCGTCAGGGAAGAGATCGCCGCGGCGGTGCGGCGGTCTCCGGCCGACGACACCGAGGTCGTGTGGCTGGAGAGCAGGCGCTGCCGAACGGGCCTGCACGTCCCGACCCTCGACGGCTACCGGCGACGCTCCCGTCAAGTCCTGGTCAGAGTGCGCGACGGACGGCGCGCCGGCGCCCACCGCACCGGCGGCGGCCGCTCGGGTGAGCTCGACGGCCCGATCCGGCTGGCAATGGCGGCGGCGCGGGCTTCCGCCCCCGAGTCGACGCCCTCGCTGCCCGACCCGGGCGAGCCGCCACTCCCTTCGGTCGACGTTCACGACCCGGCTCTCGCTCGCCTCCACGCGGATGCCGCGCGGCGGCTGCTCAAGGCGGTCCTGAGAGACGACGAAGCGGCCGTCGTCGAGTGGACCGTCGGCCAGGCCGCGGTCGCCAACAGCCGCGAACTCGTGCGCGGCCAGCGGGCCACCGCGATCCAGGTCGAAGTGCGAAGCGGCAACGGTCCCGGCGCCGGCTTCGTCCGTCACGCCGCGCGCTCGATCGACGAACTGGATCTCGACCGGCTGGTCGAGACCGCCCGCGGGCGTACCGAAGACGCAAGCTCTCGACACCGCGACGGCGGCCCGCGTCGGTCTCGAGCCCACCTGCCACTGCACGGGAGGCGAAGAGGCCTGTCCACTGAACATGTTCCTCGGTTCGGGCGACCACAACGACCCCT
This sequence comes from Thermoanaerobaculia bacterium, assembly GCA_965232105.1. Lineage (GTDB taxonomy): Bacteria > Acidobacteriota > Thermoanaerobaculia > Multivoradales > Multivoraceae > Multivorans. Next base: position 548,914 of record OZ246956.1, read on the forward strand.
CCCTGTTCGAGATCGCGGACGGCGGCATCTGGATCAGTCGACTGGACGAGGTCGAGTGCTTCGACCCCGGACGGATGCGCGTCAGGGCCAGGGCCCGCGGCGTCCGCCGCGTTCGCGACGGCCGGCTGGGCGAACCCGTGGTCGACCTGGTCTGGCAGGACAGTCTCCTGCGGGTCCTGTCCAACCTGCTGGCTATCGGAGCAACCTGCTACTCCCGCACCTCGCGCGACGGTTTCCTGGGCGGGACGACGGCCCCCGCGCTGGTCGTCAGCGAGGTGGACGGCCTGGCGCCCGCCCCGGAGCCAGCGCGGCGCTGAAGGTAGCTCAGGTCGCCCGACAGCGGATCAGCACGACGGTCTGGTCGTCGCCCTGCGGCAGGCCGGCCCCGAAACGGCTGACATCGTCGTCGATCGCCTGAATGATCTCGGACAGCGGCCGCTCGCGCCTCTCTCGCAGGAAGGTCTCCAGCCGCTCCTGCCCGTACTCTTCGTCCGCCACCGACTCGCACTCCGTGATCCCGTCGCTGTAGAGACAGATGAGGTCTCCCGGTTCCATCCCCACCTCGTCGACCCGGTAAGTCGCGTTCGGCAGCAGACCCAGGGGCAGGCCGCTGGCGCCGAGGGCAGTCACTTCGCCGCTCCGTCGCACCAGCAGCCCGGGGTTGTGTCCGGCGTTGACGTAGCGGACCGAGCGGTCCCGCGGATCGACCTCGGCCAGGATCAGGGTGATGAAGCGGTTGCTCGCGCTCGACTCGACGATGTGCTTGTTCAGGCGTTCGAAGAGCTCGGCCGACGTCTCCACCCCCACGCTCTCGCCGCCGAAGCGGGAGTCGTCGACCAGGAGGCGGAGCGCCGAATCCAGGGTCGATACGAGGAGGGCGGCCGGCATCCCCTTGCCGGTCACATCGGCGACCACCATCCCCCGGCGCAAGCCCTTGAGCTGCAGCGAACCGTAGTAGTCGCCGCCAACCTGGCGGGAAGGCCGGCTCCAGCCCGCGGTTTCGAAGCTCCCGACATCAGGCATGTCGGACGGCAGGATGCGCTGCTGAATCTCGGCCGCTAGCTCCACCTCCCGCTCCAGCCGCTCCTTCTCGAGAGCCTGGCGATGGAGGTTCGCGTTGGTCAAGGCGATGCCGGCCTGATTCGCGAACAGGGACAGCGCGCGATGGTCGGAAGCGGCAAACGGTCCGATGCCGGTGCGGCTCTCCTTGTCGGCAACGACCAGCAGGCCGACGCTGCCGCTGCCTCCGTCGCCTTCGATCGCCACCGCCAGTGAGTGCTCCGCGTCCGGAATCACGCCGGCCGCCGCCTCCTCGAGGGCGTCTGCGTCCGAGCCGCCGGCTGGCGGCGCATCGAGAACGTCCCGGGCGCCGCCGCCGATCGTTCCCGCCAGGGCCAGCCGACCCTCCGCGTTCCGCAGGTAGAAGGCGCCGCGCCGGGCGTCCAGCAGAGACACGGCCCGGAGCAGAATCTCCTCGGTCAGTTCTTCCAGGTTCAGGGTCGAGGCGATCGCCAACCCCACGTCGTACACCGCCTGCAGGGTGACCACGTTGTAGTTGTCGTGGAACTTGCGGTCCTTGAGTTCGTCCGCCAGCTCGCGCAGCCGCAGACCCACAGCCAGGATCCCGGCGAGTTCGCGCCCCTCCGGCGGCCAACCACCGGCCCCGCCGGCATCGCCCGCAGTCTCGTCGCTCCCGGCGCAGTAGAGCACCAGGTTGTGCTCAAGGCCGTGCTCCCGCTTGCCCAGCACGCCCCAGGACGCCACCGGTCCTCCGTCCGGGCGGTAGATCTGGGCGCCATCAAGGCCGTGTGCCTCGCACCACTGCCTCACCAGGCGCGTCTGGACCGCGCCGCTCTCCCAGTCCGCGACGTCCGCCGCGGCCGCCAGCCGCCACAGGTCACCGACGCCTCCCGAGCGACTCGCTGCCGGCCTCACCGCGGTTGCTCGGCAGTCCGCCCAGTCAGGACGTACCCGACTGAAGCTCGGTGACCGCCGCCTGCTCGTCCGGATAGATCGTCGAGTACTGCGCGAGACCCATGATGTGGAACGTCTTCTCGATCGTCGGTGTGAGGTTGCAGAACGACAGGCGCCCCTTCACCTCGAGCATCTTCTCGATGATCTCGATCAGGATCGAGATCCCGATCGAGTTGACGATCTTCGTGCCCCGGAGGTTGAGCAGCAACGATCGATAGCCGTCGTCGAGCAGCGCATAGGCGGCCTCCGCGATCTCCTCGCCCCCCTGGTTGTTGATGTAGCCGTCCGTATAGATCACCGCCAGTTCCTGGCGGCGCTCCACATCCAACTTCAGACCCTCCGTCATGGACCCAGCTCAACTCCCTCGCGCAAAAGTCAGCGCGCTTTGGACATGACGACCGACGTGCCGCCCTCACCCGAGAGCACGTTCACCTCGTCCATCAAGCCCTCGATGATCTTCAAGCCCCACCCGCGCTTGCGGATCGCCTTGAGGTTGTCTTCGATTCTCGGTTGTACCACCCTGGAGCGGTCGAATCCGATTCCCTGGTCCTGGATGGTGATCCGCAACACCCGCGGCTCCTCCGCCTCGGCCGGCCCCAGGACCGCCAGTTCGAGATGCAACTGGCCGTCGGCGGCGCGGCTGTGTTCGATCGCGTTGATGCACGCCTCGACCACCGCCATGCCCACTTCCTCGACCTTGTCGGTGCTCATCCGTATGGACTTCGCCACCGCGCAGGCCCTGGCACGCGCCTCAAGCTCCATTTCAGGCGCGAGCCTGAACGTCAGGTGAGTTTCTTCGAGTACTCCGAACTCAGACATGGAGAAAGAAGCAACGAGGGCCGAAGCAACCACCCTAGGAGCGTGCGCAACAGAGCATGAGGTGCGCCGATCTTCCGGCCGCGCAAGATGTCAGGCGGTGAGAAACAGCTTCAGGCAGTAGACCACCATCGGATGGAGCTGATCGTTCAACAGGAACCATACGAAACTCGCGACGACCGCGGAAGACCAGAACACCCCGGCCGGAATCGAACTGAAGACCCAGTACAGAAAGCCTGACGGAGCCGTCGACCCGGATGCAGCCGCACCCCCACGGTCCAAAAAACTGAACGGTGACCCTACCATCATGCCGACCTCCCTTCGGTGCCCTTCCTTCAGAGCAAGTACGCTGCCAGCGGCGGCCGAACGCAGCCGGAGGCCAGGGATTGCAAACCTGACCGACGTTTTCGGGGTCCGAGGCCACTCCGCCGGCGTCTCGACGGATCGCGGCAAATTGTCCCGTCCGGGGCGACCTCCCGGCTTCGATTCAACCGGAACCGGTCACCAAGTCACTCCATGAAACGACATGGGACACTGTGCCGCGTACAGGGACACTATGGCTCACGCCCGCCTTCGCGTCCACGCCGGGACCGGCGACGGATCAGTAGCGACCGCGTGACAGCGTCCGGCGATGCACGCCGAGCAGTTTGGCCGCGGCGCTCTTGTTGCCCCCGGTCAAACCGATGACCCTCCGTACATGCCGGCGCTTGACGGTTTCCAGGTCGAGCGGTTCGGGACCCTGCGATCCCGCGGCAGCGCCGCCGATCAAGGACTGGATCAGGGACGCGTCCACGGCACCGTCGGCCAGCGAGGCGGCGCCCTCGACGATGTTCTGAAGCTCCCGGACGTTGCCCGGATAGTCATGCGCGAGGAGCAGGTTCAGGGCCCCGCGATCGAACTGGGGCAGTTCGACCGCTTCCCGCTCGCAGAACCGCTCGGCGAAGTACCGCACCAGATGCGGGATGTCCCGGCGCCGCTCGCGCAGCGGAGGCAGTTCGACGCTGATCCCCTTCAGCCGGTAGTACAGGTCCTCCCGGAACCGACCTTCGGCCACGAGCTGTTCGAGAGGCTGGTGGGTCGCGGCGACGACGCGCGTGTCCACCGGGATCGCCTGGTGACCGCCAACACGGACGATCTCACGCTCCTGGAGAGCGCGCAGCAGCTTGACCTGCGAAGCCACGTCGAGATCGGCCACTTCGTCAAGAAAGAGCGTGCCTCCGTCAGCCAGTTCGAAGCGGCCCAGGCGAGCCCGCACGCCCGTCGCCACGCCGCCCTCGATGCCGAAGAGTTCGCTCTCCAGCAGGCTCTCGGGGAGTGCGGCGCAGTTGACCGCCACCAGCGGCCCCGAGCGTTCCGAGCGCTGGTGCAGGAGCGCCGCCATGAGCTCCTTGCCGGTCCCGCTTTCGCCGTGCAGCAGGACGCTGACGCTGCGCGGAGCCACCCGGTCGATGACCTCCAGGATGCGCCGCATGACCGGCGCGTAGGCGACGATGCGTTGGCCTCCGACCTCCGCCAGGTCGTCGAGGCGCTCCTTCAGCAGCTTGTTCTCTTCTGCCAGGCGTTCCCGCGAAACGACCAGACGCTCCACCTGGCGCAGACCATCCAGCGCCACGCCGGCCAGCGCCGCGACGGATCGCAGGAAGCGCCGGTCGCCGTCGGTGAACCCCGCTTCACCGGCGCCGCGAGCCTCCTTGTCGAGCACGGCGACGAAGCCCAGCAACGAATCCCGCGACTTGAGGGGCGCCGCCACGAGGGAACGGAACTCCCGCTCGGCCAACTTGCCTCCGCTACGGGCCACGGTCTCGTCCTGGGCCAGCAGGTCGTGCCACAAGGGGCCGGCAAGAAGCGTCTCGGCGGACGGTGGTCGGCCGCCGAATCCAACCGTGGCAGCGGCGCGGGCGACGCCGAACGGGTCCCGGGTTACCGCGGCGGCCGCGGCCGGATCGACGACGGTGCACACCCTCTGCAGAAGATCGTCGAGCAGACCCTGCTCGGACTCGTGAGAGTGGAGCGCCACGACCAGGTCGTACAGCGTCTCGAGCTGCAGGCGCTGTCGGCGACCGGCCAGGTCCGAGGAGGGTTTCGAAGCGACCACGCTCTAGTCAGGATGCCCTTCGCACCGGCGCGGGAACCGCCAGCACCTTGCCCAGGAAGGCTCCGGTGTGGCTCTCGGGCGTGGCGACGACCTGCTCGGGCGTGCCTTCCGCCACGACCCTGCCGCCGGCGGCCCCACCTTCGGGGCCCAGGTCGATGATCCAGTCCGCGTTCTTGATCACGTCCAGATTGTGCTCCACGACGAGCACCGTATTGCCCCGGTCGACGAGTCGCTGCAGCAGGGCGACCAGGCGCCGCACGTCGTCGAAGTGGAGGCCCGTCGTTGGCTCGTCCAGCAGGTAGAGGCTGCGTCCTGTCGCCCTCTTCGAGAGTTCGGTCGCCAGCTTGACGCGCTGCGCTTCGCCGCCCGACAGCGTGGTCGCGGGCTGGCCGAGCCGGATGTACCCCAGTCCCACCTCGTCCAACGTCGAGAGAATGCGGTCGATGGCCGGGATGTTGGAGAAGAACTCGCGCGCGTTCTCCACGCTCATGGCCAGGATGTCCGCAATGTTCTTGCCCTTGTACCGGACCTGGAGAGTCTCCCGGTCGTAGCGGAGCCCGCCGCAGACATCGCACGTCACGTAGACGTCCGGCAGGAAGTGCATCTCGATCTTGTTCTGGCCGTCGCCGGCGCAGGCCTCACAGCGGCCGCCCTTCACGTTGAAACTGAACCGACCCGGCTTGTAACCCCGGGCCCGCGCCTCCGTCGTCTTGGCCATCAGGGTGCGGATCGGTGTGAACACGTTGGTGTACGTCGCCGGGTTCGAGCGCGGCGTACGACCGATGGGGCTCTGGTCGATCGCGATCACCTTGTCGAGATGTTCCAGACCCTCGATCCGATCGTGCTCGCCGGGCGCATCCGCGGCGCGGTAGAAGGCCCGGGCCAGGGCCTTGTACAGAACCTCGTTGACGAGGCTGCTCTTGCCGGAGCCGGACACCCCGGTGACCAGGACGAAGCACCCCAGCGGCAGGTCGACGTCGAGATCGGCCAGGTTGTTCTGGCGCGCCCCGCGGATGCCCAGCCACTTCCCGTTGCCCGGCCGCCTCGCCTCCGGCACCGGCACTTCCGACTCCCCGCGCAGGTAGGAGGCGGTAAGCGAGCCTTTCGCCTTCTCGACCGTGGCGAGCGGACCTTCCGCGACCACTTCGCCGCCGTGTTCGCCGGCCCGCGGCCCGAGGTCGACGATCCAGTCGGCCTCTCGCATCGTCTCCTCGTCGTGCTCGACCAGCAGTACCGAGTTGCCGAGGTCCCGCATCTCCTTGAGCGTTCGCAGCAGCTTGGCGTTGTCGCGCTGGTGCAGACCGATCGAGGGCTCGTCCAGTACGTAGAGGACCCCCTGAAGCTTGCTGCCGATCTGGGTCGCGAGCCGGATCCGCTGACTCTCGCCGCCGGAGAGCGTGCCCGAAGCCCGGTCCAGGTTGAGGTAACCCAGGCCCACGTCCCCCAGAAAGGACAATCGGTCCTCGACCTCCTGGAGGATCTTGCCGGCGATCTGCCGTTCCTTCGCCGTCAGCCGCAAACCGCCCACAACCCGCTGCAGATCGCCGATCGGCATCGAGGTTACGTCGTCGATCGGCAGGCCGCCGACCGTCACCGCCAGGGCCTCGGGGCGCAGGCGGCGCCCGTCGCAGTCGCCGCAGGTGCGCACCGACATGTACTTCTCGATCTCGGCCCGCACGCCCGCCGACTCCGTCTCCGAGTGGCGGCGCTTGAGCATCGGCACGACGCCCTCGTAGCGGCCACGCCACTGGTACGACGACCGCCGGCCCTTGATCTCGAACGCGATCTCGCGACTTCCCGAGCCGTAGAGCACGACCTGACGGGCTTCCTCCGAGAGCTCACGCCAGGGGGTCCCGAGATCGAAGTCCATTTCGGCGGCGACGGTCCTGAGCATGCGCAGCCGCCACGACCTGGAAGTCGTCGGGAACGGACGGAGCACGCCGGCCTTGATCGAGCGGCGCGGGTCGTCCAGGATGCGCTGTTCGTCGATTGCCATCGAAGACCCCAGCCCGCTGCAGGAAGGGCACGCGCCGTAGGGGCTGTTGAACGAGAACAGCCGCGGCGAGATCTCCGCCAGACTCGTGCCGCAGTCCGCGCAGGCGTAGTGCTGGGACATCGTCTCCTCGGGCAGCCCCTCGGGCGCCACGATGAGCAGCCCCCGACCGACTTCGAGCGCGGTCTCGAACGACGCCGCGAGCCGCTGCTCGATACCCGGCCGTGTGACCAGCCGGTCGACCACGATCTCGATCGTGTGCTTCCGCTTCTTGTCCAGGGCCGGCAGGTCCCCGGAGAGTTCCACCAGTTCGCCGTCGATCCGGGCGCGCAGGAAGCCTTCCCGGACCATCTGCTCCAACTGGCGGCGGTACTCGCCCTTCTTGCCCCGCACGTAGGGCGCGAGAAGCAGCAGGCGGGTGCCCTCCGGCATCGAGGCCACACGGTCCACCATCTGCTGCACGGTCTGGGGGCGGATCACCTTGCCGCACTCCGGGCAGTGGGGTACGCCGACCGAGGCGTAGAGCAGACGCAGGTAGTCGTGAATCTCGGTCACCGTGCCGACCGTCGACCTGGGATTGCGGGACACCGACTTCTGTTCGATCGAGATGGCGGGCGACAGCCCCTCGATCGAGTCGACGTCCGGCTTCTCAACCTGGTGCAGGAACTGGCGAGCGTAGGCCGACAGCGACTCGACGTAACGGCGCTGTCCTTCGGCGAACAGCGTGTCGAAGGCGAGCGAGGACTTGCCCGAGCCCGACACGCCGGTGACCACGACCAGTCGCTCGCGCGGGATCTCGACCGTGATGTTCTTCAGGTTGTGCTCCCGGGCGCCCCGGACGACGATCTTCTTGCCGCTCACGGGCCGCGCTCCCCGCGCTCCCCGGGCCCGGACGAGTCCGCGCGCATCCGCCGGCGGCCGCGGAACACCTCCCCGGCCTCCCGATCGAGGGTCTTCTCACGCTCCCGCTGACGTTTGTCGTGCAACTTCCTGCCCTCGGCCAGGGCAAGTTCGACCTTGATCCGGTTCCCCTTCAGATAGACGGACAGCGGCACGACCGTCAGGCCCCGGTCGCGGGTGCGCCCGTACAGACGGTCGATCTCCCGCCGATTCAGAAGCAGGCGGCGCGGTCGGACGAGTTCGTGGTTCTCCCGGTTGCCATGGCTGTAGGCCGAGACGTGGGCGTCCAGCAGCCAGGCCTCGTGATCACGGAAGCCGACGTAACTCTCTCGCAACTGGATCTTTCCGCCCCGAATCGACTTGACTTCAGTGCCCAGGAGCTCGATCCCCGCCTCGAAGCGCTCCAGCACCCGGAACTCCCGCCTCGCCTTTCGATTCACCGCCAGAGGCGGACCACCGTCCGGGGACTGTCGGTTTGTGCGCGTGGCCATACGGTTCCATCCCCAGCGTCCTGAGCGCCGGCGCCCTCTGCTTCTTCAGGCACGCGGGACCGCTCACGGTGTGCCGGAGTCTACCCTTGCGAGGGCGGCCTACCGTGCGGTCGAGACGCCACAGACATGTGGCCAATAAGCCACAACTCAGGTCGCAAGGACGAAACCGCGAGAAGACGAGTCCATGCAGGAACGGCAAAGAGATCCTTGCAGGCACAAGGAACCCGAGAGGTCGGCCCCGGCACGGCAACGGCTGGCACGATCCGTGCTGATTCAAACCGTCGATGGGCAAACGCGCCAACGGAGCGAACGGTGACCAGCGCCGTCTCTCCCGATCCGACAGCACCCGCGACCGCCTCTTCCGGCAGCAGACGATCCGCCGGTCCACCGCCATTTCGGGCGTGGGCATCCACACCGGCAAGGAAACGAACCTGCGCATCCTACCGGCGCCGGCGGGAAGCGGCATTCGGTTTCGCCGCATCGATGCCGGCAACGTCGAGGTCCGGGCCGAGATCAAGGACGTCAGTTCGCTCGAACTGGCCACGACGCTCGGTCGCGACGACGTCACGGTCTCCACGGTGGAGCATCTGCTCGCCGCCGTCTACGCCCTCGGCATCGACAACCTGGTCGTGGAACTCGATGGCCCCGAGGTGCCGATCCTGGACGGTTCGGCGATGCCCTACGTGCTGCTGCTGCAGGCGGCAGGGATTCGCCGGCAGAACGCCGAACGGCGAATCCTGGCGATGACCTCCGTGCTGGAGTTCAAGCGCGGTGACAAATGGCTGCGCGCTTCGCCCTACCCCGGTCTGCGCCTCGACTACACGATCGATTTCGCGGATTGCGCCGTCGGGCGGCAACGGCTGCAACTGGAAGTCGACCAGCGCAGCTTCGAGCGGGAGCTGGCGCCGGCACGAACGTTCTGCCGTCAGATCGATGTCGAGCAGATGCAGCGCGCCGGTCTGGGTCTCGGCGGATCGGTCGACAACTGCATCGTCTTCGACGAGAGAGGGGCGGTGAACACCGACCTCCGCTTCGCCGATGAACCCGTTCGCCACAAGGCGCTCGACGCGGTCGGCGACTTCACCCTGCTCGGCGGACCCATCTGGGGTCACTTCGAGATCCTGCGCGGCGGCCACGAGCTCCACTACGAGTTGCTCAAGGAGCTGGTCGCCAACCCGCAGTGCTGGACCTGGGTGATCGGCGAAGAGCTTCCGCCGCAGGCGGACCTCCCCCTCGATCCGCAGCAGCCCTCGGCCTGGACTCCGCTCCTGGCCGGTTCGCCGCAGTAGCTCGGGCCACCGCCCGGCCAGCGGGGGCTGGTAGTGTCGCCCGCATGAGAGTCCCGTGGGCGGGGCGGCTGATCTGCGCGCTCAGCCTGTCGAGCGTCCTGGGCGCCGACGTACTTGCAGCCCAGCCCCCACGAGAGGGTTCCGCTCGAACCCGCAAGGCCGGTATCGCCGCTTTGTCCGTCGTTCGCGACGGAGCTGCGTTGCTGGTCAGCTTCCGCCTCGACCGCGCGCTCGACGCGCGGACCTGGGAGAAGATCGAAAGCGGTCTGCCCACGGGCTTCACGTACGACATCGAGGTCCAGAGACTGCGGCGCCGCTGGTTCGACAAGCGAATCGGCGCAACCCGACTGCAGGTGGTCGCGATTTACAACGCGCTCACCCGAGAGTACGTGGTCAACTTCCGGCGCGACGGAGAGCTGTACGCAAGCCGGGTGGTGACCTCGGCCGCCGACCTCGAGCGCGCGCTGACGGTCTTCGACAGGCTGCCTTCGATCGAGATCGACGACGACCAGACCGGACGGTTCGTTCTCCGGGTGCGCGCGGAGCTCCGGTCGCGAACCCGTCTCGGCCTGATCCCGGACCGGGTTCATACCGCCTGGGTCGAGACCGGTCCCTTCCCTCCGTTCCGCCGCAGCGTGCGGGGCCCGGGAACCGAGTGACGTGACCGCGACCCGAAACGCTCCGCCGCGCTCGCTGCGCGAACTGATCAAGAGCAACCGCTTCGTCGTCTGGCTGCTGGTGCTCGCCCTCGCGGTGCCGACGGTCGGCTACTACGCGCTCCAGCGCGGCCGCGAGATCGATCCCACGGTCCTCAACAACAGCATCCTCCTGTTCGCCCTGCGCAACCTGAACGTGGTGCTGATCCTGATCGTCGCCTTCGTTCTCGTCCGCAACCTGACCAAGCTGTGGGTCGAGCGGCGACGGCAACGCCTGGGCGCCAAGTTCCGCACCAAGCTGATCCTGACCTACATCGGCCTGTCGCTGATTCCGGGACTCGTCCTGTTCGCCTACGCGACCGAACTCCTGCAGGGCTCGATCGACCGCATGTTCCGCACCGACATCGACGACCTGCTGGAGCCGGCGAACCAGGTCTCCCAGGCCCTCACCTCCACCCACCAGGACCAGTTGCTGCGTGACGCGGATCGCTTCCTCCGTGACACCGCCGACCTCGACCTCGACGACCCCAGAGGTCGGGGCAGCCTGTCGCGGGCCCTCGGCGAAGCCCTGTCTTCGGACGACCTGGACTATCTGGCCGTCTACCGCGACACGAGCTTCCTCCACGCCACGGTCAACCCGCAGACTCTGTCCGAAGTGCCTGAGCCGACGCGGGGCATGCTGCTGGAAGCGATCCGCACCGGCTCCGCGCGCGCGATAGGTCAGGTTTCCGGCAGGGAGGAGCGCCTGATCCTCGCGGCGGCGGCCACGGAGGGTGATGTCGAGTCGACCGTGGCAGTCGCCGGCAGGCTGCTCGACGCCGAACTCGCCGGCAACACGGAGACCCTGATCGGCGCCTACCAGTCCCGCCGGCAACTGCACGTCCAACGGGACGAGATCCGGGCCGCGTACTGGCTGCTGTTCCTGACCGTCACCCTGTGCATCCTGCTCGTGTCGTGCTGGGTCGGCCTCTATCTCGCCGGCCGGGTGACGGGGCCGATCGAAGCGTTGGCCGACGGCACCCGGCGCATCGCCGGCGGCGATCTGGGACACCGCGTCGAGGCGGCCGCTGACGATGAGGTCCAGGTACTGGTCGACTCGTTCAATCGAATGACCGACGCGCTCGAGGACTCGAACCGCGATCTGGTCGCCACGAATCGGCGTCTGGACGCCGAGCGCGCGCGGATCGAGGCGGTGCTGGAGAGCGGCACCGCCGGCGTCCTGTCGCTCGACCGCGACGGCCGAATCCTGACCTGCAACCGCGCCGCTCTCGAGATGCTGGGCCTGCCGGCGGACACCGTGCTCGCCGGTGCGCCTCCGGAGGCCCTGGGCGAGCTGTTGCCCGATCGCGGAGTCGAAGCCGTGTTCGCCGACCTGCCGGATGCCACCGGTCCGCGGCGCCCGCAAGCCGTGCCGACACGTCGGGAGGTCAGCCTGGGTGGCAAGGACGACTGGAAGACGCTCGAGGTCAAGACGAGTCCGCTGCGTGCCCCGAGCGGCAGGGGCGGCTTCGAACTGCTCGGCCACGTCATCGTGGTCGAGGATCTGACCGCCCTGCTCGACGCCCAGAAGGCCGCGACCTGGACCGAGGCAGCGCGGCGCATCGCGCACGAAATCAAGAACCCGTTGACGCCGATCAAGCTCGCCGCGGAGCGCATGCTGCGCAAGGCGAAGAAGAACGACAAGAGCCTGGAGGCGGCGATCGAGGAAGGTTCGTCGATCATCGTGCGCGAGGTCGGCAACATGCTGAACCTGGTCGACGAGTTCGCGCGCTACGCCCGCATGCGCCGGCCCCAGCCCCGCGACGTCGACGTCGAACGCCTGATCGGCGAGACGGTCGATCTCTACCGGGAACTGAAACCGGGCGTCGAGGTCGAAGCCCGAATCGAGACCGGGACGGACGGCCTGCGCGCCAAACTCGACGCCGACCAGATGCGTTCCGCCCTCGTCAACCTGCTCGACAATGCGATCGCCGCCACCACCCCGCCCGGACAGGTCACGGTCCGCGCCGGCCGCGGCAACGGCGTCCTGGACCTGTCCGTCAGCGACACGGGCAGCGGCGTTCCGAAGGCGGCGCGAGAGAAACTCTTCATGCCCTATTTCTCCACCAAGGGGCGCGGTTCCGGGCTCGGGCTCGCTATCGTCCAGCGAATCGTCAGCGACCACAACGGTTCGATTCGGGTCGAGGACAACCAGCCACGCGGCACGACCTTCAGGGTCGAACTGCCGCAGGACAGCAGCGCCGCCCCTTAGCCTGAAGAACGCACCGTGAACAGAGCACGCATCCTGGTCGTCGACGACGAGGTCGGCATCCGGCAAACCCTGCGGGGGATCCTCGAGGATGAGGGTCACTCGGTCACCACCGCCGCGGACGCGGTCAGCGGCGGCGCCCTGATGTCGAGCGACGAGTTCGATCTCGTGCTGCTGGACGTGTGGTTGCCCGACCGCGACGGCCTGGAACTGCTCTCGGAGCTTCGAGAGGGAGACTTCGCAACGCCCGTCGTCGTGATCTCCGGCCACGGCAACATCGACACGGCGGTCAAGGCGATGCGGGTCGGCGCCCAGGACTTCCTGGAGAAACCCCTGGCGCTCAACCGGGTGGTCGTCTCGGTGGAGAACGCACTCGAGCGCAACCGGCTCGAGCAGGAGGTGCGGGAACTCTCCAGCCGCCTCGATCCGGAGCGCCACCTGATCGGCGATTCCGACCCGATGCGGAAACTGGGCAACGACCTGGAACTCGCCGCTCGAGCCGAGAGCCGCATCCTGATCACCGGCGAGAACGGAACCGGCAAGGAACTCGTCGCCCGTCGGGTCCACAGCCTCTCGCGGCGCAGCAGCCGGGCCTTCGTCGAGGTGAACTGCGCCGCGATCCCGGAGGAGCTGATCGAGAGCGAGCTCTTCGGCCACGTCAAGGGCGCTTTCACCGGTGCATCCGGCAGCCGTCATGGACGCTTCGAACAGGCCGACGGGGGCACCCTGTTCCTGGACGAGATCGCGGACATGTCGCTGAACACGCAGGCCAAGGTCCTGCGCGTGCTTGAAGAACAACGGTTCGAACGCGTCGGCGGCAGCGATCCGATCGAGGTCGACGTGCGCGTGCTGGCGGCGACGAACAAAGACCTTGAGGGAGACGAGCTACCGGCCGGACGGTTCCGCGAGGATCTCTACTTCCGGCTCGCCGTGATCCCCCTCCACGTGCCGGCCCTGCGCGAGCGGAGCGAGGACATTCCGGCCCTCGTCGACCACTTTCTCAGACGCTTCGCCGCGGAGGCAGGTCGCCGCCCCAAGACCGTCGACCCGGCCGCGCTCGAACGCCTGGTCGCCTACGCCTGGCCGGGCAACGTGCGCGAGCTGCGCAACCTGACCGAGCGACTGATGATCATGGCGCCCGGGGACCTGGTCGGCCTTGCGGATCTGCCGCCCCGGATCCGCGGCAAAGGCGCCATCGCCCCGGTCGGCGACGACTACGGGTCGCTCAAGGAGGCGCGAGAGGCCTTCGAGCGCCTCTACATCGAGCGCTGCCTGGTCGCCGCCGGCGGCAACGTGTCCCAGACCGCCCGGGAACTCGGCATCGACCGCCGCCACCTGTACCGCAAGCTCCGGGCCTACGGCATCGACCCGGGGCGCGGAAAGTGAAGCGCACACCGTGAAGCCCACCCCCGTGAAGCGCTGCGTCGTCGGCACCGCCGGCCACGTCGACCACGGCAAGACACGGCTGGTCCAGGCACTGACCGGGGTCGACTGCGATCGCTGGGTAGAAGAGAAACGGCGCGGCATCACGATCGACCTCGGTTTCGCGTCGATGATCGAGGACGGCTGGCAGATCGGCTTCGTCGACGTGCCGGGACACGAGCGGTTCGTGCGCAACGCGCTCGCGGGACTGGGCGGAATCCAGATGATGGCCCTGGTCGTCGCTGCCGACGAAGGGGTCATGCCCCAGACGATGGAGCACCTCGCGATCTGCTCACTGCTCCGGATTCCGGCCGGGGTGGCGGTGCTGTCCAAGACCGACCTGGTGCCTCCAGATCTGCTGGAGCTGGCGCAGATGGAACTCGAGGAAACGCTCGCCGACACCCCGTTCGCCGAAGCGCCCATCCTGCCCGTCTCGTCCGAGACCGGGGCGGGCCTGGAACGACTCCGCGAGACCCTGGTCCGCCTGGCCGGCCAGGCCGCGCCGATCGATCGTCACAGCAGCCTGCCCGTCCGCCTGCCGATCGATCGCGCCTTTCACCTGAAGGGACTCGGCGTCCTGGTCACCGGCACCCTGGCCAGGGGAACGATCGCGACCGGCGACGAACTCGACGTGCTGCCGTCGGGCGCTCGCGCCCGGGTGCGAAGCATCGAAGTCCACGGTGAAGGCCGCGAGCAGGCGGAGGCCGGCGAGCGCACGTCGCTGCAACTGTCCGGCGTCGGCATGGAAGATGTCGCCCGTGGGCACGAACTCACCGCACCAGGCGTCTACCGGACGACTTCCTCCCTGCTCGTCAGCTGCCGGCTCCTGCCGTCGGCGCCTGAGGCGATCCAGGGAAGCTGCTCCGTCCGGCTCCACGTCGGGGCCGCCCAGCGAGTCGGCAAGCTCCGTCCGCTGGTCCCGGGCCGGCTCGAGCCGGGCGGCGAAGCGATTGTCGAGGTCCGCCTGGAAGAGCCCCTGGTGGCGATTCGCGGCGACCGGTTCGTCATCCGACGGCCGTCGCCGCAAACCACCCTGGGCGGCGGCGAGGTGCTGGACCCGGCCTGGAGACACCACCGCGGCACGGCTCTCGCAACGGCGGTCGACGCGCTGACCGCCGGCACGAGCGAGGCCGCCGTACAGTGGGCGGCGGACGGCCGGGAGGCCGGCCTCGCTACCTCCGAACTCGCGTTGCGGCTGGGGATCGTCCGCGACGATGCCGCGAGCGTGCTGGCCGGCGCCGTTCAGGAGGGGCTGCTGCTCGAGGCCGGATCCGGACGGTTCGTCACCGCGGCGACCGTGCGCGACGCCTCACGCCGCGCCCGCCGCCTGGTCGAGGAGCACTTCGCCGCCGACCGGCTGTCCCGCGGCATGCCGAAGGCCGAACTCGTGCGGCGGCTGCTCGGCGCCCACGCGGCCGACCTCGCCCCCGCCTATCTCAACTGGGCTGGTCAAGGCGCCGCGGACAAGGCGATAGCCGTCGAAGGCGAACTCGTCACCCTGCCCGGGCGCGCCGGCGAACTGACCGAAGTCGAATCGAAGCTCGCCAGGGCCATCGTCGACGGATTCGAGAAACAGGGGCTCACCCCGGGCTCACCGGAGGAGCTCTGCCGCGGCCTCGGCGCCAAGCACCAGGTCTTCGACGGCGTGACGCGCTACCTCGTCGAACGCGGCCGGCTCGCCCGGCTTCCGAATGGCCTCGTCCTGGCCACCGGCGCCCTGGAGCAGTTCCGGGGCGACCTGCTCGCCACCGGCTGGGACACCTTCACCGTCGCCGAATTCAAGGACCGCTTCGGCCTGACGCGGAAGTGGGCCATTCCACTCCTGGAGCACCTCGACCGCCAGCGGTTGACCCGGCGGGAGGGAGACCGGCGGCGGGTCCTGCGGCCTCGAGAGTAGGGGCGGCGCCGCCTCGCCGGCTTCTGGAGGGTCCGGCCGACGGCCGGCGACCCCGTCGCGCCCGGGACGCCGATCAGCCGACTGTCGCTTCGAGCGGCGTGAAGTTCAGGCCGTGCGCCTCCGCAACGGCCCGGTGCGTCACCTGACCGTCGACCACATTGACGCCGCCGGCCAGGGCCGGGTCGCGCTCGGCCGCCCCACGCCAGCCACGGTCGGCGATCTCCAGGGCGTAGGTCATCGTCGCGTTCGTCAGGGCGTAGGTCGACGTGTGGGGGACGGCGCCGGGCATGTTCGACACGCAGTAGTGGATCACGCCCTCCTCGACGTAGCGCGGGTCCCGGTGGGTGGTGGGGCGGCTGGTTTCGGCGCAGCCGCCCTGATCCACAGCGACATCCACCAGGGCCGAACCGCGTTCCATCTGCTTGAGGTGGGCGCGCGTGACGAGGCGCGGCGTCCGCGCGCCCGGAATCAGGACGGAGCACACGACCAGGTCCGCCGACGCGATCGCGCCTTCGATGTTCGCTGCGTTCGACATCAGGGTCGTCACGTGGCCCTGGACGACGTCGCGCACGTAGCTCAGCCGCCGGGGATCGATGTCGAGGATCGTCACGTCGGCGCCGAAGCCGACGCCGACCACACAGGCATTCAGCCCCACGACACCCGCGCCGATGATCGTGACCCGTCCGCGGCGCACGCCGGAGACCCCGGGCAGCAGGAGTCCTTTGCCACCGGCCAGTCGCTCGAGCGACGCGGCGCCGGCCTGAATCGACAGGCGGCCGGCGACCTCCGACATCGGCGCCAGCAGCGGCAGCGCGCCGTCCGGAAGTTGCACCGTCTCGTAGCCGATGCCCACGACCCGCCGTTCGAGCAGCCGCGCAGTCAACTCCTCCGACGCCGCCAGATGGAGATACGTGAACAGGATCTGCCCGCGGCGCATGTGCTCGAACTCCGGTTCGAGCGGCTCCTTGACCTTGAGAATCATGTCGGAGCGCTCCCACACCGCAGCCGCGCCCTCGACCACCACGGCGCCCGCGGCCTCGAAGGCGCCGTCCGGAATCGCGCTGCCCACGCCGGCGCCGGCTTCTATCGCCACCTCGTGGCCTCGCGCCACAAGCGCCGCGACGCCGGCCGGCGTGATCGCCACCCGGTGCTCGTCCGTCTTGATCTCTGTGGGAACGCCAATCCGCATATCGCCCTCGCTTCACATGCCCGGCCGGCCGCGCCATCGGCGACCCCATCCATCGTGGCACACTAGAACACCGCGCCGGGCGAGACGAGCATCTGCGGAGGCCAGACCTTCAACGAACCGATGCTGGTCCAGACGGTGCGCACGAACGGCCCCCCAAGCTCTACGGAGGGAACAAAGCCATGACTACGCTCGACCAGATGTCCTTCGGCGTCGTCCTCCAGCCCGACCCGCCGGTTGACCGCGTCGTGGAACTCGCCGTGATGGCCGAGGGCCGGGGCTTCGACCACTGCTGGCTCTTCGACTCCCACGTGCTGTGGCCGGAGCCGTTCGTCATCTTCTCGCAGATGCTGGCGCAAACGGAGAGGATGGCCGTCGGACCGATGGTGACCAACCCGGGAACACGGGATGCGACGGTGCTGGCGTCGCTGTTCGCGACGCTGGACTCGATGTATCCCGGGCGCACGAGCTGCGCCATGGGCCGCGGCGATTCGGCGTTGCGCTACATCGGCCGCAAGCCGGCGCCCCTGTCCGCGATGGTTGACGCGATGGACCTCATGCGAGCACTGTTCGCCGGGCGCGAGGTGGATTGCAACGGCTCGCCGGTGAGCATTCCGTGGCGCAGCGACGCGGGCTCGGAACTCCCGATCTGGGTCGCGGCCTACGGCCCGAAGGCGCTTGACGTGGTGGGCCGCCACGCCGACGGCTTCGTCCTGCAATTGGCGGACCCGAAGATCCTGGAGTGGACACTGCAGGCGGTGCGCGACGCGGCCGAGGACGAGGGCCGCGATCCCCACGCGATCACGGTCTGCGTGGTCGCTCCGGCCTACGTCGGCGACGACCTGGCCCACCAGCGCGACCAGTTGCGCTGGTTCGGCGGCATGGTCGGCAACCACATCCACGACCTCGTCATGCGCTACGGCGAGGACGACTCGAAGGTGCCGCGGGCGCTCGCCGAGTACATCCGCCAGCGGCAGGGGTACGACTACTCCCACCACGGCCGCAGCGGCAACCCGGACACGGAGTTCGTGCCCGACGGCATCGTCGACCGCCTGTGCGTCCTCGGCCCGGCGGAAGCCCATATCGAGAAGCTGCGGGAGCTGAAGTCGCTGGGCGTCGACCACTTCGCCGTGTACCTGATGCACGACGACAAGGAAGGCACGCTTGCCGCGTACGGCGAGCAGGTGATTCCGGCGCTTACGGGCGGGTAGGCGTACCGGCGCGGCAGGCGGAGCCGGAATGCCGGCCAGAGGGCCGGCGCACCCAGTGGCCGGAGGCCGGTGCGCCCGATGGATTACTTCGCTTCGTACCAGTCGGGGCCGGTGCCGACGTCGACGACCAGGGGCACGGCCAGGTCGGCGACACCCTCCATCTCTTCCCTGACCAGAGTGGCGAGGTCGTCGATCGCGCCGGCCGGGGCCTCGAGGACGAGTTCGTCGTGGACCGTCAGGAGGAGCCGCGCGGTTTCGAGTTCCGCCTGCAGCCGTCGGTCGACGGCGATCATCGCCAGCTTCAGCAAGTCCGCGGCGGTGCCCTGGATGCGGGCGTTGACGGCCATCCGCCGCGTGTTCTCGCGCACCGCGCGGCTGCGGCTCTTGATGTCCGGCAGGTAACGCACGCGGCCGTAGAGGGTCTCGACGCGGAGGTCCTCCTCCGCCTGCGCCAGCGTTTCCTCGGTGTAGGCGCGTACGCCGGGAAAACGCTCGAAGTACGCGTCGATGAAGTTCCGGGCCTCGCCGCGAGCGATGCCGAGGGCTCGGGCGAGCCCGAACGCGCTCATGCCGTAGATGATCCCGAAGTTGATCGTCTTCGAGGCTCGCCGCTGCTCGTCGGTGACGAAGACCGGGTCGACGTCGAACACGGTGGCGGCCGTCGAGCGGTGAATGTCGCCGCCGTCCTGGAAGATGTCGATCAACGTCTCGTCGCCCGAGATGTGCGCGAGCACCCGCAGCTCGATCTGGCTGTAGTCGGCGACAAGAAGCAGATGGCCGTCGCGGGCGCGGAAGGCGCGCCGCACCTCGCGCCCGATCTCCGTACGGATCGGGATGTTCTGCAGGTTCGGGTCGTGCGACGAGAGCCGGCCGGTCGCCGCCACCGCCTGGTGGTAACGGGTGTGCAGGCGACCGTCCGCAGCGACCAGGTTCGGCAGCGCGTCGACGTAGGTCGACTTCAGCTTGGTCAGCTCTCGGTACTGCAGCACCTTGGCGGGCGCGTCGTGGCCCTGCCGGGCGAGTTGTTCCAGGACATCGGCGCCGGTCTTGTACTTCTTCGTCTTGCGCGTGCGGCCGGGCGCCGGCAGGCCCATGTGCTCGAACAGGACGACGCCGAGCTGCGGCGGCGACAGGATGTTGAAGCTCTCGCCGGCAAGCTCGAAGATCTCCTCCGCCAACTCGCCGGCGTCCCGCTCGAGCCCGCGCGACATGTCGGCAAGTACGCCGGTGTCGAGCTCAATGCCCTCCTCCTCCATCGCCGCCAGCACGGGTATCAAAGGCGCCTCGATGGAGTCGTAGACGTCGCGCGCGCCCGGCGTTTCCTGCCATTGCGGAGCGAGCGCCTCGAGGATCAGGGCCGGAAGCACCGCCTGCTCCGCCGCGTAGACGCCGAGCCCGGTGTCCTCGCCCAGAGCCGCCGTCGCCTCAGCCAACCCCGCGTCCGCCGGCGTCGTCGCCTTGTAGAAGAGGCGGTCGAGGGCAACGGTCGCCAGTCCGAAACTCCGCACGGCGGAGTGGACGAGATAGGCCATCAGCATCGTGTCGACCAGGCGCGCGGCAACTTCAGGCCGGCCGTCCCCATGCGGACAGAGCCGGACGACCTCCTTCAGGTCGTGCCCGATCAGTTCGAAGCCGGGGTCCGCCAGCCACTTCCGCAGCTTCGCCGCCACTGCTTCCCGCAGGCCCGAACGCCTGAAATCCGCGAAGAAGGCCCGGCCTGCGACGGCGGCGCCCTCGCCAGCCGCGGCCCCGACCGGAGCGAACGAGAACCCGACCGGTTCGCCGCCGCGCCGGAAGACGACGCCGACGGCGACCCGCCTGCCCGGAGCCTCCGCGGCCGCCTCGAACGCCTCGACGCTCTCCACAACTGCCGCCGGCTCGATCTCCGGGCCGCCGCTCTCGCTCTCGAGTTCCTTGAGCAGGCTCCAGAACTCGAACTCGCGGCACAGTTCCCCCAGCGCCTCGAAGTCCGGCGCCTCCATCCTGAGCGCCTCCGGGTCGAAGGGAACATCGAGATCCGTGTGGATCGTGACCAGCTCCTTCGACAGGACGGCCTTGTCCGCGTGATCCTGAAGACCCTCGCGATACGCCTTGCGCTTGAGCTCGGGCGCTGCCTCGAGCAGGGCCTCGACCGTCCCGTATTCCTTGACCAGAGTCTGCGCGCCCTTGGCGCCGATCCCCGGCACGCCCGGCACGTTGTCCACCTTGTCGCCGACCAGGGCCAGGACATCGACCACCTGCCCCGGCGGAACGCCGAAGTCCTGCTCCACCAGGGCCGGATCGTAGGTCTTCTCGCGGCCCGTGTGAAGCAGCGACACCCGGTCGCTCACGAGTTGGAACAGATCCTTGTCGGCGCTGACGATCGTGACGTCGTACCCCGCTTCCTCCGCCCTCTTCCCGAGGGTGCCGAGGACGTCGTCCGCCTCGTAGCGCTCGAGTTCGAGAATCGGGATGCGGAACGCTTCGATCGCCCGCCGGATCGCCGGCATCTGCGCCTTGAGGTCCTCCGGCATCGGCGCCCGGTTCGCCTTGTACTCCGCGTAGGCCTCGGTCCGCACCGTCGCCCGCCCGACATCCAGCGCGATGCCGAGCAGCGGCGGCTCCTCCTCACGCAACAGCTTGCGCAGGATGTTGATGAAGCCGTAGATCGCGTTCGTCGGCTCCCCTGCCGAAGTCGACAGACCGCGGATCGCGTAGAAGGCGCGGAAGATCGTCGAGTACCCGTCGATCAGGAAGAGGCGCTTGGCGGTCACGGCGGCGACTACTCTAGAAGCTCGCGCCGCGGAACGCAGCAAGGCGAGGTCCGCGGCGCGAGCTTCTGGACGGTGGAGGCTGGGTCCAGACATGGAGCCTGCGACAGGTTTGGCGGCGCTAGTCGCGGCGGGGCGTAGGATTGCCCGATCACGGACCGCAACCGTCGCTATCAGCCATGCACCGCCAACTCCCCGCCCTGCTTGTCCTCACCGCGTTGATCCCGGCCGCGGCGCCCGCGCAGCCGACCGAGGAGCAGGTGCGGCTCCACGGCATCGGCTACGCGCAGCTCGAGAACGAGCGCGAGGTCGAGGCCGAGGGCACCTACCGGGAACTCATCGACCTCATGCCCGACGAGCCGCTCGGTCACGCCAACCTGGCCGTCGCGCTGCTCCGGCAGAACGAGAAGAACGCGGCGCTCGCCGCGATCGACCGCGCCCTGGAACTCGGAGGCAACAGGGCCGACCTGCGGCTGATCCGCGGCGAAATCCTGCAGTGGTTGGGTCGCAACGAAGAGGCGCTCGTGGACTACCGTCGGGCCGCCCGCGCCGCGCCGGACGATCCCGATACGCAGTACGCCCTGTTGCGGCACGCGGAGATCATGAGCGGCGCCGAGGCCGAAGCCGATCGGCGGACCGCGGTCGACCGGCTCCGACGCCTGCGCCCGGACAACCTCGTCGTTCTGCTGCTCTCCGGAGAGGCCGCCCTCGGAGACGGCGACCGCGGCCGTGCCAGCGACGACTACCTCCGCGTGCGGGAACTCATCTGGCAGGCTCAGCCGATCGCCGAACGGGTGGTCGAGGAGGTCCTCGACGCACTGGAGGCCGACGACCTCGGACCCGCCCGCCAGAGCTTCGCTCCCCGGCTCAAGAACGCCCTCGTGGCCACGGCTGGATGGCACAGCAGTCTGGCCGAGGTCTACACCAACATCCAGGGCATTCCCGTCGAACGCTTCGTGGACGAGTCCCCGATCGAGGACTTCGGTCCGGCGCTGCCGGTCCGCTTCCGGGCTACCCGTATCGACAACGCGCCCGCTACCGGCCGAGCGCTCGAAGTCGCGGACTTCGACGGCGACGACCGGCCCGACATCGCCTGGCTGGCCGCCGAGAATGGCTCGGAGACTGGACTCGCGCAGCTTCAGTTGCGGCGCGCCTCTGCCGGCCTCGCAGCGCCCGGCACGGCCCCGGAAACGGGCGCCCGACTGCTGGTCGCCGGCGACGCCGACAACGACAGGCGACTCGACCTGGTCGCCGTCGGCGATCCTCTCGCCGTCTGGCAGGTCGATGCCGCGGCCGACACTCCCCGGTTCGCGGACACCAGCGACCGCTTCCTGGCGCAGCCGTTCGGCGTCGACGCCGCCGACCTGATCGACTTCGACAGCGACGGCGATCTCGATCTCGCGGTGGCGCGGACCGGTAGTGGACCCGATCTGCTGCGGAACGTGTCCGGCGAGGAGGTTCTCGCGGGCCCGCTCGAGGCTCTGGGACCCAAAGCGCTGCCGCAGGTCGAGCCGACGCGGTTCCATCACCTCCAGGCCACCGACGCCGACCGCGACGGTGACACGGATCTGCTGCTGGCCCACGACGGCGGCGTCCTGTGGCTGGACAACCTCCGCCAGGGGCGCTTCGCGGAGAGAACGCCTCCCCCACCCCGGGGAAACCTGCTGGGAAGGCTCGTCGGCCAGCTGCTCGGCGACGACTCCGAACCGGCACTCGCGACCGGAACCCCGGTGCGCGTCGTCCGCACCGCCGACCTCGACCGCGACGGGATTCCGGAGTTCGTGCTCGCCGGCGCCTCCACGATCGTCCTGAGGGCCGGCGAGAACGGTGCGCTCACCCCCTTCCCGCTGACGTCGGAATCGGTCGGCCTGCCCATGGGCGCCACCGACCTGGACCTGCTCGACGCCGACAACGACGGCCGCCGCGACCTCGCCCTGGTCGCCGACGGCGAGTTGCGGGTGCTGACGCAGACCTCCGAATCGGGGACGGACGCGCTCGAGTTCCAGCTCGCGCAGGTCCTCGGACTGCCCCGCGACGCCGGGATTTCAGCGGTGCGTGCCGAGGATCTGGACGACGACGGCGACCAGGATCTGGTGGCCGTCGGCGCCTCCGGCCTCTACCGGATCGAGAACCTGAACGGCTCCGAGAACAACTGGCTCCGGGTTCGCCTGGTCGGCCTCGACATCGGCAACCAGAAGAACAACGCCTTCGGCCGCGGCACGACGATCGAAGTCAAGTCGGAGCGCGCGTACCAGTACATCGAAGTCGACCGGCCAATCACCCACATCGGGCTCGGCAACCGCCGGAAGGCCGATCTGATCCGCGTCGTCTGGGCCAACGGCGTCCCGCAGAACCGCCTGGACCCGGGCGAGAACATGACGATCGTCGAGGAGCAGGTGCTCAAGGGCAGTTGCCCGTTCCTCTACACCTGGGACGGCGAGAAGATCGCCTTCGTCACCGACCTGCTATGGGGCGCGCCGCTCGGCATGCCGCTCGCGGACGGCGTCTGGAACGGCTACGACCCCGACGAACTCGTCCGGGTCGACGGCGCCGCTCCGCGCGACGGCTTCTACGACCTGCGGATCACCGAGGAACTGTGGGAAGCCGCCTACATCGACCGCACCCGCCTCTGGGTGGTCGACCACCGGGAAGATGTGGCGGTTGCCAGCAACCTGCGGATCGTGCCCGGCCAGGGGCACACGGGCCGGCCGCCCGACGAAGTCGTGGCCAGCGCCGACGTCCGCGCGATCGTCCAGGCCATCGACGGCCGCGGCCGCGACGTGACCGAGCGGGTCCGGGCCCGCGACGAGGTCTACGCGGACGGCTACGAACGCTCGCGCTACCAAGGCCACGCCGCCGAGCCCTGGACCTTCACCTTCGACCTCGGCGAGGCGCCCGGAAAGCCGGTCCGGCTGTGGCTCGACGGCTGGGTGTTCCCGGCCGACGCCAGCCTGAACCTCGCGATCGCCCAGGCGGTCGAGCACGGTGACCTGGAGATGGTCATGACCCGGCTCGAAGTCGAAACCGTGAACGGTTGGCAGACCCTGCTCGACCCGATGGGCTTCCCGCCCGGCAAGACGAAGACGATGGTCGTCGACACGCCGCCGCTGCCCGCGGGCGCGACGAAGCTGCGCATCGTCACCACCCGCTGGTTGCACTGGGACAGGGTGGCATGGAGCACGGACCTGGGCCGCACGGGCAGCTCCGACGTCGTCGTCCAGGCTCGCCTGGAGGCCGCCTCGGCGGACCTGTCCTACCGCGGGTTCTCGGCCCTCACCCGGCCCGCGCCCAACGGCCCGCACCTGTTCGACTACCAGAGCACGAGCGCGGAGTCCCCGTGGCTGCCCTTCCCCGGCCGCTACACGCGCTTCGGCGACGTCGGCGAACTGCTCACCACCGTCGACGACCGCCAGGTCGTCATCGGCCCGGGCGACGAGATCCGCGTGCTCTTCGACGCCCGGGACCTGCCGCCACCGAAACCCGGCTACACCCGCACCGTCTTCCTGGAGAGCTTCGGCTGGGACAAGGACGCCGACCGCAACACCTGGAAGGCGGACAGCAACCTGCCGCTGCCCTTCCGGGCGATGTCCGGCTACCCGTTCGCGCCTGGCGAGAGCTATCCCGAGACCCCCGAACTCGACGCATACCGCGAGCGCTGGCTGACACGGATCGTCGGGCCGGAGACGCCGTTCACACCGGTGAACCGCTCCGGCCGCACCCTGTCCGCCCAGCCCTGAGCCCGGCAGACTCCCGGAGCCCGGCGCTTCGCGCCGGATGCCGGCCTGAAGGCCGGCGCACCCGGTTCCTGCCGCCCACGCTTCTCGCGCCGGCGACTCCGCTACGCTAACCGGCGACCGGCGGTTACGCGGCACGCGACCCGCCACGGTCGAAGCACGACGCCTACGGGGAGGGAAGCAGCGTGGCAAACGGCTCCAGCGGACGCGGAAGGTTCGGTCAACTCGGGTTCATCTTCGCCGCCGTCGGCTCCGCGATCGGCCTCGGCAACATCTGGAAGTTCCCATACATCACGTACGCCAACGACGGCGGCTCCTTCGTCCTCGTCTACCTCCTCGCGATCGCCCTGATCGGCCTGCCGATCATGATGGCGGAACTCGTGATCGGGCGGCGGACGCGGCAGAGCCCGGTCGGCGCCTTTCTCAAGGCCGCGAAGAACACGGTGGGAGGCCGCGCCTGGGGAGCCGTCGGGGCCCTCGGCGTCACCGGCAGCTTCATCCTGCTGTCGTACTACGCCTTGATCGCCGGCTGGACCGTCTACTACTTCGGCCAGTGCCTGAGCTGGTCGGTGCGAGGCGTCGCGGTCCAGGACCAGGCCCTGGGTGAGTCCTTCGGCGCTTTCCTGGCCAATGGACCGCTCCAGATCGGCTTCCACCTGCTGTTCATGGCCGTCACCGTCGGCGTCGTGGCCCTGGGCGTGCGGGAGGGGATCGAGCGCGTGACGAAGCTCCTGATGCCGGTCCTCGGAGCGATCCTGATCCTGCTCGTCGTCAACTCGTTCTGGAGCCCCGGCTTCGGCGAGGCGATGCGTTTCCTGTTCCACATCGGACCGATCACCGCCGACGGCCTGCTCGAGGCGGTGGGCCACGCCTTCTTCACCCTCTCGGTCGGCATGGGCGCGATGCTCACCTACGGCTCCTACATGACCTCGCGGCAGTCGATCCCCAAGAGCGCGATGGCGATCAGCCTGCTCGACACCCTGATCGCGATCATGGCCTGCATCATCATGTTCTCGATCATCTTCAGCGTCGACGCGGCGGAGCGCGCCACCACCTTCGGCAAGAGCGCCACGATCCTGTTCACCACCCTGCCGCGGATGTTCTACGAAATGCCTCTGGGCGTCGTCCTGGCGCCGATGTTCTACCTGCTCGTCGCCTTCGCCGCCCTGACCTCGACGATCTCCCTGCTCGAAACGGTCGCTTCCTACCTGATCGACCGCCGCGGCTTCAGCCGCCGCAAGGCCTGCCTCGTCACCGGCGGCGCGATCTTCGCGTTCGGCATCCCGTCGGCCCTCTCGCTCGGCGCTTCCGGCGCGCTCTCCGCTTTCGCCCCGTTCGGCGAGCGCGCCGAAGGCTTCTTCAGCACGATGGACTACACCGTGTCGAACTGGATTCTGCCGCTGGGCGGCCTGTTGACGGCGCTCTTCTTCGGCTGGTTCCTCAGCTCCCGCGAGTCGCGAACCGAACTCGCCGAGGGCCACGGCGACGTCAGCCGGTGGTTCTTCATCTGGCGCGGCGTCCTGCTGCGCTTCGTCTGCCCGATCGCGATCCTGTGGATCATCTGGGCCGTGATCGGCGGCCGGTCGTTTGCGTAGGGATCGCTGCCGCTAGGGGGGGCCGCCGATGGCGGCAACGGTCAGCCTGACGCTTCGCGGAAGCGCTTGAACCGCCAATCGAGAAAGTCCCGGTCGGGACGATCCTCGGGCCGAACCGGGCGCCGCAACCTGGTGCCGTCGAGTCCTTTGAGATTGTCGAGCAGGGGACCGTCCCGGCCGTCCCGAACCGACCTCGCCACATGGATGCGGCAGTCCGTGTCGATGCCGATCAGGTGGGCGTCGAACGCCGTGTGGTGGAGCGTCGACATGCAGATGCCGTTGGTCACGGTTGCCGGACCGTCTTCGGCATCCGGCAGGATGTGCGCTCCCACCAGCAGGCGCGACAGCGTCAGTCCGCTGAAGGCGCAGCGATGGCCGTACGCGGACTTCGTCCGGCTGCTGAACCAGGCCTGGTGGTTGCGCTTCTTCGCGGCGACCAGCGAGTAGGACGTCTCCCGCAGTTCGTTGGCGGCGCCGCCGGCTTGGGCGGCCTGGATCGAGCTCATCGTCGGATCGAGAGCGTCCGCAGCCGCCAGGAGTACGCGGCCGGTTTCGAAGTCCAGGTCCTCCACCCATACTGGCGAAAGCGGCTCGTAGACGGCAGGCGAGACACCGACGAAGTAGACCAGGGGCGCGCACCGGCGCCGGGCCTCGTCGAGGGCAAGGTTCGTGGAATCCTGCCTGCCGCCGCGGGCGAGGTCGTACGCAAGCAATCCCGTACGGTAGTCCGGTTCCCCCACCTGGTCGCGATACCAGATCCGCCGGCCCGCTCGCGGGGCCACCGTCCTGATGCTGAGCGCCGCGCTCATCTGCTTTGGCTTGAAGATGCCCGTGGCGCGCCCCGCGAAGTGGACCTTCTCGCCGCCGAAGCGGAAGCCCCGGTCGATCGCGCTCCAGGGCAGCCTGGGGCCGTGCGTCAGGACGAGCTGGTCCAGCGCAGCGAAGGCGGCCGCTCGAATCGCCTCATCGGGGTCGGTTTGCATCAGGCCTGGAGTCACCGGCTACGGCTGCCTGACATCGCGGCGCCGCAGCATCGTCCGCAGATACACGCCCGTCAATTGACGGTCTTCGGGTCGTCGTCCTCGCTGGAGTTCGCCGGCGAGACGACGCGATAACCCCAGGACCGCAGGTGTTCAGTGATCGCAGGCGACCCGTCGGCTACCTCTACCTCTCCATCGACGGCGCCAGCGGGGCCGACGCGGCGCAGCGCCCCGTACAGGTCCCGGTCGAACGTGCCGCTGCCGAAGCTGACCTCCTTGGCAGCGTCGTCGAGCTCCTGCAGAACGGCGCAGAGTTCATCGCGGGCCTCCCCCACCTCGTCCTGGCTAGCGCTTTGCCGAAGAGTCCTGGCCATGGTGCCGGCCTGCGCCACGCGGTGTTCGAGCTCACTGACCCGCTGCCGCTCGTACCGAAGCGGATCTTTCGGCGAAACGTACTTACTGGACATGGGGTCCTGCCCTCCTGGATCTTGTGAACACTCCGCTGTCGTCCACAACCCTTACTCTACGATGACCGCGGCGGAACCCTACCGGGATGTAGCGGGAGACCCAGTCGAGCGCAACCTTGACCGGTCGCCACGCTGGTCCCAAACACGGAGAATTTCGATTCGATCCTCGGTGACGCGATAGACGAAGGAGAACGGGGTTCGAGGGATCAGCAGCTCCCTTATCCCCACCAGACGCTCGACTGGCCGCCCGATAGCTGGGTGGTCTCGAACCAGGTCACAAGCCCCAAGGTACGCCTCGGCAGCGCGCCTTGCGCCATCCGGGAAGGTCCGGGTGTAATAGGTGCGCATCCACGCCAAGTCAGCGCGGGTAGCCGGCAGGAAGACCAGCTTCACCGATCACGGGATCGGGGCAGCACATCAGGCTCCGGCGCCGGGGTCTCTGAATCGGTCCCCCAAGACGACACCCAGTCGTTCATCGCCTTCTCGGACACGAACGATCCCTCCTCGGCCTCGTCGATCGCCGCACGTATGGCGGCGCGCTTCTCGGCGCAGTTGAGCAGCATCGTCTCAATCGCCTCGCCCGCGAGGCGCGAGGGCGACCGTCGCTGCCGCTTCGCCTCAACTTCGAGACTCCTCAGGAGACTCGCGTCGATTCGCAGACTTGCGCGTTCCACTGCCATGGCGTTGATCGGCGGCCGGGAAGCGGCTTTGCCTCAAGCCGCAACGGCAGGCATATCGTATGACGAGAACTCCCCGCTCCAGATTCAGCGTTCCAAGCGATGGACGAGCCAGGCTAGGAACTCAGGGTCAAGCCGCGCCTCCACCCTGAGTTCCAGTAGCGGCGGCGCCCCTTCCGGCAGCCGGCCGCGTAGCTTGACTGCGTCCTTGGAGGTCACGACGACCGCGTCGCAACGGTGCCGGGCGCAGGCGGCTCCCACAGCGCGCAGCGACCGCTGCGAATAGCCGTGGTGGTCGGCGAAGCGGAGGTGGTCCACGCATTCGAGGCCCGCGGCTGCCGCGGTGCGGGCGACGCGCTCGGGGCGGGCGACGCCGGTGACGAGAAGCGGGCGGCGGGGCGGCGATCCCCCCACGACTTCTGCCCTGAGCGTCGACGTGAACACCGGGCCCTTGAAACCGTGTCGACGCACGGTCGGCTCGAAGTCCTCCGGCGGCTCGTCGCCGGCTTCGAGGCCGGTGAGCACCGCGGCGTCGGCGAGGCGGACATTCTCCAGGGGCTCCCGCAGGCGGCCGCCCGGCAGCATCAGGCCGCCGGCAAAGGGGTCAACGGCCGGGAAGGTCAGGAGCTCGACGTCGCGGCGCACACGGACGTGGGAGAAGCCGTCGTCGAGGACGAAGACGTCGATCGCCCGGTCGCGGCTGAGCGCGAGAGCGGCTGCCGCGCGGCGGTCCGCGCCGACGGCGACGGCGACGCCGGGCGCCTGCTCGGCGATCATCAACGGCTCGTCGCCGGCATCCTCGACCGTTGCCGGAGGACCGTCGCCCAGACTGACGACTAGCGGTGCGCTGCTACGCCGGCGATAGCCACGTGAGAGGACGGCCACCCGGAGGCCGGGCCCGGAGGGGCCCGTATCGCTCAGACCCCTTGCAATGGCGATCACCGTCGGCGTCTTGCCGCTGCCGCCCAAGTGCAGGTTGCCAACACTCACCGTGGGCCGCCCCAGGCCCTCCGCCCTTGCCGCCCAGTAGCGCCGGCGCCGGCTGTGGGCCCAGCCGTAGAACCGCTGCCAGGGACTGCGGATCGTCTTCACCCGAGATCCACGAGTTCACCGAGGAGCTCGACCGAGCGCTCGACCGCGCCGCGGTTCCGGTCAACGATCGCCCGCCCCCGGCGGCCCTGGTCCGCCGCCTCGCCGGGCCGGTCGAGCAGGCGGCGCCACGCCGACGTGAGGGCCTCGCCATCGCCGACCACCGTCAGCGCTCCAGCGGCTTTGAAGTCCGCGGCAATGCGCCGGAAGTTCTCCATCGACGGGCCAACGATCACCGGCACGCCGAACAGCGCCGCCTCGATCGGGTTGTGTCCGCCGGTCGGCGCCAGCGAGCCGCCGATGAAGGCCGCGGCCGCGAGGCGATAGATCGAGGCGAGTTCGCCCAGGGAATCGAGCAGGACGACGCGGACCGGCGCCGGCGCCGGCGCACCGATTCCCGCCGACTCCATCCGGCTGCGCCGCAACGCCGGCAGCGATCGCTTCTCCACCTCGCTCCAGGCCTCGTCGAAACGCTCGGGATGGCGCGGCGCCAGAACCAGCATCGCGTCACGTTGCAGCCGCTCGAAGGCATCGAGAACGATCCCCTCCTCGCCGGCCATGGTCGAGCCGACGACGAGAATCGGCCGGTCCGCGGCAAGACCGCGAAGAGCCTGCTCGAGGCCGGCGACCGGCACCGGTTCGGGACTGTCGAATTTCAGGTTCCCGGTCTGGATCACCTTCTCCACCGCAGCTCCCAGGCTCAACAGCCGATCTTCGTCCTGGGGGCTCTGGACGGCGAAGCGACTGACCGGATCGAGCAGCGTCCGCCGGCACAGACGCCCGGCGCGCCGCATGCGGACGAAGCTGCGGTCGCTCACGCGGGCGTTGAGTACGGCAACCGGGATCCCGCGCCGGCGACAACTCCGCAGCACGAGCGGCCAGAGTTCGCTTTCGAGCAGCGCCAGGGCCCGCGGCGAGTACCGGTCCAAGAAGCCGGACACGAGGGGACCCAGGTCGAACGGCAAGTAGGTGACGACGACACTACGGCGCTCACTCGCAAGCGGCAGGAAGAGCTTCTTCGCCGCCGCCTGACCGGTAGGCGTGACGGTCGTCACCAGCAGATCGAGGTCCGCCGGCAGGGCGCGCGCGAAGGTCGCCGCGACCGCCGTCTCGCCGACGGAGGCCGCATGGAGCCACAGCGGACGTGCCCCCCGGGCCTCCGGCAGCCGTCCCAGCCGGGCCGGCAGGGTCTGCAGGTAGTGGCGACCCCGGCGGGCCAACAGCACCGGCGCCGCCAGGCCCAGACCCGCCGCCATCGCGAGCTGGTACAGGAACCACATGCTTATCGAGCGGCCGGAGCGGAGGCGTCCGATCGGGACCGCACTGGTCCGGGAGTATAATTCCGCCGCCTCGAGTCGTCGTCGCGGCCGGGCGGCCAGCGCGGCGGAACATCCGGAAGCCGGCGCTTTGCGCCGGATGCCGGCCAGGAGGCCGGCGGACCCGGTTTCTGCCGCGCCGGGCGCTCCAGGTTCCTCGAAGCGCAGTCTTTGGACGCTTTTCCCCGGGCCTCCGTATCAACAGCGAGGCATGAGATCCGCGCAAGTCATCCGCATGGAACCGCCACGCGAAGATCCTCCACGGAGCGGTCTGACGATCGCCTACTCGCGTCGTCAGCGCAAGGTGGCGTGGTCCGAGGCGTCCGACGCCGAGCTGCTGGAGGGCATGCGCGGCGACGACGAGCTCGCGCTCGACGAGTTGATGCGGCGCAAGGGCGTCCAGTTGCTGCACACGGCGACCGGCATGGTTGGGGACCGCGAAGACGCGCGCGACATCGTCCAGATCGCGTTCCTGCGGATCTGGGATTCACGCCACCGCTTCGACCGCCGCTACAGCCCGAACACCTGGATCTACCGCATCGTCTCCAACCTGGCGATCGACCATCTGCGCTCCCGCTCGTCCCGCCTCCGTTCGCTGCAGGGATTCCAGTTACAGCACGAGCACCAAAGCGGCGAGGCCTTTTCGCGGCAACTCGAAAACCTGACCGAACGGGAGATCAAGACGGTCTTCCACGAGCTGGCGTCAACGCTGAGCGAGAAGCAACGCGCAGTCTTCGTGCTGCGCGAGATGGAGGGGCTGAAGGGCAGGGAGATCGCCCGGATACTCGGCATCCGCCCCTCCACCGTTCGCAACCATCTGTTCAACAGCCGCCGGCAACTCCGCGAGGAACTGCTGAAGCGGTATCCCGAATACGCCAAACAGCCTCAGGGCCAGCAGGCCGGGATCGAGGAACGCTCATGACCACCGACTGCCCGGACTGGGCCGCGCTCGTACGCAAGCGCGAGCACGCCGAACAGAGCGTCGACGTCGGCGACTCGGCCAGCGACCGCGCCTGGGAAGACGCCCTCCACCACCGTGAGGATTGCGGACAGTGCCGGAGGGTCTCGCTCCAGGTCGACCCGCTGCTCCTCTGGAGCGGCGACTTCACCGGCGCTCGCGACCGCTCCGCGGAGTCTGACGAGGTCGACGAGATGCGCAAGCGGGTCCGCCTCGAACTCGACGGACGCGCCACCCAGGAGCGGCTCAACGCGGCACGGACCGCCCGCCGCCGCCTGCCCGTCGCGTCGGTGCTGGCAGCGGGCACGGCCGCCGCGGCCCTCGGCCTGAGTTTCCTCCTGTGGCCGAAGACCGCGCCACCGGCCAGCGATGTCGTGGGTTCCGAGTTGAGCCTCCCGCTCCCGGACCATGTCGCGATGGCCCCGCTCGTCGAGCCGCTCGGCGACGAGCCGATGGGCTTGTTCCAGCATCCCGCCAACGGCCTGGGCTCCAGCCTGGACATGGTCCTGGTCGTCACGGAGGTCGCGCCATGACGGCCGCGCGTGCCGCGAGTGCGCGAATCGCTCTGGCCGTAGCTGCTCTGCTGCTTCTCCCGGCCGCCGGCGCCGCGCAACAGGAGGCCGAAACGCAGGTCCGACATGCGTTCACGCTTCAGCACCAGCGCGCCGACGACGCCCTGGAGTGGATGCAGAGCGAGATGTCTGCTCACGGCACGATCGAACTGCAACGCGCGACGAACACCCTCGTGCTCAGGGACGCGCGCAGCGTCCTCGAGCACCTGCTGGCCCTGCTCCGCGACTTCGACCATCCCCGCCGCCAGGTCGAGTTCGAGATCTTCATTCTCGAAGCGTCGCGCCGTGGCAGCGGCGATCCCCGTTCCGAGTTGCCGGCCCAACTCATCGACGAGTTGGGCGACTGGCTGGCCTTCACCAGCTACCGGCAGCTCGGCCAGGGCCGCTTCGAGGCGATGGAAGGGGAAGACGTGCGCTTCGAAGTCGGCTCCGACTTCCGGATCGGCTTCCGGGTCGGCACCGTTCTGCTCGACCGCCGGCTCAAGCTCTACGGCGTCGAGGTCGAGCGCAGCCGGGGAGGCGGCCTGGGTGAGCAGGTCTTCAACGGCCACCTGAACGTCTGGGTCGGCAAGCCGCTGGTTCTTGCGCTCTCCTACCGCGACGCGGAGGCCAGCGGCCTCGTCGTCGCAGTAACCGTCCGGCCAGCCCGGGAAGACGGCCTGGGCGCCGGCGAGTAGGACCGCTTTGACCATGCAGTTCGTCTGCCGGCTGGGAACTGCCGACGGTCGCATCGTGGAGCAGATCCACGAAGCGCAGGACCTCCGCAGTGCGCGGCGCGAATTCGAGCGTCGCGGGCTCCATGTCTTCGAGATCCGGCGCCGCGGCCTGCAGCACACGCTCGGGGCGCTGCTGGGATCGACGTCCGTGGCCGGACAGGGCGGCTCCCGCAAGACGATCCCCGGCCCGGACTTTCTGGTCTTCAATCAACAGTTGGCCGGCCTGCTCGGCGCGGGGTTGCCCCTGCTCCAGTGCCTGGAGCTGATGCACGAACGGCAACGCAACGCCAGGTTCAAGGAGGCGCTGGCCGAGATCAAGGACCGGGTCGAGAGCGGCGCGGAGCTTTCCGACGCCTTCTCGAAGGCCGGCGACACCTTCCCGCCGATCTACGCGTCGATGCTCAAGGCCGGCGAGCAGAGCGGCGGCCTGGAGCGGGTGATCCGCCGCTATGTCCGGCAACTCAAGCTGGTCACCGGTTCCCGCAAGCGAGTGGTCAGCGCGCTCTTCTACCCGGCGTTGCTGGTCTGCCTGTCGGCCGGCATCGTGGCCGTGATGATGTTCTTCGTCATGCCCCGCTTCGAGGAGTTCTACGTCGCCCTCGACCTCGACCTGCCCTGGCTCACGCAGGCGCTGCTCAGCCTGTCCCAACTGCTGCGCAATCCGACCACCCTCGTGCTGCTGGCCGCGGCGGCGATCGGCGCCTGGGCTGCCTGGAGGGTCGGCCAGGGCGGCCGCCTCGGCGCGATGGTCGATCGCTTCAAGCTTCGGGTGCCGATCATCGGTCCGATCCTCCACCGGTTCGCGCTGTCCGAGTTCTGCCGTTCACTGGCCACGCTGCTGCACGGCGGCCTGCCGCTGGCCGCGGCCCTCGACACCGCGACATCGGCCGTCACCAACCGGTTCCTTCACGGCCGCGCGGCGGCCCTCGGCCCCCGGATTCGCGAGGGCGCGGCGTTCCACACCGCGCTCGAAGAATCCGAGGCGTTCACCGATCTCGCGATCGACATGGTCAAGGTCGGTGAGGCGACCGGGGCACTGGACGAAATGGTGAACAGCGTCTCCGACTTTCTCGACGAGGACGTGGAGACCCGTACCGAGCGCCTGCTCTCCCTGATCGAGCCGGTGATGCTGGTCGTCATGGGCTTCACCATCGCGCTGCTCGTTCTCTCGATGTATCTGCCGCTGTTCAGCGTGCTCGGACAGGTCCAGGGCTGATGGTCGTCCAGGACGCAGTCACCCAGGGCGAGAAGGCGGCGGCGCGGAACCGGCGGCTCATCGCGGAAGGCGTCTCCGATCTCGAAGGCCTGCACGTGGCGAGCGAGGAGGATGGACGGCTCGCCCGGGAACGGGCGGAAGCGGAGCGAATCGCGGAACGGTTCGGCCTGGAGGTCGCCGACCTCGAGAACTTCCGCATCGACAACGACCTCTTCCGACATATCCCGTTCGAACTGATGCTCCGCTACAGCTTCATCCCGGAACGGCAGTTGGAGGGCCGGCTCGCGGTCGTGTTGGCCGATCCGACCGACGTGGTCAAGCTGGACGAACTGGAGCTGCAACTGGGGCAACCCCTGGAGGCCCGGATCGGCACCCGCACGGAGATCGAGGACCTGTTGCAGAAGTCCGAGAGCGCGCAGCGGGTTCTCGACGAGGCAACGGAGGACTTCAAGATCCAACTCGTCCAGGAGGACGAGGACAGCGGCGAAGTGCT
The DNA here is from genome assembly GCA_965232105.1 of Thermoanaerobaculia bacterium. Taxonomy (GTDB): domain Bacteria; phylum Acidobacteriota; class Thermoanaerobaculia; order Multivoradales; family Multivoraceae; genus Multivorans. The sequence continues at coordinate 583,655 of OZ246956.1, forward strand.
CTCCATCGACCGCATCTCGGCCGACCAGAGCCCGATCATCAAGCTGGTCGACTCCACCCTCTTCAACGCGATCCAGCGGCGCGCGTCGGACATTCACATCGAGACGCGCGAACACGAGGTGATCATCAAGTACCGCATCGACGGGGTGCTGTACCAGGCGATGGAGCCGATCGACCGCCGTCACCACCAGACGATCGTCAGCCGCATCAAGGTCATGTCGGAGCTCGACATCGCCGAAAAGCGGATCCCGCAGGACGGGCGCTTCAAGGTCCGGGTCAGCGGCCGCACGATCGACTTCCGGGTCTCCGTGATGCCCTCCGTCCACGGCGAGGACTGCGTCATCCGCATCCTGGACAAGGAGTCGATGAACCAGGAGTTCAAGACCCTGCGGCTCGATGTCCTCGGCCTCGACGACGACACGATCATGAAACTCCGCAGGTTCATCCGCGAGCCCTACGGCATGGTGCTCGTCACCGGCCCCACCGGCTCCGGCAAGACGACCACGCTCTACGGCTGCCTGTCCGAGATCCAGTCCAGCGAGGACAAGATCATCACGATCGAGGATCCGGTCGAGTACCAGCTCGACGGAATCACCCAGATCCCGGTCAACGAGAAGAAGGGCCTGACCTTCGCGCGCGGGCTCCGCTCCATCCTCCGGCACGATCCGGACAAGATCATGGTCGGGGAGATCCGTGACGAGGAGACGGCCCAGATCGCGATTCAGTCCGCGCTGACCGGGCACCTCGTGTTCACGACCGTCCACGCGAACAACGTGGTCGACGTTCTCGGCCGGTTCCTGAACATGAACGTCGACCTGTACAACTTCGTGGCGGCGCTCAACTGCATTCTCGCCCAGCGGCTGGTCCGCCGGATCTGTGGCCACTGCCGCGAGCAGGTCCAGGCCGACGACGCGCTCCTCGAGGAGAGCGGTCTCGTGAGGTCCGACATCGCCGGCTGGCAACTCTTCGAAGGCCGGGGCTGCATGGAGTGCAACGGCACCGGCTACTTCGGGCGCATGGCGGTGTCGGAGCTGCTCGACCTCTCCGATCCGATTCGCGAGCTCATCCTCGACCGCCGCCCCGCCTCCGAAATCCGCCGCGCCGCGGCTGCCGAAGGCATGAGTTTCCTGCGCCACAGCGCACTTGCAAAGGTCCGTGAAGGAGTGACGACTCTCCGTGAGATCAACAAAGTTACCTTTGTGGATTGAACGCCTGGTCGGCCTCGACGATCCTCGGGGACCGGCGTCGGTGTTCCTGCTCGATGAGCGCGAGCTCGTCCTGGCGCACTTTCTGCGTCAGGACGGGGCGGTCCCGGAACTCCAGGCCGTCCGGCGACGGGAGTTGCCCGCCGACACCTTCCAGGAAGGCGCCCTGGGCGGACCGCTGCGCGAACCCGCACAGTTTCACGAAGTCGTCGCCGAGCTTCAGCAAGCCGCCGACATCGCGATCGGCGAACCGGTCACCCACGCCGCTCTGGTCCTCCCCGACCGCTGGCTCCGCCTCACCTTCGCCGAACTCGAAGAGGTCCCGGGCAAGCCAAACCTGCGGGAAGAGGCCCTGCGCTTCAAACTCCGCAAGCAGGTCCCGTTCCGGGTCGAGGAACTCCGTGTCCGCGGCAGACGCACCGGGGCCGCCGGCAACGGCGCCACCCGCTTCCTGATCGGCTTCGGCGTCGAACATGTCCTGGCCCAGATCGAAGACGCCTTCAGGCGCGCCGGCATCCACGTCGGCACGGTGACGAACGAGAGCCTGAGCGCTGCAGACGGGCTCGTTCGCCTTGACGGCGGTTCCGGCCCCTTCCTGCTCCTCGTCGCCCATCCTGACGGCTACTCCCTGCTCGCGTACGCGGACGAGGGTCCGGCTCTCTTCCGCTACAAGAGCATCGATCCGGACCTCCCGTCCTCCGTCACCTCGAACCTGGCTGTACGCGATCTGCGATTGACCCGGAGTTTCATCGAGGATCGCGAGCTGTTCGGCTCCAACCTGTCCCTGCCCGCGCACGTCCTGATGCTGGCCGCCGAAGCGGACCGCGACGCCTGGAGTGACCGGCTCGAAGAGGGGTTGGGATTGCCGGCCCGGATTCTCGACGGCAACGGCACCCTCGGCTCCCTGCCCGCTGCCACGGAGGTCGGCGTCCAGCAGGCCCTGCCGATGCTCGGCGCGTCGCTGACGGTGAGGACATGAAGAACGGATTCAACCTGGCCGCGCGGCCGTTCGTCAACCGCCGGCCCTGGCGGCGGTTGACCGCCGTTCTGTGGGCCCTCGGGACGACGCTCCTCGCCTTCAACGCGGTGCTGTACTGGGGCTATCTGACCGGCTCGGCCGACGCTCGGTCCGAACTTGCCGAGTTGCGCCAGCAGCTTGCCGGGGATGGCGCCGAACTGGACCGACTGGCCGCGGAGCTCGCGCGCCTCGATGTGCAGTCCCAGAACCGCGAGGTCGCGTTCCTGAACGAGCGCATCGCGGATCGGCGGTTCCCCTGGGGCCGGCTCTTCACCGACATCGAGGAGGTGCTGCCGTGGAACACGCGGCTTCGCAGCCTCGCACCCCAGCCGAGCGAACGGCGACGGCGACGGCAGGTCGAGCCGGGGCCGGACGTTCCGGCACGCGTGACGCTCGACATCAGCGGCGAAGCCCAGGACGACGATGGCCTGCTCGAGCTGATCGATTCCCTGTTCGAACACCCGTCGTTCGACGGTCCGAAGCTGCGGCACGAGAGCCAGCAGGACGCCGGTCCGCTGGACTTCACGATTGCCGTCGCCTATACGCCGGGGACCGTCGCGACCGAGCCGGAAATCGCCGCGGACGCCGAAGCCATCGCACCGGCGACCGGGCCGATGGTGGGACAGCCGTGAGCCGCCGGCGGGGATGGCGCTTGCGCGTCTGGTTTTGGGTCGGCGTGGGCCTCTGCGTGATCAACGCCGGCCTGCTGTCGACGTATCGCGGCGTGTACGCGGGCCGCTTCCAGGCACTGGAGGACGAGATCGCCGAAGCAGGCAACCTGCGCACGCGCACAACCCAGGAGGTGGCTCGCCGCGAGGGCCAGGTGGCGACGGTCGAAGCGACGCGCAGCCGGGTCGAGAGCCTGTACCGCGAGGGCTTCGCCACCGAACAGGAACGGGTGACCGACCTTATCCGCGAGGTCAAGGAACTCGCGAACCGCGCCGGGCTTCGTCCGGGCGCCATCTCCTACCCGGAGGAGCGGCTCGAGCAGTACGGACTGGTCGAGAAGTCGCTCGTGTTCACGGTCGAAGGCGACTACTCCCAACTGCGGCGGCTGATCACCCAGCTCGAGACGACGGACACGTTCGTCGCCCTCGAGTCGATCAGCCTCAGCGAAGCGACTCCGAACCTCCGCATCGACCTGCGCCTCTCGACCCTGTTCACGGACAGCGAGTCCGCCGCCGCAACCGGGGAGGCGGAAGCATGAGCGCCGCCAAAGCCGGGTCGAGCCGGCCGCGCCCCCTCTTGCTGGTCCTGCTCGCGGTCGTGGCAGTGATCGCCGGCTGGCGCTACCTGCCCTCGTTCGGCGGCGGCCCCGGCTTCACCCGCACGGCTTCCGCCGACCTGCGCTCGGCGACGATCGAGGTCGTGGAATTGGCCCCGCACACCCTGGAGCAACCGCCGCCGGAGGCCAGGCAGGCGCGCGACCCGTGGTCGTTCAGCAGCCGGCCGGCGCCCGAGAGCGCCACTCCCGAGGCGACCCTTCCCGAGCCCGAACCGCAGCCCGTTGCCCCCGTCGTCCCGGAGCGACCGAAGCCGGAACCACCGGCGCCGAAACCCCTCGGCCCGAGGCCTCCGGCGGTCGACATCGTCTACCTCGGCACACTGGGCCGCGACGACGACCCGGTCGCCGTGTTCTCCGACGGTACGGAGATCTACAACGCGCTCAAGGGCGACCTGGTCAAGGACCTGTTCGAAGTACAACGGATCGGCTACGAGTCGGTCGACCTCGGTTTCGTGGGTTTCCCCGACGAACCCGCGGTGCGACTGGCCATCGGCGGCCGACCGAACGGCGGCTAGAGCCTGGAAGGACCTGAAGTACATGGAAGAACGAAACGGACAACGGCCGCGTGCCCTGGCGCTGGCTCTCCTGGGCTTGCTGGTCTTCGCCTCATGTAGCGGCTACCGGAGCTTCAGGGAAGCGCAGTACGCGGAAACCGCGGGTGACTGGGACGCCGCCGTCCTCCGCTACATGGAACTGGTCGCCGAGGATCCCTCGGACCTCCGCTACCGGGCCGGTCTGCTGCGAGCCAAGACCCAGGCCGCCCACGCCCACTTCGAGCAGGGCAGGAAGCTGCAGGAAGCCGGCCGAGACCGCGACGCCCTGCTGGAGATGCAGCGCGCCGTGCAGCTCGACCCGACGAACCAGTACGCCCTCACCGAACTGGAGAAGGTTCGGACCCGGATCGAGACCAGCGGCCGGGGTCCGAAGACGATCTCAGAGCTCAAGGACGAGGGCCGTGGCTCCGAGCCGATGCCGCCGACCTTGAATCCACGTTCCGACGAACCGATCACGTTCGATTTCCCGGACGCGACCTTCATGGAGATCTACCGCGCGATGGGCCAGGCGTTCGGGTTCAACATCGTGTTCGATCCCCGCCTGCGCGATGCACCGCTCTCCGGCCCAATCGAACTGCGGGAAGTCACCGCGCTGGAGGGCCTCGAGATCCTGATGCAGAGCCTCGGGCACTTCTACAAGGTGCTCGACGAGCAGACGATCATGATCCTGCAGAACACGCCCGCGAATCGCCAGGCGTACGAAGACCGGATCATCCAGACCTTCTTCCTCTCGAACGCGGACGTGGGGGACGTGTTGACCATCCTCCGCAGTTTGCTTGCGACGCGGTTCATCGCCGCGAACGAACGACTGAACGCGATCGTGATGATGGACAGCGTCGAGAAGGTCAAGGTCGCGGAACGCATCATCGAGCAGGCCGACAAGGCGAAGGCCGAGGTCGTGATCGATGTCGAGCTGCTCGAGATCAACACCTCGAAGCTCCAGGACCTCGGGCTCTCGCTCGACTCGAACACCCTCGGCATCCGACTCGACATCGGCGGCGAGGACGTGCCGCTGCGGATGTCGGACGTCCAATCGCTCAATCAGAACAATTGGGTGCTCACCGTGCCCGGGTTCCTGTTCGACTTCGTGAAGAACTCTACCGACGCGCAGACGCTTGCCAAGCCGCAGGTCCGGATCACGGAGGGAGAAGAGAGCTCGTTTTCGATCGGCGACCGGGTCCCGATCCCCGTGACCAGCTTCAACACCGCAAACACCGCGGGCAGCAACGTGGTGCCCATCACGTCCTACCAGTACCAGAACGTGGGCATCGAGGTGACCATCACGCCCCGCGTCCACCACAACGAAGAGATCTCCCTGGAACTCGACATCGAGGTCAGCGACCTGGGCGGCCAGATCGGCGACCAGCCGATCATCGGCAGCCGCAACATCCGGACCAGCATCCGGCTGCGTGACGGCGAGACGAACTTCCTGGCCGGTCTGATCCGCACGAACGAGTCGAACACTCAGGACGGGATCCCCGGATTGTCGGAGATCCCGGTGGTGGGGCGGCTGTTCTCCAGGAAGAGAAGCGACAACCGGCGTACGGACATCGTACTGACCCTCACGCCGCACATCATCCGCCGGGCGGACATCCGGGAAGAGGACCTGGCGCCGATCTGGGTCGGCACGGAACAGAACGTCGTCTTCCGGGGCTCAAGTCCCCGGATCGACTCCGGCATCGACGGTCCATTCGACGAGCCGGCGGCCGAGAGCGACGAGACGCGGCAGCAACTGGAGGAACGCCTGCCCCCGGGCCTGCGCGACGCGGCCCCGGAAGGCGACACGAGCGAGGGCGGAGAGGACGAGCCCCCTCTGGGCGTCGAACTCGTCCCGCCGCCGGGGAGTCCGCGCCAGAACGCCGGTCTGCTCGAACGACCGCCCGGAGTCGTTCCAGCCCTCTTCCAACCGGCGACCGCGCGGACCGACCGCGAGATCGAACTCTCCTTTTCACCCCAGGCGCTGCGCGCGACGGTCGGCGACCGCTTCGAAGCTCGCCTGGACGTGAGGTCCCGCACGCCGCTCTCCCACCTGCCGTTGCGGCTCCGGTACGACCCGGAACGGATCGAAGTCACCGCGGTCAGGGCCGAGTCCTTCCTGGGCGAGCAGAGCGAGGTTTCCCTGATGACGGACACGTCGACGCCGGGCACGGTCGTCGTCGGCCTCAGCCGCCTGGGTGACCAGGCGGGTGTGGCCGGGCGAGGGCACCTGCTGGCGCTCGAGGTGCAGGCGGTCGGTCCCGGCAAGGCAACGATCACGATCGAGCGGGCCAGGCCCAAGGGACCCGAGCTCGAAGCGCTTCCAGCGCCCACCGTGCGGCCGCTGGAGATCGAGGTCCAGGAGGCCGAGCCGCCTGACCGAAGCGAACCGGAGATCGTCGCTTGAGCCTGACGACGTCCGACGCCCCACGGCGACGAGCCGGCTACACCCTGGTGGAACTCATCACGGTGTGCGCCGTGATGCTCACACTGGCCGCCGTCGCCCTGCCCACCGCCACCTTCACGAACAAACGGATCAAGGAAGCGGAACTCCGGTCGCACCTGCGCACGCTGCGCAACGCGATCGACGAACACAAGCGCTACAGCGATGTCGGCCTGATTCCGATCGAGATCGGAACCGACGGTTATCCCAGTGAACTCGAGGTCCTGATCGAGCCGATCCAGTTGATCGGGCAGGCGGACGGCGAGATTCGTTTCCTGCGCCGCATTCCCGTCGACCCGATGACCGGCGAGGCGGAATGGGGCCTGCGAAGCTACCAGGATGAGCCGGACGACACGAACTGGGGAGGAGAGAACGTCTACGACGTGTTCTCCCTGTCCGAGGGCGTCGGTCTGAACCGCGTTCAGTACGAGGAGTGGTGAGATGAACCGGAGAATCATGGGCCAGCGCGGCATGTCGCTGCTGGAGCTGATCATCGTCATGGCGATCATCGGCATCCTTGCCGCCGTCGCGGTGCCCCTGCTGAAGAACGCGCCGCGACGGGCGCAGGAAGCGGCGCTAAAGCAGAACCTCCGCGTGATGCGCGACGCGATCGAGCAGCACTACGCCGACAAGGGGCACTACCCGCCGAGCCTCCAGGCCCTTGTCGAAGAGGAGTACCTGCGCGCGATCCCGCTGGACCCGATCACCCGCTCCACCGACACCTGGGTGGAGGTCGTCGCCGAGTTTCCCGCTCTCTCGGACGAGGACCCGTGGGCCGAAACGGACCTCTCACCCTTCGGAGATCCCGGCATCGAGGACGTCCACTCGGGTTCGGAGGAGAACGCGCTGGATGGCGAAGCCTATGCCGACTGGTGACCCGGCGGCTCGCGGCGCCAGCCCGGCGGACCGACCGTCCGAGGCCGGCTACAACCTCGTCGTGCTCGCCGTCATGATCACGGTGATGAACATCGCGGTCGCGGCGGCACTGCCCTACTGGAGCGGTTGGGCCAAGCGGCAGAAGGAGGAAGAGCTGATCTTCCGCGGCCTCCAGTACGCCGAGGCGATCCGCCTGTTCCGGGTCCGCCAGGGACGCCTGCCGACGGCGCTCGAGGAACTCATCGAGGTCGAGCCGCGAGTCATCCGGCAGTTGTGGCCCAACCCGATGGACGAGGAGGGCCGCTGGGGCCTGCTGATGCAGGGAGCGCCGAGCAACACCGGCCAGCAGGGAAACCGCCAGGCCGGAAGCGCAGGCGGCGGCGGATTGACCGCTGTGCCACCTCCGAACGAGGAGGAGGGCGAAGGGCCGACGATCGGGCCGATCCTGGGCGTCTACAGCGCGACGCCCGGCCCCTCGATGCGCGTCTGGGGCGGCCAGGAGGACTACTCGAACTGGTATTTCACCAGCGAACTCATCCAGCTCAGGCCCGGCAACGTCGCCGAGGGCCGCCCGCCGCCGCGTCTGACCAGCGAGTGGATCGGCAAGCCCTTTCCGCCCGGCGTGCTCGGAGACGGTCAGCCCCAGGACGGGTCCGCGCCGGGAGAGCGCAACCGCGGACGCGACCTTTGAGCAGGCCCACCGCCGCGCCGGAGACACCGGGCCGGGCCACCGAACCACGCGAACAGGGAACGCCTCCCGTCACCGTCGCCGTCCGCCGGCTGCCCCACTCCGCCGGCCTGCCGGAGCGCGCCTCGGCCGGAAGCGCCGGCTACGACCTCCGCGCGGCTACAGGCGCCGCGGTCCGGATCGAACCAGGTGCTCGCGCCCTGATTCCAACCGGCCTCATCCTCGGCCTGCCATCAGGCTACGAAGCCCAGGTCCGGCCCCGCAGCGGACTCGCCTACCGGCAGGGCCTGACCGTACTCAACGCTCCCGGCACGATCGACAGCGACTATCGCGGCGAAGTCAAACTGCTGCTCGTCAATCTCGGCCGGCGCCCGATCACGATCGAGCACGGCGAACGGCTGGCCCAGATGGTGGTCGCCGCCGTGCCGGAAATCGCGTTCCGCGACGACGACACCCTCGGTGAACGTCCCGTCACCGGCCGCCGCAACGACGGCGGCTTCGGTTCCACGGGTCAGTAGGGAGTCAATGGCCGGACGGCGTCTATCGGGCTCCGCCCGCTAGTGGCCGGACGGCGTCTATCGGGCTCCGCCCGCTAGTGGCCGGACGGCGTCTATCGGGCTCCGCCCGCTAGTTCGAGGCGCCGTCGCCCGAGGTCCAGCTCGGCAGTGCCCCGGGATCGATCCCCAGCGAAGCCAGCGCGGCAGACCAGGCGTCCACCGGATCGGGCGAGAACACGATCGACTCCTCCACCGGCGCCGTCAACCAGTCGCTGCGAGTGAGTTCCTGCATCAACTGGCCCGGCGCCCAGCCGGCGTGACCGAGCAGGAGCCGCATGTGGTCCGGAGCGCGGCGAGCCAGCGTCCGCAACGCCAGGATGTTCTGCGTCGCGCCCACGCCCGGCGCGATCCGGGTGATCCCGTCCGCCTCTACACCCGTAAGGCCGTCGAGAGACAGCAGCACGGTACCCACTTCCGGCTGCACCGGACCACCGACGAAGGCCGGCGCTTCCGAACCGCCCAGCCACTCGATATCGAGTTCCCGCAACACTTCGTCGACCTTGAGCTGGCTCGGGCGATTGACGACGAAACCGAGACTTCCACCCTCCCCGCCCTCCTCGTGCGCGGCCAAAAGCACGACGGCCCGAGCGAAGAACGGATCGAGGACCTGGGGCATGGCGATCAGCAGACTCGGCGTCTCGAGGTCATCCAGCCCGGACATGGCGCGACTCTACACGTCGCAACGGGTTCGGCCGCGGACCCCGAGCGAGACCTCGGGCGCCGGCGCTGACGGCGCCGGTGCTGGCCGTGGACTACCCCGGCGCGGCGCAGCGTCGGCCACACTTTGGGTAATCTCAGGCGCACTCGAAAACCCCCCGGCGCCTGCAGCCGGAGACACGGAAACAGGGACATGACGAACAGCTTCGGCGCCAAACGAACGATGACCGCGGGAGGCCGCTCCTTCCGAATCGCCCACCTGCCGACACTGGAAGCAGCGGGCCTGCCGGTCGCACGCCTTCCGTACGCTCTGAAGATCCTGCTGGAGAACCTCCTCCGCCGGGAGGACGGTCGCGCCGTCCCGGCCAGCGACATCGAGGCCGTTGCCCGCTGGCAACCTCAGGCTGAACCGAACGTCGAGATCGCCTTCATGCCCGGCCGCGTGCTGCTGCAGGACTTCACCGGCGTGCCCGCGGTGGCGGACCTCGCCGCGATGCGGGACGCGATGGCGCGCATGGGCGCCGACGCCGCGAAGATCAATCCCCTGCAGCCGGCCGAACTGGTGATCGACCACTCCGTCCAGGTCGACGAGTACGGTTCCGCGGCCGCCCTGCTGATCAACGCCGAGCGCGAGTTCGAGCGCAACGAGGAGCGCTACCTCTTTCTGCGCTGGGGCCAGACCGCGTTCGAGAACTTCCGGGTCGTACCGCCGGCGACCGGCATTGTCCACCAGGTCAACCTGGAGTACCTCGCCCGCGGAGTGATGACGTCGCAGAACGGCGCCGGTGATGTGCCCTTCGCGTATCCCGACACGCTGGTCGGCACCGACTCCCACACGACGATGATCAACGGACTCGGCGTCCTGGGCTGGGGTGTGGGAGGCATCGAGGCGGAGGCGGCCATGCTCGGCCAGCCGATCGCCATGCTCGTGCCCCAGGTCGTCGGCTACCGTCTCGTCGGCAAGTTGCCGGAAGGTACGACCGCGACCGACCTCGTCCTACGGGTCACCGAGATGCTCCGCAACCACGGCGTGGTCGGCAAGTTCGTCGAGTTCTTCGGTCCCGGGCTGAGTGAACTTCGGCTGGCCGACCGGGCGACGATCGCCAACATGGCGCCCGAGTACGGCGCAACCTGCGGCATCTTCCCGATCGACCGGACCGCGGTCGACTACCTCCGTTTCACGGGCCGCGACGAGGCCCAGGTAGACCTCGTCGAGGCCTACTGCCGCGAACAGGGCCTGTTCCATGGGCCGGACACTCCGGAGGCCGAGTACAGCGACACGCTGGAACTCGACCTGAGCACCGTCGAGCCGGCGCTGGCCGGTCCACGGCGACCCCAGGACCGGGTGCCGCTCTCCGGCGTCAAGGAGTCCTTCCTCGGCCAGTTGCCCGGCCTCTCCACCCGCCAGGGCGGTCTGCCAGTACTCGACGGCAACGACACGAACAACGGAGCCGGCCACGAACCGGCCGCCAACGCCGGCGGCAACGGCAAGGTCGACCTGAAGGACGGTTCCGTGGTGATTGCCGCGATCACGAGCTGCACGAACACCTCGAACCCGTCCGTCATGCTCGCCGCCGGCCTGCTGGCGAAGAAGGCCGTCGAGGCGGGGCTGAAGGCCAGGCCCTGGGTGAAGACCAGCCTGGCGCCCGGCTCCAAGGTGGTGACCGACTACCTCGGCGAGGCCGGACTGACCCCCTACCTCGAGCAGTTGGGCTTCCACACCGTCGGCTACGGCTGCACGACCTGCATCGGCAACAGCGGCCCGCTACCGGGGCCGATCTCGGCCGCGATCGCTGAGGACGAGCTGGTCGCCGTCTCCGTGCTTTCCGGCAACCGGAACTTCGAGGGTCGAATCTCGAGCGAGGTGCGAGCGAACTACCTCGCTTCGCCGCCCCTGGTCGTGGCCTACGCGCTGGCCGGCCGAATCGACATCGACCTCTACAACGAGCCGCTGGCCACGACTGCAGACGGCCCCGTCTACCTCCGCGACATATGGCCCGCGCAGGCCGACATCCAGGCGGCGCTCGAGAGCTCGCTACGGCCCGAGATGTTCGAACGCCAGTACGCCGACGTCTTCGCCGGCGGCCAGGCGTGGCAGGCGCTCGACGTGCCCTCCGGCCAGACGTTCGCTTGGCAGGCTGATTCGACCTACGTCAAGCAGCCGCCGTTCTTCGTCGACATGCCCCGCAAGCCGCAACCGGTCGAGGACATCCGGGGCGCCAGGGTGCTGGCCCTGCTCGGCGACACGGTGACGACGGACCACATCTCACCCGCCGGCCCGATCAGCCCGGACAGCCCGGCCGCCGACTACCTGCGCGACCTGGGTGTCGAGCAGGCGCAATTCAACGCCTACGGCGCCCGCCGCGGCAACCACGAGGTCATGATGCGCGGCACGTTCGCCAACGTTCGCCTTCGCAACCACCTCGTGCCTGGCACGGAAGGCGGCTACACCGCGCTGCTGCCTGAAGGCGAGCACACGACCATCTTCGACGCCGCGGCTGCCTACCGCGAACGGGGAGTGCCCCAAATCATTCTGGCCGGCATCGAGTACGGGACAGGGTCTTCGCGTGACTGGGCCGCCAAGGGACCGCGGTTGCTCGGCGTCCGCGCCGTCATCGCCAGGAGCTACGAGCGGATCCACCGCAGCAACCTCGTCGGCATGGGGATCGCGCCGCTTCAGTTCCGGGACGGCGAAGGCGCCGAAGAGCTCGGGCTGACCGGTCGCGAGGCCTACGACGTGGAAGGACTCTCGGCGGGTCTCGCCGCGGACTTCGACCCCGGTCTGGAGGTCACCGTGCGAGCGACCGGCGAGAACGGCGAGACGACGTTCCGGGCGCTGGTGCGCCTGGACACCCCGCAGGAGGCCGAGTACTACCGCCACGCGGGCATCCTGCAGTACGTGCTGCGGCAGCTCCTTGACGACGACGCCTGATCCACTCCGCCAGCTCGACCCGGTCGCCGCGCTGCCCGAGAGCGAGCGGCTCAAGGTCAACGAGATCTTCTACTCGATTCAGGGCGAATCGACCTTCGCGGGCCGCCCTTGCGTCCTGGTGCGGCTGACCGGGTGCCAGATGCGGTGCAGTTGGTGCGACACCGAGTACAGCTTCCACGAAGGCTCGTGGATGCGCACAGACGACGTGATCGCCGAGGTGCTGGCGTTCGACTGCCCGCTGGTGGAAGTCACCGGCGGCGAACCCCTGCTCCAACCCGGCGTTCATCCCTTGATGAGCGGCCTCTGCGACCGCGGACTCACCGTCCTGCTCGAAACCGGCGGCGGGCTCGACATCTCGGGTGTCGATTCGCGGGTGCGGCGAATCGTCGACCTGAAGTGCCCGGCCAGCGGCGAGGCCGCGAACAACCACTGGCCGAACATCGACGAGCTGCGTTCGACGGACGAGGTGAAGCTCGTCCTCGCCGACCGCGGCGACTACGAATGGGCTCGCGACGCGATCCGCAAGCATCGGATCGATCGCCGCTGCACCGTCCACCTGTCACCCGTGTGGGACGCTCTGGAACCTGCCCGACTCGCCTCCTGGGTACTCGAGGACCGGCTTCCGGCACGGGTCTCACTGCAGCTCCACAAGACGCTCTGGGGCGCTGAAACAAGGGGCGTCTGAATCGGACCCACCAACGCCCCACTACCGCTCGCGGGGCTGCTACACTCCGCGCCGAATACGCCAACGAAACAAAGCCGATACGGGCAAACACACGAGGTGAGACATCAGATATGGGTGTAGCCAAGCTGAATCTGGACGACCAGGAGTACGAATTTCCCGTCATTGTCGGCTCCGAGGGCGAAGTGGCCATACACAGCCACGCGCTCCGGAGCCAAACTGGTGCGATCACCCTGGATCCCGGCTACGGCAACACCGGATCGTGCCGTAGCGCGATCACCTTCATCGACGGCGAGCAGGGGATTCTCCGCTACCGCGGCTACCCGATCGAGCAGCTAGCCGAGCGCGCGTCCTTCGTCGAGGTCTGCTATCTGCTGATCTACGGAGAACTGCCGACGGAGCGGGAACTGGCCGATTTCCGGTCGAAGCTCCGAAGGCACACCCTGATCCACGAGGACATGAAGAAGTTCTTCGAGGCCTACCCGGCCACGGCGCACCCGATGGCGATCCTGTCCTCGATGATCTCGTCGCTCGCGACCTTCTACTCGGAGGACGAGGACGACGACCTGCACGTCGTCCGCCTGATCGCCAAGCTGCCCACGATCACGGCCTTCTCCCACAAGAAGTCGATCGGCCAACCCTTCGTGTACCCGCAGAACGACCTGGGGTACGCGGAGAACTTCCTGAACATGATGTTCTCGGTGCCCTGCGAGTCCTACGAGCCGCCGGACGTCCTGTCCCGAGCGCTGAACATGCTGCTCATCCTGCACGCCGACCACGAGCAGAATTGCTCGACATCGACGGTCCGCATGGTCGGCAGCTCGGGCGCCAGCCTGTTCGCCGCGATTTCCGCCGGCATCGACGCCCTGTCGGGGCCGCTGCACGGCGGCGCCAACCAGCAGGTGATCGAGATGCTGGAGGCGATTCGCGACAGCGGCGACGACTTCAGCAAGTTCGTCGAGCGGGCCAAGGACCGGAACGACCCCTTCCGACTGATGGGTTTCGGCCACCGCGTCTACAAGAACTTCGACCCCCGCGCCAGCATCCTGAAGGGGGCCGCGGACCAGGTTCTCGAGCAGCTCGGAGTCGACGATCCACTGTTGGCAATCGCCAGGAACCTGGAGGAGGTCGCGCTCGAGGACGCGTACTTCGTCGACCGGAAGCTCTACCCGAACGTCGACTTCTACAGCGGCATCATCTACCGCGCGATGGGCCTGCCGACCGACATGTTCACGGTCATGTTCGCCCTCGGCCGGTTGCCGGGCTGGCTGGCGCACTGGAAGGAAATGCGCGGGGATCCGGAGAACCGGATCAACCGGCCGCGGCAGGTCTACACCGGCGCCACCGCCCGCGACTACCAGCCGATCGCCGACCGGTAGCTCGACTGGGTGCGCCGGCAGAAACTGGGTGCGCCTACCCGCGCAGCTCCGGACGGACCGGCTTCGCCGGCACGTGGCCGCGGCGATAGACGAGGATCGTCCGGTCGAAGGTGATCACCGCCCGGCCGTCCTGGTTGTAGCCGACCGTGCGGAAACCCACGATGCCCTGGTGCGGGCGCGAGTTCGACTCGCGAACGGAGAGCACCTCGCTCTGGGCGTACAGGGTGTCGCCTTCGAACACGGGATGCGGCAGACGGACCCGGTCCCAGCCCAGGTTCACCGCGTTCCGGGACAGGTCGGCGACGGTCAGCGCGGTGACCAGGGACAGGGTGAAACAAGAGTTGACCAGAGGTCGCCCCCACTCCGTCTGACCCGCGTACTCGCGGTCGAAGTGGATCGGGTTCGGGTTCAGCGTGATCATCGTCAACCAGACGTTGTCGCCCTCGGTCACCGTCCGACCCAGGGCGTGACGGAAGATCTGGCCGACCTCAAAGTCCTCGAAGACCCTGCCCGCGCCATCCGCAGGCGGACCGTCGTGCGTTCTTGCGTCATTCATGCTCTCAGAATCGCTCCATTCTGTTCGAGTCCGTCGATCTCCCCGGCGCTGTAGCCAAGATCGGCCAGGACCTCTCCGGTGTGTTCGCCCATCAGCGGCTCGCGCCGGCGAAGGTCGCCGGGCGTCCGCTCAAGGCGCGGTGCGGGCGCTATGTGAATCTCTCCGTCCGGGCCGATCGGGAAAGTCCCCCGCTGCGCGTTGTGCTCATGGTCCGGCGCCTCGTCGAGGTCGAGCACCGGCGACACACAGGCGTCGAGCTCGCTGAACACCGCGGCCCACTCATCCCGCGTGCGGGTCAGGAAGGCCCGCCTGAAGGCCTCGATGTGCGCCGGCCAGCGGTCGGTGTCCATCTGCTCGTCGGCGACATCCACGCCCGTGCCCTCGCACAATGCCCTGAAGAACTGCGGTTCGATCGCGCCGACCGAGACGTAGCCGCCGCATTTGCACTCGTAGCAGCGGTAGAAGGCGGCGCCGCCCCCCAGAAGTCCCGCGCCGGGCGTCGAGCGGGCGCCCTTCTGCGCGAAGTGCACGGCCATCAGGGAAGCCGCTCCGTCGATCATCGCCGCGTCGATGTACTGGCCCCGGCCGGACCGCTCCCGCTCGAACAGTGCGCAGAGGATGCCGAAGGCGGCCATCAGGCCGCCGCCGCCGAAATCGGCGACCAGGTTCAGCGGCGGCAGAGGCGGGTCCTGGCCGTTGCCGATCTGCGACAGAACGCCCGCGAGCGCGATGTAGTTCACGTCGTGCCCGGCGGCCTGCGCCATCGGCCCGGTCTGGCCGTAGCCGGTGAGCGAGCAATACACGAGGCGCTCGTTGAGCGCCGCAAGCGTCTCGTAGCCGCAGCCCAACCGGGCGCAGACGCCGGGCCGGTTGCCCTCGAGGAACACGTCGGCGTTCGCCGCCAGCTCGTGCAGAATGCGCTGCCCGCCGTCGGTCTTCAGGTTGAGCGCGATGCTCCGCTTGTTCCGCGACAGCATGTCGCCGGACCTCACCGGTCCGCCCGCCGCGTTGTCGACCCGCAGCACGTCCGCGCCCATGTCGGCAAGCAGCATGGAGCAGTATGGCCCGGGAGCGAGCCGCGACAGGTCGAGAACCCGCAATCCATCCAGGGCGCCCACGGGCCGGAGCCTATCCGTTGATACCCTGATCCGATGGATGTGCCGGCCGCGGCCACGATACTGCCGCGTTCCGAGCACCCGATCGCGTGGCGGCGGATCTCGCGCGGCGCCCAGAAGGTGCTGCGGAGGCTGCATCAGGCAGGCCGGAACGCGGGCCTGGTCGGCGGCAGCGTGCGCGATCTGATGCTGCAACGCGCGCCGAAGGACTACGATGTCGTCACCGACGCGCGCCCCGAGGACGTGCGGCGGCTGTTCCGAAACTCCCGGATCATTGGCCGGCGCTTTCGCCTCGCCCACGTCCTGTTCGGCGACGAGGTGGTCGAAGTGTCCACGTTCCGGGGCGCGCCGGATCCCGACCATCAGCGGCGCTCGCCCGGCGAGCTCCTGGTGACGAGCGACAACACCTACGGCACCCCGCGACAGGACGCCTTCCGCCGCGACTTCACGGTCAACGCCCTGCTCTATCGAGCCTCCGACCGTGCCGTCGTCGACTATGTGGGCGGCCTGGAAGATCTCGATCGCGGTTGCATCCGCGTGATCGGCGACCCCAACCTGCGCTTCCGCGAGGATCCGGTCCGGATGCTGCGGGCGTGCGAATTCGCGGCGCGTCTGGATTTCGAAATCGAAGACGAGACCCTCGCCGCCGCCTTCCAGCATCGCCGGGAGATCACCAAGGCCTCACCCCACCGCCTGATCGAGGAACTGATCCAACTCCTGTCGAGCGGCCGGAGCGCCGCCGCCTTCCACTGGATGCGGCGCTCGGGAGTGCTCCCGGTCGCTCTGCCCGAGGTCGACGAAGTCCAGGGGACGGGATCCGAAACGGCCGGCTTCTCCCAACTCGCGGCACGACTTGACGAACGCGTCAACACCGGGCCGGAACCACCGCTGGCGGTGCTCCTGTCGACCCTGCTCCTGCCGCGGATCGTCGTCGGCAGGGAGCGCCTGGAAGCCGCCGGGGCCGGAGTGCCACGGCGGCGCCTGCAACGACTCGTCGAGGATGTCGTCGCCGACTTCAGTACCCGCTACGCGCTCTCCGCGGCGCGCCGCGGCCGGGTCGTGCGTACGCTGGAGACGTTCCAGCGACTGTGCGAACCGAACCACAGCCCTGAGGCCACTCACCAGTTGGTCGGAAGGGAGGCCTTCCTTCCCGCAATGGACGTCTTCGCCCTGCTCTCGGCAGCCACCAGCAGCGGCGATGAGGCACTCGAGTACTGGCAAGGGGCCGCCGCGTCGGCGCCGTCGCGAGTCGCCAGCGATACCGCGACGAGACCGGCGCGGCCAGGGCGAAGGAGGCGGCGCAGGAGGCGCAGGCGGCACCTGTAGCGCCGGAGCCCGTCAACGGGTCCAGCGGAACCAGCGCCCCAGCAGGCCCTGGACGGTGGGATTCAACTTCGTCTTTCGCCACTTGTTCGCGGCCTTCTTGAGCACCTCCGCCCGGGTCGGGTAAGGCAGGATGGCGCCCGTGAACTTCGACAGGCCGAGCCGGTGGGTCACGGCCAGGGTGAGCGGCGCGATCAGGTCGCCGGCGCCCGGCCCCACGATCGTGGCGCCCAGAACACGATCGCTGCCGCGCTGGAGCAGAACCCGGAGAAACCCCTCCTCCTCGCCGTCGAGAAGGGCGCGGTGGTTCTCCTCGAACGCCACGTCGACCACGTCGACCGCGACGCCGCGTTCTTCCGCTTCCCGCCGGTCCAGGCCGACGTGCGCCACCTCCGGCGAAGTGTACGTACACCGCGGAACGACGAGCCTGTCGGCGCGCGCACTGGGGAAGAACAGCGCGTTCTGGACGACGACGCCCGCGTGGGCGTCGGCGAGGTGGGTGAACTTGGGCGCCGGTGTGATGTCGCCGGCCGCGTAGATGCGGGGATTCGTCGTGCGCAGCTTCGCATCGACCGCGACGCCGGTCGCATCGCACCGAACACCGATCTCCTCCAGCCCCAGGCCCTCGACGTTCGGGGTTCGGCCCACGGCGACCAGAAGCTCATCGCAACGAGTTTCTTGGCGCTCGCCGTCGCTGTCGACGTAGGTCAGGCGAAGGCCGGCGTCACGAGGTGCGACTTCCTCGATCCGCGCGCCGAGCGCAAAGTCGACGCCATCCCGCCTGAGGGCTTTCTCGACCAGAGCCGCCGCGTCGGGATCCTCGCGCGGCAGGATGCCGGGCAGGACGTCGAACGTCACAACACGGCTCCCCAGCCGGGCGAAGGCCTGGGACAGCTCACAGCCGATCGGGCCGGCGCCGATGACGGCCAACCGCTCCGGACGCTCGGTGAGCGAAAAGACGGTCTCGTTGGTCAGGTAGTCGCAACGGTCCAGCCCGGGAATCGGCGGCGCCTGGGGACGGGCGCCGGTCGCGATGACGGCACGACGAAAGTGGAGTTCCCGGTCGCCCGCCGGTCCGGTCACGCCGACCGCGCGGTCGGAGAGGAATCGGCCCTCACCCAGGTACACGTCGACTCCGGCATCGCGAAAGCGCTCCGCCGCGTCGTCCTCGCTGATCGCCGCCCGGATCCGGCGCATGCGCTCCATCGCGGCGCCGAAGTCGCCGGCGCCATCGGCACCTGGCGCCCCATACCCGGGATCCGGCCGCCCGGCGGTCCACCGCCGCGCCGCGGCGATCATGCCCTTCGACGGCACACAGCCGAAGTTCAGGCAGTCGCCGCCCATCAGCCGACGTTCGATCAGAGCCACCTTGGCACCGAGACCTGCGGCCACGATCGCGGTCACCAGGCCGGCGGTGCCGGCCCCGATCACCACCAGGTGATAGCGACCCGCGGGCGCCGGGTTCGTCCAGTCGTCAGGAGCCACCTGCGCCACGAGTTCCCGATCGTGACGGCTCTCGAGGAGCAGTTCCGGCCTCGTCATTCGCCCACCTCCTCCCTGAGCGCCCGGCGCGCGATGCGGGTGACGACCACAATCACCGCCACCGTGGCGGCCAGCCCGATGCCCGTCGCCACCCAGGTTCCCCAACCCTGCTCGACCTCGACGCCGGCAGCGACTTCGGCCACATCACCGAGCACCTTGCCGTAGTACACGTAGAGCAGGGTCGCGGGGAACATGCCGACAAAGGCGCCCGCATAGTGGCTCAGCTTTACTCGCGTCAATCCCAGTGCGTAGTTCAGCAGCACGAAGGGGACGACCGGCGTGAGTCGCAGCAGCACGACGATCTTGAACCCCTCGCGGCCCACCGCGCGGTCGATGGCGGCGAACCGCGGCTCCGCGGCGACGCGCCGTTCGACCGCTCCCCGGACCAGGTACCTCGATGCGAGGAAGGCGCCCGTAGCCCCCAGGGAGGCGCCGGCGAACACGAACGCGGTGCCCTCGCCGAGACCGAAGATCGCGCCGCCCGCGAGGGTAAGCAGGGAGCCGGGAATGAACGCCACGGTGGCCACCGCGTAACCGAGCACGAACACGACCGGTCCCCACAGGCCGAGCCCGTCGA
This sequence comes from Thermoanaerobaculia bacterium, assembly GCA_965232105.1. GTDB lineage: Bacteria > Acidobacteriota > Thermoanaerobaculia > Multivoradales > Multivoraceae > Multivorans. The sequence continues at coordinate 603,019 of OZ246956.1, forward strand.
CCCAGGCGCTGAACTCGGGCAGGTAGCCCGCTACCCGTTGGCCGAACAGAAGGAGTGCCGCGACCAGCGCAACCACCGCGGCCGCGCGAATGGCGAGCCTCATCGGTCAACTCCTTCACACTGGTGCTCGGCGCCGGCGAGATCGAACACGGTCTTGACCGGCGTGTACACCTCGTCCGGCAGCTCGACGAACCGCGTCTCCCAGCCTGCCATCGATCCGTTCCACAAACCGGGGCGTTCCAGGGCGATCAGAGCCCTGCCGCCATGGCTCTTGCTGACGATGAAGCTCGTGTCGTGGTCGACGTAGTCCTCCAGCCGATACGCCGTGCCGTCCGGCGCCAGCACGGCGCAGACCAGGAACACGGGATTGAAGTGGGTGGACTGAGCCAGCAGCTCCGCCTGTTCCGCGTCGTCGAGGTCGATCTGGGAGGTCTCGACGATCTGAAGTCGTGGTTCGCCCGGAACTCCCGAATCGCTTGAGGTCCCGTGTACCCAGAAGGGGCCGCCGCCGGCCGATCCCGTGGCGGGAACGACGCCGGCGACCCTGGCCGGCCGGCCCGAACCCCGCGCGAGTTCCAGGGCCATTCCGGCGAGTATCCCCATGGCGCTCGTCGCCGCGTCCTGGGCCTGCTCCGGCTGGATGTTGTCGATGTTCTTCAGCGCGATCAGTTCGAAACCTCGATCCGCCAGAGCCTGCAGATTGCCAAGCAGTGCCCCGTGGCCGCCCGGCCGGACGAGGAGCGGCGCTGCCGGGTCGTCCGCGATCCGAAACGGCTTTCCATCCGCGTCGACCGCAATACTGTCGGTGGCCGGCGACTGGTGGGAGAGCGTCACGTCGAAGCGGCACCCCAGCCGTCGTTCGAGCGCCGGCAGACGGTCAGCCAGCAACGCCTCGAACGCGGACCGGTGCGCAACGGCGACAGAGAAGTGGACCGCCGCCGAGGCCCGGCCCCCCGCAAGCGCGGCCGCCTCGACGAGGTGCTCCTCCAGCGCGCTGCGCTGCTCGCCATCCGGGTACCTGTGGAAGGGGATCAGGGCCTTCGGCGCGTCGCCGTAGCGGTCGAGGAGTTCCGCCTGGTCGCAGTCGAAGGGAAGACTGGTCCGGGCGCTCTCGAAACGGACCAGGACCGGATGACTCGGCGGATAGCCGGCGACCTGAGCCGTTCGAAGCTCCGCAAACAGCCGCGACGCCGCGCCGGATGCCGGCACGAACCGGATCAGGTTGCCCGCTTGCGCGGCGGATCGCCCCGCGGCGGCCAGGCGGTCGCCCTCGGCGCCCCGGGGCAGAGGCACGATGCCGTCGCCGAGCCGGGCCGGCCGCGCGAGGTTCGTCTTCGGCGGTGGGTCGCGCAGCAGCTCGAGTTGGCGCCGCGCCTCGCCGACGCCGATGCCGTGCGCCTCGAGCTGATCGCGGTCCGCGGCGCTCAGGCCGTCCCGATCCGTCAAGGGCTCCGCTCGCAACGTATCCACTTAGAAGGAGAACGTCGGCAACTGCTCAAAACATCCCGCAACGGTGGGCGCTGTCCGGTCGCGGCCCGAAAGCAGCGGCTCGTCGACCGGCCAGTCGATTCCGATCTGAGGGTCGTCCCAGGCAATCGTGAGCTCGTCGTCCCGGTCGTAGTAGTCGTCGCACTTGTACTGCACGTCGGCGGTCTCGCTGATCACACAGAAGCCGTGAGCAAACCCGCGCGGGATGTAGAGCTGGCGGAAGTTGTCCTCCGACAGGACGCAGCCGGCCCAACCCAGAAACGACGGCGAGCCGCGCCGGACGTCCACGGCGACATCGAAGACCTCGCCTCGCGTAACGCGAACCAGCTTCGTCTGCTGCCGGCGGCATTGGAGGTGAAGTCCGCGCAGGGTGGCGCGGCAGGACCGCGAGTGGTTGTCCTGAACCCACGGTCTCTCCAGGCCGCATTCAGCGAACGTGGACGCGTTGTGGCTCTCCAGGAAGAAGCCGCGACCGTCCCGGTGAACCGCGGGATCGACGATCATCACGTCGGGCAACCTGGTGCTCCGCACCCTGGGCGGAGCGCTCAACGCCCTTCCTCCAGGACCAGGTTCAGATAGCGGCCGTAGGCGTCGTTCACAGCGGCCGCCAGACGGCTCAACTCGTCCGCGTCGATGTAACCCATGCGGTACGCCACCTCCTCCAGGCAGGCGACCTTCAACCCCTGTCTCTCCTCGATCGCCTGAATGAAGTTGCTGGCCTGCAGCAGCGCCTCATGCGTCCCCGTGTCGAGCCAGGCAACGCCGCGGCCGAGAAGCTCGACGCGCAAGGCGCCCTCGTCCAGGTAGAGCCGGTTCAGGTCGGTGATCTCCAGCTCGCCGCGAGCCGACGGCTCGAGCGTCCGGGCCAGCTCGACGACGCGCTCGTCGTAGAAGTACAGACCCGGTACGGCGTAGGTTGACTTCGGCGCCGCCGGCTTCTCCTCCAGGCCGATCACGCGCCGTTCATCATCGAACTCGACCACGCCGTACCGTTCAGGATCCCGAACCCGATAGCCGAAAATCGTCGCCCCCGGTGAGGAGTCGTTTCGCTCGGCTGCCCGCTGGAGCACGGAGGACAGCCCGTGGCCGTGGAAGATGTTGTCGCCGAGGGCCAGCGCCGCCCTGGCTCCGGCCAGATGCCCGGCGCCGATCAGGAACGCCTGCGCGATGCCCTCCGGAGCTTTCTGCACGGCATAGGACAGTTCGAGGCCGAGTTCGCTGCCGTCGCCGAGCAGGCGCTGGAACGCCGGCTGGTCGTGCGGCGTCGTGATGATCAGAATCTCCCTCACCCCCGCGATCATCAGACTGGAAAGCGGATAGTGGACCATCGGCTGGTCGTACACGGGCAGCAACTGTTTGCTGACGGCGCGAGTCACCGGATGGAGCCGGGTGCCGGAACCGCCCGCCAGCAGGATTCCCCTCAGCGGACTCACGTGACCGCCGTAAGACGCGGCTGAACGCCCAGCCGGTTCCGCGAAGCGCCACCGACCGCTTCGCACCATTCGCGGTGACCGAGGTACCAGCGCACCGTTTCGCGCAGACCGCTCTCGAAGTCGTGCCGCGGCGCCCAACCCAGCTCCCGTCGCGCCTTGGACGGATCGATCGCGTAGCGATGGTCGTGGCCCGGCCGGTCTTCGACGAAGGTCACGAGTTGCCGGTAGTCCTCGATTCCCTCGAGCCCTGGCGCGGCGTTCCGAGCGGCGGGGAGTTCCGCTTCGACCGCCGCGCAGACCGCCTCGACGACCTCGAGGTTCGTTCGTTCCTCGTCGCCGCCCAGGTTGTAGCTCTGTCCCGGCTCGCCACGACTCAGAACCGCAAGCAGTCCGGCGCAGTGATCGTCCACATGAAGCCAATCCCGGACGTTGGCGCCCTCGCCGTAGACCGGCAGCGGACGCCCAAGGACGGCGTTCAGGATCATCAACGGAATCAGCTTCTCGGGATACTGGTACGGCCCGTAGTTGTTCGAGCAGTTGGTCACGATCGCCGGAAGGCCGTAGGTGCGACCGTAGGCGCGCACGAGGTGATCCGCGGCGGCCTTGGACGCCGAGTAGGGCGAACTCGGATCGTACGGCGTCTTTTCGTGGAACCTCCCCTCGTCACCAAGGCTCCCGAAGACTTCGTCGGTCGAAACGTGGACGAACCGAAAGGCGGCCCTCTCCTCCTCCGACCGTTCCCCGAGGACACCGCGAGCGGCTTCGAGCAGTTCGAACGTGCCGCCGATGTTCGTCCGGACGAAGTCGCCCGGGCTGTCGATCGAGCGGTCGACGTGGCTCTCGGCCGCGAAGTTCAGAACCGCCGTCGGCTGGTGCTCGGCGAAGACCCGCCGGACCGCGGCGCGATCCGCGATGTCCCCATGGACGAAGCGGTAGCGGGGATCGTCGGCGACCGCCTCCAGGTTGAGGAGATTGCCGGCATAGGTCAACTTGTCGAAGACGACGACGCGACGGTCGCGCCCCGAAGGCTCGGCCAGTGCCCTGGCCGTGAAGTTGCAGCCGATGAAACCGGCGCCGCCGGTTACGAGCAGGGTCTCTCTGGGGGCCAAGAGAAGCGACCCCGTCTCAGAGTCCCGGCCCGGGCGGCAACACCGCGGCCGCCGCGGCCAGAACCACGCCGTGAAGAAGGCCGTTCGTCGCCACCACGCCGCGGTTCCCGTCCAGGGTTCGGCCCATGCTGAAGTCGAGTGGCCGGCCGTAGGCGTCGGTCACGGCGCCGCCGGCTTCGGACACCACGATGAAGCCGGCCGCGTGGTCCCAGATCTTCTCTCGATAGGTCCTGGACGAGGGCAAACGGAGATAGATCGAGGCATCGCCACGGGCGATCGCCCCGTACTTGCACTGGCTGTCCATGCGCACGGGAGGGGCCGTCACGCCGAGCCGCGCGGCGATGCGGGCATGCCGATCATGGTCCGAGTGCATCGCTTCCGCCGACTCGCAGAAAGCAGCGTCGCCCGACGAGGCAACCGCGGAAACCCCGATCCGGCGCGCCGATCCTCCGTCCTCCTCGAACGGCAGCTCGTGGGCGCCCCGGCCCCGTTCAGCGACGAACAGGCAACCCCGCCCAAGGCGCGAAGGCAGGTTCGGGCATCCGAGCACGCCGCCGACGACTTCGCCATCCTCCATCAGGCCGAGCGCGATCGCGTACTGGTCGCCGCGCAGGAACCCTTTCGTGCCATCGATCGGATCGAGGACCCAGAACCTTCCCTTCGCGCCGCCGGCATCCGAGCAACGGTCGATCGCGGCTCGCACGTCCTCGGCGGACGCATCGGGCAGCTCGGACCTGACCGCGGCGACGACCTTGGCCTGGGTCTCCCTCCCGTCGGCCCCTTCAAGCGCCGCCGCGGTTTCCTCGCCCACGATGGCCTCGCCGCGCGGCAACGTGAGGCTGACCAGCGCCTGCGCCGCGTAGTCGGCGACCGTCACCGGCGAGCGATCCTCCTTGGTCAGGAACGACCCCTGAAGCGACTGCTGAAGCCGTCGCGTAACCCGGCCCGCAATTCGCACGGACCGAACCGCCGCCGCCAGTTCTGTGTTCTCCCCAGGACCTGGGTGGCTGCTCCCGTGTTCCACGCGGCAATGATACGGCCAGTCACCGCGCATGCCACACTGTGGTCTTGAAGCATCGGGAGAAAGATGAAGCCGCCCTTGTGAAGGCGGCTGTCGAAGGGTCGGAGCGCGCCTTCCAGACCCTCGTCGAGCGTTACCAGCGCCCGATCTTCAGCCTGGTCGTGCGCATGGTCCGGGACCCCGGCATCGCGGAGGACGTCACCCAGGAGGTCTTCGTCAAGGCCTGGCTGGCCCTGGCCCGCTACGACCCGCGGCGGCGTTTCGCGAGCTGGGTGTTCAAGATCGCAAGCAACGCGGCGATCGACCATTTGCGGCGAAAGAAACTGCCCACGACTCCGATCGAGACCAGCGACCCAGACGCCTCGTCGATCCTCGACCGGGTCCCGGACGAACGGGCGGAGCTCGCCGACACGCTCACCAGGAGGCATGAACTGGCGACCGCCCTCGAGGCCACCGTGGCGGCACTCCGACCGGAGTACCGCCTGGTCGTCCTGTTGCGGTTCAAGGAGGAGCTGCCCTACCGCGACATCGCGGAGATCACCGGCATGCCGCTCGGAACCGTGAAGACGAACCTGCGCCGGGCACGCCGCGAGATCGAACAGCGCCTGCGCTCGGAGGGCGTCGTTTGAAACCGCGGCGATCCTCGCATCGTAGGGCGAAGGACATGGTGAACGCCGTCGTACAATCACAGGTGTCACAAGCCATGAACATGCAGAAACGATCAACCCCTCAAATCTCCTGGCGCAGAAACGAGCCGCGCAAGCCATGAACATGCGGAACCGAATCGACCTCCGGACCCTCTTCCAATCGCTTGAGGATCCCGCCCTGCCGGACGGGTTCACGAGCCGCGTCATGCGGCAAGTGGGCGCCACGAACCGGCCTGTCGAAGCGGCTGGGCAGGCGCCGCAGTTGCTGGCGCTCCCGATGACTCGCTGGGCCCAGGCGTCGATTGGCGCCATCGCGGCGGTAGCGATGCTCCTCCTTGGCGGCGTGACGCTGCTTTTCCCTTCGACCTGGCTGACCATGCTGAACACACTGGAAGCGACTCTCTTCACTACGGTCTGGGTCCTGACCTGGACCGCCGGGGTGCTGGCCGAGAGCCTCCCGTTCCTGAGTGGAGCGGTGCGGGTCGGCGAGGCTCTGGACCTGATCCTGCGCACCCCCCAGGTCACCGCGGTGGTCGCCGCCGCGTCACTGTTCAGTCTGATCGCGGTCCACCTTCTGCACCGGTTCTCTGCGAGACGGGGTGGACGCCGCCGGGCCCGCGGAACGCGTGCAGGAGCTCTGCTGCTGGTGGGCGGGCTGTGCTTCACGGGCCTGGCGTCCGGTCAACCCCAGGACGCGGGTGAGGGCCAGGAGGCCCAGGAAGAAGCGAGTTCAACCCTCGAGGATGCACGAGAACGTCTCGACGAAGCACTCGAGGAAGTCGGCGAAGAGGCTCGGGGAGCGATCGAGGAGACGATCGAGCGGTTGGACGATCTTGAGCGTGACCTGAACGGGATCGACGTTGTCGTCGACCTCGACAACAGGGTCGCGTTCGGCAGCACCGTGCGGGTGGGCCGGGGCGAAGTGGTCAATGACATTGTCTCGGTCGGCGGCGACGTCAAGGTCGACGGAGAGGTTCGCGGCGACGCGGTATCGATCGGCGGCGAGGCGAAGATCAACGGCCGGGTGACCGGCGAAGTCGTTTCTATCGGTGGCGATATCGAACTCGGCCCCGAGGCGGAGGTGTTCGGCGACATCGTCACGGTCGGAGGCCAACTGGTGCGTGAGGAGGGGTCCTCCGTCCTCGGCGAGGTTTCCGAGGTCGATTGGGGCGAGTTCAACTGGAATCTGAGCGGCGACTGGTTCGACGGCTGGGACGGAGACTGGTTCCCCGGAGTCGGCGACCGGCCCCCCTTCTTCCGTCTGGGAAAGGTGTTCGAGTTCGTCCAGTCGATCATCTTCACCCTCCTCCTGATCGCGCTCAGCGGCCTGGTCCTGCTCGTCGCGCCGAAGGGAGTCGGCCGGGTGAAAGCGGCTGCCGCATCCGACCTCTGGGTCATGTTCGCCGTCGGCCTGGGCGTAGAAGTTTTCTTCTTCCCGGTGCTGATCATCGTCAGCCTGCTGCTCACGGTCACGGTCATCGGCATTCCCTTCGCCATCCTCCTCTGGCCCGTCGCATTGATCGGTCTGACGGCCGCCTTCGTGTTCGGCTACGCGGGCTCGGCCGCGGCTGCCGGCGACTGGTGCCGGCGTCGTTTCCAGGGCGCCGGCCGGGTGGCGGCCGGGAGCTTCGCCGCCCTGGCGCTCGGTGTCCTGGCGATTCAGGCGCTGGCGCTCGTGGCCGACCTGCTCGGCTTCCTTGGTCTGCCGTGGTTCTTCCGCGTCATGTTCCGCCTTCCCGGCGTCCTGATCTGCTACCTCGCCTGGACGATCGGTCTCGGCGCCGTGTTCATGACCCGGTTCGGCAGATCGGACTACGGAGCGGCAGCATCGCTGCCCCCCGTGCCGCCAACGACGGACGGCGACGATGTCGCCACCGGTGACCCGGAGCCCTCGACCCCGGCCGACGACAGCGACGCGAGCGCCGCGATCCCCAAACCGCCAGCCGGCTAGCGGCAGGCAGGCACGCGCGCGGATCGTAGTAGTCTTCGCCCCATGCCGGCCCGCGGGCTCGCCAGTCTGGTTCTGCTCGCAGCACCTCTCGTCGCCGCTGCGCCCACCGACGACCTGACGGAGTCCTGTCGACGGCTCCAGGAGGGATCGAACCCCTACTTCGGCACGAGGTTCGCACACGAGCTTCGAGCCGAGCTGTCCTCCAACCCGGCCAGCCCCGCCATCGCTGCGGAACTAGGAAGCGAGCTGCTCCGACTCGGCGACACGGCCGAGGCGATCGAGCACCTCGCTGCCGCAGTCAGGACATTCGCCCCGCCTGCGGCCGAGCGGCCCACAATTCCCGAATGGAACCTCGCTCTGGCCCACCTTCAGCGGGCCGAGGACCTCAACTGCGTCCATCACTTCGACACCGGAACGGGGCCGGACGATGGAACCAGCGACGATACGCCAGTCCATCGGGCGCGGCGTTCGGCCGACAGTTGCATTCTCCCGGTCACGGCCTCCGCCGTCCACGCCCGCCCCGAACACGCCCGCAAGGCAGGCGACCTGTTCCTGGAAATGCTCGAGGAAGGACGCCCGACCGGCCCGTGGAGGCAACGGGCAAGGTGGTTGCTCAACGTCGCTCGAAGACTGACCGGCGACTTCCCCGATGGCGTGCCGGCCCGCTACCGGATAGGCGACGACGTGTTCGCCTCACCCCCGGTTCCCGGAGGGCGCTGGCGTAATCTCGGACCGGCACTCGGTGTCGACGCCCTCGATCTCGCGGGCGGTGCGATCATCGACGACTTCGACAACGACGGCGTTCTCGACCTGATCACGTCAACGTGGGATCCCTGCGGTCCGGTCACGGCATTTCGGGGCGACGGTCAAGGCGGCTTCGAGGACGTCGCCGAAGCCTGGGGCCTTGGCGGCCAACTTGGCGGTCTCAACCTGCTCCACGCGGACTACAACGACGACGGCCGCCTCGACCTGCTCGTGCTCCGGGGCGCCTGGTTGCTGGAGGAGGGCCGCATCCGAAACTCGCTCTTGCGCAATGATCTGGGCGGCGACCTCGGGCGTTTCGTCGATGTGTCGGAGGAGGCGGGGTTGGCCGAACCCGCCTATCCGACCCAGACCGCGGCCTGGGGCGACTACGACGGCGACGGCGACCTCGACCTCTACGTCGGCAACGAGGCGGATGAGGCCCACCGGTATCCGTCGCAACTGTTCCGCAACCGCGGCGACGGAACGTTCGAGGACGTGGCGACCGCCGCCGGCGTCAGCAACCTGCGCTACGCGAAGGGCGTCGCCTGGGGAGACGTGGACAACGACGGCGACCTCGACCTCTACGTCTCCAACTTCGGCGCCAACAGGCTCTACCTGAACGACGGCGGTGTCTTCCTCGATGTCGCCGTCCGAACCGGCGTGACCGAACCGGAACGGGAGAGTTTCGCTACCTGGTTCTTCGACTATGACAACGATGGCGACCTCGACCTCTACGTCGGCGACTACCGCAAGAAGGCCACCGAAGTCGTGGCATCCTTCATGGGCTCGGACCCCGGGATCGGCCAGCCCCTGCTTTACCGCAATGACTGCGGAGCCGAGCCCGGCTGCGGCGGCAGGCTGCGGATGACCGAAGTGTCCCGCGCGCTGGGAATCCGCCGGCCTGCTCTACCGATGGGCGCGAATTACGGCGACCTGGACAACGACGGCTGGCTCGATTTCTACCTCGGCACCGGTGAACCCGATCTCGCCAGTCTGATGCCCAACGTGATGTACCGGTTCAACGGCCGGCGCTTCGAAGAAGTCACCTTCGCCGGCGGCTTCGGTCACCTCCAGAAAGGACACGGCGTTGCGTTCGGCGACCTGGACCGTGACGGAGACATGGACATCTTCCACCAACTCGGCGGCTTCTATCCGACCGACACCTTCGGCAACGCCCTGTTTGAGAACCCGGGCAGCGACAACGCCTGGGTCACGCTGCGCTTTGCCGGCGCCGGCTCAGCCGGCTCGGGCGCGAACCGCTTCGCTGTCGGCTCGCGGGTCGCACTGTCTGTCGAGGGTCCACACGGCAAACGCACGATCCATCGCCTGGTCGGCTCGGGAGGCTCCTTCGGTGGCAACAGCATGCAGCTTGAAGTGGGTCTCGGCGACGCGGTCGGGATCACCGAGATCCGGGTGACGTGGGCCGGCAGCGGGACAAACCAGATCCTCCGGGACGTCGAGCCGCGGGCCGTGTACCGGGTCACCGAGGGCGCGGAGGTTCTCGAACGAATCGACCAATCCCCCTTCCGCTTGGGCGGCGACGGATGAGAGCCGTTCCTGGCGGCGTCGCCGTGTGGGTGGCGGCAGCGCTTCTTCCGGCGTTCGCCCGCGCAGGCGAGGGCGACGTCCTCTTCGTCGACGCAACGAGGAGCGCCGGTCTGGACTTCCGGCACTGGAACGGCATGAGCGGGCAGCTCTACTACCCGGAGGTGGTGGGTGCCGGAGCGGCACTGTTCGACTACGACAACGACGGCGACCTCGATCTCTACCTGGTCCAGGGAAACCTGCTCGGGGCGGACGGGGACCGCACCAGGGCAACCGTGCCCTGGACCGGCGAAGGGCCGCCCCGTGACCGGCTGCTCCGCAACGACCTCGAGCACAGCGACGGACGCACCACGATCCGTTTCGTCGACGTGACCGAGGAGAGCGGGATTTCGGCTCTGGGCTATGGCATGGGCGTCACAGCCTCCGACCTGGACAACGACGGCTGGACCGACCTCTACGTGCTGAACCTCGGTGGCAACCAGCTCTGGCGCAACGAAGGCGACGGGACCTTCACCGACCGCACGGAAGCCAGCGGCGCGGACGACCCGCGATGGAGCATCGCGGCGGCTGCCGCCGACTACGACGGGGACCTCGACCTCGACCTGTTCGTCGTCAACTACCTCAACTTCTCCCTGGTCACGCACAAGACCTGCCTGACGGAACGGGGTGAGATCGACTACTGCCTGCCGAGCGCCTATCAGCCGGTACCGGACCGCCTGCTGCGCAACGACGGCGCCGGCCGGTTCACGGACGCGACGGTCGAAGCCGGCCTGTCCGCGACGCGACCCGGCAACGGTCTGGGCGTGCTCGTCGCGGACCTGGACGGCGACCGCCGGCTCGACTTCTATGTCGCCAACGACCTGATGCCGAACCACCTGTGGATCAACGCCGGCAACGGCGACCTGGCCGAAGAAGGTCTGATCAGCGGCGCGGCGCTCAACGCGGACGGCGAGGCCGAGGCCAGCATGGGAATCGCAGGCGGCGACTACGACGGCGATGGCGACCTGGATCTCTTCCTCACCCACTTCCATCGGGAAACGAACACGCTCTACCGGAACGACTCGGAGCCCGGCGCACCGGCCTTCCGCGATCGGACGAACGCAGCCGCCCTGGCGCGGCCGAGCTGGGACGCGACGTCCTTCGGCACGGCTTTCCTCGATCTCGACCTGGACGGCTGGCTCGATCTGGCGGTGGTCAACGGCGCCGTGACGTTCGCGGCGGGAAGGCCGCGCACAGAGGACGATCCGTTCCCCCTGGATCAGCGGAACCAGGCGTTCCTCAACGTCCCTGGCAGTGGCGGCGGCCGCCGGTTCGAAGCGGCGCAGACCGGTCTGCTGGACGGCGCCTCTCCCCACGTGAGCCGCGCTCTCGTCAGCGGCGACATCGACAACGACGGCGACACGGATCTCGTGATCACGAACAACAACGGGCCGGCCCGGCTGCTCCTCAACCAGGCCGGGACCGGCGACGACTGGATCGGTCTTGCGCCGCGACTGACCGAAGCGCAGGGCCGCCGGCCCGCCTCTGGAGTCACCGTGCGCGTGCACCTCGACGGTGCGCCACCCCTCGTGCGGTTGGCCGGCACCAGCGGCAGTTACACGTCCTCGAGCGATCCCCGGGTAACGGTGAGCCTGGGCGGCGCGACCGTGGCCCGGGTTGAGGTCCACTGGTCCGACGGAACCGTCGAAGAGTGGCCTGCACCCCCTCCGGGGGCTTACACTGACCTGGTCCGGCGCACCGGCGCGGAGCGGGCACGGACACAAGACAAGCAACGATGAGCTATCGATTCCAGGACCTGCGCCCCGCGGTCGCCTTCGCCCTCGTCCTTCTGTGGTCGTCCGCGGGAGTGGCTGTCCGGGCGCAGACCGAGACCGCCGGGACCCTGCTTCCGATCCCCGTCGTCGACCTGCGCGGCGTCGACGAAGCAGTCCGCACCCAGATCGAAGAGCAACGCCGGTTGCTCGAGGAGGCGCTCGCCGCGGGCCCGCCGGCCGAGGAAGACGCCGCGCGGCTGGGCCTCCTGTTCGGTGAGGCAGGTCAGTTGTACCTGGTCTACGACCTCCTGCCGGCGGCGAGGGCCTGTCTGGCCAACGCGGCGGAACTGCAGCCACAGAACTTCCGCTGGCGTTACCTGCTCGGCAGCGCCGCCGAGCACCTGGGAGAACTGGAGGCGGCCATCGCGGCCTACGAGCAGGCTCGCGCACTTGAACCCGATGATCCGCCGACGGCGATCCGTCTCGGCCGCGTGCACCTCGAGTTGGGGCAGTACGAGCAGGCCCGCACCCACTACGAGCGCGCCCTGGAGCTGCCGGGCTCTCAAGCGGCCGCTCACTTCGGCCTCGGACGCCTGGCCTCCGAAACCGACGACCCGACGGCGGCGCTGGCGCACTTCCAGGCTGCGCTGCAGGACCAGCCGCGGGCGAACTCGCTCCACTACCACATCGCCCTCGCCCACCGCGCCCTCGGCAACGATCAGGCTTCGCAAGCGGCGATGGAACTCCGCGGCGAGGCGCCGGTGGCCTTCGCGGATCCGATCGCGGCGGAGATCAAGGAGTCGGCCACCGGTATCGGAGCTCAACTACTGCTCGGCCGCGTCGCTCTGGCCGCCAACGCGTTCGAGGTTGCGGAGCAACGGTTCCGCGAAGCGGTCGGCGACTACCCCGAAAGTACCGCGGCGAAGCGCTCGCTGGCAGCCGCCCTGGAGCGCATGGGCCGGAGCGCGGAGGCCGCCATGTGGTACCAGCAGGCCCTGGATCTGAGTCCGAACGATGCCGGCCTGCTGTTCCAGACCGGACGCCTGTACAACGCCGAGCGCCGCTTTGTGGCCGCGGCCGAAAGGCTCCGGCGCGCAGCCGAACTCGAGCCGTCCTTCGGTCCGGCGTGGGTCGAACTCGCCGCGGCCCTGACCGCGACCGGCGACCACCTGGCCGCGGCCGAGGCGCTGACCCGGGCACTCGAACTGGCTCCGGGGGACACGAACCTCCGGTTCCACAGGGCGCGGAACTACGGGCTGGGAGAGCGCCGCGAACTCGCGCTCCGGGAGTTCGAATCGCTCCTGGACGACTTGGGCTCCAACGCGGAGATCGTGTTGCAACTGGGGCGGATCGAACAGAAACTCGGCCGGCCGGCCTCGGCGGCTCGTCGATTCGAGCAGCTCATCGCGGCGGGCGCCGAGCCGGCCCTGCTAAGCCGGGCCCACTTCGAACTTGCCAACATCCGCACCGAGCAAGAACGCTACGAGGAGGCGATCCCCCACTACCAGCGGGCGATCATCGCCAACCCGACCCTCAAGGCGGGCTACGTCAACCTGAGCACGGCCCTCGGTCGCCTGGGTCGGTTCAAGGAAGCCGCCCTGGCTTCGCGCCGCGCCCTGGAGCTCGACCCCACGGACAGCCAGGTCCGGGCTGCCGAGCTCACTGCCCTCCTGCTCGCAGGGGAAGATGCCCAGGTCCGGCTCATGCTGGAGCAGACCCTCGAACTCCCCGACCAGGGCGGCAGCGCCTACTTCGCGGTGCTCCTGGTCCAGGTCCTCGCCGCCTCCGCGGACGACGAGGTGCGAGACGGCGAAAGGGCCCTGAACCTCGCCCAGCAGTTGTTCCAGCGTGCCCAGACCCCGGCCCACGGCACCGTGCTCGCCATGGCCTACGCCGAAACCGACAACTTCGAAGAAGCCGCTGCCTGGCAGGAACGACTGATCGAGAACCTGGAACGAACCGGCCCCCCCGAGGCCCTCGAAGAAGCTCGCGAACGGCTCGCCGCCTACAAGGCAGGCCGCAAGATTCGCGCCCCCTGGCGCCGCTGAGGCGGCTCGGCGGCGGAGCGACGTTGCGCTGGCCGGCGGCGCTGGCGCGGCTGCGGTGGCGTGGCGGCGGTGGCGTGGCGTGGCGTGGCGGCGGTGCTTGCTGCCGCCGAAGGCGGCCAAGGAAACAGCCGGCGGCGTCAGCCGGCGACCTTCTTCCTTCGGCGACCAAGATGTTGTCTGGACGCCAACCCTTCCTCTCGGCTCCTCAGGGGGACAGGAAGACGGCAACGAAGTGGCTTGGAGACACGACCGAAGCGCCACTCGGAGGAGTCCGTAGCAGGAGCCGGTCGCCGGTAACCAGATGGGCTCTCGGTTCGCTGGCGAGCAGTGCCCAAAGGTGGTTGTCGCCCGCGTCGGGGGCCTCACCGGCCGCTGGCGGCTCCCTCCACACGGCCGTTGCCACCAGTTCGGTCAGGAACCGGTCAAGCTCTTCGGACGTCAGGCCGTGCCGTTCGACAAGCGCCGGACGCCGCAGTACGGCCGAGTACTCGCTCAACAACGCCGGCGACATCAGGTACAGGATCCTGCCGCTGATCATGAAGTCCAGAATCCTCGCCGGCGGCGCGCTCGAGTTCCCGTCAATCAGACCCGAAACGACCACATTCGTGTCGATGACGCACAATCGCCGTTGAACGGGACCGCGACCGCTCGCTCGCGGCCGTGGCCCGAGCGCCAAGATCTACTTCCCTTCTCGTTGACGGCTGGTCTCCTCAACCGCGAGAGCCATTGCCCGATCAGAGGCGAGCCCTGAGTTCCCGCGCGCCTTGAGGACGAGCTCCCGCGCGGTTTCGTAGGGTTGGATGCCTCTCAGCTCCAGACTCTCTTCGATGATCGCAGCCATGGAGCAGCCTTGCCGGGCGGCTGCTTCCTTCAAGGCCCGGTGCGTCTGATCTGCCAACGTAATGGTCAAGCGGGTCATCGGGTAGGCACCTCACTTGTTGTAACCGACGTCAACACCAGAACATGCTAACACCAACTCACCAACACCGTGAGCGCGGGTCGGGCATCCAGGACACTTGCGCCGTAGCACGCTACTTGCGTGTCCTAGCCGACGCTTACTCCTGGTGATGTGGCGGCTGGGGCAAGCCATGAAGCCGGTCTGGCGCCGCTAGTCAACTGTCGCCTGGTACCGGCCCGGCTCGGTCTCCACGACCTTGCCTTCCTCGACGAGGGCATCCAGGTGGGCCCGCAAGGAGAACGCGGCGGGGCCGTGGAGTTTGGGGTCCACGTCGGCGTAGATGCGTTCGACCATTTCGGGGATCGTGGCGACGCCGCCGGCGACCGCTTCGAGGGCCTGGTCGGTGCGTTGCTGGCGGTGGCGGCGAATCTCGTGGACCCGGTCGAGTGGCGGTTTGATCGACTCGCCGTGGCCGGGGTGGAGGACTTCGATGCCGCCGTCGGAACCCAGTTCGATCAATCGTTCGAGGGAGGCCATGTACTGGTTCAGGTTGCCGTCCGGGGGCGCGATGATCGAGGTAGACCAGCCCATGACCAGGTCGGCGGTGAACACGGCCCGCTCCTCTTCGAGCAGGAAGCAGAGGTGGTCGCTGGCGTGGCCCGGGGTGTGGAGCGCCACCATCGTCGCGCCTTCGGCGGACAGACGCTCGCCGTCCGTGAGGAGGCCGGCGGCGAACGGGGGCTGCTCACTGAAGGCGAGAACCTCCGCTCCGTAGTGTTCGGCGACGCGGGGCGCCAGAGGCCAGTGGTCACGGTGGAGGTGACTGACCAGGACTGCCTCGACCTGGCGGCCGCCTACTGCCGCGGTCACCGCGTCGAAGTGCCGGTCGTCCTCCTCGCCCGGGTCGAGGACGAAGACGGGTCCGCTCGCCGAGCCGATGACCCAGGTGTTCGTGCCCGGGCCGGTGAACATCCCCGGGTTGTGTTGCGTCACTCGCAACACGCGGTCGGACAGCCGCACCGGCTTACCCTTCACAAGACCGTCCATCCGGCTGCGGCTCAGACGCTGAATGCCCGCTTCCAGTCGCGGGCACTGGCGACTGAAGGACTGGGGGCCGCGCTCTCGTAGCCTTCCTCACCCGGAATCACCGGGCGCGGCGGGTCATCCGGCGTCCGGCCCAGCAGCACGCGGGGCTGGATGACGGGGAACTCCTCCTGCGCTTCGACAGCCGCGATCGCGGCGGCCGCGGTGTCGAACTGCGCCAGCTTCATCAGGTTGCGGATGGTCGGGAAGATGATCATCCACTCCTTTCTGCGGCCGTGTTCGAGGGCCTCCCTGGCGGTGACCCAGGCGGAGTTCGTCAGCTCGTAGTCGTCGTGCCCGGCAGTCTGGTTCCTGGGCGCCCGGGTGACGAAGAAACGGGTGTCGTACCGCCTGGGCTGCCCCTCCGGGGTGACCCAGTGCGCCCAGTAGCTGATCCGGTCCGTGGCCAGGGTGAGCCCTTCCCGGGCCGCGATGTCGAGCAGGGAGAGTTTGCCGGCGTTCAGTTCGGCCCGCAATGCCTCGTAGCGCTCCTCCACCGACCGGTCCGAGAAGTCGAGCAGCCGTCCGTCGCGATCGTAGGCCAGCAGCACGCCGGCCTCTTCGAAGCACTCGCGGATCGCGGCGACGTAGAACGTCAGCCCGCCCTCCTGAAGCGACAGCCGATCGCTGGCCTCGCGGTCCGTCAGGCCGTGGCACAGCGCCTCGTCGACCCGATCCTCGGGATCGACCCGGCCGCCGGGGAAGACATAGGCGCCGCCGACGAAGTCCGACTTGATGTGGCGGCGCTCCATGAACACCTCGACGCCACGTTCGCTGTCCCGCAGCAGCAGGACGGTCGACGCGTGACGGGCTGTGACCGGGGCCTTCGACTGCTCAGACATCGCCACCATCCAGTTCTTCAATCAGATCGTCGGCCGCGGACTCCGAGAACTGCAACCGCCGGGCGGCCTCCTCCGCTCCGCGCATCGCCCGCAGGAAGCTGCGTCCCGCGATGTCCTTCAACTCGTCGTCGCTGTATCCGCGGCGAACCAGTTCGACCAGAAGATCGGGGAAGGTCGAGGCATCCTCCAGTCCGACCGGGACGGTGGGAATGCCGTCGAAGTCGGACCCGATCCCCAGGTGGGCGGTTCCGATCAAGGCCCGAACATGGTCGATGTGATCCGCCACATCGCCCAGCGAAGCCTGGGGGCCGGGATTCTCCCGCCGCCAGGCTGCCAGGTGCGACCGCAGTTCGCTCGGCGCCACGCCGGCCGCGGACAGGCGAAGCCGCTCCGCGTCCATGCGCTGGAAGTAGGCCCGCACACCGTCGTTGACGAAGGACGGCACGAAGGTGACCATCACGACGCCCCCGTTCTCCGCGAGGCGCGCCATGACGTCGTCTGGAACATTGCGGGGACTCGGCGTGACCGCGAAGGCGGAGGAATGGGAGAAGATGACCGGCGCCCTCGTCTCGTCCAGCGTCTGATGCATCGTCTGCGGCGACACGTGGGAAAGGTCGATCAGCATCCCCAGACGGTTCATCTCGCGCACGACCTGGCGCCCGAAGGCCGTCAAGCCACCGTGGGCGGGCCGGTCGGTGGCGGAATCGGCCCAGGCCGAGTTGCTGCCGTGGGTCAGGGTCATGTACCGAACGCCGACATCGAAGAGCTGACGCAGCACGCCCAAGGACGACTCGATCGAGTGCCCGCCTTCGGCGCCCAGCAGCGACGCCACCTTGCCGTCCTTGTGGATCCGCTCGATGTCGTCGGCGGTCAGCGCGAGTTCCAGGTCCGCGGGGTACCGGTCGATCAGCCGCTTCGTCAGGTCGACCTGCTCGAGGACGACTTTCGCGGCTCCCTGCCCGCCGAAGGACGTCGGAATGTAGACCGACCAGAACTGGGCGCCGACTCCCCCCAGGCGGAGGCGAGCCAGGTCGGTGTGCATCGGCGGCTCGACCGCCGAGGTATCGCGAAAGTCGATCTGGTCCACGTGATTCGCGACCCGCGTCCGGTACTGCCAGGGCACATCGTTGTGTCCGTCGATCAACGGCACTTCGCGGAGCAGGTCCAGCACATGCTCCCGGCTGGCGCGCTCTTCTTCGGCTGAGGCCACGGGCGGTGAACCATAGCTCACCGCCGCGGCGACGGCAGCGCCCAGCAAGGCGACGACTCGGCAACTCATCCTGACTCCCCCTCCTTCACGACGCGGCGATTGTAGGGCAAACCAAGCGCCGTGCGCTGACGACGACCCGACGGCTCGAAGGCGCAAGACCGGACAGCGGGATTGCTACGCTGCGCACCGTGCAGGACTGTTCGGTCAGGACGATCGGGATCATCGGCTTCGGCAGCTTTGGCCGGTTCATCGCCGGCCACCTCGGCGCCCGCTTCGACGTGCGGGTCTGGGACCGCCGGGAGCTGGAGGCGGAGGCAACGGACCGGGGAGTGCGGTGGGCCAGTCTCGACGCCTGTGCGCGTTGCGATGTTCTCATTCCCGCGGTACCCGTCCAGGAGTTGGATTCCCTGCTGGTCCACGTGGTTCCCCACCTCGGCGAACGCTCGCTGGTCGTGGATGTCGCCTCGGTCAAGGTCAAGCCGCACAGGATTCTCGAGCGATTGCTGCCGTCCGGAGTCGAGTTCATCGGCACCCATCCCATGTTCGGCCCCCAGAGCGGCAGTGAGGGCATCGCGGGCCTGAAGGTCGTGCTCTGCCTGCCGGGCCGCCCGGTGGATCCTCGACGAGTCGCGGGCCTGCGGGGCTTCCTCACGGCGGACCTCGGGTTGGAAGTGCTCGAGATGTCGGCCGAGGAGCATGACGCCGAGATGGCCTACATCCAGGGGCTGACCCACTGGATGGCGAAGGCGCTGCGTGAGATTCACGTCCCGGACCCCGCCCTCGGAACCGTCGCCTACCGGCACATGATGAAGATCGAGGAGAACCTCCGGCACGACTCGGACGGTCTCTTCCTGACCATCGCCCGGGAAAACCCGTTCGCGGCCGACGCGCGCCGCGAACTCAGCGAACGGCTCCGGGAGATCGAAGAGTCGATCGAACGGGACTAGGACAGCCAGCGCTTCCGGCGGCGGTAGTGCTTCACGTCGCGGTAGCTCTTCCGCTGCCCGACCTGGGTGAGGCCGAGGTAGAACTCCTTGACATCGGCGTTGTCCTGGAGCTCCGCCGGCGTTCCTTCCAGCACGACCCGGCCACCTTCCATGATGTAGCCGTAGTTGGCGATCTCAAGCGCCCGCGACGCGTTCTGCTCGACCAGAAGGATCGTGGTTCCCTGTTCGCGGTTGATGCGCTGCACGATCTCGAAGATCTCCTGGACCAGCAGCGGCGCCAGTCCCAGGGACGGTTCATCGAGGAGCATCAGCTTGGGCTGGGCCATCAGCGCCCTGCCGATCGCCAGCATCTGCTGCTCGCCGCCCGAGAGAAAGCCGGCCATCGACGCGCCGCGTTCCTTGAGGCGAGGGAAGTAGCTGTAGACACGGTCCAGAGACTCGTCGACCCCACCCCTGTCCCGGGCCGTGTAGGCGCCGGCAACAAGGTTTTCCTGCGGCGTCAGGTGCTCGAACACCCGGCGCCCCTCCATGACCTGGAAGATCCCGCGCCGCACGATGTCCTCGGCCGGCAGCTTGTCGATCTGCTCGCCCTCGAACTCCACCCCGCCGTCCGTGACCTCGCCGTCCTCGGGATGGAGCAGTCCGGAGATCGCCTTGAGCGTCGTCGACTTGCCGGCTCCGTTGGTGCCCAGCAGCGCCGCGATCTGGCCCTGCTCCACCTTGAGCGACAGCCCCTTGAGAACGAGGATGACGTCGTTGTAGATGACTTCGACGTTGTTCAGAGAGAGCATGACGTGCCTTGAGAGAGGCTTCCAACCCTGCCTCGGTCCGGCTCCTCCGCCGACCGCCAGGGGTGAGGCGCTCGCCTACTCCGCTGCCCCCGGGCTGCCCGCCATCCGCATCTCCGTCACCGGCTGCCACTTGCCGTCCCGGACCTCGAAGATCCTCATGCCCTTGACGCCACGATGGTCGGTCGCGGTGAAGGTCACCGGGGCGGTCACACCACCGGACTCGAGCCCGTCGAAGGTCTCGAACGCCGCGCGAATGGCCTCGCCGGTGATCTCGCCCGTCGCGGCGGCGCGCTCTATCGCCTCGGTCACGAAGCCGGCCACCGTCCAGCCCTGGCCATACAGCAGGCCCTCCTCGTCAATCGAACCGCCCTTCGAGGCGAGGTACTCGGCAGCATCGTTCAGGCCATCGATACCCTCACCCGGCGGCGAGTAGATGATCGAACCGAGGACGCCGTCGGCGGCCTCCCCCGCAAGTTCCAGCAGCACCTCGTTGCTGCAGTAGTTCAGGCAGGCGAACCGGATGTCGAGGCCCAGGTCCCCCGCATTCTTGAGAGCGAGCGAAGCCGGTCCCGATGTGTTCTGGAACACGACCCAGTTCGCGCCGGACTCGGCAATCCGCGTCAGGGTGGCGCTGAAGTCCGTGTTGCCCCGCGCCATCTCGTGCGGCGTCATCTCGATACCCAGTTGCTTCGCGTACTCCTCGCCACCTTGCCGCCACGGTGAGAGTCCAAACGGACTCGGGTGATGCATCAGCGCCACGTTCGGCTTCTCGTCTCCCGTGGCCTCCGCCTGCTCCATCAGGTAGTCGAGCAGGATGAACAACTGGTCGCTGTACGTTGTGCCGACGAGGAAGTTGAACGGCGCCTCTTCCGGGTCGCCGAGCACATGCGAAAAGGAAGCGGACACGAAGGGAATGCGATCCGCCGCGATCCGGCCACGCAGGGCCTCGGTGTCACCGGTGCCCCAACCCATGAACATGACCGACCCGGCCTGGACGTACTCGGAATAGAGCTGTTCGGCCTTCGCCACGTCGTAGCCGTAGTCGTTCCACAGCAACTCGACCGGACGGCCGTCGATACCGCCAAGCCCGTTCAGCCGGGCGTAGTAGTCGCGGATCGCCTCGGCATACATCGTGCCGACGTCCGAGGTCGGACCCGTCAGATCGAAGATCGCGCCGATCGTGATCGGGGCGGTCGCTTCATCAACCGGATCGCCGCCTCCGCAGGCGGCGAGAAGGAACAGGGAGAGAACCGCGATGAAGGCGAGACGAGTCATGGGGAAGGTCTCCTCGAGGGGTGCCGGGCAACCCGAGTCTGGCGTCCGGGTAACCGGCGGATCATATCGCCCGCGACGTGACGAATCTGCTAGTACGAGAACGGCCAGACGCGGAAGTAGTCCTTCACGTTGCGCCACAGTCTGGCGAGGCCCTCCGGTTCGAGCACCAGGAACAGGATGATCACCAGGCCGAAGACGCCCTGCTGGACATAGGGCAGGACCGTGGCCGCCCAGGGCGCCGTGTCCTGGAGCGAACGCCCGACCGTGTTGATCATGGCCGGCAGCAGAACGATGAGCGTGGCGCCGAAGAAGGAACCTGAGATCGTCCCCAGGCCGCCGATGATGATCATCGCCAGGTAGGAGATGGATACTTCGATCGTGAACCGCTCCCACGTGACGATCGAGCGGTAGTGCGCCAGCAGAGCGCCCGAGAGCCCGACCAGAAAGGACGACGTGGCGAACGCCAGCAGCTTGTAGCCGAAGACGTTCACGCCGATCGCCGAAGCCGCGATGTCCTGGTCCCGGATCGCCACCCAGGCTCGGCCGACCCGCGAGCGGAACAGATTCGCAGCGAAGAGCGCCACCGCCAGGGCGACAACGATCAGGATCCAGTAGAAGCGCCCGTCCGTGTTCAGTCGCGCGCCGAACATTTCGGGCGCCGGCACGACAAGGGCCTCAGTGCCCCCGGTGAGCCCGGTCCAGTGCGTGACGACGAACTCGACGATCTGCTGCGCGGCCAGAGTGGCCACCGCCAGGTAGAGCCCCTTGAGTCGCAGCGACGGCAGGCCGACCACCAGGCCGGCGACGGCGGTGATCAGAGCCGCGACGGGGATGCTGATGTAGAAGGGAACTCCGAACCGGACGGTGAGAAGGCCGGCGCCGTAGGCGCCAATCGCCATGAAGGCGCCCTGGCCCAGCGAGATCTGGCCCGTGTAGCCGACCAGGATGTTCAGACCGATCGCACCGATCGTGGCAATCGCGACCTGATTCGCGAGATTGAGCCAGTACGGCGTGGCCAGGAACGGGAACACGACGAGTCCGACCAGGAGCAGCCCCGTGCGTACCTTCTGCAACGGCATGCGCCGCAGAGCCATGTCCGAGCGGTAGTCGCTGAAGAAGATTCCGGATTCCATGACAGGGGATCGAGTTGAAGCAGGGCGCGATGGGACGTGGGGAGAACCCCTACACGCGCTCGATGATCTCCTTGCCGAACAGGCCGTAGGGACGAACCATCAGGACGACGATCAGGACGATGTACGGAACGATGAGCTCGAGACCCGAGGTCGTGTAGCCGGCCGTGTAGGCCTCGAGCAACCCGATCACGCCGCCGCCGACGATCGCACCGGGGACGGAGTCGAGGCCGCCGAGGATGACCACCGGAAACACCCGCAGACCGATGAAGATGATGTCGTGGCTGACGCCGACCGTGTTCGCCAGGATGATGCCGGCGACCGCGGCCGTGATCGCCGCCATCGCCCAAGCCACCGCCAGGACGCGCTTGATGCTGATTCCCATCGAAAGGGCCGCCTGCTGGTCGTCGGCGATCGCCCGCATCGCGATCCCGTCCCGCGTGTGACGGAAGAAGAGGGTCAGAACCGTCAGCAGGATTCCGGCGATCGCGATGACGAGCAAACGGTCGATGCCGACGACCGCGCCCATGAACTCGATCTCGCCAGATGGAATGAAGTTCGGGAAGGCCTTGGGCCGTGCCCCCCAGATGCCGTTGACGACCGCCCGCAGCAGGCTGGAGAGGCCGATCGTGACCATGATCATCGAGATCACCGGCTCGCCGATCAGCGGCCTCAGCACGAGCCGCTCGACGATCAGCCCGATCAACGCGGCACAGATCAGGGTGATGGCCACACCTACGCTCCAGGGGAGCCCGAACTGGCCGATGAAGGCGAACGCGAGGTAGGCCCCGAAGAGCAGGAACTCACCCTGCGCGAAGTTGATCACGTCGCTCGCCTTGAAGATGACGACGAAGCCGACCGCGACCAGGGCGTAGACCATGCCGTTCGAGAGACCGGAGACGGTGAGTTGAAGGAAGACGTCGCCTTGCATCGTCGGGATCCTCGGGCGCTGCCTATCCGTTCGCGGGCGCGGCGATCCGCAGCCGGGTCTCCAGGATGGCCGTGCTGCCGTCCTGGTAGGTGATCTGGTTCTCGATCTCCACCGCATCCCTGCCGCCGTAGAGCGCGTCGACGAGCAGGCGATAGCGGTCGGCGATGAACCGACGCCGCACCTTGCGCGTACGGGTCAACTCCTCGTCGTCCGCGTCGAGTTCCTTGTGCAGCAGCAGGAGCCGCTGGATGCGGGCCGACTCGGGAAGATCGGCGTTGATTCGCGCGGTGTGCTCCAGTGCGAGTTCGTAGATCTCGGGCTTCTGCGCCAGGTCGGTGAAGGTCGTGTAGGGGATCTGGCGGCGCTCGGCCCACTTGCCGGTGTTCGCGAAGTCGATCGTGATCAGGGAGGTCACGAACGGGTAGTCGCCGCCGCCGAACACGACCGCCTCCTTGATGTAGGGACTGAACTTCAGCTTGTTCTCGATGAACTGCGGAGAGAACTGCGTCCCGTCGTGCAGTTCCATCACGTCCTTCTTGCGATCGATGACGATCAGGTGCCCGGCGTCGTCCTTGTAACCGGCGTCACCGGAGTAAAGCCAGCCGTCGCGGAGCGCCTCCTCGGTGGCTTCCTGGTTGTTGTAGTAACCCAGAAACACGGAAGGACTCCTCGTCAGAATCTCTCCGCCCTCACCGATCCGGACCTCCGCGCCCGGCACCGGCGTCCCCACGGTATGGAACTTGATGTCGTCGTCGCGGTGAACGACCGAGATGCCGGACACCTCGGTCTGACCGTAGATCTGCTTCAGGTTCACGCCGATGGCATGGAAGAAACGGAAGATGTCCGGCCCCAGGGCCGCGCCGCCCGTGTAGGCCCGCCGGATTCGCCGCAAACCCAGCTTGTCGCGCAGCCAGAAGAAACAGCACGCGTTCGCGAGCGCGCGCTGGAATGCGAGGAAGGCCGGCTGCCGGCCGTGCTCGAGCAGGGTGTCGGCGGAGCGGTAGCCGATGTCGAGCGCCCGGTTGTAGACCTTTCGCTTGAGCCACGACGCGTCCTCGATCCTGACCTGGACGTCGGAGACCATGTTCTCCCAGATCCGCGGCGGCGAGAACATCGTGTGCGGCCCGATCTCGCGGATGTCCTGCTGCACCGTCTCCGGCTCTTCGGGGAAGTTCAGCGCGAAGCCGACCAGCAGTCCACAGGCGGCGCCGATCATCTGCTCGCCGATCCACGCCAGGGGCAGAAAGGAGACGAACTCGTCGTCGCTCTGCATCGGGTCGATACTCACGAAACTGTGCGCCATCTCCAGCAGATTGCGGTGGGACAGCATCGCCAGTTTCGGCTTGCCCGTCGTGCCGGAAGTCGTCGAAAGCAGCGCCACGTCGTCGGATTCCGTCGCCACGACCCAGCTCTCGAAGTCGGCATCGGAGTTGCTGGTGGCGGATCGTCCGATCTCCTCCACTTCGGGAAAGCCAAGCAGGAAATCGTGGGGGTAGGAACCGAGCCCGCGCGGGTCGTAATGGATGACCCGCTCCACCCTGTGGTCGCCACTTCCGTCGCCGCCGCTCAGTTCGTCCCAGACTTCCAGGAGCTTGTCGACCTGCTCCTGGTCCTCCGCGATGACGAACCGGGCGCCCGAGAATTCCATCAGGTAGCGGACTTCGAGGGCGACGGAATCCTGGTACACGCCGAGGGAACGGGCGCCGATCGACTGCGCCGCGAGCTGCGCGATCAACCACTCTGGCCGGTTGTCGCCCAGCACCGCGACGATCTCGCCCTTCTTCAAGCCGAGTTCGACGAGACCGCGCGCGAAGCTCCGAACCCGTTCGGCGTAGTCGACCCAGGTGAGGCTCTGCCAGATGCCGAACTCCTTCTCGCGCAGCGCGACCTCATCCCCGCGCTCGCGAGCATTCTTCAGCAGCAGCTTCGGCAGGGTGTCCGCGTTACGCGGCAGGGCTTCCGGCGCGCTCACTCGGCGTCTCCGAGGTAGGCATGAATCACCGCCGGGTCCGCGCGCACGTGGTCCGGCGTGCCGCAGGCGATCGAGCGGCCGAAGTCGAGCACGGCGACACGGTCGGAGAGATCCATCACCACGCCCATGTCGTGCTCGATCAGGACGGTCGTCACGCCGCGCTCCTCGTTCACGTCGAGGATGAACCGGGCCATGTCCTCCTTCTCCTCGACGTTCATTCCCGCCATCGGTTCATCGAGCAGCAGGAGCTTCGGATCGAGCGCCAGCGCCCGGGCGAGCTCGACGCGTTTCTGCAGGCCGTAGGCAAGCGTGCCGACCGCCTGATGGCGGAGATTCTCGATCTCGAGGAAATCGATCACGTCCTCGACCGCGGCGCGGTGCCTGATCTCCTCACGGCGCTGCGATCCCCAGTAGACGCCGCAGGTCAGCACGTTGCCCCGCATGTGGATGTGCCGTCCCAGCATCAGGTTCTCGAGCACGGTCATCGCGCGGAAGAGCTCGATGTTCTGGAACGAACGCGCGACCCCGAGCTTCGCGACCTTGTGGGGCGCCCTGCCGAGCAGGGACGTCGGCTCTTCACCCGGTGACGCGGAATAGGTGATCGAGCCCTTCTGCGGGCGGTAGAGACCGCTGATCGAGTTGAGCAACGATGTCTTGCCGGCGCCGTTCGGCCCGATGATCGCGAAGACCTCACCGTGACGGACATCCAGGGCGACATCGTCGAGGGCGTGCACACCGCCAAAGGACAGCGTGAGGCCATCGACCTCGAGGCACGTCGAGGTCGCGGGCGAAGAGGCTCCAGGTTCGGCCACGGCTGCGCGATTGTATGCGGGCAGCCGCCGAAACGGGGAAACCCGACCGCCAGACGACACTCCCGGCGTGACGATCTGCAAAGATCGCCGCGCTCTTCGCCTTCACCAACCAACTACTTCACAGGATCCCCATCATGCCGGCACGTCCCGCTCTGGTCAGCGCCCCGGACCGACTCGACCTGGCTGCGCCCGAAGACGTCGGCTTGAGCGCCGCCCAACTGGCCCGTATCGACGAGCACCTGCGCCGCCGCTACCTGGAGCCCGAGAAGATCGCCGGCTGTCTGACCCTGGTCGCCCGCGGCGGCAAGCCCGCCTACCTGTCGGCGCAGGGGCTGATGGACCGGGAGCGGGGGCGACCGATGCAGGCCGACACGATCTTCCGCATCTACTCGATGACCAAGCCGATCACGTCGGTCGCGTTGATGCAGCTCTACGAGCAGGGCAACTTCCAGCTCGACGATCCGGTCCACAAGTTCATCCCCGAGTGGCGCGATCTCCGCGTGTTCCAGAGCGGCAACCACCCGCACTTCCTGACCCGGCCGGTCGACCGGCCGATGACGATCCGAGACCTCTTCACTCACCAGTCCGGACTGACCTACGGCTTCATGGAACGCACGAACGTCGATGCCGCGTACCGCGAGGTCGGCGTCGGCGGCCCGCCGGTCGGCGGCAGCCTGCGGCAGATGATCGAGCAGCTTTCCGAACTTCCGCTCGAGTTCTCGCCCGGCGAGGCGTGGAACTACTCCGTGGCGACGGACGTGCTCGCCTACCTGGTCGAGGTGTTCTCCGGACAGCCGTACGACGAGTACCTGCGGCAACACATCTTCGAGCCGCTCGGCATGGTGGACACGGGCTTCACCGTACCGGCGTCCAAGGTCGACCGCTTCGCGGCCAACTACCGCCGGGACCGGAACAAGAAGCTCGTCCTGCTCGACGATCCGCTGACGAGCCACTACACCGGCGACGTCACGTTCTTCTCCGGCGGCGGCGGACTCGTATCGACGGCGCACGACTACTACCGCTTCTGCCAGATGATGCTGAACGGCGGCGAACTCGAAGGGGCGCGCATCCTCGGCCGCAAGTCGGTGGAACTCATGACGATGAACCACCTCCCAGGCAACCGCGATCTGACCGATCTGGCGGTCGGTTCCTTCAGCGAAACGACCTACGAGGGCGTCGGCTTCGGCCTCGGCGTCTCCGTCACGCTCGATCTGGCAGTCGCCCAGTCGATCGGGTCCGTCGGCGAGTACGGCTGGGGCGGCGCCGCCAGCACCGCCTTCTGGATCGATCCGCTGGAAGACCTGATCGTCATCTTCATGGTCCAGTTCTGGATGTCGGGCACGTTCAACTTCCGCGGCCAACTGAAGTCGATCGTCTATCCGGCACTGACCTGAACCGCACTCGTGGTGGACAGCCCACGTTCGACCTGCGCAGCCCGAGCCGAGCGGCGCACCGCTCTACTACGGCGAACGCGACTCTTCGAGAAGGCCGTCTCCTCGTCACGGCTGGCCACGGTCCTTCTGGCAGCCGTACTCGTCTGGCTGTCCGTTCAGGGGCGGCTCTTCTCCCTCTTCTGGGCCGCCGTGCCCGTCCTCTGCTTCCTGGTCCTCGTCGTCCTTCACGAGCGCATCCTGCGACGGGTTCACCGGCTGGAGCGGGCACGGGACTTCTACCGCCGGATCCTCGACCGTCTCGACGGCGACTGGCGCGCCGGCGGTCGGCCTGGATCACGCTTCGGCGACGAACACGCCGAGCACGTCTACGCCGCGGACCTCGACCTGTTCGGCCCCGACTCCCTGTTCCTGATGTTGAACCGGGCACGGACCCGCGGAGGCGACGAACTCCTGGCATCCTGGTTGCTCCGGCCCGCGCCGCTCGACGTCGTAAACAAGCGCCAGGAGGCCGTGCGCGAGCTGGGGCCCCGCCTCGACTTCAGGGAACGTCTCGCCGCCTCCGGTCGAATCGCGCGCACCGACCTCGATCCGGAGGCGCTGGTGTCCTGGGCGGAGGGCGCCAGTGCGGAAGGCGACGGGCGGCCCGCGCTCCCAGGCGTCGGCGGCCGGGAGTTCCTGGTGCGCGCCCTGCTGGGTCTGGTCGCGGTCGGCAACGTCCTCACCGTGACCGGCTGGATGATCTGGAGCTGGGGGCCGTCGCCCTTCCTGGCCCTGGCGTTGCCGCAGGTCCTCTGCACTCTCACGATGCGCGGCCGCTTCAGGGCGGCAACCGACGGCGTGACGCGCGCGAGCCGTGACCTCAACCTGGTCTCATCGTTGCTCGAAGTCATCGAGCGCGAGCCGTTCGAGAGCAGCCGTCTGGTCGAACTGGCGAAGCGGCTGCGGAGCGGCGACGGAAGCACCGGCTCCCGAAGCGCCAGGCAACTGCAGCGTCTGGTCGACCTGCTCGACTCGATGCACAACGCCGTCTTCGCCCCCTTCGGCCTGCTGCTGCTCTGGACTCCCCAACTCGCCTACGCGATCGACTCGTGGCGCCGTCGCCATGGCGACCGGGTCGCCGCCTGGCTTGGGACGCTGGCCGAGGTCGAGGCCCTGGCGAGTCTCGCCTCCCACGCGTTCGAGCACCCGGACCACACCTTCCCCACCCTCGTCGAGACGACCGGCGGGCAGCGCCCAATGCTCGCCGGCAGGCAGCTCGGGCACCCTCTGCTGCCTGCGGGGACGTGCGTGGTCAACGACGTCGTTCTGGCCACCGTGCCCACGGTCGCCACCCATCCAGGCGAATCCGCCGCCCGCGAACCCCGATCGCCGGCCCAGTGCCTGATCGTGAGCGGCTCGAACATGTCCGGCAAGAGCACTCTGCTGAGGACCGTCGGCACGAACGTCGTCCTCGCGCTGGCCGGCGCGCCGGTACGGGCCCGGTCGCTCCGGCTGACGCCGCTCGCCATCGGTTCCTCCCTCCAGCTCAAGGACTCCCTGGCGGAAGGCCAGTCCAGGTTCTACGCCGAGATCACCAAGCTCCGGTCCGTGCTCGACCTGACGGACCGGGAGACGCCCGCGCTGTTCCTGCTCGACGAGATCCTCCACGGCACGAACTCCCACGACCGCCGAGTAGGCGCCGAAGGCCTCATCCGCGGCCTCCTCGACCGCGGCGCGATCGGACTCGTGACCACCCACGATCTCGCGCTGGCCCGGATCGCTGACGATTCGGCGAACTCGTCCCTTCGAAACGTCCACTTCAGGGATGAGCTCGAAGACGGCGAAATCCGGTTCGATTTCCGCCTGCGCGAGGGCACCGTCACCCGCAGCAACGCGCTCGACCTGATGCGCCGGGTCGGCCTGAAGGTGTAGGGTCCGAGCGTGGAGTTCCGCTCCCCTAAACGCCGCCGCCGTGGGGGTGCCGCCCACTGAAAGGGCGATTCGCCACCGGTAAACGGCTTGGCGCAACGAGGAGCTTTGTTCGCCGTTCCATCGTGTAGACTCGACCTCCTAATGACCGCGACGGTTGTTCCCTTCCACTCGGCGCCTATCCCGGAGCGCGTTCCCGCGCCCGAGGCGGAGCCGCGCGCAGTCGAGCTGACCGAGGACTTCGAGACGCTCCGAGACCGTGGGCGGGAACTCGGTAACCAAGGGTCGTATCGGGAAGCGGCGGCTGTCTATCGTCGGGCCGCACAGGTCGCGGCAGCGGCCGGGGAGAGTGACCGCGCCGACGAGGCTCTCTGTGGCTGGGCCACCGCCGAAACCGAACTCGGGAACGGCGCCAAGGTCATGCCGGAGTTGCGCCAGATCTTGCTCGGAAGTGCCGTTGAGTACAACTGCTGGCTGGCCTCCTACACGTTGGCTCGCGCACACGAGTTGGAAGGGCAGATCAAGAAGGCGCTGTTCTACGCCCGACTGTCCTATCACCACTCCGCACACGCTCATCGTCCCGGATTGACCGGGCTATCGCACAACCTGCTGGGCAACCTCCTGGTAGCGGAGGGTCACGAAGAAGACGCAGCCGGCGAGTACCGGACAGCGCTCCGCCAAGCGGAGGACTCACGGCCGATCTGGGTAGCCGGTGCCGAAGGGAATCTGGGTTATTGCCTGTTGGTCAGAGCTATCCGGTCCCCTGGCTTCCGTCGCAGCCGAATGCGGGAAGGTCTTAGGTTGATCTACAGGAGTATCCGGACATTCCGGAGGGAAGGCGTGCTCCAGTACTGCATGCTGCCGCATCTGGACCTGTGTCTTGCCCACCTCGAGCTGCAAAGACCGGCGACCGCGAGGCGGCACGGACAGCGCGCACTCACTTTGGCTAAGCAGTACGAAGATCCCACAACGACGAAGAACAGCCTCTATCTGCTCGGCCATGTGGCGCTGCTTGACGGCGATACCGAAACAGCGCTCCAGTACTTCAACGAGCTCGGTCACCGCTTCTACCCCGACCATGCCGGCTTGACCGACGTTCTGATGTCGCTTGATCTCCGCCAAGTGGTGAATCTGAGGGCGTGATGAGGAAGGGATTCCACATCAGTTTCGCCGAAGCACCGTTCTGTTGCGCAGCGGTGGCATTGCTACTCCTGCTAGCCGGCGCGGTCCAAGCGGAAGACAGTGCTCCCGTCCTGGGAAAGAGCGGCGACATCTACAAGGTCACCGGAGGAACGTACAGCGAGCTCTTCCCGGACGGCACCAAAGTGTCGGCCCATGCGGAAGTTCTTCGCCTTGAGGCCCGTCGGGGTTCGGGAACGGTCGAGCATCACCTAGTGCCCGGCAGCGAGGCGGACGACAGCGACAAGACGCCGTCGCTGTCCTTCGACGCCACCACTGGCCAACTCTACGTTGTCTGGTCAAGCAACAACGACTCGACCCTGACTCGCATCAACCTGGCCTCCTTCGACGGCACCGAATGGGCCGAGACGATTGAAGTCTCCGGCAACATATACAGCGACAAGTCGTCCCCGCGCGTCGCCGTCACCCACGACCGGTTTGAACTCGCGAACAGCACCGCTGGCGCGTCGAGCACGCGGACTGTTCTACATGTCGTCTGGTCGGAGAACACGGCCGACGGTGAGAAAGTCATGTACGCGCCTGTGGTGCTCATCGACGGCAAGCTTGCCTCGACGTGGCGCCGCGTTCACCGGTTGAACGACTATGTGTCGCAGGAACTGATTGACGCTCCGTTCGGGAGCCAGGTGCCGGCGAGCCTGCTCAAGGCGCCGACTGTCGACGCCGGGTCCGAGTCCAACGCAGTAGTCATCGGTTTCGCCGACAGTGCGAGCGGAGCCTTGGTCCAACTGGAACTCTCGACCCCAGCGGCGGAGCTGGCCGAACTGGCTGACAGCCTGAAGGACCACCTGGATTCGACCAATCTGTGTCAGCGGATAGAAGACGGAGAAGCGGACGCACTGACGACGGTGGCCGAAGCCGCACGGATCCACATAGTCGTCTTCGGCCGCCGGATCCGCAGCCGTGTGCTCACTCCTCTGGCGCAGGATGTCAAGGACGTACTGGTTACGCGCGCCCGCGACCTTTGCGCCGAAGACGGACTTAGCGGCGTGTCTAGTGCCGCTCGCATCCACATCGTGGTCTTTGGCGCCCGATCCCAGGAGGGCGAACTCCTGGAAGAGACCGTGACGGGAGACAGTCACGTTCTCCTCGCCGCCGCGCAGCCGCTGGGCGACGACTATGTCCAGCATCTCGCCCGACTGCAGGTGAAGTCGGAGCGCGGGGCGCCCGCGAGTGGAAGCGGGCAGCCAACGATCCTCGTCTCGCCCAATGGAACCGGCGCCGTGGTCGTCTGGGAAAGCGGGACCTCGATGACCTACGTCGAAACCGTCACCGGCGCTTCCGCGGACGATGCCTGGAGCGAGACCTACAGTCTCCAGGTCGGCGACGACCTCTCCCGCTCCGAGGCCTACTCGATCCTCCGCGAACGCGCCCGTTCGCTCGAGTAGCTCGCGTCGAGGCAAAGCCACCGCCCGGGAACCCGCGCTTCTCGAAAGACGCGGTCCGCAAAGCCCAGTTCAGCAACCGGAGGTGCGTCCTCAACGCATTGCCTAGCAACTAGTCCGTGCCCGTCAGCGGGCGCACGGATGCCAATCACCTGGGAGCCGGCCCCCTACTGCCCCAAGACGGGCGGGTGACCCGCCAACGCCGTGGCCGCGGCCCGCCGCCTACGGCCCCGCGCCGACGACGGAACTGTCCGCCCCTCGGAGTTCCCAGCGCAGCGCGTCGCGGTGCTGCAGGAAGGCGGGAAGCAGAGCATCGGCGAGCGGCGGAACGGGCTCGTTGACCAGGGTGGCGGGATTGATCCAGCGGCCGTTGCGCTGCACCCGGTAGTCGAGATGGGGGCCGGTTGAGAGGCCGCTCGAACCCACGTAGCCGACCACCTGACCTTGCTGAACGCGACGGCCGCTCCTGATCCCCTCCGCATAGCCGGACAGGTGAAGATAGGACGTCACGTAGCCGTTGGCGTGACGCAGACGGACCATTCGGCCGGCGCCGCCACGAGTGCCTGCAGAGTCCACCGTGCCGTCCGCGGTGGCCCGCACCGCGGTTCCGACCGGCGCGCCGTAGTCCACGCCGTAGTGAGGCATGCGCCGCTTCAGGATCGGATGGAAGCGATTCAGAGAAAACCGCGACGTGACCCGGGAGTACGGAAGGGGCGAACGGAGGAACTGCCGTCGCAGCGGTTGGCCCTCGCCATCGTAGTACCGACCGGCGCCTGCCGCCGTAGCCGCCAGGCCAGCCTCGGCCGCCGTCTCTCCGGCGAGTTCGTCACCACGGAAGCGGTACGCCTCGACCCAGCGTTCCCGGTTCCGGTACCGGAGCGCGTAAATCGCCGCAATGCCCTCGACCTTGCCGTCGAGCAGCAGCTCGTCGTAGAGGATCTCGAAGCGATCGCCAACCCGAAGATCGCGGTTGAAGTCCAGGTCCCACTGAAGCACCCGGGCCATGTTGTACGCCAGGCTCGGGGGACCGCCGGCCCGACGAATCGAAGTCTCGAGCGGACCCCGAAGTTCGCCGACAACCGACCGCCGCACACGGGCCCGCCGGAAGGGACGGTAGCGACTACTCCACACGCCGTCCGTTCGCTCGGCGACAACGACGCCCTGGCCCCGGCGCGGCAGGTTGATGGCGACCAGCTCACCGCCAGGACGGACCAGGGAGAAGACCGGGTCTCGGGCTCGGAGTTTCCTCGGATCGAGCACCTCGCTCACCGCCGCCGACGCCTGATACAGCTCGGAGGCGGAGACGCCCGCTCGCTGGAGTACGCGGTCCAGCGTGTCCCCGCGTCGTATGTGGTTCTCCAGGGGGAACGGCACCTGTTCCAGGACGTTCACGTCCAGGTCAAGGGCCGCGGCAGGCTCCGTCACAACGCCGAAGTGCCCGGCGCCGACGACCACCTTCCCGGGGCGCGGTTGCAGCCCACGCCACCCGGCCAACACGCCCAGACCAACCAGCGCCAAGGCGCCAATCCAGCGTGCAAGTGGCCTGAAATGCATGAGCTAGCCAACTCGGCCGGGGCGGCCGAGACGCCTATTCTGCCACGTCAGGGCAACCTGGGTACAGAAGCCGGCTAGCGCGGCAGAAGATCCGGAACCCGGGTGGCGCGATCCGCGCCACCCGCGAACCAGTCCGCGCGCCCGTCTTCGGGCGCGCGGATGGCAGGCCGGCGCACCCGGTTTCTCTCCTGCTTGCTGTGCCTGGCACTCCGGAAAGCAACGTGACGGCCGTCAGGCAGCATCCTGCCTGGACCGCATCTTTCGGGGCATGCCGGAGCGAATGTAGCCGTGCTCACGCCCGTAGCGGAGCAGGACCGCCTCCAGCTTGCGCCGTCCGCGGTAGAGCCGGCTCATCACCGTTCCGAGTGGGATCTGGAGCCGGTCGGCGATCTCGCGGTAGGACAGTCCCTGCAGATCCGCCAGCTCGACGGCGATCCGGTAGTCCTCAGGCAGGGCCTCGAGAGCCTTCTTGACGTCCTGGTCCAGGGCGCCCTGCAGCAGGTCTTCTTCCGGCGTCGTACCCCGGGCGGTCAACGGCGACTCCAGGAGCTTCCACTCAAAGGCGCCCTCGATGTCGTCGAACGAGTTCTTGAGGGGCTGCCGCTGGCGCTTGCGGTAGCGGTTGATGAACGTGTTCTTGAGGATCTTGAACAGCCAGGCCTTGAAGTTCGTCCCCTCCTGGAACTTGTCGTAGTACTTGTAAGCCCGAAGATAGGTTTCCTGGATCAGGTCTTCGGCGTCCTGCTTGTTCCGGGACATCCGGTAGGCCGTGCTGTAGAGGCTGTCCATGAAGGGCAGCACTTCCGCATCGAAATTCCAACCACCACTGTGATCGGCCATCGCGTTCATCTGTACCTCCCCGCCGCGCATGTTTGGACCGCGGCACCTTTCGACAGCCAAGGGGCAGCACATTCGATGCCAAGTCCCGCGACAAGAACGAACGGGACGCTTTCTCTATTCCCTGGAAGGGTTTGGGCCGCTCGGCAGCACCCGAGCAGGCGATTCAGAGCGCCACGCCCCAAGGGTCCCATGCGGCCAAGATGGCCGGTAGGTGCCGGGATTGAGGCGCCTGCCACCGACCCGCAGGCACGCGAAACGCCCGCCGAGGCTCAGGTCCAGTCCTGACCCCCAGCGGGCGTTACAGCGGTGGCAAGCGCGGTGCAGCGACGGCTGCGCCGGCCCGCTAACCGCCGATGAACCCTGCTCCGCGGAGTGCGATGACCAGGGCGTAGATGACGACCGACTCCATGAACGCCAGACCGATGAGCAGCATGATCTGGATCCGGCCGCCGGCTCCCGGATTGCGGGCCAACCCGGCACAGGCCTCGCCAGTCGCACGACCCTGACCGATTGCGCCGCCGGCCGCGGCGATGCCGATTCCGAGGCCGGCCCCGAGGGCGGCGAGATCAGCGGCGCTGGCGCCCCCCTCACCGTCCTGCGCCATCGCCGGAGCAGCGAACAGGGTGAGGAGCACGGCCACGAGAAAGACCAGCTTCTTTGACTTGTTCATTTTCCTGAAAGTCCCCTTAGTGTGCCGACGCCTCTGCCTCGGCGATGTAAACGGTGGTCAACATGATGAAGATGAACGTCTGAAGAGTCGCGCCCAGCAGACCCAACGCCATGATCGGCATCGGAACGGCCAGCGGGATCAGACCGAAGACGACGGACGCCGCGAGATGCTCCCCGAAGATGTTCCCGAACAGGCGCATGCCCAAGGACAGCACGCGGGCGGCGTGCGTGATGATCTCGAGCGGGATGAAGAGCGGCGCAAGAAAGATGAGAGGGCCCGCGAAGTGCTTGAAGTACCGCAGCCCGTTCCGGCGCAGGCCGAACAGGTGGTACAGCACGCAAGCCGTGATCGAGAGCGCGAAGGTCACGTTCACGTTCTGGGTCGGGGGCTGCAGGAAGAACAGCGACCCGGACAGGTTGCTCACGAAGATGAAAAAGGCGAACGAGGCGATCAGAGGCAGGTGCCGTGAACCGCCCTCACCGATCGTCTCCTCAAGCAGGTTGCGCATCCACGACAGGACCAGCTCGATGAGCTGCTGCAACTTGCCGGGATCGTCCTTTCTCAGGCCGCGTGACACGGTCACGCCGAGCGTCGTGACAACGGCGAAGA
Source organism: Thermoanaerobaculia bacterium (assembly GCA_965232105.1). Lineage (GTDB taxonomy): Bacteria > Acidobacteriota > Thermoanaerobaculia > Multivoradales > Multivoraceae > Multivorans. Next base: position 638,207 of record OZ246956.1, read on the forward strand.
CGAACAGGGCCATCACCACGTGATCCGGCACGTCGTGAGGCAGGTTCTCCTCAGCCCCTACAAGCTCCACGCCCCTCTGCCAGACGGCATTGACGGGGCTGTAGAGGATGGAATGTTCTCCGGCGGCCATGACGATGGAAGCGACTCAGGAAGTGAGGAAGGAGGGAACCGTTGCTTGAACGGGCAGGGCTGATCGTACGCGGGGGCTGGCTTCGATCAGTCTTGAGGGAATCGTGCGTCCAGGCGGGTCGTCAGGCTACCGAACGGGCGCCAACCGGTCCGCCAGCTCCGAGATCAGCAGCGCCAGCGGCACGACCGAGAAACCCAAGATCAGCGCGATGAACTCCCTTGACCCCACCAGAAGGGCCGCAACGATGAAAGCGCTCAACAACGAATAGCGGAGAACGATGAACAGGATGTTTTTGGCCCCAAGGCGCCCGTCGACGCGAGGCTCCAACGCGCGAACCTGCATCTCCAGGCCGCGGAAGCTGAAACTACTGACGAGCCCCGCGGCTGTCAAGGTCAGGGCGGCACTCAGACTCCAGACCAGCGCCAGTGCACCCGCCACGACGGTCACCACCAGCGAGCACCGCAGGACGCGCCTCGACATGACAGCAAGTTCATCCTCGCTGCCGCCCCGTCCGCCGAAGAACCGGGCCAGACCTGCGTGTTCCGGGCGCCCTGCCCCGTCCCCTGATTCACCGACCGTCCGACTCACCGTCTTCCTCGTCGGCATTCAGGCGCTGGACCACCTGGTACACGTTGTAGAAGCCTGCCACGACGCCGAAGAGCCCTCCGATCAGGGCTCCGGCATTCGCCGCGTCGAACCAGCCTCCGATCGCCCTGCCGGCCAGGAAGCCGAGCGCCGAGGCGATCGGGAACACGAGGCCAATGGTGGCGACATCGAGCAGGCGGCGCGGCAGGCGCATTCCAGGCACGTCCCGGCGGAACGCCGCTACGCCCTCGAGTCCCACAGCACATCGGCCTCGCCACGCATCCGGTTCTCGTAGCGGGCCATCACGAACAGGGCGTCCGAGAGTCTGTTGACGTAGGTCAGGGCCGGAGCGCCGACCGTTTCCGTGGCCGCAAGGGTCACCAGGCGCCGTTCCGCACGCCGGCAGATCGTACGCGCCAGGTGCAGGGAGGCGGCTGCCGGGCAGCCTCCGGGCAACACGAAGTTCTCCAGCGGCTCCAAGTCCTCCTGCAGCGCGTCGATCGTCTTCTCCAGGCCGCGAACGTGTCGCTCCTCGATGCGCGGAACCGGCGGAGCGTCGCCATCCGCGGGCACACAGAGATCCGAACCGAGGTGGAACAACTCCTGCTGCACACGGCCCAGGCAACCCCGCACCCGGGTCGAGACGCCGGCAGCGACGGCGACGCCAACGGCCGAGTTCAGCTCGTCGACCGCTCCATACGCCTCGACGCGGGCAGAGTCCTTGCGAACCCGAGCCCGAATGCCCAGACCGGTCGTGCCGTCATCGCCGGTCCGTGTGTAAACGCGCGTGATCCGCGGCAAGGGGGTGCCAGCCTGTGACGGCGCTAGACGTCGTCCCGAATCGCGCCTTCGACCGGGCTGCTGGCGCCCTCGGTGTAGATGCCGCCGGTGAGTTCGAAGGACTCGACAGCGCGCTCACGCAGACGCTCAAGGGCCTCGTCGAAGTTGTCCGGACTCATCTCCTCATCGCAGAAGGAGCAGCAGCTCTCCCACGTGAAGCCGAGGCCGTCCACCTGCTTGCGGCCGCCCGGCGTCACCTCGTCGGTGATCGGACACCAGATCGTGCTCATCGCGAGCATGAAGTTACTGACGTACCGCTCCTCCGCCGCCGTGGCCGCATGTGCGTCGGGATCGCCGTCGAAGGCCGCCTTGACACCCGCCTCGCTGCCTCGGTACTCCACGCCGCCATGGGTCCAGGTCTCACCGTCGGCCGCGGAGGGCACGAGCTTGACCGGGCAGAGGTCGGTCGACTTGACCGCCTCGGGGATCTTCACCTTGGCGAGATCGACCGCGTCCGGCGGCAACTGGGCACCGATGGGCACCACGCAGAGGAGCGCCACCAGGAGCGCAGTGAGACGAACAACTGAAACGAGCTTGATCGGCATGGAATGTGTCCCTCCGCCATGCTGAGAGTCGAGATGAAGGCGCCGGCCACCGGCGCACGCTACGTCAACAGGACGCGGCAGTATAGCAACGTCCCAGGGTATGGCGACGAAGCTCACGGCGGACTCCCCAATCCGCGGAACGCCCCGCCGGCGTTGAGGCTGGTACGCTCTCCCGCGGTGACCCGACCCGCGGCAGCATGATGCGCCACCGGCTTCGAAGCCGACTGAACGGCTTCATCGTGGTGGGCATCCTTGGCGGCCTTGGAGGCGGGGCCGTCCTGGCCGCGGCAGCTCGGGCGCAGGAAGCCCAGGGGAAGGACGGCGCCCCGGCCGCGGTCCAGGCCTCCGCAAGCGACGACCTCGACAAGCGCCACGCCCAGTGGCTCGCCGAAGTCAGGGCCATCATGACCCAGGAAGAACGGGAAGTCTTCCTGCGGCTGACGAGGGACTACCAGCGCGACGCGTTCGTGCGGAAGTTCTGGCAGGTCCGCGACCCGGTTCCGAAGACCGGTCGCAACGAAATGCGCGAGCGCTGGGATGAACGCGTGGCCTACGCACGTTCCAACTACGGCGGCCTGACCGACGCCCGCTCGCAGGTGCTGCTCATTCACGGCGAACCGCACCGCATCATCCAGGTCCGATGCACTACAACGAGGATCCCGGCCGAGATCTGGATCTACCAGGGCAGCGACCGTGTGCGGTTCCGCTTCCTGTTGATCTTCGCACGCGCCCGGGGCCTGGGCGAGGCCCGAGTCTGGGTGCCGGGGCGCGGCGACATTCGCGGACTCGTCGAGGGGGCGAAGGCCTGTATCAACGGCCACCTCCTGGAGGATGTCGTTGCCCAAGTGCGCAGCCTGGGCAGCGACTACTCAAGTCAACTGGCGCGGGTGCTGTCCAGACCCCGGCCACGCAACGAGGAGTGGGTGGCGGCCTTTGCCGCCGCCTCCACCGATCTGCCTCCCGGCGCGCCACTGTTCCATGCGGAGGTCGAGTACGACTTCCTGGGCCGCTTTCAGAGCCGTACCGTGGTCCAGGGCCGCATCAACGTGGACCCTTCGGCGATAGAAGTTGGCGAGTTCGCCGGCTATCGATCGCGCGACCTCGTGCTGGTGGGCGAAGTCGTCAGGGACCAGGAGCTGTTCGAGTCGTTCCGATACAAGTTCGGCTTCCCGGCCGCTGAAGGTCATGTCTCCGAGCTCGGACACAGCCTGCTCCTGCCGTTTCAACGCTACCTGCGCCCAGGGGCGTATCGGCTCATCCTGCGCCTCGAGGACGTCAACGGCGGCGGATTCTTCCGCGGAGAAGGGGATGTCGCCGTACCCAGGCTGTCCCACCGCGCCCCACTCCCCAGGTCCGATGCCGAAGGCGAGCGTCTGCTGGCCGAAGCGGCCAGCAGCGTGGGTTCCGAATCGGTCCGGATCCGGCTTCTCAAGCCTGCGGGCGAGATTCTCTCCGGCCTGGTGCGCTTCGACGCGGTCGTCGAGGGCGAGGGAGTCTCAGCTGTCTCTTTCGTGCTCGACGACGCCCAGGTCCTGAGGAAGACACACCCGCCCTTCAGCGTCGAGCTCGATCTCGGCGACTTTCCGCGGCCCCGCACTCTACGAGTCGAAGGAGTAGGTGACGAGGGCGATCTGCTTGCCTGGGACGAACTCGCGATCAACGCCGGCGAACACAGCTTCAGCGTCCGGCTGATCGAGCCGCATCGGGGCGAACGCTACGTCTCAAGCCTGCGGGCGCGAGCGGATGTCGACGTGCCGGAACGGGCCACGCTGGACCGGCTCGAGTTCTACCTGAACGAGGACCTCACGTCGACGCTGTACCAGGAGCCCTTCGTCCAGCCGATTCAGCTCCCCGCGGGCGCGGGCGTCTCCTACGTCCGCGCCGTCGCGCACCTGAGCGACGGCAACACGGCCGAGGATCTCGTGTTCATCAACTCGCCGTCCGACATCGAACAGATCGAGGTCCAGTTCGTCGAGCTCTTCATCTCTGTCACAGACCGCAGCGGACGCCCAATCGACAGCCTGGCACAGGGGGACTTCACCGTCTTCGAGGACGGCCAGCTTCAGACCGTCAGCCGTTTCGAGCGCGTGGTCGACCTGCCGATTCATGTCGGCGTCCTGATCGACAACTCCGCCTCGATGCGCGACTCCCTGGACATCACCCGACGGGCAGCGCTGGAGTTCTTCGAACAGGCGGTGACGCCGCGAGACCGGGCGGCCGTCATCACGTTCAACCGCTTTCCGCAACTGGCAGTCCGCCTCACCAACGACCTGAGAGAACTGGGCAGCGGTCTGGCCGGTCTGGTTGCCGAAGGTCAGACCGCTCTCTACGACAGCCTAATCTTCAGCCTCTACCACTTCGCCGGCGTTACCGGTCAGCGGGCGATCCTCCTCCTCTCCGACGGCAAGGACGAGGTTTCGCGTTTCTCCTTCGAGGACACGCTCGAGTACGCCCGCCGCGCCGGGGTGACCATCTACGCGATCGGCCTGGGAATCGACGAGGCGGGCGCCAGGCGCCGGCTGGACCGGCTGAGCACGCAGACGGGCGGCAAGAGCTACTTCGTTCGCGACCCGGACTCCCTCGACGAGATCTACGCCAACGTCCAGCGCGAACTCCGGTCCCAGTACTTCCTGGCTTACCAATCCAGCAGCACACGCGACGACGACGGCTTCAGGCGCATCAAGGTCGACGTTCGCAAGCCGAACGCCTCCGCCAACACGATGAGCGGCTACTACCCCTAAGCCAACCAGACGCAAACTGGACCGCTCACCCTCGCTCTCTCGGGAAGCACAACGCCGTCCGGGCCGTCTGAACGACAAAGGCCCCCAGTGGGTGTGAACCCACCGGGGGCCAGAAGGATCCCGGCGACGACCTACTCTCCCACACCGTCGCCGGTGCAGTACCATCGGCGCTGCGGGGCTTAACTGCCGTGTTCGGAATGGGAACGGGTGTTTCCCCCGCGCTACGGCCACCGGAAATCCCGGAAAACCTGGCAAAGCCCCTACCGGGGCTCCGCCCTGAATCGAATCCTTTGGGTGTCATCTCCCTGACAAGATCTTTCACGATCTCTCACGAAGAACCTAAGCGTCCAAGTCCCGAGTGCAGCAATCTTCAAAAATGGTCAAGCCGAACGACCGATTAGTACGGGTTAGCTAAACGTCTCACAACGCTTACACGCCCCGCCTATCAACCTGGTAATCTACCAGGAGTCTTCAGGGATACCTCATCTCGAGGCTGGCTTCCCGCTTAGATGCTTTCAGCGGTTATCCTTCCCGAACATAGCTACCCAGCTGTGCCGCTGGCGCGACAACTGGTGCACCAGAGGTTCGTCCGTCCCGGTCCTCTCGTACTAGGGACAGCTCCTCTCAAGTATCCTACGCCCACATGAGATAGGGACCGAACTGTCTCGCGACGTTCTAAACCCAGCTCACGTACCACTTTAATCGGCGAACAGCCGAACCCTTGGGACCTGCTTCAGCCCCAGGATGTGATGAGCCGACATCGAGGTGCCAAACCGCCGCGTCGATGTGAACTCTTGGCGGCGATAAGCCTGTTATCCCCGGAGTACCTTTTATCCGTTGAGCGATGGCCCTTCCATACGGAACCACCGGATCACTAAGTCCTACTTTCGTACCTGCTCGACTTGTAGGTCTCGCAGTCAAGCTCCCTTCTGCCTTTGCGCTCTGCGGCTGGTTTCCAATCAGCCTGAGGGAACCTTCGAGCGCCTCCGTTACCTTTTAGGAGGCGACCGCCCCAGTCAAACTACCCGCCTGACACTGTTCCCGACCCGGATCACGGGCCCAGGTTAGATCTCCAATACGATAAGGGTGGTATTTCACCGTTGGCTCCACCGAGACTAGCGTCCCGGCTTCAAAGCCTCCCACCTATCCTACACATAACGCATCAGGGATCAGTGCCAAGGTGCAGTAAAGGTTCACAGGGTCTTTCCGTCTTCATGCGGGTAACCGGCATCTTCACCGGTACTACAGATTCGCTGAGCCCCCTGTGGAGACAGTGCCCAGATCGTTACGCCATTCGTGCAGGTCGGAACTTACCCGACAAGGAATTTCGCTACCTTAGGACCGTTATAGTTACGGCCGCCGTTTACCGGGGCTTCAATTCTGAGCTTCGCTGACCCGAGGGCCAGCTAACACTTCCTCTTAACCTTCCGGCACCGGGCAGGCGTCAGACCCTATACGTCGTATTCGACTTAGCAGAGTCCTGTGTTTTTAGTAAACAGTCGCCTGGGCCATTTCACTGCGACCGCCAGCAGCTCGGAGGGCGAACCTCCTCACCGCCGACGGCACACCTTCTCCCGAAGTTACGGTGTCAATTTGCCGAGTTCCTTCACAGGGGATCACTCAAGCGCCTTGGGATTCTCTCCCCGTCTACGTGTGTCCGTTTGCGGTACGGTCGCCCCGCTCTCTGCTTAGAGGTTTTTCCTGGCAGCATGGAATCAGCGACTTTGCGGGCCGAGGCCCTTGGGGTCACGTCTCAGCGTTATGGAGCCGCGGACTTTCCTACAGCTCCCGCCTACACGCTTCAACCTACACTTCCAATCGTAGGCTCGCCTATCCTTCTGCGTCACCTCATCGTCATAACGAGAACGGAACGGTACAGGAATGTTGACCTGTCTCCCATCGACTACGCTTTTCAGCCTCGCCTTAGGGGCCGACTAACCCTGAGCGGATTGA
>OZ246956.1:650000-4915769 GCA_965232105.1 Thermoanaerobaculia bacterium
CGCGAACGCAGGTCGAGCCCGGCCAGGTCGAAGAAGGCCCGCCGCGCCAGGGAGAAGCCGTTCGTGTGCAGACCGGCCGACGGCAAACCGATCAGCAGATCGCCGGCGCGGACCGCGGAGCCATCCAGGATCGCCCCGCGCTCCACGGCGCCGACGATGAAGCCAACCAACTCGTAGTCTCCCGGCTGGTAAAAGCCTGGCATCTCCGCGGTCTCGCCTCCGAGAAGCGCGCAGCCGTTGTCGACACAGGCGTCCGCCACGCCCCGGAGCAGAGCCGTCATCGGCTCGGCATCCAGTTGCCCCGCACCAACGTAGTCGAGAAAGAACAGCGGCACAGCGCCCTGCACCAGGATGTCGTTGACACAGTGGTTCACGAGGTCGGCGCCGACGGTGCTGAAATCACCGGCCATGCGCGCGACCGCCAGCTTGGTGCCAACGCCATCGGCCGAAGCCACCAGCACGGGCTCCCGCATGGAACCGGGCAGAGCGAACAGGCCGCCGAAGGCTCCGAGCCCACTCAGCACACCCTCGGTGAAGGTCGACTTCACCAGGTCGCCGATGCCGGCCAGGGCTCGGTCCTGGGCCGCCAGATCCACGCCCGCCGCCCGGTAGGCGTCTGCGTTCTTCACCGGTGCCAGGACGCTGCGCCGCGGAACGACACGCGGTGAGTTCCGCCGCGCAGCGTCCTGGTGAGGTGGGGGATGGGGCCAAACACGGAGTCTGCGACGGGTTTGGCGGCTCTAGCCCGCTTCCAGGCGGAGCGGGAAGAGCTCCGCCTGCGTCTCGCCGTGACCTTCGGCCGGCACGGGATACTCACCTGTCCAGCAGGCCGTGCAGTACGTATCCGGATGACCGGAAACGCAACCGAGCAATCCCTCGAGCGAGAGATAGGCGAGACTGTCGGCTCGGATGAAACGTCGAATCTCCTCCAGGGAGTGGTCCGACGCGATCAACTCGCCGCGCGTGGGCGTATCGATGCCGTAGATGCAGGAGAACGCCGTGGGCGGCGACGTGATTCGGATGTGGACCTCCGATGCACCGGCTTCGCGGACCATGCTGACGATCTTGCGCGATGTCGTGCCCCGCACGATCGAATCGTCCACCAGCACGATGCGCTTACCTGCAATGAGTTCGCGAACCGGGTTCAGCTTGACCTTGACGCCGAAGTGCCGGATCGACTGTTGCGGTTCGATGAACGTGCGGCCGATGTAGTGGTTCCGGATCAGACCCAGTTCGAGCGGCGTCCCGGAGGCGCGGCTGAATCCGAGCGCACCGTAGAGCCCGCTGTCGGGAACCGGCACGACGAGATCCGCCTCAACCGGCGCCTCCTGAGACAGACGGGCTCCCATGAGGAGACGCGACTGGGCAACCGAGTCCGAGAACACCTCGCTGTCCGGGCGCGCGAAGTAGACGTGCTCGAAGACGCAACGAGCCGCCCTCGAAACCGGAGGGACGCGGTAGCTCTCGATGCGGTCGCCCCGAGCCAGCACCACCTCGCCGCGGTCGAGCTCGCGCAGAGAACGCGCCTCCAGCAGGTCGAAAGCACAACTCTCGGACGCGAAACAGGGTTGACCATCGAGATCCCCCAGAATCAACGGCCTGAACCCGTAGGGGTCGCGCGCAGCGATCAAGCCCTGCTGGCTGATGAGGAGAAGAGAGTAGGCGCCCCTTACCTCTCCGAGCACCCGCAGAAGCGACTCGACGATCTCCTCGTGAGGCCGCGTGGCCATCAGGTGGAGGAAGACCTCCGAGTCACTGGTGGTCTGGAAGATCGATCCCGCCGCCTCCAATTCGTGGCGGGTGGCCATCGCACTGACCAGGTTGCCGTTGTGGACGATGCCGAGCGGACCCATCGAGGTCATGACGACGATCGGCTGAGCGTTCGCGATGACACTCGAACCGGCCGTCGAGTACCGCGTATGACCTATCGCTCGCTCGCCCGGAAGGCCAGCCAGTTTGCCGGCGTCGAAGATCTCGGCCACTTTCCCCATGCCGCGCTCGGCATGAAGTTGCTCCCCGTCCCAGGAAACGATCCCGGCGCTTTCCTGGCCGCGGTGCTGCTCTGCGTAGAGGCCAAGGTAAGTGAGGTTTGCCGCGTCCGGCGCTCCCTCAATACCGAAGATCCCGCACATCTCGGTGTAGGTTAGCCGACGGCCCGCGGAAGCGCCTGGGCCCAAACGGCCCGCAGGTCGTCGATCGCGCCATCGACGACGCCGCCGTCATACCCCAGTACGAGACGATCACCCCCGACTTCGCCCAGGTCCGAGGCGGGCACTCCGAACTCTTCCGCGGTCGCGAAGAAATCGTCGACCCGGGCCGGCGCGAGAGTGACGAGCGCCCTCCCCTGCGCCTCCGAGAAGAGACTCAGCGGGCTGCCGCCTGTGTGCCCGCGCATTCCCAAACCCCAGGGCATGGCGCACTCCGCCAGAGCCACGAGCAGGCCGCCTTCAGCGAGGTCGTGAGCGCCGCTCAGCCAGCCTGTCCGGCGCGCTTTGCGCAGCAACGCGCAGAGGGCGGCCTCCGCTCGAAGATCGACGGCGGGTGGACGCCCCGCCTCGACCCCGTAGAGCAGTCGCTGGTAGGCCGAACCGCCGAACTCGTCCCCTTCACTGCCCAGGAGCAGCACCCGATCGCCCGGGCGCCAGAAACCGCAGCCGAGCAGCCGGTGGATTTCAGCCTCGTCGCCAAGGTCCATCAGCCCATCGATCACTCCCACCATCGCCACCGTGGGCGTCGGTCGCACCGCTTCGCCCTCGGTCTCGTTGTAGAGGGACACGTTGCCGGAGATCACCGGAACGTCGAACGCCCGGCACGCATCGGCCATCCCGGAGATGCACTCGCGAAGCTGCCATGCGATCTCCGGGTTCTCCGGCGAGCCGAAGTTCAGACAGTTCGTCATTCCCACCGGCTCGGCGCCGGCCGTAGCCAGGTTCCGGACCGCCTCCGCGACAGCCTGCCGCCCCCCCGTCCGCGGGTCGAGCCAGCAGTAGGAGGGATTCGTATCCGAGGTCAGCGCGAGTCCGGACGGCGTGCCCTTGAGTCGAAGGACGGCGGCGTCGGCGCCCGGCCCGACAATCGTGTTCGAGCGCACCGTCGAGTCGTACTGCTGGTAGATCCAGGCCTTGTCGCCCAGTTCGGGCGTCCCCAGGAGGCGCTTGAGCGCACCGAGTGGGTCGTCCGGCGGCTCGGGCTCCACGTCCTCCTGGCGATGGACAAGGTCCCCGGGAGGCGCCGCGGGCCGGTCATACACGGGCGCACCATCCACCAGCGGCTCCACCGGCATGTCCGCTACCTTTCGGCCGCCGAAAGTCAGCCGGGCGCGCCCGTCGTCCGTCACCCGGCCGATCGTCGACGCTTCAAGGCCCCAGCGGGAGAGGATCGAGGCGACGGCCTGCTCCTGTCCCTTCTGCGTGACGAAGACCATCCGCTCCTGAGACTCCGAGAGCATGATCTCGTACGGCGTCAGGGAGGCCTCACGCAGCGGCACCAGGTCGAGGTCGACGTCCACGCCCGCGCCACCGCGAGCCGCCATCTCGAAACACGAACTGGTCAGACCTGCCGCGCCCATGTCCTGCACCCCGAGCACGACCCCGCTCCGCATCGCCTCGAGACTCGCCTCGAGCAGTACCTTTTCGGTGAACGGGTCGCCGACCTGCACCGTGGGCCGCTTGGCCTCGCTCTCGCTGTCGAAGGCCTCCGAAGCCATCGTCGCGCCGTGAATGCCGTCGCGACCCGTGCGGCTGCCGGCGTAGAGAATCGGATTCCCGGCCCCCGAAGCAACAGCCGTGAAGATCCTTTCCCGACGACAGACCCCGAGCGCGAACGCGTTGACCAGGATGTTGCCGTTGTAGGAACTGTGAAAGCCGGTCTCGCCTCCCACCGTCGGAATGCCGACACAGTTGCCGTAGTCGCCGATGCCACGCACCACGCCGTCGACGAGGTGCCGCATCCGCGCGCCGCGCTCGCCGTCGATGTCGCCGAAACGCAACGAGTCGAGGCAGGCGATCGGCCGCGCCCCCATCGTGAAGACGTCACGCAGGATTCCGCCCACGCCCGTGGCTGCGCCCTGATACGGCTCGATGAAGCTCGGGTGGTTGTGGCTCTCCATCTTGAAGGCCGCCACCCAGCCGTGGCCGATGTCAACGACCCCGGCATTCTCGCCGGGCCCATGGACGACCCGGCGACTCCGGGTCGGAAACCGCCGCAGATGGATCTTCGACGACTTGTACGAGCAGTGCTCCGAGTAGAGAGCCGACGCGATTCCCAGCTCCGTGTAGGTCGGGACGCGACCGAGAAGGTCGCAGAGGCCGCTGTACTCCTCGGTCGTCAGGCCATGCTCGGCGGCGAGGCCGGCATCCACCGGAGGCTCGCCGGGAAGGGAACTGGGCGCCGTCACGACGTCTACCCGCCGACCGCCGCCGCCAGGCGGCCGACGCGGACGCGGCCGGCCTGAACGGCTCCGGCCAGCAACGCGAGCCCGTCGCCGTTGCCCAGCAGGTCCTCGGCGCAGCGCTCCGGATGAGGCATCAGGCCGAGCACGTTGCCGTCCGCGTTGCACACACCGGCGATCGATCTCTTCGATCCGTTCAGGTTCGCCGCGGGAGCCACCCTCCCATCGGCATCCACGTACCTGAACACCACCTGTCCCGAGCGTTCGAGTTCGTCCAGGGCCTCGTCGCTGTCCACGTAGTTGCCCTCGGCGTGCGCAATCGGCATGCGCAACACATCGCCCCGACGGTAGCCCGAGCTATAGACCAGGTCGTTGCGCTCGACCCTCAAGTGCACGTCGACACTGAGGAACCGGAGGTTGCGATTCCGCCGCATCGCGCCCGGCAACAGACCCGCCTCGAGGAGCATCTGGAAGCCATTGCAGATGCCGAGCACACGCCCCCCCGCCTCGGCGTGCCGACACACCGCCGCCATGATCGGCGAATGCGCCGCCATCGAGCCGGCCCGGAGGTAGTCGCCGTACGAGAATCCGCCCGGCAGGACGACCAGCTCGCACTCCTGCAGCGATGTCTCCTGGTGCCAGAGGAACACCGCTTCCTGCTCAAGCACACGCTTGAGGACGTAGTACACGTCGTGATCGCAGTTGCTGCCCGGGAAGACAACGATCCCGCACTTCACCTTGAGAGCCACTCCACGCTGTAGTCCTCGACGATCGGGTTCGCCAGCAGTTGCCGGCACATCCGTTCGATCGCCTCCGACGCCTCGGCTCTGCTCGCCGCGTTCAGCGAGACCTCGAAGGTCTTGCCGGCTCGAATGCGCTCGACACCGTCGAAACCGATCCGTCCAAGCGCGTCCTCGATGGCCCGTCCCTGGGGGTCGAGAACCTCAGCGCGAGGGTAGACCAGCACCCGCACGACGTAGCCGTTTCCGTTTCCGTTTCGCGTCAACTCAACTCCCTATTGCCATCCGGCTTCAGTTGCCTTGGTCGCTTCCTTGACCGACCTCCAGCCACGGTCCGGGGCGATGCTGCTCGGCCACCACGAGCTTCGCACTGGAACCCCGGCGATCGAGGACCGGCTGCACCGCCGCGGCGGCAAACGCGGGCGAGTTGTTCGTTTCCGAGAGGTGACACAGGACGACCCACGACAAGCGATCAGACAGGAGTTCGTCGAGGCCCGCCGCGGCTTCCTCATTGCTGAGGTGTCCACGTGCCGACGCGACTCGCTCCTTCAGGCGCCAAGGGTATGGTCCCGTGCGCAGCATGTCGAGATCGTGATTCGACTCGAGCAGTAAAACGTCGAGATCCCGGAGGCTGCGCCACGCCTCCGCGGTCCGGCGACCAAGATCCGTCGCCAGCCCGAGACGGCACCCACCGCCGCTCTCGACGACGATGCCGACCGGTTCGCGCGCATCGTGCGACACCGGGAACACTTCGATCCGGAAGCCGGCTGCGGCGAGCGGCACGGCGGGCCCCATCGGCCGCGCGAATCGGCCGAGTTCGCGCAACTGGGGACCACGATACGTGCCTCGCGTACCGTAGACCGGAACCTGGTGGCGGCGCGCGAAGCGGCAGGCGCCGCGACTGTGGTCCTCGTGCTCGTGGGTCAGCAGCACCGCGTCCACGTCGGCCGCCGAACGGCCGACCAGGTCGAGCCGCCGCTCCAGTTCCCGGCAGGAGAACCCCGCATCGAGTAGCAGGCAGCCATCGACGCTCTCCACGATCGTGCTGTTGCCGCCACTCCCCGATCCCAGGACGGCTGCCCTGAGCCCATCGCCGCCGCCGTCCAGACGACGCCGCGAGTGAAGCTTCGACTCCCGCGCGGCGGCCGCCAGGGCGCCGTCACCGAAGAGCGGGAGTTGGCCTCCAGGCATCGGAAATGTCGATGCCCGGCGCCGCTGCGAACTCTAGAAGCGCTGACCGATCCAGAACGTCGTGCGGCTGTCGCCCGACTCCTTGAGGTCCCACTGGGTCGCAAAGTCCCAGTGCAGATCGACGCCGAGCATTCTCACCGTGAGACCGAAGCCGTAGGCGGCGATCGCGTCGTCCAGCCGGCTGTTCTCGGAGTCCCAGACGTTGAAGTCCTGGACGCCGTCGAAGTACGCGCCGGCAATGTCGAGGAAGAATCTCCCCTGGATCCCCTGGAAGGTCCAGATCGGCGTCACAAAGAAGTCGATCAGCGGAAAACGAAGCTCGAGGTTCGTGAAGAAGCCGTGGTCGCCGACCATGTCGCGGAAGTCGACCCCCCGCACCGTGTCCAGGCCGCCGAAGTACACCGGATTGGGGAAGTTCCCGGTTCTCACGCTGCCGAACAGGCGAGTCGCGAAGACGCTGCGCCGGGTGAGCGGGAAGTACTTGCGGGCGTCCAGTTGGATCGTCTGGGTCAGCACGCCCGACGTCTCGAGGTCCGGGGCGTACTCGGCCGACAACCGGTAGCGGTGGCCGCTCGAGGGCCCGGCCGGGCCGAACACGGTCGTGTCCCCGACCAGAGCGGTCTGGATCACCGGATAGTCGTCGTCGCGCGGGGTGACGGTCGGAATCGGCCGGCCGAAATCGTCCAGAAGCAGGCGGAAGTCGCTGTCGCGCGCGTAGTTCTGGTAGTCCAGCTTGCGCCGGATGTACCCGGCCCCCAGTTCGAAGCGCCGGTAGAAGCTCATCGGGTAGGAAATCGAGAAAATGGCGCCGGTCTGCTGGAAGAACGACCTGCCCCGCTCGTAGTACCCGAAGCGGTAGTCGTAGCCGACGTAGAAGGCGCGGTTGTCGAACAACGACACCTGCCACTGCAGCCTGTCCGACAGGTTCAGGTAGGTCACGTTGAACTGCGAGAAGCTCTCGACCGACGCGAAGGTCGTGAACAGCCGCCGGTCGCCGAGGAAGTCCGAGAACTGGAGGTAGACCTGGCCCAGGAAGGTCTGGTTGTCGTCCACCCCGATCGCGGTCTGGGCGTCTTCCAGGAACAGCCTCCACCCCCGCTTGTCCTCCTTGTTCGACTCGTCGATCGAGACCTGAATGTCGGGCTCGAAGAGGTCGATGGCTGGAATCGGATCACCGCCGATCCCCACGTCGACGATCTGGACTTCACCGATCGGTTCCTCGATGTCTCTCTCGTAGAGGTCGAAGCGGCCCTTCCAGAAGCCCGTGTAGACCAGGCGGTCATCGCTGCCGGCCGTCGTCAGGACGGTCGGCTGGAAGCAGCCGGTGATCGCGTTCGTGTACTGGCGAAGTTCGCCCGTATCCAGGTCGAGCCCGAAGATGTTCTCGGCCCCGCTCCGGTCCGACGTGAAGTACACCGTGCCGTCATCCCCCGAGAACACCGGATCGGTGTTGTGGTGGTCGTCGCTACTGATGCGCTTGCGCTCCAGGCTCTCAAGGTCCAGGCGGAAGAGCTGGCCCGTCTCGCCCGGCACCGAGGAGAACACCAGCCACTTGCCGTCGTGAGAGTACGACGGCGCTCCGTCGAAGACCTCGTCGTTGGTCAGGTTCCGGATCTCGAGCGTGTCCAGGTCGAGCTCGAAGATGTCGTACTGCCCGTTCTGATTCCCGCCGAAGGCGATCTTCCGGCCGTCCGAACTCCAGGTGGGCGCCGTCTGCTGCTCGATCTCCATGTCGATCACGCGACGAACGCCGCCGCCCAGCACATTGACGATCGCCAGCGAGTACCCCGCTTCCTTGCGCACGAAGGCGGCCAGCGAGTTGCCATCCGGCGAGAACGCCAGATCGCTCCCGTGTTTTCGCCCGAGGCTCAGCATCTGCGCGACGTAGTGGCGGAACTCCGCCGTGTAGCCCTTGGTCAGGTTCCTGACCGGCTCCCGTTCCTGGGTGTCGAAGAGGACGATGTCTATGTCGCCCTGGAAGGTCGAGAACGCGGCTACCAGATCACCGGACGGCGAGGCCACGGGTGACGTTTCCTGACTGCCCTGGGGACTTGTCCGGAACGGCCGCCCGAAGTCGCTCGGCTCGCCGGTCGCCACGAGTTCCGGCAGATACCTGTTGCGCAGCCAGCGGCGGAACTCCAGGTCGAAGTCTTCCGGATCGATCCGGAAGGCTCGCTCGACCGCGCGCCCGACGCGGGAGCCGATCGTGTTCCGGAACTCGAACAGGAAATCGATCACGCCGTCCGCGCCCCAACGTTCCTCCATGAAGTCGAACGCGGCGTGGCCGTAGCGATAGGCGAAGAAGCCACCGGCCTGGCCCGACGTGATCGGTGGCAGGCGGTCGTTGACTACCGCGTCCCTCAGATACATCCGGTCCGAAGCGCTCTCATCCTTCGCGAAGTAGCTCGCCATCCCCTCCATCAGCCACTGCGGCGGGCTGCTGGTCAAGGCACGACCGAGGCTGCCCCCGAAGAGGATGTGGTACTGGAAGATGTGAGTCAGTTCGTGGAGCAGCAGCTCGTAGAGCTCGATGTCCGGCAGGTCGATCGGCATCACCATCCGGAACCTGGCCGAGGTGGCGAAGGCCGCGACTCCCTCCGGGATGAAGTTGATCATCACGTTGTTCTGGAGGAAGTCCGAGTGGGTGTTGTAGATGATCAGCGGCGTCGGCTCCTGGATCTGGTAGTCCAGGTCGAGCGACAGTTGGTCGTAGGCGCTCTCGGCCAGCGAAGCCACCTTCTGGAGCTGGCTCTCGCTCTCCGAGTAGTAGTAGATGTCGAAGTGGGTCGAGTGGTAGATGCGCCAGTCGAAGTCCTCGTAGCGAATCTTGTTCTTGCCGAAGCCCTGAGCCTGCAGGCCGGCGCCCGCACCGACCAGAAGGGCGCAGGCAAGTGCGGCTACGCGGATGGCCCACTGTCGCGCAGGCCGAAGTACTGCTGAGTTCACTAGCTCCTCCCCTGAGGCCTCAGGGCGTGAAGATCACGCGCGCCACTTCGATGTCCTTCTGCGTGAAGACGCCGAGAATACGGTCCTCGAGCGCGTACAGGTTCTCGAACATGCCCTGCAGCGGATCCGCCTGCTCGCCTTCGAAGCTCTTGAAGTCCTTGAAGTTGTCGTTGTAGATCAGTTCGCCGTTCTTGCCGTCGAAGACCATGACGACGATGTCGTATTCGAATCCCGTCTGTTCGACCAGCACCTGCCGGTACATGGTGCGGCCATCGAAGGGGGACGTGTACTCCTCCGTCCGGTAGCCCGACCGGTCCTGGATGTCGAAGTCCAGCGTGCCGGCAAGGATGAGGTCCGCCTCCGTCCGTTCCCCCAGACTGCGCCAGAAATCCTCGTCCCGCGCCAGCATCTCCAGATCGTAGGTCGGGTAGTCGATGCGGCCGGCCTCGACGATCCGCAGATCCGTCTCCCGCCGGAGAACCTTGTTCAGGTAGCGCTCGAACTCTCCCTGCACGTCGATGTCCGTACCTTCGATCCGGCCTTCACCCTCCTGGCTGACGACCAGAAAGGGCGCCGGCAACAGGGTGTTGCGGCCGGCGAGATCGATCCGCGCCCGCATCGGCAGCTTGAGCCGCACTTCCACCGTGCCCTCCGCGCTCGCCGGCGCAACCGCCAGGAGGCCCAGAAGGCCCGCAAGCAGACCACTCAGGGCAACGACCGCCGATAGTCGGTTGCCTCGTTTCGTCACGTCACACTCCCAGCCATCCAACATCGACCGTGCAAGAACCATTCCACAGTCCCCGCAACATCGACGCACCTACGGTAGCCGGTCACGGACCGGAGGCGGGAGGCGCAGCCGTGCTGCTGTCGGTCAACCCCGGAGCCGTCGCGGGTCCGCCGGGCCCGGATTCCTCCTCGGCGCTGTTGCCCTTGAAGTTCTGGTAGTACTCGACGAAGCGCGAGTAGTTCCGTCGCACGTCGCGTTCGCGGGGCGCCAACCTGAGGGCCTGCTGGTAGTAGTTCAGAGCTTCCTCGAACAAGCCCAGGGCCTCGTGAGCCACGGCGATGTTGCTCAGCAGCTTCGGGTGTTCCGGTTCGATCCTGCGGGCCTGTTCGAACCGGAACAGGGCCTCGCTCCAGAGACCGCGATTGGCCATGTCGACGCCGAATTGCCACTGCTGACGCGCTTCGGGGGCCACCTTGCGCTTCTGCGCATCGGCTACACCAGACGCCGTCACCACGAGGAAGACGCCGACGATCAGCGGCAGAACGCGCTGCAGACGTTGAGCAGTGCGCGTCACCGATCGAGTATAGATCACAAGCCGGGAATCCGTCTCAGTCTCTGGAAGCTGATTACAGCCAACACGACATGTCCCGATCCACCGAGGGAGACAGAAATGGCAGACGATCCGGCCACACACACCGGCCTTCGCGAGACGAACCACGAGGAGGTCCGGCGAGCCCTCATCGCCCTGAACATGGTGCACGAAGACCGGGGGCTGGTCTGCGCCCTGGCCCAACGGCTGCGGGCCGAACGGGATCTCGCCTGTGACCGCTTCGCCAGCCAGGCAGCCGCCTGCCTGGAGGCGCCGGTCGACAAGGTGCGTGAGACGCTGCGGGCCGCACGCTGCTGCCTCGGGAGCGTCGCCGACGAGAACGCGAAAGCGCAAGAGGCCGGCGCCACGATCGTCACGCTCGTCGATGCCGGGTATCCCTCCGCCCTGGCGGACCTGGGCTTGCATGCGCCGCCGGTCCTCTACATCCGCGGCCAGCTTGACACCGGTCCTGGGCTCGCGATCGTGGGTTCACGCAAGGCGGACGCATACGGGCTGGAAGTCGCCTCCTGGTTCGCGCGACGGCTCGCCGCGGCCGGCCTGACGATCATCTCCGGGTTCGCACGCGGCATCGACCAGGCGGCCCACCGCGCCGCTCTATCCGCGAGAGCCGGAACCGGCCGTACCGCGGCCGTGCTCGGTTGCGGCCTGGATGTCGACTACCCCCGCAACAGCAGGCGAACCGCCGCCGAAATCGCCCGGCGCGGCTCGCTCATCACCGAGTTTCCTCTCGGCTGGCAACCCCGGCCCTGGCACTTTCCGATTCGCAACCGGATCATCGCCGCGCTCGGATTCGCATCGATCGTGGTCCGCGCCGCCAGCCGCTCGGGCTCCCTGATCACCGCCCGCCTTGCGCTCGACCTCGGGCGTGAGGTCTACGCCGTCCCGGGCTCGGTGCTTTCCCGCGAATCGGCCGGCTCCCACCTGCTGCTCCGGGACGGCGCCATCCCCGCGCTCGACCCGGATGCGCTGCTCGAGACTCTGCCGACCGCCGTCCTCGAGGCGCTCGAAAGCAGGCCGCCGGAGCGCTCGATCGCGGACGCCGGCGGCCAACCCGGCCTCGACACTGCAAAGGCAACGAGCACCGCTACCGAGGTGGACGAACTCCTCGTGGCGCTCAGGAACGGCGGCCGGACGCCCGAAGAACTCGCATCCAGACTGAGGCTTCCGATCCCGGGGGTGCTGGCGACCCTGGCCCGCCTGGAGGTCGACGGTCTGGTGCGCCGCTACGATGGCGCGCACTACGCGCTAACGACCCGCTAGGAGCTCGCACGGCAGGACTGGGTGCGCCGCAAGCACTGGGCCGCGCGCTAGCGCGTCTTCTTCTTCGTCGCACGGCGCTTCCGGGCCGGCCGCCGCTTCGGCGCCCTGGGGTCCTTGCCCTGAGCCCTCAGCTTGTCCTCCCGAGCCGCCAGCAACTCGACCGCCTCCGCCAGATCCACCTCCTGGGGATCCCGACCCTTCGGCAACGAGGCGTTCACCTGGCCATCCGTCACGTAGGGACCGAACCGCCCCTTCTTCACCGAGAGGTCGAGGCCGTTCCCGGGGTGCTCTCCGAGTTCCCTGAGTACCGACGCCGAGGCCCCGCGCCGGCGCTTGGGCTGGCGCAGCAGTTCGAGCGCCTGCTCCAGAGTCACGGTTGCCAGTTGCTCGTGGCGCTCCAGGCTGCGGCTCTCCTTGCCACTGCGAACGTAGGGACCGAAACGTCCATCCTGCACCGTGACCGGCTCACCGGTGTCCGGGTGGTCGCCAAGTTCACGCGGAAACGAAAGCACCAGGAGGGCCTCGTCCAGCGTCAGGCTGCCGCGGTCCATGGACGGCCACAAGCTGGCCATCTTCGGCTTGCCGGTCTTCGCGGAGCGCTTGCGACCCTTTCCCTCCGGGCTCGGATCGCCCAACTGAACGTAGTCGCCGTACCGGCCCGTTTTGACGTAGATCGGTTCGCCCGTTTCCGGATGCTGTCCCAGCGGACCGCTCTGCTCCGCCGCCCCCTGGAGCAGCTCCAGCGCGCGTTCGAGAGTCACTTCATCCGGCGGCACGTTGTCATCGATCGAGACACGTTGCCCGTCGTCGCCGGCCTGCAGGTAGGTGCCGTAGCGGCCGACCCGAACGACCACCTCCCGGCCGTCCTCGTCCTTCCCCAGGCGCAGCGAACAGATCGCCCTGGCGTCGATGTCGCCCACACCCTCGCCGACCATGGACTGGAGACCCCGGCGTCCGTCACCGGCCTGGTCCTTCTGGCGGCCGTAGTAGAAGCTGCGCAACCAGGGCTCGGCTTCGAGGGCGCCGCCGGCGATCTCGTCCAGATCGCTCTCCATGCGTGCTGTGAAGTCCAGGTCGACGAGATCGCCCAGATGCTCTTCGAGCAGCCGCGTGACGGCAAAGGCAAGGAACGTCGGCACCAGGGCCGAACCCTTCTTCCAGACGTAACCCCGGTCGACAATCGTCTGAAGGATGGCGGCGTAGGTCGACGGCCGCCCAACACCCTGCTCTTCCAACTCCCGCACCAGGCTGGCTTCGGTGTACCGCGCCGGCGGCTGGGTCGTATGCCCCTTCGGCTCGGCGCTTGCCACGCCGACCGACTGGCCCTGGCGAAGCGCCGGAAGAAAGCGCTCCTCGTCTTCCGCTCGCGCCAACGGATCGTCCCGACTCTCCACATAGACCCGCAGAAACCCGGCAAAGCGAAGGACGCGGCCGGAGGCGGTCAGCCCCACGGCGTCCGCCGACGGCGTGGACGTCGAGAGGAGGACGCGGGTGCTCGTCCCCTTCGCGTCCTTCATCTGGGACGCCAGTGTCCGTTTCCAGATCAACTCGTAGAGGCGAAGGGCGTCGCGGTCCAGGCGCCCGCTGACCTGCTTCGGCGTCCGAAAGTCCGTTCCCGCCGGCCGGATGGCCTCGTGCGCCTCCTGGGCGTTGGCCTTCCCGGCGTAGAAACGCGGCTTCTCCGGCGCATACTCGGACCCGTAGAGTTCGACGATCTGCCTCCGCGCGGCGGCGATCGCCTGGCCCGAAAGCGCGGTCGAGTCCGTCCGCATGTAGGTGATGTAGCCGTTCTCGTACAGACCCTGGGCCACCCTCATCGTCCGCTGCGCGGTGAACCGGAGCTTCCTCGCGGCCTCCTGCTGCAGGGTCGAGGTGATGAAGGGCGCGTACGGCCGGCGGGTGAACGGCTGTTCCCTGACCTCGGAGACCACTGGCCGCGTCGCCGGCAGCTCACGTCCCAGCTTGCCGGCCTCGGCCTCCAGCAGCAGGTGGGCGGCGGTCTTCAGCTTGCCGGTGTTCCGGTCGAAATCGCGCCCGCGCGCCAGAGCCCTGCCACCCAGAGCCGACACGCGGGCCGGGAAGCGCTTTGCCTCGCCGTCCTCCGTTTCAAGCTCCACTTCCACGGTCCAGTAGTCGGCAGCAACGAAGGCCATCCGTTCGCGCTCCCGCTCAACCACGATCCGGGTCGCCACCGACTGAACGCGGCCCGCCGAAAGCCGCGGTTGGACCTTCTTCCACAGCACCGGCGAGACCTCATAGCCGTAGAGCCGATCCAGTACCCGGCGCGCCTCCTGAGCGTCCACCAGGCGCCGGTCGATCTCTCGCGTATCGCTCAGCGCCGCCTCGACGGCGGCCTTCGTGATCTCGTGAAAGACCATCCGCCGCACCGGCACCTTGGGACGCAGTACCTCCTGGAGGTGCCAGGCGATCGCCTCGCCTTCACGGTCTTCATCGGTGGCGAGCACCAGCTCGTCGGCTCCGCGCAGCGCACTGCGAAGTTTGGTGATCTGAGCTCGCTTCTCGCTTGGGATCACGTACAGGGGATCGAATCCGCCCTCGATATCGACGCCAAGCCGTGCCCAGGGGCGCCCCCGGTACTTCTGCGGCACCTCGGCAGCGGTGCGCGGCAGGTCCCGTATGTGACCGATCGAAGACTCGACCTTGTAGCCGGGACCGAGGTAGCGCTCGATCGTCCGGGCCTTGGCCGGCGACTCGACGATGACGAGAGCGTTAGCCATGCGCGCGGGCCACCTTACCCTTGCCGGCGAGGTTCGGATCGGTCTCGAGAGAGTTAGCCATGAGCGCGGGCACCTTAGTAGAGCAGTGAACCTTGTCAAGCCGGCGGCCCTTGAGCCATGATGCACCGATGACCGCGCCCGTCGTAGTCGTTGGCGGCGGGCTCGCCGGTAGCGAGTGCGCCTTCCAACTCGCCTCCAGGGGCCGCGCCGTGACTCTGTACGAGATGCGGCCGCAGCGCTCCACACCGGCTCACGCCGGCGGCGATCTCGCCGAACTCGTGTGCTCCAACTCGCTGCGCAGCGACGACCCGCACCATGCCGCGGGACTGCTCAAGCGGGAGATGGAGCGCTTCGACTCGCTGATCATCGCCGCCGCGCGGAGCAACGCCGTGCCGGCCGGCGGCGCCCTGGCCGTTGACCGCGCGGGATTCGCCGCCGCTGTGACGGCCGCAATCGAAGCGCAACCGCTGATCGAACTCCGGCGCGAGGAATTGACCGCGCTGCCGGCGCCCGACGAGGGCGACTGCGTGATCGCGACCGGGCCCTTGACCTCGGAAGCGCTGACGCGGGAGCTCGAGCAACTGATCGGCGCCGACCATCTCTACTTCTACGACGCGATCGCTCCGATCGTCACGGGCGACAGCCTGAACAACGAAGTGCTGTTCCGGGCTTCCCGCTACGGCAAGGGCGGCGACGACTACCTGAACTGCCCGCTCGACGAACTGGAGTACCGGTCCTTCCATCGGCGGCTGCTCGAGGCGGACACGATCGAGCTGCGCGAGTTCGAACGGCCCCTGTTCTTCGAGGGCTGCCTGCCGATCGAGGAACTCGCCCGCCGCGGCGAGGACACCCTGCGCTTCGGGCCGATGAAGCCGGTCGGCCTCACCACCCCGGAAGGCGACCGCCCCCATGCCGTCGTCCAGCTCCGGCAGGAGGATCTCGCCCGCAGCCAGTACAACCTGGTCGGCTTCCAGTCGCGGATGACCTGGCCCGAACAGCGCCGTGTCCTGCGCACCCTTCCAGGTCTGGAAGCGGCCCGCTTCGTCCGCTACGGCCAGGTGCATCGCAACACCTTCATCAACGCGCCGCTGCACCTCGACCGCTGGTACCGCATCGCCGCGCGGCCCAACCTGAGGCTGGCGGGCCAGATGACCGGCGTCGAGGGCTACCTCGAGTCCGCCGCCACCGGACTTGCCGTCGCGCTCTACCTGCTGCTTCAGGAGCGGGAGCAACAGCCGCCTCCGCTGCCCGACACGACAGCGCTGGGAGCCCTGGCGAGGCACCTGACCGAATCGAACCCGAAGCGCTACCAGCCGACGAACATCAACTACGGCCTGCTCGAACCGCTTGGCCGACGGGTGCCGCGACGCGACCGCCGCGCCGCCTACGTGGCCCGTGCGAGCGACGCCCTGGCGGCATGGGCCGATAGCATGGGCATCGGCGAAGCACTCTCATGGGAACCACCGTTCAGCGTGCCGGGACGCACGAAGAAGACGAGCGCCGCGGCGCGCTCGCGGAACTGATCGCGGACTTCCTGGAGTACCTCGAGTTGGAGCGCAACTGCTCGGAGCACACCGTACGCGCCTACGGCCGGGACCTGGCCGCCTTCGCCGGCTTTCGCGCCGCCGGCGGCGGCAACGCGTCGGACCTCAAAGACATCGACCAGCTCCTGGTCCGGTCCTTCGTCGCCTCTCTGAACAAGCGCCGGCTGGCCCGTCGAACCCAGGGCCGGCATCTGTCGTCACTTCGAGGCCTGTTCCGCTACGCCTGCCTTTCCGGCCGCATGCAGTCGAACCCGGCCGACTCCGTGCCGACGCCGAAGGTCGAGAAGACTCTGCCCCGGCACCTGCGACCCGCCGAGATCGACGCCCTGCTCGAAGCGCCCGCCAGCCGCGCCGGACCGCTCGGTCTCAGGGACCGCGCGCTCCTCGAGCTGCTCTATGCCTCCGGCCTGCGGGTCGGCGAACTCGTCGCTCTGAACTGGCGCGACATCGACCTCGGCGCCAGGGTGCTCCGGGTCGTTGGCAAGGGCGACCGCGAGCGCATGACGCCCTTCGGAGAGCCGGCGGAGCAGGCGCTCAGGCAGTGGCTCGACGCTTGGGAAGGGGTGTTCCGGAGCCCGAGCGGCGGAACCGACCGCGACGAACCGGTGTTCCTGAACCAGAAGGGAAGCCGACTGAGCGCGCGCTCCGTCCGCCGCATCATCGACCGCTACGTCGCGGAAACGGCACAGGCGGCGGGCGCGCATCCGCACGCCCTGCGACACAGTTTCGCCACCCACCTGCTCGAGTCCGGGGCCGACCTCCGCTCGATCCAGGAACTGCTCGGCCACGCCTCCCTCGCCACCACCCAGCGCTACATGCACGTGGACACCGGGCGCCTGCTTCAGGTCTACCGGGAAACCCACCCCCGAGCGAAGGGCGGCTAAGGGGAGCCGAGTTCCTCCGCCGCCTCGTTCGACGACACAACCTGCCTTCAGCAGCCATTCCCTCAGAAAAGGAAACCGCATGAGACTTCCCATCGCCCGCAAGACAACGGTACGCGTGCTCCTGGCGGCGGTCGCCGCCTTTCTGGCCGCCGCGGGAACCGCCGGGGCGCAGGACGACCTGCGTGGCTTTCAACTCGTCGGCGACTACCAGCTCTTCCTCCAGGGGCAGGAGGCCACCGGCGCGCAGCTCTACCTCTCCCGGGCCGCCGGCGCGTTCCTCGTGATCGCCGACGATCTGCCCTCGCCGGTGCTGCTCAGCGCCCGCAACCAGGCCTCGTACAAGGTCCAGTTGCTCAAGATCTCGCCGACGGGAGAGGACACGGTGGACCTGCTGCCCGGCGCCCTGTTCGGCTCCCCGATGCCCTTTCGCCAGATCCCCAAGGGGCTCGAGTTCGACGTCGACGGGGTTCGCGCCCAGCTCCGGCAACGACCCTCGCTGGCCGGCGAAGCGACACTCGAGGCCCTGTACGACCACGATCCCGCGTATCGCCGCTCAGCGAACGCCTACGAGAGCGACCCGGCAGTCGTCGCCGAGCTGGCCGAACTCGGCGCCGGCGTCGAAGTCCGGACCGTCTTCGGTTCCTGGTGCCACGTCTGCGAGCGCTTCATGCCGCGCGGCCTCAAGGTGCACGAACAGCTCCTGGAATCGCCGCTGCGCTTCACCTACTACGGCCTCGGCGACGACAACCCCTGGGGCGACGCCGAGGTCGACCGGCTCGGAGTCAAGGAACTCCCCACCGCGATCGTCTACCGCGACGGCAAGGAAATCGGCCGCTACGTCGGCGGCCCCGGCTGGACCCAACCGGAGATCTCGCTGCGCAACATTCTGCGCGAGAATCCGTGAAACGAGGGGACGACCTCACCGGCCGTCAACCCCAGGGAGCCCCCCGACCACATGACCACCATCCTGCTCGTCCGCAGAGGCGATGTGACCTGCATGGCCAGCGACGGCCAGGTCACCAACGGCGCCGCGCATACGGTGGTCAAAGCACGCGCCCGCAAGGTCCAGCGTGCCAACCAGGGCCGGATTCTCGTCGGTTTCGCCGGTGGCGGCGCCGACGCCCTGGCCCTGTTCTCGCGCTTCGAAGCCAAGATCGACGAGTACCAGGGCAACTTCGAACGCGCCGTGATCGAACTGGCAATGGACTGGAGAACCGACCGCGCGCTGCGCCGGCTCGAGGCGCAGATGATCGTCGCCGACGGCCAGAAGAGTTTCCTCGCGATGGGCAACGGCGACCTGCTCGAGCCGGATGCGGGCATGCCGCTCGCCATCGGTTCCGGCGGGAACTACGCTCTCGCCGCCGCCCAGGCGCTGATCCAGCACACCGAGCTCGACGCGGAACAGGTCGCCCGCGAGGCCATGCGGATCACGGCTGATCTGTGCATCTACACGAACCACGAGGTCACCGTGGAGCGCCTCGAAGCGGGCGGGCCCGCGACATGACCGCGGAGCTGGCGCAGAGCGCCCAGTTCGTCGAGAACCTGACCCCGCGCGAAATCGTCGCGGCCCTCGACCGGCACGTCGTCGGCCAGAAGGACGCGAAGCGCGCGGTGGCGATCGCGATGCGCAACCGCTGGCGCCGGCAGCAACTCGATCCCGAAACCGCCGAGGACATCGCCCCCAAGAACATCCTGATGATGGGCCCGACCGGTGTTGGCAAGACGGAGATCGCGCGGCGGCTGGCCAAACTCGCGCGGGCCCCGTTCCTCAAGATCGAAGCCAGCAAATTCACCGAGGTCGGCTACGTCGGCCGCGACGTCGAGTCGATTGTCCGCGACCTGATGGAACTCGCCGTCGCGATGGTCGGCGAGGAGAAGCGGGCGGCGGTGGAAGCGGAGGCCGCGTCGAGAGCCGACGAGCGACTGCTTCAGCTCCTCGTCCCCCAGGCGCCCCAGCAGGCCGCCGACACGGACGGCCCGGACGCCTACAGCGCACCGACCGAGACCCGGGAACGCTTTCGCGAATGGCTCGAAGAGGGGCGCCTCGACCATCGCATGGTCGAGATCGAAGTGGACGACGCCTCACAACAGCAATTCGAAATGTTCACGCCCCAGGGCGTCGAGGCGGTGGGGATCAACCTCAAGGACATGCTCCCGGGGCTGTTCGGGAAGCGCAAGCGCCAGATGGTCGAGGTCTCCGAAGCGCGCGAGATCCTCCGCCGGCAGGAAGCGGAGGCACTGATCGATCGCCAGGACGTCGCCGAGGAAGCGAGGCTGCGCGTCGAGCAGGCCGGGATCGTCTTCCTCGACGAGATCGACAAGGTCGCCGGCCGCAACGGCGGCCACGGTCCCGACGTGTCGCGGGAAGGCGTGCAGCGCGATCTGCTGCCCATCGTCGAGGGAACCACCGTGACGACGAAGTACGGCCCGGTCAAGACCGACCATGTCCTGTTCATCGGCGCCGGCGCCTTCCACGTCGCGAAGCCGTCCGACATGATCCCCGAGCTCCAGGGGCGCTTCCCGATCCGGGTCGAACTCGGCGCTCTCGGCGAGGCGGAGTTCGTCCGCATCCTGACCGAACCGGACAGCGCTCTGACCACGCAGTACAGCGCTCTTCTCGGCGCCGAGGGCCTGGACCTCTCCTTCCGCGAGGACGCCGTGAAGGAGGTCGCCCGCCTCGCCGTGAAGGTCAACTCCCAGACCGAGAACATCGGCGCCCGGCGTCTCGCCACCCTCATGGAGCGCCTGCTGGAAGAAGTCTCCTTCGAGGCCCCCGACATGGAGGGAATCGCCCTCGAGGTCGACGCCGCCTACGTGACCCGGGCGCTCGCCGACGTGGTGGAAGACCGGGACCTCAGCCGCTATGTCCTGTAGGTCCAGCTACACAGGCCCCATCGGCCTGGCGGTGATCGTCACGGTCCTGTTGATCCTGATGGCCACCACCGGCTGTGGGCGAAAGGGCGATCCATTGCCACCCCTGCGCGAGCCGGACCCGGTCGCCGAGGTGGCGCCCGGCGAAGCCGTACCCGCCGAAGACGGGGCCGCGGAGCCCGAGGCGGAAGAAACCGCCGCGGAGGACGAGGAAGAAGCGGAGAACGAACCGGACGGCGAGGACGACGAAGCCACGCCGCCATGACCACCTCGAAGGGCCCACCGTTCTTCCTCGTCTCAGGGGCCGGCAACGACTTCATCGCCCTCCTGGACCGTCCCGTTCCGGCCGCCGAGACGGTCAGGGCCTGGTGCCGGCGCGGCCTGTCGGTCGGCGCCGACGGCCTGTTCAGCCTCCGCCGCGCGGCCGCGGGACGCTACGTCCTCGACTACGCCAACGCCGACGGAGCCCGGGCCGACCTGTGCCTGAACGCGGCCCGCTGTGCCGCCCGGCTCGCCTTCGACCAGGAACCCTCGGCTTCGAGCGTGCAGATCGAAACCGCCGCGGGCGCCCTGACAGCCGAACCGCTCGACGAAAGTCGCACCGCCGTCCTGGTTTCCGCGCCCGGTCAGGGACGTTCGATGACCCTGCAGGCGAACGGCCACACCCTCCCCGGCCGCCGGATCGACGTCGGCGTACCCCACTTCGTCCTTTGGTGGCAATCGAGCCTCGACGACGCGCCCGTCGCCAGCCTCGGGCCGATCCTCCGCTCCCACCCGGACTTCGGAAGGGAAGGCGCGAACGTCCACTTCGTCGACCTCAACCCTCCAGCGGGCTTCCGGATCCGTTCGTTCGAGCGCGGAGTCGAAGCCGAGACCCTCGCCTGCGGCACCGGCGTCGTGGCCTCGGCCGCCTGCGCCATCGCGGAAGGCCGCCTTTCCCTGCCTCTGGTCGCCGCCACCCGCAGCGGCTGCGAACTGCGTCTGGAAGCGGCGGAGGCGGCACCGGACGGCGCAGCGCGCTGGCGATTGTCCGGCGACGCCCGGATCGTCGCCTCCGGCCGTATTCGCGACCAGGCCACGCTGTTACCCTCCGCGCCATGAGCAGCTTCCCGCCTGTCTCCGAGCAGATGGAACTGCTGCTGCGCGGCGCGGTCGACGTCGCCTCCGAGGACTCCCTGCGGCGGCGCCTCGAAGAGTCCCGCACAGAGAACCGCCCGCTGCTGGTGAAGACCGGCTTCGATCCGACCGCGCCCGACCTGCACCTGGGCCACGCGGTCCTGCTGCGCAAGATGGCGCACTTCCAGCAGCTCGGACACCGGGTCCTGTTCCTCGTCGGCGACTTCACCGCGATGATCGGCGATCCCACGGGGAAGAAGGCCACCCGGCCGCAGCTCTCGCGTGACGAGGTCCTGGCCAACGCGGCGACCTACCAGGAGCAGGCCTGGAAGGTGCTCGACCGGGACCGCACGGAGATCCTCCACAACAGCGAGTGGCTCTCCGAGCTGGGCGCCGAGGGGCTCATCCGGCTGGCCGGTTCCTACACCCTGGCCCGGATGATGGAGCGGGAGGACTTCCGTGCCAGGTTCGAGAACCACGAGCCGATCTCCATTCACGAACTGCTCTACCCGCTGACCCAGGGCTACGACTCGGTGGAACTCAAGGCCGACGTCGAGCTCGGCGGACACGACCAGTTGCTCAACCTCCTCGTCGGCCGCGACCTGATGCGCGCGCGCGGCCTGGAGCCCCAGATCGCCCTCACCGTCCCGCTCCTGGTCGGGACGGACGGCGCGCAGAAGATGTCGAAGAGCCTCGGAAACGCGATCGCGTTCGAAGACTCGCCCCGCGAGATGTTCGGCCGCACGATGTCGATCCCCGATTCGCTGATGTGGGACTGGCGGCTGCTGCTGACCGATCTCGACGAGGCCGAGATCGACCGCCGGAAGGCGGAAGTCGAATCGGGAAACGCAAGTCCCAGAGACCTGAAAGCCGACCTCGCGCACGACCTCGTACGCCGCTTCCACGACCGGGAGACGGCCGACGAAGCGCGCGCCGAGTTCGACCGCATGTTCCGCGGCGGAGGCGTGCCGGACGAGATCGAAACGCGAGCCGTCCCAGCCGGTCAGGCTCTCTTCGCCGTGGTCGCCGACACCGGTCTCGCCGGAAGCAAAGCCGAAGCCCGCCGCCTGATCCAGCAGGGAGCCGTTCGCATCGACGGCGAGAAGGTCCTCGACCCCTTCTTCCCGCTTCCTTCCGCCTCCGATGCCTTGCTGCTCAAGGTCGGCAAGCGCCGCTTCCTGAACGTAAGGCCAGGATGACCGTGCCGCAGCCCGAACGCCCCCCGGACCTGCAGCCGCGATGTTTCGTCGAGGACGAGCCCGAGCTGCCGCCCCTGCGCATTGGCGTACGCATCCTGCTGTTCGCCCTGGGCTCCTTTCTCGTCCTCTTCGGTCTGATCTTCGGCCCGCTGCCCCTCATACCCGCGATCGTCCTCGTACCCGCTGGTCTGGCCCTGCTGTCACTCGCCAGCAACCGGCTGAATCTCCGCCTTCGCGCCTTCGTAATGAACCGCTGGCCGAACGCCTGGCTGCGCATCCAGCGCGTCCGCGCCTGGCTCCACCGCCGGCTCAGTTGAGCCGCTGCGCTCGCTTCTTCAACCCGCGCAGGAACACACCGTTCAGCGCGATCAGAACGGCAACCACAACGATCCACTGCACGAACATGTTGCCGACGCCCAGCGGCCCCCAGAGCGGCTCGTTGCGGACGCTCCAGCACATCCAGCCGACGAGCACCAGCGCCTCGACCACGATCAGCCGGATCGCCCAGTCCCACCACGCGCCGATCCGGATGTCCTGGTCGCCGGTGTTGATCATCTCGGCACGGAAGCGGGTCACGCCGTAGCGGATCACGATCAGGGCGAAGAAGAGGCCGCACAACATGAGCGCGACGCTCCAGACGTTGTCCTGGTTCAACCAGAACGGCTGCCAGAGCGCCGAGGGCACGCCGAGCACGAAGGCCGCCACGGCAAGCGAGATGATCGCCTTGCGCCGCTCGAGACCGGCCTCCTCGAGCGCCAGGCCGACCAACTGGAACATCGCCACGAGCGACGTCCAGGCGGCGAACACCAGGGCCATGAAGAACAGGATCATGAAGAAGGCACCGCCTGGCATCGCGTTGAAGAGCTGGGGAATCCAGATGAAGGTCAGGCCCTCGTTGCTGGCGCCCACGATCTCGCTCGCAGCGGCAGCGGGCATCAGCGAGAAGAAGGTGCACAGGACCATGATCCCGGCCAACAGAGAGACGCTGTTGTTGCCGAATGCCAGCAGGAACGAGTTGAGGTTCGTGTCCTCCCGGCGGCGCGAGAACACCGCGTAGGTCAGCACCAGGCCCCAGCCGGCGCCGGTGTCCCAGGCGTTCTGGGTCAGCGCCTGCAGCCAGATGTTGACGTCGAGCAGGTCGCTCCAGTTGGGCTTGAACAGGAATTCGAGCCCCTGGGACGCCCCCGGCAAAGTCACCGCACGAATGGCGAGCACCACGACCAGCACCAGCAGCGCCGGCATCAGGACCCGCACCACCGCCTCGATCCCCCGGATTCCCCGGAGCACGACGGTCACGGCCATCGCCAGAGCCAGGGCGTGGAAAATGAGCGCCGCGGGCGAGAAAGAGAACTTCTCCCACAACTCGGCCGAGCCCTCGCCCTGAAGCTGCATCGTGATGGCGGCCAGGAAGAAGCGGAGCGTCCAGCCCATGACCACCGCATAGTAGAAGCCGATCGCCGCCGCCACCCAAGCGATCCACCCGCCCATCCAGGCGAACCGTTCGCCCATCATCGCGGCGAAGGTGCCGACCGTGCCACTGCGCACCTTCTTCCCGAGCGCGAACTCGGCCAGGATCAGCGGCACCGACCAGAGCAACAGGAAAACGACCCAGGCGACGAGGAAAGAACCGCCACCGTTGGACGCCGCAATCCGGGGAAAACGCCAGATGTTGCCGGTGCCCACGGCCATGCCGAGCATGGCGAGCATCAGGCCCCACCGGCTCGAGAAGAGTTGGGTCGCTGTAGTCAAGCCCTCTCCCGCACTGGTTTTCCTGTGCCGAGCCGGGACCCTATCAACGAGCCGAGCGAGCCGACGCACGACCGACAGCCCGGCGATGGTCAGAAGGGCCACTCCGCCCTGCGGCGACAACGTCAAGGACACGAACGGCAGGGGCGCCGTGAAGACAGGCCCTGCGCTACCATCCATGCCGCTCTCCGTCGTGCCGTCTTCCGATCTCAGTTCCGCGCCGGCCGTCATGCGGCTGCGGGGAGTATCCAAGGTCTACCCGGCCACCGCCGGCGCCGATGAGGTGATCGCGGTCGACGGCGCCGACCTCAAGATCCTGGAAGGCGAGACCCTCGCGCTGGTCGGAGAGAGCGGCTGCGGCAAATCCAGCCTGCTGCGGTTGCTCAACCGAATGGAAGAGCCGACCATCGGCGACTTGTACTTCGGGGACGCGGAACTCTCGACGTTCGAACCCACCGCCTTGAGGCGCCGCATCGGCTACGTCCAGCAGACTGGCGGTCTGCTGCCGCACTGGACGGTCCAGCGAAACGTCGGCCTGGTGCCCGAACTCCTGGGCTGGCCGAAGCAGCGGCGGCAGCGGCGGGCCGGGGAACTCCTGCGTCTTGTCGGCCTGCCGCCCGCTACCTACGGCGCCCGCTACCCGCGCGAGCTCTCCGGCGGCGAACGGCAGCGGGTCGCCGTCGCCCGCGCCCTTGCCGCGGATCCGCCGCTCGTCCTGCTGGACGAGCCCTTCGGCGCGCTCGACGCGATCACCCGCGCGGACGTGCAACAGACGTTCATGCGGCTGCGGGCGTCGCGGGAACAAACCGCGGTGATCGTCACCCACGATCTCGACGAGGCCTTTCTGCTGGCGGACCGGATCGCGGTCATGCGCCGCGGCAGGCTGCTCCAGACCGCACCACCGCGGGAACTGATCGACCGCCCCGCCGACCCGTACGTCGGCGAACTCCTCGATCGCGCCGCCAACTGAAATGACGAAACCGGGAGGCTGCGCGGCAGAAACCGGGTGCGCCGGCGCCGCGCCGGTCCTGCTGCTCGCGGTCATGGCCCTGGCGGTCCATCCGTCGGCGTCGGCGCAGGAAGGCGAAGCGGGCGCCCCGTCCCCCGCAGGAACGATCGTTGTCGGATCGAAGAACTTCGCCGAGAACCGTCTGCTCGGCGAGCTCTTCGCGCAGTTGATCGAGGCGCGCACCGACCTCGAGGTCGACAGGGGACTCGGGCTCGCCGGAACCGAGTTCTGCTTCGAAGCGCTGCGGGAAGGCAGCATCGACATCTACCCCGAGTACACCGGCACCGGGCTGGTCACGCTGCTGGGCCGGGATCCCTCGGCCTCCAGGTTCGAAGCGCTGCAGACCGTCCGCGCCGAGTTTCTGAGGCGCTTCGACCTCCACTGGCTGGCGCCGCTCGGGTTCGAGAACTCCTTCGAGCTGGCCATAAGAAGCGATCTCGTCGTCCCGGACGGCCGGAATCTCCGCACGATCAGCGACCTGGTCGAGGTGGCGCCCGACCTCCGCGCCGGCTTCGGCCACGAGTTCATCGAGCGCGACGACGGCCTGCCGGGCCTTGCCAGGACCTACGGCATCCGCTTCGATAGCGTCCAGCCCCTGCTCCAGGCACCCGCCTACCAGGCCGCCGCGGCAGGAGCCGTCGACGTGATCGACGCCTACACGACGGACGGGCGCCTCCTGGTCTACGACCTCGTGGTCCTGGAGGACGACCTCGGTTTCTTCCCGCCCTACGAGGTCGCGCCCCTGGTTCGCGGCGAGACACTCGACCGCTACCCGCAAGTCGGCGCCGTCCTCGGCCTGCTCGGCCAGGCGATCGACGAGGACCGGATGCGGGCCGTCAACCTTCGGCTCCAGGAAGAGCACGAGGCGATCGAAGTCGTTGCCCACGACCTGCTGCGGGAACTGGAGCTGCTGCCCGCCGGGGCGGAAACGGTGCACGCCGACCTCGAACCGCCGGCTTCCGGGCTGCCCGCGTACATGTGGTCGCGCCGGCGCGAACTCACCAGGTACACGATCGAGCACGTCTGGCTCTCCGGGGTCGCGCTCAGCCTCGGCATCCTGCTCGCGGTGCCAATGGCCCTGGCGCTCGACCGTTTCCGAACGGGAACCAGCGAAACCCTGATCCGGATCATCGGCATGTCCCAGACCTTGCCGTCGCTCGCCCTGTTCGGATTCCTCATCCCCCTTCTCGGCGTCGGCGTGGCGCCAACCGTCGTGGCGTTGTGGATCTACTCCGTGTTCCCCATCCTGCGGAACAGTTGCACCGGACTCAGGGAAGCGGACCCGGACGCCGTGGAGGCCGCGACGGCGCTCGGCATGACCTCAGGCCAGGTTCTGAGACGGGTCCGCCTGCCGCTCGCGATACCCACCATCATGGCCGGCGTTCGCACGGCAGGCGTGATCACGATCGGCACCGCGACGATCGGCGCCTTCATCGGCGCCGGCGGCCTCGGTCAGCCGATCATCGCCGGCGTGCAACTCGTGAACATCCAGCAAATCCTGTCGGGAGCCATTCCGGCCGCCGTCCTGGCCCTGGTTGCCGACGCCGCCCTCGGCGGCCTGGGGAAGCTGCTACGTCCGCACGGCGTCGGCCCGTAGGTGAACGACGCGGCGTAAGGCCCCACCGCCCCCGGCGGGCGGGGCGCCCCGGAGCCGAATCTCAGCCGACCAGGTCGCAGCCGGCGAAGAAGAACGCGCGCTCGATCGCAGCGTTCTCCGGCGAGTCGCTGCCGTGAATCGCGTTGTTCTGGATGTTCGAGCCGTAGAGGTTCCGGATCGTGCCGGGCACCGCCTGGGCGGAGTCCGTCGCGCCCATCACATCGCGAAGATGAGCAACCGCGTTATCGCGCCCCAACGCGATCGCCACCGCCGGACCACTGGTCATGAAAGCGACGAGGTCGGCGAAGAACGGCCGCTCCCGGTGCACCGCGTAGAAGGCCTCGGCCTGCGCTTGCGAAAGGCGTAGCCGCCGGATCGCCTGGACCTGGAAACTCGCGTCTTCGAGGTGGGCGATGATCCGGCCGGCGTTGCCTGCCCGGACCGCATCCGGCTTGATGATCGTCAGTGTCTCTTCCATCCTTGACCGATCTCCCTTTGACGAAGCGGGTGCTGTCAGGGGGCGAGAGCCGCGGCGACGCGGGCGCCCATCTCGGCGGGCGAGTCGACCACGAGGACGCCGGCCGCTTCCAGTGCCGCCTTCTTCTCCGCGGCGGTTCCCTTGCCGCCTGCCACGATCGCCCCTGCATGGCCCATCCGCCGCCCCGGGGGCGCGGTGGCACCGGCGATGAAGCCGACCACCGGGATGTCCAGGCGCCGCCGAATCCAGGCTGCCGCCTCCTCTTCCGCGGTGCCGCCGATCTCGCCGATCAGGACGATCGCCTCCGTCTTCTCGTCTGCGGCGAACAGCGAGAGCACGTCGATGAAGCTCGTGCCGTTGATCGGATCGCCGCCGATGCCAACGCACGTCGTCTGGCCGAGCCCCTCGTTCGTGAGTTGCCACACGGCCTCGTAGGTCAGGGTGCCGCTGCGGCTGATCACGCCGACGTTGCCCGACGCGTGGATGTGCCCGGGCATGATGCCGACCTTCGCTTCTCCCGGCGTGATCAGGCCCGGACAGTTCGGTCCCAGCAGGCGGCTGTTCCGGCTCGCGAGGAACGTCTTGACCTTCACCATGTCGCCCACCGGGATGCCTTCCGTGATGCAGACGATCAACTCGACGCCGGCGTCGGCGGCCTCCATGATCGCGTCGGCCGCGAACGGGGGCGGCACGAAGATGAGGGTGGCGTTGCAATCCGCGGCATCCCGCGCCTTGCGGACCGAGTCCCACACCGGGAAACCCTCCACGGTGCTGCCACCCTTGCCGGGCGTCACGCCGCCCACGACCTGCGTGCCGTAGTCACGGCAGCCCATCGCATGGAACAGGCCTTCGCGACCGGTGATGCCCTGAACGATCAGGCGCGTGTCCCTGTCAACGAGGATCGACATCGTCTCCGGCTCCTCAGGCCCCCATCGTCCGGGTTTCCAGCGCCGCCACGGCCTGCTCGGCGGCATCCGCCATGCCGCCCGCGACGATGAAGTCGAAGTCGGCTCGTTCGAGAACCTCGCGGCCTTCCTCGACGTTCGTCCCCTCAAGCCGTACAACGACCGGGACCTCGACCTGCGTGTCGGCGGCGGCGAGTTCGTCGATCGCCGCGACGACGCCGCGAGCGATGCGATCGGTGCGCGCGATGCCGCCGAAGATATTGATCAGCACGGCCTTCACCGACGCGTCCGAGAGGATGATCCGGAAAGCACTCTCGACCGCCTCCTGGGAGGCCGAGCCGCCCACGTCCAGGAAGTTGGCCGGTTCGGCGCCGTAGAGCTTGATGATGTCCATCGTCGCCATGGCCAGACCCGCGCCGTTGACCATGCAGCCGATGTTCCCGTCCAGCTTGATGTAGCTGATGCCGTGTTTCGACGCCTCGACCTCGAGCGGGTTCTCTTCGTGGACGTCCCGCAGCTCGGCGATTTCGCGCCGTCTGAACATCGCGTTGTCGTCGAAGTTCATCTTCGCGTCCAGGGTGTAGACGTCGCCCAACGAGTCGACCATCAGCGGGTTGATCTCGACCAGGGAGGCGTCGGTTTCCAGGTACGCGGCAACCACGCTGGCGATGGCGGCCTGGATCTGGCGCGCCGTACCGCCTGAGTACCCCAGGCCCGACGCCACCCCGCGGCACTGGAACGGCAGTACGCCGAGTTGCGGATCGATCAGCTCGCGCAGGATCGCGTCGGGGTCCGTACGCGCCACTTCCTCGATGTCCATGCCGCCCGAACGGGACGCCATCAACACCGGCCGCTCGGCCGCCCGGTCGAGGGTCACACCCAGGTAGAGCTCCTGCTCGATCTGGAGCGCCTCTTCGATCAGGACCTTTCGCACCTGCTGCCCCTCGGGACCGGTCTGGTGCGTCACGAGCTGCATGCCGAGGATCTCGCCCGCCAGACGTTCCGCCTCTTCCGGGCTCGAGGCGACCTTGACCCCGCCCCCCTTGCCGCGGCCGCCGGCGTGTATCTGGGCCTTGACCACGCAGCGGCCTCCGTAGTCGCGGCAGATCCGCGCCGCCTTCGCCGGATCGTCCGTCACCCTGCCCTGCGGCACCTTGGCGCCGAACTCGCGCAGGAGTTCCTTTGCCTGGAACTCGTGGATCTTCACGGTTGCCAGCGCCTCAGTCGAGGTTCTCGACGATCGCCTGACCGAACTCGGAGGTCTTGAGCAGCGTCGCCCCCTCCATCTGGCGTTCCAGGTCGTACGTCACGCGCTTCTGGCGGATCGCCCGGCTGATCGCGTTCTCGATCGAACTGCCTGCCTCCTGCCAGCCCAACCAGTTCAGCATCATCACGCCCGACAGGATGACCGAGCAGGGGTTCACCTTGTCCTGGCCCGCGTACTTCGGCGCCGTACCGTGCGTGGCCTCGAACAGGGCGACGCCGTCGCCCTCGTTGGCGCCCGGCGCCATCCCGAGGCCGCCGACCTGAGCCGCCAGCGCATCCGACAGATAGTCGCCGTTCAGGTTCGTCGTCGCAATCACCTCGTACTCGTCTGCCCGCAGGAGCACCTGCTGGAACATGGCGTCCGATATGCGGTCCTTGACCAGGATGCGACCATCAGGCAGCCGGCCGTCGTGCTTCGACCACAGGTCGTCCTCGCTCACCGTGCAGTCCGCGAACTCCTCGGCAGCGAGCTCGTAGCCCCACTCCTTGAAGGCGCCCTCGGTGAACTTCATGATGTTTCCCTTGTGCACCAGCGTGACGCTCTTGCGTCCCTGGGCGCGGGCGTACTCGATCGCCTTCCTGACCAGCCGCTTGCTTCCGGTCACCGAAACCGGCTTGATGCCGATGCCGGAGTCGGCGCGGATGTCCCGGCCCAGCCTGCTCCGGACGAAATCGATCAGGGCAGCCGTCTCCTCACTCCCCTGCTGCCACTCGTGACCCGCGTACACGTCCTCGGTGTTCTCGCGAAACAGGACCATGTCGACCTTCTCCGGCTCGCGCACCGGCGACGGCACGCCGTCGAAGTAGCGCACCGGGCGCACGCAGGCATAGAGGTCGAGGAGCTGGCGGAGCGCCACGTTCAGGCTGCGGATGCCGCCGCCCACGGGCGTCGTCAGCGGTCCCTTGATCGCCACCCGGTAGTAGCGGATCGCGTCGACGGTCGCCGATGGCAGCCATTCCCCGGTCTGCTCCAGGGCTTTCTCACCCGCCAGAATCTCCAGCCAGGCAATGGAGCGTGTGCCCGAGTACGCCTTGTCGATCGCGGCGTCGATCACCGCCTGGCTGGCGCGCCAAATGTCGGGCCCGATGCCGTCGCCCTCGATGAAGGGAACGATCGGCCGTTCCGGTACGACCAGACTGCCGTCCCGCCAGCCGACTTCCTGGCCGCCGGCTGGCGGCGCAACCGGGGGTTCAGTCAAACCAGCAACCTCTCATTCGTGCGGTCCGACATCAGGGATAGGACGGACCGCGAACCGTATGGGTCAAGTGCGTGGGCGCCACGCGAGAACTCAAAGCCAAAGCGCGGCGCAGGCTATCACGTTTCCTGGCCTCCGCCCCGCTGGGGAGTCCGTCCAGCACTGCTAGGGTCTCTCCTCATGAACCGGCAACCACTCTCCCACCCGCCGGTCCCGGGCCACGCAGCAACGTGGGAAGGAATCGACTGGCAGGCGCTCGTAAAGGTCGCGGCAGGAAGCCGCGAACGAGCCTACGCGCCCTACAGCGGCTTCAGAGTGGGCGCCGCCCTGCTGGCCCCGAACGGCCGCGTCTACGCTGGCTGCAACGTGGAAAATCGCGTCCTCGGCCTGACGCTCTGCGCCGAACGCGGCGCGCTGTCGGCGGCGGTCGCCGACGGACAGACTTCGTTCGAGGCACTGGCCATCGTCACCGGCGCCGCGCCGCCATGCGCACCCTGCGGTCAGTGCAGGGACGCCCTGGCCGAGTTCACCTGCGACCTGCCCGTGGTCTCGGTCACCGCCGGCGACGATGAAGCCTCGAACTGGCGCCGCTTCACGCTCCAGGATCTCTTGCCCGAACCGTTCGTGCTGGCCATCGGGAAACCCTGATCCCCGCCACGGGACGCGGCAACGGCCTGCCGGTTCCCCTCAGGGGGCGATCAGGCCGCGATGGGCGCCGGCACGGGCGCCCGGGCGAAGCCTCAGTTCTCGGCTTCGGCGGCCAGAGCCTCGGCCACGGTGTCGCAGGTCGGGAAGAGAGACGCCACACCGGCAACGGTCAGCAACTGGACGATCCGCTCGGAGGGCCGGATCAGGATCAGCTTGCGTTCCTCGGCACGCAGGCGAACCAGGTAGCCCACGAGCTCTCCAATGCCCGTCGAGTCCATGTAGTTCACGTCCGAGAGGTCGAGCAGGACGTGGCCGTCTCCCTCGGACAGACTCCGCTTCAACGCGTCGGCAAGGAAACGAGCGCTCTGACCGAGCTTGATCACGCCCTCCACCGCCAGCAGGCTGGAATCGCCGATCTGTCGCTTGTTGATGATCATTCGTGTCGATCGCGGGGCGATTCCGCCGATCAAGAGCTGCCGAGAAGACCGCGTCTACCGACTGAAGCGGCCCACGAAGGAACTGCGCTTGCCGGGACTCTTCCAGGTGCCTCCCAGGCCCTCTCCCTGCCAACTGTGCTCGAGCGCGACTCCGGGCTCCGCACCGACCGTCGGGGCCAGGGGCGGGTAGAAGACGGTTTCATTCCCGCACAGGTGGTCCCGGTGATCGAGAGGCCGGGTCCGCAGCGCAGCGAGCTCGCCTGCGCTCACCGCCGCGGCCCCGTTCGCCAGAACGTCGAACTCGATCTCCGCTGTCTGAACCTGGGCGACATCCGCGAGCAACTCGCCGCCCATGCCACGCGCGAAACCCTCGAGAGCCCGCCGCTGCGCCGGGTCCGCATTCGCGTCGACGATGAGGATCGACTCCGCGGCATCGGATTCGGCGTACGGATCGCCGAGCGTGGCTTCCGAGCGCACGACGGCGAGCACCGCAAGCCCAGACAGATCCACGCCGTCCCAGCCGCCGTCATCGACCCGCCAGGCCATGATCGCCTCGTTGCCGACCAGTCCTACCTCCGAGTTGGCGAAGCACGGTCCGGTGTAGACATCGGCCGTGCGCGCCTCAACGTAGGTGCCCGATATCCCCAGCCCGGCACCAAGCGCCACGGCGGGAAGAAGCAGACCCAGTGCAACCAGTGCGACCGCGTGCAGGCGATGCGTTTCGGTAAATCTCATGTCGGCGAACCTCCGAGGCGTTCAAAGCAACCGCGGCCCTCCCGGCAATGTTCCCTTGACGCTACCGCGCCGTCGGGTCCGAGACAGTTCATGCTGTGGGTACACCAGACGAAACCGTCGTCGATTTCGTGCTGCGGATCCACGTCGGCGGCCGGATCCGCCGGGGCGAGGGCCATGAACATCGTCTTCCAGCGCAGCCTTCGGCACAGTTCCGGGGCCCCGGCAGCCCCATCGAGTCGGTCAGCCATCGCGTCAGGCCTCCATCCCGGCAGCGCGCAGCAGCGCACGCCTCACTGCAACCGTGGCAAGTTGAATCTTGTACCGATTACCGCTCATCGGCCGGGCGCCCTCCACCGCCGCCTCGGCGGCTTCAACGATCCGTTCCGGCGTCAGTTCGCGACCAGCCAGCAGGTCACCGGCCGCGGCCGCGAGCCGGGGAGTCGGAGCCGCGTGGCCCAGCACGATCCGTGCCCGGTCCACCCGCGGCAGTTCCCCGTACAGGGAGACCGCGGCGGCCATCAGCGGCCAGTCCAGGGACCGGCGCTGCCGCACCTCGTACACCGCCGTACGGGCAGCGCCCACGCCTGCCGTCACCTCGACCAGCAGCTCACCCGGCCCCAACGTGTTTTCACGCTCTCCGCCAGCCGCCGGCGCCCGGTACAGCGCCTCGACCGGCACGCGCCGCTCACCGTCCGGTCCGTGGACTGTCGCTTCCGCCTCGAGCGCGATCAGGAGCGGCGCCAGACTCGAGGGACTGACGAAGCGTGCATCGCCCTGCGGGAAGATCGCGTGGTAGCGGTTGTCGCCTTCGGTGACCATCGAGCGGCCGTTCTCTCCTTGCGCGAGCAGACCGAAGCCACGCCGGTAGTACCAGCATCGCGGACGTTGGAGCAGATCGCCGCCGACCGTGCCCATCGCCCGCAACTGCGCACTGGCCACACCGTCGATCGCGGTTCCGAGCGCCGGCACGGCGGCCATCGCATCGGCGTGGTCCCGCAACTCCTGCAACGTCGTCATCGAACCGATCCGGAGCCGGCCGCCGGAGGCGTCGATGCCGGACAGGTCTTCGATGCCGCGCAGCGCGACGAGCCGTTCAACCTGCTCGACATCGTCCTTGAGCAGGCTCAGGAGGTCCGTTCCGCCCGCGAGGACCTCGCTGCCCTCAACTTCCAGCAGGCTCACCGCCTGTTCAACCGTCGCGGGAGCCGCGTAGCTGAAGGGTCGCATCAGGCAATCCCCCCACGGCCCGCCAGCGCGTCCAGCACACGGTCCGGAGTCAGCGGCAGGTAGGGCACGCGCACGCCGATTGCGTTCGCCACCGCGTTGCTGATCGCGGCCCCGGGCGAGATCACGGGCGGCTCTCCCAGGCCGATCACGCCCCGTTCGTCGTACCCGGGGCCCGTCATCATGTGCACTTCCAGCGATCCGACATCCAGGAGACCCGCCAGCTTGTAGAACTCCATGTCCGCGTTCAGCAGACGCCCGGTGACAGGATCCGGAATCCACTCTTCGAACAGCGCATAGCCGACACCCATGATCAGTCCGCCGTAGACCTGGCTCTCCGCCAGCCGCCGGTTGACGATCAGGCCGCAGTCCTGCACCGCGATCATCCGCTCGACGTGGACCACGCCGGTGTCCATGTCCACCTCGACTTCCGCGATCTGCACGCCGCCGACGCCGCTCGAAATCAGCCGTCCAGGGCCCGGGTTGCGCCCCTGGGCACTGATCGGCGCGCCGCCGATCCGCGATGCGGCTTCGGTCCAGGACAGCCCGCGCGACGGCTCGCCTTCCACGAACACGCGGCCGCCGGCCGCCGTCAACTTCTCCGGGTCCGCCTCCAGCCCGGGCGCGACTCGCGTCAGAACTTCGCGCAGGGCGTCCTGCGCCGCTCGACGGGTCGAGGCGCAGACTCCGCCGACCGTCGAACTGCCACCGGACGGACCCGATTGCGGGAACCTGTTGTCGCCCAGGGATACCCGCACCTGGGGCAATTCGAGGCCGAACGTCTCGGCCAGCACCTGGGCAACGATCGTGCGCGTCCCCGTACCGATGTCCTGGGAGCCGAGCCGGGCCTCCACCGCACCGTCGGGATGCACGGTCACGTCGCAGTTGCTCGCATGGCCGCGCCCGCCCCAGGTGTGAATCGAAACGCCCAGGCCGCGCTGGAGAGCGCTGTCCCGGGACCTCTTGCGCGGCTGCCAGCGTTCCTTCCATCCGGCCATCCCGGCGGCGATCCCGAGTTCTTCCCGATACACGTCGGCGCGGCCGGTGAACTCGAGGTTCCGATCCAGGAACTCGATCGGGTCGAGGTCCAGCTCATTCGCCAGATCGTCCAGGCTGGCCATCGTCAGGAAGCACGCCTGGGGATGATTGGGCGCCCGCCAGGCCCGCGATCCGGCCAGGTTGGTCGGCACGGACGTGTGGCGGAGGCGCCGGTTCGGCAACCTGCTGAACACATACGGCAGCGGCGTCTGGCCGGCGCCGGGCAAGCCGCCCGAGCCCCAGGAGTCCGAATCCCAGGCCACCAGCTTGCCCTGCTCGTCCGCCGCCACCCGGACCCGGGCGAAAGCGGACGGCCGGCTCCCGGCCACCGACACTTCCTGGTCACGGTCCAGGAACAGCTTGACCGGCGCGCCGGCCTTGCGAGCGAGTTCCGCACCGACGATCCCCCAGCGGTCCGGCGAGAACTTGGAGCCGAAGCCGCCGCCCATGTACTCGGTCCGGATTCGCACCTGGGTCGCCGGTATGCCGAGTTCCGAGGCGAACTGGCCCGCCAGAGTGGAGACCGCCTGCGTCGAGGCATGAACCTCGAGTTCGTCACCGTCCCAGGCCGCGACCTGACCGTGCGGTTCGAGACACATGTGGGCCATCTGCGGCATCCCGAGCGTCTGCTCCACCGTGCGATGGGCGGAGGCGAAGGCGGCGTCCGGGTCTCCGTCGGTGCGCTCGGAACCCGGCTGGGCCGCCGGCGCGCGGTCGCGGTACTTCTCCGTGACGAAGTGAGGCAGGACCTCGTACTCGACCTGGATCGCACGCAGCGCGTCGCGGGCGATGTCCTCGGTGTCGGCAGCGACCGCAGCCACCTCGTCGCCCGCCCACTGGATCTCGGAACCCTCGACCTGGATCACGTGGACGACGCGCACGCCGGGAATCGATTCCGCCGCCGACGTGTCGAGCGCCACGATCCGGGCATGGGCGTGAGGACAGGTCAGGATCTTCGCGGCCAGGAGACCCGGCGGATTCTGGTCCGACGGGTACCTGGCGAAGCCGGTCGACTTGACCGGACCGTCCAGGCGCGCCGGCCGGCGGCCGATCTGGCCTCTACGGTCCGCTTCGGGCCAGGAGTAGTCAGCCACCGACGCTCCCTCCGCCGTGTCCGCCAGCCTGGCCCGGTCCACCGACCACGGCGCGGATGCCCATGTAGGTCCCGCAGCGGCAGAAGTTGCCGCCCAGTCCGGCTTCGATCTCCTCCTCGCCCGGGGCCGGGTTGCGCGCCAGCAGCGCCGCGGTGGCGACGACGAAGCCCGGCGTGCAGTAGCCGCACTGCTGCGCGTCGTTCTCGACGAAGGCGCGCTGGATCTCGTGCATGGCTTCCGGCGAGCCCAGTCCCTCGACGGTCGTGATGCTGCGCCCGGCGGATTCGATCAACAGGCGGCTGCACGCGTAGATCGGCTGGCCGTCCTCGAGCACCGTGCAGGCGCCGCAGGTGCCGCGGTCGCAGACTTTCTTCGGGCCTGTCGTGTCCAGGACATCCCGCAGCCCGTCGAGCAGCGTGACCCGCGGCTCGACTTCCAGGCGGCGGACGGCGCCGTTCACTTCGAGTTCGACCTCGACCGGGTCCGGCCCGACGCTTCGGACGCCGTCTGCATCCGTCGCCGCAGCCGCGGCCGCCGCGTCTCCCGGCAGCAGCCCCGTCGCCAGGCCACCCGAAAGGGCCCCGGCGGCACCGCCACGCAGGAACGACCGGCGAGAGAATCCCGATCCCTTTGCGTCGTCGCTCACGCGTCTTTCCTTCCAGTGAGAGCGGCCCACTCTAGCAGCCCGCGGCGCAGGTTCAGGGCTGCACCGCGCCCGAATCCCGATGCCGCAGCCGATTGCACACCTCGACAAACTGCGACAAGCCGTCCGCGGTAAGCATCCCACGCAGTTCGTGATCCCGGACCACCCAGAGCGCTCGCGCCGAGCTTTGCAACTGCCGCAGCACCTCCATCAGGTCGCAGTCCTCGGTCACGGTCAGCGGCTGGCGGTTCATCAGTTCGAGCAGCGGTGTATCGCCCGGGCAACGGGCGACCAGGTCGAGCAGGCGCTCGCGGTCCACCTCGCCCGCGACCCGTCCCCAACCATCCACGACCGGGAACTGCCGCTGGGTCGTGGAGAGCAGGAGGCGCACCGCCCACTCGATCGTGTCCTGCGGCGCCAGCCGTTCGCAGCGGGTCATCATCGCCTCGCCGGCGCGGCGACCCTGCAGGACCTGCAGCGTCCGCACCAGGGAGGATTCGCGGCTGGCGCCGACGAGCACGAAGAAGGCGGTCAGAAGCAGCAGAATGCTGAACGCCATGCCCCCCGGCCACGGCACGAGCGCCGCCACACCGAGCAGCGCGGCCAGCACCATCCCCAGCCGGGTCGCGATCTTGGTCGCCCGTTCCTGACCCAGGAAGGAGGACAGCGCCGAGCGGAGGATACGGCCGCCGTCGAGGGGAAACGCGGGTAGCAGATTGAGCGCGAACAGGCACAGATTGCCGAACAGCAACCACTGCAGCGCCGAAGGCAGGTCGACGACGGGGCCGACGCCCCACGGCGGCAGTCCGGCCAACACCAGCCCGAAGAAAAGCGTCGTCGCCAGACCCAGGTTCACCAGCGGACCGGCCGCCGCGATCGCCAACTCGGCCCTGCCCTGCGGATAACCGTCCAGACGGGCCACGCCCCCGATCGGCGTCAAGACGATCTCGCGCGTCTCGATCCCGTACCGGCGAGCTGTCAGCGCGTGGCCGAACTCGTGAACGACGACGCTCGCCAACAACCCCACGACAACCAGGCCGACCATCGC
Organism: Thermoanaerobaculia bacterium; assembly: GCA_965232105.1. Lineage (GTDB taxonomy): Bacteria > Acidobacteriota > Thermoanaerobaculia > Multivoradales > Multivoraceae > Multivorans. Next base: position 687,281 of record OZ246956.1, read on the forward strand.
AACGCTGCTCTGCATGTCCGGCGCCAGCACCGCCAGCCAGACCAGGAGCAGGATGAACGTGAAATGGACCCGCACGCGGATGCCGAACAGGTTGAACATCGGAAACGCGAGCCTGCCGATCAACGGTCTCATCCCACGCGCCTCCTGCCGGCTTCTCCGGCGCCGCTCAGCAGCCCGGCGAGCCGTTCCAGCCCCGAGACCAGCATCCGGTCGCTGCAGGCGTACGACAGACGAATGTGGCCCTCGCAGCCGAAAGCCGAACCGGGGGTCGTGGCCACGCCGGCCTCATCGAGCAGACGTCGACTGAACGCCGCGGAGTCAGGACAGTCCTCGTCGAACCAGGCGCTCACGTCCGGGAACGCATAGAAGGCGCCGGCCGGCGGCGGGCAAACGACACCCGGAATCCGGTCCAGTTCCGCCAGCAGGACCCGGCGACGCCGCGCACACGCCGACACCAGGTCTGCCGCCTCGGGCGGTTCGCTCTCAAGCACCGCCTCGGCGCCGGCCATCGCGAACGAGGTCGCGTTCGAGGTCACGTGGCTCTGAACCGCGGCCGCCGCGGCGACCACCGAAGGAGCGCCGAGCAGGTAGCCGAGCCGCCATCCGGTCATCGCGTACGTCTTCGAGAAGGAACCCACGAGGACGACCGTCTCCGGATACCTCGCCGCCAGGGACGCCACGCTGGCGTGCCGCTTGCCGTCGTAGACGAACCGCTCGTACGTCTCGTCGGAGATCAGCAGGGCGTTCCGCTCGGCGCAGGCGGCCGCGATCCGCTCCAGATCGAGGATCGACACGACCGCGCCGGTCGGATTGCAGGGCGAGTTGACGATCACCGCGCGCGTGCGTTTCGACATCGCCTCGAGCAGCGGTTGGGCCCGGATCGCGAAGCCGTCGGCGGCCGCCATCGGCACCGTGACCGCCGCGGCGCCCGCAAGCCTCACCTGGGCCGGGATGCTGACCCAGGCCGGCGTCGGCACGACGACCTCGTCGCCCGCGGACAGAAACGCTTTGGCGACCTGGTACAGGGCAGCCTTGGCGCCCACGGTGACCAGCACGTTGGCCGTGCCCCAGGGTGCTCCCCGGGCACCGTACCGGGCCGCGAGGCCGGCTCTGAGTTCGGGTGTGCCTTCGAGCACCGTATACTTCGTCCGGCCCTCGTCGAGGGCTCGTTGTGCAGCCCTTACCGCTGTCTCCGGCGAGGGGAAGTCGGGCTCTCCGGCTCCCAGGTCGAACACCTCGACCCCCTCGCGGCGCAGCTCGGCCACCCGCCGGGAGACAGCCATCGTCGCCGACTCGCGCTCCCCGGAAGGCATGAAGCAGGATCGTAGCAGCAGGTTGCGGGCAGGAGCGGCGCTTGCCGTCGCCGCGGTCCTGTGCCTCGCGGCAGTCGCGGGAGGCCAGTTCCGACCGCCTCAGAAGGCGTCGCTCGAAGCCGTCGCCGAGCTCACCTCCTACGCCCCCGGCGATTCCGTGCGTATCGCGGCCGTGATCACGATCGACGACGGCTGGCACATCCAGAGCAACACACCGAGTTTCGACTACCTGATCCCCACCGAGATCGCCTTCGAGCTACCCGCCGGCTGGCCGCAGCCCGACGTCCGCTACCCCGACCACGTGATGTGGGAGTTCGGGTTCTCGGAGGAGCTGCTGGCTGTCTACGAGCACGAGGCGGTGATCCACGCGGACCTCGACCTGCCCGCGGACGCGCCAGCCGGCGCCGTCGACGTGTCCGCCGAACTCACCTACCAGGCCTGTGACGACATCCAGTGTCTGCCGCCGGTCACCGCCGAGGCCACGGTGTCGCTCGAGATCGGCGCCACCGGCGAGCCGACCGGCCATCCAGCCTTCGACGCCCCTCCGGCAGAGTCGGCCGGCACGTCCTCCGGCGCCCTTGGGCTGTTCGCCGTCCTGATTCCAGCCCTGCTCGGCGGAGTGATCCTGAACGGCATGCCGTGCGTGCTGCCGATCGTCTCGCTCAAGCTCTTCGGACTGGCCCAGGCTTCCGGCCGTCCCCGCCGGGAGATCACGGCGGGCGCGCTGATGACGACGCTGGGCATCCTCGTCTCGTTCTGGGTGCTCGCGGCGGCGACGCTCCTGGCCCGCTCGGCCGGCCAGGCAGTGGGCTGGGGAATCCAGTTCCAGAACCCCCTGTTCGTCACCTTCCTGGTGCTCGTCCTCACCCTGTTCACCCTGAACATCTGGGGTCTGTTCGAGATCCAGTTGCCGCACGCGATGACCAACCGTCTGGGAGGCGGTCGCAGCGAGGGCTACTCCGGACACTTCTTCTCCGGCGTCTTCGCCACCCTGATGGCGACCCCGTGCTCGGCGCCCTTCCTCGGCACCGCGATCGGCTTCGCGCTGAGCCAGCCGGGAACCACGATCGTGACCGTCTTCACCGCGGTCGGCGTCGGACTCGCGGCCCCCTACCTGCTGCTCGCCGCCGTCCCCAACGCGGTCAGGATGCTGCCGAAACCCGGCGAGTGGATGGCGACGCTGCGCGGGATCATGGGCTTTCTGATCGCCGGCACGACGGTCTGGCTGCTCTACGTTCTCGCCGCCCAGATGGACAGCGCCCGCCTCGCCTTTCTCGAGATCGGGCTTCTCGTCCTGGCACTCTTCATCTGGTTGCAGGGCCGGACACAGAGAACTGCGCCGCGCATCCTCGGACGCGTCGGCGCGGTGGCCGCGGCCGTCTTCGTGCTGGTTCTGGCGAACGGCGCACCGGCGCTTTCCGGCGGCGGCGGATCCGGACCTGCCACGCAACACGTCCTCAACTGGGTTCCCTTCGACCCTGTCCAGGCCGAAACCCTCGCCGAGGAGGGACGGCTGGTCTTCGTCGACGTCACCGCGGACTGGTGCGCCACCTGCAAGGTGAACGAACGTCTCGTCCTCGAGACCGAGGAGACGGCCGCCCTCTTCACCCGCTACGATGTCGTGGCGATGCAGGCCGACTGGACCAATCGGGACGACGGCATCGCCCGCTATCTGGCGAGCTTCGGACGCTACGGCATCCCCTTCTACGCGCTCTACCGGCCGAACCAGGAGCCGCACGTCTTCAGCGAGCTTCTCCGGAAAGGCAGGCTGGAAGAGGCGATCCGGAGTTCAGCCGGCGGCGAGGTCGCCGCGCGCTAGGGCCGATCAGACAGGCGGCCGCGGTGAGGCCACCTGCACGTCCCCTTCGTCCTCGCTCCCGAGCAGGAAGACCTGGTCCAGCCGCCGCACCGAGGCGCCGGCGTCGAAGTCCAGGCAGAGATCCGCTCCGTCCAGCATCCCCGTCTCGCCGTGCCCGGTCTCGTCGCGCAGCAGGACCACCCACCGGTCCCCGACCCGGACGAGGTCGCCCGGCGCCGGCGAGCCCGCGTCCGGGGCACGCCACGACAGGCTGCCGTCGAGCGACGCAAGCTGCCAGTTCAGGTCATCCCAGCCAACACCACCGGCATTCAGCAGCTCCTGCAGCAGGGTCACGCGGCTGAAGGCGAGCCGGTCGCGGTGGAGCGCCTGGAGGCGCGCCAGGGCCGCCTCATCCCACTCGCCGTCGCCGCGGACGATGCCCGGCAGCCCGAACACCGCCGACGGGACGCGCAGCGCGTCGGGCAGGCGCGCCTCGACCCGCGTCGCGCCTGGAAAAGCCTCGGACTTCACCCGCTGATCCGGAACCAGGGCGTTCTCGTCCAGCGAGGTCTCCACCCAGACCTGGTACCGAAGGGTTCCGAAGTCCCGCTCGACAAGCGGACCGTCGTCCTCCACCCAACTGTCGAAGTAGGCCTCGAGCGTGCCGTCGATCGACCACGCGCTGCCCCACTCGGGCTGAAAGAACTCCTCGTAGCCAAAGCTCTCGAGGTCGGTGCCGTTCTCCACTTCGCGAAAGGGGAGACCGTTCTCGACGCTGAACCAGAGCACCCTGACCCGACCGAGCACGCTCAGCTCTTCCACCGGCAACGCATCGACCTCCCGGCCGTCGAGCACCACCCGGGGGGTGGCGCTGTAGTACACGGCCTCGCCGTCTCCGCCGCGCTGCGCCTCGACGACCGCATGCAACCGGAAGCCCTCGCCGGCGCCGAGTTCGACCGTGCCCGTCCTCGCCACGCCCTCGTCCCCGACCTCCACGCCGACCCAGGCCCGGACCAGCCTGGGCGCCCTCGCCTCCTGCGCCTTCGGCGCGAACCACAGAACGACCGCCGCTACGGCGACGATGCCGGCCACGATCGCGAACAGCAGGAGATTCCGGCGCACGCTCGCGATCTTATGTCGGCAGCACGGAGCGGAAGGTGAGACGATGCAGCGGCGTCGGCCCCAGTTCCTTCAGCGCGGCACGGTGATCCTCCGACGCGTACCCCTTGTGGCGGGCAAACCCGAAACCCGGGTACTGCCGGTCGTACGCCGCCATCAGACGGTCCCTGTCCGTCTTGGCGATGATCGAGGCGCAGGCAACGGCGAAACTGAGGGAGTCGGCCCTCACCAGGGGCACCAGGGGCACGTCGGCGCCGCACACGTCCACCGCCTCGAGCCGCACGGCATCGACGAGGGCGACGGCAGGGCGTACGTGCAGTGACCGCAGCGCGCTCCGCATCGCCCAACGGGTTGCTTCGAGCACGTTGATGCGGTCGATCAAGGCGGCGTCGCCCCTGGCAACCGACCAGGCGACCGCCCGCTGCCTGATCGCTCCGGCCAACCGCTCACGCTGTCGCGCGGACAGCCGCTTGCTGTCGTCGACGCCCGGGATCAGGGTGTCCGGGGTGACCACCACCGCCGCCGCGACCACCGGGCCGGCCAGACAGCCTCTACCCGCCTCGTCAACTCCGGCGACAAGCCCGTAGCCGGCGGTCGCGAACTGCTGCTCGAGCCCGCGCATCAGGCGCAAGCGGTACGTCTCGGCGATCAGCGCCGCCAAACCCGTCGCGGACTTCGAGTTCGTCAGCGCTTGCGGAGCTCCTCGATGCGGGCGGCGCGGCCGCGCAACTTGCGGAGGTAGTAGAGCTTGGCGCGGCGGACCTTGCCCCGGCGCACGACCTCGATCTGGCCGATCACCGGCGAATGAAGCGGAAAGATCCGCTCGACACCGATGCCGCCCGAGACCTTGCGCACGGTGAACGTCTCCCGGGTGCCGCTGCCGCGGCGGGAGATCACCACACCCTGGAAGATCTGGATCCGCTCCTTGGCGCCCTCTCTGACCCGAACGTGGACCTTGACCGTGTCACCGGCCCGAAAATCGGGCAGGCCCTGCTGCACGTACTCCTGCTCGACTTGCTGTAGATCGTGCATTGCGTGTCACCTGTGCCTGAGCCGCAGTTCTGACCCCGCGGCTTCGTTATCAGCGGTAGCGGCTTCGCGTCCCTCCTGCGAACCGGACGGCTCTTGCATCCAGGCTCGCACACCGCGAAGCGTTCAGGACGCGGATTATCGCCTGTTCGGCGCCCTCCGCGCAACCTCCGGCGCGGAGGCTTCCCCGCCCAGCAGGTCCGGCCGCTTGCGGCGAGTCGCCTCGAGCGCCTGCTCCCGGCGCCATGCGTCGATGCGGGCATGGTCGCCGGAGCGCAGCACTTCCGGCACCTCGATGCCCTCGACGACCGGCGGGCGGGTGTAGTGCGGGTGGTCGAGGAGGCCGGTGCGAAAACTCTCGTTCGCGACCGAAGACTGCCGCCCGACGACGCCGGGGACCTGACGCGATATCGCCTCGATCACGACCATCGCCGGCACCTCCCCGCCCGACAGGACATAGTCGCCGATCGACAGTTCGGAGTCGACGACCAGGTCGCGCACCCTCTCGTCGACCGCCTCGTAGCGGCCGCACAGGAGCACCAGCCGCTCCTCGTGCGCCAGAGCCTGGACCTTCGCATCGTCCAGGCGCTCTCCCTGCGGCGAGAGCAGGATGCGCTGGGCGGCGGAGTCCGCGCCGGCGATCGCCCGCACCGCCTTGAGCCAGGGCGGCGCGGTCATCACCATGCCGCCACCGCCGCCGTAGGGCTCGTCGTCCACACTGCGGTGGGGATCGTCCGTGTAGTCGCGCAGGTCGTGGACCCGCACGTCGAGCAGCCCGGCCGCTCTCGCCCGACCGATCAGGCTCGCCTCCAGGAACTCGCGGAAGACCGCGGGCAGGATGGTTACGACGTCGATCCGCATGCTTCCAGAAAGCCCTTGGGCAGGTCGCTGCGGATCAGACGTTCCTCTACGTCGATCTCCGGCAGCAACTGGTTAACGAACGGGAGGAGTACCGAGCCGCCGCCTTCCGGCCGCGCCACGGCAAGCAGCACGCCGCCGCCGTCCTCGACCACCTCGGTGACCTCGCCCAGGTCGCCCAACGCCCTGTCCACGACCCGGCAGCCAACGAGCTGGAAGTAGTAGAAGGTGCCCTCTTCCGCCGCCGGCACGCTCTCCTGCGGAACTTCGAGCAGCGCGCCCCGGAGCGCCTCCGCTGCGTCGCGGTCCGACACGCCGACGAACTGAACAAGTTCCCGGCCCCGATGCGACCGGCTCGATGCGACCTCCAGCCGCCGCGGCTGAACCCCGTCACGCACGAAGAGCTCCGAGCCGCGCACAAAGCGGGCCGGGTTCTCGCTGTCAGGCAGGACGAGCACCTCGCCGCGCAGCCCGTGGGCCCGCAGGACGGAGCCGACGACGATCATCTCCGAGTCGTCGCTACGGGTCATTGCAGCGCCTGTTCCATCCTCACGTCTGAACCCTCGAGCCCGGGATCGGCGCCGGCTCAACCGTGGCTACTCCGGTTCGACGATCTCGACTTCGTAGTACTCGCCGGTCTCGGCACCGCGTACCTCGAGCAGCGCGCGCAGCGAGCGCACGCTGCGTCCCTGGCGTCCGATCACGCGCCCAAGCTCATCCGGCGCGACCTCCACCTGCAGCACGATCGCGTCCTCTTCCTCGATCTCGTCGACCCGAACCGCCTCCGGTTGATCCACGATCGACCGAACGACGCCGGCGAGCTGATCGGCGACCTCCGACACGCCCTAGGATTCCGCCGTGGCAGAAGCTCTACGCACCAAGCCCCGGACGGTGTCCGTGACCTGCGCACCCCGCGAAACCCAGTGGTCGATGCGGTCCGTCTTGAGGCGGATCACCACCGGGTCCTTGCGCGGGTCGTAGTGCCCGAGCTCCTCGATCACCCGCGACGACGGGACCTTGCGGCTGTCCGACACGACGACGCGGTAGAACGGTCTGTGGCGCGAACCCATGCGCCGGAGTCTTATCTTCACCATGTTTCGGTTTTCCCGTGTTGTTCAGTCGCCCGCTCTACGGTCACGCCGGAGCCGAGGCAGCGGCGCAGTCTAGCACCAGAACGGCGTTGCTCCAGGGATTTGCGAGCAAGAACGCCAAGAGCGCGCGCCGGAGCGGGTTGCCTACTTCCCTCCGAAGTATGCCTTCACCGCGCCGCGGCCGGCCTCCTGGGCCTAGGCGTAACGGACCACCATGCCGGGGTCCTTCCAGCGTCCGGCGATGGCCACGGCCGCGGTGGACGCTCCGCGCTCGATGAGGGACTGCGCGCTGCCGACGTCCACGCCGCGGCCGCGGCGCCAAGCCAAGCGTCTAGGAACAAGCCTCCGCTACACTGCGCGGCCGGACAAACGGCTGGCCGCTTTACGGAGGCCCCGTCATGAACAGAATCCCCTGACCCTCAGGCAGCGAAGCCGCCCAGCCGGCTTCTAGCTGTCGGGACGGAGCTGGCGCTGCTCGTCGGCCGCACAGGTTGACCCGCTACGGAGGACGCAACGGGCCGCCTCGAATGAGGGGGGTGTCTTACTTCCAGCCCCGCGTCGGGGGGTAGTCGCGGGCCGTAGCGGGCCAAGCTCCAGCGTAGCAACCTCCCTGTGCTATGGACCGCTCCGTCTTACTTCCAGGTCTACGGTCGGGGTCGTCGCGGATGAGCCGGTGTCGGCGCTGTTAGGGCCTAACAAAATGGAGGCTACGGAAAATGAGGGAGACGTTGCGCGGCGCGCTGTTGAGTGCGTTAATCTTCGGAGGACTGACGCTGCCTGCGGTGCCAACGGCTGCACAGGCTGGCGGCGGCGAGACAGTCTGCGAAGACAACGAAGACGGATCCGGTGAACCAGGGAGAGTTAATGATGAAGCCACTTGTTCTCCTCGCCCTTCTAGGCGCGGCGATCCTCGTTTCACCCCCTCTTTTCTCCGAAGACGAAGACCCCTTTGACCAGCGCATAAGAGAAGATGACGAAACCGTGGCCAAGTATGGTCGCGCGCTCTCCGACGCTTTTGAGCACGCAAGAAGGACAGGCGACTACACCGCCCTATCGGAGGCGTCAAGCGCATACGTGAAGGCTCAAGAGGATCACGCGCCTTCCCAAATGGACAAGTGGGAAGCTCGGCAGCGACTGATCGACCTCATCTACGACAGCGACGACGAAACGGTGTTCTTCTGGTACGTCCTCGTCAAGGAGAGCCTCGAAGAGGATGAAGCGATAGCCGAGGGGGTCGCGGAAATCATGGCCAAGGTTGACCGCATGGAACAGAACTTCGCGGCCCAAGGCGTTTCCTTGACTCCAGGATCATCTTTGCCGCCCAAAGATTGATTTTGTTGGGCCGCCGGAGCCGGGCAACGGCGAGTAGATCCCGGCAGCACGGCCGCCGGGCCGTGCCGTCGCCGCCCCCCCCCTGATAACTCGGTTGCTCTGTTGCCCAGCAAGAGATCACCCCCTTTGTAGTTGTTCCCACTTGGAGGCACTGAACAATGAGAATCTGTCTGAGCGTTGCGCCTTTGCTGTTCCTGGCCGTCGCCGGCGTTCACGGCCAAGCGTCGCCCGCGTTCGATCCCGCGGAAACCTGCGAAGGCAAGGCCGTAGGCGCGGAGTGCTGGCATCAACTGGAAAGTCACACCGGCTGCTACGTGAGAAACGACGGCTTGGAATCCGAACAGCAGACCGTGAGTTGGACCGGCGCGTGCAACGGCTCCGTCGCCGACGGCGAAGGCGTGTTGACGTGGGTGAACCAGGAAGGCGCGATCGTCTACGAAGGCGCACTAGTCGGCGGCAACCCGCACGGCCGCGGGCGCATAACGTTCGACAGCGGCGTGGTCTGGGAAGGCACCTTCGCCAACGGTCGCCGAACGGGCCGTTGGGTTGAGCGCCATGAGAACGTCGTGATCGAAGTGCCTTACGTCAACGACGAGATTCACGGCACATTGGTTGCTCGCCGGACGGACGGCACCGAGATCGTAGATCCCTACGTCAAGGGCGAGCGGCACGGCACGCGGGTGGAGCGCCAGGCGGACGGCACCGTGATCGTAGACCCTTACGTCAAGGGCGAGCGGCACGGCACGCGGGTGGAGCGCCAGGCGGACGGCACCGTGATCGAAGTGCCTTACGTCAAGGGCGAGCGGCACGGCACGCGGGTGGAGCGCCAAGCGGACGGCACCGTGATCGAAGTGCCTTACGTCAAGGGCGAGATTCACGGTACGCGGGTGGAGCGCCAAGCGGACGGCACCGTGATCGAAGTGCCTTACGTCAAGGGCGAGATTCACGGCACGCGGGTGGAGCGCCAGGCGGACGGCACCGTGATCGAAGTGCCCTACGTCAAGGGCGAGATTCACGGCACATTGATTGCTCGCCGGCCGGACGGCACCGAGATTGTAGATCCCTACGTCAACGGCGAGCGGCACGGCACGCGGGTGGAGCGCCAGGCGGACGGTACCGTGATCGAAGATCCCTACGTTAACGGCGAGCGGCACGGCACGCGGGTGGAGCGCCAGGCGGACGGCACCGTGATCGAAGTGCCTTACGTCAAGGGCGAGATTCACGGCACGCGGGTGGAGCGCCAGGCGGACGGCACCGTGATCGAAGTGCCTTACGTCAAGGGCGAGATTCACGGCACCTTGGTTGCTCGCTGGACGGACGGCACCGAGATCGTAGATCCCTACGTCAACGGCGAGCGGCACGGCACGCGGGTGGAGCGCCAGGCGGACGGCACCGTGATCGAAACGCCCTACGTCAAGGGCGAGATTCACGGCACCTTGGTTGCTCGCTGGAGGGACACCGAGATCGAAGTGCCCTACGTCAACGGCGAGCGGCAAGGCACTCGGGTGGAGCGCTGGACGGACGGCACCGTGATCGAAACGCCCTACGTCAAGGGCGAGATTCACGGCACGAAGGTTGAGCGCTTTGCGAACGGCCGCTACACGGAAACGCTCTACGTCAACGGCGAGCCGCAAGAACCGTAGAATTTCGTGCGGCTGACCCCCGCGAGGACATCGAAGCCGGGATCCGGGCGCGGGCCAGGGTACACTCACCAAGGCCATGCGTGGTTTTCTCGACCGGTTCGATCTTGATCTGATCCTCAACGTCGCCGCCGGGACAATCTTCGCCGGCGTCGCCACGGCCCTGGTCGACTGGATCGCCTGGTTCGCGGACGAACTGATCTCCTTGATGATTCGGTGACCTTGAAGGTCGACTCACGATCGGGCGCCATAACTGGAACCACCATCGCGGCGGCGGGCGGATTGACGGCCCTCGGACCCTCTTTCTTGGCCCAAACGGTTTACTCGACCCGTACCGGCGTGATCGCCCACACGACGGCGTTCCCCTGCGACCCGTGAGGGTTCGCCCGGTTGTTCGTCCTGGTAGCGCTCAAGGGACCGGGTGCCGCGGTCGGCCAGGCTCTCCGGCCTTCGTCCGGGGTCTTTGGGCGGCTTGGGAAGGGGGACCAGCCGAGACGGTGCTTGAACGCGCCGGCGGAGACCCAGGCGCTGTAGCCAGTTGGTGGGCCAAAGGTGAAGTCCTTCCCCGCAACCCGAGACGCCGATCGGCGTCTGAGACGGCCGCTTTGGGCGGCTGGCACACCGTCGGTTTGAAGTGCCCTTGAAGGCTCGTTCGGCCGCTGTCGGCTTCGAACGGTCGCGCGTGCGGCTCGCGGCTCAGTTCCGCGGCGCGGTCCTCGTCGACGCGCTCCTCTCGGCCGGCCTTGGCCAGGGCGTCGTTCACTCGGCCAGCCCACTGCTCCCGGAGGCCGGGGAGCCAGTCCCGCGAGTTGGCGGCGCTCGACTTCCGCGCGCCGCCGCGAGCCGGCTCCTTCGAGTTGGCCCGTTTGAACCAGGTCTCGGCCGATCGGTCGTGACCGTCTCCGCGGCGCTCGCTCCACATGACGTGAGCGTGCGGGTTGCGGCCCTCTCCCTCGTGAATGGCGAGGGTGTACGGCAGCCGCTCGGCGGCCGTCAGCTGCTGGTAAGCCCGGAGCGCACTCGTCCAGCATCCTGAAGACCTTGCGGAGCCCGGCCTGCGGCACCGAAGCGCTCAGGCGGCCAACTGAACGGGCAGGCTCTCCCCTGCGGGCAGGACAGGATTGTTCTTCGAGCGCAGCTCAAGCTCGACAACAGTGACTCGAGGGTCTGGGTTCGGCTCCAGCGTCAACGAGCTATCGACCTTTCCGGCCGCAACCATCAACCGGCCTTCGGCGAACTTCGCCTCGCCCCAGGAATCGGCACTGTCGAAGAACTCGAGCACGCTCTCCCGGAAGGCCTCGAACGGGGCATTCCCGGCCATGTCGTAGAGCACGGTCTGTACGTCCTCCTTGTAGGCCATGTACGCCTCGGTCACGGTCGAGCCGACGCCGGCGACACCGCCCGGCTTCAAGCCATGCGCGATGTACTCGCCGCTCGCTTCCTTCGTGACGACGGCCGCGCCGCACAACTCCACGCCGGCAAGCCACCCCTCGCCGACAACGGAAGTGCGGAACTTGAACACGAGGGGGTAGGCCATGTCGATCCCCTCGTCGCGCCATCTCCTGATCAGGACTTCAGTCTTGTCCATACCGAACGGAGTCACCCGACTCACCGAGGGGCCTTCCGCGACTGCTTCGACGGCGGCTTGGGCTCGGGTCTCGGTTTCGGTTTCGGCGGCGGTGGCGTCGGCTTGGGCGGTGGCGGCCAGCCTGCCGAGCGGATCTCGTTCGGGCTCATGCAGACGCGCCGGACGCCAGTGCGATCGCCTGATCGTGGCAGCGATCAAGGAGTTTGGCGCGTTCCGGCTCGTCGGCTACGTCCCGGTCGATGTGCCGCGCATGCTCACGCACTCGCGTGAGGGCGTCGAGCACGCCCTCACGGTCTGTGTGGCCGCTCTCGATGTCGACCCAAGTGCTCTGCAGACCATGGTGAAGATCGGCCCAGGCGACGGAGCAGTTCACGAACTTCGTCGCAGACTCGCCGTACTTGCCCAGGCCGGACACGCCGCTCAGGACTGCGGCGGGAACCGTCAACCACAGCAGCCATAGATCGACTGCCGCACCGCTCAGAATGATGGTGCAGGCGCCAGCCGAGAGGGCTGCAGCCAGCGCTGCGGCGCCCTTCTGAATGCGCCGCTCGCGCGCGGCCAGGCGGGCGAAGTACATGGACCGCATGTTGGCAGCGATCATCTCTTCCCAGACGCGAACGCGCTGTTCTTCAGACGGCGGAACGACGATCATGCACGGAACTCTATCTGTAGCGGGACCTCTGCTCAACGAGTTTCCTGCTCACCGGCACCTTCGCGGCATTGGGACTCCCCTGGGGCGCTCAACCCCGCCAGGTGCACCCAACCGCGCTCACATCCCCCGGATGCCCTTCATCCACTTGCCCTTCGTTCGCTTCATCAGCTTGCGCATCTGGCGGTACTGCTTGATCAACTGGTTCAACTCCTGCACCGTTCGGCCGGAGCCGCGGGCGATGCGGCGGCGGCGGCTGGCGTTCAGGATCGCCGGGTTCCGTCGTTCGCGCGGGGTCATCGAGTCGATCAGGGCGGTGACCCCGACCAGCCGGCTTTCATCGACGGCGTCGGCCACGTTCACGCCGCGGAACTGCCCCGGCAGCAACTCGAGGAGTTGAGTCAGAGGTCCCATCCGGCGCAACTGGCGCAACTGGTCGCGCAGGTCCTCGAGCGTGAACTCCTGGCGGGCGATCCGCTCCGCGAGGCGCTCCGTCTCTTCGCGGTCGACGACCCGCTCGGCCTTCTCGATCAGGGACAGCACGTCGCCCATGCCCAGGATGCGGGACGCAAGCCGGTCGGGCGCGAAGAGCTCAAGATCTTCGAGCTTCTCGCCCACGCCGACGAAGCGAAGCGGAACCTCGGTGACTCCCCGAAGCGACAGCGCGGCGCCGCCGCGGGCGTCGCCGTCGAGCTTGGTCATCACCGCGCCGGTGAGCGGCGCGCCCTCGGCAAAGGCGGAGGCGCTCCGAACGGCGTCCTGGCCGGTCATCGCGTCGCAGACGAAGAGAGTCTCGCAAGGACCTGTCCGGTCGATGACGGCCTTCAGCTCGGCCATCGACTCAGCATCGACATGGAGTCTGCCCGCGGTGTCGAAGATCAGCGTGTCGAAACCTTCCTCGCGAGCCGCGCCAAGCGCCCGATCGGAGAACGCCTCCAGCTTCTCACCAGCCCGCGGCTCGAGCACCGTCGTCTTCGCCGCGGCGCCGACCTGCCTGAGTTGCTCGATCGCCGCCGCCCGCCTGAGGTCTCCGGCCGCCAGCACGGGTCTCCGGCCCTGGCCCCGCAGCCGCTGCGCCAGCTTGCCCGCGGTCGTTGTCTTGCCGGAGCCCTGCAGGCCGCAGAGCACGACGACCGCCGGACCGCCCTCCAGCTCGAGTTCACGCCCAGGCTCGCCGAGCACCGCGATCAGCTCGTCGCGCACGATACGGACCATGTGTTGATCTGGGGTCAGGCTGCTCAGCACCTCATCGCCCAGCGCCTGCTCCTGGACGCGCCCAACGAAGGAGCGCACGACCCGAACGTGGACGTCGGCCTCCAGCAGGGCGAGACGGATCTGGCGCACCGCGCGCCGGACGTCGTCCTGCGAGATGCGGCCCTCCGAGCGCAGGGAGCGGAAGACTCCCTGGAGCTTGTCCTGAAGACCCTCGAACATCAGGCGATCTTCGCCGCCCGCCGCCGGCCGAGCGCTACCAGGGCCGGCAGCAGAGTGATCGAGACCAGGGCGGTGGCGACCGCGCCGAGAATGGCGACGATACCCATCGAGCGCAGGCCCGGGTAGTGCGACAGGGCGAGCGATCCGAAACCGACGCCGGTGGAGACGGCGGCGAGCACGATCGCCTTGCCGGTTTCACCCAGGGCCGCGACCAGACGCTCGCCCTCAAGCGCCTCGGGGCCGAAGCCGACCTCGCGCCAGCGGTGGACCATGTGCACTCCGTAGTCCACGCCGATGCCGATGATCATCGTGACGACGAAGACGTTGAAGAAGTTCATGTCCTCCCCGATCAGCACCATGATCCCGAGCATCCAGACCACGCCGATGCTCAGGGGCAGCAGGGAGAGGAGGGTGCTGACCACCCATCGATAGTCCAGGAACAGGAGCAGGGCAACAAGCAGGAAGCCGATGACGGAAGCCGTCACCGCGTCGACGCGAATGCCGTTCCGCAGCCGTTCGCCAACCACGTTCACGCCGGTGACCTCGGCCTGCGGGCCCAGTCGTTCCGCGAGCTCATGGGCCCCCGGCGGCGCGCCACGGCGCCACATTCCCGGCGGCGGGTAGAGGTAGACGACCAGCTTCGTGTCACCCTCGTTCCGGCTCATGTAGCGCTCCAGCATTCGTCCGATCTGGGGCGAATCCCGTAGCGTTGCCGCCGTCACGGGCTCCCGGCCGGCCCCGGCGTCGGCCAGCAGATCGATACCGCGGCGGAAGGGCGCCGCCCGCAGGCCCTCCTCGGTCGCATGGCGCTCGAACAACTCGTGCAGGCGCTCCCGGTCCAGCAACTCCCGGTGACGATCGAGCCAGTCGTGCGCCGCGGCCTGGCTGGCCGGCGAGGGCACCAGGCTGCCGATCCCGCGGATCCCCGTGAGGACCCCGCCGTCCACCAACTTCTGGGCCTCCTCCTCGGCCTGAATGGAGAGCTCCAGCGCCTCGGCTTCCGTGTCGCCCGAGAGCACGATCATCGTGTAGTTCAGCCCCGAGCCGAAGTACTCCGCCACCTCGTCCTGCACCTCGACGCCGGGATTCCCCTGCGGCCTGAGCTCCCTGATCGCGTCCTCGAACTCCAGGCGCGGCGCGAGGATGCCGGTGCCGGCGGTGACCACCACGCAGGCGCAGATCACGAGCACCGGCCGCTCGAAGCTCCAGCGCACCAGCCGGCGGGCGCCCAGACCGTGCAGAACGAGCCGCGGCATCCGACCTCCGGGCCGCGGGTGATCCTCCCGCCATGCCAGCATGGCCGGCAGCAGGACGAGGACCGAAACCATGCAGAAGAGGATGCCGGTGCCGGTCAGAAGGCCCATCTGCCGGAGCCCCACGAAGTCGGTCACCATGAACGCGTAGAACGTCGCCGCGGTGGTGATCGCGCCGGTCCAGACCGCGCGGCCCGAGGAACCGCTCATCGCCACCAGGGCCGCCTCGAGACCGGCGCCCCGGCGGCGCTCCTCGACGTAGCGCCCGTAGGAGACGATGACGAAGTCGATCCCCAGGCCGACCAGCAGGGCCGCAAAGCCGCTGGTCAGCGCATTCAACTCGCCGATCACGGCGCCGGCGAAACCGAAGGCCAGCACCAGGCCGAAGGCGAGCGGCACGAAGGCGTAGACGATCAGGCCGACGCGGCGGAACGCCAGGGCGAACAGGAGCAGCACGCCGACGAGCGACGTCGCCAGATTCGAAACCAGTCCGCCGACGATCGTGCCCGCGTCGGACACCGCCGTGACGTAGGTGCCGCCGAAGGCCACCTCCGGGGCCGGCAACGGCTCGCCGTCCGGTTCCTCGCCGGCGATCTCCGGCCAGCGCGCCAGCAGATCCGCCGTCAACCGGTCGACTTCAGCCAGCAGGCGGCGGCCGAACTCGATCTCCTGGGCGGGCTGCGCGGGGCGCGCGATCATCAACGCCCGGGAGCGGTCCGCCGAAAGAAAGTAGCCCGAGGTCCAGTCGACATCCAGGCCGCCGCGAGCGAGAGCGATCTGCTCCAGGAGGACCTCGTGGATGTCCAGCGGGTCCAGCAGCGTCAGGTCGCGCAGCGCCAGCGCCTGGGGGGAGCGCAGGCCCCGGCGCAGCTCGGCGACCTGGAGCCTGAGGCCGTCCTCGGTCAGCCGGCTCGCCACTTCCTCCCGGCCCTGCTCGTCGAGGTAGGCGAACATGTGGGGTCCGAACAGCTCGGCCAACTCCAGCAGCTCGCCGACGTCGTACTCGACGTAGTCGATCTCCTCGAGCGCTTCCATCGACGATCCGAGTTCGTCCACGAAGAAGAGGTACGGGTCGAGCGGCTGGCCCTCCGGCAGGCGCACCAGCACCAGCAGGAAGTCCAGACTGCCGAAGTCATCGATCGTCGACCGGAACGTCGTGACGACCGGATCGTCGTCCGGCAGCAGGTTCAGGATCTCCGTGTCGAAGCGAAGCGTCGTCGCCGACAGCACGCAGAGCACGACGAGCACCGCCGCGACGACGAACACGAGGCGGTAGCGGCGCCGGGCGAACGCGGCCACCCAGGCCAGGGCGCGCTCGATCACGGCCGCGGCGCGCCGCCGAACGCCAGCAGCACGGTGCGGCCGTTGCGCACGAAGTACTCGATGCCGGAGTAGAGCGTCGCGGCCAGCGCCACCCACAGCGAAACCGGCGCCAGCACGTCGAACGCGCCCAACCTGTCCGAGATGATCAGCAGCGAGATGGCGACGATCTGCGTCGTCGTCTTGACCTTGCCGGCAAAGCTCGCGGCCAGCACGACATCCTGGGCCGCGGCGAGCGAGCGCAGCGAGGAGACCGCGAACTCACGCGCCACGACGACGACCACCATCCAGGCCGGGGCCAGTCCGAGGCCGACCAGGGAGATGAAGGCCGCCGAGGTCAGGATCTTGTCCGCCGCCGGATCGAGCAGCTTGCCGAGCGCGGTCACCTGCTTGCGCCGGCGAGCCAGGAAGCCGTCCAGAAAGTCGGTCAGGGACGCGACGAGGAACAGACCGAGGCCGATGAACTGCCAGCCGCTCGTCTTCGTCAGCAGGACGACGACGAGCACGGGCACGATCAGGATGCGGCTGAGCGTCAGCGCGTTCGGAAGATTCAGGCCGGCCCGAAGGGACGGCGCCGGCAGCGGCTGCGGGGCGTTGTCGCGCTGACTCGCCATCCGGCTTTCCGTCAGCTCAGGCTGTCTTCGATGTGCCGTTCGGCGGCGGCGAAGGCAGGCAGCAGATTCTCCGCCCGGCCCCCGGCCTGGGCGAAGTCCCGGCGACCGCCGCCGCTGCCCGAAATCGCGGAGCCCATCGCGCGGGCCACCGCCGACGCGTCGACCCGGTCCTGGAGGTCCCTGGTCACCGAGGCGACGAGCTTCACCTTGCCCTCGTCCAGGGCGCCGAGCACGATCACGCCCGAGCCGAGTCGACTCCGCAGGACGTCGGCCAGGTTGCGCAGCTCGCCGACGTTCGAGGCCGGCACCTCGCGCAGGACGACATCGACGCCGCCGACCTTGCGGGTGTCACCGTCCGCCGACTGCCCGCGGGCCGGCTTGCCGTCGCCGGCCAGCAGCCCGAGACGAAGCTTCGACAGTTCCCGCTCGACCTCGCGCAGGCGCTCCTTGAGGGCCCGGACCTCGGCCGCGGCCTGCTCGCCGGAGGCGCCGATTTCCGACTCGAGCGTCGCCAGCAGATGGGCCCGGTCCCGGTGCAGGCGTTCCGCGCGGTCGCCCGCGAGTGCTTCGATGCGCCGCACGCCGGCGGCCACGCCCCGCTCGCCGACCAGGGACACGAGGCCGATCTCGCCGGTGTTCCCGACGTGGCAACCGCCGCAGAGTTCGAGGCTGAAGCCCGGCACCTCGACCGTGCGCACGCGGTCGCCGTACTTCTCGCCGAACAGCGCCATCGCGCCGGCCGCCACGGCCTCGTCGAAGGAGCGCTCCGTGATCTCGACCGGAACGGCGCGCCGGACCCACTCATTCACCGTGTCCTCGATCGCTTCCTGCTGTTCTTCGGTAACAGGAGCACCGTGAGTGAAGTCGAAGCGCAGCCGGTCGGGGTGGACCAGGGAACCTGCCTGGCGCACACCGGTGCCGAGGTGCTGGCGGAGGGCGGCGTGGAGGAGGTGAGTCGCGGTGTGGTGGCGCTGGGCGGATTCGCGGCGCTCGCGGTCGACCAGGAGGTCGACGTCAGCGTCTCGCTCCAGTCGGCCATCGGTCACCTCGACACGGTGGACGATGAGTTCTCCATCCCGGAAGGTGTCCAGGACCTTCGCCTCGCCGCCAGTCCAACTCACTCTGCCGACATCGCCGACCTGCCCGCCGGCCTCCGCGTAGAAGGGGGTGCGGTCAAAGGCGGCGAGGCCCAAACCGGTCAACCGACGCACCTGCTTCGCTTCCTCGTCACCCTCACCCGGCTCCCAAAGGAAACCGGCAGTCCCCCTGGCCTCCAGGTCTGCGTAGCCCGTGAACGTGCTTTGCCGCGGCGGTGCCAAGCGGAAGCTGGCTGTGGGTAACCCCGACACGACAGTCAGGCGGAGGCTCTTCGCACGCGACCGCTCCCGCTGCCCCTCCAGCGCCGCCTCGAAACCCTTCTCGTCGATCCCGAACTGCTCCTCCTCGGCGATCTCGCGCACCGTCTCGACCGGCAGGCCGAACGTGTCGTAGAGCCGGAAGACCTGCTCGCCGCCCAGCGCCGACCGGCCCCCGGCCCGGGCCTCCTCGATCGCCTGCTGGACCTTGCCCGCGCCGACCGCGATCGTCTCGAGGAACCGGGTCTCCTCGGCGGTCACCGTCGCCGACGAGGGTTCGCGCGCCGCCCCGAGTTCGGGGTAGTGGCCGGCGAACGCCTCCTCCAGCGACGGCAGCAACGCAGCCATGAACGGCTCCTCGAACCCCAGCTTCATACCGTGCCGCGAGGCCCGGCGAAGGATCCGGCGCAGCACGTAGCCGCGGCCCTCGTTGCTCGGCAGCACACCGTCCGCGAGCAGGAAGCCGACCGCCCGCAGATGATCGGCGATCACCCGCAGCGACACATCGGCATCCGGGTCGTGGCCGACCTCGCGGCCGGCCTCCCCGGCGACGGCCTCGAGCACCGGGCCGAACAGGTCCGTGTCGTAGTTCGACTCCAGGCCCTGGAGTACCGCCGCCACCCGCTCCAGACCCGCGCCGGTGTCGATCGAGGGGTTCGGAAGGGCCACGCTACGGCCGTCCTCATGGCGCTCGAACTGCATGAAGACCAGGTTCCAGATCTCGAGATAGCGCCCCGATTCTTCGCCCTCCTCCCAGGCGACCTCGGGCAGGTCCGGCGCGGTGTCGACGAAGATCTCGCTGCAGGGACCGCAGGGCCCGGTGTCGCCCATGGCCCAGAAGTTGTCCTTCTCGCCGCAGCGCAGGACGCGCTCCGGCGGCAATCCGGAGATCCGCAACCACAGATCCTCGGCCTCGTCGTCCTGCTCGAAAACGGTGGCGAACAGGTGCTCCGGCTTGAGGCCCCAAGGCCCGGTGACCAGCTCCCAGGCCGATGCGATCGCCTCTTCCTTGAAGTAGTCGCCGAACGAGAAGTTCCCGAGCATCTCGAAGAACGTGTGGTGCCGGGGACTTGGACCGACGTTCTCCAGGTCGTTGTGCTTGCCGGACACCCGCAGGCACTTCTGGGAGGTCACCGCGCGCGGCGAGTCCGGCTTCTCCACCCCGAGGAAGTAGTTCTTGAACTGGACCATGCCGGCGTTGACGAACAGCAGGGTCGGGTCGTCCCTCGGGACGAGCGGCGAACTCGCCACCTCCGCGTGCCCGCGGCCGGCGTAGAAGTCGATGAAGCTCCGCCTGATATCCCGACTCAACATGAGCTGTGTCCCCGCATTCCTACCGCTTTGCCTGCCGCTTCCCCGCTTCCGCGGGAAGCGCTTTTCTTCCTGCCGCTTCCTCTGGAAGCGCTCGATTCCCTGCCGCTTCCTCTGGAAGCGCTTGACCCGACCGCCTCGGCGGGCGAGTCGAACAGCACGGCGCCAATAGTACGGGGAGTGAAGCCGCGGCGCTCGAGATGCCGGGCCAGGGCGGGGACGTCCCGCCCCGGGTGCGCCCCGCGCCAGCGCGCGGCGACCGACCCTGCCCGCTCCAGTTCGTCCTCGTCGTCCACATCCTCGAGGGCGGCGGCCGCTGCCGTCTCGTCCGCCCCCCGTCGCCGCAGGTCGAGTTCGAGCCGCCGCCGTCCGTAGCCGCGGCGCTTGAGCGAGCGGACCAGCATCCGCGCGGCCTCGTGCTCGTTCAGGTAGCCGCCCGCGGCCAGGCGCTCGATCGCACCGTCGACCTCCTCCTCCGGGTAGTCGCGGCGAGCGAGCTTCGTCCGCAGCTCGGCCGCGAAGTGCATGCGCCGCGCGAGCAGGTCCAGTCCCCGGTCGTAGGCCGACTTGGGGCTCCGCTCTGGTTTCGATTTCGACTTGCGCACCCGGTCCTCCAGCGGTTCGGAGACTAGCGCCGTCACGACCCGGCCAGGACCACGGCAAGCGCCGCGACCGCCGCCGTCTCCGCGCGCAGGACACGCGGGCCGAGGCCCGCGAGCGTGCCCCCCCGGTCGACGAACCACTCGATCTCCCGCTCGCTGAACCCGCCTTCGGGGCCGATCACCAGGGTTCGGATGTCGCGGACCGCCGCCAGCCAGGTTCCGGCGGCCGGATGCAGGACGACCGCTCCGGCAGGGATCCCCGCCTGCTCGAGGGCGACCGGCGCGCCGATTCGCGGCAACCAGGCGCCCCCGCTCTGTTCGAGGGCGGACTTCGCGACCCGTGCCTGCCGAGCCACCGCGCGCTCCGTGAACGCACGGCTCGTGCGCTCAGAGACGAACCACTGCAACTCCCTCACCCCGAGTTCGGTCGCCTTCTCCACCAGCCACGCCGCACGCTCGGGACGCACCACGGACACGAAGAGCGCCACCCGCCGGGCCGGCTCGAAAGTCGGCGCCGGCCCCTCGAGGTCCAGCCGGGCCCGTTCCGCGGTGACGCCGGCGACAATCGACCAGCGGGCCCCGCCCCGGCCGTCGACGAGACGCACCCGATCGCCGATCTTCAGGCGACGGGCGCGGAACAGGTGCCGGTAGTCGGCGCCCTCGACCTCGACCGAGTCGCGGTCGAGTTCCTCGCCGTCGACCAGCAGGTGGATCACGGGCCGCCTCGAACGGCCGTCAGGCCTCGGAACTCCGCTCCGCCCTCTTCGCGCCGTCCGCCGGCCCGGTCTCCTGGCCGGATCCCGTAAAGAAGGCAATCACGCGGTCGAGCACGCTCCGCGCTTCCCGGGTCGCGGCGCCCGTCTTGGCGTGGCCGTCCTCGTTCAACTCGGCAAGCGCGCGCACATGCTCGAGTTCCCGCTCCGAGAGATCCCTGGGCGCCGGTACGTCGAGCCGCACTTCGACGATGTGGTTGCCGCGGCCGCGGCCGTCGATGCGGGGGATGCCCTGGGATCTGAGAAGGAAGGTCGAGCCGTGCTCCGTGGCCGGCGGCACCTTCAGGCTCGACGTTCCGTGGATCGTCTCGACCTCCATCGTGCAACCCAGCACGGCCTGCGGGTAGCCGACGGCTACCGAGCTGAGGACATCGGCGCCGCGGCGCACGAACCGCTCGTGGGGTTCGACATCGATCACGACGAACAGGTCTCCCGGCGGGCCGCCGTGCCGGCCGTGCTCTCCCTCGCCCGGCAGGCGGAGGCGGGAACCGCTGTCCACACCGGCCGGAACCCGGACCTGGATCGAGCGTTGGCGCTCGGTCAGTCCCCGGCCCCCGCAGTCGACACAGGGATCCCGGATCACGGTTCCGGCGCCCCGGCAGTCGGGGCACGTGCGGGCGACCGAGAAGAAGCCCTGGCTGAACTGGACCTGGCCGCGCCCATGGCACACGCGGCAGGTGGTCGGACCGGACCCCGGCGCCGCGCCGCTGCCGCCGCACGTGTCGCAGTGCTCGAGTCGGGGAATGCGCAGCTTCGGGGCGACGCCGAAGGCGGCCTCCTCGAAGGAAAGCGGAAGGTCGTACCGCAGGTCGGCCCCGGCTCGATGGCGCCGGCCGCCGGTCCGGTTTCCGAAGATGTCGCCGAAGACATCGCCCAGGATGTCCGAGAAGTCGGCGAAGGTGGAGGGGTCGAAGCCGCCGCCCGACGGCGCGGCCTGGTGACCGAAGCGGTCGTACCGGCGCCGCTTCTCGGGATCGGAGAGCACGGCGTAGGCAGCGGCCGCCTCCTTGAACTTCTCCTCGGCCCCGCTGTCGCCGGGATTCCGGTCCGGATGGTGCCGCACCGCCAGCTTGCGATAGGCCGACTTGATCTGCTGCAGAGTGGCGGATCGTTCGAGGCCCAGCACCTCGTAGTAGTCGCGCGGCATGTCGATCTAGCCGCCGCCGGCAGCGGCGTCCGATTCGGCCCCGGCGCCGTCCGGCGTCTCGACTCCGTCCGGCGGCGCACTGTCCGTCGCGGCCGGCGCGGGCATGGCGACCCGCACCATCGCCGCTCGCAGCAGGGTCGACCGCATCGTGTAGCCCTTCTGGAGTTCCTGCACGACGGTGGGCTGGTCGACGTCCATGCTCTCTTCTCGCGCGACCGCCTCATGGAGATTCGGGTCGAAGGCGGCGTCCAGGCTCTCGACCGGTTCGACGTCGAAGCGGCGCAGGAGATCCGTCATCTGCCGCCGGATCATCTCCACGCCGGCACGGAAATCGTCCGCCGCGGCCTCGGCCTGAAGCGCTCGATCCAGATTGTCGACGACGTTGAGAAACTCGCGCAGCGGCGCCGAGACGTAGCTCGTGCGCAACTGCTGCCGCTCGCGGTCCATCCTCTTGCGCTGGTTGTCCAGATCGGCCAGTGCCCGCAGCAGCCGATCCTGGGTCGCCGTGAGCTCGTCGCGGAGGTGCTCAAGGGCGCCGGGCGTCGCGACACCCTCCTCCCCGGCCGCGTCGAGCGGCTCGCCGGCGGCCGCCGCACGGACTTCCGCCTCGGGGCTGTCCTGTCCGGCGACCTGACCTTCAGGTCGCTCCTTCGGCTCCACAGTCATGCTTCACGCTCCCGGTTGGCTGCTAGACACCGCCGGCCAGGGCCTCGGACAGGCGCTCACCCAGGTAGTTCACCAAGGGCACCATGCGCGGATACTCCATGCGCGCCGGCCCGACCACGGCCACCGACCCGCTGACGCCGTTCCCGGCCCGGTAGCCGCGCACGACGAGGCCGAAGCCGAGTTCCTCCGTCAGCCGCGAATCCTGACCGAGAACCACGCGGACGCCATCCGCGTCGAGACAACGGTTCAGCAGACCCGCCAGGCGGGCACGTTCCGCGAACATCTGGAACATGCCCTCGATGCGCGAGATGTTCGGCGACGCTTCGAACAGGCTGTGCGTCCCCGATGCGACCAGCGAGGGCGCGTGGCCCATGTTCATGCCGTCCCGGGCCAGTTCGATCGCGCGGTGCAGCAACTCGTCCAGGCGCGCCCGCTCGTCGCTCATCATGCGGAGCAGTTCCTCGCGGATCTCCAACAGGGTCCGCCCGGCGTAGTTGTGGGTCAGGTAGTTCGAAATGCGCACCAGGTCTTCGCGCGGGATCAACTCGTCCGTGACCACGAGCTTGTTCTCCACGAACCCGCTCTCGGCAACGACCACGCAGAGCACCTTGCGGCCGCTGAGCGGCACGAAGTCGATCGCCCGCAACACCGCGGATCCGAGGGCCGGCGTAAGCACGACGCCGACGTGGTGGGAAAGCTCGGAGAGCAGTTTGGAGGTCTCTTCCGTGAGTTCCTGTCCCGTGCCGCCGGCCGTCTGCAACCGATCGTCGATCAACCGGCGATCGTCGTCGCTCACCTTCTCCGCCGGCATCAGGTCGTCGATGAAGAGGTGGAAACCGGCCTCGGTCGGCAGGCGCCCCGCCGAAACGTGCGGCTGGCGGAGGTATCCCATGTCCTCCAGGTCGGCCATCACGTTACGGATCGTGGCCGCGGAGAGCTGGATCTGCCGGTCCTTCGCGACCCGCCGCGAAGAAACCGGCTCGCCGGAAGAGAGGTAGGTGGCGATCACCTCGCGCAGGATCTCCCGGTCGCGCTCGCTGAGCTCGTCGCATGCACGGTTCATGGGAGCCGCATGTTACAACGGCACGAGGTCCACCGGACCCTGCCAGGCGGCAGGTTCGGGCCCCTCCACGGGCGGCCGCGGCGCCCGCCGAAGCGCCGGGTGGTAGCGTTCACGCGCTGGCAACCGGCACCCGGCCATGAGATGTCCTTTCTGCGCCGCCAACCATGACCGCGTGGTCGATTCGCGAGACGTCCGCGGTGGCGAGACCGTCAGGCGCCGCCGGGAGTGCCTGAACTGCAACCGCAGGTTCACCTCCTACGAGCAGATCGAGAACATCGCCTACCGGGTCGTCAAGTCGGACGGGCGGCGGCAGGACTTCGACCGGCAGAAGCTCCTGGGCGGACTCCTCAAGGCCTGCGAGAAGCGGCCTGTGGCCCTGCTCGCACTCGAGGAGATCGTGGATCAGGCCGAGGCCCTGCTTCACCGCAAGGAGGACCGGGAGATCGCGACGACCGAGCTGGGGAACTTCGTGATCGACCGCCTGAGGAACCTCGACCAGGTCGCCTACGTCCGCTTCGCCTCCGTCTACCGGCAGTTCGAGGACGTGGACGCCTTCATGGACGAACTCCGCTCGCTGCTCGAGGCATCGCGCAAGGACTGAGCCCCCGCAATCGGACACTCGCCCGCTGCGTTCTCGGGCGCACGCTGCTAGCGTGGCGGTATGGCTGAGCCGCTGGACAACGAGCAGTCGGAGGTCATCGCCCTGCCCGATGTCCTGCCGGTTCTGCCGCTCAAGGACGCGGTCATCTTTCCCTACATCATCCTGCCGCTTTCGATCAGCCGCGAGCCCAGCATGCTCGCGGTCGAGGACGCGCTGAACAACGACCGCATCATCCTCCTCGCGCCTCAACGCGACGGCTCGATCGAAGAACCAGGACACGACGATCTCCACGAGATCGGCACCGCCGCATCGATCATGCGGATGCTGAAGCTGCCCGACGGCCGGGTCCGGATCCTGATCCAGGGTCTGGCGAGGGCCCGACTGAGGCACGTGAGCCAGACGGAGCCCTTCCTGCGCGCCCGCGTGGTCGAAGTCGACGAGGACCAGGAGGCCCAGGACCAGCTCGAGGCCGAGGCCCTGGTCCGGAGCGTCAAGGAGGGCCTGGAGACCGCGGTCAACCTCGGCAAGGACATCTCCTCCGAGGTCATGGTGATCGCGGCCAACCTGGACCGTCCCGGCCGGCTCGCCGATCTCGCCGCGAGCAACCTGGGCCTCAAGCCGGAGGAGGCCCAGAGCGTGCTGGCGACGATCCCGCCGACCGAGCGGCTACGACGGGTGGGGGACCTGCTGACGCGCGAGATCGAACTGCTCAGCATGCAGCAGCGCATCTCGGCGCAGGCCAGGAGCGAGATGGACCGGAGCCAGCGCGAGTACTTCCTGCGCCAGCAGCTACGGGCGCTCCTGGACGAACTCGGAGAGGGCGACGACCTCCACGGGGACATCGACCGCTACCTGCGAGCGGTCGAGGAGCGCGGCCTGACCGAAGAAGCGGCGACCGAGGTGGAACGCCAGGTCCGCAGGCTCGAGCGAAGCTCCCCCGACAGCGCGGAGAACGCGACCATCCGGGGCCACCTGGACTGGTTGACCGGACTGCCCTGGTCGAAGGTGAGCGACGATCGGATCGACCTGGACCACGCCCGCACCGTGCTCGACGAAGACCACTACGACCTCGACAAGATCAAGGAACGGGTTCTCGAGTACCTGGCCGTGAGACGCCTCAAACCCGATGCCAAGGGGCCGATCCTCTGCCTGGTCGGTCCCCCGGGCGTCGGCAAGACCTCGCTCGGCCGTTCCGTGGCGCGGGCGATCGACCGCAAATTCGTCCGCATCTCCCTCGGCGGCGTCCGCGACGAGGGCGAGATTCGCGGCCACCGCCGCACCTACGTCGGTTCGCTGCCGGGACGCATCATTCAGGGGCTGAACCAGGCCGGGACCAGCAATCCCGTCTTCATGCTGGACGAGATCGACAAGCTCGGCGCCGACTATCGCGGGGATCCCGCCGCGGCTCTGCTCGAAGTGCTCGATCCCGAACAGAACTCCACGTTCAGAGACCACTATCTGGGGGTCGAGTACGACCTGTCGCGAGTGCTCTTCATTGCCACCGCGAACATGCTCGAACCCATTCCGCCGGCCTTCCTCGATCGACTCGAAGTGCTACGGCTCTCCGGCTACACCGAGGATGAAAAGGTGTTGATCGCGCGCCGCCACCTGATTCCGAAAGCAATCACGGAAAACGGTTTGCCGGAAGGTGTTCTCGAAATCACCTCCGCCGCGTTGCGCGGCCTGATCCGCGGCTACACGAAGGAAGCCGGCGTGCGCAATCTGGAGCGCGAGATCGCAACCCTTTGCCGCAAGGCCGCCGTGCGCGTCGCCCGCGGCGACGACCGCAAGTTGCGGGTCACGCCGGCCCGACTGAAGGGTCTGCTGGGTCAGCCGCGTCACTTCAGCGAAGAACTGCTCGACCGCGACCGCATCGGCGTCGCGACCGGACTCGCCTGGACCGCGGCCGGAGGCGATCTCCTGTTGATCGAAGTCGCGGCCTCCCGGGGCAAGGGCAGGCTGGTTCTGACCGGTCAACTGGGCGAGGTGATGAAGGAATCGGCGCAGGCCGCCCTGAGTTGTGCGCGGTCCGCGGCGTCCGAGGCGCCGGCAGGCGCGGATTCCGACTACCTGCGTCGCCACGACCTGCACATTCACGTCCCGGCCGGATCGGTACCGAAGGACGGTCCGTCGGCAGGCATCACGATTGCCGCCGCAATCGTCTCCGTCCAGAGCGGGCGGCCCATCGACCACACGATCGCGATGACGGGAGAGATCACCCTGAGAGGCGAGGTCCTCCCGGTCGGCGGTTTGAAGGAGAAGCTGCTCGCCGCGCGCGGGGCGGGCATTCGCAAGGTGGTCCTTCCCGAACGGAACCGGCGGGATCTGTCGGAAATCCCGGCCGCGGTGACGCGCGGCCTCGAACTGCTCTTCGTCGACCACTTCGATCAGGTTCTCGAGGCCGCGCTGCTCGACCCGGAGCAACCGCAGTCATGGCCGGCGGCGAAGACGGGCTGACCGCCTGGCTGGCGCACCTCGCGGGTTCCGGCGACCGGATCGGCGACGACGCGGCCCTGCTCGAGTGGGGCGGCAGGACGTTCGCCCTCAGCGTGGACACCCAGCGCGCGAATGTCCACTTTCCAATCGATCTCGACCCCGCGGCGGCCGCGCGCCGGCTCCTCGCGGTCAGCCTCTCCGACCTCGCCGCGACCGGCGCCGAACCGCGCTGGGCCCTCCTGGCCCTCGGCGTCGACGACGACAGGACGGCGCGACGGTTCCTCGCCGCACTGGTGCGCCGAAGCCGGCGCTACGGAATCGAGCTGATCGGCGGCGATACCGCCCGCCCCGGGGCGCCGGGGCACCTCGACGCCAGCCTGACGGTGATCGGGGAAGTGCCGGCAGCCGGCTCTCCTCTCGCCCGCGGCGCCGCCCGCCCCGGCGACGACCTCTGGGTCGGCGGCCCGGTCGGTGAATCCGCGCTGGGACTCGAGCTGGTCCTGCGCGGCGCCCGGATTGCCGGGCGCAAACCCAGGTTGCCGGCCGATCTGCCATCCGACCTCGTGCGCGCCGCGAGCCGGGTCGTGCGCCGGCACCTCGAGCCTCGACCTCAGCTCGACCTTGGACTGGCCCTGGGAAAGCGGTCTCCTCCCGGAGCGGCAATCGACATCTCGGACGGTCTGGCCGTCGACGCCGCGCGCCTCTGCCGCTCCAGCGGCACCGGCTGCGTCCTGCACGAGCAGGAACTCATCCTCCGCCCCGACGCCCGCCGGCTGGCCGCCTACCTGGAGCTCGACCCCGTCGCCTCCGTACTCGGCGGCGGCGAGGACTACGTCCTCCTCTTCACCCTGCCACCCAACGCGGGCTTCAACCACCCCGGCTGCCGGCCAGTCGGCCGCGTGACCAGCCGGGCCGGCATGAGCCTGCTGCGAGAAGGCGGAGCCCTCGAACCCCTGTACCCCAGGGGCTGGGATCATCTGGAGGCGACGACTAGCGGTCAGTCCGAAGCGTGATCGTGATCGGTTGGTGACCCGACTCTGACTCGTGTCACCTTCAGGGTCTGCCGAGGGTCGGCCTTCTCAGCGAGCCTAGTCCCATACAGAGATGAGCCTGAACGGGGGTCTCATCGGCAGTGATGCCGAGAGGTGTGTGGGGTGTTGTTTCAGGTCTGCTGATTGGAGCGAAGCGGAGATCAGCACCAGGGACCAACGGTAGCGCGGGGACGGCGAGGCCGCGGCCAGGTGCAGTGAGAGAGATGGGTGAGCTGCTCATGCGACGGTTGCATCGCGGCGTCGGATTTCGGCGAAGAGGGCGACCAGCGCCTCGTTGACGGTGCCCGCCGCGGCGAGGTCGTCGCGCGCCAGGGCCTCTTGGTCGAGCTGCTCGAAGGTGACGCCAGGCCGCAGGCTGAGGGCAGCTTGGTCGAGCGACTTCAGCTTGAGGTAGGGCGTGGTGACCTTGTCGAAGGGGTAGGTCTTGCGCTTCTTGCCCTTGGCGTCCTTGATCTCGACGGGGAAGTGGCAGGGGCGGTGGTAGTTGAGGTAGGGAGCGAGGATGTCGCGCAGGAAGTCGTTGACGAGGGCGGCGTGATGGCGGGGAATGTGATCGTAGCCGAGGTAGCGCCGCACCACCGAGGCATTCTTGCTCTCGACCAGGGCGTTGTCGTTGCAGCGTCTCGGGCGGGACTTGGTGAGCTCCTCGATGTGCAGCTTGCGCAGCATCGCGGCCACCTGGTGGTTGATGTACTCGGAGCCGTTGTCGGCGTGGAAACCCAGGACGACGAAGGGGAAGGCTTCGATCAACCCCTGAAGCGCCGGAACCAGGAACCGCTCCGAAATGCCCTCCACAGCGGCCACGAACTCGTACTGCGTGACCTCGTCCACCAGATTGATCTCGTACAGACCCTTCTCCCCGTCGAGGTCGCCCTGATGAACCGAGTCCACTCGCAGAAAGCCCGCCCGCCCGGCCGGATGGGGCTTCCGCCGCTCTCCGATGCTCACCTGCGTCGCCCGGGTCCTGGTCACCGTCAGCCGCCGCCGGCGGTAGGTCACCGACTGGCGAAGACGGTACAGATGGCTGTTGGAGAGTCCCGCCAAACGCTCGAACCGCGGATCGCCGAAGACGTCGTACTGGCGCTGCATCATGCGTCGAGTCACCGCGCCGCACAGGCCGCCGAGGGTCTCGTCCACCTCCGCCAGCAGACCGATGTCCGCCTTCGAGTAGCGCCGGGAAAATGGACGTGACGGGCCCCGGCGCCGGTCCTCGATGCGCCCGGTCTCCCGGTACTGCGAGATCAGCCGCGACACCTGCGCCCGGCTGAAACCCGTCACCTTGATCAGAAACCGCCGGATCAGACCCTTGTCGGGCCTCGATAGCCGAACGTAACGAAAACGGACCAGAACCCGTCGCGCGAAGCCGTAGGCGTCGGCGCGATCCACGAATCGGAAGTCGACCGGCGCGCTGCCGGCCATGAAGTCCCGGACCTCGTCCAGGCTGCGAAGCCGCTCGATGTCGAGTTGCAAGATCATCCTCCAATGATCCCCAACACCCGCTCAGGCTCATCTCTCGTGGGACTGACATCAAGCCTCCAGGCTCACCTCACGTGGGACAAGGCTCTCGAAGCCCTTGTTGGAGGTGAGCACCGTGGAGGCCCGCTCGTGTCGGGCGTTGATCAACTGAAAGAAGAGCACGGCGCCGTCCTGGCTGATCGGCAGGTAGCCGATCTCGTCCACGACCAGCAGGGCGGGATGGGTGAGCACGCGGAGCCGGCGCGACAGGTTGCCCGCGGCCTTCGCCTCGGTCAGTGACTCGATCAGGGCCGCCAGGGTGCCGTAGTAGACCTTGCGGCCCGACTCGGCTGCTGCGATGGCCAGGCTGATCGCCAGGTGGGTCTTACCCACTCCCGGCGGCCCCAGGAGAATCACATTTTCGGCCCGCGCCAGGAAGCCCAACTCGTGGAGGCTCTCGATCTGCTCCCGCTTGATGCTGGGCTGGAAGCTGAAGTCGAACTGGTCGAGCGTCTTGACCGCCGGGAGGCGCGACGAGCGCATCGCCGCCTGCAGTCGGCGGTTGTTGCGCAGCACGATCTGGGCGGAAAGCAGATCCTCGATCGCTTCGCCCGCGGTCACCGCTCCGCTGTCGGCCTGGGCCAGAATGCCGTCCACGGCTTCCAGTGCTCCGGGCATTTTCAAGTCCGCCAGCATCTCTCGTAGCCGAGCCCGCCGATCGCCGGTCGGAGCCTTCATCGGACTGCCTCCGAGTACTCCCGCAAGGGACGCCGCTGCACCTGTACCGTCGGCGCCACGAAGCGGCCCCGAGACGCCGCTTCGGGCTGCCGGGCGCCCAGAGGTCGGTAAGGACGGTTGGCCAGGGGACGAAGCGCCGGGCGCTCGCCACGCTCGAAACGGTCCACCGGGCGCTCACCCGTCGTGCCATGCCGGCGCACGTTGGCTGTGCCCTCCAGCCAGCGCGAGGCCTGCTCATTCAGGTCGGCGTCATTTGTGAACGACCGGCCGTAGAAGAAGCTCTCCCGCACGTACCGGATCGGCCGCTCCACCTTGCCCTTGGTCTGCGCCCGGTAAGGACGGCACGACCGCGGCACGAAACCCCAGTGAGCGGCGAACCGCAGAAACTCGGCATTCAAGGCCAACTCGCCGCCCGAAGTGCGGTCGTCCGACACGACCACGGCGCGCATCTGATCGAAGAGGAGCTCCTGCGGCACGCCGCCGAACCGACAGAAGGCGCTCTCAAGCCCGTCGATGAGGACCGGCATCGTCTGCCGCGCGTAGAAACGCAGCCACAAGAGCCGGGAGTAGCCGAGCACCACCAGCAGCGCATGCCGACGTCCCCAGGGCAGCCTGAACGTACCGAAGTCCACCTGGCCCTGATGGCCCGCTGGCGTCTCGAACCGCACCGGTGCCTCCTGAGGAGCCCGCGGCCGCACCTCCCGCACGTAGTCCCTGACTCGGCTGTAGCCGCCGTCGTAGCCGGCCCCGCACACCTCGTCGAACAGGCGCTTCGCCGACAGCTTGGGGAACTCCTCGAGCCGGACCTCGATCAACTCCTTGTACGGGTCCAGCTTGTGCGCCACCCGTGGCCGCGGCGAGTACCGAGACGCGCCCGACGACAGATCCCGCTCCAACTGGCCCGACTCGATCCACGCATGGATCGTCCGCCGACTGACGCCGAATCGCCTGGACAACTCGGCCTTCGAGACGCCTCGCTCCAGGTAGTGCCTCAACTGCATCCTGATCTCCCATCCGTACATCCACTCGTCGCTCCATTGCTGTTGGCGAAGCCGACAGCATCGACCGACGGAGCCGCTACCGCAAACCGCGGACTGTGCAGTTTTCGGTTGCCACGAATGGGAGATTTACAGTCGCCCCCAAAAGCCTTGCCAACAGGCCTCCCTGAACTCGGCGCGGAGCACGCCGCCCCACTCCTACAAGCGCCTTGTTGGATCTGAGCGCCGTGCGGGCCCGCTCGTGTCGGGCGTTGGTCAACTGGAAGAAGGACACGGCGCCGTCCTGGCTGATCGGCAGATAGCCGATTTCGTAGACGACCAGCAAGTCGGGATGGGTGAGCACGCCGGAACGGGCGCGCGGCAAGTTGCCCGCGGCCTTCGCCTCAGTCAGCGACTCAATCAGGGCCGCGGGCGTGCCGCGCCGGAAGGTCGCCTCGTAGGCAAACCGCGGGGCGATCGATGAAGGCCGCGGCCATGATCTCGTCGCCGAGCACGCCGCCCCATTCCTCAAAGGGGGCGCGGAAATGGCGACCGATTAGGCGACAGCTCCCAGCGGTCGGCCCGGAGCGTGATCGTGATCGGTTGCAGCTTCTTCAGCACCTGACTCACCTGGGCTTCGAGCGCATCGAGGCCCGCCTGAGAAGCAGCAGGAGCGGCCTTCCTGGGCACCGCGGCCCCAACCTCCGCCTTCGGCTTCCGGCCCCGCTTGCTCTGCGACCGGATCTCACAGAGGACCGCCACGGCTTCCCGGTGGTACCGGCGCTAGCGGGCCTCGC
Source organism: Thermoanaerobaculia bacterium (assembly GCA_965232105.1). GTDB lineage: Bacteria > Acidobacteriota > Thermoanaerobaculia > Multivoradales > Multivoraceae > Multivorans. The sequence continues at coordinate 719,292 of OZ246956.1, forward strand.
CACTCGTGCGGAATCCGATCCAGGCGCAACTTGATGTAGCGCTGAAGCGTCGGGCCGGGGATTCCGCCGGTTTGTCAATTACAGTGAGCGCCAATCAGCTCGATTCCGTAGCGCCGCCTACGGCGAACAAATCAGCCAAGACCCGTCGCGCGCCCGCGCAGGGCCGTCCAGACCCTTGGGCGCTAGGCCCGGCTGTCGGCCAGTCGGCCGCGTGACCAGCCGGGCCGGCATGAGCCTGCTGCGAGAAGGCGGAGCCCTCGAACCCCTGTACCCCAGGGGCTGGGATCATCTGGAGGCGACGACTAGCGGTCAGTCCGAAGGGTGATCGTGATCGGTTCTTCGAGCTTCTTCAGCACCTGACTCACCTGGGCCTCGAGCGAGGCCAGCCGGGCCTCGACGCTGCCCCGAGCCCGGGCAGGAGCCTTCCTTCGAACCTTCGCGGCCCGCGTTTGCCGCTTCCCTGCCGGAGCGGCGGCCTTCCTGGGCGCCGCGGCCGCAACCTTCGCCTTCGGCTTCCGGCCCCGCTTGCTCTGCGACCGGATCTCACGGAACACCGCCACGGCTTCCGGGCGGTAGCGACGCTTGCGGCCCTCGCCCTCGTGCGGAATCCGGTCCAGGTGCAACTTGATGTAGCGCTGAAGCGTCGGGCCGGAGATTCCCGTCTGCTTGCCAATTGCAGTGAGCGTCAGGAGCTTCGGCGCCGGGGCGCTCTTCGGAGCGGCCTTCGCCGGAGCCTTCCTGGCCGGAGCCTTGGGCGCCTTGGCCGGCTTTGCCTTCGCTTTGCGCCCCGGCTTGCTCTCCGCCCGAAGCTGCCGGAACACGGCGACCGAGTCCGGATGGTAGCGACGCTTGCGGCCCTCCCCCTCGTGCGGAATCCGATCGCCAAACAGCTTCACGTAGCGCTGCAGGGTCGGATAGGAAATGCCCGTCTGCGAGCTGATGCTCGAAAGCGTCAGAAGCGCCCCGCCGGCAGCAGCCTTCGCCGGCTTCGCGGGGCTCCGCTTGCGACCCGTGGCTCCACGCTTCGAAACGCCTTCCTTCTTCCAATCCCTGAACATCTTGACCGCAGGGATCGCGTATCGCTGCCTGCGTCCCTCGCCCTCCGACGGGATTCGATCCTGGTGCAGCTTCTTGTAGCGCTGCGCCGTGGCCATCGAGACGCCCGCCCGGCGGGCAACCTCACTCAACGTCAACATCTTCCTTCTTCCGGCAGCCGCTGGACTCACCTCGGTACTCCCCTCGCCGAACTGGTTTCGTGTCGCCTGTTCCCCTCATGGAGAAGGTTCGCCGGACCTTAGCAGAAAGGCCGCAGGACCAAAGTCGCACGCCAACTTCTCAGAGAGAGTAGTTCAGCTTCCTCACCAGGTACGACAGCGCCTGCCGGCTCACGCCTAGAGAGCGCGCCGCACGCGCCTGGTTCCCACCAGCCTCCATGAGCGCCTGGCGTATCAGGCCTCGCCGGTAACGTTCGAGTCTTAGGTGATAGCTGTCCCGGTCTCTCCTGGACGGGCTCATTCCTTCCATCGGGAGTTTCAGCATCTCGGCCGTGATCTCCGGGCCTTCACCGAGCGCCACCGCGCTCTCGATCGCGTTTCGAAGTTCTCTTACGTTCCCGGGCCATTGATACTCGCGGATTCCCCTGCGGGCGTCCTCGCTGAAATGACGTTCTCCCCGGTCGCCACTGAACGATCCGAGAAAATGGTGCGCCAGCAACATGATGTCCTCATCGCGATCACGCAGTGCAGGCGCTTCCACACTCGCCACCCGAAGCCGGTAGTAGAGATCCTCTCTGAACTCGCCGGCCTCGACCATCGCCCTGAGATCGCGGTGCGTCGCCGAAACGAGACGGAAGTCGACACGGCGCACGTGGCTCTCGCCAACCCGCCGTATCTCGCCTTCCTGAAGTGTGCGCAAGAGCAGCGCCTGCACTGCCAGAGGCAGTTCCGCAATCTCATCGAGAAACACGGTGCCGCCGTCGCCACTCTCGAACACGCCGACCCGGTCGCCCTCGGCGCCGGTGAACGAACCGCGACGATGACCGAACAGATCGGACATGACGAGGCCCTCGGGAAGAGCAGCGCAGTTCACGGCTTGCCAGGGCCCCGAGGCCCTCGCGCTCGAATCATGAAGCCGCCGAGCCAGCAGTTCCTTGCCCGTACCCGACTCTCCCAGAATCAACACCGGCAGATCGTGCACCGCCAGCTTTTCGACCCGCTCCTGGGCCGCCAACAGCACCTTGCTCCGACCTATCATGCGGGGCGCGGCAGACTCCTTCGCCTCCGCCACCTCCACGACCTCCCGGCGACGACCGAACGTCGGGGGCGTTCGACCTGCGATCACGGCGAGGATGGCGCGCGTCGGCTCCTCGATACCGTCCGCACTGAGTACCAGCCTTCCAGCTGGCACGCCGACCGAGAATTCTTCCCCGCCGCCGGGGCCCTCCAGCAGGACTTCCGTGAACTCGTCCGGCTCTCCGCCCTCGCGGGACTCGTGGACCACGATGCGTGCCTCGGGGTGGCCGGCGGACGACAGCAGCGAACGAAACGCCCGCGAGTCGAGCTCGCCCGCGTCGAGGAAGGCCCCAAGCGCTCTCCATGGCCCCTGCCAAGCGGCGTCCACGCGGTGCGCAAGCGGTTCGGCGCCCGTCTCGGACAGAGTGTCCACCGCCGACGCGAGCATTCGCGCCGGCACGTTCTCGACTCCCAGACAGACCAGATCGTGGATCGCCATCGCGGCGTGGTAAGCCCCTTGTTCTTCGAGCCGCTGCCAATCGGCTGGGTCCGGCACCCTATCCTCGCTGACCGTCTCCCAAAGCCCGGCACAAGCAGAGCCCGCCGCAACGGCCCGCGCCTCTTCCCCGAGCCCCGCAAGGAGGAGGGTAGCGGCCAGAACGTCCCTTCCAGTTCGCACACCCGCCAAACCGCCCGAGACCGGCGACGGAAGGGCCGCCAGGAGTTCCTCGCCCGCTTCCCGCGTACGACCCAGGTGAACCAGGGCGCGGCCCGAGAGCAGGCGAAGCGCCCGCTGCCGGCCCCCTCGCAGCTGCCGCTTCCCCGACTCCTCCAGAGCGGACCTGCAGCACTCCAGGGCCGCACTCCACCGACCCTCCGCCAGGTCGAGGCGTGCTTCGAGCTGTCTCGCATCAACGATCCCGGCGGCGCTCCCCGCCATCAGACTCACCCGCTGGAGCGTGTCGATCGTCTCGCGGACGCCGGAAAGCCGACCGGAGCGAATCCGGGCTTCCGCCAGATTGCCATGTGCTCCGGCCCTTCGGGCCGGCCCGTCACAACGCCGGAAGAGCCTGACGGAGACACGTGCGGCCCGCTCGGCACCCGCCCAGTCGTCCACCGAGAGTCGATGCGTCGCCAACTCGTTCCAAAGGCTGGCGCGATCGTGGACCGGAAGGTCTCTCCGAAACCGCCTCAGCGCCGTCGCCAGCTCCTGTTCGGCAACCTTGAAGTCGCCGGCGTCCCTTGCAAGGCTGGCCCGGGCCAGGCATGCCGTCCAGTCTCCAGGTTCCCCTTCCGGGTCAGCCAGAGACCCCGGACCGGCCGAAGAGTCCGTCTCGACAGCCCCATCGACCTCGCGCATCGCCAGCAGGGCGAGAGCACGGCCTCGGCCAGCATGCGGACCGACCGCCGACTCGAGGGCCTCCTTGGCCCAGGCCCTGACCTGAACCGGGCGACCCGCGGCCGCATGGAGCCTGATCGCCTCCTCGCACAAGTCCAGCTTGGCCGCGCCGGCGAGACGGCGACTCTCGAGTGCAGTCAGCGCGCGGCGAGCCGCCGCCATCCGGCCCATCCTCACGAGACCCTGGAGGCGGATCAGGACGTCCTCCGTTCGGCGGGAACGTTCGACCAGTTCCAGGGCAGCCTCGAACCGGCCAATGTCGAGGAATGCCCGTGCCACCGCGCTTCGCTCACCTGGCTCGGTGGGCACTTCCCGCGGGGACTCATCCACCGCACGCCGCCAGTCACCCCGGGCAATCCAGTCGATCGGCCCACCCGAAGCGCTATCGCCAAGCCAGTGGTCCCGTGCCTCGTCACCCCCCACCACGATCGACAACCGTTCCGCATCGGCGCCAACGGCGCGCAGCAGGGAGCGGCGCCAGCGGGAATGACCGACGACGACCACCTCCTCACCTTCCGCGCGTTCGTGCACGGCGAGCAGGGACCGCCTCGCGTTTCCGTACTCACTGCTCCACAAGAAAGGGGCATGATCCAGGATGTCCACGACCAGACTTTCGGCCGGCAGCGGCATGAGGAGATCGCGCCACGCGGCGACCACAGGCCGAAGTCCCGCTCGGGCGGCGCTGCGACCAGGCATCTTCACACTCCCGAACAACAAGGATGCGAAGCGTCTCAGCACGACCTGGGCCGGCTGTTCGTCCGGCCCCGCCGTCACCATGCCCGACCCGACCCGGAGCACGCCCCTGGCGTCGACGAGCAGACCTTCCCAGGACTCCAACCGCCAGCCGGCGGCTCGCAGATGGGTGAGCAACGCCGCACCCTGAAGCAGCAGGGCCGCCCGTTCTCGATCGGTCAGGTTCCTCTCCGCAAGACCGACCGCACCGGCGTCTTCCGCAACGGGCTCCAGAGATTGATGACGAATGCGATGTACTGCAGTCACAGTGCGATCCCCTCCAGGTCGGCCCAGAAGCCGGGGTAGGACTTGCCAACCACCGCCGGCCGGCGAATCGACAGCCCTCCCCGCCGAAGGCCGACGAGAACCATGCTCATCGCGATGCGGTGGTCGTCGTAGGTATCGATCAAGACGCGCGGCGCGCCCGGCGCCGCGGAAAGAAAGGGGTTTCCCTCGATGCGCAGACCGTCCGGCAGCTCTTCCACCGGAACGCCCGACCGCCTGAGCTCGGTTCCGATCGCCGCCAGGCGGTCACTTTCCTTGATCCGCAGGTGCGCCACGTTGCGAATGGTCGTCACGCCGCCGGCGAAGGCGGCCACCGCGGCGAGCGTGGGCACCTGGTCGGGCATCCCGGAGAGGTCGCAGTCGAGCGCGCGAAGCCGGCCGTCGCCCTCGACCTCGATCTCGCCAGGCGTTGTGCGCACCGCGGCGCCCATCTGCTCGAGGAGCCCGAGGAACGCGCGGTCGCCCTGGGTCGAGGCGGAAGCCAGGCCGCGGAGCGTCACCCGGCCGCAGCAGATTGCCGCAGCCGCGGCCGGGTAGGCGGCCGCCGAGTCGTCTCCGGCGACGCGGTAGCGACCGCCCGGCGCCTCCGGCCTGTGGGGCTCGATCCGGAACTTCCGCCCCTCGCCCGCGTCGCCGGACGCTACGGAAGCGCCGAAATCCGCCATGACCTGAAGAGTTGTGTCCACATATGGACTAGAGACGAGAAACGGCGCGAGAAGCTCGACCGGCGCCTTCGCCCGCAATGCCGCCATGAGCAGCGCGGACACGTACTGGCTCGACTCGCCCGCATCGATTTCGACCTTCCCGCCGGCCAAAGCGCCGCCACGGATCCGGATCGGCGCGCAGCCGGGCCGGCCAAGTTCGTCGATCCGAGCGCCGAGCCGGCGCAGGGTGGAGAGAAGCGGTCCGATCGGTCGTTCACGCAGCCGGGAGGATCCGTCGAGAATCCACTCGCCCGGCGTCACCGCGCAGCTCGCGACCAGGAACCGGAGCAGCGTCCCCGCGCTCCGGCAGTCCAGCCGCACCGGCGCTTCCGGCGGCCCGCCCGGCGGCGGTTCGACCCGCACCGCGGCGCCGGAGACGCGCTCGAGACGCCAGCCCATCCGCTCGAGGGTGTCCCTGAAGGCCGCGATGTCCTCCGCCTCGAGCAGGTTCTCGATCGTCGCGGGCCGCTGCCCGATCAACGCCAGGTTGAGCGCCCGGTGCGAGATGCTCTTCGAACCCGGAGGCTCCACGACTCCGCCCACGCGCTCGACCCGCCGAACCGGATACGGGTCCGGCAGGGGATCGTTCAACCCAGCCACAGCAACTCCCTGTCGTTGAACCAGGCGTTCGCGATCCGCACCTCGCCGCCTTTCTCGAGCCACCTGCGCGCTGCGTGGTAGTGCCCGAGCAGGAGCACGTCGTGACCCTCAGCGAGACGGCGGGCGGCGTACCGGCGGATGACCCTCTCCGGGATCCGGTGCTTGTGCTCCAGGTTGGTGCCCGAGAGCCCGCGTTCGGCCGAGGTCACAAGCCGGCGGCCAAGCGCGGACGGCAACCGGAACGTCAGCCACCGGCTGACCGGGTTCTTCGACAGCCTGCGCCAGCAGCGGTAGCGCCAGTCGCCCCGGTTCAACCCGTCGCCGTGCACGGCGAGGTAGCGGGCCCCGCCGGCCTCAAAGCGAATCTCCAGGCCGTAGTCGTCGAAGAGGTCGTCGTAGGCGCCGCCCACAAGGAAGAAGTCCCGGTTCCCCTCCACGTATGAAACCCGGATTCCACGCCGCCTCAGATCCCGGATGACGGGCGCGAGCAGCCGCACTTCCGGCGTTTCGAAACGACGCGAACCGATCCAGAGATGGAACAGGTCGCCGAGAAACAGCACCCGCGCACAGCGCGCGGGCGTAAGCGCCCGGAGCTGGTCGGCGAGTTCCTCGCCGCTGCCCCCCGGACCACCCAGGTGCGCGTCGGCGACCACAACGACAGGCATTCCGCGACCGGCTCGCTCTAGACGATCGTCAACGTCGGTCGAGCGGAGGCCAGCTCCACGAGCCGGCGCTCAACCGCCGTGACGATGTCCTGGAAGATGCCGGCGTGCGCTCCGTCGGGCGCCGAGACGACGATCGGCACACCGGCGTCGCTGCCGCGCACCAGCGCGGCGTCGAGCGGAATCGTCCCCAGGACCTCGCAGTTCAGCAGGTCCGCGGTGCGCTCAACGCCTCCCCGCTTGAAGATGTCCGTCGTCTCGCCGCAGTGGGGGCAGACGAAGGTGGACATGTTCTCGACCATGCCCAGCACGGGAACCTCGACCTTGCGGAACATCGCGAGCCCCTTGCGTGCGTCGATCAGGGCCACGTCCTGGGGCGTGGAGACGATCACGGCCCCGGAAAGCGGCAGCTTCTGCGAGAGGGTGAGCGCCGCATCCCCGGTGCCCGGCGGCAGGTCGAGCAGCAGGTAGTCGAGTTCGCCCCAGTCCACGTCGCCGAGGAGCTGGCCCAGCGCCTTCATCACCATCGGCCCCCGCCAGATGACCGGCGTATCGGGATCGAGGAGGAAGCCAAGCGACATGACTCGCACGCCGTGGCGCTCGAAGGGCTGAATCTTGCCGCCGACGATCTCGGGCCGCCGGTCGATGCCGAACATCAACGGGATGGAAGGTCCGTAGATGTCCGCGTCGAGCAGTCCGACCCGCAGTCCCGCGGCCGCCATCGCCGCGCTCAGGTTGGTCGCCACGGTCGACTTGCCGACGCCGCCCTTGCCGCTCGCCACCGCGACGACGTGGGAGACCCCCGGCAGCAGGGAGGGGTCGCGTGCCGTGGCCGGAGCGGGCGCCGTCGCCACCTCCAGCGAGACCTGCACGTTCGAAACCCCGTCGAGCGAGCCGACGGCATCGACGATGCGGCGCCGGATGTCCCTGGCGGCGCCTTCGTCGCGGGTCGGCACCCGCAGATCGACCACCACGTCGCCTCCGCTCACGCCCACCCGCTGTACGAAACCGAATGAGACGATGTCCCGTTTCATGCCGGGGAACGTGATCGTCCGGAGGCACTCGCGGACCCTGTTCTCGATCGCTTCAGCCATCACCTTCTCCCGCCGTCCCCAAGTCCGCCAACTCACCGACCCGCCGCTCGACATCCTGCATGAACGTTCGACGCCCCCGAACTCCCACGCTGGCCGGATCCATCACCTCTCCGAACAACACCTCGACTGTGGCCGGCCGCACGACCAGCGCTCCCTTGCGCCGGATGCGCCCCGTGCCGCGGATGCCGATCGGAGCGACCGGCGCTCGCCCCTTGAGAGCCAGCAGGAACCCGCCGCGCCGAAACGGCTTCATCCGGGGCCCCGAACTCCGCGTCTCCTCGGGGAACACGACCAGAGAGACGTTCGAGGCCAGCAGCTTGCCGGCTACCGCGAAGGTCTCCGCCGCGCGGCTGCGATCCTCACGGTCCACCGGCACGAAACCCGCCGCCTTGAGTCCCCAGCCGAAACCCGGCACCCGGAACAGGCTGCGCTTGGTGAGGAAGCGCACCGGCGATTCCAGAATCGCGAGCAGGGCCGCCACGTCGTACAGGCTCCGGTGGTTCGCCATGTACACGAGTGGACGGCCGGCCGTCGACGCGCGCCATGCTTTCCGGTCGCCGCCCGCGTAGTCGAGGCGCAGGCGGACGCCGCCCGTCACCAGCAGCCCCCGGGCCCAGTACCGCGCCACCAGGCCGGCCCAGTCGCGGCCCGGTAGCCAGGAAGCGATTGCCGCGGCTACCCCCATCACGACGCTGCCTGCGACCAGATACAGGTTGCCGGTGACGGTCGCGACCGCCATCGCCCAGACCGGCGGCCGCGCCGACGACCCTCCACGGTCCTTCCCCCCAACCGGGCGGGAGTCCCCGTCCAGGTACGGGTTCGGGCCTTGTTCCGAGCTTGCGACTGTAGCGCCCCGAAACCCCTCACAGGCTCGGTGTTTCGGCCCATCCCGTCCTCCCCCAGCAACTTTCGCCGTAGACTTGCTGCGCTGCGTCCCGCGGCGCAAGTTACTGGGGTTCCGGTTCGACAAGGTTCTGCTCAGCGCTGTCAGGAGGGGAAGCTAACACCAAGCACGCGCCGCGAGCACAACGAGCGAAGAAATTGCCCCCGCAGGCTGATGCAACAGGTTGCACCCAAGACTCTGTTCGATTTCGTGGCCCCATTACGCCATATCGGCGCCCTCTCTGTCCTGGCCGGGCGCAGTCTGGCTGCCCTGGTCAGGCCGCCATACGAGTTCCGGTCATGGCTTCATCAGATGGAACATCTCGGCGTCAGCTCACTTGGAGTCGCCGCGGTCACCACCCTGTTCACCGGCATGGTGCTCGCCCTGCAGACCGCCTACAGCCTGCCGGAACTGGGCGTCAAGTACTACATCGGAAGCGTGGTATCCAAGTCGCTGACCAGGGAGCTCGGACCGGTCCTCGTCGCGCTGATCGTCGGCGGCCGGATCGGTTCCGGGATGACCGCCGAGCTGGGCACGATGAAGGTCACCGAGCAGGTCGACGCGATGCGCTCCATGGCGGCCGATCCGGTGAAGAAGCTGGTCGTACCGAAACTTGCCGCCAGCCTGATCATGCTGCCCGTGCTCACCATCCTGGGCGACTTCCTGGGCATCCTCGGCGGCCTGTTCATCGCGACGAACCAGTTGAATCTGTCCTACGGCCTGTATGTGAACGACGTCCTCCAGGCCCTGACCCTGGGTGATGTGCTGAACGGTCTGGGCAAGTCCGTCTTCTTCGCCGGTTTCATCGCCGTCATCGGCTGCTACAACGGCCTGACGGCGACCGGCGGCGCCGAGGGAGTCGGGCACGCCACGACCAGAACCGTGGTCTGGGCATCCATCATGGTGCTCGTATCTGACTTCTTTCTGACGAAGCTGTTCCATGTCCTCGGCTGAGCGGCGGCCGCACCCGAACGGGGCCGAAACGCTGTTTGCCGTCCGCGGGCTCTGCCGTCGATTCGGCGACCGGGCGATCCTCGACGACCTGAGTTTCGACGTGATGCGAGGCGAATGTCTCGTGATCCTCGGACGTTCGGGTTCCGGCAAGAGCCTCACCCTGCGGCAGCTCAACGGTCTCGACGAGGCCGAGGCCGGCGCCGTGCTGTTCGAGGGAACGGACCTCGTCCAGTTGACGGAGCGCCAGTTGTACCCGCTGCGGCGGCGGATCGCGATGCTCTTCCAGTCCGCGGCCCTCTTCGACTCGATCGACGTGCTCGAGAACGTCGCCTTCCCTCTCCGCGAGCACGACCGGTTGAGCGAGGAAGAGATCCGCGAGCGCGTCGCCGGCTCCCTGGCCTGGGTGGGCCTGTCCGGCATCGAGGACCGCATGCCCGCGGCCCTGTCCGGCGGCATGAAGAAGCGGGTCGCACTGGCGCGCTCCCTGGTTCTGAACCCCGAGGTCGTGCTCTACGACGAGCCGACCGCCGGCCTCGATCCCGTGACTTCATCAACGATCTCGAATCTGATCCGCGGCACCCAGCGAGAGTTCGGCACGACCTCCGTCGTCGTCACCCATGATCTGCGGCTGGCCCGCGACGTGGGCGACCGCGTGGCTCTCCTCGACGGAGGCCGGTTTCGCTTCATCGGCACCTGGGAGCAGGCCGAAGAGAGCACGGACCCGGCGCTCAGGGCATTCCTGGAGGGTCGACAACCGACCGCGGAGGAGGACATCGATGCAGCGTGATTCGAACACCGCCAAGGTAGGGCTGACCGTGCTGGGCGCACTCGTCGTCCTGGCCGGATTCATCTTCGCCATCGGCGATCAGAGCTTCCTGTTCCGGGCCAGCAACTCCTACCTCATCATGTTCCCCAACGCCGCCGGCCTGGCCGAGGACAACCCGGTTCAGTTGAACGGCGTCACGGTCGGGAAGGTGGACCGTATCCTGCTGAGCGAGCAGCCGGAAAGCGAGACGCTGGAAGTGCGGATCAGCGTCGAGCGGCGCTACGCGAATCGACTGCGCAGCGACTCCCTGGCCAGGATCAAGACCCTGGGACTGCTCGGCGACAAGTACGTCGAGATCACCTCGGGTTCGCCCGGCGCCGTGGTCCTCAACCCGGGCGAGGAGATCCCCGCCGCTCTCCCCACCGACGTCGACGACCTGATCGCCAGCGGCGCCGACGTGGTCGATCACATCGTCCTGACCGCCCACTCGCTGTCGACGATTCTCGGTCGCATGGAGCGCGGCGAAGGACTGCTCGGCGAGCTGGTCGCCGGGCGCGAAGACAAGAGGATCACCGACACCGTGATCCACACGCTGGAGTCGATCGATCGCCTGACCAGCCAAGTGGAAGCCGGCGAGGGCGTGCTCGGACGTCTGCTGACGGACCAGGACCTGGGCGACCGGCTCGCTTCGTCCCTGGACAACGTCGACGAGACCCTGACCCTGCTGCGAGAAGGCGACGGCCTTGCTTCGGCCCTGCTCCACGACGCGGAACTGAAGACCCGGTTCGAATCGACGATGGCCGACACGGAGACGGCCGCCGCCGATCTGCGCGCCGTCGCCGCGGATCTGCGGGACGCCGACGGGCTGCTGCCCCGCCTGCTGACCGACGAGGAGCTGAGTGAATCGCTGACGACCGAGGTGGAGGAACTCCTGGGGCGCCTGAACTCGACTCTGGAGCAGGTCTCCGAGGGCGACGGGACCGCGGCCAGGCTGATCAACGACCCCGCGATCCATGAGGCGCTCGACGATCTCGTCGTCGGCATCAACGAGTCGAAGCTGCTGCGCTGGCTGATCCGAAACCGCCAGAAGGCGGGGATCAAGAAACGCTACAAGGACGCGCAGAGCGCGGCAACGGACGCCGGGGCCGGCGCGCCGGAGGAGGGCCGATGATCGTCTGCGCACGCTGCGACGAGCAACGGGAAGCCCTGGGCGATCCCCCGTTCCCCGGTTCCCTCGGCGAGGAGATCGCCGCCCGCGTCTGCGCCGGTTGCTGGGACGAATGGATGGCGATGGAGATCAAGGTGATCAACGAACTCCGCCTGAACTTCATGGAACCCGAAGCCCAGGCAACCCTCTCCCGCCACATGAAGGACTTCCTCTTCCCGGCCGACGCCGACCCCGCGGGGCGACTCGACTTCGACACGATCGGCGAACCGGAGTAGCGGGCTGGCGCCGACGCGATGTCGGCGCTACCGCCAGGGGCGGCGGGAGGGGTCTTGGATGCGGCGGATCATGCGGCGGCGGCGGTTGGCCGGGTCGTTCGGGTCGTTGGAGAACAGCCGCATCACATCGCCGTCGCGGGCGAAGCGGTATCGGCGGGACGGCTTCTTGCCGTTCAGTCCCTTGGCCGTGCCCTTCGCGTAGGTCCACAGTTCGATGTTCGGATCATCGATGTTGCGGTGCTCCTCCCACTCGGTCTTCTCCGGATCGCCGAACAGGACGTAGACCATGCCGCGGTCCGTTCGCCGGCCGAGCAGGCCGGATTCCGAGTAGCGCTTGTCGGCCTCGGTGGCCCGCACCTCGAACTGCCGCTTCAGCGCGCCGTCTCTTCGGCTCCAGAACTCTTCGACGAAGGCCGCCGCCTCCTCGTTCGATTCGAGCAGCAGGAAGAGCGTCCGCTCCTCCTCGTCGGCGAGCTGGCCGACCGGCCCGACCAGCCAGCTGGTATAGGCGGGCCCCAGGAAGGGGTTGATCAGGTCGTCCGGATGGAGCCGCTCGAGGCTGTCGGCAGCCACCGCCGCCGAGGTCGCGCCCAGAACCAGGGCCAGGACCAGGGGCACGGGGCGCCGCACTCTCAACGACCCTTCAAGAGATCCAGGAACTCCTCCCGGATCGGCCGCTCGTGGAAGATGCCGCGGAGCGCGGACGTGACCGTCATCGCGCCGGACTTCTCGACACCTCGCATCTCGACACAGAGGTGGCGGGCCTCGATCACGACCATCGCCCCGCGTGGCCGGAGTTCCTCCTCGAGGAAGCTGACGACCTGCTCGGTGAGCCGCTCCTGGAGCTGCGGCCGCTTGGCGTAGAACTCGAGAATGCGGGCGAACTTGGACAGCCCCAGGATCTTGTCGCCGGGAACGTAGGCGATGTGCGCGTGGCCGTAGAACGGCACCAGGTGATGCGAACACATGGAGTAGAAGGGAATGTTCTTCTCCATGACCATCGCCCGGTAGTTCTCGTCGTTCGGGAAGGTCGTGACCCGCGGCTGCGACCCCTGGTCGAGACCGCGAAACATCTCCAGATACATCCGGGCCACCCGCTCGTGAGTGGTGCGCAGATTCGGTTCTTCCAGATCGAGGCCGAGTTCGACAAGCACCTCGCGGACGCGCTCCGCAAGACGCTCCACCCGCTCAGCGCCCGGGCTCGCTGCCGCAAGCTCCTGCTGCCTCCGCTCGCGTTCCGCAATCGTCTCAATCGGCTCCAGAACTCGCATCGGCGCATGCTACCGTAGGCCGCTCAAGACAACTACCGAACCGGGACGCAAATGAGCCGAGTCACGATCGAATACTGCGTGATGTGAAACTACCGCCCCCGAGCCGCCGGTCTGGCGTCTCAGTTGAAGGAGCGGTTCAACCTCGATTCGGAGCTGGTCGACGGCAGCGGCGGCGTCTTTGAAGTCGCCCTCGATGGCCGACCCGTGTTCTCCAAGAAGCAACTCGGCCGCTTCCCCAACAACGGCGAAGTCGAGACCGCGGTCGCCGACCTGCTGTAGCTCGGCCGGTGGACCGGCCGGAGGCTACGATCGGCCCGTGTCCGGCACGTTCTCCCTTCGCCTCGCCAAGGAGGACTTCAAGTTCTCCGCCGCGCATTTCACTGTCTTCAGCGACAACGAAGCGGAACCGCTGCACGGCCACAACTACCGGGTCACGGTCGAGCTGAGCGGTTCCGAGGTCGATGACCTCGACTTCCTGATCCCCGTCAACGCCGCCAAGCGCGATATCCGCGCCGAATGCGCCGCCCTGGACGAGAAGATCCTTCTGCCGGCGAAGTGTCCCCACCTCGGACTGGCCGACCACGGTGAGACGATGGCGGCGGTCTTCGACTCGCGGCGCTACGAGTTCCCGTCCCCGGAGGTCGTCCTGCTGCCCGTCGCCAACGTGACGGTCGAGGCGCTCGCGCGCTCCCTCTGGCAGCGTCTCCGGGATCGATGGGCGCACCTTCACGATCGGATCGATGTCATAGAGGTCACCGTGACCGAGACCCCTGGGCAGGGTGCCAGCTACCGGCGCAGTCTCTAGCTTTACCAGCCACCGACCCCTCAACCGGCCCTTCAGAAAGGGAGGCAGCCTTGACGACAAACTTCAACCCTGACGACAGCCAACTGGCAACTCTCGCGTCGCTCGATCCGGACGCGCCCGTTGCCGCGCTCAACCTGTTCCAGTTCAACGAACGCGCGCTGTACAGCCCCGACGACGAGGAGTACGGCACGGAAGCCGCCAACGTCTCGGGCCAGGAAGCCTTCTCCAGGTACGCGGCCGCCGCGGGCCAGGTCCTTGCCGACCTGGGAGGCCGCGTCGTCTTCAGCACGACGGTCGAGCAAGTGATGATCGGACCCTCCGCCCCCCCGTGGCACGCCGCCGCCATCATGTTCTTCCCCACCCGAAAGGCCTTCATCCAAATGACGATGAACCCCGACTTCCGGGCCGCCTCCCGCCACCGCAAGGCCGGGCTGGCAAACCACTACCAGGCCCACCTCGACGGCACACCCTGGGTGACCGGGTAAGGCACGCCTGACCGAAGCGAGCGGAGTGCAGCGCGCGCACCCCCTCCCATCTTCCGACCAAGCGCGCGCGGCACCTGGGACCCCTCCCCCCGGAGCCCCGCAGCAGGCGGGTGCAACCGACGCCGGTGCGCCAGCCTCCTCCGCCGCGGCGTCAGCCGCGCCGCCGCAACTGGACCACCGTCTCCAGGTGGGCGGTCTGCGGGAAGATGTCGAAGAAGGTGATCGACTCGAGGTCGAAGTCGCGGGTCAGTTCGCCGAGGTCGCGCGCCAGCGTCGCCGGGTCGCAGGACACGTAGGTCAACCGGGCCGGGGCGGCGCGTAGCAGGGCCCGTCGGACGTTCCACGACAGACCGACGCGGGATGGGTCGACGAGGACGCGGTCGAGCCCGGGCCGCAGGCCCTCGCCGCCCGTCCTGCCGTCGACCCAGCTCTCGATTGCCCCCCGCTCGACCTGGCAGTGGCGCAGGCCGTTCAGACGCAGGTTGTTCCGCGCATACCGGGCGGCCATCGACTCGCCTTCGACTGCCGTGACCGAGCGGTAGCGGTCGGCGAGACCCAGCGTGAAGAAGCCGACCCCCGCGTAGAGGTCGACCGCCGTCTCGCCCTCGAAGGCGCCCACCGCCGATCGCGCCAGCGCCTCCAGCAATCCCCCGTGGGCCTGGAAGAAGCAACGCGCGTCGAAAGTGAGCCGACGTCCCAGCACTTCGATCTCCAGTTCGCCGCCCGGCAGCACGCCCAGAGGCGGAGCCGCAACGACCAGGCTGTCTTCCTCGAGGCCGTCCGTGGCCAGCCTCAGGCGACCCGGCCTGGCCTGCCCGGCCTGCGCCGCCTCGTCGAGCAACCGCGGCAGCTCGGGCAACCGCGCTTCGAGCGCCGGCGCCAGGACCGGGCAACGGTCGACGCGGACCAGGTCATGGCTGCGGCGACGGCGGAAGCCGACGCCGGTCGCCCCGTCTTCGCCCTGTTCGACGTGGACCTGCGCCCGAACGCGATAGCCCCATCGCCGGCCGGCGACCGGTTCTTCGACAACGCATCGCTTGAGCTGAGCCGGATCGATGCCGCCGAGCCGGCGCAGGGTCTCCAGGGCGGCGGCAGCCTTGAGCCCGAGTTGCGCTTCGTCTTCGATGTGCTGGAGCTGGCAGCCGCCGCAGCGGGCGTAGAAGGGACAGGGGGCCTCCCGCCGCAGGGGGCCGGCCGAGATCACCTGTTCGATCTCGGCGCGGGCGTAGCTCGGCCGGCGCTCCGTGATCCGCGCCTTCACCACATCGCCCGGCGCCGCACGGGGAACGAAGATCGGCAGATCGCGCCAGCGCGCCAGGCCGTCGCCGCCCAGCACGACCTTCTCGATCGTCAGCTCAAGACGGCTGATCCCCGCCAGCGCGGCGAGGGTTTCCAGGCGTTCGGCCGAAAGGGGCCGTCTCCGTGGGGCCGGCACAGCCGTTCTCCGCGATCTCAGAGGCCCGAGCTACGGGTCAGTCGTGGCCGCCGCCAGTATGGCGCTGGCCGTGCCTCCAGGTCGGATCCCGATGCGCGAACTCGTCCAGTTCGCCCGGCACCTCGACCAGCGTGCGGCTCAACTCCGGGTCGCATACGTCGTTCTCGCACTCGTAGACGTACACGTTCCAGTCCTCGCGCCGGCGGTACGAGCACAGCGTCTGGTAGGTGTCGCAATGCCCGCACTTGATCGAGAGGTTGCGGATGTTGATCACGGCGCGGTGGACCTCCTGCGAGCGGAACGCGGGAACCGGGCTGCCGGAGCTCGGGCCTCAACCCGGCGAGGCGGCGAGCGCTTCCTCGATCGCGTTCCGCACGACGCTCGCCCCGGTCAGACCGATCGAGACGTAGGAAACTTCTCCGTGCGGGTTGAACACGAGGAGCGTGGGCAGAGCGGCGAGTTCCGCGGCGCGCATCACCTCTTCCTCGGGGTCGAGCAGCACGGGGTAGGCGAACGGCTTCTCGTCGACGTGCTTCCGAACCGTCTCGAGATCCTCGCCCGTGTTCAGGGCCAGGAACGACACACCCTGATCGGCGTACTCCTCGTGCAGTCCCTCGAGGATCTGCGCCTGGACATCGCACGGTTTGCACCACGTGGCCCAGATGTCGACCACCACGACGTCTCCTCGCAGGTCCGGCGGCCCCAGGCGCGATCCGTCCAGGGTGTCGAGCCGGAAGCTCGTCAGGAAGGGATCGAGCTCCGACGCGTCCGGCGGTGCCGCGGCGAGGCCGAAGAACACGACGAACACTGCCGCCGCCAACCCCAAGGCCGCCAGCAGCCCGATTGCAAGCCCCCTTGTCACCGGCGCAGCCTAGCAGCCGGCGAGCCTCAACTGCAGCCGCTGGTGGAGCCGCAATTCATGCACTTGTAGCAACTGCCGTTGCGCACCATGATCGCCCCGCAGTCGTGGCAGGAAGGCGCGTCCTGCTGCAGCAGGAACGTGACCGGGGCCAGTTGGCCCGCCTCGTCTCCCGTCGCGGCCTCTTTCGCGGTCGTGCCGTTCGCCTTCCCGTGCTGCTTCGCCTGCGCTCGCGGTTCCACGCGATGGATCACTCCCGCGACCTCCTGCGCTTCCGGCGACAGGAACTTCGACGCCAGCCACCTGAAGATGTAGTCCATGACCGACTTCGCCATCGGAATCTCGGGGTTCTTGGTGAAACCCGAGGGCTCGAAGCGGCTGTGCGTGAACTTGTCCACCAGGATCTGGAGCGGCACCCCGTACTGGAGGGCCACCGACACCGCCTGGGCGAAGGAGTCCATCAGGCCGGAGATCGTCGACCCTTCCTTCGCCATGAGCAGGAAGATCTCACCGGGCTGACCGTCCTCGTACAGACCGACGGTGACGAATCCCTCATGGCCGTTGATCGAGAACTTGTGGGTGAGCGCCCGCCGCTCGTCCGGCAGGCGGCGGCGCGAGATGCCGGCCGCGATGCGCGCGTCCACGGCCGCCTGCAGGTCGTCGCCCTCGGCCGGCGCGTCGCTCGACGTCGACAGAGGCTGCGAGCGCTTGCAGCCGTCCCGGTAGATCGCCACGGCCTTCAGACCCAGCTTCCAGCCCTCGATGTAGGCGTCCTGGATCTCCTCGACCGTCGACTCCTCGGGCATGTTGATCGTCTTGCTGATCGCTCCGGAGATGAACGGCTGCGCCGCCGCCAGCATCCGCAGATGACCGAGATGGTGAATGGACCGCGAGCCGTTGGCCGGTTTGAACGCGCAGTCGAACACCGACAGGTGCTCATCGGCGAGATAGGGCGCGCCCTCGATCGTGTCGTGGTCGTCGATGTACTCGACGATCTGCTGGACCTCGGACTTCTCGTAACCCAACCGCTCCAGCGCCAGCGGCACGGTGCGGTTGACGATCTTGATCATGCCGCCGCCGACCAGCTTCTTGTACTTGACGAGCGCGATGTCCGGTTCGACCCCGGTCGTGTCGCAGTCCATCATGAAGGCGATCGTGCCGGTGGGCGCCAGCACCGAAATCTGGCTGTTGCGGATGCCGTTCTGCTCACCCTGCTCGACCACGCCGTCCCACGACTTCTTCGCCGCGTTCAACAGCTCGAGCGGTACGTGGGCCGGGTTGATCTCGCGCAGCGCGGCGCGGTGGTTGTCCATCACCTGAAGCATCGGCGCCCGGTTCGCCTCGAAGCCCTCGAACGGTCCCTTGACCGCCGCGATCCGGGTCGACTGCAGGTACGACGACCCGGACATCAGGGCAGTGATCGCGCCGGCGTAGTCGCGGCCGGCTTCCGAGTCGTAGGGAAGGCCGCGGGCCATCAGCAACGCGCCCAGGTTCGCGTAGCCGATGCCGAGCGGCCGGTACGCGTGGGAGTTCTCCTCGATCCTCGGCGTCGGGTAGCTCGCGTTGTCGACGATGATCTCCTGCGCCGTGATCACGATCTCGCAGGCGTGCCGGAACGACGCCGTGTCGAAGCCGGAGCCCGGGTCGTAGAACCGCATCAGGTTCAGCGACGCCAGGTTGCAGGCCGTGTCGTCGAGGAACATGTACTCGCTGCACGGGTTGCTGGCGTTGATCCGGTCCGTGTTCGGGCACGTGTGCCAGCGGTTGATCGTCGAATCGAACTGCATGCCCGGGTCGCCGCAGACCCAGGTCGACTCGGCGATCATGTTCAGCAGTTCGGCGGCCCGGTGGCTGTCCATCGGCCGGCCGTCGGTCACCGCCGTCGTCGTCCACTCCGCGTCGTCCACGACCGCCTGCATGAAGTCGTCCGCGGCGCGCACCGAGTGGTTCGCGTTCTGGTAGAAGATCGAGTCGTAGGCGCCGCCGGGGACGTTGAAGCCCGCGTCGTAGCCGGCCTCGATCAGGGCCCAGGCCTTGCGCTCCTCGACTTCCTTGCAGCGGATGAACTCCACGATGTCGGGATGGTCGGCATCCAGGATGACCATCTTCGCGGCGCGCCGGGTCTTGCCGCCGCTCTTGATCACGCCGGCGAAGGCGTCGAAACCGCGCATGAACGACACCGGCCCGGAAGCCGTGCCGCCGCCGGCCAGGGTCTCGGCGGAGGACCGAAGCGCCGAAAGGTTGCTGCCGGTGCCCGAACCGAACTTGAAGAGCATGCCCTCCGTCTTGGCCAGACCGAGGATCGACTGCATCGTGTCCTCGACGGAGTTGATGAAGCACGCCGAACACTGCGGGCGCTCCTCGATCCCGACGTTGAACCACACCGGCGAGTTGAAGCAGGCGTACTGGTGAAGGAGGATGTGGGTCAACTCCGCGTGGAAGGACTCGGCGTCCGCCTCCGACGAGAAGTAGCCGCCCTCGCGGCCCCATGCCGCGATCCTGTCCGCGACCCGGGAGATCAACTGCCGGACGCTCGTTTCGCGCCCGGACGTTCCCAACTGGCCGCGAAAGTACTTCGAGACGACCACGTTCGTCGCGGTCTGCGACCAGGCCTTCGGCACCTCGACGCCGTGCTGTTCGAAGACGGATTCGCCCTTCTCGTTGGCGATCACGGCGTCGCGGACGTCCCACTCGACGCAGTCGAAGGGGTGAACGCCGGGCTCGGTGTAGCGCCGCGCGACGGTCAGGCCGGCCGGACTCGAGCTCGGCGCCGGCGCGATGCTGGCTGGCGCCGACCGCGCGGCGCCGGCCGCGGCGGGCGCGGCCATCACCTGCCGACCGCCGGCTGAAGCCGCCCCTCCTACGCTGCCGCGACCGCCCTCCCGAGCGCCTGAACCGTTGAACGCCATCTGCTCCTCCCCCGCCGACCTCACTCAAGGCGGCATTTGTCGTGAATGAGCAACTGTAGCCCAGAACGGCCGCGCCACGCAACCCGAATCGCCGCCCGAAACCACACCATATAGGCCCAGCTGGCGCAAACAACCACTAGATATGGACGTTCATCCCTACATGGCTGTATGTCGATACATGTGGAGGGCGTTCGGAAAGAAGCCGCAGATCCTGCGGATTCGGTGCGGCGATAAGCTCACTTCCCGTGAGCACCCGCACGACGAGTTCGGACATCGAACTCCCGTCCTTCTTCGCGCCGGACGATGTCCAGGAAGACGCCGGCAGCACGGCGCCGCCAGGCTCGTTCCCCTTCACCCGCGGGCTCTACGAGGACATGTACCGCAAGCGGCTGTGGACCATGCGCCAGTACGCCGGCTACGCCAGCGCCACCGAATCGAATCGCCGCTACCGCTATCTCCTGGAGCAGGGGACGACCGGCCTCTCCGTCGCCTTCGACCTGCCCACCCAGATCGGCTACGACTCGGACGCGGCGGCCGCCCGCGGCGAGGTGGGTCGGGTCGGCGTCGCGATCGACAGCGTCGAGGACATGAGGACGCTCTTCGACGGCATCCCGCTCGGCCAGGTGACGACCTCGATGACGATCAACTCGACGGCGTCGATCCTGCTCTCGATGTACCTGGCCGTCGCGGAGGAGCAGGGCGTTCCGTGGCCGGAGATCGGCGGCACGGTCCAGAACGACATCCTCAAGGAGTACATCGCTCGCGGGACCCACATCTACCCGCCCGCCCACTCGCTGCGCCTGGTCACGGACCTGATCGCCTTCTGCTCCGAACAGGTGCCGCGGTGGAATCCGATCTCCATCTCCGGCTACCACATCCGCGAAGCGGGTTCGACGGCGGCCCAGGAGATCGCCTTCACGCTCGCCAACGCGCTCTGCTACGTCGACCTCGTGCTGGCCCGCGGCCTCGACATCGACAGCTTCGCGCCACGATTGTCCTTCTTCTTCAACGCCCACAACAACTTCCTCGAGGAAGTCGCGAAGTTCCGCGCCGCGCGCCAGCTCTGGGCCGAGCTGGTCCGCGAGCGCTACCAGCCGCGCAACGAGCGCTCCTGCTGGCTTCGCTTCCACGCCCAGACCGGCGGCTCGACCCTCACCGCCCAGCAACCCGAGAACAACGTCGCCCGTGTCGCCATCCAGGCCCTGGCGGCCGTCTGCGGAGGCACCCAGTCGCTGCACACGAACGGCGCCGACGAAGCCCTCGGCCTGCCCACCGAAACCTCGGCGCGGGTCGCGCTGCGCAGCCAGCAGATCGTGGCCCACGAGACGGGGGTAGCCGACGTCGCCGACCCCCTCGGCGGTTCCTGGGCCGTCGAAACGCTGACCGCCGAACTCGCCGAGCAGGCACGAGGGATGATCGGGCAGATCGAGGAGCTCGGCGGCGCCGCCCAGGCCATCGAGGAGGGCTACCAACAGAACGAGATCGCCAATGCCGCCTATCGCCATCAACTGGCGGTCGAGTCGAAGGGCGAGGTGATCGTCGGCGTCAACGCCTACACCCAGGACGAGTCCGGGGATGCGCAGTTCCTCGCCGTCGACCCCGCCGCCGAAGCGCGGCAGGTCGAGCGCGTGCGCCGCGTTCGCGAGGAACGCGACACGACCGCCGCCACCGCGGCCCTGGACCGGCTGCAGCAGGACGCGGCAGGAGAGCGGAACCTCGTGCCGCGAATCCTCGACTGCGTCCGGCAGCGCGCCACCCTGGGCGAGATATCCGACCGGTTGAGGGCGGTCTGGGGCGAGTACGAGCGATGAAGTCAGCCTACGAGAGGGCGCTCGAGAAGCTGGAGAGCAGCGGCATCGCCGCGCCCCGGCAGGACGCGCTGGACGAAGACCAGCGCCGGCGCATCGAGGACGAACGGAGCCGCCACCAGGCGAAGCTCGCCGAACTCGAAATCCTCCACCGCAAGAACCTCTCCGCCGATCCGGCCAAGCGTCACCAGGAAGAAGAGAACTACCGCGCCGAGAAGCGCCGTCTCGCCGAGCGGCTGGAGTCCAAGATAGAGCGCATCCGCCGCGGCGACTGAAAAGACTGGGTGCGCCGGCCGTGGCGCGGGCCTTCTGGCCCGCGTTTCCGGTATCCGGCGCGAAGCGGCGGCTTCGGGAGTTCTGCCGCGCCAGCTAGCCGGCCAGACTCGGCGTTTCCAGTTCCTGCAAACTCGTCACGAACAGGCGGCTGCCGCGCAGCGCCTCGATCGCGTCGACGGCCGCCATCGCGCCCGAGATCGTCGTCACGCAGGGGATGTCGAACTTGAGCGCCGTGGTGCGGATGTCCATGTCGTCCGCGAAGGACTCGCCGCCGAGGGGCGTGTTCACGATCAGGCTGACGTCGCCGTTGATCAGGTGATCCACGACGTGCGGGCGGCCCTCGGCGAGCTTGTTCACCCGCCGCGTCTCGATCCCGCGCCCTCCAAGGTAGGCGGCCGTACCCGCCGTGCACAGCAGTTCGAAGCCGAGATCCCGCAGCCGTACCGCCACCTTGAGCAGGGCCTTCTTGTCCCGGTCGTGGACCGAAAGGAACGCGGCGCCGCTGTCCGGCAGCGCGTGGCCGGCGCCGAGCCAGGCCTTGGCGAAGGCGCTGCCGAAGGAACGCCCGATGCCCATCACCTCGCCGGTCGACTTCATCTCAGGGCCGAGCACCGGATCGACGCCGTGGAAACGGTCGAAGGGGAAGACCGGCGCCTTGACGAAGAACCGGTCGACCGACGGTTCGGACACCAGACCGATCTCGTCGAGAGTCTCGCCGACCATGACCCGGGTCGCGATCTGCACCAGGGGCAGGCCGACCGCCTTGGCGATGAAGGGCACCGTCCGCGAGGCCCGGGGATTCACTTCCAGCACGTACACCTCGCCGCCGTAAATCGCGAACTGCACGTTCATCAGGCCGACCACGCCGAGCCGCAGCGCCAACCGCACCGCAATGTCGCGCATGCGATCGAGGTCGGTCTCGCTCACCCGGTACGGCGGCAGCACCGCCGCCGAGTCGCCCGAGTGGATGCCGGCCTCCTCGATGTGCTGCATGATTCCGCAGACCACCGCGCGCTTGCCGTCCGAAACCAGGTCGACGTCGACCTCGAAGGCGTCCTCGAGGAAGCGGTCGAGCAGCACCGGTCGCCCGGGCGAGACGTCCGCCGCCCGGCGCATGTAGTTGATCAGCGTCGGCTGGTCGTAGCAGATGGACATCGCCCGACCGCCGAGCACGTAACTCGGCCGCACGACGACCGGGTAGCCGATCTCGTCCGCCACGCTGCAGGCCTCGTCCAGCGACGCCGCGGAGCCGTTCGCCGGCAGCAGGATGTCCTCTTCCGCGAGCAGATCGCCGAAGCGCCGACGATCCTCGGCAAGGTCGATCGCCTCCGGCGACGTGCCCAGGATGTTCACGCCCGCGGCCTCCAGGCTGTGCGCGAGCTTGAGCGGCGTCTGGCCACCGAGCTGAACGATCACACCGAGCGGCTGCTCGCGGCGATAGATCGCCATCACGTGCTCCAGCGTCAACGGTTCGAAGTACAGCCGGTCCGACGTGTCGTAGTCGGTCGAGACGGTCTCCGGGTTGCAGTTGACCATGATCGTCTCGAAACCGGCCCGCCGCAGCGCGAAGGTGGCGTGAACGCAGCAGTAGTCGAACTCGATCCCCTGGCCGATCCGGTTCGGCCCGGAGCCGAGGATCATCACCTTCTTGCGGTCCGTGGGCAGCGCCTCGTCCTCGACGCCGGGTGTCGAGTACAGGTAAGGCGTGATCGCCGAGAACTCCGCGGCGCAGGTGTCGACCCGCTTGAACACGCGATCGAGGTTCCGCTTCGTGATCTCCCGGGCCACCAGGGTTTCCTCGCTGCCGAGCAGCGTCGCGAGGCGCTGGTCGCTCAAGCCGCTCAGCCGCGACCGGCGCAGGAGCGGATCCGGCACCGAGTCGAGATCCCAGCAGGCGAGTTCCGCCTCGCACTCGACGATCGATTCGATCTCCCGCAGGAACCACGGATCGATGCTGGACGCGGCGGAGACCTCCTCCACCGTCCAGCCCTGGCGCAGCGCGGCGAAGACCGCGAACAGCCGCTGCCAGTTCGGCGTGCTGAGGCGCCGGCGCAGACTGACCGGGTCGCTCACCAGCTCTTCCTGGCGCGGCCACGCGGCTTCCAGTTCCAGGCCGCTCAGTCCCTTCATCAGCGCCTCGCGGAAGTTGCCGCCGATCGCCATCACTTCGCCCACCGACTTCATCGACGTGCCCAGGGTGCCGTCGGCGCGCTCGAACTTCTCGAACGCCCAGCGCGGGATCTTGACCACCGTGTAGTCCAGTGTCGGCTCGAAAGCGGCGAAGGTCTTGCCCGTGATGTCGTTCGCGATCTCGTCCAGGGTGTACCCGACCGCAAGTTGAGCCGCGATCTTGGCGATCGGGAAGCCGGTCGCCTTGGAAGCCAGTGCGGAACTCCGCGACACTCTCGGGTTCATCTCGATCACCACGCGCCTGCCGGTCCGGGGCTCCACCGCGAACTGGATGTTCGAGCCTCCGGTGGCGACGCCCACCTTCCGGATCACTGTGAAGGCCTCGTCGCGCATGTCCTGGTACTCGGGGTCCGAGAGCGTCTGCTGCGGCGCCACCGTGATCGAGTCGCCGGTGTGTACGCCCATCGGGTCGACGTTCTCGACCGAGCAGACGACGATCGCGTTGTCCGCCACGTCCCGCATCACCTCGAGCTCGAACTCCTTCCAGCCCAGGACGGACTGCTCGAGCAGGATGAGGGACGCCGGACTCGCCTGCAGGGCGCGGGTGATCACGTCGTCGATCTCGTCGCGGTTGAACACCACGCCGCCCCCCTCGCCGCCCAGCGTGAAGCTGGGCCGGACGATGACCGGGAAGCCCAGCCGTTCGATGATCTCCCGCGCCTCCTTGAGCGTCGTCGCCGTGCCGCTCTCCGGCACCTCGAGCCCGGCCTCGACCATGGCCCGCTTGAACAGTTGCCGGTCCTCTCCCAGCCGCAGAGCCTCGACGCTGGCGCCGAGAAGCCTGATGCCGGACTCTTCGAACACGCCCGACTCGGACAGCGCCAGGGTCAGGTTGATCCCCGTCTGGCCGCCGACGGTCGGCAGCAGAGCATCCGGGCGCTCCCGCTCGATGATCTTCTCCACCACTTCGGGTACCAGCGGCTCGACGTAGGTCGCGTCCGCGAACTCCGGATCCGTCATGATCGTCGCCGGGTTCGAGTTGACCAGGATCACCCGGTAGCCCTCGCGGCGGAGAACGCGGCAGGCCTGGGTGCCGGAGTAGTCGAACTCGCACGCCTGGCCGATGACGATCGGCCCGGATCCGAGGATCAGGATCGATTCGATGTCCTCACGCCTCGCCATAAGCGCGCGGAGTGTATATCCAACCGGGCAGACCTCCCGGGGCGAAGAATCCGCGGAAAATGTCGCCCCAGGGGTAAACACTTTGGCCTCGA
Organism: Thermoanaerobaculia bacterium; assembly: GCA_965232105.1. Lineage (GTDB taxonomy): Bacteria > Acidobacteriota > Thermoanaerobaculia > Multivoradales > Multivoraceae > Multivorans. The sequence goes on from OZ246956.1 coordinate 744,297, forward strand.
CTGCCGTATAGTTCTTACATAGGCGGCACCGGGTCGCCGGCACAGCGTCAAATCGACTTTGGGCCCCGACTCCCGTGTCGCGTCACCCACCGGGTTGCGACTGGACCGCGTCCGCGGCCAGAGGAACTGCAGCCCACCTTCCGGACACCCTCCGGACCTGCCTCAAACTTCAATCTCCGCGCCGGGCGGCTCGAACCGACCGGCGCGCGATTCACACCAGGGAGGGGTTGCTTGAAAGCAACCCCTCCTTCCAATTCAGCCCGACTGCAGCTACTCCCAGCGCAGGGCGCGCGCCGGCTCGACCGCCGCCCCCAGCCTCGCCGGCCACCAGCAGGCCAGCCCCGTCACCAGCAAACTGAAGCCCGCCACCGCCAGCAGGTCCAGGGCCCGCACGTCGAACGGAACACTGCTGATGAAGTAGATCTCGGCCACGCCCGGATCGAACCGCACGAGCTCGTAGCGGGTGACGATCACGCTGACCAGGGCCCCGAGACCGATGCCGAGGGCCGTCCCCGCGGCGCCCAGGCTCATCCCGCCGAGCAGGTAAACGCGCTGCACCCGCCGCGGCCCGAGACCGAGCGCGGCGAGCACGGCGGTGTCCCTGCCCCGCTCCCGGACCAGAACGACCAGAGCGGACGCGATGTTGAACGTCGACACGAGCACGATCAGGCCCAGAATCAGGAACAGGCCCCACTTCTGAAGCCGGAAGGCGGTAAAGATGTCCCGGTTGCTGAGCCGCCAATCGGTGACCACCGCATCGGCGCCGACGAGGTCCTCGATCTTCTCTTGCACGTCGGACACCGAAGCGCCGGGCGCCGCAGTCACTTCGAGGACGACCCGGCCCCCGCCGACAGCCATCGCCGTGTCCCGGTGGACGACGGCGTAGCTGCGGTCATACTCCGAGAAGCCCGTCTCGAAGGCGCCGGCCACCCGGAGCGTGCGCTTGGCGATCCGGGGTCCGGACGAGCCCGGGGGCCCGATCGCCGTCAGCAGCACCAGGTCCCCTTCCGTCACGCCAAGGGTGCGCTGAAGCTCGCGACCCACCACCATTGCGTCGATCCCCGCATCGTCGCGCGCGAGCTGGCCTGCCGTCGCGCCGAAGGACGAGGCGCCGGGCAGAACACCGCGCGTCCAGACATCGACGCCCGCCGGGTTGCCGCTGCTCGCCAGCAGGCCCGTCCCGGCCACGGTCACCGAGACGCCTCGAATGCCCGCCACGGGCCGCAGACGCTCGGCGATCAGGTCCGCGGCCGCCGGGTCCTCCTCCGCCTCGCCGAGAGGCGAGACGATCAACGGGCCCGCCTCGAGCAGCCGGCTCTGCACGCTGTCGCTGTAGCCGCTCATCAGCGCCATGGAGATGACCATGGCGGCCACGCCCAGCGCCGTCGACCCGAGGGCGGAACGCGCCGTGCCGCTCAGCAGCCGGCTGCGCGCTCCGAGCAGGTAGCGCGCCGCGATCCACCACACCACACCGTCCGCACCCCGGCCCGCCCGCGACGCGCCCTGCCGGTCCGGTTCAGCCACAGACCTCCAGGAACTCTCCGAACAGCCTCGCCGCATCGTGCGGTCCCGGCGCCGCTTCCGGGTGGTACTGGACCGAGAAGATCGGTCTTCCCGTCGCCTTGAACGCCTCGACCGTGCCGTCGTTCAGGTTGACCGCCGCCACCCTGCAGTCGTCGGGAAGGCTGTCGGCGTCGAGCGCGAAACCGTGATTCTGACTCGTGATCGAGACCTGGCCGGTCTCCTCGTCCCGCACGGGCTGGTTGCCGCCGTGGTGGCCGAACTTCAGCTTGAAGGTCTTGCCGCCCAGAGCCAGGCCGAGCAGTTGGTGGCCCAGGCAGATGCCGAACACCGGCACCTCGGCCTCGATCAGCTCGCGCACCTCGCGGACGATCTCATGCAGGGGCTCCGGATCGCCCGGGCCGTTCGAGAGCACCACGCCGTCAACGCCCAACGCCAGACACTCGCTGGCCGGCGTACGCGCGGGCAGCACCGTGACCTGAGCGCCGCGGCGGACCAGGGAGCGCAGGATGTTCTGCTTGACTCCGAAATCGTAGACGGCCAGCCGGACCTTCTCCTCGCCCTCCGCCTCCATGTCGTAGGCGGCCGCGCAAGTCACTTCGTCGACGAGAGCCCGCCCCTCCATCGTCGGCTGCTGGCGCACCTCCTCGATCAGTTCCGCGTCCGGACGTTCGCAGCTCGTGATCATGCCGCGCATCGAGCCGAAGTCGCGAAGCCGGCGCACGGCGGCACGGGTGTCGATGCCCGCCAGCGTCGGCACGCCGTTCGCTCGCAGATAGGCGCCCAGATCGGTGTCCCCCAGACCGGAGCGGCGGCTGGTGAACTCGCGGGCCACGAATCCCTCGACCCAGACCCGGTGCGATTCCTCGGCGTCGTCGTAGGTGCCGTAGTTGCCGATGTGCGGCTGGGTCATGATCACGATCTGCCCCCGGTACGAGGGATCGGTCAGGATCTCCTGGTAGCCGGTCATCGACGTGTTGAAGACGATCTCGGCGAAGCGGCTTCCCTCGACGAGCGCCTCTCCGTGAAACACGGAGCCGTCCTCGAGAATCAGGCGGCCGCTCACGACCGCGACCCCGCCGGCTCCGAGAGTTCGACCAGCACGCCGCCGGCGCTCCGGGGATGGACGAACTGGACCGTCGCGCCCATAGCACCCGGTCCCGGCCGCTCGCGCAGGAGTTCCACACCGTCCCCGCGAAGAGAGCGATCGTCCGCGTCGATATCGTCGCTCTTCAGACAGACGTGATGGATGCCCGGACCCCGACGCTCCAGGAAGCGCGCGACCGGCGAGTCCTCCGACAGCGGCTCCAGGAGTTCGATCCGGGTGCCACCGCACGGGATCATGGCGACCCGCACGCCCTCGTGCTCGACTTCCTCGATCCCGGCAACCGACAGGCCCAGGTTCTCGTAGAAGGTCCTCGCCTCTTCGATCGACACAACGGCGATGGCGACGTGGTCGAGGGCGGTAATCATGAACGTTGTCCTCCGTCTCGCCGGAACCCGCCGACGAACCCGGCAACCAGCCGGTCGGCAAGGTCGTACGGATCGTCGGCCCGCGGGCCGGTGTTTCCGGGCGCCCGATTCTGCTGCGATTCGGGCGCGCCGTCCAGCGCGGAGTCGACCGCGTCCATGGCGAGCCGCAGCACGGCGTGCCGGTAGAGATCGAGCACCCGGCGACGGTAACGCGCCGAGCGGCGGGCGGCGACGTCTCCGCCGGCCTTCAGCCCGGCGAAGCAGTCGGAAACCACATCGAGCAGTTCCGCCGCCCCTTCACCCGCCCGCGCGACCGTCGACACGACCGGCGGCCGTTCGCCGCCGGCGCCGCGACCAGGCCCAACAGCATCCTCGATCGCGCGGCGCGCGGCGCCGGCGCCCGGAAGGTCGCTCTTGTTGACGACGAAGACGTCGGCGATCTCCATCGTGCCGCTCTTGATCGCCTGGACGCCGTCGCCCAGGCCGGGCGCGGTGACGAGCACGACCAGGTCCGAGTTGCGGCGGATCTGCGTCTGGGCCTGCCCCGCGCCCACCGTCTCCACGAGAATCCACGGAAAGCCCGCCGCGTCGAGCAGGTCGGCGGCCGCGGCCGCCGCCCTCGCCAGGCCGCCGGAGGCGCCTCGCGTGGCCATCGATCGGATGAACACGCCCGGATCCGTCTCGAGGTCGGCCATCCGAACCCGGTCCCCGAGCACCGCGCCGCCGGTCAGCGGGCTGGTGGGGTCGAACGCCAGTACCGCAACCGGTTCGCCCCGGTTTCGGAGTTCACGGGCCAGCGCGGCGGTCAGCGTGCTCTTGCCGACTCCGGGCGGGCCCGTCAGACCGACCGTCACGGCATTACCTGCACGCGGGAACGCGATCCTTGCCCAGGCGGCCTCGGCGCCGCTCTCGATCGCGGTCAGCGCCCGAGCCAGACGACGGGTCTGACGCCAGGGCTCCGGTCCGTCCAGCCAGACTTCTCCTGCTCCGTCCGCCGTCACGATCCCGCTCACGATCCGGGGCGTCCTATGTCGACCGCTCCGTAGTAGTGCCAGAGAATCTCGCGATAGCTCAGACCGCGCTGCGCCATGAGGAAAGAGCCGATCTGGCACATGCCGACGCCGTGCCCCCGGCCATTGCCTTCGAATCGCCAGCCCACGACATCGCCGGCGCCGTTCTCCTCGGTCATCCGGACCACGTTCTCCGGCACGTCGAGAAGCCACCGGATGGCCAGGCCGTCCACCTCGACGGAACGCCGTTCGCCGACCAGGTCGAGCCGCGCGACCCGACCCGAGACGCCCCGCTCGAGCACTCTCAGCGAAACCAGCCCCAGGCCGGGAAAGCGCTTCTCGACGGCCTCCCGCAGCGAGCTCCGGGATCGCCACACGGACCACGGAACGGCCTCGGGCTGGCCTCCCCTCACTGGCGTCTCTTGGACCACGAGGACCGCGCGCCCGCCGACGAGGTAGGCCCGAACCCGATCCCCGGGCGCCATGAAAAGCGCCTCGACCGGAACGCCCATGTCCGCCGGCGACCCTTCGGGCGGCGTTTCCGTGGTCAGCAAGTCTGCCTCGGCCGCCAGCCGAACCATTCGCCGGACGCCATTCCCGTGCAGTTGCAGCCAGCCGCCGTCGACCCATCCCAGGTTCCCGGCCACGACCTCGAGGGATCCCCTGGACCGGGCGCGTTTCAGGCGCTCCGCGCGCCCTCGCGCGCGCACTCTCTTCCGGCCCAGCGCCTCCAGCAGGTGCTGCTCCGGCGCTCCCCCGGCTGCGCCGACCAGCGGAAGGACTCCACCCTCGACACACAGGGCGCCGGTCGGACCGTCTCCCGCCAGGCGAGGGAAGACGTTGTCCACCAGTTCGGTGCGGCCGCCGCAACTCGCCGTGAAGAGGGCCTCGATCGGCCTTCCGGATGTGACCAGAATCTCTCCCCGCGTCGCGGCCACCGCCGCGTCCGAGCGCGGATGTTCCACCTCCAGTCCGCCATAGACCTGGCACAGGGGCGTTGCGCAGATGTCGTACCCCTCTTCGTCGTACTCGCCGCGATGCCGGACCGCGTAGGTACGCGCCGCGACCGCCTGCGCCTTCGTCGCTTCGAGCTCCGGGTAGAGCTCCGGTCCCAACTCGACCGGGACAACGGCGCGCACATAGTCCTCGAGCGGCGCCGCGTTCACCACGTTGAGGCCGGCACGGTCATTGACGAACAGCTCGAGCGCGCCCCGGTAGCGGCGGCCGAGAATGTCCACGACGCCCCCGGTCGACTCGAGCCGGAGCCGCCTGCCGGCAATCCGGCCGATCCCGTCGACCACGAAGGCGGGGTCCTCGAGCACCCTGCCCTCGACCACGAGCCAGATGTCGTCGAACCCTTCGACCTGAAGTCGGCCGCGGGCTTCCTCCGCCTGCTCCCGGCCACCGTAGCGGCCCACGCGAACGCGATAGAGGCCGGTCGCGGCGTCGAGGACCGAGTCCGCGTCCTGGGCGAGCAGCCCGGCGAGACGGGCGGCGAGCCTCTCCGCCTGCCACCGATCCCGGAGGGCCGCTACCTGGAGCCGATGGTCGCCCGGACTCGCCCTGCCCGGCGCCGGTCGCACGCTGAAGCGCCCGTCGACCACGTGGCGTTCGCCGTCCTCGGCCACCAACCAGGAGGGCGTCTCGCAGCAGGAAACCTCCAGGCGGTCCAGGTCCGTCGCCAGTCCCACCCGGATCTCCGCCGGCAGCACCGTCGGCGCAGGCGACGTCGTCGGGCTCGGCGCCGCCGCCAGCAACAGACAGGCCGCAACGGCAAGACCGACGTAGATCACCCACCGCTTGATCGTCTGTGACCCGCTCACTCCCATCGTCCGTTACATACGTTATTGGAAATACGCCAACATCGCGCCCCGCCGTCACCGCGCCCCGACGCCGCACGCCTCGCGAAGAGCGGACGTGTCCGTGAAGCCTTCCGGGCGGTCGGCGGAGGACCAGGCGGACGACCGGTGACGAATCGCGGTGCGGTCACGGTCGCTACGAAGCTGACTGCGGCGGCCACACTCGCGGCCGCCGAGCGGACTCTGGCAGGTCTGCCGGATGCTGCCCTCCCGCGGCTCGGCAGCGATGGCTCTCTGAGGATCAGCGAGCTCGCGGCGGTCCGGGTCCACGATCTGGAACCCGGCGACGGCGAGAGCGGCCGGCTCGCGCTGCCGCGGAACAAGGCGGCTCAGGAAGGAAGAGGCGAAACGCTCTACGTGTGCCGCGCCACCATGGCGGTCATCGCCGATGGGCACCGCGCCGCCGGCGTCGCGAAAGGCCTTCCGTTCTGCCCCGCGTCCAGGGACGGCTCGCGCGTTGGCGAAACAGCCCGAGCCTCGGCGCGATGAGGTCGGTCATCTACAAACGACCGCGACCCGCCGGCGAGACTCGGCGTTCCCAGCGGCGTCGACCGACCCTCAGGAGCAGTTCCGGCAGGTCACGCTGCTCCTCCCCGATCAGTACTTATCCGCGTCGGCACCAACAGACTTCGCCGCCGGAACGGCTACATCCACCAGCGGTGCCGCCTCGGTGTCTTCTTCGTAAATGGGCAGCGCACGTCGCAGTTCGGCGCGCAACAGGGGGTCGGGATTCTGAGCAGACATCTCCCCGTCCCGCACAGCAACAACGTGCCGACCGCCCGGACTGACAAACAATCCCTTGTGCGGTCTAGGCGATCCAGGGTACCACTCTGAAACGTGACGCTCGGTAACCTCCGGCAACTCCGGATCACGCCAGCGGTGCTCGACTCTCCATCTGCCCTCCGCTTTTTGGATCTGAACGACCCCGCGTTCTTCGTGTGGCTCTGCAGAAGCCTCAACCCGCCAGAACGGGTCATCCAGCGTCTCCGACAAACCTAGATTCCACAAATGATATGCGCGCCACTCGTTCTTGACCCTTGCCCAAAGCACGCGCTCATGCCACTGCCACCGGAATTCGTCTTCCACGTCGCCCCCATCCAGAATGGGGACGAAGTCCGCCCCGTTGTCCCCGAAGTGAATGACCATCGCACCGTTGCGCCTGGCCGCAAGCACGACCGGCCCCTTTGAATCAAGGAAGACGAGCCGCGCTGGATCGTCCTCTTGCCAGAATGGTCCTCGCTTCATGGCCATGTCCTCGAACTGGACCGACACGGTCCGGTCCACTTTCGCGTCGCCACGCATATCGCCGAAACCGTAGTGCCAAAGATCAGGCGCGTCACGGCCCCACCCCTCCCAGTCGATGTCTACTAGCCCCCAAACCTCTCCGTCTGGAGCTATCGTGATGCCAGGACAGAGTTCCGGGCAACCGCTCGTGTCTTCCCACTCCCAAAGTGTCCGAAGCTCGCCACTGGGCCGGAAACGCAGGATGCGGTGCACCGGGACTCCCTGCCCGGTTATCCCTGACACCTGCTTTATGCCTCGCAACGCAAACCTGCCGTCGGCAAGCCGCTGAAGTTCCCGACCGTACTTGAGTCCCGGCAGTTTGATGGATGTCTGCTTCCCCCCCTTAGTCAGTCGAAGAACAGTCGTGGTGGAGCCGTCTCCGTGAACCAAGAACAGCGCACGGCCGGTGTCCTCAACGAAGCCATCGACGATTGTGCCCCGCGGCAGTGCGGTGCCCGACTCCGCGGCGGAAGCCAACGTGTAGAAAAGAAAAATCGAAAGTCCATGAAGCAATCTTGTCATTGTTCAACGCCCGTCATCGTTCAGAGTGGGCTCACCATCCGTGTCTTCGTAGTAGGGTTTCTGAACACCATTCGCATCCGTGTAAAGACAAATGGAGGTGCGCTCCACCACTATGGATACCCGTGCCTCCCCAGCGACCAATCAGGCCTCCCGCCTCGACCCGACCGTCGGCCACCAAGTTGTTCGGATCAAGGTGGCAAACGCGGGAGCCGCCGCCGTCATGCACGATATCCACGTAGTTCCCGCATCGCGAGTTGTATCCGTTGGTCAGTTCGCCTCCCTTGAAGGCGAAGAACTCGCTCCCGTCTGCAACGTCAATGTCGACGCCGGAGTGTGTTCCGCCCCCTGGGCGGGGTGCTCCGAATCTCTGTCCTGGTGACAAGTTGTTTGAACACGCAGTAGTTTCGGCCACAACTGCCAAATAGTTGTCTACTACACCGTCACCGTCGAGATCTCTTGAGTTCCCCTGCGAGTTACCACCGCCGCCACCACCATCACCGCCGCCGCCGCCATCGCCGTCGCCGTCGTCATCGCCGCCACCACGAGGAATCACGACCTCCACGCACGAGCCTGGGAGGACGGCATCGGTCCCGGGCGCGGCGCTGTCTTCTTCGCACACACGCAGTCGAATCGGACCGCCGCCCAGCGGCGTCGTAACGCTGTTCACCGTCTCCGTAGCCGTCACGGTCAGCGAGTAGTCCCCGGGGCCGGGGTCGTACGGGTACACCACGACGCTGTGGTCCCCCTCCGTCAGGTTGCCGTTCCAGGAATCGTCCAAAGTGCCCCAGCGGTTCGTGCAGCGGCTGCTGCCGACCCTGCAATCGAAGTCGATCGTCAGGCCCGTCAGGGCAACGTCCACTTCGGCGGGTCCGGAGAGCGTGAAGCTGTGGGTCTGGCTGGTCGAGACGCCCGTCCTGCTTACGTCGACAAGCGTCGTCACCTGCGTCCTCGTCCCTGTGCTGCCTCCCGTCTCCGGCGCCTCGGCGCTCACGGTGAGCGTGTAGTTCCCTGAGCCGCCGCCGTACGGATAGACCACGATCTTGTGGTCGCCGGCATCGAGCGTGCCGCTCCAGGAATCGTCCCGCGTACTGCCGCGGTTCGTGCATCGATTGCCCGAGACCGTGCAGTCGAAGTCGGTCGTCATTCCGGTCAACTCTACAGAGACCTCGACGCGGTGGGTGAGCGTGAGCGGATACGTCCTTGAACTCGACACGTTCACGCCCGTCTTCACGATCGGGCCGGTTGTCGGCGGCGTCGTGGGAGGCGGAGTCGTAGGAGGCGGAGTCGGCGTCGGTGCTGGCGTTGGCGGCGCCGTAGCCGTGCCGCTGACGCTCAACGTCCAGTTCCCGGCGTCAGCGTTGTACGGGTAAACGGTCACGCCATGCGTGCCGGCGTCGAGCGTGCCGCTCCACGAATCACTACTCGTGCCGCCGAGGTTCGTGCAGGAAGAGCTGTTCACCCGGCAGTCGATGTCCCGGTTCATGCCCGTGAGGCTCAAGCTCACATCGGTCCTGGAGTCCAGCCTGAAGCGGTAGGACTTCTCGCCTTCGCCGGTCTCCGACTCCGTGAAGGGCAAACTGTAGACCCGCACCACAGTCGCGGGCGGCGGCGGGTCCGGAGACGGGGTCGGCGGAGGGCCGGGCGGCCGCCCGATGACGACCTGCGGCGCGGTCACAGTCGTGACGAAGCTGACGGAATCCGAGCCGCCCGCGCTGTCCGTCGCAGCGTACGTGACCGTGTACGTCGTGTCCGTCGTCACGGTCGGCAGCGTCCCCCTCGCCCGTCGCGTCGATGATGTGAACGAGATCCCCGGAGGAAGACCGGTCAGACTGTAGGAGTACGGCGGGCTGCCTCCGGTGGCTGGCGGGAAGACCGTGTCGACCGAACCGCCGGACCGCAGGGTGAAGTTGGAGATTGCCGGAACCGACAGCGGCGGCGATTGAGGTCGCGCCGGGGCAACGACGACCGTCGTGAACGAGACCGACGCCGTCGCGCCTCGGCTGTCCCTGGCGGAGTAGGTGATCGTGTAGGTCGTATCGATCAAGACAGTCGGGAGCGTTCCTCGCGCCCGTCGCGTCGACGACGAGAACGAGATTCCCGCCGGCAAACCCGAAACGCTGTACGAGTACGGCGAGCGGCCTCCGGTGGCTGCCGGAAACACCGTGTCAATCGAGCCGCCGGACGGCACCCTGAAGTTGGGTATCTGCGGAATCGACAGCGGAGTGCTGGCAAGGAGGACCGCTGCTTCAGGCAAGAGCAGCAGGAGCAAGGACAGTGCGATGACGGGGCGTTTCACCGGCTCGATCTCCTGAGGTGAATGTCGAGGTAAGGGGGAATATCTGCACCTCGGCGCGCCAGGAATCGGCCAAAACGGCACGATTCGACCCTCGAAGAGACCCCGGGCGTGCTGGCGACGTGGCTTCAGGCCCAATTCGCGGCTTCAGTGGGACCCAAACCGCCCTGATTACGCGGGTCCGTGACCGCCGACCCCCACTCTGGGGGTTGACAAACGTCCGTTCTTGCCAATAATCCTCCTTATATGCCCCACAGAGTTCAATGCCCCACTGCTTTCCGGATCGAGCGACTGCGGCAGTCCGATGAGGAGACTGCTCTCAAGAGCGCTCACCGCAACTAGGTTGAAGTCGCTCCAGGCATCGTTCTCGGACTCCTACTCGCCCAACACTCACAAGGCCTACGGCCGGGCGGTCGAGCGCTTCGCCGCGTTCCTGAAGGGCCGCGCGGCGGACGACGATTCCGTCGCGGCCTTTCTGAAGGCCGAGGCGAAGCGCGGCTTGGCGCCGGCGTCGCTCTCGATCCTGGCCGCCGCGATCGGCGCCGCCGCGAGCTCGGCGGGCGTCAAGGATCCGCGCGGCCCCGTCACCCGCCGAACGCTCAGAAAGCTGAAACGCAAGCACGCCGCTCGAGGCCGCGGCCAGGTCGAGGGCCTGAGGCGGGAGGTCGCGGTCGCCGCCGCCAGGCTTGCAGCGGACGAGGGCACCGCCCTTGGACTGCGCGACGCCGCGCTGCTGCGCCTGGGCAGCGACGGACTTCTGAGGATCAGCGAGCTGGTCGCCGTACAGGTGGACGATCTCGGTCCCCGGGAAGACGGGAGCGGCGTCCTGGCTCTGCCCAGAAGCAAGACCGACCAGGAAGGCGAGGGCTCCACCCTCTACGTCTGCCGGGAGACGATGGCGGCCGTCGCCGCGTGGCTGAAGGTCTCCGGGATCACGGCCGGTTCGCTCTTCCGCCGCGTTCTCCGGAACGGGGTCCGAGGCGATGCCGCGTTGAGCGGGTCCGCCGTGCGAGCGATCATCAAGCGTCGGGCCAGAGCCGCCGGCGCCACCGGACGCGTGAGCGGACACTCTCTGCGGGTCGGCAGCGCACAGTCCCTGGTCGCCGCCGGCGCCTCCACCGCGGAACTCATGCAGGCCGGAAGATGGACCGACGCCGCGACCGCGACCCGCTATGCCGCGAACGAACTGGCGGGACGAGGCGCCGTCGCCCGCTTCTTCGAGGACGAGGAAGCCGAGTAGCCGGCCGCCCTACCGGTGCTGATGGGCCTGGAGTTCGTGCCGGTAGTCGCCGACGGCGTCGATGGGGATCGGTTTCGCCATCTGGTGGAGACGGCTGACCAGGCTCGCCGGGACCCGGCCGGTGAGCATCCGGTCGGCCTGGATGTCCTCTCCGCCTTCTCCGGCGGTCAGGTAGTAGTTGCTGGTGAAGAGGGTCGGCCGCCTGGCCATGTAGCGGCTGTTGATCAGCAGGTAGAGCGTGTCCGAGACGAAGGGCGTCGGCCGCCTTGCCCCGAGCTCGTCGACGACCACCACATCCGCATCCTGCAACGGTCGCAGCAGGTCCGCCTGGTTCACCTCGGCGCCCTGCTGGAAGGTGGCCTGAATGTCCGCGACCAGGCTCGTGAAATCGACGAAGCGGCCCCGCACGCCGTACTGCTCGGCGAGTTCGTAGAGCACCGCGACCGCCAAATGGGTCTTGCCGCGGCCGCTGGGGCCGACGAACACGAGGCCGGTCTCGCGCAGCGACCCGTCTCGTTCCAGGAAGTCCTCGATGTACCGGTCACAACTGCGGCGCGCCTCGAGCAGTTGATCGCCGACGTCACCCGCGAGACGGAAGTTGCTCAGCCGGCAGCCCTGGTACTTCGGCGGAATGCCGAGATCGTCCCGCCGGCGGCTGCGGACCCGCGCCTGGTAGCAACTGCAACGACGCGCGCGGTTCGTCCCCAGGTCGACGATCCAGCCACGGTCCTGGCAGAACTCGCAACTCGTCTCGTTCAATCCTCTTCCTCGACCTTCACCAGGGCGCCGCTCCGCACCCAGACCAGGGCGTGACGCCGCCGGACGCCGCGGCGCCGGTCCGAAACGTCGCGCTCGACGATCTCGAGCAGCCGGTCGCGCTCCGCCTCCAGCCGCGCCAGCCGCTCCTGGAGAGTCAGAATGACCTCGACACCGGCGAGGTTGACCCCCATATCGCGCGTCAACGTGAGGATCGACTCCAGCCGGTGGAGGGCGTCCTCGTCGTAGAGCCGCGTGTTGCCGTCGCTTCGTTGCGGCCGGAGCAGTCCCTCCCGCTCGTAGAGGCGAAGGGTCTGCGGATGGATGTCATAGCGCTCCGCCACCTTGCTGATCATCACGTAGCGACCGCCCCCCACTCGCCGGCGGCGTGACGGGGGGCGGCGCTGCCGCGATGAACTGGGCCGAACCATCTCCGGAGGGCCTAGTTTGCCTTGTCGTCCCCGGCCTTGTCGCCCCCGGAAGGGTCATCCACGTCGACGAAGTCGGCGTCGATCACGTCGTCGTCAACGCCGGGAGCCGGGCCTTCCGGACCGGCGCCCGCTCCCGGCGCACCCTCCGGCGGCGCCTCGGCGCTCGTCTGCTCGTAGATGACCTGCGCCAGCTTGTGCGAAGCCTGGGTCAGGCTGGCCGAGGCGCTCGCCATCGCCGCCGCGTCCTCCGCCTCCATGCTCTTCTTCGCTTCCTCGATCGCCGATTCGATCTCACCCACATCGCTCTCGGACAGCTTGTCCTTGTGCTCGGCGAGGTTCTTCTCGGTGCCGTAGACCAGGGAATCGAGCTGGTTCCGGGCGTCGATGACCTCCCGGCGCTTCTTGTCCTCGTCGCTGTGCGCCTGCGCGTCCGAGACCATGCGCTCGATCTCGTCCTTGTCAATGCCGCCGGAACCGCTGATCGTGATCTTCTGCTCCTTGCCCGTGCCCTTGTCCTGGGCGGAGACGTTCACGATGCCGTTCGCGTCGATGTCGAACGTGACCTCGATCTGGGGCAGGCCCCGCGGCGCCGGCGGAATGCCCACCAGGTGGAAACGCCCCAGCGTCCGGTTGTGGCCCGCCATTTCGCGCTCGCCCTGCAGGACATGGACCTCCACGGAGGTCTGGTTGTCGCCGGCGGTCGAGAACGTCTCGCTCTTGCGCGTGGGAATCGTCGTGTTGCGGTCGATCAGCTTGGTGAAGACGCCGCCCAGCGTCTCGATGCCGAGCGACAGCGGCGTGACGTCCAGCAGCAGAACGTCCGTGACGTCTCCCGCCAGCACGCCGCCCTGGACCGCGGCGCCGATCGCCACGACCTCGTCCGGATTCACGCCACGGTGCGGTTCGCGACCGAAGAACTCCTTGACCGTGTTCTGAACCGCCGGCATCCGGGTCTGGCCGCCGACCATGACGACCTCCTCGATGTCGGTGGTCGCAAGACCCGCATCCTTGAGCGCCTGACGGCACGGCCCGAGAGTGCCCTTGATCAGGTCCTCCGTGATCTGCTCCAGCTTGCTGCGGGACAGCCTGACGTTCAGGTGCTTGGGACCCGAGGCGTCGGCGGTCACGAAGGGCAGGTTGATCTCGGTCTCCTGCACGCCGGAAAGCTCGATCTTCGCCTTCTCGCCGGCTTCCTTGAGGCGCTGCATGGCCATCGGGTCCTGGCCCAGGTCGATGCCCTGGTCCTTCTTGAACTCCGCCAGCAGCCAGTCGATGATCCGCTGATCGATGTTGTCCCCCCCGAGGTGGGTGTCGCCGTTCGTCGACTTCACCTCGACGACGCCCTCACCGACCTCCAGGATCGAGATGTCGAAGGTGCCGCCGCCGAAGTCGTACACGGCGATCGTGCGGTCCCCCTCCTTGTCCAGGCCGTACGCGAGCGCCGCCGCGGTCGGCTCATTGACCAGCCGCTCGACGGTGAGGCCGGCGATCTGGCCGGCGTCGCGGGTCGCCTGACGCTGGGCGTCGTTGAAGTACGCCGGCACGGTGATCACCGCACGTTCGACCGGACCGCCGAGGTAATCCTCAGCCGCCTGCTTCAGCTTCTGCAGCACCATCGCGGAGATCTGCGGCGGCGTGTAGCTCTTGCCCGCCGCCTCGATCTGGACGTCGTCGCCCGAACTCGCGACCGAGTAGGGGACCATCTTCTGCTCTTCCGAGACCTCGGCCAGGCGCCGTCCCATGAAGCGCTTGATCGAGAAAACCGTGTTCTGCGGGTTCGTCACCGCCTGCCGCTTGGCAACCTGGCCGACCAGGCGCTCGCCCTTGTCCGTGAACGCGACGATCGACGGTGTCGTCCGGCTTCCCTCCGAGTTCGGCACCACCTTCGGGTCCGAACCCTCCATCAGGGCGACGACGCTGTTCGTCGTCCCCAGGTCGATTCCAATGATCTTGCTCAAGTCCTCGCCTCCTCATCGTCCGCGCCGAGGCGCGAGCGGGTGTTGCATTCGTTGTTCGCCGGAGGGCCCGTTCCGGGCATCGGACAACCGGGCATCGGCCCCAGCGCGCCAACCACCCTAAGACCTAAGCGTTCTCATGTCAAGTCCCGCAGGGCCATAATCTGATACTCGCACACTCATGTTCCAGTGAAGACCGGTACATGCCTGCCCTGGACCCACCAGGAAACGGCGCAACCTCCGTCTACGTCGTCAGTTCCGGCTCTTCTCGACGTAACGCATTCGGAGCTGACCGAGGAGGTTCTCCAGCACCGCGCTCTCCTCGGCGGTCACGTTTCCTCTTGTCTTCTCCTGCAGCACCGCCAGCAGATCGATCTGCAGACGCGCCCGAGGAAGATCCTCGGCACTCTGCCCGTCCGGGAGTTGCGCGTCGCCGAGCAGGTAGGCGATCGGCTCGGCGAGCATGGCGACCAGGTCCATCAAGCCGGGGCCCGGCCGCGACCCGGCGGGAGGCGACTCGTGGCCGGCCGCCTCGTCGGCGCTCGGGCTTCGCACCGCGGAGGGTCCGCGGCTCTCCGGGGCGGGAGCCTCCCGGACCACGGGATCCGCGGCCGGCGGCTCGGCTGAATCGGCCGCCCGGGTGGATGTCCCGGGACCGCCGGCTCCCTTCTGTTGCTCGAGAAACCGGTACTCTTCGCGCAGTTCGCCGTCGTCCGTGAACATCCTCTTGTCGGTGACCTTCACACGCGACCTCCTCAACGAAGCGCGACTCCTCAAACGAAGAATGGGCGATCGTACCAGAGCAGACGGCGCCGCCGACCCCTCCTCGCTGGCTCCAATCGCGACCCTGATCGACCGGCTACGCGTCGACTGCCCATGGGACCGCGAACTGTCTCTCGCGGACCTGCGCGCCTACCTGATCGAGGAAGCGCACGAACTGGCCGCCGCGATCGACGAGCGCGATATGGCGGCGATCAACGAGGAGCTGGGCGACCTTCTGTTCGAGGCCGTCTACGTCGCCCGCCTCGCCAGCGCCGAGCTGTCGGACGTATCCCTTGGCGACGCCATCCGGACCGTGATCGAGAAGATGGTGGCCCGCCACCCGCACGTCTTCGGCGACGAGGAAGCCGAGTCGGCAGCCGAGGTCGCGGCGCTCTGGGAGAAGCGCAAGCAGGGTCGCACCGGACGCTCCGTGCTGGACGGCGTGCCGGCCTCGCTGCCGGCCCTGGTCGGCGCCTACCGGCTCGGACAGAAGGCGGCCGGCATCGGCTTCGACTGGAACGCGGCCGCCGGCGTGCGGGCCAAGGTGTCCGAGGAGCTGGCGGAGCTCGACCGGGAGATGACGGGGGGTGCGGCGGCTGACGGGCCGAACGCGGCCGCGAGGGTCGAGGAGGAGCTGGGCGACGTGCTGTTCGCGGTGGCCAATCTCGCCCGCCACCTCAAGGTGGACCCGGAGCGCGCCCTGGCGGCGGCGAACCGGAAGTTCCGGCGTCGCTTCGCCAGCGTCGAAGCGGGGCTCGAATCAGAAGCCGCCGCGGAAACGGACGCCGCGCGCCGCCAGCGCATGGAGTTACTCTGGGAGAAGGCGAAGCGGGTGTGACGCGGGTCTTCTGACCCGCGCCGGAAAGCCGCGCCGCGAAGCGGCAACCACCTACAGGCTCGCGGACTCCCCTGGAGCTTCCAGGATCCTGTCGATCGCGCCCTCGAGGACGGGATCCGACCCGTCCTCCGGATCGGCGAAGAAGAGGGCGCCGAGACGGTTTTCGCGGTCGATCCGGATCCTCTCGTTGAGCCGCTCGCCCTCCGGACCGGTATAGAAGGCCGACGTCAACTCGAGCACGCCGCCCCCGTTCGGCAGCTCGATCTCCTCCACCTCTCCCGCGTAGCCGAAGGTCGGCTCGCCGTACAGCGCGGCGCCGTTCGCCTTCTGCAGCACGGCGGTGAGAACTTCCGCGGCGCCCTGAGAACTCCGGTCCACCAGCACCGCGATATCGCCCGGGAACAGGCCGCCCTCGCCGGCGAAGCTCTTCAGTGCGCGATCCTCGCGGTCGAGCAAACTGCCCAGGTCCCCCTGCGCGAACCGGCCCGCGACCGCGTAGGCGCCGGCAACCGACCCGCCGGCCACGCCGCGCAGATCGACCAGCAGGGAGTCACCCTCGTAGCCGGCGACCGCCTCGGCGACCAATGCCGCCGTGCCGGCTTCGAAGCTCGAAATCGTGAGCACACCGATCCCGCGAACCTCCTTGAACTCCGGCGGCAGCGGCTCGTTCTCGGCCAGCACCAGCCCGATCTCGATCGGGTCCTCCTCGCTCTGCCTGACGAGCTCCAGGAACACCTCCGAGCCAACGGGGCCGGCCAACTGCCGGCGTACCTCCCAAAGCGGCATTTCGCGAGACGAACGGCCGTTGATCATCGACACGATGTCCGCCTGCTTGAGGCCTGCCTCGGCCGCCGGACTGCCGCGGTCCACCGCCGCGACGTAGGCCGTCCCGCGCTCCTTCAGCACCAGGAGGCCGCTGCGTCGACGCCCGATCTCCCGCGCGGCCCGGTAGGACTCCACTTCGCTCGCCGGCACGTAGACCGAGAAGGGATCCAGGGCGTCCGTCACGCCGTCCAGCGCGCCAGCCATCAGACCCCGGCCGTCGACCTCCTCCACGTACGAGCCGCGAATCAGCCGCAGGACCTCTTCCCACAGCGTGATGTATTTGTAGATCGAGTCGGTCCCGGGCTCGTCGTCGCTGGCGCCCAGCCACGCACCGCTGGCCAGGCCCAGGACGAGAAGCAGCGAGACGCCGAGGAACAGCAGTCTGCCGCCCAGTCGCTCCCCGCGTGGAGTCTCCGTCCGGCGGTCCCGCCGTGGACGCTCCTGCTCGCGTCCCTGTCTGGTTGCGCTCACCCGTCCGTCAGGACAGCGACGCGGCCGCCTCGTCCTCGTCCTTCGAGATGTCGAGCACGGTGACCAACTGGGTGATCTGCAGCACGCCGAGCACCCGCCTCGGCAGCCCGAACAGGCCGAGCTTGCCGCCGCGATTGGTGACCGTGGTGTAGGCGGCGACCAACTCGCCAACGCCGGAAGAGTCGATCGTTCGCACCCGGGCCATGTTGAGCAGAATGTTCACAGCGCCCGCGCCGACCGCTTCGTGAACGGCCTCCCTCAGAGCAACGTCTCCCTCGCCGATCGTGATCTTGCCCTGGAGATCGAGAACCGTCGCTCCATCCCGTTGGCGCTTGTCAATTTTCATTCCGCTCCTCCCTGGTCTCCTTCGGCGCCCACGGACGGACCGCCGAACTTCTTGTGAAGCCGAACCTTCGTGCCGCCCCCGGCGCCAAAGTCGTACTCGATCTTATCCATGAACTTCCTCATGTAGAAGATTCCCCGGCCTTGTGTCTTCAGCAGATTGTCCGGCGCCAGCGGATCTTCAACCGCCGCCGGGTCGAACCCGCTGCCCTCATCCTGCACCACGATGTCGATCGCGTCCGCGCTCACCTCCAGGCCGACCTCGACTCTCTTCTCGGCGTTCAGCTTGTTGCCGTGCTTCATCGCGTTGGTCAGGGCCTCCCGCAGCGCGATCCCCATCCAGTAGCTGCTCTCCTCGTCGATCTCCAGTGGCTCGAGCACCTCGTCCAGAACCGCCTGTACCAGCTCGATGTTCTCGTACCGGCTGCCGACCCGGAGCCGGATGGTCTGCGGAACGGGTGAAGACACGATCGCCGGTCCCGTTCAGCTCCGGGCTCGCGTCGCGCCGCGCTGATGTTGGTACTTGCTCCCCGCACCCGGTTCGCCGTACGCGGTCTCCGGCTCCGACTCCATCGCGATGAAGATCAACTGGGCAATCCGGCGGCCGGCATCGAGAACGAACGGTACCGGTCCCAGATTCTGCAACTCGAGCGTGATGTTCCCCTCAAAGCCCGGGTCGCACCAGCCGGCCAGGGAGTGGTTGATCCACAGCCGGCCCAGGGTCGATTTGAGCTTCAGGTCGCAGGCCACGGACCGTGGGATGCGCACGAACTCGAGCGTCGTGGCGAGCAGGACCTCGTTCGGAAACAGCTTCACCTTGTCGCCACGGAACTCCTCCGGATCCCGAGTCGGACAGATCCAGTGGTCGCCCACCCGAACGTCGTAACTCGCCGCGTTCACCTGGTCGGGTTCGAACGGCGTCACACCGCCGCCCTCGGCCCAGTCGCGAATCCAGTGGTCGGGCTTGATCACACCTGCAAGAGACTCCTAGTAGAAGAAGACGGGGCCACCGCCTCGATCCCGATGAATCGTCTCCACGAAGCGGATGACGCCCTCCGTCAGCGACATGAGCAGCGTGGAAGTACGGTACCCGTCGCCGAAGAAGCGCACGCCGCGCAGCAGGTCGCCGCCGGTAACGCCCGTGCAGCAGAACAGGATGTCCTCGCCCGGCGCCAGCTCCTCCGTCGTGTAGATCCGGTCGCGGTCCTCGATGCCGACCTCCTCGAGCCGGCGCTCCTGCTCCTCGGAAAGAGCAGAGAGCCGGCCCTGGATCTCCCCGCCAAGACAGCGCATCGCCGCTGCCGTGATCACGCCCTCGGGTGCGCCGCCGGTGCCGATCACCGCATGGATTCCGGTGCCCCGCACGGCCGCGGCGATCGCGGTCGACAGGTCTCCGTCACCGATCAGCTTGATTCGGGCCCCCGCGGTGCGGATGTCCCGAATCAGATCGCGGTGGCGCTCCCGCTCGAGCACCACGACGGTCAGCGCGCTGATCGCGCAGTTGAAGGCGCCGGCGATCGCCTTCAGGTTGTCCTCCACCGGCGCATCCAGGTCGACTTTGCCGCGGGCGGTCGGACCGACCACGATCTTGTCCATGTAGATGTCGGGGGCGTGGAGCAGGCCCCCACGCTCGGAGGCGGCAAGCACCGCCATCGCATCCGCGGCGCCGGTGGCGCACAGGTTCGTCCCCTCCAGGGGATCGACCGCGAAATCGACCGGCAGATCTCCGGCAGCGCCGCGGCCGACACGCTCCCCGACGTAGAGCATCGGCGCCTTGTCCCGCTCCCCTTCGCCGATCACGACCCGGCCGTCGATCGCCATCGTCGCCAGCGCTTCGCGCATCGCCTCGACGGAAACGTGGTCGGAATGCCGGCGATCGCCGTAGCCCATCGTCTTCGCCGCCGCGACGGCGGCCGCCTCAGTGACGGCGACGAAGTCGTGCTCGCCCAGATTCCCGGTCACGAGCCGCCCCCCGACGCCACCGCGGCAAGTTCGGGGCCGGCGGCCGCCTCCCGTGCCTGATCGCGGCTCATCGGCGGGTTGAAGGACGGGATGCCCGTCACCGCGGCGCCGATCACCAGACCGTGGATATCGTGGGTGCCCTCATAGGTGTAGACCGACTCGATGTTCAGCATGTGGCGGACCACCGGATACTCGTCCGAGATGCCGTTCGCGCCCAGGATCTCGCGCGCCAGCTTCGCGCATTCGCGCGCCACCCAGACGTTGTTCCGCTTGCACATCGACACATGCTGCGGCTCCAGTGTCCCGGCCGTCTTGAGCCCGGCCAACTGGTAGGCGAGGAACTGACCCTTCGTGATCTCGGTGATCATCCACGCCAGCTTCTCCTGGACGAGTTGGTGACTGGCGATCGGCTGGCCGGCGAACTGCACTCGCTGGCGGGCGTACTCGAGCGCCGTGTAGTAGCACTCCATCGCCGACCCGAGTCCGCCCCAGCAGATGCCGTAGCGGGCCTGGTTCAGGGTCTGGAGCGCGCTGCCGACGCCGCGGGTGCCCTCGAGGATGTTGTCGGCGGGAATCCGGCAGTTCTGGAACGAGAGTTCGCCGGTGACGGACGCTCGCAGCGAGAACTTGCCCTTCTGCTCGGCGCTGACGAAGCCCTCGGTGCCCTTCTCGACCAGGAAGCCCCGGATGCCTTCGTCCGTGCGCGCCCAGACGACGGCCACGTCGGCGACGCTGCCGTTCGTGATCCACTGCTTGGCGCCGTTGAGCACCCAGTAGTCCCCGTCGCGCCTGGCCCGGGTGCGCATCGCCGACGGATTCGAGCCGAAGTCCGGCTCTGTCAGGCCGAAACAACCGATCATCCGGCCGCTGGCGAGCCCCGGAATGAACCGGTCCTTCTGTTCCTTCGAACCGAAGGTGAGGATCGGATACATGACCAGGGAGCTCTGCACGGAGACCATGCTGCGCACGCCGGAATCGCCGCGCTCGAGTTCCTGCATGACGAGCCCGTACGCGACATCGCCCAGGCCCGGAAGTCCGTACTCGGTGAAGTTGGCCCCGAACAGGTTCAGGTCGCCGATCTCGGGCGCCAGGTGCATCGGCGCCCGCGCCTCCCGATGGCACTGCTCGATGATCGGCTTGACCCGCTCGTCGACGAACTGGCGGACCGTATCCCTGATCAATCGCTCCTCGCCGCTGAGCAGCGAGTCGAACTTCATGAAATCAACGCCGGGAAATCGCTCCAAGGCACCCTCCTGGATGGTTTGCGGCAGCGCCGAACCCTAGCAGCCCGTGGCAACGTAGGATGCCCGCCGTGACCCTCGCTCGCTTCCTGCTGCCGCTCCTCGCCGGCGGCGCCTGCGCCTGGTGGATCGACCGCTCGATCGCGGCGCGCGGACTGCTGCCGCCGGGGTTCGCTGCCGCTGCGCCAGACGGCGTCCTGCGGCGCCTCATCGCCATCGTGCTTCTTGGGCTGGTGCTCTGGTTCGGCGTGTTCGCGGCCATCGGCCAGATCGGCCTGCCCTCGCGCGTCGACGAGATCGAGTTCGAGGCCCTGTCGCCTCTCAATCTGTTCGCGATGCACGCGATTCTGATCGCGACTCTGGCGGTGTGGTTGGCACTCGGCTACTGGCGCTGCGGGCACGACGCCGGAACCGTGATCCGAAGCCAGCTCGGACTGCGTCTCAGACCGGGCCAGAGCGTGCCCAGGGAGCTGGCCCTTGGCATCGGGGCCGGCGGCGTCCTCTGGGCCGCCGTCCTGGCCGTCGTGGTGGTTGCTGCACTTGCCGTCGGCCTCGCCGGCGGCTTCGAGAACCTGCCCAGCGAGGCGCCGAAGATGGTTCTCTGGATCGGAAGCCTGCCGATCCTGCTGCGCCTGATGGTGAGTCTCTCCGCCGGAGTCGTCGAAGAACTCTTCTTCCGCGGTTTCCTGATGCCCCGTGTCGGCTTCGGGCTGTCGAACGTCCTGTTCGTGCTCGCGCACCTGAACTACGAGCAGCCCTTCCTGCTCCTCGGCGTCGCCCTGCTCTCCATCGCGTTCAGCCTCCTGGTCCGTTGGCGAGGGAACATCTGGCCCGCCATCGCCGCCCACTTCCTCTTCGACGCGATCCAACTTCTAATTGTGGTGCCTTCAGCAGCCGACGCGCTATAGCCCGAAGCGTCCGGCCACTTCGCGCCCTGATCGTCCCCGCCGCAGCCGACGCTGGCTAGGGCGGTGATCCGGGGTCCGGCAACAGCCGCAACGCGGTACGGGCGGCACCCACGAACTCCCCGGCGCCGTCCTCGATCGCGTAGATCTCGACTCGACGACTGCCGGCCGGCAGCCACCGCTCGGGAACGAGCGCCGAAAAGCGGCTGGCTCCACGGTGTGTGAAGGTCTCCGTCGTAGCCCGCACGATGCCGTCCACGGCTACCGCCAGCTCCGTTCCAGTGGCCACATCGGGTTCGATCCGACCGCCGACCAGACTCGGCACGAAGCCGCTCTCGGGGTTCACGTCGTCGTAGCTGTGTCGCGCGGTGAGAATGGCGCGAACGTCGCGGAAGCTCTCACCGTCCGGAGCTTCCCCGATGAAGTCGGCGGCCGGGCGGCCCAACAGATCCGGCCTCGGCCCGGCCGCGAAGACGCCGTCGAACGGGTCCCCGGAGCCGGGCAGCGACGCGGTATCCGCGCCGAACAACCGGTGGAGCCGATCGAGCGTGCCCTGGCGCCTGGCCGGATCCGTCCCGAAGCTCAGCGTCGGTGGCGTGGGCGGCGCATAGCAGCACACCGTGAGCTTCCGTTCCGATGCGTCGCTGAGGAGCGTGCCGTCGACTTCCCAGGGCGGCTCGGCGGCAAGTACCTCACCGATCGTCGGCAGGATGTCGATCGTCTGGACCACGTGCCCGACGATTCGTCCCTCCTGCTGGTCCGGCCGTTTGACGAACAACGGCACCTCGAGGAGTTCCTCGAAGTCGGCTTGTGTGGGCGCCCGGCGCAGCGCTCCGGCACGGAAACCATGATCCGCCGTGATGACGACCAGGGCGCGATCGTAGAGGCCGAAGCGCCTGAGGCCGTCCATGATCCGGCCCAGCACCCGGTCGGCGTAACCCACCTGGAGTATGTGCCGCTGGACGCCCTGGATGTAGAGCCACTCGTCCTCGGGCACCTCGGGATCGTCGAGCCCCGGGGGAATCACCGGCGCGCCGGCGGGAACGTACTCCCGGCCCGAAGGAAGGTACCGGAACGGAACATGGGGCAGGTTCAGGTGCAGGTAGTACAGCGCCGGCCTGTCGTTCCGGCCGCGTTCCAGCTCGAGGAGAAAGCTGTCGACGACACGCGGAACGTCCTGGTGGAGGCCCCGGCGGCCCGCATCTTCCTCGGGCTCTCCCGGTCGACGCCGGTCACGGAATCCGGTCCAGGTCTGGTCGACCTCCGGCAGACCGGTCCGGAGCGCCGGTGGCAGCAACAGGTGGCCGTACACGACGCCGAGGTCGTCGGCCACGGCGGCAAGACGTGCCCCTGGGCCGGCGAGCGGCGGCTGGTCGCAAACGGCCGGTGGACAGAGGATGGAGAACGCTTCGTACGCGACAATCCTGTAGCCGCCCCGGCCCAACCATGAGAAGAGGTTCCGCGGGTGGTCGCGGTAGTGCGCGATCGCATCGGGCCGGGGCAGCTTGCCGGTCAGCAGGGTGGGAATCGCCTTCGCCGTCTGGCTGGACGTTGTAAGGGCCCGCGGGTACCAGTCGGCGCCTGCCGAAAGAGAGGCGAAGGAGGGATAGCGGCGATCGTCGATCGAGCCGTCCGGCAGTTGAATCGAACTTGTGGGCAGTTCGTCGAAGACGACGAACACGATCGGCGTGTCCGACGGGATCTCGGGCGCCTCGGCGACCCCGGCGCCGGGATCGACGGCGGGTCCCGTCAGGAACAGATCGTGAACGCCCGGCCGAAGAAGGAAGACAAGCGGAGCAACAACCGCCGCGGCAGCCGTCACGCTGACGAGGCTCGAGAACAGGCGGTAGCGTCGCAGGCAGAACACGGCGCCGGCGCCTCCCGCAACCGCCAGCACCAGAGCCGCCGCGACCGGCAGCCCGTGGGTCAGCTGGAGCAGGAACGCCGCCGCAAGCAGGGCTCGCAGCCCGTCCAGCCACAGACGCCCCACGCTGCTCCGGTGTACGGCGGGGAAAGCGAGCGGCGCCGCCAGGAGCGCCGGGATGCCGACCGCGAGGCCCAGCGCCAGGGCAGCGAGCGGAACCCCCGTCAGCCGGTGAGCCACCAGGAAGCCCGGCTCTCCACCGATCAGGTCGAGGACCGGTTGCGCTACGGCAAACGCCCACAGACCGAAGACGTGCGCGATCGGGATGAGGCGGCCCGGGTCTTCCCTGCCGCTTCCTGCGGAAGCGCTTTCTTCCCTGCCGCTTCCTGCGGAAGCGCTTTCTTCCCTGCCGCTTCCTGCGGAAGCGCTTTCTTCCCTGCCGCTTCCTGCGGAAGCGCTTTCTTCCCTGCCGCTTCCTGCGGAAGCGCTTTCTTCCCTGCCGCTTCCTGCGGAAGCGCTTTCTTCCCTGCCGCTTCCTGCGGAAGCGCTTTCTTCCCTGCCGCTTCCTGCGGAAGCGCTTTCTTCCCTGCCGCTTCCTGCGGAAGCGCTTTCTTCCCTGCCGCTTCCTGCGGAAGCGCTTTCTTCCCTGCCGCTTCCTGCGGAAGCGCTTTCTTCCCTGCCGCTTCCTGCGGAAGCGCTTTCTTCCCTGCCGCTTCCTGCGGAAGCGCTTTCTTCCCTGCCGCTTCCTGCGGAAGCGCTTTCTTCCCTCGGCTCCCGTGGATAGGGGTTCTCCCTGAGGATGACACGGCGCATGGACCAGGCGCCATGCTAAGCGCTACGTGCCCGGCTCAGATCAGCAGGCCGGCGATCGTCGCCGTCTGCAGGCAGGCCAGAGTACCGGCGATCATCGCGCGCAGGCCGAGGCTCGCCAGCTCGCTCTTGCGCTCCGGGGCGATGCCGCCGATGCCGCCGATCTGGATCGCGATCGAGGAGAAGTTCGAGAAGCCGCACAGGGCGTAGGTGGCGATGACCTGGGACTTCTCCGACAACTGGCTCTCGGCCGAGATGTCCTCGAAGCGGGAGTAGGCGACGAACTCGTTGGCCGCGGTCTTCAGGCCGAGGAGCGTTCCCACCGCGTCCGCCTCCGCCCACGGCACCCCCATGACCCAGGCCAGGGGCCGGAACAGGAAGCCAAGGATCATCTCCAGGTTCAGGCCGGGCAGCCCGATCCAGCCCCCCACCGGCCCGAGCAGGCCGTTGACCAGCGCGACCAGGGCGATGAAGGCGAGCAGCATGGCGCCGACGTTGATCGCCAGCTTCATCCCGTCGCCCGCGCCCTGGGCGGCGGCGTCGATCATGTTCGCCCACGGCGTCTTCACCTTGAAGTCCGTGTCCGCCGAGACCCGATCCGTTTCCGTCTCGGGGATCATCAGCTTGGCCATGACCAGGGCCGCCGGCGCCGACATCACGCTGGCGGCGATCAGGTGGCCGGCCGGAATGCCCATGCCCACGTACGCCGCCAGCACGCCCCCGGCGACCGTCGCGAAGCCGCCGGTCATCACCGCCATCAGCTCCGAGCGGGTCATCTTGCCCACGTAGGAGCGGATCAGGAGCGGCGCCTCGGTCTGGCCGACGAAGATGTTGGCCGAGGCGGACAGCGACTCGGGACCCGAGGTGCCCATCACCTTCGTCATCACGACGGCGAAGACCTTGACGACGCGCTGGATGACGCCTAGGTGGTAGAGCACCGCGACGACGCTCGAGAAGAAGATGATCGTGGGCAGCACGCGGAAGGCGAATGGGACGTGGTCGAATCCCTCGCCGAAGACGAACCGTGAACCTTCGTCGGCAAAGGTCAGGAAGGTCGTCACCACATCCGTGGCGACGGCGAAGAACGCCTCGCCCGGGGCTGTCTTCAGGATCAACAGCGCGAGGGCGAACTGGATCGCGATGCCCGTGACAACGGTCCGCCAGCGGACCTTGAAGCGGTTCGTGGAGATCAGCCAGGCAATGCCCGGGATGACAAGGAGCCCAATGAGACCAGTCATCGTCCGGCTGCATTCGACCGGCGATGAATCGCGCCTGACATCGTTGCTCCTCGGTCAAATGCTCCCGGCATGTTCCCTCGTCGCGCCTTGTCAGACGCGCCCCTCGCCGGTCTCGGTGCGACGCCGGACATCGACCGCCGAGTCGGCTACGGTCCGCTTTCCTTCAGGAAACTGTAGTAGTCGCTGCCGGTCGAGAGCACCAGCCAGGTGTCCGCGTCGATCGTCTTCTCGAAGGCCTCCATCGTGCGCAGGAACTCGTAGAAGTTCCTCGACTGGGCCGACTGGTTGTAGGCCGAAGCGTAGATTTCGGTGGCCGACGCGTCGGCCCGACCCCGGATCTCGGTCGCCTCACGGTAGGCCTCGGACTGGATCCGCTTCAGGTCGCGGTCCATGTTGCCGAGAATCTCGGACGCCTGACCCTGACCCTGCGAACGGAAGCGGTCAGCTATGCGCTGGCGCTCGGAGATCATCCGGTTGAACACGTCCGGCTCGACCTGCTCGCCGTAGTTGATGCGCCGGAACTGGACATCGAGCACCTCGATGCCCAAATCCGCAGTGCGCTCCTGGGCCGCGGCCAGGATGTCCAGGCGGATCTTGTCGCGGCCGGTCACGATCTCCTCCAGGCCGCCCGCGGCTTCCTCAAGGCCGCCCGAAGCCTCCGGATACGACTCGTCGGCCGCCGCCTCCCGGTTCGAACTGCGGATCACCTCGATCAGATCATGGTTGGCGATCGCGTTGCGCGTCTCGCCGTCGAGGATGTCGTCGAGCCGCGACTGGGCGCCGCGCTCGTCGCGCAGACGCTGGAAGAACAGCAACGGGTCCGAGATCCGCCAGCGGGCGTAAGTGTCGACGAAGATGAACACCTTGTCCCGGGTCGGCAGCTCCTCCGCGGAGCCCTGCCATTCCAGAAAACGGCGGTCGAAGTACTGCGCCCTCTGGATGAAGGGGAGCTTGAACTTGAGGCCGGGAGTTTCGATCGCCTCACCGACCGGCGCCCCCAACTGGATCTTGATCGCCTGACGGTCCTCGGGAACCACGAACAGCGCACTGCTCGCCACCAACACCAGCACCAGGACAACGAGAACGGCCACGATCTTCACGGCGATCCCTCCCCGGCCTGCTGAGCCGCCACCTGGCGCGTCGACTTCGCCGCGCTGACACCCTCGAAGCTCATGATCGGGGTCAGGCCCTCGACGTCCTCATCGACGACGATCTTCCGGCCGACCCGCGGCAGCACCCGCTCCATCGTCTCGATGAACATCCGCTTCCGCGTGACTTCCGGCGCCCTGCGAAACTCCGTGTAGAGGGCGTTGAAACGCGTCGCGTCGCCTTGGGCCCGGTTGACCCGATCGAGCGCGTAACCCTCGGCCTGCTGAATCGCCTGCAGCGCCTGGCCTTCGGCGCGTGGAATGACGCGGTTGTACTCCGCCTCGGCTTCGTTGACGAGCCGCTCGAGTTCCTGCTCGGCCTGGTTGACCGCGTTGAACGACGGCTTGACCGGCTCGGGCGGGTTGTTGCTCTGGAGCACTACCTGGTCGATGCGAATCCCGGTCTCGTACTGATCGCAGAGGTCCTGCAGTTCGATCTTGACCGTGCCTTCGATCTCGGCTCGGCCGACGGTCAGAACCTCATTCACGGTGCGGTCGCCGACGACCTTGCGCATCACGGCCTCGCTCATGTCGCGGAAGGTGGCGTCCAGGTTGCGAACCCGGAACAGGTACTGGTACGGGTCAACGACCCGGTACTGGACGACCCACTCGACCACCGCGGCGTTCAGGTCGCCGGTGAGCATTTTCGCCTCGTCCGCGTTGGCCACGAAGGAACTCCGCACCGCAACGCTCTCGCTCCGGAAACCGAACTCCTCCTTCAACTGGCGTCTCACCGGTACCTTGGTCAGCCGGTCGATCAACGGGATCTTGAACCGCAGCCCAGGTTCGGTGGTGCCGGCGTACTTCCCGAGCCGCAGGATCACTCCCACCTCTTCGGGCTGTACGGTGTAGACGCTGGACAGGAGCAGAAGCCCTGCCAGCACAACCAAAGCGACGATCTTCAGGCCGCCCAGCCGGTCACGCAGGATCTTCCCCACGTTCTCCAGGTCGAGCGGGCTGTCGCCGCCGGGAAACTTGTCTGTCATAAGGGTCAGAGGCTATGCGATCGGCACCCCGATGACAACCGATGACGCGTCGAAAGGCACCATCGCGGAAAAGGAATCGGGCGGCCCCCCGCCTCATCTCGCGCCCGAGCCTCCAGGCGGTAGTCTCGCCGCCATGCCGCCGCGCTTCGACGACGACGCGAGGACGCTCCGGCTGTCCGTGGCGGACCTGCTCGGCCACCGCGCCGCCAGACACCTGGGCTTCGCCAACCGGGGCGGCTTCGAGCGCCTCTGGGTCGGCCAGGCGATCCACAGCCGCTACCAGGAGCGGGCGATGGAGCGAGAGTCCAGCTACCGGCGGGAAGTCGAGCTCTCGCTCGAGTTCGACCACCGCGGCTGGCAGGTCACCCTGACCGGCCGCGCCGACGGCGTCTACCGGGCTGCGGACGGCAGGCTCGCCATCGAGGAGATCAAGTCGGTGCGGCCGAACGCCGAGCCCTCGCCCGGACTGCTGGCGACCTACCGGCGCCAGGCGGCGATCTACGCCTGGATCCTGAGCCGGTCCGGCGCGAACGGCGGCTTCGCGGTTGCCGACCAGTCTTCGAACGGCCACGTCGAGGGCAACGGCTTCCCCGCAATCCGTGCCGAGCTGGTCCTGATCGAGATCGGTACCGCCGAGATCGAGCGACTCGAAGTCGCGCTCGACTGGAAAGAGCTCGAAACCGGCATCCGGATGACCCTCAATGCCCTCGTCCACGACTACGAGGCGGCCCGAGCGCACCGCCAGCGGCGCCAGCTCGCCGCGGAACGGCTCGAGTTCCCGTTCCACACGCCGCGTCCCGGCCAGCAGGAAATCGTCGACCGCGCGGGTCTCGCCGTCGAGCAGCGCGAGCACCTGCTGGTCCAGGCGCCGACCGGTCTGGGAAAGACCGCCGCCGTCCTGTTCCCGGTGCTGCGCGAGGCGCTCGCCCGCGACCTGCGGGTGTTCGTCCTCACCGCCAAGAACACGCAACAGGCGATGGCGAACCGCGTCCTCGACCTGCTGAATCGCGAACGGGCCTTCCACGCCCTCCACCTGCGGGCCAAGGCGCGGATGTGCGCCAACGACGAGATCATCTGCCACGAGGATTACTGCCAGTACGCACGCGACTACTACGTCAAGCTGCAACGCAGCCGGATCCTCCCGAGATTGCTCGAAGAGCACAGCCTGCTGGCGCCGGACGCGATCTACGCCGCATCGAAGGGCACTCGGGTCTGCCCGTTCGAGGTCAGCCTGGAACTCGGGCGCCAGGTCCAGGTCGTCGTCGGCGACTACAACTACGCCCTCGACCCCTTCGTCAAGCTGACGGAGTTCCAGGGCGACGCGGACCTCTCGGGCACGGTCCTGGTCGTCGACGAGATCCACAACCTGATCGACCGCGGCCGCGGCTACTACAGCCCGGAACTGACCGCGAAGAGCTGCCGCGACGCGGCCGCGGGGCTGCGCGCGGTCGGCCGCGGCACGGAGGGCGGGCCGACCGGGCGCCTGCGCGAGCTCTGCGCCGACCTCGAGGACCTGATCCGCACCCGGGTCGACGAGCAACTCGATCGCCCCAACCGCGATGCGGTCGCCGAAGGCGCGGCCCCGGAGGAGGAACTCTGGCGCCTGCGTCCGGCCTTCGACCGCGGCTTCGTGGACTACCTGGAGTTCCGCCGCGACACCCGTTCCTTCGCCGCGAACGATGCCTTCGTCGAGCTGTACTTCAAGCTGCTCCGGTTTCTCAACACGCTCCAGCTCGCCTCCTCGCCGAAGCACCTCGAGTCCTTCAGTTTCCTCTTCCGGCGCACCGCCGGCGAACCCGGCTTCAGCCTCCTGTGCAAGGACGCGAGCGCCTTCCTCGGCGCGACGATCAACCGCTGCCGCTCCTGCATCGGCCTGTCCGCGACCCTTCAGCCGTTCGAGTTCTACCGCGACCTGCTCGGCTTCGACGACGCGCGGACCTCCACCCTCGAGGTGCCGAGCGCCTTTCCCGCCGGGAACCGCCGGATCGTCGTCGACACGTCCGTCACGACGACCTACCGCACCCGCGAGAACAACTACGGCCCGATCGCCGAGCGGCTGGCGGAGTTCGCCCGCTCCGTGCCCGGGAACTCGATGGCGATCTTCCCCAGCTACCGGTTTCTCGCCGAGGTCGAGGAACGGCTTCCCGACTGCGGCCGCAACGTGGTGGTACAGCAGCAGACGACCAGCGAAGCTCGTCGCCAGGAGGTTCTCGACGCTCTGACGAGTCCGCTCGCCGGCGACACGCTGCTGCTCGCGGTCGCTGGCGGCGTGTTCTCCGAGGGCGTCGACTACCCCGGCGACGCGCTGCTCGCGGTCGCGGTCGTCGGACCCTGCCTGCCGGCCGTGACCGTGGAACAGAAGCTGCTCCAGGCCTACTACGACGAGCGCTTCGAGCGCGGTTTCGAGTACGCCTTCGTCGTGCCGGGGATGACCCGCGTCGTTCAGGCCGCGGGACGGCTGATCCGCTCCGCCGAAGACCGTGGCGTGATCGCGCTGTTCGACCGGCGCTTCCTCCAGCGGCCCTACCGGAACCACCTGCCGGACGAGTGGTGGCCCGAACGCGCCGAGGAAGAAAGCGCTTCCGCAGGAAGCGGCAGGCAAGAAAGCGCTGACCTCGCCGGCCACCCCGCCACCGCCGCGGCGGCCTTCTTCGGCGCATGACGGGTCTCCTCCAGCGCATCGAGCGCTTCGTTGGCGCCGGCGGGGGCAGCTTCGACGAACTCGCCCCGGCCGCGGCCCGCTTCGGGTACGAGCGCGTCGAGCCCTACCGCCGCCTGTGCCAGCGCCGCGGTCTCTCCTCCGAAGCCCTGGACGACTGGCGGGCGGCGCCGCCCGTGCCGACCTCCGCCTTCAAGTCGCTGCGCCTGGCCGCAGCCGAACCCCGGGCAGTCTTCCGCAGCAGCGGCACCACCCGCGGGGCGGAGCGGCGGAGCGTCCACTACCACCCCTATCCCGACCTCTACCGGACCGTGATCGACGCGTCCTTCGCCGCTGCCTGTCTGCCTGCCGGCCGGCCTCGGGTACCGATCCTCTCGCTCATCCCCGACCGCGCCGCGGTCCCCGACTCGAGCCTCTCCTTCATGGCCGCCCACGTCTTCGAGCGCCACGCCGCGTCCGGCAGCGCCTGGGCCGTGTCGCAAGACGGGATCGACGTGGAGCACGCACACGACTGGCTGCAAGCGCACACCGACGGCGAGCCGGTGCTGATCCTCGCCACCGCCCTCGCTCTCGTCCTGCTGCTCGACCACCTGGAGAGCGAGCCGGCCAACCCGCTCCGGCTGCCGGCCGGGAGCCGCGTGTTCGAGACCGGCGGCTTCAAGGGCCAGCGACTCGAGACGACGCCGGAGGACGTCCGGCGCCGCGCCCGGTCCCTGCTCGGCCTGAACCGGGACGCGATCGTCCGCGAGTACGGCATGACGGAGTTGACCAGCCAGGCCTACTCCCGTCCTGGCGGCGAGCTGCTGCGCACGCCGCCGTGGATGCCGTTCCGGGTGCTCGACCCGGAGACCCTGGAGGAAGTCGAGGACGGCCGCACCGGGCTGCTCTCCTTCTTCGACCTCGCCAACCTCGGCTCCGTCTGCCACGTCCTGACGGAAGACCTCGGCGTCAGGGAAGGCGACGCCTTCCGCCTGCTCGGCCGCGCCACCGGCGCCGCGCTCCGGGGCTGCTCGCTGACCGCCGAAGAACTGGGTGCTGTGTGAGCGACTCCTGCGACGCCCACCGGGTGCGCCGGCGTCCCCGCCGGCATCCGGCGCGCAGCGCCGGTCCGGCATGACCACACCCGAAGCTACAGCCCAACGCCTCGCCGCCGCGGCACCCGCCCTCCGCGCCATCCCCAACGACGACCTCCTCGCCGCCTGGAACGACACCCTCACCGCCTTCCTCGACGCCGAGAGCCCCGAGCGCCGAGCCCTCGACCCCGACCTGCTCCAAGCCACCGGCCTCTCACCCGTCGGCCTCGACCATGGCCTCAGGACCATCGGCAACGGCATGCGCGGCCAGCCCGCGGCCGCCGAACTACGGCGCCCACACCACCAGCAACAGGACGGCTTCAGCCTCGTCGTCCTGCCGTCAAGCCCGCCGGGCCTGATGCTCCAGTCCCTCCTCCCGGCCCTGGCTGCGCGCGCCCCCGTCCTCTTCAAGGCCTCCAGCGCCGAGCCTTGCTTCGCCCCGGCCTTCCTTGCGGCCCTGGGCAAACGCGAGGCCACGCTCCGCGACGCCTACGCCGCCGCTACGTGGGCCGGCGGCAACGAAGCGATAGAGACGCCACTCCGCACCGCCGCCCGGCTCGTCGTGGCCTACGGCGGGGAGGCAACGATCGACGCTCTCCAGTCCGCCGCCACCCGGCGGCTCATCGCCTTCGGCCCGAAGTTCAGCCTCGGCTGGGTCGGCGCCGACGCCGACCTGGATCGAGCGGCCCACGGCATGGCCCTCGACATCGCACTCTTCGACCAGCGCGGCTGCCTGTCCGTCGAGGCCGTGCTCGTCAATCAAGCCGCGCCCGAGCCATTCGCCGAGGCCCTCGCCAAAGCCCTCTCGGCACTGGCGACCGAACTCCCGCCCGGCCGCAGCAGCGCCGCCGAGCGCGCCGGCGTCCGCCTCGCCCGCGAAGACGCCGATCTCCGCAGCCTCGCCTGGTACGGCGACACCCTCGACGCCGGCACCGTGATCGTCGACTCCGACACCAGGATCAGCCCCTCACCCGGCCTTCGCACCGTCCGCATCCACGGCGTCTCCGAACTCCCAACCCTCGACGACTGGACCGGTCGTCTCCAGGGCATCGCGTTCGCCGGCCACATGCCCGCGACCGTACGCCGCGCCTTTGAACAAGCCGGCGTCTCCCGCTTTGCCTCCGCCGGCCAACTCCAGGCCACCGAAGCCGCCTGGCGCAACGGCGGCATCGACCTGGCCGCTGAGTTCGCGAACGAGTGCTGACTCCCAGCCGTTGACGACCACGGTCTGTACGTACATGGATGCTACGATGTCCTGACCATGCAGAAACGCCTGACCCGAACCGGCAACAGCCACGCCCTCGTCCTGGACAAGGGAATCCTCGAGGCCACGGGAATCGACAGCGACACGATGCTGGAGGTCTCGACCGACGGCGACGTCATCCTGATCTGTCCCGTCCGCAGCGAGGACCGCGTATCGAAGCTCAAGCGCGGCCTGGATCGCATGCACGAGCGCTACGCCGGCGCCTTCCGACGTCTGGCGCAGTAGGACCGGGCCTTCGGGCAAGTGGAACCGGTATTCCTCACGCTCGACGAGATTCTAGCGATCCAGGCGGAACAGATTCAGCGCTACGGCGGAACGGAAGGCCTACGCGACAGGGGCCTCCTGGAGTCCGCCATCGCGATGCCCGCAGCGTCATACGCCGGCGAGTTCCTCCATTCAAACCACTTCGAGATGGCCGCCGCCTACCTCTTCCATCTCTGCAACAACCATCCGTTTGTCGACGGAAACAAGCGCACGGCCCTCGCGACCTGTTTCGCCTTCCTGTGGCTCAACGATCTCGACGTAGCAGCCGACGCCGACGAAATCGCGGATCTGGTCCTCGGCGTCGCCGACGGCAGCGTCGGCAAAGCGCAGGTGGCCGTCTATCTGGAGAAGCGCTCGCGCCCGCTGTGACTACGGGCCGGGCGGCAGCCCCGACACCGTCTCGACCACCACGCCGTCCTCCACCCGGAACGACCGGGGCAGCGTCCGGTACAGGGGGTTCAGGAACGTCGGCGGCGCCTCGCGGATCTCGAAGGCCGGGCCGTAGGACCAGAAGAACGTCCGGTTCTCGTCCAGCGTCGCGGAGCTCAGCACCCACATCCGGCCGCCGTCGAAGACGTGCTGGTTCAGGCCGTCGACGGCCTTTCCCAGGTCCTCGTCGAGGTCCGCGATGACCAGCCAGTGCTCCCCTTCCGCGAGCTCGGGCACGACGGTCGACAGGCACAGCCGGCTGTCGCCGTCGCCGCTGCAGATCCCGTCGATCGCAAGATCCGGCTTCAGCCGTGTCGCCAGGTTGTCGAGCGGCAGGTCCGGCGCCGCGCGGGCGAAGGCGAGCAGACCCACGGTCAAGGCGCCGACGACCGCCAATCGGAGCCACGGCAGGCCGTCCGCCGCCCGCCGGCCCAGGAAAGCGAGCGCCAGCGCCGGGACCATGAGCGCCAGGTCCTGCCAGAAGGCCTCCGCCGGCGTGCGTTCGACCAGGTTGCCGAAGCAGCCGCAGCCGGCCTCGTCCTCGGTCGCGATGCCGCGCAGGTCGCGGTAGTAGGTGCGTCCGGTCAGGAACAGGAAGAAGGCGACGAGGAGCGCCGAGGGCCCCAGCACCCAGATCCGGCGCAGACCGAGGATCAGCGCGCTGCCCAGCCCGACTTCGAGCGCCAGCGCGATCACGGTGACCACCGCGGCCGGCAGCAGGAAGTCGAGACCCTCGATCTCGATCTGGCTCACGAACGCCTGCGGGTCGAGTGCCTTGACCGCGGCGCCGAAGACCAGGACCGCGCCCAGGAAGGCACCGCCGGCCCATCCGACCACGCTCAAGAGCAGCTCGGAGCGGTCGCCGGGCGCTGCCGCGCGGGTCTTCCTGTGGGCCCTACCCGGCATGGCTTGCTGTAGTCGGTCCGTGATCCATCCCGTTGCTAGTCTGCCGCATTAGGGCGGCGGGCACTACCCCATGATCTCCATCTCAAACGTCGGCAAGAGCTTCGGCGAGCAGACCCTGTTCGAGGGCGCGAGCCTGCGTTTCGCGAAGGGCCAGCGCTACGGCATCGTGGGCTCGAACGGCTCGGGCAAATCGACGCTCCTGCGCATGCTGACGGGCGACGAGCCGACCAGCGAAGGCTCGATCTCGGTGCCGAAGCGCTGCCGGCTGGGGGTGCTCAAGCAGGACCACTTCGAGTACGAGCAGGACACGATCCTCGACGTTGTGATGATGGGCAACGCCGAGCTCTGGCAGGCGATGGTCGAGAAGGACCGGCTGCTGGAGCGGGCCGCCGAGCACTTCGACGGCGACCGCTACGCCGCCCTGGAAGAGGTCGTCATGCGCTGGGACGGCTACTCGCTCGAGTCGCGGGCGGCCGAAATCCTGGAGGGGCTGGGGATCGAGACGGAGGTCCACCGCGAGCCGCTGTCGATCCTCTCCGGCGGCTTCAAGCTCCGCGTGCTGCTGGCCCAGACCCTGGCCGCCGCGCCCGACGTCCTGCTGCTCGACGAGCCGACGAACCACCTGGACATCCTCTCGATCCGCTGGCTCGAGAAGTTCCTCTCCGAGTTCAAGGGCGTCGTCCTCGTCGTCTCACACGACCACCGGTTCCTCGACAACGTCTGCACGCAGATCGTCGACATCGACTACGAGACCCTCACCGTCTACCCGGGCTCCTACTCGAACTTCGAACGGAAGAAGGTCGAGGAACGGGCGCGCCGCGAAGCGGAGATCTCGCAGCGCCAGCAGGAGATCGACCACCACCAGAAGTTCGTCGACCGCTTCCGGTACAAGGCCAGCAAGGCGCGGCAGGCCCAGAGCCGGGTAAAGCTGATCAACCGAATCTCGATCGAGCCGTTGCCCCGGACGTCGCGCCGCTACCCCCTGTTCCGCTTCCAGTCGCGGCGACCCTCCGGCAAGCGCGTACTGACCCTCGAAGGAATCTCGAAGAGCTACGGCGACAACCACGTCCTCGACGACGTCTCGCTCGAAGTCGGCCGGGGCGAGAGGGTGGCGGTTATCGGACCGAACGGCATCGGCAAGTCGACGCTGCTCAAGATCGCGATCGGCGAGGTCGGCCCCGACCGCGGCGAGATCGACTGGGGGTACGAGACGCACCCCGGCTACTTCGCCCAGGACCACCGCCAGCAGTTGCTCGACTCGGAGGGCGCCGAGAAGAAGACGGTCGAGAGCTGGCTCTGGGACTGTTGCCCCGGCGAACCGATCGGCTTCGTCCGCGGCCAACTCGCCGCGGTCCTGTTCTCCAAGGACGAGGCGATCAAGCGGATCGGCAGCCTCTCGGGCGGCGAAGCGGCGCGCCTCCTGTTCTGCCGCCACGTTGTGCTCAAGCCCAACGTCCTGGTCCTCGACGAACCGACCAACCACCTCGACCTGGAGGCGATCCAGGCCCTGATCGACGGCCTCCTGGACTACCCGGGCACCCTGCTCCTCGTCTCGCACGACCGCTGGTTCGTGAGCCGGCTCGCCACCCGTATCATCGAGATCTCCGCCGAGGGCGTGAACGACTTCGTCGGCAGCTACGACGAGTACCTGGACCGCCTGGGCGACGACCACCTGGACCGGGCCGCCGCCCTCGTGCGTGCGAAACGGGAGAAGCGGGAGAAGAAGACCGCGGCGCGGGCCGGGTAGCCAACCGAGCCGGCAAAGCACGGCCGGCTCCGCGGCCAACTACCTGGCCGAGCGAAGCCGCGCGCGTTACTCCCCGCGACACGCCCTACCAGACATGCCGCAACCCGTGGGATCGATAGCTCTTCATCCGACCATCCCGGCTGACCAGAATCAGGTTGCCGCGAATGCACTGGTGAACGAGCATCCGGTCGAACGGATCGCGATGGGTGTCCACCCGGGGCAGGACGTGGTAGCTCGCCGCGTCGGCGCTTTCCAGCGGGAGGATCTCAAAGCCGAGCCGGCGGCAGTGGTCGGGAACGTCGTCCGGAACCAGCGGGTCGAGCTTCAGCTTCCCCAACCCGTACTTCAGCGACGCCTCCCACAGGGACACGGTGCTCACCAGTATCCGGTTGCGCGGGTCCTCGACGATCTCGCGAGCGGGAGCGGAAAGCCTGTTCGATCTGCCGATCGCCCACAGCAGGACATGGGTGTCCAGCAGGTACGTCACGCGCCGCCCAGGAGCTCCTCTTCGGTCATCTCGAAGTCATCGGAGAACTTGATCGTGACCTCCCCGTCGAGGAAACCGAGCTCGCGCTTGCCGGCAGGCGCCGGTTCGTAAGGGACGATCATGGCAACCGGCGTCTTCGACCTCCCGTACAGGACGCCGATGCGCTCGCCCCGGCGCACGTCGGCCAGGACCCTGGAGAACCCGGCCTTCAACTCGGCCACCGGAAGCGCTTTCATGGGCCGACTATGGCAACCAACCTGTCAAGTTGTCAAGTTGGCGCGCGTCCCGGCTGCCTTCCGTCAGGCATGGGCACGCATGCACTTCACAGCGTCCGCCGCCAGAACTGAACTCGTTCCAGAACGCCGGAGGAGTACAGGTCTGCGCCTGTACCGGCGTGCCCAAGGCGAACAGTAATCCCACCAGGAGGATGCCTCCGAGCAAGCCCGCTGTCCGAGACGGCACATCGCCGGCACCTGGGTTTCCGCCCGATGCGAGTGTGTTCACCAAGGGTACGGACTCTCCTCGCCGATCACCTCGCTCGCACCGCCCGTGCACACGATGCCCCCGTCCTTCTCCTCGCATCGGTCGGCCGGACCAAACTGGAAGTCATGCCCCGTGCGAGCAGCCTCGCGGACCACGCCCGATTCCATTTCGATTCCCCTGCTGTGGGCTCTTCCGGGTTGATGGTGGAGATGCCGTAGTCTCGCGCGATGCGAGACACAGACTTGTACGGTCGGATTCTGGGTGTCGAGAGTCCTTGGGAGGTGACGAGCGTCGAGTTGCGGCTTGAGGCCGGGGAGGTGGAGGTGTTCGTGGCTCGTGGCAGGGACGAGTCGTACCGTTGCCCCGAGTGCGGCGGCTCGGCGAGTCGTCACGATTCGCGTCGCCGGCGCTGGCGGCATCTGCCGACGTGCCAGTACCGGACGATCCTGACGGCGGATGTGCCGCGGGTGCGTTGCGCGCAGCACGGAGTGCACACGATCGGCGTGCCGTGGTCGGATGCAGGCTCTCGTTTCACGGCGTTGTTCGAGGCCTTGGTCATTGACTGGCTGGGCGAGGCGAGCATGTCGGCAGTGGCGCGGCAGCTGGACTTGAGTTGGGACCAGGTGGACGGTGTGATGCAGAGGGCGGTGAAGCGTGGTCTGGCGCGTCGCGGCCCGGCGCCCGCGTCTCGCTGTCTCGGCGTGGACGAGACGTCGTTTCAGAAGCGTCACGAGTACGTGACGGTTGTCGCGGACATCGAGGGTGAGCCGCGCGTTCACCATGTGGCGGACGGTCGCGGCAAGGACTCTCTGTCTTCGTACTACCAGTCGTTGTCGGAGGCCGAGCGTTCAAAGATCGAGACGGTGGCGATGGACATGTGGCCGGCGTACATTTCGGCCACGGTGTCCTGCCTGCCGGACGGCGGGGACAAGATCGCGTACGACACGTTCCACGTCGCGGCTCATCTCGGCGATGCCGTGGACGAAGTGCGCAGGGAGGAGCACCGACACTTGCGCGGCCTGGGCGACGAACGCCTGACCGACACGCGCTACTTGTGGCTGTACCACCCGGACCGGGTGCCGGAGCACCGATGGCCTCGCTTCAAGGAGTTGATCGACGGCACCTCGAAGACGGCCCGCTGCTGGCATCTGAAGGAGGTGGCGATGATGATGTGGGAGACATCGGACCGCGCCGAGGCGCTGGCTACGTTCAGGGGCTGGTACTCGTGGGCGATCCGCAGCCGCCTGGAGCCGATGAAACGGGTGGCCCGGATGATCAAGGCCCATCTCGACGGCGTGCTGAACGCCATCGAGCGAGGCGTCACCAACGCACGCCTCGAAGGCATCAACTCGGTGATCCAGTGGCTCAAGAAGTCAGCCCGCGGCTACCGAAACCGGGATCGCTTCCGCACCGCCATCTACTTCCATCTCGGCGGGCTCCACCTCTACCACGATTCGCTCACATTCCACACGAAACCCTGAAGAGCCCTGCTGTGAAACGGGCTCAGCACGATCGGAAGACTCTCTTTCTCAAACGTACTATGGAGCCAGTTGTCGAGAGGCTCAGTAACTCGCAACCGAACTCCCGACCGCATGGAATCCGTCAACATATCGGCGGCGGGATGGGCGAAGGAAACCGGCACTACTCTGTTGCGGCTGCGCGGCGCCTCCACGACGATGCTCCGCTCGCCGTACTCCCCGGCCTTGATCTCGACTCGCACGAGATCATCGGTGTAGTCGACACGAAAACGGTACTCCCCACTCATATCGCCACTGGCATAGACGATGCGCCAGACGTCCGAAGTCTTGTCGAGAGGCGAGAGCGCGTAAGGCCAACCCAGCCTGCCTTGCGATACGGCAAAAAACTCTCCACCTTCGAAGCGAAGAACTTCACCGAAGGATTTGAAGCCTACCGAAAGGACCGGGCGCTCAGAGGCCACCTTGGCGGCATCGACAGCGTCGACGACGATCTCCGCCGTCCGAAGGTCGATCAACTCCCACGATGAGGGCGGTCGCCAAAGGTCGCTCAGCCTACCCATCCTGGGACGCTCGGGCAACGGAGGCGTGAAACTGTAGCGAAGCAGCAGAATCTCGCCGAACCGTACCCCGCTCGGAAGCCCCTGCCTGTCTCGAACGAACTCCACGATCGTCCCGTGTTCGTCCCTGGCCACATCGAACGACACCACTCCGTCACAGCCGAAACGCTCAACCGAACTCATGCACGTGGCGACCGGAAACTCCCTGTGCGTTTCGATCCGCGATCCTCCGCGATCATCCGCAATCCGAAGGCCGTCGGGACTGATGACGGACGTCACCGTGATCGCCTGACCGAGAACCTCGGTAGACTGACGCAACGCGAACTTCCCATTGAGCTCAAGCCGCTTGACGGCCCAATCGGCCCTGCCCTCCTGAACGCCGTGGAATGCATCGCCAGCGGAGATGCCGACTTCCGGGTCGGCGACGGCCCCCGGGACCAGACCGAGGCTCTCCAGGTATTGGTGTGCCTCGGGCCGTGAAACGCCGGCGGCCGTAACGGCCACCGAGCCTCCCGGGCTGATCTCCTCCGACCAGTCGGGCTGCCCCTGCATCGCTTTGGCGCCAGGCCCAGGCACGGCTAGGACCAGTAGGGCTCCGATCAGCAAGAGAGCCCGATTCGCGGGCTGAAAGCGCACCGGACCGCCTTGTCGAACAGTCAATCGAAACTCCGCCTTCGGTTCTCGGGTCATCGGCCCTCTCATTCGCCACGAGTTGGGTCGTCTAGCAGCGTCCCCTCGCTCAGACCCCGAAGTACCGGGCGTCCGGGTGGTGGAACACGAGCGCCGATACGGTGGCCTCCGGGTCCATCATGTCGCCCTCGGTAAGTTCCACGCCGACGTCGGCGGGCTCTAGCGCCTTGAAGAGCTGACGCTGGCCCGCCAGGTCGGGGCAGGCGGGGTAGCCGAAGGAGTAGCGCTTGCCGCGGTACTTCGCCGCCAGGCGCTCGCGGGGCGTCATCTCCGGCGGATCGGGGAAGCCGAGTTCGGCGCGGAGTCGCTGGTGCAGCAGTTCGGCCGCGGCTTCGGCCGTCTCGAGGGCCAGCGCCGCGTAGGCGTGGCTCTTCAGGTACTCGCCTTCGCGCTTGAAGCGCTCCGAGGCGTCGCGTACGCCGGCACCCGCGGTGACGACGAACAGCGCCACGTGATCGCCGGCCGGCAGCACGTAGTCCGCGAGGCAGAGGCCGTCCTCGCGTGGCTGGCGGGGCAGGCGCCACTCGGCCGCGACCTTCTTCGCGTCGCCTTCGCCGGGTTCGAGCAGGGTGAGCCGGTTGCCCGCGGCCCGGGCCGGGAAGAACCGCCACACACCGTGCACCGCCATCTCGCCGCGAGCGAAGTCCTTGAGTTCCTCGATCACAGCCTCGACCTTGCGCAGCTTCCGGTCGCCGGCTTCGCGCAGACGCTCCACGGAGCCCTTGAGGCCCAGATGCTTGGCGTAGAGCATCTGCAGGTTCAGGTGGGGCCAGACCTCGTCGAGGTCGAAGCGCTCGGCGCGCCGCTCAAGATGGGGAGGCCGGGGCGCCCGAACGTCCGTACGGACGGTCGAACTGCGGCGCTCCGTCGCCGGCACCGCCCGGGCCCTGGTCCGGGCCCGGAACGCGGCTGCGTCCCGTTCGCGCAGCGACTCGACTTCCTCCAGCAGAGCCCCCCTTCGACCCTTGTCGCACAGACGCTCGATCAGGTCGAGTCCGCTCATCGCGTCACCCGCGTAGGTGCAGACGCCGCCGTACTCGGGGGCGATCCGGCCATGGGTGAACCGCCGCGTCAGCGCCGCTCCTCCGACGACGAGGTCCGTAGCGATGCCGGCGGCGGCGAAATCCCCGGCGGTGGCCACCATCTGCTGGGCGCTCTTGACCAGGAGCCCGGAGAGGCCGATCACGTCGGGTTCGTGCTTGCGCGCGGCCTGGATCAACTGTTCGCTCGGCACCTTGATCCCGAGGTTCACGACCTCGAAGCCGTTGTTCGTCAGGATGATGTCGACCAGGTTCTTGCCGATGTCATGAACGTCGCCCTTCACGGTGGCCAGGATGATCCGGCCGCGGGTCATGCCCTCCATCCGCTCCATGTGCGGCTCGAGGTGATCGACGGCCGCCTTCATCACCTCGGCGCTCTGCAGCACCTCGGCAACGATCAGCTCGTTGTCGTTGAACAGCCGTCCGACCTCCGCCATCCCGGCCATCAGCGGCCCGTTGATGATGTCGAGCGGGTCGGGCCAGCGCGGGTCCGCCAGCGCCGCGTCCAGGTCCGCGCGCAGCCCCTCCTTGCTGCCCTCGACCACCGACCGCGCCAGTCGCTCGGGCAGGGGCAGCAGCTCGCGCGGCGCCCGTTCCTGCCAACCCTTCCGCTCCCGGAACGCCGCGGTGAACGCCTCGACCGCGCGCTGCCCCGCCTCCACGTTCCCGGGCCGCAGATCGAGCAGCGCGTCGGCGAGTACCCGCTCCGCAACCGGAATCTCGGCGTAGCGGGCCAGCCCCTGGGTGTTGACGATCGCCGCATCGAGGCCGGCCAGGGTGCACCGGTAGAGGAAGACCGCGTTCAGCACCTCCCGCCCCGCGAGCGGCAGGCCGAAGCTCACGTTCGAGATGCCCAGGATCGTCCGCGTGCCCGGGAACGCCTCGCGCACCGCGCGAACCCCTTCGATCGTCGCCGCCGCCGAGCCGAGGTAGGCCTCGTCGCCCGTGCCGCACGGGAAGACCAGCGGATCCCACCAGATGTCCTGGGGTTCCAGGCCCCAGCGCGAGGTCAGAAGGTCGTAACTGCGCTTCGCGACCTCGAGTTTGCGGTCGGTCGACACCGCCATGCCCTGCTCATCGATCAGGCCGACGATCACCGCGCAACCGAACTCCCTGGCGAGCGGAACCACCTGCTCGAAGCGCTCGGTCCCGTCCTCCAGGTTGATCGAGTTGAGGATCGAGCGCCCCTGGCACCAGGTCAGCGCGCGTGCCATCACCTCGTGGTCCGTGCTGTCGATCATCAGCGGCGCCTTGACCCGGCGCACCAGGCGCTCCAGGAACCGCTCCATGTCGTCCACCTCGTCGCGCTCCGGGTCCTGGAGGCAGATGTCGACCACCTGGGCGCCGTTCTTGACCTGCGCGCGACCGACCTCGGCCGCCGCCTCGTACTCGCCCTCGCGGATCAGTCGCTTGAACTTGCGGCTGCCGAGCACGTTCGTGCGCTCGCCCACCAGGAGCGGCCGGTTGTCCTCGGTCAGTTCCGCCGCGTCCAGGCCCGAAACCAGACAGCGCCCGTGATCGGGCGGCTGTCGTGGGGCGCTGCCGCGGACGAGGTCGCTGAACGTCTCGATGTGGGCCGCGGTCGTGCCGCAGCAGCCGCCGACCAGGTTCAGCCAGCCGTGGTCGAGAAAGCGGGAGAAGACGGCCCGGAAGTCCTCGGGAGTCTGGGTGTAGAGGCCGTCCTCGTCCGGCAGCCCGGCGTTCGGGACGCACGCCACCCGCGTGCGGCAGATCTCGGACAGGGCCCGCAGGTGATCGAACATCTGGTCGGGGCCCGTGGCGCAGTTCAGGCCCACGTACAGGAGATCGCGGCGGTCCCGGTGCAGGAGCGACGCCGCCAGCGCCTCGATCTCCTGGCCTCCGAGCATCGTCCCCATCGTCTCGATCGTCACCGAGACCGCGACCGGCAACCTCCATCCCAACTGCTCGAACGCACGCTCGATCCCGATCAGTCCCGCCTTCACGTTGCGCGTGTCCTGGCAGGTCTCGAGCAGCAGGTAATCGGCGCCGCCGGAGGCCAGACCCAGCGCCTGGGTGAAGTAGTCGTCGCGCAGTTGCTCGAAGGTGACGCCGCCGGTGACCGAGATCGCCTTCGTCGTCGGCCCCATCGAGCCGCAGACGAAGCGCCCGGGTCCGGCTTCGGCGCAGGCCTGCCGCGCCAGTTCGGCGGCGCGCCGGTTCAGCTCGAGCGCGCGCTCCCGCAGGCCGTACTCGGCGAGCACGAGAGGCGTGCCGCCGAAGGTGTTCGTCTCCACGATGTCGGCGCCGGCTTCGAGGTAGGAGCGGTGGACGTCGAGCACGACATCGGGCCGGGTCGCCACCAGGATCTCGTTGCAGCCCTCGAGCTCCTCGCCGCCAAAGTCAGCCGGGCCCAGGTTCGCCGCCTGGAATGCGGTGCCGGTCGCCCCGTCGAGGACCAGGATGCGACGCTCGAGGGCCTGGAGCAGGGCGCGCTCGCGGGTGGCGCGGTCCTGCGGCGGTGTGTTCACTTCGTTGGTTCCGGTGGCTGGTCGGTCTGCCGGAATGGGACGCTAGCAGCGGGGGAGAATGGTCGCCGCTTCGCGGCGCGTTTCTTTCCGGAAAGCCGGCCGGAAGGCCGGCGCACCCAGTGGGCGACGGTGCTTCCTATCGCGGCAGTCGCGGCCAGACACGGGTAGCGACCAAGGCACCGAAGGCGACGCCGATCGCATCGGCGGCCAGATCCGTCCACTCTCCCGCCCGGTAGCCGAGCAGCATCTGGCAGAGCTCGATCGCGCCGCCATAGGCCACCGCGCCCAGCGCCGCCAGAAGCACGCCGCGGACCCGGCCGGCGCGGGCCGGCTGCCGGCACCAGACCCACGCCAACCCCGCGAAGAGAACCGCGTGGACGATCTTGTCCCAGGGCAGTTCCGCGGCCGCCCGGCGAGCATCGCCTCCGAGCAGACCCGCGAGCCACCGCAGGCCGCCCTCCAGCGTGTCGGCGAAGGCGGACGCCGGCAGGAGCAGGAACAACGCGACAGCACCGGCGACGCCAACCGAGAACCATCGCCACCTGAGCGCGAAGCGCCGCGGAGGGGAATCAGCGCGGTCCGACGAACCCCTCCTTCTCGAGGTGGAGGATGACCTGCTGCGCAGCCTCCTCAGCGGTGATGTCCGTCGTGTCGATCATCAGGTCCGGGTTCTCCGGCACTTCATAGGGGTCCGAGATGCCGGTGAACGAGTCGATCAGCCCGGCCCTGGCCTTGGCGTAGAGACCCTTGACGTCGCGTTCCTCGCACACCTCGAGCGGCGTCGCGACGTGGACCAGGATGTAGCCGCCAACATCCTCGATCATCTCGCGCACGTCCTGGCGGACGCTCTCGTAGGGAGCGATCGGCGCGCAGATGGCAACACCGCCGTTCTTCGTGATCTCGGAAGCGACGAACCCGATCCGCCGGATGTTGATGTCGCGGTGTTCCCGGGAGAACCCGAGTTCCGACGACAGGTTGGTCCGCACGATGTCGCCGTCGAGCAGGGTCACCGGACGGCCGCCGGCTTCCAGAAACTTGACCAGGAGGACGTTCGCGATCGTCGACTTGCCGGCGCCGG
Organism: Thermoanaerobaculia bacterium; assembly: GCA_965232105.1. GTDB lineage: Bacteria > Acidobacteriota > Thermoanaerobaculia > Multivoradales > Multivoraceae > Multivorans. Next base: position 788,677 of record OZ246956.1, read on the forward strand.
AAAGGCCGGTGAAGAACACCGTGAACCCCTGGTTGCTGCGCGCCGGATGGCTGAGGCGCAGCTCCCGGGCCACCTCCGGGAAGGTGAACCACTCCGGGATCGGCAGACCGCGTCGCAGCCGGCGGCGGAGGTCGCTGCCCGAGATCGACAGGGTCCGCTCTCCTTCCTTCACGGCGTCCACCGGCTCGTAGGAGTCGCGGTCAGGGGCGTAGACCATCATCCGGAAAGGGACCATCTTCACGCCGAGTTCAGCCTCGTGCTCGACCATCAGCTCCTGCGCGTCGTAGGGGCCGTAGAAAGGCTGGCCGGAGGAGTCGACCCCGGGGCCCGCATGGTCGCGGCCGACGATCAGGTGGGTGCAACCGTAGTTCTTGCGGATCAGGGCGTGCCAGAGCGCCTCGCGCGGTCCCGCCATGCGCATGGCGAGCGGCAGGAGCGCGAGTTCCGCCGTGTGGCGCGGGTAGTGGGCCAGAATCCGGCGGTAGCAGCGGACCCGCGTGTAGTGATCCAGATCGCCCGGCTTCGTCATGCCGACGACCGGGTGGATCAGCAGGTTCGCCTCCAGTTCCCGGGCCGCACGCAGGGTCAGCTCGAAGTGCGCCCGGTGCATCGGGTTGCGGGTCTGGAATGCCACCGCCGTCTTCCAACCGAGTTGCGCGAAGCGGCGGTGCAACTGCTCCGGCGTCTTCCGCAGGCCCGGGAAGTCGTAGTGCTTCGGCAGTTGGACTCCCTCGATCCTGCCCCCCACGGATACGGTGTTTGTCCGCTGGTAGAGATGGGCCACGCCGGGGTGGGCCTGGTCGAGGGTTCCGTAGACGAGCTCCGCTTCCTTGCGGCGGTCGTGCTCCCGGATGTCATCCACCGTGAGCACGGCCAGCATCAGCCCTTCGGGATCGCGCAGGACCAGCTTCGAACCCGTTTGCAGGCCGCCGGCCGCTTCCGCCGTGACGTCGAGCGTGATCGGAATCGGCCACAGCGCCCCCGAGGGCAGGCGCATCGTTTCGCACACGCTGTCGAACGCGGCCCGGTTCATGAACCCGTCGAGCGGCGCGAACCCTCCGCAGAGAAGCAGCTCCAGATCGCAGATCTGGCGAGGCGTCAGCGTCCACGAGGGCCACTCGCGCGATCCCTCCCGCAGTTCGGTCAGGCGTTGGGGTGCGGCGATCAGCGGCTGCGGCGAGCCGCCACGCCGCGCCACCTGCGGCTCGGTCATTATCTGCTCCGTCGACGTGGTCGTAGTGCGGCCCAGCAGAGCCGGCCGGGGCGGCACTCTAGCAGGCCGTTGGGCGAGTAGCATCGGCGCCCTGAGGAGGAACCATGGTCTGGGAACGAGAGATCGAGGAGCTGAGGCGACGCCGCGAGTTCGCCCAACAGATGGGCGGCGAAGCCGGCATCGCGGAGCAGCACCGTCGCGGCAAGCTGACGATCCGGGAACGTATCGAGCTGCTGACCGACAAGGGCTCGTTCCAGGAGATCGGCGAACTCGCCGGCGTGGCCACCTATGACGGCAACGAGCTCGAGGACGTACGACCCTCGAACAGGGTCATCGGGCTCGCCCGCCTGGCTGACCGCAAGGTGGTTCTCAACGGCGGCGACTTCACCGTGCGCGGCGGCGCCTCCGACGCGTCGATAGGCGACAAGAGCGGCCACGCGCAGAAGCTGGCGCTCGGCTGGCGCCTGCCGTACGTGCGGCTCCTCGACTCCACCGGCGGCAGCGTGAAGACCTTCGAGAAGATCGGACGGACCTACATCCCGACCAACCCCGCTACGCCGGGCATCGAGGACCTGCTGTCCCGGGTGCCGGTCGTGGCCGGCGTGCTGGGTTCAGTGGCCGGGCTGCCCGCGGTGGAGGCTTGCCTCGCCCACTTCAACGTGATGGTCAGGGGAACCAGCCAGGTGTTTCCGGGCGGGCCTCCCGTCGTCAAGGCCGCGCTCGGCATCGACATCACGAAGGAAGATCTCGGCGACGAGCGCACGCAGGTGTTCGGCAGCGGCGTGATCGACAATCTCGCCGACTCCGAGGAAGACGCGTTCGCGATGCTCAAGCAGTTCCTGAGCTACCTGCCCGACAACGTCTGGCAAATGCCGCCGCGCGGCGACACGCACGACGACCCGGGGCGCCGCGAGCCGTCGCTACTCTCCGCCATTCCCCGCGAGAAGAACAAGGCCTACGACCCGAGAGCTGTCCTCGACGCGGTTCTCGACCGCGACTCGTTCTTCGAGATCACGCCGCACTACGGGCGCTCCCGGATCGTCGGACTCGCCCGCGTCAACGGCTATCCGGTCGGCACGATGATCAACAACCCGAGCTACCTCGGCGGCTCGATGAACGTAGCCGCCGGCACGAAGGTGATCCGCTTCCTTCAGCTATGCGACACCTTCCATCTGCCGATGGTCTACTTCGCCGACGAGCCCGGATTCATGGTCGGCCCCGAGCAGCAGCGCCAGGGGATCGTCCGCGCCGGGGCGAAAATGCTCTGCGCGACGCTCAGGACGCGCATGCCGTGGCTCACAATCATCATCCGGCAGCTCTACGGCGTCGCCGGCCAGTGCCACGACCGCCCGAGCGGCATGTTCCGGCGCGTGGCCTGGCCGTCCGGCCACTGGGGCTCGATGCACATCTCAGGCGGCGTGACCGCCGCCTACCGGCGCATCATCCGGGAGTCAGACGACCCCGCGGCCAAGCAAAAGGAGATCGAGGACCGCCTCGAGGCCCTGGCGTCGCCGTTTCGCACCGCCGAAGCGTTCAACATCGAGGAGATCATCGATCCCCGCGAGACCCGGCCGATGGTCTGCGACTTCATCGACACCGCCCAGGGGGTTCTGGAGACCCAGCTCGGACCCGGGCCGACGCCCTACATGCCGTAGGTGAGGACTCAGACGTCCGGATGGCGCAAGTGCCAGTCCGTGGCCTGCTCGTAGGCGTGGGCGAGACGGCAGAGCGCCCCTTCGCTCAGGTCGCGGCCGACGAGCTGCAGGCTGTGCGGCGCACCCGCCGCCGAGAAGCCGCACGGCACGGAGATGGTCGGCGTGCCGGCGAAGTCGGCCGGCGCGGCGAAGAGCTGCATGCTGCCGAGCGGCGGGTCGAAGCTCTCGGAGACCTCCGCTATCGCCTCCCCGAACGCCGCGACGGTGTCGTATCCCATCGCGTCCGTCATCGGAAACGCGGTCACGTTGGACGGGCAGACAAGCGCGTCGACGGTGGAGAGCATCGCCTCGAATCGCCCGGTGAACGCCGCGCGGCGTTCGGTCGCCGCGGCGTACATCTCGTCGCTCACCTGCGAACCGAAGTCCAGGAAGTCCCGGAAGTACGGCCCGTAGTCTTCGGCGCGGCCGGGGTACGTCGCGGCGTGGGCCCGGACTGCCTCGTAGGAGCACAGGGGCCACCAATCCTCGAACGGCGCCGCCGGCATCTCGACCTCCGACACCTCGGCGCCCAGGCCCGCCAGAACCCGCAGCGCCTCCTCGACGGCGGCGGCAACCGCGGGGTCGACGCCTTCCGAGGCATACCGCCGGTCGAACCCGAGCCGCATCCCGGCGATGTTCCCGTCGAGCGCCGGCAGGATGGCGGACATCGGCGCCTCGAGAGAGGTCGGGTCGTTCCCATCGGCGCCGGCGATCGCCTCGAGCACGATCGCGGCGTCGGCGACGCTCCGCGTCATCGGCCCGATGTGGTCGAGCGACCCGGCGAGCTCGAGCACGCCGTAGCGGCTGACCCGCCCCCAGGTCGGCTTCAGGCCGACGATGCCGCACTGGGCCGACGGGAACCGGATCGATCCGCCGGTGTCCGACCCGAGGGAACCGAAGCAGAGTCCGGCTGCGGTCGCCACTCCCGAGCCGCTCGACGAGACGCCGGTCCACAGGTTCTCGTCCCACGGGTTGACCGGGATGTCGAAGTCCGGGTGGTAGCCGGCCATCGCGCCCTCGGTCAGGTTCAGCTTGCCCAGGAGAACAGCGCCCGCATCGGCCAGTCTCCCGACCACCGTGGCGTCGAACTCGGGTACGAAGTCGGCGAGGACCGGGAGAGCGCCCATCGTGCGCACGCCCTTCGTGTAGCAGAGGTCCTTGACCGCGATCGGGACACCGTGGAGGGGCCCGCGGTAGAGCCCGCCCTCGATCTCCGCCTCGGCCGCGCGCGCCGCGGCCAGCGCCTGGTCCGCCATCACGGTCGCGTAGCTCTTGAGCCGGCCGTCGACCGCGGCGATCCGGTCGAGCATCGTCTCCGTCAGGGTGACCGGCGACAGCTCGCGGGTTTCGATCAGCCTCGCGACATCGCGCAGGCTCATGTAGTGGACCTCTTCGTCGGGCATCGGTGCTCCTTCGGACGGCGCTCCCGTGGTCGCTTCATCCGCGCCGCAGCCCGCGAGGAACGGTCCGGCCGCGCCGGCCCCGACGAGTCCCAGCGCCGCGCGGCGTGTCAACTTCATCCGGCCGCCAGACCGACCGCTTCGAGTTCCGCGTCGACCATCATCTCGACGAGCCGCCGGAACGTGACCTTGGGACTCCATCCCAGACGCTCCCGCGCCAGGCTCGCATCGCCGCAGAGCGCGTCGACCTCGGCCTTGCGGAAGAACCGGGGGTCGACCGCGACCAGCACGCGCCCGTCTTCGGCCACGCCCTGCTCGTCCACCCCCGAACCGCGCCAGCTCAGCGGCAGCCCGGCATGGGCGAAGGCGATCTCGCAGAACTCCCGGACGCTGCGCGTGTCGCCGGTCGCGATCACGTAGTCCTCCGGCTGCTCCACGCGCAGCATCAACCGCATCGCTTCTGTGTACTCGCCGGCGAAGCCCCAGTCGCGCCGCGAGGACAGATTGCCAAGGTGGACCCGCTCCTGCAGACCCGCCCGGATGCGCGCCGCGGCCAGCGCGATCTTGCGGGTGACGAAGTTCTCGCCCCGGCGAGGCGACTCGTGGTTGAACAGGATCCCGTTGACCGCGAACAGGCCGTAGGCCTCGCGGTAGTTGCGCGTGATGTGGAAGCCGTAGGCCTTCGCCGCGGCATACGGGCTGCGCGGATAGAACCGGGTCGTTTCGTTCTGTGGCGACTCGACCACCAGCCCGTAAAGCTCGGAGGAGGAGGCCTGGTAGAAGCGCGCCCGGGGACAGTGCCGGCGCATCGCCTCCAGCAGTCGCAGCACACCGAGGCCCGTGACCTGCCCGGTCGCCGCCGGCAGTTCGAAGGAGACCTGGACATGGGACTGCGCGCCGAGGTTGTAGATCTCGTCGGGCTGGACCGTCGCCATCGCGCGGTCGAGCGACGACGCATCGGCGAGATCGCCGGCGATCAGGCGAAGCCGGGGCTCCGACTCGTCGTTCCCCTCCAGCAGGTGGTCGATCCAGCGCGTATTGCCCGGCTGGGACGCCGGGCGCGCCAGACCCCAGACGTCCCAACCTTCGCCGAGCAACTGTTCCGCAAGGTAGGAGCCGTCCTGGCCGGTCACTCCCGTGACCAGCGCCCGAGGCCTGGAACTGCCGGCGCTCATACCAACTGAAGCAGGTGGCCCATCTTCTCGCGCTTGGCCCGGAGGTACTCGCGATTCGACTCGTTCGGCTCCACCTCGATCGCCACCCGATCCACGATCTCCAGGCCGTAACCGGAGAGCGCGATGTACTTGTGCGGGTTGTTCGTCATCAGCCGCATCCGCCGGACACCGAGGTCGCGCAGGATCTGGGCGCCGATGCCGTAGTCGCGCTGGTCGGCCCGGAACCCCAGCTTGTGGTTCGCCTCGACGGTGTCGTGCCCCTGTTCCTGCAACTCGTAGGCCCGGAGCTTGTTGAACAGGCCGATGCCCCTGCCTTCCTGCAGCAGGTAGAGCAGAACCCCGGTCCCCTCGGCCCCGATCTTGGCCAGCGCCTGGTAGAGCTGAATGCCGCAGTCGCAACGCTCGGAGTGGAACACGTCGCCGGTCAAACACTGGCTGTGGACGCGCACCAGAATGTCCTCGTCCGGCGTCGGCTCGCCCATCACCAGGGCGACGTGCTCTTCGCCCGTCAGCTCCGCCCGGTAGGCGTACGCCTTCATGTCGCCGTACGGGGTGGGCAACGTCGGCGAGGCGACCCTCTCGACCAGGCTCTCGTTGCTCAGCCGGTAGCGGATGAGGTCCGAGACCGTGATCATCGGCAGATCGTGGGTCCGGCTGTACTTCACCAGGTCGGGCACCCGCGCCATCGTGCCGTCGTCGTTCATGATCTCGCAGATCACGCCGGCCGGCTTCAGCCCCGCCAGCGTCGCCAGGTCCACGGACGCTTCGGTCTGGCCGGCCCGCTTGAGGACGCCGCCCTTCTTGGCCCGTAGCGGAAACACATGACCGGGCCGCAGCAGATCCTGAGGGCCCGTGTCCGGATCGATCGCGGTCTCGATCGTCGCCGCGCGGTCCGCCGCCGAGATCCCCGTCGTCACCTTGCCCCGGGCCTCGATCGAGACGGTGAAGGCGGTCTCGAACGGCGACGTGTTGTCCCGCACCATGAGCGGGAGGTCGAGTTCGTCGCAACGGTCCTCGGTCATCGCGAGGCAGATCAGGCCGCGGCCATTCGTCGCCATGAAGTTGATCGCTTCGGGCGTCACCTTGTCGGCGGCGATCGCCAGGTCACCCTCGTTCTCCCGATCCTCGTCGTCCACGATGATCACCTGGCCGCCTTCCCGAAAGACAGCCACGGCCTCCTCGATCGGCGTGAACACAGTCGCGTCGCGGTCAGGTTTGGACATGGCGGGATCGTAGCAGCGACAGGCGGCGCGGGGGACGAACGACGACCGACCTAGCCGCCCCAGCCCAGCTTGCTGCGCAGGGCGTCGTAGTGGGTCTGGCCATCGACTCGTGCCAGCAGGGCCCTCGACCCCGACGCGGTCACGACCACCTGGTCGCCGCCCCCCAGTCGCGCCCCCTCCTGGCCGTCCAGGGTGAGGTACACCTCCTCGTCCCGGCTGCCGAGCGTCATCGCGATCGTGCTGGTCTCCGGCACGACGATCGGCCGCATGGACAGGGTGTGCGGCGAAATCGGAGTCAGCAGCGCGACCGGCAGCGTCGGGTAGAGGATCGGACCGCCGGCCGAGAGGCTGTAGGCGGTCGATCCCGTCGGCGTCGAGACGATCAATCCGTCCGAGCGGTAGAACGCGACCGGCTCGCCGTCGATCTCGACCTCCAGTTGGATCATCCGCGCCAGAGCGCTCTTGTGGACCACGGCGTCGTTCAGCGCCCGGTACCGGCTCACAGTGCCCGCCTCGCGCTTCAACTCGACGTCGAGCAGCAGCCTCTCTTCGACCTCGAACCGGCCCTCGAGAATCGCACCCAGGTTCGCGTACAGGCCCTCACGTCCGATCTCCGCGAGATAGCCCAGCGTGCCGAGGTTGACCCCCACGATCGGCACTCCGGGACGGTTCCGAGCGACCGACAGCAGCGTGCCGTCACCGCCAAGAACCAGGATCAGGCCGACCCGGCTCGAGTCCGCGTCGGCAACGGAGACGCCGCGATCCCGGAGCCAGCGCTTCACCTCGGCAGCGGTCGCGGCGGCCCGCTCGCTGTCCTGCTTGGCAACGACCGCGACCTGGTCGATGTTCGTCATTTCACGAAGGGCGGGACGGTTGTGTCCTGAAGTGGGCGAGGATCTCTCGATTGCCTGCCGGTCCCCGAAGATCGCAGTCTACCGAGGCAACGAAGCGAAGCCCGAGCGCGCTCAGTTCACCGATCCGCTGCTCGGCGATCCGGCGACGCAGGGCGTCGTCGCGCACCACACCGCCCTTGCCGACCTGACCGCGGCCCGCTTCGAACTGCGGCTTGACCAGCACGACCAGATCGGCTCCGGACGCGAGGTGCGGCAGGAGCGCCGGAGCCACCTTGACCACCGAGATGAACGAGACGTCCATCGTCGCGATCCGGCACCGCTCCGGAAGGGCATCGGCCGGGAGGTACCGGGCGTTGATCCGCTCCATCACGACCACCCGGGGGTCGCCGCGCAGCCGCGCGTCGAGCTGGCCGTACCCCACGTCCACCGCGTAGACGCGGACCGCTCCGTGCTGCAGAAGGCAATCCGTGAAGCCACCCGTCGAGGCCCCGACATCGAGACATGTGGCGCCCTCAGGGTCGACCCCGAAGCTGCGCAGCGCCTGCTCGAGCTTGCGGCCTCCGCGCGACACGTAGGGCTCCGAACGGCCCCGCACCTCGATCCCGGCGTCCGCCGCAACGGCGGCGCCCGGCTTGTCGCGGCGCTCGCCGTCAACCCGGATCTCGCCCGCCATCACCGCCCGCTTCGACTGTTCCCGGCTGCTGAACAGCCCGCGCTCGACCAGCAACTGATCGAGACGGATCCTCACGAGCCCCGGTGAACCAGGAAAGCGACCAAAGACCGGAAGAGCCGGCGCCGCGCGGGGAGCTTCTCGACCAGCGCCAGGCACCGATCGGCTGCCTGACGAGCCTTCTCCCGGCTGCCGTCGAGGCCGAACAAATGCGGATAGGTCAGCTTGGCGGCCTGCCGGTCCTTGCCGGCCGTCTTGCCCAACTGTTCCGAACTGCCCACCTCGTCGAGGAGGTCGTCGCTGATCTGGAACAGCAGTCCGAGTTCCGCGCCGATCCCGCCGAGCAACTTCGAACGATCGTTCCCGGCGCCGGCGTAGATCCCTCCCAACCGGGTGCTCGCTTCGATCAGCGCGCCCGTCTTCAGCCGGTGAATCCGTTCGAGGATCCGCGCGGCGCGCTCCCGTCCGGACCGTCCGCCGGGGACAACGGCGCCTTCGTGCTCCAGGTCGAGGACCTGCCCCCCGATCATCCCCGCGACACCCACGGCTTCGGCCATCAGCCGCACCGCCCGCAGCCGCCGCTCCGGCGACGCCGAAGCCGGCGCCGCGGCCAGGACCGCGAACGCCTGGTTCAGCAGCGCGTCGCCGGCCAGCACCGCCATCGCCTCGCCCTGCACCTTGTGCAGCGTCGGTCGACCCCGCCGCAGGTCGTCGTCGTCGAGTGCGGGGAGGTCGTCATGAACCAGGCTGAAGGTGTGGATCATCTCGATCGCGGCGCCGCCCGGCAGGAGATCGGGGAGCGAAGCACCGCACGCCTCGCCGGCGAGCACGACCAGGGCAGGCCGCACCCGCTTGCCGCCCGCGAACACGCTGTAGCGCATCGCCCCGGAGATGGCGGCGGGTTCCGTCGCCGCCGCCGGCAGGAGCCGGTCCAGCGCTTCGTCGACCTGTGGCCGCAGCGTGGACAGGAACGACGGGAAGTCCGTCACGAATCGTTCGTCCGCTCGTTCTCCCCAGCCGCCTCCGGCAGGGCTTCCGCGGCCGGCAGAGCCTCCGCGACCAGCATGATCGGCATGTCGCTGACGATCGGATAGACGAGGTCGGACTCCCGGCACAACAACCCTTCGGAAACCACCGGCTCCTCGCCCGCGAAGTGCTCCCGGTAGCGGGCCACGAGCCGCTCGCACACCGGCGCCGGCAACGGTGTCACGGTCAGAGCGCCCTTCGACTTGGGGCACACGAGAAGTTCGAGCAGTTCGGGATCCACAGGCATCTGGGGACTACCTCTTACCTGGACCAGCGGAGAAGGAGGGAATTCACACCCGGGTTGCGACGATAGTAGGACGAGTTGGACAGATGGAAGAAACCGAAGCTCACGCGCGATCCGTTGGGCAGCCGCCGTCCGACCGCGATCCCGGAGCGAAACTCGAGTTCGCCGCCGATGTCCTTGCCGTCCCCCGCCTCGTAGAAGCCGACGGAGGTGATCACGTCGATGAACCAGAAGCGTCCGATGTTGTGCCGCTGGTCGGTGCCGGCGTAGACGTAGAAGGACTCGTCGGCGGTCACGAAGACGCCGACGTTGGGTCCCAGGCCCAGGCACCAGTCGGTGGGGAACCGGTATCCGATGCCGACCTCGGCGGTCTCGTAGTCCTTGCCGAAATCGATCACGCCGGTGCTGACGTTCAGGCCGGCCTCAGCGGCCCGGTCAGGCCCACCATGCTCCGAAGCCGCGTTGCAGGCGAAGGCGGCCGGGTCGGCCAGGGCCCCCAGCAACACCAGTAGAACGGGCGCTCCGTGGCGCGGACGGGGGAAGCGCACGGTCAAGTGGCCCGTGGGGGGATTCCGGCTGCATTCGGCCGGCGATGCATCACGTCCGACATCGTTGCTCCTCAGTCGAATACAGCCCGGTATTCTCGCATCGTCGCGCCTTGTCGGACGCGCGCCTCGCCGCCCTCGGTGCAACGCCGCAATCCCCCCACGGGCCACTCAGTAGCCTACAATGCGCGACGTGGGGGAAACGTCGGCAGACGCCCAGCGGCCGCCCATCTCGGCCCTGGTCACGACCTTCAACGAGGAGCGCCACATCGGGGAGTGCCTGGCGTCCCTCGACTGGTGCGACGAGGTACTGGTCGTCGACTCCTTTTCCACCGACCGCACTCCCGAGATCGCGCGGGCGTGCGATCGCGCACGGTTCGTTCAGCGCACCTACTACGGCTCCGCGTCCCAGAAGAACTGGGCCATGGATCAGACCCGGAACGACTGGGTCCTCATCCTCGATGCCGACGAGCGCTGCACGCCGCAACTGAGGCAGGAAATCGAGAACATGTTCCGGGACGGCGAGCCGGTTCACGACGCTTACACGATCAAGCGCCGGGTCTACTTCCTCGGCCGGGTGATCCGCTTCTCGGGCTGGCAGCACGACCGTGTCGTCCGGCTGCTGCGCCGCGACGCGGGCCGCTACCCGAACCGGCGCGTTCACGCCGACATGTCGACCCGCGGCCCGGCGCCCGTGCTGAAGAACTCGATGGAGCACTTCATGGTCGACGACCTGCTCTCCTACTCGCGCCGCATCCAGCGCTACAGTTGGTGGGGTGCCGCCCAGGCCTGGCGCGAGGGCCGAAGGTCCGGGCCGGCCGAAGTCCTGGGCCGCTCACTGTGGCGTTTCCTGCGCACCTACGGCCTTCAGCTCGGCGTGTTCGACGGCATGCGCGGCCTGGTGTTCTGCCTGCTCCAGGCCTATGGCACGTACCTCAAGTGGTCCTACGTCTGGTCCTGGCACGTTAACCACAAACGCGGCATCGAGCCGCCCCTGCCGTCTTTCGACGACAGCAAGAACACCTGGCGCGGCCTGACGGAACTCGAGACCGGCACGGGAAACTAGCGCGGCAGGAAGGTCCGGGAGCCGGGCTACACGCTGACGAGCAGGGGCTCGATACTCGTCGCTCGGCCCGATGCTCCGTCGGCGTCGACCAGGACGGCGGCGAGCCGGACGTCGCGCTTGGCGACGTCGAAGCCCGACGGCGTGTTGAGCAGGAAGCGCTTCAGGGCCCGGTCGGCGCGCACGCCGATCACCGAGTCGTACGGGCCAGTCATGCCGACATCGGTGATCAGGGCGGTCCCCTGGGGGAGGATGCGCGCATCCGCCGTCGGCACGTGGGTATGGGTGCCGAGCACCGCGCTCACCCGGCCGTCGAGATGGTAGGCCATCGCCTGCTTCTCGCTTGTCGCTTCGGCGTGGAAATCGACGATCACCAGCCTGATCGCCGGATCGAGACCGGCCAGAATCGTGTCCGCGGCGACGAACGGCGAAGGCAGCGGCTTCATGAACGCCTGCCCTTCCAGATTGACCACCGCGTACGGCGTCCCGACCGGCAGTTCGCCGACGAAGACCCCGACGCCGGGATTCCCCTCCGGATAGTTCGCGGGCCGCAGCAGAGTCGGCATCCGGTCGAAGAGCGGCACGCCCTCCCGGTTCGACCAGGCGTGGTTGCCTGTGGTCATGCAGTCGATCGGCAGCGCATCGAACTCCTTCAGCACCCCCGGGGTCACGCCGCGGCCGCCGGCGGCATTCTCGACGTTGACGATCACCGCGTCGACGCGATGGCGGTCGACCAACTCCGGCAGCAGGCCCGACAGGGCGCGGCGCCCCGGCTTGCCGACCACATCGCCGACAAAGAGGAAGCGAGCCATCAGCGCGCGTACTCGATCGACCGGGACTCCCGGATCACCGTGACCTTGATCTGGCCCGGATAGGTCAGCTCGCCCTCGATCTTCCGGGCCACGTCGCGGCTCAACCAGACTGCCTGCTCGTCGCTGATCTCCTTGCAGTCGACGATCACGCGGACTTCGCGGCCGGCCTGAATCGCAAAGCTCTTCTGAACGCCCTTGAAGTCGGCGGCCAGTTCCTCGAGCTTCTTCAGCCGCTTCACGTAGCTCTCGAGAATCTCCCTCCGCGCTCCCGGACGCGCCGCGGACACGGCGTCGGCCGCCGTCACGAGTACCGCTTCGACCGTCTCCGGATCGTAGTCCCCGTGATGGCACGCCATCGCGTGGACCACCTCCTCGCTCTCGCCGTGACGACGGAGCAGGTCGATGCCGATCTCCAGATGGGTGCCGTCGATCTCACGGTCCACGGCCTTGCCGATGTCGTGCACCAGCCCGGCCCGTTTGGCGACGTGCACGTCCGCCTTCAACTCACCGGCCATCACTCCGGCCAGGAAGGCGACTTCCTTGCTGTGCTGCAGGACGTTCTGGCCGTACGACGTACGGAAGCGCAGGCGCCCGAGCAGCTTGACGAGCTCCGGGTGAAGCCCCGACAGGTTCAGCTCCAGCAGGGCCTCGCGGCCCTCGCGCTCTATCCGATCTTCGAACTCGGACTCGACCTTGGCCGCCATTTCCTCGATCCGGGCCGGGTGGATGCGGCCGTCGGCGATCAGGCGTTCCAGCGTGACTCGCGCGATCTCGCGCCTCAAGGGATCGAAACCGGAGAGAATGACCGCCTCCGGCGTGTCGTCCACGATCAGGTCGACACCCGTGGTCAGCTCCAGGGTGCGGATGTTCCGCCCCTCGCGCCCGATGATCCGCCCCTTCATCTCGTCGTTCGGCAGCATGACGACCGACACGGTCGTTTCCGACACGTAGTCCGAGGCCGAGCGTTCGACGGCAAGGCTGATGATCCGCTGAGCCTCCCGCTGAGCCGACTCCCGGGCTTCGTCCTCGATCCGCTTGGCAAGGTGCGCCGCCTCCATGCGCACCTCGTGCTCCAGGCTGTGGCTCAGCTCCTCCCGGGCCTGCTGCACGGTCAGGCCGGAGACCCGCTCCAGTTGGAGACGGACTCTCCTCAGCCCCTCGGCGAGCTCCGTCCGCTCCGTATCGAGACGGCTCTCACCGTCCTCGAGCGAGCGTTGACGCTGCTCGAACTCCTCGGCGAGGCGCTCCAACCGGCTCGACTCTTCCCGCGCCCGGGCTCGGCCCTCGCCGACTTCCCGCTCCCGCGCTTCGAGCTTGCTCCTCTGCTCCGCCGACGAGCGCTCGAACTCGGCGCGCAGGGAAAGAGCCTCTTCCTTGGCCGCCAGTTCCAACTCGCGACCCCTGGCCGCACACTCGCGCTCAGTCTCTTCGATCAGGCTGTCCGCCCGGCGGCGGGCATCCGAAATCAGCTTCGCCGCCCTACGCCGACCGACAAGGCTCCAGAGCAGCCAGGACCCAACGAGCACAGCCGCCGCGACCGCGACGGCAATCAGAGTAGTTTCTGTCATCAGCCCTCGATCCGGGCAGAAAGGCATCCCCCGCGAAGCCGTGTGAACGCGCCCCGACAAAGAACCAGAGCGGGACCAGGTGGGTGTCCGCACCACACGCCGTCAGCGTCCCCGTTCGAGCGGGGCTGGCACGGGCGAGCAGTTGAGAGACTCCCTTGAAAAGAGCGATGGTTCCAACCACGGCTTTCATCACGAACCCCGCAGGGGATGCAAAGTCAAAGTTACTTCAAGTGGTTATCGAGTCGCGGCGTCCGCGCCGCGCTGATGCACAGAGTACAGGCTCCCATGCAAGTCGAGTCGCGGCGTCCGCGCCGCGCTGATGCACAGGAAACAGGTTTCCATGTGAGTCAGGAATCGAGCGCCGCCTCCAGTTCGGAGGTCAGGCTGGACACGCGTTCAACCATCTCCACGAACCGGCCATCCTCCACCTCCTCGCCGTCCTCGGACGAAGACGAAGACTCGTTGGCGAGATTGACGGCTGCAAGAATGGCGATCCTCTCCGCATCCAGGCTGGGTGAGTGATCGGCCACTTCCCGCATCTTGCGGTCGACCCTGCGGGCGAGTTCCCGAATGCGCTCCGCATCGGTCGCTCCGTCCTCCCGGAGGGTGTACGAGACGCCGAAGATCTCGACCACCACGGTGGCCGCAACATCTTCCTGGCGTTCGCTTTCGGCCACTCCTGGATACCCCGTCGACAACCCCCAAGGGCCGGCACTATAGCACTCGATCGCACCCGAACCGGCACCGCCGAGCGTGCGCTGACAAGGCCGCTGAGCGGCCTCGCGAGTCCCTGTGGCTTCAGGATTCGTCGCCGCCGAGAAGCTCTTCGAGACCCTCCGCGAGCGCCTCGACGCGCTGGCCGATCTCGGCCCGTTCCTCGGTGGCCCGCTGCTCCGAGGCCTCCAGTTCGGCGGTCAATTCACGCGTCCGTTCACGCTCCGCCGCCAGGGCCTCCTTGGCCCGCTCGATCACTTCCTCCAGACGCGCGATCGCGTCGGCCGACGCCTCGGTCATCAGGACGAGGAGGCGGAACTCGAGGCGGCGCCCTCAGCCAGGGCCCCACGGGCCACGGACGCCACGGCCGCGAAGCCCTCGGCGTCACGCACCGCGAGATCGGCGAGCATCTTCCGGTTCAGGTCGATACCGGCAAGCCGCAGGCCGGACATGAACCGGCTGTAGGACAGGCCGTTGAGGCGCGCCGCGGCGTTGATCCGCACGATCCAGAGGCTGCGAAACTGCCGTTTCTTCTGGCGCCGGTCGCGATAGGAGTAGGCAAGCGCCCGGTCCACCGCCTGCTTGGCGATGCGGTGCCCCTTCGACTTGACGCCGTAGTAGCCCTTGGCCTGCTTGAGAATCTTCTTGCGCCGGCGCGCGCGCCGGCTGCCGCGTTTCACTCGTGCCATCGTTTGTGCTCCCGTGGCTCCTCAATGGGGAGCCGCCGGATCATCCGTGAATCATCCCCTTGACCGCCTTCGCGAAAGCGCCGGAGACGTCGCCCTGCTTGCGCAGCTTCCGCTTCCGCTTCTGCGACTTCTTGGTCAGGATGTGGTTCATCATCGAGTGGCCGCGCTTCACCTTGCCCTTGGCGGTGAGCTTGAAGCGCTTGGCCGCTCCCTTGTGCGTCTTCTGCTTGGGCATTCCATAGCCTCCTCGCGGGGCTCGGAAGAGCCGCCGAACGGCGGACCCTAGCAGCTTTCGCCCTGGAACGCAGCGCGTGTGCCGGCGGACTGTGGCGGCGGGGCGGCACGCGGCGTCGGCGCGGGCGTCGGCTGCACCCGCCCGCTGTCGGGGCTCCGGGGGGAGGTCTCCCAGCTGCGGCGCCATCGGTGCGCCCGATGACGGTTCACGTGTGGCGCGAGTCCGCGCCACACGGGTTCCAGCCGGCTGCCGCCGCAGGCGGCCAGAAGAACGTGCCGCGAAGCGGCTCGACCACCGCGGCAGTCAGGGCTCTCTGACGGCGCGCGCTATGCGGCAGGGCCTCCAATTCCGCGTCCAGTGCTGGTCCGTCTGAACGTGGCCCGCGCAAACGCTCTTGCAGACGGAGCGGCTGAACTCCGAGGCAGGGAATGAGCGTGCCAACCGGACAACGACACCTTCTCGTTGCCCACCGAGCGCCGAGGGCTGGGCGTGAGCTTCGCCTATGAAGTTCTGCAGGTCGTCCTCGGTGCGAAAGGTGCCGTTGAAGACAACCGGCACCACTGGAATCTCGCGCTGCGCGGCGTAATCAGCAAGCGAGCCGAATGAAGAGAACAGGCCGTTGCGGTCGCGAAGCGCGAAGGCGTAGAACGTCTCGTCCTCCCGCACCGGCTCGTACTCGATGCTGTGGACGCCGTAGATGTCCTCGCCGTAGAGGAAGACGTCGGGCTCGGTCACCTTCCAGGCGTGGTGCTTCTTGACCATCGCCATCCATTTGGCGGTCGACGGTGCGTTCACGCTACGGGCGTAGACGGTGCCCTGGTGGAGCAGCGTGCAGCTTCCGTCAAGCTTCTCCGTGACGACGACCGGCTCACCGACGAAGCGTTTCGGGTCGGCGAGCCGATCACTATCGCTGGCGATCGAGGGTGACCACGGCAGGTATCGCGTCCGCGGGTACTTCGGCGGTGTCCCCGACGCCAACATCGCCCGCTTCCCTTCCCAGCCAGAGCTTCACAGATCCAGCGACTTCGACGCCACCCGCTCAGCAATCCGGGCGGCCAGTTCATCGACCGCCACGGCGCCCTGATCCGCGGAGCCGCCTTCCGGCGCCTCGCGGAGCCGCAGCGACACGGTGCCGGCCTCCTGTTCGCGGCCGCCGATCACGAGCATGTAGGGGACCTTCTGCTTCTGGGCGTCACGGATCTTGTAGCCGAGCTTCTCGCTGCGTTCGTCGAGTTCGACCCGCACGCCGCTCGCTTCAAGCCTCTTCGTGACTTCGCGGCCGTAGTCGAGGAAGCGGTCCGAGACCGGCAGGACAACGGCCTGGACCGGCGCCAGCCAGACCGGGAAGGCGCCTCCCGTGTGTTCGATCAGGATGCCCAGGAAGCGCTCGACGGAGCCGAGCATCGCCCGGTGCAGCATGACGGGACGACGGGTTCCGCCGTCGCTGGCGGTGTACTCGAGATCGAGCCGCTCCGGCATCTGGTAGTCCAGTTGCACGGTTCCCAACTGCCAGCTCCGGCCGAGCGCGTCGCGGGCCTGGAAGTCGATCTTCGGGCCGTAGAAGGCGCCGTCGCCCTCGTTGACCTCGAACGCGAGATCCCGGCTGCTCAGGGCGCCCATCAGCGCGGCCTCGGCGCGCTGCCAGAGTTCCGCGCTGCCTATCGACTTCTCCGGTCGGGTGGAAACCTCGATCCGGATGTCCTCGAAACCGAAGGTCCGGTAGATCTCGAGGATCGTCGACACCGGACGGAGCACCTCCGCCTCGACCTGCTCCTCGGTGCAGAACGTGTGCGCGTCGTCCTGGCAGAACGTGCGCACTCTCGTGAGCCCGGTGATCACGCCGGAACGCTCGTAGCGGTGAAGGCGTCCGAAGTCCGCGTAGCGGATCGGCAGATCGCGGTACGAACGCAGGCCGGTCCTGTAGATCAGGCAGTGGGTCGGGCAATTCATCGGCTTCACCGCGTACTGCCGCTCGTCGACCTCGGTGAAGAACATGCTCTCCCGGTAGTTGTCCCAGTGCCCCGAGCGATGCCAAAGATCGACATCGAGAATCTGGGGCGTCCGCACCTCCTCGAAGCCGTCACGCCGGTTGAGGCCCTGGACGTAGTCGACCAGCAGGTTGTAGATCACCGTGCCGCGCGGATGGAAGAACGGACTGCCCGGTGCGTTCCGGCTGAAGCTGAACAGGTCGAGTTCCGGACCCAGGCGGCGGTGGTCGCGGGCCCGTCGCAGCTCCAGGTCGGCAAGGTAGCCGTCCAGGCCATCACGGGTCGCGAACGCGGTGCCGTAGATCCGCTGCAACCGCTCCCGGCTCTCGTCGCCGCGGTAGAAGACGCCCGAACTCTCCAGCAGCTTGACCGCGCCGACCTGGTCCACGCGCTGCGCGTGGGGACCGCGGCAGAGATCGACGAACTCGCCGTGCCGGAACAGGGTGATCGGTTCGCCCTCCGGGATGTCCTCGAGACGCTCGAGCTTCAGTTCCTCGCCCATCTCGGCGAACAGCTCCCGCGCCTCCTCGCGGCTGATCTCGGCGCGTTCGACCTCGTGCTTCTCCTTGACGATCTCGCGCATCTTCGCCTCGATCGCCTCGAGGTCCTCGGGCACGAAGGCGCGCGGGAACCGAAAGTCGTACTGGTACTTCTCCGAGTGATCGCGCCGTCCGACGTCGATCTGGGTGCCCGGCCAGAGCCTCTGCACCGCGTCCGCCAGGACGTGCTCCGCGGTATGGCGCAGAAAGATCCCGGCCTCCTCGTTCTTCGTCGTGAACAGCCGGAACGGACCCGACGTTTCAATCGGCGTGCGCAGATCGACGAGGCGACCGTCGAGCTCGGCGCCGACCGCCGCCTTCGCCAGACCGGGCCCGATCGAGCGCGCCACATCCAGCGGCGTCGTCCCGGGCGAGACGCTGCGCACCGATCCGTCCGGCAGGGTCAGGTCAAGCATGGGTCAATCATCGAGCGAGTTCGTCTGGAGACGCGGGCGTACCCTCGCGGGCCGATGCCGCGATGGTAGGCGCTAGCGGACTCGAACCGCTGACCTCTACCGTGTGAAGGTAGCGCTCTAACCAACTGAGCTAAGCGCCTGCGCCCTGCGGAGGTTCGAGCGGACTCGAACCCTGGTAGGCCCGAGCGGACTCGAACCGCTGACCTCTACGATGTCAACGTAGCGCTCTAACCAACTGAGCTACGGGCCTGAACTCGCGACCGCGAGAACGAGCAACGGTACATAGGGGACAGTCGCCCTGTCAACGCGGGCGATGCCGCGTCGTCCGGTCCGGGGCAGCCCTGGCGACGCCTTCCCGCACTCGCTGGAACACGATCCGGCCGCCGCCTTGTTACAGAATGGCGGGATGATGTCGGGCCTCCAGATGGCGGAACTGATCGAAGAAGCGCGGCGGCGGATCGTCGATCACGTCTACCTCAGTCCCTGCGCCCGGTCGGAGTACTTCTCCCGGCTCTGCGGTCTCGAGGCCTACTTCAAGCTCGAGAACCTGCAGATGACCGGGTCGTTCAAGGAGCGCGGGGCGCTGAACCGCATCCTCACCCTGTCCGACGACGAGCGCAGGCGGGGCCTGATCACCGCCTCCGCCGGCAACCACGGGCAGGCGGTCGCCTACCACGCCGGCCGGCTTGGCCTCAAGGCAACCGTCGTCATGCCGCTGCCGACGCCGCTGATCAAGGTCGCGAACACGCGCAGCTTCGGCGCCGACGTGCGGCTGGCCGGGGAGACGTTCGACGACGCGCAGGCCCACGCGCACGAACTGGAGGCGGAGGTCGGAGCGACCTACGTTCACCCATTCGACGACGTCCAGGTGATCGCCGGGCAGGGCACGATCGGCTTCGAACTGATGGCCCAGGAACCCGATCTCGAGGTCATCGTCGTGCCGGTCGGCGGCGGCGGCCTGATTTCCGGCATCGCCGCCGCGTACAAGGCCCACCGGCCGCAGACGCGGATCGTCGGCGTACAGACCCAGGCCGTACCCTCGATGAGGGAGAGCCTCGCCGCCGGCGGGCCGGTGGCCGTCGACCGCCGCCACACGATCGCCGACGGCATCGCCGTCAAGCGTCCGGCCGACTTGACCCTGAAGCTGGTCGAGGAACTCGTCGACGACCTGGTCACGGTGGACGAGGAGGAAATCGCCAACGCGGTGCTGCTGCTCCTCGAACGCGAGAAGGCGGTCGTCGAAGGCGCCGGCGCCGCCGTGCTGGCCGCCGTCGTCAACGGCCACGTCCCGCGGGCGAAGGGTCGCCGCACGGCGATGGTGCTGACTGGCGGCAACATCGACGTCACCCTGCTCAGCCGCATCATCGAGCGCGGGCTGACGAAGGACGGCCGCCTGGTGCAGCTCGACGTCTGCGTCAAGGACCGGCCAGGCGCCCTGGGCGCCCTGCTCAACCTGGTCGGCGACGCGGGCGCCAACGTGATCGAAACACATCACGAACGCGCGTTCACCGCCCTTGGCCTGAACGAGGTGCACATCGAGCTGCGGCTCGAGACCCGCGGCCCGGAGCACGTGGAAGAGCTGATCGCGGCGATCGCCGCCGCCGGCCTCCACGTCCGGAGGCAGACCGGGCCGCAGAGCTGGCACGACTAGCGCAGGCCAGTGGTGGCGCCAGCGAAGGTAAGGTGCCGGCCGTTGGCCGGCCCGTCTCTTTGGCCGCCTCCGGCGGCAGCCGGCCAGAAGGCCGGCGCACCCAGTGTTCGCTGGCGCCACCACTGGCCTGCGCACTAGCTGCTAGGCTCTCCCGGCGTGAACGACGAAGCTTCGGACCCTTCGCCATCCGGCTCCAGTCTGGACGAACCCGACCCGGACTCCGACCAGCGCGGCTCGCCGCGGCCTGACTCGTCATCTTCACGGCTGCGGCCCCCTGCCGCCCCTTGGGCTGATCGCGGATGATGGCGAGTGTCCTGGCGGCGACCGGGCCGCCCATCAGTCTCGACATCCCCCTCGGCTGGGGGCTGGCGCTCGCGATCTTCCTGGTCGGCCTGAACGGTTTCTTCGTCGCCGCCGAGTTCGCGCTGGTCAAGGTCCGGCCGACCCAGATCACTCCCCACGTCGACACGCTCCGGGGCCGCATGGCGCAGCGGATGATCGATCATCTCGACGCCTACCTGTCGGCGACCCAGCTCGGCATCACACTCGCCAGCATCAGTCTCGGCATCGTCGGCGAGCCGGCGGTGAACCAGCTGCTGCAGCCCGCGTTCGATCTCGTGCCGACGTTGCCCGAGGAAGCGGCTCACTCGATCAGCCTGATCGCCGCCTTCGCGATCATCAGCATGTTCCACATCGTGCTCGGCGAACTGGCGCCGAAGTCGCTCGCGATCCGCAGACCCGAACCCACGAGCCTGTGGGTGGCGGTGCCGCTCTGGGCCTTCTACTGGGCCACGTACCCGGGAATCTGGGTGCTGAACCAGATGGCGAACGCCTTCCTGCGGCTGTTCGGCATCGAACCGGTCGGCCACGGCGAACTGGCCCACAGCGAGGAGGAGATCCGCCGCCTGCTCGCCTCCGAGGAGGACACGGAACTCTCCGAGCCCAAGCGGGAACTGCTCGACAACGTGTTCGAACTCTCCGACCGCAACGCCCGTCAGGTGATGGTCCCCCGCACCGAGGTCGTCTACCTCGACGCGACGGCTCCGATGGAGGCGAATCTCGGCTTCGCCCGCAGCAGCGGCCACACGCGGTTCCCGCTCTGCGAGGGCGACCTCGACCAACTGATCGGCCTCGTCCACATCAAGGACCTGTTCATCGCCGAGGAGCCGCCGGCCTCGCTGCGCGACATCGCCCGCGAAACGTTCGCGGTGCCCGAGACCCTGCCCCTCGACCAGTTGATGGCTCGCATGCGCCACGAGCACGTCCACATGGCGGCGGTCGTCGACGAGTACGGCGGCGTGGCCGGCATCGTCACGCTGGAGAACGTGCTGGAAGAGATCGTCGGCGAGATCCAGGACGAGTTCGACGCCGAGGTTCCCGAGTTCGTCCGGCTCGACGACGGCGGCTACCAGGTCCTGGGCGGGATGTTGATCGAGGATCTCGAGGACGAACTGGAGATCGACATCGCCGAGGCGCGCGAGGAGGACACCGTGGCCGGCATCGCGCTTTCCGAACTCGGCCGCACCGCCGAAACGGGCGACACGGTCGAAGCCGGGCGTCTCCGGCTGGAGGTGATGGAGGTCGAGGGGAATCGAATCGTGTCGTTGCGACTCGAGGTCCTGCCCGAGGAGGCTGAGGAAGAGGATTAGAGGCGGCGAAGGACGTCTTCTGCCACCTCGTCCAGCGCCACGACCTCGCGCTCGCCGTCGCTCCGGTTCGAGACCTCGGCGCCCCCGTTCGCGAGCGAGCGCGCACCGACCACGACCCGAACCGGGAAGCCGACCAGGTCGGCATCCTTGAACTTGACGCCGGGCCGCTCCGCGCGGTCGTCGTAGAGCACGTCGAAACCGCCCGGGGCGAGCGCGCCCACGAGTTCCTCGTAGAGCGTGTCGGCAGCCGAGCTCACGGCTTCGTCGCCGGGGTCAAGGGAACTGAGAACGACCGTGAACGGCGCCAGGGGCTTCGGCCAGATGATGCCGTCCTTGTCGTGGCCCTGTTCGATCGCCGCCGCCGCGGTGCGGCCGATGCCCAGGCCATAGCAGCCCATTTCCATCGGCTGCAGCCGGCCGCTGTCGTCGGTGAAGGTGCAGTTCATCTTCTCGGAGTACACCGTACCGAGCTTGAAGATGTGGCCGACTTCGATGCCGCGCGACAGCCTGAGTTCACCGCCGCTGCAGCGCGGGCAAGGATCGCCGTGGACCGCCGTCATCACGTCGACCCACTCCACCGGCCGCGTGCTCGCGACGTCCCGGTCCCAGCGTACGGAGGCGAAGTGCCGGTCGCCGCCGTTCGCCCCGCAGACGAAGCCGGCGAGGGCGCGGGCCGACTCGTCGACGACCAGACGCACGTCCGCGGGAAGGCCGACCGGACCCGAGAAGCCGAGGGGACCGCCGGTCGCGGCCTCCACCTGCTCGGCCGTCGCCAGGCGCAGGCCAAGGCCGCCCAGGACATTCAACAGCTTGACCTCGTTCACCTCGCGGTCGCCGCGGATCGCGACCGCGGCGAGGCCGTCGTCCGTTTCGTAGATCAGCGTCTTGACCACCTGCGCCGGTTCCACTTCGAGCAGTTCGGCAACCTGCGCCACCGTCGTCGTTCCCGGCGTCGACACCTCCCTCGGGGCCTCCCCACCGCCCGCGTCCGGCACCGGCAGTTCGCCTGTCTCCGCCCGCTCGACGTTCGCGCCGTAGCCGCAGGCGGCGCAACTTGCGACCGCGCTCTCACCGGTGTCGGCGAGCACCATGAACTCGTGCGACGAGGAACCGCCGATCGTCCCGGAGTCCGCTTCGACGACGGAGTACTCGAGCCCGCAGGCCTCGAAGATGCGCGAATAGGCGGCGTGCATCGCCCGGTAGCTCCGGTCGAGGCCTTCCTCATCCACGTCGAACGAGTAGGCGTCCTTCATCAGGAACTCGCGGCCCCGCATGAGCCCGAAGCGGGGGCGGATCTCGTCCCGGAACTTGGTCTGGATCTGGAACAGGTTGATCGGCAACTGGCGGTAGCTCTTCACGTCGCGCCGGACGAGATCGGTGACCACTTCCTCGTGGGTCGGACCGAAACAGAACCGCCGGCCATGCCGGTCCTCCATCCGCAGGAGCTCCACCCCGTACTTGGTCCAGCGCTCGGACTCCTCCCAGAGTTCGGCGGGCTGAATCGCAGGCATCGAGAGCTCGATCGCGCCGCCCCGCTCGATCTCGCGCCGGACGATAGCCATCAGCTTGCGGAGGGTCCGCCAACCGGCAGGTTGCATCGTGTAGATCCCCGCCGCGAGCCGCCGCAGCAGGCCCGCCCGGGCCATCAACTGGTGGCTTGTCACCTCGGCGTCCCTGGGCGCCTCGCGGGCGGTCATCAGGTAGTAGTTGCTCCAACGCATCGTCTTTCCGGGACCTCTGAAGTCGGTTCGCTACGGGGAGCTGCTAGGCGCGACCGCGCACGCGTTCGATGATCCGCGCGGAGTCTTTCATGAACTCCATCATCCGTTCTTCGATCGCGCCGCCCCGGTCGTCGAGCCGGCGCGCCCGCGCCAGCACGCCGCGTGCCCGGTCCTCGTCGCCGGACGCCAGCAGCGCCATGCCCAGGCGGGTGAGTACCGTCGTCGACGGCCCGAGCTCGGTCGACTGGGACAGGAAGTCGATCGCCTCGTCCAGCTCCTGACGCTTGTAGTGGACCCAACCCAGCGCGGCGAGCGGAAACTGGCGCAACTCCTCCGGCGCGTGCTCCAGGGACCGGCGGGCGAAGTCCAGCGCCTCGTCCAGGTCCTCGTCCATCTCGGCCAGGTTGTAGGCCATCTCGTAGTAGGCGATGCTCTTCGAGAAGTTCGATCCACTCTCGTCCAGCAGCCGGCGGCCGACCTCGTTCCCTTCCAGGTACTTCCCCTCGCCGCGCAGGGACTCGATCAGGATGGCGTAGGCCGTCGCGCGCAGCATCTCGCCGGCATTCGAATCGAGTACGCGCTGGATCAGTTGACGAATCTCCTGGCCGCGGTCGAGCCGGAGACAGGCCAGGGCGTATGTCATCAGCAGGGTCGGATTGTCGGGGTCGAGCGCCAGCGCCTCGCGGTAACAGCGCAACGCCTCCGGTGCGTCGCCGGCGCTGATCGCCTCTTCGCCGCGGGTCACCCAGTCGGCGGCGGCCGGACTCGTTGCCGGCAGCTCGGCGCCGGTCCGGCCCGAGAGGTAAGCAACCAGATCGCGGTACCGCATTCGCCGCGGATTCAGTTGCTGGGCGGCACGAAACGAGGCCAGGGCCTTGCGGTTCCATCCCCGATCCAGGTAGCAGAGGCCGAGGAGGTGGTGGCATTCCTCGAATGAGGGATCGATGTGGACCGCCTGCCCGAGCGCCTCGATGGCCGACCCCAGACGGCCCATCTCGTAGCGGCAGCGACCGAGCAGGTAGAGCGCCTGCGGCACGCCGTCGATCTCGACCGCACGCTCCAGGAACGCCACCGCCGACTTGACCTGGCCCCGGCCCGCCAGCGACGCGCCGAGGCAGAAGTGGGGCAGAAAGGCGTCCCGGTGGAGGACGACCGCCCGCTCCAGCAATTCCTGGCCGCGCTGCTGCTCGCCCTTCTGGAGGCAGATCACGCCGCTGTACACCAGACCCTCGACGTGGTCGGGCTTCCTCGCCAGGACGCGGCTCCAGTAGTCGAGAGCCCGCTCGAGGCGTCCCTCCTGGAAGTGCGACTCGCCGAGGAAGTGCGCCAACTCGAAGTTGCCGCGGTCGACCTCCGCCGCCGTCTCGAGGGCTTCCATCGCCTTGACCAGGTCGAGGCCGGCCAGTGCGCGCTCCGCTTCGTCGAGAAGCCGTTCGAAGGCAGAACGCCGCCGACCCTCGTAGAGCCCGAGGATGCGGTCCTTGACGGCCGCGAACCGCTCCCTCTTCTCGAGCACCAGGAACTGGTAGTCCATCTTGGACTCCCAGAGATCGCTCCACTCCGTCGCGTTGATCAACTCCTGACGCTCGAGAAGATCGCGAAGGGCCAGCATGCCCGCGTGGTGGACGAGGATGCTCTCCTCCTGCCGCTGCAGGGCGCTCAGGATCTTCTGCACGGTTTCGCCTACGCGCTTCAGCACCTCCTCCTGGATCGAGATCCGTTCCAGCAGGTGCTCGTCGAAGGAGAACTCCTCATCGCCGGCATCCAGCGGCTCCTCCGAGGGGACGGAAGCGCCGGACAGCACCATGAGTTTCTGCCCGCAGCGCTGGCAGTACTCCGCGTCGTCCTGATTGCGCGCGCCGCATACCTGGCAATACATCGGAGCGAGACTAGCGCCGCGGCGCGAACTTCGGGGCCGCGCTTCAGGTCAGGCCGTCAAACCACGGCTCCCGCCGGCCCAGCCTGCTGTCCAGCGCGGCGCCGATCCCCACGCAGGTGACGATGGTCCAGGTCCATCCGCCGAGATACGGCGTCATCTTGACCACACCCAGGGCGAGAAGTCCGACGAACACGGCGGCCATCGGCCGGCCCGCGATCCCCGGGCGATTCGGCAGCAGGCGCGTTCCCACCGCGATGAACACCGCCACCGTGCCCCACAACTTGCACACCATCGCCGCAGCCGCACAGACGACGAGCAGCGGCGCTCCGACCAGGGCCGGCGCCGTCGCGGTCAGGAGGCCGAAGGTCAGACCCACGGCGAGCACCGCGACCAGTCCGGCGAAGAAGTTCCGGAACGGCCGCTCCAGGACGCTCTGGGCAGTCACCGTCAGCGACGAATCGAAGCCCCACACGAGGACCACCGACACCAGCGACCAGGCCAGCAATAGCGCGAGGTTGAGCAGCGCCGCCGCGGACGACAGCGGCGAGCGGCCCAGGAGCGGCCCCTCGGCGAGGACCAGCCACGACGACGGCGCCCGCGGGTAGGCCACGGTGCGACCCTCCACGGCCGCCCCGGACCCGGCGTTCACTTCGCCCCCGAGCACGAACACATCGCCGCGCAGCCGGGCCGGCGGTCCCAGGTGGACGTCGCCGCCGAGCACGATCACGTCGCCCGCCACCGTGCCGTCGATGCGGGCGTCACCGCTCAGGACGACGACGTCGGAACGCGCCTCGCCGCGCAACTCCAGGTCCCGCCCCAGCGCCACGACCTGATCCCGCATCACCGCGTCGGCTTCGACAACGACCGCCGCTCTGCCCCCCTCCAGCGCCGGATCGGCAGTCGCACAACCGGCCGCGACCGCGACACAGAAGCACGCCAGCAGACCCGGGACGGCGGAGTGCCGGCGCTTTGTGGCGAACGTGGTCACGGATCGCCGTCGATCGTAACGCCGGAGCGGAAACGGGGACCGGGTCGCGCCGCGCAGGGCGTCCGCCGGCCGCGACGACGCCGCGAGGGGGGTCGTCAGCGCCGCTGCCGTTCGCGCGCCGCCGCCCTGGAACCGCGTCGGAGCAGGGAGTACAGAAGTACCGAAAGGCCCATTGCCGCCAGGCCGCCGAACAGCAGGCCCGGCGCCGCGGGTTGGAGGACGGACGACATCGCCGCGCTCAACCCCCGCCAGGAGGCATCGAGCAGACCCGCGCCGACGAGCCCGACAGTGACCGTGAAGTCGAACAGCGTCGAAGCGGCAGCGGCAGCGGACTCGACCCGGGGAGCCAGCCCGGCGAGCACGGCCAGCGCGCCGCCGAAGAGCCCTGCAAGGGCGGCGGCAGCAGCCACGGCCCGGCGCCCCCGGGCCCGCGCCGGCGCGCCGACAAAGGTCCCGACCTGCTCCGGCGCGAGACGCTCCGCGGCCAGGAGCTCCCGCAGGGCGACCAGACCGCGCGCTTCGTCACGGCACTCGGCGCAAGCCGCGAGGTGCCGCTCCGCCTGCTCGCGCTCGGGCCCGCTCACGGCGCCGTCGACGTACGCATCGATCAACTCGGCGTGGGAACAGGCCGTCCTCTCGGAACTTGTCATCGCTGGAACTTCCTCCCGTTCGTCAGTCGGTGAGGTATTCAGCCAACCGGGCCTTCAGCATCCGGCGGCCGCGAAACAGCTTGTTCTTGACCGTGCCCAGGGGCATCCCCTTGAACTCGGCGATCTCTTCGTAGGTCATCTCGGCAAAATGTCTCAACTGGATCAGCTCCCGGTACTCGCCTTTCAGACCGTCGATCGCGGTCCCGATCGCATCGCGCCGCTCGAGGTTGCGAAGCACCTGGTAAGGGTCTCTCTCCTCACTCGGAAACTCCCGCTCCTGCGTGTCGCCGTCGAAGCCGACCCGATGCATCGGAACCAGCTTGAGGCGCCGCTTGCGGAGCAGGTCGATCGCCGCGTTCTGTGCCACCCGAAACAGCCATGTCGAGAATCGGTACCTGGGGTTGAAACGATCGAGGGCCCTGTAGACCTTCAGGAACACTTCCTGAGACAACTCCTGCGACTCGTCGACATTGCGGAGAAAGCGATTCAGGTAGTTGACGATGCGCCCCTGATACCTCTGCACGAGGTCGGTGTACAGGGCTGCCTCGCCGTCCAGAATCGCAGCCACCAACTCCTCGTCGGTCGCCCGAGTTGCCTCCACAGCCTTCACCTACGTCTCCCGCGCCCGATTGTTGCGGGTTGCCCCCGGCAGCGGCGAACACCGCGGCCCGACGCCCCTGACTGGGTGCGCCGGCCTGCCATCCGGACTGCTGCTATACCCTCTGCCCGGGGACCCGCGTTCCCGCATTCGCCGAAGAGAGTAACCGGGCCGGGCAGCTAGACCTTGATCCACGCACGCGGACTCGGAATCCGGTTCGGCTCCCAGTGGGCCCTCGCCCACGTCGACCTCGAGCTCGAGTCCGGCGACCGTCTGCTGCTGGCGGGCGCCAACGGCTCCGGGAAGACCACGCTCCTGCGGCTGATCGCAGGGCTCCGGCAACCGGCGGCGGGTGAACTCCTGGTCGACGGCCGGCGCCCGACCCGGGACCGTTTCGGGGCCCGGAGCGCCCTGGCCCTGGTCTCCCATCACGACTATCTCTACGACCGTCTGACCGCGATGGAGACCCTGCGGCTCTGGAACTCGCTGTGCGGCGGCTCGAGCGAAAGCCGGCTCGACGACCTGCTCGCGGAGGTCGGTCTCTCGGCCGCCGCCGACCGGCACGTCGGCGGTTTCTCGGCCGGCATGAGGAAGCGCCTGATTCTCGCCCGCTCCCGGCTGGAGAACCCGCGGCTGCTTCTTCTCGACGAACCCTTCGCCTCCCTCGATCCCGAGGGCCAGTCCCTGGTCGAGCGTTGGGTCGGGCGCTTCGTGGACGACGGCGGAACGCTGATCGTCGCGTCTCACGCGATCGAACGGGCTTCCCGCCTGTGCCGCCGGGCGGTTCTGCTGGAGCAGGGCCAGGTGGCCTGGCAGGGCGAGGCCTCCGCCCTGGAAGCCACCTGGGCCAGGAGGCTTGGCCGTTGAACCTGCTGCGGCCCGTTCTCCTGCTGCTGGCGAAGGACCTGCGGGTCGAGTGGCGGGGACGCTTCCGGTTCCTGTCCATCGTGCTCTTCGGGGGCATCACGCTGGTCCTGTTCTCCTTCGCCATCGACGCGGACGACCGCGCGGCGGCGACGATGGCGCCCGGCTTCCTGATCCTCGCCCTGCTTCTGAGCTCCACCCTGGGGCTCTCCGAGTCCTTCCGCGTCGAACGGGAGAACCGCGCCCTGGAGGGGCTGCTGCTGCTGCCGGTCGAACCGGCGGTTCTCTTCTACGCCAAGGCGCTGGGCAACTTCGTCTTCCTGGCCCTGCTGGCGCCCGTGCTGCTGCCCTCGGCGATCATCATCTACGGCGTCGACGCCGGGCCGAACGCTCTGCTCGGGCTCTTGCTTGTCTGGCTGCTGGCCGCTGCCGGACTCGCCGCGCCGGGAACGCTGTACGCGGCGATGACCAGTCGCGCCTCGAGCCAGGACGTGCTTCTGCCCCTGCTCCTCTTCCCCCTGGTCATTCCCGTGCTGATCGCCTCGGTCAGGAGCGCGGCCCTCGTGCTGCACGGAGATCCGATGGATCAGACACGCAGTTGGTTCATCATTCTGCTCGCCTTCGATGTGATCTACTGGGTGCTGGGAGGCGTGCTGGCCGCCGTGGCGATGGAGGAGTGAGAGCCCGCGGGCAACCCGGCTTCCCGCCACGCAAAGGAGCAAACCGAAGGTGGACGGCGTTATAGTCGGCGGTTGGGGATGGGTCGTTGCCGCCTATGGTTCGGCGGGGGTGGCTCTTGCCCTCTACACCTTCAGTCTGTTCGCCCGCCGGCGACGGGCCCTTGACAACGCACCGGCGCAGGAACCGAGTCATGAGCACGGAACCCACGACCCCGACCAGCGAAACCCCTGACCGCGGCAACCGACGTCTTCTCTTGCTGGCCGCGGCAGGCGTCGTAGCCATCGCGCTCTCCGTTCTGGCTTTCGGCGATGTCGGCGAGAACCTCGTCTACTACTGGAGTCCCACGGAACTTCAGGAAGCCGGGACCGACGCGGTCGGCGCCAGTATCCGCCTCGGCGGCCTCGTCGAGCAGGACTCGGTGAGCCGGAGCGAGGATGGCCTGACCCTCGAGTTCACGGTCACCGACGGCACGTCGCAGGTCGACGTCCGCACGACCGCGGTGCCGCCGGCCATGTTCCGGGAGGGCATCGGCGTCGTGCTCGAGGGAACCCTCCGGGAAGACGGCCAGTTCGCCACCTCGCGGCTCATGGTGAAGCACGACAACGAGTACCAGGCCCCCGACGTCGATGACCAGCGCGGCATGGAGGAGTTGATCGAATCCATGCAGTTCGACACGTGACCTCGGCCCTGGGCCAGGGGTTCGTGCTCCTGGGCCTGATCGCGGCGAGCTTCGGTGCTCCGTTCGGCTACATCGCCGGTGTGCGGCGATCGGCAAGCGGCCTGCGCTGGACGAGGCGCCTCGCCCACGTGTTCGCGGTGGCCATGGTCGGCGCCTGCGGAGTCATGTGGTACGCCCTCCTGAGCCACGACTTCTCCGTCTCCTACGTCGCCCAGGTCGGGTCGCGGGCGACGCCGCTCCACATCACGATCTTCTCCCTGTGGTCGTCGCTCGAGGGGTCGATCCTGTTCTGGGGTCTGATCCTGGGCCTCTACATCGCGGCCACGGCCATCTTCCAGCGGCGGGGCCACGAGGACTACCTGGCCTACACCCTGGCGACCCTGCTCGCGATCGGCGCCTTCTTCACGTTCCTCATCGCCAGCGTCGCCGACCCGTTCGCGCCCACGCCGGCGCCCATTCCGCCGGACGGCCCGGGGCCCAACCCGCTGCTCCAGAACCACCTGCTGATGGCGATCCATCCGCCGATGCTCTACCTGGGCTACGTCGGCATGTCGGTGCCCTTCGCGATGGCGGTCGCGGCGCTCCTTCGCGGGCAACTGGGCGCCACGTGGCTGCGCCCCATGCGCCGCTGGCTGCTGGTTCCGACGTCGTTTCTCACCGCCGGCATCATGCTCGGCGGCTGGTGGTCGTACGAGGTCCTCGGATGGGGCGGCTACTGGGCCTGGGACCCGGTGGAGAACGCTTCCTTCCTGCCCTGGCTCACCGGCATCGCGGCGCTCCACTCGGGAGTCGTCCAGCAGCGGCGGGGAACGCTCAAGGCCTGGACCGTGATCCTGATCATGATCACGTTCCTGCTCACGATCCTCGGCACCTTCCTGACCCGCTCGGGGGTCGTGAACTCCGTCCACTCCTTCACCCAGAGCCCGATCGGCCCGGTCTTCCTCGGTTTCCTGGCCCTCTGCACCGCCGCCGTCGTCGTCCTGCTGTCACTGCGGATCGACACCCTGGTCTCCGAGCCCTCGAACGAACGCCTGGTCAGCCGCGAAGGCGCCTTCCTGCTGAACAACCTGCTCTTCGTCAGCCTGATGTTCACGGTGCTCGTCGGCACGATCTACCCGATCATCGCCGAGTCGCTGCGCGGGGTGAAGGTGAGCGTCGGCGAGCCCTACTTCAACCGGATGGCCGTACCCCTGTTCGGCGGGCTGCTGCTGATGATGGGCGTCGGCCCGGCGCTGCCATGGGGCGGCAGCAACCCGAAGCTGGTGCGGCGCGCCCTGCTGCGCCCGCTGCCCGCGGCCGCCGTTGGACTGGCCGTGGCGCTGCTGTTCGGCGCCCGCTCCGCGCCGGTGCTCCTCGTCTGCGCCTTCGCCGGTTTCGCGCTCTGGGTCACCGCGGACCAGGGCCTGCGACCGGCGCGCACGCGGCCCCGGCGCGAGGGCGGCAGGGGGCCGCTTGCCGCGCTTCTGGTGGCGCCCGACAAGCTGGGCGCCTACGTCGTCCACTTCGGCGTCGTCGTCACGTTCGTCGCGGTAGCCGTGTCGTCGAGCTTCCAGCGCGAGGCGGAGTCCACGCTGCGCGCGGGCGAAACGCTGACCCTCGGCGGGTACGAGATGACGTTCCGCGGCGCCGAGCAGGTCCAGGAGCCGCATCTTCTGCGCAACCAGGCCCGGGTCGAGGTCTCGAGCAACGGCCGGAGCCTGGGCACCCTGTACCCGTCCCTCAACATCTACCCGAACCAGCGTGAACCGATCGGCACGCCCGCGGTCCGCACGACGGCGGGACACGACCTCTACCTCACCCTGATGAACGTCGGCGGCGACGGGTCGATCGGTCTGCGCGCGATCAGGACGCCGCTCGTTGCATGGATCTGGATCGGCGTCGTGATCATGGTCCTGGGCACCGCCCTGTGCCTGATTCCGACCGCCGCCGAACGGCGGGCGGCCGCGCCGCCTCGCTCCGTCCCGGATCTCGCCGCATCGCCCGCAGGGGGAGGTCGATGAACCGCAAGGTCCTCCTCGTCGGACTCGTCATCGCGGCGCCGCTGCTGCTGCTGCTCGGGTTCGGCTTCCGGCACGACCCCCAGATCGTCGAGTCGCCGCTGATCGGCAAACCGGCGCCCAACTTCCGGCTCGCCGACCTCGACGGCAACGTCGTCGACCTGGCGGACTTGCGCGGCCAGCCGGTCATCATCAACTTCTGGTCCACCTACTGTCCGCCGTGCATCATCGAGCACCCGCTCCTGATGGCCGGAGCGCGACGCTGGCAGGGCGAGATCCACTTCCTCGGCGTCATCTTCCAGGACGACCCCGACCAGATCGCGCGGTTCAACACCGACTACGGAAGCTGGGGGCCATCGCTGGTCGACGACGGCGGCCGGGTCGCGATCGCTTACGGCGTCTACGGACCGCCCGAGACCTTCTTCATCGACCGCGACGGCGTGATCGTCGACAAGGCGATCGGTGCGGTCTCGCCGGACCAGCTCCTCGGCGTCGCCAACCGCCTGCTGGCGCAGCCGGCCGAGGCGACCGGTTGACATGCGGCGCTCAGGCTCGACGCCCCGGCCGGACCGCCGGCGGTTCATCCCGGTGGCCGCCCTCCTGGCGCTGCTGACCCCGCTCGTGTTCGCCGCGACGGCTTCGGCCCAGCCGCCGGCTACGCAGCCCGACCTGCTGCTGCCGCCGGCGGAAGGAGAACGCCGACAGGGTTTGGGCGTCGAGGCATCCCATGAACTGGGCGACCCCCTCGGCCGACCCCTCTCCGGCGCCGAACTCGACCAGGTCGTCGCCGGCGTCGCGGCCGAGATCCGCTGCCCGAAGTGCCAGGCCCTTTCGATCGCCGACTCCGGCGCCCAGTCGGCACAGGCGATGCGCGAGGAAGCACGGTCCCTGCTCGCCGCCGGCTACACCCGGGAGCAGGTCGTCGGCTACTTCGAGCAGCGCTACGGCGAGTTCGTCCTGCTCGAGCCGCGCGCCCGGGGGCTCAACCTGATCGTCTGGGGGGCGCCCGCGTCGATCGTTGTTGTCGGCGCCCTGCTGGTCGTGCGCCGGCTGCGGCTGCGCCGGCAAGGCGGCGACGAGGCCCTCGACGCCTACCTGCAACAAGTGGAGCAGGAGACAGCGACCTGACTATCGTCGCGACGGTCGCACTGGCGGTCGCCGTCCTCGCCGGCCTGGGACTCGGGTTCGCGTTCCTGCCCCGGGAAGCCGCGACGCGCGCGGCCGCGCTCGATCTTCAGCGCGCGGACCTCCTGAGCCGACGCGAGGATCTCATCGGCCGGCTGAAGCAGGCCGGGCTCGAAGCAGCCGACCGCCGCCGGCTCCAGGTCTCGACGGCCCGGGTGCTCAAGGAGCTCGACGAGGTCGAGGAAGCGATCGCCACCATCGCCCCCCAGCACCGCGCCGCACCGAAGGTGACACAACCTGCCGGCCGGTCCTTCGTCCAGGCTCACCCCCTGCTCTCCGGCGTCCTCCTCGGCGGCGGCGTGGTCGGCCTGGTCGCCGCCCTCGTGATCTGGGCCCAGTCCGACGCCCGGCCCGATCCCGAGGCCCAGCAGATGGCCGAACAGCAGGCCGGCGGCACCGACTTCCGCGGCCAGGCCCCGCTCGGCCCCGAGATGGCCCGGCAGGCCGAGGAACTGCGGCGGCAGATCGAAGCCGACCCAACGAACATCGACCTGCACCGCGCCCTGACCCAGCTCCTGCTGTCCAACGGCCGCACCTTCGACGCCTTCCAGCAGGCCCAGCGCATCCTGGAGATCGACCCGGAGGATCCCGACGGCCACTACGTCTCCGGCGTCGTCCGCCTCTCGATGGGCCAGGCCGACGTCGCGATGGATTCACTGAGCCGGTCGCTCCAGAGCGACCCCGGTCACGAGCAGGCAGCGCTGATGCGAGGCCTGCTCCTCCTCCAGCTCGGCGACCGCGACGGAGCGATCGCCACCTGGCAGAACGCCAACGAAGCCCGGACCAGCCCCCACCTCCAGCAGGTCACCGCAATGGCCCGCGAAGGCAAGACCTTCCAGGAAATCATCAACACCCCGATGTAGGCGTCGACGTCAAAGGCCCAGTCTCCGGATCACCTGGGTCGCGACGTCCCGCTTGCGTTCGGTTCCCCGCGTCCGGATCCTCACGTCCGCCTGGCGGTACGAGTCGAGGCGGCTCTCGTACAGGGCCCGAGCCTGGTCCGGGGTTTCGAACAGCGGGCGGCGCTTGTGCGACTGCTGCGCGCGGCGGCACAGGGCCTCCCAGGGCGGGTCGAGCCAGACGCTGGTGCCCAGTTCAGTGATCAGGCGGCGGTTCCGTTCCAGAGTGAAGGCGCCGCCGCCGGTGGCGATCACCGCCCGGTCGAGGGCGGCGCAGCGTTCAAGCGCAGCCGTCTCGCGTTCCCGGAAGTAGGCCTCACCACGCTCGACGATCATCTCGGCCACTGGCTGCCCCTCATGCGCGGCAATGTCCGAGTCGAGATCCCGGAAAGGCCAACCGAGGGAACGTGCCAGCCGCCGGCCGATCCTGCTCTTGCCGGCCGCCATGAAGCCGACGAGGAAGACGCGCACGGCCGACCTGCGGGAGCCCTAGCCGTCCTGAGGGCGGGACCGTTCGCTCTTGATCGCCCGCACCAGGAAGAAGGCGAAGCCGCCCCACACGAAGCCGCAGATCAGGACCAGAACGAGAATGGCGAGCGGGGACATCGGCTTCAGGTAATCCGGTTGGACTATACGCCAGCCGCCGCCGGATGCCGCCCGGAGGGCCGGCGCACCCAGTAGGACGGTCCAGCCCGGAGGGTGCGCACCGACGCCGGCGCGACGCCCCTCAGCGGAGCGCGCGCAGCAGGTCGCGGCAGCTCGCAGCGAGCCTGTGCGGGTCGAGTGCGGAGATGACGGCCACGGCGTCGGCGCCGGCTTCGATCACGCGGGGGGCGCGGTCGGCGTCGATGCCGCCGATCGCGATCAGGGGCTTCGCGGTGACGGCGCGGGCGGCGGCTACGCCGGCGAGGCCGACGACGGCGTCCGGCCGATCCTTCGTCGACGTGCCGAAGGCGGGGCCGATCGCCACCGCGTCGACGGCCGGGTCGCGGTCGGCCTCGACGGCCTGTTCGCGGCTGTGCGTGGAGCGGCCGATGTACCGGTCGTCCGGCAGCGACGAACGCGCCACGGACGGCGGCAGGTCCTCCTGGCCCAGATGGAGGCCAAAGCAGAGGCCGCGTGTCGCCGGCAGGGCGGCTGCAATGGCGGGCCGGTCGTTGATCCAGAACACGGGAGCGTCCGCAGCGGCGCCGCTTCCTGACGTGGTCGCGTCCTCGACGACGCGACCCACCGCCTCCGCCAGCCGCCACGCGGCGAGGTCCGGCAGGCCCTTGGCGCGAAGCTGAATCCACCTCGCGCCGCAGTCGAGCAGCGTCCTGACCGCACCCGTGACGGACTCCGGCTCGCGGCCGACGAGCCCCGTATCGACGATCGCGTAGAGCCGGTTCGCGGGCGGTCGGAGCTCGCTCACTCTTCGTCCAGCCGACCAAGAAACCCGGTATCGAGCCTTGCTTCAGCGAACGACCGCGAACCGACGATCCGCCGCATGAGCGGCAGCGTGGTTCGGACGCCGTCGATGTCGAACTCCATCAACGCCCGGGTCATCCGCGAAATCGCCTCCTCCCGGTTCGCGCCGTGGGCGATCACCTTGGCCACCAGCGAATCGTAGTAGGGCGGCATCGAGGCGCCCTCGAAGCCGTGGCTGTCGACCCGGATGCCCGGGCCGGCAGGAGGGCGGTAGCGGCGCAGCGTACCCGGCGAGGGCGCAAAGGTCTCAGGATCCTCCGCGTTGATCCGGCATTCGATCGCGTGGCCGCTGGTCGGCGTGCCGTCGGGCAACCCCAGCGGCTCGCCCGCCGCGGCCAGGATCTGCAGCTTGACGAGGTCGACGCCGGTCACCGACTCGGTCACGGGATGCTCGACCTGGATGCGCGTGTTCATCTCGAGGAAGTAGAAGCGGTCGCCCTCCACCAGGAACTCGACCGTGCCCGCGTTCGCGTAGCCGACATGCTTCGCCAGCCGCAGCGCGGCATCGCCAAGGGATCGCCGCAGGTCGGCGCCTATCGCGGGCGCCGGAGCCTCCTCCAGGAGCTTCTGATGGCGGCGCTGAATCGAGCAGTCGCGCTCGCCCAGTTGCACCGTGCGGCCGAAGGAGTCGCCGAAGACCTGGACCTCGATGTGGCGCGGCCGTTCCACGAGCCGCTCCACGATGAGTTCGCCGCTGCCGAAGGCGGCGCGGGCCTCGCTCGCCGCCGACTCGAGGGCGCTCTCGAGTCCCGCGCGGTCCCGGACGATCCGCATGCCGCGACCGCCACCGCCCGCGGCGGCCTTCAGCATCAGGGGATAGCCGATCCCGTCGGCGAAGTCCGCCGCTGCCTCGGACCCCTCGGGCAGCGGACCGCCCTCGAGCACGGGCACATCGGCCGCGACCGCGGCTTCGCGCGCTCTGCCCTTGTCGCCCAGCGTGCGGATCGACGACGACGACGGTCCGATCCAGGTCAGGCCGCACTGCTCGACGGCAGCGGCGAAGTCGGCGTTCTCAGCCAGGAAGCCGTACCCGGGATGGACCGCCTCCGCGCCGGTGATGTTCGCCGCTGACAGCAGGTTGCGCTGGTGCAGGTAGCTCCCGGCGGGTGCCGGCGGCCCCACGCAGACGCCAAAGTCGGCGAGGCGCACGTGAAGGGCTTCCCGATCCGCCGTGCTGAAGGTGGCGACGGTCGTGATGTCGAGGTCCCGGCAGGCGCGGATGATTCGCACCGCAATCTCGCCACGGTTGGCGACGAGGATTCTGCGCAAGGGTTGCTCAGGTCTGAATTACGAAGAGAGGCGCCCCGAACTCGACCGGGTCGCCGTTCGCGGGCATCACGGAGGTGATGACTCCCGAGACATCGGCCTCGATCTCGTTCATCAGCTTCATCGCTTCGACGATGCAGACGACCTGACCCTTCTCAACCTGGGAGCCCACCTCAGCGTAAGGCGGAGCGTCGGGGCCGGGTGCGACGTAAAACGTGCCCACGATCGGGGAAGTCAGTACGTGCCCGTCGAGCGCCGGCTCCTCTTCGGTGGCCCGCTCCTCGACCGCCGCCGGCTCCGGCGAATCGGCGATCGCCGGCGGCGCGGCACGTTCCACCCGGGGGCCCCCGGACGCACCTCCACGATCGCCGCCCACCCGCAGGTAGAGGCCGCCCACCTGGTACTCCACCGAGAGGTCCGAGCCGCCACGCCGCTCCTCGGCGATGTAGCGGATCAGCGCGTCAACTTGTTCATGGGTCAGCACGACGGCGGAGTGTATCCGCTATCGGCGTCCCGCCGCGGCGGGCTTACCCTTGCCGCGCCTGCGCAGGCCTTCCAGTCCTTCGCGCGCCCGGCGGTTGCCCGGGTCGGCCCGGAGGATCTGCTCGAAGATCTCCGCGGCTTCGCGGCGGTGTCCTTGCGCCAGGTACAACTCGCCCAGCGTCACTGTCGGCGCCGGCCATCGAGAAACCACCGGGCCTCCTTCGCCCGCCATCCCGGGTCTCGCTACTGACCCGTGACCTGGACGAACTTCGTCACCTCATCGGAACCGAGCGTGTTGGTCGCCCGGAAGGTGACCGCGTACGTGCCTGTCTCGGCATAGGTATGGGTCGGGTTCTGCCGCGTGCTCGTGTTGCCGTCGCCGAAGGTCCAAAGCCAACTCGTCGTGCGGCCGTCCGTCGTATCTTCGAAGGAAACAAGCAGGTTGCGCGTGTTGAACGTGAAGTCCGCCCGCGGCAGCCGCTGAATGCTGACGTTCACGTTCGTCGTGACCAACTCGCCGCCGCCGCTGCCGACGTCGACGCCGACCTGGAAGTTGTCGCCCGTCAGCGTGTCGAGATCGCCCGACGTGACGATCAGCCGGTCCGACGCGGTGCCGTCGGCCCCTGTGGAGATCAGTCCCCCGCCCGAGTCGAGTGTGCCGACCTCGGTGCGGAAGTTGACCTCGGCGTTCTCGAGCGGCTGGCCCCGGTCGTCGCGAACGATGGCCAGCAGATCGGCCTCCCCGCCCGTCTCGGGCACGCTGTTCGGCGTCACCTGCACGGTGACCGAAGCCGGCGAAAGACCGAGCTGGATCTCCACCGTCGCCGTCTCCGAGCCGCCGGTGCTGGCCGAGACGGTGGCAACGCCGAACTGGCCGTTGGCCGCCAGCATCGCCAGTGCCTCGCCACGATCGTCGACGGGAACGCTCGCCGGGATCGAACCCAGCGTGGTCGCGAGCCGCACCAGGGTGCCGGAACTGACCGGCGTGCCGTTCGGCCGCAGCGCCACGACCCGGATCTCCGCACTCCCGTCCGACGGGATGCGGTCCGGATTCGCACTGATCGTGATCAGCGTGCCCGACGGGGCCACCGGGTTCGTCTTCTCACACGCCACCAGGAGCGCCAGACACAAGCTGGCGACGATGACGGCAGGCAGGAATCGGCGCCGGGTGTCCATCTCTCGAATCAGTATACGAACGCTGCGAAGGGAGCGTCTACTCGCTCGTGTCCGGGCGACCTTCGGCCCAGACCAGCCTGGTCACTTCGTCCGAGCCCACCGGGTTGCCGGCACGCAGGGTCACCGCGTAGTAACCGGGCTTGGCAAAGGCATGGGATGGACTCTGGGCCGTGCTCGTCGTGCCGTCACCGAAGTCCCACTGTCTGCTCGTCACCTGACCCACGGAAGTATCGCGGAATGCGACGAGCAGACCGCCGGGACTGAACTTGAAGGCAGCCTCCGGCAGTCGCTGGATACGGATGCCGACATTCTGCGTGACCAGCTCCCTGCGGCCGGAGCCGACCGCCGCCGTCAGCCAGAAC
Organism: Thermoanaerobaculia bacterium; assembly: GCA_965232105.1. Lineage (GTDB taxonomy): Bacteria > Acidobacteriota > Thermoanaerobaculia > Multivoradales > Multivoraceae > Multivorans. Next base: position 826,940 of record OZ246956.1, read on the forward strand.
CTGTTCTCCTGTACCACGGCAAGTTCAGCGGCAGTCACCGTGAGCCGGTCCGTGACGCCCCCGTCCGCTCCAGTCGTGAGCAGCCGACCTCCGGAGCCGAGCCTGCCGGTCTCGGTAAGGAAGTTCACCTTCGCGTTCCCGAGCGGCCGTCCCCGGTCGTCGCGCACGAGAGCGAACAACTCGACCTCGCCGCCGGTCTCGGGAACGCTGCTCGGGCTCGCCTGAATGGTCACGGACCCGGCCGGACGTCTGTGCTGGGCGGCCTGCTCCCTGGCGTCCTGCGCCAGCGCGGCAGGCACCAGGAGAATCGCCGCGGCGGTCACCGCGGCAACGACAACGTGGATTCGACGACTCGTGTTCATGTTCTTTCCCTCCATGAGTTCATGGGCAAGCCCTTCACCATCGTCTACGGCCCCCCGGCCGACTTCGTCTAACGGCCGTCCGACGCCATCCAGTCCGCGCCGGAGGCCGGAGGGGACGGGTGAGCCGTCAGCCCGTCAGCCGGCCGCCGAGGCCGGCGGCGCGCCCGGGCGGCGCTTCACGGTGCGGATGGCGGGGAGGTCTTCCAGCGACTGCTGGAGTCGGTTCAGGTGCTTGCGGTTGCGGACGTCGACCACGACGTCGATCGAGGCTTCGCCGTGGCCGCGGCTGCGGCTCTCGATGTGGCGGATGTTGCTGCCCTGTTTGGCGATCGCTTCCGTGACGCGTGCGAGCACGCCGGGCCGGTCGCGGGTCTCGATGACCAGGGTGACCGCGAACATCGCGTCGTTGCGGCGCGCCCACTCGACGCTGATCTCCCGTTCGGGGTGGTACAGCAGGTTGCGCACGTTGGGGCAGTCCACGGAGTGGACTGAAACACCCCGGCCGCGGGTCACGAAACCGATGATCTCCTCGCCCGGCAACGGGCTGCAGCAGCCGGCGAAGAACGCGAGCATGTCGTTCTCGCCCTTGACCACCAGCCTGGCCTGGTCGCGGGGCAGCACCTTGCTCACCGCCTGGCGCAGGCGGCCGGGCCCTTCGTCCCGGCGTCGCAGGCGCTCCGGCGGCAGGACCGCGCGCAACACCGGCTTGACCGAACCGCGGCCGAAGCCCAGCCGGCTGAACAACTCGTCGACGTTGCCGTAGCCCTCGGCGGCCACGAAGTCCGCCATCTCCTTCGAGTCGAACACGCGGCGCGGGCTCACCCGGTAGCGGCGCAGCTCGCTGGTCAGCATCGTGCGGCCGATCTCGATCGCGCGCTTCTTCTGCTCGGCGTTGATCCACTGACGGATCTTGCTCCTCGCCCGCGTCGTGGCGACGATGTTCAGCCAGTCGCGGCTGGGTTCGCGGTTCGGGTTCGTCGTGATCTCGACGATGTCGCCGTTGTTCAGTTCGGTACGCAGCGGCACCAGCCGGCCGTTCACCCGCGCACCGCTGCAGTGATGGCCGAGTTCCGTGTGAATGCGATAGGCGAAGTCGAGCGGCGTCGCGCCGCGGGGGAACGAAAGCACGTCGCCCTTGGGCGTGAACACGTACACCTCGTCGGGATAGAGATCGATCTTGAGCGCGCTCAGGAAGGTGCGCGGGTCCGGCACCTCCTGCTGCCACTCGAGGAGCTGGCGCAGCCAGACGATGCTGACGTCGTTCTCGTCCGTGTCGAGCTGGCCCCCCTTGTACCGCCAGTGCGCCGCCACGCCCTCCTCCGCGAGCAGGTCCATCGCCTGGGTCCGGATCTGGACCTCGAACGGCTGCCCGCCGCGGCCGAGCACCGTCGTGTGCAGCGACTGGTACAGGTTCGGCTTCGGCATCGCGATGTAGTCCTTGAAGCGGCCCGGAATGGGACGCCAGACCTGGTGCACGACGCCGAGCGCGGCGTAGGTGTCCTTCACGTCGACCGTGATGATCCGGAAGGCCAGGAAGTCGAACAGGTCCGGCAGATCGATCTGCCTGCGGCGGAGCTTCTGGTAGATGGAGTAGTAGCCCTTGACCCGGTGACTGATCTCGGCTTCGATGTCCGCCTTCTCAAGCGCCTCGCGCAGGCGCTCGGCGATTCGCCGGGTCGTGCTCCGGGCCCCCTTGATCCGCTCGTCGAGCTGTCTCCGGATGTCCTCGTAGTGGTGCGGATGCAGGTACCTGAACGCCCGGTCCTCCAGCACGCGCTGAATCCGCGACATCCCCAACCGATGGGCGAGCGGCGCGTAGATCTCCAGCGTCTCGCGCGAGATCCGCCGCCGCTTCCCGGGCTCGAGATGCTCCAGGGTGAGCATGTTGTGGAGGCGATCGACCAGCTTCACCACGATGACCCGCAGGTCGCGGGCCGAGGCCAGGATCAGCTTGCGGAAGCTCTCCGCCTGCACCTCGTCGCTGCGGACGTACTCGTGGCGGCCGATCTTCGACACGCCGTCCACGAGATCGGCGATCTCGTCTCCGAACTCCGCCGCGAGAGCCTTCTTCGTGGCCCCGGTGTCCTCCAGGACGTCGTGCAGCAGGCCGACGGCGACGCTCGTCTGATCGAAGTTGAACTCGGCCAGCATGTGGGCGACACCGAGCGGATGGCTGATGTACGGGTCGCCCGAACGCCTGACCTGCCCGCGGTGGGATCGCTCGGCGTACTCGTACGCGCGGCGGAGCCAGGCTTCGTCGCAGACGCGCTCGTTCTCTTCGAGGCGACGGAGGACCTCGCCGATCCCCACGTCCCCGGGCTCCCGCACCGGCAGCGGATCCTGGGGTCGGTTCGCCGGGGCCATCGCTTCTCCCTTACGCCGCGTTCGCCCTCTTCTGACGCCGCTCGCGGCCGAACGAACCCTCCCAGATCAGCACGATCGGGCTGGCGACGTAGATCGACGAGTACGTGCCGACGACCACCCCGATCAGGAGCAGGAAGGAGAAGCCGCGAATCACGTCGCCGCCCAGGATGAACAGGCTGCCGACCGCCAGCAGGGTGGTGCCCGACGTCAGGGCGGTGCGCGACAGGGTCTGGTTCAGGCTCCGGTTCAGCACGTCCACCAGGTTCTCGCGACGGCTGCGCCGCAGGTTCTCGCGCACGCGGTCGAAGACGACGACGGAGTCGTTCACCGAGTAGCCGATCACGGTCAGGAACGCGGCCACCGTGGTCAGGTTGAACTCATAGCCGGCGAACGCGAACAGGCCCAGGCAGACGGCGACATCGTGCGCGAGCGCGACCAGGGCGCCGATACCGAATCGCAACTCGAAGCGGAACCAGATGTAGGCCAGGATGCCGGCCAGGGAGAAGCCGATCGCCAGCAGTCCCTTGCGCCGCAGCTCGCTGCCGATCTGGGGCAGGACGTTGTCGCTCGACAGCACGGCGAAGTTGCCGAAGGTCGCGCGTTCCCGGATCGCCGCGATCGCGGCGCTGCTCAGCGCCTCGCCCGGCTCGATCTCGGACCAGTCCGTGATCAGGCCCTCGCTCCGCCGGTGCGCCATCACCTCGGCGGAGGCCGCCCGATAGTGCTCCCGGGCCGCGATGTCGTCGCCCGAGGCGCGCTGGTCGTCCGGATCGGCTTCGAGCAGCAGAGACGCCAACGCCTCCGTTCCCTGCCGGTTCAGGTCGAACCCGGAAACGCCGCCGTTGTACCTCTGCTGGAGCATCCCCTCGATCCGGACGGCCCCTTCCTGGCCGCCTTCCTCGGCGGTCGGGGTTCTGAGAATGACCGAGTTGTCCTCCTCGGTGCCGAACGACTGGATCGACGCGTTCTCGATCCCCGCGTCCTCCAGCAACCCGCGCAGTTCCTGTACATCCGGCGACTCGGCGAACTGCACGATCATCTGCGTGCCGCCGGCGAAGTCGATGCCGAGGTTCAACTGCCGGCTGAAGATGAAGCCCAGCGCGGCGACGACCACGACAGTGGACAGACCCAGACACACGCGCCGCAGGCGCATGAAATCGAAACTCGTATTGCGAAAGAACTCCATCGACGAACCCCTCAGATGGACAAACGCTCGACGCGGCCTGAGCGCGAGAGGAGCAGGTCGAACAGGAGCCGGCTATTGAAGACGGCCGTGAACACGGAAGCAAGGATGCCGACGGTGAGCGTCACCGCGAACCCGCGGATCGGACCGGTGCCGAAGTTGATCAGGAAGATGGCCGCGATCAGGGTCGTCAGGTTCGCGTCGAGAATCGACGACCACGCCTTGCCGAAGCCGGAAACGACGGAAGCCTTGACCGTCCGACCGTTGTGAAGCTCCTCGCGGATCCGCTCGAACACCAGCACGTTGGCGTCCACCGCCATGCCGATCGTCAGGATCAGGCCCGCGATCCCGGGCAGGGTGAGGGCGGCGCCGAAGTAGGCGAGGACGCCGAACACGAGGACGAAGTTGAGGGCCAGGGCGACCATCGCGTTGATGCCCGAACCCTTGTACACGAAGAGCATGACCACCAGGACCAGAGCGATGCCGTAGGCGAAGGCGCGCGTGCCCTGGTCGATCGAGTCCTGTCCCAGCGACGGGCCGACCGCGCGCTGCTCCAGGTACTCGATGCCGGCCGGCAGGGCGCCGGAACGCAACACGGTCGCCAGGTCCTCGACCTCCTGCTGCGTGAAGGACCCGGTGATGACCCCGGAGTCCGAGATCCGGCTCTCGATCGTCGGCGCCGACTGCACCCGACCGTCGAGGACGATCGCCAGCGGCCTGCCGACGTTCGCACCCGTCCAGTCCTCGAAGATCTGGGCGCCCTCGTGGGTGAGCGAGAAGTTGACCACCGGCTCCTGGAACTGGCCGAGGCTCGCGCGCGCCGTCTTCAGATCGCGTCCCGTGATCACGGGCCGCTTCTCCAGCGCGTAGTAGCCCTGGCCGACCACGTTGCCATCTTCGCCCCGCAGGTCCTGGGCCACGATCTCGAGGTGATCGGGAAGCGTGCCGCCGTACTGGCCGAGAATCTCCTGGGTGTCCACGGCCGCGCCGCCGCTGGGCGGATACTCGGCGAGCCGGAACTCGAGGAAGGCGGTGTTCTTGATCAGGTTCTTCACCCGCTCCGGATCGTCGACGCCGGGTAGCTGGACGACCAGCCGGTTGCTGCCCAGGCCCTGACGCTGGATCACCGGCTCGGCGACGCCGAACTCGTCGACCCGGTTGCGGATCGTCTGCAGAGCCTGGTTGATCGCCATTTCGCGGATGTTGTTCACCTCGTCCGCCCGGCGGTCGAAGATCACCTCCCCGCCGCTGCGCCGGAAGTTCCAGTACGGCATGGTCTCCTCGAGGACGCCGGGCAGCAGTTCGTCCTGGTCGGGCGCCAGACCGGTGAGGCGGAAGCCGACCGGTGAGTCGATCGCGCCGGTGACCCCGGAGGCTCCCTTCTCGTCGAGTTCCTGGACGATGCTGTCGATGTCCTTCTGGGTTTCCGCCCGAAGCGCATCATCGGTCAACACCTCGAGCACGAGGTGAATGCCGCCTCGCAGGTCGAGCCCCAACGAGATCGAGTCGGCGAGCGGAAACGCCCAGAAGGCGCACGTGGCAACCACGACGACGACGAGCAGGCCCCGCATGAGCAGGTTCCGGTTCATGACTTCGGCTCCTCCGCCATGCCGCTCACTGCCGCCTTGGTCACCTTGACCTTCACGCCGTCCGCGATCTTGAGGATCACGGAAGTCGGCTCGGTCGACACGACCTCACCGTAGAGACCGCCCTGAGTGACGACGCGGTCGCCCCGCTTCAGCGCTTCGACCGTCGCCTGGAGCTGCTTTCGGCGGCGTCGCTCCGGGGCGATGAGCAGGAAGTAGAAGATGCCGCCGATCAGGATCAGCGGCAGGATCTGGATGAGGCCCGACGGTGCGCCCCCCGCGGCCACAAACAGGTTGGAATCAGGAATCATCTCGGGTACTCCTAGGGTGGTGCGGGCAGGCAACTGGGGTGCGCCGGCCTTCCGGCCGGCTCCGAGCCTCTCGCAGCCCGCACCGCAGGGCGTACCCTATCGCCGTTCGGCTTCCCGCGTGTCCTCCGGCTGTTCTCCGCGCGCCGGGCCCGCCAGCCTGCCGGCCGCGATCTCCCGTCGCAGCCCGGCGATGAAGTCCAGGAAGAAGCGCACGTTGTGCTCCGTGGCCAGCACCTTGCCCGTGATCTCGCCGCAGCGGAACAGGTGGTGCAGGAAGGCGCGGCTGTGCCGGCTGCACAGCGAGCAGCCGCAGGTGGCGTCCAGCGGGCGCGGATCGTCGCGATAGCGGGCGGTCTTGATCCGCACCATGCCGGCGGACGTGAACAGCGTCCCGTGACGGGCGTTGCGCGACGGCAGCACGCAGTCGAACAGGTCGACGCCGAGACCCACGGCGTGGAGGATGTCCTCGGGCGTGCCGAGACCCATCAGGTACCGTGGCCGGTCATCGGGCAGCGCGGGCGCCACCCAGGACACGGCCTGCCGGCCCAGCTCGCGATCCTCGCCGACGCTGACGCCGCCGATCGCGTAGCCGTCGAAGGGCAGCGCGGCCAGGTCCGCCACGCCGCGGAGCCGCAGGTCCTCAAAGAAGCTGCCCTGGACGATCCCGAACAGGCCGGCCGCTCCCGGGCCGCCGGCACGCCAGCGGTCGAGGGAACGCCGCGCCCACAACGTCGTGCGGCGCAACGACTCGGCCGCCGCTTCGTGCTCCACCGGCCACGGGGGGCACTCGTCGAGAACCATCGCGAGGTCGACGCCCATCAGGTCCTGGACCTCGACCACCCGCTCCGGCGTCAATTCCACCCGACTGCCGTCGTGGGGACTCTGGAACATCACCCCGCCGTCGGTGACCCGCCGCAGACCGGCCAGGCTGAACACCTGGTAGCCGCCGCTGTCCATCGCCAGCGGACCGTCCCAGCCGATGAAGTCGTGCAGTCCGCCGAGCCCGGCGATGCGCTCCGCGCCCACCCGCTCCAGCAGGTGGAAGAGGTTGGTCATCAAGAGCTGCGCCCCCGAGGACACAAGCCGGTCGTGGTCCATCCCCTTCACCGCGCCCAGCGTGCCGACCGGCATGAACGCCGGGGTCTCGACCACGCCGTGCGGCGTGGTCAGACGACCCAGCCGGGCCAGCCCGGACCGGCGCTCGACGCGGAACCGCAGCCGACCGGAACGGGCGGACGACTCCGCCTCAACCTGGTCCACCACCGAGGTCAGGGCTTCTTCAGGTCGATCTTCGTCACCTCGACGTCGTCCGGCAACGTGAGAATGAACTCCTCGTCGTCGATCGGCTCGTTCAGGACCATGTCTTCGAGCTCGATCAGGAGCTCGTCGCCGCTGGCCCCCACGACCTTGAAACTCCGTGGCAGAAAGGTCTCGGCGTCGATCCAGATGTCGATCGTCCTGGCGTACTTCTCGACTCTCCTGTAGTCCGCCGTCAGGTGCAGGTAGTACGGAGCCCCCGCCTCCTCGGGAAACTCCACCCGGACCGTGAAGTACTTCATCAGCGTCTCGAGACTGCCGGCCGGTCCCGAATAGACGAGAACCTGCTCCGAGAGACGGCCGACCTCCGCCACCTTCGCCGTGCCGAGGTCGGCGTACCAGGTCGTCGCCACGTCGCCCCGCACGGTCACCACCATGGGATCGGGTTCGACGATCTCCCAGCGGAGTTCCTCGGGCGGCCGGTAGCGGAACCAGCCCCGGCTCTCCTCCGGCTCGAGCAGCAGCTCGCTGCTCTCGTACTGCACCAGGCGCGCCTGGAGGGTCTCGATCCGGTTCTGCTCGTACTTCACCCGCTCCACCAGCCGGCTCATCCGTTCGCGCAGGCCGATGCCCTCGGCCCCCGGATCGGGCGGCGCGGCCGGGGCTTCCGGCGACTGGGCCCGGAGCACGGGAATCGCGACCAGAGCCAGGAGCGCCAGGAAGAGCACGCCCTGCCTCGACGCGCCGCCGCTGGACCTGAACCCGAGGTACGTCATCGTATTGGCCGGAGCCAGCCGTAGAGTAGCAACCAGTGACCCACCCGATGAACGCGTCTCCCAAGCTCGCCTTCCGCGATCCGATTCACGGCTTCATCGAAGCCGACGAGCTGGAGGCCGCGCTGATCCGGACCAGGCCGATGCAGCGCCTGCGACAGGTCCGGCAACTCGGCCTGACCCATCTCGTATTCCCCGGCGCCGAGCACAGCCGCTTCGGGCACGCCCTCGGCACGATGCACCTCGCCGGGCGCGTCTACGACGCCCTGGCGCGGGCCGACGAGATGCCGCTCGACCCCGGTCCGCGGGCGCGCGCCCGCCGCCTGGTCCGGGCGGCCGCCCTGCTCCACGACCTCGGCCACGCCCCGTTCAGCCACTGGGCCGAGGACCTGTTCGAGGACGGGATCGACCACGAGGAGATGAGCCGGCGCCTGCTCGCCGGCGACGAGATCGGCGGCGTCTTCGAGCGCTTCGGCAACGGGGTCGAGGGCTCGGACGTGATCCGGCTGCTCGGCGACCGGCTCGAAGGGCCGGAGCGGTTGCTCTCGCCCATCGTCAGCGGCGAACTCGACGTGGACAAGATGGACTACCTGCTGCGCGACTCCCTCTTCTGCGGCGTGCGCTACGGCAACTTCGACCTCGACCAGGTCGTCTCGACCGTGCGGCCCCTGGTCGACGACGCGACCGGCGAGCACCGGCTGGGCATCGACGCCGAGGGCCTGCACGCGGTCGAGAGCCTGATCCTGGCCCGCTACTACATGTTCACGCAGGTCTACTTCCACGTCACCGGCAAGGCCCTGGAGCTCCACCTGAACGAGTGGCTGCACGAGCAGGGGATCACCTGGAGCAGCGATCCCGACCGCTTCCTGGCCGACGACGACGGCGAGATGATGACCCGGATGCGGCGTTCGGACAGCCTGCACGCGCGCGCCATCACGGACCGCGCCCATTTCCGGCTCGCCCACGAGACCGAGGAGCACCTGGCGCCGGAACAGAAGCTCGCGTTCGAACGGCGCCTCGAACCCCTGCGCGAGCGCTACGGCCGGGATCTCTTGATCTCGAACTCGGCCAAGGATCCTCACCGGCTCGGCCGCGGCCGCGTGCCCGTCCGTCAGGCGAACGGACGGCTACTGCCGCTTGAGGAAGCCAGTCACTTCATGCGCTTTCTTCGGCGGATCGATCGTTACAGGGTCTACTGCAGCGAGGCCGTCTACGACGAAGTGAAGCTGGTGCTCGCCGGCTGATCCCCGGCCGGAGCGACCAGGATCGACTCTCGCCCGACCGGATGGAGCAGGCTGGCGGCATCGGGCCGAAGCCTCGCCACCAGGCGCACGATCAAGCGGCCCTCCACCTCGAACTTCGCCTCGTAGTTCGTCCGCGGCCCCTCGGGCCAAGCCCCGGGCAGGTGCTCGACGTCGACGGCGGGATGGGCCTCCAGCGTCTCCACGACCGCCTCGCCGTACTCGACGTGGTCGGTGGCGAAGCACAGCCGTCCCGAAGTCGGCTCGAGCAGCGCCAGCGCCAGATCGACCGTGCGCGGGTCCAGCAGCCGGCGACGATGGTGCCGGGTCTTGGGCCACGGATCGGGGAAGTAGATGTGGACGGTACGCGCCATCGCCGCGGGCAGCAGCGTCGAAATCAGGTACAGCGCCTCGCCGCGCAGCAGGACGAGATTGTCGAGGGCCCGAGCCCCGGCCCGGCGAGCCGCCAGCCGGAAGTACTTCGACACCATCTCCACACCGAGAAACGGACGCCCGGGCGCCGCGGCGGCCGACGCGAGCAGGAAGCGGCCCTTGCCGAAGCCGAGCTCGACCTCCCAGTCCGAGCGCTCCTTGAAGGCCGCCAGCAACTCGGACCGGCAGGACGCGAGGCCGCGGAGCCCGGCGCCGCTCCAGGCCACTGGCGTCAATGCGCTCAGAGCAGTCCCCGGCGGCCCGGGGCCTGCAGTTGCGAGGCGACCAACAGCGCGATCAAAGCAACTCCCGGCGGCCAAGGGCCCGCAGTTTCTCGACCATGCGGCGCACGTCCTGCGCCCGCTCGCGCGGCACGACGAGCACCGCGTCGCCGGTCCTGACGATCGCCAGGCCCTCGACCCCGATCGCCGCCACCGTGCCGGCGTCGGCGAAGAGGAGGTTGTCCCGCGCATCGACGGCGAACGTGGCGCCCACCGTCCGGTTGCCGTCGCCGTCCTCGGGCAGCGCCTCCGCCAACGACCCCCAGGAGCCGAGATCGTTCCAGCCGCAGTCGGCCACGACGCATCCGATCGAGGACAGCCGCTCCATCAGTCCGTAGTCGATCGACACGGATTCGAGCTCCGCGTAGAGCGCGCGCCGGCGCTCCGGGTCGCTCCCGTCCGCGGCCAGACGCTCGAGGCCGGCGGCGAGTTCGGGCAGGTGCCGGCGGTAGAGATCGAGCAGAACGGAGCCCCGGAACAGGAAGATCCCGGCGTTCCAGAAGTGACGGCCGGACGCCTTGAAGCGAACCGCCGTCTCCGGGTCCGGCTTCTCGGTGAACCGCGCCACCCGCTCGACACTCCCGGCCTCCGTGGACGCCTCAAGCTCCAGGTAGCCGTAGCCGGTTTCCGCCCAGGCGGGTGCGATGCCGACGGTCACCACGTCGTGGTCGCCGCGCTCGACCGCCTGGGCGCCCACGCGAAGCACCTGCCGGAAGGCATCCTCGTCGGCGACCCAGTGGTCGGATGGGAACACGGCGATCACGTCGTCCCGACCCTGTTCCGGCATCGAACGCACGGCCCAGCCGATCGCCGGCGCCGTGTTGCGGCCGCTCGGTTCGCCCAGGATGCGCGAGGGGCAAAGCCCCGGCAGTTCGGCCGCGACCGCGGGCGCCAGTTCCTCCGTCGTGCAGACCCAGAGCCCGTCCGCGCCGCAGAGCGGCTCGATCCGGCGCGCGGTCGCGTCGAGAAGCGAACCGCCGCCGAGCAGGTCGAGGAGCTGCTTCGGGCGTCGCCGTCTGCTCACCGGCCAGAACCGCGAACCGACACCGCCGGCCAGGATGAGACCAATCATTGCTCAGGCCGCCTGGTCAGTCGCCGGCGCCATCGATGCGCCACAGCGCGACTTCGGCCAGTGACTTGCGCCGCAGGTCGGGCACCTCGCAATCCGGCGCCGGGTAGCCGACCGGAAAGAGGATGTACGGCTTCTCGTTCGGCGGCCGCTCGAGAATCTCGCTCAGGAAGCGCATCGGGCTCGGCGTGTGGGTCAGCGTGGCGAGGCCCATTCCGTGCAGGGCCGCGATGAACAGGCCGCAGGCGATGCCGACGCTTTCCTTGACGTAGTAGTTCTTGCGCTTCGCTCCCTGCTCGTCGAAGCCGAACAGCTCGGCGAACACGACGACGATCCAGGGCACGGTGGTCAGGAAGGGCTTGCGCCAGTCCGTGCCCAGGGGCTTGAGCGCCTCCAGCCACTCGTCCGGCATCCGGCCGCCGAGATAGCTGTGCTTCTCTTCGGCCTCCGCCGCCTCCCGGATCCGCGCCTTGATCTCCGGATCGCTGACCGCGACGAACCGCCAGGGCTGGCGGTGCGCCCCCGAGGGCGCGGTCGACGCGGCCTCGATCGCCCGTTCGATCAGCCGCCGTGGCACCGGCTCGTCGGTGAAGAAGCGCACGCTGCGCCGGCTGTCGAACTCCTCGAAGATCCGGTCCGCCCGGCGTTCCATTTCGGGTGGCTCGACCCGAGGGGGCCGGTAGGAAACGAAGACCGGAGCGTCCGGCTCAGCCACCCGCCCGCTCATCCGGCATCAAGGCCCCTGCCCCGGTTCCGACGCCTGTTCTCCCGCCGCGGTCCGAAGAAGTTCCTCCTCGACCACGCCGGCCAGATCTTCGTAGGCGACCGCGCCCGCGAGCGGCCGGCCGTTCACGAACAGGGCCGGCGTCCCGTTGACCCCGACCTGGATTCCGGCACGCCGGTCGGCCTCCACGCGCTCCGGCGTGTCCTCAGCCTCCATGCAGGCGGCGAAGGCCTCCGTGTCGAGCCCGGCGCGCTCCGCCTTCTTCTTCAGGTCTGACGCGGTCAGCGCGTCCTGCTCCTCGAACATCAGATCGTGAAGCTCCCAGAAGGCGCCCTGGTCCTGGGCGCAGACCGCGGCCTCGGCGGCGCCCTGGGCGTTGGGATGGATCGCGTGCAGCGGGAAGTGACGGAACACGAGGCGCACCTCGGTCGGGTACTCCTCGAAGAGCTGCTCCAGGGTCGGCAGGACCCGCTTGCAGTACGGGCACTCGAAGTCCGACCACTCAACGATCGTCACCGGCGCCTCCGCCGCGCCCCGGGCCGGGCCGGTCCCGGGATCGACGGCGAGACGGTACGGCTCGAGCAGGTACTCGATCTCGTGCCCGTCCTCGAGCTGCTCGACGAACCGCTGCTGGGCCAGAAACACCCGCACCTGGTCCTCGAGTTCCTCCCGTCCGCCACGGATCCGGCCTTCGTTCTCGGTGAAGAAGGCGTCGATCTCCTCGTCCGTCAAGTCGGCCTGGAGACGCTCCATCTGCCCCTCACGCCAGTCCTCCGGCGAGAGTTCCGCCTCCCCGGCCGCGGCAATCACCAGGCGGTCGCGGACGATCCCCTCGAGTGTCCGCTCGATCAATTGGTGCCGCTCCGAGTCGACCTGCAGGTCGCACTGGATGCGCTGCTGTTCCAACTGGTCCAACTGCGCGGCGGCCCGTTCCAGGGCCTCGTCGTGGCCGATGTCCACCCCGTCGAGCCGGGCCACGGCCCGAGCCTGGGGATTCTCCTCCTGGGCCGAAGCCCCGGATTCCGGACGCAGGACCAGGAAGGCGATCACCGCCAGCAGGACGGCGTAGACGGCCGCATGAACGCCCCAGGCGGGCCGACTATTGCTCTCGGAACTCTCTGTACTCAAGGGTCTCCTCCTCGGCGGTCACTCTACCGGAGGCGCCGGGCTAGCATGGCCGCCGGATGGCCGGACGGTTCATCACTTTCGAGGGTCTCGACGGCAGCGGCAAGTCGACCCAGCTCGAACGCGTTGCGCAGCGCCTTGAGGCGCGCGGGGTCACCCACGTGGTGACCCGGGAGCCGGGCGGCACGCCATTCGCCGACCTCCTGCGCGAGTTGTTCCTGAGACGGGAGGCGGCCCAGGTCGATGGCGTGGTCGAACTGATGCTCGTGTTCGCCAGCCGCCGCCAGCACCTGATCGAGGTGATCGAGCCCGCCCTGGCCTCCGGGGCGGTCGTGCTGTGCGACCGCTTCACGGATTCCACCTACGCCTACCAGGGCGGCGGCCGTGGCGTGCAGCCGGAGCTGATCGCGAAGGCGGACCGCCTCGCCACCGGCTGCCGTGCGCCGGACTGCACCCTCTTCTTCGACCTGCCGCCCGAAGAGGCGCAGCGGCGGCGACGCGGCCACGGCACGGACCGCATCGACCGGGAGAGCCTGTCCTTCTACCGCCGGGTCCATGCCGCGTTTCGGGAGCGGATCGCGGGCGAACCGGATCGCTTCCGCCTCATCGACGCGTCGGCACCGATCGGGACGGTCGCGGAAGCCGTCGAGGAAGCGCTCTCGGACCTGCTTCCGCAACCGCGACCTGACCGGTCGGCCGGCGCATGAACCGGGCCGCTCAAGAGCTGACAGGGCTCGCGGCCGAGGGCCGGCTGTATACCTCGGTGATCCTCCACGGGGGCGAGGCGAAGGAGCGCCTGGCCCTTGCCAGCCGGATCGCCCGGGCGCTGCTGTGCGAGCGGGAGCCGGACATGCGCCCGTGCGGCAAGTGCAAGCACTGCCGGCGGATCGATCTCGAGGCCGACACGGTCTTCCATCCCGACTTCGTCTTCGTGCGCCGCGACCCGAAGAAGAGGGAAACGGTCATCCCCGTCGACAAGGTCCGAACCCTCTTGCAGACGGCCCAGGTGTCGCCGTTCGAGGCCCGGGGTCAGGTGTTCGTCATCGTCGAAGCGGAGACGCTGCATCCGGCCGGTGCGAACGTGCTGCTCAAGACCCTCGAGGAGCCGGCCGACCGGTCGCCCAGGAACTTCCTGCTGCTTGCCTCGTCGGCGAACGAGCTGTTGCCCACGCTGCGCAGCCGGTCGCTGACCGTCTACCTCGGCGCCGGCGATGCCGCGGACGACGACGAGGACCTGGTGGCCGACCTGGTCGAGCTCTGGCGCCAGCGGCCCGGCGACGACGCCTTCGCCCTCTGGGTCTCGGCCCTGGCCGGACGTCTGGTCCAGGGAGGGGGCTTCGAGGACATCCGCGCGCGTCAGTGCTGGACCCGGATTGCCGGCGCGCTGGCGACCGCGGCCCGCGCCCTGAACGACCGGGCCGACCGGGCCGCCGCGCTCGCCCTGTCCGCCGACCTGCTGGATGCCCACCGCTTGCGGCAGCGCTCGATCCAGCCCCATCGCATCGTCGCAGGCCTGGCCGCGCGCCGCCTGCGGCGCGACCGGCCCGAGGCTGGTTTCGAGAGCTCGGTGAACGTGTTGATCGGACCGCCTTGAGTCTTTACGGCATCCGGTCCGGGCTCCGCAGCCGCGGCCAGCGCCGCTGCACCTCCGCCACCTCCACTCCAAGCCGGGCCGCGATCCGGTCCTGCCGACGCTCCATGTCCGCCAGGTCGACCGGGTAGACGTTCCTCCGCAGCGGGTCGTCGAGGCCGATCAGGTTCCGTGACTCGATCGCGGGGCCGATCCAGTCCGTCACCTCCCGCGCCTTCGCCGGGTCGGCCGAACGCTCGTCGAGCTCCTCGAACAGCCGGTGACGCACCTCCCCGCCGGCGCCGAGAAAGCCCTGCCAGCACCAGCCCTCGTCCGGAGGGTCGAGCAGCCGCTGGCGCAGTTCGTCGAAGCTCGCGGCGGCGAAGTAGGCCATCGCGGCGGCGGTGAAGCTCTCGAAGTCGTCCATCGTCCGGTAGGCGGCGACGAGCAGCCGGTCGATGTGGTCCGCCTCCGCGGCCAGCAGCCGGCCGTACCTCTCGATTGCCGCCGGCGACGGCAAGCCCCCGCGGCAGAGAGCGGCGATCCGCTCGACGGCGAGCAGGCTCCACGCGATGCCGGTCGAGAACATCGGGTCGGCGAAGGCGTAGCTGTGGGGCAGGAGCAGCCAGCCCGGACCTGCGGCCCGGTCGCGGCGGTAGGCGACGCCGGACCGCCCCTCCAGGTCGCGCAGGGCCCGATGGCCGGCGAACTGGTTCGCCAGCGACGGGTAGCGCCCGAGCAGCCCGGAGAACACGCCGGCGGCAGCCGACGCAGCCGCGCGGCGCCCGCCGGCCAACCGCTCGATCGCCCCGGCGGCAGCCGGGCGATCCTCCGCAAGCAGCACACCCGCGCTGAGCGAACCGTCGTCGAAGGCGAGCTGGTACATCCAGCCCTCCTCCAGCAGGTGGTGGCCGGCGCTCCAGCGCTCGGGAAAGGGCGAGTCCGGCCACTCGCCGCGGTCGAAGGCAGCGACGCCGTCGAAGTGCGAAAACACCAGGGTCGTCCGCAGCCGCGGCCGCAGCGGGCGGGCGCCCAGATCTTCGGCGAGCGGCGATCCGCCCGTCGCGTCGATCAGGAGGCCGGCTTCGACGACGCGGTCGCCCGCCCGGATCCGGACCGGACCGGCGCCGGGAGCCTCCGGCACGGACACGACATCGACCGCCGCGTCCTCCCGGCAGTCCACGCCCTCGGCCCGCGCCCGCTCGAACAGAAAGCGGTCGACGTCCGCGCGCAGCCACTGGTTGTCGGCGGCATCGTCGTCCGGCGAGGCGGCGACGACCAGGCGCCGACTGTTGGCCGCGTCCGGCTCGAATGCCCGGCCGGGACGGTGGGCGTAGAAACAGAACCCCCGCTTCAGCCCGCCACCGACCTCGGGCAAACCGCGCCGCCAGCGCCCGTGGGCGCCCAGCGCCCACAGATCCTCGAACCCGTAGCGCACCGCGAGCCGCTCCAGGGCCAGGTTGGCGAGCGGCGTGGACGACTCGCCAAGCGCGAACCGCGGGTGGCGGCCGCGCTCGAGCAGCAGCACGTCGCGGCCCTCCGCCCGGAGCGCCCGCGCGAGGATGGACCCCGAGAAGCCACCCCCGGCAATGACGACCTCACGCCGCTCAGTGGCACACATCACACAGCGTCCGCCGCGGCACACCGGTCCGGTTCATCTCCCGGACCGCCTCCAGCCGAGCACCCCGGCAGGCGCCGCACGCCGAACCCAGCCGCTCGAGATCCCAGGGATCAAGCTGCACCGCCGCCTTGCCGCCGGCCACTTCTACGCCCCGCGCCAACGCCTCCTCCACCAACGCCAAATCCGGCGGCTCGAACGACCCGAGCCGCTGCAGCCGTTCCAGCTCCCCGTTGCCGCCCCGCACCGGAATCAGCGCGACCGACCGCGCGCCGGCCTCCGCCGCATGCGCCACGCTCGCAGCCGCCCAACGAGCCTGCTCCTCCGCCGGCACGAAGGGCACGCCGACGAGCACGAACACCCGCAGGTCGATCCCGTCCGCCAGCAGCCGCGCGGCTGCGCGGTCGAACTGCTCCAGGGTCAACTGCTTGCCGAGCCGCGGCAGGGCCCGCGGGTGAACCGTCTCCAGGCCCATCGCGACTTCCAGGCGACCCTCGAGCCGGTCGGCGAATCGCCGCACCCGGTCGTCCACGAGGCGCGGGTGGCACTCCACGACCACCCGCTCGAACCCGTCCGCGAGCCGCGCGATCGGTTCCAGGTCCACCTCCGGCACCGCGCGGGGTTCGAAGAAGTTGCTCGCGTTGTAGAGCTTGAGCCGGTCGCAGCTCTCCAGACCCGCGTCGTCAAGCAGACGGGGCAGGCCCTCCAGGGCCGATCGCAACTGGGCAGGCAACGCGCCCACCGGCGTCGGACCTGGGATCGTGAAGCGCCACAGGTCGCAGAAGACGCAGGTGAACGGACACTCGGACCCGGTCAGGAACACGGTCGCCGCCGGGCGGAGTTCGCCGCCCGGCGCCCGCTCCAGCTCGACCGTCACACCCTGGGGCTGCCAGGGGTCGAGCACGGGGCGCGGCGGCCGAAGCGCCCGCACGGCACCGGGCGCGCCGCCCTTCTGACCGCTGGGTGCGCCGGCCTGCCATCCGTGCGCCCGCTGACGGGCGCACGGACTGGTTCGCGGGTGGCGCGGATCCGCGCCACCCGGGTTCTGGCCGGCTCCGGCTCCGCTCAAGCAGCTACCCGTGGAGCGACTGGAAGTGGCGGCGGTAGTGGTCGGGCGGACGGTCGAAGGCGGCGGCGAACACATCCGCCGACGCCGCGCCCTCCTGGAAGCGCCGCTTGGGGAAGACCGGGAAGTCAAGCCCCAGCACCCGCTTCATGCCGCGGCGCACGACTTCGCCCTTCAGCTCGTACAGCGCCTCGTGCGAGCCACCGACCAGCGCGTCGAACGGGATCGCCTCGGCCACCGCGATCACCGCCGGACGGGTGAAGGGACTGAAGCCATCGAACCCGAGCAGCCGGGCCGGCGCGTGGGTGCGGACGGTCGCCCTCCCCAGGCCGCCCGAGTAGGTCTGGGAGTGCTTGATCGCATCGACGCCCCAACCCTCCTGGTAGAGCATCGAGTTGCCCACCACGCTGGTGATCGTCAGCTCGCCGTTCTCCTCCAGCGGGTAGTCCTTCAGGTTCTCGTCGCCGCCGTCGCCGTCGACCAGCAGCCGCCAGTCCGGGTAGCGCGCCCGAATGCCACGCAGCAGCGCCAGACCGACCGCGGCGCACTCGACGTCGAGCGGCTTGTAGTCCTCGATCACCTCAACCGCCCGCAGCGGATCGACCGCCTCGGCGCCGGCAGCGATCTCCTCGCCCAGCATCTCGAGGTCCACGCGCCGGAGGAACTCGCGCGCCTGGGCGGCGTCGCCCGCGCCGTCACCGACGCGAAGCGTGAACGCCTTGAGCCGGGCGGCGCTCGCGCCACCCTCGAGCAACGCGCGGTTGAGCCCCACCAGCACGGCGCCGCTGTCGATGCCGCCTGAGAAGCAGACCCCGACCGGCTCTCGCTCCCGGTCCTCCGGCATCGCGGCGAGCCAGCCGCGGAGCTCGAACATCAGTGCCTCGACGTAGCGCTCGCCGATCAGGTCCAGGTCCGGCGGCAACGTGCCGCGCGGTGGATCGAAGAAGCGCTCGTGGGTCGGGTTCGGATCGGGGCAGCCGATCAGGCGCAGCGTCGTCTGGTGGTGCGCCGGGACCATCCGCGTGTAGGTCGGGTGGAACTGGTCGAGATACCCCTCGCCTTCGAGGCAATCCCGGATCTCGTCGATCCGCTGGGCGATGACCAGCATCGGCCCGGACGACTCCTTGGCCAGGAAGTAGCGCATCGGCCGGTCGAGGCTGCGGGCCAACACGACGTCCACTCCACGCCGCGCGGCGAGCGCGAACGACCCGTCGATGCCCAGCACCGCCTCGGGGCCGCGCAGCAACCGTTGCCGGGCCTCGTCCGGCGTCATGTTCCACAGCCGCTGTTCGCTGTCGTCGATCAGATTGAGAACGCGTGCGATCGGTCTGTCCACCGTCTTCCTCCCTCCGTTGAGACCGTCGTCTGACTCTCCCCGCATGGTACTGTCCTCGCGATGTCCAGGCACCTCCCGACCCCTGTTTCACCGGGCCGCGCGCGGCTCCGGACTGTGTTCCGGGGCGCCGTTTTCGTCTTGGTCTGTACAGGTGTCTCGACCGTACACATCGGCTGCCAAGGCGCGCCGGCGCCGGAGGAATCCGGCCCGACCCGGATCATCCTCGAAGAGATGGGAATCGGGTTTGCCGGTCTGCCGGACGGCTGTACGCAGGTCGACTCGATCGACGAGCCGCTGGAGCTTGCCTGCGAACTCCTCGAGACAACGGAGACGGCCGCGGGGCCCGCGGGCAGCGTCCGGATCGAACTCGACGAGCCAACCGAGTTCGGCATCGAACTGGCGGAGGTCTCCGCCCTGGACGTCCTCCGCGAAGAGCACCGGCCGCTGTTCGAGGCGCTGCCCGGAGGCGAGTTCCTGGGCGTCGGCGGCGCGCTCTTCTACGGCCCCTTCGGAGCCGCGCGCTACACCCGCGGACGATTCCAGGCCGAGGACGGCGCAACGCTCCAGCGGATCCGGTTCTTCATGGTCCACCCCACGCAGAACCGAGTCCTCACTCTCGTCTATGACCATCCAGTGGTCGACAACGCGGACTCAGCCGCACGGATCAACAACCATCTCCTCATGCTTCTGGAGAACCTCAGAAGCTCGGACGATCTGCAGGCCGCCGCGGCCGAGGGCGAGGCGCCAGCCGAATACTGAGTCCGCCGCCTCGCGGAGGAGTTGACCGGTGCTCCCCCGCTGGCTCGACGACGACGAGGCTCTCGGACCCGATCCGGACGCCGCCGAGGACGTACCCCGGCACGATCGGCAGGCCGCCTGGTCGCGGCCGGGGCGGCGCGTCGGCCCGAAGACGCTCGCCGTCTTCAGCCGCCAGTTCGCGGTCCTGCTCGACGCCGGCCTGCCCCTGCTCCAGAGCCTGGAGATCCTCAGCGTCGAGGGTCAGCACCCCGGCCTGCGGAGGATCCTGCTCGACGTCCGCGCCGAGGTCGAGGCGGGTTCCAGCCTCGCCGACGCGCTGAGGCGCCGGCCGCGCGCCTTCGGCGATCTCTACGTCAATCTCGTCGCGGCGGGCGAGGCCAGCGGCGCCCTGCACACCGTGATGGACCGGCTGGCGACCCACATCGAGAAGGTCGCCGCGCTGCGCAACCAGGTCCGTTCCGCCCTGACCTATCCGGCGGCCATCCTCACCGTCGCCGCCGCGGTCGTGTTCCTCATCCTGTGGAAGGTGATCCCGGTGTTCCAGCACCTCTTCGACGACATGGGCGGCGATCTGCCGCTCCTGACCCGGCTCGTGGTCGGCACGAGCGAGTTCATCGGCGCCTACGCGCTCGTGCTGGTCGGGCTCCTCGCGGTTGCCGGGTTCGCGGTGCCTCGGCTGCTCCGCACGCGGCAGGGACGGCAATCCGCCGACGGTCTCCTGCTGCGGCTGCCCGTCGCCGGCAAGCTCATGCTGCGCATCGTCACCGGCCGGACCTGCCGCACCCTGTCCATCCTGCTCTCCTCGGGCATTCCCATCCTGAACGCCCTGTCCATCGCCGCCGAGGCCGCCGGCAACGTCGTCGTCGCAAGCGCCCTCCACAAAGTGCGCCGCGAAGTCGAACAGGGTCGCCCCATCCACGAGTCCCTCCGACAAACGAAGATCTTCCCCGCCATGCTCTGCCAGATCGTCTACGTCGGCGAACAGACCGGCACCCTGAGCCCCATGCTCACCCGCATCGCCGACTTCTACGAGGAGGAGGTCGACAACGACGTCGACGCGATGATGAAGCTCCTCGAACCCGCCCTGATCAGCGTCCTCGGCATCGTGATCGGCACGATCGTGATCTCGATGTACCTGCCGATGTACTCGGCGCTGACGCAGATCGGGTGAGCGACAAGGGTCCGGGCTACACTTCGCGGTCGCCGCTCCGCGGCGGCGATTTGCCCCGCGGGTCAGAAGACCCGCGGTTACGCGAGGGCTGACCCCTCGGCTACAAACACCGCATGCTGTCACCCGAAGAAGCCTGGACCGCGATCGCCGCGGAAGCGCGGACACTCGAAGTCGAGCGCGTCTCCCGCGCCGACGCGATCGGCCGGGTGCTTGCCGATGATCTGACCGCGACCGTCGACGTACCCGCGCACGACGTATCGGCGATGGACGGCTTCGCCCTCTGCGCCGACGTCGAACCGGGAACCGCGCTGCCGGTCGAGGGAATCGTCGCCGCGGGAGACCCGCCGGGAGCGGAGCTCAGGTCCGGGGCGGCCATGCGGATCATGACCGGAGCGCCGGCGCCTTCCGGGGCGGACCGGGTGATCCCGATCGAACAGACCGAGTTCGATGCCGCCGACGAAACGGGGACCACGGGCGCCGTCCGCATCGTGGAACCGGTGCCGGCGGACAGCCACATCCGGCGGCAGGCCGAAGTCACCGCGGCCGGCGGGCCCCTGCTGGCGGCGGGAGAGCTGCTGACGCCAGGCGGAGCCGGCGTGCTGGCGACACACGGCATCCCGGAGGCGCCGGTGTTCCGCCGGCCCACCGTCGCCACGCTCTCGACCGGCGACGAGATCGTGCCGGCCGAGGCGGAACCGGGACCGGGCCAGCTTCGGGACTCGCACCGGGACTTCCTGGCAGCCGCCCTCTCCCAACTGGGCATCGGCGCCCGCTCGCTCGGCATCGCGCGGGATGACCCCGCCGAGCTCCAGGCAAAGGTCGAACGCGGCCTGGAGTCCGACGTGCTCCTGATCTCCGGCGGCGTCTCGATGGGCGAGTTCGACTTCGTCGAGCAGGTTCTCGGCGACACGGGTCTCGGCTGCCGCTTCCTGTTCGACGCGGTCGCGATCCAGCCGGGAAAGCCCCTGGTGGCCGCCCGCCACGACCGGGGATGGGTGTTCGGCCTGCCCGGCAATCCCGCCTCGGCGATGGTCACCTACTGGCTGTTCGTGCGCCCCCTGTTGCGAGTCATGACCGGCGCGGACGACAGCTACTGGCAGGGCGCCCTTCGAGCCCGTCTCGAAGGCGACCTCCCGGGCGCCAAGTGGCGCGACCGCTTCCTTCCCTGCCGGCTCCGGACCGAGTCCGGGAAGGTGCTCGCGGACCCGCGACCGCCCCTCGGCTCCCACGACCTGGTCGCCTACGGCGCCGGCGCCGGACTCGTGCGGGTGCCGAAGCACAGCGCTCCGGCCACAGCCGGGGATCCCTGCGAAGTCCTGCCGCTGTAACGCCGCCCTTCACTCCCCGCCTGCTGCTACACTCACGCGCCGCCGACCCCGGAGGGGCCGTAGCTCAGTTGGGAGAGCGCTTGAATGGCATTCAAGAGGTCGTGGGTTCGACTCCCATCGGCTCCACCATTCCGGTCGGTCGCAACACTCACTCCGGGCGGGCGCTGTCGAGCATCGCCAGGAATGCCTGGCGCTGCTCTCGCATCGTGGATGCGGGTCCGACGGCGCGAAGGAACCAGGGGCCGCCGGGCGCTTCGATGACCGCGCCGTAGAGCGCGAAGTCCGGCTGGTCCGTGGTCGGGAAGCTGCCGATCGTGCTCGCCTTGACCATGCCCTCGAGTTCGATCCAGATGCGGCGGACGCCGTCGCTCTCGCGACTCTGCGTGACCGGCTCGGGAGCGCCGGGATCGAGGACGACCTGGCTCTTCCAGCGTTCGATGTTCGCCGCCGCGCCCCCGCCGCCGCCGGGCCCGAAGAAGTACATCGAGATCTCGGCCACACCCCCCGAACCGGGGATTTCGGCCTCGAGCATGCGCATCGACGATCGGGGTTCGAGCCGGTTCCAGGCCGCCGGCAGCGCGATCGACACGCCGTTGGCGGTCACCGGCGCCGACAGCTCGACTGCCTCCGCTCCTTCCTCGGCGCCCGCGTTGCCCTGGGCCGGCGCATCCGGGCCGCAGGCCAGGAGCAGAAGCGCCAGGCCGAGCGCCGGCACGCGGGGTAGCGAAGTAGCGGTCGGCGTCGTCATCGTTGGCTCCTCATGCGGTCATGGACTCAGGCGAACAGCCGGTGGGCTGAGGATATGCTGCCCGGCGGAAGCGCTCGGGGGCTGGTGCCTCCCGCGGTCTTCAAAACCGTTGTCGGGGGCGTAATGCGTCTCCGGGGTGGGTTCGATTCCCATGCGCTTCCGCCACCGGCGCGACCGGGGTCTTCACAAGTCGCTGGTCGGGGGCGTAATGCGTCTCCGGGGTGGGTTCGATTCCCATGCGCTTCCGCCACCGGCGCGACCGGGGTCTTCACAAGTCGCTGGTCGGGGGCGTAATGCGTCTCCGGGGTGGGTTCGATTCCCATGCGCTTCCGCCACCGGCGCAAGCGGTGCCGCTACGAGGCCGCGGCGGTCTTCGAGCTGTCGCTCTTCCCGGAAGAACTGGACGCTCCCGCCTTCTTGCCCGAGTCCGCGGACGACTCCTTCGCCGCGGACTTGCCGTTGCTTTCCGAGCCGTTGCCATTCGCAGCGGCGCGATCGGACTCGCCTCCCCCGGCCGGACTCTTGTCTTTGCGGGCGTAGTCGTTCACGTACCAGCCGCTGCCCTTGAACTGGAACGCGGGCGCGGAGAGCAGCTTCTTCAGGCTGCTCCGGCCGCACTCCGGACACTCCTCAAGCGGCGGCGCGGCGAACGCCTGGATCGCCTCCAGCGTGGCCTCGCAATCCGTGCATCGATACTCGTAGAGAGGCATGACGGCGGCGGATGATACACCGCCCCCGCGCGAACCGCCTAGAACTGGTACGCCAAACCGACGTGGGCCGCGGCGTACGTGCTGGCGGCATCGATGTCCGCGTAGTGGCCCGACAGTTCGATGACGACCGAGAGCCTCTTGTTGATCGGGAAGTCGCCGGACACGCCGAGCGTCAGACCGGGGCCCTCCTCCGAGTCCACGCCGTTGCCGAGCTGGTAGAGACCGAGGCCGAAGAACACCCCCGATTCGTAGTAGAGCTCCTGGAAGCGGTACTCACCGGCGATCGTCGCGTACCGGAAGGTCGGGCCCTCCAGAGTGCCGACCCGATCACCGCTGAGACCGATGCTGCCGAAACGAACTCCGACCGCGGTGCGCGGCTGCGTACGCCAGGAGAACGCCGCCTGCACGCCGCTGCTGTCGGTTCCCTCACTGAGGCTGCCGCCGATCGACGGGCTGAGCGTGACCGTGTAGCTGTAGCGCTCCTGGGCCGCGGCCGAGCCCGCACCGGCGAGCAGGAGGAGGAGCGCCGCCAGCAACAGGACAACGGGACGGTAGACGGGTCGCGGCGCCCGCGGTCGCCCGCACCCGGGGCGGGAATGAGGTTCCGATGCGGTCAAGTGAATCTCCTTTCGGCGCGGCGGGCACTCTAGCAACCAGTGCCCCAATGACTCGGACTCGGGCGGAATGACTCGGGCGGAATGGCTCGGGCGGAATCCGTCCTGGTCAACAGAATGACCGGGAACGGACCACCCACCCGAAGACTGCCTACTTCGTTCTACGGATCTCGACGGCGAAACGTCCGTATCCGATTTCGGTCCGTGGCCGTCCGCCTCGGCCGGCCCCTCCGGAAATGCGCGAGGACCCTTCGGAAATGCGTGAGAAGGAGCGCCGCCCTGGCCCTCGACCTCATCCTGCCCCGTGTTTGCCTCGCCTGCTCCGCTCCGGCCCAACGGGAGCTCAGTCTGTGCCTCGATTGCCGCCGCCTGCTCGAGCCGCCGGGGCACGCCCTCGCGGCCGGCGACCGGATCGAGGGCTGCGATGCCTTCTTCTGGCTCTGGGCCTACCGGCCGCCGCTCGACCAGGTGATCCTGGGACTCAAGCACCGCCGTCTCGAGTACCTCGGAGGCCACATCGCGGCCGAAGCCGTGAACGCCCTGGGAATGGAGTTGGGCCGCGCCGAGTTGATCGTGCCGATGCCCATGCACTGGCGCCGCCGCCTCGTCCGCGGCCGGAACCACGCCGAGTCGATCGCCCGTCCGCTGGCCGGGAAGCTCGGCATTCCGTGGCGCGGCGCTCTCCGGCGCCGGACCCTGGGCCGACCCCAGGTCGGTCGCAGCCGGCGCCAGCGGCTCGCCAACCCGACCGTCATGTTCCACTGCCCCCGGCCGGCCGAGGTCCGGGATCGCGTCGTGCTCCTGGTCGACGATGTCGTGACGACGGGCGCCACGGCCACTCGCGCCGCGCGTTGCCTGCGAGCCGCCGGGGCGGCCGAGGTCATCGTTTTCACACCCGCGCGAACGCCAGGATCACCGCCCAACTCTTCCGCTATAGTGGTCCGCTGACATGAATTGCCGGAACCATCCCGGCGACTCCCGGTCGACCGTGGCGCTCCCGCGCCTGCTCTCGGCGGGAGTCCTCGCGCCGGTCGCCGCGGTCGCCCTGTTCGCCGCCGCGCCCGTCCGGGCGGGCCTCGACGTGCCCAGCCTCGGCGATCCGACCGCCGGCCGTCTGGTGGGCCGCGTCCACGCCGGCAAGGCGCCGCTGCCCGAGGCCCAGGTCTACGTCTACGACGTCGCGGATAGCAGCAAGGTTCTCGCGACGACGGATCGCTTCGGGCGCTACGCTTTCCAGCCCCTGCCCGCCGGCATCTACCGGGTGATCGCCCACCGGCCGGGCTACGTCCCCGCGGTGGCGGAACTCACCCGCACGACGGGCGAATCGGTCCAGTCTCTCGACTTCGAGCTGGGAACCCGGGCGCGCCGCTCCGGCAACGACGGCAAGGACGACGACGAGGACTTCTGGTCGATCCGCGCCCGCATCCCCAGCGATGTGCTGCGCCAGATCCAGATCGCCGAGGCGATCGCCGACGATTCCGACTGGGCCCTCGAGACGGCGATCCAGCGGGAGCGATTCGAAGCCGAACTGAGGACTCTCTCCGGCATCGAGGAAGCCGGCGAGGCCGGCGCCCTGGTGCTGGGCAGCCAGCTCGATCTCCGCAGCCGGTTCGGCGAAACGCAGCTCGCCCTCCGCTCCGACCTGCGCGAGTTCAAGCGTCAGGCCTTCATGGCCGACACCGCGCAGCAACCGGTCGGCGACAGTCAGGCCTTCGCGCTCGACGTGAACCACCGGGGTTCGAACATCCAGTTCACCTCGCAACGCCACCGCTTCCAGGGTCCGCAGGCCGGAGCCTGGGACGACCTGGACTCCATGGCCGCCGGACTGGAGAGCTACGGCGTTCGCCTGGAACAGGCCGCCGGCGGCGGAGCCTCCCACTTCGAGGCCCGCTACACCGCCGACAACAACTTCCACCACGGCTTCGGCGACCTCTACGCCGGCCCCAGCGGGGTCCACAGCCGGGCGCTGGCCGCGATCGATTCACCGATGTCGTCGACCACCCTCGAGTTCCGCGGCGCCTACGAGCGGCAGCTCACCGCCAGCACGTCCCTCGAGA
Source organism: Thermoanaerobaculia bacterium (assembly GCA_965232105.1). GTDB lineage: Bacteria > Acidobacteriota > Thermoanaerobaculia > Multivoradales > Multivoraceae > Multivorans. The sequence continues at coordinate 852,625 of OZ246956.1, forward strand.
CCGGCATCAGCTACCGCGAGCGCCAGGCCTACGGCGACGGCCGGCTGTCCAGCTGGGGCGAGGATCCCCACCAGCGTTTCGACGTCTTCGGCCAGGGTGACTGGGAGATCCAGCCCACCGTCATCCTCGAATACGGCATGTTCAGCACCCTGAGCGACGACAGCCTCTCGTTCACGCCCCAGGCCGGCTTCGTGGTCGAACTCGGTCCACACTGGCTGGCCCGCATCGCGGCGAGCCAGCGGGTCGACTCCGAACAGTTCCTGTTCCGCGACTTCCTGCCCGTGCAGTACCAGGACGACGACACCTGCAGCACGACCTACGAGCACTGCTACCGGGTCAAGCTCAGCCGCCGGCTCGGCGCATCGGGCCAGGACCACGGCTTCGAGTTCGGCGTCAACCGGCGGCAGTTCGCCGACAACGTCCGGCTGTACTTCAGCCGCGACATCTTCGACCGGTTGGAAAGCCTGCTGCTGGTCGACGGCGACCAGGTCGAGGAAGTCCAGTTCGGCCTCCAGCAGCGCCTGGGCGAGAAAATCCTGACCCGCGTCAGCACCTCGGCCGCCGTCGGCGGCGGCGGTCTGCTCCGGGCCAAGGACGGCGGCAGTCTCCGCAACGATGTCCGCTACCTGGTCGCGAGCGCCGACACGCGGTTCGAGCGCAGCTCGACCGGCGTCCTGGTGGCCTACCGCTGGGTCGAACAGGAACTCTCGCCCGTCACCCACGACGTCGCCGACTTCCGGCCCGCCGGCCCGGACACCGTGCTCGCCGTGGAACGCATCCAGCTCGTGCTGACCCAGGACCTGCCCTGGGTCACGGGCCTGCAGAACTGGGCCCTGCAACTCGAAATGCAGCTCAGCCGCGGACACGTCCCGATCGAGTCGAGCAACGACCCCGACCAGCTCCGCCGCCGCGTCGTCGCCGGCATCGCGGTCCGCTTCTAGGCGAGGCCACTGGGTGCGCCGGCGCATCCAACGGGCCGTGCCGTCCGTGCGTGCGGTTCAACAAACCGTGCCATGACCAACGGATTGAACTCGCGCTAGACCCCCAGGAGAGCAATGTGCCCTAGAATCAAGGGACAACGGCCGTTCCTCGATGGCACAGCACGTGCTTACGACATACTGAATCGGCCCTCCTGACGGTAGCCCCGGGCCGCGCCTGAGACGAAGACGCCACACCCCAAACGAGCAGGATCCCCAGTGATGCGCATCGAGTCCCGACCGGCCCGGCTCGGCCTCACGGCGGCGCTGCTTCTGCTGACGATCCTCGTTGTCGGCCTGGGGGGATTCTCGGTCGGCCGCAAGGTGGCCTCCTTCCAGACGATCGGCGTCGTCGCGGAGGCGACCGACAGCGGCTTGCGCGTCGTGTCGGCGGACGAAGCATCGGACCTCGAGACGGACGACATCATCGTTCTCGTCAACGGGGAGCGGGCGCTGTCGGCCGACGAGCTCGACCGGTTGCTGCGCTGCTGCAGCGAGAGCGACCTGCAGGTGCTCCGGGACGACGAACTCGTTTCGGCCAGCCACAGCCTGCCGGGCGTGACCCTGGACTGGGCGTACATCGTGCTCGCCCTGACCGGGATCGCCTACCTGCTGATCGGTCTGTACACGCTGAGCCGGCAGCGCACGAGGCCGATCCTCCTCTTCCACCTCTGGACGTTGACGTCGGCCGCCGTCTACCTGTTGACGCCGGTCGCCCCCTTCGACGGCATCGACCGCATCTTCTACCTGGCCGACAGCGTCTGCCGCCTCCTGCTGCCGCCGCTCACGCTGCACTTCTTCCTCATGTTCCCGGCGCGGCCGCGCTCGCGCTGGCTGCGGCGGGCCGCCCCCTGGCTCTACCTGCCGGCGACAGCGCTCCTCGTCGTGCAGTTCGATCAGATCTTCGGCAACGGCACGCTGACCGGCGGGTTGAGCGCGGCGACCCTGGAGCGGCAGGACCGCATCGAACTCGGACTGCTCGTCGCCTTTGGGCTGGCGGCGGCCGCGGTCCTGGGACGCAGTCTGCTGTCGCGCCACGGTTGGGAACAGGGCCGCCAGACCCAGTGGATCGCGTTCGGCGTCGCCGGCGGCTACCTGCCGTTCCTGCTGCTCTACGTCGTGCCCTTCTCCCTTCAGCTCCCGGCGCCCGCCTGGATGAGCGTCGCCGCCACGGTGCCCCTGGCGCTCGTGCCGCTGAGCTTCGCCTACGCCCTGTTGCGCTACCGGCTCTGGGACGTCGCCGTGATCGCCCGCGACGTCGCGACCTACGCGCTGACCGTGCTGCTGGCCGTGCTCGGGTTCTCGCTGCTCAGCCTGCTCATCCGCCGCGGCGTGCCCCAGGACATGGTCGTGGCAAAGAGCGTTCTCAACGCCAGCACTCTCCTGCTCATCGGAACCCTCTCGATCCCGGTCCGCCACGGCATCGGAGCCAGCCTCCAGCGGCTCCAGTACCGGGCGCAGCAAAGCCGGCGCGCCCTGGAGCGGCTGGGCGAGGAACTGCTCCACGAGCGGGATCTCGACCGGCTCGCCTCGAGCATGCTGAAGGAACTCGAAGAGGGGCTGGACGTGGAGCAGAGCAACCTGTTCCTGGTCGAGGGAGACCACCTCGTCGCGGTCAGGGAGGAACCCGAGGCGCCCTCGCTCGAACTCAGCGACGTGGACGCTGCCGTCTGGAACGAGCCGCACGTCCTGCTCGCGCCGGCGCCACTCGCCGACACGGCGAAGAGCACCCCGATGCGGCTGTCCGTCCTCGGCTACCACTGCGTCTTCCCGCTCGCGGTGCGCGAGCGCCGGGTCGGCCTCCTGTACGTCGGCCACCACACCGGCGGCGCACCGCTGTCCAGCGACGACCTGGCCCTGATTCGCCAACTGCTGAACCAGGCATCCCTCGCGATCGAGAACGCGCAACTGCTGGAGCAGAGGCGACGGCAGGTGGACCGCGTTTCCGAACTCAAGCAGTTCAGCGACGAGATCATCGAGTCCTCGCCCGCCGGCATCGCCGTCGTCGACTCGGCCGACCGCATCGTGACCGCGAACGGCGCCTTCGCGGCTCTCGTCGGGCTCACCCGGAGCGATCTCGAGGGCCGGGAGCTCGGCGACCTGATCCCTCTCGAACTCCTGCCGAAGCAGGGCGACCCGCCGGTCGAAGTCCGGTTCGCGCTTTCGCAGGAAGCGGCAGAAAAAATGCACTTGCAGTTGTCCGTGGCCGAGTTCCTGGGCGCCGCCCACGGTCATCGGGTTGTCGTCGCACTGGACATCACGGAACGCGAGGCGATGAAGCGGAAGCTGGCCGAGAACGAGCGGCTGGCGGCGATCGGCGCGATGGCCGCCGGCGTCGCCCACGAGGTGAACACGCCGCTGACCGGCATCTCGAGCTACGCCCAGATGCTCCTCGCCGAAACGCCCGACCGCGATCCCCGCCGGCGACTGTTGCGCAAGGTCGAACGCCAGACCTTCCGCGCCGCCCGCATCGTGAACACCCTGCTCGACTTCGCGCGCCGCGGCCGGCACGAACCGGCCGCCGTCGACATGGGAGCGGTCATCCAGGAAAGCTGCGACGTGCTCGCCGAGCGGTTCGCCGAGGCGGGCGTCGAAGTCCGTGTCGACCTCGGCCCGGGCGGCACGATCTGGGTGCTCGGCAACGAGACGGAGTTGGGCCAGGTCCTCGCCAACCTGCTGACGAATGCCGTCGACTCGATGACCGAGGCGGGCGGAGCGCCGGATGCCGTACACGCGGGCCAGGAGGCCCGCGCCACGGCCGGCGCACCCAGTGGCGCCGGACCCAGGCAGCTCACCCTTGCCGTGGAAAACCCAAACGGCACGATCAACGTACATATCGATGACACGGGCCCCGGGATTCGGCAACAGCACCTCGATCGTGTATTCGAGCCCTTCTTCTCCACTCGCAAGGCCAGCGGCGGCACCGGCCTCGGCCTCTCCATCAGCCAGGAGATCGTGCGCCGGCACGGCGGCGACCTCTTCGCAACCAACCTCGACCCGCGCGGCTGCCGATTCACCGTCCGGCTGCCACAGATGGTCTCCCCGCCGCTAGCTCAGGCCGAGGAACACGGACCATGAACATACTCGTCGTCGACGACGAAGAAGTCCTGCAGGACGTTCTCACGGCCCTGATCCGGCAGGAGGGGCACCATCCGATCTGCTGCGCCTCGGGCCAGGAGGCGCTGACCGTGCTCGCCCAGGAGGAGATCGACCTGGTGCTGCTCGACCTGATGCTGCCGGACATGAACGGCAAGGAGGTCATGCGCCGGATCCGGCAGAGCGAGCCGGACCAGGTCGTCGTCATCATCACCGCCTACTCCTCGATCGAAGGGGCGATCGAGGCGATGCGCGAGGGCGCCTTTCACTACCTGCCCAAGCCGTTCAAGAACGAAGAGGTCCGGCTGACCATCCGCCAGGGTCTCGAACGCCGCCGGCTGACCGCCGAGAACCGCGACCTGAAGGAGCAACTGCGGGAACGCCAGGGCTTCGACAGGATCATCGGCAAGAGCCGCTCCATCCGCCAGGTGTTCGACCTGATCCGCAGAGCCGCGCCCTCGAAGAGTAACATCCTGATCCGCGGCGAGAGCGGCACCGGCAAGGAACTCGTCGCCAAGTCGATCCACGGCAACTCGAAGCGCAAGGACGGACCGTTCGTCACCGTGAACTCGGGCTCCATGCCCAGCGAGCTCCTGGAGAGCACGCTCTTCGGCCACGTCAAGGGGGCCTTCACCGGCGCCGTCTCGCACAAGAAGGGCCTCTTCGAGGTCGCCGATGGCGGCACGATCTTCTTCGACGAGATCGGGAACATCCCGCCCGACACCCAGTCCAAGCTCCTGCGCGTGATCCAGGAGAAGGAGTTCATGCGCCTCGGCGGACTCGAAACGCTGCGGGCCGACGTCCGGCTCGTCGCGGCGACGAACGCCGACCTCGAGACGCGGGTCGCCGGCGGCGAGTTCCGCGAGGACCTCTACTACCGCCTCAACGTGATCACGATTCAACTACCGCCCCTGTCCCGCCGCGTTGAGGACATCCCGTTGATCTCCCAGCATTTCCTGCGCACCTACTCGAGCGAGAACGAGAGGCAGCCGCGACGGCTGACCTCCGGGGCGATGGACCTGCTGATGGCCTACCACTGGCCCGGCAACGTGCGCGAGCTCGAGAACGTGGTCGAACGGGCGGTCGTGCTCTCGACCGGTGAGGAGATCGGCGTCGACCTGCTTCCCGGCAACATCCGCAGGCCCGACACGACGTTGCCGGCCCCGGAGACGCTGCCGACCCGCGGCGTCTCGTTCAAGGAAGCGGTCAGCGCCTACGAACGGCAGTTGATCGTCAAGGCCCTGCAGGCCTGCGGCGGCGTCCAGAAGCGCGCCGCGGAACGCCTGAAGGTCAAGCCCACGACGCTCCACGAGATGATGAAGCGCCTGCGCGTCACCGTCGAGAGCCGGGCGAGTTAGAAAACTGGGTGCGCCGGCCTTCTGGCCGGCATCCGGCGCACAGCCGCGTAGCGGCGTGCGCGAGTCGTTCGTAGTTACGGCTTGACCAGCCCGTCGTAGGCCTCGGGTCGCCGGTCGCGGTAGAACTGCCACACGGACCGCACTTCGTCGATCATCCCGAGGTCGAGGTCCGCGACGAGGAGTTCGTCCTCGTCTCCTGACGCCTGGGCGACGATCTCGCCCCTCGGGCTGACGAAGTAGCTGCTGCCGTAGAACGAACCGAGGTCCCAGGGCTTCTCCTTGCCGACCCGGTTGACGCAGCCCATGAAGTAGCCGTTCGCCACGGCGTGGGCCGGCTGCTCGATCGTCCACAGGTGGTCGGAGAGACCGGCGACGGTGGCCGACGGGTTGTAGACGATCTCCGCGCCGGCGAGGCCCAGGGCCCGCGCGCCCTCCGGGAAGTGGCGGTCGTAGCAGATGTAGACGCCGATCCGGCCGTAGGCGGTGTCGAACACCGGGTAGCCCAGGTTGCCCGGGCGGAAGAAGTACTTTTCCCAGAAGCCGGCGACCTGGGGGATGTGGGTCTTGCGGTACTTGCCCAGATAGCTGCCGTCGGCGTCGATCACGGCCGCCGTGTTGTAGAGGATGCCCGCGGTCTCCCGCTCGTAGACCGGCACGACGATGACCATCGCGTGGCGGCGCGCGTACTCCGCCATCCGCTCGGTGGTCGGGCCGGGAACCGGCTCCGCGGCCGCGAACCAGGACGAGTCCTGGCCGGGGCAGAAGTACGGCGTGTTGAACACCTCCTGCAGGCAGAGAACCTGGACGCCCTGCCGGCCCGCGTCCTCGATGTACGGGATGTGCTTGGCCGCCATCGCCTCGACCGTCGCGGCGACCTCAGAGGCCGAAGCGCCGTCTCCGCAGGTGCCCTCCGGCAGCGACATCTGGATCAGGCCCGACTTCAACATTCTGCTCATGTCGCTTCTCCCATGCCTAGAACGGGCCCCCGAACAGCCCTCTCTTGATGAAGTTCCCGCCGCCCGAACGCCCGTGCCAGATGTTGTCCTCGACGACCACCCGGCCGCGGCTGATCACGATCTCGGAGACGCCCTGCACCTCCGTGCCTTCGTAGGTGTTGTAGTCCACGGCCATGTGGTGCGTGTGCGGGTTGTTCACGCTGATCACCTCCCGGCGGTCCGGGTTGAAGACGACGATGTCCGCGTCGCTGCCGACGGCGATCGTCCCCTTCTTCGGGAACAGCCCGAACAGCTTGGCGGCCGCGGTCGACGTCAGCTCGACGAACTTGTTGACCGACAATCGTCCGCCCGCGACGCCGCCGTTGTAGACCAGGCTCATCCGGTTCTCGACTCCGGGGGCGCCGTTCGGGATCTTGCTGAAATCGTCTATCCCGAGCACCTTCTGATCCTTGAAGCAGAAGGGGCAGTGATCGGTCGAGATGCTCTGCAGGTCGCCGAAGCCGAGCCCCCGCCACAGGTGGTCCTGGTTCCACTTCTCGCGCAGCGGCGGCGTCATCACGTACTTGGCGCCCTCGAAGTCCTCCTGGTCGCCCGGAGACCGCCCGGAAGGGCGGTCGTAGTGGGAGAGGTCGAGGAACAGGTACTGCGGGCAGGTCTCCGCGAACACCTGGGCGCCGCGATTCCGCGCCAGCGTCACCTGCTCCAGCGCGTCGGCGCAGCTCAGGTGGACGATGTAGACGGGCACCCCGGCCACCTCGGCGATCGCGATCGAACGGTGGACGCCCTCCGCCTCCATCCGGGTGGGGCGGGTCAGGGCGTGGTACTTCGGCGACGTCTTTCCCTCGGCTAGCGCGATCTTCACGATCTCGTCGATCACGATCCCGTTCTCCGCGTGCATGCAGACCAGGGTGCCGTCCTCGCCGGCCTTGCGCATCGCGCGGAACAGCGTGCCGTCGTCCACGTAGAGCACGCCCGGGTAGGCCATGAACATCTTGTAGGAGGTCACGCCCTCGTCCGCCAGGCGCCGCATCTCCCACAGGCGGTCGTCCTCCATGTCGGTGACGATCATGTGGAAGCCGTAGTCGATGCCCGCCCTGCCGGCCGCCTTCTCATGCCACGTCTCGAGCCCCTGGAGCGTCGACTCGCCCTTCGTCTGGATCGCGAAGTCGACGATCGTCGTCGTGCCGCCGAAGGCGGCCGCCCGGGTGCCGGTCTCGAAGTCGTCCGCGCTCGTCGTTCCGCCGAACGGCATGTCCATGTGCGTGTGGGGATCGACGCCGCCCGGGATGACCAGCCGTCCAGCCGCGTCGATCGTCCGGTCGGCCTCGACGTCCAGGTCGCGGCCGATCAGCGAAACCGTCTCGTCCTCGACGAAGACATCGGCGTCGTAGTCGTCCACCGCCGTCACGATGCGGCCGTTCCGAATCAATAGGGACATCGTTTCTCCTCTCCGGCAGCGGGCCCCGCGGATCCATACACTCTAACCCCATGACCGGCGCCGCAACCCCATGACCGGCGCCGCGACCCACTCCGTCCGCCGCCATCTCCGGGTCGCGATCGACGCCTACGACGCGACGATCCGGCAGTTCATCCCCGGCTACGAGGAGATGCTGCGGACCGCCGCGCGGGAACTCGCGCCGGTCGCTTCGGGCCTCGTGCTCGACCTCGGGGCCGGCACCGGCGCCCTGGCGGAGGCGATCCTCGAGTCGTCGCCTGCCCGGACCGTCGAGCTCATCGACGTCGACACGGAGATGCTCGAGCAGGCCAGAACCCGGCTCGCCCGGTTCGGCGGCCGCGCGCGGTTCACGGAGAGCTCCTTCCTGAAGGACCTGCCTCGCTGCCACGGCGTGGCTGCATCCCTGGCGCTCCATCACATCCCGACCCTGGACCTGAAGAGGGCGCTCTTCCAGCGGATCCACGACGCGCTCGAACCGGGCGGCGTGTTCGTCAACGCCGACGCGACGATGCCGGCCGCCCCCGCCGCTCAGGACGCGACCTGGCGCGGCTGGGCCGAGCACATGGTCAGCCACGGCATCGACGAGCAACGCGCCCTCGAGCACTTCGAGGAGTGGTCCGAGGAGGACACCTACTTCCCGGTCGAGGACGAGCTGGCGGCGATGGCCACGGCTGGCTTCGACGCGGAGTGCGTGTGGCGGGAGGTGGGGATTGCGGTGCTGGTGGGGCGGAGGGGCGGCTGAAAACGGAGTCGGCTGTTGGCCGACGCGTCTTTCTGGCCGCCTTCGGCGGCAGCCGGCCAGAAGGCCGGCGCACCCAGTGGTCTACACCTCAGTGTTCACCGCCGCAGACGCACAACCCGTGCGATCGCCGCCAGGTCGAGAACCACGGCCTCGACCTCGAACCCGCCGCGCTCCGCCAGCTCGCGCACCCCGTCGAGCTGCCCCTTCCCGATCTCGATCAGCAACCGCTGACCCACCGCGAACAACTCGCCCGCTCCAAGCAACCGCCTGTAGAAGTCCAGGCCGTCGCCGGCGAACAGGGCCTCCGGCGGCTCGTGGTCGCGCACCTCGGGCATCAGCGAGTGCCACTCGCCGACGTCGATGTAGGGCGGGTTCGAGACGACCACGTCGAACGCCTGCAACCGAAGGGCCGACAGGAGGTCCGCGCGGACGAGGCGCACCCTGCCCTCCACCTCGTGGCGGCGGCAGTTCGACGCCGCCACCGCCAGCGCGCCGAGCGAAAGGTCCGTCGCGACGACCGAGGCCTCCGGGCGCTCCAGCGCCACCGTGATCGCGATGCAGCCGGACCCCGTCCCCAGGTCGAGCACCCGGGCGCCGACCCCAGTGCCGGCGCCGACGCACTCGAGCGTCGCCTCCACCAGGTGTTCCGTCTCCGGCCGCGGAACCAGCGCCCGCGGATCGACTTCGAAGCTGCGTCCGTAGAACTCACGCCGCCCCACCAGGTAGGCCATCGGTACGCGGTCCGCCCGCCGCCGGATCAACTGCCCGTAGCTCACCTCGGCGGGCTCCGGGACGTCCTCGTCCGAGCGGGCGTACACCTGCGCCTCTTCGAGTCCCAGCACCTCGCCCAGCAGCCGCGCGGCCTCCCGGCGCGGCATGTCGACCGCACCGCTCAGGTGACCCGCGCCCAGGTCGAGCAGATCGACGATTCGGGCGGCCCCGGCTGAGGGCTTCTGGCCGTCCGGCACCGGACGAGAGCCTCCTCAGATCGCTCCGCTGTCGCCGGACTGCCGCAGCCGCTCCGCTTCGAAGTGCCGGTGCAGCGGGACGATCAGCGGATCGAGGTCGCCTTCGAGGATGGAAGGCAGCTTGTGGACCGAGAGCCCCGCGCGGTGGTCGGTCACCCGGTTCTGCGGGAAGTTGTAGGTCCGGATCTTCTCCGAGCGGTCGCCGCTGCCGACCATCCGCCGGCGCTCCTCGCCCATCTCGGCGCTGGCCTTCGCCTCCTCGATCTCGAGCAGGCGGCTCTTGAGCACCCGCATCGCCTTCGCCTTGTTCTTGATCTGGCTCCGTTCGTCCTGACAGGTGACGACCACGCCGGTGGGCTGGTGCGTCAGGCGCACCGCCGAGTACGTCGTGTTGACGCCCTGGCCGCCGGGGCCTGACGCGCAGTAGGTGTCCACCCGCAGTTCCGAGGGGGCAATCTCGATCTCGATGTCCTCCGCCTCGGGCAGCACGGCGACGGTGACCGCCGACGTGTGGATGCGGCCCGAGGCCTCCGTCTCCGGCACCCGCTGAACGCGGTGGACGCCCGCCTCGTAGCGCAGGGTGGCGAAGGCGCCGCGGCCCTCGACGATCGCCGACACTTCCTTCACGCCGCGAATGCCGGACTCGGACAGGTCGAGGATGTTGACCTTCCAGCCGTGGGCCTCGGCGAAGCGGCTGTACATGCGGAAGAGCTCCGCCGCGAACAGGGTCGCCTCGTCGCCGCCGGTCCCGGCGCGGATCTCGAGTACGGCGTTGCGCTTCTCGTTGGGATCCTTGGGCGCCAGCTGCTGCTTCACCTTCTCCTCGAGCGCGTCGAGCGCCGCCTGCAGCACCCCCTTCTCCTCGGTCGCCACTTCGAACAGGTCGTCGTCGCGGTCGAGCTCGCTCAGGAGCTCCCTCGTCTGGTCGAGTTCGTCCCTCGTCCTCTTGTACCGGTGGAAGAGCTCGACAACCGGGTTCAGCTCCGCCAGCGCCCGGCTCGTGTCGCGAAACTGCGCCGGGTTGGCAAGCACGTCCGGATCGGCGAGCCTGGCCGTCAGCTCGTCGTAGGTGTGCTCAATCTGTTCCAGCTTGTCGAGCATGGCCCGAGATCCTCCAGTCCGTTCCATATCCTGCCACGGTGGGCTTGGAGGCAGCCGCCACTGGGTGCGCCGGCCCTCTGGCCGGCTGCCGCCGAAGGCGGCCAGACAAACGCGCCGCGAAGCGGCGACCCTACTGCGGCTGCCGCCGGAATGCCGGATCCCGCCTCACGGGTTATCGTTTCGTATGGCCGCGACGATGATCGTCCTGACCCTGCCCCTGCTGGCGCTGGCGGTCGACGACGATCCTCGCATCCGCCTGGTCGAGCTCCAGGCCGTCGGGCAGCACGAGGCCACGCTCGACGAAACGCAGCGGATCCGCGGCGAGCAGCCCGACCTCGCGGCCGGGTACGGCCTCTGCTACCTGGAGGGACGGCTGCTCGAGGAGCTCGGTCGGCTCGAGGACGCCTCCGAGGCGTACGCGACCTGCCTGACGGAAACGCCGACGCTCGAACCCTGGGCCCGCTACCGGCTGGCGCTCGCCCAGACCCGGCTCGGCGCACCGGAGATCGCGGCCGGCGTCTCGGCGACGCTGCTCGGCAACCGGCCGCCGCGGGTTCTGATCCGGCCGGCGGCCGAACTCCTCGCGTCGAGTCTCGACCGGGGCGGGGACTGCCGGCTGCTCGGCGGAGTCGCCGTATCCGGCATGCCCGCGTCTGAACGCCGGCTGCTGAGCCTCAGCCGCGCCAAGTGCCGGCTCGCCGCCGGCGAGCTGGACGAGGGAGCTCTCGACCTGCTCGACCTGCTCGAGGAGCGCTCGAACGACGTCGTGGCCTTCGAAGCCGCCGAACGGCTGCAGGCGCTCCGTCCGGAGCCCCCGAACCCGCAGGAACTGCTGCTCCTTGGTGTGACCTTCCACGAACATCGCGCGTTCGACCGCTCCAATCAACTGCTGGGCCAGGTCGTCATCGACGTCGACGTGCGGACGAACTCCGGCTTCGAGATCCACTACCGGTTGGCACGCAGCCACTTCTGGCAGGGCCGCCTGGACGACGCCGCCCGGCACTACGAAGTGCTGGCCACGAACGTCGGCTCGGCGCGCCACTCGGCGCAGGCGCTCTACCACAAGGCGAGATCGGAAGAGCTGTCCGGCGACTGGGAGGCCGCCGCCGACACCTTCCGGCGGACCTACCTGGCCCATCCCCAGGGCGACTTCGCCGCCGCGGCGCTGCTCGGTGCGATGCGCCTCGACTGGCGGCGCGGGCTCGAGGAAAGGGCGCTCGAGCTCTACTCCGTGCTGCTCCAGTTCCAGAGCGACCGTGCCGTCGTGGCCCGCGGCAGCCTCTTCCTCGCTGTTTCCGACATCGTCCAGGGACGTCTCGATCGCGCTGGAGACTGGCTGGCCGACGCGGAGCGCGCGAGTCGCAGCGTCGCCCTCGAAGTCCGCTACTGGCGAGGCCGGCTTCTAGAGGCCCGCGGCGGCCTCGACCGCGCGATCGAGAACTACCTCGACGTGCTCGCGGCCGACCTCTACCACCCCCTGGCGCAGGAGGCCGGGAAGCGTCTTGCCGCCGAGCCGCTCGCGGTTCACGCGCGGCGGCTCGCCGGCGAGCTGGCTCGTTCGCAGGACCCGACGATGCTCTACCGCGCCTGGCTGCTCTACGGCCGGCGCGGCGACGACGCCGAAGCCGCCCGGCAGCTCCTTCAGGGACGGCTGGTCGCCGACGCCGGCATTCGTTCCTTCCTGACCTTGCGCGGCGTGCCCCCCGACAGTTGGCCGCTGTGGACCCAGTCCACCTCCAGTCCACAGGAGCTGATGCTGGCGCTCGGCCTGTGGGGAGACGCGGTCGAGGTCGTGAACCGGCACTTCCCGGTGGCGAACCCCCGCCTCGCCCTGACGGCGGCCGAGGGCCTCGCCCGCAGCCGGCCGCGGCGCGCCCTCCTGATCGCCGAGATCCTCGGCCAGCGCGCGCCGAGCAGGGTTCCGGAGCCGCTCCACCCGCTCACGCTCCGCCAGGCGCTCTACCCGCGAGCCTACGGCGAGTTGATCGACTCCGCCGCCGCCCAGCGGGGCCTCGACCCCTTCCTGATGGCGGCGATCATGCGCCAGGAAAGCCGGTTCGACCACCAGGCGGTGTCGGCGGCCTCGGCGCGCGGCCTGATGCAGTTCGTCTACCCGACCGCGGCGCGGCTGGCGGCCAACTCCGGCAGACCGCTGCGCACGCCCCGCGATCTGGAAGACCCCGCACTCGCGATCGAACTCGGCGCCGCGTACCTGGCGGAGCTGCGCGCCCTCTTCGGCAACGAACAACACATCATGGTCGCCGCCTACAACGCCGGCGAAGCGCAGGCCGGCCTGTGGCGCCGCCACTGCTACACCAGCGGCGCCGACGAGTACTTCACCAAGGTCGGCTTCAGCGAAACCAGGAACTACGTGGAGCACGTCCTCCACAACCTCGCCCAGTACCGCGACCTCTACGACCCCGTAGCGTAGAGCGATGGCCAAGACCCCCGGCCGCCTCCGCATCGTGGCCACGCCGATCGGCAACCTCGCCGACCTCTCGCCCCGCGCCCGCGACGCGCTGCTGACCGCCGATCTCGTCGCCTGCGAGGACACCCGTCGCACCGGCCGGCTGTTTCAGAATCTCGGCGCCGGCGGCGCGGGCGGCCGGCCCGCGATGCTGCCGCTCCACGACCACAACGAGGACCGGCAGATCGGCCGCGTGCTGCGCCTGCTCGAAGACGGCGGCGACGTGACGCTTGTCTCCGACGCCGGCACTCCCCTCGTCTCCGATCCCGGCTTCCGCCTCGTGCGGGCCGCGGTGGCCAGGGGCCTCGCCGTCGAGGCCCTGCCCGGACCCTCGGCGATCCTGGCCGCGCTCGTCGTCTCCGGCCTGCCTCCCTACCCGTTCACGTTCCTCGGCTTCCCGCCGAGAAGAAAGGGCCGCCGCCGACGTTTCTTCGACTCGCACGCCGAACTGCCGCACACCCTCGTGTTCTTCGAATCCCCGCAGCGCGCCGCCGCCTCGCTCGCGGACGCCGCCGCCGCCTTCGGCCCCGACCGCGACGCGGCCCTGGCCCGCGAGCTGACCAAGCTCCACGAGGAGGTGCTGCGCGGTCCCCTCGGTGAACTCGCCACCGACGTCGCGGACCGCCCGAAACTGCGCGGCGAGGTGACGGTCGTGGTCGGCGGGTGCGGCCGGCGGTAGCCGGCGGGCGCGTTCAACTCAACGGGGAGCGTTCCGCGCCCTCTCGATCCAGCAACCGCCAAGGACCTGCGTGCCGCGGTAGAACACCGCCGCCTGGCCCGGCGCCACGCCGGCCTGGGGTTCGCTGAAGCCAATCCGGCAGAAATCGTCGCCGCCCTTCGGGTCCGGCACACTCTCAACCCTCGCCGACACGCCCGGATGTCGTGAGCGGATCCGCACGTCGACTTCGACCGTCTCTCCGCCGGCGGCCCCGGCCGCCGGGTGCGGCGGGGCCCCCGCGATCCAGTGCAGGCCGCGGCCGATCAGGCCCGGCGAAAGCAGCTCGTCGCGGTCGCCGACCACGACCCGATTCTCCTGCGGCTGCACGTCGAGCACGTAGAGCCGGCGGCCGGCGGCAACACCCAGGCCGCGCCGCTGTCCGACGGTGTAGCGGTAGTACGGCGCGCCTTCGCCGAGCTCCTCGCCATCGCTCGCGGTCACGCGGGCAGGACGCGTCGCGATGTCGGGCCGCTCGCCCTCCACGAACTCCTGCACGCCGCGGTCGACGAAGCAGATCTCCATGCTCTCGCCCTTCTCGGCGACGGCCAGCCCGGCCTCGCGGGCGATCTCGCGCACTTCCGTCTTCGTCAGTTCCCCCAGCGGGAACACCGCGCGGGCCAGTTGCTCCTGGTTCAGTTCGAACAGGAAGTAGCTCTGGTCCTTCGAGCGGTCGGCCGCGGTGTGGAGTTCGTAGCTGCCGTCCCCGCCGCGGCGGATACGCGCGTAGTGGCCGGTCGCGATCCGGTCCGCGCCCAGCCGTCGCGCCCGTTCCCGGAAGGCCTCGAACTTGATCTCCGTGTTGCAGGAGATGCACGGGCTCGGCGTGCGGCCGTCCACGTAGCTGTCGACGAAGGGATCGACGACGTGCCGGCGGAACTCCCCGTCCATGCGCAGCGTGTAGTGGGGCAGACCGATCTGTTCGGCCACCCGCCGCGCGTCGCCCAGGTCGAGCGAGCCGCAGCAGCGCCCGTGCCGGACCTGCTGCGAGCGGTCCCAGAGCAGCATGGACAGGCCCACGACCGGCATCCCCTCGCGCTCCAGCAGCAGTGCCGCGACGGACGAGTCGAGACCGCCGCTCATCGCCACGGCGGTCAGCGGCGCCGGTGCGGCGGCGGCGGCCGGCGACACCGCGGCCTGTGCCACAGCGCTCATCCCGCCACCGCCCGGACGGCCGGCTCCGCGGACAGCCCCCGCAACGCCTCCACCTCGCGTGCCAGCACCGGCAGGAAGCTCGCCATCTCCGCTTCGTCGTTCGTTGTCCCCAGGCTGATGCGAATCGACGCCAGTGCCTCCGACGGATCGACGCCCATCGCCAGCAGCGTCCGGCTCGGCTCGACGACGCCCGAGGCGCACGCCGCCCCGGTGGAGACCGCGAAGCCGGCGAGGTCGAGCCGGACGACGAGCTCTTCGCCGATCAGGCCGGGAAACGCGACGTGGGTCGTATGCGGCAGGCGCGGCGACGAGCCGCAGTGCAGCCGGGCCTCCGGGATGCCGCCGAGGCCAGCCTCGAGCCCATCGCGCAGGCGACCCAACCGCTCGATGCGATCGTCAAGTTCCTCTGACGCCAGCGCCGCGCAGACCCCGAAACCGACGAGGGCCGCGACGTTCTCTGTACCGGCCCGTCGCCGGCGCTCCTGGCCGCCGCCGAGGATGAGCGGCTCGAAGGCCGCGCCCTCCCGGATCCAGAGCGCCGCCGCCCCCACCGGCCCGTTGAACTTGTGCGCCGCGACAACGAGGTAGTCCGCGCCAAGGGCGCCCGCGTCGACGGCGAGCTTGCCGGCCGCCTGCACCGCGTCGCAGAGGAGCGGCACGCCGCGCGCCCGGCACGCCGCCGCCGCCTCGGCGACCGGCTGCACCGTGCCCAGTTCGTTGTTCGCCAGCATGAGGCAGGCGAGCCGCGTGTCCGGACGGAGCGCCGACGCCACTGCCGCCGCATCGACGACCCCGTCAGCCCCCGGACACAGCCGCGTCACGTCGACACCCAGGCCCTCCAACCGGTCGGCAGCCGCGTGAATCGAAGGATGCTCGAGTTCCGAGATCACCAGGTGGCCGCCGTCCCTGCCGGCGAACGCCGAGAGCAGAACCGCGTTGTTCGCCTCGGTACCCGAGGCGGTGAACACCACCTCCGGCGCCAGCCCGCCGACGAGCTCCGCCACCTGCTCCCGCGCGAGTTCAACCGCGGCCCGCGCCTCCCGGCCAAAGGCATGGACCGACGAGGGATTGCCGTGCCGCGTGCTGAGCCAGGGCGCCATCGCGCCGCCGACCCGCGGATCGAGCGGCGTGGTCGCGTTGTGGTCGAGGTAGACGGGTGGGGGCATGGTGGTTGGGATTGTACGTTCAGAGGGGTGAGGTCCGGACCGAAGGAGAAGGAGCGTGTTGCGCGGGAGAAGGTGCCGGCCTCCGGCCGGCCGGTTGTCTGGCCGCCTCCGGCGGCAGCGGACCAGAAGGTCCGCGCACCCAGTGATACGCCGCTCCCGGAGCGGGAGTTCTCTACTCCAAAACCACCGCTCGCAGTGACGCCGTGCGGGAGAAGGTGCCGGCCTCCGGCCGGCCGGTTGTCTGGCCGCCTCCGGCGGCAGCGGACCAGAAGGTCCGCGCACCCAGTGATACGCCGCTCCCGGAGCGAGAGTTCTCTACTGTAAAACCACCGCTCGCAGTGACGCCGTAACGATTGCAGAACAGAAGCATGCCCGGTGCGGGACAAGGTGCCGGCCCAAGGCCGGCCGGTTGTCTGGCCGCATCCGGCGCAGTGCCGCGAATCGGCAAGCGCGAGCCCTACGAGCGAACCGCTAGACACGCCAACGGCCGCGCCCGTACCTATCCCTCGGAAGAAGACGTCAAGTCGGTCGCCTGGCCGCCACCGCCAGCACCTTCCGTAAGCAAAATGGTCTCCACGAGCGCAAACCCAAACGACAAGCAGCCTCTCGGATGGCACTCCCGCGGCTACCACCCTCATCTGGACGATCCTCGGCACCTGCAGAGCGTCGGCTTCCGGCTTGCTGACAGCGTGCCGAACCACTTGCTGGCGCGATGGCGGGACGAGGCCAAACGGAACAGCGCCGCCGGCGATCAGGTCCGGGCAGCAGAGCTCGATCGACTGATCGGCCGTTTCGAGGACGCCGGTCACGGCGCCTGCTACCTCCGTCAACCTCAAATCGCCGCCATGTTGCAGGACACGCTCCTGTACGGCGACGGCGGTCGCTACCAGCTGATCGACTGGTGCATCATGCCCAACCACGTCCACGTTCTGGTCGAGCCCCACCGTGCCCGACTTCCGCGCATCGTCCAGACATGGAAGGCGGTCTCCGCCCGCCGGGCGAACCTGATCCTCGGCCGAACGGGGAAGTTCTGGATGGAGGACTACTACGACCGCTACATCCGCGACCGTCGCCACTTCGAGGCTGTTCGACGGTACATCTGGCAGAACCCTGTTGCCGCAGGGCTCTGCCGCAGCGCCGATCAGTGGCCGTGGTCGTCGGCCCGTCTACGCCCTGAGGCAGTGCTGGGGGAGTAACTCGCGCGCCGCTTCGCGGCTGCGCGCTTGATGCCGACCCTCTGGTCCGCTCGCCGCCGAAGGCGGCCAGACAAACGCGCCGGCCGAAGGCCGGCTCCGCTGCCACTGGGTGCGCGGACCCTCTGGTCCGCTCGCCGCCGAAGGCGGCCAGACAAACGCGCCGGCCGAAGGCCGGCTCCGCTGCCATGCCGCCAAAGCCCAGGCGGTACGCTTGAGGACCGATGAAAGCCGCACGCAGAGCCTCGATCCTGGCCCTGGCGGCGGGCCTCTTCCTCGTCTTCACCACGTCGGCCACACCGGCACCCGCGCAGGAAGAGCGGAAGGAGACCCGCAAGGAGCGGCGCGAGCGCCGGGCAGCGCTCGAGGCCGTCGAGGCGGCTCTGCCGCTCGAGTTCAAGACCTTCCTCGACGACGTCCACTTCCTGATCAGCGACGGGGAACGCGAGGCGTTCCTGGAGGTCACGCAGGACTACCAGCGGCGGGCCTGGATCGAGCGGTTCTGGCGGCTTCGCGATTCCTACCCCGACACGCCGCGCAACGAGTTCCGCGCCCGCTGGGAGGAGCGGCTGCTCTACGTCCGGCAGGAGTTCGACGGACCCCGTTCGGACCGGACGCGCATGTACCTGCTCAACGGCGAGCCCGGCGGGAGGCTCAAGTTCCAGTGCACGATGGTCACCTGGCCGATCGAGATCTGGTTCTACCAGCGCAGCGACACAGTCGGCCACGAGTTCTTCCTGCTGTTCCACCGTCGCGCCAACCAGCCCCACTACGAACTCTGGCACCCCTCTGACGGCCTGGACCGTCTACTGGACATCGGCGTCAATGCGCAGGGGGCGGCCGGCGACATCCAGAGCTGCAAGGACGGCGACGTCGCGGCCTCCGCGATCAACTGGCTGCTGCGATCGAACGGCATGGAGTTCGCCATGCTGATGACGCGCCTGATCGAACCGCCCGAGGCGCCTTCGGCGGAGTGGACGCTCACCTTCGAGGCGTACACCACGGACGTGCCGGAAAACGCCGAGCCGCTCGACGCCTCGCTCGAGGTCCGCTACCCGGCCCGCTACCAGGCGCGCACCGTGGTGGAGGCCGTGGTCGAGATCGATCCTTCCTCCGCCCGCCGCGACAAGGTCGGCGGACAGTCGAGCTACAACTTCTTCCTCACCGGCGAGGTCCTGCGCGAAGACGCGCTGTTCGAGAACTTCCGCTACAAGTTCGACCTGCCCCTGGGCGCCGACGTGGCCGACGACGCCGGCGACCAGGGCGACGACGGTGACCAGGACAACGACGCAGGCACGAGCGGCACGAGCGGCGACGGCGCGCCCATCCTGCTCACCTTCGAACGGCGGCTGCGCCCGGGCGCCTACCGGCTCGTGCTCAAGATCGAAGACCTGAACGGCGCCCGCTTCGCCCGCCTGGACCAGCCGCTCGAGGTACCGGCGCTCGAGGCGCCCGCCGCCCGCCAGCTCGACCCGGCGGTCCAGAAGATCATTGACCAGGCGGAGGCGGTGCTCACCAGCACCGTGCCCACCGTGCAGCTCCTCGAACCGCCGGGCGAGCTCCAGACCGGCCTGGTGCGCTTCGACACCCTGGCGACGGGCGACGTCGCCGAGATGCGCTTCTGGCTCGACGGCAACCAGGTCGCCCGCAAGCGCAGCGCCCCGTTCTCGGTCGAACTCGACCTGGGGTCCGTGCCGCGCGTCCACGTCCTGCGGGCCACCGCCCACGACGAGGCCGGCGCCGAGGTCGCGTCGGACGAGATCTCCCTGAACTCCGGCCGCAACCGTTTCGCGCTCCGATTCGCCGAGCCGCGCGAGGGCGTCAAGTACGAAGGCGAAGTCCAGGTCGAGGTCGACCTCGCAGTACCCGACGGCAGCCTGGTCGAGCGCCTGGAACTCTTCCTCAACGACGAGCCGGTCGCCACGCTCTACCAGGAGCCCTTCAGCCAACGGGTCGAGCTACCGCCTGGCGAGGAGATCACCTACCTGCGGGCCGCCGCGTATCTCGTCGACGGCAACTCGACCGACGCCGTCGTCTACGTCAACGCGCCGGACTACCTGGAGATCGTCGACATCCAGTACGTCGAGCTCTACGCCTCGGCGCTGCGCCGGTCGGGCCGCCCCTACGAGGAACTGCAACCCGACGAGGTCACGATCCTCGAGGACGGCACGCCGCAGGACATCCTCCGCTTCCAGCGGGTCACCGACCTGCCGGTCCATCTCCAGGTGATGCTCGACGTCTCGGCCTCCATGGTCGACCGCCTGGGCACGGCCCGCGAGGCCGCCCTCGGCCTGTTCCAGTCGGAAATCACGCCCCGCGACCGGGCCGCCCTGGTCACCTTCAACGACCATCCGTACCTCGCCTCCGACTTCACGAACGACCCCGCGAAGCTCGCCGGGTCGCTCGCCGGCCTCAAGGCCGAGCGCGGCACCGCGCTCTACGACGCACTCGTCTTCGGCCTCTACTACCTGAACGGGATCAAGGGTCAGCGGGCCCTGCTGCTGCTCTCCGACGGCAAGGACGAGAGCAGCCGCTTCAGCTTCGAGCAGGCGCTCGAGTACGCGCAGCGGTCCGGAGTCGCGATCTACGCGATCGGCCTGGGCCGCCAGACGGGGCCGGCCAAGCGGGCCCTGTCGCGGCTCGCCGAACGGACCGGCGGCAGCTCCTTCTTCATCAGCAGCGTCGGCGAACTCGCCGGCGTCTACGGCCACATCCTCGGCGAGCTGCGCTCCCGCTACCTGATCACCTACCAGTCGACGAACACCAGCGGCGACCGCCGCTTCCGCGAAGTCGAGGTCGACGCCAGGGTGCCCGGGGTGTCGATTCGTACGCTGAAAGGGTACTACCCGTGAGGCGGCGCCGGATGCCGGTGGCGTGCGCTCTCCTCCTCGGCACCGCCGCCCTCGCCCAGGACGCCACAACCACCCTCGACCGGCGTCACGCGGACTTCCTCGACACGGCCTCCGCGATCCTGACCGACACGGAGCGCCGCGTGTTCGGCGAGCTGCGCCACGATTACCAGCGCGACGCGTTCATCCAGCGGTTCTGGAGCGTCCGCGATCCTTATCCCGAGACGCCGCAGAACGAGTTCAGGGAGCGGTTCGAGCGCACCCTCGAAATGGCGGAGGAGCGTTTCGACGACGCCCGGGGCGCCCGTTTCGAGGCCCTGCTGCTGCACGGGGAACCGCAACGGACGTTCACGACGACCTGCCGCCTGCTCCGCACGATGGAGATCTGGCACTACCCGCACAGCCCGGTCGTGCGCGGCGAGTTCTACCTCGTCTTCCTGCGCGAGGGCGGCGGCTACCGGCAGTGGACGGCGGCCGACGGGCTGTCCGCGATCGTGGTCTTCACCGCGGGCGGGCTCGACCGGTCCTCCCGGATCGAGGAGATCGGCCGGGAGTGCGCGCGCGGCGGCGACGTGCTGACCGCTCTGAGCCTCGCCCTCGACTGGGAGGCGATGGGCGGCGAGCCCGAGCCCGGGAAGGCGAACGACGAATGGGCGCTCGCCTTCCTCGACCGCAGCACGGAGGCGCCCGCCGACGCCGAGCAGTTGGCGGCCGAGATCGCGATGCGCTATCCGGGCCGGCGAGGCAGCCGCACCGTGGTCCAGGCGATCGTCGGCATCGACCCGGCCCTGCTCCCCGAGGCCGAGAAGGGCCGCCGGCGCTTCGTGCTCGACGGTGAGGTGCTGCGGCAGGGCGAGCTGTTCGAGAACTTCCGCTACCGCTTCGAGCCGCGGACCCGGGCCTACAGAGCGGCCTACGGAGCGGCGGACGGAGCGGCGGGCGGAGCGGCAGGCGACCCGGACAACGGCACGGTCCCTCTGGTCATGCAGCGCTACCTGCGTCCGGGCGCCTACCGCCTGGTCGTCAAGGTGCGGGATCTGGATGCGGGGCTGTACTTCGCGGCGGACGCGGACATCGAGGTGCCGCTCGTGCCGCGGACGGTGGAGACGGCCGGAGGGCTGGTGGAGCCGGAGCCGGCCAGAGGGCCGGCGCACTCGGTGCCGGAGTGGCTGGCCGAGGCGAACGCGGCCGCTCCAAGCGACGTCGAGTCGGACGAGCACATCGTCCGCATCCTCCCTCTGCCCGAACGCCTCGTCGTCGGCCGGGTCCGGATCGGCGCCGACGCGGAGGGTCCGGACATCCACCGCGTCGCCTTCTCCCTGGACGACCGGGAGCTGATCAGCAAGCGACGGCCGCCTTACCAGGTCGATATCGACCTGGGGCCCACGCCGCGCGTCCACACGCTGCGCGCCGACGCCTACGACCACCAGGGCGGCGTGCTGGCGACCGACGAACTGCTCGTCAACTCCGGGCCTCACCGCTTCACCGTCCGCCTCACCTCGCCCCAGCGCGGCGCCGTCCACACGCGCAGCGTGCGCGCCGTCGCCGAGGTCGCGGCGCCGCGCCACGAGCGGCTGGACCGGGTCGAGTTCTTCCTCAACGACACCCGCACCGCGACCCTCTACCAGCGGCCCTTCGAGCAACCGATCCGGATCGACCCGGACGACCCCCTCTCCTACGTCCGCGCGGTGGCGCACCTGGAGAGCGGCGCCTGGGCCGAGGACCTCGTGTTCGTCAACGCGAGCAACCTGGACGAGGAAGTCGACGTCGCGCTGATCGAGCTCTACACCTCGGTCACCGACCGCTCCGGAGCGCCCCTGCTCGGACTTGGGCGACGCGACTTCCAGGTCCTCGTCGACGGCGAGCCGCGGTCCATGCAGCGATTCGACCGCGCCGCCAACCTGCCGGTCCACGCCGGCATCCTCTTCGACACCTCGACCTCCATGGTCGACCGCATCGACGCCGCCGAGGAGGCGGCCCTCCACTTCTTCGAACTCGTCCTCGGTCCGCAGGACCGCGCCTGCCTGATCACCTTCAACGACCGGCCCGAACTCGCCGTCGGCTTCACCGGCTCCAGGGAGACCCTGGCCGGCGGCCTCGCCGACCTGACGACCGAGGGCGAGACCGCCCTCTACGACAGCGTGCTCTACGCGCTCTACTACTTCGGCGGCCTGCGCGGGAAGCGAGCGCTGATCCTGCTCACCGACGGCGGCGACTCGAGCAGCGAGCACCCCTTCGACGACGTGCTCGACTTCGCCCGCCGCACCCAGGTCGCGATCTACAGCATCGGCATCGACATCAGCCCGCGCGAACTCCTGGTCCGCGGCCGCCTGCAGCAACTCTGCGACGAGACCGGCGGCCGCTGCTTCTTCATCACCGGGGCGTCCGAACTGAAGCGCGTCTACGAACGGATCGAAACGGAAGTCCGCTCCCAGTACCTGCTCGTGTTCGAGTCCCCCGACGGCGAGCCCGGCGCCTTCCGCAAGGTCGAGGTGAAGCTGAAGGACCCCCGCGCCCACGGCAAACGCGGCCTGAAGGTCCAGACGGTCCCGGGCTACTTCCAGTGACCCGCGCCACCCCACCGGCCGCGCCCGGCCCCCTCATCCTCGCCTCCGCCTCCCCCCGCCGCCGCGAACTCCTCGCGTCCCTCGACCTCGACTTCACCGTCCGCCCCGCCACCGTCGACGAAACCCCGAACCCCGGCGAACGGCCCCGCGACCTCGTGCGGCGCCTCGCCCGCGAGAAGGCCGAGGCCGGCGCCCGAAACGGCGAACAGGCGTCCTCCGAAGGCGCTCGCGATGCCGGTCAGGGGCATGAATGGGTCCTGGCCGCCGACACGATCGTCGTCACCGAAGGCGAGGTCCTGGGCAAGCCAGCCGACCGGACCGAAGCCCGCTCCATGCTGAAGCGTCTCCAGGGCCGCTGGCACCTCGTCCTCACCGGCGTCGCCCTCCGGCCGCCCGACGGCGACACCCTGCACGCCGTCGAGAGCACCCGGGTCCTGTTCGCTGAGCTGACCGCGGAGCAGATCGAGTGGTACGCCGAAACCGGCGAGCCCGACGACAAGGCCGGCGCCTATGCCGTCCAGGGGCTGGGCGCGCTGTTCGTCAGCGAGATCGACGGCAACTACAGCAACGTCGTGGGGTTGCCGTTGCCGACGGTACGGCAGTTGTTCGAAGGGGCGGGGAGTGATGTGAGGGCGTTCCGGCTGTAGTCACTGCGTGCGCCACTGGGTGCCCTCTGCCAGCGAACGAGTCATACAAGCAGTGGCCAGACTCCGTCTAGATCTACATGAGGTTCAAGACTCCCGTGAGTGAATGCGCCGAACATCGGCGATCTCCCTGTCGACACTCCGCTGTTAGCATCACTAGTGACGACAAGTCTGCTTGAGTGGATTCCACCGGCCCTACGGAGAGCACCATGACAACCGCAGAACAAGTCAGTGAGTCGCGAAGGAACGAGGCGTGGCTGGACTATCTTGAGGCGGTCCGGCTCGAGCGCTACTACTTCAAGCTCTACGACCGCTATCAGCTCCTGAGGCAAGTCATCCGGCTTCTCATCTTTCTGTCGGTCTCCGGCAACGTCGTCGGCGCATTGCAAGACGCGCCCGCCTGGGTTATCTGGAGCGTCAGCGCAGTCGCCGCGATCCTGCTGGCTGTCGACTTCCTGGGAGACCACGCCAGGAAAGCCGCCATTACCTTCGCCATCAGCCAGGCCTGTGCGGGACTGTCCGACGACTACAGCCGTCTGTGGCGAGAGATCGACGAGCAGGAGATCGGCGAGCAGGAGGTCATCTCCCGGCTCAAGGAACTGGCCGACAACATTCGGAGTACGACCGGCCGAGCCGGCGACGTGGACCTCCGGACCAATCAGCGGCTGAACGAGCGGTCCACCGTGGAAGCCAACCAGCTACTGGCGGGCAGGTATGCCGTCCAAGAAGCCTAGAAGAGCTGGCGAAGGCCGCGGCGAACTGCTGCAAGGCTCCTCGGGGAAGCCGACGCGACCGGCGAAGATCAAGCCTGTCAAGCCTCCGCCGCCGCCTCCGAAGAAGAAGTAGGACACTGGGCGCACCCAGTGACGGCACCCAGTGGGTCAGGCCCCGAACTTCGCCAGCTTCCCGGCGTTCGCCAGCAGCAGCCCCATCAACTCGCTCGACGGGATCGTGCCCACGGCCCCGCGAATCGCCTCGGCCTCGGTGAAGCGCTCGCAGTCGTCCACGAAGCACAGCTCCGACGACACCAGCAGCGGCACCGGGTGCCAACTGTGGGCCTTCATCGGCGCCGGGGTCGAGTGGTCGCCCGTGATCGCCAGCACGTCGGGCTCCAGCTCAAGCAGACGCGGCAGGAGGGTGTCGACCTCTTCGATCACGGCGACCTTCGCCGCAAGATCTCCGTCCTCGCCGGCCATGTCGGCGCCCTTGACGTGAAGGAAGAAGTAGTCGAAGTCGATCCAGCGTTCTTCGAGCCGGTCGAGGACCTGCTCGAACGGCTTGCCGCAGTCGACGACGTCCATGCCGCAGACCTTCGCCACGCCGCGGTAGAGGGGATAGCCGGCCAGGGCGGCCGCGCGCAGTCGGTAGAGCTCGCCGACGCCGGGCAAGGCCGGCAGGCTGGAGAAGCCCCGGAGCAGGAACGCGTTGGCGCGCTCCTCGGCGCGGAGTTCCCGCTGGAGGGCCTCGACGGCCGGCGCGATCCGGCGGGCGGTCTCCCGGGCGGCCTCCGCGTCGCGATCGCCGGCGCCATCGCCGCTCGACCCCGTGGCCGCCACAAGCGCCAGCGGCGGCACGCCGAGCCGCTGCGGGTCCGTGTCCAGCAGGCCCGCGTCAAGCGGCGGCGTCCCTTCCACAGCCCGGAACAGGAGCACGAAGCGGTAGGCCTCGCCCGGATGCACCTCGACCCGGACGCCGTCGCCGAGCACGCCCCCGGCGGCCTCGATCCGCCGCGCGAGGAGCGCGCAGATCCGCTCGCCCTCCGCGGTCGGGATGCGACCGGCGCGCCGGTCCAGCAGCAGGCCGTCACGATCCACCGTCGCGAAGTTGCCCCGCGCCACAACGACGTCGGGCGGGAACTCCAGCCCCAGGCCGAGCGCCTCCAGCACGCCGCGGCCGATGTCCGCGTCGGACGAAGTCGGTTCGTACCCGAACAACGCCAGGTGACCCGGGCCGCTGCCCGGCGTGACACCGGTTCCCACCGGCACGAGACGGCCCAGCGCCGACCGCGCGGCCAGGCGGTCGAGGTTCGGGGTCCGCGCCTCCTCCAGCGCCGTCCGCGGCTGGTCGGCCGTCCGCAGGTCGCCGATGCCGTCGAGCACCAGCAGGACGATCCGGCGATCGTTCCGCTGCGCCAGGCGAGCCAGCAACGCCATCCGCGTCACGGCGGCACCGTTCAGGCCACGAAGTAGGCCGAAGCCCGGATCTGCACCCGCGCCCGGGGCTGGAAGCCGCCGCCGTGAAGCCGCAGCCCAGTGTCCCCCGACAGCACCGGCAGGACGATCCAGCCGTCGAAGGTCTCGCCCCGCTGATAGGGCGACACGACCGGCTCCAGCTCGGCCAGCCGCGTCCAGTGACCGTCCTCGACGAAGTTCGCCCGCAGCTCCAGGTACGCCTTGTCCAGATCGATGTTCTTGCCGTCGCGCGGATGCCACACGGAGACGACGAAGCGCATCTCGTCGTAGCGGAGCGTCTCCACCCGCTCGCCCTGCTCGTGCGTCAACGGGAAGACGAACGCCCCCTTGTTGTCGGTGGCGAAGATCTCCGGCGTGGCCGTGAAGGCCACGTGGAGCGGCTGCAAGTTCGAGCTCAAGCTAGCGGAAGCCGCGGCGGAGTTCGTTGCGGAACGTCTGGAAGTTCTGGTCGCCGTGCAGGCAGACGACGACGCGTTCCAGCTTCGTGCCGCCCTGGAGGTAGCGGTGAACCTCCGTCAGCAGGATACGGGCGCAGCGGTCGACCGGGTAGCCGAAGACGCCGGTGGAAATCGCCGGGATCGCGATCGTGCGCTGGCCGTTGCGATCGGCGAGGGCCAGCGACGCGCGCACCGCGGCGGCCAGCTTGCGGTCCTCGTCGCCCTCGCCCATGCGGGGACCGACGGCGTGGATCACCTGCTTCGCCTTCAGCGTGCCGGCGCCCGTCATCACCGCCGTGCCGACCGGCGTGCCGCCGATGCGGTTGCACTCGTCCTGGATCGAAGTGCCGCCCTTCTCGCGAACGGCGCCGGCGACTCCCCCGCCAAGCTTCAGTTCCTCGTTGGCCGGATTGACGATCGCGTCGACCTCGAGTTCCGTGATGTCGCCCTCGATCAGCTCGAGCAACGTATCGTTCATCCTGACGGCCACAACGTACTCCCAAAGCTGCCCGCCAAAGGGCCGCACCGGCCCCTTCGTTCCGGCAGCCCGCGAGCGTTGTTACGTAGCGGGCCGATTCTAGCGTACTGGTAGAGATTGGGCGTCATCGCCGGGCGCTGGACGACCTTCCCGCCCGCCGCGGCACAACTCGGGTGCGCTCCCTGAGGGCGAGAAGCGCGCGAACTCGTCGAGCGTCGCGAGTACTAGAACAGGTCGCTGTCGCCCTTCGTGTAGTAGCCCTTGCGCATCAGCGACACGGCGTCGCCGCGGACGAAGGGCGCCAGACCGGTGACCAGCCCCTGGGGTTCGGGGCGCCGGACCATGCCGAGAGCGTCCAGTTCCCTTGACAGCCAGCGCGGCCGGTCGCTGAACCAGCCGGTGACCGGAAGGCCCGGCGCCCGCATCTCGGCGAGCAGCGCCCGCACCGCCCGCCGCTCGGCCGGATCGACCAGGGCGTCGCCCCATTCCACCCGGTCGGGCAGTCGCGTCGCCGCGGCCCAGGCCGCCAGCCGTCCTCGCCGGTAGGCGGCGATCAACTCGGGGCCGCCGGCCGGACAGGCGAGATAGCGCCAGCGCAGGTACTCGGAGGAACGCTCGACCAGCAGCCCGTAGCGGTCGCTCACGCGCTCGAACAGGGCATCGAACTCCGCGCCGACCCCGGAACGCTCCACGATCCGCCGCAGGTCGTAGCGCCCGCCCAGCCGGGCGTTGCGGCTGAGCGGGGCTTTTCCCTGCCGCTTGCTGCGCAAGCGCTTATCGGGCGGCAGCTCCCGGTAGGGCACCTCCTCCACCTGCCGCACACCCAGGAAGCGGTTGGAGAACTTCTGGATGTTGCCCGTGTTGAAGCCGTAGTTGAACGCGATCCGCCCCCTGCAGTTCACGAGATAGAAGTGCCGCGCCGACCGCGCCAGCAGGCTCGTGGGCCCGCGGCCGACGGCGCGGGCGCTGCGGCGGGTCATCGTGTCGCCGACCTGGTGGCTGTCGGCGTGGCTGGCCAACGGCAGGCCGCGCCAGCGCACCGGGTAGGCGCAGTACTGGCACGCGAGCTCGCCGTCGGGCGAGAACGCGAGCGAGATCCGGGGCCCGCCCCGCGGGTTGTGGTGGTACTTCCAGGCCCAGCGCTCCAGGCTCAGGTCGCTCCCGAAGCTGTCCCGGAACAACTCGAGGATTGCCGGCTCGTCTCCCGACCGGTAGCTGCGGATGCGGTACCCGTCGCGGCGCGCCCGCACCACCCGGAACGGCGGCGCCGCCTCGTGCCCGGCGACCGGCTCCGGGAGACCGGCCCGCTCGGCCACCGGCCGGAACCCCGCCTCCAGCAGACCGAGGATCAGCCGGTCGTAGCCGCTCAGTGCGGACTCGGACGTCGTCGCGTCGTAGGCCCAGCCGATCACGACCTCGTCCGGCAGATCTTGCGGCTCCGTGATCGCCTCCGGGCCGCGCAGGAGAAGAAGCCCTTCCGGCCGCAGCGCCGCCACGCCGCCGCGGGGGAGCACCTTCGCCACCGCCTGGCCGAGACCGCCCTCCGGCTTCGCCCCCGCCCGGCAACGTTCGAGACAACGATTCCAGGCCTCGACCGCCGCCGCGGCAGTCTCCGAGCCGCGCTCCGCGTTCACGGGCGTGATGGTACGAGATCGCGGCAGGCGCCGTCACTTGCCCGCATATGCAGCTCGGCCCTGGCCCCTTCCGCCACGTCCTCCGGTAGCTCGAAGTCCGCCGGCACGGCGACGCCGTCCACGCGGCAGCCCGCAGCCGGGACACCGAGGGGCAGCGGCGTGACCTCGACCCACGTCTCGCCGCCGGCACGCCCCTCCGCAGGCACTGCCGGCAACGGCCCCGGATCGGCGAAGCGCCGCGGCGCCCGTTCGATCAGCCGGAGCAGCGCCGCGAACCACGCGCCGTAACGTCTACGGCGGAAACGGGCCATCGACTGCTCGAACCACATCTGCGCGCGGGGTTCCCGCTTCGCGCTCTGGTCGTAGGCATGAACCGCACGCGCGGCCGGCGCCAGGACCGCCCTCGCTCCCAGCCCCCGGGCGCGCAGCAGCCAGTCCGTCTCCTCGAAGTAGAGCCGGTAGCCCTCGTCGAACGGCCCGACCCGCTCCCAGGAGTCCCTTCGGACGGCCAGGAAGGCGCCGGTCAGTTCGAAGCAGGGGACCGGTTCCCGGGCCGACCAGAACGCCCGGGCGCGTCGCCGCCAGCGGCGGCGGTAGGAACGACCCCAGGCGACCGATCGCTCGGCCCAGGCCGCGTCCAGTTCCGCGGACCGCGTACGGACCTGCTGGGGCGGCAGCATCAGCCGGCAGCCGCGGTCCCAGAACAGCCGCGGCCCGGCGATGTCCGCATCGGCAAGCGCCTCGACGAGCGCCCGCAGGCACCCCGGCTCCACGAGGACGTCCGCGTTCACCAGCAGCAGCACCTCGCCTCGCCCTTCGCGCACGCCGAGATTGATTCCGCCCGCGTAGCCCAGGTTCGAGGCCGGCTCGAGGACCTCGGCCTCGAGACGCGCCCCGTCGAGCCGGTCGGCCGTCGCCGAACTCGCGCCGTTGTCCACCACGATGACGTGCATCTCGAAGCCCGAAGCCCGCGCGTCGCGGTGGAGTGCATCGACTGCCGCCTCGAGCAGCACCGGCGTGCGGTAGTGGACGAACACCGCCGAAATCGCGGGCCTGCCGCCACCGAAGCCGGCGCACCCGGTCCCGGAGCCGGCCTCCGGACCCTCGGCCGCGCTAGATCTCGTCGGCGATGCCATCCTTCAACCGGGCGAACAACCCCCCGCCCAGGACCACGGCGCCGGCGGTGCAGGCGAGCAGCGGAACCAGACTGACCTGCAGCCCTCCGCCGAGGAACGCGGCCCGGTAGAGGTAGACCAGGCCGGTCAGCGGGTTGAGCTCCAGCACCAGCCGAATCCTCTCGTCGTCGAGCAGGTTCACCGAGTAGATGATCGGCGTGACGTAGAACCAGGTGTTCAGGCCCAGGCCCGCGGCCTGGGCCACGTCGCGGAAATAGACGTTCGCCCCCGCGAGAGCCAGTCCCAGGCCGAAGGTCAGCGCGACCTGGACAGGCACGGCGACCAGCAGCAGAGGCAGGCTGGCCACGGAGAGCTCCCCCATCACCGCGAGGACGACGATGAACGCCGCGGCGCCCACGCCGGCGTGGAGCAGGGCGCCGAGCACCAGGGACGCGACGAGGAGCTCTCCCGGCAGCCGCATCTTCTTGACCAGGTCGGCGTTGTCCGTGATCGCCGACGCCGAGCGGCTCAACCCCTCGTGGATCGCGAACCAGGGCAGCAGGCCACAGAACAGGAAGACGGCGAAGTTGTCCGTCGCCTCCCCCGGGAGCCCCAGGCGAACGATGTACGAGAAGACGAACGTGAACAGCAGCAACTGCCACAACGGATTGAGCAGCGACCAGAGCAGGCCCAGCGCCGAGCCCGCGTAGCGCGCACGCAGGTTGCGAACGACGAGTTCGCGCAGCAGGAACAGCGACTGCCGGAAGCGGCGTGCGTCGGGTCTGGCGCGACTGGTCATGGCGCGGAGCTAGGCGCGGCGGATGCCGGCCAGAAGGCCGGCGCACCCAGTGGACGCCGGTCAATCGACCGGGAACGGGTTCTCCGGCACGAGTTCAGCGCCCGCGCTCGCCGCCGAATCGGCCGGGCAGTTCACCGTGAAGCTCGCCTGCAGGCCGTCCGTGGGGAGACCGGGGATGACGTCCTCAACGGTCGCCACTCCGACGGGCACGGTCTGGGCGTTCTGGCGATCCGGGTTGGTGCTCACGCAGCGGTCGGCGTCCGCGGCGACGGTGACGGTCCACTGGAGGACGCCTGGCACGCCCTCGCCGGGCGCCGTTCCGTTCGCATCGCTGAGCGTCACCCCGGTGACGCTGCTATGCAGATCGTCGAGGTTGGCCGTCGCGGCGACCGTGCCCGTCGTGATGAACCTCGTCCCCATCAAGGTCACGGTGACCTCCACGGCGGCGGCGCTGCCGGTCGGCCGCGTCACCGAGGTGGGGCTCGCCGCCAGGGACCAGCCGGCCGACGTCCCGAGGACGCAATCGGCCGTCCGGTCGGCCACGGCGCCGCTGCAGTCGGGCACCGGCTTGCGCGGCACGATGTGCGGGATGATCCCGACCCGGCCGCTCGGCTCATGCTTGGCGAAGGTCGCCGCGCCGCCTTCCACCGACTTCAGGACGACTCCGCCCGGGTCCGTGGGCATCGTCCGCGGATGCCCCAGCGAGTCCTTCCGGATCAGCGCGGTGACGGCCGAGTTCGTGTCGTCGTTGATCCAGTACCAGCCGCCGTCCTTGAGACCGTCGATCTCGATCGTGCCCCCGCCCTCGGCCTGGCAGGCAAGACCGTTCGCCTCCGTCAGCGCCTGCCGCACGATGCCCCCGCTGTCCGGCGTCGCGGTACCCCGCGTCGTCACGTTGCCGCAGACGACGACGAAGTTCACCTCGCTCTCGTTTACCTCGGTCGTCGCACGATCGTCCGTGCGGACCGCCTCGCCCACGAATCCGCCGCTGCCGGCGAAGTAGGGCGCGACCTGGCAGGTCGCCTCCGGACATTCGACGGTGACCTGACCCAGCAGCAGCGCCGGGAACCCGCCGACCAGGATCGCGGTTCCGATGACTTGCTTCACGGCTTCCTCCTTCCGCGGCCCGGCGGCCGCCCGTTCGAAGCGGGTGCGGCTCCACGCCGCATATAGCACAACTGCTATATCACATTCGTGCGGCAGCCGTCTCCCTGCTCACACCCTGGTTCGATGTCGTGCGTCAGCCCAGGACGAGTCGGTCGAGTGCGGTGAAGAGAGCGAGCAGCGCACTGACGACCAACACCATGCGCCATGTCAGATCCGCGCGGACCTTCTCGAGTTCCGTTCGCAGCTCGGCGATCTCCGCCTTCACCTCCGTTCGCAGCTCGGCGATCTCCGCCTTCACCTCCGTTCGCAGCTCGACGATCTCCGCCTTCAGCTCCGTTCGCAACTCGGCGAGGTCCTCCTTGGTGGCGGCACGCAACTCGGCGAGGTCCTCCTTGGTGGCGGCACGCAACTCGGCGAGGTCCTCCTTGGTGGCGGCACGCAACTCGGCGAGGTCCTCCTTGGTGGCGGCACGCAACTCGGCGAGGTCCTCCTTGGTGGCGGCACGCAACTCGGCGAGGTCCTCCTTGGTGGCGGCACGCAACTCGGCGAGGTCCTCCTTCGTGGCGACCCCCTGGAAGACCGCGACGCGGATCGTCTCGGTGATGGCCTCCGCCTGGGAAGTGCCCACGCCGGCCTTCTCCAGGTTGCGGACGGCCGCGAGGGTGTCGAACGTCGCTACGCTCATCTGGTTCATCGTACAGGAATCTCCGCAAGGCGAGACAGTGTGACCCGCCCGAAAGCGGGCCAAAGCGCGTTGCGCTTCTACAGACCAAGACGAAAACCCGCCCAGGTTTCCCGCGCCCGCCTCCGGGCCGGAGGTACTTGCAGTGGAGGGCGGAAGACCGCGGTGCGTCACCGGAACGACGCCGGCAACGCGGGCAAAGACCCCGAGCAGCCTAATCGACCGTGGGCGGGAACGGATTGTCCGGCACGAGCTCGGCGCCGGCGCTTGCCGCCGACTCGGCCGGGCAGTTGACCGTGATCGTGGTCTTCACCGAGTCGTTGGGTGCATCGGGCACGACGCCGTCCATCTCGGCAATCATGAACGTAATGGTCTGCGCCGTGGTGCGGTCCGGATTGTTGTTCGCCGGCAGGCACCGTGCGTCGTCGCCACCTACCTCCAGGGACCAGCCGAGGACGCCCGACTCGCCCTCGGGCGGCGCTACGCCGACGTTCTGGTTGAAGACGATCGCCTCAACGCTCAGGTGGTGTTCGAGCGCGGCTCTCGCGGCGACCTGCCCGGTCCGGACGAAGTTCTGGCCGTAGAGCTTGACGACCACTTCCCTGGACTGCTGGCCGCCGGCGGGACGAACGACACTCGAAGGGCTCGCGGAGACACGCCAGCCCTCCGGCGACCCCAGGTGGCAGTCCGTCGCGGTCTCTTCGTGCGCCATGCCGCTACAGCCCTTGATAGGCCGTGCGGGCACGACGTGGGGGATGATGCCCACCCTGCCGGTGGGAGTGTGCTTGACGTAGGTGCCGAGCCCATCTTCCTCCCTGTCGATCACAAGACCGCCCGGATCGGTCGGGACGATCTGCTCGTTGCCGGCGGCGGACTTCGGGATGAACGCGGCAACCGCCGAGTTCCGGTCGTCGTTGATCCAGTACCAGCCGCCAGGCTTCAGGTTGTCGATCTCGAGCCGGCCGCGGTCCGGGCAGGCGAGATTCCCGCTGAGGGCCTGGCGCACGATGCCCTGACTGTCCGGCTCGGCGACGCCCGAGATCGTGACGTTGCCGCAGACCACGAAGAAACTCACGTCCGGTTCGCCGTCAAGGCCGGCGGATTCACCAACGAAGCCGCCGCTACCCGCGAAGTACGGCGCCACTTGACAGGTTTCGTCCGGGCAATTGACCGTGACCTGGCCGAACAGCAGTGCCGGCGCGGCGCCGAGGAGAAGTGCGATGGGGATGATCTGTTTCACCGCTCCACCCTATCTCGGCGCGCAGACGACCCTGAGCTGCGCGATGACCGAGTAGTTCGCCAAGAGGGTGGAAGTACCCAGGCCAGCGGCCCTTCCGATAGCGATCGGCGGATGGATGGCGTTCGCGCCAGGTTGAGCCGCGATGTTGACCAGCGCCGTGTGGTTGGCGGTCCGGGAGCAGTAGTTGGGATCCGGCCCGATCGTGAACACCGCCTGACCGACGGGATTGTCCCCGACCGCGGTGTCCCCGTCCTCCGTCTGTGTGACACCCGCGACAGCGGCGCTGCCGTCATCCGGGATGGTCGTAGCAGCACCCACCGTGGCAGCGACGGAAGCGTCGAACGTGGCGGTGAGCCAGTTCGTGCCGCTGCCCGCGCCCAGAGCACTGGCCGTCTTGCCGGCCCAACCCTTCTGGATGGAGGCGGCACTGGGACCGGTACCGGCGGTGTTGTCGGTCGCAGTCGAGTAGCTACCCGACTCATCGAGCCAGAGATCGGCGGTAACCGTAATCGTCCCGGCCGTGGGTCGATACACCATGCCGTTCGTGATCATCGCCGTGGCGCCGAAGGAGCCCGGGCCAACGAGCCGAATCTTCGCCCGGCCGCCGCCGAGCATGCAACCGCTCGCCGACTGCCGGTCGTACGCAAAGGGCCAAGCCGTGTTCGTGCGCGGCCCGCAGATCGCAGCCGGTTCCGCCGGAGCATTCGGCAGGATGTTCGGCAGGATGCCGACACGGCCCGTGCTCGTCTCCTTGACGAAGACGGCGCCCCTGCCCACCGACATCGTGACGCCGGGGCCGGCACTGGTCAGCTCGACCGCCTTGTTGTTCAGAACGTCCCTGGAGACGAGGTTGCCAACGGCCGAGTTGCTGGCATCCGTGATCCAGTACCAACCACCGTCCTCCAAATCCGCGATCTCGAGGCTGCCGTCATCCCGGTCGCAGGCCAGGCCGTTGCGATGGTTGAACAACTGGGCCACCGTGCCGCCTTCGGCCTCGACCTTCCCGGTGATCGAGACGTTGCCGCAGGAGGCGACGAAGGTGACGGCCTCCGCCTCGCCGGCGACGGTTCCGATGAAGCCTCCCTCGCCCCGGAACCAGGGAGCGACATGGTTGCAATCGCGGCAGTCGACCTGCTGCGCAAACGCTGTTGCCGGCATCGCGCAGAGAACGAACGCGGCGGCCGCGGCTTGCTTCATCGGTCGCTCCTCGAACGGCTGCGGGCGACAGGGTCGGGCGGGATGCCGGGCTGAAGGGCCGGTGAGGGCTTTGCCGTCCCGCGGCCAGTAGAAAGAGAAAGGGCGGCTGACCTCCCGCGCCGGACTCAGGCCCGGCACGGGAGGCGCCGCTTTGAAGTCGCCTCCGAAGCTGAGGAGATCAGACCAACGATCCCCTCAGGCCCGAAGATCGGCTGTTCCCCCTCAGTCGACGGGGAACGGGTTGTCCGGCACCAGCTCCTGGCCCTGGTTGGCCGACGACGCCGGCGGGCAAACGACCCTGAGCTGCGTGACCGCCGCCAACGTCGCCACGGCGGCTGAACGACCCAGGCCAGCGGCCTCTCCGACAGCGACCGGCGGATGGACCAGGTTCCCGGCAACTCCAGCCCCGGCAGGTGCAGGGTCGGCAAGGATGTTGACCACCGCCGCGTGGTTGGCGGTCCGGGAGCAATAGGCGGCGTCCGGCCCGATCGTGAACACCGCCTGGCCGACGGGATTGGGGTCGGTGGCGCCCGCCGGCGTGATCGCGGTGCTCCCGTTGTTCGTCACCGTGACACCCGCGACAGGGGCGCTGCCGTCAGCCGGGACGAGCACAGGAGCACCGACGGCGGCAGCGACGCTAGCGCCAAACGTGGCGGTAAGCCAGTTCGTGCCGCTGCCGGCGCCTAGAGCACTAGCCGTCTTGCCGTTCCAACCCTTCTGGACGGAGGCGGCACTGGGACCGGTACTGTCGGTGTTATCGGCCGCAGTCGAGTAGCTACCCGTCTCATCGACCCAGAGATCGGCGGTAACCGTAATCGTCCCGGCCCGGGGTCGATACACCATGCCGTTCGTGATCATCGCCGCGGCGCCGAAGGAGCCCGGGCCAACGAGCCGAATCTTCGTCCGACCGCCGCCGAGCATGCAACCGCTCGACGCCTGCCGGTCGTACGCAAAGGGCCAAGCCGGGTTCGTGCGCGGCCCGCAGATCGCAGCCGGGTCCGCCGGAGCATCCGGCAGGATGTTCGGCAGAATGCCGACACGCCCGCTGCCGTGCTTGAGGTAGACCGCGCCCTTGCCCATCGTCATCTCGACGCCGCCGGCTTCAGTCAGATCGACCGTGTCGTTGTCAAGAATGTCATTGGCGACCAGGTTGCCGACCGCCGAGTTGTCGGCGTCGTTGATCCAGAACCAGCCACCGTCCATGACGGGACCGAGTTCGAACTCGCCGCCCTCGGCGTGGCAGGCAAGGCCGTTGTCCATGGTGAACAACCCCGAAACCACGCCGTCGTCGTCGGCCTCGAGCTCGCCGGACCTGGTGACGCCGCCGCAACTGGCGACGTAAGTCACCATGTCGGCGCCGTCGGCCGTGGCCACGAATCCGCCCGTACCCATGTAGACGGAAACGGTGTGGGAGCAGTCGTCGCAAGTGACATCCTGACCGAACACCATCGCCGGAATCGCGCAAAGAACCAGCGCGATCGTGATGTGCTTCATCAGCTTCATCAGTTTGTTTTCTCCTTGAGCGGCTCTTCGCCGCCGTTCATTGACCGGACCAGCCGTATGCCGGCCCGGCAGTTCATTCGATCCGAAGATCAGGCCGCGACGATGCGGACAACCCGCGCTGTCGCGACCGCTGACGTTCTCTCAAGATGGCCGTGAGGGCTCAACGAGCCGCCAACCGCCACCTTCGCTGATGCTGCGCATCACCTCCCGCTAAAAGACTTCAAGGCCGTCTGTCCAAGACGTGAGGGAACTGTAGCGGAAACGATGGTCAAGATCCAGTAACACAAGGGCAAGCAGCCCAAGGGCACGAGCGGATCGAGAAACGGCGCTCCAACCGGAATCAGTTCCTCCGAAGCACGACACTATAGGGCCTCCGACGGGATTCGTCAAGGGTCCCGTGTGTGGGAGTCAAATTACTGAGGGTGTTGGGGTTAGGGTCGACGCCGGAGGCCGGCCGAAACCCGGGTGGCGCGGACCCGCGCCACCCGCGAACCAGTTCGGGCGCCCGTCAGCGGGCGCCCGGATGGCAGGCCGGCGCGCCCAGTGGCCGGAGATAGGGGGCGGGGCTGTTATCGTCGCTCGCTGCGATGGATGGTTCCGGAAGTTCGACCCGACCCGGATGCCGGCGCAGCCAGTGATGAGAGCGGCGACGACGCACGCGGCGGCTTCGGTTCCGCAAATGGCCGAGGGATCGCGTCTCGACCGGATGATCGATGCGGCGGCGAGGCGGCTCCTGGGGGAACAGCGGCGCGACGGGCACTGGTGCGCCGAGCTCGAAGGCGACACGATCCTGGAATCGGAGTACGTGCTCCTGCTCCACTTCCTGGGCCGCGGCGACGACCCTCGCGTCGGGGCCTGCTGCGAACGGCTGCGGAACACGCGGCTGGAGGCGGGCGGCTGGTCGATCCATCCGGGCGGGCCGGCGGATGTCAGCGCGTCGGTGAAGGCGTACCTGTGCCTGAAGCTGGCGGGGGACGACCCGGACTCGCCGCCGATGGCCGCGGCGCGCCGCGCGATCGTGGAGGCGGGCGGCCTGGGCGCCTGCAACTCGTACACGAAGCTGCTGCTGGCCGTCTTCGGGTTGTGGAGCTGGCGCGACGCGCCGGCGGTGCCGCCGGAGATCGTGCTGTTGCCGCGGTGGTTCTACTTCAACCTGTATGAGATGTCGGCGTGGACGCGGGCGATCGTCGTGCCGCTGGCCGTGGTTTGGGCGTTGAAGCCGGCGGTGGGAGTTGGGGTGGATTTGGAGGAGTTGCGGGGTGGCGCGGAGCGGATGCCGGCGCACCCAGTGGACGGCGCCGCCTGGTCGGACCGCGTTTGGTCGGTCGTGTTCCGGGGTGTGGACAGGCTGATCAAGTTCGTCGAGAGGGTCGGCCCCGTCCCGTGGACGCGGCGGCGGGCGCTCAAGGAGGCGGAGGCCTGGATGACGCCGCGCCTGGGGGGAGACGACGGCCTGGGGGCGATCTTCCCGGCGATCGTGAACGCGGTCATCGCGCTTCGGGCCCTGGGGTACGAGGAGAACCATCCCCTGGTCCAGGGCCAACTGCGGGCGCTTGAACGGTTCGAGATCGAGGAGCAGGGAGAGATGAGGCTCCAGCCGTGCCTGTCGCCGGTCTGGGACACGGCGCTGTCGATGAACGCCCTGCTGGCGTCAGGCGGAGTTGGCGCGGACGGGGCGCTGCAGGACGGGCTGCGCTGGTTGCTGGACCGGGAAGTGACCGCGCCGGGCGACTGGCGGCGAAAGAGCCTGCAGCAGGCGCCGGGCGGCTGGTGCTTCGAGTACGGCAACGACTTCTACCCGGACTGCGACGACACGGCCGAGGTCCTGGCCGTCCTGGCCGGGCTCAAGGGAGAGAACGAGGAGCTGGAATGGCGCCGGCAGGCGGCGGTGTCGCGCGGCCTGCGCTGGTTGCGCGGCATGCAGAACCCCGATGGCGGCTGGGCCGCGTTCGACCGCCGGTGCAGCAAGGAGATCCTGACCCGCATCCCGTTCGCCGACCACAACGCGATGATCGATCCGAGCACCGCCGACATCACGGCGCGCGCCGTCTGCGCCCTGCTCGCCCACGGCGCCGGCCCGTCGGACGGCGCGGTCCGGCGCGGGGTGGAGTTCCTGCTGCGGATGCAGGAAAGCGACGGAAGCTGGTACGGCCGCTGGGGCGCGAACCACGTCTACGGCACCTGGCTGGCGCTGACCGCGCTGTCGGAGGTCGGCGGCGCCGGCGGCGCCGGTGAGGCAGGTGAAGCGGACGGACGGCTCGCGCGGTCCGTTCGCGCGGGAAGCGACTGGCTGCTCGGGGTCCAGAACGCGGACGGGGGATGGGGCGAGTCGCTGCGCTCGTACGAGGATGTGAATGCGAAGGGGCGGGGGCGGAGCACGGCGTCCCAGACCGCGTGGGGCATGCTCGGGTTGATCGCGGCGTCTGGCTCAGGGCTACCGGTGGGAAACGGAGGGGCGGTTCGGCCGGCGCTCGAGCGGGCGGTGGAGTTCCTGGGGGAGCGTCGGATGGCGGATGGCGGGTGGCTGGATCGGGACTGGACGGGGGTAGGGTTCCCGCGAGTGTTCTATCTTCGTTACCACGGTTATGGGGTTTACTTTCCGTTGGAGGCGTTGGCGAGGTATCGACGATGAGAACGCCGCTTCATCTGGTGGTCGACAACGTGGTGCACCAGGTGCGGAACGCGCTTCGGGGCAGGAAGAGGTACCCGTTCGTCCTGATGCTCGAGCCGCTCTACACCTGCAACCTGGCGTGCATCGGGTGCTCGGTGGAGCGGCATACCGGGAAGCTCAGGGACCGGATGGCGGTGGCGGACTGTCTCGACGCGGTCGAGGTCACGGAAGCGCCCGTCGTGTCCATCTGCGGCGGCGAGCCGACGATCTACCCCGAGCTTCCGGATCTCGTCGCGGGCATCGTCGCCCGGCGCCGGCACATCTACCTGTGCACGAACGCCCTGCTGCTAGACACGAGGGTCTTCGGGCGCGTGCCGCCGCACCGGCGCCTGACGCTGAACGTCCACCTCGACGGCATGCGCGAAACCCACGACCATGTCTGCGCGCGCGAGGGCGTGTTCGACAAGGCGGTCGAGATGATCGGGGCCGCGAAGAAGCTCGGCTACCGCGTGAGCACGAACACGACCGTGTTCAAGGAGACGCGGATCGAGGAGGTCGAGGAACTCTGCGCCTTCCTGCGCGACATGGACGTCGACGGGATGCTGATCTCGCCCGGCTACCAGTACGAATCGGTCGACCGGGACATCTTCCTCACCCGGCAGGACACGGAGGACAAGTTCCTGCGCATCCTCGAGATCGCCGGCGAGTACAAGCTGACTTCGACGCCCATGTTCCTCGAGTTCGCCGCCGGGCTCCGGGACTACTCGTGCTCTCCCTGGAGCACGGTGACCAGGACGCCGCTCGGCTGGAAGGGTCCCTGCTACCTCATCGGCAAGCGCCACTACCCGACCTTCCAGGAGTTCTGGGACGACACGGACTGGAGCTACTGGGAATCCCGCGAGGATCCGCTGTGCGCGAACTGCTCGATGCACTCGGGCTTCGAGGCGTCCGCGGTGCGCGAGCTGCACAAGAGCCCCCGGGACCTGGCGCGGCTCGCGGCCTGGCAACTCTCGGGTTGACCGGCGCCCGCATCGACGCACCCGGATCCGGATGCCGGCCAGAACCCGTGTGGCGCAGTTCCGCGCCACCCGCGAACCAGTCCGTGCGCCCGTCCGCGGGCGGACGGATGGCAGGCCGGCGCACCCAGTGAGGACGGTCTACCTCGCCGCGATGCGGTTCGAGGCGAGCGCTTTGCTGCGGCGCGTTGCGGGAGCGA
Organism: Thermoanaerobaculia bacterium; assembly: GCA_965232105.1. Lineage (GTDB taxonomy): Bacteria > Acidobacteriota > Thermoanaerobaculia > Multivoradales > Multivoraceae > Multivorans. Next base: position 892,246 of record OZ246956.1, read on the forward strand.
GGAAAGCTCGGGACACGGGGCTTCGCAAGGCGGTTTCCGGCTCCATCGCAGGCCGACCGGTGCTGATCGCCGTGTCGGGAATCGGACCCCAGGCGGCCCGGGCAGCCGCGGAGGCATGCATGGACCTGGCCCGCCAGGGCCGGTGCCGGCGCGTCGTCTGGATCGGCATTGCCGGCGCGCTGTCGCCCGGGCTGAAGGTGGGCGACCTGGTCGTCGCCACCAGCGTCACGTCCGCGCAGGAGCCACACCGGGTGCGCCGGCCGTTTCGCCAGGGCCCTGGCGGATGTCGCCGTGGCAGTTGCCTGACGGGTCGTCACACGTCGCCGCTTCGCGGCACGTCTCTTCCGCCGCCTTCGGCGGCAGCCGGCGGGGACGCCGGCGCACCCAGTGACGGAGCCGGCGGGGACGGCTGGGTGCGGGGCTACCGGCCCGCCTGCGTGCGGAACGGCTCAGTTCGCACAGAGTCGCTGCTGCCGCAAGAGCCAGCGACGGCACTCGGCGCCCTTGCCTTCCGGGTAGAGCTTGCCCCGAGGGTCGCCGAGGATCTTCTCGTTCCTGAAGTCCTCACGCAAGGCCTTGTCGCGGGAGTAGAGCAGCCGCGCCCCACTCAACCGGGCAAGGGCGAGCACGTGCTGGTCGTTCGATCTGAGGTTCTCGCGAAACGCCAACGCCCGCGCCTCGTCGTCTACCCGGCGATCCGGAGTGTCCCGGACGCTGCCCCGGAGCAGAGCTTCCCGAAGCCACTTCTTGAAGGCGGTGTTGACCGCGAGTTCCTTCCGCAGGCGGCCGCCGATGGCCAAACGCCCTCTGCCGGACTCGATCCAGCGCCTGAACTCGCGCGCTCCGGGCGCCGGATCCTCAGTGAAGACAGCGGAGACCGCATCCGCGTCGAGAATGGCGCACACGGCGGCTACAGCCCGATCGACCGATTGGTCTCTTCCAGAAAGAACTGCCGATAGCCGGGCGGCGCGTCCAGAACGTTCCCCGCCTCGTCGATCCGTAGGGAGTGAATGCGGACCTCCAACTCGCCACGCTCGAAGAACAGGAGCGACACGTCTTCGGAGTTCAGACCGGTGGTTCCATCCCGGACGTCCATGCGCACACGGTCGATCAGATGGTCGCCGTGGGTTTCGACGATCAACTGCCTGCCCTGCGCAGCCACGGTGCAGAAGAGCGAACCGAGCGCCGCTTGGGCACTCGGATGGAGGTGGACCTCGGGCTGCTGCAGAAGGAACATGTTCGGCGCGTCCGAACGGAGAAGTTCCGCGATTACGGGCAGCACTTGGCTGACGCCGTACCCGACGTCGGTCAGATTGCGCCAGGGGCCCTTGAGTCGCGCGCTTCCAGCCTTGCGGACCTGTATCTGGAAGGGCTCGCTGCTCGTCTTCCCGAGACGCCTGACGCGCATCTCGTCGAAGAGCCCGGAAGACCGCCCGAACTCCTCGAGGGCCCGATGCAGCGCCTTCCAGGGCCGCTGGCTCCGATGCGCCATGTCAGCCAGGTACATGGGAACGGCCTCGCCCTCCGGATCCCGGGTCAACCGCGACGGATCGTAGGTGCGGCGCGGCCTGGACCGGACGGGAGCGCTGGCGTAGGGGCGGCCGGGAGATCCATCACGAAGCGGGGCCAAGCGCTGGAGGCGCTGCCGATCTTCCGCCGACGGAACATCCGGGCCGTCCAGACAAATCCAGTCGTTCGTTGAGCTGCCGTCGCCGCCATTGCCATCCCTCAGCAGGCCGCCCGCAAGGAACTGCCAGGGAATCACGATCCGGCGCTCTTCGAGCTGGAGGCTCAGCGCGAGGTCCGGCTCCAGCTTGAGGGACCAGCGACCTTGCGCCGTGCCGACGAGCATCTCCGCCGACCGCAGGTCGAGTTCGATGAAGTCGTCGCGACGGCTGATTCGTCTCCAGGCGAGCGTGGGCTGGTTGCGATCCCGCGTGAACGTGAAGTCGAAAGAGCAGTCCTGAACGCTCCTCGACGAGCCGGCGCGCGACGAGGCCGCGGTGAAGCCGGCCTCGAACCTGGTCGCGCGGCTCCCACGGGCCCCCCTGTGATGGGCGATCTCGTCGAAGCTGCCGAGATCGTAGGGGGCTTCCTTGAAGTCCGGCAATTCGTGCCGATAGCCAAGATCCCAGAGGGCGCGGATCAACGCCAAGAGAGAGGTTTTGCCGGTGCTGTTCTCGCCGACCAGCAAAGTCAGCGGGGCCAGGCGCGCCGTCTGCCGATCGCGGAAGCAACGGAAGTCAAGGAGTCTGATCTCTTTCACGGTCATTGGCTCCCCGGCGCCGGGTGATGCCGGAGCGGACGGTTGCCGCCGCGGAACTGTCGGCGGTTTGGTTGATCTCCATGGGCGCCGCTGCCGGCCGCAATCGTACACTCCAGCGCGCATTCGACAGGACTGCTACGGTCGCTCGCCCCGCCCCACCAGCCATGAGGCCCACACGATGCGAAAACTCGAGGCGAGAGCCACTGGTGACCTGGGGATGTTCTTCCGCGCCCTGGGGGAGGAGGAGCCGGCCGACTACTGGTCGCGGCAATGCGCCCGCGCGGACTACGCCCTGCCGAAGGTGGGCGTCGACTGCTCCTGGAACTACGGACCCTGCCTGCGCGCCGCCCGCGGCGACTGGCCGGCGGTACGCGAGGCGCTCGACCACTACTGGACGCACGGCGCCGGCAACGAGTTCAACTCGCCGCTCTACTCCGGCCGCGTCTACGTCGCCGCCGCCCTGAGCGCACTCGGCGGGGGCGGTCATGCGGCGTGGGCCTTCTTCCACCGCTGGACCGGCTTCCTGGCCCTGCAGGCGACCCTCGCTCCGCCACCGCCGCGGCGCGAGACGTTCCTCTGGGCCGGCGAGACGAGGCCGCTGCGCCACCTGCGCACAGGACACGGCGTTGCGATTCCGCCCACCGGGCTGCGGACGAACGGCAACGCCCTCTGCAATCCCATGATCGAGCCGGTCCTGGCCCACGTCCTCGGAATCGGGCACGAGACGCGCCAACCCCGGCACTGGCTCAACTGGCGGGCGCCGCGCGACAAGGAGGAGTGGGTCCAGCGGGGATCGCCACCCAATCCGTTCGCCTACCTCGAGGCGGTCCGGCAGGCCGAGAAGCGATCCGGCGCGCGGATCCGGGAGCAGCCCTTCATCACGTTCTGCGCGCGGGCGGTCCGGGGAGACATGGAGGCGTGGCTCGAACTCGCCCGAGCGGTCGAACGCGCCGGCGTGCCCCTGCCGCGCGGCATCGTCCGCTTCGTCATCGAGCGCCGCGCGGACGCCGTGGCCACGTTCTGGGCGGGCAGGTCGCCGACCCGCCAGAAGCCGTCCGTGGCGGCCGGGGCAATCGTCGGCAATCGCCGCCACATCCTGATCCCGGCAAAGTGGCGGATCCCGAGCACCCAGACCGGATCCCGAATCACCGACGCGGAGGTCCGCGCGCAGGCGGATGAAACGGCCACCATGCCGCGACTGGAGGACCCCGTCGGAACGTTCGAGCTCACCTAGCAGCTCATGGCGGCCACCGGCGGGCATGTGAAGTCAAGCGTCCGTGCAGGAGTGTTGACCTCAGCTACGGCTCCAGCGTCTCCGGGAACGCTCCGACATCCATGATGGCCCGTGCCGGCGCGCCGGCTTCCTTCGTGTAGCTCTTGACCATCCCGGTCACGGTGTCTCTGACCGTCAGATCGAAGCCCACATCGGTGGCCGAGGCCACGCACAGCCAGAAGTGACCGTTCATCGTCGTGCCGTCCACGACCTTGACCAGCATCTCCCAGTTCAGCGGCCCGAAGTACCAGAACAGCCCCGAATCCTCCGTTCGTGGACGAGCGGTCCGCCCTGCGCCGCGCTCGTCGTCAGGCGTCCACCAGTCGACGGTCAGCTCGAAACGTCCGTCCTGCAGACAGAGCGTTTCGGAGTTCGCCTGGCAGGCGTCGGTCACGGGCAGCTCCGCGGCCGTTATCCCCGGCGCCCGGGACTGCGAGGAATCGATGGACGGCCCCACGCGGAACGCCGCGGCATCCGTGATGGCCGGCGCTGCGTGGCCTGGTTCGTTGCGGTACTCGCGCACCACCTCCGTCACCGTGTCGGTTACCGAGATGACGTATCCGACATCCGTCGTCGAGGCGCCGTAGACCCACACGTGTGCGTTCAGGCCGGCGCCGTCCAGGACCTTGATCAGCACCTCCCAGTTGCTCGGTTCGAAGAACCAGAACAGGCCGGTCTCATTCGTGCCTGCGTGAACCACGCTGGCCGAACCGGTCTCCCCGTCCGCCGTCCACCATGACGCCCGCACCGAGTACCGCGAGTCGAGGAGACAGAGCGTCTCGTCGTCAGGAGTGCAGGCGCCAGCCGGATCGCTGGCCTGAACCATGAACATCTGCGAATGCCCCGATTCTCCGGCGTCGTTCTCCACCGACAGGCTGACCTCGTTGAAGCCGGGCTCCGTCCAGGCGTGCCGCACTCGACGGGCACTCCATCTGGTCCAGGTGTCGTAGCCGAAGTCCCAGTTTCGCCGGTCGGCGGCTCCGCCGGTGCTGGTGTCCTCAAAGACGATCGCCTCGCCGGTTCGCGCGTAGCACAGACCGTCGATGCACTTCGCGTTGTGGACGAAGTCCGCTAGCGGCGACTCCGCATCCTCGGGATCGCTGCTGTCGGGCTCGTTGCCGTCGTCGTCGTCGGGTTCGTTGTCGTCGTCGGGTTCGTTCCCGTCGTCGCCATCGTCGTCATCGTCGGCCGGTGGAGCAAACGGGTCGTCGTCGCAGATGACCGTGGTCGCCTCGCCGGACGAACCGACCGTATAGCCGTCGCCGGCCAGCACCGTCACGGTGACTGAGCCGAACGGCTCGGAAACGGAGTCGGCCTCCGTTTGCAGCGTGTAAGTCCCTTCATTGGACCATCTTGAAATCGTGACCGTCGCCGGCCCTTCCGGTACCCCAAAGTCACCGTTCCCGGAGACGTACAGATTGACGACCAGCGGTTCGCCGACCCGGTGCAGCGAGGCTTCCACCTGGAAGAGCGCCGGTTCACCCTCCGTGATGAAGTTCCTGGAGGCTTCTACGCTGACTACGGGCGTCGCCTGTGCGAAGACGCTCGAAGCGCTGACGAGAGCGGCCAGCACGGCGCAGGCTCCCGAAATGAGTCGAACTGGTTGCCTCGTTCTCGTACCCATCCTCGTCTCCACTGCACCCGTGAACATCGTGCGAAACGCATCGTTCGACCGACGACGGACGGTAGCACGGTTCCCTCAGGGCGGAGCGTCCCAGTGGAACGTCCGCGGCTCTTGTTCGCCCGGCGCCGGAGAAACCGCGGGCACCCGTTCCGCCTCCAGCGCCGGAACGAGCGTGCGGCCGGCGACGCCGAGGCCGTACCGTCTGCTCGTTGCCGCATTCTCCAGGCGCCGCACGGCGGAGAAGTGGACGCCTTCGCCGGTGACGAGCGGTCGCCCGTCCTCGTTCCGTTCGCCGATCGGCCGGTCGTAGCGGCCCAGCAGCCGGTAGACGAGAGACATCGAGTTCCCCCGGCGGCCGAGCTCGTCCGGAGCGAGGCCCCCGGCGGCCTCGGGCCGCAGGGCGAGACCCGCGGCGTGAGCCTTGGCCCACATCCAGAGCAGGGCGCGATCGGAAAGCGCCGTGGCCGGCCGGCCGCCGCCGACATCGCTGTGCACGCCCGGGAACCAGAGCTGCGACACGTTCTGGCCCGGGGCCGGCCGGTTGGTCCAGAGCGTGGGGGCGAACGGGCGTCGCTCCTCGTCGATCGCAATCGCGTGGCAGGCGTGGCGGATGTGCCGGTCGAGCCGCACGTCGTGAAAGCGGTGGCGGCGGGCGCCGATCCAGTTCAGCCAGGTGACGGGCACGCCGAGGGCGCCGACCGTGTCCCAGACGCCGATGAAGTGAACCGCGCTCAGCCCGTCCCCGGCGGCGTCGGCTGACGGGCGGGCGGCGGCGCCGCTCAGCGCGAACTCCTCCACGTGGCGCCCGGCGCGGTCGGTGCGTCCGGCGCCCGGGCGGCGCCGGTAGATCGCCATGCCCTGGTGGGCGACCACGGCGACAGGCCGGCCCGCCGAGGCGCAGCGCTCCGGGTCCGGGACGCCGCACAGACCGATCAGGCCGGCCAGGGAGCGGGCCGTGTAGGCGCCGCGGCTGTAGCCGAACAGGAAGAGTCGGTCGCCCGGGCGGTAGTTCGAACTCAGCCAGACGTAGGCGAGTTCCACGTTGCGGGCGAGGCCCAGCCCGACGACGCCGCCGCGCACGCGGTCGAAGCGGCCGGTGCCGACGCCACGGTCGTAGTAGCGGATCTGCCGCGTCCCCGCCGCAGTCGAGGCGGGGAGCGCCTGGAAGGTCTTGACGACGTTCGTGGGCGAGGCCCGGTCGTCGCTGTTCCAGGTGCCGTCGAAGCAGAGAACGATGTTGCGCGGGCCGGCCAACGGGCCTAAGGGGGTCAGGCGGGGCGCGCGAAGGTTAGCCCATGCGGAACAGGTTCTGCATCTGCATCGCCAGGCCCATGTCGCCGGCGATGCGCAGGCGGCCGCTCATGAAGGCCGTCATGCCGTCCAGGGTGCCGGAGGTGAGCTCGACGTAGTCGGCCGCCTCCATCGACACGGTCATCGTCGGCGCGTCGTGGGGGCCCTCGCTTACGGCGCAGGCGCCGTCGCTGATTGCAGCGTGCCAGACGCCGCCGCCGTCGCCGGAGAGGTCGAACTGAATGACGACGTCGAGCCCGGCGGCGGCCTCCGGGTCGAGGCGGCTGGGCATCTCGGCGAAGATGGCGCTGACGGAGGAGGCGGTATCGGTCATTGGGGTGTTCCTCCAGGATTCTGGTTGAGGTGGGGTGGAAACGAGAGTCGGTGGTCCGTCAGTCACCGAACAGATCGTTCAGCCACCGAGCGAACTGCTTGGCGAGGGGAGTTCCTGCGTCCAGATCCCCCGCGCCGATGGCTGCGCCGATTCGCTGCGGGTGCTTCCGCGAGGCGAGCCAAGCATAGAGATTCGCCTTCGAAGCCTTACCAATACCGAACTTGCGGTCAGTTTCGGGGATGTCCGCGATGTACCTCTCGGCCAAAGGCCAGACTCGATCTGCGCCGGGGACCAACTCCCGGGCGAAATCCTCCAGCTCCCCGGTACTGGCGTTGTCCGGCATGAGCCAGACACCGACACGGATGTCGCCCTCAACCAGTGTGCCGGACGAACTCGGCGCGTCGGGCAAGCGGACGCCCTCCTCCTCGGCAGCGGCGACTAGCTCCCGCCACCTCGCTTCCAAGTCGTCGTTGGCGTCCGCCACGATTCCCAGCGTCTGGAGGCCGGACCTCTTCAAGTCCCGGGGAAGCCCCCTGAGGAGCTTCGAATAGCCCATCTTGTTGAGGATCTCGAAGGACGGCTCAGCGCCGAAGACCTCCCTGTAGAGGTGCTTGACGACATGCTCGTCGTCCTCCCCCTCCACAAGGAGAATCTGCTCTTCCGCCATGCCGCTTCTCTACCGGACTTCGATTCTCTGGTCGGCCGCCACTGCGAGATCTTCCTCGGAGTAGACGACGGCTCGGCATCCACCATCGTCAGGCTCCAGCCGCACCAAAGCGCCGTCGGTATGTGCATACTTCGTCGCCGCTCGCGCGAAGCCAACGATGCAGTCCCAACTGTGGGTGGTGGCCAGCACCTGAATGTCTCCTTCCCGCGCTGCGTTCAGGACCATGCGCCAAAAGTCCTCGTGGACCGTATAGTGGAGACCGTTTTCCGCTTCATCGATGACCAGGAGACCCTTGCGACTGCGGGTCAACGCAAGGGCGGTGCCGAAGAGCCTCGTGGCACCGTCGCCGAAGCTCTTGAGAGGCACGGGGCGAGGGTGTCCGCTCAGCTTGACGATGACCCGGCGGCTGGAACGGAATCTCGACGACCTGGCCTCGTCGCCGACAACGCTGATTCTCTCCACTCCCGCACCGAGAATCAGCCGGAGCGCTTGAACCAGGAACTCTTCCTCCTGTGTCAGCGCAACGAGGTTCCACTGACGGGCCAACTGTTCGTTGTCCGGCAAACCCGGGCCGAGAGACACGCACTCCACCGGCGCCGGCCAATCGGTGTCGTCGAACCGCCCGCGCCTCATTCGCGGAAGGTACGAGGGATGGCCGCCCATGAAGAGCCACGGCACGAACTCGCTCCACTCACCGTAGCTGACTCTCAGCGCCTCCACGTCCAGCTCGAGAGGCACGTCGGCCAGGAGCTTCATCTGTTCGTCGGTCCACTCTCCCGGGGGCGAAGCCGCCAGCTTGAGGTCTTCCTCCTCCGAACCCGGACCAATGGCAATGGCGGTCGTTCGAACCTTGCCCCGACCGTGGAAAAGGGCAGCGACATCGGGAACGGTCAACGGACCTTGATCTTCGTCGAGGCTACTGGCGAGTTCCTCGCGCTCATGGAGGAGAGCCGAAAGCACTCTCGGACGACCTCGCGCCGCGAAGAGGCGAACGGCATCGAGCACTGTCGTCTTGCCGACGCTATTCCGCCCGGCTATCAGCGTTACACGACCGAGACACGGGATCGTGAAACGGTCGAACCCGCGGAAACCGGCGATCTTCAAACTCGGAAGATGCAGGGGCGAACTGGATTCGGTGTCCATCGGCGTCGTTCGAAAACCCGCCTCCTTTGGTCGAGCCGGAGGGGAGATAGCGTGAGACTATCCGAGGGTTCGCCGCTTCGCGGCGACGCCCGGATGCCGGCCGGGACCCGGGTGGCGCGGACCCGCGCCACCCGCGAACCAGTCCGTGCGCCCGTCATCGGGCGCACGGATGGCAGGCCGGCGCACCTGTACCTTTGCTGGGTGGACTCTGGTCCCTGTCCCAGCGGTTGTGCTATGCCAGCCCGAGGAGGGTGACGGGCTCGATGGGGCCGGCGGGCTCGAAGCCGAGGACCTGGCCGTAGAAGCTGAGCTCGGCTTCCAGGGCGCGGACGATGTTCCCGGCGCGGCGGAAGCCGTGCTGTTCGCCCTCGAAGAGGAGGTAGGCGACCGGGACGCCTCTGGCGCGCAGCGCCTCGACCATGGACTCCGCCTGGTTCGGCGGCACGATGCGGTCTTCCGCGCCCTGAAAGAAGATGACCGGGCAGGAGAAGCCGTCGCGGGCGGACAGGGGCGAGCGCTCGTCGTAGAGGTCGCTCCGCTCCGGGTACGGGCCGACCAGTCGGTCGAGGTAGCGGGACTCGAACTTGTGCGTGTCGCGGGCGAGCGCCGAGAGATCCGCGACGCCGTAGTGGCTGGCGCCGGCGGCGAAGGTGTCCTTGAACGCGAGCGCGGCGAGCGTCGTGTAGCCGCCGGCGCTGCCGCCGCGGATCAGCAGTTGGCCCGGGTCGACTTGGCCGCGGTCCGCGAGCGCTTCGGCGGCGGCCGCGCAGTCCTCGACGTCGACGATTCCCCACCGGTCGCGCAGGGACTCGCGGTAGGCGCGGCCGTAGCCGGTGCTGCCGCCGTAGTTCACACAGGCGACGGCGAAGCCCCGGGACGTCCAGTACTGCACGCCGGTGTCGTAGACGTGCTCGGCGGCTGAGGTCGGGCCGCCGTGACTCTTGACGATCAGCGGCGGCCTGGCGCCGTCCGGGCCGCGGGCGTCGTCGTTCTTCGGCGGATAGAAGAACGCGAAGGCGCGCCGGCCGGCGGCCGAGGGGAAGTCGATCGGGCGGCCGCGGGAGATGTAGCGGGGGTCGGGGGAAGGGCCGGTCGTGGCGAGGACTTCGAGCGCACTGGGTGCGCCGCCGCCGGAGAGGCTGAGTCGCACGAGTTCGGCGGGACGGTCGGAGGCGGCGCCGAGGAAGAGGACGGCGTCGGTGGCGGCCCGTAGCCAGGTGATCGACGTGTACGGGGTCGGGATGGGGACGGCGGGCCCGGACTCGGGGAGGAAGAGGAGGCTCCAGACGCCCTGCTCGCAGCAGGCGGCGACGATGCCGGAGGCGGCGTGGGCGTAGGTGGACATGCCGAAGAGCCAGGGCGGGACGCCGAATTCGGCGGCGCGGGGGTGGAGGGGCTCGCCCAGGCGGTAGAGGTTCCACCAGCCGGTGCGGTCGGAGATGAAGGTGAGTCGGCCGTGGGCGTCGAAGCTCGGTTGCTGGACGGCCTCGGGAGCGGCCGGGTCGCCGCCGGCGATGGCGCGTGAGGCGGCCGGGCGCCCGGCGTCGTCGAGGTCGGCGAGCCGGAGTTCCGTGGCGTCCCAGGGCATGTCGGGGTGGTTCCAGCTCAGCCAGACGAGCCTGGCGCCGTCGGGCGAGAGGCGGGGGGAGCTGTAGAAGTCGGCGCCGGCGACGAGTTCGGTGGGCGGGAGCGGGTCGGACGTCGGATCGGTGGACGCGGCCGCGGGCAGGGGGATCGCGACCAGGGCGGCGATCTCTTCGCCGTCCGCGGGGTTGGGGCGCTCCTGGACGGCGATCAGGCGGTGGCGGTGCGGGTCGAAGACGAGGTCGGCGTAGTGGGCACCGTCGGCGGGAGTGAGGGGGGTCGGGGGCGTGGCGGCGGAGGTGGCGAGGTAGACGCGCTGGTCCTGGAAGTTGACGAAGGCGTGAGGGCGTGGGCCAGCGCCGGATGCGGACCAGAAGGTCCGCGCGCCCAGAGAACGGTCGTCGTTGGTGGCGGAGTTCTCTACCGGTACGGGCACCGGGAGCAGGCAGAAGGCGCCGCCGCCGTACTCGTGGACGCGGCTGCGGACGTCGAAGCCGTCCGGCGTCAGGGTACGGGTTTCGCCGTCGGCGCCGCGGCGGACGAGGACGTTGCGGCCGCCCTCCTCCGGGCGCCGCTCGATCCAGCAGACATCGTCGCCAGCGGCGGCAACGTCGTCGATGCGGCGGGCGCCCTCCGCCACGTCCCGCGCCGAAATCGGCGACGCCCACGCACCGAAGGGAGTGGGCTCACGCCTGTCGCGCCCCACTACCGCGGGCCGATGTCGCCGCTGGAGGACAGGATCGCCCCGGTCAGCGGGTCGTAGACGGCGATCACGAAGGTGTGCTCGCGGCGGCGGAGTTCGAGGCCCGTCTCGTAGGTGAAGTACTGGCCCGGCTGCGGCGCCTGGTTACCGGCGATCCGTATCTTCTCCACCGGAGTTTCGGAACGGTTGCCGTCCTTGTCCATCACCGTGACGCGGAACTCCAGCTCGTTCTGCCACACGCCGGCGACGGGCAGAAGCGTCACTTCGTCGAGAGGAATCGCGACGGTGACGGGCACGACGATCTTCCCGAATCCGCCGCGCTGCGGCTTGCCGAAGCGGACGCCGAGAGGCTTGGCGCTCGGCGGATTGCCGAACAGCAGCGCGCCCTCGACCATCATCGTGACCTCGGAGGTGCGCGACATGTCCACGTACTCTTCGCGCGAGCGCACGCGGTAGTCGGGATAGTCCACCAGGCGCACCTCAACGTCGTGGACGGCGTCGTCCTCGCGGCGCTGCGGCTCGAACCCGAGCCAGTAGTACGAGCGGGTGTCCGCCACCACGTCGGCCAGCGCCGTATCGCGTCCCGCGTTGATCAGCGGCACACCGCCGGTCGAGTGCGCCAGCAACTGGAGGGTGTTGTGCTGGAGCAACTCCCGCTCCTGGAAGGCGCCGGCGCCGGCGGACGGGTCGCTCGCCGAGTTGCCGTCGAGCCCCACCGAGGCATCCAGTCTGAACGTCGGACGGAATCCCGGCACGTCGACCGGGTAGAGCGTGTAGCCGATCAGGTTCGCGGCGGAGACGAGGGGGCCGTAAAGGTCGTCATGGCTCATGATTCGGGTGTCGGAGGCGGCGCCGAGGCCCTCGGGGCTGATGCCGCCGCTGGCGATCGTGTAGAGCGCCGGCGACTGGGGCCAGCCCCCGGCGAGCAGGAGCATCACCTTGCGGCCCGGCCGGTTGGCGAAGCTGCGCAGGGTGGCCACCGCCGCCAGGACGGAACTCTTCAACTGGCTCTCAAGCTTCGTCGCGTACCGCAACTCCGTGCCGCGCAGGCTGGTCCGCATCGTCTCCTCGGGCGTCTCGAGGCCGCCCTCCTCGATGAACCGGTTCGAGATCGCGCGCAGTTCCGACTGCTCGGACCGCTCCTGGTCGTTCGTGCGCAGTTCGCCTATCCGCATCAGGCCGTGGGCCCTGCGGCGGCGCGCCTGCTGCAGGGCGTCGGCCAACTCGGTCGGCGAGTTGGTCCAGGTGGTGAGCATGGTGACCGTCTTCCCGTCGAAGGCGACGGCGGCCACCCGGTCGGCCGGACCGAGTTCGGCCAGGTCCTCCTCCAGGCGGTCGATCACCCGATTCCGGTCGCGCTGGATCGAGAAGAAGTCGTCGATGAACAGGAGGAAGCTCGTGCCGACCGGCGTGTTCGGTTCCAGGTTCGGCACGCCCGCCACACCCGCCACGTCCGCCACGTCCGCTTCGGTCGTCTCGCGGGCCAGGCCCTCCGCGATCTCCGTGAAGTAGTCGATCGGCGTCGGCTCTCCGTCGACGAGGAGTTCGAAGTCCGACGCCACGAGATCGTGGATGCGGTTCCCCTGCTTGTCCGTGACGACGACCTCGATGTTCACGACGCGGACGTCGATCACCTCGGAGAACACGGCCGGCAGGTCGTCCTGCTGGGCCGGCGCCGGGGCGGCTGCGGCGGCCAGAAGGAGCAGGAGCGCCATCGCGGCGAGGGTGCGGGGGACGTCGGCGGTTCGTCGGAGCTTCGTCATGGGCTCGCTTCCCAACTCGTCAGGAGCAACAGCAGTGCAGAAGACTACCGGAAGGCGGGCGTTGTGGCGCCGGGATGCAGCAACACTGGGTGCGCCGGCCTTCTGGCCGGCTGCCGCCGGAGGCGGCCAGAAAAACGCGCCGGCCGAAGGCCGGCTCCGTTCTGGCGGCAGCGCTGCTGAAACGACTCGCGCACGCCGCTGCGCGGCGGCGCCCGGATGCCGGCCAGAAGGCCGGCGCACCCAGTGGTTTCCCAGTGGTTACTTCGGGCTGAGGCCGCCGGTGGAGGTCAGCACGGTGCCGGTCAGCGGATCGTAGACGGCGATGACGTAGGTGTGCTCACGGCGGCGGAGGCGCAGCTCGGTCTGGTAGTAGAAGAGCTGGCCGGGGCGCGGCTCTTCGGGGCCGGCGATCTGGATTTTCTCGATCGACATGTCGGCGCGATTGCCGTTCATGTCCATCGCGGTGACCCGCACTTCGAGTTCGTTCCGCCACATGCCGCCGACGGGAAGAAGCTGGACCTCGTCGAGCGGAATCGCGACCTCGACGGGCACGGACATCCTGCGCCGGCGGCTGCCGACGGGCTCGCCAAAGGTGACCTGGAGCGGTTTCGCCGCGGGTTGGCCGCCGAACAGCAGGGCGGCTTCGACGGTTATCGCGACCTCGCGTTCGCGCGAGATGTCCACGTAGCCCTCGCGGTTCCGGACCCGCAGGTCGTCGCGGTCGACCAGGCGGACCTCCACGTCGTGGAACGCATCGTCCTCCCGGCGGCTCGGCTCGAAGCCAAGCCAGTAGTACGAGCGCGTGTCCTCGACCGCCCTGGCCAGGGCCGCATCCCGCTCGGCATTGATCATCGGCACACCGCCGGTCGCGTGGGCCAGCATCTCCAGGGTGCCCTGCACGATGTGCTCCCGGTTCAGCGCTCCCGCGGTGACGCCGAGGCTGTCCGGCCCCACATCCTGACCCAGCGACAGGGAGGCATCGGCGGCGAAGTCCGCGTTCGACCCCTGCAGATCGACGGGATAGAGCGCATAGCCGATCAGGTTCGCGGCCGACACCAGGGGGCCGTACAGCTCGTCCTCGCTCATCATGTAGCCGTCGCCCGCCGCGGCGGCGTTGATCGTGCTCTCGTTCGCGGCCGCCACGGTGAAGAGCGCCGGCGACCGGGGCCAGCCGCCGGTGAGCAGAAGCATCACCTTGCGGCCGGGCTGGTCGGAGAAACTGCGCATGCTCGCCACCGCCGCCAGCACCGAGCGGTGCAACTGCTGGTCCAGGCGCCGCGCGAACCGGCGTTCCAGGCCCGAGAGGGAAGAGCCCATCACGTCTTGTGTGCCGGCGCCGTCCTGCCCGACCGTGGCGTCCGCGCTCGCCAACTCAGCCGCCTCGGAGCCCCCCAACCCGGCCGGGGCACTTCCCTGATTGGTGATCTCCTCCCTCAGTTCATCCCCGCCAAAGGCCAGGTCGGCTACCGACTCGAGGATCGCCTCGGCTTCCCGGTCGCCCTCCAGCATCTTCTGCTCGCTGAGCCTCTGCAGGCCGTAGGTCTCCCGGCTGCGGGCCCGGTCGAGCGCCTCAGCGAACCGGTCCTGGGAGTCCGTCCAGGCGGTCAGCGTCTCGATCGTCTTGCCGTCGAAGGCGACGGCGGCCACCCGGTCCGCCGGGTGCAGGAGCCACAGGTCCTCCTCCAGGCGGTCGAGCACCCGGTTCCGGTCGCGCTGGATGGAGAACAGGTCGTCGATGAAGACGAGGAAGTTCGTGCCCACCGGAGTGTTCGGGTCGAGGTTCGGCACGCCCGCCACCGCGCCGCCGGCGCTTCCCTGGGCCATGCTCTCGGCGATCTCGGTGAAGTAGCTGATCGGCATCCGTTCGCCGTCGACCAGGAGCTCGAAGTCCGACGCGTCCAGGCCGTGGACCCGCTCGCCGTCCCTGTCGGTCACGACGACCTCGATGTTCACGACGCGAACGTCGATCACCTCGGAGAAGACGGCCGGCATCTCGTCCTGCTGGGCGGCGGCCGGGACGGCGGCCGCGAGGACGAGCAGGGCGGCGAGGGTCGCGGACGACTTCATGAGTCAGGCGTCCGTTACGCAGCCCGTCGACGCGGAGCTGACGGTCTTGATGTAGCGGTGGAGCGTGCCGCGCTTCGCCTTGAGGGGCGGCGCTTCCCAGGCCGCCCCGCGGGCTTCGAGTTCCGCGTCGTCGATCACCATGTCGATCGTGTTGCGGACCGCGTCGATGTCGATCCGGTCGCCGTCGCGAACCAGCGCCAGGGGACCGCCTTCCTGCGCTTCGGGCGCGACGTGGCCGATCAGGAAGCCGTGCGAGCCGCCAGAGAAGCGGCCGTCGGTGACGACCGCGACGTCGTCGCCGAGGCCGGCGCCCATCAGCGCCGATGTCGGCTTGAGCATCTCGGGCATGCCGGGGCCGCCCTTCGGACCCTCGAAGCGGATGACGATCACGGAACCGGCGCGGATCTCGCCGCGCTCCAGGGCCTCGACCATCGCCTCTTCCGAATCGTAGACCTGGGCCGGCCCGGAGAACCGCTCCCCCTCCTTGCCGGTGATCTTCGCCACGGAGCCCTCGGGGGCCAGGTTGCCGCGGAGGATTTGGAGGTGGCCGGTCGACTTGATCGGTTCGTCGAACGGCAGCACGACATCCTGCCCCTCGGCGAGGTCCGGCAGCGAGGCCAGGTTCTCCGCCATCGTGCGGCCGGTCACCGTCACGCAGTCGCCGTCGATCAGGCCCCGGTCGAGCAGCATCCGCAGCACCGCCGGGGTGCCGCCGACGTCGTGCAGGTCCTCCATCAGGTAACGGCCCGAGGGCTTCAGGTCGGCGAGGAAGGGAATCCGGTCGCTGACCTTCTGGAAGTCGTCGATCGAAAGGTCGACGCCGGCCGAATCGGCGATCGCCAGGAGGTGAAGCACCGCGTTCGTCGAGCCGCCGAGCACCGTGATCAGCACCATCGCGTTCTCGAACGCCGCCCGGGTCATGATCGCGCTCGGCCGGAGGTCCAGCTCGAGCAGGTTCTTTACCGCTGCACCGGCGCGGCGGCATTCCTCCAGCTTCCCTTCAGCCACGGCGGGCGTCGACGAACTGTAGGGCAGGGACATGCCCAGCGCCTCGATCGCGACCGCCATCGTGTTCGCCGTGTACATGCCGCCGCAGGCGCCGGCGCCCGGGCAGGCGCGGCGGACGATGGTTTCCCGGTCGTCGTCGGTCAGGGCGCCGCTGATCGCTTCGCCGTAGCTCTGGAAGGCGGAAATGATGTCGATCTTGCCGCCGCGGAACTCGCCGGAGCGGATCGTGCCGCCGTAGATCACGAGCGACGGGCGGTCGAGCCGCGCGATCGCCATCATGCAGCCGGGCATGTTCTTGTCGCAGCCGGGGATCGAGATGTTCGCGTCGTACCACTGCGCCGCCATTACCGTCTCGATCGAGTCGGCGATCAGGTCCCGCGACTGGAGCGAGTAGCTCATCCCGTCCGTGCCCATCGAGATGCCGTCCGAGACCCCGACCGTGTTGAACCGCAGGCCCAGGCAGCCCGCTTTGTCGACGCCCTCCTTGGCCGCCGCGGCGAGGTCCAGGAGGTGCATGTTGCACGTGTTGCCCTCGTACCAGACGCTGGCGATCCCGACCTGCGGCTTCGCCATGTCGTCGGGCGTCAGACCGGCCCCATAGAGCATCGCCTGCGAGGCGCCCTGGGACTTGTCCTGGGTGATGCGAGCGGAGTAGCGGTTCAACCGGATCATGCCCGCGGACTATGGCATAGCAGTAACACAGAGAAGGAGCCGGCCTCCGGCCGGCGCGTTTCCTGGCCGCCTTCGGCGGCAGCCGGCCAGAAGGCCGGCGCACCCAGTGGATGCAACCGCCAGGGCGCCCAAACGAAGAAAGCGGGCCCGAAGGCCCGCTTTCAAAACAGTCGCTGACTTGACGGTCAGGCGGCTTCGGCAGCGGAGACAGTCACGGTGACCGTGCCGTCGTCGGCCTTCATCGCCTTGCCGGTGACCTTGGCGGCCTTGCCGCCGAGGTTCTCGAGCGCCTTGATCGCGTCAGCGTCGGAACCGGCGCGGTCGATCTTGACGACGTCATCTCCGACGAGGAGACCCATGTCGTTGCCCTTCTTCAGGCAGGTCGCAGCGCAGCCGGCATGACCGGCGCCCTTCTGGCCCTGACCGAAGCAGACCATGTCGAGGACCTCGCCGGTCCAGGTGTCACCAGCCAGCGCCGGCGCGCCGACCATCAACGAAATAGCCAGAACCGCAAACAGTGCCTTTCTCATGCTGAGTCCTCCAGTTGCTTCGAAGCGGGGGTTGGGTACGGTAGTACCGGGCAGAGTAGCACAGGGAAGCGGCTACAAGGGACTCGCGCCGCCCGAACCACTGGGTGCTGCAGACCACTGGGTGCGCCGGCCTTCTGGCCGGCTGTCGCCGAAGGCGGCCAGGAAGACGCGCCGGCTACTGGGTGCGCCCAGTCCTTCCTCAGCACCACCACCACGCTGCGAGCGCGGCGGCGGTCAACAGCAAGGCCGCGAGCGGTCCGATGAGCACCCGCCACAGGGCCGGCGCCGGGCGCTCGCGGGCGAGCCGGCGGCGATGGCGGCCGAACCTCGACATCGCGGATTGCCACTCCGGCTCGGCCGGGCTGGCAACGGAACGATCGGTCGCTACCGCCGTCTTTCGGGCTTGCGTGCGGGCCACGCTGTCGACCGGCGGCCGGACCCGCGGAAGGAGCTCCGCCTTGACCTGGCGCAGTCGACCGATCACGTCATCCAGCGCGGCGCGACGACGATCGGCATCCCGGTCGAGCGACGCGGCGAACACCGCCTCGAAAGCCTCCGGCGCGCTGCCGGGAAGGGTGCCGGCCAGGTCCAGGGGCTGAACGGCTACGGCTCGCTTCATCGCGCCGTACGTGTTGGCCAGGAAGGGCAACTCCCCCGTCGCGAGTTCATGGAGCACGACGCCCAACGTCCACACGTCGTCCGCGGTGGTGAACGGCGCCGGGGACCCGGTGATCGCGGCCTCGGCACGATCGATCTGCTCGGGAGAGAGGTAGGCCGCGGTCCACAGGCTCGGCGATTCGACCGCCTCGTTGGCCACCGCCAGCGTCACCGGTCCCTGGCTGGACGGCGCCAGCAGACCGACCCTGCCGCCGTCCAGCAGTTGGACGTTCCCTGGACGCAGGCTGCCGTGGACCACGCCGGCCCGGTGCAGACCCCGCAGTGAGAGGGCCAGCGCCAAGCCCGTTTCCGCGGCCTGCTCGGGGCTGAGCGGGGAGCGCTGGAGACGCCGACGGAGCATTTCGCCGCCGCCCAGCGACCAGGCGAGATGCGCCGGAGGCTCGAACGACCGATCGACCAGGGGCTCGAAAGTGCGTTCCCCTTCGTCGTCGGTGACCGTCGCGAGAAGCTCCGCCCGTTCCGCGGCGGCCTCGACCTCGGACCGCGGCGCGTCCGAGGGAAAGCACTCGACCAGCACCCACGATCGGGCGCCGATGTCCTGGGCCCGGTACAGCGGCAGCGGCAACTCGCCCGGCAGGCACGGCAACGACCCGTGCACCCGAAAGCGCGAGATGATGTCGCCAGCCTTCACGGGCGTCGATGTTGGCACGGAACGCCGTGGCACCGACCGGGTTGTGCCCACTGGGTGCAATCACTGGGTGCGCCAAACACTGGGTGCGCCACTGGGTGCGCCGGCCTTCTGGCCGGCTGCCGCCGAAGGCGGCCAGGAAACGCGCCGGCCGAAGGCCGGCACCTTTCTCCGTCGCCCATGCCACGAAGACTGAATTGCGCACGTCGCTGCGCGACGGCGCCGGATGCCGGCCAGAAGGCCGGCGCACCCAGTGGTCTGCACCCAGTGTTCTTGGACGCTTCGGTCGACAGGTGCGTATAGAACTGCAACGAGACCTTGCTGCCGGCGACTGCCGCGCCGTTAGTTGTCCCGTCCCTCGCCACTCCCGCTTCCGACTCTCATGAGGAGCGACGAAGCCCAAGGGCAATACAGGGCGCCTGGCTGGTACTCGCGTGGCTACCACCCTCATTTGGACGAGCGCACGCTCGTCCAGAGTGTTGGTTTCCGCCTTGCGGACAGTGTTCCGCAGCATCTGCTTCGACGCTGGCGCGCCGAGCAGGAACAGGAAGAGGGTGTGCTCGACAAGGTGAAGGCAGCCAGACTGGCCAGCCGCGTGAGCCGCTTCGAGGACGCCGGCTATGGCGCCTGCCACCTGAGGCGTCCATCCATAGCGGCTCTCGTCGAGCACGCCCTTCTTCATGGCGACGGCGACCTCTACCGACTGATCGAGTGGTGCGTGATGCCAAATCACGTCCACGTACTGGTCGAGCCGCTTCGATGTCCTCTCGCCGACATCGTTCGAACGTGGAAGTCGAGCACCGCAAGGCGCGCCAATCGGATCCTCCGACGGACCGGGACCTTCTGGATGAGGGACTACTACGACCGGTACATTCGCGATCTTCGCCATTTCGAGGCCGCGCGCCGCTACATCTGGCTCAATCCCGTCAAGGCCGGCCTCTGCCGCGAAGCCGCCGATTGGCCGTGGTCGTCAGCTCGGTTGCACCAGAAGTGACCGTTGTGGGTGAGCAAACACCGGGTGAAAATACTGGGTGCGTCACTGGGTGCGCCGGCCTTCTGGCCGGCTGCCGCCGAAGGCGGCCAGGAAACGCGCCGGCCGAAGGCCGGCACCTTTCTCCGTGGCCCATGCCACGAAGACTGAACTGCGCACGTCGCTGCGCGACGGCGCCGGATGCCGGCCAGAAGGCCGGCGCACCCAGTGGTCTGCGCACGTCGCTGCGCGACGGCGCTCGGATGCCGGCCGGAAGGCCGGCGCACCCAGTGGTCTGCGCGCCCAGTGGCTAGTTCGGCTCTCCGACTTTCTCCGTGACGCCGATTGTGCTCTCGAAGGGGTACTGCACGCCGATGCGCCGGCGGATCTCGTCCATGCGTTCCATCAGGGCGATCGATTCGGCGTGGGGCAACAGGGGGCTTTCGACCGCCCCTTCACGCAGCCGGCGTTCGACTTCCATCGCCTGGTACTCGTAGCCGTTGGCGAGGAAGGGGAATTCGGAGGTCGCGGCGCGGATCGAGTTGCGGTAGAGGACTGCCCGCCGGGCGCGCCAGAACTCGTCGAGCGCGATCCCGCCTTCGGTTCCCTGGATCGCGGCGGTGTGGTCGGTCTGACGATCGATCGAGCATTGGAGATTCGCCTCGGCGCCGGACGGGAACCTCAGCACGATGTTGCAGTGCTGGTCGACTCCGGTCGGGGCGAGTTCCGCCGTGACGTCGATTTCCGGGCCTTCGGCGCCGATCAACGCCTGTCCGAAGACGAGCGCGGCGAGCGAGAGTGTGTAGCAGCCGATGTCGAGCAGGCTGCCGCCGGCGAGTTCGGGGTCGTAGAGCCGGCTCTTCGGATCGAACGGGGCCCGGAAACCGAAGGAGGCCGCGAGCTTTCGCGGTTCGCCAATCGCGCCGCTGGCCAGCCAGCCCTCGACGCGACGGGTCGCCGGCAGGAAGCGGCTCCACATGGCCTCCATCAGCAGGACTCCGTTCTCGCGGGCGAGGTCGCACATCGCCCGGGCCTCCGACGCGTTGACGGTGAGCGGCTTCTCGCACAGGACCGCCTTGCCCTGCCGGAGCGCCAGCGAAGCGTGCTCCAGATGGCCGGGATGAGGCGTCGCAACGTACACGGCGTCGACCGAGTCGCTGCTCGCCACCTGCTCGTAGCTCCCGACCTCGGCGCCGTAGTTGCGCTCGGCATTGAAGGCAACGGCCCGGTCAGGGTCGCGGCTGCCGGTAGCGGTGATCTGATGGCCGTCCAACGCATCGATTGCCGTAGCGAAGGAGCGCGCGATGGCTCCCGGACCGAGGACTCCCCAACGAACGCCTGGTTTCACGACTAGATCTCCCCTCGCAGCGCCTGGAGGACAAGGTCCCGTGCCCGGCGCGGCTCGTAGATGAGCACCCGGCGGACCTTCGGCCCGACCCGATAGCGCCACCGCGCGAACCGCCTGGCCGGGCCGCCGCGCGGCCGGGCGACGCTGATCGCGTAGTGGGCTTTCGAACGGCCGGAGCCTTTCGCCAGGCGCCGCCGGTCGTCGGCGGACACCTGGCTCCAGTCCACGCAGGAACTCAGAGGGGCAAACAGATCGCCACCGTAGCGGCGGGCGGATTCGACCTGGAAGCCGGTCCGGATCAGGCGCCCCAGGTCTCGAGAACGGATGGCGCGGGCGCAGTCACCCGCGATCGGAGGCAGTGGCAGGCGGTCGAGTCGGCGCGCGGCGGCCGGAAGCCGGCGAAAGGCCTCGGCGGCTACAACGCCGGCACGGCCGTTCCACTGGTGTCTGGACGGACCCACATAGTCATCTACGATCAATCTGCCCCCAGGTTCAATCGCGTCGAGAATTGCAGTGAGCAGCCGCTCCAGCCGCAGGTGGGCGGAGAAGCCGCCGATGCAGCAAACGGCCTGGTAGGCGGCTGGGGGGAGTTCGGGGCGGCGGGGGTCGAGGATGAGGTGCTGGATGGATGGCGGCTCGGCGGCGCCGGATGCCGGCCAGAACCCGGGTGGCGCGACCCGCGCCACCCGTGAACCAGTCCGTGCGCCCGTCATCGGGCGCATCGGATGGCGGGCCGGCGCACCCGGTGGCGGAGTCCGGGACGCGGCGATGTCGACGTGGGTGGCGAAGCCGGTTCTGAGGAGTTCCGGGGCCCAGGCTTCGTCGCCGATGAGGAGAACGCGGTCGTGGGGTTGGGAGGGGGCGTGCTCCGCGATCCAGTCGGCGGGGGTGGGGGCGGAGGAGGCGGCGCGTAGCTCGGAGGGAAGGCCCCATGTCGGGACTGGCGGCTCGGGCTCGGCGGATGCCGGCCCGCCGGATGCCGGCCAGAAGGCCGGCGCACCCAGTGGCGGAGCCGTGGCCGGCGCATCCGGTGGCGGGGCGTCGGCAGCGTGGACGAGGCCGGCGGCGCCGGGGCCGGGGCCGAGTTGTTCGAGGCGTTCTTCGGCCTGCTGGCGCCACTGGAGGCGGAAGTAGAGGGCGTGCTTGCGTTCGGAGCAGGTGCGGCAGGTGCCGCAGGGATTGCCGGTGCGCAGGCCGTCGGTGATCGATGAAAGGAGAGGCGAACGCTCCACTTCGGCGAGGGTCGTCTCGGGATAGAGGCCGATCGGCTGGTCTTCCCAGAAGATGCAAGGGGAAACGGCGCCGTTCGGCCGCACGACGACGGTGTGGCGGGGCCAGGCGCAACCCGCGACCGCGGTGCGGACGCGGCCGCGCAGGCGGCGGCGGTCGTAGAGCCCGGCGCGCCAGCGGAGCAGGTGGCCGCGGAGCCCGATCGGGCCGCCGTCGTCGAAGTCCGGGTAGGAGACGAGCTTCAGGCCCCGGGCGGCCGCGTCCTCGGCGGTGGCCGCCAGCTCGGCCCGCAGGGCCCCCGGATCCTCGCCGTCGAGCAGCTCGTCCTCGGCGGTGACGTGCGCGGTCGGCGTGACGAACCGCACATCGAGCTCGCTGGCGCCGACCTCCTCCGCGAAGCGCGGCAGATCGGCCAGGTCGTCACGGTTCGTCCGCATCCAGACGAAGATCAGGCGCAGGCGGGTCTCCGCGCCGCGCCGGACGTCGTTCAGGAGGTCGAAGCAGCGCGTCAGCCGGGCGAACGTCGCGCCGACGCGGATCGCCTCGTAGGTCTCGGGCCGGGTGCCGTCCATCGACACGGCGACCGTCTTTGTGCCCGCCTCGCAGATGGCCTCCGCCTTGGGCGGAGTGAGCGGCAGCAGGTTGGTGGGGAACCAGAGGTCGGGGACGCCGTAGCTCCCCGCCTCGCGGACGATGTCGATGAACTTCGGGTGGACCAGGGGCTCGGCCGCGCAGCCGAGCGCGACGCGGTGAGCGCGAGGAAAGAGGTCGGCCGCGACACGGCTGAAGGTTTCCGGCGGCATCATGCCGGTGCGCGACAGGCTGCGGTCGAAGGGCGGGAACTGCAGCCGGTCGACCGCCGAGAAGTAGCACATCTTGCACTTCAGGTTGCAGCGCTCGGTCGTGTCGAGGATGACCTCGAGGGGTCTCACGACAGGGCCGCCAGCATTGCTTCGCAGACACCGCGGCCGCCGCTTCTTTCGCGCCACACGGCGGCGATGCTAGCCGGGTCTCGCTCGCCGCGGCGCCACGCAGCCTGCTCGTCGGCAATCGCCCTGGCCAGGGGACCCGCGCGGTGGGCCGAGGCGACCCGCCCGTACGCGCCGTCTTCGGACCAGCTCCGGAGGCTCGGGATCGGCGTGCCGACGATCGTCGCGCCCATGGAGAGGGCCTCGCAGCCGGCGTGGGGGGAACCCTCCCAGCGCGAGGAGAAGACGATCGAGCGGCTGCCCGCGAGGGCCTCGGCCAGCACCGGCGGGTGCTGCGGACCGTGGTGGATCACGTTCGGGTACCGCCCGCAGAGGTCCCGGAAGTGCTCCTCCCCGCCGGCCCCGAAGATGTGCACGGGCGCGTCGCTCTCGTCGCCCGCTCCGTCGAGGTAGCGGCGGAGCGCCCGGGCCAGCAGCGGCGCGTTCTTCTGCGGATCGTCCCAGCGCCCGATCGCCACCAGGCCGCGGCGCTCCCGGTCGAGGTCGGAGAACTCGCAGAAAACCCGGTTGATCGCGAGCGGCGCCACGTGGACGCGGTCCGCGTCGTCGCCGGCGCCGGCCTTGCGCAGGAACCGGCGGAAGTGGTCGCGCGACTCCGCGTTGCCCAGGATCAGCACGTCGGAGAAGCGGGCGCTGCGCAGAAACTCGGCGTCCAGCGGATCCCGGCGTTGAAACGAGCACAGGTAGCGCAGGGCGAGCTTCGCGAGCTGCCGGCGCCGATGGCGGCGGTCGGAAACACCGGCGTAGACCATCCGCTTCATCGTGGCGAGCGGGAAGGCGCGCAGCCCCATCTGCCCGTCCGAGTCCCCCAACGCGATCGTGCGCACGCCGATGCCCACCAGCAGGTCGAGCAGGTGGGACATCTGGTGAAAGGACGGCACGATCGCGGCCTCGACCTTCAGGTCGAGCCAGAACTCCCGGTTCGCCAGGCCCTCGCCAAGCGGCGGGCTGAAGGTCGGCACGGGGAAGCCGTCGTCGGACAACTGCGGGCAGACGACGAACGCCTCGTGCCCGAGTTGCTCGAGGCCGCGGATGTACTCCTCGAACCGGAACGAGCACTGGCTGAGGGGAGTGCCATGGTTCCAGACGACGGCGATCCGCATGGTCGGTGACGCTACAGGATGGGGGTGGAGTTGCGGATGCCGGCCAGAGGGCCGGCGCACCCAGTGGCGGAAGGCCGGCGCGCCCAGTCGCGGAAGTCAGTCGCAGCGGAAGGCGAAGGTGTCGTTCCGGGCGCCTGCCGTCTCGCCCTGGCGGTTGTAGTGGCTCCAGGTGCGGCCCTCGCTGTTTCTGACGTAGAGATTGAAGGCCACGTCGGTGACGGGCGCCACGAAGACCCAGTAGTGGCCGTTGAGGCTGCATCCGTCGAGCACCTTGATCAGGACTTCCGCGTTGCCGCGGCTGAAGAACCAGAGCAGGCCCGACTCGGACGAGGCCCAGATGCCGGACTTCGCCTCGGCCGTGTCGCCGGCGGGCGTCTGGTAGCACATGCCCACCTCGTACCCTCCCTCGAACACGAGCGGCACCGTCTCGGGACGGCAGTTCGCGTACCCCGCTCCCGTCGGCGGGTAGGGGAACGGATCGGGGTTCGGGTTGGGTTCGGGAACCGGGTCGGGGTCGGGGTCGGGGTCGGGCTCGGGGTCCGGCTCGGCGTTCGGGTCCGGATACTGGAACCGGGCCGCGGCCCGGTCGTCGCTGTTGAGCGCGGCGCCGCGGCCGTCGCCGTGGGCCCTGGCGCGCATGATCGCCTCCACGGTCACGCTGTCGCAGGGCCCGCTCGCGCTGTCGCCGCAGGGGTGGGAGATGCCGATCAGATGGCCCAGCTCGTGCGCCATGACCTCTTCGTGGGCCTTGCGCGGATCCCGGTTCGCGCTCACCCAGTCCTCATACCCGTCCTGGGTCGTGATGTTCGCTTCAAGGAGCCCGAGCGCCTGGACCGTGTCGCTCCCCGGGATCGGGTGCGGAGTGACGGAGGCGTCGCAGTAGAAGAGGGCGACGTTGAGCGCAAGCGTGCCGCCCTGGCCACGCCGGTACGAGCCCTCGATCTCGTCCAGCGGATCCTCGTAGGAGATCGAGTTCACGCCGTCCACATCGTCGATCGAGAACTCCCGGTTCGAGGTGCCGTCGAGGACGAGGTTTACCCGGCTGCCGCGGTCGTCGTTCCAGGCGCGGATGGCGGTGCGCACCTGGGTCAGGCCCCCGCCGGGCACTCCCGGCTGGCCGCCCGCCTGGACGGTCACGCCGATGCTCCGGCCGCGGTCGAACTCCCGCCAGCGAAGCGGCAGGCCGTCGTGGAAGCAGCTCGCGGGACTCCTGGTGACCCGAAACGGCTCGGCGACACTCCAGGGCCCGTCCGGCCAGCCGGCTTCAAAGTAGTCGGCGGGCCGGACGATTCCCGCGACGCGGTCGGTAATCCAGCGACGGAAACGGTCCGCGGCGCGCGGCTGCCGGCTCCTGGTCCGCTCGCCGGCCACCGGGTCGTCCGGTTCCGGCACCTCGCCCTGCAGCGAGGGTTCGCGCGCCAGCAGCACACGGTCCCCCACCCGCACCTCGAAGAACAGGCCGAGCGCGAACTCCACCGGGCGGTACCGGCCGTTCTCCGGATCGAGGAAGAGCAACACCCGATCCCCCTCGGCCAGCATCGGCAGGCCGAGGATCCTCATCGCGACGCCATTCGGACCGACTCCGCCCGGCTGGCGAACGAGGATCGTGCCGCCGGGAACGAAGCCCTTCAGGACCTCCTCGATCCCGACCTCGTAGTCCCTGAACGGCACACCCCCGGCCAGTGCCGGCGCAACCGACCGGACCTCGCCGAACACGATGACCGGCGAACGCTCGACCATCGAGGTGTCCGTCGGCAGGACGTAGACGAGCGCCGCCGCGGGTGATGCGGCGATGGCGAGGAGGAGGGCGGCTACTCGGGGCATTCGAAGGCGAAAGTGTCCCTTGCGGGGGTCGCCACCTCACCCTGGCGGTTGTGATGGGACCAGGGTTCACTCACTCCGTCCGTCACGTGGAGATTGAAGGCCAGGTCGGTCACCGGAGCCACGAACACCCATCGATGGCCGTTGTGGGCGCAGCCGTTCAGCACCTTGATCAGCACTTCCGCGTTGCCGCGGTTGAAGAACCAGAGCAGGCCTGATTCGCCCGAGGCCCAGATGCCGCCCTTGCCCTCGCCGACTTCCCCGCTCGGCGTTTCGTAGCAGAGCTGAACGTTGAAGCCGCCATCGAACGCGAGCGGCGTGGTCTGGGGCACACAGTCCGTGTAGCCCTCGCCGGAGGGCGGACCCGGACCGGGGTCGGGTTCGGGGTCCGGCTCGGGATTGGGGCCAGGGTCGGGCTCAGGGTCCGGCTCGGGCTCCGGGTCGGGATGGTCAACGGCAAGTCGGATGCCATAGGCCGTGATGTCGGGATTCGTGTCGGCCTCCCAGGCCAGCCAGTCGTCGCCTTCCTCCGGGCGCGCCCGGAAGGCGCGCCTGCCGCCGCCCGGCCCGTTCTCGTCCGCCATCAGGAACTTCGTGTTGTCAGGAGGCGTGGCGCGCTGCCAGGCGACGGCCACCCACACGTTGCCGGCGTCGAGCGACAGACCCTCCAGATCGCCCTCAAGCCGGAAGCAGGTGTACGTCCCCGCATCGAGTTGTGCGGTTACCACGAAATCGGCCAGCAGAGTTCCCGGCGTGCCGGCGCCGGAGTAGACGTTGAGCGAGAACTCCAGGTCGGCGTCCGTGTCAATCGACCCGCGGCCCATGCAGACGACCGCGTGGTCGACGGTTCCCGCCTCGGGCAAACGGAAGCGCTGAGCCAGTTCGAACTCGAAGAGCGGCTCCCGGGTCGTGTCGTCTACCAGGTACAGGGCCGCCTCCAGATCGCCGTCGTCGTACTGGTAGAGCTCGGTGGCCGGCTGCGGGAGGCCGACTACTTCCCGGCTCGCCGACCGCACATCGCGCACACGGACGGACACGGGGGCACCGTCGGCCGGCAGGATGAGGCCTGAGCGAACGGCGCGGACTTGTGCTTGTGGGTCCGGGCCCACGGGAACCAGGAGGTCGCGGCCCGTCTGGGCAGCGAGCGGCGCCGCGAGCACGGCAGGCAGTGCGGCAAGAAGGATGAGAGAACGACGATCCAACATTTGGCGCACCACGACGAGTCCTCCTCGATGTCCTTGAACGGCCTCTGCCCGGTCGGCAGAGCGCTTTGTAGTCGAGAGGTCTAGCCTTGCACAGCGCGTGCCAAGGAACACCGGGAAGGGCTCGCCGCATGGGTGCGGCAAACTCGTGCGCGCCGCTTCGCGGCCGCGCCTCGGATGGCGGGCCGGCGCACCCAGTGCCGAGCGGCCGGACGCTCAACTCGTGCCTACGGGGCGCAGGGGAAGGCCATGAGGTCCTGCACCAGCTCGTGGTTGTCACCCGACCGGTTGTGGTACGCCTTCGTCGGGTTCCGGCCATCGTTGATGTACATGTTGAACGCCACGTCGGTCAACGCCGCCATGTAGACCCAGCGGTGGCCGTTGTTGGCGCAGCCGTTGAGCACCTTGACGAAGACCTCCGCGTTGTTCCGGTCGAAGAAGTAGAGCAGGCCCGAGTTGTCCGACCCGTAAACGGCACTGGCGTCGTCCGTTTCCATCTTGGCCGTCTCGTAGCAGAGGCTGACCTTGATGTTGCCCTCGAAGGTGAGCGGCGCCATCGTGGGACGGCACGTAGAAGCGCCGAGGGGAGGCGGAGTGATCACGCCCGGATCGGGATCCGGCTCCGGCTCCGGCTCAGGGTCGGGGCCGGGGTCCGGACCGGGGTCGGGGGTCGGCGTAGTGCCGTGCGTGTACTCGACTTCCAAACGGACGCCGATCGCCTTGAGGCCGCTGGCGATCTGGGTGCGATCACTCCCGCGAGCATTCGTCCATCCATCGATGAGCGCCTCTTCAGGAACCGGCAAGGTCCGGTGTCTCACCTCCGTTGCGTGGACGGCGTTGCCGACCCTGTCGACTTCCGCCTCGTCGTCGATCGTGTAGTGGTCACCGGCGAGACGCTTCAGCATGGCTCCGTTCCACTCGACGCCGACCCAGTGAGCGCCCCTTCTGAGCGACTTGCCGACCAGATCCCCTCGCAGGAGGACGCAACTCTGATCACCCGCGCGCCTGATGTTGGCCTCGGTCCGGTAGCGGAGTCCACTACGACGACCCGGGTAGCTCACCTTGTTCACGGTGTCGTCCTCGTAGAAGCGCAGGCTGAAGTCGAGGGCCCGGCTCAGGTCAGCCTCAGGCCGGAGGAAACACACCCTCGCGTTGACCAGAACGCCATCAGCCTTCATCACGAACCGTTGCGCCCACTCCATGAGGCCGCCGGACGTAACCGGTTGCAGGTGGGAGCCGGTCTCTTCAAAGTTCTCGAACTCACCGTCGTCGTACTGAAGGATCTCCCTGACGTGGGTCGCCTGGTCGATAGCCGTCGGACCATCGTCCAGCGTGGCCCGGATGGTTACCGCTCCGTCCGAAGCCCCGCCCCGCAGAACCTGCTCCGCGTCCAGCAGGTCGATTCCCTGCTGGGCAGCGAGCGGTACCGAGGCGCATACCAGCAGAGCCGTCAGGCAGATCAGGGTTCGAACGATGCGGCGGTTGGTCGATCTCATGGTCTTCCCTTTCCGGTGGGCACCGGCGTCAGGTCAGAAGTGTAGGTCTGTCAGTAGATTACGCCCAATGTATCGCAAAAGGCAAATCGGTTCGGAGCCCGGGGCGCCTACGGGGCCGAACAGGAGAACGCCTTGATGTCCTGGATCGGCTGGAACGGTGTGCCTGCGGGGTTCTCGTAGTGCTGTACCTTGTCGGTCTCGCTGTCCGTGACCGTCATCGTCACCGCCACGTCGGTCAGGCCGCCGGCGAACACCCAGCGGTGGCCGTTGATCCCGCATCCGTCGAGGACCTTGATCACCATCTCCACGTTGTTCGGGCCGAAGAACCAGTAGAGGCCGGTGTCCGCTGTGAGCGGCCAGGCCGTCGCGTCGCCGGCGCCGTCGGCCGTTTCCCAGCGGGCGCGCACGGCGAAGCGGCCGTCCTCGAGGCAGAGTGTGCGGTCGTCCGCCTCGCAGGCGCCGTTCCCCTGCGGCAGCGCGACCCGGCCGGCACGCGGCGCCTCGGCGAAGGACGAGGCGAACCGGGAGGTCCGGTTCGACCCTCCGCGCGCCGACTCCATCTCGCGATCCGTCAGCAGGTAGCGGCTCTGGCCGTAGAGGTTCCCGCCCTGGGAGCAGACATCGAACGACTTGTTGTCCTGTACCGGCCGGAAGGGAGTGCCCGGCGGGTTGTAGTACGTCGCGGCGACTCCAGTCTCGGAATCGACCACGGTCATGATGACCTTCACGTCGGTCAGACCGCCGGCGTAGACCCAGTAGCGCTCGTTGAAGGAGCACCCGTCGAGGACCTTGACGACGAGTTCGATGTTGTCGGGCGAGAAGAACCAGAAGTCGCCGGTGTCATTGGTCAGCGCCTGCGCGTCGCTCCGGTCGCTGTCCTGGGAGGTTTCCCAACGCACCTCGACCCGGAAGCGGCCGTCGTTCAGGCACAGCGTGTCGTCGTCCTCCAGGCAAGCGGCGACTTCCGCGAAGGTCGTGGCGCCCGCTTCGGGCGTCGGGTCGGAGCTGCCGCGGTTGTTCCGCGCGACGACCTGGTAGGCGCGGTAGGTCTCGGGCGGGATGTTCTGGATCACCAGCGAGGTGCTGTTCCGGTCCAGGGTTGTGAGGAGCTCGAAGTCGCTGTCGACCATCCGCTCGTAGATCTCGAAGGCGGTCTCGTTGTTGGAGCGGTCACGCCAGCGGAGTTCGAGTTCGGTCTGGCTGATCGCGGTGACCGTGAAGTCGGTCGCCGCCGCGGGCACGACCGGACCCACCGGACCGATCTCGGGGTAGAGGGCGCGCACGGCGTTCCGGTCGTCCGCGTTGAGCCTCGCGCCGCGTCCGTCGCCGTGGGCGGTCGCGCGCATCAGGGCCTCGTTCGTCAGTCCGTCGCAGGCGGGACCGTCGATCGGGTTGCAGGAGTGAGCGATTCCCAGAGCGTGGCCGAGCTCGTGACCGATGATCTGCTCGAAGCCGCGCCGGGGGTTCGCCTTGGTGGCCAGCCAGTCCCCGAAGCCGTCCTGGGTCGTGATGTTCGACTCGACGATCTCAAGGGCCTGCCTGGATCCGCCCCCCGGGATCGAGTGCGGCTCGGTTGCCTGGGCGCAATAGAAGAACACCCAATTGATGGCCAGAACGCCGCCGAGCTGCGGATCGAAGGAACCCGCAATCTCGTCGTGGGGATCCTCGAAGCTGATCGAGTTCTGCTCGTCGACAGTGAGCGAGAACTCCTCGTTCGACCTGCCCAGGCTGAGCAATCTGGTGCGGCTCCGCGGATCGTCGTTCCAGGCCCGCATGGCGCCAAGCACCTGGGCCATGCCGCCGCCGGGCACACCGGGCTGACCTCCGGCCTGGACCACCAGACCGACGCCGCGATTGCGGTCGAACTCCCGCCAGCGGATGGGCACGCCGACGCGGTCGCACTGGCCCGGCGATACGGTGAGCCGGAACGCCTCGGCGATCGCCGCCGGGTTCTCGCCCAGTTCAGGCGCGAAGTAGTCCGCCGGCCGTTCGAGGCCGCTGGCGCGGTCGGCGATCCAGCGCCGGAACGGCTCCGCCTCGCGCGGCTGGTTTGACTGCCGCTGCGCTGCCGGGCTGCCGGGCAGGGACATGTCCTCGACCAGCGACGCCTCCCGCAGCAGCACCGTGCCGCCGGGCAACGGCACCTCGAAGAACATGCCGAGGGACAACTCGACCGTCCGGTAGACGGCGTTCGCCGGATCGAGGAAGAGCAGCACGCGGTCGCCCTCGGCGAGCGCCGGCAGGCCCATGATCGAACCGACCAGCCCGTCCGGCCCGCGGCCGCCCGGCTGGCGAACGACGATGATGCTGCCCGGGACGAAGCCCTTCAGCACCTCCTCGACCTGGAACAGGAAGTCGGTCGAGAGCAGTCCGTCGACCGGCGCCGGCTCCGCGGCCAGAACCTCGCCGAAGACGATCACCGGCGACCGGTCCACGAGGGACTCGTCGGTCGGCGTGACGTAGACAATCGCTTCGGCGGGCGCCGGGATCAGAGCGGCCGCGATGAGCAGCGCGGCGAGGGCTGGCGCAACGGATGGCAGGCCGGCGCACCGAGGGAGCGCGGAGCGGAGAGACATGGCGATTAGACGATGCCTGGACATAGTGCAAGACCCCGCCCAGCACGGAAGGCAGGGCGAAACCGCTCGGATTCTAGCATTCTTGCCGGTTTCACGGCGGACCTGGGGGGAAGAACACCTGAGTTCAACGCACGGCGGCGGTGGCCCGTGCGGTCAGGTCGTCGAGCCGGGCGCCGAGTTCGAGCCGGGCCTCCTCCCGCTCGGCGTCGGTCGAGCCGCGATCGAGCACGATCGGTTCCCCTGCCGCGACCGCCACGCGGGTGAACGGGGCGCCGACGATCATCCGGTCCCAGCTCCTCAAACGCAGGCCGCGATCCGCGGCGAGCCCGGCGGGGACGATCGGCGCGCCGGACATGGCCGCCAGGACGATGCTCCCGGCCTTCGGCCTACGCGCCGGTCCGCGCGGACCGTCGGGCATGAGCAACAGGGTCGACCGGTGCTTGACCAGCTCCCGGTAGAGGTTGAGCGCCGCCTCCCGGCCACCCCGGGAGGTCGAGCCGCGTGTGACCCGGATGCCCCACGCCCTGGCCACCCGCGCCGCGAGTTCACCGTCGGCGGAGTGGCTGGCGAGGATGGACACCGGGCCGCCGGCCGGCAGCAGGCGCCGGCGCACGAGCAGCAGCGACAGGGCCGCCTGTTCGTGCCAGCAGGCCAGCATCGCGGGCGGCTCGAGGACGCGGTCGAGGTGCGCGACGCCCTCGAGGCGGTGCAGGCGGTAGGAGGCCGTGAGAGTCCGGGAGAGGAGGCGGACCGCCACCGCGGCGGCCGGAACGGCGGCGCCGCGGACTTTCAACCGACACCGGCGGCGTAGTCGAGGACATCGCCGACGGTCTCCAACGCGGCGGCGTCTTCGTCGCTGATCTCGACGTTCAGGGCCTCCTCGAGTTCGATCAGCAGTTCGAGCTGCTTGGGCGAGTCGATGCCGAGATCGGCCACGAGGTCGTGTTCGGGGCGCAGGTCGCCTTCGCCGCGGCCGCTGGCGCGGGCGAGTACCTTGCTCGCTGCTGCACGTGAGTCCACTGCTCTTCGGTTCCTGTGTCCGCCCGGCGGCTGCCGGGTCCAGCGGGGCCCAGGTCAGAAGTCGGCCGCGAGATCGCCTCGAAGGTACTGCTCGCGGAGCGACCGGCGCCGGACCTTGCCGCTGCTGGTGCGCGGAATCCTACCGCGTCGCACGAGGAGCAGATCGGCGAGCTGGATGCCCAGGGCGCGGCCGACGCTGCGGCCGACTTCGCTGCGCAGCAGCCCGGGGCCGTCCCCGCCGCCGGTCTCCATCACGAGGACCGCCCGCTCGCCGTGAGGCGCGTCGACGGAGAAGGCGGCGGCGCGCTCCCTGCCGCCGGCGCCGAGGACCGACTCGGCGACCCACTCGATCTCGTGCGGCATCACGTTCGAGCCGCCGAGGATGAGCAGCTCCTTCGTGCGGCCGGTGATGTGGACTTCGCCGGCAGGGCTCAGGAAACCCAGGTCGCCGGTGTAGAGCCAGCCGTGGCGCAGCACCTCGGCGGTCGCTCCGGGGTCGTTCCAGTAGCCCAGCATGGTCGAGGGCGACCGCAGCCGGATCTCGCCGACTTCCCCCGCCGGCAGGGCGCGGCCGTCGGGCGCCGCGATCTCGATCGCGGTGCGGTCCATCGGCGGGCCGTTCGACGTGACCTCGGGGCCGCCGCCGGACGGCGCCGCGGTGTGCAGGCCGTCCACGGTCTGGCTGATCGAGATGAGCAGGGTGTTCTCGGCCATGCCGTAGGCGGCGCGCAGCGCGCCCGGATCGAGGCCCGCGCGCTCGAAATGGCGGCTGAACTCCGACATCGTCTCCTGCCGGACCAACTCGGAACCGCTGCACACGTCGCGCCAGCCGCTCAGGTCGAGCGTCTCGAGGCGGTCGGCGCCGACCCGCTCGACGCACTGGCGGAAGGAGAAGTTCGGGGCCGCCGACATCGCCGTCTTCGTGCGCCTGAACTGCTCCAGCCACACCCAGGGCCGGGCCAGAAAAGCGCGCGGGTTGAGCATGATCAGGTCGGCTCCGGTGAGCAGGGAACCGAGCAGGCAGCCGCCGAGCCCCATGTCGTGGTAGAGCGGCAGCCACCCGACGAGGGCGTCCATGAGCTGCCCGCCGCGCGGAATCGCCACCGCTTCCATGCTGGCGCGGGCGCTCCAGGTCGCCGCCGCGTGGCCCACGACCACCGCCCTCTGGTGACCGGTGGAACCGCTCGTCATCTGCAGGAAGGCCGGATCGTCGCCGCGCGGCGGCCGCGTGGCCGGCACGGGCGACGGGCTGGTCGCGGCCAGGGCGGACTGGGACAGGAGGTTCGGCCGCGGCCCTCCCGCCGGCCCGGCGGAAGCGATCTCCAGGACCTGATCGCTGACGCCGTCCGTACAGACCATGAAGCGGGCATCGAGCAGCTCGTTCACCGCCAGCGCCTTCTCGATCTGGTTGCGGGGCGAGCCGAGCGCCCGCGGCGGCGCGACCGCCGCCGGCAGCGCGCCGAGGCGCACCGCGCCGAACCAGACCTCGAACCAGGGCCACGACGTGGGCAGGCACACCAGGACGCGGTCGCCGGGGCGGACGCCGAGGGTGACCAGACGGCCCGCGGCGGCCTCGATTTCGTCCAGCAGGAAGGGCCAGGTACGCCGCCCCTCCACCCGGCCGCGGCTGTCGATCAGCGTGATGCCGCGCCCCGGCCACACCGAAGCCGCGCGTCGCAGGGCCTCCAGCAGGGTCTCGGGGTGGTGCTCGGGGTTGCCGGCGCCTGAATCAGCCATGGAACTGCAGGTCGTAGAGGCGCTTGTAGGCGCCGCCCAACTCGAGCAGTTGTTCGTGGGCGCCTTCCTCGACGACGGCGCCGCGGTCGAGGACGACGATGCGGTCGGCGCGCACGACGGTGGAGAGCCGGTGGGCGATGACGAGCGCGGTGCGGCCCTCCATCAGGTTGTAGATCGCCCGCTGCACGACGACCTCCGACTCCGTGTCGAGGTGGGAGGTCGCCTCGTCGAGGATCAGGATCGGGGCGTTCTTGAGCAGCGCCCGGGCGATCGCGAGTCTTTGACGCTGGCCGCCGGAGAGGTTCTGCCCACCTTCGCCGATCACCGTGTCGTAGCCCTCGGGCATCGCCATGATGAAGTCGTCCGCGTAGGCGGCGGCGGCCGCCATCCGCACCTGCTCCATGGGCAGATCGTCGCGGCCGTAGGCGATGTTGTTGCGCACCGAGTCGTTGAACAGCACCGTTTCCTGGGTCACGATGCCGATCAGGGAGCGCAGGTTCTCAAGCGGCAGGTCGCGGATGTCCGTGTCGTCGATCAGCACCCCGCCGGAGACGGGATCGAAGAAGCGGGGCAGCAGGTTGACCAGGGTCGACTTGCCAGCGCCGGAGGGGCCGACGAGCGCGACCACCTCGCCGCGACGCAGGTCGAGGTCGATGCCGGTGAGGACGGACTTGCCGTGCCCCGTCTCTTCGTAGTCGAAGGAGACCTTGTCGAAGCGGACTCCCCGTTCGAGTCCCGAGACCGGCGGCGCGGCGGGCTTGTCGACGATCTCGCTCTCGACCTGCATCAGTCCACAAATCCGATGGCTGCACGCCACCGCCTCCTGCAGCACCAGGTTGACCTTGTTCAGCTTGCGGATCGGGTCGTACATCATCAGGAGCACGACGAGGAACTGCATGAATCCCTGGAAGGTCAGGCGCCCGTCCCGGATCATCAGGCCGGCGGAGACGATCAGGACGGCGCCGCCGAACGCCGCGGTCGACTCGATCACGGGACTCGAGAGGGTCGACAGGAACTGCGCCCGCAGGTTGGCGAGCAGGTGGCCGCGAGTGGCCCGCTCGAACCGGCCGCACTCGAACTCCTCCATGCCGAACGCCTTGACCACCCGGTTGCCGCGGATGCCCTCCGTCAGGAGGCCGGAGAGGTCGGCCATCCGCTCCTGGCTCCGGTGGGTGACCTTCCGCATCCCCTTGCCGAAGCGGAGCAGCAGGAAGCCGAACAGCGGCACGGCGAACAGCGACACGACCGCCAGGGTGAAGTGAATCGTGAGCAACGTCGCGCCGAAGAACACGAGCATCACGATCGACATGAAGATGTCGAAGAGCCGCGCCGCGACCGCGTTCTGGAGCTTGGCGACGTCGCTGACCACGCGGCTGTAGAGCTCGCCCGAGGTGTAGCGCTGATGGAACCGGCTCGACTGGTGGATGATGTGGCGGTAGAGGTCGTTGCGGATATCCGTCGTGATGCCGAGCCCGGCGCGCTGGAACGAGTAGCCCGAGAGGAAGGCCATCAGGCTGCGCAGCAGCAGGACGAGCACCATGAGAGCCGGCGCGAAGAACACCTGGCTGCGACCCTCGACACCCGCCCACCGCTTCGAAGCGTCGTAGAGGCCGGCCGCTGACGCTCTCAGATCCGCGGTAACGCTCTCCACGGGTTGAAACAGGCGCGCCACCGCCCCGCCGTCCTCTTCGGCGCCGTCGCCGCCCAGACCGCCGATCCGGACCTCCTGGATTTCGTCCTCCGTGGCGAGCAGGACCTCCTCGAACATCGGGTTGATCAGCCCGACGAAGGCCAGGGTGGCGACGCCGAAGACGACGATCCCCGCCAGGGCCAGCAGTCCCCAGTGGATGTATCGGCGGACGTAGGGGAGGAAGAAGCCGACCAACTCCATGGGTTGGCAGCATACTGCGGCGGGGGTGGGGGCGGTCTCATGAGAACTGGGGTATCTCCTCGGGCGCGGGGCGAGGCGTCCGACTTGCGCCGTCCTTCGACCATGGCTCCTCCCTAGGGAGGGAGCTCCGCGACGAGCGGCGGCTTGCTCGCCTGAGGGAAGATCAGGTCGGCGCCTACGTCCTCCCCCGCATGAACGTGCGGGAACTAGTCGGCCGCGTTCCGGAGGGCTGGATAAGCTCGCCGGCCCGTGACTTCGCCTGCAAGCTCATGGAGACTAGTATCGAACAGCTCCGGAGGATCGACTCATGAGCGAGAAGACCCTGTTTCTTGCATGGCAGGCACAGAACGCCAGGCGGCAGTGGTTTCCGATTGGGCGACTCGATGCGAACGTCGCCCGGTCTCGCTACCGGTTTCGCTACACCGCAGGTGCGGAGCGTGCGCGGGAGGAAGGGAGCTTCCGGCTGATCACGGAGTTTCCCAACCTGAACCAGGACTACAGGGCAGGCAGGCTGTGGTCGCTGTTCACGAACCGCGTCCTCAGGCCGCGACGCCCTGACTTCGAGGTCTATCTGGAGAACCTCGGACTCCCCCAAGGAACGGTGGATCCCATCGAGATCCTCTCCGTGAACGGTGGAAGCAGGGTAACCGACTCCTACGAGGTGTTTCCGAAGATCGACAAGGAACCGGACGGCTCCTTCTCCTGCAGGTTCTTCCTTCACGGCTGGCGGCATGTCTCTGGAGTAGCCGAGAACCGCTTGGAGTCCCTCCAGCCGGGTGACGAGCTGACCATCGCGCTGGAACTGACCAACCCGGTCACTCGCGTCGCGGTTCAAGTTCAGACGAGCGACTATCTCGTGTTGGGTTGGGCTCCGCACTATCTGGTTCCGGATCTGACCTTGGCGGTTGCCGAAGCTCCCAGTGAGTACAGAGCGACGGTCGTGCGCGTGAACCCGCAACCGGCCCCCTCCCGACAGCGCGTGCTCATCGAAATGACGGGAAAATGGCGGCACCACAAGCCGATGACGGCGCCGGATTTTGAACCGCTAGCAGTCGGCGAGCCCGAGTTCGCGGCGGCCGCGGAACGGTAGTCCGCCGACCAAGGGCGCAGACCGGACAGTGCGGCCCCAAGAACGCGCCAGAATGTCGCGGATGACGGAATCGCCGGAAGCACGGGCCGCGAAACTGCGCGAGGAACTGCAGCGCCACGAGCGGCTCTACTACCGGGACGCGAAGCCCGAGATCAGCGATCGGGAGTTCGACCGGCTGATGGCGGAGCTTGCGGCGATCGAGGAGGGGCACCCGGAGCTCCGGACGGCCGACAGCCCCACCCAGCGGGTCGGCGGCGAGCCCACGGAGGGTTTCGAGCAGGTCGAGCACACGCCGCCGATGCTGTCGCTCGACAACACGTACGACCACGAGGAACTCGAGGAGTGGTTCGGGCGACTGACCCGTCTGCTGCCCGATCGCGCCATCGAGCCCGATACCGGCAGCGAGCCGGATGCCGGCCGCCAGCCCGCGACGGACATCGAGTTCGTCTGCGAACTCAAGGTCGACGGCGTTTCGCTGTCGCTGCTCTACGAGGACGGCGTGCTGACGCAGGCCGCGACCCGGGGCAACGGCCGGGTCGGCGACCTCGTGACGGCCAACGCGCGGACGATCCGCTCGCTGCCGTTGCGGCTGCCGGCGGGAGCGCCCGCCCGGCTGCTGGTGCGGGCCGAGACCTACATGCGCCGCACCGCGTTCGCCGCTCTCAACGAGGAGCGCGCCGCGGCCGGCCAGGAGCTCTACGCGAACCCCCGCAACACGACCGCCGGCACGGTGCGCCTGCTCGACAGCCGCGACGTCGCGCGCAGGCGGCTGGACGTGGCCTGCTACGAGTGGGTGCAGACAGCCGGCAGCGCGGGCGACGACGATGGCGAGCGCTCATCGCACGGCGATTGTCTCGCCGACCTGGCCGAGCTTGGCCTCCCGGTCAACGATTCGTGGCGACGCTGCGCCAGCCTGAAGGAGGTCGTCGCCTACTGCGACGAGTGGCAGCGGAAGCGCGGCGAACTGGACTTCGAGATCGACGGCGTCGTCGTCAAGGTCGACGATCCCGAGCTCCGCGACCGGCTCGGCGCCACCGCCAAGGCGCCGCGCTGGGCGGTGGCGTTCAAGTTCGAGGCGGAGCAGGCCGAGACGGTCGTGCGGGAGATCAACGCCCAGGTCGGCCGCACCGGCGCCGTGACCCCGGTCGCCGAACTCGAGCCGGTGCTGGTCGCCGGCACGACGGTCAAGCGCGCCACGCTCCACAACTACGAGGACCTGGCCCGCAAGGACGTGCGGGTCGGCGACGCGGTGGTGATCGAGAAGGGCGGCGACATCATCCCCAAGGTGGTCGAAGTGATCGAGGATCGGCGGGGTCCGGAGTCGAAGCCGTTCGAGCCGCCCGGGCATTGCCCGGTGTGCGGCGAGAAGCTGTACCAGCCGGAGGAGGAGGCGTTGCTTCGCTGCGTCAACGCCGCCTGCCCCGCCGTCGTCCGCGAGAGGATCCGCCACTTCGCGTCCCGCAACGCGATGGACATCCTGGGGCTGGGCGACTGGCTGGTCGGAGAGCTGGTCGGCAGCCTTGAGGTGCGCGACCCTGCCAAGCTCTACGATCTGAAGAAGGAGGAGATTGCCAATCTCAAGAACAGGGCGACGCTTGGACACGAGCTAGCGGAGAAACTGGCTGACGGAATCGCCGCGTTCAAGGACAAGCTAGGCCTGCCGCAGGCGATTCACGCGCTGGGCGTTCCGGGCATCGGCCCGAAGAAGGCGGAGCTACTGGCGGAGGCGTTTGGCACGCTGGACAGCTTGGTGACCGCCTCCGCCCAGCAGTTGGCCGAGGCCCCGATCGGCAGGAAGGACGCTCAGGCGATCCAGAAGTTCTTCACCGCGACGGAGAACCGGCAAGTGGCGAAAGCACTCGACCAAGCTCTGGGACCCATCGACCCGTCCGCGAGCATGAAGGCAGCGTCGGACCCGCAACTCGAAACGGCGCTCAAGAAGGCAGCCACCAGCCTCGCCAAGGGCATTCCTGGCATGGGCTCCCTCGCACAGTCACTGGTTGGCTGTGGTCTGGTCAAACAACCCAACGATCTCTTCCGACTCAAGACTGCCCAGCTCGCATCGCTCAGCAGAGAAACAAGGCTCGGCGAACGGTCTGCGGAGAAGATCATCCACAGCTTGAAGCAATCCAAGACGAGACCCTTTCCTCGCCTGGTCTACGCACTCGGAATCCCGCATGTCGGCGAACGGACCGCTCTCGCCTTGGCCAACCGGTTTCCCAGCATCGAAGAACTGGCCGACGCATCCAAGGCATCCGTCGAACGGCTACAGGAGACGGAGGAGGTCGGCGCCATCATCGCTCGAAGCGTTCGAGAGTTCTTCGACTCGGGTCCAAACCAAGAGCTGATCAAGCGACTTCAGGAGGCCGGACTTCGCGTGCACGGGGAAGCTGCGGACGCAACGGAGGAAGGGCCGCTGAAGGACAAGGTGTTCGTTCTCACTGGCACGCTGGCCGGGATGTCCCGAAAGGACGCGTCGGCACGCATCACGGCCCTGGGCGGCAAGGTGACGAGCTCCGTCAGCCGAAAGACCCACTTTCTCGTCGCCGGCGAACAGGCAGGCTCCAAGCGCCGGAAGGCTGAGCAGTTGGGAGTGGAAGTGCTGAATCAGGCCCGCTTTGAGCGGTTGTTGGCCCAAGTCCAGCCGGCAGCGGGCCCTGGAGCGGCCCAGCTAGAGCCGAACGACTCGCTCTAGCCGGAGCGCCGCTTCCAGTGGCTCGCCGCACCGAAGGATCTCCGTCACTCTCACCTTCCCGCGAAGTACGATCTTCCGGCTACGAAGCTGCGTTCTCTCGGTTCGATGAAGCGGCCTGCCATGAGCAAGAACGGGCACGAACTCGAACGACGCTTCTTCCGGAAGCCATGAGTTGGCTGCATCTGCCCCCGCCCGCAACTGCGCTACTACTGTGTTCGCTCGGGGCCTGCCGCTCTTCAACAACCGGTTCGGCATCGGGACGGCACGTTGGCGGCAAACGCCGCAACGACCTCGCTCATTCTTCTTTCGCGCGCTGGATCTGATTGAAGATCCTGGCCCCTTCGTTGTAGAGCGCCTCGCTGACGCGATCGTAGCCCGCCGGAAAGAGCCCGGTTTCGGCGTCCAGCTCGATTTCCTCGACAACAGAGCCGTTCGGCTCACGAGCGAACAGCCACGCTCCGACATCGCCGGGCGACAGCGAGATGTCCGTCTCAGCACCGCTATCCAGTGGAGCGCTGCGCAGGCTGGACCGGCGCACGGTGTTAGCGAGCGCCTCCAGAATCCACTCGCTGTGTGTCGTCATGATGACCCGCAAGCCAGCCTGAACCGTCCCCGCCAGAAGCCTTGTGAGCTTCACTTGAGCGGCAGGGTGCAGGTGCGCCTCCGGCTCCTCCACGATCAACACGTCGCCCGGCGCGACAACGTGGCGAAGGAAGAGGACGACCGGTGCAAGCTCGGACACGGCAGAGGACGAGTTGACCAACGGCAGGTCGTCACTCCAACCCTCGGGACGGTACCCGAACTGCGGAAAACCGGGGATCAGCGAGGGGAGGACATGGATGCCTCCGCCAAGCATCTCCGTTTCGATCCGTCCCGCCACATCGTCAAACTCCCCGCCTCCGTTGCGCGCTGGCAAGAGTTCGATCAGGTTTCTCAGAAAATCGGTTAGAACGCGGGGCAGCAGCGACCGGCCGCTGTCTGCCATGCCGCCGAGGATCTCCCGGTAGGCCTCGATCGCGCCGGTCCGCCCCGCGGGAAGATAGAAGGCCTGACGAAAAAGGGGGTTGAACATCTGCGGAAGCACCTGCCCGGCCAGCACTCTAAGGGCGTCACGGTAGCCCGCATCACGCGACTCGTCGTTTCGCTGACCCGTGCCATACACGGTCGACAAGAGATACGAGAGATCGTCCCGAACGGCGTCCTTCCGGATGCGGACGTCTCTCGCGATACGGGCGTCTAGCGTCGCCTGCGTTCCGCAGAGGCGCAGGGCCAGTAAGTCGAGCGCGTCCTGCCGTAGCACCACTGCCGCGCCAGTCTCGGATCCCTTTCGCACCAACTCCCTTGCTTCGAGCACGCCAAGGCAGCGGCGAATCTCGTCTCTGAGGTCGTCTGCCTGGTGCGCAAGAGCGAATCGCATCTCTTCCGAGAGAGGATCGGCCAACAGAAGCTCTTCGCCGGCCGGCGCACCGCGGCGGTAGAGAGCCTTCACGAGCTCGTCGACGGCGCGATGAACGGGCTCGTCGCTGGCGAACTTCATCTGTGTGTCGAACATCCGCCCCGGCAAGACCAGGCGCCGGGCACCGGTCCCCAACGCTCGCCCCGCGAAGCGATGCAAGGCGTAGATGAGCATGGCGAGCCAGGACTTGCCGGTGTTGCTCGGACCGATGAAGACGGTCAGCGGCCTCAACTCGACCTTGGCCCCGGCGATCGGGCCGAAGTCTGCGACTTCAAGTTCGAGGCCGTTGCCAAGCGTCACGTCGTCGCTCAAGATCCGGTTCTCCGGTGTTGGCCGCGTCAGTGGAAGCACCGACCAGCCAGCGTGCTGAACGCAGTAGGTCGACTCTATCCGGCCGAAAGCCGGCAACACCTGACGGTCCCCTGCGGCGGCCGCGGCCGAAAGACCGCCACCGCTCGCGAGCCGGGCAAAGCGCCAAGACTCGCGCACGCCGCTCCGCGGCGGCGCCCGGATGCCGGCCAGTTCCCTAGCTCAGATAGTGAACGGCAGCCAGAAGCGTCTCGTCCGGTCGGCCTTCGAACACCGCCCGCCACCCGGTCAAATCCGGCCTTTCGCCGAACAGGACGATCGTCTGGCTGTCCCGTTCAGGGCCCGGCCGCAGGCCGGCCTCGACGCGCCATCCTCCGGCGGTACCCGGCGCAAGCGCGGCAGACCGCGCCCTGAGGCCCGGGGACCCCGCCGACCGTAGACGACGCGCCTCCTCCCTGCAGGCCAGGTACGACCCGGCGTCGCCAGTCAGGGTCTCCGCGGGCAACTCGGGGCTGGCCAGCTCTTCCGAACCAACGTCGACCGCCCATAGCGACCGGCGCACATGGACCAGGTCTTCCGGGTCGCGAATGTCCTCGTGCCGCAGGAATTCGGCCCACGCGCCGTCTGGCGTATCGCTCAGATACTGCACCGGCCCTTCACCGTCCGCATGCCAACGGGCGCCCGGCTGTGCGCCCTCGCCCTCCTCCCACAGGAACGGAAAGCGGGGGTCCGCGTTGCGGTAGGCGATCATGTCGCAGGCGACCAGACCAGGGCCCTGGCCAGGTCGCGGACCCGCCGCGGGCCCGGATCCTCGGGCTGCCATTCGGGTTCCAGCAGCTCCGCCGGGCTCCGGCCGCCCAGCAGCGTACGCGGCCGGTCGAACCAGCGCCGCACGCCGATGTCGTTGTAGGCCCCTGCAAGGTCGCCCGCGACCAGCGCCAGGAAGTGCAAACGCGCCGCAACGGAGTCCGGCACCGTGCGTTGGCCCGCCAGGTAGCGACGCAGGCTCACAACCGAGACCTGGAGCAATCTGGCAAGAAGTTCACGCCCCAGCAACTTGTCGAGCCGCGGTCCCTCCGATGCCGGAACCGGCGAGGCCTCCAGCGCGTCGTTCAGTTGCTTGAGCTGCCGGACGAACCCCTCCCGTCCACCGGCGGCCGGCGGAACGACTTCGGGCAGGTGCCGACCCACGCCGGCACGCCGTATCCGGGCCAGCACGTTCACCCAGACCGACGCGTCCAGCCGGTCGATGGCTCCCTTACCCAGAATCCCCATCGCTTCCGCTCGGGTGAGCACCTGCACCCCGAGCGGCAGGGACTGGCGGTCATCGAACGGATCGCCGACGGTTCGAATACGGATCTCGCTCATGGCTCCGAACCGTATCCAAGTGGGTGCCAGACAGTCAACCCGCGGGTGGGTCCGCCGATGCACCCAGTGTCTGCGGCGTTAGGATGCGCGGCATGTCAGCAGCCCCATGGGTCATCGTGATCGATGACGAAGCCGGGTCGCGCCAATCGATGGCGATCGCGCTCGAACGGGCCGGCCTCGGCGTGCGCGTGTTCGACGACGCGGAGCCGGCGCTGGCGTTCGTCGAACGGGAGTCGCGGGTGCGTCTGGCGGTGTGCGACCTGCGCATGCCGGGCATGGACGGCCTTGCGTTCCTGAACCGCGTGCGGGCCCAGGAGCTCGACTTGGCGGTGATTCTGGTTACCGGCTTCGGCACGATCGAGTCGGCGGTCGAGGCGATGCGCGTCGGCGCCGACGACTACCTGACCAAGCCGGTCGACCTCTACGAGCTGCGGAGCCGCGTGCTCAAGCTGATCGAGAACTGGCAGTTGCGCGACGAGGTGACGAACCTGCGCGAGATGCTCGACGAGCGTT
This sequence comes from Thermoanaerobaculia bacterium, assembly GCA_965232105.1. GTDB lineage: Bacteria > Acidobacteriota > Thermoanaerobaculia > Multivoradales > Multivoraceae > Multivorans. Next base: position 935,290 of record OZ246956.1, read on the forward strand.
TCGGCTTCGACGCGATCGTGGGCCAGTCGGCGCCCATGGAGCACCTGTTCCAGCGGATGCGCCAGGTCGCGCCGAGCCGCGCTTCGGTGCTCATCCTGGGCGAGAGCGGCACCGGCAAGGAACTCGTCGCCAAGGCCCTGCACCAGGCCAGCCCCCGCCGGCAGGAGCGCTTCCTGGCCCTGAACTGCGGCGCGATTCCGAACGAGATTCTGGAGAGCGAGCTGTTCGGCCACGAGAAGGGATCCTTCACCGGCGCCGTCGGGCGCAAGATCGGCAAGCTGGAGCTCGCTGCCCGCGGCACGCTGTTCCTGGACGAGATCAGCGAGCTCGTTCCGGAGCTCCAAGTAAAGCTGCTGCGCGTGCTCGAGGAACGGCAGGTCATGCGGGTCGGCGGCAGCCGCATGATCGACGTCGACTTCCGGTTGCTGGCGGCGACCAACCGCAACCTGGAGGAGGCGGTGGCGAAGGGCGCCTTCCGGGAGGATCTCTACTACCGGCTGAAGGTGGTCACCCTGACCATTCCACCGCTGCGGGAACGGCTCGACGACCTGCCGTTGCTCGCGAACCACTTTCTGCGCGAGTTCGCGGCGCGGGAGGGCAAGCCGGAGATGCAGCTCTCCGGCAGGGCTCTCAAGTGTCTGTCGGGGCATCGCTGGCAGGGCAACGTGCGCGAGTTGCGAAACGTGATCGAGACGGTCGCGGTCTTCCACGACGGCGGCAGAATCGGGGTCGGCGATCTGCCCGACGATGTCCGCGGCGGCGGCGACGCGACCCTCGATAGCCGGGTCCAGAACGCCTTCGGCGAACCGCGGACGATGGCCGAGATCGAGCGCCAGGCGATCCTCGAGACCCTGGGCAGGACCGGCGGCAAGCGAGCGCAGGCGGCCCGGGCGCTCGGCATCGGCGTGCGCACCCTGCAGCGGAAGCTGAAGGACTATCGCGAGCAGGGGCTGCTCGAGGACGGCGAGGCGTGACCGCCCTGTCGGTGAACATCGACCACGTCGCCACCGTGCGTCAGGCGCGCCTGGTGGGCTATCCGGACCCGGTCGAGGCGGCGCGGCTCGCCGAGGAGGCGGGGGCGTTCGGCATCACGGTCCATCTCCGCCAGGACCGCCGCCACATCCAGGACCACGACGTCGTCGAGCTGCGGCGGGTCGTCAGCGGGCGGCTCAACCTCGAGATCGCGTCCGACGAACCGATGCTCGCGTTCGCCGAGCGGGTCGGTCCCGAGCAGGTCACCCTGGTGCCCGAGCGGCCGGACGAGGTCACGACCGAGGGCGGTCTCGACCTGATCGAGCGCGGCGACCAGGTGCGCGGCGCGGCCAGGCGCCTCGTAGGGGCCGGCATCCGGGTCTCCGTCTTCGTCGATCCCGACCTGGGCCAGATCGCGGCGCTGGACGACCAGGACGATGTGACCGGCTTCGAGTTGAACACGGACGCCTACACGCGTACCTCGGGCGCCGGGGCGACGGCGGAGTTCGAGAAGATCGAGGCCGCCGCGGAGAGAGGGCTGGCGATAGGCCGGGAGGCGTACGCCGGGCACGGGCTGACCGTGGCGAACGTCGGTTTGGTGGCGGCGCTGCCGGGTGTGAGCGAGCTGAACATCGGGCATTCGATCGTGTCGCGGGCGGTGTTGATCGGGATGCGGGCGGCGGTTGAGGAGATGCTGGAGGCGATGGGGGAAGTCAGCCGAGTTCGGCTTCGATGACGCGGGCGATGCGGTCGGACAGCCCTTCGATCTGCTGCTGGTCGGGGCCCTCGATCATCACCCGGGCGAGCGGCTCGGTGCCGCTGTAGCGCAGGAGGACGCGGCCGGAGGAACCGAGTTCGCGTTCCGCGGAAGCCACGGCGTCGGACAGACCGGGTACGCCGTCGAGCGGCAGCTTCTCCCGCACGGTGACGTTCCGCAGGACCTGCGGGAAGCGCCGGAAGCCGGAGGCCAGATCGGCCAGTGAGCGGCCGGACGCGGCGACGATCCCGGCGATGGCGGCGGCGGTCAGCAGGCCGTCGCCGGTCGTCGCAAGGTCCAGGTCGAGCAGGTGGCCCGACTGCTCGCCGCCGAGCCGGACGCCCTCGCGGCGCATCGTGCGGGCGACTTCCCGGTCGCCGATGCCGCAGCGCAGGACCTCGACGCCGCGCCGCTCCAGCGCGCGCTCGAGGCCCATGTTCGACATCGTCGTGGCGACGATCCGCCGTCCCGGGAGGAGGTCCCGGGCCGCGAGGCGCGATGCCCAGACGTAGAGCAGAACGTCGCCGTCGCAGATGCGGCCCCGGTGATCGCAGAGGATGGCCCGGTCCGCGTCGCCGTCGAGGGCCGCGCCCAGGTCGCTGCCGGTCTCGCGGGTGAAGGCGACGATCCGGTCGGTGCAGGTGGAGCCGCAATCGCGGTTGATGTTGCGGCCGTCGGGACGGTCGCAGGTGACGCGGCAGTCCGCGCCGAGGGATCGGAAGAGGCGGGCGGCGTGGGGCGACGCGGCGCCGTTCGCGGCGTCGATGGCGACGCGGAGGCCTTCGAGGGGGAGGGCGCCGGGCAAAGAGGCCCGAAGGTGGTGCAGGTAGCGGTCGGCGAGCGCCGCTTCTTCGCTCGGTCCGCCGGCGCCAGATGCCGGCCAGAGGGCCGGCGCACCCAGTGGCGGAGCATCGGACGGCGGCGCACCCAGTGACGGCGCACCGACGCGGTCTTCGATCGCCTGCTCGACGGAGGGATCGACCTTGAAGCCGTCGGGGCCGATCAGCTTGACGCCGTTGTCGGTCCAGGGATTGTGGCTGGCGGAGATGACGATGCCGCCCATCGCGCCGAGTTCGGTGACGAGGAAGGCGACCGCGGGCGTGGGCACGACGCCGGCCGAGCGCACTTCCGCGCCCGCGGAATGGACCGCGGCGGCGAGCCAGCTCGTGATCTCCTCCCGGCTGTCCCGGGTGTCGCCGCCCAGGATCAGCAGCGGCCGCGCGTCCGCAGGCGCATCCGCAGGCGGGTCCGCCCGCCGCGCCGCGGAAGCCGAGTCGGCCGCAGACATGCTGAGGCGGGCGAACCAGTAGCCGACCGCCTGGACCGTCGACCGATCCAGCGGCGGCGTGCCGAACGCGGCACGCATGCCGTCCGTCCCGAAGAGGCTCAAAGGTCGGGCTCGTCGCCGGGCCGCTCAACCAGGGGACGAGGTGGATCGCCCTGCGGCTGGGGCGCCTCGATCATTGGCGCCTCCACGCGAACGAAGGTCGGGAACTCGACGACGACGTCGTCGCTCTCGAAGCGCACGCGCGCCTGTTCCACGACGAAGTCGACGCCGCGGCCGTCCGTGTCGATCGGGCCGGCCAGTGCATACCCCAACCTGTTGATCTCGGAGCGCGACCCCTGAACCGTGGCCTGGGGCGGCTCGATCCGAACGTTGTCGTGGTCGACGCTGAAGCCGCCGATCGGTTCGCCTGCCCACGCGACCTGCACCGGCACCTGAGCCGAGATCTCCTCGTCGAGCGTCAGGGTCAACTGCTCCGGCGTGAGCGACACGACCGCGATGCCCTCGGCGTCCTCGGGGAGCACGACGTGCTCCGTGCTCAGGATGACCGCGACCTGCCGAGGGCCGCCGTACGTCGTACCGCCGAAGAGGTTCTCTCCGAGCGGCACCTGGACCCGGATCTGATCCCGGTTCAGGGATTCGATCGCGTCCTCGCTGCCGCGGATCAGAACGGAGAGTTCCTCCTTGGGATCCTCGGGCGTGCCGAGGATCGGCGAACCCAAAACGACCATCTGGTCGTGATCCTCCGTCGTCACGCGCGCCCGCACGCTCTCCTCGACCGGCGGCTCGGTCATCTCCCGCACGCGGGGACAGAACGATGCCGGCAGCCAGACCCCGACCGCAATCAGGGCGGCGAGGGTTCGAAAGGCCCAGCGGTTGCCACTCTCGCTCACGACGAAGCCTCCCGGGTCAGCAGCAACTCGAAGAGCTGGTTGCGCAGTTCCCGCATCGTCAGATCGCCGGTCAGGCGACCCTCACGCGCGATCGAGATCTTGCCCGTCTCCTCCGAGACGACGACGACGACCGCATCGGTCAGTTCGGTCATGCCGATCGCCGCCCGGTGCCGCGTGCCATGCTCGATCGAAACGCTCGCGCTGGTCGTCAGAGGCAGGAAGCAGGCTGCGGCGGCGACCCGGTCCTTCTGCACGATCACGGCGCCGTCATGCAGGGGTGTGTCGCGGGCGAAGATCGTCAGGAGCAGATCGTAGGAGATCGAGGCGTCGAGGACGATGCCGTTCTCCACGTAGTCCCGCAGGCCGTCGACCCGCTCGATGACGATCAGGGCGCCCAGTCGGCGCAGGGACAGCGCCTGCGCCGCGAGCACGATCTCGAGAATCCCGGACTCCGGCGTCTGATCGCTCATCAGGCGCACCAGCGGATTGCGCCCGACCCTGGCGAGAGCGCTTCGGATCTGGTTCTGGAACAGGACGACGATGACCACCGGCAGCACGGGCAGCAGGTAGTTCAGCGAGGCCTCCAGGGCGCGCAGCCTCAGGGTCGCCGCGATCCAGGAGGTGCCGAGCAGCACCAGGATGCCCGCCACGATCCGCATGCCCCCGGTGCCCCGGATGACCAGCAGCACGTTGTAGACGACCAGGCCGACGACCAGCAGGTCGACCAGATCCCTCCAACCCAGAAGGCCGAGCGGCTGTGCCAAGTCCATCGCTCCGAAACGCCCCTGGGTCGCTTGTTACCCGCGTTGGCCGGGAATCAGAATGGCTTCTTCGCCCGCAAGTCTCTAACGCTCCGGCTTCGGCAACGGGAGCGGCACCCCCTCGGGTTCCTGCCGCTCGGCGATCGTCGCCGGCTCGGGCGTTCCAGGTACATCGGCTACCGGCGTGTCTTCGGCGGCGGGGGCCGGCGCACCCTCGTCGGGCGGCTCGAGGTCGGGGATGGGAGTCGGCTTGTGCACCGGGGCCACATCGAGGCCCGTCGCCTCGTGGATCATCTCGTACACCCGGGCGCCCTCGATCGACTCGTATTCGAGCAACTCCTTCGCCAACTGCTCGAGCAGGCTTCGGTGCTCGGAGAGGATCTCCCGGGCCTTCTCGTAGCCGCGGTCCACGATCGCGTGAATCTGGCTGTCGATCGACTGCGCGGTGCTGTCGGAGTAGTCGGAGCGCTGCGAGAAGTCGCGGCCGAGGAACACCGGCTCGCTCTTCTCGCCGTAGTTCAGCGGTCCCAGGTCGGACATGCCCCACTCGCAGACCATCTGGCGCGCCATATCCGTGGCGCGTTCGATGTCGTTGCCGGCGCCGGTCGTGATGTCGTCCTGGGAAAGCTCCTCGGCGACCCGTCCGCCCATCAGGATCGCGATCTGGGTGTCGACGTACTTCCGGCGGTAGGTGTGCTTGTCCTCCGTCGGCAACTGCATCGTCAAACCCAGGGCGCGGCCCCGCGGGATGATCGTGATCTTGTGCAGCGGATCGGCCTCGGGCATGAACGCGGCGACCAGGGCGTGACCGGCCTCGTGGTAGGCGGTCACCTCCTTCTCCTCCTCGGTGAGCATCATCGACTTGCGCTCGGCGCCCATGATCACCTTGTCCTTGGCGAACTCGAAGGAAGCCATGTCGACCTTCTTGTGGTTGCGCCGGGCCGCGATCAGGGCCGCCTCGTTGACCAGGTTCGCGAGGTCGGCGCCGGAGAAGCCGGGCGTACCGCGCGCCAGCACCTGGAGATCGACGTCGGGATCGAGCGGGATGTTGCGGCTGTGGACCTGGAGGATGCCGAGGCGGCCGGCGATGTCCGGACGGTCGACGACGACGCGGCGGTCGAAGCGGCCCGGCCGCAGCAGCGCCGGGTCGAGCACGTCGGGACGGTTCGTCGCGGCGATCAGGATCACGCCCTCGTTCGTCTCGAAGCCGTCCATCTCGACCAACAACTGGTTCAGGGTCTGCTCGCGCTCGTCGTGCCCGCCGCCGAGGCCGGCGCCGCGGTGACGGCCGACCGCGTCGATCTCGTCGATGAAGATGATGCAGGGGGCGTTCTTCTTGCCCTGCTCGAACAGATCGCGCACCCGGCTGGCGCCGACGCCGACGAACATCTCGACGAAGTCGGAGCCCGAAATGGAGAAGAAGGGCACGCTCGCCTCGCCCGCGATCGCCCGCGCCAGCAGCGTCTTGCCGGTGCCCGGCGGGCCCATCAACAGCACGCCCTTGGGAATCCGGCCGCCGAGCTTCTGGAACTTCTGCGGCTCCTTGAGGAACTCGACGATTTCCGAGAGCTCTTCCTTCGCTTCCTCGATCCCGGCCACGTCCTTGAACGTGACCTTCTTGCCGCTGGCGTTCAGCAGCTTGGCCTTGCTCTTGCCGAAGGAGAGCGCCCGGTTGCCGCCGCTCTGCATCTGGCGCATGAAGAACACCCAGAGACCGATGATCAGGAGCAGCGGACCCCAGGTCATCAACACCATGGAGAGCGTGTTCTCCCGCTCCTCCTCCGCGGCGATCCGGACTTCGTGCTCGAGCAGCAGGTCGGCCAGGCCGGGATAGTCCATGAGCTGGGCACTGAAGCTGCCGTCGCCGACGCTGTCGCGCGGGGCGTTCTTGTAGGTGCCCTCGACCCGATCGCCGGTGACGGTCACCTCCTCGATGCGGCCCTTCTGGACGTCCTCGATGAACTCGCTGAAGCTGATCTCCCCCCGCTTCGCCGCGCCCTGGCTGAACAGGTTGTAGAGGAGGATCACCATCACGAAGATGGCCGCCCAGAGCAGGAGGTTCTTGAGTGTCGCGTTCATCTACTTCCAGGCCCGCTCATCCATCTTCGGTCTGCCGGTCCACGTTCGGTCCTTGCCGGTCTCCCCCATCGCGGAGAGACAACCACGATCCGGCCCACGGGATTCCTGCCCGCAGGCAACCGGACTGCGCATGCCGGCCGGAAGACCGGCGCACCCAGTCGCTGCGGCAAGCCTGTCACTGTGTCCGCGGTTCTTCAAGCGATTCAATTCCTTGATCCACGGCGAACGACGGGCGCCGCAGGACCCGCAGCCGGTTTCGGCGCTGCTCCCAGCGCCAGCCGTCGCCGCAGTCGCAGCCGACCGAGGCGCCCGTCTGGCGGCGCCGCTCGAGTTGCCGGCGGAGTTCGCCCCGGGCGGCCCGCGTCGGCGGATAGGGGGCGCCGGCGAGACGGTGGAGGCGGGCGAGCGCGGCCGGCCACAGCGTCGCCGGGAGGCGCGTCAACGCAGCCGTCTCGATCTCACAGCACTGCCGGCCCGGCCGCGGTTCGAGGGCCTCGTCGAGCAGACGGCTGATCGCCGGCTCGGCGCCCTGGGCGGCCTGAGCCACGCGGTTCAGCAGCGCGACGAGGTCCGGCGTCCCGGACGCCAGCAGCGGCAGCAAACGGTGACGAACGAAGTTGCGTCGCGGCTCCGGCGCGCGGTTCGTCGGGTCGTCGACCGGGCAGACCCCCAAGTCGGTCACGTAGCGGCGCAGGTCCCCGCGCCCGACGTCCAGCAGGGGACGGAGCAGCGGCAGCCCGAGACGGTTCGACACCGGGCGCATCGCGGCGAGACCTGCCGCGCCGCTGCCGAAGAGCATGCGCAACAGGACGGTCTCGGCCTGGTCCAGCCGGTGATGGGCGGTGGCGACCGCCGCGGCGTCCACGGACCGCGCGGCGGCGGTCAGGAGGCGGTAGCGCTCGACGCGCGCCCACTCCTCGATGCTCCTGCCCGGCGGCAACGGTCGCGCCGCCAGGAGGTCGAAGGCGACCCCGAGTTCCCGGGCAATTCGCCGCGCCGCAAGGGCTCGCCGGCCGGACCCCTCGTCCAGCCGATGGTCGACGTGGACGGCGCGGGGGCTGAAACCGAACCGGGAAGCGCAGTCGCGGAGAGCGGCCAGCAGCGCGGACGAATCCGCCCCTCCGGAGAAGGCGACGACGAGTGCTGTGCCGCGGTTCGCACGGACCAGTTCGGGACGCCGGGCGAAGAATCCGGCAACCGCCCGCTCGATCGTGTGCGAAGGCAAGGGATGGTGGCGGTGGAGGGACTCGAACCCCCGACACAGCGGATATGAGCCGCTTGCTCTAACCGGCTGAGCTACACCGCCCGATTCTTGCCGCACCCTACCGGAATCCGCCCCGGTTTCGGGACCGCGACGGAGCCCCCGAACGCGCCCGACCGGTGAAGGACGCCCGCTCAGAGTGACGGTTTGCGCAGCGAGTTCTGGCAGCTCCGAAACTGGCCGAAGAAACTGCGCATCGACTCGGAGAGTGCCTCGTCGTTCAACCGGTAGATCACGTTCTGGCCGCGCCGCTGGTCGATCACCAGGTCGGCCTCCTTGAGCACCGAAAGATGCCGGGAAATCGTCGGCTGGGAGAGCTCGAACTCACCGACGATGTCGCCGACGCAACGCTGCTCGTCTTCGAGCAGGCGCAGTATCTCCTGCCGTGTCGAGTCCGACAGGGCCTTGAAGACCTTGGTCATTCTCCGGGAGCGACGGTGCCGGGGTTCGAGTCCGCTCAGCGAACCACCGAGACGTACGGGTCGAGGCTCTGTGCTGTTGTCCACGGTCTCAGATCTCCAGAAGTTCGATGCTTGCCTGGCTCCGCCCTTCCCTGATCCGGGAAGGTCCGGCATGGAGGTGGGCCACGGGACCCAACGACCAAAGGGGCTAATGAACAGTTGCCCATTATGACATAAGTCGGGCGCCACGTCTCGCGGAAACGTGTCCGATGCGCCGATCGGGCGGACGGCGGAGGGCCGGTTTCAGGCCCGTGAGTTGAGCCTCCCGGGAACCTCGAGCCCCCTGCGCCGCAGTTCGCGCCGCATGCGGCTGAGCACCATCGCGACGGTCGCCGGCGCCAGTTCGACCACGCCGGCGGCTTCGTGCGAACTCCAGCCGTCGACCACCATCCGCTCGGTGATCCAGGTGTCCCGGAGACCTGTCGCGCGCTCACCTACGACGCACCAGCACTCCCGCCGGAAGCGGTACCGGAGCTCCCGAACGTAGATGTCGTTGAAGGGGTTCGCCGCCGCCCTGGGCAGCTCCAGCCCGTCGCCTTCGTCCGCCAGCAGGTCGTGGAAGTCGAGGCTCAGCTCGGAGGCGGGGTCGCGCTTGAGCGCCCGCCGGGCGCGCAGCCAGTCGACGAGGGCGCTGCGCGCGACGCTGCGCAGGTAGGCCATGATCGACGATTCCGTGCGCCCCTTGCATCCGCGCAGCACACGGCGGTTGTTCTGCAGCAGGCGAACGTAGGTCTCCTGAAGGACCTCGTCCACGAGGTCGCGGGTCAGGCGCAGGCCGTAAGTGTGCCCCAACCCGGCGAGCGCGCAGCGCAGCGCCGGTTCGACTCGCTGGATCAGGGGCGCCCAGTCGCCCTCACTCGCCGTGCACCTGTGCCAGATGGCTTGAAACTCCTGCGACTCCTCGGCCTGCTGTTCCTCGGTCTTTCGGTTCATGTTCCGCTCCAAAAGAGAAGGAGCGGAGGCGCCCGTGGAACGGTCCGGGGATCCAGGCGACCGGGGCCGGAAGGGCCTCGTCAGCGGAGCTGGAAAGGGCCGGCGAGAGTACCACTCTCGACGGCCCGATGGGGGGTTTGGGGGGTGGGAGTTTCCAGACCGGAGCCGCCGCTACGCGGCGGTTGCCGGCCAGAACCCGGTCTTTAGCCTCTGAAGCGGGCTGAGACGGCGTCCCAGTCGACGACGTTCCAGAAGGCGTCGAGATAGTCGGGACGCCGGTTCTGGTAGTTCAGGTAGTAGGCGTGCTCCCACACGTCGACGCCGAGCAGGGGGGTCAACCCCTCCATCAGCGGCGAATCCTGGTTGGGCCGGGCGATCACGGCGAGGCCGTCGTCGCCGCTCACGAGCCAACCCCAGCCGCTGCCGAACTGGCCCATCGCGGCGCCCTTGAAGCGCTCCCGGAACTGGTCGAAGCCGCCGAAACGGATGTCGATCGCGGTTGCCAGGTCGCCGCTCGGCGCGCCGCCGCCGCCCGGACCCATGGTCGACCAGAAGAGCGAGTGGTTCGCGTGGCCGCCGCCGTGGTTGCGGACCGCGCCGCGGATCGAGCCCGGCACCTCGTCGATGTTCCGGAGCAGGTTCTCGACGCTCCTCGCCGCGAGGTCGGGGTGGCCGTCCAGCGCCGCGTTCAGGTTCGTCACGTAGGCGGCGTGGTGCTTGTCGTGGTGTATCTCCATCGTCCGCGCGTCGATGTGGGGCTCGAGGGCGTCGAACGGGTATGCCAGATCCGGAACTTCGTGCATGATCGTCGTAACTCCTGTCAGAAGGTGCCTGTGAGTAGGGTGATTCGGCGGAGGCGATTCTGCCACGGAGTGACCGGGCCATGCGTATCCGACCTTGAGGCGTCTGATCCCGCCGGGGACGCGGGCCTCGACGCAGCCCTGTTTCCTCATTGACGATGTGCCCGCGCCTGCCCTAAGATCGCGCGGCCTGCGATGTCCGCCGGGCGTCCGGAGCGCCGGCGCCGGGGAGGTTAGCTCAGGGGAAGAGCACCTGCTTTACACGCAGGGGGTCGCGGGTTCGAATCCCTCACCTCCCACCACGGAGGTTCTGCAGTACGCGCGAAGCAAGGAAACGGACACCAACGGGGTCGTAGTTCAGCTGGTTAGAATGCCGGCCTGTCACGCCGGAGGTCGCGGGTTCGAGTCCCGTCGGCCCCGCCATTCCGCTCCACCTTCCCCCCTTCGTCAGCCCTTCGTCAGAAACACAGCATCCGAAACGCGGCATCAGAGGTGACCACGTGAGAGAAAAGATCAAGCTCGTATCAAGCGCTGGTACCGGGTACTTCTACACGACGACGAAGAACAAGAAGCTCAGCCGCGAGAAGCTGAAGCTCAAGAAGTACGACCCGAGGGTCCGGCGCCACGTCGAGTTCGTCGAAGAGAAGATGCGGTAGCGCCCACTGGGTGCGCCGGCCTTCTGGCCGGCATCAGGTGCGCTTGCCGCGAAGCGGCGCGCACGAATTGTCAGGCGGCGACTGGCGACCGACGGCCACCGCCTGGCCCTGATCCAGGTGGAGATGTCCGGCGACCTCTCGATCCGGAGGCCGCCGCTGCGCGGCGAATGCCGGCCGGAAGGCCGGCGCACCCAGTTTTCTACTGAGCGGCGACCAGGCCGGTGCTGCGAGTGCGGCTTCGACCGTCCTCGTCGAGGTCGAGGCGCTGCTCGAGGAGGTCTTCCGCCTCGTCCAGCAGCTCCAGCGCCCGCGAGAGCTGGTTGTCGAGTTCCGCTCCGGCCCTGTACCCCGCGGTCAGGCCGAACGCGGTGTTGAAGATCTCGTAGCGGAGGCGGACCCGGGCGTAGCGGTCCACTTCCGGATCCTCCAGGGCTTCCTCGACTTCCTCCGCGGTGGCGAGCTCCTCTTCGACGACCCATTCCCAGAATCGCGCCAGGTACTCGTCGGACACCTGCCAGTCGGTCGATTCGACCGCTTCTCCGTCGCCGGCCTCGAACGGGAAGCGGTGGAAAACGCTCCGCGCCTGCAGGCGCCAGATGAGCGCGGGCGGCTGGTCCTGCTCGATGACATAGTCCGGTGTCACACCGCCGCCGCCGAAGACCTCGCGGCCGAGGTCGGTGTGGAAGACGGGTCGCTCCTCCGCGGCAGGCGGCTTGAAGTCGACGAAGGGGGGGCCACTCCCGTCCGCTTCCAGGGCATCGCGCAGGGCCTCCTCTGCCTCCTCTCCACCATCCCCGTTGCTGCCGTTCACGTCGTACTCGGTCAAGTAGTCCCAGTACGAGGAGTAGTCCCGCTGGATCAACCTTCCGGCCGGTGTGTAGTAGCGGGCCGTCGTCAGTGCGAGACCGGCGCCGTAGGACAGTTCATAGACGGTCTGCACGAGCCCCTTGCCCCAGGTAGACACGCCGACGACGAGACCGACGTCGTGGTCCTGGATCGCCCCCGAGACGATCTCCGAGGCGGAGGCGGAGCCGCGGTCGACGAGCACGACGAGGGGCAGGCCGAGCGGCTCGTGTCGGCCGGTGGAGTTGTAGGTCTGATGGGAACTCGGGATGCGGCCGCGGGTCTCGACGATCGCGCTGCCGCCGGGCACGAACTGGTCGGAGACCTCGATCGCCTGGTCGAGCAGGCCGCCGCCGTTGCCCCGAAGATCGAGAATCAGGCGCTCCATGCCCTGCTCCCGGAGGTCGTCCAGGGCGCGGGCGAGCTCGCCGCCGGTTGAGCGGGAGAAGTCCGTCACCCAGACGAAGCCGACGCCCGGCTTGATCATGTGCGCGTGCCGCACGGTTTCCTGCGGAATCTCGGCGCGCGTCACGGTGACCACGAGGGGCTCCTCGAAACCGGGGCGCAGCAGGGTGACGGTCACGTCCGTTCCCTTCGGGCCCTTGAGATTCCGGATCGCCTCGTTCGGGCTCATGTCCTCCGTCGGCTCACCGTCGATCAGATGGATGATGTCGCCGGCGCGGATGCCCTTCTTGTAGCCCGGCGTGCCCTCGATCGGCGAGATGACGGTCAGACGGCCGTTGCGCGTGCCGACGTAGATGCCAAGCCCGTAGAACGAACTCTGCTGCCGCTCCCGCATCGAGTCGTAGGCGACCGGCGGCAGGAAGCTGGTGTGCGGGTCGAGGCTGCGCAGCATGCCGCCTATCGACGCGTAGATCAGGTCGCGGTAGGCGACATCCGGAACGGCGTAGTGCGCGTGCGCCGCCTCGACCAGGTCGGTGTACTCGCGAATGGGCGCGAACTCGCCGCTGCCCACCGCCAGCAGGTTTCCGCCGGCGACGCCGCCGACCAGCACGGCCGCGAGGAAGAGGACGAGTGCGATGTTGCGCCAGGGTTTCTTCACGAGTCTCCCGCCATGATCTCCCGCGGCAAGCCGCGGCGGTGAGTCAGCCGCCCGACACGGCGAGCGGCGCGAATCGGCGGATTGTACCAGCCGCAGCGACGGCGACGGCGACGGCGACGGCGCGGCCGCGGAGGCGGAGGCGGAGGCGGAAGCGCGGCGACGCGCGGCGACGCGGCGGAGGAGGACGCACCCGCCCGTCTTGGGTCAGGAGGGGTCGGCTCCCAGGTGGCGTGCCATCCGTGCGCCCGCTGACGGGCGCACGGATTGGTTCACGGGTGGCGCGGATCGCGCCACCCGGGTTCGCGCTTGGGAGAAGAGATGGGAGGGGGTGCGCTCACTCCGCTTCACTCGCTTCGGTTGGTCAGTGGTGAATGAGATGACGTGGAGCGTCGCTCGTTCAGAGGCACCTGGGAGCCGACCCCTCCTGACCCGACTGGGCTGGACGGCGGTGCCGAGACCCAAGGCCAGGCACGGACGTGTCTCACCGGGGCCCGGGCCTCCGGCCGGCTTTCACCGAAGGCGGAATCCGGGGCCAGGCCCTGCAAGTCGGTGCCGGGGTCCAAGGCCGGGCACGGACCTGGCTCACTGGGTGCGCGGACCAGCCCCGCTACTCAGCCCACTCCTCTTCCACCTCATCCTCGCGGCGCTTGCGGCGGCGTTGGACCAGCGCCGAAGCCCCGACGCCGACCAGGTAGAGCAGCAGCGTCGGCCCCGCCACGATCGTCATGTTCACGACGTCGGGCGTCGGCGTGATCACGGCGGAGAGGATGATGATGATGAGCACCGCCCAACGGAAGTGGCGCATCAGGAACCGCGGTGTGACGACGCCGAGCTGCGAGAGCATGAAGATGACGATCGGGAGCTGGAACATGACCGCGAGCCCGAGCAGGATGTTGACCGCGAAGTTCAGGTAGCGCTCGATGCGGATGTCGGCGTCCCAGTTGGCGTTGAGGCCCATGTTGACCAGGAACTCGACCGCGAAGGGCAGGGCGACGAAGTAGCCGAAGGCGCCGCCGCCGAGGAAGAAGAAGGAGCCGAAGAAGATGAAGGGGATCGCGTAGCGCTTCTCGCGGCGGTAGAGGCCCGGCGAGACGAAGCCCCAGAGCTGGGCCACGAGATAGGGCGACGTGACGAAGACCGAGGCCAGCAACGCCACCTTCACCTGCACGATGAAGGGATCCGCGACGCCGTCGAAGACGAGCTGATCGACGTGGGGCGCGATGGGTTTCGCCAGTAGCGTGTAGATCTCCTCCGCGAACGCGAAGCAGCCGAAGAACGCGACGACGACGACGATCAGCGTGCGTAGGATGCGGCGGCGCAACTCGTCGAGGTGCTCGAGCAGCGTCATCCGCGGGAGTTCTTCTTCGTCCTCCTCGGGCTTCATGCGAGCAGGCTGCGTTGGTGGCAGCCGCTTCGGTTCCGACTCTTCGGCCGGTGGCTCCTCTTCCGACTCTTCGACCGGCTGCCCCTGTTCGGGCTCCTCGGCCGGCTGCCCCTGTTCGGGCTCTTCAGGCGGCGGGATCACTCGGCGTCCGGGCGCCCGATTCGCCCGCCTTCTTCGCGTCGGCCGAGCCCATGGGCTTCGTTGAACCGGTCGAACCCGCGGTCTTCTTGCTCTTGTCGATCCGGCGAGCAGGCGGTGGATGCTTCTCCTCGTCGAGCTCGACGTTGATCGAGCGCTTCAGGTCGCTCGTGGCGCGCCGGAACTCGGCCATCCCCCGTCCGAGCGTGCGGCCCAATTCAGGCAGCTTCCTGGGGCCGAAGATGAGGAGAGCAGCCGCCATGATGAACAGCATCTCCTGCATGCCAATTGGGCCGAACATGGGGCGGCATGATACGCCAACCGCGAGTGTTCGAGATCGCCGGCCAGTGCGGCTGACCCGGACTCCGCCTGCGGCGGATGCGGACCAAGCGCCGCCGAAGGCTTCGCAGGCTCGGAGTTGGGCCCCATCCCCCACCTCCCCAGAAGTCCCCTCGTCTCCGCAACTAGGGCGAGGACTACGCACGGCGAGGACTACGCACATCGGATAGCCTCTTCGGGCACACCAAACAGGGAGCGACAGACGGCGATGCCAGCGAGGGGAGGTGAAGGCGCGTCGGTCCGTTTCGGCCGGCGGGCCCTTGAGTGTGCGTTCCTGGGTCTGATCGCCTCTTTCGCTGCGTTCGCTCAGCAGGATGAGCCCTTTCGCGACGTAGTCGATGTGGAGGTCGTCGAGATCGATGTCTTCGTGGCGGGTCGCAAGGGGCGACCGGTTCGTGGGCTGAAGCGGGAGGACTTCGAACTGAGCGTGGACGGACGGACGGTTGAGATTTCGAACTTCGTCGAGCTCCAGGGACATCGGGCGACGCGCAGATCGGCGAGTCCGGATCCTGACGGCGGAGGCGGCCGGTCCAGGGCGGTCCGGATGGACAGCGCGGGGCCGTCTCCCCTCACGGTTGTCTTCTACCTGGACGACCTGAACACCCACCCGGCGCATCGCACGCGCCTGCTGCGGCAACTCGAAGAAGCGGTGGAACCGCTGCGGCGAACGAATGCGCGCTTCATGCTTGCGGCCTTCGGGGACCATGTGGAGATCCTCGTACCGCCGACCCGCGACCTGGACGCTCTGCTCGAGGCGGCGGCCAGCCGTCCCACGGCCCGGAAGGATGCGGTTCCAACGCAGTGGGGTCGGCGAAAGGCCGTTCGGGACATGCTTCGCAGCGACGAGGCTTGCAACCGTACTCCCATGTGCCGCCCCTGCGTGGACAACTGGGGAGAACTCATGGGGATCGGGAGGACCTTCGCGTACGACGAGCTGTCACGCGTTGACGTGGCGGCGGACGGATTGGCTGATCTCGTGAGCACCCTCGCTGGCGTCGCCGGGAGGAAGGCGGTCATCTATGTGAGCAGCGGACTGCCGCAACAGCCCGGCCTGTCCGTCTTCACCTACCTCGTGGATCAGGTCTGCCCGTCGATCAATTCCGACATCATCCGGAACCACAACGAAGCCTCGGGCGCGATGAGGAGCTCCAATATGGCAGGCCGGCTCAACATCGTCTCGGCCCATGCGAACGCGAACCGGGTGACGGTCTTTACGTTGGACGCCGCCGGTCTGCGTGCTTCCTCGAACCTGGGCATCTCCTTCCCCGTCAGCCGGACAGCTCTCGGTGGCCGCCCCGAGCCGTCTCCCAGGAACGACAGCCTGTATGCCACGAACGCCCAGGATGGCCTCTTCCTGCTGGCGGACGAGACCGGCGGCAGACCACTCCTGAACTCGAACGACATCGTCGATCTCCTGCACGACGTCACCGAGAAGGTCTCGAACACATACTCGCTCGGGTTCCTGCTCACCGACCGCCGCCCGGAGCAGGTACGGCAGGTGGAGGTCCGCCTTGCGCCCGGCAAAGGCAATGGAAGGCGCGTCAGGTACCGGCGGAGCTTCCGGGAGAAGACAGTCGAGGAACGTCTGGCCGAGCGATTGATGTCGGTGGCCTACCTGGGTAGTGAGGAGAATCCGCTCGGCGCCAACCTCTACTTCACCGGGTCGGAAGCCGTCCAGCAGAGGAACTACGGGCTGATCGTCGGAGTGACCGTGCCGGAGCAATCCGTGACCCTGCTGCCCGGCCCGGTCGGCAGTCGGCAGGGCAGACTGCGGCTCTGGATGCTCGCCGTCGAGGAGGAAAAGGGCTTTCGGACCACGGTGCGGCAAACGGTAGCGCGCGTTGGCGGCGTGGGCGGCGTTCCGGCGAACTCCGGCGCCTACCGCTTCGAGGTCGATATCAAGCTGCCTGAGGGTGGCTACACGGTCGCCGTCGGCGTCCGCGACGAGACGACCGGGCTCGTGTCGCTGGTCCTTGACGCCGTGACGGTGCCCCTGGCGCCGTAGTGACCCTCCCGCCGACGCTCAGCGCCTGTCGATCGTCCCGCTCGAAGTCAGGATTGTTCCCGATCGGGGATCGAAGACTGCAATGACGAATCTGTGCTCCCGCCTGCGAAATTCCAGACCGGTGTCGATGTAGTAGGTCTGGCCAGGTTCGGGCAGATGGTCGCCGGCGATCCGAAACGTCTGGAACGATGTCTCCGAGCGGTTTCCCGTCTCGTCCATGGCGGCAATCCAGACCTCCAGTTCGGCCTGCCACATTCCCTCCCTTCCCAGGAACGCGATGTGGTCCAGCGGGACTGCCAGTTCGGCTGCTACGCGCAGCCGTCTTCCGGCCCGTTCCGGCTCGCCAAGGCGTACCCGGAGCGGTGTGGTCGAAGGCGGATCGCCGAAGATCAGGGCGGTGTCGATGGCCGTCAGGACCTCGGCGTGGGGCGAGAGGTCGACGTAGCCTTCGCGTGTACGCACGCTGAGTCCCGGGCGGTCCACCAGGCGAGCCTCGATGTCGTGAGCGCCATCGTCCTCCCTTCGCCGCGGCTGCACGCCGAGCCAGTAGTACGAGCGGGTGTCGGCGATGGCCGCCGCCAGAGCCGAATCGCGCTGGTCGTTGATCATTGCCAGACCGCCCGTGGCGTCGGCCAACCGCTCCAGGGCGGCATGCTGCAGGGTTTCCCGCTTCAGCAGGAAGGTGTTGTCGCCTGCCTGGGTGGCGCCAATGGGTCGGGTCGGATCCGTGTCGGAAAGTAGTGCTGCTTCCGGCTCGTCCCTAACGTCGAACGCCACCGCCGCGTCGCCGGGGGTTTCGGGGCTGAAACCGGGTACGTCAACCGGGTAGAGGGTGTAGCCCGTCAGATTCGCGGCCGACATCAGGGGGCCGTAGAGGGTGTCGCGGTTCATCAGACCGTCGTCGGACGATGTGGTCGGGCGATCGGCGCTGGATGGGCGACCAGCGGCGACGAAGGCCGCGGCCGACTCCGGCCATCCGCTGGCCAGCAGCAGCATCGCCTTGCGGCCGGGGGGGTCCGCGAAACCGCGGATCGTCGCCGTGGCAGCGAGCACGGAGCGCACCAATTGGCGCTCCAGCCTTGCCGCGTTGAGCAACTCCAGGGATCCATCGCGGGCCGTTTCCGAAACTCCGTCGAGGACGGTCGACCGCACGTCGTGATCCTGCGAGGTGTCCTCAAGCTGCCCCCGTCGGGCCTGGGGGTTGCGAGCCTGCAACAGAGTGAGGTCTGATTCATCTCGCAGGAAGGACTCGGCGCCTTCTCGACGCAGGAGAATCTGCTCGCCTCGCGTAGTGTCGGTCGCCAGCCGCTCCTGCAGGCGGTTGAGTCCGTAGGCTTCGCGTCCGCGCGCCTCGTCCAGAGCCACCGTCAACTTCTCGGACGAGTTGGTCCAGTCCGTCAGCTTCGTTATCGAGTTGCCGTCGAAGGCGACGATGGCGACCCGGTCCGTCGGCGCCAGCTTCGGCAGGTCGTCTTCCAGGCGGTCGAGAACCCGGTCGCGGTCCCGCTTGATCGAGAAAAAGTCGTCGATAAAGACCAGGAAGCTCGTCCCGACGGGAGCGTTCGGCCGCAGGGCGGGCACTGTTCTAACGCCTCGTGCCGGCACCGCCACGGCGCGACCCTCCCGGATCTCGCTGAAGTAGTCGATCGGAACTGGTTGGCCATCGACGAGCAACTCGAAGTCCGCCGCCGTCAGGCCGTGGACACGGTGCCCCTGCCGGTCGGTGACCACGACCTCCACGTTCACGACCCGCACGTCGATCGCCTCGGAAAACGCCGCCGCCACGTCGTCCTGCTGGGCGAGCGCGAAAGCAGCGTGGAGCGTCAACGCGCCGCACGCCCACACAACCACGAGTGCGTGCCGGAAGCTCGTCACGCTCACCGGGAACGGCGCCGGTCCCCTACGGTTCCACACCATCAGTTCTGGCCCTCGGTACCGAGTTGCAGGCGTGCGCGCGCCGCGACCGAGGGGCCGCCGTCGGCCCCGATACGGCCCTCTGCCGCAGAGGACAGCGCGCGGAAGACCTGCCTGGTACGTTGACCGTACTCCTCCTGACCTTCGGCTGCGAGATCCGACATCGCGAGTCCGAGAGCGTACTGGACCGTTGCCATGCCCAGGCCGTCGCGATCCGGGGCGTCGATGGTCTGCAGAAGGCGAACGGCGCCGGAGGCGTCGCCGGCGGCGAGCAGCAGGGCGGCCAGATCGAGTTCCAGGAGCCAGCGGGGTACGTCGCCCGGCCGCTCGATCTCGCGGATCAGGCGGGTGGCGGCGACTGACGACAACAGGTCCGGGGCAAAGACATCGAGCCCCGTCCAGCCCCATTCAGGTTCGAAAGCAAGGGTGGACGTGCCTTCGGGCCCGCCGGTCGCGAGTTCGATCTCACCGCCGAGCCGCAGATTCCGGAGCGCTTCGCTCACTTGACCGATGGAGGAGGCAGCCTCGCCGTTGATCTCGACGACGTCCATCCCGGGCTGAAGTCCGGCTGCGGCGGCTGGTCCACCGGCATCGACCGAAGCGACAACCAGCGCCTCGCCCTTCAGAGACTCGATCAGAACGGCGCCGAGCAGAGGCGCCCTGGAGCCCGCATCGAACTCGGGCTTCAAGGAGCGGACCAATCGTCGTCGCGCCTCGCTCCCGATTCGGCCGTCCCGGATCTCGATCGTGAGCACATCCGGCCTCGAGGGACCCGGAGCCGCCGACCACCACCAGAGATCGGCCGTTTCGGCGACGAGATCGTCGCTCAGGACGGCTGCAAGGTAGAGCGCCGCCGGTGCGTGGTCCTGAACCCGGGCCTGCATGGCGCTCCAATCCACGCTGTTCTTCGCCGCCGTCCGGTTGCGCAGTACGGCCGGGTCGAGGGCCAGGTCGCCTAACGCTGCGGCACCTTCTCGCTCGCGGTCCAGCACGATGTAGGAACCTTCCTCCCGGATCACATCGAGGATGGACGAGACTGCTCGCAGCCCGGCCGCGTCTTCGCCGAAGACACCCAGGTAGGCGAGAGAGGGCCGCAGTTCGACGGGGACTTCGAGCCAGTCGCCGTCCGCCACCACGAGCGAGGTTTCGAAGTAGGCATGAACGCCGCTGCTGACAACGAGATCGACCCTGCCTGGCGACACGGAAGCCTCGGCCATCACCTTCTCTCTGTCCGGCTTGAGTTCCCGGCCATTGCCGTAGACCCTGGCGTCTTCGGGCAGGTCCTTGAGGAGCAGGAAGGCCTGCTGGGACTCGAGCACTACGGGGGGTAGTTCGTAGTCGTGCGGGCCGGTGACTTCGAGGTCTCCGCTGTAAGCGCGAAAGCCGTCCTTTCGGACCTCGACGCGATGTGAACCGGCGGCAAGGTCGCCAATCCACAACGCCTGTGAAAAGCCCGTCCTGGGCGCCGAAGCCGCCACGACCGCCGGGTTGAACGAGGGTTCCGCCTGACCTAGCGTTCGTCCGCGCTCGAAGCCATCGATCAGAATCGTCGCATCGCTGGGAGCGGTACGAAGCCGTACCGCGGCGCTCGTCCGCTTCAACTCGACTGCGATCTCCACGCCTTCACCCTCCGCCACCGTGAAGCCGGCCAGTGTCGGCACGTAACCGGGCCGGGACACCTCGGCCAGGTAGTGTCCGACCGGAAGGGTGGCGGGTTCCGGCAGTCCCCCGGTGGCCGGGTGGAGCGCGATTCGGGCGTCCGGCGGATCGACCAGGAAGGCGACACGGCCGACGGGGCCGACTTCGGCGCTGTCCGGCTGGCCTTCCGCTCGTTCCACGGCGAGCGAACCGCCCGAAACCGGGTCAGGCTGCTCGGCCGGTTGCGCGTGGATGGCGGCCATCGTGCAGAAGCCGGTGCAGAAGAGAGCGGCGATCGCGAGGGATCGAACTGTCCGCGGTACTGCCCACGGGGCTCGACGGTTGCGTGCTGGACGGTTGCTCAAGGGTAGTAGCCGCTGATCGTGCGGGCGCGGCGGTTCTCCGTAACGCGAACCTGAACCTGCCGGAAGTCGTCGCCCGTGCCTTCCTGGTTCGAGTTGTAGGCCAGCAGGTACTGGGAACGGAGTTCGCGATCGATTTGCCGGTACACCGGCGCCAGATCCCTCGCTGCGTCGATGAAGAAGGCCCGGCCGCCGGTCACCGTTGCGATCTCCTCAAGCTTGGTCCGCAAGAGCGGCTGGGTGCTGCCGACTCCCAGGCCGATGGTGTAGATGGCGACCTCGGAGTGTCTGGCGTACTCGAGGACGTCAGCGTACTTCGCGGAACTCGACGTGTCCCCTCCGTCGGAGAGGAGGACAAGGGCGCGCCGACCGGTGACGCCCCGAAAGTAGTAGAGGCCGGTCATCAGAGCGTCGTGAAGAGCCGTCTGTCCGGTTGCGCGAAGGCTGCGGACGGTGTCGACGACCGTGGCGACATCCGATGTCTGGCCCATGAGGAGATGGGGGCGGGAGGCGAACGCGATCGCGAAGGAACTGTCCTGCGGCTTCATCAGGTTGGTCAGGAACTGCGTTGCCGCCAGCCTGGCTTCCTCCATGACTTCCTTCATCGAAGCTGACGTGTCGATGGCCACACCGAGAGTCAGCGGCAGGTTCTGGACGAGCTCGAACCGCGCAACTTGCTGGCGCACGCCGTCCTCGAAGACCGTGAAATCGTCCGCCTGCAGCCCTGCAACGGGGCGGTTCGCCCTGTCGATCACGGTGGTGTAGAGCTCCACGAGGTCGACGTCGATGTGGTCCGTGAGCAGCGAAGCGTTCAGGAACCGGACGTCCTCGGCGTTGCTGCCGTCGTCCAGAGTCGCTGTCACCGTGAGGTAGACCGGTTCGGTTTCGCTCGTGTCCTCCGGCACGCTGATTTCCGCCTGCCATGGCGGTCGCGTGAGTTCCGCCTGCACCTCTTCACCGACGCGGAACACCAATGAACCGACGTGGCGTCCCTTCGGCACCACAACGGCTGCTCTCGCCTGTGCGGCGCCGGACACGCTGACGCCCCGCGGCGGTTCCTCGATCCGAACGCGCAGCTCTCCCTGCTGCTGGTTGAGGACCAGTTCGTCGGAAGCCACGACCTGGCCTTCACCGTCCAGGCCTTCCACCCGGATGACCTGTTGAGTTGGATACCTGGCCAAGCGCAGCATGGCCCAGGCATGCGATCTCGATTGCGTCGTCTGCGGCTTTCCGTCCACGAGGAAGCGCACGGCCACGATGTCGCTGCCACCTACCCTGACATCGGCGCGGTACTCGCCAACGACGATCTCGTTCTCCGGCGGCACCAGCGCCAGCGAGGTCTTCGCGTGGAGACGGGCACGGGTGGCGATGGACGGCCCCGCGTCGCTCTGTAGTCGGCTGCTCTCCGCGACCTCCAGGTCCCGGAAGGCAGCGATTGCCTGGTTTCCGTACTCCGGATCGCCCTCCTCGGCAAGCTCCGACAACGCTAGGCTGATCAGGTATTTGACCGTTTCACGCCCCAGACCGGTACGCGCGGGAGCTTCGATTCTTCTCAGCAGACGCACCGCTCCATCGAGGTCGCCCCGGGCCATCAGGACCGCGGCGAGGTCCAGTTCGACAAGCCAGGGGGGAATATCGCCAGGGCGCTTCAGCTCCTGAATGAGGTGGGCGGCCGCAGCAGCGGGCAGCAGGTCCGGATCGAACGGGTCCAGCACGGACCAGCCCCACTCCACCTCAATCGGATGAGTCGTCGAGGCGCCATTCGATCCCTGGCTGCGGACGTTCAAGGTGTCGCCCGGTCTGAGCGCCGAGACGGCGGCAGTCCAGTCGCTCGCCCTGGAGAGCCCCGCGTCACCCAGGCCGACCAACTCCATTCCGGCCTCGATTCCAGCAAGGTATGCCGGCGAAGCCAGCTCGACATCGGCAACGACCACCGAACCCCCCGCCAGGGACTCGACCAGGGTGACACCGATTCGTGGGACGCGCCGATGGAACTCCGGGCGCAAGGCAGCGGCGAAGCGGTCCAGGTCGTGGGTGTCCGGCTGTCCTTCCCGGATGCGCAGGGTGCGGACATCGGGATGCGTCGGCCCCGGAGCGGCCGACAACCACCAAAGGGCGACGCTGTCGGCTGTCTGGTCGTCGTTCGGGACGGCGATGACGTAGAGCGCCGCCGGTGTCAGATGCTGCAGTCGCTGCCGGGTCGCAGCCCAGGCCATGAAGCGCGCCTGCGAGCCGGTCTTCCCGCGTAGCGCGGCCGCGTCGACTCCCAGTTCGCGCAGGGTGGCCGTTTCCAGGGGTGGCGTGAGTACGGTGTAGAGCTGCAGGTCGCGGAGGTAGTCCACGGCCGAGCGCATGGCCTGCGCTGCGATCGGGTCCAGGCCCGGGAGACCGAGGAAGGCGAGGACAGGCCGAAGCTCGACATCGATGTCGAGCCGCTGCCGATCCTCCAGGACCACCGACGTCTCGAAGTAGCCGTGGGCACCATGGACGCTCAGGTCGTAGGCGCCGGGCAGCAGCGAACTCTCGGCCGCCGTGGCGCGGCGGTCGACAGGGAGAGCATCGCCGTTGACGGTCACCACGGCGTCGTCAGGGAGGCCGACGAAGACGATTGCCGCCTCCTCCTTCTCCAGCGCTACGGGCGGAAGCTCGTAGTCCCGAAGGTCGGGTAGTTGGAGGGCGGCCCGGTAGCTGCGGAATCCCTCGTGCGCGACCTCCAGATCGAAGCTCCCCGGAGCGGGTAGACCATCGATCCGGCGCCCGGCGGGGCAGGAACCGGGAGGGCGACAGGCGCCGGTTGCTGCCGGGTGAGCACCGGCGCTCCTCTCGATTCCGTCGATCAGGATCTCGGCGTCCGCGGGTGTGGTGCGCAGGTGGAGCACCGAACTGGAACGTTCAAGTGGAACGTCGACCTCGACCGAGGTTCCGGCCTCGACCGTGAAGCCCGTGACGGTTGGCCGGTAGCCCGGACGGGTGGCGTACAGCAGGTAGTCGGAGGCGGTCAGGGCCGTCGGTACGGGCTCTTCGAGCGGCTGGAGGGCGCTGTCCACGGCGGCAAGCAGGAACGGCAGCGAGCAGCCGGGATAGTCCAGCGTCAGGACCGCGTCTGCCGCGAGCTTGCCCAGTCGCCGCTCCGCTTCACCGATCGTCGCCGCGCCCGACATCGCGGCGCCGATCGCATCCGCCGCGGCGATGCGGATGGCGGCATCGCCGGGATCGACGTTGAGCGAAACCAGGCCCGAGGCCGGCCAACGGATCTCCGGGCTGTCCGTGACCTCCTCCTGCCCGGCACTGGCGTCCGTCGGCTCCACCTGAGGGAAGACGGCGGCACACGTGAGCGCCAGCGCGAGGGCCGAGCTGGCGATGATCCGCGTACGCCGCCGCGGCGTCGTCAACGTGCGCACGGCTCCGCTTGCCGTGATGGTCCTCGACCGCTGCACGGCAGGTCTACTCCACCGCCAGCACGGTGGCGAGACGTCCCTCGGCGATGAAAATCCGGCCCATGCCGTCGACGGCGAGATCGGTGGGCGTCCGCAGTTCGACGCCGCCGGGAAGTACCGGTCCCAGAGCGCTCAACAGGTTTCCGTCCGGGTCGTACACGAGGACCTGTTTCGTGCGCTGCTCCAGAACGTAACGGTTGCCGAACGCGTCCACATCCAGAGCCGCGGGACGCGTCCAGTCGGACCTGAACGTCTTCTCGAGGCTGCCATCGGAGGCGAAGGTAAGCACGGCGGCGGGAGTGTCCCGCGAGCCCGCGTCCAGAGCGTGGACCGTTCCCGCCGGGCCGAGGGCGAGGTCGATTGGCAGGGCCATGGCGGATTCGCTGGAGTGCAGCAGCCGGCCGTCAGGCGAGTAGTACAACACGGTGTCCACGCGGCGCGACAGCACGGTCCAGTTGCCGAAGGGTCCGCGGTGCGCGGTAATGATCTGGTCCAGCCTTCCTCCCGATGGGCGCTGGAGCGAGACGGCGCTCGGGTCGTCGACCTGCATCACCGTGTTCGCGGTCGGCACGATCGCGCTCAGGCCACCGAGCGGCCCGGCGGGCCCCAGGCTTGGTCGGGCTATCCCCCTCAGTTCGCGAGTGGCGACCACGTTGCGGTCCGGGTCGAAGAGTACGGCTCGGTCGTCGTCGGCAAACAACAGTTCACCGCGAGGGCCTGCCGCAACGGTACGCGGCCTCTTCAGCTTGAGCTTCTCCGGCAGGTAATCGTGCGGCAGGTAGGCGCGGGTCGATGTCCAGGGGTTGCGACCCGCCAGGGGCCGCAGGATCAGACGGTGGATTCGGGTCATGCGCTCCAGGGCAAGGCGCGCTACGTCGACGGCCTCTTCATTCCCCCCTGATTCGGCACTCTCTTCGCGAGGAGCTCCCTCACGTGCCTGCCACAGATGGTCCGCCGCAAGCTGCCAGTCGCCGCTGGCCAGAACCAGTTCGGCGAGTTCGAGGTGCGCTCTGGCCGTCCACTCGTTCGGGGCCTCCCGTTCCAGGACCTGCAGCAACTCGCCGGCCGCGGCGTTGCCCAGGCCGAGGCGGCGTCCGAGGGAAGCGGCTTCCACGAGCACCCGGCTGCGGCCGACGAACCTCGGGTAGAGGCTGCGGGGATACCGCCGGCTCAACTCCAGGAGTTCGGTGCGAACCGACTCGAGTTCGACCGGGTCCCGGGCGATTCTGGCTGCGGCGATGGCTGTGTCGGCCTCTATGTCAAGCGACGGCTCTTGGGCCGTGGCCGGTCCCTGGGCGGCCAGGGGCGTCGAGAGAAGCGTGATGGCGAGACCCAGGGCGAGCCCGGGCGGGCGAGTGACTGCGGGCACGAGGGGCACCTCAACTGTGGTGGTCTTGCTCTACGGGAGTTTAGTCGCCCGCCCCCTCTTCCGGGTGCCTACAGGACCAGGATGTCCGACGCCGCCGGCTAGGAAACCGGCCCCAACGCCTCGACGATCAGGTCCACCAGTTCGCGGGCGGCGCCGCGGCCGCCGCGGGCGTCCAGTACGAGGTCGACGTTGTCGCGGACTTCGGCGACCGCATCGGCGGGGGCGGCGGACAGGCCGGCGGCGCGCAACACGGGCAGGTCGACCAGGTCGTCGCCGACGTAGGCGACTTCGGAGGCCTGGAGGCCGCGGCGCTCAAGGAGGTCGGCGAAGGCCGCGGCCTTGTCGCGGCACCCCAGGAGCACTTCGTCGAAGCCGAGGTCCGCGGCGCGGCGCGCGACCGCCGGGGAGTCTCGTCTGGCGCTCAGGAGGCCCATCCCCAGGCCGGCCTCGCGGGCTCGCTTCACGGCGAGGCCGTCCCTCGTGTCGAACGCGACCGCGATGTCGTCGCCGATGTAGTAGAGGCGGCCGTCGGTCAGCACGCCGTCGACGTCGAAGAGAAGGAAGCGGAGGCGCAGGACAACGGAGGAGAGCATGGAAGACATCGTCGCGGCCCTACTTGCGGCGCAGGCCCCAGAGGTCGTGAATGTGGACGAGGCCGCGCAGGCGGCCGTCGCCGTGGCAGATGAACAGGGACGTGATGCGGTGCCGCTCCATCGTCTCGAGGGCGACGGTGACCAGGGCGTCGGGCTGGATCGTCTTCGGTTCCGGCGTCATGTAGTGGCAGACGGAGCGGTCGAGGAAGGCGCCGCCGGCCGGGCCGCCCGCGGCCGGGTCCGTGTTCAGCAGGCGCCGCAGGTCGCCGTCCGAGATCACGCCGCTCAAGCCCCCGGCGTCGTCGACGATGGCGGTGATGCCGAAGGACTTCTCCGTCATCTCGAAGAGCGCCTCCCGCATCGAAGCCTGAAGCCCTACCCGGGGCACGGCTTCGCCTCCGTGCATGACCTGGTCCACCGTCATCAGCCGGCGGCCGAGCGCGCCGCCGGGGTGCAGCGTGGCGAAGTCTTCGAGGGTGAACCCGCGCGCCTCGAGCAGCGCCATGGCGAGCGCGTCGCCCAAGGCCAGGGTGGCCGTCGTCGACGCGGTCGGAGCGAGGTTGAGGGGGCATGCCTCCTGGTCGATCGCTGCGGACAGGTGGATGTCGGCGCGCTCGGCGATCGGGCTGTTGGCGGCCCCGGTGATCGCGATCAGGGGCACGCCGCGACGATGGAGCACGTCGATCATCCGCAGCAGTTCTTCCGTGCCGCCGGAGGACGAGGCGGCCAGAACCACATCGCCCGGCATGATCATGCCGAGGTCGCCGTGGATCGCCTCGGCCGGGTGGATGAACAGCGCTGGCGTGCCGGTCGAGGCCAGGGTGGACGCCACCTTCTTCATCACGTGGCCGCTCTTGCCCATTCCCGTGCAGACCACCCGGCCGCGGCAGTCGCGCATCCGGTGCACCGCGTCGCCGAAGGAGTCCTCGAGCTGCCCGATCAGGCCGCGGATGGCGGCCGCCTCGAGTTCGAGCACGGCTCGGGCTATCTCCAAACTGCGGTCGCGGGTCACTGGACCCAGGGGCCTTCGGCGGCGCGGGAGCGGTGAATCTCGAGCGCCGACAGGAGCAGGTTCTCGGCGCGGGCCAGTGGCAACTGGGTCTCCCGGTCGCAGCGCGCGCTGTCGGGATCGGGATGGGTCTCGAGATAGAGGCCGGCGGCGCCGGCGGCGATCGCGGCTCGGGTCAGCGGCTCCGCGAACCGGCGGTCGCCGCCGCTTTCCTTCTCGCGGGCGCCGGGCAGTTGCAGCGAATGCGTCACGTCGTAGAGGACGGCGATGCCGTGTTCCGCGAGGATGGAGAAGCCGCGCATGTCGACGACCAGGTTGTGGTAGCCGAAGGAGTTGCCGCGCTCGGTCACGGCGACCCTCGCGTTGCCGGTGGCGCGCGCCTTGTCGACCACGCGCACCATGTCGGACGGGGCCATGAACTGGCCCTTCTTGATCAGGAGGGCTCTGCCGGTTGCGGCCGCCTCGACGACGAGATCGGTCTGGCGGCAGAGGAAGGCGGGGATCTGGAGCACGTCGCAGACCTCGGCTGCCTGCGCGCACTGACTCGGCTCGTGCACGTCCGTCAGCACCGCGAGTCCGGTCGCTTCCTTCACATCGGCGAGCGCCGCCAGCCCTTCGGTCAGCCCCGGGCCCCGGAAGCTCTCGCCCGAGCTGCGGTTCGCCTTGTCGAACGAGGACTTGAAGATCAACGGCAGGCCAAGGCGATGGCTCATCGCCTGGAGCTGCTGGCCCACGCCCACGAGCCAGTCGCGGCCCTCGATCACGCACGGGCCGGCGATCACGGGCAGACCGCCGCGACCGAGGGCGATTCCCGGAGCGAGCTCGAAGCCGTCCGCCGCCACCGTTGTCAGTTCGCCTCGGCGCCGCCGGCGGGAAGCTCGTCCCCGGCGCTCGCCGACGCAGCGGCCGTGCGCTGCTTCTGCTCGACCGCCGCCCGAATGTAGGAGATGAACAGCGGGTGCGGATCGGCCGGTCGCGACCGGTACTCGGGGTGGAACTGGCAGCCGAGGAACCAGGGGTGGTCGGGCAGCTCCACGATCTCGACGAACTTGCCGTCGGGGCTCCGGCCCGAGACGACGACGCCGGCGTCCTGGAGCGCGCCGAGGTACTTCTGGTTCACCTCGTAGCGGTGCCGGTGGCGCTCGCTGATCAGCAACCGGCCGTCCTGGGAGTCCGCCGTGCCGCCGTAGACCCGGGCGGCGAGCGTGTCCTCCTCGACCACGCACGGATAGGCGCCCAGCCGCATCGTGCCGCCCATCTCCTCGACGCCGAGGAGGTCGCGCAGCTTGTAGATCACGGGGTCCGCCGCGGCTTCGTCGAACTCCGTCGACTGGGCGCCTTCCAGGCCGCCGGCGTTGCGCGCCAGCTCGATCACCATGCACTGCATGCCGAGACAGATGCCGAACATCGGCACGCCGTGCTCGCGCGCGTAGCGGATCGCCCGGACCTTCCCCTCGACGCCGCGGGGACCGAAGCCGATCGGAACCAGCAGGCCGTCGACCTCGAACATCTCCCGCGGCCAGCTCTCCGTCTCCAGGTCCTCGGCGTTGATGTAGACCAACTGGACCTCCACGTCGTTCGCGATGCCGCCGTGCATCAGGGCTTCGTTCAGGCTCTTGTAGGCGTCGGGCAGTTCGACGTACTTGCCGACGATGCCGATCCGCACTTGGCCCTGGGGGTGGCGAATGCGGTGAACCATGCGCTCCCAACTGGCCAGGTTGCGCGGCGATCCCGGCAGACCGAGCAGTTCCATCAGGGACTCATCCAGGCCCTCGCGGCAGAACATGAGCGGCACTTCGTAGATCGTGTCCACGTCGCGGGCGGCGACCACGTTGTGCGCGTCCACGTTGCAGAACAGGGCG
This sequence comes from Thermoanaerobaculia bacterium, assembly GCA_965232105.1. Lineage (GTDB taxonomy): Bacteria > Acidobacteriota > Thermoanaerobaculia > Multivoradales > Multivoraceae > Multivorans. The sequence continues at coordinate 964,104 of OZ246956.1, forward strand.
ATCTTCGCCTTCATCTCCTCCGGCAGGTCGCGGTCCACCCGGCAAAGCAGGATGTCCGGCGAGATGCCGATCGCCCGCAGCTCGCGCACCGAGTGCTGGGTCGGCTTCGTCTTCTGCTCGTCGGAGGCGGCGATGTACGGCACCAGGGTGAGGTGGAGGTTAACCGCGTTGTTGCGGCCGAGCTCCTGGCGGAACTGCCGGATCGCCTCCAGAAAGGGCAGCGATTCGATGTCGCCGACCGTGCCGCCGATCTCGACCAGAACGACATCCGCGCTGCCCGCCAAACTGCGCATCCCCTCCTTGATCTCGTCCGTCACGTGGGGAATGACCTGGACCGTGTTGCCGAGGTAGTCGCCGCGGCGCTCCTTGTTGATCACCGCCTCGTAGATCTTGCCGGTCGTGTAGTTGTGCTTCTTGCTCGTCTTGCAGGTCGTGAAGCGCTCGTAGTGCCCGAGGTCGAGATCCGCCTCGGCGCCGTCGTCCGTGACGAAGACCTCGCCATGCTGGTACGGCGACATGGTCCCCGGATCGACGTTGACGTAGGGGTCGAGCTTCATCATCTCGACGGTGAAACCGCGCGCCTCGAGAATCGCCCCGACCGAGGAGGCGGCCACACCCTTGCCGAGCGAGGAGACGACGCCACCGGTGATGAAGATGTACTTGGTTGCCATGGCGTGTGCTCCCGTCTTCTCAGGGGTTTCCTAAGGATTCTCGTTCGTCTGCTTCGCCGCCATCCGGAGCTCGGCCAGCGCCAGGTCCGTCGCCGTGTCCACTCCCAGGGGCGCTTCGTCGACCGGCAGAACGCGGATGCGGATGCCGTTCTCCAGCGCGCGGAGCTGCTCCAGCTTCTCCGATCGCTCGAGCGGCGAGGCGTCGAGGTCGGCGAGCCGCAGCAGGACGTTGCGGCGGTAGCCGTAGACGCCGACGTGCAGGAGAACCGGCGCGGCCGGAGCGGAGTCCGCAGCTTCCCGGCGGTAGGGGATTCCCGCGCGGCTGAAGTAGAGGGCGTAGCCGTCGCCGCCGCGGACGACCTTGACCTGGTTGGGATCCTGAAGCGCCCGCTCGTCGACTTCGGCGGCCAGGGTGACCATCTCCTCGCCGGCATGGGTGCGCAGGTGTTCCGCGAGGTGCGTGATCGCGGCGGGATCGAGCAGCGGCTCGTCGCCCTGCACGTTGATCACCGCGTCGGCGCTCCAGTTGCGCGCCGCCCAGGCGATCCGGTCCGTGCCGCTTCGACAGTCCGCCGGCGTCATCTCGCAAGCGCCGCCGAAGCTCTCGACCGTCCGGCGAATGTCCTCATGGTCCGTCAGCACGACGACGGCGTCGAGTCCCGAAGCTTCGCTCGCCCGTCGGTAGACATGCTCAATCATGGGCCGGCCGCAGATCGGCAGCAGGGCCTTCCCGGGTAGTCGGATGGAGCCATAGCGAGCGGGAATCGCGCAGACGACGCCAACCGCTTCCGATGCGGGCCGAGCACTCGACACGGACGACCCTACCCGCGCGGCGCGCCGCCGGTCAAACCTGCGGTCGCGGTCGTCGCCGTCGGCCGCAGGGCGCCGGATACGCTCGCGGCGTGTACAGGACCCTGCGCGTTTTCGCCCTGGTCACGGCCTGCCTGCTGCCGGGCTGCGGGGGCGGGTCGCCGTCGACCGGCGCGGCGGAGTGGATCTGGCCCGAGGTGGCGGCCGCGGAGGCCGGGCAGCCGGCGGCCTACCTGCTGCTGGCCGACTTCGAGCTGGACGAGGCGCCACGGGAGGCGGCACGCCTGTTCGTCACCGCCGACCGGGAGTACGCCGTGCACCTGAACGGCCACCAGATCGCGCGTGGCGGCTTCCGGCGCGGCGAACCGATCGACGAGTTCCAGGTCGCCCACCTGCTCCGCGGCGGGACCAACCGTCTGACGATCGAGGCGCGCACTCCCTACGGCGACGGCGGTGCGCTCGCGGGCATCGAACTCGCCGACGGCTCGATGCCCGTGGTGACCGACGGCGCCTGGCGCGTCCTCGAGGTCTGGGACCCGCCCGTCGTGAAGGGCGACGGCCCGCGCGGAGACGCGGAGGCACTGGAAGGCGTCCGCGCCTGGGGCCGGCCCCCCGTCGGCCGGTGGGGCCGGGTGACCCGCGGCGAACTGGCGAAGACGCAGCCGATCTGGGGCGCCGCGGCGGCCCGCCGCATCGTCGCCGTGTCCGCGGCCCCCGGCCTCGGTGTGTCGCCCGCGGCGCGGAGGTACTGGGTCGTGGACTTCGGCCGGGAGGTCACCGGTGTGCTCGAGCTTGAGTTCCGACCGGAGGACCCGGGCGGCGACCGCCTGCTCCGCCTGTGTCGCGGGGATGACTGCGAGCGGCGGCCGCTGGTGCCGGTCGCCGGCAGGCCGGCCTGGAGGGACTCGGCGGCGCGCAGCTTCGACACTGTGGTCGTGTACGGGGTGAAGGAGCTGCGGGCGGCGAGGGTGCGGAGCTAGGGCTCCTCCCACTCGATTTCGGCGGGCGGTTCGAAGCGGCCGGGCGCGGCGCCGCGCCGGTAGTCGCCGATGATGAACCGGTTCTCGTTGCGCTGGGCGTCGTAGTAGGTCAGTTCGCGCAGGCGCTGCTCTTCCGGGTCGATCACGATCTGCACCAGGGACACTTCCTCGCTCGGTTCGATCGGGCGCAGGACCAGGCGCAGGTCGTCGCCGGACGCCGGGTCCAGCTTCGCTTCGTACCGGCCGCGGAGATCGTCGGTGGTGAGGAGGAAGAAGTCGAGGCCCGGGGCCGGCTGTTCCGACAGGTCATAGCGCTGGCCGACCGGCTCGCCGGGATTCCAGTGGTGCACCGTCCGGTCGCACAGCAGGAAGGCCGTCTCGAACGGCGGCGAGTAGTCCCAGCGCAGGCAGCGAGGCAGGCCGATCGCGAGGTCGCCGCGCTCCATGTCGCCGTCCTCCGGATCGAATCCGTAGGGCACGTGGGTCTGGACGAAGCCCGCGGAGAGCGGCGCCTGCGCCTCGAGTGACCGCCGGAAGTCGTCGAGAACGGTCCAGGGATCGTCGGCGAAGGCGGGGAGGGCGGCAAGCAGGCAGAACGCCGCGAGGATGGCTCGGGCGCCATGTCCGGAATGCCGGCCAGAGGGCCGGCGCACCCGGTCCGGAGGCCGGCGCACCCAGTGGATGGCGGGGCGCATCAGTGCTTGAAGTGGCGGCGCCCGGTCAGGAGCATGGCGATGCCGTGCTCGTCGGCGGCCGCGATCACCTCGTCGTCCCGGACGGAGCCGCCGGGCTGGACGATCGCGGCCACTCCGGCTTCGGCCAGGGTGTCGACTCCGTCCCGGAAAGGGAAGAAGGCGTCCGAAGCGGCCACCGTGCCGGCAACGTCGAGCTGAGCCTTGTCGAGCGCGATGCGGCAGGAGTCGACTCGACTCATCTGGCCGGCGCCGATACCGACCGTCTGGTGTTCGTTGGTCACGACGATCGCGTTCGACTTCGTTGCCCGGCAGACCCGCCAGGCGAAATCGAGCGCCCGCAGTTGCGCCTCGCCGGGCTGCGTCCGCGTCGGGCAGGTCCACTCCCGCGGGTCTTCCGGCGCCGCGTCGAGATGCTGGCCGATGAAGCCCCCGTCGACGGCCCGCAACTCGTAGGCGCCGTTCCCGGCGGTGAAGGGCGGACATTCGAGCAAGCGGCGATTCTTCTTCCGCCCCAGCCGCTCCAGAGCGTCCGCCGCGAAGGAGGGGGCCACGATGACCTCCACGAAGAGCTTCCGCATCGCCTCCGCCAGGGCGTCCGTGAGGGGCCGGTTGACGGCGATGATCGAGCCGAACGCGGAGACGGGATCGCAGGCGAGCGCCCTCTCGTAGGCCTCCACGAGCGACGCGCCACGGCCTACGCCACACGGATTGTTGTGCTTGACGATGACGACCGCCGGATCGTCCTCGGGGGCGCCGAACAGGGCGGAGAGCTTCCGCGCCGCGTCCGCGTCGAGCATGTTGTTCCACGAGAGTTCCCGGCCCTGGAGTTGGCGGAAACCGCCCAGAACGCCGCCGCCGCCCACCTCCCGGTAGACCGCCGCGCCCTGGTGCGGGTTCTCCCCGTAGCGCGGCGCCAGCACCTGCTCGAGTTCCAGTTGGACGGACTCCGGCAACGACCCGGCCTCATCGGCGGCTGGCCGCGAAGCGCCGCCTTCCAGCCATTTGGCGATCCCGGCGTCGTAGTCCCGGGTGTGCCGGAACGCCTTGAGCGCCAGTTCGCGCCGGAGCTCGTCCGACACGCCGCCCTCGGCCCGGAGCGCTTCGAGGATCCTCGGGTAGTCCGCCGGGTCGACGACGACCGCCACGTTGGCGAAGTTCTTGGCCGCGGCCCGGACCATGCTTGGACCGCCGATATCGATCATCTCCACCGTGCCGTCCTCCGTCGCATCCGGAGCCGAAGCCGCGGCGGCGAAGGCGTACAGATTCACGGCCACCAGATCGATCGGCGGAAGCTCGTGGCGCTCCAGTTCCGCTCGATGTTCCGGTCGTCGCCGGTCGGCGAGGATGCCGCCGAAGATGCGGGGGTGCAGGCTCTTGACCCGCCCATGGAGGATCTCGGGGTGTCCCGTCACCTCGGACACCGCCGTGACGGCTACGCCATGTTCCCGGAGCTGCCGCGCCGTGCCGCCCGTCGAGATGATCTCGACACCCAGATCGGCCAGTCCCGAACCGAGTTCCTCAAGGCCCGCCTTGTCGAAGACCGAGACCAGTGCGCGGCGAACGGGGAGCATCGGAATCGGCGCAGCGTAACACGCCAGGGAGGTACCGAAATCCGCCGTCCGCGCACTTTCCATTGACTGGCTCGCCGCTTGCCTGTTAGAAAACGCAGCGCTAGCGTCCGGTCCGGCGTGCGCGACCTGCCCAGGTAGCTCAGTTGGTAGAGCACCTGACTGAAAATCAGGGTGTCGGTGGTTCGAATCCGCCCCTGGGCACCATGCGCGCCCCCCGAACCGGGGCTTGCGAGGAACCCTTTCAGCGGCAGCCATCCGATTCCGCAGGAAATCCGCAGACCGCCGCGAACCGCTCGAAGATCCGGTTTCGCGCGCCAACTTCTTTAGGCTGAGAAGTTACCCCTCTCCCACCAGCATCGGGCCAGGCACATGTACTGCTGCTGGTCTTGACAGAGCCTCAATCCGCCCTATACGTTGTTTCGCGGATAGGGACTGTGACCAAGGATCGCAACCCAATCCACCGGTCCAAGAGCCGCGACCCTCGGATCGGAGCTTGAAGAAGGGCGAAAGTCACGTTCGCGTGGTGGGCGCGCTTCCAGAGCGAGGGTCGGAGAGTCACGACTCGAAGCCGGGCTCGGTGGCAGGAGCCACTTGGAACCGGGGGACACCGAGGCGCAAGCCGAGGAGATCCCGACGCCAGGAAGTTCCCGCCGGCGAGTGGCTCCCGTAGCCGAAGGCTTCCCGGGGGGCGGCACCGAGAGACGCAAGTCTGGAGGCGCCTGAACCAGGGGAGTGGCTTCAGGGAAGCGAACGGTCGGAAGTTGCCCGGCAGCAACGGAAGGCCGATCGGCAACTGAAGCGCTTCATCGGCAGACGCTCGGGGGCTTCGTCGTGAGACCCGACCAGTCGAGCGACGAAGTACCCCCAACGGCGCCGAGTCGGCGAAGAGTGAGGCAAGGAGCCCCCGCGACAGCGGGTCGCGAAGTGATCGGTTCGGAGGCGCAAGCCGAGGAGCCGGCCACCAAGCGGAACGAGGTCGCGGACCTTTCGGCCACCCGAGCCGGAGGGTTCACCGCGAAGGCGCAAGCCGGAGAGGGGAATCCGAAAGCAACGGGCGAACGAAGGGGAGTCCCGGCGAACCCGGACGGGGCTGGAGGGGCCGCAAGGTTCCACCGCCTGAGCCGCAAGGCAAGGGCAGCCAGCCTGGAACGGAGGATCGGTGGCGCGCCAAGCGCTCCCCGACCGGATGCCCGCCAAGCTGAAGGGTCGAGGAAACGCGAGCGAGGGATGAGAGACTCAGGTCGATTCGGGTGGAAGTCCCGGAGCGGTCCCTATCCTCTTTCTTGGCCCGCAGAAGCTAGCACAACGACCCGCTAAGTGCAACTTCCTCAAGGGGTTACGACCCGCGAGCCGGCACCCGCGGCAGCCCGCACCCGAGAAGCCAGCGCCGGCCGGGACCCGGATCCGCCACGCATCCGATGGTCCCTCGGAGCTTGGGCCCGGCGGCAATCGGCACCTGTCGCTCCGTCGCTTCCCCGTCGCCGAAGCGCCCCGCAACGCTCCGCTACCCCGGTAGCGGGCGAGTGCGGGTCACAGGAGTCACGCAGCCGTCACACAACTGTCACGCACCGACCGGAAGGCAGCCTGCGTAGTCTGCTTTTGTGCACTCTAAAATCGAGCCCGCCCAAACGGAACAAGCCTCTAGGGCGTCGGAAACTCCAGACAGCAGCTCACTCGCAAGAGTCCCGGAACGACCTCATGCAGCGCGATAACGGCCCGGCGCACGAGCAACGCCTGGCCACGAAGCAGGGCAACCATCCTCCCCGGCCGCGTCGCCTCCAGTTCGGAGAGTTCCGCTTCGACCCCGAGACCCTGGAACTATCCGGCCGCGGCCGCTCGGAGCGGCTTCAGCCCCAGCCAGCCCGACTGCTCGAACTGCTGATCGCACACCGCGGAGCGGTGGTTCCACGCGAAACCGTCCGCCGCCATCTCTGGCCCGACAAGGTCCACGTCGAGTACGACCAGAGCATGAACTCCTGTGTCAAACGGATCCGGATCGCACTCGGCGACAATGCCGAGGCCCCCGAGTACATCGAGACGCTGCCGCGCCTCGGGTACCGCTTTCTGAAGCCCGTGAGCGAGCTCAATGGGGGCAACGAGCCGGTCCTCACCCGGGGCGGCCGGGCGCGCCTCTGGCGGCCAAGACCTGCCGCCGTCCTCGCCGCTCTGGGAGTGATCCTCGGCATCGTCGCCACGATCCTCGTGTGGGTCGCCCTGGACTCCGCCAGATCGGGCGCCGGCGACTCGACCCGGCAGGTGCTCGCGGTTCTGCCCTTCTCGGCAGTGGGCTCCTGGTCCGGCGCGGAGCCGTTCCGCCAGGGCCTGGCTCAGGAACTCATCACCTCGCTCGGCCGGCAGGCGTCCGAACGGCTGGCGGTCGTCGGCCACGAGTTCCGGCCCTTCCCCGACGCGGGCCGGGGAGCAAGGGCGCTCGGCGCGGACTTCCTTCTCGACGGTCGGGTTCAGCGGCAGGAGGACCGCCTCCGGGTCTGGGCCCGTCTGGTCCGGGCCGAGGACGGGACCGTACTCTGGACGGAGGCCTACGACGGCGCGGCGAACGACCTTCTCGTCTTCGGGGCGGACGTCGGCGCACGGATAGCCGACGCGGTCGTCGTCCGTCTGACGCAGGTAGCCCCGTACTCCTGACCCGGGGTTCAGGGAGAGCGCCACGAACCAGCCCGGCCGGGCAGCAGGAGCGCCGCTTCGAGTTCGTCCAGAAAACGGCCGCGCGGTATCTCCTCGGCGCCGAACCGGAGCAGATGCTCGGTGACCTGTTGACAGTCCACGAACGCGTAGCCCCACTCTTCGAGGCAGCGAACCAGGCGAACCAGCGCGATCTTGGACGCATTCGATCGGCGGGTGAACATCGATTCACCGAAGAACGCGCCACCGATCGAAACCCCGTAGAGGCCACCGACCAGCTCGCCGTCCCGCAGGCACTCGACCGAGTGGGCGTGGCCTCGCCGGTGCAGGCGCTCAAAGGCGTCGATCAGGGGAGCAGTGATCCAGGTGCCCTGCTGTCCGGGACGGGGGTTCTCGGAGCAGGCCGACATGACCTCCCGGAAGCGCGTGTCGATCGTGACCTCGAACGGAGCGCGGCGGAGTTCCCGGCGCAGGCTGCGCGACGTTCTGAACCGCTCGGGATACAGCACGAGCCGCGGGTCGGGCGAGAACCACAGCATCGGGCCGTCGGCGCCCAGGAGCGGCCAGGGGAAGACGCCGCAACGGTAGGCCGCGAGCAGCCTCTCCGGCTCGAGGTCGCCGCCCACCGCGAGCAGGCCGCTCGGATCCGCCAGCCGCGGCGGAGGAAACGCGAACCGGCGATCGTCGAGCCGGAAGGGTCCGGACTGCTCCATCTAGACGTTGAACCGGAAGTGGACGACTTCGCCGTCCCGCACGGGATACCCCTTGCCCTCCAGCCGCAGGGTCGCGCGTTCGCGGCAGACGGCCAGCGACCCGGCGTCGATCAGGTCGCGCCACGCGGTCACTTCGGCGCGAATGAAGCCACGCTCGATGTCGGAGTGAACCGCACCCGCGGCGGTCACCGCGGTGCTGCCGCGGCGAATCGTCCATGCGCGGACCTCGTCCTCGCCGACCGTGAAGAAGGAGATCAACCCCAGCAGCTCGTAGCCCGCCTGGACCACGCGGACCGCGCTCGGCTGGTCGAGACCCGCTTCGGCCAGGAAGTCGCCCTGGTCGGCCGGGTCGAGGCGGGAGATCTCCTCTTCCAGGCGGGCGCTCACGGCCAGCAGATCGGTACACCGCGGTGCATCGACGCCGGCCGCGGCATCCGGATCGCCCGCCAACTCCTCGTCGACATTGAGGACCAGGAGCATCGGCTTTCGGGACAGAAGACCGTAGCCGCGGAGCCGCTTCTCATCCTCCGCATCGAAATCCAGGCGCCGCAGCGACGTTTCCGCCTCGAGCGCCGGCAGGATGCGCTCCGACAGCAGCGCGCGCTCCCGCTTCTCCTGGTCGGTCAGCCCCCTCTTCTGCGCCTGAACGAGGCGCTCCAGCCGACGCTCCGCCACCTCGTAGTCGGCGAGGATCAGCTCCAGGTCGATCGCCGCGATGTCCCTCTGCGGGTCGACGTCGCCCGCCGGGTGCAGCAGTTCCGCGTCCTCGAACGCCCGCACCACGTGGACCAGGGCGTCCATCATCCGCAGTTCAGCCAAGTCCAGCGTCTCTCCCCGGCCCCGATCGATACCGGGAACATCGACGAATCGGACCTGCGCCGGCACGTAGCGCTTCGGTCGGTAGAGGTCCCGGAGCTGCTCCAGGCGGCGGTCCCCCACCGCTGCAACTCCCACGTTCGTCGTGTTCGAGGCCCGGAACTTGCCGGTTGCCTGCCGGGAAGCAGTCAGCGCGTTGAACAGCGCCGTCTTGCCCGACTTGGGCAGGCCCAGGATGCCGAGTTGCATGTTCCTTCCCTTCTGCCCCTTCCCTCCGCCGGACTCAGACGCTGGCGCCGAAGTTCGCCGCGAGGATGGCCAGATCCTCGCCGTCCACCTGGCCGCTGCCGTCGAGATCGGCATCCGCGTCGAAGCGGCGCGACGTCGGTCCCGCCCCGAAAGCGAGACCCAGGAACACGAGATCCCGGCCGTCGACCCGACCGTCCCGATCGATGTCGCCCCGCGGCGGAACAACGCCCTCGACGACAAACCGACCCACCGCGCGATCGGTGACGTTGCCCTCGGCATCCGCGGCGCGAAGGGAAAGCGTGACCACGCCGTCGAGTGGCGCTGCCGGCGAGAAGCGCCACTGCAGCCAACGACCATCGTCGCCGACCCCGGGTTCCGGCGCCGGCAGACCATCGACCAGGAGCATCACGGAATCCGTGTCGATCGCGCTGCCGAAGTCCCGCACGTTGACCTCCACGGCGCTCGTCGCCGGAATCCCCTCCGCGCCGTGCGCGGGGATCAGCCGCGTGGGCACCGGTGGCACCGTGTCCGCGGCCTGCAGCACGTCGGCGAAGGCGGAAGCGAGGAGGTCGTAGCCGGCTCCGTTCGGGTGCCCTACGGGATCCTCGGTTCCAGCGTAGTAGAGGGCGTGGAACAGCCGCCGCTGCGTCGCGAAGACCTCGAACGGATCGATCAGGCCGCGACCCCGGATCGCCGCCAGTCGCCGGATCGACTGGACGAGATCCTGGTTCCGCCAGTTGTTCGGGTCGAAACGGGCATTCGGCAGGCGCGGAATCAGGGTAGCGTGGTAGGGCGTCCAGCCGGCCGCGGACGCCCGCGCGGCCATCTGGTCCAGGTTGAACAGGGTCGTTTCGGCTGAGATGCCGCGGCTGATGTCGTTCGTGCCCTCCATCAGCAACAGGCAGTCCCCCGGCTCAGCCAGCACGCCGCCGACACGGGCCAGGCCTTCCGGCGTCCGCTCGGCCCCGACGCCGCGGTTGTCGACGACAAGTCCGGGAACCAGCTCCTCCAGGCGCGGCGGGTAACCGGGCGACGCCCGCCCCGGATCATCGCCGACGCCGGCCGTGATGCTGTCGCCGAATGCCTTGCAGCGATTAGGCGTCTGGGCCGTTGCGCCGGCGCAGAGCGTGGTGGCTGCGAGGGTCGCGGCGGCGAGCCGGAGCGCCCGAGGGTGAATTCCCGACATCCCGAGGAAGGTGTTACCGGCCAATGGGCCGCCATCCTACAAGTGTCGAACCCCGGACTGTTCGATGGGTTCCTTCTTGTCAACTTATGTGCTATTGTGCATGTTTGCACGCACTTCAGTTTTCCTTGTACTCGGGCCCGTCGTGCCCCTGAGGAGAAGACCGGAATGATGAGGCAAACCTGTAGTCTGGTTCTGGCAGCGGTACTCGGTGTTCCCGCCGCCCTTTCGGCCCAAGGAACGTCATACGTCCTGATCGGCGACAGCGACGAGACCAAGGACGTTCTTCTCAGCGTCCACAATCCGACGGGCCGGAGTCAGAGCTTCGACATCCTCCCGATCGCCGCGGGTACGGACGGAATCAGTCGCCCGACGCCCCCGACCCGGGTCGCGGTTCCGGCGGGCCGCACGATGGTCTATTCCGACCTCGCACAGGGCGGCCCCTCGATGGTCGAGCTGACGGCCCACGGAGAACTCACCTTCCAGGCGTTTCTGGTGCCGCTGGACTCGAGCGGCAAGTGGGTCGGGTTGCGTGAGCAGATCCCGATCGTCGACTCGGAAAGCCTGGTCCGCGGCGGCTCGTGGGCGTTCGTCAGCGGTCTGCGCCGCGACTCCTACGACCGTTCGGACTACGCGATCCTGAACCTGTCCCACGCACAGAACCGGTGCGAGCATCGCGTCCGCAGCCACGAGGGCTACTGGGCGCGGGAGTCGACCGTACTGAGTCACCGGCCCCTGTCCCTGACCTACATTTCCGACGTGCTTCTCGTCGCCGGCGTCGAACTGGGAGACCGCTACACGATCTCGACCAACTGCGCCGACAACTTCTACGTCGCTGCTCTGGTCACCGATAGCTCGTACAACCAGATTTCCGTCCTGGAACCATCCCAGAGCGGCGTATCCAGTCTGGCGCCGCCGGAGTACGACGAGCCCCCGACGACACCGGATCCGTCGGATCCACCGCCGCCGCCACCAGCCGATTCCTGTCCCACGGGCTGGACATGTCTTGATCTCGAGCGCACACGGCACACCGTGACCAGGAGCAACCTCCAGTACCGCCTCGGCAAACGTCTGGCGCCCGGCAACTACCGCAATGTCGAACTGCGCTTCGACCTGCGCACAACCTCCATCAATCCCGTCGGGGCGCAGATCTTCTGGCTGGGGATCAGCCGTCACCTGAACCTGATCGGGTTCACCGTGCAACGACGCAACGAGCTATTCGTTCGTCATGGCATCGGACTCAAACACAGCGACAAACCCAGGTTCGTTCTGCCTCGCCCTCTGGCGCCGAACCAGAACCACTCGTTCCGCTTCAGCTACGCAGCCGGCGGGCAGGTGTCGCTGTGTGTGACGAACGGCTCGGGAGACGAGCGCTGCTCCCGGGAAGCGGCGAATGTCGATTCGCTCGTCTTCACCGCCGCCGACCAGCTTCTCCTCGTGGCGGGCAGCGACGGCAAGGAGGAGATCGAGCCGCCTCAGTGGGGCTGGACCTACAGCAACATCAAGTTGCGGGTGAAGCAATGACGCGCCGTCCGCTTGCAGAGCATTCCCCGCCGAACGACTGACCCGTCCTCGGTCACCGCCGTGTCGCGCTGGCCGCCAGAAGACGCTTGTCCGGAACGGTGACGACCCACCCGTCGTAGTCGGTGTACGGCCAGGGCTCGGCAAGGTCCGGGATGTCCTCGCCATCCCGTAGGGGCCCGTTCGGGGGGGACGTCCGTCCCGAGAACCACCAGATCGCCGTCGCCGCGACGGCAGAGCCGCCACCGGCCAGGAGCACTCGTCGCGACAGGCGCCGCTTCCCGGTTGCCACGGTCATCGCAAGGTCGTCAGCGTATCGGCCAGGCGCAACGCCAGCGCGACAATGGTCAACGTGGGATTCGCGTAACCCGTCGAGGGAAACACGGACGATCCGGCCACGAACAGGTTGTGGTAGCCGTGGACTCGACAGTCCGAATCGACGACGGAATCCCGCGGGTTCGAGCCCATCCGCGTGGTCCCCATCAGGTGGCCGCCACCCGTGACGTTTCCGTAGAGCCTCCGGTTGTTGATGCGTACGCGGCCCTTTCCCGACTCGATCAGCGATTGCCCCAGGAGGCGCAGCGTCCTCTCGATACTGAGAAAGTCGTCCCCGCCAACGGCGCATCGCACGATAGGCCTGTGCAGCCCGGCCGAGTTCCGTTCGCCGGTCAGGGACACGGCGTTGCTCGCGGATGGCGACATCTCGGCTCGCAGAATGGCCCGGTAGTGGTGGAACCGCTTGCCATCCTTCCCGGACAGGTACTCCACCATGGGATGGTCGGTTGTCCGCCGGTGCGGATGAACGCTGCAGCCGAGCAGTCCGTGAGCGGCCGTCTGCTCATCGTCGGGAACCAGCGCGGGGGCAACGCCACCGAAGTCTCTAGGTAGAGGCTGCCGTTCGATCTCCTCGTCGAGCACGAGTTCGGCGCCCCGGCCGACGTGCGGGTGCTCCATCAGGAACTTCCCCACCAGACCGCTCTCGTTGCCCGTCGCAACGCCGCCATCCGAGCGGGGCTGCAACAGCAGTTGGGCGTTGCCGACGCCACCGCCGGCGAGAACGACCGACTGCGCCGGATCGACCGCAAGTTGCCGGGTCTCACCCGACGGGTGATGGAAGTAGCTCAATCGCTCGACGGCGGACCGCGACGAGTTGGGCTCGAGACCAACGACCGAGCAGGAGAGCGCTACGTGAATCGCCGCGGACTCTTCCAACACGTCGAAGTACTTCGCGCCGAAGCGGGTTGGCGGTTCCCGGGAGAACGGTCGAAAGAGGAAGCCCGGCGCCCAGCGTCTCTCGAGGTCGAGCGCGGCGGAGTCCCGGTCCAGAATCGCGGCGGCGCGACGGTAGTACGGCGCGAGGGTGGACTTCGTGATGGGCCAGCGAACCCCGACGGCGGGGTTGTTGAAGTCGCGCTCCATCAAGGTGGCGCACCAGCCGGTCCAGACTCTCGACGTGCCGCCAAGGACGCGAATCGAGTGTTTGTCCCACCAATCGTCCCGGAAATGCCCGGCGTTGAACGCGTTCAACATGTCCGTGCGTGCCTCGTCGGCGGTTCCGGACTCGAAGACCAGAACCTTCCTGTTCGCCTTGGCCAACTCCAGGGCAGTCGTGATTCCGGCCGGTCCGGAACCGATCACCAGGCAATCGTAGGGCTGACTGACGGAAGCTGATGGGGAGATGAACACCCTGGGAACGCGCGGGCGTAGGGTTCCGACGGAAGCCGCTTACGGAAACAGCCTACTGGACTCGGACGGACCGGTCATAAGGTAGTCGGCATGAAGCGCCGCCCGACTGGAACTCGCCTTGCCGCCGGCCTGGTTGCCGTCGCGGCCCTGGCCTCGGGTTGTTCGGAACCGCCGCCGGTCCACCGCGGGCCGATCGTCCTGATCACGATCGACGCGCTGCGCGCCGACCTCGTCGGGACGGGCCTGATGCCGCACCTCGACCGCCTGGCCGCCGACGCGGACTGGGCCGGTACCTCAATCGCCAGTTCGAGCTGGACGGTGCCGTCCATGGCGTCGCTGTTCACGGGCCGGCAACCCTGGCGACACGGCAGTTGGCACGCGGCTCGCGCCAGCCTGCGTGACGACCTGCCGACCCTGCCGGAGATCCTGCGCGATCTCGGTTTCCGGAACGCGGCCTTCCGGTCGAACCCCTGGCTGACCCAGACCTTCGGGTACGTCCGTGGCTTCGAACGCTTCGGACCCGTGGCCCGGATGGAACGGGTCACCGGGGTTCTCCGCGCCCTGGACGGGGGACCCCAGTTCGTCTGGATGCACATGCTGCCCCCCCACGCGCCATACCGCCTCCACGAGCCGTACATCGACCGGCTGGCGGCGCCGCGCGACGACCTGCCGGAGCGGATCACGCCCCTGGAGATGCGGCAGTTCGCCGATCCGGCCCTACCCCTCGACGTGGACCTGAGGGAGCGCGCCTGGCAGCTCTACCAACTGAACGCGGCCCACGCGGACTCCCTGGTCGGCGCCATGCTGGAAGCGCTCCGCGAGAGCGGGCACTTCGACGACGCCCTGATCGCCGTGACCTCGGACCACGGCGAGGAGTTCGGCGAGAACGGGCAGGTCCTGCACGGCAACAACCTGCACCGGGTGCTGATCGAGGTGCCGCTGGTCGTCAAGCTTCCTGCCGGCTGGACCCAGCCTCTCGACCCCGGACCCGTGGTCGCCAACCACCGCCTCTTCTCGACCCTCGTGGAGGCCGCGGGAGGGACGCCGCCCGCGGGCAGTCCGCCGAGCCTGTTCGAGCCGAGCCTAGACGGCGCGCTCTCCGAGCTCTACCTGGGCAACGGCACGAATCAGATCTCCCTGGTCGAGGAGGGGCGCCAGATCGTGTGGGAAAGCCGGTTCGCCCCGACGGAGGACCGCTACTACGACGCGATGCTGGCGCTCGCGGACGGCGAACCGTCGGCGCCGTTGGCCGAGGAGCCCGGGGAACTCGTGGCCCGGCTCGAGCGGCAGTTCGAGACAGCTCCGCCCCTGATGGGCGCTTCGGGAGCCGCCCCGCGGCTCGAGTCGTTCTCGTGGTCACCGGAAGGAACGGTCGAGCCGGTGCCGGTCGAGGACGACTTCGCGCGCCGTCTGCAGGGTAGCTGGCAGGCGGCGAACGGCGTCGACCGGGCCACGCGGCTAGCCGAGCGCGGCGAACCGGTGGCCACACCGGAGGAACTCGAGCAGCTCAAGGCGCTCGGGTACGTGGTGACGTCCCCGAAGCAGCCGGCGGCGGACGGGAGGTAGGTGTCGCGCTACAGCCGCGGCTTGCTGGCCGGCCTGAGGCGCAGATCGTAGACCTCGGCCGAGGGGGGCAGAGCCGCCGCGTCGACGATCGCCGACGCGACGTCGGCCGGGTCGAGGAACCGCGCCGCATCGTACTGCTGGCCCAGGCTGCGGCAGACCTCCTGCTGCATCCGGCTGCGGGTGCGCCCGGGATAGACGCTCAGCACGCGAACGCCGTCCGCGTTGACCTCGGCGCGCAGGGCGTCGGCCAGAGCCCGCAGGGCATGCTTGCTGGCCGCGTACGCGGCGCTCCCCACACCCGCAACCAGGCCCGCCGTCGAGTTGACGAACACGACCAGGCCTCCGCGCCGGCGGAGACCGGGAAGCAGCCGCCGGGTCAGCAGGTAGGGAGCACGCGCGTTGACCGCGAACTGGTGGTCGAGGTCAGCGGACGGCGCCGTTTCGAAGGAACCCGCGCGAAAGGCGCCCGCGGCGTGGACCAGCAAATCGACGCCGTCGCCGAGCGACGCCGACTCCGCCTCGGCGGCGTCGATCACGGCGGCTTCGGCGAGGTCGCCGGCCACGGTCCGGACGACTCCGGCCGCTCCCTCCAGCTCGCCGGCGATCGCCCCAAGGCGCGCCCGGTTCCGACCCATGAGCACGAGGGAAGCACCCTCGGACCCCAGCCGGCGAGCGACCTGCCCGCCGATCGCCCCCGTGGCCCCGGCCACGACCGCGACTTGCTCGCTGAACCTGCTTGCACCGCCGGGCACGCGCGCAGCTTACCGGCCCGCACCCGGCGAGGCTTCCGGTAACCGCAGGGGCGCCGCGCGGTGCAGCACCGTGCCGAACCGCCCGGTAAGCTGAGACCGATGCGAAGGCCGCTCTGCCTGACGCTGGCATTCCTTGCCTGGACCGCCGGGCTCCCGCCTGGCCTCGCCGCCGACGGCCTGACCGCCTATCGGGGAGAGGACTGGGCTCACCTCCAGGCGACGGATGCAGAGCAGACCCTGTGGCTGGGCACCGAGCAGGCAGTGGAACTGCCGGCGACGGAAGCACCGGGAGTGCCCGTCCGCTACGACGACCTGGTGCTGCTCGGTAGGGACCCGGAGGGGTTGCAGGAGTGGGCGGTCGCGGGAGTCGCCGTGGACAGGAACGGCCCCCGCCTGAGTCTCCACGCCGGTCGCGGCGATCGAGTCCGCCCCATCGCTCCGCCCGACCGCCGGCAGGACGCGGTCCAGATCGCCTCCGCTCGCTGGCTGGCGGCCGAAGGGGCGGAGCCCTTGCGGGGCCTCGCGTGGCTCGAAGCAACGCGGCCCCGCGCCCAGGAGGTGTGGCTTTCTCCGTATCGCGACGGTGAACTCGAGGCCGCGACCCGCCTGGTCGGCGCGGGTCCCGGATCGCAGACCGCGCTCGACGCCGTCGTACTCGCCGACGGCTCCTGGCTCCTCGTGTGGTCCGCCTTCGACGGCAACGACGACGATCTCGTCTGGCGACAAGGTCGGCCGGACGGAAGCTGGACCGGAGGCCGTGTGTCCCCGGACAACCGGGTGCCCGACATCACGCCTCGGCTGCTGGTCACGCCGGAGGGTGCCGCGGTGGCCTGGAGCCGCTACGACGGGAACGTCTACCGGGTGCGGACGGCCCGATTCGAAGTGGGAGAGTGGCGGGCCGAAGGGTGGGCGGCGGCCCCCGATTCGCTCTACCCCGAATGGATCGGCAACGGCGACACGCTCCTCTTCCTGCGCGGGTCGACGCGGGCGTGGAGGGCCGTCGGACCCGTGTCGTCCGTGGAGTTCGCCGCGCCGACGGAAACGGCGCCCGTCGTCGACTCCGATCCTTCCTCGGGGCTCCCGCGCGCGCGCTGGCCTGAGGCCGGCGGCTGGCGCTCGGCGCCTGGGACGCCGCCCGGAGTCCGGCCGTGATCCCCGGGACCCGAGGGTCGACCAGGCGGCTCCGGTCCCTGCTCCGGAACCGCGAAGGACTGTTCGCCAGCCGGCCCACGGTCGTGATGCTGGCCGCCCTGAGCTGCTTCCTGCTGGCCGTGCCGCTGACGATCGGCAAACCCGGCCAGCCTGCGACGCTCAAGGCCGACGAACCCGCCTACTACCTGATGGCGCTCAGCCTCGCCCGCGACTTCGACCTGCGCTACGAACCCGCGGACGGCGACCGGCTGCTGGAGGAGTTCCCCTTCGCCTCCACGCACAACCTGATCCTGATGACGTCGGACGGCTGGACCAGCGCGCACTACGGCAAGCCGCTCGCCTACCCGCTGTTCGCGGCGCCCTTTGCCGCGCTCTTCGGCGCCAACGGCATGGTGTTCCTCAACATGGCGCTGTTCGTCGCGATGGTGTGGCTGGCGGCGGTCTTCCTCGCCCGCCGCACCGCGCCCGCGACGGCCGCCGCCTTCGCCTGCGGCCTGTTGCTCCTCTCGGCCTGCTCGCGCTACGTCTTCTGGCTGCAGCCCGAGGTGTTCAACATGTTCGGCGTCTTCGGCGCGCTGTACTGGGGCTTCGAGAACCGCCGGCGGGCTTGGTGGCTGACCGCCCTCTCCGGTGTGCTGCTCGCGCTGCCGGCCTACAACAAGCCGATGTTCGCGGCCATCGCGCTGCCGCTCGCGGGCGCCTTCCTGCTGCGCCGGCAGTGGAAGCCCGCCGCGGTCTGGACCGCCAGCTTCGCCGTCACCCTGGCACTGCTGGCGGGAATGTCGCAGGGCATGACCGGCCAGCTCCTGCCCTACCTCGGGTCCGACGTGCGGGCCGCGGTGCGCGTATGCGAGCCGGGAGACTGGCCGCCGGAGATCCTCGAGGCGCGCCGGATCGAGGAGGCGCGAAGCGCCGGCGAGCCCGATCCGGCCGCCGGCTCGACGACCACGAACGTGATCCCCGAGTCCCCGACAGGCAACGCCTTCACGTGGCTGTTCCGCATACCGCGCCAGTCGGTGGGGGAGGTGGTCGAGAACGTCGGCTACTTCCTGGTCGGCCGGCACGCCGGCCTGCTGCCCTACCACCCCTTCACCGGCATCGTCCTCGCCCTGTTCCTGCTCGGCCGTCGCCGCGACCGGGACCACTGGCTGCTGCTCCTGTCGCTGGTCGTGATCGCCGGCTACTTCCTGCTCTTCATCGGCTGGAACTGGCAGGGCGGCGGCGGCTTCGTCGGCAATCGCTACTTCGTCAGCGTCGTCCCGGCATTCCTGTTCCTGGTTCCGGGCCGGATCCCGCCCTGGACGGTCCCGGCCGGCTTCACCGCGGCCGGCCTTTTCGTCGGCGCGATGGTCCTCGCGCCGTTCGGCGTCACCGTCCCCTCGCCGACGCTGCAGGCGCACACGCGGAACGCCCCGCTTCGCTACCTGCCGTTCGAGTTCTCGCTCCGCAATCTGCCCGGCTACGAACGCAGGGGCGTCGCCGGAATGGCGGTCCTGGGTCGCGCGGACCGGGTGCTGGCGCGGGGCGGCCCCTGGTGGGTCGCCGCGCGCGGGCCGAGCGAGCTCTTCCTCGAATCACGGCACCGCTACGACGACCTGGTGCTCTCCGTCTCCTCGCCGGTGGCGGGGAACCGCGTCCGTCTGAGGCTGGACGGCGGCCCGCCGGTCGACGTCGAGTTCGCGGAAGCCGACCAACCGCAACGGGTCGTCCTGGGCTCCCGCAAGCCCCACAAGACGAGGCGACGCGACGGGGCCCGGAGCTACGTCCACCGCGTACGCATCGAGACCACGCGCGGCGCGCCGACGAAGTGGACCCGGGTGCGGCCGCCGGCACCGTGCTCCGCGTACGCATGGAACCGGGAGACCGAGGAGACCTTCTACGTCGGCGCGGAGTTGCGCATCCTGGGCAGTGAGGAGCACCTGAACGCCGACGTCTTCGCGGCCAGGATCGGCACCGTGGGCCTGGTGCCGGCCACGCTTGCGGCGGGCTCCGAAGTTCAGCTCCCCGTGGGTGTGACCAACGAATCGGAAGCGACGTGGGACCGCCAGGGGGCGGTCGGCGTCAACCTGGGATCCCGCTGGCGCCAGGGCTTCGCGCCGGCGGAAGGCGAGGACGCGGAACCCGGCCCCCAGGTCGGCCCGGAGGGCCCGCGCACTCTGCTGCCGCGGATGGACCCGGGCGCCTTCGAGACGATCATGCTGACTGTCCGCGTGCCGGATGAACCCGGCGAGTACACCCTGGAGGCCGACCTCGTCTACGAGCAGATCGCGTGGTTCGCCCAACGCGGGGGCGAGCCGCTACGGCTGCCGGTCCGCGTCGTGAAGCCCTAGCCCGCCTCCTCCAGCAACCCCGCCTCCCGAAGCGCGTCCGCAGCCTCCGCGACCATGTCGACCGGCATCTCCGACCGCTCCGCGATGTCGAGCAGCGAGTTCTCGCCGTCACTCTGGTTCAGCACCCACAGCATCGCGATCTCGCGGTCCTTGCGCCCGGCGCCGCCCAGGCCGCCGTACAGACCGCGGCGGCCGAGCTGGGGCTCGCCGAAGGGCTCCAGGTTGCGGTAGCGGCGGTCGCCGGCGGCGCGCCGGGAGCCCGCCTGGGCTGATCGAGCGTCCGGGCCGCTGCGGATGGCGCCTTTCTGGCCGCCTTCGGCGGCAGCCGGCCAGAACCCGGGTGGCGCGGATCCGCGCCACCCGCGAACCAGTCCGTGCGCCCGTCCGCGGGCGCGCGGATGGCAGGCCGGCGCACCCGATCCTCGCGCTTCCTCGAGCACCGCGGCCGTCGCCAGGTAGGCGGCGAGCGAGCCGGCCAGCGCGTCGGCGCGGACGAACGACAGATCGTCCCCTGAGGTGTGGTACTCGGGATACTGGCCCCAGGGAGTGCGGGTCAGCACGCCGACCGGCAGGTCGAAGCCGGGCGAACAGTACTGGCGTTCGTCGTAGCCGAAGGGGAAAAAGTCCTCGGTCACGAGTTCCTCGCCGAGTTCGGCCAGGCCCGCCACAACGGCCCGGTCAATTTCGGCGTCGCCGCGGCGGCTCTTCTTGTAGTGGAAGGAGCCCGCGTCGCCCAGGTTCGCGGCGATCAGACCGTGGCGGAAGGTGTCGAGCCGGTCGCGGTTCCGGGCCAGCCAGGCGATCGCGCCGATGCCGCCGGGGGCGAACAGGAAGCGGTAGCTGTAGCGACGCTCGGGCACGGCGGCCAGGGCTTCGGCGAGATGGACGGCGACGGCGATGCCGGAGAGGTTGTCGTTCGCCAGTTGGGGATGGCAGACGTGGCTCGAGATGACGACCTCTTCGGTGGTCGACCCCGGCAGCAGGCACTCGCCCCAGGTCATCGAACCGTCTTCGAGCGAGGCGTCGATGAAGACCTCGTACTCGCAGTCCGGGAGGGATTCGAGGAGCCGGTGGGGCAGGCAGAAGCCCCAGGTCTCCTCGTAGTACGAGGTGCGGTAGGGGATCAGGTCCGGCTGCTCCGGCAGGCTGTGCAGGCAAGGGCGCAGTTCGTTCAGGGGAAGCCGGCAGTGGATCGGGACGCTGTACCCGACGAGGTGCAGGCCGTGGTCGGCAAAGTCGACGACCCGACGGCCCGAGGGATCCCGGATCCACGCCTCGCGCGGGTCCCACTCTTTCGGCACGGTCCAGTCGAGGACGGGCGTGCCGGTGGGGAGTTCGTGTACTTCGAGCGGGATCCGGCGAGCAATCCGTTCGAGCGTGGCGCGAACGCCGTGGCCGGTCAGGCTGCGGGGGATGGGGTAGAGCTCGGCGGCGAGGTCCATCATCGACCGGCCGACCGCGTCGCGGTCGAGGGTGGAGAGGACCTGCCGGACGGTGGACATGGGCCTATTCTGCGCGAAACCACAACGGCCGGCGACCGCTCAGAGATACCCCATCGCCTTCAGGCGCTCGATCTCCTGGCGGGTCCGTTCGACATCCGTCCCTCCCACTGTGTCGACGGGTTCCCAGGCGTCGCGATAGGTCGGGATCCGCGCCCGCGACCCAGCGCTCGGCGGCGCGTCGAACGCGTCATCCAGCACCCTGCCTTCGGCGTCCGCCGGCACGGGCAAACCCAGCAGGGCCAGCACGGTCGGAAAGACATCGAGCACATGGCTGCTCTCCAGCCGATGACCCGGGCGAACGCCCGGTCCGTACAGCAACAGCACGCCGTCCGGGCCGTGCCGGTGCTGGGTATACAACCGGTGGACGAAGGTCGGCGACTGGCCGTGGTCGGAAGCGATGACGAAGACCGTCTCGGGCCCCAGGAGCCCGCGCAGTTCACCGACCAGTGCGTCGATTTGCCGGTAAACACCGGCCACCGCTTCGCCGTGCTCGTCGATGCCGGCCTGCGACACGAAGGGGAACCGCTCCGGCTCGGCCCAGCGCCAGCGCTGGTGCGAGACGGTGTCCGGTTCGTGCGTGTAGAGGTTGAGGAACCGCGGCGGCGGCTCGCCCTGCCGGGCGCGGTGCTCCAGCAGAGCGATGACAGCCCGGTGCTGCCAGTCGAGGTCCGGTCGGCCGGCGGCCGCGTCCAACACCTCCTGCGGCAGCTCGGGCGGCTGGGCGAACCACTCGAGCGTCGTCTCCGCGCTACCGGAAGCCGCCAGCGTGTCGTTCAGGCCGTAGCCGAGGAGCCGGCTCGACGGCTCGAGCATCCGCTGGCCCGGGAACGAGTAGAAGTAGCCGTCGACGACCACCGTCGGCAGTCCGGCGCGGTCCGTGATCTCCCATATCGGCGGCGACGCCAGGTCGAGGCGGTTGACGAAGCGCCGTGAGATCCCCGGCGCCCAGGCGAGGAGATCGATCAGTTCCTTGAAGCTGGTGCGGTGGACCGGAAACAGACCGGCCCCCGCGCCGGGAAAGCGAATCCGGTAGAAGTCGTGGACGCCGTGCCGCCGGGGCGCCTCGCCGGTGTAGATCGACGCCCAGATCACGGCCGAGTTCGCGTCGCTGAAGGTCTCGAGCCGGCTCGACGTGCCCTCGCGAACGAACTCCGCCAGGTTCGCCAGTTCGCCGTCGTCGATCAGCTCCTGGAGCATGTCGGGATCCACCCCGTCGAAGCCCAGCAGGGCCACCGGCGGCCCGGCGCCGGCGACCAGCGCCGTCGGATCGAAGGACGCCGCCCTTTCCTGCGGCACGAGCCGAAACGCAATGGGAAGCGCCACATGGGCCGCGACCAGGGCCATCGCGAGCGCGGCCACGAGCCGCGGCAGTCGACCGGAGGGGGCGAGGCGGGCGAGCTGGGCCGCCAGCGCCCGGGTAACGAGCCAGATCGCCGCGCCCGCCAGGACAACGGCCACGGCCAGGAACAGCGCCATGCCCGCGAAGCCGGCGGGGGTGAACCAGGGGACCTGCCCGTAGGTCAGGCCATAGAACAGGACGACTTCGAAGAAGACGAGACTGAAGACGCAGGCGGCCAGCGTGACCGCGCTGCCAGCGGGCCTGCGGCGCAAGCGGGCGAGCACTCGAAGCAGCAGCCCCAGGCCGCCGAAGGCGGCGCCCGCCCAGGCCCCGTAGAGCAGCGCGAAGAGCAGGAGCGCGGCGACTCCCGCGATGGCGCTGTCCGTCCGATTGTGCACGAGGTGCGCAAGCGAGATCGGGCCGCCGAACAGCAGCGCGCCGAACAGCAGACCTGCCCTCAGGTCACGGCCGCAGGCGAACAGCAGTCCGTCGCGGGAGTGTTCGGCCACGGGCCGGGATGATACGGCAGCGATGGGCGAGCACGGAGCTGGCCGCCCAAGAGTTGCGGAAGCCGGCCAGAACCCGGGTGGCGCGATCCGCGCCACCCGTGAACCAGTCCGTGCGCCCGTCATCGGGTGCACGGATGGCAGGCCGGCGCACCCAGTGGCGGGCAGCTCCATGCCCGCCCATCGCTGCTAGGGTCGCGCTCCCCGCGTCGCGGCGATGCGGGCCGAACCGCAAGTTGCTCTCAGGGAAACGGACATGGCGAACGTAGTCGTCGTCGGCATGCAGTGGGGTGACGAAGGCAAGGGCAAGATCATCGATCTTCTGTGCCCGGCTTTCGACGCCGTCGTCCGCTTCCAGGGCGGCAACAACGCCGGCCACACCGTGAAGTTCGGCAGCGGCGAGGGCGACGAGCACTTCGCGCTGCACCTGATCCCGTCCGGCATCCTGCACTCAGGGCTCGCCTGCTACCTGGGCAACGGGATGGTGATCGACCCGGACGCCTTCCTGGGCGAGGTCGCCCAACTGGAGCGACGGGGCATCGAGACGGCCGGACGGCTGCGGCTCTCCGACCGGGCCCACGCCCTGACGCGGGTGCACGTGGCGCTCGACGTCGTGCGCGAGGAGGCGCGCGGCGCGGACCGCATCGGCACGACGGCCAAGGGCATCGGCCCCGCCTACGAGAGCAAGACCGGCCGCACCGGCATCCGCCTGGCCGAGCTCGTAGCCGGTGGCGAGGCGATGATGAACCGGCAGATCGTGCGGGTCGCGGACTTCGAGCGCACGGCCGCTGAGGGCGCCGAGCTGGACCCCGAAGCCGCCGCGGCGGACTTCACCCGCTGGGCCGAACGCCTGTCTCCCTACCTCTGCGACCTGTCGGTCGAACTGGACAGCCTGATCCGGGGCGGCGGCACCGTGCTCTTCGAGGGCGCGCAGGGCGCGCTGCTCGACGTCGACCACGGGACCTATCCCTACGTGACGAGCTCGAACTCGACGACCGGCGGCGCCGCGACCGGCAGCGGCGTGCCGCCGACCGCGATCGACGGCGCGATCGGGGTGGTCAAGGCGTACACGACCCGGGTCGGCGAAGGGCCGATGCCCACCGAGCTCGTGGACGGCGTCGGCCTCCACCTGCGGGACCGCGGACACGAGTTCGGCACGACGACCGGGCGGCCGCGGCGCTGCGGCTGGCTCGATCTGGTCGTCCTGCGCCACGCGCGCCGGATCAACGGGACGCGCTGCCTGGCGCTGACGAAGATCGACGTGCTCGACGAACTGGACGAACTCCAGGTCTGTGTCGCCTACCGCATCGGCGGCGAGGTCGTGCGGAACCTGCCGGCGGTCACCGACCGTCTGGAGGCCGCCGAGCCCATCTACCGCACCTTCCCCGGCTGGAAGCAGGACACGCGCGGCGTGCTCGAACGGAGCGACCTGCCGCAGGCCGCCCTCGACTACATCGACTTCCTGGAGCAGGAACTCGACGCGAGCGCGGATCTGATCTCTTCCGGCCCGCGGCGCGAGGAAACGGTCGTGAGCGGCGGCCGGCGGCTCGAGGAGTGGCTGGGCG
Source organism: Thermoanaerobaculia bacterium (assembly GCA_965232105.1). GTDB lineage: Bacteria > Acidobacteriota > Thermoanaerobaculia > Multivoradales > Multivoraceae > Multivorans. Next base: position 988,354 of record OZ246956.1, read on the forward strand.
GGCGGTTCGGGGCTGTACGGGCGGCGGTCGGGGAGTAGGCCACACGTATACTGCGGCGGGCCGTTAGCTCAGTTGGTAGAGCAGTGGACTTTTAATCCAAGGGTCGGGGGTTCGATCCCCTCACGGCCCACCAGGGCTTAGCCGCTACCGCGGGGCGTAGTACCAGATCGGCGACGACCAGGCCCGCTCCTGGATCGTTAGCGCGACGCCGCCGCGCGGCTCGACACCCGCCCGCAGCGCGTCCCAGGTGGTCCAGCGGCAGGTCGGGTTCTCGAGCACTCGCACGTAGTAGACCGCGTCCGTGCCCGGGTCGAAGTCCGGGTCCTCCCAGACCGTGGCGAGTTCGCCGGCGCCCAGGTCTTCGCTGAAGGAGCAGTCGGAGAGATCGACCGTCGCTCCGTTGTCGGGGCAGCGATGGGTTTCCGGGTCGACGATGCCGCCATCGGCGCAGCCCACGTCGTAGACCTGCTCCCGCGTCTCCTTGCGGTAGCCGCTGTCGTACCAGCCCTTGACGATCTGGATCCGCTGCAGCGGCGCGCTGTGCCGGTCCTGCTGGGCCCAGACGAGGAAGCGGGGCGCCGCGTCGCTGTCGGCGACCAGGTCGCCGCCCATCGGTACGCCGCCGGCGTAGGCCTGCGCGATCAGGTCCGGACTCGCGGTATCGAGGCCGTCGTACTCGAAGCCGCCGAAGAAGCGCAACCGGATGCGGGTGCCGGAGGTAGCGTAGGTTTCCTTGCGGCGCATCCCCTGGAAGATGGAGTCCCGGGTGTTCTCCTCGGCCCAGACGGCGGCGAGGCCGGAGGCCGAGAACTGCATGCTGCGCATGCCGAAGTAGGGCCCCTGCTCGTCGTCGACGACGGCGCCCCGTGCCCGCGCGGCGGGCGGCAGGCCGGCGATGTAGTCCAGGCGTTCCCGGGAGACCGGCACCGTACCCCGGTTCTCGGGACTCACCGAGGTCGGGGCGGAGCCGAAGTAGTTCGTTTCGTCGAACGACGGCGCGCCGTTGTGGGTGTCGCTGGAGCCCACGAAGCCGATCTTGAACGGGTTGCCGCGCCCTTCCTGTTCGAGCGCCAGACCGCTGGCCAGAGCCTGCCGGGCGTAGCTTCGGCTCGGGTCACTGTGGGAAGTGATCTTGCCCTTGCGGGTGTTCAGGATCTCGAAGTCGGCCCATTCGTCGTCCGGCGACAGCTTGGGGTGGGTCTCCGAGGTGCCCTTGACCTGGGTCAGTTCGACCAACGGCTCGTTGCGCATCCGCTGCTCGGCGAAGGCGTTGTCGACGGCGCGGCCATCCGAGTACTTGAGCCGGAACACCTGGCCGTGCGACTGGTTCATGTTGTGCGGGATCGCCAGGCTGTCGACGCCCTGCTCTCGCAGCTGGTCCATCCAGCTCCAGAGCTGTTCCGGCTCGTGCGAGTCGATCCGCGTGAAGGGCCGCGCCGGCGCCTTCGACCCCGCGAAGATGACGTTCCGGTGGTACGCCGCCGACTCGGGCGCCGGCGTCGAGGAGGTCCACTCGTAGGCGATGAACGTCGTGAAGTTGCCCGGGTCGTTGTGCCGCTCGGCGGCGAGGATCGAGTCCTCCCAGGCCGAACGGTGGGCGTCGTCGTCGAAGGACGCGTACTGCATCTGCGGGTGGTTCGCCATCCGGGCCCGTTGCCGCCTAAGGAAGCCGCCGTCGGTCCGCATCTGGCGGCCGAAGCGTTCCCGGAACAGGACCGACCGCATCTGCGACGAGTACGGGGTCAGGTTGTCGCCTTCGTTCACGCCGTGGAACGCCTCCGCGCCCGGAATGTGGCCGACCCGGGTCGAGGAATCCGCCCACTGCGACACGACTCCCAGGAAGAACCCGTGGTCCGAGACGGCGAAGAAGTCGAGGGGCTCTTTGAGCTTCATCTCGTTGCCGAATGAGCTCTCGATCGCCTCCCCCTTGGCGAACCGGTAGCTCTCGTCGGGCGTGACCTCGGTGCCGAGCAGGTAGGCGTCGAAGGAGTACCGGGTGTGGATGTGGACGTCGCCGAAGTAGACGTTCCGGTGCTCGTTGTAGCCCTCCGTCGGCGACGCCGGTGCGGGCGCCTCGGCGTAGTCGTCGATCGACAGGGAGGTGTCCGTGCAGGCGAGAACGGTGAGGCTCAGGAACACCGCCAGGGCCGGCGGCGCGGCCCGGAGCGGGACGGCAGGGAGTTTCGGCGAGGCTGCTGGACGCTTCGATATGGGCATCTCGACAGAGTAGCGCGCCATAGGATCGCCGCCATGCGCATCACCTCGACCACCGGATCGATCCTCCTCGCCGCGCTCGCCACGACGCTCGCTCCCGCGGCCACGGGCGCCGACGACCGCGGCGCCCTGCTCGACCGAATCGACGAGCTCGTCTCCGACTCGATGGAGGCGACGCAAACACCCGGCATCTCCGTCGCGGTCCAGCACCGCGGAGAGCTGATCCTGGCCAAGGGCTACGGCCTCGCCGACGTCGAGAACCGGGTGCCGGCGACGGAGCACACGGTCTACCGGATCGGTTCGGTGACCAAGCAGTTCACCGCCGCGGCCGTGATGAAGCTGGTCGAAGAGGGGAACGTCGCCCTCGACGACCCGATCACCGAGTACTTCCCCGACTACCCGGTCGGCGAGTTCCACATCACGGTCGGACAGTTGCTCGATCACACGAGCGGCATCAAGGGCTACACCGAGATGCCGGCGTTCTGGGAGCAGAGCCGCCTCGACCTGTCGCACGAGCAGATGATCGAGCTCTTCTCGGCCGAGCCGTACGAGTTCGAGCCGGGCGACCGCTACCAGTACAGCAACTCCGGCTACTACCTGGCCGGCCTGCTGGTCGAGAAGGCGAGCGGCAAGTCGTACGCGGAGTACCTCGAAGAGACCTTCTTCCGGCCGCTCGGCATGCGGGAGTCGCACTACCTCTACAGCGGCCCGATCGTGCCCAACCGGGCCGAGGGCTACCGGGTCGAGGACGGCGAACTGCTGAACGACGAACCGCTCTCCATGCTGCTCCCCTTCTCGGCCGGCTCCCTGGGTTCGAGCGTCCTCGACCTCGTCCGCTGGACGACGGCGCTGGCCACCGGCGACGTCGTCGCGCCGGACAGCTTCGAGGCGATGACGACCAGGCGCAGGCTGCCGGGCGGCGAGGAAATCGGCTACGGCCTCGGCTTGGCTGTCGGCGAGATGGCCGGCCACCGGAAGATCTCCCACGGCGGCGGCATCAACGGCTTCCTGAGCCAGCTTTCCTGGTACCCGGACGACGAACTCATCGTCGCCGTGCTGAGCAACAGCACGTCGGCCGAACCGGGTCCGCTCGAGGCCCGGATCGCCCGCGCGGTGCTCGGCGTGCCGGAACCGGAGCACGCGGCAGTCGAGCTGGGCGACGACGAGCTGACGCGCTACGCCGGCATCTACGACTTCGGCCGGAACCCGCTCCCCGTCCTGGTCCAGGAGGGCAAGCTGATGATCGCGGGCCGCGAGACCGTGCCGATTGGCGGACATCGCTTCGCCGGCACCCGCGACAAGGAACAGGTCGCGATCTTCGAGGTCGATGCCGAGACAGGCCGCGCCACCCACCTGCGCCTCGAGCGATGGGGCCAGGTCCAGCGCGGCAAACGCGCCGGCGCCGATCCGTAGAAGCCTGCTAGATGTGCCACTCGATCGTGTCGCCGTTGTAGTCGGTCGTCGCGCGCCGGGCCGATGGCGCCATCCGGCCGTCCTCGACTTCCTCGCTCCAACGCGCGAACGCCTCCTTCAGCTTCGCGACGAGGTCCGGGTTGGCGCCGGCCAGGTCCTCGGACTCGCCGGGATCCCGGTCTACGTCGTACAGGCGAACCCGATCGCCGGCCATCAGCAGCTTCCAGGAGCCATGACGGACGGCGGCGTTCGGGCCGGAGCGCCAGAACAGGTAGTCGTGCGGCGCGCCCTCCTGCTCGCCGGACAGGTACGGCAACAGGTCGACGCCGTCGAGCTGGTAGCTCTCCACGTTCGGTACCCCCGCCAGGCTCGCCGAGGTGGCGAAGATGTCGAGTGAGCTGATCGGATGCTCGTAGACGGTGCCGGCCGGGATGCGGCCGGGGAAGCGCATGAGAAACGGCACGCGGATGCCGCCCTCGTACAGGTTCCGCTTGTGGCCGATCAGCGGGCTGTTGTGGATCCGCTCCGTGTCCTGCGTGACCATCGCGCCGTTGTCCGAGGCGAAGATGACGAGCGTGTTGTCCGCCAGGCCGTGCTCCTCGAGCTTGGCCAGGACCATCCCGACCGCGTCGTCGAGCGCGCTGACCATGCCCGCGTAGACGCGCCGGTACGGGTCGTCGAAGTCCGGGAAACGCTGGTAGTGCTCGTCCATCACCTGCATCGGGGAGTGCACCGCGTAGAACGCGAGGTAGAGGAAGAAGGGGTTGTCCCTGTTCCGGTCGATGAAGTCGGTCCCCTCGCGGGCGAGCTGCGTGGTCTGGTACTCCTTCAGCTCGTCCTCCTCGCGGCCCTTGAACATCGCGACGATCCGGTCCGGGTTCCCCCGGGTGACCGGCTTGATATCCAGCGCGTGAGCGCCGGGCCAGCTCGGATCGACGTAGTTCATTCCGGAGGGCATGCCGTAGAAGTAGTCGAAGCCGCGGTCGAGCGGGTGGAGCAGCCGCCGCATGCCGAGCTGCCACTTGCCGATCGCCGCGTTCGTGTAGCCGGCGGTCCCGAGCGCGTCGGCGATCGTGCGGTGGTGGATGCCGAGCGTTCCCCGGGCAGCGCCGATCGGCGGCACGGTCTGGGAGTTCAGCTCCTTGCCCCAGCGCTGCTGGTAGCGGCCGACCATCAGGCCGTTGCGCGACGGGTTGCACACGGGCGCGGTCATGTAGCCGGACACGAAGCGCACCCCGTCCTCGCCGAGCGAGTCGATGTGCGGCGTCGGGATGCCGGCGCCGCCGTACGCGGAAACCGCGCCGTAGCCGAGGTCGTCCGCGAACAGGAGGACGATGTTCGGTTGATCCTCCGCGCCGGCGGTGGCCGCCGCCAGCAGGAGAAGGGAGAAGGCAAAGGTGAGCCTCTTCACGGAAACGTCCCCTTTCGAACCGCGTTTGGATTTGTGGCGATGAGACTACACGCGGCTCCGACCAGGAACCAGTCTCCGGCGAGCAAGTACGATTGCTCGCCATGCGATCCGCTCGACCGGCCTTGAAGCGCGCCGCGCCCCTTCTTGTGGCGTTCCTGATCACCGCCTGCGGTCCCGCCGACGAGGACTGGCCCGTCTATCTCGGCGACTCGGGCCGCCAGCACTACAGCCCGCTGACCGAGATCGACCGGGACAACGTGAGCCGCCTCGAAGTCGCCTGGGTGTACGACTCCGGCGAGCCTCGGGGGGCCGGCGCCACGATGTACACGAGCCCCCTCGTGATCGACGGGGTGCTCTACGCGCTGTCGCCCCAGCTCGAGGCGTTCGCCCTGAACGCGGCGACGGGCGAGGAGATCTGGCGCTCCGATCTGGGCTTGCCCGGCAGTGCCCAGCGCGGTCTGATGTGGTGGGAGAACGGCTCTGACAGGCGCCTATTCTTCACCCACGGCAAGGACCTGATCGCGCTCGACGCGGACAGCGGCACGCCGGTCGAGACCTTCGGCGACGGCGGCGGCCTCGACCTCACGCCGGACGGGGACAGGGACGGCGTCATCTACGTGACCGTCCCCGGCGTCGTGTTCGAGGACAAGCTGATCTTCGGCTTCTCGACCAACGAGGACGCGAACGCCTACCCCGGTTCCATTCGGGCGTTCAGCGCCGTGGACGGCAGTCCGGTCTGGCGGTTCGACACGATTCCGGCGCCCGGCGACTTCGGTTCCGAGACCTGGGCGGAAGGATCGCTCGAGCGGGCCGGCGGAGCGAACGTCTGGAGCGGCATGGCGCTCGACGAGGAGCGCGGCATCCTCTTCGCGCCGACGGGGTCGGCGACGCCCGACTTCTACGGCGCGAACCGCCTGGGCGACAACCTGTTCTCGGACTCCCTGGTCGCGGTCGACGCGCGCACCGGCGACCTCATGTGGCATTTCCAGGTCGTCCGCCACGACCTCTGGGACAAGGACAACCCCTCGCCGCCGACGCTGGTTCAGCTCGAGCGCGACGGCCGCGTGATCGACGCCGTGGCGATGACGACGAAGACGGGGCAGCTCTACGTCTTCGACCGGGAGACCGGCGAGTCGATGTACCCGATCCACGAGATCGAGACGCCGATCCCGAGCACGCTGCCGGGCGAGGTGACGGCGCCGACGCAGCCGATGTCGGCCGTGGTCATCAGCCGGCAGGACTTCGAGATCACGAACCGCACCCCGGAAGCGCGCGCGTTCGTCGAGGAGCGGATCAAGGACTGGGACCTGCGGCCCTGGGCGCCGCCCAAAGTCGGCACCGTGCTCTTCATGCCCTGGTACGACGGCGGCGGCGAGTGGGGCGGCTCGGCGTTCGACCCCAACGCGAACCACCTGATCGTCAATGCGAACGACGTCGCCGGGATCCTGAACCTCACCGAGGTGCCCGTCGGCTTCAGCAGGTACGGCACCTACGCAATCCACTGCGGTCGCTGCCACGGACTGAAGCTCGAGGGCACGGACATGGCGGGGCCCCTGCTCGGTGTCGGCGAGCGCCTTGAGCGCGAGGAGATGCGCCGCATCATCCGCGAGGGCAGCGGCCGGATGGAGGGATTCGACCATCTGAACCGGGTCGAGCTCGGCGCCATCGAGGCGTACATTCTCGATCCCGAGCCCGAAGAAGACGAGCCCAGGGGCGAGGTCGCCTACGTCCTCGGCGGCTACGTCTACCTGCGCGACCACGAGAACCTGCCCGGCAACTCACCACCCTGGGGCACGCTGAACTCGATCGACCTGGCGTCCGGCGAGATCGCCTGGAAAGTGCCGTTCGGCGACTATCCCTCCCACCCCGGCCTCGGTTTCGGCGCCGTGAACTACGGCGGCCCGGTCGTCACGGCATCCGGCCTCATCTTCATCGGCGCGACGCCCGACGAGATGTTCCGCGCCTACGACACGCGGAACGGCGAGATCCTCTGGGAAACGAAGCTCTCGGCCGCCGGCTACGCGACCCCGGCCGTCTATAGCGTGGACGGCAAGCAGTACGTCGTGATCGCCGCCGGCGGCGGCCGGACGGGCGGGCCTTCGGGAGGCGAGTACATCGCCTTCAGCCTGCCGGAGTAGCTGCGCCACTGGGTGCGCCGGCCTTGTCAACAGACCAACCGAGCGCTCGTGAGCGCTCGTGGGTCTACTGGCGGAGTTGAGGATGCACCTCCAGAGCACAGTCGAAGATGTCGAAGCGTCGGCAGAGAGCCTTGACGAAACGACGCTCGACCTCTCCTCGTCCTGAACGCCTCCTGCTGTGTTGCCCGGTCGGCAGATAGAACCTGCGGCCGCGGTAGTCGATGATCCACCGGTGCTGACCGAGCGCCTTGGTGTGACCCAGGGCACATCGGTCTAGCATCTTGAAGACCTTGTTCAGCTGTATCTCGGCCACGGGCTGCTAGGCGGCTTCTTCCCCAAGACCCGCCAAGCCCAGACCGTGAGGCTCCGGATTGTTCTCCGGCAACTGCTCCTCAAACTGCACGACGCGATGCCGCATGGCCGGATTCGCCCTCACGGGAAGATCGCAGGTGACCTGTCCGGCGGCAACTTGCGTCCTCGCCTCTGCGAACGCTTCCTTCGCCCAGCTATCCGTGTCGCGGAAGAAGTGGGACACGGAGCCCCGGAACTCGCTGTAGTCCGAGGCCTTGGCCGCGAGTTCGTAGAGCACGAGTTCGATGTTCGTCTTCAGGTCGAAGTACGCCTCGACCAGAGTCGCTCCGATACCTGCCACCCCACCGGGTTTGAGCCCGTGAGCCAAGTACCCATCGTCCTCCAACGTCACTACAGCTCCGCCACGGAACTCGACACCGGCACTGTAGTCGGTTCCCTGGACGACCACCTGGATCTTGAAGACGATCGGGTACACAGGAGCCGTGTCCTCTGGTTCTCGCAGCGCGCTCATGGAGTTTGCCTCCGGCGTACGCCGCTGCCGTCAACTCCGACACCAGCGACGCTAGGGTAACTGGAGATAGTACCTCCGACCAGTCCGTCAACCAACACTCTTGCGGCAGGTAGGTCTTCTTCCTGCCCGGCGGCGCCGCTGGCGCCGATCAGCCGCCCAGCAGTCGCCGACCGCGTTCCGCGATCGCGGCCGCGTTGATCCCCAGGTTCTCGACCAGGTCGCTGTACGGGGCGGAGGCGCCGAAGCGGTCCAGGCCGAGCACGTCGCCTTCCGACCCGGTCCAGCGCTCCCAACCCAGCGTCGCCGCGGCTTCGACGGCCAGCCGGGGGCGGACGGCGGGCGGCAGGACTTCGTCGCGGTAGGACTGTGGCTGCGCGGCAAAGGCTTCCCAGGAAGGCATGCTGACGACGCGGACGGCGTGGCCCTCGGCCGTCAACTCTGCCGCGGCGTCGACCGCGGGAGCGACCTCGGAGCCGGTGGCGATCAGGATCACGTCGGGCTCGGCGACGCTGTCGGCCACGACGTAGGCGCCGCGGGCGACGCCGTCTAGCGCGCCGTCCCTGGTCGCCTCGAGGACCGGCAGCTTCTGGCGAGTGAGGACGAGGGCGCAGGGGCCCGGAGTCTCGAGCGCCAGAGCCCAGGCGGCGGCGGTCTCGTTCGCGTCGGCAGGGCGGACGACGACGAGGCCGGGCACCGCGCGCAGGTGCGCCAGGTGCTCGATCGGCTGGTGGGTCGGGCCGTCCTCGCCCAGGAACACGGAGTCGTGGGTGAACACGTAGATCGCCCGCAGTTCCATCAGCGCGGCCAGCCGGAGGCTCGGCTTCAGGTAGTCGAGGAAGCAGAGGAAGGTGCCGCCGTAGGGCCGGAACAGGCCGGAGAGAGCCAGGCCGTTCATCGCCGCGGCCATCGCGTGCTCGCGCACGCCGAAGCGGAAGTGGCGGGTCGGGGCGCCGGCGGCGTAGTCGCCTTCGCCTTCGAGCAGCGTGTTGTTCGAGCCGGTGAGGTCCGCCGAGCCGCCGGCGAGTTCGGGCGCCAGGTCCTTCAGGGCGTTGAGCGTGACGCCGGAGGCGGAGCGGGTGGCGATCGGACCGTCCGCCGGGTCGAAGCGGGGAAGCGCGTCGCGCCAGCCGTCGGGCAGCCCCAAGGCCAGCCGGCGGTCGAGCTCAGCCGCGTCCTCGGGATGATCGCGGCGGTAGGACTCGAGCAGCCGGCCCCACTCGGCCGCCGCGTCCCGGCCGAAGTCGGCCGCCGGCGCGAAGGCCTCGCGGGCCGCGTCGGGCACCAGGAACTCCGGCTCGAGGGGCCAGCCGAGTGCCTCCTTCGTGGCGACCACTTCGGCCGCGCCCAGGGGCGCGCCGTGGGAGGCCGCGGTGTCCTGCTTGTTCGGACTGCCGTAGCCGATGTGGGTGCTGACCTTGATCAGGGTCGGGCGGCCGGTTTCCGCGAGCGCCGCGTCGTAGGCGGCGGCAAGGGCGTCCGTGTCGTTGCCGTCGTCGACCGACAGGGTGTGCCAGCCGTAGGCCTCGTAGCGGCCGACCACGTCCTCGGTGAAGCTCAGGTCGGTCGGGCCGTCGATCGTGATCCGGTTCGCGTCGTAGAGGACGTTCAGCTTGCCGAGTCCGAGATGGCCGGCCATCGAACAGGCCTCGGAGGCGACGCCCTCCATCAGGTCGCCGTCGGAGGCGAGCACCCAGGTGCGATGGTCGAACAGGGTGTGGCCGGACCGGTTGAAGCGGACGGCGAGCAGTTGCTCGGCGATCGCCATGCCGACTGCCGCGGAGATGCCCTGGCCCAGCGGGCCGGTCGTCACCTCGACGCCTGATGTCAGGCCGTGCTCCGGGTGACCCGGGGTGAGCGAACCGTACTGCCTGAAGTTGCGGATCTCGTCGAGGCTCAGGTCGTAGCCGGCGAGGTGCAGGAGGCCGTAGATCAGCGCCGAGGCGTGACCGCAGGAGAGGACGAAGCGGTCCCGGTTCGGCCACTGCGGATCCTGGGGCGCGAAGCGCAGGTAGCGGGTCCATAGCAGCGCCGCCATCGCTGCCTGACCCATCGGCGCGCCCGGGTGGCCGCTGTTCGCCCGCTCGACCATGTCGACGGCGAGGAAGCGCAGCGTGTCCGTCGCCACGTCCAGCGGCGCACGCTGCGGAGCCGCTCCGGCATCAGGCGTTCCGGCGGCCTCTAGCTCGCTCATCAGGGCTTCGAATCCAGGTAGCGATCAACGGCCTTCTCGAGCGCCTCGCTGCGCAGCCCGTTCTCCTTGGCGCGCTCGCGAGCCTCTTCCCGGCCGACGCCCTTCCCGGCGACCAGGTAGGCGTAGTAGAGGGCGCCGACCCGGTTGCCCGAGGCGCAGTGAACGAGCGTAGGACCATCGAGGTTCTGCATCGCTTCGATGAAGCGCTCGAACGTCTCGGGCTGCTCCAACCGTTCCGCGTCCACGGGCAGGTTGAGATAGGGAATGTCCAGGCTCTGGAGTGCAGCCTGCTCGTCGAAGCCGCGGTTCTCACCCTCGGCGCGCAGGTCCAGGACGAAGGTCAGGCCGTCCGCGGCCATCGCCTCGAGTTGAGCCTCGGTCGGTTGACCGCCGAACTGGACGTTCGGTTCCGGGTGCTTCGCGCCCCGCAGACCGTGGTCCTTCTCTTCGGCGCCGGCTGCGGGCGCTGCGAGGACCAGGACGAGAGTGGAGAGGGCGGTCGCAAGGGAGAGTTTACGCATCAGAAGAACCCCAGTTCGAGTTTGGCGGCTTCGCTCATCATCGCCGGATTCCAGGTGGGATCCCAGACCACCTCGACTTCGGCGCCATCGACGCCCTCGACGCCCTGCACCGTCCGCTCGACGTCGCCCGGAAGCGACTCGGCGACCGGGCAGTGCGGTGAGGTCAGGGTCATCTGCAGCTTGACGTGGGCGCTGGCATCGATGCTCACGTCGTAGATCAGGCCGAGTTCATAGATATCGACCGGGATCTCCGGGTCGAAGACGGTCTTCAGGGCCTCCACGATCCGGGCCTCCAGATCGGTCGCCGTCGCGGGCGTCGTGCTTTCTGCCGCCTTGTCCATCGCGCGTTCCTCCGTTCTATGCCGGCGCGGCCACCTCATTCGGTGGACACCGCCGCAGCGTCGCCGCCTTCCAGGGCGGCCCGTAGAGCATGCCACGCCAGGGTCGCGCACTTGATGCGGACCGGATAGTCCTTCACGCCGCTCAGGACCTCGAGCTTGCCGAGCGGCACGCCGCCCTCTCCTTCGCCGTCCCCGGTCATCAGCGCCAGGAAGGAGGCCAGCAGCGCCTCGGCCTCGGAGCGTTCGAGTCCGCGGACGGCCTCCGTCATCAGCGACGCCGAAGCGGTCGAGATCGCGCATCCGACGCCCTCGAATGTCAGGCCCTCAATCCGCCCTCCGTCGGTCCGCAGGTAGACCTTGACCTTGTCGCCGCACAACGGGTTGTAGCCCTCGGCGCAGCTCGACACCGGCGCCAACGGGCCGAAGTTTCGCGGCGCCCGATAGTGGTCGAGAATGACCTGCTGGTAGAGATCGCGGAGATCGGACATCGTCCTGGACTCGGAGCCTACGTCCCTCAGCCGAAGATCCGCCGCACTTCGTGCAGGCCGGTCGTCAGCCGGTCGACTTCTTCGTGGGTGTTGTACATCCCGAACGAGGCGCGCACGGTGGCCGGGACGCCGAGCCGCTCCATCAGCGGCTGGGCGCAATGATGGCCCGCCCGAATCGCGATTCCCTGCTCGTCGAGTATCGTTGCCACATCGTGGGGGTGAGAGCCGTCGATCACGAACGAGACGACGGCGGCCCGCGCCGATCCGGCGCCAGGGGCGTGCCCCAGCACTCGCACCCAGGGTAGACCGTCCAGTTGTTCCAGAGTGTGGGAAAGAAGTTCCTGCTCGTGCCGCTCGATCCGCTCCAGCCCGACCGACTCGAGGAACGAGACGGCGACGCCGAGACCGATCGCCGGCGCGATGGCAGGCGTTCCCGCCTCGAACCGGTGCGGCGGCACCGTGTACTCGCTGCGTTCGAACGTGACCCGGGTGATCATCGCGCCGCCGCCGTGGTAGGGCGGCATCGAGGCCAGCAACTCCGCGCGACCCCACAGCGCGCCGATCCCGCCGGGGCCGTACATCTTGTGGCCGGAGAAGGCGTAGAAGTCGCAGCCAAGCGCGGACACGTCGACCTCCATGTGCGGCACGGCCTGGGCGCCGTCGACGACGACGGCGGCATCCGAGCGCTCCCGAACCAGACGGGCGACGGCGGCGACGTCGTTCACGGTGCCGAGGGCGTTCGAGACGTGGGCGAGTGCGACCACCCTGGTGCGCTCGCCGATCAACGCGGCCATCGCGCCGAGGTCGAGGTCACCGTCGTCCGTTACCTTTGCAGCCCGCACCCGGGCGCCGGTCTGCTCGCAGACGAGCTGCCAGGGCACGATGTTCGAGTGGTGCTCCATCTCGGTCAGCAGCACTTCGTCGCCCTCGCCCAGCCGGGGGCGGGCGTAGCTCTGAGCGACGAGGTTCAGGCTCTCCGTCGTGCCGCGCGTGAAGACCAGCTCGGCGCTGCTCGGGGCGCCGATGAAACGGGCGACCTTGCCGCGGGCGGCCTCGTAGGCGTCGGTCGACTGCTCGGACAGGGCGTGGACGCCGCGGTGAGCGTTCGCGTAGTAGCTGCGGTAGCAGTCGCTGACCGCGTCGATGACCGCCTCCGGGCGCTGCGCGCTGGCCGCGTTGTCCAGGTAGACAAGCCGGTGACCGTGCACTTCCCGATCGAGGATCGGGAACGATGCGCGCAGGCGGTCGACATCGAGCGTCCCGGCCGCCGCCGGCCGCTCCCGCTCCGCCAAGGGCGCCGGCGCCGTCATCGGCCTACCTGCTCCCGCCGCCGCCCGGGCCGCCGTTCAGACTCGCCCGCAATCGGCCTTCCAGGTCCTGCCGGAGTGGCTCGAAAGAGGTCTTCTCGACCAGCTCCCGCGCGAACGCGTAGACGAGCATTCCGTACGCCTCCTCGCGGGGAAGGCCGCGGGCCCTCAGGTAGAAGAGCGCGTCCTCGTCCAGCCGGCCGATCGTCGAACCGTGGGTGCAGCGCACGTCGTCGGCGAAGATCTCGAGTTGGGGGTTGCTGTTGGCGAGGGCGGACCTGGACAGCAGGAGGTTCCGATTCGTCTGCTTGGCGTCCGTCTTCTGCGCCGCCTTGTGCACGTAGATGCGACCGTTGAAGACGGAACGCGCCCGGTCGTCGAGGACGCCCTTGTAGAGCTGATGGCTCGTCGTGTTCGGCTGGCGGTGCTCGACCCGCATGTGGTTGTCCACGAACTGCGATCCGGCGACCACGTAGAGGCCGTCCAGGGTGCAGTGGGCGCCCTCACCATCAAGGAGCGCAACAGCGTCGTTACGCACCAGGCCGCCGCCGAAAGCCAGGGAGGAGGAGTCGAAGACGGCCGATCGTTCGAGTTCCGTATGTTGAAAACCGAGGTGAGACGCGTCCGACGCATCGGCCTGGAGCCGCGTGTGGTGGAGCACGGAACCCGCCCGGCAGACGAACTCGGCCGCGGGGCAGACGAAGTAGCCGCCGGCAGCGCCGTTGACCGCAACGAACGTCTCGATGATCGACGCCTGGCTGTTCTCGCCCGCGACGACCAGCAGACGGGGAAAGCTGACCTCGAGCGAGCCCGCCGCGGCGCCCTCCGCCGGTGCGCTGAGCCACAGGACCTGCAACGGTCGCTCGACCACGGCGCCGGCCGGAATCACGATGGCGGCGCCGTCCTCGAACAGGCCCGTGTTGAGCGCCGCGAAGGGATGGACACCGGCGTCGGCACTGCAGGAAGCGCGACCGTCGACCGTGGCGCCGAGATGTTCGGCGACCGCGTCCGCGGCCCCGCCCGTCGCCTCGAGATCGGCCAGGGATGAGACGGCGATCTCCTTCGGGATCGATGAGAGCTCGACCGCGAAGCGGCCGTTGACGAACACGAGCCGGTCGCAACCCTGGTAGAGAAAGCGTCGCGCCTGCCGTACTCCGACTTCTTCGCGCGAAGCCTCCGTCACGGCCGAGCGCAACAGGGGGGCGATGTTCGTCTGCCGCCATTCTTCGTCGCCCCGGCCCGGGAAGCCCGCCGCCTCGAAGCGCTCGATCGCCTGACGCCGCCTGAGGCGGACCGCCTCCGCTTCACCCGACCGTTCGCCGTGGCGAGCGAAGAGGTCCAGGTACTGCTCGGTGGGAGTGGGGGTGACGGCCGTCATCGCGTGTCCCGGTCAGGCTCCCGCCGAGCCGCCGTTCAGCCCGGCGTACCCCTTCTCTTCGAGTTCATGGGCCAGTTCGCTGCCGCCGGAGCGGACGATCCGCCCGCCCTGGAGCACGTGGACGTGGTCCGGCACGATGTAGTTGAGCAGCCGCTGGTAGTGGGTGATCACGACGAATGCCCGGTCCTCGTTCCGGAGCGCGTTGACGCCGGCGGCCACCGTCTTCAGGGCGTCGATGTCGAGCCCGGAATCCGTCTCGTCGAGCACCGCCAGCCGCGGCTCGAGCACCGCCATCTGGAGGATCTCGTTCCGCTTCTTCTCGCCGCCCGAGAATCCCTCGTTGACCGGGCGCCGCAGCAGCGCCTCGTCCACGTCGACCAGCTTCGCCCGTTCGCGGAGCAACTGGAGAAAGTCCATCGCGTCGAGTTCCTGCTCGCCCCTCGCCTTGCGGGTCGCGTTGACCGCCGCCTTGAGGAAGTAGCTGTTGCCGACGCCCGGGATCTCGACCGGGTACTGGAAGGCGAGAAAGAGGCCGGCGTGGGCTCGCTCTTCCGGCGCCATCTCCTGCAGGTCCTCGCCGTCGAGTTCCAGTGAACCCGCCGTGACTTCGTAGTCTTCCCGGCCCGCGAGCACCTGGGCCAGCGTGCTCTTGCCGGAGCCGTTCGGCCCCATCACGGCGTGGACTTCGCCCGCCGTGACCTCGAGGTTCACGCCCCGCAGGATTTCCTGTTCTTCGACCCTCGCGTGAAGGTCACGTACTCTCAGCATGACTGGCCCTCAGCATTGCTTCATCTTTCCGTGCAGCGCCTGAGCCGCCGCTGGTGGTTCCGGGAACGTCGGCGTCGATCAGCCGACGCTGCCCTCGAGGCTGACCTCGAGCAGCTTCTGTGCTTCCACCGCGAACTCCATCGGCAGTTCGCGGAACACTTCCTTGCAGAACCCGTTGACGATCATGGAAACGGCATCCTCGGTCTCGATGCCACGTTGATTGCAGTAGAAAATCTGGTCTTCGCCGATCTTCGACGTCGACGCTTCGTGCTCCATCTGGGCGCTCGGATTGGCGACGTCGATGTAGGGGAAGGTATGGGCGCCGCAGCGGTCGCCGATCAGCATCGAGTCGCACTGCGAGAAGTTCCTGGCGTCCTCGGCTGACCGCAGAATCCGGACCGAACCGCGGTACGTGTTCTGACCCTCGCCGGCCGAGATCCCCTTGGAGACGATCGTGCTCGACGTCCGCTTGCCGACGTGGATCATCTTGGTCCCGGTGTCGGCCTGCTGCCGGTTGTTGGACACCGCGACGGAGTAGAACTCGCCCACCGAGTCGTCGCCCTTGAGGATGCAGCTCGGGTACTTCCAGGTGACCGCCGAGCCGGTTTCGACCTGGGTCCAGGAAATCTTGCTGCGCCGGCCCTCGCAGAGGCCGCGCTTGGTCACGAAGTTGTAGATGCCGCCCACGCCTTCCTTGTCGCCCGGGTACCAGTTCTGGACCGTGGAGTACTTGATCCGCGCGTCCTCGTGGGCGACGAGCTCGACGACGGCCGCGTGCAACTGGTTCTCGTCGCGCATCGGCGCCGTGCAGCCTTCGAGGTAGCTCACGTAGCTGCCCTCGTCCGCGATGATCAGCGTGCGCTCGAACTGGCCCGTGTTCATCGCGTTGATGCGGAAGTAGGTCGAGAGCTCCATCGGGCAGCGGACGCCCTTCGGGATGTAGACGAAGGAACCGTCCGAGAACACGGCCGAGTTCAGGGCGGCGAAAAAGTTGTCCCGCCGCGGCACGACCGTTCCGAGGTACTTGCGCACGAGCTCCGGATGATCCTGCACCGCCTCGGAGAACGAGCAGAAGATGACCCCGAGTTCCGACAGCTTCTCGCGGAACGTCGTCGCGACGGAGACGCTGTCGAACACCGCGTCCACCGCCACGCCGGCCAGCATCTCCTGCTCCTTGAGCGGGATGCCGAGCTTCTCGTAGGTGGCCAGGATCTCGGGATCGATCTCGTCGAGACTCTTCGGGCGGTCGTCGTCGCTCTTCGGCGCGGCGTAATAGCAGATGGACTGGTAGTCGACCGGCTCGTAGCGCACGTTGGCCCACTCCGGCTCGACCATCTTCAGCCAGCCCCTGTAGGCATCCAGCCGCCAGTCGAGCATCCACTGGGGCTCGTTCTTCTTCGCCGAGATGAACGCGATGATCTCCTCGCTCAGACCCGGCGGCGCCGTGTCCTGCTCGACGTCGGTGACGAAGCCGTACTCGTACTCGCGTTCGGCGAGTGCTTCGATCGTGTCCGCTGCGGTTGCCATCAGGAACTCGTCCTCAGTGAAATCAGCGACTCGGCGACGCGGCCGGGGGCGCCGGCCATGAAGTCCGGCCGGGCCATCTCGGCGATCGTGATGCCCTCGAGCGCTTCCCTCACGGCACGGTTGATCCGTTGCCAGTTGTCGCGGACTCGGCAGAACGCCTCGTACGAACACTCGTGCTCCGAGTGCTCGCTGCACTCGGTCAGGGCGATGGGGCCCTCAAGCGCGAAAATCACGTGCGCGACGCTGATTTCCGCCGCCGAGCGCGCGAGTTCGTAGCCCCCGTGCACGCCGCGATGAGACACCAGCAGGCCGGCCTTGGCCAGCAGCTTGAGGATCTTGCTGACCATCGGCGCCGGCAGGTGGGTCTGGGCCGCCAGCTCAGCGGCGGCGGACTGCCCGGTCGACGCGAGCTGCGTCATCAGGACGATGCCGTAGTCGGCTTGCTTGGTCAGTCGGATCATGACGGGTGTCTCGTCGACGGGGCGTGTCAGCGGTGCTGAGAGCGGGGCCTGGGCGCTCCCGATCGAGTCCCGGCGCCTGACGCCGCTAAACCGGGACCCTTATAGTCCCGATTTGGAGACTAGCACGGGAAGGTCATGTGTCAATCGGGAGGAGACAGGTTTCTTTGAAGGGCCGGCGAGCCTTCGTGCCCCAATGTGCTACCGTGTGCGTCATCATGACGGAGCCAGCCGCCACGACCGAGCCAGCCGCGAAGACAACCAGGGTCGGCATCCGCGAACTGCGCCAGAACCTCAGCGTGTACGTCCGCCGGATCCGCAAGGGCGAGCGCTTCGAGGTCACGGACCGGGGCCGGCCGGTCGGCCTGCTCCTGCCGCTCCCGGAAGAGCTGTCGCCGCTGGAGCGCCTGATCGCAGAGGGGCGGGCGACCAGGCCGGTGGGAAACCTGCTCGATCTGCCGCCGCCAGAGGGCGAAGTGTCGACCGAGGCGAGCGAGGCATTGATCGCCGACCGCGAAGACCGGCTCTGACCGGTTGTGCTCTACCTGGACTCGTCGGCGATCGTCAAGCTCGTCCTCCCGGAGCCGGAGTCGCTCGCACTTCGCGACTTCCTGGCCAGCAACGAAGACCACATATCGAGCAGCCTCGCGCGGGTCGAAGTACTGCGAACGGTCCGACGACTCGACGGGACGGAGGACAGGCTCCGGGATGCGGAGCGAGTGCTCGCCCGAGTCTCCCGCGTGAGCATGAGTGGGCCCCTGTTGGCCAGCGCGGCTGTGCTCGGGCCGCCGAATCTCCGCAGCCTGGACGCCATCCACCTGGCCACCGCCCTCTCCCTGGACGGACTCGACGCCGTCGTGACCTACGACCGGCGCCTCGCAGACGCCGCCGCCGACGCCGGTCTCACGGTAGCCTCTCCGGCCTGAGCCTTCGACCCTTCCCATGTCCTGGTTCACACCCGCCGTCCTGATCTGGTGCGGGCTGACCGGGCCGGTGCTGGTCTACGCTCTCGTGGGAAAGGACCCGACCGGACGGTTGGGCGGCCGTGCCCGGGGGCCGAGTATCGACGCGCGCTGGGGCTGGATCTTCATGGAACTTTCCGCCCTGGCGGTGTTCCCGGCCGTGTACCTCGCGGCCGGCGAGCGCCACGCGGTCGGGGATGTCCTGGTCGCCCTGTGGCTTGCCCACTACGTCCACCGCACCCTCGTGTGGCCGTGGTTCGTCCAGCGCCAGGCGCGCCCGCTACCCGCGATCACCGCCGCCTCGGGTTTCGCCTTCAACCTCGTCAACGGCGTACTCCTGGGCTGGTTCAACGCCCGGATCGCCGATTATCCGCAGGGCTGGTTCACCGACCCGCGGTTCCTGGTCGGCGCCGCCCTGTTCGTCGCCGGGGCCGCCCTCAACATCTCCTCCGACTACCGCCTGTCGCGGCTACGTGCTAAGGCCTCAGGCGGCGCCGTGCTGCCGCGGGGCGGCCCCTTCAACCTCGTCTCCTGCCCCAACCTGGCCGGAGAGATCGTCGAGTGGACCGGCTTCGCCCTGATGAGCTGGTCTCTGCCGGGCCTCGCGTTCGCTCTATGGACCGCGGCGAATCTTGTGCCGCGCGCGCTCTGGCGACACCGCTGGTATCGGGAGAGCTTCCCCGAGTACCCTGCGAGGCGCCGCGCGGTCATCCCCAGGCTGCTGTAACGCAGAACCCGGCGCCTGCCTCCTGGCACAGGTGACTCCGGCGAAGACCGACTTCCGACCTGTGTAGCCGTCAGGGAGCCAGCGTCCGCGCAACGCGAAAGCCGATGTTCAGACCACGCTCGCCCACGCCGACACCGTTCCGGCCCGCGGCTCGGAGAAGGGCCGGCCGGTTGTTCCAGGAACCGCCGCGGAGAACACGCCGGGAGCAGTCGCCATCGGTTCTGGCGCTGCCGTCAATGGGCGCCTCCTCGTAGCTCCCGTTCCAGCAGTCTTCGACCCACTCCCACACGTTGCCGTGCAGGTCATGGAGGCCCCACGGGTTCGGAGCGTAGCTCCCTACTTCGGCCGTCTCGAGAGCGACACGGTCCGAGCACAGGGTGTTCCGCCACTCGACGTGCTCGGGAAGGCTCACGTCGGCATGGTTCGCGTAGCGGCAGAGGTCCATCGGACGGTCGCCGAAGTGGAACTGTGTCGTCGATCCGGCACGCGTCACGTACTCCCACTCCGCCTCGCTCAGCAACCGGTAGGCGCCGCCCGTCTCTCGCGACAGCCAGGCCACGTACTCCTGCGCGTCCGACCAGGAGACGTTCAGGGCAGGCCGGCGCCCCCGCCCCCAACCTCCGTCGTCCACTGGCGGGCGGTCGGCGGCAGCGGTGAAGCGGTCGTACTCGTCGAGCGTCACTTCGTGGATCGACACCCCGAAGGGTTGCGCGATGGACACGTCGCGGATCGGGCGCTCCCGGTTGCTGCAACCCATTCCCGAGACGCAACCCATATAGAACCGGCCGGCCGGAATGACGACCATCTCGGGTCCGCGACCACCGGAGTTCAGCGCGTCCGAGAACCTCGCCCCGACTCGCCAGGACGAACGTGGGACCGGCTCCGGCTCCGGACTCGGCCGCTCCGCCGGCACGGCGTCGCCGACCGTGTCGTCGTCGGGCGCCTCATTTGCCCCGGCAGTCGACGCCGACGCCTTCGCCATGGCCGCCAGCACATCGGCGTGGACGCCGGCCCGGACCAGCGCAACCAGCTTCTCCGCACTCGTATCGAACGCGGTCGCGGTCGATTCGATCTTGGCCACGATGACCTCGGCCGGCAGACCCGCCTCGGTGAGGTTGACGATGTCCCCGTTGTCGAGGACCTCACCCTGCGCGAAGGCGGCCGCCGCAAGCGAGAACCCGACGAGAGCGGCGACTCCAACGGCACGGGCGATCACCCTCACGCCTCCTTGTCCCCGCCGGACGCCGGCGCCATCCGTTCTGCCGCCCTGCTGTCGCCGAGCAGCACGGCGACCCAGCGAAACTCCTCCGTGTTCTCGAGCATGATCTTGAGCACCATGGTCAGCGGTACGGACAGGAGCATCCCGATCGGGCCCCAGACCCAGCCCCAGAACACGAGTGACAGGACGACGACCAGGGTGGAAAGGCCCAGGCGGCGGCCCATCAGGTGCGGCTCGATCAGGTTGCCGATCACCATGTTCACGACCAGGTAGCCGAGCGCGACGAGGAGTCCGCGGCCGACGCCGATCTGAACCATCGCCAGCAGGGTGGTCGGCACGGCGGCGATGATCGAACCCAGGTTGGGGATGAAGTTCAGGACGAAGGCGACCAGACCCCAGAAGATGAAGAAGTCGACGCCGAGAAGCCCGACCCAGGCACCGATCAGCAGGCCGGTGGCGGCGCTGACCATCGTCTTGATGCCGATGTAGTGCTGGATCTCGCGCATCACGCGGGCGAACCGCCCTTCCGCGCCGTCGCCGGTGAAGGCCATCCGGACCTTGGCGCGAAAGGTGGCGGCTTCAAACAGCATGAAGATCACGATGAAGGCGATGATCAGCAGCGACGAGAACGCCGTCGCCGTGTAGCGCAACGCCTGGTTCGCGAAGTCGAAGAGAAGGCCGGAATCCAGACGTGACAGCAGATCCTGCCGTTCGGACGAGGACGCGAGCCACTCGGGCTGCAGGTCGCGTTCCTCCAGCCAGGCGACGGCGTCGTCTACCAGGATCGTGAGGCGGTCCTCGTACTTGTCCATGTCGCCCGCGAGCTGGTTGACGGTCGTCCCGACCAGGGAGCCGGCCGCCGCCAGAACGGCGACATCCAGCAGGATCGTGCCCAGGACGGCCAGCATCGTGGGCAAGCGCTGCTTGAGCCAGAACAGGACCGGCAGGCTGAGCGTGACGACGAAGAGCGCGATCAGGAAGGGCTCGATGACCGATGACGCGGCCCGGAGACCCGCCACCAGCACGACGACGCACGCGGCGACGACCAGGACCCGGATCGGCGTCCCGAAATCGCGGAGCGGCTCGTCTGACTTCGCTGCCATCGTCCGACTCCGAGTGTAGCCGCCGGCCGGAAGGGCCGAATGCCGGCTCAGCCCGTCGCGGCGCGGTGGTCGGCCACCAGGCCGTCGACGACCGCCGGCTCGGCCAGCGTCGTCACGTCGCCCAGGTCGTCGTACTCGCCGGCCGCGATCTTGCGCAGGACCCGGCGCATGATCTTGCCGGAGCGCGTCTTGGGCAAACCCGCGGCGACGTGGATGTGGTCGGGCGTGGCGATCGGCCCGATCACCGTCCGCACCTGCTGGCGCAACTCGGCCACCAGTTCCGCCTGGTCCCGGCTCTCGGCCTCCGGCGTGATCAGGACGTAGGCGTAGATGCCTACGCCCTTGATCTCGTGCGGGCAGCCAACGACGGCGGCCTCGGCGACCGCATCGTGCGCGACCAGGGCGCTCTCGATCTCCGCCGTGCCCAGCCGGTGTCCCGACACGTTCAGCACGTCGTCGACGCGGCCGGTGATCCAGTAGTAGCCGTTCCCGTCGCGCCGGCAGCCGTCGCCGGTGAAGTACATGCCGCTGTACGTGCTGAAGTAGGTCTCGACGAAGCGCTCGTGATCGCCGTAGATCGTTCGGGCCTGTCCCGGCCAGGACCGCTTCAGGCAAAGGTTGCCGCTCTGGTCGTTCCCAGGGAGTTCGTTGCCGTCCGCATCCACTAGCACCGGCTCGACGCCGAAGAAGGGCAGGGTCGCGGAGCCCGGTTCAAGCGGCGTGGCGCCCGGCAGCGGCGTGATCAGGATGCCGCCGGTCTCGGTCTGCCACCAGGTGTCGACCACGGGGCAACGTCCGTCGCCCACCACGTCGTGGTACCACCTCCAGACCTCCGGGTTGATCGGTTCGCCGACCGACCCGAGAACGCGCAGCGAACCGCGGTCGTACGTCTCGACCCACTGATCGCCTTCGCGCGCGATCGCTCGCAACGCCGTGGGCGCCGTGTAGAAGAGGGTCACGCCGAGGTCGTCCACCACCTGCCAGTAGCGGCCGGGATCGGGATACGTCGGCACCGACTCGAACATCACGCTGGTCGCCCCGTTGGCGAGCGGGCCGTAGACGATGTAGCTGTGCCCGGTGACCCAGCCGATGTCCGCGGCGCAGAAGTGGATGTCGTCGTCGTGGTGGTCGAAGATCAGCCGGTGCGTCATCGAGGCGTACAGCAGGTAGCCGCCGGTCGTGTGGAGCAGCCCCTTGGGCCTGCCCGTCGAGCCGCTGGTGTAGAGGACGAACAGGGGCGCCTCGGCATCGAGCCGGGCTACCGGCGCCGTCGCCCGCTGCTTCGCCGTCTCCTCGTGCAGCCAGAGGTCGCGGCCAGGGGCCATCGGCACTTCCGTGTCGGTCCGCCGGGCGACGAGCATGTGCTCGACCAGGTCCAACCCCTCGACCGCCTGGTCGCAGGTCGCCTTGAGCGGGATCGTCCGGCCGCCGCGCAGGCCCTCGTTCGCGGTGACGAGCAGCCGGCAACCCGCGTCGACGATCCGCTCGCGCAGGCTGTCCGCGGAAAACCCCGCGAAGACGACGGAGTGCACCGCGCCGACCCGCGCGCAGGCGAGCATCGTGTAGGCCAGCTCCGGAATCATCGGCAGGTAGATGCAGACCCGGTCGCCCTGACCGATCCCGAGCGACGTCAGCACGTTCGCGACGCGGCAAACGTTCTGCTTCAGTTCGCGGTAGCTGATCCGCCGGTAGCGGCCCGGTTCGTCCTCGACCCAGATCAGGGCGGTCTTGTCGGGCTGCGTCGCGGCGTGGCGATCGACGCAGTTGACGCAGGCGTTGAGCTCGCCGTCCTCGAACCAGGCGAAGTCGACGGCGTCGAAATCCCAGCGCCCCGCCGACCGCGGCGGCGAGAACCAGTCGAGGGTCGCGGCCTGGTCGAGCCAGAACCGGTCCGGATCCTCGATCGACTCGCGGTAGAGCCTCCGGTAGGCATCCATGCCGTCCACGTGGGCCCGGCCAGTCTCCGAGATCGCGGCTTTGACGGGGATCATCCGATTCTCCTCAGGCGATAGCTCAACCCTGGGCGGACACTCGCGGCGCCGCGGCAAGCACCTCCTCCGACACGGTGTCCTCGAAGCTCGCGAAGTTCTCGGTGAACATCCGCGCCAGCCGTCGGGCGTACCGGTCGTAGGCCTTCGCGTCGGCCCAGCTCCGGCGCGCGTCGAGCACCTCCGCGGGGACGCCGTCGAGCGCAGTCGGATAGGCCAGGCCGAAGACGGGGTGGGTGCGCATCGACGCGTCGCGCAGGCGCCCGTCCAGCGCGGCATGGATCATCCGCCGCGTGTAGGCGAGCTCGATCCGCCGGCCCTCGCCGTACGGCCCCCCGGTCCAGCCCGTGTTGACCAGCCAGACGGAGGCCCCGTGGCGCCGCACCTTCTCACCCAGCAGTCGGGCGTAGGCGGACGGCGGCAGCGGCATGAAGGGGGCGCCGAAGCAGGCGCTGAAGGTCGCCGTCGGCTCGGTAACTCCGCGTTCCGTGCCGCCGACCTTGGCGGTGTAGCCCGACAGGAAGTGGTACATCGCCTGTGCCTCGGTGAGCCGGCTGATCGGCGGCAGGACGCCGAACGCGTCGCAGGTCAGGAAGACGACCGCGCCGGGATGACCGGCAATCCCGCCGACGTCGACGTGCTCCAGGTGGCTCAGCGGATAGCTGGCGCGGGTGTTCTCCGTGCGCGAATCGTCGTCCAGGTCGAGTTCGCGCGATTCCTCGTCGAAGACGACGTTCTCGAGCACCGTACCGAAACGCCGCGTCGTCGCGTAGATCTCCGGCTCCCCTTCGGGATCGAGCCGGATCACCTTCGCGTAGCAGCCGCCTTCGATGTTGAAGATGCCGTCGTCGGACCAGCAGTGCTCGTCGTCACCGATCAGGGTGCGCTTCGGATCGGCCGACAGTGTCGTCTTGCCCGTGCCCGAAAGGCCGAAGAAGAGGGCCGAGTCGGAGCGGTCGGCGCCGTAGTTCGCGCTGCAGTGCATGCTCAGCACGCCGCGGCGCGGCATCAGGAAGTTCATCACGCTGAACATCGACTTCTTGATCTCGCCGGCGTACTCGCTGCCGCCGATCAGGGTCAGATGCCGTTCCAGGTCGAGGGCGATGAAGGTAGTGCTGTTCGTGCCGTCCGTCTCCGGATCGGCCAGGACGCTGGGGATGTCGACGACGGTGTAGTCGGGTTCGAAGCCCTCGAGCTCCGAAGGGTCGGCCGCGCGCAGGAACATGTTGCGCGCGAACAGGCTGTGCCATGCCCTCTCGGAGATCACCCGCACGCTCAGGCGGCAGTCCGGATCGGCGCCGGCGAAACCGTCGAACACGAACAGGTCCCGCTCGGCGGCAGCGGCCAGCATCTTGTCGTAGAGACGGGCGAAGTGCTCCGGATCGATGGCCTTGTTGACCGGCCCCCAGTCGACGGCATCCGATGACGGCGATCGGCGCACGACGAACCGGTCGTTCGGCGACCGGCCGGTGTGCTCGCCGGTCGAGGCCACGATGGGCCCCTCGGCCGCGATGGCGGCCTCACCGCGCCGCACGGCCTCCTCATAGAGCCGAGCCACGCTCAGGCGTGAGTAGATAGTGCCCCGACAGGCTGTCAGGAACTCCCGGGAAACGTCGGCCATCTCTTCTACCTCAGGCGATCCGGCGCGAGAGGGTATCCCACGTCACCGCAAGCCGCGAGCCATGGCTCCTCGGGAGGGATTCGAACCCCCAACATTTCGGTTAACAGCCGAACGCTCTACCGTTGAGCTACCGAGGAAGAATCCGCCGGCTCCAGGCAACAGCGGGCGGGCGACATGTGGGCGATCTTAGGGAGGCGCCGAGGCCACTGTCAATCGACAGCAGACCACC
Organism: Thermoanaerobaculia bacterium; assembly: GCA_965232105.1. Taxonomy (GTDB): domain Bacteria; phylum Acidobacteriota; class Thermoanaerobaculia; order Multivoradales; family Multivoraceae; genus Multivorans. The sequence goes on from OZ246956.1 coordinate 1,013,181, forward strand.
GGCCCGGCGCTAGAGCAGGTTTCGGAAGGCCCGCAACCGCCGGGCCCGGCTCGGATGACGGAGCTTGCGGAGCGCCTTGGACTCGATCTGGCGAATGCGCTCGCGCGTCACGTTGAACGAGCGCCCCACGTCCTCCAGCGTCGACTCCGCTCCGTCGCCGACGCCGAAGCGCATGCGGAGCACGAGTTCCTCGCGCGGACTGAGCGTCTGAAGCACCTCCGCGGTCTGCTCGCCCAGGCTCTTCGTCATCAGGCTGTCAAGCGGCGAGACTGCCTTCTTGTCCTCGATGAAGTCGCCGAGGTGGGAATCCGCCTCCTCGCCGATCGGTGTTTCGAGCGAGATCGGTTCCAGCGAGATCTTCATGATCTCGCGCACCTGCACGACATCCATGTCCATGCGCTCCGCGATCTCCGGCACGGTCGGCTCCCGACCCAGTTCCTGCACCATGGCGCGGCTGGTCCGGGTCAGCTTGTTGATCGTGTCGATCATGTGGACCGGAATCCGGATCGTCCTGGCCTGGTCCGCGATCGCTCTCGTGATCGCCTGACGGATCCACCAGGTGGCGTAGGTCGAGAACTTGTAGCCGCGGCGGTACTCGAACTTCTCGACCGCGCGGATCAGGCCGATGTTGCCGTCCTGGATCAGATCCAGCAGTTGCAGACCCCGGTTCGTGTACTTCTTCGCAATCGAAACGACGAGCCGAAGGTTGGCGAGAATCATCTCGGAGCGGGCCTGCTCGCAGATCGCCTCGCCGCGCCGGACCTTGCTCAGGGTGGCGGTTACCTGGGCCAGGGTCGTCCCGTAGCGTTCCTCCGCGGCCCGAAGGCGAGCGCGGTACTTCTCGATTCGACGCCGTTGCAACGCGCCGAGTTCCGTGTCCCGCTCCCGGTCCAGAGCGATCTGCGCCCGCCGGATATCCCGGTCGTGGCGCGATATCTCCGCGTAGAGCTGCTTCAGGATCTCGACCAGTCGGGCTCGGGTCTGTGCCGTCAACTCGATCGAGCGAATCTGCTCGGTGATCTTGCCCGCGGTCCGGTCGATCTCGCGCTCGATCTCCAGGAACCGTTCGCCACCGCGAGAGCACCGCTCACGCTGGCGACGCAGCCGGCGCACCTTCCGATCGAGTCCGTCGATCGCCTGGAAGATGCCGAGATTCCTGGCGATCCGTTTGTTCGCGTTCTGGTCCAGATTCGCGCCGCCGTCGGCGAGCAGTTCACGCATCAACCGGTGGTCGCGCCGCGCCAGTTCGTTGATCCGCAGCAGCTCCCTGAGCACGACCGGGTTGTCGCAGAGCGCCTCGAAGACAATCCACTCGCCGCGTTCGATGCGTTTCGCGATCTCGACTTCGCCCTCGCGATCGAGCAGGTCGACGCGTCCCATCTCGCGCAGATAGACGCGCACCGGATCCGTCGTCCGGTCCTGGCTGACGAAGGCCGGCGGCTCCGGCTCCTTTCTCTCGACGCCGCTCAAGAGCGGCGCGGAATCCGAGTCGACCGCGTTGACGAACACCTCGGGGCGACCGATCAGGTCAACGCCGAGCGCGCCCAGACGAGCTCTGACCTCGTCCATCTCCCTGGCTTCGGCGAGTAGTTCGTCAGGCAACCGATCGTGGAGCTCGTCGCGGAGCAGGTAGCCCTTTTCCCGGCCAAGGGCGAACACGCCGCGAACCGAACTGTGACGGTCTTCGATCGGCTCGACCGGACCAGCTTCGACCGTTGCGATGCTCAGCGCCACGGAATCTCCCTAGTTTCCGGGTTGCCGGTACAGGGCACGGCTGAGCTCCTGCTTCTCTTCGATCCTGCGGTGCAGGGTGTCCAGGTCGCCATCGCGCTGGGCGCGATTGATCTCCCGAGCGAGCAGGTGGAGCCGCTGTTTGGCGAAGCGCCGACCCAACTCGACGAGACTGATTCGGAGTTCCTGTTCAGAGAAGGCAGACGACCGTTGTAGCAAAAGGCTGGCGATGCGGTCAACAGGGTTGCCAGTCTCGTTCCCGTCGCCGGAGCGCCGCCCGAGTGCACCGACCAGCGCCGTCGAGTCGATGGGGTCAACGCCCGCCTTGGCCTGTTCCCTGACGGCACGATAGATGGCTCGCAGGACGGGATCGAAAAACGCGCCGGACTCGGGCCAGTCGAAACCGTCAAGTGACGGGGCGGCGATGATCAGCCGCAGCACCTGTTCTTCGATCGACGCCGTTGCCGGAGGCCTCCGCACCGCCGGCGTCCCTTCCGCGGCGGCGCCCGCGGACCGCTCGGGGACGGCGGCCGACTCACGAAGCAGCACCTCCACCTTGACTCCCAGCCGCTCAGCCGCGTGCTCAAAGTACCCCTGGCGCGCGATACGGTCCCCTACCCGGTCGATCAGCACGCGCACCCGCGCGGCTTCCCGGGCCCTCAGCCGGGGGTCGAGTTCGCCCCGACTCGGCAGCTCGTCGATCTCCAGCGCCACCGCGTCCCGGGCTTCCTCTACCACGCTCCGCACCGCCTCCGGCCCCTCGTCGAGTCGAAGCGAGTCCGGATCCTGGCCGGCCGGGAAGCGCGCGCGACGGACGACAAGACCGGCCTCGAGCATGAGCGACGCCGCCTTGCGCGCCGCCTCGATACCGGCCCGGTCACCGTCGTAGCCCAGCACGACCTCGTCCGTGTACCGGGACAGCAACCGCACCTGCCCCACGGTCAACGCCGTTCCCATGCTCGCCACCACCCAGTCGATGCCGGACAGGGCGGCGCCGATCACGTCGAAGTAGCCCTCCACCAGGAGGACGCGGCCCTGCTCCCGAATGGCCCGGCGAGCCGAGTCGAGTCCGTAGAGCAGGGTGCCCTTGCGGAAGTGGTCGGTCTCGTTCGTGTTGACGTACTTCGCCGGGTCGTCGCCCAGGGTCCGGCCGCCGAACGCCAGCAGCCGGCCCGACGGCGAGCGGATGGGAAACATGAGCCGGTTCCGGAACCGGTCGTAGGGACGATCCGGGTTCTTCCGGCTGCGCGCCACCAGCCCCGCGGCCTCGAGGTCGGGCATCGCCAGGCGGCGACCCAGGTCGCTCACGAGCGTCTGCCATCCGTCCGGCGCGAAACCGACACCGAACCGGGCGATCAACTCCGACGACACCTTGCGCCGGCGCAGGTAGTCCCGCGGCACCGCCTCGGTCCGCAGTTTGCCGCGGAAGAAGGCGTAGGCCGCGTCGAGCGCGGCCTGGATCCGCTCGGACCGGTCGGCCCGCGCCTCGTCGCCGGGGGCCGGAGCCGCCCGCGGCAAAGGCACCCCGTAGCGGTCGGCCATGTATTCGATCGCGGTGGCGAAGTTGTCTCCCGTCAGTTCCATGTGCAGGCCGAGGGCGTCGCCGCCGGCGCCGCAGCCGAAGCAGTAGTAGAGCTTCCGCTCCGGATCGAGCGACAGGGAGGGCGTCTTCTCCTTGTGGAACGGGCACAGGGCGACGAAGCGCTGGCCCCGGCGCTCGACCTTCGTGTGCTCGCTGGCGATGTCCACGATGTCGATCGCCTCGCGCACGGCGTCCAACGCCTCGTCGGTGAGCTTGCCCCGCCGCTGCACGATCGCTCATGCTACTGCGGACAGCACCCTCAGCGCAGGATCACTTCTGTCGCGCCGTCGCCGCCCGCCGAGGGCGGTGCCGGATCGAACTCGGCTACCGCCGGATGCCCGCGCAAATGCTCGCGGACGGCCCGGCGCAGCCGTCCGCTGCCATGACCGTGGACCACGCGCACCCGTTCCCGGCCCGAGGCCAGGGCCCGGTCGAGCCAGGCGTCCAGCGAATCGAGGGCGGGCTCCACCTTCTGGCCGATCAGCATCAACTCCGACTCGACCGCCGGCGCCGAAGACGCCTGGACCCGGACCCGGGGCGGCGCGGCTCGCTCCGCCGGCGCCACGGCCTCCAATGCCGCGGGCGACGTCCGCACGCGCTTGCCCCGCACGACGACCGTGGCCCGATCTTCCGCCAATTCCTGGAGTTCGCCGACCCAGCCCAGGGAGCGGTGACGCACCGCGGCCCCGGCCACGAGCGGCTGCGAGCGCGCGGGCGTGGCGCGGAACTCCTGATCCGGCTTGCCCGGGGGACCGGGCTCACGCGTCGCATCGGCCGCCCGTTCGTCGACGGCCGAGGCTTCGCGGTCGAGTTCCCGGTGCAGGCCGCCGGCGGCGCGAGCAAACGCCCGCTTGCCCGGTCGCGGCTGCGCCGCCAACTCGGCCAGGGCCTGATCCAGCCGGCTGCGATTCGCCTTGCGCAACGCATCCACTTCGCGCCGGACCGCCAGGGTCAACCGCTTCCTGGCCGCCTGCAGGGACGCCTGACGGGTTTCGAAGCGAGCGCGCTCCGCTTCCGTCTCGGCAGTCAGGCGGGCCAGCTCCACTTCCCGTTCGAGCAACCGCTCCCGCAGCCGCTCGTTGCGCTCCAGCACCCGCCTCAACTGCTGGTGCTCCGAGCCGAGAAAGTGCTCCGCTCGCTCCACCCAGGCCGCCGGCAGGCCAAGGCGCCGGGCCAGCGCGAGAGCACGGCTGCCGCCCGGCGGGCCGATCACCAGCCGGTAGGTCGGCAGGCCGCTCTCCGGGTCGAAGCTCATCGCCGCGCAGGAAGCCGACGGGGACTCGAGGGCGGCGGCGGCGAGTTGGGTCAGGTGGGTGGTCAGGATCCCCAGCGAGCCACTCTCGACCAGCCCCTCTAGCAACGCGATTCCGAGCGCGGCGCCCTCTTCCGGATTCGTGCCGGCACCGACCTCGTCGAGCAGCACCAGGGTCCGCGGCCCGGCGCGCCGCCACACCTCCTGCAGACGCAGCAGGCGGGCGCTGAACGTCGACTGTTCGTCCAGAACGCTCTGGTCGTCGCCAACGACAGCCACGAGATGGTCGAACACCGGCAACCGGCTGGTCGGCGCGGCCGGCACCGGCATCCCCGCCTGGGACATGAGACAGAGCAGGCCCACCGTCTTGAGCGCCACGGTCTTTCCGCCGGCATTGGGTCCGGTCAGGACCAGCGTGCGGCTGTCGTCCAGCGCCAAGTCGAGCGGCACGACCTCGCCGCGGTTGCCGGCGGCGCCGAGGGTCTGTTCCCGGTGCTCCGCCAGCCGCGGATCGAGAAGCGGATGACGGGCGCCGCGGAGTTCGAGCGCGGCCGCGGCGCCGTTCGGGTCCGGCACCGCGATGGCTGCCGGCGCGGCCCCGACCGCGGCCGCGAAGCGCGCCACCGCCTGCAGCATGTCGACCGCGGCAAGGAACTCGATCCTGGCCAGGATCGCCGGCGTCAGCTCCAGCACCAGCCGCACGAGTTCGGCGAGGATGCGGGCTCGCTCGATGTCCCTGTCCGCGGCGAGCCGCTCGAGCTCGTCGTTGCTCTCCACGACCTCCGAAGGCTCGAAGTAGAAGCTGCGGCCCGAAGCGGAGCGGCCCCTCACCAGGCCGGAGAGGCGGCCCCGGCTACCCGAGGGCAACAGGACGGAGAACCGGCCGCCGCGCAACGGCGTCGAGTCGTCGGCGAGCCTGTGACCATGCTCCCGGACGTAGGCCTGTACCTGGGTCTCGACCGACGTCTGCACGCGGCGGGCCTCACCCACCAGTGTTCTGAGTCGGGGCGACGCGTCGTCCCGAACCCCACCGCGGCGATTCAGGGCCCGCCGCAGGCGCGCCGCCAAGGCAGCGCAGCCGATCGGCTCGCCTGCCGCGTCGACCTCCAGGGCGCGCAACAGCTCGACCTCCGCCGCGAAAGTCGGCGTTTCTTCGTGGTCGTTCAGCCGTTCGAGCACCGCTTCGCCGGCTTCGATCACCGTCGCGAGGTCGAGCAGAGCGGCGCCGCCCAGCCGGCGGCCGCCGGTCTCCAACTCGCGCCGCAGGTCGAGGAGCTCCTGGTCGAGCACCGGTACGAGGGCGCCCCCCTCCTCGAGCACCCGGGCGATCTCGGCGTAGCGGACCCGGCGACCTTCGATCTCGTCAGGGTCCGTACACGGCGCGATGTCCTGGACCAGACGCTTCCCGGCGTCGGTAACCGCAAGCCCCGCCACGACGCGGAGCAACGCCGGAAACTCGAGCGCCTCGGAAGTCGCGCTGCTGCAACAGCTCATGTCCGTTGCCAATCCGCGGACGGTGAAGTGGCGAGCGAGCGCAGTCTCACCCTGCTGTGGCTCCGCGCGTACAGGCGCGGCGCGGAACTAGACCAGACCGGCGCGGCGCTCCTCAGCCAGCTTGCGCAGCATCTTCTTGCGCGCCTGCATCACCTTGCGCTTGCGCTTGACGGACGGCTTCTCGAAGTGCTGGCGCTTCTTGAGCTCCGTCAGGATGCCCTCTTTCTCGCACTTCCGCTTGAAGCGGCGAAGCGCATTCTCGAAGCTCTCATCCTCGCGTACCTGCACTACCGGCATAGCCTGGACTCGTCCTCTCTTTGTGAACTCAGACCGGGGTCCGACCTGCAGCCGTCGGCGCACGACGACCTGCAAGAGTTGGGGATTGTGCACCAGCAGCCCCGTCGCCGTCAAGGACCAGCCTAGTCCCATACAGAGATGAGCCTGAACGGGGGTCTCATCGGCAGTGATGCCGAGAGGTGTGTGGGGTGTTGTTTCAGGTCTGCTGATTGGAGCGAAGCGGAGATCAGCACCAGGGACCAACGGTAGCGCGGGGACGGCGAGGCCGCGGCCAGGTGCAGTGAGAGAGATGGGTGAGCTGCTCATGCGACGGTTGCATCGCGGCGTCGGATTTCGGCGAAGAGGGCGACCAGCGCCTCGTTGACGGTGCCCGCCGCGGCGAGGTCGTCGCGCGCCAGGGCCTCTTGGTCGAGCTGCTCGAAGGTGACGCCAGGCCGCAGGCTGAGGGCAGCTTGGTCGAGCGACTTCAGCTTGAGGTAGGGCGTGGTGACCTTGTCGAAGGGGTAGGTCTTGCGCTTCTTGCCCTTGGCGTCCTTGATCTCGACGGGGAAGTGGCAGGGGCGGTGGTAGTTGAGGTAGGGAGCGAGGATGTCGCGCAGGAAGTCGTTGACGAGGGCGGCGTGATGGCGGGGAATGTGGTCGTAGCCGAGGTAGCGCCGCACCACCGAGGCATTCTTGCTCTCGACCAGGGCGTTGTCGTTGCAGCGTCTCGGGCGGGACTTGGTGAACTCCTCGATGTGCAGCTTGCGCAGCATCGCGGCCACCTGGTGGTTGATGTACTCGGAGCCGTTGTCGGCGTGGAAACCCAGGACGACGAAGGGGAAGGCTTCGATCAACCCCTGAAGCGCCGGAACCAGGAACCGCTCCGAAATGCCCTCCACAGCGGCCACGAACTCGTACTGCGTGACCTCGTCCACGAGGTTGATCTCGTACAGACCCTTCTCCCCGTCGAGGTCGCCCTGATGAACCGAGTCCACTCGCAGAAAGCCCGCCCGCCCGGCCGGATGGGGCTTCCGCCGCTCTCCGATGCTCACCTGCGTCGCCCGGGTCCTGGTCACCGTCAGCCGCCGCCGGCGGTAGGTCACCGACTGGCGAAGACGGTACAGATGGCTGTTGGAGAGTCCCGCCAAACGCTCGAACCGCGGATCGCCGAAGACGTCGTACTGGCGCTGCATCATGCGTCGAGTCACCGCGCCGCACAGGCCGCCGAGGGTCTCGTCCACCTCCGCCAGCAGACCGATGTCCGCCTTCGAGTAGCGCCGGGAAAACGGACGTGACGGGCCCCGGCGCCGGTCCTCGATGCGCCCGGTCTCCCGGTACTGGGAGATCAGCCGCGACACCTGCGCCCGGCTGAAACCCGTCACCTTGATCAGAAACCGCCGGATCAGACCCTTGTCGGGCCTCGATAGCCGAACGTAACGAAAACGGACCAGAACCCGTCGCGCGAAGCCGTAGGCGTCGGCGCGATCCACGAATCGGAAGTCGACCGGCGCGCTGCCGGCCATGAAGTCCCGGACCTCGTCCAGGCTGCGAAGCCGCTCGATGTCGAGTTGCAAGATCATCCTCCAATGATCCCCAACACCCGCTCAGGCTCATCTCTCGTGGGACTGACATCAAGCCTCCAGGCTCACCTCACGTGGGACAAGGCTGGACCGGGGGGCTCCCGCCACACTCGACCCGAGACTATTCCTCTTCGTCCTTGCCCTCGACCGCGTTGGGATCCGTGCGGTACACCTTGCGGTCGCTCTCGTTGAAGAATACGCCGACAGCGGCGCCGCTCCCGTGCTGCTCCGGGTCCTTGGGGTAGAACCAGGCGAACACGTTCTCGTCCGAGAAGTTCCTCACATAGCTGTGGAAGGGCTTGCCCAGGACGCCCTCGACCTCGGCCTCCGTCATGCCCCGCTTGACCTCCGCGAGCCGCTCGGCCGTGATGTAGCGATCTGCCTCGTACTCGGCGATCCTCGCCGCGAGGTCAGGGTTGTCCGGGTCGTTCCCCTGAGCCCGCTGCAGAATCTCGATCGCCCGCCGGTAGTCGCCGCCCTTGACCACGTACTCGTGGGCCAGGTACATCTGCTCGCCGGACATCATCCCGAAGGCCGCGCGCTGCTCCTCGTTCATCTCCCCGTCGAGCTCCCACTCGGCCTCGTTGATGTAGTTGACCAGCTTCTGCTGAAACGCCTCGCCGTCGGCTCCGATTTCCTCGTCCAGGGCGTCGACCCGGGCGGCGGGAGCCTCGGCGTCCTCCCCCTCGGCGGGCGCCGCGGCCTGCCCGCGCAACTGCTCCAGTTCGCCCCGCTTGGCGTTCAGGGCGGCCTGAACCTCCTCCAGTTCGGCCCATGCCTCCGCCCTTGCGGTTGACGTCCGCTCCTCCTCGGAAGGGCCGCACGCGGCCAGAAGAGCGAACAAGAGAAGAGCGGCAGCGGCGGCGGCTGAAACCGCCCGACCCGGCCGCCTGACTGGAGTAGATCTCAACATTCCGGCGTCTCCTTGGATCGCTGTTCGCGTGCCGATCACTATACCCCAAGGGCGGCAGGCGAAGGGTCCCGAGCCTGTGCCGCAACGCGACAAGTCCATCCCACGCGGCCCGCTCCCGGCGACGACGCGCCGGGCCAGGATTCCTGGGCCGAGCCGGGTGATCCTGGGGCTATACTGCGGTGCTGCGCTCGGGTCCGAAGGGTCCATAGCTCAGCGGTTAGAGCATCCGGCTCATAACCGGCAGGTCCCTGGTTCGAATCCAGGTGGACCCATACCGCGCGGCAACGGATCCTGCGATTGCCAACTCCTTGCAACCTCTCACAGAACGACGCTTCGCCGGTGGACGGCGCCAGACCGGCGGGTCAACATCGCGGCCAGGCCGCGGGAGCCTCGGAACGGATTTGAATGGAAAGAGTCCTTGACACGATCGTAGAACTACAGGAGGCAAGCGTGGAACTCGCGCGCAGCCTCACCCTGCTCGACGGGGTTCCCGAGTCGATGCAGGAACTTCACGACGAGTACGAGAGCAGGCGCAGCGAGATCGAAGAGCTAGAGGAGGAGTACCAGCAGGCGGAGCTCGAGCGCCGCGCCGCCGAAGCCGAATCGGCTGCGGGCAAGGAGAGCGTCGACCGCTATCAGGAGCAGACCTCCCGCGTCACGACCCAGCGCGAGTACGGCGCCCTGCTGAGCGAGATCGACACCGTCCGCGCGCAGATGCGGGAGGCCGACGAGAGGGCGCTGCTGGCCCTGGAGCGCCAGGATCAGGCTACGACGCGGCTCGACGAACTCCGCGGAGCTTTCGAAAGCCTGGACGCGCAGTACCAGGAGGCCCTGGCCGCCTGGGAAGAGCAGAAGCCGGCCATGCGGGAGCGGACCGAAGTGCTGAAGGGGCGAATCGAGGTCTTTCGCGAACGTCTGCCTCCCGCGACCCTGAACCAGTACCAGCGGCTGTTCGAGCGCCACGGCGGAGCGCCGTTGGCCGTCATCCGGATCATCGAAAGCGCCAAGGCTCCGATCCGGCATTGCTCGTTCTGCAACTACCGGATACGACCCCAGGTCGTCCTGCAGATCCAGACCCAGGGAGCCCTCGTTCCCTGTGATTCCTGCCAACGGATCCTCTACCTGGACGACGGAGAAACCGACTGAGCGAGGCGCCGGGGACGACAACCGCGGAGCGCCATGCCGCCTTGACGGAGCGGCTGTCGGATGCGTGCCGGCGCGCCGGCCGGGCCACGCAGGACGTCGTCCTGGTCGGCGCCTGCAAGCGCCAGCCCCTCGAGCGCATCCTCGAGGCGGTCGACGCGGGCCTTCGCGTCCTGGGCGAGAACCAGGTCCAGGAGGGCGAAGCCCATCGCGCGGCCCTGCTTGAGGCCGGTCACGACCAGGTCGAGTGGCACCTGATCGGACCGCTGCAGACGAACAAGGCGCCGCGGGCATGCGCCCTCTTCGACGTGTTCGAGGCGGTCGACCGGGTCAAGGTGGCCCGGCGCCTCGACCGGGTGCTGGAGAACCGCCGCGCAGGGAAGCGGGCCTGCCTGCTGGAAGTGAACATCGGCCGCGAGCCCAACAAACACGGATTCCTGCCCGAGGACACCGGGACGATGCTGGAACTCGCCGACCTGCGGCGCCTGCGAATCCGCGGGTTGATGGCGATTCCACCGCGACGCGCCGGTCCGCGGGAGTCCCGCGGCGACTTCGCGGCCCTGCGTCGCCTGCGCGATGAACTGGGCCGGCGAGGCCTGTTCGGCGGCCGGGAGGGGTGGCTGTCGATGGGGATGAGCGCGGACTTCGAGGCTGCCGTGCTCGAAGGCGCCACCCACGTGCGGATCGGTTCGGCCCTGTTCGGCCCCCGCGGGCCGCGCTAGCGCGACAGACTTCCGGAGCCGGCGCTTCGCGCCCGATGCCGTAAACGCGGGCCAGAAGGCCCGCGCCACGGCCGGCGCACCCAGTGCGCGCCGCGCGGGTGACTGCTACCGTTCCACCCTTGGAGACCCTCTCCGATGTTCTCTTCCGTGTCGCGGAACGCTACGGCGACCGCGAGGACCTGCTCACCATCCGGCGGCATCGCCGGACCGACTCGCTGTCCGCGGCCGGGTTCGTCGACGCGGTTCGCCGGACCGCAACGGCGCTCGAATCTCACGGGGTGGTCAAGGGCGACCGCGTCGCCCTGTTCGCGACCAACCGGCCGGAATGGCACGTGGTCGACTTCGCCTGCCACCTGCTGGGAGCGGTGCCGGTACCGATCTACCCGACCCTGACCGCCGCCCAGGTCGCCTACATCCTGCTCGACAGCGGCGCCGGGTGGGTCTTCTACGACGACGGGGCGAAGCGTGATCTTCTTGCCGGCTTCGTCCCCCGGGACGCGGGCGAGAACGGCTCGGAGCAGCAAGGCCTGCGGCTGGTCGCCCTGGACGCCGACGCCACCGCGGAGGGCGGAACGAACCTGGAAGCGCTGATCGGCGACCCGCCGCCCATCCCGGATACGGATCTCGAGGCCTTCCGCGGGCGGGTCGGCCGCGACGACACGGCGAGCATCATCTACACCTCGGGCACCACCGGCGATCCCAAGGGCGTCATCCTGACCCACTGGAACTTCGTCTCGAACATCCTCGCGTGCCAGAAGCTCTACCCCCTCGGCGAAGACGACCAGGCGCTCTCCTTCCTGCCGTTGTCCCACGTCTTCGAGCGCACGGTCGACTACCTCTTCTTCCACCGGGGCGTGTCGATCCACTACTCGCCCGCGATCGAGCGCGTCGCCGGCCTGATGCCTACTGTCCGGCCCACCGTCCTGTGCTCCGTGCCCAGGCTCTACGAGAGCGCCTACATGCGCATCCAGGCCACCTTCAGGTCGCAGCCGCGGACCCGGCGGCGGCTCATCGACTGGGCGCTCAAGGTCGGCCGGCGGCGGGCGGAGCGCGGCGGCGCCGCGCTCCAGGGCCTGATCGCCGACCGCCTGGTGTTCCGGAAGGTCAAGGAACGGTTCGGCGGCCGCCTGCGCTTCGCGATCTCGGGCGGCGCCCCGATCGCCGACGAAGTCGGGGCGTTCTTCGACGCGATCGGCATCCGGCTCTACCAGGGCTACGGCCTGACCGAGACGGCGCCGGTGCTGGCCGTGGAGTACCCCGGCGCGGCGCGGCGAGGATCGGTCGGAACGGCCGCTCCCGGCGTCGAACTCCGCATCGACGACGACGGCGAGATCCTCGCCCGCACCGAGGGCCTGATGCAGGGCTACTGGAAGAAACCCGAGGCCACGGCCGAGGCGATCGACCCGGACGGCTGGTTCCACACCGGCGACATCGGCCGCATCGACGACGACGGCTACGTCTACATCACCGACCGCAAGAAGGACCTGATCGTCACGAGCGGCGGCAAGAACATCGCCCCCCAGCCGATCGAACAGATGATGGTCACCCACCCGGCGGTCGCCCAGGTCGTCGTGGTCGGCGACGGCTACCCCTACCTCAACGTCCTCGTGGTCCCGAACTACGCGGAGCCTCCGCCGCCGTTCGAGGGATTGAACCCGGACGAGCTGCGGAGCGACCCGCGCCTTCAGGAAACGATTCAGCGCCTGCTCGACGGGGTGAACGAGCGCCTGCCCGCCCATGAACGGGTGCGCCGTTTCCGGCTGCTGGAGCGCGAACTGACGATTCAGGAGGGCGAGATCACGCCCACTCTCAAGGTGCGCCGAAGAATCGTCGGTGAGCGCTACCGCGACGTGATCGCCTCGATGTACCTGAAGAGCCAACGAGTGGGTTGACTAGTTCACCCGGCCCGACAGGTCGGTGGGGTCCGGGGCCTCCTCGATCACGCCGTGAACGTCCTCGTAGCGCCGGAGGTTCGTGCCCAGCGCCCTGATGATCCGCTTCAGGTGGCCCGGACTGGTCACGATGCGGGCGCTGACGATGCCCTGCGGCGGCACCACGTTGATGAAGTCGAGGATGAACTCCTCGCGCGTGTGCGTAATGCGCAGCAGGTTGGAGTAGGCCCCCTTGAGTTCCGCATCGCCGATCTTCACGTTGATCGACGATGACGAATCCTGGTCGGCCTGTTCATCCTTGGGTCGCTCGCTCATTCCATCCTCCGTGAATCACTGGGTGCGCCGCCGTGAAGCGGGGGCGCGTTCTCTGAATGGTCTGGCGAACGCCAATCGATCGCCGCTTGCCGGTCGGCCGCTCCGTCACCGGCGCCGCCGCCCAACGCCTCCACATGCCACTCGTGGTCGGGCAGGTAGAGACCGATGCTACGCAACGCCGAACTCTCGGCCACCGTGAACCGCAACGCCCGGCGACGGTAATCGTAGGCCCTGCCGTCGCGGGCGTGAACCGCGAGATCGACCGTGTACTCGCCGGGCGCCAGCCGGAGTTCCGGGCACGCCAGGCGCACCCGTACGGGGCCGCTCAGGCGGCGCGGTTCGTAACCGGCGAGATCGGTGTTCGTGCCCCAGCAGTCCACGCCGCGCGGCGTCTTGACACCGACCCCGAAGACGAAGTCGTCCAGTTCCTCCCGCGGCTCGACTTCGAGCTCGAACACCGCCGCCTCGCCGCAATGCAGGTGATAGCGCTCCTCGCGGGCGGCCCCGGCCAGGAGGCGCGCGGCCACGATCCGGGCCTGGCCGGACCCCCAGCGCAGGATCTCCTCCTCCGCCTCCGGCGCTGTCTCTTCTTCCTCCGTCCGCGACTCGCCACCCCCGGCGGCCAGAGCACGGCGCCGCTCGTGAGCCTCACCCTCGCGCGCTGCGACGGCCTCGAAGTAGGCATCGATCACCCGCCGCGTTGAACCGATCGCGCGAAGCCGCCCCCGGTCCAGCCAGACCGCCCGGTCGCAGAGTTCGTCGATCAACCCCATCGAGTGGCTCACGACGAGCAACGTGCCACCCTCGGAAAGGTGCTCCTCGATGCGGGCGATGCAGCGGTGGACGAACTCCTCGTCGCCAACCGCCAGCACCTCGTCGACGAGCAGAATCTCGGGGTCGGTATGGATGGCCACCGAGAAGCCGAGGCGCACGTACATGCCCGAGGAGTAGTTCTTGATCGGCTCCTCGATGAAGTCGCCCAGTCCCGCGAACTCGACGATGTCGTCGTAGCGATCCTCGATCTGGCGCCGGCTCAAACCGAGCAGCGCGCCGTTGATGAAGACGTTCTCCCGGCCCGAAATCTCGGGATGGAAGCCGGCCCCCAACTCGATCAGGGCGGCAACGCTGCCGTTGACCGTCAGCTCGCCGGCCGAGGGCCGGAGCAGGCCCGCGACCAGCTTGATCAGCGTCGACTTGCCCGAACCGTTGCCGCCGATGATGCCGACCGCTTCGCCCGGGGCGACCTCGAAACTCACGTCCGCGAGCGCCTCGACCGCGTCCGAGGCGGCCAGTCCGCTGGTCAGGCTGCGCTCGAGGAGCGCGCTCTTCAGCGTCCTCAGCCGGTAGCCGCCCGCGGCGCGCCGGTAGCGCTTGCCCAGAGCCCGCAGGGCGACCGCCGGCCGGGCCACTCAGACCGCCTCGGCCAACGTGTCGCTCAGCCGCGAGAACAGGCCGGCGCCCGCGGCCCAGGAAGCCGCCGCGATCGCGGTCATCGTCAACCACACCTGGGGCGCCGGCAGGCGTCCGTGAAACAGCAGGTCCTGGATCGCCACGGTGAACGAGGTCATCGGGTTCAGTTGGACCAGCCGGGCGAGTTCGGGCGGGATGTCGCCGAGGGTGTAGATGATCGGCGCCAGGAAGAAGAGCAGAACGAGCACGTTGCCGAGCAGATCCCGCACGTCCTTGAAGTGGACGCCCAACGCGGACAGGCCGAACGCGAGGCCCGCGATCATGACGGTCTCGACGACCAGCACGAGCGGCAGCAGGACGCAGGTCCAGCCGCCGATCGGATAGCCGAGCAGCCTGCCGGCGACCAGGGCCACGGCCACGATCGGCAACGCGAGCAGGAAGTGCATCAGGTTGGACACCACCGCGACCGCGGGCAGCACCTCGACCGGGAAGACCGCCTTGCGGATCAACCCGCTGTTGCCGGTCAGCGACGAACAGCCTTCGAGCAACGAGGTCGAGAACCAGATCCAGGGGAAGAGGCCGGTGACGAGGAAAACGCCGTAGGGCTCGACGTCAACCAGGTCGCCCCGCTTCAGGATCGTGCCGAAGACGAAGGAGTAGACGGCGAGCAGCAGCAGAGGGTTGAGCAGGGACCAGAAAAAGCCGAGCACACTGCCCCGATAGCGGGCCCGCAACTCCCGCTGGACCAGGGTCCACAGCAGGCCGCGGTAGCGAACGAGACATCGAGCGACCTCCATCATGGACAGCCGACATCTTACGTCCCGGCAGAGTCCGGCTCGATCTCCAGATACACCGGCGCGGGACCCGGCCGCACCGGGCCGGAAGCCAGTTCCACCCCATCCCGGTCGCGGGCGGCGCGAACGCCGACGGGAGGGCGGTAGGCCCGGCCGCGCCGATCCAGCGCCCACAGCACCTGGACCTCGCGGCTCGGCGTGACTGCCCGGTAGCCGCGCACTCCCGCCGGCAACAGGAGACGTTCCACCCGGGCGCCGGCCAGCTCGCGCTGGAGCTGGCGCAGGGCGCGGTAGGCCGGCCGCCGCCTCAGGGCGCCGCCCCGGGGATCGATCAGCCCGTAGCCGGCCGCCGACAACTGCCACCAGTAGACGCGCTCGGCGAGGCCGGTGCCCAGGGCCTCGAGGCAGTAGCGGACCAGGTAGCTGGCCTGGGTGTCCTCGTCCACCGCGACATCGCGTCCGGCAGGGGCGTGGGGCCCCTCCCTGAGCGGCCAGTTGAACTCGGTGACCCAGCTCCGATCCGACGCGCAGTCCGGAGCCCGGCGGGCGAGCGCCCGCATCAGGGCCAGCTTTCCGGCCAGGTCGAAGCCGAGTTGACGGTTCTCGGGCGCCCCTCGCCTATCGACGTAGAGCTGGCTCGCGAGGATGTCGAAACGGTGCTCGGGGAGACCGGAATGGACCAGTCCGGCCGTCGCGTGGGGCTCGAAGTCGATGACCGCCGGCGCGAGAACGCACGCATCCGGATTCCCCGCCCGCACCGCTTCGCCGCCCGCGGCCAGGAGCCTCCAGTATTCGTCCGCGCGCCACACGCCCCACTTGCTTCGATTGGGCGCCTGGCCGATGAGGAACCTGTCGCCAAAGGGAGAGAGAGCGGCGACGGCCTCCTCCACGCGCCGTCGCCAGAGCCGGTTGTCCCGTACCAGCGACCGGTCCTGACAGAGCTGGAACACGGTTTCGACCGGCTGCGGCGCCCCTCCCCGGAGGATCTCCGCCAGGCGCAGGAGGTCGCCGTCCACACCCTGCCAGAGATGGAAGCGCAGCAGTACGTTCTCCACTCCGAGATCGCCGATCGCCTCGACCAGGGCGCCGACCGGCGCCGAGTCCGGACCCACCGCGACGCCCAGGCCCTGGAAGGGGACCCTTTCCGGAACCCGTTCGAGCCGGCGGCGGAGGCGCTTGCCCTCGACGATCGACTTGAGCAGCGGCCCCGCGCCGCGAAGCAGGGGGCGGGCATGGTGGGCGGCGTCGCGCAACCGGACACCGAGGCGCTGGCCGCGCGTCGCCTGCTGATGCGGCTGGTCCGTGAGGGGATCCCAGACGGCCCGCTCCTGGGGCTTCGCTCCGCGGTCCGCCTCCGGTATGTGGGGATGGGCGCGGCGGCGAGGCAGCAGGAGATCGGCAAAGCGGCGCAGCCCCCGGCGGGCGCCTTCCTTCGATCGGATCTTGAGACGGAAACCGTAGTGAAAGACCTCGAACAGGAGCCGCTGATAGCGGGGCAGCCCCCCTGAGCGATAACCGGACAGATACTCCGCGCGGTCGGCCGGCCGCAACACCGGCATCCTGCTCAAGTCCCGCAGGCGCTGGCTCAGGGACAGCCGGCGGCGGAAGCGGGCGCGGTTGAGGTCCACCAGGAACAACTCCGCGTCCGTGGCCGGCGCCGACAGCAGCACGTTGCCCGACGTCAGGTCACGGAACCAGATGCCGTGACGGTGCAGGGCCGCCGCCAGGCCGCCGACGCGCCGCAGCAGAGCGGCGCCGTCGATCGCGGGAAAGCGCGCCGAGCCCTCGCCGGCATTCAGGGCTCTGAGCACGTAGCGCAACTCCAGGGCCTCCGGCACCAGCCGGCACACGAACCATGCGGGACCATCCAGCGTCTTCGACTCGGCGTAGAGAAGCGGTTCCGGCGTCGCGACGCCCAGCCGCCGCAGCCTGAGCGCGGCGTCGAAGCTCAGCCGCGCCCGCGTGCCCCGCCGGCGCCGGCGAAGCCTGGCCCGCAGGTCGTCGTGCCGGAACTGCTTAACGACGACGGCGAGTTGGTCTTCGTCCCGCCGCCTCCGCCACGCGGTCTCGTACAGGTAGCTCCTGCCCCAGTGCAGGCTGCGGGTGGCGTTCGCCGGCTCGAGAACGCGCCGAACCGCCGCCTCGAAGCGGGCATCCAGGTCGCCCGACACGGCCTCCGGGGCCACGGCGCCGCTCAGGCCGTCGAGTTCGAACCGCCGCTCCGGCCCGTCCGTTCCGGCGGTCAGCTCCGGCCCCCGGTTTCCACGTCGGCGACGACGAAGTGTTCGCGCTGCAGCTCCGGGTCCGCCTGCACCAGGACCGGCGCCTCGAACGCTCCCTGAAGGCCGTCCAGCACCGCCGACTCGGCGCCGCGCAGACCGTGCAGGACCTCCGGGTGGACCCGCACCGCCAACTGGCCAACACCCCTCCCGGCCCGCGCGAGGCACGTCCGTCGCAGCTCCAGGCAGATCGTCGCAACCGACTTGATCCGGCCCCCACCCCCGCAGGTCGGGCATTCCCGGGTCAGCAGCGTTTCCAGGTTCGCGTGGCTGCGCCGGCGAGTCAGTTGGACCAGTCCGAATTCCGAGATTTCAAGCACCCTGTGCCTGGCGCGGTCCTTCTCGAGTTCCGCCTCCAGGCGGGCGAACACCCGTTCGCGGTGGTCTTCGCGTTCCATGTCGATCAGGTCGATGACCAGGATGCCGGACAGATCGCGCAGCCGGATCTGGCGCACCGCCTCCGCGACCGCTTCCAGGTTGGTCCGCAGAACCGTCTCGTCGAAGTCCGCGGAGCCGACGTCGCTGCCGGTGTTCACGTCGATCGCGACCAGAGCCTCGGTCTGATTGATGACCAGATAGCCGCCGGACGGCAGCGGCGCGCGGGACCGCAGAGCAGCCTCGACCGCCTCGTCGATCCGATAGCGGTCGAACAGCCCTCTCCGCGTCCGCTCGACCCGCTCGAGGAGCTCCGGCTGCACCCCTCCCAGGTAGTCCGCGATGCGCCGGTATGCGTCGGGGCCGTCCACCAGCAGCGAGTCGAAGTCCGCGGAGAAGAGGTCCCGGATCACGCGCACGTCGAGCTCGTCCTCGCGCTGGACCAAAGCCGGCGCCGCGACGGCCGCCGAACGTTCCTCGATCCGCCGCCAGGTCGCGGCCAGCTCCGCGTACTCCTCCTGGATCTGTTCCCCCGCCACCCCCGCCGCGGCTGTACGCACGATGCAACCCGGCAGGGCGACGGACTCGGCGCGACGGGCCAGAACCAGTTGCCTCAGGCGATCCCGCTCGTCCGTGTCCTCGATCCGCCTCGAAATCCCCACCCGGTCACCCGTCGGCGTCAACACCAGATAGCGACCGGGAAGCGTGACCTGGCTCGTGATGCGTACCCCCTTCCCGGCAAGCCCGTCCTTGGTGACCTGGACGATCAGGTCCTGGCCACGCCGCGGCAGGCGGTCGATCGCCGGCGCGGTCTCCGCGTCCCCCGCGTCGTCGGCCCAGAGGTAGCCATCCCGCCCCAGTCCGAGATCGACGAAGGCGGCTCTCATGCCGGGGAGCACCCGCCGCACCCGTCCCTTGAAGAGGCTGCCGACCAGGCCCCGTCGGCCGCGGCGCTCGAGGAAGAGCTCGACCAACCGGCCGGACTCGAGCAGAGCCACCCGCGTCTGGAGCGCATCGCTTTCCACCAGGAGTTCTCTGTTCATGGGACGTAGGCGATCCGGGTCCGCGGGACACAGGGCTTGCGGTCCGGATCGCTCATCTCCTTCAGGCAGGCGATCCCCGTCCGCCGGGGCGCCAAGCCGATCAGACGTTGACAAACCGCCGCAGGTCGAGGCCGATGATCAGTCCGGTGGCCGCGCAGCAAAAAAGCATGAAGGAGCCGCCGTAGCTCAGGAAGGGCAGCGGAATGCCGGTGATCGGCAACAGCCCGACCACCATCGCCGTATTGTAGAGAACGTGGCCGGCGATGAAGGCCAGGAGTCCGACCACGAGCAGCAGGCCCGCGGGATCCCGCGCCTCCAGTGCGACGCGGACGCCGTTCCCCAGGTAGAGGAGGAACAGGACCAGGACGAGGGTGACGCCGAGGAACCCGTACTCCTCGGCCAGCACCGCGAACACGAAGTCGGTGTGAGGAGTCGGCAGGAAGCGCAGGTTGGACTGCGTCCCCTCGCCGAATCCCTTGCCGAGCGCCTGGCCCGAACCGACCGCGATCCTGCTCTGACGGACCTGGTACCCGGACCCCAGCGGATCCGCCTGGGGCCGGACGTAGCTCAGGACGCGGTCCTTCTGGTAGTCCTGCAGCGCAAAGATCCAGAGGCCGCCGGCCAGAACCAGCGCTACGGCGGCGGCGACGAGCGCCGAGCGTACGCTGACACCGGTGACGACCGCCATGGCGGCGAGCACCGGCACGAACATCAGGGCGCCGCCCAGGTCAGGCTGTCTCGCGATGAGCAGCACCGGAATCGCCACGATCGCCACGTTTGCCCACAGCCCGCCGCGCGGAGGAACCGGGCTCCGGTAACCGGCGAGACGTCGCGCCAGCAGCAGAACGGTCGCGATCTTGCAGAAGTCCGACGGCTGGCCCCCGAACCCTCCGATGCCGATCCAACTGCGCGCGCCGCCGGCCTCGTGGCCGAAGAACGTGACGGCGGCCAACGCCGCCACCGACACCAGATAGATCCAGAAGGCGTACCGAAGCAGCACGGCGTAGTCGACCAGGGCCGCGGCGACCAGGACCAGCACCCCGGCGACGATCCACGCCGACTGGCGTGAGACGTAGTCGGTCGTCAGTTCGGCCGAAGCGCTCGAGATCAGGACCAGGCCGATCGCCGACAGACTGAACGCCGAGCCGAAGAGCTGCCATGAGACGGGACGGACCTGGCGCGCCAGGGTCCGCGGGTCATGTCTGGTCGGGAGAACCAAAGTACGTCTCGACCATTCGCCTCGCCAGCGGCGCCGCGGCTTCCGAGCCTCGCCCTCCGTGCTCCACGAACACGACGACGACGAGTTCCGGTGCCTCGACGGGAGCGTAGGAGGTGAACCAGGCGTGGTCCGCGTGCTCGAACGGGAGATCCTCGGACCGCGTCCACGTCGCCTGGGCGATGACCTGGGCGGTGCCGGTCTTGCCAGCGACCTGAACGATCGGCGTGCCGGCGGCGCGCCCGGTCCCGTCCGCGACGACGTTCGTCAACGCCTCCGTGACGAAGGCGATCACCTCGGCATCCACCCCGGTCGGTTCCGGCGGCCGGGCTCCGCCTTCCAGCAGGTGGGGTTGCACCAGAAAGCCGCCGTTCGCCACCGCCGCGGTCATCACCGCGATCTGCAGCGGCGAAGTGAGGACCGGTCCCTGGCCGATCGCCACCGAGATCGTCTCACCCGGATACCAGGGCAGACCCCGGCTGGTCAGACTCCATTCGGGATCGGGCACCAACCCCTCCCGTTCGGCGGGGAACTCGATGCCGGTCCGTCGACCGAGGCCCAGCATTCGGGCGTACCGGGCGATCCTCTCGATCCCCATCTTTCTGCCCTGCCGGTAGAAGTAGATGTCACAGGAGTGCTGGAGAGCCCCGCGGAGGTCGAGGCGGCCGTGCCCTCTCGCCCGCCAGCACCGCCAGCGGCGGTCGTACAGCCGGGTGGAACCACCACAGTAGACCTCTTCCTTCGGATCGATCAGCCCATCGGCCAGCGCGGCCACGGCCATGGCGATCTTGAACACGGAACCCGGCGGGTAGGCGTTGTGGATGGCCCGATTCTGAAGCGGCTTGTTCGGCGCGCCGACGATCCGCTCCCAGTCCTCCTGGTTGAGAGGGCCTGCAAAGCCATTCGGATCGAAGGACGGCGAGGAGACCATGGCCCGCACCGCGCCGTCGCGCGGGTCGAGGGCGACGATCGATCCGACCTTGCCCTCGAGAAGTTCCTGCGCTTCCTGCTGCAGCTCGAGGTCGATGGTCAGGGTGACGGACTCTCCCGCCCGGGCATCGGTTCGATCAACGTCCCCGCTCGCCGCGACGCGGCCGCGACTGTCGACGACCACGGTCCGCTCGCCGGCGGTCCCGCGCAGTTCCCGGTCCCGCAACTGCTCCACGCCGCTGCGGCCGATCTTGTCGCCGGCAACGAGTGTCGGGTCCCGCTCCTGTTCAGCCGCCGTCGGCTCACTCAGGTACCCGAGAAGATGCGCCATCTGGTCGCCGTACCGGTACAGGCGGCGCCGCGTGGCGGCGATCTCGAACTCCGGGTGCTCCGGTATCGCAACCTCGAACAGCGCGACCTGGTTCAACTCCAACTCCTCGGCAAGAAGCACCGGCACATCGCGGGGCACCCCCCGGTAGCGCTGGAGCGACTCTCCAAGGCCCTCCTCGTCCCGATCCAGGATGTTCGCCGCGAAGACCAGGCTGGCTTCGAGGTCGGCACTCAGACTGCGGTCGATCAGGAGACGGAACGAGGGGGCGTTCTCCACCAGGAGTTGACCGGAGCGGTCGTAGATCAGGCCGCGCGGCGCCTCCAGCCGGAGAATCCGCAGCCGATTGTTCTCGGCCAGCCGCCAGTAGTGCTCCGAACGAACGATCTGGAAGTACCAGTAGGAACTCAGAACAACGAAGAACGCCACCGCAAGCGATCCGGCGAGCCACTTCAGGCGGGTCGCCATCAGCAGCACGAGGCGGTCGGCGCTGTGTTCGTGGCCGGGAGTTTCCAGGTTCACCTTCCAAACACCGTGACGAGCCCAGACGGGAACCGATCAGCGAAGACGGGCTCGTCCCGGTTGCAGTTTACGCCGCTTCGTCCGCGTCTCCATCCAGCCTCGCGCCTTGCCCATCGCCCAGACCACGACCAGGCCCACCACCGTGGTCGCCACCACGCGCAGCAGCACGGCGACCGGGCCCGGGCTGAATTGCGAAATCTCGAGCAGCGCGAGCAGACCGATCACGATCACCTGGTGAACCAGTGCCCCGGTCGCAATCAGTGCCAGGGTCACCGCCCGCCGGGCGGTGAGGATTCGCTGTGAGACGCGCGCAGCTCCATACCCGAGCACGCAGCACGCCAGACTGTGCAGACCGAAGACCGATGACGTGACCACGTCCTGTACCAGACCGGCGATCAGACCGCCTGCGAGGCCTCGAAGAGAATCGCCCCGCACGCTGTTCAGAACGACCAGCAGCACGAAGAAATCGACGGTTTCGGCGGCCGCCGGAAGAAACCCGCCCAGCAGCAGTTCGACCAGGGCAACCGCCGCCAGGGCGCCGGCGAACCTACCGGCCGATGCCATCCGCCCCATCCAGCATGACTTCGGGCAGAGGCTCGCGGCGCCACAGGAAGGCATGGCTGAGCGAACCGAGATCCACGCTCGGGACGATCCGGATGTCGTGGAACAGATCGCCGTTCGACTCGACGGACGTGATCGTGCCGATCGGGACGCCGCGCGGGAACACACCGTCGATGCCGGCCGTGATCACCCGGTCGCCAAGCCGAACATCGACCTGCAGCGGCAGGAAGTTGAGGGAGAGCGTGCCGGGGTCGGCCGTGCCCCGGACGATGCCCTGGCGGCGTGTGCGCTCGATCATCGCGCCCACCGACGAAGCCCGATCGGTGACCAGCAGCACCCGCGCGTACGTGCCGGTCGAGGAGACGACACGACCCAGGAGGCCTTCGGTCGTGGTTACCGGCCGCCGAGCCCAGTCTTCCCGGTTCAGGCCATCAGGCAGGTGCAGGATGGCTGTTCGTCGCCACGACCGATGATCGACATAGACGATGTCGGCCCGCTGCAGATCGGCGGCCGCAGGCAGTTCGTAGCGCAGCGGCTCGGAAACCAGGTCGGCCTCCAGCCCCAGGCCCACGATGGCCGCATAGGCGGATTCCACCTCGCGCAGCCGGGTCCGCAGCTCCTCGTTGTCCTTCTCCAGCGCGGCTCTCGACGACCGGTCCTCCCGGTACCGGTCGACGGCCCCGCCGACAGCCGCGACGAACCGCTTGATCGGTCCCTCCAGCCAAAGCGCGACATCGCCCGCGCGCTGCGGCGCCTGAAGCGTCAGGAGCGCGAGGAGAGCTGCCAGGGAGACGGCGAACAGGACCGCTACCCGACGCTCGCTCATGATGGATCTTCTCTCCCGTCAGGAACCTGCGAAACGTCGGTGGCGCTATCGAACGGAAACCCTTCGCAGCAGATCGATATCCCTCAACACCCGGCCCGCTCCGAGCACGACCGAAGCTAACGGATCCTCCGCGGCGAAGACCGGCAGCCCCGTCGCCTCGCGCAGGCGCTGGTCCAGAGAGTGGAGCAACGCTCCACCTCCGGAGAGCACGACGCCCTTGTCCATCACGTCGGCCGACAGTTCCGGCGGCATCCGTTCGAGCGCCTGGAGGACCGAGTCGACGATCGCCTTCACCGGCTCGGCCAGCGCTTCCCGGATCTCTCCGTCGGAGACCTTCAGGCTGCGCGGCACGCCCTGGACGAGATCGCGACCCTTGATGTCCATGTGCAGCGCCTTCTGAAGCGGAAACGCCGAACCGATTTCCACCTTGATTCCTTCCGACGTCCGCTCACCGATCAGGAGGTTGTGCTTGCGCTTGAGGTGCTGTGCGATCGCGTCGTCCATCGCGTTGCCCGCCACCCGCAGCGATCGGCTGTAGACCGTTCCGGCGAGCGAGATGACGGCGACATCCGTCGTGCCGCCACCGATGTCGACGATCATGTTGCCGGTGGGTTCGGTGATCGGCAGGCCGGCCCCGATCGCGGCCATCATCGCCTGCTCGACCAGGTAGACCTCCGAGGCGCCGGCGCTCATCGCCGACTCCCGGACCGCGCGCTTTTCCACCGGTGTGATCTCCGAAGGCACGCCGATCACGATTCGCGGGCGGGCGAAGCGGCGGCCGTGGTGGGCCTTGCGGATGAAGTGCTTGAGCATCTGCTCGGTCATGTCGAAGTCGGCGATGACTCCGTCCTTCATCGGCCGCACGAGCGCCAGAATGCCCGGCGTACGGCCCAGCATCTCCTTGGCCTCGGAACCGACCGCCTCGATGCGGTTGCTCTGGTTGTTCACGACCACGACCGACGGCTCGCGGACGACGATGCCGTTCGCCTGGGTGAAGACCAGGGTGTTCGCGGTCCCCAGGTCGATTGCCAGGTCGCTTGAGAACCAATGCAGGAAGCGCATCGGGTGGAACCTTATCCTGTTACCATCGGCGCCGCCTTCGTACGCGGCAGGATCTGACGCGGTTCTTCCGATCCGCGCTTTCGGAACGCAGACCGCCGCCAACTCTTCGAGCATCCGGCAGGAAGCACTTCAATGCTCAACGTCATCCGCAAGAACATCAAGAGCTTCTATCCGCTGGCGATCGGCCTGGCGGCCGTGTTCGTGCTCCTCGTCTTCACCGACTTCCAATCGCTGGACGGCACCCAGGCCAACCCGATTGCCGCCAAGGTGGGCCGGGAGGACATTACCTTCGTCGAGTTCGAGCGCAGTTACAGGAACGCCGAGAACCGCTACCGCGAGATCTACGGCGACGCGTTCACCGCCGATCTCGCCGACCAGTTGCAGTTGCCCGTTCAGGCGATCGAAGCGCTGATCAACGACCGCCTCCTCACCCGGGAGGCCGAACGGCTGGGACTGACGGTCAGCAGGGAGGAGTTGCAGGAGGAGATTCTCGCGATTCCCGGCCTGACCGACGCCGCCGGCAACTTCATCGGCGCGAGCGAGTACCAGCAGCTCCTGCGCAGCAACCGCTACACCGTGGATGAGTTCGAGGCCGGATTGCGGACCTCTCTGCTCGTGACCAAGCTGCAGAATGCACTGAGCGAGGTGGCGCACGTCTCCGACGCCGAAGTCGAGAAGCATGCCCGCGACGCGGCCGAGCGGGCGGCCATCCGCTACATCCAGGTTCCGGCCAGCCGCTACGCCGCCGAAGCCGAACCCTCGGCCGACGAGACGGCCGCCTTCTTCGAGACGAACCGCGACGACTTCCGGCTACCCGAACGCAGGCGGGCCGGCTACCTCCTGGTCAATACGAACACCGTCCGCGCGGAACTCGAAGTGACCGACGAGGAAGTCCAGGCGTACTACGCCGACAACAGCGAGCAGTTCGAGGTACCGGAACAGGTCCGGGCCAGCCACATCCTCCTGCTCGAGACGGAGAGTCGCAGCGGCGAGCAGGCGCGGTCCCAGTTGAACGATCTGCGCCGTCGCATCGAGGCCGGCGAGGACTTCGCCGCCCTGGCTACCGAGTACTCGGAGGACGAGGCGAACGCCGCGTCCGGCGGCGACCTGGGCTACTTCGGCCGCGGCGCGATGACCCGGCAGTTCGAGGAAGCGGCCTTCGCGGCCGGCAGCGGCGATCTCCTCGGCCCGATCGAGAATCAGCTCGGACCCCGTACCGGACATCACCTGATCCTCATCCAGGATCGTCGCGAAGGCGGCCGCCAGACCCTGGAGGAGGTGAGCAACCTGATCCGCGTCCAGCTCCTCGCGACGAAGGCGGAGGAGGAAGGCCGGAGCCGCATCGACGCCCTCGCGGAGAGACTGGGCGACCAACCGTTCGAGGGCGAGACCGAAGCCCGGGAACTGGCGGCCATCGAGGGGCTCAGCTTCGAGGTCACCGAGCCCTTCGCCGAGGATGACGCGATTCCCGGCGTGGGACGCAACTTCAACTTCTCCTCCGAGGCGTTCGGCCTCGAAACCGGCGCGTGGTCGCAGCCGGTACGCATCGCGGCGGGGTGGGCTCTGCTGTCGCTGCTTGAGGTGCTGCCGCCCCGCGACGCCGAGTTCGCGGAGGTCGAGGCAGACGTGCGCGGGGCCCTGCGCCAGCAGAAGGAAGGTGAACTCCTGACCGTCGCGCTCGCCGAGGCGAAGACACGGCTGGAAGGAGGACTCGCCCTGGACGATGCGGCGAACGAATTCGACGCCGTGGTCGAGGAAAGCGGCAGCTTCGGCCTGCGCCAGCCGATCGGCGCCCTGGGTGCGGCGCCGGAACTCTCCCGGGAGGTCTTCGCCCTCTCCGCCGGTCAGTTCGGCGGCCCGGTCGATACACCGTTCGGCAGCGTCCTGTTCGAGGTCTCGGAACGGGAGTCGTTCGACCCGGTCGGCTTCGACCCCGAGGCCACGCGGGGTCAACTGCTCTCCGAACGCACGCTGACCCTGCTGCAGTCCGTGCTTGGGCGCCTGCGCGAAGAGCTTGGCGTCAGCTACACCCAGGACTTCATCGAGAACTTCGGTCTCGGCGAGACCGAGGCGGCCGGAACCTGACCGCCGCCGGGCGGCCCACCCCCGCTTGATCGGCTACCTGCGCGGTCGTCGCCAGGCCCTGGGGCCCGAACTCCTGGTTCTCGACGTCGGCGGCGTCGGATACACGGTGCGGATCCCGCTGTCGACCTGGTTCGAGCTGGATCGGCTCGAGGCGGATGCCGAGTTCGGACTGCACATCCACACCCACGTTCGCGCCGACGCGATCGAACTCTTCGGCTTCTGGAGCGAGGCGGAACGGACACTCTTCGAGCACTGCCTCAGCGTCACCGGCATCGGGCCCCGGCTGGCCCAGGTCGTCCTCTCCGGCGGGTCGACCGCGGACCTGCTTACCGCGATCGCCGGCGGCAACGTCGCCGCCCTGACCCGAATCCCGGGTATCGGCCGCAAGACCGCCGAGCGAATGGTCCTCGAGTTGAAGGAAAAGGCGAAGCTGCTGCTTGCCGAGTCCGGCGCCGAACCCCCACCGGCCGAGCCGGAGCCGGAGCTCGAGAGCGAGCATGACCAGATCGTCGGCGCCCTGCTCAACCTCGGCTACCGCCCGAGCGAAGCCCAGCGGGCGGTCGCCCGCGTCCTCAGCGAGCACCCCGAAGTCGAGTTCCAGGAACTCCTGCGCCTGAGCCTGCGCCAGCTATCCCGGCTGTAGGGAGGCGAAGCGCGCGGAGCGGAGGGGCACGGAGCGGACCGGAGGGGCGCGGAGGGGCGCGGCGGAGGAGGACGCACCCGCCCGTCTTGGGTTCAGCACGGACTGGTTCACGGGTGTCGCGGGTCGCGCCACCCGGGTTCCGGCCGGCATCCGGATCTTCTGCATCACGGCCCCGGCGCAAGATGGAGGTGGCTGACTAGGTGCGCCGACTGGTCTGGACGACGGTGCGGACCCTCTGCCGCTTCAGAAGAGGGTGCCGCGGACCGGCAGGCCCAGGTGTTCGTATGCGCGCGGGGTGGCCACGCGGCCGCGGCGGGTGCGCTGGAGGAATCCCTTCTGGACGAGGTATGGCTCATAGAAGTCCTCGATCGTGCCCTGGTCTTCGCCGACCGACGCAGCGAGCGCCTTGAGGCCCGCGGGGCCGCCTCCGTACTGTTCGATCAGCAGGCGCATGATCTTGCGGTCGATTTTGTCCAGGCCGTACTCGTCGACTTCCTGCTGGAGGAGGGCCTCACTGGCGGTGGCGCGGTCGATCCGGCCGTCCGCCTCGATCTGCACGTAGTCGCGCACCCGGCGCAGAAGCCGGTTGGCGATGCGCGGCGTACCCCGGCTCCGACGTGCGATCTCGTCGGCCCCGCCCATGTCGACCGGCACTTCAAGCAGCTCGGCCGAACGCCGGATGATCACGCTCAGGACATCCGGACTGTAGAAGTCGAGACGGTGGACGATGCCGAACCGCGCCTGAAGCGGCGGCGTGATCAGACCGGCGCGGGTCGTGGCGCCGACCAGTGTGAAGCGGGGCAGATCGATGCGCACCGTCTTGGCCATCGGCCCCGAGCCGATGACCAGGTCGAGCTGGAAGTCCTCCAGCGCCGGGTAGAGGATCTCCTCGACGGTCGGGCCGAGGCGATGGATCTCATCGATGAAGAGGACATCTCCGGGCTCCAGATTGGTCAGGATCGCCGCCAGGTCTCCCGCCCGTTCAAGGACGGGACCGGAAGTGGACCGAAGAGCGGAACCCATCTCCCTGGCGACGATGTGCGCCAGGGTGGTCTTGCCCAGGCCGGGTGGCCCGAACAGCAGGACGTGATCCAGGGCTTCGCCTCGGCCACGCGCCGCCTGCATGTAGATGTCGAGCAGCTCGACGATCTTCTCCTGGCCCAGGTACTCGCTCAGGCGCTGAGGCCGGAGCGACGGCTCGACACGGCGATCATCCGCGTCCTGGGCGGCCGAGAGGACGTTGGGCTCACCGTCGGTCCCGGCTGTCTCGGCCATGGGCGGATGCTATCGCGGCCAGTGGCAGGTTCGCCCGCGATCAGGTCGGTGCCGACCCGGACAGTACGGTAGCCGCCCCCCTCGGCACCGCCGTCCAGCCCAGTCGGGTTCCGGAGGGGTCAGCTCCCAGGTGCCTCTGAACGAGCGACCCCCGACGACATCGCACTCATCACCGACCAACCGGAGCGAGTGAAGCGGAGTGAGCGCCACCCCCTCCCATCTCCTCCCAAGCGCTCACGTCACCAGGGAGCTGACCCCTCCGGAACCCAAGACGGGCGGGTGAGCCCTCCGCCGTAGCGCGGACTAGGCGCGGGTGAGCCCCGCGCCATAGCGCGGGCGCTCGCGGGCGTGTACGCTATTGCGCCTTTCGCGCTCCTCGCGCACTCAAGACGTGACTGCTTTCGTATCCCACCATGATCGTTCTCAAGTTCGGCGGCTCCTCCGTGGCCGATGCACCCCGGCTCCAGGCGGCCGCCCGGATCGTCAGGCGACGGCTGGCTGGTTCTGCGGCGAACGGCGCGGTCGTCGTGTCGGCCCTGGGCGGGATCACCGACCGGCTGCTGGCGATGGCCGCCAACGTCCTGGAGGGCGGCGATCCGGCTGAAGCGGCACGCGAGTCGGCGGCCCTACGCGTTCATCATCTGGAAATCGGGGCCCAGGTAGCGACGGACGACGATCGGCCGGCACTGGCGGCCACGGTCGAAGCCCTCTGCGACGGCCTGGAGGCGGCGGTGCGCGACTGCGAGCCCGGCTCGGACACGGGGGGCCGGTCGGCCGAGGCCCTGGTCGACCGGGTCGTCTGCCACGGCGAACTCCTGTCGACCCGGCTTCTAGCCGCCGCCCTGCGCGCCGAGGGCCTGCCAGCCGAGGCCTGCGACGCGCGGACCCTGGTGTCGACGGACCGCTCGTTCCAGGCCGCAATCGTCGATCTGGAGCGGACCCTGGAGGCGATCGCCACCCACTTCAAGCACCTCGGGCCCGAAGCCCCGCTGCAGGTAGTGACCGGTTTCCTGGGCAGCAGTCCGGACGGTGAGACGACGACCCTGGGACGCAGCGGCTCCGACCTCACCGCCTCTCTCGTCGGCGCCGCGCTCGAGGCCGAGCGGATCGAGATCTGGACCGACGTTCCGGGCGTCATGACGGCCGACCCCCGGCGCGTGGAGGATGCCCTGCCCATCCCGCGACTGAGCTACGAGGAGATGCTCGAACTCTCTCACTTCGGCGCCAAGGTGGTCTATCCGCCTACCGTGACGCCGGCGCGGCGCCACGGCATTCCGCTGCTGGTGCGCAGCACCCTCGATCCCGCGCACCCCGGAACCCTCATCGACGACGACGGCGAGGTCGGGGACAGGGCCCGCGGTACTGCGGTCACCGGTATCTCCTCGATCGACGACGTCCACCTGATGCTCCTGGTCGGCGACAACCTGGTCGGCACGCCGGGAGTTGCAGCCCGCCTCTTCGACGCCCTGGCCGCCTGCGGCGCCAGTGCGATTCTGATCTCCCAGGCCTCGAGCGAGCACTCGATCTGTTTCGCGGTCGAGCCTGGTGTGTCCGAGGTGGCAAAGCGGGCCGTCGACGCCGAGTTTCACGCCGAGATCGAGGCCGGGTCGGTCAGGCCGATCAGGGTCGAGCGGGACCAGTCGATCCTGGCCGTGGTCGGCGACGGCATGCGAACCCGACCCGGCATCGCCGGACGCGTCTTCGGCATCCTGGGCCGGCGCGGCGTGAACGTTCGCGCCGTCGCTCAGGGCTCGTCCGAACGGAACATCTCGATGGTCGTGGCCCGGGCCGACGAGGGCCGCGCGGTGCGCTGGCTTCACCGCGAGTTCTTCCACGGCGCCGCTTCCGGCCGGCTCGCGGTCTACGTGCTCGGCGTCGGGGGCGTCGGTTCGGCGCTGCTACTGCAACTCGACGCCGAACGGGACGCGCTGGCACGGCAGGGAATCGATCTCCAGTTGCGGGGCCTGGCCAGCTCCCGCTTCATGCACCTTCAACCGCGCCGCGGCCGGAGCCTCGACGCCGGCGCCGCGAGCGACCCCGAGGGCTGGCGGTCCACGCTCGAGCGCAGCGGCGAAGCGGCCGACCTGGACCGCCTGCTGGAACACCTCGGCGAGACGGCGGCCGGCGGCGGGCGCACCGTGCTCGTCGATGTCACGGCCAACGGTTCGATGGCCGCCGTCTACCATCGTGCGCTCGCCGCGGGCGCCGCGGTCGCCAGCGCGAACAAGCTCCCCTTCGCCGGGCCGATCAAGGACTTCCGCGCCTTCCGGCCCTCCAGCGCTCAGAACGTCTTCCACGAAGCGACCGTAGGCGCGGGCCTGCCCGTGCTCCACACCGCCGACATGCTGCTCGGCGCCGGGGACCGCATCGACTCCATCTCCGGCGTGTTCTCGGGCACGCTCGCCTACCTGACCGGGAAGCTGGGCGCCGGCAGCGTGTGGAGCGAAGCTGTCCGGGAAGCCCACGGCCTCGGTTACACGGAACCGGACCCCCGCGACGATCTCGGCGGCCTGGACGTGGCCCGCAAGCTGCTGATCCTGGCCCGCATCTGCGGCTGCGATCTCGATCTGGAGGACATCGAGGTCGAGCCCATGCTGGATCGGCCCGACCTCGCCGACCTGCCTCTGGAGGCCTGGTGGAAGCGGCTTGCCGAAGCCGACGTTTCGATGGCGGGCCGCTTCGCCGATGCCGCGTCGTCGGGCCTCGAACTCGCCTACCTGGCCGAACTGGACACGACAGGCGATTCGGCCACGGCCCGGGTCGGACTGCGCGCCGTCCCCTCCGACCATCCGGTCGCCGGCATGCCCGCCTCGGACAACATGTTCGTCTTCAGCAGCCACCGTTACCGGGAACGCCCCCTCGTCGTCCAGGGTCCGGGCGCCGGCACCGACCTGACCGCGGGCGGTGTCTTCGCCGACATCCTTCGCGCCTGGGCGGAAAGAGGAGCCTCGCCATGACGACTCGAAGCGCACCCTTCCGCGCCGCCGTTCTCGGTGCGACCGGCACCGTGGGCCAGCGGTTCGTCACCCTGCTCGAGGGGCACCCGTGGTTCGAGTTGACCGCGCTGGCCGCCTCCGAGCGCTCCGCGGGGAAGGCCTACCGCGACGCGGTCACCTGGATTCAGACCCGGCCGATCGACGAAACGGTCGCGGCAATGCCCGTCCACACGATCGACGAGCTGAAGGACCGGGAGTTCGACATCGTGTTCTCGGCCCTGGACGCGAGCGTAGCCAGAGACATCGAGCCCGAGTTCGCCCGCCGCTGCCTGGTCGTCACGAACGCCAGCGCCCACCGCATGGACGAAGACGTCCCGCTGATCGTGCCCGAGGTGAATCCGGACCACCTCGCGCTGCTGCCTCCGGCCAGGGACGGCGCCGACCTGCCGCACGGCATCGTCGCCAACCCGAACTGCTCGACGATCGGGCTGGTGCTGGCGCTCAAGCCCCTGGCTTCCGCCTTCCGGTTCGAACGCGTCTCGGTGGTCACCCTGCAGGCGGTATCCGGCGCCGGCCTGCCCGGCATCTCGAGCTACCAGATCCTGGACAACGTGATTCCCTGGATTTCCAGCGAGGAGGAGAAGCTCGAGATCGAGACGGGGAAGATCCTGGGTCGGGTCAGCGGCGGCACGATCGCGCCGGCCGAGCTTGCGGTTTCGGCCCAGTGCAACCGGGTTCCCGTGGTCGACGGTCACACCCTCTGCGTCTCGGTCGATCTGAAGGGGGAGCCGGCGCTCGAGGATGTCAAGGAGGCGTGGGGGTCGTTCCGCGCCGCGCCGCAGGAACTCGGCCTGCCGTCGGCGCCCGCTCAACCGATCGTCTATCTCGGCGACGACACCCCGCCGCAGGCGCGTGTGCACCGTGACCTCGGCCAGGGCATGACGACCTCGATCGGACGGCTGCGTGAGTGCCCGATCCTCGGCTACCGCTTCGTCGCCCTGTCGCACAACACCCTGCGGGGCGCCGCGGGCGGGGCGCTGCTGGCCGCGGAACTCGCCGTCGCCCGGTGCGGCCGGCACGGCAGCGAGTGAGTCGCCCGGTTAGAGCCTTCGCTCCAGCGTCGGTTTCGAACATGGCGCGCGGCGAATGAGCCGCTCGGTGAGAGCCTTCGCTCCAGCGTCGGTTTCGAACATTGCCTGCGGATTCGACATCCTGGGGTTCGCCCTGCAGTCGGACGGCGACAACGGCGCCACTCCCGGCCCCGGCGACGTGGTCACGGCGAGGGAACCCGGTTCCGGCTCCGAAGCCCGCGGTCCGGTCAGGATCACGGCGATCGCGGGCGACGACGGACGGTTGCCGCTGCAGCCGGAACGCAACACCGCCGCGGTCGCCGCCACGGCGTTGATCGAGGCCGAGGCGCCCGACGCCAGCGTCGACCTGGAGATCGAGAAACGCATGCCGCTCGAGAGCGGCCTCGGCTCGAGCGCCGCCAGCGCGGTGGCCGCGGTCGTCGCCGTCGACGCGCTGCTGGGGCTCGACCTGCCGCCGGCCGCTCTGCTCCGGTACGCGCTGGCCGGGGAGGTCCTGGCCAGCGGCGGCGCCCACGCCGACAACCTGGCCCCGTCCCTGCTCGGTGGCCTGGTCCTGGTCCGTTCGCTGGACCCGGCGCCGGACGTCGTGGCGCTGCCAGTGCCCGAACGTCTGACCTGCGCGCTCGCCCGGCCCCACACGCAGGTCAACACGCGCGAATCGCGCGCCCGGCTCGACCGCCATCTGCCCCTTGGGCGCGCCGTGACCCAGTGGGGCAATGCCGCGGCTCTCGTCGCGTCGCTCTACCGCAACGACCTGGAACTGCTTTCCCGATCCCTCGTCGACGTGGTCGCCGAGCCGGTCCGGGGGCCGAACGTGCCTGGCTTCCACGAGGCCAAGAAGGCCGCCATCCATGCCGGCGCCCTCGGTTGCAGCCTGTCCGGCAGCGGCCCGGCCCTGTTCGCCCTCTGCGACGGGCTGGACCGCGGCCGGGAGGTCGCGACGGCGATGGCGACGGCTCTCGAAGACGCGGTTGGCGTCGACTGCGACCGGCTCGTGTCGCCGCTCCCCGCCCCGGGAGCGCGGGTGATCGACAGCCGCGACGAAACCCAAGGAGATTGACTATGCGCTTTGTGAGTACCGGCGGACAGGCGCCGGCGGTTTCGATGAGTCAGGCACTGCTCGAGGGCCCGGCGCCCGACGGCGGCCTCTACGTTCCCGAGCGCCTGGAGGCGCTGACGGCCGAACAGTTGGCCCTGCTGAGACTGTTGCCCCTGACCGGCATCTCGAGCATCCTCGGCGGCCGCCTGTTCGGGGCGGACCTAGCGGAGGACGAACTCGCCTCGCTGCTCGAAGACGCCCTCGACTTCCCCATCCCCCTGCGTCAGATCGAGCCGGGCATCTTCTGCCTGGAGCTGTTCCACGGACCGACGCTCGCCTTCAAGGACATCGCGGCGCGGGTCATGGCCCGCCTCATGTCGCGCTTTGCCTGTGCCGACGGTCCGGAGACGACCGTCGTCGTGGCGACCAGCGGCGACACCGGCAGCGCCGTGGCCCACGCGTTCAGCGGCGTTCCCGGCTTCCGGGTCTGCGTGCTCTACCCGCGGGGGCTAGTGACGGAAGCCCAGCGTCGCCTGTTCACGACCCTCGGCGGCAACGTGACCGCGGTCGCAGTCACGGGCACCTTCGACGACTGCCAGAGCCTGGCCCGGGCCGCGCTCGCCGACGGCGAACTCCGCCAGCGGCAACCTCTCGCTTCCGCCAACTCGATCAACGTCGGCCGGCTGCTGCCCCAGATCTTCTACTACTTCCACGCCTGGGCGCAGTTGCCCTCGGCGCCTCTCACCGACGCCGAGAGCCCGCTCATTTTCTCGACCCCGAGCGGCAACTTCGGCAACCTGACCGCCGGCCTCGTCGCGAAGCGGATCGGTCTCCCCGTGTCCCGTTTCGTCGCGGCCACCAACGTGAACGACGTCGTGCCCGCGTATCTCAAGAGCGGCCGCTACGCGCCCCGCGCCGCGGCCGCCACGATCTCCAACGCGATGGACGTGGGCGATCCGAGCAACTTCGCCCGCATCCGGCATCTGTACTCGAACGGAGACGATCCCCTCGAGGCCCTCCGCCGCGACCTGGCGGGCCGCTCCTTCGACGACCCGACTACCCGGCTCGCGATGCGCGACGTGCATGAGAGCCACGGCTACCTCCTGGACCCCCACACGGCGGTCGGCTACCTCGGCCTGAAGGAGGAACTCGAGGCCAGGGGCGGCGGCACCGGCGTCGTGCTGGCGACGGCACACCCGGCGAAGTTCGCCGAGGTGATCCGCGACGCCGTCGGCATCGAGCCGCCCCTGCCGCCCGCGCTCGCGCGATGCGCCGACCTGCCCGAGCGGATCGTCGAGATTCCGGCGGAGGAGCCGGCACTGCGCGAGGTTCTGCTCTCGTAGCTATGCGGGATCCAGGGCTGTGTAGACGAGCCTCTCCCCCTCTTCGCAGCGACTGCCGGGCCCGAAGCCCCAGTCCGCCGGCGTGACGAGCTTGCCGTCGAGGTCGAGCCCGGGCGGCACCTGTACCCCTGACGCCACGACCGTGTCGCGGATCCTGGCCCCCGCGCCGACGCGAACCCCCGGCATCAGCAGACTCCGCTCCACCCGCGCTCCGGCACCCAGGCGGCAACCGCTCTCGACCACGCTGTGCTCGATGGCCGCGCTCGTGTCCGCCCTCACGCCGGGCGCCACGAAACGCCGGCGACGCTTGCGCCCGCCGCCGGTGCGCCCCCAGTCGAGAGCTCCGTCCAGGTAGCGGCGGGGCGTGCCGAGGTCGTGCCAGCGGCGACGGCAGCCGAAGCCGACGATCCGGGCGCCCGACTCCAGGAGCGGCTGGTAGAGACCCTCCACGATGTCGTTGGACGTCAAGGGCGACGGAATCGCCTCGAGGGCCCCGCGCGACAGGACGTGGAGACCCTGGAAGGTCCACCTGCGGCCGCGCACCGCGCCGACCCGCAGGTCGCGAAGCCCGGTGACGAGCCCTCGCTGATCGACTTCCACGCCGCCGCCCAGGCGCTGGTCCGGCGCTTCGCGGCCCAGTTGAAGGGTGACGTCGGCGCCGCTGCGGCGGTGGCGGGCCAGCGCGTCACGGATCGGCCAGCGGCAGAGCGAGTCG
The DNA here is from genome assembly GCA_965232105.1 of Thermoanaerobaculia bacterium. GTDB lineage: Bacteria > Acidobacteriota > Thermoanaerobaculia > Multivoradales > Multivoraceae > Multivorans. The sequence continues at coordinate 1,048,557 of OZ246956.1, forward strand.
CCGTTCACCAGGACGATGTCGTCGCCATCGGCCAGGAAGTCGCGCAGATTGACGACGGCTCCCAGGGTTCCCAGCAACTCCGGCTCGACGGCGAAGCTCAGCTCGATTCCCCGTTCCGCCGCTTGCGACTCCAGTCCATCCCGGACGGACCCCGCCAGGTGGTGCAGGTTGACTGCCGTCTCGCAGCCGGCGCGGTGGAGGATGTCGATCGTACGCATCGCCACCGGGCAGCCGGCCACGGGCAGTAATGGCTTCGCCACCTGCTGCGTCAGCGGCAGCAGCCGTTCGCCGCGCCCGGCGCAGAGCACGAGCGCCCGAACCCGCGAACCCGTCCGAGCGCCGCTCATTGCCGTTCCACAGGAAAGACCATGTCCGTCGGCAGATCCGGCCGATCCCTGCGGTAGACGCGGTAGAGAGCGAGGTAGTCCTCCGGCACCGAACGTTCGGCCTGGAGGCCGCAGAGCCGGCAGACCTCCTCGATCCGCCCTCGCGGCGAAACGTCGGTCAGCTCCTCCACTTCTACGAAGTCACCCATCGGCGTCCGGTCGAGCGCGATCTCGCAGTCGAGCAACCGCCACGTCTCGCGGACCTTCTGGTATCGCACCGCGACCCGGAACCCCAGCGATTCCAGCAGCAGCCGCGCGGCGTCCGGCTCGTCCACCGCGAACTCGTGTTCCAGCCGCTCCTTCACGCCGTCCACGAAGCGCGGCGCCGACTTGAAGGTCAGCCGGCTGCCGCCGCCGTCGGAGCGCAGGCGGAGCAGTTCGCGACGAGAGCGGAGACGCCGCTCCACCGGCGCGTCGACCAGGTCGAACACCAGGTTCGATTCCAGGCCGGCGGGCCGCTGCGGATCCGCTCCCGCAACCTGCAACCGTTCCCTGACAGCGTCCAGGTCGGCGACCGGGATCTTGATTTCGCGCTCGTTCAAGCGCCAGGGCGGACCAAATCCAGCGCGCAACCTCCGAGGCGATCGAGGACCCGGACCACGGTGCGAATGCCCTGGTAGAAGTTCGCCAGGTCCATCTTCTCGTTCGGCGCGTGCAGCCGGTCGTCCGAGAGACCGAAGCCGACCAGCAGGACGGGTGCTCCGAGCACCTCCGACAGGGTCGAGACGATGGGAATCGACCCGCCCTCCCGGACCCGCACCGGCTCCCGGCCCCACGCCTCCCGGATGCCCTCGAGCGCCGCGTCGACCAGCGGTCCTTCGAGGTCGACGAGAACCGGCGGGGCCCCGTTCAGGTTCTCCACCTCGACGTCGATGCCCGGAGGCGCCATCGAACGCATGTACTCCGCGAACGCGCGGAAGAGACGTTCCGGTTCCTGGTCGGGAACGAGGCGCATGGACACCTTGGCGCCGGCCTGGTTGGCGATCACCGTCTTTGCGCCCGGCCCCTGGTAGCCGCCCCACATCCCGTTCACATCGCAGGTCGGACGAGCCCAGACTCTCTCCAGAGTCGTGTAGCCCGCCTCGCCCCAGAGGGCGGTCGCGCCGATCTCGTCACCGTACTTCGTCTCGTCGAACGGCAGCGCGGCGAACTCGGCACGTTCTCCGGCGCCCAGAGGCTGCACGTCGTCGTAGAAGCCGGGGATCAGGATCCTCCCGTCCTCCGGGTCGCGAAGCGCCGCCAGCATCGTCCCCAGGGCGTTCAGCGGGTTCGCCACCGCGCCGCCGAAGGTGCCGGAGTGGAGGTCCCGCGCCGCCCCGCGGACCCGGACCTCGGTGTAGAGCAGCCCCTTCAGGCCATAGAGAACGGAGGGCTGGCCCGGTCCGTACATCGAGGTGTCCGAGACCAGCGCCAGGTCGCAGGCGAGCCGTTCGGCGGCCGGGCTCCGCACGTACGCCTCGATCGCCTCTCCGCCGCACTCCTCCTCGCCCTCGATGAGGAACTTCACGTTGACCGGCAGACTGCCGGTCTCCGCCATCAGTGCCTCGACCGCCTTGATGTGGGTGAAGGATTGGCCCTTGTCGTCCGTGGCGCCGCGGGCCACGATCTGGTCGCCGCGCTCGCCGGTTTCGATCGTCGGCTCGAACGGGTCGTTCCGCCACTCGTCCAGGGGGTCTACCGGCTGCACGTCGTAGTGGCCGTAGAAGAGGACGGTCGGCCGCCCGGGCGCCCCCAGCCACTCGCCGTAGACCAGCGGATGGCCCGCCGTTTCGACGATCTCGGCTTCGAGCCCGGCGGTCTCAAGACGCTCCCGGACGAATCCGGCGCAGCGTCGTATCGCTCCCCCGTAGGCCGGATCGGTCGAGACGGAGGGAATCCGGAGGTACTCCTTCAACTGCTCGAGGCTGGCGCCGGTCTCCCGGTCTACGCGCTCCAGAACGGCGTCGATACTCATCTCAATCAGGTTCGGCGGCGGTCAGTCATCGAAGCTCCGACCGGTCTTCTCCCAGTCGGCGAGGAACTGGTTCAGGCCGATGTCCGTCAACGGGTGACGGTAGAGCTGGCTGAGGGTCTTGAACGGCAGGGTGATGACATCGGCGCCCATCTCCGCCGACAGCACGACGTGGACGGGATGACGGGCGGAAGCGACCAGGACCTCGGTCTCGAAGTCGTACTGGGAGTACATCACGATCACCTGCCGGATCAGGTCCATGCCGTCCTGGGCGATGTCGTCGAGCCGTCCGACGAAGGGGGAGATGTAGGCGGCCCCCGCCTTCGCCGCCAGCAAAGCCTGCGACGGCGAGAAGCAGAGCGTCACGTTGCAGCGGATGTTCTCCGCGGCAAGACGCTGGACCGCCGTGAGTCCGGGTGGACCGAGCGGCACCTTGACCACTACGTTCTGGGCGAGACCGGCGAGCCGGCGCCCCTGGTCGAGCATGCCTTCGAGATCGGTGGCGAGAACTTCACCACTCACCGGGCCGGGCACCAGTTCGGCGATCTCCCGGACCGTCGGCAGGTACGGCTTGCCCTGCTTCGCGATCAGACTCGGGTTCGTCGTCACGCCGTCGACCATGCCCCACTCCAGGCCGGTCTCGATCTCTCCGATGTCGGCAGTGTCGAGAAAGAACTTCATCCGTGAATCTCTCCTGAAGCGGCTTGCGTGAAAAAGGCTCTGTTCCCGTGGGTCGGCGCGGACGCCGCGACTCCCTAGTTGATCGGCTCCGTCTCTGCGGCTTCTGCTCCCGGCGCTTCTTCGGCTCCGGAGACGGCGCCTTCTTCCTCCTCCTCACCCCGATCCGGGATCCGGGCCATCGCGACGATGCGGTCGCCGTCGTCCAGGTCCATCACCTTGACCCCTTGGGTGGCGCGGCCGATCAGGGACACGCTGCCCGCGGTGATGCGGATGATCTTCCCCTCGTGGGTGATCAGCATCAGACCCGTGTCGTTCGCCACCTCGCGGACACCGACGACCGTCCCGGTCCTGTCCGAGACCTTGAGGTTGATGATCCCGAGCCCGCCCCTCGACTGGCGGCGGTACTCGTCGAGCGCCGTCCGCTTGCCGAAGCCGTTCTCGCTGACGGTAAGCAGCGTCGTTTCCGGAGGGAGTGTCGCATCGTCCTCCCCCGGCGGCAGCAGGCACTCCATCGAGACGACCCGGTCTCCGCGGCGCAGACTGATCCCGCGCACGCCGCGTGTCGCGCGACTCAGGGAGCGCAGGTCGTTCTCGGGGAACCGGACCGAATAGCCCATCCGTGTCGCCAGCACGAGGTCACTGCCGCCATCGGTCAACTTCACCGTCAGCAACCGGTCGCCCTCGTCGATCCGGACCGCGATGATGCCGCTGGCCCGGGGGCGCGAGTAGTGCGACAGTGCCGTCTTCTTCACCACGCCGGTCTCGGTGGCGAAGGTCAGGAACCGGTCTTCCGGGAACTCCCGGACCGCGACGGTAGCGGCGACGCCCTCGCCGCTGTCGAGCTGCAGCAGGTTGACGATCGCCTTGCCCCGCGCCGCCGGGCCCATCTGGGGGATCTGGTGCACCTTGAGCCAGTAGCAGTGGCCCCGGTCGGTGAACACGAGGATGTAGCTGTGGGCGGACGCGACGTAGAGCTGCTCCACAAAGTCGCCGTCCCGGGTCGCCATGCCGGTTCGACCCTTGCCGCCCCGATGCTGGTCCCGGTACAGGCTGAGCGGCGACCGCTTGACGTAGCCCGACCGCGTGACCGTGATGACCATGTCCTCGTCGGCGATCATGTCCTCGATCGTGATGTCCGAGGAGTGGGCCATGATCTCGGTGCGGCGCGCATCGCTGTAACGCTTCTCGATCGCCTCGAGTTCGCCCCGGATCTCGGCCAGCAGCAGCTCGTCGGATCCCAGAATGGCGCGCAGCCGACCGATCTCGGCGATCAGTTCCGCGTACTCCTCCTGGATCTTCTCTCGCTCCAGTCCGGTCAACCGCTGCAGCCGCATGTCGAGGATCGCCTGCGCCTGGGGCTCCGTCAGGGCGAAACCCTCGATCAGCCGGACCCGGGCCTCCGGCGGGGTCCGGCTGGCCCGGATCGTGGCGATCACCTGGTCGAGATGATCGAGAGCGATCAGCAGGCCCTCGAGGACGTGGGCGCGCTTCTCCGCTCGCGCCAACTCGTAGCGGCAGCGCCGGATGACGACCGTGCGGCGGTGGTCCAGGAAGTGGCGCAGCACGTCGTGCAGCGTCAGCACCTGGGGCTGGTTGTCGACGATCGCCAGCATGTTCATGCCGTAGCTGACCTGGAGCTTGGTCATCTTGTAGAGCGTGTTCAGGACGACCTCGGCCACCTCGCCCCGCTTGAGGTCGACCACGATGCGGATGCCGTCGCGATCCGACTCGTCGCGCAGATCGCTGATGCCCTCGAGCTTCTTTTCTCGTACGAGTTCGGCGATCCGTTCGATCAGCCGGGCCTTGTTCACCTGGTAGGGAATCTCGGAGACGATGATCGACTGGCGATCCGAACCCCTGTCCACGATGTCGGCGCGGGCACGCACCTGAATCGAACCGCGGCCGGTCTCGTAGGCGCTGCGAATGCCGGCTCGGCCGTGGATGAACCCTCCGGTAGGGAAGTCCGGCCCGGGAACGAGTTCCATCAGCTCGTCCAGCGAAGCCTGCGGACGATCGATCAGCAGCTTGACCGCCGCGAGAGCTTCGCCGAGGTTGTGGGGCGGGATGTTCGTCGCCATGCCGACCGCGATGCCGGCCGATCCGTTGACCAGCAGGTTGGGTATCCGCGCCGGGAGGGGAGACGGTTCCTGCTCGGAACCGTCGTAGTTCGGAATCCACTCGACGGTGTCCTTGTCGATGTCCTCGCGCAGCATCTCCTCGGCGATCCGCGTGAGGCGGACCTCCGTGTAGCGCATCGCGGCCGGGTTGTCGCCGTCGATCGAACCGAAGTTGCCCTGGCCATCGACCAAGGGGTAGCGCATCGAGAAGTCCTGCGCCAGGCGCACCACCGTGTCGTAGATGGGGCCGTCGCCGTGAGGGTGGTACTTGCCCATCACGTCGCCGACGATGCGCGCCGACTTCTTGTACGCGCGCCCGGCAGTGTTGCCGGCCTCCCACATGCCGTAGAGCACCCGTCGATGCACCGGCTTCAGACCGTCCCGCACGTCGGGCAACGCGCGGCCGATGATCACGCTCATCGCGTAATCGAGATAGCTCCTGCGCATCTCGCGCTCGAGCTGCACGGGCTCGGTCTGCCTGCCGGCTTCCGGCCGATCCGGCGGCGTTGCCGGCGGCGGCACGATGGGGGGTTCGCCCTTGGTCACGACTTGCCGATCAGATGTCGAGGTTCGTGACGTAGAGCGCGTTCTCTTCGATGAACTGCCGGCGCGGTTCCACCTTCTCGCCCATCAGTGTCTCGAAGATGTCGTTCGTCGCCTCGTCCCGCTCGTGGTCGATCTCGACCAGCAGCATGCGGCGGCGCTCGGGGTCCATCGTGGTCTCCCAGAGCTGGGCCGGGTTCATCTCACCCAGTCCCTTGTAGCGCTGGATGCCGAGACCCTTCTTCGCCGCCTCGAACAGGGCGTCCAGCGCCTCGTCCAGCGACTGCACTTCACGATGCTCCGCGCCCCCGCCGTTCACCTGCCGGAGCTGGATCGACGGCGAGTTCCACGCTTCGAGCGCCTGCCCGTTGGCAATGAGGGAGCGGAACTCGCTGCCCGTCACCAGTTGCTCGTCCACCGTCACGTGCCGGTCCACGCCGTCCCGCCGCGACCGGAAACGAATCGAGAGCAGTTCACCGCTGCCCGTCGCTTCCTCTCCGCCTGCCACCTCGACGTCGTGGAAGCCGGACGCTTCGATGATCTGCGCGATCCGCTGCAGCCGTTCGCGGTCGGCCAGGCTGTCCCGGTTCCTGACTCCACCGGCGATCACCGCCCGCAGAGCATCCGGCGGCACACCGCGCGCGCTCATCGACTCGAGGGTTCGCCGGAAGGACGCCAGATGGTCGAGCAGGCGACTCAGGCGCGCTCCCTCGAACACGATCGGATCGCCCACGTCACCGTTGGGGAGCGCGACCTGCCAGCCCTTGAGGATTCTCTTCACGAGGTAGTCGTGGTACTCCTCGTCGTCCTTCAGGTAGCTCGACCGGCGGCCTTCGGTGACCTTGTAGAGAGGCGGCTGAGCGATGAACAGGTGCCCGCGGTCGATGATCTCCTTCATCTGGCGGTAGAAGAACGTCAGGATCAGCGTCCGGATGTGGCTGCCGTCGACATCGGCGTCGCACATGATGATCAGCTTGTGGTAGCGGAGCCGGTCGACATCGAAGTCCTCGGAGCCGATACCGGTGCCCAGGGCCTGGATCAGGGTCCTGATCTCCTCTGAGGAGAGCATCTTGTCGAGGCGCGCACGCTCGACGTTCAGAATCTTGCCCTTGAGCGGCAAGACGGCCTGGAACCGCCGGTCGCGGCCCTGCTTCGCCGAACCGCCGGCGGAGTCGCCCTCGACGAGGAAGAGCTCCGCGAAGGCCGGATCCCGTTCACTGCAGTCGGCGAGCTTGCCCGGCAGGTTCGAGCTGTCCAGAGCGCCCTTGCGCCGGGTGAGTTCCCTCGCCTTGCGCGCCGCCTCCCGCGCCCGGGCCGCCTCGACCGCCTTCTCGATCACGTGCCGGGCGTCGCGCGGATTCTCCTCCAGGAAGTTGGCGAGCTGCTCCCCTACCGTCGACTCGACCCAGCCGCGCACTTCCGAGGAGACCAGTTTCTCCTTCGTCTGGCTGGAGAACTTCGGGTCCTGGACCTTCACCGAAACGATCGCGACCAGCCCCTCGCGGATGTCCTCGCCGGAGAGCTTCTCCTTCAGGTTCTTGCCGAGACCCGAGGAGGCCACGTAGTTGTTGACCGTCCTCGTCAACGCCGAGCGCAGGCCCGACAGATGGGTGCCGCCGTCGCGATTGTTGATCGTGTTCGTGAAGCAGAGGATCCGTTCCTGGTAGCTGTCGCTCCACTGCAGGGCGACCTCGACCGACTCGCTCGAACCGGCCTCGCCCATCTGCCCGTACAGGTAGACCGGATCCGGATGCAGCGGCGTCTTGTTCCGGCTCAAATGGGCGACGAAGCTGCTGATGCCGCCCTCGTACTCGAAGTCGGCCCGCTTGCCGGTCCGCTCGTCGACGAGCCGGATGGCGATGCCCCGGTTCAGGAACGACAACTCCCGCAAACGCTGCAGGAGGGTCTGGTAGTCGAAGGTGAGTTGCGTGAAGACGTCCGGATCCGGGGTGAAGCGAATCCGCGTACCGGTCGTATCGGCCACCGGCAGATCGGAAACCGCTTCGATCGAACCGACCGGTACGCCGCGGCTGTAGGTCTGCTGCCAGCGGCGACCGTCGCGGTCGATCTCCAGGTCGAGCCGCACCGAGAGGGCGTTGACCACGGACAGACCCACGCCGTGCAGCCCGCCCGACACCTTGTAGGAGTTCTGGTCGAACTTCCCGCCCGAGTGGAGCTCGGTCATGATCACTTCCGCCGCGGACCGCTGCTCACCTTCGTGGAAGCCCACCGGAATACCGCGGCCGTCGTCGCTCACGGAGACGCTGCCGTCGGCGTGGATGATGACCTCTACCTGGTCGCAGAAACCCGCCTGCGCCTCGTCGATCGCGTTGTCGACGAGCTCAAACACCATGTGGTGCAGACCCGAGCCGTCATCGGTATCACCGATGTACATTCCGGGCCTCTTGCGGACCGCTTCAAGGCCCTTGAGGACCTTGATGTCCTTCGCCGAATACCCGGATTCGGCCACCGTCTGAACACCGCCTGTTCCGGCGTCCGCCATGTGCGGAAAACTATCACAGGACGGCGCAGATCCCTAGTTTCCAAGGGCCGCTCGGAGCGCCCTCTATCTAACTGAAAACAGGGGGTTTACAGGCTCATCTGACGAGCGGCTCTGGATAGCTGAAGCGGCACTACATGCGGAGTTCGGCGCTGCGCGCCGGATGCCGGCCAGAACCCGGGTGGCGCGAACCGCGCCACCCGTGAACCAGTCCGTGCGTCCGTCAGCGGGCGCACGGATGGCAGGCCGGCGCACCCAGTTAGATTCGCATCGGCATGATCACGCACAGGTAGCGCGAATCGGCGCCGTCAACAGGGTGTCCGAGGCACTGGCTGTTCTCGTCCTTCAGCGCAAACTCGACCCGGTCGGTATCGACTGCGCCCAGGAAGTCCCGCACGTAGGCGGGGTTCATGCCGATCTCCAGATTCTCCGCCTCGTAGTCGCATTCGAGGCTCTCTTCGGCCTCCCCCAGGTCCGGGTTCGACGACGACACGAGCAGCGACCGCGCGTCGAACCTGAACCTCACCATCGGCGCCCGATCGCCGGTCAGCAGGGCAACCCGATGCACCACCTCGGCGAGCTCCTGGCGGGCGAAGGACGCCTTCCGGTCGTTGTCCTGCGAGATGACCTTCTCGTAGTCGGGAAACGTGCCCTCCAGGATCCGACAGGTCAACTCGCGGCGCCCGATCACGAAGGCGAGATGGTGCTCGCCGCGGCGAAACGTGACGTTCTCGTCACTGTCGAACCGCAACAGTTCGAGCAGCGCCTTGCGCGGCGCCAGCACGCCATCGGCCTCGGTGACGCCGGACATCTCCACCTCGATCAGGGCCAGGCGGTGGCCGTCGGTCGCCACCAGCTCGACTGCGCCCTCCTTGAGCTTGAGCAGCGCACCGTTCAACTGGAACCGCGACTCTTCGGCGGACACGGCGAAGATCACCTTGCCGATCATGCGCTTGAAGTCAGCGAAGGGCACCTCGAAAGAAGCCGAGGCGGAGTCAGGATCGACCGAGGTCAGAGTCGGAAAGTCCTCGGGCGAGAGACCGTTGATGCGGAACCGCGAGGAGCCGGCAACGATGTGGAGCGAGTTGGACTCGCCGGTCGACAACTCGACCGGACCATCTCCGAGGGCGCGGACGATCTCCAGGAGCTTACGCGCCTGAACCGCCGTGGCTCCCGGCTCGCTGGCACCCTCTTCGGCCGCGCATGAAGAAGTGAGCGAGACATCGAGATCCGTCGCCGCCAGTTCCAGCCGGTTCTCCCGAACCCGCAACAGGAGGTGGGACAGCACCGGAATCGTCGATCTGCTCTCCACGATGCCGCGCATCGCGATGAGTTCGGCCAGCAACTCTCCTCGTTCAACCCTGGTCTTCATCTACGCTCTCCTCAGGAAGCAAATATACACCATCCAAGTAGTCGTAACAGGCGTCCATGACGTCTGTGAACGTTTCATATAAGTCCTTCTAATAAAGGAACTTGCGGTCCAGATTGCCTGACGGTAAGCGGTGGACGAAGCAGTGGAGCCATTGTGCATTCTGCGGAGATTCGCGCACCGGTCGGAGTCGAGGCGGTTTCCGTCCGCAGACAGGCCGAAGCGAACACCGGTCCAATCCGCCGCCACCACGCAACCGGCTCGTGATGGATCCGCCGGGATTCCGCAGGATGTTCGGCTGCCAGGCTGCCCCGGACGCGAGCGGCTGCGCAACAGAGTTGAAGGCCGGTTCAACTGCGACAGAGTTGAAGCCCGCTTCAACTGAGTTGGCGGGCGAAGCGCTCCAACTGAGCGGCCAGCCGCTCGTCCTCCGCGCGGCGCCGCTCGATCTGCTCGACGGAGTACATCACCGTCGAGTGATGCTTGCCGTTGAACAGCCTGCCAATCTCCGGGTACGACATCTCGGTCAGTTGCTTGCAGAGGTACATCGCGATCTGCCGGGGATACGTGATCTGCCGGGAGTTGCTCTTGCTCTTGATCTCGCGCACCTTGAGCCCGTAGTGGTGGGCAACGGACTTGACGATCTGCGCCGCGGAGACGGGGCGGTCCTGTTCGGGCAGGACGTCGCGCAGCGCCTCCTTGGCGAAGTCCAGGTCGAGCCGGGCACCGGAGAGCGACGCGAAGGCGATGACGCGGTTGAGCAGTCCTTCGAGCTCCCGCACATTGGAGTGCACTTGTCGGGCGATGAACAGGGCGACATCCGTGTCGAGCTCCAGGCCTTGGAGCTGTCGGGCCTTGCGTTGGAGAATCGCGACCTTGGTCTCCAGGTCCGGAGCCTGGATGTCCGCCAGGAGACCGGATCCGAAGCGACTCCGCAGCCGCTCTTCCATGTCGGCCAGGTCCCGCGGCTGCGCGTCGGACGTGACGATGATCTGCTTCTGTCGCGTGTAGAGCACGTTGAACGTGTGGAAAAACTCTTCCTGCGACCGCTCCTTCTTGGCCAGGAACTGGATGTCGTCGACCAGAAGGACGTCGATCGTCCGGTAGCGCTCCCGGAAAGCAGGCATCCGCTCGAACCGGATCGACGTGATCAGGTCGTTCACGAAGTCCTCGGCGGCCAGGTAGACGACGCGCGTTCCGGGGGCGGTTCCGCGGAGACGGTTGCCGATCGCGTGCAGCAGGTGGGTCTTGCCCAGGCCCACACCGCCGTAGAGGAAGAGAGGGTTGTAGGCGATCCCGGGCTTCTCCGCCACGGCCTGGGAGGCAGCGCAGGCGAAGCGGTTCGAGTTGCCGATCACGAACGAGCCGAAGCGGTACTGGGGGTTCAGGGAGCTGCCGGCGGGCGCGTCGTCTTCGACCGCCGCCGCCGGCTTCCGCGAAGAACTCGCCGGCCGGGCGGGTCGCCTGACCGCATCGCTGCTCTTGAAGAGAACCTGGAAGGTCGGCCCCTTGAGATCGGCGATCGCCCAGTCGACGATGGGCCGGAAGCCTTCCTCCAGCGCCGCGACGAAGCGGGAGTTCGGCGCCTCGAGGACCAACTGTTCGGCGTCCTCCGAGGCGACCCGGAGCGGATGGAACCAGGTGCGGAACTCATCGGGCGGCAGGTCGGCACGCAACTGCCGGCGTAGAGTCGGCCACACGGAACTAGGCATGTCGCGCACTCCGTTCACGCGAGTCTTCCGCCGCCTTCAGGCAAGGTGGAATCGCGCCCTCGAGGACGACCGCCAACCGTTCTGTTCCCTCTTCTCCCTGCTCTTCCCAGAGACGCACCTGTCCCCCCGACACCAATCGCCCGGTCACCGCCTGTTCCCCAGGCGGGTGCCAGGGGCCAGTCGCTCCTCAGAGCTATGTTCCGCAGGTTTTCCGCACTGTGTGGAAAACCCCGGGACGACCGGCACCGAAAATACGGGTCTCGGACAAGCGAACGTCCTGTCTCATCAGGCCGGGCGGTCTCCGTTGCGCGAGAAGGGCAGGATAGCAGCGAGCCTTGGCGGGAACAAGAGGTTTCTTGGCACTTTCTTTGTCTTTTCTTTGGCGGCGAGGTCGGCTCCGATCGGCTCGGTCGGTCTAGGTTCAGGCCCTTGTTGGAGTTAGTTCAACCGGCGGGGCTCGGGGAAGAGCTGCTGGCCTGGTTCGACCGTTCCCGCCGCCATCTGCCGTGGCGCGACTCGGAGGATCCGTACGAGTTGCTCGTTGCGGAAGTCATGCTCCAGCAGACCCGGAGCGAGGTCGTCGCATCGCGCTATCCGGAGTTCCTCGACGCCTTCCCGACGCTCGAAGAACTGGCCGCGGCCGAAGTCGAGGAAGTCGAGGCGGCGTGGTCGGGCCTTGGCTACTACCGCCGGGCCCGGAACCTCCATCGGGCGGCGCGCCTGGTGGCCGAGCGGGGCCTGTTTCCCAAGAGTGCCGCGGAGTGGAGCGAGTTGCCCGGAGTCGGCGCGTATACATCGGCGATCCTGGCCAGCCGGCTGACCGGGGAATGTGTGCCGGTGCTCGACGGCAACGTGGAGCGCGTCCTGAGCCGCTTCCTGGCTTCGTCGCGGCCGCCCAAGCGTGCCGGAGCCCGACGGCTGCTGCTGGCTACCGCCGCGAAGCTGCTGGATCCCGGGAGGCCGGGCGACTCGAATCAGGCCTTGATGGAGCTGGGTTCGCTGGTTTGCCGTCGCGGCCGCCCGGATTGCGCCGTTTGTCCGCTCGCTCCGGGTTGCCGTGCCTTCCAGAGCGACGGGCTGGATCCCCGGGCTTTCCCCGCCGCGTCACCTGGGCGGGCTCGCGAGAGGGTCCATTGCTTCACGGCGGTGGTCAGGAGCGGCCACGGCCTGCTGTTGCACCGTCGCCCGGAAGACGCGAACTGGCTGGCCGGCCGCTGGCATCTGCCGACGGTTGAACTCGCGAGCGGCGATGAGTCGGCAAGCGAAGCGGCCGAGCTGCTCCGGGAGGAGTTCGGTGGGGCGTGGGATTGCGACGTCGACCGTGTCGCGGTGCGCCACGCCGTCACCTACCGGGACTTCCTCGTGCGGGTCGCGCTTGCGCGCTGGCGGCCGGCCCCCGGAGCGGCGGCGCCGCACGCGGGTTCGGATCCGGGCCGCCTCCGGTGGTTCGCTCCGGAGGAGGTCGCCGGCTTGCCGACTTCGTCGTTGCTGGACAAGTCGTTGGCCCGGATGCCAATACACTCCGGCGCATGACGAACCGCAGGGTCCCCTCCGCCCGGGAGAAGCGGATTCCGTTCGTTGACCTGGCGGCTCAGTCGCGGCGGTTGCGACCGGAAATCGATCGACGGATCGCTACCGTCCTCGACCACGGCCGCTACGTGATGGGTCCTGAAATCGAGGAGCTGGAGGCGGAACTGGGGCGGCTGGGCGGCGCGTCCGCCGTCGCCGTGTCGAGCGGATCGGACGCGCTCCTGATTGCCCTGCTCGCGCTGGACATAGGGCGCGGGGAGGGTCGGCCCGAAGCGGTGTTCGTGCCCTCCTTCACGTTCACGGCGACTGCCGAAGTCGTCCTGTTGGCGAGCGCCGTGCCGGTGTTCGTCGACGTGCGCGAGGATGACTTTCTGCTCGACCTCGATTCGCTCGATCAGGAGTTCGACCGGCTGATGCGCAGCGGAAGCGCTGTTCCCAGGGCCGTGATCACCGTCGATCTGTTCGGCCAGCCGATGCCCGAGCATCCGCTCGGTGAATGGGCGGCGGCAAGGGACCTCGAGGTGATTTCGGATGCCGCCCAGAGCTTCGGGGCGCGCCTCGGCGGCGTGCCCGTGGGATCGCTGGCGAAGCTGACGACGACGAGCTTCTACCCAGCCAAGCCGCTTGGCGGCTACGGCGACGGCGGCGCGGTTCTCGGCACGGAACCCGCGATCCTGGAGGTGGTCCGCTCGATCCGGGAGCACGGCCAGAGCGCCGACCGCTACGACATCGTGCGCCTGGGGATGAACGGGCGGCTGGACACGCTGCAGGCGGCGGTGCTGCTGGCCAAGCTCACGATCTTCGAGCAGGAGCTCGCGGCTCGACGCGCGGTGGCTGCGGGCTATACGGAAAGACTGGAGGCCGCGTCGAAGTCGATGAGCGCGCCCTGGCGCGTCGCGGCGCCGGTGTGCGGCGCCGGGGTGGAGTCGAGCTGGGCCCAGTACACGCTGCGCGTGGACGACCGGGATGGAAGGCCGTCGGCATCTATCCGGGATGCGCTGCGCGGCCATCTAGACCAAGCCGGGATTCCGACCGCGGTCTACTACCCGCGTCCGATGCACCTGCAGCCCGCGTACGAGCCGTACGGCCGCGGTCCGGGCTCGCTGCCGGTCAGCGAGAACCTTGCCGACCGCGTCGTCAGCCTGCCGATGCACCCCTACCTCGCCGAGTCGGCGCTGGACCGCATCTGCGACCGCATCGCGAACGCGTAAGCGTCGGACGCACCCGCCTGGCGTCGGACGTCGGACGTTGGACACACCCGCCCGTCTTGGGTTCAGGAGGGGTCAGCTCCCAGGTGACGTGAGCGCTTGGGAGGAGATGGGAGGGGGTGGCGCTCACTCCGCTTCACTCGCTCCGGTCGGTCGTCGTTGGATGCAGCGTCGTCGAGGGTCGCTCGTTCAGAGGCACCTGGGAGCTGACCCCTCCTGAACCCGACTGGGCTGGACGTCGGTGCCGTGATGGCCGGCTACTGTTCTCTCGTGGTCTGCACGGGACCTGCTGACGGGCCCGGGCGATGGATGGAGGTGGGTGACTGGGTGCGTCCTCCGCCTCCGCCACGCGGTTGCGTCCGACGCCAGGCGGGTGCCGGGCTACAGGGAGCGGCGGCCGGCCAACGACCGGGCCAGGGTGACCTGGTCGGCGTAGTCGATGTCGCCGCCGACGGGGAGGCCGAAGGCCAGCCGGGTGACGCGTACGCCGCGTTTGCCGAGGAGGCCGGCGAGGTAGAGGGCGGTGGCTTCGCCCTCGACGTTCGGGTTCATCGCGAGAATCGCCTCCTCGACGCCGTCGAGCCGGTCGAGGAGGGAGGCGACGGTCAGTTCGTCGGGCCCGACGCCGCGTTGCGGCGAGAGGGAGCCCAGCAGGGCGTGGTAGATGCCCTGGAACTCACCGGTGCGCTCGATCGGTTCGATGTTGAACGGCTCTTCGACGACGCATAGCTTGGACTGGTCGCGCTCCGGGTCGCTGCAGATCGAACAGGGATCCACCGCGGTGATCTGATGGCAGGTGGAGCAGTGGATCATGCGGTCCTTGACGTCGATGACCGCCTTGGCAAGCGCTTCCGCCCGTGTCCGGTCGACGCGGAGAAGGTGGTGGGCCAGTCGCCGGGCGGTCTTCGGGCCGATGCCCGGCAGGCGCGAGAGTTCCTCTACCAGGCTGGAAAGAGGATCTGCCGCCATCAGGTCAGACCGGGGATCCCGGCGGCCATGCCGCCGAGGCGTTGGCCGACGTACTCGTTGACCTTGCGTCCGGCTTCGTTCACGGCGGCCTGCACGAGGTCCTGCACCATGTCCGCGTCCTCGGGGTCGAGCATTTCGGGATCGATGCGAACGGCGAGCACCTCCTTTTCGCCGTTCATGCGCACTTCGACCATGCCGCCGCCGACGCTGGCGGTGAACTCGGCCGTGGCCAGATCACGCTGCATCTGCTGCTGCATTTCCTGGGCCTGTCGCATCAGCTTCTGAATGTTCATCGCGGTTGTTCCTGTCGGGTGTTGAGCTCTAGAGCAGTCAGTGGGTTCGGGGTCTGACGTCGACCACGCGGCCGCCGAAGATATCGAGCACGGCGCGCACGGTCGGGTCCTTTTCGGCGGCGGTGCGGCCTTCGGCGCCCGGCGGGGGCGTGCGGCTGGCTGGCGGCCGCGCTGGCTGGCCGGCGGCCGCGTTTCTCCGCGTCGGCGCCGGCGTGGAGGCTGCGGGGCCGGCCGCGGCCTCGGAGTCGCCTTCTGGCGGCCGCGGCGCGGCGGGGGTCGTCTTCCAGGCGGCCCCGGGCCCCAGGACCGCGCGTGCGGCGGCCTTCAGTTGGCCGGCCTTCGCCTCATCGCGTAGCGCGTCATCGAGCGCCGGCACGGCCGTGACGACGAGCGTGCTGCCCTCGACGGCGAAGTGGGCCTTGTGGAAGTCGAGCAGGCCGGCCAGCGAAGCATGGTTCGAAGCGAGGAATCGTCTGATCTCGTCCGCCGCATCCGACCCGACGCCGGGGCCGGCCGGTACGGAGGATGTGCGCTCTGGCGGCGGTGCGCCGGCGTCGGGAGGGTTCGGCAGAGCGGCGCCAAGTTGCTCGATCCGCACCAGCCGCGGCAGTTCGGCCGCGCGGAGCAGGGCGACCTCGAGTGCGAGGCCGGGAGCGTCGGCGCGCCTTACGACGGTCTCGCTGCTGAGCAACAGGTGCAGGAGCCGAAGCAGGTTCTCGTAGCCCGCGCCGGACGCGACCCGCTCGAGTCCGGTCGCGGCCTCGGCGGGCAGGTCGAGTTGCTCCGGGTCGAGACCCTGTGCCAGATGCAGGGCGCTGCGCAGGAATCCGAGGAAGTGGGTGAACACCTGCCGCGGGTCGGTTCCGTCGTCCTCGATCGACCGGATCGTCCGGGAGACGCGCGCGCCCTCGCCGGCGAGGATGGCCTCGAGGAGACTGGACAGCAGCTCGGCGTCGATTCCCCCGAGCAGCCTGCCGACATCCTCGTCGGCAAGCTTGCCGCCGCCGAAGGTGGCGAGTTGATCGAGCAAGGCGACCGCGTCGCGCATGCTGCCTTCCGAAGCGCGCGCGATCAGGCGAAGGGTTGCCCGGCTGGCCTGGATCTCCTCCTCCTCGCAGATCCTCGTCAGGTGGGCAACCATCGGGTTGGCGGGCACGCGGCGGAAGTGGAACTCCTGGCAGCGGGACAGGATCGTCGCCGGCACGATCTCGATTTCGGTCGTCGCGAAGACGAAGGTGAGATGGGCGGGCGGCTCCTCGACGATCTTGAGCAGAGCGTCGAAGGCCTGTCTGGACAGCCGGTGGATCTCGTCGAGCACGACGACCTTGTAGCGATCCCGGGCAGGGCCGTACTTGAGGCTCTCGGTGAGATCGCGAACCTGTTCGACCTTGGAGTAGGTTGCGGCGTCGATCTCGAGCACGTCGAGGTCTCCGCCCTGCCTGATTTCCTGGCAGACGAGACACTTGTCGCAGGGGTCGGCGACCGGTCCGGTGGTGGACCCGTCTTCTCCGACGCAGTTCAGGGCCTTCGCGAGGATGCGCGCGGCGGTCGTCTTGCCGACGCCACGGATGCCCGAGAACAGGTAGGCCTGGGCGATTCGCCCCTCGCGCAGCGCGTTCCCCAGCGCGGTCACGATCGCCTCCTGTCCGACCAGGTCGGCGAACGTCTGGGGGCGCCACTTGCGCGCCAGCGCCTGGTACGCCATGGCCTACCTGCCAGCCCGGAGGAGGAGTCGCGCGACGGATCGCGCCGGCGCCGCGTCGGTCGATCTTGACGGTGTCATCGCCGACCGGGAGAGAGAAGTCACTGAAGGGTTCCGGCTGAACTGCGCCCTCGAAACGAACACCCTATCGCTGCTCCCTTCCGGGCCTGACGAGGTTCGGGGCCGGTCGATACACAGGGCCCGAACCCTTCGGTCACCTCTCGACCCGCGCCACGGCGTGGAGGCGAGGATCGAACCGGATGGTACCAGCCCGCAGCGGGTCGTCGATGCGGCGCGACGCTGGAGTGGGTGCTGCTACGGTTGCTCGCCGAGTGGACGATCGAACGGCCATGGAGTCGGCCCTCGACGAGGCCCGTCTCGCGGCAGCCGCCGGAGAGGTCCCGGTGGGCGCCGTTGTCGTGCGGCATGAGGAGGTCGTCGGTCGGGGCCACAACCGCAGGGAGTCCTGGGGCGATCCGATGGCGCATGCCGAGATGATCGCGTTGGCCCAGGCTGCCGCGCGCCAGCAGGACTGGCGGCTGGAGGGTTGCTCGGTGTACGTCACCCTGGAGCCCTGCGCCATGTGCGCCGGCGCCATGGTCAACGCCCGCATCGACCGGCTCGTATTCGGGGCGCGGGATCCGAAGGGTGGCTACTGCGGCTCGGTCGGGGATCTCGTCCGTGAACCGAGACTGAATCACCAAATCACGGTATGCTCCGGCGTCCTGGCGGAGGAGAGCTCAGAATTGTTGCGCTCGTTCTTCCGGCGTCTACGGTCGAGCGGGCGATCGAATTTGTAGGGAGAGGTGACCGAGTGGTCGAAGGTGCATGCCTGGAAAGCATGTGTAGGGGCAACTCTACCGTGGGTTCGAATCCCACCCTCTCCGCCATTCTGGGGCAGGAGAAGGCGGAGTACGCCGGAGGGGCGACGAACGAGGAGAGGTGCCAGAGTGGTCGAATGGGGCGGTCTCGAAAACCGTTGACCGTTTACGCGGTCCGTGGGTTCGAATCCCACCCTCTCCGCCAACCATCGGACGAGACCGGGCGGTCTCACGAGAACCCTATGACCGTTTACGCGGTCCGTGGGTTCGAATCCCACCCTCTCCGCCAACCGTCGGCCGAGACCGGGCGGTCTCACGAGAACCCTATGACCGTTTACGCGGTCCGTGGGTTCGAATCCCACCCTCTCCGCCATTGCTCCACCGACCCGCACCCTAGGAAGGAAAGAACGTGAAGAGGACATACCAGCCGAACAACCGGCGTCGCAAGAAGAAGCATGGTTTCCGCTCCCGGATGCGGACGCGGCATGGGCGGGCGATTCTCTCCCGCCGGCGCCGCAAGGGCCGCAAGCGCCTGACGGTCTGACGTTGGGCCGATCGAGCAGCCCGCGATGCGACCCCGATGTCGCACCGGCAGTCGAGCGTATCCGGTCGAGCCGCGACTATCGCAGGGTCTATCGCCGGGGCCGTCGTCTGCACGGCGACATCGCGGTGTTCCACGTGCGGGCGAATGACGTCGGCCATCCGCGGCTCGGGCTAACGGCCAGCCGGCGGGTGGGCGGCGCCGTGGTGCGCAACCGGCTGCGCCGGCGCGTGCGCGAGCACTACCGTCAGCAGGTCAGCCGGGATCTGCTGCCCGCGGTGGACGTCGTGGTCCATCTGAAGACCGCCGCGGCCGCGACCGACCGTAGCCGTTTCTACAGCGAGTTGAATCGTCTGTTTCGCGCGGTAGCCCGGCGCAAGGCCGGTCGCTCCCGCCGCAGGTCGCGGCGATGAACCTCCCCGTCCGGGCCGCCGTCGCGCTGCTGCGCGGGTACAAGCGGTGGTTGTCGCCGCTGCTGCCGCGCGCTTGCCGGTTCAGCCCTACCTGCTCGGAGTACGGGCAGATCGCTCTGCGGAGCCACGGCCTGTTGGCGGGGAGTTGGCTCACGGTCCGCCGCGTTCTGCGCTGCCAGCCGCTCGGCCGCGGAGGCATCGATCCGCCGCCTGCGGGGTTGGCCCTTGCGCGCTTTCAGGCGGCCCATCGAGATGAGGGCCGCGGCTGATGGATAGCCGACGACTTCTACTCGCGGCCGTCCTTTCCCTGGGCGTTCTGCTTCTCTGGCAGTTTCTCTTCGCGCCGCCGCCGCCGGTGGAGCAGTCGCCGGTTGCAATCCGCGAGACCGGGCAGGCGGTGGACGGCGAAGCCTCGGCCCAGCCGAGTTCGGCGCCTCCGGTTTCAAGTGGAGGGACGGCGCCGACTCCTTCGCCGCCCGCGGTGGTGGAGAGGGCAGAGGCCGCCACCGAGCAGCGCGTCGTGTTGGAGTCGGGCAACGCGACGCTCGAGTTCACGAACCGCGGCGCCCAGTTGCTGTCCTTCGAGCTGCGCCGGCCGAACGGCGGCGAGCCGGTGGAGCTGGTGCGCAGGCGCGAGGCCGGCCAGCCCTATCCGTTCGGCTTCCAGGGCTCGCAGCGCGGTTCGGCGCTGAATGACGCGCTGTTCGTCGTCGAACGCACGTCCGAAGATGGCGACACGCGGCTCAGCTTCCGCTACAGCGGTGACCTGGGTGTAGCGACAAAGACGTTCCACATTCCGAAAAACACAGTTCAGACCGGGGGTCTGACCTTCCGGTACGAGATCGAGTCGCCCGGCGATTCCTGGGGGTTGGTGTTGGGTCCGGGAATCCGGAATCCGACCGTGGACGAGCTGGAGAGCCGGCTCTCGAGCCAGCAGCGACGCGCGGCGACCTGGTTCGTGGATGGCGACCTGGAGTCGCTGGAGCCTCGCAAGGCGGAAGATCCGTTCGATCTGGGAGGCAATCCCCGCTGGGTTTCGCTCGAGGACCGGTACTTCATCACTGCGGTGATCCCGGCTGGCGCCCGGGGAACCGTTCAGGCGCGGCCGGTCGCGAACCTGGAGGAGATCGACGGCAACCTGGGCGGCTTCGCCATGTTCGAGGCTGCGGACGCTGCCACAGCGGGCCTGACAAGAGACCTGATGCTGGTTCTGCGCTCGTCGGGGGGCGAACTCGCGGGACGGGCGTACTTCGGGGACAAACAGTACGACGCCCTGAAGACAATGGGCGTGCAACTGGAGAAGACCGTGCGATACGGCTTCTTCGGTGTCATCTCGCGCCCGTTGCAGTTCGGTTTACGCTGGATTTACGACAACGTCGTCGCGAACTACGGGTGGAGCATCGTGTTGATGACCGTGCTCATCCGTCTGGTGCTGTTCCCGCTGACCCACAAGAGTCAGGTGTCCATGCAGCGGATCCAGAAGCTGAATCCGCGCATGGAGGCGATCCGTGCGAAGTACCGGCCCAAGCTCAAGGACGGGAAGGGCCGCCCGCGGATGGACATGCAGCGCAAGATGAACGAGGAGATTCAGGGTCTGTTTCGCGAGGAGGGCGTGAATCCCGCCAGCGGTTGCCTGCCGATCCTGTTCCAGATGCCGGTGTTCTTCGGGTTCTTCCGGCTCCTGAGCGAGGCGGTGGAGCTGTGGGACGCGTCGTGGCTCGGATGGATCCACAACCTGGCGCTGCCGGATCCCATCTATGTGCTGCCCCTGGTCATGGGCGCCTCGCAGTTCCTCCAGCAGCGGATGCTGCCACCGCCCGCGAACAAGACCCAGAAGCTGATCATCAACACGATGCCGATCTGGTTCACGATTTTCTCGTTCAGCTTCCCGAGCGGACTGGTTCTCTACTGGCTGACGAACAATCTGCTGGGAATCGTGCAGACCGGCGTCTACAACAAGCTGAAGAAGGCGGGCTACCTGGGCGGCGAAGTGGCGGCGCAGGCGGCTGAAACCAAGAAGTGAGGCAGGACGGGAGTTGATGAACGCAACCACGAATAGCGTGTTCTTTTCGGGCGAAACGGAGGCTCGGGCCGTGTTGGCGGCCGCGAATCACTTTGGGGTGCCACCCGATCAGGTGGTGTTTGATCGGGTGGAGAAGCGACACGGCTTCGTGAAGCGCCGTCGCGTCGTGATCCGGGTCGATCCGGAACAGGTCGGAACGGGCCCCGGGGAGGAGGCCGAGGTCGAAACCCGGCAGGAGACGGCGGTCGAGGAATCCCCCGCGGGGCCTGCACCCTCGGCTCCCGAAGACGCGACACCCGGCCTCGAGGAGGAAACAGCCAGTCTCGAGGAGGAGACGCCCGGCCTCGAGGAAGAGGCGCCGGTGGAGGTTTCGGCGACGGACGAGGGATCGGATCAACCAGACCCGGACGCGGAGGAGATCCTGGAGATCGCCCGGAGCGCCTTTCGGCAACTGCTCGAGCTGGCCGACCTCGAGGTCTCTGCGGACATGGTCCTCGCCGACGGGCGGCTGGAAGTCGAGATCGAGGGAGTGGACCAGGAGTTGTTGGTCGAGGACGAGGGTCAGGTTCTCCTCGCGCTCCAGCACCTTCTGCCGCGGGTGATGTACGGGAGGTTGGGCCGCATCGTCCCGTGCCACCTTGACAGCGGCGGCTATCAGCAGCGGAAGGAAGAGCGCCTGAGAGGTCTCGCGCGCCGCGTGGCCGAGGAGGTCGTTTCCCGCGGCGGTACGCGCACGCTGCGGCCGATGAACCCGGCCGACCGCCGCATCGTCCACATCACTCTCGCCGACGACCCCGACGTCGAGACGGAAAGCCACGGCAACGGCTACTTCAAACGCGTCAACATCAGCAGCGTCTAGCGCGCCTCGGGTTGCGGCTGGCGCCGTCTCCCGCGGAGGTCGTGGGGTGTGCGTCGCGGACTGGGGGTCGCCGGTCCCACAAGCTGGCTGGCGTTGCTTCGCCGCCGGCCTTCCAGGGACACACCCAACGACCTCCAAGGGAGACTGGGGTCGTCGACGGTCGGGCGCGCCCTGAGAAGACTCCTGTGTTTCACGTGAAACAGTGGCACTGTCGGGTTGTGAGCGTCTTGAGGTGTTTCACGTGAAACATGCGGATCTGTTTCGCCGGGAGTTTGGTGGCGAGCTGGCGTCGGAGGCGATTGACCGGCTGGTGCGGCATGCCGAGCTCCTGGAGCGGTGGAACCGGGTGGTTCGCCTTGTCGGGGAGGCGGGGCCGGAGGACTGGGTTAGGCGTCACTACGCGGAGTCGACGGCGGCTCGGAGGTTCTGGCGGCCTTCGGAACATGCGGCGAACGGTGAGCCCCGCCTTCTCGATGTCGGTAGCGGCGCGGGGTTTCCCGGTCTCGTGCTGGCGGCGCTTCATCCCGAGCGGCCGGTGACCCTGGTGGAGGCCCGGGAACGGAAGGCGGCCTTCCTCGCCGAGGCGGCGCGCGAGCTTGATCTTCCTCGCGTGCGGGTCCTTCGGGACCGGTTTGACGCCGAACTCGCGGCGGGGCTCGCGGGGGCGGTAGAGTGCGCGACGATTCGGGGTCTTCGGCTTCCGGAGGCCACGATGACGCGCCTGGTCCAGGCTCTGCCCGGTGATGGGCGCCTCGTTGTCTGGGTGGGCCGGCAGCTCGGGTCCGGCCTGGTGGAGACCTGTGCTGTGGAAGAAGAGATCAGTCTGCCCAACAGCCAGCACCGGCGGATTCTGTGCCTGCGGCCCTTTCGTCGTGGCTGATCTCCTCGCCGTAGCCAACCAGAAGGGTGGTGTGGGCAAGACGACGTCGGCGATCAACCTGGCGGCGGCATTCGGCGCCCTGGAGCGGCGAGTGCTCCTGGTGGACAGCGACCCGCAGGGGAACGCGAGCCGCGGTCTCGGCTGGTCGGGCCGACCGCCGACCCTGTTCGAGGTGCTCTCGGGCGAGGCGGAAGCCGCGGAGGTGATCGTTCCGAGTGGGTTTCCCTTCGTCGACCTGCTGCCGGCGAACCGCGACCTGGTGGGAGCGGAACTTGGGCTTCAGCGCGACCGCGACTGGATACGGCGGCTTGGGTCGTCGCTCGGGAGTCTCGGCCACGAGTACGAACGCGTCTTCGTGGATTGTCCACCAGCGCTGGGCCGACTGACCCTGAACGCTCTCCATGCCGCGGACGCGGTCGTCGTGCCCCTGCAGTGCGAGTACTTCGCGCTCGAAGGCATCAGCGAACTGATGGCGACCGTTCAGCGAGTGCGGGAACTGGGTCGGCCGGACCTGGCGATCGCGGGTGTGATCCTCACGATGTACGACGATCGGACAAACCTGTCCCGGGATGTCGCCCGGGAGGTACGCAGGCACTTCGGGTCGATCGTCTGCGATACGATCGTTCCACGCAACGTCCGCTTGGCCGAGGCGCCAAGTCACGGAATGCCGGTTCTCCAATACGACATCAAGAGCAAGGGTGCCCAGGCCTATCTGGCTCTGGCGCAGGAACTTGCGACTCGCCGCCCGTGATCGCGCCGCCGGAGTCGCATGAGTAGCAGACGGCGGGGCCTCGGCCGGGGACTGGATGAGTTGTTCGCCGACAGCGGCGCCCGTTCTCCTGCCTCGCCGCGCCCGGAACGCGAGTTGCCGGTTGCGCAGCTCGAGCCGAACAGCCGGCAGCCCCGTGATCGCTTCGACGACGAGGAGTTGGCCGAACTGGCGAGTTCGATCGGGCAGCTCGGCGTGCTGCAGCCTCTCGTCGTCACCGGAGAGGCGGATTCCGGAGGCCGGTATCGCATCGTCGCCGGTGAGCGTCGCTGGCGGGCCGCGCGGAAGGCGGGTTTGGAGACGGTGCCGGTCGTCTTTCGGGACGTGGACGACGAGCGGGAACTGCTGGAGCTGGCTCTGGTGGAGAACCTCCAGCGCTCCGATCTGAACCCGCTGGAAGAGGCGGAGGCCTTTCGGTCGCTCGGCGACGAGTTCGGCCTCTCGCAGCAGGAAGTCGCTCGTCGCGTGGGCCGCAGCAGGACTGCCGTGGCCAATGCCCTTCGGCTGCTTCGCTTGCCTGACCCGGTGCAGGAGCAGTTACGATCGGGAGCGCTGACCCCCGGACAGGCTCGTCCCTTGCTGGCGCTCGGCGACGAACGGAGTCAGGTCGAACTCGGCGCCCGCGCTGAGCGTGAGTCCCTCAGTGCGCGCGAACTGGAGCGCATCGCGGCCAGCGGGCGGCGAAAGACCGCCACAAGGCGCCGAAAGGCTGCTCCAGAGAGCGATCCGCACACCGCGGATGCAGTTGAGCGGTTAACGCGTAGACTGCAGACTCGAGTCGAAATCCAGCGTCGCCGCCAGGGGGGTGGCGTCCTGAAGATCCACTTCCACTCCGAACCGGAGTTGATCCGCATCTACGAGCGGCTTTCGGCGGAGTGATCACTGCGAATCGGAGTAATGCCCGTATGTCGAAGATCCTCAAGAACAACTCTCCAGGCGACCTGAACGGCTTTCTCGATGCCGGCTGCGAGGTCCGGGGAGATCTCCGATTCGAGACCACGTTCCGGGTTCACGGTCGCTTCAGCGGCACGGTGGAATCCGAAGGCGAGCTGATCGTCGGAGAAGGGGGCGTCGTCGAAGGCGTCGTCAAGGTAGGCGAACTCAGCGTCTCCGGCCGGCTCGAAGGGCAGGTCGACGCCTCGAAGCGGATAGAGATCGGCGCGAACGGTCACGTCGAGGGGGAGATTTCCTCGCCGGTGCTCGTTATGGCGAGCGGGGCATTCTTCCAGGGCCAGTGCAACATGACTCCTGCCGAGAAGGCCCGTCCCGCCAAGCCCTCCATCATGGGCGGCGTTAAGCCGGCGTCGGAGGCGGAGGACTCCGATCCGGCTCTCCAGCGGTTCGCGTTTTCCGACCCCTCGACCGATTCAGCGGCCGCCGACCGAGCCGCCGGGTCGAAGTAGCCGGGCCGTCATAGGCTGGTTCACGGCTGGCGTTGATCGCGCCACCCAGGCCCGCGGGCGGTGCCCGCGGTCGTTTCGTAGGAGGGGACGAAGGCGATCGGCCGTCGAGCCAGCGTGGACGGTTCGAAGGCCTCGGTGATCACCCGGCCGTCGATGTCGAGCGCGGTCGGCAGGTTCAGTGCGTAGAGCAGGGTCGGCGCAACGTCCTGGATTCCGAGGCGCGTCAGCAGAAGGTCCTCGTTGATTCCCTGCCCTCGTAGCAGGAGCAGCCCGTCCGGCGTGTTCTGCGAGACGCCTGCTCCCCCGGGCGCCTTGCCCCGCAGGCCGAACAGGCTGCGCAGCGGTCCGGACCGCCTCCAGCCGTAGGCGCTGACGACCGCCAACGTCCTGGGTGGGGGCAACTGTTCCCAGGCCTCGGCCAACAGGCCGTCCACGTACGCGTAGTAGGCGGACAGCCAGCGCGCCTGGTCGACTCGAGCCTGCTCCTGGTCGCCGTCGAACTGGACCGCCTCATAGGAGTCGTAGTACAGGTGCGACACGGCGGCGAGGCCGTCCATCACCGCGAACAGGACGAGCCCCGAGTCGTCTTCGC
This sequence comes from Thermoanaerobaculia bacterium, assembly GCA_965232105.1. GTDB lineage: Bacteria > Acidobacteriota > Thermoanaerobaculia > Multivoradales > Multivoraceae > Multivorans. Next base: position 1,073,819 of record OZ246956.1, read on the forward strand.
CCGACCTGGACCGCAGGATCTCCATCAACTGGGTCTGGGTGTCCAGATCGCGGAGCGCCGCGGTGTAGAGCGCGGCTGGCGGTCCGTCTCCGAGCCGCGCGAGTCGCTCATCCTCGATCGCCGAACCGAGGGCCGCGGCCCGGGCGCCGGCCGACTCCGTGAGGCCGACGCCGAAGTCGAGTGCGAACACGTCGATACCGAACCCCGCCGCGATCTGCCAGAGGGAAGGAGCGGAAGGCAGGGCCGCCGGGCCGCCCTCGGTCATGCCGCGGTCGCCCCAGACGCCGAAGCCGATCGCGCGGGGCGCCAGGTGGAAGCGCTCGCCGCGAAGTGATGGCGCGCCGCGCGTCTCCTCGGAGACGACGCCGTGCCGGAAGGGGTACTTGCCCGTTACCACCGTCGTCCAGAGAGGCAGACGGCTCGCGGGTTCGATCGACTCGGCGCGGCCGTAGCTGCCGCTTCGCATGGTCTGTGAGAAGAACGGGAGCAGCCCCTGCTCTGAGAGAGGAAGGATCGCGTCGAGCGAGGCGCCGTCCACGCCGACGATCAGAAGGTTCGGCGGTGGCGTGGACTCGATCGCGGCCGCCCGAGGCTTCCTCTGCGGCGGCGGCTCGAAGGCCTCGCGCCGCTCGAAGACCGAGTACACGGTGAGCACCGCCAGGCTGGCGATCCCGAACCGGCTGCGGGCGCCGTAGGGCTTCTGCCGGCGGTAGCTGTGAAGGAAGGCCGTGTAGAGCGTGACCGCCGCCGCCAGAACAAGCCACAGACCGGCCTTGACGAGGCGATCGTGGATCCCCGGCGGCAGGAAGTGATCGTAGAAGGCCGCATGCGCCAGGTCGAGGCCGGCCGCGGCGACGAACACGCCCGCCAGGCACCACGGCAGAAGCCGCCTGGCTCGCTCGGGCGCCCGCCACGAGAAGGGGATGAACAGGGCCATCGTGGTGAGTGCCCCGAGGACTCCGTAGTAGGCGCTGGTCCGGAAGACCGGTCCTGGTTGAAACGGCAGGTGGGGGTTGAGGAAGAACAGGAGTCCGGTCACGTGGATCCCGGCCAGGAGCCCGGGTATCCCGCAAGCGGCGCAACTCAGCAGCCGTTCCCTGTTCACCGGGGCAACTCTACCCGGGGACGGGGGGCCGGCGCCTTCGACCGGAACGCCCAGGGAGTGCTACCCTCGCCTGCGCCATGGCGGCGCTGGACTCGAGGGGAAAAGTACTCGAGGTCCGCGCGTTGCCCCTTCAGCACTTCCTGCTTCGGATCCAGGTGGCCGGGATGGAGCCCGCCGCGCCCGGACAGTTCGTCATGGTGGCAGGCGCCAACCAGGCGGAGCCTTACCTGAGGCGGGCCTTTTCGGTCTACAACCAGGAGCCGGTCGGAACCGGCGCCCTGACCATCTCGCTTCTCGGCAAGGTGATCGGCCGAGGAACGGCGGCGCTGGCGGCCTGTCTCCCTGGCCAGGACGTCCCCGTTCTCGGCCCCTTGGGGACGGGATTCCACAGTATGGGAGCCGATGGGCCGCACGGCGGCCGCGCCGCCCTGGTGGCCGGGGGCATAGGATCGGCGGGTCTGGGATTGCTGGCGCAGGCGCTCGCGCGTGAGGGAAAGCCCTTCGACTTCTATTACGGCGGGCGCAGCGCGGACGATCTGGTGGAGGCGGAGGAGTTCCAGCGCCTGAGCGAGAGGTCGGGCGGGCGGCTGCTCAGAACGACGGAGGACGGTACGGCGGGTGCCCGAGGATTGGTTACCGAGGCGCTTGCGGCGACGCTCGAGGCCGGCGCGGCGCAGGCGGAGCGCGCGTACGAGACGCTCTACACCTGCGGTCCCCATGGTCTGATGGCTGCCGTGGCGCGGATCGCCGTCGAACACGGAATCGAGGGGGAAGCCGCGATGGAGACGCCGATGGGTTGCGGCTATGGCGCCTGCCTCGGCTGTGCCGTTGAGCTGGAGGAGGGCGGCTACGCCCTGTGCTGCCGGCAAGGTCCGGTATTCAATCTGAGAGAGGTGGCCTGGTGACGACGGACGCCGGCGCTGCGGTGACCGACCTGTCGACGCGGGTGGGCCCGCTGCGCCTGCAGAACCCGATCCTCACGGCGAGTGGCACGTTCGGCTACGGCCTCGAGTTCGCGGAACGGGCCGACCTTCGGCGGCTGGGCGGTCTCGTGACGAAGGGGTTGTCGCTCGAGCCCCTGGCCGGAAACCCGCCGGTGCGGATCGCCGAAACCCGGGGCGGCATGCTGAACTCGATCGGCCTGCAGAACATCGGCGTCGAGCGGTTCCTGAACGATGTCCTGCCGGGCCTGACCGGACTGCCGCCGAAGGTGATCGTCAACCTGTTCGGGTACGACCAGGACGACTACGTGCGTCTGGCGGAGCGGGTCGATCCCCACCGCGGCGTCGCCGCGGTGGAGTTGAACGTGTCCTGTCCCAACGTGAGCAAGGGCGGAATCGAGTTCGGTCACGACCCGGAGATCCTGTGCGGCCTGGTCCGGCGGGTGCGCTCCGCCACCGGCAAGCCGGTTATCGTCAAGCTGTCGCCGAACGTGACCTCGCCGGCGGCACTGGGCCAGGCCGCGAGCGCCGGCGGCGCCGATATCCTGTCGGCGGTGAACACCTTCGTCGGCATGGCCATCGACACGAATACGCGACGTCCGGTCCTGTCCACGGTTCGCGGCGGGCTGTCCGGGCCGGCGATCAAGCCGCTGGCTCTGCGGATCGTGTGGGATGTCGCGCGCGAGGTCGACTTGCCCGTCATCGGGATCGGCGGGGTCGAGACCGTCGACGACGTGCTGGAGTTCCTGCTGGCGGGGGCCTCGGCGGTGCAGGTCGGAACGGCGCTGTTCCGCGACCCACGGACGGCGGAGCGGCTTGTCGACGGCCTGCGGGACCGGTTGCAGGCCGAGGGAGTGGCCTCGGTCGGCTCCCTGGTCGGGGCGGCGGTGAGGCCGCGGTGAGCGGCGGGAGACTCGAACGGGTCGCCGTTGCGCTCGACACCGACGACCGGGACACCTTCAGCCGCTGGTGTTCCCTCTTCGGCCCTCGCGTCGGGGTGCTCAAGGTGGGGCCGCGGGTCGTCCTGCGCTGGGGGCGATCGGCGGTCGAGGAGGCGGCAGGGACCGGCGCCGAAGTCTTCCTCGATTTCAAGTTTCACGACATCCCGAGCGCCGTCGCGGGCGCGGTCGGCGCGGCGAGGGAACTGGGCGTCTCGTATCTCACGGTGCACGCGGGCGGCGGCCGGCGCATGATGGAGGCTGCGGTCGAGGCGGCCGGCGACGAGGTCCGGGTGCTCGGGATCACGGTCCTCACCCATCTCGCGCCGGAAGACCTCGAGGAAATGGACCTGCCGGGTCGGGCCGCGGCCCGGGTCCTGGCCTGGGCGTCGGCGGCGCGGCAGGCCGGTTGCGCCGGCGTCGTCTGTTCGCCGCTCGAACTCGCGTCCCTGCGCCGCCGACTTGGCCCGGAGCTGTTGCTGGTGAGTCCGGGGATTCGGTTCAGCGATTCCGCGGGCGACGATCAGCGCCGCGTCGCGACGCCGTCGGCAGCGCTACGGTTCGGGGCCGACCTGATGGTGATCGGGCGGCCGCTGACCCGGGCCGCCGACCCGGAAGCGGCGCTGGCGGCGCTGGCGGCGGCCGGCGCCTGATCCAGCGCCGGCGCTGCCCCTGAGGCAGGTCAACGGGGGATATGGAAGGTCCGCCGCCAGCGGACCGCCCATCTCCCGGCTTCCGCGTCGCGCGACCAGTAGACGAGCAACGGTCGGCCGCGCACGAGTTCGGTTCCGACAGGGCCGAAGAAGCGGGAGTCGCGGGAGATGTCGCGATTGTCGCCGAGACAGAACAGGGAGTCTTCCGGCACACGTTCGGGTCCATAGGCGTCGCGGCGCCAGAAACTCTCGTGGAGGAACTCCGACCGCGGATAGACGCGCTCGTCCGAGTGGTCCACGTAGCCGGTTTCATCGATTGGGCGGCCGTCCACCTGGAGCTTCTTCGAGTCGATTTCCACTTCGGCGCCCCCCGTCGCCACGCAGCGTTTCAACAGCTCGTGCTCCGGGTCTTCGATGCCGCGGAAGGTGACCAGGTCGCCGGGCCGCACCTCGCGCTGGGGTACCAGCGGCCCCCAGCGACCGGCCCCGGCGCCGAAGACGAACTTGTTGATCAGGAGATGGTCGCCGACCATCATCGCCGGCTCCATCGACTCCGACGGAATGCGATAGGCCTGAACGAAGAAGGTCCGCACGAACAGGGCCAGGATGGCCGCTACTAGCAACACCTCCGCACCGTCGCGCCACATTCCGGGGCGCCCGGTGCTCAGACGAAGTCTCATCGGAGCCGAGGGCGTCTCTACTCGATCACCTTGAAGGTTCGCGTCCAGCGGGTCTTGGTCAGGAAACCCAGAGCCGTGTTCGCGAGCTGTTTCAGCCGGTGACCGAAGCCGTGCCAGGTGCCGTCCGAGGTTTCCCCTCCGTACGACCAGTAGACCATCACTGCCCGGCCCTTGACGTGGGAGAGTGGCACCGGTCCCCAGTAGCGCGAGTCATGGGAGTGGTCGCGGTTGTCGCCCAGGCAGAACAGGTGATCGTCGGGGACGAGGAGCGGCCCCCAGTTGTCGCGCCGCGCGTTGTACGACCCGAAGGGACTCGCCGAGCGGAAGAGTCTGTCGTCGGTGTTGATCGCGTAGGCGTCGTCGTCGACTTCCTGGCCGTTCAGGAAGAGCTGCTTGTCCGCCATCCGGAGCTCATCGCCGGGCAGGCCGATACAGCGCTTCACGAGGTCGATCTTCGGCGTCTCGGGCGACCGGAAGATGACGATGTCCCCCCGCCGCACCTCCCGCCCCGGCAGCAGCGCCTGTTCGAGCTTCGATGGGCGGGGCCCATAGATGTAGCGGTTCACGAACAGGTGGTCGCCCACCAGCAGCGTCTCCTCCATCGAGCCGCTCGGGATGTAGAAGGTCTTCAGGACGAAGTTGTTCGTGAAGCCCAGGAACACCGCCGCGACGATCAGCGCCTCGACGTACTCGCGGACCACGGAGGAGCGACGCCCGCCCGCGGATTCCGGAGCCTTCTTCTCGGCGCTCGTCATCGGCTGGCTAATCTACACGAGCGGCCCCCCTGCAAGGCCACCGCGGAGGCGCAATCGGCGGCCCTTCGCGAGTCAACGATCCTGGAATCGGTCCAGCATTTCTGACGGCAGCCCCTTTCAGCCGGTTCTCCCGCCGGCAGTGAGACTTGCGGCGCGGAACCTGTAGAACGGGTCAAGGTCTCTTGACGGAATGGCCTCCTTGTTTTCTTCCGGACGCGCCGCAATCTATTGAGTTACAAAGAACTTGCGAGCGTTCCTTCGGGTTGGCCGGAAACTTGAAACAAGTGGCGGCATCTAGCCATCCAGGAGCCAGGAGGTGTCCACGGAACAAACCAGGGAACCAAGTTGGCAAGGGATCAGGGGGGCGCTTCGGCGTCCCCCTGACATTCTCGATCCCTGCTCCAGGATGGACGTTTGACGAACACGAGAACCCCTAACGGGATCAACGGAGATGAAGATGACAAGAAGTAAGAAGACGGTGTCGGCGGTAGTGCTCATCCTTGGCATGCTGGGCGCACTACCTGCCGTAGCGGCAGAAGGCGTAGTCAACATCAACACGGCGGATGCTGCCGCTCTCTCCCTCCTGCCGGGGGTGGGACCCTCCACGGCGGGGCGGATCGTGGAGTTTCGCACGGAGAACGGCGAGTTCGAGGCGGCGGCGGACCTGATGCTCGTCCGCGGTATCGGCGAACGGTCGTTCGAGCGCATGCGCTCGTACGTTGCGATCGAAGGCGACACGACGTTGACGGAGAAGGTGCGTATCCCCAGGGAGCGAACCGAGTCGCCTGGGTCGGATGGCCCCACCGACGGCCCGTGATCCGCGCGGAGTAGTAGAACTCGACGGCATGGAGGCGGGCGGGTTTGGCCCGCCTCCATGTTCCCGCCGGGACTGCCGGAAGGCTAAGCGCGAGGGTGGCTTCACTCTGCTCGAACTCCTCGTCGCAACGACGATCCTCGCGCTGCTGGCGACGCTTGCGGTGCCCCCGCTGCGCCAGCAGATTGCGCAACATCGCGTTCGTCTCGCGGCTGCGGAGGTCGCCTCGACGCTCTGGACGGCACGAAGCAGTGCGGTCCGCTACGGTGTCGCGGTCGCTGTTCGTTTCGATGTCCGAGAGTCCGAAGCGGGAACCACGGTTACGGCTTTCTCGCTCTACGCGGACGGCGACGGCGACGGCGTGCGGACCACGGACCTGAGCACGGGAGCGGATCCCCGGATCGGGCGTCCGGCGCGACTCCTTCACGTCGGCAGCGGCGTCCGTTTCGGTATCCCCGAGGACCTGGAGCCAAGGGAGTTCACGGGCTCCGGCCGGCTCGATCGTCTGGACGATCCGCTGAGGTTCGGCCGCAGCGACATTGCCTCGTTCAGCCCGGCCGGCACCGCGAGCCCGGGCACAGCCTTCCTGACCGACGGCTACCACCTGTTCGCGGTGCGGATCTACAACCGCACCGGGAAGATCCAGATCCTCCGCTACGTCCGCGACCGCGAACACTGGAAGGGGCTGTAGCCGGACTCGAGCATGCCGGTGGCGCCTCGGTTAGAGCGCGCTACGCTTCGCCGCATGGAGGCATCGAAGTCAGGAGCAACGGCGGAGGGCTTCTCGCCCATTCGGTGGTCTGGCGACGAACTCCTCCTGCTGGATCAGACGCTGCTGCCCGAGCAGGAGGTGTGGCTGTCCTGCCGCCGCCCGCGCGACGTTGCCGGGGCGATTCGGCGCCTGTCCGTGCGTGGCGCGCCGGCCATCGGCGTCGCCGCGGCCTATGGGCTCGTGCTCGGCGCCGGGGACTTCGACGCCGCCTACGACCTGCTCCTCTCCACGCGGCCGACGGCGGTCAACCTGCGCTGGGCCCTGGACCGGGGCCGGGCACTCCGCGATCGCTGCATCGACGCCGGCGAGAGGCATGAGCTGCGCGCCCGGTTGCTCGCGTGGGCCCGCGACCTGCACCGGCAGGACGTCGAGGCGAACCGCCGGATCGGCAGGTTCGGCCGGGAGCTGTTCGAGCAGGGCGACCGGGTTCTGACCCACTGCAATGCGGGCGCCCTGGCGACGGCGGGCTACGGCACGGCGATCGGCGTGGTCGAGGCGGCCTGGTCGGCCGGACGCCTCGCGAGCGTCTGGGTCGACGAAACCCGGCCGCTGCTCCAGGGATCGCGGCTGACGACATGGGAGCTCAGCCGGCTCGAGATCCCGCATCGCCTGATCACCGACAACAGCGCCGGCGCGATCATCGCCCGCGGCTGGGTCCAGAAGATCGTCGTCGGCGCCGACCGGATCGCCGCCAACGGCGATGTCGCGAACAAGGTCGGCACCTACTCCGTCGCCGTGCTCGCGGCGCGTCACGGCGTTCCGTTCTACGTCGCGGCTCCGTTGTCGACGATCGACCGCGACACGGCGTCCGGCGCCGACATCCCGATCGAGGAGCGCGACGCGGAGGAGGTGGTCCACGCCTTCGGCAAGCGCATCGCGCCCCAGGACACGGAGGCCCTGAACCTGGCCTTCGACGTCACGCCGGCGGAACTCGTCGCCGCGCTGATCACGGACGCCGGCGTGCTGCGGCCGCCCTACCGCGAGTCGATTGAGGCCGCGTTCAGCGAGCGCGGCGGCTCCGGGCATTGAGCGCCCATCCGGAACTCAGCGCCGCCTTCGAGCAGTTCGCGCGCGTCGAGGCGCAGGACCTCGACTCGCCGACCTACGCGGAACTTGCGGCGGGCGTGGCGAGAGACGACGAACTGCTGGCGCTGGCGGCGCAACGGCAGCAGGGTCAGCCGGCGCCGAACATGCTGTTCGCCGCCGTCCAGTACCTGCTCCTGAAGGGAGTGGAGCACCCGCTGGCCGCGCACTACCCGATCCTCTCGGGCGGCGCGCAATCGCCCGGGCCATCCGGCCCTGCGAACGGAGACATCCTGCCCGCCTTCGCGCGGTTCCGCGAGTTCTGTCTCGAACACCGCGACGAGGTGGGGGACCTCGTCGCCACCCGTCGCACCCAGACCCAGGTCGTACGGCGCTGCACTTGTCTTCTGCTGGCCTTCGGCATGGTCTACCGCGATGCTGCGGCGCCGCTGGCCCTGATCGATGTCGGCGCCAGCGCCGGTCTGAACCTGAACTTCGACCGCTACGCCTACCGGTACCTGCGGGCCGAAAGCGAAGTTCTGCGCTGGGGAGCGGGCGCGGAACGGGTCGAACTCGAAGCCGACCTGCGGGGCCCCGGCACAGTGCCGGAACCGCCACAGGAAATCCCGGTGGTCAGCCGCGACGGAATCGACCTGAACCCCATCGACCTCGCCGACCCGGACGAGTTGCTCTGGCTGCGTGCCTTGATCTGGCCGGAGCACGTGGAGCGCCACGCCCAGCTTGTGGACGCAGCGGCCGAACTGGAGCACAGCCCGATCCAGCTTCATCGTGGCGACGCTTCTCGGGATCTGCCGCACCTGCTGGAACGTGTCCCGGCCGAGGTGGCGCTGGTCGTCTACTCCACGATCGCCCTCTACCAGGTTCCTCGTGAGGGCCGGCGACGCATCAGGGCCATCCTGCAGGCCTGGAGCCGGGAGCGGCCTGTCTGGCAGGTTGCGCTCGAAGGCGTCCACCCGCCGAGCCTCACCCTGACGAGGTACCGCCATGGTTCGAGCGAGACGGAACTGCTCGCCCGCGCCTCTCCGCACGGCTGGTGGATCGAGTGGGGAGTGACCGCGCGGCGGTGAGCCCTACTCGACGCCCGGACGCGGCGGCGCTGCCTGGATGAGCAGGTCCCAGAACGCGTCGTTGAACGAGGATCCCTCGATCGAGCCGCGATCGCCCAGCCGCGCCACGACGAGATCGAGAGACGGCACGACGTACAGCTTCTTGTCGAGCGCGCCCTGGGCGGCGACCAGGTCGGGCGGTGCGCTGGCGATCAGCGGGCCGTCGTTCCGGGACGCGCCCGCGGCGCCCAGCCGGAACGATTGCCCGTTCAGCCACCAGAGGTAGCCGTACGCCGGGTTCAGGTCCTGCGAAGGCCGGGTCGCCTCGTCGACGGCGCGCGTATCCTCGACGATGGCGGCGCCGTCCCAGGCGCCGCGGGCCTGCACCAGCAGCCCGAATCGTGCGAGATCGCGGGGGCTGGTCACGAAGCCGACGGCGATGTCGGCTTCGGCCCACGGCCGCGGCGCCCAGCCCGAGTCGTGCATTCCGATGCGGCCCGTCAGCCAGTCACTCGTCACGGCCTCGCGGCTCCGGTCCGCTGCGCCGGCGATGATGCGCAGCAGGTGGTGATACGCGGGCGTGTTGTAGCGCCAGCGCGTATCCGGGTCCGCCTCGTACGCCAACTGCGGCGTCAGGCCGCTCGTCATCTTCAGGAGATGCCGAAGGGAGATGGCGGCCTCCTGTTCCGCAGGCGCCTGGGTCCAGCCTTCGCCCAGGTGGTCGCTCACCGCGTCGTCGAACGTCAGGAGACCGCGCTCGCCGGCGATGGCGGCCAGCATCGCGACGACGCTCTTCTGGACCGAGGCGACATCTTCGAGGGGATGGCCGGCGGCGGTCTCTCCCTGCCGCTGGTTGGCGTATGCCGGCCCCGGGTCCTCGACCGGCCAATAGCGCTCGGCCATGATGCGGCCGCGGTGGAGCACCACCACGCCGGACGAGCGGCGCTCGGCAGCCAGGTCGAGCGCCGCCTCGAGCTTCGCGGCGTCCCAGCCGACGTCGCCCGGGTCGACCGTGGCCCATGGGCCATCGGCCGGCGGGAAGTACAGCGGCGCGTCCGCCGGGGCCGCAGTCGACGCGACTTCCGCGGCGTCCTGGACCGGGGCGCCGCAGCCGGCCAGCAGGCCGGCGAGCAGCATTGGGGGTCCGAATACCGGAACGATTCGAGACGCTCTCATGCTGGACTCTCCTGGTGGACCTGATGGGGATTCTCCCGGCTCCACCCTACCCGGGGCCGGGTCTTCGTCAGAACGAGAAGGTGACCGTCATCGACACGGACCGCGAGGCCCCGAGCCAGGCCGCGTTCTCGGTGATGGCGGAGAGGTAGGCCTCGTCGAGCAGGTTGTTGGCCACGAGTTCGAACGTCGTCGAGCGGAGGAGGTCGCTCAGCACCTCGCCGGAAAAGACTACGTAGGCGTCCAGCATCCAGTACTCGTCGGTGGTCCAGTCGGCGACCAGGCTGACCCGGCGCGGCGACGTGTACTTCGCGCTGATGCCCGCGCTAAGGGGGCCGGACCGGTCGAGGGAGATGACCCAGAGACGATCCGGCACGCCGGTGACGTCGGTTCCGGGCATGATGTTCTGGTTCGCGTCGACCAGCGCGTCCCCGCTGCCGACGTACTCCGAGTTGTTCAGGGTATACGCGGTGTAGAGGGAGAGCTGGTGGGGCATCTGCACCGTCGCCGAGAGTTCGACGCCGTTCGTCTCGATGCCGCCGGCGTTGAAGTAGGCGCCGCCCCCCGGAATGAGGTAGTTGGGCCCGGCCGGCGTCTGCGGTCCGAGATAGAAGATTCGGTTGTCGAAGTCGATCACGTAGCCGGTGGCGCTCAGCGCGATCCGTTCGGCGGAGTACTGCAGCCCGAGGTCGATGTTCGATGCGGTTTCCGGCTCGAGAGCGGCGAGGCTGCGCCCCGGCACCTCGAGCAGCGTGCTGCCGATCGCCCGGAAGTTCTCCGCGTAACCGGCAAAGAGGTCCAGGCCTTCGACCGGCGTTTCGTAGGTGACGCCGCCGGAGAGGAGCAGGCTCGAGTCCGAATCGACCGAGAGATTCGGATCGACGTGGAACAGGTCCTCGCGTGACACGTCGACCAGGTACTTCTTCACGCCGCCGGCCAGGGTGAAACGCCCGGCGTAGATCGTCTCCTCCGCGTACAGCATCATCACGCTCTGCGGGAATTCCCACTCATACTGGTGCCAGTAGGGCGTCGCGTTCCACTGGAAGTTGATCGCGGGATCGAGGATCTGGTGCCAGTCCCGTCCGAGGTCGCGCTTCGAGTCCTCGTACCAGATGCCGGCGCGCAGCTTGCTGCCCGTGTTGCCGATCGTCGTCAGCCACTCCTGGTCCAGCGTGACGCCGACGCGGTCCTTCCCATAGTGACTATGCCGGTACGACTGCACCGCCGTGGCGCCCGGATGGCACGCCGGATCGACTTCCGGCCCGCCCGGGCCGTAGTAGTTGAAGAGGAACGACGACGTACAACCCGGCACAGGCCCCACGGCGGCTCGGTCGGGGCCGACGAAGCGGATCACGCCGAGCTGCGAGCCGCCCCGAACGGGCGGGCCGCCCCGAAGCTCCGATTCGGCGCCGCCGCGATCGTCGGTGACGTCGACGATGTAGGGCGGCAACCAGTCGCCCCGACCCCGGTTGCGATGGAAGTAGCCGGCCAGGCTCAGCGAAAGGGCGTCGCCGAACGACCAGTCAGCCTTCAGGTAGCCGAACGTGTTGCTGCGCCGGGTCTGCCAGCCGCGCCGGTAGAACTGGTTCAGGTACGGCACGCCGGGCCAGTCGCCAATCAGCCGGTCCCAGCGCGGGTTGGCCCGGAAGTCGCTCTCGCCGTAGAGGCGCTGGTAGACGTCCTCGTGGATGTTGTCGTACGAGATGTAGCTCGTCAGATCGACGCGGCCGCGGGACGAGACCAGCTTCATCGCGACGTGCTCGCGTTCGTTGAGCGCCGACCCCTCCATCCAGTCCGTCGCACCCTGGCGGGTCGCGGCGATCCAGGCGCGGGTGTTGCCTCCGAAGATCGGCCCGGTATCGACCCGCATGAAGAAGCGCTGGCCCTGGTACTCGCCCAGCGTCATCGAAGCCGTGTAGGTCCGTTCGTCCGCCGGGTCGTCGGTCAGGTAGTTGAACGTGCCGCCCAGCGCCTCGACGGACCGCGAGGCGATGTCGGCCGTCCCCTGAGACACCTCGACTCCCCCGAGGTTCATCGGATCGACGAACCGGTTCGCTTTGGCGCCGCTCCAGTAGTCCGACGTGCCGTTCGGAAACCCGTCGATCGTGGTGCCGATCTGCACGTCGTTGATCGTCACCTGGAAGCCGCGCATGGCGACGTTGGACGACCAGTCGTCGAAACCGTAGGAGTCGCCCTCCTGGACGGACACGCCCGGCAGGTTGTCCACCACCGACGTCACGTTGGTGATCTTCGACTGCTGGAGCAGCATCGGCTGGGAGACGATGTTCCGCGCGAAGGTCCGGGGCTCCTCGGCCACCACGGTCACGGTTTCGAGCAGTCTGACGATCTGGAGGACGAGCCGGACGTTCTCGGTGGCGCCCGCGCTGAGCGAAACCCCGGTCTCGGCTGTCTCGAAGCCCAGCAGGGACGCCGTGACGACGTAGTCGCCCGCCGCTAGGCCCGCGCTCGCGTAGGCGCCATCGGATTGCGTGATGCGCTCCTGGCGCACCCCCGGGCCGGCCACCGTGACGGTGACACCGGGCAGGGGGCTTCCGTCCGCGTCGAAGACGACGCCTTCGATGGTTCCTGTTGTCTGGGCCGCGGCGGCCGCCGCGATGGCCGACAGCAGTGCGGCGGCGAGGGCCAGTCGTCCGGGCCTGAAGTCTGGGGCGTCCATCGAAACATCACCTCCCAAATGGTAGACAGGTTCGTACATTATGGCCCGCTCGATATGGCCCGCTCGATGGAAGCTTGGTGGAGGCGGTGGGAATCGAACCCACGTCCGCGAGACTCGGCGCGAGGGATCTACGTGCGTAGCCTTCACTCGATCAGTCGCCGCCGGCTTGGGTAGAAGGCCACCACGGCCAACGGTCTAGCCCCGAAGTGATCCGGCCTGAGTTCAGAGCCTCGCTCAGGCGTTCGATCCACTTTGAGTGTCAATCCTGACGGCGCCGTGAATCAAGGCTCCGGCAGGACCGTGACGGCTTCTAAGCCGCCAGTGCCAATTCGTCGTTGGCGAGTATAAGTGTCCGGTTTACGAGTCGGACTCGGCACGCAACCCCCGAACCGCATGATCTCCCGTCGAAGCCATGCGCCCCCAGGGACCGATAAGTCTACCGTATTGCCGCGGTTGAGCCGCTAGCCGTCCACGGGAACGGGCGCGGGCTGCCCGTGCGGCAGCCGCACAGGGCCTTTCACCCGAGCGTTCTTGACGTCCCAGCTCCCGTCGCCGGCGGTCCCCTGGGGTACGTTCCCGGAGGTCCCCCGGGGGACGAGGCCACGCAGCCGCGCCGCGGCCGCGAACTGGCCGGCCTTCTTCCAGGCCCTTTCGGCCCTGGCGTACTGCGCCCGCTGCCAGTAGAGATTGCCGAGCCAACCCCAGACCACCTTCTCGTCCGAGTCGACGGCAAGATCCAGAGCAGTCCGGAGAGCTTTGTGGGCGCCCCGGTAGCGGCTCTGGTGCGTGAGGACTTCCCCTAAGGCGAAGTGCGCTCGCCAATGCTCTGGATCGGCGGAGATGGCCCGCCGGAACGTCGAGGCCGCCTGATCGTAGGTCTCCGTAGCCAGATGAGCTTGCCCCAGCAGAACGAGATGGTCGTAGCTGGGATCCAGGCCGACGAGGTTGTCCGCGACCTCGACCGCCTCCGCGGATCGTCCGGCGGAGAGGAGGGAACGGCCCAGCATCACATGGCTTGCAAACTCACCGGGCCGCACGTCCACGACCTGCCGGAACAGGGTGGCTGCTCGGTCGTAGTCGCCGGCCTTGAAGGCGGCAAGGCCTTCCTCGTGGCTGGCGAAGGATGCCGCAGCGACAAGAGCCGCGCAGGCGGAAGGCACGACGTGGCGGAGGGTCTTCATCGCTCCCAGCGTAGCGGAGCCTTCTGCCGGTGAGCTTGCCCAGGGTCGCTCTCGCGCGCGGAAGAGTGTGGTCGCCATGGGTGATCGTCAGAGGCGGCTCTGATGACTTCCTGCAGGAACTGATCCCAGCTCGCTTATGGCTCGCCGGTCCGCGGGCGCGTGGACTTTCCGCCATGCACCGTCGGCTCGGCGCACCACTGCCTGCGGAGCAGGTCGAGGGGTTCCATCGCGTCATCGGGCAGTCCGAGAAGATCCACGAGCACAGCGCGGTCAAGTGCCTGACGGGTTTCGTCGCGGTAGGCCTCGTTGGCGGGGAGAAACTCCCTCTCGCGGAAGTCGGCGAGGAGGTGCTCGGCGGCGGCGTGCTGGGAATCCGTCAGGCGGCGTGGGTCAAGGACGGGGAGGTCCGGGAGCGTCGAGAGGGTGAGGATGGCGCGGCCTTGCTGTTGGCGGGCGCCGAGCCACCAAAAGGACATCAGGCCGAGGGTCGTGTTGGACCAGAGGACGACGGGTGTTTCCCAGCGCTCGTCGTGCGGCTTGAAGTTGGGCCAAGCGCGGCCGCCGAGTGCCTTCTCGGGCGTGAGGCAGGCGGCGAGCGGCTGGGAGTTGATTCTGAAGTCGAGGTTGAAGTGGGGTTTTGTGGCGTGCTTCTGCCAGACAGCGACGGCTCGCTTCCCACATCCTGGACGTGCCTCTGCTCTTCGATCTGGCCCGACTACGAGACGTCGTTCCCGTTTGGCGTCATGACCCCAGAGCGTCGGGTAGAGAGGCACCTCGGCATCGTCGAGTTGGAGGATGTCGAACGGCCCACGTGGCGGTCCTCCCTTGTGTTGTGGTCCTCCCCTGAGGTCTGGATGGTAGAGCCCGGCATGGCCGATTTCGCCCAGAGCAACGACGCCGACGCACCGCGCGTCGGTGCGGCGGGGAAGCCGGAGTCGTCCTTCGGGCAAGTCGAGCATCGTGTCTGCGATGGATCGGTTTCTGATCCCGGCTGCGCCCCCGTTCTGCAGACCCGCTCGGACGAAGGTGCCGCCATCCTCGTTCGCAGTGAGAGGGATTCGTCCGGAGCGGCCAATGGCGCCGCTCGGCTGTTGAAGGGCACGAGCCGAGCGCGCGAGTGCTACCGCTTCAAGGATGGACCGGGGTCGGTTGTGGAGGTTGAGGAATACTGCGTTTCCCGGCGAGTTTCGTGGCGACGGTGAGCGGGGGCGTGACGCTTCGCTCCGCAATTCGCGCTTGGTGGCGACGATGAGCACCTCAGCCATCCCGGTATCGGCCGAAAATGCCCGATTTGTCGAGCCCACATCCGTTATCGAAACCAGTTCAAGGTCACGGTAGCGAATCTCGAACAGACGTCTCGCGTTGCGCCAGGAGTCGCCCTGAACGAAGGCTGCCGGCAGGACGAAGGCGGCAACTCCGCCGTTGCGCAGCTTGGCGTCGGCCAAGTCGATGAAGTTCGAAGCCAGGCCCGCGTTGCCGTGGCCGGCGGGCATGTCCAGCGCGCGCCGGTACTCGCTCAGCCGCCGAGCCATTACCTTCTGCTCTTCGTTGCTCGTACCGAATCCCGCGAACGAGGGCACGGGGACGGTCGTGCTCTCATGGTTCGTCGGCCGGGTGAACGGAGGATTCATGATGACCAGGTCGAAGTCGCCGTCCGGCGCATCGACGTCGCGAACCTGCTCCCGGTCCCCGCCGACGCCGCGGACCTGGGCTGCTCCCGTGCCGAACAACGGCAACACCGGGTCTGCGGAGAGCAGGTCGAGCGAGCCGATGGCGTGGGGGCGGCCGCTGCCTTCGGGTTGCGCGCCATAGGGCATGGTGTAGATTCGAGGACTTTGATCTTCGACGCCCTTCCCCGCGCGCCGCGCAACGCGCTGGGGTCCTCGATGCCGTGGTCGCCGGCGATGGCGGCCTGGAAGATGAAGGCGTTGAGCAAGATCGCCATTGCCATCCGGGTGGTCTGCTCTCCTTCCTCCTGGCGCAGGCACTCGGCCACGCTTCGCGGGACTTCCGGGCTTCGGTCGCGTGTCGCGGTCTGGAGCGTGCGCGCCGTGCTCAGAACGGCTCGTTGGAGAATCTCGGCGCCTCGGTCGATTCGCTGTTCGGACAGCGACGTCTGCTCGATGCAGTCCGCCAGTTCGTCGATTCCGCCGCGTAGCCAGCCGGAGCGCGGCCATCTGCGGACCGGGTCGCCGGGCAGGCGCGTCCCGGAAAAGGTGCAGAACAGAAAGGTGCCTGTCCGGATTCCCTCCTGGAGGTCTCGGGACCCTTCGCCAAGGCGACCGGGGATGCGAACCGCGACCGCCGCCTCCATGAGTTCGCCCTCGGGGTCCAGGATTCTCCCAAGCCGGTTTCGCGCGTCGGCCTCTACCGTCCTCGCGGGTTCGTACTCCGTCTCGATGACGACGGCCATGCCTCCCGGATGGCGCACGATGATGTCCGGCTGGGCGCCGGCGCTGGCCCGGAGGACGCCGGTCTGCTCGGCGCTGACCGCCGTCCTCCAGCGCGGGTGCTTACCCCGAAGGACATTCGCCAGCGCGCCGTTGAAGGCGGTTTCGACGGTGCGGGGCATGAGGAGTCGGAGGGGGGCCTCCTAGTCCTAGTCCAGGTCCGGGGCTTCGCCGACGGTCAGGATGCGTGGCGGTTCCGTCCAAGGGTACAGGTCCATGTCGAACCGGCGGAGCCACTTCAACTCGGAGCACCGAATCGCAAGCGCGAGTCGCTGCCACCGCTCATTGACGACCCGACCGTAGCTGGTGGTCAGGCACAGGTGCTGATCGCTGTCCCGGTAACCGCTGAGCAGCGGCACGAGGAGGATTCCTGTGTCGCTACCGTCATCGGCAGTGCTGCTCTTGATGATGAACCCCAAGTACGTTTTACCGCTCGGAAAGGCGACTTCGATAAGGCTGCCCTCATCGAAGGTGTCGCAGATGAGCTGGTCAACGAGGTCGCCTTTCTTGTCCGCCAGTCGGCGCCGAGCCCGGAGAGGCTTGTACGACCAGTTCAGGGGCACCGGCGCCAGCGCTGCGAGGAGCAAGCTGCCGACTGCCGCGCCGCTCACCTGCAACGCTGACCACCCCGGCAGGAGATCGAGCCAGCTATACAGGCTAGGGCACAACTGCCCAGCGACAGCAGCCACCAGATAGAGAGCCAGTCCGACCAATGTCGCTCTGAAGACGACGTGGTAGCCGGATTCTCGCCGGAGACCGAACTTCCAGATGTTCGTCAAGCGCAGGAGTAGGTACCCGGCGAGAGCCGGGACGAAGAACTCCAAAGCAGGCACTTACTCGAGCTTCCTCTTCCGCTCGGACTCCCCGCCGTCGCCCGTCTCCGCGACCTCGATACTCCGGTTGACGCTTGAGATCGTCTTCTGCACCCGCTTGCTCGCGAGGAAATCGCCGACGTTCTCGACGTAGAGAGCCCCGGATCCAGTCACCCGGAGTCGGTCGCCGTTAGCCCTCTCGCTGCTGTCGTTCTTCTGGTTTTGGGCGTCGGTCTGCTTCGGTAATGCGTCTACAGACACGCGCCTGGAACTACACTTCCCGACCGGCTGGGTTCCGTGGGGATCGGCTGCACGATGGTTCCTCCGGTTGTGGATCGGGTTCAGCGGAATTCTGTGCGGAAAACTTAGCCCATAAGCTGTCGACTTTCAACGTGCTGTCGGGACCGGTCAGGGACCGGTCACAGTCGGCTCCACGGTGACTTGACCCGGATGACCGGTGGACACCTACCGAGAGTTGCCCGGCCGGTAGGCCCGCACCGTGTGTGCCTCCACGTCGTCCCAGTAGAGCCACGCCGGCTTGAACCGTCCTTCCGATAGCAGGCGAGCCTGGTCGAAGAAGTGAGGCGACTCCGGTCGGTGGCTCTGGCCGTAGTGCAGGTAGCTCGCGCCTTGGGTCTTTTCGCCGAACTCGTAGACGGCCATGTAGGAGGCGCCGGTCGCGGCGTAGCGCAGCTTGCGGACCTCGCCGTTCTCGAGTGTCGTGGGCGGTGAGTGGTACAGCGTGAACGCGACGCCGAGGGGGCCGCGGACGCCGGCGAGCGGCAGGCTGGGTTCGTCGTCGGAGAAGGGAACGGCTCCCGCTGAGGGCTGGTTCGCGTGGCGCTGGATCCGGTGGATGTCGCCATAGGGAACGCGCCAGTCGCCGTAGAGCTCGGTGAGCTTCTCCGCCGCCCGCTCGAGGGCGAGGAATCGCGCCGGCATGTCGTTCACGTACTCCGGCTTCAGGGTCTCGACCGGGTAGCCGCGGCCGTAGAGCTCTTCGTACCAGCCGACGGCCAGGGTCGCCCGGGTGGAGGTGAGCGAACTCCTGGCGTCCCAGTCGAGCAGATGCTCGAGGTAGGGGCGGACGCGGGCGGCGAGGTCCGGGTCGGTGCCTTCGAGCCTCCTGAGCCTGCGCGCGTACGAAGGCAGCTCGGTCAGCGGCCAGTAGAGCGTCGTGTCGTAGGCGAGAGCCTGGAAGTCCTCGAAGGTGATGTCGCTGGCGTTCCGCAGCAGGTAGCGGGCCATCTTGGCCCGGCGCTTGTCGTCGTGCTTGTCCTCGACCATGTAGGGCGGGAAGTCGAGCAGCGACGGATTGCCGTCGTCGGTGGTCGTGAACGGCGACGAGTTGCAGTTCTGGACGTAGCCGGACGGCGGGTTGAGAACCTGCGGCAGCTCTTCGACGGGGTGGAACGGGCCCCACTCGTTGTTCGGGTCGGCGCCGTCGACGGGCCTGGTCCAGTCGACCGACGGGTCGCGGCGGGCGATCGCACCGTTGTAGAGGTAGAAGATGTTGCCGTCGGCGTCGGCATAGGTCGTGTTGAAGGTTTGCAGCAGTTGCATGGACACCGCGGCGTACCACTCCTCGAACGTCCGCGCCTTGGCCTGTGCCAGCGCCTGGACCATGCGGCTGCCCTCGTAGAGACGGGGTACGCGCACGGCGAGGTAGTGCCCGTCGTCCTCGCGGGCGATGATCGGGCCGTAGTGCGAGCGCCGGAGAACGACCTCGCGCCGTTCGAGTTCGCCGTCCTCGCCGAGCACATGGATCGTGGCGCTCCATTCCTCGGCATCGCGATAGCCGGAGCCGTAGCGGTACTTGAGAGGGTCGGTCGGATGGTCGAAGGTGAGGCGGTAGGTATCCGATATGTCGGCCGCGTTGACGGTGTACGCCCAGCCCAGCCGCTCGTTGAAGCCCGCGGTGGGCAACGGACCGCCCGGGTACATCGCGCCCGAGAAGTTGAGGCCCTCATCGCTCACCACATGCATCTCCGTGAACATCCCCGAGCCGTACCAGGGCTGGTGGGGATTGATGAAGAGCATCGCGTTGCCGTCGCGCGTCTTCGACGGGGCGACGGCCCACTGGTTCGAGCCCAGCGATGCGGCGAGTTCCTCCGCGAGCCGCGGAAGTCGCCCGCGCGGGGCGTGGGCGGCGCCGAGCAGCCGGCCGAGGATCATGTAGCGCTCGAAGGCGAGCACGTGGAACGGCTCCATCCGCGTCAGGAGACGCGGCGTCTCCTCGGGGTGCCGTTCCAGGTAGTAGTTGTAACCCGCGGCGAACGCCTCGCCTATGCGCTGGATGTTCTCGGGCAGGCTGGGGAAGTCGCGTTGAGAGGTGCCGACAAGGTCGAAGAGCGCCACCTCGAGGTCGCTGCGGAAGCCTGACTCGCCGACGACCTCCGCGTAGCGGCCGAGCGCCTTGATGTAGGTGTCCTCGAGCTGGAAGAAGTGGTCCTCGCACTGCGCCCACGCCGAGCCGAAGGCGACCGCGGCGTCGGTCGAGGCCTTGATGTGCGGCACGCCCCACTCGTCGCGGTGGATCACGACATCGGCGGCCCAGTCGGGCGCGGCCAGCGTTCCGGTAGCCGGCAGCGGCGTGCCTTGCCCGGTCTCCGTGTCGGCCGCGCACCCGATTGCTGCGAGTGCGAGGGCCGCCGCGGCGAGCCGCTTCGTCCAAGGGCGTCTCAAGTGCATGGGAGCTCAGGCGGTCGCCCGGAGTCCTTCAATGTGTCCCGGCCCGTCGACGAGCCGCCGGTCGTCGAGGAGCAGCAATCGACTCTCAGTCGGGATCCTCGCCCCTTCTGAGTGCGAGCTTCCGCTCCCCGTTCCACTCGTCGAGAACGGGAGACATGATGTCGCCCGTGATCTCCATCTGACCCCGGAGACAGCCGAAGAGGCTCTTCGGCTTCGCCCGGTATGGGACCAGCCGTGACACCGGATTGCCGTTCTTGGTGATCACCACTTCGTCGCCGGTCTCTGCGACTTCGTCCATCAGCTTGAGACAGGTCGCCTTGAACTCCGAGGCCTTGATCATCCGTTCCATGGCATGGCCGACAGTATCGCGGATCGGGCCATGCTCACATCTTCGTCTCGGCGGCTCTAGGGCTGCTCGCCCGGGCTTGGCCCCAGGCTGGCGAGAAAATCGGCGGCGCTCTTGTGACGAAGCCGTGAACCGACGACGAGCCACGCGAGCAGTATCAGGATGAACCCGCTTCCGGCGAGGTTCGGCGATGTCCCTGGGAGCAAGGGCCAGGCGAGCATCGCCAGGACGCCCAGGGCGCCCAGGGCCAGGATGAGGACCGCCGCGGCGTTGGTCGAGTAGTCGGAGCGCTCGACGTGGTAGACGACATGCACTCCCCCCGCGCTCGACCGCACCGAGACCGAGCCGTGCAGGATGCCGGTGCGGACCCCGGCGGCTACGGGCAAGGTCAGTTGGCCGCCGGTTCCCTGCCGGTTCCAGGTGCCGTTCCATGCCTCCGCGCCGTCGGAGAGTGCCTCGATCGCCTCGTCCAGAGTCAGCTCCAGTTCGACCTCGTATTGTGAAAGCACGGTGCGCTCGGGCGTTCGGCGCCGCTACGCGGCCATCTCGTCGAGCTGCTGGTGGAAGAACTCCTCGACCGCGACGAGGAACTTCTCGACCGTGTCGAGCTGCTGGATCTGCTGGCGCAGACGCTTGCCGTTCGGCAGGCCGTGGGTGTACCAGCCGGTGAACTTGCGCAGCTTGTGCAGGGCGAAGCGGTTCGCTTCGCGCTCCGCCACCATGTGGAAATGCCCCAGGATCAGGTCGCGCCGGTCGATCAGGGTTGGCTCCGGCGCCTCCTCGCCGAGCAGGTGGCTCGCGATCTGGTGGAAGATCCACGGGTTCTTCGTCGCGCCCCGGCCGATCATCACGCCGTCGCAGCCGGTCTGGCGAAGCAGGCGTTCCGCGTCGGCTGGAACCACGATGTCGCCGTTGCCGATCACGGGAATGGACAGCGTTTCCTTCAGCCGTGCAAGGTGGGTCCAGTCCGCCTCGCCACGGAACATCTGCTTGGCCGTGCGTGCGTGCATGGTGACCGCGTCGACGCCGAGGTCCTCGCAGCGACGGCCCAGGTCCAGGTAGTTCGTCTCGGCATGGTTGAGACCCAGGCGGAACTTGACCGTCAGGGGTACTCCGATCCGGCGTCGCACGTCGCCGATGATCCGGCCCGCGAGGTCGAGATCGCCCATCAGCGCGGCGCCGGCGCAGCCCTTGAGCACCTTGTTCGCCGGGCAGCCCATGTTGATGTCGCAGATGTCCGCGCCCAGCTCCTCGACGATCTCGGCTGCCTCGGCCATCGTCTCCGCGTCGGAACCGTAGATCTGGATCGCCAGCGGACGCTCTTCCTCCGAGAAGTACATGAGGTCCCGCGTGTGCCGGTTGCCGTCGACGATCGCGCGCGAGGAGATGAACTCCATCGACACGAGACCGACGCCGCCGATCCGGCGCACGATCAGCCGGAAGTCACGGTCCGTCACGCCCGCCATCGGCGCCAGGAACAGCGGCGGGTCGATGGTCACCGCGCGCTCGCCCTGCCCGAGGACGATGGGCTCGAGCGGCGGCATCGCTGAGGACGACGAAGTCATGGGAAGCCGATTCTACGCTCCTGCTGGAACTTCGGAGTGGGTGCAGCGGCGAGGGTGGGTTGGGCCGGAATGCCTGGGACAGTCGACGCAGTCAGGGGCTAGGATCAGCCGCCGTGCCACACCGCTCCTCAATACCCGCCGCAAGGGGTCCCGACCTGTGCGCGTGCGGGCTGTTGGGCAAGTTGCCGCGGCGGTTCCTCGACGGGCGTGACCTGGACCTGCTCGAGCCGCTGCGATTCGCGCTGCCGGGGGATGTGGACACCCTGACCGCGCCGGCCGGCCCGGCGCTCGATCGGGGGCCCGTCGCGGCCGCGCTCCGCGAGCGGAACGAGCGCTACGGCCACACCGATGCCGCGCGGCTCACCGAGGCGCTCGCCGATCCGGAAACGCTCGTCGTGATCACGGGCCAGCAGTGCGGGCTCGGTGCCGGGCCCCTGTTCACGCTGACCAAGGCGGTCGCCTGCACGCGCTGGGCCGAGGAGCTCACGCGCCGCGGCCGGCGCGCGGTGCCGTTGTTCTGGATGGCGTCGGAGGACCACGATTTCGCCGAGGTGGCGCGCACCTACTTCCCGACCGCCGGGCCCGATGCCCTCACCCTGGGCGAGGATCCCGCGCCGCTGCGACCCGTCGGCGACCGGCCGTTGGGATCGGCCGCGGAGGCGCTTCTGGCACGGGTCCTGGACGCGGCCCCGAACGACGACTACCGGCGCAGGATCGAGGACTGCCGGCAACACTTCGGAGCCGACCGTTGCTTCACCGACTCTTTCGCCCGGCTCATCGTGCGGTTCCTGGGCGACCGCTGCCCGCTCCTGGTCGACTCGCAGCTTCCCGCGCTCAAATCGGCCTCCGTAGCGGTGCAGCGCCGCCTGATCGAACGGCGGGAGACCGTCGACCGGGTCCTGGAGAAGGCGGCAGCGGAGCTGGGGCGCCGGAGCATCCGGCTGCCGGTGCGGTCGAAGAGCGGCGAGGCGCCGCTGTTTCTCATCGACGCCGCCGGCGAGCGGCGGCGGGTGGTCTGGGACGGCGCCGGCGGTTACCGGCTGCGCGGCGGCGGATCGGGGACGGTGGAGGAGCTGACCGGCACGCTGGCCCGCGACCCGGAGGCCCTGAGCCCGGGAGTGCTGGCGCGGCCCGCGGTCCAGGATGCCGTCTTCGGCACCGCGCTGATGATCCTCGGCCCGGGTGAACTGGCCTACATGACGCAGGCGCGCGCCCTCTACGAAGCGCTGGACGTGGCGGCGCCGGCGATCACGCTGCGGCCGCAGGTTCTGTTGCTCGGCGCGCGCGAACGCCGGTGGCTCACGGGTCTGGAGGCGGAGGGAATCGACCTCGCGAACGTTCTTTCCCGGCCCGACGACCTCGAGCGACGGCTCGCGGAGCGTTGCGAACTCGACTTCATCGCCTCGGCCCGCGCCAAGATCGATTCCGCGATGGGGGATCTGGCCGCCGGCCACGACTCGGTCGATCCATCGCTGGCCGGCGCGTGGCGCAAGACGGGAGCGAACCTGAAGCGGACGCTCGACCAGTTCGAGCGCAGGGTGGTGGCCGCCGCCGCCCGTCGCGACGACGTCCTCAAGGGCAGGATCGACAGGTTGCGCGCGCATTGCCTGCCGAACGGCCATCTGCAGGAGCGCGAGTTCACATCGCTCCACTGTCTTGCAAGCTACGGTTCGGAACTCGTGCGCCGGCTGTCGTCGATCGATCTGGATCCGCGGCGGCTGCAGCCGCTGGCCATGGACGGGCGCCCGCCGGCGGCCACTGCAACACCAGACGAAGAGACCGCGTAGAAGGGAGTCCGATGCGCGTTGGAATCTGCTGCTTCCCGAGTTTCGGGGGCTCCGGGGTCGTCGCCTCGGAGCTGGCGCTTGCGTTGGCCGAGAGCGGGGACGAGGTTCATGTCGTCAGCTCGACCCGGCCCCCGCGCCTGGCGGAGGCTCCGGGCGTCCACCATCACCCGGTCGACGGTTCGGGAATCCTGGAGTACGGGCTCTTCGATCATCCGCCCTACACGCTGGCCTTGGCGAATCGGCTCGCGCAGGTTGTCCGGGACAGCCTGCTGGACCTGATTCACGTTCACTACGCGGCGCCGCACGCGGTAGCGGCGCTACTGGCGCGGCAGATGCTCGGGCACAGCGCGGCCGGGCCGCGGACCTGCCCGGTTGTGACGACGGTGCATGGCACGGACGTGACCCTGGTGGGCGCGCATCCGAACTACAGCGATGTCGTGGGTTGGGCGCTCCGGGGCAGCGACTGCGTCACTGTCCCCAGCCACGCCCTGCAGAGAGAGGTGTCGGAGCGGTTCGCTCTCGACGCGGTCGAGGTGATCCCGAACTTCGTGCCCGTCGCCCAGGGCCCCGCGTCGCAGGCATCGGCGCGAGCCCCGGGAGCGGACAACGGTGTCGGCCCAGGGACGCCCGGCCCGCAGTCTCGTTCGGGCATGCAGATCGTCCACGTCTCGAACTTCCGTCCGGTCAAGCGGGTCGCCGACGTCGTCGCGGCGTTCGCCCTGGTACGGCGCCAACTGCCTGCGCGGCTCTGCCTGGTCGGTGACGGTCCGGGCCGGCCCGCCGCGGAGGGCCAATGCCGGGAACTCGGGATCGCGGACGATGTCTCCTTCCTGGGTAACCAGGCCCAGGTCGAGCCGATTCTGGAACGCAGCGACCTCTTCCTGTCGGCTTCGGAAACGGAGAGTTTCGGGCTGGCGTCGCTCGAGGCGCTGGCCTGCGGCGTGCCAGTGGTGGCCACGCGGACCGGGGGAGTGCCCGAGGTCGTCTGTCACGGCCGGAACGGACTGCTCAGTCCGGTTGGCGACGTGGAGGCGCTCGCGGAGAGCTGCGTCGTCCTGCTCGCCGACCCTCGGCGCCGTGAGGCCTTTGCCCAAGACGGTCGTCGCTGGGCCCGGTCCAGCTTCGACCGCGACGCCATCGTGGCGCGGTACCGTGAGATCTACCGCGCTACACTGACATCTGGAGGCGCCTCTGCTCCCAGGCCCGGCGAGGCGCTCGATGGGAAGGCAGACGCATGACTGAACCGGCAGCGCCCCCACCAACACCGCCTCCTCCCTCTGCTCCGGCGTCGAACCGGAGCCTGATGGTGGTTCTCTCCTACCTGTGGATCCTGGTCCTGGTACCGCTCCTGATCGAGGAGAAGGACGACGAGGTGAAGTGGCACGCGAAGCATGGCCTCGTCCTGATGGGCGCCGAGTTCACGCTGTGGATCGTGATCCAGGTCGCTCTGTTCGTGACCGGGGGCATCGGTTGCCTCCTGGCGCCGTTCATCTTCATGGCCTTCGTCGCCTTCGTGCTCGTGCGGCTCGCGTGCATCGTGAAGGGCGTGAATGGCGGTCGGCTCCAGATTCCCGTGCTGTCGCCGCTGGTCGACCGCTTCTGAATCGAGCCGGGAGGTTGGGCGCCAGGAACCGGGTGCTCTTGGTCGTTGGCCTGGTCCTGGTTGCCGCCGGGGTGCTCGACATGTCGCGGTCGCCGGATAACCAGTACGTAGCCCGCGTCGCGGACGCTCTGATCGGGTCCTACCAGGTCGCGCTGTCGCCGCTTCTCGGCCGGATGGGTGTCCGTTGCCGCTTCGTGCCCTCGTGCAGCGACTATGCCCGGGCGCAGATCCGCGCGCGCGGTCTGGCGGCGGGTGGTGCGCGCAGTGCGGCACGTCTGGCCCGTTGCGGTCCGTGGACACCGTTCGGCACGGTGGATCCGCCGGTGGCCGCGGTGCTGGCGCCCGGGGAAGACCCCGCCGTGAAATGGCGGCCGCACGGATGACGATCTGGCCTACGGAAGTGCGGCGCGACCACGAGGCGCGGCTGCTCCGCGTCCGCTGGCATGACGGCCACGAGAGCGACTACGAGTACGACGTCCTGCGCGGCTACTGCCCGTGCGCGATGTGCCAGGGCCACAACGCGGGCCCGCTCCGGTATCAGCCGCCGCCGCGGCCGGTGACCGCCCAGACCGTCTCCCAGGTCGGCAACTACGCGCTCGGCATCGCCTGGTCCGACGGCCACTGGACCGGGATCTACCGCTTCGACCTCCTGCGCCGCCTCTGCCCGTGCGACGAGTGCCGTACGGCTCGATCAGAGGCCGGCGAGAGGAGGGTCGGCAAAGACGGCTAAGCGTCGAGCACGAGCCCAGTCGTCGGCCGTGTTCACGTTCAGCAACAGACGCTTCGGATCGCCGAACCCGCCGGCGTCGATCGCCTGGACCCGGAGACCGGAGTCCTGGAGCGTCGGATAGAGACGGAAATCGCCCTCGGCGACCCGCCGTCCGAGCAACTCCAGGGCGGGCCGTTTCCAGAGCGCGCAGGTGGGGTTCATCGACCACGGATCCGCCGGATCGGACGCGGCCGCCGCCAGATCGGCGCTGCTTCCGGCAAGAGCAGCCAGCAGCTCCGCCGTCACGAGCGGCAGATCGCAGGCAAGCACCAGCAACTCCCGGTCGGGCCACGACCGCGCCGCTCCGAGGACACCGGCTGCCGGTCCCGAGCCGGGGCCATCTGGAGTGGCCTCGACCGGTACGTCGGTTCCCGCCGGGACGCTCCCAATGCCGGCGTGTCCTGCGGCCACGAGGACTCTCTCGACCCCTTTGACCGCTGCTAGTCGATCGACCGCCCACTCCACCAACGTCGGCCCCGCATCGTCCCTCCGCCGACCCGGCAGACGAAGGCCGGCCTTGTTGCCCCCCAGCCGGCGACCAGCACCTCCAGCCAGCACGACCCCCAGGCACCGCACCGCCCGGCGCGGACTGCTAGGCTGCGCCGCGCCTGCGGCATGTGGCCCAGGCTGATTCATCTCTGGAGACCCTTCAGATGCACAGTTCACAGGCCGGACCATGGAGTCGCTTCTTGATCTACGCTGCTACGACCGTTCTGCTCGCCGCTCCGGCCATGGGCCAGGACGCGGCCCCGAGGGTCGCCCTCGAAACGAACCACGGCACGATCGTGCTGGAACTCAATCCTGAGAAGGCGCCGATCACGGTCGCCAACTTCCTGCAGTACGCGGAGCGGGGCTGGTACGACGGCACGGTTTTTCACCGCGTGATGGACGGCTTCATGATCCAGGGTGGCGGGTTCACGGCGGACATGCAGCAGAAGATCACCCGCGGACAGATCGAGAACGAGTCGAAGAACGGTCTGTCGAACAAGCGCGGCACGATCTCCATGGCGAGGTTGCCGGATCCCCACACCGCGACCGCCCAGTTCTTCATCAACTCGGTCGACAACGACGGGCTGGACGCCTCCGGCGGCAACTTTGGCTACGCCGTCTTCGGCGAGGTGGTTGAAGGCCTGGACGTCGTCGATGCGATCTCGAAGGTGAGGACCGGGAGCAAGGCCGGCCATCAGAACGTGCCGGTGGAAGCCGTCACGATCATCAGCGCCAAGGTCCAGTAGCGCGCCGCGTCCCCCGCGTGGCGCCGCTTCGCGCCCGCGGCGGGGCGCCCTGCTGTCTCGTGGTGGTGCCGAAGGCCGGACTCGAACCGGCACGGGTTGCCCCACACGGCCCTCAACCGTGCGCGTCTACCAATTCCGCCACTTCGGCTCAGTCACGTCGCTCGAGTCAGCCCTGGTTTCCGCTTCCGTCCCCGGCGTTCGGCTCGGCTGACTCGCCGTCTTCCGCCGGGGCCGCTTCGGGCTCGTTCGCCGGAGTGGCGGGCGCGGCGCCAGGCTCCGGCTCGGCGGCCTCGACATCGTCCAGGACGGAGCCGACACCGCTCATGACGGACGATGCGCCTTGCTTCTGCACGATGTTGATGCTCAGCGTCGTCATGATGAAGAGCACGAAGCAGACGACAGTCAGCTTGTGCAGCAGGGTTGCCGCTCCCCGGGCCCCGAAGGCGGCCTGGGACGCGCCACCGCCGAACACGGACAGGTCGGCCCCCTTGCCCTGCTGCAGGAGCACGACGAGGATCAGAAACAGCGAGAGCGCAATATGGACGGTGTAGAAGACGAGAATCACGAGGGTCTCCTTGAGTCGGTTCCCGGTCGTCAGGGCGCTGCGGCGCCGCTGCCGGAACCCGCAGAAAGACGAATGATACGCAGGAACGAGGCAGGATCAAGACTTGCGCCGCCAATGAGAAAGCCGTCGATGTCCGGGCGGCTCAGCAGATCGCGGCAATTCTCCGCGTTGACCGAGCCGCCGTAGAGGATGCGGGCGGCGTCGCCGAGGCCGGCTCGGTGGCCGTTCAGCGCGCTCCGCAGGTGGCTGTGGACCGCGGCCGCGATCTCGGGTGAGGCGCTCAGGCCGGTGCCGATCGCCCATACCGGTTCGTAGGCGAGTACGGCCCCGGCGCCGGCCCCACCGTCGGCGGCGTCGAGCACCGCCAGGGCGGCGGCCAACTGGTCGTCGAGGACGGCTTCCGTCTCGCCCTGCTCCCGTTGCTCGATCGTTTCGCCGACGCAGACGACTGAAGTCATGCCGGCGGCGAGAGCCCGCTCCGCCTTGCGTGCCACCTCGGTGTTCGATTCGCCGTGGTATTGCCGGCGTTCCGAGTGCCCGGCCAGAGCCCAGGTGGCGCCGGCGTCACGCGCCTGGGCGGCGGCGACATCGCCGGTGTAGGCGCCCTTCTCCTCGGCATGCACGTCCTGGGCTCCGACCGAGACCCACGGCGGCATGGCCCGGGCGGCGCCATCGAGGTAGACCGGGGTCGGGAACAGGACGATGTCGACCTCCGCCTCGCCCGGCCCGGCAGCGGCGAGGGCCTCGGCGTAGGCGGCGACATCCTTTGCCAGAAGGTTCATCTTCCAGTTGCCGGCCACAATGGGTTTTCGCATCATCGGTCTTCCCTCCGTGCCGTGCGCGACGCCGCCTCACGCAACGCTTCGACCGCCGGCAGTTGTTCCCCCGCGAGCAGCGCCAGGGAGGCGCCGCCGCCGGTCGAGACGTGATCGATGCGGTCGGACAGGCCCTCCTGCTTCACGGCGGCGACCGTCTCGCCACCGCCGACCGCGGCGAAGCCCGGGCAGGCGGCGACGGCCTGCGCAACCGCGCGGCTGCCGGCGTCGAAGGGCGGCGTCTCGAAGACGCCCATCGGTCCGTTCCAGAACAGCGTCGCGGCGCCCTCGATCGCCGCGGCGAAGGTGGCTCGGGTCGCCGGCCCGATGTCGACCGCGAGCCATCCGGCCTGCACCCCGCCGTCGACCGGCACGGTCCGGCACAGCCGTTCACTTTCCGGTGCGTCGAGCGAGTCGGTCACCACGAGGTCGGTGGGCAGGAGGAGTCGGGCGCCGTGGGCAGCCGTCCCGGTCTCGATCTCCCTCGCCAGGTCGAGGGCCTCCCGCTCCACCAATGACGAACCGAGCGGGACCCCCCGGGCGGCGAGAAAGGTGTTCGACATGCCTCCACCGACGAGCACGCGACAGGCGAGGGGCAGCAGCCGCCTCAGCGCGTCGATCTTGCCGCGGATCTTCGCGCCGCCGACGACGAGCACGAAGGGCCGCGGCGGATCGTCCAGCAGGCGGCCGAGCTGCCGCAGTTCGCGGTCCAGGAGCAGACCGCTGAACGCCTGGTCCACCCGGCCGCAGATGGCCGCCGTCGATGCGTGAGCCCGGTGCGCGGCGCCGAAGGCGTCGTTCACGTAGATCTCGCCCAGGGCCGCGAGCTCGTCTGCCAGCGCCGGATCGTTGCGCTCCTCGCCGGCGTGGAAGCGGAGGTTCTCGCACAGGCAGACGGCGCCGTCGCCGAGAGCGGCCGCGGCCTCGAGGGCTACCGCGCCGACGCAGTCGCCGGCGAAGCCGACGGGCTGGTCGAGCACCCGGGCCAGCGCGTCGGCCACCGGGCGCAGGCTGAGTTCGGGGTCGATCCTGCCGCGGGGCCGGCCCCGGTGGGAAAGCAGGACGACCCGTGCGCCGGCATCGCAGAGGGTGCGGATCGTCGGCGCCGCTTCGCGCAGCCTGGTCGCGTCCAGCACCCGTCCGTTCGCCATGGGGACGTTGAAGTCGACTCGTACGACGACTCGCCGGCCGCGAAGGTCAAGGGCGCCGTCGGCTAGCGCGGCTTGAAGGCTGATGGGAGGAGTCACGGTAAGTCGGCTCGCACCACGCTACCGGGCGCGAACCTGCGGAGGATAACGTCGCCGGCATGTCCGCAGGGTTCGGGAGTACAGAGGCGTTTCGGGGATTCGTTCTCGGCATCGAAACCTCCTGCGACGACACCGCCTGCGCGGTGCTCGACGGCGAGGGCCGGGTGCTCTCCTCCCAGGTCTCGAGCCAACTGGAAGTCCATCGAGCCTTCGGCGGCGTCGTGCCGGAGGCGGCGTCGCGCGAGCACCTGCGGAACTGGCCGGCGGTATCGGAAGCGGCGCTTGCCGAGGCCGGGATCGGCTGGCCCGATATCGGGGCGGTTGCCGCGACCCGCGGGCCGGGGCTGCTGGGATCGCTCCTCGTCGGCCTCTCCCTCGGCAAGGCGATCAGCTACTCGCTGGGGGTGCCCTTCCTTGCGGTCCACCACCTGGAGGGGCATCTGTTCTCGCCCCTGCTGCGGTCCGATGGCGCCAGCTTGCCGGTCCCCGAGTCCATGCTGGGGCTGGTCGTGTCCGGCGGCCACACCAGCCTGCTCGATGTCGACGGAGCGACGGGCGCCGTGACCAGCCTGGCGGAGACCCGGGACGACGCGGTCGGGGAGGCGTTCGACAAGGTCGGTCGCCGGCTCGGACTGCCCTTCCCGGGCGGCCCGGAAGTCGACCGGCTGGCCGAACTGGGCGATCCGTCCGCGCAGCGGTTCGGTACGGCGCGGATCAGCTCGAACGAGTTGGCCTTCTCCTACTCGGGCCTGAAGAGTCAAGCCCTGCGTGCGCTCGGGGAGATCGAGACCCGGATCGAGATCCCGCCGGCGGCGCTCGAAGGCGACGACGCGGCCTGGCCGCGGGAGGTGCTCGACCTGCTGGCGGGCTTCCGTCGCGCCGCCGTGGCCCAGGTGATCCAGCGCCTGGACCGACTCCGTGACGAGCGGCCGGTCGCGCGTCTCTCCGTATCGGGCGGAGTTGCGGCGAACCGTCTGCTGCGGCGGGATGTCACGGCCTGGGGCGAACGCCGCGGCGTCGAGGTCATGCTCGTGCCGCTCCGCTTCTGCGGAGACAACGCGGCGATGATCGCGCACGCCGGACTGCTGCGCCTTCGCATGGGCGACGCGGACGACCCGCGGTCCGCGGACGCCGAGAGCCGGATTCCCTTCGCGGCGGGCGTCCTGTGACCGCCTAGTCCACGACCCCTTCCAGCGGCGACGACGCCGTCGCGTAGAGCTTTCTCGGGATGCGACCCGCGTTCGCGGCGAGCCAGCCGGCTTCGACCGCCAGTTTCATCGCCCGCGCCATCCGCACCGGGTCTTCGGCGCCGGCGACGCCGGTGTTCATCAGCACGCCGTCCGCGCCGAGTTCCATCGCCAGGGCGGCGTCGCTGGCGGTGCCGACGCCGGCGTCCACGATCACCGGCACATTGGCCTGCTCGACGATGATCCGGAGATTTGCGGGGTTGCGGATGCCCATGCCGGAACCGATCGGCGCCGCGAGCGGCATGACGGCCGCGGCGCCAAGATCCTCGAGCTTGCGGCAGGTGATCGGATCGTCCGTCGTGTAGGGAAGGACGATGAAGCCGTCGGCCACGAGTTCCCTGGTCGCCACGAGGAGCTCCTCGTTGTCCGGGAAGAGGGTCTTCTCGTCGCCGATCACCTCCAGCTTGACCCAGTTCCAGCCACCGAGTTCTCGCGCCAGACGGGCGGTGCGGATCGCGTCGTCGGCGGTGTAGCAGGCGGCCGTGTTGGGCAGCAGCAGGTAACGATCCTGGTCGATGTGGTCGATCAGCGAGCCCTTCCCCAGGTCGTCGAGGTTCACGCGGCGCAGGGCCACGGTCACCATTTCGGTGCCCGACGCGTCGAAGGCCTCGACCATCACCCGCTCGTCGCGGTACTTGCCGGTTCCAAGGATGAGCCGCGAGTGGAACTCGCGCCCGGCGACAACAAGGGGCTCCGGTTTGGTCATGGTGGTTGGGGTGTCAGGTGCTCTGCGCGGGGACCACGTACTGGGTGCCCCGGATCGGTCGGGTTATCTGGTGCAGCAGTTCATCGAAGTCCGTCGGTTTGTGCTCGAAGTCGAGGTTGCGACTGTCCACCACGAGAAGCGGCGAT
The DNA here is from genome assembly GCA_965232105.1 of Thermoanaerobaculia bacterium. Classification (GTDB taxonomy): domain Bacteria; phylum Acidobacteriota; class Thermoanaerobaculia; order Multivoradales; family Multivoraceae; genus Multivorans. Next base: position 1,105,582 of record OZ246956.1, read on the forward strand.
TGATCGTAGTGGTAGTAGTAGTGGTTGTAGGCCTCGATCAACTCCGCCAGGTAGCGGGTGGAGATGTTCTGTTCGATGTCCCGCGAGCGCTTGTGAATGCGGGCCATGCAGGTTTCCACGTCGGCGGTCAGGAAGATCAGCAGGTCCGGTCCGCGTAGCTGTGGCTCGAGCAGGTCGTAGAGCTTCTCGAACAGCATCAACTCGTCGTCGACCAGATTCAGGTAGGCGAACAGCTTGCTCTTGGCGAAAGTGTAGTCGGCGAGGCGGATGGGATCGAAGAGGTCGCCCTGGGCCAGCTCCAGTTGCTGCTTGTAGCGGGTCAGCAGGAAGTAGAGCTCGGTCTGGAACGCTGTGCCGGGACGGTCGCGGTAGAAGGCCTCGAGGAAGGGATTGTCCACGTCCTCGAGGATCTTCACGCCCTCGAAGTGCTGCGCCAGCATCTCGACGAGGGTCGTCTTGCCTACGCCGATTGGTCCGTCGACGGCGAGGTACCGATACGGAAGCGCGTCAACGGGCACTGCGCGGACTATACAATCCCCGGCGGCGCGGGGGACCATCGGGGCGGTGGGTTCGTCGGGCCTGAAGTGGCAGCAAGAGGACTTCCGATAGGGGGACGAGTGACGTGAATCCCTGGTGGCGGAGACCGGCGGCGGAGGATGGACCTGTCCGGGCGAAGGCCAAGAGAGGCCGTGCCCCGGCGCCGGTCGAGCAGAAGGAAGAAAGCGAGACGGGAAAGGAACTCGCCGCCGGGCCTGACGCTCAGGCGGTTGCCGAGGCACCCGAGGGGTCCGCCGCGGCGGAGAGCGCGCGGGCCGACGACTCATCGTCTCTGCTGGTCGATGCCGAGCCCCCGGCCGAGGACGCGGAAGCCGGCGGCGACGCGCCGGAAGCCGTGACGGCGCCAGCCGTTCAGGAGGACGCGGCTCCGGATGCGGCGGACGGCAAGGACGCCGGCGAAGGGCGTGTTTCCCCGGCTCTCGAGGCGGCTACCGAACCGGCCAAACCCGCCCGGACGGCGGCCGCCGACGAGGACAAGCCGGCGCCGGCAAAGCGGCGTCGCCGTCGCCGCCGGCGTGGTGGCCGGGGTCGCGGTCGGGCGGCGCAACCGGACGGCGAGTCGAGCTTGAAGGAGAAGCCGGCGCCCGCAGCTGCCGAGCGTCGCCGAGCGGCGAGTCCGCAGGCCGGACGGGGCGCCGTGCTCCTCGACCTGGGGGCTTTGCAGCGCGACCTGGGCGAAGCCGCCGTGCTCGACCCGGAGGGTCTCTTCGCGCGCCTCGACGGGGACCTCGGGAAACTCGTCCTGCGGCGGGTCTACGCGGACGCGCGGGACGGAGATCTGGATCGCGGCGCGCTCCACCGCGGGGGCGCCGAAGTCGTCGACGTTCCGTCGAACCCTGAGGAACGCGGCTGTTCCGCCGCGGTTCGGATCGTGGTGGACGCTCTCGAGCTCTGCTACACGAAGCGTGGCGTGAACACGATGGTGCTCGTCGCGTCATCGATCCAGATGCTGCCCCTGGTTGCCAAGCTGCAGCAGAACGGCGTCACGGTGATCGGCCTCGGTGGAGCCGGCGCCAACGCCCAGATCCGCGGCCAGTGCGACCGCTTCATCGACCTGGGCGGCTAGGCGGAGGGCGCACCCGCCCGTCTTGGGCTCAGGAGGGGTCCCGGTGGGCCCCACAAGCTGCTAGGGTTCCGCACTCGCGCGGAGCGGCGGCTCAGGGCACCCTTAGCTCAACTGGATAGAGCGTCGGACTACGGATCCGAAGGTTGGGGGTTCGACTCCTCCAGGGTGCGCCATTCCCTTTCCGGCAGGTTCTGCGGGAGCCCAACGCCGGCGTAGGGAATGCCGGCAAGATCCGCCATCTCGCGTTTCCAGGTGGTCAGGTCGTCGACGCTGAATTCGCTCAGGCGGTCGTGGCCGCAGGCGCGGGCGAGGACCTTCATCAGGTCGACCGTCGCCTCGAGATAGTTCGCCAGTTGACGGGCTGACGCGCCGATCCGGAGCCGGGCGCGGAGTTCGGGCTTCTGGGTGGCGATGCCGACGGGGCAGTTGTTCGTGTGGCAGGCCCGCATGCCGAGGCAGCCGATGGCCTGGAGCGCCGAGTTGGCGACGGCGATGCCGTCGGCGCCGAGCGCCAGCGCCTTGACGAAGTCGGACTCGGTACGGAGACCGCCGGTGGCGATCAGGGTCACGTCGTCGCCCTTGCCGCGGGCGTCGAGGTGGCGGCGGGCGCGGGCCAGCGCGGGAATCGTCGGGACGGAGATGTTGTCCTTGAAAATGTCCGGCGCCGCGCCGGTGGCGCCGCCGCGGCCGTCGAGGATGATGTAGTCGACGCCGACCTCGAGGGCGAAGTCGATGTCGTCCTCGATGTGCTGGGCCGACATCTTGAAACCGACGGGAATGCCGCCGGTCCGTTCGCGGACCTGGGCGGCCACGTCGCGGAAGTCAGCCGGCGTGACCAGGTCGGGAAACCGCGCCGGGCTGATCGCCGCGGTTCCAGGCTCGAGGCCGCGCACTTCGGCAATCTTGCCAGTGACCTTGGCGCCGGGGAGGTGCCCGCCGGTGCCGGTCTTCGCGCCCTGGCCGCCCTTGAAGTGGAATGCCTGCGCCAGCGCGGCCTTGTCGAGCGACCAACCGAACTTGCCCGAGGCGAGTTCGTAGAAGTAGCGCGTGTTGCTCTGCTGCTCCTCGGGCAGCATGCCGCCTTCGCCGGAGCAGATGCCCGTGCCGGCCATCTCCGCTCCCTTGGCGAGGGCCAGCTTGGCCTCTTCGCTGAGGGCGCCGAAGCTCATGTCGCTGACGAAGATGGGGACCTTCAGGCGGAGCGGCTTGCTGGCCCGGGGACCGACCACCAGCTCCGTGTTCACCGGATCGTCGTCGGCCAGTGGCCGGCGGGCGAGTTGGGCTGTCAGTAGCTGGATGTCATCCCAGCGTGGGAGTTCCACGAGCGGCACGCCCATGGCCGAGACGCTGCCGTGGTGGCCGACCCCCTTCAGGCCGTTGCGCGCCAGCTCGTGGATGGCGTGGTTGTGGGGCTCCTCGGGGGTCCCGTGGACGTCGGCGTAGAGCCCGAGGTACTCGTCGCGCCGATAAGGCTGGGGGAACTTCGCGTGCCACGCCGCCACCTCCGCCTCATCGACGAAGACCGCGTCGGCGTCGGCGTCCACCCGGGCCGTGAACTTCTGCAGGACCTCCTCGGGGTTGTAGGAACTGACTCCCGTGTCGTACCGGTAGTCCCATTCGTGGACGCCGCAGATCAGGTCGTCTCCGCGGACGAAGCCGTCGGCGAGCAGGGCGCCCCGGTGCAGACAGCGGCCGTAGAGCACGGACACCTGGTCGTCATGGCGGACCACGACGAGGTCCACGTTCGCCACCAGGGCGTAGGCGGGTTGCCGGTCGTCCAGCTCGCTCCAGGTGGCGACCCTGGTCGCTTCGGCTGGCTGGTCGTGGGCGGGGCGCTGGCGTTCGGGTTCGCTCAAGTGGGTACCTTCGGGGTTGTCATGGACGGGGCGTCCGTGGGCATCGGGTGCTCCCGTTCGCGTCGGTTCGACGGTTGGAGCAACCCGCTTCGAGGGGAGTTCCTTCCGGTGGAGCGGGACGGCTATCTGGATGTGAGGCGCTCCTCGGTGCTGACCCGCAGCCTCTGAATCGCCTCCACGACGTCGACCTTCTTCGGGTCGAGCAGCCAGAGGAGGGTCGCTCCGCGAACCGCCGCGAGCACCTCGAAAGCGGCGTCGGCGGGGTCCAGGTCGGTCCGGATCTCACCGGCCTCTTGCCCTTCCCGAACTGCCCGTTCGATCGCGGCGGTGAAGTTCTCGTTACCGGCCCGAAACAGGTCGATCTTCCCGTTCAGGGGTCCCAGCGAGTCCGCCATCAGCATGAACAGGGCGCGCATCCACTGCTCGGCGTTGCGGAGCAGTTCGGAGTAGACGGTGAAGATGCGGTTCAGGCTGGCGAGGCCGGCCACACCGTCTTCCGGATCGAACGCGTCGCTGCCGGCCCGGGTCTGCAAGCGGGCGACGATCGCTTCGGCGATTCCCTCCTTCGAGCCGAAGCGCAGCGACACGAGGGCGCTCGAGTAGCCCGCCTTCTTCCCGATCTGTTCCAGGGTGGTCGAGGTGTATCCCTGACGCCCGAAGAGAATCACGGCGGCGAGCAGGATCTCGCGTTCGGATTCGGCCCGGCGTTCCGCCTGGGTGCGGCGGGGCCGGCGGGCGCCTCCAGTCTTGGTTCCCGAGTTCAAGCGGCTGGTCTCTCGGATGCCTGGCTTGGATCAAGCAAGATCGTGACGAATCACTCAAATCAGATTGTGGCTCTTGGGAGCGTCGTCGACTCTATCCCCCAACCCGCTCCAGTCGCCGCTGCCTCTTCGGTTACGCTGCGGTCCCTGGTTCCCGGAGGCTGGGCCGAAGGGACTGGAGAAAGCCGTATCGACGCGAAGGAAGAAGGGTGCAGACGGAGTTCTCGAGCGAGCAGCAGCTTCTCCGCGATGTCGTGGCGCGAGCGCTTCGCGACAAGTCGCCGACCACCGCCGTCCGCGAGTGGATGGCGACGGACAGGGGCCACGATCCGGCCGTCTGGCAGGAGCTCGGCGGGGATGCGGGACTGGCCGGCATCCACGTTCCCGAGGTTTACGGCGGCGCCGGCGGCGGGCCGGTCGAACTCGGCATCGTCGCCGAGGAGATGGGGCGGACGCTGTTCTGCGGTCCGTTCCTCGCTTCGGCCGTGATGGCCGGCAACGCGTTGATCGAGGCGCCGGAGGAACCCGCGCGGGCGGACCTGCTGTCGGGCGTCGCCTCGGGCTCGGTGATCGCGACGCTGGTCCTTGACGATCTGAACAGCCCGTCCGGGGTCGGCGGCTCGGTCCGCGCGACGGACAGCGGCCGACTCGCCGGAACGGCCGCGATGGTCGTCGACGCCCATGTGGCCGATCTGTTGGTCGTGGTCGCGCGGGCGAACTCGGGCCTTGGTCTCTACGCCGTCGAGTCCGGCGCGGCCGGCATCGAGATCGAGCCGCTCCAGGTCGTGGACCTGACGCGCAAGCTGTCCCGGGTCACGTTCGCCGACGTTCCGGGCCGGGCAATCGGCGAAGTAGACGGCGAAACGCTGGACCGGCTCTGGGACCTCATGTCCTCGGCGCTGGCCCACGAGATGATCGGCGGCGCTCAGCACCTGTTCGAGACCACGGTGAACTACACGAAGGAGCGCTTCCAGTTCGGGCGGCCGATCGGTTCCTTCCAGGCGCTCAAGCACCGCTGCGCCGACTTGGCTGTGGAGATCGAGATCGCGCGTGCGCTGACCTACCACTCGGCCCGCTGCCTGGCCGCCGGCGAGGGTGAGCCCTACGCCGCGAGCATGGCGAAGGCGGCCGCCGCCGACGCCTACATGAGCGCGGCGCGAGCCGGCATCCAGTTGCGGGGAGGCATCGGCTTCACCTGGGAGAACGACACCCACCTCTGGTTCAAGCGCGCCAAGGGTTCCGAGGTGCTGCTCGGCACGCCGGCGATCCATCGCGAGCGGATGATGACGATCCTCGAGGGCGCGGCGTGACTCCGGACCGGATCCGGCGCGAGGTCTCGGCCTGGCTCGACGTGCACTGGCGCGTCGACCGTCCCCTGATCGAATGGCGAGAGATCCTGCTCGAAGGTGGCTGGGCGGCGCCGCACTGGCCCGAGGAGTGGTACGGACGCGGCTTCACGCTCGACCAGACGATGGTGGTCGCCGAAGTCTTCCGGGAGAGGGACGTGGTGCCGGCCGCTCAGGTGGGTCCCCGCGGGCTGGCTTCCGAGACGATCCTGGCCTGCGGGTCGGACGACCAGAAGCGGCGCTTCCTCCGGCCCGTCCTGACCGGCGAGCACACCTGGTGCCAACTCTTCAGCGAGCCGGGCAGCGGCTCCGATCTCGCGGGTCTGAGCACCCGGGCGGAGCTCAAGGACGGCAAGTGGATCATCAACGGCCAGAAGGTCTGGAACACGAGCGCCCACCACGCGGACTTCGGGCTGCTCGTCGCGCGCACGGACTGGGACGTGCCGAAGCACCAGGGGATCAGCTACTTCCTGCTCGACATGCGCCAGCCAGGGGTCGAGGCGCGGCCCCTCAGGCAGATGAACGGGCACCAGTCGTTCAACGAAGTCTTCATGACGAACGCCGTCGTGGCGCCCGAGGACCTGATCGGGGCAGAGGGCAACGGCTGGCACGTGGCGAAGACCACGCTCTCCTTCGAGCGGCGCGGGTTCAGCCGCCGGGTTCGGGGGTCCTCGCTCGACGGGCCGAAGCAGGGGCCCATCTACGCGGAGTACGAAGAGGAGCTGCGGATCGCGACCGAGCCGTACACCTGGTACCCGCAGCGCGAGGGTCGGGTGGACCTCGTCCTGCCGCGCGCCCGGGAAACCGGCGCGATCGCCGATCCGGCGGTACGGCAGGAGATCGCGAAGCTCATCTGCCTGCACACCGGCGCGCGGCTCGCATCCGACAGCGCGGAGGCGAAGCGCAAGGCCGGCACGACGGAGATCATCCCCGCCGGGTCGATCGGCAAGCTCGCGGCGAGCGTCATCGCGCGCCAGGCTTCCCACGTCCACACGATGATCTCCGGCGCCGACGCGTTGCTGAGCGGTCCCGACTCCGCCGCGGACGGGATCGTCGCCGAGGTCCTCGTCTCGGTGCCCGCCATCTCGATCGCCGGCGGCACGGACGAGATCCAGCGCAACATCATCTCCGAGCGCGTGCTGGGGATGCCGAAGGGCTACCGCGCCGACCAGGGCCCGTTCCGCGACATCAAGCGCAACGCGTGAGGGGACGGCTGCTGTGCCTCACGGTGGCGGCCGGCCTTGTGGCCGGCGCCTGCGGCAGCCCCCTTCCCGTCGTCGACGCCGGCGGCGACTACGACCCGTTGGCCGACCCTCTCGTCGATCCGCCGTCGTTGTACGAGCTGTACCCGGTCGCCGAGCCGGAACGGGCCGAGAGCGGGACGACGATCGTCCGCCACGACTTCTCTCAGCCGGCGACGCTCAACCCGCTCTTTCCGTCCGGCGCGGCGTCCGCCTGGACGATGTTCGGGATGCTCTTCGAGTGGCTCGTCGTTCGCCACGGCAGCCCGGCGGACTATGACTGGAACTCGAACGTCGTCCTCGAGGTGCGGCCGTCGGAGGATCTGCACTCCGTCACGCTGGAGTTGAATCCCGAGTTGCGCTGGCACGACGGCGAGCCCTGGACCGCGCACGACATCGTGTTCTCGCTCGACGCTCTGCGCGACGAACGGGTGCCGGTGAGCTTCTGGCCGGCGCCGCGCGACCTCGTCGTCGGGGTCACGGCGGAGAGCGAGCGCCGGGTGCGCTTCGACTTCGCCGGGCTCCTGGCGCCGCAGCTCCGGCTGGAGGCGCTCGCCTTTCCGATCATGCCGCGCCACGTCGTGGGTAACGCCGCCGAGCGCGCGGCCGATCCGACGCTCCGGTCCTCGCCCTACTACAACCGCTACGGCCGTGAGGCCGTGATCGGCAGCGGCCCGTTCCGGTTCGTGGAATGGCGGAACAACGACCGGGTCGTCCTCGAGCGATGGGAGGACCACTACCTCTTCGACCGCGCGCCGCCCGCCGCGAAGACGATGATCTTCAAGTTCCAGCCGGACCGGAACCTCGCCTTCCTGCAGTTCCTGGGGGGCGAGTACGACCAGATCTACGTCGATGCGAACATCTTCGCCCTCCAGGCGACAGGAGAGCTGTTCGAGGCGAGAGGCGTGAAGGGCCGCCACGCGTCGGCGCTGCTACTCAACATCGTCTGGAACATGGACGGCAGCAATCCGTTCTTCATCGACCCCCTGGTGCGCCGGGCGCTCGCCCACGCCTACGACGCGGACACCGTGCTGCGACGCGTCGGCCACGGCCTCTACCGGCGTTCCTACGGCTACATGGTGGAAGAGCGCTGGGACTACGAACCGGCGATCCGCGAGCAGGCCATCGACCACGACCTGGCGCGCGCGGCCGAACTTCTCGACCAGGCCGGCTGGCTCGCCGACCCGGACACCGGATGGCGCTACAGGGAAGTCGAGGGCGAGCGGATCCGCTTCAGCTTCGAACTGTCGTACACCGCCGGCCTGACCTACGTGCCGGCAACGCTCGACATCCTGCGCGAGGATTTTCGCCGCCTCGGGGTCGAAATGGTGACCCGCGCCTACGAGAGCGCCACCCTCAACGAGAAGCGCCTCGATCACGACTTCCAGGCGCTCGGGACGATCGGCGGTACGACCCAGGATCCGCACGCCCTCCGCAATCAGCTAGCCACCGACGCGTACGACGGCGGCCGGAACAGCGGCGGCTACTCGAACCCGAGAGTCGACGAGCTCTTCGAACTGGGCAAGCGCGAGCAGGACGGCGAGAAGCGCACCGCGATCTACCGGGAGATCCACCGCGAGGTGTACCGGGACCAGCCGGCCCTGTTCCTGTTCCACGTCAGCTTCCTATGGGTGTTCAACAAGGACATCCGCGGCGTGGAACTCGGTCCGATGGGCACGATCCTGCTGTGGCCGACGCCGCCGGAAGGCTGGCCGTCGCGGACCGGTCCGGGTTGGTGGCGCGAACGGCAGGCAGAAGGGTGACTCCGGTGCCTTTCATTCCCACCGCTGAGGAGGTGAGCGCCGATTGGCTCGCCGAGCAACTCCATGCCGCGGGTCACGAGGTCGAGGTGCTCGGCTTCGAGGCCTCCGAAATCGGCACCGGCCAGATCGGACGCTGCGTCCGCTACAGGCTGGAGTACGGCGAAGGCGCCGAGGGCGCGCCGCGCACGTTGGTGGGGAAGTTTCCCTCCGCCGATCCGACCAGCCGAGAGACCGGCGTCGTGCTGCGCAACTACCTGAAGGAGGTGCGCTTCTACCAGGAGATCCAGGCCAGGCTCTCGATCTCGACGCCGCGGTGCTACTTCGCCGAGATCGAGGGCAAGGGCCCGCACTTCGCCGTGCTGATGAGCGACGAGGCGCCGGCCGTGCCGGGCGACCAGATCGCGGGCTGCGACGAGGAGGTGGCGCGGGCGGCGGCGCTGGAACTCGCCGGCCTGCACGCACCGGGTTGGAACGACGCCGCCCTGCTCGAAACGGGTTGGCTGGGCCGGCCGAGCGCCGAACTCTCGGCGACCCTCCGTCATCGTTACCGGACCCTGCTGCCGGGGTTCCTTGAGCGATACGGCGACCGGCTCGAGTCCGATCGGCGGGAGATCCTCGGCCTGTACGGCGAGGCCGACTCAGCCTGGACCGGCGAAGCTCCCGAGCCCTTCTCCCTCGTTCACGTCGACTACCGGCTCGACAACCTGCTGATCGACCGGCGGACGTCGCCGCCCTCGATCACGGCCGTCGACTGGCAGAGCATCACGATCGGCCTGCCGCTCGGCGACGTCGCCTACTTCCTCGGCGGCAGCCTCCGGCGCGAGCGGCGGCTGCGGTGCGAACAGGACATCGTCGGCGAATACCACCTGCGGCTGATCGCCGCCGGCATCGCCGACTACTCCTGGGACGCCTGCTGGATCGACTACCGGCGCGGCGCCTTCGCCGGCTTCGGCGTCTGCGTCATCGCCTCGATGATGGTCCAGGAGACGGAACGCGGCAACGAAATGTTTGTCGCGATGACCAGGCGCCACACGCGCCACGCCCTCGATCTGAACTCCGCCGAGCTGCTGTAGGAGGAGAACTCCCGTGCAAAGGATGAACGAACTCGCCTTCTACACCCTCGCCGGCCAGCCCGAGTCCCCGGCCGAGTTGTTCGACGAGGTGCGCGCCGGGGAGGCGATGGGCTTGGGTTCCGTGTTCATCTCGGAGCGCTTCAACATCAAGGAGGCGGCCACGCTCTCCGGCGCCGCCGCGGCCTGTTCGACGGAACTCGGCATCGCCACCGCCGCGACGAACCAGAACACGCGGCACCCGCTGATCACCGCCTCCTACGCGCTGACGATGCACCGTCTCACCCGCGGTCGCTTCTCGCTGGGTCTCGGCCGCGGCATCGCCCGCGTGTTCGACGCGCTGGGTCTGCCCCGGATCACCACCGCACAGATGGAGGACTTCGTTGGCCTGATGCGCCGGATGTGGCGTGGCGAGAAGATCGTCGGCCACGACGGGCCGGCGGGCCGTTTCCCGCTGCTGCGCCTCGGCGCGGAGGCGCACGACGAGATCCCGATGACCTTGACCGCCTTCGGCCCGAACTCGCTGGCGCTCGGCGGCCGGGCCTTCGACGCGGTGGTGCTCCACACGTTCTTCACCGACGAAACCCTCGCCCGCTGCGTCGACACCGTGAAGCGGGCGGCGGAGCAGGCCGGACGCGACCCGGCGTCGGTCCGCGTGTGGTCCTGCTTCGCCACCGTCGGCGATCATCTGCCCGAGGCGGTGCGGCTCAAGAAGACGGTCGGCCGGATGGGCACCTACCTGCAGGCCTACGGCGACCTGATGGTCGAGACGAACCGCTGGGACCCGAAGGTCCTGGCACGTTTTCGCGCCAATCCCCTGGTCGCCGGCTTCCGCGGCGCGATCGACAGCTTCGCCACCACGGAGGAACTCGAACGGATCGCCACGCTCATCCCGGAGGCGTGGCTGGCGCCCGCCGCCACCGGCTCGCCCGAGCGCTGCGTCGAGAAGATCCGCGGCCAGTTCGACCTCGGCGCCGACGGCGTCATCCTCCACGGCGCCAGCCCGAGCGACCTCGAACCGATCGTCGACTGCTACCGCGAGAGCCGTGATGCAGCCCCCTTCGCCCACCTGGCCGCTAATCCGGCGGCCTCGTAGCCCCTACTCGCCTCGCTCCGCCCGGATCCGCGCGATCGCCTTCACCACGTCGTACTTGTCGTCGCCCTCATAGCGCGGCGCCTGCTCGGCGAAAGCCGCCTCGACGTCTTCCCAACGTGTTCGCGCGTACTCGATCACGTGGGGATGGGTCAGCAGGTAGAAGCGGCCTTCGCGGATCTGCTGGAGCACCATGGCGGCCGCCTCGTCCGCGGACATCGCGTTCTCGGCACTCATCCTGCCCGCGGCCGGATTCGCCTCCCGCGGCCCGCCTAAGTGCTCAGGCCGCCGCTCGGAGGAGCGCCAGATGCTCGTCGCCACCCAGCCGGGGCAGAAGACGCTGACGCCGACGTGGTCCGGCAGTTCCGCGCGCAGTACGTCGGAGATGGCGAGCACGGCGTGCTTCGAGGCGGTGTAGACGGAAGAGCCGGGGAAGGGAATGCCCAGGCTGTGCTCGGAGCCGGTGTTGATGATCCGGGACTCCCTCCCGCCCTCGATGAAGCGGGGCGCGAACACGCGAATGCCGTTCAGCACGCCCTCGACGTTCACGCTGAGAATCCAGCGGACATCGTCGGCGCTGAACCCGTAGGCCGGCGCCCTGCCCGCGCCGACGCCCGCGTTGTTGAACAGGAGCTCGACGGAGCCGAAGGCGGACCAGGCATCGTCCGCCAGGCGCTCGATGTCCTCCTCGCGAGCCACGTCGACCTGCGCGGCGACGGCGCGGACGCCGAGAGCTTCCACCTCGAGTGCCACGCTCTCCGCGGCGTCCTTCTCCAGGTCGGCGACCGCGACGTTCACCCCGTCGCGCGCCAGGGCCAGGGCGAACGCGCGGCCGATGCCGTTGCCGCCGCCGGTGATGACTGCCGACGTGCCGGTCAGCTCCATGTTCCGTTCTCCCTTAGCCGCGCAGCAGCGGCAGGACGTCGTCCGTGAACCGCTCGGCGGCTTGACGCGCCGGGGGGCTCGGCGAGGCGAAGTTGGGGCCGGTGACCGCGAACTTGTCGACCCCCAGCTCGAGCAGCGCCTCGATCCGTGCGGCGCAGTGCTCCGGGCTGCCGATGATCGCGTAATCGTCGATGAACTCGTCCGTGAGCGCGGCGGTCTGCTGTCCGCCTTCGCGGCCGTGGGCGGTCATGTCGTAGCTGTCATGGAGCTTGTGGAACACGTCGGCCTGCTGCTGGTCGGCGGGTCCGGCGATCTCTCCGTACATCACGGAGAAGCGGGCGAACAGGCCGGTGGATGCGCGGCCGAGCTCGCGGCCGACCCGCGCATCGTCGCAGCAGACGACGTTCACGTAGGCGCCGAACTGAAGCGACGCCGGATCGCGGCCGGCCTCCGCGGCGGCATCGCGGGCGGTCTCGATTCCCCAGGCGACGCGCTTCGGGTCGGCGCCGACGGCGAGCACGACCCGGTCGGCCTGGCGGGCGGCGATCCCGATCACCTTCGGGCCGGTGGCCGCGACCTCGACGGGAACCTTCGGCCCGTCGCCGATCCAGCGGATGGCGCTGGCCGAAGGACCGTGTGCCAGCCCGAGCTTCTCCGCGAGCGGCGCGGCGTCGTCCGAAACGCCGGTGTTCTCGAAGTCCACCTCCTCGCCGCGCAGGTAGGCCTGCAGGTTGACGAGGTGGTCCTCGAACCATCCCAGGCGCGCGGGTGCCCGGCCGAGGTGCGCCAGAGCGCTGTCCCCGCGGCCGATGCCAAGGACCATCCGGCCCCGTGACAGCGTTTGCACGGAGAGGGCCGAGGAGGCCGTAACCGCCGGGTGCCGCGTAACCGGGTTCGTCACGGAAGTCGCGATCTTCAGCTTCCTGGTCGTCGTCGCCGCCAGGGCGAGAAAGACGTACGGGTCGCCGGAGAGGTTCTGCGAATCGACGACGTCTACGCCGTCCCAGCCCCGGTCCTCGGCCTCGAGGGCGAACTCGGCGGCGCGGGTCGGTGCGGCGACGGTCTTGGTCCAGAACTCCATGGCGTGTACTCCTCCGTGCTCAGTCCTGATGGTGAGCTGCACGATAACCGTTGGTTACACCGAATGCCCATTTAGCTCGAGTACCATCCGGCTTCCGCGCGGCAGGCCTAGTAGAATGCTGGCCGGCCCGCCAGTAAACGAAGGGGCGACCATGCGACCGATGTTCAGAACAGGAACTCGCCTGCTCGCGGCAGGCATGGTTGCGGCGGGATTCGGCTCTGCGGCCCACGCGGACGACTGGCTGCAGTGGCGCGGCCCCGACCGCGCCGGAATCTCGACCGAGACCGGCCTGCTCGACGAGTGGCCGCCGGAGGGTCCCGCCGTCAACTGGCAGACCGAAACGCTCGGCCACGGTTACGGAACGGTCGTGGTCGAGGGCGAGGCGATCTACGTCCAGGGCACGCGCGACGGCCAGAGCGCGGTGTTTCGCCTGCGCGCCGGCGACGGCGGCGAGGTGTGGATACGGAAGCTGGGCCCGCTCTACGACCACCCGGACAGGGGCGACGGTCCGCGCTCCGTGCCGACCGTTCATGGCGACTCGCTCTTCGTCCTGAACGGGATGGGCGAGGCGGCGAGGATCGCGAAGGACTCGGGCGAAGTGATCTGGCAGTTCAACATGCTCGAGCGCTTCGGCAGCCCGAACACCCGATGGGGCATCAGCGAGTCGCCGCTCGTCGTGCGCGATCGTGTCTTCATCATGCCGGGCGGCCGCGACGGTGCGATCGCCGCACTCTCGGCCGCGGACGGCAGCACGATCTGGCGCTCCAGCGAACTCGGCGACGTGGCCTCCTACTCTTCCCTCATCCTGCGTGAGATCGCGGGCACCGAGGTCCTGCTCGGCTTCACGGGGGAGGCCGGGGTTGGCGTTCGCGCCGACGACGGGAAGTTGCTTTGGCGCTACGAGCGGCCGTCGACGCAGAACGCGATCAACATCACGACTCCGGTGCTGGAGGACAACATGGTCTTCTACACGGCGTCATACGGCGTCGGCGGGGGCGCGCTCGCGATCAGCGCCGAGGACGAGGGCGGCGCCTTTCACAGCGAGGAGGCGTACTTCGGAACGCGCCTTCAGAACCACCACGGCGGCGTCGTCGCTCACGAGGGCACTCTCTACAGCTTCTTCGGTCCGGCGCTCACGGCGGTGGACGCGAGGACCGGAGAGGTCCACTGGCGAGCCCGGAGTGTCGGCAAGGGCTCCCTGGTGATGGCCGACGGCAAGCTCTTCATGCTGAGCGAGCGCAACAAGGTCGGCCTCGCCGTCGCGACGCCCGAGGGTTACGAGGAGCGAGGCCTGTTCGAGATCGAGAAGCGCGGCGGCCCCACCTGGGCCCACCCGGTGGTCGCCAATGGAGCGTTCTACATCCGCGACCAGGCGTTCCTGACGTCGTACGACGTTGCGAAGTAACGTGATGGGAGGAACGGGTCGATGAGTATCTCCGTACGGCGTCGTCCCGGCTGGGTTCTGGCCGGCACGATGCTGCTGGCAGTCGCCGCCGCAGGCGCCCAAACCCTGCCGCAACTGGTGAGGCTGACGTCGAGCGGCTACGTCATCGGGTACGTCTCGGAGGACGACCCAACGGTGCGGGTCTTCCTCGGCGTTCCCTACGCGGAACCGCCGGTCGGGGATCTGCGTTTCCGGCCGCCGCGGCCCCCGACGCCACCGGAGGTGCCCATCGACGCGCTCTTCGAGCCGCCGTCGTGCATGCAGTCGCCCTACCGGGAGGGTGGCTTCTATGCCCAGCCCCTGGAGGAAGTCAGCGAGGACTGCCTGTACGTCAATCTCTGGACGGCGGCGGAATCCGACAACGATCGCCTGCCGGTCATGGTCTGGATTCACGGCGGGGCGCTCACCCGTGGGTCGGGTTCGCTGCCCCTCTACGACGGGACGGCGCTGGCGCGCAAGGGCGTCGTCGTCGTGACGGTCAACTACCGGCTGGGGCCCTTCGGCTATCTCGCCCACCCCGCCCTGTCGGCCGAGTCCGACCTGAGGTCATCAGGCAACTACGGCGTCCTCGACCAGGTCCTCGCGCTCCAGTGGGTGCGCGACAACATCGCGACTTTCGGCGGCGACCCGGACCGGGTGACGATCTTCGGCGAATCAGCCGGCTCCTGGAGCGTCAACGTGCTGCAGGCTTCACCGCTGGCCCGGGGCCTGTTCCACCGGGTGATCGGCCAGAGCGGCGGCCACTTCAACGGGCTACCGGACCTCCGCTCGTCCGTTGACGGCTCGGCCGAGAGTGCCGGCGAGGTCTTCGTCAAGCGACTCGGGATCGAAGGCGCAGGCGAAGGCGCGGCCGCCGGCCTGCGCGAACTGGACGCCGAGACGATCCTGGCCGAGGCCTCGGAGCAGGGCGCCTTCGCGACCCGGCCGAACGTCGACGGCTGGGTGCTGCCGAAGCAGGTCGCCGAGATCTACCGGGCCGGCGAACAGGCCGACGTGCCGGTGCTCGTCGGCTCGAACCGCGACGAGGCGACGAGCCTGATGGGCCGCATGCTGCCCTCCACGAAGTCCGCGGTCGAGTTCCTGGTCAAGAGCCAGTTCGCCGACGTGGCCGACGAGTTCTTCGAGGCGTATCCGGCGCCGACCGATGACGACGCGAGGAGGGCCTTCATCGACGCGTTCTCCGACCGCATCTTCGCCTGGCAGATGAAGACCTGGGCGGTTCTCTCGGAGACCGTGCCGTCGCCTGCCTACCTGTACTTCTTCACGCACGCCCCGCCGCACCCGGAGAAGGACTTCTACGGCGCCTACCACGCGGCGGAGATCGCCTACGCGTTCGACAACCTGGACAAGCTGGACTACGAATACGCGGAAGAGGACCGCGAACTCGCCGAGGCGATGTCCGGCTACTGGGTCGCTTTCGCTGCGACCGGCGACCCGAATCCGTTGAGCGGGTCGGAGCTTCCGGCGTGGCCGGAGTACGACAAGGACGGGGCGCGGCACCTCGAGTTCGGGTCGACGATCGAGACGGGCAGCAAGCTCCACGAACGGCGCATGGCATTATGGGACCGTTTCTTTGAGGTGACCCAGCCATGAATCGACGCGTACCCTTTGCGATCGCCATCGCCTTTCTCCTCTCACTCCCCGCTGTGGCGCCGGCGCAGCAGGATGGGCCGCCGCTCAATCCGGTCGGCCTGACGGGCCTCGCCTGGGGTGCCTGGATTCGGCCCGACACGAAGATGGAGGACTGGGTCCGGATGGGGAAGGGCGTGTGCCGGGGGGAGGAGTTCTGCAAGATCAACGTCTTCGAGGGCCCCGAACTCGCCACTCACATCGATCCCGTTCCCGAGGAGAACCGGAAGGCCTTGAAGTACGTGTTCACGTACGAGGAAGGCGAGTCTCCGTCCGTGACCGTCCGCGAGGTTCATCCCGAAGAGGGCAAGGAACCCCGCGAGTGGACCTTTGAGTAGAGGTTAGGTTCAGGCGGACGACAGGTCCGATCCTCGTGGCTCAGGAGATCTCGCGGCAGTGAACGGTGTTACCGTACACTCGTGGCGTGATCGTTCGCTCTGTTCGCCACCGGGGACTGCGCCGTCTGCTTGAGGACGACAACCCCCGGTTTCTACCGCAGAAGCTCGTAGACCGCGTGCGCAAGGTCCTGACCATGTTGATTCTGGCCGAGCACATCGACGAGTTCCTGGCCTCTGCGCCGCCTGGCTGGCGTGTGCATCGACTCTCAGGTAATCGGCGGGAATGGAGCGTCTCGGTCTCTGGCAACTGGCGCATCACGTTCAAAGAAACGGACGATTGCGTAGACCGCTTGAATTTGGAGGACTACCACTGATGGCGACCAACGGCATCAACGTGAAGATGACGCCTTCCCACCCGGGCGATTTCATTCGCACCGAGATCATCGAGGAGCTGGACCTCAACGTCACGAAGGCTGCCGAGATTCTCGGCGTGCGCAGGGCTACGCTCTCGGATCTGTTGAACGAAAACTCGGCTCTTTCGGCGGAAATGGCCCTGCGTATCGAGAAGGCCTTTGGCGTGAGCATGGATATCCTGCTGAGGATGCAGGCATGGTACGACGCTTCGCGTGTACGCGCTCGCGCAGGCGAGATTGAGGTCGAACGCTACGTGGCCCGGCCAGCATGACGCGGACGTCTCCGAGGAGGAACTGCAGCGCGTCTACCGGTTTCGCGGGAACCCCAGATCCACCTGACTCTCCGCCGGATCCGGCCAGCGCGCCGTGACGACCTTCGCCTTCGTGTAGAAGTGCACGCCCTCCGGGCCGTACATGTGGGTGTCGCCGAACAGGGACTGCTTCCAGCCGCCGAAGGAGTGGTAGCCGACCGGCACCGGGATCGGCACGTTGACGCCGACCATGCCGGCGTCGGCGTCTTCCTGGAACTGGCGGGCGGCGCCGCCGTCGCGGGTGAAGATCGCGGTGCCGTTGCCCCAGGGGTTCTGCTCGACGAGCTCGACCGCCTCCTGGTAGCTGTCCGCGCGGACGACGCATAGGACCGGGCCAAAGATCTCGTCGCGGTACACGGTCATGTCCGGCGTCACGTTGTCGAGCAGCGACACGCCGAGGAAGAAGCCGTCGCTGTCGAAGGTCGCCTCGCGGCCGTCGACGACCACCGTCGCGCCCTCTTCGGCGCCGGCGCCGATGTAGCCGGCCACCCGGTCGCGGTGCTCGCGCGTGATTAGCGGGCCCATCTCGGACTCCGCGTCCAGGCCGGGGCCGATGGAGAGCTTCCCCATCCGGTCCTGGATCGCGCCGACCAGGGGATCGCCCACGCCGCCGACCGCGACGACGACGGACACCGCCATGCAGCGCTCGCCGGCCGAGCCGTAGGCGGCAGAGACCGCCGCGTCGGCTGCCAGATCGACATCGGCGTCGGGCAGTACCACCATGTGGTTCTTCGCCCCGCCGAGCGCCTGGACGCGCTTGCCGGCGCCGGTCCCCGTCTCGTAGACGTAGCGGGCGATCGGGGTCGAGCCGACGAAACTCACCGCCGCGATGTCCGGGTGAGTCAGCAGCCGGTCGACGGCCACCTTGTCGCCGTTGACCACGTTGAACACGCCAGGCGGAAAACCTGCCTGATCGAACAGTTCCGCCAGCAGCAGCGGCGCGGACGGATCGCGCTCCGAGGGCTTGAGCACGAACGTGTTGCCGCAGGCGACCGCGTTTGGGAACATCCACAGCGGCACCATCGCCGGGAAGTTGAACGGGGTGATGCCGGCCACGACGCCGAGCGGCTCGCGCACCGAGTAGACGTCGACGCCGGTCGAGGCCTGGGAGTTGTAGGACCCTTTCAGCAGGTCGGCGAGGCCGCAGGCGTACTCGATGTTCTCGATGCCTCGGGAGACCTCGCCGGCGGCGTCGGACAGCACCTTGCCGTGCTCGCTCGTCAGCAGCCGGGCGAGTTCGTCCGTGTGCGCCTCGACCAGGTTCCGGAAGGCGTACATCAGCTTCGTCCGCACGGCGAGCGAGGTGCGGCGCCAGTCGCCGAAGGCGTCTTTGGCGGCCGCTACCGCGGCGTCGACTTCCTCCGTGCTGGCGAGGCCGACAGCCGCCGTTTGTTCGCCCGTGGCCGGGTTGAAGACCGTGTGGGTCCTGCCGGAGCAGGCGGCGAGGTGGCTTCCGTTGACGTGATGCTCGATCTTCTTCATGGCGGTGCCTCCCATTCTCCCAGCCTACAAGCCGCGACAAGCGGGATCAGGCGCCTCCCTCCTTGAATAGTCGTCGATTTTGTACAAAACAGACATTTTGCACTAGTCTTCGGCCGTGCCCGGGAGGTGGCGAAGTGCGAACCGTCAGCGCAACCGAAGCAAAGCAGAGACTTGCGGCGATTCTCGACGCCGCTCAGCATGAGCCGATCATGGTTCGAAGGCAGAAACGGGAGGTAGCGGTCGTGCTGTCACCACGGGAGTACGAACGCCTGCGCGGGCTGAATCTCCAGGAGCTCGACGAGTTCTGCAAGCGCATCGCCGCGCGGGCCGCAGCGCGAGGCCTGACCGAAGAGAAGTTGGCCGAGATCCTGGATGATGGCGACGACGAAGCGAATCGTCGCTGATACGAACCTTCTCATCAGCCGACTCCTTCTCCCCGGCTCGGTTCCCGGTCAGGCAGTGCGGAAGGCGGAGAGGGAGGGCTTGATCCTGGCGTCTCGGGCGACCCTCGGCGAGCTGGCCGATGTCCTGGGTCGGCGGAAGTTCGATCCCTACGTCAGCGTCGAAGAGCGTCAGGACTACCTGCGTCGTTTGGCGCGAACCGTCGACGTCGTCACGGTCGGGCACAGGGTGCGGCTTTGCCGGGACCCACGCGACGACAAGTTCCTGGAGTTGGCCCTCAGTGGTGAGGCGGACCTGATACTCACAGGGGATCAGGACATTCTCGCGCTGGATCCGTTTCGTGGCATCCCGGTCATCACGGCACGCGAGTACACACGAACCGATCAACCTTCTTTGTGATGCGCGTGGGCGTCTATCTGCTTCTTCACCTCGACCTGGAACGGTTGCCCGACAAGCCGGACGTATTGCTGGCGCTCGGGGCTGCATTGTTCCAGGGCGGCTCCGTCTCTCTGGGCCGTGCGGCCCGTGTAGCGGGCGTCTCCACGGGAGAGATGACCAGTCACCTGTCCCGGCTGGGCGTCGCAGCCGTTCAGGGAGACAGGGACGACGGTAGGTCGGACGTCGAGACCCTCGATCGATGGTGCGTCTCGTCTTGACGGACGCCACCCCGCGCCAGGGGAAGCGCGGGCAGCCCCGGCCAGGTGTGCCAACGGGCCGGTCGCTACCCGGCCAGCGCGATCTCCTTGAAGCCCGGCATCAGCACGGTCTCGATGTTCAACTGACCGGCCAGGCCCGCCTCGCGATGGACGGCGGCCTTGCGCCAGGGTTCCGACGTCGACATCGCGGCCAGGGCGGCGCGGTTCGGGTAGCAGGCGATCGCCACCTCGTCCCAGAGTTCGTCGACCCGGCCGAGCGAGAGGTGCGTCACGTCCGCGGCGAAGGCGACGTGGCCGCCGAAGTCCTGAATGAGTCGGGACACGGCCTGGCCGTAGATCTGGTAGGCCTCGTAACCGGTCAGATCCGTCTCGCGGCCGTCGCTGTACTCGGCCTTCTCCTTGAACTTCAGCAGGTTGACCATGTAGATCGGCCCTTCGGGACCGGCCTCCTGCATGGCGGCGATCTGTTCGGGGTTCTGCGGGTAGACGTCGTTCTCGAAGGTCGGCATCGATGTGCTCCTTGGGGTGCGAAGGGAATGGCCGCCGGTCGGTCGCCGGCAGGCGACGCTACTCGTCGCAGCCGTCGTAGCGCCAGTGCCACGGCTCCCACTCGAAGCCGCCGGCGTTGCCCAGGGGGTAGCTCTCGGCGAAGCAGAAGTCCGCCGCGCGTTCCTTCAGCCACTGGTACGCCGGTACGTCCTTGAAGTCCGCGTCGCTGGGCACGAAGTCGACGGCGCGGCCGGTGATGTGCTCGGAGTAGCCGGGCGGCGCGGTCCAGCGGACGGCGTTGAGGAACGGTCGGCCGGTCGCGAGGAGGCCTTCCAGCACTCTCCTCTGGAAGCCGTAGCTGCGGAACCCGGAGTCCACTTCCAGCCGGATCCCCTGCTCCCGGGCGGCGGCGGCCATCGCGACGACGGCGTCGCGGGTCTCCGGCGTGACGTAGATGCCGAACTCGCCAGTCAGGTCGCTGGGCACCTTCGCCAGTGCGGTCGGGTCGGCGGCCTCCGTGATTCGGTTGCCCCGCCACGGGGGCGGCACGTCGTACACCTGTCCATTCAGTTCGACCCTTTCGACCGCCTCCTCTGCTGGATCCTGCGGCTCGACCGCCACAGGGAGCGCCAGGAGCAATGCGCAAAGGCCGCCGCGCACGAGCGCGCAGCGCGCAGGATTCCTTGAGCACGGTTCCGAAGGGTCTTCCTGCCTCGTCGTCATTTCCCGTGCGAGCCTCGCAACCCACTGTAACCGCCGAACGCCGCGCTCGAGACGAGTTCCTGAGGGGCCGGTCAGTGCTAGCATTGCGACCCGGTCGCACTCACGGACCCGCGTTCCCAAAGGGAAGGACCCAAGCCATGCGCAAGCTCATCCTCGCCTCGCTCGCCCTGTTCCTCATCGCCCTGCCGGCCCTGGCCGCGGAGGGAGACGGCATCAAGCGGATGCCGAACGGCAAGCCCGATCTTTCGGGCGTCTACGACGCCGGTACGGTAACCCCCGTCGACCGTCCGCCCCAGTACGGCGAGAACCTCTACCTGGCGCCCGAGGAGGCCCAGGCGATGGAAGAGGAGAGAGAGGCGTTCTGGCGGGAAGTCGAGGAAGAGGGCAAGGGCGGCGGCGCCGAACGGACGGCGCCCAAGAAGGGCGGCGACGGCGACAACCGCTTCGGCGGCGGCGGCGTCGGCGGCTACAACGCGTTCTGGATCGACCCCGGCTCTGAGGCCGTGGCGGTGGACGGCAAGTTCCGCACCTCGATCATCTACGAACCGAAGAACGGTCGGCGGCCCCAGATGACCCCCGCGGCCATGCGCCGGATGATGACGAACTTCGCCTCGTTCGCCCACAACAACGACGGCACCGCATCATGGCTCGACCATGACGGCCCCGGGCCGTTCGACGGGCCCGAAAGCCTGGCGCTGGCCGAGCGGTGCCTGCTCGGCTTCGTTGGCGGACCTCCGCTGCTGCCCAGCCTGTACAACAACTACGCGCGGATCGTCCAGACCGAGAGCCACGTCGTCATCATGGCCGAGATGGTCCACGACGCGCGGATCGTCCGCATCGACGACGAGCACAGCCCCGACGACGTGAACTGGTGGCTCGGCGACGGCGTCGGCCACTGGGACGGCGACACCCTGGTCGTCAACACGCGCAACTTCCGCAACCAGACCGGCCTGCCCGGCGGTAGCGAGACGATGCACGTGGAAGAGCGCTTCACTCGCACCGAGGACGGCAACCTGCTCTACCACTTCAAGGTCGACGATCCTGAGTCGTGGACGGCGACCTGGGCCGGCGAGTACACTTGGCAGGCGAAGGACAGCCGCGTGTACGAGTACGCCTGCCACGAAGGCAACTACGCGATGGGGAACGTTCTGCGCGGCGCCCGACTGCTCGAATCGGAGTACGACCAGCCGCAGAGCTCCGGCGGCGAGTAGGTCACTCCCACCGGAACGCCCACACGGCGAGCCCGAAGCAGACGACGGCCCAGACGGCCAACCCCAGGATCGGTCCGCCCTGGCTGAACAGCGTCTCGCCGCTGTTCACCATGGCGCGCATCGCGTCGGCCAGGAAGGTCAGCGGCAGCAACTTCGCGAACCCGAGCAGCCAGTCCGGCAGCACCGCCTGAGAGAAGAACACGCCCGACAGGAACATCATCGGCAGCGACACGATGTTGGCGAGTGGCGCCGCCGTGTTCTCCGTCTTCGCGATGCCGGAGATCGCCAGGCCCAGTGAGGCGAACACGAAGCCGCCGAGGAAGATGAGGGGGATCACCTCGAGCCAGAAGAGGGGATAGCCCGGGGCGACGTCGACGCGGGAGACGAAGATGCCGACGAGCAGGAGGACGTTCGTCTGGATCACGAGCAGCAGGAGCCTGGTCGCGAGCGAGCCCACCAGGAAGTGATTCGGGCCGATGGGCGTGGCGTGCAGACGCTTCAACACGCCCTGGTTGCGCAGCCGGACGAGCGTGAAAACGATGCCGAAGAGCGCGCTCTGCATGATGGCCAGTGAGACGATGCCCGGCACGATGAACCCCTTGTAACCCTGGCCGCGGCCTGCGACTTCGTTGGGGGAGATCGTCGCCCAGTTCTCGACCCGGTACTCCGCGGGGACGTTCGCGACGGACTTGAAGACCCCTTCGAGCACCTGGCCGAGGATGGACCGGGCCGCCTCCGCCTCCTGGGCCTTCCTGCCGTCGAACGTGAGGTCGATCGTCGAGGAGGCGCCGAGTTCCCCGAAGCCCTGGGGGATCACCATCACCGCCGTGAGGTTGCCCCGGAGGACCGCGGCGCGCAGGGCCTCGGCATCGTCGGCCTCGGGCACGTTGAACAGCGGTTCGCCGCCCAGTTCGCCCTTCAGCACGGACACCAGGAGGGTCGACGCCTGGTTCTTCGCCTGGTCGACGATGCCCACGCTCGGCGGGGCGAAGCTGCCGAAGTCGAAAAGGCCGAAGACGACCATCATCACGGTCGGAAAGGCCAGCGACCAGAAGAGCGCCGTCCGGTCGCGGAAGAACATCTTCAGTTCGGCGACGATGAATGCCCCGTAGATTCTCATGTTGTCGCGATCTTCAACCTGGCGCTCCTACTCGACGAGCTGGTGCCCGGTGAGATCGAGGAAGACGTCTTCCAGCGTCAGGGCGCCGTCCCGGCGGACCGACTGGCCGCCGCGGCCGGCCAACTGCTTGATCAGCGCCTGCGGTGCGTCCACCGCGATGATGGAGCCGCGGTCGATGACCGCCACCCGGTCGCAGAGCACCTCCGCCTCTTCCATGTAGTGGGTGGTCAGCATGACCGCCATGCCGTCCGAGCGCAGGCCGTCGATCAGCTTCCACATCCTGCGGCGCGCCTGAGGGTCGAGCCCGGTCGTCGGTTCATCGAGGAACATCGCCACCGGCTCGTTGACCATGGCGACCGCTATCGAGAAGCGCTGCCTCTGGCCGCCGGACAGGTGCTTGTATCGGGACTTCGCCCGATCGGCCAGGTCGACCCGGGCCAGCATGTCGTCCGGCGAAGCGTCCGAGCCGTAGAGCGTCGCGAACAACTGGACCGTTTCGCGGAGCGTCAGGTTGTCGAAGAAGGCGTTCTGCTGGAGCTGGACGCCGATCATGCCCTTCACGCGCCGCCGGTTCTTCTTCACGCCGACGCCGTCGATGAACGCCTCGCCGCCGTCCGCCTGTCGGAGCCCCTCCAGGATCTCGACCGTCGTCGTCTTGCCGGCGCCGTTCGGGCCCAGCATGCCGAAGATCTCGCCGCGATGGACCTGGAACGAGACCCCGTCGACGGCGACAATGTCCTTGTAGCTCTTGCGCAGGTCCCGGACGTCGATCACGACGTCGTTCGCCATCGTCGCGCCCGACGGAGAGGTGGGTTCTGCAGGGACGTTCTCAGTCGTCCAGGCTGGCCCAGACGTAACCGATCCAGACCGGTTCCGGCGACAGCGGGCCGTTGCCGTACGGCGCGAACTTCTCCGGCAGGCCGTCCTTCTGGACGTCCTCGAGCGACTTGCCGGCGCTTCTCTGCTTGTCGATGTGGTCGATCGTCTCCGCGACGTAGTCGTGGTACCTCTGCAGGTCGGCTTTCGTCGCCAGGGGACCGTGACCGGGGATGATCTTCGTCTCGTCGTCGACGATCTCGAGCAGTTGGGCCATGTTGTCGCGCAGGCCGAGGGCGCTGCCGCCGACGTCGCGGTCGATGTACGGGTAGCCGCCGAGGTTCGGGAACTGGTCACCGGCGTGCACCACGTTCGAGTCGCGGAAGAAGATCGCCACGTCGCCGTCCGTGTGGGCCGGGTTGCCGAAGTGGATCACGTCGATCGCTTCGCCGTTCCAGTGCAGGGTGACGCTCTCGTTGAAGGTCACGATCGGCAGCGCCTCGGACGGGAACGGCGTCGCCGAGAAGTTCGCCCCGGCATGCCGGTTCTCGAGCAGGCGCTTGCGGACGTTCGCGTGCGCCACGATCGCTGAGTCCGCCCCGAACGCCGCGTTGCCGCCCGCGTGGTCGAAGTGGTAGTGCGAGTTGACGACGAAGTCGATCCTGCCCTCCTGGATCTTCGCGACCGCCGCCTTGATCTTCGGCGCCACCGGGATCATCGCGTCGTCAACGATCAGGATGCCGTCCTCGCCCGCGGAGACGGCCAGGTTGCCCGCCAGCCCAGGCTCGGGCAGGAGCAGATAGACCGTGTCGCTCAACTGCGTCTGGTGCCAGACGATCTGTTCGCCTGCCTGTTTGGCCCAGTCGTCGATGTTGAGCTGAGCCGTGGCCGGGACGGCGACGGCGAGCCCGATGGCCGCGATCGCGAGGCAGAGACCGGCCAGCCGAGTACGGTTCTTCGGGCTGTCTTCAGTCATCGTTCTTCTCCGCATTCAGTTCGTGGCGGTCTCACCCTATCGCCGCGAACCCGGCTGCAGCCCCCGACTCTCCTCCGTAGCAACCAGCTCCACCGTCCCCTTCGGCCCCTCGATCACGACCCGCATCGCCGGCTCTCCCGCCGATACCTCCGCGTCCAGCCCAAGGCCCGCCAGCACCGCCCCGAGATCCCCCGCATCCGGCGTCGAGATCGCGAACGACACCAACTCCCCGACCAAGGGCGTCGTCGTCGCCGGGTGCGGAGACCCCCGCCAGTCGATGAAGAAGGGCCTCCCGTAGCCGCCTCCCTGCGGGAACAGCAGGTCCCACACCAGCAAATCCCCGTCGGCCGTGCGCCGCCGCGTCTCCACCGGGCCGGTCGACGGGATCCCGGCCTCCTCGAGCAACCCCTTCGTGACGACGAGGTCGCCCTGCGCCGCCCAGGTCACGAGCCCTCCGGCGCTCATCGCGACCATGCCCGACACCATCTGGCTCTCGACCGACTGCGCCGGGTCCGGCGCGATGATCTCGAGGTACGTGTCGCCGAGGCTCAAGAGGGCGTTCCGCGTTCCCAGCCCCTCGTGCGAGCCGCCGAACGCCGGCGCCACGCCGAAGACGTCCTCGGCCCAGGCCATCCCTTCGTCGAGATCGGCAACCGCGTACATGAAATGGTCGATCTTCATCTAGGTCCTCTCCTGGCCGCTCTCGGGCGGGTGCTCGCCGGCCTCGCCAGCGCAACGCCAGCCGAACAGCAACAAAACGACGGCGGTGGTCGTCTCTTCATCGAAGTCGTTCCATTCTAGGAGCGTGCGCCGCAGGAACAGACCCGCAACCGGAGGAGCTCCAATGAAACAGTCCATCCTGATCGCCGCCGCCGTCCTTCTTGCCCTCGCGCCCGCCGCGCTGGCCGGCGACAACGCCCCCGTCCTCGGCAAGTGGGCGTCGAAGACCGAGACGCCCCAGGGCACCTTCGAGGTCGTGTACGAGTTCACGGAAGTCGACGGCGAACTCAAGGGCACCTGGACCAACCCGCGCCGGAACGACGACCTGACGAACGTGTCCTGGGACGGCGAGACGCTCAAGTTCGGCCGCGAGGCCAGCATGGGCGGCCAGACCTTCAACCTCAAGTTCGAGGCGGCGGTCGACGGCGACACGATGACCGGCAAGATGATCACCCCCCGCCGCGAGCGCGAGTTCACGGCGACGCGCGGCGAGTAATCACTCCAGGTGCTTCTTGAAGAAAGCACTCACCTCCGCGAACACATCCTCCGACTCTGGCGACCCCACGAGGATCAGGTAGTCCGCGTGCGCGACCCCCTCGTAGACGTGTAGGTCCGCGACGACCCCGGCCGCCCGCAGTTTGCGGTGGGTCCGCGCCGTGTCACTCAGGAACATGTCGCGGGTACCGGTGATCAGGTAGGTCGGCGGGAAGCCCTCGAAGTCCCCGTAGACGGGCGAGATCAGCGGGTCCTTCAGGTCGTGGCCATCGGCGTAGAGCCGCGCCGCCGCGCCGAGGAAGCCGTCGTACGTCACCAGGATGCGGTCCAGCCCTTCGTTCGTGAACAGGCTGTCGCTGGTCTTGGTCAGGTCCGCCCAGGGCGTGCCGGCATAGATGGCGCCCGGTACATCCAGACCCAGGTCGATGAAGCGGTGCACTGCCGCCAGCGACAGCCCGCCACCGGCGGATGTGCCGCCAATCGCGACGGAACTGGCGGAATGGTGCTCCAGCACATGCCGGTAGACGGTGACGACATCCTCGACCGCGGCCGGGAACGGGTGCTCCGGCGGCATGCGGTAGTCCACCGAGAGGGCCCGGATTCCGGCTGCGGCCGCGACCATCGCCGCCTCGGAGACGGAGGCATCCCCGCCGCTCAGAACGTAGCCGCCGCCGTGGATGTGGAGGAAGACGTGGTCGGAATGCCGGGGGTCGATCTTCTCGGGCGTCACGTGGTACACCGCCACGCCATCAATGTCGCCCTTCTCGATCGACACGCCGAATCCACTCGCGACCTGATCGAGGTTGGCGTTGGCGGTCGCTTTCTGCATAGCCAGCCACTGCTCGTCGCTCTGCGGCGTCTGCTGCTTGGACGCGGCGACGTTGGGGGCGGGTACCGCGGCGAGCGCGGTCTGGAGTTGTTTGCTGGCGCCCGCCGGCGGCGGGACGGCGCGCTCGCCGACAGCCCAGGTGCCTGAGCCGCCCGCCTCCTGGGCCGGGGCAGGCGCGCCGGCGACGATGAACGCGAGTGCGAGGGTCAGCGCCAGCAGAACGGCCGGCGAGGTTCGGTTGCTCGATCTCTTCATGGAGAGTCTTCTTGACGGCGAAGCCGATGCAGTGTGCCGCGGACGATACCCTCCGCGTTCGTGCACTCCCCAATCATCGCCGTCCTCGCCTTGGCCGCCGCCCTCCCCGCGGCCGCCCAATGGTCTCCGCCGCCCCTCTACCCCTCCGCCGAGCCGGCCCGCACCTGCGAGAGCCTCACCGGCCTCGAACTTGCCGGCGCGACCGTCGAATCCGCCCTCGCGATGGAGGCGGGTCCCACCGGCCCACCCCATTGCCGGGTGACCGTCATCGCCACCCATCCGCCGGCCGGCGACCGCATCACGATCTGGGTCGGCCTTCCCCTCGAAGGCTGGAACGGCCGTTTCCTCGGCACCGGCGGCGGCGGTTTCTCCGGCGGCAGCCCGTCGACCTTGCCGCTGGCGCTCAGCCAGGGCTTCGCTGTTGCATCCACCGACACGGGCCACGAAGGCGGTAGCGGCAGCTTCGCCCTCGACGCCGGCGGA
This sequence comes from Thermoanaerobaculia bacterium, assembly GCA_965232105.1. Lineage (GTDB taxonomy): Bacteria > Acidobacteriota > Thermoanaerobaculia > Multivoradales > Multivoraceae > Multivorans. The sequence continues at coordinate 1,133,094 of OZ246956.1, forward strand.
TCGCTCGACTGGATGCTGATCCGCGACAACGCCTACCTCGGCATCCACGCGATGACCCGGGTCGGCAAGACGCTGACCACGACCTTCTACGACCGGCCACCGAAGTACTCCTACTTCCGCGGCTGCTCGACCGGCGGCCGGCAGGGTCTGATGGAGATCCAGCGCTACCCCGACGACTACGACGGCGTCCTCTCCGGCGCGCCGGCGATCAACTGGGATCGGCTGCACGTTGCCCAGATGTGGGGCCAACTCGTCATGCTGGAGGCAGGCCACTTCGTGGGCCCGTGCGTCTTCCGGCTCGCCCAGGCGAAGGCCGTCGAAGCCTGCGACCTCCAGGATGGCGTCGCCGACGGCGTGATCGCCGAGCCGCGCCAGTGCCCGTTCGATCCCGCGGACCTCCTGGGCGCCGAAGCCGAGGGTTGCGGGCCGATCACCGAGGCGGACGTCGCCGTCATGCGGGAGATCCTCGAAGGCCCGCGGCGCCGCGATGGCTCCTTCCTCTGGTACGGCCTGGCGCCCGGGGCGGACTTGCTCGCACTCAGCGGCGTCACGGGCGATCCCCCGATGGGCCGCCCGATGCCCATCACGCTTGGTTGGTTCCGCTACTTCCTGGCCCGCGACCCGGACTTCGACTGGACCAGGCTCACTCACGCCTCCTACGAGCACTTCTGGGATCAGTCCGTCGAGGAGTTCGGGCGGGTGTTCGGCACCGACCGAACCGACCTCTCGGGCTTTCGCGAGCGCGGCGGCAAGGCGATCGTTTGGCACGGTTGGAACGATCCCCTGATCTACGCGCAGGGCACGATCGACTGGTTCGAAGGCGTCGAGAACCGCACCGTTGAGGTCGACGACTTCCTGCGCCTGTTCCTGGCGCCCGGCGTCGACCACTGCCGCGGCGGCCCCGGGTTGCCTCCGGACAACCCGTTCGCCGCCGTCGTCCGCTGGGTCGAGGAGGGCACAGCACCCGAGACGCTGGACAGCGTCCGCCGCCGCGGCGGTGGACTGGCCGGCGAGATCATCGAATCGCGCCCGATCTGCCGCTACCCGAAGGTCGCCGTGTACTCCGGCAGCGGCGACCCCAGGGACGCGGCGAGCTTCGAGTGCCGGGAGCGGGTGCCCCTCTCTCACCCTGACCGACGCTGACCACTCGGACCCTCAAGAAAGGACCCAATGGCCCGACTCCCTTACCTGGATGTGGACGACCTGGCCCCCGAAGACCGGAGACTCCTCGATCCCCCGATGAACCTGTTCAGGGCGCTCGCCTACTGCCCTTCGGGCGCCCGTGCGTTCGGCCGTCTGGGCATCTGGATTCGGTTCAAGACCCGGCTCGATCCGCGCCTTCGCCAGATGGCGATCCTGCGGGTCGGCGCCGTGACTCGCACCGAGTACGAGTACAGCCACCACATCGAACTGAGCCGCGAGTTCGGTCTCTCGGACGACGACATCCGGGCCGTCGTCGCGGGGCCGGAGGCCGAGTCGCTGACGGAAGTCGAACGGCTCGTCCTCACCGCGGCCGACGAGATGACGAACGGTGTCGGCATCGGAGCCGAGACCTTCAAGGCGTTGCAGGGCCACCTCGACGAGGGGATGATGGTCGAGTTGACGATGGCCCTCTCCTACTACAACGGCGTCGTCCGGATGCTGAACTCGTTCGAGATCGACGTCGAGCCCGACTACCAGCGCTACCTGGAGGAGTTCCCGCTGGATCGATGAAGACTCCCTTGGAACAGGTCCCTTCGACGGGAGATCGAATCGACTTCAGGGGCCGGACCGCCGTCGTAACCGGAGGTGGAGCGAGAGGCGACGGGATCGGCAACGGCCGAGCCGCGGCGATCCTCCTGGCCCGCGCCGGCGCCCACGTCGTCGTGGTGGACCTCAATGAGGCAGCCGGCCGCGGCACCGTCGAGATGATCGAGAACGAAGGCGGGACCGCTCGACTCTTCGTCGGCGACGTGACGCGCGAGGAGGACTGCTCTGCCCTGGCGGCCTTCGCGCGGGAAGGCTCCGCGTTGCCCACAGTGCTGATCAACAACGTCGGCATCGGAGCACCCGGCACCGTCCTCGACACCGAGCCGGAGTTCTGGGACCGGGTGATGAAGGTCAACGTCGCATCGATGTACCTGGTGTCCCGGGCCCTGATTCCGTCGATGGAGGAGGCCGGCGGCGGCTCGATCGTCAACATCAGCTCGATCTCCGCGATCCGTCCCAAGGGCCTCACGCCCTACTCGACGTCGAAGGGCGCGGTCATCTCGCTCACCCGGGCGTTGGCCGTCGACCACGCCGGGGACGGGATCCGCGTCAACGCCGTGCTCCCGGGCCCGGTCTGGACGCCGATGGTCCAGCGCCCGACGATGACGCCCGAGATCCGCGAGCGGCGCAAGAACGCCTCGGCGCTGCGGATCGAGGGCACCGGCTGGGACGTCGGTCGTGCGGTCGTCTTCCTGGCTTCCGAACACGCGCGCTACATAACCGGCCAGGCGCTCGTCGTCGACGGCGGCGTGACGGTACTCTCTCCCGTCCGTTGACGGTGCCGGCGACCCCGACCCCCGCCGATGAACTGACCCCCGCCGACGACCTGAACCCGACTGGCGACCCTGACCCGCAGGAGAGGACCGCGATGGCACGACTTCCGTACCTGGACGTGGACGATTTGGCCCCCGAAGACCGGGAGCTGCTCGACCGGCCGATCAACCTCGCGCGAATGCTGGCGCACAGCCCCGGTGGCACGCGTGCCTTCCGCCACACGGGCGGCTGGATCCGCAACACGTCCCGCTTCGATTCGCGACTCCGCGAGATGGCCATCCTGCGCATCGGCGTCATCACCCGCACCGACTACGAGTACAGCCACCACATCGAACTCGGCCGCCAGTTCGGACTGTCCAACGACGACATCCGCGCCGTCATCGTGGGACCCGACGCGGAGTCGCTCCCGGAGCTCGAACGGCTCATCCTCGCCGCCGCCGACGAGGTGACCGATGGCCTCAGCATCAGCACCGAGACCTTCGACGCCCTACGCCGTCACCTCGATTCCGAACTCCTCGTCGAACTGACGATCATCGTCTCCTACTACAACGCCGTCGTCCGCGTCCTCAACTCGCTGGAGGTCGACGTCGAGCCCGGCTACGAGCGCTACATGGAGGAGTTCCCGCTGCCGCAAGGGAGAAAGGACGCTACGCGAAAGGCGACATCGCACTTGGGTGAGTTCGTCGAGGGTGAACGCGGCCCTCGATCCCCGGCGCAAGGGCCGCGATGGCACCGAACAGCTCCGGGTGCCTGAGGCCGAGCCGCAAGGTGATTGCGCCGCCCGCGGAGAGCCCCGTGGCGTAGAAGGCGGGTCCGTCCCGCCGGAGGCGGAAGTTCTTGTGCAGTGGTCGAGGAAGGGGCCGACAGACGCCTGCCCCCACGGCCGCCTCGTGCCGTGAGCCCCCAAGTAGAGTGAGAAGCCGACCGTCGGCGTCACCACAAGCGTCTTGGGCAACTGGAAAGGAGGTCGCATCGTGATCAGACCGAAGCTGTCAATCCCTGTCGCGCTGGTCGCAGCCCTGCTGCTGCTCGGCGCACCGGTGGCGGGGCGAGGAGCATGGAGCAAGAGGCTGCGGCGGATGGGGCTCGTTCGGTGATTTCGCAAATCAACCACGACAGCAACGGAAAGGTCGCGGCGATCGTGCACTACTACGTCCGCGAGTCCGTCCACCAGATCTGCGCGGCGATGGACGACTGCGGCGATGCCGTCCGGCAGGCCCAAGAGGAGGGCGAGCGATGAGCAAGAAGCGAAACCACCGCGACAAGCGTCCCGTTGCCGTAGCCACTGACACGCCGGGCGTGCTGGAGTTCGTCGACGGGAGGAGTGTTGGTCGGCGCAACACCATCCGCGGAATCGAGTTGACTGGGCCTGTCAGAGAGGACGGAACCGCTTCCGTGAAGTTGACGTATCCCGTAGTCACCGACAGCCAAGGCTATGTTGGCGACCGCAACCTCCGGCATCAACAGGACCGCAAGCGCCACCACCGAAAGGAGACCCCCTGAAGCCCCTGATCTCAGCCTTGCAGCTTTCTCGCTGCCCCGGCTGCAATCCCGGCACTGTGCTCCGGTGCCGGACCGACCAAGTCTCGTTCGTGGCCGAGTCCGGGTCTGTGTCAGGTTCCGCCGTCGCCGCTGATGCCCAGCTCGATGTAGCTCGGCAACCGGGTAGGGAGGACGGCGGCTAATACTGACTCAGCGGACCGTTCGGTGGCCCGCGTTTCCTTCACTTGTTGACAAACGTCCATCATTGTGTCTACGGTAATGTCTATCGGCGTCGCCACCCGTGACGCGGGAAGCGCCGGAGTCACGGACCCGGATCACTTGGCGGTCAGGTGCTGGCGGGCAGCGAGAGGGTTGTCGGAGGAAACATGATGTCGGGCGCGGTCGCGGAAAAAAGCGTGGTGGTCGAGAAGCTGGAGTTGCTGAGGACGAGGGCGGCGATACGCTCGGTTGACGTGGCAAACATGCTGGGCACGACTCCAAGGACGGTGTCCCGGTGGAACCAGGGGCACGCGAACCCCAGGCCAGGCAAGGAGATCCTGCTGGCGGACCTGGAGTACATCGTGGAACGTCTGGCGGAGTTCTACTCGGACCCGAGGACCGCGCGCGCATGGTTGTATTCCAGGCACAGGTACTTCGATGGCGTTCGACCGGCGGACTTGGTCCGGGAGGGGCGGGCCCAGGAAGTTCTGGAGGCGATCCACGCGATGGCCGACCCCGGCCACACCTGAGGGCTGTTTGGCTGGATGACGAGCGCGATGCGTCGAGACGGTCGTAGGGAAGGACGCGCCAGGTTGAGTAACGAACGTGACGCAGCACGATCCCGACTTGCTGGAACGACTGGAGGCTCTGGACAGAGGCGCATTCGAGGGAGTCGCGTACAGGGTCGTCTGGTGGGACCGTAGCGCCGTTCAGGGGAGCAGCGGCAGCGGGGGGCGCTGGAACGATCCGGCGAGGCGGTTCGAGATACTCAACACGTCCCTCGAACGCGACGGTGCGGCGGCTGAGTTCGAAGCGTTCTGGTCGTTGTTCGAGCAACGGCCGGATAGACGGGCCTCGAGCTGGAAGTTGAAGCTCCGCCTGAAGCGCGTCGTGGAACTCGGCTTCGAGGAGTTGGAACGGCTCGGGGTCGGAAGAGCGGACTTCGGCGGCCGCGAGTATTCGCGAACCCAGGAGATTGCCGAGGCTCTCAACCGTCTGGCGTGCGATGGGCTGATCGTTCCGTCCGCGCGCTACGAAGGGAAAAACCTGATCGTGTTCACGGAAAACGTCGACAAGGACTCCGTGGTAGAGGCTGTTGAGTCGGTCGAGTTCTCGTGGCGGGACTGAACTCCGCGCGCGCACGGCTTTGGGGATGGAACGGGTGTCGTGCAGACTTCGACACCGCCTCCGGAGCGATGTAGAAGGTCTGCATAACTCTGCATTTCGGTCCCGCGGTCAGTCACCCGATGGCGTCTCGGGCGCCGTCAACCCCGTCTGCGTCAACAGGAATGTCGCCTCCGCGGCGGCGAACTCGATCCGTTCCGACATCGGCAGACCCCGGCTCGCGGCATGGCCCGCGTACGGGTGGTAGCGCATGATCACCGGCAGGCCCGAGGACGTCGCCGCCTGCAACCGGGCCGCCACCTTGCGGGCCTGAAGCGGCGGCACGCGGGTGTCCCGGTCACCCTGGGTCAGCATGATGGCGGGGTAGGCGACACCGTCGCGGATCGCTTGGTACGGCGAGAAGCCGCGCAGGGACTCGAACTGGTCGGGGATCTCGCCGTCGCCGTACTCGAGCAGGGCGGGCATGTTGTTCGCCTCGGTGAAGGTGTAGAAGCGGATCAGGTCGAGTTCGGGGAAGCCGCAGAGGACCGCGCGGTAGAGGTCGGGCCGCTGGGTCAGGGAGGCGCCCACCAGCAGGCCGCCGTTGCTGGCGCCGTGGATCGCCAGGCGATCCGGGTCGCTGTAGCCCTCCGCGATCAGCCATTCGCCGGCCGAGATGAAGTCGTCGAAGACGGTCTGCTTGTTGTGGAGCATCCCGGCCCGCTACATCACCGGCCAGGCGCTCGTCGTCGACGGCGGCGTGACGGTACTCTCTCCCGTCCGTTGACGGAGCCGGCGAACCTGACCCGCGCCAACGACCTGAACCCCACTGGCGACCCTGACCCGCAGGAGAGGACCGCGATGGCCCGACTTCCGTACTTGGACGTGGACGATCTGGCCCCCGAAGACCGGGAGCTGCTCGACCGGCCGATCAACCTCGCGCGGATGCTTGCGCACAGCCCCGGTGGCACGCGCGCCTTGCGCCACACGGGCGGCTGGATCCGCAACAAGTCCCGCTTCGATTCGCGGCTCCGCGAGATGGCCATCCTGCGCATCGGCGTCATCACGCGCACCGACTACGAGTACAGCCACCCTCTCCGCCAACGTAGGTGACACAGCGGGCATCCCGTTGAATAGTGGAGGGCACACGTTGGCAAGGAGGATCAATGTCAAGACGAGAGCAGAGGTTTGGCGGCGGCTCGGGGCTCCCGGCCGCGGGGGTTGAGGAGCGTAGCGACGAGGCCCCCGGGGCCGGCGCGGCGTCCGCGGGGGGCGTTCCCGACCTGGAGGTTGTGGCGAAGCCGACCCGACGGCAGTTCACGGCGGAGTACCGGCTTCGGATTCTGGAGGAGGCGGACCGGTGCACGGACCGCGGCGAAGTGGGCCGGCTGCTTCGGCGAGAGGGACTGTACAGTCCCATCTGGCCAACTGGCGCAAGGCGCGGCGAGAGGGCGCGCTTTCCGGTCTGCGACCGAAGCAGCGGGGCCGCAAGCCTGTCGAGGCCAACCCGTTGACGCCGAAGGTGAAGCGGCTGGAGGCGAAGGTGAAGCGGCTGGAGAAGGAGCTCGCCACCGCCCACACGATCCTGGACGTCCAGGGAAAAGTTGCAGGGCTGCTGGGATTCAGCCTCGAAGACGGGAAGGACTGCTGATGGCGGCAAGGTCCCTGGCCCGGCAGGTCGGCATCGCGCCGGCGTGCCGGGCGCTGGGCGTGTCGCGATCGACCTTCTATCGTCGTGCGAGGCCCGCTCCCGGGCGACGGCAGCCCCGCCCCACGCCTGCCCGGGCACTGAGCCAGATCGAGCGGAAACGGGTCGAGGCCACGCTTGCGTCGCCGCGTTTCGTCGATCGTTCGCCGGGGGAAGTGGTGGCCACCCTGCTCGACGAGGGCCGCTACCTGTGCTCGGAGCGCACGATGTACCGCATCCTCGAAGCGAACCACCCCGTGAGGGACCGCCGCAATCAGCGCGTCCATCCGTCGTACGCCAAGCCGGAGTTGGTCGCCACGGCGCCCAACCAGGTCTGGTCGTGGGACATCACCAGACTGCTCGGACCGCAGACCTGGACCTACTACTACCTCTACGTCCTGCTTGACCTCTTCAGCCGCTACGCCGTCGGCTGGATGGTCGCCGACCGCGAGAACTCCGCGCTCGCCCAGAGGCTCATCGAGGAGACCTGCCTCAAGCACGGCGTCAAGCCCGATGTCCTGACCCTGCATTCCGATCGAGGCGCTCCCATGACCAGCCAGGGTACTGCCCAACTGCTCGCCCGCCTCGGCGTGAACCGGTCCCTGGGCCGCCCGCGGGTCAGCGACGACAACCCCTACTCCGAAGCACACTTCAAGACCCTCAAGTACCACCCCGACTTCCCGAGCCGCTTCAACTGCCAGGACGCCGCGACCGACTACTGCAGGTCCTTCTTCCCCTGGTACAACACCCAACATCGCCATGCCGGCATCGCCATGCTGACCCCCGAGACCGTCCACTACGGCCGGGTGCAAGCCGTGATCGAGCAGCGCCAACGCACCCTGAGCGCCGCGTGGAAGAGCTCCCCCGAACGATTCGTCGGCGGCCAACCGATGCACACCCCACTGCCCCAGGCCGTCTGGATCAACAAACCCGGCGGCGGGACAGCAGAGAAGGCTCACTAAATCCTGAACCCCGCTGTGCCAAAGTCGTTGACAGGTTCCGCCACATCGAACTCGGACGTCAGTTCGGACTGTCCGAGGACGACATCCGGAACGTCATCACCGAACTCGAGCGGCTCATCCTCACCGCCGCCGACCAAGTGACCGACGGCCTCAGCATCAGCACCGAGACGCTCGACGCTCTACGCAGTCACCTGGACTCCGAACTCCTCGTCGAACTGACGATCATCGTCTCCTACTACAACGCCGTCGTCCGCGTCCTTAGGTCGCTGGAGCTCTACGTCGAGCCCGGCTACGAGAGGTACATGAAGGAGTTCCCCCTGCCGTAGCCCCCGCAGTCCACTGGGTTCGCCGGCCCTCTGGCCGGCTCTTAGATCGGTTGGTGCAGCGCCGTCGTGTCAACAGTGGCGGTTGTTGACGCATCGCCCCCGGGCCACGGAGAGTCAGAGTTGGGCTCCTCGCGGCCAGGCCGGTTGTAGCGGCTCCGCACCTCCGCTCTGCGGACTGTCCGTCTGCCTTGACTACTTGCCGGCCTTGGACCGGCGAGAGGCTAGGTCGCCGGCGGCACTAGGGACTCGCGCGATCATTGGACTGCGGCCTCTCGACACGGAACTCCTCGGCCGACTCCCGAAGCCGCTCCTCGACCTTCTGCTCGATCAAACGGAGCTGGTGACGGGCAATTGAAATGGGCACTCCGAAAGAAGCTGCGAATACGCCGGCGGCGAAACACAGCACGAGGCGGCCGAACAGAGGGCTGTCCCAGAGGGCAGCCAGCACCAAGAGGCCGACTGCGGCGACATAGGCGTAGAACAACACTAGGTACCGCAACGCGAAGTCCCTGAGCTCCTCCGCATGAAGCTTGGCGATCTTCCAGTCGCCGGGATAGAGAGGATTCGCGGCCAGACTGGAGAGTTGGAGGCTCACAACGCCGAACAGGATCGTGAAGGGTGTCACCAGAATGCGAGCGTGGTCGGCGGTCGCCCTCGCGCAGGTCAACCAAGTCACGGCTGCAGCTGCGAGGCCTAACCCAAGCCACGCCACCCGAGCGGTGGAGACTCTCCACATCACACGACAATCATCCTCGACTCGGCGAGCTCGGTCAAATACGCCTCCAACTGCTCCCACGCGTGGTTGTAGTGAACCGTCTTCGCAGTCCCGTCGACTTTGACGTACTTCTTGAGCAGCAGTTCTCCGCGCCGGATGCGGTTCCCCTTGGAGGTCACAAGTTCCACGTCGTCCTCGGGATAGTCCCCGGTAATCTCCTGAGCCAGAGGGCTGAACTCTTCGGGGGTCATACCCTTGATCCCACCGTGCAAGGTGACGTAGAGCATGGCTTTGACATTGTGGGCTTCATCGAGCCGGCGCAGATCCTCCGGGCGCTTGAGTAGGGCCCGCAAGACGCTCCTTCCAAGGCTGGTCGAGATCCTCGTCTCCTCGGAGATGTCCGACGCCCGGTAGCTCGTGAGCTCGAGGCCGATGCTCTTCACGCCTTCCTGGGAAACCCTCTTCACGACATCTTGGTCCGCAACGGCGACAAGGCGGAACAAGCGTGCTTTCGAGAACGGCTCTCCTCCCTCAGCGAGGAGGTTCTTGAGGTACTGCTCCATCGTTCTCGGCTGAAGGCCGCTCGGCATGAGCAGGCAGTGATCGCCGCAAACTAGGAACATGCCGTCGCCATCTAGGTAGTCATAGTCTCGCCCCGGAGCCTGTTCGCCAAGATCGCCTGAATCGAGAGCGTGTGGGACGGTCGATACAGGTTCTCGATCCGTCCACGAGGCCATGTGGAGCAACAGCCGAGACGGGCCCTCACGTGTGACGCTGTGGCGCAGTTGCGCTTGCCCTGCACGAAGCGGAACGATTGAATTCGGACCGACTACTTCGAGACAGGATTGAACCGCATCCTGCAGAGAGCCTGCGTAGTCGGATTCCTCATGCCAAACAGCCCTGAGATAGGTGATTGTGCGATTCTTTTGGCCTTGGGGCAAGTCTTCGGTCCTCCTTCTAGGAACTGGTAAAGGGAACTTGACAAACGGCCGAGAGTGTACGTCGCTTCGGTGCGGACGAGCAAACCACTGTTGGGGCGTCCCCAGAGACCGGCGGACGTCGACTACCGCCTCCTCAACAGGGTCCTGCCCCGCGTCGCGGCGGCGAGCCAGACCTGAAGCTAAAGTGAAGGCTGGTCGATCCCTCGTGAGCCTCAGCCTGGCGCCGGCTCATTGCTCACGGTTGGCTCTCTGGCGAGCCTCCGTCGCCACTCGCCGATCTGAACCTCATCTACGTTTAGCGCGAGGCCTGCGGCGCGGTCGATGATTGACCGTGCCGGACACTCGTCGGCTTGGCGCATAGGAAGCAGTTCTAGGCTGCAGGCCTTGGCGTAGGAAGCAGCGAGCGAGTTCCAGGCGAAGCTGTCGGGCTTGGGGATACGGACCTCGCGCAGATGTGTGAGCTGCCATGTTGGATACGTGAGCTTCATAGCGCGACGATTCAGCAACATGAGCCGTACCGGCGTGCTGTTGAACCAGGCGGCGAGGGCTTGGCCCGCCGTTCGAGACGCCGTGGTCACCGGTACCCACCACCCGAACGATGGCGCTTCCGACCAGATTCCGCTTAGGCGTGAGCTGTGGGTGTCGAACCGCATCGGAAGGAGCAAGCAACTTCGCTGCGCCAAGTACTTCTCGGCCAGACGACGTTTGTCGGGCTTCGGCTCGTACCAGACGTCATTCTGGCCCTTGATCGTCCGTCGAAGTCGACTACTCACTGAGTGGAAGCCTGGGACCGCATGCGGTGCGTCCGGGTTGCACCGGCGGAAGGCATCCTGGATTCTTCGGCCGGCCGGTCCGACCGCGTGGCGCGTGGACAACTGTTCGAGCCAAGGCGAGTCCTCGATCTGCCTGACCGCTGCCGCCAACAAACCGTCGTACCACTGCACGGGCGTCCAGTCGCCGGCTTGAACCCGCTCTGCCGGCCAGAAGATGCGGCTTCCCCACGCCTCGTTTCCCGCGGCGATGGCGTCCGCGGCATCGAGAGCTTCTTTCGCCGTCGCCGGCATGCGCCGGAGCGATACGAACTCGGTCGGCGCCGTGTGCACTTTGCCGTTCCGCCGCCGGCAGATGAGCAGGCTCTCATGGATACCGGTGTTCTCGGAGAAGTTGATCCGCTTCGGGTCATGCGACGTGACGATGCGCTCGATCTGCAAGCGCTCAGCCAGAAACCGCCGCTCACGTTCGCCGGAGGCACCGATGCAAGCGGTCGCCGGGAGCACCTTTGCAATGGTGCCGCGACTGCTCCGCAGCAGCTGGTCTGCGAGCGGTGTGAAGAAAGTCCGGATGCTGTTCGTGTTGATGACGGCACCGGCTCCGTCGTTCCGCTTCAGCAAGCCATCGCGGATCTGCAGTTCGTGCTTCTGCATCCGTTTCTTGGCGTCGCCCGTGAACTTCTGGCCGCGCTTGTCGTTCGCGGTGAACGGCGGGTTCATGATCACCAGGTCGACATCCCTGAGCGGGAAGTCCGTGGCGGCCTCGTCTGCTTCCCAGCGAGCGCCGAGGGTGTCCGTTCCCTGGAGTTTCGAAGCCATGGAGAAGAGGGTCCGGGAAGAGCCCTTGTCGCGTGACCGCAGAATCTCGAGTGACCCGGCGCGCACGGAGCCGTCGTCCTGAGGACCGTGCTGCATCGTGTGCAGGTTCATCTTCGAGTAGTTCACCGACGGAGCGCCCAGAGTCAGGTTGCAGGCGGCGAGCTGGACGCCGTGGCGGTTGATGTCGAGCCCGCACAGGACGTCCTGGACGAGGATCCGGTGCAGACGCTCGTCGTTTCCTTTGCCGAGCGAGCCTCTCTCGCGCATCCGTGTCTTGATCGTCCGCAACGCGGCCATGAGGAGGGTGCCGGTACCGCAAGCCGGGTCGATGATTCGAATCCGCTTCACGGCTTCTGGGTCCGTCCAGTCGACGAACGCATCGTCGAGTGCCAGGCGTGCCAGCAGCAGGGCCGAGATGTTGTTCGTGTAGAACGCGCCGTCGCTCTTGGCCGAGCCGAGGATCCGGTGGTAGAGCGGTCCGGCGTGGTCGTAGCCGAGGTCGTTCAGGCTGTCCGCCAGGTTGTCCGCGCACTCCGACAGGCCGCGCAGCGCGGTTCGGATTCCCTTGGTCGCGGGAAGAGCGTTGAGCGCCGCGAGCGCCGGCTCGAAGACCGGCTTGTAGTCCAGATCGAGGATCGTGCTCCAGGACGCCAGCAGCACGCTAGACGGGTCGTCCGTGGCGCCGACCCGGCCGAGGCCGGGCAGCATCCTCATCTCGGGTATGTCGCGCAGGCGGCGGTGCATCAAGCAGGCGTTGCACAAGAGCAACGCCGCGATCGTACGAGCTGCCTTCCGGGCCTGGTCGTTGTCCGCCGGTAGGTCCAGGGCTTCGGCCAGCGGCTCTTCCACTTCCTCGTTCTGGAAGATCTCCGCGGCCCGCTGCACGGCCCATTCGATCTCGTCGGCAACCAACTTGCCCGGTTGGCCCAAGCCAGACGCCGCGGCGACATGGGCGAAGATGCCCTCGTCGGCGGGTCTAAGCTCAAGGCCATCGAAGATGTCGGGTTGGTCGCCCCTCGGGTCGCCCGGCGCGTCTGGACTGGGCGGCTTCGGTTCGTGGACTTGTACAAAGCGCGCGATGTCCTCGTGAAGCCGCTCGTCGTGCGCTTGCAGAGCCCGAAGCACCTTGCCTAGGGTGTGGTAGCCCTCGGGGCTATTCCGAAGGGCATCCGCGACGTCCATGCCAGGCGGGACGACGACCGGCACGACGATGTAGCCGAACTTCTTATCGTCGGCTCTCCGCATCACGCGGCCTACCGCCTGCACGACGTCCACCTGGCTGTCGCGCGGATCGAGGAAAGCCACGGCGTTGAGGCTCGGCACGTCCACGCCTTCGGTGAAGAGCTTCACGTTGCAGACGACGCGGAGCGTGCCGTCCTTGCCGGCTTGACTGAGATCCCGGAGCGCCAAGTTGCGCTGCAGCGCGCTCGCGGAGGCGTCGAGATGCTGCGCCTCGACGGACCAGGCTCGCTCTTCACCGTGAAGCCGACTGGTTGTCGCCCGCTTGACCTGGGAGTCCATCAACGCCGCGGTAAACCACTTGGAGCGCTTGATGCTGTTCGCGTAGGCAATCGTGCGAGCGAGCCGATCCGGACGCTCGATCTCCTTGCCTTCGCTCAACCCGTTGATCGCTAGAGAGACGCCGAGCACACGGGTGATGTCGGTCAGTGTCGGTTGGCTCCTCTTGTCACCCTCGGCAAGGCCTTCCAGCCGAGCGCGAAGCCCAGGCGTGACGCGGGATTGGTCCACGCCGAGCACGATGACCCGGTAGTCCGAGAGCTTGCCGTCGTCCACGGCGGTCTTGAAACGCAGGCGGTGAAACTGGGGCCCGTAGGTCCCCTCCTCGCTCATGTCGACGACCTCGATCTCTCGCTTCGCCAGCCGGCTCTTCGACTTCCGGGTGTAGATGCGCGGCGTGGCTGTCATGTACAGGCGCTTGCTAGAGAGCAGCCGTTCCGCATCGTGGACGAGTTGGAAGTCCACCTTCTCGCGCTTGCGATTCAGAACGCCGGTGGTGCGGTGCGCTTCGTCGGCAATCGTCAGGGCGAAAGGCGGCAACGCGTGTTCCTTCTGTGCCTCAACGACCCTCATGAGCGACTGGTAGGTACAGAAGACGACCTGCGTGTACCGCGCGGCTTGGAGCTTGGCCGCGATCTCGCCCGGCTTCGACACGACCGGGCACTCGAGTTCCGAGATCCGGATGTCCTCCTGCTCGTTCCTGCCGCCGGCGTAGGGATCGGAGCAGACGACCAGAGAGCTCAGCTTCCTCGTGGTGTGTGTCAGCCACTCGCGGCGCGCCTGGGAGACCAGGGCGATCGTCGGGGCGAGAAACAGGATCGCTTCGCCGTCCGGCACGAAGCTCTCTGCGATGCGCAGCGCCGTGAACGTCTTGCCGGTGCCGCAGGCCATGATGAGTCGACCGCGGTCGTGATGATCGAGCCCAGCCAAGACGTTCTCGATCGCCTCACGTTGTAACGCCCAGGGCTCGCGGACCGGGCGTTCGAGCTTGTCGTTTATCAACCTGTCGTGGTAGTTGCGGAAGTCGATCCGGCGGATGTTCGTCCGCTGGATGATGCGCTCCGCGACCCCACCCCACCGGGACGTGGCGACGATCCAGCGCAGGGCGAAAACCTCGTGCTGCGAGCCCGCCAGGAAGCTCTGGACATCTGCCTTCGTCACGCGATAGCTCGGTTCGTAGCACTTGCACTGGACAGCGATCCAGCTGCCGTCCTGGTGCTTGGCCACGAGGTCAACACCGACATCCTGGCCGCTCAAGCCCGTCAAACGCTCGCGCTCAGGCCACTCTGCCCATCGCCAGATTCCCTCAAGCTCGAACTCCGGCTCGTTCCGGGCGAGGCGGGCGAAGAGGTTCTCGAACCACTGGCCCTTCTCGACCTCTGTGCGGCTGTTTTGGCGAATGCGCCGCAGCCACTCGCCGGCGGGGAGTTGGAGGTTTAGGTCGAGGCTGGCCTGCGTCGGGAGATCGCCGAATCGTTCATCCATGCGGCGTAGGATACGGCCCGCTGCCAGATTCGCAACTAGGGGCTCTTCTTCGCGCGCTGCCCGCGCCAAGCAACCGACCGCACAAACTTGAAGCTCCTCAAGAACGCCGGTCTACGCTTGGAGCGGGGCAGATAGACGAGGTCGACATCCCCGGGCTTCCTGCGGTCGTCGCCGTACAATCTGGTTTGGGTGTGCCGAGGCGAGGGCGATGGCCGCTCATAGGTCCGGTAGTCGGGTAGCAGGCCGGCCATGACCCGGCGAACGATGTCTAGGGTTCGTTCTCTAGCATCGACGCGAAGGCACCAGACAGCGTCTTGGCGGGATCGACAGTATGCCGCGCGTAGCACGGCGTCCAACATCGACTCGTACTTTCGGGCGCTACAGAACTTCTGGTCGATCGACCAGTTGGGGCGTGGCGGCCCAACTCCGAGTGCCCAAAGTCGCAGCCAGTTGTCGGCTCGATAGTTGGTGACGCCTATGTATGGCGGAGACGTGAGAACCAAGCTAGCTGCAGCCGGCATGTCGGGCAGCACATCGGTGGCATCGCCGAGTTCTACACAGGCGCTGCCTGCATTTCTCGGTACTCCCTTCGCGTAGCGCCAAGCTGCGCGATCACGAAGGAAGGCGGCTGGATCAATGTCCGGCGGCGTAGTGAGACCGCGTTCACGCCACCAGCGCACGGAGTAGTCGGGGCACATTGCCTTCGTCGGGCGCAACTGGTTGGAGAGGCCCTGTCCCAGTTTGGCGTGCAGGTAGTGGGCGAGCAACGCCGAGACGGTGCGATCAAGGACGTTGGCGCGCCACTGGAGTTCGCGACGCGCGGCGTTGATGAAGCCCAACGCTCGCCGTCCGAACGCGAGCGTCTGAAACTCATCTGTCGGCCGACGGTCCTTCTCTCGAACAGTTGTGGCGACCTCGTCGATGCGGTTCTGTACGTCGGCGAGGGAGGGATGGGGGTCTGTCTTCACGGCCGCGTACAGCCACGCCACGGGGTTGATGTCGCAGCCCGCGGCGCCTCGGCCTGACACCATGGCCACGTAGGGAGCTGTGCCGCGCCCACAAAACGGGTCAAGAACCGTGTCGCTTTGCCTGCTTAACGCCTCAACTACCTGCCGCGCGAACTCAATGGGGAACATGGCGTAGTAGGGACCGAGCCGCGCCCAGCGGCTTTCCGCTGTGCGGAAGCCAGTCAGGGGCGGAACCTCGCTTGGGGCGTTCGTGCTCACTCGTCCTCGAAGATCTGGGCTAGGAGACCGATGCCCGTCTTTAGCGGTATGGCCGCATGAGCGTGAGCGCGAACCAGCGGAGCGAAGCCATCCTCATAGAGATACGTGGAGAACTCGTCCATGATGTCGAGGGCTTCCCCGAGCCGCGGATATGCGGCTTCGTCCACGCAGTCTCGATTGTCTCCGTGTGCGTTCACGATGGGCGTCATCACGACCGAGTGCTGACCCAACTTGTTCTTGTACAGGACGCGCCGGCCGTAGTCCGTCACGTCACCGTGTGGCTTGGCGTCCGGAGGGCGCAGAACGATATGGCGGTGTATGTACTCCCGATCTGGAGCTAGCGCAGATCCGTCCACAATTTGGCCTCGCGGACCCTCGCGATCGCTGTGGTCTAGTGCCTTCAGGTGATCCAGGAACATGCCGCTCTTCTCCACGCCGAAGAGCAAGACGCCGGGTCCGCCGCGGTCAATCGCGCGGTTGTGAAGGCGCGTGACTTCAGTCTGCAGATGGCTCTTCAGCCACGCGGGCATACCGTAGATCACCAGTGGGCCGTCCATCACGAATGCCGTTGTGCGAAACGCGCTCCACCAACCGCGGCGTTCGAAGATGCGCATGATATTGATCATGGCAAGGTGTTCCACGACCTGTTGTGCGGCGGTGTAGGCCTGGGCTGAGGAGCCGTGATCCTCGAACCGTTCGTGCAAACGGAGACTGTCGGTCTCGAAGAGCAGCTCTCGCTTCAAGCATGGGCATTCAGTCGAGCCCTCAATGGCGGGAACGGTCTCGTCGCAATTCTCGACGGGGCACTTGAAGCGCCTACCGGAGGGCGTGATCGCGCGCATCGTCTCGATCAGTGTTTCTTGCTCGCTGTCCACTCTCCTTCCAGACAACAGGTCGTGGATCGTAAATCGGAAGAAGCGGCGGGGCGTATCGTCGACGACATCGCGCCGGACCACGTTCCTGCCGGGAAGTACGGCATCGAAGGTTCTGGGATCTTCCATCTCCCGCATTTCACTAGGACGCGGGATAGAACCTGGCGGGATACTCCTCAGCGCCGAGAGATCGAGCACGACGGCGGCAAGCTGTAGCAGGGCCGCTTCGGCGCCTGGATATCCAGATCGCACGGCGCTGCTGACGGTCGAGCCGTCGATGACGATGATGCGGGTGATCCTGTTGGGCGGGCGCGAAGGTGCTAGCGCTCGCGGCGGGTTTGCTGCTTCCTCTGGGCCGCCGCGTCGGATGATGCCCTCAAAGTGTCTGACGCTCTCACTCTTGACCAGTCGCCAAAGCGAGTCGCCACTGGCGTACTCGTTTGAGTACGGCATCAACTGCCCGGCGTAGGTGCAACGAAGCGGTCTATCTTGACCGGCAGCGTGTAGGGACTTGACATCGTCCGCACCTTTAGCAGTCCTGCCTCCTTAACGCGCCGAATGCTGGCGGAAAAATCCGAAAAATCGTTGTACTGGTCCAGCTCGCGGGTCTCGCCGCTGTTGTTGAGGTGGGCGATAAACCAGTTCTCAGTGTTCCGTAGAATGTTGCGTTGGATAGAGGACGGCTCTTGCGTGGAGTAAACGAGGCCGATGTTGAACTTGCTGCCCTCCTTGGCCGTGCGAGCCCAGATATTGCGCGTGTCGTCTTCACTGCCGCGGGGAAGGAGGGTATGTGCCTCCTCCACGTACACGATGACCGGATTGAGGCCTCCCTCCAGGGACTGTGTGAAGCGTCGTTGCTGACGCATGAAGATCGCTCGCATGATCCTCTCCGCAGACTGCTCGTTCATCACAGGTTCGCCTAGCGCCTGGTCGAGAATGACGAGCCTTCCTTGGGCCAAGTCTTGGACGATGTCGTTCGTGTAGTCTGTATTGCGGTCGGGCTGGTGCCACTCGCGGCACTCTCGGATCGCCTGAACCCCCCGCGTGTTCTCGAAGATTCTCAAAAGCCCGAGTAGTCGGTCGTCGCTCCAACTGCGGCCGGAATGCGACGCTTGGTACTGGCCGTCGTAGGCGCGACCGCCTCTGGCGCTGAACCATGTGGAGAGGCGTCGGCAGAAGTCCGCGGCAACGTGCCACGTAAGCTCGCCAGTTGTTAACTGACCGACGAAGCCCGACAACTCCGAGTCGTCGCTCATAGCCTTGCGTACGTCTTTGCCGAACAGCCCGCTTACGCTGACTCGGCTGCTGGGCGACGTGAATCCTGCCGCCGCCAGAATCGCCCGATAAATGAAAACGGCACGGGAGTAGCGTACGTACTCGCCGCGGTCAACGACCCCCGCTGGCGCTGTCATATCGGTTGTTCGGAAACTACCTATGTACGCCGCGCTCTCGGCTTCTAGGCGACCGTCGATGATCTGCTTGCCCATGTAGAGGGACAGCAACGGGTCGCTGAGACTCTGGGCAGTCCTTGGTGGATTCGTCGGCGGCGGCAGATCTCCTCCGAAGAAGTTCATCTTGGTGATCCGACGTTCCGGATCATGAGGATGTGGCGTCAAGCCGTAGGTCACGACATCGTCTGCGGCTGCTCCGTCGAGGCGGCCCACGTTTCGGAGACAACCTACGTCCTGCGGGTTGTCGTTGGCGTACTCGCCGTTGGGATCAATGATCAGTTGGGCGATGCGCTCGGATGGCGAAGTCTCGAGGCGCAACTCAAAGACCGCCCGTGCCAAAGTCTTTACCGTGTTCGACTTTCCGGTGCGGGTCATGCCGAACAGCGCTGTGCGCTGGGCGATCACGTCGCGTGTCGTCATGAGAACGGGCACCGACTCCGGCCGCCCGGAATCTAGCGCCATGGCGTACTTGATCTCGCCGATTCGGACACGCCCAGCATCGGTGTCCTCGTGGTTGCTGAAGTTGACGATCCGTTGCAGTGCCGGGCCTACCGGTTTGTAGATCTTCATGCCCTGGCCGGCAAAGAAGTTGTCGATGTCGCTGCCGAACGTCAGCATGCTCTGCTCAGAATCCGCTGAGGGGGCCATTCGAAGCGTCCCTACAATGGAGCATCGCAGCCCCGCGTAGCGCATTTGATGTAGCGTGAACTGGTCGGTGTTCTTCTCCTCATCCCAATTGTGCGGGCTGTCCGAGGCCCGTTGCCCCGCCTGGAAGCGCGCCTGCTGCATTTCGATGTCGTTGGGCAGCGTACTACTCCCGAGGACGCGAAGGAGCAGGAGGGAGGGTACGGTTGTGCCCGCCGAGGGGCTTCTGGCCGCTATCAGGAAGCAGCCATGCGGCACGCCGCCGACTTGCTCGCGCAGGGCGTCGTGTATCAGGATGTGCGCCTCGTCGAAGTCCATGCGGATCAAGTCGCCGACCAGGGAGCCTTCACTGAGCAGCTCCATAATCTCGGCCGCTGCCGCCTTGGCGCGGCTCGCAGATTCCTCTCGCTCAATGTCGGGCGCAAGCCGACCGACGAACCCCGTATTTTCTGCCGAATCGTAGGAAGAAGTCATGCTCGCAACGATACAAGGCAGTGCCGAGGATTGCCAATCGCCACTGGTCTACGACGCGAAGTGGGCGGAATGCCTTTCACCGGGGCGGGTGTTGCTAGCGCGTAGTCTAGGGGCCCACCCGTAGAAGGCGGGAGGAGCGGCCGAGTGGCATTCGGTACGGGTGGTCGTGAGCGGCAGGAGGACCTCTTCGTAGCGAGGAGCGAGATCCGGTCGGGAGGCAATCCGTTCTACGAAACTCCGAACGGAGTCTTGGAGCAAAGGTGGGTTCGAGAATTTAGCCGACAGATTGCGTCGGCAGTTCTACCCGGAGACTCGTCGTCGTCCGAGCGTGGCTTCAGATGGGTACTACCGCATGCTGATGGTCGGCTACTTTGAGGGGGCCAACCGCTGTTGACCGGCGCTATGCGCCGAGTACACCTGCGCGGCAGCCAGAACATCCGAAAGCGGCTGCTGATTCTCGGACCTGCCGGCTACCTCGGCTTGCTCATGTGCGCGCTGTTTCGCGCCGGGCGTCCGCGTGCCCTGGATCGCAGCCACGCACACCGTCTTGGCGCAGTGAAACGCGACCCCATCGCCCCGGACGCCTGGGGTCTGACGCGAATCTACTGTGATCTGCGCACCTTCTTCCGCCGGACTCTCTCTCTTGCTATGGCAGCCGGTCTTGTTACTACTCGCGGCCGTTCAGACCGGGTACCACTCGTCCTCTAACCCGCCTCCACAGCCAGTCTCTGCCACAGACTGCGTAGCTCGGCCGCCTGTTTGTTAGAGCGGCGTCGGCCCAAGAAAGCGCTGCCTCGAACGTCTCACTCTGGGTCGCTGAGTAGCAGGCGTACGTTTAGGCTGGGGTCGCCAACCGCCGATAGAGACATGCGAGAACCAATAGCCCGATCCGGCACTACAAGCTCGATGTCAACCTTGAGCTCCGTACCGAGGACGTCATCGATTCCCGCTGTGAACGTTAGGTCGATGTGGCTGTTTCTCCTACAATTCGCACATTCAGCCGGCACCGTCGGTTGAAAGAACGTCCGCCGGGCTAGTTCTTGGCCCTCCGCTCGCAGAATCGCTCGAAAGCTACCTGGGATGGCAAGCCGGTTCACGCCCTTCAAACGCACTGAGACGAGACGCCCGCGCCCAACCCGAAGGCCCGTGGCCACGCTGCGACTCCCGAAACGGGCTCGATCCAAAGTTGGTGTTGCGCTCGGCCCCTCGGCCGCTGGCAGCGTGTAGCCTATACCTAGAGCCGTCAAATCTACTACGGCGTCGGTGGTCAATGTAAAGGGACTAAGGCCGTTTAGCGGCGGCTCGAGGAATAGTGTGGATCCCGTTATGGTGCTTCGAAAGCTCCACACTGTGGTAGCCCGCATAGCCTGTTGCCATTCCCACCAAAGACGGTCCCAGTTGGCGTGAAAGAACCAGAACAGCGGGTCGAAAGCAGCGGCGTCGGGTACTGACAGCGTGGCACCACAGGCCCCGTGGCCGGCGTCATGCGCAGCTTCGATGCCGCCGCCATGATAGCTTGCGAAGTCTGACCAGACTGGCCTCGCCATGGCGTGACGTATGTTGCCGGGAATGCCTTCTCTCTGGACGTTGGTGGCGATGTCCTCGCGAGAGTGACGAATGGTGGTGTACCCGGACCGGTAGTCTTCATGGATGTCGAGCGGCAGTTGGTAGTCTCGGAAGGGCTCAGAGAAAAGGAACGGCGGCGGCGGCTTGGTGATGTCCCAGTACGGTAGAGTCACCTGCTCGCAGCCTTCGACTGTGCGGAGTGCATCTTCGAACTCGACTAGATAGGCACGATGCCATGGATTGTAGCGATCCTCGTGATGTTTGCAGAGAAAGGGAATAGGGTACCAGTGTAGGGAGGCGAGAGAGAAGTAGCTCGTCGGATCACTCGGCTGGCGGTTCATTAGACCCTCGAATGCGCGACTCAGTTGCTGGAGCTCGTCAGTGTTCAGAGTGCTGGCGTCCTTACGAACCCGAGTCGTGCTACCGGATTGGGGAGCGACGGGTCTGGGATCGCCAAAAGGATGCCCGTCGCGAACCCAGTTTTCGAAAGATCTAGATCGTTCGTGGCTCCACTTCCTTTCGGAGTCGGGCGGCATGTTGGCTGTAGGTGGCCGGGTCTGAAAGTAGACGTCCGTAGAACGGCTCTTGAGGGTTTGGTAGGTGGATAGGTCGAGGCCTCTTCGGTGCATGTGCTCGAGGTCGATGTCGTCAAAGAAGTGCCGGATATCGGCCATGTACGTCGGATGTTCGATTACGGTGTCAGTCAACAGTTACCTCCTGGTTCGGGGAGTGAGGGTGCCTCTAGAGGGAAGTCGAGGTCCTATTGGTGGCGAGCAAGCTGATGAGGATGCCCCTCGGGTCATCGAGTTGGCCCCGGTACTTCCAACCCCGTCTGACTCAACAGAAACGTCGCCTCCGCCGCCACGAACTCGATCCGCTCCGACATCGGCAACCCGCGACTGGCCGCATGGCCCGCGTACGGGTGGTAACGCATGATGACCGGCAGGCCCGAGGACGTCGCCGCCTGCAACCGGGCCGCCACCTTGCGGGCCTGGAGCGGCGGCACCCGAGTGTCGCGGTCGCCCTGGGTCAGCATGACGGCGGGGTAGGCGACGCCGTCGCGGATCGCCTGGTAGGGCGAGAAGCCGCGCAGTGACTCGAACTGGTCGGGGATCTCGCCGTCGCCGTACTCGAGCAGGGCGGGCATGTTGTTCGCCTCGGTGAAGCTGTAGAAGCGGATCAGGTCGAGTTCGGGGAAGCCGCAGAGGACGGCGCGGTAGAGGTCCGGCCGCTGGGTGAGGGAGGCGCCCACCAGCAGGCCGCCGTTGCTGGCGCCGTGGATCGCCAGGCGATCCGGGTCGCTGTAGCCTTCGGCGATCAGCCATTCGCCAGCCGAGATGAAGTCGTCGAAGACGGTCTGCTTGTTGTGGAGCATCCCGGCCTGGTGCCACTCCTCGCCGTACTCGCTGCCGCCGCGGAGCGTGGCGACGGCGTAGACGCCGCCGGCCTCGAGCCACAGGGCCGCTAACGGATTGAACCGCGGGGTCAGGGAGACGTTGAACCCGCCGTAGCCATTGAGCAGGGCCGGCGTCGTGCCGTCGGGCTCGAAGCCCTCCCTGTGGGCGATGTACATCGGCGCGGACGTCCCGTCCTTCGAGGTGTAGCGGACCTGCTTCAGGACGTAGCCGGCGCCGTCGAAAGGCGCTTGCGGTTCCCGAAAGACCTCGCGCTCGCCCGTCTCGAGATCGAGCAGGTACGTGACGGGCGGCTGCAGGTAGGAGGCGAGCGACAGCAGCGCCCTGCCCTCGCCGGCGCCCCGAATGCCGGCGTTGTGGTGTTCGGGCACCTCGACCTCGCCCGCCGGCGTACCGTCGAGGTCGAAGACGCGGATTCGGCTCGCCACGTGGTGCAGGTAGGTCAGGTACAGCTTGCCGTCGATGACCGACACGCCCTGCAGAACGTCCTCGGCTTCCGGCACCACCTCGCGCCAGTCAGCAACCTCCGGCCGCTCGAGGTTGACCTCCATCAACCGGTTGAGCGGCGCATCCAGGTTCGTGCGCACGAACAACCGGCCGTCATGGTGGTGGGTGTTGAAGCGGGCCTCCATGCCTTCGACGATCGGCGTCACGTTCCAGGTGCCGGTTTCCACCAGGTAGAGGTCGCTCCGGGCCCATCCGTGCTGGACGCCGACGAGCAGCTTCGCCTCGTCGAGTTGCTCGGCGCGGACGAAGGCGCGCGGCCCGATCCCCTCGCCGAACACGAGGGCGTCGTCCGCCCGGTCCGTCCCGAACCGGTGGAAGCGGACCCGTGAACCCTCGTGGCGGTCCCGGACCGTGTAGTAGATGCCGCTGCCGTCCTTCGCGAAGAACGCCTGATCGTTCAGCGCCCGGGGCATGACGAAGTCGAGGTCGACGTTCCGCTCCAGGTCGCGCAGGCGGACCGTCGTCTCGTCCTCGCCGCCGAGGCGGACGTTGTAGAGCATCTGCCCTCCGTCGGGCGAAACGCCGACGATGCCGAGGTGCGCGTACTCACTGGCGGCTTCCGCGGGGTCGATCACGACCTCGTACTCGCCCGCCGGATCGATCTTCGCCGGCCCGGCCTCGGCATCCTCCGGCGCCGGTCGGCGCACGATGGACGCCAGTTCCTCGCCGGCACGGCGCAGGGTGAAGAGCTCGTACTCGCCCGCCTTGTTCGGAGAGCCGATGGAAGGCGTGTCGATGAGCTCGCCCAGCCGCCGCCTCGCCCACTCCCGTTCCGGCGGCTCGCCGACGATCAGCTCGGCGTACTCGTTCTGCCGGTCGATGAAGGCGCGGGTCTCCTCGCTGTCGTCGTCCTCCAGCCACCGGTAGGGATCCTCGAACTCGACGCCGTGGAGCGTCTCGGTGAAGGGGATCTGTTCTGTCTCGGGCGGCGGCGGGTTGTTACCGCCGCAGGCCGCGAGGCAGAGGGGAAGGAGACCGGCAAGAACCAGGGACCGGGGCTTCGGCGAATGGAAGGAGCTTCGCATCATGGCGGTGACGACCTTTGTGGTTTCGTTGAAGCGGTTCACCTTAACCCGCAGGACTGCCTGGGCGGGTGAGGAGCCCCGGCTTCATTGACCAACCGTGGCGCGTCTGGCACAGTGACCAGCGTGAGCACTCCGCTCAAGCGTCTCGTCGCGGTGGTCATCCTGCTCGGATGCCAGACTCCGGGTGCGTTTGCGGTCACCGCCGGGTTGGACTTGGCGACCCATCTCTTCGCGTCCGGGCACGAGCACGACACCGCGGCTCTGGCCAGGTCGGCGACCCACGGGCATCACCACGACGACGAGGTCGTGCCGGACCACGACCACGACGTCACGCTGGACTCGGAAGCGGGCGTGCAGCGGCCTGGTCCGTCAGCGGTGGCGGTGCTTGCGGCGCCTTCTTCGCAGTCCCTGACGCGCGCCGAGGGAACGCCCTACGAGGCGGCGTCCCGACGCGGACCGCCGCCGCTCCTGTTCCGGTCTCACTGCGCGCTGCTGCTCTGATCCACGGCCTTAGGCCCGGGTGCGATTCGTACCCGGAACCTGGACGTGGAAAGGAGTCAGCATGCATCGTTTCAGCCTGATCGGCCTCCTTGGAGGCTTCTTTGCCGTCGCCGGAGCGGCGCAGGACCGGCCTGTCGTTAGCGAGGCCGAGTTCCTATCGGTCCTCGACGAGGCGCACCCGGCCGTTCGCGAGAGCGCCGAGGCCGTGGGGCGCGCGGAAGCCGGCGTGCTCGAAGCCAGGACGTTCAGGAATCCCGAGTTGGGGGCCGTGCGGGAGGATCCCAGCGGGCCGATCGGGCAGACCGACATCCTGGTCTCCTGGCAGCTTCCGGGCATCGAGCGCGGACCGCAGATTGGGGCTCGGGAAGGGGAGGTCGAGGCCGCGCGGAGGCGTTTCGCCAACGAGCTCCTGGCGCACCGACTCGCGATGAGAGAGGCCTACGCCGCTTGGGCGGTGGCCGCCGCGCGCCAGAACCGGCTGGCGACCCAGGCGGAGCGGGTCGAGTCGCTCGCCCAGCGCGAGGCCGTGCGTGCGGAGAGAGGGGAAGCCTCCGGGCTCGAAGCGAGTCGGCTCCGGCTCGCCGCCGCCACGCTCCGGTCCCGGGTTGCCCTTGCCGGTGTAGAGGGAGAACAGGCGCGAGCGGAGGCCGCGGCCTGGAACCCCGGCCTGCCGGCGGACGCGTGGCCCGTGTTGCCGGAGCTGCCGGACGCGCCGTCGCTGGACGGGGCCGATGCGCGGATCCGCACGGCCGAGGCGGACGTTGCCGCGGCCGAACTGGCTGAGCTCGCCACTCGGCCGATCTTTGCCTCGCCAGAGGTCACCCTGGGCTGGCACCGGCAGGACTTCACATCCGGCGCCGTCGACGGGCCGATCTTCGGCGTCGCCTGGTCGGTTCCGCTGTTCGACCGCCGGCAGGCGGCTCGGCGAAGCTCGGGTGCGGCCCTTGAAGCTGCTCGGGCAAGGCTCGAACTGGCCGAACGCGAATCGACCTCCTCTCGCACCGCCGCCAACAGCAACTTCACGCGGCTTGCGGCTGCTCTCGCGGAGGCGCGGCGGGAACTGGGCGCTACGGAACGGATGCTGGACGGCGCGGAGGCGGCCTTCCGGCAGGGCGAGGCCGGGCTCACCGATCTGCTGGAGACGCATCGTTCGGTGACCGAGGCGGAGCTGGCGGTGCTCGATCTGCATGAGGCGGCGCTGGCAGCTCACCGAGAGCTGGAACGGCTGGCGGCGGTTCAGGAAGGAGGGCCGGGGTCATGAGGTGGGTGCGAATCACCGTTCCGGTGCTCCTTCTCCTTGCCTGCACGGCGGCTCCGCCAGACGGGTCGCACGACCACGGCGGCGACAACGGCCACAGCCACGGCGACGGCGAAACCTGGTCGGTCACCGCCCTCGGCGAGCGCTTCGAGGTCTTCCCCGAGGTCGACGTTCTGGAGGTCGGCCAGACCGCGATGGCCCACACCCACGTCACGCGTCTGGCGGACTTCGCACCCCTGGTGGAGGGGACCGTGGAGATTGTCCTCGTCGATGGCGGAGGAAGGCAGGTCTTCGGCGCCTCCGGCTCGGCCGATCCCGGCCACTTCGCCATCGAGGTCACCCCGCGGCGGACCGGCGAGGCGCAGCTTCTCTTCCGGATCGACGACGGGACCGGGATCGAGGAGATTCGAGGCGGCTGGGTCCGGGTCGGCGAGGCGTACCATCCGGATGGCCTCGTGCGGGCGCCGGCGCTGCCAGCCGGTTCCGACGGCGGCGAGCCCGTGTCCTTCCTCAAGGAGCAGCAGTGGCAGGGTCGCTTCGCGACTGCCTGGGTCGAGGAGGGGCACCTGGCCCGCAGCGTCTCCGGCGTGGCGACCTTCCGTCCGCCGGCGGGCGGCGAGAGCACCGTCACCGCGCAGGTCGACGGCGTCGTGCAACCACCGGCGGAGTCCCGTTCCTGGCCGTTCGTCGGACGCCGCGTGGAACGGGATTCTCACCTGTTCCGCGTGGTTCCCCTGGTCGCTTCCGAGCGGAGTCTGGCGACGCTGGAAGCGGAAGTCGAGACCCTGGCCGTGGAGCTGGAAAGCGCGCGAGCGCGGAGCGCTCGGCTGCGTGAACTGCTGACGCTCGAAGCGGTCAGTGAGCGGGAGGTCGGGGAAGCCGGGGTCCGCGCCCGGTTGCTGGAGACGCGACATCGTGCGGCGGAGCGGGATCTCGAGTCGGCTCGGTCCTCGCGCGAAGGCGGAGCGGACGGCGCCGGCATCTCCCTCAAGGCTCCGTTCTCCGGCCGCATCGCCGCCGTCAGCACAACGCCCGGCGCGACGGTTGCCGCCGGCGACTCCCTTGCCCGGCTGGTTCGGACCGATGTCGTGTGGATCGAGGTCGCCCTGCCGCCCCAGGATGCGCGGCGGCTCGCGGAGGCCGGCCTGCGAGGCGTCGTCCTCGACGACCCGGAGAGTGGACCGGTACGGATCGACGAGGGGCTTTCCCTCGTCTCCGTTTCGCCGGAACTCTCGCCCCGGACCGGTACGGTGACCGTCCTGCTCGAGGCCCCCGGCCTCGCCGGCACGGGTTTCGCGCTCGGATCGACCGTCGCGGCACAGGTGCTGATGGCCGGCGAGGACAGCGGCATCGTCGTGCCCGCTTCGGCGCTGGTCGACGACGGCGGCGTGCCGGTCGTCTTCCTGCAACTGTCCGGTGAGGACTTTCAGCGGCAGACGGTGACGGTGCTCGGCCGGCAGGGCGACCAGGTGCTCGTCGACGGTCTGGCGCCCGGCCAGCGCCTGGTGACCCGGGGCGGCGATGCGATTCGCCGTTCGTCGCTCATGGCGAGCGGCGAAGCCCACGGCCACGTCCACTGAGGCCGGAAGGATGGGCCCTCTAGAGCGACTGCTCCGCTTCTCCCTGCGCCATCGGCTGCTGGTCGTCGCCGGAGCGGTGCTGCTCACCGTGGGCGGAGCGGCCTGGATCCTGAGGCTGCCGGTGGACATCTTCCCCGACCTCTCGGCCCCCACGGTGACCGTGATCACGGAAGCCCCGGGAATGGCCGCGGAGGAGGTCGAGCTCCTCGTGACCTATGCGGTGGAGTCGGCGATCAACGGCTCGCCCGGGGTGCGGCGGTTGCGCTCGATCTCGGCCGACGGGATTTCGGTGGCCTGGGTCGAGTTCGATTGGGGAACCGACATCTACCGCGCCCGTCAGGTCGTGAGCGAGCGCCTGCAGCGGGTCGACCTTCCGGCGCAGGCCGAGACCCCGGAGCTTGGACCGATCTCGTCGATCATGGGCGAGATCACCTTCATCGCGATGACCTCAGGTCCCGTCGAGGAGGGCGGCGTCAGCTCGATGGAGCTTCGCCGGGTGGCGGAGACGGTCGTGCGGCGGACTCTCCTGTCGCTTCCCGGGGTGTCCCAGGTCGTCCCGATAGGGGGCGAGCAGAGGCAACTCCAGGTCACGGTGCGCCCCACCGTTCTTGCCCAGAACGACCTTCCGCTCGCCGACGTGATCGACGCCGTGGCCCGATCGAGCCGCGTTCTTTCGGCGGGCTTTCACGTGGAGGCCGGCGAGGAGCACATCGTGCGCGTGCGCAGCCGCGCCCGCAGCCCGGAGGAGGTGGCGGCCGCCGTCGTGCGGGTCGACGGCGGGATCCCGCTGCGGGTCGGCGACGTCGCGGACGTCGAATGGGGGCCGGCGCCCGCCCGCGGCGCGGCCTCCTACCGCAACCGTCCGGCGGTCATCCTGTCGGTGCAGAAGCAGCCGGGGGCCAACACGCTCGACCTGACCGCGGCGATCGACGAAACCCTCGCCCGGCTGCAGCCGACTCTCCCCGAGGGCGTCACCCTGGAGGGCGAGAACTTCCGTCAGGCCGACTTCATCGAGGTGGCGATCGGCAACGTCTCCGAGGCGCTTCGCGACGGAGCGATCCTGGTCATCGTCATCCTGGCGCTCTTCCTCGGCAGCGTCCGGACCACCTTCATCTCGGCATTCGCGATCCCGCTCTCCCTGGTCACCGGGATCCTGGTGATCTCCGCTTTCGGACTGCAGATCGACACGATGACGCTGGGCGGCCTGTCGATCGCGATCGGCCTCCTGGTCGACGACGCGATCATCGCGATCGAGAACATCTTCCGGCGGATGAAAGACGAGCGCCGACTGCCGGAAGGCGAGCGCAGGGCGCCGGAAGAGGTCGCAGCCGCCGCGACCCGGGAGGTACTGAGCCCGATCCTGCTCGCCACCCTGATCGTCGTCCTCGTGTTCATTCCGATCTTCTTCCTGCCGGGGCTCGAAGGCCGGCTGCTGCGACCGCTCGGGCTCGCTTTCATCGCGGCGCTCGCAGCTTCCCTGGTCGTGGCGCTGACGGTCACGCCGGTGCTCGCGGTGCTGTTCCTGGGCCGGGGGCGGGCGCTCCGGGTCCGGGGACCGTGGCTCCTGCGCGCCTTCCAGTGGGCTTACACCCCGACCCTGGACTGGTGCCTCTCGCACCGCTGGGCGGTGCTTTCTTCATCGGCCCTGCTGGTCGTGCTCGCGGTCGCCCTCCTGCCCGGGCTGGGGCGCAGCTTCCTGCCGCCGTTCAACGAGGGATCGCTCACCGTGTCCGTGGTCAGCGCGCCCGGCATTCCGCTCGCGGAGAGCGACCGGCTGGGCAGCCAGGTCGAAGAGGCGCTGCTCGCCTTTCCCGAAGTCGTTTCGACGAGCCGGCGCACCGGTCGCGCGGAGAAGGACGAGCACGTACAGGGCGTGAACGCTTCGGAGATGGAGGTCGTGCTGTCCCGGCTCGAAGACGGCCGCTCCAAGGACGAGCTGGTGGCGGAGATGCGCCGCGCCGTTGCCGCGATTCCGGGCGCCACCGTCACCTTCGGGCAGCCGATCAGCCACCGGATCGACCACATGATCTCGGGCTCGCGGACGAACCTCGCGGTCAAGGTCTTCGGCCCCGATCTCGCCGTGCTGCGATCGCTCGCGGCGCGGATCGAGCAGGTGCTCGGGGCAGTGCCCGGCATCGTCGATCTGTCGAACCAGGAACAGTCGCCGGTGCCGCAGCTCGTCGTAGACTTCGACCGCACGGCGATGGCCCGGTACGGGCTGAGCCTCGCGGACCTCGGGGAGGCCGTGGAAGCGCTCTTCCAGGGCGTCGTCGTCGGCGAGATCGTGGAGGAGGGCCTGGCCTCCGACATCGCGGTCCGCCTGCCGCCTGATCTCCGGGCCGAGCCGGACCGGGTCGCGGCTCTTCCGGTCTCGACGCCAGCCGGTGATCTCGTGCGTCTGGGCGCGGTTGGCAGCGTGCGCCACGCTTTGGGTCCGTCGCTCATCCGCCGGGAGAACGCCCAGCGGGTGGCGATGGTCACGGCGAACGTCGCCGGCGCGGACCTCGTGGGCACGGTCGAACGCGCGCAGGCCGCGGTCGACGCGGAGGTTGACCTGCCGTCAGGCTACTTCGTGACCTTCGGCGGGCAGTTCGAGGAGGCCGGCCGGCGCTTCGGGGCGATGGGCCTGCTCGTCGTGCTCATCCTGGCCGGCATGTACGGCCTGCTCTACGTCGAGTTCGGCAGCCACCGGGACACGCTGGCGATGCTCGTCAACGTCCCGCTCGCGCTGGTCGGCGGGGTCGTCGCGGTGGCTCTCGGCGGCGGCGTCCTGTCGCTCGCGACCGTCGTCGGCTTCGTCACGCTGTTCGGCATCGCGACGCGGAACGGCGTCCTGCTGGTCAGCAACTACCGGCGTCTCCTCGGAGAGGGACTGTCGCTCGAAGCGGCCGTCCGGCGCGGCTCGGAAGAGCGCATGCCGCCCATCCTGATGACCGCGCTGACCGCCGGGCTGGCGCTGGTGCCCCTGGTGTTCGCCGCCGGCGCCCCGGGCAACGAGATCCTGAGTCCGATGGCCCAGGTCATTCTCGGCGGTCTGCTGACGTCGACGTTCCTCAACCTCGTCGTCGTGCCGGTGCTTTACGCTAGGAACTTGCGCGCCTGACACTGAGTGCGCCGGCCTTCTGGCCAGCCTTGCGGGTACCGCGAGAAGGACTCACACTGGGTGCGCCGGCCTTCCGGCCGGCTTTCCGGAAAGACGCGCCGCCTGGCGGCGACTGCTTTGCCAACGATGAGGCGACCATGAGATCTGCAATCACTTTCCTCGCCATCCTCGCCTTTCCCCTGCTCGCCGCCTGCAGCGTCGAGATCTCCGGCGACGGCCCCGCCGACGGCGACCTCATCGCCGCCGCCGGCAACGACTACCTCGAATTCGTCGCCGACCAGGATCCGTACCTCAGATTCCGCCGCGGC
The DNA here is from genome assembly GCA_965232105.1 of Thermoanaerobaculia bacterium. Lineage (GTDB taxonomy): Bacteria > Acidobacteriota > Thermoanaerobaculia > Multivoradales > Multivoraceae > Multivorans. The sequence continues at coordinate 1,163,576 of OZ246956.1, forward strand.
GAGAAGGTCGAGCACTTCCCGGACTCGACGCTCGAGGCGGCCGAATCGAACGCGGCCTTCGCCCAGGACCTGCTCGACCGGCTGGCCGGGGTCGACGAGGAAGCGATCGACCACGAGGATTGGCTGTCGCTCGAACTCCTGCGCTGGAACCTCGGCATGCTGGTCGAGGCGCCGAAGCACTACTGGGCGGACTTCAACATCACGCCGTATGCCGGCGGCGGTTTCGTTCTGAACATCCTCCACCAGTTGCTCGCCGCCGCACCGGTCGGAACCGGGGATGACCGGGCGCACTACGTCCACCTGCTCGACGAGTACGCCCAGGCGATCGGGCAACTCGCCGACAAGGTGGCGGGGCAGAAGGAACGCGGCATCTACCTGCCGAAAGCCCAGGTTCCGGCAGTGACCGGGATGTTCGAGGGCTACCGGGGTCGGCTCGAAGAGCTGTTCGTGCCGGCGGCCGACCGCGTAGGCGACGGCGTCGACGACTTCCTCGCCCAGGTCCGCGCGGCGGTTGAGACCGGAATCGACCCGCAGTTCGGCCGCCTGATCGCCGAGCTCGGCGACGACTACCTGGAGGCCGCGCCCGAGCAGGTGGGGCTCGGCACGGTGCCGGGCGGCCGCGAGCTCTACATGCACCGCGTGCGGATGCACACGACGACCGATCTCACGCCCGAGGAGATCCACCACCTCGGCCTCGACGAGGTCGCGCGGATCGAAGCGGAACTGGCGGCGCTGCGCGAGGAGATCGGCTTCGAGGCGAGTTCCGAAGAGACCGCGATGAAGGAGTTCCTCGACCAGGTCCGCGCCGACCCGCGCTTCATCGCCGCGTCGCCCGACGAGGTCGAGGAACGCTACATGGGCTACATCGAGAAGATCGAGCCCCACATCGCCGACTACTTCGACGTCCTGCCCGAGGCGCCCTACGGCGTCCGCCGCCTCGATCCGACCTCCGAGGCGACGATGACCTTCGGCGTCTACCAGCTTCCGACGTCCGTCAACCCGCGCGGCGAGTACCGCTACAACGGCTCTGACCTCGAAAACCGCTCCCTCTTCTCGGCCCAGGGGCTGATCTACCACGAGCTGATCCCCGGCCATCACTTCCAGCTCGCGCTCGCGAACGAGCGGGAAGACCTGCCCCGCTTCCGCCGCGAGACGATCGGCTACGGCGCCTTCACCGAGGGCTGGGCCGAGTACGCCGCCAACCTGGGCAAGGAGATGGGCGTCTACGAGAACGCGTACGACCTGTACGGCCGCCTCGTCATGGAGATGTTCATCTCCTGCCGCCTCGTGCTCGACACCGGGATGAACTTCTTCGGCTGGGACCTCGAGCGCGCCCGCGAGTACATGAGCGCCCGGGTCGTCTACTCCGACGTCGAAGTCGCCACGGAACTCCTGCGCTACTCGGCCGACATCCACGGCCAGGCCCTCGCCTACCGCATCGGCAACCTGGAGATCCTCCGCAAGCGCCGAAAGGCCGAGGAAGCCCTCGGCGACCGCTTCGACATCAAGGCCTTCCACGCCGCCGTCATCGGCAGCGGCGCCATGCCGATGGTCGTGCTGGATGAACACATCGACTGGTGGATCGAGCAGCAGGGGTAGAAAGACTGGGTGCGCCGGCGTCCTCACCGGCTGCCGCCGAAGGCGGTGGGGAATCGTCGCCGGCCTTGGCCGGCGGCCTCTTCTCTGCCCTGCCTGTTCTGTGCCGTTGGCCCAGACCGCACCCCGGTCAAGATCCGCATCGAGCCACGTCCCGATGCCGGAATTGTTGCCGCGGCAAGGCCGGTTCCCCGGTCCTCGGCTCGGGTGCCAGAAGCAGCTCCTTGAGATTGGGCTTCGATTCTCTCGACGACTTGGCGAGCCGCATCCAGATCGCGCTGGGCACCGTAACAGTCTTCACCGCCGGTTCGCCAGCCTTCACGACGAGATAGCCTTGGTCCCCGGTCCCTGTCCGCCAGGTGTGCCGGTAGCCCTCGTAGGCGGCGTCCAACTCGTCCTGGTAGTCGCCAATCAACTCGGAACCGTGGATCAGGAGACAGCGACCGGCGTACTCCCGCCGGTACTCCTCGAAGTGCTCTTCGTAGAAAGCCCGCTCTTTTGCGAGCATCTTCTCAGCCATCGGGATCTCCTTACGACGAAACGGGGGTTGCGACGACAAGTGGCCCCGCCATTGTAATAGTCTCGGTCGACGCGATGCACACAATCTGCACGTCCAGAGGCATAATCGAACTCGCCGAAGACGAGAATGGTGGCCCGGCAAAGGAACCATGGCCACGGCCTGTAGACGTCCGTCTGCGGTATGAACTCAAGTCGTCCCCGAGGCAGCCCCTTCACGTCGACATCACTGGGCGACACCTCTTTTCGCTCGGTGCCGTAGAGAAACTGACACTGGAGAATGGAGTGACACTCACTGGACGAACGTTCGTGGTCGGCCGGCTCGACCCGAATCAGATCTCTCAGCAGCGGATGGTCGACGTGCGAGAAACGGGCATACGGCTCTTCCCTGACGAATTCAAGGAGACCTCTCCTGAGATCGATACCGTTGTCTTCGGCGTCGTCTCCAGCGATCCATTGGCCAACGGAGCATGCACGACGCCGGGCTGGGCGAGACCGGGTCGGCCGTTTCTGCTTGTTGAAATGCCACCACAGCGGGAGGACCGTACCCGCCGCGGAATGCCCTGGATCGGTATGAGGACGCTTCGCATGCTTCATCGCTGCTTCGAGATCTGGTTCTCGCCGACTTCGGCGTACTGGAGAGCACTGGTCGATACGAAGACGCTACAGCACGACTCTGTCGTTGGCATCCGCAAGAGGTCCGGCGGGGTCATCACTTGGGCCGAGTTCAACGGACTTGTGGAGCTACTGGAGGCATTCGTGGGATGGGTCAATCACTGTGTGGCGCCAGTGTTCCATATCAAAGCCTACCGCAAGGGGCGACTCGTGTTCAGAGGGTACAAACTAAACCCGCATGCCACCGTGCAGAGAGATCGTGTCTCTTGGCTACCCAAGTATAGACCGGAAGGAAGCACTGCCCTTCACGGCGAGATGGTCGACCACGCGTTCAGTGTCTTCGCGGACACGTGGGAGTCAAACCGGAAGTGTAGCGGTGTTTTCCATCTCGCCCTGCAGATGCTCAGAAGCAGGGAAAAGGGTGCACCAGGATCTAAACCGTCCATACTCTACTTGCGGGACGCGTTCGGAGCCATCAGCATTCTTACGAGTATTCTGGTCGGAGCGAATCGCAGTCGAGGTAGACATCAGACGATGATCGAGTGCCTTAGGCACCTCAAGGTACCGGACAGGATTCCTGACCGAGAGGGTAGGCGCTACCTTTCGGAGAAGCACGAGGAGTTGTGGTCGGCAGACAATCGTGTGCAGGAGAAGGAGAAGCGAAGCGGAACGCTCTCTCGGCCTTTGTCCAATGTTCAGAACTGGCTGTTGCACCTCGATGATCCACGGAACGCGACGCGGCTATTGGGGCTCGGCGGACCGAGACAGAGCTACTTCGTTCAAGTGGCAATCTGGCTCGCGGACTTGATGGTGATGAGGGTTGTAGGCTATCAGGGCACGTACTTCAACCGGCTTACGCGGAAGGCGGAAGCCGTGCCGTGGGTGGACGAATGCGAGTGGGAGCAGTGACGTGCGTCGACTGGCTTGATCGGTAGCGAGATACTCGGAACTCGCACCGGGCTCCTTCTAAGTCCACACATAGGTCCTGAAGCGCTTCAAAGGACCGGTGGACGGCTGCGCTTTTGTGGTAGGGCCTCGGGTGGCCTCGGGGCATGGGGTTGTACGATCCGGTGCCATCCGGTCGACGCTGTGGTCCGCCTAGCCCGGCAACCAGGGCTCCTCTTGTTGGAGTGACCAGGTGCTCGGCCTCTCCTCAGCCGGGATCTGCCGAATGCCCCTGACCCCCGAACAGCGCGCCCGCAAGAAGATCGACCGCCAACTCGCAGCCGCAGGCTGGGAGGTCCAGGACCACGTCGACGTCGACATCCACGCGAGCGCTGGCGTGGCGGTCAGGGAGTATCCGCTGAAATGGCACGAGGCCGGGAAGGAGAAGACGGGCTGGGCCGACTACCTCCTCTACGTTGACGCCCGAGCCATCGGCGTCGTCGAAGCCAAGCCCGCCGGCCACACGCTCCAGGGCGTCATCCTCCAGTCGAAGAAGTACACGGAAGGACTGCATCAGTGGGTCCCGGCCTGGCGGCGGCCACTTCCATTCGCCTACGAGTCGACGGGTGAAGTAGCCCAGTTCACAAACGGACTCGATCCGGACCCTCGGAGCCGTGAGATCTTCACCTTTCACCGCCCGGAAGAGTTGCTTCGGCTCCAGAATCTGGAGCCCGAGCAACTGCGAGGGATGCTCCGTCGGCTACCGGAACTGGATCAGGGCCGACTCTGGCGTGTGCAGTTCAAGGCTGTTCGGAACCTGGAGCGGTCGCTCGCGCACGGTCGGCCGCGCTCTCTCATCCAGATGGCGACCGGCAGTGGCAAGACGTTCACGGCGGTCTCTGCCTGCTATCGCCTGATCAAGCACGCGAAGGCGAAGCGCATCCTGTTCCTGGTCGACCGCAACAACCTCGGGCGACAGACCTTGAACGAGTTCCAGCAGTTCCGCGATCCGTCGTCGGGCTATGCCTTCGCCGAGGAGTACGTGGTCCAGCGCCTGCGCGGCAACGCCGTCGACCCGGCGAGCAAGGTCGTGATCACGACCATTCAACGGCTCTACTCCATCCTGAAGGGCGAGGCGGAGTACGACCCTGAGAACGAGGAGAAATCCCTGTTCGAGTCGGGCCGGCTACGCGGCGCGGAACCGGTTCCGGTGGAGTACGCGCCAGACCTTCCCATCGAGGCGTTCGACTTCATCGTCATCGACGAGTGCCACCGGTCGATCTACAACGTCTGGCGGCAGGTCGTGGAGTACTTCGACGCGTTCCTGGTTGGGCTGACCGCCACGCCGAGCCCGCAGACGATCGGCTTCTTCAACAACAACGTCGTCCAGGACTACTCGCACACCAGGGCGGTCGCGGACGGGATCAACGTCGGCTACGAGGTCTACCGGATCAAGACGAAGATCTCCGAGAAGGGAAGCACCGTGGAAGCCGGGCGCCACGTCCCCCGGCGCGACCGCCGTACGCGCAAAGTGACCCTGGCCGAGATGGAAGACGACCTCACGTACACGGCGACTCAACTTGACCGCGACGTGGTGGCGCCGGACCAGATCCGGCTCGTTGTGCGCACCTTCCGGGAGCGGCTCTTCAGCGAGATCTTTCCGGGTCGCACCGAAGTGCCGAAGACCCTCGTCTTCGCCAAGCAGGACAGCCATGCCGACGACATCGTCAAGATCCTCAAGGAGGAGTTCGGCAAGGGCAACGACTTCTGCCAGAAGATCACTTCCAAGACGACCGGCGCCAAGCCGGAGGATCTGCTGAGCAGCTTCCGCAACTCGTACAACCCGCGCATCGCGGTCACCGTGGACATGATCGCGACCGGCACGGACGTGAAACCGCTCGAGTGCCTGCTCTTCATGCGCAACGTGAAGTCCGCTTCGTACTTCGAGCAGATGAAGGGCCGGGGCGTGCGGGTGATCGACCGCGACGACCTGCAGGGCGTGACGCCGGACGCCGATGCGAAGGAGCACTTCGTGATCGTCGATGCGGTCGGCGTGTGCGAACGGGACAAGACGGACTCGAGGCCGCTGGAACGTCAGCCTTCGGTCAGCACCGAGAAGCTGCTGCAGATGGCGGCGCAGGGCATGGCCCACCCCGATCTCGTTTCGAGTCTGGCATCGCGCCTGGCGCGTCTCGGCCGGCGGGTCGACGAGCAGCAGCGATCGCGAATCGCGCGGGAAGCGGACGGGTCGACGCTGGAGAGGCTGACCGGCGAGCTTCTGCACAGCATCGACCCCGACGCGACGCACGAGGCGGCGATTGTCGAGTACGGACTGGCGGAGGGCGTAGAACCGACCGGCGAACAGCTTGAACGGGTCGAGCGCGAGCGGATGACCGCTGCTCTCAAGCCGTTCACTCGGCCGGGGTTGCGGCGGGCGATCACCGAGATCACTCAGAACCTCTACCAGATCATCGACGAGGCTGCCCTCGACCAACTGCTGGGCTCCGGTTACGACGGGACGGCCGTCGAGAGAGCCCGTTCCAGGCTGGAGGACTTCAAGCGGTTTCTGGAAGACAACCAGGACCGCATCGAGGCGCTGCGGATTCTCTACAGCCGCCCCTATCGAGCGGGTCTTCGCTACCGGCACGTCAAGGAGCTGCGGGATGCGCTCCGCAGCCCGCCTGTCGGGCTGCAGGATCCCGCCAACGGGCTATGGCGACTCTACGAGTTGGTCGAGCCCGAGAAGGTGCAGGGGAGGGGCGGCGGCGCGCTGGTCGACCTGGTGGCGATCGTGAAGCGCGCAATCAGCCCCGGCAGGCCCTTGATTCCTGTTGCTGACCAGGTGGAGGAGCGCTATCGGGAGTGGCTTACCGAGAAGGCGCGAGGCGGACGGGCGTTCAACGCCGACCAGCTACGGTGGCTGGATGCCATCAAGGACCACATTGCCCGGAGCCTGGTGATCGACCGGGACGACTTCGAGTACGCACCGTTCAGCCAGATGGGGGGACTTGGCGCCGTGTACGGGGCGTTCGGCGACGAGCTCGATACGGTGTTGGCGGAGTTGAATGAGAGGCTAGCGGCGTGAGTGAGTTGGCGACAGGCCCGCTTCCTCCGGGCTGGATCAGCGCCGCGATAGTGGATTTGGCGGAAGTGAATCCCAGGAGACGTAGCCCTGCCTACGCTGACGACGTGCCGGTCGTCTTCGTTCCGATGGCGAGGGTGGCCGAAGAATCTCGCGGAATGGACGTTCAAGAGCGGAGGCCGTTCGCGAAGGTCATGCGGGGATACTCCCAGTTCCAGCCGGACGATGTTCTGTTTGCCAAGATCACGCCGTGCATGGAGAACGGAAAAGTGGCCGTTGTGCCCGGTATCGAGCCGCCTATCGGGTACGGCTCCACGGAGTTCTTCGTGTTGCGGCCGCGTGCCGATGGCATCAGCGTCTGGATCGCTCGCTGTGTTTCGCAGGCTCGGTTCAGAAGGCTGGCCCAGAAGAAGATGCAAGGCGCCGTCGGGCAGTTGCGGGTTCCGAAGGTGTGGATCGAGAATGCTGAGGTCCCCGTAGCCCCTCCCGCCGAGCAGCGCCGCATCCTCCGCCGACTCGACTCCCTCTTTGCCAAGCTGGCCAACGGAGTCGCTGCGCTCAACCGCGCCGAGGCCAATCTGGAGCGCTATCGGGCATCCGTCCTCAAGGCTGCGGTCGAGGGCCGCTTGACGGAGCGCTGGCGCAGCGACAATCCGCCGGACGAAACGGGCGAGGAGCTTCTCGGGCGCATCCTGGCCGAACGCCGGAAGCGGTGGGAGGAGGAGCAGCTCGCCGCGACCGCGGCCAAGGGCCGGAAGCTGCCGCGAGACTGGAAGGCGAGGTACAAGGAGCCGGTCGCGCCAGACACTGAGCGATTGCCAGGGTTGCCGGAAGCGTGGTGCTGGGCGACGGTGGATCAAGCGGCTCAAGTGATCGGCGGCCTCACGAAGAACCCGGCCCGGGGCGAGATAGCGACGAAGTACCCCTATCTCCGCGTCGCGAATGTCTACGCGGATGAGCTGAAGCTGGACGAAGTGAAGACCATCGGCGTCGCCGAAACGGAGTTGGAGCGCGCCCTTCTACGCGGGGGCGACCTCCTGGTCGTCGAAGGCAACGGGAGCGCTGACCAGATCGGTCGGGTCGCGGAGTGGCGGGGCGAACTGACGACCTGCTGCCATCAGAACCACTTGATCAAGGTGCGCTGCGACCGTGGTCGCGCGTGTTTCCCGCGTTGGCTGCTGTTGTGGCTCCTGTCGCCGCTCGGCCGCCGGACGGTCCTGGAAAAGGCCAGTTCCACATCGGGGCTGTACACCCTCAGCCTTTCGAAAGTCCGCGCGCTTCCGTTCCCTCTGGCGCCCTATGGGGAGCAGATCGAGGCCGTGAGACTGGCCGATTCGCTGCGGGAGGCCGGGAGACTTGCCCGGGGAAGCGTGCAAACGGGCGTCGATGTTCAGTCGGCGACCCTCCGCCAGGCCATCCTCAAGCGCGCGTTCGAGGGTCGACTCGTCCCCCAGGATCCGGACGACGAGCCCGCGGCCGTCCTCCTGGAGCGCATCCGCGCCGCACGGGAAGCGTAAGTCACGCCCGCCGCCGGGGGGCCTGCGACCCCACCGCCGGCTAGGTCCGCCGGATGGGCCGCTGCGGCGGCGCCGCGGCCTTCCCGTTGGTCTCGTGGGGCTGGCTGGTTCGCCGCTCACCGCCTCGCTGGCCGCGATGTGAGACCATCCACAACGCGTTTCTCGACCGCAGCTACCGCGAGGACGAGCAGTGAAGTTGCACTACTACCCCGACACCGACAGCCTTTACGTGGAACTCAGGGGCGAACCGAGCGTGGAAACCCGGGAGATCGCTGACGGTCTCAACGTGATCTCGACGCGCGCGGCAAGGTCGTCGGCTTCGACATCGACCACGCCGCCGAACGCCTCGATCTGGCGACCCCGAAGACCCAAGAGCGGCATCCGTCAGGCGCTTGCGCCGACCCCCACGGTGGTACATGATCCTTGTACCCGTCGCTGACGTCTGCGGTCGTCAGCCATGAAGGACTTGCCGGAAGCGGACAGGATGTCCGGGTTCCAGGGAACACGGAGCAGCGACATGATCAGGGAGACGACCTACACCGGCGCGCGGCAGAACCTGGCCTCACTGATGGATCAGGTGACGGACACGCGGGAGCCGGTGTACATCAGGCGGCGCGGCAAGGAGGACGTCGCTCTCATCGCCGCTAGCGAGCTGAGCGGCATGATGGAGACGGAGTATCTGCTTCGCTCGCCGAAGAACGCGGAGAGGCTTCGGCAGGCCGAAGAGGAGATCCGGGCCGGCAAGGGCGTCGTGATGACGGTCGAGGATCTCCGTGAGCGGTTCGGGCTCACGGAAGAGTGACCAAGGCGCAGCCTCGGGAGGCCGTTTTCTCTTCAGGGTCCTCGGCGACCTCGCCTTCTGGACGCGAACTGACCGTCGCCAGGCTTTGCGGGTCCTGAAGCTCGTGGAAGCGGTCTGTCGGGATCCGTTCGCTGGCATCGGGAAGCCCGAGCCCCTCCGCCGCGATCTTGCAGGCAGGTGGTCGCGGCGGGTCGACGGCGAGCATCGCCTCGTCTACCGGGTGGGGGCGAACCAGGTGTACTTTCTGTCGGCGCGGCACCATTACTGAGCCGCCCGGCCGACTCACCCCCATCCCATGTCCGACAACCACACACAGCGCATCGTCAACAAGGCGTGGAGCTTCGCGCACCTTCTCCGCGACGACGGCCTGTCGTACATGGAATACACGGAGCAGATCACCTTTCTGCTCTTCCTCAAGATGGCGCACGAGCGGACGCGGCCGCCGTGGAACCAGCCCTCGATGGTCCCGGAGGGGCTGGATTGGCCGAGCTTGCTCGCGGAAGACGGCGCCGATCTCGAATCCCGCTATCGCCACATCCTGACCAAGCTCTCGCGCAAGGACGGCATGCTCGGGGAGATCTTCCGGCGGGCCCGGCAGCAGATCCAGAATCCCGCGACCCTCAAGCGCCTCGTCGTCGATCTGATCGATCCCGAGGATTGGAGTTCGCTCGCGGCCGACGTGAAGGGCGACATCTACGAGGGGCTGCTCGCGAAGTCCGCACAGGAGTCGCCCAAGGGCGCCGGGCAGTACTTCACGCCGCGCGAGGTGATCCGGGCGATCGTCGACGTCATGCAGCCCGGGCCGGACGATACGGTGTGCGATCCCGCCTGCGGCACCGGCGGCTTCCTGCTCGCCGCCCACGACCATGTGCTGCGGGAGTACGGAAGCACGCTGGACCCGGACCAGAAGCGCCATCTTCGCCGGAGCTTCGTCCAGGGAATGGACATTGTTCCCGCGACCGCCCGGCTCTGCATCATGAACCTGTACCTGCACGGCATCGACGCGGACCCGTGCCCCGTCCGGTCCGGCGTGGACAGCCTGGCGAGCGACCCGGGCGATCGGTTCTCGATGGTGTTGACGAATCCGCCCTTCGGCAAGAAGAGCACGGTCCGGATCGTCAACGAGGAAGGCGAGTTGGAGACGGAGTCCGACGCCTACGAACGTCAGGACTTCTGGACCAGCACGAAGAACAAGCAGCTCAACTTCCTCCAGCATGTCAAGACGCTGCTGACGATCAACGGTTCGTGCGCCATCGTGGCGCCCGACAACGTGCTGTTCGAGGGCGGCGCGGGCGAGGTGGTGCGCCGCAACCTGCTTCAGCAGTTCGACGTCCACACGCTGCTCCGGTTGCCGACGGGCATCTTCTACGCCCAAGGCGTCAAGGCCAACGTCCTGTTCTTCAACGCGAAGCCGGCGCGCGAGAAACCCTGGACCGAGCGGCTCTGGGTCTACGACTTGCGCACCAATAAGCACTTCACCCTCAAAATGAAGCCGCTCCGCCGTCTTGATCTGGACGAGTTTGTTGCGTGCTACTGCCCTGGCGAGCGCCACAAGCGGCAGCCGACCTGGAGCGAGGACAGCCCGGACGGGCGGTGGCGGGCGTACGACTACGAGGAGTTGGTCGAGCGCGACAAGCTGAACCTGGACCTGTCCTGGATTAAGGACCGGTCCCTCGAAGATGCGGAGAACCTGCCGGAGCCCGAGGTGCTGGCGGCGGAGATCGTGGAGGATCTGCGGACGGCGCTGGAGGCCTTCGAAGAGATCGCCGAGGAGCTGGCGGACGACTGAAGGGGCGCCGTCTGCCCCCGGCACGGCCCCCGGGCACGGTCGCGGGCACGTTCGCGTACCTGGCCCGCGAGGTCGCGGCACGGTGGGACAATCGCCCAGAAGGCGGGCGATCGTCAGGGAGGGAGATTGCGCGTCGTTCGCCCGATAGCGTCTTCGTTGCACCGACGATCGCGAGGATCAAGACTCCGGCGCAACGAACGGATCGAGGATCTCTACGCCGAAGTGCTCGAAGTCACGGACGTTGCGCGTGACGACGGTGAGGCCGTGAATCCTGGCTACGGCCGCGATCATCGCGTCCTGGGACAGGGCAGCCGACTGACGGTGCATCAGCCGTCCCCACTCCCTGAAGATCGCTTCGTCCAAGGCCAGGATCGGGTATGCCTCCATGACCTGATCGAGCCAGGCCTCCAACGCGCCGGCCTTCGCGGAGTCGTGCGCCCGGGTCTTCTCGATGCCTCCCTGAATCTCACCGACGGTCACCGCAGACAGGTGGAGTCGTTCCGATGGGACGCTCCGGATCCACTCCAGAACGGCGGGATGCGGCCGGCTGCGTCGCAACTCTGAAACGACGTTCGTGTCGAGCAGGTACATCCCCTAGTCGAATCGAGGCGCTTCGCGATAGCGGAATTGACGACGTGGCAGGGCCAGCTCCTCGGTCCTCGGTTCGGGCGCCAGGAGGAGTTCCTTGAGCCCGGGCTTCGAAGCACTCGACAGCCTGTGCCACTGTTCGATGGGCACCAGCACAGCGGTCGGTACGCCGCGTTTCGTGACGATCTGCGGTCCTTCGGCCACGCTCGTCTCCAGGAACTCGCTGAACCGCGCCTTCGCGTCCTGCACCTGCCACACGTTGTCCATCGATCGCCCTCCTAACTGACTAGGCTTCAGACTAGTCTTGGGTCTCGCCACGGTCAAGCTGTCGGACTTCAGGTGCCGTGCCGCTTTCGGCGGCTGCGTGAGGCAGTATTCTCCGCTAACCCAGTACCGAAGAGGAGGATCAGCCATGCACCGACCCGGAATCACCTGCACCATCCTCGTGACTTTCGCTGCTGCCGTCGCCGTTCCGGCGTGTCAGACCGACCAGGTCGACGATGCCGTCGCCGACACCGAGATGGACGCTCAGCACGAAGAAGACGACGGCGACGGCGGCCACGAGATCCACTGGTCCTACGAAGGCGACACCGGCCCCGCCATGTGGGGCTCTCTCGATCCGTCCTTCGCGGCCTGCGACGACGGCGCGCGGCAGTCGCCGGTGGACATCACCGGGGCTGTGGCCGGTGGCCCCAGCGAACTCGAGATCCGCTGGCAGCCCGGCGACGCCGAGGTGGTCGACAACGGCCACACCATTGTGGTCAACGTGGCGGAGGGAAGCGCGATCAGCCTGGAGGGACGGGAGTTCGCGCTGCTCCAGTTCCACTTCCACCATCCCAGCGAGCACACCGTGGAGGGAAGCGCCGCCCCGATAGACATCCACTTCGTGCATGCGGCCGCGGAGGGCGATCTGGCGGTGATTGGAGTGTTCCTGGAGGCGGGCGAAGCCGATCCGACGATCCAGAGCATCTGGGAGGCGATTCCATCCGCCGGCGAGGCGCCGGGAGCGCTGGCGGCGCTCGACCCGCGGGCGTTGCTGCCGGAGGGAGGCAGCCACTATCGCTATCCCGGTTCGTTGACCACGCCTGGCTGCTCGGAGATCGTCAGTTGGGTTGTGATGGCCGAGTCGGTCGCCGTTTCGCAGGACCAGATCGACGCGTTCGCGGCCCTCTATCCGATGAACGCGCGGCCGGTGCAGCCGCTGAACGGGCGGACGATCGATCTTCGGCAGTAGGGTGGTCTGCCTCGTTGCGCGAGGCTCTGTCGGCGTCAACCTGCGCCCTCTTCCGCCACGTGCCGAATCGAGTCGGCCAGGTAGGGGTGCTTTCGCACCTTCTCCAGGAAGCGCGAGTCCGCGGTCACGACGGGGTGCTGTTCATGAAGCGCGAGGGCCAGGTAGAAGCAGTCGTAGGTCGGGTGATCCAGATCGACGCTTAGTCGCGCGGCGGCGCTAGCGAGTTCGCGCATTGGCACCGGCGTGACCACAGGAGCTCTCCGCAACAGAGCGACGGCGTCCGATAGAGCATCGCGGTCGATGTCGCCGCGCCGGCACATGGCCCAGAGGGCGTTGGTTGCCTCCGCGAACAGCAGCTCTGGGGCAAGCAGCGTTACGCCGGTGGCGAGCAGCTTCGATGCCTCCCTCGAGTACTTCTCGTCCACGAGCCACTTCACGGCGACGCTGGCGTCGACGACGCAGCCCTTCACAGGTCGCTGTCCCGGTCGCGTTCCCCTCGAATCGTGTCGGTGCTATCGACGCTTGAGCGGAGGCGTTGCCGCATCGCTGCGGCACGGGCGCCGAAGTCGCTGCCGTCAGCCAGCAGCGCGCGCTGCAGAATGTCCCTGTGTTCGGCCTCCGCGGACCGGCCACGCGCGGCCGCCTGGGTCTTCAGTGCGGCAATGACTTGCGCGGGCACGTTGCGAACGGTCAGTTGCGGCATGATGGCGCTTCCTTGTCTTCAAGCCTTGACGTCGGTGCATGCAATGAAGGCAATCGTAGGAGCCGCATGCAACGCTGTCAACGCGTTGCTTGGCCGTCTAGGGCGGTAGCCGGCCAAGAGGCCGGCGCACGGTCGGCGTCGTAGGCTAGGGCGACGAGGCCGATGGGCAGCGCGGAAACAACAGGGGGCCCGCCGCCCCGGCCAGGATGCCGCTCCACCGTCTGGCGGATCGTGAAGAACATCCTCCTCGGCGTGACGGCCCTGGTCGTTGCCCTGGTCGCGCTCGTCGTGTACTCCTACAACTCCTTCCGCGGCGACCGCCTGGAGGAGCTCCGCTCGGGAAGCGAGGTGATCGAGACCCGGGTCGGCGCCATCGAGTACGTCCTGGAGGGAGACGGCGACCGGGTCGTGCTCTCGATTCACGGGACGCCCGGCGGGTACGAGCAGCGTTTCGGGCTGGACGGCTTCCAGGTCCTTGCCCCGTCCCGGCCGGGCTACCTCCGCACACCGATCAGCGCCGGCCGGACGCCGCGCGAGCAGGCGGATGCGTACGTCGCTTTGCTCGATGCCCTGTCGATCGACGAGGTCGTCATCATGGGCCTCTCCGGTGGCGGACCGTCGTCGATGACCTTCGCCGCGGCCTATCCGGAGCGGACGCGGGCGCTCATCGCGCTGGAAGCGGTGAGCAACAGCGATCTTCCGGACATCCCGGCCCCGGCGTTCCTGGCGGGCGACTTCACCGCCTGGCTGTCACTGAGCATGTTCAAGCGGGCCGTCGGCACGGAGGGTCTGCTGGAGATGTTCTCGCCGGATCCCGAGAACCAGCGGCTCGTGCTCGAGAGCGAAGAGAAGACCGCGGCGTTCGAGGGTCTGATGTGGTCCCTGTGGCCCCCCTCGCAGCGCGGCGACGGTCTCGCGAACGACGAGGAGCAGTTCGACGCCCTGGACCTTTCCCTCGCCGACATTCGGGTGCCGACCCTGGCGATCCACGGCACGGCGGACGCGGCCGTTCCGGTGGAGCACGCCAGCTTCCTGGCGGATAGGGTCCCGCAGGCCCAGTTGCACATCATCGAGGGAGCCGATCACCTGATGCCCGTCTCGCACCAGGAAGAAGTCGTCCGCGTCATCACCGAGTTCATCGACGGGCTCGATGACCAGGGCGACGAGGGTCCGGAGGAATCGCAAGAGGACCGCCAGTGAGAGCCCTCGTCTTCGGCGTGCTATGCCTCGTCTTCTCCCCGCTCCTGCTCGTCGGTTCGATGGTGTTCGCCTTCAAGGTCCGATTCGTCAACATGCCGCGGGGCATCTCCGGCACCGCGTACGAGCCCTACATGGCCCGGCTGGCCCTCCACCTGATCGGGAGCCGGCGCGACGACGTTTCCGAGCGCATCGCGCCACACCTGCCGGCGTTGTCGCCCCTGATCATGGGTCTACTGATGAAGCCGATGACCCTGGCTTCGCGGTGGAGCGGTTTCCGCGGTTCGTTCTTCGCCTATCCGGGCCCGCGGCCGTCGACGTTGATGACCTTCATCAGCCACCGCACGCACTTCTTCGACACGGCCATCGCCGCCGCGGCCGCCGAGGACAGCCCGATCCGCCAGTTCGTCTTCCTCGGCGCGGGCTGGGACACGCGCGCGTACGGTGGGCTGCCGGAAGGAGCCGACCCGGCCGGCGCCGGCGTGAAGTTCTTCGAGGTCGACGAGCCGCCCACGCAGCAGGCCAAGGTCGAGGCCCTGCGGGCAGCCGGCGTCGACTGCAACAACGTCACATTCGCGCCGACCGACTTCAACCAGCAGTCCTGGCTGGATTCACTGAAGGAGCACGGCTTCGATCCGGACCAACCGACCTTCATCCTCTGGGAAGGCGTCACGATGTACCTGGACGACGCGGCCGTCTCGAAGACGTTGGCCGAAGTCGCGGGGCTCGCGCCCGGCTCGCGCATGGCCTTCGACTTCTTCAGCCGGGAACTCGTGCTCGGCCGAAAGCCCTACGCCGCGATGGGGACGTACATGAGATACATCCTGAAGTCGTTCTACGGCGAGAGCATGCACTTCGGCATCTCGACCGCCGCGCCCGCGCGTCAGCAGGTGCTCGATTTCTTCGACAGTCGCGGCCTGGACGTGGAAAACCTCGAGTCGCTCGGCCGGGAGGCTGGCCGCAGCACGCCGATCGGCGGTCTGGTCCTCGCAGCCGTGCCGGACCGGCCAGTTGCGGATCGGGCATGACGCCGAAGCTCCATCCACTCAACCAGGACTTCCGCTGGGCGCCGCGAGGCGGCCCGTACCGGCGCATCTCTTCCGAGCAGGCCCGCCAGTGGAGCGAGCAGGGCTTCTTCGTGCTCGAGGACGCGGTCGAGCCCTCCACGCTCGAGCGCCTGATCGCCGAGATCGACCCCTGGGAAGCCGAGCGCGAAGAGTGGCTGCGCCAGCAACCGCAGGGGCGCCGCTTCATCGCTCGCGCCGACGAGATCACCTTCACCGTCCACCTGGTGCTTCGCTCGACCTTTCTCCGCGACTTCTGTGCCGGGCCTCTCTTTCGCGATCTCGCCTGGGACCTCGTGGGTCCCGACGTTCGGCTCTACTGGGACCAGGCGGTCTACAAGAAGCCGAGCGTTCCAGCCCCCTTCCCGTGGCATCAGGACAACGGCTACGGGTTCCTCGAACCGCAGAGCTATCTCACCTGCTGGATCGCACTGACCGACGCCACGACCAGCAACGGGTGCCCCCGGGTGCTTCCGGGACTGCACCGCCACGGCACTCTCGAGCACTGGACCACGGATCTCGGCTACTGCTGTGCCGACGAAGATGCCGAAGGACTCGCCGCACCGGCCAAGGCTGGCAGCATCGTCGTCTTCTCGTCACTCACGCCGCACGCCACCGGGCCGAATCTCACCTCCGAAGTCCGCAAGGCCTACATCGTTCAGCTCGCCCCGGACGGGGCCCGCCGCATGGAGCCCGACGAGAGTGCCGGCGGCTACCGGCCCGTTCTCCAGAACGACCCGGATCGACAGTTCTCCATCCTCAGAAGCGGACGCCGACCTTGAGGCGGAACTCCCGCGTGTACTGGTAGGTGTCGAGGGAGCCGAGAGGATTGCCGTTTCTCGTGTTGATCAGAATCTGAGCCTGCTCGTCCGTGACGTTGGCAACCTCGCCGCCGATGATGCCTTGCACGCCGCCCCTGATCGGGAACTGGTAGGTGGCGTTCAGGTTGAGCGTGAAGAAGTCGTCGAGCCGGTTCGCCCCTCTCTGGTCCCTGAGGGTCGTCGTGGTGATCGTCTGGCCGGACACCGGGTGCCTGACCTGGGTGGCGGGCTGCAATCCCCAGGGCTGGCCGTCGGCCAGGTGCGCGCTGGCACTGGTCATCAGGTCATGGCTGCCGAACCTCCAGCGCTTCATGCCGACGACGTTGACGATGTGTTCCCGCTGGTAGCTGATCGGTCCGAACCAGTTGGGGCCACTGGTGGGATTGAGAATCCCGGTCGAAACCTCGATGCCCCCGAAACCCTCCAGGTGGTCGTCGTTGTCGTTGCGGGACTCGTTGTTGCCTTCGTTCCAGTCCCTCGCGTAGTTCATCTGCAGCGACCAGTCGTCGCGAAACGCCCGGTTGAGCTGGAGCAGAATGCCCTCGTACTCGCGTCTGTTCTGCGGCCAGTTTCTCAGGTCGCGAACGACCGCGCCGTGCTCGTCGAACTGCAGGGTGCTGTGGAACATGTTCTCCATATCCCACGAGGTCACGCGCGACTTGAAGACCCAGTTGTTCGAGAACTGCCAGTCGAAGCCAACCGAGATCTCGTCCTTGTAGTAGGGCTCGACGGAGGAACTCAGGGGGTCACGGGGCTCGACGCGGCGCTGGAAGATGTCGTAGAGCTCCGTCTCGGGATTCCACCCGTACTGCGTGTAGGCGTTCTCGCCATTGGCGCCGGCCGTGAACTCCGTGAAGACGACACCGAGGCCGATGTAGTCGTAGTAGCGGCCGGCGGATGCCCGAACGAGCATCCTGCCGTCGGCGTTGAGGTCGTAGACCGCCGACAGGCGCGGCGCCACCTTCTGGTAGTCCATGACTTTCTGGCCGAGGTTGTTTTTGATGTCCTGGGTGTCCTGGCGCAGGCCAAGGCTGACGGTGAGGTGGTCACCGACCGTGATGCGGTCCTGGACGTAGGCAGCACCTATGCCGCTGGTAAAGGCGGTGTTGCAAGGGACGGGGCAGTCGAAGACCCGTTTGTTGACCGGGCTCGCGTAACCGCCGGGCAGCGAACGGCCGTAGCCGCGGCCGCGATACTCGGTACCGATACTCGTGATCGTCGCAAAGGCGACGTCCTGGACGTCGATGCCGCCCTTGAACTCGTGCTTGCCCCTGAAGAAGGTCAGCGAGGCATTCGCCTGATCGCGCGGGAAGTCGTTCCCACCCGCGCCGAGGCGATTCACGGGAGCGTTGTAGCGCCGACCGTCGGCGAGATCCCGATAGCGGAAGTTGTTGCCGTCGGGCGTGTCGGGAGACGCGCCGGGAAGGATCTCTGCCGGCGGGGAACCGATGCGCGCCGTCACGAGCTCGCGGTTGGCGGCCTTGGCTTCGAGAAACGCCGAGTCGGTCAGGGCGAAGCTCCAGGTCAGGGTCTGGATTCTGTTGTTCCAACTGTTCCTGGTGACCGAGTAGATGTCGCCGGCCGACCCGGGTGGATTGAGGCGGCCTGACGGGGAGTCGATCACGGTCAACGCAAGCTGGTGACGGTCGTTGGGCTGGGTGTTGACCTTGCCGACGAGTGGCTCGGCCGTGCGGTTCGTATTGATCGTGTTGCCGTCGCGGGTCAGGTCGAGCCGGTTGTCGTTCATCTCGCTCAGGGAGGCATAGAACCAGGCCTTGTCGCGGAAGAGCGGCCCGCCGAGACCGGTCTCGTAGCTGTTGATCATGGAATCCGGCCGCTCCATCTCAAGCCAGTTCTCGGCGCGCCACGCCGGGTTCTGGCCGATGTAGAGGAAGTCGCCGTGGAACTCGTTCGTGCCGGTCTTGATCGTCGTGTTCATCACGCCGCTGACCCCCCGGCCGTATTCGGCGCTGAACCCGGCGGATTCCATGCGGTTCTCGGAGATCACCGTCGACGGCATGTAGAAGGTCATTTCGCCGCCGCGACGGTTGTGGGAGATGTCGACGCCGTCGATGAAGAGGACGTTCTCCTGGCCGATGCCGCCGTTGACCCCGGGTGACTGATCGAACTCCTGGTTCTGGGACACCACGCCGGCCATCAGTTTCATGTTCGACCAGTAGTTCCGCGTGGCCTGGGGGACGTGCTCGAGCTCCTCTTCCCCGAGCGCGGCAACGGAGCCGGTGTCGTACTTCGTGATCAACGCCGCCTCGGAGGTGACGGTGATCTCCTCCGCCGTGGCGCCGAGAGTGAGGTCGACGTCCTCGCGCTTCCCCAGTTCGAGGCTGACGGCGCGCTCTGCCGAGCCCAGGCCCTCGAGGTCGGCGGTGACGGTGTAGCTGCCGGCCTGGAGAAGGGCGAAGCGATAGTCGCCGTTGGCGTCGGTGATCTCGGTCCTCGTGTTCTGAGGGCCGGTCAGGGTCACGCTGACGCCCGGCAAGGCGTCACCCTGGGCGTCCGTTACCGTGCCGTCGATGGTCGATGTCTGCGGGCCGTCAGCCGGAAGCGGCGACGTGCAGATGGCGATGGCGAAGATCCAGATAGCGGACCGGATGGCGGTGGTCTTCACGATTCTCCCCTCCAGGTTTGCGACCCGGTGGAATCGGAGTCTCCTGTTGAAGGCCCCCGCCGGGTGCCGTTGGAAACTGCCAGCTTGAGGTGCGCTCCTCTCCTGTCCTTGGGAGATCGAGCGCCAACACTCTGTTGGAAGTTCCTACAACGTTAGCACGGATGGAGCGGAGGTGTCGAGCCCCTTCCGGGCGAGACGGGCGCGGCTCCGCGCCACCCGGGTTCCCGCCGGCATCCGGCGCGAAGCGCCGGACGCTGTGTCCTCTGAAGCGCTAAATGGCCAGATCGTTCAGGTTGTAGTCGCGGATCACGCGCTCGAACGTCTCGTCGTTGAAGCGGAAGTCGTCCTCCAGGCCGGCGAAGGGCTCGTAGACGAACGACGGCTCATCGGGCCGGTGCTGCCGGCGGGCGTCGACCGCCACGGCGATCACCGACGAGCGATCGAAGATGCGCTGGGCGTCGTGGACGACCTCGTCGGCCTCGACGCCGAGCGCTCCCTTCTGTCCCTCCACCGACTTGCGGCGGTGGAAGCCGAAGGTGAGCGAGATGCGCAGTTCCGATGACGTGTTGGCGAACGAGGCGTGGAGCATCTGGCGGTTGACGATCGTCACGTCGCCGGCGTCGCAGACGAGCGGCAGGGCCCCGGGGAGCTGCTCGCTTCCTCCGTTCTCCCGGACCCGCGCCTCGATGTCGATCTTGCCGAGCTTGTGCGTGCCCGGCGCCACCCAAAGGCAGCTCGCCGGAGCCGTGGGGTAGAGCTGCACCTGGAAGTTGAAGCCGTGGATGCCTTCGTCCCAGTCCGGAGAACCCCAATGGGTCACGCCGTCCTGGTGCCATGCCACGGAACTGCCGAGACCCGGCTGCTTGACGAAGATCGAATCGTTGAAGGGCACGAAGTCGTCGCCGTTGATCGCCGCCGCGATCTCGAGGAGGCGCGGGTGGCCATAGAGCCGCAATCCGGAGGGCATCGCCTGGCACATGGAACTCATGAGGAAGACGATGTCCGCGGGCGCGTCCTCGTCGGGTAGCGGCTGTGTCATCTGTGACGGGTGACGTCCGCTGAGAAGCCCGGTGCCGCCCCACGGATCGGCCAGAGGCTTGGCGAAGAGATACGGCCGGCGGGCGTAGTCGAGCCCCAGGGCCGGGCGCCCCTGCGCGTCCACGTCCGCATCGGGACCGACCGGCGCGCGCTCCAGCATCTCGTTGACGTCGCGCCGCAGCTCGGCCACCTCTTCGCCGCCGATGAGTCCTTCGAAGATGTAGTAGCCATGCTTCCAGTACGCCGCCAGGATGTCCGGATGGAGCCTGCCGCCGTCTGTCAGTCGAATCGGCCCCCGGTTGCCGATCTCGGCGGCGAGGCGCAGCCCCGCTTCCTGGTACGCCGCCATCCCGGCCGCGTGCTCCGCCCTAGTCGGCGCCGCCACCGGGTTGCTTGCGCTCTGGGTGTCGTTCATGGCTGTGGAGGTGATTCTAGCGCTAGCCCTGCCAGGCGACGACACCTGCCGCCTACCGGCTTGACGCCGACTCTTCAGCCGCACGCTGAAACGCCCACAGCGCGCTTCGTGTGCGGAGGTACATCGTCGCCCCGTCGACCGCCGGTGTCGCCGTCGCCAGGTCGTCGAGGTCCGAGACGGCCAGCGGCTCAAGGGAGCCATCGCTCGGCAGCACGACGAGCTTGCCTGATCGAGACAGCAGGTAGAACTTGTCGTCGGCCACGATGGGCGACGCGTAGAAGCTGTCGACCGCTCCCTCGAGTCGGCCCTGCTCGATGAGTTCTCCGGTCGCGGAGCGGAGCGTTGTCGTGATGCCGCTGTCGTCGACCATGAGGAGGACTCCGTCGTCGACGATCGGCGAGGGGAGCTGCGGGATCTTGCGGTGATAGGTCCACCGGACGTGGCTGGCGGTCAGGTCTCCCCGCAGGCCCGCCTCCGGCAGCTCGACGGCGAGGATGCCGTTGCGGCTGTCGAGCGCCGACTGGAAGTACGTCCAGTCTCCCTCGTCGAGGAGGCCGTCGCTCGCCAGGTCGAAGAAAGAGAAGACGTTGCGGACCAGGCCTTCCGGCGCCTCATCCTCGGAGATCTTCCCGTCACCGTCGCCGTCGTGCGCGGCGACGACTTCGCTGAAGGGATCGAGCCGGACGTGACGCCCTTCCTCGTTCAGAGGCATGGCGTAGCCGTTGATGAAGAGGACGCCGTCCTCTAGCGCCGGCGTCGACTTCATCTCGAACGAGAGACCGCTCACCCACCACAAACGCTCGCCCGTCCCGGCCGAGTAGCTGGTGAGAAAGAACGAGCCCGGCACGACGATCTGGAGCTCACCGCCTTCGGGGTGGTGGAGCACTGGCGTCGAGTGGCCGCTTCGCGCGGCCGGCCGTTCCGTGCGCCATGCGAGCTCGCCGGACCCGGCGTCGACGGCCAGGACGTAGGAGCCCCGCTGCTGGTCGACCACGAGGACCACGTTGCCCGCGGCGAGGATCGGAGAGGCGCCCATGCCGTAGAGGTTGTCGAAAGGGCCGAGAGGATGGCGCCAGAGCTCTTCACCGTCCACGGTGTAGCAAAGAAGGCCGAAGTCGCCGAAGAAGACCCAGACGCGCTCGCCGTCGGTGACCGGAGACGGCGACGCCGGTCCGTTGCGGTTGTCGAGCGTCTCGGTCCGCGACCTCGGAGCTTCGCGTCGCCAGTGCTCTGCGCCGGTCTCACGGTCGAGGGCGATCGTGTAGAGCGTTTCGCCTTCCCAAGCCGTCAGGAAGATCCGGTCCGCGCTCAGGACCGGCGACGAGTCGCCGGCCGGGATGTCGGTCCGCCAGAGGAGGTTGCGGTCGGGTCCGACCTCGACCGGCAGCGCGCCCGCCTCGATGGCGCCGCCGCCGTTCGGCCCCCGGAACCGCGACCATTCCGCGGTTTCGGCCGAGGCGAGCGGCGTGAGAGCAAGGGCGCTCAGGAGCGCGAGCGCCAGGAGGCCGCGCGGCAGAAAGACTGGGTGCGCCGGCCTTCTGGCCGGCATCCGGCGCGAAGCGCCGGCCTCTGGGAGTTCTGCCGCGCTGACTGGCGCTGGCTGGTTCAAAGCAGATCGCCGCCACAAGCCGAAGCACACGTACCGTGCGCCTCGAACGCCTGCACGACGTTCTTGCCGGTGCGCCAGCGATGGACCTCGTCCGGCCCGTCGACGAGACGCTGGGCGCGGATGCCGCGGTACCAGCCGGCCAGTGGCGTGTCCATGCTGTAGCCCAGGGCGCCGTGGAGCTGGAGCGCGGTGTCGACCACCTTGTGCACCATGTTGGCGAGGAAGACCTTGGCGATGCCGTTCTCGTTGCGCAGGTCCATGCCCTTCTCCGCCTTGTAGGCGATGTGGAGCAGCATGAGCCGGGCCTTGTAGAGCTCGGCCGCGCAGTCGGCGAGCATCCAGCGAACCCCCTGGCGGTCGGCGAGGCGCTTGCCGAACGTCACCCGCTTCACCGTGTGCCCGACGGCGAGGTCGAGAGCGCGCTGCGCCATCGCCACGTTGTGCATGCCGTGACGCAGCCGGCCGTAGGCGAGACGGTGCTGGCCCATCGCGAAGCCCTGGCCGCGGCCGCCGAGGAGGTTCTCCTTCGGGACGATGAGGTTCTCGATGTGGATCTCCGAGTGCGAGCCTCCGAGCTTCAGGCCGAGATCCGTGTGCGGCTGCATCGTCTCGATGTTGCGGATGATCCGGTAGCCCGGGTTCGGCAGTTCGACGAGGAAGGTCGAGAACTGCCGGTGGCGGGCGACGTCCGGATCGGTCTTCGCCATGACGAGGGCGACGTCGGCGACGCTCGCGGAGGAGCTGAACCACTTCTCGCCGTTCAGCACGTAGTTGTCGCCGTCGAGGACGGCCGAGGTCTGCATGCCCGTGGCGTCGGCGCCGGCGGCTCGTTCCGTCATCGAGTAGCAGATGCGCTTCTCGCCAGCCAGGAGTGGCGTCAGGAAGCGCTCCTTCTGGTCCTCGGTGCCGTTCTCGAGCAACGTCAGCATGGTCGCGTCGTCGGGACCCTGCGTGTTGAGGGAGAGCGCTCCGAGGAAGCTCTCGCCAAGTTCCATCTGGACCAGCGCGTTGGCCAGCGGCCTCAGGCCCATGCCGCCGTACTCCTCCGGGATGAAGGGGCACCACAGCCCCTGCGACCTCGCCTTCGCGCGGAGCCCGGCCAGCACCTCGTCGAAGCTCTCCGGCGTGCATCCCGCTTCGGCCGGGATGCACTCGTTCTGAACGAACTCGCGCACCTTGGCGCGCACCGCCTTGGTCTCTTGTGGAATCTCGAAGTCGATCAAACGTCTCTCCTTCAGTGATTGCGTCGCGGACCGTCGCAGGACGACCGCGAAGTCGTTTCTTATGCGACCCTCAGAAGATCGCCAGTGCGTTGACCGGCGAGCCGGTTCCGGTTTCGACGGCCAGCGGCCCCGCCACGAGCAGGAACTCCCAGCGACCCAGCTCGGCCGCGGTCTCGGCGACGGCTTCGAGGTCCTGGTTGTCGAAGATGTCGATGCCCATCGCGACGATCGTCAGGACGTGCACCGGAAGGTCGACGCCCTCCACCAGCGAGGGAACGACGTCGAGCGCCGCATCGGAGCCGATGAACGAGATGTCGCGGGAGCGAACCCAGGGCATCGTGGAGGCGTGGAGGCCGGCCGCGTGCTGCGACACGGCCCAGGGTCCGACTTCGGCCCGCCGCGCCCAGCGCCCGGTGCGTATGAAGACGGCGTCGCCCGCACGGACGCGGAGTCCGGCCATCTCCTCGAAGGCCTCGAGGTCCTCGGTGTAGATCGGCGTCCCCGGTTCGAGATACGGCACGCCCTTGAGGCGCGGGATGTCGAACACGATGCCCCGCGTGACGATGCCGCCCCGGAGGTTGAAGATCGAAGACCGCGTGCAGCCCTCCGCGGTCACCGTGTCCTGCGAGTAGCCGTTGTACATCTTCCCCTTGTAGAGGATGTGGCACAGGGCGTCGATGTGGCTGTGCGAGTAGCCGTGGTAGCTGATCTCGTATCGATCGCTGACGCCGCCGCGAAACGCTGGCTCCGCGTCGGGGTCGGGAAGAGCCAGGATCGCGCGCTCGAACGGGAACGGCACGTCGACGGCTGTCTCGATGATCAGGGGATGGGCGAGCGAGACGGAGATGCCCTCCGTCGCCAGCGCCAGAGCCTCGAGGCGCTTCTCCTGGGTGATCAGGTTGGCCGTCCCCAACTGGTCGTCGTCGCCCCAGCGGCCCCAGTTGGAGAGTTCCTCCATCAGCCGCTCGATGTCCGCCTGGACGAGATCGCGCGATTCGGGCGAGTAGCTCGGAGCGGGTTCCGGCGAGGATGCCGCTGCTTCCGTGTCCGATGCCGGCTCGGTCTCCCCGTCCGGGGCGGCTGCGCAGGCCACAATCACGCCAATCATCAGTGTGCATGCAATACCGAGCAGATGTGTGGCCTTCATGTGCTTCCCTCCCTGTTGCCGGATTGGGCAGACTTCCGAATCTCGGGGCAGGCTAGCGCAACGTTCCACTTGCCCGGCTCGCCGCGTGAACAGCACCTCGGTTGCTCTTTCGGAAGTTATATCGTGGTATAACCCACGCCATGCACACCACCAATCTCCGGAAGGTCGGCGGCTCGGTCATGCTCGCGGTGCCGCCGGTGCTTCTCGATCTCCTGAACCTCGGTGCCGGCGCGAAGGTGGACATCGGCGTCGAGGGCGACCGCCTTGTCGTTGCGCCAAGAACCCGCCCAAGCTACACCCTCGACGAGCTGCTGGCGATGTGCGACGAGACCGCCCCGGCCGACGACGGAGATCGGGCATGGCTCGATGGCCAGCCGGTCGGCAACGAACTGTTGTAATGCGCCGCGGCGAGATCTGGCTCGTCAGCCTCGATCCCACCGCCGGCCATGAACAGCGGGGAACACGGCCGGTCTTGATCGCATCCCCGGCACGCTTCAACGCGTTGACCAGGACGCCGGTCGTTCTTCCCATCACTACAGGTGGAAACTTCGCGCGCCAGCGCGGCTTCACGGTTTCCCTCGACGACGCAGGTACGCGAACGGTCGGCGTGATCCGTTGCGACCAGCCGCGCACCCTGGATCTGGCCGCCCGGAACGGGAAACGCCTCGAATCCGTCCCCGAACAGATCACGCATGAAGTGTTGGCCCGCCTCGCCGCGATCCTGACCTGAGCGGTCGCGGGAAGAGCAGGACGATGCCGGCAAGGGCAGCGGAGTTGCCGCGCCGCGCGAGCGTGATCGTCATCGGCGGCGGCGTGATCGGTTGCTCGGTCGCGTATCACCTCGCGCGTTCCGGACGCTCCGACGTGCTTCTGCTGGAGCGCCGGCAGATCACCTCCGGCACGACCTGGCATGCCGCCGGCCTGCTCGGCCAACTGCGGCAGTCGGTCGCGATGACGAACCTCGCCCGCTACACGAGCGAGCTCTACGGCCGCCTCGAGCAGGAAACCGGACAGCCGACCGGCTATCGCCGCTGCGGCTCCCTCTCGGTCACCGCCGACCCGGAGCGGTTCGAGGAACTCAAGCGGGGCGCTTCCCTGGCGAAGGTCGTCGGGCTGCAGGTCGATGTGGTCACGGCGAAGGCGATCGGGGAACGCGTACCGCTGCTTGAGACGTCCGACCTGCTCGGCGGACTGCACATCCCTGGCGACGGCTACGCGAACCCGACCGACATCACCCTGGCGCTGGCCGCGGGTGCCCGCGCCGCCGGCGCCCGGATCGTCGAGCAGGTGCCGGTGACCGCCGTTCGCACCGCCGGGGGGCGGGTTGTCGGCGTCGCCACGGAGCAGGGGGACATCGACGCCGACTGCGTCGTCCTCTGCGCCGGCATGTGGACCCGGAAGCTGGCCGCTTCCATCGGCGTCAACGTCCCGCTGCACGCCTGCGAGCACTACTACGTCCGGTTCGGCTCGATCGACGGACTCGACGCGAAACTGCCCATCGTGCGGGACTACGACGCCATCTCGTACTTCCGGTACGACGCGGGCGAGCTGATCGTCGGCGTCTTTGAGCCGAACGCGCGGCCCTGGGGCATGGACGGCATCCCGGACGACTTCTGCTTCGACGAGATCGCCGTCAACCGCGAACACTTCGAGCCGCTGCTCCGCGGCGCCAGGGAGCGCATGCCGGCCCTCCAGTCGGCCGATGTCGTGCAGCTCTTCTGCGGCCCGGAGAGCTTCACGCCGGACGTGCGCTACCACGTCGGCCAGGCGCCCGAATGCGAGAACTGCTTCGTCGCGGCCGGCCTGAACTCGATCGGAATCCAGTCCGCGGGCGGGATCGGCAAGGTCGTTTCCGAGTGGATTCTGGAAGGACATCCGCCGGCCGACCTCTGGGAAGTGGACGTGCGCCGCAACATGCCCTTCCAGGGCAACCGCAAGTACCTGCGCGAGCGGGTCTCCGAGAGCCTGGGTCTTCTCTATGCCATGCACTACCCGTATCGCCAGTTCGAGACGGCGAGGGGCACACGCCGGTCTCCGCTGCACGACCGCCTGGAGGCCGCCGGCGCCTGCCACGGGGAACTCGCCGGCTGGGAGCGCCCGAACTGGTACGCGCCGGTCGGCGTGCCGGCCCGCTACGAGTACAGCTACGAGCGCCAGAACTGGTTCGAGTACTCGGCCGCCGAGCATCGGGCGGTGCGGGAGAAGGTGGGACTGTTCGACCAGTCGTCGTTCGCGAAGTTTCGCCTCGAGGGCCGGGATGCTGCCAGGGTGCTCAACCGCGTCTGCGCCAACGATATCGACGTGGGCTCAGGCCGCATCGTCTACACCCAATGGCTCAACGAGCGCGGCGGTATCGAGGCGGATCTCACGGTGACGCGCCTGGCGGAAGACAGCTTCCTGATCGTCACCGCCGCCACCTCCGAGGTGCGAGACTTTCACTGGCTCAAGGCCCACATTCCGAACGACGCGCACTGCGTGCTGACGAACGTGACCTCGGCGATGGGCGTGATCTCCCTGATGGGGCCGGCTTCCCCTGCCCTCCTGCAGTCCCTTACGCCGGCGAACCTGGCCAACGAGGCGTTCCCGTTCGCGACCAGCCGCGAGATCGAAGTGGGCTACGGCCTGGTTCGCGCGTCGCGCATCACCTACGTCGGCGAACTCGGTTGGGAACTCTACGTTCCGTCGGAGTTCACGACTGGCGTCTACGACGAGATCCTGGCCGCCGGCGAGGAGTTCGACCTCGTCCACGCCGGCTTCCACGCCCTGGACTCGCTGCGCATCGAGAAGGCCTACCGCCACTGGGGGCACGACATCACCGACCAGGACTCGCCGCTCGAGGCGGGCCTCGGGTTCGCCGTCAAGTTCGACAAGCCGGGCGGCTTCATGGGCCGCGAGGCGCTGCTCAGGCAGAAGGCGAACGGCCTCGCGAAGCGCCTGATCCAGTTCCGGCTCCGGGATCCACGGCCGTTGCTCCACGGCAACGAACCGATCTGGCTGGGGGACGAAATCGCGGGCTACGTCACCTCCGGGAACTATGGCCACAGCCTCGGTGCGGCCGTCGGCCTCGGCTACGTCCCCATGTCGCTGTTGCCGGACTTCCCCGAACTGCCCGGCCGCTTCGAGATCGAGGTCGCGGGCGTCCGCGTCCCGGCCGAGGCCTCGATCCGACCCATGTACGATCCTGCCGGTAAACGCGTTCGCAGTTGAAACGGAGCGGGAGCCGCCCGACCTCGACCGGTTGGCGGCTCGTGGAGAGAGCGGGCTCCTGTTAGAAGTGCACGCCCTCGACGGGCCGCGGCACCGGGGTCGTGCGCGGGCCTTCGACACGATGGTGCATCTCTTCGTAGGACGCGCCGCCTTGTACCTTGTCGGCCATCTCGTCGGGGTCGAAGTCGATGCCGACGGGGTTGCGGGCAAAGTCGGGGCCCCGGATGTAGGCCAGCCCCTCCGCCTTGGTGGGGAAGTTGTCGACCTGCGTCTCGACCCTGTTGCCATCGGGGTCGGCGTAGTAGATCGAGGTGGTCATGCCGTGGTTCGTGCACCAGTAGGGCTTCACGCCGCTCTCTTTCAGCCTGGCGCAGGTACGCACGACGAGTTCATCCATCGTGTTGTACTCGAAGGCGAAGTGGTCGTAGCCCTGGTTTCCGGCGCCGGGCTCCAGCGTCTTGTCTTCGACCAGCAGGATGCGCAGAAGGCGGTGGTCGAAGCGCAGCAGGGCCAAGGCCTCGCTGCGCTCGGCAACCTCGCAGCCCAGCGCCTGGACGTACCAGTCGACCATCGGCTCCAGCTCCCTGGTGCGGATAACGGTGTGGACGAGCTCGGAGGGCGCGACGGTTTCGTTCTCTCCGGATACCGCACCGCCTGGGGCAGGCAGACTGTTCGGATCGAAGTCGACTCCGGCGGCGGGTTTCTCCAGGCCTGCCGCCTCCACGAGATAGGGCTCGAGATCTTCGATTCGGTCGAAGCGGTCGAGGAGCATCTCGACCCGATTGCCGCTTGGGTCGGTGTAGAGGAGTGAAACGCTATCCCCGTAGCGTCTGGCCGCGCGCGGCTCGATTCCGCCGAGTTTCAGGGCGTGGTAGTTCGCGCCGAGCTCGGTGAGCGAGTCGTAGCTGAAGGTGAAGCGATCCCAGCCGAGAATGCCGGCTTCAGGCACGGGCTTGCCGCCCCTCCCGAAGATCGAGACGCGATGATGCTCGATGTCGTAGGAGCACCAGGCGCCGCCGCGCGCCGGTTTCCCGGTCTCCGCGGGTGCACCCGCGACGTGGTGGGGACGGCAACGAAGGACGGTCTCGTAGAAGGCCAGTGCCTCGTTCAGGTCGCCGACTCGCACCGCCAGGTGGGCGAAGTCGGAAGGCGACACGATGTCAGCGGGAGTCGTCGCGCGCGCCGAACCCGCTCCCAGGCACGCCCCGGCCGCCACGACCGCTCCCTCCAGGAAGCGGCGCCGATCCATCGAAGGGCCCGTGGACCGCTCCGGCCGGGGTGTTGGCGACATCATTTGCTAGCTTGCCATAGCGCTGCTTCAGAAGCCCGGGAGGTATCTCATGAAACGGTGGGTGAGGTTGGACGTGTGGCTCGTGACTCTGTCACTGGCGGCCGCCGGAGCGGGTGCCCAGGAGCAGGAGTCGAAGACCGTCCGGATCGACACGCTGAACGTGATGGACACGCTCTACCACCTCTCGGGCGGCGGTGCCAACTCGCTGGCGTTGATCGACGAGATCAACGGCGGCGTCGTGTTGATCGACACGAAACGCCGGGGCTGGGGCCAGGCGGTGCGGAACGCCCTCGACGGGGTGACCGATCTGCCGGTGACGACGATCATCAATACCCGCGCGCATCCGGATCATGCCGGCAGCAACGGGGAGTTCAAGGCCACGGTTCAGGTCGTGGCGCATGAAAACACCAGGGCGAACCTGGCCAGGATGGGTGCGGACGCCGCGTCGTTGCCGTCGAAGACGTTCGCCGACCGCTTCTCGTTGCTCGAGGATCTTGACCTCATCGAGCTGTACCACTTCGGCCCCGCCCACACCGATGGCGACATCGTCGTCGTCTTCCCCGAGAAGGGGGTGGCGTACATGGGAAGCCTGTTTCCCTCGAAAGCGACGCCGGTCATCGACACGGAGAACGGCGGGAGCGGCGTGGCCTTTCCCGACACGCTGGCGAAGGCGGTCGCGGAGATCCGGGGCGTGAGCCGTGTCGTCACGGGCCACGGCCAGCCTCCCGTGACCTACGCTGGACGGGGTCGCCTGGAAACAGGGGCGAACCGACCCTGGAGGGGGTTGATGACGTGGGAAGATCTCGAGGAGTACGTCGACTTCAACCGCGACTTCCTGGCCGCCACGGAAAGAGCCTTCCGGGCTGGCCTGAGCGCCGATGAGGCAGCGGCAGGCCTCGAGTTGCCTGAGCGTTACAACGACTACGGCATGGAACACGCGAAGGCGAACATCGAAGCGATCTATGACGAACTGGCGAACAGGTAACGGGCCGCCGGTGGCCAGGCGGCTCACGGTACTGCTCGGATGCGTCGCATCCATCCTGGTGGGCGCGACCCAGACGCGTGCCGACGACTGGCCGGAGTTTCGAGGCAAGGGCCGCCTCGGCGTCTGGCACGAGACCGGGCTCCTCGAGGAGTTCCCCGCCGAGGGCCTCAAGGTGCTCTGGCGAACCCCGATCAAGGCAGGTTATGCGGGCCCCGCCGTCGCCCACGGCCGGGTCTTCGTCACCGACTACGAAGCGACGCACGGCATGCGCGGAACCGAGCGGGCGCTGGCGCTCGATGAAGCGACCGGTCGCATCCTGTGGACTCAGGCGTGGGAGGCGGACTACGCGGGGATTCAGTGGGAAACGGGCCCCGGCGCGACCCCGACGGTCGATGGGGACCGCGTCTACACCCTGGGACGCACGGGCATCCTGTCCGCGTTCGATGTCGAGACCGGCGAACTCCTGTGGCGAAAGAACTACGCCGAGGACTACGGCGTGGATCGAATGCAGTGGGGGTTCGACTGGGGCTTCGCCAGCGCGCCGCTCGTCGACGGCCCGCGACTCATCTGCTTCGTCGGCGGCCCTGAGGGCGCACGGGTCGTGGCGTTCGACAAGATGACCGGCGAGGAGCTCTGGCGTGCGCTCGACAGCGAAGCGGACCTCGGCGTCGCACAGCCGATCATCATCGAGGCCGGCGGCGCGCGGCAGCTCATCGTCTGGAATCCGGAAGAGGTCGTCTCGCTCGATCCCGTGAACGGCGAGTTCTACTGGCGCCAGCCCTACACGGTCGGCGGCGCGATGACCGTCGCGACGCCGGTGCAGACGGGATCGCAACTGTTCTTCACGACGTTCTACGACGGACCCCTGATGCTGACCCTCGACCAGGACAGGCCCGGCGCCACGGTCGCCTGGAAGGGCACGAGCAACAGTGAGATTCAGACCGACGGACTGCACGGCGTCCTGGCGACGCCGATCATCGAGGACGGGACCATCTACGGCATCTGCAGCTACGGCCAGTTGCGTGGCCTGAATGCCGAGACCGGCGAGCGCCTCTGGGAAACGCAGGAAGCGACATCGGAGCGACGGCGCTGGGTGTCCGGCTTCCTCGTCCAGAACGGCGATCGGGTGTTCATCAACAACGATCGCGGCGATCTGATCATCGCCAGACTGAGCCCTTCCGGCTACGAAGAAGTCAGCCGGACCCACCTCATTACCCCCACGTCGCGCCCCGGCAACCGACGCGAGCTGCGTTACGTGAGCTGGGTTCACCCGGCCTACGCCAAGAAACACGTCTACATGAGAAACGACGAGGAGATGATCTCCGTGTCGTTGAACCCGACCGATTACGAGTGACGCTCGGAGAACCGGCTGAATCGGAGCCAACCATGCGACTTCCTCGACTCCTTCTCCCGGCGATCCTGGGGATTCTCCAGGCGGTGGCGTCGCTCTCGCCTGCCGGAGGGCAGGAGCGCTCGGCGTACTTCGGCGACCTGCACGTGCACACCGCGTACTCGTTCGATGCCTTTTCGTTCGCCACGCGGACGACACCCGACGACGCGTACCGTTTCGCTGCCGGAGAGGCGATCAGGCATCCCTCGGGCAACGAGATCCAACTCGACCGGGCCCTAGACTTCTACGCCGTGACGGACCACGCGGCGTACCTCGGGGTCCTGCGCGCCCTCGCCGACCCCAGCCACCCACTGGCGGACGATCCCGAAGTCAGGCGCTACGTCGACGCGACGACGGTCAAGGCGCGAGGAGGCTACCTGCCGGGCGCCCAGGAGTTCGTTGCCCTGCACGCGGATCCCGAAACGTTGCGGACGGCGTGGCAGGAAATCGTCGCCGCCGCGGAACGCCACTACCGGCCGGGCACCCTGACGACCTTCATCGGTTATGAGTACACCCCCTCGCGGGACGGCGGCAACCTGCACCGGAACGTGATCTTCAGGGGCGGCACAGCACCCCGGGAGCCTTTCAGCCGACTCGATTCGGCGAATCCCGAGGACCTCTGGAGCTGGATGGATCGCCTGCGTGACCAGGGCATCGAGGCGCTGGCGATCCCGCACAACTCGAACGGCTCGGACGGCTGGATGTTCCAGACCGAGACGTTCGCGGGCGGTCCCCTCGACGCGGACTACGCGACGAAGCGGATGCGCAACGAGCCGCTCGTCGAGATCACGCAGGTCAAGGGCACCTCCGAAACCCATCCCTTCCTGTCGCCCAACGACGAGTGGGCCGACTTTGAGATCTTCCCCTTTCGCGTCGGCCAGTGGGCGAAGAGCCGACCGAGGGGCAGCTACGTGCGCCAGGCGCTGCTGGAGGGCATTGCGTTTCAGAGCCAGGAGGGCTTCAACCCGTATCGGTTGGGCTTCGTCGGCGCCAGCGACACCCACAACTCGGGCTTTCAGTTCGACGAGGAGAAGCACACCGGCAAGGTCGGCGTGCACGACTTCGACCCGGTGAGCAGGGGCTCCGTCCCGGCCGACGTCGTTGATGGCGTGCCGACGTATCGCGAGGTCTTCCGCCGCTACTACAGCAACTCGGGTCTCACCGGTGTCTGGGCCGACGAGAACAACCGGCAGGCCATCTACGAGGCTCTGCGCCGCAAGGAGACCTTCGCCACCTCGGGAACTCGCATCCGGGTGCGGATGTTCGGCGGCTACGGCCTGCCCGACGACCTTCACCGTCGCGACGACATGGCGGCGGTCGGCTACGAGCGCGGCGTCTCCATGGGAGGCGAGATCGACGGCGATCGAGGCGGCAGTCCCACCTTCGCGGTTCGGGCGCTTCGCGACCCGTCCGGCGCCCCGCTCCAGCGTCTCCAGATCGTCAAGGGCTGGGTCGAGGGCGGCGACCGGCACGAGCAGGTCTTCGACGTCGCCTGCTCCGACGGGCTGCAGCCCGATCCCGGGACCCACCGATGTCCGGACAACGGCGCCTCCGTCGACCTGTCCAACTGCGCCATCAGCCAGGACGTGGGCGACGCCGAACTGGGAGCGACCTGGAGCGATCCCGGCTTCGACCCCGAGCATCACGCGTTCTACTACGTCCGCGTCCTCGAGAACCCGACGTGCCGCTGGTCGACGTGGGATGCCGTGAAAGCCGGAGTTGCGCCGCGCGTATCCTTGCCGGCGACGATCCAGGAGCGCGCCTGGTCGTCGCCGATCTGGATCGTTCCCGGCAGCTAGCAGCTAGTAGGGAGGCGCCGGATCGAGCCCGACATCGTTCGCCGCGCCGGCCCGGTGGGTGCGGCCCGGCAGGAGCTCGGTGAGGCGACGCTCTTCCTCGGGCTGATCGGCGACTTGCAGCACGTTCTTGCGCGAAGGGTTCTGCGGCAGCATGGCCCGAAGCCGCTGCTTGGTGTCGGCATGTTCGGGGAGGTCCGCCAGATTGCGCCACTCGTTCGGATCGGTGTCGTGGTCGTAGAGCTCTTCACCGTCGGGATAGGTCGTGTAGCGCCACCGCTGGGTGCGGATCGAGCTTCTGTCCGGCGCGTCGGAGGTGATCGCAGGATGATCCCACTCCGTTTCGGGATTCTCGAGCAGTGGCCGCAGGCTCTCGCCGTCGAGCTCCTCGCGCTCGGGGAGCCCGGCGAGATCCGCCAGGGTGGGGTAGATGTCGAGCAGCTCGGCAGTCCGGTCGCAGAATTCTCCCTTCGCCTCGATCCCGGGGCCGGCGAAGATGATCGGCACGCGGCAGGAGCGCTCCCAGAGCGTGTACTTGCGCCATTGGTTCTTCTCGCCGAGCTGCCAGCCGTGGTCGGTCCACAGGACGATGACCGTGTTCTCGGCGTGCGGCCCTTCGTCGAGTGCCTTCAGAACGCGCCCCACGTTCGCATCGGCGAAGTTGATGCACGCCAGGTAGGCCGCCACGGCGCGCCTCCACTGCCCCGTCGCCGTGACTGCCTCGTGGTCGCCCAGACCGCGCTCCGTGGGCGCGGACTTCGGCACGTCGTCGAGGTCGTTCGCGAGATAGGGCGGCAGCTCGATCTCGGCCTCGGGGAACCTGTCGAAGTACTTCCTGGGGGCGTAGAACGGCAGGTGCGGGCGATAGAAGCCGCAGGCCAGGAAGAAAGGTTGGGAGTGGTCTCTCGACAGGTACCTCGCAGCCCAGTTCGCGAGTTGGGTGTCGGTCGTCTCCTCGTCGTCGACGTCGAGGGCGCTCCAGTCGAAGTTGCTGCGGTCGAGCTCGTTCACCGGCCAGTCGGGGGCCCACAGAAAGCCACGGAAGCTGTTGTAGTAGTGCCACGACGCGGCCTCGTTCTGGCTTTGGTGAAACGTCTTGCCGCCGCCGATCGCTTGATAGCCGTGCTCCATGAAGTGCTGCGGCAGAGTGACGGCCAGCGGCATCGCGTCGCGCCAGACGTCGCCGTTGTAGTAGCAGCCGGAGGTCGTCGGGCGCCTGCCGGTCATCAGACTCGCCCGGGAAGGGTTGCAGGCGGGCGTCTGGCAGTAGGCCCGCCGGAACGTGACGCCGCGCCGGGCGAGCGCGTCGATGTTCGGCGTGAGCGTCTGCGGGTGCCCGTCGAGGACGCCGATCCAGTCGTTCAGGTCGTCGATCGAGATCATGAGCACGTTCGGCCCCGCGGCGCGCTGTTCTCGACTGCCTGCGCAGCCCGCCGCCAGGGCGCCGAGCCCCAGGCTCCCGATCAATTCGCGGCGCGAGAGTGTTCCGCTCACAGGGCTATAGTGTGCACGATGGCCCTAGGCAAAGACGACAAAGCGCGCGAACGGGTGCTGGCAAACATTGCGGAGCTCGATCTCAACGAGAACCTGCTCGAGCTCGAGACCAAGGGGTACACGGTTCTCCCGGGCGTGCTGAGCGAAGACCGGATCGAGCGCGCCAAGGCGGCCATCCTGCGGCGCGTCGAAAGGACAACGGGCAAGAAAGTCGATCCTGACACGGCCACGTCCGACGACTTCAGCGGTATGGCGTATCAGCACTACCTGATTTTCGAGGATCCGGTCTTCCCCGAGATCTTGCTGGAGCCGAAGCCGCTCGCGATGATCACCTATCTGCTTGGTGAGAGTTGTGTGTTGTCTTCCATGGGCAGTCACTTTCGTGGGCCCGGCGGCATGCCTTTGTCGGTGCACGCCGATGGGGTTCGAGTCGGCATGACCGAGACGTCCCTGGTCGCCAACTGCAACTACGCTCTGACGCCTTACAGCCGGGAAGCGGGCGCGCTGGTGCTCTTCCCAGGCAGCCATCGAAAGCAGCGTCAGCCCACGGCCCACGAGAACTGGATGGCGGGCCATGAAACCGTTCCGGAGATCATCGCGAAGAACCTCGATCCGGAAGAGTTGGACGCCCTCGAGTGGACGGTGCCGCGAGGTGCTGTAACCATGGACCTCAATCCGGGAGATGCCGCGATCTGGCATGGCAACGCGTGGCACGGCGGTTGGCGACGGGAGTTGCCGGGCACGCGCATCAATCTCGCGGCCTATTTCTGCCGGCCTCATCTCTCGACACAGGAGCGACGCGGCGATACTCGGTATCCCGAGGTGTTCGAGCGCTATGCCCACGAGCCCCGGTTTGCCCGTCTGTTGGGAGAGAAAATCTTCAACGGCTGGCGCGAAGAGGGACCGGATTTCACGGGCGCGAAGGCTTCGCCCAGCGGCTTCTTCGACTGAGCGCCTCGCGCAGGAGTTGAAACAAGCTACTTGCCCTCGGCCGCCCAGCGCCTCATCAGGGCGATGTTGCGGCCCAGGATGGCCGCGGATTCGGGGTTCACGCTCACGCGCTCCGAGTACGCGGCCATGTCGCTGTCGTACATGGCTGCTGATTCGGCGCCATGGTCGTTGGTGCGCTCGATCCACTCGTCCATGCGCTTCCTCAGTTTCTTCAACTGCCCTTCGTGCTTCGGATCGCCGGCCAGGTTCCGGACTTCGAACGGGTCCTCTGACAGGTCATAGAGCTCCTCCCCGGGGCGAGTGGGGGCGAAGAGAAGCTGCTGTGCCTCGTTCAACGTCCCGGCCGCGTGAGCCTCGCGCAGCGCCACGACAATGCTCTTCCCATCCTTGTAGAGGTTGGGTTGCAGGTGGGGGCGGTCGGGCAGGAAGTTGCGGATGTACTTGAAGCGCGTCGTCCGTAGCGCCCTGATGTGGTCGACCGTCTCATCGCAGCGGTCGCGAGCGGCAAAGACCGCCGTCCGCTTTTCGTAGTCCTGGGCGAGGATGTCGCGAGCGTGCATGTGGTCGGGAATCTCGATTCCGGCGAGTGCGAGCGAAAGGGGCGCGATATCGATGTGCTCCACGAGGTCGTCGCGAATCTGCCCGGGCTCGATCGTCGGTCCGGCGATGACCAGAGGCACGTGCATGCCTTCGTCGTAGAGAAACTGCTTCCCCCTGGCATGGCTGATCCCGTGGTCGGTCATGAAGAGAACGACCGTGTCCTCGAGGTCGCCCTCGTCTTCGAGCCGCTCAATGACGTCGCCGACGAACTTGTCCGTGAGCCGAACCGAGTCGAGGTAGGCCGCCCAGTCCGCCAGCAGGACCGGATCGTTCGGATAGTAGGGCGGAAGCTGCACCCTGGAGGGATCGGTCCTGCTCCCCAACAGCTTCTCGACTCGATCGCTGATCTGCCGGAACGACTCGAGCGATCGGCCGCGGTGTTTTCCGCCGGGGAGGTGGACCTGGGCGAAGAAGGGTTGGCCGGGTCGACGGCTACTCCAGTCGGGGCCGTCGTACATGGCCTGGTCCCATTCGAAGTTGTAGTGCGTTTTCCCGATGGTGGCTCGGTCCGTGTTGGGCCACCCGGTGATCGCGGTGTAGTAGCCGGCCTCCTGAAACAGCTCGGGGATCGGCCGGATGCCGGGAGGCAGGTGGATCTTCAGCTTCCCCTGGCCGCTGCGGTGGTGATGAGCGCCGACCGAGGTCTGGTACATCCCGGTGATGAACGCCGAGCGGTTGGGCGAGCAGACCGGTGACGTGACGTACGCATTGGTGAAGCGCACGCCACGGCTCGCGAGGCGATCGAGATGCGGCGTCTCGATCACCGTCTCTCCATAGGAAGAGAGATTGGCCGACATGTCGTCGACGATGATCCAGAGGATGTTCGGTGGCTCCGCGGCGTGCAGGGGAAGCTGCGTCAGCGCTCCCAGGGCGACGACGAGGGCGGCGGTCCCGGCGCGGTGCGTTGTCATGGGCCTGTGGCCTCCACGATGAGGTGGACCACTATTGTCGCCTACAGCGTGCGATTTTTCCACCTGCGTTAGAATCCCGACCATCATGATCACACGCCGGCAAGCAGTCAAGAGCGTCGCCGCCGCGTCGGTGGGGTCCGCCGTGGGGGCCGCCTTCAGCTTCGCGAAAACGAACCGGGCGAACCTGCTCTTCCTGTGCTCGGATCAGCATCAGACGGCGGCGTCCGGCTGCTACGGCAGCAACGAAGCGCAGACGCCCCACATCGACGAGATCGCGTCCGACGGCGTCCGCTTCGACCGCGCCTACTGCAACGCGCCAGTCTGCGTCCCCTCCCGCGGGTCGATCATCACCGGCCTCCACCCCTGCAGGCACGGGGCGAAGATCCTGCGGGACCCGCTGCCCAACGAAGCGCGCACGGTCGCCCACTACTTCAAGGATCACGGCTACGTCACCGGCGCTATCGGCAAGATGCACTTCGTCGACGAGACCCGGCGGCACGGCTTCGACCACAGGCTCTATCGAAACGATCACGACAAACGGCTCACCCGGGCCGAGCAGCAGGCGTTTCGAGACGATCAGTACGCGGCGTACCCCGCGGACGGCGGGTACGCGACCGGGCTGAGCGGCTCCGCCTCGACCCTGCCGGAGAGGTACTTCCCCGACACCTTCTACGCCGAGGAGTCGGTCGCTTTCCTGCGCGAGAACAAGGATCGGCCCTTCTGCCTGTGGACGTCGTTCTACATGCCGCATACGCCTCTGGTGCCGGCAAAGCAGTACTGGGACATGTACGACGGAGTCACTCTCAGTCTGCCCGAGCGTTCGGATCGGGAGCTTCTGGACGGCTTCGAGGGGCACTTGATTCGGGCCAGGCAGCGTGGCTGGTACGACCAGAAGGACGACGATCTGCGCGACGCGATCCGCGGCTACTACGGCAACATCTCCCAGACCGACGCCAACGTCGGGCGGGTGTTCGACACGTTGCGCGAGCTGGGGCTCGACAAGAACACGGTGGTCGTCTACACCTCGGACCACGGCGAGATGGCCGGTGCGCACCGCACGTGGACCAAGCACAACATGTACGAGCAGAGCGTGAGCGTGCCCCTGATCGTGCGCATGCCCAACCGAATGGAAGCCGGGACCGGCCGCACGCAACTCATCGAGCACGCCGATCTGCTCCCGACACTGACCGAGCTGTGCGGGCTGGGGAGTCCCTCCGGGATCGACGGCCGGAGCTTCGCGCCCATGGTCCAGGGCGGAACGTACACGCCGCGCGAGCACGTCTACTCGGAGTACTACTTCTGCCATGGCAGCTTCACGGTGGACAACCGCTACGTCGGCAAGCCGCCCATCCTGATGGTGCGCACCGGCAAGTGGAAGCTCAACTATCTGAGCTGGGCGCGCTCGGAGTTGTACGACCTCGAGGCCGATCCGGGAGAGTTCCACAACGTGATCGACGACACCGGCAACGCCGGCATCGTCAAGGAGCTGACCGCCGTCGCCGAGCGGCTCTACGCTGGTTGAAGCGGTCCCGAGTCATGCGGGCTCGTGCCCGTGGGCTAGATTGAACCGAAGACCATCGACATGACGGCCTGCTGCACTCCCTCGCGTGACCCCGGCCGGCCGGCGAGCGGCGCCGGCCCAGCCGCCGCGGTGCCGGCCTCGGGAGCGAACGACCGCAACCCAGGCGGCGCGAATCCGCGCCGCGTGCGAACCAGTCCGTTCACCTGTCCGCGGGTGAACGGAGGGAACATGGTGCGTCTCGACGGCGGCCGATTCCTCATGGGCGCCGACTCGGCCGACGCCATACCCGGCGACGGCGAGACCCCGGTGCGCGAGATCTTCGTCGACCCGTTTCGCATCGACGCCTGTGCTGTCTCCAACGCCGACTTCGCTGCCTTCGTCGACGCGACCGGCTACGAGACCGACAGCGAGCGGCTGGGCTGGTCCTTCGTTTTCGAGGGTCGCCTGTCGCGCAAGCTCCGGCGCACGGCGATCGAGGACCGTCTGCCGGGCGCCCGTTGGTGGTGCAAGATCAGCGGCGCCGACTGGCGTCATCCCGAGGGACCGGGATCGTCGATCGCCCGGCGCGAGGACCATCCCGTCGTCCAGGTGTCGCACAACGACGCCGTGGCCTACAGCGCGTGGGCGGGATGCCGGCTCCCAACCGAGGCGGAGTGGGAGTTCGCGGCGCGCGGAGGAGTGGAGCAGACCGCGCTGCCCTGGGGCGACGAGCTCGAGCCCGATGGCGAGCATCGCTGCAACGTCTGGCAGGGCAGCTTTCCCGATCGCGACCTCGGGCTCGACGGCTGGCGCGGCACCTGCCCGGTCGATGCCTTCGAGCCGAACGGCTTCGGCCTCTACAACGTCTGCGGCAATGTCTGGGACTGGTGCGCCGATTGGTGGAGCGCCCGTCCCGCCGCGCCGGGCACTCGCAATCCGCGGGGTCCTGCCACCGGCACGGCACGCGTCACCCGCGGCGGGTCGTACCTCTGCCACGTCTCGTACTGCAGTCGCTACCGCGTGTCGGCCCGCACCCACAACACGCCCGACAGCGCGGCGGGACACATGGGCTTTCGCTGCGCCGCCGACGTCGGCCAGGCGCGGTAGTAGGCTCTGGCGGTCAGGTTGCAATGCCCCGCAGGATCGACTGCGGATGAGAGTTCGCGTGGAGGCCGGGAATGAAGTACCAGGTAGCGCTTCAGGAGTCCGAAGAGGGCTTCAGTGTCTGGGTGCCGGGCCTGCCCGGCTGCGTGTCGCAGGGCGAGACGGAAGAGGAGGCTCTGGCCAACATCGCTGAGGCGGTCCGGGAGTACCTGGAAGTGGCTGCGGAGAACTCGGCCGGTATGAAGATCCGGGAAATCGAAGTCGCCGTATAGAGGCGATGCCAAAGATCCCTGGGGTCAATCACCTCCGGGCGGTACGTGCGCTGGAGAAGGCCGGTTTCCGCATCGCGCGGCAAGGCAAGCACATCGTCCTGACGGACGGTCAGCGCATCGTCACCGTGCCCCGTAACAATCCTGTCAACGCGTTCACGATGGGACGCATCGTCCAGGACGCCGGTTTGACCGAGGCAGAGCTCAGGAAGCTGCTGTAGGTGAAGATCCTCGTCATCGCCGACGTCCACGGGAACGCCGAGGCTCTCTCGGCAGTGCTCGACAAGGAGCGGGACGCTGACGTGACGATCTTCCTTGGCGACACCGTGCTTTCCGGACCGCAGCCGAACGAGACGATGGCCCTGCTCGGGGGCGTCGAGGGGGTGTTGATCGAGGGCAACCACGACATCGAGATGCGGGAGCCGGAGCGCTTGGAGGGCTGGCCGGAGCCCTGGCTGGCCTACACGCGGTGGATCCTCGAGACGCTGGAGCCG
This sequence comes from Thermoanaerobaculia bacterium, assembly GCA_965232105.1. Taxonomy (GTDB): domain Bacteria; phylum Acidobacteriota; class Thermoanaerobaculia; order Multivoradales; family Multivoraceae; genus Multivorans. The sequence continues at coordinate 1,204,036 of OZ246956.1, forward strand.
GCGGGTTGGGAGCTGGCCCGCAGCCTTCAGCCGGAGGGCGAGTACGAGGTTGGCGGTCTGCGCGTGTTCCTGCACCACGGCGTGCTGCCCGACGAGCCCCGGCAGGCGCTACCCGACACGGCCGACGAGCGATTGGCCGCCCTTGCTGGAGGCACGGACTGCCCGTTGGTGCTCTTCGGCCACTCGCACATTCAGTTCCGGCGGGTGATCGACGGGCGGGAGTTCATCAACCCCGGCAGCGTCGGCCAGCCGCGATGCGGTCGGCGGGTTGCCTGCTACGGGCTGATCGAGGACGGTGTGTTCCGCCACTGCCAGGTGGAGTACGACCCCGGGCCGTGGATCGAGGCGCTTGATGACATCGAGCCGCTTGGCGAACACCCGGAGTTTCGGGAGTGGCTGAAGCGGGCGCTGCTCAGTGGGTACGGGATCGGCGAGCGGGAGCCCTGGACGCGGTTTGCGAGAGAGGGGTACGTGTAGCGCAGGCCGCTACGCGGCCGCGCCCGGATGCCGGCCAGAAGGCCGGCGCACCCAGTGGTCAGAGTTCTTCCACCGCAATCGCTCGCACCCAGGTCGCTTCCAGCCGTTCCACGTTGAGCGGCATGCCGATGTAGAAGGCTCGGTCCTTCTTCAGCTTCTCGACGTTCACGAGGGGGTAGCAGACCGGGATGTTGTTGCCCAGCATGTTGCGGTGGGTCGGTGAGTTGTTGGGCTGCGGGGTCTGGAAGTCGGATTCGAAGCGGATGCCGGGGTAGCCGACCGCCAGCAGCTTGATTCCCGTGTCGGCCAGCCACTTGCTCGTTTCCGCCGGCAGGGTCGGCTGCTCGTCGTCGCGAAAGGGGCTGCCGAGGATGACGATGTCGCCCTTGCCGACGCCTATGAGGTGCTCGGGCAGGATCGGTTGGCCGACCTTGACGAGTTCGCCTTCGTCGTTCTCCTGCTCGACGGGCTTGAGCTGGTCGAGGTAGCAGACCGCCGCCGGGCCGAAGAACGTGTCGAGGGGCATCTCCCACAGGCCGAGGATGCCGTCCGGCAGACCTTCCCAGTGGTCCATGTGGCCCTTGCCGCCCTCGGTATGGGAACCGCCGCAGTGGCCGCTGACTCGACCCGGCGGCCAGTAGGAGTCGCCCTCCTTGCCGCCAATCAGGGTGTAGAGCGTGTCGTCGTAGGGGACACGGCCCTCTTCGAGGATCCAGGGCAACCCGAAGACGTCCTTGTTCCCCTCCTCGACGGTGCCGTCGAGCCGGGTGATGCGCCCGACCATCCGCGGGCTGAGGTCCACCACGTGGTGTCCTGCGAAGTCAATCATCGTTGCCGTTCTCCTTCTCCGCCGACCACTCGCCGAGAGTGGCCAGTCCGTTCATGCGGGCGCGGTGGCGGAGCGCCGCCTGCCCGCTCGATTCGTCGGTCTTGCCGTCCCAGGCCTCGACCGGGGCGCGCCCGATGGCCCGGCCGAACGAGAAGCTGAGCGCCCAGGGTTGCGGCGCCAGCCGGTTCATCGCGTCGAGGTGGGCCGTCGCGTCGCGGTCCGACTGTCCGCCCGACAGGAACCCGATCCCCGGCAGGGCGGGCGGCACGACCCGGCGCAGGCAACGCAGCGTTTCCCGGGCCACCGTGTCCACGTCGGCCTGTTCGGGACAGTCGCTGCCCGAGACGACCATGTTCGTCTTCAGCACGATCTCCTCGGGCAGGACGCCGTGCTCGTAGAGCGCCTCGAAGGTGCGGTGCAGGAACCGCTCGGTGACCTCGAACTGGCGTTCGATCGTGTGCTCGCCCTTCATCTCGACCTCGGGCTCGACGATCGGGACGAGATCGAACTGGTGCGCGAGCGCCGCGCACTCGGCGACGCTGCGGGCGTTCGAGACCAGCGCTCGCTCTGTGGGAAGGCCCGGCCGTACGCGCGCCGCCACCCGCCACTTGACGAAGGCCACGCCGCGCTCGCGCCAGGCTTCGAGCCGCTTCGCGAGTCCGTCGAGGCCGCGGGGCACGTACTCGTGCTCGGAGCCTCCGAGGAGCTGCCAGCCCGTGGTCGGCGTGATGCCGAGAAGCACGCCGCGGTCCGCGATGAGTTCGACCAGCGGCGTGCCGTCGCCGGCCCGCCGGTCGAGCACATCGGGGAAGACGATGATGCTCGACAGGTGTTCGCCGAGTCCTGGCGTGCGGCAGATCATCTCCTGGAAGTGGGCCGCGTCCTCCTCGGTCCGGGCGTGGGCCGTCTCGCCCCACCAGCCCCGGACGAGGCCCTTTAGGGGCACGTCGGCCGCGAAGATGCCCTTGCCGGGCGCCACCATCCGCCGCGCGGTCGCGGCCAGGGTCGATTCGTTCGTCACGAGTGGCCTCCGTTCGCTTCCGACCCTGGCGCGCCAGCGCGACCGGAGGCCGTCGCTTCGCGCCGGATGCCGGCCGGAACCTGGGTGGCGCGATCCGCGCCACCCACGACCCGGTCCGTGCGCCCGTCACTCGGGCGCACGGACGACAGGCCGGCGCACCCAGTTTCCGCCGCGGCGAGTTTGCCGCGGTAGAACTCGAGCCCTTCACGCGCCGCTTCGTCGAGGTCGCGGTCGTCCGTCATGTCGCGCCACACCGCGAGCAGGTTGCCGACGCCGCCCCCCATGTGGACGATCGGCTCCATCACGGTGTCGCGGTCGTAGTCGATCGCGCGCAGCGCGGCCACGACCTCGTCCCAGGGAATGTGCCCCCGGCCGGGCGGGCGGCGGTTGTTCTCGCCGATGTGGAAGGTGCCGAGCTGGTCGCCGGCGCGGACGATCGCCTCACCGAGCGAGTCCTCCTCGATGTTCATGTGGTACGTGTCGAGCATCATCTTGAGGTTCGGGCTGCCCACCTCGTCGATGAAGCGCAGCGCCTCGTCGCAGGTGTTGATGAGGAAGTGCTCGAAGCGGTTCAGAACCTCGATGTGAAAGGTCACGCCGAGGTCCTCGGCTGTCTTCGTCGCCTCGCGGATGGCGGCCGCGGCGTGGGCCCGGCAGCGCTGTTTGTCGCGGCCGTCGAGCCCCTGGCGCATGACGCCGGTGATCGCGCCGCCGACGTCGGCGCCGCCGCCCCCGGCTATCTGCTGCATCTCGCTCGCCTTCTCGGCGAGGGCGCGCAGGTGGGCGACGCCCCGGCGCCGGTCCTCCTCGGAATCGGAGTTGATGTCCTGCTTCGGGCCGAGTCCCGCCATGTAGTTGATCCTGATCCCGTGTTCGGCGGCGGTGCCGAGGAAGCGCTTCTTCTGCTCCGGGGTGTACAGGAAGAGCACATCCTGGGAGAAGGACATCAGGTCGAAGCCGATCGTGGCCGCCCGGGCCATCCGACGCTCGTACTCCTCGATGTCCTCCATCCAGTCGTTGCCCCAGTAGTTGAAGGTGATGCCGATTCTTCCCATGCGTCTCTCCCGGAGTTCACTCACGACGTGGCCGCCGCGGGCGAGCGCCCGCCCGCCGGCTGTGCGGCCATCAGGGCCTCCACCTCGTCCATCGACGGAATCCCCTTGCGGTTGCCCAGCACGGTGCAGTGAAGCGCCGCGACCGCCGACGAGAACGACGCGCAGCGTTCGAGATCCCAGCCCCTGGCGAGCCCGACGAGGTAGGCGCCGTGGAACGTGTCGCCCGCGCCCGTCGTGTCGACGACGTCGACTTCGAAGGCGGGGGTGTGGAACTCGGCGTCGCGCGACACCGTGTAGCTGCCCTCGGCACCCTCGGTCTGCACGACCACCCGCGGTCCGAGGTCGAGGGCGGCGCGACCGGCCTCCCGGATGTCGTCTTCCCCGGTGAGCCTCGGCGCGAAGCCCGAGCCGCAGATCAGGATGTCCGTCTCGGCCACGAGGGCCCGGGCCGGTTCGAGGACCTTGTGGCTGGTGGCGGCGGCGTCCAGCACCACCGTGCCGCCCGCCTGCTTCATCCAGCGCGCCGCGGCGAGGGCGGCTTCGGCCTGACTGCCGTCCAGGTGGAGGATCCGAGCCGACTCGATGTACTCGCGGTCGAGTTCAGCGGGGCTCAGGGGCCGCGACAGGAAGCCCTGCCGGAACGAGAACACCCGCTCGCCCGTCGACGCGTCGACGTAGACGACGACCACGTGGTCCTCGGGTCCCTCCCGCGGCACGAGGCGGCTGGTGTCCACACCGCCACGCTCGAGCGACCGCCTGCGGTGCTCGCCGAGTTCGTCGTCGCCGACCGTGTCGACGAAGCCGGTGCGCAGCCCGAACGTCGAGGCCACGAAACACGCCGTGCCGGCGGGCCCGCCGTCGGCCAGGGCGAAGTCCAGCAGACCGCGAGGGTCGTCCCAGTCCGGCATGCGGTCGATCCGCAACACGACATCGACGATCGCGAGGCCGAGGCCGACGACCTCCAGGGGGCCCTTCAAACCCTTCTACCCTGCAAACCTGCGTGACCTGTCTACTTGACGCGCTTGCGGCGCGCACCCACCGCGGAGTGCCTGCGTTCGAGACGGCGAAGCTCTTTCTCGATGCGGGGTCGCACCTGCGGCTCCGCGAAGGCGAGCAGGGTCACGTAGAAGCCGCTGAGGCTCCTGAGCCGGAAGGCCTCGTCGTCGAGAACGCCGAATGCCCAGAGGTCGAGAGCCAGTTCCCAGGCCACATGGAGTTGTATCTCGAGGAACTCCCGGCCGACCACGTTCCGCAGTTGGCCGCCTTCGAGGGCGTCGGTAATCGCGGCGCGAACCGCTTCCTTGGAAGACTTGAAGTGCGCGCCCTCGTCCTGCTCGACGAGTCTTGACCAGGAACCGGTCCGGAAGTCCGCCGCGATGAGCGGCCGCAGCAGGTCTCCGTTGTCGATGACGTACTGGAGGATGCCCTCCATGGCTCTCGACGCCCGTCGCAGCGGGTCGCGGGTACGGCGAGCATCGGGCGCAGGCTCCTCGAGCCGTCCGACGGAGTCCTTGATCAGCGCCTGCAGGATTTGCTCGCGGGAGCCCAGGAGGTTGTAGAGCGTGGTCACGCTCAGGCCGGCCTGACGGGCCAGCTTGCGCATCGAGAGACCCTCGGGTCCTGACTCCTGGAGGAGTTCGCGGGCGGACTCCAGAATTCGCTGCCGCCGCGCCGCTACGTTGGCCTCGCGCCGGCCCATGGGTCCGTCAGCCGTCGGATTCTTGGCTTCGGGGTTCGTCATGTCTCGGACTTGGGTATGGAGATGATACTCGGTCGGCCGAACACGTTACACTGTTTCAAGTTTGACTGGGTGCGCCGGCCTTTTGGCCGGCTTCTGAGGAAGACGCGCCGCGAAGCGGCGACCTTAGGGGAGAACGACTGTGACGGAGATCAACGTGGCCGAACTGAAGCCGGTAGGGGAGTTCGGCTCGAAGGCCTGGTGCGAGGCGTGCGCCCGGTATGGGGTGCAAATGCTCGAAGAGGGCGACCTTCCGGCCGACACGGAGTGGGGGTTCAGCGAGATCTACACCCATCCACCGGCCAGGCTGCTTGAGGGCGGCCGCGAGATGTCGGCGTACTACCTCATGGTCAAGGACGGCCGCATCACGGGCGGCGACGGCGCCCCCGAGGAGTGCCGCGCGCTGCCGGGCTTCCACGTCAAGCTCCCCTGGGCCTCGATCTGCAACCAGTCGCGCACGAAGTACGGTCGCGAGGGTCAGATGCGCCGTTCGGGCCAGGAGAAGGTCATGTTCCAGCAGATCGAGGAGTACGTCGGTCGGGCGAATCCTCTCGGGCTGGGCGGCGGTCCCAAGCACGTCTGGCCCCGCGAGGTCGGCATGGCGCTGGGCAAGGGCGCGGAAGAGGGCGGCGGCCTGCACAACATCGCCGCGAGCCTGCAGACGTCCTCGCCCGAGTTCGCGGACATTCCCGTGACGGACATGGCTGTCCCGGACTTCGAGGCAATGAGCCAGGAGCAGAAGCAGCGGTTCCTGGGGCTCCTCGCCGTCGACGTCTGAAAACACTGGGTGCGCCCAGTGCTTCCTACTGGCCGTCAAGGTCGAAGCGCACTGCCGTCCTGTATGTAGCCCCCGCCGGTTCGTCGTTCTCCATCGCGGGCCGGAAGACGGCCCGCCTCATCGCCGCGACGGCGCTCTCGGTGAGGCCGTGGGGCAACCGTTCGAGCACCTCGATATCGACGACGCAACCTTCCTCGTCGATGCTGACGCCGAGGCCGACGACGCCCTCGACGCCGGCCTGGATCGCTTCGTCGGTGTACTCGTGGGCGACCTGGTAGATCATCGCGCCCGGCCTGCGGTCTGAGTCGGCGACGGCGTCCTCGGGCGGGTTCGTGGCCTCTTCCCCTGCCGATTCCCCTGCCGATTCCCGCGAGCGACAGACCAGGATCCTGGCCCGGTCGGGGATCGGGCCTTCCGGCGAGAGCGCGAGGATGCCCCTGGCCTCGGCGACGCCCTCTTCCGGGCGGCCGGAGTCGACCAGCAGTCTGGCGAGGCTGTAGCGCGGCGCGACGGACGCCTCGTCGTCCATCACGGCGATCACGCGGCGGAAGGCATCCTCGGCCTCGACCACGTCCTGCTCCGTGCGATCGGGCTTGTCGAAGAGGGCGACGCCGAGCGCGTTGTAGGCGCGCGTTCGCAGACGGATGTCCTCCCCGGTCCTCGCGCCGGCGCCGCGATCGGTCAGTTCCAGCGCCCGTCGCGCGGCGCTGGCCATCTGTTCGAGTTCGGAGCGCTGGTAGTGAGCGGCCGCGTCGGCGAGCCACCGCTCGGGCGTATCCGGTCGAGGCGACGCGTCGGTAGCCTCGGCGGTCGCGGCTGGGACCTCGGCGACCGTCGCCGGCGCGTTGCCGGCGTCCAGGTCGAAGGTGACGACGGAGGTCGTGGCGGCGAGATCGTCCCGCACCGCGACCGCGACGCGATGAGGTCCGGGCCCGGTGACCACGTCGACCGCGAAGGGCCAGGAGAGTTCCCGGGCGTCTTCGATCTCCCCCTCCTTCACCAGGACGGGGACGGGATGCTCCGTCACCTCGGAAACCCGCCCCTCCTCGTCGATCACCTGGACCCACAGGCGGACCCTGGCCTCGTGACCGCCTTTGACCGGGGCCAGGGTCAGCGGGCCGATCGGGATCGCGACGAGCATCCTCGACTGGACGTCGCCGCTGTCGAGCCGGGCCTCGCCGCCCGGGCCGCGGACCGGCGCGACCTGGACCCCCATCGGGTTGGCGGCCTCTCCCATCGAAAGGGCCGCCAGCGTCAGGTCGGCCATCCGGGCCGAGGCGGGCTTGTCGACATAGCTGTCGCGGTGGCGGATCGACAGGCGTCTCCCGTGGCGCCGCCGTGCCTCGTCGGTCAGCTCGACCTTGATCCGATGGGTGTCCCCCCGCCCGATGTGGGTCGGCGAGTACCCGAGCGAGTAGCGGTTCTGAAGATCGCTCGCTAGCTGATCGAACCCGCCCGCGAAGTTGCGCGTGTTGACGATCGCCCGCCCGCCGGTGCGATCGGCCAGGCGGAGCAGCGGTTCCTCGAGATTCGCGGCGCGGGTGAACTCGATGCTGTTGGAGAAGCGGAGGTCCGCGGTGTTCATCCCGCTGATGCGGGCTCCGGCGGCGGCGACGCTGTGGAACGTGACGCCGTTGGCGTTGGCGAGCGAGGCAAGCTCGTCGAATCGCCGTGCGAGGTCGTAGTTGAAGGCCTCGAGGGAGACGTTCGCCGCGTCGATGCTCCTTGGGTCGGCAGAGGCCGAGCCGGCGGTGGGACTGGTGCGCCAACGGCCGCGCCGATCATCGAACCGCTCCTCCACCGCCCGAAAGAGGTCTTCGGCCGGCCGCATGGGCAGCCCGTTGCTGATGTACAGGATGGCCTTGCGCCCCGGTAGTCCCGCCATCGTCTGGATCGCGTTCTCCAGGTTCACGACCGAGGCGTCGACCTCGTTTCGGACCATGGCTGCGAAGTCGCGGACCAGCTCCATCACCGCGTTGTAGCGGACGTAATCGTCGTCGATCTCGCGCAGGATGTCGAGACGATGCGATTCGATGCGATCACGGCTGCCGACGACCCTCGCGACCTCCCCGGTCGCCTCGGCGACGCGCCAGGCCTCGGTGGTGAAGGGGAGCGCGACCTCGAAACGGCTCCGATCGTAGACGGCGAGCATCGCGCGGTCGTAGGGGCTGAGTTGGACGCTCAGAAAGTTGCGCAGGAAGGGGAGCAGGCGGTTGCGGTCCGTCGGCGTCAGATTGTTGTTGTCGATGTAGACCATCAGGCTCAGCCGGTGCTCCGGGGGCGGCGGCTCGGCCGGGATGAAGCGGTTCAGGTCGCTCGGCCGGCCGTCCCGGCGGGCGGAGGCCGATCGCTCCCGCGCGGCGGCGTCCAGACCGTCGGTGAACTCGAAGAAGTTCGAGAGCTCCACCGGGCGGCCGTTCTCCCGCACCTCGAAGTCGTCGGCCGCAAGGCCCGTCACCGGGTTGCCGTCGCGGTCGGTCACCCAGACGTCGACGTTGACGACGCGCACGTCGATCGTCTCGGCGAACGTGGAGGGCGCCGTCTCGGGAGCGGGCTGGGGTTGTGCTTGGCTAGCGCCGGGTAGCAGGCACAGCAGGAAGAGCGCGGCGAGGGTGGCGGGACGCTTCATCTTGGCAAAGCGTATCGCCGGGTGGCGCACCCAGTGATTCTCAAGCCTCCTCGTGCAGCGTCACCACTCCCGCATCTCCATCAACGCTGATCTCCTGGCCCGGGGCCACTCGCTGGGTGATGTTCCCCGTGCCCACGACCGCGGGAATGCCGTACTCCCGAGCGACGATCGACCCGTGGCCGAGGATGCCGCCGATGTCGGTGACAAGGCCCGAGGCGTGGGCGAACAGCGGCGTCCAGGCGGGGTTCGTCATCGGACAGACGAGGATGGAGCCGGACCGCATCCGGTCGAACTCCGGCGGCGACTTGATCAGGCTGGCCGGCGCGGTCACGGCGCCGGGGCTCACGGGGACGCCGCGCAGCGTCGGGCTGTTCGGGTCGTTCCTGGCCTGCGTCTCCTTGAAGGCGATGGAGGGGTGCTCGCTCGCCTCCTCGGGCACGGTGCCGGGCGGGTGCAGGCGCTTGCGCGCCTCGCGCAGCTCGCGGCGTTCGGCGGCGAGCTCGCCCAGGTCCGGCTTCACTTCGCCCCGCGCGCGCGCTTCGATCGCCTCGCGGAGCTCGTCCGTGACGCAAAAGTAGACGTCATCGGGCTGCCCGAACGTGCCCGCTTCGACCAGCCGCCGCCCCAGCTCCGCCGCCAGCGAGCGCAGCACGGGCCAGGCGGTGCCGAGGTAGAACATCGTCTCCTCGCGGATGGGGTAGAAGCGGTAGGTGAACCACAGGCGGAAGCGGAACTGCCAGTACTCGAGGCCGTCGAGCAGCTCTTCGATCCTGGCAAGCGCCTCTTCCTTCTTGCGGCGCGCATCGATGTCGTGCTTCTCCGGGCTGTAGTCCCGGTTGGCGACCATCGTCTTGAGCGACGCAAAGAACGGCGTCGGGTCTTCGGATTGGGGCGGCTCGACGAAGTCCAGGGTGTAGCCCTGGTGCCCGAACGTCGAGAGGTAGGCGTGGATCGCCTCCAGGGCGGGGCCGCTCGCCGGGTGCTGCTCGAGCGCGTCCTTGAGCCGTGACGCCGGCGTCGTCATGACGAGCTCCCACAGCGACTCGTCGGCCCGGATGCGCTTCGCGACCTCGTAGATCGCGTCGTTCGCTTCCATCGTTTTCGACTTGAAGCCGCTCAGGAACTGGCCGCTCGTGAAGTGGTGGTCCGGCAGCGTCTCGCGGAGGAAGCACTGGAGCTGGTCGTCGGTCGACTTGGCCACACCGAACGTGTGCCCGGTGTCGTTCGACCAGTAGTCGCCTTCGGCCACGCCGAGGTCGACGATGCCCTTGAGCAGCGTCTCGTCGGACGCCGTTGCCGGATCGACTTCGCGCCATTCGCCGGCGATCCGGACCAGGCGCGGCATCGTCTCTTCGCGCCACTTCTTGAGCACGCCCTCGTTCCACTGGGTGCGGTTGAAGGCGATGTAGGTCGGGTTCCTGCTCTCGGGCATCGTCACCCGCTGCGCCAGCGCCTCGCCGAGTTCGGCCGATGCTGCCCAGGCGTCGAAGGCGCGGCCGTCCTCGTCGCTGAGCGCATCCCGAAACAGCTTCAGGTCGTGCGCCGCCATTTCCAGGTTCTCCGCGGGGGAGTCCTTGCGCCGCTCGGCCATCGCGCGTTCCGCGGCCTCCAGTTCGGCTTCGGTCGGCTTCCTGATCTCCTTGTTGTTGCCGTCCGGGAAGAGCATTTGCCAGTCACCTCGCTGGTAGGCGAATCCGTGCATCGTGACGAAGACCGGGCCGCCGCCGATCATCATGCTCTTTCCCTTGCGGGCCTTCTCGAGACCGATCGTCAGGTAGAGCTCCTCGAACAGCGGGCAGATCGGGTCGGGCATGTTCTCGACGATCTGACGGCGGGTCAGGATGCGGGCGGGAGGGGTCGGCACCCACTCGACCTCGATCGGTTGCGGCGGCAGGTTCGTGATCGGCCGCGATTGCAGCAGGTGGAGCTTGCCGCCGCGAAACGCCCACTCGATGTCCTGGGGGACGCCGTCGAACCGCGCCTCGACCTCGATCCCCAGGTCGACGAGTTCGCGGATGGCCTCCGCCGACAGGGACGACCGGCCTCGCTCGGCCTCGGCGATCTCTTCGAGCCGCGTGCCCTGCTCGCCGTCCTGGACGATCTGCTGTTCCTTCGTGCCGATCATCGTCTCCTTCGCTTCACCCGACGCGCGGTCGACGACGAAGGTGTCGGGCGTGACCTGGCCGCCGACGACCGCCTCGCCGAGGCCGAAGCTCGCGTTGATGATCGCCTCGGAGCGCTCGCCGGTCGCCGGGTTCGCGGTGAACAGGATGCCCGAGACTTCCGACGGCACCATGACCTGCACGACGACCGCCATTGCGACCGTGCCCTGGTCGATGCCCATCTGGTGGCGATAGGCGATCGCGCGCGGCGTCCACAACGACGCCCAGCAGTCGCGGACCGCCTGGACCACGGCGTTCTCGCCGCGCACGTTGAGGTAGGTGTCCTGCTGGCCGGCGAACGAGGCCTCCGGCAGGTCCTCGGCGTTGGCTGACGAGCGCACGGCCACCGGCGGGTCCGCGGGCTCCAGGGTTCGGTAGGCCGCGGCGGTCTCGGAGACGACGAGGTCGGAGAGGGCCGGTGTGCCCAGGAGTTCCTGGATCGCGGCCGACGCCGTGTCGAAGGAGACGGCGCCGTTCACGAGTTCGGGTTTCGCCAGCGCCACGATGCGCCGCTGGAGACCGTGCTCCGCGACGAAGGACCGGTAGGCGGCCGTCGTCACGTGGAAGCCGTCCGGCACGGCGAAGCCGGCGCCCTTCGTGTGCGCCAGCGACCGGCCCTTGCCGCCCAGGAGGTCGAGGGCGTCGTCGGGGGTGTCGAGTGGACGGACGAATGATGCGGCTGTGGCGGAAACCTGATCCATCGATCTCAGTTCCAGAAGCGGTCCAGCCGCGTCCAGGACCGGATCGGGATCACTTCGCCGGTGAGCAGGTCGGATGCCGGCGAAGCGAGGAAGAGGCAGAGGTCGGCGACGTCCTCGGGTCCCGGCGGCCTCTCGAGGCGCGGGACGTGCGTGCCGTCCTCCTTCTCGGCGCCCTGGATGACGCCCCACTTCACCATCGCGGGCGTGGCGATCAGCCCCGGCGCCACGCAGTTGACGCGGATGTTGTGCTTCGCCCACTGGAAGGCGAGGTTGTTGCTCAGGCTGATCACGCCCGCCTTGGCGGCCGAGTAGTGGAGCATGCCGGGGTGGCCCTTCGTGCCGGCCACGGACGAGATGTTGATGATGTTGCCGCTCTGCTGCTCGATCATCTGCTTGCCGGCGGCGATGCAGCACAGCCAGGCGCCGGTCAGGTTCAGGTCGACGATGCGCAGCCACTCTTCGTAGGGCGTGTCCTCGGGCATGCGCGGCGTTGCGCCGCCGCCGGCGTTGTTCACCATCACGTCGAGCCGCCCGAAGGCTTCCACCGTCTCGGCGATCAGGCCGTCAACCTGCTCGGGGACAGTGATGTCGCAGCCGATGGCGAGAGCCGTCCCGCCGGCCGACTCGATCTCGCCGACGACGCCGTCCAGGTTCTCCTTCTTGCGCGACGCGACGACGACTTTGGCCCCGGCCTCGGCGTAGGACTTCGCGATGCAGGCGCCGATGCCGCCGGCGCCGCCGGTGACGATGGCGACCCGGTCGGTCAGATCGAGTTTGGACATGTTCAGTTCGAACCTCCCGGGAGCCGCCCGGTCGGTATGCGACCGCCCTCGCCGGCCTGGTCTGATCCTTCGACGACACCCCCCGGGCAACCCCCGCCGGGCGGTATCAGCCAGTCGCAGCCCGGCGTGTTCTCCGGGCCGTCGTCGTGGCAGGCGAGGAGCGCCGCGTACTCCTCCTTCAGGCTGCCGGGCTTGCGCGGCGGCATGAACTCGTTCACATGGACCTGGCCGGCTTCGAGGAGCCGGGCGGTTCGGGTCGGCGCGCGGTGGCAGTCGAGACAGGCGTTGCCCTCGATGTGCGGCGTCCTCATGTCCCAGTGCGTTCCGCCGACGACCCAGTAGGGCGCCTCAGGGTCCACCCACCCCGGCAGAACGGGCTCGCTCTGGTCGGACGGCAGCTTTGCGCCGTCGATCCAGGGGTCGTGCAGGAAGGCGTTGTTCTGGTGGCACTGAACGCACTGGACGCCCGGAGGCGGCGGGATGAAGGCGTCGTCGAAGTCCTCGGAATCGGGCCCGGGGAGCTTGCCGGCCAGCAGACCCTGGTCGTCGAAGTGGAGGTACTCGGCCTGTCTGAGGTCGCCTATCCCGTCTGGCGATTCGAAGAAGCAGGTCGCTCCGGTCGTCTTGTTGTGGCCGATCATCTGGACGGACGCGATGCCCCGCTTGAAGAGATCCTTGCCGGCCGAGCGGCAGAGGTAGGCCCAGACGACGTCGTCCAGCGGACTGCCGTCGGACGCCTTGCCCTGCACCCTGGCGATTCGCGAGCCGACGTTGCAGTTGCCCTTGAAGTCCGGCGTGTCGCACTCGCGGGGGCCCACGCTCTCGAACACCTCCACGCCGTCGACGTGAATCGGAATGCGCACTCCCGCGCCGCAGTCGACGGTCGGCGGCACGCCGACGTGGGGGAGGCACATCGCGGCGTACTCGGTTGCCGTTTCCGGCATGGTCGTTACCTTGCCGCCCGGTACGCAGGCGTCCTCAGCCAGTGCTCCAGGCTGCACCATGAAGGCGAGCAGCACGGCGGCGGCAGCCTGGGAGATCAGTCGAACACTCATTCCGTCCTCCTTGTCCGTCCCGCAGTGTAGCAAACTTGTAACAGTGTCTCAACTTGGCCAACTGGGTGCGCCGGCCTTCTGGCCGGCATCCGCATCCTGAACTTGCGGCAAAGGTGAAACGCTGTATCATGTTTGTAGACCCCTTCATGAATCCGCAGGAGGACAAGCATGGACCGTAAGCGACGCGACGGCCGGAGAACTCCGAAACTCATCCTGCCGGCGCTGCTTGCACCGGCTCTGCTGGCCCTCCCGGCCGCGGCCCAGGAGGGGAGCGTCTCCGGCACCGTCTTCGATCGCGAGGGCGGCGCCCTGCCCGGCGTCACGGTCAGCCTGCGGAACGCCGACGGTGACGATACGGCCAAGAGCACCCAGACCGACGCCGCCGGCGGCTTCCGCATCGACGGCTTGGCGGACGGCGCCTACACGGCGACCGCGTCCCTGCAGGGCTTCCGGTCCTCCAGCGAAGAGGTCGAGGTGTCGGGAGGAATGGCCTCCGTCGAGTTCGCGCTCGGTCTCTCCGTCGTCGAGCAGATCGTCGTTCAGGGCGAACTGGGCGAGGAGAACGTGCTGAGGCGGCCGATGACGGTCACCGGCTTCAACGAAGGCATGGTCGTCGAGCTCGGGATGAACAACAACAACGACCTCGAAGCGCTCACGCCGGGCCTGCAGATCGGCCACCAGTCACCCGATTCGGGCCATGGCAACCACCTCTACCTGCGCGGCATCGGCTCGCAGCGCAACCAGGAGTTCTTCCAGGCCACCGCGGTCGCCACCTACGTCGACGGCATCTACACCGACGAGCTCTACGGGCTCGAGCCCGGCAACCTCTTCGACGTCGAGAGCATGAACGTGGCGCGAGGCCCGCAGGGAACCACCGGCGGCCGCGCGGCGATCGCCGGGGCGATCAGCTTCAACACGATCAAGCCGACCGCGCAGTTCGACGTCAACGCGCTGGCCGAGTACACCGATCAGACCTCACAGCGCGGCGACCTCGCCATCGGCGGTCCGATCGGCGACAGCCGGGTGAGCTGGCGGTTGACCGCCGGAAGCTGGCAGGGCGAGGGCGCGCAGCCCAACATCGGCCCCGGCGGCGACTACGACGAACCGGACAACACCCACTGGGCGCCGCAGCTCCGCTATCTCGGCGAGACGGTCGACTTCAACGTCCGCTACGCAGGGCGGGAGGACAGCGGCGCTCCCCGCACGTCGGTCGAGTTGACCGGGCGCGACGTGAGCACGGAGTGCCTGCTGACCGGCACCGACCCGGAAGGCAATCCGACCTGCCTGTTCCCGAATCCTTTCCTCGGCGCGGCGAATCAGGCGCCGTCGGTGAGGGACTGCGATCTCAGCGACCCGAACAAGCTCATCTGTGACGGCGACGACCTGCGCAACGTGGTCGACTACAACACGCCCGGCAACGAGGACTCCGAGCTCCAGATGGCCGTGGCCGACCTGAACATTCGACCCAGCAGGGGACTGTCCCTGTCCTACAAGGCCGGCTATCGCGAGACGACGGAGAACGCGCAGACCGACACGGATGGCACTTCGCGGACGGGCGGCCCCGACGATCCGTTCGTCGACGCGAACGGCTATCCGTTCTCGGACACGATGACGAACTACTTCCGCTACTCCGAGCAGACCTCCCACGAGGTGAGAATGGCCTCGAGCTTCGCGGGCGATTTCCAGTTCGTCCTGGGCGCTTACCAGCGCGACGGCGACGAGCCCTACGACGCGCGGTTCTTCGACTTCTCCAACCCCGCGTTCAACACGAACACCCTGGCGACCTGTCAGGCGGCGCTTCCCTTCTTCGGGCTGCCCCTGCTGAGCGATTTCGGCACGACGTCAGCCCAGTCGGGTCAGGGCGGCGTCTGGGCGTGCCCGGGAGAGCTTCTCGACTGGTCGAACGCGGGCGCCATCGGCGCGTTCTCCGACGGCAGCATGAACGGCCACTGGCTGGACTTCTACGGCCACTCGCAGTTCGAGACACGGGCCTGGTACGGGAACGTCGAGTTCCAGGTCGGCGACAGGTGGACGCTGTTCGGCGGCATCCGCCACGACCAGGACATCAAGACCCACGTGCAGAACGACGTCCGGATCGGCATCGACTTCGGCTTCGCGGTCGACCTCTGGATCTTCCGCAACGCCGCCGTGGAAGGCTTCGAGGGCAAGAACGACGCCGAGTGGAACCAGACCACCTGGAACGCGGGCTTCCAGTACTCGGCCAACCCCGCCAGCATGTGGTACGGCCGCGTCTCCAAGGGCGGCCGCCCCGGCGGCTTCGTGGGCTTCGGCAACCAGACCGAGGTGACCTTCGACTCGGAGGAGCTGATCAACTACGAGGGCGGCTGGAAGGGCCTGCTGGCGGACAACCGCTTGCAGCTCGAGGCCGCGGTCTTCTACAACGACTACCAGGGCTACTGGATCAACTCCAACCGTCTGCTGCCGGTCGAGAGGCGGATCCCCGGCGAGAGCATCTTCGAAGGCGAGATGAACACCGTCGACGGCAGTTGGATCAACGGGCTCGAGCTTACGGCGGCGTACCGGGCCACGGACCGCTTCACGATCCGCGGCTGGTACAACTACCTCGACTCGGCGATCGGCGACTTCGCCACCACGTACTGCTGCGACCCGGCGGCGCCGACCGAGACGGTCGAGTTCCAGGACCGGGAAGGCAACACCTTCACGCAGGAGATCGCCAGCCTGACGAACTTCGGCGGCAACCAGATGCCGCTGCAGCCGAAGCACAAGTTCTCGTTGACCGCGATCTACGACCTCGGCAACCTCCGTTTCCTGGGCACGCTCGGCCACACGACGGAGAAGAACACGGACATCAGCAACCTGCCGAAGTACAAGATCCCCGAGTACACGCGGCTCGACCTGCGGGCGATCTGGTTCACGCCGCGCGAGGGCCTGCAGGTCCACGTGTTCGCCAAGAACGTGCTCGACCAGATCGCGGTGCAGCAGTGGCGCCCGAACGAAGGCTACGGTTTCGGCAGCGGCGTGATCCGCGGCTCGCTCACCGACGAGCGGGAAGTCGGCGTGACGGCGAGCTTCCGCCTCGGCGGCCGCAAGACGCTCTATGGCCTGGGCGGAGGCATGGGTCCGTCCGCCGGCGGGAAGTAGCGCTCCAGGCGCCGCGCACCGGGTGCGCCGGTGTGCCATCCGTGCGCCCGATGACGGGCGCACGGACTGGTTAGCGGGTGGCGCGGTTACGCGCCACCCGGGTTCCCGCCGGCATCCGGCGCGAAGCGCGCCACCGAGATCACGGGCGGCGTGGCCATGCCGCTCGATCCGGCCAGGGCCCGAACGACGGGATCGGGGTTCCGGCGACCGGTTTGCGTCTAAGTCAACAGGGACCGGTTCCGGGCGTGGCCCGGCCCGCCGGTCTCCGCGGACCGCGGGCGTCGAGCCATGTCGAGCGCGTATCGCGCGCCGAGAGGCTTGACATCGTCGGGGATCTCGACTAGTAGTTTGTAGACAAACAAGTTGGATAAACCGATTTACAGCCGCGATACGGGCCGCTATTCAAACACATGACCCCCCCCCCCCCCCCCCCCCCCCCGAAGATAACGACGCCACGGAGAACACGGGAGAGGAAGTTGACGGCCACCCGACACGAGCCGCGCCTCCGCCGCGCCATTTCGGCCAACCTCCCTGTTTGGAGGGTTTAGGAGGAACCGGAGATGAGGCTGGGGGCATCGATCGGTCCTCCTCGCCGCGCGGCGCCTGCCGCGCGGCCGCCTCTCTCCGCCTCGGCCCGGCCAGTGGGCCGCCGCGCCGTCGCGCTTCTTGTCGCGGCGCTGGCCTCGTTTGCCGCCGCCGCGTCCGCCTTCGGCCAAACGGCCACCGTGACGATCAAGGCGGGACCGGCGGCGGTCGAGGGAGGGTCCGCCATGTTCACGTTCGAGAGTTCCGGGCTGACCGGCATCATCAGCGTCGGGTTCGAGGTTGTCCATGAACGTGCCTACACCGGTCTCTTCACCCGCAAGATCAGCCTGTCACAGAACACTCCCTCTCGTGTCAGGCCGGTGCCCCTGATCAAGAACGGCATAGACGAGGCGAGCGGCTGGATGAGGCTGAAGGTGCTGCCCGGCGACGGCTACGTAGTGGGCTCGCCCAGCGTGGCGACCGTCCCGGTAGCCGACGCCGACCCGACGACGGTGGCGCTGAGCGCGCCGGCGGGCGACATTGCCGAGGGCGGCGACAAGACTCTCGGCGTATCGCTCGGCAGGGCTCTCTGGGACGGCGAGGACCTCACCGTCGCGCTGACGTTCGGCGGCTCGGCCGCGTTCGGCACGGACTACTCGCTTTCGGCGCCCGACCCGGCGCCGACGGGGGTCAGCTACGCGAATCTGTCGAGCGACGACCTGGCGAACAAGCCGCCCTCCATCGTCTTCACCGGCGGAGGCGGCGTATCGAGCACGGCCGGGGTCATCCTTGAAGGCCTGACGGACGATGTCGAGGAAACGAGCGAGACGGTGACCGTCGCCCTGGGCGCGCTCACCGCGGGCACGGGCCTGGGCGGCGGCGCGAAGGCCGAGGCGGGAGGCGTGAGCTTCTCGATCGACGACGCGACGGACATCGAGGTCGGCATCGAGCCCAAGACCTCGCCGGTCACCGAGGGCGCGACCGCCGCCTTCACCCTCACCGCCGACCCCGCGCCGCTGGTCGACACGACGGTCAAGGTCAAGGTCTCCCAGTCCGGCTCGTACGTGGCGACGGATGACCTGGGCTCGAAGGAGGTCGTGATCAGGGCGGGCGCCGTGACCGCCGAGCTCTCGGCGGCGACCGACGGGGACTCGACCGACGAGCCGCCCGGAGGCGCGACCGCCACCGTCCAGGCCGGCGACGAATACGTCGTGGCCAGCGCGAACGCCGCGACCGTCGACATCCGCGACGACGATCCGACGACCGTGACCCTCGAGGTGACGGGTTCCGAAGCGGTCGAGGGGTCCGGCGTGGACGTGGGCCGATTCCGGGTGACGCTCGGCCGCCCGCTGGCTCGCGGCGAGAGTCTCGGCGTTCCCCTCCTGTTCTCCGGGGGTACGCCGGGAACGGACTTCACCCTGAAGTTGGTCAATCGCGCTGACCACGGCAGCCCCGTCTTTGACGCCGCGGCGAAGACGGTCACGTTCCGGGCAACCGGCCACTCCAAATCGGCCGCCGAGCTGGTTATCGGGGCTGCGGCCGACAGCGGCGACAAGGACGACGTGATCGTCGTGGACATTCCGAGAGCCTCCACGGCCGCCCCGGGGACGCCCGTCCTCGATGCGGGGGGCGGCCTCCACGGCGGCGCCGCCGGCGCCCGGACCGGCAACGGCGAGATCACGCTCCTGGACACCGAGCGCACGTACCGGATTTCCGGCGGAGACGCGGTGGACGAAGGCGGGACGGCCCAATTCACCTTGCACGCGAACCGGAAGCTCGCCAAGGGCGACGCCGTGGCCGTCAAGATCACGCAGAAGGGCGACTTCGTGGACGCTTCCTCCCTGGGAACGAAGTTCGTCTCGATCACGAAGGGCGCCACAAGCAAGGCCCTGACCGTGCAGACGGTGGGGGACGAAAAGGACGAGGCGCACGGCCGGGTCGTCGCCACGATCGTCAACCAACGGGGGTACAACGTCGCCGCCCCTCCGGGCAACAGCGCCGCCGTGACGGTCAACGACGACGACGAGGCCCCGGCCGGCACGCCGGTCGTCAAGCTGACCTCGGCTTCCGCGACCGTGGCGGAGTCGGGAGGATCGACGACGATCGGCCTCGAGATCTCGCCCGCGCCGGCCGCGGAGCTCACGCTGAAGTACACGTTGTCCGGCGCCGCCACGCTGGGAACGGACTACGCGATCACGGGCGCGAGCGACGGCGCCGGGACCCTGACGATCGCGAAGGACGCCGCGACGGCCTCGATTCCGGTCACGATCACGGACGACGCGCTCGGCGAAGGAGACGAGACCGTGGTCCTGGTCCTCGCCGACGGCACGGGCTACTCCGTGGGGAAGCCGGGCGTCTTCACGCTGACGATCACCGACGACGAACCCGCGCTCACCATCGCTGCCGCGGCGACGACCGTCGCCGAGGGAACGGCCGCGACCTTCACGGTGACCGCGGACCGGTCGGTGGCGGCGGCCCTCACGGTCGGCGTGACCCTGACCGGCGACGGCGACTTCTTCGGGACGGACGCCCTCGGCGCGAAGGAAGTCACGATCGCGAAGGGCGAGAAGGCCGTCGGCCTGTCGGTTCCGACCGCCGGCGACGGCGCGGACGAGCCGAACGGCTGGGTCGAGGCGACACTCGAGGACCGCGCCGCCTACACGATCCCGACGTCTCCGGACGACAGCGCGCGGACCGTCGTGACCGACGACGACGACCCGCTGCCCGTCGTCAGCATCAACGGCGGAGCGGGCGTCACGGAAGGCGAGAACGCCTCCTTCACGATCCGCGCCCGGCCGGCGCCCAAGACGAACCTGAAGGTCAAGGTGACGCTCTCCCAGACCGGCGACTACGCGCCGGCGGGCGACCTGGGCGAGTCGACGGTAACGATAGGCGCCTCGGGAGTCGCCACCCACACCTGCCCGACGGTGAACGACAAGGCCGACGAGGAGGACGGTTCGGTCACCGCGACGCTGCTTGCGGGCGAGGGCTACCTGGTGGCCGCGCCGCCCGGCAACGTGGGCGCCGTTCCCGTGAACGACGACGACGGCGCCGTGACGCCGCCCTCGGTCACCTTGTCCGCGGCGCCGAACCCGGCGGTGGAGGGCCAGACGATATCCGTCACCGTTTCCCTGAGCCGGGCGCTTTCGTCCGCGGTCACGATCCCCCTGGTCATCGCCGCCGGGACGGCGGAGGCCGGCGACTACGGCAGTCTGGCCCCGGTCGTCGTCGCCGGCGGCCAGCGAACCGGCATCGGCAGCTTGGCGACGAGCAAGGACGCGGACGCGGACGACGAGGTCCTGACCGTGTCGCTTGGCGCGCTGCCCGCCAGCGTCCGGGCGGGGACGCCTTCCAGCGTGACGCTGAGGATCGCCGAAACCGCGACCGGCGGACCGGGGGGCGGGGACGGCGGCGGCGGCGGTGGCGGCGGAACGCCTCCTCCACCGCCTCCGCCTCCGCCTGGACCGCCGCCCGTTTCGGGCGGCCCGCTCCAGGCTGCCTTCGCCGTCGCCCCGAGCTGCGCGGAAGAGCCGTGCCGGGTTCACACCCTCGAATCCGTGATCTTCCAGGACACGAGCGCCGGCGCCTTCTACTCGCGTCTGTGGGACTTCGGCGACGGAAGTACATCGCGCGGCGCGGACCCGGTGCACCGGTGGAGCGCGCCCGGCTTCTACCGGGTCACGTTGACTCTGGGGGACGGCGTCCACGAGTCCGCGGCGTCGATGCTGTTCCTCGTCGAGGCCGCCAGACCGGCGGGCCAATGCGTGAGCGACGAGACCACGCGCTGTCTCCGGGACTCCCGCTTCGCGGTCGAGGCGGAGTGGTTCCTCGCCGACGGCCGGCGCGGCTCGGCGGCGGTCGTCCCCGAAGGGACCAACGACTCGGCCCTGTTTCGCTTCTTCGACTCGTCCAACTGGGAAGTCCTCCTCAAGATTCTCGACGGCTGCGCTCACAACCAGGCCGTCTGGGTGTTCGCGGCGTCCACGACCGACCTCGGCTACTCCATTCGCGTGACCGACACGGTGACGAACCAGGTCCGGGTGTACTCCAACGAACCCGGCACGCCGGCGGCCGCCGTCACCGATGCGGTCGCCTTCCCCGGAAGTTGCGAAGGGACCGGATCCTCCTGACGCGTCGGGACCGCCGGAAGCCAGCCGGACGGTCGGCACGCGCCGGTTTCGCCGCGCAAGCTCCCGCGCCGCTCCGGGCGGCAGCGCGAGCCGGCGGGGCGACAGGTCGAGTAACATTGGCGGCTTGGTTTGGTCGTTTGCCAATCGGCGGATCCGGGGGCTCGCGATTGCGATACTCCTCGGTTTGGCCTCCCTTCCGGCCGCCGCCCAGCAACTCCTGACCTACGGGGAAGCCGGCCCGGTTCGCGCGGAGGCCGCGCAGCGGGACGGCGTCCCGGGCCCGGCGCCCCGGGCCCGTCGGTTCGACGTGGAGGTCGACCTGGCCCTTCTCCGCCCGCCGCCGGAGACGCTCCTGCTCGCGACTCCGGACGGCCACGTCCTGCGCGCCGAACTCCGGGAGCTGACGGACCGCGGCGACGGCGCCTTCCTGTGGTCCGGCCACGTCGCCGGCGCGGAGTGGGAACCCGTTCTGCTCACGATGGCGAGCGACGGCCTGAGCGGCATCTTCGCCGCGCCGGGCGAGGCTCAGTACGAGCTTCACGCGGACCGGACGGGCGCGGGCGTCGTCCTTGGGGCCGGCTGGCTGGCCCCCGCCGTCCAGGCGGAGAACCCCGACCTGGCGCCGGTCGAACCGGGGGCGGACCACTCCTGGTGCGTCACGCATTCGGCGTCGGCGGATGGCGTGGGCGGCGGCGTCTTGCGCCCCGGGGAGGCTTCGGCTTCGTCCGCCTCGGTCGAACCGGCCGGCGTGGCGCTTGCCCAGTCCGCGACGCCCGGAATCTCGCTCTCGGTGAGTCCCGAGGAGGTGAGGGAGGACGCCGCGTCCGCGCTGGACGTCACGGTGACGGCAGCGCTCGACGGCGCCCTGGTCGCCGAGGACGTCTCCGTCGACATCAGCGTCGGTCAGGGCGGCACGGCGGTTGCCGGAACGGACTTCGCCGCCGTCGCCGACTTCACCGTGACGATCCCGGCGGGCACGGTCTCGGGCGAGACGGTCTTCTCGCTCGACCCGACCGACGACGGGCTGCCGGAACCGCACGAGACCATCGTCGTGGCCGGTTCGGCTTCCGGCTTCGACGTGTCGTCGGCGGAGGTCGAGATCGTCTCCGACGACGTGCGCCAGATCGACGTGATCGTCCTGTACACGGCGCCGGTCCGCCAGGCCCTGGCGAGGGCCGGCCTCAACCCGGAGAGGGACGCCCGGTTCCAGTTCGACTACGCGACGACGCTGCTCCGCCAGGCGGGCGTGGCGGCCGAGTGGAGGGTCGTCCACGCGGGGAACACGCCAGCCGACTTCGATCGCTACGTCGCCGCCCGCCAAGGCTTCGCGATCCGAGGGATGTCTCACGGCACGCGGACGATCACGAGGATGAGGGATCGCATGAACGCGGACATCGTCCACGTGATGGGAGCGGGCGCCTCCGCGATCTGGCACTGCGGACAGGCCTACGGTCGGACCGTCAGGAACGAGCGGATCGTCGACTACGGCTTCTGGGGGCAAAGCACGACGAACGTCTCGTGCGCCGGCAGCCGCGGCTACCGACGGTGGACGCTGACCGCCCACGAGGTCGGGCACACCTTTGGCGCGCACCACGAGCGGGGCCGAAACGCCGCGGGCGACGGAAGCGTCGGTTCGGGCCTCGACGAAGTGAACGACGTGCTGGGGCCCTACGCCTTCGGGTTCTACGAACGCGCCAGCCCGGCCTTCACGACGATCATGGCGTACGGGGCGTCGGGAGGGCAGACGCGGCTCAACCACTACTCCAACGTGCGGGCCAGATATCAGGGTCGGGCGATGGGCAGTCCGGACCGCAACGAAGTGGAGCGGCTGCTCGAGCGGACCGCGCCCGAAACGGCCGATCTCAGCGACCACCTGACGCCCGCGACGCCGAGCGGCTTCACCGGGACGGCGGTCCTGAACGGGTCGGCCGTCGACATCACGTTCACCTGGACCGACGAGTCGAACCGCGAGGTGGCCCAGACCATCCAGTATCAGATCGGCGGGACGGGTCCCTGGATCGAGGTGGCGAGGTTGGCGCCGGACGTCCAGACGGCGACGATCACGGGGTTCGAGCCCGGAACGTTTTACAACTTCAGGATGTATGCGCTGAACGCGCGGGGTTGGGGGTTGCGCTCCGAGACCTGGAGCGTGACGACTCCCGGAACGAGCTTGCCGGCAAAGCCCACCGGGCTCGGCGCCTCGGCGCCCCAACCCGCGATGGTGAGGCTGAACTGGGCGGACAACTCCCACAACGAGACCGGTTTCTCCGTCGAGTACCGCAAGACGGGCGCGCCGGCCTGGACTTCCGGGCCGATGGTCGGCGCCGACGTGGAGACCGTCGACGTGACCAACCTCGATCACCTCACCGAGTACGAGTTCCGGGTGGGCGCGACGAACAGCCGCGGCACGGTCTTCAGCGAAACGGCCTTCGGCCTGACTCTTCCCGAACCCCCGCCAGCCGCGCCCGAGGGCCCCGACCCGCTCTTCGGCCGGAGGCTGACCGCCACCAGCGCACACCTCCGGTGGATGGACCGGTCGGCCGACGAGACGGGCTTCAGGGTGCAGGTCCGGCGTCCCGGCGACGCCTCGTGGAGCGTGGCGCAATCCCTGCCGGCCGACGCCGCCGAAGCGTTCGTGACGGGCCTGACGGCCAACGCCCGCCACGAGTTCAGGGTCGAGGCGACGGGCGCGGGCTCGTCGGCCATCAGCCAGCCGATCGTTCTGGACCTGAGCGCCGAACCGCCGCCGGCCATCGAACTCACCGCCAGCCTGATCCGATACGACAACGTCTGGATCTACGCGGATCTGAAGTGGAAGACCGTCTCGCCGTTCAGCGGGAACTACCGCCGCTGGTCGAAACCGGCCTCCGATCCGGACAGCGCCTGGTCGCCGTACCGGTTCACGACCAGCCGCGAGACGGTCCGCCACCAGCAGTCGTCGAGCAACCGGATTCCCATGCATTTCCGCGTCGAGGCGATCGGCGACGGCGGCTCCACGCTGAGCAACGTGATCGAAGTCGATTTCGGCTCGACCTTCCCGGGCCCGCCCGGGAGCGTCAGCGCGGAGATGTGGAGACCGACCGAGGTCAGGCTCACCTGGACGGAGGCGTCCGGGGCCAGCGCCTACCGAGTGTCCCAGGGCGAAACGTTCGATCCCGTCGTGTACGCCGTCTACCCCGCCGCCGCCAGACAGGCGATCGTGACCGGACTGGGGCCCGGCAGATACACCTTCCGCGTCGAGGCGCTCGACGCGGAAGGGACCGCAACCTCAAGGGCGGCCGCGTTCAGGCTGAGGAGGCCCACCAACCCCCCGCCGACGGCGGTTTCCGATCTGGCGGTCGACTATCCGTACCTCCAGACCATGCGGATCACCTGGCGGGACAACTCGACGGACGAGGACCGGTTCCTTCTGTCGGTACGGGAAGACGACGGCCACTGGGTCGACATCGCGGCCGGGTTCTCCGGGAACACGGAGGGCGGCCTGACCGTCGAGCCGAGCACGCTCTACCACCTGCGGATGCTCGCCGACCACTCGACGAACGGCTCGCTCAACAGCAACATCGTCACCTTCTGGTCGACCCAGGAGCCGACCGAAGTCAGAGCCACCCCCTCTTCGTCGACGGCCGTGGACCTTTCGTGGAAGGACAACGCGATCTACGAGCAGAGCTTCCAGGTGCAGTACAAGGAGGCCGGCACGCCGGCGTTCTTCAGGCAGGCGGCCACGGTCGACCGAAACGCGACCGCGGCCTCCGCCGACGGCCTGACGGCCGGCACGTCCTACAAGTTCCGCGTGCGGTCCCGTGTCGTGAACGCGCGCGGGGAGTACCGCTGGGAGTCGAGCAGCCAGGTGACGATCACCATGCCGCCGCCGCCGCCCTCGGGCGTGGCCGCCGCCGCCGCGGGCTCGACCTCGGCCACCGTGACCTGGACCGACGAGTCTGCCGACGAGACCGGCTTCGTGGTCGAAGCGCGAACGGCGGGGTCCGAGTGGTCCGCCGTCGGCCGGGCCGGCGCCGACGCGGCGTCGGCGAAGGTGCTCGGGCTCGCGGCGGGCGCGACCGTCGAGTTCCGGGTGCGCGCGGCCCACGAAACGAACGGCCTGTCGTCGCCGAGCGGCGTCGCCACGCTGACGATGCCGCCGCCTCCGCCGAGCGGCCTGACCGCCAGCCCCGCGGGCCCGGGCAGCGTGACGCTCGCCTGGACCGACGAGTCGACCGACGAGACGGGCTTCGTGGCCGAGTACAAGCGGTCCAGCGAAGCGAACTGGTCGACCTGGGGGACGGAAGCCGCCGCCAACGTCCAGACTCTCACCCTGACCGGACTGACCGCCGGCGAGAGCTACGAGTTCCGGGTGCGCGCGAAGAAGGGAACCGAGCTGTCCTCGCCGAGCGCCGTGGCCGTGGTGGAGTCTCTGGGCGCCCCGGTCGCGGCCTCCGCGCTCGCGGCGGCGGCCTCCGGCCCCTCGACCGCCGACCTGACCTGGACCGACGACTCCACGGACGAAACCGGGTTCGACGTCCAGTACCGCACCGCCGGGGGCGGGGCCTGGGCGACCGCTTCGACGGCCGCCGCGGACTCGACCTCGGCTGCGGTCTCGGGGCTCCACTCGGGCAGGCGGTACGAGTTCCGGGTGGTCGCGAAGAACGCTCACGGCTCGACGCCGAGCGGGATCGTCTCGCTCACGATGCCTCCGGCCGCGCCGACCGGCCTCGAGGGAACGCCGGACGGATCGACCGTCGTCGAACTCACGTGGACCGACAACGCAAGCGGCGAGACCGGTTACCGCGTCGACCGGCGGCTGGCCGGCTCGTCCGCCTGGACGGCGGCGCCGGCGGCGGACCCGAACGCCGTCTCGTACACGGTCGAGGGCCTGACCGCCAGCACCGCCTACGAGTTCAGGGTGGTCGCCCTGAGCGCGGCCGGCGAATCCCCGAGCGCGCCGCTGGCGCTCACCACGCCGCCCGCCCCGCCGAGCGGCCTCGCGGCCAGCGAAGCGGGACCCACGAGCGCCGCTCTGACCTGGACCGACAACTCGAGTGACGAGACCGGCTTCCTGGTCGAGTACCGGATCTCCCGGGCGCGGACGTGGACGACGTACGGAACGGAGGCCGGCGCCAACACGACGTCGATCACGGTATCCGGGCTCGAATCCGGCACGCCCTACGGATTCCGGGTGGTCGCCAGGCACAACGTCAACGGACTCTCGTCTCCGAGCGGCGAGGCGCTGCTCGGCGAGCTCGGCGGGCCGGTCGCGCCCTCGGCCGTCATGGCGACCGCGCGAGGGTCGAGCCGGGTCGGCGTGTCCTGGACCGACAACTCGAGCGACGAGACCGGCTTCCTGGTGGAGCGCCGCCGCGGCGCGGATCTCTGGGCCGCCATCGCGGAGGCGCCGCCCGACGCCACGTCGGCCGAGGTCGGGCCCTTCCTGGGCGGCAGGACCTACGAACTGCGCGTCAGTTCCCGCAACGCGCTGGCGAAGAGGCCGAGCGCGGGCGTGTCCGTGACGATGCCGCCCGCGGCGCCGACCGGGCTGTCGGCGTCCGAGGACGGCATGACCAGCGTCGCGCTGTCCTGGTCGGACGAGTCGTTCGACGAAACGGGCTTCGTCGTCGAGTACCGGGATTCGGGCTCCCAGGCCTGGACGACGCACGGAACGCAGGCGGTCGCGGACTCGGGATCGATGACGATCTCCGGCCTCGTTTCGGGCCAGACCTACGGCTTTCGCGTCTTCGCCGATCACTCCGCGAACGGAAGGTCGAGTCCGACCGGGGTGGTATGGGTGACCGATCTCGGCACGCCCCCTGCCGGCGCCGCCAACGTTCTCGTCGTGGCGACCGGATCGACCGGCGCGACGGTGACCTGGACGGACGCCGCGACGGACGAGACGGGCTTCGAGGTGAGGTATCGGGCGGCTTCCGGCGTCTGGACGACCGGCGCCACCGTGGCGGCGAACAGCGAGTCGGCAACGGTCGACGGGCTGATGGGCAGCACGGTCTACTCGTTCGAGGTCGTCGCGACGGGTTCGTCGGCGTCTCCCTCCGACCCCTTCGTGCTGACGATGCCGCCGGCGGCGCCGACGGACCTCGTCGCGACCGAGGTGAGGCCGGGAAGCGAAAGCCCGGGCGTCAGACTGACCTGGACGGACAACGCGACGGACGAGCGGGACTTCCTGGTCGAGTATCGCGGGGCGGGCGAGGAGGCCTGGAGCGCCTTCTCCACTCGGCCGCCGGCGGATTCGACGTCGTTCGAAACGACGGAACTCGCTGCGGGCGGAGCGTACGAGTTCCGCGTGCTGGCGATCTCCCGCCACGGGAACTCGTCGCCAAGCAACGTGGCGAGCGTTGGCGACCTTGGGGTGCCGGAAGCGCCCACGGATTTCGCCATCATGGCCACCGGTTCCACGACCGCCCTGGCGACATGGACGGACAGTTCGACCAAGGAGGCCGTCTTCCGGGTCCAGCGCCGTTCGCCCGGGGCAGAGGAATGGATCGAGGCGGCGCTCGCCAACCGGAACGAGACCTCGGTCGAGGTGCCGGATCTCCTCGCGAGCACGGCCTACGAGTTCCGGGTCGTCTCCTGGACGGTCAGCGGTTCGAGCGGCAGCAACGTCGCGACCCTGACCATGCCGCCGGCGCCGCCCGTCGATCTCGTGGCGGGTCCCGCCAGCCCGACCAGCGTGACGCTCCGCTGGACCGACGCATCGTTGGACGAAACGAGCTTCGTCGCGGAGTACAAGCGCGCGCAGCGCAAGGACTGGAACGTGTTCGCGACGGAAGCCGCGACGAACGCCACGTCGCTGACCGTGACGGGTCTCACGTCCGGGTTGACCTGGGAGTTCCGGGTCTACGCCAAGCACAACGCGAACGGCCGGTCGAGCCCGAGCAACGAGGCGAGAGTGCGGCGCCTCGGCGCCGCCGGGGTGCCCGCGGACGTCGCGGCGACCGCGTCCGGATCCACGAGCGCCGTGCTCACCTGGACGGACAACGGCAACGACGAGACCGGCTTCCGCGTCGAGTACCGCGTCGGCAGGCGCGCCTGGGCCGGAACGGAGGTCGCGGCGGACTCCACGACCGCGACGGTGACCGGCCTTCTTCCCAGCACGTCCTACGAGTTCCGCGTCTCTTCGCTGAACGCCCACGGCGCGGCCGCGAGCGACTCCGTGTTCCTCGTCATGCCCCCCGCCGCCCCGACCGGCCTGACCGCGGCCCAGGCCTCGTCGACCAGCGTGAGCCTCGCCTGGACCGACGCTTCCACCGACGAGGACCGGTTCGTGGCGGAGTACCGGGAAGCGGGGACGACCGCCGCCTGGACCGCCTTCGGAACCAACGCGGCGGCCGGCGCCGAGTCGATCACGGTGACAGGCCTCGTGAGCGGCCGGAGTTACGAATTCCGCGTGTTCGCGGAGAACGGCAACGGCCGCTCGTCGCCGAGCGGCGCGGCCTCGGTCGCCTCCGGCGCCGCGCCGGCGGCGCCGAGCGGAGTCACCGCGACCGCCCAAGGCTCGACGACGGCTCTGGTCGCCTGGTCCGACAACTCGACCGACGAGACGGGCTTCGAGATCGAGTACCGCACGGGTTCCGGGCCGTGGCAAACGGCCGCCCGGACGACGGCGAGCGTCACCCGGACGGCGGTCGCCGGACTCGAACCCGCGACGGCCTACGAGTTCCGCGTCAGCGCCACGAACGGAAACGGCAGCAGCGCGGCGGCGGCCGCCCCGGTCCTCACGATGCCGCCCGCCGCGCCGACCGCCCTGACGGCGACCCGGACGGGCCCGACGGGCGTGACGCTCACGTGGACGGACAACTCGACGGACGAGACGAGTTTCGTCATTGAGTACAAGACCCTGAACGCGGCCGCCTGGTCCGCCTTCGGAGAAGCCGCCGCGGACGCGACATCGACCGCGGTGACCGGTCTCGCCACGGGAACGAGCTATGCGTTTCGCGTGTTCGCGAAACACAGCGCGAACGGGCTGTCGACGCCGAGCCACACGGTCTCGGTCGGCGCTCTGGGCGCTCCGGCGCCGCCGACGGGCCTGACCGCCGCCGCAACGGCCTCGACCGTCGTGGCGCTTTCCTGGACGGACGCGTCCAGCGACGAGACCGGCTTCCGGGTGGACGTCCGGCGCGCCGCCGCCGGGGTTCCCTGGACCCTGAACGCAACGCTGGCCCCCGACACGACCACCGCAACGGTCACGGGGCTTGTGGCCGGCGCGGCCTACGAGTTCCGGGTGGGCGCCGAGAACACCGTCGGCGTCTCCTGGACCGCGGTCGTCGGGGTGCGCACCCCGGCGGATTCCGTTCCCGCGGCGCCGACCGGGCTCGTGGTCGCCGCCGAGGGGCCGACGAGAGTGCGGTTGACCTGGAACGATCAGGCGGACAACGAGGCGAACTACGTCGTCAGGTACCGGTTCGGCGGGGACGCGCGCGCCGTGTGGTCCATCTATCCGGCGGATCAGCAGCAGGCGACCCTGACCGGTCTCGCAAGCGGGCAATACACCTTCGACGTTCAGGCGACGAACGCGGCCGGCGGAAGCGCTACGGCGCTCGCCAGTTGGACGCTGCCCAGACCTCGCCCCAACCCGCCGAAAGCCGCCGCCGGCCTCAAGGTCAAGCTGACCGGTCCCTACACCGCCGAACTGCGCTGGAAGGACAAGGCCAGCGACGAGACGGAGTACCTCGCGGCGATCCGCCCGGACGACGGCGCCTGGGAGTACGCCTCGTCGGCGGCCGATTCCACGCGGGGCTTCTTCCACGGTCTGGCGCCGGGCAAGACCTACCACGCCCGCGTCATCGCGTACCACGAGGACAACGGCGGGCTGAACAGCAATGTCGTCACGTTCGAGAACCCGGCCGCCGAACCTCGTGCTCCCCGTGACGTGACGATCACGCCGACCGGCTCGACGTCGCTCGTCATCGCCTGGAACGACGTCTCGCTGGAGGAAACGGGCTACGAAGTCCTGTACCAGATCGTCGAGAAGGACCCGGAGGCCGTCGGGGAGGCGCCCTGGACCACTGCGGCGACGCTCGCGGCGAACGTCGAACGGTTGAGCCTCGACCGGCTCTTCTCCAGCACGACCTACCGTTTCGCGGTCTGGACGGTCAAGAACGGGAAGCGGGAGAGCAGCGAAGTGGTCGAGACGACCATGCCGCCGCCGCCGCCGACGGGAACGGCCGCGAGGGCCGCGTCCACATCGAGCGCCGAAGTGTCCTGGAGGGACGCGTCGACCGACGAGACCGGCTTCCTCGTCGAGTACAGGGCCTCGGGGGCGACGGTCTGGACGGCCTTCGCCCGCGAGGCCGCCGCCGACGGGACCGCGCTCGTCGTGACCGGCCTCGCGCCGAGCACCGGCTACGACTTCCGGGTGTTCGCCAGGCACCGCGTGAACGGTCTGTCGTCGCCGTCGAACGAGGCCTCGGCGACCACCGCCGACGAGTCCCTGACGATCGGCGGCCTGAGCGACGGCACGGTGGCCGAGAACTCGCCCTGGGCGTCGGCGACGCCGACGGTTGCGGGTGCTACGGGCGCCGTGACGTGGACGGCGGAGGGCGTCGACGCTTCCGACTTCACGATCGACGGCTCGACCGGCGTGGTCTCGATGGTCGCCAGGGACTTCGAGGCGCCGGCGGACGACGACGGCGACAACGTCTACGCCGTGACCGTCAAGGCGACGGACGCGGGCGGCGTCGTCGGCACGGCGGCCCTGACCGTCACGGTGACGAACGTGAACGAGGCGCCGGCGTTCGCGACGTCCGCGGCCCTCGTCCTGAGCGTGATGGAGGGAACCTCGGGCGCCGTCGGCTCGCCGGTGTCGGCGACCGATCCGGAGGGCGACACGATCACGTACTCGCTGACGGGCGCGGACGCGGCGTCCTTCGCGATCGACTCGGCGACGGGCCAGTTGTCCGTGGGTACGGGCACGACGCTGAACCACGAGCAGAAGGCGAGCTACGGCTTCAACGTCGTGGCGACCGACGACGACGCCACCCCGCTCTCGGCCAGCCGGGCGGTGACGGTCAACGTGTCCGACGTCGACGAGTCCCTGACGATCGGCGGCCTGAGCAACGGCACGGTGGCGGAGAACTCGCCCTGGGCGTCGGCGACGCCGACGGTAGCCGGCGCGACGGGCACGGTGACGTGGACGGTGGAGGGCGTCGACGCTTCCGACTTCACGATCGACGGTTCGACCGGCGCGCTGTCGATGGTCGCCAGGGACTTCGAGGCCCCGGCGGACGACGACACGGACAACGTCTACGCCGTCACCGTCAAGGCGACGGACGCGGACGGCATCGTCGGCACGGCGGCCCTGACCGTGACGGTGACGAACGTGAACGAGGCGCCGGCGTTCGCGACGTCCGCGGCCCTCGTCCTGAGCGTGATGGAGGGAGCCTCGGGCGCCATCGGCTCGCCGGTGTCGGCGACCGACCCCGAGGGCGACGCGATCGCGTACACGCTGACCGGCGCGGACGCGGCGTCCTTCGCGATCGACTCGGCGACCGGCCAGTTGTCCGTGGGTACGGGCACGACGCTGAATCACGAGCAGAAGGCGAGCTACGGCTTCGACGTCGTGGCGACCGACGACGACGCCACCCCGCTCTCGGCCAGCCGGGCGGTGACGGTCAACGTGTCGGACGTCGACGAGTCCCTGACGATCGGCGGCCTGAGCAACGGCACGGTGGCCGAGAACGCGGTCTACGCGTCGGCGACGCCGACGGTGGCCGGCGCGACGGGCACGGTGACGTGGACGGTGGAGGGCGTCGACGCTTCCGACTTCACGATCGACGGTTCGACCGGCGCGCTCTCGATGGTCGCCAGGGACTTCGAGGCCCCGGCGGACGACAACACGGACAACGTCTACGCCGTCACCGTCAAGGCGACGGACGCGGACGGCATCGTCGGCACGGCGGCCCTGACCGTGACGGTGACGAACGTGAACGAGGCGCCGGCGTTCGCGACCTCCGCCACGCTCGTGCTGAGCGTGGCGGAGGGAACCTCGGGCGCCATCGGCTCGCCGGTGTCGGCAACCGACCCGGAGGGCGACGCGATCGCGTACACGCTGACCGGCGCGGACGCGTCGTCGTTCGCGATCGACTCGGCGACCGGGCAGTTGTCCGTGGGTACGGGCACGACGCTGAATCACGAGCAGAAGCAGAGCTACGGCTTCACCGTCGTGGCGACCGACGACGACGCCACCCCGCTCTCGGCCAGCCGGGCGGTGACGGTCAACGTGACGGACGTCGACGAGTCCCTGACGATCGGCGGCCTGAGCAACGGCACGGTGGCCGAGAACTCGCCCTGGGCGTCGGCGACGCCGACGGTCGCCGGCGCGACGGGCGCCGTCGCGTGGACGCTGGAGGGCGTGGACGCTTCGGACTTCACGATCGACGGCTCGACCGGCGCGCTCTCGATGGTCGCCAGGGACTTCGAGGCCCCGGCGGACGACGACAGGGACAACGTCTACGCCGTGACCGTCAAGGCGACGGACGCGAACGGCATCGTCGGCACGGCGGCCCTGACCGTCACGGTAACGAACGTGAACGAGGCGCCGGTGTTCGCGACGTCGACGGCGCTCGTGCTGAGCGTGGCGGAGGGAACCTCGGGCGCCATCGGCTCGCCGGTGTCGGCGACCGATCCGGAGGCCGACGCGATCGCGTACTCGCTGACCGGCGCGGACGCGGCGTCGTTCGCGATCGACTCGGCGACCGGGCAGTTATCCGTGGGTACGGGCACGACGCTGAACCACGAGCAGAAGGCGAGCTACGGCTTCGACATCGTGGCGACCGACGACGACGCCTCCCCGCTCTCGGCCAGCCGGGCGGTGACGGTCAACGTCGCCGACGCCGACGTGATCATGCCGCCGGCGGCGCCGTCCGGCGTCGCCGCCACGCCTCAGGGGGCGACCAGCGTTCTCCTGACCTGGACGGACAACTCCTCCAACGAGACGGGGTTCGTCGTCGAGTACCGCGAAGCCCGGACGGAGGCATGGACCGCGTTCGGTACGGAGACCCTGGCGGACGCAACCTCGGTCACGGTGACGGGCCTGGCCGCGGGCAGGAGCTACGACTTCCGGGTGATCGCGAAGCACGCGACGATCGGCCTCTCTTCGCCGAGCGAGGTGACGCGCGCGGGCGCTTTCGGAGCTCCCGCGCCGCCGACGGGCCTGACCGCTTCGACTATCGACGAGACGTCGGTGCGTCTGGAGTGGACGGACGAATCGACGAACGAAACGGGCTTCGAGGTCGAGTATCGGGAAACGAACCCCGGCATCTGGAGGAAGTTCGAGACGGAGGCGCCGGCGAACGCGACGTCGATCGTGGTGACGGGCCTTGCCGCCGGCACGGAATACGACTTCCGCGTCATCGCGAAGAGCGACTCGGGCCTGTCGACGCCTTCCCTCCCGCGGACCGAGACGACGACGACGCCGCCCCCCTTCATTCCTCCCAACCGCCCGCCGACCTTCGACCAGGACGGACCCTTGGCGCTCACGGTGGTCGAGAGCGCCGCCGGCCCGATCGGATCGGTGTCGGCGACCGATCCCGACGGCGACCGGGTGAGCTACGGCCTGGGCGGTCCGGACGCGCGCTCGTTCAGGGTGGACCCTGACGGCGGCGTTCTCTCGCTCTCGCCCCGGACGTCTCTGGACGCATCGAGGAAGGACGCGTACGCCTTCTCCGTGACCGCGTCCGACGGCAGACTGAGCGCCATCCTGGCGGTGACGCTGACCGTGGTGGAGCCGGAGCGGCCCGGCGACGCGCCGACCGCCCTCCGGCCGGCGCCGCCTTCGGAGCTTGAGGCGTCGCTGCTGACCTCGGATGTCGTGGTGCTGAGTTGGCGGGACAACGCGGACGACGAGACGGGCTTCGAGGTGTTCCGCCGCGAGGACACGGGCGACTGGGAGTCCTCGCGCTCGCTGCCGGCGAACACCGAGACGGCGACGATGGAAGACCTCGCCGCCGGAATCGAGTACGAGTTCGCGGTCACGGCGAAGAACGTCAACGGGAGCACGGCGAGCAACGTGGCGTCGGCCGAGCTGTCGCTGGCGCCGCCGACCCGCATGGACGCGGCGCCGCGAAGCGAAACGAGCGCGCGCGTGACCTGGCGCGACAACTCGGTTGCCGAAGCCGGCTTCGAAGTCCAGGTGCGATTCGCGGACACCGGGGACGGCGACGACGGCGCCGGCGAAGGCGGGACGGCGGCCGCGGGCTGGACGCTCGGCGCCGCGGTGGGGCCGAACGCGACGGAAGCCTTGCTGACCGGCCTGACGCCGGGAGCCGCTTACCGGTTCCGCGTGGCCGCCCTGAACCCGCGGCCGGGCGGAGATCCGGCTCTCAGCGCGGTCGGGAGGTTCAGGTTGCTCGAGCCGCCGCCGGCGGGCGCGATGACGGATTGCGAGCCCGGCGGCAGCGCGGTCACCCTCGGCGGCGACTACGAGGTGGCGATGTGCTTCGAGACGCCGTCCGGCGCGCAGATGGACGCCTCGAACTATCACCTGGAATCGACGGCCTCCGGGTTGCTCTACTTCTTCGATCGGGACAACGTGGAAGTCCTCGTCAAGGTCCTCGACGGCTGCGCGATCAACGGCCACAGGTGGGTCTTCGTCGCCCCCGTCACCACCCTCGCCTTCAGTCTGGAGATCACGGAGCGAAGCACCGGACGCCGGTTCGCGCACCGGAATCCGAAGAGCCTCACCGCCGAAACGCGCGCCGACACCGCCGCGTTCCCCTGCGAATCGGAGGCGCGTGCCGCCGCCGCCCTGAACGCCGGCGCCGGAGGCCCGATCCGCCCGCGCGGCGCCTCGGAGAACGCCGTCCCGCGAGCCGCCGTCGATCCGTCCGCCGCTGCCGCGGCCGCCGCCGTCACGGAACCCGCCTCCCCGATCTGCGAGCCCGAGGGCCCCGGCATCCTGCTCGAGGACGGCCACCGCATCGACATGTGCTTCGAGATGCCGAACGGCGAGATCAGGCAGGCCCGCGACTGGGGCCTGACAAGACGCTCGACCGCGCTTCTCTACTTCTTCGACCGCGAGAACGCGGAAGTCCTCGTCAAGGTGCTCGACGGCTGCGCCGTCAACGGCCGCCGGTGGGTCTTCGCCGCTCCCGTGACCGACCTCGCGTTCCACCTCGTCGTCACCGACCCCGCGGGCCGACGGTGGACCCACTCGAACGAGGCGGGGCGAACCGCGCCGCCGGGAAGCGACGCCGCCGCCTTCGCCTGCGATTGACCGGCGAGCCGAGCCGCGGCGGGACGCGCCGACGAGCCGGGAGGCCGAATGCGCGCCAACGTCTTGCGCCAGCCGGGTAGAATGTCTGGCGGGCAGGTGTCGATGAGAATCGCGACGGATCGTTCCCGGACAAAGCGCGGACCGGGCGCCTGTCTCGCCGTCCTGCTGCTCGCGTTCGCCGCGCCGGCCGGGGCCGACGACCTGTTCCTGCCGCCCGATCCGGCGGTCGTCGACGCGGCCGGAGGCGCCGCCGCGGCGGCGGCCTCGACCGCGGCCGGCTTCGAGTTCGGCGGCCCCACTCTTCGCAGCCGTCTGGCTCGCATCGACCTCGGCCTGCTCGCCGCGGCGCGCGTCCGGGCGGAGGCGGGCGGCGGCGCGCCGGGCCTGCTCGATCTGAACCTGTTCGACGACGCCCGCTTCCGGGCGACGAATCTCGAGGCGAGGCCGACCTCCGGCGGCTACGCGCTGACCGGAAACCTGGAAGGGGAACCGTTCAGCGTGGTCAGTCTGGTGGTGAACGGCGACGTGATCCTGGGAAGCGTGGAGGCGCCGGGCGTGCTCTACGGCATCCAGCGCGCCGGGGACGGTCACGTGACGATCCGCCAGGCGGGAGAAAACGACCTGCCGTTCTGCGGCGGCGCCGTCGATCCGGCCGAGGAACGGGGCGGAGCGCCCGCGCTCCCGCCGCCGGCCGCGGCCGCCGCCGCGGCGCGCGATCTTCCCTTCGTGACGACTCCGCAGACCGCCGTCACGGTGGTCGACGTTCTCACGGCCTACACGAGCGCGGCCCGCGAGAGCCTGGGCGGCGTGTCGGTCATGGAGGCATTGATCGACCTGCACTTCGTCAACGTGAACAGGTACTACGCCGACAGCGGCGCCAAGGTCCGGTTCGATGTCGTCGGCGTGGTCGAAGCGGACTACGAGGAAACCCGGACCTCGTTCGACCTCTTTCCGCTGGTTCTTCCGCGGGACGGCCTGATGGACGAGATCCACGAGATCCGGGACGCGACGGGCGCCGACATCGTCCACGTGTTCGAGCTCCACGCGCCCTACTGCGGCATCGCCTACCTCATGACGACCGTCAGCTCTTCGTTTGCCAACCGAGCGTTCGGTCTGACGAACGTGGCGTGCTCCTCCGCGACGGTCGCCCACGAACTCGGCCACAACATGGGCCTGCAACACGACCGCTGGACGGAGAGCCTTGACGACGGCCTGACGAACAGGCCCTACGCCGGGTCGTACGGCTACGTCAACGAGAGGATCCTGACCGACGCCGGCGTCGAGAGTTCCTCCGTGTGGGCGACGATCATGGCGTACTCCACCCTGTGCCATCACATGGGTCACGGGAATTGCCCCCGCCTCGCGACGTTCTCCAACCCGACCCTGAATCACAAGGGCGACCCGGTGGGCGTCCCCTCGACCGCCGACGCCGCTTCGATCACGGGGCCCGCGGACGCCGTCTCCACCCTCAACGCGACCCGCGCGACCGTCGCCTCCTTCCGGACGCAGGCCTCGGCGCCGCGCGTGATCTCTCTCAGGCGCACGGCGTCCAGCACGTGCCACATTTGTTCCGGTCTGTCATCCAAGCGAACGAACGCCGACGAACCGTCCTGGCGGATCGTGTTCTCCAAACCCGTGAGCAACCTCGACGGCGGCGACTTCACGGTCACGGGAGCGGGCCTCGGGTCGCCGACGATCACGGCGTCCTCCGTCGGAACCGGCCGGCGCACCTTCGACCTGGAGGCCTCGGGCGGCGGCCTCGCCGGCTTCGACGGCGAGGTGACGCTGGGCTTGGCGTCCGGGCAGAACATCCAGGACTCCGGAGGCGTCGCGCTCGCCTCCTCCTGGCCCTCGACGGCGGAGCGCGGCTACGTCATGGACAACACGGCGCCGACCGCGACGATCACGCCGAGCAACGCCGGCGCCTCGCCGTTTCTCCTGACCGCGCGCTGGAGCGAAAAGGTGTATCACCGGTATGAGGGGCGCTGGCGCGGGACCCCGGGTTGGGGCGAGGTCTTCACCCTCGAAGAGACGCCGACGGACCCCTCCGCGGCGGAGACGATCACGGTCTCCGTTCCCAAGCGCACCGTGTACGACGAGGCCGGGAACCTGGCTGCGGCCATCACCCGGAACGTCTCCTGGGATCCCGCCCTGGGCGCGCCGTCGCTCTCCATCGGCGGTCTCGCGGACGCCTCGGTTGCCGAGAACAGCGAATGGACTTCCCCGCCGCCCACCCTCTCGGGCAGCCCGGTCGGCGCCGTGGCCTGGACGGTCAGCCTTTCCGGCCCCTGGGTGCCGCCCGAGAATTCGCCGCACTTCAGGCTGGTCGGGAATTCGCCGCACTTCAGCGTTGACGGCGCCACGGGCGTTCTGACGCTCCCGCCGCGGGACTACGAGAACGCGACCGACCGGGACGGCGACGGCGTCTACGAAGCGACGCTGAGGGCGGCCGACCAGAACGGCGCCTTCGCCAGCGCGACGGTCGCGGTAACCGTCACCGACGCGGTCGAAACGAGATCGCTGGAGATCGTGGGCGTCCATGACCGTTCGACCCCGGAACGGTTCAACCACACCGTCCCGACCGGGACTGGGGGCGCGGTCGTCTGCGATCCCGACTGCCGGGTGGACGACGGGCCGGTGGGAAGCGTGTCAGTGACCGCTTCCGGCGCGGATGTCGGAAACTTCTCGTTGTCCGGCAGCAGCCTGCACCTCCTGAATCCGGACTTCGAGAGTCCGGGGGACGCGAACGCCGACAACGCCTACGAGCTGACGTTCACGGCCACGGACGAGGACGGCAACACGCAGACCGAATCCATGACCCTGAGCGTCGTCGACCTGCCGCTCAGGCCGCTCTCGATCGACTCTCCGGGAGCCGCCGCCACGGTGGCGGAGAACGCGGCCTGGAGGCCCGGCTCGGCCTCCTTTGCGGGGAGACCCCTCGGCCCGGTGACCTGGAGGAAATCCGGCGCGGACGCGGCGCTGTTCGACATGGGCCCCACCGGCAACCTGAGCCTGTCGGCCAGGGACTTCGAGATGCCGGACGACGACGACCAGGACAACGTCTACGAGGTGACGTTGCGGATAACGGACGGGGAAGGCGCCTTCGCCGAGCAGGACATCGCCTTGACGGTGACCGATGTCGACGAGGCGTCGCTGGTCACGCTGACCGCGGCGCCGAATCCGGTGACGGAAGGTTCGCCGGCCACGGTGACGGCGACGCTGTCGAAGGCGCTCGGCGCGGACGTGACGATTCCGCTGACCGCGACGGCGGGAACGGCGGAGGCGGGCGACTACGCCGCGCCGGCGAGCGTCGCGATCACGGCCGGCCAGACGTCGGGCACGGCCGTGCTCTCCACGACCAGGGACATCGACCTGAACGACGAGACGGTGACCGTGGCGCTCGGCGCCTCGCTGCCGGCCGACGTGAAGCCGGGGACGCCGTCGAGGGTCACGGTGACGATCGAGGACGCCACGCCCCAGGTGACGCTGAGCGCGGCGCCGAACCCGGTCGCGGAGGGGTCGTCCACGACGGTCAAGGCGACGCTGTCGAAGGCCTGGAGCGCCAACCTGACGATTCCGCTCTCGGTCACGGCGGGGACCGCCGAGTCGGGCGACTACACCGCGCCGTCGAGCGTCGCGATCACGGCCGGCCAGACGTCGGGCGCGGCCGCCCTGTCCACCGCGGACGACAGCGACCTGGACGACGAGACGCTGACGGTCGCTCTGGGAAGCCTGCCCGCCGGAATCGTGGCGGGTTCGCCGTCGAGCGTGGCCGTGGCGATCCGGGACAAGACGCCGAAACCGGCGGACACGCCGTCGGTGAGCCTCGGCATCGCTCCCGCTTCGGTGGCGGAGGGTTCGGCTGCCCGGGTCACGGCGACGCTGAGCAAGGCCCTGACCGCGTCGGTGACGATTCCGCTGACCGTGACGGCGGGGACCGCCGAGGCGGGCGACTGGACCGACCCGGCCGCGATCACGATCGCCGGCGGCGAGTTGTCGGCCGGGACCTCGCTGGCCACGGTGGCGGACGCGGACCGGGACGCGGAGACGCTGACGGTGGCGCTCGGCGCGCTGCCCGCTTCGGTGAAGGAGGGGACGCCTTCGAGCGTGGCTCTGACGATCACGGACTCGACGGTGCAGCCGGGGGTGAGCCTCGCCGTGTCGCCTAACCCGGTGAACGAGGGTTCGTCGGCCGTGGTGACGGCAAGCCTGTCGGCGAGCTTGAGCCGGGCTGTGACGATTCCGCTGACCGTGACGCTGGGGACGGCGGAGGCCGCGGACGTCGACTCGTTGGCGGCGGTGACGATCGCGGCCGGCGGGAGGTCGGCCCAGGCGGCCTTGAACACGCGAAGCGACGGCGACCGGGACGACGAGACGCTGACGGTGGCGCTCGGCGCCCTGCCGGACGAAGTGAAGGCGGGGACGCCTTCGAGCGTCGCCGTGACGATCACGGACACGACGCCGGCGCCGCCGGGATCTGGCGGCGGCGGCGGCGGAGGCGGAGGCACGCCTCCGCCCGTGCCTCCGCCAACCGAGCCGCCCGGACCGCCGCCGCCCCCGCCGGGCGAACGTCCCAAGGCGGTACTCACGACCGGGGTGGAATGCGACGACGAACCGTGCCGGGTCGTGACGGGCGAGCCGGTGAGATTCTTCGACCTGAGCACCGGGACGGTGCACTCCCGCCGCTGGGAGTTCGGCGACGGGACGAGTTCGGGGAGCCCCAGCCCGGCTCACGACTGGGAGAGGCCCGGCTTCTACGAGGTGAGGCTGATCGTCGGCAACGGCGTGAGCGAGTCAGAGGCTTCCATGATGTTCCTCGTCGAGGCCGCCGCCCCCGACGGCGAGTGCGCGCACCGGGAGGCGAACCGCTGCCTGCGAAACTCCCGCTACGAGATCGCCGTGGACTGGTTCACGGCGGACGGCCGCGGCGGCCCGGCGACGGTCGTCCACGCGGGCACCGACGACTCGGGGCTCTTCCGCTTCTTCGACGGCGACAACTGGGAGGTGCTGGTCAAGGTGCTGGACGGCTGCGAGACGAACGGCCACGTCTGGGTGTTCGCGGCCTCCACGACCGACCTCGGCTACGCCATCCGCGTGACCGACACGGCGACCGGGGACAAGAGGGAGTACCGCAACGAAGCCGGCAACGCCGCGCCGGCCATCACCGACGCCAAGGCATTCGCCGGAGGATGCGAACAGCGCTGAATCGGCGTCGCGGTCGCAACCGTCGGAGAGGACGACCCCTCCGGAGACGAGAACGCGGCAGCGGAACCCCGGCGCCGGCGGGACGCGGGCGTTTGCGACGCGGCACGCTCGGGGTCGCCCTGGCCGCCTTCGCCTTCGCGATCTGGCTGCCCGGCGACCTCGCCGCGCAAGCCCCCGAGCTCTTCTCGCCCGGTTCGGCGACCGCCCCCGCCCCCGCGCTGCCGGAAGCGGGAGCGCTGCGCAGCCGGGTCGTGGAGATCGATCTCGCGGGCCTCGAGCGGGTTCGGCGGGCTCTGCGCGATCAACCGGCGCCCGCCGGAATCGCGCGCTCGAGCCGGGCCAGCCGGGCCGGCGGGATTCCGGCGCCCGGAAGCCTGTTGCGCTTCAACCCGTTCGGGGATGCGGTCGTCAACGTCGTCTTCGAGCGGACCGCGCCTACGTTCTCGGGCGGCTATTCGCTGAGCGGCCACCCGGTGGGACAACCGTTCGGGCAAGCGACCCTGGTCGTGAACGGCGCCGTCGTCTCCGGCACGATCCGGGTTCCGGGCGCCCCCTACCGGACTTTCGAGCTTCGCACTATCGGCGAATCCGGGAGTCGGCGTTACCTCGTGAGCGAGGTGACCGAACCGGACTTCGTCTGCGAGGACTGGGATGAGGAAACGGACGGGAGAGGCGCGTCTCTCCGGGACATGGTCCAGGGATCGGCCCCGCCCCGGGCGACGCTCGGAGAACCGCGCGGCGCCGCCCCGCTTCCCGATCCGCCGCCGCCCTCCTCCACCGTCTCCGCGTCGACGTCGACCAGGACCGTCATCGACATCGTGCTCGTCTACTCGCGGCAATTGAAGGCGCGCCTCGGCGGCGACGCACAGACAGTCGCCAAGATCGAAGAGATGGTTGCGTCGACGAACACGATGTTCACGAACAGCGGCGTGAGCGCGGCCCTGAACCTGGTGGCGGTCCAGGGAGTCGACTACGACGAGACCGGCGGGGTCTCCGACGCCCAGCGCCTCCTCGTGCCGGACGACGGTCATATGGATGAGGTCCACGCGCTCAGGGACAGGGTTCACGCCGACGTGTACGGATTGATCCGCAGCGCCTGCTGCGGGCGCGCACAGGTCCTCATCGACAGGTCGGTGTCCAACGCCTGGCGGGCCATCCTGATGAGTTTCGACGTGGACCACGTCTTCGCGCACGAACTGGGGCACGTGATGGGTCTGCGCCACGACCGCTACGCCGACTGCGGGGACACCTGCCCACAGACGGTAGAGAAGGACGCCTTCGGCTACGTGAACCAGGCCTTGTTCGTGGGGGGGACGACGACGAAGCCGACGCCGGCCCCTCACCAGGACAAGCAGTGGCGGACGAACATGGCTCGGTTCGACCAGTGCCGGAACTACGCCTTCTGCCACGTGAATTTCCACTTCTCCAACCCGGCAATCAGCTACTCCCAATCGGAGTACAGAACCGGCCGGCGTAATGCGGCCCTGGAAGACCCGATCGGCATCGCCCTCACCGAGACCAACGCGAACGTCGTCACGCCCGACGGTCCGGCGAACGCCGCGCGGGTGCTCAACCTGACCCGCGACTACGTCGCCGGCTATCGGACGGGCCGCGCGGTGAAGGTCTCGTTCGACGGCGCCGCGGCCAGCGCGACCGAGGGAGGCGCCGCGGCGACGGTTACGGTGAATCTGGACGCGCCGCCCGGCCGCTCCGTGTCGGTTCCGTTCACGGTCGCCTCCTCCGACGCCTGGCCGCACGACTACGGCGTGTCGGGCGCGCTCTCGTTCGGCGCGACCGACACTTCCTCCACGCTCACCGTGACGGCCGCGGACGACGACGCGGACGACGACGGCGAAACGATCGCCCTGACATTCGGCGACCTTCCCAACGGCGTCTCCGCCGGCGCCGTCAGCAGCGTGACCGTGAGCCTGATCGACGACGACACGGTGTCCGGCGCCCCGGAGGTGGACCGGGTGGCGTTCTTCTCGACGCCCGCGAACGGCAGAGCCTATGGGGCGGGGGAGGACATCGAGGCGTCGGTGGTCTTCACCAAGTCGGTCACGGTGACCGGCACGCCTACCCTCGAGCTCCAGGTGGGCGCGAACGCCCGCGCGGCGGCCTGCGGCGTCAGCCGCGGCGAAGTGCTCGCCTGTTCCTACACCGTGGTGAAGGGTGACAACGACGCGAACGGCGTATCCATCGGCACCAACAGCCTCGCGCTGCCGCCGGGGGCGGCGATTCGCGATTCCGCGAACCAGGACGCGGACCCGAACCACTCCGCGGTCGGCGGCGCATCGAGCCAGAGCGTGAAGACCACGAGCGCGGAGGCGACCCTCGCCGTGTCGCCGAATCCGGTGACGGAGGGGCAGGGGGCCACCGTCACCGCCAGCCTGTCGGCCGCCCTGAGCGCGCCGGTGACGATCCCGTTGATCACGACGGCCGGAACGGCGGAGGCGGGCGACTACACGGTGCCGGCCAGCGTCGCCATCGCTCCCGGCGACCTCTCCGGCGCCTGGACGTTCGCCACCGCGTTGGATGCGGACCTGGACGATGAGACCCTGACGGTGAGTCTGGGGACCCTGCCGTCCACCGTCGCGCCCGGTACGCCGTCGAGCGTGGCGGTGACGATCGCGGACGTCACGGCGGAGGTGACGCTCCAGGCGACGCCGAACCCGGTGACGGAAGGGTCGTCCGCCGCGGTGACGGCGACGCTGTCGAAGGCGGTCGGCGCCGCCGTGACGATTCCGCTGACCGCGACGGCGGGAACGGCGGAAGCGGCCGACTACACCGCTCCGGCGAGCGTGTCGGTCGCCGCGGGCGAGACATCGGGCACGGCCGCGCTCTCCACGACCAGGGACATCGACCTGAACGACGAGACTGTGACCGTGGCTCTCCGCTCCTCGCTGCCGTCGCCGCTGGTGGTCGGGACTCCTTCGAGGGTAACGGTGACGATCGAGGACGCCACGCCCCAGGTGACGCTGAGCGCAGCGCCGAACCCGGTCGCGGAGGGGTCGTCCACGACGATCGAGGCCACGCTGTCGAAGGCCTGGAGCGCCAACCTCACGATTCCTCTCTCGATCACGGCCGGAACCGCCGAGGCGGGCGACTGGACCCGGCCCGCCTCCATCGCGATCACGGCTGGCCAGACGTCGGGCGCGGCCGCCCTGTCCACCGC
This sequence comes from Thermoanaerobaculia bacterium, assembly GCA_965232105.1. Classification (GTDB taxonomy): domain Bacteria; phylum Acidobacteriota; class Thermoanaerobaculia; order Multivoradales; family Multivoraceae; genus Multivorans. The sequence continues at coordinate 1,247,639 of OZ246956.1, forward strand.
GGACGACAGCGACCTGGACGACGAGACGCTGACGGTCGCTCTGGGAAGCCTGCCGAGCGGGATCGTGGCGGGTTCGCCGTCGAGCGTGGCGGTGGCGATCAGGGACACGACGCCGAAGCCCCCGGACACGCCGTCGGTGAGCCTCGGCATCGCTCCCGCTTCGGTGGCGGAGGGTTCGGCTGCCCGGGTCACGGCGACGCTGAGCAAGACCCTGACGGAGTCGGTCACGATTCCGCTGACCGTGACGGCGGGGACCGCCGAGGCGGGCGACTGGACCGACCCGGCCGCGATCACGATCGCCGGCGGCGAGTTGTCGGCCGAGACCTCGCTGGCCACGGTGGCGGACGCGGACCGGGACGCGGAGACGCTGACGGTGGCGCTCGGCGCGCTGCCCGCTTCGGTGAAGGAGGGGACGCCTTCGAGCGTGGCTCTGACGATCACGGACTCGACGGTGCAGCCGGGGGTGAGCCTCGCCGTGTCGCCTAACCCGGTGAACGAGGGTTCGTCGGCCGTGGTGACGGCGAGCCTGTCGGCAAGCCTGAGCCGGGCGGTGACGATACCGCTGACCGTGACGCTGGGGACGGCCGAGGCCGCGGACGTCGATTCGCTGGCGGCGGTGACGATCGCGGCCGGCGGGAGGTCGGTGCAGGCGGCCTTGCAGACGCGAAGCGACGACGACCGGGACGCGGAGACGCTGACGGTGGCGCTCGGCGCCCTGCCGGACGAAGTGAAGGCGGGGACGCCTTCGAGCGTCGCCGTGACGATCACGGACACGACGCCGGCGCCGCCGGGATCTGGCGGCGGCGGCGGCGGCGGCGGCGGCACGCCTCCGCCCGTGCCTCCGCCAACCGAGCCGCCCGGACCGCCGCCGCCCCCGCCGGGCGAACGTCCCAAGGCGGTACTCACGACCGGCGTGGAATGCGACGACGAACCGTGCCGGGTCGTGACGGGCGAGCCGGTGAGATTCTTCGACCTGAGCACCGGGACGGTGCACTCCCGCCGCTGGGAGTTCGGCGACGGGACGAGTTCGGGGAGCCCCAGCCCGGCTCACGACTGGGAGAGGCCCGGCTTCTACGAGGTGAGGCTGATCGTCAGCAACGGCGTGAGCGAGTCCGAGGCTTCCATGATGTTCCTCGTCGAGGCCGCCGCCCCCGACGGCGAGTGCGCGCACCGGGAGGCGAACCGCTGCCTGCGGAACTCCCGCTACGAGATCGCCGTGGACTGGTTCACGGCGGACGGCCGCGGCGGCCCGGCGACGGTCGTCCACGCGGGCACCGACGACTCGGGGCTCTTCCGCTTCTTCGACGGCGACAACTGGGAGGTGCTGGTCAAGGTGCTGGACGGCTGCGAGACGAACGGCCACGTCTGGGTGTTCGCGGCCTCCACGACCGACCTCGGCTACGCCATCCGCGTGACCGACACGGCGACCGGGGACAAGAGGGAGTACCGCAACGAACCCGGCAACGCCGCGCCGGCCATCACCGACGCCAAGGCCTTCGCCAGCGCCTGCGGCCCGAACTGAGGAACTCGCGAGCGGGAGGCCCCTCGACCGGCCGGCCGTTCGGCCGACCGGTCTTCAGGTCCGGCCCGGTTGCCGGGCCGGCAATGCCCCTAGCGGCCGTCGAGCCCCGAGCCGACCGTCAGCTCCCGCCCCGCCGTTCCGGCGCTGGACGCCGCGGCGCCGCGCGGCGGACACACCAGATCGAAGGTCGTCTCCGCGGGGCGAAGCCGAGCTCGACGGCAGGCAGGGCGGGGTCGCCGGCAATGGGCGGCGCGGGAAGGCTGGAAGGGCCGCTCTTCCCGCGTCGTCTTCGCTATTGTCCTGAGCCGTGCATGGCTCTCCTCCCGCCTCGACCGTCTCCCGGCGCGGCGCCGCCGTCGCGCGGCGGTTCGCGGCGGTGGCTGGCGCGGCGTTCTGGTGCGTGAGCGCCGCCGACGTCTTCGCGGCCGAGCGGAGTTCCGGACCCAGCCACGCGATCGCCTACTTCGGCGAACCGAAGTACGCCGCCGACGTCCCCCACTTGGGCTACGCCAATCCCGATGCGCCCAAGGGCGGCGAGATGAGGCTCTTCATCCCGGGTACGTTCAACAACCTGCACCCGTACTCGGACAAGGGCCGCCCCGAGATCTACAACTGGTGGCGGCGCTCGACGTTGACCCTCGATCGGCTGATGCTGCCGTCCGAGGACGAACTCTCGACCCTCTACTGTCTGCTGTGCGAGACGATCGAGGTCGCGGAGGACTACAGTTGGGTGGCCTTCACCCTCCGGCCCGAGGCGCGATGGCACGACGGCATGCCGGTCACGGTCGACGATGTCGTGTGGACCTTTGAGACTCTGAAGGCCGACGGTCCGGTCGGCTTCAAGGCCACCTGGCGCCATGTGGAGGGCATCGAAGCCTTGGGGGAGGGCTCGTTTCGCTTTCTCTTCGCCGCCGACAGGAGAAACCGCAGATCGGTGATGGAGGCGGCCCTCTTCTTCCCGATGCCGAAGCACTACTGGCAGGACCGGGACTTCACGGCGACCACCATCGAGCCGCCTCTCGGCAACGGCGCCTACCGCATCGGCGAGGTCGACACCGGCCGGCGCATCGTCTTCGAGCGCGTTCCGGACTACTGGGCGAAGGACCTGAACTTCAGGCGCGGCTACCACAACTTCGATCGCTTCGGCGTTCTCTACTTTCGCGACATCAAGGCGGGCATCCAGGCGCTCAAGGCCCGCGTGGTCGACTACTACCGCGACCAGGACGAGCGTGAGATCGCCACCGCCTACGACTTCCCTGAGGTCGACATGGGGCTCTTCAACAAGGAGACGTACCGGATGGCGCAGACCTACGGGATGCACTGGTCGGTTGTCTTCAACACCCGTCTGCCCCTGTTCGAGGACATTCGCGTCCGCGAGGCGCTGACCCTCGCCTACAACTTCGACTGGGGCAACCGCACCCTCCAGTACGGCGCGCTGCGGCGCAACACGACGTTCTTCCTGGGCTCCGGGATGGCGGCGCGCGGTCTGCCGTCGCCCGAAGAGCTCGCGCTGCTCGAGCCGCTACGGGAACAGGTTCCCGAGCGCGTGTTCACGCAGGAATTCACCCTGCCCGAAACCGACGGCTACGGCCGCAATCGGGAGGCGCTCCTGCGTGCCGGGGAGTTGCTCGACGAAGCCGGCTGGGTCGTGCGCGACTTCCGGCGCGTCAACGCGGCGACGGGAGAGCCGCTCCGGTTCGAGATCATGGTCCAGTTGAGGGAGCACGAGCGCATGCTCGTGCCGTACGTGGAGAACCTGAAACGGCTCGGCATCCAGGCGACGGTCCGCCGCGTCGAGGCGAACATCCACACGAATCGGGCGCGGCGCTACGAGTTCGAGATGACGATGCAGAAGATCTACACGCACCCCATCCCGCAGCCGACGCTCCTGCGCAACCTCATGCGGTCGGACGGCGCCGACCTGCCGAACCTGCTCAACTACGCGGGGATCGACAGTCCGGCCGTGGACGCCCTGGTGGAGGAGGTGATCGCGGCCGAGACGGAGGAGCAGATGAACATGGCCGGCCGGGCGCTCGACCGGGTGCTCCTGTGGAGCTTCTACGTGATCCCCGAGGGCGCCCCGAAGGGCCGCCACCTCCTGTACTGGGACCGCTTCGGCCATCCGCCCCTGGGGCGCGAACACATGAACTGGACCGGCTTCCCGCAGCTCTGGTGGTTCGACGCGGAGAAGAGCGCCCGGGTCGACGCGGCGCTGGGCGAGACCCGCTAGCGCCGCCTGGATCGTCGACGCCGCCGGACGCCCTCAGATGCTCTTCTACGTCCTGCGCCGGATCCTCCTCATGGCGCCGACGCTGGTCGGCGTGCTGCTCGTCAACTTCGTCATTGTTCAGGCGGCGCCCGGCGGTCCGGTGGACCAGGCGATCGCCCGGCTCCAGGGAACCAGTCTCGACGCGGGAGTCGGCGTGCTGGGCGGCGGCGCGGGCGCGACCCTGGAGGCCGAGCTCTCCGCGACCGGCGGCATCGACCCGGCGCTGATCGAGGAGCTCGAGCGTCAGTTCGGCTTCGACAAGCCGGCGCATGTCCGCTTTTTCATCATGCTCCGCGACTACCTGCGCTTCGACCTCGGCGAGAGCTTCTACCAGGATGTGCCGGTGATCGACCTCATCTTCGATCGGCTGCCGGTGTCGATGTCCCTTGGGCTCTGGACCCTGCTCATCGTCTACTCCGTGTCGATACCGCTCGGCATCCGCAAGGCGACCGCCGACGGCTCCCGCTTCGACATCTGGACGAGCATGGTGATCCTGGTCGGCTATGCGATCCCGGCGTTCATCCTCGCCGTTCTGCTGATCGTGCTCTTCGCGCGTGGCGGGATGATCGAGTACTTCCCGTTGCGTGGCCTGGTGTCCGACGACTTCGGCGATCTGGGACTGTGGGCCCAGGTGAAGGACTACTTCTGGCACCTGGCGCTGCCGATCACGGCCCTGGTCGCGGGGAGTTTCGCCACGCTCACGATGCTGACGAAGAACTCGTTCCTCGACGAGATCCACAAGCAGTACGTGCTGACGGCGAAGGCCAAGGGCCTGAAGACGCAGCGCGTGCTCTACGGCCACGTGTTCCGCAACGCGATGCTTATCGTCATCGCGGGCTTTCCGCGGGCTCTCGTGGGGGCGCTGTTCACGGGCGTGCTGCTGGCCGAGATCATCTTCTCGCTCGACGGTCTGGGGTTGCTCGGCTTCGAGGCGATCGTCACCCGGGACTACCCGATCATCTTCGGGACGCTCTACATCTCGACCCTGCTGGCGCTGGTGCTGCAGCTTCTGACGGACATCACGTACACGTTGACCGATCCGCGCATCGACTTCGAGAGCAGAGAGGTTTGAGCACCATTGGTCAGAGGCGATGGGCCGCGTTCAAGGCGAACCGGCGGGGCTACTGGTCGCTTCGGATCTTCCTCGTGGTCTTCGGCGCCACGCTGTTCGCGGAGGTCCTCGCCAACGACGAGCCCCTGGTCGTCCGCCACGAGGGGCGCTTCTACTTCCCCATCGTCGCGACGTACGCGGAGACCGAGTTCGGCGGCGTGTTCGAGACGGAGGCCGACTACCGGGAGGAGTTCGTCCAGGAGCTGATTCGCGGCAGCGGCGGATGGATGATCTGGCCGCCGATTCCTTACGCCCACGACACGATCGACTACGAGTTGCCGGGCCCGGCCCCCTATCCGCCGTCCGCGCGGCACTGGCTGGGCACGGACGACGTCGGCAAGGACGTGCTCGCGGGCCTCATCTACGGCACCCGGCTCTCCTTCCTGTTCGGGCTGGTGCTGACCGCGCTGAGCTCGATCATCGGCGTGCTGGCGGGCGCCGTTCAGGGCTACCTGGGCGGCAAGGTGGACCTCTTCGGCCAGCGGCTGATCGAGATCTGGGCCGGCCTGCCGGTGCTCTTCGTGCTGATCATCCTCTCCAGCATCGTGGAATCGAACGTGTTCTGGCTCCTGGGCATCCTCGTGGCCTTCAGTTGGATGGCGCTCGTGGGCGTCGTCCGGGCCGAGGTCCTGCGGGCCCGCAACTTCCAGTACGTGACCGCCGCACGCGCGCTGGGCGTGGGCGACCGGACGATCGTCCGCCGCCACGTCCTGCCCAACGCGATGGTCGCCACGCTGACCTTCCTGCCGTTCATCCTGACCGGGTCGATCACCCTCCTTACCTCGCTCGACTTCCTCGGCTTCGGCCTGCCGGCCGACTCGCCCTCGCTCGGCCGGTTGCTCGCCCAGGGACGGATGAACCTGCACGCTCCCTGGCTGGGGCTCGTGTCCTTCTTCACGCTGGGCACGCTGCTCACGCTCGTCATCTTCATCGGCGAAGCGCTCCGCGACGCCTTCGACCCCCGCCGCACCTGATGATCGCAGCGGCCCCATTCCTCCAGATTTCCGACCTCGCCGTCGCCTTCGACGGCGTCCAGGTCGTCCACGGACTCGACCTCCGCCTCGACCGCGGCGAATCGGTCGCCCTCGTCGGCGAGTCCGGCTCGGGCAAATCGATCACCGCGCTCTCGATCCTGCAACTCCTCTCCTACCCGCGGGCATCCCACCCGAGCGGCTCGATCCTCGTCGAGGGACGCGAGGTAATCGGCGCCGCCGAGCCGGAAATGCGGGCCATCCGCGGCAGCCGGATCTCCATGGTCTTCCAGGAGCCGATGACCTCGCTCAATCCGCTCCACACAATCCGGCGGCAGGTGGAGGAAGTGCTGGCGCTTCACGCCGGGCTCCGTGGAGCCGCGGCCCTGGAGCGGACCGTCGAGCTGCTGGAGCTCGTCGGCCTTCAGGAAGCGCGCGAACGGCTCAACTCGTACCCGCACCAGCTCTCCGGCGGCCAGCGGCAACGCGTGATGATCGCGATGGCGATCGCGGGCGACCCCGACCTGCTGATCGCCGACGAGCCGACCACCGCGCTCGACGTGACGGTCCAGGCACAGATTCTCGCCCTGATCAAGGAACTGCAGGAACGGCTCGGCATGGCGCTGCTGCTGATCACGCACGACCTCGGCATCGTCCGCGCGATGGCGGACCGCGTCTACGTGATGGAGCAGGGCAGGGTGGTCGAGGAGGGCGCCGCCGATGAGGTCTTCCAGCGCCCGCGGCACCCCTACACGAAGAAGCTGATCGACGCGGAGCCCCGCAGCACCTGCCCGATCCCCGAGGACGACGCGCCGGCCCTGGTCGAGGCGAAGGAGCTGACCGTGGAGTTCCCGCTGCGCGGCTGGCCGCGGAAGAAGTCCCTCGTCGCCGTCGACGACGTGTCGCTCCACGTTCGCCAGGGGCACAGCCTCGGCGTCGTCGGCGAATCGGGAAGCGGCAAGACGACCCTGGCGATGGCGATCGTCCGGCTACTCAGGAGCCGCGGCGAGATCGTTTTCGACGGCGGCCCGATCCACGACCTGGGCTTCAAGCAGCTCAAGCCGCTGCGCCGGTCGATGCAGATCGTCTTCCAGGATCCCTACGGCAGCCTGTCCCCGCGGCTGACCGTGGAGGACATCGTCGCCGAGGGTCTGGGAATCCACGAGCCCGGGCTCTCCGCCAGCGAACGGCGCGGGCGCGTCGCCGAGATCCTCGGCGAGGTCGGCCTGGAACCCGGGATCCAGAGCCGCTATCCGCACGAGTTCTCGGGCGGCCAGCGCCAGCGGATCGCCGTCGCCCGGGCGATGATCCTGAAGCCGCGCTTCGTCGTGCTCGACGAGCCGACGTCCTCGCTCGACATGACGGTGCAGGCGCAGATCGTCGAGCTCCTGCTCGACCTCCAGCGGCGCCACGGCCTGACCTACCTCTTCATCAGCCACGACCTGAAGGTCGTCCGCGCCCTCTGCGACGAGATCGCCGTGATGAAGGACGGCCGGATCGTGGAGTTCGGGCCGGCCGACGACCTGTTCGAGGCCCCGCGCGAGCCGTACACGCGGGCGTTGATGAACGCGGCTCTCGATCTGGGGAGCGAGTTGTAGTAACTGGGTGCGCCGGCAAGCCGCGCGAGGCCCCACACTGGGTGGCGGACCTCAGTGAAGCGGCTCAGTCCGCCAACAACCTTCGATACTCATCCTCCACGACCCACAACCGATCCTGCCCCCAGACCGCCACCGACCCGACGCGGAACGACGGCACCCCCCACAGCCCGAGATCGAACAGCTCCTCCCGGTTCCGCTCCGCTTCCTCCCGCCACGCGGGGTCGTCGAGGCAGCCACGCCCCTCCGCCCAGTCGAGCCCTGCGCCCTCGACGATCTTCCTCAAGCCACGGTCCGAACCCGCATCGACTGCCTGCGACCACACCAGCGTCATGAACGACCGGAAGTACTCGATGCCCTTTCCCTGGTCGATCGCCCACGGCAGCAGCGAGTAGCCGCGCTCGACCGGTTTGCCGACCGGGTCGGAGACGGGACCGAACTGAACGCCGTTCCGCCGCGCCTCGCGGGCCGCGTCGAGGAGGATGTAGACGCGCTTCGACCGCTTCACCGGCAGACCGCGCATGACCATCGGCAGGACGAACCGGATCCTCAGGTTGACGTCGAACGCCTCGGCGAGACGGATCACCCGTTCGGTCGAGATCCAGGTGTACGGGCTGCGGAAGGAAGCGAAGAAGTGGAGATCGGGAAGGTTTGCCCCTTCGAGGGCCTCGGCCGGCACCGACTCCTCTAGCAGCCGCGGCTGCTCGTAGAGCGGCGTGTCACTCTCGCCTGCCGCGCCGCCGCCCGCACTGGGTGCGCCGGCCCGCCATCCGTGCGCCCGCTGACGGGCGCTCGGACTGGTTCGCGTGTGGCGCGGATTCGCGCCACACGGGTTCCGGCCGGCATCCGCCGCGGGCGGAATCTGTGCTGTCACTGCGCAGGCCGACCGGCGCGCCCCCAGATCGGCGAGCCGCTCCTCCAGGTACGCAAGCCGATCGATCCCCCAGGTCCACTCGCCGCCGTAGAAGCAGGTGCCGCCCAGGTAGTGGCCCAGCCCCGCCCGCCGTTCCGTACCGGCCCGAAGCGCAGCTTCGAGCCCGACGTCGGTCGCCTCGTCGTCCGGTGACTCCGCCCACTGGGTGCGCCGGCCAGCCATCCGTGCACCCGATGACGGGCGCACGGACTGGTTCGCGGGTGGCGCGGAGCCGCGCCACCCGGGTTCTGGCCGGCTTCCGGAGGGCTCGCCGAAGGCGGCCGTGTCGGTCACGGCCGGCTCTTTCGCGTCCGACTCCATCTCCCACAGCCCCTCCCCCAACGCCACAACCGCCTCCAGCGTCGCCGCCGACCCCGGATCCCCCGACGCCGGCAGCGTTGCGGCCAGTTCTCGCTGAACCTCCAGCACCTTCTCCGGCCCCGGCCGCGTCTCCGAACTCGGATGCAGTCCAGCCTTCACCGCCAACCGCCGCGCATCGACGAGCGAGTACGACTCGAGCAGCGCCCGCGCCGGTGCCGCCCAGTCTTCCGGCGGCTCGACCAGCCACGTCACGACCTCGACCTCATAGCGCTCGTGAAGCTTCACCAGCGCTTGGGCCAGCAGATGCGAGTACGGATCGTCCACCTGGTGGAAGAACTCGATCCGATGCGGCTCCCCCCTGCGCCGGCGTTCCCGTTCGGCACGCGCCCGGGCCTTGTTCAGCCTGCGCTCGCCGAGCAGGTGGGTCGAGAACTGCTTGGAAGCGAAGGACTTGGTTGACATGGATGCTCCTTGGCGCTTTGGGACGGCGAGGCTATCGCTGGATGCAAGAAGCCCCACACTGGGTGCGCCGGCCTTCTGGCCGGCTGCCGCCGAAGGCGGCCAAGGTAACGCGCCGCCGAAGGCCGGCTCCGCTCTGGCAGGACCGCCACGGTTGGGTGGCCAGGCACGTGCGCGCCGCTTCGCGGCAGCGCGCCTGATGCCGGCCAGAAGGCCGGCGCACCCAGTGTGGGGCCTCGTCTCCGGGCGCTACGATGACTCCAGACCCCCCGCCGACCGTGAGAAGCACGTCCTCCCCAGCCGCGCAGCCAACGCTCTGCCTTCTGTGCGTTGCCGCGGCGTCCATTGCCGCCGTCGCCGCCACGGCAGCGCAAGCCCAACCCGACCCCGGCACCACCTTCCGCGACTGCGACGTCTGCCCCGAGATGGTCGTCGTATCCGCCGGCTCCTTCGTCATGGGCTCGCCACGGGACGAACCCGGCCGCTACGACGACGAGGGCCCGGCGCACGAAGTAACGATCGCCCAGCCCTTCGCCATCGGCGTCCGCGAGGTGACCTTCGAAGAGTGGGACGCCTGCGTCGCGGCCGGTGGCTGCGAGGGGTACGAAGCGGGTGACGAGGGCCGGGGCCGAGGCACGCGGCCGGTGCTCAACGCGAACTGGGACAACGCGAGGGCCTATGTGTTCTGGCTGGCGGCGGTGACCGGCGAGGCGTACCGCCTGCCCAGCGAAGCCGAGTGGGAGTACGCCGCCCGGGCCGGCACCTCGACCCGCTATAGCTGGGGCGACGAACCGAGCGCCGACCACGCGAACGGCGAGCAGAATCACGGCTGGCCGGACGACGGCTACCGCTACACGGCGCCGACCGGGTCGTTCGCGGCGAACCCCTTCGGCCTCCATGACGTCCACGGCAACGTCTGGGAGTGGACGGCCGACTGCTGGAACGAGAACTACGAGGGCGCCCCGGACGACGGCGGCGCCTGGCTCGCCGGCGACTGCGTGGCCCGCGTGACCCGCGGCGGCGCCTACAACGGCGGTCCCGGGCACCTGCGCTCTGCGATGCGACTGAAGATCTACTTCCGCTTCCGCAGCTACTTCATCGGCTTCCGGGTGGCGAGGTCGCTGGCTCCCTGACTCTGCGGGATTCAAGAACGCTGGTCGGTATCCACACAGTTGGATCTGCGAGCCGCTGGGACATCTGGTGGCCGCCGCTGTGCTAACTTGCCCCAACAGCGTTTGTGGCGGCTATCGACCCGATAGCACCCCCAAGGAAGCGATCAACCACTCCCGCCTGCGAGAGCGGAGGTGATTCAGCCCATAACTACTTCCTGGGGGAGACTGTGCCATGAGAAAAGGTCCCGCAAACGTCCTGAAGAGGTTCGGCCTCGTCGCGTTGGCTGTGCTGGTTTGTACGGGTACGGCCTGGGCCCAGGCCGGACCGTCCGTCCAGGGTTCGATCACCGAGAAGGAATCCGGCGCTCTGCTTCCGGGCGCCGAGGTCGCGCTCCAGGACACGCAGTACAAGACTCGCTCGGGCAGCGACGGCCGCTACCGGCTCGACGGCGTGCCGGCCGGCGACTACACGCTGGTCGTGAACTACGTCGGCTTCGAGGATTTCGAGGCCAGCGTTTCGGTGACCGCATCGGAAACGGTGACTCTGCCGATCGAGCTCGACGCCCGGTACGAGTTCGCCGACGAGATCGTCGTGCAGGCCGTCCGGTTCGGGCAGAGCAAGGCGCTGAACGACCAGAAGCAGGCGATCAACATCAAGAACGTCCTCTCCGAGGAGCAGATCCAGAGCTTCCCCGACCTGAACACGGCCGAGGTGCTGCAGCGCGTGAGCGGCGTCGCCATCACGCGCGACAACGGCGAAGGCCGTTTCGTCTCCATGCGCGGCACGCCCTCGGCGATGACGAACATCACGATCAACGGCCAGCAAGTGGCGTATTCGAACAGTGCGAATCGCATGGTCGAGCTCGACGTCATCTCGGCCGCTCAGTTGACCGGCATCGAGGTGACGAAGGTGCTGACCCCGGACCTGGACGCCGACTCGGTCGGCGGCGCGGTCAACCTGAAGACGCGGAGCGCGTTCGACCAGCCGGACGGCGTGACGAACTTCACGCTGGGCGTGGGCGACAACTCGATCGCCGGAGGCACCCACTCGCGCTCGGCGTTCAACTACTCGACCGTGGCGGGCAGGAACCAGAACCTCGGATTCTCGATCGGCGTCAACTTCGCCCGCACCGCGGCCGAGCGCCACAACAACGAGCACAAGTGGGGAAGCGAAGACACCGTCGACGGCGTCGAGATCCCCTGGGCCCTGACCAACACGGAGGCGCAGTTCTCGGCCAACGACCGTGACCGGTACGGCGCCAACGCGCGACTCGAGGTCCGCCTCAACGACAACCACAAGCTCGATTTCAGCGTGGTGCAGAACTTCCGCGAAGACGACCAGGACCGCCAGATCACGCGGATCCGCTGGGACAAGGGCGACTACATCAGCGCCACGGAGGTGGAGGGCCTGCGGTTGGTGAAGTCCCTGCACGATCGTCTCGAGGAGCAGGAGATCACGGCCTACAGCGTCAGCGGTGAGCACCGGCTGGGTCTGTCCGTGCTCGACTTCTCGCTGTCGACGAGCGGCGCCTTCACGAAGAAACCGGAAGGGCAGCTCAAGCCGGAGTTCCAGGCCCGCGGGTTCGACTTGAACGTGACCGACATCGGCGGCAAGGCGCCGGGGTGGGATTCGACCCGGCAGGACATCCACGACAGCGGCGTCTTCGAGTTCGACGCCGTGGACGAGAAGTTCGAGAACACGACCAGCACGATCGACACCGCCAAGCTGGACTTGACCAGGCCGATGCAGTGGGGCAGCGATACCGGCGAGTTCAAGCTGGGCGTGAAGCTCCGCTCGCTGCAAAAGGAGCGCGCCGACCTGCGCTCGAAGTGGAAGTGGGAGGGCGACGGCCTGTTCCTCGACCAGTTCGAGGCCGGCGGCTCCAACATCACCGAGGGCGGCTACAACCTCGGCCAGGAGTACAACCGTTCGGGCTTCCGTTCCTTCTTCTACGCGAACCAGGGCCCGGGCGGCTTCGAGGAGGAAGTGCGCAACGACGTGAACCTCGGGGAGCCGTACAACGCCGAGGAGGACATCACCAGCGTCTACGCGATGACCACCCAGGAGTACGGACGGCTGACGATGCTGGTCGGCGTCCGCGGCGAGTTCAACGACCTCGACTACTCGGCGGCGAATCTCGTGGTCAATGACGACGACGTGCTCAGGAACACGCAGGACAGCGTGTCGCGGTCCTACGACTTCGTTTATCCCAACCTGCAGTTCCGCTACGCCCTGTCGGAGGAGACCCTCCTGCGAGCCGCCTTCACGCGCGGCATGGCCCGGCCCAATTTCTGGGATTCGATGCCGTTCTCCTACACGCACACGGACGACGAGGAGATCATCCGCGGCAACCCGCACCTCGAGCCGGCGCTCTCGAACAACCTCGACTTCCTGGTCGAGCGGTTCTTCGACAACGTCGGCATCATCTCGGGCGGTGTGTTCTTCAAGAGCATCGACGACTTCAACTTCGTCACCGCGACGACTCAGCGAGGCGGGGAGTTCGACGGCTTCGACGTGGAGGAACCGGTCAACGGCGGCAACGCGGACCTGATGGGCGTCGAGGTCGCCTGGCAGCAGCATTGGGATTCGGGCTTCGGCATCTACGCGAACTTCACGTACACCGACGTGATGAGCATCGACCTCGGTGAGCAGACCGATCGCGACGACATCAACGTGCTGCCGGAACAGAGGGAGACGATGGGCAACCTCGCGCTCATCTACGAGAAGAACCGGATCCTGACCCGGCTCGCCCTGAACACGAGCGGAAGGTGGCTGAGCGAGGTCGGCGAGGAGGCCGGTTCGGACGAGTGGAACGACTCGGCGATGTACCTCGACTACTCGTTCACCTATCTCTTCGACAGCGGTCTCGAGCTGTTCCTGCAGGCGAACAACATCACGGAAGAGGTGGTCTACCTCTACCGGGGCATCGCGAGCCGGGCTTCCCAGTACGACATCACCGGGCGGACCTTCAACGCCGGCATGCGCTGGTCCTTCTAGGAGGTTGAGCGGTAGGAACTGGGTGCGCCGGCCTTCTGGCCGGCTTCCGAGAGAAAACGCGCCGCGAAGCGGCGACCGTACCGTGGCGCCGTAGCCCATGGACACCCCATCCCTCCACTTCCTCGACTACCTGATCATCGGGGCAAGCCTCGTCCTGTCGTTAGGCGTGGGCCTCCGCTTCGCGAAGGCCCAGTCGACGACATCGAAGTACTTCGCCGCCGGGCGCAACGTGCCGGTCTGGGCGATCGGCCTGTCGATCTTCGCGACGCTGATCAGCAGCCTCACCTACCTTGCCTACCCGGGCGACGGCTTCGCCGGCAACTGGGTGCGCCTCGTGCAGGGGCTGATGGTGCCGCTCGTCGTGCTGGCCGGCATCGGCTTCATCGTGCCGATGTACCGCAAGGTCATCGGGCTCAGCGCCTACGAGTACTTCGAGCGGCGGTTCGGCTACCTCGCCCGGCTCTACGCTTCGCTGGCCTTCGTGCTGGCGCAGTTCGCCGGCATGGGTTCGGTTTTCTTCCTGCTCGCGCTGGCGGTCTCCAGCATGACGGGCATCGGCGTCGTCACGGTGATCGTGGTCCTCGGCCTGGTCGTCACCGTCCTGACGCTCCTCGGCGGGATGGAGGCGGTCATCTGGCTCGACGTGATCCAGGGGGTTCTGCTCATCCTGGGCGGCCTCGTCACCCTGCTCGTCATCGCCGTCAAGCTCGACGGCGGCCTGGGCCAGGTGTTCACCATCGCGGCGGCCGAGAACAAGGTGAGTCTCGGCTCCTTCGACTGGAACCTGGTCGAGCTGACCTTCTGGGTCATGGCGATCAACGGCATCTTCTACGCCGTCCAGAAGTACGGTACGGACCAGACGATGGTGCAGCGCTACCTGACCGCCAGATCGGACAAGGAGGCGATCCGGGCCTCGATCGGCGGCGTGCTGATGGTCGTGCCGGTGTGGGTGATGTTCATGTTCATCGGCACGGCGCTCTACGCCTTCTACCAGGGGTCCGCGACGCTGCCCGACGGCCTTCGCGCCGACGCGGTGTTCCCGCACTTCATCCTGAACGAGATGCCGGTGGGCGTGATCGGGCTGATCATCGCGGCGCTGCTCGCCGCGGCGATCTCGTCGCTCGACTCGGACCTGAACTGCCTCGCGGCGGTCGCCGTCGACGACTACTACAAGAAGCTCCGGCCCCGGAGCACGGAGGCCCAGCGGGTCCGCGTCGGCAAGATCGTCGTCGTGGCGTCGGGAGTCGGCTCGATCGTCGTCGCGCTGATCTACGCCGCCGTCGGCGACGCGGGGGTGCTGGCGACCGTGTTCGCCCTCTACGCGATCTTCTCGGGCGGCATCGCCGGGATGTTCCTGCTCGGCATCTTCGTGCCGCGCGTGAACAAGCAGGGCCTCTACGTCGGCATCGTCGTCTGCGTGCTGTTCACCGCGGCGTGCCTGCTCACGTCGACCGAGTTCAGCCTCGGCGGCGAGCCGCGCATCTGGCTCGACCTGGGTCCGCTGAACTACACGCAGCACAACTACATGCTCGGCGTCTACAGCCACATCGTGCTGTTCGTCGTCGCCTGGGCAGCCAGCTACCTGTTCCCGGCCCGCGACGTGGACCGCAACCTGACCTATGCTGGCTGGAAAGACCGAATGCGAAGCGAGGCTTGAGGAGGGTGGCACGGTGAAGAAGCAATCACACACTGGGTGCGCCGCTCTGGTTGTACTCCTCCTCACCGCCTGCGCCCCCGCCCCCGACGCCGCGCCGCCCGCCGACACGATCACCGACGCAACCCCCTGGAACGTCGTCCTCTTCCTCGCCGACGACCTCGCCTGGAACCAGGTCGGCTACCACGGCACGACCTTCTACGAGACCCCGAACATCGACGCCGTCGCCGCCGCCGGGATGACCTTTTCCAACGCCTACTCGGCGAACCCCGTCTGCTCGCCAACCCGGGCCAGCCTGATGACCGGCAAGAACCCGGCCCGCCTCCAGATCACCGACTACATCCCCGGCAGCCCGTACCCCTACGCTCGCCTTCTCCGGCCCGCGGAAGTGCCCGGCCTGCCGCTCGAGGAAGTCACGATCGCCGAGCTGTTCAAGTCCCAGGGCTACGCCACCGGCCACTTCGGCAAGTGGCACCTCAACGTGGACAAGGAGTACGTGCCCGGCCGGCCGATGGACCCGGCCTCCCAGGGCTTCGACGACATCCTGACGACCGTCAAGCCGGAGTACGAAGACGACCCGCTGGCCGACGCCCACCACGCCCGTGAGATCACCGATCGTTCGCTCGCGTTCCTCGACGCGAACCGGGAGCAGCCGTTCTTCCTCTACGTCACCCACCACGTCGTCCACCGGCCGCTGCTGGAAGACCCGAAGCTGATCGCGAAGTACGAGGCGAAGCGGGGCGCCGACGATCCGGTGAACAACCCGGTCATGGGCGCGATGATCGAGACGATGGACACCGGTTTCGGGCAGATCCTCGACCGCATCGAGGAGCACGGCCTGACCGAGCGGACGATCGTCATCTTCTACTCCGACAACGGCGGCTTCGAGCAACTCCAAGCGCAGGACCCCTTCCGCGGCGGCAAGGCGATGATCTGGGAAGGCGGCATCCGCGTGCCGATGGCCGTCAAGTGGCCCGGCGTCGTCGAGGCCGGCAGCACGAACGACGACCTGATCACCTCGGACGACTTCTTTCCGACGATCGCCGGCATCCTCGGCGTCGACGAGCTGCCCGCCGACATCGACGGTCTGAGCCTCCTGCCGGTGCTCGACGGCTCGGGCTCGCTCGACCGCGACACCCTCTACTTCCACTACCCGCACTACCACCACCTCGGCTACATGCCGGCCGGCGCCATCCGCCAGGGCGACCACAAGCTGATCGAGTGGTTCGAGGGCTCCATCGCCGGCATCGGCCCCGCGGTCAGCCTCTTCAACCTCAACGCCGACCCGGGCGAAACAACCGACCTGGCGGCGGAGAACCCCGAACTTGCCGACAGCCTTCTCCAGCAACTCGTCGCCTGGCGCCAGGAGGTCGGCGCCGGCGAGATGACGATCAACCCCGGCTACGAGAAGGCCCGCCACGACTGGCGCTTCCTCGACGAACACGGAGGCGACGCACGGTGACCACCCTCAACCGCCGCGACGCCCTCCTAGCCGCCCTCGGCCTTGCCACCACCGCCACCGCCCGCGCCCTGCCTGCCCAGCAGCCTCCCCAACAACCCGGCCCCCTCGAGAAGACCTTCGAAGACGCAAAGCCCCTCAACCTCCGCATAACCGACCTCAAGACCTTCCTCGTCGACGCCGGCAACGACGAGAACTTCGTCTTCGTCAAGCTCTACACGAACGTTGGGATCACCGGCCTCGGCGAGGGCACCCTCTCCAACAAGGGCGAAGTCGTCGCAGCCGCGATCGAGAACCACAAGCGCTACCTGGTCGGCAAGGACCCGACGGAGATCGAGCGGCACTGGCGCGGGATGTTCATCGGTCCCCGCTACCGCGGCGGCCCGGTGCTCATGTCGGCCCTCTCCGCGGTCGAGATCGCGATGTGGGACATCCTCGGCCAGGCCCTCGGCCAGCCGATCTGGCAACTCCTCGGCGGCAAGGCCCGCGACAAGGTGCGGCTCTACTGCCACGAGGGCTACCTCGAACGGATCAGCCACCGCGAGAAGCGCCGCGCCACCGACGACGAGGAAGCGCTCGACCTGTGGCGGCAGAAGAAGGAAGCCGGCTGGACCTGCGTCAAGGGCGGCTTCTACCCGGGCGGCCGGCCGATCAACCATCGCGTGTCGATCCGCCGCGGCGTGGAGCATCTCGCCAAGGTGCGCGACATCGTCGGGCCGGACTTCGACATCATCGTCGAGGCGCACGGCAAGCCGACGCCGCTCTCGGCCGTCGAGTTCTGCAACCGGGTGGAGGAGTTCCGGCCGTTCTGGGTGGAGGAGGTCACCCAACTCGAGAACGAGGTGATCGAGGAGGTTCGCCAGATCCGCGCCCAGACCCGGGTGCCGCTCGCGACCGGCGAGCGCCTCACCTCGCGCTACCACTTCGCGCCGCTGTGCTCCGAGCGGCTCGTCGACGTGATCATGCCGGACGTCGTCCACGTCGGCGGCATCTCCGAGCTGCGCAAGATCGCGATCATGGCCGAGGGCTTCCGCGTCGACGTCTCGCCGCACAACCCGCAGAGCGAGGTCAGCACGCTGGCTTCCATGCACGTCTGCGCCTGCACGCCGAACTGCACCATCCTCGAGATCGGCAGCGGCCAGGACCCGTTCTGGCAGGACCTCTTCTACGGCGGCCACTTCACCTACGAACGCGGCTTCGCGAAGCTCCCCAGCCGCCCCGGCCTCGGCATCGACCTCGACGAGGAAGTCGCCGCGAAGTTCCCCTACGAGCCGAAGTCCTGGAGCACCCTGACCACCGAAGATGGCGCGTTTGTGGATCGGTGATTGGTGGGTGCGTCGCCGTTTAGGGGTGGAAGAAAGGTCGCCGGCCTGCCATCCGTGCACCCGATGACGGGCGCACGGACTGGTTCGCGGGTGGCGCGGATCGCGCCACCCGGGTTCCGGCCGGCTGCCGCCGAAGGCGGCCAGAAAACCGGCCGGCCGGAGGCCGGCACCTTCCTCCGCCCCGTTAGCGCCGCACTGCTCCCGCTCCTCACCGCCGCCACCCTCGCCTGCACCCCCACCGACGACCGCGCCACCGCACTCGCCGACCGCGAAATCGGCAACCCCGGCGGCGAGAACTACGGCGAGTTCGGCCCACCGGACGCCTACGAAGGCGACTCCCCACACCCGTTCTACGGCGCCGAGAACGAGTGGAGCCGCCGCATGTTCGACGAGCGCTCGGCGGACCTCTACTACAAGCGCCGCGGGCAACGGCAGCTTCTCGAGATCCTCGACGGAAACCCAACCCGGGCGATCGAACTCGCCGACGCCCGGCTCGCCACGGATCCGGCGGACGCCGAATCTCTGTTCATCAAGACGGTGGCGCTGACGCAGCTCGGCCGGATCGCCGACGCCGAACAGGGAATGCACGCGGCGATCGTCGCCGGCATACCGGTCGGCCGCTTCCTCGCCGGACCGCGCGATCTCCTCGCGCAGCTCGCCGCGACCGAAGGCTTGGCCCTCCACGCCGCGAGCCCGAACAACGCGATCCTCCACGGCCCGATGCTCGGCGCCGTCACGGACACCGGCGCCAGCGTCTGGGTCCGCACCGCCGAGGCGACCCGCTTCGAAGTCGTCGCGACGGCCGACGGCGAGCGCCACACCGCGGCCGGCGTCACCAGCGCGGACCGCGACTACACGGGCACGGCAGTCCTCAACGGCCTCTCGCCTGACACGACATACAGCTACCAGGTCGTCGTCGCTGAGAACCAGCCGCCGCAGCCGCCGCAGTCCCAGTCGCCCGGCGACGATCCGCGCACGCCATCCCCGCGGCCGGTAGCCGGCAACACCTCCCGGCGGCAGTCGCAGTCGCCCAGCTACCTTCTGCGCACGTCCCCTCGCCCCGGCAGCCCCGGCACCTTCACCATCGCCTTCGGCGGCTGTGCCGGCTACACGCCCGCCAACGAGCGGATGTGGGACACGATCGCCGCCCACGCTCCGCAGGCTCTGCTGCTGCTCGGCGACAACGTCTACGTCGACCTGCCGGAGCAGCCCGGTCCGTTCCACGACTACACCTACTACCAGCGCCAGTCGCGCCCCGAGTTCCGGCGCCTCGTGAGCTCGACCCCCGTCTACGCCATCTGGGACGACCATGACGCGGCCGTCGACGACATCTGGCTCGGTCCCTACGTCGACCGTCCGGCCTGGAAGCAGCCGATGGTCGAGCACTTCCGTCGCAACTGGAACAACCCCGCCTACGGCTCGGAGTCTCACTCGGGCGTCTGGTTTCGGTTCTCCCTCGGCGACGTCGAGCTCTTCATGCTCGATGGCCGCACCTATCGGACCAACCCCTTCGTCGAAGAGCGCACCATGCTGGGTCCGGTGCAGAAGGCCTGGCTGCTCGACGGGCTGCGCACCTCCGACGCCACCTTCAAGATGATCGCCAGCCCGGTCGCCTGGGCCGACGGCGCCAAGCCCGGCAGCCGCGATACCTGGTCCGGCTTCCCCGAAGAGCGCGAGGAGATCTTCCGCTTCATCGAGTCGAACGGCGTCACCGGCGTGGTTTTGCTGTCGTCCGACCGTCACCGCTCCGAAGCCTGGGCGATCGAGCGTGAGAGCGGCTACGCCTTTCACGACCTCCTGAGCGGGCAGTTGACCAATATCCACACGCATCCGATCGAGCCCGGAGCGCTGTTCAGCTACAACGACAAGGACTCGTTCGGTCTGTTGACGTTCGAGACCGCTCGCGAGGATCCACAGGTGACGTACCGGATCTACTCGATCGACGATGAGTTGATCGAGACGCTGATGATTCCGCACGCAGACCTCGCTGTGACCAACGGGGAGGCCCAATGACCCACTGGGTGCGCCGGCCTCCGCACCCAGTGTGGGGCCTCCTCGCCATCCTGCTCGCCCTGGCCGCGTGCGCCCCATCCCCGCCTCGCGACACCGCCCTGCCCTCGGTGCAAACCACCGCCCTCTGGCTCTTCGACGAGCCCGCCGGTCTCTACCCGAGCCACACCCTCGATGACATGTCCGACAACGACATGGTCCTCACCCTCGGCCTCGGCGCCCAGGTCGCCCGCGGCCGCTTCGGCAACGCCCTCCTGCTCGCCCCGCTCGACCCGCCGCTCGACGTGCCGCCGGCCGAAGAGAAGCCCGGCGAGTTCGGGATGGCCCGCCTGCCGACGCCCGAAGGCCGCACCGTCGAGCCCCTGAGCTGGTTCACCGCCGACTTCGCCGCTCTCATGACCTCCGGCGAGAACCACCTCCGCAAACAGGTCGGCCACAAGAACCCCACGACGAGCGCTCTCAACCTCGGCGACTTCGATTGGACCGTCGAGTTCTGGCACTCCCCGGGCGACGTTCCGTCCGCGGCAGGGGCCGAAGCCGTCGTCTTTGAACACGGCTCCGGCCCGCGCGGCGAGAACGACATCGTCACTCGCCTCACCTGGTCCGCCGACCGCTCGCGCTTCGTCCTCGTCAACCAGCCGGCCGGCGCAGCCATCGAGATACCGACCACCACCGACACCGGCGCCGCGGGCACCGCCGCCTCGGCGACCACCGGCGCCGCCACCGACGCCGCCACCGACCCCGCCGATGCCACGCCCACCTGGCGCCACTACGCCTTCACCTACGACGCGACCGCCGACCAGCTCCGCCACTACGTCGACGGCGCTCTCCAGCCCCTGCCGCCACCTGCCACCCTCGCAGCCCTGCCAGTCGGCGACGAGGCGTACTTCACCCTCGGCACCGACGGCCTCTGGAACCACCCCCTCACCGGCCTCCTCGACGAGTTCCGCGTCAGCCGCGGCCTCGTCTACACAGCCGACTTCGACCCGCCCGCAACCTTCGCGACCCACCCCGAGCCCGTCGAACTCACAAAGGGCCCGCCGCTCCTCTTCGCCAACGACCTCGCCGACGACTCCACCGACGACGCCTCCGCCCCCCTCCAGCTCGGCACCCGCAAGCACGTCTTCATCGACGACGCCCTCCTGGCCGACACGGGCGACGCGAAGTTCACCGTCAACCCGCCGCGGCGCGCCGAGCGCGTGATCGACAACATCAAGGGCACGTTCCGCAAGCACCTCACCGTCGTCGAGGGCGACGACGGCGTCATCCGCATCTACAACTCGAGGGAAGAGGACCACCTCGCCGTCTACACCTCGACCGACGGCGTCCACTTCGACCGGCCCGACCAGGGGCGCGGCGAGATCAACGGCCACCGCAACATCGTGATCCCCGACATGGTGGGCGGCCTCGGCAACCCGTTCTGGGACCCGCAGGCGCCGCCCGCCGAGCGCTGGAAGTACCTCACGGACTACCAGCGGCGCGGCCTCTACCTCTACACCTCGGCCGATGGCTACAACTGGACGCGGCGGCGCAACATCGTCCTGCCGTTCCGGTCCGGCACCCAGAGCAGCACGTACTACGACGACCAGCGGCAGGTCTACATGGCCTACCACCGCTCCGGCATCTTCCACACGCCCGGCGGCGTGACGCAGCGCAGTTCCGTCGTGTCGGAGCACAAGGATCTGCGCGCGACCCAGCCGTTCACGCCGCTGACGCAGCAGGAGTACCTCGACCTCCGCGCCGAGTACCCGCTCCGCGATCCGCTGCCGTGGTGGGTGGACAACGGTCCGCTGACGCCGGGCGGGTTCGGCATGGAGTACCCGCACCTCTTCGACCCGACCCCGGAGGACCCGGTGGGCACCGACTTCTACCTCACCAAGGCGATGAAGTACCCCTATGCCCCCGACACCTACTTCGCCTTCCCGGTGGGCTACTTCCACTACTACGGCGACGGGCCCGAGGCGCGCACGGTGCTGGGCCTGGAAGAGCGCGGCCTCGGGTCCGGTCCGCTCGAGTCGCAGATTGCCGTCAGCCGCAACGGGCTCGACTGGAAGCGCCACCCCGAACCGGCCTACGTAGGGATAGGCCGCCACCAGGGTCGCGACGTGGTCACCGCCTACATCGGCCACGGCATGATCCGCCGCGGCGAGGAACTCTGGCAGTACTACTTCGGCGAGACGCAGTACCACTCGCCCCACACGGAAGACCCGGACGGCCGCGGCGTCTACCGGCTCGTCCAGCGCCTCGACGGGTTCATCTCGCTCGACAGTCCGTACGGCGTCGAGACGACCGTCGTCACCCGCCCGCTTGTGTTCGAAGGCGACCGCCTGCAACTCAACGTCGACACCGACGCGGTCGGCTACCTGCAGGTCGGCTTTCTGGACGAGCAGGGCCAACCGATCGAGGGCTACACCGTCGACGACTGCGTCTACGTCAACGGCGACTTCATCGCGAAGGAAGTCGACTGGCTCGAGACCGGCGCCGACGTGTCGCCGCTGGCGGGCAGGACCGTCCAGGTTGTGTTCCGCATGCGCGGCGGGAAGCTCTACGCGATGCAATTCGTTGAAGGAGGATAGGAAGATGAACAACAAAACACACTGGGTGCGCCGGCCTGCCAGCCGTGCGCCCGATGACGGGCGCACGGACTGGTTCGCGGGTGGCGCGGGTCCGCGCCACCCGGGTCCTGGCCGGCCTCAAGCGCGATGCCGCGAAGCGGCGAGCCCGAGCAAGAGCCTCCTCGTCCCCTGCATCGCGCTAGTCCTAGCCACCTTTGCCGCCGTGGCGTCCGCTACCCCCGGCCCGCAAACCACCCCCGTCGACCTCGACGCCTACACCCAGGTTCTCCACGTCTCCCCAATCGGTGACGACGCCACGGCCACCGGCACCGCCGACTCGCCCTACGCCACCATCAGCGCCGCCCTCGCCGCCGCCAGCACAACCACAAGCGCCTCTTCCAAGAGCGCCATCCTCATCGCCGTCGGCACCTACCCAACCCACAACCTCAACCTGCCCCCCAACGTCGACCTCTACGGCGGCTTCAACCCCACCTCGTCCGACTGGTCCACGAACCGCGACATCCAGGCCCACCCAACCATCCTCGACGCCCAAAACGAAGACCGCGTCCTCACAATCTCCGGCGACGCCAACACCAAGCCCCGCATCGACGGCCTCCGCATCCAGAACGGCCGCATCCGCGCCCCCGGCGGCGGCATCCTCATCGACGGCGCATCCCCCGTCCTCACCAACAACGTCTTCACCGGCAACGCCACCCTGACCCCCGAAGGCTGGGCCCCCAAGTACCTCCACGAAACCGCCCACGACGGCGGCGGCATCTACTGCCGCAACGGCGGCGCTCCCGAGATCCGCAACAACCTGATCGCCGAGAACGGCACCGAAACCGGCCGCGGCGCCGGCATCGCCTTCGACGGCGAGTGCGACGGCCTGATCGCCGACAACGCGATCATCGCCAATATCTCTGGTGCCGCCGACACGATGCGGAGCAGCGACGGCGGCGGCATCTCCATCTTCAACTGGTCGTCGCCCGAGATCAGCGGCAACGTCGTTCTCGGCAACTGGGCGCTCAACAACAACGACGGCGGCGGTATCTTCGTCGCCTACTGGTCCTCGGCCAAGGTCCGCGACAACGTGATCGTCGCCAACCTGGGCGGAGACGACGGCGGCGGCCTGTTCGTCGGCGGCCAGGAACACCGCTACGACGGGCCGTTCGACCCGATGCCCGCGCCTGAGGACTTCTTCGTCGAAGTGACCGGCAACCGCTTCTTCGGCAACACGAACCCCTCCGGCAACTCCAGCGCCCTGCGCATCACGATGGAGAGCCGCGGCCGGGTCGACGGCAACCTCGCCGCGCTCAACCGCGGCTTCTACCTGCAGCGGAGCGAGCTGGAGGTGACCAACAACACGATCCTCGAAAACACCCTGCTCATCGAGACGAAGGAGGGCCTCGAGCCCACTATCTTCAGTAACAACATCGTGTCGGGCTCGCTGGAGAGCGACGGCACCGCGATCATCAGCGCGTCCCTGATCCGCGACGGTTCCGTGGGCGAAGGCAACGAGGCTGGTCTGCCCGAGTTCCTCGACGACGGCCGGGAACTCCAGGTGCGCGCGACCTCCAGGTCCGCGGCCAGTCACCAGACCCAGATCATCGTCGCGGACCCCCTTCCGGCCGCCGACTTCGCCAACCGCGTCGTTGCCAGCCACGCCGGCTGGGGCGTTGTCCACTCCGCCTCCGGCCGCGACCTGACCCTCTGGGGCGACCTGAGTGCCGCCAGGGAGCTCCGCCTGCTGCCGACCTACCGCCAGACCACCTCGTCCCCCGGCTTCGGAAAGGGCTTCGACGCGGCCCGAGCCGCGTCCGACTACCAGCCCCAGCGCGTCAACAAGTCCATCGAGCTCCTCGAACGCGGCCAGCCCATCTACTACGACGCCTCCACCGGCGGCTACGAAGAAGGCATGCGGATGGCCAGCACCTGGGGCGACTACATCATCTACAACGTCGAGCACGTGGCGCTCGACTTCGCAGCGCTGCGCGAGTTCATGCGCGGCCTTGTCGACGCCGGGCCCACGCCCAGCGGCCACCGGACGCCCACCGTCATCGCCTCCCTGCCCCTGCTCGGCCTCGACGAGGCGACCGTCACCGCCGGCGGCTGGATGGTCCAGCAGGCCCTGGCCCAGGGCGTCCACGGCGTCCACCTCGCCCGCGCCCGCGACCCCGAGGGAGTCAAGCGCTTCGTCCAGGCCGCCCGCTACCCGATCCACAAGCAGGCCGTCGACGTCGTGGGCGAGGGCCTGCGCGGCTGGGGCAGCCACACCTTCGCCGCCTGGGTCTGGGGCCTGAACGCCCAGGAGTACCTCCAGAAAGCCGACGTGTGGCCTCTCAACCCCGAAGGCGAGATCATGCTCGGCGTGAAGCTGGAAGACCAGCAGGCCCTCGACCGAGCCGCCGAAACCCTCTCCGTCCCCGGCCTGGCGTTCGCCGAACACGGCCCGCGCGACCTGGGACTCTCCTACGGCCACCTCGAAGGCCGCGCCGACCCGCCGCTACCCCCCGAAGTCGTCGCCGCCGGCGACATGGTGCTGGAGCTGACGAAGGAGCGGGGGATGTTCTTCCTCGACAACGTGCTGCCCGGGAACGTGACGGGGCAGCTTGACCGTGGCGTAATGATCGGCGCGGGGCGCCGGGAGGACTCGGCGGAGGTAGGGAGGGAGTACAGCGGGCGGACGATGCCCTGGTAGCGCCTCAGGGCGCCGCGACGTGGGGAAGGCGCTGCATGGCCGCGTCGAACGTGTAGGCGCCGTCCAGCAGTTCGCCGTCGCTGGCCGCGGTCCGGAGCGCCTTGAACACAATCAGCGCGTCGGCGAAGCCGACTCCCCTGGCCGACCCCGACCCCGTTTCGCCTGCCGCCCCGTCCCTTCGGTAGGCGTGGAGAGCTCGCCACACGACTTGGTCATCCTCGAAGCGGATTCCCGGCTCGCTGAACAGCCGTTCAAGGACGGCCACCAGTTGAGCCTTGGGAAGTCCGTACTTCTTGCCGGAGAGCGTCCAGATCGTCTCCACCAGGACCACATCGGTGACCAGGATCGTCTCGCCGCCGCCGAAGACGGCGTCTGCGCGATCCGCCTGCGCTTCGTCGTCCTGGAGCAGGTAGCGGAGCAGGACGCTCGTGTCGACTGCGATCAAGGCCTCGGCACGTCGAGTGCGCTCCGCAGCGACTCGTCGTCGCTCATCGCCGGGTCGCCGGCGACGTGCCGCAGAAAGCCTCTGGCCGCGCCGGCCTCCTTCCGCACAATGGTGATGCGGCCGTTGGCGACGAAGCAGCGGTACTCGTCGCCGGGTTCGATGCCGACTTCCCTGCACTGAGCGATGGGGAGCGTGATCTGGCGCTTGGCGCTCACTCGCGGCATGATTCTGTCCCTTCCCGGATGGCCGATGGGAGCGAAGGCTAGCCGTGTTCTTTACTCCGAGTCAAGCGGTAAAGAGCGCCACGGCCTCTGCCGGCACCCAAAACGGGGAACTACGCGAAGAAGGCGAGCCGGACCAGGGCGGCCGCGACCGGCGCGCCAACGGCCGCCACGACGCCGACGAGGATGCCCAGCGTCCACTTCAGCGTCCGGAGTTCGCCTAGCACGCCGTCCATCTTGCCCTCCAGGCTGCCCATGCGGCCATCCATCTTGGCCTCCAGGCTGCCCATGCGGCCGTCCATCTTGCCCTCCAGGCTGCCCATGCGGCCATCCATCTTGGCCTCCAGGCTGCCGATGCGGCCGTCCATCTTGGCCTCCAGGCTGCCGATGCGCCCGTCCAGGGCGCTCATGCGGCGGTCGACGCGTGCCTCCAGGGCCTCGAACTTGGCCGTCAGCTCGAGCCGGAGCGCGTCGTTCCTCTCCCTGACCTCCTGCCGGAGAGCCTCGACGACCATGACGAGGCCATCGATGCGTCCCTCGACCGACGCCATCCTCTCCTTCAGTTCGCCCAGACCGCTCTTGAGGATCGCAACGTCGTTCTCGTAGGCGGTCATGCTTTCGCTCGTCACCAGCCTGCTCTCCCGATCGGCGATGAGGTCGAGCAGGGCACGGGCCTGTCCGGGCGCGAAGCCAGCTTCTTCCAGTGTGCGGCAGGGGTCCCCATGCCGGTAGTGTACTTCCGCGTTCTCTGCCGTCACTCGGTTCTCCTTCGTTCGCTCGGGCTCGGGTCGTCCGCCGGAACCGGCGTACAATCCTCGGCTTCTGAAGACCAGGACGGGATTCAAGGCTGTTTCTTCGATGCGGCCGCAGCCGCCATCGCCGGCCGCTCGCCGGTGCTGGGACTAAGATCGTTGCGCCGTGCTACTGATTCCGTTCCTCTCGGAACCTCTCGAGTTATGCGAGACCAAGCCGCGATCCTCAGCCGGTTGCACATCCTTGTTCTCCTTTCGCTGATCGCCGCGGCGCCTGTCCTGGCGCAGATAGAGGCGACTCCGGAGGCCGAGGTGGAACGCCTGTGGGCGGAAGCGACACACTTCATCCAACTGGACCAGTTGCACGCAGCGCTAAGCGCTCTGGACCACATCGTCGAACTCAAGGCGCTCGATCCCGACCTGGAACTGCCGCCGCTCTTCTGGGCCATCCACGCGGCGGCGGCGAAGGAGGAGGGACTGGACGACGTGGCGGTCTCATCCGCGCGTCGCTATGTCGACCGGCGAAACAGCAACGCTGCCGAGCACTATGGATTCGCCCTCCGACTCGTCGTCGATGCCGATCTCGAGGCGGTACGCCTGGCCAATCCAGACCGAGAGATCCACACGCTGAATGTCGGCGGCAAGCCGGTGGAAGGCATGAAGCCGCCTGTGAGGAAGAACCCCTACTCCTATGCGCCAAGAAAGACTGCGTGGGCGCGTGAGGCGGGCGCGTACGGTGCTGCCGTGATCGGATTGGTCATCGATGAACGCGGAAGGGTGGAGCACCCGGTCATTCTCCAGAACCCCGGTTACGGACTCGGTCTGGAGGCGGCGAGGGCCGTAAAGCGGTACAAGTTCAAGCCGGCGACGCTTCACGGGGAGCCTGTAGCCGTGTACCGGATCGTGACCATCAACTTCCCTCCGTCACGTTAGCCAATCCAGCCAGGCGTCTACCCCGCCGCCCTGAACGCCCAGTACGCCCGCGTCAGCCTCCCGGACGCGGGCCTCCACTGTCGCGGCAGGTCGTCGAGGTTGCTCTCGACGCGCCTCAGGAGCGCGTGAATGGACCCAACCGCGGTCCAGGCCTCGAGGAGGGGCGCGGCGCAGGCTGGCGCGCGAAGCGGGGAACTACGCGAAGAAGGCGAGCCGGACCAGGGCGGCCGCGACCGGCGCGCCAACGGCCGCCAGGACGCCGGCGATGATGCCGAACGTCCACTTCAGCGTCCTGAGCTCGCCTTGCAGGCCGTCCATCTTGGCCTACAGGCTGCCGATGCGGCGGTCGACGCGTGCCTCCAGGGCCTCGAACCTGGCCGTCAACTCGAGCCGGAGCGCGTCGTTCCTCTCCCTGACCTCCTGCCGGAGACCGTCGACGACCATGACGAGGCCATCGATACGCCCCTCGACCGACGCCATCCTCACCTTCAGCTCGCCCAGATCGCTCTTGAGGATCGCAACGTCGTTCTCGTAGGCGGTCATGCTTTCGCTCGTCACCAGCCTGCTCTCCCGGTCGGCGATGAGGTCGAGCAGGGCACGGGCCTGTCCGGGCGCGAAGCCGGCTTCTTCCAGTATCCGGCAGGGATCCCCATGCCGGCAGTGTAGCTCCGCGTTCTCTGCCGTCATTCGGTTCGTGCAGCGACAGGGCGGTGGCCTATATATGCGCTGCACCCACGCGAAGAATGGGCGCGTCGTACCGTTCGAGGACCTTGTCGGCGGTGATAAGCGTCAGGCCCTCGATTCGGGCCTGGGCCACGAGGATGCGGTCGAACGGGTCCCGGTGATGGTGAGGGAGCGCCGCGACCGCCAAGGCATGGACCGGCGTGATGGGGAGAGCTCTCACCTGGTTCAGGCGCATACGCTCCGGCACGTACTCAGCGGGCGGTTCCGGGAGCGGCAACCTTCCGATTGCGTACTTGATGGCGATCTCCCATGCGCTGGCGGCAGACAGGAACTTCGATGACGCGGATGACTCCAGCGCAGCCAGCAGGTGTGCATCGAAGCGTTCCGGTTCTGTCTGCATCCACAGCCAGCAATGGGTGTCCAGGAGGTAGTCCACTGGTGACGTGCCGGCGCTTCAACCCCGGCCTTCGAACGCACGCAGCAGGTCCTCATCGAGAGGAGCGTCGAAGTCGTCCGGCACGACGAACCGACCTTTGTCGATGCCGAAGATCGGCCGCTCTTCCTCCATGCTGACGAGCTTCGCGACCGGTTGGCCCGAGCGCGTGATCACGACGTCCTGGCCAGCGGCAACTTCCCGCAGGAGCCGCGAGAGGTGCGTCTTTGCTGCGTGGACGGTGACCTGTTTCATGGCAAGTGACGCTAGACTAAGTCTATGACTAAGTCAACTGGCGCGTCGCCTTTGTACGGCGCTCGGCGCCCCTGAACGCCCGCCACGGCACCACGACAAACAGCGGCACAACCACCAGGGCAATGAACCCCCAGGCCAGCGTGCCGTAGCCCCTGGCGACCAGGTCGATGATCCCGAACGTGGAGAGCCCCGCGGCGGCGACGAGCACGCCAACCGCCGTGCCTGCCTTCTGCACCGGCGTCAGCTTCCCCGAGGCAGGCCTCCACCGGCGCGGCAGGTCGTCGAGGTTGCTCTCGACGCGCCTCAGCAGCGCGTGAATCGAACCGACGGCGGTCTCGATCAGCGTCCAGCCGGCGACGAGGCCGAAGATCCGGGCCGACCAGGTTCCGGCTCCACGTCTTGTAGTCGTACGCCCTGGCGAGCCGCGCCAGATCGAAAGACAGCGCCATGACGACGGCGAAGCAGACGGTGATGATCGCGACGGACAGCTATCCCCGGTTCCCGAAGCGCCCGGCGTACTCGACGACCTCCCGGCCCGTGGCGTAGCCGCCGCCGATGATCATCGACTGGGCGATGATCGCCGGCAGGACGAGGGTGTGGAAGCGGGTCGGCGCCCGGTCCGGCATCGCGGGTGTCTCGGCGGTCAGTCGCCGGCGGTGAGGAACATCAGGTTCTGGTACTGGTACTTGCTCCTGAACGAGGCGGATGGCTCCAGGTGGTGGAGACCGGCCATCAGCTCGGTGCGGCTCTTGCCCGTGGCCAGCCAGTACAGGTCGTGCCTGGGCAGGCCCGAGCGGTGGCTCAGCAGGTCGACGGCTGTCATCTGCTCCATCGCCACCGGGTCGTGGAGGTGGAACTCGGGGAGCACGGTACGGATCGGCGCGTCCCAGGCGAGGGCGCCTTCGTCGACGTACATGGCCAGCAAGGTGGCGGTGAAGGACTTCGTGTTGGAGCCGATGGCGAAGAGCGTGTCCGCCGTCGCGGGGCGCTGCTGCTCGACGTTGCGCCAGCCGTAGCCTTTCGCGTAGACGATCTCGCCGTCTTCGACGATCGCGACGCCGAGGCCGGGGACCTTCCATTCGGCCATGACGGATTCGACCCATTCGTCGAAGCCGTCGAGGCGGAGGGCGGGGGTTTGGGCGGGGAGGGGGGCGGTGAGGGAGAGGGTGAGGGCTGCGAGGAGCGGTGCGTACGGCGTGCGGCGGCTGCGGCGTGATCGACCCATGGAGTACACCTTAGCCCCGCGCTTGACAATCTGGCGAACAACTGGTGATGTCATGGCATCACAAGCATGGAGGCGATGACATCATGCGGAGTACGGTGCGGATAGACGACAACCTCATGGAGGCACTGCGCACTCGCTCCGAGGAGGAGGGCCTGAGCATGACTCGCATGCTGAACCGGCTGTTGCGGTCCGGCCTGGCCGCGGAGACGGCGGCCGCCCGCCGGCCGAGGTTTCGACAGGCAACCGCGCGCATGGGCCGGGCCCGGGTCGATCTCGACAAGGCGCTCTCGCTCGCCGCTGCGCTCGAGGACGAAGAGATCGTCCGCAAGCTCTCCGTGAGGAAGTGACCGACCCATGATGATCGTCGACGTCAATGTCCTCCTGTACTCCGTCAACGAGGACGCCGAGAACCACGTGCCGGTCCGCTCCTGGTTGGAGGATGCGCTGGACGGGGACGAGACGGTGGGTCTGCCGTGGATCGTCTTGCTGGGCTTTGTCCGGATAGCGACGAACCCACGGGTGTTCCCGGCGCCGTTGCCGGTCGACGAGGCGCTCGACAGAGTGGAACAGTGGTTGGACGTGCATGTCGTCACGGTCGTCACGGAGAAGACCGACCACTGGCCCGCGCTCCGGGGTCTGCTCGACTACACGGGAACGGCCGGGAACCTGACAACCGATGCGCACCTCGCGGCGTGCGCCATTACCCACGACGCGACCCTGGTGTCCTGTGACGGCGACTTCGCGCGCTTCGAGGGCCTTCGATGGAAGAACCCCCTGCGAGAGACGCCGGGATGAGGAGCGGTTTCATCGTGTCGGGGCTCCTCGCGGCGCTCCTCCTCACGGGTTGCAACGGAGCGACCGACGGGGCGGACGAAGCGCCGACCCAGCAATTCGACATCGTCTTCCAGGGCGCCCGCGTCATCGACCCCGAGAGGCGCCTCGACGAGATCCGCAACGTCGGCATCCGCGGCGACACGATCACCGCCCTGACGGAGGATCCCCTCGCCGACTCCCTCGCCGACGGCGGCGTCCTCATCGACGCGTCCGGCCTCGTCCTCGCGCCGGGCTTCGTCGACCTCCACGCCCACGGCCAGGGCCCGGCGTCGCGCGAGTACCAGGCAAGGGACGGCGTGACCACCGCGCTCGAGCTGGAATGGGGCGTGGCCGACGTGGGGGCGTTCCTGGATGCCAGGCGAGGGAAGTCGCTCGTCAACTATGGCGCCACGGTCAATCACGGCGCGTTGAGGGGCCTGGAGATCGTCCCGCAGGAGGAACGGGCGGAGCTCGAGGCGGCCTTCACGGCGGCCAGCTCCGCCGACGAACCGCTCACCGCCGAGCGCGACGCCGCGGACAGCACGTACTACTCCGAACTGCCGCCCGAGCGTTTCCCCGCCATGCTGGAGCGTCTGGAGCAGGGACTCGAGGAAGGCGCCCTGGGGATCGGCCTCGCCGTCCAGTACTACCCGGGCGCGAGCCGCCGGGAGATCGTCGAGGTGTTCCGCTTCGCCGGCGAGAAGCGGGCCACCATCCACACCCACGTCCGTTCGATGACGATCGAGGCGATGCAGGAAGTCCTGGCCAACGCGGTCGCCACCGGGGCGCCCCTGCACATCGTGCACGTGAACAGCATGGCCCTCGGCGAGATCGACACCGTGCTCGGCCTGATCGGCGGCGCGCGCCGCCTGGGGCTCGACGTGACGACCGAGGCCTACCCCTACACGGCCGGCTCGACCAGCCTCCACAGCTCGATCTTCGACGAGGGCTGGCAAGGCCGCCTGGGCATCGACTACGGCGACCTCCAGTGGGAGGCGACGGGAGAGCGGCTGACCAGGGAGACCTTCGAGCGCTACCGCCGCGAGCGGGGCACCGTCATCCTGCACTTCATGAAGGAAGAGTGGATCGAGACGGCGCTCGGGAACGACTGGGTGATCGTCGCCTCCGACGGCATGCCCTACGCCCCGAAGGCGCACCCCCGAACGGCCGGCACCTACTCACGCGTCCTGGGCCGCTACGTCCGCGAACGGGGCACGCTCGACCTGATGACCGCCCTGTTGAAGATGACCCTCCTGCCGGCCGACCGCGTGGCGTCCATGTCCGAGCAGATGAGGCGCAAGGGCCGGATCCAGGTCGGCGCCGACGCGGACATCGTCGTCTTCGACCCCGAGACGGTGATCGACACGGCCACGTTCGAGGGCGGGCTGTCGTTCTCGGAGGGGATCGTTCACACGATGGTGAATGGGGTGTTTGTGGTGCGGGATGGCGAGACGGTGGAGGGGGTTGCTCCGGGGCGGGCGATTGTTGGGCGGTTTGGGGGGGTGCCGGAGTAGCAGGCTATCGGTGTCACAGGCGTTAGTCTTTGCGGCTGGGGCCGCCATAAGTCCGCCGCTTGGGTCTGGTGCCGCAGCAGCCAGGAGTACTTCCAGAAGGCCGACGTTTGGTCTCTCAACTCCGAAGGCGAGATCATGCTCGACGTCTGAGGCGATCGCGAAGCTCGCAGGGGGCGGACTAAGGGGTCACTTGTGGCAGGCCAAGCAGACCTTTGCCTGGCCGTACAGATCGTCGATATCCAGAACCTCGGCATCCGGCCGTAGCGGATTGGGCTGCAGCTTCGCCCGCATCCGCGTGAGTCGCCGCTGATGATCGAGCCGAATCTGTTCGACCCGTTCCGGCCGTTCTAGGTCCACTAGGGACTCTCCTTGGCTCCATGTGAACGGCGAACCGTGCTCGACGGCGGTTTTCTCGTAGGCCTTGGCTTCCTCGAATGCCTCGGGGTGTCGATCCTTGAGTCTGACCCACTCGATCTTCTGCTGGAAGAAGCAGAACGTACAGCCGGAGCGAGTACGCCACTCGTAGTAGGTGGGTAGACCCAGGCCGGCTCCGTAGAGGAGCTCCAGGACGCCTTCCTTGTTGATTCCGGCGTCCTTCAAAGGCAGGCGTATCTTCAGGTTCTGGTGCCGAGAGGAGTAGCCCTCGCGATACTCCTCGTCTGCCCGGATGGCGACGTAGCTGAAGACCCTGGTTCCTGCGTCAAGGGCGGGCCGGACCCAGTCTTCGAACGGGCGCAGCTTGAGCATGCGGGTGCACCAGCGGCTCTGGGCTGATGGTAGGTAGTCGTTGTAGCGTTTCAGCCAGAAGTCGAAGTCGCGGTCCGGGTTGAGCCGCAGAATTGGCTTCCCGAGGAAGCCTTCCAGGCGGTTGAGGAACTCGTAGACCTCAGGAAGTTCCTTGCCGGTGTCGGTGAAGAAGTAGTCGATTTCGAGATCTGGGTGGTTCTGTCGCATGTGCACAGCTAGTGCGGCGCTGTCTCGGCCCCCTGAGAGGCCCAGTACGTGCCACTCGGCTTTCGCGGTGGTCATGAGGCGGCGCGCTCCTGGTCGTCGACGTCTGTGGGCGGCGGCGCACTGGCGCTGAGATAGCGAGCGCTCACCTCGGCGAGCGCTGCCAGGACCACATGGCGCTGGTCTTCTCGAGTCTCGTTTAAGACGGCCTCCAGCCGCGAGGCCAGCGATTCGACGTCCGGGCGATCCAGATCCCCGACGGCGAACTCGTCATGAAGCGTGGCGGGGGCGCCTCCCAAGCCGACCACAACAGCCATCGAGTGGCGCTTGTCGGGTCTACCTTTGACGCGCGCGAAGGCTTCGGCTCGAAGGAAGCGTTGGGCCATTGCGGCGATCTCAACGGTGGCACTATCGATGTCGGGATCGACCCAGGCTTGCGGCGGCTTGTTGACCGCCAAGCTCGCAAGTCCTTCGATGTCGCCATCGGTCCCCTCGAAGCGGGACAGGCGGACGATGAAGGCCTCTAGGCGGTGGTCACCACCCAGCTCCCTGATGTTGTCGGCCCGGTCCCGTAGCTCCGCGAGCATGGCCGGCGAGGAGTTCGGCACCTGAAGCTCCGAGAGGAGTATCTCGCGCAGCCGCCCGAGCATCGCGGGCCATGCCTCGACCAGTTCTGTCAGGCCTAGTCGTACACGGTCTGCGATGCGCCTGGCTGCGTCTTCTTCGGCATCGGCCAGAGGCTCCTTCAGGAGCTCCGGGATGTCATCAAAGAGAAGGCGGTTCGGGTCCTTGGCCTGCCGGAAGAGGTGTCGCACGTCGCGGGCGTTCTGCGACAGGCGCTGGGTACGCCCGGTCCAGGCCGGCAAGCGGTCATGAATCGTTACCAGACCTCTGGCTACGTCGATCGGCTCAAGGCACGAAAGAGCGTTGTTCGTGTCCAAGTCGCGTACTACGTTGGCTAACTCGCCTAACAGTTGGCGCGAGACGCTGCCCAGGTCCATCCATCGGAACTGCACGTCAGACGGGTCTCTTACCAAGAAGTCGATGTCCAGGTCAGTGACACGGGTCTGAAAGACGCCTTCCCGATAGAAGGCCAGGACGTTCTGCTGGGAGAGCAGGAAGGCCACCGACAGTACAGGCAGTAGTCCGTCTTTGATGCCGAACGGTGGCCTACGCCAAACGCTGTAGAGCTCGGTTAGCGGGACTGCGCGGTGGGCATTGCTCGCCAGGAAGTCCTGGGCTGCCTCCCACGCTGGTGCCAGATTGTGGAGATCTAGCGGACCTGGCTTGGGAGCCGTGAACCTCCAGCCATCCCCGGAGTTACAGTACAAGCCCGTCGACGCCAAGAGGGATACGAAGAGGCCGCCTTCCGCCGGGAACCCCTTGATGCCAAGCCGCATCTCTCCCTCGCTCAGCACCATGCGCCGGAGAAGAGCGTTCTGCGCAGCTACCGCGTTGCTGGAGGGTTTGGCCCGGCCGAGTAGCTCATTGTGGAGGCGGGGTGCGTCACAGAACCGCGAGTTGGCCAAGTCGGAGGCCAGGGAACTAAGTCCGGCGCGCGATAGCTGTTTGCCCCTTGCTCCCATGCGATACCAGGATGCGTTGTCGAAGGCGCGCGCGAGTTCGGTTTCGACGCGTTCCTCAACGGCCGAGATGCGAGCCAAGACCTCCGTGCGGGCTACTCGGTCCCCTTGTAACTCGGGAGTCTCATCTCGTACACGCTGCAAGGCAGACAGTTCAGCCGCCAGAGCAGGAATCCCCCATGCACTGGGTGAGAATCCCGCGACGATGTCCCAATCCGCTGAAGTCTCCGCGGCATGGCGACAGAGGTCCTTCGCTTCCTGCTCCGATTCTCCCTGTGTGGGAACGCCGAGGAGGAAGAGCCCGATTGCCCCTTGTTGCGGTGAGAAGTCGGCAGCGGTCTGCCTCAGTTCTTCAAGAGGCACTACGGTGACATCGAACCAACGAAGTGCGCCAGTCTGGTGGTAGTGGCGCTTTGCCACGACATGGTCCAGTTCGGTTGACGTGCGCAGCGTCCGAAAATCAAGTTCAACCGCTTCCAGGGAGTGCTCTTCAAGAGCCTTGTCGATGTCGAAGTCGCTACCCTCGAAGATCGCCCAGGCATCCGAGAACCTTCTGAAGACGATGAGTGAGCGCTCGCGCAGGCCCTCCAAGGCTGTGTCGACTTCCTCAGCCTTGTGCTCCGGCATAGCCAGGGCCAGCAAGGGCCTGCTCGCCGTCAGACCGGAGCTTTCCTTGAGCAAGTCCAGGAGTGCGATCACCTTCAGCAGTCGCTGCTCCAGCTCATCACAGCCCATCGCGTCGCTACGCCCCAGGGCATAGGCAGCCAGAGCCCAACGGTGGCCGTCCGGCGACACCAGGATCGACGGTTCCAGGTTGGCACGCAAGTAGTCCCAAAGGCGTTCGGGTGAGAAGAGCGCGTCTTCGTCAGCGGCGCGCAGGAAGTCCTGGAAGCCGAGGGGCTCGGCGGAGTTGAGGAACGCGAACAGACTCCTCTGGTTCTGGCCGAAACGCCGGCGAGAAAGGGGGCCTAGTAGGCACGCCACGACGGGGTGGAGCGGCCAGCAGTCTTCCAGCCTCTCGGCGAGAGAGCCTGATGCTTGCCGCTTGGAGAGTGCGGCTACCTGTTTGGCCAGTTGGCTCGGCTGCTGTGGCCGATGCCCGTTTTCGATCGCACGGCCAAGGAGCTCGATCTG
Organism: Thermoanaerobaculia bacterium; assembly: GCA_965232105.1. Taxonomy (GTDB): domain Bacteria; phylum Acidobacteriota; class Thermoanaerobaculia; order Multivoradales; family Multivoraceae; genus Multivorans. Next base: position 1,283,554 of record OZ246956.1, read on the forward strand.
CTCCTCTTCTGCCGTGTTGATCGGCAGGTCAACGAAACGGCCTTGAATCTTCGCCCACTCGTCGCGTGCCTCCCGAGAGAGGCGGTGCGCGTACTCGGCGAACGCCTGATGGAGGATGCCGACAACGATGAGTCGCCCCCGGCTTCGCGAGGCACGTTCCGCCAACTGTTGAAAGAGGTGGACATCGGAACCGTCGTGCGCCGCCGCCTCGAGGAACTTGCCCATCTCATCGATGAACACGAACAGACCGCCGCCCGCGCGGGGGTTTCGGGCCGCAATCTCGTCGAGTGCTTCGAGGACACGAGGCTCCGTCCAGGAGTCCGCCGGTAGCCATCCTGCCGCTTCGATGGCCTCGCCGATAACGCGGGCGGGTGCATCGCGGCGGCCGGCGACGGGCAAAACGCGCCAACCTCGGGTCCGTGGCGGCAGGGCCTTCGTCAGCACTTCGAAGGTTGGTTGGCCCAAGAGGGCTTCGGCATCGCTTCGGAGACGTTTGGTGCCGTTGAGCGCTGCACCCAAGACCACCGCCAGGCTCGACTTACCGGTGCCATAGGGCCCCGTCCAGGTGAAGGCGCCCTGCCCGGTCGCGAGGACGTGGTGGGCCATGGTCTCCAAGACATCGGCCGAGGACCGCGGGCAGATGAAGCCTTCGAGCGCCGACGGGTCGCTCATGTCCGAGTCGATGTTGATGGCGCGTTGGTAGCGACGGGCGACGTGGACCCGTTCCGCCAACGGCACTAGGCCACCTCCTCGCGATCGGACCACATGTAGTCTTGCTCGATGAAGTCGAGTGCTTCCGTCTCACCCACTGCGCGTGTTCGGAACAACTGCTTCAGCCCGGCCGTTTCTGACCAGCGGTAGACGCCGCCGGTGCCTTCCTCGATGCGGAGGAGCCGATCCGCGAGCGCGTCCTCGTCCAGCAGGAAGACACGGCCAGGCGATCCCGGTTCATGGGCGAGAGCCTCGAAAGACAGGGTCCCGGCTGTGGAGTAGCTATCCCAGAACTCGCTCACTGCAAGGGCAAACACGCCGGCTCCAAGCGTCGGCTTCTGACCGCGGACAAAGCGGAACCCGTCGCGCTTGCCGGCAGGCCGAATCAAGCCGAGTTCCGTCAGTGGCGACTCGAGCGCATCCTCGTAGCTTGCTTTGGCCGAGGTAGGTCGCCGGACATAGCTGCGCACGAAGCACTTGACATCGTTCCCGATCGTGGTGGCCGAGGCTCGGGGCCATTGCCGGTCTTCCTTGAGCTTCACGATTCCTCGAACTAGCGCATCACGCTCGAAGGTCGCGGCCGGGTAGTGACTGAAGGCCCAGAACCAAGTCGTGTTCTGAGCGTTGCCGCAGAGACGCCAGTGGATGAGCCATGTCGTCGCCGGGACCTCCATGTAGGGGTCAAGTCCGCCGTCGTCAACGAACAAGCGGCGTCCGAGTTCAGTGGGCGAGGGCGGGCTGCTCGCTTCGTCGATTACGCCGGTGACGACGGCCCAGTGGCGCATCGACGCCACCATGTTCCTGCCAACACCGAACCGGGCGATCGCATCCTCGGACAGGAAGACGGACTTCCCGTTGCCCGCACCGCCGCCGTCGGAGACGGCGTCGACCGCCTTCTTCAGCCACCCGTAGCGAAGCGGGAAGGTCTCGTGGCCTGATAGCTTGGGCCGGTATCCGTCTTCGTGTATAGGGCCTCGGAGCATCGGTTCACGCGCTGGACGCTGCGTCCAGCTCGACAGTAGGTCATCCCGTTGCTAGCGTCAACCCCGCACCTGGGGGCCGCGTCCAGGAGCCGGAGCCAATGGACGACGCCAAGATCATCTATGCCGACTATCAGGCGACCACGCCGGTCGACCCCCGTGTCCTGGAGCGCATGGCCCCCTATTGGAACGAGTCGTTCGGGAATCCGCATTCGAGCGATCACGCAGTCGGATGGCGAGCCGCTAGGGCGGTTCAAGAGGCGGCGGAGTCCGTTGCGGCGCTGGTCGGCGCCGACTCCGACGAGATCGTGTTCACGTCTGGTGCAACTGAGGCGAACAACCTCGCGTTGTTCGGCTTGGCGCGGCGGGCCCCACCCGGGCGCAACCGTATTCTGGTGAGCGCCATCGAGCACAAGTGTGTTCTAGCCGCGGCCCGAGCGCTCGCGGCTCGGCAGGGGTTCGTTGTCGACACGATCCCGGTCGACCGGGAGGGGTTCCTTGACGTTGGTGCCCTGGAAGCGCGTTTAGGCGAGGATGTTCTTGTTGTTTCTGTGATGGCGGTGAACAACGAGGTCGGGACGATTCAGGATGTTCGACGCTTGGCAGCCGCGCTGGTACCCTACGAAGTCCCTCTTCATTGCGACGCTGCGCAGGCGCCCTGCGCGATGGACGTCGGCGACTTGTCTGCCTACGCAGGCCTGATCAGTCTCTCTGGTCACAAGATGTATGGACCTCAGGGGATTGGGACGCTCTATGTTCGCCGCGAGCTGCAAGGAGGAATCGAGCCTCTCATTCATGGTGGAGGGCAGCAGAGCGGACTTCGCTCGGGAACCGTGCCGCTGGCACTCTGCGCAGGAATGGGCTGTGCTGCGAACCTCCTCCGCGGAGGAGGCGCCGAGGACGAACGGAGGAGGGTTGCTCGCCAGCGCAACCGGTTCGTCGACCTCTTGTCCGCAGGTGGTTGGAGGGCGTCGCTGAACGGACCAAGCGGTGGCTGTCGACACCCCGGCAACGCCAACCTACGGTTCGAGGGCTTTGACGCTCACGACATCTTGGGCGTTCTGCAGCCTCGGCTAGCTGCTTCAACCGGTGCCGCTTGTGCCTCTGGCATCCCGGAGCCGTCGCACGTTCTCGCTGCAATGGGTCTTCCGGCGGAGTCAAGTGAAGCCTCCATCCGCTTCAGCTTCGGCCGGTTTACCGACGACGCGGAGATTGAAACGGCGGTGAAGCGGATCACGGCCGCCCTGAACACCCTCGCCCCGTCTCTGGAAACGGGGGTGACGAAGACGGCCTAAGTCGCTAGAGTCCGACGCGCAGTGAGCCCCGCTGTGTCAGAGCCAACCCCTCATCTCGATGCGCAACCGTCACCAGGACGGCATCATGTGCTGTCGTTTGGCTCGAGGAACGGCATTGCTAGCTACCCGGAACCTTCGAGTACCCGGCCGGGCTTAAGACACGGTTACGGTGTCCTGGCATGTAGCTCTGCAAGCTTGATCCCGACGTTCTCGCAGAGGGCTTCGGCGCATTCGCACCGTAGCTGCAGAAGCCTCGGTGTACGTCCTTTCTCAAGGCCCAACTCTCATAGTGGTACATGGAGGTGGACCCAAGCCGGCCCCATGTGGAGTTCGGCGGCGCCGAGCGGTGCCGTTGGGTGAATTGTGCCCCGTTTCGGCGAGGAACGTAGCGATGAGCGCGACTGAGAGCAGATCCCCCTCTGCCCGTGACCGCGCCAGATCGTAGGTAGGGACTGTTGGAGTACTTACCGTCTTTCGTTCAGCGTACGCTGGATCAGTACACCAGTATCCGACAGTCGACTGACGAGACCGACAAGTACCGGGCGCTTGAGGCCGTGTACGCGGCAACGATCAAGTACATCGGGACGACCGCGGCCGTCACTGCGGACATGTACTGCGCCGAACCGGCAAGAGCCAAAGTATGGAATGCAATCATGGCCTCTTCAGGTCTGGGGGGGTGGCTCGACGGTATGGACAGGCTCTGTGCCGCCTCTCGGAAGCTGCCAGACGGCGTGAGAAGCTACTGCGCCGAGTACAGTGACTACAAGAGACACCCTGCACAAGAGGAACTCGATGCAATAGGTGTTCTGCTAAGCCAGGTGTTCGCGGAACTAGCCAAGAAAGGGTACGCAGTCGAGAAGCTGAAGAAACTCAATCTCCTCAGGTCGCTAAGAGCCGTGGTCTACATCCGCAATAAGTTCGCCCATGGTGCTCTCGCTGCACCCATCCTGCACAGGATCCAAACGCCATTGTACCTAGCTCTCAGAAAGATCCTCTGGCTGGTCCCTTTTGAGAAGTACGTTTTCTGGGCGGGGAGCGGTTCGAGCACGGTCAGGCTAGTTGGACCCAATCCGCAACGTATTTCGCGACAGCCGAGAGCTCGATCTTGGATCGAGAGCGAACTGCTAGAGGGTGCGTACGGTGACGCTGAGCCCTTTGCTGTTTACCATGATCTCTCGCAGCGCGTGTTCTTCTTGAATCAGGCCGTCGATTGGCGGACCACGGAGGCGGAGTATGTCGACTACACCAGCGGGGACGTCAAGTATTGGGAGCTTCCCGCGCACCCGTCCCTGCAAGCACCCGTTGCGCGGCGGCGCCAGGTAAACAACGACGAGGTCTCACGATGGCTGAGCATCCTCGGCCGAGAGACGCTCTCTTGGAAGAGAGTTCCCCTCCAGGAGCTGCCAACTGGGGAGTTGGTCGGTGAGGGCGGCGTCTATGTGTTCATGTCCGACATCTCCTTAGGCGGACATCCACACGAGGCAGTTCTCTACGTTGGTCGAACCAAGTGCATGGCCACGCGACTGAAGGACTATCGTCGGATCCAGCGGAAACTGAACGACTCGCGACCGGAGCTTTCCCAGATGTTTGAGGCCTACAGCCGACTTCGGCTGCTGTTCGCACGAACCAGAGTGACTACGGCGCCGCTGATCGAGCGTGCGATCTATGAGGCCGCGGCGCCGAAGTACAACCTCATAGCGCCGGCGATCGACAACTTGCCGGAGAAGGAGAAGACATAGGATGGCGGACCTGATACCAGTTATCAAGGGAACGATGGGTGGCCGCGACTACTACGTCGGCAAGATGACATTTCAGGAGCTGCACTCTAAGGTGCAGTTTTACTCCAAGATCGAGATGAATCCGAAGCTGGACGAGATGCTTCAGCGCGGGATATCGAACCGGTCTAAGGAGATGACGGAGTATCTGAAGAGGCAGCCGGAGCGCTTCTACGGAGCAATCATCGTGGCGACTTGGGGCGGGCGGCCGGCCTACCTCAAGGTCAAGATGGAGGATCATCCTCTATTGAACGATGACTTCGAGTTCGGCTTGTTGAAGTTTGATGGCCGCCAAGAGTACTTTGCTTTGGACGGTCAGCATCGCCTTCAGTCGATCAAGGAGGCCATTGAGGACGAACCGGATCTTCGGCGCGAGGAAGTGTCGGTGATTTTCGTTACGCATGAGCGGACGGAGGAAGGCACCATTAAGACGCGACGTCTGTTCCATACTCTCAACCGGTACGCGCGACCGACGACGAGTGGCGAGAACATCGCGTTGGACGAAGACAATGTTGTGTCTATCACTACGCGTATGCTGTTGGATAGTGGCATTTCGGCTCTGCGTTCCGGGCGGGTCGAAGTCGTTCGCAAGAATCTATTGAAGGGGCAGACCGACAAATTCACATCCCTTGCGTCCTTGTATGATTTTAACAACGCTGTTCTAGGAGCAGTGTATGCGTTTTCGGCCGACAAGGACTATCTAAAATTCCGGCCCGCGGCTCGAGATGTCGAAAATGTCTTCGGGGGTATCAGGGCGCTCTGGAGCGAGATGGTGAGACGGATACCGGAGCTCCGAGAGCTGGACGAGGACCTTAGGGAGCCGGGGGACTTCCGGGAGCCGGAGGGACGGGCCTCGGCGGGTCATCTGCTATTCAGGCCCTTGGGACTGAAGATATTCGGCGGTGTTTTGGCCAGGTTGATCAGCGAGCGCGAAGATACTCCTCTTGAGCGTTGTGAGCCCGTTGATGAGGGCCTTTGGAGCGAAGTGCTGGAGCAGGTGAGGCCTCTGCCAACTACGCTTGGGGAGTTGCCATGGGGGGGAACGATCCTCAGAGGTGAGCAGATGGTCACTAGGGGGCAGAGTCTCGCCTTACGGCTTGCGGTTTACATGCTTGGTCTCGGTGTGGGTGACGAGAAGAAGTTGATGAACGACTACCGCAGATACTTGGAGGACGAGAGGGCTTTGTTGCCACCGCGGGTGGCGTGATTGAGGCGGCGGAGCGGCAGGCGGCGGTCAGACGAAGCCGGTGGGCGGACAAGAGGTCGGCGGCTGACCGAGGGCGCTACGAGGTTTCCAGGTAGCTCCGCAGCGCCGCCACGACCCTGCCCGGTGCCTCCTCCGCCAGAAGTGCCCGCGATCCTCGAACTCCTGGACCCCCACGTCCCGAAGCGCCGACCTCCACCGCTCCAGTTCCTTCCTCCGGAACGCGATGTCCTTCAGGCCCCAGAGAACAAGCGCCGACTTGTCCGCGAAGGCAGCGCGGTCCTGCCAGATCGAGCGCAGCCAGTCGCTCGCGCCCACGATGTAGCCGGGCAGGGCGGCGCTCGCGGCCCGTGCCGGCGCCAGCCACTGGTTCAGCAACTCCGGGTCGGTCTCTGGGGACGAACGTAGTATCCCCGCAGCCTCAGGGAGGAACATGATGCTCAGGAACATCCTCGCCGCCATCGTCGGCTACATCGCCATGGCCGCCGTGCTCTTCGCACTCTTCTCGCTTCTGTGGCTGACGGTGGGGCCCTCGCGCGCCTTCGAGCCGGGTTCCTGGGAGGTACCCGTCGGCTGGGTCCTCATCCAGCTCGTACTTGGGCTCGTGGGCGCGTACATCGGCGGGCAAGTCTGTGCCAGGGTGGCGCACCATGCCAGAGGCGCCACGCTTCTGATCGGCCTGGTAATCGTGTTCGGAGTGGTGAATGCCCTGATCCCGCCGGAGATCGTGGCAGAACCGCGCCCCGACGACGTGTCGATGATGGAGGCGACCGCGGGCGCCCGCCAGCCGACATGGTTCCTCTGGCTCAACCCGCTGATTGGCGCCGTGAGTGTCTGGTTCGGAACGCGGAAGTTGCGCGCGGAACGTGTGCGGCGGACGGCCGGCGGCCCTTGATGCGGTTCGTGCGCGGCCAGGCGGGTTGCCCGTGGAGGCGGATCAGGCGGCGGCAGGCCGCTAGCGCCGCGGTGAACGGGCAGTCACCTGACCGCCCGTACCTTGAGGTGCAGACCCTCGCGTTCCTGGAGGCATCTGATGATCTCGAAGAGATTGCGCGCCTGCGGATTGCCGTTCGGACCGAGCATGCGCATCAGGCTCTTTGGCGACTTCGCGGTCAGCCCACCGAGTTCCCGAAAACCGATGGTCGCGTTGACATAGTCGCGCAGAACCGACTTTCCGACGTCGACCTCGCCGGCGAGAAGGCACTGCACACCTTCTTCGAGCAGAGCCTCCCGGAAGCCAGGGTCGCGCTCGAGCCGCTCCCGGATCGTCACTCTGAAATCGCGCGTCAGTGGCATGGTCTCAATCCTCCTGCCGCTTGTTTCGCCTGTACTCGCGCCATACCTTGGGCGTCGACGAACTCCCCAACATCGAACACCGACGCATGGTAACAAATGCGTTACCAGAATGCGCGCCGCGATTGCGTGTCCGCCGTCGCTCAGCGCCGAGTGCGACACTGCGGACAGGACCAGTGGGTGCGGCGTCCCTTCCGGGATCCCGGGCTGACAAGCGTAGTCATATCTGACAACATGCCGCGATGAGCGGCGACACGCGGCCCATCGGGTGGATTCGAGCAGCACGCAGGACCTATGCGAAGTTCCCCGAGCCCGTCCGAGACCGCGTGAACGCGGCCCTGACCATTGCGGCGGAGAGAGGGAAGGCCGACATCGCGAAGCCTCTGAAGGGACTCGGCCCGGGTGTGCTTGAGATTGCCGTTCGGTATCGGACCGGCGCCTACCGGGTCGTGTATGTGACGGAGATAGCCGGCGCGCTGTGGGTGCTGCACGCGTTCGAGAAGAAATCGACGAGGGGTATCAGGACTCCGAAGCGTGAGATCGACCTGGTCCGGGCTCGCCTGGCGCGGCTAAGAAAGGAGCTACTACCTTGACTGAGAAAGACATCGAGCTCGTTCACGGAAGTGGAAACGTCTTCCGAGACTTCGGTGAGCCCGAGGCCGACCTGAAGCAGGCGAAGGCCGTCCTTGCTGCGCGGATCATCGCGGTGTTGGACGACCGTGGTCTCGCCGTCCGCAAGGCAGCGAGTCTCACCGGGTTCGCTGCGGCGGACTTCTCCCGCATCCGCAACGCCGACCTCGGGCGCTTCACGCTGGACCGGCTGATGAAGATGTTGGCCGCTTTGGACTCCAACGCCAGGGTCACGGTCAAGGTCGACCTGTCTCGGTCGGCTCCGGCAGCCGCATCGAGTTCGGCCTGACCCGCCCGGGGAGCCGCCTGCGAGACTGGCGCCATCGCTGACCTGCCGCCTCAGGGAGGAACATGATTCTCAGGAACATCCTCGCCGCCATCGTCGGCTACATCGCCATGGCCGCCGTGCTCTTCGCACTCTTCTCGCTTCTGTGGCTGACGGTGGGGCCCTCGCGCCTTCGAGCCGGGGTCCTGGGAAGTACCCGCCGGCTGGGTCCTCGTCCAGCTCGTACTTGGGCTCGTGGGCGCGTACATCGGCGGGCAAGTCTGTTTCAGGGTGGCGCACGATGCCGGGGGCGCCACGCTTCTGATCGGCCTGGTGATCGTGCTCGGAGTCGTGAATGCCCTGATCCCGCCGGAGATGGCGGCAGGACCGCGCCCCGACGACGTGTCGATGATGGAGGCGACCGCGAGCGCCCGCCAGCCGGCTTGGTTCAACTGGCTCAACCCGCTGGTCGGCGCCGTGGGCGTCTGGTTCGGATCGCGGAAGTTGCGCGCGTAGCCCACGAGCGCATGGATCGGCCCTTCAAGGACTCCATCGGACGAGTGTAGAGGTCATGAAGAAGGAACAGATGGTCAGCGTCAGGCTGCCTTCGGCGCTCGTCCGGGAGCTGGAACTGATCGGGGGAGTCGAGCAGGCTGACCGTTCCGCGACTGTGCGCCGGTTGCTGGCACGCGGCGTTCACGACTGGAAGCTCGAGCACTACGCCCGACAGTACGGAGACCGAGAGCTCACGCTGGCTCGCGCGGCGCGCGAGGCAGGTGTCTCCCTGTGGGAGATGACGGACTACGCCCGCACCAGGAAGGTGCCGGCGCAGTACGAGCTGGAGGACCTGCAGCAAGACTTGAAGACCCTCTCCGGAGGCGTCGGTACACGGGGGTCCAGTTGACCCGAGAGGAGCTAGCGGTCGGCAGCATCACCAATACACCGTTCTCGGCTGGCGTGCCCCTGATCTCGGCACCGCCACCCATCGCGCCCAGGTCCAGCAAGAGCGAGCCGTCGTCCTGGACGAAACCCTCGATCCTCGCTGTTCGGCCTCGGCCCACGGTCGCCGCAACGTGTTTGCCGGCCCAGACGACGTCGTTGACCCGGCGATCCCATAACCCGGTTGCCGGATTCGCTGCCGAACCAACGGCCCTGGGTCCGACGGGCGTTCACACTCCGCTGTTCTGGCCCCCGTCAAGCCGCCGGACCTGCTAGGTATCCACCTCAGCGCTACCACACTCCGGGCAAGTTACGCGCGAACGTGGAATCCGTGGATCCTGCTTCTCCGTTCTGTCTAGAATCCGCACCTGGAACTCGTGCCCGCAACGGCGACAGCGCGCCCAAACCGTCCTCATCGTCAGTACCTCCACGTCTGAAAGTAGCGCATGTACGGCCACGACATCGGCGAGCGCGACCCGCTCTTGATCGACCGAGCAGCAGCCGCGGAGTTGCCTAGCGAGGAGGCCATACGCGAGTGGGCCCGCGACAAGCGCGTCTTCATCTCGAGCGTCATGAAGGAACTCCCCGCGGAGCGGAGGGCCGCCGCGGAAGGCGTTCGCGCGGTCGGTGCTCGCCCCGTGATGTTCGAGGAGTTCGGCGGCCGGGACGCGAACCCGGTAGATGCCTACTTGGATGAGCTCGAGACCTGCCAGATCTATCTCGGCATTCTCGGCCGGCGCTACGGAGCTTTGCTGTCGACACGCTTCTCCGCTACACACGCCGAGTTCCGGCACGCCGAAAGCCGGGGTCTGAGGATGGCTGTTTGGGCGCTCCGCACGCAGGAGCGGGAGGGGCCGCAAGAGTCTTTCCTAGGGGAGGCGCGCACTTACTACGTAGTACCAGCCTTTCGCTCACCAACTGAGCTGCGCCAGCAGGTCGCGGATCGGCTTCGGACCATTGCGGCAGAAGATCTCGCCCCTTGGAGCAAGCTTGGCTCGATAGTGTTTCGTGCGAAGGAGGTGACGCACGAGGGCCAGGAGATTGCCGTCACGGCACGCGTCCAAAGTGACGATATCGCGCATGCCCTTGAGGGCGTTGCTCCTGACGACTTTGGCCGAGGAGAGGAAAGCCGGTTCACATGCGCCGGCCGTTCTCGCGATGTTCGTGTGACCAACGTCCGCAGTACGACCACAACGGCACGCTCCAAGCTGGTCAGGCTACAGCTAGAGATCATCGAGGCTCAGCAAGACATCTTTGTCGATGTCGGATTCGGCGGGCTTGAGTCCGACGAAGTAACAGAGGTGATACTTCGGGCTGCTCTTCTTGGCGAGTCGAACCGGTCGGCGACACACAAGATCGACTACCTGCCAGAGATGGCCGATCCCCTTCAGCCTCTGCGAGAAGCTAGGGTGTCGGACGAGATCGTTCGCCCTTTGGCCGAACTGATGGTCGTCGACGAGTTGGTCGGTTCCGGCCGAGCGTCCCGAGTTACGAGATTCAGCCTGGGTGCCTCGGTAGGAGGCCAACGCAGGCTCGAACTGCAGTGGGAACCGCCTCGGAGATACGCCAACGAGAGGCGTCCGCGAAGGTTCGAGCTAAACGGGACTGTCGAGCTCTAGTTGCGAGCGCCTGGGCGTCAACGTCCTGGCGGCTCCAGACCTGATCAAGCTTGGCCCGCGGCTCGTGATCAGGAACGCCTCCCTTGCGGCCGCACCGCCCCCGAAGCCAGTCCAGCGAAGTCCCGTTGCCACGGCCGCGAGCCGCAGTCAAGTGCAGCTCGGAGCCTTGGTACGCAAGCCGCACGTTCTCTCTAGCCCCGTGGACGGCTTCAAGGTATCGTTCCTCGTCACGGCTGCGGATTCGGTGTCGTGGTCGCATACAGGAGTCCTCCGGTAGCTCTACCAAAGGGCTACCGGACGAATAGCAAGAGAGTCAAGTCACCACTAGCCACACGTCGTCCCAACTGTCGGTCGACGGCTTCGAACTCAGACAGGATCTCCGACGCCAGGACGAAGACAGCATTTCATACCCCAGTTCCTTCAATCCGGATTTGCTGCTTCGGACGGTAAGACCCAATCTCAGGTCTGGGTGTTTCATCGGTCCCATGGGTCCTACAAGACGAACATCCTTAACGTTGGAGTGCAGGGCAAGTTCTACACCGACGACGAGAACCATGACGCCGATCCCGGCATCACCAGAATCGAAGGGCAGTACGCGGATCTCGTCGCCGACCTTCGGTCAGGTTCCCAGTCGTCTCTAAGCGATCCACTTATCCCTCAGATGATCACGCATTTCGAGATTCGGACCAGGCAATTCCGGGAGAACTTGACTCACCTCGTCCAGCGTGGGTTCAAAGGTCTGCTAGATCACCTGGTAGGTGAGAGCGGAACTGAGCGTCTGATCGGCTACATGCGTGCGAATCCCTCGTTGCTTGAAGAAGAGGTCCGAAAACGCAATCTGCCTCCTGAGTTCGTGGCTCTCATGAAAGTGTTCCTGCCTCAGCAGATCAGGGCCACACAAGAAGAGCGCGATAAGACAATCGGAATGATGCGTCCCTATGTCGCCACGGAGATCCCGAAGCTCGCAAAGACATCCCACATAGAGGCTCTTCGGAAGTCGACGGCCCCGCCAAAGCGGTCACGGCGCCTTGATGGTCTCAAGTACGAAGTCCTGCCCACCAAGGATGGGAGTCTCATCCTTGGAGATGCCGTCGTCCTCTTTCGGACGGATGGGCCCAAGCAGTACAGGAACGTCTTTCAAGGTAGCGACGGATTGTTGAGCGTGTATCTTCCTTTGTCGCCATCGGTCATCTTGGTTGGAACAGCTGCAGGGGCGGCTAGTCTTCCACCGAACCTCAATCGAGAAGTGGCACGGTGTTCGCTGGAGTACTTCATCTCGAGCGAGGATTCAGATGAGAACAGGTACCTGAGTCGGCAGATCGGCGAGGGTGCCGCGTTCATCTCCGATGCAGAAGTCAGTCAGATAGTCGAGGGCGCACTTCCTCTTCAACGAGACCGCACGGAGCAGTGACGGATAGGAGCGGCGAACGATGGGCTTTGACGTGGTCATCTCAGTGTTGCCCCTAACTTTAGAGTACCTTGGTCGGGGAGCGTCTTGGTTGCGCGGGCGCAGTTTGGAACTCAGGTGCATGCCAGTCATCGACTGGGCCAAGGAGAGCGAGGAGACCGACTACTGCGAGAAGGGCCGGCAGATCTGGAGCCCGGAGCAGAATCCAGGCGGGCCGTCTCGCACGGACCTACCCGTGGTCCAGTTGGATCTTCGTTGGCCCAACAAGAAGGGTCTACGGAGCGTACCTCTTGTTCTCCTAGCCCTGGAGCAAGGGTTCGTCCAAGGCTGTGTCGTTCAGTCGCCTGATGATTCAGATTACTATCGAGCGTTCGTTTGCTTGACCTACAAGGGACGTCGGGCTTGGGCTCGATACTGCACAGACCGCCGCATGAGGAGGAGAAGTCGTGCTTTCTATATGGGACCTCTTGGTGGCGAGAGATACGAGCATCTCCGAAGGGACCCGCGGACGGCGTGGAGCTTGTACCCGCCAGAGAGTCCCCAGCGCATGGTCAAGAGGGAACAGGCCGACGTAACCTATGGACTCATGACGCCTGACATCAAGGAGAAGATGGCGGAGCTCGAAGCCTAAACCTAGGCGGGTCAGCGATTTTCGCTATGTAACTTTGGGATACACTCTCCTCCCGAGAGCGGACAGGTCGTTAGGGTGTACTCCTCGGCCGAGAGGAGGAGCCAGTGCCCATCCAGGGGACTTTGACGGGATGTGGAGGTGCGACTAAGAAGCTGACTGGAATGCTGACCTCGACTTCATCACCTGGGAGTTCACAACTAGACGAAGCGAGATCACTAAAACCAACTGCGGACAGAGGAGTGATTGTTCAATGGCAAGAATCTACTATCCGACAGAGTACATGATACATGCGAACCGGCTAACCGGCGCCGTGGAAGTTCTTCCACTCCTTCCGAGCGGGCACGGCGGAGGTCCGGCGGGAACCGTAAGGGAAGAAGGCGGCCGGTGGATTGCCGTTCGAGGAGGCGGCGAACGAGAGACCGAACACGCCACGCAAGACGAAGCTGCAAGATCGCTCCTGGAGAACGTCATCATGCGGCTCGGAGCAGGCGATGAGTCGGAGGCCGAGGGCAGCCGGGTGGCATTGCCCGAGCCGGCTTCCCCTCGTCTCTCTTCGAGGGGCCCAGGAGGTGGGGACGCACCGCGTGGAACAGATCCCACCGGTCGGTAGTAATCGCAGAGCGGCCTTCGGTGGTTGGCCTGCGTGAAGTGGGGTAGTGGCCTAGTTCGAATCTGGCCGTCAGTCCTCTCCGAACTCAGCCCCTTCGCGCGCCGCGTTCGGACCCGCGACTCGCCGCAGCAGATCGTTGGCAGCTTCTTCAGCATCGTCTTGAGTCGGCCAAGTGTCGTCGAGTAGGTGTCCGTCAAGCTCAACTTTCCAGATGCCGTGTGATTCCTGGCGCACATGCGCTTGGTGCTTGCCCCATCGAATCGAGACTCCGCCAGAGTGGTACGTGGTCGTAGGGCTGCTCATTTGCGATCTCCCCTTGTGGTGGCTGTTGATCGACGAGGCCCGCCGGTACCCTACTGCTCCTCTACGCCTGCGAGTTCCTGCAAAGAGGCAAGTTCGACTGCGTTGGGTGCTCTGCCAGTCTGCTTGACGAACTCGGCGATCAGTTGTGCCAGCAACTCAGTTTCGGCACCTGATCCCGTATTCGGAGGCTGCGAGCTGGTCTCTGGTGTCGGCACGTCCACTGTAGTGGACGCCGCCGTGTCTTTGGCAACGTCACCAACCGTCTTGACGTCCATCGTCTCCCATCTTGGCGTACCCGTTACAGCTGCCGCAGTCTCCCTGCGGCCGAACCCATGCACGGGCAACGTGGAGACCGGGGCTTCAGCGGAAGGGACCAGGGTTTGGTACTGCCGAGTTCGCTTGGCGGTCTTCGTCGCCGACCGCTGCTTGTGAGCGGCCAACAGTGCTTCTCGTTCGGTCTTCTTGAGCTTCGGCTCCTTGCACTCGGGGATCGGGATATCTCGATACGCTGCCCCGCTTGCCAGTTGGGCGGTTACATGGTCAGCGGCCAGTCGAGTGCGAAACGCTCTCTCAACATGCGAGGGGTGCGAGGAACCTCTGCTCTGATGATCCCTCTGTGTGTTGGCCAGCCTCTCCCAGAGGAAGGGTGCTGCATTCACGTCGTATCCGGCCCTAGCTGCGTAGTAGACGCCTCGGCAATCAGCACGTCTCTCCATTCGCTTGGAGTACGAGATTGCGCCCAGGGCTGCGCCAAGTTGCGCGTAGTCGTCTCCTGTATACAGCCCGGTTTCGGCTTGGACATAGGCCCCAACAGCCGCGCCGAGAATCGCACCAAGTACTGCTCGATTCTGCTTCTTCTCGTGATGGCGAAGAGTGATGTGGGCAAGCTCGTGACCAACGACCGTGGCCAGCTCGGCATCTGCAAGCGACGAAGCCGTTCCAGCAGACAGGAAGATCATTTGGCCGTTGGTAGCCGCAAGCCAGTCAGGAGTATCCACGAATGCTACGCCGGGACCGCAGGCGAGGGATTTCGCTACGCCGACTGTACGAGGTACATATCCCTCTGTGACCACCGTGACGAGCTGGTTGTTGGTTCCTCTAGAGAGCCTTGCGTAAGTCTCCTGAGCCATCTTCCCGTAACCCAGGTGTTGGCCGTTGACGTGGGTGATGCGGTCGCCGGGCCTGAGTCCTGACTTCTCGGCTTCAGAACCAGGCCACACATCGTAGATGACAGGCTCGGTAGGTGTGGATGAGGGGCGGTCGAACATGAACCCACTCAGCCACCGACGTGTAGTGTTCTCGCACCAAGTCCCGTTCGCCGTTGCCACCGCGTACTCGATGGCGTGAACGCGAGCCGATGCGGCCACCAGTTCGTCTCGGGTGAATCCTTGGGCCTGCGCCGTCGCTCCCACGAACAGGTGCGCGGCCATCGTGGCGATGACCAATCCGACAGCCAGCCAGGCCGCCCGTTCTGCGAGCTGCTTCATGTCCTTCTCCTTCTTGGCGAGGCTGTTCTCAACCGTGCTTGATAATGCCCCAAGGCTGATGCCTTGGTCACGCCGCCCTACAACCTCCCCGTAGCCCTCGCCCGCTCCAACACCGGCTCATAGATCCGCAGCGTCGCCGCATCCACCAACTGCCCGCCCTTGCCGCCGGCCCCGGCTCCCTTCGCCACGGACTCGTTGTACAGGTCGACCATCTTCTGCGCCTGCTTGATCTCCCTGGGCGACGGCGCGAAGACATCGTTGGCGAGCGGGATCTGGTTGGGGTGGATGCACCACTTGCCGACGGCGCCGAGGGTGGCGGCGTAGGTGGCCTGCTTCATGTAGGCGTGATCGTTCTTGAAGTCGCCGAAGGGGCCGTCGATCGCGTCGATGCCGGCGGCGCGGCAGGCGGCGATCATGCGGACGCGGTGGGCGGACCACATGTCGCCGGGGTAGCGGTAGTCCTTGTCGAGTTCGTGGCCGAAGCGCATGCCCATGCTGCCGGAGAGGTCGCCGAAGCCGAGGATGAGCGCCTCTAGCCGGGGCGAGGAGGTGGCGATCGCCTCGACGTTGGCGAGGCCCTCGGCCTCCTCGATCAGGGCCTCCAGGCCGATCTTGCGGTCGAGACCGAGCTTGAGCTCGAGCCCGTCGAGCATCGTCTCGAAGAACCAGATGTCGCGCGGCTGCTTGACCTTGGGCAGGATGATGATGTCGAGGTTCTCGCCGGCGCCTTCGACGACGCTGATCACGTCGTCCACGGCCCAGCGGGTGGTGTGGTCGTTCACGCGCACGGAGCGCACCTTGTTGCCCCAGTCGAGATCGTTCAGGCCGTCGATGGCGATCTGGCGCGCGCCCTCCTTCTTGTCGGGGGAGACGGCGTCCTCCAGGTCGAGGAAGACGAGGTCGGCGGAGCTTCCGGCCGACTTCTCGACCATCCTGGGGTTGCTGGCGGGCACCGCCAGCTCGGAACGTCTCAGTCGCATGGCTACTTCTCCTTGGGCGGGTCTTCCTGGTCCGGCCCGGCGTTGATCCCGGCGTTGATCCCGAATTGGGCGAGGATCTCTTCGCGGTGCTCGTCGAGCAGGGGGGCCCTGCTGCGCACGCCGGTCTTCGTTTCGGTGTACTTGATCGGGCTGCCGACGATCCTGACGGGCTCGTTGTCGCCCGGCAGCTCGACTTCGGCGACCATCTCGCGGACCGCGGTGTGGGGGCTCTCGAAGATGTCGGCCGCGGTCTGCACCGGGCCGCAGGGGACCCGGCCGGCGAGCGCCTCGACGACCTGGTCGCGGGTACGCCCGCCGGCCCACTCGGAGACGACGCCTTCCACGAACTCCCGGTGCTTGCGGCGAGCCGCGAAGTCCTTCGTGCGTTCGTCGTCGACGAGTTCCGGCCGCCCCATCTCGTGGCAGAGGATCTCCCACTGGGCCGGCATGGGTGCGGCGATCGCCACGCCGCCGTCCTTCGCGTCGAAGATGCCGAACGGGCACAGGCTGTGGTGGTGCCTGCCGCGCGGCCCGAGCTGGTTGCTCTTCGCGGCGCCGTAGTTCGCGAAGAGGGACTCGCACAGCAGGTTGACGCCGTCGACCATCGCGACGTCCATGAACTGGCCCTTGCCGGTGCGCCGCGCGTGGTGGACCCCGGCGACGACGCCGAGCGCCATCAGCGTCCCGGGAAACAGGTCGCCGACGGAGGCGCCCCCGGGGTAGCCCCCTCCGGACCCGCCGTCGCCCGCGGGGCCGTTGATGTGGGCGAAGCCGCCCATCGCCTGGGCCACGATGTCGAAGGCGGGCCAGTCGGCGTGGGGGCTCTCGCCGGTCCGCGGGTCGCCGAAGCCGCGCAGCGCCGCGTAGACGATCCGCGGGTTGCGCTCGCGGATCGTCTCGTAGCTCAGCCCGAGCCGGTCCATCACGCCGGCGCGCATGTTCTCGAGCACGGCGTCGGCCTGCTCGCACAGGCGGAGGAAGGTCTCGCGGTCGGCCTCGTTCTTCAGGTCGAGCGAGATGCTGCGCTTGTTCCGGTTGATGCTGCCGAAGTAGCCGCCGAAGTCGCAGCCGCCGTCGACCCCGGCCTTGCCCTGGGCGGGGTGGATGAAGTCCGGCGGCGTCGGCGGCGAGGGGCGCGACATGTCGCCGGTCGGCGGCTCCACCTTGATCACGTCGGCGCCGAGGTCGGCGAGGATCGCCGAGCCGAACGGCCCGGCGAGCGCCATCGTGCAGTCGATGATGACGAGGTCGGAGAGGGGGCCTGACCCGCCGCTCACTACGACCCCCAGTGCGAGCGGCGCTTGATCAGGACCTCGCGCTCGCCCTCGAAGACGATCGTGCCGTCCTGCTTCGTGCCCCAGTGCTTGAAGCGGACGACGCCGGCGTCGTCGCGGGCGGCGTCGCGGGTCTCGAGCACCTCGGTGTAGGCGGTCAGCGAGTCGCCAAGGAAGACGGGCGCGCGGAAGCGCATCCTGTCGAGGCCGAGCTCGGCGAGGGCGTTCTCGGCCGTGTCCTGGGTCGCCAGGCCGATCACCGTCGAGCCGGTGACGAGGCCGAAGACGAGGCGCTGGCCGAAGGGGGACGCCTTCATCTTGTGCTCGTCGAAGTGGCCGTCGGCGGTGTTCAGGACGAGCTTGGTGAGGAGCTGGCTTTCGACTTCGTCGATCGTGGTGCCGCGGGCGTGGCGCATCTTCTGGCCGGCGGCGAAGTCTTCGAAGTAGGTGGAGGGGGAGGTGAGGGCTGCGGCCGACTCGCTCATGGCGTCGCCTCCCGGCGCTTGGCGACGAGGTTGGTGCGCTGGTAGCGCAGCACGACGTTGCCGTGCTGGTTGCGGGCCTCGGTCTCCCAGGTGACGATGCCGAAGTGGGGCCTGGAGCCGGATTCGCGGCGGCCGACGACCCGGCTCTTGCCGGTGATCGTGTCGCCGGGGTAGACGGGCTGGTGGAACTTCACGTCGTTCACGCCGAGGAACGGCCCGCCGCCTTCGGAGAGGTCCTCGACGGACATGCCGACGACCGTGCAGAGCACGAGCAGCGGGTCGATGACGACGGAGTCGTGGCCGTGGGCGCGCGCGTACTCGGCGTTGAAGTAGAGCGGCGTGAACCGCATCGTCGCGGTGGCGAACAGGGCGTTGTCCGCTTCGGTGAGCGTGCGGCCCCAGTGGTGCTCGAAGGTCCGGCCTTCCTCGAAGTCCTGGTAGCGGTTGCCCTTCTTCTTGAGCGGGAAGGTGGAGAAGTCTGGATCGGGCATTGCGGCGAAGTTTCTACCACGCAGAGAATGGTCGCCGCTTCGCGGCGCGGTTTCTTGGCCGCCTTCGGCGGCAGCCGGCCAGAGGCCGGCGTACCCAGCTTGCGCCGCGCTACGATTCCGGGATGATTCCCTGGAACAACCTGAAGTCGACTCTCGAACAGGACCCCGAGTTCCGGTACACGATCCGGCACTGGACGGCGAGCTTGCGGCTGAGCGTGGGTGACCGCCACCATTCAATCCGCTTCGAGGACGGTGCCGTGGCGGCGGTCGAGCCGTGCGCGGCGGACACGGCGGCCGACGTCTTCCTGGCCGGGCCGGAGGAGGAGTGGCGCGAACTGCTGCGCAAGGTGCCGCGGCCCTTCTACCAGGACCCGTTCTTCGCCAGCGTGCATCACGGCATCGAGATGAACCGCGATCAGCTCGCGTACGCCGCGTACTACCCGGCGCTGCGGCGGCTGGTCGGGGTGATGCGCGAGATCGCCAACCCAACCGAGGGAGCTTCCGCATGAACGCGTTTCGCCTGCTGCTCGGCCTCATCTTCGGCGTGATCGTCGTCTACACGGTACTCGTCGCGATGGAACACGGCCTGGGCCTGTTCGCCGTCTTCTTCGGCGACATCGCCCAGGCTGGGTGGCCCGGCCAGTTCAACCTGGACTTCATGGGCATGCTGATCCTCTCCGGGTTCTGGATGGCCTGGCGCAACCACTTCACGCCGGGCGGGCTCGTGCTCGGCGTGGGGGGCGTCCTCCTCGGCGCGCCGATCCTCACGCTCTACCTGTTCATTCTGAGCCAGCAGACGAACGGCGACGTGAAGCGGATGCTCCTCGGCGACCAGCGGGCGGCGGCCTGATGCCGACGTTTGCGCGGCGCGTCGGCCGCTACCTGGACCTCGACGTCCAGGGCGTCTCCTACGAGGTCTACTTCGAGTCGGCGGGGAACCCGGACGGCATTCCGCTGGTGCTCCAGCACACCGCCGGTTCCGACGGCCGCCAGTGGCGCCACCAGTTAGAGGACGAGCGAATCGGGCGGCACTTCCACCTGCTGGCCTACGACCTGCCCTACCATGCCAAATCCGTTCCGCCGGCGGGTGTCGAGTGGTGGAAGCAGGAGTACAAGCTGACGAAAAGCTTCCTGCTCGACTTCGTCGCCGCCTTCGTGGGCGAGCTCCAGCTCGAAGACCCCGTCTACATGGGCAGCTCGATCGGCGGCCACCTGGCACTCGACCTCGCCCTGCACCGGCCGGGCCTGTTCCAGGCCGTCATCGGGCTGGAGGCGGCGATCAAGTCGGATCCGGGCAACATCGACCTGCTCGACCACCCCGAGATCAACAACGGCTACAAGGGCGACCTGATGATCGGGATCACCTCGCCCAAGGCGCCCGAGGCGTATCGCCGCGAAGTCGGCTGGTGCTACAGCCAGGGCGCCCCGCGGGTGTTCCGGGGCGACCTCTTCTACTGGGGCACCGACCACGACCTGGGCGACAGGGCCTCCGAGATCGACACTTCGCAGACTCGGGTGTTCCTGCTGACCGGCGAGTACGACGCCGCGACGACGCCCGAGATGTCCAGGGAAGTGGCGGGCCAGATCAAGGGCGCGACGTACCGGACGATGAAGGGCCTGGGCCATTTCCCGATGTCCGAGGACCCGGAGCGGTTCTACGGCTACATCGAGCCGGTGCTGGCGGAGATCGTGGGCGATCAGACGCGTTTGGGGTCGCCGGACTTTTCGCCGTCTGACGCGGCGGGAGGCTAGCGGTCATGCCGGCCATGTCCCAGCCCGAGATCGACGAGTTCCTGCGGGAAACGCGAATCGGCGTCCTCTGCACGAACGATCTCGACGGATCGCCGAACGGCGTGCCCGTCTGGTTCGAGTGGGACGGTGAGCGCATCCGGATGTTCAGCCTCGTCTCGCACAAGATGACCCGGCTCGAGAACGATCCCAGGGCGTCGCTTCTGGTAGCCCGGGAAGTCGGCGAACCGGAGGCGTGGGTGGCCGTCGACGGTGTCGTGGCGATCACCGAGGAGGAGGGCGTCGTGCTGCTCATGGACCGGCTCGCCGCCCGCTACTGGGATGACGAGGATCCGGCGGTTGCCAAGGCGCACGCGGAGACGCTCGAGTTGTGGCGCCGAGCGGCGGCGGACCTGCGAGTGCTCACCATCGAGCCCGAGAAGATCAGGAGCTACCGCGCCTGAATCGAGTGCCTCGTTTCTCGACCCGGCACTGATTCAGGCGGTCGGCTGCGGTTGGTACCGGGCGATGTGGATTCGGTCCTCACGCTTGCGTGCTTCCGCTAGATCGTAGGTCCCCTGCCGCCGCAGCCAGAACTCGGCATTGGACCAGCCAGCCTTCTCCAGCCGAATAGCCATTTCCGGCGAGATCGCCGCATGGCCGTTCAAGACCCGCGACAGCGTGTGACGGGCGACGCCCAACACCTTGGCTGCATCGGTCACGTTCAGGCCGAGCGGTTCCAGGCAGTTCTCACGGATGCTGTGGCCGGGATGGGGAGGGTTGATCATCGTCATGTTGCTGTCTCCAGTCCTAGTGGTAGTCGACCAAGTCGACATCGAAACGCTTGAGACCGCGATGGCGAAACCCTCGAATCACGAGTCAGTGTACCGCATGCCGGTACACGCGGGGTCGTGTCGGAGCGCGAGCCGCATCGCGGCTATACTCCGCCCGCGCCGAAATCCAGCACCGGGGAGCCGGGCACGCGAGACGCGGGACGCGGGCCGGTGGAGGGAGTCACTCTGAGTCAGCTCCTGCAGGTTCTCGTCAATGGTCTGGCCGTCGGCTGTATCTACGGCCTGATCGCTCTCGGCTTCGTCCTCGTCTACAAGGCGACCGAGATGGTGAACTTCGCCCAGGGCGATCTCATGATGCTGGGCGCCTTCGTCGCGGTGACCCTGATCGGCGATGTCGGTCTGCCCTGGGTGCTGGGGCTGTTCATGTCGGTCCTGGCGCTGGCGGTCTTCGGCTATCTGCTCGACGCCTTCGTGCTCCGCCGCGTTCTGGGCGAACCGCAGTTCGCCATCGTGATGCTGACGATCGGGCTGGGCTTCATCTTCCGCGCCGTAGCGGGACTGGTGTGGGGCTACGACCCGCGGAGCTTTCCCACTCCGTACACCGGCAAGTCGCTGCGTGTCGGCGAAGTCGTCGTGAGCTACGAGAACCTCACGATTCTGCTGGGCACCCTCGTCCTCTGCGTCGTGCTGTTCCTCTTCTTCCGTCACACGCGGCTGGGCATCGGCATGCAGGCCACGTCGCAGAACCAGCTCGCGGCCTACTACGTCGGCATCCCGGTCAAGCGGGTCTTCTCTCTGGTGTGGGCGATCTCCGCCGGAGTCGCCGCCGTCGCCGGGATCCTTCTGGCGCCCGTCTCGCTCGTCCAGCCCGGGATGGGATTCATCGGGATCAAGGCCTTCGCTGCCGCGGTGATCGGCGGCTTCGGCTCGATCCCCGGCGCGCTGCTCGGCGGTTGGATCATCGGCGTCTCCGAGCAGTTCGCGGGGGTCTACCTGCCCGCCGGTTTCCAGGAGATGGCCGCCTACGGCATTCTCATTCTGGCCTTGATCCTGCGGCCCGAAGGCCTGTTCGCACAGATTCAGCGAAAGAAAGTCTGACGGCCGGCGAGCAAAAGAATGCGGTTCCTCTTCAAGACCCACTACAACCAGGACATCGACCACCTCAAGCACGGTGGCGACCGGTTCTGGTACGGCCTGCTCCTCGTGCTGGTCGCCTCGGCGCCGGCGGCCCTCGGCACCTTCTATCTGGGCGAACTCAACCTGGTGATGATCTACGCCATCGCCGGCGTCGGTCTGATGCTGCTCGTGGGCTACACCGGCCAGGTGAGCCTGGGCCACGCGGCGTTTCTGGCGATCGGCGCCTATACCCACTCGCTCCTTCTGGGCGCCGGTCTTCCGTTCCTCCTCTCGATCGCCGCGGCGGTCCTGGTCGCGGCGCTCGTCGGCGCCGGCGTGGGGTGGATCGCCCTCCGGATGACGGGCATCTATCTCGCCATCGCCACCCTGGCCTTCGCCATGCTCACCGAGCAGACGATCTCGCGCGCCGAGTGGCTCACCGGGGGCTTTCGCGGCCTCGCCGTTCCGCAGGCGAGCCTCTTCGGGATACCGCTCACGCAAGGCTGGCAGCACTACTACGTGACGCTCGCGCTCCTCGTCGTGACGCTCCTCGCGGCGCTCAACATCCTGCGGTCCTCGACGGGAAGAGCGTTGGTCGCCATCCGTGATTCGGAGATCTCGGCAGAGAGCGTCGGCATCAACGTGGCCGTCTACAAGACCCTCGCTTTCGCTCTCAGCGCCGGCATCACCGGCCTCGCCGGTGCTCTCTTCGCGCATCGCCTCGGCTACCTCTCGCCCGACGCCTTCACGTTCCTCATCTCGCTGCAACTCCTCCTGATGGTGGTGGTTGGCGGGGTCGGCTCGATGCGGGGCGTCATCTTCGGCGCGCTCTTCATCGGCTTCCTGCCTCAGCTCCTCGCCATCGCCCGCGACACGCTGCCGGCGCAGATCGCTCAGGCTCCCGGCCTCGAGCCGGGCATCTTCGGCCTCATCCTGGTGCTGGTGATCCTCTTCGAGCCCCAGGGCATTTTCGGCCGCTGGCTCAAGATCAAGAGCTACTTCCAGATGTTCCCGCTCTATCGACGGGCGACGCACCGGCGCCAGAAGACCTACCTGCGCACGGAGCGACTGAGGTGAGCTACCTCGTCGTCGAGGACCTGTCGATCAGCTTCGGGGGCATTCGTGCCGTCGACGACGTGAGCTTCGACGTCGAGGAGGGCGAGGTGTTCGCCATCATCGGACCGAACGGCGCCGGGAAGACGACGCTCTTCAACCTGGTGAGCGGCATCTATTTCCCCGACGGCGGGAGCGTTCGGTTCGCGGGCCGCGACATCACCTCGCTGCCGGCACATCGCATCGCACCGCTCGGCCTCGCGCGCACCTTCCAGAACATCGAGCTGTTCGAGCACGCCACCGTTCTGCAGAACCTCCTCATCGGCCGTCATGTCCACCGGCGCTCGACGGCGCTGTCCCATCTCCTGTTCCTCCCCGCGGTGAGGCGAGAGGAGCTCGAGCACCGGCGCCGCGTGGAAGACGTGATCGACCTCCTCGAGCTCGCCCACTACCGCGAGCAGACGATCGCGAACCTGCCCTACGGGGTGCGCAAGGTCGTGGAGGTGGGCCGCGCGCTCTGCCTGGAGCCGAAGCTGCTGCTCCTCGACGAGCCGACCTCCGGGCTGAACCCCGAGGAGAGCGAGGACATGGGATTCTGGATCGAAGACATCAACCGCGACCTCGGCGTCACGGTCGTCATGGTGGCGCACGACATGGGTCTCGTGAGCCGGGTGCCGGGGCGGGTGCTCGCCCTCAACGAAGGTCGGGTGATCGCGGAGGGCAGCCCTGCGGAGGTGCAGAAGAACCCCGCCGTCGTCGACGCCTACCTGGGAGCGGACTGAGACCGGCATGGTGGAACCGCAGACTCACGAAGAGCCCGCCGCGGAGGTGCTGCTCGAGCTCAGGAACGTCGAGACCTACTACGGTCCGATCATGGCGATCCGCGGCGTCAGCCTCGTGGTGCCCGAAGGCCGAATCGTCGCCGTCCTGGGCGCCAACGGCGCGGGCAAGACGACCATCCTCCGTACGATCTCCGGCGTGATGGATCCCCAGAAGGGCGAGATTCTGTTCGCCGGCGAGGACATAGCACGTCGCGATCCCGACGCCGTCATGCGCCTCGGCCTGAGCCACGTGCCGGAGGGCCGGGAGGTCTTTCCCTTCCTCCCGGTGAGCGAGAACCTGCGAATGGGCGCCTTCAGTCGCCGCGACCGCGCCCGCATCGCCGACGACCTCGAGCGCGTCTACGACTACTTCCCGGCGCTCGCCGATCGGGGCTCGCAACCGGCGAGCCAGCTCTCCGGCGGCGAGCAGCAGATGCTCGCCATCGGACGTGCGTTGATGGCGCATCCGAGGATGCTGCTGCTCGACGAGCCGTCGCTCGGGCTGTCTCCGATCCTGGTCCACCAGATCTTCGAGATCATCAACCGGATCAACGAGGAGCAGGGCATGACGATCCTCGTCGTCGAGCAGAACGCCCACGTCGCGCTGCGACACTCGCACTACGGCTACGTGCTCGAGAACGGAAGGGTGGTCATGGACGACACGTGCGAGAAGCTCGAGAGCTCGCCGGACATCCAGGAGTTCTATCTCGGCATGAAGGACCAGATGCCGAGGGGGGTCCGCCGGTGGAAGAAGCGCAAGACCTGGAGGTGAGCATGGGCGGCCTCGAATCGAATCCCGACCTCCTGCGTGAGACGCGCACGGCCGACGACGGCCGCGAGCTCGAGCTCTGGCGCGACACGAGCTTCGCCGGCACCGTACCGACGATGTTCTGGAGCCGCGTCGAGAAGTACGGCGACCGCATCGCGATGCGGGAGAAGGACTTCGGCATCTGGCAGGACGTCTCCTGGCGCACGTTCGGCGAGAAGGCCCGCCATACGGGGCTGGCACTGCGGTCGCTCGGCTTCGGCAAGGGCGACGTCGCCTGCATCCTCTCCAACACGATCATCGAGTGGATGTTCGCCGACATGGGGGTGCTCGGCGTCGGCGGCGTGTGCGCGGGGATCTACCCGACGGATGCGGCCGAGCAGGTGGACTACCTGGTCAACGACTCGAGCTGCAAGGTGATGTTCGTCGAAGACGAGGAGCAGCTCGACAAGGTGCTCGAGGTGCGCGAAAAGTGCTCCACGCTCGAGCAGATCGTCATCTTCGACATGGAGGGCTTGCGGGACTTCGAAGATCCGCAGGCCATGAGCTACGACGACCTGCTCGCGCTCGGACGCGAACAGGACGAGCTCCACCCCGAGGCCTGGGCCGAGTGCCTCGAGCTGGCGAAACCCGAGGACCTCGCGATCCTCGTCTACACCTCCGGCACCACCGGGCCTCCGAAGGGGGCGATGATCAGCCACCACAACCTCGTGTTCCAGTGCGTCAACGCCCCGCACGTCCTTTCGCAGGGCGAGGACGACGAGCGCATGGCCTTCCTGCCGCTGTGCCACATCGCCGAGCGGATCTTCGTCTACGGCTCCCTCTACACCGGCACGAAGCTCAACTTCGTCGAGAATCCGGAAACGGTGCCGGAGAACGCTCGGGAGATCCAGCCGACACTGTTCTTCTCGGTGCCGCGCGTGTGGGAGAAGTTCTACTCGGCCATCAGCATCGCCCTTTCCGACGCCACCTTCCTGCAGCGATGGGCGTATGGAAAGGCGATAGGGATCGGGTTCAAACGAGCGGACAAACGCCTCGAGGGCGAAAAGCCCGGGGCGGTCCTGGAGCTCGCCTACCGCGTCGGCGATGCGCTCGTGCTGCGCAACATTCGCAAGTCCCTGGGCCTCGACCGCTGTCGCTGGATCGGCACCGGGGCCGCGCCGATCTCACCCGATCTGATCCGCTGGTATCTCGCACTCGGCATCGACATGGTGGAGGGCTACGGCCAGACCGAGAACACCGGCATCGCCTCCATGCTTCGGCCGGGCGACATCAAGCCCGGCACGGTCGGCCGCGCGGTTCCCTACGGCGAAGTCAGGATCTCCGAGGAGGGCGAGATCCTGATCCGCGGGGAGTTCGTCTTCATGGGTTACCTCAACCAGCCGGAGAAGACGGCCGAGACGATTCGTGACGGGTGGCTCCACACCGGCGACGTCGGCGAGATCGACGACGAGGGCTTCCTCAAGATCACCGACCGCATGAAGGACATCATCATCACGGCCGGTGGCAAGAACATCACTCCGAGCGAGATCGAGAACCAGCTCAAGTTCTCGCCCTACATTGCCGACGCGGTGGTGATCGGCGACAAGCGCAAGTACCTGACCTGTCTCGTGATGATCGACCACGACAATGTCGTCAAGTACGCTCAGGATCATCACGTGCCCTTCACCAACTACCAGAGTCTGTGCGCCGCGGAGAAGATCGTCGAGCTGATCCAGGCTCAGGTGGAGGCCGTCAACGCGAAGTTCGCGCGCGTCGAACAGGTGAAGACGTTCCGCCTCATCGACCAGGAGCTGACCCCCGAGGACGACGAGCTCACGCCGACGATGAAGCTCAAGCGCAAGTTCGTGAGCGAGAAGTACCGCCCCCTGATTGATTCGATGTACGGAGGACAGCAGGCATGACCGATAGACACCGTTCCCTGACCGTCGCTTGCTTGGAACTGGCCGCCTTGAAGCGGATGCCGGCCAGAAGGCCGGCGCACCCAGTGGGCGGCCAGTTCCCTGCGCGACAGCGCAGCCTGACGGCTGTGTCCGCTTGCTTGGTTGTCGGCGCCGTCCTGGCAGGATGCGGGAGCTCCGATCGCGAGACCGCGGACGCGGCCGGGGAGATCGTGCTCGGCACCTACAGTGACCTGTCCGGTCCGGCCGCGGCCATCGGTGTCGGTAGCGTCAACTCGGCGCGAATGATCTTCGATCGCGTGAACGAGGAAGGCGGCATCCACGGCCGCCAGATCCGCTTCGTCGTCGAGGACGGTCAGTACCAGGTGCCTCGCGCAGTCCAGGCGGCCAACAAGCTGATCCACCGCGACAGGATCTTCGCCATGGTGGGCGCCCTCGGGACGCCGATGAACAACGCCGTCATGAGCAGCCAGTTGGAGGCGGGCGTTCCCAACATCTTCCCGCTCTCGGGCGCGCGTTCGATGGGAGAACCGCTGCATCCGTTGAAGTTCGCCGGTATCTCCACCTACTACGAACAGACGCGCGCCGCGATCAGGTACTTCATCGAGGAGAGGGGCAAGGAGCGCATCTGCACCATGGCCCAGGACACCGACTACGGAACGGAGCTGACCGACGCGGCGAACGATCAGCTCGGCGAAATGGGACGGGAGGTCACCGAGTCGACCGCCCACAGGCCTCTCGACACCGACTTCAGCGCGGCGATCCTCAGGCTCCGACAGGCCGACTGCGACCTGATCGTGCTCGGAACGATCATCGGCGACACGATCCTGGCGATCTCAGCGGCACGGGCGATCGACTGGGACGTCGAATTCGTCGGCCCGATCGCGACGTTCGAGTCCGAGGTCGCGGAGGCGGAGGGCGGCGTGACCAATGGCTTCTACGCGATGACGTCGTTCGAGTTTCCCTACGCCGATCATCCCCGCCAGGAGGTCCGCGACTTCGTCGCCGATTACGAGGAACGCTACGGCCAGGAGCCCAACACCGGCTCGCTGTTCGGCTGGTTGTTCGCCGATTTCATGGTCAGGGCTCTACGTGACGCCGGGCCGGACCTCACGGTCGACTCGCTGGTCGGCGCGATCGAATCGATAGACGACTACCAGGACATCTTCGGCGGCCCGGTCCTGAGCTTCGGGCCGGAGAAGCGTTTCGGCACGGGCGAGTCTTTTCTCGCTGAGGTACAGGACGGACGGTGGGTGCGAGTCACCGAGAACCTGTCCTACTGACGCGGGCCTCGGCCTGACGTCCGACAGCGCCGAGATCATCTGGAGCCGAAGAGAAACGGGAAGACGACGCGCCGCGATTCCGGAAGGCGGGGTCGGGCCTGCCGGTTGTGGCGTCGAGCGGAAGCAGGCGCCGCTCGTGGGTGGCCATCAGACGCGATTGTCAGTCGCCTAGTTTCCGGATCGTGTCATCGAGACGGCGAAGGACGGTTCGCTTCCGAGTCTGATAGCCCGGCGTGCCGTGATCCGCAACATAGGCATTCCACTCCGGTGACCCGAGCGTCATGAAACGCCTGAGATCGGTTCTCGCCGATGAGTCCGCATCCACCGCGTTGCGCACGGCGCGGAGGGCCGGCAGGAGGGCTTCTAGCGCTGGGTCGAGAGTCTGGGAGTCCGGCTGCTCGGCGTCCTCCCCTTCTGCCCACGGCCGAAACGGCTTGGGGAGGATCTCGAACAGAGCTTCCGGAGACATCCCGTAGACATCGTAAGTCCGCTCAAGTTGATCGAGCACGCGTAGCAGGTGGCGGACGCCACCCGGGCTCTGGCTGTAGCCGCGTCTACGATTGCCGTTCCGCGTATAGAGGCGGAGCATCAAGGGCAGCACCCCCGGCGAGTTGAAGACCCGGATGCTGCCGAACGCGCGTTCAGCCAAATCCGACCAGGATGTTAGCGGCTCGTCGAGCAGGAAAGCGGCGCGGTCGCCGTGTTGCTCGTACAGGCGCCACGCCCCCCACAAGTAGTGGCGATAGCTCCGTTGTACGGCCCTCGAGCTACTTCGGAGCACGAATGCTCCGTCTAGCGGCGAGACTCTGCCTGAGCCGGCCACGCTCGTGATGTCAACGAAGTGGTACATGCCCAGCCAAGACCAAGCCCGAAAGTCGTCGACGATCTCTCTCTTGACCGCCTCGACCCTTGGACCAATGTGCTCGGCAGCGTCGCGTCGGGTGCGGAGGGCCCGCCGCTCCACGGTCACCTCAGGGCCGAACGAGGTACTGTAGGCAGATCCGAAGAGCAAATCGTCTGGAGGGCCTTCCGCTGCGACGCGCTCAGCTTTGCGAGCATCTGCCAAGAACTCCAGCGCGGCGTCCACGCCGGCGCGTGTGAATCGGCGCAGTCGCATCAACTCTCGCCTCCGCCTAGTGCGGCGGAGTAGATCGTCTCCGCCCGAACGGAGCTGGCAGCGAACGCTGACACCAGTTCGTCGATCCAGTTCTGAGCCGCCTGAACGCCATCGCCGCTTGCCGTGGGCTCGACGCGCGGCGGCTCCCGGTCGGGCAGTAGTGTTCTCGCGAAACGGAGCCAGCCGTCCCAGCTACTCTCCTCATCGGTTGGATCGGCGCGCTGTACAAGCAGCATCTGCGTGAATACCGTGCGAAGGACTTGTGGCATCACCAAGGCGCGGAACGTCGGGTCGCTTCGAACAATGGTGCTGATCTCCGGCACTCTCTCGTTTAGCTGCAGCTCCGGCAGGTCGCCCTCGTCGCCACAGTCCACCCGCCACACTTCGCCGTCCAGTTCGGAGGTCTCGCGAACTGGGATCAAGGACCGGGCAGGGAGGGTCGGTCTGATTCTCGGTGCCGAACCGAGCAACCGACCTGAGCCGTCACCTGCGACAACGAACAATCGAAACTGCGCCGATTCGGGGACTTCCGTCAGAGTGAGACTGAGTTCGGCCCTTAGAGTCTCTACTGGGCCCAGTTCCCAACGCTGGACGGAACTGCTGCGCCAAGCCTCGAGGCGCACTTGTGCGTCCAGCGGGAAGTTGTAGCTCTCAAGATCGAGCTCTACGTCAAAACCCTGAGCGCCGTCCTCTTCCTTTTGCAGTAGGGCGACGTGGCAGTCCTTGCGGGTGATCTTCACACGTTCCGTGAAGTTGATGCGGCGGATCACCGGTTCGCTCCATTCGAGTTGTCCGGCGCGCCGTCGGAATCCCCCGCTTCGCGCACGTCAACGATCACATCCCGGTGGTCGAAGCCAGTCACCGCCAGTTGGCATGCGCTAGAGCGCACCACGAGGCGGAGAGAGTTCTCCGCTGTGATCTCGTAGCTGCATTCGCGCGTGTCGATCACCATTGCCTCTAGAGAGAAATCAGGACAGCTTTGACGCAAGCCGCTGTCGAACTGTCGGAAGGCTCTCGAAGTGCCGCCTCGCAAGACGTCGTAAGCCACCCGGAGGTTCCATGACGAATCCGGTTCTGGGCGGTTGGCAGCACTACCTCGTAGTACGAAGCCACCCGCCAAGCGACTGACACGGAACCTGCTGCGGTCAGGCAGTGGCGGCGGCGGTTCTGGGGGTCCGGGGCCCGGTCCGGGCTTTGGTCGAGGACTTCGGCCGCCTCGGGGGTCCGGGCCCGCCGGAAACAGGTCGGCCAGAGCGTCGATCTGGGGCTCTTGCGACTGCCGACTTAGGCGACGGAGCAGCAAGCCCGCGGCAGCGCGAACGGCCTGAACCCGCGTGTACCCGCCCCGCCAGCGGTCCTTGAGCCGCTGCGCGTGCGGATCCCAAGTCGCGTGAGCGGGCCCCTCCGCGTCCCTCAAGAGGTGGCCGAGTTCCGTATCGCCGTCGACCACGATCAAGGCTCGGGCCTGTCGAAACCGACCAGTACTGGCCACCATCGGAATACGGAGATGGCCGCGGACGAAGTAGTTGTGGCCGCCAGATGCCAAGTCCTCCGCTCGTTCAAGGTACACGCGGAAGCTGGCCTCTTCCGAGCGCGCGGCCTTGCGCCGGTTCACATGCGTCGTCAATCGGAAGGCGAGACGCTCGCCTGCCTCGTACCTGCGGCGAAGCTCCTTTACCTCCAGTTCGTCGACCGTCTCGCGGAGCCTTGACACTGGGAACGAGATCTCCGTGTGGTCCTCCTGGTCGCTTGCCCAACGCGCTAATCGGATCGCCTTGTTCAGAGCCTCGACTGTCTCGTCGTCCCGCTGTGCCCTGGCGCTTTCGTCGTCGCTCCCGTCCCGCACTCGACGGACGGCACTCTCCAACGTCGAGCTGTCAATGACAACTTCCCCGACGGAGTTCCTGATGCGAACCTGTAGGTCGCCGCGCAGAATCGGGAGGAAGTACTGGGTGACGACTGCGCGCTCCAGCGCTTTGGGAGTCAGATCTTCGTGCGGGTGTGGAACGACGATGGAGAGCCCCGGCTCGTCGCTTCGCCTCAGGTTGAAGTCGCTCTCGAAGCGCTCGATGAAACCGCGCTTGACCCCGCTGGGCAGGACCGGCATCGGCAGCCAGTCGTCATCGTCCTCGTCGGAGGGGGCTGCGAAGAAGCCGTAGGGTGGGTACTTCTGGTCGCCCACATGATGGGTCTTCAGCATCGCCAGGCCCATCAAGAGCTTGGTTCCCTGCTCATGGGACCGGGTCAGGCCTATGTACGCATTCAAACCCGAAGCGTCGGGGAAGACCCATCGTCCGAGGCCCCACGACCCAGCCGCGTCCTCAGGCTTTGGAGAGATGCCTACACTACGGAAGAAGCCCCAAAAGTCGTTACCGCTCTCCATCTCGCCGTTGGCCTCGGGATCCCCTACCAGGCCCGTCGTTCCGAAGTCTTCAACGACCAGATACTCGAGCGGTCTCTCTAGAAGTTCCCAAGCGCGGAACAAGGCCTCCTCCTCTTTCTCGTCCCCCCCGCTGCCGCCGGGTGCCGTCCGGGCGTCGGCTAACGCGGTCAGGTGTCTCTCGAGACCCTCGACGTAAGGTCTCGCTGCCCCCTTCGCCAAGGTGTGGTCGCCACGGCCGAAAGCGAACCGGACCTCGACCGTCTCGTCGCCACGTCGCGCGTCCAAAGAGTTTTGGATGGACTCCCGCACGAGCCGCTCCGGCAAGTCCGCGGCTGCAGTGAAAAACTCGCCCTGTACCGGGTCTTGGTTGATCTGCGACGGCGACATCCGCCCGAAACGCCAGACCGGTCGACTAGTCCGCATCGGGGCCGCTGCCTTCCTGAGAATGGCCTGCAGAGACGTTCACTGCCTTACTCCCGTGAGAAGCGGCGCATGCTAGCAGGGGAGAATGTACTGTGCATTCATGCGCCCGTGCTCGTCCTTCGACTTGGAACCGGCTTCGGTCACGAGTCCCAGGACCTGCACAGGGGCGAGTACGGATGCTCCGAACCTACGGGACCGGCAGGTCCTGCCCTTGACGATCTGAGTCTCCGGGTCGGCACCGGCACCGGCGCGGTCACCCAGGCCGTCGCGCGGGACCTCGGCCTGCACCGGCCGGGCCTGCTACAGGCCGTCAGCGGGCGAGAGCTAGGAGCGGTGATCAAGTCGGATGCCGGCAACAACGACCTGCTCGACCACCCCGAGATCAACAACGCTTACAAGAGCGATCCGATGGTCGGGATCACCTCGTCCGTGGCCCCCGGAGGCTTACCGTCGGGACGCCGCGGCTCGCCGTGGCGGTCGCCGGTTGGTTCGCGGAGTTGCGGATCGCACCTCGCACGGCGAGAAGTTTGACCAAGGGGTGGGGGGGCGCCGGGCCTGAGTGTCGTGGACCGGTTCGGAGTGGCCCGAGAGCAGCCTCAGTCTTGGCGGCTACTTGGGGCCTCCGGTATGGAGCGCCGACTGTGACCTGACCGCGTCGCTGCGGACGAAGAAACCGTTCTGCGACCTACTTCCCGGGTCCACTAGCCGCGTCGGTTTCCGACGCCGTCCCGGCGGTTCGCACCGGCCTGCTCCCGTTGCTTTCGTCTTCGTGTTCGTCTCGAACAACTCTCAATGTCATGGCATCACGCATAAGACTGCCATCTTGGAACGTCGTGATCCGGCATTTTTTGTCCCTCGGCGCGTCGACGATTGAGACATGGTCAAGTTCGGCGCCCTCTCGGACGATCAACACGCAGAATCTTCCCATGTAGGGCTCGCCCATGAGGTGCTCACAATCGTCGTAGTTATCTTCACAGATGGAACACTCGTAACGGTTGACTAGTAGGCCGACGCTCATGAATATCTGTGGGGGAAACAGTACGCGTTCAAGCTCCTCCAGCCTGTGGCCGTACGAGGCTACCGCGCCCTGGCGGAACGTTCTGTGCGCTCTCGGGGCCGCTTGTACGGCGGTTTGTGCTTCCACCAGTTTGTCCCAGGCGCTGCTGGGCTCTTCCTCTTTGAGGAAGAGCCACATTCGAAGCTCTGAGACCAGCGCTCCGGCGAAGCACTCGCAGCCCAGCAGGAAGTTGGCGTGGTCCTCATCCTGCGCAGCGATCGCTTTTTCCCTGCTTCTTTGGGCCTGTGCAAGTAGGTCCTCGAGGTCGCGGAGCACTTGCCTCTGGAGGCAAGAGCATCTGGTGATTCCGAGAAAGCGGGACGCCTCCTGGATGCGGCGATCGTAGTCGGCCGTCGAGAGGGGAGCGGAGGCGTTAGCTTCGATCGTCATCGTTACCGGTAACGAGCTTCAACAGGTCGTCTATTCGGTCGACCGGGCCCTCGTAGTCGATCTTAGTGCAGGCGCCTTTCTTGCTACGTTCCACAACTACCTGGAGCTTTGCGACCGGGCGTTTCAGTAGGGCAGTGGTGGCCTTGGCTGCGTAGCCGGCGACTAGCTCCAGGACTGACAGCACCGAGCCTGGGTCTTGAGTGAGGGCGTACGCCAGAAACAAGACGGGAGGACGCCAGTCCGCAGAGCGGAGGTGAAGATACGGTGGACGCTCTTCCTTGGAAAAGAGATCTCCGTAGGGCACGTCGTTCGCTCGAAGCAGGCTCCTGATGGTCGCGGCCTCGGGCGAGTAGAGGAGGTCGGTCTTGGAGTCAACGGAAGCGAGATTGTGGGGAAGAATGGTGAGAAGGGAGGTCGGTTCGCTCGCGCCAAGACGTACAAGCCGACCGCGGACGTTCGGGAAGGGCGAAACACGGATAGCGGTGTCGGGAACGGCTGGATCCTCGGTCGCGCTGGTCGGTATGGGCTCGTTGTCAGAGTTCATGATTCCTCGGTTGTGTGGGTGGCAAGCGAGAACCTGTCGTTCTCTGCTTGAGGCGTGATGAGGCGGTGTGTGGACCGGTGTGGCGGTCTACCAATCTCCGGCGAACCGTGTCGCGACGTACTTCGCGGTGTCCTTCTCGCCAAGGCGTACGGTCCCAGGGCCGCTCCTCACGCAAAAGTCGCCCAGCTCACTCTTCTCCAGCCCCTTCCACCGAAGATACACCGGCTCCGGGCTCCTCTGACAGCTCACCAGACAGACTGTCTTCCCCTCCACGATCTGCGTCTCAGGATCGATGCAGGTGCCGGCACGGTCACCCAGGCCATTCCGCACAACCTGGGCCAGGTGTCGCATGAACTTGTCGTCGCTCTCCAATCGATCGTGGTCGATGCCGAGCACCTTACGGTCGTCGTCGACCCCGATCAGAAGGTCGCCGCCTTCCGTGTTGAGGAATGCGGCGATGGTCTTGAGGGCGGCGTGGGTGACGTGCCGGTCGTCTTTGCGATCCTCCTTCAGGCTCCAGCGGAGGCTCGACTTGAACTCGAGTGTCTTGGACTCCTGGAGCTTGAGGAGTTCCTCGGCCCGCCGGTGTCGCCGGATGTAGTCCTCGAACAGGACGTCCTTGAGCGCCTGGCCGAACTCGGGGTCGTCGGTGATGCGCTTGTAGAGGTCGAAGTTGGTTTCGACGATCTCCTGGATCTTGTCCTCGACCTTGGGGTCGAAGGTGAGGCGGACGTTCTCGCGGGTGTTGACGCGGGCGCTTGCGGTAAGCCCGGCGTCCTTGTCGAGGGCGGACCGGATCTGTTCGAGTGTCAGGCGGTGCTCGTCGGTGAGGTTGAGGTCGAATCGCTCGTTCAGGCCCTCGATGATCCGGGACAGGGCTTCCAACTGCTCGCCGCCGGCGCCTCTTTCTGTCTTGCTTCCGGCGGGCTCCAGTGGCCGCACATGCCGTTCGAGTGCGATCCGGCCGCGGCTCGTTCGCTGGATGCGGAAGGACTCCATGTCGATGTTCTGCTGCACTTCGAGGGGCAGGGCCTCTCGGCCCACGGACAGGAGGCGGCGGAGGTGCCTGGCGAACTGGTAGAGCTTCTCGAGGTCGGTGTCGGCGAACCTCAGGACCTGGGAGAGGAAGGCGTAGAGGCGCACGTAGTAGGTGAGTTGACCCAGGAAGTCTCGCCCTTCCTCGTCGACGAACTCGGCGAAGCGTTGCCGCGCGGGCTCGAGTGCGGCGTAGAGCCGGTCCTGCGTCGGGTTCCGGCCGAAGTACGCCCGCGCGAAGGTCTCGATGTCGGCTGCCGCGAACACGCCGAAGTCGAGCAGCCGGCCCTGGACCTCGTAGAGCAGGTTGGGGTCAGTCTGTTCGGATAGGAGGGTGGTCTCGTAGTACGGCTCGAACGCCTTCTGAATCTCATCGGGCTCGTTGGCGAAGTCGAGGACCATCGAGCCGCCCTTGTCGGGGTGGGTGCGGTTCAGGCGGGACAGCGTCTGGACCGCGTTCACGCCGCCGAGCTTCTTGTCCACGTACATGGTGTGCAGCAGCGGCTGATCGAAGCCGGTCTGGAACTTGTTGGCGACCACCAGGAAGCGGTACTCGGGCTTGTCGAACTCGGCGGCCGTTTGCCGCTCGCCGATCATCCGGTCCTCACCGACCGAGTTCATGCCGGACTCGGTGTAGGACTGGCCGCCGTCGTTGACCGTTCCGGAGAAGGCGACGAGCGCCTTCCAGGGGTGGCCCTTCTCTTCCAGGTAGCGGTCCAGAGCGAGCTTGGTACGCACCGCGTGCAGGCGGGAGCGCGTGACGATCATCGCCTTGGCGCGGCCGCGGACCTCGTGTGCGACGAGTTCGGCGAAGTGCTGCACGCAGATGGCGATCTTCTCGCGAATGGCGTGCGGGTGGAGCTCGACGAAGGACTTGAGCAGGTGCTCGGCCTTCGACTTGTCGTACTGAGGGTCGCGCTCGATCTTCTTCTTCAGGCGCCAGTAGGCCTTGTAGGTGGTGTAGCTCTCGAGAACGTCGAGAATGAACCCCTCCTCGATCGCCTGGCGCATGCTGTAGAGGTGGAAGGGCTTGAACCTGCCGTCCGGCTGTTTCTCGCCGAAGAGCTCGAGAGTCTTGGGCTTCGGGGTCGCCGTGAAGGCGAACGTCGAGAGGTTCGGAAGCGGGCCGCGCTGGCGGATCTCCTCGTGGACGCGGTCCTCGATCTCCTCCTCGGGTGTCGCTGCGCCCGCCTCTTCCTGCTCGGCCTCCTCCAGGCTCTCCGCGTCGAGGACTGCCTTGAGGCTCTTCGTGCTCTCGCCTGACTGGGAGGAATGCGCTTCGTCCGCGATCACCGCGAAGCGCTTGCCGGGGAGCTGGCCGATCTCGTCGGCGATGACCGGGAACTTCTGGAGCGTGGTGACGATGATCGTCCGACCGGCCTCCAGGGCCTGGCGGAGTTGGCGGGAGGTCTGGTCGATGTTCTCGACCACGCCGAGGGTCTGCTCGAACTGCCGGACGGTCTGCTGAAGCTGGCGGTCGAGCACGCGGCGGTCGGTCACCACGACGACCGAGTCGAAGACGCGCCGGTCGTCGAGGTCATGGAGCACAGAGAGCTGATGGGCGAGCCATGCGATCGTGTAGCTCTTGCCGCTGCCGGCCGAGTGCTGGATCAGATAGCGCTCGCCGGGGCCGTGGTTGCGCGCGTGGTTGACGAGCCGGCGCACGCAGTCGAGCTGCTGGTAGCGCGGGAAGATCAGGAAGCGCTTGCCCGTCCTGCGGTTGCGGTCGTCTTCCTCCTCGACTTCCTGGATGAACTGCCGAATGAGGTCGAGGATGCTGTCGCGCGCCCAGATTCGCTCCCACAGGTAGTCGGTGGCATAGCCCTCGCGGGTGGGTGGGACGGGCGGGTTGCCCGCGCCGCCGAAGCGGCCCTGGTTGAACGGCAGGAAGCGGGTCTTGGCCCCGGCGAGGTGGGTGGTCACGAACACTTGCTCGGGGTCCACGGCGAAGTGAGCGAGGCAGCGGCCGTACCCGAAGAGCGGCTCGCGCGGGTCCCGGTCGGTCTTGTACTGGCGGATCGCGTCCTCCACGGTCTGCCCGGTGAGCGGGTTCTTGAGCTCGGCCGTGAAGATGGGGATGCCGTTCAGGAAGAGCCCGAGGTCGACGCTCTTTTCAGAGTCTTCGCTGAAACGGAGTTGGCGTACGACGGCGAAGAGGTTCGCCGCGTGGAGGCGCTGGAGTTCTTCGTTGAGGCCGCTCGCCGGCTGGAAGTACGCGAGCCGGAACTTGCAGCCCGAGTCCCTGACGCCGTTGCGCAGCACGTCGAGCGCGCCGCGCCGGGCGATCTCGCGGGAGAGGCGGCCGAGGAAGCGTGGCTTCACGTCGGCGCCGTAGTGCTGCCTGAGCTTCTCCCACTCCTTGGGCTGAGTGGCCAGGAGGAAGTCGAGGACGTCGCCGGGGACTAGGCAGAGGTTGCGGTCGTAGTCGTTCTTGCTGCTGCGCTTGTGGAAGCCGCCGGGTAGTGGGTCGTCGCCGAAGGACGCGGCCTGTTCGCGGAGCTCGTCCCTGTCGTCGGAGTAAGCGTCGGGGCCACCCTTGAGCAGGGTTCGCTCGATCGTCTCTTCGAACGCGCGCTCTGAGACCTCAGGAGTCACTTCGGCCCCATTCGTTGAACGGTTGCCTTGGTCTTGAGGCGTGGTGGCCGCAAGGTGCGGGCATGTCACAGCTCGGTGTCATAGCTCGTCATAGCTCGGTGTCGCAGTTCGTCGCAGTTCGGCGTGATCAGCCGATCACGCCTGCTGCGAGTTCGTAGTGCCGCGTTGGATCCGTCCGCGCAGTGCCGGCTTCGGTGAACAAGCCGCTCTCTACGAGCGCCTTCAGATCTCGCTGGAGAGTTCGGCGGTTCGCTTCGGGGCAGAGTGCTTCAAAGTCCTGAATCGTGAGGCGCCCATGCTCGACGACGTGAGCCAGCGCGGCCTGCTGCCGGGCGGACAAGGCATGCTGCGCCGCAAGGACGTCCAGGCGGATCGTCCGCTCGCCACGCGCCTTGACCTCGTCGAGTTGGGTGGCCAACCCCGCCGTGAAGAACTCCAGCCACCCAGTGAGATCCATGTCCCGCCCGCGCACTCCCTGGATCGCCTGGTAGAAGGCCGTCCGGTCCCGGTCGTAGTACTCGCTGATCGTGAAGAGACGCTTGAAGTCGTAGCCGCTCCTGTACAGGCAGAGAGTCGAGAGCAGGCGGGAGGTTCGGCCGTTGCCGTCCAGAAAGGGATGGATGTGGACGAGTTGGAACTGGCTGATTCCGCTGACCAGCACCGGATGCGCGGCATCTTCCTCGTTCAACCAGTCGACCAGTTCCCGCATCAGGATCGGTACGTCGTACGCCGGTGGCGGCGTGTATACGACGGTGCCTGTAGCGGAGTTCACCACGTAGTTCTGGATGCGCCGGTGCTCTCCCGGCGCGGCCGAGCCGCCGCGGACGCCTTCGACCAGGCGCCTGTGAATCTCGCGGACCAGTCCCTCGGTGATGGGTTCTCCGCCGTCCAGCCAACCGGATACGAACTCGAAGGCATCCCGGTAGTTCAGTAGCTCGCGAACATCGTCCGGGTCCGCGCCGGCTACAGCCTCGCCGGCGAGGATGCGCTCGGCCTCGGGCAAGGTGAGTTGCGTGCCTTCGATGTGCGTCGTGTGGTGGGCCTCCAGGACGAGGGCCTCTGCGCTCATCCGGCGGATCCAGTACTCGGAGAGCGTCGCGGCCTCCAGGAACCCGCGCGCCCGCTCGATCCGCGTTAGATGGGCGGTGATCGGGTGGGAGACGGTGAAGCGTGGTTTGAAGCTCATTGGGATGCTGCTTCCCGTACGTCGATCTTGCCGGTGACCGCGGCGGAGATCAGGGCGGTGCGGAGTTCGTCGAGGTGGCCGATGGCTTTGCGGACCTTCGCGGCAAGGCTGTCGAGACGCACTGTCTCGCTGTCGAGGAAGCTGGCGATCTGCTCCTGCTCGCATCTAGGGGGGACTGGAATCAAGGCCCTCTTCAGGTCCCGAATGTTGATCCCCCTGATCGTTGCGCCGAGTGCGCCGGCTTCAAGCTGGGAGAACACCGTCCTGGAGCGCAGCGCGTACAGGAGCCAACGGCCGTGAGTGGCTGCCGTATAGGCGACGCGCGCAGCATCTTGGGTGAGGTTGGCTCCGTCGAGTTCTTCGGGAACGGTCTCGACATCGCCGATGCTCCCGCGGATGGCGTACACGAGGTCGCCGGCCTTGAGACGTGACCTGATGTACCGGGCCTCGATCTCGAAGGTCGTCTTGCTCAGGGTCTCAGGTCTGAGCCGCGAAGCAGCTACGTCTCCTCCCTTGACGATGGGAACACCGTCGTCGACGTTCGGTCCCGGAAGGACGATTCCGTACATGATCTTTCGCTCGGACGGTGTTAGGTGCCAGAGTCTCTTCACATCCCAGTGAGCTGGTATCTCGCCTAGCGACTGGATGCCGGAGTCCTTGATGGGGACGTTCGGGTCGAGGCTGCGGGTGACGGCGCGCGTGATGAGTGCGGTCCGTTTCTCCTGGAGCAGATCGATCAGCCGCTCGTTCTTCGCTACTAGAGCGTCGATCTCGGCCGTCTCGCGGTCGAGGAACGCAGTGATGTCGCGTTGCTCATCTGGAGGCGGCACGGCGAGCATGATGGACTCAAGGTCAGCCGTTGAAAGCTCCATGAACGTGCTACCTCTACCGGCCGATCGAAGTACTTCCCTCGCAGCATGGAGCTGGAAGTAGAAGTAGGTCTCCCCGCAGGGTCCTCGTGGCACGAGTGAGCGACAACCCTGATTCGTACAGAGGGGAGTCCCGGCGATGGCAAGGTGACCGATGGGTGCGCGCGTAGAGAGGATTAGGCTGCCAGTGCGGACCATTCGGGTGCCACAGCTTTCGTAGCCTTTACGGGTGATGTACCGCGCGGGTTCGTCGAGCACCTTCCCGATGTTCTTGCCGAGATCGTCCGGTGTGAACCAGGGAATGTCGCCATCCCAGTTCTCGGGCTCGCCGCTCTTGGGCGTAGACCCATTCACAACCCGGAATCCTCGTTTCAGAGCCTTAGCGTCCCAGTGTTCTGGGATCTGGCCTAGCCACTCGACACCGGAGTCCTTGTACTCCGAGTACCGCTGGAAGCGTCGTGGTCGCACCAACGCGATTCCATCGGTTCGCTGGTTCACGATCCTTCACCTCCCGCACGGACCCGAATCCCTGCGCCCCACGGCCCGCCGGGAGACCAGACCTGCGTGAACCGCCTCCCGTCGATCAGGCTGTCGCAGATCGGACCCAGGAAAGTCCGCAGCTCCTCGCCAGCGTCAACTAGGTGAGCCGGGCCAGCGACCTGCGGCCCCATTCGTCTCCGCAACACCTGCCACCGCTGGTCTCGTTCGGTGTCCTCGTAGTACTCAGGCTGTAACGCCACCGGCCTCTCACCTGTGAACGATGTTCGCCGTCGCCGGAAGGTCTCCTCGATCGCAGTGCGTACCGTCTCGCCGTCGAAAGCGAAGAGGCGAGCGAGGCTGGCGATGTCCCAGAGGTCCTTCACGCGGGTGTTCGTCGTGCCGAGGCGGACCATCGCGTCGAGCTTCTCGGCCACGAGAGTCTCGCGCGGATAGGTCCATAGACGTGGGGCCGGAAGGTCGAGAAGGGTCGGGTAGTCGCGCTCCTCGCGCTCGGGCGTGATCACGTCGCCGAAGCCGATGTCCACCTGGAGGTGGAGTCGCGCTTGGCCGAGACGGCCCTCCAGCCGCACGCGCACACCGCCGTAAGACTGTTCTTCGCGGATGTCGTGCATCCTGGTTGTCGCCGGGTCGAACACGACGCCGTCCTGGGGGCACGGCACGGCGCAGATCGCTTCAAACGAGGTCCGTAGGGCCGCATGATCTTGGGGTGCAGAGGCGAGAAAATCGATGTCTCGGGTGGGTCGCAGTTCCTGTCCGGTCCACACCCGGAAGAGAGCCGCACCCTTCAGGATGAATCGATCTACTTCACTGGAGGCGGCGAGACGGTACAGGAAACGCTCCATTGCGTAGCGCTGGAGCAGGAGATTGAAGCGAATCCCCTGGCGGTGGGCAAGGTTCAGCAGCCGCTGGTGAATGGACGCCGGAACATTGCGGATCGACCCCTTGCGCGTCATGCCGATAGAGCTTCCAGCACCGGACCGACCAGAGACTTCGCGCGGCAGACCTCCGCAGCCCGCCAGATTTCGTCGGCGGTTGCCTTGCGGTCGCGCAGGGCGTCGCGAAGTGCCTCCAGCGCCACGTCCTTCCCGACCAGCCTGCGGAAGCGAAAGCAGTCCACGACCGTTCGGGCCGGGCTCGTGATGCGCGTCGGAACCCCCTCGAAGGCTGCACTGACGACACCGTAGTGGAGCGAGGCGCCGGAGAAGCGAACGATCTTGACCGGTAGCCCGCCAAGCTGAGGGGCTCTGGCCTTGTGCGGAATGGCGATCCACTCCTGCCACGGGAGCTGGGTCCCGAGGCCGTGGACACTCAGCGCGGACAGCAGACAGACGATGGCGTTCGGGACCCGCGCGCAGACGGCAGCCAGGGTGTAGTGCTCGGTGGGTTCCAGGTCGGCGAGCCGGTAGAGACCGCGGGCAACTCTCTCGACCGACCCGACATCCACGAGTTGGCGTAGTTGGCGGGAGTGGACGCCAAGTTGGGCCGCATCGCGCTGGCGGAAGAAGCCCCTGGCGCCGAGGCTCTGCCGGGCGGTGCCGCTCAGCCGGGAACGCTGATCGGAAACGTCGGCAACCGTGGACAGTTGCCTGCTGTTCTCGTCCGCCATTGGCAGAGCTTAGGCGGCCTTACGCTGGCGTGTCAAGTTGCCGGCAGTTGCCATCAAATGCCGACATTTCCGTGCTCAGCTTGCCATTTCTCGCAACATCTTCACGATGTCCTTCTCCACGCGCTGAATATCGGCCTCGATCTCCTCCAAGGGGCGGGGCGGGCGATACACGTAGAAGTAGCGGTTGAAGTTGATCTCGTAGCCCACGAGCCCGACCTCGCCGTCGTGGGGGTCCGTGCGGTTCGTGTCGATCCAGGCGTCGGGAACGTGGGGCTTCACTTCGCGCTCGAAGAAGGACTCGATGCTTTCCGAGAGGGGCACGTTCTCAGTGTCACGGAGTTCCGGATCCGGCTCGGGACGGCCCTTCCGGTCGCGGCAGACCTCCGCCTCCTCGTTGCACTCGGACAAAGCGGAGAGCACGGTCTTCTTGATGGGTGCAGTGAGCTTCAGGCCGGCTGCTTGGACCGCCTGGTCCAATTCGGCTTCGAAGGCCGCTCTGTCCAGGAACAGCCGGTCGGGCAGTGTCGGCAGCAGGCCGCGAATGGCTGCCTGCTTCTCTCTACCGGCTTGCTCGTCCTTTGCCCTGGCTTCGGGGTCCCTCTTGCGGGAAACGGCCAGGTTGGCGAAGGCACGCACATCGTCCAGCCGCGCGATGCGCTCGGGGCTGGCCTGGAAGTCGAGCCGGAGGGGCCGTTCCACGGTGATCTTGCGGAAGCCGAAGTGCGTCGTCGGGTAGATGCGGCTGACGACGACCTCCCGCTCCTCGCCGTCCTCGACGACGATCCGGGTGGCGCCGTCCTCGTAGTCCCGGAGCAGCCGCAGGATGTCTTCCTTCCGGTCGAACGGGATCTCGCGGCGCTTGGCGCCTAGGCTCTTGTGCAGCAGAACCCAGAACGAGGTGGCGTCGATGAGCTGGACCTTGCCGCGGCGCTCGGGCCGCTTCCGGTTGGTGAGCACCCAGACGTAGGTGGCGATGCCGGTGTTGTAAAAGAGCTGCTCGGGGAGAGCGATGAGCGCCTCGAGCAGGTCGTTCTCGAGGATGTGGCGACGGATCTCGCTTTCGCCACTGCCGGCGTCACCGCTGAAGAGGGGCGAGCCGTTCATGATGATCGCGATCCGCGAGCCGCCTTCGGCCGGCTCCTTCGTGTGCGCGAGCATGTGGAGCAGGAACAGGAGTTGTCCGTCACTGATCCGCGGAAGACCCGGAGCGAAGCGGCCGGCGGCGCCCCGGTCGTGCTCGGTCCGCACCGCGGCCTGGTCGCGCTTCCAGTCCTTGCCGTAGGGCGGATTGGCGATCATGTAGTCGAAGCCGGTTCCGGCGTGCCGGTCGTTCGAGAGGGTGCTTCCGAACAGGATGTTCTTCGCGTCGCCGCCATCCTCCGACTTCATGAAGAGGTCCGACTTGCAGAGGGCGAAGGTCTCGGGGTTCACCTCCTGGCCGAACAGGTGGGTGTGAGCGTCCGGGTTGACCGGGTCGCTCAGGCGGTTGCCGTCGCGGATCTCACCGAGGGTCGTGTGCTCCTTGGCGATCGTGAGCATTCCGCCTGAGCCGCAGCAGGGGTCGTAGATGCTTCGCGCAGCGCCCTCCGTCCGCAGGTCCTCCTCGTCGCCGGCCAGCATCAGGTCGACCATGAGATGGACCACGTCGCGGGGCGTGAAGTGCTCGCCGGGGTTCTCGTTCAGCGCCTCGTTGAACTTCCGGATGAGCTCCTCGAAGATCGTGCCCATCGTGAAGTTGTCGATCTCGTCGGGGTGGAGGTTCACCTTCGGGTCGCCGAACCGCTGCAGGACTTGGAAGAGCAATCCCGATTCGTCGAGTTTCGAGATCGTGTTGTCGAAGTCGAACTTCTCCAGCACTTCGCGCATGTTGGGGCTGAAGCCGGCGATGTAGGCGCGCAGGTTCTTCGCGAGATCGGGCGCATCGGCGAGGAGCTTCCCGAAGTCGTACGGGGACGTGTTGTAGAACGCGAAGCCGGAGGCGCGAGTTAGGAGCCCGTCCAGATTCGCGAGTTCGTCCTTGTACCGGGCCTGGGTCGCCAGCACCTCCGCCTTCGTGGGCGCCAGCACATAGTCGAGCCGGCGCAAGACGGTCAGCGGCAGGATCACGTCCTGG
The DNA here is from genome assembly GCA_965232105.1 of Thermoanaerobaculia bacterium. Lineage (GTDB taxonomy): Bacteria > Acidobacteriota > Thermoanaerobaculia > Multivoradales > Multivoraceae > Multivorans. Next base: position 1,327,215 of record OZ246956.1, read on the forward strand.
TACTTGCCGCGCTTGAAGGTGTCGCGGATCAGGTCCGCGACGCCCCAGAGGAAGCTGACGATCTGGCTGTGGTTCATGGTGGGCCGGTCGGAATGTAGCGGATCGGTCTGGGGCGGTCTCGGCGCAAGGACAGTTGATCTTGACGATAGCCCTCCGAGCGGTCATTCTGGAACGCTAAACTCGATTCACACGGAGGGCTGAATGCGCTCAACTTTTCTCGCTGCCCTGCTCGTGGTGCTCGCAGCTCCGGCCGGGCTCCAGGCCCAGGCCAACGAATCGGCCGAACCCTTCAAAGTCGGCACCTTCCAGATCGACGGGGAGGCCGTCGTGGGGCTCGTGCTGCGGGATTCGCTGATCGTCGACATCGGCGCGGCGAACACCGAGCTGGAGCTCGATTCAAGCTACCCCCGCCTCGCCATGCCGGCCGACATGCTCGAGCTGATCGGCCGGTACGAGTACGGCCTCAAGTACCGGCTCTACGAGATCGTCAACGACCTCGTCGCCGGGAACCGGCTGTCGGAGGGCACGCGCGCCGCCTACGTCCACCACGTCGACGACGTCAGGATCCTTGCGCCGATCCTGTATCCGAGCAAGCTGATGAACGCGGCGGTCAACTTCTACACACACGCGTGCGAGGGCTGCACCGAGGAGGAGCTGAAGGCGCGGACCAGGGAGCGGCAGGAGAACCGGGGCGTGCCCTATCTCTTCCTGAAGCCCACCCGCGGCGCGATCATCGGCAGCGGCGAGGACATCGTGATGCCCTACGGCCGTGACCGGATCGAATGGGAAGTCGAAATGGCCATCGTCTTCGGCCGTACGGGCAAGTACATCTCCGCGAGCCGTGCATACGACCACGTGTTCGGGTACATGGTCGCCGTGGACATATCCGATCGTGGCGGGCGTCCGCCGGGTGGCTTCGGCGCCGTCCTGGACTGGTTCGTCGGCAAGGGCCATGACACGTTCGCGCCGCATGGGCCCTGGATCGTTCCGAAGGAGTTCTACGGCGACCCGATGGAGCGCCTGCACCAGACCCTGGTCATCGACGGCGTGACCGTCCAGGAGGCCAGGGCGGGAGACATGATCCACAACATACCGGAGCTGATCGAGTATGCGTCGTCGCTCATTACGGTGTTCCCTGGTGACGTTCTGCAAAGCGGGACGTCCGGCGGAACCGGCGCCGGTCGCGTTCAGCGCGCGACAGGCTCCGGGTACCTGCAGGCGGGCGAGACGATCAGCGCCAGCATCGAGGGGATCGGCACGCTGACCCACACCGTCAGAGCCGAGGAGGGCGTTCCGGCCGACCTGTCCGGCTCGCAGCTCCCGCCGGTCGAGACCTATCGCCCGCCACGCTGACGGGACGGACGTGCGTTCGCTGGTCTAGTTAGATGCCCAACAGACGCTGCTCCAGAAGAGCACGCATATCGCGCCGCCCGTCGGCGATCACCGAGACGTAAACGTCTTCGTCCTTAACCCGGTAGATGATCCGGTACGGCTTGAAGAACACCTCCCGGTACTCTCGAATCCCGAACTCCAGCAGCTCTTCGGGATAGCTACCGCGTGCAGGGAGTTCGGACAACGCCTGGAACGCCTGTTCGATCCGGCTAAGCACGTCCAGGGCCCTGCGTGGTCCATCGTGCCGGGCGATGTAGTCGCCGATCTTCTCCAGGTCGTGGGCGGCGGCGTCGGTCAAGTGGACCGCGAAGGGCATTCAGTCAGCCTTGTAGCGCTCCCGAAGCCGCGCAATCACATCCGCCGCCGGTTGCACTTGACCGGCTTCGATCTGACGGTCGCCCAGCGCAAGCATCTTCAGCAGGGCCAAGGTCTCCTGCATCCGCTCGTAGCTGTCGATGTCCTGAACGACAGCCTTGGCCTCGCCGTTCTGCGTGATGATCAAGGGCTCCGGCCGGTCGCCGAGCGTACGGATGATCTCGGCCGCGTGGGCTTTCAGGTAGCTGATCGGCTTGATCTGTTCAGACAGTGACATGGGACCTCCCTTCTCTTGGACCGAATATAGTCCACGAACAGGTCTGATGCGAACCACCCAGCTCCGGCTCGGCCGGCGGCAGAGACACCAAGCGCCGTCAGCTAGGCTCGCCGACTCGCGGGCCTGACAGACGACGAGCCACCATCGACCACACCATGAACGACGTCACTCCATCCCGGACCGTCGGCTACATGACGCCGGAGCGCGAGATGCTCCGTCGGATCGCGCGGGACTTCACGGACAAGGAAGTCTTACCCGTAGCCAACGAGCTGGACCCGAAGAAGGGGGCGATCCCGCAGTCGTTGATCGACCAGATGGGCGAGCTTGGCTTCTTCGGCATCGTGATCCCGGAGGAGTACGGCGGCGCCGGGCTGGGGGCGTTCGAGTACTGCCTGGTGGCCGAGGAGCTGGCGCGGGGCTGGATGAGCGTGGCGAGCATCATCGCCCGCGGCAACGGCTTCTACCGGTCGATCCCGTTCGAGGGCGAGGAGCGCGTCAAGCGGATCAGGCTGATGGCGCAGGGGAAGTACCTTGGCGCGCTCGCGATGTCGGAGCCGGAGGTCGGGTCGGACATCTCGTCGATCACCTGCCGGGCGCGGATGGAGGACGACCACTGGGTGATCACCGGCAACAAGTACTGGTGCACTTTCGCCGACGGCGCGAACTTTATCCAGGTCATCGCGCGGACTGAGGGCGATCCGAGGAAGCGCCACGCCGCGCTGACCGGAATCGGGATCGAGAAGCCGCCCGGCGAGCTGCCGAAGGGCGTCACCGGCTCGCCGATCCCGAAGATCGGCTACCACGGCTGGAAGACCTGGGAACTCCACTTCGAGAACGTGCGGGTGCCGATCACGAAGCGCCAGAAAGAGGCCAAGGGCCAGGCGTTCTACGGCATGGCGCGCGGGCTGGAGAGCGCCCGGGCCCACACCGCGGCACGGTCGATCGGCCTTGCCCAGGGCGCGCTGGAGCAGGCGATCGCGTACTCGAAGGAACGCATCCAGTTCCGGCGCCCGATCGCCGACTTCCAGGCGATCCGCTTCAAGATCGCGAACATGGCGGCCGAGGTCGAGGCGGCGCGCCAGTTGAACTACTCCGTCTGCGCCAAGATCGACAGTGGCGTTTCGGCCGCCAAGGAGGCGGCGATGGTGAAGTACTACGCCGCCGAGATGTCGGAGCGGGTGTGCTCCGACGCGCTGCAGGTCCTGGCCGGCGCCGGCTACACGACGGACTACCCGGTGGAGCGCTACTGGCGCGACGCGCGGCTGACGAAGATCTTCGAGGGGACGTCGGAGATCATGCTGAAGATCGTGTCCGACGCGCTGCTGGGGAAGCCGTCGAGGAGGAGCTAGGCATGCCCGGGCCGCGCCACACTGGGTGCGCCGGCGTCCTCGCCGGCATCTGAGGGCTGCCGGGAGTCGCAAGAGCGGAGGAGACAACGATGAAACTTGCCAACCACCTTTGGGACCGCTACGGCCGTTTGCGTCTCGACGACATTCCCGAGTCGGCCCGCACCGTGGCCGGCCAGTGCGTGCTCGACTGGTTCGGCTGTGCGCTGGCCGGCAGCCGTGAGCCGCTGTCCGGGATCCTGCGCGATGAGCTGGGTGGTCAGGCAGGCCCGTGTTCCATCGTGGGCACGGACCTCCACTGCGCGCCGGGCGTCGCCGCGCTGGTCAACGGCGCGGCCGGCCACGCGCTCGACTTCGACGACACGCACAGCATGATGGGCGGTCATCCCACGGTGCCGGTCTTCCCGGCCGCCCTGGCGCAGGCCCAGGAGATGGGCGCGAGCGGCGAGCGGCTGCTCGTCGCGTTCGTTGTCGGCGTGGAGGTGGAATCGCGCGTCGGCGCGTTGATCGGAGGCGCCGCCTACGCCAAGGGCTGGCACTCGACGTCGACGATCGGCGTCCACGGTGCGGCGGCCGCAGCGTGCCATCTACTCGGTGCGAGCAACGAGCAGTTCGCGCACGCCCTGGGCCTCGCGGCCTCGCAGGCCAGCGGCCTCAAGGCGAACTTCGGCACGATGACCAAGCCGTTCCACGCCGGCCACGCCGCCGAACGCGGCCTGCTGTCGGCGCGGCTGGCGATGCGGGGCTTCACCTCGAACCCCGAGGCCGTCGACGGCCGCCAGGGTTACGCGGATGCCGCAGGCAAGGGGTGCGACGAGGTCAACTGGCAGCGACTGGAGGAGCAGGAAGGCCGCTTCCTGATCGAGGACACGCTGTTCAAGTACCACGCCGCCTGCTACCTGACGCACGCGGCGATCGAGTCGGTGGGGCGGTTGAGGCCGCAGTTGGCGGCCGAGGGGATCTCGCCGGTCGAGGTCGAGAAGGCGGTTGTCACGGTGCATCCGGGGCTACTTGACGTATGCGGCATCCCGGAGCCGACCACCGGCCTCGAAGCGAAGTTCAGCCTGGTCGCGACAACTTCGCTGGCGATGCTGGGGATCGACACGACGGATACCGGCACGTTCGTCGACGAGACGCTGGACAATCCGGAGGTCGCGCGGATGATCGACAAGGTCGAGGTCCGGACGGATCGCGGGCTTGGTCACACGCAGGCCCGTGTTGAGCTGCGGGCGAACGGGCACAGCCTGGAGGAATTTCACGACACGGGGATTCCGGCCACCGACCTGGAGGCCCAGGGAGCGAAGCTGGCGGCGAAGATGACCGGGCTGACGGCGCCGTTACTGGGGACGGAGGCGAGTGATCGGTTGCGGGAGTTGTCGTTGCGGTTGGAGACGGTGGGGGACGTGCGTGACTTGGCGGGGCTCGTAGCGGGTTCTCGGGAAGCGGCTTGAGGGTCGGCGGTTGAGCGGAGCCGGCCTTGCGGCCGGCGACCTCGACCTTCCTCCTACCCCTCAATCCCCCCGATGCACATGTACTTGATCTCCAGGTAGTCGTCGAGCCCGTACTTCGACCCCTCGCGGCCCTGGCCGGATTCCTTGACGCCGCCGAAGGGGGCCATCTCGTTGGAGATGATGCCTTCGTTGATGCCGACGATCCCGTACTCCAGCGCCTCGCTGACGCGCCAGATGCGGCCGACGTCGCGAGCGTAGAAGTAGCTGGCCAGGCCGAACTCGGTGTCGTTGGCCATGGCGATCGCTTCCTCTTCGGTGCTGAACTTCATCAGCGGCGCGATGGGTCCGAAGATCTCTTCGCGGAAGACCCGCATGTCGTCGGTCACGTTGGTGAGGATGGTGGGCTGGACGAAGCACTCGCCCAGATCCGACGGACCGCCGCCGATCTCGACCGTGGCGCCCCGGTCCACCGCGTCGGTGACGCGACTGGTCACGTTGGCCACGGCCTCGGTGCTGATCAGCGGACCCACGGTGACGCCTTCCTCGGTGCCGTAGCCCATCTTGATCCCGGCCACGGCCGCGGCGAGTTTCTCCGCGAACTCGTCGTAGACGCCTTCCTGGACCAGGATGCGGTTGGCGCAGACGCAGGTCTGGCCCGCGTTGCGGAACTTGCAGATCATGGCGCCGGCCACCGCCGCATCCAGGTCGGCGTCGTCGAACACGATGAAGGGAGCGTTGCCGCCCAGTTCCATGGACATCCGCTTCATCGTGCCCGCGCATTGAGCCATGAGCAGCTTGCCCACCGCGGTGGAGCCCGTGAAGGTGAGCTTGCGGACCGTGGGGTTGGACGTCAGTTCCTCGCCGATCTCCTCGGTCTTGCCGCAGAGGATGTTGATCACTCCGGCCGGGATGCCCGCTCGCGTCGCCAGTTCGGCCAGAGCATTGGCAGACAGGGGCGTCTCGTTGGCTGGCTTGCAGACCACCGTGCAGCCGGCCGCGAGGGCCGGTGCGATCTTGCGCGCGAGCATCGCGTTGGGGAAGTTCCAGGGGGTGATGCAGGCCACCACTCCGACCGGCTGCTTGATGCAGACGATGCGCTTGTCGTTGGAAGGCTGGGGAATCGTGTCGCCGTACACCCGCTTGGCCTCTTCGGCGAACCACTCGACGTAGCTGGCGCCGTAGGCGATCTCCGCGCGGGCTTCAAAGAGGGGCTTGCCCTGCTCCGCCGTCATCATCTGAGCCAGGTCTTCCTGGCTCTCCATCATCAGGTCGAACCAACGCCGTAGCAGCGCGGCGCGCTCCTTGGCCGTGGTGTGCCGCCACTGCTCGAAGGCCTTTCCGGCCGCCTCGATGGCGCGCCTCGTTTCGTCGGTGCCGCAGCAGGCGACCTGGGTCAGGACCTCGCCCGTGGCCGGGTTCTCGACGGCGAAGGTCTCGCCGGAGTCGGCGTCGACCCACTGGCTGTCGATGTAGGCCTGATCGCGGAGCAGCTTGGGGTCGGCCAGGTCCAGGGCGGCCGGCGGGACGCTCGTGTCTACGGAGGCGGCAATGCTCATGGGCGTCACTCCCTGCGTGTCATTGGATCGAACCTAAGATTGTGTCAGCCCCGGAGATGGTCCCGGGCCGCTTACAGGGAAACCCGATGGTCCGTTTGTCCGACATGCCCGAGGTCGAAGCCGCTCACCTGGTGGCGAAGGAGTGCGTGCCGTTCGCGACGCGGCCCTGGGTCGAGGGTCCGCCGCTGGCAGAGCGCCGCGTGGCGCTGGTGACCTCGGCCGGCCTGCACCGCGTGGGCGACCGGGCCTTCTCGACGGTCGATCTGAGCTATCGCGTGATTCCGGGCTCGATCTCGACGAGCGACCTGACGATGACCCACTCATCCGTCCACTTCGATCGGACCGGCCGTGGGCGCGGCAAGTCACTACCTGGAGAGCGAAGGCATCGCGACGACGGGCATCAGCCTGGTGCGGGTCAACACCGAGCGGATGGAACTGCCCAGGTTTCTGTGGGTGCCGTTCGAGCTCGGGCGGCCGTTCGGCGCGCCCCATGAGCCGGACTTCCAGCGCCGCGTCCTGCGCGCGGCACTCGGTCTGCTGGAGCGGCGGGACGGCCCCGTCATCCTCGAGGACTTTCCCGACGACGCTCCCGCCGGTGACGATGACGGCCACGACGACGGCGGCAGTTGGTCCTGCCCGGTCTCGTTCGGTGGCGTCGCCGATGGCGATGCGGGGCTGGTGGCGGAAGTTCTCGCGGAGCTGCGCCGCCTCGCTCCCTGGCACGAGGTGTACGCGGCGCGGCGCGGCCGGTCCGCGCCGATGGCGAGCGGCCTGAGCCACGAGCAGATCGTGCATGGACTGGGCGAACTGGCAGGCGGCGCGAAGGACCCGTCCGTCGCCACGAACCTGCCGCTCCCCGAATGGGTGCGCCTGGGCTGCGACGACCTGCGCACCTGGTACATGGAGGCGGCCCAGGGCCGCCCGGGCCGGGCGACTTCGCTCGAGCTGCGGGACTGGTTCTGGCGTGAGACGGCGCTCGCGCGGCTGATCGGCGCCGCCGGAGCGCGACTAGCCGGCTCGGAACACCGGGCGCTCAGCATGTTCGGCCGTCGCGTCATGGTCCCCCGCGTCTACATGGACCAGTTGATGCCCAGCGTCGAACCGCACATCTAGCAACTGGCGCCGCACTACGACAGCGCTCCACACTGGGTGCGCCGGCGTCCCCGCCGGCTTCTGACAAAGACGTGCCGCGAAGCGGCGACGATTCCGCGCCGGCCGTAAGGCCGGCTCCGTACTAGCCCTCCAGCAGCGCGATCATCTCCTCGATGTTCCGGAGCGACTCGGCCAGTACGGTCCGGTGCTCCTCGGACTCGACTTCTTCGAGCGACTCCATCCGTCGCTCGCGCCGGTCGCGGACGATGTCGAGCGGGGTCTGGCCCTGCTGTGTCTGCGCGCCGGCGTCGACGCCGCGCTCCAGGAGCAGGCGGGCGCCGTCGACCATGCTGTACGTGCTGGCCCAGTGGAGGAGGTTGTAGCCCTCGTCGTTCGTCGACTCGGGATCCATGCCGCGGTCGAGGAAGTCGCGCAGCAGGTCGATGTCCTCCTGGAGGACGAGCGGGCGGGCAAGGTGGAACCGATTCTCCTGCTCTCTCGACGGGTCGGCGCCGGCATCGAGCAGGGTCTGGAGACAGCTACGGTCTTCCAGGCGGCGTGAGCGCATCAGCGCGACCCACAGCGGCGACGCGCCGTCCGGGTCCGGCCGGCTGGCGGCCTCGGGGTCCGCGGCAAGGGCGGCCTGCAGTTCGTCGCACCGGCCCAGGCCGGCCAGGTCGGCGGTGGAGATCGTCGGATCCTGCGTCAGCGCGAGATCGATCTGGGCGTTCTGCCGCACACTGGACGAGAGCAGAATGAGCGACAGCGGCGTCTGACCGTTCTCGAACGGTTCGACGAGCAGGTCCGGCCGCTCGGGGAGCGCCTTCTCGAGGTCCTCGATGGGCCGTGAGACCACGAAGTGTCGGCGGAACGCGTCGTCGTCGAGAAACGCGAGGGAAGCGTCGAACGCCGACTTGCCGGCGATCATCGCCTCCAGGTAGTCGACGTAGGTCTCTCTGGCGTGGACACCCACGATCCGGTCCTGCTCCTTGCCGTCCTTGAAGAAGAGGACGTGGGGCACGCCGTTGACCCCCAGCCCGCGGTAGATTCCCGGCGACTCGTCGATGTCCAGCTTGCCGATCTTGGCGCGGCCCGCCATCTCCGGCGCCAGGCTCTCGACGATCGGGTCGACCACCTTGCAGGGGACGCACCAGGTCGCGGTGAAGTCGACCAGGACGGGGACGCCGGCTTGGTAGACCTCCTGGTCGAAGTTGTCGCTGTTGAGGAGGACGACCTGGGCATCGGCGTCGAGTGCGGCCGATTGCGACCCGTTGTCGCCGGTGGCGCAGGCAGCCAGGAGGGCTGCGAGCGGTAGGCAGAGGAGGAAACCAACTCTCATTGTGGCTGCCTCGCGGGTTGGGGTCTGGCGGCTGGCGCGGCAGAGAGTGCAGAAGCCGGCGCTTCGCGCCGGATGCCGGCCAGAAGGCCGGCGCACCCGGTTTGGCTGCGCAAGACCCTCGTGGCGTTTACTCGCCGCCGGCGGTTTCGGTGACACGACCAGGCGAACTCGCCCGCGGCGGCTCCTCGTCGCTGTACACGCAGGAGATGAAGCCCATCAACATCTCGTCGGTCGACATCGGGCCGAAGCCCACGTCGCGGTCCGGGTTGAAGCCCCAGCGCTCCGCCTCCTCGGGGGAGTTGTCGAACCACATGTCGATCCGCAGGCGGGTGCCCTTGGGCAGCACCTTCGGCTCGGAGTACCAGTAGATCTCCTGCCAGTCGAAGTCCCAGTCCGGCACGTGGAGGATCAGCTCCTCCGTGCCGTCCGGGTAGAAGGCGGTGTACTTCGACTCGCGGCCGCGCATGTGCATGTGGGGGAGCATGCCGAGGACCGTCACCTCCCGGTCGAAGGTCCGCTCGGCGGTGTCGTGCCAGTAGTCGTGGCGGGCCGGAATCTCGAACTCGTAGTTGCTGATCGGGAAGAAGTGGATCGGGTGCTCGACCGGTTTCGTCGCGAACTTGAGCGCGATGGACGACTGGTCCCAGCCACCGCTGCCGGGGCCCGGCTCCTTGTGGTAGTGCAGGTCGAAGGTGAGCGTCGCGCCGACTTCGAGCAGCGAACCGTAGCCCTCCGGCCACACGTGCGGCGGTGAGCCCGAGGTGGCGCCGCCGAGGTAGTCGCCGTCGCCGCGAGTCTCCTCGTCGTTCGGCCCCTTGACGAAGATGTTGAAGTGGTGGACGAGCTCGCTGCCGCGGCGGAACTCGATCTCCTGCACCCACTTGTCCTCGGGCAGGAGGTCGGGCGTCAGGACCAGGCGGTGCTTGGTGTAGATGTCCTTGATGTCGTCCTCGACGTAGTAGGGCTCGGGCATCTTGAGCACCAGGTCGGGATCGGGGAACAGCCAGCCCTCGTCGTCTGACCAGTCGATGGGCTCGGGACCGTCCTCCGGCCGACCGGGCTGGGCGCCGGCCTCGACCCACCGGCGGATCGTCGCGATCTCGGCGTCCGTCAGGCCGCGCTCGTTCCTGAACACGCCGTCGAAGTGCTCCGAGGCGTCCCACGGCGGCATCTCCTTCGACGCCGTCTGCCGGACGATCGCGCGTGCCCACGGGCGCGCATCCTCGTACGTGGTGAGCGACATCGGCACGCCGCCCCGGTAGATCTTGCCGCCGGACGGCCGGTGACACTCCTGGCAGTTCTCCTGCAGGATGGGCAGGACGTCCTCGTAGAATGTGGGGCCCTCCGTGGCATCGGCGGCGCCGTAGGCCGCCGCGGCGAAGACCAGGCAGAGAGCAAAACCAACCAGGCGTCGACTCGTCATCGCTACCCTCCTGCAGAACAAGTCCGGATCCGCGCCAGCTTACCGCAGCCGTTATGCATCGTCGGGCGCGAGCGGGTAGCGACAGGACACCCCCGGGAAGCGCTGGAAGTCGTGATCGGCGGTATGCACCTCGCCTCGATGGGCGCGGGCCAGCGCTGCAATCTGCGCGTCGGTTACGAGATCGCCGCTCGCGGATCCCGTGGCGGCGAGCAGTTCCACCACGTGCCGCACATGGTCTTCACCCGGCAACAGGAGGCGCGTGACGGGGTGGGCGGTCCATTCGGCCACCAGATCGCCGGCAGTCTCGAGTGGGAGCGGTTCCTGGAAGACGCGCCGGTTCGTGCTGATCCGCAGGAAGGCGAACAGGACGGGCTGGCAGAGGCCGACCGGAACTGAGCCGCTCAGACAGCCGGCCCACCACTCCGTCGCGCGCGAGTTGAACGGACTCGTCGAATCGACCGAGTACAGGAGAAGGTTCGCGTCGGGGACGATCACTTCGGCCCGTTCCTCTCCTGGATGAGGCGGCGGGTGACTTCGAGAAACGCATCCGTGTCGAGATCCGACTCGAGACCGGACAGATTGCCGAGGTCGTACCCGGCCCTGAGGCCCATGGGAAAACTCCGCTGGACGAACGGAGGACGCTCCGGGTCAGCCGCGACACCGGCGAGGCCGTGCCGGACCGCATCGTTCAGGGCCTGCTTGAAGGTCTGTCCCCGCTGCCGCATCGCCTCCCGCAGCAAGGACTCGGTGTCGGCGTCGAGCGTGACGGTGGTTCGCATGGACACATCATGATGCTCTGAGAGTTTGCTGTCAAGAAGTAGGACGGGGTCTACTAAGAAGCCATGATGAGAGTCAGACCGGCCGAAGGCGCCGACGTGCCGCAGGCGTCCTGTCGCTACACTGCGTGTGATTCGTCATGAACTAATCATTTTACGCTAGAATGCGCTCTTAATATGAAGAATCGAGCCATGGAGTCCCGTCTGCGAAAGCGTGCCGCCAGCAGGCTCGCGCGGCTTCTCGTTCTCACCGGGTCGCGCCAGACGGGCAAGACGACCTTGATTCAGCGGTGCTTCCCGGACATGCCCTACATTTCCCTGGAGGATCCCGCCGTGCGTCCAGGGTTCTCCCGCATGACAGCGGCGGAGTGGGTCGAGCGCTTTCCGCACGCCATCCTCGACGAGGTCCAGAAGGCTCCGTCCCTGGTGGAGACGGTCAAGGCGGCCTACGACCAGTCGCCCGACGTGCGCTACTTCCTGCTCGGCAGCAGTCAGATCCTGTTGCTCTCCAGGGTCAAGGAGAGCTTGGCCGGCAGGGCAGCCATCGAAGAACTCTGGCCTTTGACTCTGCCCGAGATGGCGACGTCTTCCTGGGACGACCGGCTCGCGCCTTCACGCCTGATCCTGTGGCTCGAGCGAGCCTGCCGGAGCGACGAGGTTTTGCTCGGACAGCCGGGCGCCGACCGCAGCTGCGCACGCTACTCGGGGATTCTCGAGCACTACCTACGTTTCGGCGGCATGCCGGTCGTTCACCACGCGGACCTGACCGACGACGAGCGCAGGAGCTGGCTGCGCGATTTCCAGCGTACGTACCTCGAGCGGGACGTCGCCGACCTGGCGGCGCTGCGGGACCTCGAGCCGTTCGTCGTGGCCCAGAGGGCCTTGGCGACCCGGACGGCCCGAACCGTCAACTTCAGCGATCTGGCGCGGTCGGCGGGCATCGCGCCGGCGACGGCGCGCCGGTTCCTGCGCTACCTGGAGCTGAGCTACCAGGTGATTCAACTGCCCCCGTTCTTCCGCAACCCGGAAAAGCGCCTGGCGAAGATGCCCAAGGTGCACTTCGTGGATCCGGGGATTCTCCGTACGATCCTCAACCGCACTGGCGACTGGACGGGAGAGGAGTATGAGTCCGCGCTGGTAGCGGAGATCGTCAAGCAGGTGCGGAACGCCGGTCTGTTCGCCGACTTCTTTCACCTTCGGACGTACGACCGGCGGGAGGTAGGTCTGCTGCTTGAACTCGAGGAGGGCTTCGTCGGCATCGAGATCAAGGCGTCGCGCAAGGTGTCCAGGGCGGACGCCCGGACACTGCGCGGCCTGGAGCCGCTTCTCGACAAGCCGCTGCTGGGGGCTGTCGTCGTATCGCAGGATCTTGAGGTGCGCTACCTGGCTCCCGGAGTCCTGGCGGTGCCGGCGGCCTGGCTACTGTCCCCGGGCTAGACGCTCCAGCGCTACCCCGAGAAGTACACCATCACCGCGGCGACGATCAGGACCAGGAGGATCGACAGCGTCCGGTCCAGCTTGCGCTTGGCCGGGTCGGACTCGGCCAGGAGGTCTGCCGTGCCGGACCGGCTGTAGGTCAGGCCGGCGACCTGCTGCTGGGAGGGCGGTGGGAACCAGAGGCTGACCGCGACGAGCACGGCCGCGCAGATCAGGAACAGGAAGATCGCGACGTGCATGAAGTTGATGTCGGCGAAGGTGTAGAGGAAGCCGCTCAGGCTGTCCTTGTTCAGCTCGGCCACGAGCCGGCCCATTCCGAGGACGAAGCCGACGGCCAGTGACGCGATTGCGCCCTGGGCGTTGAGGCGCTTCCAGAACAGCCCGAGCAGGAAGACCGCGGTGATCGGCGGGGAGATGTAGCCCTGGACGCTCTGGAGGTACTGGTAGAGCGTGCCGGAGATGTTCTGCATCAGCGGGATCCAGAGCAGTCCCAGTCCCACGAGACCGACAGTGGCCGTCTGGCCGACGAGAACCAGCCGGCGTTCCGAGACGCCGGGGTGGAGCTTCTTGTAGATGTCGATCGTGATCAGGGTCGAGCAGGAGTTGAAGACGGAGGAGAGGCTGCTCATCAGAGCCGCCAGCAGGCCCGCGACGACGAGGCCCCGGAAGCCGGCCGGCAGGAGTGCGACGACCAGGGCCGGCAGCGCCTGGTCGGAGGAGGCGAGCTCGAGCTTCCCGGACTGCGACAGGCAGTAGGCGATCACGCCGGGCACGACGAACAGGAACAGGGGCAACTGCTTCAGGAAGCCGGCCAGAATCGTGCCGCGCCGCGCGTCGTCGATGCCGCGCGCGGAGAGCGCCCGCTGGACGATGAACTGATCGGTGCACCAGTACCAGACCGCGATGATCGGTGCTCCGAAGGCGATGCCGGTCCACGGGAAGTCGGGGTCCGACATCGGCTTCCACATGTCGAAGAAGCCGGGGCCGGCCGTCTCGACCATGACCCGCCAGCCGCCGAGCTCGGCGAGACCGAGGATCGTCACCGTGGAGGCGCCGACGATCAGGACGATCGCCTGCAGCAGGTCGGTGTAGACGACGGCGCGCAGACCGCCGAGCACCGTGTAGACCCCCGTGATGACGACGACCACCAGGGCGCCGGTCCAGAAGTTGATGCCCATCAGGGTCTCGAAGACGACGCCGCCCGCGTAGATCGTCACCGAGATCTTGGTCAGGACGTAGCCGATGACCGAGATGACCGAGAGGTACCAGCGGGCCGCGGGCGAGTAGCGCCGCTCCAGGAACTCGGGCATCGTGAAGATGCCGCTCTTGACGTAGAACGGGACGAACAGCCAGCCGAGAATCAGCAGGACCAGGGATGCCTGGAGCTCGAACTGGCCGAGAACCAGGCCGCTCTGGGCGCCCGTGCCGGCGAGGCCGACCAAGTGCTCGGAGCCGATGTTCGAGGCGAAGAGCGAAGCGCCGACGACGAACCAGCCGACGTTGCGGCCGGCGAGGAAGTAGCTCGACGAGGTGCGTTCGCCGTGCTGGACGCGCCTGATCGCCCAGACCGCGATCGCGAAGACGCCGGTGAAGTAGAGCGCGACGACGGTCCAATCGAGGGCGGTGATCTTGGCCGTCAGCATGGGGTGTTCTCCTCGTTCAGCAACCGGCCGTCAGCGCGGCGGGATCGGCAGGCGCGATCGCGATGCGGGAGAAACGGAGCGTGAACGGCCCGTCCGTCGTGATCAGGAAGGGCGTGTCGATGCGGTCCATCTCGGCGCCGGAAGCCTGGAAGCAGCGGAGAGGAATCTGCAGAGTGTCCCATGTTCCTTCGGGAACGCCCGCGAAGATGGGCGTAACGAGGAGACCGCCGGTACACGGGAAGCCGCAGTCCATCCGCATCTGGACTCTCCCGGCGGGCGCCTGCTCCACCAGGAAGTCGATCTCGAGAGTCATGCCCTCAGCCGTTTCGGCGCGCAGGTCGATGGGACTCGACTGCAGGTAGATCTGGGCCGCGTCGCGGCCTCGCCACTGCGCCTTTCGCGCATCTTCCTGGACGTTGCGGTCGACGGCCGAGAGCGCGACGCCGGACACGCGGCGGCGGGTCTCGCCGCGGCCGTCGGGAGCGGAAACCCCCCAGTCCGCCTCGTCGCCCACCAAGAACTGCCACCCTTCCGTCGTCCGTCCGTCGAAGAGAACGCGCTCGGGCGACGCGCCCGTCGATGCACCGGCGTCGGTCGTTTGAACCGGCGACGACCCCTCAGGCCGTGTCTCGTCCAGTTCGGGGAGGTTGCCCTCGTCGGCGTAGGTCAGGCCGTAGCCGTAGGGGAAGAGCGGGTCGTACTCCGCGTCGCCGACATTGAGGACCGTCTGGTCCAGCGAGCGGGGCCAGGAGAAGGAGAGCTTGCCCTGGAAGTCGTGGGCGACGGCGCCGTCTGCCTGGCTGAAGAGGACGTCGGCCACGCCGGCGCCTTCCGAGCCCGGCAGCCAGGCGGCGACGAAGGCGTCCGATGCGTTGATCTCCGGGTTCACCCACAGCGGGCGTCCGGACAGGAAGATCGTGACGACCGGAATGCCGGCCGCCCGGAGCCGGCCCATCAGCTCGACGTCGGACTTGTCTCCCGGGCTGTACTCGAGGCTCGTCACGTCGCCCTGGCCCTCGGCGTAGGGCGTCTCGCCGGTCACGTAGATGGCCGCGTCCGGCAGCTCGCCGCTGTAGGCGCAGCCCTGGCAGAGGACGGCCTGGCCGCCCGCCGCCTCGATGGTCTGTTCGATGCCGGCCCAGATGGACGTGGCGCCCGGGAAGTCGTCGTTCGTGTTGCCCGTGCCCTGCCAGGTCAGCGTCCAGCCGCCGGTCTGCCGGCCGATGTCGTCGGCAGCCGGCCCCGCTACGAGCACGAGCGACTTCGGCGAGAGGGGCAGAAGTCCGTCGTCGTTCTTCAGCAGAACGAGGGACTCGCGTACGGCCTGCCGGGCCACGTCGCGATGCTCGGGAGCGCCGAGCAGGTCGAACTGTCCGCCGAGCGCCCGTTCGGACGGCCGGCCGCTGTCGAGCAGGCCGGCGCGGATCTTCACCCTGAGGATGCGCCGGACCGCGTCGTCGAGCCTTGCCTCGGGAATCGCGCCGGAGCGCGCCTGCCGGAGCGTGTTCCTGTGGAGCGCTCTCCAGTCTTCCGGGACCATGAACAGGTCGAGCCCGGCGCGAATCGTGTCGGCGCAGCTCTCGTTGCTGCAGCCGGGCAACTGGCCGTGGCCGTTCCAGTCGCCGACGACGAGCCCGTCGAACGCCATCCGCCCCTTCAGCACGTCTCTCAGAAGCCGGGCGTGGCCGTGCAGTTTCAGGCCGTGCCAACTGCTGAACGAGGCCATCACGGCCTGCGCGCCGGCATCGAGCGCGGCGATGTAGGGCGCGCCGTGAATGTCGCGGAGGTCCTCCTCGCTTGCCCGGGTGTCTCCCTGATCGCGGCCCTCGAAGGTGCCGCCGTCGCCCAGGAAGTGCTTCGCCGTGGCGATCACCCGCTCCTCGCCCAGGAACTCGGGGCTGCCGACCGTGCCCTGGAGTCCCTCGACCAGCGCTCGCGCGTACAGGGTGACGATCTCGGGGTCTTCCGAGTAGCTCTCGTACGTGCGGCCCCAGCGGTCGTCCCGTGCGACGGCGACGGTCGGACCGAAGTTCCAGTCCAGGCCGGTGGCGAGCACCTCGCGGGCCGTGATCTCGCCGATGCGGCGGATCAGATCGGGATTCCGGGCCGCGCCGAGCCCGATGTTGTGGGGGAAGATGGTCGCGCCGATCACGTTGTTGTGGCCGTGCACCGCGTCCACGCCCCAGATCACCGGAATGCCGACTCCGCCGTCCGAGGTGTCGGTCGAGGCTTCGTGGAAGTCGTCGGCCAGCGCGAGCCAGTCCTCGGGCGACGCGTGCTTGTCGTCGCCGGGAAAGGAGCCGCCGCCGTTCAGCACCGAACCCAGGTCGAACCTCCGCACGTCCCGCGGCGTGACCGAGCGGATTTCCGCCTGAATGACCTGGCCCACCTTCTCGCGCAGGGTCATCCGCTCGAGCAGATCGTCCACTCGCGCCTCGAGCTCCGGGTCGGCCGGAAGCGGCGGAGTCAGTTCAGGCCAGAGTTCCGGGCGGACCTCGGAGGCCGGGGCCTGCTGCGCCGAGCCGGGAACGGCGAAGGCGGCTGCCAGCGCAAGAGTGAGAAGACCAGTCGTCGCGGCGCGGGGTCGTCGAACCACGTCCAGCTTCCTTTGCGTTGGCGGTGAAGGGGGCTGCATGCGACGGATCCGCCGCCGTCACGGCGGGTTAGGCGAAGCGCAGACCAGACGGGCGCGGCCGAGCCGGCCGTCTGGTCCGCGTTCGGTGGTTGCCTCTAGAACAACAGCTTGAAACCGATCTGAATCTGCCGCGGATCGCGGGCCGCCTGGGCTTCGCCGAAGTTGGCCGGCAGGGTGTAGCCGGTGATCGTCGTCCTCTCCGCGGCGTTTTCGCTGTCGTAGGTCACGCTGCTCGGGTTCAGCACCGAGTTGATGCCCACGAAGTTGTCGCGGTTCGTCACGTTGAAGACCTCGAACCGGAACTGGCCGGTCACCCGGTCGGTGATGCGGATGTTCTTGGTCAGCGAGAAGTCGACCTGGAAGAAATCCGCGCCTTCGCACTCGCCGGGCCGGGTGCCGCTGAGCGTGCCGAGCTGCCAACCGACCAGCGTGAAGGCGTCGGGATTGATCACCTGCAGGCCGCTGCCGCTGCACGAGGCCCCCGTGAGGAGCGGTCGCATGTTCTCGGTGTACCCGGTGCCGCCGGCGCCGTTGACCCCGGACAGGTTTCCGGTCCTTACGGTCAGGGCCTGGCCTGAGGAGTACTGGGCGATGCCGCTGAACTGCCAGGCCCCGAACAGCGCTCGGACGAGGCTGCTCTGGTTCTCGAGCCTCGGCAGGTTGTGGATCACGTTGGCGCTGAACACGTGATCCCGATGCAGGCCGGCGTTGCCGTAGTCGAGATCGGGGTTCTCGCGGTCCGTGATGGCACTGGGGGACAGGCCGGCGCCCGCGTCGTTGAGCGGATCGTTGGCCTTGAAGCTCGCGAGGGTGTACGAGGCCTGGAACTGCGAGCCGGTGCCGTACCGGTGCACGAACTGCGTCTGGAGGCTGTTGTACTCGGAGATGCCGCTCGATTCCCAGAACAGGATGGTGCTGTCGCCGAAGACCGAGTACGGTCGTAGCGCGCCGCGAACGCCTGCGCCGCCATCGCCCTCGGGGGCGGTCACGTACTCGAGCCGGTCGGGGATGCCGTTGCCGTTGTTGTCGCCCGAGGCCACCTGGTTGATGTCGGACCGTCGCGTGAGGTGGCGCCCGCGGGAGCCGACGTAGGCGACTTCGATCGTGCTGCTCCGGCCGAGGCGCTGCTCCCAGGCCACGTTGAACTGAAGGTTGTACGGTGTCTGGAAGTCTGGGGCGATGCCCGACATTGGCCTTCCGAGGCCGCAATCGGTGCATGCCTCCGGCGCCTCGTCGAGCTTGCGGATGCCGTTGATGCTGGAGCGGAAGGGCGGGTTGCCCGCGAACTCGAGCTGGATGTTCACGCGGTCGCGCTGGAAGAACTGACCGAAGCCGGCCCGGACCACGCTCCTGCCGTTGCCGAAGAGGTCGTAGGCCATGCCGAGGCGCGGCGCGAAGTTGTCCGTGTCGCTGTCCACCAGCCCGCGGCCCGGACCGGTAGAGCCGCCCAGCAGGCCCGCGTCGCCGCAGGGGTCCGTTCCCGGCACCTGGGCCAGGCCGTTGCACGGGTCGCCGCCCAGGGCCGGATCGAACAGTTCCGGTACGAACGTCGTGAGCAGGTTGTCGCTGGCGTAGGGCCACTTGTAGTTCGAGTAGCGGACGCCGTAGTCCACGCTGAGGCGCGGGTTGGCCTGCCATGTGTCGGCGATGTAGAACTCGACGTCCTCCCAGTTCAGCTCCGGATCCGGCTGGTGCGAGTTCTCCGCATAGCCGAAGGTCATGTCCTGGAGCAGGAAGTCGGCGAGGAGGTTGCCGGTGTTGGCGCCCCAGCCGTTGTGGCCGGTGCTCGGACCCCAGAACTGCGGCGTCTCGGCAGCCGAGCTGCCGCCGATGTACTCCTTCTTCTTGTTCTGACTGTAGAGGGCGCCCACCTTGAGCCAGTGCTTGCCGAAGACCTGGGAGTAGTCGTCCTTGAGAACCATCAGGTCCTGCTTGTTCTCCCAGGGTGCGATGTTCCATAGCGCGCCGTAGCCGGCGGCGCCCCAGAACACCGGGTGGCTGCGGTCGGCGCCGCCCGTCTTGCCGCCGAAGGCCGCGGGAATCGCCGCGTTGATCTGGCTGTTCAGTCCGGGGTTCGTGCCGCCCCGGCTGAGGCTGATCTCATTGCCCGAGTAGGAGAAGGTGACCGTGTTCACGCTGTCGTCGCCGATCGTCTGGCTGAGTTGCGCCACCAGGGAGTGGCCGGGCTGGTCCCAGTTCGTGTCGACGGCGGGGTAGGGGTCGTCTCCCCACAGGCCGTTCGCTTCACCCGCGTTCGGCGCGCCGTTCAACCAGGTGTCCTGGGTGTAGCGCAGCATCAACCGGGTGCGGTCGCTGGCGTCGTAGTCGAGCCGCAGGTTCGCCTGTTCCCAGTCGATCGGCGTGACCACGGCCTCGACCCAGTTGTTGCAACTGCCGGCCGTGGGCGTCACGTTGGGAAGGGGGTAGAGATTCAACATGCCCTGACCGCCGGCGTTGATCCGATCCCCGGGGATCACGTTGCCCGGGAATGGCTGGCCGGTGGTCGGATCGGTCGGGATGCCCGGGGTGCACCCCGGGATCGACGGACCGTTGAAGTCACCCGCGCGCTCGGCGGCGGTGGGAACGAAACCGGCGCGGGCGATGCCGCGCTCTTCCTGGTTCCATTCGGCGGACAGGAAGAAGTGGAGCTTGTCCTGCTTGATCGGGCCGCCGAGGGTGAAGCCGTAGTCCTGGCGGTCGAGCGGCTCCGTGTCCAGCCCGGCCTGCTCCAGGAAGTAGTTCGTCTCGTTCCAGGAGTCGTCCCGCATGAACATGAAGGCGCTGCCGCGGAGTTGATTCGTGCCGCCGCGGGTCACGATGTTGATCTGGCCGCCGCCGGCGCCGCCGAACTCGGCGCTGTAGCTGTTGCTGTGGATCTTGAACTCCTCGATCGCGTCGACCGAGGGGTAGATCAGGATGGTACGGTTCGAGCCGACGTCGTTGTTGTTCGCGCCGTCGACGGTCCACAGGTTGCCGGTCGTGCCGCTGCCGCTGATCGACAGGTCGACGCCGGCCAGCAGGCCCTTGTTCTTCGTGTCGAAGCCTTCGGGAGCGCTGACGCCCGGCTGCAGGAGGGTCAACTGGACGAAGTTCCGTCCGTTGAGCGGCAGCTCGCGGATCTGCTCGCCGCTGATCAGGCCGGAGACCTCGCCGCTCAGCGTGTCCACGGCAATCGCCTCCGACTCGACCGTGATCGTCTCGGAGATGTCGCCGAGTTCGAGTGCGGCGCTGACCTCGCGCACGTCGGCGACATGCAGGGCGATGTCGCTGACCACGGATGCCTTGAAGCCGTCCAGGGTGAACGTGATCGCGTACGCGCCGACCGGCAGATCGCCGAAGGTGTAGATGCCGGAGGCGTTGGTGAACGTCGTCCGGTTGAGACCGGTCTCGGTACCCTCCAGGTTTACCGTGGCGCCGGGCAGGGCGTCCCCGTTCGGGTCGGTGACGGTGCCGCGGATGCTGGCCGTGAACCGCTGGGCCGCGAGAGGAGCGGCCAGCAGGGTGATGATGAGGATGAGAGCGAGTCTTCGTGCCATGGACAGTGGTCCTCCTTGACGGGTAAACCGATTTAGCCGGTAGCCGTACAAACGTCCGGCGAACTCCCGCTGCAGACGGAAGGGGGCGGACTAAATCGTTTTAGCATGCTAGCCTGAGTCTGCACACGACGCGTAGTCTTGTCAAGCATCCTGTGAACAGCCCCATTCTCGACCCGGCTGTAGCGCCTGGGCGGGAGCAGCGCGCGAGAGCAAGCGACGAAAGATGAGTCCTGCCAGAGGAAACAGAACTCCCGGGGGCGAGCCGAACTCCGGGAAACCCGTACGGCTCAAGGACGTGGCGGCCCATCTCGGTTTGTCACCGACCACCGTTTCCCTGGTGATGAACCGCTCGCCGGCCGCCAAGGGGATCCCTCCGGAGACGCAGGATCGCGTCCGCGCCGCGGCGGAGGAGCTTGGCTACCGGCCAAACTTCGTCGCGCGGTCGCTTCGGCGCCAGCGCACGTTCGCGGTCGGCGTCCTTCTGCCGGAGATCAGCGAGGGTTACGCGGCGGGCGTCCTCGGAGGCATCGAGGACCAGCTCCTGCGGGAGGGCTACTTCTACCTGGTGGCCGGCCACCATTCGAAGCCCGACCTCTTCAACGATTACCTGCAACTCCTCACGGAACGCTCAGTCGAGGGGCTGATCCTGGTCAACACGCCGATCGAGCAGGCCCTGGCTCTGCCGGCGGTCGCGGTCGCCGGCCACCGCGAGATCGAAGGCGTAACCAACGTGGTGATCGACCACGAGAGGGCCGCTCGGCTGGCATTGGGCCACCTCGCGGAACTCGGCCACCGCCGCATCGCCTTCTTCAAGGGCCACGCCCACTCGGCGGACACCGAATCGCGGTGGCAGGCGATTGTCGCGGCCTCGGCGGATCTCGGCCTCGAGATCGATCCGCGGCTTACCCTGCAGCTCTCGGGAGGGCCGGCCGGTGAGCAGTTCTCGCCGGAGGAGGGCTACCGCGAGGGACACATTTTCGGCCAGAGATTGCTCGCAGTGGGCGTGCCCTTCACCGCGCTCTTCGCCTTCAACGACATTTCGGCGATCGGCGCGATGCGCGCGCTCACCGAGAACGGCCTCCGAATTCCGGACGACGTCTCGGTTGTCGGCTTCGACGACATCCTGAGCGCGGCCTTCCAGAACCCCAGCCTGACCACCATGCGACAGCCGTTGCACGAGATGGGGCGTCGGGCAGCCGCCGAACTGCTGCGCAAGCTGAGTGCTTCCGGCGAAGACTCGCCGGCCGCGATCACGATCGAGCCGACCCTGGTGGTCCGGAACTCGACCGGTCCGCCCCCCGGCGATGGCTGACCCAGCTCCAGTAGCGCCTGGCCCGGACGGCGTCACGCCGGCGCGGGCGCCGCTCTACGCGGGCTTCCTGCTGACGGGTGTGGTCACGGTACTTCTCGGCCCGCTGCTTCCCGAACTGTCCCGGGAGTGGCGTCTTCCCGTGGATCGACTGGCGCCGCTGTTCGTCGCCCAGTTCCTCGCGAGCGCGCTCGGGTCGTTCCTGTCCAGCTATCGGCAGGGCCTCAGCCTGGTGCTGGGCTACTTCCTGATCGCCGTCGGGTTGCTGTCCCTGGCGATCGCGACCTGGCCGCTGGCTCTCGCGGCGGTTGCCGCCACCGGCCTGGGGCTCGGGCTGGCGATTCCGGCCACCAACCTCCGCGTCGCCCACTCCCAGCCGACGCGGCGTGGGGCGGCGCTCTCGTCGCTCAACTTGGCGTGGGGCGCGGGCGCGGTCGCCTGCCCTCTGTTGTTCGCGGCGCGCCCGCGGGGAACCTCGAGCGATGCCGTGCTCGTCGTCCTGGCTGTCGCCGCGGGACTCGTCCTCCTGGTGTTGGTCCGGACTCTCGGCGGCGCGGAGGATCGGGCAGACCCCGGAAGTGCTGGCGACTCGAACCAGGCGTCCACGCCCGCGAGCATCACGGTGACGCTCGCCATCATCGCGGCAATCCTCTTCCTCTACGTGGGGATCGAGAACGCGGTCGGTGGGTGGCTGGTCAGCCTGGCCGACCAGTTTCAGCCTGCGCGCGCCGCGACTTCGCTCTGGATCGGGTCGGGGTTCTGGGCGGCGCTGCTCGCCAGCCGGGCGCTCGCGCCCCTGCTGCTGCGGCGGTTCTCCGAGCCGGCGCTCTACAGCGCCGGCATCGCGCTGGCCGGTGTCGGGCTGGTCGGCTTGCTGACCGGCCGGTCGCTGGAGGTCGTGGCGGTGTCGGCCGTCGCGGTCGGCGCCGGGCTGGCCCCCCTCTTTCCGCTCACGATCTCCTTTCTCGCCGAACTCACCGCCTCCAGCCGGTCGCGCTCCACGGGTTGGGTGTTCGCGCTTGCTGGAACGGGTGGAGCGGCCATGCCCTGGCTGACCGCTCAGGTGGCGGGTGGTGCAGACCGGCTGGCGACCGGCTTCGTCGCGCCGATGGCGGGCCTGGTCTTCCTGGCCCTGCTCTTCGGCCTGCTGCGCCGGCTGGGCGGCACAACTCAACCACAACCTGTCTGACCGCGAAAGTAGACTGAGAACGATGACACTTGAGAGTCTTGGCAGTAGCCGCGCCCTGCTTGTGCCCGTCCTGCTCATGGGAATGGCAGCCGCCGGGCCGGCAACCGTCGCCGCCCAGGCGCAGGACGCCGACCGCCCCTCCTTCAGCGAAGTCGTCGAGGTCCAGCTCGTCAACGTCGAGGTGTGGGTCAGCGACAACCGGGGGCGTCCCGTCACCGGCCTGGGTCCGGACGACTTCGAGGTGCGCGAGGACGGCAAGCCGGTCACGATCGACTTCTTCAACGAAATGACCGACGCCGTCGCCGCCCGACCCGTTGGCGAGCCCGGCGATCCGGAACCCGGGGCGGAACCGGCCGCGACGGAAGGTGCGGCCGAACCGGCGCATCTCGTCCTCTACTTCGACGAACTCCACCTCGGCCCGGCGAGTCGCAAGCAGGCGATCGAGGACATTCGAGCCTTCCTCGACGAGGAGAGGTTCCCCGCGGAGCGGGTGCTCATTTTCCGCCAGGACCGCAACCTCGTCACCGAGGCCTACTTCGGGTCCAGCCGCGAGGATCTCGACGCGGCGCTTGCGCGCATCGAAGCCTCGCCGGGCATGGGCGGCCAGTCGCGGCAGGCGAAGCGGCTCGCGGTGCGGAGGTTGAACCAGCTCTGGCAGGACGCGAAGGTGCTCGCCTCCTCCGGCGCCAGCCGGCGGAACACGGCGCCGGCGCCCTGCGGAACTTTCGTGCGTCAGGCGCTTTCCGAGGTCGACATTGCCGCCCGCACCGGCCGCGATCGAATCTCCGCCACGCTCGATCACCTGACGACCGCCGCGCGTTTCCTTGCCGCGATGCCGGGCGTCAAGACGTTGCTCTACGTCAGTGATGCGCTGGAACGGACTCCGGGCAGGGATTTGCAGGACTTCATCACCGGCCTGTGTCCGGCCGGTGACCGGTTCCGTTCGCTCCAGCCCGTCGAAGAGCTGTCCACCGCCTTCCACGAACTCACGCGTCACGCGAACGCGAATCGCGTGACGATCTACTCTCTCCAGACGAGCGGTCTCCGCGCCGGGTTCCTGAGCGCCGCGGAGCAGCCATCGGTCGACTTCCTGGGCGCGAATCCCTTCAACAGTTCGATCCGTGAGGCCGAACGCGACGGCATGGCAGTGCTCGCCGACGAAACCGGCGGCCGCGCCATCTTCAACCGCAACCAGTTCGGGGATGAGCTGGCGCAGATCGTCGACGAGATGGCCAGCTACTACTCCCTCGCCTACCGTCCGCCCCATGGCGGCGACCGCGGCGAGCACCAGATCCGCGTACGGGTCCGCGGCAGGAACCTGCGGGTTCGTCACCGCCGCGGGTATCGCGACAAGAGCTCCGATCTGCGACTGAGCGAGCAACTCGACGGCGCGCTGTATCTCGGGCTGGTCGAGAATCCGCTCGGCGTGAGGCTCGGCGCCGGCCGGGTGCGCGCGGCCGGCGGCGGCAAGCGGCGGCTGCCCCTCCACGTCATGGTGCCGGCCGCCCGGGTCGCCTTCCTGCCGGTCGAGGACAAGGAGATGGCCCAGATCAGGGTGCTCGTCGCCAGCCGCCATGCCGCCACGTCGAAGGTCGTTCGGGACGAGAAGACGTTTCAGGTCGAGGCGCCGCCGGATCGCGAAACGCGCCTTCTCGACCTGGTCTTCAACGTCGACATCCCGGATGGCTTGAACATGGTCGCGGTCGGCGTGCGGGACGACGCGACCCGCGAGACCGCGTTCGTTTCGACCACCCTGGCCGTCGGCGAGGGGGCCGGGAACGGGCGTTGAGCGACCGACCATGCTGGGCCCTGGCCCTGATCCTGGCCGCCGTGCTGCCGGCGGCGACGCAGTCCCAGGATGAGCCGCCGCCGGACGCCGCGTTGCAGCGCGCCCTGGCCGAGGCCGAGACCATGCTGCGCCGGGACGAGCCGCAGGCAGCCGAGAGCTGGTACCGGGAGGCGCTGCTCGAAGGCTGGCTGCTGTTCGGTGACCTTCAACGCGCCGCAGGCGCGCCGGCCGACGCGGAGGCGGCCTACGAGCGGGCACTGGTCTCGGCCCTCGAAGCGCGGCGCCCTCTGCTCGCCCTGGCCGAACTCGCGCTCGAACGCGGGGAGCCCGAACGCGCGGCGGACCACCTGCGGCGTCTGCTCGCGCGCAGCTCGGGAGATGGCCGTGCCGTGCGGCTCCTGGCGCGGGCCTTCAACGCAAGCGGCGAGCCGGAGCTCGCGGTGCAGCAGTTGGAGGGAGCTGTGGCAGCGATGCCCGAAGACCTGGAATCCCGGTTTGCTCTCGCGAGCGGCTACCTCCTCCTGGAGCGTCCCGAGGCCGCCGAGAAGCTCTTGCAGGAGGTGGCCGAGGAGCGTCCGATTCCGCAGACCTGGATTCTGATCGGCAGGACCTATCGCGACTACGGGGAGTACGACAGGGCCCGCGAGGCGCTCGAACGGGCCATCGAACGAGAACCACTCGTGCCGCGGGCTCGTTTCTATCTGGGGACCGTGGAGCTCCTTGACCGTGGCCGGGACGCCGTCGAGCTGGCCGTCGACCGCTTCGAGGAGGAGCGGCGCATCTCGCCGGAAGATCCAGTGAACTCCCTCTACCTGGGAATGGTGCTGGTCGATGCCCGGCGTTTCGAGGAGGCGTTGCCCTCGCTGGAGATCGCCCTGGAATCCGAGTCCACGCGCCCCAACGCCCTGCATCACCTGGGCCGGGCTCTCCTCGGACTCGACCGGCCGCGGGAAGCGGCGACCGTGCTCGAGAGCGCCGTCGAGCTGGCGGAGGGTCGGTACGGCGGCTCGTTCAATGCCAATCAGATGGAGAGCCTCCACTACCAGCTCGCGCTGGCTCTCCGCCGCACGGGCGACGAGGCGCGGGCCGCGCCTCATTTCGAGGCCGCCGAGCGCTTCGCGGTTGCCCTGGCTGAGACTTCGCGAGATCGCATGTCGAACTACCTCGACGGGCATGGCAAGGATCCGTCGGCCGCGGCTGTCGGCCTGTCCGTGTTCAGCGAGACGGCTGTCTCCGGCCTTTCTCCGGAGGTTCGCGAGGAGCTCGCTCGAACGGCGCGAACGACTCTTGCCCGTGCGTCCTTCAATCTCGGCGTGATGGCGACGCAGTCCCGGCGCTTCACCCGCGCGGCCGATCACTTCGAGCAGGCGGCCTCCGTGGATCCGGGCTTCCCGCGGGTCCAGTACTCGCTGGGAGTCGCCCGCTTCAACGCCGGGCAGTTCGAGCGGGCGACGTCGCCGCTGTCCGCGGCGCTGGAGCAGCAGCCCGACGACCTGGCGCTCCGGCGGATGCTCGCGCTCGCCTGGCTGAACGCCGAGACGTACGATCGCGCGGCAGAGCTTCTGGCAACCGACCCGGGCCGCTCCTCCGACCGTTCCCTGCAGTACGCCTACGGCCTGGCCCTGGTCCGGAGCGGCCGGACCGCGGAGGCGCAACCGATTTTCGACCGGCTGCTCGCCGAGCATGCGGACTGGCCCGAGCTCAATGTGCTGCTCGGCCAGGCGGCGGCGCAGGAAGGCGACTTCGAGGCGGCGGTGGAGCACCTCGAGCGCGCCATCGAACTGCGGCCTGGCGTCGCCGAGGCGCAGGCGACCCTCGGCAACATCTATCTCCGCCAGGGGCGGCTCGAGGAGGCCGGCGTCGCGCTGCGTGCCGAGCTGGCTGCCCATCCCGTCGACCACCGGTCGCGCTATGTCCTGGCGACCGTCCTCGAACTCGACAATCAGCCGCAGGCCGCGCTGCGGGAGGTGGAGCTCGTGCTCGAAGCGGAGCCCGACTTCGCCGACGCCCGCTACCTCCGCGGCAAGATCCTGCTCGAGGCCGGCCGGGTCGACGAAGCGGCCGCGCAGTTGCTGGCGGCCGCGGAACTGGCGCCGGAAGACCCGAACATCCGCAACCAGCTCGGACAGGCCTACCAGCGGCTAGGCGAGAGAGAGAAGGCGCAGGAACAGTTCGAGATCTTCCGCGCGCTCAAGGGAAGGTCCGAACAGTGAGCGACTGGGTGCGCCACGCGGCGCTCTTCCTGGTGCTGCTCGCGCCGGCTGGTGTCAGTGCCCAGTCCGAAGCCGCCCCGGCGGAGTCAGTCCGCGGGCTGCTCGAGACGGCCCGCTCCAGCGCTTCACGGAACGAAGCCGGCGCTGCCGCCGAGGCGCTCGGACGGGCCATCTCGCTGGCGCCGAACTCAGAAGAGGTCCTGGGCGCCTACGCCCGCTTCTCGCTCGGCCACGGCAACCCGATCCAGGCGATCCTGGCGCTCGAGCCGCTGGCCCGAATGCACCCCGGAGAGGCGGAGTATGCCTATCTGCTCGGCGTCGCCCGCATGCAGATAGGCGACATGGCGGACGCGGCCGACGCGCTCCAGGACGCGGCCTCCCTGGAGCCGGGACGCGCCCTGACCCACATCGCGCTTGGCCTGGCCCTCAACCGGCTGAACCGGTTCGATGAGGCGCGGGAAGCGCTGGCGGCGGCGCTGCGCCTGGAGCCCGACAACGTCGAGGCACTGGCCGCCATGTCCGAAACCGCGGAGGGGCTTGGCATGCTGGCCGAGGCGACTCGACTCGCGGACCGGGCTCTCGCGGTGAATCCCGATCACCCTACGGCGCTGGTCACGATCGGAACGGCCAGCCTGAAGGAAGGTCGCTTTGAGGAAGCCCGGGAGGCGTTGACCCGAGCGGTCGCCGCCGAGACCGAGTCGATCAAGGGGCATTACCAGCTCAGCCTTGCCCTGGCGCGTCTCGGCGACCGTGAGGGGTCGGAGCGTCACCTGCGGCTCTCCCGGGAGGCTCAGGCTGCGATCGAACAGAGCATCCAGCATCTGCGAGCCCAGCCGCGGTTGGGCTCGAGGGCGGAGCCGTGAGCGGTCTCCGGAATCCTGCCGCGGCAGCGATGGCGGCACTCCTCCTCTGGCCCGCGTCCACGCTCGCCCAGGACGCCGGCGACGCGCCCCTGTTCCGCGACATCACGGAAGCCGCCGGCATCACCTTCGGCCACAACTCGGCGCCCGAGAAGAAGTACATCGTCGAGTCGATGAGCGGCGGCGTCGGGCTGTTCGACTACGACCGCGACGGCCTGCTCGACATCTACTTCGTCAACTCGCTGACCGTCGACACCGCGAACGAGCCGGAGTCGTCGGCGAGCGCTCTCTACCGCAACCTGGGCGACGGCACCTTTCGCGACGTCGCCGCCGAGGCCGGCGTTGCCCACCCCGGCTGGGGCATGGGGCTTTGCGTCGCCGACGTCGACGGCGACGGCTGGCAGGACATCTATGTAACCGGGGTCGGCCGGAACCGGCTGTACCGCAACTCCGGCGAGGGCGCCTTCACCGACGTGGCCGAGGACCTGGGCGTGGCGGCCGCCGGCTGGTCGACGGGTTGCGGCTTCGCCGACTACGACCGCGACGGCGACCTCGACCTCTTCGTTAGCGGGTACGTCGAGTTCGACCTGGACAACCTGCCGGAGTTTGGCAAGGACAAGACCTGCGAGTACCGCGGCATCTCCGTCCAGTGCGGTCCACGGGGCCTGGCGGGCACCTCCGACCTCCTGTTCCGCCAGGATGCGAGCGGCGCCTTCACCGAGGTCGGCGAGGAAGCGGGCGTCCGCGATCCCGACGGCTACTTCGGCCTTGGCATCGCCTGGGTCGACGTCGACGGCGACGGCTGGCTCGACCTCTACGTCGCCAACGATTCGACCCCCAACTACCTCTACGTCAACCGGAAGGACGGGACCTTCGAGGAATCGGGGTTCTTCATGGGGGTTGCCGTGAGCGAG
This sequence comes from Thermoanaerobaculia bacterium, assembly GCA_965232105.1. Lineage (GTDB taxonomy): Bacteria > Acidobacteriota > Thermoanaerobaculia > Multivoradales > Multivoraceae > Multivorans. The sequence goes on from OZ246956.1 coordinate 1,355,707, forward strand.
GACGGAGCCGAGCAGGGCGGGATGGGCGTGGCGGTCGCCGACTACGACTCGAGCGGCCGGCTGAGCCTGTTCGTCTCCAACTTCGCCGAGGAGTACAACGCGCTCTATCGCAATGAGGGCGACTATTCGAGCGATGTCTCCTTCCGGTCGAGGACCGCGCCGTCGAGCCTTCCCTACGTCGGCTGGGGCACCGCCTTCTTCGACTACGACAACGACGGCTGGGAGGACCTGGTGGTCACGAACGGCCACGTCTATCCCCAGCTCGACGGCGCGAAGCTCGGCGCCTCGGCGCCCTACCGCCAGCGCAAGCTGCTCTACCGCAACCTGGGCGACGGCACGTTCGAGGAACTCGCCGACCGAGCCGGCCCGGCCTTCCTGGAGGAGCGGGTGAGCCGCGGCCTGGCGATGGGCGACCTCGACAACGACGGCCGCGTGGATCTCGTTGTCAACGACCTCGACGGTTCACCGATGGTGCTGAAGAACGAGGCCGGCGGCGGCCACTGGCTGCAGGTGCGGCTTGTCGGGGCTGGCGGGAACACGGACGCGATCGGCGCGGCGATCCAGGTCACGACCGGCGAGCACCGCCAGCTCCGCAACATTCGTAGCGGCACGAGCTACCTGTCCCAGGACGACTTCCGCCAGCACTTCGGCCTGGGCGATGCCGCCACGGTCGACTCGGTCGTCGTGACGTGGCCCGACGGGTCGACGACGGAGCGGGAGAACGTGGCGGTTGACGAGTTGCTGGTCGTGGAGCAGGCAGCCAGCGCTGCCAATTGACGGTCTTTTGGTATCTGAAATACCATTCCGGCATGCTCGTTACCATCGACGGCGCGGGAAGGCTGGTTGTGCCGAAGGCACTCAGGGAGCAGTTCAACCTGACTCCCGGGTGTGAGCTCGAGATCGAAGCCGGCGCCAATGGGATCACCCTTCGCCGGACCGACATCGAACCGGCTCTCGTTCGCAAGCAGGGCATTCTCGTCCATCACGGGTCCACGCGCGCGCCGGTGGACATCGGCGAGTTTGTCCGCGCCGAGCGCAAGGCACGAGGGGCCCGCATCGTCCGCGACATCGACTGAGTGCGCACGCTGTTCGACACATCGGTGGTCGTCGCGGCTCTGGTGGACCAGCTTGGTGCCCACGAAGCTGCCTTCCGCGAGTTCCGGCGCTGTTCGCACGGCGAGAACGCGGGCTATTGCTCTACGCACGCGGTGGCCGAGGTCTACGCGACGCTGACAGCCCTGCCCCTGAAACGGCGAATCTCGCCGGACGAGGCACGACGGCTCATCGAAGACACCGTGCTCGGCCGCCTGACCGTCATTCCGCTTGGCTCCGCCGACTACCGCGCCGTTCTCCGTCAGGTCGCGAATCAGGGCTTGGGCAGCGGGGCGATCTACGATGCCCTCCACGCCCACTGTGCGCACAAGGAACGTGTCGACCAGATCCTCACCTACAACCTGTCCGATTTCGATCGGTTCGACCTCGACGGCATTCTGGTCGCGGCACCGTGAAACCGGGGGTGCCCGACAGTCGGTCCTAGTTTGGCGTCATCCAGCGCTTGCCCGAGCTGTGCGGCGCGCTCCTGGTCCCGCGATTGAAGCCCTCGGCCGCATGCGGGTACTCCGCCCCCACGACGCCCCCGGCACACTCGCCGGCCGGCGGGATCACCCACTCGCAGCCGGGCGTGTTCTCCGGGCCGTCGGCCCAGCACCTCTGTAGCGCCTCAAGATCGGCGGCCAGTGAACCCGGATCGTGCGGCGGCATGTGCTCGTTCGGGTCCCAGAAGTCGCCGGTGAACTCCTCCAGCGTCTCCATGGCCATTCGGTGGCAGCCGAGGCAGCCGTTGCCCTCTATGTGGATCGTCCGCATGTCCCAGTCCGGCGCGCCCACGACATAGTAGGGCGGGTTCGGACCCGGCAGGACGGGGACCACGGGCTGGCGCGGGTTCTCGGGAAGCCGTGCCGACTTGATCCACGGGTTGTGGATGAACGGGTCCGCCTGGTGGCAGCGGACGCACTGGATGTTGCCGGCGGGCATGTACGCGTCGTCGAAGTCCGGATCGTCGGGGCCCGGTAGCACCCCGAGCAGGCGGTTGTTCTCGCCGACGGAGGTCCAGGGGCTGTTGTCGCCGGACTCGAAGAAGCAGGTGGCCCCGGTGTCACGGTTGTAGCCGATCATCTGGACCGAGTCGCCGATGTCGACGTTGAAGACGTCGTCACGCCCGTCGTGGCGGCAGAAGCTCACCCAGACGACCTCGGGACGCGGCGTGCCGTCGGCGTTCCTGCCCTCGTAGCGCTGGAGGCTCGACCCCGGCATGCAGTCGCCGATCTGGAGGCTGCCGTCGTCGCAGCCGTGGAGCCCCGGATCCTCGAAGATCTCGTTCCCGTCCTGCCGGATGCGGATACGCGCGCCCTGGCTGCAGTCGACGGTGGGCGCGACGCCCAGGTGGGGCTCGCACATCGCGGCGTACGCGCTGGCGCTGCGCGGCATCTGGGGGCTTGCGCCCGCAGGCGTGCACTGCTGCGGCGATTGCCCCTGCACCAGACCCGGGCCCAGCGCAACGCCGAGAAGCAGCGCACCCAGTGTTCTGCGCTGGTGGACGACCATGCCTCTCACCCCGACCCCTACATCTCCAGCGCGACTTCCTTCTTCGCGTTCGACTCCAGCGACTGGACCTCGCGGCGCAGGTACTTGTTGAGCTGCCGGTCGTAGCGGCTCGTGGCGCCGGCGTGCCGGGCGCGCGCGTACGGCTCCCAGCGGGGCTCGCTCGCGCCTTCGACCTCGTCGCCCATCACGGTGACGCGCTGGATGATGCGTTCCTCGTCGAAGTCGTTCAGCACGAAGTGCTGCGTGCAGCGGTTGTCCCACATGGCGAGGGTGCCCTGTTGCCAGCGGTAGCGGACGGTGAAGCGCGTGTTCGTCGCCCAGCGGGTCAGGTAGCCGAGCAGGTGGTCGCTCTCCTCGTGGCTCAACTCGACGATGCGGCGGGTGAAGTGCTCGTTGACGAAGAGCGACTTGCGGCCGGTCTCCGGGTGCACCCGGACTACGGGGTGGATCGTCATCCTCTCCGGCTTGCCGTGCGGCGTCGCGTCGTGGAGCGCCGTCAGGCCCTCGCAGAGCTCCTGCAGCGGCGGCGACAGCTCCTCGTAGGCCTTGTACATGTTCGCCCACATCGTGTCGCCGCCGACCTCGGGGCACTTGACCATGTTCAGGATCGCCATCACCGAGGGACTCTCCTGAAAGCTGATGTCGCTGTGCCACTCGTCGGCGACGCCGCCGCGGGTCGCCACCAGCTCGAAGACTTCGGGATGGTCCAGGAAGGGGTTGTTCAGGTGCGGGTGTCCCTCGAGTTCGCCGAAGTGCTGCCCGAACCGGACGTGCTGCTCGACCGTCAGGTGCTGGTCGGGAAAGAAGAGAACCTGGTGGTCCAGCAGCAGCCCGCGGATCGTTGCGGCCTCGTCGGGGCCGGCCTCGGCCAGCGACAGATCGTGGACCTCGGCGCCAAGGGATCCGGAGAGACGAACGACTCGATGGCTCATGGGAGTTCTCCTGCGGTTGAATGAACGAGGCTATCTCTATCGAGCGGCTGTTGTGCGTCAGACGAACGTCGACGGGCCGTACCGGGTCCGTCGGCGTCGCAGCGGAGCGAGGCCGTTGGCCTCGCGCGTCTTTTTCGGAGAGCCGACGAGGACGTCGGCGCACCCAGTCTGCACGTTCCTCCGACACAGGTGCGCCGGCGCCCCCGCCGGCCTGCCGCCGCAGGCGGCCATCGAATCGCGCCGGCCTGCAAGGCTGGCTCCACCGCTTGGATCGGACTGGACGGCTGGAGAAGTGCGCGACCACTGTCACTTTGATGATGCGATCACCGATTTGACATGAACGGCACAGCGAAGCAGACCCGGGAACCTTGAGCGAGCCCCTAGACTGTTGCCCATGCGCACTCAACTCGGCCTGATCGCCGCCGCCCTTGCCGTGGGCGCTCTGTCCTGCTCGGAGCCCGCGGAGCAGGAAGAGCGTCCCCGCGTGGAGGCCGACGGCACGGTCCACGTGCCAGCGTTCGATCTGCCCGAGACCTCGTACTTCAGCGAGAAGTCGCGGGCGGCGATGAAGCACTTCCGCGATGTCTACGGACCGGAGTTCGGCACCTTCTCCGAGGGTTGCGCGAACCTGAACGACGTGGCCGACGATCCGGAGGCGATTCGCGCAGCGCGCCAGTGCGTCGCTGACGGCTACTACGAGACCGCCATCTACCGGGACACCCTCGCCAAGCATCCTGTCGAGATCACCGCGGAGACGATCGCGGGCGTCTACACCGAGGTGTTCGTCCCCGAGCGCGGCGTCGCCGAAGAGAACGAAGACCGGCTCCTGATCAGCATTCACGGCGGCGGCTTCCGGGTCGGCGCCCGCTACTTCAGCCATACGGAAGCGATGCAGGTCGCCGACATCGGCGGCTACAAGGTGATCAGCCCGGACTACCGGATGGCCCCGGAGGCCACCCATCCGGCCGGCGCCGAAGACGTCATCGCGGTCTACCGGGCGATGCTCGAAGACTACGAGGCCTCCAGCATCGGCATCTACGGCTGCTCGGCCGGTGCGATGCTAACGGCGCAGACGGTCGCATACATCCTTGAGCACGACCTGCCCCTGCCGGGCGCGATCGGCCTCTTCTGCGCCGGGATACCGACGACCGACGGCGACACGCCCGGCGTCTTCAAGATGGGCCGCAGCGAGAGCGCCTTCCTGGCGTCCGCGTTAGGTGGCTTCCCGCGGCCTGTCGAGCCTGCGGAGCCGCCCCAGCCGAGCGGCTACTTCCGCGGCGTGGAAGCCGGCGACCCCGTCGTCGCTCCCGGCGACCACGGCGACCTGCTCGCCCGCTTCCCGCCGGCGCTCTTGATCAGCGGCACCCGCGATTTCGCCCTCGGCGGCGTACTGGCGAGCCACAACAAGCTGGTCAGCCTGGGTGTCGAAGCCGACCTGCACGTCTGGGAAGGTCTCGGGCACGCGACCTTCGCGTTCAACCCCCGCCTGCCCGAGTCGGACGAAGTGCACGAGGTGATCGTACGGTTCTTCGACCGGCACCTGTCCCGGTAGCAGCTTGCGCCGCGGTCAGCCTCGGAGGCTCACCGGGGACGCGCCGAGAAACGACCGAGGCCGTAGAATCAACGCCCACGGAGATCGGAGGGAGCATGAACACGACGTTGACCGCAGTTATCGAACGAGAAGATGACCTCTATGTCGCCCTCTGCCCAGAGTTCGACGTAGTCAGCCAGGGAGCCACCGTGCGTGAAGCGCGAGAGAACCTGCAGGAAGCGCTGGAGCTGTTCTTTGAGCAAGCGCCTCCCGAAGAGCAGGGGCGGCGGTACCGACGGGAGGTCTATGTCACGAACCTGAACATCGCGGTTGGCTAGTCAGCCTGGGCGTCGAGGCCGACCTGCACGTTTGGGAAGGTGCTTGGGCACGCGACCTTCGCGTTCAACCCCCGCCTGCCCGAGTCGGACGAAGTGCACGAGGTGATCGTGCGGTCCTTCGACCGGCACCTGACCCCGTAGAGAGTAGCCGCGACGATCATCCTGGGATGAATGCCGCGTAAGACCGGCCCTTCGATGCCGATGGCGCAATAGCGAACTCCGGTCAGGTCCGACGAACTTGCAGGGCGACCACACGCATGGCAATCTTGCGCGCCGCAGCGGCTAGCCGTTGGGAACCGCCGACGTTCGAAGCAATGGCATTGAGCGCCAGCGGCCCATGTCCGCGTTTGTTCTGGCCAGTCTCTTCCCACTGCGACTCCTGAGCTCTGGCCATTCGTCGCTACCGGAGTACCCCTGAACTACCGCAAGAGGAACGCACGGCTCATATGACCACCTTCGACAGCACCAAGGCCTCCTTGACCGACCTCCTACGCGAAATCTCCGAAGGGAAGATCCAGCTACCAGACTTCCAGCGTGGCTGGGTCTGGGACGACGACCACATTCGCGATCTCCTCGTGAGCATCGGCCGGTCGTTTCCGATAGGGGCGGTAATGCTGCTCAAATCCGGCGGCGAGATTCGCTTTCAGACCCGTCCCGTGGAAGGCTTGGAAGACGCCATTCCTAAGGACCGGAGCCCGGAGCGGTTGATCCTTGACGGACAGCAGCGTCTCACGACTCTGACGCAAGCGATCTCACTTGACGCGCCGGTAAGCACTGAGACGGCCAAGGGCACGAAGATCAAGCGCCATTACTACTTCGATATCCGGCAGGCCGTGGATGCCCCTCACGCGCTCGACGAGGCGGTCGTCGCCGTCGACGAGCGCCGGCAACTGCGCACGAACTTCGGCCGCGACGTGAAGCTGGACTTGGGGACGACGGAGCTAGAGTGCCGGCAGCTCCACTTTCCGTGCAGTCAGATACTGGACTCCGACGGCTGGGAGGCTACGCTGCATGAGGTCCTTCCGGAAGAATGGAGTCTCTACATGGAGTTCAGGAAACAAATCCTGAAGCCTTTTCGCGACTACCAGATTCCTGTAATCCAACTGGAGAAGGAGACGACGAAGGAAGCCGTCTGCTTGGTCTTCGAGAAAGTGAATACCGGAGGGGAACCACTGACCGTGTTCGAGCTGGTCACGGCGAGCTTCGCTGCGGAGGATTACAACCTGCGGGACGACTGGCTGGGCTCGCGGGTCCGGAAGACTGAGTCGCGTAAGGAGCGCCTCGAGGAGGACGAACTCCTGAAGGGGATCGAGGCCACCGAGTTTCTCCAGGGAGTCAGTCTTCTGCATACGCACGAGCTGAGGCAAGCGGACTTAGGAGATGGAAGGACCGGGAAGCAGGTGCGTCCGGTGAGCGGTAAGCGGGCCGACGTCCTTCGGCTGCCGCTCGAGGCGTGGAAACGATGGGCGGACGATCTGGAGAGGGGTTTTCGCACGGCCGGTAAGTTCCTGCGAAAGGAGTGCTTCTATCATCGGCGGGAACTTCCCTACAGCACCCAAGTCGTACCGTTGGCGGCGGTGCTGACGTGCCTCGACGACCGGTGGCTCGAACCCCGGATCTACGACAAGTTGGCGCGGTGGTTCTGGTGTGGAGTGCTGGGAGAACTGTACGGTGGTGCAGTTGAGACCCGCATGGCGAACGACTACGACGAGCTGCTCGTCTGGTTCGAGGACGACACGGCTGTGCCTCGGACCGTACGTGACGCGAGCTTCCAAGCGCAGAGATTCGACACTTTGCGTACGCGGCTGAGCGCAGCCTACAAGGGAGTTAACGTTCTCGTTCTACGGGAAGGCTCCAAGGACTGGTTCTGGAAGGCCTCGATCAAGGAACTTGACGCGATCGAAGTCGGATTGGACATTCATCACATCTTTCCGCGGAAGTGGTGCACCGATCCGACGAAGAAGATAGATAGAGGTCAGTACGAGAGCATCTTGAACAAGACTCAGATCTCCTACAAGGCGAATCGGAAGATCGGTGGCGACGCGCCAAGCAGATACCTGTCGAGGCTTCAGTCCGAGAAGCAAATTGCGTTGGACGACGCCGGAATGAACGACCTACTCGCCAGCCATGCCCTTTCGCCAGAACTTCTCCGGGCGGATGCGTTCGACACCTTCCTCGAGGACAGACGCCGGCGACTGAGTGGACTTGTTGCGAAGGCGATGGGGAAGCCGGTCGTCGAGATCGAGGGTCCTGGCGAGTAGGTACCGAATCAGTAGCTCGGGCGAAGGCCACCATGTTCCGGACGGTCTCTCGACGCCCCGTAGGTGGCATGGGGTGGGCGGGCAGGAAGGCGGACTGGAGAGTCGTGGTCTGTCGGTTTGGCTCAGAGTTGATCCCTGACGGAGACGCGGGAGTCCGGCCGGTTCGGAGGGGCCTTGGAACCATGGGTGGCGTTGAGGTCGCCGGCCGAGTTGATCCGGTGCGGGGCCGGCCCACGTTGGCGAGGAGGGCGGATAGAGGTCGCGCGCCAGCCGGGCCGGACTCGGCTACCTCGGAGCTCTTCAACCTAAGAGAGCTTGCGAAGTCAACAACGGTCCTTGTACCCTCGACGGATGCACAGAGTCCTCGTCTCATGGATCGGCACCACGGATCTTCGCGCGCCTGGAGAGAGTGCCGAGGTCGGCTCTGGGCCCGTCGCACAGGCCCTCGAAGAGCTGCGCTTCGACGAGGCTCGCCTGCTAACGAACCATGAGCCGAGGATGGTCGCGCCGTATCGCTCGTGGCTCCAGGCCCGGGTTCCAGACGTCCCAGTCCACGTAGTCCAGGAGACTCTAAGCAGCCCCACGGACTTCGGAGAGATCTACGCTGCCGCGGTTCGCGCCTGTGGGTCCGTAGTCGAGGGGGCGCCCGACGCGAACTCGCTCACGTTCCACCTGAGCCCCGGCACACCGGCGATGGCCGCGATCTGGGTCATTCTGGCGAAGACTCGCTTCCCCGCGGAACTCATCGAGTCCTCCCGCCAGCACGGGGTCCGCGTCGCGTCCGTACCGTTCGACATCAGTGCGGACTTCCTCCCCGATCTTCTCCGCAAGCCCGACCGGGAACTCGAGCGTCTATCCGCCGGCTTAGCGCCGGAAGCTCCGGAGTTCGAGGAGATCCTGCACCGGAGTGCGGCAATGAAACGCGTCATCCTTCGCGCTCGGCGCGTCGCCCCCCGCTCCGTACCCGTCGTGATCGAGGGAGAAACGGGCACAGGCAAGGAACTTCTGGCGAGAGCGATTCACCGCGCTAGCCCCCGGCGCGACCGGCCCTTCGTGGCCGTAAACTGCGGCGCCCTGTCGCCCGAACTCGTTGAGTCGGAGCTCTTCGGCCACGAGCGGGGCGCCTTCACCGGTGCCTCGGCACGTCGCGACGGCCACTTCGTCGCGGCCGACGGCGGCACGCTCTTTCTCGACGAGATCGGCGAGCTTCCGTTGTCCGCTCAGGTGAAGCTCCTCCGCGCCTTGCAGGAGGGGGAGATCCTGCCCGTTGGAAGCTCCCGACCGCGTAGCGTGAACGTGAGGCCGATTGCCGCGACCAATCGTTCGCTGCCCTCCGAAGTAGAGGCAGGTCGCTTTCGCGAAGATCTCTTCTACCGTCTGGCCGTGGCGGTCCTTCGACTGCCGCCGCTCCGGGAGCGAGCCAACGACTTGGCATTGCTGATCGACCGGCTCCTGGAACGGGTCAATCGAGAAGGCGAACGGCAACCAGGCCACAAGCACAAGAAACTGTCTGCTGGCGCAAGAAATCTCCTGCGCTCGCACCCGTGGCCCGGCAACGTCCGTGAGCTCCAGAACACGTTGCGCCGAGCGGCGTTGTGGTCCTCGGACGAAGCTCTGACCACGGACGATGTGCGCGAGGCGCTGCTTCCCGTTGCGGCGGCCGACCGGGGCGAGACTGTCCTGAATCGCCCTCTGGGCGACCGCCTCGACCTTCGAGTGCTTCTGGCGAACGTGGCCCGCCACTACCTTGAGCGAGCCTTGGAGCAGAGCGGCGGAAACAAGACCGAGGCGGCCCGGCTCGTGGGTCTTCCCAGCTACCAGACGTTCACCAACTGGATGAAGCGTTATGGTCTGACGCAGTGATGGCACACGGCTTGCTCTCAACCCTCCTCCCATGTTCGAGGAAGGCCCGATGACTCCGCACGAAACCGAGGCTGACGCCCGGATCGTGATCGACGACCTGTTGAAGCAGGCGGGATGGGATCCGAGCGACAAGTCGATGGTTGCCACGGAAGCTCCGGCGGGCATGCGGGAACGGCCCGGCCCATTGGTTGACCGCTTCGGCGCGCGACCGTTCGAGACGCACGCCCCTGCCTACGACCTCGTTGCATCCGCCGGCGACTTCGGCCCGGACCGGCTCGTGGGCAAAGAGGGCGACGAAGTCGGCTGGGCGCCGGTGCCAAGTTCGGTACGCCTCACACGCGATCACTTCGTAGCTCGCGTCGAAGGGCGTTCCATGGAACCGGCGATCCCGGACGGGTCCTGGTGCCTGTTCCGGGTCGACCGGGGAGGAAGTCGCGAAGGCAAGCGGGTTCTCGTCTGGCACCGGGGCTGTACCGACCCGGCACTCGGTGGAGAGTTCTCGGTCAAGCGCTACACGAGCAAGAAGGCCGGCGACGGCGGCGGGACGTGGAGACACCGCGAGATTCGCCTGGAGCCGCTCAATCCGGATCCGGAATTCCAGCCCCTCGTTTTCTCCCAGGAAGCCGAGGGCGATCTGCGCGTGGTGGGTGAGCTCGTCGACGTTCTCGACCTGGAGGAAGCCGGCGAACGCGCCGCGGCGGGTGGCGGAAGGGCCGACTACGTCCTCTACGACGGGCGCGGTCGCCCGCTGGCCGTGATCGAGGCCAAGCGGAACGCGATCCACCCATACGTGGCCAAGCAGCAGGCTCTCCCATACGCGAAAGCGCTCGACGCGCCGTTCATCTTCCTCGCCAATGGCGAACAGACCTACTTCTGGGACTGGAAGAACGACGATGCCCGCGAGGTCGCCAGCTTCTTCTCGCAGCGCGATCTGGAACGGTTGGTCGAAGCCCAGGAGAACCGGAAGCCACTCGCCACCATCGAGATTCCCGAGCACTACGTTCGCCAGGGCGAGACGCGCACTCTCCGCCCGTACCAGACCGATGCCATGCGGGCGCTCGACCACGCATTGGAGTTGGGCAAGCGGCGCTTCCTCATCGAGTTGCCGACCGGCACCGGCAAGACGGATCTCACCTGTCTCTACCTGAAGCGGCTCTTCGAGGCAGGCTGGGTCGAACGCGTGCTTGTCCTGGTGGACCGGGAGCAGCTCGCCAAGCAGTTCCTCGAGGCGGTGCAGGACCTGCTCCCGGCCTACTCCAGCTATTGGCTCCGTTCGGGCAAGGTCCGCCAGGAGCAGCAGATCACCGTCGCTCTGCTCCAGACGATGATCGGCCGCATCGAGGACTACACCGCCGGCTACTACGACGTAGTCGTCACGGACGAATGCCACCGTTCGATCTACGACGGCTGGAAGCCGGCGCTCACCCGCTTCGAGGCGGTGCACATCGGTCTGACCGCCACGCCGGCCAACTACATCGAGCGCAACACCTACGACTTCTACCACTGCAAACCGGGCAAGCCCGACTTCAGCTACCCGATCCAGGACGCCTTCCGCGAGGGCTACCTGGCGCCGTACTGCTTCGCGTCCGGCATCACCGAACTGGTGGCCGAGGGCGCCGAAGTGGACGACGAGCACTACGACCCGGCCGCCTTCGAGAAGAAGTGGACGAACGAAGACAGCAACCGTCTGATGATGAAGGAGTTCGACGAACTGGCCCGGGCGACTTACCAGGAGCTGGCGCCGCAGCAGAGTCCCGGCCTGGGCAAGTCGATCGTCTTCGCGATCACCAAGCATCACGCTGCGCGTTTGGCCGAGCACCTCAACAAGCTCCACCCGGAACACAAGGGACGCTACGCAGAGGTCATCACGTCGGACGCAGCGGACCCCGATGCTCTGATCCGGCGGTTCAAGTCCGAGCCCTACCCGCAAGTTGCCGTAAGCGTCGGCATGCTCGACACCGGATTCGACTGCCGCGAAGTGCTCCACCTGGTGCTCTGCCGCCGCGTGCGCAGCCCTATCCTGTACCAGCAGATGCGCGGTCGCGGCACCCGCCTGGCGCCCCACATCGACAAGCGGAAGTTCGTGATCTACGACTTCTTCCGCAACCACGAGTACTTCAACGACAGCGACACGGACGCGTTTACGGGCGCTGGCGGTGGACACGCTCCCGCGCCGCCTGACACTCGTTCGACGTACCGCGGCGATCTGGTGGAGCTTGGTCTTGAGGACGAGTGGCTCGAAGCGGTCGGGTACGTCGAGGTCGGTCCCGAAGGCGAGCGGGTCGACAAGGAGAAGTACAAGAGCGATTGGCAGGAGAGGGTCCAGACCCGAGTAGCCGACGACCCGCTGCTCCGCAAGGTCCGCGACGAAGAAGCGCTTGAGCCCGACGAAGAAGAGAAACTGGCGCGGTGCCTGAACCAGCCGGAGCGCTACTTCAACGAGGACAACCTCCGCCGCGCCTACCGCGACCCGAGTGGAACTCTCGTGGACTTCATCCGGGCCGCTCTCGGCACACTGCGCATCAAGAGCCGCGAGGAGAAGCTCGAAGAAGCGTTCCGCGCCTGGCTCGTCTCGCGTTCATTCACGCCACGCCAGGCCGAGTACCTGAGTCTGCTCAAGAACCGGGGTATCGCCACCGGCCATGTGCGCATCGAGGACTTGTTCGAGCCACCTCTCTCGATTCTCAACGTCGCCGGCAAGGGAGTGGCTCTATTCGGCGAACAGGGTCTGAGTGATGTCGTGGATGACCTGAACGAAGGCGTCTTCCTGCCCGCGAAGCGGGCGAGCTGAGAAAGGGGACGCGAGAACCATGGACCACAGCCTGCGGCGCAAGCTCGACCGGATCACCGACATCCTCTGGGCGGGGGGTGTTACGAACCCCGTCACCTACATCGAGCAGATCTCCTACCTCATCTACCTCAAGCTGCTCGATGAAGAGGAAGCCAACCGCGAGTTGCGGGCGCGCCTTTCGGCCGGCAACGGCGCGCGCCTCTTCCCTCTCCAGGCGGAGCGGTACCGCTGGAGCAAGTGGCGGTTCAAGAGCGGGAACAGCCTGCGTGACTTCGTGCGCGATGAGGTCTTCCCCTACATGGCGTCCCTGGTCAAGGACGAGCCGCAAGTGGCTGGCTACTTCCGCGACGCCGTGCTGGAGATCACGGATCCCAACGTGCTCAAGCAGGTGATCGACGAGCTGGACGGCCTCGAGTTCCAGAAACTCGGGCCGGACGTCAAGGGCGACGTCTTCGAGTACCTGCTCACCCACCTGGGCCAGTCCGCGCTGAATGGCCAGTTCCGCACGCCGCGCCAGATTCGGGCGTTCATGGTCCAGATGACGAACCCGGACCTCGGAGACACGATCTACGACCCGGCCTGCGGCACGGCGGGCTTCCTGATCGACGCCGTGGACCACATTCTGGCGCGCTACAGCGAGAACCCCGAGGAGGTCCCGATCTACGGTGAGGACTGGCTGGAGAAACGCGGCCAGACTCTGGAAGAAGCCAAGGCTGAGATCCCGAATCTCCAGACTTATCGCAAGGGCGCCGGTGACTTGTTGCCCGACTGGAAAAGGCTTGAAGCATCTATCCACGGCACCGACGTATCCCGCCAGATGATGCGCATCGCCGTGATGAACCTGGTGCTGCATGGCATCCGCGGTGCTCGCGTCAAGCGCGCCAACGTGCTCTCCGAGATGAGCGGCCTCACCGAGGACGATCTGCATCGCCAGTACCAGGTGATTCTCTCGAACCCACCGTTTGCTGGCCAGATCCCGAGGGAGTCGGTTCGCGCGGACCTCCCGACCAAGTCCAAGAAGAGCGAGCTCCTCTTCTTGTCCTTGATGATGCGCTCTCTCGCTCCCGGCGGCCGCTGTGCCGTGGTTGTCCCGGAGGGCCTGCTCTTCGGCTCCACCAGGGCCCACAGGGAGTTACGCAAAAGGCTGCTGCTCGACTTCGAGGTACTGGCGGTCGTCTCGCTTCCGGCGGGCGTGTTCAAGCCCTATGCCGGCGTTAAGACCTCAGTCCTTGTGTTCCGGCGGCCGAAGACGCCACCCGAGGACGGCGCAAGCGCGACCAACCGCATCTGGTTCTACGAGATTCGCAACGACGGCTACGACCCGGAACGGATACAGAGTGGCGGGCGCCCGGAGACTCCCGAGAAGAACGACATCTCCGGTCTGCTTGCGGCTTGGGCCGACTACGAAGCCTCTCGTTTCCGAACCCCGCCCGGCGTCGAGACCGGCAGCGTTCTCGATCCGGGCTGCGAAGCGCCCCGGTGCTGGTGGGCGCCCTTCGAGACGATCAAGGACGGCGACTTCAACCTGGCTGCGTCCCGCTACGAACCCATCGTGGCCGACGAGGTCCCACGGGAGGATCCGGCCGAGTTGATTCGGGAGGTTCTGGCTATCGAAAAGGAGATCGCGTTGAGGCTTGAGGAGCTTCTGGCCGAGGTTGAAGCCCGATGACGATGTGGGCGACGGTCCCGCTCGCTGAGGCTGCGGAGATCCGCGGCGGCGCAACTCCCCGCCGAGGGAACACCGAGTACTGGAACGGAGACATCCCTTGGCTCACTCCGACGGATCTTCCGCCGGTCGGCGCTGGGATCACCAATGTCCAAGAGACTGGGGACTCCATTACCCAGAAGGGCCTCGGCTCATGTTCGGCCAGCCTGCTTCCCCGAGGCGCGGTGTTCTTCTCTTCCCGCGCCAGCATCGGCAAGGTGGGCATCGCCGACGTTCCACTCGCCACGAACCAGGGCTTTACCAACTTCATTCCCCGAGACGGAGTGGAGACTCGCTACCTCGCTTGGTGCCTCTCGCACCATGCCCGCCAGATTGCCCGTCTGGCTGGCTCAACGACCTTCAAGGAGGTGACCAAGCGGTCACTGAGGCGTTTCCCCATTCCTCTGCCTCCTCCGCCCGAACAGCGCCGGATTGTCGAGATACTCGACGAAGTCGACCGCCTCCGCCAACTCCGATCCGAGGCCGACGACAAGCTGGAACGGGTACTCCAGGCCCTCTTCCTTGAGATGTTCGGCGACCCGATTACCAACCCGAACGGCTGGCCGATCAGGCGCTTCGACGAGATCTGCGAGTCGCGTTTGGGCAAGATGCTCGACGCCAAGCAGCAGACCGGCTTCCATTCCAGACGCTACCTCAGGAACGCGAATGTCTACTGGGACCGTCTCGCTCTTGACGATCTCCTTCAAATGGACTTCAACGAGGAGGACAGACACGAGTTCCGCCTAAAGCCAGGAGACGTGTTGATCTGCGAAGGCGGCGAAGTAGGTCGCGCCGCCATATGGAACGACGAACTTGCTGAGTGCTACTACCAGAAGGCACTGCATCGGGCGCGCCCCTTCCCCCACGCTTCCGCCCCCGAGTTCATCGTCTATGTTCTTTGGGAGCTTGCGAGGCGCGGTGCGTTGCGCGAGGCCGCTTCGGGCGCAACGTTCTCGCACCTGACGGGAGTGAAGTTGAAGGCTCTGCGAATCCCGGTGCCTCCGCTAGACCTTCAGCAGCTGTTCGGCCAACGAGTGAGGCTCTTCAAGAAGAACGACGGTCGGTCGGCCTCAGCCGCCCGCCTGGATCGCCTCTTCAAAACCATGTGCCACCACGCATTCTCAGGCCGCCTTACAGCTCGCTGGCGCCGAACTGGTCGCCAAGAAACTCTGTCCAAGCTGCCGGCCTTCTCTGCGGAGTCGAGAAGATGACTCTCGTCAGCGCCATACGTCTGGCCAACTTCAAGGCGTTCGGCCCGTCTCAGCGGGTCCCGCTGCGGCCGATCACGCTCGTGTTCGGCGCCAACAGCTCTGGAAAGTCCTCGATACTGCATGCGATAGCACTCGCGCACCATGCGGTTGAGACAGGTGACCTCGATACACAACGGACGCGTGTGGGCGGCGAGTCGATCGACCTGGGCGGCTTCCGACAGTATGTGCATCGGGGACAACTCGATAGTCAAGTGGAGATGGCGTTCGAGCTGGATCCAGCGAAACTCTCGGGGAAACCGGCGAGCTTGCTTGGAGCGGTCCGTGTGCCGGTCGTCGACCTTGCCATCGGTGGCGGCTTCGCGTACTTCTTCGAGAGGTTGTCCGGGGGACGCAATCTCGAGGCCGAGAGGGTCTTTGGCGGCGCTAATCTTGAGCGCTTCACACTGGAAGTTGACGGCGCTCCGATGCTCTCGATGAGCATGCGTGCCGGCGGTGAACTCAGGCTCGATCGGCTGGACCATGGGCATCCGGTGTTCCGTGAGATCCTCCACGGGATTCTGGCGCTAGCCACGACGGCGCGCACGGTGCGCGACGACGACTTCGCCGGGCTGGCTCCGGTGCTGGACGAGCTGGCCCCAGACACGACAGCTCGTCGGGAAGGCCTGTTCCCTCGAATCGAGAGTTCGAACGCCGGGAAAGCTGGGACAAGCAACCGCCTCCTCCCTGTCAGCAGCGGGCGCCGCCAGGAAGATCTGGCTGGGGCGGCGCGGCTCCTCCTACCCGCCGTCCTGCACGATCTGGTAGACGGCCTTTCGGCCGCGCTCGAGGACGAGATCCGCCGGTTTCGCTACTTGGGACCGCTGAGGTCCTATCCGCCGCGACACTTGGCGTTTTCCCAGCACCATGACGCGAATTGGTACGCGGGTGGTGGCTACGCCTGGGATGTTGTGCGCACACGCAAGGAAATCAGGGATCGCGTGAACCGGTGGCTTGGGGACGCGGACCATATGAAGACGCCATATGAGCTCCAAGTTCGCGACCTGCTGCCGGCAGACACGCTTTCCCCCCAACTTGCAAATGGCCTCACGGACTCGTTGGAGGACCTGACACGAAGGCTGCTGGCGGAGATGGAGGGCGACGGTCCGTCTGAGCCGCTCTCGCTGGCGCTGGATTCGGTCCGTGAGGAGCTCGACTTCGTCGAAGCTGCCGACCTGAGCGGAATCGATGTCGGAGAGCTGGTCGGATCGCTCGTCGAGGCGGAGTTGACGAGCGAAGAGTGGGTCCAGAGAATCGTCGAAGCCCGCCGCGAGGTCATCCAGGACCTCGTGCTGATCGACAAACGCTCCAACACTCCCGTGAGCCACCGCGACGTGGGGATCGGCGTGAGCCAAGTGCTGCCCGTGTTGGTGTCGGCCTACGCTTCAACCGGCAAGCTGATCGCAATCGAGCAGCCCGAAATACACCTGCATCCGGCCCTTCAGGCGGAACTCGGCGACGTGTTTCTTGAGTCGGCGCTGGGCGAGTCGGGCAACCGGTTCCTGATCGAGACGCACAGCGAGCACCTGATCCTGAGAATTCTGCGCCGCATCCGCGAGACGTCGGAGGGCGACCTACTGCCGGGCGCGACGCCGGTCAAGCCCGAGGACGTGGCGGTCCTCTACGTTCAGCCGGGGCCAGAGGGCGCCGAGATCATCGAACTGCCGATCACACCCGACGGCGAGTTCGAGCGTCGATGGCCTGACGGGTTTTTCGCCGAGCGGGCGAAAGAGCTCTTCTGACGGTGATTCAGGAGTACGCACTCGAACCCGAGATGGTGGCCAACGCGGATCGAATCCTCGGTGGCCGCTTGCTCTCGGGTTTCAAGATGGGCAAGGGGAGAATCGTCGCTCGCTACCCGAAGAGGTGGAAGCGCCAAGTGTGGGATGCCTTTAGCGACACGAGCGACATGGATCGAACACGCCTGGAAGTGCTTGTCAACGAGCTCTTCGAGTTCGCCGCAGCCCGAGGCGAGGTTCACTGGGATTCGACTGCAGCCTCTTGGCTCGACAACGCGGTCGTCGAGCATGAGCGCCTTCCGTTTCACGCGATCATCGCCCGCTCGAACCCGGGGAGGCACTCGCACGTCGTCACGACTCGCGCGGTTCTGGAGGAAACGGCGCCGCTCTGGGATGCGGTCGGCAGTAGCCTCGTCGAAAGGAAGGCCGATCTCATGGCCGACTTGATCGCGCCGGTCCTCAAGAGGGGCTCGGTCCTCATTTTCGTGGACCCTCACTTCGGCCCGGAGAAGCCGAGGTACCGTCGCACCCTCGAGTCCTTCCTCAAGCATGTGAAGGAGCGCACGGGAGCTCCGCCGAAACGCGTCGAAATCCTGACCGGTGCCGCCAAGACAGGCCGCAGGTCGTTCTTCGAGACGGAGTGCCAAAAGAACCTACGCCAGTGCGTCCCCGCAGGAATGCGAGTCGCTATTCGCAGGCTCCAGGAGAAGCCAGGAGGCGAGGGGCTCCACAACCGCTACGTCTTGACCGAACTCGGAGGAGTACGCTTCGCCTATGGACTGGACGAGGGGAACTCAGGAATCACGGACGATCTCTCGTTGCTTGAGCGCCACGTCTACGAGCAACGGTGGCGGCAGTACGTAGGAAACGACGGAGGGCCTCCGCCAGCCTTCGATCAGGAGGGCGAGCTGATCCACGTAGTCGGGAGCCGCCGGCTGTGATCGAGGCTGCTTCTGGTCAGCGGAAAACGTGACGCGTCCCGGCTAACTCCTCAGCCGCATGGCGCAAGCCATCGTCGACCCGGTTGACCCAGAGCAGATCACTCTGGCTACGGACCCTCGGCGAAGGCTACGGAGAGTCCGCCGCAAGCCGCCAGAGATCCAGAACTCGTTGGCCAGCCCGAGACAGCGACAGGAGCGCGTCGTCGACATGGGCAGAGTGCTCCGAGAGATCGCCGTTCCGCCGCGCCCGACCGACCGCTGTGCGATTCTCCTACGCCGCTCCGCTCCGGAGTAGCGCGATACCCGCTGCTCGATACCTGGTTCAGAACGGCATGTCGTCGTCGAAACCTGTCGCGGCCTCCGTGTGCTCAACGGGCAAGGGTACGTTGTGGAGGATGAACAAACGGACGAGGTCCTTGCGGTCCATGAACAGGATCTGGCTTCTCTGCGACGCGTCCAAGCGCTCTCCGAGCCAGTTCCTCGCCTGTTTCGTGATTTCACCTCCGGCGGCAATGATCGCGTGATCAACCAGCCGGCGATTGTTGACGTCGGGATCGAAGATCACATGGTCCAGCATCATGCGAGTTTGATTGAGAATCTCTGTCACGTTGGCCTTGCTCTTTCCCGACGCATTCAGCTTGCCTTTTTTCGCTTGCAGTCCGAAGTACAACCAGTGTCCTGTCGGAAGCTCGTACTTCATCCAGACGTCCTTGCCGTACTCCAGCGCCTTGTCCGCGTGTCCTGCGACCGAGACCCGCCTGAATCTGAGAGTCTCGAACAACGGCACCAACACGTCCGCGATCAGTTCGTCCTCGCTGGCCTGATCAAGGAAGGCCTCTAGGTCCTCTTGCCTTTGCCGTTCCTCGACGGATAGAGCTCGGCTCAGCACCGGCGCAGGCGTCCCTGCCGTACCGGTCCTCGTGTTTCTGACGTAGCAGCAGTTGTCGCTCGCGTAGAAGCCTTCTAGCCCCTCCCGCGCCAACGTGGCGTTGAGTTCGGACAGGGCGGCTTCGCGTTCAGGGTCGTTCTCCGTTGCGTCGGCCTGGTCCATCAGGAGCATGACGACGGTCTGGAACCCGCGGCTTGGTAGCGTCGCGTCGTCGGAGGGCTGTTGGACTATCTGTTTCAGGACATCTGCGACCCACCACTTGCGGGTGGAGCCATCGTGCGCGAACTGCTCCATGTCGCAATTCGCGAAGAACTCGGTGAGGTAGGACGAGCTTCGGTACTGGAAGTAAGACACGCCGTCCGCATGGGTCACGTTTCCGCAGATCATGTCGGCTAGTTCGTTCAGTGTTCTCGGTCTCATCGCCTAACCGCCCGCCGCTGAGCTCCCGTGTCAGGGCTTCCCGGTGATGGGCAGAGCGGGTCGGCAACACAGACCCACGGCTGATCCCACGCCGGAGCGTCCGCCCGTCCTGACTGCCGAGCCCGCTAGGCCCCGCCGGTATCGGTACCGGCCCAAACCAGCCGCATTGCGTCGCCTCGAGCGGGGATTACTCACGTTCGCTCGCGTGCCAGCCAGACCGACCTCGTGCTTCTGGCCGTTCTTGGCACTGCTTCCGCCGCCCGATCCGCGAAGGAGAACCTCGACTGGCGTTGGACCTTCCCTGCCTCTCGGGTGATTCGGGTGTCGGCTGTTCGGCGCTTCACTCGTAGTGAGAAGCACGATACCGCCGGACCTCCTCGACCACGTCCTCCGTGACCCATCGGTATCCCCCTAGGAGTGTGACGCGCACGTAGTACCGCTCTTTGAATGCCGCCAGCGCCCGCTCATGCTGGACCATGATCAGCACCGCATCACTGTTCTGCGGGAGCTGCCCGTCGTCCAGCAGGTCCAGGTACTTGGCCTCGGGTTCGTCTTTCAGGACCGCGCCGATGTCGGCCAGGATTCGGTTGAGGATCTTGACCTTACTCTCGCTCAGGGTGGCGTCGGGTTTCTTCTTCGACAGCTCCCTCATCTCCTGCATGAGGCCGCCAAACACTCCTGAAGACGCGTCGAACTCGGCCACCCTGGCCTTGGTTGTGGTGTGCTGTAAGTCGGTCAACTCGGGCTCTCCGCGCCTACCCGGTAGCGGGTACGTTGCTCGGCTCGCCGGCAAGCAGATAGACGCGGTCGAAACCGCGGCCGACTATATGGTCCGAGCGGAATCGCCCGATCTCTTCCAAGTACTGGGCAACGACGAAGACCACGTCGCTGGTCGACGGCATGTCGTCTTCGTCGAACTCCTCGAATCCGGCGAGCGGCTTGTAGGAATCGCCGAGCAAACCGTTCGCCACAGTAATGATCGAGTTGATCATCCTTAGTTTCAACACGTTGACCGCATCGTTGGGTGATTTCTTCGATAGCAAGGAGATTTCCCGATGCGTGGCCTGCAGTTGTCCTATGGTCTTTTCTAGAGTCTCAATATCTTCTTTTTTCTTCATCATGGCTGTGACCTAAGGGCAGTCCCGTCTGAATTGAACATATTTCTTCTTCAGGACGTCGAGTGGCGCCCTTTGCTTGCTTTCGAAAACCTCCACCATCTGGTCGACGTCCATGTCTGTCAACGAAACGATCGCCTTGCGCTGGCCCGACCACAAGTCGACCACGCGTCGCTTTTCGGCGCGCCTGAGTTCATGGCGCGTGACAAGCACGCCGAAGTTGCCTAGGTCGTCGTGGAGGTAGCGGTTTAGTTGATCGACATGGGATGGCTCCACCCTTGCGACGTTCTTCATCTCCATAACGATCTGCCTCGAGCCGTAGTCATCCATGATCTCCTTCAGGAACTCGTCTGTCCGGCTGTTGTAGAAGATAAGGTCGCGGATGCTGACGCCGCTGTCCGTCCGAGACTGCGCTTGGGCAAAGTCCAGCTGGGGATAGAAGAGCGAGGCGAAGAGCACGGCGATGTTGTCTTCATACTTCTTGGCCGCTCTGTCAGGGTTGCCCGTGGGCAGGCGTCGTATGGCGGCGAGTTTGCGTCGGGCTGACAAAACCGGAATCTGCAGGAAGAGCGGGTCGTTCGCGCAATCATCCTGGGTCCGTTCCCGCTCGCGGACGAAGGATTCCAAGACGCCGTAGTTGTCGCGGTTGTAGTTGAGCACCTTGACCCGCGAGAGCTGCTCGCCCTCGTGAGCGATGTCGTCGTGCGGGCAGTGCTGTCGGAAGTAGGTGTCGTAGTTGATCCAGGGGACATGGCGCAGCCACCGCTTAGGGACGAGCAGGATCGGCGTGCAGTCTACGGGGTGGACCGGCAGCTCGGCTTGGGCTGTGCGGAAAGTGCCGGTCGGCAGATGGTATACGTCGGAGACCCGGACCCGCTGCATAGGGAGGCCGAGCTCTTCGCACTGCTGGTGGGTGAAGTCGATGAGGAAGCTCTTGAGGAAGCAGCAAGCGAGATCGCTGATCCTGTCCTTGCCTACGCCTGCGATCAGGAGCTGGAGTTCCTCGATGTGCCGGAAACCGTGTTGGCGGTAGTGCTCTAGGTGGTCGAAAAGGGAGAGAATCTCGCCGGCGAGCTTGGGACCGAACCGCTTACCGGTGCGGGTCGCGGACGTTCCGAGGCCTACTTCGTGGCACTCGGACGCGGTGACGAGTTGCTCGGTCGCCAAGGGCCGGTTCCCGGTCTTCGCGAGACGCCCAAGATCGTTGAAGGCGGAGATGAGTGCGCCGTGGAGCGCTTGGTCCTGGAGGGACGGGGACTTCCACATCAGAAACGGGTCGACGTACAGCGGAATGTCCTCATCGAGGAACGGGATCGCAAAGTCCAGCTCCGATTGCGGAACGTGGATGCTGTGGTAGTCCGTGAGCCTTGGTCTTACAAGCATCGGCTACCGCGTGTGGTCGGGCGAAGTGGGCTTACGGAGGCGCGAACTGCTTGGTTCGGCTCGGTTTAGTAAGTGGCCGAATCTCGACGGACTAACTAAGCCAGTGCCACGGTGGCTGCGCGGCGTCAGCGCTCAGTTGTACCAGTAGATGTGCTCGTCGTCCGGAGCGTCCGGCTCGAGCAGCGTCTTGTCGATGTTGATCGGGCTCCGGGTGGCCCACGGCCAGATCGGCGTCGCCTGCTCCTTGTTGTGCTCGGCGAGGAGCTTCTTCAGGGCCGCGACCCGCTCCGGCTCCTCGTCGGCGACGTTGCGCTGCTCGGTGGGGTCCTTCGCCAGGTTGAAGAGCCACACCTTCCCGGGGGGGTCGCTGATCTGGAGTTTCCAGCCGTCGGCAAGGACGACCTGGTAGCCGCCGGTGCGCCAGAAGAGACGATCGTGCGGCGCGCCCTCGACCTTGCCAAGGACGTGCGGCACGAGGTCGACGCCGTCGATCGTCCGGTCGCCGGGCAGGTCGACTCCCGCAGCGGCCGCGACGGTGGAGAAGATGTCGAAGCCGTGCACCGGGGCTTCGTAGACCTGGCCGCCGCCTAGACGAGCCGGCCACTTCAGGAGGAACGGCACGTGGATGCCTCCCTCGAAGAAGCTGATTTTCCAGCCGCGGAACGGCTCGTTGACGCGCGGCAGGCCGATGTAGGCCGGCGCCCCGTTGTCCGACGTGAAGAAGACGAGGGTGTTCTCTTCGAGACCGTTCTCGCGCAGCGCTTCGAGCACCCGGCCGACGCTGCGGTCGAGTGAGCGCACCATCGCGGCGTAGACGCGCAGGCGGTGCTCCTCGATGTGGGACAGCGCCTCGTAGTCGGCGCGGAGCGCCTGCAGCGGCGTGTGCACCGCCCAGTGCGCCAGGTAGAGAAGGAAGGGCCGATCCTTGTTCGCCTCGATCACCTGGACCGCCTGGTCCGTGTAGTAGTCGGTCAGGTAGCCGCCGGGCTCGAAGTTGGGACTGCCGTTGAACGAGGCCGCGTAGCGCAAGAAGCGCCACAGGAAGCGGTCGATCCCGTCGAACTCCTGCTTCGAGTTGACGACGTTCGGGTCGTCCTCGGGCAGGTACAGGCCGCTCGCCATGAGCAGGCTCTCGTCGAAGCCCTGCTCGTGGGCTCGCATGCCTGCGCCTGTGCCGAGGTGCCACTTGCCGATGTGCACGGTGTGGTAGCCGGCGGGCTTGAGCAGCTCGGCGAGCGTGATCTCGGACGGCGGCACCCCCTTGTCGGCGAGGGGAACCGAAGCCCCTTCCTCGTTGGCGCTCGTCTGCCGGAGCTTGCCTTCCGGGTTCGAGAGCTGGGGCACCATCGTGGCGAATCCCGGCGGCGTCGGCGTGAACTCGAAACCGAAACGGGTGCCGTAGCGGCCGGTCATCAGAGCGGCCCGCGACGGCGCGCAGGTGCCGTTGGCCGAGTAGCCGTTGGCGAAGTGAACGCCGTCACGCGCCAGTGAGTCGATGTTCGGCGTCGGCACCGTGCCGTCCGCGACGCCGCCGCCGAGCCAGCTCAGGTCGTTCCAGCCCAGGTCGTCGGCGAGGATGACGACGATGTTGGGCGGCCTTTCCGCGGCGGGCCGTCCTTGCGGGTCGGCGCCGGACTGCCAGTCGATCGCTTGGGTCGGACCGGCGGCTGCAGGCTGCTGCTGGGCCGGCTGGACCGTGCCCTGCCGGTAGGCAACCGCGCCCGCGGCGCCTGCGGCGAAGGCCGCGGCGAGGCCCAGGGCCACCAGGCCGCGTCGAGTCGTGCCGGGGCGTCGTCTCATCATCCCATCCCTTCTGGTCGTTCGAAGCGCCAGCCTAGCGCCTGATCGTGAGCGCAGGTGCCCGTTGATGCTCAGGAGGTTGGCTGGTACGGTCAACAGCCGCGGATCCCCGTACTTGAAGAACACGTTGAGAGGGAGCGTTCGACCCATGAAGAGAGGCCGACTTGCCTTGCTCGCCCTTGTCCCGGTGTTTCTGGCCGTCCCGGCGTTTGCCGAGGAGGGTGAGAAGAAGGTGAAAGCAGCGCACGAGAACCTGGCGCCCGAAGCGCGCACGGACGATCTCGGCATCACGGTGCCGGTGCCTGCGAGCCACCCGGGTCGCCGCTACCCGGCGGAACATGAGTTCCCGACGGGTCCCGCCATCGGCGAGCGCCTGCCCGAGTTCGAGCTGCCGAACCAGAACGGCGAAGCCGTCGACTTCCATGCCCATCGGGGCGACTCGAAGGCGATCGTCGTCTTCTATCGCTCCGCCGTCTGGTGACCGTACTGCCGCACGCAGCTGGTCGAGCTGCAAGAGAACATTTCGCTCTTCGACGCCGAGGGCATCAAGGTTTACGGCGTCAGCTACGACTCACAGGAACATCTGAAGGCCTTCGCCGAGCAGCAGGGCGTCACCTATGACCTGCTCTCCGACTACGACTCCGCGGTCATCAAGCGCTTCGGCATCCTGAACACGACGATCGACCCCGACGCGGATGTCTTCAACCGCGCCACCGAGCGGGGTTTCTACGGCATTCCCTTCCCGGGCGTGTACGTCGTCGACGGGGACGGCCGGGTGACGGAGAAGTTCTTCCACCGCCACTACGCGACGCGCACTTCGGCCGGGACGATTCGGGACAGCGCGATCGGCCGCATCCTCGCCAAGCATGAGGTGCCGGCCGCCGAACTGGGCGACGAGCACGTCGAGGTGTCCGTCTTCCTCGCCGACGAGGCGCTCAAGTTCGAGTACACGAGCACCCTCCATGTGCGCTTCGAGGTCGCCGACGGCTACCACATCTACGCCGACCCGCTTCCCGATGGCTTCATCGCATCGACGGCGGCGGTCGCCGCGACCAAGGGCGTGAGGACGGGCGAGCCGGTCTACCCGCCGACCGCGGAGCGCGAGTTCCCGGAACTCGGCGTGACCCTCAACGTGTACGACGCCGGCACGACCGACGTCGCCATCCCGATCGCCCTCGGCTCCGAGATTCTCAACTGGCCGATTCAAGACAAGCCGACCGAGATCGAGATTCCGGTCAACGTGGTCTACCAGGCCTGCAGCGAGACGGTCTGCTACGTGCCGAAGGAAGAGACGGTCGTGCTCAAGGCCCCGATCGAGCCGCTGGTGATGCCGGGTCGGTAAGCGCCGCGAGACCTTCCGCCACGACTCGATGTGGTGATGCCAAACGCCAAGCACATTCATGCTACCGTTGAGGCATGAGAACGACGGTCGATCTGAACGAGGAGTTGCTTCGCGAGGCGAAGAAGCGAGCGGCGAACGATGGAAAGCCCTTGCGGGTGTTCATAGAAGAGGCGCTACGGGCCATGATTCGGGCTCCCGCCACGAGAGAAACCGGCTTTGAGCTGAAGTGGCGAACGGAGAAGGGGCGGCTTCAGGCCGGCGTTCGCCTGGAGGACCGCCAGAGTCTCTTCGACCTCATGGAAGGGCGCGATTGATCGCTCTCGATACGAATATCCTGGTCTACGCTCGGCGCGAGGAGCTACCCGAGCACGATGTGGCCGCTGGCCTACTGCGACACCTCGCGGAGGGGAGCCAGATCTGGTTTCTCCCATGGCCGTGCGTCTACGAGTTTCTCCGTGTGGTGACACATCCGCGCGTTTTCGATCCCCCTACGGATCTCGAGGTAGCGCTGGAAGACTTGGCCTCTCTCCTGCGATCTCCTTCGCTGGTTCTGATTGGCGAGGGTCGCGGACACTTTCAACGACTACGAGAGGCGGCGACCGATGCCCGGGTCTTTGGCAACCTGGTGCACGACGCGCATATCGCTGCACTCTGCCTGGAGCACGGCGTCACCGAGCTGCTGACCAGAGACCGGGACTTCGGTCGCTTCAAGGGCGTCGCAACTCGTGACCCGTTCGAGTAGTGGACTCCTTCTGGCGGCCGAGAGACCTCATTCACTCACGGTGATTGGCTGAGACCATTTGACTTAGGAGTCGAGAATGGATCACCGATCTTTGTTGACGGCTGCGATGGCTGCAGGAGTGCTCGCTTCGGCAGCCGTTGGCGGTGCCGCGGCGCAGGAGGCACCCCGGACCGAGCTGGGCGCGCGTCTGGTCGAGCATCACGGCGACGAGGCTTTCCTCCGCCTGGAGGACGTGAAGCTGCGCGAGAGCGTCTCCTACCCGGAGGGGGCAGCGTTAGGCGCTCTGAAGACTCCGGCAGGCGCCTACCAGGCCTATCTCTCCACGCTCGCCACGGTCGAAGAGGAGGCCGGTGTCAAGACCCTGCTCGTGAACAGTGTCTTGAGAGGAGGCAACAGAACACGCCCCGACGTTCACTGGCCCCCCTGCGACTGGGACATCGTCGTGGTGAAGCACTATCCGAGTTGGCGTGCGTGGGAGAAGGTCGAGGGCAGCGGGTTTCGGGCGGCTGCGTACGTCCATCGTGAGGCGGCAGTGGCGAAGGATCACGTTGTGGTGGCCGTGCCCCTGCAAGTCCAAGCGCCGCGGCAGTCACGCCCGGACGACCCCAACGACACGATGATCTACATCATGAACCACCTCGAGATTCGCGAGCAGGCACAGTACGGCGACGGCTCGTACCCCGGATCGACCGGCCTCGAGGCCTACCGGCGCTACCGGGGCGGTGGCCCGCTGGCGGACTTGCCCCGTGAGCTCATCATCACCGCCGAAGTGCCCGCCGCCCTCAACTCTGCCGACGCTCACTGGACGCGCCTCAACATCGTGCGCTACCCCAGCTTGCGCGAAATCGCAAAGCTCCTCCGGCCGAGCGATCATCCCGAAAGCTGGTGGATGTTGCACAGGCACAAGGTGGCGGCGGCAGCCCGGCACTGCGGTCCGATGACCGTGCCGACTCTGCCCGAGTCGAGCGTGGGTGCCGCGTCGAGAGAGCCGTGAAACTGCGTATGAAGGGGCTCTTCTCCGCTGTCGCGGTGGGCTTGACGGCGTTGTGTCTGGCTCCGGCTTCGTTCAGTCAGACGGCGCGCCCGCTGTCGGCGTTCTTTGGGTTGGACAACGGTCTGCCGGTCGGAGTAAACCGCATCTGCCAGGGTGCGGCCGGGCAGGACGGCATGCCGGTCGTGCTGTCTCAGACCGTTGACGCGGGAACCGTGCAGCCCGAGGACTTCCGGATTGTCACGCGGTCCGGGGCTGAACACACGCCGATCTGCTCCACCCTCGGGCCGGCCCGCGATCCGGGTGAACTCAGGACCGTGCTCCTGATCGGCGAGTTCGGCGACGCGGCCGACGACCCGCCGATGAAGGTGCTCGTTGTCGGCGATCTGTTCTCGGATGGAGTGACGGGTGAGCAGGTGAACTTCCGCGGAACACAGACGCAGGTCACGCCGCTCGATGCCGGACCCTCGCTCGTGCTGGCAGAGGTGGTACCCGAGGACGGATGGTCAACCGAGGGCCGGGGATCCCGCTGTCCGGATGGCGTCCTGCAGGTGGTCCGGGCGACCTGGGCCGGTGGCGTACGACTGCCGAATGGCGGCGAACTCGGCGACGCGGAGCGCCTTCTCTATCGCGTGACCGTGGAGCGTCCGGACGGCTCCAGCGACGAGATCGCTCCGGCAGCGCTCGCGGACCTGGGAGACGGGGACAACAACCACCATCTGTGCCTCGATACATCCGCCCCGGCGGTCTCGGTCAGCTTCCCGGCCGGTCACCTGGTCGACCCCAATCAGGATTTGAATCCCGATACCCGCGTGGCTGTGGGGAGTGCTCGGTGACCGCCCGCTTTACGGCGGTGAGGAGCGAGGCTGACGCCTCGCGCAGTTTTCTCTGAGAGCCGGCCAGAAGGCCGGCGCACCCAGTGGGATTCGTTCGCCTCATTGGCGCTTTGCGCCAATGAGCCGCCGCAATCCCGTCCGGGCTGCAAACGCCTGACGGCGCGCTTGGTTGGCAAGCTGGGGGGATTCGTTCGCCTCATTGGCGCTTTGCGCCAATGAGCCGCCGCAATCCCGTCCGGGCTGCAAACGCGCCTGACGGCGCGTTGGTAGCCCGTACGGGATTCGAACCCGTGTTACTGGCGTGAGAGGCCAGCGTCCTAGACCCCTAGACGAACGGGCCACGCGTGCGCAGGGCCGCGAAAGTTAGCACAGTGAGCCGGGTGCCGGCGCTTCCCGATCGCTCGGAATCACGGCCTCGGGCCGTGGTGTTAGGTTGCCGTAGTGCCTCTTCGACACGGCCTTTCTTCGTGCGCCTGCGGGCTGCTGGCAGCCGGGGCGGCGCTCGTGCCGCTCGCACCGGCCTGGGCGCAGGCCGACGACGAGCCCGAGACGCAGATTCTCTCGCGGGACGAGGGGACGATCGCAGTAGGTCGGCAGCGCGCGCCGCTGCCCTGGGCGGAATCCTCGTTCGGCCCGCTGGTCGCCCTGGCGCCGGTGGTGGAAGTCCTGGGAGGCGAGCTGGAGGTCGGTCCCCTGGGCGAGGCGCACACGCTGCGGGTCGCGGGTCGCGAGGTGGTGCTCGGGCCGTTGGGCCGGGTCGTCCTGGTGGACGGCGAAAGGCGCAGGCTGTCGATCAGGCCGTGGCTCGAGCCCGAGCCGGAGCTTCCCGAGCATCTACGCCCGAAGGACGATTCGGACGAGGAGACAGACGGCGAAGACGCGGAGCCCGACGAACCGGAGCCCGACGTGCTGCAAACGGAGCCGCCCGCGGAGCTGTCCACCGAGCTGCCCCCGTGGTACCTCTACGTGCCGGTCGACGCGTTGGCCCACGCCTGGCCGGAGGAGCAGGGATACCGGTTCGAGTTCGATCGACGGCTCGGCCGGCTGGAGGTCTCGAGGACCGGTGAGCGTCGCCTCGCGGTCGAGGTGGACCGCGTTCACGATCTTGGCGCGACGACGCTGGTCGTGACCTTCTCGGGTCGGCCCCGCTACCGCGTCGAGGAGTACCGCGGAGGCGTGCGGCTCCGACTGCTGAGCAGTGTGATGGAGCCGCGTCCACGCGTCCGGCTGAACGATCCCCTGGTGCGCTGGCTGGAAGTGCGCGAGCGCTCGGTCGACATCGGCCTGGCGCCGCGAGCCGAGGCGTCGGAGCCGTACATCCTTGGGCGTGCGCCCCGGGTTCAACTCGTCATGGACATCACCCGGGATCGAACGGGACGCACGCCGCGCGCCCTCTCCCGGCGCGACGAGGAAACGGGAGAGTTCCGCATCGTCCTCGACCCGGGCCATGGCGGCGCCGACACGGGCGTCACGTCGGCTTCGGGCGCGGCCGAGAAGGACCTGGTGCTCGCGATCGCGCAGGAACTGAGAGCGCACCTGGCGAGCAACCTGGGCGCGCGGGTCGTGCTGACCCGAACCGGCGACAGCGACGTGACGCTCGAGAACAGGACCGCGGTGGCGAACCAGCGCCGGGCCGACCTGTTCCTGTCGCTGCATGTGAGTCCGGACTCCCCGTGGGCTTCGGACGACGGGTTTCAGGCCTACATCCTCGATCCGCCGCCGGCCCTCTTCGAGACAGCGGAGGGCGAACCCGGCTTGCGAGGGAACGAGCAAGACGCGAACCAGTCCGTGGGCCCGTCCGCGGGCGCACGGATGGCGTCGGTCGGAGAAGAAGACCTCGACCTGGACGCCTTCGAGGAGGACGCCTTCGAGGAGGACGCTTTCGAGGAGGACACCTTCGAGGAGGACGCGTTCGACGATCCCGGCGAGGACCAGGAGATCCCCGTCGCCGTCCCGGCGCTCGAACTGTGGGAGAGGGTGCAGGACGGTCAGCTCGAACGAAGCGGACTCCTGGCGCGGCTGATCCAGAGTCATGTCAGCGACGCGCTCGAGCAGCCGAACCGCCGTGTCGGTCGCGCTCCGCTGCGCGTGCTGACCGGAGCTTCGATGCCTGCCGTTCTGATCGAACTCGGTTCGCTGGGCGGCGACGGGGAAGAAGGGACGCCACTGCTCGACGCGTCCTACCGTCAGGAGTTGATCGAGGCGATCGGACGGGCGATCCGGCTCTACCGTGGCGTCGTCGCGGGCGCCGCCGAGGCCGCCGTCGACGGGGCCGGCTCTTGATCGGCCCGCGGTGGGGCCGATGCTCGGTCGTCGTCCTGGTGCTGCTTGCCGGTTGCGGCGGCTCGGGCGAGATCGGAGACAGCGACGGGGAGATGGAACTCGTCCTTCCGGGCGAGGACTTCCTGGCCACGGTGTGCTTTCCGAGTGCCGCTGGATTGCTTCGCTGCGAGCAGCAGCCGATCCGCGCCGAAGACAGCGCTGAGGAGACGGCGGCCGTCATCATCGAAGCACTCATCGCGGGCCCGGAAGGAACGGAAGCCGCGGTTCCGGTTTCGAGTTCCGCCGATTCGGATGAGGACGGCGAGTCGCTCGAGTCCAGCGAACAGTTGTTGCCGGCTCTCCCGGCCGGGGTCGGGCTGCTCGAGGTGGAGCTTCTCGACGGAGTCGCCTACGTCGACCTGACGACGGTCGTAGTCGAGGGTGGCGCCGGCGGCACAGCGGACCGGCCGGCGGTGTTCCTGGAGCGGCCGGCGATGGGGCTGACGGAGGAACTCCTGGCCGTCTACAGTCTCGTGAACAGTCTGACCGCGAACAACCTCGGCATCGACCGGGTAGTGCTCATGTGGAACGGCGAGCAGCGCCCGACCTTCGCCGGGCACGTCGACACGACGCGACCGCTGATGGCCGACCTGTCGCGGAACGCGGAGCCAGTGGGCGGGATCTGACGGTGTCCGGTTCCGAGCCCCTGATCGGCGTCTTCGATTCGGGCGTCGGCGGCCTCACCGTGGTCGCGGCGCTGCGGCGGCGCCTGCCCGCCGCCTCGATCCTCTACCTCGGCGATACCGCGCGACTGCCGTACGGCACGAAGTCGCGGCGCACGGTGCTGCGCTACTCCCGGGCCAACGTGGATTTCCTGGAGCGGCGCGGCGTCGACGCATTGGTCATAGCCTGCAACACGGCGTCGGCGATGGCGCTCGAGGACCTGGACGTGCGGACCCCGCACTGGGGCGTGCTGGAGCCGGGAGCGTCGGCCGCGGTGGCGGCCGCCGGCCGGCACGTCGGCGTGATCGCCACCGAGTCGACGGTCCGTTCGGGTGCCTACGAGCACGCGATCCGGCGGCTGAACCCGGAGCTGCGGGTGAGTCAGCAGGCCTGCCCGCTGCTCGTGCCCCTGGTCGAGGAGGGCTGGGAGGACGACGAGATCACGGAACGGATCGTCGCCCGCTACCTCGCGCCGCTGCTCGAAGCGGAGATCGACACCCTGCTCCTCGGCTGCACGCACTACCCGCTGCTGCGGGGCGTGCTGGCGAGGGTCTGCGGGCCGGGGGTGACCCTGGTGGACTCGGCCGAATCGACGAGCCTGGCGGTGGAGCAACGGCTTCGGCGGGCCGGCTGGGGTGGTGGGAGTGCGCCGCGCGACCCAAGTGTGAGACTCTTCGCCACCGACGCGGGTTCCCGCTTCGCGAGACTCGCGGAGCGGATTCTCGGCGAACCCGCGCCCCTCGAGTGGATCGACGTGAACCAGGCCGAGACGCAACCTGAGGAGGTGGAAGCACCGTGACTGGAGCAGAACGAACGGGCGGCTTCGTACGCAGCGGCGATCGGTCGGCCTCGGCCCTGCGGCCGGTGTCGATCGAACTGGACGCGATGAAGTTCGCGGAGGGGTCCGCGCTGGTGGAGTGCGGCGACACGCGGGTGCTCTGTTCCGCGAGCGTCGAGCGCCGGGTACCGCCATTCCTGATCGGCAAGGGCCAGGGGTGGCTGACCGCCGAGTACGCGATGCTGCCGCGGGCGACGCTCACCCGTTCGAGACGGGAAGTGTCGCGCGGCCGGCCTTCGGGCCGCACGTCGGAGATCCAGCGCCTGATCGGTCGTTCGCTCCGGTCCGCGGTCAACCTGCGCAAACTCCCGGAAGTCACGATCGCCGTCGACTGCGACGTGATCCAGGCCGACGGCGGCACCCGGACCGCGTCGATCACCGGCGCCTACGTCGCCGTCGTCGCGGCACTCGCGAAGATGCTGCTCGAGGGCGATCTGAAGAAGTGGCCGCTGATCCACTCCGTGGCCGCCGTGTCGGTCGGCATCTGCGAGGACGAACTGCTGCTCGACCTCGAGTACGTCGAGGATCGGGACGCCCAGGTCGACCTGAACGTCGTGGCGACCGGCGAAGGCAGCCTGATCGAGGTGCAGGGTACCGCGGAGGGCCGGGTGTTCACGCGGCCTGAGTTCGACGGCCTGCTCGATCTCGCCCTCGCGGGGATCGCCGAACTGACGGAACTGCAGCGGAGCACCCTCTCGGAACGGCTGGCCGACGTGGACGGCGCGCTGGAACGCCGCCGGCGAGGACCGGCCGCGACCCGGGACGAGGCCAGTCTCTGGGGCCGTCCACCGCGGTCGTAGCCTTGGACATCCACCTGATCGCGATTGGCGGCACCGGCATGGCGCCGCTCGCCTGCTTGCTGCGCGACCTGGGCCACGACGTCCGCGGATCGGACGGACCCCTCTACCCGCCGACCAGCGAGCTGCTGGCCGACGCCGGCGTCGAACCCCTGGTGGGCTACGACCCGGCTCATCTGGAGCCGCGGCCGGATCTGGTCATCGTTGGCAACGCGGTTCCGCGGACGAACCCGGAGGCGATGGCGACCGAAGAACGCGGCCTGCCGCGGCTGTCGATGCCCGAGGCGCTTGACCGTTTCGTGCTCCGGGACCGGCGGCCGCTGGTCGTTGCCGGCAGCCACGGCAAGACGACGACGACCGCGATGGCGGCCTGGGTCTACTCCCGGGCCGGCGCCGATCCCGGCTACCTCATCGGCGGCGCGCCGGTCGGCCTGCCGTCCGGGTTCGCGCTCGGCGGCGGGCCGCGGTTCGCGATCGAGGGGGACGAGTACAACGCCTCCTACTTCGATCGCGGCCCGAAGTTCTGGCACTACCGCCCGGAGACCGTGATCCTGACCAGCCTGGAGCACGACCACGTCGATCTCTATCCGGACTTCGAGGGGCTCGAACGGGCTTTCCTCGGGCTCGTCGAGCGGCTGCCGTCGAGCGGGTTGCTCATCGCCTGCGCCGACTACCCGGCCGTCGAGCGGGTGGCTAGGGCGAGCCCGTGCCGCGTCGTGACCTACGGCGCTGGGGCCGGTGGAACGGAGACCGGCCGCACGGAGACCGGCGGTGCCGGGGTTGGCGAGGTGCGGATCGTCGGCCCGGTCGAGAGCGGCGAGAACGGCATCTCGTTCGAACTGGATGAAGCCGGTGACCGCCAGCGGATCGAACTCGGCGTCTGGGGCGAGCACAATGCGGCGAACGCGACGGCGGTCTGGATCGCGGCACGGGCCGACGGTCTCGATCCCGAGGCCGTGCTGGAGGCTTTGGCCACGTTCCGCGGCGTGAAGCGCAGGCTCGAAGTCCTAGGTTCGGCGGCGGGCGTCGTCGTGGTCGACGACTTCGCCCACCATGCGTCGGAGGTCGCGGCGTCGCTCTCGGCGCTAAGGCAACGCTTCCCCGGCCGCCGGCTGGTGGCCCTCTTCGAGCCGCGGAGCCTGAGCGCCGGCCGCCGTCAGTTCGCCGCCGATCTCGCGGCCGCGCTGGCGTCGGCCGACCGGGTCTTCCTGGCCCCGGTGTTCCACCGCGAACGCCTGGGCGAGGAGGGCTTCGATCCGGAGCGGCTGGCGGCGGACATCGAGCGACTTGGGGCGGAGGCCACGGCCTGCGAATCGAACGACGTGCTGCTTGAGAAGGCGCTCGCGGAGGCGCGTGCCGGCGACGTTCTGGTCACGATGTCGTCCGGGTCGTTCGACGGCATGCCGCGACGGCTAGAGATGGGTCTCGAGGATCTGCCGGGCAGAGAGCCCGGGTAACCGAAGCACCTCCGCGCCACCCGGCGGCACGACCCGGCGCGGCGCCAGCCCGATCAACTCCGTCTCGACGACCTGGACGCCCGCTGCAGCCGCCAGTTCGTCGGCCCTCCGAACGACGTCGAGCAACGACGTCCGATCGCAGTCCGTCAGGTTGACGCTGACCTGGGCCCGTCCGCGGCTCTTCAGAAAGAACCCGAGAGCCCTCACGCCCGGCGGTCCTCCGCCCGACTCGCGGAGCGACGCCGCAATCCGTTTCGCCGCGGCGACCTGGTCCGTGTCGAGCAACAGGTTGAAGGCGACCAGCGGCGGCCGCGCGCCGACGCACACCGCGCCGCCGGCCGGATGCAGCCGGCTCGGACCACGATCCGGCAGCCACTCGCCACTCGCCATCCGCTCGCCCAACCGCGCGAGACCGCTGCGGCGATGATCGGCAAGGGCTGTCCGCCTGGCATCGGACGCGGCATCGCCGTACAGGAACACCGGTAGCTCGAGCGCGGCGAGCGCATCCGCCGCCCGGAGTGCGGCGTCAATCGCCGCCGGCATCTGGCTCGACTCCAGGGGCACGAACGGCGCCACGTCCAGAGCGCCGAGAAACGGGTGGACGCCCGAGTGACCGGCCACGTCGATGCACTCGATCGCCATGGCGGCAAGGCCCTCGACGGCCGCTACCAGATCGTCAGCCTCGCCCAGCAACGTCAACACCGTCCGGTTGTGATCCGGGTCCGAGGACACGTCGAGCACCCGCACTCCGGGCGTCGAAGCCGCCTCCACGCAGGCGTCGATGGCGTCTCCGCGCCGCCCCTCACTGATGTTCGGAACGCACTCCAGGCGGACCATGCGGTCAGGCTAGCGCGCCAGAAAGGTCGCCGCTGCGCGGCGCGTTGTTCCCAGAAGCCGGCGAGGACGCCGGCGCGCCCGGTTTCTGCCGAATGCCGCGCGGCCACACACTGGGTGCGCCGGCGTCCTCGCCGGCTGCCGCCGCAGGCGGCCAGAAGACGCGCCGCGAAGCGGCGACCGCAGTCTGCGTACTGAGGGAGCAAGGCGTTCGCTACGCTAGCTTCTCAAGGACTCGACCTGGTTGAGAGGGAGGACATGACCGATGAAGAAGACCCTCGCGTTTGCCTCGCTTCAGGCCGTTCTGCTGGCGACAGCGGCCATGGCCGTCGAAGCTCAACCCGGTAGTCAGGAGCCCGCGGATCTGCAACCCGGTGACACCTTCTCGGACACGCTCACGTCGGGCGACCCGGGTCCGGAGATGGTCGTCGTCCCGGCCGGCACGTTCCGGATGGGTTGCGCGTCGGGCGTCGAGTGCAATGAGAAAGAGCTGCCGGTCCGGGAAGTGACGATCCCGCGGCGGTTCGCGGTTTCGAAGTACGTCGTGACGCTTGACGAGTTCGTGCGCTTCTCGCCCTCCTGGAGCGCAACCGGCTACAAGCAGCACGAACCGGTACGCAGTCCGGCGGGCTCGGTGTCCTGGTCGGATGCCGTGGCGTATGCGCGGTGGCTGTCCGAGGAGACGGGCGAGAAGTACCGCCTCCTCAGCGAGGCAGAATGGGAGTACGTCTCCCGGGCGGGTTCGACGACTCCCTACCCCTGGGGCGAGGAGTTTGGCACCAGCCGCGCGAACTGCTGGGCTTGCGGGGACGGGTTTCGATTCTCGGCGCCGGTGGGCCAGTTCCCGTCGAACGCGTGGGGCCTTCACGACATGCAGGGCAATGGTTGGGAGTGGGTCCAGGACTGTTGGAACGACAGCTACGAGGGCGCTCCTTCCGACGGCAGCGCCTGGCTTGAGGGAGACTGTTCCCGCCACGTCATCCGGGGCGGATCCTGGAGGGATGGCCCGCGGGAAATGCGATCGGCTTTCCGTTTCGGACTCGCCCACCGTTCGGGATTCGGGGGCGAGAACTTTCGCGTAGCGCGTGAGCTCGCGCCCTGACGTTCGTCGCTCGCCGCTGCCGTTGACCACCCCTGGCAGCCGTGTTACGTTACCGCCGCTTTCGGGCTCTGGGCGAGAGAGGTTTGGCAGCCCTTGGTAGGGGTCTGCGCTCGCGTATCGAGCCGCCCGAGAGAATCGGCTCCGCAGGAACCTGGAAACCCGGAACGACGAGCCGGATCAACGCCGGAACACTAAGCCCGAGAGAAACAGACCCGGACGACCGCGGGACGAGTAGCTGTGGATTTCGACGCCAGCCTTCTGGTCATCATGGCGATTTTCTGGGCCACCTACGTGGTGGTGCGGATCTTCCTCATCGGGCCGGTCATGAAGATGCTCCGGGAGCGGGACAGCGAGATCGTGACCGCGCAGGAGACGTTCGACCGCGCCCAGGCCGAAGTCGAGGCGAGGATCGAGGAACAGCGGGAGAAGCTGAAGGAAGCCCGCGTCGAGGCGGCCACCCGCCGCGACGAGATGCGGCGAGAGGCGCAGCAGGCCCGCGAACGGTTGGTCGCCGAGGCGCGGCAGGAAGCGGACGCTGAACTCCAGCAGGCGATCGCCTCGCTGGACGCGGAGACGGCTGAACAGCGCCGGACCCTCGAGGTCCGTGCCGAGCGCCTCGCCGCCGAGATGACGGCGAAGCTGATGGGAGCGCCGTCGTGAGCCTTGGCGTTTCTCGCACCGGCTGGTCGGTCTATTGCGAGCGGCGGTCGACCGCCCGCGTCTTCCGGGGAGCGGCGTCGTGAACCGGGTGACAGCCAGGACGCTGTCCGCCCTGTTGCTGTGGACGCTGTTCGCCGGCGCGGGCGCGGCGTTCGGCGCCGAGGTCGGCGAAATGACTCACTTCCTGGGCCTGCCGCGCTGGGTCTTCCGCTGGTTCAACATGCTCGTGCTCTTCGGCGGAATCGGCTACCTGATTGTGCCCAAGGCCGCGGCGGCGCTCGAGAATCGCCGGGTCCAGATCCGCGACAGCCTGATGACCGCCCGCCGGCAGCGCGCCGACGCGGAGGAGTTGCGCGAAGGCCTCGCGGGTCAACTGGCCGCGCTGGAGGCGGAGGTCGCGGAGGCCGTCGAGCGCGCGGAGCGGCAGGGCGAGCGCGATGCGCAGGAGATCGTCGCGCTGGCCGAGCGCGAGCGCGAGCGGATGATCGAACAGGCCCGCGCCGAGATCCGGAGCCGCGCTGCACGCGCCCGGGTCGAGCTCGCGCAGCACGCGGCGCGACTCGCGACAACGCTTGCGACCGCCCGCCTGGAGCGGGAGGTCGATTCGGCCGCGCGCCGGCGCATTCTCGATCGCGGACTGCTCAGCCTGGAGAGCCGCGCCGACGAGACGTCCTCCGGAGCGGACGCACGATGATCTATCGCTACGCGAGGCCGTACGCGCAGGCGCTGATGGGCGCCGCCGGTTCGCTCGACGCGGCCCAGGCCACCCGTGACGAACTGGCCACCTTCGCCGACGCGATGCGCGCCGTGCCGCGGTTGGGCCGTATGGCCTCGAACCCGGGCGTGCCGCCGGCGACGAAGCGGGCAGTGGTCGACGAGATCGCCGAGATGCTGGAAGCCGGCGACCTGACGCGACGGCTGCTGCGGCTGCTGCTCGACAACTACCGCCTGGTGCACCTGCCGGCGATCCTCGAGGCGATCAACGAGCTGCTCGACCGCGCCCACGGCGTGGTCAGCGCCACCGTGACCGCGGCCGAGGAGCTCGATGCAGACCAGCAGGCGCGGCTCCAGGGCGCCCTCGAGCGGCTCTCCGGCGCCGAGGTGCGGTTGGAAGCCCAGGTCGACCCGAGTCTGATCGGCGGCTTCGTGGCGCAGTTCGGGAGTTACCGCTACGACGCCAGCGTTAGGGGCCAGTTGGCCGTGCTGGAATCCAGATTGACGGCGGAGTCGGCGAGCTAGCGACAGTCAGGACTACGAGACGCTCCGAAGCCCGGGGCGCACCTACAGGGAGTAGAGAGAACATGCAGGTAAGAGCCGATGAGATCGCAGCGGTCCTCGAACGCCAGTTGGCGGGTTACGAGGCCGAGGTCGACGTCGCCGAAGTCGGTACCGTCCTGAGTGTCGGTGACGGCATCGCCCGCGTCTACGGCCTGGAGCAGGCCATGGCGGGCGAGCTGCTGGCGTTTCCGAACGATGTCTACGGGCTGGCGCTGAACCTGGAGGAAGACCAGATCGGCGCCGTGCTGATGGGCGAGTCGCGGTTGGTCGACGAGGGCGACGAGGTCCGCCGCACTGGTCGCGTCATGGAGGTCCCGGTGGGGCCGGGCATGGTCGGCCGCGTCGTCGATCCGCTCGGCAACCCGGTCGACGGCAAGGGACCGATCGAGGCCGCGGACAACTACCCGCTCGAGCGGATCGCCCCCGGCGTCATCGAGCGCGAGCCGGTGTCCGAGCCGATGCAGACGGGGATCAAGGCGATCGACTCGATGATCCCGATCGGCCGCGGCCAGCGTGAGCTGATCATCGGCGACCGGCAGATCGGCAAGACGGCCGTCGCCGTCGACGCGATCATCAACCAGAAGGGCGGCGACGTGATCTGCGTCTACGTCGCGATCGGCCAGAAGCGGTCGACCGTCGCCCAGGTGGTCAAGACGCTCGAGGACAACGGTGCGATGGAGCACACGATCGTCGTCGCCGCCTCGGCTTCCGAGCCGGCGCCGCTCCAATTCATCGCGCCCTACGCGGGCTGCGCGATGGGCGAGTACTTCCTCTACAACGGCCAGCACGCGCTGGTCATCTACGACGATCTCTCCAAGCAGGCCGCTTCCTACCGCGAGGTTTCGCTGCTGCTGCGGCGGCCGCCGGGTCGCGAGGCCTACCCGGGCGATGTCTTCTACCTCCACTCGCGGCTGCTCGAGCGGGCGGCGAAGTTGTCCCGCGCCAACGGCGGCGGCTCGTTGACCGCGTTGCCGATCATCGAAACCCAGGCCGGCGACGTCTCGGCGTACATCCCGACGAACGTGATCTCGATCACGGACGGCCAGATCTTCCTCGAGGGCGACCTCTTCTTCTCCGGTGTGCGTCCGGCGGTCAACGTCGGCATCTCGGTCAGCCGGGTCGGCGGCAACGCGCAGATCGGCGCGATGCGCAAGAACTCCGGCACGTTGCGCCTCGACCTCGCGCAGTACCGCTCGCTCGCGGCCTTCGCGCAGTTCGGGTCCGACCTCGACCGGGTCACCTTGCAGCAGTTGGCGCGCGGCGAGCGGCTGGTCGAACTCCTGAAGCAGGGCCAGTACGCGCCGCTGTCGATCGAGGACCAGGTGCTCTCGATCCTCGCCGGCACCCGCGGCGCCCTCGACGACCTGAAGGTCGACGGGGTACGGCCGTTCGAGGAGTTCATGCACCGCCACATCCGCGACGAGGCGCCTGAACTCCGCGACCGCATCCGCGAGGAAGGCAAGCTCAGCGACGAGCTGGACGCCGAGGTCATGGGGGCGATCGGCCGGGCCTTCCAGCTCTTCGTGGCCGAGAACCCCGACGCGGCTGTGGAAGAAAACTAGGACCGGCAGAGACGGTTTCTTGAGGTAGTTCCGAACGATGGCGAGCCTGATCGATCTTCGCCGGCGCATCCGGTCGGTGAAGAACACGCAGCAGATCACCAAGGCGATGAAGATGGTCGCCGCGGCGAAGCTGCGTCGCGCGCAGGACCAGATCCTCGCGACGCGCCCGTACGCCCTGGAACTGCGCAAGGTGACGGAGCATCTCGCCGCCGTGTCGGCTGGCGAGGTGGAGCACCCGCTGCTGACGCCGGCGGGCGGCGACGGCTTGGGCGGAGAGGCCGCCGAGGCCGGTTCGGGCAAGACCCTGGTCCTGGTCGTCACGGGCGACAAGGGCCTTTGCGGCGCCTTCAACGCCCACGTGCAACGCCGGGCCGAACAGGAAATGGCGACGCTCAACGGCGGCGGCGAGATTCTCGCCCTGGGCAACCGAGGCGCCGACTTCTTTACCCACCGCGGCAGCCCGATGCGCGGTGCCCGCCGCGGCCTGTTCAAGGACCTGAACTACGGCGCCGCCCAGGAGCTGGCTGCCGAAGTCTCGAAGGCCTTCTCCGACGGCGAGTACGACGCGGTCTACGCGGTGTACAACGAGTTCATCTCCGTGCTGAGCCAGCGGGTGAGCTGGGAGCGCTTGCTGCCGATC
The DNA here is from genome assembly GCA_965232105.1 of Thermoanaerobaculia bacterium. Classification (GTDB taxonomy): domain Bacteria; phylum Acidobacteriota; class Thermoanaerobaculia; order Multivoradales; family Multivoraceae; genus Multivorans. The sequence continues at coordinate 1,395,330 of OZ246956.1, forward strand.
GCTCGCGAGGACGTGGTCGGCGAAGAGGGCGGCGCTGCGGACGGCGACCACCGCGACTACCTGTACGAGCCGTCCGAGGCCGAGATCCTGAACGACCTGCTGCCGCGCTTCGTCACCTTCCAGATCTACCGGGTGCTGCTCGAGTCGCAGGCCGCCGAGCACGCTGCGCGGATGACGGCGATGGACGCCGCGACGAAGAACGCCGGCGAACTGATCGACGCGCTGACTCTGCAATACAACCGCTCGCGCCAGGCCGAGATCACGACCGAGTTGATCGAAGTGGTTTCCGGCGCGAACGCCCTAGAGGGATAGAGAGGAAAGAGGCACACACCGTGAACGACACAAGCAACACGTCCGGCGCGACCGGCAAGGTGGTCCAGGTGATCGGGCCGGTGCTCGACATCGAGTACCCGGCCGAGCAACTGCCCGAGATCCTGAACGCCGTCAGCGTGAAGAACGACGACGGCAGCATCGACCTGACGGCCGAAGTGGCCCAGCACCTGGGCTCGAACCTCGTGCGCGCGGTTTCCATGCAGCCGACGGACGGCGTCGTGCGCGGCATGGAGGCCAGGGACCTCGGCGAGCCCATCTCCGTTCCCGTCGGCGAGGCGACCCTGGGCCGGGTTCTGAACGTCATCGGCGACCCGGTCGACACGCTGGGTCCGGTCGAGGCCGAGGAGCGCTGGCCGATCCACCGCGAGGCGCCCGCGTTCGAGGACCAGGCGACATCGACCGAGATGTTCGAGACCGGGATCAAGGTCGTCGACCTGCTTCAGCCCTACACTCGCGGCGGCAAGACGGGCCTGTTCGGCGGCGCCGGAGTTGGCAAGACGGTGCTGATCCAGGAGCTGATCAACAATGTCGCCGTCCAGGGCGGCGGCTTCTCCGTGTTCGCCGGCGTCGGCGAGCGCACCCGCGAGGGCAACGACCTCCTGCGCGAGATGGTCGAGGCCGGGGTCGTCACCTTCGGCGAGGACTTCCTCGAGAACTACGAGAAGACCGGCAACTTCGACCTGACCAAGGTCGATCACGCGGCGCTCAAGGACAGCAAGGCGGCGCTGATCTACGGCCAGATGACGGAGCCGCCCGGCGCCCGGCTGCGCGTCGGCCTTTCGGCACTCACCGTCGCGGAGTACTTCCGGGATGTCGAAGGACGCGACGTGCTGCTCTTCGTCGACAACATCTTCCGCTTCACCCAGGCCGGCTCCGAGGTCTCCGCGCTGCTCGGCCGGATGCCCAGCGCGGTCGGCTACCAGCCGAACCTCGCCACCGAGATGGGCGCCCTCCAGGAGCGGATCACGTCGACCAAGAAGGGCTCGATCACTTCGGTGCAGGCGATCTACGTCCCCGCCGACGACCTGACCGACCCGGCGCCGGCTACCGCCTTCGCCCACCTCGACGCGACGACGACCCTGTCCCGCGCGATCGTCGAGAAGGGCATCTACCCGGCGATCGACCCGCTCGACTCGAGCTCGAAGATCCTCGAGCCCGCCGTCGTCGGCGACGAGCACTACGGCGTCGCCCGCCAGGTGCAGATGGTGCTGCAGCGCTACAAGGACCTGCAGGACATCATCGCCATCCTCGGCGTCGAGGAGCTGTCCGAGGACGACAAGCTGGTCGTCGCCAGGGCGCGCAAGATCGAGCGCTACCTGTCGCAGCCGTTCTTCGTCGCCACCCAGTTCACCGGCCTCGAAGGCCGCTACGTGAAGATCGAAGACACCGTCGAGGGCTTCAAGACGATCCTCTCCGGCGAGCTCGACGAGCTGCCCGAGCAGGCGTTCCTCATGGTCGGCACGATCGACGAAGCGGTCGACAAGGGCCAGAAGCTCCTGGCGGCCTAGCGCCCGCCAAACCTGTCGTGGACCCCATGTTTGGCCCCAGCCCCCACCTCACCAGCACCCTGCGCCGCGGGACTCGCTTCGCTGCTCCCTGCGGCGCGGGCTCCTGGACGGCCCGGAGGCGGAACCAGCGGAGCGAATGAACGTGGCCGGTTTGAACCTCATCCTCGTGACCCACGCCGAGAAGCTGCTCGAAGTCGAGTGCTCCGATGTCGGCCTGCCCGGCCGCAAGGGCGACATGGGCATCCTGCCCGGGCACACGGCGCTGATCGGCACGCTGCGGCCGGGCGAGCTCAGCTACCAGCCGGCCGACGGCGGCGCGCGCCGCTTCGTCGCCGTGGCGCCGGGCTTCTGCGAGGTCGCCGACGACACCGTGACCGTGCTCACCGAGACGGCTGAGCTGGCTGAGAACATCGACGTCGCGGCGGCGAGAACCGAGCGCGACGAACTGGCCGCCGAGTACGACCGCGCCAGCTTCGACGAGCAGGGCGCCTTGAAGGACCGCGTGGACACCGCGCAGGCCCGGGTCGACGTAGCGGCTCGCGCCTGAAGCCGGATCGGCGGCCGGCGCCCACTGGGTGCGCCGGCGTCCCCGCCGGCTTCCGAAAAGAACGCGCCGCGAAGCGGCGACCATACCGGGCCGCGAAACAGCGGCTACGGCGGCGCCGCTCAACCGGCGCCGGCTCGGGCCCGGCAGCGCTCCGCCGCGCCGCAGGTGGTAGCGTTGTCGTCCGTTTGCGGCAGCTTTGCAAGCCCGCTCCGAAGACGCCATGAAGCCTGAGTCGAGCCCTGGACCGGCCGTGGCCGGCACGTCGGCGCCGGTGTTCGTCACCGGCGCGACCGGGCACCTGGGCGCCAATCTCGTGCGGCGGCTGCTCCAGGATGGCCGGCGAGTACGCGTCCTGCTCAGGCAGGGCGACAACGAGGAGGCGGTGGAGGGCCTGGAGGTCGAGCGGGCCGTCGGCGACATCCGCGACCTCGACGCGACGCGGCGCGCCATCGAAGGCTGCGAAGGCGTCTACCACTGCGCGGCCATGGTCTCCACCATCGACGGCAACGCGGCCCATCGGCGCGAGGTGTACGAGTGCAACGTCATCGGCGCCCGCAACGTGCTGCGGGCGGCCCGCGAGGCGGCGGCCGGCCGGGTGGTCGTCACCGGCTCCTTCAGCGCGGTCGGCTACGACCTGGACGATCCGTCGACCCCCGCCAACGAGGCGATGCAGTTCTACCCGATGGAGCGGACGATGCCCTACGAGCGGAGCAAGGTGCTCGTCGAGCACGAGTGCATGCGGGCCGCCGCAGCCGGGCAGGACGTCGTCGTCGCGACCTGCTGCGCGATCGTCGGCGGCGCGGACTTCCTGCCGTCGCGGCTGGGGAGGACGCTGTGCGACTACTCGGCCGGCAAGCTGCGCGCCTACGTCGACGGCGGCTTCGAGTTCGTCGCTGCCCGGGACATCGTGCAGGGACATCTGCTGTGCATGGAGCGGGGCCGCTCCGGCGAGAAGTACATCTTCAGCACGGAGTACAAGACGATCTCGGAGATCGTCGGCCTGTTCGAGGAGGTCTCGGGCGTTCCCCGACCGCGGCGCCGGTTTCCGGCGGGTCTCATGCTCGTCTTCTCCGAAGTGGCGAGCTTCTACCTCAGCCGGTTCCACCCCGACTTTCCGCAGCGCTTCACGCCGGGGGCCATCCGGCTGTTGCGCAAGCACCTTCACGCCGACACGAGCAAGGCGAAACGCGAACTCGGCTATCGCCCCACGAGTATCCGCGAGGCCGTTCAGGAGGCCTACGCCTTCCACTGCCAGCGCAGTGCGATCACGAATCCGCGAGCGAGAAAACCGGAGGGTCTTGCCACATGATGGACACAAGCCATGAAGCGCCGCCGAAGGTCGCCGCCCGGCCGCGGCCGCCCGCTGGCGGTCTCGCCGGCTCGGCCCCCGGCCCGCCGCCCGGCTTCGAGGAGGCCGGCAGTCTGCGCCAGCAGGCCCGCGCCGCGGGTCTCGACCCCGACTACTGGTACGCCGTCGCCGAGGTCGACGCCGTCAAGCGGGGCAAGGTGGTAGAGGTCGTCTTCTGGAAGCAGTCCATCGCGCTGTTTCGCGGCGACGACGGTCTGTTCCGGGCGGTCGAGAATCGGTGCCTGCATCGGCAGATCAAGCTCTCCATCGGCGAGGTGGAAGGCTGCAAGCTGGTCTGCGCCTACCACGGCTGGGAGTACGACGGAGACGGGCGGGTCGTCGGCATCCCCGACCTCTTCGGCCGCAAGGGCCTGCCGAAGTTCGGGATCAGAAGCTACCCGGTGCAGATCCGCTACGGCCTGGTCTGGATCTTCCCGGGCAACCCGGAACTGGCGGACGAGCGGAAGATCCCGGAGATTCCCGAACTCGAGGGGCCGGGGCGCTGGGCCTGCGTACCGCTCAGCTTCACCTGTTCGGCCCACCACTCAATGGTCATCGACAACGTCAGCGACTTCTCCCACGCCTATCTGCATCGCAAGTACCGGCCCTTCATGGGCGCGGAGCTCACCCGCTGCGAGACCGTAGGCGACAACGTGCATCTCGCCTACGAGACGAAAGTCGGCCGCGGCCGCATATCGGGACTGTTCGTCGATCACGACCGGCTCGACACGAATCAGATGGAGTTGTGCTTCGAGTACCCGTACCAGCGGTCGAACACGGACGACGAGATCAAGCACTGGCTGTTCGTCCTGCCGATGAACGAGCGGACGACGAAGGCGTTCTTCCTGTTCTACTTCAAGTCGCTGAAGATCCCGCTCCTGCCGGTGCGCATTCCCCGGATTGCCATGAAGGCCGTCCTGAAGATCGCGAACCGGACGCTCATCGGCCCCCTGCTCGGCGAGGACCGCGTGGCCGTCGAGGCCGAGCAGGAAGGCTACGAGAAGAGCTGGAACGCCCCGCCGGTGGAGCTGAATCCGGTGGTGCGGGAGTTCCAGAAGGTGATCGTGCGCAAGTGGCAGGAACATCTGACGCTTGCGGAGAACGGCGATTCCCCCGCCTGATGATCCACACTGACGCGCGACCGGTTCCAGAGCTTGCCGGAGGGTGGCCGTTGCTCGGCCACTTGGCGCAGTTTCAGAAGGATCCTGTCTCCACGCTCCACCGCGGCTGGCGCGACCATGGCGAGATCTTTCGCCTGAGGCTCGGTCCGCGGGATCTGGTCCTTTTCGTCGGACCGGAGGCTCACGACTTCTACTTCAGGGCGTCGGACGACGAGCTGGATGCGAAGGCCGTCTACCAGTTCACGGTACCCATCTTCGGACGCGGCGTTGCATACGACGTGGCGCCGGAGATCATGAGCGAGCAGCTCGGGTTTCTGTTTCCGGCCCTCGGGGCGCCCTCGATGCGCCGGTTCGTTCGGCTCATGCTCAAGGAGACGAGCGATTTCGCCGACGGGCTCGGCGAGGAGGGAGAGATCGATCTGCCTTCGGCGATGAACCGGCTCACGGTCAACATCGCCAGCCACTGCCTCCTTGGAAGAGAAGTGCGGGAGCAGGTCGACGAGGGGTTCGCCGACGCGTACCACGATCTTCAGAAGGGGATCAACACCCTGGGCTTCTTCCTTCCCAGGCTGCCTACCGCGGCGCACCGAAGTCGGGACCGCGCCCGCCGGCGGGTGGCCGCGCTCTTCGGCGAGATCATGGCGGAACGCAGGCGAACCGATGCGGCGCCCGAAGACTTCATGCAGGCATTGATGCATGCCCGCTACAAGGACGGCCGAGCGCTGAGCGACGACGAGATCACGGGAATCCTGTTGACGGTGCTGTTCGCGGGCCAGCACACGAGCGCGGTGCTCGCAACGTGGACGGGTCTGGAGCTGATGGCGGCGCCGTCGTATGTTGCGCGGCTGCGGGACGAGATAGAGGAGGTCTACGCTCAGGGAGAGGAGCTGAGCCTGGCCAGTCTCAAGCGCCAAACGGTGATGGAGAACGCCGTACGCGAGTGCGAACGACTGCACCCGCCGTTGATCCTGCTTGTCCGGAAAGTCCTCAAGCCTCTTCGTTTCGGGGACTACGACGTGCCGGCCGGGGCGCTGGCCATGGTGTCGCCGGCGGTTTCTCACCGGCTGCCCGACGTGTTCGCGGATCCGGAGCGGTTCCATCCGGATCGCTTCGCTCCCCCCGCGAGCGAGGACAGGCAGCACCGCTACGCGTTGATCGGGTTTGGCGGGGGCAAGCACTTGTGCATGGGCAAGCACTTCGCGATCGCGCAGTTGAAGGCTATCTGGACCGTTCTGCTGGATCGTTTCGACTGGTTCCTCGACACGGAGATGCCGGCGCCCAACTACGGTAGCTGGGTGACGGGTCCCGAGGAACCGTGTCGCGTTCGCTACCGTCGCCGTTCGCGGGCGGGCGCTCTGCCGTGAGCACCGCCGGCCAGGGCCGCTACGACGCCGCCATCGTCGGCGCCGGCCCGGTCGGCAGTCTGTGCGCGCTGGCTCACGCCCGACGGGGCGCCCGGGTCGTTCTGCTGGAGGCGGGCGCCGGCGCCTCGACCACGAGACTGGCTGGAGAATGGCTGCACCCCCCCGCCGTCCGCGCACTGCGCGAGTTCGGGGTCGATCTGGACCGTGACCCGCGGAGTGCGGTGGGCCGGGGCTTCGTCCTGTTCCCCGAGGACGGCGCGGCGCCGATCCGGCTTCCCTACCGCGGCGAGTCGCTCGGCTTGTCCTGCGAGCATGGGGTCATCGTTTCGCGCCTGCACGAAGCGGTTGCCGCCGAGCCGCGGATCGATCTGCTGGTGCGGTCGCGGGTCTGGTCGGTCGAGCACGCCAGGGTGACGTTCACGCGGGAGGGCGAGGCGCGCTCCGTCGAAGCACCTCGCATCGTCGGCGCCGATGGCCGGAACTCCGTCGTGCGGCGGTCCCTGGGGCTGTCGGCGAGATCGGCGACCTGCTCGCTGTGCCTGGGCGTCGTGCTGCGCGACGTCGAGTTGCCCTTCGAAGGCTACGGCCATGTGATGTGCGGCGCGCCGGGGCCAATCCTCCTGTATCGCCTGAATGACGATGTCGTTCGGGTGCTCGTCGACGTCCCCGTCGAGCAGTGGCGTGGCGGTGACCGCATCGACTTCGTGGCGGCTTCCTGCGCCAACGTCCTGCCGGAGAACCTGAGAGGCGCCTTCCGCGAGGCTGTGGACGCCGGCCAGTATTCGGTTGCCGCCAACGGGGTGAAGCCGCGGATCTCGTACGGCCGTTCGGACCGGGTGCTCGTCGGCGACGCGGCGGGCCACTACCACCCGATGACCGCGGTGGGAATGACTCTCGGCTTCGGCGATGCGCTGGCGCTCGCCGAGAGCGGCGGCTTCCGGGAGTTCACGACGCGGCGGCTTCGGGAGACCCGCGCCCCCGAACTGCTGAGCATGGGAGTCTATGAAGTGTTCGCGGACCATCGGGCCGAGGCGGTCGCTCTTCGCCGGGCCGTCTATCGCGGCTGGCGGGTAAGCGCCGCGCACCGGCGCCGGACGAGCCGCCTGCTCGCCTGCGAGGACGAATCGATAGTGCAGCTCGGTCTCGCCTTCGCGGTAACGGCGGCAAGGGCTCTCGCGGCACTGGCTCCGAGTCCGGGAGACCGGCTTTCCTGGAGGCGCGCGGGCTTCACCTGCGGGTCGCTCGTTCGTCGACTCTGGTGGCTGGCCCGGGGCTCCGAACTGCGGCGGAAGCTGACCTCCGCGAACGGCGAGGAAGAGCAGAGGGTGCGCGGGATGCTGGCGCGGGCGTTTCTCCTGTCCATCGGATCGGCGGCGGGCGAGCCTGCCGCCGAGGACGCTCTCGAACTGGAGGTCGTCGAGGCGGGGAGCCCGTGACCTCCGCCGCGAGCGCCGCGGCGCCCGACGCGGGTCGGGCGTTGCGGCGAGCGGTCTCGCATCTGCTCTCCCTGCAGCGAGAGGATGGCGGGTGGGAGGGCGAGATGGTCTGGTGCCCCATGCTGACGGCCCAGTACGTACTGCTGCACCACGTCCTGGAGCGGTCGCTTGACCCCGACCGGCGGCGGCTGGTGCTGCGGTCATTCGAACACACGCGGCTTGAAGGTGGCGCGTGGGGCCTGCACGAGCACTCGGCGCCCCATCTGTTCGTCACCACCCTGGTCTACGTGGCGGCCAGATTGCTGGGCGTCGAGCCGGACGATCCGCTGGTTGCCCGCGGCCGACGATTCCTGCAGGCGGAGGGCGTGCTCGGAATCCCGAGCTGGGGGAAGTTCTGGCTCGCGCTCCTCAACCTCTACGAGTGGGGCGGCCTGAATCCGGTGCCGCCGGAGCTGTGGCGCCTGCCCCGCTGGCTGCCTGTCCACCCCTCGAAGTGGTACTGCCATACCCGGCTGATCTACATGGCGATGGCCGTGCTGTACGCGCGGCGCTTCCAGGCGTCCGTGACCCCGGTCATCTCGGCGCTGCGGGAGGAGTTGTTCCCCGAGGGCTACGCCAGGGTGGAGTTCTCGAAGGAGCGCGGGCGGCTGCGAGACGCCGACCTCTTCCGGAGGCCCGGTTTGCCGCTCCGGTTCGCCTACGGGTTCGCCGGGCTGGTCGAGCGGGTCCACGGCAGGCGGTTCCGGGAGCGAACCGCCGAGGCGATCGTCGAACGGATTCGCTGGGAGATGCGGTCGTCGAGCCACACGTGCATCTCGCCGGTCAGCGGCATTCTCGGCATCCTCGCCCTGTGGTTGCGCGACCCGGACGACGTCGACTGCCGCAAAGCGCTCAAGAAGCTGGAGGACTGGATCTGGGAGGACGAGGAAGGCGGGGCCCGCGTCACCGGGGCCAGGAGCGCCTCCTGGGACACCGGGTTCGCCCTGCAGGCCCTGGCGTCCGCGGCCGGTTTCGAACGTGCCTCCCCGGATCGCGATGTCGATGGACCTGACGGATTCGTCCGTCGGCACCTCAACGGTGACGGCGACGGCGAGTCCGAACTGGCCGACGGACTCGGGCGGGGCGCCGACTTCCTCGCCCGACAGCAGATCAGGCGCAGCTTCCCGGGATTCCTCGACGCCTATCGGATCGACCCGAGCGGCGGCTGGTGCTTTGCGGGCGGCTGGCACGGCTGGCCAGTGTCCGACTGCACGGCCGAGGCCGTTCTCGGCCTGCTCGCCGCGGATGGAGGAACGCGCGATTTCCCCGCTGGGTCCGCCGGTACCGCCGCCGGCATCCGGCGCGAAGCGGCGGCCTCCGGCCGGTTTGCCGCGCTGGAAGAGGCACTGCGCTTCATGCTGCGCACACAGAACCGAGACGGCGGCTTCGGGAGCTACGAGGCAAGGCGCTCCATGAGCCGCCTCGAATGGCTGAACCCGGCGGAGATGTTCGGCGACTCGATGACCGAGCACTCCTACGTCGAGTGCACGGGGTCTTGCCTCGCGGCGCTTGCAGCCTGCGAGGCCCGTACGCCGGGGACGGATGGTCGGGGGGCGGTCCCGCGCGCCATCCGTCGCGCTGGCCGCTGGCTCCGGCGCACCCAGGAGCGCGAAGGCTCCTGGCGCGGCGTCTGGGGGGTCCAGTTCATCTACGGCACGATGTTCGGCGTTCGGGGCCTGCTCGCCGCCGGCGCCGGCCCGAACGATCCGGCTCTCCGTGCCGCCTGCCGGTGGCTGCGCGACCGCCAGCGGGAAGACGGCGGCTGGGGTGAGCACTACGGCGGCTGCTTGACCGGTCGATACGTCGAGCACGAGCAGAGCCAGGTCATCCAGACCGCGTGGGCATTGATAGCCCTCCTGGAGGCGCAGGCCCCGGAGAACTCGGCCGCCATCGCCCTTGGCGCCCGGTTCCTCGTCGACCGCCAACTCCCGAACGGAAGCTGGCCCAGACAGGACATGGCCGGCGTCTTCTTCCGCACGGCGCTGTTGGACTACGTCCTCTATCGCCAGTACTTTCCGCTGCACGCGCTGGGTCTTTACGAACAACGGCGCCGGGTTGGCGCCTGTTCTGGCGCCGTTGCGGCGGCGCTCTGAGCAGTGGATCCACGGTAGAGACCCTCACTCCGGGCAGTGGCCGCGAAGCGGTGGCTGCTGCAGCTGGCCACCGCGCGTCTGCCCGCCCCACGCCGCTGTGCGGCGCTGCTAGACTTCCGCGTTCGGGAGAGGTGCTGGAGTGGTCGAACAGGGCTGCCTGCTAAGCAGTTGTCCGGGGTGACTCGGACCGAGGGTTCGAATCCCTCCCTCTCCGCCACTCGGGAGTGACAGATGTCCAAGGTCAGCAGACGCGGATTCCTTGCGGCCGGAGGCCCGTTGGCCGCTCTCTCTGCGGTGACCGGAACGGTGGCGGCCCCTGCAACCCCTGCTCGGTCCGACGTGGACAAGCTGCCGCGCGTGCGGCAACAACTGGTCGATCCGCCCTTCGTTCCGGATCACGCCCAGGTCGCCGAGGGCGGCCCGAGGATCGTCGAGGTCGAGATGGTCGTTCAGGAGGACACGCGGGTCATCGATGACCAGGGCACCGAGATTCATGCGCTCACGTTCAACGGCTCGATTCCCGGACCGCTGATCGTCTGTCACGAAGGCGACTACGTTGAACTCACACTGAAGAACCCTGCCGGCAACCGGCTTCGACACAACATCGACTTCCATGCGTCCACGGGTGCGCTCGGCGGCGGTGCCCTGACGCAGGTCCGGCCCGGCGAGCAGGTCGTGTTTCGGTGGAAGGCCACCAGGCCGGGCGCCTTCATCTATCACTGCGCACCGGGCGGCTCGATGACTCCGTACCACGTCGTCTCGGGCATGAACGGCGCCGTGATGGTGCTGCCCCGGGCCGGCCTGGAGGACCGCGACGGCAGCGCCATCCGCTACGACAAGGCGTACTACATCGGCGAGCAGGACTACTACGTACCGCGAGACGCGGACGGCAACCTCACGACCAATGGCGCCGCCGGGATTGTCGACACGCTCAAGTCGATGAGGACGCTCACGCCCTCGCACGTGGTGTTCAACGGTCGGGCAGGCGCCTTGACCGGGGACGACGCGATGACGGCGCGGGTGGGAGAGACCGTTCTCTTCATTCACTCCCAGGCCAACAGGGACTCGAGGCCGCACCTGATCGGCGGCCACGGGGACTATGTCTGGGAGCGGGGCGCCTTCTCCGATCCCCCGGCTCACGGGCTGGAAACCTGGTTCATCCGCGGAGGATCGGCCGGAGCGGCGATCTACACGTTCCGTCAGCCCGGCCTGTATGTGTACCTCTCGCACAACCTGATCGAAGCGGTCGAACTGGGCGCGCTGGCCCACGTGAGGGTCCAAGGCGAATGGGACGATGACCTGATGACGCAGGTGATGCCCCCCAGCCCGATTGCCGGCTAGCTTCGCTTCGGATACCTGCGGAATCAGTCGGGTGCTCCACAAGGTACTTCGAGTGGACCCCGTCGCCGGATTGTCTCGCGTGTTCAGGCGACACGCTTCAGCAGCTTCCGCTCCAGGTCGGCGGTCGATTCCAGCGAGGAGATCATCTCCCCGCCTACATCGGAGAGCCGTGCCAGATCGAGACGGGGAATCTCCGACTGGTCCGAGAAGACGAGGATGGACTCGAACTGCACGTCGTGACGGTGGAAGTGGGACAGCATGATGGTGGTCAAACGCGCCTTGTCGCGATTCGGCACGCCGTACAGGAACAGCGGTACATCCAGCCGGCCGTCTATCCGGTAGTCCACCCGGTACGGTTCGGGATCGGGAAGGCACTCGGGTGAGTAATCCGCTTTGATCTTGTCCTCGTCGACGAGTCCGTGCAGCAGGTCGGCCAGATCGTCGTAGAAGGTGGACCTCACGTGGGACCTGGAGAGCAGCGTCAGGTCGTGAACCCTGGTCAGTGCCTGCCCGAACCGGAAGACTGCCTCGGGCAGTTGCTCGATGGAGGTGTCGAGGCGGAAAGAGCCGCCGTCTCGTTCTACACCCGTTTCGTTGACGATGCGTTCGAGAACCTGTCCGCGCGTCCCTTGAAGGAAAACGTCGATGTCGTGGTCGTAGCTGATGTGCATGAGCGTGTGACCACGGTCCGAGAGCCGGATCCCACCGATTCCGGTCTCGGACACGTGGATGGGGAATCGGTCTCCGTCCGGAAACTCGAAGTGCGTGCGCAGCATCAGGGCGTCGTCAGGGCGCCGGGCGAGTCGCACTTCGGCACAGAGACGCTCGCAGAGGAGCTTCTGCACCGCGTCGACATCGAGCGTCATGCCAGTGTCAGGCGCGAGCCGTCTACCGACACGAGGGCGATGCCGCTGGAGAAGTCCGCCTCGTCCTGGAGGTTCTGGCGCTGGTAGATGTCGAATCTGGTTCCGGCCGCGTCCTCCCCGGTGGCCTTGAACGACCGTTGGCGATGGACCGGCGCCCCCGATGGCTTCCCGGACCACCGAGAGCCGGGATTGGTCACCCGTTTGGCCGACACGCGAAGCTCGTCGAGTTCCTTCTCGCTGTAGAGACGGACGGTCATGGCCCCGTATTCTACGGTCCAGGCCGAGGGGGGACCCGTGCGCCAAGATTGACGTGCAAGACTCCATCGGATGCAGGACGCCTACACGGGAGACATAGGCGACTTCGCGAAGTACGGTCTCCTTCGTGCCATTCGCGGCGAGAGGCGACTGGGGGTCGCGTGGTACCTCCATCCCAGCCCTGAGGCGGGGGCGGGAACTACCGGCGACGGCCGCCACACGACGTACCTGTCCGATTGCAACGTCTGGCGGGACCTTGACCCGCGGTTGTTCGACACGCTTCGGGACTTCGTAACGGGCGGACGCCGCAACGTGAGAAGCATCGAAGAGTCTGGCCTTCTGGGTGAAGCCCTCTTCGCGGGCGAAGCCCTCGACGTCCGCGACATCAGCATCGCTTGCAGAGCCGCTTGGCGGGACCGGTGGTTTCAGCGTGTCAAGGGCCAACTGGCCGACTGCGACCTGGTCTTCGCCGACCCGGACAACGGTCTCTGCCTGGACGAGAGATTCAGGCCCACTCAGCCGGTGAGTGCGAAGAGAATCCCGGTCACCGAAGTCGAACAGCTTGCCGACGGGCGACCAGCCGTGATCTACCACCACAACACGCGGTTCTGTGGCGGCCACCATAAGGAGATTCGGTACTGGATGGAGCGGCTACCCGGCTGCCGATGGGCGTGGTACTGGCGCCGGCGGAGCAACCGCACGTTCTTTGTGCTGCACCCGGACGCCGGTATCGAGCAGCGACTCAAGGCGCACGCCGGATTCTGGGTGAACCATGGTGAGCTCCTGCGAGCGACATAGTGCGCCGGGCATCCGCTCCTGTGCCAATACCGGCGCGGTTCGCCACCAATCAGAGATCTGAAGTGCCCCTGGATGAGCCAGTCGTCTTCGCCGGTAGGGAACCGAGGTTTTCGCTACCGCCGAGTTCCTGCTCCGCGGCTGCATCAAGGTGCAGCTCTCGAGTTTCGGATACGACGACGCTTGGCGTGACCCGCTAGAGCGGCCTGAGGTGGGCTAGGGTCGGCTCCATGATCGTCGGCCGGCGGGTGTTCATCTATCGTCGAACCCACACCGGAGATCCGTGCAAGTGTGGTGTCTTCGGCGTTTGCGACTGCATGGGGTCGCACCGTAGTGGGGACTTCGACGCGGTCCTTGGTGTCGGTGGCGCCAGCCCTTGGAAAGGCAGCGAGGGCATTGCCCGCCGGTTGACTTGGGTTGGAGTTGGCCGCCGCCCGGACGGAGCAGAAAATGGCCGGAGGGGACCGCTCGTGACATTCGAGCACTTCTGCCTGATGGAAGAGGATGGCCCGCCGCTCGACGCCTGTGCTCCCCGACTCGCCAAGCGCATGTTCGCGGAGGGCGGGTTCCGCTCCGCCAAGTCGGACTCGCTTCCGCGGGACATCCAGAACGAAGTACAGAAGTTGGTGAGCAAGTACGAGGCCTGTGGCCCCTCAGCGCGTCAGATGTGCGAATGCTCGGTCGGGGTCGGGTTTCGCGAGTCGAAACGGGAGCAGGGAGGGGAAACGTGCCGCCCAAGGAAGATCACGTCGTCCTGCTGAGGGTCGGGATCGACAAGGGATCGGGCGGGATCCTGGGTCCGATCTTCGCCGACCGTTCGTTTGAGTTCCTCCCCATCCCCGACGCTTCGGGCGTCGACGAACGGACCTACGGCAACACCCGTGGTCGAACCGGGAAGCGGCTGCTGGCGTACTTTCCGGAGGCCCGGCGCACTCGAATGGCCCACTGCTCGCTCCATCTGGATCCCGAGTTCGAGACGTTCACCTACGGGGATCCGACCAGACCCAAGGCGTCGCTGGCTCGCCTCCAGGAGGGCGACCTGCTCGTGTTCTATGCGGGCCTCTCGTCGTGGGGCTTCGACTGCCCGGACGCGCTGTACATCGTTGGGTACTTCGACGTAGCGCGGGCCGGCGTGGCGACATCGTTCTCCGCCAACGAGTTGGAAGCCGTGTTCGGGAGCAACTTCCACGTCCGGCATTCGTCCGTGTTCGAGAAGCAGAAGGAGCGTCTGGTCCTCGTGAAGGGCGGCCCCGGTAGCCGTTTGCTGGAACGCGCTGTCCGCATCAGCTCGCCGGGAAAGGACAGCGCGGGGCGCCGTCTTCATCGGTTGTCAAGCGAGATGCAAGGCGTGTTCGGGGACTTCCATGGCCACACGAGCATTCAGAGAAGCCCGCCCCGGTGGGTCGTTCCCGAGTTCAGGGAAAGGGCAGGAGCACATGTGAGGGCGCTTCGGTAGGGCTCTGGGCAGTACCATCGAACCCGAAAGGAGTTGCACCCTGCACCAACCGACGCGCCGCCGACAGCTCTGGACACCGCTGGCTACAGTCCACTGCCTGACGTTCGCGGCGGCCCTGGTAGCGGCCTGCGCGGTGGGGCCTGGGGCGGCCGGCGAACCGGCGCCTGAGCGGCCGAACATTCTCCTGATCCTCGCGGACGACCTGGGCTACGGGGACCTGGGCGTCTACAACCCGGACTCGCGGATTCCGACGCCGCATCTCGACCGGCTGGCGAGCGAGGGCGTTCGGCTGACGGACGCTCACAGTCCGTCGTCTGTTTGCACGCCGACCCGCTACGCGCTCCTGACGGGCCGCTACGCGTGGCGCTCGAGGCTGAAGCGAGGGGTGCTCCGTGGGCGGTCCACCGCCCTGCTGGAGCCGGAGCGAATCACCCTGCCGGCGTTCCTCCGGGACGAGGGCTACGCCACCGCCGGCATCGGCAAGTGGCACCTGGGGCTCGGCGCCGACCCGGATCCGGACGACGAGGAGCCCGGGCGCACGGACTACACGGCACCGCTTCGTCCAGGGCCGCTCAGTGCCGGTTTCGAGCACTACTTCGGCATCCCGGCATCCCTCGACATGGAGCCGTACCTCTACATCGAGGACGAGCGCGTGGTCGAGGCGCCGACCGAGACGATCGGGGACAGTGCGATGCGGCGGTTCGGCGGCGAGGGCTACTGGCGTGCCGGGGAGATCGCCCCCGGTTTCGACTTCCACCAGGTAACGCCCATCCTGTTCGACCGCGCCGCGCGCTACCTGGACGAGCGGGCGACGGCCGAGGATGGCCGCCCCTTCTTTCTCTACCTGCCGCTTCCCTCCCCCCACACGCCCTGGATGCCGCTGCCGGAGTTCGAGGGCGCGAGCGGCGCCGGCATCTACGGCGACTTCGTTGTCCAGGTCGATGCCGGCGTCGGCCGGCTGCTCGCTGACCTCGACGCTCTCGGCCTCGCCTCGAACACCCTGGTCCTGTTCACCAGCGACAACGGCGCCCACTGGCTCGATTCCGACATCGAGGAGTTCGCTCATCGAGCGAACGGCGCGCTGCGCGGGCAGAAGGCCGACATCCACGAGGGCGGCCACCGCGTCCCCTTCCTGGCGCGCTGGCCGGGGCGGTTCCCGGCAGGGGCCGTGCGAGACGACCTGGCCGGCCTGGTCGACGTTCTTCGTACGGTGGCATCCGTTCTCGGCACCGGACTCCCCGAGGGAGTCGCCGAGGACAGCGTGGACCTGGGCCCAATGCTGCGCGGCGACGAGGATGCTCCGCCGCCCCGCGTCTCGCTGATTCACCACAGTTCGCGCGGCATGTTCGCCCTTCGCTCCCACCATGTGGACGGCGCGAACGGACTGCGCAAGTGGAAACTGATCGAGGGGCTCGGTTCGGGCGGCTTCACACAACCGCGACAGCTCGCCCCCGAACCCGGCGGAGCGGCGGGACAGCTCTACGAACTCGTCGCCGACCCGGCCGAGACGAACGATCTCTACCTCGACCGGCCCGAGATCGTCGCCCGGCTGACCGCGGAACTCGACGCTATCCGGGCCGGCGACGCGGCGCCCCTGCCGCCGCCCTGAGTCGGGAAGGCCTCGGCCTCAGCAGGGCGTTGCATCGCACCCCCTGCCCCTGCTGAGTCCGCCGGCCTCTGGCCGGCTTTCCGGATGAACACGCGCGAGACGCCGAGCCTCGCTCGACCTGCCTGCTGGCGAGGCTTCGCGCCCGACCGACGAACGTGCAGGCCGCGGCGCGGATGCCGGCGAAGAAGCTGGCGGCCTGAGGTGATATGGCAGAGTTGCGCAGGCGACGCGCTTGGTCCCCTTCCTGCACTCCGTCAGCCGACTCGACCATGAGCAAACCCACTCGCACGTATCACTTCGCGATTGACGGCTTCAGTCCGCTGACGCTGCCGATGGCGCGGCTTGCCGGGTACATCGCCGACCTGGCGAGTCTCCTCGGCCAGCCTGAGCACGTGCACTTCGACCGCGTCAGCGAAGGTAGTGCGACCCTCGTACACGAAGTCGACGAAGCTGCCGTCCCAGCCGTCGAGCAGCGGCTCGGCGCCGTTGGTCGCGACGATGCTCCCGCGGATGTGGCGAAGGCGTTTAGGGCCATGAACGAGCGTCTCGCGAAGGACAAGGCCCGCGCAAGTCTGCGAGAGCCGGGAGGAGCGGAGATCATCCCGTTCCCCGGTGTCGAACAGGCGCCCGTCCTCACCTATGGTCCATTCAGGGAAAGAGGGACACTCGACGGCGTTCTGATTCGAGTGGGTGGAAAGGACGACACCGTGCCGGTCCATCTACTGGATGGCGACAAGGTCCACATCTGCAATGCGAACCGTGAGGTAGCACGCCTTCTCGCGCCGAATCTCTTCGGCGCGATCCTCCGGGTACACGGCGAGGGACGCTGGGAGCGCGACCAGGACGGCAACTGGAACCTGTTGCGATTCGACATTCGCCACTTTGAGCCGCTCGACGACGTACCGCTCGAAGAAGCCGTCCGGCGCCTACGGGCGGTGAAGGGGAGCAGCTGGCAGCGAATCTCGGAGCCGGCTCGCGAGCTTCATCGGCTCCGTGGCGAGCGAGTCTAGAACGACTGAATGAGCGAACTGTCGTCTTGACGTGGATACAGTCCGCGAAGACCGCGATGACCTCTAGAAGTGAGACAGGGAGTTGAGGGCGTATCGATGACGTCAAGCGGGTTCCAGCGGGCGCTGGACCACATCAGATCGGTGGCTGAGTCGGAGTCACACAAGGGGAAGCTGTTCGAGCGGCTGATGCAGACCATCTTCCGCACGGACCCTGTGTTCGGCGAGCAGTTCTCGAACGTGTGGCTCTGGACCGAATGGGCTAGGGAGCGGTCCGACTTCGACGGGCGAGACATCGGCATCGACCTGGTTGCCGAGTTACGCCAGGGCGGGTTCTGCGCGATTCAGTGCAAGTGCTACGCGCCGGGAACACGGATCTCGAAGCCCCATATCCAGTCCTTCATCACTGCGTCGAACCGGGAGCCGTTCACGGAGAGGATTCTCGTCAACACTGGCCACGAACTGGGGTTGATGGCGAAGAAGGTGCTCGATGGGCTGAAGCCGGCTTGCCGGGTGATCCAGTTCTCGAACTTCGAGCAGTCGTTCGACTGGTCGAGCCTGTCGCTCGAACAACCAGAGTCGCTGGAGCGCAGCGAGACCTTCGACTTGCGCCCGCATCAAAGGGATGCGCTGGACGACGTCGTTGCCGGATTCGAAGATGGCGACAAGGGCAAGCTCGTCATGGCCTGCGGCACGGGCAAGACCTTCGTCTCCCTGCGTATCGCGGAGACCGTTGTCGGCGTTGGCGGACGAGTTCTCTACCTCGTCCCCTCGATCTCGCTGTTCCAGCAGACGATGCGCGAGTGGGCCACGCAGCGAGCGATGCCGCATCGCTACGTCGGGATCTGCTCCGATACGAGAGCGGGGCGGAACGACGAAGACGCCTCCCTCCAAGAGCTGGAAATCCCGGTCACGACCGACCCGGAAGCAATCAGCGAAGCGTTGCTGGAATCCCACCCTGACGCCATGACGGTGGTGTTCTCCACCTACCACTCGCTCGGTCTTGTGGAGCAGGCCCAAGACGCTGGCGCACCGTCGTTCGACCTCGTTCTTTGCGACGAAGCGCACAGGACCACCGGCATCGAGCGTCCGGGAGACAAGACCTCCCCCTTCGTTCTGATTCATGATGAGGAGCGAATCCGGGCGAAGAGACGCCTCTACATGACCGCGACGCCCCGCCTCTATACGGAGGGAGCGAAGCGGAAGGCCGCCGACCACGCCATCGAGATCTTCTCGATGGACGACGAAGGAAGATATGGCCCGGAGTTCCACCGGCTCGCCTTCTCCCGAGCAGTCGAGCAGAACCTCTTGTCCGACTACAAGGTCGTCATCCTGACGGTGTCCGAGGAGCACGTCAGCGGGGCGTTGCAAGCGCACCTGGCCTCCTCCGGGGGCGAACTCAATCTTGACGATGCAGCCAAGATCGTGGGGTGCTGGCGCGCGCTCCAGAACCCGGAGAACAGGCCCGAAGATGAGCCTTCGCCTGCTCGGCTCAAGCGGGCGATCGCGTTCACGAACATCATCAAGCACTCGGAGAGATTGGCGAAGTACTGGCCACTGCTCGTCGAGCAGGCTACCGAGCTGCTGCCGGACACAGAACGGGACGACGCGCTGCGCTGCGAAACGCAGCACGTTGACGGGAGACACCATGCTCTCGACCGGAAGGCGCGAATCGAGTGGCTGAAGGGGGAAGAGCCGGGCGTCTGCCGCATCCTCTCGAATGCTCGCTGCCTGTCGGAGGGCATTGACGTGCCGGCGCTCGACGCGGTCCTGTTCATGAACCCCCGGAACTCCCACGTCGACATCGTCCAGGCCGTAGGGCGGGCGATGAGGAAAGCCGAAGGCAAGACGTACGGCTACATCATCCTGCCAGTGGTGGTCCCGGCAGGTGCGGATCCGGCATCGGTGCTCGATGACAACGAGCGCTTTGCCGCGGTCTGGGGCGTGTTGAGAGCGCTGCGTTCGCACGACGACCGCTTCGACGCGGAGATCAACAAACTTGACCTCAACCGGCAGCCGACAAGTCGGATCATCATCTTCCCCGACGGTCCGGGCGGGGCCACTGTCCCCGACGCGCCCGCGCTGCCGTTCCCTCCGCTGAGCCTGCCGCCCGGGGCCATCTACGCCAAGATCGTCGAGAAGTGCGGCGACCGGAAGTACTGGGAGAGTTGGGCCAAGGACGTCGCCGACATCTTCTCGCGGCTCGTGCACCGAATCGAGAGCCTCCTGGCGGACCCCGCGAACCGAACTCTGAGACAGTACGTCGACTACTTCGTTGAAGAACTCCGGGTGTCGATCAACGAGTCGCTCACGAGGACGAGCGCGGTCGACATGATGGCTCAACACCTGCTGACTCGTCCGGTCTTCGAGGCGTTGTTCGACCAGTACGACTTCGCCGGGAAGAACCCCGTGGCGAAGGCGCTTGACGCCCTTCGGCGGGACTTCGGGGAGTTTGGCCTCGAGAACGAGACCCAGGACCTGGAGCCGTTCTATCGCAGTGTCCGACTCCGCGCCCAGGGACTCGACAACAGCGAGGCGCGTCAACGCGTTCTGATGGAACTCTACGAGAAGTTCTTCGCCACAGCCCTGAAGAAGGAGGCCGACCGGCTGGGCATCGTCTACACGCCGGTCGAAGTCGTCGACTTCATCCTGCACAGCGCGGACGACGTGCTCCGGCGCGAGTTCAAACGGGGGCTGACGGACGAGGACGTCCACTTGCTGGACCCCTTCACCGGCACCGGGATCTTCCTCGTCCGGCTGCTGCAGTCCGGCTTGGTCGGGGACGACGACCTTGAGCGCAAGTACCGGGAAGAGCTTCACGCGAACGAGATCGTGCTGCTCGCGTACTACATCGCCGCCATCCACGTTGAGGAGGCCTTCCACGGGAGGCGGGCTGACCAGGCCTACACGCCATTCGGCGGAATCGTGTTGACCGATACGTTCAATCTGCGGACAGGCCGAACGAGTGGATTCCCGCGAGAGTGGCTGCCGGACAACAGCGAGCGCGTGGAACGACAGCAGAACTCGCCGATCCAGGTCATCGTGGGCAACCCGCCGTGGTCGGTGGGGCAGCGGAGTTCGGCGGACGACAACCCGAACGTGGATTACCCCGAATTGGAGAAGCGTGTAGCCGACACCTACGCTGCACGTTCGGCGGCCACGCTGAAGAACAGCCTCTACGACACCTACAAGCTGGCGATTCGTTGGGCCTCGGACCGGATCGGAGAGCAAGGTGTCATCGCCCTCGTGACGAACGGTTCATGGGTTGAGGGCAACGTGGATTCCGGTGTGCGCGCCTGCTTGGCGGAGGAGTTCAGCTCCGTCTACGTGATGAACCTGCGGGGCAATGCCAGAACGTCTGGAGAGCTGCGCCGATCGGAAGGCGACAACGTGTTCGGCCAGGGTTCGAGGGCGCCGGTGGCTGCCACCGTCCTGGTTCGGAACCCGGATGCCCGCCACGACGGCTGCCGGATTCTCTACCGCGACGTTGGCGACTTCCTGAAGCGCGAGGAGAAGCTGGCGATTCTGCGCGATGCGCGTTCGATTGCCGGTGTCGAGGAGTGGCAGGCAATCAAACCCGACCGGTACCACGACTGGGTTGGCCAGCGATCCGAAGCGTTCCAGGAGTTCTATCCCGTGGCGTCGAAGGAGGTGAAGGCCGGCAAACGGGGCGAGGCGGTGTTTCGGCTATTCAGCAACGGCTACCGAGACATGCCGAAACTCACACAGGCGCTCGAACCAACCGCTCGCCATCTTGACCGACAAGAAAGAGCCGCGTAACGTCACAACAACGCGAGCCGCCATCCACGAAGTTCAACAAAAAACGGGACAATCCCTGCCTCTATGGCGACGAGATGTTTGCGCAGAGAGCAGCGCAGACGGCGCGCTTCTTCCCCGGAAAGAAGACTAGGAACAAGGTCATCTGTGTGCCAGGTGTGGGCTCGACGAAGCCGTTCTCCGCCCTCATCGTGGACTCGACGCCAGACCTCCACCTCGTGGCGTTTGGCCAGTGTATTCCGAGGTACGAGTACCCGGTTGCTGGCGGCGTTCAGGGCAAGCTGACGGGTAAAGGGGGAGTGGGCCGGATCGACAACATCACGGACGACTCTCTGCTGGCGTTCCGTCGCCACTACGGTGACGATGCCATCACGAAGGACGAGATCTTCAACTACGTCTACGGCATCCTCCACGCTCCCGAGTACCGGGCGAAGTTCGCGAACGACTTGGCGAAGGAACTGCCGCGCATACCGTTCGCACCCGACTTCCACGCCTTCGCCCAAGCCGGACACGACCTCGCTGAACTCCACCTCGGCTACGAGAGCTGCGAGGAGTACCCGCTTGAACTCGTGTTCGCCGGCGAAGGCGAACCCGCGCCGGAGCACTTCCGTCTCGGCGCCAAGGCCATGCGCCTCACGAGTGCTGAAAGATCAGTCCTCGCGGTCAACGACTTCGTCAGCCTGGCCGGTGTTCCCGCCGCGGCGCACGACTATCAGGTTAACGGTCGAACGCCGATCGAGTGGTTCATCGACCGATACAAGGTGAAGAAGGACAAACGTAGCGGCATCGTCAATGACCCCAACGGCTGGTTTGAGAACCCACGGGACTTGATTGCAGCCATCCGGCGCATCGTCCATGTCAGCGTGGAAACGGTACGGATTGTCCAAGGCCTGCCGGGGCTGGACCTCCGGGAGCCCGGCAAACGGGGAGTACCGTCGTAGTCGCGGTCACCGGCTCAGGATGTCCCGGCTGCATCGGGTGCTCATGCAACGAGCCGAGCTCTCTCAGCGCGATTCCAACAGCCGGTTGTACGTTTCGAAAATCTCTTCGGCCACCGAGAGCGTTCGTTCGAGCGCCTTGGAGTCACCCAGCAAGAAGTTTGGGTTTCGAATGAGCCAAGATGCAGGACTGTAGTGATCAAACATCGGGATCGGTTCAGGCATGACTTTGAACATTGCCTCGACCTTCTTCACGACCCGTGGCGTGGACGCGTCCTGGTCGATCTTCTCAACCGTCACGCGATGGAGTTCCGGCAAATCGTAGCTGCGGTTCACGATAGCGGCGTACAGTTCCGGGTCGAAGATGTCCTCGATGTCACCTTCTGCGGCGTCGATGAAGTCTGTCACCGTATAGAAGTGGCCTGCCCTCAGGATCTCCGACTGTCTTATCTTCTCGACCTTGCCTTTCGCCCCCTGCGCCTTGTCGGATAGCACTGCGATGTGCAAGTCCTTGCCGGCGAACAGCGATACGAAGGGCATGATTCTGTCGATGCCTCCGGCGGGGCACAACGTCCAGCGGGGATCTAGCGCCGTCCGGCTACGCGCCTTGAGTGCCGCAGAGAGCGCATGGAAATACAGGATATCACTCGGCCCCTCCACTAGCAGCGTGTGTTTACCGACGAAGAGCGACTGTGTTGCCTCGTAGCCTAGTGCACCTTGGAGGGGAAAAAGAGTATCCGCCTCCACTTGGAGCACATCTTGACTCACCTTGGTCCCGTACGATGTTGGCCGCGCCTTGGTTCGGTCGACTTTGTCCTCGACGATGCGTACGCGCTCGAGCTTGTCGGCAGGGACCATGAACGGCGAGTGGGTGGAGTAGATGACTTGGTGCGCCGGAGCCAACTTGTCGTCGATGAAGCGCAACAGGTCGGCTTGCGCTTTGCCGTGAAGCGACAGCCCCGGTTCGTCTAGAAGTAGGACAACCGGACCGCCGACGGTCTTGACTTGGGCGAACTTCACAAGGAAGGAAAAGAACCAGACGAAGCCGGCGCTCCGTTCCGAGAAGGGCGTGTCGACCCGGTGCAGGTTGTTCCTGATACGAGCCCTCGCGATGGTCCCGCTGTTGAAGGGGGCCGGATCGCCGCGCCGTGCTTGGTCGATCTTGACTTCGACGTCCAAGTCGGGGTTTTGTGACCAGTACTCGAGTATCTGATCGGTGATATCCGTCGACGCCGCCTGCAGCAAGGCGTTGAAGGTCTCGTATGTGGACACGTCGGTTATCTCATCCATCGCAACTCCCGCATAGTCCAGGAACTCGACGAAGAGGCGGGACCCACGGTACTCGTCGCGCTCGATTTCTCCGGTGGCTATCCGCTGTTGCGTTGCTTCTATCTGAATCGCGCCCTCCATCCGGTCGTAGGACGAGACGTACATGAAGCTCGGGAGCGCATCGATCACGATCTGGTTCACACGGTTGCGGGCGTTTCCTCGCTCTCTCAAGTGCTCCTGTAAACGTCGATGCTTGTCCGTCGGGGACTCAAGACTGTCCAGAACGTCGTTCAGTTGGTCGACGGTCTTGGGTGACTTCAGCATCGAGCGCTCGGAGGCGCTCAAGGCGAACAGCGCGCATTGGTGTTCCACTGCGGCAGCGTAGTCCAACTGCGCGCTCACGGAGATACCGTTCCCGTAGCTTCGGCTGATCTTCACAAGCGGCGACTTCATTGCACTTTCGCCGAGTTCTTCGCCGATCGCCTCCATCTCGGCTTCATTCAGCTCCCAAATCGTATGGACTACTTCCGCTTCCCCACCTTCGTGAATCTGCTCATAGCGGATGAGGTTGCGGCGCGGATAGTCGCGCTCTCTGTCAAGCGTTACCGGTGTTGCCTCGTGCGGCTTCAACGCGGCCAATGCCAGCAGAATCGCACTCTTCCCGGCCTCGTTCTTGCCGACCAAGCAAGTCACCGGGTCCACGTCGAACTCCTGACTGTCGTCCACTGACCGGAAATTGGTCACTCGAATCTTCTGTAGCCTCATCGTTTTGTCCTTCGGTTGGGGGACAACCTGCACCTGCAGGGCGCACTCGTCGGGCGATTGGACTGACTCACGCCCGCACAGTTGGTTAGGGGTCTATCTGGCTCTGTGTATGGGCTGCTGCTGTCTGCGGGACGCGTCGGTGGTTCACGCGGACTAGGGGCGTTCGGGACAAGACCAAGGCGACTTCGGTTGGTCGAGGGCGGCGCCCGCCTACTCTCCCCGCTGCAACACCGGGTAGAACTGCGTGAACACGTTGTCCGTCGCAGCATGCTCCGCGTGGCAGTCGTAGCACCTGTCCTTCGGGAACGCTGACGCCGAGTCTCTCAAGCCTCCGGACCGGTCGCGGAAGCTGAGGTAGGCCCAGCCTTCGGGGTACCGCTCGCTGTCCTTGACCGCGACTTCCATGCCGAGGAAGTCCTTCTCGAAGTAGCCGGCCTGATTGATCGACTCGCGGGAGCCGGGGCGGTAGATCTCCATGGGGAGCATGGTTCCCTCGGGGAATGCGCCGGTCTCCATGAAGTAGCGGTAGGCCTCGGGCTGGATGTAGACGTTGGTGAAGGCGCCTGGGCCTTCGCGGTCGTCGGCGTCTTCGTTGTAGCTGAGGCCGAGTGAGGCGCCGACGAAGACCCAAGTGCGGTAGTCCTCGGGCCGGATGAGGTCGCCGTCGGCGGTGTAGGTGGGGACGGCCATGCCGTCGAGGGAGGGGGTGGCGTCCGCCACCGGACCCTGCGCGGCTGCGACGAGTACGGCGATCAGGGCGACGAGGGTTGCTGCGATGGCGATGTTGCGCACGGTGGGATTGTAGCGACGCGGCAGTATGGTCGCCGCTTCGCGGCGCGGTTTTTCCGGAAAGCCGGCGGGGACGCCGGCGCACCCAGTGTGTGGCGTCGTTGGTGTGTGGCGCCGCCAGTTGTGGTCGCTAGGCCCAGCTCAGGTCGTGCCTGGAGACCGGCAGGGAGCGGATCCGCTTGCCGGTCACCGCGAAGATCGCGTTGCACAGCGCCGGTGGGACCGGCGGCAGCGCGGGCTCCCCGAGACCGGTGGGCTGGTTGTCGCTCATCACCCAGTGGACTTCCACGGGTGGCGCCTGGTCGATGCGGAGCAGCTTGAAGTTGTGGAAGTTGCTCTCGTTCGTCCGGCCGCCGTCGAAAGTGATTTCCTGGTCGAGAGCCTGGCCGAGGCCGTCGAGGGCCGCGCCCTGGACCTGGTTGACGGCGTTGCTCGGGTTGACGAGCTGCCTGCCGACGTCGCCGGCGACCCAGATCTTGTCGACGCCGAGTTCGCCTTCCTTGCTGACCGTGGCCTGGACGACTTCGGCGAAGTAGCCGCGGTGGCTGAAGTGAAACGCGACGCCCTGGGCGGCGCCTTCGGGCAGGTCCGCCTTGCCCCAGCCCGACTTGTCGCGCACGAGTTCGAGCACGGCCTTCATTCTGCCGGCGTCGAACGAGGTCCGGGCGCCGGCCGGCGCCGCGTCGAGCAGGTCGAGCCGGAACTGCAGCGGGTCCTTGCCGGCCTCTGCGGCGAGTTCGTCGATGAACGACTGGACGACGAACGAGATCGCGTTGCTGGTCGGCGCGCGGAGCGCTCCGGTCGGGATGCCGAGCGGCATCTTCGACGCCTGGAGCGCGAAGTTCGGTACGAACGCTTGCGGGAACTCGTTCCGGGCCATCTCCGCGCTCGGCGCAAAGCGCGGGCCTTCGCCAAACGACACGAAGTGGTCGCGCCAGGCCACGAGGTTTCCGGAGTCGTCGAGACCGCCCTCCAGGAAGTGGTAGCCGCCGGGGCGGAAGTAGTCGAAACGCGTGTCGTCCTCGCGCGTCCACACCAGTTTGACCGGAACTCCCGCCTGCCGCGCGATCAGCGCCGCCTCGAGCATGTAGTCCCAGTACAGGCGCCTCCCGAAGCCTCCTCCCATCCGGGTCAGGTGGATCGTGATCCCGTCCTCGGGAATGCCCAGCGCCTTGGCCAGGTCACCGCGCGCGAACTGTGGAGTCTGGATGGGCGCCCACATCTCGAGCTCGCCATCGTGGAAGTGTGCGGTCGTGTTCTGCGGTTCGAGCGGCGCGTGGGCGAGGAAGGGATACTGGTAGGCGGCCTCGAGCGTCTTCGCCGCGGATGCCAGGGCCCCGGCCGCGTCGCCGTCGTTCCTGAGATCCTGTTCCGGCGCCTGCTTCGACAGCTCCTCGGCCTTTCGGTCGAAGGCTGCGGTGCTCTGGGACGCGGTCGGGCCCTCGTCCCAGGTGACCTCGAGCTTGCTTCGGGCCTCGTTGACCAGCCACCAGGAGTCGCCGACGATGGCGATGCCGTTTGGCAGCCCGACCTGGAACATGGAGGGCGAGGGCGCGGCGCTTCCGGTCGGGGCGACGACGAAGGCGTCGGTTACGCCGGGCGACGCCTTGACGGCGTCGAGATTGGCGGTCTTGACCTTGCCGCCGTGGACCCGGCACTTCTCGAACACGGCGTACTTCATGCCCGGCACGGACACGTCGATGCCGAAGAGCGGCTTGCCGGTCACGATCTTCGGGTTGTCGACGCCCGGGATCTCCTGGCCGATGATCTTGAAGTCCTTCGCGTCCTTGAGGGGGACGGTCCGGGGGTTCGGCGGCTCGACATCCGCCGCGGCGCTTGCCAGCTCGCCGTAGGACAGCGACTTGTTCTTGAAGCGGACGACGCCGGCCTCGGCGGTGCATTTCTCGGGCTTGGTCTTCCACTCCTTCGCCGCGGCCGCGACGAGCATGGCCCGGGCGGCGGCGCCCACGCGGCGCATCGACTCGTAGTGCATCGGCGTGGCCATGCTGCCGCCGGCCATTTGGCCGCGGTACTTCGTCGCGTCGAAGTCCGCCTGCTCGACTCGCACCTGGCTCCAGGGGATGTCGAGTTCCTCGGCGATGAGCATCGGCAGCATCGTCTTGACGCCCTGTCCGATCTCGGGGTTCTGGGCCATGATCGTCGCGATGCCGTCCGGCGTCAGGCGGATGAAGGCGTTGAGCGCCGCGTCGGCATTGGCCGCGGCGTCGGCGGTGGCTGCGAGGGCACTGCCCGCGCCGTCCAGCGAGAAGCGGGCTCCGAGGAGCATGCCGCCGCCGGCCAGGGCCGTGACGTGAAGGAAGCCGCGCCGGGAGAGGTTGCCTGTCTTGTCCACGGCGTTCATGCCTCACTCCCTCCCGCTCCCGTGGCGGTTTCGTGATCGGTGGGAGGCGCCTGCGCCATTTCGGCCGCGCGGTGGATCGCCGCCCGGATGCGGGTGTAGGTCGCGCAGCGGCAGATGTTGCCGCTCATCGCCTCGTCGATGTCCCCGTCGGTCGGCTGGGGGTTGCCCGCCAGCAGCGCCGAGGCCGACATGATCTGGCCGGCTTGGCAGTAGCCGCACTGCGGAACGTCGATCTCCTGCCAGGCGCGCTGGACGGGATGGGCGCCGTCCTCGGACAGGCCCTCGATCGTCGTGATCTCCTTCCCCTCCGCGCGCGAAACCGGCATGCGGCAACTGCGCTCCGGCTCGCCGTCGACGTGCACCGTGCAGGCCCCGCAGAAGGACCGGCCGCAGCCGAACTTGGTGCCCTTGAGGTCGAGTTCGTCGCGGAGGACCCAGAGCAGGGGCATCTCCGGCGGCGCGTCGATCGTTGTCGACTTGCCGTTCAGGGTGAAGGCGATCGCCATGTTCGTTCTCCTCGTTTCGGGGTCGGCGACTTACTGGCTGACCATACAGTGAATGAAACGGAGCGCGCGGTCAAGGGCGGCCGTCTCCGGTGCTAGCCTCGACATGGTCACCGTGCGATGTGCGTCCTTGATGAAGAGAAGACCGAGTTGACCAAGGACGGCAAACGGTCCGCACCCCGCCGTTTCCTGGCCGGCGCGGTCGTCCTGGTCATGGAGTTCGTCGCGTGTGTCGTGGGTTCCGTCGCCGCGGAGAGCGAGCCGCGCACGGCAGCAGGCCGGCCCGACTTCACCGGCACCTACGACACGGCGACGGTTACCCCGCTGCAGCGGCCGATTGAGCTCGGCGAGAGACTGTCGTTGACCCGGGAGCAGGCCGTGGGGATCGCCCGTGAGCGGGCCGAGTTCGCGGCGAATGCGGGCCGCTTGAGCGATCCGGAGCGCGACGCGCCACCCATCGGCGGTGCACCTGTGTTTGGGTTCGAGGACGATCCGGAAGCGGGCGAGGCTCTCGGCGCCGGCCGGGTGGGCGGCTACAACTGGTTCTGGGTTGACCAGGGCGACAGCGCCTTCGAGATCGACGGTGAGTTCCGAACCTCGATCATCACCGACCCGAAGAACGGGCGCATGCCTCCGATGACTGAGCAAGGGCGGGAGAAGGCGGCCGCCCGCGTGGCGGCGTTCCGGCACGAGAACACGGGCACCGCCTGGTGGCTGGGCCAGGAAGTCGGCCCGTACGACGACATCGAGTTGCGGCCGCTCGCCGAGCGCTGCATCCTGAGTCGCAGCCGGTCGGGACCACCCGCGATGCCGGCCCTGTACAACAACACGAAGCGCATCGTGCAGACCGACGACCACTTCATGGTCCTGGCCGAGCAGATTCACGACGCCCGAATCGTGCGCATCAACTCGGAGCATCCGCCGGCGGACGTCACCTTCTTCATGGGCGACTCGATCGGCTACTGGGAGGGCGACACGCTCGTCGTCGAAACGACGAACTTCCGCGAGCACCGGGACATCTCGCCGCAGCGGAAGGTGACCGAGCGCTTCTCGCGACTCGGCCCCGGCACGCTGCTGTACGGCTTCACCGTCGAGGATCCGGCGACCTGGACCGAGCCGTGGAGCGGCGAGTACCCCTGGCGCCCTATGAACGGCAAGCTCTACGAGTACGCCTGCCACGAAGGGAACTACGCGATGGGCGGCATCATGCGCGGCGCGCGCATCCTCGAGCAGGAAGCTCTCGAAACCGGGAAGCAGTAGCAGCGACCAGGACGAAAGGACCGTCACTCCGAGTCAGACCTGCTGCGTGCGCCGATGGATAGTCCAAACGCTTTGCACCCTTCCGGGAGGTTCGCATGTCCAAGACCGCCAAGCTGTTCTGGTCCGGCCGCTCACAGGCGGTGCGGCTGCCGAAGGAGTTCTGGATGGAGGGTGAGGAGGTCCGCATCCGCAAGCGCGGAGCAGGGGTCATTCTGGAGCCCATCGCCTTGGACTGGGCGTGGCTCGACGAGACCGCGGGCAAGTTCTCCGAGGACTTCTTCGCCGAAGGGCGATGCCAACCTGAGATGCCGTCGCCGCTGAACTCGCGGCACAAGGCGTAGCACCGCTGCTAAACTGCCCGGCTTGCCGCTACCGCTGGGAGGTCGTCTAACGGTAGGACATGCGGCTCTGGACCGTAGAATCGGGGTTCGAATCCCTGCCTCCCAGCCACTCGGAGAGTCGCGCCAAGGTTGCGCGAAGGTGGCATCAGAGCCATCCGCGCTGACGGGCGATTCGCGCGGCCTCGACCCGGTTCGACGCGCCGAGTTTCCCGATGGCGTTTGACAGGTAGTTGCGAACCGTGCCCTCGGACAGTCCGAGGTTCCCCGCGATGGCGGCGCCTGTGAGGCCGTCGCCGGCCAAGCGTAATAGCTGACGCTCGCGGTCTGTCAGCGGATCGATCTCGTACCAAGCCTCTGCCGCCAAGTCCCGGTCGACGGCTCGCCGTCCCGCATGCACGTCGCGAACCGCCCGCGCGAGTTCCTCGGCCGGGGCGTCCTTGAGCAGGTAACCGCGCACGCCGGCGTCGAGTGCTCGGCGGAGATAGCCGGGACGTGCAAACGTGGTGAGGACGATGACCTTCGTCCCGCGTTCGACTAGGCGCGCGGCTAGGTCGAGCCCGCCCATCTGGGGCATCTCGATGTCGGTCAGCACGATGTCAGGTCGCAGTCGCTCGGCGCGATCCAGTGCTTCTACGCCGTTCTGCGCCCGTGCCACGACGTCGATGTCTTCCTCGAACTCGAGTAGCGCGCACAGTGCTCCGAGCACCATCGCCTGGTCTTCGGCGATGAGGACGCGTATCACTTGATCTCCTGGCCAGACATCGGTCGCCCGGGTTCTGGTCTCTCCGGCCCTGCCACCGGGACGCGGACGGTAAGGGTGACACCGCGCGCGGAGTCGAGCGACATTTCGCCACGGGCCTGCTTGACCCGCTCCCGCATTCCGGCGAGGCCCGCGCCTTCCCGGATCGCCCCGCTACGCCCGTCATCGGCAACGGTGAGACGAATCCGCTGGCCCTCACTGGCGAGGCTGACTCGACAGTGGCTGGCGTTCGAGTGGCGAACCACGTTCGTGGCTGCCTCGCGGAGGCACATCGCCAGCACTGGTTCCTGGCTCCCAGGCAGATCCATCCCTGGGCGGTCGACGAGGAACTCGATCCCCCTTGCCTCGCACGCCAGACGGGCGTTGGCGAGTTCGCCGTCCAGGTCCGCCTGGCGAAAGCCGGCTACCGCTTCGCGCACTTGCCGGAGCGCGCTTCGGGAAACCGACTCCACGTCGCGAATCTCCCGTTCCGCCCGAGCGTCGCCTCGGCCTGCGAGCTTTGCCGCGAGTTCGGCCTTGATGGCGATGACCGACAACGTGTGACCCAGCAGGTCGTGGAGATCGCGTGCAATCCGCTCCCTTTCAGCGACGGCCGCTAGACGGCGCAGTTCAGCCCTCGACAGCTTAAGCTCGGTCTCCCGCCGTTCAGTCCTTGCGAAGTGGACGGTCGCTGCACCGACGACGGCGCAGACTGGAGGACCGAAGAACAGAAACGGGGGGGGCGCTCCCAGAAGCAGGGACTCGGCGGCGAGCAGCAACGCGATCACCGCGAGGTAGGCGAAGGCGAGCCCTGGCTGGACCGCGCGGCCGACGAACGCGCTCCCATACACGAAGAACGGCACTGCTCCGCTGTTGAACGGCAGCCACAGGATGCCGAGCAACACGCAGCCGGCGATTGTCAGAAGAAGGCGGTGTCCGGTGCGCCAGTACCCGTTGAAGTACAACGGCAGGAAGACCGCAACAGTGCACAGGGCGAGTGCGAGCTCAACCGGTTCGACTGGGACTTCGAACCACTTCTGGAAGAAGCCGAGTAGCCAGAAGAGCCAAAGGTAAGGCAGCCAGCTGTGCCGCACACGCGGTGGCAGAAGGTATCGGTGCAGAGCACGACCCGCGATCGCCGCGCGGCCGGGACCAGTGCTCACCTCTACTCGATCTCCACGTCGTCGAGCTCGAAGGCGTACGCGCTCGGAACCATCGTTGCCACGAAGGCCAGTCCTCCGATGGTTCCCGGCGTTGCGGTCGGGAAGCGGGCCAAGGGGATCTCTATGTCGGTCCACACCGCGGGCGCCGTGAACGGCAGGGCGGGGGGAGGGCTCGTTCCGCTGCCGTCGAAGAGCATCACTACATACATGCGGCCGTCGCCGCGCGCCCGGAAGCGCAGGACTTCCCGGTCCGAGAAGTCGATGGGCTGCATCGGCCGCGGGCCGGGAAAGTAGATGGCGCCCGACCACGGGAAGGCGAAAGCGGCGTCGCCCGCAACGACTTCACCTGTCACACGCAGCGTTCCTTCGAAAGCAGAAAGCTCGGCCGTCGAAAGGCCGCCGCGCACCTGATCCGTCGTCACTTGCCAGCCGAGCCCGAAGCTGGATCCGATGCCGCCATCGAAGTCGGAGATGAGCGTCGTCTCGGACGCCGGCGTTGCGACCGATGTCTCTTCGTGGGAGCTGTGGTCCAGCCTGTAGCCGTCTTTCCAGATGGCCATGATCCGTGTGCTGGCCGAGACGTCGCGCTCCAGGTCGCCCTCCACCAGCACCAGATCTGCGATCTGCCCTACCTCGATGCGGCCTCGGTCTTCGATACCGAAGGCCGTGGCTGGAAGGCTGGTTGCCGCCGCGAAGGCCTCGGCGTTGCTGAGGCCGGCGCGTACGAGCAGTTTCAACTCGCCGTGTAGAGAAACACCGAACGCGGTACCCACATTGGGGGCGTCGGTTCCGGCGAGCAGGGATACTCCGGCAGCGTGCAGATGTCGCACGTTCTCGATTGCCGCATCGCTCATCGCCGAATAGCGGCTCCCTCTGGCTGCGAGGACGGTGAGAGTCGGGACCACGAATACGCCCGCCTCAGCGATCCGCGCCGCCTGTACGTCATCAAGGAGCGCGTCGCCCCAGACATGTACCAAGCCGTTGGCCCCGAGCTCGACCGCCTCGAGGGCGTGGTCGAGCGTGCTCACATGCATGACAGCCAAGAGATCCTCGGCGTGAGCCGCTGCGATCAGTGCGCGTATCGTCTCGCGATCGAGGGTCGGGATGGCAGGGCCGTAGGCGAGGCCGTCCTCGTACACGATCTTGATCCAGTCCGAGCCTTCTGCCTTGCGGGCTTGCACCCAGGACTCGGCCTCGGCCTGGCCACGAACCGGTTCCACCGCCATATCGACGTGTGTGCCGTGCCCGCCGGTAGCCGTCGCCAGCATTCCGGCAGTGAAGAAGTCGGCCTCGTCCCCGGGGGCCAGGGTCTCGCGTGCCGCCCGCTTCGAGTCCGCGGCAGTCGGCTCGTTGCCTTGATCGAGCACCGACGTGACCCCGAAGCGAAGTGCGTCGTGCAGTGCAGTCCCGAACGCATGGACGTGAGAGTCGATCAGCCCAGGCATCAGCGTCCGTCCGCGTCCGTCAATGCGAAGCGGGTTACCGGGGAGTTCCAGCGCTTGCCCAACGGCGCGGATGCGGCCGTTATCGATCCACACGTCCTGATCCCATCGAAACGCAACTCCGTCGAAGGTCGTCACGTCGACGATCGCGAAACTCCGCCGCTCCGGCGCGTCGTCTGATGCCACATTGGGCATTGGCTGGGACTGCGCTACGCCCATCGTGATGACCAACACGACGGCCGCTGCTACGCGCTGCGCTGCATGGCCTACTCTCATGATCATCTTCCCTGTACTGCCGCCGAGACGGCGACTCCAAGGCCAGATCGACCGTACTCACTTCAACTCGCTAGACGATAGTGCAGGGTGTCACCCCCCCGGTGTGACAAGTGTCATCGCCCAGGGCGTCGTGGTCGTCGCGGGCCCTAGTAGTCCGCCTCGTCCAGCGACACGCGGATGATCTCCTCGTCGTTCCGCGGGACGACGTGGCGGTTGGCGAAGGCCGGATGGGACCAGACGACCAGGCGGTCGCTCTGGCGGTGCCGTCTTCGTGACCGGGTGCCGGGCCGCGACCGGCCGTAGGCGGTGCGTGTGGTCGGCTTCAGCAGGTGGGTCCGGTCGAGTTCGACGTAGCCCTCGGGCGTGAACCGGGTGATGAGGAGTTCGCCCTTCTCGTTGTGGACGAAGTAGCGGTCCTCGTGCCGTACGAAGTGGGCTGAGGCCCAGCGCTCAGGGTTGGTCAGCCCTTCGGCCTCCCAGATCCGCTCCCCGGTATCCGCCCGCAGCGCGCGCGCCTGGCCGTGGCTGCCGATGCCGTAGATCGTGTCGCCCACGATCAGCGGCGTCGTGATGTTCGAGTGGAGTCCATCCGCCTCGGCGACCTCGACGCCGTCCACCAGGACGCGGTCGGTGCCGCTGTCCTTCCAGAGCAGTGTCGCGGCTGGTTCGTCGGGAGAAAGCCGCATCATCAGCGAGCCGGTGTAGAACCCCGATACGAGCAGGTACGAACCGCTGTGCACGGCGTCCGCGATCGGCGCCTGTCCGCCGGGGAACTCCTCCTCCCAGTAAACCACGCCGGTTTCCGGGTCGAGCGAGGAGAGCCCGGCCGGGTGCCAGACGATCAACTGCCGGGCGCCGCCCGCCTCGATGATGCTCGGCTGGCTGTAGCCGAGCTCGCTGCAAGGTTCGAGCGCCCTCCAGAGCTCCTCTCCGGTGTGCTTGTCGAAGGCCACGACGAACGCGTCCGGCTCGCCGCCGACGACGAAGATGACGCGGTCGCCGTCCACGATGGGCGCAATCGATGTGCCCCAGACGGGGACGAGCACGTCGTACTCGGCCACGGTGTCCTTCTCCCAGACGACGTCGCCGGTCGCGACGTCCAGGCAGAAGATGCGTCCCGTCGCGCCGAGCACGTAGACGCGGTCGCCGTCGACGGTCGGCGTGGCGCGCGGGCCGGTCGCGTAGCTGGCCATCAGCACGCCGTAGGCCGTGGCCCACTCGTGGGTCCACAGCACCTCGCCGCTCTCTTCGTCGAGGACCTGGATTCGTTCGGCGCCCTGCATCGTGCGCCGCTCGGTCTCGACGTAGTCGAGGACGAACACGCGGCCGCCGGCCACCGCGGGGCCGCTGTAGCCGCCGCCAACCGGCGCCCGCCACTTCACGACGAGCCCTTCGTCGGGGAAGTCGCGGAGGATGCCGGTCTCGGTCCAGATACCGAGCCGGTCCGGGCCGCGCCACTGCGGCCAGTCTTTGGCCGACACCGATCCTCCAGGGGCCAGCACGGCCAGCACGGCCAGCACGACGGCGACGCGGTTGACCACGCCTGAAGAGCTAACGAGGCTTCGCCTCAGACCGACGAGCGTGCAGACCGGAGCGGATGCCGGCGAGGACGCCGGCGCACCCAGTGGGCGGAAAACTTGACTCAACTGTAAAGACGACGCCGGTTCAAGGTGTCTGGACACCCTGGAGGAGGACGACATTCCCGAGAGAGAGGCCCAACCCGGCAACCGACCCGTACTAAGGCAGTGCGAACACGAACAGATTGTTGCCCGAGCTGGGCCGCAGCTCCGGCGTGAGCCCGGACAGGAGGGCCGCCGACGTGCTGCCCGTGCTGGCGACGACGTACTGGCGTCCGTCGACGCCGAAGGAAACGGGGAAGCCGGTCACCGGCGAGCCGAGGTTGACCTCCCAGAGGCTCTCGCCGGTCTCGTCGTCCAGGGCACGGAACCGGCCGTTGCCGTCGCCGACGAAGACGAGGCCGCCGCCGGTGACGAAGAGCGACATCAACCCCGCGCGCTGCTCGTAGGTCCACAGCGACTTGCCGGTCTCGGCGGACACGGCGTGGATGGAGCCGCTCAGTTCGGTGCCGGGGGCGATCTGGTGCTCGGCGTCCAGGGCGTAGATCGGGAGCCGCCCGGCGCGGGTCGCCGTCATCAGGGCGCAGGAGTTGCGCATCGGCACGTACATCGCGTTCGTCAGCGGGCTGTAGGCGCCGGCCTGCCAGTCCTTGCCGCCGATGTAGGTGGGGCAGACGTAGGCCTCCTGGCCCAGCTCGCGGAACACGACCTCCGAGTTCTCGGTGACCGCGCCGGTCGCGCCGTCGATCGTGCTGATCACGTTCTGGCGGATCGTCGGCCGCGCCCACAGAAACTCGCCGGTCTCCCGGTCGAGGGTGTAGACGACGCCCGTCTTGCCGGGAACCCCGGTGATCACCTTGCGCGTCTCTCCCGGCTCCAGGCGGGGATTGATCCAGTCGACCTCGGCGGCGTCGGGCGCGGTGGCGGTGTCGACGAGGAGGCGCTCGAAGGGGTGGTCGAGGTCCCAGTGGTCGTTCAGATGCTGGTAGTGCCAGGCGATCTCGCCGGTGTTCGCGTCGAGAGCGAGGGTCGAGTTGTGGTACAGGTGCCTGAGTTCCCTGCCGCCGAGCAGGAACTTCGGCGCGGGCGACGTCACCGAGGTGCCGATGTAGATCAGCTCCAGGCCGGGGTCGTAGCTCGGCACCATCCAGGTGCCCACGTGGGTGCGATCCTCGAACGGGGTGTCGCCCCAGGTTTCATCGCCCGGCTCTCCCGGCGCGGGAATCGTGCGGCGCCGCCAGAGTTCCTCCCCGGTCTTCGCGTCGTGGGCGACGATCACGCAGGCGTCGGGGCCGCCGCGGGGCAGGCAGCTTCGGCCCGAGATGACCTTGCCGTCGGCGATGATCGGGCCGGAGCTCTGCATCGCCGGGTGCGTCTTGTAGTCGAGGATCATCGTCTCCCAGACCAGCTCGCCCGTCTTCGCGTCGAGGGCGAAGACGAACTCGTCGACGCTCGTGTCGATGATCAGGTCGCCGAAGACCGCGATGTTGCGGTTGTTGGCCGCCAGCGAGCCGACCTGCTGGAGGATGTTGTCCGGGTGCTCGCGGCGGTACTCCCAGAGGAGGTCTCCGGTCACCGCGTCGATGGCCTGGATCACGTCGATGGGGTTCGGCATGTACATCACGCCGTCGTAGACGAGCGGCGTCCCCTGCTGGCGGCCCTCGCTCATCCCGCGGGACCACACGAGCCGCAGGTCGCCCACGTTCTCGGCCGTGATCTGGTCGAGCGGGCTGTAGCCCCAGCCGTCGAGCGTGCGGCGCCACATCAACCAGTCGTCGTCGCTCGGGTCCTGGAGCATGGCGTCCGTGACCGGGACGAAGTCGCCGCTGTCCGGCGCGGGCGCCGATTGTGCCTCGGCGTCGGGAGAACCGGGCACCGCCGTCAGAAGGGCGGCCAGGAGTGCCGACCGCAGGAAGAGACCTCGCTGAGTCACAGAACGTGCGACTCTAGCGGAGTTGAAGTAGGTGCGGCGGGGACGGTCGCCGCTTCGCGGCGCCGCCCTAGCGGGACGAGGAGAGCCGGACTTCGAGGTCCTCTTCGCCGTCGCGTCTCACGACGGTCACCGTGACCACGTCGCCGACGCGGAAATCCTCCACGATCGTGTGGACGTCGTTGACGGAAGCGACTTCACGACCTTCGATCGCGGTGATCAGGTCGCCCAGGACGATCCCGCGGCGTGTCCGCCGGCTGGCCCGCATGCCGGCCCTGTCGGCGCCGGAGCCGGGTACCACGTTGGTCACCAGCGCGCCTTTGACGCCGCGCGCCCGCAGCAGGGAATCGTCCAGCTCGACGCCGATGAGCGGTCGCTCGACCTCGCCGTGCGCGATGAGTTCCGGGACGACCCAGTTCACCGTGTCCACCGGAATGGCGAATCCGATGCCGCCCCAACTGCCGCTGGAAGAGACGATCTGCGTGTTCACGCCGATCAGGCGGCCGCTCGAGTCAAGCAAAGGGCCGCCGGAGTTGCCCGGGTTGATCGCGGCGTCGGTCTGAATCACGCCGCGGATCAGGCGGTTGGTCAGTGAAGACACTTCGCGATCCAGGGCGCTGATGACACCCGTGGTCAGGGTGTGGTCGAGACCGAACGGGTTGCCTATCGCCATGACCGACTGGCCGACCTGCAGGTCGCGCGAGCTGCCGACCGCGATGGGTCGCAGCTTGTCGGCCGGCGCGTCGATCTTCAGCACGGCGATGTCCACGTGCGGGTCGCCGCCCACCAGTGCGGCCGGCCAGGTGCTCTGGTCGCTCAGGGTCACCAGCGCTTCGTGTGCACGGAACACGACATGGTAGTTCGTGACCACGTGGCCCCGCTCGTCCCAGATGAACCCGGTGCCGGTGCCCTCCGGAACCCGATCGATGCGGCGGGCGAAGACGTTGCGGCGATTCGTCACGGTCGTGATGTTCACCACCGAGGGCGACGCCTGCCGGAAGAGGTTGACGGTGGTCCGTTCCTCCGGCAGGAGGTTGCCGGCCGGCGCCACCTGCCGGGGCTCTCCGCGGCTGTCCGCCTGCAGGACGTTGCCCTGCCACCGGGCGCCGAAGGCGAAGGCGAGAACGGCGAGGACGACGAGGCCGGACGCGGCGGCAAAGCGCGGCCGCGGCCGTCCGTCGGGTCCTGGTGAGGTTCCGCGGGGCATGGACTAAAGCTAACAGGACTTGGACTCGCGTTTCTTCCCGTCGGCGCCGCTACCATTCGCGCCCGTGACCGCCCTCGAACTCACCGGCGCCGATCCCGAACGGTCAGCCGCTCTCGACCGGCGTCGCCGCCAGTGGCAGGCGGCGGACGGCACGGCTCGCCTGTGGGACCGCGACAGTTCGCTGTGGACGGATTCCGGCGAGGCGGAGTGGCTGGGCTGGCTCGATATCGATCGACTCGGCAGCGTGTCGGTCTCGAAGCCGGACGGCGACCGCGTCGAGATGGCGGCCGTCGAGCTGGCGGAGCATCTCGCGGGTCGGCCCTTCGAACGCTGTCTGCTGCTCGGCATGGGCGGCTCGGCGCTCGGCGCGGACCTGCTGTGGCGGGCGTTGCCGCGCCGCGTCGACGCCGAGTACATCGTCCTCGACACGACGGACCCGCGGGAGATCGCGTCGGCGCTGGCCGGGGTCGAGCCGGCGGCGCTGCGGGTCATCGCCGCCTCCAAGTCGGGCGGCACGATCGAGACGCGGCTGGGGTTCGAGTTGCTGCTCGACCGGCTGGGGCCGGCGGCTTCGTCGGCGGCGCTGGCGATCACGGACCTGGGCTCGGCTCTCGAAGAGCGCGCCCGTGCCGCGGGCGCCAGGATCGTCTTCGGCCACCCGGACATCGGCGGGCGGTTCTCCGTGCTGTCGGCGTTCGGCCTGGCTCCGGCGGCGGTTGCCGGGATCGATGTCGAACCGCTGCTTCTGAGCGCGAGGCGAATGGCCGCCGCCTGCCGCCGGTCGGACGATGGCGAAGGGACGAACCCCGGCGTCGAACTGGGCTTGCTGCTCGCCGCGGCACACGATTGCGGCCGCGACAAGCTCTACCTCCGGGCCCCGGATGGCTACGCGGAGCTGGTCGCATGGGTCGAGCAGTTGCTCGCCGAGTCGCTCGGCAAGGGCGAGGTGCTGCTGTTGCCGGTCGACGCGGCTGGCCTGCCGGCGGAGCCGAACGCGGACCGGCTCGACATCGGGCTCGGAAGCGGTTCGAGGGGTGGCGTGCCGGCTGGCGGACCGTGGGCAAACCTCGGCGCGGACCTCCCCGTCGACCTCGGCGGCGAGTTCTTCCGCTGGCAGTTCGCCACGGCCGTGGCCGGAGCACTGCTGGGCCTCAACCCGTTCGACCAGCCGGACGTGGAGTCGTCCAAGGTCGTCACGCGGCGGTACGTCGAGCGGATGAAGGGCGGCGATGCCGCGACTCCCGGTGGTGTGGTCCGGCTGAGCGAGGTCAGCGAGCTAGGGCTCGCCCAGCTCCTGGGCACGCACCTCGCGACGTTCCCCGAGGGGGGTTACGCCGTCGTCTCGGCCTACCTCGACCGGAGCGGCCGCAACCGGGAGCTGCTCCAGGCCCTGCGAGGGCACGTCGCCGACGTGACGGGCAGCGCCTCGGTCCTCGGCTTCGGGCCGAGCTTCCTGCACTCGACCGGCCAGGCCCACAAGGGCGGACCGAACCGCGGTCTGTTCCTGCAGATCACGGCGGAGCCCCCGGCCGCGGACATCCCGGTTCCCGGGGAAGGACTGACCTTCGGCCAGGTCCAGCTCGCCCAGGCGTGGGGCGACTACGACGTGCTCGTCGATAGGGGCCGGCGGGTGCTCGCCGTCCATCTCGACGGCGACATCGAAACCGGCCTCCACCGCCTGGTCGAAGTTGTCGGCTAGGGGTGTCGCCGCTGTTTGTTGTGCAACATGACGATACGTGTAGCTAGCGTGTTATACATGTAGCAATGGCACTCAACATCAGAAACGCAGAAACAGAGCGGCTGGCCGGCGAGTTGGCGCGGCTGACCGGACAAACCAAGACCGAAGCGGTCACCGAGGCGTTGCGGAACCACCTGGAAAGGTGTCGGCGCGAACAGTCCGGCCGGACCCTGGCCGGCGAACTCAGCGAGATCGGACGCCGGTGCGCCAAACTGCCAGTACGAGACGGGCGGTCCGCGGACGAGATCCTCGGGTACGACGAGAACGGTCTTCCCCGCTGATGGTCATCGATACGTCGGCGATGCTCGCGATCCTGCAGGACGAGCCGGAACGCGGCGCGTTCGCCGAGAAGATCGCGGCGGCGGCCGTGTGTCGGATCTCGGCGGCCAGCTTCGTGGAGGCCTCGATGGTCCTTGAGTCGCGTCACGGAGCGGAAGGTGTTCGGTTGCTCGATCTGCTGATCGAGTCGGCCGGCGTGGAAGTGGTGTCGGTTTGGCTCAAGCCAGGATCGCGCGTCAGGCCTTTGCCGACTTCGGGAAGGGGCGCCACCCGGCCGCACTCAACTACGGAGACTGCTTTGTCTACGCGCTTGCCCGCCAGCTCGGCGAACCGCTGCTCTGCGAGGGCGAGGACTTCTCGCTGACGGATCTCGCGTTGATCCAGTAGGTAGAAGAAACCGACGACACCGTGTTCGCGGCTCTAGCGGCGCCGGCCTCGTCCGCTCGCCGGCTTGCCCATCAGCTCGTCGAGGCCGACGTTGAACTCGGCGACGATGCGGATCAGCACGTCGAGGCTGACCCGGAGTTCGTCCCGCTCGATTCGCGACAGGTCGGACGGCGGAATGCCGACGCGCTCCGCCAGCGCCGGCTGCGTCAGCTTGTTCTTGCGACGCAGCCGGCGGATCCGGTGGCCCATGAGTTGAACCTGCTGCACGGTGGCTTCCTTGTTCATCGCCCGCGCCATTCGAGAGTCCGGCAATTCTAGGAGCTTGCGCCGCAGAACGCTACGGGTGAGTTCGCGGCGAAAGCTCCTGGAAGGGAAAGGGATGGGCCGAAACACCTAAGCCTGCGAGGGGTTTCGGGGCGGTAGCGGTGCTGGCGGTTCAGGCTGCCAGGCCGGAATCAGATCGACGTCTTGAGATTCTCATTGGCGGCGATCTGCGCGCCGCGTGCCTTGTAGCGCTCCCGGCGCTCCTTGCTGAAGCTGTCGACCTCGTTCTTCGGCACGCCGTAGGCGACTCCGCGATCCACACCCGGACGCGCGCGAACGCGCTTGAGCCAATCCACCACGCTGGGCTGGGTCGTGATGTCGACCTTGGCCCACTTGTACGCCCGGATCCACGGGAATGCCGCGATGTCGGCGACCGTGAAGTCGTCGCCGCAGATGTAGGGGTGCTCCTCGAACCGGCGGCCGAGAATCGCCACCAGCCGTAGCGACTCCTTGCCGAATCGTTCCAGCGGATGCGCCTTTTCCCCATCGGGCACGTTGATGTAGCGCGTGTAGCTCAGCTTGTTGCCGAAGGCCGGACCGAGATTTGCGGCCTGCCAGTAGAGCCAGGGAAGCACGTCCCAGCGGCGCTCGTCGGTCGGGTAGAGCGGAGTCGGGTACTTCTCCCCGAGGTACTGCAGGATGGCGCAGCTCTCCATCACGGCGCGACCGTCGTCCACCAGTGCCGGCATCTTCTGGTTCGGGTTGATCGCGGTGAACTCGGGCGTGAACTGGTCGCCGGCCATCAGATCGACCATGTGGATGCGCGTCTCGGGCAGTTCGACCCCCGCCTCGCGCAGCTCCTCGAGCATGATCGAGATCTTCCACCCGTTGGGGGTCGCGCTGAAGTAGACGTCAAGAGCCATCCGGCGCCGCCTCCGCGAGACCGGCGAGCACGGCGTCGATGCCTTCGCCTCTCAGGCCCTGCTTCATAGCGGCGAACGCATTCGCGTCGAGTTCGGCCAACTGCGCGGCGCGCTCCAGGGCGGCATCGCGCAGCTCGCCCGCCGGCGCGACGGCGTCGACGAAACCGGCATCGCGCGCGCCCTCGGCGTCGTACATCCTTGCGGTCAGGGCGGCTTGCGTCAGGGCGCGTTTGGAGAGCCGCTCCCTGGCCAGCAGCCAGGCGAACGGCGGCAGCGTTCTGCCAATCGCGACCTCGTTCAGCCCGAACCGGAAGTCGCCGTCCGCCGCGAGGCGATGGTCGCCGGTGAGCACGCAGAGCGTGCCGAGCGCGATGGCGTGTCCGCTGGCCGCGACGACCAGAGGCTGCGGCCATCCGTACAGGCGCATCATCAGACGGGCTCCGGCGACTCCCATGGCCCGGGCCTCCTCCGGGCCTCCATCGCGAAACACGTTGAGGTCGAACCCGCCGGAGAACACGCCCGGCCGGCCGGTCAGCACGATGGCTTTGGCCTCGTCCGCGACGCGGTCGAGTGCGGCGTTGACCGCAGCGATCATCGGCGGTCCGAAGACGTTGGCCTTGCCGTCGTCCATGGTGACCAGGGCCACGTCGCCAACCTGTTCGTAGGTGGTTCGTTCCGTCATGAATCAGCTCCCTTGGCGCCGCCTCTCGCGGCCTCGTTCGTCATCGCTCGTCAGTAGTCTGCGCGGCGGAAACCGGGTGCGCCGGCCGTCTGGCCGGCATTCGGCGCGAAGCGCCGGCTTCCGGACGTTCTGCCGCGCTAGTTTGTCACCTTGATCTCGCGAATCTTCTTGAGCGGGACCGCGGTGATCTTCTCCTTGAGCCGATACTCGAGCTCGCCCGGGTAGACGACCCATAGATGTTGGAGACCGAGATCCTCGATGACGGTGTGCATCGACCTGGTCGTCCTGGGTGCGTCCGCGCACTTGAACTCGAATCCCCAGCGCCTGCCGCCGCGGAGAAGCATGAGGTCGATTTCGGCGCCGCGGTGAGTGCCCCAGAAGTACGCCTGGCGCGCCCCGAAGGCGATCAGGGTCTGTTCCAGGGCGAACCCCTCCCAGCTTGGGCCGTAGGCAGGATGGCGGACAAGGTCGTCCATCGACTCCAGCCCCAGCAGATAGTGGAGGATGCCGGAGTCGCGGATGTAGACCTTGGGCGCCTTGACGACGCGCTTGCCGACGTTCTCGAACCACGGCGGCAGCACCCGGATCATGAAGGTCCCGGCGAGCAGGTCGCGGTAGCGATTCACGGCGTTGACGCCGACTCCCATCGAGCGGCTGAGCGCCGACGCGTTCCAGGTCTGCGAGTGGACGTGGGCCAGCATGGTCCAGAACCGGCCCAGCGCCTCCGGCGACACCCTCGACCCGAGTCCCGGGACGTCGCGCTCCAGGAACGTGCGGGCGAAGGACTCCATCCACAGGGTGCGCGCCGCATCCGACTCGGCCAGGTAGGCCAGCGGGAAACCGCCGCGGATCCAGAGCCGGTCCTGGTTCTCCGTTCCCACCTCGTCGAGCGAGAAGCCGCTTCCGTCGACGAACGAGATGCGCCCCGCCAGGGTCTCGGAGACTCCCCGGATCAGGTCCCAGGACGCGCTGCCGAGGAGCAGGAAGACGGCTTTCCGTTCAGGGTCGTCGCAGATCGGACGGAGGATCTCGAACAGCTCCGGTACGCGTTGCACCTCGTCGATCACGACCAGCCCCTCGCCGCCTCGAAGCAGCCGCTCCGGAGTCGTGCGGAACGCCTCGCGAACCGCCGGCGCCTCCAGGTCGTAGACCTTGGAAGGCCCCTCCCACGCCGCCACGATTTGCTGGGCGAGCGTCGTCTTGCCGACCTGGCGGGCCCCCAGGAGAGCGGTGACCGGCGACTGGGAGAGGCGCCAGAGTGTTGCGTCGAGCAGGCGCTGTCGGGCGGTAGATTGTCGCATATTCACTCTCAGGGATGAGATTTCCGACAATAAATGGCTCTGCGGAGCTTGTCCAGCCCGCGAGACAGGTGCCTCGACTTTGTCACCGTGCCCAAGGCCCGGGGGAACCTAAGCGCGCCCACGCGGAAGGTCAAGTCGGTGGTTCAGTGCAAGCTCCTGGCCGAACGCTCCCCCGCGTGCGTCCGCGCAGGGGCCCCACGACCGAGCCTGTAGGCTATGGTGGCAACGATGGCCCCATTGACGAAGATGCCGCCCATCACTCTAGAGCCAGAGGTTCTTGCGGAGTGGGGGTCCCGATGGAGTGGCACTGAGGGTTCCGATGGAAGAGTCAAGGAACCCCAGCGATTCGACAGGAAGCAGAGTATCCACTTCGCGCAGATCTTCGACCGGGCCTTCGCGAGA
Organism: Thermoanaerobaculia bacterium; assembly: GCA_965232105.1. Lineage (GTDB taxonomy): Bacteria > Acidobacteriota > Thermoanaerobaculia > Multivoradales > Multivoraceae > Multivorans. The sequence continues at coordinate 1,438,762 of OZ246956.1, forward strand.
TCTCTAGCGGCAATGCTCGGCGACGTGCCGGTCGTGAAGCCCGGCGCCAACGCGCTCACGCCGGCTCAGCCAGACTGCGTTGAAGTCGGTTCGACCAGGGTCATCGGCGGCATACGGCCGCAGAACTATGATGTCGCCTACCGGCCTGATGGACCTCGAATTGTCTTCGACAGTAAGACGTTGAACGACGAAGCCAGCATCCGGAAGAACTGGCAGAACATGATCAACGACCTCGCGTCCGAGGCCGCTACGGTCCATACGCGTTTCCCGTACTGCGTCGTTGCTTTCATCGTTGCGCTGCCGTTGCCCGCGGTGCGCGCCCCGCAGCGCCGTGCCATCGCAAGTACGCTGGATCGGCTCGGATCACGTCGCGACGAACTGGACCAGCACCACCTCGCTGAAGCAATCGCGTTGGTCATTTGGGATCCCGTGACCGGCCAGGTTTCCTCTCCAGACGATAGTACTCAGAGCATCTCCCTCGCGTCGATGCGCGAACGCTTGGAAAGCTCCTACTTGGACCGTTACCGGCATCTCCCGCCCCACACGAGTTGAGGATGACTCTGAACGTCACTGCTGATCCGCCTGTTCGGGGCGCGTTTCGCACGAACAAGGGGCCGCCAACGGCGCAGAAGGTGCGTGGCGGCTACTACACGCCGCCTGATCTCGCCGACTACCTGTGCCGTTGGGCGATCCGCAGCCGGTCGGATCGCGTACTTGAGCCAAGCTGTGGCGACGGGAGTTTCGTCTGCGCTGCTAGCCCTCTGTTGGGCGTGGAAGGAGAGGTGACGGCTGTCGAAATCGTGTCAGAGGAGATCGAGAAGGCTCGAAGTAACGTAACGGGGACCACAGTTCCGATCGATTGGCGGTGTGGCAGCTTCTTCGATGTCGTGCCCGAGCTCATGGGTGGCGCACAGTACGATGCGGCGGTTGGCAACCCGCCCTTCATTCGCTTTCAGTACTTCGATCGGGAGGCTCGCGAGCAAGCATTCAAGCTCGTGCGGACCTTTGGCTACGCGCCCAACGGACTGGCCAACGCTTGGATAGCGTTCATCCAGTTGTCAGCCGAGCTATTGTGTGACGGCGGCCGGTTGGCAATGGTGGTTCCAGCCGAACTTTTGCAGGTCCAATACGCTGCCCAACTCCGCGACAGGTTACCGCGACTGTTCGATGATGTTCATGTCGTGGCCTTCGACGAACTCGTCTTTCCTGACATTCAACAGGAGGTGCTTCTCTTGTTGTGCGAGGGTCGCAACCGCGACCCCGGTGCCGCTGGCAGGCTGCACACACTGGAAGTAGCCAATGGCGCGGCTCTCTTGGGGCTTGGAGCAGGCAGTGACCTCGTGTCGCATCTGCCCGAACGCTACACCCACGAGGAAATGAAGTGGACATCGCTTTTCTTGGAAGATGACGAGTTCGCCCTGTTGCGGGACGTCGCGAGGCAGGGGTCCCTGGCCCGATTGGGTTCGCTCGCCGATGTTGACGTGGGGATCGTTACGGGGCGCAACAGATTCTTCGTGGTCTCCGAGGTGGATGCCGAACGTTTCGTGTTAGATGGCCGGGCCGTCGATGTTGTCGGCCGCACAGGAGCCTTGAAGTCGCTCCGGTTCACGGAGTCTGACCTTCGGTGCTACGCGGAGTCCAACCGGTCCAAGTTACTCAACTTGGCCGGTGCGGACCGCTCCCGGTTCTCTCGAGCTCTCCAGGACTACCTTCGGCTTGGCGAAGAACAGGGAGTCCATCTCGGCTACAAGTGCCGGATCCGGCGCCGTTGGTTCGACGTCCCATCGGTCTACGCGCCTGACGCTTTCCTGTACAGACAGATACACCATGCGCCGCTCCTTGTCGCGAACATCGTAGGAGCAACCGCTACGGACACGATTCACCGTGTCCGCGTGGCTGAGGCTACCGATGTCGAGATGCTCTGCGCCTCTATGGTCAACTCCGTGACGTTCGCTTGGGCCGAGGTCTGCGGAAGGAGCTACGGAGGGGGAGTGCTCGAACTGGAGCCTAGAGAAGCGGAGCAACTGCTGGTGCCCTACGCCACGGCAGGCACTCTCGACGTCGAGTACCTCGACAGCAAAGTACGTGGTGGTGACCTCGACGCGGCCCTCGATCACGGAGACAGGGCGCTACTGAGTGCCGGTTTCTCAAGCAGGGACGTTCGCTTGGCCCGTACGGCATGGAACAGACTGCGGCGGAGAAGGCAGCGTCGGGGGCATCGAAGGCGCGGCCCCACGGGAGTGCGCCGAAGAAGCGAGCAAGCTCCGCTGACCAGGTGAAGTGGCCGACGCCGAAACACGCCGAGGACTCGGATTGGGCAGGCGACGTAGGTGCTCGTGGCGAGGTTGACATGACCGACGCGAAGAGCCCGACAACAACCGCTGACCGCCCGAGGAAGTTCACTGTGGTCAACGAGCGTCGCTCTATCCACGAGTTCTTGTTCTTGGTGATGCGCGCGACCTGCAAGCTGTTTCATCTGCTCGAAAGCACGGAACGGCTCGCGGCCACGCACCCCGATCTTTGGGCTACGCGCCCCTCTACGCCAACCTTCGGGGCGGCATCCTGGATGCCGGTTCGGTTGTCGTACGAGTGTAAGGACGAGGACCAATCCGCAGTGATGTACGGGCCGGACGGATTGCTCGCACAGCTCGCCTACGTGGGTTGGGTGGCAGAGGTCGACGGAGTTTGGGAGAGGTACCGGACGAGCAAGCAGTTCGGTGACATGGGCAACCTGTCGCACGGCATCGAGATGACGCTGATGGGGGAGTTCCGTGCGATCCGGAACGACCTACTGAAGAACGGCGCAGTTGCCCAAGCTAGGACGGCACACTGCAAGGAGCTTAGGTGGTTCCCGACGAAGGGACAGAAGATGCACGTCCGACCACACCACGTTATCGACTTCCTGCATAGGCTTGGGGTTTGGTACGGCGAAGACCTGTTTCGCTTGGAGGGCGAGGAGTTGGTGCGGTGGAGCTACCAGGAACGGAGAGGGGGCTGCTCGACAGACGTTATCTCTCATCGAGCGGAAGTCAAGCAACAGGACGGACAGTGGCTTCTCGTCCTCAGTGTGGCGTTTGCGGACGGTGTTTGCGGCTGCTACGCGATCGAGACCGCCGCGACGAGGGAGGAATTGCTGGAACGCTGCGATGACCTAAGCGCCGCCCGGCCAGATCCCGGTGCCATTTCTCCCCTTGATGGCGACCAGGCCACGGAACAGTTCGTCGGCTCGGCTTTGCGTCTCCCAAACGGCGAGATGCTCCCGATGCTGGACCTCTACTTCAAGGCCAGGGAGGACCTCAAGGCGGACAAGGTCTACCGCCTGTCTTCGCCACCGATGCAGATCCGCAAGTGATCCTGCCCATCTGGCGATAGCCGTTAGTGCTGGTCAGGGCGCGCCAGGAGTACGTGCGGTGGCACTCGAAGATGACGTTCGTGTCCACCAGGACGGGACCGGGATGGGGAGGCATCGGGAATCACAGTTCGGCGGGACGCTTGAGACCATGTTCGGCGAACAGGTCGCCGACACCTTCGACGGGACACTCGAGCAGAGCAGCGGTGCGGCGAAGCGAGATTAGGCCCTTGTCAGCGGCGCGGGCCATGACTTCCGCGAAGCGCTTCGAGAACCTGGGCGGCAGCTTCTCGGCTTCAATGGTCCCGTCCTTCATCTCGGCGCTCGGGCGGCCGTTGTTTCTGAGCGCCGCCTCGGGCAGGGACGTTGCTGCGCTCTTGCTGAGTTCCTTCAGTGCGACCAGGCGCCAGCGCAGCGCGGACGAGGTCACGTGGAGTTCATCTGCCATGTGGTTGAGGCGCTCGACAAGGGACGACTCGTCCAGTGCGGACCACGGGCCGTACTGCCTGATGGCGTCCGCCGGCATCAGCAGGGCGCCGGCAAAGTTGTTCGCGAGCTGCTCTGTCCTACTGCCTCCGGTAGTCGTAGCGCGCTCCGAGTGGGCTGGTGGCATGGCGCGCCATGTGAGGAGATGGAACAGCTCGTGGGCGAGGTCGAAGTGGCGCCGGCCGGCGACTTCTCCGCGAGCGATGAGCGCGACGTCGACTTCCGGGAGACGGCAGGCCGCGCCGGAGATTCCCGGCTCGGCGTCCACCATCAGGACCAGGATCCCGAGTTCCTCTTCCATGACCCGAGCGAGGCCCGGCGCGGGTGTCGGACCGATCTCGAACTCGGCCGCGAAGCGCTCTCCGGCTCCCATGGCGGCTTCGTAGCTCGAACTCCGTCGCAGCGGCAGCGAGGGGCGTAGGAGCGGAGTCGCCACACCGACCTGAGGCGCCAGATGGCGCCAGGCGGCGATCCAGCGGCCGGCGCGCTGCTCGTAGTCGCGGAGTTCCTCGTCGGTCAGTCCCGAGTGGCGCCAGGAGAACTTCCCTTCGCCGATGAGCAGGAAGGGGTCGGTGAAGTAGCCCAGCGAGACGGGAAACGTCTTCACGACGAGGAGCAGTTCATCAGCCGTCAGGCGGCGCGTGCCGCTCTCGATGGCCGAGACGGTCTGGCGGTCCTTGAAGCCGAAGACGCGGGCAAGGTCTTCCTGCGTGAGTCCGTGCTGCTCGCGCAGCGCCTTGATGCGGGGACCGATCGGTGATGCGGGCATGGTGTCAGCGGTTCCTTGCGGAGTCGACGTTGAGCGGCGCAAGGGTATCTCTTGCGGAATGATAGATGCAAGAAAAAACCGCTCTCAGAGGCCACGGCGACCGGACTTTGTCGTAAATCCGTCTACAGGCGGGAGATCTACGACAATTGTAGCCGCTCACGCCTTGTCCGGCGACGCCTCGGGAGTGCCGGCAGGGGTTGCCGGAGAACCAGCCCCGACGGCAGGAACCTCAGATCGTGCGGGCGACGATCCATGAGCCGGCGATGAAAGTCGCCAGCACGCTGCCCAGGTTGCACAGGACGACGACGAGGAGGATGCGGGTGAGGCGGTTGCTCCAGAAGCCGCGGACGGAACTCAGGCTGTCGGCGAGGTTCTCCAGGTCGGCAACCAGGGGCTTGCGGAGCAGGGCCTGGACCAGTCCCGCGACCCAGCCGGCCGCCATCAGGGGATTCAGGCTGGTCAGGGGTGCGGCGGCGAAGGCGGACAGGATCGTCAGCGGGTGGGCGAGGGCGATGGCGGCGCCGAGGGCGGCCAGACCGCCGTTGAGCCCGACCCAGATGTAGACCGATTCGACGGTGCGCTCCCGGTCGCCCCAAACGAGGCCGTAGGCGAAGAGCGCGACGACCAGGATCGGCACGAGCCAGGCGACGACACGCGGCCACACCGGAGGGTCGGGCACCATCTCGAGTTCCTCCAGGTCGCACTCGGAGTCGGCGAGGCCGGTGATGCCGGGCAGGTGCCCGGCGCCGACGACGGCGACCGTGCGCGGGCCGGCCGACTGGCGCAGCTTCTCGGCCATGTAGGCGTCCCGTTCGTCGATCAGGGTGTTCTTGACGCTGGGCAGTGCCTCCGCGAGGGCGGACATCAGGTCGGTCAGGTTGCCGGTGTCCTTGAGTTTTTCGATGTCCTCTTCCTTCAGGTCGTCGCCGACGAAGGCGCTGCCGACCAACTGGGTCATCACCTTCGTCCGCTGCCAGAAGCCGAGCGAGGACCAGGTGCGCTTCAGCGAGATCTGGATGTCGCGGTCGATCAGTTCGAGGCGGGCGCCGCGCTCGCGGGCCCGGGCGATCGCTTCCCGCATCTCGGCGCCGGGCTCGATGCCGAAGCGCTGGGCGATGCGGCGCTGGAAGGAGTGCATCAGAAAGGAGCTGAGCAGGAGCGCCGCCTTGCCCTCGCGCAGGACCTGGAAGATGTCCAGTTTGCGCCAGGAGTCCTGGTTCTCCAGGTTCTGGTAGCGGGCCTCGCAGAGTTCGACGCAGACGGTGTCGGGTTCGAGTGCCTCGATCGCTTCCTTCGTGTCACGCACGCTCTGCGGCGAGACGTGCGCGGTGCCGACCAGGAAGACCTCCCGTTCGTCGAGTGCGAGTCGCTGCACCGAGGCGGGCAGGTCGGGGGGTGCCGGCTGGTTCGCGGCTTCGGTCGTCATGGCAGCGCGGAGCGTAGCCCAAGCGTGTCGTTCGGGTGGCATACGATTCCAGGTCGGTGGTTCCAGGAGGGAGGTTCGAGATGCAACTCGAGTCGCGGCGTCCGCGCCGCGCTGATGCACGGGAACAGGGTTGTTCGAGACCGGTGACGACGATTCGCCTCGCCACGGTGCTCGCGGCGGCAGCCATCCTGGCCGCGTGCGCCGCGCCCGACGCTGACGCCCCCGCTGAGGATTCCGGCGCCGGTCCGCCCAACATCGTTCTCATCCTCGCGGACGATCTCGGCTATGCCGACATCGGCATCTACGGCAGCGAGATCATCTCGACCCCGCACATCGACGCTCTTGCGGCGAGCGGCGTTCTCTTCACGGCGGGCTACGTGAGCCATCCGGTGTGCAGCCCGTCGCGGGCGGGGCTGATTACCGGGCGCCACCAGCAGCGTCACGGCTGGGAGTTCAACCCGGCCGGCCGGGACGTCGGCGCCGGCATGAGCCTCGAGGAGGCGACCCTGGCCGACCGTCTGAAGGCGCTGGGCTACCGCACCGGGATGATCGGCAAGTGGCACCTGGGCCACCCGGATCCCCACCATCCGATGAGTCGCGGCTTCGACGAGTACTTCGGTGTGCTCGAAGGCGGCAGCATCTTCATCGATTCGAGGCTGCCCGGCGTGGAGTACGGCTCACGTCGCGGCGAAGAGGGGCCGACGGAGCGCCGGAACAAGGTCCTGCGCGGCTTCGAGGAGGAGAAGGTCGAGCGCTACCTGACGGACGTGTTCACCGACGAGGCGACGGGTTTCATCGAGCGCAGCGCGGGCGGAGAAGAGCCCTTCTTCCTCTACCTCAGCCACACGACACCGCATACGCCGCTCCAGGCCACCGCCGAGTACGTCGACGGCTACCGCCACATCGAGGATCAGCGCACCCGGGTCTATGCCGCGATGGTCGCGTCGCTCGACGAGAGCGTGCGCCGCGTCGTCGAGACGCTGAAGGCCCGGGGCGTGTACGAGAACACCTTGATCGCCTTCGCCAGCGACAACGGTTGCGCCGGCTACATCGGCAACGCGTGCTCGAACGGACCGCTTTTCGGCTTCAAGCGGTATCACCACGAAGGCGGCGTGCGCATCCCCTTCATCATCAGTTGGCCGGAAATGATCCAGGGCGGGCAGACGTTCGACGATCCCGTGATCACCCTCGACTACATGGCGACCTTCACGGCCGCCGCGGGGGACGAAACGGAGACCGAAGACAGCGTGAACCTGCTGCCCTACATGACCGGGGAAGCCGATGGCGTGCCGCACGAGTACCTGTACTGGCGGGCCGGACCGAGCTTGGCGATCCGGGACGCCCGGTACAAGCTGATCAAGTTGAACCGCACGGACTTCCGCCCCGAGAACCTGCGCCGGGACGGCCGCCTCCAGCCGCCGGAGGGCGGCTGGGCGACCGATTCGCCTCACGGCCAGGTCACCTTTCTGTACGACCTGGAAGCAGATGTCGGCGAGCTCGACAACCTGGCGGAAGGGCGGCCTGAGATCGTCGCTCGCCTGGAAGCGGAGCTCGACGGTTGGCGAGCCACGCTGGCGACCGAACAGATCCTGCCCGGCGTCCGGTCCACGATCACCGAGATCGATGGCGAGTGGGTGCAGTTGGTATTCTGACTTGGCGCCTGCGGAACCTGAGAGGGACTGCGCTGCTGGAACATGAGCGGGATACCCAACAGCGTTGAACGCGGCACGGGCGAAGGCGCCGGTGGGCGGACGATCCGCCGCCGCCTCGAACGGATGCTGGCGGCCGTCGTGCGGTTGCCGCGGCGCCGCCGGGAGAGCTGGCGCGCGCTGTGGCCGCCACGCCGGCGGATCCGGGCGACGCTGCTCGTCCTCTTCCTTGTGGCCTCGTTCTCGGCGTGGCGGGTAGAGCGGCAGGTCGGGGAGGCGCGGCTCGAACTGACCGTGGCGGACGCGGCAACGTCCGGCCAGGAGTTCGACCGAATTGCCGAACGGGCGCCCGGCCTGCTCAGCCTGGCCGCCCGGCAGGCGGCCGGCGAGGGTCGCTGGCGGGAAGTCGCTGCGCTGTACGAGGATCACGCGGCGTATCTGCCGCCCGCCCTGCTGGACGCGGCGGAGGTTGAACTCGGACTGAACCGCGCCGTGGCCCCGGAAGCTGCGGCGGAGGACGCGGAAGACGCCAAGGGCGAAGCAGAGCCCGACGTGCCCCCGGTCGAAGCGCCTCCCGCGTCGGCGTTCGAGCGGCGTCTGCGCCGGGCGCAACAGGTCGACGCTTCGGGGGTGCAGCAACTGCTCTTCGACCGGCGGGGCCGGCCGCTGGGGTCGATCGGCGACGACCGGTCGCTGACCCTGGAGGAGGATCTGCCGGCGGGCCTGGTGCCGGTCGAGCTGGCGACCCACCTGCTTCCGCCCGCCCTCCAGCCTCCGGGCCTTGCCGCCGCCGGACCGGGGGCGATGCGCGACGCCGCCGGTGCGCGAGCGCTCCGCCTGACGATCGATCGGGCCTGGAGCGAGGCGGCGGACACGGCGCTGGGCCGGGAAGAAGGAGCGATCGCGATCCTGGAGATTCCCTCGGGCGCCGTCCTGGCCGCGGTGAGCAACCGCGGCCGGAGCCGCCGGTGGCGGTCGAACGGCGACAGCGTCCTCGATCCGCGGGAGCCAGCCTCGATCGCCAAGCTGATCACGACGACCGCGGCGATGCGGGCCGGGTTCGATCCCGACCAGGAGATCGCCGACATGACCTGCCGCGGCTCGGTGCTGATGGACGGTGAGCGGCTCTACTGCAGCGCGATCAACGGCCGGCTCCGGGGCCTTTCCGATGCGATGGCCAGTAGCTGCAACGTCGCCTTCGCCAGGCTGGCGATCGATGTCGGCGACCGTGCGCTCGTCGAGGAGTACGAACGCTACGGCTTCGTCATCGGGGGGCGAACCGGCGAACCGGTGCCGAGGAACGCGATCGGCGTGGTGCATGAGTACCGGCAGCCCGGCAAGCAACTGGGCGATCTCTCGATCGGCTTGGACGAGGCTTCGATCACGCCCCTGGGGGCGGCCCTGTTCGCCGCCACTCTCTCCGACGGCCGCCGTCGAGAGCCGAACTTCGTCCTGCAGGCGGATGGACTGCTGGGGATCTCGCCGCGGACACCGGTCGGTGACGGACCGCGACAGGGCGTTCAGGTGCTCGATCCGTCATGGCTGCCGGTGCTGCACGAGTCGATGCGTGCCGTCGTGTCGCCGGGCGGCACGGCGAACCGGGTGGCGCCGCAGCGGCTCCGGGTGGCGATGAAGACGGGTACGGCGCGCGACCCGGACAAGCCCTTCCACGTGAACTATGTCGGCTTCTTCCCTTCGGACGAGGAGCGGCCGCCCCGGTACGCCTTCGCGGTGCGGGTCACCGGCCAGCCGACGTCGAGGCGAGTGCGCCGAGCCGGCTACGCCGTGACGTTCCGGCTGCTGCGGGCGCTCGACAGGCTGGTCGGCGAGGAGATCGAGGACGCTCTCGGAGGACCGCAACGGCTGACCGGGGCGACCGGAGCCAGCAAGTGACAACGGGCGCGGGCGGCGGGACGCGGCCCGCTCGCCGGCGCTACCGACCGGCGATCGGCCCGCGGCTGAAGCCGCTCCTGTGGGTGGTCTTCGGCCTGTTCGCCTTGCTGGCGGTGAACTCGTTCTACCTGTCGGGCGTGCGCGTCGCGGAAGCGGCGACCGGCCAGACGTACCAGAACTGGTTCTACATCTCGATGTTCCTGCTCCACCTGGCGGTGGGGGCATTGTTCGTCGTGCCGGTGATCTGGTTCGGTCTGGCGCACATGCGCAACGCGCGGAATCGACCGAACCGGCGCGCGGTGAAGGTCGGCTACGCACTGTTCGGCACGGCGGTCGTGCTGCTGTTCAGCGGCATCGTGCTGACGCGGATCGAAGGCGTCATCACGGTGAACGACCCGGCGGTCCGGAGCGTGGCGTACTGGCTCCACGTCCTGGCGCCGCTGGTGGCGGCCTGGCTGTTCGTGCTCCACCGGCTGGCGGGCAAGCGAATCAACTGGCGGATCGGCGCCCGCGTCGCGGTCGCCGCCGTGGTCCTCGTCGGAGTCGCCCTGGTGCTGCAGTTCCAGGATCCGAGGGGCTGGAACGTGGAAGGGCCGGACTCGGGCGAGGAGTACTTCTTCCCCTCGCTGGCCCGAACGGCGAGCGGCGGCTTCATTCCGGAGCGGGCGCTGAACAACGATGCCTACTGCGTGGACTGCCACGCGGACATCCACGGCCGCTGGGCCTACAGCGCCCATCGCTTCAGCTCCTTCAACAACCCGGCGTACAGCTTCTCCGTCCAGGAGACCCGGGACAAGGCGTATGAGCGCTCGGGGGACGTCCAGGCGTCCCGCTTCTGCGCAGGCTGCCACGACCCGGTGATCTTCTTCTCGGGCGCCTTCGACGACCCGGACTTCGACGTCGAGCAGCCGGCGGCCCACGCCGGGATCACCTGCACGTCCTGCCACGCGATCACCCACGTGAACAGTCCACGCGGCAACGCGGACTACACGATCGAGGAGCCGCAGCACTACCCGTTCGCCTTCACGGATTCGGAGTTCCTCGAGTTCGTCAACCACCAACTGGTCAAGGCGAAGCCCGAGCTGCACAAGAGGACTTTCCTCAAGCCGCTGCACACGACGTCCGAGTTCTGCGGTACCTGCCACAAGGTCCACCTGCCCGAGGAACTGAACCACTACAAGTTCCTGCGCGGGCAGAACCACTACGATTCGCACCTGCTTTCGGGCGTGTCGGGGCACGGCGTGGCGAGCTTCTACTACCCGCCGAAGGCGGAGCCGAACTGCAACGGCTGCCACATGGAGCTGCTGCCGTCCGAGGACTTCGGCTCCCGCCGTTTCCCGGAGAGCGACGAGCCGACCCTGACCCTGGTACACGACCACCTGTTTCCCTCCGCGAACACGGGCATTCCCCATCTGCTCGACTTTCCGGACTGGGTGATCGAGGCGCACCGCGAGTTCAACGAAGGCGTCGTCGACGTCGACATCTTCGGCGTCAAGCCCGGCGGCGCGATCGAGGACGAGCTGATCGCGCCGGTGCGCCCGGAGATTCCGGCACTCGAGGCGGGCGGGGACTATCTGCTGGAGGTCGTCGTACGCACCCTGGGGCTCGGGCATCACCTGACCCAGGGCACGGTCGACTCGAACCAGCTCTGGCTCGACATCGCGGTGCGCGACGACCGCGGCCGGCTGGTCGGGCGGAGCGGCGGACTCGGCGAGGGCAACCGGGTCGACCCCTGGTCGCACTTCATCAACGTCTACATGCTCGACCGCGACGGCGCGCGGATCGACCGCCGCAACGCCGAGGACATCTTCGTGCCGCTCTATGACCACCAGATCCCGCCGGGTGCGGGCGACGTGGTCCACTACCGGCTGGAAGTGCCGCCGGGAGCGGCCACCATGAGCCTGACGGTCGAGGCGACGCTCCGCTACCGGAAGTTCGACACGACCTACCTGCGCTACATCTACGGTGAGGAGACGGTGAACGAGTTGCCGATCCTCGACCTGGCCCGGGACACGGTGACCTTCCCGGTGGGCCGTGGCGACGTGCCCGACTCACCGGTCCGGCAGCCGGCAAAGCCCGAGTGGCAGCGCTGGAACGACTACGGCATCGGCCTGCTGCGCAAGGGCGGCACCGGGCTCGGCGAGTTGCGGCAGGCGATCGAGGCCTTCACCCGCGTCGAGGAACTGGGCCGGCCCGACGGACCGCTCAACCTCGCCCGCGTCTACCTGGCGCAGGGCACGGTCACCGACGACGCGATCGCGGCACTCGAACGGGCCGCCACCTTCGACCCGCCGGCGCCGGCGTGGTCGGTGGCCTGGTTCTCGGGGCTGGTCGACTTCCAGAACGGCGCCGTGGACGAGGCGATCGCGAACTTCCGCTCGATCCTCAAGGCCGACAGCGAAGAGATGCGGCGACGCGGCTTCGACTTCAGCCGCGACGTGCGGCTCCAGAACCAGCTCGGTCTGGCCCTGTTCGAACGAGCCAAGCGGGAGCGGGGGCCGGCCCGGGCCGAGGCGCGGGCGGTACGGCTCAATGAAGCGCGGGAGTCGTTCGAGCGCGGACTCGGCATCGACCCCGAGAACGTGACCGCGCACTACAACCTGGGTCTGATTTACTCCCAGCTCGGTGACCGCGAGGCGGCCGACCGGCACCAGGCGCTCCATGCGAAGTACAAGCCGGACGACAACGCCCGCGACCGGGCGATCGCGATCGCCCGCCGCGCCGACCCGGCCGCCGATCACGCGGCGGAAGCGATCGTGATCTACGACCTGCATCGGCCCGAACGCTTCGAGGGCGACCGGGCCGGGGTCGCCGGAGGCGGCGGTTGAGCGCCGAACCGCCGCGCGGCGAGCGGCCGGACGAACTGGAGACGGTAGACGGTGCCGGCGAGCCGCCGCCCCGGGACGACGAACTCCTCGCCGAGGACGACGCCGTCATCGGGCGGGTGTTCGTTCGCTCGCTGCAGGTGCTGGCGGCGCTCGCCGTCGCCGCGCTGCTCGTGGTCGCGCTGCGCTACGTCTTTCGGGCCGGGCCGGAGGAAGCACAGGAGATCGCGGTCGCGACTCCCCGGCCGGTGGCCGCGGCGCTCGAAGTGCCGGTCGTCCCCTTCACGGACATCACGATGGAGGCCGGCATCGATTTCGTCCACGTCAACGGCGCCGAGGGCGAGGCTCTGTTGCCGGAGACGATGGGCTCGGGCGCGGCGTTCTTCGATTTCGACCGCGACGGCGATCAGGATCTGCTGCTCGTCAACTCGACCGAGTGGAGGGCCGCGGCGGGCGACGGCCCGACGATGGCGCTCTACGCGAACGACGGCGCGGGCCGGTTCACCGACCGGACGGTGGAGCTCGGCCTGGCGACGAGCTTCTACGGCACCGGGGTCGCGGTCGGCGATGTGGACAACGACGGCTGGGTCGACCTGTTCCTCTCCGCGGTCGGGCCGAACCGGCTGTTCCGGAACCGGGAGGGCGTCGGCTTCGAGGACGTGACCGCGGCGGCGGGCGTCGCCGGACCTGAGACCGAGTGGAGCAGCAGCAGCGCCTTCTTCGACGTCGACGGAGACGGCGACGTCGACCTTCTGGTCGGCAACTACGTCCGCTGGTCGCGCGAGATCGACATCGAGGTCGGCTACCAGTTGACGGGCGTGGGGCGGGCCTACGGACCGCCGCTGAACTACGGCGGAACGACGATGGACCTCTACCGGAATGACGGTGCCGGGGTGTTCATCGACGTCTCCGAGGAAGCCGGGATGCACATCCTGAACCCGGCAACGGACACGCCGGTGGCGAAGACGCTGGGTCTGGCGCCGGTGGACATCGAGGGCGACGGCGACATCGACGTGCTGGTCGCCAACGACACGGTGCGCAACTTCCTGCTCGTGAACGACGGCGCCGGAGTGTTTACCGAACAGGGAGGGAGCTACGGCCTCGCCTACAGCCGCGAAGGCGCGGCGACAGGGGCGATGGGCGCCGATGCCGCCGACTTCCGCAACGACGGCGAACTCGGCTTCGCGATCGGGAACTTCGCCAACGAGATGACTTCGCTCTACGTTTCCCAGGGCGACCCGACGCTGTGGAGCGACGAGGCGATCACCGCCGGCGTCGGTGCGGCGAGCCGCCGGGTGCTGAGCTTCGGGCTGTTCTTCTTCGACTACGACCTGGACGGCCGGCTCGACCTGCTCCAGGTCAACGGGCATCTGGAGGACGACATCGAAGTCGTGGAGCCCAGCCAGCAGTACCGGCAGGCGCCGCAGTTGTTCTGGAACGCCGGGCCCGATGCCCAGTCGACGTTCGTGCCCGTGCAGCCGGAGGCAGGCGACGGCCTGACGCGCGAGCTGGTGGGCCGGGGATCGACCTATGCCGACATCGACGGGGACGGCGACCTCGACGTGCTGCTGCTCCAGACCGGCGACCGGCCGCTTCTGCTCCGCAACGACCAGGAGACCGGCCACCGCTGGCTGCGCTTCCTGGTGCGCGGCGACGGCGAGCACATGAACCGCGATGCGATCGGCGCCTGGGTCGAGGTCGAGCAGCGGACAGCCGCCGGAACGGTCGTCCAGCGGCGCCGCGTCATGCCGACGCGTAGCTACCAGAGCCAGGTCGAGCCGCTGGTGACGATCGGTCTGGGAGCGTCGGCATCGGTCGATGAACTGGAGCGGATCGAAGTGCTCTGGCCCGACGGCTTCCGGCAGGCGGTCGAAGTCGACGGTCTCGACCGTGTGATCGAGGTGGAGTACGGGTCTTCGGACTGAGATCAGGCTCCAGCAAGGCTGGCGTCGACCGGGCCGTGATCGGCTACGAACCGCCGAACTGACGGGTAAGAGACCATCCTCGCGGGAGCGGGGTGTACAGTAGGCGTTCGCTTCCTTGGGATGAAAACGCTCTGCAGCCGTCTGGTGCAGGCGATGCCGATACTCGTTGCCGGTCTGCTGCCGGCAGGCCTCGCCGCGCAGACGACAGTGCTGCCCGACGCCACGGTGGTCCTGACTGACGTCAACATCATCGACGGCAACGGCGGTCCGGTCCAGGAGGACATGACGATTGTCATCTCGGGCGAGCGGATCGCAGAGGTGACGCAGGGACCGTACGAGTCGTCGGTTGCCGGCGACTCGGCCGACGTCCACGATCTCGACGGCGCCTGGGTACTGCCCGGCTTCTGGAACATGCACACGCACCTCAGCGTGATGTTCCCGCACAACCACGCCCTGGACGACGAACGGCTGCCATCCAAGGTCATCCGCGCGGGACTGAACGCGATCGACGGGCTGCGGCACGGCTTCACCAGCGTGCGCTCGGTGGGCGAGGAGGACTACATCGACGTCGCCTGGCAGCAGGCGTTCGACCATGGCTTCTTCCTTGGTCCGCGGATCTTCGCCAGCGGCGAACCGGTGAGTCCGACCGCCGGGCATCGAGGTTCGGTGGCCGAGGGCGCCGATGGCGTGGCCGCGATCCGCAAGGAAGTGCGGAGGCGGGTCCAGAACGGCGCCAGGGTGATCAAGCTGTTCAGCGTCGAGATGCTGCCGGACGAACTCGAGGCGGCGGTCGAGACGGCGCGCAGCCTCGGTGTTCACGTGACCTCCCACGTCCGCGAGCCGGGGGCGCGGGCCGCGGTGGAGGCCGGCGTGGACTGTCTCGAGCATGGCTATGGGCTGACCGACGAGACGATCGAGCTGATGGCCGAGAAGGGGACGTTCTACGACCCGACGATCATCTGCAACCTGAGCGCCGGGTACATCGCCGAGCGGGAGGCGCGGTTGGCCGAGTTGGGCTACGCGGACGACGAGGAGATCGTGCGGCTGCGGACGATGGTCGCCTTCGCGGACGAACGGTCGCCGGAGTTCGCCCGCGAACAGCGGCGCATCCTGGCGAAGGCGGCCGAGGCGGGCGTGAAGCTGCTGATCGGTTCGGACTCGATGCCGATCGGCGAGATGGGCTTCCTCGAGATGGAGCAGTTCGTCATCTCGGGGGTCAGCGAGATGGACACGATCCTCGCGGCAACACGCAACGCGGCTGAGGTGCAGGGTGTGCTCGACGTTCTCGGCACGGTCGAGGAGGGGAAGCTGGCCGACCTGGTCGTCCTGGGGGACAACCCGCTCGAGAACATCTCGAACATCCGCAAGACCGTGATGGTGCTCAAGGGCGGCGTAATGGTCGACCTGGACGGCCAGCTCGGGACGGCGACCTACTGGGACTACTACGGCCCGATGGAGCTCCCCGATGGTTTCCTGGCGGAGTCCGAGGCGGCGGCAGGCTTCCAACGCGGCGCGACGGGAACCGATCAATAGCGGCGACGGCACATCGAAGGAGGACAGCGAATGAAGCGGAACACCAACAGGAACCGCGGAGTTCTTCTGGTAGCTCTCGTTCTACTGCTGCCCATCGAGGCCAACGCCCAGACCACCGTCCTCACCAACGCCACGGTGATCGACGCGACCGGCGCGCCGCCGATCGAGGACGCCGCGGTGGTCATCGAGGGCAACCGGATTGCTGCGATCCATACGCCGTCGGCCTCGGCGCCGGATCTTGGCGATGAAGCGCGAGTGATCGACCTCGGCGGCGCCTACGTCCTGCCGGGCCTGTGGAACAACCACTCCCATCTCGGCGATCTGTTGCCGGATCCCAAGGGCCTGCTGCGGGACGAGCCGTTGCCGCGGGCGATGATCCGCGCCGGCCGCAACGCGATGGACGCGCTGAAGGCCGGTTTCACCACGCTGCGGATCACCGGCGAACGCGACTTCATGGATGTGGCCTGGAAGAAGGCATTCGACGACGGTGCGTTCATCGGGCCGCGGATCGTCGCCGGCGGTCCGCCGCTCTCGACCGACGGTGACACGGACTGGCTGGTGCGGACCGGCAAGGGACTGGAAGGCATCCGCGCGGTGGTTGCCGACAACATCGCGAACGGCGCGCAGCTCATCAAGTTCCTCGGCAGCCGGATGCCGCCCGAACAGTTGATCGCCGGGATCGAAGAGGCCCATCGACACGGCATCCCGGTCACCGTCCACGCCGGCGACGAGACCACCCGGATCGCGGTGATGGCCGGCGCCGAGAGCATCGAGCACGGCAATGATCTCTCCGACGACACGATCCGGATGATGGCCGAGGCGGGCACCTTCCTCGACCCGACGATCCAGTGCAATCTGAGCAGCGAGTTCATCGCCGAGCGGGAACGGTTGATCGCGGAGGCGGGCTACGTTGCGTCGCCGGAGGTCGTCGAAGGCCGGGTGCGGGTCTCCCGCGCCGACCAGCGGAGCCCGGCGTACGCCAACCACGCGCGCGACGTGATCAACAAGGCATACACAGCGGGCGTCCGCCTGACCACCGGCAGCGACTCGAACCCGATCTCGGAGATCGGGATTCTCGAGATCGAGCAGTTCGTCTTCCACGGCATCCCGCCGATGGGCGCGATTCAGGCCGCCACCCGCAACAGCGCGGAGATGATGGGGATGCTCGACGACCTGGGCACCGTTGAGGCCGGCAAGCTGGCCGACCTGATCGTGCTGGAGAAGAACCCGCTCGAGCACATCTCGCACATGCGCAGCCTGTCCATGGTGATCAAGGACGGCAGGATCGTGAACCGGTCGCCCCACGAGGGACAGGCCAGCTTCTGGGAGCTGTACCTGCAGGACTAGAGACGGGAGGAACAGGTGAGACGCATTCGAACGACCGTACTGGTGGCGGTTTCCGTCCTTCTGGTGGCCTCCTGTGGCCCGCAGGAGCTCGTCACGCTGCCCGAAATCGACACCTCCGGCTCGCCCGACGGCATCGTCGACCTCGCCGCCGACGTACCCGAGGTGTTCCACAAGTACTTTGACCGGTACGCGTACGTCCCGACGCCGGACGGCCGGCGGATCCACTTCCTCGTCTCGAGCGGCTGGACGCGCGACCAGATCAAGCACGGCCTGAACGTGATGGAGCACCTGCTGGCGGACCACGCGGGCTCGGTTTACGGCGACGACAAGAGCGGAATCGCCGCGGCGATGGCGGACCGCAAGGCGACGATGGTGTTCTTCGACGACGAGCCCGGCATGCGCCAGGCAATGAGCGAGGGGTTGGCCGACGCGACGGATCTCAGCATGCAGGACCTGCGCGCCAACGAGTGTCCGGCCCCGGGCGACGCGGACTACATGGGTCATGTCACCAGGGACGCGGCCTACGAGGAGATCTGGCACCTGATCCACGACTACGGGATCAAGCCGACGTTGCCGGAGATGATCGCCGAAATGAGAGCGGCGAACGACGCGGCGGCGACCAAGGGCTGGTACGCGTGGCCCCGGGACGTGCCGGACGATCATCCGAACGAGTACGTAGGCGCCCTGATCGACAACTACTACGACCTCTGGACCGTGCCGCCGACCGTGTACGAGGGTCGCGACATCGCGCCCGACGAGATTCCCGAGGGGTACTCCCACTTCGGTCAGTACTTCGCCGGCAGTCGCGCGGCCATGCCGGGAAAGGACCCGCTCGGCTACGCGCTGGTCACGGGCTTCGTGGGGCCGCACCTGACCTACACGCCGGAACTGCCGCTCGACTTCAGCGGTACGTTCTCGATGACGTTCGACCCGGAGGTGCGGTACACGATGAAGACGCAGCATCTGCGGAACGTGGCCCTGACGGGCGACGGCGACGCGAACCTGCGCGGCAACGCGCACGACAACGTGCTGACCGGCAACGCCGGCGCCAACCTGCTCGAGGGTGGCGGCGGCAACGACGTGCTGGACGGCGGCGAAGGCGACGACACGGCGGTCTTCAGCGGGCCGGCGGCGGACTACGAAGTCGCCACGGGTGAGGACGGAGTGACGGTGAGCGACTCGCAAACGGACCGGGACGGCACGGACACGCTGCGGGGCGTCGAGTCCCTGCAGTTCAGCGACGAAACCGTCCAACTGGAGTAAACGGATGAGATTCATGCGGACATGCGTTCTGATTGCGGTTCTCGCTCTGTTGGCGGTCTCATGTGCCCAGCCCGACCTCGTCACGCTGCCGGAGATCGACACCTCGGGTTCGCCCGACGGCATCGTCGACCTGCCGGCCGAGGTGCCGGAGGTGTTCCATGAGCACTTCAACCGCTACGCCTACGTCCCGACGCCGGACGGCAGGCGGATCCACTTTCTGGCGTCGGACGGCTGGACGCGCGACCAGATCAAACACGGCCTGAACGTGATGGAGCACCTCCTGGCCGACTTCCCGAGCTCGGCCTACGGCGACGACAAGTCCGGCATCGCGAACGCGATGGCGGACCGCAAGGCGACGATGGTCTTCTTCAACACGGAAGAGGATCTGAACGCAGCGATGCGATCCGGGCTTTCGCGGGCGACCGACCTCAGCATGCAGGACCTGCGGGCGAACGAGTGTCCGGCCCCGGGCGACGCGGACTACATGGCCCACGTCACCCGCGACGCCTCGTACGAGGAGATCTGGCACCTGATCCACGACTACGGGGTCGTCCCGACACTGCCCGAGATGATCGCCGAGATGCGGGCGGCCAACGACGAGGCGGAGGTGAAGGGCTGGGAGGGCTGGCCGGAAGAAGAGCCGGAGAACCATCCGAACGAGTACGTTGGCGTTCTGCTCGACAACTACTACGACCTGTGGACCGTGCCCCCGACCAAGTACGAGGGGCGAGACATCGGCCCCGACGACATCCCGGAGGGGCATTCGCACTTCGGCGTGTACTTCGCCGGCAGCCGGGCCCTGATGGAGGAGAAGGACCCGCTGGCGTGGACACTGATCCGGAAGTTCGTGCCGCCGCACCTGACCTACACGCCGGAACTGCCGTTCGACTTCAGCGGCACGTTCTCGATGACGTTCGACCCGGAGGTGCGGTACACGATGAAGACGCAACATCTGCGGAACGTCGCGCTCACCGGTGACGGCGACGCGGACCTGCGGGGCAACGCTCACGACAACGTGCTGACCGGCAACGCGGGCGCGAACGTGCTCGAGGGCGGCGGCGGCAACGACATGCTCGACGGCGGCGAAGGCGACGATACGGCGGTCTTCAGCGGCGCGGCGGCGGAGTACGAAGTGGCGTCGGTCGGGGACCAGGTAACGGTGAGCGACTCCCAGCCGGACCGGGACGGCGTCGACACGCTGCGGGGCGTCGAGTCCCTGCAGTTCAGCGACGAGACTGTCCAGTTGGAACAGTGAGTGCGACCGGAGGAGTTGGATACGGTTGAGCAATGCAGGAACGGAACGGACGTCTTGCGCAGCAGATGCGCTTCCTGGTCGAAGTCGACCAGCTCAAGCAGGTACTGCGCCGTACCTCGATCGTCGGCAACGAGCGGCGCGAGAACTCCGCGGAGCACTCGTGGCATGTGACGTTGATGGCGCTGGTGCTGTCCGAGCACGCGGCCGCTTCGGGGCTCGATCAGCTCAAGGTGCTGAAGATGCTGATCGTGCACGATCTGGTCGAGATCGACGCGGGCGACACGTTCGTCTACGACAAGGTGGGCCTCGAGGACCAGGAGGAGCGCGAAGAGCGGGCGGCGGAGCGGATCTTCGGACTGCTGCCGGCCGAGAGCGGGGCCGAGCTGCGCGCCATCTGGGACGAGTTCGAGGCACGCCGGAGTCCCGAGGCGAAGTTCGCGAGGGCGTTGGACCGCCTGCAGCCGATGGTGCTCAACTACATCAACGGCGGCGGGCCGTGGCAGGAGCACGGCATCCGGGCCGACCAGGTGCGCGAGATCAACGGCTGCATCGAAGACGGCGCGCCCGAGCTCTGGCGTTACGCCGAGGAACTGATCGAAGACGCCGTCAAGCGCGAACTCCTGGCGCCTTGAAGCCAGTGGCGCCGTGGGCGCCTTTTGACGCGGTACCTGCGTGTTCATTGATGGCGGCTTGAGGCCGCAAAAGGAGCAACCATGAAGACCACTGGGTGCGCCGGCGTCCCCGCCGGCATCAGGCGCACAGCCGCGAAGCGGCGTGCGCGAGACGCCTGTACCGAAGGGTGCCGGCCGATGGCCGGCGGGTTTTCTTGGCCGCCTTCGGCGGCAGCCGGCCAGAAGGCCGGCGCACCCGGTGGCTTCCTTGCTCTGCTCTGTTGCCTGGTCGTTGCCGCTTGCACCGGCGCGCCGGACGTCGCTGAGCCGGAGAATGAGATCGCCTGGGTCAAGAAGGTGATGGTCCACGGCGTGCCGATCTACGCGACGAACACGACCGGCGACGACAAGCTCCTCCACGCGGCGGGCGTCCTGGCCCAGTTCCTCGACAACGACGAGGACGGCGAGATCGACAACCCGAAGGTCCACCAGGCGATGCTGGACACCGCGGGCACGATCGTGATGACGGGCACGCAGGACGAGGCGCACGAGATGGACTGGGCCAACGCGCCGCGGGGCCAGGGTCTCTACGACGAGGAGACCGAGATCGACGCCCGGGCGCGCGGCGTGTTCGACATCGCGCTCGAAGAGATCTGGCACATGGTCTCGGACAACGGCTACGGCGTGGCCTACCCCGACGTGTTCGGGACGGAGCCGGGCACGGCCTTGACCGACGCGATGGACATCGCTCGCGGCGGCCGCTTCGATGGCCCGCCGGACGAGTACCCCGAGGGCGCCTGGTACACCTACGACGACGAGACCTGCGACTACGGCTGCATGGCGTCGGAGTACATCTACTGGGTGTACACCTCCTTCATCGGCGCTCAGGACCTGCCCGGACGGCTCGACCAGATCGGCCACGAGTGGCCGCTCAACACGCCCGAGAAGCTGCAGGAGGGAGAGCCGGTCCTGTACGGGATCCTGAGCGACCCCGAATACAGGATCCCGATGGTCATTCCGGACGGCACGTACGACGGCGCGCCGCTCGTGATCGAGCCGTATGAACTCCGCTCCCCCTACGAAGCGGCGAACCGGAAGGTCCGCCGCGACAAGTTCGGTCTCGTTCTCCCGGAGATCATGAGGGAGCGCGGCGTGGACATGTGGATCCACGTGATGCGGGAGTCGATCCCCGACTCTTTCGGCATCGACGAACTGGGCAGCGCCTCGGGCGTTTTCGTGTTCACGGACCGGGGCGATCGGATCGAGCGGGCCGTTCTCGGACGGCGCTGGGGTGCCACCCAACGCGGCTGGGGTGAAACGGACTACCGGTACGTCGAGCAGAGCGGCGCCTACGACATCGTGGCCCCGGCGGTCCGCGTTCAGGAGCCGGTCGGCGGCCCGGAAACGGAGTACGACTACCGCTTCGAGGGGCTCAGGGACTTCGTCGCCGAGCGCGACCCGTCAGTCATCGCGGTCAACTTCAAGCACGAGCTGGGCCCGTGGCCGACCTATCGGGGCGAAATCGACGGCCTCTCGCACACCGACTACCTGTTGCTTTCCGAGGAACTCGGCGAGACGTACGCGAGCCGGCTGATCTCGTCGGAGTGGCTGATGTTGGACTACACCAACCATCAGGTGCCGAGCGAGGTCGAGCTGCTCAAGCGGATGCGGCGCGACGAGATCTGGCTGTTCGAGAACGCGCTGGACGCGATCGAGCCGGGCGTGACCCGGACCGACGAGGCCGGGCTGACCGTCATGCGCCGCATGAAGACGGGGCAGTCCCAGCGCGGGCGCAGCGAGGGTTGGGAGGACGCCGTCGTCCAGGGCGGCGACATCGTGACGAACCCGAGTATCGGCATGTATGCCTACGTGCTACGCGACGGCGAGACGGAGCCGCCGCCGGAGATCCAGGAACTCTGGGCCGAGTACCTGCGGGTCGACGCGATCCTGGCGGAGACGATCAAGGCGGGCCTCACACCGCGCGAGATCATCCGCGACTACACACAGAAGTTCGAGGAAGCCGGGATCGTCGTCCGAGACAACCAGCTCCACATGGTGTCAGCCAAGAACGACTTCCCGGCCTACGCCGCCGGCTTCGATGCGACGAAGACCCACATCTCGATCGACTCCCACGGACAGACGAAGGGCGCGCGGCCCGCGTCGGTCGAGACCTACTTCGGCCCCCGGATCGGCTCGCTGGGCCCGGACTGGTCGAAAAACATCCCGCTCGCGCCGCACCACCACTTCGTCATCGAGTACTTCTTCTACATGCCCTCGCCGGCTCCGGAGGGCGAGGACCAGTACCTGCTCTGGTGGGCCCACGAGGAGGCGCTGGCGACCGGGGACGGCATCGAGTACCTGTCCCCGCCGCAGACGGAGCTCATCCTGATTCAGTAGCCACTGGGTGCGCCCACTGGGTGCGCCGGCCTTCTGGCCGGCATCCGGGCGCTGCCGCGAAGCGGCGAGCGTTACACCAGCAGCTTCTCCAGCCGCGCTACCACGTCCGGCCTGGCAGCCGCGATGTTCTCGTTCTCCCACGGGTCCGCCTCGACTTCGTACAGCTCTTTCTCCTCGCTGAAGCCGTCGACCAGCTTGTAGCGGTGGTCCTGGACCACCCGGAGCCGGCCGGTCGCCGCGTTCCCCGAGTTGAGCGCCGAGCGGATGTGCTCCCGGTGCTCTCCGCCCCCGGAGTCGAGCAGTGGCCGTAGCGACCGGCTCTGCATCTCCTCGGGAACGGCGGTCTCGGCGTAGTCGATGCTGGTTGCCGCCAGGTCCATGTTCGTGACCAGGGCGTCGCTGCGCGTGCCGGCGGCGATGCCCGGGCCGGCCATGACCATGGGCACTCTCCAGGAGGCCTCCTGGGGTAAGCCCTTGCCCCAGTAGTCGTGGTCGCCAAGCATCTCGCCGTGGTCGCTGGTGTAGATCACGATCGTGTCGTCCAGCTCGCCGCGCTCCGCCAGCCGCTCCTCGTAGAGCCCAATCCAGCGGTCGATGTTCTCGATCATCGCGGCGTAGTTCTGGCGGATGCGAATGTGGTGCTCCGGCGTGAACGGGGCCGGCGGCGCGAGCATCTGTCCAACGCGCGCGATGCCGTGGTAGTTGTGCGGCTGCGGGAAGTTCTCGATCACCCGGTCAGGTCCGCGATACTCCCGCTCCATGCGCTCGGTGATGTCCATCGGCGGGTGCGGCCCGTTGAAGTTGACGATCAGGAACCAGAGGTTTCCGTCCGGCACGCCGTCGAGGAGTTCCATCCCGGTGCGGGCCGTGTAGTTGTCCTTGTAGGCATGGTCGCCGATCGGCGTCGGGTCCGTCATTCCCCACCAATTGACGTGGCGGGGCAGTCGCCGCTTGCTGATGTCCGCGTTGTGGATGTCCTTTAGCGGCGGGTCGAGCGAGTCGAGCCAGAACCCGTAGGGCTCCGTGTCTCCACCGTTCTTGCTGCCGGTGATCAGCATGTCGGAGAAGCCCCACTCCTCCATGTGCAGCTTGCCGTCGGGGCGCCGGCCGGCGGGACCCTTGTGGAGGTCGATCTTCCCGCAGGCCATCGTGTGGTAGCCGCTGTCGTGCAGGTGCTTGTAGAAGGTCGGCCGAAGCGCCGCGTTGTACTCGTCGCGGTTTTGTGCGACGGTGCAGTTCTCGTACTCCATGCCGGACGCCAGGCAGGATCGGGACGGTCCGCACACCGGCGATGAAACGATCGCCCGCGTGAAGTCGGCGCCCCGGGCCGCCAGCGCATCGAGGTGCGGCGTCGGCACCGGGATCTCCGGGTTGCGCCCCACCCAGTCGAACCGGTGCTGGTCCGAGATGAGCAGCAGGATGTTCGGCCGCCTGATCGCTCGCGGCCCCGGAATCTGCGCGTCGCCGCAGCCGGTGAGGGCGGCCGCGGTCGCCGCGGCCCCTCCAGCCAGAACCTCGCGGCGGGAGAGAAGGGGTTTGCGACTGTTCATGCCGACTCCTTGCCTTGGCAGCTACGGTTTGTCTATTCTTGTTGGAATTTCTTACAACGTTAGCAGACGGTAATCGTGTCTTCGTTGGAGTGCGACGCCGGCGGAGGAGGTAAGCGGCATGAGCCACAAGAGCACCCGGCGCGACTTCCTGCGCCAGTCGACCCTGGTCGCCGGCAGCAGTCTGGCGGGGTTCGCGGCCCGTGCCGATCCGAACTCCCCGACGCCGGCCGACGCCGCCGGACGCCGGCCGAACTTCCTGTTCTTCTTTCCCGATCAGCACCGGTACGACTGGATCGGTCTCGACGACTACGCAGTGCCGCTGTCGACGCCGAACATGGAGCGTCTCGCGCGGACCGGAGTGAACTTCACGTCCGCGGTGTGCGCGGCGCCGACTTGCGCTCCCTCGCGGTCGTGCCTCGCCTCAGGCATGGAGTACGACCGCTGCGGCGTGCCCGACAACCAGTACGACTATCCGGTCGATCGGGCGACCTACTACGGTCTGCTCCGCGACAGCGGCTACCACACGATGGCCTGCGGCAAGCTCGATCTGTCGAAGGGGAGCAGCGACTGGGGGCTCGACGGAACGAACCGCGCGGACGCCTGGGGTTTCTCCGCGATGATCAACAACGCCGGCAAGGGCGCCGGCATGTCCTACCTGCGGGCGCCGGTCGGTCCCAGTGACCCGTACTACGCCTACCTGGACGCCCTCGATCCGCCGCAGGGGCGGATCTGCGCCGAGGACATGGCCCGGCGCAACGCCAGCAGGCCGGGCGGTTGGTGGGGAGATGCCAGCCCTTCACCGCTTGGTCCGGAGGCGTACTGCGACAACTGGCTCGCTCGGAACGGCCTCGACCTGCTCGAACAGGCGCCCGCGGACAAGCCGTGGCACCTGGTGGTGAACTTCGTGGGTCCACACCCGCCGATGGACATCACGCGGGAGATGGAGCGCAAGGTGCGCGGTCCCGAGCGCGTTCTCGACGGACTCGGGCTGCCGCACGACTACACGGGCTCGTTTACGGCCGAGCAGCACCTGGGCTCGCGGCAGAACTACGCCGCGATGATCGAGAACATCGACATGTGGCTGGGCCGTTACATCGATTGGCTGGAGGAGAGGGGGCAGCTCGAGAACACGATCATCGTCTACTCCTCCGATCACGGCGAGATGCTCGGCGAGCATGGCCGCTGGGGCAAGGGGGTGCCGTACCGGGCATCCGTTGGCGTGCCGCTGCTCCTGGCGGGACCCGGAGTCCGGCAAGGCTTCCAGACTGGCACGCCGGTCTCGATCATGGACCTCGCGGCTACCTTCCTCGACTACGGCGGCGTGGACGTCCCGGCGGAGATGGATAGCCGCTCGCTCCGGCCGGTGCTCGAAGGCTCGACCGACAGCCACCGCGAGGTGGTGCTCTCCGGCCTGCGGGACTTCCGCATGGCCTGGGACGGCCGCTACAAGCTGGTCCGCGACTACGGCGACGAAGAGTGGCGGCTGTGGGACCTTCTGGCCGACCCCGAGGAGTCGCGGAACCTGGCTTCATCGCAGCCGGACCAGGTACGGCGGCTGAGGGAGTGGTTGCCGTAGCGGCGGGCCTGAGTGTCCGAGGCCCGCTACCAGGTGAGCTGCGTCTTCATCCAGCCCGACGTGTTGTGGAAGTCGGACACCGCGCTGCCCGGCGGTACCAGCGCGTCGCAGGCGGTGGCGATCTCGGGGTTGAGCGTCATCTCCTGGACGGCGACGAGTTCGCCCGTGTGCTCGAATCGCCGGGGGCCGATCAGCGGTGCCGTGATGCCCGGCTGGTCCTTGCACCAGAGGATCGCGAGCTGGGCCGGCGTGATGCCGGCCTCGGCGGCGAGCCTGGCGAACTCGACGCCGACGCGGACGGCGCGTTTCGTGACGCGGCGCGCGTAGTACTTGCCGAGCACGTCGGCGCGTGAACCTTCCGGGTAGCTCTGGGCATTGGAGTAGCGACCAGCCAGCACGCCCATGCCCAGCGGCGCCCAGGCGAGGATGCCGAGGCCGTGCCTGCGGCACAGGGGGATCAGCTCGTTCTCGATCCGGCGGTCGAGCAGGTTGTAGGGCGCCTGCTCGGATGAGAAGCGGACGTAGCCCTTCAGTTCGCTCACCATCAGCGCTTCCATCACGCCCCAGGCGGGGTAGGTCGAGCAACCGATGTAGCGCACCTTGCCCGCCCGGACCAGGTCGTCGAACGCGCGCAGCGTTTCGTCGATCGGGATGCCGAAGTCCGGCCGGTGGGTCTGGTAGAGGTCGATGTGGTCGGTCTGCAGACGTCGCAGCGCGGCGTCGCAGGCGTTCAGGATCCCCGCGCGGGAAAGGCCCTGCTCGTTCGGGCTGCGGCCCGGCACGTGCTCCGACCGGGCGAGCCCGGTCTCGTCGTCGAACTCGCCGGGGTAGATCTTCGTCGAGATCAGGACCTCGTGCCGGCGGCCGGTTTCCTTGAGCACCCTACCCACGATCCGTTC
Source organism: Thermoanaerobaculia bacterium (assembly GCA_965232105.1). GTDB lineage: Bacteria > Acidobacteriota > Thermoanaerobaculia > Multivoradales > Multivoraceae > Multivorans. Next base: position 1,465,515 of record OZ246956.1, read on the forward strand.
GGCCTTGCCGTCGCCGTAGATGTGGCCGAGGTCGATCAGGTTGACGCCGGCGTCGAGGGTGCGCTCGATGATCCGCCGGGACTCGTCCTCCGGCGTCACGTCGCCGAAGTTGCTCGTGCCGAGGCCGAGCGGGGAGACCTTCAGGCCGGTGCGGCCGAGGGTGCGGTACTGCATGTCAGGGCGGCTCCTCACGTTCGGGTCTAGCGTTCTCTTCGTCGGTAGCGCTGCGCCTACGTCTTGCCGTCGCCAAGCTCAGGCGAACGTCCTCGGCTACTTTCTCGACCTCGCGTGCGACCCGTGGGGCACGTCCTAGCTCCAGTTCCAGCGCTGTGTGGAATGGAAGAAGCAACTCCGTCGAAGGCGAGCCTTCAAGCAGTTCAAGAACACGGGCCGGACCGAGCTCGGCTGCGGCCTCGGCAAGAGCGTCGAAGGTCTCGACTGGGAGGGTACTGAAGGTCACTCCAGAACGACCAAGATGAAGGGGATCCATGACCGGAAGCAACTGAAGGGCGGCTGCCAGATCGCTCATGGCTGCTGCGGGAGCTTCGATCAGAGTGGATCGGGCACGGAGGAGAAGGGCCCGACAGCCGAGTTGGGGGTCGCCGTCAGGGTCATGAGCCAGCACGTCGCTGGCGGCTCTACGAGCGCTTTCGTACTCCCTGCAATCCAACTCCAGATTGCCTCGCTGGAGTTGAACCCTTGCTCGCCAGGCCGATGCGCCGTCGTCGCGCTCGCCTTTCAACCGGTCCAAGGCGTCGCCAAGAGATGATCGTGCCGCGTCTTCTTTGCCCAGCTTCTTGAGTAGAGCTCCCCTCGCCGTGACGGCGATCAAGGCGAAGTCATGGGTTCTGGACAGGTTGCTCCTGTCGAGTCGTTCGAGGGCTTCACTGAAGGCCGTCAACGATTCTCTCGGCCTGTTCAAGTGATGGAGAGCAAGTCCCTTGATCTCCAGTGCGAAGGCCGCCCACTCTGCCATTGCGGCTTGGCCGACCACGTCGATCCGATCGAGAACCTCATTGCATTGGTTCAGAGCCTCTTGATCACGGCCTGTTTCTCCCAGGATCCTGGCTCTTCGTATCAGGGCGACGGTCGCGTCCTCTCTGCGGGACACGCTCTCGCTCTGGCCGAATCGACGTTCGACTTCAAGGTAGACGTCGGCCGCGGCCCCGGTGCGACCCACCTCGCGAAGCAAGGTACCCTTGATGTGAAGGACATCCCCTATTGCGACGTTGAAGAAGTCACATGCGGCGGCTAGCTCTTGTTCATCGGGTTCCGGAAGCCCCAGGGCCTCGTCGCATACTGCGATCGCCGCTTCCTGTCGGCCCAGCCTCCGGAGCAGGTCTGCCTTTACGCCCAGGGTTCCTGCGGACCAGAACTCTCCGGGAAGGCCCCCTTGCTCGAAGGCGGCAAGCATCGCGTCGCAGGCGCCAAGCGCTTCCTCCAGGCGGTTGAGACGGTTGTAGTAGGCCACTTGGCCCGCTGCGGTCACGATCTGCAACAGTGCCTGCTCGGTGCGTGCCGTGCAGGAGGTCTCCTCGGCATCGGCGAGGGCCACGTCCGATAGCTGCTCCAGCGTCGCGGCTTGAAGGGCGCTGAGTTCTCTTCCCGGACTAATGGCGTCCTTGATGAAGCCAGCCATAGCGGTGATGAACTCCGGGCCCGAGTAGTAGGACGACATGAATCGGAGAAGATCCCGGACGACCCGATTCGGGCCTCGATGGCGCCGCAGCAGGTAGTAGATGTTGTAGAGCCGTTCCGTCAGATAGAACTGCTTTCGGCGTGACGAGCCGCCGACGGCTCGTACCGCGCCACGGTCGGACAGGCGCTTGAGTTGTGCGCTGCACTTGTTCGTGTCGAGGCGGGCTCGTTCCGCCACCTCCTTCGTCGTTGCCGGTTCCCAGAGTTCGGCGAGGGCCAGGTAGACGCGGCGCTCCTGCGCCGGTAGCGCCTCGATGTGGCCTTTGAAGTAGTCCGTGTGGTCGTCGATCAGGTCGAGAAGGTGGTCCAGCAGATCGCCCAGGGATTTGCCGGCGCTCAAGCGGGCGACGATCGCCAGCAGCCGCGGACTGCCGCCGGTCAGGATTTCCAAAGGCCGGACCACTTCCCGGGCTGCGGACTCGCCCGACGCTGCTTCCCAGAGAATCGTGCACTCGTCGGTGTCGAGAGGCGCCAGTGCGTGGACGCGGAGGAGTTCGTACAGGGCGCTGTCCGGGTTGTCGATCTCGTTGAAGCGGCTTGTGGCGCTGGCCAGCAACGCGATGCGGGATTCGGTCTGGAGGGTGTGGCGCAGCCGCCAGCCGGCCTCAGGGTCGACCATGTCCCGGAACATCATGTTCAGGTTCTCGACAAGGGGCACCAGGCGCTTTCCTTGGCGGTCGGAGAAGTCAAGCAGGGTACCGAGGCAGCGGTCCGCGAGCGTTCGATCTTCTTGAATGGTCCGTAGCTCCTCGAACGTCCGGTGCAAGTCCGGGCCGTCCTCCTCGGAAGCCACCTGCTCGGCGAGTTGACGCAGGCATTCAAGCCAGAACTCCCCGGCAGTCGAGACCTCGTAGCTTTCTTCCGCGAACCGAATCGGAAAGAACCTCTCGGAGAGTTCGGGGTCTCGCCCGATCTCGGCGGCGACGCGGAGCAGCAAAGTCGTCTTGCCACTGCCACGGGGTCCGATGACGATCTGGTGCTGGCTCGAGTTCCCGGTGCATCCTCGGAGGGTCTCGATGATCGACTCGAACTCGTGGTTGCGCACGCAGAAAGACGCGACGAGTTCGTCCTCCGTCAGGAATCCCGGGTTGAACTTCCGTGTCGCTACGCTCATGCGTTGTGTCCCTTGGAGGATCCGCGTTCGGCAATCGGTGCGAAATGCTGGCCGTGGCGGGCGCGCCACCAGTCCTCGAGCAGGGCGGAAACGAAGCGATAGCCGTCGTCAAACCGTTCGAGATAGCCGTCGTGCTCCAGGACGTCGAGCACATTCTGAATCGGGACGGCGTCTCCGTAGTCGTCGTTGTACAGGGCGATGGCCCCGGCCCGAAGTTGGCCGGCGTTCGTCGCCGCCTCGGTCAGGAGCTCCAGGGCAGCTTGGTAGCCCTGCTGGTCCAGGACCAGCTTGAGCCGGCTCTCGTAGTGATCCAGGTCGGTCTGACCCCGAACGCCAAGCAGTTCTTGCTCGTACACGTGTGCCACGTCGTCAAGCGTGGCGTCAGGGCGACCGTGGCGGCGCAGATGCTCATGCAGGTGACAGAAGAACTGCTGTACGTGGTGCGGAACCAGGCACCGCAGACGGCGACACATGTCGACTCGGATTTCCGGGGAGAGATCGAGCTCGTAAGTCCCCGCCAACTCGGCGAGGCACTCTGTCGCTGTCGGCTCGTTCCAGGGCCTCAGGTCGAAGGGGCTGTAGATGTTCGCCTGGGCTGTCAGCCCGACCTGCTGCAATACGGGTATGAGGCCGACGCTGCCGGAGAGGATCAGACAGACCTGCCCTCGGTGGGCCTGACCGTTCTTGCGCAGCCAACTCAGGAACTCTTCCGCTGCCTGAGTTCGAGCAGTAGTGATCTTGTTGTCGCTCCCCTTGAGCAGCCGGCTGGTGAGAATGGGCAACTCGTCGACAGCGAGGACGACAGGCTTCTTCGTGCTTGCCAAGGCTTGGAAGATGAGGTCACCCTTGTGCCTCCAGTCGCCAGGGTTCACCCCCGCTCGCAGCTTGATCCTCAGTTCGGACACGGCGAATTCGTCGATCTGATCGCGGGCGTCTCGGAGAGTGTTGGCGAAGCCGGACTTGATCGCCTGCCACGCTCCGCGAACCGACTTCGACTGGACGGCGATCTCGGCAACCGCGTCTTCGGGACCACCGGCTGCCTCGAGATCGACGAAGACCGTCTCGAAGGTCCCTTCTTCGGCGAAGCGGCGAAGGAGTTCCCGGACGAGGCTGGTCTTGCCCATCCGCCGCTGTGCGGTCAGGAGGGTATGAGCTCCGTCTTCGACCCGCTCTCGGAGCGCCTCGAATTCGCTCTCGCGATCGAAGAAACGGTCCCCGTCGACCCAGTTGGAACCCGCCTTTCTCAGTGCCATACGTTCGTCTCCCGATTCCGGGGGCAAGTTGCCAACAAATCCGTTGGCAACAAGATTGTTGGCAAAGTGGAGCCGATTGTCAAGTGGCTTGCCGGCGATCGCCACGGGGCCGGTGGTCGGTGTCGGATGCGGGCGAGACACCCACGATCCGAAGCGGGTAGCTACCTACAGCCGGTCCGCGAGCTGCAGCGCCGGATCGAACACACGGTTCGGCACATCGTCTTCGCCCAGGAGGAACCGGATCTCGTCGTCGTAACCCGTCATCTCCCAGCGGATCAGGGAGATCGGGATGATGCCGCCGGCCAGGAACTCGTCGATGAAGTCGCGGAGCACGAACTGGTCGCCGAGTTGCATGGCGCGTTCGCGGAAGAGCTTCATGAAGTGGGCTTTGCCGACCACGACCCCGGTGTGGAAGCCCGGGAATCGCAGGTTGGACTCCATCTCGTACCAGACCATGCGCTCGTCTTCCTGGGTCCAGCCCTTGGACATCAGGGCGGCGCAGAGCTTCCTGGACTCGTCGAAGGTGATCAGGTTCGCGTGCATGGCGAGGTCGGGCAGCGCGAGGCTCATGTGGGAGATGTTCATCAGGTACTCGACCTCGCGGCCGCGGCGGGGCCGTTCGTCGAGGACGCCGGCAACCATCATGAGTTCCTCGAGCGCGACCGCCCAGCCCTCCATCCGCATCCACTCCATGTTGAAGCGGCGGTCGGCGCCGCGGATCGGCCGTTCGTCACGGTCCAGCCGCTGCCCGTCAAGCATGTGGCCGACGTACTCGTGGGTCTCGCCGGGCAGGATCTCGCGCTCCCGCGCCTTGTGATCGATGCTCGTGTCGGACGGCAGCGGCTCCGGCGGTTCGTCGGGATCGCTGTAGTCGGTCGCGTCGACCCAGTCCGGAACCGTCATGATCTCGCCGTCGCGCAGGAACTCGACGACGTATCGGAGCGCCTCGTGCAGGTTGTCGGCGTACTTCTCGGGCGTGTCGGCGATGTCGAACGGCGGCAGGTCGCGGTTGCGGTGCTCCTCGAGCGCCAGGAAGGTGACGAGCCGGTTGTACTCCTGCTCGACGATCATCCGGCTCTCCTCCCAGCCGTAGGGCGAGAGGTGGACGTTGCGCAGCCACCAGTCGTAGTTCTCCTTGCCGATGCCGGCGGTGCCGGTCCACGACGGCTTGTTCTCCTCGACCCACCCCCCGAAGGCGAGGACGGCGTCGCGGGCGGCCTCGGCGTCGGGAACGAGCTCCGGGTGGTGCTCGGCGAGTTCTTCCGCCACCTCGTCGTAGATACGCCGCGCCTCCTGCGGAGCGGCCCAGACCGCGATCGTGCCGAGGTCAGGCACCGGCTCGGTCAGATTGCTCCTGGCCTGCTCGAAGATCTTCGGGACCGCCTGCAGGGTCGTCCGATACTTCTCGAGTTCGCCGTCTTCGAACGGCGGTTCGCTGCGGAACAGTGACCGGAAGCCCGACATCGCGGGACCGGCGCCACCCTGGGATATCAGGTAGAACGCCGGATCCTTGGACCAGGGTCTGGTCACGCGGTGGTGGAAGTCGAGCCCGTTCATCTCGGCCCGGACCAGGTGGTGGTCGATCTGCTCAGAGACGGTCCATTCCGAGATGTCGATCGCGGCTAGCCGGCTCTTGTAGACCTCGAGTTCCTGGCGTTGCGCTTCCATCGCCTCGGCGGTGTAGTCCGGCACGCCGTCCACGATCTCCGGCTCCTGGAAGACGCGGAACTCCTCGAAGAGCTGGAGCAGGTCGGCGTGGGTGCCGGGCGCGGCATCTTCGGCCGGTGGCGGAGCCGGGGTGCAGGCGATCGCCATCGTGAGCAGGAAGGTGAGCGGAGCGAGGCGGAGTGGGATGTGCCGCATGCTGGGAGCTCCTCTATTCGGGAATGTTGACGAGGGTGTAGTAGGCCTCCGGGTGGAGCAGGGCCTGGCCGTCGGCGCCGCGGACGCCGTCGAGGTGCAGTTCGTGGACGTAGCCGGCGCGGAGCGGATCGACCGTCAGGCGGACGCTCATGCCGTCGTCAGCCACTCGGGCTGAACGGATCGCCACCCGGAGCTTGTCTTCCTCCGGTCCTCCGTAGCTGGAGCTGAGCCGGTAGGTGTAGCTCTGCATGCGGTAGGACGCGGGGTTTCCCGCGCTCTCCGGATCCACCGCCTTGGTGAACGTCAGTTCGAAGCCGTCGGGTTGAGCCCGCATCTCGTGGATCTCGAACGGCACCGCCCCGGTCCAGACGATGCGCTGCAGACCGTGAGGCTCGGGCCCGACGCCGCCCCAGCCGCGGTCCGACATGCCGGCGAAGAGCGAACCGTCGTCGGCGAACGCCAGGCGAATCACGCCGCTGTCGAGGCCGCGCCGGAAGTTGAAGGCGGCGCCCTGCCAGTGGCCGTCGACCTTCTCCAGGAAAACCCGCATGACCATCGCGTGGTGCTGGTCGCCGACGAAGAGCTGGCCTTCGAAGGGACCGAACAACCCGCCTGTCGTGTCCCACTTGAGACCGGACGGGGACTGCCCCATCTTCACGTAGGGGAACCAGATGGAGGGCATGCGGAAGTTCGGAATGTGTTCGTGCAGGTCCTTCATGTAGGTCCCGCCTTCCGGCTGGCCTTCCGGCGGCGGCTCGACCTGCGACTCGGGCCGGTGGGTGGACGCCATGCCGTGCGGATGGCCGTGGAAGTCCCCGACCTCGACCAGGGAGAGCTTGGAGGCGTTGTTCCATTCGCCCTGGTTGTCGGTGTAGAAGACCTCGCCCCAGGGGCTGACCTCGACGCCGGCGGGCGAGCGGAGCCCGGCGGCCACGAACTCGGTGTCGCCGGTGGCGGGATCGATGCGGGCCGCCCAGCCGCGCCAGGGCGCGAAGCCGTAGGGCTGGTCGCCGAAGGGAATGTTCAGGGTCACCCAGAGCTTGCCGTCCGGCGTCCGGCGGGGGCCGAAGACGTACTCGTGGTAGTCGCCACTGGTTTCCCAGGCGTCCGTGACGGTCTCGAAGACGTCGGCGCGGTCGTCGCCGTCGGTGTCCCTCATCCGGGTCAGTTCGCCGCGCTGGGCGGTGTAGATCCAGCCGTCCAGCTCGAGCAGTCCGAGCGGCTGTCCGAGGCCGAACGCGTACTGCTTGAACACCGGCGCCGGCGGATCGCTGAACGCGTTCTCGACGATGAAGATCTCGCCCCGCCGGGTCCCCGCCATGACGCGGCCGTCCGAGAGCTGCAGCAGGCCGCCGACCTCCATCGACATCCCCTCCTGGACGGGCATCGTGAGCAGCCGGTAGTACAGCTCCTCCGCGGCAGCGTGCGCGCCGATGGCGTCCCGTTGCCGGGCGAGGAGCTCTTTCTGCGTTTCTTCCTGCAGGCCGTCGTCCAGAGGCTCCTGGGCGAGAAGGGAAAAGGGGAAGGAAATCAGCAGGGCGACCAGCGCCGTGGTGGCGGCGCGGCCGGGCTGCATCATGTTTGCTCTCACGAGGGCCATGAGGATCACCAGGACAGAGTCACGTCGAGCTGGAGCGTTTCGCCTGGTGCGAGGTCGATCCGCTGCAGGAGCTGGCGGACGCCCTGGGACTCCCGGACGAACGGCGCCAGGTCCGCTTCTGAGGTAATCGAGACGTCGAGGCGACCATCGACGCTCCAGGAGCGCTCCGATTCCGAGGCGATTTCCTCGCCCTCGGCCAAGAGCAGATAGAGCGGGCGGGGATCCGGGCCGGCGGCAAGGCGGAAGCGGCGGATCAGGTCCGTGCCGCCACCGCTGCGCAACGGCTCGGGCGCCTCCTCGATCAGCAGGTCGTGCAGGCGGTAGCGCAGCACCGGTCTGCCCTCGTCGTCGAGCCGGTAGCCGAGGAAGCGGCCGCCCACGTTCCGGTCGTTCCGCCCTGCGATCGGCCAGGGACTGTCGATGTCGTCCAGGCTTGCTATGGCCGGGCCCGGAGGGAGATTCAGCACATCCGTGCCGTAGGGGCCGAAGAACTGGCCCGCGCGGCCCTGCCAGGTGCCCCTGGCATCGAAGAAACCGCCGCGCCAGACCTTCGCCAGGCGGATGTTGTTCGCGTCGAAGGCGACGTGGACGTTCTCCGGGTAACCGATGGCAATCGACCGTGGTCCGACATCGATCATGTGGGTGCGAAACACGAGCGGCCGGTCGTCCGGCACCAGGACCAGCTCGGCGCCGATGTCCGCGCCCTCGGGCGCCGGCATGGAGGTGCCGAGCGAGAGGGCGCTCCAGATCGCGTCGATCTGGCCATCCATCGAACCGCCTCCGAGATGCTGGAAGTTGACGACGCCTTCGGGCCAGAAGGCAGGCATGCGGGTTCCCGGGCGGATTGCGGCCGGATCCCGCAGGAACCGGGCGACCCATCCGGGCCGCAACCGGTCGTAGGCCGTGGCCAGGTCGATCGTCGAGACACCCAGGGCGGGATGGACGTGTACGTTGTGGCACGTGATGCAGCTCATGCTGGGCTCACCGAGCAGTTCGATCCCGTCGGAGGCCGCTTCGGTCGAGAACGCCGGTTCGCGCAGGTCGCCGGCCGTGGCGTCGACGGTCGTCAGGGCATCGGAGAGCTGCTCGATCGTTGCCCCGTCGAAGCTCGGCATCCTCACTTCCATGAAGTCGCGGCGAACGTGTAGTCCGTCGCTGCCCAGGATCGAGCGCAGCGCTTCCGGCTTCAGCTTGCCGCCGGCGCCGTCGAGAGGAGGCGGTAGCCGCCCCTCGTCGCCGAGGTCCTGGCCGCCGACGACGGCGAAGTGGCTCGCGCGCACAGGATCCGGGCCGCCCACCGCGACCGTACCGGCCTCCCGGCGATGGCAGGCATAGCAGTTGTAACTCGCCATCGTGTGGACGATCTGGTCGGCCGGCGTCCGGGACGCGGCGAGCTCAGGAAGAGCCTGGAGAGCCGTTCGGATCGCACGCTTCTGCGGATCGGCGAGCCGGTACCGCGGCGAGTAGGCGCCGGTGTGCATGGCGGCGCCGCCTTCGACCGCTGCCGGATCGAGGTCGGTGAGCGCCGGTGGGGTCGCGACGTCCCGCCGGTCGGGTTGGATTCCCGCGTAGCCGTGGCACGAGGCGCAGCCGTGGCGGACGAAGAGCCGGGCGCCCCAGCCCGCCTCCTCCGCTTCCGCGGAGACCAGGGTGCCGCCGCTCGGCCGCAGCCGGACGTTCTCGTAGGTCGTGTAGTCCTCGAGCGCCGCGCCCTCGGGTAGGGCATCGCCGGCGAGGCCCACCGTAAGGAACGGTTCCTGCGTGTCGCCGCGAATGAAGTACGTCACCGTGACCGAATGGTCCCCGGCCTCGAGCTGGAGTTCGGCGCCCGTCTCGCGAGCACTTCCACCGGGCTTGGTGGCGACCAATTCGCCGTCGACCGCCAGCGAGGAGCCGGAGCGGCGGTCCGAGGCCAGGCTGAGCGTGTAGCGCCCGGTCTCGGGCACGCTCATCAGGCCCGTGAATCGAAAGGCATGGTTGCCGTAGTTCATCTCGACCGGGAGGCGTAGTGATAGCCGGCCGATCCGGCCCTCGGCGGCCGGCTCGAGCGTGTCGAGGTCAAGAGGCGGTCGGTTGAAGAAGCCCTTGGCGTCCTCGTCCTGCATCGGGTCGAGGTAGTACTCGAACTCGAAACCGCCACGACGCTCGACGGCCTGCGGCTCCTGGTCCCTGAGCAGGTAGATCGCGAGATCCTCCGCCTCCCCCGGTGTCAGGTAGAGGGACGGCATGCGCCCGCTCGGCCGCACCGACCGTGGGTCGAGGAGGAAGCGCGTCAGTGCCGCGACCGAGGTCTTCGCCGCCAGGTCCGGCAGGGGAACGGAGGGGATCGCCGGCTCGGCGCCGGGTGCTTCGGGCGCGTGGCAGGCGACGCAGCCGATCGAGTGGAACAGCCCGCGTCCCCGTTCCACGGTGGCCCGGAACCGGAACACCGGGAACTCCTCGGACACGTCAGCCGACCCTCGGACCGTAGCGGCCGGTTCCTCCTTCTCGAAGAACAGGTAGCGGGCAAGCAACCGTGCCGTCCGGTCGCGATCCGCGGCCTCGAGGGAGTGAAGAACCTCCGGCATCGCCGTGCCCGGCTTCTCGGTTGCCGGCGAAGCGAGATAGGCGGTGAGCCACTCGACAGTGACCCGCTCGTTGAGCGCCGCGAGGTCGGGTGCAGCCCGCGCGAGCAGCCGTCCGGACAGCTCCGGAGCCGGCTCGTGGCAGGACAGGCAGTTCAGCTCGCCGAGCAGGACTTCGCCGAGCGCCACGTCGCCGCCGGCGCCGGCCAGTCGAAGGTGCTCGTAGCCCGGCACCACGGGCGTAGCCGCGGCGAACGCGGTCTGGGGCCAGACCCAGCCGGTCAGGGCCAGGGCGGCGATGGAACGAGGCAGGATCATTCGATCGGCGAGAGATCACGATACAGGAGCCGATGCCGCGGCTACTAGGATCGGACGGTGAGCATCGCGAAAGCAGGCTTGGTTGCACTTGTCCTCGCGGTGCTTCTCGCCTGCTCTTCCGACGTGGGCGACACTTCCGCGCCGCCGGCCGGAATCCCTCACCCCGTCCTTTCCGAGCTCGAACCCCCGCTGGCCCGCGAGATCGAGGCCCGTCGGTCCGGCCTGGACGCGCTGCTCGCGAACGAGGAGACGAGCGCCGCCGACCAGGCCCATGCCTTCGGCGAGCTGGGGCGGCTCTACCAGGCCCACCGCCTGCTGGAACCGGCGCTCGCCTGCTACCGGGAGGCGCACGCGCTCGATCCCGGGTCATTCGCCTGGGCCTACTACCTCGGCGTTCTCGCGGCGGGCGCCGGCGACATCGAGACCGCGCGGCCGGCGTTTCGCCACGCACTCGATCTTCGAGCCGACGACGCGCCAGCCCTTGTCCGGCTCGCCGATCTCGAGCTCGAACGGGCTCAGGTCGACGAAGCGGAGCTCCTCTACGTGCGGGCGGCGGTGGTGAACGACTCGGCCGCCGTGGCCTACGGGATGGGACGGGTCGCCGAAGAGCGAGGCGCATACGCGGAAGCCATCGGACAGTTCGAGCGGGCATTGACGCTCCAGCCGGGAGCTTCCGTCGTCCACTACCACCTCGGCCAGGCCTACCGCGAGTTGGGCGAGTTCGACCGCGCGGAGGAAGCGCTGGCGCGGAGCGGGCCGAACCGTGTCGCCATGGCCGATCCGCTGATGCACGAGTTGACGACGCTCGCCATCGGCGCCCTGCCTCACCTTGCCCGAGGCCATGCCGCGGCCCGCGAGGGTCGACTCGCCGATGCGGAATCCGCCTACCGCCAGGCGGTGGCGGCCGACGCAACGAACGTGCGCGCGCACGAGAGTCTGGCCACGCTGCTGCTCCGCCGCGGCGATCCGGAGGGGGCAATCGAGCACTTCGGCGTCGCCGTCCGGCTGGCGCCGGAGAACGCCCAGGCCCACTCGGACCTCGGCGTGCTCCTCGCTGAACTGGGGCGAAACGACCGCGCCCTGGAGCACCTCGGCCGGGCCGTCGAACTCGAACCGGGTCTGGTGCAGGCGCTGCTGACCCTCGGCAACGTCCGGACCCGGTTGGGTCGGCTCGACGAGGCGGAGGCGACCTACCGCCGGGTGCTGGAGAGCGAGCCCGGGAACGGCGAAGCCCGCCTGGGGCTCGGCGCCGTCCTGGCGCAGAACGGGAACTTCGAACAGGCCGTTGTGGAACTCAGAGAGGCGTTGCGCCTCGCACCCGAAGCCGAGCAGGCTCCGCGCGTTCACTTCGGCCTGGCCGAGGCCCTGGTGCGCACCGGTCGGCTCGAGGAAGCGTTGTCGCACTACACCCGGGTGCGCGAACTCGAACCCGCGCCGAGCCTCACCTGGTTGCGCGAGGCGACGGTCCTGATGGGCCTGGGGCGTTTCGCCGATGCCAAGGCTGTGCTCGAAGCCAGGCTACGAGTCGACTCGACGGACGAGCGGGCCGCTCATTCGCTTGCGAGACTTCTCGCCGCCGCGCCGGATCCGTCACTCCGGGACGGGCCGCGCGCCCTGTCCATCGCGGGTGCGCTACTTCAGGTGGCCAACTCGGCGCCGAACGCCGAGACCGCCGCGATGGGTCTGGCCGAAGTCGGCCGCTTCGAAGAGGCGATCAGCATCCAGCGCACTCTCGTCGAGGAGGCACGCCGGCAGGGTCGGACGGGCGATGAGCGGCGGCTTTCGCGCAACCTGGTGCGGTACGAACGGCGCGAAGCGTGCTGCGCCCGCGTAGCGGACGGGTTTCCGCCCTACTGATTAACGGCGGCTCCGGGCTTCCCAAGCCGAGGCCGGGAGGCTCTGGAGTTCGGTGACAGCTACGGGTCTCATCTTCACGCCGCAGCGGCGGCTGCGTGGCACTCGCGTCTCGCGGGATGCAAGGAAGGTCGCCAACCGGGGGCACGGTTGTCAACCGAGAGGCGACACTATAGCGTCCTGGAGTGATCGCGTCTTTCAGGCACCGTGGCCTCAAGGCGCTCTACGATGGGAGAACAGCGCGCCGTGTGGCGCCGAATCATGTGGAGAAGCTGAGGGACATTCTGGCGGCGCTCGATCGCAGCCGTGTACCGGCGGACATGAACCTGCCGGGCTTCAGGCTGCACGAACTGCGAGGCCGGCTGAGGGGTCACTACGCGGTCTCGGTGTCCGGCAACTGGCGCGTGACGTTCCGTTTCGAGGACGGGTCGGCCGTAGATGTCGACTACGTGGACTACCACTGAGGAGATCGGCAATGACGATGAACAACCCTCCGCACCCAGGTGGGATCGTGAGGCGACAGTGCCTGGAACCCTTGGGCCTCTCCGTCACACGGGCCGCTCAGGGCCTGGGAGTGACGAGGCAGGCCCTCTCTGATCTGGTGAACGGCCACGCCGGCGTATCGACCGAGATGGCGGTGCGCCTGTCCAAGGCGTTCGGTTCGAGCCCGGAGACCTGGCTCGGGATGCAGATGGCCTACGATCTGTGGCAGGTTCGCGAGCGCTCGGAGCAGATCACGGTCGAGCGGTTCGACGCGGCCTGAGCAAGCAGGAGGAAACCTTGGTCGCCTGCTGCGGCGCACCCCGTAGCGGTTACGGTGGGCCGTCAGGGCAGCGGGCCGATCGCTTCTCCGTCACCCTGAACCAGTGTCTGGTACTCACCGGGCCGTACGCCCGTCCACCGCTCTACCGTACCGTCGGACCAGCGGACCTCGACGTGGCTGACGGCGACGTTCGCGCCGTCGCCCAGCCCCGCGAGCACCCGCGGATCGCGGGCTGAGGCGTAGCTGCCGTCGGTGTGGACGTGGCGCCAGATCGGCGGTGCGCCCTGCCGGTGGATCAGGACCTGGGCGCCCAGCGCGTCGCGGTTGTGGGCGACGAGCCGCAGGCCCAGCCAGGACTGGTCCTGGCCGACCTGGTTGAGCAGCAGGCGCGTCGGCGCGTTGCTGTTCACGACGACGACGTCCAGGTCGCCGTCGTTGTCGACGTCGCCGAAGGCGGCGGCGCGGCTGACTTCGGAGGACTCGAAGACGGCGCCGGCCTCGGCTGTGACTTCCGCGAAGCTGCCGTCGCCGAGGTTGTGAAAGAGCTGGTCCGTCTGCCGCAGCGGGTAGGGGTCGCCTTCCCGGATCAATGCATCCATGCCGATCACGGCGCCGTTGACGACGAGCACGTCGAGCCAGGAGTCGTTGTCGTAGTCGATCCAGCCGATGCCGAAGGCGGTGAACGGCAGGCTCGGCGGCCCGAGTTGGCTCGACGCCGATTGGTCCCGGAACAGTCCTGTGCCGCCGTTGACGTAGAGGGTGTTCGTCTCCTGTTCCAGGTGGCTGACGACGATGTCGGGATAGCCGTCGCCGTCGAAGTCCCCCGTGTCGACGCCCATGCCGGCCTCGGGTTGGCCTTCGCGGTTGACGGCGACTCCGGCCAGCAGGGCGTTGTCGGCGAAGGTGCCGTCGCCCCGGTTGATCCACAGCCGGTTCCACATCAGGTCGTTCGCGACGTAGAGGTCGATCCAGCGGTCGCCGTTGAAGTCGGCGGCAACCACGCCGAGCCCCGAGCCGGTCTCGGCGCCGATTCCCGAAGCAGCCGACACGTCCTCGAAGGTGCCGTCGCCCCGGTTGCGGAACAGGCTGTCGGCTGCCGGCCGGTAGGCGCCGGGGGCGCAGTAGGTCAGTACGCCGCTCGGGAGCGGGCACGGCTTGTGGTCTGTCAGCGAGTAGTCGACGTAGTTGCCGACGTAGAGGTCCAGCCAGCCGTCGCGGTCGAAGTCGAAGAAAGTGGCGGCGACGGACCAGCGGGGATCGTCGGCGCCCGAGGCAGACGTCACGTCGTCGAACGTGCCGTCGCCGCGGTTTCGCAGCAACTGGTTGGAGCCGAAGTTCGTGACGTAGAGGTCGGTCCAGCCGTCGTTGTCGAAGTCGCCCGCGGTGACGCCCATGCCGTAGCCGGCGGCTTCGATGCGGCTTGCGCCGGTCACGTCGGTGAAACGTAGGTTGGCGCTGGCGGCGCCGAATTCCAGGTCGTTGCGGAAGAGGCGGTCGGTGAGCGGCGTGCCGGGAGGCGGGGGAAACAAGGCGTCCTCGAGCGTGAGGTCGGGGCCGATCATCCGGCCCTGGAGGAGGTAGACGTCCAGGTCGCCGTCGTTGTCGAAGTCGAACAGGGCCGCGCCGCCGCCCATGATCTCGTTGAAGTAGTGCTCGCCGGACATGCCGTTGAAGTAGACGAAGTCGAGGTTCGCGGCGGGGGCGGCGTCGATGAAGATGGGGGGCTGCGGGTCGTTGGCGGGATCGCCGGTCCCCCCGCATGCGCCGAGGAGAAGGGCCACGGCAAGGGTGTTCCGGAAGCTCAACCGCTGCGTTCCAGGGCTCGGGCGGAGGCGAGTTCGCGCTGCGCCTCCGCTGGTTGGCCGAGGCGGGTGTAGATGTCGGCGAGCAGGTAGTGGCCCATGGGGGCCATGTCGGAGCCGGGATCGAGTTTCAGGCCGGTGCGGGCCAGTTCCATCGCGCGATCGAGCTGTTCGTTGCGGTCGACGAGGGACTTGGCCAGGAAGAAGTGGCCGATGGCGAACTCGGGATTGATCTCGATCGATTGCTCCAGGGCTTCGGCCGCGCCATATCGGTCGCCGAGGCCGTCGAGCAGCCGGCCGAGGTTGAACTGGACCCGGTAACTCTGCGGGTGGTAGTCGAGTTCGCGGCGGTAGAAGTCGGCGGCCGCACGCGGGTCGCCGCGCTCTTCGGCGAGCAGGGCGAGGTTGAAGTGGGCGAGCCGCACGTCCGGCTGGATCGTCAGGGCCTGCTCGAACAGCCGCTGCGCGCTGACCGGGTCGGACCGCAGGAGCGCCACGGCGCCCTGACTGACCACCGCGGCGCCCATCTCCGGTGACAGGGCGGCCGCCTCCTTCAGGTGGCGCTCGCCGCCGTCGAGGTCGCCGCGGTCCACGAGCATGCGGGCGAGTTCGTAGTGGATCATCGCGTTGCGTGGATCGAGGCGCAGGAACTCCTGGTAGCCGAGGATCGCCTCCTCCTCCGCGCCGGCCCGCCGGTAGGCGGTGGCGAGATTGATCACGGCGTGGGCGTAGTCGGGCTTCAGTTCGATCGCTCTGCGGTAGCTCTCGATCGCCGCGGCGGTGTCGTCGCCACGCATCTGCTCGTCGCCGAGCCGGACCCAGGCATCGATCACCGACGGGTCCTCGATGAGCACCCGCTCGAGGGCTTCCAGGGCCGCCGGCTGGTTCCCCTTGAGCGACGCCTCCCGGGCGGCGCGCATCAGGTTGAAGAGATGGATCCGGTCCTTCGGGTCGGCAAGCGTCGAACGGTCGACCGGCTCCGCTGAGCCGCCTCCGGCGAAGCTGGCGAGGTAGCCGAGTGCGGCGAGCCGCGCCCGGGTTTCCGGGTCGATCTCGTCGACCTGGGCGGGCAGAGCCCGGTCCGTCCACCTCGATTCGAGCGCCTGGAGCATCGAGGCCAACCGATCGGCCTCGTCGGGGCGTGCGGAATAGAGGTTGTTTACTTCACCCGGGTCCGCGGCGAGGTCGTACAGCTCGGGGCGCGGCGCCGCGACGTACTTCATGTTCTCTACCCGCAGCGAGGCAAGATCGCTCCAGCCGTAGTGGTAGCGCGGGTAAACGGCCTCGGCGTAGGCAGGCAGGCGCGGCCCGGTGGAACCCGTCAGGAGCCGAGCGATGCTGGCCCCCTGGAAGGAAGCGTCCCGGTCTTCCTGGCCCGCTTCCACGGCGAGCAGATCGAAGACGGTGGGCGACACGTCAACCGCGCGGACCACCTCCGCCACCCGGTGCCCCTGCATCGTGTCGTAGGGCGCGCGGACGATGAAAGGAACCCGGGTCGCCCCTTCGTAGATGAAGAAGCCATGGCCTGACTCGCCGTGCTCGCCCAGGCTTTCGCCGTGGTCTCCCATCACGATGACGACCGTGTCCCGGGCACGCCCGTTCTCGTCGAGCCAGGCCAGGAGCCGCCCGACCTGGGAGTCGACATAGGCGATCTCGCCGACGTAGGGACGGTTCCGGTAGCGCTCGGCAAACGGTTCCGGCGGCTCGTAGGGCGAGTGGGGATCGTAGTAGTGGACCCAGGAGAAGAAGCGCGCCTCAGGCGCCTCGTCGAGCCAGGCAAGCGCGGCGTCGGTCACTTCGCCGGCGGGCCGTTCGATCTCGTTGAGCGCCATGCGCACGGTGTCGCCCAGTTCGAAGTCGTCGAAGTAGTGGTCGAAGCCCTGGGCGATGCCCCATTTCGCGTCGAGGACGAACGCCCCCACGAAGCCGCCGGTTCGCAGCCCCTCGTCGCGCAGGATCTCCGCAAGGACGACGTGCTCGTCGTCGAGGTAGAAGCCGCCGTTGTCCCGGACCCCGTGCGCCGGCGGGAACTCCCCGGTGAAGATCGACGAGTGCGCCGGCAGCGTGAGCGGCGCCACCGCCTGCGCCTGCTCGAACAGCACCCCCTCGGCTGCCAACCGATCAAGATGCGGCGTCTCGATATCCGCGAACCCATATGCCCCGATCCGGTCCGCCCGCGTCGTATCCAGGGTGATCAGCAGAACGCTCAGATCCTCGGGCCCGACCCCGTCCGGAAGCCGCCCCAGCACATGCCCCGACGGTGCTGTGACCTCCCTGCCGGGAAGGAGCCGGATCGCTAGACCGACCAGCACAACCACGGCGACGGCCAACGCGACCCCGAGCCCGATCCACCGCCCCGCGCGCTTCACATCATCCCGGCGAGTTGGTCCCCTGCCCATGGCAAGAAAAAAGCCTAGCAGCGGGTCCCGGGTCAGCCGGCAGCCGTCCCCGCTTCGCCGCCCGACGCCGTCCAGCCCAGTCGGGGCAGGAGAGGTCGGCTCCCAGGTGCCTCTGAACGAGCGACCCTCGACGACGTTGCCCTAACCACCGCCCAACCGGAGCGAGTGAAGCGGAGTGAGCGCCACTCCCTACCATCTCCTCCCAAGCGCTCACGTCACCTGGGAGCCGACCTCTCCTGCCCCAAGACGGGCGGGTGCAACCTCCGCCGCCGCGCCGCCGCCTAGAACTGGAACCGCGCCCCCAGCCGCCAGACGCGGCCGCGGACCAGCCGCACCGGGGCGCCGAAGGGCCTGTCGCTGTCCAGGGTCTGTTCGGCTTCAATCGCGGTGTCCGCGTTTCCGGCGTTGAAGACGTCGATGCCGACGCCCAGCACACGGCCGCCACCTAGCTGTACGTCCTTCTCCACCCTCAGATCGAGGGTGATGCCGTCGTCAAGACGGAAGGAGCCGTTGGGGTAGCCGTAGATCTCCGAACGTTGATCCACGTCATCCACCCGGATCTGCTGGTTGTAGGTGTTTCCCGAGAAGTAGCGGAGGTAGCCGCCGACGACAATCCCGCCCGGGAGCCTGGCGTTGCCCAGGACCTTGATCAGGTGCGTGGGATCGATCGTCAGGTTGCCGTAGGCGTTGATCTGAATATTCGGGTCTTTGAAGAAGGTCGAACTGCCGAGCGAGGAGCCTCTCCCCTCCTGGAACTCGTACCAGCCGTTGTTGTTGTTGCCCCTTGCCTCGCCAAAGGTCCACGAAGCCTGCATCTGCCAGTTGTTGCGCCATCGCCTGGCGAGGCTCGCCGTGATCCCGGCGTACTTGCGGGAACTCTTGAAGCAGGTGAGCTCCTTGTAGGCCTGTCCGTAGTCCTGGCAGTAGTCGACGTTCGTGAAGTAGAACCGGTTCTCGCCCTCGTTCGTCTGGTTGAAGACGTTGTAGCTCCGTCCGCTGTTCGGATCCGTGTACCGCGTGGGTTCGAACTCGCCGGTGAGGTTCACGCCGTCCAGGAAGTCGTGGTTCGTGCGGTAGGTCGCTGTGACATCGAGCGAGACGGTACGCGTGAGGACCTTCTCCCAGCCGACGTCCAGGGCGTTCATGTAGGGCACGCCGAGGCCGTCATCGATCGTCCACTGGCCGGGACCTCGCGCTTCGGTGAAGTCGTGCTCCCAGACTTCGTCGTCGGCGTTCCAGATGTAGCCGGTGAAGTCGCTCTCGGGAGCCAGCCGGCTGTAGAACAGCGAGATGACCTGATGGTAGTAGCGCCCCCAGTGCGCCTTCAGCACGGAGTCGTTGTCGTCGCCGAGGTTGATGTTCAGCCCGATGCGCGGCGCGATGGCGAGGTCGGGCGTGAACACGGTGCCCTGGTCGAAGCGGACGCCGTTCACGTCCGACTCAAGGGAGCCGCGCCAGTAGTTGGCCCGCAGACCGAGATTCAGCCGCACCCGGTCGTTGATCCCCCAGGAGTCCTGCACGTAGCCGACCATCTTGTCGGTGTCGGCGAACGTGTTGTAGCCGGTGCTCTCGTAGAGGATGTACGGCTCGCCGGCGAAGTCGTAGTAGTGCTTGCCGCCCGCATACCCGTTGAGCGTGTTGACCAGCGTGTTCTGCAGTTCGACGCCGAACTTGAAGTCGTGCTCGCCGCGGATGAAGTCATCCGTGAAGTGGCTGACAGAGGCGAGGAGCTGATAGCGCTCCCGGTTTGCGTTGAAGGGCCCCCACCAGTTCTCGGAAAGGCGGTCCTCAAAGCCGTCGTAGCGGGAGGGTGTGTCGCCGCCGTCGGGCGTCTCGGTCTGGCGCTGGTGATAGCCGCCGAACTTCAGATCGAGCAGCGTGTCCTGGGACAGCATGTCCGTGTAGTTGAAGTTGAACAGGTACTGGGTCCCCATGTTGCTGAAGGTCGCGCCGGGGGCGACCAGGTCACCCTCGTCCGCGCCCTGGTAGAGCTGATCGCGGGTGCTGTACTCAAGCATCCCGCTGAGGATCTTCTCCTGCGTGGGCGTCCAGTTGATCTTGCCGACGAAGCGGGGCCTCTCGTTGGTCGGATCGTTGAGATGGTCCCCGCTGGCCTTGTCGTCCGTCTCGTAGTACTTGGCCGAGGCGAAGAACCACGCCTTGTCGCGCTGCAGGGGTCCGCCGATGTCGAAGTGGACATCCGTTTCGGAGCGGTCGCTGCCGCTGCGCTGCAGGTCGGGGTCGTTCGTGTTCTGGGACTGCCAGTCGTTGTCGGCAAGCTGCAGGTCGACCAGGCCGTTCAGATCGTTCGTGCCCTGCTTCGTCGTCACGTTGACGATCACGCCGCTGTAGCCGCCGTATTCGGCTGATGCGCCGGCGCCGAGGATAGTGACGTCCTCGACCGAGAAGAAGCCGAGCGCGACCTCGCTCTCGCCCGCCTCCGGGCTGTTGATGATGACGCCATCGACCGAGAACTGGACCCCCATACCGGGCGAGCCGAAGGCCGACGGTTGTCTGCCCTCCGCGTTCTCCGAGTGGACGCCGGGCGCCAACTGGACGACGCTCCGGATGCTGCGGCCGGTCGGCACGTCCATCAGGATCTCGTTGTTGAGTTCCGTCGTCTGCAGCGTCGAACTGCGGACGTCGATGAGCGGCGAGCCCTCGACGATGATCACGTCCTCGACGCTCCCGAGCTCCATCGCGAGGTCGACGCTCAGGGTCTTGCCGACCGTGAGCTCGATGTCCCCCTGCTGGGCGGTCGAGAAGCCCTCGATCGACGCCTCGACCGTATAGGTGGACGGCAGCAGGGCGACGAAGCGGTAGCGACCGTTCGCGTCCGTCATCGTCTCGCTCGTCGCGCCGAGTTCCGTCGACGTGAGCATCACGTTGACGCCCGGCATGCGGTCGCCGTTCGGGTCCGTGATCGTGCCGGTGATCGAGCCGCGCTCGATCGATTGGGCCCATCCGGCCGCAGCCAGGAAGGCGATCAGCACTCCCAGACAAATGATCTGGATGGTCCGTGGCATGCCGCCAAGGGCACAAGTAGCCACCGTCGCGCGGTGCTTCATATCCGCCTCCTTCTTCTTCGCTTTCCGACTCTCCCTAACGTGCTATCTCAAGAGGCCGGATTGACCGTGGCCGGCCGGAATGCCTGACGCGTGTGGCGTTGAATGTTCGAACCACGTTAGCGCCACACTCACCGGAGGTCAACGAACTCCATTTCTTTGGACGCTCCGCCAGCGCTACTGCCGGCCCACTTCCTCGATCGCCTCGAGGCCGCCCACCCGGTCGGCGTTGTCGAGGTAGACCTGCCGCACCTTCTCCTCGAACAGGCCGCGGTCGATCTCGTTGAACTCGAGACCGAGCTTCTTCAACTCGACCAGGGCGGCCGCGGTCATCGACGTCATCGCCTCCCGTTCGGCCGTGATGGATGCTCTGCCGGCCTCGATCACGGCCTCCTGGACGTTCGGCGGCAGTTCGTCGTAGAGCTTGCGGCTGAAGATCAGGGCGACGGCGAGGTAGAGGTGTCGCGTGTACGACACGTACTTCGTCACCTCGTAGAAGCGCTCCTGGTGGAGGTCGACGTGGTCCGTCTCGGCGCCGTCGACCACGCCCTGCTCCAGCGCGGAGTAGAGCTCGCCGAATGACATCGGCGTCGCCTGGGCGCCGAGGGCGTTGAAGGTGTCGACCAGGATCGGGGTCGGGATCACGCGGATCTTCAGGCCCTCGAAGTCGCCCGGCGTGACGACCGGCCGCTCCGCGTTCCAGGCGTTGCGCCGGCCGGCGAACCAGTAGCCGAGGACGACGACGTCCAGTTCCTCCTCGATCCGGTCGGCGACGCGCTCCCCGATCGGACCGTCGAGCACGCGGTAGAAGTGATCGAGGTCCCGAAAGATGAACGGAAAGTTGAAGATCTCGGCCTCCGGCACAAAGGCCGAGATGCCGCCGCCGGCGCTGGCGGCCGAAGCGGCCAGCGCCCCGAGCTTGACCATCAGGGTCGCCTCTTCCTCGGTGCCGAGCTGCTCGTTCTCGAAGATCTGCACCTGGACCGCGCCGCCGGTGCGATCCTCCAGGACGCGCCGGAACTCCTCGAACCCGACCTGGAACGGGTGTCCGACGGGTCCGTTGTGCGCGACCTTGAGCACGGTGACGCCGTCGCCGCCGCGGCAGCCGGCGAGGAGGGCGAGCGCGCCGAATACGAGGAACGCGACATGGAGCGTCGAGCGGTCGCCGCCTCGCGGCGCGTCTCTCCTCGGAAGCCGGCGGGGACGCCGGCGCACCCAGTGTGTGGCCCATCGGCGACGGGGACGGCGGCTACTCATAGCCGAGCGCATGCGGCAGCCACAGCGTGACCCCGGGGACGAAGGTGATCACCATCAGCATCAGGAGCAGCAGCGCGAGGAAAGGAAGCAGTTTGGGCGTCACCTTCTCGATCGGCGTCTTCGCGATGCCGCAGGCGACGTACAGGCAGATGCCGACGGGCGGCGAGATCATCCCGATGCCGACGTTGGCCGCGACCAGGATGCCGAAGTGAACCGGGTCCATGCCCAGGGCGAGCGCCGCCGGCAGCAGGATCGGCATCAGGATGATGATCGGCGGCAGGGCGTCCATGACCATGCCGAGAAAGAGGAAGATCAGGTGGACGAAGAGGATGAAGACGATCCAGTTCGGTGCATGGGTCGAGATCCCCTCGGCCAGCAGGTGCGGCAGCCGTTCGAACGTGAGAACGAAGGAGAACATGGACGCCGTCCCGAGGACGAACAGAACGACGCCGGTAAGCGAGGCGGTCTGCAGCAGGACCTTCGGAATGTCCTCCAGCTTCAGCTCCCGGTAGACGAAGAAGGACACGAGGGCGCCGTAGACCACGGCGACCGCGGAGGCTTCCGTGGGCGTGAAGACCCCGCCGTAGATGCCGCCGAGGATGATCACGATCATGAACAGCGGCAGGATGCCGTTGCGGATGACCCGCAGCCTCTGTGGCCAGGACGCCTTCGCCTCGAGCGGCAGGTTGAGGTCGAGGGCCTTGATCCAGGTCAGCCCCATCAGGGCCAGACCCAGCACGATCGCCGGCGTGATGCCGGCCGCGAACAGGGCGCCGATCGACATCCCTGAGACCACGCCGATGATGATCAGGTCGATCGCGGGCGGGACCAGGGTCGAGACGCCGCCGGCCGAGGCGAAGACAGCGGTCGCGAAGGCCGGCGGATACTGCCGCTGGCGCATCGCCGGCAGGGCGACGGAACCGATCGCCGCGGTGTTCGCGCTCGGCGAACCGGAGATACCGGAGAACAGCATGGTCGACAGGATGACGACCAGACCGAGACCGCCGGGCAGGCGGCCCACGAACTGCATCGCCATGTCGACGATCCGGCGTGCCATGCCGCCGTGCGAGATGAGCGCTCCAGCGAGGACGAACAATGGCACGGCGAGCAGCGGGAAGGAATCGAGACCCGCCAGGAACTTCTGCGGCATCACGATCAGGAACTCGGGCGAGCTGTAGAGCAGGCCCACCATCGCCGCGAGCGCCAGCGCGACGGCCACCGGCACGCCGAGCAGCAGTGCCGCGACCAGGGTCAGGATGACCAGGATTCCCATCGGCGCCGGCGTCCTACTCCGCTCCGGACGCCAGGAACCCGGGTGGCGCGCGCCGCGCCACCCGTGAACCAGTCCGTGTGCCCGTCAGCGGGCGCACGGATGGAACTCCCGGCGCCAGTTGATGAGCACGTAGTAGAGGGTCAGCGTGCTGCCGACGAAGGCGGAGGAGTAGGGGATCGCCATCGACATGCGGGTCGCGGGCGCGAGCATGTCGTGGACCTCGATGGCGAAACGCAGGGACTGGTAGGCGAAGACGGCGAGGAACAGCGCCGTGCTCGCCGCGACCAGGGTCCCGATCATCCGCTGAGCGGCCGGCGGGGTCCGGTCGACCAGGAAACGGAGGGCGAAGTGGGCGCCCGTCTTCATCGCATAGGCGGTGGAGAGCGCGGCGAGCCACATCAGGAGGAAGCGGGCCAGCTCCTCGGACCAGGAGAGGGACGCTTCGAGCACATAGCGGAAGACGACCTGGGAGAAGGTCACCGCGACCAGCGCCACCAGGATCGCGCTGACCGCCACCTCGAGCGGGTGGCGGACCAGGCTCCGGGCAATGGCGGCGAGGCGCTTCAATGCATGTACTGGCCGCCGTTGACGTAGAAGCTGGCGCCGGTAGTGAACTCGGCGTCGATCATGCACTCGACGATCCGGTTCACGTCCTCGAACTCACCGAGCCTGCTCATCGGCAGGGAGCCGAGTTCCCGCGCCAGCCCCTCCTCCGTATCGAGGTCGTAGCGGTCGATCACCTCCCGGGTCCGTACCGATCCCGGCACCAGGCAGTTGACCCGGATCCGCGGCGCGAGCTCGCGCGCCAAGCACTTCGTCAGGGCGAGGATTCCACCCTTGGCGCTGCAGAAGTTCGCGCCGTTCAGGCGGCCGATCTGGCCGCAGGCGGCGGCGACGGTCACGATCGCTCCGGGCCTGTCCGGATTGTGGAAGACGTACTCCTGGCAGCAGAGGAAGTGCCCCTTCAGGTGGGCCGACTGGACGGAGTCCCACATCTCGTCGGTCAGTTCGAGGAAGGGAGCGTCACGGTTGATGCCGGCGAAGTTGATCAGGATGTCGACCCGCCCGAAGCGGTCGACCACGGCGTCGAACATGGCCCGCACCTGCTCCCGGTTGCCGACATCGGCCTGGTGCTTCATCAGCCGGTCGGGGTCGACCTGGCCGGCGATGCGGTCGAACACCGCCTGACCGCGCGCCTCGTTCAGATAGTGAATGAGGACCCGGAAGCCCTTGAGGGCGAAGTGCTCGGCTACTTCGGCGCCGAGTCCGTTCGAGGCGCCGGTGATCACGATGACTCGGTCTTCACTCATTCCACGCCCACCCGTTACTCATTCCACGTCAGCCCTCCTGGCCGCCCCAGATGTCGCCGACGGTGAACCCGTTGGGGAAGGGATCCTCCGGATCGACGACGTACTGGGCGAAGCCGGTAATCCACGCGGCGCCCGCCAGCGTGGGCACCGCGGCGTCGACGTCGCCGACCCTTGTCTCGCGCACCATGCGCCCGGTGAACGTCGTGCCGAGGACGCCCTCGTGGACGAACTCCCGGCCGAGCGGCAGTTCGCCCTTGGCCCACATTGCCGCCATCTTCGCGCAGGTGCCCGTACCGCAGGGGGAACGGTCAAGGGCGCCGGTCCAGGTCAGCGGCTTGTCCCAGTCGAGCTTCCCGGTGGACACGATGACCGTATTGCGCCGGTGGGCGCCGGCCGTAAGCGGCGGCGCGGAGAGCTGACCGATCGTGACGCCCCGGATCTCCGGGTTCAGCGGGTGAACGGGCGGAGCCAACTGCTCCTGGCAGGCCGCCTTGATCATCTCGCCGACGCGGGCGGCCTCGGCGGCCTCATCCGGCGCCAGGGTCAGGCCGACCTGGTCCGCGTCGGCAATGACGTAGAACATGCCGCCGTAGGCGACGTCGACCGTGACCTTGCCGAGTTCCGGGACGTCGAGCACGGCGTCGAGGTGGACGGCGAAAGCGGGCACGTTCTCGAACTCGACCCGCTTCACCTTGCCGCGTTCGACGTCGGCGCGCACCCGGATCAGGCCGGCGGGCGACTCCAGGGTGAGTTCGGTGACGGGCTCGGTATGCGGCGCCATCCCGGTTTCGATCAACACGGTGACCACGGCGATCGTGTTCGTGCCGGACATGCCGGGGTACTCGACCTGCTCCATGATCACGTAACCGGCCACCGCGTCGGGATGGGTCGGCGGCAGGATCAGGTTGCAGTTCGCCGCGGGATAGCCGCGCGGCTCGCGCAGCATCCGCAGCCGGAGTTCGTCCGCCTCGGTTTCGAGGTAGCGCATCTTCTCGAACATCGTCGCCCCGGGGACGTCGAGGACGCCGCCGACGATTACCCGCCCCGGTTCGCCGCAGACGTGCGTGTCGACGGCGTGGATCACCTGGGAGACATGCATGCGGAACTCAGCCTACGGCAGCGCGAGACGATCAGCCTGAGGTGCGTTGAAGACGCGCATCAGTCGGCCATCGGGGGCAGGACGGTCATCTTCATCCAGTCCGCCGTGTTGTGGAAGTCGGCGACGACGCTTCCCGGCGGCACGAGCGCGTCGCAGGCCGCGCGCTGTTCAGAAGAGAGGCTCATGTCGAGCACCGGCAGCAGATCCTCCAGGTGCCTGAGCGTGCGCGGTCCGATCAGCGGCGCGGTGATCCCCGGCTGATCCTTGGTCCAGAGGATCGCGAACTGGGCCGGCGTCAATCCGGAGTCCGCCGCGATTTCGGCGAACTTGCGGCCGACGTCGATTCCGGCTCGCGTGACGCGGTCGGCGTAGAAGCCGCCGCGGAGAGCGGCGCGAGAGTTCTCGGGATAGTCCGAGTCGCTCAGGTAACGGCCGGCGAGCACGCCCATCGCCATCGGCGCCCAAGTGATGATGCCGAGGCCGAGTCGCTGGCACATCGGGATCAGTTCGTTCTCGATCCGGCGGTCCAGCAGGTTGTAGGGCGGCTGTTCGCTGGCGAAGCGGGCGTAGCCCTTCAGTTCGCTCGTCATCACGGCCTCGGCGACCATCCAGGCCGGGTGCGTCGAGCAGCCGATGTAGCGGATCTTCCCGGCGCGGACCAGGTCGTCCAGCGCCCTCAGGCTCTCGTCGAACGGCATCTCGGGCGAAGGGCGGTGCAGTTGATAGAGATCGATGTAATCCGTCTGCAGCCTTCGGAGCGAGCCTTCGCAGGCACGGATCAGGTTGAGCCGCGAGTGGCCGTACTCGTTGGGGCCGATGCTGCCCGTGTAGTCCACGACACTCTCGCCCACCACCCGGCGACCGTGGTCGACCTTGGTCGCGATCAGCAGTTCGTGGCGCCGGCCGTTTGCCTTGAGCGCCCGGCCGATGATCCGCTCGCCCTCGCCCTCGGCATAGACCTCGCCGGTGTCGATCAGGTTGATGCCTTTGTCCATCGCGGTTTCCAGCATGCGGACGCATTCCGGCTCTGGCGTCGGGTCGGCGAAGTTGTCGCTGCCGAAGCAGAGTGGCGCGACCTTGACGCCCGTGCGTCCCAGGGTGCGGTACTCCATGCTGCTCCTCGTCCCCGGTCTCGCTGGCGCTACTTGTGCCAGCGCCGTCCGTTGTTCAGGCCGTCCGCGCGCGGGAACGGCCCTTCGCGCATCGCGGCATGGTAGGCGAAGCTGGCCAGGATCACCGACGCCTGCTGCAGGTCCTCGGTGATCAGGCGATCGTAGACATCCATGTTCGTGTGAAACGTCGCGTTGAAGAACTCGAGGTCGTCCTGGATGAACTGGTATCCCTGCAGACCCGCTTCGAGGAAGGCCATGTGGTCGGTGCAACAGGTGTTGCCGGGCACGATCCAGGACATCCCCAGGTCGTGGAACGGCTCCATCCAGGCCTCGAAGATCGGCCTGGATGCGTCGTTGCCCTGCAGGTACATGCCGCGGAAGCGCCCGTACCAGTCAACGTTGAAGTAGACGGAGAGGTTCGCGTGAGCGGCCGGCTTGTCGGATGCCGCCGGGTCGCCGAAATGCTCGCGCACGTAACCGCGGGAGCCGAGCAGGCCGGCCTCCTCGGCGCCCCAGAGGGCGGCGCGGATCGTGCGTCTGGGTTCGAGGCCGGCTGCCCGCAGCAGCCGCATCGCCTCGATCACGATCGCGCAGCCGGCCGCGTTGTCCGTGGCGCCGGTGCCGGCGGGTTCCGCGTCGAGGTGGCCGCCGATCATCACGACTTCATGGGCCAGGTCGGCGCCGGGCAACTCCGCGATCACGTTGTAGTCGACCGGATCCTCGGCCCTGAGCTCGTTCCGGACCTCGATCTCCATCTCGACCGGCGTTTCGTTGGTCAGCAGCCGCGTCATCCGGTTGTAGTGCTCCGCCGCGATGACGACCCTGGGCATCGGCGCCGGTTCGTCGAGCGGCAGCGGACCGTCGCCCGAGACGTGAACGATGCCCTTGTCCATCGGGCCGACGTTCTCGGAGCCGATTTCGACGAGGACAGCGACGCCTTGCTGTTCCAGGAACGTCTCGATGTCGCGGCGCGTCAGCTCGGGTTCAGCCTCGTCGTCGTCCGCCGACTGAGCGGGGTTGTTTCGCGGGTCGATCTCGAGGCGGGCCATCCCGCTGAGCTCCTCGTCCGAGAGCCGAACGGCCTGCGCCAGGAAGTTGGGAACCAGCACCCGCTCGGGCGAGATGAGGAGGATCGACGTCTCGATCCGTTCTCCCAGAGCGTTCAGGTCGTGCCGCGTCCGGATGGCCGACAGATCGATCGCGGCGACCGGACCGGCGACGCTGCCGTTCGTGCTCCGGGTGCCGGGCTGCGCGTAACCGATGACCGGCTGGTACTGCGGCGCCGTGATGTGAACCGACGTGAGGCGGTTCTCCCAGGCGTAGCCGAACTCGCCCCAGGGTTCGAGCGCCGCTTTGAGGCCGAAGCCCTCGAGCGTGTCCCGGGCCCAGCGGGATGCGCCGTCGTAGGAAGGCGAGTTCGCGTACCTGGGGCCGTAGAGGTCCGTCAGGACGTGGGCGAACTCCATGACCCGCGAGCGGTGGAAACCCTCGTCGCGGAGGTTGGCAACAACGGCGGCGTCGACCGTCTCGGCCGGGGCGGTCGATGGGGCGCCGCCCTGTTCGGAGGACGCGCAGGCCACGAGCATCGCAGCAAGCGCGAAGGGTACGGGCGTCCGGTTGATACCGCGCGCGATCACTACCGTCCGGCACTATACAGCCGGCCAGCGTTTACGGGTGGCGCCATCGGCGGTGCCCGTGAACCACTCGGTGCACCGGTCTCATCGGACTCACGGATGGCGCCCGGGCGAATCGGCCGCGGCCGCCGACTACACTGCCGCCGTGTCAGCGATCGGCGTAGCCGTCCTCGTGTTCATCGCCGTGACCCTGGTCGTCGGCGTCAGGACCTACGCCAGGATCGGCGGCCGGGCGACCAACTACTACGTCGCCGGCAACGCGATGCCGGTCGGGGTCGTCGGCATCACGCTTTGCGCGCAGGCGTTCGACGCGAACGGCTCGGTGGGCAACGCGTCGCTCGTCCACTCGAGCGGATTCTGGGCCGGCGCGGTGATTCCGATCGGCCTGGCGCTCTGCCTGGTCATCGCCGGCGCCTGGTTCGCGGAACCCCTGCACCGGATGCGGCTGATGACGTTGGCCGACTTCTACCGGCGGCGGTACAGCGTCCGAACCGAGACGCTCGCCGCGGGCCTGATGCTCCTGAGCAACATCGTGCTGGTTGCCGGCAACCTCGCGGGGCTCGGCCTCCTGCTGCGGGTCGTGTTCGGACTGCCCTACCTGCCGATGCTGGTCGGCATCGCCGTCTGCATCCTCGCCTACGCGGTCTCGGGCGGTCTCCACGCGACGATCGCCACCAGCGTCCTCCAGGTCTCGATCTTCATCGTCAGCATCGTCATCGCGGTGGCCTGGCTGGGCGGCGCGCACGGCTGGGGCGTCCTCCTCGCCGCGGCGCCCGATGGCAGCATGAGCCTGAACGGACTGTTCTCCCGCGAGCACGGAGCCCTCGTCAACTGGGCGGCCCTGGGATCGCTGGCGCTTGGCGACATCGTGGCCATCGACTTCATCCAGCGGATGATCTCCGCCGATTCGGGCCGCTCGGCGAAGCGCGGTTGCTACCTCGCCGCGGGGCTGACTCTCGTGGTCGGACTCGCGGTCTCGCTGATCGGCCTGGCCGCCTTCCATTTCGACCGGGAACCTGGCGCCTCGCTGCTGATCGACCTCGCGCTCAGCGATCTGCCGATGCTCGTCGGCGGTGCGATCCTGCTCGGGATCATCGCCGCCAGCATGTCGACCGCGAGCGGCGTCGTGCTCGACCTCGCGAACGTGATCACCCGCAACCTGGTCCAGCGGCACAGCCGGTCGCCCTGGGATGACGAGCGGATGCTCCGCTTCTCCCGCTGGATCGCCCTGCCGACGATGGCCGGCGCGGTCGTCTTCGCCTACCTGCGACCGCAGCCGGGGATTCTTCTCATCCTGGCGTTCGACATCGTATTGGCGGGTTGTTTCGTGCCGCTGTTGCTCGGCCTGTTCTGGCGCAGGGCGAACACGACCGGCGCGCTCGCAGGCGTGATTGCCGGCAGCGCCGCGCGGCTCGTGCTTCACTTCGCCGTCACGGACGCGTACCGCGGCCTGGACACGCTGCTGGCCCCGGTGTTCAGCCTGATCGCGATGGTGGCGGTGTCGTTGATGACACAGAAGACCCACCGGCCCCGGCACGACGAACTCAGGCGCGTCCCATCCGAACGCGACCTCGTGGCGGGTCTCGACGGCTGATGGGCGGCAGCGAACGGCTCGCCCCGACCGCGAACCGGTCCTAGTCCTTCAATGCCTGCCAGACTGCCTTTGCGATCTGAATGTCCTGCACTGCGACACCGGTCAGATCCGCGATGGTGATCTCGTCCTCGTCCGAGCGTCCCGTGGCCTTGCCGGCGATGATGTCGCCCAGTTCGACGAGACCGGTTTCGGCCAGGTGGCCGCCCGCTAGCGCGTGGTGCGACTCACCGTGGTCGATGCACTGCGACAGTGAATCGACGGCACACACACCGGCTCTTGCGAACAACGCCGGGTCCAGTTCCTGCTTGCCGGGAGCATCGCTTCCCATCGCGGTGAGGTGAGTACCCGGCCGGATCCACTCGCCGCGGACAAGAGCACTCCTCGCCGCCGTGGCAGTGACGATCAGGTTGCTGTTTTCGCAGAGGTCCTGAAGGGTCTCGTCTACCTGAACGTCGAAGCCGGAATCCGACAGCTCGCTCCGGTACGCCGCCGCCTGTTCGCGGCGTCGCGCCCAGACCCGGACCCGGTTGCAATCGCGCGCATGGCGCAGGTACTGCAATTGCATGCGGGCCTGCATGCCCGCACCGACAATGCCGATGCACTCGACCACGTCGGGCGCGAGATAGCGGGCCGCAATGCAGCCCGCGATGGCGGTTCGCACATCGGTCAGGTAGCCCGAGTCGTCCAGCAAGGCCAACGTCTCGCCGGTCTCCGCCGACATGACGATCATCATTCCGTGGCCCGTGGGAAGACCGCGCGAAGCGTTCTCATAGAAGCCAGTGGCGATCTTGACGACGAAAACCTCATCGCCGTGGATTCGACCGTACTTGATGTGGCACTCACCCGGCGGTCTGTCGAATCCCAGATAACCGACGGAAGGAACCGTTGCCGCACCGCTCGACAGCGCCACGAATCCGGCTTCGATCAACTCGATGGCGGCGGGTACGTCGAGAGCGGATCTGATCTCGTCAAGGCCCGCCGATCGCATTCCGCCCATACTATGTTGGGAACGAACAGCCCTTGTCGCGTGCGTGCCGCAAGGCCGGGCTGCCGATCCGTCACGAGTCTTTGCGCCATGACAGACCACCCGACCCTCGGTGACATCGTCCGAGCGCAGCACCGCCTGAGGGATCACTTGCGGCCGACGCCGCTCGAAGATGCTGCCGGTCTCGGCGCCGGGACGTTTCTGAAACTGGAGAACGCCAATCTGACGCACTCGTTCAAGATACGAGGAGCGCTGAACGCCATGCTGTCGCTGAACGAGAAGGCGCTGGCCCGGGGCATCATCACCGCATCTTCGGGCAATCACGCGATGGCGGTCGCTTACGCTGCGCGTCTGTGTGGTGCGTCGGCACAGATTCTGATGCCCGTCGCAACGCCGAAGAAGAAGGTAGGCGGAGTGCGTCGCTACGGCACCGGTGCCGAAGCGGTGCTCTTCGGTGACAATTTCGATCAGGCCGAGGCCGAAGCCCTGCGCCGCACCCAAGGCGGCTTGACCTGGTTGTCGCCCTACAACGACAAGCGGGTGATCGCCGGGGCCGGCACCATCGGCGTCGAGATCGTCTCCGAGTTGCCCCGGGTCGAGAGGGTGCTGGTCCCCGTGGGCGGCGGCGGCCTGATTGCCGGCGTTGCCACCGCTGTCAAGGAGCTCAACCCCGCGGTCGAGGTGATCGGTGTGAGTTCCGAATCGGCGCCGGCGATGTTCAACGTCTTTCACAACGGCGACAGACCACAAGTCTGGAACACCCTTGCCGAGGCGCTCTCGGGCGATATCGAGCCGGGCTCGATGACGGTGCCGATCTGCGAGCGCTACCTGGACGATGTGGTGCTTGTTGCCGAGGAACAGATCGCGTCGGCGATGCGTTTCCTGGTCGATGTGCAGGGCTGGGTGGTCGAAGGCGGCGGCGCGGTCGGTGTGGCGGCCCTTCTGCAGGGCGCGATACCGCGCGACGGCAAGATCACCGCGGTGGTCGTCAGCGGCGGCAATGTCGACGGAGAGACGTTGAGGCGGATTCTCCAACCTTGCAACGATCCATGCGGGATGGTCCCACCGTGAGAGCGGCTCGTGCGGACACAAGGAGACGTGTCGTCACTCCGGACGCACTGCCCGGTGACGTTCTCCGGTGCCTGGGAGATCTCCTCCGGCGTGAACTCGAGGCGGAGGGCCTTCGGGTGGAGACCGCCACCGAGGACGGCGAGCCGGTCCTGGTTGTCGGCGAGATGAAGGTCTACCCTCGTCGCCTGCTCGAAGGCCAGATCGCCGAGGCTGGCGACCCCGAGGCCGTCGACCTCGACTGGCTCGCCTCCGCCAACCGCACCTACTTCCGCAACCTCCGCCGGTTCCATCCGAGTCTGGTGGTGCGGTCGGCCCCCTGACGCTCTGTTCCCTGACCGACTCCGGCTCGCCGCTTCGCGGTCTCCGGGCAGGCGGGTGCTTCAGGCCGCGTACACTTGGCGGCCGATGCGGAACGCCTTTGCCCTGGGCCGTCGATCAATCCTGCTTGCGCTTGCGGCGGCCGCGGCCGTGGCGGGCTGCGGCGGTGACGGGCGGACGCCGCTGGTCGTCTACTCGCCGCATGGCCGGGATCTGCTGACGGTCGTCGAGCAGGCGTACGAAGACGCTCGTCCCGATGTCGATGTCCGCTGGCTCGACATGGGGTCGCAGGAGGTCTACGACCGGATTCGCTCCGAGCGGGCGAACCCGCAGGCGGACGTCTGGTTCGGCGGTCCTGCGACGATCCTGGCGCGCGGCGCGGCGGAGGGCCTGCTGGCGCCGTCCGAGCCCTCGTGGGCCGGCGCCCTGGACGCCGCCGACCGGCACCCGGAGGGTCTCTACTACACGCTCTACCAGACGCCGACGATCATCGTCTACAACCGCGACGCGATCAGCGCCGACGAGGCGCCGACGGACTGGGACGATCTGCTCGACGAGCGCTGGCACGACGAGGTCGTGATCCGCGACCCGCTCGCGAGCGGCACGATGCGGACGATCTTCGGCAAGATTCTGGCCGACTCCGTGGTCGAAACGGGCAGCACGGAGGCCGGCTTCGACTGGCTGCGCCGGCTCGACGGCCAGACCCGGGAGTACGTGCACAGCCCCGCGGTTCTGCACGAGAAGCTGACCCGGCAGGAGGGAGTGCTCACGCTCTGGGAGATGACGGACACGCTCTCCCTGATCGACCGGGGCGCCCCCGTCGCCTACCGGTTCCCGGCAAGCGGCACGGCGGTGATCCAGGACTCGGTGGGCGTCGTCGCGGGCTCGGAACACCCGGGGGAGGCCGAGGCATTCCTCGACTGGCTGGGCTCGCCCGAGGCGCTGGCCCTGGCGGTGCGCGAGGCGTTCCGCCTGCCGGCGCGGGGCGATCTGGACGCCGAGGAGCTCGCGCCGTGGGTGGCGGACGTGCAGTCGCGCCTTCGTCGGGCCGAGGTCGACTGGCAGATGATCGAGGAGAACGGGTCCGAGTGGATGGCGGAGTGGGACCGGGCCGTTCGCGGTCAGGGCGGGGGATGAGCCTGGCGGCCGGCGCCTCCGTCCGGTTCGACGACGTCTACAAGTCGTTCGACGACACGGTCGTTCTCGCCGGCGTTTCGCTCGATGTCGAGCCGGGCGAGATCTTCGCTCTGCTGGGCCCAAGCGGCAGCGGCAAGACGACGATGCTGCGGTTGCTGGCGGGCTTCGAACAGCTCGACCGGGGGCGCCTGCTGATCGCGGACGAGGCGGTGGGACACCTGCCGCCGGCCCGTCGCGGCGTCGGCATGCTGTTCCAGAGCTACGCGCTCTTCCCGCATCTGAGCGTGGCGGAGAACGTGGCCTTCGGGCTCAAAGTCCGCGGCGGCGGGCAGGGCGACGTGCAGGCGCGCGTCGCCGAGATGCTGGAACTCGTGCGCCTGGGCGGATTCGAGGCGAGGCGGATCGCCGAACTCTCGGGCGGCCAGCAGCAGCGGGTTGCCCTGGCCCGGGCACTGGCGCCGCGGCCGCGGGTCCTGCTGCTCGACGAGCCGCTCTCGAACCTCGATCCGGCGCTGCGCGAGGAGACGCGCATCGATCTGCGCCACACGGTCAAGAAGACCGGCATCACGACGGTGCTGGTCACTCACGAGCAGGAGGAGGCGTTCGAACTCGGGGAGCGGATCGGGTTGCTGAATGACGGCCGGCTGGAGCAGGTCGCGGCGCCCGCGGAGCTTTACCAGGATCCCGCGTCGCGCTTCGTCGCGACGTTCGTTGGCCGCTGCTCCGTGCTGCCGGGGGTGGTCGAAGCGAGAGGCGCCGGCGGCGCGCTCGAGGTCCGAATCGGGTCGGAGGGGGCTCCGCAGGTCTGGTCCTGCCGGGGCGGCGACGGGATCGAGGCTGGCGACCGGGTCGACGTGTGCGTCCGCCCGGAGGCTCTGGAGATCGAAGCGCTCGAACTGGCGCCGGGCGCGGGAACCGGCTTGACAGGCGAGATCGAGGTCGAGCGCTACACCGGCAGCAGCAGCTTCTACACCGTCCGGTTGACCGCTCCGTCCGGCGGCTTCGGGGCAGCGGCGGATTCCGTCTCCGTCGAAGTCGCGATGCCCGGCACCGCGGCCGGCCTGAGCGGGGCCTGCGTCGTGCGACCGGCCGCGCAGGAGCCGCCGCCGCGCGTCTTCCCGGCCGGGTCGACCGGGGCCGGGCCTTGAACCCCGCGAGTCGCGGCCGCGGCTCGGTGCAACTCCGGTCGCTCATGCCGTGGCTGGTCCTGGCGTTCCTCGTCTGGCTCGTCGGCTACCCGCTGCTCGTCGTCGCGGCGGAGGCCTTCGGCATCGGCGGTCCGGACGCCGATGGTCCGACGACGGAGGCGTTCCGGTCCTTCTTCACCCGCGCCGACGAGTGGAACGCGATGTGGCGGACGCTGTGGATCTCCGTGCTGTCGACGCTGGCCGCGGCCGCGATCGGCGTGCCGCTCGGCTTCCTGTTCGAACGCAACGAGATCCCGGGCCGGCGCCTGCTCGGCGCCCTGGTCGCGCTGCCGGTGGCGCTGCCGCCGCTGGTCGGCGTCATCGCCTTCCTGTTCCTCTACGGCGAGAGCGGGTTCGTGGCGCGGGGGCTGCAGACCGTGGGTCTCGACGTGTCGTGGCGGCTCACCGGGGCGTGGGCGATCCTGCTGGTCCACGCGTACTCGATGTACGTCTACTTCTACCTGTTCACGCGGGCGGGGTTGTCGGGGCAGGACGGAGCTGCCATCGAAGCCGCGCAGAGTCTGGGCGCGAGCCGGTCGCAGATCCTGTTCCGGGTGACCCTGCCGCGGCTGCGGCCGGCGCTGGCCGGGGCGACACTGCTTACCTTCATGACCTCGCTCGGCTCCTTCTCGGCGCCCTACATCTTCGGTGGCGGTTTTCGCGTGATGACGACCCAGATCGTCGCCTCGAAGCTGAACGGGGAGCTGCGCATGGCCTACGTCGAGACGACGATGCTGGCGCTCCTGGCCTTCGGCTCGCTGTTGCTGCTGCGCCGGATCGATCCGGGCCTGGACCTGGCGTCGGGCGCGCGGGGCACGCCGCCGGCGCGCAGGCGGCTGCAGACTCAAGCGTCCAGGATCGCGGCGGCGACGGGTGGCTGGGTCCTCGCGGGCGTGCTGCTGCTGCCCCACGCAACGCTGATCGTCATGTCGCTCGTACCCCCGAACACGTGGACCGTGGAGGCATTCCCGCCGGTGCTCGGCCTCGTGAACTACGGCGATCTTCTGTCGTCGGCTGAACGGCTGCGGCCTGCTCTCAACTCACTGTGGATGGCCGCCGCGGCGACCCTGGCGGCGGTCGTCGTGGGCGTCGCCGCGGCGCGATTGTCGCTCCGGCGCGGCGGTCTGCCCGGTCGGGCGCTGGAGGCGATGATGACCCTGCCCTGGGCGATCCCGGGCACCGTGTTCGCTCTTGCCCTGGCGGCGGCGATGAGCGTCAACGCCCCCTGGGTCGGCCGGTTCGTGCTGGTTGGGACGCTCTGGATCCTGCCCCTGGCGTACCTGGTCCGCTCGCTGCCCCTGACCGGCCGTTCGATCTTCGCCGGGATGCGCCAGCTCGACCCGCGCCTGGAAGAGGCGGCGGCGAGTCTCGGCGCCGGCGCGTTGAGGACGGTCGTGCAGATCGTGTTGCCGCTGTTGCGGCCGGCGGTGATCGCGGGCGCCGGCCTTGCCTTCATCACGATGCTGGGCGACTTCGTCACGTCGATCGTGCTCTACACCTACGACACGCGCCCCATCTCGATCGAGATCCAGTCCAGCCTGCGGATCCAGGAGACGGGCATCGCCGCCGCCTACGGCGTGCTGCTCATGGTGCTGAGCGCGGTCGCCTTCATCGCCTGGGACGACCGCGCCGGCGGCCGGCTCTGAGCGCCCTGACGACCAGCGGGGGTAACCCGTGTCGCGCCTGATCCACCATTGCCTGGGACGACCGCACGGGCGGCCGCCTCTGAGGTGCCGCAGTTGATCCGCCATCGCCTGGCGGCGCTCATGGTGGTCGCCTTCGTCAGCACGCTGGGCGAGTTCCTGGTCGTGGCGCTTCTGCCGTTCTACGCCGAGCGCTACGGCGCGACGCCCCTGGAAGTCGGCGCCCTGGTGTCCGCCTTCGCCCTGGCGGCGATGGCGAGCGCACCCCTCTGGGGCCGGCTCGCCGACCGCTCCGGCCGCCGGCCGGCGCTGCTTCTCGGCCTTGTCGTGTCGGCTGCGGGCTACCTGCTCTTCGGAATGGCGCAGTCGCTCGAACTGCTGCTGCTGGCCCGGCTGGTGCATGGTGTCGGCGGCGGCACGGTGCCGGTGGTGTTCGCCTACATCGCGGATTCGGTGACCGGCGAGCGGCGGGCAGAGGGAATCGGATGGGTGACGGCCGTCACGAGTTCGGCGGCGATGACTGGCCCGGCCGTGGGCAGTCTCGCGGCCCAGCTTCATCCGGCCGGGGCCGGCGCTGTGGCTGCGGCGTTCAGCCTGGCGGCCGCGGTGTTCGCGCGCATCTGGCTGCCGGAATCCCGGCAGAGAAGGGAAGAGTCCGACGCGGAGGAGGTGCCGTACTCGATCCTCGGCGCGGTCGGTCGGGTGGCGGTCCAGCCGCTGCGTCCGCTGAACCTGTTGATCTGGATCTACGCCGCCGGACAGATCGGCATGGCGGGAATGACGGCGATCATCGGCCTCTATCTTGGACGTCGGTTCGGGGTGGACGAGTCGAACATCGGGCTGTTCTTCTTCTATCTGGGCGGGCTGTCCATCGCGTTTCGCGTGCTCGTTCTGGGATGGGCGGTCCGGCGCTACGGAGAGCTCAGCGTCCTGCGCGCCGGCGCCGTGAGCTTCGGCGTCGGCCTGGTCGCGATTCCGTTCGCCACCGGCCTCTGGACGCTCGGTGCGGCGGTGTTCTTCGTCCCGCTGGGCACCTCGCTTCTCTTCCCCTGCACGACGTCCCAGGTTTCGAAGCGCGCCCCGGGAAGCGATGTCGTCGGGCAGGTGCTCGGCGTGCAGCAGGCGTACGGCAACGCCAGCAAGATCGCGGCGCCGCTGGTTGCGACGTACATGTTCCAGGCGCTGTCGCCGGAGGCGCCGTTCGTCGCGATTGGCGTGGTGCTCATCCTGGCGGCGGTGATGTCCGTCCGGTTGCCGGCCGAGCCGGCCCGCTAGTCTCGCTGAAAGGGAGGTACAGGCATGCCGGACTTTTCGTTGTCCACGCTGTCGGGCAGCACTCTGCTGGAGGCGGCGGGGATGCTGCTGCTGTTCGTCGGCTTTCTCTTCGTGGGTTCGATCGTCCTGCCGGGACGGCGGGTCGCCGGGCCGGAGCTCGAAGGAGAAACGCGCGTCTACAAGCTGAACGGCCTCGTGCTGTTCCTGGTCACCGTCATCCTGGGAGTCGTCGCCCAGGTCTCCGGCTGGTTCTCCTTCTCGGTGCTCCACACGCACTTCGTCGCTCTGTTCGTCATGGCGAACGTGTTCTCCCTTGCGGTCTCCGGCTGGCTATATCTCCGGGGAGCCCGGGCCCGGAGTGCCTCGGCGGGAGATGGTCGGAGCTTCTTCATGGG
This sequence comes from Thermoanaerobaculia bacterium, assembly GCA_965232105.1. GTDB lineage: Bacteria > Acidobacteriota > Thermoanaerobaculia > Multivoradales > Multivoraceae > Multivorans. The sequence continues at coordinate 1,503,098 of OZ246956.1, forward strand.
CTCGGAGCTCAACCCGACACTCTTCGGGGTGGATCTGAAGATGTTCAGCTACCGCCCGTCGCTCATCGGCCTGGCGGTGTTCAACCTGTCGTTCGCCGCCGTCCAGTACGAGATCTACGGCGAGGTGACGCTGGCGATGGCCATCTACCAGGCCATCACGTTCGCGTACGTGTTCAACTACTTCCAGTTCGAGTACGGAATGGTCCACACCTGGGACATCATTGCCGAGCGTTTCGGGTTGGGGCTGGTCTGGGGCGACTACGTCCTGGTGCCGTTCTTCTACTGCCTCTCCGGTTGGTGGCTGGTCCACGCTTCGGACACCCTGCCGCGGGTCGCGGCGGTAGGGATCGTCCTGCTCGCCGCCTTCGGCTTCTGGCTCTTCCGCGGCGCGAACGAGCAGAAGCACCGCTTCAAGCAGGATCCGAACGTGAAGATCTGGGGCCGCCCCGCCGAGACCCTGGACGGACGTTTGCTGGTTTCCGGGTTCTGGGGCAAGGGACGGCACCTCAACTACACGGGCGAGATCTGCGTGTACTTCGCGTTCACCCTGACGACCGGGTTCGTGTCCTGGGTGCCCTTCCTGCTGCCGGCGTGGCTGACGGGACTGCTGCTGCACCGTTCGAGGCGTGACGATCGGCGCTGCCGCGCGAAGTACGGCGAACTCTGGGAGCGCTACACGAAGCGGGTGCGGTACTCGGTGCTGCCGTTTGTTCGGTAGGGGGGTGGGGCTGGACGCAAGAAGGGCGCGGCTTTCGCCGCGCCCTTCGAAGACTTGGTAGCGGGGGCAGGATTTGAACCTGCGACCTTTGGGTTATGAGCCCAATGAGCTACCAGACTGCTCCACCCCGCGTCAGGACGGAAGATAGTGGCATAGCGCGGGTGAGGTGTCAACCCGTGACGGGGTGGGACGGTGCCCCGTGCCCTGCGGGTCGATCCGGCTTCCAGGCCGCTCCTCGTATAGGCTTTGTCCGTGTCGGCGACGCCTCCAGACCGGCTTGGGCGGCTGCGTGAGCGCATGGATCGTTGGCGGGAATGGACCCAGCGGTCGCTGTCGACGCTGATCGGTCTTGGGCTGATCCTGGTTCTCCTGTTGCTCGCCAAGGCAGGCACCGAGAGCTACGCGGAGCTTGAGGAGCTTGCGGAGCGGGAGGCGGAGCTCGAGTTTGAGCTCGAGGAGGCGGCGCTGCGGGTCGGCAGCCTGAGACGCACGCTCGTGCTGCTGCAGGACGATCCGGTGGTGCTGGAACGTCTGGCGCGCGAAGAGCTGGGCCTGGTGCGACCGGGTGACACGGTCGTCGTCCTGCCGCGGACGGACGACTGATCCAGCTCTGACCCGGTGTCCGCGTGGCGTGAACTCCGCCGCCGCGTTCGGCGCGGCGGCGACTACCGGGAGCTGGCGGCGGCCGAGCGCGCATCGGTCACAGGGCTTCCGGTGCGCGCGGCGTCGGTCGTGTTCGAGCTGCTGGCCGAGGAACGCGGCGCGGCCCAGCTCGTCGTCGTACCGAGCGAGAGCGAGGTGCTGGCCTGGACCGAGGGAACCCGGCTGCTCGGGCGCCGGGACGGGGCGCGGGTCGTCGCCTTTCCGTCTCCGGCTCTGACGCCATACCAGCAGGCCGAGGCCTCGTTGCAGGTACGGGCCCAGGAGAGCGTCGCCTACGACGCCTTGCTGGGCGCTACGCGGGCCACCGTGGTCTGCACGCCCCGGACCCTGTTCCATCGTCTCGCCGAACCGCGGGCTTTCCTGGAGTCTGTCGTCGACCTCCGGGTCGGGGAGGACGTTCTCCTGGAGGAGCTTCTGACCCACCTGGTTTCGCACGGCTACCGGCGCGCCGATCTGGTCGCGGCGGTGGGCGCGGTGGCGCAACGGGGCGGCGTCTTCGATCTCTTCGCCCCCGGCGAACCGCGGCCGGCTCGACTCGATCTGTTCGGGGACACGATCGAGAGCATCCACCGTTTCGACGCTTCGACGCAGCGTTCCGAGGAGGCGGTCGAGTCGTTGCGTCTGCGGCCCCTGACGCCCTTCGCGGCCGCGCCGGAGCAGGCCGCCGAACTCGCCCTGGTGCTGCTGGAGGAACGGGGTGACGATCTGGCGGAACCTGCGCGCACGACGTTGCGGGAAATGGTGGAAGGGGAACCCTTCCCGGGATGGGAGAAGTACCTGCCGCTGTTGCAGCGGAGCACGAGTCTCGGTGAGGTGATGACGGATGCCACGGTGGTCGTGGTCGAGCTCGACCGGGTGCGGCGGGAGATCGAGCAGCACGCCGAAATGCTCTGGGACGAGTACACGAGACGGTCCGACGACGGTGACATCGTCGCCGAGCCCGAACGATTGACGGTGCCCAGCGCCGAGGTGCTCGACCTCGTCGAAGACGCGGCTCTCCGGATCGGCGGCGCCCTGGACGAGCGGGCTGGCGGACGAACCCGGGTCGACTTCGGCGGTGTCGCGACGGATGTCCTGATCGATCAGCTTCCCCGTTTTCCGCGCGAAGTGGAGACTGCCGCGGCTCGCGGCGACGACCTGTGGCTGGTCGCGCGGGCCGGGCGTCACGAATCGCTCCGCCAGATACTCGGCAATCGCGAGATCGACTGGGATGGAGGCGCAGTGCGCCTGGTTGACGGCGAACTGGGACGGGGCTTCCGGCTGCCGACGGCCGGTCTCGTGCTCTTCGGCGAGGGGCAGCTCTTCAGGCGCCGGGCGCCGGCGCCCCGCCGCCGCCGGATGGGGCCCTTCGTGTCGGGCCTCGGGGACCTGCGGGTCGGCGAGTTCGTGGTTCACGAGGATCACGGCATCGGCCAGTTCCTGGGGCTCAGGACGCTGGAAGGTCCGCCCGGCGACGGGCCCGAAGTAGAGGCGTACGCGCCTCGCAGGAAGTCGCGGGCGGTGGAGGTCATGGAAGTTCTCTACTCGTCGGGCCGCACGCTGCTGCTGCCGTTGACGCGCCTGAACGAGATCGAGCGCTACAGCGGCATCGATGGGCTCGCGCCCCGTCTCGACCAGTTGGGCGGCAGCAGTTGGGCGAAGAAGAAGAGCCGGATCAGTCGCAGTCTGAAGGCGATCGCCACCGATCTGTTGAAGCTGTACGCGGAGCGACGGCTTGCCCGGGCCGTGCCGATGAACGAGGACAGCGACCGCCAGTTCCAGTTCGAGAGCGCCTTCAGCTACGAGGAGACGCCGGATCAACTCGAGGCGGTGAGGACGATCAACGAGGACCTTCGCCGCGAACAGCCGATGGACCGGCTGCTGTGCGGCGACGTCGGCTTCGGCAAGACCGAGGTGGCGATGCGGGCCGCGTTCAAGGCGGTGGACAACGGGCTGCAGGTCGCGGTCCTGGCGCCGACGACGATTCTCGCCGATCAGCACCTGCGGGTCTTCCGGCGGCGCTTCCAGGGCTTCGACGTCCAGATCGAGATGGTGTCCCGGTTCCGTTCGGCGGCCCAGGTCAGGAAGATCCGGGAGCGCCTGGCGGCTGGCGAGATTCACATTCTCATCGGTACCCATCGACTCCTGAGCCGCGACATCGACATGCCCTGCCTGGGCCTGGTGATCATTGACGAGGAGCAGCGTTTTGGGGTTGCCCAGAAGGAACGCCTGCGCGAGTTGAAACGCAACGTCCATGTGCTGGCGATGTCGGCGACGCCCGTGCCGCGGACGTTGCAGTTGTCGCTGGCGGGGGTCAGGGACCTGTCGCTGATCGAATCGCCGCCGCGGGACCGGATGGCGGTCGAGACACGGGTTTTGCCGTTCTCGGGCGACCTCGTTCGCGAGGCGATCGAGTTCGAGGTCGAGCGCGGCGGCCAGGTGTTCTACGTCTACAACCGGGTCGAGGACATCGAGGGCATGCTCCGCTATCTGCGTGAACTCGTGCCGGGGCTCCGGATCACCGTCGGTCACGGCCAGATGGAGGAAGCGGAGCTGGGCAAGCGCATGCGGGCGTTCACTGCCGGTGAGTACGACCTGTTACTCGCCACCACGATCATCGAGAACGGGATCGACATCCCGAACGTGAACACGATGCTCGTTCACCGGGCGGACCGCTTCGGTCTGGCTCAGCTCTACCAGTTGCGTGGTCGGGTCGGACGCAGCGATCAACTGGGCTACTGCTACCTTCTGGCGCCTCCGGACACGGTGCTCTCGGAGGAGGCACGCAAGCGACTCGTCGCCATCCGGGAGTTCACCGAGCTGGGCGCGGGTTTCCGGATTGCGGCTCGCGACCTGGAAATCCGGGGCGCCGGCAACCTGTTGGGAGCGGAACAGAGTGGCCACATCGCGGAAGTGGGAATCGAGACCTACATGAAGATGCTGGAGCAGGCGATCGCCGAACTCCGGGGCGAGGCGCCGGCGGGCAGGCCGTCGGCGTCGATCAGCCTGCCGGCGACGATGTCGATTCCGGAGGACTACATCGGCGAGATCTCCCTGCGACTCGAGATCTACCGGCGTCTGGCGGACGCCGACGAGGATCCGGAGACCCTGCTGGCCGAACTGCGGGACCGTTTCGGGCCGCCGCCGGAGGCGGTGCATGCTCTGATTCGCGGCGCGGAACTGAAGCGGATCGCCGAGTCCCTGGGCGTTCAGTCGGTCGCGCACCGGGGCGACCTCTTGACGGTTCGACTGCGCCGCGACGCGAACGTGGATGTGGATCGCCTGATCCACTTCGTTTCCGAGCGGGAAGGCGCCAGCTTCACCCCGGATGGGGTTCTGACGCTTTCCGGGATACCGGGGCCACAGGCTCTCGAAATAACCCTCCAGCTCCTGCAGTTGCTGTCGGGTGAACCGTTGCCGCGGCTCGCCGGTTCGGAGACCGTCCATTGAGTGGGCGGCTGGAGTCGCGGGTGAGGTGGCGGGTCTGGACCTGTCTCCTGCTCGGAATGGCTCTGGGCTGTGACCGCGGCAACCTGCCGGAGGGAGTGGTGGCGCGAATCGGCAACCAGGATTTTCATTACGAGGACTTTCGCGGCTACGTGGAAGAGTCCCTTGGCGATGACGCTTCGCGCTTTGGCAGCGCGGTGCTTTCCCGCCTTTTCGAGCGCTTCGTCGACGACCGACTGCTCGTTCATCTGGCCTGGGAGCGCGGGCTCGTGGATGGGGAAGCGACGGTCCATCAGGCCGCGATGCGGTTGCTCGAGGTGTCGCCGCCGGTCGTGTCGTTGTCGGAGATCGAGCGCTACTACGCCGAACACGCGAGTGACTTCGCGCGGCCGCCGCGCGTACGCCTGCGTCAGATCCTGGTCCAGGATCGCGCCGCCGCCGAGCTGGCCCTGGCGGAACTCGAAGCCGGTGTGGACTTCGGCGAGGTGGTGCGGCTGCGGTCGATTGGTCCCAGCGCGCCGTCCGGCGGCCTTCAGGGCGAACTGTCACGCGAGGATCTTCCGCCGGCACTTGCCGAAGTCGTCTTCGAGCTTGACGAGGGAGAATGGAGCGAGCTGCTCGAGGCCGACTACGGCTTCCGTATCTTCCAGGTCGAGCGCCACCTGCCGGAAGAGACCCTGACGCTCGCTCAGGCGGCGCCGGGGATAAGGACTCTGTTGGAGGAGGCACAGGGCGAAGAGCTTGTTCGAGCAGCCGCGGCGGAAGCCCGGCAGGAGTACAATCTGCGCGTCGCGGTGGAGCGGCTGCCCTTCGAGTACAACGGCGAGCTCGCGGATCCGGCCGCCGGAGAATGAGGTAGAAGAGGATGACTCGACGCAACTCAGGCAGGTCACGGTTTGCCGCGCTCCGCGTCGTATGCCCACTCGCCGGCTCCCTGGCGACCTGGCTGGTGTTGGCGGCTCTCCCCGTGGCCGGGCAGTCCTCGCCGGGCGCGGAGAATCGCGTCGTGCTGCGGGTCAACGACCGCATCGCGACCCTGTACGACTACGAGAGGGCGGTCAACGAGCAGATAGCCGGCGTCCGGAACACACCCGGACTGACGGAGCAGGAGCGGCAGGAGCGGGTCGCCGACGCGGGCCGCTTCGTCATGAAGGCTCTGTTCGAAGAACTGCTTATCATGTCGCGGGCGGACCAGTTGGCTGTCGTGATCGACGAGAGCGACGTGGAGGAACAACTCCGCGCCACCAAGGAGCGAGTCGGGTTCGACGACGAACAGTTCCGCCAGGCACTGGCGCAACAGGGCATGCGGGTGGAGGACTTCCGGTCGCAGATCCACAAGCAGTTGCGAGGCAACGTGGTCCGCGGCCGGGAGGTGGCGCCTCGGGTGGTCGTGGAAGACGAAGACCTGCGACGCTTCTACCGCGAGAATCAGGAGCGTTTCCGCATTCCGGAGCGGGCCCGTTTCGAGGAGGTCGTCGTCCTGGAGGCTGTCGTCCCGGCCGACCGTGTGGCGCCGTTGGCGGCGCTGGCGGGTACGCGGATGATGGCCGGCGGCACGGCCGCCGAAGTGGCGGAAGGGCTTGGCGAAGGGGTCACGGCCGTCGATGTCGGTTGGGTCACGGCGGGCGATCTCGCGCCCGCCCTCGATGCCGTCGCCTGGGAGCTTGAAGTCGACGGCGTTGCCGAAGCGACCGCGGCTCGCGGCGGTCTGCATGTGCTGAAGATGCTGGAGCGTACGCCGGCGACTGTCCAGCCGTTCGAGGACGTTCGCGACGCGATCCAGCAGGAAGAACGGAACCGGCTGTTCTCCGAGGAGTACGACCTTTACATGACTGAACTCGCCGATGCCGCCTACATCGTTGAGCGGCTTCCCGAAGAAGCGAAGGGATACCGGCCCGTCGAGTCGCCTTCGCTCGACGCCGACGCGCTGGGACTGCTCGCCCCGTTCGCTCCCGGCGCCCAGGCGCCGGAGGTCGAAGAGTCTTCCGCCGAAACGGCCCAGGAGGCCGACGGTCAGCGCTGACGACCGGCCTGTCGCTCCGTTCGTTCACCGTGCCTCGAAGACGAGTCCATTGGGATGAGCCGGCACGTCCTTGCCGGCGGCCTACCCGGCGCGGCTTCGGGCTTCCGGCGGCGCTGGCGATCCTGCTCGCGGCGCCGGTCTCGGCGCAGACTCCGGCGACGTTGCCGGAGACGATGACGCTCGACAACGTCAAGTCGTTCCTCGCGGCCAACGACGTCGCCACGGTGGAGGCGTTCGTCGCGGCGCTGCCGCCCCTGCACAAGCGGCACTTCGTCGCCGTGCACGGATCCGCCGGTCCGGAGAAGGACTTCATTTCGGGAAGCCATCCCCGGATCGTCTCCTGGGGCGCGGACTCGCGGTTCATCGCGAGCTGGACGACTCACCCGCAGAGCCCGACGAGGGAGCACGTGGAGTTTCTGCAGGCCGCGCCCTCGCAGGGCAAGTGGCTCGCCGGCGTGATCGACTTCTCGGCCGACCCGGTCGAGATCACCCAGCCGGCGTCGTGCGCGGGTTGCCACACGTCGATGAACCGGCCCCTCTGGGGAGGGAACATTCCCAGGTCTGATGCGAACTGGAGATTCAGCGGCGCGGAAGGCGACGGCTCCCCCGGATCCGAGCTGGTCATGAGCACGATGAGAGCGTCCGAGGATCCCCGAATCACAGCCCTGAGCCTCAACTGGGCTGCCGGGAATTGGATCCGGCGCATTCCCGGCGTGGGAGGATTCCTGAATTTCCCTCTCTGGGACTTCGCCAGGACCCTCTCGATGCGGCACGGCGAGGTCGTCTACGGCCATCTCATGCTTCGGCCGGACGCGGGCTGGGCCCGGGCCCGCATCATCTGCTCGGTGGCGGGTCCCAGGCCGGGCCACTTCTCCGATAGCCCCGCCCTCTGGGACCCGCGCCTGTTCCCGGACGGCAAGACCGCGGTGCAGGGCTGGGGCGCCTCGAACATGGGCGGCGTCAACCGCTACTACAACGGAGGCAAGGGCAGGCTGACCGACGCCGTGTGGTTCCTTGCGCTGCACGACGCCTACCAGCGTTCGCCGGCGGTCCAGGCCTTGTACAAGAGCGTGACGAACATCGACTCGATCCGGTTCGACAACGTGACCTGGCGCCTCGGTCTTCACCATCCGGAGGGCGACGCCACCGCGGCCCAGGAGTTGCTGGCCAACCACAAGGAGTTCTTCGGAACCTCGGGGCAGGCGCATCTCGATCAGCGCCTCCGCCGGATCCACGGAAGACGGGGAAAGGCAACCCTCGTCCCCTACAACGAGTCGATCCTGCAGCAACACGGCGAGAAGTTCGCGCGGCGGGTCTGCAACGTTCTCAAGCCCGCGGCGCCGAGCGCCCTGTCCGCGACCGCCGGCGTTGTCGACGGAGCGCCGGGCGTCACGCTGACCTGGACCGACAACTCCTCGGACGAGCACGGCTTCTCGGTTCGTTACCGCAAGAGCGGCGCCGGCGCCTGGACCGACGGTCCGTCGGCGGCCGCCGACGCGACGACGGCGACGGTGGGGGCGCTCGATTTCAGCACGGACTACGAGTTCCAGGTCGGGGCCGAGAACGACTACGGCCACGCCTGGTCCGGGACGTCGAGCGTCACGACGCCCGCCGGGCCGCCTTCCGGGCCGCCTTCCGGGCCGCGGCGCCTGACCGTCGCGCGCGCCGCGGCCCTGGACGGCTCGCACAGCGCCCGACTGGGTTGGACCGACCCGTCGTTCACCGTGACCGGTCTCGAAGTCGAGGCGCGGGAGACCGGCGCCGACGGCGTCTGGACGGTCGTCAAGCAGGTCGGCGCGGACGTTCGGTCGGCCGTCCTGACCGGCCTCGCCGCCTCGAAGCGGCACGCGTTCCGCGTCGTCGCGGTCGACGCCAACCGGAGGATCGCCGGCGTCGAGACTCTGCCGCCGCCGGTCCCCGACGTCGCCGGCGGCGCGGTGAACGAGAACGAGGCATGGGCGGTTACTCCGAGCCTGCCGGGCGGCGGGTCGGACGGGCTCGCGTGGTCGCTGGCGGGCGTCGACGCGGCCGCGTTCGGCGTCGACGAGGACGACGGCGCCGTGACGATGTCGCCGAAGGACCACGAGGACCCGGAGGACGGCGACGAGGACAACCTCTACGACGTGGCCGTCACGGTCGCGGACGGGAGCGGCAACGCGGCGGCGCGCTGGATCCGTGTCCGGGTGACGAACGTCAACGAGGTGCCGGAGTTCGCGGAGTCCGCGGCCTTGGCGATCGAGATTCCCGAGGGAACGACCGGGGCGTTCGGCGCGCCGGTCGTCGCGGTCGACCCGGATGGCGACGCGTTGACGTACTCCCTGTCCGGCGCGGACGCGTCCTCGTTCGAGATCGACGCCGCCATCGCGCGGCTGTGGGTCGGAAAGGACACGGACCTGGACCTGGAGACCCGCGCGAGCCACCGCTTCGACGTGGTGGCGACGGACGCCGGCTCGCCGGGCCTGTCCGCGAGCCGGGCGGTGACCGTGACCCTGACGAACGTGAACGAGGCGCCGGAGTTCGCGTCCTCCGCGGCCCAGGCGATCGATGTTCCCGAGGGGACGACCGGGGCGTTCGGCGCGCCGGTCGTCGCGGTCGACCCGGATGGCGACGCGTTGACGTACTCCCTCTCGGGCGCGGACGCGTCCTCGTTCGAGATCGACGCGTCGACGGCGCAGTTGGCGGTCGGCGAGGACACGGACCTGAACTTCGAGGCCCGGACGAGCTACGCCTTCAACGTGACGGCGGCGGACTCTGGCGCGCTGTCGGCGAGCCGCTCGGTGACGGTGACCGTGACGGACCTCGACGAGGCGATCACGATCACCGGCCTCGCCAACGGCAGGACGCCGGAGGGCCGGCCGTACGCCTCGCCGGCGCCCGGGGCCGCGGGCACCCGGGGGCCGCTGGTCTGGACGCTGGGGGGGCCTGACGCGGCCCGGTTCGCGGTCGCCCGGGCGACGGGCGCCATATCGATGCCGGCTCGCGATCACGAGGTGCCGGAGGACGCGGACGGGAACAACGTGTACGAGGCGACGCTCAGGGTGACCGACGCGGACGGCGCCCGGGGAGCGGCCCCGTTCAGCGTCACGGTGACGAACGTGAACGAAGCCCCGTTCTTCGACCCCGCCGCCGAGCTTTCGCTGGAGATCCGCGAAGGCGCGACGGGCCCGGTGGGTCCTCCCTTCGCGGCCTCGGACCCGGACGGGGACGCGTTGACCTACTCGCTGGCCGGCGCCGACGCCGCGTCGTTCGCGATCGGGCCGGCGTCGGGCCAGTTGTCCGTGACGACGGGCCTCGGCGCCGGCGGGCGGACGAGCTACGGCTTCGAGGTGGTCGCCACGGACGCGGGTTCGCCGCCCCTTTCGGCGCGCCGCTCGGCGCGGGTCGCCGTGACGCCCGACCCCGGCGGCGGGTCGGACGCGGCGCCGGGCGGACCGGGCGCGCCCGGCGGCGGAGGCGGCGGAGGGGCTCCAGCGACGCCGACGCCTCCCGGAACGGACCCGCTGGCGCCGTCGGCGACTCCGTTGAAAGCCCGCTTCCTGCCGGACTGTTTCGAGGAGGGGGCCTGCCGGGCGGTAGTGGGCGAGAACGTGCTCTTCGAGGACATGAGCGAAGGCAGGGCGACGAGGAGGCGATGGGACTTCGGCGACGGCGCGAACTCCGCCCGCCGCGTCGTCTCGCACGCCTGGTCGGATCCCGGCTTCTTCATCGTCACGCTCGAGATGACGAACGGCCGGGACGCCTCGTCCGAGTCGCGGACGTTCCTGGTGGAGTCCGCGTCGCCGCGCGGAACCTGCGAGCCGGACGCCTTCACGCGCTGTCTCGGGCACTCCCGTTTCGCCGTCCGCGTCGACTGGTGGGCCCGGGACGGGAGCGGTCGCGCGCGGGTGGTCGAAGTCGGCGGAGACGAGTCCTCGCTGTTCTCGTTCTTCGACGAGGGGAACTGGGAACTCCTGGTCAAGGTGCTCGACGGCTGCGACGTCAACGAGAGCTTCTGGGTGTTCGGCGCCGCCGCCACCGACCTCGACTACAGGATCGTCGTCACGGACACCCGCGCCGGTCTCGAGAGGGAGTACCGCCAGCCGCCGGGAGGCGGGGCGAGAGCCGTCTCCGACACCAACGCCTTCCGCGGCGCCTGCGATGAGAACTGAGCGGGAGGCCGGGCGGGCGCACGCGAACGGCGCCGGACCGGCTCTCCGAGTCCGGGAACGTAGAGGGTAGCGCGCTCGGCAGGGGGGCGGTGTACTTGCAGCGCGTCGCCGCGGTCATGGTTCTGGCGGCTATGGCGACCGCCGCGTCACCGCGCGCGTGGCGTGTCCGCACAGTTGGGCCAAGCGCCTCGTCGACCTCAGGGCAGAAGACCGATGTCGGGCTCTTGATCCAGGTGGAGCAAAGTGGTCTGAAGTAGACAGAAATGGCCCAAGAGTGGTAACGTCGCCCTTCTGAGTGTCGGGTTTTGTGGGTATTGAGGCCCACCTGACCCTTCAGGACGTTGCGATGTTCCGAGGGCATGCACTAGCAAAGATCGACGCCAAGGGCCGCTTGAAGGTCCCAAGCGTGTTCCTGCGCCCGTTGCAGGAGCGTTTCGGCCCCGACATCTTCGCGACTTCGCTGAAGGGCGACTGCGCCTGGCTCTACCCGCTGCGGCTCTGGGAACAGGAGGAGGAGCGAATGGCGAGCCTGCCCGCGACTCACAGGCTGCGTCGCAAGTGGGAGGCCCGGGTCAGCTACTTCGGCCAGCAGAGCCGCCTCGACTCCCAGGGGCGGCTGATGGTTCCGGTGAAGTTGCGCGCCACGGCGGGGATCGAGGGCGAAGTCGTCATCTTCGGTCGCCCGGACCGGCTCGAGGTCTGGAACCTCGAGCGGATGGAAAGCGACCTGAACGCGGATCCGTTCACCGACGACGACCTGGACGAACTGACGGACGATCTCGAGGCGCTGAATGCGTCTCGCAACAGGGATGTCAAGTGATGTGGATGGCGACGGCCAGAAACTCCGGCACCAGCCCGTTCTGGTCGGCGAGACCCTGGGCTTTCTCGCTCCCGAACGCGGCGGCTGGTTCGTCGACTGCACGGTGGGCCTTGGCGGTCATGCCGCGGAGCTCCTCGGACGCTTCCCCGACGCGCGAGTGCTCGGCATCGACCGCGACGAAGAAGCCCTGGAGCACGCCCGGCGAAGGCTGCGCGAGTTCGGTTCGCGAGTCCTTCTCGTGCACGGCAACTTTCATTCGATCGACGAGGTCGTGGCCGAGGCGGGCATCGGGAAGCCGGCGGGAATCCTCGCCGACCTCGGCGTTTCGTCATTGCAACTGGACCAGCCGGGTCGCGGTTTCAGTTTCCGGCACTCGGGTCCGCTCGACATGCGGATGGATCAATCGACTCGATCGGCAACGACAACAGCGAGGGACATCGTGAACCTTGAATCCCAGAGCGTGTTGGAGACCGTGCTCCGCGACTACGGCGAGGAGCGCCAGGCGCGCAGGATCGCCAGAGCGATCGTGGAACGTCGCCGCCGCAGTCCGATCGAGACCACGGACGAACTGCGGGATCTGGTTCACGAGACGGTCGGGGCCTCCAGGGTGAGGCGCGGCCGCCGCGTGCCCGGGGGCCGGTCGATCGATGCCGCGACGAGGACCTTCCAGGCGCTTCGAATCGCGGTCAACGAGGAACTGTCCGGATTGGGGGCGTCCCTCGAGCGGGCGGTGAATCTGCTCGAGCAGGACGGCCGGCTGGTCGTCATCTCGTACCACAGCCTGGAAGACCGGATCGTCAAGCACCGGCTTCGGGCGAACGCCCTTGGCGAGGTCGATCCGATCACCGGGCGTCCGTTCGCCGAAACGCGGCTGATCGAACTGATGACGAAGAAGCCGATCCGACCGCAGCCGAGCGAGGTGCAGTACAACCCGCGGTCGCGGTCCGCCCGCTTGCGCGCGGCCCGGAGGCTGTAGCGGCACAGACGGGATTCGTGAATTGTGAAGACCGGTTACAGCGTCAGCAAGGAAATCGCGAATCCCTTCCTCGTGCGCCAGCGCGATCCGGGCCGGCTCCGCGGCTTGTGGCGGCTGGTCGCGATCGTCCTGCCGTTCGCTGCCGCGGTGTTCGCGTACACCTGGGTGCACGAGCAGGGCCTCGAGGCCGGCTACCGGATCGAAGCGCTCGAACAGCGCCTGGAGGATCTGCTCCAGGAGGAGCGTCTGCTCGAGTTGGAGGCCACTCGGCTCACGCGGCCTGAGCGGCTGTCGGCGCTGGCCCTGGAGCAACTCGGCATGGCGCCTCCGACGCTGGACCAGATGATCTTCCTGAATTCGGAGAGTGCCTCCCTGGTCCGGGCCGGAACGGTGTCGGAGGCCGCGCAGTGAACGCCCTCGGACCTCGCGCCAGAGGCGTCCGGCGTCGCTACTTCGGAAGGTTGGTCATCCTGGTCGCATTTGCCGGTGTGTGGATGGGCGCGATCGGTTGGCGGCTCCTTGATCTGCAGATTCGGGACGCCGACACGTACCGGGAGCGCGCGGCGCGGCAGCAGCGCAGCGAAGTCGTTCTGAACCCCAAGCGGGGGACGATCTACGACGCGCGGGGCAGGACGATGGCGGTGTCGGTCGAGACCCGGACGCTCTATGCCGAAACGGCCAAGGTGGACGATCCGGCTTCGCTGGCTGCAACGATTGCACCGCTGGTCGGCCGCTCCGAGGAAAGGATCGAGGCGTTGCTGCAGAAGTCGGGGCATGTGCCGCTGGCGCGGAAGCTCGACCGCGACGTGGCGGACGGGATCGATCTGACCGCCTTTCCGGGCCTCTACTTCCTGGCGGAGAGCAAGCGCGAGTACCCGATGGGCTCGCTGATGGCGCATGTACTCGGCTTCGTCGGTACGGACCGTAGCCTCGCGGGCCTCGAACTCCGGTACGACGACGAGGTCGCGGGTGAGGCGGTCAGCCGGCACGTGCTTCGGGACGGCCAGCAGCGGCTGGTCGTCGTAGCCGGTTCGCTGGGCGAACCGAAGGCGGGAGCGGACCTTCACCTGACGATCGACGCGACGATCCAGCACCTGGCGGAGCGGGCTCTGCGCGAGACGATCGAGTCGTGGAAGGCCAAGGCGGGCAACGTGGTGATTCTGGCGCCAGAGGATTCGGCGGTGCTGGCGATGGCCTCCTGGCCGGCGTTCGACCCGAACCAGTTCGGCGATTTCGGGCCCGACGAGCGCCGGAACCGGGTGATCCAGGATTCCTACGAGCCGGGCTCCACGTTCAAGACGATCACGGCGGCGGGAGCGTTCGAGCGGCAGGTGGTTCATGCCGACCAGATCATGGACTGCGGCAACGGCTTCATTCGTGTCGGCAAGGCGCGAATCAGGGACCACAAGCCGTTCCCGGAACTCACCTTCCGCACGGCGATCGCCAAGTCGAGCAACGTCTGCGCGATCAAGGCCGGCCAACTGGTCGGAGGCGAGCCGCTTCAACAGCTCATCGCGACCTTCGGGTTCGGCGCCGCGACCGGCATCGACATCGGTGGGGAGCATCCGGGCATCGTGCCGCCAAGGGCCTGGGACATCGAGACGACGGCCTATGCCTCGTTCGGTCACGGTCTGGCCGTGACGCCCCTCCAACTCGCGAACGCCTACGCGGCGATTGCCAACGGAGGGACGTGGAACCAGCCTTACCTCGTCAAGGCACTGGAGCGCGAGGGCGAGACGGTCGACGCGCGTCCCACCGGTCGTAGCCGGCGCGTGATCTCCAAGTCGACCGCGTACCAGGTGGTCCGTCTGCTCGAGGAAGTGGTCGTCAGCGGTACAGGCCGCAAGGCCGCCATCGCCGGCTACCGAGTAGCGGGCAAGACGGGGACGGCCGAGAAGTCGGACGCGGGCGGCTACTCGGAGACCGGGCGCGTCGCCGGTTTCGTGGGTATCGCTCCGGCCCGGGCTCCCCGGCTGGTCTGCCTGGTGATGATCGACGAGCCGACCGTCGCGACCGGTGGCGGCGAAGTCGCGGCGCCGGCCTTCCAGCGCATCGTCAGCGAAGCCTTGTTCTACCTCGGTGCGACGCCTTCACGTCAGCCGATGGGCTGGAGCCAGCCGGTGTGGTTGCGGCCGGCCGAGCCGCCGGAGGTCAAGGTCGCCAAGGCGGTCGGTGAAGAGGACGACAAGGGGGAGGACACGGAGACGGAAGGCGAGTTTTGGACGGCGAAGGCGTCGGGCTGATGAGACTCGGCGACGCGATCGCCGACCTGCCGCTGCGGTCACCGCTGGGCGCCGCCGCCGACACGGAAGTCACGGGCGTGCAGCACGACTCCCGGCGCGTTGTGGGCGGCGACGTGTTCGTCGCCTGGCGAGGCGAACTCCACGACGGTCGCGTCTTCGCACCGGACGCCGTGGCGCGGGGCGCCGCCGCGGTCCTCGCGTTCGGCCCGCCGCCCGCGCCGCCGGCCGTACCGTGGCTCGAGGTCGACGATCCCCGCGCCCGCATGGGCCAGGTGGCCGCGCGGCTCTACGGCCACCCGGAACGGGAGCTCTTGGCCATCGGCGTCACCGGCACGAACGGCAAGAGCACGACCTGCCAGTTGATCGGCGCCTGCCTGACCCGGTCGGGTCGTTCCGCCGCGGTGGTCGGCACGCTTGGCCGGACGGTTCATCGGCCAGGTTCCGCGCCGGCGGCCTTCGAGTCCCTGAGCCGGGCGGCCGAGGACCGCACGACGCCGGAGAGCAGCGATCTGTTCCGCATGTTGCGCCGGGCCGTGGACCTGGGCGCACGGTCGGCGGCGATCGAGGTCTCGTCCCATGCCCTCGACCAGGGGCGGATGAACGGCATGGCGTTCGATGCCGCCGTGTTCACCAATCTGACCAGGGACCATCTCGACTACCACCCGTCGCTCGAGGCCTACTTTGCGGCCAAGCGCCGGCTGTTCGCGCTGCTCCGGTCGGGCGGCAGGGCGATCCTCAATGTCGACGACGAACACGGCCGTCGTCTGGCGGCGGAGCTCGGAGACGGCGACCGAGTTGTGCGGTTCAGCGCTTCCGGAAGCCGGGCCGCCGAGGTGCGAGTGGTCGGCGCCGAGCTCGATCTCGCCGGCGTTCGCGCCGAGGTCGAGACGCCCGCGGGGACCATCGCGCTGAACAGCCGTCTTCTGGGCCGGTTCAACCTCGAGAATCTGACCGCGGCGGTTGCCGCTTCCTGGGCGCTCGGTGTCTCCGCAGAAGCCATTCGCGACGCGGTGGCCGCCCAGCCGCCACTCGCGGGACGGCTGGAGCCGGTGGACAGGGCCCAGGACTTTCCGGTGCTGGTCGACTACGCCCACACGGACGGAGGGCTGCGCGCCGCCCTCGCGGCGGTGCGGGAGCTCAGCGATCGGCGCATCGCCGTCGTGTTCGGCTGCGGCGGGGACCGCGACCGCGGCAAGCGGGAACTGATGGGGCGCGCGGCGGGAGAGCTCGCGGATCTCGCGATCGTCACCGACGACAACCCGCGCGGCGAGGAACCGGGACTCATCCATGCCGCGATCGTTGCCGGCCTCGACGCCGTTCGGGGTTGCGCCTGCGAAGTCGTCGCGGACCGGCGCGCGGCGATCAGGCGCGCCGTGTCGGTCGCGGGCACGGAGCCCGGCTGGACGGTCCTGATCGCCGGCAAGGGCCACGAGGCGACACAGACCATTGGCGACCGCAAGGTGCCCTTTCGCGACCGGGATGAGGCGGAGGCGGCCCTGAACGCACTGAACCGGGAGTTCGAGGGTGAGACGGCCCCTTGCTGATGCGGTCAGGATGATGAAGGGCTGCCTGATCGGTGAGGTTGAACCCGGGGCCCGTTACCGGGGCGCGGCGATCGATTCGCGCCGGGTCGAGGGCGGCGAGCTGTTCTTCGCGCTGCCGGGTGAGCGGACCGACGGCCATCGCTTCGTGGCCGACGCCCTTGCGGCGGGCGCCGTGGCCGCCGTGGTCGCCGTGCCGGTCGACGACGCGGGTGGCCGCCAGATCCGGGTCGACGACGTGACCGCCGCCCTCCACGATCTGACCCGGGACCATCGCAGACAGCTGAAGACCCGGGTCGCGTCGGTCACCGGCTCGGCCGGCAAGACGACGACCAAGGACCTGCTTGCTCTGCTGCTCGCCGAGTGCTGGCGGGTTCACAAGAGTCCGGGCAATCTGAACAACCTGCTCGGCTTTCCGCTGACGTTGCTTGCCGTGGACGACGACTGCGAGTGGCTGGTCGCCGAGATGGGGATGTCGGCGCCCGGCGAGCTGGCCGCGGTCAGCCGGCTCGGCCGGCCGGACGTCGCGGTGTTCACGAACGTGCGCCCGGCGCACCTCGCCGGCTTCGAGCGGGAGGGTGGCGCTGCCGCGGGTGTGGAGGCGATCGCGCGGGCCAAGGCGGAACTGCTCGAGGGCCTTGCCCCCGACGGCATCATCGTCGCGAACGCCGGCAACCCCCACGTCGTGGGCCTCGTTGAGCGATACCTGGCCGCATGTCCGGAGAGCGGTCGAACCGGGGCGACCGGGCGTGTCGTCTGGTACGAGGTGGAGCCCGCGGCCGGCAAGACTCCCGTTGCCGAGGTGTCGGCGCGCGACCTCGAGCCGCTGGACGCTGAGCCGGGAACGCGCTTCCTGCTTCGACGGGGCGCCGAATCCGCGAGCGTCGAGCTGCCTCTGCACGGCCGGGTCAACGTGGAGAACTTCCTGGCCGCCGCGGCCTGCGCCCTGCGCCTCGGCGTGCCGATCGAGCGCGTCGCCGCGGCGGCTCGACGGCCGACATCGGCCGCCGGGCGGGGCGAGGTGGTCGTCCTGTCCTCGGGCGCGACCCTGGTGGACGACTCGTACAACTCGAGCCCGGAGGCAGCAGCGCTTGCGCTTCAGGCCGCACGGCAGCTCGACGGCCGGCGCCACGTGGCGATCCTGGGGGAGATGCTCGAACTCGGGAGCGCCGAACGTCGCTACCACCGGGAACTCGGCAGGGCCGCAGCGGACCTGGGGTTCGACCTGGTCGTGGGCGTCGGCGGGTTGGCGAACGATCTCGTCGCGGCCGCGGCCGAGGGCGGCGCGCGGACCGTCTGGTTCGAGGATGCGCGGGCCGCGAGCGCCGGTACGCCGGCCCTGATCGGGGACGGCGACGTCGTCCTCGTCAAGGGTTCGCGCGGCTCGGCGCTCGAACACGTCGTCGCGGCGCTGCGGCAGGAGAGGGCGAACTGATGCTGCTCGACCTGCTGCTGCCGCTGGGCGAGACGATGGCGCCCTTCAACGTCGTCCAGTACATCACCTTCCGTTGCGCCTGCGCCGCGGTAACGGGTGTCCTGCTCAGCCTGGCGCTTGGTCCCAGCTTCATTCGCGCCGCGCGGCGCCTCTCGATCGGACAGACGATCCGGGAGGAGGGCCCGGAGCGGCACAAGAGCAAGGCTGGCACCCCGACGATGGGCGGCCTGCTCATCCTCACGGCGGTGATCGTGCCTACGCTGCTGTGGGCGGACTTGTCCAACGTCTACGTCTGGCTCGCGGTCGGCACGACGATCGCGCTCGGCGCGGTCGGCTTCGTCGACGACCTGCTCAAGGTCCGGCGGCGCCACAACAAGGGCCTGGGCATGAAGGCGAAGTTCGGCCTGCAGCTTGCCGTGGGCGCGGCGCTGGGCACCGGCCTGGTCGGTCTGACGGGTCTCGACCTGAACCTGAGCTTCCCGTTCTTCAAGACCCTGCTGATCGAACTCGGGCCGTTCTACATCCCCTTCGTCGCCCTTCTCATCGCCGGTTCCTCCAATGCGGTGAACCTCACCGACGGGCTCGACGGGTTGGCGATCGGCGCCACGCTGGTGGCGGCGGCGACCTACGCGATCTTCGCCTACATCGCGGGCAACTCGATCGCCGCGGGCTACCTGCAGGTGTCCTACGTCCCGGGGGCGGGCGAGGTCGCGATCATCTGCTCCGCGCTCGTCGGCGCCAGCCTCGGCTTCCTCTGGTTCAACGCCCATCCGGCGCAGGTGTTCATGGGCGATGTCGGCTCGCTGGCGATCGGCGGCACGATCGGCGCGGTCGCCGTGCTCTCCAAGCAGGAGCTGCTGCTGGTGCTGGTCGGCGGGCTGTTCGTGCTGGAAGCGCTGTCCGTGATCGTCCAGGTGGCGTCCTTCAAGATGACCGGGCGCCGCGTGCTGCGCATGGCGCCGCTCCACCATCACTTCGAACTCCGCGGCTGGAGCGAGAACCAGGTCATCGTGCGGTTCTGGATTCTCGCCGTGCTGTTCGCCTTTCTCGGGCTGTCGACGCTGAAGTTGAGGTAAACGTGTTGGTCGAGTCGAGCAGCAGCATGTCCCCGACCCCGGCGCCGCCGGTTTCCGCGTGGCGGAGAGCGCTGGTCTATGGGCTGGGCCTTTCCGGCGTGGCGGCGGCACGCGTACTGAGCGATCGCGGTGTCCGCGTGGCCGCCGCGGATGGCCGTTCGGCCGCCGATCTGGGGTCCGCGGCGCGGGAACTCCTGCGGACCGGACGGGTCGAGACGTTGCTTGACGAGCAGGCCGCGCTCCCGTCCGATCTCGACGCGGTCGTCCTGAGCCCTGGCGTGCCGCCGAACCGGCCGTTGTTGAGGAGCGCCCGGTCGGCGAAGACCCCGGTTCTGGCGGAAGTGGAACTCGCCTGGCGCCTGCTGGAGGTGTCGGCCGCGCCGACGGTGGTGGCGATCACCGGCAGCAACGGCAAGAGCACGACGACCGCGCTCACCGGCGCCCTGCTCGAGGCGGCGGGCTACCCGGTCGAGGTCTGCGGCAACATCGGCACGCCGCTCAGTGCGCGCGTCGACGGACCGCCCGGGCGGGTGTTCGTCGTCGAACTGTCCAGCTTCCAGCTCGAGGCGATAGATCGGTTCCGTCCCCGGGCGGCGGCGCTTCTGAACATCAGCCCCGACCATCTCGACCGCTACGACGGCGTGGCGGAGTACGCGGCCGCGAAGGCGCGCATCTTCGGCAATCAGGCGGGCGGAGACATCGCCGTGGTGAACGGCGACGACTCCGAAGCGCGACGGCTCGGGAGCGACAGCGAGGGTGCATCGGCCCTGGTCAGACGGCGCTTCTTCTCGCGTCTTCGTCAGGTCGAGGACGGCTGCTACCTCGACCGTGATCGCGTGATCGAGGTCGGGCCCGACGTTCGGCGTGAACTGTTCCGGCTCGACGATCTGGCCCTGGATGGGTTGCACAACGTGGAGAACGCGATGGCGGCCGCGTTGCTCGCGTCGGCTGTGGGCGCCGACGCCCACGGTTTCGCGCCGGGTCTTCGCGGTTTCGGGGCTCTGCCCCACAGGATGCGACTGGTCGACGTGGTAGACGGCGTCCGCTACTACAACGACTCGAAGGCAACGAATCCCGCCGCGTCGACGCAGGCGCTGGCCGGTTTCTGCGAAGGCTCAGTTCACCTGATTCTGGGTGGCCGGGCCAAGGGAGAGGGCGCCGACTTCGCCGAGCTCGCCGCGATGGCGGCGACAAGGGCGGCGGCCGTCTACCTGATCGGCGAGGCCACCGAGACGATCGCCTCCGTGTTGCCCGAGAGCGCCGCGCGTCGGTGCTGCGGCTCGCTGGAACGGGCGGTCGAGGCGGCGACCGCAGCCTCGACCAGCGGACAGAGCGTGCTGCTCTCGCCGGCGTGCGCCAGCTTCGACCAGTTCGAGGACTTCGCCGACCGCGGCCGCCAGTTCGAGCGTCAGGTCAAGGCTCTCGCGACCGCCGGGGGAAGGGGCGGCGATGGCTAGGAAGCTCGCCATGGACAAGGTGCTCTTCACCGTCGTCGTCCTGCTGGTTGTCGGGGGCCTGGTCATGGTCTATTCGGCCAACCCCCCGGATCCCGACGGCGGCTTCAAGCGGCAGTTCGTCACCCAGTTGGCGGCGGCGATCGTCGGTCTGGGCGCGATGCTCGTGCTGATGAACATCGACTACCGGAACTGGGCCAGGCCGTGGTTGATCTACGCCGGCCTCGGCGTCTCGCTCGGGCTGCTCGGCATCGTGCTGGCCTCGCCGCCGATCAACGGCAGCAGCCGGTGGCTGTCCCTTGGACCGCTGACGTTCCAGCCGTCCGAGTTGGCCAAGGTCGCCGTCATCCTCTTTCTCGCCTACCAGATTCACCGCTGTCCCGAGGGGGTCAGTCAGCCCCGGGTCCTGGCGCCGTGCGGAGTCGCCGTCGGGCTGGTGACCCTGCTCGTGCTGCAGGCCCCGGACTTCGGCAGCGCCGCGCTGATTCTCGGGATCTCGGCGATCATGCTGTTTCTCGCGGGTCTGTCCTGGCGCTGGCTCGTGCCCGGGTTGCTCGTGTTCCCGGCGCTCCTCGGGCTCTTCATCTGGTCGGAGCCCTACCGCGTGGAGCGGGTGCTGGGCTTCCTTTCACCGGAGACCGACCCGTCGGGCAGCGGCTTTCAGGTGCTCCAGTCGCTGATCGCGATCGGCTCCGGCGGCGTGACCGGGCAGGGTCTGGGGGAGAGCGCCCAGAAGCTGTACTTCCTGCCGCTCGCGAGTTCCGACTTCATCTTCTCGATCGTCAGCGAGGAGTTGGGGTTGATCGGCGCCGCCGCGGTCCTGGCCGGTTTCGTCGTTCTTGCCTGGCGGGGCTACGTGGCCGGGCACAAGGCCCCGGACAACTTCGGCCGGTTTCTCGCCTGGGGACTGACCTCGGCCGTGCTCATCCAGGCGCTCGTCAACATCAGCGTGACCGTCGGGCTGGTCCCGGTCACCGGCACGCCGCTGCCGTTCCTGTCGCACGGCGGCTCCTCCCTCGTGATGACCCTGGTCGCGTGCGGCCTGCTCCTGAGCGTGTCGGAGCATGGATGAGCACTCCCACTCGCCACCCCTCGGTGGTCTTCTCCGGTGGTGGAACCGGCGGCCATGTGTTTCCGGGTCTGGCGGTGGCCGAGGAACTGCGGCGCCTCGGTTGGCGAACGGCGTGGATCGGACGCGGGCGGAGTCTCGAAGAACGGTTGGTTGCCGCGGCCGGACTGGACTTCAGACCGCTGCCGGCGCGGGCATTCGTGGACCGCGGCGCCCTGGCGCGAGCGATCGCCCTGGGTGTTCTGGCGGGTTCCGCCCTGCGCGCCGCCGTGCTGCTGCGCCGGCTCGGTGCGGCGGTCGTGTTCGCCACCGGTGGCTACGCCTGCGCCCCGGCGGCGCTGGGGGCTCGACTGAACGGAACCGGCCTCTATCTTCTCGAACCGAACGCGCAGAGCGGCTCGGCGAACCGGCTGCTCTCGCGGTTCGCCACCGAGGCGGGAACTGCCTTCGAATCCGCAGCGAAGCAGTTGGCGTGCGAGGCGCGGTTGGTAGGGGTTCCGGTGCGCAGGGCCTTCAGCCTGGTCGGCGAGCCGCGGCTCGAGGGCGACCGGACGCGGGTGCTGGTACTCGGCGGCAGCCAGGGCTCGGATGCTCTGAATCGCCGACTGCCGTGCCTGTTCGCCCAGGCCTCGCGACGGGCAGCCATCGAGGTGACGCACCAGTCGGGACCTTCCCGAGTCGACGAGACCCGGGACCGCTACCTGAGTCTGGAGGCGCCGTCGCTTCGAGCAGCGGTCGAGGGGTTCATCGAGGACACGGCCGGCGCGATGGCGGCTCACGACCTGGTCGTCTCGCGGGCGGGTGCGGTGACGGTGGCCGAGGTGGCCGCGGCCGGCCGGCCGGCGGTCTACGTGCCGCTGCCGCTGGCGGCGGGGCACCAGCGCGGCAACGCGCGGGCGATGGTCGATGCGGGGGCGGCGATCCTGGTCGAGCAGGACGATCTGCGGAGCGAGGCGGCCGCCGAGCGATGCGGGCGCCTGGTCGCGGATCGAGGACGGCTGTCGTCCATGGCTCGGGCGGCGCGCGCCCACGGCCGGGGCGATGCGGCACGGATCGTCGCGGAGCGCGTCTGCGCGATCGCGGACGCTTCCGCCGGCGGGAGGAGGCGCTGATGCCGCTGTTCCTGCGCACCGCGGGCCTCGAACGGATCCATTTCGTCGGTATCGGCGGCGCCGGAATGAGCGGCATCGCCGAG
Source organism: Thermoanaerobaculia bacterium (assembly GCA_965232105.1). Classification (GTDB taxonomy): domain Bacteria; phylum Acidobacteriota; class Thermoanaerobaculia; order Multivoradales; family Multivoraceae; genus Multivorans. Next base: position 1,525,885 of record OZ246956.1, read on the forward strand.
GTCCTGCTGAACCACGACCTGGGCGTCAGCGGCTCCGATCTGGAGGCGAGCGAGACCACGCGGCGGCTTGTCGAGCTCGGCGCGTCCGTCTTCGTCGGCCACTCGGCGTCGAACGTGGAGGACGCCGACCTGATCGTCGTGTCTTCCGCCGTTCCCTCCGGCAACGAAGAGGTCGTCGAGGCGCGCCGGCGCGGCGTTCCGATCGTGCGCCGAGCCCAGATGCTGGCCGAGTTGATGCGTCTCAAGTACGGCATCGCCGTGGCGGGCACGCACGGCAAGACGACGACGACGTCGCTCGTGGGCAGTGTGCTGACCGACGCGGGCCTCGACCCCACCGTCGTCGTCGGCGGCCGGCTCCGGGTGTCCGGCACGGGAGCGCGCCACGGCAAGAGCGACTACCTGGTCGCGGAGGCGGACGAGTTCGACCGCAGCTTCCTCGATCTGGCGCCGGTGATCGCCGTGATCACGAACATCGACGTCGATCATCTGGACACCTACCGCGACCTGGCCGACATCGAGGACGCCTTCGTGCGCTTCGCCAGCCGGGTTCCCTTCTTCGGCCGGATCATCGCCTGCGTCGACGATCCGAACCTGAGGGACATGCTGCCCCGCCTCGCGGATCGGCGCATCGTGACCTACGGCTTCGCCTCGGAGGCGGACCTGCGGGCCCGCGACTTCGAGCCCACCGCCACCGGCGTGCGCTTCGAGGTCGTCGACTCGGGCGCGGGCCGCCTCGGTGCGCTCGCACTGCCGATGCCCGGTCGACACAACGTCCTGAACGCGCTCGCCGCGGTGGCCGTCGCCCGCGCCGTCGGGCTCGATTTCGACACGGCCGCTCAAGCGCTTTCCGGCTTCTCGGGCGTCCACCGGCGCTTCGAGCTCGTGGGTCGTTGGCGGGGAGCCGCCGTCGTGGACGATTACGCCCACCACCCGACCGAGGTCGAGGCGACGTTGCGGGCCGCTCGCGAGGTGTTGGCGCTCGGGCCGGAAGGAGGCCGGCCGCGGCGGCTTCACGCCGTGTTCCAGCCCCACCTGTTCAGCCGGACTCGGGACCTGGCGGACGACTTCGGCCGCGCTCTGCTGCTGGCTGACAACGCCCTGGTCACCGACATCTATCCGTCCCGTGAGAAGCCCCTTCCCGGGGTGGATGGGAGCCTGGTCGTGGCGGCCGCCGCCGGCAGTGGCCACCCCAGCGTCCAGGGCTGCGGTCCCTGGAAGTCGGCGCCCGCGCGCCTCGGCTCGGCGGTCCGCGAGGGAGACATGATCCTCACTCTCGGCGCCGGGGACATCTACCGGTTGGCTCGACTGCTCGTGGCTGACGGGGAGGAAGGATCGTGAGCCGCGGCAGGACCGGGCGATCCTTCGTCGGACGCCGGCCCGTGCGCCGTGGTCGCCCGCGGCCCGTCGCCTGGTTTGCGGTCGGCGTCGGAAAGGTGCTTCTCGGCGTGGCGCCGGTCGTGGCGGTTGGGGTCTGGCTGGCGACGGCGCCGGTGTTCAAGCTGAAGCCCGATATCGGGGTGGAGACCGGGGAGCGGGTGTCCGAGGAGTGGGTGCGCGCCCGGCTTGCCGGCCTGGTGGGACGCAACCTTCCAATGCTCTCCCTGGAGGACGCCGCGGCGCGGCTCGAGCACGAGTGGGTGCGGGAAGCGAAGCTGGTGAAGAACCTGCCGAACCGGCTCGACGTGCGGATCGTGGAACACGAGCCGGCGGCGGTGTTCGAGTCCGGAAACCGGTCCTGGATCCTGGATCGTGGCGGCAGGGCGATCGTGGCTTGCGAGCGCGCCGCCGATCTCTGTGGCGGCGGTGCGGCCCGCGGCGCCGGGGACACCCTGATTCGGGTGTCGATTCAGAGCGCGCTGCTCGGGGAGCGCGTCGGGGAGAGTCCGGCGCGGAATCCCGGCGTCACGGGACTCGCTTCGAGGGATGTCTCGGGCGAAGTGCTCGCGCGGACGCTGAAACGGGCCATCGACGTGTCGAGCGAGGTGAAGTCGTTCGAGTGGGGCCGCGAGGTGTTCGCGGTCGGTGTGCTGAGCGACGACGACGACTATCTGTTCGAGCGCGGCGGCCGGCCGGCGACGGTCCTGGTCCGCGAGAGCGATCTGACCGCGAAGGGCTCGGTGTTCGAGCTGCTCGAAGGGGCGATCAGGGAACACAGCGATCCCGAAGTCGTCGATCTGCGGTTCAGGGACCGGATTGTGCTGTCGACGGAAGCGCCGGGCAGCGGCGGTTCCGCCGACGGAGTGAAGGATGGAAATCCCTCTTAGCGAGGGGAGGACGAGACGATGCCCAAGATGGACACGCGTTTGGTAGCCATCGATGTCGGTTCGGCGAAGGTCGCCGTGCTGATCGTCGAACGCACCGAGATCGACGGGGCGCCCGGCCTGAAGGTCGTGGGGGTGGGCAAGGCGCCCAACCGCGGCACGCTCAAGGGCCACATCGTGAACATCGACGCGACGGTCAAGTCGCTGCGGCGGGCTACCGAGGAGGCAGAAGTGATGGCGGGAACCGAGATTTCCCGGGCCTTCGTCGGTGTCGGCGGCAGCGATCTGCGCTCCGCGAACAGTCACGGCACGGCCTACATCGACAGTAGCGACCGAGGCATAACCCGCGGCGACATCGATATGGTCCTGAACGCCGCCCGGGACGTTCCGCTTCCTCCCGACCGCGAAATCCTGCACGCGATCCCGCAGGAGTTCGCCGTCGACGACCACGGCGGCATCGCCGACCCTCAAGGGATGCTGGGCAGCCGTCTCGAGGCCAAGGTTCACCTGGTCATGGGGCACGCGCCGCGAACGAGGACGCTGATCCGGTGCCTGAACCAGGCCGGCGTGGAGGCGGCGGAGATCGTGTTCGAGCCGCTGGCGACGGCGGAAGCGGTCCTGCTCCCCGATGAGCGCGAACTCGGCGTTCTGATGCTGGAGATCGGGTCCGGCACCTGCGGATTCGCCTTGTTCCACCAAGCGGAGGTCCAACACAGCGGCGTCCTCCCGTTCGGCGCAAGCCACTTCACGGCCGACCTGGCGTCCGTGCTGCGAACCTCCTTCGCCGGCGCCGAAACGCTGAAGCTCCGCCACGGCTGCTGCCTCCCCGGCCTGGTTGACGGCGCCGAGGGAGTCGCGGTGCCGACCGTGGGGGGAGGCGCGAGCCGGACGATTGCGCGGGCGCGGCTCGCCGAGATCCTGCAGGCGCGCGCCGAGGAGATGTTCCATCTCGTCCAGGTCGAGATGGAGAAGGCGGGCTGCGCCGACCGGCTTCGGGCGGGAATCGTCCTCGCCGGCGGCGGTTCGAAGCTGGCCGGTCTGCCGGAACTGGCCCAGCAGTTCTTCTCGTGCGACGCGCGGTACGGGGTGCCGACCGGCCTGTCCAGCGAGATCGAGGGTCTTACCGATCCGACGTGGGCTACCGCGGCCGGTCTGGTGCGCTACGCCGTCGCCGGAGAGCAGGCCCGCTTGCCGTTTGCACGTCAGGCGTCCACCCGCGGAGTGCGCGGGGTGATGGGCAGCCTGCGCCAGATGTTCAACGATCTTCTCTGATCTTGAGTTACTGAACCGGAGGGTTCGAAAGGAAGAGTGCCATGATTCTGATGGAAGAACAGCAGCCGGCCGCGATGGAGCCGACGTTCGATGAGGCGACTTCCTCCGAGGAGAGCTTCGGTCCGGCCAGGATCAAGGTCGTCGGTGTCGGCGGCGGCGGCGGCAATGCCGTCAACCGGATGATCGCCAGCAAGCTGAGCGGCATCGAGTTCATCGCGGCGAACACGGACCTCCAGGCGCTCCGGCGCTGTGAGGCGGAGACGAAGCTGCAGCTCGGCCGCAAGATCACGCGTGGCCTGGGGGCCGGGGCCGACCCGGACATCGGTCGCAACTCCGCCCTGGAGGATACGGACAAGATCCTCGATGTGCTGGGCGGCGCCGACATGGTGTTCCTGGCGGCGGGGCTCGGCGGCGGGACCGGCTCTGGCGCGGTGCCCATCATCGGTTCTCTGGCGGCGGAGGCCGGAGCGCTGACCGTCGCGGTGGTCACGAAGCCGTTCGTGTTCGAGGGTCGCCGTCGGATGCGGGTCGCGGAGCGCGGCCTGGAAGAGTTGCACAAGGCGGTCGACACGGTGATCGCCATCCCGAACGAGCGTCTGCTGAGCTTCGTCGATCGGGGTACGGTGCTCTCGGAAGCCTTCCTTACCGCCGACGATGTTCTGCGCCAGTCGGTTCAGGGGATCAGCGACCTGATCACGATGCCGGGCGAGGTAAACGCCGACTTCGCGGACGTGCGGGCCATCATGTGCGGTCAGGGGATCGCGGTGATGGGCACGGGCGTGGCGTCGGGCGAGAACCGGGCTCTCGAGGCGGCTCAGCGCGCCGTGTCTTCGCCCCTGCTCGAGGACGCCTCGATCGAGGGCGCCAGGGGCTGCCTGATCAACATCACGGGCGGCAACTCGCTGACGCTCCACGAGGTCGCGGAGGCGGCCCGCATGGTCACCGAGGCGGTGGATTCGAACGCGAACATCATTTCCGGCCTGGTCGTCGACGAGACGATGGAAGACGAGATGAAGGTCACCGTGATCGCGACCGGCTTCGCCGAGAACCGGCAGCCTCGGATGGACGGCCTGGAGTCGCAGCCCGCGGGCGTCGAGACGCACGTGGCAGCGGATTCACCGGATGGTCTCGCCGCCGCCGGCCAAGCCGAGGACACGGCTTCCGAGGGGGTCGCGGCCGAGGATCTGGACTCGGGCGACGCAGACTTTCGCGATCGCCTGCTGGCCGAGCGCCACAAGATCGATCCGGGCGGCTTCGGACCCAATTGGCGCAACGTCGACGACTACGACATCCCGACGGTGCTGCGCAAGCAGATGGACTGAAGCGCGGAAGCTGGGAGAGCTACATCCGCTCGGGCAGGGGAACGCCGAGGATCTCGGCCAGGGCTTCGAGGGAGCGCACGAAGATCTGCGTGGCGGCAAGCCGCGCGTCACGTAGATCGGTGTTCTTCTCGTGCAGGATGGGATGCCGGTGGTAGATGGCATGGAACTTCTGCGCCAGGTCGACCGTGTGCCTGGCGATCAGGGAGAGTTCCAGCGTGGCTGCCGCGCGTTCGACGGTGTCCTGGCACCCCGAGGCGAGCAGTACCAGGTCCCAGAGGTCGTCGGGCCAGGCCTCGGACGGGAGTTGCGCGGCTCGCGCTCCGCCGACTTCCTGCGGCAGGCCCTCTTCCGCCAGGCGACGGCGGATGTTCCTCGCGCGCACGATGGAGTACTGAAGGTACGGTCCCGTCTCGCCCTCGAAGGCCGTGGCTTCGTCGATGTCGAAGGCGATCACCCGCGTGGTTGTGGCCCGGGCCATGAAGAAGCGCAGCGCCGCGGTCGCGATCTGGCGGGCCAGGAGTTCGTCGTCCCGGTCGTCCGTGCCCTCGGTGTCGCCGTCGCCGCGACGGGCGGCGATCTCGGCCCGGCTCTTCGCCTCGAGCTGGTCGAGCAGGTCGTCCGCCTTGACGCCGATGCCCTTGCGACCTGACATCTCCAGCACCGCGTCGCCGCTGAAGCCGAGTTGTTCGGCGGTCCGGGCGGACAGGGCGACCATCTCGTAGGCGAAGTGGATGCTCTGGCCGGCCTGGCGGGTGTGACCGAGGGCTTCAAGACCCGCGCGGACGATCCGCTGCAGGTACGCCTGGCGGGCGTCGATCACGTTGATCACCCGGGCAGCCGCGCCGAACGCTGGCGCCTGCTCCGTGCCGGCCGCTGCGGTTTCCCACAAGGGTCCCTCCCGGCAAGGTCCCTTCCGGAAGGGTCCATCCCGGCGAGGTCCTTCCCGGAAGTGGTCGTACTCGAAATCGCGGCCGAGGAGGCCGAACTTCCAGAGTTGGTAGGCGATGTCCTTGCCCACGTAGGTCACGGTGCCGTCGGACCGCACGATCACCTTGTCCGGGTCCTCCAGTCCCTGGAATTCCTGGCTCTCCGAGAGAGGCATGACCCAGCAGCCGACGTTCTTGCCGGTTTCCTCGAAGCGGACGGCGCCGCTCTGCTTGAGTTGCTCGAAGGCGGCGACGAAAAAGTCCAGGCGCAGGATTTCGCTTTCGCGCGTCAGGAGGTCATAGTCGATGTCGAGGCGGTCCATCGTGGCGAGGTGGCGGCTGACGATCCGTCGGGCGACCAGGCGGCCGGCCTCCGCCCGCCGGCCCCGGCCCGATTCCAGGGCGTGAAGGGTGCGGCGCCGGAGCTCGAGCCGTTCCGAGTCGTTCCCGTACCAGCGGCCGACCTCGCTGTAGACATCCCAGCAGGTGTAGTCGAACGGTTCCGGCAGGGCTTCGATGTCGGCCACCGAGCAGCCCCGCAGATCGAGGAAGCCGACCACGACGTCGGCGACCTGGACGCCGGTGTCGTCGATGTAGTTCTGGACTTCGGTCGTGCGTCCCAGACTGCGGAGCGCGCGCGCCAGGACGTCGCCGAGAACCGCGTTGCGCAGGTGGCCTATGTGCGCCGCCTTGTTCGGATTGATGTTCGTGTGTTCGACGATGACCTTGGCGGGTTTACCCTCAGTGGCAGAGGGCAGCAGGGGAACCGCGTCGAGCATCGCGGCCGCGAACGCGGTCCGGTCCAGGTGGAAGTTGACGTAGCCCGGGCCTTCGACGGTGACGCGGTCGAACCCGGAAGGCAGTTCCAGAGTCTCGATCAGGCGTTCGGCGATCGTCCGCGGCGCCTGGCGAAGCTCGCGCGCGAGGTGAAGCGCGCAGGGACTGGCCAGGTCGCCCAGCCGCCGCTGGGGCGGCACTTCCACGGTCGGGTCGTGGTCGACTCCGAAGGTGCGGGAAAGGGCGCTTCGCAGCGCGTCGGCGACCAGGGATTTCCTGCGCTGCAGCATCGGAGTTCGCGGAGTGTACCGGAGGAAAGCCCGGCCTCCGGTAGCATGTTCGATGATCCAGGGAGCGCCGTGAACGAGAACCGCCATAGCCCCGTCCGGCCGGTCCTGCTCCCGGCGCAACCCTGCACCGGGCTGGTGCCGTGACGGGTCAGAAGCGGCCGCTGCCGCCGACCGTGCCGGAATCCCTGACGGCTCGTCGGGTACTCGTCCTGGCGCCCCACTACGATGACGAGGTGCTGGGGTGCGGCGGCCTGATCCTGCAACTCGCCGCGGCCGGCGCGAAGGTCGTCTGTGCCTTCATGAGCGACGGCTCGGGCGGTGCGGAAGGACCGCCGGAGGGGGTGACGAGAGAACAGTACGCCGACCGGCGGAGGGCGGAAGCGGATGCGGCCGCCAAGGTACTCGGCATCGACTGCGTGGAGCATCTCGGCGCGCGCCACGGCTTGAGGGATGGCGCCCTGGCCTCCTCGCTCGACCGGTTGACCGGCCACATCGAGACGCTGCTCGAGGAACACGGGCCGGACCTGCTTCTCCTGCCCTCGCCTCTGGAAGTGACGTCAGATCACCAGGCGACTTTTCGGGCGCTCCACGAGGCCCTGATCAATCGCCGGCGAAGGCCGCCGGTGGCGAGCGAAGCGCCGGCGCGCCAGGACGACGACTCGTCGCCCGGCGATCTGACCCTGCGGGTTCTCTGCTACGAGGTGAACCACCCCTTCTATCCCGATCTGCTTGTCGACGTGACTGCCGAGGTGGATCTGGTCGCCGAGGCGATGTCACGCTACCTGAGCCAGTTGGAGCGGCACGACTACATCGGTTCCTGTCGGGGCCTGTGCCAGTACCGGGCGCTCAGCTTGGCGGATCCGTGTCGCTATGCCGAGGCCTACTGCCGATTGAAGGTCGGCGATTTCACCACCCGGAGCCCCGCGCAACTCATCGCATACCTGGGAGGGGCGCCCTCCCTGGTCGAGGTCGCCTCGCCACGGCGGGTGTCGATCGTGGTCCGGACCTACAACCGGCCGGGGCGGCTGGTGGAGGCGCTGGACAGCCTGGCGCAGAGCACCTGGCGCAACGTGGAACTGGTTCTGGTGAACGACGGTGGCCAACGCCCCGACGTGGCGGAGGACTTTCCGTTCGAAGTGCGCAGGGTCGACCTGGAGCGCAACCGCGGCCGGTCAGCGGCCGCGCAGGCGGGCGTTGAAGCGGCTTCGGGCGACTGCATCGGCTTCCTCGACGACGACGATCTGCTGGCCCCGGAGCACCTTGAGACGCTCGCTCCGCTGTTGTCCGGGGACGTGGAGGTGGCCTACAGCGACGCCGCCGTGGTCAGCTACGAGCCGGGGACGGGCGGTTGGGTGGAGTGCGGTCGCCGGCTCCCCTACAGCCGGGACTTCGACCGGGGCATCCTGCTGCTGGACAACTACATTCCGTTTCACACCGTGCTCGCGACGCGGGAGGCGGTCGAGCGGGCCGGTCCGTTCGATGAGTCGTTGCCGGTGTTCGAGGACTGGGACTTCCTGATCCGGCTTTCCGAGACCTCGGACTTCGTTCATCTTGCGCGGACGACCTGCGAGTACCGTCACTTTCTGGGCGGCGGCGGTGGCGGCGCGCCGGGCGGTCATGCCCTGGGTGGGGCTGCCTCGGAGCGCCATGATTTCGAACAGATGAAAGCGAGAGTGCTCACGAAGCATGCGGACAGGCTCGCCCCGACGGTTCTGGCCGGTGCCGTGGCGCGGATGCGGCGGGATGCCGTGTTGGCGGGAGAGGCCGCGCGGGCCCTGATTCGCGAGCAGGAGAGGGAAATCGATGACGTCCGGCACTACCTTCGCGTGGGCGAGGAAGAGGCTCGCCGGCTCTATGCGCGCGAGAAGGAACTGGAGCGTTTGATCGAAACGATGAAGTCGACCCGCGTCTGGCGCATCCACGAGCTGCTCCAGTCCCGGCGGGGCCCTGGGCCCCGGTCGGGCGCCGGTGGAGACGCGGGCGGATGAGCCGCGTCGGGTTGCTGTGCAGCGAGGCGCTCGGAAAGCGCGCGGCGGGAATCGGCATCCGCTATCTGGAGATCGCGCGCCGGTTGCCGGCCTTCGGATTCGAAGTCGTCCTCGTTTCGCCTTGGCGCTCGGACCGCCCGCCTGCCCTCGCCGACGCATCGGTGGAGGTGCACCGCTTCGATTCCGCTCCGCTTGCGGAGCTGTTCGCCGGCTGCGCGGCGGTCGTGGCCCAGGGACAGTTGGCGAACGATCTGCTTGAACAGTTGCCTGACCTGCCGGCGGTGATCGACCTGTACGACCCCTTTCTCGTCGAGAACCTGACCCACTTCGACAGCCTCGGCCTCGACCCCTACCGCAACGACCACCGGACCTGGGTGCGGCAGCTCTCCGGGGGCGACTTCTTCCTGTGTTCGTCGGCCGAGCAGCGCTCGTACTACCTGGGCTTTCTCACCGCGCTGGGACGAGTCAATCCCCATCGCTACCGCGACGACCCCGAGTTGACCGGCCTGATCGCCGAGGCCCCGTTCGGTGTGCCCGACCCGTTGCCCGGGTATCGGCCCTTGATGCCAACGCGCGCTGAGGGAGAACGGCGAATTCTGTTCGGCGGCCTCTACGACTGGTACGACCCTGAGCCCCTGCTCAAGGCCTTCGCCCGACTGCCCGACCCGGACGCGAGGCTCCTGTTCGTGCGCCAGCCGCCCGGCGCTCTCGCTCCGCAGCGGCTGCTGGCCGAGGTCGAGGCGCGCAGCCTACGGCTGGATCCGGGGCGCATCCAGTTTCTGGACTGGGTTCCCCATGAACGTCGCTACGACCTGCTCCGCGACGTGGACGCCCTCGCCGCCTGCCACCAGCCCGGCCTGGAAACGGACCTGTCGCTGCGCACGCGCTTCGTCGACGCGCTGGCCGTCGGGTGTCCGGTGCTGACCACGGAAGGCGGAACGGTGCCGCGGCTGCTGCGGGATTGGGACGCGGGCCTGGTCGTTCCCTGTGGCGATGTCGAAGCGCTGAGGGACGGTCTCGCCGACCTGGTGGCGGGCGGCCCGGCTGTCGAGGCGCGGGCTCTCCGTGGTCGCGAACGGACATTGGCGGCGTTTTCCTGGGAGCGCAGCCTGACTCCCCTGGTCGCTTTCCTGTCGTCGCCGAAGACGGATTCCACGAAGCGGGAGTTCTCGTTCCAGCCGCGCACCGCGGCTCCAGACGACGAACTGGGCTTCCGGCTGCGGCGCTTCATTCGAACGCGGCTGGTCGGCGCCCCCGCGACCGGCAGAGGATGAGCGGGCCGGAGACTGGCGGCGCGGTCGGCCGGAACAGGGTCGACAGCGTCGACGTGCTGGTCGTGAGCTGGAACGGCCGCCACCACCTGGAGACCCTGTTGCCGGCTCTGGAGGGACAGCAGGATCCAGGCGTCGCGGTCAGGATCAGGGTGTTCGACAACGGATCGACCGACGGCACGGTGGAGTGGCTGTGCTCCGCGCACCCGACTGTGGAGGTCGTGGAGAACCCGGTCAACGTCGGTTTCAGCGCCGCGAACAACAGGCTTGCCGAGCGCAGCAGCGCCGATGCGCTGGCGCTCGTCAACAACGACACCCGGCCGCGGCCGGATTGGCTCGCCGAACTCGTTGCGGCGCTGCGTGAAGCACCTCCTGACGTCGCGGCCGTCTCGGGCTGCATCGTCGACTGGGAGGGCAGCCGGTTGGACTTCGGCCGCGGCGTGATGACCTTCGATGGCCACGCCTTCCAGCTCGACTACCACCGGGCTCTGGAGGAGGTTACGCCGCCGACAGCGGGGAGTGAGCTGCTCTTTCCCTGCGGCGGCAACATGATCGTACGCCGCGACCGCTTCGAGGCGGCGGGCGGCTTCGATGAAGACTTCTTCGCCTATCTCGAGGATGTTGACCTGGGCTGGCGCTTGTGGTCCGGCGGAGAGCGGGTGCTCTCGGCGCCGGAGGCCGTGGTCCACCATCGTTCGATGGCCACGAGCGATCTGCTGGGAAACGCCTTTCGCGGCATGCTCTTCGAACGCAACGCCTACCTGACGGCTTTCAAGAACTACGACGCCGACCTGTGGCCCCGGTTGATGCCGGCGGTGCAGATGACGCTGCTCGCCCGTACGCAGCACCTGCTGGCCCAGTGCAATCCAAACGGAGAGCAACTCTCTCTCGACCCGTTCGGCTCATTGCCACAGGACGGCCACGGTCCCGTCGCCGCAGAAGGCGGCAACGGACCGGTGGGGGACGGGGTTGCGAGGCGCCGATGGCCGATTGTCGGTATCGGGCCCCGCACGGCCTGGCGCCGCGCCCGCGCCGCGGTGGCGCTGCGCAGCCGGCTCGGCCGGCTGCGGCGGCGCATCGGGGGGGTGCCCGGTCGGGTGCCGGCGGTCGTCGACGAACGGACCCTGGCTCAACTGCGCGCGGTGTCGTCGATCGTGTCTCAGCTCGACAGGGCAACGAAACGCCGCCGCCTCGTTCAGGCCCGGCGACAGCGGCAGGACCGGGAGATCTTCGAGCGCTTTCCCCTCTACCTGGTGCCGACCTATCCCGGCGACGAGCACTTGTTCCGAAGCGACGGGTTCGAGGCCCTGTTGCCGGAGGGACTCGCGCTGGTTCGGCGCACGCTGGAGGAGGTTATGGAGGTCGAGCAGTGACCGGACCGCCAGAGTGGAGCGTGGTGATTCCGACCTTCAACCGCCTGCCGGCGCTCCGTGAGGTGATCGACGCACTCCACCGGCAGGAGGGACCGCGGTTCGAGGTGATCGTGGTCAACGACGGCAGTTCGGACGGCACCGCGGACTGGCTGGACGAACAGGCCGCCGCCAGCGACGGCGGCGGGACCGGGCTTCGGGTCCTGCACCAGCCGAACCGGGGACCCGCCGTGGCCCGTAACCGGGGTGTTTCGGAGGCTCGTGGCCGGTGGGTGGCCTTTCTCGGTGACGACACCGTCCCCGCTGCGGGATGGTTGGCGGCCCATGCCCGGGGCCAGGAGGGAGAACTCGCGCGGGAGATTCGGTCCGCGGGAGGATGCGTCGGAGTGATCGGCAGGACGGATTGGCATCCTCGGATGCGTCGCACGCCCTTCCTCGACTACATCAACGAGCACGGGCTTCAGTTCGGCTTCGCCCTGATCGAGGATCAGGACAACGTGCCGTTCAACTTCTTCTACACGTCGAACCTGTCGGTCGACCGGGAAGCGATGGCGGCAGAGCCGTTCGATCCGGCGTTTCCCTTCGCGGCCTGGGAGGATGTCGAGGCCGGCTACCGGCTCACGGCGCATGGCCTGCGGCTGCTCTACCGGCCCGCGGCCCGCGTGGCGCACGACCATCCAACCGATCTGGCGCGGTTCGCGCAGCGGCAGTACCGATCCGGCTACTGCGCGGTCGTGTTCTTCCGCCGCCACGAACAGCTCGGGCCCTTTCTGGGGATGCAGAACGGCCAGCCGCCCCTGGCTGGAGGCGCCGGGGAGCGCGCCCTGCTGTGGGCCCAGGAGCAGCTGGCGCGCGCGTTGCAAGGAATGCCGTTCAGATTGCCCCGGCTCTGGGAGAAGACGATGCGACACTACTATCTGGAAGGACTGAGGAACGGCTGGTCCGACGGCGCCGGTCTGGACCAGGGAGGGACGTGATGAGAGGACACGGATGCACGACGCTGGTTCGTCGCGCGTCGGCGCCGGCGATTGCCTTCCTGTTGGGCCTTGGGCTGGCCGGGGGAGCGGAGGCGACCCCGGGAGCGCATGATGCCGTGGCCGGGATCGCCAGGGCGGCGGCCGTTTCGGTGCCGGTCGCTCTCGAAGCCGGCGACCGGGGTGAACGCCGGGAAGGCGCCCGCAAGAGAGGCAGAACCCGGTCGCGGGCGATCTACCGCCCCTACTACGGTTCATTCGGCTGGTACGGGGGCTTCGGTTCGTTCTGGCCCTACTACTTCTCGCCGTACGGTCACTACGGCCCCTACGCCTGGGGACCGGAGCGGGCCGGCTTCGCGGTGCCCACCGCGGGCGCGTTGGATATCAACACGAAACCGAAGAAGGCATCGGTCTACCTCGATGGCGAGTTGATCGGACGCGCGGGCGCGTTCGACGGTTTCCCCCGGTATCTGTGGCTGCGTGAGGGAAGCTACCGGTTGGCGATCTTCATGGAGGGCCATGTAACCCTGGAGCGGAACATCAGCGTTCGCCCCGGCGTGGTGATCAAGATCGACGAGGACCTCGTCCCCGGTCAGGCTGTGCAGCCGCAACCGGCGGCGCCTGCACCCGCCGCCGCACGGACTGCGCCAGCCGGCGAGTCCTGGAGAGTCGAGAACCGCGGCCAGCCGATCGATCAGGATCAACGCAGCACGCCGGCACGCCTGATGGTCGAAGTCCAACCGGCCGATGCGGTCGTGTACCTGGACGGGCGACTACTGGGCAGCGGCGCCCAACTGGCGAATCTCCATTCGCCCCTGATCATCGATCCGGGCACGCACCGCCTGGAGGTGACACGCCCAGGCTACGAAGCGGCGGTGCGCGCCTTCAACGCGACCAAGGGCGAAGACGTGTCGCTTCGCGTCGAACTCCGGCAGCAGGAGTGACGTTGGTGAACGGACGGAAAGCGCCGCCGCTCCGCGGCGCGTCGTCCGCGGGTCAAAAGACCCGCGGCTACACCGTTAGCCTAGTCCCATACAGAGATGAGCCTGAACGGGGGTCTCATCGGCAGTGATGCCGAGAGGTGTGTGGGGTGTTGTTTCAGGTCTGCTGATTGGAGCGAAGCGGAGATCAGCACCAGGGACCAACGGTAGCGCGGGGACGGCGAGGCCGCGGCCAGGTGCAGTGAGAGAGATGGGTGAGCTGCTCATGCGACGGTTGCATCGCGGCGTCGGATTTCGGCGAAGAGGGCGACCAGCGCCTCGTTGACGGTGCCCGCCGCGGCGAGGTCGTCGCGCGCCAGGGCCTCTTGGTCGAGCTGCTCGAAGGTGACGCCAGGCCGCAGGCTGAGGGCAGCTTGGTCGAGCGACTTCAGCTTGAGGTAGGGCGTGGTGACCTTGTCGAAGGGGTAGGTCTTGCGCTTCTTGCCCTTGGCGTCCTTGATCTCGACGGGGAAGTGGCAGGGGCGGTGGTAGTTGAGGTAGGGAGCGAGGATGTCGCGCAGGAAGTCGTTGACGAGGGCGGCGTGATGGCGGGGAATGTGGTCGTAGCCGAGGTAGCGCCGCACCACCGAGGCATTCTTGCTCTCGACCAGGGCGTTGTCGTTGCAGCGTCTCGGGCGGGACTTGGTGAACTCCTCGATGTGCAGCTTGCGCAGCATCGCGGCCACCTGGTGGTTGATGTACTCGGAGCCGTTGTCGGCGTGGAAACCCAGGACGACGAAGGGGAAGGCTTCGATCAACCCCTGAAGCGCCGGAACCAGGAACCGCTCCGAAATGCCCTCCACAGCGGCCACGAACTCGTACTGCGTGACCTCGTCCACGAGGTTGATCTCGTACAGACCCTTCTCCCCGTCGAGGTCGCCCTGATGAACCGAGTCCACTCGCAGAAAGCCCGCCCGCCCGGCCGGATGGGGCTTCCGCCGCTCTCCGATGCTCACCTGCGTCGCCCGGGTCCTGGTCACCGTCAGCCGCCGCCGGCGGTAGGTCACCGACTGGCGAAGACGGTACAGATGGCTGTTGGAGAGTCCCGCCAAACGCTCGAACCGCGGATCGCCGAAGACGTCGTACTGGCGCTGCATCATGCGTCGAGTCACCGCGCCGCACAGGCCGCCGAGGGTCTCGTCCACCTCCGCCAGCAGACCGATGTCCGCCTTCGAGTAGCGCCGGGAAAACGGACGTGACGGGCCCCGGCGCCGGTCCTCGATGCGCCCGGTCTCCCGGTACTGGGAGATCAGCCGCGACACCTGCGCCCGGCTGAAACCCGTCACCTTGATCAGAAACCGCCGGATCAGACCCTTGTCGGGCCTCGATAGCCGAACGTAACGAAAACGGACCAGAACCCGTCGCGCGAAGCCGTAGGCGTCGGCGCGATCCACGAATCGGAAGTCGACCGGCGCGCTGCCGGCCATGAAGTCCCGGACCTCGTCCAGGCTGCGAAGCCGCTCGATGTCGAGTTGCAAGATCATCCTCCAATGATCCCCAACACCCGCTCAGGCTCATCTCTCGTGGGACTGACATCAAGCCTCCAGGCTCACCTCACGTGGGACAAGGCTCCGTTTGGACATAGAGAAGTTGCCATGCTACCATGATTTGTTGTGGCCCAAGAAATCGCGAGCCCTGCGCAGGCGCCGGCCGGTGCGCCGGCTTGGCCCGCGGCGCGCACGGTTGAACCACACCGGGTCCTGATCCCTTCACCGCTCGGTTCTCTGGGACTCGAGTTCATAGGCCGGTCGGTGACGCGCCTGGTCATTGATCCGGCGGACGCAGAGAAGGTCCTGTTCCCCACCCTGGGCGCAGTGGAGACGACGGAGTTCATGGACGAGGCGCTGGGCCGGCTTTCCGAGTACTTTGCGGGCGCCCGGCGCAACCTCGACCTGCCCTACGATCTCGACCGGATCGGGTTGGACGCTCTTTCGCGCCGGATCTTCGAGGAGACGGCGCGGATTCCCTATGGTCTGACCCGCACCTACCGCAACGTGGCGACATCGTCGGGCCGTACGGGGGCCTATCGACTGATCCGGTCGAAGCTGATGGCGAACCCGTTGCCGATCCTCGTGCCGTGCCACCGGGTCGTGCCGCGCCGGAGCGGACCCGGTTCCTACATCGGCGGCGCGAAACGCAAGGCTCAGCTACTCGCACTGGAGCGTGGCAACGAGGGGGGCTAGCAGAGCGCGACCCTGCGGTCCTCCTCCAGCGTGAAGCGCATCGGCTCGAACTCCGTGCCGGCCGCGAGCGTCAACTACGACGGCGGCAACCAGTGGGGCCGTGTCAGCGACGCGACCTGTTTCGTTGACGACCGGTTCGTGGCCCAGGTCGCGGCCGGCCGGTCGAGGGGCCTCCCGCCCGCGAGTTCCTCAGTTCGGGCCGCAGGCGCTGGCGAAGGCCTTGGCGTCGGTGATGGCCGGCGCGGCGTTGCCGGGTTCGTTGCGGTACTCCCTCTTGTCCCCGGTCGCCGTGTCGGTCACGCGGATGGCGTAGCCGAGGTCGGTCGTGGAGGCCGCGAACACCCAGACGTGGCCGTTCGTCTCGCAGCCGTCCAGCACCTTGACCAGCACCTCCCAGTTGTCGCCGTCGAAGAAGCGGAAGAGCCCCGAGTCGTCGGTGCCCGCGTGGACGACCGTCGCCGGGCCGCCTTGGCCGTCCGCCGTGAACCAGTCCACGGCGATCTCGTAGCGGGAGTTCCGCAGGCAGCGGTTCGCCTCCCGGTGCGCGCACTCGCCGTCGGGGTCGGCGGCCTCGACGAGGAACATCATGGAAGCCTCGGACTCGCTCACGCCGTTGCCGACGATCAGCCTCACCTCGTAGAAGCCGGGCCTCTCCCAGTCGTGAGCCGGGCTGGGGCTCCCCGAACTCGTCCCGTCGCCGAACTCCCAGCGGCGGGAGTGCACCGTCCCGGTGCTCAGGTCGAAGAATCTCACCGGCTCGCCCGTCACGACCCGGCACGGTTCGTCGTCGCATTCCACGCCGGTCGTGAGTACCGCCTTGGGACGTTCGCCCGGCGGGGGCGGCGGCGGTCCGGGCGGCTCGGTTGGCGGAGGCACGGGCGGAGGCGTGCCTCCGCCTCCGCCGCCGCCGCCGCCAGATCCCGGCGGCGCCGGCGTCGTGTCCGTGATCGTCACGGCGACGCTCGAAGGCGTCCCCGCCTTCACTTCGTCCGGCAGGGCGCCGAGCGCCACCGTCAGCGTCTCGTCGTCCCGGTCGCCGTCGCTTCGCGTGTTCAAGGCCGCCTGGGCCGACCTCCCGCCGGCCGCGATCGTCACCGCCGCCAACGAGTCGACGTCCGCGGCCTCCGCCGTCCCCAGCGTCACGGTCAGCGGAATCGTCACAGCCCGGCTCAAGCTCGCCGACAGGCTTGCCGTCACCACGGCCGACGAACCCTCGTTCACCGGGTTAGGCGACACGGCGAGGCTCACCCCCGGCTGCACCGTCGAGTCCGTGATCGTCAGAGCCACGCTCGAAGGCGTCCCCTCCTTCACCGAAGCGGGCAGCGCGCCGAGCGCCACCGTCAGCGTCTCCGCGTCCCGGTCCGCGTCCGCCACCGTGGCCAGCGAGGTCCCGGCCGACAACTCGCCGCCGGCGATCGTGATCGCGGCCGGGTCGGTCCAGTCGCCCGCCTCGGCGGTCCCCGCCGTCACGGTCAGCGGAATCGTCACCGACGCGGTCAGGGCCTTGCTCAGCGTCGCCGTGACCCGGGCAGCCGAACCCTCCGCCACCGAAGCGGGAGCGATGCCGAGGCTCACCGACGGCGTGTCCGCCGGTTTCGGCGTCTTGTCCCGGATCGCCACGGCCACGCTCGACGGCGAACCCGCCACGATTCCGGCGGGCAGGCTTCCCAGAGCGACCGTCAGCGTCTCGTCGTCCAGGTCGCTGTCGTCCGCGGTGGACAGGGCGGCCGCGCCCGACGTCTGGCCGGCCGTGATCGCGACGCTCGACGGCGCGGTGTAGTCGCCCGACTCGGCGGTCCCCGCCGTGACCGAGAGCGGAATCGTCAGGTTGGCGCTCCAGGCCTTCGACAGCGTCGCCTTGACCGTCGTGGACGACCCCTCCGCGACCGGGTTCGGCGCCGCGCTCAGCGTCACCTGGGGCGTGGCGTCCTCGATCGTCACCGTGACCCTCGACGGCGTCCCCGGCTTCACGTCGGCCGGCAGCGAGGCGCCGAGCGCCACGGTCACCGTCTCGTCGTTCAGGTCGATGTCCCTGGTCGTGGAGAGCACGGCCGTGCCCGACGTCTGGCCGGCCGTGATCGCGACGCTCGCCGGCGCGGCGTAGTCGCCCGCCTCCGCCGTTCCCGCCGTCGCGGTCAGCGGAATCGTCACGTCCGCGCCGAGCGCCTTCGACAGCGTCGCCGTCACCGTGGCCGGCGAACCTTCCGTCACCGGATTCGGCGCCGCGGTCAGCGTGACCAGCGACGCCTCGTCGACATCGGTCACCGTCAAGGCGATGTCCTGCTCGGCGAAGGCGCCTTCCCCGTCCGTTATCCGCAACGTCACCTCGTAGACGTTGTCCTGGTCGTCGTCGTCCGGCATCTCGAAGTCCCTGGCCGACAGGCTCAGGTTGCCGGTGGGGCCCATGTCGAACAGCGCCGCGTCCGCGCCGGATTTCCTCCAGGTCACCGGGCCGAGGGGTCTCCCCGCAAAGGAGGCCGAGCCGGGCCTCCAGGCCGCGTTCTCCGCCACCGTGGCGGCGGCTCCCGGAGAGTCGATCGAGAGCGGCCTGAGCGGCAGGTCGACGACGCTCAGGGTCATGGATTCGGTCTGCGTGTTGCCGTCCTCGTCCGTGGCCGTGAACGTCAGCTCGTAGGCGTTGTCGGCGTTCGCGTCCCCCGGACTCTCGAAGTCCGGATTCAGGAGGTGCAGGCTGCTGCCGGACAACGAGAAGTTTCCGACATCCGCGCCGGAAGCGGTCACTGACACGCTTCCCACCGGCCCGTCGTCCACCCGGCAGTCGGGATCGCAGACGACCGCGCCCCCAGTCCCGGTCGGGACGGTGTGGTTGAACCGTTCCGGGGTCGAACGGTCATGGACGCCCACGATCTCCAGCGATCTCGTTTCGACCGCGTCGGTGACGGTTACCGCGACCGTCGCGCTGGCGAAGGCGCCGTTCTGGTCGGCCGCCCTCAGCGTCGCTTCGTAGACGCCGTCGCCGTCCCGGTCGGTCGCGTTCTCGTAGTCCCGCGGCGGGAGCGTCAGAACGCCCGTGGCGCCGTCAACGCTGAAGTGCGGCGAATTCCCGACCAGCCTGAAGTGCGGCGAATTCTCGGGCGGCACCCAGGGGCCGGAAAGGCTGACCGTCCAGGCCACGGCGCCGACCGGGCTGCCCGAGAGGGTGGGCGGCGGGGAAGTCCATTCGCTGTTCTCGGCAACCGAGGCGTCCGCGAGACCGCCGATGGAGAGCGACGGCGCGCCCAGGGCGGGATCCCAGGAGACGTTCCGGGTGATGGCCGCAGCCAGGTTCCCGGCCTCGTCGTACACGGTGCGCTTGGGAACGGAGACCGTGATCGTCTCCGCCGCGGAGGGGTCCGTCGGCGTCTCTTCGAGGGTGAAGACCTCGCCCCAACCCGGGGTCCCGCGCCAGCGCCCCTCATACCGGTGATACACCTTTTCGCTCCAGCGCGCGGTCAGGAGAAACGGCGAGGCGCCGGCGTTGCTCGGCGTGATCGTCGCGGTCGGCGCCGTGTTGTCCATGACGTAGCCGCGCTCCGCCGTCGAGGGCCAGGAGGAGGCGAGCGCGACGCCTCCGGAGTCCTGGATGTTCTGCCCGGACGCCAAGCCCAGCGTCACCTCGCCGTCGAAGCCGGCGAGGCCGCCGCCCGAGGCCTCCAGGTCGAAGGTGCGCCGGCCGGTTCCGACGGAGGACGCCGTGATCGTCGGCGACCCGAGGCCCGCTCCCGTGACCGTGAAGTCGCCGCCGTCGAGGTTGCTCACGGGTTTGGAGAACACGATCCGCCAGGACGGTTCGTCGGCGTTCGTTCGCTTGGATGACAGACCGGAACAAATGTGGCACGTGCTGGACGCCGTGCGCCTGAGAGAGATCACGCGCGGCGCCGAGGCCTGCGTCCGGAAGGAGGCGACGGTCGCGCGGGTCGCGTTGAGGGTGGAGACGGCGTCCGCGGGCCCCGTGATCGAAGCGGCGTCGGCGGTCGAGGGGACGCCCACCGGGTCGCCCTTGTGATTCAGGGTCGGGTTGGAGAACGTCGCGAGGCGGGGGCAATTCCCGTGACCCATGTGATGGCACAGGGTGGAGTACGCCATGATCGTCGCCCACACGGAGGAACTCTCGATGGCGGCGTCCGTGAGGATCCTCCCGTTGACGTAGCCGTACGACCCGGCGAAGGGCCTGTTCGTGAGGCCCTCGTCAAGGCTCTCCGTCCAACGGTCGTGTTGCAGGCCCATGTTGTGGCCGAGTTCGTGAGCGACCGTCAGGGAGGAGCAGGCAATGTTCGTCATGCCGAACGCATGGTCGGCGAACGAGGCGTCGACGGTCGTCATGAGGTAGGCGACGCCGCAGTAGGGCGCGTGGAACTCGAACATGTGGACGAGGTCGGCGCCCGTCGCGTCCCGGATCTCGTGGATCTCGTCCATCAGGCCGTCCCGCGGAAGACGCAGCGGAACGAGGTCGAGCGCGAACAGGGGGAACAGGGGTTCATGGTAGTCCGCTTCGACCATGCCGACGACCTCGAACCGCACCTTGGCGCCGCTGTCGGCGTAGTACCTGTTCACGTTGACGAAGTGCAGGTCGATCAATGCCTCCATCGCCGACACGCCGCCCAGCCTCCCGCCCAGGTTCGCGCGGGCCGTGCTCGTGTACGCCGCGAGGACGTCGATTGTCGTCGTGGCGGTCTGCGGAGTCGCCACGAAGGGAAGGTCTCGCGCCGCGGCGACGGCAGCGGCCGGCGGTGGGAGCGCGGGCGCTTCCCCCCGTTCCTCGGCCGGATCGACGGCGCCGCCGCAGAGCGGCAGGTCGATCTCTCCGGCCTGGCGGATCGTCACGTGACCGTCCCCGGCGCGCTGAATGCCGTAGAGCAGGCTCGGCGCCTCCACGCTTCCCAGGATCATGTCGCCGTTCACCACCAGACTGACCACGCTGAACGGTTCCCCTTCCAGGTTTCCGGTCAGCGCGTAGCCGCCCGAGGTGGGCCTCGCCTCGAGGTTCGTCACCCGGAAGCGGGCGTCGTCGAACAGGTTCAGGTCGAGCAGGCCCGGCGCGCCGCCGCCCGCCTCCGCCCGGACGCGCGCCGTCGCGAGCAGGCCGAGGTCGATGCGCGCCAGACGGCTGCGAAGAGTGGGGCCGCCGAACTCGAAGCCGGCCGCGGTCGAGGCCGCCGCCGCGACGACGCCTCCGGCCGCGTCCACCGCCGCCGGATCGGGCGGCAGGAACAGGTCGTCGGCCCCGGCCGGCGCGGCGAACGCGATCAGCAGGACGGCGAGACACGAGCCTCGCCGGCGCGCGGCTTCGCGGGCCGCGCTTGCCGAGGGACGATCCACCGGGATTCTCGTCGACACCGATCCGCCGAACAGTCTACTCGGCTGGCACAGGACGTCGGCGCGCCTTCGGCCTCCGGTTCGTCGGCGCTGGCTGCTAGCGGGCCAGGGCCGACCTGGCGGCCTTCCAGATCGCCTCCAGAGCCTGGTCGAAACTGTGCTGCTGGCGCCAGCCCAGGGCCCGGAGGCGGCTTGCGTCGCCGCGGAGGACGGGAACGTCCGCTGGTCGCAGGCGGTCGGGATCCTCACGGATTTCCGTCTCGACCCCGCTGATCTCGATCAGCCGCAGGAGGGCCGCGGACAGTTCGATCGCCTCCCCGCTCGCGATGTTGTAGGCGCGGCCGGGTTCGCCGCCCTCCAGGAGGACGGCGTAAGCCTCCGCGCCGTCGTCGACGTGAACGAAATCGCGGCGTGACGTCAGGTTGCCTACGCGCAGCAGGGGTTCCTTCCGCCCGGCGGCGATCTCCGCGAGCTGTGCGGCGAAGGAGGGCAGTGCGAACCGGACGCTCTGGCCGGGGCCGATCAGGTTGAAGGAGCGGGCCGCGATCGCTCCCCGGCCGAGGGTCAGGCGCTCGACGGCAGCCTTGGTCACCGCATAGGGAGACCGGGGGCGGAGGGGTCGCTCTTCGGCGATGGGGAGTTCGCTCTCGGAGACCCGCCCGTAGACCTCGGCGCTCGAGGCGACGATCAGGCGGCACGAGTCGGAAACCGCCCGCGCCGCGACGGCCACGAACTCGGAGCCCTCGACGTTGACCCGGTAGTAGTCGTCGATTCGCCGCCAGGAGGCGGCGACGTCCGAAAGCCCGGCGAGATGCACGATGGCGTCCGGCAAGTGCTCCCTCAAGACCTGTTCCACCGCGTTGCGATCGCAGATGTCGAGCTCGACGGGATAGCACGCGTGTCGCGGGGAAGTGGAGGCGGGGTACTCGGGCGGGCCGGCGCCAGGGGCATGGCAGGCGATGACGGTGGCGCCGCGCTCGAGCAGTCGGGGCACCAGGCGTCCGCCGACGAAACCCTCGGCGCCGGTGACGAGAACGCGGTTCACGACTCGGCCTTTCCCTGCTTCAAGCGCTCGAGGTACTCGTCGAGGCCGGTCCGCCAAGCCTCGACCTCGCGGTTCGTGAGGGCCTCGAAACGCGTCGTATCCAGGACCGAGTACGCGGGCCGCTCGGCCGGCCGGCTCAGCTCGGAGGACGAAATGGGAGCGATGGGCACGTTCAGTCCGAGGGCCTCGGATATGGCGACCGCGAAACCGTGCCAGGACGTCGCGGGCGCGTTGCAGTAGTGGACGATACCGGAGGCGCCGGCGGTGTCCAGATCGACCAGCGCCCGCGCCAGGTAGGGGGCGTACGTGGGACAGCCGACCTGATCCGACACGACCCGCAGGGACTCGCCCCGGCCGATGCGCGAAGCGATCGCGGAAACGAAGTTCCGACCCTCGGGACCGAAGACCCAACTCGTGCGAACGACGAGACCGCCGGCCTCCAGAACACCTCGCTCGGCGCCGAGCTTCGAGCGGCCGTAGGCGGTCTGCGGCGCGGTGGCGTCGCTTTCGCGGTAGGGCCGCCGGCCACGGCCGTCGAACACGTAGTCGGTGGAAACCTGGATCAGGCGGCAGTCGGACGGCAGAGCCGCGGCCAGCCGGCCGGGGGCGTGGCCGTTGACTTCCATGGCGAGTTCGAGGTCGCTCTCGCAACCGTCGACATCCGTGTAGGCGGCGCAGTTGTAGACGGCACGGGCTTTGAACTCGGCGGCGAGCGCGGCGGTCGCGTCCGTGTCCCGGAGATCGGCGCGGGCGCGGTCGGCGGCGAGGACTTCCGTGTCCCGCCGACGCAGTTCGTCGGCGACCTCGCGTCCGAGCTGGCCCGCTGCCCCCAGCACGAGCGCCCTGGGAGCCTTGCCACCGGTGTGGGCGATCACAGCGTCTCGCTCTGGCCGCCCGTGATGTCGAAAAAGGCGCCGACGCTCTTGAGCGTGACCAGCAGCCTGTACTGGGTGTCCGTGCGCAGGGTGGTGCGGAAGTTCGCGACCTCCAGGCGGAGTCCGAAACAGCAACCCTGGTAGGCGATCACATGGCGCTGCATCTGCAGGATGCTCTGCTCGATGTCGTAGCTCACCATGCTGTTCAGGCGCAGCTTGCTCGGGATCAGGTCGAGGCTGGCCGAGACCTGGGCGTGGTGGCGGCGGGTCCGGTCCAGTTCGGGGTTGCGACGCACGGCCCAGCGAAGACCGAGCGAACTCGTGGCGCCGACTCCGAGAGTCGCCGAGATCCCCGTCGACGAGAACTGGGAGAACAGGGTGTCGTAGAGCGCGTCGAAGCGGATGCCTGTGCGGCGGGACGGATTGAACCGCAGCAGCGTGCCGATCGGGCCGTTCTGGCTCGTGAGGGAGCGGTCGAGCGAGCGCAGCAGCGGTTTCTCGCTGTCGAGCGACAGGTTCCGAAAGAACTCGACCGAGAGGATCTCGAAGGCGCCGCCCTCCTCGGGATTTGCCGGCTTGGCGAGCAGACGGTTGAACAGGCTGAAACGGGCGACGTTGCTCCCGCGCAGGTTGTCGACTTCGTCGAACAGCGGAATGCGGAGACGGTCCTCGAAGTCGTCGAAGTAGCCGTAGACGATGCGGGGCTCGATCACATGCTTCATGCGGGAGAAGCGCCCACCCTCACCGAGATCGAAGATGCGCGAGAACCCGGGGCCGACGATCTCGGCCTGAGCGGTGGGGACCAGCCGCATCAGGTCCTCGCCCCGGAAGTCCGTGTCCGCCATCGAGACCCTTCGTTCCTCGGCGGTCATCAGGCTGTCGCCGTACCAGGTCAGGTGGCCGCCGGCGGTGAGCGACACGGAGAACCAGGTCGCCAGCGGTATGGGAACGCTGATCTCCGGTTCCAGGTTGGCGCGCGCGTAGCGGCCCGTGCGTCGCGCCGAGCGGTTGGTGTCGAGATAGTGCAGCGAGCTCTTCGCCTTGACGTAGAGGGGGGATTCGCCCAGCCGCGTCGAGCGCAGCTTGTACTCGATCTCGGGCAACTGGCGCAGTTGGACCTCGCGCTCCGCCGAGATGAACGTCTTGCGCTGGTCTAGCTGAACGTTGAGCGACTGGTTGCCCCAGTTTCCGCTGACGAAGGCGGTCGAGTAGAGCTGGCGCCGGCTGTTCCGGTCGACCCGGCGCTCGAAGTCCCGAAAGAAGTCGAAATCCGACACGTCCTCGACCCGGACCACGCCGCGGAATCCACCCGGCAGGTCGTTCGACACGTGGTTCCAGCGCACCCTCCAGCGTTGCTCGCCCCGCTCCACGTCGTCGATCAGGTAGCCGTCGAAGGTGCCCTCGGTGCCCTCGGTGGGGTGGTACCGGAACTCGGTTCCGAGGCCCCAGAAGGGTTCCTCGGAGAACGAGTTCTCGGCGCCGGCCGGAGCTCCCGCGTAGAGGTCCACGTTGAAGGTGGCGTCGTAGCTTCGATTGATCGCCCAGAAGTAGCCGAGTCCGAGAGAGGGTCCCCGGCGGGTGGAGAAGCCGGGCTTCGGCATCAGGAAGCCGCTGACGCGGGAGCTCTTCACCGGCCACAGCATGTAGGGCATGTAGACGACCGGCGCGTTCTTGACGCGGAAAGACGCGCCGCGGGTCTTGGCGTAGCCGCTCGCGTTCACGTCGACCTTCCTGGCGCGGAAGCTCCAGTCCGGAACCTTGCCGTCCGTGGCCTCGCAGGCGGTGAACTGGGCGTCGAGGATCGTGAAGCGCTCGTCGCTGAGTTTGTGCACCGCACTGCCGGTGAAGAAGTAGTCGGTGCCCAGGTTGCCCTCGACGTCGAAGACCGAGGCGGTTTCGGTCTTCAGGTCGAGTTCGAGGCGCGACCCCCTGAGGACTTCGTTGCCGCGCATGAGAACGACTGATCCCTCGGCCCGGATCCGTTCGGTCTCCTCGTTGTAGAAGAGGTCGTCGCCCCAGGCCCGGTAATCGCGAAAGCGAACCGAGAATCCTCCCGACAGGGTGTGTTCGCCCGGGTCGTCCATCGGGCCCCGCATGTCGCCGGCCCAGCCGGTGAGTTGGCCGCCCCCGGCCTCGTCCTCGATGCCGAAGGAGAAACTGGCGGCGCCGGGAGGTTTCGGTGGGCCGGGCTCGGGTGGCTCTTCGGGGACCGCCGCTCCGGCGATTGGTTCCTCTTGTTCCTCGCCGCCCGTCTCGGCCGCCGGATCCTCGACCGGCTGAGCATCGGCCGCTTGCTCCTGCTCCGGAGGCGGTACTGGCTCCTGAGCCGACGCAGGGGCGATCAGGGAGAACCCCAGCGCCAGTGCGACGGTCAGACGAGCGAAGTCAGCGATAGACATTGCGGCGATGGCCCGCCTTCAGGATCACGACGACTACGGTGTTGTCGGAGACGCTGTACAGCAACCGGTAGCGACCGACCCGGATCCGGTACACATCCTCGTAGCCCTGAAGCTTCCTGCAGCCACGCGGCCTGGGATCCTCCGCCAAGCCCCGCATCGCCGCCGCGACACGTTGCTGGGTGGCTCGTTCCAGTCGGGCGAGTTGCCGTTCCGCGGTGCGGCTGATCTGGACTTCATGGATCGCCATCGAGCCCCAGTGCGGCGAGCGCCTCGGTGAGGGGGCGCGTGGGCTCGTGGCGGATCCGTTTGAGGTCGTCGATGTCCTCCAGTTCTTCCAGGCGGTCGATCAGGGCCTCCTGGATGAAGTGGTTCATGACGATGCCGTTCGAGCGGCAGTAGCTTTCTACGGCGCGCTTGAGGACCGGATCGATGCGGGCGTTGATCTGGACCGTCTCCATGCCGGTCATGCTAGCAATTGCTATGCCTGTGGGCCATGTCGGCCCCGGATGTGGGCCGGCCCGGTTGACAGGCGTTGGGGCACGGCTTCAGAGTGACCTTGCTGTGCGCTTCCTGGGCATCGACATGGGCGAGAAGCGTGTGGGCGTGGCGGAGGGGGACTCCGGGGTCGGCATTGCGGTGCCGCACTCGACGCTGCGGCGCACGAGCGACCGGCAATTGATCGCGGAGATCAAGGCATTGGCCATCGAGTCGGGCACGGACGTTCTGGTGGTTGGCGAGCCCCGACGTCTGGACGGCTCCGTCGGCCCCGCGGCGGAGAGGGCGCGGGCGTTTGCCCGCAAGCTGGGCAAGTCCTGCGCACTGCCGGTGCGGACGGTGAACGAATCGCTCACCTCGGTCGAGGCCGAGCGCCGGCTTCGGGCGGCGGGAGTCGATCCACGAAAGCATCCGGAACGGGTCGATGCCGCGGCCGCGCAGATCCTCCTGCAGGAGGAAATGGACCGGGAGGCCGGGTGACGTCGCCCTCTCCGCGGCGCGGCCGCCGGCGCCTCCTCTTGTGGACGGCTGCTGCCGCGGTCGCCGCCTTGATCGCGCTGGTCGCGGTTGCCGCCGGCCTGGTCGCCTGGGTCGAGCGGGAACTCGAGCGGCCGCGGGGAACGGAGACCATCGAGCTCACGATCGAGCGCGGCGCGCCCGTGACGTCGATCCTCGAGCAGTTCGAGGCGGCCGGTGTGATCGGCGATCCGCTGATGGCCCGGCTCCACCTCGACTACCGCCGGCGCGGCGAGACGCTGCAGGCGGGCGAGTACCGGTTCGAGCAGCCGATGAGCACGGTCGATGCCCTCGATCGC
This sequence comes from Thermoanaerobaculia bacterium, assembly GCA_965232105.1. Taxonomy (GTDB): domain Bacteria; phylum Acidobacteriota; class Thermoanaerobaculia; order Multivoradales; family Multivoraceae; genus Multivorans. The sequence goes on from OZ246956.1 coordinate 1,552,444, forward strand.
GTGATCCGCGGGGAGGTCGTGACCTGGCCGGTCACGGTGGTGGAGGGCCTGACCCTGCGCGAGACGGCGGAACGGCTGGCGTCCGCAGGCTTCGGCGAGCTCGACGCGTTCCTCGCCGCGATGGCTTCGCCGGCGCTGATCGCCGACCTCGACCCGGCCGCCGAATCCCTTGAGGGCTACCTCTTCCCCGACACCTACGCGTTTCCGCGAGGCGCCGGCGAAGCCGACATCGTGGAGGCCATTGTCCGCAACTTCCGCCGCCGCGTCGAGGAGCATCTGGACGCCGCGAGCGGCCAGGGCCTCGATCCGCGGTCCCTCGTCACGCTGGCGAGCATCGTCGAGAAAGAGGCGGGCGCGGTCGAGGAACGCCCCCTCGTGGCGGCCGTCTTCCACAACCGGCTCACCCGCGGAATCGGCCTCTACGCGGACCCGACGATCATCTACGCCCTGAAGATGGCCGGCACCTGGGACGGCAACCTGCGCCGGCGCGACCTGGAGCTCGACTCGCCGTACAACACGTACGTGCACCCCGGCCTCCCGCCTGGTCCGATCTGCTCGCCCGGCGAGCACAGCCTGCGCGCGGCAGCCCAGCCCGCCGACGTCCCCTACCTGTACTTCGTCAGCCGCAACGACGGCACCCACGTCTTCGCCGAGACGCTGGCCGAGCACAATCGCAACGTCGACCGGTGGCAGGTCCGCTACTGGCGCGAGCGGCGGGCGGCGGAGCGGTGACGGCTACGTGCTCCGCCACTGGGTGCCCCACCATTGAAGTGCTCCGCTACTGGGTGCGCCGGCCTTCTGGCCGGCATCACACGAAAGAGGGCCCTGCGGCTGTCCGTAGGGAACCCATCCAAGCCGCGCGGCGTCTCAGCCGACTCTCGAACGGAGCGCCACCATGTCGATGTCGAGCCCGAGTCGGTGTATCTCAAACAGCGAGGAACCTCGCAGGTCGTACGGGCGGAGGTTCAGATCGAACGGAAACAAGCCCGGATGCCGAAGAGCGTCGTCGATCGGGAGGGGGCGCTGCGCGTAGTGGAGAAGGCCCTCGAGTACGAGCTTCGAGGGATCGCCGCTGAGCGGAATCGGCTCCCGAATGGTCTCATACACGCCGCGCGTTCCGGTGTCTCGCAGGGCGTCCCAGTCGACCATGGAGCGAACGATCCTCTGCGCCGCGCGATCCACCGTTGAACGCGTGGCTGATTCTGTTTCGCAGTTCGAGCAGCGACACCAACCGCCGGTCAGCCTTGCCGCGTCCCCGGCCCTTGCTTAGTGGCCGGAATGGCCCGAAGTACCGCGCCAGAGGATGGTCTGCGACTCCTGCTGTGGCTTGGACAAGACTCAGATAGTCGCCAAAGCTGAGATTGCCCTTCAGTCTCGTGACGCTGGACGGGAAGGCCCGTTTCTCGCGGCTGCGCAGAGATGCCAACGCCAAGGCCGTCAGGTACCTGCAGAGCACTTCGGCGGCCTTGAGGCAGGCATCCAACTGCGACCGGGAGTCCTTCACGCGGAGAAGCCGCCCGCAAGCCTCAGCGACGGGCTGAGGGTAAACCACCGCGGCGTGGCGGAAGGGCGCGGTGTCGATCAAGGCCTTCCCGGGCGTTTGTCGCGCGCCGTTCGTCGAACCCGACGAGGGTGCAAGCCGCTCCCGATAGCCCGCCGGCTGGCGAAAGCAGTCACTCCGTGGCGTCGTCGGGCGTTGTGCGCGCTTTCTGCGTCTCGGGCTCGATACGCGTGGCGGGATAGCTCACGTAGGTGCGCCCCGAGGTTCGCTGGACCTCCCGGTAGTGCCTGAAGAGGCCTTCGACCGTGCCGCCGTGCTTCGCGAAGAGGCGGGCCCGCGCGGCCCGGACCTCTTCCACGATGGGGTCCTTGTAGGAAGTCATTCGTTGGTCTCCAGGAGTTGTTCGGGGGTACAGATCGCCGTCGGGCGGTAGCCGGCGCGACGGCAAGTCCTCTCCGTTGCCGTACGGGCTATCGCGTTCGCCATATGGCGCAAGTTCCACGTTACCAAGTAGTCGACGCTGTTGGTGACCGCGATGGCGATGTGAACGGCGTCCTGCCTCGCCGCGCGTGGAAGGTCGCCCGCGCCGAGGAGTTTCTCGGCCAGCGCGGCGGCTTCGGCCGAGAAGGCGAGTACCGCGAGGGGCGAGAGCTTCTCCAGACGGGCGCGTGCTGCTTGCGGGTCGCCGCCGGAGGCTTCGTCACGGACGACGTCCGATGCTACAAGGTCGAATCGCTGCGCGGCTGAGCGCCACCATTCCCGCGTAACCTGTTGGTGTGCTGCCGTCACGATGTCGCGCGACGGCTTCGCGGTCAGATAACTGACGACCGTCGTGTCGACGTAGACCCTGGGCTTCACGATGGATTGTGGGGCCATCGCCGTCGCTTACTCGACGACTACGCGGACCCGGTCTGCTGTCTTGCCCGCAGTGAGCTCCGCCACGTAGCGTTCGAAGCGGCTCTGCAGTTCCTGGACGGTACAGGGAAGGCCACCATGCGCGAGGGCGTCGCCAAGGCCGGCCGCGGTGATCTCGACCTTCTCCAGCCCGGTCAGCGCTTCCTGGAGCGCTTGCACGAGTCCACGGGTGACGGGATCGGGAAGTTCGCGCGTGGCAAGAAACGTCTCGATTTCGCCCTTTCCGTCCCGATCGCTGATTAGTGCGATGTTGTCCCTGACGGCTGGATCGGCGAGATTCTCCAGCAGGGTTTCGGTCCAGTCCTCCAGGAGACCGTCAAGACGGTCTTCCAGGGAGGCAAGCACCTGGGCCGCGCTGGCTGTCGGCGCCGGGTTCTCCACCGGACGGTAGCCAGTGTGTGGGCAGACCGGGCTCGCGTCGAGGTCGCTGCGACTGAGTACCGGACTCGCCTTCAGCCCCTGCAGCGCGGCTCCGAACGCGTGCAACTGCTGGTGGGGCATGATCTCCACCGCGTCCAGGGCCTCCAGTTGCTTCAGTCGCGAGTCTTTCGCGAGTTGCGTCTTCCTGGCCTCCTCCCGGGCGCCGAGATGCGCGCTTCGGTGCAGATCCAGGTAGATCGTCTGGTACTCCTCCTTCAGTTCGCGAAGAGTCTGCGCTGTCCTCGCACGGAAGCCGGGGGCGCTACGTCGTTCGGGCATGGCGATCTCGGCGAGCAGCTGAGGTGGTCCTGGTTCGTTGGACGGTTTCGGGTCCAAGCTAAGGTGTACTCCCTTGGTTGATGAAGCAGTCCGCCGCAGCCGCCGGGGCTGTGGAAAACTGCGGAATCTGCGGAAAACTCGATTCGTCCCGGAGGCGAGTGCCGGAAGTCGCATCGGGGCTGGCGCCGCGATAGACCTCGTCTGGAGTCCTGCCTTGGTGGGATGAATGCGGCCGCTCGAGATTGTAGAAGGCGGTCCACTCTCCGATCAGCTGCCGCGCCTCGATGCCGTCGGCGAGTTCGTGCAGGTAGACAGCCTCGTACTTGAGTGAGCGCCAGAGGCGCTCGATGAAGATGTTGTCCAGATACCGGCCGCGCCCGTCCATCGAGATCTTCACGTCGGCGTCCTCAAGTAGCCCGGTGAAGCCCGAACTGGTGAACTGGCTGCCCTGGTCCGTGTTGAAGATGTCGGGCTTGCCCCAACGGGCCAGGGCCTCTTCGAGGGCCTCGACGCAGAACGAAGCGTCGAGGCTGTTCGACAGCCGCCAGGACAGCACCCGCCGGCTCGCCTAGTCCATCACCGCGACCAGGTACAGAAAGCCGCCTCGCACCGGGATGTACGTGATGTCCGTGCACCAGACCTGATCCGGGCGTTCGATCTTGAGGTCCCTGAGCAGATACGGGAAGACCTTGTGCCCCGGATGCGGCTTGCTGGTCCGCGGCGCCCGGTAGATCGCCTGAATGCCCATCAGGCGCATCAGACGCCGCACCCGGTGACGACCGACGTGAATGCCTTCGCGGCGCAGGTGGCGAACCATCTGCCGAGAACCGTAGAACGGGTACCGCAGGAAGAGTTCGTCCATCTTGCGCATCAGATCGAGCGTCTCCGCACTCTCCCCCTTTGGCCGGTGGTACAGCGAGGAACGGCTGACCTCAAGCAGACGACACTGCCCGCTCAAGCTCAACTCACCTTCCCCGCGCTCGATCATCCGCAGGCGCTCGGTCCGGCTCAGTGCCCGAGCCCCCTGGACAAGAAATCCCGCTCGACCGTCAACTCCCCGATCTTCGCGTGCAGGTCCCTGATCTCCTCCTCGTGGTCCCGACGCCGCTCCGGCCCGGCCGAAAAGGTCTCCTTCATCCCCTCGATCGCCTTACGCTTCCAACTGCTCACCTGATTCGGGTGAATCCCGTGGCGCGACGCGATCGCCGAAATCGGCTTCTCCTCGCGCAGCGCCTCAAGAACCACCTTCGACTTGAACGCCGCCGTGAACTTCCGACGCTTCCTCATTCTCTGGCCTCCTCCCGGTAGAGGAGTACACCTTAGCCACCTGTCCAGTCTTGTGGGACCACCTCAGATGGCTTCCTGGCGCGAGTCGGCAGCAATGGTGAAGAGCCGGTCGGGGTCCTCTTGGAGCCAGCCGAAGAAGGCCTTTGACTGCTTGTCGATGGCCGCAGCAAAGAGCGTCGGTGAGAGCGGCGGTTCAGCGGCTGCGGCCCACTCGTTCCAGAACTGGTCTAGTGACTGGAAGCCTTCAACCGGTCGCCCAAGGCGCTCGGCGAACCAGACTTTAGCTGCCGGTGAGGTCTCTAACCACTGCTCCAGGTCGGAAGCGTCGTACGCGCGCACTTCACGCCATTCGTTGAGCCGTCGCTTCTCGTCCTCCTATTTGGTCTTGCTCGGCCAGTTGTGTGGTGTCACGAACACGAATGCCTGTGCCTGCCTTTCCTCCGGCGGTACTGACTCTGTTCGGGCTGTGAAGTAGTGGTCCGCTCTGCTGCGGGGTCTGTTGTTGCACGTGAACTCCCACCGTGACGCCCCTTCTGGAACCCATGGAGTCGAGACGGCTGACTCGATTCGACCGTCCCAGCCCTCCCGTTCGGCTTGGCCGTAGCCGGGGAAGTCCGCTCTCTTGACGCCGTCGGTCGTGGAGTGCACGAGCCTTCTGAGAAGGACAGCCAGCTCTTGCCGCGCTTGATGCTCTCCTGCCCAGCGGTCTATCTCGTCCGCTTTGATCGTCGCTACAGAAAGAGGGATCGGTCGCTGTTCGGCGGCGTTCCGCCGCACGCGGGCGTCATGATTGTCAAAACGGGTCTGCATGTCGTGAATGTGCGCGGGGTCGACTCCGAACTCCCGTTGAAGTCGCTGAGCCATCTTCGGCGAGAGGCTCGACTTGCCGTTCAGGAATCTGGAGAGAGCGGGGCGACCGATGCCGAGCCGATTGGCGGCTTCGGTGACTGTCGTCCCCTCGGGAAGGACTTCGCGCTGGACGTAGGTTCCGGGGTGTTCAGGCGTTGCGGTGGGTGTCTGAGCCATTCTCTTAGGTGTAGCGTCTAGAGTGAGCGGGTGGGGTCGTGCCCTGTTGCGTTGACGACACAAACGCTACGCGCGTTCGTTCTGCCTCGCGTCAACCCGGCACAATCCATGCATCCACCCGGCTAAGCTCATGCCGACTCTGACTTCGTCCCACGGCCACGAGCCGGGTGATTTCTCCGGCCGCTACGACCTCCCATGCACCTTCCCACCCTCAACGCGATTTTGAACGCCACCGCGGCGACGCTGCTCGTCATCGGCTACGTCCAGATCCGGCGGGGTCGCCGCGAGCGGCACAAGAAGTTCATGTTGGCGGCGCTGGGGTGTTCGGCGGCCTTCCTGATCTCCTATCTCTACTACCACTACCTGGTCGGTTCGGTTCACTTCGAGGGCGAGGGGACCGTGCGGACCGTCTATCTGGGCATCCTCCTGACGCACACGGTGCTCGCGGCCGCGGTGCCGCCGCTGGCGATCATCACGGTCGTTCTGGGCCTTCGGGGCCGGTATGACCGGCACAGGAAGATTGCCCGGTTCACGCTGCCGATCTGGCTCTACGTGTCCGTGACCGGGGTCGTCGTCTACTGGATGCTGTACCGGATGTCATGGTGAGACGGGAAGGGATCGGATCGCGGCTCTGCGGTCTGCTCCTGGTAGCCGCCTGCGTCGTACCGGCGACGGCGGCCGCCCAGGAGCCGGCCTGGCGGCTCTCCACCTGGAGCGACGAGGAGCGGGAGTTCTTTCTCGACGGACCCCAGTACCTGCTGGCGCCGGCCGAGCTGGCGCGGGTCCAGAACCTCGATCCGGCCTCCCGGCGGGACTACATCGAGACCTTTCTAAGCCGCGACCTGATCGCCGAGGGCATCGAGCAACGCCGCAGGCGGGTCCGGCAGGCGGGTGCCCCGTTCTTCGATGTCCGGGCGCAGTTGCTGTTTCTGCACGGAGAGCCGGACGACGTCGAGCACGTCGACTGCGACCAGACCTTCCGGCCGCTCGAGATCTGGCGCTACGGGCCTGAGGAGGGCGAGCACGAGAACCTGGTCCTCTTCCAGCCGAAGCCGAACGAGGCCTTCCAGCTCTGGTTGCCCGAGCTCACGAAACGGGCCCTCTACATGCCCGAGATGGAGTACTGGCTGGAGCAGTACGAGGAGCTTCGCGGCCTCATCAGAGCCCGCCGTTTCGACCTGCAGGTCTGCGAGGAAGCGCGGCGCGTTGACCGGGTCACGGGTATTCACGGCCTGTTCGACTTCCGGCGTCAGCGGCCCACCACGACCAGCGTGCGGGCCTGGTTGACGCCGCCGCAGGATCTCGACGCCTGGGCCGTGGCGGCCGCGGCCGACCAGGTGCCGGCGCCGCCCACCCTGGAACTCGAGGACCCGATCGTCACCTTCCCGGCGCGGAGCGGCCAGCGGATCCTGACCAGGATCCTCCTTTCGCTGCCGCCGGGCGCCGCGTTCGAACCCTTCGTGGACGACGCGGGCAGAGAGCAGGTCCGGATCAACGTGCAAGGCGTCATCGAGCAACCGGGCCGGATCTTCGACGGTTTCCAGGTGCGCTTCCTTTCCGCCACGCCGCCGGCGGACCGGTCGCTGGCGCTGCCGGTGGAGCATCTGCTTCGCCCGGGCTCGGTCGTCCTGGTGCGTTTCCTGGTGCGGGACGAGATCAGCGGCGCCGTGGCGTACGGGGCGGTCCCGGTCGATGTGCCTTACGCGCCGCAGACGGAGCCGGCGAGTGCCGAAGAGCGCCGGCGCCTGATCCTGGCCGCGGAGCAGCTGGTGGCCGACCTGCCGGAGACGGCGCTGGCTGCCGACAGCAGCCTGGTGCTGGTGCCGCCCGAAAGCGACGTCGTGCTGGGGTTGTGGCGGGCCGAGACGCTGGTGTCCGGGCGCGAGATCGTCGCAATGCGTTTCTACGTCGACGGAGTGCTCCAGATCACCCGCCGCCGGCCGCCGTTCAGCGCGGAGGTAAGGCTGGCGAAGTACCCTGCCGAACAGGTGGTGCGGGTCGAGGGGCTCGACGAGAACGGCGAGGTCGTCGGTGCGGACGAGATCGTGCTGAACCAGCAACGCGGCGAGTTGCGGGTGGCGATCAGCGAACCGCGGCGGGGCATTCGGGTGGCGGGAAAGGTGGAAGCCGCCGCCAACGTCGTCGTGCCCGAGGAGCGCATCGTCCAGGAGGTCGAGTTCCGGGTCGGCGAAGAGGTGCGGACCGTGCTGCGCAGGCCCCCGTGGCGCGCCGAGATCGAAGTGCCGGCAGCCGGCGCCCAGGAGCTCGTCTACCTCACCGTCGCCGCCACGCTGGACGACGGCAGCCGCGCGGAGGACGTGCGGTTCCTCAACGCGCCCGAGTTCACCGATTCGGTCGATGTCGACCTGGTCGAGCTCTACACGACGGTGGTCGACAATGCGAATCGGCCGGTGACGAGCCTCGCCGAGAGCGACTTCACCGTGATCGAAGACGGGCGCCGGCAGGAGCTCGCGAAGTTCGAGCTGGTCGAGGACCTGCCGCTCACCCTGGGCGTGGTGATCGACACCTCGGGATCGATGGAAACGTCCCTCGGCGAGGCGCGGCGGACGGCGTCGCAGTTCCTGGCCAACCTGATCACGCCGAAGGACCGTTCCTTCGCGGTCGCCTTCGCCTCTCGTCCGGCGCTGCTGATCGGCCGGACGTCTGATGTCAGCGCGGTCGCGGCTTCGATCGAGAGGTTGCGGGCCGTCGGCAACACCGCGCTCCACGATGCGCTGATCACGAGCCTCTACTACTTTCGCGGCGTACGGGGCCGGCGCGCCCTGGTCCTGCTCTCCGACGGCGAAGACACGTCGAGCACGGTCGAGTTCAAGGATGTCGAGGAGTACGCGCGCCGATCGTCCGTCGCGATCTACACGATCGGGCTCGGCGTCGGCCGCACCCAGATGATCCTGCGCAACAAGCTGAACGACCTGGCCAAAGTCACGGGCGGCAGGTCGTTCTTCATCTCCAAGGCCGAGGATCTGGCGCCGGTGTACGACGAGATCGAGCGCGAGCTGCGCTCGCAGTACCTGCTGGCCTACAACTCGAACCGGACCGGGGGCGGCGACGAGTACCGTCAGGTCGAGGTGAAGGTCAAGGGCCGGTTCAAGGCGCGGACCGTCAGCGGCTACTACCCATGATCGCCAGGCTGCCGGCGCCGCTGCCGGTGGTGCTTCTTCCTCTGCTGCTCCTGGCCGCGCCAGTGGCGGCTCAGGATGAACCGGGCGCCCGCGTGGTGTCCTTCGAGCGCCTCAACCGGGTCTACGAGCGCCTGATCGACGACCTGGTTCCGGTGAGCATCGGCCCCGCCGAGGTCATGCTGCGTTCGCCCGAGCACTCCCTCACCGTGACCCGTCACACGGCGACGCTGCGTCCCCTTGAGGGCGGCGTGTTCGATGTCGCCCTCGAACTGGAGATCGCCGGTTCGGGCCGCATCGACGCGGATGTCACCATCGGCAGCCTGGAGAGCCGATTGAGCCAGGAACTGACCGTTCCGCGACAGACCCTCTTCCTGGAGGGCGCCGTCACGCTGCGGCGAACGGAGGAGGGCTACCGGATCACCACGGAGCGCATGCCGGAAGCGGCTCAGGTGAGGATCGAGAGCGAGTTGGGCACGCAGCTCTTCACCGTCTGCCGGCAGATGGCGCTGGTCCTGGTCAGCCTGGACTGCGACGCGATCGAGAGGGCCGTGACCCTGATCCGGGCGCCGCTTCCGGAGGCGGGCGGCGAGTACCTGATCGGGCTGGAGGACGCGACGGAAGCGGAGCGCGAGGACTTCGATCGCTTCCTGGCCGAAAACCCGAGCCGCTGACCCAGGGAGTCCGAGCGCTCGGATCGATCCCGAAACGTTCGAGTTCCGGTAGGATTCTCGCCGGCCCGGCTGCCGCCGCTGCCTCCGGCCGTTCACGGCCGCCCAGGAGTTGAATACGCATGGCTACCCGTCGGATGATCTCGCGCCTCTACTACTTCACGATCGAGGATGAGGGCATCCTCGCCGAGTCGTTCGCCGGTCTCGATTCGGAGACCTTCGCGATCGCGTACAAGGTCGAGGACACGGACGATGTGTTCGTCATGACGAGCGAGACGCGGGACGCCCTCGACCGTGCGGACGTGCCGTACAACCTGCTCGCGGAGGAGGACGGCTCACGGGTGGCCCTGTACCACTCGCCGCTGTCGCGCGAGGAGTTGTCCGATTTCGAGGATCCGCTCAAGGCGCTCGCGCTCGCCTACCGGGCGATCGCGATGGCGTGCGTCGGCGTCAACGGCGAATCGGACCTCGGCTTCGACCTGAGCGAGGGGATGAGGAACTACACGTACTTCACCGCGCCCGCCGGTCACACCTTCATCTGGCGGCTGTTCACGCACCGCGACGAGGCGCGGCAGTTCCTGGACAAGCTGACGATCGGCGACAAGAACGCTCTCGAGTGGGCCGAGGCGATTCCCATGGAGTCGGTGGTCGAGCTCAAGGGCTTCCACTGAGCCGCGGGACCGCCAGGCCCTCGCGCCGCGGCGTCCGCCGCCTGGCGCCTTGGGGTGCAAGGGGTTAGCACGCTTGCTCGCTTCCGAACTTCCGGCCGGCACCTACACCGTCTCCCAGTTCGCGTGGGAGGTGAAGGGACTCCTGGGCGACGCCTATCCGGCGGTGTGGATCGCCGGAGAGGTCCAGAGACTCCGGTCGGCTGCCAGAGGTCAGATCTACTTCGAGCTGATCGAGAAGGGACGGGGGGACCGGGTCCAGGCCAAGCTGGATTGCGTGGTCTGGGGAGATGATCGGCGCCGCGTCGAGACGGCGATGCGCGAGGCGGGCGTCGAACTGGAGGAAGGCGCCGTTCTGCGTTGCGCCGGCCGGCCCGACTTCTGGCCCGGGGGCGGCAGGTTCCAGTTCGTCGTCGTGGATGTCGATCCCATGTTCTCGCTGGGTGCGCTCGAGAAGCGGCGCCGCGAGACCCTCCGGGCGCTGGAGGCTGCGGGCCTGGTGGAACTGAACAAGCGGTTGCCGCTGGCGCCGGCGCCACTCGACATCGGCCTGGTGACCTCCGAGGGAAGCGCGGCCTACCACGATTTCCTCGATACGTTGGGGAGTTCCGGCTTCGGCTTCCGGGTGTCCCTGGTCCACGCCGCGGTTCAGGGCGCGTCGGCTGAAGCGGAGATAGGTCGAGCCTTCGAGTTGCTGGGTTCCTTCGTTCGCGGGGGCGGCCGGCTCGATGCGGTCGCCCTGATCCGCGGCGGTGGGTCGCGGACGGATCTGGCGACGTTCGACAGTCGCCGGGTGGCGCGTGCGGTCGCCGAGTCGCCGCGGCCCGTGATCTGCGGCGTGGGGCACCAGATCGACGTGTCGATTTCCGACATCGTGGCCCACACGACCTGCAAGACCCCCACGGCGGCGGCCGACTTTCTCGTCAGCCGTGCGGGAGACGCTGCCCGTGGCGTGGAGGAAACCGCGCGGGAACTCGCGCGGCAGGCGCGCGACATGCTGCGGGTGGCGGAGAATCGCGTTTGGCAGGCGCCCCGCCGCCTCGTGTCGCCGAGCCGTGCGCTTCTCAGGACGCGAACCTCGGACTGTCGGGGCATGGAGCGTGATCTGGCCCGGTCGGCCGAACGGAGGCTGTCGGCTGCGGAAGGGGCGGTCCGGGGCGCGGGCCGGACACTGGGACCACGTGCGGAGGCGATGGTGGTTCGTGCCGGGGAGCGCCTGCTCTCGGCGTCGGGGCGGCTGCCTGCGCCGAGCCGGCGAATCCTGGCAGAAGCGAGGAAGCAGGAGGACGACCGCCGGCAACGGTTGCTGCGCGGAGCGCCCCTCGCTCTGCGGCGGGCAGCGGAGCAGATGGCGGCCCACGAGCGGCTATGCGCTCAGCTCTCTCTGGAGCGGACTCTTGCGCGCGGATTCAGTGTGACGCGCCGGGCGGACGGTGGACTCGTGCGGAGCACCAGCGACGCTGGACCGGCCACCGAGCTGCGGACCCAGGTCCTGGACGGTTCGATCCGCAGCAGGGTGCCTGGGCGGCCGCCGCGACGACGGGGCCAGCGCCGTGCTGCAGGCGAGGAACCGCAACAGAGAGACTTGCTGAGCATGGAGGAGGAGACATGAGCGCAGACGATGGCGGCAGCACGGGCGAACCGGGTTTCAGCCAGGCGATGGAAGAACTCGAGAGCGTGCTCCGGCGAGTCGAGGGTGACGAAATCGACATCGACCAGTTGGGCAAGGAGCTGGGGCGTGCGGCCACGTTGCTCGAGATCTGCCGGAGGAAGATCCGTCGGGCCGAGGTCGAGGTTCGACAGATCGTCGAGAAGATTGAAGAGGACGGGCCGAGCGCCGAAGGCGAGGCGGAGGAACCGGTCTTGCCCGCGGAAGGCGCCGAGTTCGCTCCAGGCGAGGGCGCTGGAACCGGGGGGGACGATCCCTTGCAGGTCCGTCGCGACGACGAAGACGCCGACGACGACGACAGTCTCTTCTGATGCTGGCTCTTCTGATGTTGACGGACGACCTTCCTGATGTTTGAGCGGCAGCAGACAGGTTCCGTCGTTTGCCCGGGCTGCGGCCGGTTGGTGGGCGTTCAGGACGAGCGCTGCTGGAACTGCGGCCGCGCGCGGCCCAGCCTGTTCGGCTTTTCCCGGTTGCTGCAGCGAATCGGCAACGAGGCCGCGTTTTCTACTCTTGTGATCGGCATCTGCGTGGTGATCTTCGTGCTGGAGCTGGCGATGGCGCCGGGCGGTGTCGGCACCCGATTGGGGTTCGGTTTTCTTTCGCCCGATTTCGAAGTCGCTATCCGGCTCGGAGCGAGCGGAAGGCCCATCGTCTTCGAGTTCGGGCGCTGGTGGACGATCCTCAGCGCCGGCTGGCTGCACGGCGGCTTGCTGCACATCGGCTTCAACATGTACTGGGTGCATCAGCTCGGTCCGGCGATGGCTCGGCTCTACGGCACCGGGCGAGCGGCCATCATCTACCTGGTTTCGTCGGCGCTGGGCTTCCTGGTCACGAGTGCTCTGCCGGTCTTCGCTCCGTGGATGCCGCTGACCCATCACGGCGTGACCCTGGGCGCGTCAGCCGCGGTGTTCGGTTGGCTGGGCGCGCTGCTCTGTTACTCGCGAAGGACCGGCGGCCGCATGTTCCTGAGGCAGGTGCTGGGCATGGCCATTCCGCTTGTCCTGTTCGGATTGCTGCTTCCGGGAATCGACAACTGGGCCCACCTCGGCGGTCTGGCGGGCGGCTACCTGATGGCGAGCCTGTACAGCCCGGACAAGCCGGAGACTCCCGCCGAGGTACTGGCGGCGCTCCTGCTGCTCGTCGTCTCGGTGCTCGCGGTCCCGTTCTCGTTCCTGAGCTGGTCCTTCTAGGAGCAGCGCATGGAACGGGCCGCGTACCGGGTGCGCCGGCATCAACTCCAGCGGCCAGTTCCGCGCCACGAATAATCGTGCGCCAGAGTGGTGTATTATTCGTCGCCTTGTGATTCGGGCTGCGATCGCCGGGGCGTCCGGCTACAGTGGGGCGGAACTGGTCCGGTGGCTGAGCGGCCACGGGCAGGTGGACCTTGGCGCGCTTGCGGCCGGCCGCAGCGCCGGCCAGCCCGTCGAAGCCGTCTTCCCCCACCTGGCCGGTGTAGCCGAGGGCGATCTTGCCCCGACGGACTGGGATCTCCTGGGCGCCGAGGCCGATGTCGTGTTCCTGGCCTTGCCCCACGGGGAGGCGCTTGCGGCCGCATCGCGGCTGCTCGACGCGGGGGCCCGGGTGGTCGATCTGGGCGCCGACTTCCGGCTCCGGGATCCGGCGGTCTATCGGCATTGGTACGGCGGGGAGCACACGGCGACCGACCTCCTGGCGGAGGCGGCCTACGGTCTCACCGAGTGGCGCCGCGACGCGGTGGCGGGCGCGCGGCTGGTCGCGAATCCGGGCTGCTACCCGACCGCGTCGTCGATGGCGCTCAAGCCGTTGCTCGAACAGTTCGGCGACCGGGTGACCGGCGCAATCGTGATCGACGCGAAGTCCGGCGTCTCCGGAGCGGGAAGGAACCCGCGGGACGGCTACCAGTACTCGGAGCTGAACGAGAACTTCAAGCCCTACGGCACCGGCGCCCATCGCCACCAGCCCGAGATCGAGCAGGAACTGGCGGCCGGAGGCGGCCCCGGGGCTCAGGTCCTCTTCTCGCCGCATCTGGCCCCAATGACGCGGGGCATCCTCGCCGCCTGCTACGTGCCGATGGCCGATGCGCCGAGCCGGGAGGAGCTCGAGGCGGTGTTCCTCGATCGCTACGTCGGCGAGCCCTTCGTCCGCGTGCTGACAGGATCGGCCCTGCCGCAGACGAAGGCGACGCTCGGCTCCAACTACTGCGACATCGCCGTCCGGGTCGACCGGGAGCGGGGCCTCGCGGTCACGTTTTCGGCCATCGACAACCTGGTAAAGGGGGCCGCCGGACAGGCGGTGCAGAACATGAACGTGATGCTGGGCCTGCCCGAAACGACCGGCCTCCTGGCTGCCCCGGTGTTCCCGTGAGCTGTGGCGTGACCGCCCCTCGGGGCTTCGTCGCCGCCGGCGTCCACTGCGGCCTGAAGCCGGAGAAGCTGGATCTCGCGATCATCGTCTCGACGGCCGCGGAGCCGGCGACGGTGGCGGGTGTGTTCACGCGCAACCAGGTGCAGGCCGCGCCCGTCCTCTACTGCCGTGAGGTGGCGGCGAGCGGCAGGGCGCGGGCGATCGTGGCCAACAGCGGCAACGCGAACGCCTGTACCGGTGAATCGGGCCTCGCGGATACGTGGGCCATGGCCGCGTGCGCCGGAGCGGCGCTCGAGATCGATTCCGAGCACGTCCTCGTCGCATCGACGGGCGTCATCGGCGTTCCCCTGCCGATGCCCAAGGTGCTGGCCGGCATCGACCAGGCGGCCGCCGAACTGGGTGCGGACGGCGGCGAGCGGGCGGCGGAAGCGATCCTGACCACCGATACGCGGACCAAGATCGAGACCGAGACGGTGGAACTCGGGGGCGGCGAAGTGACGATCGGCGGCGTGGCCAAGGGCGCCGGGATGATGGCGCCGGACGTGGCGACCACTCTGGCCTTCGTCACCACCGATGTTGCGGTCGCGCCGGCGGCGCTCGATCAGGCGTTGCGCAGAGCCGTTGAGCCGACGTTCAACAGCATCACGGTCGACGGCGACACGAGCACGAACGACAGCATCCTGGTTCTCGCCAACGGCGCCGCCGGTGTCGAAGCGGCCTCGGCGAAGGACCTTGAGCGGTTCACCGACGCACTCGAACGTCTGCTTGGCCGCCTCGCGGTCGCCCTGGTCGCCGATGCCGAAGGAGCGAACCGGGTGGTCGAAATCCGCGTCGGCGGCGCCCGTACCAACGCGGCGGCCCGGCAGGTGGCGACGACGATCGCCAACTCGCCCCTGGTCAAGACGGCCTATCGCACGGGTCAGCCGAACTGGGGCCGGGTCATGGGGGCGATCGGCCGTTCCGGCGTCGACATCGTCGAGCAGCGGATCGCGATCGCGGTGTCCACGCCGGAGGAACGGGTCGAGGTCGTGCGCGGCGGGCTGGGCGTCACGGAAGACCTGGAACCCCTTGGCCGGGCGATGCTGGCCGACCACTCCGTCCTCCACGTCGATCTCGGGCTCGGTTCGGGCGAGTGGACGGTCTGGACCTGCGATCTTTCCGAGGGCTACATCCAGATCAACGCGAGCTACATCTCGTGAACCCCGGTGACTTCAGGTGGACCGGGCCACATCGCATGAAACGCAGCTACATCAGTTGAGGAACGGACGCGAACGATGACTGGAACAAGCAGAGAACGCGACCTGGGCCTGGAGATGGCTGCCGCGTTGCGCTACGCGTCCGCGTGGCGCGGCAAGCGCGTGGTGATCAAGTACGGCGGCCGCGCGATGGCCGGCGACGAGTTCGGCTCGCTGATCGACGACATCGTGCTGCTCCGTAGCGCCGGCCTGCGGCCGATGCTCGTCCACGGCGGCGGCGCCGAGATCACGAAGACGCTCGAGGTCATGGGGATGGAGCCGCGTTTCGTCGACGGTCTGCGGGTCACCGACGCGGCGACGATGCGGGTGGTCGAGATGGTGCTCGGCGGTTCGGTCAACAAGCGCCTGGTGGGGATGATCCAGCGGGCCGGCGGCCGCGCGGTCGGGTTGACCGGCAAGGACGGCGACCTGCTGCGCGTGCGGCCCCACCCGCGGTCCGAAGAGCTGGGCTTCGTCGGCGAGATCGAGAAGGTCGACACCTCCCTGCTCGACCAGCTCACGAACTCCGGCTACGTGCCGGTGATCGGCTCGCTGGGAGTGGGGCCGGGAGGCGAGACCTACAACATCAACGCGGACACCGCCGCCGCGGCACTCGCCGCCGAAGTGTCGGCCGAGAAGCTCCTCCTCCTGACCGACGTGCGCGGCATCAGCGACAACGGCCGTTTCCGGTCGCGGTTGACGCGCGCGCAGGCCGAGGAGCTGATCGACTCCGGCGTCGTCTCGGCCGGCATGGTGCCCAAGGTGCGGGCGTGCCTGAGCGCGCTCGAGGCCGGGGTCACGAGCGCCCACATTCTCGCCGCGGGCGAGCCGCACGGCCTCCTGGTCGAGCTGTTCACTCAGGGCGGCATCGGCACGATGATCAAGGAAACCGCGACCCCCGGAGTGAGCCAAGCATGAGCGACGACAGCCTGTTCGCGAACTACAAACGTGCGCCGGTGGCGTTCAGCCATGGCGACGGCGTGTTCCTCCGGGATCAGGAGGGCCGGGAGTATCTCGACTTCATGGGCGGCATCGCCGTGTCGTCCCTGGGCCACAACCATCCCGCGTTGACCGACGCGATCAAGCGTCAGGCGGGGCGCTACCTCCACGTCTCGAACCTGTACCGGATTCCGGAGCAGGAACGGGCCGGCCGGCTGCTGGTGGAGGCCGCGGACGGCGCGCTGGACCGGGTCTTCTTCTGCAACAGCGGCGCGGAGGCGGTCGAGGCGGCGATCAAGCTCGCGCGCCGCTACGCCTACGACCGCGATGGTTCGGAGGAACGGCACAAGATCGTGACCGCCGAGGGCGGCTTCCACGGCCGCACGCTCGGAGCGTTGGCGGCGACCGGAACGCCGGCCTACCAGGTCGGTTTCAAGCCGCTGCCCGGGGGCTTCGCCGGCGTCCCGTTCGGCGACCTGGAGGCGGCCGCGGCCGAGATCGACGAATCGACCTGCGCGGTGCTCATCGAGCCGATCCAGGGCGAGGCCGGCGTGATCGAGCCGCCGGCCGGCTACCTCGAGGGCCTGCAGGCTCTCTGCCGCGAGCGTGGCGCGCTGTTCGTTCTCGACGAGGTGCAGACCGGGATCGGGCGTCTCGGCAGCGCCTTCGGCTTCCAGCACTACGGCCTGGAACCGGACGTGATCACCCTCGCCAAGGGTCTGGGCGGCGGCGTCCCGGTAGGAGCGGTCGTGGCGCGGGAAGAGGTCGCGGCCTCGCTCGTCCCCGGCACCCACGGAACGACCTTCGGCGGCAATCCGCTGGCCTGCGCCGCGGTGACGGCAGTGCTCCGGACGGTGCTCGATCCGGGTTTCCTCGAGCGAGTGACCCGGGCCGGCGAGTACCTGCGGGCGCTGCTCGGACAGCTCGGCGCCGGCGGCCTGGTCACCGAAGTGCGCGGCCAGGGGCTGATGACCGCGATCGAGTGCACGCCGGAGGCGCCCGCAGTGGCGAACCGCTGCCTGGAGAGCGGCCTGCTCGTCAATGCGCCGCGGCCGCACAGCATCCGCATGCTGCCGCCGCTCGTCGTTCACGACCCGGAGATCGAGCGCGCGGTCGGGATCCTCGGCCACGCGCTGGAGGAAGCCGCGGCTTGAGCGCCCGGGACCCGGCGGGAAGCGCGGGTCGGTCCGCCGCGCGCCGCCTCTGGGGCGGCGCCTTCGAATCGGAGGTCGATCCGGTCATCGACGCGTACACGCGGTCGCTGCCGTTCGACCACCGGCTCGCGGCGGCGGACCTCGTGGGGTGTCTGGCCCACGCCCGGATGCTCTTCGAGACCGGGGTGATCGACGCCGCATCGTCCCGGGCGATCCTCGAAGGCCTCAGTTCCCTGCTGCTGCGGGTCGAGGCGGGAGAGCTCGAGGTCGGCGGTGGGGACGAGGACGTCCACACCTGGATCGAACGGCAACTCACCGAAGAGATCGGCGACGCCGGCCGGCGGCTGCACACCGCGCGGAGCCGGAACGACCAGACGGCGGTGGCGCTGCGGCTGTGGCAGCGCTCCGAAGTCGAACGCGCGGTCACGGCGGCCGTCGGCTTCGCCGGCGCCCTCCTCGAACACGCCCGGCAGCACACGGGAACCGCGCTTCCCGGGTATACCCACATGCAGCGCGCCCAGCCCACGAGCCTGGCCCAGCACCTTCTGGCCCACGGCTGGTCCGTTCTTGCCGACGCGGGGCGGTTGCGGCGGGCTCACCGGACGGCGGGACTCTGCCCACTCGGTGCGGGCGCGATGGCCGGGTCGCCGCACGGGATCAACCCTGTTCGCAGTGCCGAGCTGCTCGGCATGGAGGCGCCGTACCCGAACACGATGTGGGCGGTGGCGGACCGCGACTACGCCGCCGAGGCGCTTTTCGCGTGCGCGCTGACCATGGTGCACCTCTCGCGCTGGGCCGAGGAGGTCGTCCTCTGGACGTCGAGCGAGTTCGGTTTCGCCCGGCTGCAGGACCGCGCCGCCAAGGGATCAAGCATCATGCCGCAGAAGAAGAACCCGGAGCCGGCGGAGATCCTGCGCGGCAAGTCGGGGCGCGCGATGGGGAACCTCGTCTCGTTGCTCGTCACGATCAAGGGCTTGCCTCTGACCTACAACAGCGACCTGCAGGAGGACAAGGAGGCGCTGTTCGACGCCTTCGACACGGTGGGCTCTTCGCTCCGCGTGGCCCGCGTGCTGGCCGAAAGCCTGGAGTTCGACCGCGAAGCGATGGCGGCCGCGCTCGAAGGTTCCTACATCACCGCCACCGACCTCGCCGATCAGCTCGCCGTCGCCGGCGTGCCGTTCCGCAACGCCCACGAACGCACCGGCGCCGTGGTCCGGGCCGCCCAGGAGCGGGGCGTAGAGCTGTGGCAGCTCCCGGCCTCAGTGCTTCGGGAACTCGTTCCCGAGATCGGGGAGACGGACGCCCTGCTGGCGGCGCTTCGCCCGGAGGCTTCGCTCGCCGCGCATGGCAGCTACGGCGGGCCGGCGCCGGAGCGGGTCGCCGACCAGATCGAGCTTGCCGCGTCGCGGTTGCAAGAGGAGCGCCGCTGGCTGGAGGAGCAGGAGCCGCCGCCCGTCTATCGCGCCCACATCGACGGCGAACTGCTGGCGGAGGCGCTCCCGGGGGGCGGCGCGTGAGTCCGGCGATCCGGCGCGGCGCGATCCTCGACATCATCGGCGAACGGCCGGTGTCGAGTCACCGGGAACTCGTGCGGGCGCTCGATCGGCGGGGCATCCGCGTTTCCCAGGCCACCGTCTCGCGCGACGTGCGCCGCCTCGGCCTGGTCAAGGTGCCGCTCGCCGGCGGCGGCTCGCGCTACGCGCCCGCGGAGCAGGCGACGCCGCCGCCACGGCGCGACATCGAGCGCGCCCTGCGCCAGTTCGTCACCGGGTTCGCCGAGGGCGAGGCCCTGATCCTGCTCAAGACCCGCAGCGGCCACGCCAACGCGCTCGCGGTCGCCCTCGACCAGAGCGACTGGCCCGAAGTCGCCGGCACCCTCGCCGGCGACGACACCGTCCTCGTCGTCGTCAAGAGCGCCAGCGACCGCGACCGAATCCGCGCGTCGCTCGCCGCCCTCCTCGAAGGCGACTGACTCTCAGCCCTGCACAGCCTTCCGCACCTGCCACGCCACCCGCGTCTCCTGCGAGGAGAACCGCTGCTCCGCCCACGGATCGCCGTACGTGTGGTACCCGTTCTCCTCCCAGAACCCCCGCTCATCACCAGCGAGCAACTCGATTCCGGAAACCCACTTCGCGCTCTTCCACGCGTAGAGATGGGGTACGACCAGCCGTAGCGGACCGCCGTGGTCTGCTGCCAGCGGTTCGCCGCCGTGCAGGTCGGCGAACAGCGCGTGCTCGGAAAGCAGATCCTCGAGCGGCAGGTTCGTCGTGTAGCCGCCGTAGCAGTGGACCATCGCGTGCGTGGCATCAGCCGTTGGCTGCACCGCGGTCAGTACGTCGCGGGTCGAGAACCCGGACCAGGTGTTGTCCAGCGTCGAGAAGCGGGTGACGCAGTGAAAGTCGGCGACGACTTCCCGGCGCGGCAACGCCTGGAGCGCCTGCCAGTCGAAGGCGCGCTCCGCTTCGACACGGCCGAACAGGCGCAGCGCGAACCGGGCCGGGTGCACCTCCGGCGTGTCGCCGACAGACAGCACGGGCCACTTCTTCGTGACGTACTGGCCGGGGGGAACCCGGTCGTCGCCGCGGTGGGGAGCGTCGTTCATCGCGGCGGAGAGTACCGCGTTTCCGCGGTGGCCGGTTTCGTGGGGCGACCGACCGGGTCTCCCTCTGCGCCGGAGCTTCGGAGGCCCACGCCCATGGACCGGGGCCTTGCGGGCACTCGGCGCGTGGCGCCGAACTCCGTCCGCGGGTCCTGTCGAGAATCGCGAGGATGGCGCGATTTCTCTTGAGAGGATCGCTCAAAGCTCACACAAAGCTTGGTACGGTGTCGTCTTCGTCGTTGCCCCCTTCGTTTTCGGTGGACAATCTGGTTCAGAGGAGCGTCGCTGATGTGCATAGAAGCTGTTCGCAGGAGGTTTTCAGTCGGAGTCCCGGCTCTCGTCGTGGCGGGCGTCGCCGTGGGCGCCGGTTCGTTGCACGGACAAACCGTGGCCGTGGACTGTGAGGAGACCGAGTGTCACGTCGTGCCGATTGCCTCCGGTAGCGGCGGTTTCGTGGGGCGTGCCCGTTCCGGTGTCGACAAGGTGGACGTGATACTGGTCTGCCTGGGCGACAGCACGCAGAAGGTCGTCGAGCGGGAGCTCAGTCCCGGACCCGATGGCGTCGTGTCGACTTTGTTCGGGGTCGACGATGGCGCGGCCAACACTCTCAGCTGTGACGCGAACGAGGACGCGACGATCGAGATTCTGGGTTTGACGGGCGGCGGCTGGTACTGGCTCCACGATGACTTGAATACGGCGGTCGCGCCGCTGATGTCGAAGGACGTGCTGGGGAACCGGAAGGTGATGCCGGTAAACCCGGGATCGCCGGATGTCGTGATCGAGGCGAACAAGGCCGGTACGGCTTCGTTCCTGAAGCAGTTCAGTACGGGGCGAGTGGGGATCCTCCCTCATGTGGTGCCGGTGCCCGAGGAGGCCATCGCACCTTGCGGTCCGGTGGAGGATGGTGAACTGTCAGACGGTACGCCGAAGTACGTGGCGCGCGAGACGGGTTGCGCGATGGGAGACGGCGGAACGATCGTCGGTCTGCACCAGACTGGAACGGCGGTGGATCCGGTGCCGATTCGCGGCAACTCGGTAACGAGGCCTGTGTCCGGCGAGTCGCGGGTTCGCCTGTCGCTGTGGTTGAACATGACGGGCAGCGTCGTCTACGGCGACGCGGAGACCTATCCGCTGACGTTCGGCTGGCCGGGCATCGACGGCGCCAGCCCGCTTCAGTCAGAGTGGGAAGTGAGTGTGGTGACTTCTGGAGGGCCGTCGACGCTCGCGTCGGCTGGACTCGAACTGCTTGATGCGGACCCCACTGCTGACGGCAACTACAGATGGCTGGTCGTCAACGCGTCGGAAGACCACTGCCCGACCACCGGGACCCAGTCCACCGAGAGGGTGCGTGTGCGCGCCACCCAGACGGCCGCTAGCGACGGCACGCCCTGGAATCCAGTGCGTCCGCCGATCCGCCACTCGAAGAACCTCGACGGCGCCGCCGCGGAGGCGACGTTCAGTGTGGTCTGCGCGCCGCGCAACCCCGCGTCGTCCGCCGGCAAAGCCGCGATGGGACGCGAACTGACGGTCGGGCAGGGGCTCGACGGCCGCTAGCGCCATCGTGCGATAGGGCCTCAGGGGCTCGCGGCGGGACAGCCGGCTTCCTCCGGGAACTACGCGGGTCCTCGTTGGTTTGGTGCGGGAGTGCGTTTGCGCGGATAGGCGAAGCCGTGCGCCACACGAACGCCACGACGGCCGGGTTGTCAAATGTGAGTATTCTGGTCAACAATTCGCGGTCGGCGCTCCGCGGACTGTGCTGGAGTCGCACCGGGTACCCACGGAATGATCGCTGAACCTCCCCTCGCCGCGGCTTCCGCCGCCCAGTTTTCCGGCCCGCCGATTCCGGCTGGACTCGGCGCGGCTGCCCGGCGTCTGCTGCGGCGGATCGGCAACACGCCGCTGCTCGACCTCAGCCATGTACTGGGGCCGGCGGCGCGGGCGCTTGGCTCGGAGCTGCTCGCGAAAGCTGAGATGGCGAATCCCGGCGGCTCGGTGAAGGACCGCCCGGCGCGCCACATGATTCTGGCGGCGCGCGACGCCGGCCTTCTCGAGGAAGGCAAACGAATCCTCGATGCGACCTCCGGCAACACGGGCATCGCTCTGGCGATGATCGGAGCGGCGATGGATGTCGGCGTCACCCTGTGCCTGCCGGAGAACGCCTCGATCGAGCGCCGCCGCATTCTGGGGGCGTTCGGAGCCGAACTCGTCCTGACCGATCCGATGGAGGGCTCGGACGGCGCGATCCGCGAGGCGCACCGGATGATCGAGGGGTCGCCCGACGACTTCTGCTACGTCGACCAGTACAGCAATCCGGCCAACTGGCGGGCCCACTTCGAGACGACGGGCCCCGAGATCTGGTTGCAGACGGAGGGCCGGCTGACCCACTTCGTTGCCGGTCTGGGGACCAGCGGCACCTTCTGCGGCACCGCGAGGTACCTGGCGGAGCGGGCGCCGGAGGTCCAACTCATCTCGATGCAGCCGGACGGACCGTTCCACGGCCTCGAGGGGATGAAGCACATGCCCAGCGCCCTGGTGCCCGCGATCTACGATCCGGGGATCGCCCACGAGGAGGCTGCCGTGAGCACGGAGGATGCGTACGCCGAGGTCAAGGCGCTGGCCCGGCGGAGCGGTCTGCTCGTCGGCATCTCGGCCGGGGCCAACGTGGTGGCGGCGCGGCGGATCGCCGAACGGGCGGCCGAGGCCGGCGAGCGCGCTGTCGTCGTCACCGTCCTCTGCGACGGCGCGGACAAGTACCTGTCCGAGCCGTTCTGGGACGAGGACTGAGCCGCCGGAACCGGCGCTCGCAACGATCGCACCGAGATTCGAGAATGATCGAACTGTCACCAGACGACCTGGCCCGCATCCGCGCCCACGGCGAGGCGACCTACCCGGAGGAATGCTGCGGGATCCTGGTCGGCCGCACGGAGAAGGCCGCGGGCGGCAACGGCGTCGTGCTGGCCCGGGTCGTGCGGCTGGTCGGCGCCGAGAACACGCGGGAGGACGAGAACCGGCACAACCGCTACCTGATCCCGCCCGAAGTCATCCTGCGGACCGAGCGGGAGGCGAGGGCGGACGGCCTGGACGTGGTCGGCTACTACCACTCCCATCCCGACCATCCATCGCGCCCCAGCGACTTCGACCGCGACCACGCCTGGCCGGGCTACAGTTACCTGATCGTCTCCGTGCGCGAGGGCCGCGCGCGGGACGAGCGGAGCTGGCGGCTCAGCGACGATCGCTCCCGCTTCGACGAAGAACCGATCCAGTGCCCCGAAACGGGTACGCCGTGAACACCTACAAGACCGAGTCTGACGGAGACCGACGATGACCGTACTCATACAGATCCCCACCCCCCTGCGGGGCTTTGCCGACGAACAGGCCGAGGTGGCGGTCTTCGCCGCCACCGTCGGCGAGGCGATGGAGCAGCTCGTCACCCGCTACGAAGGGCTGCGCCCCCACCTGTTCGGCGACGACGGCAAGCTGCGCACCTTCGTCAACCTGTTCCTGAACGACGAGGACGTGCGCTACCTCGAGCGCGAGGCGACGCCGATAAACGGCGACGCGACGCTGGCGATCATCCCGTCGATCGCCGGCGGCACGGTGGCCGAGCCGCCGGTGGCCGCTCAGGCGCCCGCGACCGAGCTGAGCCCGGAGGAGATCCTCCGCTATAGCCGTCACCTCATCATGCCCGAGGTCGGTTCCGAGGGGCAGTTGAAGCTCAAGGCGGCCAAGGTGCTGATGATCGGCACCGGCGGCCTCGGTTCGCCGCTCGGGATGTACCTCGCCGCCGCCGGCATCGGTCGCCTCGGCCTGGTCGACTTCGACATCGTCGACGAGTCGAACCTGCACCGCCAGTTGCTCTACAGCAACGCGGACGTCGGCCGCCCCAAGATCGACGCCGCGGTCGAGCGCCTGCGCGAGGTGAACCCGCACATCGAACTCGTGCCGCATCCGGTGATGCTCGACTCGAGCAACGCGCTCGAGATCTTCAAGGACTACGACCTCGTCGTCGACGGCACGGACAATTTCCCGACCCGCTACCTCGTCAACGACGCCTGCGTCCTGCTCGGCAAGCCGAACGTCTACGGCTCCATCTTCCGCTTCGAGGGCCAGGTGTCCGTGTTCTGGGGCGCCGAGGGCCCGTGTTACCGCTGCCTGTTCGCCGAGCCGCCGCCGCCCGGACTCGTCCCCTCATGCGCCGAAGGGGGCGTCCTCGGCGTGTTGCCGGGCATCATCGGCAGCTTGCAGGCGAACGAGGTGATCAAGCTGATCATCGGCCAGGGCGATCCCCTGATCGGCCGTCTCGTCCTCTTCGATGCCCTGCGGATGAGCTTCCGTGAGCTGAAGCTGCGCAAGAACCCGGACTGCCCCGTCTGCTCCGAGAATCCGACCCAGACCGCACTGATCGACTACGAGCAGTTCTGCGGCATCCCCGCTGTCGCCGAAGAGCCGGCGCTGAACGAGTTGATCGACGTGACACCGACCCAGGTCCAGTCCTGGATGAACGACGGCCGCGATTTCAGCATCCTCGACGTCCGCGGCCCCCAGGAGTACGCCATCTGCCGGATCGATGGCTCGACCCTGATCCCGGTCGCCGAACTCGAAGGCCGGCTGGGCGAACTCGATCCCTCGAAGCTCTGGGTCGTGCACTGCCACCACGGCCCGCGGTCGACGAGGGCCACGAACATCCTCCGCGACCACGGCTTTCCGCAGGCCTACAACCTGGCCGGCGGGATCGATGCCTGGGCGGAGGAAGTGGATCCGTCGCTGCCGCGGTATTGAGGGAGCGAGAGAGACGAAGAGCCCACCCGGCTCCACGCTCTAGCTCTAGCGGGCTCCAACGACGGTTCCGCGTGCATTCCGCTCTACACTTAGGCCGTCAGGAATGCGCTCGGCCAGGGTGGGGACGTGGGTGATCAGTCCTACCATCCGTTCTCCATCGCGGAGCCGTTCCAGTGCTTCAACGGCCTGATCAAGGCTCTCGGGGTCGAGCATGCCGAAGCCCTCGTCGATGAACATCGCATCGAGACGAGCGCCCGCTGAGTGTCCTGCGATGTCTGCGATTCCTTGCGCTAGGGCGAGTGCGAGGGCAAGCGAAGCTAGGAACGTCTCGCCACCAGAAAGAGTTACTACACTTCGGCGTTCGTCTGCGTTGGCGTGGTCCACCACGGTGAAGTTGTTCTTGGATGAAGTGAGACTGTATTGCCCGGCCGAGATTTTCCTCAGTTCGCTTGAGGCGCGCAGCGCGAGATCCTCTACGCTCTCGTCGAGTAGGAAGCCTATGAATCTGTCGGTCTGTAGTTCGCTTCCGACTTTCTCATACCGGTACATATGGCCACGTTTCTCCTCGATCTCTGTTTCCATCTTCGCCCTACGCTCGATCCGTCCCTCTAGGATCTCCATGTCCTTTGCGTGTTGATCGGCGAGCCGACGGGCGTCGTGGGCGACACTCTTGAGGGAAGACGTTGCGGCGACGGCGTCCAAGGACGCTGCGTCGACTCCGGCCGTAGCGGCGTGGGTTTGAATCGAGGCATCGAGTGTGGCGAGTTCACCCATCAATTCAGCGGCTTGATGGTCGGCGGCTTTGCGTAGGATGCAGGCGTACACTTTGAGTCTTGTGGTTTCCGCTTCCGGGTCGCCGGAGTCGGTCGGCGCGGGAGGGGCTGTAGCCTTGATATCCAGACGACCGAGTCTTTCGCTGCGCTCCCCCAGCAGCGTTCGATGGCGGTCACGCTGGCGGGAAAGTGCGGCCGTATCGTCGGTGGCGGCCCTCAGCGCTTCGGCCGCTTTCCGGTGTACTTCTTCGACCGCTTCGCAACTGGCCTCAGCCGCTCTCCGGGCCTCCGTAGCTGCTTGCAACCGCTGGTACCGCGCCTCGATTGCTTCTTCCAGCGGTTTTGGAAGTGGGTCACCGAGACCGTCTATCAGCCGCTGACGAGCGGCCTCTTCCCGCTCCCGCGCTAGGCGGCGTGATGTCTCGGCTTCCCGCCGGGTGGCGTCAAGTGCGGCCAGTTCGGCTTTCGATGTGGCCACTTTGTCCAGAATCGCACTCGCGCGGCTCTTCTCAGCTTCCAAGCGCTTCTTAGCTGTCTTCTCGGCATCGGCAGCATGCGTTCTTTGGGTCTTGGCGTCGTCAAGTGCGAGCGGGTCTTCCGGCTCCTTCACCTGTTGATCAAGGTCTTTCGCGTCGGCCTCGGCCTTCTCGAGCCGTGCTCGGCCCGCAGCCAACTCGCTTTCAACAGTAACTACGAGTTCTTGTGCCTCTCGGACCGCGACATCATGTGCTGCGAGTACCGATTCGGTCTCCTCGTCCGTCGTCGGGAGTTTCTCGATGGACGCGCCGCATACGGGGCACGCGTCGCCGTGACGGAGGTGCGTCCTCAGTTGCGCTGCACGGTGGTCGGTTTCGATGGCCCGGAGCTCTTCCTCTCGCTGGTCCCGAGTCTTGGCCGCCTCTTGGCATCGGCCTGCGGCTTCCGCTACGTCGTCGCGGAGTGCCTCGACTTCCACCACCTTCGCCTTGTGAGTCTGGCTTAGCTCGTCGGCTCGCTTCGCGGTCCTAAGTATCTCCTCGGCAGCTCTCCGTGCCTCCGTGGCCGAGTCGTGCTCTTGGGTCGCCTCCGCCTGGGCGGTGCGTAGGGACTCTTGCTTTGCCTGCAGCTGCTCGGCCCGCGAAGTGGCTTCATTCAGGGCTTCGGCATTGCGTTTGAGTTGTTCGGACAGACGCTCGATTTCCCGATTCGCCTCCCCAACTGAGTCGGCAGCGGCTTTCAACGTCGCCAATGCAGCTTCCGTCCCCGTCTCCTCGACGGTCTCGCTCCACGCCTTCCGGGCCTGAAAGCGTGCCTGCTGCTGCTCGGACTGCCTGTGCTGCGAAACCTGGAAAGCAGCTTTGGCCTTCGCGCCACGGTCGATCTGTTCCCTTGAGTTGGAGGCTAGTTCCTCAAGTTTCGCCTCCTGAGTGTTGAGGGTTGCGACCAACTCTCGAGTCTCGTCGTGCAGGGCCCGCGTCTTCTCTCTTGTCGACAGGCTGCTTCGTGCCGCGGCGTACGCTGTCTCCACGGTACCTGCCGTCTTCTCGGCTCGCTTGGCCAGCGCTTGGGCCTCCTCCAGCGCCTCGCTCGTAGCGTCGCCGTACTCTTGAACGAGCAGACTCTGGTTGGCGCTAGCGGCGGTCCGAAGTTCACTCGCCTTCTGGCGTGCCATCTTTCCAGCACGCTCGAACCTATCCAAGTCCAGGAGGCGAATGAGGATCTTGCGCCGGACCTTTACATCCCCCTTGAGAAAGGACGCGAAGTCACCCTGGGGCAGTAGGACGGCCGTTGTGAACGACTGGTAGTCGAGGCCGAGAATCTCGACAACACGGTCGTTCACCGCCTTAACGCCTCCGCGGTTCACTTCAGACACCAAGGCTTCGCCCTCGAACCGCTCCAAGGTGGCAAACTGCGCACCCTGTTTCCGAATCCTACGGGCCACTCGGTAGCTAGTGTCTGCTACACGGAAATCCAATTGGACCCTCGCCTGCGAGGCTCCCAACGAGATCAGTTCCTTCACGTCCTGTTTCCCGCCGCGAGGGACCATCCCATACAGGGCGAGACTGACAGCGTCCAGGATGCTCGTCTTGCCGGATCCTGTGGGACCCGTGATAACGAACAGGTCCAAGGTCTCGAAGTCGATCTCTTGTGCCGCCCGGAACGAAGTGAATCCCTCTACGATCAAACGGACAGGCCTCATCGTTCGACCTCCACCAGGAGCGACTCGAACAGGTCCAGTTCGTCCTTGTCGGGGTCAGTCCCTTGCTTCTCCCTCAAGTAATGAGCGTATTGCTCGCGCGGCGAGAGTCCGCGGATTCTGGTTTCTGTCTGCGCTTCCTCGCGTGGATAGTCCAGCCGCACCTCGAGGGCATTCGGGAGCAACGCACGCACCTGATCTCCGAGCCCGGGCAAAGGCCCTCCACACTTGAGGTTGACCCGCAAGTAGGCCTCGTCCAACTCCTCCTTCTGGGCCTCGAGTTCCTCGTAGGTTCCGCTGACCTTGCGCAAGCGACGCCCGCGGGTTATTGGCTCGGCGCGAACGTCTGCGGGTTGCCCTGGAGTGAGTTGGACAATGTTGACGGACTTTTGCTGTTCGACCTCCCCGAAATCGAGCTGGAGTGGAGACCCGGAGTAGTACGCCGGACGAGACGCGCCCGCGACCGGCTGCGGACGATGAACGTGACCGAGGGCCGCGTACTGCACCTCCGGCAACGCTTGCGGCGCAATGGCGTACAGCTGCCCGATCGTCAGACCCCGTTGGCCTTCACCGGGGCTGGAGCCGGAGACGAAGAGATGACCCGCAAATACGGTGCAGGCGGACGCCTCTAGGGGCTCACACAGCTTCTCGATGAGCAGCTTCATCTCCTCGGCGTAGTTCTGGAACGGCTCTCCAGGTAGCCCCATGAGTTCGCGGGCCCCCACGAACTGTCGCTCGAGGACCCACGGGAGTACCGCGACGTGAAGTTCCGCGGAGTTGTCGCGAGACGAGAGACGGACAATGCCGCCTGACTCCGGACGACGCACTTCCGGCACGACCCGGACCATGAAGCGCTTGAGAAGTGGCTCCAGCGCCTTCCAGCGCCTAGCATGGTCGTGGTTCCCGGGCACAAGGAGTACGGGAATCTCCCGTTGCTCCATTGCCACCAAGGTGTCGTACACGATCTTCTCGGCTGCAGCTGAGGGGGCTATATGGTCGAAGATGTCTCCGCAGACGAGCACTGCATCCACTGTCTCTCGCTCCGCGATTTCCACGATTTCATTGAGCACGTCCCGTGCTTCGTCGAGTCGTGAGCGGCGGGCAAGGGTCTTCCCTACATGCCAGTCTGATGTGTGAAGGATCTTCATCGCGGGGGCTTCCTCTGACGTTGAGTGATGGCGATGGCTTGTCGTTACAAGTCGCGATTCCGCAGCGACTCGGTCAGGTTCTGGATTACTGACTCGAGACTTCTCTCGATTGGGCTTAGGGAGTGGGATGCTCGAATCGGGCGAATGGGTCCTGTGTTTCTGACGGCGATTCGGCCTCGCTTGAGCGAGTTGCCCAGGAAGGAAATGGGAAGTTGACTTCGAGTGGCAAGGGCAGGTGAGGCTGCTGTAGAAGCATCGTTCCTGGCTTTAGCAGTACGGCCCGCTGACGCGCGGTGTCGGTAAGGAATCCGTACTCCGCCCGTGCGGCCTCGGCTGGATCCAAGCGCCCCACAACGCGGATTGCCGCGTTGGCCACGATGCGACGTTCGACCTCACTGGCGGTTTGTTGGGCCCCGATCAGGATCACACCCAGACTCCGTCCCCGCTCGGAGATATCCAGGAGCACTTCCTTGATGGGGGACCAGCCGTCCCGTGGCGCGTACTTGTTCAACTCGTCGAGAACCAGGAAGACCAGAGGCCGTGCCGTGCCGGTGGCTTCCTTCTGCTCGAAGAGTCGCTTCACGACGACACCGACGACGAACCGCTTCGCTCGGTCGTGTAGGTTGTGGATGTCGATGACTGAAACCTGCTTCCCTTCCCAGTCGATGAGGTGCTTTTCAGGGTCGGGCGTCTCGTCGCCTCTGATGAGGTGCCCGCAATGGAATCGTGCGCTTTGCAGCCGGCGCAGGAAGGCGGTTACTGTCCCCGGGGCCGCGTACCCGGTCCACTTCGAGCCGTCGGTCGATAGCCGGTCCTCGATTAGCTCACAGAGTGCGGCAAACGATTTAACGTGACGCCAGCCCCCATCGGCGCTGGGGAAGCGCACTGTGGCGGGACTGTCAGCAACGTCCTCCGCCTCCCGCGCGAGGCCCGCTTCCACGCGGGCGACGAGATCGGCGATCTGGCTTCGTTCATCTCCGGCTTCGGCAAACATGAACCTGAGCAACTCGTTCCGGACAACATCCCGTACGGTCCAAAAGTACGGCCGAACCCCTTTCTGTCGACTGCCGGTATCCGGCACGGGCTCGCCGCTCTCGCGGCGGGCCGGCGCCCAGATCCCCACCGAACGGAATGGGCCCGGCTCGAGACCCAACGCTTCGTACCGCTCGCACGCGGAGTCATCGAGGTTGCGATTGGGCTGGTCGAGGAACATGAGGTCTTCTCCTTTGACATTGAAGACCAGCGCCTTGGTGTTCGCGGCTTCGCGGCCCAGGACATCCGAGTGGAAGAGCGTATAGAGAAGGAAGCTCGCGTACGTGGTCTTCGTCGCTACGCCGGAGACACCCGAAATGTTGACGTGTGCTCCCCGCTGTCCATCGAGGAAGGAGAGGTCGAGGTACACGGGCAACTGATCCCGGGATTGCCCCGCGATGAGCGTCTTCTCCATAGCGTCGAAGTGAAGCGCCTCGTCGCGTTGCGCGCCTCGCACACGTGTGACGTGCGCACCCGGTGACGGCGGCACCCAGATCTCCGGCTCAACTCGGGTGGTAACGACCTGAGCCGAACACGCCACCTGAAGGGGCAACACTCCTTCCTCGGACAAGAAGACATCGCTCTCGAAGCGGCTCCCCTCATGCTGCGAGCGGACCATACTCACGACGCCGGAAAGGCGCACCTCGCCGACACTCGGAACGTGGGTCCGGACCAGCAGTACATCGTCGAGTTGAACGTATGCCTCGGGACGGACCGCGATCCACCACTTGAGCGGCGTCGAGGGTTCGGTGCCCAGTACGACGCCGACGGGTTGGCTCTTTTGTGCAGACATGTTTCTGAGGCCGCCTTTCTGTGACTCGGTCGTAGATGCACGCCAACTCTCACCTCCCAGCTTCGGGAGGCACTCGCTGACATCCAAAGGTCAATCTGACCGACTGTTCTCCCGCCACACCGCGGCTTCAAGGGATCGCCGAAGCAGGCGCGAATCGCCGAGCCGGTGGCGCAACACGGATTCGAGTTTCCCGACGGGGTACAGGTTCTGGGGCGCACGCGGATCCCGCCCAATGCGCGAAGCGAACCGAGGCAGGATCGATGCGGTCAGATCGGCAAGCTGGACTGCGTGATCGATCTCCGATTTCGCCGACACCTCAAGCCGAACAATGCCTGTCATCACTCCGTCGATTCGTCGTCCGGATGCGATCCGAACGTACCACGAGTATCGTGTCAACTGTTGGTCTCTGATCCCGAAGAGGGGCGTGCGGCTGCCGGGAGCCAGCTCGCCGAGGATGTCCGACCGTTCTGGCGGTAGGTAGGCTCTGGATTGGCGCTTAATCAAGCCAACGACGGGTCCGGACACGGCGAAGTAGGTGAGGGGTCCGTCCAGAACCAGCAGCTGCGCTTTCCCCGCCCCGAAGATGCGACTGGCGAGGTTCGCTTCCGCCTCTCGCATCTGGTTTTGGAGGTCCTGAATCGGATCAACCGAAGACCGACCTGGGACACTCCGGCAGCGGTATTGCAGCGACTGCGTTCCCACTCTCGCTATCAGATCCGGGTGGTGCAGTCCGCCGCCCACGACGAGTGCTCTTCCGAGCTCCACTCGCTCAATCGTCGGAGGCTCCGCCGTCCAAGCTGAGCCCACTGCCCAGGATCCCGCCAGCGCCGGAGCGACTGTCTCGCCCTCTTCCGCATAGAGTCGTAGCTCGATCCGCCGGACTCCGTCCACAAACGCGCAGCGTGGCAGATCGACCACTGCTTTCGGTGCCCGTACTTTCCACCGGTCGGTTTCCACCTGAAGATCCACGGACGCCGGAGCCAGTTCCTCGAATTCAACGGAGCTTCCGTACTCGGGATCCCACGGATCAACCCTCAGGCGCAACGTCCCATCCTCGCACTTGTCCTCTCGCTGTGCATGTCGCGTCGGTCATGCTTTCATGCCGGTTCCGTGAAAGGAATCGGCTGAGGGGGTCGAAGGGTGTCGGGGTGGGAATGTTGCCGGAGTGGCGTTCCTGGCGGCCGATAGGTGCTCGGTTCATCACCAGAGCCGACGAACGGCATACCGGTCGAAGACCGGGTCGGTCGAGACGACGACGAGGTCGCGCGCTAGAGCCTGAGCCGCCAGGACGCGGTCGAAGGGGTCTCGGTGAGGTCCGGGCAGTCTGCCCGCGCGGGCGGCGTCGTCGACGCTGATCGACAGCTCTTCGAAGCTCTGGCTGGCGAGTGTCCCGGAGACATCCAGCGCGACGGCGTCCGCTTCCGGGAGCTTGCCCAGGCGATGCTTGGTCGTGATCTCCCAGGCCGACGCCGCGCTGATCAGCACGTCGTTCGCTTCGTCCTCGATCGCTCGGCGAGCTGGTTCAGACAGCCGCCGGCTTCCGGCCAGCCACCACAGGAAGGCGTGGGTGTCGAGCAGCAGCCGCACGCGTCACGCTTCCCAGGCCGCCAACTCCTCCTCGGGCAGCGGTTCGAAG
This sequence comes from Thermoanaerobaculia bacterium, assembly GCA_965232105.1. GTDB lineage: Bacteria > Acidobacteriota > Thermoanaerobaculia > Multivoradales > Multivoraceae > Multivorans. The sequence continues at coordinate 1,584,627 of OZ246956.1, forward strand.
AACCGATCGTCGATCCGGATCTGTCCCCGCAGGGCGCCGAACTCCCGCTTGGCCGGGGTGCGGCAACTGACGAGCCGTGCGACCGGTTCGCCGTTGCGGGCAATCACGACCTCCTCGCCGCGTTCGACTTGCGCGAGCAGGCGCGACAACTGCGTCTTCGCTTGATGCACATTCACTATCGACACTCCCATCCCCCTCCGGACGGCCAGTTAGCTAACCGTAGGACTAAGACGTAGGTCTTGTCAAGTGGCGAGTGTTGCGAAGTGGACGTCCCGGCCTTCTACCTGCACCTTCGCATCTGGCAGGGCCTCGATGGCGCGCCGCGGCAGCAGGGCGAGGCCGATGGCGCTTTCGGCGCGCTCCGACCGGGAAACACTGGTGACTTTGCCGGCAGGCCGGTCGTCGAACTCGACCTCGGCGCCGGCGGCCGGCATGTGCCCGGGCTCGAAGGCGAGCCGGCACATCCGCCGGGCCGGCTGGCCGCGGTAGTGGATGCGGGCGACGATCTCCTGGCCGAGGTAGCAGCCCTTCTCGTAGTCGACCGCGCCGTCGATGCCGGTTTCCTGGGGCAGGTTCGCGTCGTCGTAGTCGACGCCCCAAAGGGGGTGGCCGTGCTCGATGCGGAGAGCTTCGGTCGCTTCGGCGCCAGCCTGGAGAATGCCCGTTTCCACCAGGTCCTCGGCAAGCAACGGCGCGATGGCTGAGGACTGCCAGAGAGAGAAGGCGGGCACGGCGCTGTGGCCCTCGCGGACCAGGCGAGCCTGGTAGTCGAGGACCTCGACCTGGGCGTGACTCCAGGGTTCGCTTAGGTCGCGGGCGGCGGTGGCGCCAAGGTCGGCGAGAACGCCGGCGCTCTTCGGGCCGGCGATACGCACTGAGGCCATGTCGCCGAGCGGCAGGATCTCGACCTGGTCGGTCACGATGTACTTCTCCAGGTGCTCGATGATCGTCCTGCCGCGGCCCCTGGGGATCTCAAGCCAGAGACGGTCTTCGAGCGTCAGCACGGTGGCGCTGGCGAGGACCCGGCCGCGGACATCGGTGATGAAGCCGAACACCCCGTGGCCGGGTTCCAGGCCTTCGGCCGCCGCCGTGACCATGCCGCCGAAGAACCGCTCCCGGTCGGGACCCATCAGTTCGAGCCGGGATGCCCGCGGCGGCTCGCAAAGCGCTGCCCCGGTGGTGAGGACCTCGATGTCGCGTTCGAGGCTCATCGCATCGCGGCGCCGGCGTTGCGGCCGTCCAGCAGCACCCTCCGGGCCGTCGCGTGCCGGAGGTCGGGCGCGACCCAGTCGGCGCCGGCTGCGTGGAGGCGGTGGTCGGGGGTGAAGCCGGTCGCGACGCCCAGGACGGGGATGCCGTGCGCCTCGCCGCAGGCGACATCACGCACCGTGTCGCCGATGATCACCGTGTCGGCGGGATCGAGGTCCAGTCCGGTGAGTCGGGCGGCGCGGCGAACCGCCACCGGCACGAGCTCCTTGCGCCGCACGCCGTCCTCGCCGAAGGCGCCGAAGTCGAAGAAGCGGTTCAGGCCGAACGGTTCGAGTTTGGCTCGGGCGCCGATCTCCCAGTTGCCGGTCAGCAGGCCGACGCAGGTGTCCTCGACACGGGCAAGTTCCTCGAGCAGTTCGACGACGCCGGGCAGCAGCCTCATCTGCTCCGGGTCGAGGCGCTCGAGCAGATCGGTGTAGTGCGAACGGACCTCGTCCAGGCGGCCCTCGACCTCGACGCGCGGGAACCCGGCTTCGGTCATCAGGTCGATCACCGCTTCGGTGTCCGTCCTGCCGCCGAAGTCGTAGGCCCGAACGTTGCCCGTCTGGCCGAACGTACGCTTGAGAGCCCCCATGAAGATGGGCCCGATCTGGGGGCCGCAGCGAACCAGGGTGCCGTCGATATCGAAGAGCAGGAGTCGCATGACGTTGCGGTCTTCCGGAAGCAGGTCGGCGTCTTCCCGAAGTAGGGCCGGGAGCCTATCCGCAGTGGCGGCGACTGTTAGCCTTCCGCGTCTTGATCGTACGGGTGCTGAGCTTCGCCACCGCCTTGGACGCCGTCGGCCGCGCCGAAACGGAAGTCGAACTCCCGGACGGCAGCACGATCGCCGACCTGGTCGAGCGGCTGACGGCGGTCCATCCGAGCCTGGAGTCCCTCTGGCCGCGGCTGGCCATTGCCGTGGACGGGGAAATCGCCGCAGACCGGGCCGCTCCCCTTCACGACGGTGCCGAAGTCGCCCTCCTGCCGCCCGTGTCCGGGGGATCGTGCGGCACCACACCGAGCCGGCTACGGGACGGCGCCGTCGACGCGGACACGGTTTCCTCGGTGCGGGCCAGCGTCGAAGACGCCGGCAAGGGAGCTGTCGTCGTCTTCGTCGGCAACGTCCGCAACTCGTTCGGCGGCCGCCCCGTCGAGCGAATCACCTACTCCGCCTATCCCGCGATGGCCGAACGCCGTCTGCAGCGGATCGTTAGTGAACTCGAAGCCGCGGAACCCGGTACGCGCGTCGAGATCGCCCACGGCCTGGGCACCCTGGAAGTCGGCGAGGCGAGCGTGGTGATCGCCACCGCCTCCGCCCACCGCCGCCAGGCCTACGACGCGAACCGCCTGGCCCTCGAACGTCTCAAGGCCGAAGTCCCCATCTGGAAGCGCGAGCACTACGCCGACGGCAAGTCCCGTTGGCGTGAAGAAGAACCGTTGGAGTAGGGCCGGCGGTCCACTATCCGGGCCAGCTCGACGCCGTCCAGCCAGCTAGCTGGCGCGGACTTCGTCTGTCTCGCTGGACGAGCCGTAGCAGCGGCGGCAGCGGGCTTCGTACGACTCCACGTCGCCGACCAGGACCTGCTGTTCGCCGGCGGCGATTCGTAGCGAGTACTGGGCGGCGCCGCCGCAGCGCATGCACACGGCGTGCATCTTGTCGACGTACTCGGCGATCGCCATCAGCTCGGGAATCGGCCCGAAGGGGCGGCGCCGGAAGTCCAGGTCCAGCCCGGCGACGATCACTCGAACGCCGAGGTCGGCGAGTTCGGTCACCAGCTCGACGAGTCCCCCGTCGAAGAACTGCGCCTCGTCGATGCCCACGACCTCGACCCCGAGACTCAGCTTCTCCCGCATTTCGTCGCTGGACGTCACGGTCACCGCGGACAGGCTGCGGTTGTCCCGAGTCGTGAGCAGGTCTGCCTCGCCGCCGCGGGTGTCGGTTGCGATCCGGAACACCTGGACGCGCTGGCGGCCGATCAGGGCGCGGCGGAGCCGGCGCACCAGTTCCTCGCTCTTGCCGGAGAACATACCGCCGGTGATGACCTCAATGCAGCCGCCGTCGCTACGGCCTTGCTCCCGGATCATGGGAGATCCCCCGCGGGGCGCCCGAGGTGAGCGTGAACGCCTCCGTCGGGCCGTGTCGAACCGTCCGAAGTCCTTGCCAACACGGTTCGATGATACTCTCGGGCACCAGAGCCGCAGGCCCCGACCTAGTTTGGCCGGCCTGAGTTCAAGCCGCTCGGTCCGGGTCCGTGGAGGCTCACAGACAATGCCAGAGATCGATTTCCCGTCCCCACCCGCTCCCCCGCCGGCGCCCAGTCAGGCGCCTGACACGCTGCTCCTGACCGCCAAGGCGGTACGGATGATCAAGCTCACCCGTGAAGACGAGGGCCTGTCGCCCGATCACGGTCTGCGGGTCGCGGTCCGCGGCGGCGGCTGCAGCGGCTTCGAGTACGCGCTGGACTTCGAGACGAACCAGCGCGAGACGGACGAAGTGTTCGACTACGAGGGCCTGCAGGTCTACGTCGACCCGATCAGCGCCCGCTACCTCAAGGGCACGACGATCGACTACCAGCTCGGCGTCGCCGGAACGGGGTTCAAGTTCTCGAATCCGAAGGCCGTCGGCACCTGCGGCTGCGGCTCGTCGTTCGCGGTCTAGCCAGGTTCTGGCCTCCGGTGCACCCACGCGTGCGGAGCCGGCTTGGCGGCCGGCGCACCCAGGCCGCCGGCACAAGCCTCTAGCTGGGGATCAGACCCTGCAGGGCCCGGCGGATCGTTGAGCCAAGGTCCGGCGAGGACAGGTCGTGGCCGACGCCTGAAACCTCCCGACAGCCGTCCAGGGTCGGCCAGCGTTTTGGCAGGCGGCGGATCATGGCGGGCGGCGTAAACCCGTCTAGCTGGCCGTAGACGACGGCGACGGGCACGGAGGCGTCGGGGGCGGCCTCGAAGTCGTAGTGGGTGAGGGGTGGCGCGATGAGCAGCAGACCCGCGGGCGGGTCGAGCGCCGCCTCGGCCTGCGGCAGGCCCGCCATCGTGACCACGGCGCCGAAGGAGTAGCCGACGCCGATGCGAGGCAGCCGCGGGAAACGGCGGCGGAGTTCCTGCTCGCAGATGGCGAGGTCGTCGACCTCGCCGCGGCCCGCGTCGTGTCGTCCCGCGCTGCGGCCGGTGCCGCGGAAGTTGAAGCGGAGCGCCGCGCCACCCAGTCGCTCCACCGCCGTTGCGGCCGCGTCCACGACGTGGTTGTCCATGTCGCCGCCGTAGAGCGGATGGGGGTGCGCCACGGTCGCGACGAACACCGGAGGCGTCTCCGGTTCGAGCAGTTCGGCTTCCAGCAGGCCCGCGGGGCCCTTCAGTTCGAGAGGCGTGATTCGAGGCATGTTCCGACAGTTCGAGGAGTGGGACGCGCGGAATATACTTCGCTGCGGCGCGGATTGCCCCTCGCACAGCCGGTAGCGGCGCCTCGTCGTGCCGCGAGCCCCCTTGAAACACCGCCGGTGAGGCTCCGTAACTCAAGGCGGGCGCTCACCAAGGAGTTCGTTCGATGATCTTCGATCCCATGTACTTCGTCTTCCTGGCCCCCGGCCTGCTGCTGTCCCTGTGGGCGAGCTTCCGCGTGAAGCGAGCGTTCAAGAAGTACTCCAAGGTGCGCTCGGCGACCGGCATGACCGGCGCCCAGGCGGCGCAGCGGCTGCTTGCCTACGCGGGCATCTCCGACGTCCAGGTCGTGGCGACCCGAGGCCGACTCTCCGACCACTACAACCCGGTGACGAAGAAGCTGGCCCTGTCGGAAGAGGTCTACGGCTCGAACTCCGTGGCCGCGATCGGCATCGCCTGCCACGAGGCGGGGCACGCGATCCAGCACGCGAAGAACTACGCGCCCCTGTGGCTGCGCTCGACCCTCGTGCCGATGGCCGGAATCGGCAGCAACCTGGGCTACTTCGTCATGTTCTTCGGCCTGATTCTGGGCAACATGGGCATGTTCATGGTTGGCGTGGTCATGTTCTCCGCGGTCGTCCTGTTCCAGCTCGTCACCCTGCCGGTCGAGTTCGACGCCACTGCCCGCGCCAAGCGCCTCGCCGTTGGCCAGGGCCTCATCCTGCAGACGGAGCGGGTCGGCATGGACCGGGTTCTCAACGCCGCCGCGTTGACCTACGTGGCCGCGGCGGTGAGCTCGCTGCTGACCCTCCTCTACTTCCTGATGCGGGCGGGGCTTCTCGGCGGTCGGGACTAGCTGGCACCGCGCCGCCGTCTACGTCGGTTCGCCGAGCTGCGCCGTCAGTTCGGCCTGCCGGGCGGCGAGTTGTTCGGGGGTCGAGGCTTCGAGGACGAGCCGCAGCAGGGGCTCGGTGTTCGACGGGCGGACGTTGAACCACCAGTCGTCGAAGTCGATGCGGATGCCGTCGAGGCGGTCGAGTGCGCCGCCCTGGCGCGCGGCGTAGCGGTCGACGAGGGCCGCCATCGCGGCGTCCTTGTCCTCGACCTCGAAGTTGATCTCGCTGCTCTTCGCGTAGCGGCGCAGCGGCGCGGCGACCTCTGAGAGGGACTTGCCGGAGCGGCGGATCAGGTTGAGGACGGCGACGACGGCCAGGATCGAGCTGTCGGCGCAGTAGTTCTGGCGGAAGTAGTAGTGGCCGGCTAGCTCGCCGCCGAACAGGGCGCCGGTCCGGCGCATCGTCGCCTTGACGAAGGAGTGGCCGACCCGTTCCGGCAGCGGCGTGCCGCCGTGTTCACGGATGTACTCCGGCACCGCCCGGGAGGAGCGGATGTCGTGGATCACGGTGCCGCCCGACTCCAGCTCGAGCATCTGGCCGGCGATCAGGGCGGTGATCAGGTCGGACCCGATCGGCTCGCCGTGTTCGTCCACGAAGGCGGCGCGGTCGCCGTCGCCGTCGAAGCTGACGCCCAGGTCCGCCTTCTGCTCGACGACGAGATCGCTCAGGTCGCGCAGGTTCTCCGGCAGCAGCGGGTTCGCCTCGTGGTTCGGGAAGGTCCCGTCGAGCTCGAAGTAGAGCGGCAGCAGTTCGACGCCGCAGGCTTCAAGCAGAGGTCGGTAGATCGTGCCCATCCCGTTCGCGGCGTCGGCCGCCAGTCGCAGCTTCGGGCCGTCTGCGGCTTCGAACGATCGATCGAGGAAGGAGAGCACGTGCTCGGCGTACGGGGCTTCGACGCTCGTCGTCTCGACCCGCCCGGGCGCTGCCGCCGGCTTCGGCTCCGCGCCGAGGGCGTGCTCCTCGATGATCGGGATGCCGTCGTCTCCCGACACCGGCACGGCGCCGGCGAGGCTGAACTTCAGGCCGTTGTACTCGGCCCCGTTGTGACTCGCCGTGACCTGGATGCCGCCGGCTGTGCCGAGCCGGCCGGTGGCGAAGTAGTTCATCGGCGTCGTGGCGAGACCGACGTCCAGGACATCGAGGCCTGCCGCGGTCAGTCCGTCGCAGAGCGCCTCGGACAGCGGCACGCTGTGCGAACGCATGTCGCGGCTGACGACGACCGTACGGGGGCGTTCCGCTCCCTGGTCGCCCGTGAGGTTGACGAGGTGACCGAAGCCCATGCCGATCCGGCGCGCCAGCTCCTCGTTCAACTGTCCCGGATAGAGGCCGCGGACATCGTAGGCCTTGAAGATTCCTGCCATGGGTTCGTGCGCTCCTGACTAGCGGGATTGGACTTCGATCGCGAGCGCGAAGGCCTGACCATCGATCGGGGCGTCCTCCATGCCGTCCGGCCCGTCGCCATTGGTGGCCTGGAAGGTGACGGCCAGGGTCTCGCCGCAGATCCACTCCCGGTGCGCCTCGATCGCCCGTTCGACCTCCTCGTTCGTCCGGTAGCGGACGGCGATGCGGTCGGCGTAGTCGAGGTCGGCGGCGCGGCGCCGATTCTGGACCCGGTGGACGACCTCGCGCGCGAGCCCCTCGGCGATCAGGTCGTCGTCCAGGTCGACGTCGAGGGCGACCAGCAGCTCGCTGTCCCCGTGCACGGCGATGCCGGGACGCTCTTCGAGCCGTACCTCGACCTCGTGCGGTTCGAGGTGCGCCGTTTCGCCGTCGAGCTCGATCGCGATGCGGCCGGACCCGTCGAGTTCCCGCTTCAGATCGGCGCCGTCCCGGGCAGCGAGGGCGGCGCGCACGGCCGGCATCGCTCGACCGAACCGCGGGCCGCACTTCGGGTAGTGCGGTACGACGTCGAAGGAGACGTACTCGGAGCTGTCGGCGGCCCAGCGCACTTCGTGAACGTTCAGTTCCTCGGACACGAGATCGACGTATGGCTCGACCAGGGATTCGAGCTCGGGATCGGCGCTGACCAGGGTGACGGAGCGCAGCGGCTGGCGGATCTTGATGCTGTTCGCGTTGCGCGCCGAGCGGCCGTTGCGGGCAACCTGGAGCACGGTCGCCATCGCCGTCTCGAGCCTCTCGTCGGCGCGGTCGGCGGGAGGCTCGGGCCAGGACTCCAGGTGGCAACTGACGGCGCCGAGTCCCTGGCTCGAGAGCAGGCGGCGATGGAGTTCCTCGGCGACGAAGGGCACGAAGGGCGCGATGAGAAGGCGCAGCGTGGTCAGGACTTCGTAGAGCGTCTGGTACGCGCTCTCCTTCGCGTTGGCCTGGGCGCCGGCGCCGGACTCGTCGTTGGGCGCCCAGAACCGGTCGCGGCTGCGCCGGATGTACCAGTTCGTCAACTCCTCGAGAAACGCCTCGATGCCGCGGGCGGCCGGCGCGGTGCTGTAGCCGCGGAGATGCCCGGTCGTTTCGCGAACCAGCCGGTAGAGCCGGAGCAAGATCCAGCGATCGAGCTGGTCCCGTTCGGCGAAGGGGATCTCGTGCCGGCCCGGCCGCCAGCCGTCGAGGTTGGCGTAGATGGTGAAGAAGGACAGTGCATTCCACAGGGGCAGCAGGAAGGTCTGGGCCGCTTCCCGCACGAGGCGGGCCGAGAAGCGGGACGGCTGCTCCGGGTTGTTCACGCAGAAGTACCAGCGCAGCGCGTCGGCGCCGGTCTCGGCCAGCACCTCCATCGGCTCGACGACGTTGCCGAGCCGCTTCGACATCTTGCGGCCGTTCTCGTCGTTCACGTGTCCCAGGACGATGCAGTTGCGATAGGCCGGGCTGTCGAAGAGCAGGCAGCCGAGGACGTGCAGGGTGTAGAACCAGCCCCGGGTCTGGTCGACCGCTTCGGAGATGAAGTCCGCCGGGAAGCGGGTCCGGAAGGTCTCACGGTTCTCGAACGGGTAGTGGTACTGGGCGAAGGGCATGGCGCCCGAGTCGAACCAGGCGTCGATCACGTACTCGACACGCTTCATCGTGCCGGCGCAGTCCGAAGCCGCGCACGGCCACTGGAAGTCGTCGTCGATGAACGGCCGGTGCGGGTCGAAGCAGGCGCGGTCGTACGGATCGTCCGGCAGGGGCCTGCCCACCTTGCGGAAGAGCTCCTTGAAGGAACCGATCACCTCGGTCTCGCCGCAGCCGCCGCACTTCCAGACCGGCAGCGGCGTGCCCCAGTAGCGGCTGCGGGACAGGGCCCAGTCGACGACGTTCTCGAGCCAGTCGCCGAAGCGTCCCTGGCCGACGTGCTCGGGGCGCCAGTGAATTTCGCGGTTCTTCTCGATCAACCGGTCGCGGGCGGCGGTCGTGCGGACGAACCAGCTTGTCGTCGCGTAGTAAAGGAGCGGTTGATCGCAGCGCCAGCAGAAGGGGTAGCTGTGGTTGTGCCGTTCGCCGTGGAGCAGGTGGCCCCGCTGCCGTAGCGAGCGGACGATCTTCGGGTCGGCGTCCTTGAACCAGTCGCCGTTTATCTCGTCGATGAGGGATCGGACGGAGGGATCGTCGGAACTGGCGGCTGCGTCGAGCGCGACCCGGCCCTCCGCGTCGACCGCCTGCAATTCGGGCAGACCGTACTCGCGGCCGCTCTTCTCGTCATCCTCGCCGAACAGCGGCGCCGTGTGGACCGCGCCGGTGCCCTCGGCAAGGGTGACGTAGTCGGCGAGCAGAATGCGGAAACCGGCGGCGTCCGACACCTCGGCGGGGCGGTACGGGCGGCTCGGCTCGACGGGGAACGGCCGGTCGTAGAGGGCGCCCTCGAGGGCCTGGCCAGCGAAGCGGGCCACGGTCGCGGCTTCCCGCAGGTCGACCCGGGTCGGCTTGCCGTCGCCGGGAACGAGAACCGGTACGGGTCGCTCGAGGTCCTCGGCGATCAGCAGCAGCCGCTCCGGATCGCCGGGGTCCGCCACCGCGCGGTAGGTCAGCTCGGGATGCGCAGCGATCCCGGCGTGGGAGAGCAGCGTCCAGGGCGTCGTCGTCCAGGCCACGATGTCGATCGGCCGGTCGGTGCTGAACGCCGCGCCGTCGCCGTCGCCGTCGATCGCGGAAAGCGTTTGCCCCGGCCGCAGCGGGAAGCGCACCCAGATCGAGGGATCTTCCGTGTCGCGGTAGTTCTGGGCCACTTCATGGCTCGACAGGGTCGTGCCGCAGCGGGCGCAGTAGGGCTGGATCTTGCGGCCCTCGTAGAGGAGGTCCCGGCGCCAGAGTTCGGCCAGCGACCACCACACCGACTCGATGTAGGTGTTTCGGTAGGTCAGGTAGGCGCCGTCCATGTCGAGCCAGTAGCCGACCCGATCGGTCATCCTCCGCCACTGGCGTTCGTAGGCGCTGACGCTTTCGAGGCAGGCGCTGTTGAACTTCTCGATCCCGTAGTCCTCGATCTGCTGTTTGCCGGAGAAGCCGAGCTGCTTCTCGACCTCGATCTCCACCGGCAGGCCGTGCGTATCCCAACCGCCCTTGCGCGGCACACGGCGCCCGGTCATCGTGCGGAATCGAGGGTAGAGGTCCTTGACTACGCGGGTCACGACGTGGCCGACGTGGGGCACGTTGTTGGCCGTCGGTGGACCCTCGTAGAACGAGAACTCGCGCCGGTCGTCGTCGCCGTCGCCGGTCTTGAGCGAGGCCTCGAACACCCGTTCGCGTCGCCAGAACTCGAGGGTCTCGCGCTCGAGGTCGGGAAACGGATAGCCGCCCGGAACGGACGGAAAGGCGGACCGGGCGCGCCGGCCCTCCATCCGTGCGCCCGATGACGGGCGCACGGGCTGGTTCACGGGCGGCGCGGAGCGCCGCCCGGGTTCTGGCCGGCTCTGCTTTGGTTCCCTGGACACGGCGTACGGTCGCTTTACGGGGTTCGGGGTGGATCCCCGATCAGGCGGCGAAACGCTGGCGCTCGATGAACGCCGTCAGCGCCGCCGCGAACTTGGCCGGCCGTTCGACGTGGGGCAGATTGCGGCAGCCGTCGAAGACCTCCAGGTCCGACTTCGGCAGTTCCTGGAGCCAGAGATCGGCCGTCTCGAGCGGCGGGTGGGTTGCCTGACGGCCCCAGGCCAGCCACGATGGCTGCTGGAGTTCGTCACCGAAACTGGCTTCGAGCTGGTGGCCGAGCCGGCCGCACAGGCTATCCGTCAGGGCGTGGCTGGCGCCGGGCAGGTGGCTGGCGCGGTACATCGCCTCGACCACCGGCTTGCCGAGCCCCTCGGCCCCGAACATCGTCTCGCGGCGCAGGTGGTTGTCCAGAGCCCGCCTGCCGGTCACCAGATTGAGCGCGGACGTGCCGAGCAGGGGCGAGCGCAGGAGCGCATGAAGGAGAGGGTCGCCGCGGTCCTGGGCGACGTCGGCGCCCAGGCCCTGGGGCGCGATGAGCGCCAGCGCGGCGACGCGTTGGGGGGCGTCCAGGGTCACCTGGACGGCATAGGCGGCCGCGCGATCGGGCGCCACGAGGATCGCGGGTTCGCCGACGACTTCTTCCAGGAACCGGTCGAGCAGATCGATGTAGAGCTCGGCCGTGTAGCGCTGGGCCCTGCGCTCCGAGTCGCCCCAGCCGAGCCAGTCGGGGACGAAGCAGTCGTGGCCGCGGGCGAGGCGTTCCGCCGCTTCGCGCCAGAGCAGGCCCGTGTGACCTGGCCCGAACGTGTGAAGCAGGACCATTGGCGGCGTGGAACCCTGGCCGGACCGGGGCAGGTGGACGTACGCGAGCCGTTGGCCGTCGATCTCGACGTGCCGGGTGGCGCCCCACCGTGGTCGGGGCAAGCGCGCGGCGCGGCGCGCGACGAGCGTGTTGATGACCGCGGGCGCCCCGAGCGCCACCCCGCCCAGAAGCAGGCCGCGGGTCACGCGGCGTCTGCGCAGTCGCTTCAGTTCCTGGTCGGCGGACCTTGCCATGACGCGGACAATAACAGCGTAGACACGCCGGTTCCTTCCGGGAGACCGGGTTGCGGGGAGCGGCGGAACGGCGTGCATAATGGCTCGGTGGCGTTCGAGATCGTTGTGGTCTGGGTCGGTCGCCGGCGCGAACCCTGGGAGTCCCTTTGCGGCGAGTATCGGCAGCGGATCAGGAGATTCGCTCCGGTACGGGAGCAGGTCGTTCGTCCCGCGCGCGGCGACGATCGGACCCGCCTTCGGCTCGAGGGGAAGGCGATTCGCGCCGCACTGCCCCCTGAGGCCTGGACGGTGTGTCTCGACCGGCAGGGCCGGAACCTGAGTTCGCGCGCCCTCGCGGCGGAAGTGGGGCGGCTGCGCAGCGAGTGGCAAAGGCCGGTCGCCTGGATCGTCGGGTCCGACCTGGGCCTGGATCCCCGGTTGCTGAAGTCGTCGCGTTTCGGGCTGTCCCTGGGGTCGCTGACCCTCCCCCACGAACTTGCTCGCCTGACTGTTTTCGAGCAGATCTACCGGTCTTTCACCATCCTTGAGGGAATCAACTATCATCGGCGACCGTTTCATTGAGCCGCGTGAGGGAAAAAGAAGTGGCAAGCGCGGACAAGAGCGCCCGGAGCGGCGGATCCGACAACAAGAAGAAGCAGGCTGCGGCCAAGGTACGCCCGCTGGAAGCGGAACAGGCGGCGGCGAAGAAGGCCGCGGCCGAGGCGGCGCGAAAAGCAGCCGTGGCCGAGCGCGCGGCAAAGTCCGCTGCCGAAAAGAAGGCGGCCGCTCAGCAGGCGGCGCGGGAGAAGAGGTCGACGGCCACCGCGGCGAACAGAGCGATCAGGATCGCCGAGACGAAGAAGAAATCGGCCGCGGCCGCTGCGAAGACGGCCACCGAGCGCCGAGCTGTCGCGAGGAAGGCGGAACGTGCGGCCGCGTCGGGCAACACGGCGGCGGAGAAGGCAGTCGCGGCAGCCGCGGCCCGCAAGTCGGCTGCCGAGCAGGCTGCCGAGGACGAGCAGGCCGCGGTCGCGGCGGCTCGCAAGGCCGAGGAGGAGGCTGGGGAGAGCGAGGCGGTACGGGACAAGGCGCTCGAGAAGGCTGCCGAGCTTTCGCGTTTGGCGAAGGAGGCGGCCGCGCGCCTGCTCGCCGCGGTGACGACGGCGAAGCGGGCCGAGCGCATGACCAGGTCCACCTCGGAACTCGCGGCCAAGGGACTGCAGGCGGCGAATGCCAGGCAGAAGGAAGCCGTTCGGTCGGCGAAACTCGCTGAGAGAACGACCGCCGCTGCCGAGAAGGCGGCGAAGTTGGCGGCCGAACGAAAGGCGGTTGCCCAGGCCGCGGCCAAGGAGTCCTTGGCGAGGGGAGTAGCCGCTCGCAAGGCCGCTCGCGCGGCGGCGTCCCGAGCGTCGGCCCTGGAGAAGGCGACCAAAGCTCTGGCCGAGGCGAAGGCTACGGCGAGGGAGGCCCAGAGGACTGCTACCGCCGCGGAGAAGCGGGTCGCGAAGGCTCAGGCGGCGGAGGAAGCCGAGGCGAGGAGGCCTCAGGAGGAGGCCGCGGCGGCAAAGGCGAAAGCGGCCAAGGACGAGGCCGACCGGGAGGCTGCTCGCCGGTTGGCGGCAAAGCAGAGGGTGGCCCGGAGGAAGGCGGCCCGGAAGAAGGCGCCTCCGCGCAAGGCGCCGACGCTGCTCCTCAGGCCGGAGCGCGCGGGCGACGGCTCGGGGAACAACGATCGCCGCCAGGGCGCCGACATCGACATGGAGTTGGTGCGGGCGCGGCTGGAGGAGAAACGGCGCGAGCTGTTGGGTCGCTACAACCGTGACCTTACTGCCGGCCTGAAGGCGTCGTCGGGCGAAGGCTCGGAGGACCTCGTCGACCGGGCGAACCACGCCTACAGCCGGGAGTTGAACTTCTCACTGTCCGACGGTGACGGGATTCTGCTCGAGCGGATCGAGGAGGCGACGATCCGCCTCGACGACGGCAGCTTCGGCGTTTGCGTCCATTGCCAGGCCGACGTCGGCCGCGCCCGTCTCGAAGCGGTGCCCTGGGCCTCCTACTGCATCAACTGCCAGGAACTCGAGGAGAAGGGTCGGCTTCCGAGCGAAGAGTGAAGACGCCCGATATCGACGCGGCGGTCAAGAGCATCGAGGGCGGTGACCGCCAGCCGCTGTACCTGGTGATCGGCGAGCAGGTCGTGGCGATGAAGGCGGCGACCCGCATCGCGGGCGCGCTGGCCGCGGAGAGCGGCTGTGAGGTGGCCGCCTACAAACGGCCGGCCGAGCTACGGCCGATTCTGGCCGATTTGCTGACGTTCTCTCTGTTCGATCCGGCCAAGGTCACCCTGGTCAGTGACAGCGCGATCTTCGCCGACAAGACCGCCGCCGCCGACCTGATCGACGAGGCCGCGGGGGCGCTGCCGGTCTCTCAGGGTGCCGCACTGTCGTCCGCGGGGAAGGAAGCGGCCGGCCGGCTCCTGCAGGCGCTGCGGCTGTTCAGCATTCCGGCTGATGCCGGAGCACCTGGCGAAGTGGTTTCGTCGCTTCCAGCCTCGGCCCTGGACGGAGGCGCCAGGCACCGAAGGCGCAGCAGGCGTCGGCGGACGAAGAAACAGAAGGCTGAGCTCCTCAGGGACCTGGCGGGGCTGCTCGAAGCCGCGAGGGCCGAGGAACTCATGGGATGGTCGGACAGCGACCTCGCGGAACTCGGCCGCATGGTCGATGGCTTGCTACCGGAGGGCCATGCCCTCGTGTTCGCCGAACGGCAAGCCGACCCGGCTCACCCTCTCGTTCAGCGGCTGGCGGAGAAGAAGACGATGTTCGATGTCGGCGGGATGGAGTTCGACCGCCGGGGCGGCGTGGGCGGACTCGACGCGGTGGTGGCCGAGCTGGCGAGCGAAACCGGCGTCGGCATCGATCGCGGGGCGGTGCAGGAACTGGCCCGTCGCACGTTGCGAAAACCCGAGGAGCGCGGCGAATCGGGAGTGGACGCCGACTCGGCAGCCCGTTTCGCCGGTGAGTACCGCAAGATGGCCGACACCGTGCGCGACCGGGCCGGTCGCATCGACCGGAGCACGGTGGAGGAGATGGTGGCGGACCGTGGCGACCAGGATGTTTTTCAACTGATGGATGCAATTTCCGAGCAACGGCCGGCCCAGGCGGTAACGCAGCTTCGACGCCGCCTGGACGGCGCCGCCGATCGGAATGCCGAGAGGTTCCGCTTCTTTGGCCTGTTTGCCAACTTCTGCCAGCAGTTGGCGGTGGCGCACGGGGCCGCCGTGTCGCTCGACCTTCCGCCCGAGCGCAACTTCAACCGCTTCAAGACCCGTGTCCTGCCGAAGCTGACCGCCGAAATGCCGGGCGGCGCCTCCAACCCGCTGGCGCGAGTCCACCCGTTTCGCGTGTTTCGCATCTACCAGGCGGCCTTGGCGCGGCGCGACCCCGCTTCCTCGCGGGCCATCGCGAGTTTGCCCTGGCGAATACTCCAGACGGAGATACGCCTCAAGGGAGGCAGCGCCGACGGCGATACCGCGCTGGAGGCTCTGGTCGCGACGGTGGCGGGCGGCGGTGCGGCGGAACAGGGTGAGCGTGCCCGAGCTCCCTGAAGTCGAGGTCCTGCGCCGGAGCCTGGAGCGGCCCCTCGTTGGTGATCGCTTCAACGCGGTGCACGTCCACTTCCCGACCCTGCGCGAGCCGCTTTGCGCGCCGGCGCTCCGTCGCCTCGAGGGACATACGGTTCGCCGCCTGCGCCGGCGGGCGAAGTACCTGTGGATCGACGCTTCCGGAGGCGAGACGCTGGTGCTGCACCTGGGGATGAGCGGCCGTTTGACCCTGGTCGACAGGGATGCGCCGCTGTTGGCGCACGAACACCTCGGCTTCGATCTCGCGTCGGGCCTCCGTCTCCGCTTCTGCGATCCACGACGCTTTGGGGTCGCTTTCGTTGCGTCAACCGGGGATCTCGACGGTGACCGGCACTTCAGTCACCTCGGTGTCGAACCCCTCTCCGCCAGGTTCGAAGGCGCGGTCCTCGCCGACCTGGCTCGCGGCCGCACGGCACCGGTGAAGACCTTCCTGATGAACGCTTCCGTGGTCGTCGGCGTGGGCAACATCTACGCGTCCGAGGCGCTCTATCGGGCGCGCATTCACCCCCGTCGTTCGGTGGCTCGGATCGCCCACCGCCGGTTCGACGTTCTTGCCGAGGCGGTGCGCGAAGTGCTGGGCGATGCGATCGAGCAGGGCGGGACGACCCTCAACGACTTCGCCGACGGCGAGGGCAACTCGGGCTACTTCCAGGTCTTGCTCGACGTCTACGGCCGGGAAGGCGAGGCCTGCCCGGCCGGCTGCGGTTCTCGCATCCGCAGGGTCAATATCTCCAACCGCAGCACGTACTACTGCCCGCGCTGCCAGCGATGAGGCACGCGGTTACGTCAACGGCCAGATCAGAGGGATCAGCGGTACGGAGATCAGGAAGAACGCGATCTTGAGCGGGGCGCCGAACTTCAGGTAGTCGCTGAAGCGGTAGCCGCCGGGGCCCATGACCATCGCGTTCGTCTGGTAGCCCATCGGGGTCAGGAAGCTTGCGGATGCGGCGAAGGCGACCGTCATCATGAAGGGCTTGGGGTCGAGGCCCATCGAGGCGGCGGCGGTGCCGGCGATCGGGACCATGAGCACCGCGGTCGAGTTGTTCGAGACGATCTCCGAGAGCAGGGCGGTCGCCAGGTAGACCAGCGCGATGACCGCCCAGGGTCCGTAGTCGGCGCCGGCGTTCGCGATCGTCTCGCCGATCATTGCCGCGAGGCCGGTCTTCTCCATCGCGATGCCCATCGGCAGGATGCCGACGAGCAGGAAGATGACGGTCCAGTTGATCGCTTCGTACGCCTGCTGCACGGAAATGCCGCCGAAGACGATGAGCGCCACGGCGCCCAGGATCGACGCCTTCAGGATCGAGGTGACTCCCGCGGCGGCGACGACGACGACGATCGGGATGATCACTACGGCGAGCCACCAGCGCCGCGGGATGACGAGGCGCAGCTTGACGTCCTGCTGCAACGGGATGAAGTCCTCCGTGTCGTAGAGGGCTTCGATCCGGGACCGGGGGCCGAAGACGAGCAGGGTGTCCCAGTTGTGGAGGGCGATATGGGCCAGCTTCTCGCGGATCGGCTCGCCGGTGCGGTTGAGCGCCAGGACGAAGCAGCCGAAGCGGCGGCGGAAGTCCAGCTCGCGGATCGTCGAACCGGTGAGCCGGGAGACCGGCGAGAGCTGGATCTCCGCCATGATGTTGTTCTTGTCCGAGAGGTCGCGATCGCCGATCTTCACCTCGGTGCGGAGGCGCAGGCCGTAGTGGTCCCGGAAGCTGACGATGTCGTCCATCAGGCCTTCGACGATCAGGAGGTCGCCGCCCAGAATAGGCGTGGAGCGGAGTTCGACGGCGATCCGTTCTTCGCCCCGCAGGATCTCGAGGACCGTGAGGCGGAAGCGCTCGTTGATGTGCGCGTCGACCACGTTGCTGCCGACGAGTGAACTCCCCTCCGGCACCTGGACTTCGGTCAGGAACGAGGACAACTGGTACTTCGTGGTCAGGTCGGAGACGCCGGCGCGATCCGGGAGGCGGCGCATGGGCACGAGGACGATGTAGGCGAAGCCGACGACCAGAAGGATCAGTCCCAGCGCGAGGAACTCGAACATGGTGAACGCGCCGTAGCCGTACTCCGCCGCCATCGAACTGACGAGCAGGTTCGTCGACGTGCCGATCAGGGTGCAGGTGCCGCCGATGATCGAGAGGTAGGAGAGCGGCAGCAGAATCCGCGACGGCGACACACCGTAGTGTTTCGCGATCTGGATGCCGACCGGCATCAGGATCGCCAGCGCGGCGGTGTTGTTGATGAAGGCCGAGAGGACGCCGCAGACGAGGATCAGCGCGATCGCGGCGGCCCAGTGGGCGTGGCCCGACATCTGTGCGAGCTTCTGGCCGAAGCGGTCGATCAGGCCGGTGTGGGTCAGTCCATAGCTGAGGATGAACATCATCATCACCGTGATCACGGCGTCGTTGCTGAAGCCCCGGATCGCCTCCTGGGGCGTCACCAGGCCGAACAGCAGGAGCAGGCCCAGGCTGGAGAGAGCGACCGCATCGATCCGCAGCCACTCGAAGCTGAACGCCAGGAAGGTGAAGACGATGACGGCTGTGAGGATCCAGATATCCATGGGCGAGTCCGCCGGGGTCGCTCAGCCGATCGGCAGGCGGCGGTGGGAGGCGACGGGCATCGAGCGCCGCACCTCGGCGACGCGCCGCCGGTCGATTTCGGCGAGTGCTATCCCCGGCGCGTCGCCGGCGTCGGCCAGGACGTGCCCCCAGGGGTCGATGATCACCGAGTGCCCGTAGCTGTGCCGTAGACCGCGGTCGTCGTGGCGGCCAGTCTGCGCGGCCGCCAGGACGTAGCACTGGGTCTCGATCGCCCGGGCGCGCAGCAGTGGGTGCCAGTGGTCCTTGCCGGTCATCAGGGTGAAAGCGGAGGGCACGGTCAGGATTTCCGCGCCGTCCGCGGCCAGCCGCAGGTAGAGCTCGGGGAACCGCAGGTCGTAGCAGATCGTCAGGCCGAGGCGGCCAAGCGCGGTATCCACGGTGACCGTGTCCGCGCCGGGCACGGCCGTCTTCGATTCCAGGAAGCGCACCGCGTCCGAGACGTCCACGTCGAAGAGGTGGATCTTGCGGTAGGTGGCCGCGATCTCGCCCTGGGGGTCGAACAGGACGCTGGTGTTGTAGCAGCGGCTGCCGTCTTCCTCCGGCGAGAGCTCGTTGTAGGAGCCGAGAAGGAGGTAGATGCCCCGGTCCCGCGCCAGCTCCGCGAACCGCGCGCAGGTGGCGCCCGAGGTCGGCTCGGCGAGCTTCACCTTCTCCTTGTGCGGCCCGAGGTAGTTCGTGTTTTCCGGCGTGGTCACGAACTGCGCGCCACGGTCCGCCGCGGTCTCGATCCAGTGCCGGGCCGTTTCCCAGTTGGCCTGCTCGTCGGACGTGGCGCCCATCTGGACGACGGCGGCGAGGTAGGTCTGTGTGTCGTTCATCCCGGTTCGGTCCCTTCGCCGGGAGCTTACCGCCGTCGGGGCCTCAATCCGGGCTAAGCTTCCGCCACCCATGTGCGGGATCGTCGGCATCCTGATGCGCCCCCACCCTGGACCGGCGGTCGACTCGCGGGAACTGCTGGAGGGGCTCGCCGCGACCGGTCGCTGCGTCGAGGCGGCGGTCCGTGACGTCGATCGTGCGGACGCCGGGTCCCTTGTCTCCGCTCTGTTCGACGCCTCCTCGGAGATCGCGAGCTGGGACCGACGGCTGCGCGGCCGTCCGGCGGTGCGCTCCCTGGTGCGCGACCCGGCGCTGTGCGCCGCGGTAGCCGGAGCCCTGGCGCCGACGTTGAAGGCGCTCAGGCGGTTGGAGTCGACCCTGGACGCCGGGGTACCGGCGTTCGGAGACGCGGGCCTGGAGGTCATCGGCAGGGCGGCGGGCATCCTGGCGGACGCCGAGTGGGCGATCCGCCGCGACCGGCTGCGGACCGTCGCCGAGGTCGGTGCACTGGCCCCGGCCGGGGTCACCGACGCGGGTCTCGACGTATTGATCGGCGTCCAGCAGACCTTCTCGTCCCTCGATCGCCTCGAGATCCGCGGCCGCGATTCCGCCGGCCTGTTCCTGCTGCTCTCGGGACACGGGGTCGACCGGGGCGATGCGGCGGTTCGGGCGGAGCTCGACCGACGCACCGGGGATGGGACATTCGGCCATCGCGCGATCGTTCGCGGCGACGGCCGCCTGGGCCTGGTCTACAAGTGCGCCGAGGAGATCGGCGAACTGGGCGACAACGTCCGCTTTCTGCGCGCCGCGGTGGCCGGTGACCCGGTGCTGGCGGCGGCGCTCGAAAGTCCGGATGTCGAGGGCTCGATCCTCGGGCATACGCGCTGGGCCAGCGTCGGCCGGGTCAACGAGGCGAACGCGCATCCCCTGAACGAGGCGGAGGCCCCCGGGAACCGATCCGGCGCGGCGGACGGCGGAGCGGCGCCCGCGCACCTGCCGCAGGTGGCAGCGGCGATCAACGGCGACATCGACAACCACGCCGACCTGGCGGTCCTGGAGAGCCTGGACGTCGCCCCGCGGATCACGACCGACGCGAAGGTCATGCCGGTCCTCATGTCTCGCCGGTTGGTCCGAGGCGACGAACCGCTCGAGGCCTTCCGCGGCACGGTCTCGGGGTTCGAGGGCTCGCTCGCCGTCGGCGCACTCTGCGGGGACGACCCGAACCGCCTCTACCTGGCGATCCAAGGCAGTGGCCAGGGGCTGTACGTGGGCCTCGCGGACCACGCCTTCGTCGTGGCCAGCGAGCCGTACGGCCTGGTGGAGGAGACGGCGACCTACCTCCGGCTGGACGGCGAGGCGGCGGCTGGCCCGGAGGCGCCTGGCGTAGCCAGGGGGCAGATCGCGGTCCTGGACGCGCGGCGGGCCGGCGACCTGGCGGGTATCGAGCGTTTCGGCATGGACGCGTCGTCGCTGCCGGTAGACGAGGATGAACTGGAGCGGGCGGAGATCACGACCCGGGACATCGACCGAGGCGAGTTCCCCCATTTTCTGCTCAAGGAGATCAGCGAAGCGCCGCAATCGGTACGCAAGACGTTGCGCGGCAAGCTGCACGAGGACGCGACCGGACGCCTCCGGGTGACGTTGGGCCGGCAGACGATCCCGATAGCCGTGGCGCGCGACCTGGAAAGAGGCGCGATCACCCGGGTCGTGGTCACCGGTCAGGGCACGGCTGCCGTTGCCGGCCAGGGGATAGCCGCCTCGATCGAAGGTCGGCTGCGGGAGCGGGGCCTCCGCGGGCTTCGCGTCGAAGCGATGCCGGCAACGGAGCTCTCGGGCTTCCACCTGCTGCCGGACATGGCGGACACGCTGGTCGTCCCGGTCAGTCAGTCGGGCACGACGACGGACACACTGCGGACCCTCAACCTGACACAGCGCCGGGGGGCGCGCGCCATCGCCATCGTGAACCGCCGCGACTCGGACCTCGCCGACCGGGCGGACGGCGTGCTCTACACCTCGGACGGCCGGGACGTGGAGATGAGCGTGGCGTCGACGAAGGCCTTCTACTCCCAGATCGCGGCCGGCATGCTGCTCGCCGTGGCGATCGTCGACCTGGTTGCCGGCAAGGCCGACGAGCGGCCCGCCGCCGACCGGCTGCTGCGGGAGCTGCGGGCCTTGCCGGAGGCGATGGAGCGCACTGTCGCGCTACGCGAGCACATCGCCTCCCTGGCGCGGCGGTACGCGCCCAGGCGCCGGGACTGGTCGGTGGTCGGCAACGGTCTCGACAGGATCGCGGCGGAGGAGATCCGGATCAAGCTCTCCGAACTCTGCTACAAGGCGATCGCGTGTGACGCGACGGAGGACAAGAAGCACATCGACCTGTCGTCCGAGCCGCTGATCCTGGTCTGTGCGACGGGAGTCCAGGGTTCGACCGCGGCGGACACGAGGAAGGAGATCGACGTCTATCAGGCTCACCGCGCGACGCCGATCGTCATCGCCTCGGAGGGCGCCGGCTTCCAGGCGGCGCCGGCCGTGATCGAAGTGCCGGAAGCCGCACCCGAGTTGTCGTTCGTGCTGGCGACGGTCGCCGGCCATCTGTTCGGCTACCACGCGGCGCTTGCGATCGACGATCTCGCCGGGCCGCTGCGGGCTATCCGCACAGCGATCGGCTCGGAGTCGGTTGGCGGAATGCCATCCCGGCCGACCGCCCGGTTGCGTGAACAGGTCGCGGCCGAGATCGAGACGGTTCGTGAGGGACTGGCCGACGGCAGCTACGACGGCAACCTGCACACCGGCAGGGCGGTGCGGCTGGCCCTGGCGCTTGATCGCCTGGGCGGCGACGGGATCGACGACGGCGACGAAGCCGGGACAGCGGCGCTGCTGGAGGATCTACGGAGCGCTCTGACTCCCGCCATCGACGATCTGACCAGACACGTCGACACGATCAAGCACCAGGCCAAGACGGTGACCGTGGGCATCTCACGGCATGATCAGACTCTCGGCCGCATGTCCCTGGCGACCGCTCTGCTCGAGGCTGGCGCGCCGGAAGGGTCGGTTTCGTCCGAGGACCGGCGCACGATGGGCGCGCTCGATCCCTTCGTCGACCAGGTGCTCGGCTACGTGCGCTACCAGCTCTGGTGCGGAGGCGACGGTCCGGCGCCCGGAGACGCCGCCACGATCCGCGTGCTGCGGGCCGGCGGCCTGTGCCGGGACCTGCAGTCGCGGACCGTGCGGGCGCCGCTGCTCCAGGGCACGAAGTACGCGGTCGCGGTCGAAGGCCGGCTGATGGCGGCGCGGGGGCGAACGGATGGCCGGGTGTTCATCGGCGTGCCCGAGTTCACCGACGGCGAGGTCTCGGCGCTCAACCTGATCCACGTGCGTTTCCGGGAGCGTGCGCCGGCGCCGGAACTGCGCCGCCTGCTCTCCGGTTACCGGGAGCGCTACGCCGGCCTGCGCGACCAGGTGCTCAAGAGGGCGCCGGAGTTCGACGACGGGCTACTGGCCGAACTTCCGATCGAGGACCTCCTCATCGACCCCGTGTCTCAACTCGCGGAGCGCTGGCGGAGTGGGGCCGCAGGGGGTGCATCGTGAGGATCCTGCTCACCGGCAGCGCCGGATTCATCGGTTTTCACGTCGCGAAGTCTCTGCTCGACCGCGGCGACGAAGTGATCGGCTACGACAATTTCAACCCGTACTACGACCCCGCGCTCAAGGAGGGTCGCAACGCGATCCTCGAGGAGTACCCGAACTTCCGCCTGGTCCGCGCGGACATCGGGGATCGAGAGGCTCTCGCGGCCGCTTTCGACGAACTCGTCGCCGGAGCGAACGGCAGCGTCCAGACCAGGGTGTGCCACCTCGCGGCCCAGGCCGGAGTACGCCACTCGATCGCGCATCCGGACGCCTTCGTCCGCGACAACGTCCAGGCCTTCACCCATGTACTCGAGTTGTGCCGCGACAGGGAGGTCGGCGGCCTGATCTACGCCTCGAGCAGCTCCGTGTACGGCGACAGCACGCGGGAGCGGCTCAGCGAGAGCGACAGCACTTCGGCCCAGTGCTCTCTCTACGGCGCGACGAAGAAGATGAACGAGCTGATGGCCTCGGTCTACAACCACCTCTACGGCTTGCGGGTGACGGGCCTGCGCTTCTTCACCGTCTACGGCCCCTGGGGCAGGCCCGACATGGCGCTGTTCCTGTTCACTGGCGCCCTGCTGCGCGGCGAGAGGATCAAGGTCTTCGGCCACGGCCGGATGCACCGGGACTTCACCTACGTCGACGACATTGCCGCGGGCGTCGTGTCAGCGATCGACGGCAACCACCAGCTTCTCGTGTGCAACCTCGCCGCCGGCCGCACCGAGGAGTTGATGGCGTTCATCCGGCAGATCGAGTCGAGCTGCGGCCGCGAGGGCGAGAAGGAGTTCCTGCCCATGCAGCCGGGAGATGTCGTCCGCACCGCGGCCGACCTGACGACGGCGAGGGAAGCCCTGGGCTACGAGCCAACGACCACGATCGACGTCGGCATTCCCCGCTTCGTCGACTGGTATCGCGAGTACTACGGCCTGTAGCGGCGCACACTGGGTGCACCGGCCTCCGGACACGTACCTACGTCCCTACGTCGCCGGTCTCCTACCTTGCCGGGCCGTCCAGCCGCGCCGCCCATGCCTCGGTGCGCTGCCGCATCGCCGGTGCGTCCTCGGGCAGGATCATGCCCTGCTCGACCAGACTCTCCAGCGCGGCATTCCAGGCATCCATGTAGTGCTTGCTGTCCGGGTAAAGGGCCGCTAGCTGCTCGCTGTCGAAGTCGGTCGCGGCGCCGTACAGGAACCCGAACCGGGTCCCCTCCCTCTGCGTGCCGAAGCCGCTGTGCGATGCGGTCGGCGCCTCGAGATCCGGCAGGCGAATGCCGCCGACGGCGTTGCCATGCTCGTCCCGGACGACTTCGGGACGCGGGTCTCCGGCCTTCATCTCCACGCGCGGCATTCTCGGCGGTTCGACCCCGTCCTTGATCCACCGGTGCAGATGCCTGATCGCGGCCTCGTACACCGGCGTGTAGGCCAGCCAGTTGGAGCCTTCGACCGAGCGTTCCTCCGGTCTCACCACGGACACGTGCGACGTCCCGGGCACCTCCCAGAGCCGGAAGCGGTCCGAGTCCGGCTCGCGGACCGGGTAGTAGCTGGTCAACTCGGTTTCGGAGTTCACGACGATGGCGGGGACATCGAGGTCCGCCCTGATCGACGCGAGGCTGCGCCCCCGGCGCCCGCCGCCACGCTCGGACGCGAAGGGCACGATGCTGCCGAAATCGATGTACGGAATGAACCCGTCGAACACCCCGGCCAGCGGGTGTACGCCGTTGATGTAGGTGCGAAGCCGCGCGGCGGACTGGGAAGCACCCGCGGCGATCAGGCGCTCGACCTCCAGGCCGCCCATCGGGTCGAGACCCTGCCGGTCGCGTTCCGGGCCGAGGGCGCCGGCGACCTGGGTGAAGATGTCGTAGGAGTAGGCGTCGCCGGGATGAACGAGCGAGCCGTAGCGCTTCGGATCCCATGCCTTCAGTCCCCCGGGGTTCTGGGGAAAACCGTCGATACCCACCTTCTGCGCGGACACGCCTACCCAGGCATAGCCGCGCAGGGCCTCGCCGCCCGCCGAACCCAACTCGAAGCCGGCGGTGACGTTCAGCCAGAAGACGACGACCGTGCCGTTGAACGCCGACGCGTCTTCGGGCCGTACCACCAGCATGCGGGTCTTGAAGTCCGCCTTGTCGGCGGAGGCCCGGGTCTTCCACTGGCCGTCCGCGCCATGCGTGCCGTCGATCAGTTCGTACGCGGTCGCCTCGCCTTCGAGGAAGTACTCCTCGGTCAGGTAGCCGCGATCCGTCACGTCCACCGCGTTGAACGGTGTCCCGCGTTCCCCGCCCGTGATGGGCCCGGACAGGGTCGCCGGGTTCGGCGTGATCGCGAAGGCCAGGCCGAGCGCCGTCAAGATCGCTGAAATCGTCATCTGGCGGATCCTCCCTGAAGTGTCGCCCGGCTTCTGGTACGGCGCCGGTTCCGGGTATCGTAGCCGCCCCCTCTCTCCCCCTTTCCCAGAATTTCAGGAGTTCCAGCGTGAAGGTAGCCCAGGGCGTCGCCGAGTACCTCAAGCGGGAGGGCGTCGAGTTCATCGTCGCCTACCCGGTGAACCCGATCATCGAGGCCGCGGCGGTGGCGGACATCCGCACCGTGATCGTGCGCCAGGAGCGCATCGGTCTGCACATGGCCGACGCAGTCAGCCGGCTGAGTTCAGGCCGGCAGCTCGGCGTCTTCACGATGCAGAGCGGCCCGGGGACCGAGAACGCCTTCGGCGGCGTTGCCCAGGCCTACGGCGAATCGGCGCCGATCCTGGTTCTGCCGATGGGCTACAGCCGCCGTACGATGCACGTGGCGCCGAACTTCAACGCGGTGGCGAACTTCCAGCACGTGACGAAGTGGTGCGAGCCGCTCTCCATGGGCAAGGCAATGCCCGAGGTGATGCGCCGCGCCTTCAGCCAGTTGCGTTCGGGGAGTCCGGGTCCGGTGATGGTCGAGGTGCCGGCCGACGTCTTCGGCGAGGATGTTCCGGACGACCTGGGTCCCCGGCCCAACGGGAGAGTGCGGGTAGGCCCCGACCCCGACCTGGTGCACGAGGCGGCGGCGGTGCTGGCGGCCGCGGAGCGGCCGGTGATCTACGCCGGCCAGGGAGTCCACTACGCCGAGGCCTGGGACGAGCTCAGGCAACTGGCCGAACTGCTGAACGCGCCGGTGACGACCAGTCTCGGCGGCAAGAGTTCGTTCAACGAGGACCATCCTCTGGCGCTCGGTTCGGGCGGACGCGCGGTGCCGAAGACGGTGCACGAGTTCCTGGGCGCCGCCGACGTGATCTTCGGTATCGGCTGCAGCTTCACGACGACGGGATTCGGTCTCTACTTCGGCAAGTACCCGCAGGCGAAGTACGTGCACGCGACGCTCGACCCGGTCGACCTGAACAAGAACGTCGCGTCGGATTGCGTCGTGGCGGGCGACGCGAAGTTGACGCTGGCCGCCCTGATCGCCGAACTCGAGGGCCGACCGCTGCCGCACGCGGCCTCGCGGGCCGATTCCGTACCGGCCGAGATCGAGCGGATCCGCTCCGGCTGGCTCGACGAGTGGATGCCCAAGCTGAGTTCCGACTCGGCGCCCCTGTCGCCCTATCGCGTGCTCTGGGACCTGATGCACACCGTCGACCGCGACAACGTGATCATCACCCACGACGCCGGCTCGCCGCGGGACCAGCTCTCGCCCTTCTGGCGCAGCACGACGCCGCTGTCGTACATCGGCTGGGGCAAGACGACCCAGCTCGGCTACGGCCTCGGCCTCGCGATGGGCGCGAAGCTCGCCCAGCCGGACAAGCTCTGCATCAACGTCTGGGGTGACGCCGCGATCGGCTTCACCGGCATGGACTTCGAGACCGCGGTGCGGGAGCGCCTGCCGATCCTCTCGATCCTGCTGAACAACTTCTCGATGGCCATCGAACTGCCGATCATGCAGGTGGCGACCGAGAAGTACCGCAGCACGGACATCTCCGGCCACTACGCCGACATGGCCAAGGCCTTCGGGGGCTACGGCGAGCGGGTCACCGACCCCGCGGAGATCGTGCCGGCCATCCGGCGCGGCATCGAGGCGACCGAGTCCGGGACGCCGGCCCTGCTCGAGTTCATCACCGAGAAGGAGATCTCGATCTCCAGCTACTGAACGGTTCGATGAAGCTGAGCGTGCGAGAAGATCCCTAAGTTGGCGATTCCTGGACGGCGCTGTAGCCCCGCCCGCGCCGGGTCTCCAGCCACGCCTGGGGCATTTCTCTCCCCTCCATGCCTCGAATCCCCGGTTTCCTGAGTCTCATCGCGTTACGCGCTTCCCGGCTGAAGATGCGGACGATGCGGGCAGGGCTCGCAGCGATGGTCTTGAGGTCCGCGCCGTCGAGAATGACGACTTGGAGGTTGGAGTCGCCGATGATCTTGTCTGTATAGCGGCGTGCCTCCGCCGCCACAGTTCCGGTGGTCGCCACCACGACGGCGCTGCTCTTCAGGAGGCGCGTCAGACCGACTTCCCTGGCGACGTCGTCGAGCGTCAGCCGGGCAGCGTTCTTGCACTGGATCTGCCAGCGTGTGAAGACGAGCCGCGAGCTCTCGAAGATGAGGTCTACTTCGGCGCCGCCGGTCTCTGTGCCTCGCAGGCGTGTGGCGACGTAGTCGAGGTTGAGCAGGCGCATGATCTTGAACGCCAAGGCTTCCAGAGCCAGACCTGCGACGTGCTTGTCGGTGCTGTCGACATCCAGGAGGATGTGGGAAAGAGGCCGGCGGAGAAGCGCGACGAACTCCGGGTCAGTCCGAGATTCCAACTGCTTCAGGAGGGGCTCGATCACGTCCGTTGCGAGCTTCTCAGTCGGTGCGACGAGCAACGGTCTCGCGGCGCCCCCAGTAGTGGTCTGCGCGGTTTCGATGTAGCCGGCGTCTTCCAGCGCATTCAGCACGAACTTCGGGAGATTCGTTTCCGGGAACTTCTCCCCGCAGGTCGCTGCCGCCAGCCGGGCCACCTCGCTGGCCGGCTGGGGGTCTTTGGCCCCTGTATTCGCCAGGGCGCGTAGAAAGGCACGTTGCGACGGCGTCAACTCGCTGCCGAACGGGAGGTCGCTCTTCCGCGTCATCGTCCGCAGACTCCTGCAAGAGCCGGTGATGGTGGCGCGGACTGGAAACCGTCTACGGCCCGCCGTTCGCGCCGTGGAAGCGGTGAGGCTGCGGCCGATGCTCCGCCGTAGAAACCGAGCGGACCCCCGCACAACGATTCCCTGCGGTCGGCGCTTGGCGACGCGATTGCCGGCGGATGACCGCGGGCCAGCCTGACCCTCTCCCTCGGTGGCATCCTGGCAAGCGTATCCTGCGGCTGTTTCGGCGAGTGCTCGCTGGCAGGCCCTCACGTTGGGCTTCTGAGCCGGTGCACCGAATGCAACGGGTTGGATTGGTCGTGGGGTCCAAGGCAGTCCATGCCCCTAGTACGGAGGAGGCCGTTCCTGCGTCCAACGTTCAGGACCGAGGCCGCACCACTCCCGCGTAATGACGCTCGGGTTGGCGGATGTGGGCTTGGAGTTGAGCAAGGTCATCCGGCCCTCCGAACCGGCCGACCGCGTCCCCGACCACAGGCGGCACGTTCGTCCGCCGGCTCGTGCCTTGCTCCACCGGCCGTACCGATCGTTGGCCGCAAGTACAGGTCGGTGGCGCTGTGTAGAATCCGCCGAGATTGAAGTGGCCGGCAGCAGCAGTCGCCGGTACCCGCTCACTGAGAAGCAGAGGTCTCGCGGACTTGGAACCCTTGGAGCAAGACGAGTGACAGCCGGAGAAGAAGTTCTGATGGCGGCAGGCATCTCGCCGGAGGAGCGCAGGGTCGCCGTCAAAGAGCTACTGCCAGAAGTTGTGGATCCGGTGATGCAGATCAGGCGGCGTATCCTCCTGGGTGTTCAACAAGACGCCCGGTCGGATGCCGGGAGAAAGGACACGCCGCCCATGCTCAAGATAGTCGAAACCGCCTCGGAGGGGAACACCGTCGTGCCTCTCGACGAGCTTTTCCGCGAGGGCGCTCGCCGGATGCTGGTGGAGGCCCTGGAGGTGGAAGTCTCCGAGTACGTGGAGAGACACCGCGCGGAACGCGGGGAGGACGGCCGTGCACTGGTGGTGCGCAACGGCCGGGCCCGCGCGCGGCAGGTGACGATGGGCGCCGGCACGGTGGAGGTCAGGGCTCCCCGGGTCGACGACCGGCGGCCTGATCATCGCTTCACGAGCTCGATCCTGCCGCCGTACATGCGCCGCTCGCCGAAGGTCGAGGAGGTCCTGCCGGTGTTGTACCTGCGGGGTTTGTCGACAGGCGACTTCAAGGAAGCGCTCGGCGCCTTGCTGGGGGAGAAGGCCTCGGGCCTGTCTGCATCCAGCATCGCGCGGATGACCTCGTCGTGGGAGAAGGAGTACCGGTCCTTCCGGCAACGAGACCTGAGCGCCGAGGACTACGTGTACGTGTGGGCGGACGGCGTGCATTTCCGGGTCCGTCTGGAGGACGATCGCCTGTGCACGCTGGTCCTGCTTGGCGTGCGCCGTGACGGGACCAAGGAGCTGATCGCGGTGGAGGACGGCTACCGGGAGAGCGCGGAGAGCTGGGCGAGCGTCCTGCGGGACCTGAAGCGCCGCGGCCTGCGAGCGCCGGTCCTGGCCATCGGCGACGGCGCTCTGGGCCTGTGGCGGGCAATCCGCGACGTGTGGCCCGAAACCAGGGAGCAGAGATGCTGGGTGCATCGGCTGAGGAACGTGCTGGACAAGCTGCCGAAGCGGCTGCAGGCCAAGGCCAAGAGGGCTCTGCACGAGATCATGTACGCGGAGTGCCGCGAGGATGCCGAGGCGGAGATCGAGAGTTTCGCCGAGGACTACGGCGCCAAGTACCCCAAGGCGGTCGAATCCCTGCAAAGGGACCAGGACTGCCTGCTCAGCTTCTTCGACTTCCCGGCCGAGCACTGGCAGCACCTGCGCACCACCAACGCAGTCGAATCGACGTTTGCCACCGTCAAGCTGCGGCAGCGGGTCACCAAGGGCGCCGGCTCACGCACCAAGGCCCTGCTGATGGCCTTCAAGCTGCTCGACATGGCGCAGAAACGCTGGCGACGAGTCAACGCCCCGCACCTCGTTGCTCTGGTCAGAGAAGGAGTACCATTCACCGACGGAACTCAGGTCAGGAACGCTGCCTGATCAAATCGCCGATCCACAACTTTCGGCAATACCTCGCCGTCAAAGTTCTAGCGGCCTTCTTTCAGCCCGCCGTCACGGAGGCTGGCCTAGCGTTTGGCGATATCGTAAAGGGCTGGCGGTCTAGGAACTTGGTCCGCGTGCTCTGCAAGACCGACCAGAAACTCCGAGATCGAGGCCTTCGGCCAGAAGAGGCGCGGCGCATTCGACTCTCCGTGGGCCTACCGCTGCTTGAGAGGGCCTCATACCAGGACGACGACGTGCTCCAATACACCGCGGCGTCTGGTGAGTGGCCGCTCAAGCTTCGTGAGGACGGAGACCGGTCGTAGGTAGGCGAGTCGCTGGAGCCCGCTTCATTCTGGAGGAACCAGCGTTACGCACCGGAAGCCGCGCTGAAGTCACGCAGTCGGGTGTGGTCGACCAGGCACGAGATGTTCTGGAGCGTGAACACCTTCCCCCGGGCTGCGATGATGAGCTTCTTCATGTCCTCCCGGCGAATGCCGAAACCGCGGCCCGCGATGCATGCGACGACCTCGAACCCTGGGCGGTCGGCGGGCCGGCCTCGCAGACTCAGTTCGCTCAAGTGCTGAACCCGGGTGATCTTGTCTCGCGCGGTTCCATCGTCTTCGCTGAGCTTGGCCTCGATGACGACATGGGGATTCAGCTCACTTGGGACGATGAAGTCCGGCGCCTGGTCGAAGTCGGGGATTCGCTCCGCCCGCTTCGTCTTCCGGAAGCTGATCTCTGCCCGCTCCAGTTCATTCTCGATGGCGTTCTCGACGAGGTTGCCGACGATCTCGCTGACGGAGTCTCGGTGTCCGGCGAATGGGCGGCCCAGAAACCGCTCGTACAGGAGCACGGAGTAGGGGGCGCCGAGCGTCGCGATCGTTCGAAGGCTTGGTAGCCCGTCAGTCGTGTCGGCCTTGTCGAGCCGATGAAGTCGGTCAGCGGACACGGTTGGAGCGCCCCGAGCGAGGTGTTCGCAAGCGACCATGACGAGCGCTCTCACTCGCTGTTCGGTGACGCCACCATTCCGTGGAAGCGGACGTTCCGGATCGGTCCGGATTCCCCGGTCCAGTGTCCGTGCTGCGCCCTGGGGTATGTCGATTCCGGTGTACCGGGTGGCGAGGTAGGCCCATTCCGGCGGAGTGAAGCCCAGCATGCAGCGAAGAACGATGAGAGAGATCGGTTCGTCGAGGACGGCCTCCGCTACGTGCTCCGGCGTGACCTCCCGAAAGCCGGACGTTTCGCGCTTGAGCCGCTCGTAGCCGGCCTCGAACGTGGGGAAGTCGACGAAGCCGTCGCCTCGCGGCATGACGAGAAACTCGGATTCGAGAGCCCCGAACACGGCGTCGACGAAGCGATCGAGGTTGGTCGCGACCTCGTCGAAAGGGACCTCAAAAGGGAATGGCAACTTGCTCTACCTCAGGGGCAGCCTCGCTAGGAGACAGGGTCGCGGGCTGTTCCGGCAACGGCGCTTCCGCGAAGCGTCGAGCAAGGTCGTCCGGGCTTCCGAACCGCCTCAGTGCATCTTCGACGAGCCGGAGCCGTTGCTCCGTCGGCAGGGACTTGTTCCACTGGGCGTGCAGTTCATCGACCGCGAGGCGGGTCAGGTGGCCGAAGAGCATGCACCGGATGTCGCCGTAGGTGGCCTTCCAGCCGGCCGCTCGCAACTGGGACCGCTCCTTGGCGATCTGCCTCGAGAGGTCTTCCTCGGAGTTGGGGAACTCATGCGACAACGCTGTGCCCGCGGGTCTGCAAACGAACACGGTGTCTACGATGGATGAGGCCGTGCCGTGAATGTGTATCGAGCCGCTCATCTCGGCTGGGCACGGAAGCGCCGCGGTGCAGACGAAGCCGGGGTCGAGGATCGCGACGCCTACGGCACTGTAGGCCTCGACTCGATTGTGATGAAACGTGAAGGCCAGAGGTGCGCCTGGCTTCAGCGCATCGGCTGCTCGAGTCCAGGCGGCGGCCAGACCTTCCGCGAAGTGAGACAGGCCTCTGGCCTCGGTCGCATTGCCGGTCAGCTCTCGGCTCGAGCGTGTGGAGGTGCGGTTGAAGCCCTCGTCGTCAGTGGCGGCAAGGCGTTGCAGCCAAGCGAAGCAGTAGTCCATGAGCTCCGCGTACTGAACGTTGCCGAAGTAGGGCGGGTCCGTCAGCACCGCATCCAGAGTGCCCGGCTCGAAGTCGGTGGAGGTGGCGTCCGCGCGGCGTAGTTGCACGGCCCGGCTGCGGCCGTTGGCTTCCGCGCCGATGCGCTCGCCCGGAATCGGAACGCGGCGCCGACGCGACCCAACCTGTCTCACCTCAAACGGCGCATCGCAGAATCGCTTCGCCTCCAGGTACTTGCTGGTGATGTTCGACCAGCCCCCGGAGCCCACGTTGCCGCCGTTCGATCTCGGAATCCCGAGAAGGTTGGGCTCGCACTGCACCAGCCCCACCGGAAAACCATGGACCGAGAAGACATCCAGCGCCTTCAGACTCTTCGAGTCGTAGCGACAGAGCATGTTCTGGTAGCGCAGCAGGTCGGACAGGTTGGTTGCGAGGGCTTGCCGGATGCGAGCATCCGATTCAGCCGCAATCAGCCGGCAGCTCAACTCCAGACCCAGCAGTTGCCGCGGATTGGACATGTCGCGGTAGCGGCCGTAGCCCCAGCGGCGTAGTCGGTCGCTCTCGTCGCCAGCGGGAACCTCGGTGTCCGGCACGAAGCGCGGCGTCAGGCCGCGCCACTCTTCGGACGCAGCCCGAACACGCTCCAGGTCTTCCGTGTCAGGTTTCTTGAAGAACCGCCCCTTGTGGTGGGGCCGGCGCTTCGGGTTGTGGTACTCGATCGCGAACGGCCGGTGAGCCGGCGGACGGGACGGCGTGTCCGGATAGGCGTTGGAGCGGCCACACTTCGGGCAATCGCAGCGGCCGCGGCCTGCCGGTCCGGCGGCACGCAGTTCCGCGGAGCAGGACGTACAGTCGCCGGGCCTTGCCAGGTCGGCGGCATCGTTGAGGTCGCCGCACTCGGGACAGATCAGAACGTTGGTCGGGTGACGGCTGTCCCTGGCCAGGACGAAGCCGGGAAACAGGTCGATCGAGTGGTCGCAGCCTCGACACGTCAACGTCTTCACCCAGAGGAAGCTCTTGACCGGGACTTCCGAGTCTCCGTAGACAGGGCAGGCAGTCCGGTAGTAGTGACCTAAGCGGGCATCGAGGGCGCTCCTCAAAGCGCTGGCGGCCTCCTGATAGGCCGTGAGATCGATGGAGGCGATCTCCTCCCGGACAATCCACGCCGCCATCGCGTTGATGTCAAGCCCCTCGATGTCGCAGCCGATCCGGTTGGCTTCGATGAGCGGGATGCCGCCGCCCATGAACGGGTCGGCCACGCGGACTCCAGGGAGATCGTGGGAACGGTAGAAGGACTCGTGCAGAGGTTCGTCAGCGAACTCGGATAGCAGGAGGCCACGAAACAGGGTTCCGGGCCGGCGAGCGAACCACTTGTGGACGGCGATGATCGGCCGATACACCTGCTGGATCTGCTTCTCGCGCAGAGCCATCTCGGCGATCAGGGGCACGTCGAAACGGCTCTCGATGCTCATGGTCAGTCCCGCTCCGGCGGCCCCAGCAGCGACGGCGCAGGCCCCTTGCGGGCGATCGCGCTGTCGATCGCCTTCGGCAGCACGGTGACGATCTTCTCGATCTCCTCCTCGCCGAGGATGAAGGGCGGTCCGAGGCAGACGACGTCGCGGGCCGGGTCGTTGCCTCCGGGGTAGAAGAAGACGTCCATCGACAGTCCGGCCGCGACGACGGCGTTGACCAGCGCGAGGTCGGCGGGGAACGGTTCGAGCGTTTCGCGGTCCTGGACGATCTCGATGCCGTAGAGCAGGCCGCGGCCGCGGACCTCCGCCACGTGGGGATGATCGGCGAAGGTCTCCCGCAGGCGCTCGCCGAGCTCCGCGCCGACGGTCGCGGCGCGTTCGACGAGTTCCTCGTCTTCGAGGATGCGCAGCACCTCGCTGGCCGCTGCGCAGGCGGGCGAGTGGGCGCCGTAGGTGAAGAACATGACCGAGTCGCCCGCGTCCCTGATCGGCTCCGTGACCTCGTCGCGGGCGCAGATTGCGACGAGGGGCGCGTAGCCGCCGGTCAGTCCCTTGCCGCCGACCAGGATGTCGGGGACGACGTCCCAGTGATCGACGCCGAACTTGCGGCCGGTCCGGCCGTAGCCGGTCATCACCTCGTCGGCGATCAGGAGAACGCCGTGCCGCCGGCAGATCCTGGCGACCCGTTCGAGGTAGTCGCCGGGGGGCACGAGCGCCCCGGCGTTCGAACCGACGATCGGTTCGACGACGAAGGCCGCGATCTCGTCCGGGCCGATTTCCTCGAACACCCGCTCGACCTCGTCGGCGCAAGCGATGTCGCACGAGGGAAACGTCTTCCCCATCGGGCAGCGCATGCAGTAGTGCGCGGGCGGCCGTGGTTGATCGGTCTGCTCGTCGACCAGCCAGTGCTCGAATCCTGCCCGGCGGCCCTTGTGTCCGCCGACCGCCAACGTTGCCATCGTGGCGCCGTGGTAGGAGAGATCGCGCCCGAACACCCGCCAGCGCTCGGGGCGTCCCGCCGACAGGTGGTGCTGGCGGGCGAACCGGATCGCGAGATCCATCGCCTCGGAACCGCCGCTCGCGAACAGGACGCGGTTGATGTCGCCGGGCAGCCAGCGGGTCCGCATCCGGTGAACCAGCTCCGCTCGCGCCGGGGTCGCGAAGGGAGGCACGATGTAGTCCGTCGCTGCCGCGGCCCGTCCGTAGGCCTCCGCCACTTCCCGCCGGCCGTGTCCGACGTTGGAGACGATGGCGCCGCCGGCGGCGTCGAGGATCCGGCGACCCGAGGGCGTGATCATGTAGCAGCCCTCGGCGGCCACCACGTCCAGCGGCGCCTTGCCCCGGCCCAGGAACGGATAGTCCTCGGCGTGCGGGAGCGGCGCCCCTCCGGGGCGTGGGGCTGCGGTGGTCATCGTTCTGAGACTAGTAGACTCGCCGCCGCTGGAGGTAGCGCTCCGGCACTCGCCAAGAGATGAACGGAATCCACGACATGGGCGGAATGCACGGTTTCGGCCCCGTGGATCGACGTCCGGACGAGGCTCTGTTCCCCGAGGTGTGGCAGGGCCGTGTCTGTGCCCTCGCCGGGTACGCGATGAGCGCGGGACTCGCGAACATCGACGCTTTCCGCCATGCGATCGAGCGGATGCCGGCGGACCGCTACCTCGCCGACGGCTACTACGGGCGCTGGCTCTACGCGCTGGAGACCCTCGCTCGGGAGCGCCTGGCCGATGGCCAGCAGCCGGAGTCACCCGACGACGGAGGTTCCGTCGTGCGGGAGGTCGACGTCGAGCCGCTCTTCTCGGTCGGCGACGCCGTTCGCACGTGGAACCGGCACCCCGAGGGTCATACGCGCCTGCCGGGCTACGCGCGGAACCGTCGGGGCGTGGTCGCCGACGTGCATCCGGCGTGCGTCTACCCCGACACGAACGCCGACGGCCGCGGCGAGTCGCCGCAGCACCTGTACACCGTCGCGTTCGATGACGCCGAACTCTGGGGCGAGGAGGCGGAAGGCGGCACGACCGTCTACATCGATCTGTTCGAGCCGTACCTGGAGGCGATGCAGGAGGCAAAGCAATGACGTCCGAAGCGGCAAGTCCCACACTTCGTACCGAAGCGATCGAGGCGCTCCTGGTGGAGAAGGGCCTGGTCGAGTCCGCCGCGGTCGACGCCCTGGTCGAGAGGTACGAGCAGGACGTTGGGCCGTTGCGCGGCGCCCAGGCGGTGGCGCGCGCGTGGACGGACTCCGCCTTCAGGGCACGGCTGCTCGCGGACGGCATGCCGGCGGTTCGGGAGCTTGGTTTCGGCGACAGGATGGACGGCCACGTCGCCCGTCTCGTCGTCAAGGAGAACACGGACACCGTCCACAACCTGGTCGTCTGCACCTTGTGCTCCTGCTATCCGTGGGCTGTGCTGGGGCTGCCGCCCGCCTGGTACAAGTCCCCGGCGTACCGTTCGCGGGCCGTGCGCGAACCGCGCCGGCTGCTGGCGGAGCTGGGGCTCGACCTGCCGGCCGACGTCGAGGTGCGGGTCTGGGACTCGAGCGCGGAGGTGCGCTACATGGTCCTGCCGCAGCGGCCGCCGGCGAGCGACGACCTCGAGCCGGACGAACTGGCCGCCCTGGTCACGCGCGACTCGATGATCGGCGTCGAGCGTCTCTGACCAGGACGCTCTTGCTGGACTCTCGATGAGCCTCCCGGTCCGGCTGGATGAGGATGGTGCGGCCGCGCCGCCCCGTGAGAACGGGGAGCTTGCCTTCAACGAGCCTTGGGAGAGCCGGTTGTTCGGCCTGACGATGACCCTGGTCGAGGCCGGTCGTCTGGACTGGGAAGCGTTCAGACAGCGTCTGATCGCGCGGATAGCCGCCTGGGAGGAGCGGGCGGGCGGGGAGTCCTGGGACTACTGGCAGCGCTGGCGGGAGGCCTTCGAGGACTCGCTTGAAGCGGCGGGACTCGTCGCAGTCCCGGAGATCGACGGCCTGACCCGCCAGCTCGCGGCGCGGCCCCACGGGCACGATCATCACCACGACCACGACCATCATCACCACGACCACTCGCACGAACACGGGCGCCCCGGGGACTGACCGCCCGCCGCCACGGAGATCCACGAATGACAGCTCAATTGCTCGCAGGACAACCCGTCGCCGAGGCGGTGCTCGCCGAAGTCGGGGAGCGGGTCGAAGAACTTCGCAAGGCCGGCACACGCCCCGGCCTGGGCACGATCCTGGTCGGCGATGACGCGGCCTCCGCCGGCTACGTCCGCAAGAAGCACGAGACCTGCGAGGAAGTGGGGATCGCTTCGTTCAACGCCGAGATTCCCGCGGACGCCGGCCAGGCGGCACTTCTTGCCGCCGTCGACCGCTTCAACGCGGACCCGGAAGTCGACGCCTACATCATCCAGCACCCGGTGCCCGCCGGTTTCGACTTCAACGAGGCTCTGGCGCGCATGGACCCGAAGAAGGACGCGGACGGCCTGCACCCGACCAACCTGGGCAAGCTCGTGCTGCAGGAGCGCGGGCCGGTGCCCTGCACGCCCGCGGGCATCCAGGCGATGCTCGTTCACTACGGAATCGACATCGGCGGCCGCGAGGTCGTCGTCCTGGGTCGCGGTCCGACTCTCGGGCGGCCCCTGTCGCTGCTGCTGACCCTGAAACAGCCGGGCGCCAACGCCGTCGTCACGATCGTTCACACGGGCGCCCGCGACGTGACGCCGTTCACGCGCCGCGCCGACATCGTCGTCGCGGCGCTGGGCGTGCCGCGCTTCGTCCAGCCGGAGATGATCAAGCCCGGCGCGGTCGTCGTCAGCGGCGGCATCAGTTGGGAGGGCCGAAAGCTCCTGCCCGACGTCGACGAGTCGGTCGGCGAAGTGGCGAGCTGGATCACCCCGCGTCTTGGCGGCGTGGGGCCGACCACGGTGGCGATGCTGCTGCGGAACACGGCGCTGGCGGCCGCTGATCGGGGGGCTTGAGATGAGACGGTTTCTGCTGGCTCTCACCCTGGCCGTGGTTGCCGCGCCGGCGTTCCCCCAGGACCTGATCGGCTTCCATCCCGACCGGGTCGCTGCCCAGCGGGACATGGAGGAGCGGGCAGACGCCTGGATCGCGCCCGGGGATCTCCTGGAGTGGAACCGCGGGATGACGCCGCGGCCGCATCATGCCGGTTCGCCCCAGGCCGAGGCGAACGCGCGCTGGATGGTGGAGCGGTTCAGGGAGTGGGGGTTCGAGGCGGAGATCGAGACGTACCACGTCCTGTTCCCGACACCGCGCCACCGTTCGCTGACCCTGCTCGAGCCGACCCGGTTCGAGGCGTCGTTGATCGAGGCGCCGGCGCCGGGGGACGGCACGGCGGAGATCGCGGTCGCTGAGGGACTGCCTCCGTTCAACGCCTTCTCGGCCGATGGCGACGTGACGGCCGAGCTCATATACGTGAATCGGGGCATTCCGGCCGACTACGACGTGCTGGAGCGCCTCGGGATCGACGTGCGCGGGAAGATCGTGATCGCCCGCTACGGCGGTTCCTGGCGCGGCATCAAGCCGAAGGTCGCGTTTGAACGCGGCGCGGTCGGCTGCCTGATCTTCAACGATCCCGGGGACGATGGCTACAGCCAGGGCGGGGGGTACCCGGACGGCTCGTTCAAGCACCCGACCGCGGTCCAACGGGGATCGGTCCTGGACCTGCCGCTTCGCCCCGGCGACCCGCTGACACCGATGCGAGGCGCGACGGAGGACGCGACCCGACTAGAGCGGAGCGACGCCGAGACCCTGATGCAGATCCCCGTGCTGCCGATCTCCTGGCTGGACGCGCAGCCGCTGCTCGAGGCGCTGGGCGGCGAGACGGCGCCGGCCGATTGGCGAGGCGGTCTTCCGATCACCTACCGGATCGGCCCCGGCCCTGCCCGCGTGCGGCTGCAGCTCGAGTTCGACTGGAGCCTCGCGCCGGCGCACAACGTGATCGCCCGGCTGCCGGGAAGCGAACGACCGGACCAGTGGATCCTGCGGGGAAACCACCACGATGCCTGGGTCATCGGCGCTCGGGATCCGATCAGCGGCCTGATCGGTCTGCTGGCAGAGGCGCAGGCGGTCGGCCGGCTGGCGAGGGAGGGGCGCCGGCCCCGTCGCACGATCGTGTACGCCGCCTGGGATGCGGAAGAGCCCGGCCTCCTGGGCTCGACCGAGTGGGCCGAGCATCACGCCGACGAGCTTCGCGAGCACGCGGCGGTCTACATCAACTCGGACTCGAACAGCCGCGGCTTTCTGCGCGCCGGCGGGTCGCACGCCCTGGAGACCCTGGTCAACCAGGTCGCCAACGATGTCGAGGACCCGCAGACCGGGGTCAGCGTCGGCGAGCGGCTGCGCGCCTCGCGACGCGCCCGCGGCAGTTCAGCCGAGTACCAGCGGCTTCGGGCCTCCGACCGGCTGCGGATCTTCGCCCTGGGTTCCGGCTCCGACTACTCGCCGTTCCTCCAGCACCTCGGCGTGTCGTCGCTGAACGTCGGCTACGGCGGCGAATCGTCGGGCGGCGAGTACCACACGGCCTTCGACACCTTCGATTTCTACCGCCGTTTCGTCGACCCGGGCGCGGTCTACGGCGCGGCTCTGGCCCGCACCGGGTTGCGCCTGACGCTTCGGCTGGCCAACGCGGACGTGTTGCCGTTCGAGTTCGGCACGACGGCGGCGACCGTAGGCCGCTACGTCGACGAGGTCGTCGAGCTTGCGGCGAGCGAGCGGGACCGTCTGGAGCGGGAGAGTGACCTGGTGCGAAGCGGCGATTTCCGGTTGGCGGCCGATCCGACGCGGCCGTTCGTGGAACCGGAAGCGCCGGCGCCCGCGCCGTATCTGAACTTCGCGCCGCTCAGGAACGCGCACGACCGTCTCGTGCGCGCCGCGCGGTCGGCCGACCAGGCGCTGGTCGCGGCGGCCGAGGGGGGCGACGACGCCGTCCAGGAGCAGCTCGACGAACTCGTCGTGGGCAGCGAACGGCTGCTGACGCGGGATCACGGCCTGCCGGGTCGCCCCTGGTTCCGGCACCACCTGTACTCGCCCGGTCTCTACACCGGCTACGGCGTGAAGACGTTGCCGGGAGTCCGGGAGGCGATCGAGGAGGGCGAGTGGGACAAGGCCCAGGACCAGATCGATATCGCCGCGCTCGTGCTGGACGAGTACGCGGCGCAACTGAAGCGGATGGCGCGGGCTACGGAGTCCAGGGAACCGTAACCCGCGACCATCCGGACGGTGGCCGCGGGTCGACTTTACGCGGCCGCCGTACGAACTGATGCGCGCAGGAGGTTGTAGGCGCTTGCGTCCACTCGGCCGCGACGTGCGATGTCGCGTTCGATGTCCTGAGCCCAGGCGGCGTCCTGGGCGCGGGGACCCGCGCTCAGTGAGAGGATCTCCGAGCCGAAGCCGGAGCCGTAGGAAAAGGCCGCCACTCGTTCGCCCGGCTTCAGGCCCTGGAGCGCGTTCGCCACCGCGATCCAGAGCGAGGCTGTGTACGAGTTGCCGGAGAGCCTGTTCCAGAGCATGGACGGTTCGACCTTCTCGTTGTAGAGCTGTTGGATTCTCTCTGCCGACCAGCCGGCAACTTCACCGACGAGGTGGAAGGCCTTTCTTACCATCTTGGGAAACGGGACGTGGAAGCAGATCGCGGAGAACCGCTCCATCACCTCGGCGGGGTTGCGGCCCTCGGCGAGTGCGTTGAAGCACTCCACCGCAGCCTTCTTGTAGCACTCCAGGCTCAGCTTGCCGTCGACCCGCGGGTAGGACTCGCCCACCGGACGGTAGAAGTCGTACGCCGGCTCGCTCCAGGTGTGGGAGTCGAGGCCGACGGTGGCAATCTCGGGGCGGTCGACCACGAAGGCGACGGCGCCGGCGCCCTGCGTCGGTTCGCCCGGGTCACCCTGCTCGTAGAGCGCGATGTCGGCCGCGACGACGAGGGCCGCTTTGTCGCGGGCCGCGCCGGACATCCGCCACTCGCAGGCCTGGCGCAACGCCAGGGTGCCGCCGTAGCAGGCATGCTTCACCTCGTAGGAACGGATGTGGCCCACCAGACCGAGCTCTTCCGCCACGAAGGCGGAGAGGGGGCGGCTCATGTCGACCGCGGTCTCGGTGCCGACGGCGATCATGCCGATGTCCTCGAGTTCGCCGTCCCAGCGGGACAGGGCGCGCCGGGCGGCCTCGGAAGCGAGGTCGACGATGCCGAACTCGGGTGGGCAGAGCGAGATCTCCGAGCAGCCCAGGCCGATGAGGTACTTGTCGGGATCCACGCCCCGCAGGGCGGCAAGTTCCTCGACGGGCATTGCGAGGGGCGGCAAGTGCAGGCCGATCGAGGCAATGCCTGTTTCGACGTTGGTCATCGGTTCTTCCTCCTGAGACTCCGGCGCCCCATGGAGCGCCGCGGTCGGTGGAATCGCGGCGAACGGGTCGTGAGTCGTCCGCTACGAAAAGAATGAGCTTGGAGAAAGTAGCACGGGTTAGCGTGCCGTCAACGGTTTTTCTTTTCGAACCGATACTGAACTATTGGAAGTTTCATGACTTTCTGAAACTTCGTTGACGGGTGAGTTGCTAGCGCAGGCTCGCGGCGCAGCGGAAGCCCGTGTTGTCGAGGCCGGAGTCGGGGGCCGAGTGGTTGCGGTTCGCGTTCCGGTAGCCCTCGCAGTAGCTCGCGGCGCAGAGCCAGGAGCCGCCCTTGAGGACTCTCTCGCCGCCCGTCCCGCCGGGCTGGTACCAGTCGTCGACCCACTCCCAGACGTTGCCGCCCAGGTCGAAGACGCCGAGCGCGTTCGGGGAATAGGAACCGACCGGCGCCAGGTAGGCGTGCCCGTCGGCGGCGTCGTCCCGAGCCGGGAAATCCCCCTGCCAGACGTTTCCGACCCAGTCGCCGTCGGGAGCGGGCTCGTCGCCCCAAGGGTAGCGGGCGTGACCGGCGCCGTCGTTGCCGGTGGCTGCGGCGAGGTCCCATTCGGCCTCGGTCGGCAACCGCTTCCCGCTCCATTCGCAGAAAGCGCCGGCGTCTCCCCAGCTGACATGGACGACGGGGAGATCGGGCTCCGCCTCGGCGCCGGGTCCGCGGGGATGCCGCCAGTCGGCGCCGTCGACGGCCAGCCACCATTCGAGTCCCGGCATTCGACGTTCCGATTCGGGTTCGGCCGTATCCTGGGGATGGAAGACCAGTGACCAGCCCCAGCGCTCGGCTTCGGTCACGAATCCGGTCGCGTCGACGAAGGCAGCGAAGTCCCGGTTCGTCACCTCGTGAACGTCCAGGTCGAAGGACGCGACCTCGAGTTCTCCTCCCGAGCGGGAGACGGCGCCAGCCGGGACGCGGACCATTCCCTCGGGTGGAGGCGCCGGCGGGGAGGACGCACTCGGTTCGGGCATCGCGGCCGGGGGAGGCGCCGGCGCGGCGCCGCAGCCGAGGACGGTCGCGATTCCGACGGCGGCCACGAGCGCCGGCAGGCATCGGCGGCGTCGCACCGTCATGGCGACCACCCGTAACGGTCCAGGTCGATGCGGCCGCGCCGGTCGAACACGATGCCCTCCTCTTCGAGCAG
This sequence comes from Thermoanaerobaculia bacterium, assembly GCA_965232105.1. Taxonomy (GTDB): domain Bacteria; phylum Acidobacteriota; class Thermoanaerobaculia; order Multivoradales; family Multivoraceae; genus Multivorans. The sequence goes on from OZ246956.1 coordinate 1,625,993, forward strand.
GAAGCGCTGCCGGTCGACGCTTTCCAGGGGGTCGAGTCCCCGTTCGCTCACTTCGCCGCGGGCGTTGACCACCCGGTGCCAGGGCAAGCTGTCGTCGCCCGCCCGCGCAAGGGCGTAGCCCACCTGCCGGGCATTGCGGGGAAGCTCGGCGAGGGCGGCGACCTGGCCGTAGGTGGCGACACGCCCCTCCGGGATGCACTGCACGATGCGGTGGAAGGTCTCGTGAACGCCGTTCGGCCTCTGGTGGTCAGCCTCGGTCATCGTAGGAGACCTTACTAGCAAGGACCATCTGCTACGTTCGTCGGGCCAGCATGTCCTCCGACGATCGAGGTCACAGCCGCCTCGACCGGCGGCGCAACTACGCTGCCCTGCTCGCCCATGGCCTGCTCGGCATGACGGGTTTTCGGCTCCTCCAGGCACCGACATTCCTGCCCACCTACATCCACCTGTTGACGGGTTCAAGCCTGGCCGTGGGCGCGGCTTCGGCCTGCCAGAGCCTGGGGATGTTCGTGTCGCCGCTCTTGAGCGCCGCGTTTGTCGAGCACCGCAGCCACGTCAAGTGGGTTGCGCTGCTGTTCGGAGGCTTGATGCGGTTTCAGGTGCTGCTGCTGGCGCTGCTGGCGCTGCTCGCGCCGGTAGAGGTCGCGGTGTTCCTGGTCTGGCCAGTGCTTCTGATGTGGGGTGTCTTCAGCGGCATGCAGATGGTGGCCTTCAACCTGCTGTTCGCGAAGTCCGTTCCCGTCGGCCGCCGCGGCCGGCTCCAGGGAACCCGGAACCTCGCTGCCGGGGTGGCCGTGGTCCTGGTTTCGGCCGCGGCGGGTCTGGTGCTGGATCGTTACGGTTTCCCGCGCGGCTACGGCATGACCTTCCTGGCCGCCACGGTGCTGGCTTCTACCGGGCTTGCGTTCATGGGCCTCATTCGCGAGCCCGCGGCCCTCGACGTCCATGACGCGGGACTCGGCCTGCGCGCTCGGCTGAGGGAGTTGCCGGAACTTCTGGGGTCCGACCCGCACTACGCCCGCTTTCTTTCGGCGCGGTTGCTGACCGGCGCCGCGCGGGGCGTCTTGCCGTTCTACATCCTCCTGGTGGGTGAGCGGTTCGGCGTCAGCGGTGCACGTCTGGCCGGTTTGACCGTGACCTTCACGGCCGCTCAGTCGGTGTGTGCGCTGATGTGGGGCCTTCTGGGTGACCGCTCCGGGTACCGCGCCGTATACGTGCTGGCGCTCGGTTCCTGGATTCTGGGCAGCGTGACCGTTCTCTGGGCGCCCGTCTTTCCGGCGGCCTACGCGGTCTTCCTGCTGGTAGGCGCGGGGTTCTCTGGCGTAATGCTTGCGTCCCAGAACCTCGTTCTAGAGTTCGGCCGCGAGCGCGACCGCCCCATGCGGATAGCGGCCACGCACTCGCTGGCCGAGGCGAGCGGCGTAGCCGGGTTCCTGGTCGCCGGCGTGGTCAGTCAGGCGGCGCCGGTCGAGACCGTGTTCCTGCTGGCGACCGGCCTGCACCTTCTCGCGTTGGGGAAGATGATTCGCATCGAAGACCCGCGGTGGGCCATCGGCCGTTGGAGGCGAAAACGGACCGGACCCCATCCATAGAGTAGGCGGCGCTCTCCGGAAGCCAAGAAGCAACCATGAACAACGGATTCACCGTAGAGATCACGGAGCGTCACGTCGCCCTCGAGACGACTGGCAACGGGCGGTACATCTGCCCAGTGGCAACAGCGCTCCACGAGTACCTGGGGCTGGATCGGTGTCGCCGAGTCGAGGCCTCGTGGGTACGGCTGGCACGGACCTTGCGTTCTCCTCGCGTGTCGGGACTGCAAGCGTCGTCCCGAGAGATGTGGAACACACCCGGAGGAGGTCCCTCTCCAACTCTCCTGCCTAGTAACCAGAGAGCCGATCGGCGGCGCGGCCGCGTGTTCACGACGCTTGTTCGAGCCGCTTGCCAGCGCCACTCTTGCCGTTTCAGCTTTCCTGCTCGGATCTTCCTACTCGCGTTTACTTTGCGAGCCTTCCAGGAACCTTCCAACGGACCTCCTCCGCTCTGCTTCCACGACTCCGAGGGCTTCCACGACTCTGAGGGCTTCCGACCGTGCCAGTATGGCGCGGTCTGAAGCCGCTGCCCGCGGCAGAAGGTCCGGAAACCTGCGCTTTCGCGCCGGATGCCGGCGGGAACCCAGGAGGCGCGATTCGCGCCACCTGCGAACAGTCCGTGCGCCCGTCATCGGGTGCACGGATGGCACGCCGGCGCACCCGGTTTCTGCCGCGCGGGGTGCTAGGGCCGGTCGTGCAGGTAACGCGATGTGGCGTCGAGGGCGATTCGCTCCTGCGAGCCGGTGTCGCGGTCGCGGACGGTGACCGTCTGGTCCTCGAGAGTCTGGCCGTCGACGGTGAAGCAACTGGGAGTGCCGGCCTCGTCCATTCGCGCGTAGCGCTTGCCGATCGACTGCTTCGCGTCGTATTGGATCCGGTAGTAGCGGCGTAGCTTGAGGTAGAGCGACTCGGCGACCTCGGGCATTCCACCCTTGTTGACCAGGGGGAAGACGCCTGCGTGAATCGGCGCCAGCCGCTTCGGGAAGCGCATGAGTTCGGATGACGGCCGACTCTCGTCGACGCTGTAGGCCTCGCACAGCAACGCCAGCACGCCGCGGGTCAAACCGGCGGCGGGTTCGATCACGTGCGGCACGAAGCGCTCACGCGTCTGCTGATCGAATGTCTCCAGCTTGACGCCGCTCCACTGCTGGTGCTGCTCCAGATCGAAGCTGCCGCGGTGGGCGACCCCTTCGAGTTCCCCGAAACCCGGTTCGGTGAACGGATACCGGTACTCGACGTCGAAGGTGCCTTCGCCGGTCTGGGCGTAGTGGGCGAGCTCCGACGCTTCGTGCCGGCGCAGGCGCAGCCGGTCGCCGGCCAGACCGAGGCTGCTCCACCAGTCCATCCGTGACCGGGTCCAGTACTCGAACCAGACCTTCGCCTCGGAGGGGTGGCAGAAGAACTCCATCTCCATCTGCTCGAACTCGCGGGTGCGGAAGATGTAGTTCCGCGGCGTGACCTCGTTGCGGAAGGCCTTGCCGATCTGCGCGATGCCGAATGGCAATCGCACTCTCGAGGTGTCCAGCACGCCCTTGTAGTTCAGGAAGATGCCCTGGGCCGTTTCGGGCCGCAGGTACGCCGTGTTCTCCTCACCGGAGGCGGCGCCGACGAAGGTCTTGAACATCAGGTTGAAGTCGCGCGCTTCGGTCAGCGTTCCCGGCGCCGAGGCGCTCGGGGCCCAGACGTGGTCGCGCTCGGCCGCGTCCAGCTCGTCGAGCGGCGTCGACTCGAAGTCGTCCAGGGTGGGGCGGCCGCGCATCGCCTTGCGGGCGGTTCTGAGCGCCGGCGCCGGCTCGCCCTCGAGGTAGGCGAAGAAGGCCGGCGGGTCGAGGTCGCGCTTCGGCCGCAGGACGTGCAGGTGGTCCGCCCGGAAGCGGGCCTTCGTCTCCCGGCAGTCGACCATCGGGTCGGAAAAGCCGCCGACGTGGCCGCTCGCTTCCCAGGCCCGCGGGTTCTGGATGATCGACGAGTCGATGCCGACGATCGAGAGCGGCGAGCCGTCCGGACCGATCGGCGGGCTCTCGACCATGTCGTGCCACCAGGCGTCGCGCAGGTTGTTCTTGAGCTGGACGCCGAGCGGGCCGTAGTCCCAGAAGCCGTTGATGCCGCCGTAGATGTCGGACGCCGGAAACACGAATCCGCGGCGCTTGGCCAGCGCAACGATGCGCTCCATCCGTTCGCTGCCTGTGGGTTGGGACATCCGCTTCTCCTTCCGCCGTTCCGGCGCGACCCGGGTGGCGCCTTCGCGCCACGCGTGAACCGTACTCCGCGCCTTCAGAGGCGCAGAGTAGGGCACCGTAGCAGCTTGCTACGATGCCTCTTCCCGTCTTCCAGATCAGGAGCAGAATCGATGGCAACCGCGCCCGCAACCGTGCCAGAAACGCAACCGCTGTCTCGCCCTCTCCGCCCGGAAGGCGACTGGCGGCACGTCTTCTCGTACCACCCGATGGACGTTGAGATCGAGCGCGCCGAAGGTGTGTTCATCTACGACCGGGACGGCAACCGCTACTTCGACGTTTCGGGTGGGCCGATGGCGGTCAACCTGCCGCACAACCATCCGAGGATGAAGCGGGCGATCACGGCGCAACTCGAAGACTACGCCTACACCCATCCCTCCTTCGCCAGTCCGAAGCGGGCCGAGTTCTGCCGGCTGCTCGCGGAGATCACGCCGGCCGACCTCGATCACACCTACCTGGTCTCAGGTGGGTCCGAAGCGGTCGAGACCGCGATCAAGCTGGCCCGCCAGGCACAGATAGCCCTCGGCAACCCGACGAAGTACAAGATCGTCAGTCACCGCGACTCGTACCACGGCATGACGCTCGCGACCCTCGGCGTCTCGCACAACCCCGCCACGCAGTCACGCTTCGAGCCGATGTTGCCGAAGTGGCCGGGCATCCGGCAGTACTCGGACTTCGACCGGCCCGAAGGGATGAGCCGCGAGGAGTGGGGCGTCGAGTGCGCCGGGGCGCTGGAGACCGCGATCCACTACGCCGGCCCCAAGACGGTCGCGGCGTTCCTGGCCACGCCTCACGGTTGCGGCGCCGACTACGCCTGCGTACCGCCGGACAGCTACTGGCGCGCGATCCGGGAGATCTGCGACCGCCACGAGGTGCTGATCATCGCCGACGAGGTCGTCACCGGGTTCGGCCGCACCGGGAAGTGGTTCGCGATGGATCACTTCAGCGTTGATCCCGACATCATGGCGATGGCCAAGGGCATCTCGAGTTGTTACGTGCCCTTCGGCGCGGTGTCGGTGTCGCGCAGGATCAACGCGCCCTTCGAGAAGGGCTACTCCTTCGTGCACGGTTTCACGTTCGGAGGCCACCCGCTCGGCTGCGCGGCGGCTTGCGAGGCGATCAACATCATCCGGGACGAGAGACTGATCGAGAACTGCAACGAGCAGAGCCCGCGGCTCTTCTCCTACCGCGACGAACTGCTCTCCCATCCGACGGTTGCCGACGTCCGGGGCTGGGGTCTGATGATGGCGATCGAGCTGGTCGCCGACAAGGAGACGATGGCGTTCTTCGACAAGAGCGTCGACGCGCAGACACTCTTCCAGTCCCTGGCGCTCAAGAACGGCCTGGCGATGTACAGCTCGCTCTACGGCGCCGCCCGCCATCCCGCGATGGCCCGTGGCCTGCCGATCTGGGTCGCGCCGCCCCTCTCGATCGACGCCGACCAGGTGGACGAGATGATGGGAAGGCTGCTGACCATGCTCTCCGAATGGGAGAGCGCGGTCCTGTAGCGACGACCGACCCGGTCAGTTCTCTTCGGCCCTCTCTTCCAGCCGGCCTTCCAGCTCGGCCAGCCGCGCCTTCAGGGCCTCCAGGCGTTCGTCGAGGGCCTTCATGTCGGGGCGCCGTTCGTGGAGGAAACGCTGTACGTGCTCGTGGCGTTCCTTCCATTCGTCGCCGTTGAAGTACTCCTGGATCTTCTCGTGGACCTTCTCCGGACCGACGAACGCGTCGAGTTCGCCGTCTCCGTCAAGATCCTCGCGCCCGCGCAGGAAGAAGAAAGAACCGGGCTTGAGGTCTTGGCGAGGCCGTTCGTCCAGGGTCGTGCTGAGCGTCTCGACCTTGCCGTCGCGCCAGATCTCCAGGTCGGCAGGATCCCCGGCTTCGGAGCGCCGGACCATTGCCGTAAGCCGTCGGGAGCTCGCTACGTCCTCGCCGTCGAAGCGGGTCAGGATGTCGCCAACCTGAACGCCGGCGCGGGCGGCCGGGCTGTCGTCGACGACGTTGGAGACCAAAACGCCACTGCCTGCGGGGACTCCGAAGTGGGCTCGGAGCGGCTCGTTCAGATTGACGAGTTCGACTCCCAGGTAGGCGCCGCCCTGGGCCGACACCGCGATCTCGAACAGGCGCGTTGTGAGGTTATCGGAGCGGGCTGAGCCCGGTGGGGGGCCCAGGTGACGTTCCTCCAGGACCTCGACCTGCCCGTCGCCGAGCACCATGACGCGGACGGTGCGCTCTTCGTCTTCTGATTCCTGCGCGAAGGCGGCGGAGCCGAAGCCCAGGGCCAGAGCCGCGACCAGGACGGTCGCGAGGGTGTAGGGGGAGCTGGTGCCGGAGAGGAGGCGATGAACGAAGAGGTGGGTCGTTGTCATGACGGGGATCTCCTATTGGATTCGCCGGCTGGAAGCAGCGGCGTAGCGAACGGGAAGGGGTTCGATGTCCCGCAGGTCGAAGAGGACCTCCGTCTGGGGATCGATGGACACCGGGACGAAGGGCTGAGTGTCTTCGCCAAGGCGGAGCAGGGACTCCAGTTCCTGGATGAGTTCCTGATGCTCGAACTTCAGTTGTTCGATGCTCTCGGCGGTGATCGGCGCCGGTTCGGGCGCGGACTGCCGGGCCCACCAGGCACCGGCGGCGGTTGAGACGACGACGACCGCGACGGCGGCCACGGCCAGTCTCCAGCGCGGCGCCGGCCGGTGCGGCTGGTCGGCTCGGATGCGCCGCAGGACCTCGGCGGTGAAGCCGTCCGAGGCATCGACGCGGGGCAGTCGTTTCAGATCGAGTTGATCTCTCATCTCTCTCCTCCGTTCCAGTACTCCCTCAAGTCCTTGCGAAGCAGGTTCTTGCCGCGGTGGACCCTGGACTTGACCGTACCTTCGCGGCAGCCGAGCGTCCTGGCGATGCGGGCGTAGGGCCAGCCTTCAATCTCTCTCAGTACGACCGGTGCGCGGTAGTGAAGGGGCAGACGGCCCAGTGCCTTGGTGACGGCGTCGACGGCCTCCGAACCCAGGGCGGTTCGTTGCGGCGAGGGGACCGGCGCCCGGCGCTGGTGTTCCGCGGTCAGGGAAGGCAGCAGTCCCCGCCAGCGCGCGGCCTTGCGTGCCTCGGTGCGAAGCTGGTTCGTCGCGATGCGGAACAGGAAGGCCTGGAACTGGCCTCGCTCCCGGTAGCGACCGGCGGAACGGTAGACGCGCACGAACGCGTCCTGGGCCAGGTCCTCGGCACGCTCGCGGTTGCGGGTCATTTGCGTCAGGTAGTTCACGAGGGGGTTCTTGTAGCGCTCCACCAGGTCGGCGAAGGCCTGCTCGTCGCCCGCCTGGACGCGGGCCATGAGCCGTCCGTCCTCCGCGGCGCGGTTCTCCCTTGCCGCGCCGGAAAGGGCGGTCGTCGGCGCTGGGGTGCTTCGAGGCTTCGAGGGCACCGCCAGCGGATCGGGCCTGAGCGCGGCCACCGGCATCTCACTGTTACAACGCGCGAATGCGCGGAGTGTTCCATCAACGGGCTAGACTCCGTGCCTTCCCTCAAGAACAAGAACAGGAGCAGCGCGAATGACGGTAGCCGAGATGAAGAGCACACCTGAGCCGGAGTTGCGGGTCGACGTTCAGGATCGCGTCGCCCTGCTGACGTTCAACCGACCCAAGAAGCTGAATGCCCTTTCCGGCGAGATCACCGCCGGCCTCCACGAGGAACTGCCGCGGTTGGCGGCCGACCCTGATGTCGGCGCCATCGTCCTGACGGGCGAGGGCCGCGCCTTCTGCGCCGGGGGCGACGTATCCGGCATGGCGAAGTCGGGCGCCGGCGGCGCTCCGGCGACGCTCGAGCAGCGGATCGACGGTCTGCGGCGCGGTCAGGAAGCAGCCTGGCTGGTTCACTCCGTTCCCAAGGTCACGATCGCTCTGGTCAACGGCTTTGCCATGGGCGCCGGCCTGGGTCTGGCGGCGAGCTGCGACCTGCGGCTGGCGTCGAGCATGGCGAAGTTCGGCACCGCGTACTCGAAGGTGGGCTTCGGCGGCGACTGGGGGACGACCTGGCAGTTGACCCGGCTGGTGGGCCCGGCGGTGGCCAAGGAACTGTTCTTCACAGCCGACATCATCGATGCCGAAGAGGCGCGGCGAATCGGCCTGGTGAACCGGATCTACGACGCGGAGAGCTTCCACGCGGAAGGGATGGAGTTCGCGTCGCGACTCGCTCACGGGCCGCTGGTGAGCTATCGCTGGATGAAGGAGAACGTGAACCTGGCGGTCACGCAGGACTTCCGGTCCATCCTCGACCGGGAGGCGATCTCGCACATCCGCTGCGGCGAGACCGACGATCACCGCGAAGGCGTTACGGCCTTCATGGAGAAGCGGGCGCCGCGGTTCACGGGGCGCTGACGCGAGAACGCTCGAGGCTCTCTCGAGCCTCGAGCGTCAGGCGGAGCCGGCCTGACGGCCGGCGCGTTTCTGATGCCGCCTTCGGCGGCAGCCGGCGGGGACGCCGGCGCACCCAGTCTTTCTAGAACGAGAAGCCGACGCCGGCCAGGAAGTCGACGGGCTGTTCCGGCAGGGCGTCGCTGTCCAGGGCGTCGACGTAGCTGACGAACGCGGCCCACGCGCCGCCGGAAAGGCCGAAGGTGAGGTTGCCGTCGAACATGCCACCGGAGAGGCCGTTGTAGGCGGCGGCGAAGTCGTCGCCCGCGTAACCGGCCGAGACGTCGACGCTCCAGGCCAGGGCGTCGCTCACGTCGCCTCCGAACGAGACGCCGACGTTCGCGTAGAAGTCCTTGACCTCGTCGATGTCGTAGTAGAGCGACACGCTCGGCGCCGCGGTGACGTCCCAGCCGACGGTCACGTAGAGCTCGCGGGTGCCGGCGAAGGGAGTGTTCGGAAACAGGTACTCGATGAAGCCGACCTCGGCCGAGACGGCGTCCGAGCCGAACCCGTAGGAGGCCGTGAGATCGATCTCGTTGAACTCGGCGCTCATATCGTTCGCGTCGTCAATGTCGAGGTTGCCCCAGACGTTGATCGCGAAGCCGCTGTCGTTCGAGGCGGTGACGGAGGGCTGCCACACGGCGCCGTCGGTGAACGTGATGCCGCGCCAGACGTAGGCCGACGCGAAGTCGAGGGCGTATTCAGCATCGGCCGCTGCCGGGGCGGCGGCGAGGCTGAGCAAGGCGAGTAGAACGAAGATTGCTGATTTCCGGATCATTGGTGACCTCCTTAGGGCATGGTTGCCGGTTGCTCGTGGGGGTAGCAACACGGGTGCCAACCGCGGCTCGTGACGCCAAATCCGGTGTCAAACTGTTGCGGGTCAAGGGCTTCGACTTCGCGGCGTTGCGGGCGATCTTGCTCGCGCACTACGCCTCGTTCATACAATTTTGTTGTAACCCGCATGGTGGGCTGACAAACGTGGGCTAGGAGCCTACGCCGCAGAAACTGGGTGCGACGGTGTGCCATCCGTGCGCCTGATGACGGGCGCACGGACTGGTTCACGGGTGGCGCGGATCGCGCCACCCGGGTTCCCACCGGCCTCCCGTGGCCGAGCAGGCTGCTACCCGGCGTAGCGGTTCGGGTCGATGCCGAACTTCTTGATCTTGTAGCCGGTGATCCGCGGCGTGGTGCGCAGCTTGCGTGACGCTTCGGCGATGTTCCCGCGGGCGCTCTTCAGGGCGTCGCGCAGCAGGTCGCGCTCGTAGTTCTCGACCAGGTAGCGGAAGCTCCCGGGCGGTTCGGTGCCGGAGCTCTCCGCGGTCTGAAGGGTCGGCGGCAGGTGGTGGGGGTGGATCACGTCGTTTCTCGCCACGAGAACCGCGCGTTCGATGCAGCTCTCGAGCTCGCGGACGTTGCCGGGCCAGTGGTAGCTCATCAGCATGTCGATCACGGCGCTCGAGAGGCGGCGCACGTTGGAGCCGTTGGCCCGCGCGTAGCGCTCCAGGAAGAAGTCGGCCAGTTGCACGATGTCCGACTTGCGCTTGCGTAGCGGCGGCACGTGAATGGGGAACACGTTCAGGCGGTAGAACAGGTCCTCCCTGAAGCCGCCGCGTGCGGTCATGTCCGACAGGTCCTTGTTGGTCGCAGCGATGATCCTCACGTCCGTCTTCAGGGTGCGGCTGCCGCCGACCCGTTCGAACTCCCGCTCCTGCAGCACCCGCAGCATCTTGATCTGGATCAGCAGGGGAACGTCGCCGACTTCGTCGAGAAAGATCGTGCCGGTGTGGGCGAGTTCGAAGCGGCCCTTGCGTTGATGGATCGCACCGGTGAAGGCGCCGCGCTCGTGTCCGAACAGCTCGCTCTCGATCACGCTCTCGGGCAGCGCGGCGCAGTGAACCTTGACGAACGGCTTCGTGGCGCGAGCGCTGTTGTAGTGGATCGCCTGCGCCACGAGTTCCTTGCCGGTGCCGGTCTCGCCGGTGATCAGGACGCTCGTGTTGCTGCCGGAGACGGTGGCGATCTGGTCGTACACCTCCTGCATCTCGTGCGAGTTGCCGACGATGTTGGTGGGCCGGAAGCGGTCGCGGAGCTGGGCGCGCAGGCGCTCGTTCTCCTCCTCGAGCTGCTCCTTCTCCTCCTCGGCGGTGCGGCGCAGCTTGACCGCCTGGGCGATCAGGGAGCCGGCGATCAGGAGCACGCGGACGTCGCCGTTCAGATCGTGGTCCGGGTCGTAGGCCCGGTCGACGCTGAGCGCGCCATAGGTCTCGTTGCCCGTGCGAATGGGGACGCACAGGAAGGAGACCTCCGCGCTCTTGCCACGCTGGGTGCGGTCGAGGAACGTCTCGGACTCGATCGTCTTCGGGATCACTTCCGGCTCGCCGGTCTCGATCACCTTGCCGGTGACGCCCTCGCCCAGGCGGTATCGGACCTGGGAGGTCTGCTGGCCGGTCAATCCGTGGGCGACCTCGATATGGATGTCGCCGGTCTTCCGGTTGAGCAGCGTGATCGTGCCGTGCTTCAGATTCAGGTGCTCTGCAAGGGTCGAGAGCGCGGGCTGGGTCACGTCACGAAGTTCGAGGCTCTCGCCGAGCGTCTGGCTCAGGCGGTAGAGGAGCTCCAGTTCCGTGGGTTCGCGCGAGTTCACAGCTAGCCAGCCCATCGTCGCTGCAGTCGGGACGCGGCTCGCCCGTGCCGGAACCCGGATCCGAGGTGGTACGGAGCCAACCTCGGAATCGCGGCCGACCTCTCCCTCCTTTGGCGGCGAAACGTTCGTTGCCTTCTGTGCGGATCCTGTCACAGGCTGCGTTGGGTCGGGCATGGACGCTTGATTGAGCAAGCGCCGCCAAACCTGTCGCAAGCTCCATGTTTGGCCCCAGCCCCCACCTGACCGACAGTTCGCGTCGTAGACCTTGCTTCGCTGCGTTCTACGGCGCGAGCTGCCGGAGCGCGCCGAGACGGGCGTCGTGCACCACTCCTGCCGCGATAGCTTCGTCCACGACCTGATGAGGGATCGATCTTCCAAATCCTCGGGCGGCGTGCGGCGACCGGCCGAGTTCGCCGACGGCCAGGGGCTGGAACCGCTCGAGGCGCTCGACCTGGGCTCCGTCGAGTCCTTCTCCGACCTCCTCGCGGCGATGAAATCGACGTCGTTCGGGGGCCGTCAGCTTGGCGAGGCGGCGGACGTGCTCCATGACATGGCTGCGGATCCGGACTGCCTGGTGGTCGGCACGTTCACCGGCGCGATGACCGCGGCCAAGCAGGGGCTCGTCCTCTGCGACATGATCGACCACGGGCTGCTCGACGCGATCGTCTGCACCGGCGCCCTGATGGTCCACGGCTTCGTCGAGTCCGCCGGGATGGTCCACTTCAAGGTTCCGGCGGGCGATGGCGGGCTGGACGACCGCTCCGCGTACTACGCCGGTTTCGACCGCATCTACGACACGCTGGAGCTGGAGAGCAACCTGGACCGGGTGGAGCTCATCGTCCACTCCATCCTGGAGCAGTGGCCCGAGGGCGAGGTCGCGTGTTCGCGGACCCTGAACGAGGCGTTCGGGCGGTGGCTGAGCGAAGGCGCAGGTTCAGAGGTAGAGGCACAGGCAGAGGCGGAGCCGGGCCAGAACCGGCCGGTGCGCGGCGTGCTTTCATCCGCCTGGCGCCGTGGCGTCCCGGTCTACGTGCCGGCGTTCACCGACTCGGAGATCGGGCTCGACTTCGCGCTCTTCAACCGGGCGCGCCGCCGGGTCGGGCGGGCGCCGGTGCGCTTCGATCCGTTCCTCGACCTGGAGCACTACACGGAGCTTGTTGCCAGCGCGAAACGGCTCGGGATCTTCACGATCGGCGGAGGGGTGCCGCGGAACTGGGCGCAGCAGGTGGCGCCGTACCTCGAGGCGGCGACGCGCCGGGATGGTGAAGAAGCCGATCCCCAGCGGTTCCGCTACGGCGTCCGCATCTGCCCGGAACCGGAGCACTGGGGCGGCCTGTCGGGCTGCGGCTACAGCGAGGGCGTGTCCTGGGGCAAGTTCGTGCCCGCCTCGGAGGGCGGCCGCTTCGCCGAAGTCCCTGCCGACGCCACCCTGGTGTGGCCGCTGCTCGTCGCCGGCGTGCTGGAGCGGATGGGGGTGCGACGCTAGTCCAGCTTGACTGCCGTTCCCACGGCCAGCAGCTCCGCGGCGCCGCTCGTGATCACGGATGTCGTGAACCGCACCGCGACAACCGCGTCGGCGCCGAGGCTCTCAGCTTCCGCGACCATGCGGTCAAGCGCCTGCTCGCGGCTCTCGGCGACCATCTTCGTGTACTCGGTGACCTCGCCGCCCACGAGATTGCGAAACGCCGCGGTGATGTCCCTGCCCACGTGGCGGGCGCGGATCGTGTTGCCGCGCACGAGCCCCAGCGTCTGCGTGATGTTCCGGCCGGCGACTGTTTCGGTGGTTGCAATCAGCATCTCGGGACCCTCACCGCTGTATGTCTTTGTATTTGTCCGTCTTGCGGGCGATCAACTGCTGCCGGAGTACCGAAAGCAGCAACAGAGCCAGGCCGCCGTAAAGCGCTCCGACACCCAGCTTGATGTAGAGCGGTGCCTCGTCGTCGAGGACGAGGGCGTAGATCGCGAGGCCGCCCAGCGCGAGCACACCGGCGAGGAAGAGCAGCCAGCCGAGACCGCGGGTGATGCCGACCGTGGTATCCGCCATTGCTGTGCCTCCTGAGTAAGCCCTCAGACCGCTTGACTCGCGGGTAGCTCGATTCCTGCGGGGCAGGTCACGCCGGTGCCGCCGAGGCCGCAGTAGCCGGCGGGGTTCTTCGCCAGGTACTGCTGGTGGTAGTCCTCGGCGAAGTAGAACGCCGGCGTTTCGAGGACCTCGGTCGTGATCCGGCCGAAGCCCGCGGCGGAGAGCCGCTGCTCGTACGCCCCCAGAGACGCTTCGGCGGTCCGCTGCTGTTCCTCGGAGTAAACGTAGATTCCGGAGCGGTACTGGGTGCCGATGTCGTTGCCCTGGCGCATGCCCTGGGTGGGGTCGTGGCTCTCCCAGAAGATGCGGAGCAGCTCCTCGTACGAGATCCGTTCGGGGTCGAACACCACGCGGACGACCTCGTTGTGGCCGGTCATGCCGCTACAGACTTCGCGGTAGGTGGGGTTTGGCGTCGCGCCCGCGGCGTAGCCGACCGCGGTCGTGATCACGCCGGGAGCCTCCCAGAACTTGCGTTCGGCGCCCCAGAAGCAGCCGAGCCCGAACATCGCCAGCTCGCTGCCTTCCGGGTACGGCGGCGGCAGCGGCGCGTCGAGCACCCAGTGGCGCGGAGGGACGGGCACACTCTCGGCGCGGCCCGGAAGCGCCTGGCCCGGCTTCGGAATGCGGGTCTTGTCGAAGAACCAACTCATGCCGGGATTCTAGCCGGCCTTGGGATTCCGGCCGGCTGGAGGACTCGCGGGGAGCTACGGAGCCGCGTTCAGAGACTCGCGGTGCCCGCAGATCGCATCCTCGATCCGCTCGACGATCTCGGGATGTTCGGCGGCGATGTCGAACCGCTCGCCGAGGTCGGTGCCGAGGTCGAACAGCAGCGGAGGATCGTGAACCTGCTCGTTGTCGAAGCCGCGCCAGGCGAGTTCGCCCTCCCCGCCGAGAGACTCCCACGACTCGAGGACGAGCTTGTGGTCGCCGACCCGGTAGGCCCACAGGCGTCCCCGGGTGCCGTAGTAGAACCACTCGTTCCGCGGGCTGGGCGTGCCGTGGAGGAGGGTGCCCGAGAGGTCGAGCGAGTCCAGCTCGCGTTCCGGCAGGTCCGCGCCGGCGATCGCGGCGAGGGTCGCCATCAGATCGACCTGGACGCCGATGTCGTCGATCGTCGCCGGCTCGATCGTCCCCGGCCACCAGAAGATGCCAGGCACCCGGAAGCCGCCCTCCCAGGCGGTGTGCTTGCCGTCGCGGAAGGGGCCGGGTGAGCCGCCGAGGTCGTAGTAGGTGAGCCAGGGCCCGTTGTCGCTCGAGAACACGACCAGGGTGTCCTCGGCGACGTCGCTTTCCTCCAGGGCGGCGACGACTTCACCGACCGACCAGTCGAGTTCCTCGATCACGTCGCCGTAGAGACCCGCCTTGCTGTGATCCTCGAACTCGGGCGAGCGGAAGATCGGCACGTGGGGCATCGTGTGGCCGAGGTAGAGGAAGAACGGCGACTCGGCCTCGACCTGCTCCTTCAGCCATGCCACGGACTCTTCCGTATAGCGCCGGGTGAGGGTCGGCTGGTGGGTCGGCGTTTCGATGGCCTCCTCCTGCCGGAACAGCGAGAAGACGAAGTCCTCGCTGGTCGCGTTCTTGATCCCTTCGTAGGTGTGAGGCACGTCCGGCCGCCGCCCGCCGTCGTTGAACTCCTCCACGCCGTAGAAGTAGTCGAAGCCGGCGCCGTTGGGGTGGACGCCTCCGGCCTCGAAACGCCCCGACATGCCCCACTTGCCGATGTAGGCGGTGGCGTAGCCGGCGGCCTGGAACATGTCGCCGATGGTCGTCTCGTCGGCGGGCAGGTTGGACCACCGGTTCAGTTCGCCTCCCTGGATGCGGACGGGCATCCTTCCGGTCGCGAGCGCGATGCGACTCGGGTTGCACAGCGGACTCGAGGCGTAGAACGAGGTCCAGCGCTGGCCTTCGGCCGCCAGCCGGTCGATGTGGGGGGTGCGGATGAGCGGGTGGCCGTAGGACGAGAGATCGCCGTAGCCCATGTCATCGGTCAGGATGATGACTACGTTGGGTGGGGCGGTCGAAGAGACGCGCTCTGCGGACTCCGTTCCGTCCGGGTTCGGTCCACACGCGCCCCAGACGACGACCAGCAGCGCCGCGGCGGTAACTCTGCGTGTGGTGCCGATCGTCACTTCGGGCTCTCCAGTCGCGTTCCGGCGTCTGTGTGGAGGCGAGAGTAACGAAGCGCTGGCCGACGGCGGTAGGCTGGCGGAACATGGAAAGAAGGGTGCGCGGCCTTCACGAGGTCTTCTCCGCTGACCCGGAACAGGCCGACTGGAACCTGTGGGGTCGACGGGCCAATCCCCGCACACGGCGCGGATTCCTCCAGGGTCTCGGCGCGATGACCGCGTTGGTCGGCGCGAAGATCGTGTTCCACGAGTTCATGCCCGCCGGGCTGATTCCGGCGGCGTACGCAAATCAGGCGGAGCCGTTCACGATCGAAGGCAAGAACGGCCTGACCGTGCTCAATGACCGGCCGCTGTGCGCCGAAACGCCGGCGCACCTGTTGAACGATGACGTGACGCCGGCAAGCCGCCTGTTCGTCCGCAACAACGGCATTCCGCCCCGGCAGGTGGACACGCGGAACTGGACCCTGACGGTCGACGGCGAATCGGCGGCCGGTGCGAAGACGTACTCCCTGGGCGATCTGAAGCAGGGCTTCGAGAACATCAGCCGCCAGTTGGTCATGGAGTGCGGCGGCAACGGCCGCTCGGAGTACGACCCGCCGGCATCGGGGAACCAGTGGACCGTGGGCGCGGTGGGCTGTCCCCGCTGGGACGGCATCCGCCTGCGCGACCTGCTGGAGGACTGCGGTTACCGGGAGGACGCGGTGTACGTCGCCTACTACGGCGCCGACACAACGGCGGATGGCGATGGCGTCCCCATCTCGCGCGGGGTGCCGGTCGCCAAGGCCCTGGAGGCCGAGTCGATGATCGCCTGGGGAATGAACGGCGAGCCGCTCCATCCGATGAACGGCCATCCGCTGCGCCTGGTGTTCGGCGGCTGGCCCGGCTCGACATCCGGCAAGTGGCTGACCCGGATCGCCATCCGGGACATCGTGCACGACGGACCGAAGATGACGGGGATGTCCTACAAGGTTCCGCGTGAGCCCGTTGCGCCGGGGACCGAGGTGGCCGAAGAGGACATGCGGATCATCGAGGCGATGCCGGTCAAGTCACTGATCACCTATCCGCAGAGCGGGTTCCAGCATCCGCTCGGCGACGTGCTCCCGCTCCACGGCCACGCCTGGTCCGGGGACAACCAGGTGGAGCGGCTGGAGGTCTCGATCGACTTCGGCCGCACCTCGACGGGCGCTGAACTCCGGGCCCCGGCGAACCGTCTGGCCTGGCAGAACTGGGACCTCGACGTGACGTTCCCCGAGGCCGGTTACTACGAGGTCTGGGCCCGCGCCACCGACGCGAACGGCGACGCGCAGCCCATCGTCCTGCCGGGCTGGAACCCCCGCGGCTACCTGAACAACGCCTGCCACCGGATCGCCGTGTATGTGGCGTAGAAGCCTGAGCAGGAAGAGACTGGGTGCGCCGGCGTCCCCGCCGGCTTCCGAAAGACAACGCGCCGCGAAGCGGCGACCATCCGGCTTTGCCGCGGTCCTGCTCGTGACCCTAGCGGCCGCCGCCGCCCAGGAGGCGCCGCCGACAGACCCCGAAAGCGGTTTGATCAGAGACGCCACCGGCATCTGGGAAACGACCCGCGACCGCTGCACCGAGTGCCACTCGGCCATCCTGCTGGACCAGAACCGGACCGATCGCGACGGTTGGGTCCGGACGATCCGCCGCATGCTGGAGGAGGAGGGCCTCGAGCCGCTGGGCGAAGCGGAAGACCCGATTCTCGACTACCTGTCCAGGCACTACGGCGTGCAGATCAAGCCGACCGAGCTCAAGCGCCGTCGCCCGCCGCTGCGTCAACCGCCGATCGGCGATCCGCCCTGAGCGCAGGGGGAGTGCTAGGTACGCTCGAGAAGCCCGACGCTCCGGACGATGAGTACATCTACTGGCCCAACTGACAACGGGGACGATCGCGTAGACGCGCTCGAAGCGCAGGTGCGCGCGCTTCAGGAGGAGGTCAGGGCGCTGCGGCGCGCCGTCGAGGGAGAGCGGGCCGGAGCGGAGGCGGCGGCGGTGACGGCGCCTTCTGCCGCGGCAACGCCGGCCAGGCCCAAGGTCGTCGATCCGGCGCCGCCGGCGGAGCCGGTCCCCGACCGTGCCGGATCGCAGGCCCGGAAGCCCAGGGCCGCTTGGCGCGATCTCGACCTGGAGGCGCTGATCGGCGGTCGCTGGTTGAACCGGATCGGCATTCTCACGCTCCTGATCGCTGCCGGTTTCTTCCTCCGCTACGCCTTCGAAAACGAGTGGATCGGGCCGACCGGACGAGTCCTCATCGGGCTGGTCAGCGGCCTTGCCCTTGCCGGTTACGGCGAGTGGCTCGCCAGGCGGGGGATGCGCTACTTCGCCGAGGGGATGACGGCGCTTGGCGCCGGCGTCGTCTATCTCTCGGGCTACGCCGCATGGGACTTCTACGAGCTCGTTCCGCAGCCGGCGGCGTTCGCTTTCCTTGCTCTCGTCACCGCGGCGGTGATCGGCCTGTCGGTGCGACGCGACTCGCAGCGACTGGCGGCTCTTGCGCTCGCCGGCGGCTACCTGACCCCCGCGTTGCTCAGCACCGGCACCGACGCTCAGGTCGTGCTTTTCAGCTACCTCGCCCTGCTCAGCGCCAGCCTGCTTGCTCTCGCCCTGCTGCGCGGCTTTCGGGTTCTGGCGCCGGCCGCCCTGGTCGCCACGGCCGTCTACTTTGTTGCCTGGTATGTGGAGTTCTACGAGGGCGAGCGGCTTCTCTCGACCGTTCTCTTCGGCACGCTCTTCTTTGTCGTGTTCATGGCGCTTCCTCTTGCCCGCGCACGCCTCGCGCGCCGTCTGCACCCGAGCGAGATCAGCGTGCTGGCGCTGGCGCTCGGCTTCTACGTGCTGCTGCTGCAACAGCTTCTCTACGATGAGCACCGCTGGTGGCTGACCGGCGTCGTTCTGGTTCTGGCAGCTCTCTACCTGGCGCTTTCCCGCGTTCTCGGGAGCTGGAGCGCTGGCCACGACCGTCGGGGACGGCAGTTGCAGGACCTGTTCGCGGTCCAGTCGGCGCTTCTGGCAACGATCGCCTTCCCGATCCGGCTGGAGGGCGACTGGATCACGGTGGCATGGACGGCCGAGGCCGTCGCCCTGGCGATCGCCGGTGCCCGCCTGCCGGCGCTGTGGATGCGCGTCTTCTCGGTGGGGTTGTTCGGCGTCGTCCTGTTGATGGCGCCGCAGGCCCTCCTCGGGCAGGACGACGACGTCCTGTTCATCAACCTCCGGTTCCTCACCCTGGCCGGTGCGGCGATCGGGCTCGCCGTAGCCGGGTTCACCGTGCGCCGCCTCGTGGAGAAGCCCCTGCCCCTGGAGCGCACGGGTTGGGCAATCGGTCTCGGCATCGCGAACATCGTCGCGCTCATCGCCGTGTCGCTCGAGACCTGGGATCTCGTGCAGGGACTCCGTTTCGACCTGGACCTTGATCTCGCCGCCCAGGTCGCTCTATCGGCCTTGTGGCTCGTGTGGGCGGCTGCGCTCGTCGCCGCGGGGATCCGCCGTGATGTTCCCGGACTCCGCTGGCAGGGCCTCGCGCTCCTCCTGGTCGTCGTCGCCAAGACCTTCCTCGTCGACCTGTCGTTCCTGGACCAGGGCTACCGGATCCTCTCCTTCCTCATCGTCGGCGCGCTGCTGGTGGCCGTGTCCTTCCTGTACCAGCGCCGTCGGCGGGGGGATGCGCCGGTAGAATGAGCAAGTGCGTTTCCCTGCTGCGGTTGAGCGCCTACTCTGGGAATACGATCTCGAAGCGCTGAGGGCCGAGCCCGAGCTGCCCGAGGTCGTGATCGAGCGCGTCATGGCTCGCGGAGGCTGGGAACCGATGCGTTGGCTTCTGAAGGCGGCGAGCCCGGAACGGCGGAGGCGCTTCCTTGAGGAACGGGGGCACAAGGTGCTCGCGCCGCGGGAACTCAACTTCTGGGCCTTGTTCAGTTCGGTGCCGGAAGAACGGACCGCCGAATGGGTACGCGAGGCGCGGAAGCGCGAAGCCGCCTGGCGCGGATGAGCCGGTCGGCTCGGTTCTCGGGGACTTGAGACATCTGGCGCTCGGTCATGGCCTCACGCTACGTGGCGCCTCAAGGGCACCGAAGTCAGCGCCGAGCAGGCGGTCCGCCAAGCGGAAGGCTCGCGCGGCTTGCGGCGCCGAAGGTGGCCCGGGTTCGTTTCGGTCCGGACTCAGGGTGAAGCGCAGGAACCCGCCGATCGGACCGGGACCGACAAGGAGGGTTGCTTCAGGGTCTTCGCCTGAAGCAGTCTGGCGATAGTCGTCACCGTCTGGCGGTCGGCTTGCAGACGGCTACTGAACCGGGGCGCCCACGTCCTCGCGCCACCGTGCAAGGGCCGCCATCATGTCGTCGACGCGCTGCGGCTCATCGGCGGCAAGGTCCGTCGTCTCGCCGAGGTCGGTTTCCAGGTCGAAGAGCATTGGCACCGGCTCGACGACTTCCTCGCCTTCCGCCGCGGCTGCCCGCTGCGTCCGCCGGTCGATGACCAGCTTGTAGCGGCCGTCTCGTACAGCGGCGCCGCGCCAGAACTGGCGGGCGCTGCTCCAGAAGAGCTGGCGGGGCGGCGTTCCCTCGCCGCCTTCGAGCACCGGACCGACGTCGATGCCGTCGAAGGGCAGGTCGGGGTGCGCCGCACCGCCGGCCATCGCGAGGACTGTGGGCATCACGTCGAGCGTCGAGGTGATCGCGTCGGAGGTCGAACCGGGAGCGATCCTGCCGGGCATGGCGGCGATCGAGGGGACGCGGTGACCACCTTCCCAGTAGCTCGCCTTGAAGCCGCGGAGCGCTCCGTTGGAGCCTTCCCGGGTGGCGCCGTTGTCGGAGAAGAACCAGACCAGCGTGTCCCCGGACAGGCCCTGCTCCTCCAGAGCGTCGAGGACGCGGCCGACACCTTCGTCCATCGACTCGACCATCTCGCGGTAGGCGCGTTTCCGGTCGGTCACCGAGCCCACCCCCGGAAACTGATCGCTGCCTTCGTAGCGTTCCGCCGGGTCGCCGGGACCCTGGTACGGGTAGTGCGGGGCGTGGTGGGCCAGGTACAGGAAGAACGGCTCGTCCCGGTGCTCGGCGATGAACCGCTCGGCGTGGTCGCCGATCAGGTCGGTGAGGTAGCCGTCTTCGGCCTCGAGCGTCTCCCCGTTCCACCAGTCGGGACGACCCATGCGGTCGACGTGGGACTGGTAGTCGATGTTGCCGCTGACGAAGCCTCGGAACTCTTCGAAACCGTGCAGCGGCGGCTTGAACCGCGGCAGGTAACCGAGGTGCCACTTGCCGAACACGGCGGTCGCGTAGCCGAGCTCCCGGAAGCCCTCGGCGATCGTGTGGGCCTCGGCATCGATACCCTGGTGGTAGAGCGGGCTGTCGGAGTTGGCGAGCAGGACGGCGGGAACCCCGGCCCGGTGCTGGTAGCGCCCGGTGACCAGCCCGGCGCGAGTCGGCGAGCAGACCGCGCCGCTGGTGTGGAAGTCGGTCAGCATCATGCCGGCGGCGGCCAGCCGGTCGAGGTTCGGCGTCTCGATCCAGCCGGCGTACGGGCTGACGTCGCCGTAGCCGAGGTCGTCGGCCATGATGAGGATGATGTTCGGAGATTGCCGGTCCTCGCCGCGCGCGGCCGAGTCGACCTCGTCTGGCGGCGCTCCGCAGCCGGTGACCATAGCGGCAGCCACGGCGCCAGCGAGTGCGGCGGTGCGAATCCCGCGAGTTGCTCTCATTGTCCAGTAACCACTGCCGCGCGTCGGTTTCTTGGTGACGTTGGCAGAAAACGCGATCGTATACTCGGGTTCAATGGGTGGCAGCGCGTTTCGGGACTGTGCCCGCCGAATTCGGGCACTCATTCCGCTGGCCCTTTGCGCGGTCACAAGCGCAGCGGATGCACAGGGTCGTACACGCAACGTCGTGCTTGTGACCCTCGATGGCGTGCGGACGGAAGAGATCTTCGGGGGTCTGGATGTCGGCGTCCTGCGGTCCACCGTCGGCGAGGCGAGAGACCTGGCCGACACCGAGACCTATCGGAAGTACTGGGCCGCGACGCCGGAGGAGAGACGGGCGCTGTTGATGCCCTTCTTCTGGGGCCGGTTAATGCAGACGCAAGGCTCCATCGGCGGCAACCAGGAGCTGGGCAGTCGCGTGTTGCTGACCAACGAACGTCGGTTTTCCTATCCCGGCTACTCAGAACTCCTGACAGGTCAGGCGCACGACGACGTGATCGTCAGCAACGATCCTGTGCGCAATCCGTACCCGACCGTTCTCGAGTTTCTGAAGCGAAAGCTCGAGTTGTCCTCGCGCGAGGTAGCGGCTTTCGCATCCTGGAGCGTGTTCAGGTGGATCGTGGAGCACGAGGAAGGTGCGATGACCGTCAACGCGGGATTCGAGTCGTACGATCACCCCGACCCTCAGGTCCGCATGCTGAGCCAGCTTCAGTTCGACACGCCCACGCCGTGGGACACCGTGCGCCACGACGCGTATACGTTTCGCTTCGCGTTGGCTCACCTGAGGACCTATCGGCCACGGGTGCTCTATCTCGCCCTCGGTGACGCTGACGATTGGGCTCACGGGGGCAGGTACGATCGCTACCTGGACTCCGTGGCGAGGGCCGATGGCTACTTGCAGCAGCTCTGGGAGTTCCTTCAGGGCGACGAGCAGTATCGGGGCACTACGAGCCTTGTGATCGCGGTGGATCACGGTCGGGGGAAGACGCCGGCGGACTGGACGGCTCATGGCGCGGATGTCGAAGGCGCGCAGAACGTGTGGGTTGCCGTCGCGAGTCCGGATGTTCCATTGCGGGGCGAGTGGCGAGGTGGCGCCGTCGTCTATCAGAATCAGATCGCCGCGAGCGTGGCGCGGCTCCTCGGTTTCGATCTGGGCGAGCAGAATCCCCAGGCGGGCCGTCCAATTGAACGACTCTTCGAGGGTCCCTAGCAGCCGGCTGCCTGAGGGGTTGCGTGCGCGAACAGACCCTCTATCCGCCGGTCAAGGCGTTCCTCGAGGCGCAGGGCTATGACGTCAAGGGAGAGGTCAACGGTTGCGATGTCGTCGCCGTCCGGGGCGAGGAGCCGCCTGTAGTCGTCGAACTGAAGACGAGCTTCTCCCTGCCGTTGGTGTTCCAGGGGATCGCGCGCCAGGGCCTCTCCGACAACGTCTACCTCGCCGTTCCGCCCTTCTCCCGCCGAACGACCCGCCGTAACGACGCACTGGCGCTGTGCCGCCGCCTGGGCCTGGGGCTGCTGACGGTCCGGCTTGAGCCGACGCCGTTCGTCGAGGCGCTGGTCGACCCGGCGCCGTACCGGCCGCGCCGGCGCAAGCACGCCATTGGACGGTTGCTGCGGGAGTTCCAGCGCCGGGTGGGCGATCCGACCCAGGGTGGCTCGACCGGCCGCCCGATCATGACCGCCTACCGGCAGGACGCCCTGCGCTGTGCCGCCCATCTTCGTCGCAACGGTCCTACCAAGGCTGCCGTCGCCGCCGAGGAAACGGGCGTCGCCCGGGCCAGGTTGATCATGTACGCCGATCACTACGGCTGGTTCGAGCGCGCAGCCGCTACGCCTCCCGGGGTCTACGGCTTGACGCCGAAGGGCCATGCGGCACTCGACCGGTACGCCGATGTCGTGGCGGCCCTGGAGCGGAGCGGCCAGTAGCCTAGGAACGTGACCGGTAAACCGAGGACCGGCGGCCTGTTCGAGGAGCCTGGCGAGCCAGGAACCGGGTCCGCGCCACCGCTCGCCGAGCGGATGCGCCCGGCCACTTTCGACGAGTTCGTGGGCCAGGAGCACATCCTCGCCGAGGACAGGGTGCTGCGGCGATCGATCGAGGCGGACCGGGTGCCGTCGCTCCTCTTCTGGGGACCGCCGGGATCGGGCAAGACGACCCTGGCGCGGCTGATCGCCACGGTTACGAGCGCGCACTTCGAGCCGGTAAGCGCGGTGTCGGCCGGGGTGAAGGACCTGCGCAGCGCCGTCGCCGGCGCCGACCAGCTCCGATCCCTCTACGGCCGTCCGACGATCCTGTTCGTCGACGAGATCCACCGCTTCAACAAGGCTCAACAGGACGTCATCCTGCCCCACGTCGAGGACGGCACGATCACCTTCATCGGGGCGACGACGGAGAACCCGTCCTTCGAGGTCAACGCGCCGCTCCTGTCGCGGTGCCGCGTGTTCACCCTCCACGCCCTCGATGAAGAGGCGATGACCGGGATCGTCGAGCGCGCGTTGTCGGACGAGGACCGCGGTCTGGGCCTGCTGGCCCCGGAACTGGAAGAGGATGCCGTGTTGCATCTCGTGAACATCGCGAACGGCGACGCACGTGTGGCGCTGAACGCCCTGGAGATGGCGGTCGTGGCGGCGGAGCCGGGCAAGGACGGCGTCCGCCGGATCGGCATGGAGGCCATCTCGGACGCCCTGCAGCGGCGAACGCCCCAGTACGACAAGGCCGGCGACAGCCACTACGACACGATCTCGGCCTTCATCAAGTCCGTCCGCGGCTCCTCGCCTGACGGTGCCCTCTACTGGCTGGCCCGGATGCTGGAAGCCGGCGAGGATCCGCTGTTCATCGCCCGCCGGCTGGTCATCCTGGCTGCCGAGGACATCGGACTCGCGAATCCGGGGGCGTTGCCGGTCGCGGTCGCGGCGCAGCAGGCCGTCCACTTCATCGGGCTTCCCGAGGGCCGCATTCCGCTCGCCGAGGCGACGGTCTACTTGGCGACGTCACCCAAGAGCAACGCCGCCTACGTGGCGCTCGGTCGGGCCATGCAGGACGTGCGGAACGCTCCGCACGAACCCGTACCGCTGCATCTCCGCAACGCCGCCACCGGCCTGATGCGCGGCATGGGCTACGGCAAGGACTACAAGTACGGTCACGACTCCGAAGGCCACTTCGAGGAGCAGGAGTACCTGCCGCCCGGTCTGTCAGGCCGCCGCTACTACGAGCCGTCGGACCAGGGCTCGGAGGCCGCCATCGCCGAACGCCTGCGCCGCTGGTGGGGCGACGACGAGAAGTAGGCCGTTACCGGATCACCAGAACCCGCGCCTGCGGCGGATGGAGCCACTCGATCCCGCGCTCCGTGATCAGCGCGTTCTCCTCGACGTTGATCGGGATCTTGTTGCCGTCCCACTCCTCGGCGGGATAGAAGACGATGTACTCGAGCGAGATGATCGAGTTGGGGCGGACGACGTACTTCGTCCGCTCGGGGAAGATCTCGAACAGGCTCGCGGCCATGTCGTGGCCGATGTTGCCGGCGGCGTGCATGCCGACGTTGACCTCGATGCCGGGCGCGTCGGGGCCCGCCTCCTCCAGTTCGGTGTAGACATAGCCGGCGTCCCGGATGATCTGCTTCAGCTCGTCGAACTGTTCGCGGCCGGTGCGGCCGGAGCGGACGTGCTTGCGGATGATTTCCTGCACCTTCTTCGATTCGGCGAACGTGTTCAGCACGTCCGGCGGCGGCTCGGTCTCGCCCTCGCGGAGGACATAGGCGAAGCGCTTGATGTCGGTCGAGAAGTTGTTCCGGCCGGCGCCCCAGTCGATCTGCAGCACGTCGCCACGCTGGATGACCCGCTCCGTACCGCCGATCTCGCTGCCGTCCGGACGGTGGCTGTAGACAGTCGGGTACCAGGCGCGCAGCAGATTGTGGTCATGCAGCTTCTGCTCC
Source organism: Thermoanaerobaculia bacterium (assembly GCA_965232105.1). Taxonomy (GTDB): domain Bacteria; phylum Acidobacteriota; class Thermoanaerobaculia; order Multivoradales; family Multivoraceae; genus Multivorans. Next base: position 1,650,726 of record OZ246956.1, read on the forward strand.
AGCCAGCGGGCGACCTCGGCGTGGGTCGTCTTGCCCGGGGTGACGACCTCGTTGGAGAGCGCCCGTTCGATCAGCCGGCGCGTGAGGTCGCCGATCTTCGCGAACTCGACGATCTCGCCGGCGACCCGCTCGCCGTGGAAGTCGGCGATCAGGTGCTGGGCCGAGGTGAAGCGGGCCGCGTACTTCTCGCCCAGTTCACTGGTCAGGCCCTTGAAGTCCGTGTGCGTGAGCCCGTCTGCGATGTGAAGTCCCTCGGACTCGTAGGGCACGGCGAGGTAGTTCAGGCCGATGGTCTGTGGATCGCGCTCCTCGACGATCGACCGCAGTTCGCCTTCCTCGCCGAACCGGTCGTAGGCGCCGCATTCACGGGCCAGGTCGGTCTCGGGACCGAGCTGGATCCGTTCGATGCGGTCGCCGCCCCGGTCGGTGAAAATGAAGAACCCCTGGCCGTTGACGGTGGCGATCCCGAAGTCGCGGGTCATCGGCTGGGTGCCGCGGCCCCGGTCGATCACGATCCACATCTCGATGTCGTTGCGCCGCATCGCGCCAGGCAGCACGTAGTCGAACTTGTCGTGCCGGATCATGCAGGAGGTCTCCCACCGCGAGCGCACGTCGTCGGGTTCGGCGCTCGAAGCGGGCGCGGCGGTGGCGGTGGACGCCAGGGCAGCGGCGAGAACGGTCGGCAGCGAGAGCTTCATCTTCGTTCTCCTTGGAAGTGAATTGCAGTCACTATAGAGGGCGATACCGTGGGGTGCCGTCCGCAACGTCGGTTCGCCATTCCTGCAACCCGGGTGGCGCGACCCGCGACACTCGTGAACCGGTCCGTGCGGCCGTCAGCGGCCGCACGGATGGAACTGGGAGATTGAATGAGAAACGAGTCGTACCGCGCCCTGCCGATCCTCGTGGCCGCCGCCATTGTCGCGTGCGCCGGTCCCGCTGCCGAAGGCGCTCCGCAGGACCCGGCCATCCCTGGAGGCAGCGTGGCCCGCACCGAAGACCGGCCCGCCTGCGTCGACGCGTCGCCGCTCCGCCAGGCGCTGTTCGGTGACCTCCACGTCCACACGAGCTTCTCGTTCGACGCGGCGGCGAACAGCACCGGCGCCACGCCGGCGGATGCGTACCGCTACGCGAAGGGCGAGTCGATCCCGTTCTGGCCTATCGGCGAAAACGGCGTGCCGACGGGCAGCATCACGATCGACCGGCCGCTCGACTTCGTGGCGGTGACCGACCACGGCGAGTTCCTGGGCGAACGCCGCCTGTGTCGGGATCCCGAGTCCCCGCGCTACGACTCGGAGTTCTGCACCGAGTTTCGCTCGAACCAGCGAGTGGGAATGCAGATGCTCGGCGCCGTCATCACGACGGAGACGCCGAGCCGGATCGAAGAACTGTGCGGCGAGGACGGGTCGCTCTGCCTGGAATGGGCGAAGAGTCCCTGGGAGGCGATCATCGACGCGGCGGAAGACGCCTACGACCGGACGGAGGAGTGCAGCTTCACCAGCTTCGTCGGCTACGAGTACACCGGCACGCCGGGGATCTCGAACTACCACCGCAACGTCGTCTTCCGGGGCTCGGAGGTGCCAGACCTGCCGGTGTCCTACGTCGACGCTCCGACGGACAGCCTGCTCTGGCAGGGGCTCGACGCAGTATGTGGCGAGGGCACCGCGCGGCCGGGTTGCGACTACCTTACGATCCCGCACAACAGCAATCTCGCGAACGGACGGATGGCGCCGTACCGCGGGCTCGCCGGAACGCTCGAGGCCCGCCGCGGGTACGCCGAGAAGCGGCTGGAGCGTGAGCCGATCATCGAGATCTTCCAGCACAAGGGCGGCTCCGAGTGCATCAACGGCCTGTCGACCGTGTTCGGCGAGCCGGACGAGCTGTGCGACGTCGAGGCGGTGCGGGTGATGGGCCGCGAAGAGACGGTCCAGTCACTGCTTACGGGCGAGACCACCTTGCGGACGGAGGAGTGCCCCGAGGGCGAGAACGGCAACCAGGGCATGCTCGGCGCCGGCTGCGTCGACCGGACGGACTTCGTGCGTTCGGCTCTCGTCACAGGCCTCAAGGAGGAGATGGAGACCGGGCTCAATCCGGTCAAGCTCGGCATCATCGCGTCGACCGACACGCACACCGCGACGCCGGGGGCGGTGGCGGAAGAGGACTGGGGCGGCGCGGTGTCCGTGGAGCAGACGCCCGAGGAGCGCCTTCAGCCGGGTCTCCTGACCAGCGGCATCGACGGCAATCCCGGCGGTCTGGCCGGCGTCTGGGCGGTCGAGAACTCCCGCGACGCGATCTTCGAGGCGATGGAGCGCCGTGAGGTATTCGGCACCTCGGGTCCGCGGATCCGTCCGCGGTTCTTCGGCGGCTGGAACTACTCGGCGAACCTCTGTGACCAGCCGGACCTGCTGGAACAGGCTTACGCAGGCGGCGTGCCGATGGGCGGGGACCTGACGGGGGCCGGCGACGACGCGGCGCCGACCTTCCTCGCCTTCGCCGCCCGCGACCCGGCGGACGACGCCGGGCTCCTGCAGCAGCTCCAGCTGATCAAGGGCTGGGTCGACGCCGAGGGAACGAGCCGTATCCAGGTCATCCCGATCGCCGGGTCGCCCGACAACGGCGCCAGCGTCGATCCTGCGACCGGCGAGCGAAGCGGGGACGGGCACGACAGCCTCTGCACCGTCTACCGCGACGAGGAGTTCGATCGCGGCCTGCACGCCTACTACTATCTGCGGGTGGTCGAGAACCCCAGCCTGCGCTGGAGCTGGCACGACTGCCGGCGCCTCGCACCGGAAGACCGCCCCGCCGTGTGCTCGGACGGCTCCTACCCCGAGACGATCCAGGAGATGGCCTGGACGTCTCCGATCTGGTACCGGCCGGAGTAGGGGCGGCGTGGCAGAGACTCCGGAACTGGGTGCGCCGGGCCGCCATCCGTGCGCCCGACTGACGGGCGCACGGAGTGGTTCGCAGGTGGCGCGGGTCGCGCCACCTGGGTTCTGGCCGGCAATCGGCGCGAAGCGCCGGTCTGAAGTCCGAGTTCCCGATCGTCCACGTACCCCCGCTGCGCCGTGGTTCGCTCTCGCCGCAGCGCTCCTCGCCGGCTGCGTCGGCGCCGACGGCAACCCACCGCCGGCCGCCGGCGAGGAGCTGACCCTGGGCGAAAGCCTCGTAGCGCGTGGGCAACAACACGAGCTCGAGACGATCCGAGTGCCACCGCCGGGTGACTTCATCGAACACGAAGGAGCCGGCTTCGCCAAGGTCCTGTGCTCCGCCGTCTTCCTGACCGGACTCGACTTCGAGGGCGCCCAGACCTGGATCGGCGGGTTCACGTCCCGCCACCAGTACCGCGACCGGCTGCCGGGTCGTCGACTCGACCGCGAGAACGGGCGAGTCCACATCACGACGGACACCGGCGTCACGCGCACGGCGGTGCTCCACGGCGACCAGGGCTGCGTCGCGTTGCCCAAGGGCGAGGATGTCCCCTTCTACGAGACAGTTCCGGTGACGAGCACGCTCGACGAGAGCAACCCCTGGCCAATGGGCGACACACTGCCCGACGAGCCGCTCCCGGACGACGTCGACGCGGAGAAGCTCGCGGAGGCGGTCGAGGCCGCCTTCGAGCCCGAGGCAATGACCCTGGCCTTCGTCGTGCTGCACCGCGGCCGCCTGGTCGCCGAGCGCTACCGCGAGGGCATCGACAAGGACACGCCGCTCGAGAGCTGGTCGATGAACAAGAGCTTGTCCGCGACCCTGATGGGGGTGCTGATCGAGCAGGGCGCCTACGCACTCGACCAGTTGGCGCCGGTCGGCTCCTGGCACGTAGACCCGGACGACGTCCGCGGCACGATCCGCATCCAGGACATCCTCCGCATGTCGAGCGGCCTGCGCTGCGTGAACGCCGGGGATCCGGAGTACGACGAGGCGGCGATGGGCTACCCGGACCACCTCTACCTCTACACCGGGACGGTGAACTCCCACTTCTGGGCCTCGGATCGTTCGCCGCAATGGCCCCCGAACACGATCGGCCGTTACCGGAACTGCGATCCGATCCTGATCAACCACCTGGTGCGCCTGGCGGTCGAGGGTCGTGGCGAGAACTACCACCAGTGGCCCCAGGAGCACCTGTTCGACCGGGTCGGCGTCCGGCGCTTCGTCGCCGAGGCGGACCCCTACGGGAACTTCCTGCTGAACGGCTACGGCTTCGGCTCCGGCCGCACCTGGGCCCGTCTGGGCCAGCTGTACCTGGACGACGGCGTCTCGCCGACCGGCGACCGCGTGCTGCCTGAGGGCTTCGTCGAGTTCGTCAGCACGCCGGCGCCGGCCTGGGTCGCCGATGGCCGGCCGATCTACGGCGGCTTCTTCTGGATCAACCAGCCGCCGCGCGGCGGCAACAGGCGCTACCCCTCACTGCCGGAAAGCGCCTTCAGCATGCAGGGCGCCGGCGGCCAGAGCACGATCATCGTGCCGTCGCACGAGATGGTGGTCGTCCGGCTCGGGCTGTACGAGGGGTCGTTCGGCGGCCATGCCGGCGCGGCGTTGCAGAAGGCGCTGGCGTTGCTGGTGGAGGCGATTCCGGGAAGCGGATGAAGCGGAGCCGGCCAGAGGGCCGGCGCACCCGGTGTTACGCGTCGGGCTTGCCGGTGATCAGGACGTTTCCGAGGGCCACGGCGTCGACGTCGAGTTCGGCGTCGCCCGTTGGAAACTCGTTGACCTGCAGCATGTAGGTCAGGATGTCGAGGTAGGTGTCCCGCGGCAAGCTGGCGGGGTTGTCGGTCGGCATCGTCGTGCGGATTGCCTCGAACAGTTCGTGGAGGGTCTTGTCGCCCCACAGGAACTGGAAGCTGACGCCGACGAGGCCCGGCGAGTTGCTGCCTCCGCCGAGGTCCTCGCCGTGGCAGGTCGCGCAGTTCGCCAGGTACGGCCGGGCACCGCGGTCGGCCTGCTCGGCGGTGTAGACGCCGTCCCAGACGGTTAGCGAGGCCTCGGCTGTGCCCGAGGCGTCGAGGTCCGCCGTCGAGGTCCGGGTCCGGGCGGTCTCAACCGGCATGTCCGCCGGCAGCGCGAACACATGGATCGAGTTGCCGTTGGTCGGACGGCGAATGTGGGGGATGAGGTCACGCGGCACCATCGTCGCCCAACTGGCGCCGCCGGTTCCGACGGGAATCGCGACGTACTGGCGACCGCCGGCGAGGTAGGTCACCGGGAAGCCCTGTGCCGACGTGGGTAGCCGCGTCTGCCAGAGGATCCGGCCGGTCCCCGCTTCGTAGGCGTACACGTAGCGGTCGTAGTCGCCCGCGAAGACCACGCCTCCCCCGGTAGCCAGGGCGGCCGTGTTGATCGGCGACTCCGTGCGGTGCCGCCACATGATGTCCCCTTCCTTGACGTCGATCACGAGCAGTTCGCCGAGATTGCCGTCCGAGTACGGGTGCAGGGTGTTGATCCGCTTGACCGGCCCCGCGCCGCCTCCCCCGAGGACCCGCTCGACCGGGCCGAAGGTGGCCAGTTCGCAGTTCATCGTCATCGGGATGTAGAGGGCGCCGGTGTTCGGGTTGTAGGACATCGCACGCCAGCCCTTGAACCCGGACGTGCTCGGGCACATGTTGATCTCGACGCCGATCTCCGGGATCAGTTCCGGGCGGTACGTCACCTCGCCCGTCTCGCGGTTGACGTCGACGAGGTTCTGGTAGCCGACGTCGATCGCGTCCAGGAACTCGCCTGTCTCCCGGTCGAGCTCCCAGAGGATGCCGAGCTTGCCCATCTTGTAGAGCTTCTTCCGGCCGTCGACGTCGATGAGGAGCGTCTCGAACACCTCGTCCATGTCGTGGGTCTCGGCGGGCAGGTACTGGTAGTACCAGAGCAGCTCGCCGGTGTCGGGATCGAGCGCGAGGCTCGAGTTCGTGTAGAGCGCGTCGCCGTCCGTACCGCGCACGGAGCGGGCCCATGGTTTGGCCTGGGACGTGGCCCAGTAGACGATCTTCAACTCCGGGTCGTAGCTGCCGGCGATCCAGGCGTCGCTGCCGGCGCGGAAGCGCAGCGGCAGGTCGCCCCAGGTATCGCCGCCCGGCTCCCCGGGCCGCGCGATCGTCGACGTGCGCCAGAGTTCCTCGCCGGTGTCCGGATCGTGGCCGGTGATGAAGCAGACATCGTCCTTGTAGCGGCCGCAGCCGGTGATGCCGGTGACCAGCTTGCCGTTGGCGACGATCGGGCCGGCGGTGTAGCGGTAGCCGAGGGCCGTGTCGGCGGTCTGCGTTTCCCAGATCAGCTTCCCGTTGCGGGCGTCGAGGGCGAAGATGGTTGCCCGCGAGCTGGCGCCGAAGATCCGGTCGCCGTAGATCGCGATGTTCTTCTGCACGCCGCGGCCGAAGGCGCCGCTACCGTCGCCGACCTGTTCCGGCCGGTACTCCCAGACCAGGTCGCCGTTCGCCGCGTCCAGGGCCTGGACGACGTTGCCCGGATTCGGCACGTACATCACGCCGTCGTGGATGAGGGGCGCCGCCTCCTGCGGGCCGGTGTCGTCCATCGCCCACGCCCAGATCAGTTGAAGCTGGCCGACGTTCTCGGGCGTGATCTGGTCGAGCGGGCTGTAGCCCCAGGCGTTCTGGGTCCCGCGCCAGTGCAGCCACTGGCCGGGCTCCGGGTCGTTCAGCATCTCCTGGGTGACCGGTACGAAACCGGTCTCCTGGGCGCCGAGGGCGGCGCCTGCGAGCGACACCACGGCCAGTGCGCTGACAAGGCGCGTGAAGGACTTCATGCGGAACGCGCGATGCTACTTCACTGCGTGAGGCGGTGGTCGAGGACCATCTCTTCGGTCAGCGCGGTGCCGAAGCCCGGCTTCTTCGGTGCCAGGAAATCACCGTCCTCGAACGGGGCCTGCATCGCGTCGAGGATCGCCGAACCGGTCGCGAAACTCTCGGCCATCGTGCAGCTCGGGGCCGTCAGCGAGATGGGCAGACCCCACAGGCTGCCGCCACGATGGGGAATGAGCTCGAGACCGGCCGCTTCCACCAGGTCGGCGATGCGTTTCGCTGCAGTCAGACCGCCGCACCAGGTGATATCCGGCTGCAGCACCTCGGCCGATCCGACGCGCACCAGGACCTCGAAGCCGTACTCCGTGTACTCGTGTTCGCCGCAGGCGACCTTGGTCCAGCCGGGTCCGCCGCCGCCGATCTTCTCGACGAGTTCGGCGTACCCGAACACGTTGTCCGGGGAGAGCAGCTCCTCCATGAAGTAGAGGTTCGCCGGGCGCAGGCGGTCGGCGACGCCGACCGCCCAGTCGACGGTGCCGTTGCGCGAGACGCAGTCCGTCATCAGGTTGCCGTCCGGGCCCATCGCCTCACGGGCGGCGAGGACGTCCTCGATGTACCGCTCTGTTGCGGCCTCCGTACTGTGCGGGCCGATCGGCAGGATGCGCTTGAAGTGGCGGATGCCGAGGGCCTTGCCGGCCGCGATGTCGCCGCCGGTCTGGTAAACGGCGACGCGGTCGTCGGGGCTTCCGCCCAGCAGCGCGTGGACGGACTGGCCGGCATGCTTGCCCTTGATGTCCCAGAGGGCGGTGTCGACGGCGGAGAGCGCCATCGCGAAGATGCCGCGCCGGCCGTAGAGCACCGCCGAGCTGTACATCTGGTCCCAGAGCTGCTCGACGTTGAGGGGGTTCGTGCCGACCAGCAGGTGCTTAAGATGACCGTCGATGATCTCGACCGCCGCGCTGCCGCCGGCGCCCATGCCGAAGCCGGTGACCCCGGTGTTTGTCTTGATCACCGCGATGATCGCCGAGGGGAGCTGCTCGAACGGACCGCCGTAGCGCCACCGACGAGGGTCGTCGTCGCTGGCGAAGACGGGCGGATCGAGCAGGCCCTCGGAGCGCTCGTTGATGTAGACGGGGTAGGCGTCGACGGTCCGGATTCGATCGGAGTTCTCGTCTTCCTGGCGCACCCTGCCGCCGGCAACGGCTGGGGAGACGCCTCCGGCGAGGCCCGTCGAGGCCGCTACCGCCGCCAGGCCGGCACCGCGGCTGAGAAAGGCTCGGCGGCTCGATCGTTCGGGTCCTGCGGGGTCGTGTTTTCCGACTTCGATTCGCATGGGAGTGCCCGATGATGTCACTTGGAGGGCACCGGTACGGTGGTACGTCGCTGTTACAGTCCTTGACCTTGTTCTGAACGACGAGGAGAGGGAGGCGCTTCAGTGAAGAGTGCTAGCGCGACGGAACAACGGAAGGCCGGCGCTTCGCGCCGGATGCCGGCCAGAGGGCCGGCGCACCCAGTTTCTGCCGCGCCGTCCCTTGGCCCGCGCATCGGCGGGTTGGTGGTCGTGGCGCTTACCCTTGGGGTCGGGTTCAACGTCGCATTGTCCGCCCAGGATGCGTCTTCGACGTTCGTGCCCGTCACGGACGAGATGCTGGAGAACCCGCCGGCCTCGGAGTGGCTCATGTTCCGCCGGACGCACGACAGTTGGGGATACAGCCCGCTCGACCAGATCGACCGCGAGAACGTACACCAGTTGGGGCTGGCGTGGGCTCGCGAAGTCGAGGTCGGGACGTCCGAGATCACGCCCCTGGCCTACGACGGCGTTCTTTACATTCCCTCGTTCGAGGACACGATCGAGGCGGTCGACTCGACCACCGGGGACTTCATCTGGCGCTACACGCGGGAACAGCCCGAAGGTCTTTATGCCCAGGTCGGCTTCAACGCGAAGAACAACCGGAACATCGCGATCTACGATCGTCTGATCCTGAACAACAGCGACGACAACCATGCCTTCGCGCTGGACGCCGAGACCGGCGAACTGGTCTGGGAGACGCAGATCCTGGACTGGGAGGTCAACCCAGCCACGCACAGCTCGGGTCCCATCGTCGCGGATGGCCGCGTCATCTCGGGACGCAGTTGCCGCCCTTGGGGCGGACCGGAGTCGTGCATCATGATCGCGCTCGACGCGCTGACCGGCGAGGAGATCTGGCGGCAGCGGACGATGCCGGCGCCCGGCGAGCCCGGCGACGAAACCTGGGGCGACGTGCCGTTCGAGAAGCGGCACCACGTCGGTACCTGGATGGCGCCCAGTTACGACCCGGAGCTCGAACTGATCTACTTCGGCACCGCGGTCACGTCGCCGGCGCCGAAGTTCATGCTGGGCGGCGTCGAGTTGACCCACCTGTACCACAACTCGACCCTGGCGCTCGAAGCGGACTCCGGCGAGATCCGCTGGTACTTCCAGCACCTGAACGACCACTGGGACCTGGATCATCCGTTCGAGCGGATCCTCGTCGACCTTCCGGTGTCGCCCGACCCGGAGGCCGTGCGCTGGATCCGCCAGGGTCTCGAACCTGGAGAGACGCGCAAGGTGATGACGGGCATTCCGGGCAAGACCGGCTTCGTCTACACCCTGGACCGCGAGACCGGCGAGTTCCTCTGGGCGCGGCCGACGGTGCCGCAGAACGTCGTCGTCGACATCGACGAGACCACCGGCCGGGCCGTCGAGAACACGGAGATCATCTTCACCGAGCTGGACCAGGAGATGCTCGTGTGCCCGACGTGGATCGGCGGCAAGGACTGGGAAGCTGGCTCCTACAGCCCGCTGACGCAGACGATGTACTACCCGCTGCGCAACATGTGCGCGCGGATGCTCGTGACCGGCGACACGAACAGCCCGCGGGCGCAGGCGTTCGAGCAGCAGGTCGCGATCTACAACCTGGCCGCGGACCACATCCAGGCGCCCGGCGAGGAGTACCTCGGCACGGTGTACGCGATCTCCGCTGTGACCGGCCAAACGAGATGGCTGTTCGAGACGGAAGGCTCGACGTACTCCGTCGTTGCAACCGGTGGGGCATTGATCTTCGGCGGCGATTCGATGGGGCTCTTCCGTGCCTTCGATCACGAGACGGGTGAGGTCCTGTGGGAGGTGAACCTCGGCGCCCCGGCCATGGGCTATCCGATCTCCTACGCCGTCGACGGTCGCCAGTACGTGGCGATATCCACCGGGCCGGGGAGTTTGCGCCATACGCCCGATGGCGCCGCGCGTGCCCGCGGCGGCAACCTGTACGTCTTCGCTTTGCCCGAACGGCGCTGAAGCTAAGGTTCTCAAAGGGAAGCTAAGATTGGCGGCGTCTCGACCCGCAAGCTCTCGACCGACGATGACTTCGCTGCCGGACCGCCGCTCCTACACTTTCGGGCCCTATCTGCTCGATGTCGATCAGCGGCAGTTGCTCAAAGACGGGCAGAAGGTGGCAATTCGCCCGAAGATCTTCGACACGCTGCGGGCACTCGTCGAGAACAGTGACCGGCTCCTGCACAAGGAGGAGTTGATGGCGATCGTCTGGCCCGACACCGCGGTCGACGAGAGCAATCTGATGCACCACCTCTCCGTACTGCGGAAGGTTCTGGGCCAGAACAAGGAGACCCAGTACGTCGTCACGGTTCCCGGCCGCGGCTACCGCTTCACTGCTCCCGTCGAAGCCACTCTCGAAGGGTCCATCGCCGTCCGGCCCTTCACCAACATGACGCCCGATCCGGAGCAGGACTTCTTCTGCGACGGCGTGGCGGAAGAGATCATCGACGCTCTTGCGGCCGTCGAGGGTCTGCGGGTCGTCGGCCGAACGTCGTCATTCGACCGTCGTCTGCGGGATGTCGGCGCCTCCGGAGTCGGCGAAAGGCTGGGCGTCTCGTCGATTCTCGAGGGCAGCGTGCGCCAGGCTGGTGAGCGTCTCCGAATCTCCGCGCAACTGATCCGGACCTCGGACGGCACGCAGCTCTGGTCCGAGCACTATGACCGGGAGCTGGGCGATGTGTTCGATATCCAGCAGGACATCGCTGAAGCGCTAGTCGGGCGCGTGCGCACGAGGCTCCTTGATCCGCATCCCGGTCCCTTCGTACCTCGCTACACGGACAGCCAGGAGGTCTATCGGCTGTACCTGGAGGCCCGTTACTGCGTCAATCAGCAGACCAGCAGCCGCCTCCAGCAGGCGATCGGCTTTCTGGAGCAGGCGATCGAGCTGGAGCCGGGTTTCGCGCGGGGTCATGCTTTGCTCTCGGTTTGCTACGTCAACCTGGCGGTCTACGGCTACCTGCCGGTAGCAGGCACGGTGGAAAAGGCGGAGGCAGCGGTCCAGCGGGCGCTGGAACTCAACGACGCGAGTGTGCTCGCGTACAGGGCCCAGGGTCTCCTGAGCGCGGCGTTTCGATGGGACTGGGCGGCATCGCAGCGGGCGTTCCTTCGGGCTCTGGATCTCGACCCCGGGAACTCGACGGTTCACTACTCGTACGGGAACCACCTCCTTGCGCCGGTCGGCCGAGTCGAGGAGGCGGAACGCGAGATCCGGGCGGCGGTGGAACTGGATCCTCTGGCTCCGGTCTTCAGCCAGGGTCTGTGCCAGATTCTCTACTACACGCGCCGCTATGAAGAGGCGGTCGAGCAGGCTCGTCACACACTCGCCCTGGAAGGGGACTATCCCATCGTGCGCTCGCTGCTGGCTGCCTGCTACAGCGCGCTGGGTCGAACGGAAGAGGCAGTCCTTGAGCGTCAGGTGCACCTGCGCAACACCGGCCGCGCGGCGGAAGCTGACGCGATTGGAAGGGCCTACGCGAAGAACGGGGAGCCCGGTGTGCATCGCTGGATGGTGGACTGGCAGTTGAGGCGGTCGAGCAACGGGGAGGACCGGTCTGCCGCCCTGGCGGTGCTTTACGCCTGGCTGGACGACAGGGAAGCGGCACTGAACTGCCTGGAGACTGCGCTCGAGAAGAAGTTCGGGGCCGTGCTCTGGACCAAGGTGCATCCGGCCTTTGACTGCCTGCGCGATGAGCCGCGCTTCGGGGAGTTGGTGGATCGCATGGGCGTCAACGATCCACGCGTCGCGACGCCTCAGGCGGTCGCCTAGCTCCTCGATGTGGACGTGGTGTTGACAACGTCAACACGGGCGTGTATGTTGACGAAGTCAACTTCGGCTGGAGGGAGAAGGAGCCATGAGAGAACGATCGGCGAGCAGGGGAGCGAGGCTCTATCGGCGAGGCCGATGCGCCATACTGACGCTCAGGTTGTGCCTGGTTGGTTGCGCCGGGCCTGCTGCTGCGCTTCCCGGCCCCCAGCCGGCGGAGTTGTTCGCCTTCGAGCGGTACGACGTGGTCACCGGCGCCCGCGACCGCCAGACCGTCCTGACGGGGTTTCTTGCGGGAGGTTCAGTGGCGGACCTCGCGGTCGTGGATGGCGATGAGGACGATGGCCGCCGCTTGCGCATCTTCACGTTCACGGACGGAGATTGGTCGCCGGAACTCCAGACCACGCTACGTCGCGAGGCCTCGTTCGTCGACGTTGCCAACATCAATGGTCGGGACCGGCTGGTCGTCTACGGCGGCGGCCGGCTGACCTGGTTCGATCCCGAGTCGGCGACGGAGCGTGCCCTGGTCGCGGTCGCTGCCGACTTCGGCCTGCCGCGCGGAGACGAGATCCCCCATGTAGACATCACGCGGGACGTGAACGGCGACGGCCGCGACGACCTGGTCGTGCCCGGTGTCGATGGCTTCCGGGCGTTCATCCAGACGAGCGCCGGCGAGTTCGCGGATCCGGTGAAGATCGGCCGGTCCCCGGACTTGAGCCGGATCTACGGAGCCGACGGATACCGGTACAACCCCTGGGGTGAAAGCCGTGTCCACGAGATGGACTACGACCAGGACGGACGCCAGGACCTGGTGTTCTGGAACGAGGACCACTTCGCGGTTCATCACCAGGACGAAGAGGGGCTGTTTGCTCCGGTGGCCCAGACCTTCACGACCGAGGTCACGTTCGACTCCGACGACCTTTCCTCGCTCGCCATGGGAGGCATGACGGGGAGGGTGCTGCACTTGCTTGCGGATCTGAACGGCGACGGTGTCGGCGATCTCGTGGTCTTCTCGTTGGAAGGCGCGAGCATCTCGCGCAAGCGTTCAACCTACGAGGTGCATCTTGGCGCGCCAGCACCCGATGGCGGAACCTCGTTCGCGCGGGACGTCGACTTCGCCTTCCAGTCGGACGGCAGGATTCAGCTCGGTATGAACCGGCGCGACTTCGATGGCGATGGTGATCTTGACCTGATGTTCACGACGATCGATGTCGAGTATCTCGAGAGCAGCCTCTGGAAGAGACTCAAGGGGTTCATGGGCGATGACATCTGGCTGGATCTCGAGTTCTACTCCAACACGGTAGGCCTCCATTCCGACAGCCCCGACGCCGTCCGCAGAATGCAACTGGATGGCCACCCCAGCGTCAGAGAGGACGGGTGGCTGCCCCTGGACATGGTGCTTCGAGGGGCCACGCACGAGGAACGGAAGAAACAGAAGCGTCACCTGCGCGCGTTCAACACGACCTTGCTGATCGGGGACGTGACCGGCGACGGTCGCCCAGACCTGCTGATCGAGGAGACCCACAGGCAACTGCTCGTCTTCGCCGGTGTGTCGGGACCGGACCTGTTCGCCCGGCAGCCTCAACGAGTGATGGTCGCGATCCCCAACGACGAGGAGTACACCTGGCTGGTGGACCTCAACCGGGACGGCGAGCAGGACATCCTCATGCATCATCCGTCCACGACGGAGCCCCATCGGGTGACGATGCTGGTCGCCCGCTGAGCTCCTAGTCCGGATTGCGATCTCGCAACCCGCGCAGGAGTGTCTGGGTGGTTTGCCGGATCAGCTCATCCACGTCGACATTCGGGTCGATCTGCCTCTCGATCAGCAAGGAAGCCAGACCGTGGACGGCGCTCCATGCGACGTAGGCCTGTGCCCGCGGGTCCCCTCCTTCGATCTCGCCGCGCTGCTGGTGGACCCGGATCACATCGACAAGGTTCTCGAGCAGGGCGCCGGCGGCCTTTCGCAGCTCCGGTTGATCCTGCCGGGCTAGCGCCTCCTTGCCGTACATCAGGCGATAGTGGGCCGGATGCTCCAGGGCGAAGCGCACGTACTGCTCGCCCATGCGCCGGAGTTGCTCGACGCTGGATGGAGAGGCGCCGGTGTCGCTGGCCCCCAGACGCCGGTTGAGACGCTTGAACCCCGCGACCGCGACCGCGACCAGGAGCGCCGTCTTGTCGGGGAAGTGGCGGTAGGGCGCGCCCCGCGATACGCCGAGGCGGCTGCCGATCGCTCTCATCGTCACGCTGGCCGTGCCGCCCTCCGAGATCATCGCGGCGGCAACCTCGACCAGTGACGACCGAAGGTCTCCATGGTGGTAGGTGCGATCCCGTTCGGCCATGAGCGATTATGGCAAGAGCGGATCGAGTTCGCTGGGACCCGGTCTCTCCCGGCTGGGTGTTGACAGCGTCAACAAGGGTGTGTATGTTGACGTGGTCAACATGCCCCGACGTCAAGGAGAGCCACGATGAAGAGACGATCGACAGTCCGCGACGGGAGCCGGTACCGGCCGACCCGGATCAGCCTGCTGGCGGTGCGGGTGTGCCTGTCAGGGTGCATCATGCCGGTTGCCCTCCAGGCGAACTCCGAGCCACCCGCGGCGTTCGCTCCCGACCGCCACGAGGTGGTCGTGGGCGTCGCGGAACGCCTGACCGTTCTGACGGGGTTCCTCACGGGCCGGCCCGTCGCGGACCTCGCCGCCGTGCACCTGGACAGTGACGGAGACCGCCGCCTGCGCGTTCTCTCGTTTGCCGACGGCGACTGGTCGACGGCAACCGAAGCCACGCTGCGCCCGGAAGTGTCCTTCGTTGACGTTGCGGGCATCGATGGCCGGGACCGGTTGATCGCCTACGGAGGCGGCCGGTTGACCTGGTTCGATCCGGAGTCGGCGACGGAACGGGATCTGGCTGCAGTGCGGTCCGACTTCAGCGCGTCCGAGAGGGGCGAAGTTCTTCACGTGGACATGACGCGCGATCTGAACGGAGACGGCCTCGACGACCTCGTGCTGGTGCATGGCCACGGTTTCCAGGTGCTGGTTCAGATGCCTGGCGGACGGTTCGCCGATCCGGTGACGGTCGGCCCAGCCAGCGGACTGGACCGGGTCTACGGTGCCGACGGCTACAGGTACCGGCCCTGGGAGGAGGGTGGCCGGGTCCACGAGATGGACTACGACCTGGACGGGCGGACCGATCTGGTGTTCTGGAACCAGGACCACTTCGTGGTGCATCTCCAGGACGAGCAGGGTCTGTTCCCCGCGAAGGCCAGCACGACGTTCACGACCGCGATTCCCTTCGACTCCGACCAGATCGCCTCGCTCGCCGCGCCGGGGGGCATCCGCAGCCGGCGCATGGACCACATGCCGGAAGGAGAGAGCACGGGCAGGGTGCTGGACTCCCTGACCGACATGAACGGCGACGGAGTGGTCGACCTGATCGTCTTCTCGCTCAAGGGCTCGAGCCTGTGGAAGATGCACTCCTCGTACGAGGTGTATCTCGGCGCCCCCGGCCCCGGTGGGGGCGTGGAGTTCTCAACGGAGGCCGGCGCCTTGATCGAGTCACAGGGGATCATCGCCGGGGTCGACCGACACGACTTCGACGGTGACGGGCAGATCGACGTCATGCTGACGTCGTTCCACCCGACGGTCTTCTCGGCCATTCGCGTGCTCGTCATGTCGCTGCTGACCGGAGCCGGATCCTTCGACCTCGAGGTCTTCCGCATGGAGGACGGCCGCTACGGCGACCGCCCGAACGCGGTACGCGAGATCAGGCCCCGGACGCCCAGGAAGACCGGAGAGAAGGCTTTCTGGCCGGCCGTCCGGCTGGGGGACGTGAACGGTGACGGACTGTCAGACCTCGTCGTGGCGGGGAACCGCAAGAGGCTCGACATCCACTTCGGCGTACCAGGACCGGCCCTCTTGGCGAACAAGCCTCAGCGGCTCATGATCCCGGTCCCCGAAGACGAGGAGTACACCTGGCTGGCCGACCTGAACCGGGACGGCAAGCAGGATGTACTGATGCACCACGCGTCGACGGCGGCGCCTCATCGGCTGACCGTCCTGATGTCGCGGTAAGAGGACTGGGTGTGCCCGGAAAGACCGTGAGCGCCCGGAAGACTGGGTGCGCCGGCCTTCTGGCCGGCATGCGGCGCGAAGCGCCGGCCTCGGGCGTTCTGTAGCTACCGCTGGAACAGCCGCGTGACCTTGACGATCAGGGCGCTGTTGTTGAGCCCCGGGAAGCCCTGCGTCAGCGTGTCGCGCTGCTCGTTGTAGACGACGAACAGCTCGCTGCCGGGCCGGTACTCCCAGCGCAGCCGCACGTTCGCCGCCAGTCCCCGGCTCTCGGACTCGTACTGGAACAGGGCGCTCACGAACATGCGCGGGGTTATCGTGTACACCGCGCGAAGGTCGACGAGTTCCACGTCGAAGTCGCCCTCCGGTAGCTCCACGCGGTTGAACGAGATGGTGGGTTCGAGCAGGAACTGCGAGGTCAGATTCACGCGCCCCCAGCCCCAGCCGAAGGACGTCTTGCGGCCGCTGTAGAAGTTGCCGTACTCGAGGACGAACTGGCCCGAGAGCCGCCGCTGCGGGCCCAGTTGCAACTCGGCCTCCACGTAGTCGAAGTCGTAGCCGCCGACGCCGAGGGTGATGTCCGAGGCGATGGGGAAAGGAAACGGGAGGAACTCGTAGGCTCGCACGACCTTCAGTTCGAGCTCGTCGCCGCTGTGGAACTCGATGCCGAACTCGCCCTCGGCCTCCCGCGTCTCGACCATGCCGGCGCCGTTCTCGATGTAGGCCATCGAGCCGGTCCAGGAGTACTTGCGCACCAGCTTGCTGTCGGCTGGTCGAGGGCTGAACCGGAAGTCGCCGTAGGAACGGCGCATGTCGTGGCGGCGCACGAATCCGATGCCGGGGTTGAAGTGGCTGCCAACCCGCAGGCGCTCGAGTCGGACGCCGTAGCGGTCGCCGTTGTAGTCCATCCGCAGGCGATAGCTGGCGTCGTCGTCCTCAAGTCCGGGTGTGCTCGTCTCCGCCCAGTAGGTGTTGAAGGTGAGGTCGTCGAAGAAGGCGAACGTCCCGTCGACGCCGTAGGCCTCGTTGCGTCCTGCGCCGCTTTGGTCGATCGAGCGGCGCGTGTAGATGACGCCGACGCTGCTCCGGCGCAGGATGTCCCGCTTGAGTCGCATCACGCCGAAGTTCGTCGCGATTGCACCGGAAAGCGGTTCGTCGTCCGACTGGATGTTCAGCATCCCGAGCGTGTAGCGGCCCGCCCGTCCGGTCAGCCGGGCGCCGCCCTCGATGGGTACCACGCGTCCCTGGTGCAGGCCGATGCGCCGGCTGTAGAACAGGGACGGCGTGTCGAAGCCCCCGCCGAATCCGCCGCCACCGGCCCCTCCGAAGCCGAAGGTTCCCTGGTTCTCGAGGAAGAAGTCGCGCTTCTCGGGGAAGAAGAGGCTGAAGCGCGTCAGGTCGACCTGCTGCTGGTCGGCTTCGACCTGGGCGAAGTCCGTGTTGTAGGTGAAGTCGGCCGTGAGGTTCTGGCTGAGTCCGTACTTGATGTCGACGCCGAGATCGGCGCTCACCTCGTTCGAGATTTCCGGGTTGGCCAGGCGGTCGCTCTCCATGTCGGCGACCAGGTAGGGCTTGATCTCGATGTTTCTCGAAGCCGGTGGGGCTTCCAGTCCAACCAGGGGTCCGGCCAGCGACATCTGCATGATGCCCATCGTGCCCAGTGCCACCGGGATGCGGTTCAGGGTCGAACTCTCGTTCTTCCACTGCGTGTAGCGCTGGAAGTTCACGCCCCAGATCTGCGCTCGGCCGGGGCGATACCGGAGCGATCTGAACGGGATCGCGGCTTCAGCCGTCCAACCGCCCTCGAACCTGCCCGTTCGGAGATCCCAGACCGGGTTCCAGTCCATGTTCATCTGGCTCTCGTCGGTGATCTGGGCGTCGAAGCGGCCGCCCGAGGCGTAGACGGTGAAGACGGCGGCGTTGCGACCGTCATGGAACGTGTCGAGGGCGATATCGAAGTAGTCGTCCTGGCTGTACGAGTCTCGCCGCATGTCGTTCGCCGCGATCCGGTCGGGGTCCTGCCAGCAGCGGATCGACACGAAGACAGTTGTTTCGTCGAAGGTGACCCAGACGTCGGTCCTGTCGGTGGCCGGTTCTCCCGGCCGGGGTTCGACCTGAAGGAAGTCCGAAATCGGGGGCACGGTGTCGTAGAGGACCTCGTCGAGCCGGCCGTCGATCTGGAGCGGCGTGGCGAGGCGCACGGCTCGGACCGTGGCCTTGCCTGAGTCGTCCCGGCTCACCACGGCCGGCGGCACGGGAGGCGGCGGACCGTCGAAGGTGGAGGGAACGTCCAGCGGCTCCTCCACGGGTGCAGGTGAGCCGGGGGGAGGCGAGTCGGTTGCCGGGCCTTGCGCCCAGGCTTGAACCGGCAGCAGGCAGGCGGCCAGCAGGCAGGCCGTCGCGCACCCGCGGCCGCTGGCGCGGAGTGTCTTGAGACAGATCAAGGACATGCTGTTCGTTGGCTACGAATCTGTTGGGCCGAAGTTCTCGGCGGAAATCTCGGCCTCCGGAACGCGGGGCAGCGTATCCGGCTCTAGCTAGCTGATCCGGTTCTCGCCCGCGTTCTCGTCCTGGTGCAGGGTCACCGGCCAGCCGGGGAACTGCTCGGTACCAGCACCGTCGGCCGTGCTCAGGAAGCGGAACGCCTCGATCCGGTAGGTCTTCGCCTCGGGGTCGATCGTCACGAGGCCGAAGCCACTGCTCTTCTGGTGTGCCCGCTCGTAGGGATCGCGCGCGGTGCCGACTTCGGGGTTGCCGATCGCGTAGACGTAGACCCGGTTCCCCAATGGATCGCGGAACTCCCCCGTGTGCGCGAGGCCATGGCGAGGCCGGTTCCGGTGAGGCGTTCCGACCTCGTCCGGGCGCCACCAGCGCGGATAGCCGGCGCTGATCGCGGGCGTGCAGAAGGCCCAGCACCCGTCGCGCTGTGCATCGGCGCCGTACTGGACGAGGGACGGCAGGTGCTGGTCGCCGCAGACGTGCAGGCACTTCGCTCTTTTAAGAATGCGGAGGAGCCGGTTGCGCGGAGTCTGCGGCCAGCCGCCGCAGTCGAGGTCGGCAATCAGGTAGTCGTCGTAGCCGCCGTGGTGCGTGGCGACGCCCGCGAACACGGTCTGGCTGAGCAGCACCTTCATCGTGTGGCCGCGCCAGTCGCCGGCCCACTGCTCAAGGAACTCCTCCTGGCGCTCGCCGAGCAGGGCGAGGCCGGGCTGGTCAAGAGCCGACGTGTCGACATCCTCGTCCAGCACGTGGTCCGCCCTCCCCGCGCCCGTGTCCACATGTTCCGGGCCGCTCTTGAACTGCCGGTCGGCGAGGATCGCGAAGCCGACGCCGCCGTAGACCATGTCGCCGTAGTAGACGCTGATGTCCTGCTCGACCGGCGCCGCGTCGAACGGGTCGGGGTGGTGCGAGGCGTTCGTCCGGTGGACCGCGTTGACCATCCGCGCCGGCTCCCGGTAGCCGCCGAGTGACGAGGTGCCCTGGCCGGTGTTCATCGCCTTGCCGCTCTCGCCCCAGATGTTGCCCTGGAACACGTCGTGGTCGTCCGGAATGCAGAGCGTCGGCCGGTCGCGCATCGCCTCCCGGAACGCCCAGCCGAACTCGTAGTACTTGCGCAGGTAGTTGAGGATCGCCGGTCCGGCCGGCTCGCGGATCAGGCCGTAGCCGCCGTGGTTCTCGTAGAGCTGGTCCCCGGAGAAGAAGAGCAGGTCGGGATCCCGCGCCAGGACGTGATCGGCGACCGGGGCGTAAGGAAACGAGTAGTCGTTCTGGCAGGTGAGCCCCGCCAGCCGCAGCGGCCGCCCGGTCGGGTTCGCGCGGATCGTGCCCCGCCATTCGAGCGCCGTCTCGCCGCCGTCCGTGTGCTGTTCCCGGTAGACGAGCCGGAACGGCGTGGTCTCTCGCTCGTTCCAGTTGGGGAGACGGAACGTCGCCGTCCAGGCGTCCGGGTCGAGTTCGGCGAAGCCGTGCGACCGCCACTCCCGGTCCTGCTGCGTCAACAACTCGACCCGTCTGTCGTCGGCCTCGCCGAGCGGGGGCAGCAGCGCCGTCATCTTGACGACGAACCCCTCGTCGGAGCGGGTGTCGCTCATCGAGTACATCGACCACAGGATCGGTCCGAACCGCCGATCCTGGTCCACCTCGAAGGCGTCTCCGTCTGCCGTCCACTCGCTGAACCGGTAGCGGGCGCCCTCGCCCTTCGGGATCTCCCGGTCGAAGTTGGAGACGATGGCGACGTTGCCGGCGATGTCGGCGGCGGGCAGGCGGTGTTCGATGCGTCCAAGTTCGTCGCCATCGGCGTTTCGCGCCGTCAGCGTGAGTTCGCAATCCTCGCCTTCCGTCCGTCCTTCGAGTGCCAGCCCGACGCCATCCGAAGCGACCGACGTCCCGCCTCGGACTCCCGCATTCTCTTCGCCCAGCACCAGCCGGCCGTCAACCAGCCCGGCATCGACCCCCACGCCGCGCGCAAAGCAGTTGCTTCGATGGTCATCGATCAGGTTCCGGACACCGATCCGAAACCCTGCGCCCCCGTCGCGCTCCCCGGCCTCCACCCGCCCGCAGCGCACCGACATCCGAAACCGCCCCTGCTCGCCCGTCAACCGATGCGTGATCAGGTGCACGTTCCGGTCGCCACCCGAGGTCTGCACCTCGGCCGCCCCATCTACGATCCGCCAGTCCTCCATCGGATTGGCCCAGAACGACTCCCCGAGCCACGCCCGGTCATGGGTCCTGTGCCACCGATCGACGCGGGTGCCGGGGACCACACTTGGCTCCTGTTGCGCTGCCCCAGCCCGCCCGATCCGCTTGGGCAGGGATACGACCGCTGCCAGTAGTCCAAGGAGACCTCGCCGGCTCAACCCCGTCTTCGTTGAAGACTCTGTTTCGCTCTGGCCCTGCGGGACGCCCATCGCCTCAGTATCCCACTTGTCCACCGAGGGCGGCACGCGCAGCGCTTCTCATGTTTTCCGTAGTAACATAAATTGTGCGAGTCGAGTTCGACGAAGCGAAGCGTGCCGCCACCTTGAAGGCCCGGGGACTGGACTTGGCCCGCGCCGGCGAGGTGTTCGATGGGGCGACACTGACCACACAGGATGACCGCAGGGACTACGGAGAGGACCGGTACATCACCGTCGGCTTTCTCGACGGAGCGATGGTTGTTCTTGTCTGGACTCCCCGTGGCGGCGGGTACCGGATCATCAGCATGAGGAAGGCCAATGAACGAGAACGACGACTCTACGGCTCGAGACTTTGACCCCGACACCGCGCCGGACCTCTCTCGGGACGGTTGGCCGGAGAAGTTCGCCAGGGCGCCCGTGCGGCGCGGCCGGCCGCCGCTCGCGAAGCCGAAGGTGTCGACCACGATTCGGCTGTCTCAGGACGTAATCGACCACTTTCGTGCCGGCGGCCGCGGCTGGCAGACGCGGATCAACGAGGCGCTGCGCGACTGGATCAGGCGGCACGACGCCGCCTGATCCGAGCCTCGTAGAAATCGCGCCTGCCGAGGATGTTCCTCGGGTTGGTCGGTCCCGGAGTCCGGCCGTTCCTCGAGAACACTACGCGACCCTTTTCGTCCCCCCAGTTCGCCATGTACCACCGAGGGACATAGTGCTGATGCCTTGCCGCCATCACAGTTCCCTCCTGACGCGAGCCTTCGGACGGCCCTGCCTGAACCTCGGTAGACGCCCAGGCGGCCGGCGCTCTTGGTTGCCCTCACCGCCACCGAGCCGGAACAGAGCGGCGGAGCAGCTTTGTCGATACTAGCGGACGCTTGCGTGGTGGGGCTACGATGGCAACTCCGACGGACCAGCGGGACTGACGGGCCTGACAAACCGAGCGGCGAAGATGGCGAGCAAGCAATCGGACAGTGGCGCAACGACCGGCTACGAGGCCGAACTGTGGGCGATGGCCGACGCGCTTCGCGGCTCGATGGATGCGGCCGAGTACAAGCACGTCGTGCTCGGCCTCATCTTCCTGAAGTACATCTCGGACGCCTTCGAGGAGCGCCACGCGACGGTGCTGGCCGAGTGGGGGGAGGACGCCGCGGAGGACCGCGATGAGTACATCGCGGAGAACATCTTCTGGGTGCCGCCGGAGGCCCGCTGGGCGCATCTGAAGGCTCGGGCGCGGCAGCCGACAATCGGCCAGACGGTTGACGAGGCCATGACCGCGATCGAGCGTGACAACCCGGCACTGAAGGACGTGCTGCCAAAGGACTACGCGCGTCCAGGCCTGGACAAGCAGCGCCTCGGCCAGCTCATCGACATGGTCGGCAACATCCGCGTCGGTGACGCTGAAGCCCGGTCCCGCGACGTGCTGGGGCGCGTCTACGAGTACTTCCTCTCCGAGTTCGCGAGCGCCGAGGGCAAGAAGGGAGGCGAGTTCTACACGCCCCGCTGCGTCGTCGAGTTGCTCGTGGAGATGCTGGAGCCGTACCGGGGCCGAGTGTACGACCCGTGCTGCGGCTCGTCCGGCATGTTCGTGCAGTCCATAGAGTTCATCGGTGCCCATGCGACGGGCAACGGCAACGGCGGAGCGACGCCCGCCGGCGCCGCGGCCGACCTCTCGATCTACGGTCAGGAATCGAACTACACGACCTGGCGGCTGGCCCGGATGAACCTTGCGATCCGCGGCATCAGCGGCCGGATCGAACAGGGCGACACGTTCCACAATGACCGCCATGCGGATCTGAGGGCCGACTACATCCTGGCCAACCCGCCCTTCAACGTCTCGGACTGGGGCGGCGAGCGGCTGGCGGAGGACAAGCGCTGGGAGTACGGCGGGCCGCCGAAACGCAACGCGAATTTCGCCTGGGTGCAGCACATGGTGCATCATCTGGCCCCGGGCGGCAGGGCAGGCTTCGTGCTCGCGAACGGTTCGATGTCGTCGGCGCAATCGGGCGAGGGGAAGATCCGCGCGAACCTGGTGGAGGCGAATCTCGTCGACTGCATGGTGGCTCTTCCCGGCCAGCTCTTCTACTCGACCCAGATACCGGCCTGTCTCTGGTTCCTGGCCCGCGACCGGGAGGACGGTGGCGGTCACGATCGCACGCATGAGATTCTGTTCATGGACGCCCGCGAACTCGGCCGCATGGTCGACCGCACTCACCGCGAACTGACGGCCGAGGACATCGGCCGGATCGCCGCCACCTACCATGCCTGGCGCGGCGGCGACGGCGTGGCGCCCTACGAAGACGAGCCTGGCTTTTGCAAGAGCGCGACCCTGGAGGAGGTCCGCCGGCACGACCATGTGCTCACGCCGGGTCGCTACGTCGGCTTCAAACCGCCCGAGGAGGATACTGAACCCTTTGAGGACAAGATGAAGCGACTCGCCGCCGAATGGCGAGATCAGCAGGTCGAAGCGAGCAGGCTGGACGCGGCGATCAAGGAGAATCTGCGGACGCTGGGATTCGGAAGGCCGCGGGACCAGAGGAGCGGCTTGCCGTGACGCTGAGCCAGCAGGAGTTCGACTCGATTCTGGCCGACGACACGAAGCGAATCGTCGGCGACGTAGCGTGGCAGGACGATGAGGACCATTCTCCGGCACGGGAATTCAGGGCCGAGGTGTCGTCCGAAGCCGGTTACCCGCTGTTCGTCAATGGTCGCTGCAACCCCAAGGCTGGCACTCTGTCGTACACGCTGGTTCATCGACGTGTCGGTCGCATCTACGGACTGGATCTCGGCGCCGAGCACCACAATCCGGATTGCAACCTCGTTGGGGAGAAGCACAAGCACCGGTGGACGGAGGCCTGTCGCGACAAGCAGGCGTACGTTCCTGGGGACATCACTGCTCCGTGGACTGAACCGAGAGACGTCTGGAGCCAGTTCTGCGCCGAGTCGAAGATCGTCCATGATGGAAGCATGGGTGCGTTGAACGCCCAGAAGGAACTGGCGCTATGAACTCCGAGATGCTGTGTTCGTCGATTGCAAGGTCACTGCCGCCCCTCTTTAGCTGTTCGCCCGCTCCAGAGGAGGGAGTAAGGGTGCGGACGCCTCTCATGTATCCCGACGGCGGCGTGGTGGATGTGTTCGTGCTCCAGCGCAACGGAGGCTTGACGATCACCGACTTCGGCGAGAGCCTCGGTTGGTTGCGGATGCAGTCGGTGAGCAGGCGCAGATCGCCTAAGCAGAACAGGATGATCGGGGACGTGTGCCAGACGCTGGGGCTCAAGCTGGAGCGAGGTCAACTCGTCCTCCGGGTCGCAGCGGACGCTGCGGTCGGGGACTCTGTTCTGCGAATCGCCCAGGGTGCGGTGCGAGTCTCGGACCTGTGGTTCACTCTGAGAACCAGGGCCGTCCAGAGTGCATCTGACGAAGTTCATGAGTGGCTGACGGAGCGACGCATTGCCCATGAGCGCGGTGTGAACCGAACCGGCAGATCGGGGCGGCAATGGACGATCGACTTCGAGACCCGCACAGACGATCGAACAGCGCTCGTCTTCCTGCTCAGTACAGGTTCCCGCGGCGCCGCTCGACGGATCACCGAGCATGTTGTCGCCGGATGCGTCGATCTCAGCCACCTGCAGGAGCCTCGCCAGCGGGTGAGATTGGTTTCCTTGTTCGACGACACACAGGATCTATGGCGCAAGGAGGACTTCCAACTTGTGGAGCAACAGTCCGAAGTCGCTCTTTGGTCGGCCCCTGAACGATTCGAGCAGCTTCTTCTGGCCGCGTGAAGTCGGCGCATCGGCGAAGCACGTAGGGGCAAGTACGGTTGGGGTCACCCAGAGCGCGGAGATCGTGGCCGCACATGCGTTGACGATGGGCATCGACACGACGTTTCTCAGGAGCCGTCTTGACCGGCTGGCAGCCTGCCTCCATGCTCTCGGTGATGCCGAAGACGCGACTGCCCACCGCCTCACCGGCGAAGTGTGCGCCGATTACTTCGAAGTGGCGCTCGAGCAAAGCGGGAAGCTGCTCAGGAAGTGCCTGCGCCCATGGTTCCCGAGCAATCGACGGGCGGACAGCCTGACCTTCAGGGACATCTTCCGGCACGCGGCGAAGCACGGTCTGATCGATATCGAGGTCGGAGAGCGCTGGCTCGGCTACAGGGACGCTGTGGACGGGTTCGTTGAGCGGGAGAAGGGCGGCCGGTTCGACATGGCGGCGATGGAGCGGTTGCAGGCCTTTCTCGCCGACGCCAGGGCGCTGATCGCGGTCATCGAGCAGGCGGCCGATGACTGAACGCCTCCACCTGAGGCCGCGCCACCGGGCGCGGCTCGAAGCCCTGCTACGCGAACATCTCCCCGCCGTGGAGGTCTGGGCCTACGGCAGCCGCGTGAACGGCCAAAGCCACGACGGCAGCGACCTCGACCTCGTGCTGCGAGGCTCAGGATTAGAGGAGATCGACATCTGCGCCCTCGGTGACTTCACTCAGGCGCTTCACGATTCGACCATCCCGTTCCTGGTCGAGGCTCGCGACTGGGCGCGCTTGCCGGAGCGGTTCCATCGGGAGATCGAGCGGGAGTATGTGGTCTTGACAGGAGGCGATCGGTCGTTCTGCGGTGACGACGGGGTGCGGCAGGGCGACTGCTTCGCACGAGCCGATTGCCAGGCAACCAGCTCCGACTCTTCAGATGCTGCTGCCGGCTGGCAAGAAGTCGGATTAGGCGATGTAGTCCGCCTCGTGTCTGGAGGTACACCGTCCAAGGGGGAACCGACGTACTGGGGCGGCGAAGTTCCCTGGGTCTCTGCGAGAGACATGAAGCAGTTTCTGCTCCGCGATACGAGCCATCACGTCACTGCCGAGGGGCTTGCCAACGGCACTAGGCAGGTTCCGGCCGGCACGCTCCTGCTCCTTGTCAGGGGTATGAGGTTACTGAAGGAATTGCCAGTCTGCGTGACAGAACGACCGATGGCCTTCAACCAGGACATCAAGGCTCTTCTGCCCAAGGGACGTATCGATCCGAAGTTCCTGCCGTATCTTGTCGCAGGCAACAAACGGCGTCTACTGAATCTCGTAGACCTCGCCGGTCATGGCACGGGTCGGATCAACAGTGACGAACTGCGCGCCCTCGATGTTCGGTTGCCGCCGCTGTGCGAACAACGAGCCATCGCTTACATCCTCGGCACGCTTGACGACAAGATCGAGCTGAACCACCGGATGACCGCGACGCTGGAGGCGATGGCGCGGGCGCTGTTCATGTCCTGGTTCGTCGATTTCGACCCGGTGCGGGCCAAGATGGAATGTCGAAACACGGGCCTATGGGAAGGAACCGCGAAGCTGTTTCCCGACCGATTGGTGGACTCGTTCTTGTTAGGGAGTATCCCGGCTGGATGGGAGGTGTCTGAGATCGGCAAAGAGGTGAGGGCTGTAGGAGGTTCAACTCCGAGTACCAAAGAACCGTCTTACTGGTATGGAGGCCAGAATTGCTGGGCTACACCTAAAGACCTTTCAAAGTTGGTCTCTCCGGTCTTGATGGGGACGGGCCGCAAGATCACAGGCGCAGGGCTGGCGAGAGTCGGTTCTGGGACGCTTCCCGCGGGCACGGTCCTCATGTCTTCTCGCGCTCCAATCGGATACCTAGCCATTGCCGAGACACCGACGGCCGTCAATCAAGGCCTCATTGCAATGAGATGCGAGGGCCGTCTGTCCAACCTATACGTACTTCATTGGTGCGGCCAGAACCTCGGTTACATCAGGAACATTGCCGGTGGGTCTACATTTGCGGAAATCAGCAAGAAGGCGTTCCGGCCGATACCAGTACTCGTTCCTTCGGGAGTAGTTCTCGGTGAGTACGAACGTTTCGGCCGCCCCTTGTACGATCGGCTAGTCGTGAACACGAAGGAGGCGGTGGCCTTGAGCGTTCTTCGTGACGCGCTGCTCCCAAGGCTGGTCTCGGGAGAGATCCGCGTGCGCGATGCCGAGAGGGCCCTGGAAGCCGCTACATGACGCCGGCATCCGCGACGTTCTCCGAGGCGAAGGTCGAAGAGGCAGCTCCTTTTGACTCCGGGGGGTCCGTTGGTGGTCGGGCGGCGGCTCCGTGTATTGGTTCTCGCGTTCACGCCGTCTGTGTGCGCTCCAAGGTACCGCGTCCCCGAGACCGGCTGAGCGAGGGCGACCTGAAGTTGGTCGCCGCGTGAGTCCGGAGCCGCTACCGTCTGGTAGCGTAGCCGGGCGATGCCGAAGCGCGAAGGGCCAGCGTGAACTGGGAACCGCTAACGGCGCTAAGCGCCGCGATCACCGCCTTGTTCGCGGCAGCATCGGCAGTAGTCGCTTGGCTGATGTGGCGGCAGGCTCGCCAGAAGGACCAGCATCGACTCGCCGCTCGATCTGCGGCTCTTCGCCTTCTCGTAGTGCAGTCCGACCTCGTCCGCATACGAGAGATTCTTGCGAAGGAAGATGTGGACCACTCTCATATCGACGCACTACTAGAAGGTAACATGATCGGAACAGGACAAACGCTAATCGAGGTTCAGACATTCTTGCCGAACCTTGTATCCGAACTGCGCGGCAAGATGATGGAGGAATCAAGGCATGGCCGAAACAACCAGGCCACGTAGAATCCGTGGTCATGTAGCTGCAATACTCAACACTCGTCAGTTGGCACTCAACATTGGGTCGTTGAGACATGTGGAAGTCGGAATGCGGTTTGACGTCGTCCATGCGAGAAACCACGAACTCAAGGACCCCATCACTGGCGAGTCTCTTGGCAAGTTGGACCTGCCTAAGAAACGCGTGAAGATCTACGAAGTCGCCGAGAGATATTCGATCGCCAACACACTGGCTCGAGAAGTCAACGTTGGAGGTAGCGGAATAGACTTGGGCTTTGCGAGGAGCTTTGCACCTCCGAAGTGGGTTACCCGATACGATACTCTCAAGAAGGACGACTCTTCCTTTGAAGAAATTGACGAGTCGGAGAGTGTTGTACAAGTCGGCGATCCCGTTGTGGAAGTTGTCGCGTCGGATGGGGCCGAGTCGATAAAGCCGATCAGCGAAGTGGCAGCAGGAGAAGCTCACGTCTCGTAGTGTGGCGGTAGGTGACCTTCCGAGAGACCCCCCGAAGTCCTTTCAAGAGAAATTCCCGTCACCCTTGGCGAGAGAGCGTTGGCACGCGTGACATGACTTCGGTATCCGCGACCCTCACCGAGTCGGAGGTCGAAGACGCCGTGCTCGAATGGCTCGGAGGCCTTGGGTGGCAGGTGGCCCACGGCCCCAACATTGCCCCGCACGCGGCGGACTCGGAGCGGACCGACTACAGCGAGGTCATTCTGGAGCGCCGGGTGCGCAGAGGCTTGTCCCGGCTGAATCCCGGCCTGCCTGCAGAGGCGCTGGATGACGCCTTCCGGAGACTGTCCCAGGTCGAGGGCTCGGGGCTGGAGGCCCGCAACCGTGCGTTCCACCGCCTGCTGGTGGATGGCGTGACGGTCGAGTATCGGACCGCTGAGGGCTCGCTTCGCGGTGTGCAGGTCGCCGTCCTCGACTACGAGCATCCCATCAACAACGACTGGCTGGCGGTCAACCAGTTCACGGTTGTAGACGGCGAGCACAAACGACGGCCAGACATCGTGCTGTTCGTCAACGGCTTTCCACTTGGGCTGATTGAGCTCAAGAACCCGGCCGACGAGAAGGCCACGGTCTGGACGGCCTGGAACCAGATCCAGACCTACAACGCCGAACTCACGAGCCTGTTCGCTTTCAACGCGGCGGTCATCGTTTCGGACGGCGTCGAGGCGCGCACGGGCACACTCACGGCAGGCCGGGAGTGGTTCAAGCCGTGGCGCACGATAGACGGCGAGACCCTAGCCGGCCCGCATCTGCCCCAGTTGCAGGTGATGCTCGCGGGGATGTGCGAGCGGAGTCGGTTCCTGACGTTGGTCCGGGACTTCATCGTGTTCGAGGACGACGGTGGCGGAGAGCTCGCCAAGAAGATGGCCGGCTATCACCAGTTCCACGCCGTCGGAACGGCAGTCAGTGAGACGCTGCGTGCGACACAGCTGCAACGTCAAGGCCTTGAAGTGCGCGAAGCGCGCGGTCGGTACGAGTCCGGTCGGCAACCGGGAGGCAATCCGGGTGATCGACGCATCGGCGTGGTATGGCACACCCAGGGCTCCGGCAAGAGCCTCACGATGGCCTTCTACGCCGGACGCATCATCCGCGAGCCGGCGATGGAGAACCCGACAGTCGTCGTGCTGACGGATCGCAACGACCTCGACGATCAGCTCTTCGGCACGTTCTCACGCTGTCAGGACCTGCTGAGGCAGCCGCCAAGTCAGGCCGGCAGCCGTGCCGACTTGCGGGCCAGGCTTGCAGTCGAATCGGGCGGCGTCGTGTTCACCACGATCCAGAAGTTCTTTCCAGAGGAGAAGGGCGACCGGCATCCCGAACTGTCGAGGCGCCGGAACATCGTGGTGATCGCCGACGAGGCTCACCGCAGCCAGTACGACTTCATCGACGGCTACGCCCGCCACATGCGAGATGCGCTCCCCAACGCATCGTTCATCGGCTTCACCGGTACGCCGATCGAGCTGGAGGACGCCAACACGAGGGCAGTGTTCGGCGACTACATCAGCGTGTACGACATCGAGCGATCCGTCGAGGACCGCGCGACGGTGCCGATCTACTACGAGAGCCGGCTGGCGAAACTCGGACTGATTGAGGCCGAGCGGCCAAGGATCGATCCGGACTTCGAGGACGTGACGGAGGGCGAGGAAGTCGAGCGCAAGGAGAGGCTGAAGACAAAGTGGGCGCAGCTCGAAGCGGTCGCCGGCGCCGGACCCCGGCTCAAGCTCATCGCCAAGGACATCGTTTCGCACTTTGACCGGCGCATCGAGGCTATGGACGGCAAGGCGATGGTCGTTTGCATGAGCCGACGCATCTGCATCGACCTCTACGGCGAGTTGACTCGCCTGCGTCCGGACTGGCATGACGAGAATGACGACAAGGGCCGGATCAAGGTCGTGATGACCGGCAGTGCCTCGGATCCTCCTGACTGGCAGCCGCACATCCGCAACAAGGCGCGCCGCGAGATGCTGGCGAAACGGTTTCGCGACCCCGACGACCACCTCCAGATCGTCCTCGTGCGGGACATGTGGTTGACAGGCTTCGACGCGCCGAGCCTGCACACCATGTATGTGGACAAGCCGATGCGGGGCCACGGGCTGATGCAGGCGATCGCGCGGGTCAACCGGGTCTTTCGGGACAAGCCGGGTGGCCTGGTCGTCGACTACCTCGGGCTCGCACATGAACTAAAACGGGCTCTCGCGACCTATACGGAGAGTGGAGGCACGGGCACGACCACCGTGGATCAGTCCGAAGGCGTGGCCGTGATGCTGGAGAAACACGAGGTGTGCTGCGGCCTGTTCCACGGCTTCGACCATTCCGGATGGATCAACGGAAGGGCGTCTGAACGGGTTGGCCTGCTGCCCGGGGCCCAGGAGCACATCCTGGCGCAAGAAGACGGCAAGGAGCGCTGTCAGCGGACCGTGCGTGAACTCTCACAGGCCTTCGCGCTTGCCGTTCCGCACGAGGAGGCAATGCGGATCCGCGACGATGTGGCCTTCTTCCAGGCCGTCAGTTCGGTGCTGGCGAAGCGCGCGGAAGGCGAGGCGCGTCCCGAGGAAGAACTGAACTACGCCATCCGGCAGATCGTCTCACGAGCCGTGGCCTCGGAAGGAGTCGTCGACATCTTCGCCGCGGCCGGCCTGGAGAAGCCCGACATCTCCATCCTCTCCGAGGAGTTCCTTGTCGAAGTGCGGGGCATGAAGCAACGGAATCTCGCGGTCGAGTTGTTGCAGAAGCTGCTCAAGGGGGAACTGGCCGTCAGGAAGCGCAAGAACGTCGTCCAGGCGCGGTCCTTTGCCGATTTGCTCGCCCGTACCGTTCGCCGGTACGCGAACCGAGCCATCGAGGCCGCGCAGGTCATCGAGGAACTGATCCAGCTCGCCCGCGACATGCGCGAGGCGAACGCCCGTGGCGAGGCGTTGGGGCTCTCGGACGACGAACTCGCCTTCTACGACGCCCTTGAGACGAACGACAGCGCCGTGCAGGTGCTCGGTGACGAGACGCTACGCGACATCGCCCGCGAGCTGGTCGACACCGTACGGAACAACGTCAAGATCGACTGGACGCTCCGCGAGAACGTCCGCGCCAACCTCAGACGGCTGGTCAAGCGCGTACTGCGGAAGCACGGCTACCCGCCGGACAAGCAGGAGAAGGCAACGCGGACTGTGCTTGAGCAAGCGGAAGTGCTGTCCGCTGACTGGGCGCTGTGACATGGGTCGGTTGCGACACTATGTGTCGCATACGAACAACTCGATCTCGATTTCTCTGCCGTCGATGTGGCAGGCGCGCCGCGAGGTCGTGGGCCGCTACCGGCCGTGCCGTTCCTCCGCCGTCTGCTTGAGCGCCCTGCCGACGGTCGCGAAGCCGCGGTGCATGGCGCCGCCAAACAGGAGCCGGGCCATCGGCGCCAGTGGCCCTTCCAGGGTGTCGGTGTTGAAGTAGGTGCAACTCGTCTCGCTTCGCTTCTCGAGTCGCTGTACACGCAGCGCTTTCACGAGTCCGAGGGCGACGTTCGTGCTCCAGGCCAGACGGGTCGGCGGTTCGACGATCGCGATGCGTTCGGTCTGCTTCCGGTTGTAGCGGTCCAGCTTGACGTCGAAGTGGATGGGGGAGCCCACGCGGACATCGGTCTTCGTGTAGGTCCGGGCGAAGGGATTCCACTCGTGGTAGCGGTCGAGATCGACGAGGAGGTCCCAGGCCACCTCGATCGGAGCGTCGATCTCTACCGGTTCCGAATCGATGGCGCGCTTGAACATCCGGGGGCCTCCTGCGCTGACGGCATGGAGCCGGCCGCCGAAGAGGTGCCGGCCTAGCGGCCGGCGCGTCTCCCTGGCCGCCTGCGGCGGCAGCCGGCGGGGACGCCGGCGCACCCAGTGGGCGGCCAGATCCATGCGAGTCAGCGGAGCGTACCGCGCGTCGTGTCTATTCGTGGCCGAGCGACCTGAACCAGCCGTCCGATTCTTCCCAAAGGCGGCGCGACGCTGCTTCGTCCCGCGCGTCAGGGATGGGCTCGGCCCTAGCGCAGCGTTCATAGTAGTGGCCGCCTTCCAGGCGAGGGTCCGTCGCGCAGTGGATCGTGGTCTGGGCGGCCTGGGCCGGCGTCAGGAGGATCAGAGGCGCCAAGGGCGTGATCAGGCGCTTCGTCCGTTTGAGCAGTCGGGGTTCGTCCTGCCAGCCGAAGGTCATGTTCGAGTAGGCCGAGCCTGGGTGCAGGGCGGCCGCCCGGAGGTGGCCGTCCGCGGCGTAGCGGCGCTGCAGCTCGAAGCTGTGGTGGATCAGGGCCAGCTTGGACTGGCCGTAGGCGGTCCAGGAGTCGGCCCCGACCGAGTCTTCCATCCGTGCGCCCGATGATGGGTGCCCGGAGTGGTTCGCGGGTAGCGCGTGAGCGCGCCACCCGGGTTCGAAGAGGCGGTCGTTGCTGCCCTTGTCGTGCTGGTGCGAGGAGACGTTGATCACCCGCGCGTCGCCGCTCCGCCGGCCGGACTCAAGCAGCATCGGCAGCAGCAGGCGCGTCAGGTGGAACGTGCCGAGGTAGTTCGTCCGCCAGTGGATTTCGAACCCGTCGGCGGAGACCCTGCGCTCGCGCCAGCGCCAGAGCACGTCGCGGAGGATGCCGGCGTTGTTGACCAGCACGTCCAGGCGGCCGCCGGACATCTCCCGGTACCAGGCGGCGAAGTCCGCGACGCTCCCGGCGTCGGCGAGATCGAGCCGGTGGGCCTCGATTCCGTTCGGCCGCTGCCCGGCGTCCCGCAGGTCCCGCAGCAGGGTCTCCCCGGCGGCGGCGCTGTCGCGCGGGCAGGTGACCGCGACGTCGGCGCCCCAGGCGGCCAGCGTTCTGGCGACGTGGTAGCCGATCGCCCCGGGCGTCGCGCCGGTGACGATCACCTTTCTGCCCGACATGTCGACCTGGTCGGCCATCGGCTTGCGCGAGAAGAGCTCCCGCATGTGGTGGAACGCCTTCGAGAGGCCGGATCCAGGTCGGTATGCCATCCGCTAGCCTGGCGGCGCCTGCGTCCGAAGCAGCGTTTCGCTGGCCTCCCACAAGCTGAGACCGTTGGCCGGGTTCGTGGCGTGCTCGGAGGGGCGCTTTTCGCGCAGCATGTGCAGGTAGATACCGCTGCGCTTGCCGGCGTCGTCGGCGCAACAGAGGTAGCTCACTGGCTTCGCGGCCTTCTCCGGCGTCAGGAAGAAGAACTTCATCATCGGGACCACGAGAGGTTTCAGGAACCACGGCGCTTCCCGCGCGATGGCCGTGTTGACGGGGCCGGGACAGAGCGAATGGACCACGACATGGCCCTCGCCGTCGCGGTTCAGGCGACGCGAGAGTTCCGTCGCGTACGTGCAGACGACGAGCTTGCTCGCGCCGTAGTGCCTGATCCCGTCGCGGACGCCGTAATCCACGAAGGCGCCGAAGCGGTCGAAGTCGATCGGCTCGGCGGAGCGGTGGGCGTCGGAGGAGACGAGGACGATGCGGGGCGCTTCCGCCATCCTGGCCGCCGGGCGAACCGTGCCGTCCTTCAGCCAGCGGTCGACGAGCACGCGGTTGGCGAGGAAGTGGACGGCGAACATCAGCTCGAAGCCCTGCGGCGTCTGGCGCGCGCGGCGCGGCACGACGCCGGCGTTGAGGACCGCGATGTCGATCGTCGTTTCCCGGTCACGCAATTCGTCGCAGAGCTGGTGCACCGAACGCAGGTCGGAGAGATCGACGCGGAGCATCTCGACCCGGTCGGAGCCGGAGGCGGCCCTGACGTCCTCGCCCGCGTCGGGGTGGCCGCTCCGGCAAGCCATCAGGACGTGACCGCCGCGCCGGGCCAGGTCGATGGCGACGGACTTGCCGAGACCGCTGTTCGCCCCGGTCACGAGGCACGTCCTGCCGTCGATCCTGACGGAGGCCGGCAGGGCTTCGATCTCGGCCGGCTCTGCCGCGCGGTCGCGGACCGCCTTGCGGAGCACCTTGAAGAGCTTCTTCACGTTGGCTGGGCGTCTCCTTTACTCGCGCGGGATGTCGTACCTCCGGCGGTACGGCGCAATGCGGTCCTCGATCTCCTCCCTGGTCAGGCCGAAACTACCCGCATGGTAGACGTGCCGCCCGTAGCGGTGCTGCACGTTGCGGTTCGCGGTGCGCTCGGCGACTCGCCTCGCGTCCTCTCCGAAGGGGATGCCGGCCCGCTCGTAGACTTGGCGGAGTTGCGCCATCGGATCGTCGACCAGGTCGTAGTACGACACGTCGACGAAGCGATGCGGATCGGCCGCCTCCCGAGCCTTGGCGGTCAACTCAACGAGACGTGCCGTCTTGGCCAGCCAGTGCGCGCCGATCTCTCGCGGGTCGACGCGGTCGCTGAACAGGCCTCGACCGTGCGCGACCATGCTGCAGAAGGAGGGGATCGTCTTCAGCGGATCGCGGTGCGTCTGGACGATCGTCGCGGTCGGGAAGACCTCGAGAACGACGTCCAGGTGCTCCATGTGATGCGGCGTCTTGAGTACCCAGTGATGACGAGGCGCCTGCCAGTGCAGGAGCTGAAGCAGGGTGCGGAACTCCTCGTACGCGCGCGTGTGGTCCCGGCCCTCCAGCCAGCGGGCGTAGGTGGGCACGTGCATGGTCGCCTCCGCCGACTGACTCATGAAGGACACGTCGAGCAGCAGCACGTCCTCCTCGGGAGCGTCGTGCTCGGCGGGATGAACGGCGAAGAACGCGGGGGCCAGGTAGGCGATTGCCCGTTCCGCGATGAGAGCCTGCCTGATCCGGGTGTGGGGATCACCCGGCTCTTCGCGCGGCAGGGGCAGCGGATTCAGTCCCTCCCAGGCCGCGACTGCGCGCATCTCGGGGTGGGAAGCGATCAGCCGGTGCAGCGTCGTCGTGCCGGTCCGCTGCAGGCCGGCGATCACGATGGCCGGCCCGAGTTCGATGTCCCGGATCTCCGGCCGCCGGCGGAGGAGTTCCTCGATCCGCAGGCGCGTCGCCAGTGCTCCCTCGATCCGCCGCCTCTGGATCGTCCGGCCGAGGAGCGTGAGGTCGGCTTCTTCGTTGATGGAGCGGACGAGGACGGACAGAGGTTCCATGAACCACGCGTCGCCGAAGCTGGACAGGCCGGTTCTGCGTCGGGCCTTCGCGACCATCGAGTCGATGTCGAGTTTCCCGGCCGCCCCGAGACGACCGGCGGCGCGGCCGGCCGCGTTCAGGAGGGCAACGGGAAGGGGCCGGAATGGCCGCTCATAGTCCGTCGGTGTCTCGGAGACCCGCTTCGGCATCGGCTCAGCGGCGCTGTTGTAGCTCGTTCATCTTGACGACTCTGGTCGCCGGCTCCGGGTGCTCCTCGGCCCGGATCCAGCGGAAGGACATCGTGCCGGAGGTGTGGCCTGCGGTGTCGAGCCAGTTCGGGAGCCCCGGGTCCTCGTGGGCCACGATCAGGCGCACGGAGCCGTCGCTCCCGTAGTCCGCGAGGTGCTTGTTCGTGTGGATCGTGTGGTAGCGGTAGTCCAGCGATTCCATCCAGTAGTTGTTGAGCTGGAAGTTCCAGTGCTCGCACTCGGGCGGCACAGCCTCGATGACGAGCGCCTCGTCCGCGGCCAGGCGCCAGTGCGAGTGGTAGTAGGCGATGTTCGGGTCGCCTCCGGCCTGGTTCGATGTCTCCTGGTCGAACCTGGGCAGCTTGTTCGAGTGCTTCTGGAAGTCGCGGGCCCACTTCGCGAACAGCAGCGACGCCCCGGCGACCAGAGTGCTCGCGGAGCGCAGCCCCTCGTCGACCTGGCCCGGCGTCAGGGGCGCGGGACTCTTCTCCTCGGGGGCGCAGTTGATCCGCTCGATGTGCAACTCGGCCGGGACCTCGGTGCGCCGGTCGAGGAAGGTCTGGCGCACGATGAGCATTCCCGTGTCGGGCTTCATCGGCAGCCAGTTGCCTTCCTGCGGCTCGCAACTGAGAACGAGTTCGAAGCGGCCGTCGTCGTCCATTTCGAGTTCCGAGGCTTCGACGTAGCCGGTCGGCGGCAGGCCGCCGCCCTGGCCGTAGTGGCCGGCCTGGGTGCCGAAGCCGAGGTAGGCGACGGTGTTTCGGCGCCCCGTGATCCGGTACTCGTAGGCGCCCGAGAGCGCGGCGGTCAGGTAGTGGTTGTCCGGGTTGTCGGAGCCGAGCTTGACCGTCTCGTGGGCAACCCGGTGGAGGACCGGCGCCCGCGGGTCGGCGTGCTCGACGAAGGCCATCAGGCCGGCGCGGGCCAGCCGGCTCAGGTAGCGGTAGCCCTCGGCCTGGTTGAAGGAGTCGCGGGGAGTTCCCGGGAAGTTCAGCGAGGCGCCCGCCGCCTTCAACGTGTCGCAGAACTCGTCCCAGGCCCGGCCGCTGACGACCCGCTGCGCCGCGACGTCGTCCTCGGACTGCCCGCGGAGCTTCCGCACCGCCAGCGAGGTCCGGCGGAAGAGCGCGAGCAGAGCGATGACGAGCTTTCTCACCGTCTTCTTCCTTCCGCCGTCACTCGGCGGGGCCGACCGGCGTGCCGTAGGGAACCGGCGGCTCGCGCTCGTGCGTCGGGCCGAGCGCGACGATGCGCCAGCGACCCCGGGACGAGCGGAGGTCGAGACTCTGGGTCTCGTAGCTCGCCTCGCGCACGTACTCGACCTCGAGACGGACGATGTCGCCCAGCTCCTCCTCGCCGGTCACCGCGATCCCCTTGAGGTCGGCGACACGCTGTTGCAGGTACTGCTCGAACGGGGCGTCGCCCATCTCGTCGCGCACGGATTCGAGCTGTTCCCGGACCTCTCCGGCGAAGAGATCGAGCCAGGCCTCCGCGGCGCCGTCCCCGCTCGCTTCGATCATCTGCCAGAAGACCTCCCGGGGTTCGCCTGCATCGGCCGAACGCTCGGGCAGGCGGTCGCGAAGCGCGATCGCCAGGCCTGCCACCAGGACCAGCGCGGTCAGCGCCGTGGCGCCGGCGTTGCGGGTCATCCTCACTGCGGTTGTCTGGAGGGGGGGCTGGTCAGCTCGCGGCGCAGAAAGTCGATGTCGATCGTGCTCCGCCCCGGTTCGAGGATCGTCTTCCGCATCCGCGGCAGGACGCGTTCCATCGTCTCCAGGTAGGAGCGGGTGCGGACTTCGTCCCGGTTGCCGCGGGCGGCGGTGGCGATCGCCCGGAAGCGGTCCCCCTCACCGGTCGCGCGCTCCACTTCCGCGGTCCGGAAGCCTTCGGCCTGCGCCACCAGTGTGCGCGCTTCGCCGCGGGCGACCGGCACGACCTCGTTGCGGTAGCTCTCGGCCTCGCGGATCAGGCGGTCGCGATCCTCACGCGCGCTGGCAACGTCGTTGAACGCTTCGCGCACCGGGCTTGGCGGGCTCACTCCCTCGAGACTTACCGAGAGCACGGTGGCGCCGGTCTCGAAACGGTCGAACAGCCCCTGCGACGCGGCCTGGACGCTCTGCTGCACGGCGACCTTGCCGGTAGTCAGCAGTTCGTCGACGCTCATGCCGGCGATCACTTCGAGGAGGGCGCTGCGTCCGCTGGCCTCCAGCACGGACTCGACGTTTCGGAACCGCAGCGCGTAGGCGAGCGGATCGTGGATCGCGTACGAGACGATGAGTCGGACGTGAACCACGTTCCGGTCGCCGGTGAGCCACCGTGCTTCCGCCGCCGGAGACTCGCCGCCCAGCACCCGGTCGGGCGCCGTGAAGCCGAGGGTCAGGCGCTTCGCCTCCCTCACCTTCAACTTGTCGACGCGGCCGACCGGCCGAGGCCAGTTCCAGTGCACCCCCGGCCCGGCCGGCGCGGCCGTGGCGCGGCCCAGCACGCGGACCACGGCCTCTTCGTCGGGAGCGACGAAGTAGACGCCCCAGCCCAGCCACATCAGGGCGAGAGCCAGCGCCGTCGTGGCGAGTGCGCGACGCCTCATTGGGATCCCCCGCCCAGGAGCGAGAAGAGCTCGGAGTCCGCCGACAGGATGACCGTCGTCTGATCGTCGAGGATCGACTCGTAGGACTCGAGAGTGCGCAGGAACCGGTAGAGAGAGGGATCCTGACGGTAGGCGTCGCCGTAGATGCCGGCCGCCTCGGCATCGCCCTTGCCGCGGAGGATCTCGGATTCGCGATAGGCGGCGGCCAGGATCAATTCGCGGTCCCGGTCGGCCTCGGCGCGGATGACCATCGCCTGCTCCTCGCCCTGGGCGCGGTATTCCTTCGCGATCCGCTCACGCTCGGCCCGCATGCGGGCGAAGACGGACTCGAGGTTCTGCTCGGGGAAGCTCAGGCGGGTGAGCTGCACTTCGAGGATCTCGACCCCGAGCTGGGGCCCGGACACGGAGCCCGCGGACTCCCGGACTTCGGCGGAAACCTGTTCGATCCGCAGTTTCCTCGGCTCGGTGGACACGAGTTGGGAGAGCTCGGTGCGGCCGAGGGCGGCAGCCAGACCCGCCCATACGACGTCGTGCAGCCGCATCTCGGCGCCCGAGATGTCGCCGATCGTCTCCAGGAATCGCGCCGGGTCGGCGATCCGCCAGACGACCGCGGTGTCGACGACCAGGTTCTTCTTGTCCTGGGTCAGGAACTCGGCCGGCGCGGGATCGTAGAGGAGCACGCGATTGTCGAAGCGGATCCGCCGGTCGATCGGCCACTTGAACCGGAGGCCCGGCGCCTCCACCGTGCGCAACGGCTTGCCGAACCGGGTGACGATCGCGCTCTCGGTCTCCGGCACGACGAACAGGGACCGCGCCAGCGCGACGATCGCCAGCACGGCCAGGCCGGCGCGCCACCAGGACGCGCCACGGCCCGGCGAATGCTCGTGCCCGTCGCCGCCGTTGTGGCTGGGTGCCTCGTCGTGGTGATCGTCGTGGTGACCGTGATGGTCGTGGTGATGTCCGTGGCTGTGTTCAGTCATTGGTCTACTCCACGGTGACCGCGATGTTCGTGCTGGTGTTCGCGATCTTGATTCGTCATTGGTCTACCTCGTTCCATCCGTGCGCCCGATGACGGGCGCACGGACTGGTTCACGGGTCGCGCGGCTTCGCGCCACCCGGGTTCTGGGCACCGCCCGGTGGCGGAACGTACACATCGAGAAGGCGGTCGTCCGCTTCGTCCACGAAGACGAAGCGCTTACGGCCGGCGTCGGCGTCGGTGATCAGTTTCGGCTTGCCGGCGAGCGAACTCTCCAGCGTCTCCAACTGGAGGCGGAAGCGGTGCAGGTCGCGGGCCCGGCGGTACTCCCCGGCGCGCAGTTCGAAGCGCTCGCTCTCGCCGCGGCCCGCCTCGACGCGCTGGGTCTTGTAGGCCTCGGCCTCCAGGAGCTGCCGGCTCGCTTCGCCGCGGGCGAGGGGCAGACGCTCCAGCGCGTACCCCTCCGCCTCGTCGATCAGCGTTTCCCGCTCCTCGAGTGCGCTCGCCGCGTCGCGAAAGGAGTCCACGACGTCGAGCGGAGGATGGGCGTCCTGGACGGTCGCGCTCACCACCTCGACGCCGGCGCCGAGGGCGTCGAGCTGCGCTCCGAGGTGGCGGCGCCACGCCGTCTCGATGCCGTCCCGCTTGCCGGTCAGCACGTCGTCGAGCGAGTGGCCGGCGAGCACGGTGCGGAGCGAGCGCTCGGCGCTCGCCTCGACGAGCAGCGCCGGGTCGGCGGTGGCGAAGGCGAAGGCCGCGGCGTCGGCGACGCGATAGTGGATGCGGGCCGCGACCTCGACCAGGTTCTCGTCCCCGGTCAGCATCAGGCGCTCGAGGGGCGGGGTGTCGTCGAAGCCGGCGTGACGGACGTTCCACTCGTAGCTCGGCCTGGCGCCGGCTTCGGTGGGGGCGGCCGCCCGCGGCGAGCCGACCGCGGCGACTCGGAGGCGCTCCGGTTCGACCCGCGTCACCCGATCCACGGGCCAGGGCAAACGCCAGTGCAGGCCCGGGCCGAGCTCGCCGCCGACGTGGCGTCCGAAGCGCTGCACGAGGCCGATTTCCTGGGGCTCGATCGTCCGCAGGCCGCTCGCCGCCCAGAGGGCGAACAGC
Source organism: Thermoanaerobaculia bacterium (assembly GCA_965232105.1). Classification (GTDB taxonomy): domain Bacteria; phylum Acidobacteriota; class Thermoanaerobaculia; order Multivoradales; family Multivoraceae; genus Multivorans. Next base: position 1,690,607 of record OZ246956.1, read on the forward strand.
ACGAACGGCGCCGCCCGCAGCAGGCGGGGCGCCGACGCACGGATCCGCGTCGGGCTGTCTTCGAGCGCGTGTTCGATGCGGTGGACCGCTTCGCGCCGTCCGGTGTTCAGGGACCGCCAGCCGGCGATCAAGCTCTCGACCGGACCGGCCAGAGCGGGGACACGCCGCCAGCCGCGATCTTCGCGCGCGGCCACCGCCCGCCCCTCGTAGAGCAGGCGGACGCAGTTCAGGATGACCAGCAGGGAGGCGGCCTGGTGGACAATCGCGGCGGCGGCTGGAGGCAGCAATCCGAAAGCGGCGAAGCCGACGGCGATGAAGTTGATGCCGAAGGCGAAGATCAGGATGCTGCTGCGAATCCGGGCCACCACCCGGCGCGAGTAGCGGAGCAGAGGCGCCAGGTAGTCGAGCCGGTCGGGCAGCAGGACGACCTGCGCCGCCTCGGCCGAAAGATCGGCGGCGCCGTGACCGATCGCGACGCCGACGGACGCGGCCGCCAGCGAGGGCGCGTCGTTGATCCCGTCGCCGACCATCAGGACGTTGCGGTCGCCGCGGGAGAGTTCCCGGAGCTGCCGCACCTTCTCCTCGGGAAGCAACTCCGCCTGGACCTGGTCGATGCGGGTCCGCCGGCCGATCGCGCGCGCCGTCGCCTCGGCGTCGCCGGTCAGCATGACGATCGGATCGACGCCGGTCTGGCGGAGGTCGCCGACCGCGTCCGCAGCCTCGTCGCGCAACGGATCGGCGAGGGCGAACGCGCCGGTGAACGCGCCGTCGACCGCGACGGCCAGCCGGGTCTCGCCGGTGCCGGGTTCCGGGACGAGGCTTTCCGCCACGGCGCCGAGATCGTCCTCCGCCACTACTCTCGCCAGCAACGCCTGGTTGCCCACCACGACCTCGTGGCCGTCCACGGATGCCGTGACACCACGGCCGGGGTGGAGCTTGAAGTTCTCCGGTTCCGAGAGCTCGATCTGCCGCTCCCTCGCCTCGGTGACGAGGGCCCGGCCCAGCAGGTGCTCCGAGGTCAGTTCAGCGCTCGCCGCGAGTTGAAGCAAGCGAGCCTCGTCCATGCCCGCGACCGGCGCGACCCCGGCCAGCGCCGGACGCCCGCAGGTCAACGTGCCCGTCTTGTCGAGCACGCAGGCGTCGATGCGCGACAGCGACTCGATCACGTCGCCGCCCTTGACCAGTGCGCCCTCGCGCGCCAGCCGGGCGATCGCCGAGGCCATCGCCGCCGGCGTCGCGAGCACCAGGGCGCAGGGGCAGGCGACGATCAGGGCCGCCACCGTGCGCATCATCTCGCCGGTGAAGAAGTAGATGCCGACGGCAGCGAGCAGCACCGCGGGCAGGAAGAAGCGGGCCAGCTTGTCCGCGGTGCGCACGACCCGAGCGCGCCGGCTCTGCGCGTCCTCGATCAGGTTGGCGATCCGGGCGACGGTCGTGTCGCTGCCCGTCCGTTCGGAGCGAATATCGAGGACGCCGTACTCGTTCAGGCTGCCGCTCCACACCGCGTCGCCGATTCCGAGTTGGGCCGGCAGCGGTTCGCCGGTCACGCTGCTCTGGTCGACGGACGACTCGCCGCGCTCGATCATCCCGTCCACCGGCACCCGCTCGCCGGCGAGCACCCGCACGAGATCGCCGATCTCGACCTCGCCGAGCGCGACGAGTTCCTCGCGGCCGGAGTACAGCACCCGTGCCTGTTCCGGCTGGCTGGCGACGAAGCCGGCGATCGCCCCCTTGGCGCGATCGACCGTCCAGTGCTCGATCCCCTCGCCGATCAGCATGATGAACATGACCTCGGCGGCGGCGAAGTACTCGCCGATCCAGACCGCCGCGCCCGCGGCGATCGCGATCGTCAGGTGAGACGAGAAGTGCCCCTGGAGCAGGTCCAGGATCGCGTGGCGGATGAGGGGGTAGCCCGCGACCAGCGTGAGGATCAGCGCCAGGTCGATGCCGGCGACCGTGCGGACGACGCCGAGCAGGTAGAGCAGAAGCAGGACGCCGACCGCGCCGCAAAGCGCGATGTAGCCGATCCGCTGCAGCAGGCCGTGGCTGTGGGAGTGGCCGTGCCCGTCGTCGTGGCCGTAAACCTGGAAATTGGGTGAGCCCATCAGAAGGGTGCGCCTACACCGCGAACAACAGGATGGCCAGCCCCGAACTCGCGATCGCGAGCCCGCTCAGCGTGTGGACATGGGCTTGCAGGCGCGGGAATCGCACGAAGTCGAGACCGCGATAGGCCAGCGCCACGACGCCAGCCATCGTCGCGATCGTCGTCACGCCGAAGGCCACGGTCACCGGTACGACGGCCCACAGGCCGACCTGGAACGCCGGCACCATGAGGATCGGAATCAGCGGTTCGCAGGGCCCGAGCACGAAGATGACGAACAGGCTCCAGGCGGTCAGGCCGGCCACCCCGACGGCCTTGCCGGACGGGTGCTCGTGGCCGCCGGCCGCGTGGTGGTCATGCGAGTGGACGAGTCCGCTGGCGTGTTCGTGCACGTGGCGCTGCCGCCTGCGCCTACGCGCGAGGGACCAGGCCGCGTAGGTCAAGCCGAAGGCCACCAGAGCCCACGCCGCGAGATCGCCGCGGACCGCCTCGATCGACTCGAAGACGCCGACGCGGCCCTCCATCCAGTGGTGACCTTCCTGGAGATCGAGACCGCTGGCGAAGATCGCCAGCCCGATGCCGGCGCCGCCCAACAGTACGGACGACGCGACATGCCCGCCGCCGCACAGCCCGGTCACCCACAGCGTCCTGCGCAGCGACCAGCCGCGCGCTTTGCCGAGGACGACGAAGGGCAGCGTGTGGTCGATGCCGATCAGCGTGTGGACGAAGCCGATGCCGACCGCGGCCGAAACCAGGACCCAGACTGTGTCCATCTACTCGACCGTCACCCAGATCGGTGACGACCAGGCGATCTCGCGGTTCTTCTGGATCACCCGCACATAGTAGTAGTGCTCGCCGGGCGTAACGTCGCTGTCGACGAAGGTCAGGTCGACCTCCTGGTCGAGGTTCTGGCGGTTGTAGAGGAACGTCTGGTCGCGGATGATGTCGATCTGCTCGATGCGGGCGGTGCCGATCACCTTGACCACGAGTTCGAACCGCCCCGAGACCTCGGCGATGTCGCCCTGCAGGTACTCCCGGCCGTCGGCGCGCATCCGGTAGTCCAGGATGATGTTGTCCGTCGCGGCGTAGGAGTGCCGCTGCTTCATCGCGTCTAGCAGGCCACCGGCGGTGAAGTCCTCGGCGATCGTGGCTGCGTAAGAGATGTGGGTCGAGATGTGGTCCGATGCGGCCTGCACGCCGAGCTTGTAGCCCTTGGCCCAGGCGTTCCAGACGAAGCCCGCAGGCTGGAAACCGCCTTGCTGGCCGTAGGGCTTCTCGGCAGTCGGTGCGCGCGGGGCGCCCTCGTACTCGGCCGATGTCCGGTCGCCCTGGTAGATCTCGACCAGCGGTTCGACTTCGGGGTCGTTGTCCCGCCAGTCGGTACCCATACCGGTCGCCGAGGTATGGGGGATTGAGATCGCGTCGTGTTCCCGCAGGTACGCGAACAGCCTCGCCGCGCCTTCCTCGCTTTGCCGCTCCGCATCGGTGATCGGCAGGGTCGGCATGCCGCGCTTCGCGGAGAGGATGTTGCGGTGACCGCCCGGGTAGCTGATGCTGCGCTCGTAGGTGTAGACGGGGACGAAGCTCCCGGGCAGGCGGAAGATGTCGGCGATCTGTGGGTGCAGCCAGTTCACGTACGGGGTGTCCTGGCCGCCCCGGTTGTTGTGCTCGCTGACGCCGAGGAAGTCGAGTTCAGCGGCGTCCAGGGCGTAGCGGTAGGCCTCCATCAGCGAGCCGTCGTTCAGGCCGTCGTGCGAGAACTCGGTGTGGCGGTGCGTGTCGCCGCGGTAGATGCGGTACGTGCGGCCCTCCGACTCGATCGTGTAGGCGCGGATGCGCGCGACGTCCTGCGCTTCGTTGGGGTGTACCGGATAGGTCGTGTAGGGGCGCGTTTCCGGGTCGACGAGGCGCGGCGGCGTGGCCTCGCCGCCGAGCGACGGCAGCTTCGCCGCGTTGATCGAGGAGTGGTCGAAGAGGTACTCCTCCGAGTCCCGGTTGTCCGTCGGCCAGGCGGCGAACAGGTTGCCGCGGCCGTCAGAGGCCAGTTCCCAGCGCACGTCCTGGCGGCCGCGACTGAACGGCAGGTGGAGCGGACGTGTCCACTCGCCGCCGACGTAGGCGATGCCGAAGATCTGCCAGGCGGCCCGGTGGGCCGGCGTGAAGTCGGGCGTGTCGCGGGCCCGGATCGTGCGGTGGCGGAAGAACAGCCACATCCGGCCGCCGGCGTCGGCCTGGAGCACGGGCAGGTCGTTGAAGCCCGGGATGTACTCGGGGAGTTCCCGTTCGAGCAGCTCGTTCACGTCGGCTTCGGGCACCTGCCAGCGGACGCCGTCCCAGACCGCCACGGCGAGAGTGCGCCACTCGTAGATGCGGGTCGCTTCCTTGTAGATCTCGAAGCCCGAGTCCTTGCCCCACTGGAAGCCGCTTTCGTTCCAGGCCGCCCAGAGGCGGTTCTGGCGATCGCAGGCGATCGACACGTGGGCCTCGAACTTCGGTGTGTCAGCGACCGGGACGACGTCGCTCCAGCCCGTGCCGTCGAAGTGCCGTAGCAGGACGTCGTAGTTGCCCTGGTCGTACGTGTCCCAGGCAACGTGGATCCGACCGTCGCCGCAGGCTGCAACGGCGGGCGTCCAGTCGTTGGCCTCGGAGGTCGAGACGGTCTGCGGGGCTGACCAGCGCGAACCGTTGTGGCGGCTGGCGAAGATGTCCGACCGGCCGTCGCGGAAACCCTGCCAGACGATCCACAGGTTGCCTTCCGCGTCGCTGGCCAGTTCGTGTTCGATGTCGGCCTGTGGCGCGTAGGTCAGGCGCTCGGTTCCCGACCAGGAACCGCCCTCGGCGTTCGCCAGGTAGCGGCCGTAGAGGTCGAAGTTGCCGTCCACCTGCTCGGACCAGACCACCCAGGGACGCCCCCGGCCGTCGCGTCCCAGCTTCGGCATCAGGCGGTCGCCCGGTTCGCCGGTCACGGGGATGGCCGGTTGCCAACTCGAGCCGTCGAAGCGGCGCGCCAGGATCATTACACCGCCGTCCCGGTAGGCGGTCCAGGCAACCCAGACCTCGCCGTCCTCGCCGCCCGTCATCGTCGCGAAGTCGTTTTCCGTGTCCGGCGACGAAAGCGGTTCCGCCGGCGCCACCCGGTCGGCCAGCACGGCGCCGTCGAGAAAGGAGAGTTCTTCTCCGACCTCGACGTCCGCCGGCCGCAGGTCGAAGTCGCCCCGCGGTGTCGTGAAGGCGAGCCGCGTCGCCGACCGGGCCGCCACGTCGACGACGATTCCCGGGTGGTTGAGGTAGAGCACCGTGCCCTTCGGGTCTTCCCACTGGTAGACCCGGCGCGGGTAGTTCACGCCCCGGCGCGTGGCCATCGTCCAGCTCGTGCCGTCGACCGACTCGGACGGATGCACGCTCCAGTTCCGGAGTGCCAGCAGGTCGCCGCCGGTCACTTCGACCGAGCCGTCCCAGGACTGCGGCTCGGTGTCCGTGATCCCGAAGCGCACGCGGACGGAGACGACGTCGTCACCGGTGAGCGGTGGGATGGCCTGGGCGGCGAGGGAGCCTGCCGAGAGGAGCGCACCTGTGAGACAACAGAGAGCGGCGATGCGCAGGACGAGTTGTCGAGCCATGGCTCCTCCAGACGAGGCGAACGGGAAATGGGTTGCCGTTCATCCTAGCGCCGCGCCATCGGTACACTGCATCCATCCGAGGTCCCACTGTCCGAGGGGAGGTTCGCTGTGCAGCGATTCGCCGTTTTGCTTCTGATTCTGAGCCTGATGCTGCTCGGCTGCGCCGCCGAGGACTCCTCCGACTCCGCCGCGACCGCAGCCGGCGCCTCCGCGGCCGAAGCCGGACCGCCCGCCGACCGCCAGGCCTTCTTCGGCGACCTCCACGTCCACACGAAGTACTCCTACGATGCCTTCGTGTTCGCGACCCGTGCCGGTCCGGACGAGGCCTACGAGTTCGCCAAGGGGAATCCGATCGAGCATCCGGCCGGCTTCGACCTCCAGCTCGACCGGCCGCTCGACTTCCAGGGCGTGTCCGACCACGCGAACTACCTCGGCATGCTGCCGGCGATGACCGACCCGGACTCCCCGGCCTACAACCACCCGGCGGGCGAGACGGTGCGGAACGCCGAAACCGTCCAGGAGCGGCGGGGCATCTTCGCCGCCATGCAGCCCTACGTGCGCTACATGGCCGATGCCGACCCGAGCATTCGCGAGCATCTCGACAAGGACGTCGTCCGCTCCGCCTGGAGCGAGATCGCGGCTTCCGCGAACCGCCACAATGAGCCGGGCGTGTTCACCACCTTCATCGCCTACGAGTACACGTCGGCCGGCGCCGGCGGCATCTACGAGAACCTGCACCGCAACGTCGTCTTCCGCGGTGCCGAGGTGCCGGACATCCCGTTCTCGAGGCTCGACTCCTACAACCCGGAGGACCTCTGGGCCCGGATGGACGAGTGGCGTGCGGACGGCTACGAGGCGATCGCGATCCCCCACAACACGAACGGCTCCGGCGGGCGGATGTTCGAGTACGAGTACTTCGAGGGCGGCGCGATCGACCAAGCCTACTCGGATCTCCGCAGCCGCAACGAGCCGATCGTCGAGATCACCCAGACCAAGGGCACGTCGGAAACCCATCCGGCCCTGTCGCCGAACGACGAGTGGGCGGGCTTCGAGATCATGCCGTACCGCGTCTCGACGAGCATCCTGAGCGAGCCGCCGGGCAGCTACGTTCGCGACGCACTTCGCCGCGGCCTGACGATCGAAGCGGGCGGCGTGTCGAATCCCTACAAGGTCGGCGTGATCGGCTCGTCCGACACCCACGTCGCCGCCGGCTCCTTTGACGAGGAGAAGTACTGGGGCGCTTCGGGCCTCATGCAGGAGACCCCCGAGCAGCGCGGCTCGGTGCCCAGCGAGCCCGCGGCCGGGGCCGACCTGCAGAACCCAACCGCCGCTGCACAGCCGATCGACGACGGCACCGGCCGCATCTATCCCTTCACGACGGCGATCACCAACGGCGCATCGGGCCTCGCCGCTGTCTGGGCCGACGAGAACACGCGCGACTCCATCTTCGACGCCTTCCGGCGCAAGGAGACCTTCGCGACGTCCGGCACACGGATGAAGGTCCGGTTCTTCGGCGGCGCGGCGTTGGCCGGCCTCGACCTGGACGACCCGGACCTCGTCGCCACCGCCTACGAGACCAGCGTGCCGATGGGCGGCGATCTCGTCGGCGAAGACGGCGACGCCGCACCCAGCTTCCTCGTCTGGGCGATGCGGGACACGATGGCCGCGCCGCTCCAGCGGGTCCAGATCGTCAAGGGCTGGGAATCAGGCGGCGAGACCGACGAGATGGTCTACGACGTCGCCTGCTCCGACGGCCTCGAGGTCGATCCGGCCACCCACCGTTGCCCTGACAACGGCGCCACCGTCGATCTCAGCGACTGCTCCGCCAGCGACGACGTCGGCGCCGGCGAACTCAAGACGGTCTGGACCGACCCCGACTTCGACTCGGGCCAGCGCGCCTTCTACTACGCCCGGGTCCTGGAGAACCCCACCTGCCGCTGGTCGTCCTGGGACGCGCTGCGTGCCGGCACGACTCCCCGCGAGGACTTCCCGGCGACGATCCAGGAACGCGCCTGGTCGTCGCCGATCTGGTACACGCCTTAGCTAGCGAAACTCGCGCTGAGCCTCGACCAAGTAGGAGTAAACGCTCGCAGTTCTCTTGGCGCGCCGCTCTCTTGCGACGCCGAGAACTGTTCCAATCGCTGAGATGAGAGTGCCAGCCAAGTCCATCTGCGCGACCGACCAGACGCCGCCAACGAGCCCCAAAGACCATGAGGGGAGTCTTCCGAAAGCGTGCTTCGTAGTGCGTTGCAGGTTGTTAGATGCGTCAGATATCTTCTCCGCCCTCTCAGCGAGCATCGCTGTCCTCTCTGGGCCGTCCAAGGCATTGGACCAATCCGCCATGAAGCCCAGAAGATCCCGCCGGTAGGTTTGATATGCGTCGCAGTGCTCTCTCCGGAACTGAGTCACATCGTCCAGCGGAATCGACTCCAGATTGACCGCGACCTGGGTCAAGTCCGACTTGAAGACCTCTGCGCGGCCTGCCACCGGATCTCCCGACAGTGTCTCGACCATACGGTCGCCGAATTGCGGGGAGCACCAACGGCGCGTTTGACGATCTCGAGCCCGCGCAGCACTAGGCTCCTTTTTCCTCCATCGACTTGAAGGCGCTCAGCCCGTGCGCCTTGCCGTAGAACTGCTTTTTCGAGAAACCGAGCAGGAGCCTGTAGTAGCCGAGGAGATGCGGGTTGGCCCTGAGCAGGCTCGGCAGCGCGAAGAGGATCTCCCCTCTCAGTCCCCAGCCGGCGAGGCGCTGAAGCGCTGCGTTGTCAGCGAAGTGGCCGAGCTCTCGGTCCACCGTGTGGATGTCCGCTTCAGAGGACGCCGTCAACAGAGCATCAAGCAGGTGAGTCGACCGGAGTCGCTCCAAGCTCTGGAAGAAGGAGATCTGGAGGACCGGCAGCGGGGGGTCCAGGATCACTGCGCCGTGTCGTAGTCGAGCGTGAAGAGAATCCGCTGGGTCGAGCGGATGCGCTTTGCCGCGAGTTCGGCGTACGTCGGGTTGAGTTCGACGCCGACGTACTTGCGGCGCTGCTGTTCGCAGGTACTCGTGGGACCGCGTGGGGCGATCCTTGACGCTCTCCGGCATGCAGTTCGGCTTTTCCCAGATGATGTCGCTACGGAAGTACCAGCCCGCCTCCCTGAGCGCGAAGGCGACCATCCACGGAATGCCCACGAGGTCCTTCGGCTTCATGCCCGAGGGCGTCCTTGCTCTGTAGCTCATCGCACGGACAGGGTTCTTTTGTCCGGTGCTCGTGTTGCGCGGTTGCCGCTCGTGTAGCTGTCGCCGAGGTTGAGCCAGAGCGTGCCGTCGTCCCGCAGGACCCTCCGAACCTCGTCGAAGATTGCGACCAGGCGCTTGATGTAGAGGGCCGGGTCCGGCTCAGCGCCGATCTGACTCTCTTCGGCATAGTCGCGGAGGCCCCAGTAGGGAGGGGACGTGACGCACGTCCGGAACCAGGAGTCGGGCAGGGTCGGCAGGATCGCCTCGGCCGCTCCTCGAAAGAGCGTGGGGCGCTCCAAGGCGACCGGATCGGTTGCTGGCGCCGCGGTGACTACGTCTACGACCTGACTCTACTACCGGCCTCGCCTCGAGAAAGTGGGTGTTGCGAGTCCGTCTTCTACTGCGGGCGGGTGCTGGAGAACCCGGTCGCCGTTGGTCTTCCTGGGACGGACTTCTAGGACTGCGCCGTCTGAGCTGGGCGGCGTCGGAAGGGAGCTCTCCGTGGTGGAATCCGCATACCGCCTATACTTCGGCGGCGTAGAACGCTCCCGTGCACGAGCGGGTTGGGAGTGGCCGCAATGGCGTCTTGGCAGTTGGTCTTGTCGACTGCCTCAGGTTAGCGAGGCTGTCCCCCGGGCTAGTCAGGAGTCCTGCGGTTTCCGCGCCAGCCGTCGGGTCTGCACGAGCGCGACGACGAGCGCCAGTCCGCCGCCGAACAGCGCGAGCACCGGCGTGTCCGCGCCTTTCTCGCCGAGCGCGGCGTTGAGCCCTCCGCCGGCGAGCATGCCGATCAGTACCGCGAGCAGAGCCCTCCCGACGATGCGGGTCTTGGGGCGGGATCTCACGGCAGCCTGAACCTGAGTATCGGGCTTACGGGGAACCGCACCCTCTTGCCGTCAAGTGTTGCCGGCCTGTACTTCAGCATCTTGGACATCTTGAGGGCCTCCTCGCTGAGGCCGTGCGGCAAGCCCTTGACGACCGTGGCGTTCTCGAGCTTGCCCTGCTCGTTGACGATCCCGCTGATGACGACATCGCCCTGAATGCCCGCGTCCCTCGCTTCGCTGGTGTACGTGAGTCGTGGCATACGCCCTCTCTGCTTGGGGAAAACCAGATCAATGCTGTCTCGCGGCGGCATCGTCACCTTGCCCTGCTCGAAGCGGACCAGTGCGAGAACCGGGGCCTTGATGCGCCTGCCACCCATGAAGGTCGCTGGTTCGTGTCGCGCCCCCTCAATCGCCTCGACCGCGTTCTGGGTCAGGCCGTGCGGTAGGCCGCTCAGCACGTCGGTTACCTCGGCCTGGCCGTTTTCTTCGACCGTTGCGAAGAGCAGGACATTGCCCTCGGTGCCGGCCTCCAGCGCCTCATTGTTGTACTCGATGAGGTGGCTTACGTCCGCGATCTCGGGCCGCGTGACATCGCCCTGTCCGTAGAGCACTCCGCAGCTCAGAGCAGCGACGAAGGCGAGTACCAGCTTCCTCAAGACACTTCCCCGGAGGACTTGACGCCGTGATCGTACACTCGCCGGCAAGTGGTCCCGGAGGATCGACCAGGAGCACCGACTGGTCTACGCGGTCCAAGGCAAGCGAGTCTTCTTTCTGGCCGCTCGTCACCACTACTGAGTCGCCGCAAGGTGACCTGGCTGAGCTGCCCGCCGAGCTACTGCCAGAAGTTGTGGATCCGGTGATGCAGATCAGGCGGCGTATCCTCCTGGGTGTTCAACAAGACGCCCGGTCGGATGCCGGGAGAAAGGACACGCCGCCCATGCTCAAGATAGTCGAAACCGCCTCGGAGGGGAACACCGTCGTGCCTCTCGACGAGCTTTTCCGCGAGGGCGCTCGCCGGATGCTGGTGGAGGCCCTGGAGGTGGAAGTCTCCGAGTACGTGGAGAGACACCGCGCGGAACGCGGGGAGGACGGCCGTGCACTGGTGGTGCGCAACGGCCGGGCCCGCGCGCGGCAGGTGACGATGGGCGCCGGCACGGTGGAGGTCAGGGCTCCCCGGGTCGACGACCGGCGGCCTGATCATCGCTTCACGAGCTCGATCCTGCCGCCGTACATGCGCCGCTCGCCGAAGGTCGAGGAGGTCCTGCCGGTGTTGTACCTGCGGGGTTTGTCGACAGGCGACTTCAAGGAAGCGCTCGGCGCCTTGCTGGGGGAGAAGGCCTCGGGCCTGTCTGCATCCAGCATCGCGCGGATGACCTCGTCGTGGGAGAAGGAGTACCGGTCCTTCCGGCAACGAGACCTGAGCGCCGAGGACTACGTGTACGTGTGGGCGGACGGCGTGCATTTCCGGGTCCGTCTGGAGGACGATCGCCTGTGCACGCTGGTCCTGCTTGGCGTGCGCCGTGACGGGACCAAGGAGCTGATCGCGGTGGAGGACGGCTACCGGGAGAGCGCGGAGAGCTGGGCGAGCGTCCTGCGGGACCTGAAGCGCCGCGGCCTGCGAGCGCCGGTCCTGGCCATCGGCGACGGCGCTCTGGGCCTGTGGCGGGCAATCCGCGACGTGTGGCCCGAAACCAGGGAGCAGAGATGCTGGGTGCATCGGCTGAGGAACGTGCTGGACAAGCTGCCGAAGCGGCTGCAGGCCAAGGCCAAGAGGGCTCTGCACGAGATCATGTACGCGGAGTGCCGCGAGGATGCCGAGGCGGAGATCGAGAGTTTCGCCGAGGACTACGGCGCCAAGTACCCCAAGGCGGTCGAATCCCTGCAAAGGGACCAGGACTGCCTGCTCAGCTTCTTCGACTTCCCGGCCGAGCACTGGCAGCACCTGCGCACCACCAACGCAGTCGAATCGACGTTTGCCACCGTCAAGCTGCGGCAGCGGGTCACCAAGGGCGCCGGCTCACGCACCAAGGCCCTGCTGATGGCCTTCAAGCTGCTCGACATGGCGCAGAAACGCTGGCGACGAGTCAACGCCCCGCACCTCGTTGCTCTGGTCAGAGAAGGAGTACCATTCACCGACGGAACTCAGGTCAGGAACGCTGCCTGATCAAATCGCCGATCCACAACTTTCGGCAATACCTCCTGCCCGCCGAGTTCGGAGGGCTTCGTCACTCCATGCTCGTTCCGTAGTGGCGATCCAATTCGTCGAGCAACTGGAGCCCGCGTTTCGCATCTCCTCGCGCTGCCCGCATCCTGAAGCGCATTTCCGTGTCGTGCTCGGCCAAGGCCCGGACGGACAACTCTTCCATCAACTTGTTCAGGCTCAGGTTGCGCTGCGCTGCGAGTGCAGCGAGCCGGTCCCGGTGAGCATCAGGGATCCTGATCGTCAGGGTCGCCATGTCAATCCTCCTCTTTGAGCCACTGGCCCGGCGTGACTACGCTGAAACCCTCGAAGAGCAGCTCGCCCGCCGCCAGGTCCCTGACGTTGCCGGTCACGATCCGCTCCGCATTCCCCGCGACGGCCAGTTCGATGAGGTGGTTGTCGGACTCGTCCGGCAGATTCGGACGCCACAAGAAAGTGATGTTGATCCATTGGCAGGAGCCGAGGAGTGCGTCCAGTAGGGTTGCCCGTTCCTCAGGATCGATCGGAGCCGTGGCGAACAGTTTCTCTCTGGCAAGTACATCTTCGTACTCCAGGAACAGGGCATTGCTGATCAGCGGCTGGGTCTTGCCGGTCAGGCATCGTCGGACAACTTCGCGGGCTGCACCGTCCGGCGACAGGCTCGCCGAGACGAGAACATTGGTGTCGACGACTATCCTTCCCACATCGAAGTGACAGCATATACGCTGTCGCGTCGGCGAGCCCAGGTAGATCTAGCGAGGCTGTTAGCTTGAAGATTCGGCGGTGACCGCCGGGATTTCAAGGGAGATCACGCATCCATGAAGATCGAAGACCTCAGCATCACCCTCTTCGCCTGGAACGACATCCCGCCGCACTCCTACCTGGGCCGCGGGCCGTTCGATCCGACCGGCCAGCCGAACCGCACAGGCGAACTCGGCCTGGTGACGATCCGGACCGACGACGGGATCGAGGGCCATTCGTTCCTCGGCATGGGGACGAGCATGGGAGCGCCCGCGTTGCTGAGGATGCTCAAGCCGATCGTGATGGGGCGCGATCCGCTGGCCCGGGAGCAGCTCTACCAGGAGATGCTGGAACGGCGGCTGGTCGTCCAGCCCTGGGTCGTCGGCGCCGTCGACGTTGCGCTCTGGGACATCGCCGGCAAGGCGGCGGGGGAGCCGATCCACCGGCTCCTCGGCACCTACCGCGAGAAGCTGCCCGCGTATGCCAGCTCCGAGCAGCAGCCCAATGTCGAGGCCTACGTCGAGCAGGCCCGGTCGTACCAGGCCGCGGGCTGGCAGGGCTACAAGATCCACCCGTTCCGCGTCTGGCGGGATGACATGCGGATCTGCCGGGCCGTCCGCGAGGCGGTCGGCGACGGCTTCCCGCTGATGCTCGACTCGACCTGGGGCTACGACTACCCGCAGGCCCTGCGGGTCGGCAAGGTGATCGAGGAACTCGACTTCGAGTGGTACGAGGATCCGCTCGGCGACCAGGACATCTACAACTACACGAAGCTACGCCAGCAGCTTCGCATCCCGATCATGGCGACCGAGTTCCCCGGCGCCTGGTACGACTCGTTCGCGCCGTGGATCTATAACCAGGCGACGGACTACCTACGCGGCGACGTCGCGATTAAGGGCGGCATCACCGGCTGCCTCAAGGCCGCTCACCTCGCCGAGGGCTTCGGGATGAACTTCGAGATCCACCACGGCGGCAATTCGCTGAACAACGTCGCCCACCTGCACATCAGCGCCGCGATCCGCAACTGCGAGTGGTTCGAGGTCCTGTTGCCGGCGGGGGCGCAAAAGTACGGCCTCGTCGAAGACATCGAGGTCGACGACGAGGGCTACGTCCACGCCCCGATGGGCCCGGGCCTCGGCGTCGAGATCGACTTCGACCTGATCGAGCGGAACAAGACCGCCGAGCTGCGGTAGCTCGTTTACTTCCCCGTCAGCTCCATCTTCAGCCAGCTCACCAGCGCCGGCTCCAGATCCGCGTTCTTCGCGAACATCGGCAGCCCGTGCTCGGGCCCGTCGTAGATCTTCGCCGTCGAGTTCGGGTGCTTCGACCCGTCCACCGCGCCCCTGAGCTGCTTGTCGACGCCGGCCGTGATCGTGTCGCCGGTCGCCGCGGCGGCGAAGACCGCCAGGTCGGACTTGGCCGCCATGTTCTCCACCGCTGCCGCGCTCGGTGGTCCCGACAGCAGCATCAGTGCCTTCACGTCCCGCCGCGCGGCCAGGTCGGCCGTCAGCATCGCGCCGCAACTTGCGCCGCCGGCACCCATCCGGCCCGTGTCCACGCCTTCCTGCTTGCTCAGGTAGTCGAACGCCATGTCCACGTCGCCGGTCGCTGTCTGCAGGAACGGCGGGAACCCGCCCGCTTCGCGGATGCCGTCGCCGCCGCTCTCGCCGAAGCCGCGCAGGTCCATCGTCAGCACGTGGACACCCGCGTCGACCAACTGCGACGCGATTCCCGACCAGGACTTCCGGTCCATGTTGCACTGGTGGATCAGCAGCATCGCCGGACCGGGCTTGCCGGGCGACATGTAGGTCGCCTTGAGCATCGTCCCGTCGGAGGCCTTGAGATCGACGTCCATCGACCCGGCCATCGCCGGCATGGCCGCCAGCGCCAGGAGCGCCGCCGCCGCAAGAAGGGAAAGGGTGTAGCGCATGAGTTGCTCCTCGTGATGTGACGCGGCTGCGCGCATCGTGGGCCCGGGCGTGCCGGTTACCGGAGTTGTGTGGGTGGTGTGAGAGCGGACTCTACTACGGTGGTTCCGGGGAGGACGGGCTCTTCGTAGACCTTGCTTATTTAACGGTTACCGTTGAATATACGAGGATGATTCAGCGTCGTGCCGAGCAGAGAATCGTCCGTGGCCTCAACGAAGCGCCGGCGGTGGCGCTCTTGGGCCCACGCCAGGTCGGCAAGACCACTCTGGCCCGCGCTATCGCCGAGCAGGTGCCGGACAGCATCTACCTCGACCTGGAGAACCAGGCCCATGCTGCCCGGCTTGCCCAGCCGGCCGCCTACCTGGAACGCCATGCCGATCGTCTTGTCATCCTGGACGAGGTCCAGCGCATACCGGGGCTATTCGAGGTGCTGCGGGGGCAGATCGACCAGCGTCGCCGGCTGGGCCATCGCGCCAGGCAGTTCCTGCTTCTCGGTTCCGCGTCCCAGACCCTGCTAAGGCAATCGGCGGAGTCGCTGGCGGGGCGCCTCGTCTACGACGAGCTGCCTGGACTCGACATGTTGGAGACTGCCCCCGAACGCGACCGGCTCTGGGTGCGGGGCGGCTTCCCGGACCCGTTCCTGGCGAAGAGCGACGCGGCCGCGGCCCGTTGGAGACTCAGCTTCATCCGTACCTACCTTGAACGGGACATCCCGCAGTTCGGCGTCCGCGTTCCGGCCGAGACCCTGAACAGGTTCTGGACCATGCTCGCCCACCGCCAGGGCGGCCTGCTGAACGCGTCGCAACTGGCCCGCAGCATGGATGTCTCCGTGCCCGCGATCGGTCGCTATGTCGATCTCCTGGTCGACCTCATGCTCGTGCGCAGGCTGCAGCCGTACTTCGTGAACGTCGGCAAGCGGCTCGTCAAGTCGCCGAAGGTGTACATCCGGGACAGCGGTCTTCTGCACACCCTTCTCGGCCTCACGACCTTTGACGATGTGCTTTCGCACCCGATTGTCGGGCCAAGCTGGGAGGGCTTCGCGATCGAGAATCTGATCGCTGCCGCGCCGTTCGGCACGATCCCGTGGTTCTACCGCACCCGGGCCGGCGCCGAGATCGATCTCCTGCTGCAGTTGCCCGACCAACAGCTGTGGGCGATCGAGGTCAAGAGATCGTCGGCGCCGCGCACGAGCCGCGGCTTCGAACTCGCCTCCGGCGACCTGAATGCGGCAAGACGCATGGTGGTGTACTCGGGAGACGAGGAGTTTCCCCTTTCGGAGAGCACGACCGCAGCGCCGCTGGAGAGCGTCATGGCTTGTCTTGCGAAGATGGGTTGAGGTGCCTTCATGCGTTTCCGGGAGTTCATCGAGGAGCGACACGATCTCGCCGCGACGCCGGCAAGCCGCCTACCGCGGCACCAGCGCCACGATCCGCACCGGGGCGCCGGTGCCGCCTTCGATCTTCATCGGCAGGGCGACGAGCAGGAAGCCGGTCTCCGGGAGTTCCGACAGGTCGCCGACGTTCTCCAGGTTGGGCACGCCGGCGGCGCCTCCGATCTGGTGGACGATGAAGTCGGTCGACTGGCCGTAGTCGACGCTGGCGGTGTCGATGCCGAGCATGCCGATGCCCCGCTCTTCGATCAGCAGGCGGGCCGCGTCCTCGCCGACGCCGGGGAAGTGGAGGTTGCTCGCATCGCCGGGCGTGTCGTCGCCGAGGTAGGCGAGGGCGTCGGGCCAGCGTTCCGGCCAGCCGGTGCGGATGAGGACGGCGGCGCCGGCCGGCACCGGGCCGTGCAGTTCTTCCCAGGCGCCGATGTCCCCGGCGGTCACGAGATAGTCCGGGTCGGCGGCTGCCTGCTCGCTGACGTCGACGACGATGCCGGGCAGGATGAGCCGGTCGAGCGGGATCGAGGCGACGTCGTCGCCGCCCTCGGCGAAGTGGACCGGAGCGTCGAGGTGGGTGCCGCCGTGCTCGGCGGTCGCGAACTGCTTGGCGGCGTAGAAGTAGCCGGCTTCCGTGTGGCCCTCGGCGAGGGTTTCGAGCGCGAAGCCGCGGGTGTCGGTGGGCCAGTAGAGCGTGTTGCCGCCGTAGGCGTGGCTGAGGTCGATCATGCGCCAGCCGGCGACGGCTTCCACGCCGACCGGCTCGGCCGCCTCCTCGGGCGGCGGGACGGCGCAGGCGGCGACGAGCAGCGGGCAGGTGAGGCAGAGCAGAAGGAAAGCCGCCGTTCCGCCACTGGGTGCGATGCGCGTGTTTCCAGGGCGGGAGAGGTGGTCCTGTGGTCGGGTCATCGGCTTCCTCCTCCTGGGCTCTCGGTCCGCCTACAACGCCAGCGCGGTCGAGAAGTCCGGCACCCCCTCCCAGCGCCCCGGGTCGCTCGCCCGCATCACCGCGATCGTCTTGATCGCCTCGGGGTTCGCGATGCCGTGGGGCATCTGGCCGGTCAGCACGCGGATCACGTTCTCGGCCTGGCGGATCGGGCACTCGCCCAGGAACACCGGCGAGAACCCGGCGATGTGCGGGGTCACGATGCAGTTGGGCAGCTTCAGCAGCGGATCGTCCGGGTCGATCGGTTCCTTTTCGGTCACGTCGAGCGCGGCGGCTTCGATCCGGCCTTCGGCGAGCGCTTCGGCCAGCGCCGCACCGTCGATGATCGGTCCCCGGGCCGCGTTGACGAGCAGTGCCGTGGGCTTCATCAGGGCGAGCGTGTCGGCGTTGATCAGGTGCCGTGTTTCGTCGGTCGCCGAGCAGTGGATCGTCACGTAGTCGGCCTCGGCCAGCAGCTCCTCGAGCGGCACGAGCTGCACGCCGTAGAGGTCGGCGGTGACCTGGTCGACGTACGGGTCGGCGGCGATGATCCGCGCCGGTCCGAAGCCGCGAGCCCGGCTGGCGAAGGCGCGGCCGATGTTGCCGAAGCCGATGATGCCGACCGTGTGGCCGGCGATCCGCCGGACGCGGGTGAGGAGCCCGATCATCGATTCCCGATGGCCCCAGCGGCCCTCGCGGGTAGTGCCGGCGGCGTCGACGACGCGCCGGGTGAGCGCGAGCATCAGCGCCATCGCGTGGTCCGCGACCTCGGTCGTGTTGGAACCCGGCACGTTGGTCGCCAGGATGCCGAGTTCGGTCGCCGCGTCGAGGTCGATCGAGTCGACGCCGACCCCCAGCCGGCTGACCACCTTGAGCTTCGGGCACCGCTCGAGCACTGAGCGCGAGGTCAGCGGCATGACGCCGACCAGGGCGCCGTCGGCGTCGGACATCAGGTCGGCCAGGTCGTCCTCGTTGCGGCAGACGCCCTCCACCGTCTCGAACCCCTGCGCCTCGATCAAATCCCCGCGATTGAAGGGGCTCTTCTGCATCGCTACTTTCACGTTCTGCTCCTTGGCCCGCATACCTCGCGGCGGGGTTGAGATCGGGTCTCCGACCGGGGTTGGTTCAAGCCTCTACGGTCAAACATGCTGATCAGACGACGGGTCAGACGACGGGGCAGAGCCCGCCGTCCAGGTTGATCGCCGTTCCGGTGATGTAGGCGCCGCGCTCCGAGACGAGGAACGCGATCAGGTCGGCGTACTCCTCCGCCTCGCCGACGCGGCCCAGGGGGACGCGCTTGCCCATTGCCTCGTAGATCGAGTCGACGTCTGTGCCCTGGCCCGCCGCCCGGCGCACCCACTGGTCGCTCTTGATCAGGCCGATGCATATCGTGTTGACGCGGATCCGGTCCGCGGCCAGTTCGTTGGCGAGGGACTTGGTCAGGTTGATGCCGGCGGCACGGGTGACGCTGGTCGGCAGCGCCCGCGCCGGCGCTGCCTTGCCGCCCCCGATCGTCGCGTTGACGATCGCGCCGCCGCCGCGCTCGCGCATCGACGGCACGACGCCGCGGCAGAATCGCACCGCGCCCATCACCTTGAGCTGGATGTCGGCGAGCCAGGCGTCGTCGTCCAGCGCTTCGATGCCTTGCGCGGCGGACGCGCCGGCGTTGTTGATCAGGATGTCGACCCCGCCGAACTCGGCCGTCACCGCGTCGATGAAGCAGTCGACGTCGGCCGCGGAGGTCACGTCGGCGGGCTGGGCGAAGACCGCGCCGCCGCCCGCCGCGCGCAGCTCGTCGGCGGCCCGCTGCAGGTTCTCCGCCCGGCGCGCGCAGATCGCGACGCGGGCGCCTTCGCTTACGAGGCGACGCGCCGTCGCGAGCCCCATCCCATCGCTGCCGCCAGTGACGATCGCCACCTTGCCTTCAAGACCAAGTTCCAGCATCCGCCGACTCCTGTTGTCCGTGATCGGGTACCCGAGTGTGCCTGTGCCGAGGCAGGGTGCGCAAGCTCCGCCACTGGGTGCGTCGGCGTCTCCGCCGGCATCCGTGCGCGATGCCGCGAAGCGGCGAGCCCGAGTCGGTCGGGCTGTGCGGCTATGCAGGATCGAGCCAGCCTGCGGCTGGCGCTGCTACCTGGCCGCCTGCCGCGGCAGCCGGCGGGACGCCGGCGCACCCAGTGGGCGGCGCAAGTCAGTCAGCCCGTCTGCCGCGCAGCCTCCCGCAACGGCGCCACCACCTCCTCGTAACGGGAATCCGCGCGTAGTTCCTCCAGGTCGGCATCGTTCTCGATCCAGTTCAGGTGCGGGAAGCCGTGCGTGATCGCCGATTCGAGGTACGCCATGCCGCGTTCCGCGTTTCCGCAGACCGTAGAGATGCAGGCCAAGTTGTAGAGCGCCACGGCGTCTTGAGGATCCAGGACCTCCGCGCGCGCCGCCCACTTCAGGGCTTCTTCTGTCCGACCGTCGTAGGCAAGAACGACCGCTCCCAGGTAAAGCGCGCGCTGGTCGTCGGGGTAGCGCAACAGACGCCTTCGCACCCTGGCGAGCGTGAGCTCCTGGAGCCGTGCCGCTTCAGTGGTCCGGCCAAGCGCGGAGAGAGCCTCGGTGCAGAGGGAGCAGGGGGCGTAGGCCGTCGGATCGGCCTCGATGGCCCGGAAAAAGAAGGGGACCGCTTCCTCCAGCCGGCCTTGGCCAAATTGGTGACGGGCGAAGTTGTGATTCGCCTCGAAACTCAGCGGATCGAGTTCCAGGGCGCGCTGGAAATGCACTTCGGCCTCGTCCAAGCGGCCAGCGCTACTGAGAGTCATCGCTCTCGCCGAGTGCGTCTCCGCGACTTCGGGCGCCAGCTCAAGGGCTCGAGCACTCGACTCGTCCGCGAGTCTGAGGTTCTCCAAGCTCGGTTCGTGGGACAGGTAGAGGTACGCGGAGCAGTGCGCGGATGCCGCGTGGGCCAGGGCGTACTCGGGATCGAGCCGGACCGCCTCCCCGAACAGCCGCCGCGCCTCGTAGTAGGTCCTCTTGCGCCCCTGGTGGTAGCGACTGCGCCCCCGCAGGTAGAGGTCGTAGGCCTTGCTGGATGCCGTGCGTCTTGCTTCGTGGCGCTGCGCTTCCGGCGCCAGGTGGAGTTCCAGGGTCTCGGCGATCAGACCCGCCGTCTGGTCCTGCAGGACGAAGATCTGTTGCGAATGCCGCTGCCACTGCTCGGACCAGACCTGGATTCCGGTGCGCGCGTCGGTCACCTCGACGCCGATGCGGAGTTCGTCGCCATCCTTTCGGACCATGCCGGCCAGCACCAGGTCGACGCCGACCTGCCGCCCCACCTCCCGGGGATCGGCCAGCGCGTCGTATTGGAAGGACACGCCGCGAGCCGTCACCCGGAGGCCGACGATGTGCGCGAGCCGGTGGAGGATCTCCTCCGCCATCCCTTCGCAGAGGTGTGCCTGATCTCGCTGTGGACTCCGGTCGGCGAACGGCAGGACGGCGATGCCCCGCTCTTTCTTCGGGGCCGTTGACTCGGCGACCGAGGGGGCGCCTTCCGGCGCGGCCAGATCCTCGATCACCGGGCCGGTGAAGCGGAATCCGCGCCCGTACAAGGTGGTGATCCAGTCGGCACTGCCGCCGTCGGCGAGTACCTTCCGTGCTCCGCTGACCGCCCGGTTGACCGCCGATTCCGACACGTAGGTGTCGCGCCAAATGTTCTGGAGCAGCTCTTCCTTGGACACGACCCGATCCCGGACCTCAGTTTGCTTTTGGCATGTTCGCCATCGCTACCTTGGCGCCGTTGCCGGTTAGCGCGCAGGTACTCTTCACTTTGGCGTCAGAGCGGGACCTTCCGGGCACCCTGGTTTCCGCGAGCGTCGACGACGACTTCGGTCCCTCCTCGCCGCGGCTGCCGATTCGGCTCGACGCTGAGTTACTGGCGTCCGCGCCCGACGTCTTGCTGGTTTCGCCTGGGGGCGACCACGTCCATGCGCTGAACAGGATCCACTTCGAGACCCTTGAGGACGGAACGATCGTCTGGGGCGGTTCGATGGAGGGCCAAGGCTACGAGAGCGCGTTGTTCGTCGTGGACGCCGGGACCAACGCGACTGCCGGTAGCTTCGAGACGCCCCACGGCTCGTTCATGCTGCGCGCGCGGGGTGAATCCGGCTACGTGGCATCGGAGAGCAAGAGTGGCCCGCCGGCCGATTTAGATTGGTGCAATGACGTTGCCGAGCCTGCTTCGGCGTCATCACGGCTTCCGATCCGGGTTGAACTCGAGTCACCTGAAGCGGCCGGCACCCCTTCTGTAGCCTCTGGAGTGTCGGCGGCGCGAGACCGCTGGACAATCGATGTCGCATTCCTCCTGACGCCGTGGGCCGTGGATTTCATCAGGCTGAATCTCCGATCGACTCGCGGGGTTGAGACCGCGCACATGATCGCCTTCGCGAACCAGGTCTTCCGGAATTCAGGATCCAAAGCCCGGTTGCGCCGAGCCGGAAAACGGGAGATGGAGTATTGGCATGGCGCTTCGTTTGACACGACCTCGAACCTGATGGGGGCAATGGCGCGGACCGACTTGAACATGATCCACGCCTATCGCCGTCACACCGGAGCCGACTTGGTGCACGTCCTGAGCAAGAACTGGCGCAACGCCGGCATCCTTTGCGGTCAGGCTCAGATTTTTCTTCGCGGAGAAACCCCACAGCAGATGGCGATGAAAGCGTTTTCTTTCACTGACTATGGCTGTCAGGCGCAATGGGACTTGTCTGCTAAATGGACGTTTCTGCACGAGATCGGACACAACCTCGGCCTCAACCATAATCGTGAGGTTGCGCACTACGGCAGGGATCGGGCGCGCGGGTCACGCGACGGCTACGGATACCTCTCCAATCCGCTCGCGGAGCACCGGAAGTACCCGCTGTTCAAACAGCACTGGGTTCCGGGCGCCGGCCGCCTCTGGCCATATTCCCTGTTGCCGGTGGACCAGTTGCCAACTTTGGCCAATCAGGGGGCGTTCACGATAATGGCCTACGACCCCGATGGCAACGGTCGCGACTGGGACTTTGACCACGGCACCCCGCCAGAGGATCGATGGCAGGCTGTCCCATTCTTCTCCGCCGGAGACAGCATCACGTTGCACGCCGGCGAGCACGGACTCGTCGGTGATCCGGAGAAGCGGTGGAAGCTCGGCTACGGGCGCAGCGACTCCGTGGAACTCATGAAGGATACTGTGCCGAAGATCGCCAGGCTCAGCGACTGGCAATACGACCTTTCGTTGACTGCGACTCGGCTCAGGGTAACCAACGCGTTGCATACCAGGGACGGCGACATGCACGTCACACTGGAGTGGGACGACAACTCGAAGGACGAGTCCGCTTTCCAGATCCGAGTTTGGGAAGTAGAGGAAAGAACTTTCACTGACCCGATCGGAACCTACACAGCGTATGTACTGGGGCGCATATTACCGGTTCGATTTGTTATGGGCATGCCCGGCAGGGGCCGGCGAAGCGCGTCGTTCAGTTGGCCGAGCAGCGAGAAGCAGCTCGCCATCCGAATGACGACGGAAAACAAGGACGGTCCGGTGTGGAGCTGGTGGGCTCGGGAAGAGTGGAAGGACGAGGCTTGGAAGAATGGCGAGCCGGGTGTAGATGCGGTGTCGGCGGGGCGAATCGGCCCTGTTCAGTCCCCGGAATGCACACCCCGGTTCTCTATGGCTGTCTCGCCCAGCCTCAAGCTTGGCGAGGCCGATGTGATGTTCTATCTGGAGGACCTCACCCCTTGTGGTCACTTGATCGGGCGCCAGTATGAACTGGACGGCAGTCCTGTCGAGTTCAGCGGAGACTCAGTGCAGACGACGGTAGAAACCGGGCGTGAGTACACGGCGGTTATCCGAGTCCGGAACCGCTACGGCTTCGCGGAGTCCGACCCGTACACCTTCAAGCTTCCATGAACGGGCTCTTGGCAAGGTCTCGTGTGGAATGTGAGTGAATCGGCGTAGAGGTTGCGTCCGCCGAGGTGGAAGTGGTCTCGCGAGCCCGCTCGTGGAGCGTCCGGGTTTGATTTGAGATCGGGCCTCTTCCGGCGGAAGATTCAAGTGCTGACAGGTGTTTGTCGAGTCCGCAGGAGTGAGGCCCATCAAGACAGGCCTGGAGGTGTTCCCTGGGCGGCGAGTACCGCAAGACGAAGGTAGCGCTCAGTCTGACATGGGGCTTGACCACGAGGGCCGTGTGTAGCGCACTTGGTTGGCTCGGCATTTGAGCGCTCCGGGCAACGCCGTTCCGTCCCCCGAGCTGTTCGCGTCAAGCGTGGGTGCGCCTGGCACGGGTAGACCCGCGCAAGCTCCACCCAGTGGCCGGCGCACCGACAGTCAGCCCGCCTGCCGCGCAGCCCCCCGCAACGGCGCCACAACCTCCTCGAACCGCGGATCCGCCCGCAGCGCCGCCAGGTCGGCATCGTTCTCGATCCAGCTCAGGTGCGGGTAACCATGCCTCACTGCCGATTCCAGGTACCGGAGCCCGCTCTTCGCATCACCGCACACGCACGCCACGCACGCCAGGTTGTACAGCGCCACGGCATCCTGGGGATCCAGGGCCTCCGCCCGCGCGGCCCACTTGAGGGCCTCGTCGGTCCGACCGGCTCGGGCGTGTGCGACCGCGCCCAGGTAGATCGCCCGCTGGTCGTCGGGGTAGCGCAGCAGGCGCCTTTTCACTCTGGCCATGGCGAGTTCCTGGAGCCGAGTCGCTTCGGTCTTCCGGCCGAGCGTCGAGAGAGCCGAGGCGCAGATGGAGCAGGGGGCGTAAGCCGTCGGATCGGCCTCGATGGCCCGGAAGAAGAACGTGACCGCCTCCTCCATCTGACCCTGAGCGAAGCGGTGCCGGGCGAAGTTGTGATTCGCCTCGAAGCTCAGCGGGTCGAGCTCCAGGGCGCGCCGGAAGTGGACTTCGGCCTCCTCCAGCCGGCCGTTCGTGCTGAGGGTCATCGCCCTCGCCGAGTGCGCCTCCGCGACTTCCGGCGCCAGCTCCAGGGCTCGCGAACTCGACTCGTCGGCGAGCCTCAGGTTCTCCTCGCTCGGCTCGTGGAACAGGTAGAGGCAGGCGGAGCAGTGGGCGGACGCAGCGTGGGCCAGGGCGTACTCGGAATCGAGCTGGATCGCCTCCGCGAACAGCCGCCGCGCCTCGTAGTAGGTCCTCTTGCGCGCCTGGTGGTAGAGACTGCGCCCCCGCAGGTAGAGGTCGTAGGCCCTGCTCGACGCCGTGCGCCGCGCCTCGTGCGGGGGCGCGTCCGGCGCCAGGTGGAGTTCCAGGGTCTCGGCGATCAGAGCCGCCGTCTGGTCCTGCAGCGCGAAGATCTGCTGCGAATGCCGCTGCCACTGCTCGGACCAGACCTGGAGGCCGGTGCGGGCGTCGGTCACCTCGACGCCGATGCGGAGTTCGTCGCCCTCCTTGCGGACGGTACCCTCCAGCACCAGGTCGGCGCCGATCTGCCGTCCGACCTCTCGCGGGTCGGCGAGCGCGTCGTACTGGAAGGAAACACCGCGGGCCGTGACCCGCAGGCCGACGACGTGCGCGAGCCGGTGGAGGATCTCCTCGGCCATCCCTTCGCAGAGGTGCGCCTGATCCCGCTGCGGGCTCCGGTCGGCGAACGGCAGGACGGCGATGGAGAGTCCCCGCTCTTCCTCCGGCGGCCTTGGCACGGCGCCCGAGGGGTCGCCTTCCGGCGCGGCCAGGTCCTCGATCACCGGGCCGGTGAAGCGGAATCCGCGCCCGTACACGGTGGTGATCCAGTCGGCGCTGCCGCCGGCGGCGAGGACCTTTCGCGCCTCGCTGACGGCACGGCTGATCGCCGCGTCCGATACGAAGGCGTCTTGCCAGATGTTCCGGAGCAACTCTTCCTTGGACACCACCCGGTCCCGGTTCGCGACCAGGAAGGTCAGCAGTTCGAACACCTTGGGCTGAAGTTGCCGGGGCTGTCCGGCCACCTCGAGGCCGTACTGCTCGGGCTTCAGCACGAAGGGACCGAAGTAGTAGATCACCGACGGATCCTAGCGAACGGGCTCACGTTCCGGTTGCTTAGCGCTTCGAGTCCGATCAACTTCGGCTCCGGGTTGGATCAAGCTATCGGGTACGCCGGCCCATAGCCTTGTCCAAGCCGTTTGAAGTGTGCCCGGTGACCGGGGGTCGGACGACCTCCGGTGCAGGCAGCTTCGAGATCGCGAAGGCCAGGAACCGGAAGGGAGCGAAGGACATGTTCAACCAGATGAGAACCCGAGGCGCGCAGGCGGTGGGCTGGGCCATGATGCTGGCCGTGCTGCTGGTAGCGGCGCCGGCCGCGGGCCAGGGTCCCACCGGCCAGGTGCTCGGCCACGTGACGGACGGCGAGGGGGCTGCCGTCTCCGGAGCGACGGTCATCCTGCAGTCGCAGGAGATCGAGGAACCGCTCGTCCTCACCACCGACGCCGACGGGTTCTACAACGCGACGAACGTGCGCCCCGCGACCTACCAGGTCTCGGTGGAGGCCACGGGCTATGCCGGCGCCCCCTCGTCGCTGGCGGTGCGGGTCGGCAGCATTCAGCGCGTGAACTTCGAACTCGCGGCCACCGAGGAGGTGAGCGAGGAGATCACCGTCGTCTCCGAGCGACCGCAGATCGAGTCGGTCGATTCCCGGGTGAACAAGTACATCTCCTTCGAGGAGATCCAGAGCCTGCCGCTCCCGAACCGGAGCTTCCTGGACGTGCTGAAGATCCTTCCCGGGGTCCACGGGGGGCTTGCGGTCGGCGGGCTCGAAAACAGCGGTCCCAACAACAGCTTCAGCATTCACGGGGCGCGCATGAACCAGAACCAGTTCCTGATCGACGGCGTGGCCAACAACGACCTGAGCGACCTGAACTACGACGACCTGGCCACGTCCGAGACCCGCGCCGGTCCCCGGGGTTCCGCCGGCGCCGGCCAGCGGGGGTCGACCTTCTCGACGGGAACGGCGCTGCAGACCTACAACCTGGACGCCATCCAGGAGGTCCAGGTGTCGACCTCGACGTTCTCGGCCGAGTACGGCAACGCGTCCGGAGGTGTGATCAACATCATCACCCGCTCCGGCGCCGACCGGTACAACGCCTCGGCGACGGTTCAGCAACAGCACGACGGCGTGGTGGAACCGGGGTTCGTCGGGACAACGGCGGACGACGCGGAACAGTTGGAGGGCCAGGACTTCACAATCAGGCAGGGCTCGCTGACCCTGGGGGGCCCCGTCAACCGGGGCACGACGCACTTCTTCGCCAGCTACGAGCACGACGACCAGGAAATGGGTTATGACTACAACCAGAGTCATGTCTTCACGCGCGCCGTGCCGGTCGAGTTGGGGCTGACCGCCAACGTCACCAACCGCGACCGCCTGACCGGCAAGCTGACCCACCAGTTCTCGGATTCGAACGACCTGACGGTGTCGGGGAACTGGGTCAGCGAGCAGGCCGCCGTCGGGCACTCGCTCTTCCGCTCCCGCCAGCAAGACATAGAGCATCAGGATCATGCCAATGACTCCCTGGGCCTGTCCGTGCGCCATGTCGCTGCCGTGGGATCGGACATGACGCTTGAATCGGTGCTGGGGCAGATTCAGGCCGACCGGAGCATGGAAAGCTCCGCGGATCCGCATCGGAGATTGCGACTTTACCGGCGAGATGGCGAGGTCATTTTTCACCTTGAGGGCGGCATCGGCCCCGAAGTCGACAACACGCTTGAGAGCTTCCAGTGGAAGGAACGCCTGTCCTGGCTCCGTGGGGATCATTCCTTGCGCGCCGGCGTCGGCGTGGAGCGCTTCGGTCAGCGAACCGAGCAGCCGTCGTGGATCAACTGGAGCTATGGGTTTGTCGACGACTTCTCCGTCCCTCCGGCCAGTGGCGTGTACCAATTCGCGACCGACATCGACGTCTCGGTCACGAACAGCCATCTCTTCATCCAGGACGACTGGTTCGTGAACGACCGCTGGACGTTCAATCTGGGCGGGCGCTACGACCGCAACAACCTGGTCGACGACCAGACCGTCGAGGCGCGGCTGGGCGCTGCCGTCGATGTCGGGAGGAACGGCCGTTCCGTCCTCCGCTTCGGCGCCGGGCTGTATCACGATCGGACGAACCTGATCGGCCATACGGGGGCTGACCGGCCGCCGCTACTCTTCAGCGTGCCGATCGATCCCGTGACTCTCGAAATGGACCCGACGAGGGCTGGCTCGCAACCACGCGAGGTTGTCGTCGACCCGAACCTCCATCTGCCCGAGATCGTCAAGTGGAACGTGGGCTACGAGCGCCAGCTCGGTGAGCGAAACACGTTGAGCGTCCACGTCTTCGGCTCCGACAGCGATGGCCTCTTCTTTACGGACTTCCAGAACAGGGAGTCGTTCGAGCACGACGGAGCGCGGCCCGATCCCACCAGGGGGCAGATCCTCTTCTACACCAACACGGGCTACAGCGAGGTCCTCGATGTCGAGGTCGAGTTCAAGCGCCGCTTTGCCAACGGCTCCCTGGTGCATGTGAGCTACACGAATCAAGACGCCTTCGGCAGTTCGTACTTCGACTTGATCTCGGGCAACTCCACCCTCAATCGGGTAGCTCGTTTGGAGACGGACAACCCGCCCGATCAGTTTGTGGGGCCGCTCAACACCGAGGTGGAGCACAGCTACAAGCTCTCGGCGATAGGGAACTTGCCCTGGGGACTCCAACTGTCGGGATTCCTGGACTACCGGTCCGGCACTCCCTACACTGTCCGGGACGGAACGTTCAGGCAGTCACCTGGAGGCTTCAGAGTCTGGCCCTCGGTCCTCTTCGAAGGCTTCAACAGCAGGAACGCGCCGGACTACTTCACGGCCGACGTGAGTTTGGCCAAGACGTTTACCGTCAGAGAACGGCACGACCTTCGCGTCTTCCTCGATGTCTTCAACGCCACCGACAGGACGAACGCGATCGAGATGGACGGTCTGCGCAGCTACAACAACAGCGGCCCTCTCGGCGGGCCCGGCACGATAACTCGCGATGACTTTCCACGAATCCGGACGCGCGGAGACCAGCGTTCGGCGCAGTTCGGGATCCGGTGGTCGATGTAGGGGGGCTGGTGAACTCGGGGTCGTCCGCGGGCCGGCTCGGTCCGCTGCTGGATTACCTGGGCTCGCTTGACGGCCGCGCCGACCTGGAGCTCCTAAGCGGTCTGCTGGGCGACGTCGCGGTGACGCGCGCCGATCTCGGCGCCGCCTGCCGCTTCGGCGAGGACAAGTACCAGCGCAACCGGATCGCCGAGTCGGACTGGTACGAGCTGGTCTGCCTGTGCTGGTCCAGCGGCCAGCGGACCCCGATCCACGACCACCGGGGTTCGAGCTGCGCCTTCCGTGTCGTCGAAGGCGTGGCGACCGAGACCGAGTTCGAGCCGACGGCATCCGGTCTCATCTGCCCCTGCGGCCGCCGTGAGCACGGGGCCGGCCGCGTCTGCGCGTCGGAGGAGGACGACTGCCACCAGGTCGCGAACACGCAGCCGTCCGGCCAGGACCTGATCACGCTCCACATCTACTCGCCGCCGCTCCGGCAGTTCAACGTCTACTCGCTGGACACACCGACCGCGTCCGATCAGCGACGGCGCGGCTGCTGCCGGTAGGGTTGGAGGCTCCAGCCTGCCGTCGCAAACCCCGAAGGGAAACACCGACATGCGATTGACACAGTGGTTCGGACTGGCCGCGATAGCTGCGAGCACGCTGACGCTCGGCTGCGCCGAACCGGCGCCGCAACTGCGCGTCGTCTACGCCGGCGACGCCGGCACGCCGCACGCGGACGGCTACCACGCACTGCTCGCGGAGCACTTCGACGTGCGGAGCATCGCGCGCAACGACCTGGCGAAGGCCGACCTCAGCGACGCCGACGTCCTGATCGTCGACGGCCAGACGATCGACCGGTCGGAAGAACGGACCCGTGTGGTGCCGGGCGCTGAAGGTGTCGATCTGGAGACCCTCTCCATGCCCACCGTCCTGATCGGCGGCCAGGGGGCCCAGATCTCGGACGACCTGAACCTGTTGCTGGGTTGGCGATACGGGTGACTGTGTTTGTTCTCCAGGGCTGTCGTGCCGCAGTCCACGTCCGATCCGACTTCTGGCCATCCGATCTTCCACGGACCTCTAAAGGTCGAGCTGGAGCTCGAGGAGGTGCCGACCCCACCCAAGTACAAGTACTACGAACTGACGGACGACGTCCCGGACACGATGACCACGGTCAAGATCCTCAAGAAGGAGTGGGACACCCTGAACCTCCCCGTCGGCGGGCGGCCGGACAATGGCGAGCCGGGCGTGGTGACGACCGGCGACGGTTTCCTCGATTCGCCCGACACCGAGTGGATCGCCGGCGGCACGCACCTGAAGGGTCCGGACTACTTCGCCATCGGCCGCCAGGGGCGGCTGCTGCAGTGGGGGTTCTACGGCACGGTGGACGAGATGACCGAGACCGGCCAGCGGCTGTTGATCAATGCCGTCCACTACATCCACGGCTTCAGGGATCATCCGATCCTGGCGACTCGCGAGGCCAGTCCCCGCGAGGCGCTGGCGACCAGCCTCGCCCTCCTCGACAACTACGCGACCGAGGAGATGAAGGAGTACTACGACACGCCGGAGAAGGTGAAGGAAGCCCAGGAACGGGTTCTTGAGCGCAGTTTCGGCGAAACGGTCCCGCCGGAAGCGAGCGGCTCCCGGGAGGAGCGGCAGGCCTGGTACGAGGAGAACGAGCCGTATCTCCACTGGGACGGCGGGCGGATCGGCAGCGAGTACGACGGAAAGGCGTACTTCCGGCTGGAGGGGAAGTACCGGATCGACGAAGACGCCAGGGCGCTCGGGATCGCGAACAACGAGCCGGCCCTGCTCGAACGCGCGGTCGCCGACCTGCGTGAAGGGGTCGAGCCCGAGCGGGCCGAGCGGTTGCTGGCCCGTTACGCCGGCGTGAGCCATGACTCCGCGGACGACTGGCAGGGCTGGCTCGACGAGAACGGGGCCTCGCTCTTCGCCTCCGACTGGGCCGGCTACCGATTCCGGGCCGCCCAGGGCCCCGGAGGGTCGGACCTGCTCAGTTCTTCCCGGTTCGCGGCGGACGGCGACGAACTGGACGATCTCTCCGTCACCGTGAGTCCCGCGGTCGAGGTGACGATGTCGACGACGACCGACGGCGAGACGACCCTGGCCGTCCTCGACTTCAAGCTCGAACCCGGCTTCTGGATCTACGCTCCCGGTTCCGACGCGGAGTTCAAGTTCGGCGTCCGTGCCCCATCCGGTTTCGCCTACCAGGTCGCCAGCGACCCCGTGCTGCCCGAAGCGGACGGCGAGGGCCGGATCCACGGCGACTTCCGCGTCGAGGTGCCGCTAGAGGGTGCGGGCGACGTGGCGACGGTCCTGGTCGACTACCAAGCCTGCGACGAGACGCTCTGCCACTACCCGGTGACCGATGCCCGGCTGATGAGCAAGGTCGAGACCTGAGCCGTTCCTAGGTCTGCTGCGCCAGTCCCGGATGGGACCTTGGCGTCACCGCATCCGGCCGGCCACATAGAGTCGGGCGGCCTGCAATGATCACGAGACGCGGCTTCATCTCCAGCGCGGGGATCGCGGCGGCCGGCATGACCACCGGCCTGACCGCGGCGCGCCAGGCGGCGGCCGCTTTGGCTCAACACTCCGAGGGGTCGAAGATGAAGATCACCGAACTTGAGACGATCCTGATCGACAACATCGACCCGCCGATCGGACACCGGAAGTGGCTGTTCATCCAGCTCAGGACGGACGAGGGGCTGGTCGGCCTCGGCGAGCGGGTCTCCGGCGGCGCAACGAACCTCAAGCCGCAGATCGAGCTGCTGAACGACCTGTTCGATCGCTTCGTGGTCGGCCAGAGCCCCTTCGACGTCGAGAAGATCTGGCAACGGATGAAGACGACTCTCCACGACTACAGCCACCCCGGGCTGTACGGTGTGCCGGCGTTCTCGGCGATCGAGATGGCGTGCTGGGACCTGATCGGCAAGGCGACGAACCAGCCGGTCTACAACCTGCTCGGGGGCAGGTACCACGACAAGCTCCGTGCCTACGCGTACCTGAACAGCTCCGGGATCTGGGAGAACCCGTCCCTCGCCGGCGAGCGGGCGCAGGAACTGGTCGACCGCGGGATCACCTGCTGCAAGCTCGACCCGTTCTCGCCGATCACCGGTCCGCCGCGGGACTACTCGCTGAAGACGATCCGCCACGTGGCGACGATCTTCCGGGCCATGCGGGACGCGGTCGGCGACGAGCTGGAGATCGGCATCGGCACCCACGGCCAGTTCTCGACCGCCGTGGCGATTCGGGTCGCGGACATCCTCGAGGAGTTCGACCCGTTCTTCTTCGAGGAGCCGGTGCCGCCCGAGAACGTCGACGAGATGGCTCGCGTCGCGGCGCACACGAGCATTCCCATCGCGACCGGCGAGCGGTTGGTCAACATGTTCGAGTTCGCGGAGGTGCTGGAGAAACAGGCTGCCCAGATCATCCAGCTCGACGTCGGCCAGTGCGGCGGCCTCCTGGTGGCGAAGAAGATCGCCGGCATGGCCGAGACGCGCTACGCGATGATCGCGCCGCACATGTACTGCGGCCCGGTCGCGGCGTCGGCGGCGGTGCAGCTCGATACCTGCTCGCCGAACTTCCTGATCCAGGAGTTCAACACGAACGCTCTGCACAGCGACATCTTCGTGAAGCCGGTCAAGTTCGAGAACGGGTTCATCGAACCGCCGACGGGGCCCGGTCTGGGCGTCGAGCTCGACATGGCGGTCGTCGAGAGGCATCGAGCCGCTTGACCCAGGAACTCACGCTGGCGATCCTCGCCGCCGGCCGCTCGGCGAGATTCGGGCGCCCGAAGACGCTCGAACCGGTTGGTCCGAGCGGCGAGGCGCTCTTCGAGTACGCGATCTGCGACGCGATCCGCACCGGCTGCGAGAAGGTCGTGTTCGTGACGTCGGCGGACCGGACGGAGCAGATCATGAGCCGGGCCGCGGAGCATGCCGGTCGGGCCGTGCCTGTCGACTTCGTGGCCCAGGATTTGGACGACTTGCCCGACGGTGCGGCGGCGCCAGTGGGGAGGGCCAAACCGTGGGGCACCGGCCATGCCGTGTTCGCGCTGCGGCAGAAGATCGAGGGACCGTTCCTGGTCGTCAACGCGGACGACTTCTACGGTCCGAGGGCGATCGAGTCGTTCGGCCGGCGAGCCGCCGACGGGCTGGAGGCGGGCGACGATTCGCACTTCCTCGGTGCCTATGAACTCCATCGCACCGGCGTTTCCCGTACCAGCGGCGTCAACCGCGGCATCCTCACGGCCGGCTCCGGCTCGACCCTGGAGGGGATCGACGAGGTCTACGACGTACGGGAGACGGATGCGGGCCTCGTCGGCCGTGATGGCGGGGGAGACGTTCGGAACCTGGCGCGCGAAACCCTGTGCTCGATGAACCTCTGGGCCTTCCAGCCCTCGATCTTCGGGCTCCTCGAAGCCGCGTTTACCGACTTCCACGCGAGCCTCGACGATCCGCTGACGAGTGAGTTCCTGCTCAGCGAGACGGTCGGTCACCTGATCGGCCAGGGATCAGCCCGGGTTCGACTCCTGCCAATGACCCAGAGCACCGCCGGGCTGACCTACCCCGGCGACCTGCCCCCGGTCGCTTCCACCCTGCAGCAGTGCGTCGAAACCGGCGACTACCCGGATGGCCTGGCCGAGTGGTTCGCGGGCCGCGCATCCCGGAGACCTGCTTGAGGCTGAACGGTCTCGACTGGGCCGTCCTCGCCGCGTACGGCGCGCTCGCCCTTGCAGTCGGCCTCGTCTTCGCCCGGCGCGCGGGCTCCGGCACAGGCCAGTTCTTCCTCGCCGGTCGGAACCTGCCGTGGTGGCTGCTCGGCACCTCCATGGTCGCCACGACGTTCTCGACCGACACGCCGAACCTGGTGACCGACCTGGTGCGGAACGGCGGCGTCTCCGGCAACTGGATGTGGTGGGCGTTCCTGATCACCGGGATGTGCACGACGTTCTTCTACGCGAAGCTCTGGCGGCGGTCGGGGGTGTTCACCGACATCGGCTTCTACGAACTCCGCTACTCCGGGCGGGCGGCGGTCTTCCTGCGCGGCTTCCGGGCGGTGTACCTGGGCGTGTTCTTCAACGTGATGATCATGGCGGCGGTGCTGCTCGCCGGGATCAAGATCGGCGGCGTCCTGCTCGGGGCCGACAAGTACACGACGGTGCTGGTCGCCGCGGCCGTCACCGCCGCCTACTCGGCGACCTCCGGCCTCTGGGGCGTCGTCGTCACGGACCTCATGCTGTTCGTCATCGCGATGGTGGGCTCCGTCGCCGCCGCCTGGTACGCGTTGGCGCACCCGGCGGTCGGCGGGCTCTCGGGCCTCGTCTCGAACCCGGACATCGCGTCGCGCCTTGCCCTGCTACCGGACTTTGCCGACTGGCAGACGGCCGCCACCGTCTTCCTGATCCCGGTCGCCGTCCAGTGGTGGTCCACCTGGTATCCCGGAGCCGAACCGGGCGGCGGCGGCTACGCGGCCCAGCGCATGCTCGCGGCCAGGAGCGAGCGGGACTCGATGGGCGCGACGCTCTGGTTCAACATCGCCCACTACGCGCTCCGGCCGTGGCCGTGGATCCTGGTCGCGCTGGCTTCCCTGGTCGTCTATCCGACCCTGGACTCGATCGCCGCCGCCTTCCCGCACCTCGACCCGTCGATCATCCGGCACGACCTCGCCTACCCGGCGATGCTCGTCTTCCTGCCGCACGGCCTGCTCGGGCTGGTCGTTGCGTCCCTGGCGGCGGCGCTCATGTCGACGATCTCGACCCACCTCAACTGGGGCGCCTCCTACATCGTCGACGACGTGTATCGGCGGTTCATGCGGCCGGGCCGCGGTGAATCGCACTACGTCCTCGTCGCCCGGCTGTCGACGATCGGCCTCGTCGCGCTGGCAGCGGTGGTCGCGCTGTGGCTTGAGAACGCGATGCAGGCGTTCCAGATCCTGCTGCAGATCGGTGCCGGCACGGGCCTGATCTTCCTGCTGCGCTGGTTCTGGTGGCGGATCAACGCCTGGTCCGAGATTTCGGCGATGGTCGTCTCGTTCGGGGTCGCCGTGTGGTTCCAGTTCGTCCACGAAGGGCTTGGGCTGGCGCTGCCCTCGGCCGCGGCGCAGCTCCTGTTCGGCGTTGCTCTGACCACGGCGGTTTGGTTCAGTGTGACGATGGCGACCCGGCCGACGGAGACGGCGGTGCTGCAGTCGTTCTACGACCGCGTCCGCCCGTTCGCGCGGGGCTGGCGGCGAGTCGTCGAGACGCGGCCGGACGAGCCCGGCAGCGCCACGGCGGCGCTGCTCGCCTGGCTGTTCGGTTGCGTCGCGGTCTATGCGGCGCTGTTTGGGACTGGAATGGCTCTCTATGGTCGCGGGCTCGAGGCGGTCGCATTCGGCGCCGTGGCCCTGCTGGCGGGCTACGGCCTGTTCCGCCTCCTGCCCCGCA
Organism: Thermoanaerobaculia bacterium; assembly: GCA_965232105.1. Classification (GTDB taxonomy): domain Bacteria; phylum Acidobacteriota; class Thermoanaerobaculia; order Multivoradales; family Multivoraceae; genus Multivorans. The sequence continues at coordinate 1,725,023 of OZ246956.1, forward strand.
CGACCGGGTAGACGCCAGTGTTGGCCGCGTACGGCCTTCGAAAACCGCCCTTCCTATACTGATCGCGTGTCCCTTCCGGCCGATCTGCTGCAGCGAGACGCGGAAGAGGCAGTGCGCCTGATCGCTCTCGATCTTGTCTCCCAGGCCCGCGCGGCCGCGCCGCGCAGCCTGGACCCGGAGGACGTGGAAGGCCTCCACGACTTCAGGGTCTCGATCCGGCGGCTTCGGAGCACCTTGAGCGCCTGGAAGGGGCTGCTCCGGGGCGTGGTGGAGAAGCGTGACCGGCGGACGCTCGCCGGGTTCCAGAAACGGACCGGCTCCAGCCGCGACGCCGAGGTGGCGCTCGAGTGGCTGGAGGGACAGGTCGATGAGTTGGAGCCGGAGCGCCAGCCTGGTTACGAGTGGGTCGAGGCGCGACTTCGCTCGGCAGCGGACGTGCCATCAGACGACGCGAACCGGGCGGTGTGTAGCGAGTTCGCGGAGTGGGCCGACGCCTTCGTGTCACGCATGGCCCACGGGGCGCCGGAACGAAGCGCTGGATCGCCGTACGCGGAAGCGCTGGCCGAGCGCCTGGATCGGATCGCTCACAGGCTGGCGGCTCGCGTCGACGGCGTTGGCGATGACCGGAAACAGGGTCCGCACAGGGTGCGCATCGCCTGCAAGCGCCTCCGCTACCTGGTCGAACCGGTACGCGCGGAAAGCGAAGTCGCGGTCTCCCTGGTTGATCGCTGCAAGCGGCTCCAGGACGTGCTCGGCACTCTGAACGACGCGAACGTCCTCGACGATCTGCTGAAGGGCTACCTCGACGGCGAGTCGTCCGCGAGCGAGTCCGGAGTACTGGAGTTGCGCCGACTCAACGCGGCTCGGGCGGAGATCAGCTACCGGTCGTTTCGACTTGAGTGGTTGGAGGCCGGCGGTCTGCGGACGCTTCTGGATGAGGCCGCCGCCCTGGCGAGGCAACTTCGCGGCGCCTGGCTATAGCTAGCGCGGTAGACACAGTGCGCGTCGACATCGCTAGTCGCCCTCGCCCGGTACGTACCAGATCGGCGACGACCAGGCCCGCTCCTGGATCGTGGCCGGCAAGCCGGGCTTCGGCTGTACGCCCGCCCGGATCGCGTCCCAGGTGGACCAGCGGCAGGTCGGGTTCTGCAGAACGCGCACGTAATAGAAGGCGCGCTGGTTCGGGTCGAAGTCCGGGTCCTGCCATAGAGCCTCGAGTTCGGCCGCTCCCTGGCCGTCGTCGGTCGAGCAGGTGGCCAGATCCACGCTGGCGCCATTGGCGGCGCAGCGGTGCGATGCTGCATCGACCGTCGACCCGGAGGAGCAGGCGACGTCGTAGACCTCTTCGTGGTTCGCGCCGTCCTCGGTCCATCCCTTGATGACCTGCAGGCGGTCCAGCGGCGCGGCGCTCGGATCCCTGACCGCCCAGACCAGGAAGCGGGGCGCGCGTCCGGTTCCGTTCGCCATCAGGTCGCCGCCCATCGCGACGCCTTCCCCGTAGGCCCTCGCGATGCCATCGTTGCCGGCCAGGGTCTCCTCATCGAGGTCGTACCCGGCAAAGAAGCGGACCCGCATGCGCGGGCCGGTCGTGGCGAAGGTCTCCTTTCGCTGGAAGGCGCGGAAGATGTCCTCGCGGGTGTTGGATTCGGCCCACACGGCTGCGAGGCCCGACGCTCCCCAGTACTGCCTGGTCGGGTCGTCGTACTCGCCGGTGTCCTCGCGCGGGACCGACCCGCGCTGCTCGGGCGTGATGTCGAGCAGCCCGGTCTTGCTCCAGTATTCGTCCTCCCGAAAGGACCCGGCGGCGTTGTGCGTGTCCGAGGAGCCGATCAGGCCGAAGCGAAACGGGTTGAAGCCCTGTTCTTCCTCCATGGCAAGGCCGCTGAGGTAGGCCTCGCGCACGTAGCTGCCCTGCGGTTGGCTCGGGTTGTCGCTGCCGATCGTGCGCTCCATGATCCCGAAGTCCGCCCACTCGTCGTTGGGGGAGAGCAGCGGGTGCGTGTCGGACGTGCCCTTGACCTGGGTCACCTCCACCAGCGGCTCGTTGCGCATTCGTTGTTCGGCGTAGGCACTGTCGAACGGGTTGCCGGCCCGATCGGTGAGCTGGAACATCCACCCGTCCGAACCGTTCGAGTTGTGGGGTATCGCCAGCGAGTCGATGCCCTGGGCGCGCTGCTCGTCCATCCAGTCCCACAGCAGCTCCGGGTTGTTCTTCGCGTCCAGCCGGCTGAACGGAATGCCGGGCACGTCCGAGTCCCGGAAGATGACGTTGCGATGGAGGTTCTCGCCGCCCCGGCCTCCGGCGGTGAACTCGTAGCCGATGAAGGTCGTGAAGTTGCCGGGGTCGTTGTGCCTCTCGGCGGCCTCCACGATCTTCTGCCAGGCACTCCTGACGATGTCGAGATCGAGCAGGTCGTCGGGGTCAACGTAGCCCCGTTCGCGCGGCAGTATCTCCTGGAACACGGCGCTGCGATCCGCCGGCGTCGCGGCATCCCGCAGGGCGATCGAGAGGGCGTGCTGGCCGACCGAGGAGTCCGGGTTGTCCATCTCCTCGAACATGCCCAGGTAGGTGGCATGGTCGGCAACCGCCAGGAAGTCGAGCGGCGCCTTCAGGCGCATTTCGATTCCGGCCGCGTGCGTGAGCGGTTCTCCCCTGGCGAACCGGTAGGCGTCGTCAGGATCGGCGCGAGTGCCGAAGATGTAGGCGTCGAAGGAGTACTTCGTGTGGACATGAACGTCGCCGAAGTAGGCGTTGCGTGTGGACCGGCTCTCGGCGGCTTCGGATGCCGCGGCCGCGTCGCCAGCTGAGTCCGTTCCGTCGGGATCGCCGCCGCAGGCGACGGCCAGAACGAGGAGAACGGTCAGCGGTGCGATCGGCTTTCGGGAACGCTTCATGGTGATCTCCCCATCAGTGGATGGATTCTGGGGTGGTCGCGGTGCATTTGATCGGGCTGCACCAAGGCCCTTATCTGGTCGAATGTGCTAGTCAAGACACCCTCTCAGCCGCTTTCCTGCGGCGGACCACTGTGACTTGGAGGAGTCGCCATGTCAACGAAGCGGAGCGACTTACGCCGCGGATCGGCCGGCTACGCGTGTCTCGGAGCCTTTCTGCTCACCGCGCTCGGCACCTCGCCTCTCGCCGCCCAGGACCTCACCTGGCAGGAACTCCCGGACATGCCGGCCGGCAAGTGGGAAGCCGCGACCACCGTGGTCGACGGCAAGTTCTACCTGTTCGCCGGCTACGAGGGCCCGGTCCGATCGAGCAAGCGGGTCGACGTCTTTGACCCGGCGGACGGGAGCTGGACGCGGATCCAGGACATGCCGAGTGCGGTCTCCCACCTGAACGCGGTCCTCGACGGCCGCACGGTCTGGTTCGCCGGCGGTTTCAAGGACGGCTACAAGGGCCACACGATCGCCGAGGTCTGGAGCTACGACCTGGACCTGGACCGCTACACCGCGGCGCCGCTGCTGCCCGAGCCGCGGGCCGGCGGCGGACTGACGCTCGTCGGCCGCAAGCTGCACTACTTCGGCGGGCTCAAGGCCGACCGTGACACGGACTCAGGAGACCACTGGGTTCTCGACCTCGACGAATGGGCTGCCGGCTCGGCGGGCTGGCAGGACGCCGCACCCTTGCCCGACCCGCGCAACCAGTTCTCGGCCGTCGCGCTCGGCAGCCGGATCTACGCGATCGGTGGCCAGTACAACCACGACAGCCAGCAACTCGACCAGGCGCGGGTGGACATCTACGACGCGGAAACCGACTCCTGGAGCCGCGGCCCCGATCTGCCGAAGGGACACTCCCACGGCGAGGCGGGCACCTTCGTCCACGAAGGCCGGATCGTCATGGTCGGTGGCCACACGACCCCGGCCGGCGGCACGAAGTCGATCGACCCGGACATCCTCGTGCTGGAGCCCGGCGGTGAGTGGGAGCTGCTCGGCAAGTTGCCGATGCCGCTGTCGTCGCCCGCCGCCGCGATCATCCGCGGCAAGCTCTACGCCGCCGGCGGCTCGGCGACGGGCCGCGGCGCGCAGGCGAAGATGTGGGTGGCGGATCTGCCCTGAGCGGTGGTGCTCAGACTCCGCCGAGAACGATCGAGCCGACGCGGCCGATCTCTCGATAGTGGGCGTCGAAAGTCAGTACCGTCGCTCCGAAGCGGACCGCGGTGGCGGCAATCCAGATGTCGTTCGTGGGCAGCGGGCGACCCGCCGCTCGCAGTTCCGAGACGATCTCACCGTAGATTCGGGCGACTTCCTCGTCGACGGCCAGGACTTGCACGACGGGTTGACGTAGAAACTCGTTGAGGTCGCCAAGGTTCTGATCGAACCGGGTTCCGACGCGAAACCCCGCATGCAGCTCGCCAACGACGATGCTCGGAACGCCTATCCAGCGGGCCCGGTCGATCTGCTCGATGACCCGCGTTTCGCCGCGGCGGAAGTTGCTGTAGGCCGAGGTGTCGACACAGAGCCCCGTCACCTCCAGAGTTCCTCGTCGATCTCCCGGAAGGGCCGAACGGCTTCTTCGAACTCGCAGAATTCGTCCTCCGTCCACGTACCGGCCAGGCGGCGGAGTCCGTTGCTCCGTTCCGCCTCCTCCGAGACTCCGAGCGCCTCCTGCATCAGGGCAAGTACGGTCCGGTTGAGAGAGAGGCCCCGCCGGCTCTTCTCCTCCTGAAGGGCCTCTGCCAGGTCCGGCGACACGTTGCGGATCGTCATCGTCTTCATCGGGCTTCCTCTCAAGATGCAGTCAACAAGACGCAGTCTATGCAGTCAGTCTCTTGACTGCAATAGGCTCCAGCAGTGCTTGAGTCGACGGGTCGGGGCTGTGGGTGTGGGCGGCTACTCCGCTTCCAGAGCCCGCCGGGGGTCGGCGCGGGAGGCCCGGCGAGCCGGAAGGTACGAGGCCATCACGGCGACGGCCAGGAGCACTAGCGCTGCGGCTCCGAAGGCGAGCGGGTCGCGCGGACTGCGGCCATCGAAGAGCAGCGGCTCGACGAATCGGCCCGCCCACAGCGCGGCGAGCGTGCCGCCCACGACACCGGCCGCCGCCAGCCAGAAGCCTCGCGCGAGCACCATGCGCAGGAGGCGCGACGCCCTGGCGCCCAGCGCGCGCCGGATGCCGAACTCGAGTTCACGCTGCCGCACGCCGAAGGCGATGACCGCATAGAGCCCGATGGCGGCGAGCAGCGCCGCCAGGAGTGCCGCGGCGCTGAACAGTCCGGTACCGATGGTCCAGGTACGAATCCGCGGCGCAAACACGGTGGGGAGACTTCGGACGCTATGGCGTGGCAGGTCGGGGAACAGGTCCGCCAGGGCGAGGAGCGTTGGCTGCACTACTTGTCCGGGGTTCCCGCGAGTCCGCACGATCAACGTACGCATGTTGTTGACGAAGCTGGCCTGAATGCCGTTCGACGAAGCCTGGGAGATCGGCAGGTAGTAGATCGCGGCGCGGTCGGTGTCCGACAGGCCCCTGTCGAGGGCGGATTCGACGACACCGACGACCGTCGTGCAGTCTGTGGACCCTCCGCCGAAGAAGAGGCACTGGCCCACGGCGCTCTTGCCGGGCCAGACGCCTTGAGCGAAGGTTGTGTCGACGACCGCGACCCTCTGCGTCTCCTTGCGATCCCACTCGGTAAATCCGCGACCTTCCACGATCTCGAGGCCTGCGACGCGGAAGAAGTTGGAGGTCGTGAGACTTACGTAGGGACCTTCGTTGAAAGACAGGCGGTCCAGCCCTTCGACCCGTGGTGGCGGCATCATTGCCTTGAACCCCATAGGTGAGTTCGTTCCCTGGGCGACATCGAGGACGTCCGGTAGTGACCGGAGTCGAGTCTCCAGCGCGTCGATCGTGGCCTCATCGGGCGATCCGGCAGCGCTGGGGATCGGGCTCAACGCGACGAAGTACGAGCTGGTGTCGCCCAGGTTCACCGTGATCAGATTCTGCTTCGCGTAGCCGACATCCACCTGACGCGCAGCTTCGAACGAGCGGTAGAAGATAGCCGCGCCGCAGAGCAGGACCAGCGACAGGGCGGCCTGAACGACGATCAACCCGGTACGGACCGGCATGCCGAGTGCACGGGCGCCTCGCGAACTGTCGAGTTGCTCGATGCCGCGGCTCCGTGCTGCATACACGGCGGGGGCCAGGGCTGCTCCGAGGCCGATGACGAGTACGGCGGTCGCGGTGAAGCCGATTGCCGTGCCGTCCCCTGGCTCTTGTGCCCATTGAAAGTTCGGCAGCAGCGTGGCCCGCAGAGAACGGCCGGCGAGCGCGGCCACGACCATCGCAGCTACGCCGGAAAGTGCGCAGAGCACGACGCTCTCGATAACCAGCAGGCGTCCCACGCCCCATCTTCCCGCGCCGAGTGCATTGCGAACGGCAAGTTCTCGTCGACGGGCCGCGACCCGCACCATCAGCAGGTTCGACATGTTGGCGGTCGCGATCAGGAGCACGACCAGGGCCGCGCCGCCCACGACCAGGGGCAGGCGCATCTGACCCGGCAACGCGCCGGGTCCGCGGTTCCGCAGTAGCGGACCCAGCATCACGGTCGGCTCGGGGTCCCGCACCTCCGGCATCCGCGAAGTGGCTCGCGCCACGCGGACAGCGGTGGTTGCTGCGGCGGCCGCCGGTTCAGTCCTCACTCCGGGCGCCAGGCGAGCCAACGCGGTCAGGGAGAATCCGGTGAGGGACTGCCTCCAGCGGTCGCCACGGATGGCCGTGGCCGCGATCTGGAGAGGCAACCAGATCTCGGCCGCGTTGGGGTCGGGACCGGAAAAGCCGGGCGGGAGGATGCCGACGATGACGTATGTCACGTCGTCGAAGGTGAGTCTCGAGCCGAGGGCTTTGGGTGAACGTTCGAGGCCTTGCCGCCAATAGGCATCGCTGATCACCGCTGCGGGCGTCGCCGCCGGGTTGTCGTCTTCGGGTTGCAGCAGCCTGCCCAGCGCGGGTTGAATCCCCAGGAGCGCGAAGAACTCTCCGGTTACCCAGGAAACCTGCAAGTCCTCCGCGATCTGGCCGCGTCCGTTCTGCATCCGCCGCGGAGCCGTGTAGCCGGCGACGACGCTGAACCGGTCAGGGTCATTGCGGAGCGAGCTGAACTCCGCCCAGTCCATTCGGTCTCTGGCGGCAGAAGGGCCCGTGAAGACCCCGCGGTCCACCGCATCGTCCCTCTCCCGCACCCAGATGCGGTGAATCCCCTCCGGAGCTTCGATGTGTGGGGGCGCTTGGAGGAACAGCCGGGAAAGCAGGTCGTACATCGCGGCATTCAGCCCGATGCCCAGTGCCATTGTGAGGACCACCGCGCAGGTGTAGCCGGTATTGCGTCGCATCATCCGGAACGCGGCGCGGATGTCCTTGAGGAGGCGCTCCGCTGGCGCCCAGCCCCAGGCTTCGCGGGTCAGTTCGCGAGTCAGCGTGACGTTGCCGAACTTGCGCCCTGCCTCGGCATGGGCCTGTTCGGGGGGCACGCCAGTCTCGATCTGTTCTTCCGTTTCCTCGGCGAGATGGAAGCGGATTTCCTCGTCGAGTTCGACGTCCTTGCGTCGCCGGTGCCACAGACACCGAAACCGGTCGTAGACCTGCCGCAGCATCGCCCTGGTCCTCCGGCTCAGTCCGCCGGACGAAGAACCCTCGTCACCGCGACCGACAGCTGCTGCCACCGCGACTGCTCGACGACGAGCTGCCGCCGGCCGGTCCTGGTGAGGCGGTAGTACCTGGCCCGCTTGCCCTTGTCGGAGGTCTTCCACTTCGCCGCGATCCAGCCGCGCGCCTCCAGCCGGTGAAGGGCCGGATACAGCGAGCCAGTCTCGATGCGGAGCGCGTCTTCCGAAACGCGCTGGATGTGCCCGGCGATCGCGTGGCCGTGCGCCGGGCCGTAGACGAGGGTGCGCAGGATGAGCAGGTCCAGGGTTCCGTAGAGAAGCTGGTTGCGGGGACTCGCTGGCGTCATGGTGTAGACAAGCTACTCCATATGACGTAGATTGTCTACACCATGAATACGCTGATTCACTTGGAGAACGTCTCCAAGGTCTTCTACACGGACGAGGTCGAAACCCACGCGCTCGATGGAGTCACCCTGGACATCGACTCGGGCGAGTACGTGGCCGTGTCCGGCCCTTCCGGCTGCGGCAAGTCGACCCTGCTGTCGATCCTCGGTCTGCTCGATACGCCGACGGCCGGCGACTACACGCTGAACGGCTATCCGGTGGCGCAGCTCCGGCAGTCGGAACGAGCGCGAATCCGCAACCGGGAGATCGGCTTCATCTTCCAGAACTTCAACCTGATCGGCGACCTGACCGTCTACGAGAACGTCGAGCTTCCGCTGACCTACCGGGGAATCCGGCCGAGGGAGCGGCGCGAGCTGGTGGCCGAGGCACTGGAGAAGGTGGAGATGGCGCCGCGGGCGAAGCACCTGCCGAGCCAGCTCTCCGGGGGGCAGCAGCAGCGGGTCGCCGTCGCCCGGGCCGTTGCCGGCCAGCCCTCGATCCTGCTTGCCGACGAGCCGACGGGCAACCTCGACTCGAAGAACGGCGGGGCGGTGATGGACTTGCTGCGGACGCTCCACGCGGAAGGATCGACCATCTGCATGGTGACCCACGATCCCCGGTACGCCGATTGTGCCGAGCGGGAGATCCATCTCTTCGACGGGCGGGCGACGACCTGACGGTCAGGCCATCCTGGCGACTGGAATGGACATCGCGAGACCGGACCTGGCGCGGAAGAAGAAGTTCCGCCGGGTGACGTACTTCTCCGCCGGGGGCGTCCTGCTCGTGCTGGTCACGCTTGCTTTGCAGCAGGTACAGCCGTCGGCGCCGCGCGTCGACCGCGACGCCCTGTACATCGACACGGTGCGGCGGGGCCCGATGGTCCGGGAGGTGCGGGGCCGGGGAACGCTGGTGCCCGAGAAGATTCGCTGGATTCCGGCGACGACGGAGGGAAACGTCGAGAGGATCGTGTTCGATCCGGGGGCCGACGTGACGCCGGATTCGGTCATCGTCGAACTGAGCAACCCGGAACTCGAGCACCAGGCCAGGGAAGCGGAGCTCAACCTGCGCGCCGCCGAGGCCCGGTACGAGAACCGGAAAGTGGAACTCGACAGTGAGCTTCTGATCCAGCGCGCGGGGCTCGCCAGCGTCGAGGCCGCGCTGGTCGTGGCCCGGCTCGAGGCGGACGCCGACGCCGAGCTGGCGAAGGACGGTCTGGCGTCGGCCATCGAGGTCCAGCGGGCGCAGGCGTCGAAGCGGGAACACGAAACGCGCTTCGCGCTGGAGGAGGAGCGCCTCGGCATCGCGGAAACGACGAAGGCGGCCAAGCTCGCTGTCGAGCGGACGGAGGTGGACCGCCTGCGCGCGATCTGGCAACTCCGGCTCGATCAGGTCGCGGCCCTGCAGGTCCGGGCCGGCATGCACGGCGTCCTCCAGCAGGTGCCGGTCGAAGAGGGACAGCGCGTCACCGCGGGCACCAGTCTGGCCCGGGTCGGCGACCCGACGGCGTTGAAAGCCGAGTTGCGGATTGCCGAGACGCAGGCGAAGGACGTTCAGATCGGGCAGGTGGCATCGGTCGACACGCGGAACGGGGTCGTCCCCGGCAGGGTGGTCAGGATCGATCCGGCGGTCGAAGAGGGAACCGTGACGGTCGATGTCGCTCTGGAAGGCGACCTGCCGCGCGGGGCCCGACCGGACCTGACCGTGGCCGGCACGATCGAGCTCGAACGGCTCGAGGATGTGGTCTTCGTCGGTCGGCCCGTCGTCGGCCAGGAAGAGAGCGAAGTCGGACTTTTCCTCTTGGACGGCGAAGGGGGCGGCGCTACTCGAACCCGGGTGCTCCTGGGCAGAAGCTCGGCGAACACGATCGAGGTGCTCGACGGGCTGGTTCCGGGCGACCAGGTCGTCCTGTCGGACATGTCCGCCTGGGATGAGTTCGACCGTCTTCGTGTCGACTGAAGCTTCTCGGAAGCCGTCTGCTGGCGGATGCCGGGCAGAGGGCCGGCGCACCCAGTGTTCAACCCATCCAGAAGCCCTTCCGGTGCGAGACGCCGAGGACCTTCTTGCACAGCGCGCAGAAGTAGACGTAGCGCTTGCCGAGGACTCCGGAGATGGCCCGGAACTGGATGCCCACGGGTTGCTCGCAGTGCGGGCACAGGGGCGTGATGTCGTCGCGTTCTTCAGCGTGCATCATGGGGTTGGTTCCTCTCCCACGGTTTCGTTGTTTGCTTCTTAGGTTGTTCGGGCCCTGAGTAGCGCCAGTTCGACGTAGAGACTTCGCCTCAGACCGACGAGCGTGCAGGTCGGAGCAGATGCCGGCCAGAACCCGGGTGGCGCGACCCGCGTCACCCGTGAACCAGTCCGTGCGCCCGTCAGCGGGCGCACGGATGGCAGCCCGGCGCACCCAGTGGGCGGAACTTGCCTCAACTGTAAAGGTCAGGCCTGTTCAAGGAGTCTAGTGCCCGATTGCAGGGGAGCGTTCCGTCAAGGAACATAGGCGGCATGTGCTTCAACCGTGAGAACCAGCCATGAAGATCCTCCTCTACGTTTTGGCTGGGCTTGTCGTCATCGTGCTGGCGGTGTACTTCGTGTTCTTCTTCAATCCGCAGAGCGAGGCGCAGGAGGAGGTGAACGCGGCCTGGAGCCGGTTCGCCGAGGAAGTCGCGGGAATCGGCCGGGCCGTCGAAAGCGCGCCGTTCAATCGCGACGAACGGACCGCGGCTGCGGGGTACCGGCACGTCGCCCGCTTGCTTTCGACCTTCCTGGCGGACTTCACGGACCTTCGGGACCCGGACTATCCGCAGTTCGCGCGCTTCCCCAACAGCGTCGCCCGCATCGGCTGGGACAACCCGGACAATCCCTATCTCGCTTTTCCCGTGCGTGGCGATCACGTCTACCGGTTGCGAGGGAACATCACGAACTTCGACCTCGTCACGATCAACGTCTACAGCGGCATGCTCGGCCATACGCCGATCAGGAAGATCCGCACGGTGTCGAGCCTCGTCTCGGACGATCTCGACGTGGACGAGAACGGCGACTTCGTGCTGACGCTTAGCTCCGTGCGGGCCGAAGGGGATTGGCTCAAGCTGGAACCGGACGCGTACATCGTCGTCATCCGGCGCCTGGTCTCGGACTGGGAGCAGACCGACGAGGGTCCATGGGAGGTCGTCAACCTGACCACGCTGGGAACCGGCGCTCCCCGCCCGACGCCCGAGTCGGTCGCCCGGACGCTCGATGACGCGGCGACGCAAACCCGCTCCCTGCGAGAGCTGCTGACCCTCGTGCATCGCGTCACGTTCCAGCTCGCGCTCAGGCCCAACAGGGTCTCGCAACCCGCCGAGGCCGATCCGAACCTGCCGATGGCCGACGCCTTCCAGGCCGCTTCCCGTGGCTACTTCCGGCTGGAAGAGGATGAGGCCCTGCTGGTCGACGTGCCGGTCGCCGACTGCCGGTACACGAACATCCAGCTCGCCAACCCGTGGATGGAGTCGCTCGACTATGCGAGCCACCAGTCGAGCCTGAATCACCGCACCGCGCAGGCGGACGCCGACGGCCGCGTGCGCTACGTGATCAGCCGCCGGGATCCCGGCGTCCAGAACTGGCTGGATACCGCCGGCTGGGCCGAGGGGTCGCTCTGTGCCCGGTGGACGTACTGCACCCAGTATCCGACCGGGATTTCAGCGCGGCTAGTGAAGCTGGACGAACTCGACAGCCACCTGCCTCCCGAAACGATGAGGGTCGATCCGGCGGAACGCGCGCGGATCGTGGCGGCCCGGCAGGCAGCGATCAGCCGACGCTACGCCGGCGGCTCGTAGGAGCCGGCGCACCCAGTGGCTTCTGACCCTCTGCCGCGCCTTCAGGCGAGGACTTCCTTGACCACCCGCGCCTTTTCGACGCCGGTCAGCCGCGCGTCCAGGCCCTGGTGCCGGTGCGTGAAGCGCTCGTGGTCGATGCCGAACAGGTGGAGCACCGTTGCCTGGAAGTCGTGGACGTGGACCGGATCCTTGACGATGTTGTACGAGAAGTCGTCCGTCTCGCCGTGGACGACGCCGCCCTTCACACCGCCGCCGGCCATCCAGATGCTGTAGCAGCGGGGATGGTGGTCGCGGCCGTAGTCGTCGGCGGTGAGGGCTCCCTGGGAGTAGATCGTGCGGCCGAACTCGCCGCCCCAGATGACCAGGGTTTCATCGAACAGGCCGCGTTCCTTCAGGTCCTGAATCAGGGCCCAGGCCGCCCGGTCGACGTCGCGGGCCTGCGCCGGCAGCACGGTCGGCAGGACGCGGTGGACGTCCCAGCCCCGGTGGTAGATCTGGACGAATCGGACCCCGCGTTCGACGAGGCGTCGCGCCATCAGGGCCGCGTTCTGGAACTTGCCGGGCTGCCGCGCTTCCTCGCCCCAGCGTTCCCAGGTGCTCTCGGGCTCGCTCGCCAGATCGGCCATCTCGGGGACCGAGGACTGCATGCGGAAGGCCATCTCGTACTGCTCGATCCGGGCCAGGGTCTCCGGATCGCCGACCTGCGCATGGCGCAGTTGGTTCAGCTCGCTCATCCCGTCGAGCACGCGTCGGCGGACGGCGGGCGACACGCCCTGCGGATCCTTGAGGTAGAGCACGGGTTCGTCGCCGGTCTGGAGGCCGACGCCGGCGTGCTCAGGTGACAGGAATCCGGCGCTCCAGAGCTTCGCCGAGATCGCCTGGAGGCCCGCCGCGGGATGGCTGCGTTCCGCGTTCATCACGACGAAGGTCGGCAGGTCCTCGTTCATGCTGCCGAGGCCGTAGGCGAACCAGGATCCGATGCACGGCCGGCCCGGGATCTGCTGGCCGGTCTGGATGAAGGTGATGCCCGGCTCGTGGTTGATCGCGTCCGTGTGCATCGAGCGGATGATCGCGATGTCGTCCGCCATGCTCGCGGTGTGGGGCAGGAGCTCGGAGAACCAGGCGCCGTTCCCGCCGTGCTGCGAGAACTCGAAAACGGACGGCGCGATGGGGAAGCGCGACTGCCCGGAGGTCATCGTCGTCAGGCGCTGTCCCTGGCGGATCGAGTCGGGCAGGTCCTGGTCGAAGTACTCCTTCATCTTCGGCTTGTAGTCGAGCAGGTCCATCTGCGGGGGCGCGCCCATCATGTGGAGGTAGATGCACTGCTTCGCCTTCGGCGCGAAGTGCGGCAGATCGGGCAGGCCGCCGAAACGGTCCCGGGCTGCGGGGAGGGCGAAGGCGTCCTCGGCGAACAGGCTGGCCAGCGCCAGGCCGCCGATGCCGCGAGCGGCGGCGCCGAAGAACTGTCGCCTCGTTTCGGCTCGAACGGTTTCCTTGAGTGGGTCCATCTTCGGCTCCTCGCAGCAGCTACTTGTTCAGGGCCTCGTCCAGGTTCATCAATTGGCTTGCCAGCATTGTCCACGCCGCCGACTCGTCGGCGGCCAATGCGGCGTCGTGGGCAGACTCGCCGACGTCGACGAGCTCGCTGGCTGCCGCCTGATCGGCGCGGTAGAGGTCGATCAGGCCGTCGTACGTCCGGCGGGCGACAGCCCTCTCGGAGTCGTCGAAGGGCCGGGACAGGAGCCGGGTCGTGACGTAGTCGAGCCGGCGGTCGAAGTCGTCCCCGGCTTCCCGCATCGCCCGCTGCGCAAGGTAGCGCGACGCCTCGACGAACTGGGTGTCGTTCATCGTGACCAGCGCCTGGAGCGGCGTGTTCGTCCGCTCGCGGCGGACGACCGAATGCTCGCGGTTGCCGGCATCGAAGATCGTCATCGACGGCGGCGGCGCGGCGCGCTTCCAGAACGTGTAGAGACTGCGCCGGTAGAGCTTGTCCCCCGAGTCTCTCCGGTAGCGGGCCGTGTTGCTCGAGTTCATCGCCACCCGTTCCCAGTGCCCTTCCGGCTGGTACGGCTTGACGCTGGGTCCGCCGATCGTGCGCACGAGGAGGCCGCTGGCGGCGAGCGCCGTGTCCCGAACCATCTCCGCGTCCATCCGGAAGCGGGGGCCGCGCGAGAGCAGCCGGTTGTCCGGGTCCTGCTCCAGCTTGTCCGGCGTCAGGGTGGCGGCCTGCCGGTAGGTCGACGACGTGACCAGCCGGCGGAAGAAGTCCTTGACGTCCCATCCGGAGTCGCGGAACTCCGTCGCCAGGTAGTCGAAGAGCTCGGGGTGCGACGGCACGTCGCCCTGGGCTCCGAAGTCCTCGCTCGTGGTGACGAGCCCGGTGCCGAACACCTGCTGCCAGAAGCGGTTGACGGTGACGCGGGCCATCAGCGGGTTCGTCTCATGGGCGAGCCAGTGGGCGAGACCCAGCCGGTTGCGGGGGAGGTCCTCCGGCATCGGCGGCAAGGCGGCGGGGGTCCCCGCGAGGACGCGCTCGCGCGGCTGGTCGTACATGCCCCTGTAGAGGACGTGCGCCGCTGCTTCGCTGCCGGGAAGCTCCTGCATGACGTGGGTCACCGTGCCGTGGCGGCGCAGCTCGCGCCACTCGGCGTCGATCTCTAGTCTGCGCGCGGAGAGCCGGCGGTACTCCTCGTCGTTCGTGTTCGCGTAGCTCAGCAGGAGGCTCCGGCGCTCATCGGCGGTCAGCTCTTCGAGGGCCTTCGCGGCGGCGGTCCGGATAGCGCTCCAATTCGAAAGAACCGAGGCCTCCTCCACGGACAGGACGCGATCGAAGACGCGCACGTCGGCGATGCCGCCGCCGGAGAAGTACTGGGCGCTGCCCTCCGTTCGCCGGTCGTGGCGGCCGAGGTAGAAGGGCCGGTCGGTGAGGATGCTGCCTTCGACCCGGGTGAAGAACTCGCTGCCCTGTTCGGCGACCCGGTCGCCGTCGCGGTAGATGTGCAGCCCGCCGCGCTCGCCGGAGCCGTCGTGGGTCAAGACGACGTGGGTCCACTCGCCGGGTGTCAGGCGCTGCGTGTTGTTCGGGTTGATCGAGATGCTCGTCGCCCCTCTGCCCGGGCCGGCACGATCGCCCCTGAGCCGAAAACTCAGTTCGCGCGCGCCGAGCGTGACCTGCCAGCCGCGGTCGGCGTCGTGGGGGTCGCTCTGGCTGGCGACGGTGTAGCTGCCCTCGGCCTTGGGCATGTAGATCCACATCGCGAGCGAGAAGGGCGTGTCGGTGTCGATCTCGAGTGGCGGCAGTTCGGCCGACGCCTTGTCGTCGAACAGCAGGGCCGGCAGACCGTTGGGGCCGGGCTCGGTGCGGACCTCGCCATGAAGCGAGATCGGCTTTCGCCTGCCGCCTGTGATCACGGCGGGTTCGGCGCTCCCGTCGAGATCGAGACGGAGAAGCTCGGCGTCGGCGCCGAGCGGCGCGTCGAGTGCGCGGTGCGCGTCGCTCGCCAGCCAGTCCGCGAAGGCCGGCTCGACCTCGCCGAGTCTCTCCGCCAGCGCGTCTTCGATCTCGCCGACTTCCTCGCGCAACCGGTACCAGGTGTCCCGGTCGTCGTCGCGCGGCACGACCAGGGTCGGCGGCGGGTCGGAGATGTTGCCGTCCATCACGTACTGCGTCGTGTTGCGGAAGAACGCGGTCAGCGCGTAGAACTCACGCTGGCTGATCGGGTCGAACTTGTGGTCGTGGCAGGTCGCGCAGCCGACGGTCAGGCCCATGAACACGCTGCCGATCGTTTCGGCCCGGTCCTTGGCGTAGATCGCCTCGTACTCCTCGATCACCACGCCGCCCTCGTTCGTCGTGATGTTGTTGCGCTGGAACCCGGTGGCGATCAACTGGTCGAGAGTCGGCTCCGGCAGCAGGTCGCCGGCGATCTGGTCGAGCGTGAACTCGTCGAACGGCTGGTTCCGGTTGAACGCCTCGATCACCCAGTCGCGGTAGGCGTACATCTCCCGGTAGTTGTCGTTGTGGATGCCGTGGGTGTCGCCGTAGCGCGCCGCGTCCAGCCAGTAGCGGGCGCGGTGCTCGCCCCAGTGGGGTGAGGCGAGGAGACGGTCGACGAGCCGCTCGTAGGCGCCGTCTTCCGTGTCGGAGACGAAGGTCGCCAGCGTGCCGGGGTCGGGTGGCAGGCCGGTCAGGTCGAGGGCGACGCGGCGGGCCAGCGTGCGGCGGTCGGCCTCCTCGGCCGGGGTGAGTTCCTTCGCTTGAAGGCGCGCCAGCACGAAGCGGTCCAGCGGATCGCGCGCCCAGGCCTCGTCGTCGACATCAGGCGGCGTCGGCCGATCGATCGCCGCGAACGACCAGTGCTCGTCCCACGGCGCGCCCTGCTCGATCCAGCGGGTCAGGGTCTCGACCTGCTCGCCGGAGAGCGTCTTCTGCGACACCTCCGGCGGCATTCGCCGTAGTGGGTCCGTGTGGTTGATGCGCTCGACCAGCAGGCTCGCGTCGATATCTCCTGGGACGACGGCGGGATCGCGCGGCCGGTTGCTTCGGCCCGCCGGAGGCCGCGGGCTGAACGCACCGTCGCGGGTGTCGAGCCTCAGGTCCGCCTCCCGGGTCGCCTCGTCGGGCCCGTGGCAGGCAAAGCAGTTGTCGGAGAGGATCGGCCGGACGTCGCGCTGGAAGTCGACGGCGGGCGTCGGCTCGGCGGCGGCCCACAGCGAGGCCGTGGAGCTGCAGGCGATCGCCAGCGTTGTCAGGAACAGGCGGGACGCTTTGTGAAGCATGGGTCAGTAGAGGATAAACCACGATCCGGAGTTCCTCGACTACGAGCGGCGGCACAAGGCGATCATCGATCGCTTTGGGCGCTATCCGCACCGCAACCGTGTCCTCGGCCGCGCTTCGAGTGAGGAGGAGATCGCCTTCCTGCGGGAGCCCGGTTCGTCGTTTTGAAGTGCGGCTTGGTGGCCTGTGGACCGGCGAGGCGATCGCGTAGTACGTTGCAGGTGATTGACGGATGACGATGTGTTCGGGACGGATCTCGTGAGGGCTCTTCTAGCGGCGGTTGGGGCCGCGGTTCTATTCCTTGTGTCGGGACTGGCTTGCTCGACGGCCGTGGTCACGGCGCCGCCGTCCGTTCCCGTCGAGGCGCCGCCCGGCGCAGAGCCAGAGCCGGCGCCAGCCGCTCCGCCGACCTCCGTTCTCGACGGCATCTTCACCGAGGCGCAAGCCGCGCGCGGCCGGGCCGCCTACGACGCGCACTGCGCCGAGTGCCACGGCGAGGAGCTGCGCGGTGACGAGATGGCTCCGGGCCTGACCGGGGTGGCGTTCCGATTCCGCTGGCGCGGGCTGAAGGTGGCCGACATCTACGACAGTGTCCAGTCGACCATGCCGCCGGAAGAACCCGCGACGCTCGGCGATCAGCCGTACATCGACATCGTCGCCTTCCTGTTGAGCGCGAACGGGTACCCGACCGGCGACCGGGAGCTGGCCGCGGACTCCAAGTTGTTGAAGGGAGTTGCGGTCGAGCGGATGCCTCCGTAGGGTAAGCGGCCCCTTGGCGCGCCGACCCCGACTGGAGCTTTGGGAAACGGCGCGGCAGCTCCCAACGATCCACGGGTTGGAGGTGTGAGGACGATGAGTGGCCCTGGACCCACTAGCTTCTTTTTCGCGCCCAGGCGGCAGGTGGTCGCCGGGCTGTTCCTTGGTCTTTGCTTCGGCCTGCACGTCCAGGCGGGCGCCCAGGAAGCCGGTTCGATTGCCGGAACGGTGGTCGCGGGCGAGGACGGGCGCGCCGTTGCCGAGGCGTTCGTCCAGGTCGAGGGGGCGGCGGCCTCCGCGACAACCAACGCGGTCGGCCGGTTCGAGATTGCCGGCGTGCCGCCGGGCGCAGCGACGCTGACCGTCCGGGCGCCCGGCTACCTCGAGTTGCAGGTCCCGGACGTCCAGGTGGCCGCGGGCTCCGCGGCGACCGTGACCGTCGAGCTGGCTGCCACGCCGAACTTTCTGGAACGCGTCCAGGTCACGGCGAGCAAGGCGCCGCTCAGCGTCGGCGAGATCGCGGCGCAGGCAGACATCGTCGAGCGGTCGGCGATCGACGAGCGGGGAGACCAGCGGCTGACGCAGGCGATCTCCCACGTTCCCGGCGTGATCGTGAGCACCCAGGCGGGTTCGTTCGAGTCCGTCATGCTGCGCGGGCTTCCGCGCGGCGGCAACGAGTTCACGAACACGCTGCTGCTCGTCGACGGCGTGCCGCAGACGGACTCGCGGAACAGCTCGCGGGTCATCAACCTGCCGATCCACGACGCCGACAGCATCGAGGTCGTGCGCGGGCCGAACTCGGCGCTCTACGGGCGGACCGCCATCGGCGGCGCGGTGAACGTCCGCACGGGCGAGCCGACGGCCGAGACCCGCTACGGGCTTGATGTGACCGGCGGCGACTTCGACTACTTCAAGGGAGCGGCCCGGGCGTCGGGTCCGGTCGGCGACTGGGGCGGCTACTTCGTGTCCGCGTCGAGCGAGCAGAACACGGGCTTCTACACCGGGACGTCGGACTTCGAAGTCGACCAGACGTCGATCTTCGGCAAGCTGACCTTCGTGGCCGACGCGAAGTCGTTCGGCAAGGTGAGCGTGAACCGGGTCAGGTCCGCTCAGAGCCTGCCGACGAACGTTCCCGTCATCGGCGACCGGTTCCTCAGCGACATCGACCCGCGCTTCGACCGGTTGTCCGACCTGAACGTTCCCGGCACGAACTACCGGCAGAAGGAAGATCGCTTCACCGCGAACTACACGCGGCAGCTCACGGACCGGGTCGGCTGGGTCAACGTTGTGGGCTTCCGTGAGATCCAGTACAAGTTCATCGACTCGGGCGACATCACCGGCGCCCCCTTCGATCTGGCCGCCAACACGCTCACCCAGTATCCGTTCGAACTGCAGACGGACGAGGACATCTTCTACGGCGAATCGCGGATCGAGAGCGACTTGTCGGCCGGTGACTTCGACATGTCCCTGATGGTCGGCGGTTCGTACGAGCGGACCACCGGCTTCGGCGCCGGCAACCTGATGTACACGGACGCGGACACCTTCGGGTGGCCGCTCGACTACCTGAATCCCGTCCATCCGCTCCGGTCCGAGTGGGAGTTCTTCCGGTTCGGCGGCAACGACTACAACCTGGGCGTCACCGGCTTCTTCGGACAGTGGGGCGTCGAGCCGACGGATCGGCTGATGTTGACGGCCGGCGGCCGCTACGACCGGCTGGATCTCGAGAACACGTTGACCTTCCGGGACGGCGACCCCGTGGTGGAAGACAGCTTCGACGCCTTCAGCCCGAAGTTCGGCGCGATCGTGAAGCTGCTGCCCGACGGCGCCCGTGCCAGCGTGAATCTCTACGCGCAGTATTCCGAGGCGTTCCTGCCGCCACGCCGTCCGAGCGGTCTTCGACCCGGCGACGACGAGATCGAGCTCAACCCGGAGGACATCGACAACTTCGAGATCGGGATCAAGAGCAGCCTTCTCGACGGCCGGCTTTCGCTCGAGGGCACCTGGTTCGACATGACGCGCGACGGCATCGTGCACAGCGTCCGGCAGGGACCGTTCTTCGTCCCGACGAACGCGGGCGAGCACGAGTACACGGGCTTCGAGCTGGGGGCGCGCTATGCGGCGTCGTCGCGGTTTGCGCTATACGCGAACGCGGCTCTGTACGACAACCGCTTCGGCGACTTCCGGATCGAGAGCTCCGGCGGGGTCACCGACCTGTCCGGCAACCGCCTGCCGATCGCGCCGGACCAGGTCTTGGGTGGCGGCGTCGAGTTCTCACCGGCCGACGCCTGGAAGGTCCGCGTCGACGTCAAGCACGTCGGCGACGTGGCGGTCGATCAGGGCAACACGTTCGAACTCGACCCCTACACGCTGCTGGACGCCGCCGTGTCGTGGTGGCTGAACGACCTCGTCCGCCTCACCCTGTCGGCGCACAACCTGCTCGACGAGGAGTACTACTGGAACGGCGACACCTCGCGGGCGGAGTCGGCGGATCCGGGTTCGCCGCGGCAGGTGCTCCTGGGCGCCTCTTTCTCCTTCCGCTAGCTACTACGGCCCGGCGTACTCCAGCGCAAACACGAACAGGTTGTTCGCGAAGCCCGGCTTGAGCTCCGGCGTAAGCCGCAGAAAGCTCGACGTGGTCGCCGAGATGCCGGTGCTGACCGCCACGTACTGCGTGCCGTCGACGGCGTAGGTGATCGGATAACCGGTGACCGGCGCGCCGAGGTTGACCTCCCACACCACCTCGCCCGTTTCCTGGCTGTAGGCCTTGAACCGGCCGTTCACGTCACCGCCGAAGAGCACACCCCCGCCGGTCGCGACGAGCGAGGTCGTCGACGCGCGCTGCTCGTGGAGCCACACCGTCTTGCCGGTCTCGGCCGAGATCGCGTAGACGGTGCCGAGGTTCTCCGTGCCCGGCGCCAGTTCGTGGCGGACGCTCAGGGCGTAGATCGTGTGGGAGGCGCTCGGGTCGGTCGTCGTCAGCGTCGGCATGCACATGTTCCGCAGCGGGTAGTACAGGGTGTTCGTCTCCGGGCTATAGGCGCCGGCTTCCCAGTCCTTGCCGCCGTGCATGTTCGGGCAGATCAGCCGCTCTTCTTCCAGGGCGTTGAAGATGACCTCCGGGTTCTCGGTTGCCTTACCGGTCTCGCCGTCGATGCTCTGGATCACGTTCTGGTAGACGGTCGGCCGCGCCCAGAGGAACTCCCCCGTCTCCCGGTCGATGGAGTAGACGAGCGCCGTCTTGCCGGGGATGCCGGTGATCACCTTCCGGACTTCGCCCGGTTCGATGTTCGGATTGATCCAGGCCACCTCGTCGGGGTCCGGCGCCACGGCGGTGTCGACGATCACGCGTTCGAACGGATGGTCCAGATCCCAGTGGTCGTTCATGTGCTGGTAGTGCCAGACGATCTCGCCGGTGTCGCCGTCGAGAGCGAGCGTGGAGTTGTGGTAGAGGTGCGTCTTGTCCGTGCCGCCGAGCATGAACTTGGGCGCCGGCGCGGTGACCGACGTGCCGGCGAAGAGCAGGTTGAGTTCCGGGTCGTAGCTCGGCGGCATCCAGGAGCCGACATGAGCCCGTTCCTCGAAGGGCACGCCGCCCCACGTCTCGTTGCCCGGCTCACCCGGGGCGGGGATCGTGCGGCGCCGCCACACCTCCTCGCCGGTCAGCGCGTCGTGGGCGGTGATCACGCAGGCGTCGGGCCCGCCTTTTGGCGAGCAGCTCCGGCCGGAGAACGCCTTGCCGTTGCCGATGATCGGGCCCGCGCCCTGGATTGCGGGGTGGGTGCGGTAGTCGAGGACCATCGTTTCCCAGACCATCTTCCCGGTTTCCGCGTCGAGCGCGAAGATGTGGTCGTCGACGCTGGCGTCGATGATCAGGTTGGCGTAGATCGCGATGTTCCGGTTGTTTGCGGACAGGAAGGTCCCGAGGTACTCACTGGCGTCGCCGGGGACCTTGCGGCGGTGTTCCCAGATCAGGTCGCCGGTCGCCGCGTCGAGCGCCTGGATCACGTCGTTCGGATTCGGCATGTACATCACGCCCCGGTAGGCGAGGGGCGTGCCCGTCTGGCTGCCGTCGTTGAGCGAGCGGGTCCAGACCATGCGGAGATCGCCCACGTTGTCCGGCGTGATCTGGTCGAGCGGGCTGTAGCCCCAGCCGTTCGCCGTGCGCCGCCACATGAGCCAGTCCTCCGGCGCCGGGTTCACGAGCATCTCGTCGGTGACCGGGACGAAGGGCTCGGACTGGGCGTGGAGGTGGGCGACGCTCAGGACCTGAGCGAAGACCGCCGCGGCGACGATCAGGAATCCGTACCGGTTCTGCATCGGGAAGCCCTCTTCTGTATGGCTGGAGCCGTAGAGTATTACCGGGTGCGCCGCATCCCCGCCGGCACTCCGGGGACTGGGTGCGCCGGCCTGCCATCCCACGCTGCCGAAGTCGGCAGCAAAATAACATTTGATAGGCGCAATGTTCGACCTCACGGGCTGCCCTGTAGTAGAGTGGCTCGCCGTGGCGACGTTCACTCTTCAAGAAGGAACCCCGGTCGACATCGAGGCCGAGGTGCGCCGTCTTCGCGGCCGGCTCGGGCTGACACAGGAACAGTTCGCCGAGCGCCTGGGCGTCTCGACGATCACCGTCCATCGTTGGGAGTCCGGACAGTCGCGTCCCCGGCGGCTCGCGGTCGAGAAGCTGGCGCAACTCCAGCAGGAGGCCGCGGCTGAGGCGTCCGAAGCGCGGCCGATGCGAACGCTTCGCCCGGCGGCGCACGCGGGCGTCGGCCTGGACTTCGCGGGCGATCCGGAGGCCGTGCTCGCGGTGGCGGACGCGCTCCGGCTGTCGTTCGGGAGGCAGTTCAACCCGGCCTTCGCGATCGAGACGTCGCGCATCGACCCGCTGCTGCACCAGCGCTTCGCGGTGTACGAGCGGATGCTGAAGCAGGATCCGCTCCGCTTCCTGCTCGCCGACGATGCCGGCGCCGGCAAGACGATCATGACCGGCCTCTACGTCCGCGAGATGATGTCGAGAGAGCGGCTCGACCGCGTGTTGATCGTTCCTCCCGCCGGCCTGGTCGGCAACTGGCAGCGGGAGCTTTGGAACCTCTTTCGGCTGGACTTTCGCATCGTCGGCGGCGCCGACGCGAGGACGGACAATCCGTTCCGCGGCGCCGGCGGCGACCGCGTGATCGTGTCGCTGGACACGCTGGCCGGCGAGACGATGTTCGACGTTCTCCGGCGGTCCGGCTGCGGCTACGACCTGGTCGTTTTCGACGAGGCGCACAAGCTGAGCGTCCACGAGAGGGGCAACCGCATGGACAGGACCCGCCGCTACAAGCTGGCGGAAGCACTAGCGGTCGGCGCGGGCCGGGAAGGCAGGTCCGGCGATCTTGGCTGGACGGCCCGTCATCTCCTGCTTCTTACCGCCACGCCGCACATGGGGAAGAGCCTTCCGTACGCATGGCTGTGGCGATTGCTCGACGCCCACGCCTTCGGCGCAGTGGAGGCCGTTCGCCGGGCTTCGCGGTCCACACGCGACCGGCACTTCCTTCGTCGCACGAAGGAGGAGATGACCGGCCTGGACGGTGGACCGCTGTATCCGCCGCGAGTGTGCGACACCTTCAGCTACCGCCTGAGCGAAGGCGAGAACGGCGAGCAGAGCCTCTACGACCGGACCACGCACTACCTCGACGAGTACTACGGCCGCGCCCTGGACAATCAGCCCGCTGTCGAACTCGCAAAGACCGTGTTCCAACGACGGCTAGCCAGCTCGACTTGGGCTCTGCTCCGTTCGTTCGAACGGCGCATCGAGAAGCTCACGCGGACCGCGGAGGCGATCGAGAACGGCGAACTCAGCGCCGAGTTGCTACTGCAGAGACAGCGCCGGCTGAGCGAACGGCACCGCCATGATTACTTCGACGACACGGCGGCGGACGACGACATGGCCGCGGACGGCTGGGCCGAGGGCAACGAAGCCTACGAGGACGCCGTCCTCGGGGCGGTCACCATGGTCGGCGCGGAGGAATTGCGGCGGGAGGCGGCGCAAGTCGAAGACCTGGCTGGGCAGGCGCGCCGGTTGATCGCCTCCGGCACGGAAACCAAGTTCGAGCAGCTCCGCCGGGTGCTGGAGGATCCCGACTGGAAGGATGAGAAGTGGCTCATCTTCAGCGAACACCGGGACACCGTGGATCACTTGGTGCGGCGCTTGGAAGGGCTTGGCTACAGGGGCCACACGGCACAGATCCACGGCGGCATGGACTGGAGGGAGCGGGACCGTCAGGTGGAGGCCTTCCGGCGGTCGAACGGTGCGCGCTACATGGTCGCCACCGATGCGGCCGGCGAGGGCATCAACCTGCAGTTCTGCCGGCTGATGGTCAACTACGACATCCCCTGGAACCCGGCGCGGCTGGAGCAGCGGATGGGCCGGATCCACCGCTACGGCCAGCGGTCCGAAGTCCGGATCTTCAATCTCGTCGCGGGCAGCACCCGCGAGGGGAGGGTTTTGCGGGTGCTTCTGGACAAGCTCGAGGCGATTCGGGAGGAGCTCTCTTCCGACAAGGTGTTCGACGTGGTCGGCCGCCTGTTCGAGGGCGAGTCGCTGACCCGGTTCATGGCCCGCGCGACAAGCGAGGAGGGCGAGCGGCGGGCAGTCGAGCGGGTCGAGCAGGCCCTTGACGCCTCCCGGGTGCAACGGATCGACGAGCGGGACGTTGGAGTCTACGGTGTGCCGGAGGCCGCGGTGACCGGGGAGGAACTGCGCCCCGAGGTGGAAAGGGAGCGCTACCTGCATCTGCTTCCCGCGCATGTGCGGCGCCTGGTCGAGCGGGGCGCGCGACTCCTCGATCTCGACATCCACGGTGACCTGGACGACCGCTTTGCGCTGACGCCTCGCCGATCCGGCGCTCTCGATGCATTGCTGCCGGCGCTAGACGCCTATCCCTCCGACGCGCGCGAGTGGTTGACGGTTCGCCGGCCGCGGGATGAAGACTCCGGCATCTGGCTTCACCCCGGGGAGCCGCTGTTCGACGCCCTGTGCGAGGAGATCCGCTCGCGATTCAGGAACGACGCAATGCGGGGAGCGATCTTCGTTGACTCGATGGCCGAAGAGCCCTACCTGCTTCACCTGGCCGAGTTGTGGGTCGAGCAAGAAGCCGCCACTGGTCGAAGCGCCGGCCGCCGGCTGGTGGAGCGGCGTCTCGTCGCTTTGCGGCAGCGGGCCGAGGCGCCACCCGAGCAATGCCCCGTAGAGAGAGTCCTGTTGCTCACTCCGACTGGGCTCGCGCCAGGAATGGCGCCGCTGGCGCCTCGGGCGCTCGACCTCCGGGCCCGAGCCGGTTTCTCCCTCGGCGTCCTTCTCGAGGAACTGACAGGGAATCTGCAGGGAGAGCGGGAAGCGGACCTGCCCGACCTCAAGCGGCGCACCGCCGTGGGCTTCGATCTGCGGGCGTCCGAACTGGCGTTGCTACGGTCGAAGCTGGTGCGTAGCAGTCGAGACCCGGCCGACCGCGGAGGCGAGGATCTGGAGGCGGTCAAGGCGGAGCAGAGACGCCTGTCGACCGAACGCCAGCTCGCCTTGGAGCGGATCGAGGCAGAGCCGCGACGGATCCTTCCGGGCGGCCACCGTTTCCTGCTTCACGCACTCGTGGTTCGCCCGGAGGATGCAGGGTCCGCCGCCAGCGCCGAGCGGCTCGACGAGGCGGTGGAAGAGCTCGCCGTCCGCATCGCCGTCGAACGGGAGCGATCCCGAAACGCCACCGTTCAAGACGTCTCCAAGCCCGCCCTTGCCCGTGCCGCGGGGTTGCCGGACTGGCCCGGGTTCGACCTGCTCTCCACCCTCCCGAGCGGCGAGCAGCGGTGCATCGAAGTCAAGGGCCGGGCCGGCCGGGCCGGGGTCCCGATCCAGGCGAACGAATGGGCGCAGGCGTGCAAGCTGGGCGGCGGCTACTGGCTCTACGTCGTGCTCGACTGCGCGGGCACGGCGCCCGAGCTGTTGCGCATCCGCGACCCGTTCCACAAGCTGCTCGCGAACGAGCGAACGAGAGCGCAGTTTGACGTGTCGCTGGGTTCGTTGATCGAGGCGGCCGAAAAGAGAGAAGCGAAACAGGAACCCGCGCGGCGCGGCGTAGCGCCGCGCGCTAACCAGTCCGCGCGTCCGTAAGCGGACGCACGGATGAAACGTCGGAGGGGACCGAACTGATGAGAAAGGAGCAAGTCAAGATGGGACTAACCCATGTTCAAGTCACTGTTCGCAATCCCGCCGACCTCAGCCGGAGCTGGGAAGGCGCCTTCCTGGTGGACACCGGCGCGATCGACTCTCTCGTCCCGAGAGACCGCCTGGAACAGATCGGCCTGCGGCCCCGAGACCAACGTACCTATGAACTCGCCGACGGCAGGGAAGCGGTGATGGACATCGCGGTCGCCGAGTTGGAGTTCATGGGGGAGATCGTCGGCGCCACGATCGTTGTCGGCGAAGAAGGCACTGAACCGCTGCTCGGCGTGACCGCGCTGGAGTCGCTGGGCATCGAGGTCGATCCAATGAACCAGCAACTCAAGAAGCTGCCTTCACTTCGGTTGAAGGGGGCCGGCGGACCGCCGGCACGGCCGCGGCCGGCGGTGGAGGCGGCGGGCTCGAACGACCGGGAGCTCTCGCGGACCTCCGGCGCCGAGCGGCACGATGCCGGGGCGCCTCGGGCCCCCGAGCGACCGCGATCCGCCGCGGCTGCGCCGTACGTGGGGCTCCCCGAAGCCGCCGAAGGGGGCGTGCCATGAGCACGTTCGAGGTTCCCGTCGTGCTGCTCGACGCGGTCGAGGAACATCCCAACGCCGACCGCCTGGAACTCGCCCGCGTGGGCGGCTATCGGGCCGTCGTGCCCAAGGGCAAGTACCGGGCCGGCCAGCGGGTCGTCTACATTCCGGAGAACGCGATCGTTCCTGAGGCTCTGCTGCGGCGGATGGGGCTGTGGGACGAGGACGCCGGCAAGGGCAGGCTCGGCGGCAAGCGGGGCGACCGCGTGCGGCCGGTCAGGCTGCGCGGTGAGCTCTCGCAGGGCCTGGTGTTCGAAGCGGACGCGGCCGCCGCGGCGGGGACCGACGTTGCGCCGGAGTACGGCATCACGAAGTACGTGCCGCGCGTCCCGACCTCGATGTCGGGCCAGGTGACGGCCGTGGGCGGCTTCCTCGTTGCCTACGACATCGAGAACATTCAGAAGTTCCCGGACGCGCTGGCCCCGGGGGAGAGCGTCGTGATCACGGAGAAGCTGCACGGAACCTACGCCTGCTTCAGCCACGTTCCGGCGCCCTGGGCCGCCGGCCTCCCGGAAGGACTGCCGAACGGCAACGTGCTGGTTTCGTCCAAGGGGCTCGGCGCCAGGGGGCTGGCCTTCACGGACGCCGAGGAGAACCGCACCAACCTCTACCTCAGAACGTGGAAGGAGCAGTTGCGCGACACGGGTGTCTGGCGCCGGGTCGAGGAGGGCGCGGAGCAGCCAGTCCACATCATGGCCGAGATCTTCGGCCGCGGCGTTCAGGATCTGCACTACGGCGTGGCGACGCCTTCGCTCCGGGTCTTCGACGTGTTCGTCGGGGCGCCGGCGACCGGCTCGTTCCTGGACCACGATGCGTTCCGGCGGATCACCGACGCCTGGGGTCTCGAACGCGTGCCGGAACTCGCGACGGCGCCGTTCAGCGAGGCATTGGTCGCCGAGCACCGGGACGGCCCCGACACGATCTCTGGCACTCACATGCGGGAAGGCATCGTCATCACGCCAAAGCAGGAGCGCGAGGACCGGCGCCTGCCCCGGGACCGGGTCAAGCTGAAGGCAGTCAGCCCGGATTACCTGCTTCGCCGCGGGAACCGCACCGAGTACGAGTGAGGCTGCGGAGCCCGTAGCCCGTTCTCTTCGGAGGGTGTCGAACGATCCGCTGCGGGGCGCAACGGCCCCAGACAAGGGGGTATCTCGGCCGTGAGCCTGACCGGCTTGGCCGCGTCGGAAGGAGACACCCGCCGCCGGGAAGAGGCGGGACGACGGGCCGAGTGTTCTCGTTGTTGGGCAGGTGTATCGTTGCGCATGATGATCAACCTGCAACGCCCGGAGTCGCACCGTGCTCTTGAACGGCTTGGAACACACTCGCGAAGGATGTTCTTCGTGGCAGTTGGAAGTCTTCAAGTGGCCGTCTGTCTGTACTTGCTGGCGTTGACTTGGGCAGACTGAAGCGTCCACGGTCGGCAAAGGACGAGTGGAGCCCAAGCAGGCCGGACTCAAGAAGGTGAAACCGTCATGAAGTACACCGTGCTCATCGAGAAGGCCCCGAACAGCTACGGTGCCTACGCTCCCGATCTCCCCGGCTGCGGCGCCGCGGCCGATACGCGAGCCGAAGTCATCGAACTGATCCGGGAAGCCGTCGCCCTCCACCTCGAGGGCCTGCGGCGCGACGGTGATCCCGTGCCATCGCCCCAAACGACCGCCATCGAAGTCGACGTGCCGCTCGCCACCAAGGTCAGCGTGGCGGCGGCCGTCTAAGGCGAATCCCTACCGCCGGGTCCGCACAGGGACCAAGCCGAAAGGTGATCTTCCCGAGTTGACGAGAAGACGGGAATGATGGAATCTCAGGGAACCAGACTGAGCCCCTTGGGACGTCTGCTTCTGAGGCGCATCGGGCTTGCAGAGGAGGACGAGTTCTGAAGCCGATGCCGAGCGGGACGTTTCAGTCCCAGCCCACGGGTCTCGGGCCGACGACGAAGAGCGTGTTGTTCCGCGTCGTGGAACAGCGGTCTGGACCGATAGCTGAACAGGAAACGGTGTTCGATTTTCTGGAGCGCGGCGCCAGTCCCGAAGCCGTCGCGATCCGCCGGTGGATGGAGGCCTGGTTTCGGGACTTTCCGAGCGAGCATCGGGACCTGCTGAAGCCGCGCCTGCGGTCGAAGGACCTTCGAGACTTCATGAGCGCGTACTTCGAGCTGCAGGTGTTCGCCATGCTGCGCTGGCTGGATTGCGACGTTGCGGTTCATCCCTGCTTTCCCGACACCGGTGGAACGGTGGACTTCAGCGCCGCCGATGGCCGGGAGGAGTTCTACGTGGAGGCGACCGTGTGCGGTGTCGGCCAGGGAGTTCTGCGGTTGAACGCCAACGAAGAAGACGCGGTGCGGAAGATCACCGATGCCTTTCCGAAACCCCATTCGGACATCAAGTTGAGAGTGGAGGGCAGACTTGAGCGTACGTTGAGCAAGCACCGTCTGATTACACCGATCAGGAAGCTGCTGGAGTCCTGTTCGCCGCGTGAAGTGCAAAGACTGCGGGCGTCGCTGGCGCCTCCCCAAGCCGCAATTGAGGAGGGAGACTGGCGCCTGGAAGCAAGTCTCCTGCCGGCCAGCCGCCGTGAGGGCAAGGGAGCGATACGGGGCCCCAGCGGTGGCGGATCGGTGGATGGCGTGACGCCGTTGGCGAAGGCGCTGTCCCGGAAGGCCGAGCATTGGAAGAGGAAGGGCCTCGACGATGAGTCGTTTCTGATCGCCGTCAGCGTTTGCCATGCCGACTTCTTTCTGGGCGACAGGGAGGAAGCCATCTATCGGCGCACTGGAGTCGGCTTGGATCGGAACGCGTTCCGCGAGTCGCTGTCCGGCGTGACTGGGGTACTCGTGTTCAGTCACGCGACGCTCGGGATGGAGAGGAGTGCTCCCGTGCGGCTGTTCCCGAACCCGAGTCGGCGTCCGCCAAAGTACCTCGACTTCCTGCGGCGGGAACGGCGCCTGGCCGAACTCATTGGCATGGCCTGAATGTCGCCGGAGTCGCGGCCGGCGGGCTGGTTGGAGACGGCTGGTGTCGAGACGACGACTGAGACGCGGCTTTCAGCCGGCGGCGGCCCCGGCCGGGTCGGCGCGGGGCGCCGCGTCGTCTCGAACCACGAGAGTCCGGCCAAGAGAGCGGAGAGCTCTCAGGACCTGATCGAGTCGAGATGGCCTGCTGAGGTCGAGAAGCCGGCGGGCCCTGGACTCGCGGATTCCCAGTGACTGGGCCAGATCGCGGGTCGTCTTTCCCTCATGGCGCATCGCCGTGTACAGAGCAAGTTGCGCGGCCGCTTGCGGCGGTACGGTGATCGGATCCTGGCCTCCAGCGGGTGCGCTTGGCGTGGGGATGTCTTCGTGGGCGTCGACATACATGCTCAGCGCCACGACGAGGGCGTCTTCGGCGAGGATCAGGGACTCCTCCCGGGTGGCGCCGCCCGTGATCGCCTCCGGAACGTCCGGGAAGTTGACGACAAAGGAGGATCCCTCTTCGTCCGGCGTCAGCATGCAGGGGTACGCGTAGTCCATGCTTGGCGGCGCGGTGTTTGGAGGTCCTCGTGGTCGATGCCCAACTGCTTCAGCATGGATCGCAGCATACCTTTCGAGATCTCTCCATGCTTGACGACCGTACGACCGGCGCCAAGGTAGAGCTTCCCGTGACTTCCCTTGCCGCCGGCCTGGTCGAAGCGAAACACCTGACGGTTGCGCCGAGCATGCCGCCGGGCGCGTCTCAGGAACTCGGCGCCGTTAACGGCGGCGGATCGCACCAGAGTCCGCGGCGGCTACGATTGGCGGCCATGCGAACGTGCTCCCAGGGTTGCCGCGACGACGGGTTCGTCTGGCCTGCCGTGCCGCCCGAGCGGTGCGGATGAGAGACCGCCGGAATCCGAGGCGGGAGGAAATGGAGGCGGGTCCCGCGACTCGCCTGATCGAGGCGGCGTTCCCTCTCCGCCAGGCGTCTCTTGACTCGGTCCACGAGAAGAACGTGCGCCACGGGCATATCTCGACTCTGCACATCTGGCCTGCGCGGCGGCCGCTGGCGGCTTGCCGGGCGGTGCTGTTGGCGACGCTGTTGCCGGACCCGGGGGACGCCGAGGGCCGGCGGAAGTTGATGGCGCGAATCGCCGGAGAAGTGCGCCAGCGGCAGACCCGGGCCGGAAAGCTCCGGGAGGAAACGGCGGGTGGCGTGCTCCACTGGGGCCGCGAGAGCGACCCGGAGGTCGAGAAGCTGCGCGAGGAGATCCGGGAGGCGTTCGGCGGCCGGGCGCCGCGGGTTCTCGATCCGTTCGCGGGCGGCGGGGCCATTCCCCTGGAGGCGATGCGGTTGGGCTGCGAGGTCACCGCGTCGGACCTGAACCCGGTCGCCTGGTTCGTCCTCCGCTGCACGCTGCACTATCCGCGGTTGGTGGCGGGCCAGCAGTTGCCACTGCCGGACTTCGCTGTGCGTGACCGCGACTTCGTCGAGGCGTGCCTCAAGGCGCGGGGCGTAACGAGGAAGGTCGCGTTGCGCGAGGAGCTGCGGCGGTTGGGCCACGGTGACGGCGACCCCGTGCAGGTCCGGTCGGCTTTGCTCGACGGCGTTCCGGCGCAACCGAGGCTGGCGTCGGCCCGGGGGTCGTCGTCGGTCGCCGACGAGGGCGCGGCCTGGCCGCCGGAGCGGTCCGGCGACCAGCAGGCCACTCTTCACGCCGACTTCCCCTGGCACCTTCGGGCATGGGGACGGCGGGTTCTGGCCGAGGCTCGGCGGGACCTTGCGAAGCGCTATCCGACCTACGCGGATTTCGAGCCGGTGCGCCGCAAGGGGCGGGCCAAGCGGGATGCCGAGATCCGATTCCCCGAGCAGCGGTTCAAGCCACGCCCTCCGCGTCTGCTCGAACCGGATGCCGACGGGAACGTCTCGGTCGCCGAGTTGAACGCCGAGTTCGACTCCGCCTGGCTGGAGAACGAGGCGAATCCGCGCTGGGTCGCGAAGCCGACGGTTGCCTACCTGTGGGCGCGGACGGTTCGATGCGCGAATTGCCGAGCCGAGATTCCCCTGCTCAAGACGCGCTGGCTGTGCAAGAAGCCGGGCAAGCGAGTGCTGCTTTCGATGACGTCGCGGGAGGACGGTTCCGGCGTGGAGCTCGCACTGGAGCATGACGTGCCCGAAGGCGACGGAAACGCGGCACGGCGGCGCGAGCACGACCGCCGGTTGGGCGCCGGGACGATGAGCCGTAGCGGCGCGGCTTGCCCCTGCTGCGGCGGAATCTCGACGATGGCCGACCTGCGCAATGAGGGCCGGGCGGGGCGACTCGGAGAGCGGATGACGGCCGTGGTCGTGGATGGGCAGCAAGGCAAGGAGTATCGACTCCCGACCGAGGCCGAGTTGGCGGCGGCTTCGGTCGGTGACGAGGAACTGCGAGCGCTCTTCGCTGAGATTCCGTTTGGTCTGCTGGAGGAACCGACGGCGGACGAGAAAGCCCTGGGCATGCGAGTTCCGCGCTATGGCTTCGATACGTGGCGGAAGCTGTTCACTAACCGGCAGTTGCTCGCGCTGGGAGTGATCGTAAGGGCGATCCGTGGTTCTGTGGCGCAAACGGACGCCTATCCAGAAGAGTGGCGGGAAGCGTTGAGCGCGGGCCTTTCGTGCATCCTGAGCAAGCTCGCTGACTACAGCAGCGCTGTTTGTTCTTGGGACAGTTCGCGTGAGACTCTGAGACAGACCTTCGCTCGATTCGCGCTTCCCATGGTGTGGGACAACTGCGAAGTCAATCCTCTGTCGGGTGGTTCGGGCAGTTTCGAAGGGATGACGGACTGGGTAGCGCGCTATGTAGACCACGCAACGGCGGCGCTCTCAGACGCGCCTGCGGCGGACGTTCAGGCCGAAAGCGCCATTCGGCTCCAGGATCGCGGCGTCGACGTCATCTGCACGGACCCGCCCTACTACGACGCCATCCCCTACTCGGACCTGATGGACTTCTTCTACGTCTGGTTGAGGCGCGCCCTCGACGGTCTGTCATCGGAGACCGACGCCGCTTTCGCTGCACCGCTTGGTCCCAAGTGGAACCAGGAGGCGTCCGGGGGCAAGGGTGACGGTGAGCTGATCGACGATGCGAGCCGCTTCGGAGGGGATCGAGACGCGTCGAAGCGGAACTACGAGGACGGCATGGCGCGGGCGTTTCGCCGTTTCCACGACGCGCTCCGCGACGACGGTCGCCTCGTCATCGTCTTCGCCAACAAGCAACCCGACGCGTGGGAGACCCTGGTCTCCGCGCTGATTCGAGCTGGTTTCGTTGCCTGCGGTTCCTGGCCGATCCAGACCGAGATGAAGAACCGCCAGCGGTCCCTGGCCTCGGCGGCCCTCTCATCATCCATCTGGCTCGTCTGTCGCCGACGGCCTGCCGACGCCCGGCCGGGCTGGGATGCCGCGGTCTTGACCGAGATGCGGTCCAACATCTCGGAGAGCCTGCGACGGTTCTGGGATGCCGGCATCCGCGGGCCGGACTTCGTGTGGGCTGCAACCGGTCCCGCGCTCGAGGCGTTCAGTCGTCATCCGGTCGTCAAGAAGGCGGACTCGCCGCGGAAGACGCTGTCCGTGGCGGAGTTCCTGCGGCAAGTGCGGCGCATCGTCGTGACCTTCGTGGTGAACCGCTTGCTCAAGGCCGAGCCTGGCGCCCCAACGGAACTC
Source organism: Thermoanaerobaculia bacterium (assembly GCA_965232105.1). Lineage (GTDB taxonomy): Bacteria > Acidobacteriota > Thermoanaerobaculia > Multivoradales > Multivoraceae > Multivorans. The sequence goes on from OZ246956.1 coordinate 1,757,782, forward strand.
GACGACCTCACGACCTACTACCTGTTGCACCGCAACGACTTCGGGTTGGGACCCGCCCCCGTGGGTCCATGCATCCTCTACGCCGTGTCGTGCAACCTCTCGGATTCCGATCTCGCTGGCGGTCTGGACTTGCTGGCGCGCGGCGCTTCAGCGGCGGCAACCGAAGCCTCGGACGAAGATGACGGTGACGAAGGCCCGGCCCCGACGACATCCGGGTCGGAAGTCCGGCTCAAGCCGTGGAACCGGCGTCGAAACCGCGGTCTGGGTCAGCCCTCGGCCGATGGCGACCCACCCGCTCTCATCGACTGCGTACACCGGCTCATGCAGCTCTGGAAGACCGGCGAGCAAGGCCGCGTGGACCGCTTCTTGGCCGATCGGGGCCTTTGGCGGCACGAACTGTTCGCGCGGGTCGTCCAGGCCGTCATCGAACTCGCCGCCGAAGGCTCCGAGGAGCGATCGATCCTGGAGTCGATCCAGAACCATCTGCAGGGCACTGGCGCCGCCGCGTCCGGACCGAGTCAACGGACGCTGGCGTAGCCGCGGCCGGGCGGGAGCGCTTCCGGGTCGGGTGGAGGAAGCCCGCGCGCGAGCACCCCGCTTGACTCGCCGGAAGGTCGCCGCTACGATTCTTAGCCATACTAGCTAAGTTTGGAGAAGAGATGCTCGTGAACATGCACGCCGCCAAGTCGCAACTGTCGAGGCTCATCGCCGCCGCCGAAGCCGGCGACGAAGTGGTCATCGCGCGCCGCGGAAGACCCGCGGTGAGGCTGGTGCCGGTCCGTTCGGACGCCTTCCGCTTCGACACCTTGGCGCATCTGGTCGACACCGTGCCCGACTTCGACGAACCGATGGATGAAGCCGAACTGGCGCGTTGGGAAGGAGAGCCTTGAAACGGCTCCTGCTCGACACTCACGCCTGGGTATGGAGCGCTCTGGACTCGAGCCGGCTGACCGCCGTCGCGAAAGCCGCCATCGTGGACGCTGACGCGGTCCACGTCAGTCCCATCAGCCTCTACGAGGTCACGCAGAAGGCGCGGCTGGGCAAGTGGCCTGAGATCGCCCCCCACATCGACGCTCTTGTTGCCGACTCGGAAACTCTGCCGGCGCCCTTGACCCGCGCCGTCGCGGCCAGTGCGGGCATCCTCGACTGGGCGCATCGCGACCCGTTCGACCGCTTCATCGCCGCGTCTGCTTTCGAACTGCGTTGCCCCCTGGTCTCCAAGGACGAGGAGTTCGATGCGTTCGAGGGAACGCCGGGCTGGCAGGGCCGGATCTGGACTTGACGACCGAAGCCCGGCGCCCGTGTCCCGGCGCATGACCGGTGCGGGCCCAGCGGAGCTCGGGCGCCGCCGCCGGCCGGTCCGACCACTTGATTTCGACGCACCAGTCCGGTTGCTGGCGGGCGTCGAGACCGGAGGGCGCCCTCGTAGCGTCGACGGCCCGTCGCCCGTGTAGCATGCCTGCTCCCTTGCGATGAGCAGGCACCGCCCCAGACCTTGGCACGAGGTCGTCCGGCTGAAGGACGAGCTGCGCAGCGGCGAACTGTCGTTGGCGGAGTTCGCGGCCGACCTGCACGAGGTCACCCTGCAGCGGGGCCAACGGCCGGTCTACGAGGAACCGGAGAAGTTCTTCGCGCTGACCTACCCGACCTACGCCTTGCGCGAGCTGGTCAAGGACGTGGCGGCGCGGCTGGCCGGGAAGAGCGACAAGGCGGTGCGCCAGTTGGAACTAACGTATGGCGGCGGCAAGACGCACACGCTGATCACGCTGTACCACCTGTTCAGGGAACCGGAGGCGTTGCCGGATGTGGCGGCGGTTCACGAGTTTCGGGAGCAGATCGACGGTGGGCTCCCGGGCGCTCATGCCGCGGCGCTCTGCTTCGACAAGATCGACGTGGAACGCGGCATTGAGGGGGTGCGGTCGCCGGAAGGCGACACGCGTTCGCTTCGCCACCCGTGGAGCGTGCTCGCCTACCAGCTCGACGGCGACGAGGGGCTGCGCTCGATTCACGGTGAGGGCCGCGCGGAAGAGCGGGAGACGCCGCCGGCGGAGCCATTGCTGGCCCGACTGCTGGAACGTCCCCAGGAGCGGGGCCTGGGCACGCTGATCCTGGTCGATGAGGTCCTCATGTACGCGCGGGAGAAGGCGGGGCAGGACCGCGTGTGGCGAGATCGCATCATCGACTTCTTTCAGTACTTGAGCCAGGCCACAACGAAGGTGGACCGGGCGGCGATGGTGGCGTCGCTGCTTGCCACGGACCCCGCGAAGCAGCAGGGCGCCGAGGGCCGGCGGTTGATCGGCGATCTCTTCGACGTTTTCCGCCGGCAGCGGGAGGAGGGCGTTCAGCCGGTCCAGCGCAAGGACGTGGCGGAGGTGCTGCGGCGCCGGTTCTTCGAGCCGGAGAGTCTGCGGAACAGGGAACCCTGGCGGTCCCAGGCGATCGGTGCGGTACGTGAGCTGGCGCGACTCGACGAGACGACGGCCAAGGCGAAGAGCAAGGAGGAGGGCCGGTTCGAGAAGAGCTTCCCGTTCCACCCGGACCTGACCGATGTCTTCTACAGCCGCTGGACCCAGCTCGCCGGCTTCCAGCGCACGCGCGGCATCCTCCGCACGCTGGCAACCGCCCTGCGCGAGGCCGAGCCCTGGGACTCGAGTCCTCTGATCGGCGCGTCGACACTGCTTCGGCCGGCGGGCGATCCGGGCATCTCGGAGGCCGTGCGCGAGTTGGCGGGCGTGGCTGGCTCGGAATCGGTTGAGGGCTCACCAACAGACTGGGTGGCTCTGCTTGAAGCGGAGTTGAACAAGGCCGCCGGCATCCAGGCGGAACTGCCCGCGTTGGCACGCCGGCGCGAGGTGGAGCAGGCGGTGGTTTCTGTGTTTCTCTACTCGCAGCCGGTCGGCCGGAAGGCGTCGACGCCGGAGCTGTTGCGCATGGTCGGCACGGGTGGCCCGGACGGGATCGCGCTTCGCAAGGGGCTGGCCCGCTGGCGCGATCTCTCGTGGTTCCTGGACGACGAGGATGAGGGCGACTCGGTGGAAGCGGGCGCCGGTCTGCCCAAGTCGTGGCGCCTCGGCAACCGCCCGAACCTGCGCCAGATGCACGACGAGGCCTGCGCCGAGCGGGTTACCGAGCGTGCTGTCGAGGTGCGGCTCGAAGAGGCCGCGCGCAAGCAGAGGCTGCTCACGGACGGCGCCCGCGCGGCCGGCGCCGTCGTCCACATGCTGCCCGCCTCGCCCCGGGATGTGGGCGATGACGGCAGCTTCCGCTACGCCGTGCTCGGCCCCGCCGCCGTTTCCGAGTCGGGCAAGCCGAGCGCCCTGGCGCGCCGCTACCTGGTCGAGACGACCGGCGCGGACCGGCCGCGCGTCCATCGCAACGCGCTGGTCCTCGCCGTACCGTCGCGCGACGGCCTGGAGGCCGCCCGCGGCAGTGTGCGCGCTTTGCTGGGCTGGGAGGACGTGCAGAGCCAGTTGGAAGGGCGGTCCGTGGACGCCGTCCGCCGGGAACGCCTCAACCAGAGGCTCCGGGGCGCGAGGCTGAGGGTTCCCGAGGCGGTCAGGCAGGCCTACTGCATCGTCGTCACCGTGAACGCTGAGGGCGCCGAGCAGGCGTTCAAGCTACCGGGGGCCGCGGGGCCGCTGTTCCTGGAGATCAAGGGCGACGAGCGAACTCGCATTCGGGAGACGCCGGTCGACGCGGAGGCCCTCCTGCCCGAAGGGCCGTACGATCTTTGGCGCGAGGGCGAGCCCTCTCGTCTCGTGAAGGACCTGGCGGGCGCGTTCGCCCGCTATCCCCACCTGCCGAAGATGCTGAAGCCCGCAATCGTCCGGGAGACGGTTCTGCAAGGCGTGGAGCGCGGCCTTGTCGCGGCTCGACTGCCGAGGCCAGACGGCAGTCAACGGACCTGGTGGCGGGAGCCGGTCGATGCCGAGTCCAGCCACGACCCGGCGCTGGAGGTGCTGCTGCCGGGCAGCGCCGAGCTGGCGCGACTCGCGCCGGAGCTGCTGAGACCCGGGTCGTTGCCGGGCCTCTGGGCGGAGGACGCCCGTGGAGTCGGGTTCGCCGACCTGCAGAAGTACTTCGCCGGTGGTTTCACGGTGACAGTTCAGCGCGAAGGCTACGAAGACCTCTTCGAGGCGCCGCGGTGCTCCGAGGACGTGCTTCATCTGGCCGTCGAGGCGGCGGTGAAGGAGGGGTTCATCTGGCTGCGCAACGGCCCGACTTCCGCGTGGAAGGAGGAGGTTCCGTACGGCGCGCTAAATGAGCACGCGGTGTTGCAGCCGCCGCCCGAAGGTCTGAACCCTCAGGAGTTGGTCGAGGAAGCGTTGCCGGGCGGTTGGACGGACGGCCGGACCAGCGGCTGGGCGTTGGGGCAGGCGCTGTCGCAGAAGCGAGGGGCGCCGGTGCCTTGGGGGCTGCTGCGCGAGGGGATCGACAACGCGGTGGTGAGCCGCTGGCTGGAGGTGACCGAGGGCAGCACGACCGTCGGCGCGGAGCACGCCGGTTCCCTCACGTTGGGGAGGCCAAAGGACGCTCCAGAGCCCGAACCGCAGCCGGAACCTCGGGCCGCCCAGGTGTTGCTGGAGCCGGACCGCCTCCAGGACCTCGCCGAGCGCCTTCCGGAACTGCTGAGCGTCGGCGCCGGCTGGGAGCTGCAGTTCCGGGTGGGTGTCGTGCTGGGTGAAGACGCGCCAAACGAGACGCGCGAGGCGCTGAACGATGTGCTGAAGCAGGTTTCCGAACGTCTGAAGGTGGAGTAGTTCGGGCGCAAGCATCCTCGCCCGCATTCGGTCCGCTCCTCTCGGAAGTCGCGCCCGCTAAGCTACTCGGCAATGCCACACAACAAGGTCGCCTTCGCTTCGGCTGCCGTAGCGGCAGCCGCTCTGTTCGTCCTGTGTCCGCCGGCCCCGGCGCAGGAAGCCGGCTCGCTCGCAGCCGACGACGTCACCTCTCTCCTCGTGCGCCTCGGCGTCAACGACGCGGCCGCCCGCGACTGGGACGGTTCGCTCGAAGTGGCGGGCGGCGAGCTGCTCGGCCTCCGCGACTGGCGGCCACGGCCCGACAACGAGGTCGAGGGCAACAGTTGGAAGCTCGCCAGCTACAAGGGCCCGAACTTCCGGCCCAGCGCCATCCACGACACCCAGACCGTCGGTCCGGTCGAGTACTACCGGTCGCCCGGACTGGTCGTCGACGTGCGGGGCAACGGCGGCTCGCGCCTGATGTTCACCACCGCCAACGGCGAGTTCGACGTCCGGCTCGCCGATGTCGCGTTCGGCCGGCGGCTGCGGTTCCTGGGCGGCGACGTGACGGTCGAGCGCGTGCCTGGGGTGGAGCGGATGACCTCCGACGACTACCAGAACGACTTCGCCACGATCCTCGGCAGTGACGGCGACGAGGTCTGGGCCGCCTGGCTCGGCTACCGCGACAACGCGAACGTGGTGCTCGCGCGGCGGTTCGACGGACAGGGCTGGGGAGAGGTCGAGACCCTGACGGAGCAGCCCGGCGATCACTATCTCGTCAAGATGGGCCGCGACGGGGACGGCCGCCCCTGGGTCGTCTACTCGGCTCAGGAAGGCGGCAACTGGGATCTCTACGCCCGCGTCCTCGACGGCGATGCCTGGTCGGCGGCGGAACGGCTGACCGAGGCGCCGCAGCCGGACGTGTTCCACAACCTGGCGACGGACTCCGAGGGCAATCTCTGGGTGGTCTGGCAGGGCTTCCGCGACGGCGTCGCTGACATCTTCGCCCGCCGCTACGACGGCAAACGCTGGTCCGAGGCGGAACAGGTCTCGTCGTCGCCCGCGAACGACTGGGAGCCCGTGATCGTCGCCGACTCGAAGGGCGGCGTGTACGTCGGCTGGGACAGCTACGGTGCCGGCAACTACGATGTGCTGGTCCGCCGCTGGGCCGGCGGCGAGTGGGGCGAGGAGATGCCGGTCGCGTCGACGGCCAAGTACGAGGCGCACCTCAGCCTCGCCGTCGACGGACAGGACCGGGTCTGGGCGGCCTGGAACGAGAGCGGGGTGAACTGGGGGAAGGACACAGGCTGGGTGCTCAACCGGGAGGGCACGCGGCTCTACGAGTGGCGCACGATGAACGTCGCGGTCCACGACGGCTGGGAGTGGCGGTCGCCGGCCGCGGACATCAACGAGGCGTTGCCCGAGGAACTCGAGGGTTACAACGACTTCCCCGTCCTCTATCCGGACGCCGACGGACGCATCTGGCTCCACTTCCGGCACCGGACTCTCCGCCAGGACGACATCCTCAGCGAGTCCCCGGCCCACCGGGCCGCCTGGGAGGTCTGGAGCACGACGCTCCAGGGCGATCGCTGGCTCCGGCCGCAGCACGTCCCGATGACGCGTTTCCGGCAGGATGCCCGCTGGGGTCTGGCGTCGGACGGCAACGGCGATGTCTGGGCCGCCTGGCCGACGGACAACCGGGACTACGCGGGGTTCCTGTTCGAGCACGCCGACGTCTACGCCGCGAAGCTGCCGCGGCTTATGACGAAGGTCGTGCCGCCGAAGCTGGTGGCCCTCGTCGTCGACGAGGTACCGGCGTACGTGATCCACGAGAACGAGGCGGAGGACCTGGCGAGGATCCGCGGCTACGAGATCGAGTCCGAAGGGAAGACGTACCGGATCTACCGCGGCGACACCCACCGCCACACCGAGATCTCGATGGACGGGAACAACGACGGCTCGCTGATCCAGACCTACCGCTACGCGATGGATGTCGCCTCGCTCGACTTCCTTCTGGCCAGCGAGCACAACTTCCTGGGCGGCCCGGACATCGAGTACATCAACTGGCTGCTGCACCAGACGGTCGACGTGTTCTCCGTCTCCGGCCGCTTCCAGCCCTTCTACGGCTACGAGCGGAGCATCTCCTTCCCCGACGGGCACCGGAACATCCTGTTCGCGGAGCGCGGCAAGCCGACTCTGCCCGTCACGGAGGCGGAGCGGAACCACGAGGAGGGCGCGGCGAGGCTCTACGAGTACCTGAAGGAGCACGACGGCATCGCGATCTCCCATACGTCCGCCTCGAACATGGGCACCGACTGGCGCGACAACGACCCGGAGGTCGAGCCCCTGGTCGAGATCTACCAGGGCGATCGGGTCTCGAACGAGTACGAGGGCGCCCCGCGCGCCGCCCGCACGGGCAACCCGCGCTCAGCGCCCGGAGGCTTCCGGCCGGAGGGCTACGTCTGGAACGCCTGGGCCAAGGGCTACAAGCTGGGCGTCCAGGCCGCCTCCGACCACCTGTCGACCCATATCTCCTACGCCGCCACGATCGCCGAGGAGTTCACCCGCGAGGGCATGCTCGACGCGATGAAGAAGCGCCACAGCTATGGCGCGACGGACAACATCATCCTCGACTACCGGCTGCGGACGGGCGGCAGGGAGTACTTGCAGGGCGACATCCTGACCGCGGACGGCGACTTCCGGCTGAACGTCCGCGTGATTGGCACGACGCCGATCCGCCAGATCGACATCATCCGCAATCAGACCTTCCTCTACAACCGCCAGAACCTGGAGGCCGACGTCAGCCTCGAGTTCGTCGACGCCGACGTCGAGCCCGGCGAGCACCTCTACTACGTACGGGTGATCCAGGTCGACGGCAACATGGCCTGGTCCTCGCCGATCTGGGTGACTGTAGAGTAGGCCGCCGTGATGAAGGACTCTCTCGCAACCGTTCCGTCAAGCGCGTATCTGGCGTCCGGGTCGCGGCTGGCGGCGTGCGCCGCGGCCTTGTGCGGCGTGCACTGTGCGCTCACGCCGGTCCTGGTCGTCGCGGCGCCCGCGCTCGCGGTCTCCGGGAGCGTCGAACGGGCCGCCTGGGCCGGGACCGTTCTTCTCGGCGCGGCGATGCTCCTCCTGGGCCCGGCCCGCAAGAGCGCGACCGTGATTCTCACCTTTGTCGGGGGAGCGGCGTTTTGGGCGGCCTCCCTGGCGGGTTGGCTCGAGCCGTTGCCCGAGGTCGTGACGTCGTCCGCCGGCAGCCTGACGCTCGCGGGCGCCATGGTGCTGAGCGCCCGCGCTTGCCACGCTACTTCGTGCTCGGCATGCGCCGACGAGGAGTAGGCGCACGCGGTGGATCTCAGTGGTCCCGCTCGTAGTGCTGCCGTAGCAGGTCCTTGCCGTAGTCGTTGCCGTTCGGCGTGCGCACGACCGCGTGGATGTGCTGGCGGATGGGCGTGCGGCCTTCGACGAGATGCCGGATGCCGACGGGCCGCTGGTGGTCGAACTCGATCAGGATGACCGGGCTGTGGATGCGGTAGTAGAAGACGGAGTCGTCGCCGGTGCCGCCGACCCAGGCGAAACGGGTCTCGTCGAGATGGGCCTCGACCTCCGCCATCCGCACCCTTGCGTGGCCCTCCCGCATGTTGTGGACGTAGATGCCGACCAGGTCGAGCAATCGCTTCCTGGCGTCGGCTGACAGCTCCGAGGCCGGGATGCCGGCGTAGTCGAGCACGATGTTGTCGCTGAACGCCTCTCCGAGGTTGTTGTTGCCGTCCTTCGAAGTCTCGATGATCGCCTTCGCCTGCTGCCCGGCCGGAAGCGAGCGGATCAGCGCGAGCCCCTGGTCCTGCTCCCGCTGCATGATCACGGTGCCCTTGAACTTGCCGGACTCGGCGATGACCGGTTCCGAGCCGACGAACAGCGGCGTCATGACGACCTGGTCGCCGAGCACGAAGTAGTTGATGATCAGGTGGTGGCCGTCGACCTGCCAGCCCCAGGGCTGGTCGGCCGAAGGCTCGCCCATCACGGTGATCCAGTACAGCCACTCGTTGTACTCGACGAAGTTGTCGTCGTTCAGTTCACCCAGGGTACGGTTGAGGTTCATGATGTCGCGGCTCAGCTTGAGGCCGTCCGCGCTGAGCGAGGCGCGCATCAGGCCGAAGGCCGCTTCGCGTTGGGTTTCGTCCATCTCGTCGAAGCCGACGCCCTGGCGCACGTAGAAGTGCTGGTTCATCCACTTGCGCCACTCGTCGTCGTCGATCGGGAAGGTCGTCCTGGTGCGTTGTTCGGCGGAGAGGGAGGTTAGGAACGCCTCCGCAGCCAGTCGGACCGGTTCCGTCGACACGCCGGTCGACTCGATTCTGAAGAGGCCGCGCTGGATGCCGGAGTTGGCGTGGATCCCGACGTAGGGGTCGTCGGCGAGGCGGGCGTCCATCTGCCGGCTGCGTTCCCGCATCCGTTCCATCAGGCCGGGGCGTTGGGCGAGGGCGGCGGAGGTTGTGAGGAGAGCGAGGGTTGCTGCTAGGACGTGTAGGCGCATGGCGCTACTCATCGTAGCGGCAGACGGAGCCGGCGCTGGCGCGCCGGATGCCGGCCGGAACCCGGGTGGCGCGATTCCGCACCACCCGCGAAACAGTCCGTGCGTCCGTCATCGGACGCACGGATGACACGCCGGCGCACGCAATGGCCCGGCGCACCGACCCTCGTTTCCTCAGCCGAACAGGTAGCCGAACAACCAGTCGAACTGGCCCCTCAGCACGACGTAGCGGATGACCAGCAGCGCCATCGCGGCCTCGAACACGAACACGACCCAGAGTCCGATGTAGGTCAGCCGCCGGGGCCGGATCCGCGGGTCCATCCGGGTGCGCTGCAGCCACAGGGTGGCGCCGGCCTGAATCGGCAGGAAGATCGCCGAGGTCAAGCCGCCGACCATGATCAGGATGACGAAGTCGGTGACGAAGTAGTAGATGCCGAAGGCGGCGAGGGGCAGGCAGACCAGGTAGCCGCGGATGATCTTCTTGCGCAGCGCCAGGTTCGAGCGCTCGATCAGGCCCATCTCCATCAGGTAGTCCGGGATCGTCCGGCCGCCGCCGCCGGCGCCTGAGAGCACGGTCGAGAAGAGGATGCAGAAGGCGCCGATGGCGAAGACCCAGACCGCCCATATGCCAAGGGTCTGGGTGAAGATGTTGGATAGCTCGCCGATCGTCTCGTCGTTGCCCTCCGGCGTCAGCCCCATCTTGTTCAGCACCCCGGCGCCGAGGATGTAGTAGGGGATCGTGGCGCAGGTCACGATGATCAGCGCGAGCCAGACGTCGGTGTGGAGCACCCGCATCCAGCCGCGGGCGTGGGACTCCCAGTTCGGGTCGCTGCGGTCGGCGCCGAGCAGGCTGGGATAGCCCTTCTCGACGCACCAGTAGGTGTAGGACGAGATGTCGCCCGAGGTCGTGCCCGTGTAGCCGTACGCGGACAGGGCCAGCGCCGCGACGGCGACGAACAGCGTCATGTCCGGCTTCATGCCGCCGAGGATCTCGCCCGGGGTCGTCCGGAACTCGGTGAACTGCATCGCGATCACGCAGACGAGCGTGCAGAACGTGAACGCGATGACCAGCGGCAGCATGACCCGCTCGAGCCACTTGTAGGAGCCGGTGCCGAGGATGATCGAGCCGGCAACGGCGATGAGGCCGGTGCAGAGAACCCCGTCGAGTTCGACGTTCCCCAGCGAAGCGAGGAAGGACATCGACTGGCCGGCGCCGCCGATGATGCCGCCCAGCCCCATCGTGCCGGGAACATAGGCGATGATGCCCAGCCAGATCGGCCAGGAGATCTTCCAGATGCGCCCCGGCAGCCGGTTGATCGCGCGCAGGTAGGTGTCGCCCGACTCGATCGTGTAGCGGGCCAGTTCCGCCTGCACCAGCGACTTGCACCAGCAGGAGAGGAGCATCCACCACAGCAGGGTAAAGCCCGCCACGGCGCCCAGGCTGGTCGTGAGCACCAGCTCGCCCGAGCCGATCACGGCGCCGGTGACGATGAGGCTCGGACCCAGGTACTTCAGGCGGTCCCGGAACCTGACCGGCGGGGCCACGGCCTCGCCGTGGCGGACGGTGTACGGATCGAGTACTTGGTTGGCCAGAAGCGACTTCCAGAGCGTCTGAGGGGCGCTGCGGAAGCGCCGGTCTGTGGGGTGAGCGAAGGGAGGATATCAGCCGCCTTCGCGCGGCTTCTCGCGCGCCTCCTTCTCCAGCAGCCGGGCGCCGCGGAGCATGTTGCCCATCGCGTAGTTTCCTTCGTGGCAGGCGTACTCGTAGAGCCGTTTGTCGGTCCGTGGCCAGGGTAGCGAGCCGGCGTACGGTGCGGTGTAGTCGGAGTCCTCGACGCTGAACTCGTAGAACAGGGTGTGCGCATCGAGGCGAGAGAAGCGCTCGACGACGCGCAGGCCGTCGTGCGGGACATTCGGGGCGCGCAGGAAGTTCGTCGTCTCGACGACCAGGGTGTCGTCTTCCCACCAGCCGATCGAGTCGCCGGCGAAGGAACGGACCCCTGGCGGCGCGGGCTCGGAGTCGAGGCGGACGATACGCGTCCAGTGCATCCACTCGACGTGGATCGCCACGTGGGTGTCGGTCTGCGTGATCGTCTTCAGGTTGTTGTAGGCCGAGGGCCGCACCGGCACCGTGGGGCCGCCCGCATACAGGCAGCGGGTGCCGAGGGTCTGGACCTCCGGGTCGTCGTAGAGGTTCTCGCCGTGCTCCAGCCACCAGGCGCCGCCCGGGTTGCGGTTGTAGGCGCCGAGGCCCCGGGGGGTGAGGGCCCGCCCGCGCTCCGTCTTGGGCGGCAGCCGGCCGTTGGGCGGATCGGTGATGATCGAGTTGCGGTACTGCCCGTCGATCTCGAAGGGGATGTTGCCGAAGTCGAACCAGAACTGGTCGTGGCCGCCGATGTTGCTGCGGTGGCCGTCGCCGCCGACCGGCGGGGCCTTGCGGTCCGGGTCGCTGGGGATGTCGGCCTGGACCCTGCCGGCCTCGGTTGCAGCCGCGATCCGGTGCGCGTCCTCGGCGCTCATGTACGGGTCGCTGCCGTACTTCGGATCGCGCATCATCGGCGTGCGGGTGGCGATGTCGTAGGTGCCGGAGAGGTCCGGCCTGCCGCTCGGAGTGCTGGGGACGTCGTCCTGGGCGGTGGCTGCCACAGGCAGGGAGGTGATCGTGGCGACCAGGAACGTTCGCAAGAAAAGGGCTGCGTACTGGGTGCGCCGGCCGTCAGGCCGGCGCCGCTTTGGCGGCCACTTCCATACAAGAAGACGGGTTCGCATTGGCTGACCTCCTGTTGCTCTACGGCCCCTCGCTCTCCGGCAAGGCGAAGGCGATCAACTCCGCCGGCTGGGTCATCCCGCCGCCGGTGACGGCGACGTACTGCCGTCCGCCCTGCATGTAGCTGACCGGGGCGCCGTGCAGGGCGCGGTCGGTGAGCACTTCGGCGAGCAGCTTGCCCGTCGCCTTGTCGTAGGCCTGGAGCGAGCTGCCGAGCACTGTCGAGCGATCGTTGTAGACCTCGAAGCGGGCGGTATGGGTGATCAGCAGAGTCTTCGTGACGAGCAGGCCGCCTTCCGTCACGGCGCTCGACGCAAGCCCTCCGAGCGGCCCCAGGTTGAGATGCCGGATCGCGGGGTGGTTTCGCGGCCCGTCGCCGAGCGGCGCCTGCCAGGCGATGTCGCCGCGGTTCAGATCGATGCCGGTGATTCGCTTGTAAGGCGGCTTGAGCAGCGGCAGGCCGCGCGGACCGGCGGTCGGGACGCGGTCCAGCACGTAGGGCCAGGAGCTCCGCGCCCCGTCCGGCTCGACCAGGGCCATCCCCGAGGGCCGGGTCATCGACTGGACGAAGAGCATCCCGGTCTCGGGGTCGGCCGCGGCGCCCGGGTGATTCGCTCCGCCGCCGGCGCCCGGAAGGACGAGAATCGCCTCCTTGCCGTCCTCGCCGCGGCGGATCAGGGGCATGAACATCGGCCCGAGGATGAACTTCTCCGCGATCTCGAGCGCCTCGGCCCGGAGCTCCGGCGTGAAGTCGATCAGGTCGTCCTCGCTGACGCCCTGGCGGTCGAACGCCGGCGGCTTGGTCGGGAAGGGTTGGGTCTTCGACATCTTCTCGCCCGGGACCGTGCTTTCCCAGGGGACCGGACGCTCCTCGATCGGCCACACCTGCTCGCCGGTCGCGCGGTCGAAGACGTAGGTGAACGCGGTCTTCGAAACCTGGGCGACCGCCTTGATCAGCCGGCCTTCGACGACGATGTCGAGCAGGTTCGGCGCCGAGGCGATGTCGTAGTCCCAGACGCCGTGGTGGACGGTCTGGAAATGCCAGACCCGCTCGCCCGTCGCGGCGTCGACGCAGATCAGGCTCTCGGAGTACACGTTGTCGCCGTGCCGCAAACCGCCGTAGTAGTCGCTGGTCGGCGTGCTGGTCGCGAGGTAGACGTAGCCGAGTTCCTGGTCGGCGGTCATCGGCGCCCAGACGTTCGCGTTGCCGGTCGTCTTCCAGGAGTCGTTCTCCCAGGTCTCGACGAACTCCTCGCCCTCCTGGGGGATCGTGTGGAACCGCCACTTGAACTCGCCGGTGCGCACGTCGTAGCCGCGGACGTGGCCCGGCGGGTTGTTGTTCCGGAGCGGGAAGTCGAAGATGCGGGAACCGACGACGATGGTGTCGCCGACCACGATCACCGGCTGGCCATGGCTGATGTTCCGGAGTTCCGTGTTCTCGCGGCCCAGGTTCCGGGACAACTCGACCACGCCGTCCTCGCCGAAGGCGCGGTCGGGCAGCCCCGTGGCCGGGTCGATCGAGATGAGCTGCTTGCCGATCGTGGCGATGAACAGGCGCTCCTTCTCGCCGTCGGTCCAGTACTCGAGTCCGCGCGTGTAGTAGTTGTTCTGGGCTGGCTTGCCGCGCTCGTAGCTCTTCGGGTCGTAGACCCAGAGTTCCTCGCCCGTCGCGGCGTCGAGCGCGGCGACCTGGCTCAACTCGGTGGGGATGTAGAGCCGGCCGCCTGTGACCAGGGGCGACGAACGGAGCACCTGCCGCCGGTAGGGCGAGTTCTCCTCGATCCGCGAGTCGGCGGAAGCCCAGCGCCACGCCGGTTCGAGCCGCCCGAAGTTCGTACCGTCGATCTGGTCGAGCACCGTATAGCGGGTGAAGCCGTCGTCGCCGCCGTGATGACGCCACTCCCCGTCCGCAGCCCCGTACTGAGCGGCGGCTGCGGTGCAGAGGAAGAGGGCCGGGAGTGCCCTGAGAATCCAACGGGGTTGGTGGTACACGGCGGCTAGCATAGGGGCAATGAGACCCACGCACAATCGGATTTACCGATGAGAGCGGGGCGCTTCCTTGTGGCCCTCTCTCTCTCCGCATCCCTGACCGCCCTGTCCTGCGCGGCCCCCGACCCCGAACCGGCCCCCGACGCCGAGCCCGCGTCCGCCACCGCCGACGCACCCTCCATCCGCGTCGAACGCCTCCTCGACGCTCCGATCATCGGGCCAGAACTCGACCCGAGCATCGGGGAGAACATCCAGGGGCCGTCACTCATCCGCGTCCCGGACTGGGTTGCCGACCCGCTCGGCCGCTACTACCTCTACTTCGCCGACCACAAGGGCCACTACATCCGGCTCGCCTACGCCGACGACCTGCTCGGGCCGTGGTCGATCCACGTCCCCGGGAGCCTGCAGATCGAGGAATCCCACTTCCTCGTCGAGCCGCCGGAGGTGACTCCGGAGATGGCCGCCGAGTGGGAGGAGCGGCGGGGCCTGAAGATCTCCCACGACGTAGTGAAGGAAATCACGGCGACTCACATCGCGTCGCCGGACGTTCACGTCGACGATCAGAACGAGCGGATCGTCATGTACTTCCATGGCCTGGAAGACGTGGGCCGCCAGGTCTCCCGGGTCGCCACGTCGACCGACGGCATCGACTTCGAAGCGCAGCCGCAGGAGCTGGGCCGCACCTACATGCGCATCTTCCACTACGGCGGGTTGACCTACTCGCTGGCCATGCCCGGGCAGTTCTACCGGTCGGAGGATGGCTTCACCGACTTCGAGTTGGGTCCGCTGCTGTTCAACCCGGACATGCGCCACTCGGCCCTGCTGCTCCGCGGCGACACGCTGTGGGTGTTCTGGACCCAGGTCGGCGAGGCGCCGGAGCGGATTCTGCTCAGCAGCATCGACCTGTCCGGCGACTGGATGAGCTGGACGGACTCTGAACCCGTCGAGGTCCTGCGCCCCGAACGCGACTGGGAAGGCGCCGACGCCCCGCTCGAACCGTCCGTCCGCAGCACCGCCTACGGCCACGTGAACCAGTTGCGCGACCCGGCGATCTACGAGGAGGACGGCCGCGTCTTCCTGCTCTACGCCGTCGCCGGCGAGAGCGGCATCGCGATCGCCGAGGTCTTCTTCGAGTGATTGGACCGCTCCGCCACTGGGTGCGCCGGCCTTCTGGCCGGCATCCGCACACGGGGCTCCGCCACTGGGTGCGCCGGCCTGCCATCCGTGCGCCCGATGACGGGCGCACGGACTGGTTCACGGGTGGCGCGGATCCGCGCCACCCGGGTTCTGGCCGGCATCCGGCTCCGTTCAGGATCTTTGCTGGCGGAATCATGGTCGCGTGTTGTCTTGCCGCATGCGCCCCCAACCAACCCACCATCGACGGCACGGGCACGATCACGATCGCCGGCGCCACCCTGATCGACGGCACCGGTGCGCCGCCCGTCGAGGACGCGGTCGTCATCGTCCGCGGCGACCGCATCGAACGCGCCGGCTCGCGCCAGGACGTACCCGTGCCCGAAGGCGGCGAAGTCATCGACGCGACCGGCAAGTTCCTGATTCCCGGCCTGGTCGACCTTCACAACCACTACCGCGACGGCCTGGAGGAGTGGGCCTGGGCGTTGCAACTCCACGCCGGCGTGCTGACCGTCCGCAGCCTCGGCTCCGATCACGGCCAGACCCCGGCGATGATCGCCGAGGCGCGTGCCGGCAACGTGCCGGCGCCGCGCATCTTCACCGCGGGGGTCGGCTTCACCCACCCCGAGGGCTTCCCACCGGGCAAGCTGGGTCCCGCCACCGAAGAAGAGGCCCGCGAGATGGTGCGCGAACTCGCCGCCCAGGAAGTCGACCTGATCAAGATGTGGGTCGACACCTTCCTCGATACGCGGCCCAAGATCGAGCCGGAGATCCGCGCCGCGATCGCCGACGAGGCGGCGCAGTACGGCATTCCCGTCTCGGCCCACGTCTTCTTCGAAGACGACGTCTGGCAGCTCGTCGGGGCCGGCGTGCGGTCCTTCGTCCACGGCGTCCGCGACCAGGAGGTCGACGACGAGTTCGTCGCGATGGCGCAGGACCACGGGCTCACCTTCGCGCCCGCTCTCGGCCAGGCGAAGACCTTCTGGTGGGTCGCCGAGCACCCGGAACTGCTCGACGACGAGGAGTTCCGGGCCGGCATTCAACCGGCTGCCTTCGAGCGGCTGCTCGATCCCGAGAACCGAGCCGCCATGCTGGAGAGCGAGTCGACCGCCAGGCGTCGCGTCGCCTACGACTACGTGACGAAGTTCGTCCACCGCATGAACGAAGCCGGTGTTGTGATCACCGTCGGTTCAGACAGCGGCGCCGGGAACATCGCCTACGGTTGGGGCACCCACCATGAGCTGGAAACTCTGGTGGAAGACGGCGGCCTGACGCCGCTCAAGGCGCTCGCCGCCGCCGGCGCGGCCGCGGCCGGTGAACTCACCGACGGCCCCGACTTCGGCACGGTCGCCGAAGGCAAGGCCGCGGACCTCGTGCTTCTATCCGCCGATCCCCTCGCCGACATCCGCAACACGCGGCAGATCGATCGCGTGATGCAGGCCGGTGTATGGCTCGAGCGTGGCTTGCCGACCTTCCCGCAGGCGGCTGAGTAGCGGGCGCTATCGCCGATTTGCGTCGCAAACCGGCGATAGTCCTGCCGATATGCGACTCCGGCTCAGCCGGTGGGCGGATCGCCTGCCCCGGATACCGCCAACCGCCACCCCAGGAGACCCGTGTAGACGATGCCGCTGGCGGACATCAACCCGAATACCGGAGCGAGGGACAGTTCCAGCGTGTTCGAATGCCACGCGGCGATGAACAGTGCCAGAGAGCCCAGGGCCAGCAGCCCGACGATGCCGTTCAGCATCGGGGGCAGGCGTAGCGGTTCTGGTCGGGAGACTAGGCCGAAGGCCAGGACCGCCATCCCGGCATAGCCAGCGACGCTGCCCGTGAAGTGCAGGCCCCATACCGTGCGCTGCATCGCCAACGCCGACGCCAGCCATTGCTCCGACTGCGCCGGGTCGGGCCCCAGCGCCGCCTCGCCCATGCCGATGAGCATGTAGTCGAAACCTCGCATCACCATCTGCAGGACGAGACCGACCGCCATCGCGAGCAGGCCGAGTCTCGGCACGGGGGCGGCGTACCTCCGCAACGTCACGATGCCGTTCAGCATGAGCAGGGCGCCCAGGACGAGTACGACCGCTACGGTGTAGGACAGGGTGGCGTTGCGCGCCATCGCCAGCGTCAGGTCCGCGAGGCTGGTGCTGGGGACGGTGTCCACCATGCCGCGGCCGGGTGAGAAGGCGTAGGCGACAGCCACCGCCACGGTTCCGAACAGCAGCGAGTAGCCGCCGAGCTTCGCTTCGGTCAAGCGCGTCATATGCCTCCTTGAGCGCCTACCGGCACTCCGACGACATCACCTCCGACTCGATGATCACACCGCAGATGTGGCTCGTGTACTCGAACGGGTCGCCGTCGAAGAGGGCGAGGTCGGCGTCCTTGCCGACCTCGACCGAGCCGACGCGGTCGTCGATGCCGAGGATGCGGGCCGGGCTCAGGGTGACGGCTTCCAGCGCCCGTTCCATGCCGAGGCCGTTGGCCGCGGCGATGGCCGCTTCCCAGAGCAGGACGCGGGTCTTCGGGACGTAGCCCTCGAATCCGGTCTGGATCGCGAACGGAATGCCGGCGTCGGCGAGCGACGCGGCGGTCTCGTAGGAACCGTTGCGGACCCGGCTCATCGTCGGGTGGAGCAGGACGGGCACGCCGGCCTCGCGGATTTCGTCGAGCAGCAGGTAGGACTCGGCGGCGCCGTCGAGCACGAGGTCGAAGCCGAACTCCTGCTGCAGCCTGAGCGCGGAGGCGATTTCGGGCACGGTGTTCGCCGTGATCAGCAGGGACAGCTCGCCCTCGAGCACCTGGCCCAGGGCCTCCTTGGAGAGGTCGCGCGCCGGGGCCTTGGGCGCAGGCTTGGCGTCGCCCTCTTCCCCGTCACCCTCGTCACCCTCGGCTTCGTCGCCATCCTCCGTACCGGCTTCCGCCGCCTGCTGCACCTGATCCAGGTACGCCTGGGCCCCGAACAGTGCATTGCGGAGCATCGCGATTCCCTTGGCCGATGTCCCCGGCGACTGGAAGTTGGACGACACCGCGTTGCCGAGCGTGGAAGCGAGCATCCGCGCGGAGACGACGACGGCCTGGTCGACGTTCCGGCCGCGGGTCTTCGCGATCATCGTCTGGCCGCTGACGAGAGCTCCGGGCCCGTGACCGGTGTGCATTGTCGTGACGCCGTACGACCGCACCCACTCGACCAGGGTCTCGTTCGCGTCGTAGGCGTCGATGGCGCGCAGGTCTGGCTGGATCGGCGAGGAGCGTTCGAGCTGATCCTGGTCGCGGACCGGACCGACGTTGCTGTTCAGCGCGCCCGAGAGCCCGACGACGGAGTGCGGGTCGACGAGGCCGGGGGTGACGACGGCGGCTTCGAGAACCTCGACGCCGTCGGGGATGTCTGCTTCGGCCGCCGGCCCGACCCACTCGATCTTGCCGTCCGCGCCGGCGATCACGATCGCGTCTTCGATCGGTGGCCCGGAAACCGTGTGCAGGGTGCCCGCGCGAACCGCAACCTGGGCCGCGGTTGGGACTGCGGTTACCGCCGCCAGGGCGAAGGAGAAGAACGTGATTCCCAGTCGCAACCGTGCGCAGACACCGGGCCGATTGCCCTTGAGAAAGAAGTGGGCGTCCCTGGCCATCATCGTGTCTCTCCCTCGAGCAACTGCCGGGTCATATGGTCTTCGTGGGCCGTGGTCCGGTAGACCTTGTAGCCCCCGACCGCGAACTTGCGGTGGTCGGGGTTCGAGCGGTCGTAGATCATCGTCCCCTCGACCCAGGTCTGCTCGACCTTCGAGTACACGCTCAGCGGATCGCCGGAGAGGACGACGAAGTCCGCGTCCTTGCCGGCTTCGAGCGAGCCGATCCGGTCATCGAGTCCGAGTGCCCGCGCCGGCGCGAGAGTCAGGCCCTCGATCGCCTTGTCGCGCGACATGCCGTAGCGGACGGCGATCGCTGCGGCTCGGAAGAGGAGCCGCGAATCGGTCACCGAGTCGTCCGTGTTGAAGCTGACGTCGACGCCGGCCTGTTCCAGGATCGCGCCCATCTCCATGTTCCAGTCCATCGTCTCCTCCTTGCCGCCCGGCGCGTCGATCCAGGTGATCGACACCGGCACATCGGCGGCGGCAAGTTCCTCGGCGACCTTCCAGGATTCCGTCCCGTGCTGGACGACGACCCGGAAGCCGAACTCTTCCTTGAGCCGAAGCACGGTGGCGATGTCGTTGTGGCGGTGGGTGTGGTGCTGGACGATCCGGTCGCCCGCCAGTACCTGGGCCAGCGCCTCCATGCGCAGGTCCCGCTTGGCCGGCTCGCCCCCGTCGTCCTCGTCTTCGCTCGCTTCCGCCTCGGCCATCTTCTCCCGGTACTCGACCGCCTCGTGGTAGAGATTTCGGACCAGGGCCGCCGACTTGGAGCGCGTGCCGGGGAAGGGCGGCGAGCCGATCGAGTTCGTGCCGTTCGCCATCTTCATCCCGCCGCAGATGCCGTTGATCGGGTCGTCGCAGTAGAGCCAGTCCTCGATCGTGCGGGCGCCGTCGCGCAGCTTGACGTAAGCGGTCTGCCCGGACATGAGGTGCCCGGAGCCGGACATGATGTTCAGCGTCGTGATGCCGCCGGATCGGGCGCGCCAGATGCTGTCGGCGGCAACGTCGATCGAGTCGAGGTTTCTGACGTCCGGGTGGAGCGGCGCGGACCGGTCGCCCCCGGATACCGAGCCGACGTGGGAGTGGGTGTCGACGAGGCCGGGCATCAGCACCTTGCCGGACACGTCGTGCTCGACCGCCCCGCGCGGCGTGCTCGTGTCGGGGCCGCCAACGCCTGTGATCTTGCCGCCCTGGACGACCAGGACGCCGTCGTCGATCGGCGGACCGGCGATGGGCAGCAGCCGGGCGCCGCGGAGTACGTGGGGGTCGTCCTGGGCCATCGCGGGTAGCGCGGCAAGGAGCGCCGGCAGCAGGGCGGCGAACAGGAACGATGCGGGACGTTTTCTCATGCGGGTTCCTCGAGAGGGATGGGACTGGCGTCTGCAAATCCAAGGCTGGAGCGGCACAGACCGGGGGCGCCGCCGTCATCGCCGGCTGCCGCCGCACGCGGCCAGGTACACGAGCCGCAAAGCGGCGACGATACCGCGCTAGCGGCGGAAGGACGGATCAAGGTGGATACGGTACACCGCCTCGCGCGGTCGTCCGCCATCCTTGCTGCCCCACACGACGTGTACGGCGATCTGGTCGCCGCGCGGGCTCCAGGCCAGGTCGCCGACGTAGGTGTGGCCGAGGCTTTGCTCGGAAGTGGGGTCGTTGAAGAACGTGAGCCGGCGCTTGTTCGAGCCATCCGCGTCCATCAACCACAGCTCGCGTCGGGCAGTTGGCGGCACCGACTGTCCGGGTTCCGTGCCGCGGATCTCGGCATTCGACGTGAAGGCGAGGTGGCGGCCTGTCGGCGACAGCCGGACGTACTCTTCGGCTCCGCCGCGAGTGTGGGTCAGCCGTTCCGGCTCGCCGCCGTCGAAGCGGATTCGGTAGAGATCGAGGCTGTCGGGCGACTGCCCGGGTTCGAAGTTCGCCGCGACCAGGGCGCCGCGGTCATCGGGGGTGTAGCCCTGGGGCACGATCAGCGCGTCGGTGGGCGCCGGGTACGACTGGATCCGGCGTAGTTTGGGGATGCCGGTGCGGCCGACCTGAAAGCGGGCGCTGCGCAGGCGCCAGGCGCCGTAGCGGCCCTTGCGCGCCTTGACGCGCTCGCTCCACAGCAGCCGTTCGCCGTCGAAGGCGAAGTGGGGATCGAGCACCGCGGCGCCGTTGTCGCCGAACCGGGTCAGAAGCGTGAAGCGCTTGCCCAAGTGGTCGATGTCGTAGAGCTCGCTGTGCACCGCCCGGTCGGGAGTCAGGAGCTGCAGCGGATCGGCAATGAACTTGAGCCGCTTGGGGCGGCTCTGCACCTGGACGATGAGGCGTTCGCCGGCGGGGTGCCAGACCGGGTTCATCGCGTTGTCCTTGCGCAACGCGTACATCTCGCAGGTCAGGCAGCGCTCGGCCAGGAGATCCGTCGACGTGATGTAGATGTCGTAGCGACCGTCCTCTCCGGCCTTGTCGTAGGCCAGCCACTCGCCCTGGCGGGACCAGTCGAGCCGGCCGCCGCCCTCGATCCAGCGTTCGATGCGGAGCACCGGGCTCGCCTCCGGATCGGCCGCCGGCGCCGGCGCGGTGAGGCCAGCCAGCAGGACGCATGTCCATGTGAGTGTCCGCGGCACGTTCAGTTGGAGGCCACTCCGACCAGCCTGCGTGCGGCTGGTTCGCCCGGCGCTTCCCGCGGCGACCCTGCCGCCGGCTGCGCGTCCGGGGAGGACCCGGGTGGCGCGTCTCGCGCCACACGCGAACCAGTCCGCATGTCCGTCATCGGGCATGCGGATGGAATTGCCGGTACCAGCGCCGCATGCGAACCACGGGCCCGTCGTCGCGGCAGAGCGTCGGGTGGTCGAGATAGGCCTTGTTCTCCCAGATCTCGATGTCGTGACGCCACTGCGAGATCCAGCTGCCGACGACGTACCAGACCAGAAGGCGCGGGAGCTTTCGATCGGCGAACCAGTGGAAATCGACCTGCTGCTCGAGCGGCCCGACCGGCAAGTGCGTCTGGCACAGGTCGATCTCACCGGCGTCGGGAATGAAGAACCTGAAGTTCACGATGCTGGCCGGACCGGTGAATGTGGCCCGGGCCCGTGTCCGTGTCCGCTCCAGAGGACGGTCGCGGAACTTGAGCACGGCCTCGTCGAGGAAGTGCATCGTCCACGGCCGGTCCTTGGGGAACTCCACGCCGGGCGTGTGTTCGATCTTGATGCCGGGAACCGGGATTCCGGTCCACGGGACGTTCATCTGGTCGTGAATGTAGATGAAGTGGGCGAAGTCGGCGGCGTTCTCGACGAACTCGACGATGTGCATGTGAACGCGGCCCGCGTCGTAGTGCCCGCGGTAGACGAAGCTCCCGTCGTCGACTTCCGGGAGCCGGGGGACGGGGTACGGCAACTCATCGCCCGCCTGCTGTCTGGCGCCGTCGCAGCGGTGATACATGAAGATCTGCCCATGCACGTCCTGTACCGGGAAGCTCTCGGCCGCGACGCGGGTCGGCGCCGTGTCGCTGTAGGGCACGCAGGCCGGCCGTCCGTCACCCGTGAACTGCCAGTTGTGGAACGGGCACTCGATGCGGTTCTCGCGGACGCGGCCATGCCTGAGGTTCGCGCCGAGGTGGGGGCAGAACGCCTGCATCGCGTGTACGTCGTCCGCGTCTTCGCTACGCCACACGACGAGCGACCTGCCGAGACACTCCAGGTAGCGCACCTGTCCGCGCCGGAGCGATTTCGAGGTCATCAGCCGATACCAGCCGTCCGGGAAGGGGTGGGGATAGCCGGCGAGACGGAGATCGTCGGAAGTTTGCGGCGCCCGGTGGTTTGATCGGCGTGTTCTGAAGCCCATGACGGACCTCCAACCGCTACGAAGAGATCGAGTTGCCGCCCGGCTTGCGCGCGTGAACGAGGAAGGATGGCGTGAAGATCCCGGCCACGCCGCCCTTGACAAGGGAGTCGCCCGCCACGTTGAGGATGCGGGCGGCCTCGCCGGTGCCGGCCGGTGCGATCCGGAGGCGCTCGAAGAGGCTGGTCACCGTCGCGGTGAACCAGCGGCCGGCGGGAATGCGCGTAAGCGACGCGAACGAAAGGTCACGCCCCTGAAGCGCCCGATACCAGGGAGAATCAGGGTCGCTCTCCAGGGCTTGATCCCGGCTCGACAGAACGTCGAATCCTGCTGCTCTCACGGCGTCGGTTTGCCGCGACGTCGTCAGCAGGTTGGGAGTCGCGTTCGCGAACTCGATCCGATCGCGAATGTCGCAATGGACCGGGTCGTCCTCGTCGAAACGCTCGGTGAGACACCAATCGACCAGAGCAAGCTGGCCTCCCGGCCGGAGCAGCCGGTAGATTTCCTTGAAGCAAAGGGCCTTGTCCGGCGCGTGGCAGGTCGCTTCGAACGTGTACGCCGCGTCGAAAGTGCGGTCTTCGAGAGGTACGTCCATGAAGCTGGCGAGCAGGAAGCTGCACGTCCCTTCAAGGCCGGCTCTGCGAACCGCTTGCTGTCCTTTTTCGATCTGGTGGGCGTTGAAGTTGACCCCCGTGACGCTGGCGCCGCTGGCCTTCGCAATCGTGATCATCGGTCCGCCGACACCGCATCCGAGATCGGCGACCTTCATTCCCGGGCCGAGACCCAGGAGTTTGGCCAGACCGATTTCGTGACGGCGTACCGATTCCTTGAGGCTCTCGCCGGACCGCCGCGGGGAGAAGTGAAAGGACTGACCCCAGCCGTACTCGTAGAACCTGGTGGCGACGTCGTAGTAGCGGCTCACCATCTGCGGTTGATCGTGCAGGGCACGATCCGCCTCCTGGGTCGCGGCCATCTCCTTCAGTTCGAGGAAGTCGTCGAGCGCTTCTCGCAGGCTGCCGCCGCTGTTCGCCTCGACGAGACGAGGAGTCGGAGGCGCTTCTTTGCGCCGAATATCACGCAATGCTGGCTCGGCCATGGGTGTCCTTTCGGCTTGGGATTGGTTCATGATAGCCGTGTGACCCCGAAGCCCACGCGATCGACCGGTCTCGCCGCACCGATCCTCTTCTCACTCTGGATCGTTGGTTCGGCGCCCTTCCTCGGCCGCCTGACACGGTGGATTCAGGAAGAAGTCGACCGTTCGCTTCTCATCGTCGTGCCGACGATCCTGTTCTGGATCGCGGCGGCTGCCTTTGTCGTCTGGGTGCTGCGTTCCGCCCGCAAGCTGCGGCGGACGAACTACGCCGCGCTCGCCGTCGGGGCGGTCTGGGCCGTGACGCAGGCAACCGCGCTGGCCCGCGGCCGCCCGGAGGAGTCCGCTCTCGAACGGATGCACCTCGTTCTCTACGGGCTCGTCGCCTTGCTCCTCTACCGGGCCTTCCTGCGCGGCGGCCGGTCGGCCATAGCCGCTGCGTTCTCCGCCGCCGTCCTGACCTCGCTCGTGGGGCTCGCCGACGAGTTCGTCCAGTGGCTCGTCTGGGTCCGAGTAGGCGACTTCTACGACTGTGTGCTGAACGCGTCTGCCGGGGGCTGTGGCGTCGTCTTCGGCGCCGGCCTGTTCGGTTTCGACATCCGGGCGCCCGCCCCGGCGGAACGCCGGACGATCGCCACGCTATGGGTCGTTCTCGTCGTTGCTTCGTTCGGCCTCGTCGACCTCACGAACCTCGGCCACCGCGTAACCGACCCGGAACTCGGCAGCTTCCGCAGCTACTACAGCCCCGACCGGCTCGAACGACTCAACGAGAACCGCTTCGCCCGCTGGCCCACGAAACCACCGCTCAACCCACCCTTCCAGCCCTGGCATATCCAGGACCACTTCCTGAACGAGGCCACGTGGCACGTCCAGGCCCGAAACGTTGCCTTCGACGCCGAAGACTGGCCCACCGCCGCCTCCGAAGAGGCGATCCTCAGTCGCTACTACCCGGCGGTCCTGGCGGAAGTTCGGAATCCCGACGGCGGCCTTCGCCACGCTTTCCCCGCGGACAGGGTCCAGCGACTCCAGCAGGAAGGGGCAGTCCCGGTACCCACGTACGAAAGCTCTGCCGGTGGCAACCGCATCTGGATTTGGCCCCGCTTCCTCGGGCCCACTCTGCTTCTCTCCGCTCTCCTCCTGGGCGTCTTCGTTGCTCTGGTTCCGGCCCGGCGCGCCGGAACACGGTCCTGACCGCGGTTGCCACGCGACGCAGTCCGATGCCGCGAGTCTGCGCCGGGACCCTCCCCTTCGGACCCCAGAGCAGACGGGTGAGCCCCTCAGTCGAACCCTTCGCGGGTTTCCGCGATCAGGCCGTCGACGACGGCGTTCAGGTCGCCTTCTTCGGCTCGCTTCAACTGGCGGTCGGCGCTGGTGCCCTCGGCGAGGATCGTGTGGACGTACTCGGCTTCCTTGCGGATGCCGAGTTCGTCGAGCACGTCGTCGACGAACTCCATCAACTCCAGGGTCAGGAACCGCAGCGGCACCTCCTCGGCCTTGCCGAAGTCGATCAGCTTGCCGTCGATGCCGTACCGCATCGCTCGCCACTTGTTCTCGTAGAGCAGGTGTCGGGGGTAGCGGCGCCAGGCCTGGTTGTTGCGGCGCAGGCGGATCAGCTTGCCGACGATCGCCATGAAGAGGGCCGTCAGGCACAGCGCCTCCTCGATCTTCGTGCAGACGTCGCAGACGCGGAACTCGATCGTCGGGAACTTGGGATGCGGCCGGACGTCCCACCAGATCTGGGTCGGCTCCTCGATGCACTTCGTCTTGACGAGAACGTTCACGAGGCGCTCGTACTCGGCGTAGGACCGGAGCGAGGGCGGCAGACCGGAACGGGGCAGGCTCTCGAAGACCACCGAGCGGTAGGACTTGAGCCCCGTGTCCCGTCCCTGCCAGAGCGGCGAACTGGTCGACAGCGCCAGCAGGTGGGGCAGGAAGTAGAGCGACTGATCCATCACGTCGATGCGCAGATCCTGGTCGGGCACGCCGACGTGGACGTGCATGCCGAAGATCAGCATGCGACGGGCGACGTCGCCGTAGCTCTCCTGCATCTTGATGTAGCGCTGCGCTTCGGTGACGTCCTGTTCCTGCCAGGAGGAGAATGGATGCGTGCTGGCGGCGGCGATCGACAGACCGTTCCGGGACGCGAGATGGGAGATCGATCGCCGCAGGCGGATGAGTTCCTGGCGGGCCTCTCCGATCGTGCGGCAGACCTCGCTGCCGACCTCGACCTGGCACTGCAACTGCTCCGCCTTGATCTGCTCCTGGAGAACGATCTGACCCTGCTCGAGGAACTTCTGGATGAAGGGTTTCAACTCCCGACTCTCGGGGTCGATGATCTGGTATTCCTCCTCGATACCGATCGTCAGCTCGGGGAGCTTCGTCTGCATGGTCCTTCTCCTGGTTCGAAGGGGAAGCGGTTCGTTGCGGGACCGCTAAAGCGTATCCGGCTGCTCTGATACGGTCTTCGCCGCGATGAGCCGGTTCGCGACCATTGCCTCGCGTCCGCTCGTTCAGCGCCTGATAGCCGGCTGCGTCGCCCCTGCCGTGCTGCTCGGAGTTGCCTGCACGAGGGCGGAATCGGCGGGCGATACCGAGGCCTCGGCGGCCTGGAGCCTCGAAGGCAGGGCGCCAACGGCGGAAGGCCGGCACGGGATGGTTTCGAGCGGCCATGGCCTGGCGTCGGCGGCCGGCGCGCGCGTCCTCGAGCAGGGTGGCAACGCGGTCGACGCCGCGGTGGCGGTCGGTTTCGCTCTGGCGGCGGTTCTTCCCGCGGCGGGCAACATCGGCGGCGGCGGCTTCCTCGTCTACCGCTCGAACGACGGCGAGGTGGGGGCGCTCGACTACCGCGAAAAGGCGCCGGGCGCGGCCACTCGGGACATGTTCCTCGACGACGAGGGCAAGGTAACGGAGAACGCCGTGATCGGCCACTTGGCGGCCGGCGTTCCGGGCTCGGTGGCCGGTTTGTGGGAAATGCACCAGCAGTACGGGTCCCTGCCCTGGGCCGACCTGGTGGCGCCGGGGATCGAGCTCGCTCGGGGCCACGAAGTCGACGAGGTGCGCTCGCGGAGCCTCGCGTCGGCGGCTGACCGGCTGAACCGCTTCCCGGCCAGCGCGGAGCAGTTTCTCGTCGATGGCGAGGCGCCGGCGCCGGGGACGCTTCTTGCGCAGCCCGACCTGGCGGCCACCCTGACGGCGATCGCCGAGCAGGGCCCGGACGGCTTCTACCGCGGCCCGGTCGCCGATCTGATCGTCGCCGAGATGGAGCGGGGCGGAGGCCTGATCTCGCACGAGGACCTGGAGAGCTACGCACCCGCGTGGCGAAAGCCGGTCGAGGTGGAGTACCGCGGCCACACGGTCTACTCGATGCCGCCGGTCTCTTCGGGTGGCCTGACCATGGGCCTGATCCTGAACGTGCTGGAGGGTTGGGATCCCCTGCCGCCGTTCGGCAGCGCCGAGTTGATCCAGCTGGAGGCCGAGACGATGCGGCTCGCGTTCCGCGACCGGAACACGCTGCTCGGCGACCCGGACTTCGTCGACGTTCCGCGGGCGCAGTTCGAGTCCCAGGACTACGCCGACGGACTGCGCGCATCGATCGACCCCGAGCGGGCCCAGCCGCTGCCTCCGGTCGAGGTCGCGCCGCCGGCCGAAAGTACCGAGACGACCCACTACTCCGTGGTCGACCGTTGGGGCGCCGCGGCCTCGATCACGACCACGATCAACAGCGGCTACGGCAACGCGGTCACGGTGACCGGCGCCGGGTTCCTGCTGAACAACGAGATGGACGACTTCGCCGCTTCGCCGGGTCAGCCGAACCAGTTCGGGCTGGTCGAGGGCGAGAACAACGCGATCGCCCCCGGCAAGCGGATGCTGTCGTCGATGACCCCGAGCATCGTCCTCGACCCGGAGGGCGAACTGATGATGGTCGTCGGGACGCCGGGCGGCCCGACGATCATCACGACCGTCTACCACGTGATCTCGAACGTGATCGACCACGGCATGACCCTGAAGCAGGCGGTGGAAAGCCCGCGGGTGCATCATCAGGCGTGGCCCGATCGGATCTTCTACGAGCAGGGTGGCCTCTCTTCCGAGGCTCTCGAAGGTCTGGCCGCGCGTGGTCACGAGCTCTTCGAGCGCGGCTTGAGTGGCGACGTGTCGGCGATCCGGGTGAGGGACGGGGCGTTCGTCGGCGTTGCGGACCCGCGGCGGGGAGGCGGCGTGAGCGCGCCGCGGGGAGAGGCGCCCGCCGGCGGGTAGCGGGCCGCGCATGAGTGCTCGGCGTATTGTGGCCGCGGTGCTGTCGCGCCGGGTCGTTGGCGAGATCGCATGAACGGCCGACGCATCTTCGCCGCCGTTACGGTGGCTCGCTTCGGGCTCGATCTCTGATGAACGGCCGACGCATCTTCGCCGCCGTGACAGTAGGTCACCTCGGCATCGACATCTTCAACAGCATGGGGCCGGTGCTGCTGGCCTTCCTGAGGGTGCCGCTCGGCCTCAGCGCCGCGCAGATCGGGCTTGCGGTCGGACTGTTCCAGGTGCTGGCCGGTACGACGCAGCCGGCCTTCGGCTGGTTGGTCGACAGGGTCGGCAGCCGCTTCCTGGGTCCATTCAGCGTTGCCTTCAACCTGGGGTGCATGGCGCTGGCGGTCGCTGCCGCTGCCGCGACGGGGAGTTTTGGACTGTTCCTCATTCCGTTCGCCCTCGCGGCGGTCGCCTCCGGCGCGTTCCATCCTCTGGGCGTGATGCACTCCAGTACGGTGAACGTCGCCCGCTCGGCCACCTTCACCGCCATCTTCTTCTTCTGCGGTCAGCTCGGGCTCACCACCGGGCCGTATCTGGCGGGGCTGGCGCTCGACTGGGCGGGGCTTACGGGGATCTACTGGCTCGTGCTGGTCGTGGCGCCGGTGCCGCTGTTCATGGCCTTCGCGATGGGGCCGCGGCGGGTCAACGCGGCGCCTGGCCCGTTGCGGTCCGCCGATGACAGGCCGGCCGGTGGCGCGGAAGCGCCCGCCAGTCGCCGGCGACCGATGCGCGGCGGCGTGATCGCTCTTCTGGCCCTGGTGTTCGCCAGCCGGTCCTGGGCCATGTTCGGAACGATGGCGTTCCTGCCTCTCCTGTTGAGCCAGCAGGGATACAGATCCTCGACTCAGGGGCTTGCCAGCGGGCTGTTTCTGCTCGGGGGCGCGGTCACGGCGGTTCTTGCGGGGGCCTGGGCCGATCGTTGGGGGCGACGCCTGGTCGTCTTTCTGACGACGTTGCTCGGTTCGCTGCTGCTGGCGCTGGTGCCGGAATCCGGAGGCCTGATCTTCGCCGTCGTAGTGCCGTGCGGAGCGTTGCTGGGGGCGTCGCATTCCATCCTGATCGTCATGGCCCAGGAACTGCTGCCCTGGCGCCGGGGGCTGGCTTCGGGAACGGCACTCGGCTTCCTGTTCGCGACGGGCGGGCTCGCCACCTGGGGAATCGGAGGGCTCGCCGATCGTTTCGAACTGACTTCGGTGCTGCAGGTCGGCGCCGTCGTCGGCCTGGTGTCGGCGTTTGCTTCGCTGCTCCTGCCGAAACGGGAGCAGGCAGGACTGACCGCGGCGCCGGCGGTCTCGGCGGTGATCGTCCTCGCGGTCGCGGGTTCGGTCCTGGCTTCGCCGCGCGCGGCATGGGCCCAGTTGAACGGTGAGATCAACGGTCAGGTCCGGAGCGCGGCCACTGGAGAGCCGCTGCCCGGCGCGGAGATCAGGATCATCGGCGAGCAGTTGTACAGCCCCAGGGTCGTTCACGTCGGCGCCGGCGGCAGCTACCGGGCGCCGGGCCTGCCGCCCGGCAAGTACAGCGTCGAGGCGGGCGTCGAGGGGTTCGCGACCTCCGCGGCGGAGAACCTGATCCTGGTGACGGGAGGTGTCCTGCGGGTCGACTTCGATCTTCGACCTGGCGGCGCCTCGAGTCTCGACCTCAAGTCGTCGCCCTTGCTGGACGTGGTCACGGGCAGCGACGGCAACGTGCTGGCCGGCGACGACCTGCGGGAGCTGCCCGGCTCCACCGCGGCGGTCAACCTGGACCTCGCTACGGGTCTCGACGCGGTGGCTGGAGGACTGGCGGTCAACGGCTGGTCGCCCGGACTCGTCAACTATCGGATCGACGGGCAGGAAACGGCCGTCGACACGCGGGAAGCGACGGCGGTGGACCTCCATTGGGTCGATCAGGTGCGCGTGCGAACGATGGACTTCTCGGCGGCGCTGGCAGGCCCGCATGTCGACCTGATTACGCGGACGGGCGATACGGCCTGGCGGGTGAACGGCGGTCTGTCGGCTGTCGAGCCGCTGGACCGGGCGAAGAGACCGGCACTGCGGCAGCAGCCCGATGACCGGGCCTCCTTCGGCGGCGCCGATAGCAGGAGGATCTCCGGCGAAGAGGCATATGTCTTCGTTGGCGGTCCGCTTCGCGACGAGCGCGCGCGGGCCTTCGGCGGCCACTCGACGGGCCGGGCCAGAGGTGTCTTCGATCTGTTTCTGGCAGGCGCGCCGTTGACGTGGCGGGAGACGACGGAGTTGTCGGTCGGCAAACTGGACTGGTGGGCCGGGTCGGCCAGCAACCTGAGCCTGAAGCATCATGAGGGGGCCACGGAACTCGATGGCCGTCGGCCCGCCTTGCTGGTGCTTCCCGACGCGAACGGAGCGGAGAACAGGCGGTCCAGTCACCAGACGACGAGCCTGAACGTCGAGTGGGGTGTTTCGGATCGGCTGTGGCTCCGGCTCTTCGGCGGCCGCTCCGACCTTCGCGATCGCGCCGACCCCTGGCAGGACACGGGCGTCTACTTCGTGGCGCCCGCCCCTGGTCTCGTCGCGGGCTCTCTGTACCCGCGGACCGCGGGGCCGCTACGGCGGTTGGCGGCACGCCGAAACTGGGCCGTGGAACCGTCGTTCTTCCTGTTCGATCACACCCTGGAGGTCGGCATTCAGAGTACCCGCGGCGATTTGCAACTGCAGCGCTTCGATCATCCTGGCCGGGAGCTGCGGATTGCCGGCAGCCCCTTGCCGGAGTGGCGCGGCGAGCCTCTCGGAGCGGGCGGTTTGCGGCAGAAGAAGCGGGCGCTCTACGTCCAGGACGCCTGGCGCCTGGCGGGAGTGTTCGACCGGCGTCTGACCCTGCATCTGGGACTGCGTGCCGAGGAGGAGTCGACCGGGCCGCTCGAAGTCGGTTTCGGCGATCGCACGGAACCCCGGATGGGTTTCGCCTGGGACGTCACCGGGCGCGGAAAGTGGAATCTCTACGGAGGCGTTGCCTGGTGGCACGTGGACGCCTTCCACCCCGTCGCCGGTTTGGCGGGTATCGACGGACTGGCGATCCTGGAGACGGCGGGGTACTCCGGTTCGCCTCTGTTCTTTGAGCGTGCCGCCGCCAGTTCCGACCTGCGTCCCGGTTTGGTGCGGGAGGTCCAGTTGGGAACGAGATACCAGTTCCTGCCGGACGTCGTGATCTCCGCGCGTCTCGCCCGCCGCCGGTTGCGAGACGGCATTCGACTTGTTCCCGTGGTCGATGACGGCACGGTCGTGCCGACGCTGCTGACGCCCGGCGTGGGTGCCGGTACAGGTCTCCGGGGAGGTACGAGCGACGATCTGCCGCGGTTGCAGCAGGACTGGTGGGGCGCCGAACTCAACGCGAACGTCGGTTTCAGCCCGGCCTGGCGCGTTCACTTCACCTACCTGCTGAGTCGGTTGACCGGCAACCACGAGGCCGGCGGACTGGCGCTTCAGGCAATCAGTGGAACGGACGTTCATCCGGGACTGGCGGCGTTCGATCTCTGTTCCTCGCCGGTGCCGTGCGATGTGTTCGACATAACAGACGAGAGTCGGCGCCTCGACGTCGACCGCGAGCACCAGTTCGCCGGCTGGTTCGTGCTGTCTCCGGGGGACCGGTTGGCGACCGCCCTCGTCTACCGGTTCCGCACCGGCGGGTCGTACGTGCCGAGGACGGTGGCGGTACGGGTCGACGAGGAGAAACGCATTCTCAGCACGGGACTCGCGCCGCTGCCTCCGGGTCCGGAGACACCAGTCAAGAGCTCGGACCTGAAGCGGGTGGACCTTTCCCTGACCTACCGCATCCCGCTGCGCTCCGAGCACCGGCGACTGTCCTTCTTCGCCGAGGCGCTGAACGTCTTCGACCAGGACGCCGCCACCGATCTCTGGCCGCTCGCCTACTTCGATCCGGTGCTGATCGGTCCGGGGGCCGGCGCCGTCGCCGACGCCGTCGCCGCGCAGCAGCCGAGGCCGGACGGTCGCGAAGGCTTCCCGGCCGCGTTCCAGGACAGCCGCCGGGTGCGGGCCGGTTTGCGGCTGCAGTTCTGATTGTCTTTACACGAGCTCGCTCAACCGCCCTAGCGCGGCCAGCAGGTCGGGTTGTTCGGTGAGCACGCCGCGTAGCGGGTCGGTCCTGAGCTTCTTGAGCCGTTCGGGCAGCGACCGGATGTTGTGGTCGCGCAGGTCGAGGCCGGGCTTGACCTCGGACCAGCGCAGCGGCGTCGAGACCGGCGCCGCCGGGAGCGGTCTGACGCTGAAGGGGGCGACGAGCAGCCTGCCGCGGCCGTTCTGGACGAAGTCGATGTAGACCTTGCCGCCGCGGCGTTCGGGGTTGCGGGTGATCGTGGCGATGTCGGGCAACTGGCGGCAGATGATCTGGGCGATGAGTTGGCCCAGGCCGCGGGACTGCTCGAAGGTGCAGGCGCCGCCGAGCGGCAGGAGGACGTGCAGACCGCTCGAGCCGCTGGTCTTGACGAAGCTGGGCAGCTCGATCTTCCGGCACAGGCTGCGGATGCCCAGGGCGATCTCGATCACGTCCTCGAAGGGCGCGTCCTTCGGGTCGAGATCGAGGATGCACCAGTCGGGCTGGCCGAGCTGGTGCACCCGGCTCGACCACACGTGGAGGACGATCGCACCCAGGTTGGCGATGTAGACCAGGCTTTCGCGGTCCCGGCAGACGAAGTACTCGACTTCCTTGCCGGTCCGGGGGCTCACCAGCTTCACGGTCTGCAACCAGTCCGGCGCGAAGTCGGGTGCGTTCTTCTGGAAGAAGGACTTGCCGGAGGTACCGTCGGGATAGCGGGTCATGACCAGCGGCCGGTCGGTCAGGTAGGGCTGCATCGCGTCGGCGATCTCGGCGTAGAAGTCGATCAGGTCGCCCTTCGTGTAGCCCTCTGCGGGCCAGAACACCTTGGACCTGTTCGTCACGTCGACGCGCCGTTCGGGCGTCGGCGGCGGGTCGCTCCCGGGAGCTCGCGGCCCGGCGCGGCGTACGCAGTCCTCGATCGGCTTGTCATCGCGCAAGCGGAGGAAGACAGGGTGCCGGAGCACGCCGTGGGGGGTCCATTCCTTGTAGCGAACCTCGCAGATCAGCTCCGGGTGGGGCTCGATCCAGGTCTGGTCTTCGACGCGGCCCCCCATCAGGTCGCTGTCGCCCAGCGGCTTGTCGGCGGGATCGTCGGCGTCGGCGTCGGCGTCGCTGCCCGCGCCGACGGGCGCCCGGCACGGCGGGCCGTCGCGCCGGTTGGCCGACAGTCGGTCCGCCAGCTCCGCGAGGATCGCGTCGCTGAACCCGGTGCCGACGCGTCCGGCATAGACGAGGCCGCCGGCTTTGCCGCCGCTGGCTGCCGCCGTGCCGCCGGCCTCCGCATCCCAGACCGCCAGGTGGAGCGAGCCGAGGCCGACCCGGCTGCCCTTGGGCGGCGACATGCCGACGATGGCGAAGTCGGCGGTCCGTTCGGTGCGCAGCTTGACCCACGACGACGACCGGCGGCCGACGTAGCGGGAGTCGCCGTCCTTGGCCATCGCGCCTTCGAGGCCCATCGCCGCCACCTGCTCGAAGAACGCCTCGCCCTGCTCCTCGATGTGGTCCGAGTAGCGGAGCGGCCCGGCCGGGGGCAGGACCTTCGCCAACAGGGCCTTTCGCTCCAGCAGGGCCAGCGACCGCAAGTCTGATCCCTCGAAGGCGACGAGATCGAAGGCGAAGAGGGTCGCGGGCCGGCGCACGGCGGCCTGTTCGATGTCAACCGGTCGGCTGAGCAGGGCGCGCGTCTGCAGCCTGGCGAAGCTCGGCCTGCCGCCGCCGTCGAGGACGGTGACCTCGCCGTCCAGGACCAGGGACTGCACCGGCAGGGCGCGCAGGGCGCGGACCAGTTCGGGGTAAAGGGCGGTCACGTCGCCGCCGTTCCGATAGCGCAGGAAGACGTTGCCGCCTTCCCTGGCCGCCACCAGGCGGTAGCCGTCGTACTTCAGTTCGTAGATCCAGCCCGGCCGGGAGAACGGCCGGTCGCCGGTGACCGCGAGCATCAGTTGCAGCGAGCGCGGCTCGACGTTTTGCTGTCGCGCGCCGGATTCGGCGACGTCGGCACGCACCTCCTCGATCCGCTCGCAGCCGTCCCCGAGTTCCTCGACGGTCAGGCCCGAGAGCACGGACTCCGGCGGCAGGTCGTCGTCACCGTCCTCGCTCTCCGGCCGGGCGGCCGCGTCGGGCTTCTTCATCAGCAGCCACTGGTTGCCGTCGTCCTGCTGGCGCCGGCCGCCCGTGCGAAACAGGGTCCAGACGCCGCGCAGCTTGTAGCCGTGGAGTTCGAAGAGGAGCTTGCCGTTCTCCAACCCGGCGACCGGGTCCTCGAGCGGCCTCCAGCGGCCGCTGTCCCAGACGATCATCGCCCCGGCGCCGTAGTTGCCGGCGGGGATCGATCCCTCGAAATCGGCGTACTCCAGCGGGTGGTCCTCGGTGGCCACCGCCAGGCGCTTGACCTCGGGGTCGAGGCTGGGACCGCGGGGCACGGCCCACGACTTGAGAGTGCCTTCGAGTTCCAGGCGCAGGTCGAAGTGGACGCGGCGTGCCGCGTGCTTCTGGACGACGAAGCGGCCGGCGGCCGTCCCCGTCGCGGGACCGAAGGGTTCGGGCGTCGCCTCGCTCGATCGCTTGCGGCGGTAGGCCTCGAGATTGCCGCCAGGCATCGTCAGCATTCTCCCAGAACGCGGGGCGTCTCTCCGGGGAGTCTCCGGCCGTTTGTGTCAACGCTCTTTGCGGTAGAACCGCCGAACCGCTTTCGGTGCTATGATTTGTCGCCTATGCCTGCACGTTCCGTTGGCGCCGGTACCGTCTCGTTTGGCCTGGTTTCGATCCCCGTCAGGCTCTACTCGACGTCGGAGACCTCAGGCGGGGTTCGCTTCAACATGCTCGACCCGACCGACAACACGCGGGTCAAGCAGCAGTTGGTGAACCCCCGGACCGGCGAACTCGTCGAGCGCAAGGAGACGATCAAGGGCTACGAGTTCGGCAAGGGCCAGTACGTCACCTTCAGCAACGAGGAGATCAAGGAGCTGCAGGAGAAGGCCTCGCCGGCAATCGAGATCACCGAGTTCGTGCCGCTTGCGGAAGTCGAGCCGATCTACTTCGAGAAGTCCTACTACCTGGGGCCGGAGAAGGGCGGC
Organism: Thermoanaerobaculia bacterium; assembly: GCA_965232105.1. Classification (GTDB taxonomy): domain Bacteria; phylum Acidobacteriota; class Thermoanaerobaculia; order Multivoradales; family Multivoraceae; genus Multivorans. The sequence goes on from OZ246956.1 coordinate 1,792,924, forward strand.
GAGCGCGCCTACCGGCTGCTCAGCGAGGCGATGCGAAGCACGGGGCGCTCGGCGTTGGCCAGGCACGCCGCGCGCGGCAAGCAGTACCTCGTCATGCTGCGGCCCTACGCCTCGGGTCTGCTGATGCAGCAACTGAAGTACGAGGACGAGCTGAAGGCCTTCGACGAAGTGCCGCTGGGCGAGGAAACCGAACTCAAGCCGGGAGAACTCGAACTCGCGGTGCAGTTGATCGAGCAGATCGCTTCCGACGACTTCAAGCCCGACCAGTACACGGACGAGGTCCGCAAGCGGCTGTGGGAGGCGATCCAGAGCAAGATCGACGGCCGCGAAGTCGCCGAAGACGAGACGGAGGCGCCGCAGGCGCAGATCATCGACCTGATGGAGGCGCTCAAGGCGAGCCTCTCGAAGAACGGCGACACGGAGACCGGCGACGCTGCGGGCGGCCGCAAGTCGAAGACCGGTTCCCGCAAGGCCGGCGCCGCCGGGTCGTCGAAGAAGAAGATGGCTGCCGCCGGCAAGGCGACGAAGAAGCGCGCGCGCCGGGCGAAGGCGGATCCCGAGCGCAGGGCCGCTGTGGGTTGACGTGAGCCGTTGTCAGTGAGCCCTCAGCGCGAGGGCGTCAGGGCCGTTACCGCGGCCGTTATTCAACTGACTGGATCCGCGCACGCACTCGGACGGGGAGAGGCTAAGGTAGCCCTTCGTCTCAGTCGTCCGCTGGTCGCCGCCCGCGGGTAAGCAGGATTGCCCGGTAGTCAACACAGGAGTCTTCGAGATCGCACCCCCATCCAAAGAGCCGCGCATCAACCACCGGATCCGGAAAAGCCCGGTACGGCTCATCGATCAAGACGGTACCCAACTGGGTGTCGTCGCCCTGGATCAGGCCAAGACGCGCGCTAACGCGGCACGGCTCGATCTCGTTGAAGTAGGTCCGAACGCGGATCCGCCCGTCGTTCGCATTCTGGACTGGGGCAAGGTCAAGTTCGAACGCGACAAGAAGAACAAGGAGTCGCGGCGAAAGGCGGCGACGATCGATCTGAAGGAGGTCAAGTACCGGCCGACGATCGATCCGCACGACTACCAGATCAAGACGGACCGCGCGTTGCGCTTCCTGCGCGAGGGCAAGAAGGTCAAGGTGACGATCTTCTTCCGCTACCGTCAGCTCCGCCGGCCGGAACTCGGCGTCGCGATTCTGGACAAGGTGAGTTCGGCGATCGAGGGTGTCGGCGAGGTGGAGACCCGGTCCGGCCTGGAGGGCCGTCAGATGACGATGATCCTCAACCCGGCGCCGCAGGAGGACTGAGTCCGAATCAGGGCGGAGCAGCCTCCTGGGGCGAAGTTCCGCCTAGGGCTGCCATCGAGATGAAGACGTGAACCTGCGCGTCCCGGTGGTCGTCTTCGCGGTGCTGGTCGCACTCTGTGCGGTTGTGCTGGCTGTCGCCTTGACGGACGAGCCGGCCGACAGCCGCGGCATCGACCATCCCGAGTTCGAGACGATGCGCCAGGGCGGCGGCTCCGAGCGCCACGACTCCGTCGTGTTCTGGGGCTGGCTCTACGGCACCCTGTCGATTGCGCTCTTCGCGGGTTTCATGGCGCTGGGGTTGCGGCGCCGCGGTCGACTGCCGGACGGTAGCGGTCCGGCCCTGGTGATCGGTCTGGCGCTCTTCGCGCTGGTCTTCACGCTGCTCATCCTGAGCTACCGCGCCTATGTCGCGCCGGGCGCCGAACGGACGTTGTTCGGGTCCTTCCCGCGGCCCTCGGCATGGATGCTCTATGGCATCTGGCCCGTTCCCCTCGTCTTTGCCGTGCTCTACATGCGGAACTTCGACCGCTGGGTGATCAGCGAGGACGAGGTGGCGGAGTTCGAGCAGTTGGTCGCCGAGTCGCGCCGCGAGCGAGGGGCGGCCAGCGGAGCGGACGGCGGGGACGGCGGCGGCCCGGGTGGAGCGGCGTAGATGGAAGGCGGCGGCAACAGCATCATCCTGGCCTGCATCGGCGTCTACCTCGCGGTGTGCATCGGCGTCGGTTTGTGGGCGTTGCGGCGTACGAAGTCGACGAAGGACTTCTTCATGGCCGGCCGCGATCTGGGCATCATCGTCACCGCCCTGGCCGTGTTCTCCAGCACGCTGTCGGGCTTCGGCTTCGTCGGCGGCCCGGGGCTCGTGTACCGGATGGGCATGAGCTCGCTGTGGATGGTGGTCTGCGCGTCGGTCGGCTACGTGATCGCCTTCTACCTGCTCGGCAAGCGGTTGCGGCTGTTCGCGGAACTCCGCGACTCGATCTCGCTGCCGGACGCCGTGGCGGCCCGCTACAAGAGCCAGTGGAGCCGGGGACTTACCGCCGGGTGCGCGACGCGCGCAGCATTCTGCCGGTGTCGATCGTGGCCTACGCGGTCTCGGCTCTGCTCTGGATCAGCATCGGGCTGGTGATGCGGGCCCTGGTGCTCCAGGGAAACCACCCGGAGATCCCCGGAGCTGACGCGGCCGCGCCGCAGTTCCTCCAGGCGTTCGCTCATTTGCTACTCGCGGGAGTCGTCTTCGCCGGCCTGTTCGCCGCGATCATGTCGACCGCGGACGGCTTCCTGAACATCGGCGCCGCCGCCGTCGTCCACGACATTCCGCGCGCCCTCTTCGGCCGCTCGCTCGGGAACGAGCTGCTGTGGGCCCGGATCGTGACCGTGATCATCGCCGTCGTGGCGTCCCTCTTCGCCCTCTACAGCGGCCAGGAGATGGTCGCCCTCCTCGGCGCCTTCGGCTGGGGCACCTTCGCCGCCGCCCTGGTACCCGCGGTGGCCATCGGCTTCAACTGGAAACGCGCCACCGCGACGGCCGCCAACGTCGCGATCGGCGCCAGCCTCGCGATCAACTTCGGCGTTCAGCTCTTCAGTCTCCCGGTGCCGTTCGGCATCGACGTCGGCGCGCTCTCGCTCCTCGTCTCCCTCACCCTTTTCTTCGGCATCTCCCTCATGTCCAAACCGCCGCAACTCGACCGCGACATCGCGGCGGTCATGGACATGTAGCGCACCCACTCCGGACGCGTTAGTACAGGACGACGGAGCGGATGCTCTTGCCCTCGTGCATGAGGTCGAAGGCGTGGTTGATGTCGTCGAGGCCCATCGTGTGGGTGATCATGCTGTCGATCTCGATCTCGCCGGCCATGTACTGGTCGACCATGCCGGGGAGGTCGGTGCGGCCGCGGACGCCGCCGAAGGCGGTGCCGCGCCAGACGCGGCCGGTGACGAGCTGGAAGGGCCGGGTCGCGATCTCCTGGCCGGAACCGGCGACGCCGATGATCACCGACTCGCCCCAACCCTTGTGGCAGCACTCGAGGGCGGAGCGCATGACCTCGACGTTGCCGATGCACTCGAACGAGTAGTCGACGCCGCCGTCCGTCAGGTCGACGATGACCTCCTGGATCGGGTCGTCATAGTCGGCCGGGTTGACGAAGTCCGTCGCGCCGAGGGAACGCGCGAAATCGAACTTGGTCGGGTTGACGTCGACCGCGATGATCCGGCCGGCCTTCGCCATCACGGCGCCCTGAATCACCGACAGGCCGATGCCGCCCAGGCCGAAGACCGCGACCGTGGCTCCCGGCTCGACCCTGGCGGTGTTCAGCACCGCGCCGATGCCGGTCGTGATGCCGCAGCCCAGCAGGCAGACCTTGTCGAGCGGCGCCGCCTGGTTCACCTTCGCGGCGGAGATTTCGGCGATCACCGAGTACTCGGAGAAGGTCGAGGTGCCCATGTAGTGGTACAGCGACTGGCCGCCGCTCCTGAACCGGGAGCTGCCGTCCGGCATCACGCCCTGGCCCTGCGTTCCGCGGATCGCCTGGCAGAGATTCGTCTTGCCCGATGTGCAGAACTCGCACTCGCGGCATTCCGCCGTGTAGAGCGGAATCACGTGGTCGCCGGGTACGACGGAGGTCACGCCGGGACCGATGTCCTCGACGATCGCGCCGCCCTCGTGACCGAGGATGGCGGGGAACAGCCCCTCCGGGTCGGCCCCGGAAAGGGTGTAGGCGTCCGTGTGGCAGACACCGGTGGCGACGACGCGGACGAGGATCTCTCCTTGCTTCGGCCCTTCGACGTCGACCTCTTCGATCTCCAGTGGCTTGCCCGCTTCGTGGGCCACGGCGGCTCTTGACTTCATCGCTGGAGAAGCTCCTTCGAAGAAAATCCAAACTCGATGTGAAATTCTGCGGTTCACACGCTACCATTGGTGCTGACGCTCGGTCGTGTGGTCGACGTGAAGGCGTAAATGAGGAGGAAGAGAATCTGAAGTAAGAACCAAGGGAGGGAAAACACATGCGCAAGTTGCTCATGGAGTGCATTGGCACGATGTTCCTGATGATGGCGGTGGCTCTCACCGGGAACAACCCAGTTGCCGTCGGGTTCATGTTGGCGGTGATGGTCTACAGCGGCGGACACCTGTCCGGCGCCCACTTCAACCCGGCAGTGAGCCTGGCCGCATGGATGCGAGGCAAGCTCGGCGTGGCCGACATGGTCAAGTACATGGTGGCCCAGCTTGTCGGCGCCTGTCTTGGTTGGCTCGTCCACAACTACCTGGTGGGCGGAAGCACCGAGCCGATGGCGGTGGAAGGCCATCCGCTCATGCACGGGATGGTGGCCGAGGCGCTGCTCGCCTTCGCTCTTGTCACAGTCGTGCTGAACATGATGTCCTCACGCTCGTCGGGCAACCCGGCTGGCGGTCTGGTCATCGGCTTTACACTTGCGGCCGGCGTTTACATGGTCGGCGGTGTTTCAGGTGGTGCGCTCAATCCAGCGGTCGGAATCGGCCCCCAGGTCATGGAGGCGGTCACGGGTGGTGGCTTCGATGCCAATACCCTGGCGCTCTACGGAGTGGGCCCGCTGGTTGGCGGCGCGTTGGCGGCAGTCGTCTACAAGTTCCTCAACGAGGGCTGAGACTGACCGAAATCCGCGCGTGACCCCGGCAACGGCGCGCCGACCGGGGCACGTCGCGGTGCGTCTGGCGCGGCGACTCCTTCTCGCCGCGGCTCTGGCGTCGCCCGTCCAGGCGCAGTTGCCCGGAGCGGCGGTCGACGTTCTGGACTACCGTTTCGAACTCGCGCTCTCGGACGAGGACGACGAGATCGACGGCCGGGCGTTGATCGCCTTCCGGGTCCTGCGTCCAGTCTCCGAGGTCGCGTTCGATCTCGATGATCCGGCGCAAGGGAGCGCCGTCGAAGCCGGCGGGAAGGCCGGCGAAGACGGGCCGGCCGGGGGCATGGTCGTTTCCTCGGTAGCGCTTGCCGGCCGGGCCCTCGGGTTCCGGCAGCAGGACGACCGGCTCTTCGTGGTCCTGGATCGCGGGGCGGCGGCCGGTGAACGGCGCCGCATCGAGATCCGCTACCGGGGTGTCCCCGCCGACGGCTTCACGATCGGCACGAACCGGCACGGCGAGCGGACCTTCTTCGCCGACAACTGGCCGAATCGGGCCCACCACTGGCTGCCGGTGGTCGATCACCCGTCGGACAAGGCACGCGTGGCCTTCGTCGTCACGGCGCCTGCGCACTACCAGGTCGTGGCGACCGGGGCCTTCGTCGAAGCCGTCGACCTCCAGGACGGGTTGCGCCGGACCGAGTGGAGCAGCCGGGCGCCGGTCGCCACGAAAGTGATGGCGGTCGGCGTCGCCCGGTTCGTCCGCCATCGCCAGGCGATGGTCGATGGCGTGCCGGTCGAAACCTGGGTCTACCCGCAGGACCGCGATGTCGGCCTGCGGGCGTTCGCTCCCGCCGCCCGCGTCGTGGGCACGTTCGAGCGGCGGCTGGGCGACTATCCCTACACCAAGCTCTTCAACGTGCAGACGACGACCCGCTGGGGCGGCCTGGAGAACGCCGGCAACGTGTTCTACGACGAGGACGCGATCGACAGCGAGAACGGGATCGAGACCCTGATCGCCCACGAGATCGCTCATCAGTGGTTCGGCGACTCGGTGACCGAGAGCGATTGGCCGCACGTCTGGCTCAGCGAGGGCTTCGCGACCTACCTCACCGCCTGCTACCTGGATTGGACGTACGGCCGCGGGCGCTTCATGGGCCAGATGGACGCGGCGCGGGAGCGGGTCTTCAGGTACCTCGACCAGGCGCCGGACTCCGTCATCGTGCCGGAGTCCGTGCCCGATCCGCGGCGCCTGCTCAGCCCGAACGTGTACCAGAAGGCGGCGTGGGTGCTCCACATGCTGCGCGGCGAGATCGGCGACGGCACGTTCTGGAAGGGCATGCGGACCTACTACGAGCGGTTTCGCGACCGGAACGCCTCCACGGACGACTTTGCCGCGGTCATGGAAGAGGTGTCGGGCCGGAGACTCGCCTGGTTCTTCGACCAGTGGCTCAGGCGTCCCGGCGTACCGGAACTCGAGATCGAATGGGAGTTCGACGCGGAGTCGTCGGAGGTCGAGGTTCAGGTGCGGCAGCTCGGACCGACGTTTCGTCGGCTGCCGCTGGAGGTCGAGGCGGTGCTTGCCGATGGCCGCACCGTGCGCGGACGAGTCGACGTCGAGGGCGAGCGAACGGCGGCGACCCTGCCGCTGCCCGGGCTCCCGGAACGGCTCCGTATCGACCCGGATGGCTGGCTGCTGATGCGGTACACGGTGGAGGAGAGGTAGGCCGATCTGTGGAGCGAGGCCTTTGGCCTCGCACGTTCTCCCTCAGAAAGCCGACGAGGACGTCGGCGCACCCAGTGTGCGCCGCGGGCCCGGCTCCGCTCCAGCGCACTGTGTAGGATCCCACCGTACGCCAACTCACAGTAACCCTTCCCGGCGTTGTCCCCTGCCCCGGCACAGGACCCTCCCGCCGTTGGAGGTGTAGCCGTTGTGACTTCCCGACAGGAGCCTTCGGTGAAGACGACCCTTCTTTCTCTCGCCCTCGGCAGCATCTTCGCGGTGTTCCCCGCCATCGGTCAGGAAGGCGGCGAGGTGCTCACCAACGCGGACGTGATCACGCTGGCCGAAGCCGGGGTGCCGGACTCGATCATCGTGGCGAAGGTCGAAGGGTCGCGAACGGACTTCGACCTGTCCGTCGGCGGTCTCGTCGCGCTGACGAAAGCCGGTGTGGGAGAGGCGGTGCTGGCGGCGATGACGAAGGCGGCGCCGTCGGCCGCCGCTGCCGGCGGCGGGCGTGCCGCGGAGCCTCCCTCCGCGGCGCCCGCATCGCGTCGGCCGGGCGACGTACTTTCGGACCCGTTGAGCTCAGGCGGTACGGGTCCGGAGATGGTGGTGATTCCGGCGGGGAGTTTCCGGATGGGTTGCGTGTCGGGGGTTGAGTGTTATGACGACGAGAAGCCGGTTCACCAGGTGACGATTCCGCAGTCGTTCGCGGTGTCGAAGTACGAGATCACGTTCGAGGACTACGACCGTTTCACGATGCCGACCGGGCGCGTGGACGACCGGGGCTGGGGCCGTGGCCGGCGTCCGGTGATCACCGTCTCCTGGCAGGACGCCCGGGACTACGTGCGGTGGTTGTCGGAGCAGACGGGCGCGGAGTACCGGCTTCTGTCGGAGGCCGAGTGGGAGTACGCTGCCCGCGCGGGCACGGGTACGGCTTACAGTTGGGGCAACGAGATCGGTTCGGGGCGTGCGAACTGTAACGGTTGCGGCAGCCTGTGGGACGATGAGCAGACAGCGCCGGTGGGTTCGTTTTCACCGAACGCGTTTGGTCTTCACGACATGCACGGGAACGTGTGGGAGTGGGTGGAGGACTGCTGGAACGAGAGTTACTCGGGCGCGCCGTCGAACGGCGGCGCGTGGACGTCGGGGAATTGTTCCCGTCGCGTTTTGCGCGGCGGTTCCTGGAGCCTCAGACCGAGGGCCCTCCGCTCCGCGAGCCGCTTCAGGCTCTCCACCGGCTACCGCTACTACAACTACGGTTTCCGTGTAGCCCGGACGCTCACTCCATGAATCGTTATCTCTTTACCTCCGTGGGGGGTTCCAAGGGGGGCTTGCCCCCCTTGGTCCGGCGCTGAGCCTCGCCTACGGCGCACCCCTCCAGCCCGTTCAGCACACGGAGAAGGCTTGTCCGAGACCCAGGAAGAAGTTCGCCCAGTGAAGTCGAGTTCCGCCAGGTTGACTGGGCCGGCCCTCGAGTCCCACTACCGGTTCATCCTCTGGCTGGTGCCGGCGGTGGACCGCTTCCCGCGGAGCCGCAAGTTCCTCCTCGGCGATCGGATCCAGACCACGGCGCTCGACGTGCTTGAGCAGTTGATCGAAGCGACCTACACGCGCCGCCGCTCGGGTCACCTCGCCAGCGCCAACCTCGGTCTCGAGAAGCTCCGCTTCCTGTTCCGCCTGGCCTGGGATCTCCGCTTCCTGTTCCGCCTGGCCTGGGATCTCCGCATCCTGGACCGGCGCCGCTACGAGCACGCGGCCCGCTTCGACGAGACCGGCCGCAAGGTCGGCGCCTGGAAGAAGGTGCACAGTGCCCGCCAGGGCGCGTGACCTGTTCGACCGCATCGCCTCCTTCGAGGCGCTGCACGCGGCTGCCCTGCGGGCCGCCAGGGCGAAGCGCTCCAAACCCGGCGTCGCGGCGTTCCTGGCCAACCTGGAGAGGGAGGTCCTGCGGCTCGAACGGGAACTCAAGCGCGGAACCTACCGCCCGGGTCGCTACACGAAGATCGAGATCCACGACCCGAAGCACCGCATCGTCTCCGCCGCCCCGTTCCGCGACCGGGTGGTGCACCACGCCTTCTGCGGCGTCTGCGAGCCCATTTTCGAGCGCGGCTTCATCCACGACAGCTACGCGAACCGGCTCGGCAAGGGCACCCACCGTGCCATTGCGCGCTATGAGACGTACCGGGATCGCTACCGCCACGTCCTGCGCTGCGACATCTTCCGCTACTTCCACGCCATCGACCACGAGATCCTGAAGCGGGACCTCCGCCGCCGGCTCGCATGCGAGCGGACGCTCGACCTGGCCGATCGCATCATCGACGGTTCCAACGCGCAGGAGCCGGTCTACGAGCACTTCCCGGGCGACGACCTGTTCACGCCGCTGGAGCGTCGCCGCGGCCTGCCGATCGGCAACCTGACCAGCCAGTTCTTCTCCAACCTGTACCTCGACTGCATGGACCACTTCGTCAAGGAGGTCCTGCGGGCGAAGGGCTACGTCCGCTACGTAGACGACTTCGTGCTGTTCCACGACGACCGGGACCAGCTCGAAGAGTGGCGCCGCCGGCTCGCGCGCTTCCTCGAAGGGCGCCGATTGCGGCTTCACCCGCGCAAGACGATGATCCAGTCGGCCTCCGAGCCGGCGAAGTTCCTGGGCTTCGTTCTGTTGCCGGGCGGCCGGCGGCGCCTCCCCGAGGACAACGTTCGCCGCTTCCGCAACCGGCTCCGCGGCCTGCGCGACCGCTGGCGGCGCGGGACGGTGGACGAGGACGAAGTGCGCCGGCGCGTCCAATCCTGGATCGCCCACGCCGACCACGCGGACACCTGGCGTCTGCGTCAAACGATCTTCCGCGACGGGTGGTTCGACCCGTCGCGGGTGCCTGGCCGTCCCCCCGACGCGTTTTGCGCGGCGGTTCCTGGAACAACAAACCGAGGAACCTCCGCTCCGCGAACCGCAACAGGAACACCACCGGCAACCGCAACAACAACAACGGTTTCCGTGTAGCCCGCACGCTCAGCAGCCGGAGCCGCCAGCGCCACGGCGCGGGCGGGAGTGCAGTGAGCGTCCAGGGAGGGTCATGCTGAGCAACCGGCGGCCGCCCCTCTTGCCCCGCACGGGGGAGGGGCGGCGCCGACCTCGGCGGTACGATGAACCCGCAATGGCAGCGACGGCACTTTCGGCAGCCGAGGACTTCAAGCAGGCCCATGCCGGCGGTGCCTTCGGCACCGTCCTCGCCGACCCGCCCTGGCAGTTCCTCAATCGCACCGGAAAGGTGGCGCCCGAGCACCGCCGCCTGAGCCGCTACGCGACGCTCACGCAGACCGAGATCGAAGCGATCCCGGTAGCTTCCGCCTGCGCCGAGGCCGCCCACCTCTACCTCTGGGTACCCAACGCCCTCGTCCAGGAGGGCCTGGACGTGATGAAGAGCTGGGGCTTCACCTACAAGACGAACCTCGTCTGGCACAAGGTGCGCAAAGACGGCGGTCCCGACGGCCGGGGAGTCGGCTTCTACTTCCGCAACACGACGGAACTCGTCCTGTTCGGCGTGCGCGGCAAGCTCCGTACCCTCGGCCCCGGCCGCCGCCAGGTCAACATCATCCGCACCCGCAAGCGGGAACACTCGCGAAAACCGGACGAGCTCTACGAGATCATCGAAGCCTGCAGCCCCGGTCCGTACCTGGAACTCTTCGCCCGCGGCCGCCGATCCGAACTCTGGACCGCCTGGGGCAACCAGAGCGACGAGTACGAGCCGGACTGGCCTACCTACGCAAACGCCAGCGGCGGCGTGGACCGCTAACGGGCGGTGGTCTAGCTCGGCACCCGCCGCCCGGCTCGCAGACGCCGCCCGGTCGGGGTCAGGCGGTAACGCTGGTTCTTCGCCCTCGGTGCCTCCGGTCGTGTCATCTCGATCAGGCCGGCCTGCAGGGCGGGTCCAAGGTATCCCTGGCGCAGCCACTTCCGGTCGCGCAGTCCCAGTGCGTCGAGCATCTCGCGCCTGGACATCTCTCCGTTCACTACCTCCAGGAGCCGCTCTACTTGGGGGGTAACTTGGGGGGGTTCCTGGGGGGTAGCCTGTCGCACCGCAGCGAGGATCGCGTCCAGCATGAAACGGATGAACGGCGTGCTCTCACCTTGCCTGGAACTGTCTTCGATCGCCGTGTAGTACTCCGGCTGGCGAGCCTGCACGGCGCTCTCCACCGGCACGTGGGCGAACATCGGCTTCCAGCGGCTGAGGATCAGGGTCTGCCACAGCCGGCCGAGGCGGCCGTTGCCGTCCTCGAAGGGATGAATGAACTCGAACTCGTAGTGAAACACGGAGCTCGCGATCAACGGGTGCTCCTCGGTGCGCCGCAGCCAGCCTAGGAGGTCCGCCATCAGCCCCGGCACGCGGTCTGCCGGCGGACCGATGTGGTGTACGCCGTCGGGGCCGATCACGCCCACGGCGGCGGTGCGGTACCGACCGGGCGTCCCGGCCAGTTCGGTCATCAGCGCTCGGTGAGCCCCGAGCAGGTCGTCTTCGCTCGCCGGCGTCCAATCCCCTGCCAGGTCGTAGGCCGCGTTCGCGTTGCGCACCTCCTGCACATCCTTCGGCGGCCCTACGACCCGCTTGCCCTCGAGAATCGCCGACACCTGCTCCTCGGACAGCGCGTTGCCTTCGATGGCCACGGAACCGTGAACCGTGCGAACGCGGGCTTCCCGTCGCAGTTGCAGGTCCAGCCCCAACCCGGCAACTTCGGCCTGGCCGATCGCCTCACCGATCTGCTCCACCAGGTCCAGGATCCCGGGCGTGATCGTGTAGGGCGGCGCCGCGGCAGCGGTCATGCCCGACACTCTTGCACAGCCTGTTCCGCGGAGGGCGAGGCGCTTCCGGGGTCCTCCGCCACGGTACGATGGGCCACCCAAGGGAGACGACCATGTGCAGGAACATTCGCGTTCTCTACAACTTCGAGCCGCCCGCAGACGCGGATGAAGTCCGCGCGGCAGCGCTCCAGTACGTGCGCAAGGTGAGCGGCTCGACGAAGCCGTCGCGGGCCAATGAGGCCGCCTTCGGGCGGGCGGTCGATGCCGTGGCCGCGGCCACGGCAGAACTCCTGGGGGAGCTGACGACGACGGCGCCGGCGCGCAACCGCGAGGCGGAGGCCGAGAAGGCGCGCGAGCGCTGGCGGCAGCGCCAGGCGCGGATGGCGGCGGCTCAGCCCGTCTCCGCGCGGATCACCGCGTCGTAGTGGTCGATCACCTGACGCACGTAGGCGCGCTTCTCGATGTAGCTGCCCGGGTAGAAGCTGCGCTTGAAGCCGTAGATGATCACGTTGCGGAGGTCCTCCCGGGACAGGTTGAAGGCCTCGCAGGCGGAGGCGATCTCCTTGGTCACGGTGGTGCGGGACATCAGCCGGTTGTCAGTGCACAGCGTGACCGAGAGGCGGTCTCGGATCATTCGGCCGAAGGGGTGATCGGCGAACCTCTGCAGATGCTGAATGCTCTGGAGATTCGAGGTGATGCAGACCTCGAGAGTGATGCGACGGTCACTGATGTACTGAGCGAGGTTGTGGATGTAGCGCTCGGGATCCCTGGCCGCGGCCGAGTTGGGGTTGTCGCGCCGGAGGCGGTCCGCGGCGTAGAGATGGGTGCCGTGACCGATCCGGTCGGCGCCGAGCAGAGTGATTGCCTGGTAGATGCTCTCCGGACCGTAGGCCTCGCCGGCGTGGACCGTCTTCATCAGGAAGTTCTGCTGCGCGAACAGGTAGGCATCGCGGTGCAGTGAAGCTGGATTGCCGGCTTCGGCCCCGGCCAGGTCGAACGCCACGACCGGTAGTCCGAGCCGGTCGCGGGCCTCGACCACGGCGCGGGCAAGGGACAGCGACGCCGCGGCGTGGATCTCCGGCTGGGTGAAGCCCTGGAGGGCCGAGTGGAGCCCGCGGTAGTAGGGGCTGTGAGCGGGACCGAACATGCGCAGCGCGCAGGCGATGATCCCGTACCGAAAGGGCGGTTGGGCGCCGCTCCTGACGCCGTCGGTGGCCTCGTGCCCCTTGCGCACGCGGTCCAGACCGCGGTCGACGGCGGCGAGCACGCCGGCGATGTCCAGGTCGGGGCCGGTGTGGAGCTGCGGCGCCAGCCGCACCTCGACGTAGCAGACGCCCTCGGCCAGGTTGTCGGCGCCGAGTTCGTATGCGGCCCGCTCCAGGGCCTCGGCGGTGCACAACGCCGGAGCGGTGTAGGAGAACGTCCGCAGGTAGTCCTCCAGGTCGTCGTAGGTCTCCTTGAACACGAGTTCGAGGAGACCTTCGGGCGTCTGCGATGGCAGTTCGAGCCCTGCGTCGCGGGCCAGCTCGATCAGGGTATCGAGGCGAAGCGACCCGTCCAGATGGACGTGGAGATCGGTCTTCGGCAGCTTGCCGATCAGGTCCGCCGAGGGGACGGGTTCGTGGGGGTCGGTATGATGCGCAGTCTGCATAGCGCAGTGTACAGGCACCCTTGTGGATTGGCGACTTCGGTCAGGAGCTAGACGATGAGTACGACCAGGCGTTCCTTTCTCTATGGCGTGGGCGGTCTTGGCGCGGCGGCTGCCGGCCTCGGCAACCTGGGCGCGGCCTTCGCTGGGCCGGTTCGGGGCAGAGCGGTGGCTGCCAGCGACCGCATCCGGGTAGGCGTGATCGGTTGCCGGGGCATGGGAACGAGCGACATGCGTTCCCTGCTCGACGTCGACGGCGTCGAGTGCGCAGCGCTCTGCGATGTCGACGGCAACGTCCTCGGCGAGCGGGTCAAGTCCTTCGAGGATCTGACCGGCAGCAGGCCGGACAGCTACGGCGACTACCGCAAGCTGCTCGAGGACGATCGAGTCGACGCCGTGATCATCGCCACGCCGGACCACTGGCACTGCAAGATGTTGGTCGACGCCTGCGAAGCCGGGAAGGACGTCTACGTCGAGAAGCCGATGGCGAACTCGATCGAGGAGGTCCGGGTGATGCAGCGGGCCGCCAGGGAGTATGGCCGGGTGGTTCAGGTCGGCCAGTGGCAGCGTTCGGGCAAGCACTGGCAGGACGCGATGGAGTACCTCTGGTCGGGTGAGCTCGGAAAGATCCGTTCCGCCAAGACCTGGGCCTACATGACCTGGGCCGCGCCGATGCCGGTGCCCGACTCGGCACCGCCCGCGGGCGTCGACTACGACATGTGGTTGGGGCCGGCGAAGAAACGGCCCTTCAACAAGCACCGGTTCCACTGGGACTTTCGCTGGTACTGGGACTACGCGGGCGGCCTGATGACCGATTGGGGGGTTCACCTGATCGACATCGTGCTGATGGGTATGAAGGCGACGGCGCCCAAGTCCGTCATGTCGCTCGGCGGACCGTTCGGTTATCCGGGCAGCGCGATGGAGACCCCGGACACCCAGCAGGCCATCTACGAGTACGACGACTTCACGATGACCTGGGAGCACAGCGTGGGCATAGGCCTGGGGCCGCACCAGCGCGGGCACGGCGTTTCCTTCACCGGCAACAACGGCACCCTGGTCGTCGATCGCGGCGGCTGGGAGGTGCTGGCCGAAACGGGCCGCAAGGACGGCGAGCGATTCGAGAAGACGCCGGCGATCGAGAGACAGGTCGCCGACCGTGACCAGCGGGGGCTGGCTCAGCACACGCAGAACTTCATCGACTGCATGAGAACGCGGGAACAACCGGTCTGCAACGCGGACGTGGGGGGCCTGGTTGCGATCAACGGCCACCTGGGGAACATCGCGTTCCGGACCGGTCGCCGGGTGTACTGGGACCACGAGGCGGGACGCGTTGTGGGCGACGACGAGGCGAACGCGCTGCTGCGGGCCGAGTACCACAACGGTTGGCAGTTCCCGCAGGTGTCGGGCGCCGAAGCGTCGGGCGCCTGATTCGCGGCCAAGCCAGGTGACTTCGCTCGAAGACCGCCGGCTCGGCGCCACGACAATCCTCTTCGGCGAAGGCGGGGGCAAGTACCCCGACAACAACGCCCTGCTGGTGGAAGGCGCCGGGTCGACGATGCTGATCGACCCCTCGCTCGGCGTTCGGGCGCGCGGCCGGAGCGCCCTGCCGGGCGTCGACCTCGTGCTGCTCAGCCACTGCCACGAAGACCACACCGCGGCGCTGCCTCTGTTTCGGGACGCGCCGGTCCACGTCCACGAGGAGGACTTGCCGGGGCTGCTCGACTTCGACGGCTTCCTGGACATCTTCGGCGTCGAGCCCGCGCGCCGCGAGGAGTACGGCCGGTACCTGCGGGAGACTTTCTTCTACGAGCCACGGCCGGACGCCGTGCCCTTTCGCGACGGGGATCTGTTCGACCTCGGCGGCGGCGTCTCGGTGCGGGTGATTCACACCCCGGGCCACACGCGCGGCCACTGCTGTCTGCTGATCGAGCCGGACGACATCCTGTTTCTCGCCGACATCGATCTGAGCGGCTTCGGCCCGTACTACGGGGACGGATGGTCCGACCTCGAAGCGTTCGAACGCTCGCTCGAACAGGTGCGGGGCATTCAGGCGGCGCACTACCTCTCCGGCCACCACATCGGCCTGCTCGACGACCGGGCAGCCTTCCTGGGCCGCCTCGACCGGTACGTCGAACGGATCGCCGATCGCGAGGGGCGTCTGCTCGAGTACCTGGAGCAACCGCGGACGATGGACGACATCGTCGCTCACCGCTTCGTCTACCGACCACGCGATCAGGGCGAGGGCATCGCGAAGGCCGAACGGCGCAGTGTGCAGCTCCACCTCGACCGGCTCGAGCGCGCCGGCCGGGTCGAGCGGGCGGGGGAGACGTACCGGACGCTGGGTTAGCATGCCGGAGCCGGAGCATCGCCGAGGAGGCCGATGACCGTGCCGGAACAGGAGGTTGGATTGTCCGTCAAGACGTTGGCTCGGAGTGTCGCCTGGGCTTCGGTACTCATCGTGGCGCTGCTTGCCGTGGCTCCGTCCGCGGTCGCTCAGGACGCGGAGTCAGTCGACCATCTGCTCGAGCCCGACACGATTCACCCCGCGACCGCGGACCAGTTCCGTGCCGTGCTGGAACACCACCGGGGCAAGGTCGTCGTCGTGAACTACTGGGCCACCTGGTGCATCCCCTGTCTGCAGGAGCTGCCGGAACTCGACCTCCTGCAGGAACGCTATGGCGAACGCGGCCTCGTCGTCCTCGCCATCTCGATGGACGATCCGGACAAGCTGGAGGACCGGGTCAAGCCGTTCTTCGCCAAACGGGCGCCGGGGCTCGTCTCCTACCTGGCCAGCGCCGGCGAGGACGACTCGGTGGAGTTCGTCACTTCCTTCGATCCCGAGTGGCCGGGAGCGCTTCCTACGACGATGTTCTTCGATCGCGGCGGCGAGTTGGCCAACATCCACCTTGGACGCATGCTGTACGCGGAGTTCGAGGAGGCCGTGCTGGAGATGCTCGAAGCCGACGAGGGCTCCTGACCGGATCGAGCGGACCCGCGAGGAGCAGGACCGCCACACTGTCGAGCACGACATGAGGTCCCACAACGCACTCGCCGAACCGGCCGTCGACCGGCGGTCCGAACGGCGCGGCGACGCGGACTGGCTTGCCGGGCGTCTCGCCGACCCCGGGAGTCTGCTGACGGTCGTGTGGCGGGAGCGCAGCCTGGTCCTCGAGGCGCATGGCGAACGCGCGCCGGCGCCCGGGACGGTGCCGGTGACCGTCGCTTCGACGCTGGTCGAGCAGACGGAGGAGCTCGTCTACCTGGGCGACGCGCGCGGCCGGAGCTACTTCTCGGTCGACCTCTCGGATCGGGACGATCCGCTCTCGGGACCCTTGCGGGGGGCCGGCCGGCTGGTCGAGCTGCGGCAGGTCGGCGCCGCGATGAGCGGCGCCGACGGCAACCTCCTCGCCTATGCCCGTGCGATGGCCACGTGGCATCAGCGCCACCGCTTCTGCGGCCGCTGCGGCGGTTCGACGACAAGCCGGAACGCGGGTCACTTGCGCGTGTGTACAGGCTGTGGCGCCGAGCACTTCCCGCGCACGGATCCCGCCGTGATCATGCTGGTGCACACAACGGGCGACGACAACTCGTGCCTCCTCGGGCGCCAGGCGACCTGGCCGCCCGGGATGTTCTCGGCCCTGGCCGGTTTCGTCGAGCCCGGAGAGAGCCTGGAGAGCGCCGTGGCGCGCGAAGTCCAGGAGGAGACGGGCATCGGCGTCGACACGGTGGAGTACCACTCTTCCCAGCCGTGGCCCTTCCCGACGTCGATCATGCTGGGCTTCTACGCCACGTCCCCCGGCGGCGACGTGCGGGTTGACACCGAGGAGCTCGAGCACGCGGTCTGGGTGCGGCGTTCCGAACTCGAGTACGCGCTCAGGGCCCGCGAGGTTCGGCTGCCGCCGCCGTTCTCGATCGCCCGTCGCCTGATCGACGACTGGCTGCGCGACGAGCGCTGAACCGTCGCGTACCATTGTGAGTCCATGACCCTGGACTCCACGAACGGCGCTTCCGGCAACCAGCCGCTCGACCGCCTCGGCCGGCCGATCCGCGATCTGCGCATCTCGGTCATCGACCGCTGCAATTTCCGCTGCACCTTCTGCATGCCGGCGGACCGCGAGTACAAGTTTCTGCCCAGACAGCAGTTGATGACCTTCGAGGAGATCGAACGCCTGGTGCGGTTGTTCGTCCAGCTCGGCGTCCGCAAGCTGCGACTGACCGGGGGTGAGCCCCTCCTGCGGCGTGACATTGAGGAACTCGTTCGGATTCTGGCCGCCGTGCCCGGAGTCGAGGACCTGGCGCTGACCACGAACGGCGCCCTGCTCGGCGCCAAGGCGCGGGCACTCGCCGACGTCGGCCTCAACCGGGTCACGGTCAGCGTCGAGTCGCTGCAGGCCGACGTCTTCGGCCGCGTGACCGGCCTTGGCCACAGCATAGGCGAGGTGCTCGACGGCATCGACGCCGCGGCGGCCGCTGGTCTCGGCCCGATCAAGATCAACACCGTGGTCATGAAGGGCACCAACGAGGACGAGATCGCCGACATCGCCGGCTACTTCAAGGAGCGCGGCCACATCGTCCGCTTCATCGAGTTCATGGACGTCGGCACGGTGAACGACTGGAGCCTCGACCGTGTCGTCACCGCCTCCGAGATCACCGGTCGGATCGCCGAACGCTGGCCCCTCGAGCCAGTCGATCGGGCCCAGGCGAGCGACGTCGCCGAACGCTTCCGTTACCTCGACGACGGCGTCGAGTTCGGCGTCATTCCCTCGATCAGCCGCCCCTTCTGCGGCGACTGCGCCCGCGCTCGCCTCTCCTCCGACGGCCGCCTCTACACCTGCCTCTTCGCCGACACCGGCCCGTCGCTCAGGGACCGCCTCCGTGCCGGCGCCACGGACGACGAACTTCTCGCCTTCCTCGCCGGTCACTGGCGCCAGCGCGAGGACCGTTACTCCGAGATCCGCGCCGAACGCCTCCGCGCCGGCCTGCAGCCGGCAGCGGAACGCGTCGAGATGTTCCGCATCGGCGGCTGAGCGTCGTCGGCGCGGCTGCGGTCGCGGCGCGGAGACGGAAGGTCGTCGGACGCACCCGCCTGCCTGGTCGGGCTCAGGGGGAGGGGTCCCAGGTGCCGTTCGCGCTTGGTCGGAAGGCGGTGGGGGGTGCGCTCACTGCACTCCGCTCGCTCCGGTTGGTCGTTGGTAGTTGAAGTGGCGCAGGAAGTCACTCGCTCCGAGCCACCTGGGCCCCCTCCCCCTGAGCCCTGGGCAGGCTGGACGGTGTCGGGCCTCCACTGGGTGCGCCGGCGTCCCCGCCGGCTTTCAGAGAAGCACTGCGCGAGGTGCCAGCCTCGCTGCCGAAGCCACTGTTAGGCTCCAACCAGATGACGACCTTCGACACGCTTGCGGCTGCCCGGACTCTCGAAGGTGCCGGCATGGATCCGGCGCAAGCCGCGGCGGTGACCGAGACGATACGGTCCGCCGCCACGGAGGGGGTGGCGACTCGATCGGACTTGGCCAATCTGCGCGGCGACCTGGCCGAGTTGCGAGGCGAGCTAGGCGCTATGGAGGCACGTCTCACCTGGCGCATGGTGCTGGTTGCCGGCGCAGTCACGGCCTTGGTTGCCGGTCTGGATCGCCTGCTGGCCTAAGTAGACGCCGGACCTCTCTCTTGAGTGAGAAACGGTTGACGGTCCCATGAAACCGGACGAATGCGTCCGTGTGGGCACTTGGAACGTGTGGTGGGCGAAGCCTGGCCTGAAGAGGGCGAAACCCATTCGGAACATCCTCAGCGCTCCGGACTGCGATGTCCTCTGCGTCACTGAGGGCGATGCTGGCATCCTCCCGAAGGACGGCCATGTCATCGACGCCGGTACGGATTGGGGCTATCCGCTACCTAAGGCCAGTCCGGGCCGGAGAAAGGTCCTGCTCTGGAGCAAGCGGCCGTGGACGCCGGTGTTCGACAGGCTGCAACATGAACTACCGGGCGGCAGATTGGTTGCGGGTGTCACGGAGACGCCAATCGGCAAGGTGACGGTCGTCGGCGCGTGTATCCCGTGGCGCGATGCGCATGTGAACAGCGGTCGACGAGATCGGGAGCGGTGGCAGGACCACTTGGTTTGGTTGACTGGCTTTGAACGGTTGGCCTACGCCAAGGCACGATGGAGGACAGTCGTTCTGGGCGATTTCAACCAGCGGATCCCGAAGGGGAAGTCCGCTCCCAAGAGGGAGCATGGGGCGCTGGTTCGGGCGTTCGGTTCTCTGAAGTGCTCGACGAAGGGTCAGTTCGTCGAAGCTCCCGCGCCTCTGGTCGCGGACGGCGATGCAGCTCTGTGGCATGCCGTGCTTCAAGAGCCACCCGG
The DNA here is from genome assembly GCA_965232105.1 of Thermoanaerobaculia bacterium. Classification (GTDB taxonomy): domain Bacteria; phylum Acidobacteriota; class Thermoanaerobaculia; order Multivoradales; family Multivoraceae; genus Multivorans. Next base: position 1,812,342 of record OZ246956.1, read on the forward strand.
CAACGCGCCGGGTGCCCTCATCGACCACATTGCCCACTCCGAAGATCTGATCGTGCATCAGCCACTAGCAAAGCCGAAGGGGGTGCGCGGTGTCGGGATCTTCCCGATGAAGCTCGACGGTCTGAGCCTCTCCGATCACACCGGCGTCTGGGTCGACCTCAAGAAGGTCTGACGATCCGCCCAGACGCCGCATTCTCCGAAGAAAGAGCCGTTCCGCCCGTCCTGGAGCCGCCAGAGCCCGAGGCCGTCCAGCCTGCCCAGGGGCTCAGGGGGGTGGGGTGCCAGGTGGCTCGGAGCGAGCGACTTCCTGCGCCCCTTCAACCATCGCCGACCAACCGGAGCGAGCGGAGTGCAGTGAGCGCACCCCCCACCGCCTTCCGACCAAGCGCGAGCGGCACCTGGGACCCCACCCCCCTGAGCCCCGACCAGGCAGGCGGGTGCAACCGACGCCGCCTCGCCGCCGCCGCTGCGCAGCCGCGCCGCGGCCGTGCCCCCGGCCGATGCTCTATCTGCGGCTGTGGCTCCACTTACGCGGTCGAATTCCGGTACAGTGCCGTGCATGTGTGGACGCGTCATTGGGGCGGTGGCGTGAGTACTCGTCCGCTGCTGGCGGCGGCTGAGGGGGAGCGGGACCGCAAGGCGGAGCACATCCGGCTGGCGCTCGATCGGCGGATGCAGGTGGAGCGCTGTTACTTCGACGACTACCGGTTCGAGCATCGGGCGTTACCGGAGATCGACTTCGGCGATGTGCGGATCGGCACGGAGTTTCTCGGGCGCGAACTGAAGGCGCCGTTGCTCATTTCGTGCATGACCGGGGGAACCGGGGTTGCGGAGCAGATCAACCGGCGTCTGGCGGAGGCGGCCGAGGCCGGCCGGGTCGCCCTGGGAGTCGGGTCGCAGCGCAAGGCGATCGACGATCCGGAGACGGCGGCGACGTTCAGGGTCCGCGAGTTCGCGCCGAACGTGCCGATCCTGGCCAACCTGGGCGCGGTGCAACTGAACTACGGCTACGGCATTGACGAGTGCCGGGCCGCGGTCGACATGGTCGAGGCGGACGCCCTCGTGCTGCACCTGAACGCGCTGCAGGAGGCGTTGCAGCCGGAGGGGCAGTTGAACTTCCGGGGGCTGCTGCCGAAGATCGCCCGGGTCGTCGCGGACCTGGAGGTACCGGTCATCGTCAAGGAAATCGGTTCCGGCATTTCGGCGGCCGTGGGCCGGGAACTCGCCAACGTCGGCGTGCGGATTCTCGACACTGCCGGCGTTGGCGGCACGAGTTGGGCACGGATCGAGGCGGCGCGTGCCGATGAGTTGGCTCTCGGCGAGCGGTTCGCCGACTGGGGGCTGCCGACGCCGGAGTCGATCCGCCAGTTGGCGGAGGTGCCCGGCGTGCGGGTGATCGGCAGCGGTGGCATCCGGTCGGGCATCGACGCGGCGAAGGCGCTGGCGCTCGGGGCCGATATCGCCGGCATGGCGTTTCCGTTCCTCGAGGCGGCGAACGCCTCGACCGCAGCCGTCGTGGACCGGGTCGACCGGTTTGCCGACGAGTTGCGGATCTGCATGTTCTGCACCGGCGCCGTCGACGTTGCGGCGCTCCGCCGCGCACCTCTGCTCCGGGAGACCGGCGATGGCTGATCGACTGAGGCCCGAACTCGAGGCCGCGGCGGCCGAGATGGCGGGCTCCGAGCGCGGCTTCCACCGCCCACCGCCGGGGCTCGACGCCGCGGCAGGGGCGGCGGTGCGGCGGCGTGCCCTGGAACTCGCGAGCGGCAGCGGACCGCTCGAGGCCATCGGCGGCTACACACTGGACGACGATCGCGCGTCCAGTCAGCACTGCGAGAACTTCATTGGTGCCGCCCAGGTGCCGATGGGTGTCGCCGGGCCGCTTCTCGTGCGGGGCAGCGAGATCGACGGCACGGTCAGCGTGCCGATGGCGACGACCGAGGGCGCCCTGCTCGCGAGCGTGAACCGGGGCTGCCGCGCGATCACGGCTGCCGGTGGGGCCACCGTCTTCGTAGAGGACGTGGGCATGACCCGGGCGCCGGTCTTCCGCACGACGGGGATCCGGGCGACCAGACGGCTGCTCGAGTGGCTGGAAGCGAACGAGGAGAGGATCCGCGCCAAGGCCCAGCAGACCAGCCGCTACCTGGAACTCCTGGAAGTCCGTCCGTCGGTCGTCGGTAGCACGGTGTTCCTCCGGTTCCGGTTTGCCACCGGCGATGCGATGGGCATGAACATGGTCACGATCGCCTGCGACCGCGTCGTGTCCGAGTTGATCGAGCCAGAGACCGGCGTCGAGTGCGTCGCACTGTCCGGGAACTACTGCGTGGACAAGAAGCCGTCCGCCGTCAACTACCAGCTTGGCCGGGGCAAGCGGATTCACGCGGAGGTGGTCCTCGACGAGCTGACCGTGCGCAAGGTGCTGAAGTCGAACGCGGAGGCGCTCCAGGACGTGGCCTATCGCAAGAACCTGCTCGGTTCGGTGGCGGCTGGCGCGCTCGCGTTCAACGCGCAGTTCGCCAACGTGCTGGCGGCGGTCTTCGTGGCCTGCGGTCAGGATGTCGCCCACGTGGTCGAGGGCGCGATGGGGGTCGCCTCGTTCGAGGCCCGCGACGACGGTTCGGTCTATACCTCGGTCTACATGCCGGATTGTCCGCTGGCGGCGATTGGCGGCGGCACGGGCCTGGACACCCAGCGGGAAGCGCTCGCGGTGATGGGCGTGCGAGCCGATCCGGACCGGCCCGGCACGGCGGTGCGGCGCCTGGCCGAGATCGTCGGCGCGGTCGTCCTGGCCGGCGAGCTGTCCCTGACCGCGGCCTTCACGTCGCGCGACCTGGCGCGGGCGCACGAACGGCTCGGCCGCTCCGGCCCCGGGAGAGCGGATTTGGCCGGTTCTCAGTGAGAATGGCCGAAGTCGGCCAAAACCTGGCCGGACTTCGCCGTCCGGAACCGTTAGCGTCCTTCAGGTAGACAACCAGCCGCCGCTCTTGGCTGACAGCAGATTGCGGCGCTTACAAAGCGGGGCGATCCATGATTCAGAGCCTAAAGGAGTCTCGGGGCATGGCGATCACCGGCGTACTGCTGATCTTGCTGTCGCTGAGCGCTTCTTCGGCAGTCCTGGCCAGTTGCCAGACGTGTAACGCGGAGACCGCTGAATGCGTGTCCGGCGACAGCTCCAGCTGCTTCAGGACGGTCGAGCTTGAGTTCGACGAAGAGGGGAACATCGTGAAGCGGACGGTCATGTGCACGTCCGAAGGGTCGTGCGACTGGGGGGCGCCGGAGTATTGAGCATGAAAGGAAGCGGCATTGCCAGAGAGCGCCAGGGCCCGGTCGCTGGCTCTCTCGTGCTCGTCGGCCTGCTGGCCATTGCCGTATCGGTCGACGGCCAAGTGCCGGAAACCGTGCAGTTGGTCGCCCACGTCGAGTTCAGGGGAACGGCGGACGACCGACTCCCGACCGAGGTTGTCGTGGAGTTTCTCGAAGCTGCGACCCGGACGACGCTCTCCAGTATCAGCGTTGGTAGCGGGAGCGCTCCCGCCGTCGAGCTTCATGCGGCGGTACCGCTTCCTGAAGCCGGATCGGTATGGGAAGTAGAGGCGAGAGCGGAAGGCTGGTGGGGACCAGTTTCGATGGTGGCTGCCGATCAAGGGGAGGTGAACCTCGTCCTGGTTCCTGGTGGGACCGTTCGCCTTGAACTGCAGGCTGCCGACCGCGGCGTTTCCATGCTGAACGAAGACGATCTGGGTATCGTCGGCCGAGTTCGTGGCGGATCGGCCGCCGGAGCGCCTCTAGTCAATCCGGGTAACTACCGCGGCGGATGCGAGATCGAGAAACCCTCGGACGGGCAGTGGGTGAGCGTTCACTGTCCCTTTGCGCGCGGTCTCTGGACAGACCTGGAAGTGCTGCTGGGACCGTTCCTTCCGTTTCGACGGTCGGCCGTGACCGTTTCGGACCACACGGATTTCGGCGTCGTCGAAGCGGTCCGGGGTGGAGTGGTCACAGGGCGCTTTCGAGGCGAGAGCGGGGAAAGCGCCCGTTTCGTCCTTCGACGCAGAGATGCGAACTCCGAGTTCGTTCGCCTGGTCTGGACGGATGGTTCGCGCCCCGTTCGATCTGAAGGCCTCCATCCCGGCGAGTACGAACTGGGCCGGGTCGGCTCGCGGGATACATGGAGCGCGGCGCTCGGATCCCTCTCTGACGCGGTCGACCTCGGCGATCTCTATCCCGCAAGAAGCCACTTGGCGGTGTCGGTCCTGACGCCGGTCTTCGTGGCGGCTGACGAGCTGACGCTGAAGCTGCAAGCGGTGGCCCGCCGAGAGGACGGCAGCGTGTACCGTCGAGCGCGCGTGGCGGGAGCGCCGTCGCGCGACCCCGGCTCGGGTGAGTGGATCTGGCGCAATCTCACGGCAGGATCGTATGAGCTCCAGATCGGAGACCGCTTCGGCAACCGCCTGGGGCGTGAGCCTGTCGAGTTCTTCGGCAACGACCGAGTGGTCGTTGAACTGGATGCAGTACCGCTCGAAGGGGAAATCCGGCAGGGGGGCGAACCCCTGGCGAACGTCATGGTCTGGTTCGGGGGCGCCTGGGGCGCTGAGCGCACAGCCCTGCGCAGTAGCGAAGCCGGACGCTTCGAAGGCTGGCTGCCCCGTACCGGGCACTGGTTCGCTGAAGTCAGTCCGGCGCCGTCGCAATGCGACCCGTGCGAAGGCGAATGGGACACCGCCGATTGGGGCGGGTTCACGCCGCATCCCCTTAGAGAGGCCGGAGTGATCGAGGTCGTGGCGGATGGCGACGGCGTCGCCCGAGTGGGAATCGAGTTACATGCTGGAGGAATCGAGGGCCAAGTGGTCCGTTTCTCCCCGACGACCGGAGTTTCCGAGCCCGTCCCCGGCGCCAACGTCAGCGTGATGGCGCCGGCTGATGACCTGGAGCAGCGGGACCCTCGCCTGCCTGGTCACTGGCAGGCAACGTCGGACGCAGACGGGAGATTCTCAATCTCCGGTGTCCCTGAAGGAAACTACGACGTGCGAGCAACTGCTCGGACTGGCGCCCGTGAGCTACGTTCTCCCTGGACCGCGGCGAGCGTGAGCAAATCAGCGAAGATGACATCCGTGGACTTGCACTTGGAGGAACAGGAGCGCGTCACTCTGTCGGTGTTCTCGTCTGGCGGTCTACCGATAGACGGGGCTCAGGTGTTCGCCAGACCGGTCGGCGCGTACCGGGCTGTCGTCGGGGGCATCACTAGAGCGGACGGAATCGCGGAACTCTGGCTGCCGCCTGCTGCTCGACAGTTGGAGGTTCTCGTGCGGAAACGGGAGATGGGGATGGTCGCGTGGCGGTTCGATCTGGAGGCAGGACCAATCGAGATCATGCTCCCGGATCTTCGTGGCAGCCTCCGAGCGCCCGTTAGTGACGGTGGCGCGATCATCTCACCTGGCGGCGTTCGGTGGGACACGGCAAACCTCAGGACCATAAACGGCGCCTGGCAGATATACGTAGAAGATAGTGAGTACGTCGTAGGCGCGTTGGCGCCGGGCAGGTGGACGTACTGTCTGTCAAGGCACGACTGTGAACATGTCGATGTGACGCCATGGAGCGAGAGCCAGGTGTCACGGTGAGCTTCCGAGGAAAGGAACCATCCATGCAAGGAACAATGAGAGTCGCTGTCGTTATGGTTGGTGTGTTCGCGGCGCCGTTGATGGCCGAGGAGCAGAAGATCGAGGAGCAGAAGATCACCGGGGAGAATGTGGGCTACATGGGTGTCGGCTTCGCTGTGGACCCCGACACGGGACAAGTACTGGTAGAACATGTCGTACCCCGAGCCCCCGCCAATCTAGGCGGAGTTCAAGCTGGCGATCTCCTGGATACGGTGAATGGCGTGGCGGTTCGGTTTGAGAGCCACGGCGATGTCATCGACTTCTTTTCTCAGTCGACAGCCGCGGGAGTTCCGGTAGCGATGTCCTACCTGCGAGGATCCGAGGTCGTGCGTGTAGAGGTGACGCCGAGTCGCCGGCCGGCAGGCGTAGCCGAGAAGAACGCCAAGTCGGTTCCGTGCAAGGACGGCGTGTTGTTTGCCAGCAAACGGAAAGCAACAGGCGGCCTCGACTCGAAGTAGTTCTCTTGGCGGGTTCTGGCCGGCTTCTGCTCCGGCCTGCATGCTCGTCGGTCTGAGGCGAAGCCTCGTTAGTGTTGGCTGGACCTCATGATTCCGTTCCCGTCGTCTAGCTCACCTCGTTCCGGTCGCTGCGTCAGGGCTCGGTTCCGGCGCCGGTCGCGGCAAGAACTTGCTCCGAGTGCGTTGGGCGCCCTCTCCACAGGCGCGTCGTCGGGCCGGATGGCGGCTGGCTTTCGGAGCGTTGCATGACCGCCGAGGTTGTGTCTGCGGTCCGGTTGAGCGTGCCCGGGAAGGTCATCCTGATGGGTGAGCACGCGGCAGTGTATGGCCGGCCGGCGGTGGTGGCGGCGGTGGATCTGCGGCTTGAGGTGGAGGCGTGTGTTGGATCGGTGGCCGGCGTGGGCGGTGGCGGGGTCCATCTCGACTTGCCGGACATCGGGGTCGCTGAGGAGCACTCCTGGCCGGAGGTCGAGGAATTCGCGAACCGAGCGCGTGGCCAATGGCGCGCGTTCCGGGCCGGTGAGGAACCCTTCCGGGCGAGTCGCGATCGCAGTGGCCTGGTTCGTATCGCGGTCGGAGAGGCGATGGTGTCGCTGGCGCCGGTGGCGTCAGAGCGATTGCGGGCGCGGACGCTTGAACTGCGGCTGCGGTCGGCGATTCCGGTCGGAGGCGGCTTGGGCAGTTCGGCGGCGGCGGCGGTCGGGGTGGTTGCTGCCGTACGAAGAGTGGCGAATGCCACGGCGGGCGCACCCAGTGATCTGTTGCCGGCCGGGGTCGACGGCGAGGAACTCCCGGCGATCGAGTCCGCGGCGCTGGAAGTCGAGCGGCGGCAGCATGGATTCGCGTCGGGCATCGACAGCGGAACGGTTCTGCGGGGCGGTGTTCTCCTGGTCCGCGACGGAGGGGGCGACCTGGGGTTTGACGAGTTGCCTCAGCGAGGGTGGCTTCGACGCGGGATCCGGATCGTCGACAGCGGCACGCCGGGTCAGACGACGGGCGCCGTGGTGACCACGGTTCGTCGGCGATACGAGGAGGATCCCGATGGAGTTGCCGAGGTGCTCGACCGGATCGGCGCCGCGGCAGAGGCTTTTCGTGAAGCCCTCGTCACGGACCGCGAGACCCAGGCGTCGGCGGCGATCAGAGCTGGTCACCGCAGCCTGGTCGATCTCGGAGTCGTGCCGAGTGCCATCGCCGAACGCGTCGCAAGGGTCGAGGCCTCGGGCGGCGCGGCCAAGATCTCCGGCGCCGGGGCGCTCGAGGGTGAGTCGGCAGGAGCACTGATCTGCATGCTCGGCGGGCGTGATGCCGGGCCGACCGAAGGTTTGTCGGATCTCGCACCGGTCGATGCGCCCATCGGGGCGGACGGCCTGCGGTTCGAGGACTGATCTGGCGCGCTCGCCACGAGGTAAACGAGGAGAAGGCCGCCGGGCCGCACCAGGCGGCGAAACAGGGGGGCGCTCGCGTCACGCCCCGACCGCCTGGAGCGGCCCGGGCGCCAGCCTGCGACAACTGCGAGACCAACACCAGCACGAACAACACCCCTGTTCACATACAAGATTGACGAAAAATCTCTAAGCTACGGGTGCACACAAACACATGGAGGTGGATCGCTATGTCCGCAGTCTCGTCCTGCCCGAGAGGGCAGCCCTCACCTGTGCCCGCGTTGGGCCAACAGGTTCCTCGCGTTCGCCGCGACTACGCGCTGGCCGGCAGTACCGGCGAACCCCTGCTGTTCAACGAAGAGAACCTCACTCGTGCCGACATCGAGGCGGCTGGAAGCGGCGCGGCTCAGCCACGATGTCCAGCCGCTCCTTCCGATGGCGTCCGCGGCAGGCGCTGGTCTGGTGGACCGGCGGCAAGGACTCTGCATGGACGCTGTATCTGCTACAGCAGGATCCTGCCTGGGACGTTCTTGGTCTCATCGCGCCGGTGAGCGAGACTAACGGGCGCGTCCTCCTTCATGGCGTCCGTGGAGAGCTGCTTGAGCAGCAGGCGGGCGCGGTGGGACTGCCGCTGCAGTTGGTTCCGGTGGATTGGACCACATCGCAGAGGGAACGTGAAGCCACCTATCAGCGGGCTTTGGGAGCTGCTCGGGCGGAAGGCCTGGAGTTCGTGGTGTTCGGCGACCTGTCGTCGGACCAGTGTCGGGAGCGCCTTTCGTTGGGGGTCGGAAAGACCGGGATGGAGGCCTCGTTTCCCCTTTGGGGTCGCGATTCCCGCGAGCATGCGAGGGAGTTGGCGGTCGCCGGGGTGTCCTCGTGGGTGTGCTCGGTCGATACGGGAGCCGTTCCGGCTGAACTCGCCGGCAGACGCTACGATGAGGTCTTCGTGGACGCCCTGCCCAAGGGTGTCGACCCTGTGGGCGAGAGGAACGAGTTTCATACGTTCGTGGAGTGGGCGCCGGGCTGGCACCGCCGAGTCCCGGTGGCCGCCGCGCGGCGGCTCGAGGTCTACGACTTCGCATTCGCCGAGATTGAGCTCGCGGCGTTGGACGACCCAGAAAGCGTGTCCGGCGAAGCATCCGCTACGGACGACGCGCTCCCGCACGGAGCCGACCCCTTTGGCTACTTCGAACGGCTGGCCCGGGTCCAACGCTACGTGGATGAGCACCTCGTTGAACACCTGGACGGCAACTCTGTGGCCGACGTTGCTGCGATGTCACCAACGGGCTTTTCGAGGTACTTCCGGCAACACGTCGGAACGCCGTTCGTCGTGTGGTTAGCTCACCGCCGGGTCGAACGGGCCTGCCACCTGCTGCAAGAGCAGCACGATGCTGTCGGCCACGTCGGATTTGCCGTGGGATTCCACAGCGAACGGACTTTCCGCCGGGCCTTCCACGAACACATGGGCTGCAGCCCATCGGAGTACCGGAAACGTGGGCTCGAGAGGGGTGCCGATGGCGCCGGCGTAACAGGATCCGACGCCGACTCCATCGTGTGAGAGTGGATCGCCCTGATCGCTGTCGCTGGAATCGTCCATGCCGATGGCATGGCGAGTCGTGATCGGTTTCACGACGGCGACGTTCGCATCAGAACATCGCGTATCGCCTTCAGCGCTTTGCATCGGTAGCTCCCGCACTCGGCACGGCTACGGGCTTGCGAATCAGGGAAGTTACTGCGGTCGTTTCGTCGCGCACGCCGACGGCGATTTCGTAGCTACCGGTCGCCAGGTCCATTGCCACCTCGAAACGGTACAAGTCGTTGATGGGAACGGCTCCCCCAGGCCCGCCCACGAAAAGGGACTTCTGACGCACCGTGCTGCGAGCGCCCGTCTCCTTCTCCACGGCCATGAGCCACAGGCGGAGCCGGCCCGTTTCTCCTCCTCGGACGGGTAGGGCGAGAATTGCATCGGCCGGGACAATCACAACGACCGTCAACTTGTGGAGATTCTTCTCCTGCGGCTCGGTGGTCCCGAAACGGATGCTCGCCATGAGCGGATTTTCCGTGGCGCCAAGATACGCGACGGAAAGCAGCCGCTCGGCGAGGCGCTCATCGAGCGATTTCTCGCGGTAGCTCCGGCGATAGTCGATCCTGCGACTCTTGGCGGCGTGTCGAGCCAATCTGACGCTCACCTGGCGGATCTCGCCCGGCTTGCCGGGGGTGGCCTCGAAGCCGAGCGAGTACGATGCCGAGAGGTGTCTCGAAACGTCATCGAAGAGGATCGCCAGGTCGTTCGCGTTGACCAGCGCCTTGCCGCCGGTCTCGGCGCTCACGATCTGCAACCCGCTCTGGGCGTTCATCGCGACGAGACTCGTGTTCTCGACGCGAGGCGCGAGGGCGGGACTGTCGACCGCAATGTCACCGAGCGCACCTCGCAATCCGGCGGCGTCCAGACCGTAGAAAGTGACCCTGTTCGCGTTGGCATGCGCGGCTAGTCGGTTGAATCTGCTCGCCTCGTCGTACTGCACCATCTCCGCAGCTACTTCGGAGGGTGCGCTGGGTCTGAGGTCCCTGCAGAGCTGATTGCCGAGATAGTCAAGTATGGAGAGGCCCGGCCGCTGCGGCAGGCCATCCGTCACGTACACGACCGCCTTCTTGCCCGGGACGCCGGCCAGCGTTGTGACCAGATCGGCAAGGCCGTCGACCGCCACGGCGGCTTGGGTCGTCTGGTTGGCTGCGTACTGTCGCGCTTGGGACAGCAACTCGCCCCAGTTGTCCTGGCAGGGGCGACAGTACTGTGTCGACGTGCAGGCCTCGTGGCTGTCGATCAGGCTCCGGATGGCGAAACGCTGGGCGCCTTCGCCGGCCTGAATCGCACGCGGCGAGCCTTTGGGGACCGCTGCGGCTCCTTCCGCCAGTTCGTTCAGGTCACGGGTCGGTGGTACGAGAACCTCCAGACGGTGCTCGAACCGAGCGAGCATGAAGCTCGCATCGAGCTCCTGCCAAGGCTCGACGGCAGCCGCGAGCCGCCTCAAGAGACGAGTGCGGTGCGATGGAAGCACGTTCGCGTCGTCCAGATACAGAACGACGGTGAACTGACTCTCGTTCGTGCTGGCAGGAACCCCCTGGGTACTTGCTCCACGGTCGTTTGCCCCGTTCACCCGCTCGCCGAACACCGTCGCCTCGTAGAAGTTCGCGATCTCGACGAACTCGCCGTCCACGAAGAGTTCGAAGTCCTCACGCTTCAGCCCGCTCACCGGGCGGCTCCTCCGGTCGGTAACGACGGCATCGACTTCAACCACCTGTACCTCGAGGGTGTCCACGAAGGTCTGGCTCGGTTGGGCGGCGAGCCCCGCCGCAAGCAGGACAGCCAGCGGCGGGGCCAGATAGAGAACTCTGTTCATACCGAACCTCACACCCTACTTGCCGAGGCGCCCTGAAGAGTCGCACACGTCTGCGCATCCCGTGTTCTGACACCAGATCAGGTCATCAACGCACCCGTCATGACAGTCGTACCAGCCCTAGGTGCCGCAGTTTCGCCTGCATCTGCGCCACTCCGCCAAGCGCGCCAACTGACACTCTGTACAAGCGTCGTCGAGATAATCTGACGCAGTGGTCGCCGCGCGTGTCTCACACTGCTTTGCTTGAAGCGCAGTCTGGAGAGTAGCGACCAGCGGAATGGTGTCAAGGTCATTCTCTGCTCGGTCTTCGATGGCAGGCGGCGCGTCCGGCGCGGGACGGGGCGCGCCGGGATCCGTGCTAGCGAATCCGGCGATCGCCAGCAGCAGGGTTCCCAGGGTGACCGACAGGACGTTCTTCATGTTCCTCCTTCGCCCAGCTTGGGCGGTTGGTTGTCTACCCGAAAACCCTAGCGGTCGCGAATCGCGAAGTCCGGCCAGTTTCTAGCCTGTTCCGGTCATCTCTTGGCCGAATCCGGCCAGACTTGGCCGAAGTCTGAACTTGCCCCGGTTTCGTGGACACTTCATCCTTGGACGAGGAGGAACCCACGATGCCGAGGATCAAGACCTCGGCACCCAGATTTCCGCTTGCAAGATGGTGGGGAGTCCCAGTGGGAGGTGCGCGTCCGGTGGAGGACGGCTGTAGGCTCGGTGGCGCATCATGGTGTCCCCCCTCGAACCGGTGCGCGAGCCGGGCCCGGTGACCGCGGAGGCGCCGTCGAACATCGCCTTCATCAAGTACTGGGGCGCCCGCGATCTCGAAGGTGACGGTGAGGGTCCCGTGCCCTTCAATCGGTCGCTGTCGATGACCCTCGATGCGTGCCGTTCCGTCTGTTCGGCGTCGCCGCTCGGGGAGGGCAACGAGGACGAAGTCTGGTGGCTTGATGTGCCCGGCGGTGAGCGCCCGGCCGAGCCGGCGACGCCGCCACCGGCCTTTGTCGAGCGCACGAAGCGGCACCTCGACCGGCTGCGGGAGTGGTCGCGGAGGACGGCCGCGCCGTACGAAGGCGGATTCCGCATCGCGACGTACAACACCTTCCCTACGGCGGCGGGAATCGCGTCGTCGGCCTCGGGTTTCACGGCCCTGACGCTTGCCGTCGCTAGTTCCATGGGCTTCGACCTGGCGCCGCGAACGCTGTCGGACTTGTCGCGGAGCAGCGGTTCAGGTTCCGCCGCACGGTCCGCGTGGGGCGGCTACGTCGAGTGGCCCGACGGGGACAGCAACGCCGGGGTGCAGATTCTGGACGAGGGGGCCTGGCAACTCTGCGATCTGGTCGCCGTCGTCGAAACAGGAGCGAAGAAGGTCTCGTCGCGGGACGGCCACCGGCGGGCTGTGACCAGTCCGTACTTTGCGCCGCGCCTGGCCGCGCTCGACGGGAGGCTTGAGCGGGTCCGCTCAGCACTCCTCGGCCGCGACTTCGAGGCGCTCGGCGATGCGGTCGAGGAGGAGGGGATCGACCTTCACCTCATCGCGATGTCGTCGCGGCCGCCGGTCTACTACTGGTCTCCGGGGACGATCGAGGTGCTGGCGGCGGTCCGTGGCCTCCGGGCCGATGGCGTGGCCGCGTACGCCACGATGGATGCCGGCGCCAACGTCCACGTGATCTGCCAGCCGGTCGATGGACCGCAGGTGGCGGACCGGCTCGAGGCGCTCCGCAGCGTCGAGCACGTTCTGCGCGACCGCACCGGGGGCCCGCCAGTGTGGCGGAGCGGAGCGGAGTTCTGATCATGCCGGCGGGGTCGAAGCAAACCGGTGGCGATGAGCGCGACCGGTTGAGCGTGACCCTGGTCAAGCTCGGCGGCAGCCTGATCACCGACAAGACGAAACCGCGCACGGTCGAGAAGGAGCGCCTCGGCCGCCTGGCGGCCGAGATCGCGGCCGGTTGGTCGGGCGGGGCATTGCTCGTTGGCCACGGCAGCGGCTCCTTCGGTCACCCGGAGGCGAAAGCGGCCGGCCTGGTGGGAGGTGCGGGCGGTCGCCGGCTCGACACGGCGGCCGACCGCATGGGGATCGCGCGGACGCAGGCCGCGGCCCGGGCTCTTCACCGGTTGATCGTCTCCAGTCTGGTCGATGCGGGCGTGCCGGCCTACTCGCAACCGCCGTCCGGGTTCCTGGTCGCCGACGACGGCAAGCCCCAGGGCCCGCCGCCCGAACCCCTTGCCGAGGCGCTGCGGCTGGGCATGGTGCCGGTGACGATGGGCGATGTGGCGATGGATCGCCGCCGCGGTGCGGCGATCGTGTCGACCGAAACGGGGTTCGAGTTCCTGGCGGGTGCTCTGCCGACCCTTGGGATCACGGTGCGACGAGCCGTGTGGCTGGGCGTTGTGCCCGGCGTTCTCGATGGCGAGGGCCGCCTGATTCCGCGCATCGATGCGACGAACATCGAGGCGGCCAGGACGGCCGCCGGCGGTTCGCCGGCGGTCGACGTGACCGGCGGCATGGAGCATCGCCTGGTCACCGCATGGCGTCTGGCCCGGGCCGGCGTCGAGTCGCTGATTCTCGACGGCCGCGTGCCGGGCCTGCTGGAATCCGTGCTCCGGCGCCCGATGCTGGCGGCGGATGGCGCCGGTACACTTGTGCGTTCAAACGAGCAACCCTGGAGATCGCCCACCTAGGCACACGCGGCCGCCACCTCAGGCGGCCCTGGGAATCATGACCGTACGGGCAAGCAGCACCGTCGAGGACTACCTGAAGTGCATCTTCCGGGCCGAACACGAGGCGCGGCAGAGCGGGGAGGACCTTGTGCCGATGGGCCGTATCGCGGCCCTCCTGGAGGTGGCCCCGGCTTCGGTCACCGCGATGATGAAGACCCTGGCCGAGTCCGGTCTGATCGCGTACGAGCCCTACAGCGGCGTCCGGCTGGAGCCCGCGGGCCGCAAGCTGGCCGCGCACGTCCTCCGGCGGCACCGGCTGGTCGAGCTGTTTCTCGTCAACGCGATGGGGTTCGACTGGAGCGAGGTCCACTCCGAAGCGGAACTGCTCGAGCACGCCGTCTCTGAGCGGATGATCGAGCGGATGGACGAGATGCTGGGCCATCCGTCGGTCGACCCCCACGGCGATCCGATCCCCAGCGCTGACGGCCACATCGAGATCGTGGACCATCCCAGCCTTTTGAAGTGCCCGCTGAACTGCACGGTCGAGGTCGTGCGGGTCACCGATCAGGACGCCGAGTTTCTGCGCTTCGCCGATCGAGAGGGCCTGGCGCCGGGCAGGTCGGTGGAGGTCGCGGCGCGGGACGAGACGGCCGGCAGCGTCGCGGTCATCTCGGGGACCAGGCAGCTCAGCCTGGGTTTCCCGGCGGCGTCAAAGGTCCTGGTGCGAGAGGCGCGCTCCTAGTAGCGCGGCGGAAGGTCCAGAAGCCGTCGCTTCGCGCCGGATGCCGGCGGGAACCTGGGTGGCGCGATTCGCGCCACCCGCGACCCGTTCCGTGCGCCCGTCAGTCGGGCGCACGGACGACACGCCGGCGCACCCAGTCTTCCGCCGCGAAGCGGCGGCGATGCTACTCCGCCGCGTCGTCGCCGGTCGGCGTGACGACGAACAGCGGATCGCCGCCGTCGACGGTCTGACCGACCTCGACCAGGAGTCTCTCCAGGCGGCCGTCGATGTCCGACTGGATCTCGTTCTCCATCTTCATCGCCTCGAGCACGAGGACGCCCTGGCCCGAGGCTACGTCCTCGCCCTCTGCGGCGAGTACCGCGGTGACGCGGCCGGGCATGTACGCCGTGGCCTCGAACACGCCTTCGTCGGCCTGTGCCGCCGCGGCGGCACAGGCGCGGGACCGGGGGTCGATAACCCGCACTTCAGCGCCGTCGACGACGTAGACGCCCTTGCCGAGGGCTCGCACGCTGGCGGTCGTCTGCTGTCCGCCGACGATCACGCTCAGCACGTCCGGCCGGCCCACGGTTGCCGCGTCGACCCGGTACTCCCGCCCGTCGACGGCGATGGTCCAGTTGCCGTCCTCTTCGACCTCGGCCTCTACCTGGACTTCACGGTCTCCGCTGGCGACGATCAGTTCCAAGTCGTAGCCCTCCTGCTGTCGCGCCGCGCGGCGAGCTGCCAGTTGGACCGAGCGCGGTCGTCGGAAGCGGGCGACGTGACGCCGTTCGCGTGGTTGCGGCCCAGGTGGGCGAGCACCGCCGCCAGCACCGGCAGGTCGCCTGCCAGGGCATCTCCGCCAGCAGTGGGCGCCTGGAGGTCGCCGTTCTCCAGCTTGCGGTCGAGCATCGAGATGTCCATGTTGCCGGCGAGGAAGTCCTCGTCCTCGAGTAGCAGCTCGAACAGGGCCAGGTTGGTTCGGATGCCCTCGACGCGGGTTTCGGCCAGAGCCCGCCGCAGCCGCGCCAGGGCCTGCGTCCGGTCGCGACCCCAGACGATCAGCTTGGCGAGCATCGGGTCGTAGTGGATCGTGACTTCGGCGCCCTCGTAGACGCCGCAATCGTTGCGCACGCCCGGGCCTTCGGGCAGGCGGAGCAGTTCGATCCTCCCGGGCGATGGAGCGAAGCCGCGGAACGGGTCTTCCGCGTAGAGGCGGACCTCGACCGCGTGGCCGCGGGGTTCGATGCCGTGGGCCGCCGCGTCCGGCAGCGCCTCTCCGGCCGCGATGTCAAGTTGCGCGGCCACGATGTCGACGCCGGTGACCAGCTCGGTCACCGGGTGCTCGACCTGGATTCTGGTGTTCATCTCCAGGAAGTAGAAGGCGCCCTCGGGGTCGAGAAGGAACTCGACGGTGCCGGCGCCTACGTAGTTCACGGTTTCGGCGGCGCGCACCGCGGCCTCGCCCATCCGCCGGCGCAGGTCCGGGTCCACTGCAGGCGACGGAGCTTCCTCGACGACCTTCTGGTGTCGCCGCTGAAGGGAACACTCCCGTTCTCCGAGCGACACGACGCGCCCGTGGCGGTCGCCGAGGATCTGGATCTCGACGTGGCGCGGACGCTCGACGAAGCGCTCGATGTAGACGGAGGGGTCGTTGAAGCTCGCGCCGGCCTCCGAGGAGGCGCCCCGGAACGCTGCCTCGAGTTCCTCCTCCTTGCGCACCAGGCGCATGCCCTTGCCGCCGCCGCCGGCCGAGGCTTTGAGCATCACCGGATAGCCGATCTCCCGGGCCGCGGCCCGCGCCGACCCGGCGTCGGCGAGCGGCTCGGTTCCGCCGGGCACGATCGGCACGCCGGCTGCCGTCATCAGGCGTCGGCTCTCGATCTTCGACCCCATGGCCGCGATCGCCCGGGAGGACGGGCCGATGAATGTCACTCCGCGCTCCTCGCAACGGCGCGCGAAGTCGGCGTTCTCGGACAGGAAGCCGTAGCCGGGGTGGATCGCGTCGGCGCCGATCTCGACCGCGAGATCAACGATCTTCCCGGCCTGGAGGTAGCTGGAGATGGACGGCGCCGGACCGATGCAGTGGGCTTCGTCGGCCATCTGTGTCGCCAGGCCGTCTCGATCCGCCTCGGAGTAGACGGCGACGGAGACGATGCCGCGCTCCCGTAGCGCCCTGATGATGCGCACCGCGATCTCGCCGCGGTTCGCGACCAGCACCTTTTGCAACCGCTTCGTCATGCCGAGGGGCGATCCTAGCCCCGAAAGCCGCCAGAGGCTCCAAAGGTCCACGACGCGCGGGAGTTATAGTGGTTGCTCCACTCAGGAGGAGAGACGATGAGCATGGAAGGAAGCCTCGGACAGGACAGCGGCGGGCGTGAGATTTGGGGTCCTTCGGTGACCAGGAAGTCTCTGATGCGAGGCGGCCTCGCGGCGCTTCTCGTGGCGCCGTGGACGGCGTCTTCGCTCGGCGCCGGCGGCGGCCAGGAATCGGGCGACTCGGAGGCTGAAGCGTCGGGCCGGACTCAGGGTGCCGGCGCCACCGGCGACGAGATCGTCCTTGGCGTGTCCGCCGCCTTCTCGGGTCCGTCGCGGGGTCTGGGCGCCGAGCTCTACCGGGGCGCCACGGCGTACTTCAACCACGTGAACGACAACGGCGGCATCGAGGGTCGGAAGATCAGCCTGAAGCTCTACGACGACGGGTACCAGCCGGACCCGTGCGTTCAGAACACGATGCGGCTCATGCTGGAGGACAAGGTGTTCCTTCTGTTCGGCTACGTGGGAACGCCGACGGTGACTCGCGTTCTGCCGATTCTCAAGAAGTTCCAGAACGAGAGCATCTTCCTGTTCTTCCCCTTTACCGGCGCCCAACCGCAGCGCGAGCCGCCCTACGGCGATTTCGCCTTCAACCTGCGGGCTTCGTACAACCAGGAGACGGAGGGCCTCGTCGACAACCTGGTACGCATCGGCAAGCGGCGGATCGCGGTCTTCTACCAGATCGACGCGTACGGACGCAGCGGCTGGGCGGGGGTCAGGGCGGCCCTGGCGAAGCACGGCGAGAAGCTCGCCGGCGAGGCGACCTACAGCCGGGGCGAGAAGTTCACGGGCAGCATGCGCAAGCAGGTGGAGATTCTGCAGGGCGTCTCGCCGGATGCGGTGATCTGCGTCGGCGCCTACGCGGCCTGCGCCGCCTTCGCGCGTGACGCGGTTGACCTGGGACTGGACGTTCCGATTGCCAACCTGTCCTTCGTGGGCAGCGAGAACCTGCTCAAGCTTCTTGTCGAAGGCCGCCTGGACAGTGAGAAATACACCCGGCTGCTGATCAACTCCCAGGTCGTTCCGAGCTACGAGGACACCTCTATTCCGGCGGTGAGGGAGTACCGCGAGTTGATGGCCCGGCACGACCCCAAGGTCCCTGAAGAGTTGATCCAGGAGGAGTACACGCCTTTCCCGCACAGCTTCGGCAGTCTCGAGGGGTTCCTGAACGCGAAGCTGCTGGCGGAGATCCTCCGGCGCTTGGGACCGAACCCGGATCGCGCCGGGTTGGAGGAGGCGGTGTTCTCGATTCGCGACTTCGATCTTGGAATCAGCGAGCAGGTCTCGTTCGGGCCCGACCGGAGGCAGGGACTGCAGCGCGTGTACCACACCGTAGTTGACAATGGCCGGTTCGTGCCGCTTGACGACTGGGGCGCCCGGTTCGCGTGAGATCGGTTCTCGACAAATGAGAATCCGCAGGCTGTTCAAGTGGACGAGGTTCGGCATCTTCGCTGTCTTCGGCGTGATCGTCCTGTCGACCTCGATTCTCTGCATCTACACCGTCGATACCGAGTTGTCGGCGGAGTATGAAATCAACGCCCAGAACATCGCCAAGACGATCGCGGACTCGAGCGCCGGCATTCTCCTGAACCAGAATCTCGCGACGCTTCAGTCGCTGGTCGATCAGTTTCTCGCGGTTCAGGGCATCCGGTACATCTACATCACGAGCGAGACGGGCGAGTTCCTGGCACACACGTTCGTTCCCGGCATTCCCGAGGAAATCCTCGCCAGCGAACACAGCAGTACCGAGCCGGTCCAGCGGAGCCTGCCCGGCATGGGCGACTTCATCGAGGTCGGTAGCCCGATCCTGGCCGGCGTCGCCGGTACGGTGCATGTGGGCATGGACCTGGACGTGGTGGCGCTCAAGATCCAGCGGGCGATCGGACAGCAGGTCTACCTGATCTGCGTGATCCTCGTTCTCGGCGTGCTGGCCTCGATCTGGTTCGTCAACCTGGCGGCGAAACCGCTGGCCGAACTCCTCGCTTACGCGGTGGACCTGGCCAGGGACGGGGAGAGAGACGAGATGGCGGAGCGTGAGATCCTGGCCCGGGACGACGAGGCGGGACACCTCGCCCGTCTGTTCCTTCACGTCGCGCGGCAAGGGACGGGGCGGGGCTCGGCGCCGGGCGTCACCTCTCGGGAGTAGGGGCGGCGTGCGGGTTCCGAGAACGGTCATCGCCCTGGTCTGCACGACGCTGCAGTTGTGCTTCGGAACGGTCTACGCCTGGAGCTTCTTCCAGACCATGCTGGTGCGTCAGGCCGGTTGGACGTTCTCCCAGACGGCCTGGGCATTCAGCATCACGATCTTCAGCCTCGGCGTATCGGCGGCGTGGGCCGGACAGGTGCTGCCGCGGTTCGGACCGAGGAAGCTGGCGGTGATCGGCAGCGTCCTGTTCTCGGCCGGCTACATCATCGCCGCGGGCGCCCTGACGCTGGACATGTTGCCCCTCTTCTACCTGGGCTACGGAGTGATCGGCGGCGCCGGCATCGGGCTGGGCTACGTGACGCCGGTGGCGACCGTCGCGAAGTGGTTCCCGGAACGCAAGGGGCTTGTCACCGGCATCGTCGTGATGGGCTTCGGCGTCGGGGCGTTCCTGCTGAGCAAGGGCCTCGCCCCCCTGCTCGTCGTCCGGGCCGGCGAAGACCTGTCCCAGGTCTTCCTGTGGCTGGGCATCATCTTCGCTTGCCTGCTGATCCCCTGCAGCCTGTTGCTGAGCGATCCACCCGCCCCGGCGACGCTGCAGACCGTGGTCGCCGGGCCTTCCGGGGCGGAGCCGGCGGCGGAAGAGTCCACGGCGGTCAAGACCTACCTGGGATCCCAGCAGTTCGTCTTCATGTGGATCGTGTTCTTCTTCAACATCGCGGCCGGGATCACGGTGATCAGTTTCCAGTCCGAGTTGCTGCAGGAGGTCTGGGGACTCTCCGATCCCTCCCTCGAGCCGGCGACGCTCGCCGGGTACGGCGCGACTCTGATCGCGATCAGCTCGTTGTGCAACGGAGTCGGGAGGCTGTTCTGGGGCCTGCTGTCGGATCGTCTCGGGCGGGTCAGGGTGTTCCGGATCCTTCTCGCCAGTCAGATGGTCGTGTTCGGCATTCTGATGACGGAGACGAATCCGTGGGTCTTCTCCGCGCTCGTTTGCTACGTGCTGCTCTGCTTCGGCGGCGGGTTCGCCACCATGCCGCCCTTCGTGCTCGACGTTTTCGGCTCGAAGAAGATGTCCTCGATCTACGGCGCCGTGCTCACGGCGTGGGCTGCCGCCGGGATCTTCGGTCCGGTGTACCTGGGCTACCTCAAGGACGTCTACCCCGACCGTGCGGTCATGTATTGCTTCCTCGTCGGCATCCTCATGCTGGGTGGCGGTTTCCTCTTCTCCTACCTGCTGACCGACGATCGGATACGCCTCGGTCGCCCGACGCTGGAGGGGACACTCCGCGAGTTCGAGATTCCGGTTCCCGGCAAGGGATAGGGCCCGGGGTCCTCAATGGCGGCTGCCGGTTGATTGGTTGATGTTCGCGACGATTCTTCGCTCGCTCCGGCTTGGCCCAGTGGACCAAGAACGTGTTCGTTCTGGCGCCGGCCGCGTTCGCCGGCATCGGAGCGCATCGTGATCGCCACGGTCCTCCGCTCGCTCCGGCTTGGCCCAGTGGACCAAGAACGTGTTCGTTCTGGCGCCGGCCGCGTTCGCCGGCATCGGAGCGCATCGTGATCGCCACGGTCCTCCGCTCGCTCCGGCCGGCCCAGTGGACCAAGAACGTGTTCGTTCTGGCGCCGGCCGCGTTCGCCGGCGGCCTGATGGCCCCGGACACGGTAAGGGCGGCCGCGGTCGTGCTGACCGCGTTCTGCGCCGCGGCCAGCGCCGTCTACCTTTTCAACGATCTGCGTGACCGCGAGCAGGACCGTCGTCATCCGACGAAGAGGGGGCGCCCGGTGGCGTCGGGCGCCCTGGGCGCGGCGCCGGCGGCGCTGATCAGCGGGGGGTTGGCGGCGGCTTCCCTGGGCGCGGCCTGGTCGTTGAACGACCGCACGGTCCAGCTCGTTGCCGCGTACCTCCTGGTCAATGCCTGCTACAGCCTGTGGTTGAAGCGGATCGTGATCGTCGACGTGATGGTGCTGTCGAGCGGCTACGTGATCAGGGTGCTGGCAGGCGCCGCGGCGGTGGGAGTCGCGGTCTCCGCCTGGCTGGTCCTGTGCACTGTCTTCCTGGCCCTCTTCCTGGGGTTCTCCAAGCGACGGCACGAGCTGGTGCTCCTGCTCGGCGAGGCGGGGGAGCAGCGGTCGGTGCTGAACCACTACAGCCGGACGTTCCTCGACCAGATGATGAACGTCGTGACCGCCTCGACCTTGCTGTCCTACGCGCTGTACACCACGGCCGACGAGACGGTCGCCCGCTTCGGCGCCTTGAGCCTGGTCTGGACGGTTCCCTTCGTCCTGTTCGGCATCTTTCGCTACCTGTACCTGATCCACCAGGCGGAAGACCCGAAACAGCGCAATCCGACCGAGCTACTGCTGTTCGACCCCCCGTTCCTGATCAACATGGGTCTCTACGGCCTGACCGTTCTCCTGATCGTCTACGTCGGCGGTCCGCCGGCGCAGTAGCGCCAGCACCCAGGGCAGCGCCAGCAGACCCACGACGACCGCGAACCAGAGGGTCGCGGCGCGGACGATCACGGTCGAGGCCATCGCGGCGTCGAGGGCGACTCCCTGACGCTCCAGCAGGAGGACCAGGGAACCTTCGGCCGCCAGCAGGCCGCCGGGGAGCATGGAGATCGCGCCGGCCATGCTGGAAGCCGCGTAGTCGAACACCGAGGCCAGCATCGGGACGGCGGGCTCGTAGTGTCGGACGACGAGCGCGCAGCCGATCCCCTCGGCCGCCCAGGCGGCGGTGGAGAGCGCCAGGCCGACCAGCAGCGTTCGCGGCTCGACGAGGCGGTTGAATGCCTGGTGGATGTCGATCAGCACCGCCGCGCGCCCCGCGCCCAGCCGGGTCTTCGCCAGCATCGGGATCAGGCGGTCGACCACGGGTCGGTAGATCACCGCGACGACGACGGCCGCCGCGACGAGAACTACAGGCGCCACGAAGGAGCGCTGGCCGGTGAACACCAGCACCGACGATGCGAGGAGCAGCAGGACGGCGAGCACGTCCAGTAGCCGTTCAGTGACCACCACGGCGACGACGGGGCGCGCCCGCTTCGCCCCGAATTCGCGGGCCATCCAGGCCTTGGCCAGTTCGCCCGCCTTGCCCGGCGTGACCGCCAGCAGGAAGCCGGTGAGAAAAATCGCCAGGCTGCGGCCCGGCGGCAGATGCACGTCGAGCCGGCGCAGGTAGTACTGCCAGCGCAGGTAGCGCAGGCCGTAGTTGACCGCGGAGAGGAGCAGCACGAGGGCCAGGACGCCGCCGTCGAAGCCCACGATCAGAGCGCCGATCTCCTCGAAGTCGCCCACGAGACCGAGCACCGCGAAGGTCACCGTACCGAGCAGGAGGAGGACGATCAGCCCCCGGCCGATGCCGCGGAACGGCTGGGTCGGTTCGCCGGAGCTCGAACGCTGGCGGGGGAGCGGCACGGGAGGCGGGTTGGACGGTAGCAGCTTGGTAGCCGTACAGGGTTACGGGACGCGGTTCGGCACGATCCCCTCGACGCCAGTGATTGCTAAGCTGAATCAATCGATGTGGAGTAGCGCGAAGCTGAGCGCGCGGCGCCCCGTGGCGTCCCGGATCGCGCTCTACGGCACGCTGCTCGTCGCGGCAGTCGCCTTCGCCGTGTTCCGGCCGAATACGCCCGCGCCGGTCTTCGACACCGCCTGGTCCGAAGTCGACTACGCGGAAAACGAGGATGTCCGGCGTCTGCAGGCGCTCGTCCGGATCGACACGACGTCCGACGCGGGGCGCGAGATAGACGCCGCCCGCCACCTGGCGGGGATCCTGGAGCGGGCCGGCCTCGCGGTCGAGATCGAAGAACATCCGGACGCGAAGGCGAACCTGTGGGCCATCCTCGAAGGCGAGAGCGAGGAGGCGCTCGTCCTCCACAACCACCTGGATGTCGATCCGATACGCCGTCCCGAGGACTGGGCCGTGCCCCCGTTCGAGGGCCGGATCGATCCGCCGTGGATCATCGGGCGGGGCGTCTTCGACATGAAGAGCGTGACCGTGGCCCAGATCGGGGCGGTGCTGGCGGCGAAGAAACGGATGGACGAGACCGGCTGGCGTCCGGAACGCTCCCTGATCTTCCTCGCGACCAGCAGCGAGGAGACCGGCAGCGATTTGGGTACGCGCCACGTCCTCGCCAACCGTCCGGAACTGGCTCGCCGGTTCTGGGCCGTGTTCACGGAGGGCGGCGTGCTGGAGGCGCCATGGACCGGTGAAGTCAAGTACTGGGGCACCTCGTTCGCCCAGAAGCAGTTCCTCGACGTGACCGCGACGAGTCCGTCCGCGGAGCGGCTGGAGCGACTCCGCGCCAGCCTGCTCCGGGCGCTGCGTACGGCGCCGCCGACCGCCGTGGTGCCGGAGGTGAGGGCGTTCGCCGCCGCCTACGGGCCGTCGCGTCACCATCCGGACTACCGCGCCGCGCTGGCCGACCCCGAGCGGGTGCTGGGCGATCCCGAGCTCTTCGGCCGGCTGCCGGATCTGCTCAAGTCGTTGTTCCGCAACGAGGCGCACCCGTTCGCGGTCGAGGAGTCGCCGTCGGGCGGCTACCGCTTGCGGATCGTGCTCCACGTGCTGCCCGGTCTCGACGCGGACGGCGCGGCGGCGGAGCTGCTGCCCGGTCGGCTCCTGGACGGCATCGACATCCGGATTCATGAGCGCCGCGGTGCGGTGCGGGGAAGTCCCCTGGACCACCCCGCCTACGTCCGGTTGATCGACTCGCTGGTTCAGCGCACCGGCGTCGAACCGGGTCGGGTCGGTCCCTACCTGCTGACCCGGTACGCGAACGACGCCCGGTTCTTCCGCCGCCACGGCATTGCTGCCTACGGGTTCACTCCGTTCAACCTCCTGTCCGTCGACACGATGACCGTGGCGGGCCCGAACGAGAAGATCGCCCTGCCCGCCTTCGTCGAGGGCGCGGAGCTTTATCGCCGGGTGGTGCTCGACCTGCTCGATGCGGCACCCGGGCCTGACGGTCCGTCCGACCCGGACCCGGGGTGGGGGGAGACGTCCCGGTGACGGCCGGGATCGTCTCTGGGCGGTTGCGGCGATGGCTGGCGGCGGCCGCGCTGTTCGTCGCGGCGCCGGGGCTGGCCGCCACCAGTCCGGTCGCCTGGCTTCAGACCTACCTGTCCTTCGATACGAGCAGTCCCCCCGGCGGCGAGGCGCCTGCCGTTCGCTACCTGGCAGCCCTGATCGAACGGCACGATCCGCGCGACGAGATCGATGTCCGGGTTCTCGTGAGCCCCGACGGCCGCGCGAACCTCTACGCGCGACTGCCGGCGAACGCGGTGGAGGCGGCCGGCCGCAGCCTGGTCCTGCTGCACCACATCGATGTCGTGCCCGCGGGCGAGGGCTGGAGCCGCGCGCCGTTCGGCGGTGAGCTGCACCGCGGACGGATCTGGGGGCGTGGCGCGCTCGATGCGAAGAGCCTCGGCATCGCGCACCTGGATGCGATGCTCCATCTCCTGGACAGCGAACGACCGCGCCGGCGGGACCTGGTCTTCCTGGCCAGCGCTGACGAGGAAGCGGGCGGCGAGAGCGGCATCGGCTGGTTGCTCGAAGAGCACGGCGAACTGTTCGAGGACGCCGAGGCGGTCCTGAACGAGGCCGGAGTGAATCGGATGGCCGGTGACCGGCTGCTGTGGTGGGGAATCGAGACGGCCCAGAAGCAGGTGCTCTGGTTGCGGGTCACCGCGGCCGGCCGGGGCGGCCACGGTTCGGGTTTCAACCCCGCGAGCCCTACCCATCGACTGCTGCGGGCTTTGAACAGGGTGCTCGACCTGGAGCATGCATGGCGAGTTACCCCGGCGTCCCACCAGGCGTACCGTGCCCTGGCCGCGCTCCGTCCGGGTGAGTTCGCGGACGTCTTCGATCGGCCGTTGGAAGTCGTGCAGGCCGAACTCGACCGCCGGCTCCGCGAAGGCCGGCTGGACAGGATCCTCCTGCCGGGTATGTCGGCGAGCTTCCGCGACACGGTCCAGATCACCCGGATCGACAACGGCGCCGGGCCGGTCAACGTGGCGCCCGGTGAGGCGACGGCGCTGATCGACGCGCGTCTGCTGCCGGACACCGATGTCGAGGGATTCCGCCGGCGGGTGGAAACGGTGCTTGGCAGCGGCATTCATACTGAGGAACTGCTGCGGTCAGGCGGTAGTCCGGTCTCAAGCACGAGCAGCGACGTCTACCGCACGCTGGAGCGCGTTCTCGGAGTGCGTGCTCCGGTGGGGCCGACGATGATCGCCGGCGCCACGGACTCGCGTTTCTTTCGCCGCCTCGGCGTGGATGCCTACGGTTTCTCGCCCTTCACGCTCTCCGCCGACGATGCGGGCGGCATCCATGGCGTCGACGAGCGCATACCCGTCGAGGGCTTCCTCCGTGGCTGCGAGATGATGAAGCGAGTCGTCGCCGCCCTCGTGCTCGCGGATCGTGAGCCCGCGGCGGCTTCCGCCGCGGCCGGTCAAGGCGAGCCGTGATGGGGGCGAGGTGAAGCGATGAGGTGTGCCATGACGCCCGGTCGAGGTGAGCTGTGATGGGTGGCGAGGCGCCGGCGATGGCGATCTTCGGCGCGACCTACGCGGCGGTGATCGGCCTGTGCGTCGGCAGCTTTCTGAATGTCGTCGCCCACCGCCTGCCGCGCGGCGAGTCGGTGGTCAGGCCGCGCTCCCGCTGCCCGGGTTGCGGCGGCAGGATTGCCGGCCGGGACAACCTGCCGGTCCTGAGCTTCGTCCTGCTCGGCGGCCGCTGCCGGATGTGCGGCGCGCGGATCTCGTGGCGCTATCCGGCGGTCGAGGGCGCCTCCGGTCTGCTTTGGCTCATGGCGTGGCTCGTTTTCGGACCGACCGTGGACGGTCTGGCCGCGGCCGTCTTCTCGAGCCTCCTGCTGGTCCTTGCGGTGATCGACGCGGCCCACTTTCTGCTTCCGGATCGGCTGACCTACCTGACCATTTGCCTCGGTCTGGCGGCGTCTTTCGGAGTGAGTTGGACGACGCCGCTCGGGTCGGCCCTCGGCGCCGCCGCCGGCGCCGCGGCGCTGCTGCTGCTGATCGGAGTCTGGTACCTCCTCCGCCGAGTCCGCGGCATGGGCCTGGGCGACGTGAAGATGCTCGCCGGAGTGGGGGCCTTCCTGGGCCTCTACGGGATGTTGCTCACCCTCTTCCTGGCCTGCCTGTTCGGCGCGATCTTCGGACTTCTGCTGATGGTCCGCGGGCGTCTGGGCTGGGGTTCGCGCTTGCCGTTCGGCGTCTTCCTGTCGATCGGCGCGGCCGTTTCGCTGTTCTTCGGGCCGCTTCTGATCGCCGCCTACGCGTCCCTGCTGTAGGAGCTTGCCGAGGTCGGGCGCTCCGAATGCGTCTGTGTCGGTATGGGGAGTTCACTTGGTCCCGTTCCGCACCGGCCGACTGGTGCCGGCTTCACTCTGGTCGAGGTGCTGGTTTCGTGCGCCCTGCTCGGGCTGGCCGCCGCGACGGTGATGTCGCTTCTGGTTCGATCGGGCCTGAACAACTTCGAAGCGCGTCGAGCCGATGCCCTGGCTGCCATGGCGCGCTCCTCCCTGGACGACCTCGGAAAGGCGGACAACGTCGAGGAGGTCTGGTGTCAACAAACGTCGGACTGGCGGGCTGACTGCGGTGCGGAGGCGCCGCTGTTCCGGCGTTCGGTGCATGCCGTGCCGGTTCTGGTGCCGGCGCTTCCCGGAGAGTCCGTGGAAGTGCAGGAGGTGACGGTCGAAGTGACCGCCCTGCAGGCGGGCCGCGCTGCCGGGGAGAGGACGATCCGTCTCGTCACCTTTCGCGCGGCGGGAGAACCGTGAAGCTTGACCGGCGCCGTTGTGTGACCGTCCGGCGCCCGGACTCGGGGGCCAGCCTGATCGAGATGCTGGTTGCGTTCGGTCTTACCGTGACGGTCTCCGTGGGTGCGCTGTCGTTGTTCGTGCTTCACCAGCGACTGGCCCGGGCCCAACTCGAGGCGGCGTCGCTCCAGCATGCGCAGCGGGCGGTCCATCTCGAACTGAGGCGGGCGCTGGGCGCCGCTGGCCGCGGCGGCCTGATTTTTCAGTTGCCCGGGCAGGCGCCGCGTCCGGAACTGGCGCTCGCGGTCGAGAAGCGGGTGAGTGCGGGTCATGCGGTGGGCACCAGAACGGCGGCCGAGGGAACTGACGTGCTCGTCGTGCG
Organism: Thermoanaerobaculia bacterium; assembly: GCA_965232105.1. Taxonomy (GTDB): domain Bacteria; phylum Acidobacteriota; class Thermoanaerobaculia; order Multivoradales; family Multivoraceae; genus Multivorans. Next base: position 1,839,232 of record OZ246956.1, read on the forward strand.
CGGGGTGATCAACGGCCCGCTCTACTGGGTCGACGATTTTTCGTTCGACCCGACAGCGAGGCGCGGCTCGGTCAGCGTGCGTGCGCTGACCGCGTACGGCTCGGTTCAGTCTCTCGAGATGCTTCAGGAGGCCGGCGACGCCGGTGACGACGCCCTGCTACTGGTCTCCGGCGCCGCTCCCGGAGTCCACGCCGTAGCACCGATCGTCGACGTGGCCGCGAGCGGCCGTGGCCGGAACCGCACGCTGCGGGTCGAGTTCCACGCCGACGCCTCGCGGGGTCCGTACGCGGCCGGCTTTCTCTCCATGTCGAGCGGCGGGAGTTGGCCAGCCGGCTACATGGGCGGAGTCGAACGGGTCGGCGTGCTCGAGGAGTGGCGCTTCTACGTCCGGCCGCCGGATCCGGGCGAGGGGAGGGGTCCGCAACTGGCGATGGCCCGCCTCTATCCCGGCACCGATGTCGCCTGGCGTCGTCGCGGCGCGAACCTGGCCCAGGTGGTCGCGGACGACATTTCCGGCCTGGAGGTCGCGATCGAGGAGCTGGGGGATGGCCCGGGATGGACCATCACCGTGGCCACCACTGCCCTCTCCGGGGAACCGGCCGCGGCGGCTCTGCGGGTGCCTCGGACGGCTACGACCACGCTACGTGTGAGGAACTTCCAGTGAACCGGGAACCGGGGAAGCTCCGAGACAGTTCGACGAAGCGGGCTGACCCGGATCCTGGCAAGCAGCTGGCGGCCGCCCGCGGCAGCTCCACCCTGCTCGTGACCATGATCCTCCTGCTCCTGAGCGGCTCCTGCCTGGCCCTGCTGATGGCGACTCAGACACAGATGCTGATCGCTTCCGGCCAGAAGTTGCAGGTGCGCCTGCTGGCTGCCGCCGAAGGCGGCTTGCAGCTCGCGGTAGCACGCGGGGTCGCCGGCGCCAAGGATCCGACCACGCGAACCGTGGGCGCCGGTACGGCGGGGGCCGTGATCACGGTCGAAGTCAGCGGCCTGGTGCCGGTCGCGGACGGCTCCTGCCATCTGTGCATGGCGAACCTGGACGGCCCGTTGAGCTCGCTTGGCGGTCTGCGCCGGGTCAGCCACCTGGCCGCCGCGACCGCCGTTACGCCGGGGCGCCTGCGTGGACTGCCGGGCCCGGGAAGGGAGCTGACCGCAGTGGTCGATCTGATGCCGTGGCCGGCCGGTGGGAGCGATGGATGGGACCTTGGCCAAACCGCCGCGACGGCGCGCGGTCTGATCCGGGATGCCGCCCTGAGCGAGATCGGCGGCTACGATGAAGATGCCCCCTTGGCGGTGGCGAGCGTCGTCGATCCGGAGACCGGCGCCGCGCGGACGGTGGCGATCGGAGGACTCGGCCGGGCAGGCCGCCTTTTCTACGCCTTCGAACTTTCGCCGAATGCAGGCCCGCTGTGGCGCTTCGGCGACGGCGCGGACGAGGACGGCAACGGTGCTGCCGATCTGGGCCTGACGCTGTCCCGGCCGGCGATTCTGCCGTTGCGGATGGGTGACCGCGTTCGCTGGGTCGCCGTGTTCGGAGGCGGCTTCGGCCCGGAGGGCTCCGGCGAGGTGGGCAACTGGCTGTACTTCGTCGGGATCGACGGCGGGCAGGTGCTGTACAAGCGGCGGCTCGATGCCCCGGTCACTGCCGGCCCGGCGGCCGTGGACACCGTGGGCGATGGACTGGCCGATCGGATCTACGTGGGAACGACCGCGGGCAGCCTGTACCGCGTCGACGTGTCGTCCCCGGTGGAGCTCGAGGGCGACCGCGTTCCGCCTCGCGCCTGGAGCCCGCGGCGGCTGTTCGAAACCGGTGCCCTGCCGATCCACCATTCGCCGGCGGTGATCCCGGCGCCGGCGCTGGGCGCCCACGCTCTGGCGCTGGGCGCCGGCGGGGGCGCCGATCCCGGGTCCGGCGCCGAAGAATCCGGGGCCGGCGGGTTCTTCCTGTTCGTGGACGGCGACGCCGGCGGCGCCGGTTCAGCGGACGAACTCCCTCGCCTCGATCCGGAGAGTCCGCACCGGGGCGTCGATCGCCTGGCGCCGGGTCTGGCGCCGGCGGACCGAGGTTGGTCTCTGACACTTGCCGATGGTGAGCGTCCGGCGTCGGCGCCGCTCTCCGCCGGCGGGCTGCTCACGTTCTACACCTGGCGCCCGGCCGGTCCGGGCGGCGGAGAGGTCCGGAGGTACGCCCTGCGCCTCGGCTCGGGCGACGCCGCCGGTCGCGTCGCCCGTTCGCGTTTGGTCGAGCAAGGCGCGGCGTGGCCGTCGCCGGCCTTCGGGACGCCGACCTCAATCGAGATCGACCATCCGGGCAGCCTGGCGGCGCCGCTACTGGAGCCGGACGAGGTCGCTATTCTCGAGGGGCTCCGGGAGCAGATGCCGGAGCGCTGCCGGTTCGACGGCAGCCGGTTGCGGCTGACCGGTTCGGGCCCGGGCCGCTCGTCGATACGGCTGGCTGTCCTGCCCGTCTGCCGGATCGACGTGGACTGGGCCGAAGAGAGGCCCTGACTAACGGCCCAGCGCCCGCTCGACGGCCGTGGCCAGCGCCTCGTCGTCGGCCGGATCCACGGTTCGCAGATCGAGGATGAGACGTCCTCCACGCTGGTACCCCACGATCGGCGGCTCGCCGGTACGGAGCCGACCCGCGGTCTCCGCCGGTGCGTCCAGTGCGAGCACCCAGCCTTCGATCGCTTCGTCGGGGGCGGAACCTCCACCCAGGTAGGCCTCACCCCGGACCGTCTGGCCCCCCAGTCGCGCCGCCATCTGCTCGACCCGCCTGCGAGGTTCATCGGTTTCGTCCCAGAGAGCCTCGATCGGCATCGGCTGCCCTGCGAGGTGGCGTCGGAGCACGGCGTCCAGGGCGGTCAGGACCAGTCTTCCCGGGCGCATTGCGCGGTAGAGAGGCGCCTTGCGGAGTTGGTCGACGAACGATCTGCGGCCCACGATGAGGCCTGCCTGCGGTCCTCCGAGGACCTTGTCGCCGCTGCCGCAGACCAGGTCGCAACCGGCCTCGATCAGATCCCGGAAGCTCTCGTGCCGTCGCAGCGCCGGCGCGGCGTGCGAGCTGATCACGCCGCTGCCCTCGTCGACCAGGAGGGGAAGATCGTGACGGTGGGCGAAGTCGGCGAGGCGAGTCGCTGGAACCTGCTCCGCAAAGCCCCGGATGCGGAAGTTGCTCGAGAACACCTTCAGGACCAGGGAGGTGGCCGGGCGCACGGCCCGCTCGTAGTCGGCGAGCCGGGTGCGGTTCGTCGTGCCGACCTCGACGAGACGGGAGCCGCTCGTGCCCAGGATGTCGGGAATCCGGAACGAACCTCCGATCTCGACGAGTTCGCTTCGGGAGAGGAGGACTTCGCGGCCGGAAGCCAAGGTCGAGAGCGCCAGCACCAGGGCGGCCGCGTTGTTGTTGACGACCAGGGCCGCCTCGGCGCCGGTCAGGGTCACAAGCAGGCTTTCGACGCGGAGACTACGGTCCGTCCGACGCCCGCTCCCCAAGTCCATCTCCAGGTCGCAGTAGGCGTCGAGCCGGTCCCGCAGGTCGTCCACGACGGGCCGAGGCAGGGGCGCCCGGCCGAGGTTCGTGTGCAGGAAGATGCCGGTTGCGTTCAGCACCCGCCGGAGCGGAGGCGCTTCGGCTTCGAGCGCGGCGCGGACGAGTTCGGGTATCCCGCGGATCCGGTCCTCCAGTTCATCGTCGCCGATGCCCGTTCCGATTTCGACGCGAAGCGCGTCGAGGACCCTGGCTGCTTGGACCCTTGTCGCTTGCCTTCCGTATAATCCTGTGAGTTCGGCAAGCGGGCTCTTCTGCAGCAAACGTCCCACTGCAGGTAGTCGTCGCAGTTGACTCACGTCCCGCTGATCCTATTCCTCGCAGCTACCGCGCGGAGAGCCATGAACGCCAAACAATCACTCCTCAGCGCACTGTCGAGAGCGAAGGCGCTCGCCCTCTGCCTGCTTCTGCTCGGGGCCGCCGCGCACTTCGGCGGCGCCTTCGGCCTCGCGGCTCAGGTGCCCGGCGCCGTGGCGACCCCGGATCCGATCCTCGAACGGGCAATCGCGGAGCAGCGCAAGAGAGTGGAGAGTCAGAACAGCCCGCGCGCCCGGGCGACGGCCCTGAACGATCTCGCCAATCTGCTGGAGCTCCGTGGCGACATTGCGGCGGCCTTCGAGAACTACCGGGCCGCGATCGAGGCGGACGACACCTGGGCGCCCGCGCACTACAACCTGGCCCTTCTGGCCTACACGACCGGCGATTCGGACCTGGCGTCCAGCCATCTCGCAACGGCGACCGAGCTCGAGCCGGGCAACGCCTGGGCGCACTACCAGCTCGGCCGGATCGCGGACGACGCGGGCGAAGCCGGGAAGGCTCTGGAGCACTACATAAGTGCGGTCAGCCTGGATTCGCGTCTGGCCTTCGGCGACGTGAATCCCCACTTCCTGGTGAACCGGTACGCCACCGAGATTCTGCTCCGCGCCGACCGCACGCCGCTCGATGCCCTGCCGCCGAGGACGTACTCCGAGCCGCGCCGGATCAGTGGCCTGCTTCTGCCGGCGCTCGTCGACGAGGCGGTCGAGGAGACGGCAACGCGGCCCGCCGAGGTGGCCGAATCCCGGGAAGTTCCGGACGACGAGGTCGCGAAGGCTGAACGGGGCGAGGCCGTGAAGTCGGGCGACCGGGACGGGCTTGGACAGGTCGACCGGTCGCCGGTTCCTGCAGGCTCCGATGCCGACCTGTTCCAGGAACCCACCGTTCGTTCGGTCACGTTCGAAGCTCCCGTCACCGCTGGTGTGCAGGACGAGCCGGCGGCGCCTGCCGCCGACCGGCGGACTGAGAGGGCGCCGCGCGTGTTCACGCGGGACGACCTTCGCCGCCGCACGGTTGCCGCCGGCGGTGTGGGCGTGGTTCCGGCGACCGGGCGGCAGCCGTCGTCGAGCCCCGCTTCGGGGAGCCGCGGCGCGATCCAGGTGGGAACGCCGGTTGGCCCGGGCGGTAGGCAGCCCGCGACCGCTCCGGCGCCCGGGACCTTCGGCGGCTCTCGCGGGGGGCGCTTCGAGCCGTCGGCGCGCAGCAGCGCTCAGCTCGACGTGACGATTCGGCGCCTCCCGGTGCCGGCACCCTAGACGACCGGCTCGAGCTGCAGCCCGGTGAGCAGCAGAGTCGGAGACCCCACCGCACCGGGCACGGGCAGGAACCGGAGATCGTCGCCGACGGCTCGGATGCCCTCGAACAACTGCCGGATCGAACCCCTGAGGCGCGCCCGCGGGATGGCGCCGAGAATGCGGTCGTGTTCCACGACGAAGCCGGTCGCATCGATCTCGAAGCTGGCCTCCCCGCCGTTGTCCGAGTGCGGGAAGGTCACGTGGCTACGGCCGCCCGGAGCGCGGTCCAGCAGATAGCAGCCGTGACGGATTCCGCTCCGGATCGAATCCGCGGAGTCCGGACCGCGGTCGATGTAGATATGGGAGTGGCTGATTTCGGGTGGTGACCGCCAGCCGGGCCGGCGCCGGCAGCCGGAGGCGGAGAAGCCCGACCAGCCGTCATTCTCCCAGGCCAGCAGAGGCTCGGCGGGTTCGCCGCCGCGGATCAGCGCCACGGCCCGTGTGGGTACGCCCTCGTCATCGACCGGAGTCCTGATCCAGCCCCCCTCAAGAGCGCCGTCGTCCAGGATCCGCAGGTCCGGTGGTCCCAGGGAATCGCCTGCACTCAGGCGCTGGAGCTTCTCCCAGCCATCGCGGCCCCTGAACAGCGGGCCGAGCAGGGCCAGCAGGCTGGTGGCGAGCGAAGGCGCCACCGCGATCTCGCCGGATGGCAGGAACGACATCGATGTGGCGCTGGCGAGCGTCAGCCGGTCGGCGACTTCCGCGGCCAGGGCGGCGGCGTCGAGGTCCGTCAGGTTGCCTGCCGCTCGATAGAGGCTGCAGGAGCCACGGGTAGCGTTCCGTTCGACGCCGAACTCCAACTGGATCGTCACCAGGCGCACTGCGGTCCGTCCGGTGACCCCGGCGCTGTTTGCGAGCACGGATGCACTGGCGCCGTCTTCGAGTCTCGCCCGGATCAGCCGGCTGCCCGGGAGCTCGGCGCGGGTTCGCTCGACGACATCGCGGATCAGGTCACGGCCGAGGGCTTCCGACTCGTCGTTCGGCACGTCGTTGCCGGCGACGTCAGGCAGCGACGCCTTGCCGGGGCAAGGTGTCGGCAGCCTGAGCGAACCGGCGCGGAGCGAATGGCGGTTCAACCGGCGCCAGCCGCCGGGGGCAGGGAGAGGGCCGGACTCGGCGATGAAGAGCGCTCCCTGAGTCCCTCCGGCGCGCAGAGCCCAGCCTCTCTCCTCGATCACGCCGGCGTGAGAGCGCCAGTCCTCCGGGGCGGACGGCGAAGCGGCGCCGGGTCTCCAGGGGTCGATTTCGATCCGGAGGCTGCACCCGGTCTTGACGTAGAACTCGGCATTCGATGCGCCGGTACGGTCGGCCACCGCGTTCAGCGCCGTTCCGAGGGCCTGAATGGTGGGCAGCCGGAGCGGCTTCAAGCGAGACCCTCCAGGCGCACGGACGGGCTGCGGGCCCATACCGGCAGGAGAGACCCGCCCTTCGCGCACCATCCGGCGCCCGCTGCCAGCGGCCGGTCCCCGACCGCTGTCACAGCCGCGAGGAGGTCGACGGTGCGGGAGCGGATCTCGACCGGTCCGACGTAGTCGACCGGACCGCTGGCGCCAATCCGCCGGGCGCAGGGCGCTCGTAGCACGCAGCCGCCGTCGAACGGGTTGAGGGCGCCGCTCTCGAACTCGCCGATGTAGAGACCTCCGGCGGCTTCCTGGAAGAGTTCCGTTTCGGGCAGATCGCTGGGCAGCAACTCGAGGTGCGTGGTGCGCGGTCCCGGCAGCAGGTGGCGGTTGGCACGGCGCGCGGCGCCGGGAATCAGGCGCTGGTACCGGCTGGCCCAGGCGAGGTCGGCGAGGGGTTGACGTACCCGGCCCCGACGCAGCAGCCAACGGGCGATGACCGCCGTTCCTTCATCGTCGCTGAAACGCCCGCAACCATCGGGTGCGAGGCGGGGGTCGTCGAGCACGTCGAGATGGACTTCACCCAGCTTCAGACCGACGACGCTTTCCGGGGCCCCGGTGAGGGCCAGTGTGTCGGCCTCCAGGGCGTGGGCGACGACCTCGTGCAACATCACCGCGGCGGCGCCGGGTCCGAGGACGATGACGCTGGGCGTATCGGCGTGTTGCGGCAGGTTGCGCGACCTCAGGCGATCGACAAGGCAGGCGGCGACCGGATCGAGGTCCTCGTCGGCGAGCGACGGCAGCAGACCACCCCAGACGCCCCACGGGGTCTTCACGCGCAGGCTGGAGTACTCCTCGAACTGGCTGGGAGCGGAGACCTGGCCGCGAATCACCTGGACCTGCCGGCGGTGGCGCCTCACGGTGACTTCCATGGGGAAGCCCACGCGGCGCCGATTGACCGCCTTCTCGAGTTGTCGCTCGGCGCGCTCGATTTCGGCCATTCGCAGTGGTGGCCAGCGACCGATCCGGATCTTCGGCGCCGGTCCGATCGAACCGGCGGCGCCGGCGACGCGGTCGCAGCAGGAAGCGAAGGTGTATCCCGAGATCGCGTCGGTGGAGGCCAGACGGCTTGCGCCGGCCTCGACCCGGCGCACGGAAAGGCCCTCCTCTCGCCTCAGGCGAAGCCGATCGTGTGTGCCTACGGGCAGCAACTCGACCGTCTCCAGGCGTTCGAAGAAGGCCTCCGCGTGTTGACCCGGGTGCACGGGAAGCCGCGCCAGAGCGTCGGTCAGCGTGCTGACGTCCGTTGCGAGTAACTCGTCGGGCCCTCGGTTGGTGGCCGTCGTCTCCATGGCCCGGATTCTAGAGGCGAAAGAGCTGTGGTAAGAAAGCCGCGCGCGATGACCAGTGAGCGGGAGTCAGTCGAAGCGGATGGCTCGGTTCGCGGCCGGCAGGCGAGCGAGTTGGAGCAGCGGCTTGAAGAGTCGCGGCTGGGTGGAGGCTCCGAGCGCATCGATCGCCAGCACGCGAGCGGCAAGTTGACGGCTCGGGAACGGGTCGATCTGCTGCTCGATCCGGGGTCGTTCGTCGAGATCGATGCGCTGGTGACTCACCGCTGCACCGATTTCGGCATGGCCGAGCAGCGCATCCCGGGTGACGGCGTGGTGTGCGGGCACGGTCGGGTGGACCAGCGCTCCGTGTACGTCTTCGCGCAGGACTTCACCGTGTTCGGGGGGTCGCTGTCCGAAACGAACGCCCGCAAGATCTGCAAGGTGATGGATCTGGCGGTCGAGAACGGCGCTCCGGTCGTGGGTCTGAACGATTCGGGCGGGGCCCGCATCCAGGAGGGTGTCGCCTCGCTGGGGGGCTACGCCGACATCTTCCTTCGCAACACGCTGGCATCGGGCGTGGTGCCCCAGATCAGCGCGATCATGGGGCCATGCGCGGGGGGCGCGGTCTACTCGCCGGCGATCACCGATTTCGTGCTGATGGTCGAGGGCACGAGCTACATGTTCGTAACCGGGCCTGACGTGATCAAGACGGTCACCCACGAGGACGTTTCGATGGAGGAGTTGGGCGGCGCGAAGACGCACGCGCGGCGCAGCGGCGTGGCGCACTTCACCGCCCCCGACGACACAGCCTGCCTGCTGGCCGTTCGCGAACTTCTGGGTTACCTGCCGGGCAACAACCTCGACGACCCGCCGCGACGGCCGACCGACGATCCGGACGCCCGCGAAGCGCCCGAACTCGACGAGCTGGTGCCGGTCGACCCGAACAAGCCCTACGACATCGGCGAGTTGATCCGGACCGTCGTCGACGACGGCCGGTTCCTCGAGGTGCACCGCCACTTCGCCCAGAACATCGTGGTCGGCTTCGCGCACTTCGGTGGCCGCAGCGTCGGCATCGTCGCCAACCAGCCGAACTACCTCGCCGGCGTCCTCGACATCGACGCGGCGGTCAAGGGCGGTCGGTTCGTGCGTTTCTGCGACGCCTTCAACATCCCGCTCGTCACCTTCGAGGATGTGCCGGGCTTCCTGCCGGGCGTGCAGCAGGAGCACGGCGGGATCATCCGCAACGGCGCCAAGCTGCTGTACGCGTTCGCCGAGGCGACGGTGCCGAAGATCACCGTGATCACCCGCAAGGCGTACGGCGGCGCCTACTGCGTGATGGCCAGCAAGCACCTGCGCACGGACGTCAACCTGGCCTATCCGACCGCGGAGATCGCTGTGATGGGACCGAGCGGAGCGGTCAACATCCTCTATCGCCAGCAGATCCGGAACGCGAAAGACCCCGAGGCGCTGCGTGAACGGATGGCCGCCGAGTACCGGGAGAAGTTCTCCAACCCCTACGTGGCGGCGGAGCGCGGCTTCGTCGACGCCGTGATCGCGCCGCGCACGACACGCGGGGAGATCGTGCGGGCGCTGCGGCAACTCGAGGGCAAGCGGTCCGGCGTGCCGGCGAAGAAGCACGGCAGCGTGCCGCTCTAGCGGACAGGCGGGAGCGGCGGCTTACCGGAAAGACCGGGCACGAGAAAGACAACGACAGAACAACGACGGGGAGCGACCGAACGAATGAGCGACATCAGGGTAGGGATCGTCATGGGCAGCGATTCGGACTGGCCGACGATGAAGAAGGCGGCGAAGGTCTGCGCCGATTTCGGCGTCGGCTGCGAATCCCGGGTCCTCTCGGCCCACCGGACCCCGCGGGAGACGGCCGAGTGGGCCGAAGGCGCGGCCGAGCGGGGCATCGGCGTGCTGATCGCCGGCGCCGGCGTCGCCGCCGCGCTCCCGGGTGTCGTGGCGGCCGCGACGATCCTGCCGGTCGTCGGTGTCCCGGTGGCGAGCGGTCCGCTGAACGGCGTCGACGCCCTGCTGGCGATCGTGCAGATGCCCCCGGGCATCCCCGTCGCGACGGTGGGCGTGAACCGGGCCGACAACGCGGCGCTGCTGGCGCTTCAGATTCTCGGGCTGGGGGACCCGGATCTTGCGGCTGCCGTGGCCGACCACCGGCGCCGGCTGGGCGAGAGCGTGGCGGCGGCCGACGAGCGTGTGCGGCGGGACTCCGAATCGCTGGAGAGCGCATGAGATTCGCGCTCGGCGCCGACCACGCCGGGGTCGAGTTGAAGAGCCATCTGGGTGAGGTTCTGCGTGCCCGCGGCATCGAGGTCGTCGACTTCGGCGCCGACGGTTCGGCCCCCGTCGACTACCCCGACAAAGCGGCGGCGGTAGCGCGAGCGGTCGCCTCGGGCGAGGCCGACCGCGGCCTGCTGGTGTGCGGCACCGGAGTCGGCATGGCGATGTCGGCGAACCGCTTCGCCGGCGTCCGGGCGGTCAACCCGAGCGACAGCTTCACGACCCGGATGTCCCGCGCGCACAACGACGCGAACGTCCTCGCCCTCGGCGCCCGCGCCCTCGGCGCCGGCCAGGCCTCCGAACTGCTCGAGGTCTTCCTCGACACCCCCTTCGACGGCGACCGCCACAGCGGTCGCGTCGCGAAGATCGACAGCGTCGGGCGCGACTAGCGCCGAATGCTGGGTGCGCCGGCCTGCCATCCGTGCGCCCGTTGACGGGCGCACGGACTGGTTCGCGGGTGGCGCGGAGCGCCACCCGGGTTCTGGCCGGCATCCGGGCCGAACCGCGAAGCAGCGAGGCCAGTCTTCAACCGCGGTAGCCGGTCACCAGGTCGCGTGCCGCGGTAGGCACGCCGCAGCGGGCCCGCAGGGCGGTTCGGACCTCGCCGACCAGGTAAAGCGAGCCGGTCACGACCAGGGTGCGCGGCGGACTCACGGGTGCGCCCAGGCATCGACTCAGCGCGCTTGCCGCGTCGGGGTCGACGACAGCACGACAGTTCCTGAGGAGCGGCAGGAGCCTTTCGGGTGACGCCGCCCGCCGATGGTCGGGCCCCGTCAGGACGATCCGGTTGGCTCGCTCGGCCAACTGGGGCAGGCAGCGTTCCGGTTGCTTGTCGGTCAGGGCTCCGTACAGAAGATCGAACTCGAGGCCTGTCTCGTCGAGGTAGGAGCGAAGCGCCGCGGCGCCGGCGGGGTTGTGGGCCGCGTCGAAGAGGACGCGGCGGGGAGCCGCATCGGCTTCGATCTTGACCCACTCCAGGCGGCCCGGCCAGCGGACCGCCTCCAGCCCTTGCCTGGCCGCCTCGGGGTCGAGTTCTCGCTCGTCGAGTGCGCAGAACTCCTCTGCCGCGCGCAGCGCGAGGGCGAGGTTGGTCAGCTGGTGGCCGCCGGCGAGTGGCGCCCGGAAGGCGTACCGGGCATTCGGTGTGGTCAACGAGAGCTTCGACGAGGTTGCGGCTTGACGATCGAACGTAACCTCGGAGGCTGCGTGGACCAATCGGGCGCCGCAGACCGCGGCGCAGCGGTGGAGTTCGCGTTCGACTTCCGGCGGCGACCGCCAGGTCAGGCACTTGCGGCCGGGTCGCATCACGCCGGCTTTCTCGCCCGCAATCGACGTCAGGGTCCAGCCGAGTTGCTGCGCGTGGTCGCGGGCGACCTGGGTGATCACACAGAGCACGGGCTCCGAGACGTTCGTCGCGTCGAGACGGCCGCCCAGGCCGACCTCGAAGACGGCCGCGTCGACCTCCTGTGCCGCGAAGTGGAGCCAGGCCGCGGCGGTGAGACTCTCGAAGTAGGTAGGCGGCGCCGGTCCGGCGGCAGTGAGCACGCGTCGGAGGTGGGATCCGAGTTCGGCCTCGGTGATCGCCTCGCCGTCGATGCGGAGGCGCTCCTCGACGTGCTCGAGGTGGGGGGAGGTGTAGAGGCCGCAGCGGAAACCGGCGGCGGTCAGGAGCGACGCCAGCGCCGCGCTCGTCGAGCCCTTGCCGTTCGTGCCCGCGACCAGGATCGTGGGTACTCCCCGTTGGGGATTGCCGAGGGCGCCGAGGAGGTCGCGGATCGCGTCGAGGCCGAACTTCTGGCCCCAGACCTCGAGCCGGTCGAGGATCTCCTGGGCCGAAGGTCTGGTCTGGCCGGTCACGTGGCGGCGCAGCATAGCGCCGCAAGATTCCCGCAGACCGCTACACTAGGCGCCTCATGTCCGGTCACAGCAAGTGGAGCACGATCAAGCACAAGAAGGCTGCGCAGGACGCCAAACGCAGCAAGGTCTTCACACGCATCCTCAAGGAGGTTGTCGTAGCGGCCCGGCTCGGTGGCGGCGATCCGGCGGGCAATCCCAGGCTGCGCCACGCGCTGTCGGAGGCGAAGGCCCACAACGTGCCGGGGGACAACATCGACCGGGCGATCAAGAAGGGCACCGGGGAACTCGAGGGCGTGTCCTACGAGGAGGTCACCTACGAGGGCTACGGCCCCGGCGGGGTCGCGGTCCTGGTCGAGACGCTGACGGACAACCGGAACCGGACCGTGTCCGAGGTGCGGCATTTGTTCACCAAGCACGGCGGAAACCTCGGCGAGAACGGCTGCGTCGCCTGGATGTTCCACCGGCGGGGCTTCTTCGCTTTCGACCGTGAAGCGATGGAGGAGTCCGGGATCGACGAGGAGGCGTTGGTCGAGCTGGCGCTGGAACTCGAAGCCGAGGATTTTTCGGTCGAGAAGGACTCCTACAACGTCTACACATCGGTCGAGGCCTTTCACGCAACGAAGGACGAGGTCGAAGCGCGCGGCCTCGTGACTGGTGTCGCCCAGTTGACGATGGAGCCCCAGAACCTGGTCCGGGTCGATGAAGCGGTGGCGGGTCAACTCGTTCGGCTGATCGATGCGCTGGAGGACCAGGACGACGCGCAGCACGTCTGGGCCAACTTCGACCTGGACGACGAGTTGCTGGAGCGGCTGGCTTCTTGATGGCCGCGGCGCAGCCGTGATCGTCGCGCCGCATCCTGCTCGCCGCACCCAGCCGTGAGCGGCGCAGCGCAGCCGTGATCGTCCTCGGTCTGGATCCCGGCAGCCGGTACACCGGCTACGGCGTGGTGGAACAGGAAGGGTCACGGCTGAGGGAGTTGGACTCGGGTCGCATCTCCTTGGTGTCCGAACCGGATATGGCGGCGCGGATGGCTCGTCTGGCCGAGGGCGTTGAGCAAGCCCTCGACCGCTGGCAGCCCGCCGGCGCCGCCCTGGAGACCCTGTTTCACGGCCGCAACAGCCGCTCGCTGATCGCGCTCGCCCAGGCGCGGGGCGTCATCCTTTCGGTGCTGGGTCGCCGCGATTTGAAGGTGGAGGAAGTTTCGCCCGCGGAAGTCAAGAAGGCGGTGTGCGGCAACGGCCGGGCCGACAAGACCCAGGTGGCGCGCATGGTCGACGTGTTGTTGGGTGCCGGAGCGGGCCGGCGCAGCGCGGACGCGTCGGATGCGCTGGCCGTGGCGATCTACTACGTGCAGCAGCGTCCGCTGCGGAGGGTCGTGGAGGCGGCCCGGAGTGCGCGTTGAACCGGGTCGAATCCACGGTTCCAATGCGGTAGCCGTGTGCTATATTGCTCCACCGTTCCAAGGTGAGCCAGGCACCCCTCTCGGATTAGAGACCATGTGTAGGGGTCACCGTCCGTCCAGAATCGCGTCCGCCGATGGCGGGCGGTTCAACTCGGCCCGTTCCTGACGGGCACACAGGTTTTTGAGGAGGTAGCTAGGTGAACATTGGTGGCACGTTCTGGAAGTTGATGAACGAGGGCGGACCCGTCATGTGGCCACTGCTCGCATTCTCCGCCATCGCTCTCGCGGTGGTGATCGAGCGGTTGTACGCGCTGTGGCGCGCCCGGATCAACGTTCACGAGTTCCTCCCCAAGGTGAGGAAGGCGCTGGTGGTCAACCGGTCGATCCGTGACGCGGTGAAGGTCTGCGAGGAGTACCGGGGTCCGGTCGCCTCGATCCTCAAGGCCGGGCTGATGAAGTACGGCCAGCCCAAGGAAGACATCGAGAAGACGATCGAGAACGCGGCCCTGTTCGAGATGGGGCGCCTGGAGCGCGGTCTTGCCGTTCTGGCGACGACCGCCAACGTCGCTCCGCTGCTGGGCTTCTTCGGCACGGTGACCGGCATGATGGCCGGTTTCGACGCCCTCGCGGCGCAGGGCCTCTCCAACCCGGGCGCGGTCGCCACGGGTATCAAGGAGGCTCTGACGACGACGGCCGGCGGTCTCGCGGTCGCCATTCCCACGCAGCTCGCGTACAACTACTTCATGAGCCGGATCAACAAGTTCGTGCGCGACATCGAGACCGCCGCGAACATGCTGCTCGAGACGTTCGGTGAGATGGAGCGCAGCGGTGTTTCGCCTGAGAGCGGCGAAGGCAACTAGGGTCTCTTCAGGTCCCAAGGCGAGGACAGCGACATGAAGCTCAAGGCATCCATCGAGCACAAGCCGAACATCCCGACGGCCTCGATGGCCGATATCGCCTTCCTGCTGATCATCTTCTTCATGCTGACGATCACCTTCGAGGTCGACAAGACCCAGGTGCAGTTGCCGAAGACGACTCTCAGGTACGAGATCCCGAAGAAGGCTGCCTACGTGTCGATCGATCCGAACGGGCGCATCCGCGTATCCGACGGCAACTCGCAGAGTTCCCTGGTCAGTGCGGCCGACGAGGTGCTCTCGATGGCCGCCACCGTGATCGCGACTGATCCGCAGAAGACCTTCGTGGTCAAGTCGGACGGCGACGTGCCGTGGGAGAAGGTCGACGAGGTCCTGGATGCGCTCAAGCGGGCCAAGGTGCGCGATCTGCGCCTTCTGTCCGATCAGCGAACGGTCGACGACCTCTAGAGGGCTTGTGGGGGCTATGCTGGAACTTGACGATTCGGATGGAGGCTCAAGATGAGGATTGAACGTGACCGCCCGGACGACGAGATTCCGACCTCGTCGATGGCCGATATCGCCTTCCTGCTGATCGTGTTCTTCATGGTGACGACCACCTTCACGGCCACTCGCGGGCTCGACTTCGCGCTGCCGGAGGACGACGACAACCCGCCGGTCATCGAGAAGGAAGAGTCGGTGCTGATCGAGATCTTCCCGGGAGGGAATCTGGTCGTGGACCAGAATCCGATGGAGCTCGGCGAGATCATCGAGTACCTGAAGCCGAAGCTGGAGCGGAATCCGAAGAAGCCGGTGATCATCCGGCCGGATATCGCGACGGAGTACAGGTACATGGTCGAGGTCTACGACGAGTTACGGCAGGGCGAAGAGCACGGACTGTCGGAACCGATCAACATTTCCGTGCCGACTCAGCGCGAAATCCAGAGTTTCTGGTACTAAGTTTCCGGAATAGGACCGACCCCGAACCGGATTGCAGTTAACAGCGGAAACCACACGTCGAACAGACAACGAAGAGGTACCCCGATGAGTGACGAGAACCTCGAAGCGGCTGAATCCCCGGCCGAAGAGCCACAAGCGGAAGAAGTCCAGGCGGATGCGCTGACGTCAGCGGAGCAGGGCCTCCTGACGTACGTGGAGGAAACCCGGGAGGACAACAAGACCTTCCGCTACTCGTTCGGGCTCGCCGTGCTGTTTCACGCGGTCCTGCTGATCGTCAAGCTGCCTGATCTGTACGGCGAAGTCGTGGCGCCGCCGCCGAAGCCCAAGGTCTTCGTGGTCCAGCAGGTGCGCTTCAAGCCGCCACCGCCGGAAGTCGAGCAGCAGATTCCGAAGCCCAAGTCGAAGAAGGTGCCGATCCCCGATCCGACGCCCGATGAGCCGGAACCGATCCGCATCGACGAGCCCGAGGAGATCGACATTCCCGAGGTCGACGACCTGGACCTGTTCGACCTTCCCGAGGCGCCGCCTCCGCCGGAGCCGACCGGACCGATCTACGTCACCGGCGATGTGACGAAGCCCGAGAAGATCAACGAGGTCAAGCCGCAGTACACCGAGATCGCGCGCAAGGCGCGGATCCAGGGTGTCGTCATTCTTCAGGCGACGATCGACAAGAACGGCGACATCACGGACGTGAAGGTGCTGAAGGGCCTGCACATGGGCCTCAGCGAGGCCGCCGTGACGGCGGTCAAGCAGTGGAAGTTCAAGCCGGCGACGCTCAACGGCAAGCCGGTAGCCGTCTACTACAACTTGACAGTCAACTTCCAGCTCCAGTAGCGGGGTATTGGGGAGTTCAGGCCGGTGAGGCGCTTGCGCCGAGCCGGCCGTCGTCATCAAACGAACCAGACGTGACCGTCCACTTCCGATTCCAGCAGCCGGGAGTATCTGGCGCCCTATGAAGGAGGCCCGACAGATGACCAACCGCCGATCTGTTCTAACCCTGGCAACGGCCCTTTTGGTGCTCGGCGCGTCAGTCGCATCCGCGGGATGGGACGAGGGCGTCGCCGCGTTCACGGCCGGCAACTACGCCCAGGCGATCGCCGAGTTCCAGCAGTTCGTCGAGGAACGCACCGAGGAGGAGGCCCTGCAGAAGGGGTATCAGATGCTGGCCCAGTCCCTGCTCCGGGGAGGCAAGGCCAGGGAGTCGATAGCTGCGTTCCAGAAGCACCTCGAGTTGAAGCCCGGCGACCTTGGAAGCCAGATCGGATTGGGGCAGGCCTACTTTCAGAGCGGCATGCCCCGGGAATGCGTGGCGACACTGAACAGGCTGAACGTCGGCGGCCTGCCGGAGCCCCACCAGATCCTGGTGTACCAGATGCGCAGCGCGAGTCAGGCGAGACTTGGGAACACTCGTGGCGCGGCTGCAGACCTGGGCAAGGTTGCGGACCTAAAGTCGGGCGACGCGAAGACGCGTTTCGAGTACGGCAGGCTGCTGCAGAGCGACGCCCAGCTAGATGCCGCGCTCACCGCTTACGAGCGGGCGATCTCGATGGACGGCAGCCAGGCAGAGTGGAAGCAGACGCTGGTCAACGCCCTGAAGATCAAGGGTCGGACCACACAGGGCTCGGCCAAGACCGGCATCTACGCGAAGGCTCAGAATGTCGCTCGAAGCCTCGTGGCGAGCAGTCCCTCCTTCGACAACCTGCTCCTTCTGGGCGAGGTCCAGTTGGGCGGCAAGAGCTACGACCCGGCGGCTTCCACGTTCCAGCAGGCCATCTCGAAGAAGGCGAACGATTGGCACGCGCACTTCTACCTCGGGCAGGCCTATGGCTCGCTCGAGCGTTACAACGAGGCCGAAGGACCGCTGAACACTGCTCTCCCCCTGGCTCCCGGTGAGACCGAGAGAAAGCAGATCCTGGACTATCTCGGCTTCGTGCTCTCGAAGCAGAACAAGTACGACCTAGCGATCTCGGCGTACGAAAGGGCCGGTAACTCGGCTGGCGCCGCGCGGGTGCGCGAAAACAAGCAGATCGAGCAGGAGAACCTGGAAGCCGACGAGCACAACAAGAACATCGAAGAGTTGGAGCGCACGCGCGAGGAACTCCGCCGGCAACTGGAGGAACTCCCGGGGGGGACCGAACCGCCGCGCCGCTGAACCGCGCCGCTAGCGGCGAAGTTCCCAGGAAGCCGGTGAGGGTCGCGTACCGCGCGGAATAGGGGCACTCGACGGCAGGTTGGAAGGGGACAACACCCCGATACACGACCTGCCTGAGGGGGAGCCCGGATGAGCAAGACGAGCCTCGATGCGGCTGGAGTTCCGGCCGGAGAGACCGCACCCGATCCAGTGCCCACCATGTCAGCGGGGAATGGCCTGCTGGCCTACGCGCGGGAGACGCGGGGGGACAGCAGGACCTTCCGCTACTCGCTGGGGCTGGCCCTGCTCTTTCACGCGGTTCTCCTGGTCGTCAAGCTGCCCGACCTGTACGGCAGGGAACAGGCGCCGCCACCCGAGCCGGAGAAGTTGTTCGTGGTGCAGCAGGTGCGTTTCAAGCCGCCGCCTCCCACAGAGGAGATTCCGATCCCGAAGCCGAAGTCGAAGAAGGTGCCGATTCCCGATCCGACGCCGGATGGTCTGGAGCCGATTCGCGTCGAGGAGCCGGAGATCTTCATGCCCGAGGTCGACGACCTGAACTGGAACGTCGAGCCGCCGGCGCCGCCTCCCACTGAGGTGTCCGGGCCGATCGAGGTGACCCGTGACGTCATCGAGCCAAGAAAGACCCTCCACGTCAAGCCCCAGTACACCGAGATCGCGCGCAAGGCGCGAATTCAGGGTCGGGTAGTCCTGCGGGCGACGATCAACCAGGAAGGTGACATCACCGATGTCGAGGTGCTGAGGGGCTTGCCGATGGGCCTCGCCGAGGCCGCCGTGGCCGCGGTCAGGCAGTGGAAGTTCAAACCGGCGACATTGAACGGCAGGCCGGTCGCTGTCTACTTCAACCTGACGGTTACCTTCCAGCTTCAGTAGGGGTGCGGGCCGGGAGGCCAGGAAGCCTGGGCCCGTGCTTTCGGCCCTACGCGAGTTTCCGGCGCAGAATCTCCTGCGCCGCCCGGGGTTCGGCGCTACCGCGGGACGCCTTCATGACCTGCCCGACCAGGTAACCGAGGGCCTGCTTGCGGCCGCCGCGGTACTCGTCGGCGGCCTTGCTGTTGGCCGCGATCGCGGCGTCGGCCCAAGACTCGAGTTGAGCGTCGTCGCGCACCTGGCGTAGCCCGAGACGGTCGGCGATCTGGTCTGGAGTCTCGTCCGAGTCCCACGCCTCGGCGAGCACGTCCTTGGCTGCCGTAGTCGACAACTCGCCGGAGTCGACCAGGGCTACGATGGCGGCCAGGCGTTCGGGTGGGATCGCTCCCCTTCCGGACTCGCGGGAATCGCCGGAATCGCGGGCCAGAAGGCCCGCGTCACGGTGGATCTTCCGTTCCTTCAGCTCGCGGAGGATTTCCGTCATCACCCAGTTCGCGATCGACTTCGCGCCGGTTGGATGGGCGGCTACCGCGCGCTCGTAGTACGCCGCGAGGGCGACGCTGCCGGAGAGAAGAACGGCTTCTTCGGCGCGCAGCCCGTAGGCGTCGCGGAACCGTGCGCTCTTGACCCACGGCAGCTCGGGGAGCGACGCCGCCTGACGTTTGATGCGGCCCTGTGTGAGCAGCAGGGTGGGTAGGTCGGGCTCTGGAAAGTACCGATAGTCGTGTGCTTCTTCCTTGGACCGGAGAGTTCGCGTGGCGCCGCTCGCGGGCTCGAAGCTGCGTGTCTCCTGTTCGACCCGCGCCCCGGCCGCCAGGATGTGCAGATGGCGCTCCCGTTCGTACTCGAGCGCCTTGGCGACGTGACGGAAGGAGTTCAGGTTCTTGACCTCCGTCTTCGTGCCGAGCGTGTCGGAACCTGCCGGACGCAGGGAGAGGTTGGCGTCGCAGCGCAGGCTGCCCTCCTCCATGTTGCCGTCGCTGGCGCCGGTGTAGAGAAGGACCTGGTGAAGGGTCTGCAGGTAGGCCTGTGCATCTTCGGGCGAGCGAATCTCGGGTTCGGTGACGATCTCCACCAGGGGTACGCCGCAACGGTTGAAGTCGACCAGGCTCCGTCCCGGCAGCGGACCGCCTCCCGGCACCTCGTGGAGCAGCTTGCCGGCGTCCTCCTCGAGGTGGATCCGATGGAGCCGCACGTTGCCGCCCGACGGCAGTGGCACCGACCCCCCTTCCGCCAACGGCTCGTCGTACTGACTGATCTGGTAACCCTTCGGCAGGTCGGGATAGAAGTAGTTCTTGCGGGCGAACACGGACCGCGGCTTGACCTCGCATCCCAGCGCCAGCGCGAGCCGGATGGCAAGGTCGACGGCGTGCTGGTTGGTCACCGGCAGGGTGCCGGGATAACCGAGACAGACCGGGCACACGAGCTCGTTGGGCTCGGCGCCGAACCGGTTCTCGCAGCGGCAGAACATCTTCGTCCTGGTGCGGAGCTGGACATGGACTTCCAGCCCGATGACCGTTTCCCAGGCGGCATCGAGGGCTGCGGGAGAGAGTCCCGGATTCGCCGTGCTCTGCGCTACGCTCATGTCCGTCACGATGGCCGCGGCATCCTACAGCAGCTACCGGTGGTGAAGCCCCCATCGGTCGCGGCGTCCATCGTCCACTGCCGCGGAGCAGTCCGGGCTGCCTTTCTGGGCGCGCTGCCGGGCGCTGAGGGGCTTGGACCGAAGGATGCCTTTCGGCTCCTGGCGCGTGATGTGAAGGTGGCCGAGAGGGCTTCGCCCGCCTGGTTGAAGCAGCGGCACAGCGCGGAGGCGCTGCGGGTGGAGGAACCGGGCTTCAGGGGAGAGGGCGACGCCCTGGTGGTTTCTCGCCCCGGCGTCGCGGCGACCGTCTTCGTTGCCGACTGCGTGCCGGTGCTCATTGCCGCGGGTGAGAGCGTGGCGGCGGTCCACGCCGGCTGGCGGGGGCTGGCGGGGGGCGTTCTCACTTCGGCGATGCGGGCGATGAAGCGCGCCGGTGGCGCCGATCCGGCGATGGCCGAGGCCTGGATCGGTCCGGCGATTGGGCCGTGCTGCTATGAAGTTGGCGAAGATGTCGCAAGGGAGGTGGAAGCAGCGAGCGACGCCGAAGTCGTCATCCGCCGGCCAGGCCGCAAACCGCACCTCGATCTGGTCCTGGCGGCTTCGAAGCAGCTTGCCGCATTGGGCGTGGACCGCGCCTCGAGCAGCGGTCGCTGCGTTCGTTGCGATCCGGAGTGGTGGAGCTACCGGCGCGACGGCGCGGGTGCGGGCCGGAACTACGCGTTTATCTGGCGTACGGATGACATCCGGGACACGAATGGTGCGCCGACGCACCGCGGCGGCCGATCAGTTCCGTGAGTCCCCGTCGGAGGCCGCCCGGCGTGAACTGCGGCTGTGAGTCCTGCGAGTGGGGTCGATGCCCAGCGACCGCAGAAAGGCCAGGTCGCGTCCGTTGATGCGAAACGTCGGTGGCGGCAGCGGCCGCCTGGTCGAGGAGGTCTCGTCGACCCCGCCGTCATCGTCGTCCTCGCTCTTCTTGCAGTCGAGGAAGAGGTTCAGCGTGTAGCCTTCGCGCCGGATCGACTCGAGCCGATCGTGGACCTCGGGCGACTCGGCCATTGCCTCGCAGA
Organism: Thermoanaerobaculia bacterium; assembly: GCA_965232105.1. Lineage (GTDB taxonomy): Bacteria > Acidobacteriota > Thermoanaerobaculia > Multivoradales > Multivoraceae > Multivorans. The sequence goes on from OZ246956.1 coordinate 1,860,108, forward strand.
GGGACCGCGTAAGTTCTTCGAGTAGTTGCTTGAGCCGGGGTTCCATGGGCCGACGACCATTATCCCAGACCGCAGCCGATCGTGACACCACGGGTTCGCGACGGGACGATGCGGCCGCCTGGCGGCCCGTACGCGACGCGCTTGCCGGGGCGGGCTGGGCGCCGGTCTCGTTCGAGCCGCTTGCCGGCGACGTCTCCGTCCGGCGCTACGCCAGGCTGCGTCTTGCCTCGGGCGAGCGGCGGATCGTCTGCTCCTATCCCGACGGGATGAAGGATGTGGCGGCACGGTTTGTCGCCTCTACCGACCTGCTGGCATCGGTCGCGGTGCCGACACCGAGGCTGGATGACTACTCGCTCGAACCTCCGGTCTGGGTTCTCCAGGAGGACCTGGGCCCGCGCACCCTGTACGAGAGGTGGATCGAAGGCGGCAGTGGCGCCGATGTGGACCTGAGCCGTCGACTGGCGGAGGCCAGGGAACTCATCGGGCGGATACAGCGACTGCCGCTTGACGCGGTTCGGGCCCTGGGCTCGCCGCCGCTCGACGGCGACCTGTTGAAGTTCGAACTCGACCAGACATGGGAGCGTTTCCTGGAACCGCGGGGGCTGGTTGCGGACCCGGGGTTGGCGAAACAGGTTCGGTCTGTGTGCTCCGCCCTCTGCGAGCGGCTCGATTCGGCGGCGAGGGTCCCGTGTCACCGCGACTTCATGGCCCGGAACCTGATGCTGCGCGGCCCGGCTGCGGAGGGCGGCCCCGAGGAGCTGGTCGTGATCGACCACCAGGATCTGCGGCTGGGCCCGCCGAGCTATGACCTCGCCTCGCTCTTGAATGACACCTTGACGCTATCGGCCCGAGAACGGCGCCGGCAGTTGCCTGCCGCGTATGTGGACTCTGACCGCATGTCGCAGTACGTTGCGGCGACGGCCCAGCGCACACTGAAGATCGTGGGAACCTTCGCGTACTTCGCCACGGTCGGCAGCGACCGCTATCTGCGGTTGATCCCGCCGGCGCTGCGCAGGTTCCTGGATGCCCTCGAGGCTCTTCCCGAGGGTCGCGAGCTGGCTCCCCGGTTGCGCGAGGTGTGGGCCCCGGTCAGCACGTAGTGGCGTTCCGCCGCGCGGACACCTCCGCTGCTAGTATCCGAGGCCGACTTCGAGAGGAGAACGCCATGCCCTCCCTTGGCATCCAAGAGCTACTCGTCATCTTCGTCATCCTGCTGGTCATCTTCGGTGGCAGCAAGCTGCCCCTCCTGGGCCGCGGCATGGGCGAGGGCATCCGCAACTTCAAGCGGGGCCTGCGCGGCGACGACTCCTCCGAACTGGAGGAGAAGAAGTCCTAGGCGCGGCAGAAGGTCAGAACCCGTGTGGCGCGGGGACGCGCCACACGCGAACCAGTTCGTGCGCCCGTCAGCGGGCGCACGAATGGCAGACCGGCGCACCCAGTTTCTGCCGCGCTCAGCCGCCGGCGAGGACGGCGAAGTCGAGGCCGCGAGGATTGACGGCCGCCCAGGCAGCGCGGTGGTGCTCGACGTACAGGCGGAGCACTCTGTTCGTGAACTTCCGGGTCTCCCGGAAGGGCGGCATCCCCTGGAAGCGGCTGACCTTTCCGGGCCCCGCGTTGTAGGCCGCGAGCGCCAGCACCAGGTCGCCGTCGAAACGGCGCAGCAGGGAGGCCAGGTAGCTCGCCCCGGCATCCAGGTTCTCACTGGGGTCGTACACGTTGGCGACGCCGTACTGCTCGGCGGTCGCCGGCATCATCTGCATGAGGCCGAGCGCGCCCTCCGGTGAAACGGCCAGCGTGTCGAAGGAGGACTCGGTCTGGGCGACTGCCGCAACGAGGAGCGGGTCGATCTCGTGACGCTCCGCGACGGTAACGATCTGGGCGCCGAAGGGAATGCGCCGCAGCAGGTTCCGAACCGCGTCTCCGTCGGCGGCGCCGATGAAGAGCGCGAAACTCTCTCCCCGTGTTCGGATCTTCTCGTAGAATGGCCGGCCGTCCGGGGATGTGCGGGCCGTGGCCGTCCCGGATGCCGGGTCGAGCCAGGCCTGGATTTCCTCGAACAGAGCGACATCCCCAAGATGCGGTGGCGGCAGCAGCGTGTCGGGCTGCCTTCCGGGCGCCGTATCCCGCACCGAGACGGCCAGAATGGCGCCAGCGGCCACAACGACCGCGAGAGCCTTCTTGCCGGTGGTGGTGTTCGAGAGGTACATGAGAAGTGTGGAGTGCGGTGTGCCGGAGACCCGGGTAGCCGCCGTGAGGACGGCCGTTCTCGGCTTCGCGCGATCCGGCCGGTCACGGCGGCGCGGCTTTGTTACAGGAGGCGTTCGCCGACGGTCGGAGGGAACGTCTTCCCGCGCTTGGCGGCAAGTGGTATGCCAACCTCGTCTCGTTTCCCAGCCGACCATCTGGGGCGGAGTTCTATTTCGATTGGTTCCTCTTGCTGGATGGACGATACTCGGACGACTGGATGCGAAGAGCGTCGACCTTGGTGCGCAGGGTGTTCCGGTGGATGCCGAGACTGTTGGCGGAGCGGCTGAGATTGCCCTGGTTGAGTTGTAGGGAAGCGAGGATGAACTGCCGTTCGAAGATCCGACGAGCTTGAGCAAGACTGACGCCCTGGCTGACCAGATGCCTGACGAGTTGATCAAGCCGGTCGCCCAAGTCTCCCGTCGCGTCCTCGGGAACGCCGTCGTCTGCGCTGCGTTGCTTCAAGGCGAGTCGCGTACCGAAACGGTGATTTTAGCACAGATCGGAGGTTCGGGGGGCGCTTTCTGACGTTGGGTCACGGGCGCAAGGCGCCGAGACGCCTTCGGCGCCGCGGCCCGTTCGCTCAGCCGTCGTCTTGCAGCCGCGACAGCGATTCGGTAGCCAGGCGGGCGGCTCCGGAGTCCGGGAAGCGTCTCGAGACTTCCCGGAAGCGGCGCCTGGCGCCCTCCGTGTCGCCGAGTCGCTCGAGGGTTCGACCAACCTTGACCAGAGCGTCGGGAACCTTGTTGCCGAGCGGGTACTCGTGGAGCATGGTCTGGAATGCGGCCATGGCGCCCCGGTTGTCACCCCGGGCGAACCGGCATTCGCCGATCCAGTAGAGCGCGTTGTCCGACAGATCGCTGTTCGGGAAGTCGTCCAGGAAACGCTGGAACCCCAGTTCGGCTTCCACGTAGTCGTGGCTCAGGTACTTCTCACGGGCGAGGTCGTAGAGTTCCTGTCCCGCCTCGCCGACTTCCTGTCCCGCTCCGGCGATGGTCGCTGGCGCGCCGGCTTCGTCCGCGCCGGCCCCGCCCTGCGGTTCGGCCGCACCGACCGGCGGCGTTTCGGCCGGCGCTTCCGCCGGCGTGTCGTCGAGCTCCGTGACCTCAAGTACCTGCACCCGGGCGGGAGGGGGTGGCTCGAACGGGACCGGTGGCGGAGGCGCGGTTGCCAGGGTCCTGACCTCCTCGAGCGCCGTTGCGACTTCCGCGATGCGTTCACGCAGCCGGGCGTTCTCCGATTCGCTCTCGGCCAGCAGTCCTTCGAGGTCATGGACCCGCTCTTCAAGCAGCTCGAGGTCGGCCCGGACACCCTCGTTCGGTGTCGCCAGGCGGTTCATCAACTCGCGTGGTGACTCCGTGGAGGCACAGCCGACGCTGGCGAGCGCGACCGCCAGGAAGAGAGGCGCTGGCCGACGCGCGGGCGCGTCGCGGCGGCGCGGGCAGCCGACGTCAGTTTCCGGGACCATCCTCGCCTTCGGGCTCTTTTTCGCCGCCGCGGGCCGGCCGTGGCGGGGCTGGCGGGAGGTCGCTTCGCATCTTTCGGATCTTCTCCGGCGAAGGCACCTTCTTGATCCAGGGACTGCCGGCGTACTCGCTCCACAACTGTTCGCACGCGTCACGCAGATAGTCGACCACATCCAGCCCGGCGTCGAAACGGGCCCGCTTGAGCACTTGGACGTAGGTGAGGCACATGTAGGCGTGGATCTTGTCCTTGTCCGGGTAGTCCGGATACTGCTCGAGCATCCCCCTGAAGCGTTCGCCGGCCGCCCTCGGAGTGCGGGATCGGTAGTAGTAGCTGCCGACGACGAACTCGTGCTCCGCGAGTTGGTTCCGGACCTCGACGATCCGCTGGGCGGCCTGGCCGGCGTACTGGCTGGTCGGGTAGAGCCGGCGGACGTTCTCGAACTCGCTCAGCGCCTGGCGGGCGGTCTGTTGATCGCGGTCCGGTTTCTCGATCCGCTCGGCGAGCGCGGAGGCGAGACGAAACTGGGCGTAGGACGCGCGCTCGGAGGTGGGGAAGCGGTTCAGGAAGTCGCGATAACGCTGCTCCGCCTCGACGTAGGACTGGTAGCCGCCACGCAGGTACAGTGCGTCCGCGGCCAGCAGCAGCCCTTCCCGGCCGGTTTCCGAGTTCGGCTCGACTTCAAAGGCGTGGACGAGGTGCTGGAGCGCCTGGGAGAACTTCTCGTCCGTCATGAGCTGCTTGCCGATGTCGAGCGCTTCGGAGGACGACAACCGGAGGATCGGATCGTCCTTGACGCCTCCGCAGGCGACGACGAGCGCGAGTCCCGCCGCGGCGAGCAGCGTTCTTCCGGTTAGCCGCGTCATTCGTTCGCCTGCCGGCGGAGAGCCGCCAGTGCCTCGACCGGACTCTCCGCGGCGAAGACGCCGGAGCCCACGACCGCCACGTCCGCTCCGGCCGCCGCCACCTCGTCGAGGTTTCCCGGCTTGATGCCGCCGTCCATCTCGATGGCAGTCGAGAGTCCACGGGCAGCGATCTCGGCGTGTAGCCGACGCGCCTTGTCCAGTACATGGGGCTGGAACGCCTGACCTGCGAAGCCCGGCTGAACGGACATCAGGACGACGAAGTCCAGGTGCTCCAGGTAGGGCAGGACCTCGTCCAGGGCCGTACCGGGGTTGACCGCGACGCCGGCGCCGGTGCCCGAATCGCGAATCGTCTCCGCCAGCCGAACCGGTTCCGGCGTCGCCTCGTGGTGGAACGACACCCAGGTCGGATCGGTGTCCAGGTAGCTGTCGAGGAGGACGTCGGGGTTCGAGACCATCAGGTGGATGTCGAAGCCCACTCGGCTTCGTTTCGCCAGGTCGGCGATGACCGGTGGCCCGAAGGTGAGGTTGGGCACGAAGTGGCCGTCCATCACGTCGACATGGATCAACTGGGCACCGCCGTCCTCGCAGTGTTTGACGGCGGTGGCAAGGTCGGCCAGGTCCGCCGCCAGGATCGAAGGCGCGATCTTCATCGTTCGGGTTCTCTGAGGCGGCGGGTTGTTTGGGAACCGGGACGGGTTCAGTGGCTTTCCTGCGCGGCGACGACCAGGGCGATCGAATCGCCTTGTCGCAGGGGATGGCCCGGAAGTGGATACTGACGCAGAACGATCCCGGCTTCGACGCCTTCGTAGGGCTCGTACTTTACCCTTCCGAAGCGGAATCCGCGTGTCTCGAAGTAGGAGCGCACTGGCGCTTCCGGCAGGTCGATCAGATCGGGCATGACGAACGACGCGCCCGGGTTGGCCAGGCTGACCATCACGTCGACCCGGGAAGAGGGTTCGACCCGGCTGCCGGGCGGTGGACTCTGACGGATCACGGTGCCGGGGGCGCCAAACTCCGCGTACACGCTCCGGCTCCTGCCCAACTGCAGGCCGGAGGCCGCGAGACTGACCTGAACCGTCTGAAGGACCTGACCGGTCAGATCCGGCGTTTCGACGAGTTGGCGTCCCCGTGACAGGTGGATCACGACGCCGCTGTCCTGCTTGACGGCGCTGCCGGCCGCCGGGTCGTGCCGAAGTACATGGCCCGCCGGGACCGTTTCGTCGTGGCGGTCCTGTTCGACCCGCCGCACTGTCAGCCCGGCGGCGGCGAGAGTGTCCTCGGCTTCGCTCACGTCCAGACCAACCAGGTCGGGCACGGCGATCACTCCGCTGCGAACGAAGTTGGACAGCGCCAGATAGGACGAAGCGCCGAGCAGCGCCGTGAGCAGTCCGGCGTACAGGCCGCCTACGACGAGACGCTTCAGCCACCGCCTGCGCAGCGTGTCGGCGAGCCGGCGCGCGAGAATCTCGTGCCTTCGCATTCAGCGCCCCAGGAACGGCAGGTTCTTCACCAGGTCGGAGTAGAGCGCGAACATCATGATGCTGACGATCACCACAAGGCCGAACTGGGTCATCAGGTTCTTGACACGGATCGAGACATCGCGCCGCAGGACGCTCTCGAACAGCAGAATGGCGAGTTGGCCGCCATCCAGGAGAGGGATCGGCAGCAGGTTCAGAATGCAGATGTTCAGGCTGATCAGGGCGGTCAGGAAGACGAGGTCGTTGAAGCTCCGCCGCGCCGCCTGGCCGCTGATCCTCGCGATCTCGATGGGCCCCGCGATGGCGCTCTGGGGCGAGGCACGGCGTTCGACCAGCCTGCCCAGGAAGCCGAAGATCTCGGTTGTCGTCTCCCAGTTGATGCGCGCGCTCTCGATGAGGGCAGCGCCGGGCGCGACACGCTGGTACGAGAAGTGGCTGATCGCGATGCCGGCCCGGCCGACCCCGCCTTCGTCCGCCGGCACGAACCGGACCTCGAGGCGCTGATCGGCACGGCCGATCTCGAGGCTGACCTCTTCGCCTGCTTTCGGTTCCACCAGCCGCCGGAAGTCGTCCGCGTCGGCGATGGGGTGTCCGTCCACCGCGTAGAGCGTGTCGCCGTACCGGATGCCGGCCCGCTCGGCCGGCGTGCCTTCGAACACGTCGCGAACGCGCGGAAGCAGGCTGGCGTACATGCCGGCGTCACCCAGCTCGTGGCGGGGAACCCGGCGCGGTACGAGCACCGTGCTCAGTGTCCTGCCGTCGCGCTCGAAGTCGACCGCGAGACGCCGTTCCGGCGACACAAGGACGATGTTCGCAACCTCGCGCCAGTCCGACACATCTTCCTCGTCCAGGCGCAGAATGGTGTCGCCAGCCTGCAATCCGGCCTCGGAGGCCGCGGACTCGGGAGCCACGGCGCCGATCTCGGTGCTCAGGTCGCGCGGCCCCGCCAGTTCGGTACCGGCCACGAGCACAGCGGCGATCAGCACGATCGACAGCACGACGTTTGCGGCGGGGCCGGCCAGGAGGACGACTATCCGCTGCCACCGGGGCTTCGTGATGAAGTCGCCGGCGTCGCCCGTGGGGTTCGAGGGGTCGATACCGGAGAAGGCGACGTAGCCGCCCAGAGGCACCATCGCCAGCCGGTACTCCGTGTCGCCCCGCTCGAATCCCCAGAGCCGGGGGCCGAAGCCGATCGAGAACACCCGCACCCTGATCCGGAACGCCCGCGCCGCCAGGTAGTGCCCGAGTTCGTGAACGAAGATGATCACTCCGATCACGACCAGCAAGGCCAGGATGTTGCTCAGGATGTTCATCGGACGAAGGGCGGAGACGCAGGCTCCCGCCGATGCTAACCGCCGAAAGGCGTCAGGACTTCCCGGGCGTGGCTCCGACCCCAGGAATCCCAGGCCAGGGCCTCGTCGACGGTCTCCGGGTCGCCCCCGCCCGCCTGCCGGTCGTGGCGCTCGAGCACCCCGGCCACCACGGGCACGATCGCGGTGAAGGGCACTCCTCCGCTGAGAAACGCGTCGACTGCGATTTCGTTCGCCGCGTTCAGCGCCGCCGGCGCGCCACCGCCGCGGGCGAGGGCGGCACGGGCCAGGGACGGTGCCGGGAAGAGCCCTCGATCGACTTGCCGGAACTCCAGCCTGGAGGCGGTCTGCAGCAGCTCGGTCAGGTCGGTCGAGGCCGAGCCGGCCGGCCGCGACCAGCGCTCGGGATACGAGAGCGCGTACTGGATGGGGTATTGCATGTCGTTGGCCGAGATCTGTGCGATCCCGTTGCCACACCGAAACTCGACGATCGAGTGAACGAGGGACTGCGGATGAATCACGATGTCGATGCGGGAACCGGCGACGTCGAAGAGGTAGCTCGCTTCGATCAGTTCCAGGCCCTTGTTCATCAGGGTCGCCGAATCGACACTGATCTTCGCGCCCATGTTCCAGGTTGGATGTGCGGTCGCCTCGGCCGGCGTCGCCGTCTCCAGGGTGGCGGGATCGCGGTCGAGGAACGGACCGCCCGAAGCGGTCAGCACGAGACGGCGGACCTCCTCCGGGTGTCCCGCCCTCAGCGCCTGGTGGATCGCGGCGTGTTCGCTGTCGATCGGCAGGATGGAAGAGCCCGAGGCGGCCGCGAGACGCCGCAGCACGGGCCCGGCCGCGACCATCGCCTCCTTGTTGGCGAGCGCCAGGTCGGCGCCGGCCGCAAGCGCCGCCGCCGCCGGCTGAAGACCGGCCGCGCCGACGATTGCCGTCACGACGAGATCGATGTCGCCGGTCCCGACAGCGTCCAGCAGTGCCTGGTCGCCGCACGTCAGGCGGACTCCGTCCGGCAGTTCGCCCCCCAGCGCGGCGGCCCTGTCGGCGCTTGCAACGATCACGCGGTCGGGCCGGAACTCGCGCGCCAGCTCGGCCAGGCGGGCCGGTCGGGTTCCCTGGGCCGCGAGCACCGAAACGCGCAATCGGTCCGGGTGGTTGCGCGCCACCGCCAGGGTCGCCTCGCCGACCGAACCGGTGGCCCCCAGGACGGCGACGGTGCGTTGGCTCAAGGCAGGGCTCCGACGGTGCCAGTCCCGTAGAGGACACTCCCGTAGAGGGTCGGGATCGCCGGCCCGAGGGCGCCGATGTCGACGAGGACGTACAGGAGCGGCGTCGCCAGCATCACGCTGTCCAACCGGTCGAGGAGACCGCCGTGGCCCGGCAGCAGGCGGCTGGCGTCCTTGACCTTCGCGGCACGCTTGAGCAGAGACGCGACGAGGTCTCCAGCCTGGCCGGCGCCGCCGCAGACCAGCGCGACCAGGGGAACGCCCGGCACGAAGTCTTCCGGGCCGAGCCAAAGCAGGAAACCCGCGGTGCCGACGCCGACGCTCGCGGTCAGGCCGCAGACCGCGCCGGCCAGCGTCTTCTTCGGACTGATCTTGGGGGCCAGAGGACGGCGGCCGAACGCTCGCCCGCCGTAGTAGGCGCCGATGTCGCCCACCGCGGCCACCGCCAGAACCCAGAGCAGGAGCGCGGGATCGAGCTGGTGGAGGTGAACCGCGGCGACGAGGAACAGCCCCAACCACAGTGCGCCGAAGGTGAACAGGGCCGAGATCGCCAGCCGGTCGCGCAGCTCGGCACGGTTGCCCAGCCCGACCGCCGTTGCCAGGGCGAGGACGGCCGTTGCCGCCGCGAACCAGACGTCGAGGTCGAAGAGCCGGTGCAGGGGGACGATCCGGAGGTGGACGCCGTTCGTCAGCGCCACGAGAACCAGCGCCAGCCACAACGCCAGTCGGAACCTCGGCGCGTCGGTGATCCGCTGCACCAGGGCGGTGTACTCCGCGGCCGCCAGCAGGACGACCAGGGTGAGGACCGCCACGAAGAACAGGGGCTTCAGGTACAGGACGAGGGCTGTCGCCAGCGCCGCGGTCACGATTCCCGTGACAACGCGTTTCATTGCCGCCGACTGTATTCCACGTGCTCCAGGCACAGGCCACGCGCCGGTGCGTTGGGACCGGCCGCCGCGCGCGGGCCGCCGCCCAGGAGGTCGGTGAAGTCGTCGACCGACCGCCGGCCGCGACCGACCTCCAGGGTCGTGCCGACGAGCGCGCGGACCATCCCGCGCAGAAATCCGTCGCCGGCGACGCGAAAGCTCAGCTCGTCGCCGGCGTCCTTCCATTCGGCCTGGTGGATCGTGCGTTCCGGCTGGCCGTGGCTGCCCCCGGACTTGGCGAAGGCCGAGAAGTCGTGGCGTCCCGGCAGCAGGGATGCGGCCCTCTTCATTGCCTCCAGGTCGAGTTCGCCCGGCGCCGGGACGACGAAGGGCGCCCGAAACGGGTCGATCACCGGGGCGCGGCAGAGCCGGTAGCGGTAGACCTTGAACGCCGCGCTCTTGCGGGCGTGAAAGGTCTCGCCCACCGGGTCGGCGTCCAGTACGCGGACCGCAGCCGGCAGATGACGGTTGCTGCCCTGGACGAGCGCCCTGCACGTTTCCGCGGTCGGCGCGCTTGCGGCCACCGTCAGGTGGGCCACCTGGCCGCGGGCGTGGACGCCGGCGTCCGTGCGGCCGGCCCCGTAGACGGTCACCCTTCGGCCGAGGATTCGGGCCAGGGCTTCTTCGACAACCTGCTGGACGGCGAGCGCGTTGTCCTGGCGCTGCCAGCCGGCGTAGTTTGTGCCGACATAGGCGATTCGCAGGCGGAACTTCATCGGGCTTCGGCTCCCGAGCCTGACACCTTGTCAATCGCGGCTCCGGCGCGCCGCCGATCGATCATGAACAGCAGCACCGGCGGCAGCCAGACCGCGACGTAGCCCCAGGGGAAGTAGTCGACTCCGGCGAGTGCCGGCAGGTAGGCCAGGGGCAGGGTCGCCGACAGCAGCAGGACACTGCGCACGCCGAGCAGCGCCGCCCAGGGCAGGATCCAGATCAGGTACCAGGGATAGAGGGTAGGGCTTGCCAGCAGGACGACGCCGAACGCGGCGAAGGCGGCGCGGGTCGGCCCGGGGCGCTGCCGCCAGACTCGAAGCCACGCGACGCCGCCGGCCGCCAGGAGCAGGGTGCGGGCGAGGAACTGAGGGTAGGTGTGGGCGTACAGGGTGCGCCAGGGCGGCGCGTCGATTTCGCCGCCGAAGACGAGGCGAACCGCGTGGACGAGTCCGGCGGCGACGCGGTCGAGCTGCAGTACGTCGAGCAGGCGCCACAGGGGTTCGTAGAGCGGACCGTTGTACTCCCACCGGAGCGCGTAGACGGCAAGGCCCGGAGGTACGCCACCCGTCCAGATCAGGACGGCCGCGGCGGTGGGGACGAGCAGGCAGGCGGCGCCCAACGCGAACAGACGGCCTTGCGGCCGGTCGCGCCGAATCGTCCGCCACCAGAGGGGAATCGCCGCGAGAGGAACCAGCTTGGCCAGCACGCCGAGCGCGGCGACGGCCCCTGCGGCGAGCGAAGGCCCTGAACGGCTTGGGGAACCGCGCCCGACCGCGATCAGATAGACGCAGGCGATGACGAGCGAGGCGCCCAGGACGTCGACGTGGCCCATGCCGGCGCCCTCGATCACGACCAGCGGATTCCAGACGTATGCCAGGCCGCCCACGGTCGAACCGCGTCGGCGGGCAAGCCCGAGCAACAGGGCGCAGGCGATCAGGTCGACCGCGACCAGCGTCAGCTTGTAGGCGGTGAGCGGCTGCGGCGTGGCGCTGGCGGCGGCGAACAGGCTCAGCGCCAGCGGCGGGTAGACCGTGGCGACGTCGCGGTGGGCGGTGCGCTGCCACAGGTCGTCGCGTTGCGTGGTCAATCCGGGGTCGTTCGGAGTGAGGCGATACGGGTTTGCGCCGGAAGCGGCTACGCGGCCGTCCCAGAGGTAGCGGTAAACGTCGTCGGACAGGCTCGGCGCCAGCGGCAGGGCGAGCAGGCGCAGCAGCAGGGCGACGACCAGGATGCCGGCGATCCGTGGCTCGCTCGCTTCGTCCCGCCGCGCCGGTCCGAACCGCTTCAGCGCCCAAAACAGGGCGCCGAAGGCCAGGAGGAGCACCGCGAGGAAGAGCACGCTCGTCCACGGTGCGTCCGCCGCCGGTCGCAGGCCGGTGCGGTCCAGGAGGAGGAGCCCGCCGAAGCAGGCGAGCAGAGGCCAGGCGGCTGCCACTGGTGGGAGTGCCCTTGCCATATCGTCGGCGTTCGTGCTTCTTCCCGTGTACTACGCCGTTCTCGGCACACTCGCACTCTTTGGACTGCACCGACTGGTTCTGCTGCTGGTGCTGCGCCTGGTCCGGCCGCCCGCGGAGGCCGGCGGCCCGGCCGCGGCAGGCGCGGAGACGGAAGTCCCCCTGGACGAGGTTACTTCGGACCGGGTCAATGCGCCTCGGGTGACTGTCCAACTGCCAATCTACAACGAGCGCTATGTCGCTCCGCGACTGCTCGCGGCCGTGCTCGACTTCGACTATCCGGCGGAGCGGCTGGAGATCCAGATCCTCGACGACTCGACCGACGATACGGGCGATCGGATCGAGGCGGTGCTGGAGGAGGCGTCGAAGCGAGGGCGCCGGCTGCCGGCGGTCCGGCATCTCCGTCGACGGGAACGGGAGGGCTTCAAGGCAGGGGCCCTGGCGGCCGGTCTGAGCCAGGCTTGTGGCGAGCTGATCGCGATCTTCGACGCCGACTTCGTACCCGGGCCGGACTTTCTGCGCCGCACGGTGCCTGCCTTCGCCGATCCCGGACTCGGCATGGTCCAGGCGCGCTGGGATCACACGAATCGCGGGGACTCCCTGCTGACCCGCGCTCAGGCGGTCCTGCTCGACGGGCACTTTCTCGTCGAGCAGGAGGCGCGCTACCGGTCGGGTTGCTTCTTCAACTTCAACGGCACCGCGGGCGTCTGGCGGCGCCAGGCGATCGAGGAGGCCGGCGGCTGGCAGTTCGACACGCTGACCGAGGACCTCGACCTCTCCTACCGGGTGCAGCTCGCCGGATGGCGCTTCGCGCTCCTGACCGACCTGGCGGTGCCCGCCGATCTGCCGGCCCGCGTCAACGACTTCAAGAGCCAGCAGCACCGGTGGGCTCGTGGCACGGCCCAGACCCTGCGCAAGCTGCTGGCGCGGATCCTTCGAAGCCGGGTCAAGCCGCGGGTCAAGCTTGCGGCGACGGCGCACCTGACCTCGGGCTTCTGCTATCCGCTGCTCGTCGTGCTGGGGCTCCTGCTCCTGCCGGCCATCCTGTTGCGCCAGGAATCTCCGCACCTGCTGCTGTGGATCGACGCGCCGCTGTTCCTGCTCGGCACGGCCGCGGTGGCGGGCTGCTACGCCGCCGGCCAGCGGCGGGCCGGCCGCCCGGGTTCCCGGGCGTGGCTGGAGGTGCCGCTTGCGATGTCCGTCGGTATCGGCCTGTCGCTTCACAACTCGGCCGCGGTGGTCACCGGCCTGTTTCGTCGCGGCGGCGTGTTCGCGCGCACGCCGAAGCTCCCGGCGGGAGCGCCGGACCCTCCCGCGCAGTACCGGTCGCGCGCCGTCTGGAGCCTCTGGGGCGAAGCCACGCTCGCGCTCTACTTCTGGATCTGTATTGCCGCCGCCGGCTTGAGTGGTCGCTGGTGGTCCCTTCCCTTTCTGTACCTCTTTGCGCAGGGGTATAGCCTGATGGCGCTGGGCGGCACCCTGCCTCGGAGGGGACGCCGCGCCAGGCTGCCGTAGTCCATGATTCGCCCCCTTGGAAGACCCTCGGCTCCCGTCTCCCCCAGGCAGGCGGAGGTGGTCGTGCGGCCGGCCTCGCCGGCGGACGCCCCCTTCCTCAGGCGCTGGCGGTCCGAGCCGGCCGTGCGACGCTTCCAGCCGCTGCACAACGTGTCCGCGTCGCGACTGCGAGCGGACCTGGCGTCGCAGCGCCCGCGGGACATCTACCGCGGCCGGGGCGACCGCTACACCTGGCTGGTCGAGGCGGACGGCGATCGTGCCGGCTGGATCACGTTGGCGATCGTCAACTGGGAGCACGGGCTGAGCGAGCTGGGGTACGCCCTGGCGACGCGCCACCACGGCCGCGGCACGATGACCGCGGCACTGGGGCAGTTGCTGCCGGAGCTCCTGCTCCGCACGCCCGTGGAGCGCATCGAGGCGAGATGCGCGGTCGACAACGAAGCGTCACGGAAGGTGCTGGAGAAGCTGGGATTCGTTCACGAGGGCCGGCTCCGCTCGTACTTCGTGCTTCAGGGCCGCCGCACCGACCACCACCTGTACGCGCTCCTGCGCGAGGACTACATTCCCGCCTAGCTCCTCGCGGGCTGCCGCGCTACAGTTGCCAGCCTTGGACCGTCACTTGGGGAGGTACGTATCGTGAGCACTGGAAGCGGGCCGAACGCCGCCGATTCCGCGCTTGAGAGTCTCGAGGCAGGAATCGCGTTGTTCTACGAGGACAAGATTGCCGAAGCCAGGGGCCGGTTCGAAGACGTGGTCGCGAGCGGTGGCGAGAGCCGGTTCGTCATTCGTGCAAAGGACTACCTTGCCGCCTGCAGGCGGGTGGAAACCGCGGCGGACGGCGGCCCGGAGGACGCCTTCCTTCAAGCCGTGATGGCCAGGAACGATGGCGACCTGGAGCGCGTTCTCGAGTTGTGCGGAGGCGACGGCCGGAAGCAGGACGACCGTTTCGTCTATCTGGCGGCCTGTGTGCACGCCCTGATCGGAGACGAGGACGCCGCTCTGGACACCTTGGCGAAGGCCGTCGCACTCGACACGAAGAACCGGGTTCGAGCCTTCCACGACAGCGATTTTTCTCTACTGGACGGGGACGAGCGTTTCGACAAGCTCGTCCATGACGTTAGCGACTGACGTGGCTGGCGAGGCCGGCGCGGCCGTCATTCTCGCTGCCGGCGGTGGCGAGTTGCTGCGCTCCGAGCGGCCCCGGGTCCTGCATCGCGCCGGCGGCCGAGCGCTCGTGGCGTGGGTCGTCGCGGCGGCGCGCGAAGCCGGCTGCACCCCGATCCACGTTGTTGTCGGCAGCGGAGCGCGGGAGATCCGGGAGGTCCTCGAACAGGAGGGACTGGGCGGCGAGGACGTCCTCTGGGTGAAGCAGCGCGCGGAGCAGCCCGCGGAGCAGCCCGAGGAGCAGGGGACCGGACAGGCACTGCTGCTGGTCCGCGAACTCCTGGGTAGCGACAGTCCGGTTCTCGTTCTGTCCGGCGATGCGCCCCTGGTTCGGCCGGCGACTCTCCGGAAGCTCCTGGACAGCGCTCGTAGTGGCTGGGGCAGCGTCGCGGTAGCCGATCTGGACAAACCGGGCAGTCCGGGGCACTACGCGCTGCCCGTCCCGGCGATCTTCGACTGGCTGGAGAAGCTCGATGCGGAAAGGGAAGGAAGCCGGCTCTGCCTGGCGGATGCCGTCGCCGCTGCTGCGCTCGAGAACCCGGTGGCCCGCGTCCGGGTGGAGGACGCTTCGGAAGCGCTCGGCGTCAACTCGCGGGCGGAACTTGCGGCGGTTCAGCGGGTGCTCTACCGCCGCGGCGTCGACGCGCTGCTTGAAGCCGGCGTCACGATCCTCGATCCGGGTAGCGTGTGGGTGGATGCCGGCGTGACGGTCGGTCCCGACTCGGTGCTGCACCCGGGTGTCACCCTGCTGGGCGCCAGCCGGGTGGGACGCGGCTGTACCGTTCACTGCGGCGCCTGGCTCCGCGACAGCGTCCTCGCGGACGGAGTGAACGTCCTGCCCTACTCGGTTCTCGACGGAGCCCGCGTCGGCTCGGGCTGCAGCGTCGGCCCCTTCGCGCGCCTGCGGCCGGAGGCGGTTCTGGACGAGGGTGTCCGAGTCGGCAACTTCGTCGAGGTGAAGAAGTCGACCCTGGGCCCCGGGGTCAAGGCTTCCCATCTCTCCTACCTGGGCGATTCGTCGATCGGTGCGGGCGCCAACATCGGCGCCGGAGTCATCACCTGCAACTACGACGGCAAGACGAAGAACCGCACGGTGATCGGCGAGGGGGCGTTCGTCGGCAGCGACACGATCCTCATCGCACCGGTCGAAGTCGGCGCGGGGAGCTACACCGGCGCCGGTTCGGTGATCACGAAGGACGTGCCGGAGGAGACTCTCGCCGTCGGCCGGGCGCGTCAGAAGAACATCAAGCGCCGGCCGCGGTGACCGACTTGGACTTCGGCTCCCGTCTGAACCCCGAACAGTTGGCGGCGGTCACCCACGACGGCGGGCCGCAACTCGTGATCGCCGGCGCCGGGTCGGGCAAGACCCGGGTGATTACCTACCGGATCGCCTGGCTCGTCGAGGAGTTGGGAATCGAGCCGTGGCGGATCGCGGCGGTGACCTTCACCAACAAGGCGGCGGACGAGATGCGCGGGCGCGCCCTCGACCTGGTCGGCGGCAACGCAAATGTCTTCGTCGGCACCTTCCACCGGTTCTGTGTGCGGCTCCTGCGCCGCTACGGGGACCGCGTCGGCCTCCAGTCCGACTTCGCGATCGTCGACGCGCCGGATCAGCTGCGGCTGATCAAGGCGGCTCTGAAGGCGGAGGACCTGGACGAACAGACGTTCCAGCCCCGCGCGGTCCAGGGCCGGATCAGCGCGGCCAAGAACCGGCTCCTGACCCCGGCCACGTTCGAACGCGCGGCCGAGGACTTCTTCGACCGTCATGTCGCCGCCGCGTACCGCCGCTATCAGCGCGACCTGCGGCGCGCGGGCGGCGTCGACTTCGACGATCTCATCGCGCTCGCGGTGCGGCTTCTGCGAAAGGAAGCGGACATCGGCGAGCGGGTTCGGGGACGCTTCCGCCACCTGCTCGTCGACGAGTTTCAGGACACGAATGCGGCCCAGCTCGAACTGATCAAGAACCTCGTCCTCGACCCGGACGGCTCGGTCTCCGGGCTGACCGCGGTCGGCGACGAGGACCAGAGCATCTACGGCTGGCGGGGGGCCGAGATCGACAACCTGCTTCGCTTCGAGCGCCACTTCCCCGGCGCCCGGGTTCGCAAGCTGGAACGCAACTACCGCTCGACGCAGAACATCCTCGACGCTTCGGGCGCCGTCATCGCGCGCAACGAGGAGCGGCGCGGCAAGGCGCTGTGGACCGACACCGGCGCGGGTGATCCGCTACGGCTCTTTTTCGCCGCCGATCAGGAGGACGAGGCGCGCTGGGTCGTGCGGCAGGTGGGGGAGCTTGGCGCCGCCGGCTTCGAGTTCGGCGACATGGCCGTCCTCGTGCGGACCAACGCGCAGACACGGGCGATCGAGGACCAGATGCTGCGGAGCGAGGTTCCGTACTGTCTGGTCGCCGGCGTTCGGTTCTACGAGCGCGCCGAGGTCAAGGACCTGGCCGCGTACCTTCGGGTGATCAACAATCCGCGGGACAACCTGTCTCTGCGGCGGATCCTGAACCAGCCGCGGCGGGGCATCGGCCGCCGGACGGAGGAGTTCCTGCTGGCCCGTGCGGCGAAGATGGGCCATTCCCTTTGGGACGCGATCAGGCTCGACCCGCTGCAGGAGCTGCCGGCGCGGAACCGCCGTGCGGTCGACGACTTCAGGGGCCTGATCGAGGCGCTCCGCAAGGAAGCGGAGCAGCAGCCGCTGGCTGAGCTCGTCCGGGGGGCGATTGTCGCGGCCGGCTTCGACGCGCTCTACGGGAAGGGCGACGAGGAGGGGCAGGAGCGGCTGGACAACCTGGGCGAACTCGTTTCGGCCGCGCAGGACTTCCAGACCCGCTACGGCTGTGAAGAGGTGCCTGCCAGGATTCCGACCTCGGCGCTTCCGGCCCTCGAGGATCCCCTGGGCGCGGGCGCCGGCGAGACGGACGAGGAGCCGCCGACCAGTCCGCTGACGAACTTCCTGGACTACGTCTCCCTGGTCAGCGACACGGACGGCCTGAACGCCGACCTCGGCGTCGCGGTGATGACCCTGCACAGCGCCAAGGGCCTCGAGTACCCGGCCGTCTTCGTCACCGGACTGGAGGACGGCCTGCTGCCGCACTTCCACGCCGGTGGCGGCGCGCGGGACATCGAGGAGGAGAGACGGCTGTTCTACGTCGGCATGACCCGCGCCGAACGGCGGCTGTTCCTCAGCGGCTGCCGTCGCCGGATGATCGCGGGCATGTTCCAGGACCAGCAGCCCTCGCCCTTCCTGATCGACGTGCCGGAGGAACTCGTGGAGACCGCCCAGAGCCCGGACATCTACGCCGGGCCGCGGACCGCGGGCGTTCGCAGCTTCTTCGGCGCCGATCGTTCCGCCGGCGTCCCGTACCGGTCGCCGCCGCCCTCGGGCCTGAAGGGTCGAGCGTCGGGACGGCCCATGAAGCAGGCCGCCGGCGGTTTGCGACCGGGCGCGTACGTCCGTCACGCGACGTTGGGCAAGGGCGTGGTGTTGCACCTCGACGGCCAGGGCGAGAACGCCAAGTTGACCGTCTTCTTCGACAAGGCAGGCAAGCGGAAGCTCGTTCGCCGCTACGCCCCGCTGGAGGTTCTCTGAGCCTGAGTGTGCTGCTACACTCCGGCGCCTGCCTGTCGGGGCGTGGCGCAGTCTGGTAGCGCACCTGCCTTGGGCGCAGGGGGTCCTCAGTTCAAATCTGGGCGCCCCGATATCGCTCGCATGCCCAGGCCTCGGCTACTCTGTCGCTTTCGCCTGCCTGTAGCTCAGCTGGATAGAGCGGCGGCCTTCTAAGCCGCGGGTCGGGGGTTCGAGTCCCTCCAGGCAGGCCAAGCTCGTTGAGATTCTGGTCGGAGAGGTCTGGTGGGTGTAGCTCAACCGGTAGAGCGCTTGATTGTGGTTCAAGTGGTTGGGGGTTCAAGTCCCCTCACCCACCCCATCCTCCTTTCCGCATCCTTCCCGTTCGCGCGCCCGTAGCTCAGCTGGATAGAGCGACGGCCTCCGGAGCCGTAGGTCAGGGGTTCGAATCCCTTCGGGCGCACCACATTTCTGCCGGCCTTCACACTGGGTGCGCCGGCCTGCCATCCGTGCGCCCGCAGACGGGCGCACGGACTGGTTCGCGGGTGGCGCGGATCCGCGCCACCCGGGTTCTGGCCGGCATCCGGCGCGCCGCCGCGAAGCGGCGCGCGCGAGCCGTATGCTCAGATCAGCGACGGACCGGCACCGATGACCACCACCGAAACGACCCCGTCCAGACCCCTCCGAATCCTCCTGGTGCGGCTTTCGGCAATCGGCGACTGCCTGCACGCGGCCCCGGTGGCGGCGGCGCTTCGCCGAGCGAATCCGGATGCGTTCATCGGCTGGGCGATTCAGGAGCCTGCCGCGGCCCTCTTGCGGGACTGTCCCGGCGTCGACCGCTTCCACGTCTACCCGCGCCGCGCTCGCGGCATTGCGGCGCGGCTCAAGACGTTCGGCCGTTTCCGCCGCGAACTGAGAAGCTGCCGCTACGACGCCGCGATCGATGTCCAGGGCCTGACCAAGAGTGGCCTCGTCGCCTGGTTGAGCGGCGCCCGGCAGCGCGTCGGTTTCCGCGGTGGTTCGGCGATGGGCAGCCGTGAACTGAACGCCGTGTTTGTGAACCGGCGTTTCGCCGTCGACCCGGCGGTGACCCACGTGGTCGACCGCAACCTGGCGCTGGCCAGCGCTTCAGGACTGGCCGGAACGAACGAGCCGATCGCCGAGTGGCGGCTGCCCGACTATGCCGAGCCGGAGGCCCTCGATTTCCTTGAGCGCCACGGCCTGGGGGCTGGCGGCTACGCGGTGGTTTCGCCAGGGACGATCTGGCGCACGAAGCACTGGCCGCCGGACCACTTCGCCGCCGCGGTGCGGCGCCTGGGACGGGAGCGCGACCTGCCTGTGGTCGTCGTCTGGGCCGGCGAGGCGGAACGGCTGGCGGCGGAGAAGATCGTTGCCGGTGCCGGTGCCGGGGACAACCCGCCCGTCCTCCTCGCGCCGCCGACCGATCTGCGCGAGCTGGCGACGCTGTTGCGGCACGCGGCCCTGTTCCTGGGGTGCGATTCGGGACCGGCCCACTTGGCGGCAGCGCTTGAGGTTCCGACCGTGTCCGTGTTCGGACCGACCGATCCTGCGCGCAATGGGCCCTACGGACCGCGGTCGGTCTCCGTGCAACTCGACCGGCGGCTGGATTGCCAGCCGTGCTGGCGGCGTACCTGCAGCCGCGGCGACTTTGCGTGCCTGGAGAGGTTGGATGCCGACCGGGTTGTGGAGGCGTGCCTGAGGAAGCTCGACGCGGCGTAGCTCGCGTGCCGCCGCTTGGCATACTCCCGCCTATGCCCGACGCGCCCGACCCAACCGACGCCGAGTCAGCACCTCTCCGCCCGCCGACGTTCGACCGGATCGCGGTCCGGTTGCTTGTTGTGGCGCTCGTCGCCGGCGTGCTGACGGCGCCGATCCTCATCCTCTGGCGCGACTTCAGTTGGTTGATGGCGCTCTCGAGCGCCGGCGGCGTCGCTCTCCTGATCTTCTTCAGCGGCCGCGCCGTGCGGATTCTCCGCTTCGAGTGGCGCCGGCCGCCCTTCGAGCGGGAGGACTAGAGAGGTGAAGAAGGTCCGTCCCTGGCGGGTCGAGGCCAACCGCTCGATCTTCGACCACCCGCTGCTCAGGGTCGAGACCCAGAAGCTCCGGGCCGGCGCCGACCGGCGCGAAGCGCTCGTGCTGCGGTCGGCGGACTGGGTCAACGTGATTCCCCTGCTCGAATCCGGGTCGCAGGGGCAAGGGCCGACCGTCGTGTTCGTCCGCCAGTGGCGATTCGGGCGCGCCGCGGAGTCTCTGGAGATTCCGGGAGGGATCGTCGAAGCGGGCGAGGAGGCGGGGGTCGCCGCGGGGCGGGAACTGCACGAAGAGACCGGCTACCGGGCCGGTCGGATCGAACGCCTGGGCGTGGTCGAGCCGAACCCCGCCATCCTGGACAACGCGTGCTCACTGTGGCTGGCTCGTGACCTCGTGGACACCGGCGATCCGATCGGCGACGGCAGCGAGGAGCTGGAAGTCGTCCACGTGCCGCTGCGCGAGGTCCCGGAGCGGATCGAGAGTGGCGAGATCCGTCACTCGCTTGTCGTCACCGCCTTCTACTTCTTCGCCCGTCGCCACGGTTTCTCGTGAGCGAACGCCGCCAACGGCCCGTCGCCCTTGCCGCGCGCCGCGGCTCCGCGCCCCTTCGGGGCGTGTCCTTCGACGCGACGGGCACACTCTTCGTCTGCCCGCGTCGCGGTGAGATCTACGCCGAAGTCCTTGCCCGGCACGGACTGCGCCTGGGCCCAACCGAGATCGAGGGCAGCTTCCGGACCGCCTGGAGCGAACTCGACTGCCGGCTCGGCCGTGGCGAGGACCGCTACAGCAGCCACCCCGACGGCGCCCGTGGATTCTGGCGGGAACTGCTGGAGAGATCGTGTGCGCTGCTGGGCCACGAAGCTCCCGGACCGTTCGCGGCCGCCGAGCTGTTCGCCCGTTTCGAACGCGCCGATGCCTGGGAGCGTCGCCCCGGCGCCCGCGAAGTACTCGCCGAACTGCGGCGCCGGGGTTTGCGGGTCGCGGTGACCAGCAACTGGGACCGGCGGCTCCCCCGGGTGCTGTCCAACCTCGGGCTGGGCGCCGACATCGACGCCGTCGTGTGCTCGGAGGATGTGGGAGCGGCCAAGCCCGCCGAGAGGATCTTCCTTGCCGCCTGCCGGGAACTCGACCTCGAACCGGCGTCGGTCCTCCACGTCGGCGACGCCAAGGTCGAGGATCGCGAGGGGGCTGTGGCGGCGGGCCTTCGGGCCTTGTGGCTGAACCCCGCCGAAGGCGACATCGGGACGCTGGAGGAGGTGCTCGACTACCTGCGGAGTTAACGGCCTGCACTGCTACACTGGCTTGTGGCGGCGAGTGCGCGATGAAGATTTCGACCAAGGGCGAGTACGGCATCCGCGCCATGCTGTACGTGGCGATGCACTCGGACGCCGGTCCGGTGCCGAGCCATGAGATTGCGATCAACCAGGGCATCCCGGAGCCCTACCTCCGCCAGATCCTGGCGGCGCTTGCCCGCTTCCAGTTGATCCGCTCGAACCGGGGCCCTCAGGGCGGCCACCTCCTGGGACGTCCGGCGGGTGACATCTCGATGCACGACATCCTGGTCGCGCTCGAGGGACACACGACGTCGATCGACCACATCCTGGCCCAGCCCTGCACGATCGGTGTCGGGCCCAAGCACTGCGCGATCCGCGAGGTCTTCCTGAGCGTGAAGGAGGCGGTCGAGAACATCCTCTGCAACCTGAGCCTCGCCGATCTGGCCGAACGCCAGGAGGAAGTCTGCGAGTGCAAGATCGAAATCCCGCACGACCTGCCGGCGGAGCGCCTCCATGGCCTGCCAGGCAGGCCGCTGCAGGTGCTGAGCGACTGACGGCCGGGCCGGGTGCCCCGCGGCGGGGGAGCCGTCGCGGCGGGCACACTTTCGCGTTGTTGCTGGCGCCGGTCGCGGTGTTCGCCTGGTCGTGCCTCGTTCCCCCGGACCCGTCACCGCCCGACGACGGCGACCTGGAGAGCCTGACGGTGGAGCCGCCGCGCGACTCCGTGTTCCGGCCCGACGAGGATCAGCAGGAGCGCCGGGCGCCGGAGCTCGCGGTCGGCGGCCGCCTTCCAGGTGCTTTTCCGGAGGACTTTCCGCTCCCGGACGGATCCACGGTGTTCGACTTCGGCGACGTTCCGCAAGAAGGCGAAGCCGGAGAACCGCCTGCGGCGGAGTTCGTGAGCCTGCGGCTGCCGCTGGGCGCCCCGGACGCGCGCGAATGGCTGTTGCGCGAGGCGCAGGCAGCGGGCTGGCGCGTGGCCTTGGGGGACATCATGACGTTCCGGCGTGGCGGCGGGTGGGTCCGGGCCGCGATCGAGCCGGGCAGGACCGCCGGCAGTTCGGCTGCCCGTTTCGAGTACCCCAAGTCTTGAGGGACACCGCTGTTAGCATCGCGCGACCGGACGGTCGGTTGGCCGCAGGGAGTACCAGTGGTGTCGTGTCTCCGTTACAAGTTCTCAGACAGGCGAGCCATGAGTCGTCCGCCCGTGGACAGCTTCATTTGGCAAGCCGAGCCGGAGACACGACACTAGGTGACCGAGATGGCGGGTCCATTGACGCTCAGGCGCGCGGAGAAGTACGGCTTCTGCGCCGGCGTGCGGATCGCCGACCGGACGGTGCGAAAACTGGCCTCGGAGGGCCGGAGCGGGAAGATCCTGGGCCAGTTGGTGCACAACGAGCGCGTCGTTTCGGACCTCGTACAACTGGGCTTCGCCACCGCGGCCTCGCTCGACGAGGTGCGGGCCGGCACGATCGTTTTCTCGGCGCATGGCGTGCCTCCGTCCTTCCATCGCCGGGCGCTGGAACGCGGCCTCCTGGTGGTCGACACGACCTGCCCCTTCGTCTACGACGTCCACGAGGAGGCCCGGCAGGCGCTCGAGGCGGGCTACCACGCGGTGTTCATCGGCGATTCCGCCCACCGCGAGGTGATTGGCTACACCCGGGATCTCGATCCCGGCGACTACGACATCGTACTGACGACCGGGGACGTCGAGCGCATCGACTTCGACCGCCATCCCAGGGTGAAAATCTTCTACCAGACGACGCTGAACAGCGAGGAGTACGAGGACGTGGCCCTTGCGATCGAGGGCGCGGCGGATCACGCGGAGCGGGCGGACACGATCTGTTACGCGACCAGGGAGAACCAGGACGCGGCACGCGATCTCGCCGCCGATCCCGAGGTCGACTGCATCGTCGTCGTCGGCGGGCGGCACAGCGCGAACACCAGGCATCTGTGGGAGATCTGCCGGGCTGCCCAACCGCGCAGCTATCTCGTTCACGGTACGGACGACCTGCGGGCGGACTGGTTCGCTGACTGCGGTGGGGTGGGCATCACCGCGGGAGCATCGACGCCGGACTCGATGATCGAAGAGATCGAGGGCGCGATCCGGTCGCTGGCTGCGTCTCCGACGCCGGCATCCGGGTCGCTCTCCGCCCCGGAGGCCGCGCTTTGAGGGTCCTGGTCATCGGCAACGGTGGCCGCGAACACGCGATCTGCTGGCTCATCCGGCAGCGGGCGCCGACGACGGAGCTCTACTGCGCACCTGGCAGTCCGGGCACCGAGGAGTGCGGCGAGAGTGTTCCGATCGACGTCTCGGACATCGAAGGACTTGGCCGGTTCGCGGCCGAGCGCGACATCGATCTCACCGTGGTCGGCCCCGAGCTGCCGCTTTCTCTCGGCATCGTGGACGCATTTCGCGAACGTGGTCTGCGCATCTTCGGTCCCCCTCGCGCCGCTGCCCGCCTGGAGAGTTCGAAGGTGTTCGCCAAGGAGTTCATGCTTCGGCACGGCGTGCCGACATCCGACTTCGTGGTCACCGACGACCGGGACACCGCGCGGAGCGCCGCGGAACGGTTCGGACTGCCGGCCGTGCTCAAGGCGGACGGACTCGCCGCCGGCAAGGGTGTGCTGATCGTGTCCTCACCGGAAGAACTCGAGGCCGCACTCGACGTCTTCTTCGTCGACCGCCGCTTCGGGTCAGCCGGGGCCCGGGTTCTGATCGAGCCCTTCGTGCTCGGCGAGGAGGTCTCCTTCATCGGGTTCTGCGACGGCCGGCGGGTGCTGCCGCTTGCGACCTCGAAGGACTACAAGCGGATCGGCGACGACGACGCCGGACCGAACACCGGTGGCATGGGCGCCCACAGCCCGGCGGGAATCGTCACCGGGGAGCAGCTCGACGAGATCATGACCGACGTGATGGAGCGCACGGTGGCCGGCATGGCCGCCGACGGGGCGCCGTTCTCCGGCGTTCTCTACGCCGGTCTGATGATGAGCCCGGACGGTCCCCAGGTGCTCGAGTTCAACGTCCGGCTCGGCGACCCCGAGGCGCAGGCGCTGCTGCTGAGGCTGGAGGAGGATCCGGTCGACCTGTTCGCTGCCGGCGCCGACGGCGACTTCGGACGTTCCGAACTCGCCTTCAGCTCCGGTGCTTCGGCGTGCCTGGTGCTGGCCAACCGGGGCTACCCGGGGAAGGCGGCATCGGGAGACCCAATCGTTGGGATCGAAGCCGCGCGAGAGCGGGACGGCGTGGTCGTGTTCCACGCCGGTACCGGCCGCCGGGACAACCAGGTCATCGCGACGGGCGGCCGGGTGCTGAACGTCTGCGCGGTCGGCGACGACCTGAGTCAGGCGCTGGCGCGGGCCTACGAGGGTGCGGCCCGGATTCACTGGCCCGCCAAGGCGATGCGCTCGGATATCGGCCGGCGAGTGCTGGGGACGGGGGCGGTCCCGTCGTGAGTTGCAACGGCTGCAGCTTTGCCGGTCAATCGACGGCGGTGGAGGACACGTTCGTCGGTGTGCGCTTCGGCGAGGAGACGAACCTCACTCTGTGCCGGACCGGGGGCGAGCTGCTGGCCCGCGGCGACGAAGTGATCGTGTCGATGAAGCCGGGTCCCGCCTATGGCCGGGTCGAAAAGTCACCCATGCCGGTCTTCAAGCCGTGCCAGAAGTCGAGTGCCCGCCGTCTGATCCGTCGGGCCGACGACGCGGACCGTGAGGCGAGAGAACGGCAATTGACGAACCAGGTCCGTGGCAAGACGTTCTGCCGCGAGAGGGCGCGGACGCTCGGCCTGGAGATGAAGGTGTCACGGGTCGACTTCAGTCTGGACAGCCGGCACGCGACGTTCTACTTCACCGCCGAACGGCGGGTCGACTTCCGGCAGTTGCTGCGAGACCTGAAGGCCCGCTTCAAGTCCCGCGTGCGGCTGGTTCACGTCGGGCCGCGGGACGAAGCGCGGCTTCTCGGCGGCGTCGGCATCTGCGGTCGGACGCTGTGCTGCTCGACGTGGATCGAGGACTTCCGGCCCATCTCGATCCAGATGGCCAAGCGACAGGGCCTGAGTCTCAACCCGTCCAAGATCTCGGGCAGCTGCGGCCGGCTCCTGTGCTGCCTGGCCTACGAGGACGACGACTACCGTCGTCGCCGTCCGAGCGAGAGGTCCTGGTCGGGCGGTCGCGACGGTGGCGCCCTGCCCGTCCTGAGCTGAACCGCCCGTCTGGAGTTGAAGCGAGAGCGGCCGACGGCCTACGAGGCTCCTCGCCTGCTCAGCACCGCCGGGATCGTCTTCAGCATGATCTTGAAGTCGAGCGTCGGCGACCAGGTGTCGATGTACTCCAGGTCGAGTTCCATCCAGCGGTCGAAGTCCAGATCACTGCGGCCGCTGACCTGCCACAGACAGGTAATCCCCGGCTTCATCGACAGGCGCCGCCGCTGCCGCCTCGTGTAAGGCTCCTTCTCCTCGAGTGGCCGGGGGCCCACCAGGCTCATGTCGCCGCGCACGACGTTCCAGAACTGAGGGAGCTCGTCCAGGCTGAACCTCCTCAGGTACTGGCCCAGAGGTGTGATCCGGGGATCGCGGTCCATCTTGAACGCCGGACCGGACATCGTGTTCAGGTGATTCAGTTCGGCCCGCCGGGCGTCCGCGTCCGCGACCATCGTGCGGAGCTTGTACATGGTGAAGCGGCGGCCGTTCAGACCGCAGCGAGTCTGCCGGTAGAGCACGGAGCCCGATGACGTGACCTTGATCAAGAGCGCCAGCACGAGGATCGCTGGCAGGCTGATCGTCAGCAGGACGATGCCGATGCAGAGGTCGTAGAAGCGCTTGAACAGCAGCAGGGGAAGGCTGGACGGCGCCGGCGAAAGGGTGACGACGGGCCGGCCGGCAAGGGAGTCGAGTTGCACCTGGCTGTGGGGCGGAGGCAGCAGGTCGAGGGCGATGCGGGTCTGGATGCCGTGTTCCTGCAGCGCCTCGAAGATCGTCTGCAGGGCGGGCAACTCGTTGGGGGTAACGGCAAAGAACACGTCGTCCACGACATGCTCGGAGACGACGCGCAGGATGTCGTCGACGCCGCCCCAGACCGGCTGCGTGCCCTCCGCGGACCTGCTCCCGTCGGTGTGGATCAGGCCGACGATCTTGAGACCCCAGTAGGAATGGTCCTCGATCGACTGCGCGAGCTGTCGCGCCGCTTCCGGTGTTCCGGCGATGAGCACGGCTCGCTGGTTCAGACCGTGTTGCCGCAGGTCGCGCGCGAGTGTGCGCAGCGCGATCTTCTCGGCCAGCAGGAGCACGAAGGACAGGCCTGAGAAGAGCAGCAGCCAGGGGCGGCTGAAGCGATCCTGCAGGAGGAGCTGGTCCAGTTGGAAAACGAAGATGGCGAAGAGAATCAGCAGTGTCGCGGCCGCAGCCACCTTGAGGATCGCGGTCGCCTCCGTCCGCAGATCGGCGATGCGGTGCGAGCGGTAACGCCGGGTGGCGACCAGGGGCACGGCCCAGGCCAGAAGCGCAAGCGGCAGCAGGGGCAGGTGGTCGCTGAGCGGATGGAGAGGACGGGGGAACAGATCCGGCAACACTTGCGGAAACACCTCGCTGCGGATCGCATAGGCGAGGAAGAACGCGGCCGCGACCAGGGCAAGGTCGAGGGCCAGAAGCAGGCCGGCCTGCAGTCGGATGCGCTGTCTGAACATGGCTTGCGGACGCCCGGCTGAGTCTAGCCGCCCGACCGCGGCCCGGAACGCCTGTCGCACAGGCGGCGAAACAGCTCCTCGTACTGGTCCGTGACCCGGTCCCAGTTGTACTCGGACGCCGCCCGCGTTGCGGCGCGCTCGCCAAGGAGGCGCGTCCGCACCGGGTCACCGGCGGCCTGCTCGAATGCCGCGGTCAGGGAGGTCCGATCCTGGACGTCGAAGTAGATCGCGGCGTCGGCTGCCGTTTCGCGGTTGGCCGGTTCGTCGTTGACCAGTACGCAGTTGCCGTAGCCCATCGCCTCGACCAGCGCCGGATGGGTGCCGCCGACTTCCGTGGCGTGCACGGTCGCGAGCGCGGACGAGAGCAGGCCCCGGTAGCGGTCGCCGTACACGGCGCCCGGGAACACGACGCGCGAATCGGCGGTCCGCTTCATCTCGGCGATGAAGTCGGAGGCGTAGGGCGCGTCGCCGACCATGACCAGGGGCAGGTCCCCGCCGACCCGGGCGTAGGCCGCGACCACGCGGTGCGGGTTGTTCTCCGGTTCGAAGCGGCTGACGTAGAGAAAGTAGCGCCGGGGTTCGAGCCCGAGTTCGTCCAGGATCGGGTGGGAGACGATGGGCCGGGGCTCGACGCCGTAGCGGATCATCGTCGTTTCGCGGCCGTACCGGTCCCGGTAGTGGTCGGCGATGATCTCGGCGTCGCTGACCGTCGCGCCGGGCAGCCGGCAGGCCAGGCGTTCGGAAAGCGCGTACACGAGGCGGCCCGGCCAGCCCCATTTCGCTCTTCGTTTCTCGATTCCGTCCACGTGCAGGGCGGTTCCGACACGTCGTGGCCAGAGCAGGGGCAGGAAGATCGCGTTCGCGCCGTTGACGACCAGTGCGGCTCGCGCGCCGCGGGCGAAGAGTGTCGCGTGAAGGCAGGAGAGCAGGGTGTGGACGGGTGTATCTGCGTACTTCGTGCGCAGCGTCGGCAGGACGACCAGATCGACGCCGCGGTGAGAGCGGAGCCGGCGGTCGACGTAGTGGGATCGGCAGTAGACGGTGACCGGCCATCCGCGTTCCGCCAGCCGTGGCGCCAGCGCCTCGATCATCGTTTCGTAGCCGCTGTAGTTGGCCGGAATGCCGCGGCTGCCGAGGATCAGAACCCTCGGTCGTTCAGGATCGAGGGGCAGGGACTCCTGCCCGAACCACCTGGCGGTGGTGCGGGGCGGCACGCTGCGGCGGGCGCGGATCAGGTGTCGCCGTTCGAGGATCCGGCGACGGTTGCGCCACAGCCAGGCGTAGGCGGCCAGCGACGAGGGCTCCCGCAGCAGCACGTAGCCGAGGATGCCGAGTTCCCGGAGCGACGTCGCGAGCAGAGTGCGCGGGGCATCGGCCAGGGTCCGGTGGTAGAGCTGCAAGAGGTATCGGTTCTTGAGCGAGTGGAAGTTGATCTCCCGCGACATCTGGCGCCGCCGCCGGGACAGGTTGACGCGGCCGTGCAGCGCGCGGGCCCGGGGTTCGTAGAGCACCTCCCAGCCTCGTTCCCGAAGCCGGAAGCAGAGTTCGGCGTCCTCGCGGTAGGAGTGGAAGTCGTCGTCGAAGACACGGCCCGCGACCGCAATGTCCCGCAGAGCCGCGCTCAGGAACAGGGTGGCGGCGCCGCTGCCCCCGAACACCCGCTCGGTGGCCGGATACTGGCCGTGGTCCGCCTGATCGGAGCCGCGGTCGACATGGCGCCAGCTTCGCGTGAGCGCCATGCCGCAGGCGTCGATGGGGGGCGGTATCTCCGCGCTCGGCGCTTCGTCGCGAAGCAGTCGGCCGGTGACGGCCCCGACCGGCTGCTTCGGCGTCGTGAACCGTTCGAGGCTCTCGATCAGGCGCAGCGCATAGTCGGGCGCCACCCGGGCATCCGCGTTCAGGCTCAGGACGCAGGTCGGCTCCCCGCCGTCTTCCGCGCCGTCGAATGCGGCCTCGAGAGCTCGGTTCAGGCCGCCCGCGAAGCCGGTGTTCTCGTCCAGCGCGATCAGCTCGACCGGGAAGGCGGCTGCTCCGGCCTGCTCGCGCAGAAACTCCTCCGTGCCGTCGGTGCTCGCGTTGTCGACCACGATCAGCCGGAACGGCGGGCCCTCGAGCCCCGCGAGCGCCTCGAAGAAGCGGGGCAGGTTCGCCGCGTCGTTCCAGGTGACGGTGCAGATCGCGAGGTCGGCGCTCCTTGCGTCGTCGGGTTCGTTGCGGGTGTTCACCTGCCGCTCCAGGCTGTCGAGGCCGCCGCGACGAGCCGCCCCAGGCCGATCAAGGCTTCTTTGCGGCTCCGGGCGCGGCGGGGCCGGCGAAGCGGTAGCAGAGCGATGCGGAGCAGAGCGGCGACGACCAGCATGACATTCAGCAGCAGGGCGGCGCCGCGACCGTGATGCTTGCGCGCGTACCGGTCCAGGTTGCGGTAGTAGGCGAGCAGGAAGGGGCCGTAACCAAGACGCGGTACGGAGGCGCCGAGGCCGTGCCGGAACGTGGCGTCCGGCCAGTAGCGGATCGTCTCGCCCCGGTCGTGGAGCCGGCGGGCGAGATCGACGTCCTCGAACCAGGCCGGCCAGAACTGTTCGTCCATGCGACCGGCGGCTTCAAAGGCGTCGCGTCGCAGCAGCAGGGCGCAGGCCGCGGGCTGTTCGACGGGCGAACCGGCCGGCGGCTCCGGCATCGCCCCGGGCTCGATGAAGCTGCAGTAGCCGAGCAGCGTGCGGAGACCGGGCAGCCTGCGCAGTTGCCAGCCGGCCTGAGGAGCACCGTCGTCGTCCAGCAACCGGGGCGCCAGCCCGGCGGCCTCTGGGTACTCCTCCATGCCCCGGATCAGGGACTCGAGCGCCCCGGCCCCGGGTCTGGCGTCGGTGTTGAGGATCAGCAGCAGGCGGCCTCTCGCATTTGCCGCACCACGATTGATTGCGGCCGCGAAGCCGAGGTTGCGGCCCGGGTCGACGATGTGAACGTTGGGCCTGCCGGCGTCCGGCTCGCCGCGGCAACAGCTCGAACCGTTGTCGACCGCGATCAGCTCGAACCGCCCGTCCCGGGGCCAGCTCCGCACGAGGAGCGCGAGGTTGTCCTCGTCGTGCCAGTGCGGCGCCACCGCGCTCAGGAGCGGAGTGTCGCTCATGGCCCGCTCCGGGACTGGGTGCGCCGGCTCCGAAACTGGGTGCGCCGGCCTGCCTTCCGTGCGCCCGCAGACGGGCGCACGGACTGGTTCACGTGTGGCGCGGATTCGCGCCACACGGGTCCTGGCCGGCTCCGGGCTCCGCGCCCCTGCCCGCGACCGAAACAGGCGAATCGCGGCAGGAGCCGGACCGCCCGGCCCCAGGCGAACAGCAGGTCCGTAGCTCCCGGGCGTCTTGAATCGCCGGGCAGTGCTTCTCTGTTTCCTCCCCGAAACAGATCGGCGGCGTCGCGGATCAGGAGTCCGGGCAGCAGAAGCCAGAAGCTGCGGCCCAGCCGCTTCGCCAGGACCAGCAGGCGGTTGGAGTAGATGCGGCGGACCCGCCGGCGGGCGGCGCGGTGGCCGCGGCTCGACAGCGCGCCGGCATGTTCGATCCGCGCCGCCGGCGCCAGCACGGACTCGTACGATGCTCGGCGCAGCCGGTCGGCGAGCTCGACGTCTTCGTAGTAGCTGTCGAGCCGCTCGTTGAAGGGCCGGAGCGGTGCGCCCGCCGGGCTCACGGCGACGAGCGCCTCGCGGCGGTAGATGGCCGCCGTGGCGGACACACCGTAGATGGGCCTCGGCGCCCCGCCTGCCGGCGGCGCGGATTTGCCGCGGTCGATCTGGATCGCCTGCCAGCGGCGGTTCCACGCCAGGCCGGCACCGTCGATGCGTGCTTGGTCCTTGCCGTCACCGGCCGGAAGCAGGTTGAGTCCCTGCGCCGCCGCGAGCGGGGAGTCGGCGGAGATCCGCGGGTCGGCGCCGTCGCAAGCGCCGAGGGCCGTCAGCAACGTTCGGGTCCAGCCGGTCGCCAGCACGGCGTCATCGTTCACCAGGGCGATCAGGCGGCCGCGGCTGACCGCGATGCCGGCGTTGGCCGCGCGGGCGAATCCTGCCGGTCGGGGAAGCTGCGCGATCCGCGGCGACCGCTCGAAGGCGTTGGGATAATCCGACGCGAACTGCCGTGCGAGTTCCCTGAGCGCTGCCGGACCGCCGGTGGGAGCGGAACGATCGACCTGTTCGGCGGTTCCGCTGCCGACGAGCTTGCCGGTCTCCCTCGCCAGGTCGCGGGAGTTCGCGGCCGGGTGCTGCCAGACGACGATCAGTTCGGCCGGCGCGCCGGTTTCCGCCGCGTCCCGGTAGATGGACTCCAGACATCCCGCGAGGTGCTCCGGTACGCCGACCGTTGGAACGACGTAGGAGAGTGCCGGCACCTGGGCCGGCCCGGGGTTGGCCCCGGCGATCAAGGTCCGGCGGTCCGGCCGACGTGGAGAGCGTGGAAGAGGATGACCTCGACTTCCGCCGGGAGGTCGGGATCGCGCGTGATGACCAGGTCGCCAGGTCCACCCGGGTTGCCAGGTCCACACAGCGGACCGAGATCGAACTCGGCGCGGTAGCGGGTGCCGAAGAAAGGAGCGTCGGCGCCGGTCGCGACCCAGTGCAGCCAGGGCTCGCGGCCCGCCGTGGCGCCGCTTGCGCGCGCGGACCACTCTCCGGTGTGATCGCCGTGCAGCACCTCGATCCGGGGAGACTGGGCGGAAGAGAGCTTCGTACCGATCCGTGCGACCGGTTGACTCGGGGCGACTCCCTCGCCGTGGGCAACGCCCGTATCGAGCACCAGGGTCGCGCAGCCGGCCGCTCCGGCTTCCCATCGTGGCTGGTCCGCGGTCAACACTTGCCTTGACGAGCCGAGCAGCGTCTGCCGCGGCTCGAACGCCCCCCAGGAGCCGAGGGCGGCCGCCGTCAGTACGACGACGCCGACCGCCAGGACGATCGCCCGGGGCGTGGGCGCCCTTCGCACCAGCACGCCGACGCCGCGTCCGATCAGAATCAGGACGATCAGCCCGAGCCAGCGGTCAAAGGCCGTATCGAGTCCCAAGGCGCTCAGCCGATCGTCGAGATGCGGGGCCCGTAGCCACGGATACGTTGCCGAGAGCGACGCGAAGACGATCAGGCTGCCCTGCCAGCAGAAACCGAACACGGCAGCGTCGCCGCGCAGGCCGATCCCGTGCCAGGGCCCGGTCGGAGGCGGATCGTCGGCCGAGGCGGCGTCTGGCCGCCGGGCGCTCAGCACCGTCCACAGGGCGATGCCCGCCAGCAGGGCCTGCGTGGGCGGCAGGAAGCGCAGCCCGCCGACGGAGAGGAGGACGGCCGCCGCCACGGTGTGCAGGTTGCCCCGACCGACCAGGTTCGGTGCCGCAAGGAGGACCAGGGGCAATCCGGCTAGCGCTACTGGCCAGGGCGCCGGCGCGGCCGGTGGCAGCCCGAGGGTCAGGGCGCCGGCCACAACCAGGACGATGGCGAAGGCGAACCGTCGCCAGACCACGGCTGCCGCCATCGCGGTGAGCAGCACCCCGAACGCGGGTTCGCGCACGAGAACGAGGCCCAGGATCAACGTCAGGCCGAGCCCCAGTGTCGCCGCCGCGCGCGACCAGCGCTCCTCGAGCGCCTGAGCGGCCGCGTCCGCGAGCGCCGCGGCCGCCAGGACCAGAACGACGTTCGAGCGCACGCCGCCCGCGGCCAGGATCAGGGCCGCGGTTCCCGCGAGGGCCGGAGCGCCCAACCGCGCGAACAGGGCGGTCAGGACGACCGCCGCCGCGGCGGGGATGGCGACGAGAACGATCAGCAGCCGGAGTGCCGAACCGTCGAGCAGGTCGCCCTGCCGCAGCAGCAGGTTGAGTCCGATCAGGGCGGACGCCAGGACGGCGCCGAGGTGCAGGAGGCGGCCCGGGGCTAGCGAACCGGGCGGCGCCAGCAACTCGGCCCGGCGAGCGACCAGGCTGTCGACGAGAAGCGCGGCGGGACCCAGACAGAGGAGAGCCCCCACCGCCGTCGCGCGGGCCGGACCGTGGGGCGGCACGGCCGCGAACGCGATCACGGTCAGCACCGGCAGAGCCAGCGCTGCCGGACTCAGCGGGCGACGCGCGGCGCCGGCCGCGGCGATCAGGACGGTGGTCGCCGCCAGCGCCAGAAAACGGCCCTCGGCCGCCGCCTCCGGGTTGCGCTCGACCCCGGCCAACCCGAACATCGCCAAGCCCGCAAGCAACGGAGGCAGGGCAGCCACTAAGGGCGGCGGCGAACCAGTGACGGTCATCGCCTCTCAGCCTACCCGCCCCACCGGGTGCGCCCCACTGGGTGCGCCGACGTGTCATCCGAGCGTCCGATGACGGACGCTCGGACTGTTTCGCGGGTGGCGCGGAGTCGCGCCACCCGGGTTCCCGTCGGCATCCGGCGCGATAGCGCCGGTTTCCGGACGCAACGCTATGATCCGTCGCCGCGTCCTCGGCACGAACTGCCGCCGAAGGCTGGAAGATTGCCACGCCATGTTGCCGCGAGAACTCCTGAGAAGCGAACCGGAGCGGGTCGCCGCCGCCGTCGAGGCGCGCGGCGTGGATCCCGTTCTCGTCGAGCAGTGGGGTAGTTGGGATCTCCGGCGCCGGGAGTCGCTCACCGAACTCGAGGAACTCCGTCACCGCCGTCGGGTGGCGGGGCGCGAGATCGGCTTGCTCAAGGCCCAGGGCGAGGCGAAGGAAGAGGAGGCGGCCGAGCGAATTCGCGAGATGACCGCGCTCAAGGCTCGCGTGGAGCAGCTTGAAGAGGTCGTCGAGCAGGCCGAGCGGGAGCTGGTGGACACCGAACTTCGTGTGCCGAACATCGCGCACGAGAGCGTGCCGGCCGGCAACGACGAATCGGCGAATCGCGTCGAGCGGGTGGTCGGCGAACCGCCGGAGTTCGACTTCGACGCGAAGGCGCACTGGGATCTCGGGCCGGAGCTCGGAATCCTGGACTTCGAGCGCGGCGCCAGGCTGGCCGGCGCCCGGTTCACGACCTACTTCGGCTGGGGGGCTCGCCTGGAGCGGGCGCTCGGCGCCTTCATGCTCGACCTGCACACCGAGGAGCATGGCTACACCGAGGTGCTGCCTCCCTACCTGGTCAAGCGCGAATGCCTGTTCGGCAGCGGCCAGTTGCCGAAGTTCGAGGAGGACCTGTTCCACGTCCAGCCCGATTCGCGGTACCTGATCCCGACCGGCGAGGTGCCCCTGGTCAACCTGCATGCGGGCGAAGTTCTCGACGAGGACCAGTTGCCCCTGCGCTACGCGGCGCTCACGCCCTGCTTTCGCGCTGAGGCCGGATCGTACGGTCGCGACGTGCGCGGACTCATCCGACAGCACCAGTTCCACAAGGTCGAACTCGTCCAGATGACCATCCCCGAGGCCAGCTTCGACGCGCTCGAGCAGCTCACGCGTCACGCCGAACGCGTGCTGCAGCGACTGGAGCTTCCCTACCGTGTGGTCACTCTCTGCACCGGCGACATGGGCTTCGCCATGGCGAAGACCTACGACCTCGAAGTGTGGCTGCCCGGCCAGCAGGCCTACCGGGAGATCTCGTCGTGCAGCAACGCGGAGGCCTTTCAGGCCCGGCGCGTCCATACCCGCTTCCGCCCCGGGGAAGGTGGCTCGTTGCGCCATGTCCACACCCTGAACGGCTCCGGCCTGGCGGTCGGACGAACGCTGATCGCGCTGCTGGAGAACTACCAGACGGCGTCAGGTTCGATACGCATCCCGGCGGCGCTCCGGCCCTACGTGGGCGGAGCAGAGGAGATCGTGTCAGCCTAGGAGTAGCCGCTGCGCTGACGCGCATGGAACTGGCAGTTCCATGGAAGACTGCGGTCTCGCGGGCCATCCGGAGGGGTGGCTGAGTGGTCGAAAGCACCGGTCTTGAAAACCGGCGTGGATTAACAGTCCACCGTGGGTTCGAATCCCACCCCCTCCGCCAGCTCTCTGCGCGTTCGCACGGTGGCCGCGGAGCGCTACGCTTGCGGAGAGAGAGGTTGTCGTGAGCAGAAGTCCAACCGATAGCTGGCAAGCCGAGATTCGCGCCGAGCTCGCCAACCTGGAGCAGATCGCCCTGGCGACCAAGCCGGCGTCCGGCGATCTACCGAACCTGCGCGGCGTCGACATCGACGGCGTCTCCATTCCGCTGCGGCAGGCGATCGGCGGCGACCACCTGATCTACCTCGACTTCAAGCAGCGGTACGACCTGGACCGCCGCATCGGCGAGGCGGAGGCGGCCGGCGCCGCGCGGGTCGTGGCGGGCCTTCGCCAGTCCCAGCAGCGCGCCGGCGTCCTGGTGGCCGACGTGTCGGGCCACAAGGCGACGGACGCCCTGGTGGCCGCGATGCTGCATCAGGCGTTCCTGCTCGGCGCCTACTACGAGCTCGACCTGTTCGGAGAGATCACGACCCGGCTCTTCGAGCACATCAACCAGCGCTTCTACAAGTCGACCACCCTGAACAAGTACCTGACCATGCTCTACGGGGAGGTCTCGGAGAAGGGCAAGTTCCGCTTCTTTTCGGCCGGCCATCCGGCGCCCCTGGTGTTCGCGGGACGTCCGGGCCGGATCGAGCATCTCCCGGAGGACCAGCTCGTCCGCTTTCCGCCGGTCGGGATGTTTGCATCGAACGCGTACATGGATGAGCTCGTCGATCCCGGCCCCCTGGGGTACAAGCGCCCCTACGAGGTCAGCGAAGTCGACCTGCTGGAGGCCGGTGACCTGCTACTGCTCTACACGGACGGCTTTGCCGAGCACGGTGGCGATCGCTACCTCGCGGAGCGCGCCGAGGGTGTCCTGGAGGCCGTCCGCGGCAGAACCGCCGCCGAGATCTGCGAGCACCTGCGTCGCGACCTGCTGGACTTCGCACCTCCCGAGGACGACATCAGCTTCGTCGTGATCAAGAAGACCGAGTAAAAGCCCGCACGCAGTTTGGGCTAACGTAGTAGGCCCGAACCGACAACCAGGAGGGCCCATGTCGATGACCAGAACCGGTCTGCCCGCTCTCGCCCTGACCGCGCTCGCCTGCGCCGCGCCGCCGGCTGAAGATGCGTCCGGCGTCCGAAACCCTGGCAGCGCGGGCATCTCGCCCGGAGCCGCCGCCGACCGGGTCGCCCTGTTCGGCGACATGCACATCCACACGATGTACTCGCACGACGCCTTCATGGGTACCGTGCGCACGACCCCGGACGACGCCTACCGCTTCGCCAGGGGGGAGGCGATTCCGCACCCCTCGGGTGAGTCGATCCGGCTCTCCGGCGCGCCGCTCGATTTCCTCGCGGTAACGGATCATGCCGAGTATCTGGGCGCCCTGGCGGCGCTGATCGATCCCTCGAGCCCGACCTATGGACATGCGTTGACCGACGCCCTGATCACCGGCCAGGGCGGCGGGGCCCGGGCGCGGCTGGGCGCGCTGAGCCGGGTGCGGGAACTGGCTCGCGCCGGCGACCCGATCAACGGCCCGGAGGTGAGGGCAAGCGCCTGGCAGCGGATCATCGAGGCAGCCGAACGGCACAACGACCCGGGCCGGTTCACCGCCCTGATCGGCTACGAGTACACGATGGGGGTGAGTAGCCGTCACGTGCACCGGAACGTCGTCTTCCGCGGCAGCGAGGCGCCGGAGCTGCCCTTCAGTTCCCTCGACGGCGATCCCGAGGACCTCTGGAACTGGCTCGACGGGTTGCGCGAGGAGGGGATCGAGGCGCTGGCGATGCCGCACAACATGAACCAGAGCGACGGCCTGGCCTTTCCCGACCGGGAGACCTGGAAGGGCGCCGAGATCGACGCGGAGTTCGCGGCCAAGCGGATACGGAACGAGCCGGTGGCCGAAATCAGCCAGCAGAAGGGCACGTCGGAGGTCCATCCGTCGCTGTCGCCGAACGACGAGTGGGCCGACTTCCAGATCGTCCAGTACTACCTGGACCGGGTGAACAACACGGACCCGATCTCCGTCTTCAAGGGCGGGTACTGGCGGGACGCGCTGCTGACCGGGCTCGAGATGGAGGAGCGCCTGGGCGTGAACCCGTATGCCCTCGGCGCGATCGGATCGAGCGACAGTCACGTTTCCGCCGGCTCCTACGAGGAGGACAACCGCTTCTCGGGGAGGACGAACACGCCCCAGTCGCGCGGCTCCGCCTACGGCGAGGAGGACGGCGGCTGGGAGAACTTCTGGACCCCGCGTCAGGCGACCCACGGCACCGGCGGTCTGGCCGCGGTGTGGGCCGGTGAGAACACCCGCGACGCGATCTTCGACGCGCTGAAGCGCCGGGAGTCCTTCGCAACCTCGGGCACGCGCATCCGGGTGCGCTTCTTCGGCGGCTTCGGGCTCGATGATGCCGTGTCGGACGCAGCAGACCCGATCGCCGCGGCCTACGGGCACGGCGTGCCGATGGGCGGCGACCTCGAGGGCGGCGACGACGGCGCGCCGAGCTTCCTCGTCTGGGCCCTGCGCGACCCCGAGAACGCCTGGCTGCAGCGGGCCCAGGTCATCAAGGGCTGGCTGGAGGACGGCGAAACGAAGGAGCAGGTCTACGACGTCGTCTGCTCGGACGGTCTGGAGCCGGACCCCGACACCCACCGCTGCGATGACAACGGCGCCCAGGTCAATCTGGACGACTGTTCGATCAGTCGTGACAAGGGCGCTGTTGAACTCCGGACCACATGGACGGACCCGGACTTCGACCCGGGCGACCGCTCCTTCTACTACGTCCGTGTGCTGGAGAACCCGACCTGCCGCTGGTCGACCTGGGACGCGCTCAGGCTCGGCATCGAACCGAATCCGGACCTCCACGCCACCCACCAGGAGCGTGCCTGGAGCTCGCCCATCTGGTACACGCCGTAGGCGCTAGAGGGAGAAGCCCCCACACAAAGGAGGTGTTCCACACTGGGTGCGCCGACGTCCCCGTCGGCTACGGGAGCAACGCGAGGCCCCGCAGTGGGTGCGCCGGCCCTCTGGCCGGCTGCCGCCGCAGGCGGCTTCGAATCGCGCGAGGCGTCAGCCTCGCTCCTTATCCTGCTCCCGCGGCCGTCTCTTCCGTCTCTTCCGCCCTCTCGACCGGCTCCAGCTTCAGCATCGCGCCATCCGTCTCATCCGTGATGACATAAATCAAGTCGTCCGGCCCCTGCCGGACGTCGCGGACGCGCTTGCCGATGTCCTTGAGCAGCCACTCGCGGCCGAGTTCCTCGCCGGCCTCGCTGAAGATGAGCCGTTCGAGATGGCCGGTGTTCGGCATGCGGCCGGTCATCAGCGCGCCGGCGAACAGGTTGCCCTTCCACTCGGGGAAGGCGTCGCCGGTATAGAACATGAGCCCGGACGGAGCGATTGACGGCAGCCAGAAGATCGCCGGTTCCTCCATCCCTTCGGCCCAGAAGCGCTCGGAGATGCGCACGCCGTTGTAATGGCGGCCGTAGGAAACGACGGGCCAGCCGTAGTTCTTGCCGGCCTCGATCGCGTTCAGCTCGTCGCCGCCCTGCGGGGCGTGCTCGGTGGTCCAGGGCTGGTGGGTCTCCGGGTGGAGCGCGAGGCCCATCTGGTTACGGTGGCCCATCGAGTAGACCTCGGGCTTGTGCCCCGACATGCCGACGAAGGGGTTGTCGTCGGGCACGCTGCCGTCGAGCCGCAGGCGCAGCGTCTTGCCGGCGTGACTGTTCGGGTCCTGGGCCAGCTTGGCGTGGCCGAAGAAGCTCTGCGTGCCGTCGACGAGGTCGGCGCCGAAGGCCCCGCCCATCGTCATGTACATGATGTCCTCGCCGGGCACGAAGGCGAGCCGGGCAGCGGCGATCGACCCGCCCCAGGGCTCGGCGACGAACACGTCCTCGACATCGACGAGCGAGGCGCCGTCGAGCTTGCCGCGGACCAGGGCGACGGTGCCCTCGCGGCCGGAGATCTGCCGCGTGTAGGTGAGGTAGACGTAGCCGTTGTCGGCGAAGTGCGGATGGACCGCGACCTCCATCATCCCGGCAAGGCTGCGGGCGAGGACGTCGTCCGGCACGCCGGAGATGGGCTCGTCCATCAGCACGCCGTCGCGAACCAGGCGCAGGTTGCCGCCGCGCTCGGTGACCAGCATGTCGCCCTTGGGCAGGAACGCGAGAGACCACGGACGGTTGATGCCGCGGACGACGACGGAGACCTTGACCTCGGGGATCAGGTGGGTGTTCATGATCCACGGCTCGTCCGGCAGTTCCACGCGGGGAAGGCCGCTGCGGCCGCGGCCGTATCCCGTCTGCGCGACGGCCTGGCCGGCGACGGCGGCGGCGAGGAGGAACACGGCGATCCGGGTGATTCGGGTTGCGGTCTTTCCGTTCATCGTGATTCTCCGTCCGGTTGTTCTCCGCCCGTTTCCGCTTCGTCTTCAGGCCACTCGGCCCCCTGGAGGATCCAGAGTCGGATCGTCTCGACCTGCTCCTCGGTCAACTGCGTGCCGGCCTCGTACGGTGGCATTCGCATCTCCGCGAACTCGGTACTCACGCGGATGTACAGCTCGCTGTCGTCGGGATCGCCGGGTGCGATGTTCGGATAGCCGCCGAGGTCGGCGAACGCCTTCTCCCTGATGTCCAGCCGCAGGTTGGCTTCGCGGCGTGTACGGTCCTCGCCGTGGCACTCGTAGCAGAAGCCCTCGAAGATCGGCTTGACCTGAGTCAGGTAGTCGACCTTCTCCTCGCTCTGTCCCGTCGAGGCGCCCGGAGCCCCGATCCAGGCCGCGACGAGCAGGGCCGGCGGAACGGTGAACAGACGGCGCGCTTTCATCTCCTTCTCTCCCCTCCAAGCGTTGAGACCCGCGGCGCCTCAGCGGATCGGGCTGCTCGCAGCGGGTCTCGGCTACAGTGTAGCCCCTTTCCCGACAGCGGACATGGCGACTTGGCGGTGGCTGCCGGCGGCGGCTCTACGGACGGTGGTCCGGGAAGGGTAGCCACGAGGAGAGGGACGGATGCGAGAGCGTGAGGCGAGACGGGCGACGACGAGCGGGCTTCTCCTGGCCTTCGCGGCCCTGGCCTCTGGCTGTGGAGCGGCGCCGGAAAGCGAGGCGCCCGGAGGCGACTGGCCGATGTACCGGGGCGACGGGGCCGGCACGGGCTACTCGGCGCTGGAGGAACTGAACGTCGGCAACGTCGGGGGTCTCGTGCAGGCCTGGAGCTACGCCCTGGCGGCGGCGCCACCGGCAGCCGACGGGGACAGCGAGGCGCCGCAGCCGCGGTCTGCCCGTTCCCAGGCCACGCCGATCGTGGTCGACGGTGCGATGTACCTGCCGACCGCGGACGCCGTCGTCGCGCTCGATCCGCTGACCGGTGAGGAAGTCTGGCGGCACACGCTGACGGGCGGCTCGCCGTCCCGGCGCGGGGTCTCGTACTGGCCCGGCGACGCCGGGGAGGGGCTGGCGCCGCGCATCATCTTCTGCGCCGGCGAGCGGCTTCTCGCGCTGGACGCTGCGTCCGGCGCTCCCGTCGCGGACTTCGGCGTCGGCGGCGAGGTCGACATCGGCGTGCCCTACAACTCGGTGCCCCTGGTCTGGGAGGACATCGTCGTCGTGGGCGCGAACACGCCGCGCGGGGCGCCGGGCGGCATTGGCAACGCGCGCGCCTTCAGCGTGGTCACGGGCGAGAAGCTGTGGGAGTTCAGCTCGGTGCCGCAGCCCGGCGAGGTCGGCCACGACACCTGGGAGGGCGACAGTTGGCGCGGACGGCTGGGCGCGAACGCCTGGCCCTTCTACTTCACCGTCGATGAGGAACGCGAGCTCGTGTTCCTGCCGCTTGCTTCGCCGATTCCGTTCGCCTACGGCGGCGACCGGGCGGGCGCCAACCTGTTCGCCAACTCGGTCGTCGCGGTCGACATCCGCACCGGCGCGTACCGCTGGCACTTCCAGACGATCCACCACGATCTCTGGGACCACGATCCGCCGGCGCCGCCGGTGCTCTTCGACATCGAGCGCCACGGCGAGTCGGTCGACGCGCTCGCCGTGACGACGAAGTCCGGCTATCTCTTCATCCTGAACCGGGAGACGGGCGAACCGGTGTTCGGGGTCGAGGAGCGAGCGATGCCGGCGAGCCAGGCGCCAGGCGAGCAGGCTCACCCGACGCAGCCGATTCCGGGCACGCCGGCGCTGGGCCGGGTCGGCTACGAGCCGGAAGACCTGGTGACGGCGGACGAGACGACCGCCGAGCACGCGGAGGCCTGCGCCGAACTGGTCGAGAGCGCCGGTCCGCTCCACAACGAGGGGCCGTACACGCCGTGGCTTCACAAGGAGGCGGGCGAGAGCGGCGCGACCCTGCTGTTCCCGGGACTGGCCGGCGGCCCAAACTGGGGCGGCGTCGCCTTCGATCCGGTCAACCGGCGGTTGCTCGCCTTCAGCCAGGACGTCGGCACGATGGCCTGGGTGGAGGAGGACCCGGAGGCGGACCCGGCGAACTACGTGCTGCGGGTGGCGCGGCCGTTCTCCTTCGCGGTCCGCATCGGCGATCAGTCCTGGCCGTGCCAGAGGCCGCCCTGGGGTCGCTTGACCGCGGTGGATGCCGACACCGGCGAGGTCGCCTGGCAGCGTGCTCTGGGCGTCACCGAGGGACTACCAGCCGAAAAGCAGGAGACCGGTCGGCCGGGCCGCGCCTCGGCGATTGTCACCGCGGGCGGTCTCGCCTTCATCGCGTCGACGGACGATCGCCGGTTTCGAGCACTCGACGTTGCGAGCGGCGACGAACTGTGGTCGACCGAGCTGCCTCACCATGGCAACGCGAACCCGATGACCTACCTGGGCGCGGACGGCCGGCAGTACTTGGCCGTGTCGGCGACGGAAGAGGTCGTCGCGTTTCGGTTGCCATAGCGAGAAGGAGAGGCCTCCGGCCTCGCAATTCACCTTCGGCCACCACCGCTTCGCGGCGCCGCCCGAAAGCCGGCGAGGACGCCGGCGCACCCGGTGTGTACGTTGCTACAGTTGCGCCGACCATGTCTTCACACGACGAGAGCAAGGGCCCGGAGGGCTACGACCAATCCGCCGTCGAGGCATGGATCGCCGAACACGTCGATGGCCTGACTCCGCCGCTCCGGTGGACCCGGCTCGAGGGCGGCCACTCGAACCTGACCTATCGCCTCGACGACGCGGATGGCCGCTCGGCGGTCATCCGGCGGCCTCCCCAGGGTGTGCTGCTGCCCAAGGCCCACGACATGAGCCGTGAGTGGTCGCTGATCTCGGCCCTCGGTCCCACGGCGGTGCCGGTGCCTCCGGCGCTTGCGTTCTGCGAGAGCCCCGACATCACCGGCGCCTGGTTCTACGTGATGGGGCTGGTGAACGGCCGACCGCTCTACAGCGCCGCGCACACCGAGGAGTGGGTACCCGAGGAGTGCCGCGTGAAGCTGGCGCATTCCTTTGTCGATGTGCTGGCCGAACTCCATGCGGTCGACCCGGACGAGGTGGGGCTGGGCGCCCTCGGCAAGCGGGACAGCTACGTCGCTCGTCAGCTCAGAACCTGGTACCGGTCCTGGACCGCGTCGGTCGAGCCGGCCCAGTTGGACGACGCACGCGCCCACGATCTGCAGCGCTACTTCCTCGAGCACCTGCCGGACCAGGGGCCGGCGCGCGTCGTTCACGGCGACTACGGGCTTCACAACTGCCTGGTGGGGCCGGATTCCACGATCGCCGCGGTCGTCGATTGGGAGATCTCGACCCTCGGCGATCCGCTGGCCGACCTCGCCTACGCGATGAACCAGTGGATGCCGGCGACGGACACGATGCCGAGCGGTTCGGGCGGCGCGACCGCGGCGCCCGGCTTCCCGTCGCGTGAGTCTCTGCTCGAGCGCTACGCCGAGCGCACGGGCCGCGACCTGTCCCACCTGGACTACTACGTCGGCTTCAACCGCTGGAAGTCCGCGGCGATCGTGCACGGCGTGTACGCCCGCTACATGGAAGGCAAGAAGAGCACCGAAGGCGTCGACTTGCCCGAGATGCGCCAGCGCATCGTGAGGACCCTCGACCTCGCCGAGGAGGCAGTCAACCGTCTGTAGAGGAGATCGGCATGAGCAAGCAACGACCAAGCCGCCGCGCGTTCCTCGGACTCGCCGGCGCCGCCGCGGCGAGTTCGCTCCACTCCGCTGCCCAAGCCCAGGCGCCTGGCGAGATCCGGGACCTCGGGGAGACTCCCACCGAGTACGGAAGGCCGTCTCCCTTCGCCGACTCGAAGCGGTGGAGCCGGGCGCCCGACGCGACGGCGTCCTCCTCGAACACGCCGCTCGCGGACCTCGAGGGCATCGTCACGCCGTCCGGTCTCCACTTCGAACGGCACCACACCGGGGTGCCGGCGATCGACCCGGACAGCCACCGGCTGACGATCCACGGTCTGGTCGACCGGCCGCTCGTCTTCTCGATGGACGACCTGGTGCGGATGCCCTCGGTGTCCCGGTTCCACTTCGTCGAGTGCTCGGGGAACAGCGGTCGCGAGTGGTCGCCGGCCGGCGCGCCGAACGTGCAGCTCAGCCACGGGCTCGCGAGCTGCAGCGAGTGGACCGGCGTCCAGCTCGCCGACCTCCTGGACGAGGTCGGAGTAAGGCCGGAGGCGAGCTGGGTCGTCGCGGAGGGCGCCGACGCCGGGTTGATGAGCCGCAGCGTGCCGCTTGAACGCGCCCTTGACGACGTGATCATCGCGTACGGCCAGAACGGCGAGGCGGTCCGGCCGGAGCAGGGCTATCCGCTACGGCTCCTCGTGCC
This sequence comes from Thermoanaerobaculia bacterium, assembly GCA_965232105.1. Classification (GTDB taxonomy): domain Bacteria; phylum Acidobacteriota; class Thermoanaerobaculia; order Multivoradales; family Multivoraceae; genus Multivorans. Next base: position 1,903,734 of record OZ246956.1, read on the forward strand.
GGGCTGCGAAGGCAGCGTCAGCGTCAAGTGGCTGCGCCGGCTGGAGGTCGCCCACATGCCGTCGATGGCCCGGGACGAGACCTCGAAGTACACGGACCTCCTGCCCGACGGCAAGGCGCGCCAGTTCACCCTGGTGATGGACGCGAAGTCCGTCATCACTCGGCCCTCGGGCGAGCAGAAACTGAACGCGCCGGGCTTCCACGAGATCCGCGGCCTGGCCTGGTCGGGCCGCGGCACGATCTCCCGGGTCGAGGTGTCGACCGACGGCGGCCGGTCCTGGGCCGACGCCGAGATCGACGGCCCGCGCTACGCGAAGGCCTTCACGCGGTTCCGGTCGCCCTGGCGGTGGGAAGGCGGTCGCCACGTCCTGATGTCCCGGGCGACCGACGACACGGGCTACGTCCAGCCGACGCTGGCGGCCCTGCTCGAGGCGAGAGGCCGGTCGACGATCTACCACAACAACCGGATCAAGGCCTGGGAAGTGCACGAGTCGGGGGAGGTAACGAATGTCGAGGCGTAGCGGGCGAGGCCGCTGCAGTCGAAGGAGAGGCCTTCGGCCTCGCGATTTGACTTCGGTCGCCACCGCTTCGCGGCGTCGCCCGAGAGCCGGCGAGGACGCCGGCCTTGGTCAGAGGCCCCACACTGGGTGCGCCGGCGTCCCCGCCGGCTTTCCGGGAAGAACCGCGCGAGGCGCAAGCCTCGCTCCACTCCTCGCTACCGTCCTCCTCCTCGGCACCGCCATCGCCCTCCCTGCCGCCGAGTCGGAGCGCACCGGCCTCGGCCACGAGGCCACCGCCGAGCAGCTCCAGGCTGCCGGCTACACCGTCTTCCCCGACGGCAAAGGACTGCCAGAAGGCCGGGGAACCGTCACCGAGGGCAAGGCCGTCTACCAGCAGTTCTGCGCCGCCTGCCACGGGCGGAACGCCGGCGGCGAGGACGCCGCGGCGCTCGTCGGAGGCCGCGACAGCCTGACCTCCGAGCGGCCGCGGAAAACGGTCGAGAGCTTCTGGCCCTACGCCACGACCCTCTGGGACTACGTCCGCCGCTCCATGCCGTACGAGGCGCCCGGCTCGCTCACCGACGACGAGATTTACGCCGTGGTCGCCCATCTGCTCAACCTGATGGGACTCGTCGACGAGGACGCGGCACTCGACCAGGAGAGCCTGCCCAAGGTCGAGATGCCCAACCGCGACGGCTTCGTCCCGGACGACCGGCCGGACACGGGCTAGGCCCCTCCGTACCGGGTGTGCCGACGTCCCCGTCGGCCTGGTGGTCGGCACGAGGCTCCCCACTGGGTGCGCCGACGTCCCCGTCGGCTTTCCGGGAAAAACGTGCGAGGCGCCAGCCTCGCTCCCTATCTCTGCCGCTTCAAGTAAGGAGAAGCCTTCGGCCTCGCAAGTCTCCGTCGGTCGCCACCGCTTCGCGGCGTCGCCCGAGAGCCGACGGGGACGTCGGCGCACCCAGTAGGGGGGCGTCGTGCTGCTCGCGAGAGCCGACGGGACGTCGGCGCACCCAGTGTGGAGCAACCCGACTTGGACGCCAGACCGGCTGCTTCCGTACCTCTTTCCCGGACATGCCAGACAATCCCGGGAAGATCACCCGCCAGAAGCCACACTTGGGCTGGCATTCCCGCGGCTACCACCCCCACATCGACAGCCCCGAGGCCGTTTAAAGCGTCGGCTTCCGTCTCGCCGACAGCGTGCCGGCGGCCCTGCTGAGGCGGTGGCGAGCCGAACGGGACGAGCCGATTGACGGCAAAGATCCGTCCGCCGTGCCGAACAAGCTGCACGCGGCCAGACTTGCGCGCCTCATCAACCGCTTCGAGGACGCGGGGCACGGCGCCTGCCACCTGAGGCGGCCGGAGATCGCCGTGCTCGTTCAGTCCGCGTTGCTGTACGGCGATGGCGACCGCTACCGGCTGATCGACTGGTGTGTGATGCCGAATCACGTACACGTGCTGATCGAGCCACTTGGCAGTTCGCTCCCGACCATCGTCCAGGGCTGGAAGTCGGTGACCGCGAGGCGTGCGAACCGTGTGTTGCGGCGGTCGGGGCCGTTCTGGATGAGGGACTACTACGACCGCTACATCCGCGATCCTCGTCACCTTCACGCGGCGCGCCGGTACATCTGGCTGAACCCCGTCACTGCCGGGCTGTGCAGCGAACCGGCCGAGTGGCCGTGGTCGTCCGCGCGCCTGCGGAACCCAGAAGAAGTACGTGCTCTCACCGAGGCCTCAGATTGGGTGCGCCGGCCCTGAGAAGAGGCTCCGCACTGGGTGCGCCGCTCCACACAGGGTGCGCTGCTCCACACTGGGTGCGCCGACGTCCCCGTCGGCTTTCCGGGAAAAACGTGCGAGGCGTCAGCCTCGCTCCCTATCTCTGCCGCTTCAAGTAAGGAGAGGCCTTCGGCCTCGCGATTCAATCTCGGTCGCCACCGCTTCGCGGCGTCGCCCGAGAGCCGACGGGGACGTCGGCGCACCCAGTGCGCGGTGTCCTGCTGCTCGTGAAAGTCGACGGGGACGTCGGCGCGCCCAATGTGGAGCGGTACACCCAGTGCGGGGCCTAACCAGCAACCAGTCTCACGGCAGCGGCATCTGCTCGCTCTCGGTCTCGCGGGCCTGGTCGAACGCGGCGACCGGCTCTGCCGTGCGGACCTGCTCGAGCCAGTACACGCCGTCGAATTCGGCGCTGTTGCCGCGCGTGCCGGCGAAGTCGACATCGCCGTCGCCGTCCAGGTCGCGGGCGGCGAAGCTGTCGAACATGCCGCGCTTGCGCCGCGAGATGTCGTGCCGGGTCCATTCGCCGTTGAGGTTGCCCGGGTTCTCGAACCACGCCAGCCGTCCCAGCGGCGTGTCGGGTTCGACCTCGCCGTCCTCGGCCCGCCCGCTGCGGCTGTAGGCGCCCGACATCGCGTCGAGGTCGCCGTCGCCGTCGATGTCGGCGAAGGCGAAGCCGACCAGGTTGTCCGGGGTCAGGCGGCCGATCGGCCGCAACTGCCAGGAGTCCGCCGGGTCGGCGGGCTGCTCCAGCCACACGAGGAAGCCCCCGAACTCGACCGTTGCGAGGTCGAGCCGCCCGTCGCCGGAGAGGTCGACGAAAGCCATGTTGAAGCCGTTCAGCAGGGCGCCGGCCTGAGGTGCATTCGGCGGGCGAACCGTGTCCGCGGTTGTCGTCGTCCCCTCGACCAGGATCGGGTGCTCGACGAGGGCGACGTCGCCGTCCCCCGCGCTGCGGTTCTCGAACCGGAAGATCCGGCCCTCGCCGGTCGAGCCGGCGACGATGTCCGTGTCGCCGTCGCCGTCGAGATCGACGGTCTGGGAGTTGATCGGCCAGATCACCTGGACGATCTCGTGCTCGATCCACTCGCCGGAGAGGGGTTCGTCCGTCGTATCGAACCACGAGATCGGGTGCTTCGCGGTGGTCCCGCGACCCGGGTTCTGCGCCCCCTTGTTCGGGGCGACGACCTCGGGTCGGCCGTCGCCGTCGAGGTCGCTAGCGAACACGCGGATGTAGGAGCCCCGGTCTTTCGTGACCGGCGGAATCACCCGCGGCCAGTCGCCGCTCCGCAGGGCGGCGGCCGCCTCCTCGGTGCCCGTGCCGGGGTTCTCGAAGTAGATCAGGTGGGCCAGCTCGCAGGCGGCCACGACGTCGAGATCGCCGTCGCCGTCGAAGTCGGCGATGGCGACGTCCTCGGCGGCCGAGGCTTCGTCACCTTCGGCGAGCGTCGCCAGGCGCCACGTGCCGGGATCGGGACCGCCGAAGGCGAGCCGGACGTGACCCGCCCCTTCGTTGCCGTACTCGGTGTCCGACTCGTGGACCGAGACGATGTCGAGATGGCCGTCCCCGTCGAGATCGGCCATCTCGAGTCCGTCGCCGCCGCGAATCGGCACGCCGCCGACCGCCACGTCGTCGATGATGTGCTCGCGCCAGGAGATCCAGGAACCGTCCTCGCCCTGGGCCCGGGTCGGCGTGTCGGCAACGAGGTTTGAGGCGGGGGGCTCGGCCGTCTGGCAGGCCGGCAGCGCAATCGCGAGGATAGCGATGGGGACCGACACCTTCATGGCCGGTACCAGATCGGCGACGACCAGGCCCGTTCCTGGATCGTCGGCGCCACGCCGGGCCGCGGTTCGACGCCGGCCCGGATCGCGTCCCAGGTCGACCAGCGGCAGGTCGGGTTCTCGAGCACCCGCAGATAGTAGACCGCCCGCTGGTCGGGGTCGAACCCCGGGTCCTCGAACACGGCGCGGAGCTCGGCCGCGCCCAGGTCCTGTGAGATGCTGCAGTCGGAGAGGTGGACCGAGGCCCCGTTGTCGGGGCAGCGCGGCGGGTCGCCCGACGGCGAGCCGCCGTCGGAGCAGGCGACGTCGATGACCGTCTCGTGTACCTCGCCGCCGTCGACCCAGCCCTTGACGACCTGTAGCCGCTGCAATCCCGCGCTCTCCGGATCGCCCGACGCCCAGAGCAGCAGCTTCGGCGCACGGCCGCCGTCCGCCAGCAGATCGCCGCCCATCGCCACGCCCTGCTCATAGGCGGTCGCGATCATCTCGGGGTCGTCGGCAAGATCGGCGTCGAAGTCGTAACCGCCGAAGAACCGCACCTGGATCCGCGGCCCGGTCGTCGCGAAGGTCTCCTTGCGCCGGAATGCATCGTAGATCGAATCGCGCGTGTTCTCCTCGGCCCAGACGCCGGTCAGGCCGGAGGCGCTCCACATCTGGAAGTAGGTCTGGGCGTAGGCGGGGGAGCCGTCCGGATTCGGTTCGTCGAGCGGCACGGAGCCGCGAAGCTGGGGCGTGCCGTCCCGCCTGCCGACCTTGCTGTGGTAGTCGTCCTCGTCCGGCGTGCCGCCGGCGTTGTGAGTGTCCGTGGCGCCGACGAGGCCGAAACGGAAGGGATTGAAGCCCTCGGTCTCCTCGAGCAGCAGTCCGTCGAGATAGGCAGTGCGCACGTAGCTCCCCTTCGGTTCGCTGGGGAGGGTGGAGCTCACCCGGTAGGGCATGATCTCGAAGTCAGCCCACTCGTCGTTCGGCGACAGCATCGGGTGGACCTCCGACGTGCCCTTGACCTGGGTGACCTCGACGATCGGTTCGTTGCGCATCCGGGTCTCGGCGTACTCCGCGTCGAACGGGCCGCCTTCGAACGTCGCCAGGCTGAACATGTTGCCGTTGCTGCCGTTCGAGTTGTGGGGGATGGCGAGCGCCTCGATTCCGTCGTCGCGGAGGGTGTCGAGCCAGGACCAGAGGTCCTCGGGGTTGTTCGAATCCATCGCGGTGAACGGGAGTGCGGGTGCATCGCTGCCGCGGAAGATCACGTTGCGATGGAGGTTGCCCGTGTCGGCGGCGGTGGTCGTGTACTCGTAGCCGATGAAGGTGGTGAATGCGCCGGGGTCGTTGTGGTGCTCGGCGGACTCGACGATGCGCTGCCAGGCGGAACGGTTCGCTTCGCTGCCATCGATCTCGTGGAACTCGCCGCTCCGGAAGGCCTGCAGCCCCCGCCGGAAACCCTCGGCGGGTCCCAGTTCGCGCAGCTCCCTGGCGATCGGCACGTCGTACAGCGGGTCCTCCGGGTCGTCCATCGCCGGCAGCACGCCAAGCAGGATGCCGTGGTCGGTCACCGCCTGGAAGTCCAGGGGCCGCCGGAGCTGCATCGTGTGGCCGGCGGGGTGAACGAGCGGCTCGCCGCGGGCGAAGCGGTAGGCGTCGTCCGGCGTCGCTCGCACGTCGAAGATGTAGGCGTCCATCGAGAAGCGGGTGTGGACGTGCAGGTCGCCGAAGTAGGCGTTGCGCAGCGGATTGGGCTGCGGCGCACTCGCCGGGTCCGGCGCGTCAGGCCCGGCGCCGGCGTCCTCGGCCGATCCTCCGCAGCCGGCGAGCAGGGCCGGGATGACGACCGCGAGGGCGGGAAGGCGTGTCCATCTCATGATGCGCTTTCTCGAACGTAGTTGGGAGGTAGGATGCTGAGTGTAGCCCGCGCTTCGCGCCAGATGCGGGCAGGATGCCCACGTTCCCAGGATTGGAGCCACATGTCGTTTCAGCGCCCGATGGTCGTCTCGATAGTTGTTTGCGCCGCGTTCGGCTGTACCCAGGACCCGGCCGGCGACACCGCTGGCGACAACGAGCAGCGCCAACCCAACGTCGTCTTCATCCTCGCCGACGATCTCGGCTACGGCGATCTCGGCCTGTACGGCAGCGAGATCATCGAGACCCCGAACATCGACGCCCTGGGCGCCTCGGGCGTGCGCTTCGAGGCCGGCTACGTGACCGCCGCGGTCTGCAGCCCGTCCCGCGCCGGGCTGATGACCGGCCGCTACCCGCAGCGACACGGCTACGAGTTCAACGCGTCGGTCCAGGACTATGGCCTGAACCTCGACGAGACGACGCTGGCCGAGGTGATGCGGTCCGCCGGCTACGCCACCGGGGCGGTCGGCAAGTGGCAGCTCGGCTGGGAGGGCGGGAAACACCCGCTCGACCGCGGCTTCGACGAGTTCTTCGGCATGCAGGCCGGTTCGATCTTCATCGAGCCATCCGCCGAAGGAGTGGAGAACTGGAATCCGCAGCGGATCTCCGAGACGAGACAGCGGCCCATCTTTCGCGGCCGCGAGGTGGTCGAAGAGACCGAGTACCTGACCGACGTGTTGACTCGCGAGGCCCTCGACTTCATCGACCGGCGCCACGAGGAGCCCTTCTTCCTCTACCTGGCGCACTACACGCCGCACGTGCCGCTGCAGGCGACCGCGAAGTACCTCGACCGGTACCGGCACATCGAGGACCAGAAGACCCGCATCTTCGCGGCGATGGTCTCGTCGCTCGACGACAGCGTCGGCGAAGTAGTGGCGAAGCTGCGCGAGCATGGACTGGAAAAGGACACGTTGATCGTCTTCCTCTCCGACAACGGCTGTGCCTTGTACGTCGACGGCGCCTGCACCAACGGTCCGCTCCGCGGCGGCAAGCGCTGGTTCTTCGAAGGCGGCATCCGCGTGCCCTTCCTGCTGAGCTGGCCGGCGGGTGTGGAGTCTGGCCAGGTGTACGAGCCGGCGGTCTCGTCGCTCGACCTGCTACCGACGTTTGCCGCCGCCGCCGGTGCGCCGCTGCCCGAGAAGCCGCTCGACGGCGTGGACCTCCTGCCCTACGTCCGCGGCGAGCAGGCCGGCCCGCCGCACGAGGCGCTGTTCTGGCGCGCCGGCCCCAACCGCGCCGTTCGCCGCGGCGACTGGAAGCTGTGGGAGGTCAATCGGGCCACCGAAGAGCGGCTTGCCCAGATCACGCGGACCGGCGAGCTGCTCCGGGACTTCGAGGCGCCCCGTGATTCACCGCTCGGCCAGGTATTGCGGCTTCACGATCTGGCAACCGATCTCGGCGAGCTGCACACCGTCGCCGGCGAGGAGAGCGAAGTCCTCGAAGAACTCCAGAACGCTCTCGACGCCTGGGAAAGCGAACTCGCCGAGCCGAAGTGGTGGAGCAACCGGGGCACCGCCGCCGTCGTCGACGGCGAGGGGCTCCAGCTCATCTTCTGATCGGGACTGTTACGGCCGGTAGGTCGAGGGCGACCCGCGCTACTTCGGCCCACGGTACGAACTCGGTGGTTTCGCTCCCGTTGACGAAGATCAGCATGCCGGGATTGGACGGCGTGAGGTCGCCGGCGCAGTCGAGTTGCAGAAGCTCGCCGCTGTGGAGCGCCACGCTCACACCGCGGCCCGAGTCGCATTCCTCCCGATCCGGAGGCTCGATGGAAGCAACGAGGCCGAAGGGAATCGTGTAGTCGACGCCGCCGGCCGGCGCGTCGAGCGTCTCGGTCGTTTCGCTCTCGTCGAGGTCGAAGACCAGCCGACCGGTGAGGCGACTGCCCGTACGAGTGGTGACGGCGCCCGAGAGCGCCTGCCCCGGCGGGAAGTCGTCGTAGGCGGGGCCGCTGCCGTCGCCTTCGGCCAAGTCGAGGCGTTCGAAGGCCTCCCACGATACGAGCACTCGGCCGTAGCGTGCGTCGTCGACGTAGACGCCGCGATTCCCGCGGCCAGCGGCGCGGGCGCCGGAGAGGACGAACTCGCGGCCGTCGCGCTGTGTCACCCGCGCACGGTTCTCGGAGTCGCGCGCGATCGTGCGGATCGCGTCGAACCGCAGACTGAGCTCGCCGTCCGCTGCCCGGCCCTGAAGCTCGTCGGAGCCGACGCCGAACTGCCGGTCCCACTGGACGAAGCCGGTGAAGCTCCCGTGTGCGGTGCGTACCGTGCCGTGCAGCCGGTCCGGAGTGGCCTCCAGGTCGGCGGTGGGGAGAAGCTCGATGGCGCGGATCCGGCGTTCGCCGAGGTCGACGACGCCTTGCTCGTCGTCCCACACCCGCACGCCGTCGGCGAAGTCGTCGGCGTCGAAGCGGTTGAGGACGAATTCGGTCCCGCTCTTGAGCGTAACGAGGAGCTCGCGCCCGCTCGGCTCGATCCGTCTGACATCGCCGAACCGCGACATGAAGGGCCGGCCCAGGTTGAGCTTTCGCTTGCGCCGGGTGATCTCGACGCCGAGGACGGTGACCGGCCTGCTCTGCGTCAGTCGCTCGGGCGGCACGTCCCCGGCCCAGGGGTTCTCCTCCTTGAAGCCGTTGAAGTAGTCGCCCCAGAACGCCTCCTCGTCGCCGCCGAAACGCAGGCGACCTTCGTAGGCGGCGCCGCTCCTCGTCGTGACGCGTCCGTAGAGGAAGCCCTGGTGGGCCTTGGCCGACGTCGCGGGTGAGCGAGCCACCGCGGGCGGGGCCGTGGCGTCAGGCTTGCCGTCCGGGTTCCGCAGCAGACGCGCCGCGACGAGGCCGAGAGCCACAAGAAGGGCGAACAGCAAGAGCGCGGCCGCGCCGCCGGCGATCCTGGCTCTGGTCATTGCGGGAACATTGTCTCCCAACAGGGGCGGAGGCGCCCCTGCAAGACTGACGATGCCGACCGGCCGGCGGTTACCGCCGTCGCGGCGTGGTCGGCCTACTCGCTGGCGTACGGGGCTAGGTCCTCGCCTGGATCTTCTCCCACAACATCCGCTCGGTCCTGCCCGGATCGTTCGCGACCGTGCAGACGTCGTTGAAGAGCAACGTCGACCTCGTCTTTGTGTCGTAGGCGGGCCACGCCGGCAACTCGGCATGGCCCGGATCGCCGTTGCGGGCGAAGGCGATCCAGGCGTCCCGCATCTTCGCTGCCAGGGCGACCGCATCGGGACCGCCGCCGGTCACCTCGTCGCTGAGCTGCGCGTTGCCGAACACGAACGGGATCTCGAAAGCGTGGGCCGCGCGGAAGCGTCCGTCCCAGGCGGGGCTGAGCCAGTCGAAGCGGTACATGTAGGTCGGCGCACCGCCGCGTTTGATCTTGGCTTCGGCGAGTTCGATCGAGCGGAACCGGGTTCCGTCCGAGGCAAGGACGAAGTAGAGGTCGGATGCGCCGAGATCGGCGTAGGCGGCGCGATACGTGTCGAGGACCTCGTCGGCGTCTTCCCCGTAGATACGCCCCGTGCGGTCGACGAGTCCGGGCTCGTCGAGCTCGAAGAGCTCCCGGTCGTTGGCCACGAACAGCGTGACTTCGTGGAGGTTGGAGCCGATCATCACGGGGACGGAAGCGGACACCTCTGGACCGATCGGGTCGAAGGGGTGGTTCGGAATGTCGGGGCCGATCACGGGCCGGAACCCGCTGCCGCCTTCTCCCGCGGCCCTTGCGGCCGCGGCGCCGCTCGCCGCGAGCAGGCGCTCGGCGGGAACCTGGCGCAGCTTGTCGACATCGCCCTTCCCGACGCCCAGTTCGTCGAGCAGGCGCCGGGCGGTGATCGTCGCGCTCTCGGTGGTCGACACCCTGAGTGCCGGCCCCGACTGGATCACCGCGCGGTGGAACAACCCGGCGGCCCCGGGCATCGCGAGCAGGGTCGAGACCTTCGCGCCGCCACCCGACTCGCCGAAGATCAGCACGTTGCCCGGATCGCCGCCGAACCGCTCGATGTTGTCGCGCACCCACTCGAGTGACTGGACGAGGTCGAGCATGCCGGCGTTGCCGGCGTGCTCGAAGTCAGGACCCAGCACTCCGCCCAGCCCGGCGTAGCCGAAGACGTTGAGCCGGTGGTTCACCGTCACCGACACGACGTCGCCGCGGCTCGCCATGTTGATCCCGTCGTACATCGAGCTGCTGCCGGAGCCGCGGGAGTAGCCGCCGCCATGGAACCAGACGAGGACCGGTCGCTTGCCGTCGTCGAGCGCGGGCGTCCACACGTTGAGCCGGAGGCAGTCCTCCGACTGCCCGGTGCTCCAGAACGGCGTGAACCAGGAGATGCCCGAGGGACGCTCGAGGTTGTAGGGAGTCTGTGGACAGGAGTCGCCGTACTCCAGCGTGTCGAGGACGCCGCGCCAGGGCGTTGGAGGTTTGGGCGGCATGAAGCGGTTCCTGCCCGCGGTCGAGGCGCCGTAGGGAATGCCGCGGAAGATGCGCACTCCGTCCGCGATGCCGCCCCGGACCTTGCCGGCGGTCGTCTCGACGATCGCCCGGTCGTCCGGCCGGAACGCCGCATCGGCCCGAGCCGAAAGAAACGGCGCAACCGAGCCGCCGAAGGTGGCGCCGGCGGCCAGCACTCCGCTGGAGTAGAGGAAGCGCCGTCGGCTCTGCTCGGCGACGAAGGCGGCGTGGGAGAACGGCTTCGACATGGTCGACCTCCTGTCTGGATGGGAAGCAAAGACGGTATCAGCGGCCACTGGGGACGTCGGCGCACCCAGTGTGGGGCCTCGTGCTACTCCTGAGACTGCGGGGACGTCGGCGCACCCGGTGGCAGCATGCGCGCCAGACGTTCCGCCTCGTCGCCGGGTTCTACGCCGGTGGCGTCCCAGTGGTCGGCGACGATGCCGTCCGGGCGCATCAGGACGATCTCCTCGTTGTCGTAGGGCGCCGCGTCGTCGACCTCAGGCAGCCGCTCGACCCGGATGGGGAAGCCGCGCTCGTCAATCGCGCCGGCAGCAGCCTGCCAGGGCGCGGGTTCGACGTGAGCTCCGAGAACGGCCGTGTAGCCCAGACCGTTCCAGTCGAGGACGGAACGGGTCCAGCTCCCGTCCAGCCACAGGTTCGGCGCCCGGCGGCCGGAACGCACGACCGGAACGTAGTCGCAGACTGGATTGTCCACCGCGGGGGCGGGCGCGTCGTCGCGGGCGCAGAGATCGGACGCCAGTTCGTAGCCGTAGATCAGCCCCTCGTACTCCCCGTACTGGCGGCAGTTCCGGGCGGCCTCTTGCGTGTCGCCGCCCTCGTGGAACGCGCGGAAGATCCCTCCGGACAGTTGCGCGTTGCGGCGCCCGGCCGCGACGCGCTGTTCGGCGACCGGCTGGTGCTCGGCGTCGTACGTCTCGAGCAGGGACGCGGGCGAGGCGCCGCGCAGTACGAAGGCGAGTTTCCAGGCGAGGTTGCGGATGCCGACGAAGCCGGTGTTGTTGCCGAGCCCGCCGGTCGGGATGAAGACGTGCGCCGCGTCGCCGGCCAGGAAGATGCGGCCCCTGCCGAGATGTCCGGCGCGGCCCGGCTGGAACTGCCACTCCGTCATCGTCCGCACCTCGATCGGGACCGGCTCGTCCGTGCCGAGGGCTGACCGGATCCAGTTCTCGGCGAACTCGGCGGTCATCTTCCGGGTGCGGTCGAAACCTCCGATCTGGCAGCGCCAGCGCCGCACGCCGTCGAGCGGCTGGAAGACGGCCGCTCCCATCGGGTGGGCGATGAAGAGCAGACCGCCCTGCCGGTCGCTGGTGTACCTGGTCAAGTCCGCCCGGAAGATGACGTCCTGGAAGAACACGTCCATGAAGTCGGCATCGAGTTCCGTTCCGATGGCGGCGCGCGTCGAACTGCGCAGGCCGTCCGCGCCGATCGCGTACTCGGCCGAGACAGGGGCCGCGCGCCCGGTGCGGTTGTCGCGGATCGTGCAGGTGACCCCGGAGTCGGTCTGGGTCAGCCCGCTCGCGGTCGTGTCGAAGCGGAGGTCGACGTTCGGGTCGTCCTGGGCCTTGTCGTAGAGGATCGCCTCGACGTAGTCCTGCGCCGTCATGACGGGCATGGAGGAACTGCGCTCGGTCCGGACGGAGTGGAAGGACGGCGTGGGAACCCGGCAGATCTCCTTGCCCGCCAGGCTGTCGAACCAGCGGTTGTACTCGGTCCAGTCGGGGCCGAGGCCGGTGTCGATCACCTGCTGCTCCACGCCGACCTCCCGCATCAGCTCGACCGACGGGGCGTCGAGCAGCCGGGACCGCGGGTGCGTGCTCGTGCGGCCCCGCAGATCGACGACCAGCGACTTGACGCCCAGCCGAGACAGCAGCAGCGAGCCCATGAGGCCGATCGGCCCGCCGCCGACGATCAGCACCTGCGTCTCGATGGCCTTCGTGTTCACTTCTTCACCGGGTGCGCCGGCGTGCCGTCCGTGCACCCGCTGACGGGTGCACGGAATGGTTCGCGGGTGGCGCGGATTCGCGCCGCCCGGGTTCCCGCCGGCCTTCGGGAAACCGGCGAGGCGTCAGCCTGGCTCCCTGTTCTCCTCCAGTCCTCAGATCCCCGGATCGACCCCAGTCATCTCGACCGAGAGATCCCACAGCCGCTTGCCGAGTTCCGGGTCACGGCTGGCTGGCGACGACCAGGCCCCGCCGCCCGGACCGCTCAGCTCGCCCCAGTTCCTGGGCCCGTAGTAGTCGCCTCCGGTGAGGCCGGGCGCTGTCGCCGCCAACAGCGTCGGCCACGCTCCCTGCGCCTGCGTGTTGAACAACGCCCGGACCAGGGGCGCCGCCACCTGGATCAGGGGAAACGCGCGGCCGATCTCGGTCTGGGCGAAGCCCGGATGGCAGGCGACGGCGATCGTTCCAGAGCCGCGGGCCTTGAGCCGGCGGTCGAGTTCATACATGAAGAGCAGGTTGGCCAGCTTGCTCTGCTGGTAGCGGGCCTGGCGCCCGTACAGCTTCGCGCCGTCGATGTCGTCCCAGTGGATGCGGCCTCCTCGGTGGGCGAGGCTCGCGGTGATGACGACGCGGCTTCCTTCCGTTTCTTCGAGCTTCGGCAGCAGGTGTCCGGTGAGGGCGAACGTGCCGAGGTGATTCACGGCGAACTGCGCCTCGAACCCGTCGACGGTCAGGGTGTGCGGCACGCCCATGATGCCGGCGTTGTTGACGAGCACGTCGAGGCGCGGTTCGGCGGCCGCCTGCTCGGCGGCGGCGCGAACGCTGGCGAGGTCCGCCTGGTCGAGGGGCAGGAACTCGACATCGGCCCCAGGGGACTCGGCGCGGATCCTGTCGATCGCACCGGCGGCTCGCTCCTCGGAGCGGCACCCCAGCAGCACCCGCCCGCCTCGTCTCGCGAGCACCCTGACCGTCTCGAAGCCGATGCCGGCGTTGGCGCCGGTGACGAGAAAGGTCCGGCCGGATTGGTCGGGTACGTCGCGGTCCGTGAATCCCTGTGCCATCAGCGTGGTCTCCTCGTTCGTTCGTTCGTGCGGATTGGCCTGCCCCGGGGGCTGCGCCGGCGTCCGCGTTCGAGACGCTAACGATATGCAGAACCTCGGTGTGCGGCAGTGAGGAGGAAGACGAGCCGCTTCTCTTCGTCGATCTCATAGAAGAAGCGCCAGGCGCCGATGCGGTAGCGCCAGGTCGGCGGTTCATAGCCTTTGAGCCGTCGAATGTGCGGGCCCATGTGAGGATGCTGACGCAACTGGGGGTACACGACCCTTCTCAGCTTGTCGACGACTTCTCGATGGCCGGCGCGGGCGATGCCGTGTAGGTCCCGATCGAACTGTTCGGTCTCAAACAGCCGATAGTCAGTCAACAAACGCGCCCTTGCGGTGGAGCGCCTCGCGTGAGCCTGCTTTCAACCGGCGAAGCAACAGCTCGTCCTCCAGGATCTCGGCCATCTCGGCGTCGTCGACGAACTGCTGCTCGCGGACCTTGGCGAGCGCGGCTGTCTGAATGAGATTCGACAAGGGCCGATTCTCGGCTGCTGCCGCCTCCCTGAATTCCTCGTAGGTCGCCTCGTCGACTCGCAGCGTGATCGTCTTGCTCATGGAGAACACAATAGCATGCACATGTGTTCCATATGGGGGTCTCGGGCTGATGCCTTGGTGGTCGCATACTGCCACGCCATCAGAGAGTCCCTCCGGGTAGTGTGCTCTTGACTTCAGCCGAAGTCAACGACATCGTATGGGGTCGGAGGTGTTCCAGGATGGTGCAGGTAACCGCGAGGCTCCCCGACGAACTGGTCGAGAAGGCGGACCGTGCCGCCAGTCGACTGAATCGATCTCGGGCTCAGTTGCTCAGGCAGGCGCTCGAGTACTACCTCGAGGACTTTGAGGATCTTCGCTTGGCCCTGGATCGACTCAACGACCCCGCGGATCCGGTGCTGGATTGGGAAGATGTCAGGCGCGGTCTACTCGATCAAGATCAAGGCGAGCGCGGCTAGAGCTCTCGGGAAGATCGATCCCGGCGATCGTCGGCGCATCGTCGCGGCGATCGATCGGCTGGCCCACGAGAGGTCGGCGGGATCTGCGCTGAAGGGAGAATTCGGCGGACTAAGGCGGCTCCGCGTTGGCCGCTACCGGATCATCTACGAGACGATCCACGTGCAGCTCACGGTGCTGGTCGTCCGCGTGGGCCATCGCAGGGAGGTCTATCGTTAGGCGATGAACGTGCGCTACGTCACCCTCCTCGCGCTGTGGACCGTCCTCGCGGTCGCATCGCCGGCCTTGACCGGAGCGACCGCTGGCGCGCAGCAGTCGTCGGCCGGCGACTTCGTTCCAGTGACCGACGCGATGCTGCAGAACCCGGAGCCGGAAGACTGGCTCAGCTTCCGTCGTACCCTCGACGCCTGGGGCTACAGCCCGCTCGACCAGATCACGCGGGAGAACGTTGGGCGGATCCGGATGGAGTGGACGAGGTCCATGGCCGATGGAAGCGCCGAGACGACGCCGCTGGCTTACGACGGCGTCCTGTACGTCGCCAATACGCAGGACGTCATCCAGGCGCTCTCGGCCGCGACGGGCGATCTGATCTGGGAGCACCGGCGCGACTTGCCGGACGACGTCTGGGGCTACACGGGCGCACTCGCTCGCAAGACGCGCAATATCGCGATCTGGGGACGCTTCATTCTCGGCACAAGCGCCGACCTCTACGCGTACGCGCTCGATGCTGCGACCGGCCAACTCGCGTGGCAGACGCGGATCCTCGACTACAAGGCCAACCCGGCCCATCACAGCGCCGGACCGATCGTGGCCGACGGCAAGCTGATCTCGGGGCGGAGTTGCAG
Source organism: Thermoanaerobaculia bacterium (assembly GCA_965232105.1). Classification (GTDB taxonomy): domain Bacteria; phylum Acidobacteriota; class Thermoanaerobaculia; order Multivoradales; family Multivoraceae; genus Multivorans. The sequence goes on from OZ246956.1 coordinate 1,918,989, forward strand.
GCCGCTCGGGGGACCCGACGCCTGCGTCATCCTCGCCCATGACGCGCAGACCGGTCGCGAACTCTGGCGGCGCCGCACCCTGCCGTTGCCGGGGGAGCCTGGCAACGAGACCTGGGGCGCGGTGCCCTACGAAGACCGCCGTCACGTCGGGACCTGGATGCCGCCGAGCTACGACCCGGAACTGGAACTCGTCTACATCGGCACGGGCGTCACCGCGCCGGCGCCGAGGTTCATGCTCGGCGGAACCGATCTCACGCACCTGTACCACAACTCGACCCTGGCGCTCGACGCCTCGACCGGCGAGATCCGCTGGTACTACCAGCACCTGAACGACTCCTGGGACCTCGACCATGTGTTCGAGCGCATCCTGATCGATACGGAGGTCGCGCCGGACCCGGAAGCGGTCGAGTGGATCAACCCGCGGCTGAAGGCGGGCGAGGTACGCAAGGTCGTGACCGGTATCCCCGGCAAGACCGGCCTGGTCTACACCCTCGACCGCGCGACCGGGGAGTTTCTCTGGGCGACTCCGACGGTGCGGCAGAACGTGATCACCGGCATCGACGGCGCCACCGGCGAGGTGAGCCTGAACGAAGAGGTGATCTTCCGCGAACTCGAGCAGGTCATGTTCATCTGTCCCTCGTGGGCGGGCGGCAAGGATTGGGAAGCCGGGGCCTACAGCCCACTCACGCGCACGATGTACTTCCCGCTACGGCAGGCCTGCGCCGAGATGCTCGTGACGACCGACTTCAAGAGCGAGAAGGTCAAGGCCCTGGACCAGACCGTCGCGCACTACGCTCTGGGCGCCAACCACCGGGTGGCGCCCGGCACGGACCAGCTCGGCACGGTGCGGGCGATTTCGGCGGAGACCGGCGAAACCCGGTGGGTCTACGAGACGCGGGCGGCGACCTTCTCGCTGCTCGCGACCGGCGGCGGTCTCCTGTTCGGTGGCGACCAGGGCGGACGCTTTCGAGCTCTGGACCAGGAGACCGGCGAGGTGCTGTGGAAGATCAACCTGGGCGCCCCGGTCGTGGGCTTCCCGGTCACGTATGCCGTCTCGGGTCGCCAGTACGTAGCCGTCAACACGGGTCCGGGCCGGCCGACCAACGCGCGGATGACGCCCGAACTCCGCCCCGGTCGCGGCAGCAATCTGTTCGTGTTCGCGTTGCCGTAGAGTGCGCCAACCAACATCCGCAGAGGAGTCGCCGATGTCTGAAATCCGCATGCGCCAGATCTGCCTGGTGGCCCACGACCTCGATCGCATCCAGCAGCAGGTCGAGGCAGTGTTCGGGGTCGAGGTCTGCTACCGCGACCCCGGGGTCGGCAAGTACGGGCTGCACAACTTCCTCATCCCGTTCGGCGACCAGTTCCTCGAGACGGTCTCGCCGCAGCCGGGTGAGCACGACACGCCCGGCGGCCGCTACCTGAAGCGTCGCGGCGGCGATGGCGGCTACATGGTCATCATGCAGGTCCCGCGCGACAGCTACGCCGGCTACCAGCAGCGGGTAGCTGACCTGGGCATCCGTCTGGTCTCCGAGCCGGGCCGGAGCGAGCGCGGTATGGGTATGCAGCTTCACCCGAAGGACGTAGCCGGCGCCATCCCGGAGCTGCGCTGGAACCTGGACGAGGAACGCTCCGACGGCGACTGGTGGCCCGCCGGGGAGAACTGGCAACGTGCGAAGCACACGGAGATCGTCGACGGGTTGCGCGCCGCCGAGATCCAGACCGCGGATCCGGCGGCACTGGCCGCCCGCTGGAGCGAGGTGCTCGGAGAGCCGGTCGGCGGCGGCGACGTCCCGACGATCACTCTGCGGGACGCCGAAATCCGCTTCGTGCCCCTGCGCGACGGCCGTCCCGAAGGCCTCGGCGGCCTGGACATTCACGTGACGGACCGCGCTCGGGCGCTCGCCAACGCGGAAGCCGCGGGTTGCCTCACCGGAGACGATCTCGTGACGATCTGCGGCATGCGCCTCCGGCTCGTCTGAGCCATCCGGAGGAGGCGGAGCGACCCCGGCCTTACGGGACTTTTCAACGAGTCCGGATCCTTGTATACAACGGGGCAGGAAGAGAACCGAACACGGGAGAGATCACGACGATGGACGACATGACGAACGCAGGCAAGTGCCCGGTTCTGGCCGGTGCGGACAGACATACGGCGAAGGGGAGCATCGCGAATCAGCGCTGGTGGCCGAACCAGTTGAACCTGAAGGCGCTTCACCAGAACTCGCCCCTTTCCGGCCCGATGGGCGAGGACTTCAACTACGCGGACGAGTTCGCGAAGGTCGACCTGGACGAGCTGAAACAGGACATCGAGGAGGTGATGACGACCTCGCAGGACTGGTGGCCCGCCGACTACGGTCACTACGGGCCGCTCTTCATCCGCATGGCGTGGCACTCGGCCGGCACGTACCGGATCGACGACGGCCGAGGCGGCGGCGCCTCGGGCACGCTCCGCTTCGCACCGCTCAACAGTTGGCCCGACAACGTGAGCCTGGACAAGGCGCGGCGCCTGCTCTGGCCGGTCAAGCAGAAGTACGGCCGCAAGCTCTCCTGGGCGGATCTCATGATCTTCACCGGCAACTGCGCCCTGGAGTCGATGGGCTTCAGGACGCTCGGTTTCGCGGGCGGCCGCGAGGACGTGTGGGAGCCCGAGGAGGACATCTACTGGGGCTCGGAGACGACGTGGCTCGGGGACGAGCGCTACACGGGCGACCGGGAACTCGAGAATCCGCTCGGCGCTGTGCAGATGGGCCTCATCTACGTGAATCCGGAGGGGCCGAACGGCACGCCGGACCCGGTCGCCGCGGCCCGGGACATCCGTGAGACGTTCCGTCGCATGGCGATGAACGACGAGGAGACGGTGGCGCTCATCGCCGGTGGTCACACGTTCGGCAAGGCCCACGGCGCGGCCGACGCGGGCGAGCACGTGGGCGCCGAGCCGGAAGGCGCCGGTCTCGAGGAACAGGGTCTGGGCTGGAGCAACACGTTCGGTACAGGCGTCGGCGACGACGCGATCACCAGTGGTCTCGAAGGCGCCTGGACGACCTCCCCGGCCGAGTGGGACAACAACTTCTTCGAGAACCTCTTCGGCTACGAGTGGGAGCTGACGAAGGGCGCCGGCGGGGCCTACCAGTGGACCCCGAAGGACGAAGCGGCGGCCGGCACGGTGCCGGATGCCCACGATCCATCGAAGCGGCACGCCCCGATGATGCTGACGACGGATCTCTCCCTGAAGGTCGATCCGATCTACGAGCCGATCTCGCGGCGCTTCCATGAGAACCCGGACGAGTTCGCGGACGCCTTCGCCAGGGCCTGGTACAAGCTGACCCATCGCGACATGGGTCCCCGCAGCCGCTGTCTCGGTTCGTGGGTTCCCGCGGAGGCGCAGCTCTGGCAGGACCCGGTCCCCGGCGTCGACCACGAGTTGATCGACGAGGACGATGTCGTGGCTCTCAAGAGCCGGGTCCTCGGCTCAGGGTTGACCGTCTCCCAACTGGTTTCGACCGCGTGGGCGTCGGCGGCGACGTTCCGCGGCACGGACAAGCGCGGCGGCGCCAACGGCGCGCGCATCCGGCTCGCGCCGCAGAAGGACTGGGCCGTCAACGACCCGGCGCAGTTGGGTGACGTTCTGAAGACGCTCGAGGCGATCCAGGTGGACTTCAACGGCGCCCAGTCGGACGGCAAGCGGGTCTCGCTTGCCGACCTGATCGTCCTGGGCGGTTGCGCGGCCGTGGAAGAGGCGGCGAAGCAGGCTGGCCACGAGATCGAGGCGCCTTTCGTGCCGGGTCGCACGGACGCGGTTCAGGAGCAGACGGACGTCGAGTCCTTCGCCGTCCTCGAACCGACGGCGGACGGTTTCCGCAACTATCTCGGGAACGGACATCACCGGCCCGCGGAGGTGCTGCTCGTCGACCGGGCGCAGATGCTGACGCTGACCGCCCCCGAGATGACGGTGCTCGTCGGCGGCCTGCGCGTCCTGGGAGGGAACGCAGGCGGCGCCGAGCTTGGCGTCTTCACCGACCGGCAAGAAGTGTTGACGAACGACTTCTTCGTCAACCTGCTCGACATGGCAACCGAGTGGCAGGCCAGCGCCGGCCGCGAGGGCGTCTTCGAGGGCCGCGATCGGTCGACGGGCGAGGTCCGGTGGACCGGCTCCGCGGTCGACCTCGTCTTCGGCTCGAACTCCCAGCTCCGCGCCATCGCTGAGGTCTACGCCTGCGACGACTCGCAGGAGCAGTTCGTGCACGACTTCGTCGCGGCGTGGGCCAAGGTGATGAACCTGGATCGGTTCGATTTGGCCTGATCCTCAGGCCTTGCGCCGCGAACCCGGCGCCGGCGGTGTCTCGGGCGCTCCGGCGAAGCACTGGGCCATGCCCATCCACTCGGTGGCGATCGGTCCCTCGACGTCGAGCGAGGTGTCGGCGACGTTGCGTACCTGGGTGACGACCTGGGCGAAGTCGACGGCCTTGCCGGTGATCCGGTTCGCCGTTTCGTCCGCGTTCCAGGTCCAGACGGCGCCGGATGGGGCAGTCAGGTGGAGGGCCGGAACGGTGTCGGGGACCTCCATGCCGCGGACCGCGTAGGTCCAGCCGAAGGTGTTGAGTCCCAGGAAGACGATGTTCCGGATCCGGTCGGTCTCTTCCCGGTCGAGTCCGAGCAGGTCGAAGACCTCCTGGGCGTGCGCCCAGGTCTCCATCTGCCGGGCGGTGATCGAGCTGCGCGCGCTCATCGGCGGTCCGAACCACTCGACGCGCATCCTCGGATCGACGCCCTCGAGGCGTTCGCACATCTCCGGGTAGTACTCACGCCAGGCGTCATAGACGGCGCGGTTGCGCTTGCCTTCGAGCCATTCGTCGGTCAGCTCGAGCAGGGTGAGCTGGCCCCGCCGGGCGGCCATGAACTGCTTGAAGTCGTCGAACGCGGCCTGATCGTGGATCGATGCGTCGGCGGCGTAGTTGAAGATGTGGAGGTGAGCGACGACATCGTGGATGGTCCACTCCTTGAACAGTGTGGCGCGATCGAAGTCGTCGTCCGACAGTGGCGCCAGGATCTCGGCCAGACAGTCGCACTCGGCTCGGAAATCAGCGATCTGCGTGAAGCTGCTCAACTCGTCTCCTTTCTCGCTCTAGCGGCGGATCGGCCGGCCGGGCCGGTTGCCGGTGGTCTCGCCGCCGTCGAACACGAGTTCGCCGTTGACCCAGACCTTCTCGATTCCCACGGAGGGTACATGCGGTTCCTCGTACGTCGAGCGGTCGATGACCGTCTCCGGGTCGAACAGGACCAGGTCAGCGTAGTGGCCCTCCCGGATCGCGCCGCGTTCCGTGATCCCCAGGTGCTGGGCCGAGAGCGACGTGATCTTCCGCACGCCCTCCTCGAGACTGACGACTTTGCGGTCGCGAACGTAGTGACCGAGAAACCGCGTGAAGGCCCCGAACCCGCGCGGGTGCGAACCGGCAAGCCCGCCGTCGGTGCAGATCACGGTGTGCGCCCAGGCCATGATGGCTTCGATGTCGGGTTCGTCCATCGCGAAGCCCAGCATGGGGGATTCGCCGCCCGCCTCGGTGTCGGCCTTGAGCAGCTCCATCAGGGTCGTTTCCGGGTCTGAGCCACGGATCTCGGCGATCTCGGCGAGGGTCAAGCCGTTGTAGGCCGGTTCCGGCAGGAAGTCCGGGAGCAGGACGTCGTCAGGCGACAGCAGGTCGGCGAGGATGTACTCCGCGCCGTCCCGCCGGTCGAGATCGCGGTCGGGGAACACGGTCGTCAGCCAGGTGAAGGATGTCGCCCAGGCGCGGTAAGGGTAGATGTCCGCCGTGATCTCGACCCCTGAAGCGCGGGCCTCGTCCAGGATGGCGATCAGGCGCTCAGCCTGGCCCCACCAACGGTTCATCGCGAGCTTGATGTGGGTGACCTGCACGGGGAGTTGAGCCTCGCGGCCGATATGGATGATCTCCTCGATCGCTTCCCAGAAGTACCGGTCTTCGCTGCGGATGTGGCTGATGTAGCGGCCTCCGTGGGCGGCGGCCACTCGCGCGAGTTCCACGACTTCCTCGGTCCTGGCGAAGGACCCGGGGTCGTACTCCAGCCCGGAGGAGAGGCCCAGGGCGCCGGCTTCGAGCTCGGCACGGAGCAGGTCCGCCATCGCGGCCACCTCTTCCGGTGTGGCGTGGCGCATGTAGTCCTCGCCCATGACCTCGCTTCGGAGCGTCCCGAAACCGGCGAAGGACGCGACGTTGACGGCGGGGGGTGCCGTATCGAGCTCGGCGAAGAACTCCGCCAGCGGATGCTGCTGGCCCCCGTCCTGCCCGGCCACGATCGTCGTGATGCCCTGGTTGACCGCCGCCAGCGCGTCCGGCAGCTCGGGCAGCCTGAAGTCGTGGTGACTGTGGACGTCGATGAACCCGGGCGCCAGGACGAGGCCGTCCGCGTCGACGACGGTGTCGTCGGTGGACGGGTCGAAGTCGCCCATGGTGGCGATGCGGTCGCCGGCGATGCGTACGTTCACGTTTCTTGACGGACCGCCGCTGCCGTCGATGACGCGGGCGTTGACGATGACCGTCGCGGCGGGGTCTGTGGGTGCACAGGCTGCGAGGGCGAGGCAGATGCCGGCCAGGAGCGCCGCTGCGGAAAGGAGCGAGGCTGCCGCCTCGCGTGTCTTCCTCCCGTTCGCCGCCGCTCTGCGGCGTCGCCCGGGTAAGCCGGCCGGAAGGCCGGCGCACCCAGTGACGGAGTAGAGGCGTGCTCTCATGGCACGTCGAGGGCAGGGAGCTTCTCGAACACGAGACCCCGCTCGGAGCCCGAACTCAGGCTGAACCCGGTGACTGCGCCGGACCCGTTGCGTTCGAACTCCAGCCGCGCCGGCGACGCCGCCCAACCGCGGCTCTCGAACTCGACCCGGAACTCGTCTTCGGCGACCGGCTGGACCTGAAGCGCGGGCTGCTGCTCGACGCGCACCGTGAGACCGGCATCCTCGACGGCGAACCGGTAGGTCGCGTCCAGCTCGGCGGAGAAGAAGCTGCCGGCGAACGCGGCCAGCTCGGCGGACGACAGGGATGGTGGGTCGGGTTGCTCCGCGGCCTCCTCCTTGTCGTCCTCGTCCTGCTCGTCCTCCTCGTCGCTCTCCGCGGGCCCAAACTGGTCCGCCAGGTAGTGGTCGGCAACGCGCCGCGCCAGCTCTCCGGGGTCTCCGTACTCGGCGTTGCAAGCGACCGCGATCGACAGGCCCGGCTCCACGTAGCGCCTGAGTGCCGTCAGGAACCCCCAGGAGTGGCCGCCATGCCCCACGGTACGCAGGCCGCGATACTCGCCCAGGGTGATGCCGTGGGCGTACTCGATCGGTTCGCCGTCGTTGAGCGTCCCCTCCGTCAACATCGACTCGTGGATCGCGGGCTTCTCGGCGCCATGGAGATAGTCGTCCCAGCGCAGCAGGTCCTCCACCGTCGTGTAGAGCTGCCCGTCGCCGGCGATCTCGAAGTTGTAGTTGTGGACGATCCGCAGGTTGCCGGCATCGTCGCGGTGGTAGCCGGTGGCGCGCCGCGGCGTGATCTCCTCGCGGTCCTCGTACATCCGGCTTCCGTCCATCCCCAGCGGTTCGAAGATCCGCTCGCGGGCGAGCTCGCCGATCGACTTGCCGGCGGCGCGCTCCAGAGCGTGGGCCAGCAGCATGTAGCCGGTGTTGCTGTACGCGTAGCGCTCGCCCGGAGCGAACACCGGCGCGCGCTGCCGCGACATCATCGCGAGCAACTGCTCGCGCGAAACTGAGTAGTAGTCGCCGGCCCCGGCGAGGGGGAACAGGTTCAGATAGTCGCGCAGGCCGCCCGTGTGGAAGATAAGGTGCCGCAGAGTGACCGGCGACTCGTGCTCGGGGAGTTCCGGAAGCCACCTGCGGACGTCGTCGTCGAGGGAGACCGTCCCGTCGAGCGCCAGCATGTTGGCGACTGCGGCGACGAACTGCTTCGTCACCGAGGCGACGTCGAAGACCGTCCGCGGCGTGATCGGGATGTCGTAGTCGAGGTTGGCGTAGCCGTAACCGCGGGAATAGACGAACTCGCCGTCCCGCGCCACGGCGAGTGCGCATCCCGGCGAGCCGGGCTCGTCCCAGGCGGCGAAGATCGCGTCGATGGCGTCGTCGTCGGCTCCGGTTTCGACCCGCGCCTGAGGGACATCGTCGCCGTTCATGCAGGCAGCGGCGAACGCCAGGATGACTGCGGTGGCAAGGGCGGTAGAGCTTCCGGAACCCGGCGCTGCTCGCCGGATGCCGGCCAGAAGGCCGGCGCACCCAGTTTCTGCCTTGCAGGTTTGCAGGAAACGACGACAGAGAGTCACTTCGCCCATTCTCGCAACTTCTCGAGCGTCGTCGTCGCGCCGCCGCAGACGATGACCAGGACGGACTCGAAGTCCTTGAGCTCCGGCGCGCCGTCGTACACGACGGCGAGCGAGGCACCGCACGCCGGCTCCACGACCACGCGGTGGTCATCGAGGAACCGTTGACATGCCGACACGGCGGCGCGGTCCGAGACCACGACGCTCCGAAGCGGGTGATCCGTGGTGCAATCGAACGCTCGCTTGCAGATCTTCTTCGCACCCAGGGTGATCGCGAGGCTGGTGATGGCGGGCAGCTCGACCCGATGGCCCGCTCGCACGGACTGGGCCAGTGAGTCGGCGCCCTCCGTCTCGACCGCGATCACCGGGACATCGGACCAGCCGCTGCGCCGTAGCCCTTCCACGAGGCCGCACAGCAGCCCGCCCCCTCCGACGGAGACGACCACGGCGTCGGGTCTCGTACCCGACCGCGCGACCTCGTCCACCAGGCTGGCATGTCCCTGCCAGACGAGAGGATCGTCGAATGGATGGACCAGGACGTCGGACTCCCCGACCGTCGACATGGCGAGTTCGTTCGCTTCCTGCCAGGAATCGCCGTGGACGATGACTTCGGCGCCCTCGTGCCGGATAAGGGCCCTGGCCAGGTCGGATGTCGTCTCGGGCACCACGATGAGGACCGGGACCGAAAGATGGCGCCCGGCGTAGGCCACCGCGATCCCCGCGTTGCCGCCGGAGGACGAGATCAGGCGTGCGGCGCCACGCCGAACGTACTCCTGGCAGGCCGCGCCGATGCCGCGGATCTTGAACGAGCCGGGTGGCTGCAGCGCGTCGAGCTTGAGCCAGATGTTGCGCTCTGCAGCGATGGTCAGTGGCCGCGACTCGAAGAGCGGCGTTTCGATGTGCAGGGGTTTCATCAGAGGTCGTGGTGGACCGTCACGTTAGCGGGTCGGCATCCGTCACTGGGTGCGCCGACGTCCCCGTCGGCTTTCCGGGAAGAACGGGCGAGGCGTCAGCCTCGCTCCTTGTCTCTGCCGCCTCAAAGCAAGGAGAGGCCTTCGGCCTCGCGATTCAAACTCGGTCGCCACCGCTCCGCGGCGTCGCCCGAGAGCCGACGGGGACGCCGGCGCACCTGGCAGTGCGACTAGGGCCCCGCGGACGCCGCGGTCGCGTCGCCGACCGGCATGGCAAACAGCGGCACCCTTTGCGGTTGATCGGTATCGGTGCCGATGGTGACCGTTCCCTGGAGCTGACCCTGCTCGTTGAGCCGCCCCTCGATCACGGTGGTCGTGGCGCTCGCGTTGAGGGTGGGGAACTGGGTCGTGATCCTCAGCTCGTCGCCCTGCCATTCGAAGTCGTCGAGGACGATGGAGTAGATGCCGCCCATGTAGAGCCAGCCCTCGCCTTCGCGCGGAACGTGAAAGCCCATGAAGGCGCCGGACACGTAGGAGTTTCTCGCCGGGTGGAGTGCCAGGAGGTCGATGATCTGCTCCCTCTGGTTCTGCTGCTCGAAGAGGACGCCTTCCTTCTGGGTGACCTCGATGAAGCCGTTGAACATCTCGCTGAACGTGTCGCCGCGATAGATGATCTCCTTCGTCGGGTCCGGATTGGCAGGGTTGTCCTCGGAGTTGTCCCAGACGGCGGTGACGTCGAGGCGGCTGCCGGCCGGAATGTCGACCGGCTTCGTCGGGTAGTACAGCCACTGCCAGTTGTAGTCGTACTTCGGCACGTCCAGGAGGGTCTCGGTGGAGCCGTCCGGGTAGGTGACGACGTAGGTCATCTCCTTGCCGCGTACGTGCATGTGCGGGCTGAAGGCGAGGATCTGCGCGTCCTTGTCGAACAGGTAGTGGGCGTTCTCGGCGTGGTGGCCGGCCCCGGGCGGAATGCGCAGGCCCGTGTTGGTCACCGGAATCGTGATGACTTCCTTCTGGAGCTCGCCCTCGCCAAAGTGGAGGCCGATCCGCGAGGCGTCGCGGGTCGCTTCGCCGATCGGGTGGTAGTGCTGGTCGACGATGATGCGGATCTTCGAGCCGAAGCGGCGGCCGACGCCGTCCGGGAAGACGTAGGGCGGCATGCCGGCCGTCCAGATGCCGAGGACGCCGGAGGCGGCGGGATCGCCTTCGTTCAGCTCGCTCACATAGGTCGTGAGGAAGTGGTGCGTGACGCGCGAGTCTTCCGGCAGGAACTCGATCGCGCGGACCCAGCGCGGCTCGCCGAGGTCGACCTCGATTACCTGCTGCGGGAAGAGATCGTCACCCTCGGCCGGCACTTCGATGCTGTCGAGCGTGACGACGTGGTCGGGCTCGCCGAGCTTCCAGCCGGTGGGGAAGGTCGGCGCTTCGGGAAGGTCGGCGGGGTCGCCCTGCGGGGCTCCCGCCTTGGCCCAATCGACGATCTTCTCGATCTCGCTGTCGGTGAGCGAGATGTCGTTCGACCAGACGTGCCTGTCGGAGTCGCCGCTCCACGGCGGCATGTCGCGGTTCTCCACGGCGCGGGCGATCGAGCGGGCCCACGGCCGGGCCTCCCGGTACGTCATGAGGGACATCGGGGCGATCTCGCCGGCCCGATGGCACTGCACGCAGTTCTTGAAGAAGATCGGTGCGACGTCGCGGCTGTAGGTCGGCGCGTCAGCGGCCGCGGCCGGGGAGGCGGCGACGAGGGCGAAGGCGAGCGTTGCCAAAGGGACGAGGGTCGCCGTCGAGGTGCGGTTGGCTCTGTGATTCATCGTGCGCCTCAGCTTGGTTGGTTGGGGTGCTCGTGGTTTGGCGGATCGTATCGGAGACAGCGGACGCCTCGCTCCTTATCCCTCCGCGCCGCGCCCAAACCTCAGACGACGGGCGAGACCTCGACTCGATCGACACCAAGCCGCCCTTCCTCGATCACCAGGCCGACGGCTCCGCAATCGAGTGCGTCGTCGGTCGCTTCGACGAGCCGCTCGCCGTCGACCCTGCCGACGAGCCGGTTGCCACAGACCTCAAGGGTCAACTCGTATGTCTCACCGAGGCGCCACTCGACATCGGCTTCGGCCAGTACTTCCTCCCCGTGCAGCATGCGCACGATCTGCACGCGGTTCCCGGGAGCCAGGAAGAGGCCGTAGAAGCGCGTCAGCCCCTGGACCCGGGCGGCGACGCCGGCCCTCCTGACCAGGTGCGGCGTCACCTCCGCGGTCACGCAGTAGTCGCGCCACTCGCGGGTTCCCTGCATCAGCAAACCCATGCCGGCGTTCTGGACCAGCCGGAACATCTCGAATCCCTTGGTCAGCAGGTCGACGCCGTTGACCCAGGCGCGATGCCACATCGTGCCCCGGTGGCGGGGGCGTTCGAGTCGAAACTCCGGCGCACCCGACCACTTGAGTGCCTCAAGGCAGACGCCTTCGGCCGGCCCTTCGACACGGACGCCGACGGAGAAGACAGGCCCGGGCAGCGCCGGGACGGTGAACGACACGCGCCGGCTCTCGCCGGCCGCCAGCTCGACGGTGTCGTCGTCGAACGTCACGGTCTCGTCGTCCTCGCCGTAGCAGGAGAGATAGACGTTGGCCCGTGCGCCGTCCGCCTGGGCGCCGAGGGTCGCTTCGACGGTCTGGCCGGGAAAGATCCGCGGCGACGCGAGCAGTTGGTAGACGCGGTTCTCGTACCACTTCGCGGTCTCCAGCGACGGAATGAAGACGGGAGACCCGACTCGGGCCTCGCCCCCCGCGTCGATGCGCAGGGCGCGCTCGCCGGAGGGCAGGGCGACGTTGCCAACTTCCGCCTCGCCGTCCGCAACCTGGAACCCCTGCACCGAGCCGGGGAAGGAGAAATGGAACTGGGCGCCGTCCCTGGGCCCCCAGGCTTCCTGGCCGGCGAGGCCGCGTCCCATGTTGATCACGTGCAGCGCTTCACTGGCGCAGTCGCTGATCGCACGGCCGCCGTCGGCGGTCGGCATGTAGAGGCGGTCGGCCACCGGGCCGCGCCAGTCGAGACCTTTCTGTAGCCCGGCGTCGATCCCGGCCAGCCCCTCCTTGATTCCCAGCAGGCAGCCGACGTTGCCGGAATTACAGTCGGTGTCCCAGCCGCAGGTGTTCACGATCTTCAGCGTCTCGGCGAAGTCGCCCTCGCCGTGGAGCAGGGCGAGAATGATCAGGCCGTGGTTGGGGACCATGTGGCAGTTGCCGCCGAACTTGTCGTAGCCGTAGCGCTCGGCGAGCCGGGCGCGCGCCCGGCGCCAGTCACTGTCCCGGGCGTGCCGGTCGCGCAGATCGCCGATCATCGTCGCGATGACGGAGTCCGGCGGGATGTAGCCGAGGGCGGTGTCGAGGAGCTTGTCGGTGTCCCGTTCGACGAACGCCATCGACTCCATCGCGGCGAGGACGCGAGCGCCGTACACCGCTTCGCCGTCGTGGCTGACACGCGCGGCGGCGTCAGCGAGGCGGATCGCGAGGTCCGGATCGCCGGGAGCGACCATCGCCCAGCCGTCGATGAAGATCTGGGCGCCGATCTGCTCCGCCACGACCTTGCCGTTCCGTTCCATCGAGCCGCTCTCCGGCGCCTCGATTCCGCTCTTGAGACGAAGATACGCCGTGTGCTCGGTGGAGTTGCCGAGGCCGCCCCACCACAGCACCGTGCGCTCCCGGATCAGGTAGTTGAGCCAGGTCTCGCCGACCTCCCGCGAACTGAGGTCGGCGCCCGAACCGTGATCCTCGAGCGCCCGCAGGAAGGTGAAGGTCCCCGAGATGTCGTCGTCGGTGACGATCAGGGGAACGTCGAGCCGGTCGTGAACGTAGTACTCGATGTCGCCGAGCCGCTTCTGGATCCACTCGTAGGGCCAGCCCTCGAATGGTCGACCGAGGTAGACGCCGATGACCTTGCCGAGGACGCCGGCGTAGACGCGGTCCGCGTAGTCGGGGGGTAGCTTCATGCTCCCTGCTCCTGTTGGAGTGAACTGGGCATTCTTGAAGTGTCACTTCCGTTCATCATGATAACTTGCGCCACATGTTCAGGCGTGCGCTCGATCTCCCGCCCTCCGGAAGCGAGACGTTCTTCCTCTGGGGCCCCCGCCAGGCGGGCAAGAGCACGCTGCTGCGCGGCGCCTACCCGGAGGGTCGCTGGATCGACCTCCTCAAGGCCGACGAGTACCGCCGCTACGCCAGCCGACCGGAACTCCTGCGCCAGGAGATCGAGATGGAGGGCGCGGAACCAGCAACGCAGGTCGTGATCGACGAGGTCCAGAAGGCGCCGGCCCTGCTGGACGAGGTGCACTGGTTGATCGAGAACCGGGGCCTTCGCTTCGCCCTCTGCGGGTCGAGCGCCCGCAAGGTGCGACGGGGCGCGGCGAACCTGCTGGGCGGCCGGGCCCTGCGCTACCAGCTTCGAGGGCTGACGGCGCACGAACTGGGCACGGACTTCGATTTCGACCGGTTGGTCAATCACGGCTATCTGCCGCCCGTCTACGTCAGCGGACAACCCCGACGTCGGCTCGACGCGTACGTCGGCGACTACTTGCGGGAGGAGATTGCGGCGGAAGGGGCGGTGCGCGCTCTTCCCGCCTTCAGCGATTTTCTGGACGCCGCCGCGCTGAGCGACGGCGGAATCGTCAACTTCTCGAACATCGCACGCGACTGCGGCATCTCCGGCCACACGGTGCGGTCCTACTTCGGCATCCTGGTGGATACGCTGCTCGGAAGCTGGTTGCCGGCCTGGCGGAAACGGCCGAAGCGTCGGGTGATCCAGGCCCCGAAGTTCTACTTCGAGGACGTCGGCATCGTGAATCGGCTGGCGCGCCGGGGCCGGCTCGATCGCGGTTCGGAGGCCTACGGCCATGCGTTCAAGAACTGGGTCCACCACGAGCTCCGTGCCTTCATGAGCTACCGAGCGTACGACGGCGAACTCTTCCATTGGCGTCTCGCCGGCGGCACGGAGGTCGACTTCGTGCTCGGCGACATGGAGTTGGCGGTGGAAGCGAAGGCCAGCGCCCGCATCGGCCGTCACCATCTGAAGGGTATTCGAAGCCTCCAGCAGGATCATCCGGAAGTCGGTCGCCGGGTCGTCGTCTGCCTCGAGCCCCGGTCGCGCAAGACAGACGACGGTGTTGAGGTGCTGCCGCCCGAGGCGTTCGTCGACCGGCTTTGGAACGGGGAACTGTGCTGATGTGGGCCTTGAGAGCCGGGCCTCGCCGCCGGGACTTGGAACGGGCGGGCGTGTAAGCGGCTAGCCGGCAACGATGTCGGATGTCGGCTGCCAGCGTTGCCGACTCCGCTTGGAGGTGAACGGCCCGCCACGGGGTACGCAACGAACCCTGGAGGATCTTCTCAACAACCCTACGTGGGAGTCGCGGGCCGCAGCGGGCCTGCTCGGGAGCAGACCAGCGCGCCGCGAACTTGACATCCTCCGGATGAGGGGGCTAGCGTAGCCGCTTCTCAACAACCCTGCAGGCTGGGATCGTTCACGGGTGTGCCGCTGGCGGCGGGCTGTAGCGTGCATCGACATGGAGTAAGAATGAAGCGAATCTCTTTGATTCTCGCGGTCGCAATGTTCACCGTTGTTGTCGGAGGCTCGGTGGCGCAAACGGCACCGGAGGGCAAGATCCCGGACGCGGGAAGCCAAGTGGTCAATTGGGGAGACGCGCTCGCGCAGGCAGAATCGGACGGCTCGCCGTTGGATCTGCAACGAGCTGCCACCTCTCAGATGCCCGGGAGGACAACCGAAACCGGTCTGGATTCTGATGGACGGTTCGCAACCTCGGTGCCTCTGCTTGAATCGCTACTCGCCGACTCCGGCACTGCCCTACAGAACTCTGCGAGCGTCGACCCTGGCATCTGCGCCCTTCGATTCGGCGCGCAGGTCCGGCGATGCTCTGTGAAGTGGGCTGAGTGCTGCCGAAGAGGTATGGATAATGCTGAATGGTTGTGGCTCTGTTCCATGGTACTGCAGGACTGCATAAACAGAGCCGAGGTGGCTTTTGAGGCTTGCCTTGCTGACAACTGAAGGCCACAACTGAATCGTTCACTGCGGAATGAGCTTGCCCCGGTTTCGTGGACAGTACCTCCTTTGAGGAGGAGGTATCCACGATGCCAAGATCAAGACCCCGGTACCCGGCAGAGTACCGGCAGCAGATGGTGGATCTGGTCCGGTCCGGGCGCAACCCGGACCATCTCGCTCGCGAGTTCGAGCCTTCAGCGCAGTCGATCCCCAACTGAGTGAGACAGGCGGACCGCGACGAAGGCCGCTGCGCTGACGGCCTGACGACTGCGGAGCGGTCGGAGCTGCGGCGTCTGTGCCGTGACATTCGGCGGCTGCGGGAAGAGCGGGAGATACTGGTAAAGCAAGGGCTTGGTTCGCTCGGGAGACGGGACCGAAGGGTCTTCCGGTTCATGAGAGCGCACCGGGCTGAGTTCCCCGTTGTGACGATGGCCCGCGTGCTCGGCGTCTCCAGGAGCGGGTTCTACGCCTGGTTGAAACGCCGCCGGTCCGGCAGGAGCAAGGCGGACGGCGTTCTCGCCGAGCGGATTCGTGCGATTCACGAACGGAGCCGGGGCACGTACGGCGCACCGCGGATTCAGGCCGAGTTGGCCGACGAGGGAGTCGTCGCGAGTCGCAAGAGGGTCGCCAGACTGATGCGAGAGGCCGGCTTGACGGGCGCAAGCCGGCGCAGGAAGCCGGGAACCCACCTCGCCCCGGTCCGTGCATCGGTCCGCTTCCTCCAGAATCCGAAGCCGGTACTCCGCCGTGAACTGCCGCCTCGTCGGTCTCGCCACCACTTCCGGGTAGGGAACCCCCCGGCGGCCGGGAGCTCCGAGCCGCCGCCAAACCTCTGCCGTCGTCTTGACATTGATCCTCCTTGCCAACGTGTGCCCTCCACTATTCAACGGAATGCCCGCTGTGTCACCTACGTTGGCAGAGAGGGTCAGCGCCACCTCGTTCACCGGCCGCTTCGGCAACCGGTTCCCGGGCCGGAGGGATGTCCTCCGCGCCCCAGAAGGGGAAGGCGCGTGCCTGCTTCAGATCGTCCACGCCGACAGGTTCCCCACTCGTCCGCGGGCACTACCGGCGCCACGACCTCTCCCGCTTCCTCTCCCGCTTCGCCGGCGGCGCCCCGCGGCTTGTACTGGCGACCGGCCTCTTCCGTGGCGCGCGGAATGGGCTGCCGCCTAGGTTTCCTGGCGTCCCGTCGAATACGCTCTGCACGAGTCTCGCGACACGAACGTTGAACGGTGTATCATCTTCACCGGATCGAGAGCCGGCAATACCAAGAGCCAGTAGCATTCGGTCGCCGCGTTGCCGACACCGCAACCAGAAGGAGCAACACCATGGACAGCAGACCCCGAGTCGTACCAAGGACCGCCAAGGTCTACCCTCTTCTCATCGCCCTGGCACTCCTGACCGTGCCTGCGCTGGCGCAAAGCGGCACCGTGTCGGGAACCGTCAGCGACACGAACGGAGATCCTGTCCCCGGCGCGATGGTCAGTCTGGAAGCCGCGGACGGCAGCGAGGCGGGCTCCGCAATGAGCGACGCCGACGGCGCGTTCTCGATCACCGGCGTCGCCGCCGGCGCCTACACGGCCATGGTCAGCCTGGACGGCTTCCAGTCGGCGAGCCAGTCTGTCAACGTGACCGCGAGCGGCGCCACGGCGTCCTTCGAGATTCGTCCCGCCTACCACGACACGGTCATGGTCACGGCTGAGCGGGTCGAGGAGAACCTGATGGAAGTGCCGATGACGATCTCGGCCTTCGACTCGGAGTTGCTCGAGGAGCTCGTGATCCAGGACAGGACGGATCTGCAGAACCTGGTTCCAGGCCTCCAGTTCGGTGACGAGATGGAGCAGCAGGGCCAGGGAACGGTCATCCGCGGCATCGGCACCAGGAACGCTCAGTACGACCAGGCCGACTATGCGGTCGCCACCTACGTCGACGGCGCCTACACGCTGGGCGTCTACGGTACGACGCCCGGCGGTGGCTTTGATCTCGAACGCGTCGAGGTGGCCCGCGGACCCCAGGGAACCCTGAACGGCCGCAACTCGATCGCGGGAGCGATCAACGTCGTCACCAAGGGCCCAACGGATCACTGGGATGCGGAGCTGATGGGGGAGGTCACCGACGTCTCGCAGCAGCGCCTGAACGGAGCCATCGGCGGTCCGCTCGGCGACGGCCCGTTCAGCTTCCGCCTGACGGCCGGCACCCACACGGGCGACGGCAGGCAGGAGAACGTCGGGCCGGGCGGCGACCATGACGCACCCGATCAGACCTTCTACGCGCCGCAGCTTCGTGCCGAGACCGATCGGTTCTCCGTGAGGGCTCGCTGGCTCCACCTGGAGGAAGACGGGGTGCCGCGAGGCTTCGTGCAGGTCGCGAATACAGACCGGACGACCGGCGGCTACTCCCGGAACCGCTACTACCTCTGGGAGACGCCCAATCCGGCCCTCGACCCGGACTGTCCTCCGAGCCTCCCCGGGTGGCGCTGCGACAACCGTCTCGAGAACCGGGTGGCGTTCAACTACCCGGGCACCAACGTGAGCGAGACCGACTTCCTCACGGTGCGTGCCGACTGGCAGGTCACCAGCACTCTCGGAATCAGCTACAACGCCAGCGACGGCGACACGGCGCAGCACGTGATCAGGGACGCCGACTACACGGACCGGGTGCCGGTTGGAACGCCCCCGGGCGATCCGGGTCTGGGCGGTGACCCGAACTCGATGGACCACACGGTGACGCCCTGCACACCGTCACTCTGGCCGGGCTTGTGCCCTGACGGAACAGTGGACTTCTCGAACTCGTTCTACGACCTTCCGTTTGAGTACCCGGAGTCCTCGCACGAGCTCCTGTTCAGATCGAGCTACGGAGGCGACTTCAACTTCATCGGCGGGGTGTTCACGTACGACAACAAGAGATCCGGGACGATCTGGCGCCATGATCTGGACACGACCATCCGCTTCGGGACCGCCGACGAACAGGCCCGGAGGCTCGGGTCGGTCTTCGGCGTTCCAGTCGCCAGTTGCCAGGATGTCTTGATCAATGTCATTGAGGGATTCGGTTGGGGCACGACCGATCCGGCGGGCGACGAGGAGGGCCTCTACTGGTACTGCCCAGAGGGTGACGAGCACAGCGATCTGCTCGGTTTCTTCAACAGAGGCAAGAACAAGACCCAGGCCGCGTTCTTCAGTGGCGACTACCGGTTCAATGACCATTGGGCGCTGTCGGGAGGGCTGCGGTACACCGAAGACGAGAAGGAGCAGAAGCCGGAGGACCAGGGCGGGTACGCCTTCACAACCTTCACTGGCGTCGCAGTCGCGGTCGCCCTTGCGGGCGAGGGCAACCCCTTTCCGCAGACCTGGTCGCGGCCGATCGGCCACCTCGCCCTGGAGCACACGACCGATGCCGGCCATCTGATCTACGGCCGGGTCTCCACCGGCTTCCGCTCCGGTGGGTTCAACATCGGTCTGCCCGGTCAGGTGCCCCCGTACATTGAGGAAGAAACGCTGGTCAACTACGAACTGGGAGCGAAGGGTTTCTTCCTCGACTCGCGCCTGCAGCTCTCGGCCGGCCTCTGGTACAACGATTTCGACAACTACCAGCTCGCCGCCACGCAGGCGCCGCCGCCGGGCGGGCAGTACCCGGTGTCGATCTTCTCTTCTTCGCCGCTTGTCGAGTACACGGCGAACATTCCCGACACGACGATTCAGGGCGTGGATCTCGAGTTCAGCTACCGGATCGGCTCCTTCGGGCTCAGGGGCTTCTATGCCTGGCAGGACTCGGACATCGGTCAGCACGCCTCGGTGATCGACGGCCACCCCGGCGCGGAGTCCGGAACGTGGGAGTACATCGACTTCGAGACCCGCGAGCCGGCCACCAGCATGTACACGCTGCCGACCGACCAGACCGGGAATCGGTTGCCCAAGCAGCCGGAGAACAAGCTGGGACTGACCGCATCCTGGTTCAAGTCGCTTGCCTCCGCCGGCCACCTCTCGTTCCAGTCGACCTACGCCTTCACCGACGACGTGTATCCCAGCATCGGCAACGTCGACCTCTGGGAGT
Source organism: Thermoanaerobaculia bacterium (assembly GCA_965232105.1). GTDB lineage: Bacteria > Acidobacteriota > Thermoanaerobaculia > Multivoradales > Multivoraceae > Multivorans. The sequence goes on from OZ246956.1 coordinate 1,938,308, forward strand.
TGCCGTCGTTCGACCGGCTGGACGTGGGCGGCACCTGGAGTTCGCCGAGCGACAGGTGGTCGGTCTCGTTGTTCGTGAAGAACATCCTCGACGAGATCGCGGTCCTCGAGTACCTGCCAATGTCCGGGAATGGAGGCGTCCCCGCTCTGGGATTCATCACGTACCAGCGCGAAGTTGGCATGCAGCTCCGGTTCCGGCCGTTCAACTAGCGCCCGCGACGGCCTGAGGGTTCAGGGAAGGGGGATCGGAACGTTGTCCCGATCCCCCTCTTCCGTCCTGGTCGCCCTCTCCCTGATGCTGCCGGCAGCGGCCAGCGGATCGGACTACGCGCTGGGCCCTGATTCGATGCCCCAGGAGGGCGTCCCCACTGGCACGGTGGAGAAGCGCGCCTGGAACGACAGCAGCATCTACCCGGGCACGACGCACGAATACTGGGTCTACGTTCCGGCCCAGTACACGGACGCCGAGCCCGCGGCCGTCATGGTCTTCCAGGACGGCGACTTCTATGTCAACGCCGAGGGCCCCGTCAGGGCGCCGACCGTCTTCGACAACCTGATCCACGGGGGCGAGATGCCAGTCACGATCGGCGTCTTCATCAACCCCGGAATGAAGGAGATCCCCTGGGACCAGAGGAGCAACCAGTACAGGCCGCTGGACGACACCTACGCCCGCTTCCTGCTGGAGGAGATCCTTCCGGAAGTCGGCAAGGACTACAGCCTGACGGCCGCTGCGGAGGGCCGCGCGATCGCCGGCATGAGCGACGGCGGCCTAGCCTCCTTCACCGTCGTCTGGGAGCGCCCCGACGCTTTCAGCAAGGCCGTCAGCCACGTCGGTAGCTACACGAGGCTCCAGGGCGGTTCCCGCTACCCGTACATGATTCGCAAGACCCGCGGGAACCCCAAGCCCATCCGCGTCTTCCTCCAGGACGGGGAGAACGACATCAACCTCGCGGAGGGGAACTGGACGCTGGCCAACCTCCAGATGGACTCCGCCCTGATGTTCGCCCGCTACGACTACCGCTTCGAGATGGGCTCAGGGGGCCACGATCTGAGGCACGGCGGCGCCATCTTCCCCGACACGCTGCGCTGGCTCTGGCGCGACTATCCCGGTGTTGTGGGCGCCGGTGAACCGGCGGACCTCGCCGCGGTGGTCGGCGAGTGGGACGTCGTGACGAAGGTCCTCGGCGAGTTCCGCAACAGCGTGCTGACCCTTGCCGAGCAGGACGGCGCACTCACGGCGGCGCTCCACGACGAGGTGGACGGCGAGATGGAGATCACCGCCGTCCGCTTCGATGGCGGCATCCTGAGCTACGACTACACCTCGTCCGGATCCCAGTCGAGCTGGGGCAAGGGCTCGGTTGGCACGCTCAGCGCTTGGTTGCAAGTCCGGGGAGACACCTTCCGCGGTGCCCTGAGCCTTGATGTGGCCCCCGAGGGCGACTACGCGGTCGAGGGCCGCAGGAGAAGCGCAGACTCCGTGACGGACTGAATCGCCACGGCGGCGTAAGCTCCCGGCTGGCGTGGACGATCTGAAACAGGCGCGGGCCCTCCCCTTCTGGGGCCAGGGCGAGGATCCACCTGAGTCCGAGCCGAGCAAGGCCCCGGAGGAGCAGGGCCTCGTCGCCGTCGTCCGGATCTTCGTCCGGACCTGGCCCTATCTGTGGCCCCAGATCGTTGGCCGCTGGCGGGAGCTGCCGCGCCGCGGATCGGCCGAAGACTCGGCCTCCGCTGCCGCCGCAGCCTCCGGCGCGTGGAGCTTCCGCCACGTTCCGCCCCTGGTCACGCTCCTGACCGCGCTCGGTCCGCTGCTGTGGCTGGCACCCCCGGGAACCGACTGGCGCCACGATCTCCTGCTGGCCGGCACGGTCCTGATGACCGTCCTCGTCTGGGCCCTGTTGTTCGTCAGGGGCCGTGCCTACCTCGGTGCGTCCCTCGCACTGGTGCTCGTCGGCGCGGCGGCGTTCCTGTTCGCGTTGCTCGGCGTGGAAGGCCTTGCCGACAACCTCTACGTCGGGCTCGTCGCGGCGGGGTGCGTCTGCATCTGGGTGCTGCAGTACCGGTTCGACGGCGGCAGGCTGCGCTTCCGCATCCGGCTCGGCAGCCACCTGGTCTACTACTTCATCCTCGTCTGGGCCTCGACCCTGCTGACGATGGTGATCGCTCTCTTTTCGGTGGACCTGATCAGCCAGTCCATCCTGCAGGCCGAGCCCCTGACCCCGTTCATGGCCGATTTCATCGGCCGGTCGGAGCTCGCAGGCGAAGCCGCGGCGGGTGCCGGGGGCGCCGACGCGGTGGAAGCCGACGCCACCGGCGCCGAACCGAACATCGACCTGGCGCCGCTGACCGCCGAGCAACGGCACAGCCTGAAGTGGATCTACGCGGTCTTCATGGTCTTCGGGTGGTTCGCGCAGCTCCCGGTGATGATGCTGCTGCCGTACTACTACATTTTCATCATGCAGCGCGTAAACCAGGACCTGCGGATGGCGCTGGTGGAGCGCTGGCTCGGGCTGTCTCTCCGCTACCACAGCGACCACCGGGTGGGCGATTCGGTCTACCGCGTCTACCAGGACAGCGCCCAGGTGACGGCCGTCATCGGCACGGTGACGCAGTCGATGCAGATGCTGAGCACCTACGCGATCGGCGTCGTCTTCCTGGCCGCGCTGGACCCGATCCTGGGGACGATGGCGCTCAGCATCGTCCTGCTCGCCCTGCTGTGGGGGCGCTGGTTCTCGCCGCGAATGCGCGGGCGATCCCTGGTTTCCCGGGAAGCGAACTCGGACTTCACGTCGCGCGTGCAGGAGACGTTCGCCGCGATCCGGGTGATCAAGGCATACGGCGCCGCGGACAGGGAGCAGGAGCGGCTCGAGCGGGACTCGGTGAGGGCCTTCAATGCCTCCTTCCGGGTCCGGTCGCTGATGGCCGTGGTCGGCATCGTCACCTTCTCGATCGCCGCCGCCGCGCTCCTGACCGCGCAGTTCCTGATGGCGGTCTGGGCCAACGGGGAACGGGAGACCTTCGCGACGGCGCTCGTCGCCCTGGTGGGTCTCAGTTTCGTGGCCTGGAACCTGTCCGCGTACAACTGGGCCCAGGAGCAGATCGGCGCGTCGAGCGTCTCCGTGCGGAACCTGGTCACACTGTGGTCGCAGGCGCAGGACATGGCAATGGGGCTCGACCGGTCCTTCGACATCCTGGACATCGAACCCGACGTGAAGAACGCTCCCGACGCGGCGCCGATGCGGCCCTTCCGCCGCCAGATCCGCTTCGACAACGTCGATTTCGCCTACGAGCCGGACCGCCCCGTTCTGCGCGACGTGAGCCTCGCCGTCGACCCGGGCTCGATCACGGCGATCGTCGGCCCGACGGGCTCGGGCAAGAGCACCCTGGTCAGCCTGTTGCTCCGGCTGTTCGATCCCGACTCGGGAACGGTCTCGATCGACGGCGTCGACCTCCGCGCGCTGAGTGTCGACAGTCTGCGCGGCAACGTCTCGGTCGCTTTGCAGGAGAACGTCCTGTTCGGCATGTCCGTGCGCGACAACATCCGCTACGTCGTCCCCGACGCAAGCGACGAGCGCGTGCTCGAAGCGGCCCGCGTCGCCTGCGTGGACGAGTACGTCGCCGGGCTCCCGGAAGGCCTGGACACCGTCTTGAGCGACCGCGGCGGCAAGCTGTCGACGGGGCAGCGCCAGCGGCTCTCGATCGCCCGGGCGATCGTCAAGGACGCTCCGATCCTCATTCTCGACGAGCCGACGGCCGCGCTCGACGCCTACACGGAACACCGGGTGCTCGAGCGCCTGTCCGCGTGGGGCGAGGGCCGCGCCATTTTTCTGATCACGCACCGGATTTCGACGATCCGGCAGGCGGACCGGATCCTCTATCTCGACGGCGGCCGCATCGTCGAGAACGGGTCCCATGACGAACTCATGGCGGTGGACGGCGGGCGCTACCGGTCATTCGTCGAGACGGAAGCCAGGTTGTCCAGGCGCTCCGGCGACGCCGGTTGATGCCCGACAACACCCCCGCATCCGGTTTGTCACTGGGTGCGCCGACGTCCCCGTCGGCATCCAGGTCCGGGACCGGGGGCAACACGGCCGCTCCGGGCGGCGCCGGGCATGCCCGCATGTCCCTCCGCGAGCGCGAGAAGCAGCTTGACCGCGCGGCCAGCGTCCTCGACCTGGGCGCCGACATCACGTTCCGGGAGGTCCTGCGCATCTTTGCGCGGGTCGTCTCGACCTTCCGGCTGTTCAAGGCCCGGATCGCGACGAAGCTCGGCTTCATCACGGTGGAGCTGGTCTTTCGACTGATGGTCGCGCCCTGGCCGGGCAAGGTTGTGGTCGACCACGTCATCCTGGGCGCGCCGATCGGGGACGCGTCCGGCTTCCCGACCTACCTCGCGCCGCTCGTGCTGCTGCTGGACGGCATGGGCCCCGTGGAGATGATGCTCTGGGTGTTCCTGCTCGGCGTGTTCATGGTGACGGTCTTCGGGTTCACGACGAGCCGGGGCGCGGGCAGGTCGCCCAGCGGCGCGCCCACGGGGGCTTCGGCCGGGTCGTCCGGCAGTGCCACCGTCCTCTCGCCGCAGGGTCACGGCACCCTGGCCCAGGGCCACGACATCGCCACGCAGACGGAGAACCAGGCGAACATGGGCTCCGGCCTGATGGCGGGCATCCTCGGGGTGATCGACTTCCGGGTACATCTGCGGCTCTCTCAGTCGTTGAACCATTTCCTCCGAACCCAGGTAGCCGGGAAGCTCCGGTCGCTGCCGATGACCACGCTGGACGACCTGCGAATCGGCGACAGCGTCTACCGTGTCCTGTACGACTCGACCAGCGCCAACATGCTGCTCCACGGCATCGCGCTGGGGCTCTACTCGGGCCTGCTCGGCGTCGTCATCACCCTCTACATCATGCTCACGTACTTCGGGGCTGCGTCCGAGGTCATCGTGCTGGGCATGCTTGCCCTGCCGATCGTGTTCCTCATCGAGCTCCCCTTTGCCCGGATGGCGCGACGCCGGGGTCAGGCCAGCCGCGCCTCCGGCTCGCGCACGACGAGCAACATCGAGGAGGGGATGAGCAACGTGCTCGCCGTGCAGAGCCTCGGCGGAAACGAGCGGGAGAGCCGTCGATTCCGGCGGGCGAGCGCGGAGTCGTTCAAGCGCTTCCGTACGGAGTGGTTCGTCGTGCTCACGTACCGGCAGGCGTTCAGTCTGGCGCTGATGCTGAGCCAGGTCCTGTTCTTCATCGTGATGGCCGGCCGCGTGATCGACGGCACGTTCACCGCCGGCGACTACTTCGTCCTGACGCACTACTTCTTCGTCCTCAGCGCGACGTTCGGCGCCTGGGGCTTCATGTACACGGAGTGGCAGCGGTACATCGCGGGCATGCGTCGTGTGTTCTTCCTGATGGATCTGCCGGGGGAGAGGTCGCGAGATGGCGTCGAACTGGGTGGAATCAAGCGCGGCGTCGAGATGAAGGGCGTGGGGCTCGTCTACCCGGACGGCCGCCGCGCGCTCCGCCACGTCGATCTGGAAGCCCGGATTGGTGAGATCACAGCGATCGTTGGCCCGACCGGCGCCGGCAAGACGAGCCTCGCCTACATGGTGCCGGCCTTCGTTCAGGCGACGGAAGGGACGGTTTCGATCGACGGCGTCGACCTGAAGGACGTGGCAGTGGAAAGCCTCAGAGAGCAGGTGTCCTACGTCTTCCAGGAGACGCAACTGTTCTCCGACTCGGTCCTCGAGAACATTCGCTACGGGAACCGGGATGCGACGGAGGAGCAGGTCGAGCGCGCGGCGCGCATCGCGGGCGCCCACGACTTCATCGCCGCACTGCCGGACGGCTACCGGACGAACCTCGGAACCGTGACCACCAAGCTGTCGGTGGGGCAGAAGCAGCGCATCGCGATCGCCCGGGGGCTCCTCCGGGATGCCCGCATCCTGATCCTGGACGAACCCACCTCTGCCCTCGACCCGGAAACCGAGGCCTACCTGGTCGACGCCTTGCACGAAGCGGCGAAGGACAGGCTGGTCATCATCATCGCCCATCGCCTGTCGACCATCGCCCACGCCGACCGGATCTACTTCCTGGAACAGGGCGAGGTACGGGAGTCCGGTTCGCACGAGGAGTTGACGGCGATTCCCGATGGAAGGTACCGAGAGTATGTATCGCTTCAGGCCGGTGCCGGTTGACCGAACCGTCCGAAACTGGGTGCGCCGGCGTCCCCGCCGGCTGCCGCCGCAGGCGGCCAGAAGGTCGCGCTGCGACGCGGCGACGACATTGCAGGCGCCACTAACACCGACATGCCCCGTTCCACCCGTACAACCAACCTGAGCGTTCTTGAGGGACACACCAGCAGAATCGAAGCCCTTGCGCTGACGCCAGACGGCAAGCGCCTCGTCTCCGCGTCCGCCGACGCAACCCTGCGCCTGTGGGACCTCCAATCGGGGCGTGCCTTGCACACCCTCGAAGGGCACGGCGCCGGCGTCTGGTCCGTCGCCGGTACGCCTGACGGAACCCGCGCCGTTTCCGCATCCTTCGACGCGACAGTGCGCTTGTGGGATCTCGACTCGGGTAGCACTCTTCACTGTGCTCAAGGGACACGAGACGGAGGTCTACTCCGTCGCGGTGACGCCAGACGGTTGCGGGCGGTCTCCTCGTCCGCCGACGTCACGCTGCGGGTATGGGATCTCCAGACAGGGCGCACGCTGCACACGCTCCGCGGACACGCGGGCTGGTGCGGTGCGGCGACCCGTGCGCTGTCGGGGCGTGACGGATAGATGCGGCGGGCAATGGCCTGGCGGCTGTTGGCGAAGACTTCGACGACGGACTTGTCGACGAAAACGCGCAGCCTCAGTGGCTCACCGGGGCTTGCCCGTCGATGTCACCGGCCCTTGTCGCGGTGTCGTAGTCGTGCAACGCGGCCAGGACCTGGTCGTCGACTCGCCGCTGGTCGTGACCAGGCCGCCGTGCCTTCGTCAGTTCGAGGTGCGTCATGATGCTTTCGCCTAGCGCGATTCCCCAGTAAGGGGTCACGGACCGATCAGGCCTCGTCACGAAGCGAAGAGGAGCCGGGCGACGGCGAAAGCGACCGCTAGCAGCGCGCCCACGCCGCCCAGGATGCGCCAAGTGAGGCGTAGTTCAAGCGCGGCCAAGTCCGCTTTTGTCGCCACTTCCTCAGAGAAGGCCCCATGGATGGTCTTCGTGATCGCTTCCGCTTGAGCGGAGTCGAGGCCGGCCTGTTCGAGGTCGCGGGCCGCGGCGAGGGTGTCAAAGGTCATCGGCGCAATCGTACCCCCTTGGTTCTCAACGAGTCTCAGGTTCTGAGACTTGCCTCGATCCAGGGCTGGCCCTGGACATCGGCGGCTTCGGCCGAGTCCGGGCCGTGTTCGACGTCCAGGCCGAAGGCGCGCAGGACTTCGACAGGAGCTTCGATCGGCTGTTCCGTCTTGAGCGCCAGGTCGAGCGCCGCGGCGAACTGGACTTCCGTTTCGGCCGTGAGGATCACGGCCGCGGCTCCAGGTTGAAGAGCTCGGCGAGTTCCTGTTCCGCATCCTTCATGCCGTCGACGTTAGCAGCCAGTCGTGCCGTTCCAGTTGTCAGGGTTTGACGGCCGCCGAGCGGCTGCCGTACACCGTCGCCATCCACGGGGGCAAGGGCCACAACCCGCACGCTCACATCGGCTGGAGTGAGCGCCGCGGCGACGCTCACGACCGACCGGCCGAGACCTGGTTCAAGCGGGCCAACTCGAAGGAGCCGGCCCGCGGAGGCGCGCGGAAGTCGAGCGCCGCCAACTCCCGGGACTGGCTCCCCGGCTTCCGCGAGCAGTGGGCCGGCCGCGGCCATGGCGATCGAGCGCACCGCCCAAGGGGAAGCTCCCGCCGTCGACGTTCGCGGCCGCCGCCGCCGTCGATCGACGGAACGGCGCGTGGGCCGCGGTCGAGCGCCAGGTCCGGCAGCTGCGGGAGCACCTGGCCGCGCTGCGCGAGGAGCTGCGCCGGATCGCCCAGCGGTTGCCCTACGCCACACACCTGGCCGGCGAAGCCGGATGCGGAAGGAAGGCCGGGACGTTGACCAGTACTGGAGCTACTCGCCCGATCTCCGCGGCTATCTCCGGACGCAGCCGGACGGCAGCGTCACCGTCAGCACGAGGCCGCCGCTTGAGCCGCCGAAGCAGTCCCCCGCGGACGAGGCCCTGGCCGCCATGCGCCGTCGCGAGGCGCGCGATCGCGACCGCGGCGGAGGGTTCGCGAGCGATGACCCGCGGCCCTGCCTGGAACAGTCGGGAACGGCCGGGAGCCCGGAGGAGGAACACGCGGGCTGGAGCGGCGCGGCGACCCGTGCGGCGCAATCCGACTGATGAGGAGCGAGCTAGTGAGGATTCGAAGGCGTGATCTGCCAGGCCTCGATCGAGTGCACGCAGGCGTCGCCGCCGACAGCGAAGAGCTGAACGCGGACGCTGTCGGGGCGTGACGGATAGATCCGGCGCGCGATGGCCTGTCGGTTGTTGGCGAAGACTTCGACGACGGACTTGTCGACGAAAACGCGAAGCTTCAGTCGCTCACCGGGCTTCAGTTCGAAGGGTGCCGCCTCGACGGCCTTCGGCGTGTCTTCGGGACCTGATCTTCGCGTGTCGAGCTTGAGCAGCTTCTCTCGGGCGTCGTAGAAGACCGACGTCTCCTCCTGCCCGTCTGGCGACGCGCACACCTTGATGCCGTACACGGACGCCTCGCTGTCCATCTCGACCAGCAACTCCAGGCTGTTGCCGGCGACGTCGTCCGCGGTCAGGTCCTCGCCGGCGGGCACGGTGAGCGGTCCCATCCGAACACCACCGTAACGAAGCGCTTCAATCTCCTCCGGCACATCCATCCGGAGCAGCCCGTCGTCCCCGAGCGACAGGACCCGCGGGAGGCTCAGCGTGCCGGACCAGCCGTGCTTCGTGCGCGCTCCGAACAGAGGCTCATCGAGGATCCAGGCCCACATGATGCGGCGGCCACGGTCGTCCACCAGGCTCTCGGGCGCGAAGAACGAGTTGTCGACCCAGCTCATCCGGGCGTGGGATTCGGGGTGGAACTGCTCGTCTCGCCATTCCCCGACGTAGTAGCGACAGCCGAGCCGGTGGCTGATGCAGAGCAGCACGGCCTTGCCGCCGAGCTGGAAGAGGTCGGGACAGGACACGTCCTCGTCGAGCGACACGCCGTCGATGCCGTGGGCGAACAGGTCGCCTGCGTACTTCCATTCGCCCTCGAGTGTCGGCGACTTCGCGACGGCCGGCCGCTGGCCGCCAAAGATGGCGTAGTAGGTGTCGCCTTCGAGCCACCCGAAAGGGTCCCATGAGCGGTACTTGCCGTGGTGCTCGTCGCCCTCCCGGGTCTTCGGCGTGATCCCCGGCGTCTCGGAGAGGCGCCTGCTCCCGGGGTTCGAGTCGAGCTTCTTCCACTCGTTCAGTTCGTTGTCGAGGGCCACTGCGAACGCGTTGCCCTCACCGTGCTGGTGGTAGCAGATCGTCGGAACGCCCTCCTTGTTGAGGAAGCAGTTGCCGCTGTACATCCCGTCGAGCAAGCCTGTCGGATGGTGCCGCCAGTGAAACAGATCCGCACTCGACATGTGGCCCCAGTGGTCCGACTTCTTGCCCAGCCGCGTGTCCTGGAAGATGTAGAACAGATGGTAGCGGCCCTTCCAGTAGATCGCGCCGTTCGGGTCGAAAGGCATCGCCACGCCTTCGGGCATGACGAAGTGATAGCCGGGACGTTCCGGATCGCTCAGGATGCGTTCCCGGAGTTCGCGGGCGCTTTCCGCGGGCGCATCGGCAAGTCCGGATAGCGCAATCGACACGCATCGCCAGGCGCCGTCCGGCTCCCTGGTCATCCTGAACTCGAACGAGCCGTTCCCGGTCGGTGAACGGAGCTTCACCGGATCGACGGTCGCCGTGTCTTCGTCGACGGCTACCGTCGCGTCATCGAGGACGAACCGCTTCTCGGCATCTCCGCTCCGGTCGCCTTGCTGCTCCAGTTGCTCTCGCAGCTCGGCCTTGGTCGTGCCGGAACTGCTTCGCCAGGCCTCCGCAAAGAAGGCGACCTGCCCGTCGATGTCACCGGCCCTTGTCGCGGCGTCGTAGTCGTGCAACGCGGCCAGGACCTCGTCGTCGACTCGCCGCTGGTCGTGACCGGGCCGCCGTGCCTTCGTCAGTTCGAGGTCCGTCACGATGCTCTCGCCGGCATCGAACTTCCGGTCGAGTTCCTTCGCCTTAGCCTTCATAGAGTGCGACCTACTCTCTCGTGGAACTCGGAAGGCTAGCTTGCCCCGGCCTGCAGCGACGCATACGACCGGTAGCGCCCGTCGGGCATCGCCATCAGCTCCTCGTGCGATCCGGATTCCCTGATCTCGCCGTCCTCCAGGAAATGGATCCGGTCCGCGTTGGCGATCGTCGACAGGCGGTGGGCGATGATGATGACCAGCTTGTCCTTCGCCGCTTCGTGCAGGGCGTCGACGAGATAGGCCTCGGTTTCCGGGTCGAGCGCGGAGGTCGGTTCGTCCAGGATCAGGATCCGCGCGTCTCGCAGGAGCCCGCGAGCGATCGCGATGCGCTGCTTCTGTCCCACCGAGAGTTTGCTCGTCACCGTGCCGAGGTTGGTCCGGTAGCCCTCGGGCAGGGCGGCGATGAAGTCGTGGGCGCCCGCGACGCGCGCGGCACGCTCGACCTGTGCTTCCGTCGCGTTTCGGTTGCCGTAGCAGATGTTCTCGAGGATCGAGTCGGAGAACAGTTGCGTCTCCTGGAAAACGTAGGAGATTTGGTCGCGGAGGCTGTCGACCGACACGTCCTTCAGGTCGACGCCGTCGACCTTCACCGTGCCTGCGGTCGGCTGAACGAATGCCGGCGCCATGTAGGCGAGGCTCGTCTTGCCGGCGCCGGTCGGGCCGACGAGTGCGACGATCTGGCCGATCCTGGCTTCGAGGTCGATGTTCCGGAGCGCCAGGCGCCCGTCCGGGTAGGTCAGACCAACGTTCTTCATCTCGACGCCGCGGGTGATCCGGGGCAGTTCGACGCCCTCGCCCGTCTTCTCGGCCGGCAGGTCCATCAGGAAGAACACCCGGCGCAGGCCGGCCACGTTGTTCTGCAGCGGCGTGTAGACGAAGCCCATCCCGGCGAACGTCGCGCTGAGGACGAAGAAGTAGTAGTTGAGGACGACGTAGTCCCCTGCCGTGAACGTGCCGTCGATCACGCGACCCGCCACGACGACGAAGAACAGGACCTGTCCGAGCATGAATGCCAGGCTGCCGGCTTGTCCATACGTCAGCTTGAGGAACGACTCGATGCGAAAGCGCCTGAAGGACTCCTCGCTTGCCTTCCTGAAGCGCTGACGCTCCCTCTTGTTGCCCCCCAGGCTCTGGATGGCGAGCACATTGCTCATGCCCTCTTCGATGTTCGAGGTCGTGTTGGCGCCCGAAGCGCGGCTCGCCTGGCTTCTGCGGCGGGCCATCCGCGCGAAGGGGACGACGAAGACGAGCATGATCGGCAACGACAGAGCGGCCAGCAGGATGACCTCGGGAGCGGCGCCGAAGTACGTGAACATCATCAGCGCGCTGAGCGTGATGCCGAGAGCGTGAGAGTAGAACTCGAGACCCACCTCGTAGAGAACGAAGCTGACGCTGGTCGTGTCGTAGAGGACCCGGTAGACGCTGTCGCCGATCCGCTGGTCGTCCAGGGTCGTCATCGGCAGGCGCTTGATCCGCCCGGCGAGTTTCGTTCTGAGGAGGTGGTTCAGGGACTGCGTCAAGCGCAGGTGCACCCGGAAGTCCAGGAATCCGAGGATGCCCCCCATCAGGCCGGAGCCCCGGTTGGCCTCGTTCTCGGTCTGGGTGGCGGTGTCGTGCCCCTGGGCCAGCGTGCCGTGTCCCTGCTGCAGGAGGGGGGTGACCCCGCCCGACGAAGCCGCGGATGCACCCGTGGGCATTCCACTGGCGGACCTGGCGGTGCCCCGGTTCGTCGTGAATCCGAACACGGTCACCATGAACGCGCCGAGGACGAGAACCCACGCCATGATCTCCAGCGGGCCCTTGCCGGCCAGAAAGATGACGAACGGGGCGAAGTAGGCGGGGAAGCCCGGGGCGCCTTCCGCTATGGGCATGCCGAGAATCACGTGGTCGACGACGACCTTGCCCGGCCAGGGCGCGACGAGCAGCCGGAACACCATTTCGGCCGTCACGAACGCGAACTTGGCGGCAATGCGCGCCTTGAAGAGGCGCATGTAGGAGAGCGCCCGTCCGAAGACGCGCAGGACTTCCCGGAACGGGATGTCGGTATCCCTGTCGAGCGCGCTCGCCGAGCGGTCGAGCTCTCTTTCTCCCTCTCGGAGCCTTGTTCGCCACGTCGGCGGGCGGCGCGGGAGTCGCGGGGCGGCTGCTGGCTGCGTCAGATCGACTCCGGCAGCGCCGCTCGCCAGCCCGCGTACAGGAGTGCCGTCCCCATAGAGTTGGAGAACCGAGATGTCTCTTGTTCCGCCGTCATCGTCGTTCCGGGCGATCGTATCCGGGTCGGTGATGCTGCTGTCGGTGCTCCTCACGGCGGTGGTCGGGTGCGCCCCCGGGAGCCGAGCCGACCGGTTGGAGACCGGCGCCCTGGCGCCCCGCCCCCCCGCCGTCGGCGGACCGCGCTACGGCGGCCACCTGCGAGTGGCCCACTCGCTCGAGCCCACGTCGCTCGACGCGGTCCTCGGACGGTCGGGCGCCGACGCCTACTTCTGGCGGCAGATCTTCGACCAGCTCGTCGACGCGGACCCGCAGCTCAATCCGCGGCCGGAGACTTCCCTCGCGAAGTCCTGGGAGATCGCGACGGACCCCGACTCGATCACGTTCCAGCTTCGGGAGGGCGTCGTCTTCCACGACGGCGCCCCGTTCAATGCCCACGCGGTGAAGGCCAACATCGACCGGATTCTCGATCCCGAAACCGTCGCCACGCCGCGCGCTTCGCTGGCGGTGATCGAGGCCGTCGAGGTGATCGACGACTACACGGTGCGGTTCGACCTCGCGCGGCCGTGGGGCGCCGGCTTCGGCATGCTGGCCGACCGGGGCGGCGTGATGAGTTCGCCGGCGGCGATCGAGGCGCTCGGCCCCGACTACGGCTGGAACCCGTCCGGGACGGGGCCGTTCAAGCTCGAGGAGGTGATCACCGGCACCCTCGTGCACTTCGTGCGGAACGAGGACTACTGGGGCCGGGACGAGCACGGCAATCAGCTTCCGTACCTCGACGAGGTGACGATCCGGGTGATCCGCGACGAGACGGTGCGCGCCGCCGCGTTGCGCACTGGGGAGATCGACGTGACCTACCTCCCCTACAAGGACGTGTCGACCTTCGAGCGGGACGAGCGGGTCCAGATGGAGACGATGCCGGGCGGCGGCATCGCGCTGACGCTGGTGTTCAACGTGAACAAGCCGCCGCTCGACGACGTGAACGTCCGGCTTGCGATCGCTCACGCCGTCGATCCGACGGTGATCAACCGGGCGATCTTCTTCGACCGGGCGATCGAGGCCGACGCGGGCATGTGGCCGGTGGGCTCCTGGGTCCATGAACCGGATGACGAACGCCCCTACTACGACATCGAGAAGGCGCGCGAGTACCTCAAGAAAGCCGGCCGGGAGGGTGGCCTGGAGTTCACGGCGGTCACCCACCACAACCCCCTGCTCGTCTCCAGCGCGGAAGTCGTGCGGGCGATGCTGAAGAAGATCGGCATCCACATGGACATCGACGTCCTGTCCAGCGGACCGGCGACCGAGCGGTTCAACCACGGCCAGGAGTACCCGATGTTCGTTACGTCCTGGAGCCGCTATCCCGAGCCGGACTGGATGGCCTCGCTGGCCTACAAGAGCGACGGCTACTACAACCCGGGCAACGTGCTGCGGCCCGACGTCGACGAACTGGTGGAGCTGGGCGCTTCGTTCTACGACAACGAGGCCCGCAAGCGGGTCTACCTCGAGCTCAACCGGACGGTCCTCGGCGAGGCCTGGTTCGCGCCGCTGCTCTACGGCGTGACCTACGCCGCGGCGCCCCGGAAGGTGCGCAACCTCGACCAGTTGATGGGCTGGGACGGCAAGATGAACTTCGCCACGATCTGGCTGGAGGAGTAGGACCAGCTACATGCGCAGCTACCTCGCGCGCCGCCTGCTGCAGGCGGTGCCCGTTCTCCTCCTGGTCACGTTCCTGGTGTTCGCGTTGATGCTCGCGATCCCGGGCGATCCGGCGCGGGCATTCATCGGCCCCGGCGAGGCACTCGACGAAGAGCAGTTGCAGCTCATCCGGGAGCGTCACCACCTCGACGAGCCGGTGATCGTCCAGTACCTGATCTGGCTGGGCAACGTGGTGCAGGGGGACTTCGGCCGCTCGACCCAGAACATGCGCCCCGTGGCGGAGGAGCTCGGCGGCCGGGCGCTCGTGACGCTGCAGTTCGGCCTCGCGGCCTGGATCCTGGCGGTCCTGATCGGCGTGCCCGCGGGCATCGCCTCCGCGGTCTATCGCGGCAAACCGATCGACTACGCGGCGACGGTCGTCTCGATCGGCGGAGTCGCGATCCCGAATTTCTGGCTCGGCATCATGGCGATCCTGCTCTTCGGCGTGGGGCTCGGCTGGCTGCCGAGCCAGGGCTACGTGAGCCTGTTCGACGATCCGTTTCAGAGCCTGCGGCACATGATCCTGCCGGCCTTCGCCCTCGGCGTGACGAGCTGCGCGCTGATCATGCGGCAGAGCCGCTCGGCGATGCTCGAAGTCCTCGCCCAGGACTACCTGCGCACCTCGCGTGCCCGGGGTGCCAGGGAGCGCACGGTGATCTGGTCGCATGCCCTGCGCAACGCCCTGCTGCCGGTGGTCACGATCCTCGGTCTGCAGACCGGCCGCATCTTCGCGGGCGCGATCGTCATCGAGACGCTCTTCGGCATTCCCGGCACCGGCCAGTACATCGTGCAGGCGATCTTCGCCCGCGACTTCCTGGTCGTGCAGGCGGCCGTGCTGCTGATGGCGGTTGCGGTGCTGGCGGCCAACCTGATCACCGACGTTGCCTGCGCCTGGCTCGACCCGAGGATCAAGTTCGGTGGCTAGGGGAGTGGCTGGGAACGTGCGCCGCGGGACTGGGTACGCCGGCGTGTCATCCGAGCGTCCGATGACGGACGCTCGGACTGTTTCGCGGGTGGCGCGGGGTCGCGCCACCCGGGTTCCCGCCGGCATTCGGCGCGAAGCGCCGGCCTCCGGACGTGCTGCCCCGCCTCGTCACCCGACCGTCGAGTTGCTGCGCAAGCTCGCCTCCGTGCCCCAGGCGCTCGCCGGCCTCGTCGTGCTCGCCCTGATCGCCGCCGCGGCGGTGCTGTCGCCCTGGATCGTCCCCGTCGACGCCGAGGAGATGGACTTCGACAACCTGCTTTCGGGCCCCAGCGCCGCGCACTGGCTCGGGTCGGACCAGATGGGCCGCGACACACTGGCAAGGCTGATCGTCGGCGCGCGTATCGCGCTCATGGTCAGCCTCGGCGCCGTCGGCCTGGGCGTGCTGCTGGGCGTGCCCTTGGGCCTGCTCTCCGTCTACTTCCGCGGCCGCGTCGATGACGTGTTGATGCGCCTCATGGACGCCGTCGTCGTGTTTCCAAGCCTGCTGATCGCCGTCGGCCTCGCGGCTGCGCTCGGCGGCTCGCTGCGCACCGTGATCATCGCCATCGGCATCGCGAACGTGCCCTGGATGGCGAGAATCATCCGCAGCCAGGGGCTGTCCATCCGCGAGCGCGACTTCGTCAAGGCCGCCGAGAGCATCGGCCTGAGCCACGTGCGCATCATCCTGCGCCACATCCTGCCCAACTGCATCGCCCCGGTGATCGTCCAGAGCACCCTCAGCATGGGCTACGCCGTCCTCACCGAAGCGGCCCTCGGCTTTGTCGGCGTCGGCATCCAGCCGCCCACGCCGACCTGGGGCAACATGCTCCAGCAAGCCTTCCCGATGCTTGAGCAGCAACCGCTGCTGTCGATCGTCCCGGGCGTGGCGATCTTCCTGCTGGTCCTGTCGTTCAACTGCGTGGGGGACGCGCTAAGGGATCTGCTGGACCCGCGGCTGCGGGGGGTGATTCATTGAGGCAAAGCGACGTCGGCCTCCCCGGCGCGGCCGCGTCTACCTTCAGGGAGCCGCGATCACGTGGCCGATCATCGTCGAGCCCTCGAACACCGCCTTGTCGGCGACGTTCGTGTCGTCGACAAAGAAGAAGTCGAAGGTCTCGTCCCGGTCGACGTCACCGTGCAGCATCACGATGAACTGGGTGCCAGGCGCCGGCTCGGGAGCCGTCTGGACGTCGAGCGTCACGCTCTCGTGGGTGCCGGCGGGCAGGTACTTCGCGCCGACATAGATCTCGCCCTGGGGCTGACCGCCTTCGAAGGGGTGGAGCACCAGCCATCCCGGCTCCGCGAGAGTCACCTCGCGGAACGTGAAGGTGCGGCCCTGGCGGGTCATGCCGTCCACGACGATCGAGTTCATCTCGCCGTTGCCGATCGTCATCTCCTGACTCGCCGCCAAAGACGGACCGGCAAGTGCGAGAAGGGCGAGGCAGGCCAGGCCACGGCCGGCATTGGGGAGGAAGTTCATAGTTCGAGTACCCCTCGGAGTGGGAAGGTGGGGTTGTTGCGGGAGGCGCGGCAAGCTACCACGCAGGTCAGGCGTGGAACCGACTCAGCAACTCCAGCTCCTCACGGTCGACGAACAGCCAGTGCAGCGGTGAGCCGGAGCCGCCGCTAGCGCGCCGATGCCGGCGGTAACCGGGTGGCGACCCGCGCCACCCCCGAAACAGTCCGAGCGTCCGTCATCGGACGTACATATGACACGCCGGCGCACCCAGTTTCCGCGGCGCAGGTCCTAGCCTGCTGGCTCCTTCGGCTCCCTTCCGGAAGGCAGGACCATCCCCTCCGGGTAGTCGGCGCCGGTGATGCTCTTGTCGACGGAGCGGTTCCAGGCGTCCAGCTCCGCGCGCATGCGGGCGGCGACCTCGGGCTGTTCTTCGATCAGGTCGTGCTGTTCCTCGGGGTCGTCGACCACGTTGTAGAGCTCGAAGGCTTCGGGTGATTCGGCGGTGAAGTTCCTCACCAGCTTGACGTCGTTGTCGAGCCAGGCGAGGCCGCCGCTGGCGCGGAAGCCGATGGGCTGATCCCTGCGGTCGGGTTCGGAGTCGAAGACGCCGGCGATGGAGATGCCGTCGTGGACGGCGTTGATCGACTCGGGGTCGAGGTTTGCGACCTCGATCAGCGTGGGGAAGATGTCCATCGTGCTGGCGGGGAAGTTCGTGATCCTCGGGGCGATGCCGTCTGGCCATTCGATGATCGTCGGCACGCGCAGGCCGCCTTCGTAGAAGTCCTTCTTGAAGCCGCGCAGGTGGCCGGTGGTGTCGGGGTGAACGCCCAGGTGCTCGGGGCCGTAGTCGACGTTGGGCAGTCCGCCGTTGTCGCTGGTGAACCACAACAGCGTGTTGTCGGCGATGCCCAGGTCGCGCAGGCCCTCGCGGAGTGCACCGATGGAGCGGTCCATCGCGACGATCTCGGCGTGGTGCGCCTTCGAGCCGTCGTCCAGCTCGGCGAAGGGTTCCTCGTCTTCCGGGAAGGCGCCGAAGGGCCGGTGCGGGGAGGCGTACCAGATGACCGCGAGCACGGGCTTGCCGTTCTCCGTCTGCTCCGAGATATAGCGCAGCGCTTCGGCGACGAGGACTTCCGACGAGTCGCCTTCGAACTGCTTCGGCTCTCCGTTCTCGCTGAACACAGGATCCAGGTTGAACTGGTTCGTGTGGCTCAGCCAGTAATCGAAGCCGAGTTCGCCGGGGTTGTGGGGATCGTCACTGGGCATTGGATTGTCCCCGCCTGGGTGGACCTGGTTCAGGTGCCACTTGCCGAAGTGCGCCGTCGCGTAGCCGGCCTGGCCGAACGCCTGGGCGATCGTCTTCTCCTGCTTGTTGATCGAGTCGCCGACGCGGAAGGCCCCGGTGCGGTCGTTCGTGCGGCCCGTGATGACCGTTGCCCGGGTCGGCGTGCAGCTCGGTGCGCCGGCGTAGAAGCGGTCCATGCGCAGGCCGGCCGCGGCCATCGCGTCGAAGTGCGGCGTCTCGAGCAGCGGATGCCCGTAGTAGCCGGTCTGCGCCCAGCCCATGTCGTCGGCCATGAGCAGGACCACGTTGGGCCGCGGGTCGTCGACGGCTGCGGGCTGTCCGGCGCAAGCTGCGATGAGCAGCACGGGGAAGAATCGGCGGAGGCTTTTCGCCATAGGATGGCTCCAGGACGCTGTACGGTTGTTTCGCTAGTCGCGATCTTTCTCGCGGACACCGGGTTTCCGTCTATCCTACGGTCGCAAACCGATACGACACTCTCTAGCTGGAGGACGACATGCACAAGTACCGAGCAACGATTCCCCTGATCTTCACGGCCCTCCTGGTCACGGCGCTTCCCGCCCTGGCGCAGCGCGAGGACGACTCCGGCAGGGCGAGCAAGAACGGCAAGGTCGAGGGGATGATCGACGGCGTCACGGTCACTCTCGAGTACGGACGCCCCAAGGTGAAGGGCCGGACGATCTGGGGCGACCTGGTTCCCTACGGCAAGGTCTGGCGCACGGGCGCCGACGAGGCGACGACGATCACTTTCAGCGCCGACGTCGAGATCGGCGGCGAGATGCTGGCCGCCGGCACCTACGCTCTCTTCACCGAACCGGGCGAGAACGAGTGGACCTTCATCTTCAACAAGGTCGCGAAGCAGTGGGGCTCCTTCCGGCATGACGCCGGTCAGGACGCGCTGCGGGTGACCGCCACTCCGAAGACCGTCGGGGAGCACGTGGAGGAGATGGAGTTCGTCATCGTGGATGGCTGGGTCGCCCTGCAGTGGGAGAGGCTCGCCGTGCCGTTCGAGGTGAAGAAGGCGGGCTGACCTGCTCCAGCAGAACCAGGCGCTCAAGTCGCGGGGTGAGCGGGTCATCCCCGGCGGCATGTACGGGCACATGTCCACGTACCGCCTCCTGCCGCCGCGCTACCCGCAGTACTTCGAGCGGGCGGAGGGCTGCCGGCTGTGGGACGCGGACGGCAACGAGTACATCGACTTCATGTGCTCGTTCGGTCCGATGATCGCGGGCTACGGGAATCCGCGCATTCGGGCCGCCGCGGACGCTCAGCGGGACCGGCTCGACATCGCGAACGGGCCCTCGCCTCTGATCGTCGACCTGGCCGAGCGCTTCGTGCGGCAGGTCAGTCACGCCGAGTGGGCCATCTTCGCGAAGAACGGCAACGACGCGACGACCGTCTGCAACATGGTGGCTCGTGCGCGGAGTAAGAAGCGCAAGATCCTCGTGGCCGAGGGCGCGTACCACGGTGCGGCGCCCTGGGCCAACCGAATGTCGAGAGGTACGCCCGAGGAGGATCACGTCCACTTCCCGACGTACCGCTACAACGACATCGAGAGTCTGGACGCGGCCGCCAAGGCGGCGACCGGCGACCTGGCCGGCATCGCGGTCTCCGCCTTCAGGCACGACGCCGGCCACGACCAGGAGTTGCCCGACCTCGCCTTCGCGCGCCGCGTCCGCGAGATCTGCGACGCCGAGGACGCGGCGCTGATCCTGGATGACGTGCGGGCCGGGCTGCGCCTCTCACTCGACGCGAGTTGGTCCGAGCTCGGCGTCCAGCCGGACCTGTCGGCCTGGGGCAAGGCGATCGGCAACGGCGAACCCCTGGCCGCCGTTCTCGGCAACGAGGCGTACCGCGAGGCCGCGACGGGCGTCTTCGTCACCGGCTCGTTCTGGTACCAGGCCGCGCCCTTCGCCGCGGCCCTCGAGACGCTGGACCTTCTGGCCGAAGTCGACGCGCCGGCCGTCGTCGAGAGCCTGGGGCAGCAGTTCCGGGACGGCCTGGAGGAACAGGCGCGTCGCTACGGTCACGCGATTCGCCAGACCGGGCCGCCGCAGATGCCCGCGGTCCTGTTCGAGGACGACGACAAGCGAGAGAAGGGGTTCGCCTTCTGCAGCGCCGCCCTCGACCACGGCGTGTACCTGCACCCCTGGCACAACATGTTCCTGTCGGTCGCGCACACGGAGTCCGACATCGAGCAGGCGCTCGCCGGGACGGAGAAGGCGTTTCAGGCGCTCGGCTGAGCGAGTTCCGCGTGTTCAGCCCCTTGAGGTGGCGATGACGTAGAGCCGGTCGGAGATGTCGCGGACCGCCGTTTCCATTTCGGGGTAGAACTCGCCGCGGGTGGTCATCAGCCCCTGGTGCTGGTTCTGCTCCTTGCCGGGCATCGTGTTCGCCGTGTCGATCATCCCGCACATGTGCCAGCCGACGAAGTCGGGACGGGCGGTGGCGTTCTCCATGAACTCTCGCGTCCAGCGCGCGCGCTCGGCCATGTCGCGGGCATGCTGGCCGTGGGGATCGGGCATCGTCTCGGTCGGTGTGGTGTAGGCGGCGTCGCCGTTGAGGAAGGGTTGTCCGATGAGGTCCGTTAGCCCGTCCATCGTTTTGCGCTGACCCTCCCAGCGGGCGTAGTGCTGGGTGTTCACGAGGTCGGTGTACTGGCTTGTTGTGCCGGCGATCGAGTTGAGGCCGTCCGTGTCGCCGTTGATCTTGTCGCCGAGGAAGAGGTGGTTCGGGTCGGCGCGGCGGAGGGCGGCCCTGGCCACGGAGTAGTAGCGGTCGACGCAGACGAGCAGGAACGCCGCATTGTCGTCGCGCTCCGCCTGGTTCAGCGGGGCTTGGTCGGGCCGCCAGTCTGTTGCGGTGAGCAGATCCGACCACGCGCCGAAGCGGGTGCCGTAGGTGGCGTTGAAGCCGGACACGTCACCGTAGCGCTCGCGCATGAAGTCGACGTAGGCCTGTTTGCCGGGCGCCTCGGCGGCGAAGTTGCGTAGTCGGCGGGGCCAGGTCGTGCTGCCGTTCCACTCCGCCTCGTTGTCGGTCAGGGGAGGGCAATCCGCCATGCAGTAGCCGAGCACCATCGGGTCGTCGCGGTAGGGCGCGGCGACTTGCCGGGCCGTGCGCTCGCATTGCGCCTCGAACTCCGGAGCAAAGATGTCCGCGTAGGCGTCGGGCTGGGGCTTGAGGTAGTGCGACAGCACAAGCGGCTCATACGGCGCGACGAAGGGAAACCGGGCCTGCCCCGGCGGGTGAGTGAGCATCGTGGCGTTCGTGTGAATGCCCAGGGTGTTGAGGCCCAGCCTGCGGAGATCGGCCAGGGCGGCCTCGCGGAACCCCCTGTTCCAGGCCGGGTCATCCACCTCTTCCGCGCCGAATCGCCGCAGCCAGTAGTCGCGGTTGTAGTCCTGCGCCCACCACCCCGAGTGGTAGTGGTTGACGCCCCAACTGATGAACGCGTGGCCCTCCGGAGTGACCAGCCACCAGCGCCGGCCATCGTGCTCGGTGCGGAAGAAACCGGTGGCGTCGAACTTGAGGTTCGTCCAGCCGCCGAAACGGTCGCGGTCGGCGGTCGGTTGAGCGGCCCAGGACGGCAGCGTGAAGGAGGCGCCGAGCCCAACGAGAGCCGACTTGAGGAAGTCGCGTCGAGCAATGGAACGAGGCATGGCCCCCGATCGCAGAGGCGCGTCAACCGGCGCGAGGCGTTCCGTCCAGGCCGAGAGGGCGTTGGTGTCGAGAGTCACGGAACCCGGGTGGCGCGATTCCGCGCCACCCGCGAACCAATCCGTGCGTCCGTCTTCGGGCGCACGGATGGAGTGTCGCCAGGGTCCAGCTTCTCGAACTCCTCCTCGATCGCCTCGAGGACGCTGCGGTGCTCATCGCCAAGGTCGGCAAGTTCTCCGAATCCCTGCATCCACGGTGGACTTGGAGATTTGGGGTCGCCGCGGTCCAGGTGGGTATGGACCTGCGATCCGGAGGCGTGTCGACCGAGGTGCAGTTCGATGGCGTCGGTGAAGAAGCGCTTCAGGGTCATGCCGCGGCCCGCGGCGAAGGCCTTCGCGCGCCGGAAGGTCGTGTCGGACAGCTCGATCGTGGTCTTCATGGCCCCATACTGCCGTATCTACGGACTGTGGCCACGCTGGGATCCGTACTTCGCGCGTTTTATGGGACCGAATCCGTCCTAGCCGTATAGAAGGGGAGGCTCCCCGGCCATGTTGATCTCGCGGTCGGCCACTACAGGGGCTGTACTGTTGGTTGACGAAGGGTTGCGGTTGACATATGGTTGCGTCCTCAAGGAAGTAGGACATGCCTACGGAAACGGCTATCCAGAAACTGCGCCCCGAAGAGGCGGCTGAACGGGTCTTCAGGGCTCGCCAACAGGACAGCGCGTGGCTCGACCGGTTTGCCGAGTGCCTCGCCGGCTATCGCGAGAGTCCGGGCGGAGCAGCAGGCCTCCCTGCTCGGCAACACGCTGCGGACCTGGTGCGCACGATTGGAGTGTGGCAGCTCAGTCAAGCAAAGGCCGCCTCCCTGTTCGGCGTAAGCCGCCAGGCGTTCGCCAAGTGGCTGCAACGTGGCGTGCCGGCGGATCACGCGGTAGCCGTGGCGGACTTGAGGGCAGCCACTGACCTGCTGGAGCGCTATCTCAAGCGCGATCGCATTCCGGCCGTAGTGCGTCGGCCGATACCGAAGCTCGACGGCGTCTCCCTGCTGGAGCTGCTGGGCCAAGGCGACACGAACCGGCTGCTGTCGGCCTGCCGCGAGATGTTCGATTTCGAGCGGGCGCACGGGTGACGCCCGACCTGGTCGTCGAGAGACTCCCCGACGATCACTCCTGGTGGCGCATCGCCGACCCGACCAGGGCCGATCCGCTCGACCCGAGCTTCGCTCAACGGCGGGGCGGACGGTGGAACCCGCCCGACAGCTTCCCGACGCTCTATCTGAACGAAGACAGGGTTACGGCGCGCCTGAATCTCCGGGCGTTCATCGACGGCTGGCCGTACGAACCGGAGGAGCTTCGGGAAGACAACGGCCCGATCCTTGTCGAATGCGCCCTGCCGAGCCGGCAGTTCGTCTGCGACATGCACACGCCCGAAGGCGTCCGTGCTGCCGGCATGCCCGCCTCCTACCCTCTTGAAAGAGACGGCACGGTGGTCGGACACGACCCGTGCCAACTCATCGGAAAGCGGGCGAAGGACCAGGGTCTGCGAGGCGTGCGAGCGCGCTCGGCCCAATCACGAGACGGCGCGGGACGGGAACTCGCGTGGTTCCCGGCATCGGTTCGCAGTGTCGCCCGGCGAATCGCTACGTTGGCTTTCCCGGAGTGGTTCTGGGGCTAGACCGGCGGGGTCGCCCCTACCGCACCAGCACGTACAGCAGCACCAAGACACCAACTAGCACCGCTCCCAACAACCTCGGATCCAGGGCACCCTGGATCTCCGACCGGGCCAGGAACGCGTACGGCTTGTCCCAGGTCAGGCCGTCGACCTGCTCGGCCTTCGGGGGTGGCGTCGCCAGGCTGACGGCCACGTAGACGACGCTCAGGATGCAGAAGTACCACCACGCCTGCAGCAGGAACGGGATCCCGAGGCCGTTGACGGGATCGGAGACGTACTGCACTCCGCCGAGCCACTCGAAGCCCATGTCGAACAGGAAGATGATGAAGCCGGCCACGAAGCCGAAGAGCAGGGTGAACGTGCCGGCCTGGGGCGTTCCACGGCGCCAGAAGACTCCCCAGAGCAGCACGGTCGCGATCGGCGGCGCGATGAACTGCGCGGGCATCTTGTTGATCGCTTCGAAGATGGAGCCGAACTTGTCGCCCTGCGTGGACCAGGCGATCGCCACGGTCATCACGACGACGGAGCTGATCCGGCCGATGCGCACCTGAGACCCTTCCGACAGGCCGGGTCGGAAGTGCTTGGCGATGTCGACGGCGACCAGGGTGCCGGTGCTGTTCACGGCGGCGGCGATCGTGCTCATCAGCGCGGCGAGCAGCGCGGCGGCCATGACGCCGATGAGCCCGGTTGGCAGCAGTTCCGTGATCAACGTCGGCAGGGCGTCGGTCGGCTCGGCGATGATGTCGCGGAACAGGACGTAGGCGAGCACGCCCGGCAGGACCATGAAGAAGGGCGGCAGGATCTTGAGCAACGCGGCGAAGAGCGCCCCGTGCTGGGCGTCCCGCAGGGTCCCTGCCCCCAGCACGCGTTGCACGATCGTCTGGTCGGTGCACCAGTACCAGAGGCCGAGGATGGGGAAGCCCAGGAGGAAGCCGTACCAGATCGACCCGGGGTCGAAGCCCTCCTCTCCCGGGACGTGAATCATGCTGAGTTGGTTCGGCTTCGTCGCCTCGAGGAGGTCGGCGTACGAGTCGATGCCGACGTCCGGCAGCTTGGTGAGGGCGATCACCGTGATCAGGACGGCGCCGCCGAGCAGGATGACGGTCTGCAGCGTCTCCGTGACGACGACCGCCCGCAGGCCGCCGACGGCCGTGTAGATCACCGTGATGATCGAGATCATCGCGATGGACGCCAGGGGTGGAATGCCGAAGAACCGCTCGAACACGGCGGCGCCCGCGTACAAGCTGATGCCGATGTGGATCAGCATCGCCGACATGATGAACATGAAGGAGAGCGTGGTCCTGGCGGCGGGGCTGTAGCGCCGCTCCATGAACTCGGGCAGCGTCGTGATCCGGCTCTTGAAGTAGATCGGCACGAAGACGAGGCTGAGCAGGATGATCGTGAAGCACGCCATCCACTCGAAGTTGCCCACCACCATGCCGATCCCGAATCCGCTCTCGGCGAGCCCGACCAGGTGGATCGTCGAGATGTTCGAGGCGAAGAGCGCGGCGCCGACCACCGGCCACTTCAGGTTGCGGTTGGCGAGGAAGTACGACTCGCTCGTGTGCCGCTTGATCCCCCGCACCGACCACAGGCCGACGAACAGGATGCCCAGCAGGTAGACGACGATGACGACGAGATCGAGGGGCGCGATGGTCATGGGGAGGGGCTACACGGTTGTTGGGGCTTAGGTTTCGGAACTCGTGCGGGCCGCTTCGCGGCCACGCGCTCGATGCCGGCGGGAACCCAGGTGGCGCGGTGCGCGCCACCTGTGAACCAGTCCGTGCGCCCGTCATCGGGTGCACGGATGGCACGCCGGCGCACCCAGTTTCTGCCGCGCAGACTTCTACCTCAAACGATGATGTCGTCGACGACGATGCCTTCGACGTCGGTCAGGCGGAAGTCGCGCCCTTGCGAGCGGTACGTGAGCCGCTCGTGGTCGAGACCCAGCAGGTGGAGGATCGTGGCGTGGAGGTCGTGGATGTGGACCTTGTCCTCGATCGCGTAGTAGCCGTAGTCGTCGGTGCGGCCGTGACTGTGACCGGGCTTCACGCCGCCGCCGGCCATGAACATCGTGTAGCCGTGGGGGTTGTGGTCGCGGCCGTTGCGGGCGCCGGCTTCGGCGCCGGGAGTGCGCCCGAACTCGCCGCCCCAGAGCACCAGGGTCTCGTCGAGCAGACCGCGTGACTTGAGGTCCTTGATCAGGCCGGCCACCGGGCGGTCGACCTCGGCGCAGCTCTGCGGCAGGCCGGTGATCAGGCCGGAGTGGTGGTCCCACTTGTAGTCGGGTCCGTGGGTCGCCTGGACGAAGCGCACGCCCGATTCCGAGAAGCGACGGGCCAGCAGGCAGCGGAGGCCGAAGTTGCGGGCCACCGGGTCGTCGAGTCCGTAGAGCCGCCGGGTCGCCTCGGACTCGCCCTCGATGCTCATCAGCTCTGGCGCTTCGGTCTGCATGCGGAAGGCGAGCTCGAAAGACTCGATCCGGCCTTCCAGCGCCTGGTCGGGCCCGGTCCGTTCGAGTTGACGGCGCTGCCAGCGCTGCAGCAGATCGAGTTCGCTCCGCTGGACCTCGGGCGGCACGGACTCGTTGTCGAGGAAGTCGATCGTCGCCTCCTCGGTCTCTTGCCGTGCCGTGCCGATCGCCGTGCCGTTGTAGGCGGTGGGCAGGAAGGCCGACGAGTAGTTCTGGACGCCGCCGTGCTGGTACGAGGGGCAGATCGTGATGAAACCGGGCAGGTTCTCGTTCTCGGTGCCCAGTCCGTAAGCGACCCACGAGCCCATCGACGGGCGGACGAAGCGATCGCTGCCCGTGTTCATCGCCAGGATGGCGCCGCCGTGGGCGGCGTTGGTGCCCCACATCGAGCGGATGAAGCAGAGGTCGTCGACCACCGAGGCGATGTTGGGCATCAGCTCGCTCACCCAGGCGCCGGACTGGCCGTGCTGCTTGAACTCCCAGGGGCTCTTGAACAGGTTGCCGGTTTCGTTGAACTGCACGCGCGGCTTGGCGAAGGGTAGCGGCTTGTTGTCGTCGCGGATGAGAAGCGGCTTGTACTCGAAGAGGTCGTGCTGGGAGGGGCCGCCGTGCATGTGCAGAAAGATGATCCGCTTGGCCTTCGGCGCGAAGTGCGGTGGGCGCGGCGCCAGCGGGTTGCCGGGCTCGGCGGCCAGCAGGTCGCGCTGCAGCAGGGAAGAAAGCGCCAGGCCGCCGAAGCCGCAGCCGCAGGTCTTCAGCATCTGGCGGCGGGTGAGGGGTGGCGGCTGGTGGTGGGGGTAGCGCATCGTCTGTGACCTGGTTGGTGTACTTCGAACCTAGTTGATGTAGATGAACTCGCTCGCCGCGAGGATGACGTGGGCGAGGCGGGTCCAGGCGTGGATCTCGGCGGCTTCCGCTGGGCCCAGGCTCCGCATCTCGTCGACGAAGGCGAGGCTGTCGGCGATTTCGACGTCGTCGGCGGGGCGTCCGTAGGCGCGGACGAAGGCGGTTGCGATGCGATCCTCGGCGCTCGCGTCCTTAAGCGCCAGGAGTTGCCGGGCGAAGCCGAGCGCGGCCTCCTCGACGAAGGGGCTGTTCATCATCAGAAGGGCCTGGCGCGGTACGACCGTCTCGGATCGATCGCCGACCGAGTCGCTGGCGTCGCCGAAGTCGAAGCCGGCGAAGATCCTGTAGATCGCGGTGCGCACGACCGGCATGTAGATCGAGCGTCTTGGCGCGACGTAGACGTCGGCCTTGCCGAGCGGGCCTTCCTCACCGAAGACGTAACCCCTCGCGTTGAACTCCTCCACCCGCCCTCCCATCGTCAGGTCGAGGCGCCCGGCGAGCTGGAGCAGGGTGTCGCGAATCGGCTCGATCTCGAGGCGTCGCCGGTTCATGCGCCAGAGGAGCCGGTTCTCCTCGTCGACGGCGGCGTTCGCCGCGTCGTAGTCGCTCGACAGCAGGTAAGTGCTCGACAGCATGATGTCGCGGTGCAGGTTCTTGAGCGACCAGCCGCCCTCGACGAAGCGGCGCGCCAGCCAGTCGAGAAGCTCGGGATGGGTGGGTTCACTGCCGATCGCGCCGAAGTTGCTCGGCGTGTCGACGATGCCGCGGCCGAAGTGCCAGTGCCAGACGCGGTTGACGATGACTCGCGCGGTGAGCGGGTGCTCTGGGTGGGTAATCCAGCGCGCCAGTTCGAGCCGGCCGCTGGCCTCGCCTGCGACCGGTGGCGGCGGCACGAGGTGGTCCGTGACCTTCAGAAAACCGCGCGGCTCGGGTTTCTCGGCGAGGTTCAGGTGGCTGCCGCGGATGTGGACCGGCAGATCGACGATCTCCGCCTCGTCCACGGCCATGGCGTACGGCGGCGCGGGCGGCGATGCGTCTTCCAGACGTTCGACTTCGGCGCGCAGCTCGGCGAGCCGCTCCAGCGCCTCCGGCGGGTAGAGCTTCTCCTCTTCTTTCTGGTCGAGGCAGGGAATGCAGAAGTAGCCGCTGTAGACCAGCCATCGCAACTCCTCCTGCTCGCGCGGCAGCCTGAAGTCCGAGGGCGCCAGGTCGTCCTCGTCCTTGAGCCCGAGGCGCATCAGGTGCTCTTCCCAGGCGATCTCGATCGTCGCGAAGAGGCTCGCGTAGCGCCACGCGACCTCCTCCAGGGTCTTCGGCGCCGGCCCGCGGACGAGGCCGCGGGTCAGGGGCGCCGTCAGCACCTTCTCCGAGGCGATGATCGCCCGCAGGTCCTCGGTCACCTGCTCGTAGCGATCGGGGGAAGCGGCGGCGTAGGCGTTCCAGATCACGAAGACGGCGCCGGGGCTCGGGGCATCGCCCTCGACCGGCGGGCCCTCCCGGTACCGGTAGAACGCCCTGACCCAGCGCTCCAGGACCGGTGGTTCGAGCCCCCGCTCTCCAGCGACGCGGACGATCGTCTCCCTGGCCTTCTCCTGCTTCGCCTCGTCGTCGTCCGCGTGGCCGAAGGGACCGACGGTGGCGCTCCAGTTCGGGTAGGCCTCTTCGACGGCGAGCAGGTACTCGGCGAGGGCCGCGCGGCGAGGACCCCGGAGGACGTCGTTCTGCACGCGGACGACCTCGTCGACCTTCTCCCGGGCCTCGGCGACGAGCTTCCGGGCCGCCTCGTACTCGGCGAGTTCGTCTTCCGGGATCAGTGGCCGCTCCAGCCAGCGCATGCCGGCGGCGTCGCTCATCGTTGCCGTCGAGCGCAGGACGCCGGCCATCGCGTAGTAGTCGGCCGTGGGGATGGGGTCGAACTTGTGGTCGTGGCAGCGGGCGCAGCCGACCGGCAGGGCGAGAAAGGCGCGGCCCACCGTGTTGACTTGCTCGTCGACGATGTCGATCAGCATCTTGTCGACATCCTGCTCGGCGAGCACCTTGGGTCCGAGCATCAGAAAGCCGGTCGCGGTGATCTGCTCGAAGCGCTGCGCGTCGGTTTCCGCCGGCATCAGGTCGCCGGCGATCTGTTCGTGGACGAAGCGGTTGAAGGGCTTGTCGCGGTTGAGCGAGTCGACGACGTAGTCGCGATAGCGGAAGGCGTTGGGGAACCCGATGTTCTCGTCGAGGCCGTTCGAGTCGGCGTAGCGGGCGACATCGAGCCAGTGGCGGCCCCAACGCTCACCGTAGTGCGGCGAGGCGAGGAGCCGGTCGACGACCCGGGCGAACGCGTCGGGGCTCTGGTCGGCGAGAAAGTCCTCGATCTCGGCTTCCGACGGGGCCAGGCCGATCAGATCGAACGTGGCGCGCCGGAGCAGGGTTCGCTTGTCCGCCGGGGCGACGGGTGCGAGACCCTGCTCCTCGAGGCCCGCCAGGATGAAGCGGTCGAGGGGCCGCCTGATCCACGCCTCGTTCTTGACCGCGGGCGGCTCGGGATCTTCGATTCGTCGATAGGCCCAGTGCTCGCGGCCGGGGCCGTAGTCGAAGGACTCGGCCGCTCTCGCGGCGACCACCGTCTGCCCGGCGCCGGTGCGCGGGTCGGGTGCGCCTCGGCGGATCCACTGCTCGAAGTCGGCGATGACGGACGCCGGCAGCTTGCCGTCGGGCGGCATCTGCGTGAGACCCTCATAGTGAAGCGCCTCGATCATCAGGCTGTCCTCGGGCGATCCCGGCACGATCACCGCGCCGCTGTCGCCGCCGGCGCGCAACCCTTCGGCATCGAGCAGGACCAGGCCGCCGCGGATCTTCGCGGGATCGTCGCCGTGGCAGGCGTAGCAGCGCTCGACCAGAACCGGCCGGATCTTCGACTCGAAGAACTCGAGGTCGGCGGGGTCGATCTCAGCGGCGCCGGCGACCGTGCCGACCGCCGCCAGCCAAGTCAAAGCGAAGGGCGCAGCGCGAGTCATGGGAGTCTCTGTCTGAACGGCGGAGTTTACTTGATCGACGACCCGCTCAGGCGTCCCGCCGGCTGCATGGAACTGGCCGCCAAGCGGCGCCGGCCCGGTAGATGCGTGGGCCGCAAGGCGCGCGTCCTCTTTGGCGCCGCCTTCGCCGTCTTCGATCTGGACGAGGTCGACGACCCCGCCGCGTTCGGTGATCCGCACCACTACGCGAAGGGCGTCCGGCACGTCCTCGTGGGCGGTGTCTTCGTCGTGCTCCAGGGTGAGGGCACGGGCGCCCGGCCGGGACGCGCGTTGCGGCGGCGCAACGACAGCCGGCGCCGCTGATCGTCAGGCCGCTAGCACGTGCGCCGCGGCGCCGTCCGCGGCCTCGAGGAAACGGTCGATCTCCGCGTCTCCCATCGGTGTCGAGAGCGAGCCGAAGAGACCGCGGGAGCCCATCAGGATGGCCCGGTTGAACATCTCCCGGGCGATGCCCTGGAGCTGCGGCGCCGCGGAGCGGGCGGTGAAGACGGCCCGGAAGTTCTTCGGCGGCTCGGTACCCGGGACCACCGCGAAGAGTGAACCGCGACCGGTCGCCACGGCTTCGATGCCGTGCCTTCGGAGGACCTGTTGGAGGCCGGAGCGCACCCGGTCGCCGAGCCGGTCGAACTCGTCGAAGATGTCCGGGGTCAGGCGCTTCATCGTTTCGTAGCCGGCGACCATCGTCACCGGATTGCCGTTGTAGGTGCCGCCGTGGTGGACGAGTTCGCCGTCGCGGTGATCGAAGACGGACATCACCTCGGCCTTGCCCGCCACCGCGCCGACGGGGAAGCCGCCGCCAATGATCTTGCCGAGCGCGACGAGGTCCGGCTCGATGCCGAAGCGATGGCATGCGCCGCGGTAGTCGATCCGAAAGGAGAGCACTTCGTCGGCGATCAGCAGTGCGCCGCACTCCCTCGTCCTGGCCCGCAACGCCGTCACGAACTCGGGGTCGGGCGGTATCAGTCCGAGCGCGGCGGGCAGGGGATCGATGAGCACGGCCGCCAGGTCGTCGCGGTGCTCGTCGATCAGATCGCAGCAGACCTCGATGTCGTTGAGCGGCAGGGTGACGACCTCCGCTTCGAGGCTCTTCGCCATGCTCGGCTCGAGCGTCGTCGCGGGCCTCTCCGAGTCGCCCCAGTTGCGGGGGCGGGAGCTGTCGCTGGCCTGCGCGTAGTCGTAGATGCCGTGGTAGCAGCCTTCGAACTTCGCGATCTTGCTGCGGCCGGTCGCGGCGCGCGCCGCCCGCACGGCGAGGAGCACGCCCTCGCTGCCGGAGTTCGCGAACCGGATCTGGTCGATGTACGGAACTCGCTCGATCAGCAGCTCGGCGAGGCGGATGTCGGTCTCGGTCGGCAGGGAGAAGGCCGTTCCCTTGCCGATCACCTGAGCGACGGCCTCGGTCACATCGGGGTGCGAGTGCCCGAGGATGAGCGATGTGTAGTTGTTCACGAAGTCGATGCGATCCTGGCCCTCGACGTCGGTGACGATGCAGCCCTGCCCGGAGGTCGCGTAGATCGGATACGGATCCATGACCAGCGTGTGGCGGCTGTTGCCGCCGGGCATGACCTTAAGGGCGCGCTCGTAGAGCGACCGTGAGGCCGAGTCCTCGCGGAGGTAGCGCTCGGTGCTCATGCCAGGGCGCGCGCATCCGCATCCGGCAGGATGGCCAGGAGATCTTCGAGGACCCGGGGCTCCACGCCTGCGACGACGGCAGCCTTCATCCCGGTCACTTTCTCACTTTCGGCGTACATAGACGTAGTAGGCGCTCGCGATGACCTCGCGCCCCTCGTCGAACCAGGTGTGCAGCGCCATGGGGCCTTTCGGCAATGACACGGTGAACACCGCCTCCGTGTCGTCTTCGCCCACCGGGGTCGTGAGACCTTCGTAGCCGTAAGGCGGCTTCTCGCCGATATCCAGGTGGTGGTGGTTGCTGATGAACAGGCGGGCCGAGGTGATGGGCAGCGCCGTGCTGCCCTCGGGCGCCGAGGCAAGCGGCACGTCGATTTCGCGCGGCCAGCGCCGGAGCGCGAACTCGTACTCGCCCGCCTCCGCCACATCGAGCAGCCAGTACCCGGTCTTGCGTGTCCCGACGCGAACCTGCCTCTGCTGGTCGACGAACACGTCGAGCCACTCGCAGCCGGTCAGCATCATGGGGTTCTCGATGTCGTCCCCGATGACGATCCGCTGGGGCTCGTTGGCGGTGGCGGCCACTTCATCCCACCACTCGTGGAGATGGTCCCGCATCCTGGCGACGACCTCGGGGTGCCGGTCGATCACGTTCGTCGTTTGCAGCGGATCGGATTCCAGGTCGTAGAGCTCCCGGTCCTCGAGCAGCCGCCACTGCTTCCAGAGAACCCCCGCGTGGCTCCGCGTGAGGATCGACTGGGTGTACGGCGAGGGGTAGTTGAACCCGGACGGCATGCGGCTGTAGTTGATGATCAGCATCCGGTCTTCGGGAACGCTGGCGTCTCCCCGCAGCACGGGCGCCAGACTCGTGCCGCTGAAGTTCGCGGCGGCCGCCGTTTCGATCCCGGAGAGGTCCAGGAGCGTCGGCAGGACGTCTTGCACCTGGGTCAGGCCCGTCACATCCTGCGGGTCTGCCAGGTTGCCGTTCGGCCAGCTGATGAAGAAGGGCACCCGATGGCCGCCTTCCCAGAGTTCGGTCTTCATTCCGCGCATGCCGGCGTTGAAGTAGAGCGGACCGTGGGTGCTGCCGTTGTCCGTCATGAAGATCAGGATGGTGTTTTCTCTCAAGCCCTCTTCCTCGAGGAACAGGGCGAGCTTGCCCATGTTCGTGTCGATGTTCCGGACCATCCCCAGGTACCTGCTCAGCCTGGTCTTCAAGGCCGGGCCCATGTCGGCGAACTCGGGTCGGGCCAGGGCGGCCGCCAGCGCGGCTTCGTCCTCCTCCTTGGCGATCAGCGGGCCGTGGGGCGTGTTCGGGGCGATGTAGGTCAGGAAGGGCGTTCCGGACTCCGCGGAGCGCTTCATGTGGTCGATCGCTTCGTCGAAGAAGATGTCCGTGCAGTACCCCTTGAACGCCTCCCGCCTGCCGTTCCGGATGTAGGTGTCGTCGAAATAGTCGTTGCCCCAGAAGTCGGGCACCGAGCCGATGTGGGAGGAGGGGAACCACACGGTCTCGTGGAATCCGCGGTCCTCCGGCCGGAAGGGGTAGTTGTCGCCGAGGTGCCACTTGCCGAACACGCCGGTGCTGTAGCCCGCCTCGGCGAAGATGTCGGCCATCGTCGGGATCTCGGGCCGCAGGAGCGCCCGACCGCTGCTGACGTTGATCGCGCCGTTGCGGGCCGCGTCCATGCCGGTCAGCAGTTGGCCGCGGGTCGGCGTACACATCGGCGCGACGTGGAAGTCGTCCAGCCGAACGCTCTCGCCGCGCAGCCGGTCGAGATGCGGCGTTTCGAGCACGGGGTTCCCGTGAGCGGAGAGTTCGCCGTAGCCCTGATCGTCCGTCATCACGATGACGACGTTGGGGGGCTGCGCGAAGGCGGTCGCGGCGACCGCGCAAAGCAGAACGCTGAGAAGAGTCGTTGCCAGCCTCACGATCGAGTCTCCATGGTGAGTGTTTCCAAGAGCGAGCGGTGGCAGGCAGCGTAGCGGAGATCGCGCGCAGCCCCGAAGCCGGCGCCGGAGGAGCATTCCGCGACCGGTATGGCGTAATCCGGCTGATGCGGGTGCGACCGTTGGCGTGGCGGAGAGACTCGTGGTTCATTGCTTCGTTCTCCTCTGGCGGTTCAAGGGCGGTGCACGCCCGGCGCGATACGATGCTACGCCCGATGAAGCACAATCTGACGCGGTTCCTGGGCGGCGGCGGCCCCTGGCCACGCCCCCTGCTCTTCCTGGCAGCCGCACTTGCCGCCGTCGCCGGCTTTGGCTCTGACAAGCGGCCGATGACCATCGTCGAGCTGATCGACGTGCCGGGGGTGGGCAGTCCACGAATCTCCCCGGACGGCGCCCAGCTCGTCTACACCCGCTCCGACACGGACTGGAAGAAGAACGGTCGCACGACCCACATTCGTCGCATCGAGATGGACGGCACCGGAGACGTTCGGCTGACCTACGGCGAGAAGGGGGAACGGAGCCCGCGCTGGTCGCCGGACGGGAGCTTCGTGGCCTTCCTCGCGAACCGGGGCGAGGAGGACTCCACGCAGATCTATCTCCTGCCGAACCGCGGTGGGGAAGCCGCTCCGTTGACCAGCCACGAGAGCTCCGTTCAGAGCTTCGAGTTCTCCCCGGACGGCGAGCACATCTTCTTCCTCGCTGCGGATCCGAAGACTGCCGAGGAGAAGAAGAAGGACGAACTGAAGGACGACGTCTTCGCCTTCGACGAGGACTACAAGCAGCGCCACCTGTTCCGGGTCGCCTGGACGGGCGACGACCGGGGCGAGGAAGAGCGGATCACCGAGGGCGACTTCTCGGTCGTCGGGTTTCGCATCTCGGCGGACGGCGCTCGGATCGCGCACCACCGGGCGCCCTCGCCGCTGTTCGACAACCGGGACGAAGGCGAAGTCTGGATCATGGATGCCGACGGCGGCAACGCGATCCAGCTCACCGACAACACGGTGAGCGAGTCGGGCGCCGAGCTGTCGCCGGACGGACAGCGCGTCATGTTCGTTTCCAACTCCAGCGCAGACCTGGAGACGTACTTCAACACGAACATCTTCGTCGTGCCGGCCGGCGGTGGAGCGCACCGCGTGCTCTACGAAGGCATGCCCCACGAGGTCAACGGCGCCCGCTGGGCGGATGACGGCACGATCTACTTCACCGCGAACACCGGGATTCGCAGCCAGCTCTTCCATGCCGCCATGGACGACGCTCAGCCTGTTGCTCTCACCGAAGGCGACCACGCGCTGGGTTCGTGGGCCTGGTCGAAGGCCACGGGCCAGCACGCCTTCACGATGAACCGCCGGGAAAGCCCGGGGGACATCCATGTCATGCCGGCCGAGGGCGGGACTCCCGTCAAGGTGACCTCCGTCTTCGACTACCTCGACGAGACCTTCCTGCTGCCCCGGCAGGAGGCGATCCGCTGGCCGGGCGAGGACGGCGCCCTTGTCGAGGGCCTCCTCTACTACCCGCTCGACTACGAGGACGGCAACCGTTACCCGCTCGTCGTCCAGACGCACGGCGGGCCCGCGGCCTCGGACAAGTTCGGGTTCGGCCGCTGGTCGAACTACGTCCAGGTGCTGACCGCCCGCGGCTACTTCGTCTTCAAGCCGAACTACCGGGGCAGCACCGGCTACGGCGACCCGTTCCTGCGCGACATGGTCGGCCACTACTTCCACCAGGCGCATCTCGACGTGATGACCGGGGTCGACCACCTGATCGAACGCGGACTCGTCGACGGCGACCGCATGGCCAAGATGGGCTGGAGCGGCGGCGGTCACATGACGAACAAGATCATCACCCACACGAACCGCTTCAAGGCCGCGTCGTCGGGCGCCGGCGCGGTGAACTGGATCTCGATGTACGGCCAGAGTGACGTGCGGACCTACCGCACTCCCTGGTTCGGCGGGACACCCTGGGAGGAGGACGCTCCGATCGACGTCTACTGGGAGAACTCGCCGCTAAGGGACATCTACAAGGTGACGACGCCGACCCTTGTCCTGGTCGGTGAGAACGATGTCCGGGTGCCGCCGCCCCAGTCGGTCGAGCTGTACCGGGCGCTGAAGGCGAACGGAGTGGAGACCCATCTCTACATCGCGCCGCGCGAGCCCCACGGCTGGGGCGAACTCCGCCATGAGCTGTTCAAGGTGAACGTGGAGATCGACTGGTTCGAGCGCCACGTCCGGGGCATCGAGTACGAGTGGGAGACGGCTCCGGGGTCGGACGAGGACGAGGAGACCGAGGAGACCGAGGACACCGGCGAGAGCACGGGCTAGTCGGAGAGCGGCTACTGGGGTTTAGTCAATGGATGTACGCAAGGCCGCCGAACCCGACAGCACGAAGGGGCCGAAGATCCCGGTCGCGGTCTTCGTCGTCCTCGTCGTCGGTATCCAGGCCCTGGCCTGGAACGTGGCGAGCTACCGCCTGCACGGCAGCATCGATCCGCTCTACCTGCTGCTGAGCCTCTTCCTGTCGATCAACCTGCTGATTTGCTACTGGGAGGCCTGCCTGTACCTGCGGCGGGACTACATCCCGAAGCGGGCGGAGTACTGGCGTGAACGCGGTGCGGAGACTGGTCGGCCGCCGGCCATCCTGTTCCTGTTGTCGGGTATCCCGCTCGGGAGCCTCCTGTCGCCGACGGCCTGGGCGGACGTCTGGGCGGCCTACAGCGTGTACGACGACGCCTACACGGACCGACGGACGTTCGGCTTCAACTGCGACGTCGGCAACGGCTTCGCCACGCCGATTCCGTCGATGGTGCTGTTGGCCTCGATGACCACGGGCTTCCTGCCGGCCGTCGTTGCCGGGATCATCGGTGTCGCGCTGTTCTGGCAGTGGGTCTACGTGAGCTCGCTCTACATCGTGAGCTTCTACATCTCAGGCGGACACCGGGCTCTCAGCAGGCTGGACCGATTGGTCTGGGTGTGGACCCCC
Organism: Thermoanaerobaculia bacterium; assembly: GCA_965232105.1. GTDB lineage: Bacteria > Acidobacteriota > Thermoanaerobaculia > Multivoradales > Multivoraceae > Multivorans. Next base: position 1,974,413 of record OZ246956.1, read on the forward strand.
AACACGATCTGGGTCCTCATCCCGATGTTCGGACTGTACGTCTCGATCCGCCTGATCCTCGACGGGACGTACGCGGTGCTCGGCCGCTGAGGTCAGCCGCCGCTGGTCTCGGCAGCCGCTGCCGCTGCCTCCCGCTGCTTGCGCCGGAACTCGCGCACTTGCTCGATCTGCTCCTTCAGCGCGTCGGGCACGATGAAGGTGGGCATGTTCGTCTGCTGCGTCCGGTCGCTGAACGTGTAGTGGATGAAGCCGACCATCATCTCGTCGGTCGTAGCCTCGCCCCAGGTCACGTTCGACGTGGGATCGGGGTTCGCCAGGTTGTCGGCTGAGTTGTCGAACTTCGCGTCGACGCGGATCGTCGTGCCGGCGGGGATGACCCTGGGTTCCGTCGGCGTGTAGGTGAGCTGCCAGTTGAAGTCGTAGTTCGGCACGTCGAGCAGGACTTCCTTGCGGCCGTCCGGGTACTCGGCCGTGAACGTCATCGCCTTGCCCCGCAGGTGCATGTGCGGCGTGAAGTCGAAGAGGACCGCTTCGTGCTCGGTGGTGAACGACGACCAGGAGTGGTAGTCGGCGTCGCCCGCCGGGATGTTCAGGGTCGGGTCGACCAGCCACAGGGTCTCGACCACGTTCTCGGGCTTCTCGTCGTGGAAGTAGAGGCCCATCGTCGTCTGGTCGGTGCCGCCGGTGCCGGGGCCCGGGGTCTTGTGGTAGTGCATCTGAAAAAACAGCGTGCTGTTCGGCGGCATGCGCATTCCGTGGCCTTCGGCGAACTGGAGCGGCGCCACGCCGGGTCCCCAGCCGCCGACGAAGGTGAGGTCCAGGGTCCCGGTCGCGCTCTGCACGCCGGCGAGCGTGGCGTCGGGCGGCGCGAGGTAGGTCAACTGGTGATGTACGCCTTCGACGAAACCGGGGTGGATCTCGATCGCCCGGATCCAGCGCTCTTCGTCGACCGGGTTGTCCACCTGGAGCCACTCGTAGTGATCCTCGATGTCATCGGAGACGTGGTACTCCGGGGCCGTGTAGACGAGGTCAGGCGGTCCGAGCTTCCACTCCGAGGAGAAGCTGGGCGGCTCCGGCGCCTGTGCGAGGTCGCCAGCCGGTGCGCCCGCGGCCACCCAGCGGTTCAGCGTCTCGATCTCGGCGTCAGTGAGGCTGGGGTCCTCCACAAACGCCCCGTGCTCCGGGTTCGCGAACCACGGCGGCATCGTCCGGTCGGTCGTGACCTTGCGGATCGACTTCGCCCACGGGCGCGTCTCGTCGTAGGTCAGGAGCGACATGGGCGCTGTCTGTCCGGGGCGATGACAGCTCACGCAGTTCGCGTGCAGGATAGGCGCTACGTGTTCCGCCCAGGTCACCGCCGAGGGGTCCGCGTTGTTGGCCGGCGGTGCGGCGACCGCGACGGTCGCGATGAGCGCGAGGCTGGCTATGAGGACGGTGAGACGGGACTTCATGGGGTTCTCCTTGGGCGGATCGGAGTCCGTGTGGAGGCGAGTGTAGCCGGGAAAGCGACCGGAGGCCGGCGTGGGACGTTCGATCAATCGAACGCGCTGAGGATCTCCTCGTCGATCTGCTGCCAGGCCTCCGGCCGGTTGCCGACGCCACAGAGGACGATCTCCTCGGCGCCGGCTTCGACGTACTGGTGCAGCAGGTCCTGAACGTAGGAAGCGGTGCCCCAGCAGTACCAGGGTTGGCCGGGTGACTTCGCGGCTTCCGCGTCGTTCGCGAAGAGCCGGAAGGGCAGGCCGACCGTTCTCTTGATCTCCGCCGGGTCGCGGCCGGCGTCCTCGCAGTGGCGGTCGAGAACCTGCTGCTTGTGCCGGAAGACATCGACTCCGGCCGGGTGCCAGAAGTCCAGATTGCTGATGTCGCCGTAGCGGGCGCAGGTGCGCAGCGTCCGCTTCTCGCCGTTGCCGCCGATCAGGATGGGGATGTTGGCCGTCCCGGTGGACCGCGGCCGCGTCGAACCCGGCGCGAGCGGCGCCTCGTCCAGGCGGTAGTGCTTCCCCTCGAACGTGACCTTCTCGCCCTCCTCCGCCGTGAACAGGAGGCGGATGAGCTGAGCCGCCTCCTCGAGGCGGTCCGAGCGCTCGCGCAGGGTGGGGAAGTCCCAGCCGTAGGCCGTGTGTTCGCGCTCGAACCAGGCGGCGCCGATTCCCAGCTCCATGCGCCCGCCGCTGATGTGGTCGACGCTGGCGCAGATCTTCGCGAGCAGGGCGGGATTGCGGTAGGTGACGCCGCAGGCGAGCGTGCCGAGGCGGACCCGCTTGGTCAGGACCGCCGCCGCGGTGATCAGGGTCCACACCTCGAGGGCCGACAGGTGTTCGTCGTTGGGAGCGGCCGGCGGCAGGAAGTGATCCGAGAACCACAGGCTGCTCCAGGCGCCGTTCTCGATCGCCTGAACCGTGGCCTCCGTCTCCGACCACGGCACGCGGTAGCTGCTGAGCTGGGCGCCGAACCCGATTGGCGCGTTTCGCGCCAAGCGCGAACCAGTCCGAGCACGCGTCATCGGGTGCTCGGATGGAACTCCATGGGCCTTAGGCTACCTCAACTGGTACGCTGTTCCAAGTTTGTGACGCGCAGCGATGACAGACGACATCCAGGCTCAGACGGCCGCCTACTCACCCGGCCGCCGGCGGCCCGATCGTCGGCGAATCGTGCCGCTGCGCACCAAGCTCGCCTTCTCCTCCGGCGCCTTTCAGCAGGGGATGTTGGTTGCCGCCCGCATCACCACCCTGATCTTCTACAACCAGGTCCTTGGAGTGTCTGCGGCGCTGTGCGGCGTGGCCTACCTGGTCGCGAGCATCGTCGACGCGGTGTCCGATCCGCTGGTCGGAGCGATCTCCGACCGCTTCCGGAGCCGATGGGGGCGCCGCCACCCGTTGATGCTGATGTCGGCCCTCCCGATCACGGTCTCGTTCTACTTCCTGTATCAGCCGGTCTCGGGACTGGGGGAGAGCGGCCTCTTCGCGTGGCTGCTCTGCTTCCTCGTCCTGCTCCGCATCGCTTCGTCCCTTTTCAACATCCCGCGCGACGCGCTGGGCGCGGAACTCACGGACGACTACCACGAGCGGACCTCGATCTTTGGTTGGTACAACGTCTTCGCCACGGGTGCCGCGGTCGGGCTGAGTCTGCTGGTCCTGAACGCGATCTTTCCGTCCACGCCGGAGTTCAGCAACGGTTTTCTCGACCCGAGCCGGTACGTCATTCTGGCCGCGTTCGGCGCCGTCGTGGTTCTCGCGGCCGTTCTGGCGTCGACCTTCGGCACGGTCGACCAGATTCCACATCTGCACCCGACCGCGCACCGGCGCTTCAGCATCCGCGACCACCACGGCGAGCTGCGGCAGCTCTTCGCGAATCGTTCGTTCGTGTCGGTGACCGTCTCCTGGCTGACCATCGCCGCGGCCCAGGGGGTGCTGGACATGGTCAGCGTCTACACCTGGATCTGGGTCTACGGCCTGTCGACCGAACAGTTCTCGGTCCTGGCCTTCGCAAAGATCCCCGGGATCATCGTCGCCCTGCCGCTCGCCGCCTGGATGACACGCCGCTTCGACAAGAAGCCGACGGTGATCATCACCACCGCGGTTTCGGCCATCCTGGTGGCCTTTCCGCATGTACTGCGCCTGGCGGGTCTGTTCCCCGGGAACGAATCGCCGCTGCTGCTGCCCCTGCTGTTCGGGCCGTTGTTCATCGGCTATGCCCTGGTGACGGTCATGGTCATCGTGGTCGACTCCCAGTTGGTCGACATCGCGGACGACCACGAACTCCGGACCGGCAGCCGGGCCGAGGGCACGATCTTCTCGGTTCGGGAGTTCGCGATGAAGGCGACGGAAGGGTTCGGCGGTCTGATCGGAGGCTTCGGACTGGAGCTGATCCGGTTCCCGCAGAACGCCGAAACGGAAGGAGTGTCGGCGGGGACCCTCACCGGCCTGCTGGTGATGAGCGGGCCGCTCTGCCTCGTGATCTACGGTGTAGGCATTCTGTTCATGACGATGTATCGCCTGAACGCCGGCAGGCATGAGGAGATTCTGACCGTGCTGGAGGCGAGGCGAGCGGCGGGTGCGACGGGAGTGCCATCCGAACGCCCGCCGACGGGCGCTCGGACTGGTTCGCAGGTGGCGCGGATTCGCGCCACCTGGGATGATGGCGGATGAGCCTGGAGCAGCTCAAGCGGGACTTCGATCGGGACGGCTACGTTGTCGTGCGCGGCTTTCTTTCCTCCGCGGAGGTCGAGGAGTTGCGGACCCGAGCGGTGCGATGCCTCGGCGAGGTCAAGAGAGGTAAGGAGTACCCGGGCGTCGTCAAGAACCTGAACAGGATCGATCCCTGGTTCGAAGATCTGCTCCAGCGCGGCAATCAGGCCGAGCTGATCTCAGCGCTGCTGGAGGACGATTTGGAGCCGGCCTCCGCTGCCTGGTTCGAGAGGATTCCCGGTGAGACGTCGGGGATCAAGCCTCATGTCGATGCCGTCGGCCACCGGCGCAGGGGCGCGACGGCCTGGATCGCCCTGGACCGCGCGGACCGGGAGAACGGCTGCCTCTACTACGCGAAGGGCACGCACCGGCGGGAACTGCCGGCCGTTGTGGGCCTGGAAGGCTTCAGCGCCGAGTCCAAGGAGGCGGTGGCGGTCGAGGTCGAGCCGGGCGACGCAGCCATCCACAACTCCCGCACCGTGCACTGGTCGGAGGCGAATCGCAGCGAGCGGCCGCGTCAGGCGATCACTTACTTCTACTGGGCGGCTTCGACCGCAGGAGGAACCGACGGATGATCGAGATCAGGAAGCGCTTCAGAACCATTGTCGTCGCGGTGGTCGCGGCGACGATCGGCTGGACGGCGCTGCCCGCGGAGGAGATTCCTGTCGCCTCGCCCGAGGACGTGGGGATGTCGAGCGAGCGCCTGCGCGAGATCGATGCCGTGATCAAGCGGCACATCGACGCCGGCGAGATTCAGGGCGCGGTCACGGCCGTGGCCCGGCGCGGCAAGGTCGTCCACTTCGAGGCGTACGGCTTGATGGACGTCGCGCGGGCTCGGCCGATGGAGAAGGACTCGATCTTCCGGATGGCATCCTCGTCGAAGCCCGTGCTCGGAGTGGCGGCGATGATGATGATCGAGGAGGGGCGTTTTCGACCGGCGGACGAGGTCGCGCAGTACCTGCCCGAGTTCGCCGACATGCAGGTCGCCGTGCTCAAGGAGCCGGCGAACGAGGATGTGAGCCCGGCGTTCGCGGCGCCGGGGCAGGCGCCGGAACACCGCCTCGTGCCGGCGAAGCGGCGGATCACGATCCATGACCTGCTGACGCATACCTCCGGGCTCGGCAGCTACGGCCTGGGTACGGCGGTTGCCGGCCTCCCCGAGCTCGGGCCGGAGGACACCCTGGCGACGCGCGTCCCGCTCTACGCGGGGATGCCGCTCGACTTTCAGCCGGGCTCGCAATGGGGCTACAGCCCGCGCATCGGACACGACGTGGTCGCCCGCATCATCGAGATCGTCTCGGGCACGCCTTACGACGAGTTCCTTCGCAAACGGATCTTCGAGCCGCTCGGCATGGCCGACACCCACTTCTTCCTGCCGCCGGAGAAGGAGCCCCGGCGCGTGGTGATTCACGGCCTCGACGGCAAGTCGAAGGGCTGGGGCAAGCCGAGCCGCTACCCCTCGGCCTCCGGCGGACTCTCCAGCACCGCGGACGACTACCTCCGTTTCGAGCAGATGCTCGCGAACGGCGGCGAGTTGTTCGGGAACCGCCTCCTGAGCGCGGAGTCGGTTGCGCGGATGACGAGCAACCAGGTGGGTGACCTCTACGGCGGCAAGGGCAAGCAGCCGGGCTCGGGGTTCGGCTACGCCGTGTCCGTCCTGCTCGACCCGGTTGCCGCGAAAAGTGCGCGCGGCAAGGGTTCCTTCGGCTGGGGCGGTGCGTTCGGGACGGTGTCCTGGACCGATCCGGCGAACCAGATCACGGCCGTGCTGTTGGTCCAGCAGGGCGCCAAGGATGGGGCTTCGGCTTTCGAGCAGGCGATCCGCGACGCAATGGTCGAGTGACAGGGCCCGTTCGTCTCGACGAGGAACCCGGGTGGCGCGACATCGCGCCACCCGTGAACCACTCCGCGCGCCCGACATCGGGCGGACGGAAGGCATCTGGATCGGTTCGACTTCGCCTGACATCTTTGACATCAGAACGGGCTCTGCGTATGGTGACTTGATGCGCACCACGCTGACCATCGAGGAAGACATCGCCGCCAGGATCGAGGAACTCCGGAAGCGGGAAGGGCAGTCGCTCAAGCAGGTGGTCAACCTGCTGTTGCGCGACGGCCTCCACCGGCAGGGCCGGTCCCGGGCGAAGCCGTACCGCACCCGCCCCAGCGAACTCGGTCTGCGCCCGGGCTTCGATGCCGTGCGGTTGAATCAGCTCGCCGACGAGTTCGAGGTCGACGGGCGTCTGGAGAGCGAGGCGCGTCTACGATCAGGTTCGGTTCGCTGATCGTTCCGGACGTCAATCTCCTCGTCTACTCGGTGGACTCGGGGAGTCCGTTCCATGTCGGGGCGCGCGGCTGGTGGGACGGCGTGCTCTCGTCGGAGTCGGACGTGGGGCTCTGCTACCCCAGCATCCTTGGGTTCGTGAGGATGACGACGAATCGTCGCGTGTTCGCCTCGCCCTTGGCGGTAGCGGACGCGCTGGATCGAGTGCAGAGCTGGGTGGATCAACCGAACGCGAACCTGCTGGCGCCCAGCGGCCGTCACTGGGCGATCCTCTCCGACCTGCTGCGGACGGTGAATGTCGGGGCCAACCTGACGACGGATGCGCACATTGCCGCCTACGCCATCGAACACGCCGGCACCGTGTACTCGAACGACGGCGACTTCGGGCGTTTCGATGGCCTGCGGTGGAGGAACCCTCTGGCCTCGACCTCGAGACGGCCCTCAGCGTGACGGTCCGCTTCGCGCCTTGATCGGCGACAGCAGAGCGGCGGCCAAGGTCGGCGCGGCGGAACCGGCCGCCGACTACCCGTCCCTCGGCGCCGCGAACTACGGCGTCGTCCTCCTGTTCCTGGCCTACGTGCTGTCGTTTCTCGACCGCAACATCCTCTCGCTCCTGGTCGGTCCGATCCGCGAGCAGTTCGGGATCACGGACTTCCAGTACAGCCTGCTGGCCGGAGCCGCGTTCGCGCTGGTGTACAGCTTCGCGAGCTTTCCGCTGGGCCTGTTCGCCGATCGCTACTCGCGGAAGCTGATCGTCGCCGCCAGCGTCGCCTTCTGGAGCCTGGCGACCGCGGCGGGCGGTCTGGCGAACAGCGTGACCCAACTGTTCGCTTCGCGCATGGCGGTCGGCGCCGGCGAGGCGGGGCTTGCGCCGCCCGCCTACTCGATCATCGCGGACAGCTTCCGTCCGGCGCACTTCGGCTACGCGATGTCCTTCTACAAGACGGGTGTGCGGGTGGGCGGCGGCCTTTCCCTGGTCATCGGCGGCCTGCTGATCGACTACTACACGCGGATCGGTCCGATCGACGTGCCCGTCATCGGCACGCTGCAGCCCTGGCAGGCGACGCTGGTGACGGTCGGCCTGCCGGGGGTGCTCCTGGCGCTCCTGCTGCTGACGATGGTCGAGCCGCGGCGCAAGGAGATGGCGGTCTCGCGGAGCGGAAGGGAGCGGCTGCCGGTCGGCGAGTTCGTCAGGTTCATCTGGGAGCGCAAGCGCTGCTACCTGCCGTTGTTCATCGGCTCGTCGATGCTGGCGATGGCGGGGTACGGCTCCTCCGCGTGGTACCCCGAGTTCCTCGTCCGCAACTACGGCCTCACGCGGGGGGAAGCCGGAACGAGCTACGGGACGATCTCGATCATCACCGGGGTCGTCGGCATCATGGTGGCGCCGTGGATCGCCAACCGCCTCGCGGCCCGGGGCTACAGGGACGCCTACGTACGCACCCTGCTGTGGACGACCGTGATCGCCACGCTGCCCTCGATCGCGGCGCCGCTTTTGGGCAGCGCGACGCTCACGCTGCTGGTGCTGATCCCCGGGATGATCTTCTCGGGCGCCTACCTCGGCGTCATGGCGGCAGCGTTCCAGCCGATCACGCCCAACCAGATGCGCGGCCAGGCTACGGCCTTCTACATCTTCCTGACCAGCTTCATCGGCATGGCCTTCGGCACCAGCACCCTGGCCGCGTTCACCGACTTCCTGTTCCAGGACGACGGCAAGGTCCACTACTCGCTCGCCACGATGCAGGCGATCTTCAAGCCGGCCGGAGCGCTCCTCTTCTGGTACTGCCTGTCGGCCTACCGGAAGGCGATGGAGGAGGCGGGGAAGTGGGAGGTGGACTGAGGGGGCAGGATCCGCCCGCGTCGGTCAGAGCACCTCCCAGCGTCCCGCTCTGGCAGAACCTACGCGGCGAAGGGCTCCGGCAGCCTTCAGGCGGTTCAGGTGGTACTTCACGCCGTCAGGCGTCAGGCCGACTCGCTCGGCAAGCGCGTTCCGGGTCAGCTTGGGCTCGTCCCGCAAGTGGTCCAGGATCTGGTCGGGAACGGTTTTCTGGGTAGTCGGGGCAGTCTTCTGGGTAGGTTTCCGGGTAGTCGGCTTTGCTTTCTGGGTAGTCGGGGCAGTCTTCTGGGTAGCTTCCCTGTCTTGCCGCCAGATCCTCAGTGTGAAACCCGAACCGACGTCGAACTCGGGTTCCGGCAGGCCCGCTTCGGCGCATCGTCGGATCATGTCGCCGATGCCGGTGCCCATCTTCTCGATGTAGCGGAGCAGGTACATCGCCTCGGCGAGCAGCGGGTTCCCGGGCAGCGACTGGTGCGCCACGCGCAGTTTCTCGACCGTGAGCGCAGGCGGCAGCCGGCCTGAGTTCATGACTTCCAGTCGATCCGCGAAGAGCATGACCTGAACGCTGCTGTTGTCCGTGTAGTCCCTGTGGGCAACGGCGTTGACGATGGCCTCTGTAACAACTTCCTTCGGTATCTCGTACGCGACGGGTGCCTGTACGCTCTCGGCTCTCGTGCCAACCGACAGGGCGATCTTGCTCAAGACGAAGTCGACCGCCTGATCGACCAACTCGAAGACCGTGCCCTTGTAGACCTGGTAGGAGGGAATCGGCTTTGCGAGTTCGGTCCCATGGAAGTGCGCGCACTTGACCTCGGACGAGATCAGAAAGCGTTGCGGCGTCTTCCCGAACAGCAGGACGGCGGCGTTCGTGAGGCGCCCCCGGTTCAACAGGTTCAGATGCCTAAGCAGGTCCGGCGGCGGTGTTTCCTCCGGCAGCGGGAACCGGCGGGCGCGACGGGCGCTGCGGATGAAGCGGAACATCGCTTCGGAGTCCAGATCGTCCATCGTGGCCCCCGAGCACTCCGCGGCGTCGAATGGTCCGAAGCGGAGGTACTCCCGTGCTTCGAGGTACTGGACGAGTGCGGCGTAGACACCGGCTACGAGCTCAGCGGACGTGGCGAACCGCCGCCGCACCAGACCGGCCTGCGCCCCGGCCACGAGGGCCTGCATCTTCGGATGCCTGCTTTCCCCCTCGGCCCCCTTCACGAACATGAGCCGGTGTTTTTCCCGTTCCGTGGCGCGGTCGAACTCGCGTTCGGTGGGCGACACCCCGTGCTCGTCCTCGAATCCGTAGCGCGCTCCGAACAGGCCAACGTAGATGTCGCAGCGCTCGACTTCCTCAAGGTAGACGTCATCAGGCCGGCGGTCGGACGCCGGAACGTCCTCGAAGAGGTACACGTCGAAGAACCGCTGCATCAGCGGGTCGCCCCGCAGGAAGTCCCGCAAGAACTCGCGCTCCAGCGCGAACTCGCGCTGCACACTGCTGATGAAGATGCGGATCGGGGTCATCGACTCGGTTCCCGCTCGATGGCCTGCTGATCGGGAGATACGGTGCCGATGGAACCGGCGAGAAGCTCATCACCATCATAGCCGTGCTCCGCGGCGGTCCGCGGCGGTCCGGGCCGGAGTCGGAAGCGTCACCAACTGCCCCGCGAGCGCTGGTCGCCGAACAGGCGGCAAGGAAGGGGGCGTAGACCTGTCGCGGCGAGTCTCCGCCCCGCCCGTAGGGCTTGACCTGGCGCGGGGGAGCGCAGCCATTGGCTGCCGTTCAGGTCTTGTCCTGCGGGGAAGCCGCTACAGGAACGCCGCGCCAGCATGATCGTCGAACGCCTCCACCTGACGAATGTAGCGGAGGACCATTTCGGCGCTGGAGTGCCTCGTGACCTCCATGATCTTGTCGAGACGCGCACCGTGAACGGCGGCGCTGGTGACGAAACCGGCGCGCAGCGAGTGACCTGAGTACTCGGCCGGGTCGAGTCCGATCGCCTGGACGTAGTGTTTGACTAGGCGCGGGATGTCCGAATGATGCAAGCGGCGGCCGCGAAGGCGTCCGCCGCGCCAAAGGGACTGGAAGAGCGGCCCCTCCGTCGTCCGCGTGAGGGCCAGCCACTTTCGCAGGCGCGCTACGGCGTTCAGCCCCTTTCCAGCCGGTATCGCGATCCGCTGCCCTTTCGCGGTCTGGTCGGTCTTCGACCGCCGGATAGTCAGGAACAGCCCGCTGTCTTCACCGGACCGGCCGATGAAGTCGACGTCTTCGACGTCTAGTTGGCAAATCTCTGATCGTCGCAACGCACCTGCGAAGCCGATCGCGAGCAGGGCCGCGTCACGGGTCGCCACGACCCGCAAGAACCCGCCCCGGGAACGCTGGTCACAGCAGGCAAGCATCTTCCGCAGCTCGTACTCACGGATCGCCTTCACCTTTCTTTGGCCTGTGCCGCGCATCCGCGTTAGACCGTGAATCACCGCTGCTACGGCGCGGAATCGGGCAGTACCAAGAGCGCGAGGCGAATTGGAACCTGCATGGCGCGAAGGGTTTTCTGCACTAACGCGCCGCCGTGACCGCCGCGCCGTACGGTCCTTCAGCCGTCGAGGGCGCGGACGACCGCCTCCGGTTCCAGGTCGATGACAGTCAGCAGGACGCGAGCCGCTCGGTCCGGGACTTGTCGACGCTGTTCCCAGTCCTGCACGGCACGGCCATCTAGTCCGAACCGGTCCGCGAAGCTCTGGCGACTGAGCTGCATGCGCTTGCGGAGGGCGACGATTCTCTCAGCCGCCGAATCGTCGACGATTCGGCAAGGCAGGCCCGCGTACGCGCGCGAGCACTTCTACGAGGGCAGCGTCCTCTCGACTAGGCTCGGCACATGGAGCAAGAAACGCCGCCAACTGTCCCGCGATCGGTGATCGATGAGGACCGGGAACGGAGGATCATCAGGTGGCGACGAGAGCCGCTGGCCACCGAAGTGGCGGCGTTGGTCAAGCTGCAGGCACCGTGCCCGGCTGAAGGGCCAACACTGCCGAGCACCAGGAAGCGGGAGAATCGATAGTCGCGCTATTGATTCTCCCGTTTCGCGGTCAGCCTTCCTCCACGCGGTAGCGCTTGGCCTCGGCGTCGTAGTCGTCGAACCCGACGATGCCGCGCAGACGCTCGAAGTCCACGACGTGGTCGGGCTGCTCGCCGTTCCCCAACGCTCGAAGAGCATCGAGCATCGCCGCGGCGGCGGCGGAGAGAAGCGTCAGCGGGTAGGCGGCGATCCTGTAGCCGATCTCCTCGAGGCGAGCAGGCGGCAGGAGCGGCGTGTCGCCTCCTTCGACCAGGTTCGCCATCTTGGGACCGGGGATCGCCTCGCAGAAGGCGACCATCTCGTTCTCGGACCGCGGGCCTTCGAGGAAGAGGATGTCCGCGCCGAGGTCGGCGAAAGCCCGGCAGCGGGCGACCGCCTCGTCGAGTCCGTCCGTGGCGCGAGCGTCGGTGCGCGCCATGATCAGGATGTCTGCGCCCTCCTCGCGGGCGTCGACCGCGGCACGCACCCTTGACACCGCCTCGGCCCGGGAGACGACCCGCTTGCCCCTCGTGTGCCCGCAGCGCTTGGGCGCTTCCTGGTCCTCGAGCATCACGCCCGCGAAGCCGGCGGCCGCGTAGCTCGTGACGGTGCGCTTGACGTTGAGCGCGTTGCCGTAGCCGGTGTCGCCGTCGCCGATCACGGGCAGCCGGGTGGCGGCGCATATGTTGCGGCCCTGGTCGAGCATCTCACCGAAGGAGATGAGACCCGTGTCCGGCATCCCCAGCCGGCTGGCGGAGACGGCGAACCCGCTCATGAAGGTCAGGTCGAATCCGGCCTGCTCGATGAGCCGGGCGGAGAGCGCGTCGAAGCAGCAGGGCATCACCCGGAGCCCGGGAGCGTCGATCAGGTTGCGGAGCCGCGCGGCGGGTGAGGCAGTCATTTCGTCCCAGGAACGTAACATCGCTCGCCCTGTCTCTTGATCCACGACTCGCAAGCGACCTGGAGGTCTCATGACTGCATTCAAGCGCCCCGCCCCTTCACCGATCCGAGGCATCCACCACATCACCGGTCTGGTCGGCTCCGCCGCGAACGATCTCCGCTTCTACCGCGACGTGCTGGGGCTGCGGTTGGTGAAGAAGAGCTGCAACCAGGAGAATCCGACCTCGGGTTGGCACTTCTTCTTCGGCGACCGCCTGGGCCGTCCCGGGACGATCATGACGAACATCGTCCTGGAGGGCATTCCGCTTTCGCCCGCCGTCGATGGCCGCGGCTCGATCACCGACGTGAGCTACTCGGTTTCGGCCGGGAGCCTGGACTTCTGGCGCGAGCGATTGACCGCGGCGGGCTGTACCTGCACCGAGCGTCCTGAGCGGTTCGGCGATTCCGTCCTGCACTTTCGCGATTTCGACGGCATCTCGTCGGAGCTCGTGGGGTGCGAAGACGCCCGTACGCCGGACCTGGCGGACCTTCCCGAGGAGCACCAGATACGGGGCTTTCACCACGCCACGATCGTTCCGCGCATTCCGGAGCTGACCCTCCAGTTCCTGGTCGGCGCCCTGGGCTTCGAGGTGGTCGCCACCGAGGGAAGCCGGACACGCCTCGCGGTCGGCGGCAAGGAGCCGGGAAAGCTGATCGACGTCGTCGAACGTAGCGACGGGCCGTGGGGAAGGCACGGTCTCGGCGGCTTGCACCACATCGCCCTGACCGTCGACAGCGTCGAGGACATGGAACAGTGGACCGGGATCCTCAGCGGAGCGGGTCTGATCGTGACCGGGGCCCGGGACCGCGGCTGGTTCCACTCGACCTACTTCACCGCGCCGGGGGGCATCAACCTGGAGCTGTCGGATCTGGACCCGGGCTGGACCGTGGACGAGGACATCGATTCGCTGGGGGTGATCCTCTCGCTGCCGGAGCGCCTGGAGCCGCACCGTGAGGCGATCGAGGCCGCCCTTCCACCGCTCGGTTCCTGACGGCGACAAGGAGTTCCACGAAATCGCGGACGCCACCCGCCACTACCTCGGGCAGGGCGACAAGCTCGCCGAGGCGGTGGCGATCTGCGGGGGCTGGATCGAACGCTGACCGGGCGGCCCTAGTCGTCCAGCCGCGGTAGCGGCGCCGGTATGTAGAGCTTCGGATCATGGCCGTCGTAGCAGACCCAGCACTGGCCGGTTTCGTCGCCCGTCGCCACTTCGATGACGGCATCCGCTATCTGCGAAGGCGGCATGAGTCGAAGGTCGGCCTCCCGGACGAAGTCCTCGGCCTCGGGGCCGAAGATCCTGGTGGCGACGGCGGCCGGGCAGACCGCGTTGAGAGTGATTGCGCGCTGGGCGAGAGACGGTGCGAGGGCGCGCACCAGGCCGACCACGGCGTGCTTGGTCAGCGTGTAGACGGGGTCCACTTCCCACGTGATGAGCCCGGCAACCGAGGCCGTGACGACGATCGCTCCGCCGCCACGGTTCTCCAGCGCCTGCACCGTCGCACTCGCGCCGAAGACGACTCCGTCGACGTTGGCCCCCATCGCGCGGCGGTAGACGTCCGCCGGCATGGCGGCGATGTCGAAGGCAGGAAAGTCGCCCCCGGCCGCCGGGTAGGTCGTCACGCCGGCGTTGAGGTGGACCAGATCGAGCCCGCCATGGGCTTCGACGATCCCGGAAACGACGCGGGTCCAGGCGTCCCGGTCGCTAACGTCGAGATGCGCGAACTCGCCGCCGGCCGCGTCCGCGACGTCGCGCCCCGCGGCTTCGTCGATGTCCGTGACGACGACGTGGGCGCCCCGGGCGGCAAGCGCCTCGCAGGTGGCCCTGCCGATGCCGGAGGCTCCGCCGGTGACGAGGCAGATTTGCTTGTCTAAGTGCATGGTCGAGGGACGACCTTCACCGGGAGCGAACGGACGCGATCGCCGAGGCCACGTCCGATCGCTTCATGCCCGCGCGGCGGGCCGCTTCGCGTGCTCGCTTCACGACCTTGTCAAGAGCGCTTCCGCAGGAAGCGGCAGGTGAAGAGTCGCGCATCGGCGGTGCTGCTTCCGTCATCGTCACTTCTCCATGAAGAATACCGGCGCCGGAGTCTCAGGGCCAAAGCGCGCCTTCGGCAAGCGCTTCGCAGAAGCGCGAGATCGGCCAGATCTCGATGCCATCGGCAGTGGCGAAAGTCCTTTCCCCGCCGTAGAGCAGGATGCTTCTTGCCAGACCGGGCAGCTCCTGGACGGCTCGGAGTCCCTTCAGCAGGCTGGTGTCGTAGCGCGCCGCGGACTTGACCTCGATGGCTATGTACTCGCCTTGACGCTCAAGCAGGAAGTCCACCTCGATGGTTCGCGCCTGTGACGGCGCCCAGTAGGAGATGCGGTCGTAGAGATCGGACGTCTCACGGTAGGCGCGTAGCAGGCCGAGGACGAAGCCCTCGAGCAGCGCTCCGCGTTCTTCGGCGTACAGCGGTCCGCGCCGTCTCTGGACCTGCCGAGCGAGTCCGGAATCCACCCAGTAGAGCTTCGGGAGTTTCCGTTCCCGGGTCCTGAGCCTCGCTTCGAAGCCGTCCAGTCTGGTGGCCAGGAGAGTGTCTTCGAGGATGTCCAGGTAGCCGTCGACAGTGCTTCGGGCAGTGCCGGAGTCCCGTGCCAGCGAGGACACGTTGATGATCTGACCGTGGTACAGGCCGGCCAGGGGCAGGAACCGAGCGAAGCCGCCCAGGTTCCTCACCAGGGCTTCCGCGCGGATCTCTTCCCGCAGGTACATCTCGACGTAAGCCGCCAGGGTGGCCTCGGGATCCTCCGCTGTCGTGATCACCGGTATCGAGCCAAGTCGCAGCGTGTCTTCGAGGACGAAGTCGTCGCCGAGTTCCTCAGGAACGAAGGGGAACATCAGCTTGCGCACTGCGCGGCCGGCGAGGAGGTTGGTGCCGGCCGTCTTCAGCTTCCGGGCGCTTGAGCCCAGGAGAGCAAAGCGCAGGCCTTTTTCCTCGATCCTGCGATGGACCTCGTTGAGAAGCGCCGGAATCCGCTGGACCTCGTCGACCACCACCCAGGATTCGGACTCGATGGCTTCGAGTTCGGCCCCGAAGAGGCCGGGATTGGCAAGCAGGTCCTGATAGAGAGCCTCGTCCAGGAGGTCGAAGCGATGCGCCTCCGGAAACCCGGAGCGCACCCAGGTGCTCTTCCCGACGCCACGAGGGCCGAGCAGGAAGAAGCTCTGCTTTGGAGCCTGCAGGATGCGCCGGTAGATGGACGACTTGCCCATAACGCCGGCACTTTACCATGAGAAATAACGGCGACCTGTGCAGATAGACGGCAACCGTGGGGGAACGGGTCAAGCTACACGGCTGTAGAGTCGCACGCCCTACCGTCGCAACGAAGAGAGGAACGCGATGTTCAGCATGAATCGGTGGGTGCTCCGCGCGGGCGCACTGCTCGTCCTCTGCGGCGGGCTGGCGTGCCAGTCCGGGGAGAACACCGTCGGCGTCGTTCTGGTTACCGATCTCGGGGAGATCGAGGTCCGGGTCTATCCCGACCGCGCTCCGATTTCAGCGAACAACTTCCTGGCCTGGGTGGAGGGCGGGCACTACGAGGGCGCGACGTTCTACCGTGTGACACGGCCCGACAATATGACCGGACCGAGCCCGCACCAGGTGGTTCAGGGTGGTCTCCTCGGGGAGATCATGCGCCGCGGTGAGCCGACAGACGAGGCCGCGGGGCTGATACCGCCGATCGCTCATGAGACCACCGACACGACTGGCATCCTGAACGAGCGCGGCACGATCGCCTACGCGCGGCTCGAGCCGGGAACCGCTGACTCGGAGTTCTTCGTCAACATCGCCGACAACCCGGCGCTCGACACCGGCAACATGATGCGCCAGCCCGACGGTCAGGGCTACGCGACCTTCGGGCGCGTGGTGCGCGGGATGGAGATCCTCGAGGAGATTCAGGGTCTCCCGACGCTCACCGACGCCGGGTCCGAAGTGACACGCGGCCAGATGCTGGAGCGGCCGGCGGTCATCCGGAGCGCACGGGTGCTGGAGGAGTAGCGTCCCTTGGCTGGATGACGCTCGCCCTTAGTTAGTTAGCCGGCCGCCGGCCGCTTCGGAAGCCGGCCAACGGACAGCCGTGGCAACCTCACTCGTCCGGCAGAGATCTCAGCAGTCCGCGATCGATGAGCCCCTGGAGGTGTCCGACGACACCGAGCGCGAGGGTTCGGCTCCGCACCAACAGCCCCAACTCGATGTTGTCGTCCTGGGCCGCCGCGGTGAAGTTGGCGGAAGTCACGAACACCCTCTCCTCGTCGGCGACCAGGGTCTTCGCGTGCAGGACGCCCCGAGCTGCTGGGTCGACCGAGCGAGGGTCGTAGAACACGTTGGGCCGGGCGTCGCCCGGCCAATCGTCCTTCCAGAATTGAGTCGCGAAGCGGCGGACCACTTCGTCGGGCCGGCTCGTGTCGTTCTGGCGCCGGTGGATGTTCAGAAGGAGCGTCACGCGGAGTTCAGAAACGGCCTGCATCCGCCGGGCAAGAAGGTCGAAGACGCTTTGACCGTCGAAATAGGCGTAGCTCACAGCCCAGAGGGAACGGTTGGCTGACGTGAATAGTTCCTCGTAGACGCGGCGGGTGTCACGGGCCGGCACGCCGGGGACTTCCGGTCCTGACCAAACGAGTTCGGGGAGCATCGCGGGTCGGGCGACTCGGTGCAGGGCCCGAATCCACTCCGCCGCAGCTCGGTCTTTGATTCCTTGCGCAGCCAACCGCTCTAGAGCAGCCAAGGCCGCCGCATCCGCCTGGCCGAGAGTAATCTGGAGCGCGGACGCCGAGTAGGGCGCAGCCAGCGCGCCCGTGTCCAGTCCGCGTACGAGCCGCTTCCGGAGGAATGGCGGCATCGCCGCCAAAGCGTCGGTCACAGCCAGCCCTGATCGGGGAAGAAGGCCGCGTGGTCCACGTCTAGCGTCGGCACGACCAAGGCGCGGTCCAGGTAGTCGTTGCGCATCTCGCACGACGTCTCCGCGACGAGAGTGCACCCGTGACATGCCGCACCGTGAAGCCAGCGTCCTTCGATGCTCGACGCTGGAGTGTGCTGAGCGCATACCGGATCGTTGGAGCAGAGCGCAGCGGTGCGAAGCGCCCGTTCGATGTGGCTTTCGATCTGGCGAGCCTGTTGTACCAGCCCGCCGAGTGTCCCTTCGGCATCGGGGCTCGACGTGTACAGGAGAACTCCGTAGTGACGAGATTCGTCGTCCACGTACACACGCTCGCGGATGGAGGCGGCCGGGTAGCCGCAGCGGTCCGCGATGGATTGCAGCAGCAGGTGCGACAGCGTGTGCAGCAACACATAGATCCCACCGGGAAAGGGAGGCGGGAGCCTGCGGGTCTTCGCCCATTCCGCGTGACCAATCTCGAGATCCCTGATCCGCCGCGACACTCCCGGCCGCGCCAGCCACTCGCGAATCGCGTCAGCGGAGAAGTGAATGAGGACTCCCTCGCCCCGGTTCTCGACCGCGGGAAACCACTGCGGGTCGATCGAGATGTCGGCTCGCTCCACGTCGTCGCGGTACTCCCCGTCGATGTCCGGCATGGGGCCTTCCAGGCGAGTGAATCCCGCGAGCGCCAGCACCTCGCGCAGACGGTGTACCTGTACCACCGTCTCGATGAGTTCGTCCACGTGCCCTGGGCGGCTTTGGCGCCTGAGCTTCCTGGCGTGAAAGTCGGGGTTGATCGGCACATCGTCCCCGAACCCCTCGGGCACGGCGAGCATCGCTTCAATCTCGACGTGCTTGACGGAGCGTTCCGCCGCGGCCGCCCCTTTCCGGCGCTGGACCGCGGCAAGCACGTCCTCGTCGTCGAATCCGGCCAGGGCATCCGCAATGCCGGGCAGCTTCTTGAAGGAAGTGAGGTCAGTCAGGTTCTCGACCGCCATGAGGACGTTCCAGACTCCGCTCACCGCCTTATCGATCGTTGCCCCCTTCTCCGGAATCGACAGAGCCCGGACAAGGAGCGGAAAGTGCGCGTTGGTCGCGGTCCGAATGAGCAGCCGGCCCGGCTGTTCACAGGCCTCGCCAGCGTGGGGTCCCAACCATGGACGCGCCCCGGTGCAATAGCCGAGCGCCTTGGTGTCGAGATCGTTCGCTTCGGTCATCAACCGCGACTTCCCGCATTCGCATCGGACACGGAGGTTGGCCAGTTCGCCGGTCGCACCCGTCTCGTCCAGCCAGAGTTGGCCCAGGCAGATGGTGGTGCCGTCATGGGCGAATCTTCTCCAGGGCAAGTCGGCCACATGCCCCTCCGGGCAGGCCATCACGAATCGCGTGGCCACCACCGGCCGGCCGTCGAATCTGCCCTTCTCCAGCTCTCGACGGTGCACCAAACGACGCGAGCGAGGCCTGTCGGGGGAGGCCGGTTTCTGCCAACTCGGCGCCTCCTGGACTACGAACCACTCGGGGAACCGGTAGGCGTCGATCCCTCTCGGCGAGGCGGACCAGAATTCGGCGGGGTCAGGCGTGGGAGGGACCCGCAACTCGGGACTCTGTACGCCGGTCATCCGGGCAAGGGCCTGCTGGACGCGGGGTTCGTCGAGCCGCTCCAGCTGCCTCCAGCCGTCGATTCCCGCCATGACCGCCGAGTCACGCGGCAGATCGATCAGAGCGCCCGGTCCATAGGTGGTGATGACCTGGCTGCGCCGAATCTGACCGGTGGACTTCGGACTCACCTCACCGGCCTCGCATCGCCGAGGTTCTTCACGTAGACGTGCACGTCAGGCTCCACATCCCGAAGGGACCGGTTGACACGGAACTTCCGCTCGTGCTTTCCCTCGGGTTCGGGATCCAGGAGGTGGTGAAGCAGCGGCCTCACCGAGGCTTTCTCGTAGCGCTGGTACTGCAGGCGAACGCCATCCTCGTGATGGTCGTCCAAGACACTCGTCCAGGAGTCCAGCAGGTCCACTACTCGGCTGCGAACGGAGTCCATTGCCTCTTGCCGCTCCTCCGGGTCTTCGATCGGCTGGTGCTCCAAGCGTTCCCGGAAGATCCTCGTCAGACGCTCTTCCAGCCGGGCGCGCGACGAGCGGATCGCTTCTACGCCACGCGCAGGGGTCAGGGCCGGCTCGAGGTGGCGGGCCAGCCCGACAAGCACGCCCGCAAGTCCACGGTCCAGGGCGCGGGCGGAGAACGGCGTGGCGGACGCAGACTCCACGGAGCGATAGAAGGTCTCGTGGTAGTGGCGAAACCGCTCGTAGTGCGACCGGTCCCTCGGTTTGTGGATGTTCAACAACGTGACGACGAGTCCGGGCTTCCCGACGTCCCGCCCGACGCGGCTCGTCGCCTGGATGTACTCGGCGTGCGTTTTCGGCTGGCCGTTCACGACCATGAGTCCGAGCCGGGAAACGTCGAGGCCGACCGAGATCATGTTCGTCGCGAGCGCGCAGTCAACCCTGCCTTCCTCGTGGAACGAGCGTCCCAGCCGGTCGAACGCGACGGCGACCTGGTCGGTCGACACCCGCGACGTTAGCTCCAGCACTTCGCTCGTCAGGGTCCGATCGCGGAACGACCCCTCGTCTCCTCCGAACCGACGACGCCGCCCGCGGCCTCGGAGGGTGTTCTGAATCTCCTCCTCGACAATGCGGCGGGCGCCTCCGAGTTCGCGCAGGCTGTTGAAGTAGGCGAGAAGCGTCATGTAGGGGTCGGCGGGGTTCTCCTCGTTTCGACGTCCGTCCGCCCCGACGAAGTGCTTCTCGGCCGCCGCCATGAGCGCCAGAAGGACGCGCCGCATGACGACCTTCGGGTTGCGGCCGGTCGCGGCGATGCCCAGGTAGCGGCGCGCCGGAACGGTGTCCGCGCGAACTGTCCCCGCGAAGAAGGAATCGCGACGGTCGGGTCCCGGCGGCGGAAACACCTCGGTTCCGGCCCGTGCGAACACCGCTTGGACCTGGTCGCGGGCCCTCCTGGCGGTCGCGGTGGACGCGACGATCTTCGGCTTCCCGACAGACCGGTCGGCACCAGCCGTACACAGCCCCTCGATCGCCGTCTCGTAGAGCCCCATCATCGTGCCCAGCGGCCCAGTGATGAGGTGGAGTTCGTCCTGAATCACCAGATCGGGCGGGAGCAGGGAAGCCTCGAGCCACGAGCCACGTCCTGGGTCGGCTGCACCGTAGAAGCCGTGCTCGTCGAACCGCTCCGCGCCGCCGAGAAGTGCGCCCGACGGTCCCTCCCAGGGCAGGGCCGCGAACTTGTCCACCGTCGCGATCAGGAAGGCTGGCAATCTCCTGTAGAGGGGTTCGTCCACTGCGACAATCGGGAGCGGTCGCTCGCCCGAGAACTCGCACTTGGGCTCCGCACAAAAGACCCGCAGGTCGCGGGGACGGTCTGCCTCCGGCCGGAGCTTGAACGACTCCTCAGCGAAACGTTCGCCGCACCACGGACAGTTCTCGATCGGTATCGGAGCAGGTCTGGACCGCGGGTTCGCCTGGTACTGCAGGGTCTTCCGGCGCGCCGTGTCCCCCCTGTCGCCTTTCCTGCCCATCCTGTTCGGAGTGGCCGCCTTCCCCACCCAAAGCCCAATCTCGAAGGGCCACTCGCCGTAGCGATCGGGATTCGCAGCACGCTCCAGTTCAAGCGCGCAGACCAGCGAGGCCGCCCGGGAGAGCTGGTCCAGTGTCAACAGGCGAAGGGTGTAGCGCATAATCACGCTCACACCCGCCCCCGCGAGCCCGCCAAGGCCTGGATTCCGGAGCCGCCGATAGACCATCGCGAAGGCCGCTAGCCCCAGATAGGCCTCCGTCTTGCCGCCGCCAGTGGGAAAGAAGAGCAGATCGACGGTCTCCCGGTCGTCGTCGCCAGGGTCCGCCATTCCGGGAAGATTGAGGAGCAAGAAGGCGAGTTGGAACGGCCGCCACGCCGGATCCTCCACACGGATGCGGCGCGTCAACGCGCGCTGGACGGCCCGGTTCGCCATCCGAAATGCGTCCAAGGCGTCGGGGTTGGTGGCAAGCACGGCCACGCCTTGGGCCATGCGATGCGCTGCGTTTCGCGCGTTGGAGAGGAGCCCGCCGGCTGTGGCGCGGTGTCGCTCCTCTAGGCCTTCGGATTCTCTCGCCCGGTCCTCGATCCAGCTCCGGTACTCGTCGACCAGTGGCTCAAGCGCATCACGGGCCGCCGGGCCGTCAGCCAGATCGCCCAGCCTTCGCATCGAGAGCTCGACGCCTTCAACCGGTCGGGGCCTGGTCGCCTCGACTTCCGCGCTCCCGATCCAGGACGTGCGAACCTGTGTGCACTCGCCGTCCGCGATCGTCCAGTCGGCCGAGACGCCATGGCCGGTCGCGTAGGCGGGAGTGTCGGCGTAGTGAAGGTCGGCGACCTGCCTGTCCCATTCGTCGGCATGCCGCGCGGAAAGGTCGGGCCGCGGGTGAAAGGGCTGGTCGCACTCCACCGCCAGCCGAGCCTGGAAGGCGTAGCCCTGGTCCGCGTCCTTGTCGACCTTCGCGGGAGGGCGTTCGTTCACCAGGAAGACGGAAACGGCGCGGGTACCGCTTCGAATGCGGCCGCCGAGGCCCTCCGTGCGGATCGGGCGCTCCGCGATGTGGAGGACGAGCCCGTCGGAGCCGGGGACCGGCCGTCTCCCCAGGGAGGTGCTCCCGTCCAGCGCCACCTCCACCAGCTCGGTCCGAGGCGTGCGCACCCAGGCATCCACCGTGTTGCCCGCCCAGTCCTCTCCTTCGCCTCTCCGGTAGTCGCCCCATGTGACGGTTGCCCGAATCGTCTTCGCGCCCGGATACACGAGGAAGCTCAGCCCCATCGACGAAGGGAAGAAGCTGCGCTTCGCCCGCTTGCCGTCCTCGGTGGATTCCTCTTCCAGGCCAGCTCGTTTCGGCACCTCGGCATCCCAGTCGTCCTCGGCGTCGTCGTCGCCGCGGAGGGGTCCGGGTGTTCCCGTCGGCACGAGAAAGCCTGTCAGGTACCACATCGAGGGGCGCTCCCACCCAGGCAGGTGCTCCTCAGCATGCTCGTCGTCGCGGCCGGGCCCGGGCCCGATCAGGTCGAGATGGAGCGCGTGGGTGAGGGCGTCGCGGACCTCCGCGGATGTGACGGGTGCCGACGAACTCACCGTCGCCGGTTCCTTGGGCGAGTGGGGGAGGATGGCCCCACCCCTTTACCCATCCTCATCCTCCATCACGGTCACCCCCCGCGGGTTCCGCAAGTGCCACCGCTGGCCTTCCCGGTACAGATCCCCCTCCAGCGACACGCTGAGGCGCGCCTCGTGCGCACGCGTGATCTCGGTGTAGTCCGCCGAATCAAAGACAACCTGAACGGAAACCAGCTTTCCGTCGACGAAGGCCTTGATCGTGGCCGTTCCATTTGGGTCCGTCTTGTCCCGCGCGAGCCGCGACACATACCCCTGAACCTCCTCGTCGGTGCGTTCCTGGCGGTCGGACAGCACTCGCGCAGCTTCGTCGAGAACGGCGATGTCGAGTGGCCTGAAGGCAATGGCGGCCCGCCCTTCTGTCGCTCCGTCGGCGGGTCGCGTCATGGCCCAGCTTACGGAAACTTCGAGCCCCTCGCCAGCCTCGGTCAGCCTGGCGACTGACTGGCAGAGATTCGCGCTGATGCCCTCGCACAAGCGACTCTCGAAGTCGCCGATGGCCCCGACCCCCCGATTGACCCGGTCCATAGCCTGTCGCGACGCACGCAATCCGGAGACAAGCTTGCGGGTCACCCGGCGCTCGAACGGTTCTTCGGGGAGTAGCGTTCCCTGTTCGCCGAGCGCGGGAGCCACTGGTGCAAGGAGGTTGATCACGAAACTGCCTGGCTCGGTATGCCCCAGGCGCACCCTGTCCAGATAGTCGGTTGCCCGTCTGTTTCGCCCGGCCCGGTACATTCGCTGGGGCCGGTCTGCCGAGCACGCGGCAGCCAGCAGGAGCTTCTTCGACTCCTCCAGCACTGCGGCACCGTCGGCAAGCCGGACGCTGGTGTCCGCGTGGGCGGTCGGCAGGCGCAATCGAACGAGATCCCACTCGGCAAGCGAGAGGTCGGCGAGCACCGCCCGCCTGCGCCTACCTTCGACGCGGCCGATCTGTTCCGCGATCTGGTAGATCCGGACGCCATAGTCGCCGTACTCCTCCGAAGCAGGAACGATCGCGGCCTCTTGGTCGTCCTCGGCACAGATGTAGACATCGGCCGTTTCCCGCCGCAGCTCGTCGGATCGACGCCAGCCGTTGGCGGACAGATACGCGTGAACGCCACGGAGCCCGATGGCCCTGGCCAGTGTGACTTCGCTCGTCGCTGAGTTCATGACGGCACCTCCTTGCCGCGCCCGAACAGCGGGCCGAGCCCTGAACTGCCGATGCGCTGAGATCGAGGTATGACGACAGTCCGGGACTCCGCATCGACGCGATCGCGCCCGGCGAGGGACAACCACCACCCGCACTTCCTGATGATCAGCCGCTCCGGGGTGCAGTCCATCCATTCCGACTCGTCCGATGGGAGCTCAAGGACCACGAGCAGCAAGGGTACCGCGCGCGGCATCACCATGTCGTTGTAGTTCTTCCGCTTCAGACGGAAGTGGAGTCCGTCGGACTTCTCGTCCGGGACCGCCGTCGTCTTCAGTTGGAGGTCGATCGCATCCCGGTTCGGCGAGCCGCTCCGAATGGTCGCGTCGATGCTGTCAGTGTCTGGATCGGGGCCGCGTTGAAGGGTGTAGCCAGCCCTCGCGGCCAGCGCAGACACGTAGGCGTAGGACATCTCCGCCTTGCGCTGGTTGTCGGTGAGAAGAGGATCGGTCATCGGTGGGGGCGCCTCTGCAGACCTCAGGCAGGCGCCCGAGACGTGCTCGGTCGAGCCACGAGTCAAGTGGGGGAGACTATCTCCCCGGCCGCCCGTATTGATCGGGTCCGGCAACGGTGGCACCTCATCCTGCAGGTGCGATTCAGGAGCCAACTCGAATGGCGTCACACGGCTCGATGCTTCACTCCCGGATGGGGGGCCGGGCGTCCACCCGGCGGGGGAACGTCACGGGAATCTCGCCCGAAATGCGAGTGGCCTCTTCGACGACGTTGGTGAGGTTGGCTTCAATCCAGGTGTACCGCGGCTTGCTGCTCCATCCTGGAGGCCGTAGCACTTCACGACGGCTAGGTCCCGCCGCCTAGCAGCACGAGCGTATAGGGGGACTATCGGGAGAAGGAGCCAACGCTGCAACCCCTGAGTGGGGCTAACCGAGTCGCTTCGTCGCTTCCAGAGCGGCCACACGATCCCTAAGGTCGGTGACGACCTCAGCGATATTGTCGATGTGAACCACTTCGTCTCCGGCCGAAGGGACTGGAGTACCCCAGATCGTGACCTTTGAGTCGATGTCCAAGGCATCGGCGAAGTCTGGCTCGGTGCGGAGTCCATGCTTGCTCAACTGTGCCTGAATGTCCGCCGTGACTTCCTTCCCTCGCCGCTTGGCTCCAAAGAGCTTCAGTAGTTGTCGCACAGTCATTCTCATGACAGCAACCTCCTTCGGTCGGTGAGCGCGGCAGTGTAGCTGAACTCGCCGGGGGGGCCCCGCGTCGCTCCGATGGTGAAGATGCTGGATCCGCGAAGTCCACCGGAAGTGTCACACTCGCTGCTCCTCCTTTGCCCGTTCCGCGTTCAGAGCCATGAGGCGGGCCAGAACCTCGTCGCGAACCGGGTCGGGCCAACGGCAACGATAGCGCTTCCTGCCGCGGCGGGAGGCGGCTTCGTCGGCGGGGTCGTCGGCGTGTTCGGGGAGGAAGCAGCAGGTCGTGTCGATGTCGGTCCAGCCGTAGGCTGCGAGGACGGCGCGGTCCATCGCCGCGTGGAGTTCACGGAACCGGACGATGCCGGGGGTTTGCTCGTCTGGGTTGTGGAAGCGGTTGTAGGTCTTTGTCAGGCCTTCGTCGTTCGCGCGCATTAGGTCGGCGCGGAACTCGTAGTACACGCGGCCAGCGGCTTCGATGTCGGGATGCGTGGTCCAGCCCCGGGGGAAAGGGAAAGTCTCGAAGCAATCGGTGGAGTTGTAGCGGAGGTCGTCCTTCAGCGACGAGGCAAAGGTGCGGGCCCAGACCTCGTGCGGTCGGGATTGAAGGGCACAGAAGGCGGCGTGGGTGGCGAAGGGGAAAATGTTCAGTGTGTGTGCATAGACCATGTTCGCCGGAAGGAAGGCAAAGGCGGCGTACTGGCCGACGGAAGACAGGGCAAGGACGCAGTCGAGGTCGGCGATGGCCGCCACCAAACCCGGTCGGTAACGAGCGTACTGCCACCATCTTTCTCTGAGGTCCTTCCAGTTCTGGCGGGCGCGCTCCGGCCGCACCCGCTCCTCGACGATCCTCAAGAGCTCGGGCCAGTCCGCCGCCACCGGGTGTGGGTAGTCGAGCGGCACGATTCCGCTGCGGCACCACTCCTTGCGCTGCAGGTTGGATGCGCCGTGCCACGATGAGGCCACGTCCGTGGTGCCCGTGACCGGATCCCGCGGCGCGGTAGCGCCCTCCGAAGTGGAAACGCCCTGACCGGCTGCCGCCGTAGGCGGCCAGGAAGACGCGCCGCGAAGCGGCGACTCCGCAGCATCAGCAGCCGCCAAGCCACTGCCCACCGCCTCGGCCTTGGGGCCGGCCCGGCGCAGCGGATAGTCCCGGAAGTTGATGACGTACCGGTGATGCTCGTGCGTGGGGCTCGAGTTGACTTCGGCGCCCCCGATGTACGGAAAGATCGCGTCGCGGTTCTTCGGGTTCTCGCCACACAAGCGCTCCATCTCGCTGAGCGCCGACGGAACGCCAACGACATCGGCGTCCTCGTACTCTCCGCTCGCCAGGGTCTCGCCAGCCTCCCTGCCCGCATCGTCGAAGGTGAAGCCCTGACCGTAGATCTTGGATCCCGTGAAGCTCAGGCCGCTGTTCGGCGACAACCGCTCCGGGTCTTCGTGCCCGCCGGCATGGAAGAGAAACGCCGTGATCTCGTCCACCGCTCGCCCGTCGAGCAGACGCCTGGACGGAACGGTTCCTTTCTTGACGTGGACGATGCTGACGACCACCGCGGCCTGCCCGGGCCACTTGTAGCGGGTGAAGGCGCGGAAGATGTCCCCGCCGCTCTGGCATATCGACCGCAGCCCCGTCGAGCGTGTGTCCCCCTGTCCGATCGTGTTCGTCGCAATCAGGCCGAAGGTTCCGTCATCCCGCAGCAGGTCGAACGACCGTCGGAAGAAGTGGGCCACTAGGTCCGCATTGCCGTGACTTTCAGTATGTATCTCCTTCAGCCAATCACGATACGCAGCCCCGTAGGTCGTGCTAACGCTGCTCCCCGCAAGAAACGGCGGATTCCCGACGAACGCATCGAACCCCGGATTCTCTCGCTCGAAGACCTCCCGAAACTCGACCTGCCAGTGAAACGGCACGAACGGCGGGTTAGCCCGGCGCTTCTCCGCCAGCCTTTCGCGGTGGGCGCCCGTGTTGCCCGCCTGCACATCGGCCAAGTGCGCTGCCCGCCGCGTCCGGCGGGCCGTGATCTTCGTCCCGCCGAAGAACGCATCCAGCGCCAGGTCGCCGTGCAAGCGGACCTCGGCTAGCGCCGCGCGGGCCTTGTCCCACAACTCCTCCATCTCCACCGGAGGGGTGTCAGGACCCGCTTGCCGGATGCGGTCGCGGAGCTTTGCCACGCACCTCACCGCATCGTTTACGGACAGTTCCGTCTGGGCGGGCCCGCGCTCCCAGGTGAATCCCGCAATCTGCCTGCGGCTGAGTCCCACGAGTGAATCCCCGTCGCGGAGCGCGTGATCCAGGAAGGTCAGTGGCTCGTCCTTCGAGAGCGTCGCTAGCCAGAGCGACATCTTCGCCAGGTCCACCGCCATCGGGTTCCGGTCCACGCCGTAGAGACAGCGCTGGGCCACCAGACGCCGAGCGAAGACGAGCTCGTCCTCGCCCGCCGGGATTTCGGGACGACCGCCGTGGAGCTTCCACGACTCGAGCAGCCACTCGGCGAGTTGGCGGCAGGTCTCCACCAGGAAGGCGCCGGATCCCATCGCCGGATCGCAGACCTTGAGCTCCAGCAGGTCGGCGGGCCGCGGGACGCCCCCATCTCCCAACCGGTCCAGAACGGGTCTAAGCGCCTCCTCCACGATCGGTGAGGTCAGCTCGCGGGGTGTGTAGTGCGAGCCGGAACTGCGCCGTTCGTCGCTCGGCTGCAAGATCATCGCGCCCCGGGGAACCAGGTCGGGGGTCGCCGCGGTGTCTACGACCTTCGCCAGCGCGGCGTGCAGTTCGGTTACGGTCCCGGCAGCCCGCAGGGGCTTCGCCACGGTCGGGGTCAGCTTCCGCGCGGTGCGGTCCCGAATCCACTTCACGCGCGCTCCAGGCGACGCGGCCGTCAACTTCTCCAGGTCGATCGTTGTGGGCGCACCGCCTTTCTTCGGCGACTTGACCGCGACGGAGAGGCCCGTCGCCCTCTCCAGCCGGAAACCCATCATCGTTTCGTAGACCGATCCGATCTGCTCCACGTCGAGTGCCCGGTAGGAGATTCGCTCGCCGTCCAGCACGAGCAGCTTCTCCAACACGCGGTAGATCGTTCCGTCGGGGACCAGGGGCGGCTCGATCGCCTGTGTGACCTGCGGCGTGCCGCTCCCGAGCCAGCCTTCCAGGAAGGGAAAGCGTGACGGGTTGAAGAGAGCGCCCCGGCGTCCCGGAAGGTGCATCGTTTCGGACTTCGCGCCGTCGTGCACCATGCGGAACAGAGCGAGGAGTTGCGCCCAGGCCCCGTAGCGGTCGTCCATCGTGTCCGGATAGAGGCCGGCGTCCTCGCGGAGCCGTTCGTGGAGCCCGACGATTGAGTAATGCGCCGCGAAAGTAGGGTCGCCTGTGAGCATGCCGCGCTCCTCGGCGTAGAGGAGGAATACGAGCCGCAGGATGACGGTGAGCAGGGCGCGGTAGACGTTGTCCGGATCCTGCTCCAGCTCGTGAGCCAGGAGGTTCCCGTGCGACTTCAAGTGGGCCTGCTCGAAGCCGCGCAGAAGCTCGTAGAGACCGTGCAGCACCTGCTCCGAGAGGCGCTCGCTGACGACGTTCTGGTACTTCCGGCTCGCTTCAAGAAGACCCGCGAGCCGGTGCTCGGCCGGCCCCGTGAGAAGACGCGATTCGCGAAGCAGAAGACGCAGCGCCGCAACCAGTGGGCGGCCCGCGGTGGGCAACATGTCGCGGACCTTGAAGTCCATCCAGCCGGAGCTCTCGCCGCGGGGCGCGGAGAGTAGGCGAATCGTGCGGCCGCCAAAGATGAGACCGGCGGGCACCCGGGTCTCGCGCAACAGGCGCTCCAGGCGGCCGTGGGGAGAGGCCTCCAGACCGCTGCCCTTCCGGACGACGCGGTCGAGGTCCGTTTCCGGTTCGAGCACGGAGACGAGAAGCTGCCAGGGAGGCCTGTCGCCACGCGGATCACGCTCGCGCACGGCGAACTCGGGGCGAAGCGTCTCGCCGTACTCGGGAAGAGCCAGCTCGAGTTCGGGCGGAATCGGGCCCGTGCCGCCGCCCGCGTAGCCCGCGGGCTCGAAGCTCCAGTCCAGGACACGGCGCGCGAAGGTCTCGAAATCGGGCAGGAAGGGAACGGGTTCCTCGCCGGGATCGGGCGCCGACATCTCGACGCATTCCGCGAGACGCCGTTGGCCCCCGATTTCCCGTCGGTTCAGTATGGCTCCCGCCTGCTCAAGAGCATGGGCGGACACGACCAGGCCGGTCGGCTGAATGAAGCCCAGCCACTCCAGGTGGTCGCGGACGTGCGGGGAAACCTTCATCCCGTTTCAGGCCAGAGGTAGACGAGGCCCACGGGCTCCACGCGGGTCGCGCGTACGCGGTAGAAGTCCCTGATCCGATCCGGTTCCTTCGCGATGTCCTCTTCGAACCGGTTCAGCCGTTGCCGCCAGGAACGCTTGTTTGCCTCCAACTGACGCTGCTCCTCCTGGTCGAGATAGAGGGCGAACTGGACCGGCTCCGCCTCGTGCCTGGCGAGCTCCTCGCTCACGCGGCGTCGCTGTCGGAGGAGGGTTTCGTGAAGCTCCCTCGCCTCCCTCTCGCCCCGTTGCCGCAGCAACTCCGTCGCCCGCTTCGAAAGCTCTCTCGCCCTCGGTTCCAACTGCGGGCGGAGGTCTCCGATGTCCCGTTCGGCCGATGCGAGCAGGCGGCCGCGAACGGTTTCCGCAGGCAGCGACGCCTGC
Organism: Thermoanaerobaculia bacterium; assembly: GCA_965232105.1. Lineage (GTDB taxonomy): Bacteria > Acidobacteriota > Thermoanaerobaculia > Multivoradales > Multivoraceae > Multivorans. The sequence continues at coordinate 2,003,875 of OZ246956.1, forward strand.
CCGGCCTCCAGAAGCTGGTCGAGCAGCCTCATCGTCCTCCGTTCCGCATCGGCGGCGTAGCGCTGGAGCGGGCCGCGGCGGAGATGAGGTTCAACCCAGCGGGCGGTCACCGTGACGATTTCCTCGTGCAGCCGTTCCGCGTGCTCACCGTAGAGAGCCAGACGGCCCAGAAGCACGACGCGGCGGACCGAGTCGGCGACGTGGGCCAGGCAAGCCCGGGAGAGGTCGTGATGGACGAAGCCTTGGGCGCGGAAGCGGGCCAGAAGGCGCTGGGCGACCCGCTGTTCCAGGTGCAGATGGACGACATCCTCCGTCAGTTCGCCCGCGTCGCGGAAGACGACGGGACGAATCGGCGCCTCCTTTCGCCATTCGAGCCACTTCTGGTCGCGCTTCATCGGCGCGCGCAGCGTGTCCAGGGTGGCGGCCCAGGACGGGTCCGAGGCGACCCGGCCCTCCAGTTCGGGGAAGCGCCACACGTCGCGGCCTGCAACGTCTCGTTCCGCCCGCAGGGGCCCGGCGTTCTGGATCCCGAGCGAACAGGAGAGAGCTCGCCGGAAGGCGTCGGGGCGAAACCGCACCCAGTCGCGGGATTGCTCCAGCAGCGACCGGCACTTCTCGATCTGGTCTTGCAGGTCGCGCTGGCGTTCGCGGACGGACTCGAACTCCTCGGTTACCACCTGCTTTCGCTCCGTCGTGAGATCGAGATTCCGGAGTTCGGCAGCGAGGACGGACGCGTCCTGCCGCCTTATCCCGGTCTGCTTCAGCCGCCGTTCGATGTCCTCCTCGATCACCTTGCCGAGACTGCCGAGTTCCTGCCTGATCGTCTCCGTTTTGCGAACGAGCACCTCCAGCACCCGGTCCTCGTGGCGCTGCGGCAACTTGAAGTAGTGGCAGCGCACCTCGTCAGCGGGTTGGAGCTTGCGGTCGATGCGCCCGTTCCGTTGCTCGATTCGCCCCGGATTCCAGGGAAGGTCGAAGTGGAAGAGGTCGGTGCAGTGGGCCTGAAAGTTCAGGCCTTCGCGGGCCGCGTCCGTGGCGAGCAGGATGCGAAGCGGGTCACGGTCCGGCGGGGTGTTGAAGCGGCGCTGGATCTCCTTGCGGCGTGGGCCGCCTACCAGCCCGTCGATCACCTCGATCCGCTCGTCCGCCCGGTCGGTCTCTTGGATCGCCGTCTCGAGCGCGGTTCTGAGGAAACGCTTCGTTCCCTGGCGATTCTCGGTGAAGACGATGACGCGCCGGTCGTTCCACATTGGTGGCGCGCCGGCAACCCGCACACCGAAGGGTGGAAGGTCCGGGCAGAGGTTCTCACGGATCCAGTCGATCAGCTTGTGCGTCTTCGCGTCCGGCTGTGTTCGGGCAACGCTCGCCACCTTCTGCATCTCGTCGAGGAGACGGCACTCTTCCCGCCAGATCTCCTCCGTCGTGGCGTCACGGGCCAGCCCAGCTTCCGCTTCGCGGTTGGCGGTCTCGATCCAGCGCGCCTCCTTAGCCTCCTCCACTGCGTCCGCGTCCTCGCGTAGCGAGCCGACGTCTTCGGTGGTGGCATCCTGGCTCCGGGCGAGGCCTGTCTCGTCGTCGGATCCGGTCGTGGCGAGAAAGCCGTCGCGCATCTCATCCGTCGCGGCGGCAGGCGTGAGGAGTTCGTTGTTCGTCTTCCCGGAACCGTCGTGCCGCCTGCTTTCGGGATGAGCCGTCCCGCGCCCCTCGATCCACTGCCGCTCCACCGTCTTCCGGTGCTTTACCAAGCTGAGCGCGAACGCCTCGATCGAGGAGAGAAGCCTCTGCTGCAAGCCCACGACGAGGAGTCCGGCGGCGGCCCGTCCCCTGCCGGTGGCCGCAGCGAAGCGCCGTTCCCGCAAGGTGCGGTATTCGTCCAGCAGGCGCGAAAGGACGAGCTCGGGAGCGTCCTCGGGCAGACCGTCGATCACCACCGGGTCGACGATCCGCTGGGGAAACCCGCCCACCGCGGCGCGGATGTCCTCCTTGAGCCGCCGCACCATGACGGCTTCGAGATCCTTCCTGCCGCGGACCTTGACCCCGCGGGTGAAGCGGTGCGGATCGAGCAGTTCGAGAAGGGTCGCGAAGCTGTTCGAGTGGCCGTTGTGCGGCGTGGCTGACAGGAACAGACGGTGCTCGAAGCGCTCGCAGAGGTCTCGCACGGCGCGGGTGAACTTCGACTCGATGCCGTAACGCCCTTCGTGACTGGGCGCCGCATGGTGCGCCTCGTCGAGGATGAGAAGGCTCCCCGCGCGCATCGTGCCGAGCCATGCGCGCATCGGATCGGCATAGGTTGGGTCAGCGAGTAGCCGATGAGAGACGAGGAAGCGACTGTGCGTGGTCCACGGGTTCGTTCCGAAGCCGCGCTCACGCCGGATGTGGGCCAGATAGTGGCGATCCAGGATCTCGAAGAGGAGCCCGAACCGCTCCTCCATCTCCGCCTTCCACTGCTCCAGGACGGAGGGAGGCGCGGCAACGACGATCGTGCGGACCTTCCGGCGAAGAAGCAGCTCGCGAGCGATCAGACCGGCCTCGATCGTCTTTCCCAGCCCGGTGTCGTCGGCGATGAAGAGGTTGACTCGCGGCAACCGCAGCGCCTTGCGGAGCGGCTCCATCTGATAGGCGTCAATCTTGATCCCGGCGCGAAAGGGGGCCTGGAAGAGCGACGGATCGGTGGCGGTCGTGCAGTTCCACCGGAGCGTGTTCAGGAACGCCGCGAAGTGGTCCGGAGCGTCGAAACCGCGATCCCCGAGGTCGGACCAGGGTTCGTCGTCGAGAATCTGCCGATCGAGTTCGCATTCCCAGAAGACCTCGATCTCCTGGCCCTGGGCGTCGTCGTCCGCGCAGGCGAGGCGCACGCGGGAGGGCTCGCCGGGATTGGCGGCCGGAGTCACGGCTTCCACTAGCCAGCGGCGCGTGCGGACCCGCACCATCTCGCCGACGCGGGGGTCGCCCTCGGGGAGATCGGGGAAACGGTTGGGGGCTAGCCGGTCGCTATGCATGCTAGGGCTTGGTTCAACACGGCTGGACACTTTGGGCAGGCGTGACTCGTCCGTGTGCTCGGGCATAACCCTACTCGCCCCAGACCTCTTCGAAGACGCGGAAGTAGTTCTCGCCGAGGAACTTGCGGATCGTCTCGTCGCTGTGGCCGCGGCGGACCAGCTCCTCGGTGATCGCGGGGACCTTGCCGATGTGCTCGAGGCCCTCCGGCGCGAGGTCGGCGCCGTAGTGGTCGCTGCCCAGTCCGATGTGGTTCGGGCCCATCACGTCGAGGGCGGTCTCGATGTCGTCGACGACCTCGGACAGGTTGCGGTGGGTGATGTGGATCAGTCCCAGCACGCCGCCGTTCCTGGCGATTGCCTCCAGCATTCGCCGGTCACGGGGCAGTTCGAGGCGCGTCCGGGGCAGGACGCCTCCGCCGAGGCGCGACGCCGGATCGCTGTTGGGGAACATGGTCGGCGTCGTGTGGGAGAGGATGACGGGCCGGTTCACCCGGTCGAGGATCTCCCAGAAGCCGCGCTCGCCGATGTGCACCAGATCGACGACGATGCCGAGTTCCACCATCCGGTCGATGAGCGCTTTGCCGGCGGCGGTCAACCCGCCCTGGTCGTCGGCGGCCCAGCAGCCGTCGGCGTAGATGTTGCGGCGCGTGTGGGTCAGGCTCGCCACCCGCAAGCCGAGCTTGTAGTAGAGGTCGAGGAAGCGCGGATCCGCGCCCAGCGCCTCGCAGCCTTCGAAGGAGAAGACGAGCGCCACGCGCCCGTCCTGCTTGGCCTGGCGGATCTCGGCTACCGAGGTGGCCAGCACCAGGTCGTCGAGGCGTTCGACCTCGTGGTGCAGGTTCCAGGTCATCTCGAACCCGCGGTGGAGCGGGTTGTTGAGCTGCTCGTCGTCGAGGTAGACCGCGCAGAGCTGCGAGGTGATGCCGCCTTCCTTCCATCGCGGCAGGTCGTACTGGCCCATGCAGCCGAACCAGATGGTGTGTGCCGACATGCCGAACTGGGCGAAGGGACCGACGTCGAATCCGAGCGGCGCCTGCCAGGTCGCCGGGTCGGGGAGTTCGACCCGCTGGTCGAGCTTCATCTTGCCGTCGCTGACGGGAATCAGGATGTCGCAGTGACCGTCGATCACGATCGATTCACGGTGCAGGGCGGATGCCCGCTCTGAAATCTCCATCAGTGTCCTCTCCGGGTTCCGGCCGTTTGCGGCGACCGCTCAGTGCGACAGCGCCAGACCGCTGAGCAGGGTGGTCGCTGCCGCCCGCTGCTTGCCATCCGCCGCGATCGTTGCGCCGACGACGTAGCCGCGCGGCGCGCGCGATTCGACGCCGGCCGGAACCACGTTGATCTTGAGCCCGAGTCCGCGTGCGGCCTCCAGGAGTTCGGGAGAAAAGTCGCCTTCGATGACCTGCATGGAAGGAGAACCCAGTGGGCCGAAGGCGGGGAGGTGCGGCGAGGGAGCGTCGATCGCCTGCTTGATGTCCATCTCCCAGTCGAGGACGTTCAAAAGGACGCTGATCGTCTTCTGGTGCAACCCGGCGCCGATGGAGGCGAGGGCTGCCACCGGCTTGCCGTCCCGCAGGACGATCAGCGGCTCGGTCGGGTCGGGCAGCCGCTTCCCGGGGCCGGTCTCGGCGATCAGCGCCTGCTGAAAAGACGCCGAGTCGGGGATCGAGATGCCGTCGACGAAGATCGCCGTGTCGCCCCAGGCCGACGTGTTGATCGTGTGGACGACCGCGGCGACGTTGCCGAAGGCGTCGATGGCGACGATGGCGTCCGAGTGCTTCGGATCGACCGGGGTGGGAACCCTGGTCAAGGGGGCGATGCCCGACTGCATCCTTGCCCACAGCCCCGCCGCGTTCTCCTTGCCGGTTCGGCCCGCCAGGGTCGCGTCGAGGTCGCCGTACAGCGTGCGGCGCATCGGCTCGGGCAGAAAGACGATGCCCATCAGGTTGGTCATCTGGTTGACCCAGAAGAAGGCCTCCGGCGATTCCGCGTAGTGACCCATCTCGCGCAGCCCGGCCGCCTCGGCGAGGTTGAGTACCTCGGCCACGTGGACACCGCCCTGCGCCGGAAGGCCGTGGCCGTAGACGTCGAAGCCGTTGTAGGTGGAGTGCACCGGCTCGGCCGTGAGCGCCGTGTAGCTCCGCATGTCTTCCATCGAGAGCTTGCCGCCGTCGCGCTGGACCGCCTCGACCAGCCGTTCGGCCCAGGGGCCCCGGTAGATGTAGTCGATCCCCTGCTCGGCGACGGCGCGCAGCGTCGCCGCGAGTTCGGGCTGCCGGAGAAGGTCCCCCTCGCCGAGAAAGGCGCCGTCATCGTCGGTGAAGATGCGGCGCGTCGAGGGCAGACGGGACAGCGCCTCCTTGCGCCGCTCGATCATGTTGGTGTGGATGGCGCCCAGCAGGGAGCCGTTCTCCGCGTAGTGGATCGCGGGTTCAAAGAGACTGGCCCACGGCAGCTTGCCGAAGCGATCGTGCGTAGCGCCGAGGCCGCCGAAGAACCCCGGCACGAGGGCGGTGCGTCCGCTCGGCTGATGCTTGGCGCCGGTCGAGGTCGATCTCGGAATGGTCATCGGCTCGGTTTCGCCGCGGACGGTGTCGTAGGCGCCGTTGATGTTGAATATCTCGCCGCTTTCCGCTTCGTAGTAGACGAGGTTGAAGATCCCGGCGTAGCTCACCCAGGCGCCGCCGGCCAGGGAGATCTGGGTCAGCGCGGTGGTGATCACGGCGTCAGCGGCGGTGCCGCCCTGGCGGAGAGCTTCGAGGCCGGCCCTGACCGCCGCCGGTCCGGTGGTGCCGCTGATCACGCCGTTCTCGCCTTCGGCCATTGCCTTGTCCGTCTCGAAGAAGGCGTTCAGCTCCTCGAGTGCTTCGCGGTCGTTCCAGTTGGCCGGGCTGAGGTCGACCGCCGCCTCGTCGCCGGGGCCGGCGAACACGACGGGCGCGGACAGGAGGAGCCATGCAGCGAGACAGAAACTGAAGAGTCTTCTTTTGTTCATCCTCTTCTCCCCAGGTTGCCCACTGAGTGCGCCGGCGTCCCCGCCGGCTGCCGCCGCAGGCGGAATGTAGCCGCGGGTCTTCCGACCCGCGGAAAACAGGGCGCCGGCCGTCAGGCCGGCTCCTTGGGCCGTCAGTTCCGTGCAAGCTTACGCCGGCCGCGAGTTGGCGCTGTGCATCAATCGCACCAGCAGAGGCGTCAGCCCGCCGAGGACCGCCGCAACGAGCAGAGCCAGCAGCCCGATCCTGGTGTAGACGCTGCCGTACACAGCAAGCGCCGCTTCGAAGTCGGCAACCTCTCCGCCGACCGTCGTGGCGCTCGTCAGGCGGGCGATCAGCCCGGAGATGTAGCTCGAGGCGGCGTAGGCGAGCATGAAGGACCCCATCATCGTCGAGACGATCTTCTTCGGCGAGAGTCGGGTCACCATCGACATGCCGACCGGTGCCAGGCAGAGCTCGCCCGTCACCATGAGCAGGAAGGTGAGGGCGAACCAGATCAGGGCCACCTTGCCGTCGTCCGGTCTGAGCGAGCTGCCTAGAACCAGCACCAGGAAGGCCAGGCTGATCTGCACGATCGCGAGAACGAACTTGACGGGCGTCGAGGGCTCCCGGCCGCGCCGCCCGAGCCCGATCCACAGCCAACTGAACAGCGGCGCCAGCGCGATGACATAGATCGCCGGCAGGGACTGCAGCGTGGAGGCCGGAATCTCGAGCCCGAGGAACTCGCGGTCGACCATGCGGTCGGCGAAGAGGTTGAGCGAGCTGCCCATCTGCTCGTAGAAGGCCCAGAAGCCGATCGTGAAGGCCACCAGAACGGCGCAGGCGAGAAGCTGGTCGCGCTCGGTCCGATCGCACCGTCGCAGCGCGTAGTAGAGGACGAAGAGGCCCAGCGCCGCGCCGGTGGCCGAGAGCAGGCCGCCGACAACCGGCGGGTGCTGGAGCACCCACCAGACGCCGCCGACCAGGCCCAGGCTCGCGAGGTAGATGGCGGCTTCGCGGGGGAGTCCAGGGAGCACGTGCTCCTTCAGCTTCTCCGGCTGCGGTGGATCCGCATGGCCGCGGAGGTGGTTTTGGCCTCGCAGGTAGAGCACAAGCCCCGCCAGCATGCCGACGCCGGCGAGGCCGAAGCCGTAGCGCCAGCCGTAGGTTTGGCCCAGCCAGCCGCAGAGCAGCGGGGCTACCGCCGCGCCCAGGTTGATCCCCATGTAGAAGACGGTGAAGCCGGAATCCCGGCGCGGGTCGCCTTCCTCGTAGAGAGCGCCGACGACCGTGGACGCGTTCGTCTTGAGGAAGCCGACGCCGGTCGCGATCAGCGCCAGCGCCAGGTAGAACAGGTTCAGGTGGAAGTCGCTGCGCTCGACGACGAGCCCTCCGGCGGACGAGACCTCCTCCGCCGCCGGCCCCTCGATCGTCATCAGGAAGTGACCGGCAACCAGCAGCAAGGCGCCGAAGGTCACTCCCTTGCGCGGGCCGAGCCAGCGGTCCGCCACCGCGCCTCCGAGCACCGGCAGCAGGTAGACCATCGACGCGTAGGCGCCGTAGAGGACGAAGGCCCGGCTGTCACTGAAGAGGAAGTGCTGGGTCAGGTAGAAGACGAGCAGCGCCCGCATCCCGTAGTACGAGAAGCGCTCCCACATCTCGACCAGGAAGCAGACGCCCAGGCCGGGCGGGTGGTCGCGGAAGACGGGAAGCGAGCGCCAGAAGTTCACGATCGAGGAATCCTCGGTCCTGGTGAGGTGGGGGCTCTAGTATCGTCGCTTCGCGCAAACGAGGAGCATCGACTTGGCGGACAAGGTCGCAATCGTCACCGGCGGCGGCAGCGGAATCGGCCGCGCGGTTACGCACGGACTGGTTGAAGACGGCTACCAGGTGCTGATTGCGGGCCGCCGCGAGGATCGCCTGCTTGAAACGCAGAGCGGCGCGCCCGAGCCCGAAAAGGTCTCGATCGTGGCCGCGGACATCAGCACCGTGGAGGGCGTCCAGGCGGTGTTCGACAGGCTGACGAGCGCACTCGGCCGGCTGGACCTGTTGTTCAACAACGCCGGCGCCGGCGCGCCGCCCGTGCCGATCGAAGACCTGACCGTCGAACAGTGGAACCGGGTCGTCGGGGTCAACCTGACCGGCGCCTTCCTCTGCACGCAACGCGCGGTCAGGCTGATGAAGGAACAGGATCCGCAGGGTGGGCGCATCATCAACAACGGTTCCATTTCCGCGCACGTGCCGCGCCCCAACTCCGCCCCGTACACCGCGACGAAGCACGCGATCACCGGGCTCACGCGGTCGACGTCGCTTGACGGGCGCAGGTTCCACATCGCCTGCGGACAGATCGACATCGGCAATGCCTACACGCGAATGACCGCGCGAATGTCCGAGGGCGTGCAGCAACCAGACGGCACGACGAAGCCTGAGCCCACGATGGACGTGAGTGCCGTCGTCGACGCGGTGCGCTACATGGCCGGGCTTTCGCTCGATGCGAACGTGCCTTTCCTGACGGTGATGGCGAACGAAATGCCGTTCATGGGGCGGGGTTAGCCCCGGTTCCCATTCCCGTGGCAGCGGTCGCAGGACCAGAAATCAACCGGCTCATGAGATAGCCGACGAAGACGCCGGTGCCGATACCGATCAGGGGGTACACGTAGAGGTTGATGTCGGTCCAGAAGGTCGCCCAGGCGAGGGCGCCGGTGCTTGCCGCCGCGCCGAGCAGCGCGCCGGTCTGGTGGGCGCGCCTGGTGAACACGCCGAGCAGGAAGATCGCTACCACGCCGCTGCTGAGCAGGCCGAGCAGGCTCTGGAAGAAGAACAGCGAGCGCACGTCGAAGCTGGCCAGAACCAGTGCGGTGACGGTGGCCACGGTGCCCGCCCCGACGACCACGGTGCGCGCGAAGCCCAGCTCGGCCTCTTCGGTGCGGAGGCGGCCGAAGCGCTTGAAGAAGTCGTGGCTGAGCGCGGTCGAGATGCTGTGGATGCTGCTGTCGAGGCTCGACATCGAGGCCGCAAGGATGCCCGCGATCAGGAGACCGGCCGCGCCCTCCGGCAGACGCCCGACGATGAACAGCGGGAAAGTCTGATCGTTCTGCATGCCGAGCTCGAGCAGTTCCGGTCGCTGCTTGAAGTAGAGCCAGAGGGCCGTGCCCAGACACAGGAAGAGCATGGCGAAGGGCACCGAGAGCACAGCGTTGAGCCATATGCCGCGGGCGGCGCCGCGCTCGTCGCGGGTCGTCAGATAGCGCTGCACGACGGCCTGATCGGTGGCGTAGGGAGCCAGGTTGAGCAGGAAGGAGCCGATCAGGACCGACCAGGTGGCGAGCTCGGTCGCCGACAGGCTCCAATTGAAGAGCGTGGTCTTGCCGGCCGTCGCGGCGGCCGCGTAGATCGTGCCGGCGCCGCCGAGGTCCGAAACGACGATTTCGGTCCAGGTGTCGGTGAGCGTGTGGTAGCCGAGCACCGTGGTTGGGAAGAGCGGGTTCTGCTCTGGCGGCAGATGGACGAAGCGGCCGGTCGAGCCGCTGAACACGGCGACGTGCGCTTCGCCCAGCGGCGCCGCGGAGCCGGCCGCGACCGGCTGTGGCAGCGCCGCCACAGGACGCCAGGCGCCGGCGGCGCTGCCCGCTGGATCGAAGGCCCAGGCCTCAGTCGTGTAGGTGGGCCTGCCCGCGGCCTGTGCTTCCCCCCGAGAAGAGATAGACCGCCTCGGCGGGGGTGACGGTGCCGTCCCTCTGCGCGGCAGCGACCATCTTGATGCGCGCCGGCCCGGGGTAGGGCTCGTGGACGGTCCACCCGGCCTCCAGGTCGTCCAGATCGAGCGACCAGAAGGCCTTGTACAGGTCGGCGGCGTCCATCGAGTCGCGCCCTGCGGCCACGTAGACGCGCCGTCCTGAGACCGCCGCCGCCGCGTACGTGGTCGCTCGAGGGAGCGAGGGCAGCCGCTCGACCGACACCCGGCCTGGCCCGTCGCCCCGCTCGTAGCGGAGCCGCAGGACCTCGCGCGAGACGTTGACGCCGTCGTCGCCGCCGACGAGGACGACGCCTTCAGGGGTCGACACACACGCCGCGTAGGCCAGCGGTCGTTCGAGTGTGCCGACCCGCCGCCAGCGAGGACCGGCGCCTACTTCAGGCCGCGGGCCTGCGCTCTCGCTTGGCGACGCCAGGTCCAACACCCAGATCTGGTCGTACCAGACCTTCTCGCCACCCTCCCAGGGCGGGCGGTCAGGGAAGTTGGCGCCGCCGGCGAACAGGATGGCGCCGTTGTGATGGCCGACGGCCGGCCCACCGAAGCCGTGCGCCCCCGGTAGCTCGGGAAGCTCCGACCAGTCGAACTGCGCGGCGGCGGCGACGGATGCCAGCGCCGAGAGGACGCACCAGCACAGTGCGCGCCGGCGAGCTGGCCTCATCGCCCTGCGCTCATTCGAGGTTCCTCACTTAACCGGGAGCCGCCCGAAACGGATGACCGTGCGGCGCCGTTCGGCGCTGTCGGAGCTGTCCCAGACCGCAAGCCACCTGTCCGACTCGTCTGCGGACGGCTCCTCGAGCAAGGTGGGATAGCTGTTGAGGTTGCCGCCGTCGTAGAAGGTGCGCTGCGTCGACCACGCGTCGCCGGGCGCCCGCGTCTTGTAGTAGAGGCCCTGTCGCTGCGCGCTGTCGCCGTAGACGTAGATGTGGCGGCCGGAGGAGTCCCTGCCGTAGAAGCTCTTGGCCCGGTAGTTGGGCAGTTCGGGCTCGGGCTGCGCCGTCGACCACGTCCGCCCGCCGTCCTCGCTGCGAGTCGAGTAGGCCAGCGGAGGATCGAGGGGGCGCTCGCGATCCATCGTGGCCGTCCGCATCACCATCTCGAGCGCGCCGTCGCCGACGGGAGCGATCTTCCCCTCGTGCAGGAACACCGGATCGTTGTCCGGGTACGGAACGTAGCCGGCCAGCTTCCAGTGCAGGAGGCTCTTGCTTTCGAGCACGAACTGGCGCCGGTCGCCGTGGGGATCGTGGCGCCGTGAGTTGCGGTGGGCGGGCAGCAGGTAGTGATGGACTCCGTCGCGCTCCACCGTCTCGATGCCCGCGACGATGATCAGCGAGCCCTGGTACCCCATCGCCAGCTCGACGTGCTGCCAGGAGTAGCCGCCGTCCGCGGTGTACGCCGCGACCAGGTCGGCGTTCTCGCTGTCGCGGTAGTGCATCGGCGCCCGCATGACGAAGAGCCAGACGACGTCCTGACCGGGAGGCCTGAACAGGACGGAGTTGTTGTAGGCGTACTGCACGCTGCCATTGCGCACGCGGTGGTCGAACACCGTGATCCGTTCGTTCCAGGTCCTGCCGCCGTCGAGGCTCAGCGAGCAGACGATGTCGCCCATGTCCATCTTGCCGCGCACCTGCAGGCCATAGGCGGCGATGTAGTGCTCATCGGTCCATCGCGCGATGAACGGCTCCCAGATCTTGTCGTACGGACCTCGGGGGGCGAGCGCGTCGATGGCGACGACGTCCTCGACATCTCCTCGGTACGCCTCGTCGTCGGCGGCCCACGCCGCGGCGGCGGCCAATGCAAGAAGAGACGCGGCGAGGAGAGCGGGCAGCGCGGCAAAGCGTCGTGTGTACAAAGGGGACAAGATGAACATGAGTTCCTCCTAACTCTACGGTGGCCGGATGCCGCAGCCGCCTTGCGCTACGTGGCCGCAGATGAGACGGATGTTGTCTACCTGGAGGCGCGCGAAGCTCGTTGGTTCAAGTGCGAACAGGCTCCGCACCCGGCCGAGGTCGACGGGGCGTCCACCGGGCTGGGCGGGGTTTCGGAGGATGTCGCTGATCTGGATGGTGACGGTCGTCCACTCCTCCGGGGCAAGCGTTGCGAACGGCAGATCGACGACGCCGGCATCGAGGAAGCCGCTGTCGAGCTTGACCCTCAGGCTGCTCGCCGCATCCGTGCCGTCGCCGAACACGTAAAGGTCGAACTGCAGTTCTCCGGCGAAGTCCCCGGGTTCGGAGGCGCCGCCCATGCCGAACAGCGTCTGCCGCTCCTCGTCGGCCGGGCGGATCGAGAAGTTGCCGCCGCCGGATGTGGCGAGTTCGATCACCATCCCGCGGTCGGCGCGCGGGACTTCCGCGATGGCGAGCGCTCCACCCGCGTCATGGACGGCGATGTCGAGCGTCACGGCGTCCTCCTCGCCGGGGAAGCGGATCGGACCCACTTCGTCCACGTAGAGGTCGTAGACGGCCCGGTAGACGTCGGCCGGCGCTGGTGGCGTGACCGAGGCGGACGTTCTGTCCGCCAGGCCGGCGCATCCAACGCCGGTCGAGGGGTTGATGCCGCATTGGTACACGCGCACGTGGTCGACCTTGAGTTCGCCGGGCAGCGCGCTGGCTGTCGGCGCGCCGGGCAGATTGCCGCCGACCGCAAGGTTCAGCAACAGGTGGAACGGGCGGTCGAACGGCGCCGAGACGCCGCCGGAGACGTGGGCGTCCGTCTCGGCGTCCTTGTAGTAGTTCCAGTACGTGTTTCGCCGAACCGTATGGAAGTTCACTCCATCCACGAACCAGCGGATCTCCTCTTCGTCCCACTCGGCGGCGTAGACGTGGAAGCCGTCCGCGGGATCGACATCGGAGTACTTCGCGTGATCGAACGTGTTGAGCGGCCAGGCCATCCCGTAGTGCAACGCGGCCTGGGCGAAGGGAGCCGGATCGCGGGAGTACACCTCCAGGATGTCGATCTCGCCGCCGGCGGCCCAGCCGCCATACGTGGAGTCGGTGGGCAGCATCCAGAAGGCGGACCAGAGGCCTTGGCCGCCGGGGGCCTGGATGCTCGCCTCGATGCGGCCATAGGTCGTGTCCAGCTTGCCGGCGGTGTTGATGCGACCGGAGGTGTACGCATGACCGTCTCCCGCGTCTTCCTCACGGGCCGTGATGACGAGTACGCCGCCTGACACGGAGATGTTGGCGGCCTGGTAGCTCTGGAGTTCGTTGTTGCCCCAGCCGGGTATGCCTTCGGGCGTGCCGTCACCCGTCTGGATGTTCCACTTGGAAGTGTCCAGGGCCGCGCCGTTGAACTCGTCGGACCAGACGAGTTCCCAGCCTTCGTACGGGGGCGTGCCGGTCGGCCGGTTGCCATCCTCGCCGGACTGGGCGGCACCGCAGCCAAGGACTGGCATCGCGGCGAGCAGCACGCACTTGATCGTCAGATACCGCATGGTCGTAGGGCCTGTTAGCGTTTCATGGTCATGAGGATCACTCTTCGAGGCGCCGGAACGGCGAGGGCCTTGCTCGTGTTCATCTCGATTCTGTCGGGACTGTTCCTGGCGAGTTGCGCCCAGGCGCCGCCTCCGTTGACCCTGGGGGAAGGCGACGTGGTAGTGCTCGCCGGCGGCACCGACATGACGTATCTGCAGCGGGCGGGCTTTCTCGAGACCGTCCTGACGGACGCGTTCGCCGAGGCTCGGCCCACCTTTCGTGATCTCTCCTGGGAAGCGGACACGGTCTTCCGGCAAGGCTCCGCGCTGGAGCGTTGGCGCGAAGATGGCTTCGGCGATTGGGACGCCCAACTCGAGCGGGTCGGCGCCACGGTCGTCATTGCGCAGTACGGCAAGCTGGAATCGATGGCGGGAAGCGAAGGGCTGGAGTCGTTCGAGTCGGCATACAACGCGCTGATCGACGGATTCCTGAAGCACGCCGACCAGGTGGTGCTCGTGACTCCCACACCCTTCGAGAAACCGGCGAGCGAGTTTCTGCCGGACATCTCACACCACAATCCGTCTCTTGCCCAGTATGTCCGGGCAACGAAGAGGGTCGCCGCGGAGCGGGGTCTCCACTTCGTCGATCTCTTCTCCGATGCACGGTCGGGCCTGACGGAGAACGGCATGCATCTCAAGGAGGACTCGCTTCAGCACGTCTCGGAGACGATCGCGGCGAAGCTCGGCTTCGAGACCCCGTCGTGGGACCGGTTGGCCACGCTTCACGCGGCAGTCGTCGAGAAGCAGCGCCTGTGGTTCGACTACTGGCGTCCCGCGAACTGGAAGCTGCTCTACGGCGATGACTCGACGCGGCGTTTCACCAGGTCGAGCCACGGCTATCTCTCCTTTCGCGAGGAGTGGCTGCAGCTTGTCGGCCTGATCGAAAAGGCGGAGGAGCGCGTCTGGACCGTCGCCAATGGCGGCGTGGACCCGGGGCATCAGCGCCCCGAGCCGGAAAAGCTCTTTGGCCATCCGGACGCGGACATCGAGGCGGAGCTCGCCTCGTTCACGGTGCCGGACGGCATGGAGGTCAATCTCTTCGCGTCGGAGGCTGACGGCCTGACCAATCCGATTGCGATTCGCTGGGACACGGCCGGCCGCGCGTACGTGACCGTCACGACGACGTATCCGCATGTCTTCCCCGGGGATGTTCCGAACGACAAGATCATCGTGCTGGAAGATGCCGATCATGACGGTGTCGCGGAGCGCTCGACCGTCTTCGCGGATGGGCTGAACATCCCGACCGCGATGGAACTGGGCGACGGCGGGGTCTACGTTGGACAGAGTAGTGAGCTTCTGTTCCTGAAGGACACCGATGGCGATGGCAGAGCGGATACCCGACGCGTCCTGCTCAGCGGATTCGGAACGGGCGATACCCACCAGACGGTCAACTCCTTCACCTGGAGTCCCGGCGGCGAGCTGTACATGGGGCAGGGCGACGGGATCGAGTCGCGCGTCGAGACGCCCTGGGGGTCCGCCGATCTGTATCAATCCGGCTTCTTTCGATTGCGCCCACGCTTGCTGCAGATGCACCCTCTCCTGGACGATTTCATGGGCCCCGGTAATCCCTGGGGCGTTGCGTTCGGTGAATGGGGCCAGATGTACAGCGTCGATGGCGCGGGCGGCGTAACGCATCTTTCGCTCGGCCAGATCCCGACGAGCCACCGGCGCCGCCTCGGCACGATCGGAGAGCCCGGTGGATATGCCGGCATCACCTGGCTCGACGGTCGTCACTTGCCGGCCGAGTACCGGGGGCATTTCGCGATTGGCGACTTCCAGGCGAACCGCGTGAAGCGGTTCTCCGTTGCGGCCGACGGCTCAGGGGCGGCTCTGAGGTGGGAAGAGCCGCTCATCCACTCGACTCACCGGAACTTCCGCCCGGTGGATGTGAAGGTCGGACCCGACGGTGCCGTCTATGTCGTCGATTGGTACAACCCGATCACCTGCCACCAGGACGACGAGTATCGCGATCCCGCGCGCGACAAGGCCTACGGCCGGATCTGGCGGATCACCTCTGCCTCGGCGCCTCTTGTGAAGCCTCCGAGACTCTTCGATGCGCCGCTTCAGGAGGTCGTTGCCGCCCTCGAAGCGCCCGAGCGCTGGACGCGCTATCAGGCGAAGCGCGAGCTCACCCGCCGCGGCACGGAGAAGGCCGCGGCCGCCCTTGGAGAGTGGGTCGCGAGCCTGGATCCGGAAGGCGCGGCTTACGAGCGCCACCTCTACGAAGCGGTCGGCGCTTACGCAACGATCGAGGTCCCCGCACCGGCGCTCCTGGAGAAGTTGCTGGAAGCGAAGGCGCCGGGCGGGCGAGCCTTCGCTTCGCGCATCGTGGGCCGCTGGCACGACCGTCTCGACGATCCCCTGGCGCTCCTCGCCGGCCGCGTGGAGGACGACGACGCGCAGGTGCGGATGGAGGCCGTCGCCGCGGCGGCTGCGATTCCCCAGCCCGAGTCGATCACCGTGGTCGCGCGCGCGGTGGACCGCCCGATGGACGACTCGATGGAGTACGTCTTTTCGCAGGCGATCCAGCACCTCAAGCCGCACTGGGCGCCGGCGCACGAACTGGGCGACCTCCAGTTCGCCGAACCGGCCCATCTTGCCGAGGTGCTCAGCCGGGCGGGGGGCACGGAGCGAATCGCGGACCTTCGTACGATCGCGCTGTCCTACAACCTCGACGAAGACACGCGCCTGAGCGCGATCGAGAATCTCCTGGCCTTGGGGGGCAAGGAGGAGATCGAGGAGTTCGTCCTGATGGCGGATCGCTATGTGAGTGGCGGCAAGTACGACGCCGATTCCCACGCGCGGATCCTGGCGGCCGCCGCCAGGGCGACGCGTTCGGGAAGCCTCAAGCCGTATGAGCGCCCCTGGGGGCTGGCGAAGATGATGGCTCACCCGAATCTCCAGCTCCGCGCCAATGCGGCCGCCCTGGCGGGAGTCTGGAAGGCAAGCGACGCGGAGGAGAGTCTTCTCGCGATGGCCGGGGATGAGTCGCTGCCTGCGTTCGTGCGGAGCGCTGCTTTCGGTGCCATGGCGAGCCTCGAGGCCGAGGGCGCAAGAGAGCTGCTCGCTGCCTATGCCGATGCGCCGCACGCACCCGCACTGCGCGTCGCGGCGATTGAAGCACTCGTTGCTCTCGACTCGAAAGCGGCGGCGAAGTCAGCGGTCAGGCTCTTCGGGGACCCGGAGTTGGACGACGCGACGGCCACCCGGGCACTTGTCGCATTCCTCAACCGCGAAGGAGGCGTGCCGGCTCTGACCGCGGCGATCGAGTCTGCTGGACTCGAGCACGATGCGGCGAAGTCGCTGCTCCGTTCGTTCTACGCGAGTGGCCGTTCGGACAGCGTCCTCCTGGCCGCGCTCAATACCGCGAGTGGGGCGGATTCGCTCGAACTGGACTTCGATGCGGACCTGGTGGAGCGCCTCGCCGAAACTGCGGCAGAGCAAGGTGACGCCGCGCGGGGCGCCGTGCTCTTCGTCGACCTCGGTTGCGACGCCTGTCACCAGGTCGGCGAGCAGGGAGGCGTCATCGGGCCGAGCCTGACGGCGGTCGGCACAACGCTCTCCGCCGAACGGATCATCGAAGAGACGCTGTGGCCGAATCGTCAGATCAAGGAAGGATTCACCGCACTGGAGATCACGACCTCCGATTTCATGATCTACCAGGGGTACAAGCGCTCGACGAGGGAAAGCGAAGCGACTGGCGATCTCGTGATTCACGATCTCGCCACGGGGGAGCTGGTCACGATCAAGGCGGAGGACATCGAGGATGTCCGTCAGACGGGGAGCCCGATGCCGGCGGGCCTGACATCGTTGCTGTCACAAGCCCAGCTTCTCGACCTCTTCAAGCACGTTACGACTCTGGGCACGATGAACCAAAAGAAGAAGCAGGGGTGAAGAAGATGTGGAAGTCCATCATGGCCGTGCTTGCCCTCGTACCCGCCACTGCGTTGACGGCAACGGCGCAACACCAGGAAGGCGCCGGGTTCGTCTCCATGTTCGACGGCGAGACACTGGATGGTTGGCACGCGGTGCCGGCGGACTCCATGTCGGACTGGTCCGTCGAAGACGGCATGATCGTCGGGAAGGGCAGCGTGGACCGCCTCGTGTACCTCGTCTATGACGACGTCGAGCTGGCCGACTTCGAGCTGGAGGCTAGCTACCGCTTTCCCGGGAACGGCAACAGCGGAATCCAGATCCACGCCGTGAAGGACCTGAGCGGCAAGCGTCCGTTCGTCGGCTACCACGCCGACCTGGGCCACCTGGGCATCGGGCCGCAGGTTCTCGGCGCATGGGACTTCCACTTCGCCGCGCGCGAGGAGTACGCCTGCTTTCGCGGAACGAGCCTCGTGATCGATCCGGACGGAACGACGCACACGACCGACATCGAAGATGGCGTGACGGAAGCCGACATCAATCGTCGTGGCTGGAACAGGGTCCGTGTCGTCGCCAGGGGACGGCACTACCAGTTCTTCATCAACGGAAAGCTCGCTTCCGAGTTCACCGACAACGCGAAAGAAGAACGTTTCGACGAGGGCGCGATCGGCCTGCAGATCCACGATGCGGGAATGCGCGTCGAGTTCAAGGACCTTCGGCTGAAGAAGACCGCTTCCAGCAACTAACCCACGGAACGTTCGCGCTTGCTCGTTGGGGGCTGGCGTCGAGCGCGGCCGTGCGACCACTCATGGAGGAAGGACGATGAAACCAGTTTGCTTTGTCATGGGCGCCGGCGCCGGGATCGGCGGCACCGCGGGCAGGAGGTTTGCTCGCGAGGGGTACCACGCGGTTCTCTGTCGCCGGAGCGACGAAGACGGGCTGAACGCGTTGGTCGCCGGCATTCGCGAGGAGGGAGGGGATGCCTCCGGCTTTCTCCTGAACGCGGTCAAGGACCACGCGATCGAGGATCAGATTGCCCACGTGGAGGACGAGATCGGGCCGATCGAGGTGATGATCTTCAACCTCGGCGCCCAGATCGGTGATCGGGCGCTCGCCGATACGACCTACAAGGCCTTCGAGCTTGGCTGGCGCATGGCCACGTTCGGCCTCTTCCGGACGGCCTCCGCGGTCTGCCCCCGCATGGCTGAACGCGGCCATGGAACGCTGATCGTCACCTCAGCCACAGCCGCGGCGCGCGGCAACGCCGGACAGCACTCCCACGCGGCAGCGATGGGGGGCCGCCGCATGCTCTGCCAGACGCTGAACGCCGAGTTCGCCGCCAAGGGAATCCACGTGGCGCATGTGCTCGTGGATGGCAGCGTCGATGCACCGGACACGCTGGGCAAGATGCTTGGCCCGGAGCGGTTCGAGGCTCTTCGGAGCACGAAGGGAGCGGCCGACGGCCTCATCCTGCCCGAGCAGGTGGCGGAGACCTACCTCCATCTCGTGCGACAGCACCGGTCCACCTGGACCTTCGAGTTGGACGTGCGTGCGTACTCCGACAAGGCCTGGTGGAACTGAGTAGCGCCGGTATGCTGCTTCTCGTCGCGCTGTAAAGTGTGCGAATGGACATTAAGGTAGATACGCGAGGCGGCGAGGCCGGTCCCCCCGGGTACTTCGACGACGCCGACGGCTTCCTCATGCCGCTGGCTCCGAACACGAGATCCCGTCGCATTCCCGTCGGCGACTTTCCGACCGGTCCCGAGGTCGGCACGCGACTACCCGAGGTGGTCGCGGTCGACCAGCACGGTCGCTCGGTCGACCTGCATGCGGACCGCGGTGGCCAACCGGCGGTCCTGGTCTTTTCGCGATCAGCGGTGTGGTGACCCCCCTGCCGAACCCAGCTGGTCGAGCTGGAGCGGGGGATGGCCGCTTTCGATGCCGCCGGGGTCAAGCTCTACACCCTGACCTATGACGAGGTCGATGCGCTCGCCGACTACTCCAAGGCGATGGGGGCCACCTTCACCATGCTCTCGGACCCGAACAGCGAGGTGATTCGATCGTTCGGGATCCTCAACACGCTCATCCCGCCGGACGAGCACCCCTGGTACGGGATCCCGTTTCCCGGGGCCTACGCGATCGATGCCGACGGCATCGTCCTCGCCAAGTTCTTTGACCGCAACTTCGGTGCGAGGTTCGGCCCCGAGCAGCTCCTGGACGCTGCTCTCGGCCGGAGGTTCGAGGTGGAGCCCGCGGCGAGCCCGGCGGAGGAGGTGAGTGTCGACGTGCGCCTCGACGCCGACCGGCTGCTCTCGGGCGTCCTTCACGAGCTCGTCGCGACTTTCCGGGTGCCGGAAGGGCAACATCTCTACGGCGAGCCGGTACCGGACGGCCTGGTGGCCGCCACGATCGAAGTCGACGACGCTGCCGGCATCATCAGCCGCAATCTGGTTGCGCCGCCTACTAACAGGTTGACCCTCGCCGGGTCCGGCGACACCCTCGAGGTCTACGAGGGCGACGTGGTGCTGCGGCTACCGATCGCTCAAAACGGCAGGGCCATGCAGAAGGTGGACGGCAAGCGCTATGTCGACATCAGCGGCAGGGTCCGTTGGCAAGCGTGTGACGACGTGGAGTGCGGTCTACCCCGGTCGCAGGACTTCGACTTCCGTGTCGAAGCCGGTTTCCCGGTCCTCCCGGACATGGGCCCGGGGGTGGGACGAGTACCGGAAATGAACGGTGCCGCCCACTTCAAGAAGATGATCGAGCGACGGAAGTAGGCCGCTTGCACTTGCAATGACGAGAGCGATCTTCAGTGATGCGCCGTACCCGATCCGCGCGGACCTGGATCAGGCGACGCGCAAAGCCTGGGAGTTCATCGGGAGGCCCGGAAACTGGTGGACCGGCGCGGAACGCGCAGCGTTCGTCGCGGAGGTTCGCTCCGCGCGGGATTGTCGCTTGTGCGCGGAACGACGCGAGGCGCTCAGTCCCTACGCCATACGGGGAGAGCATGAGATCGCGAGCGACCTGCCAGCGGCTGCCGTCGAGGCGACACACCGGCTCACGACGGACGCCGCTCGCCTGAGTGAGAGGGCCGTTCGTGAATGGAACGCTGCCGGCCTGACGGATGAGGCCTACGTCGAGATCGTCAGCATCGTGTCCACGGTGATGGGCATCGACGCCTTCTGCGACGCCCTGGAGATCCCGCTGCTTCCGCTCCCGGAGGTGCGGGCCGGTGAGCCGACCCGCTACCGACCCGCGGAGGCCGTCGAAGACGGCGCCTGGGTTCCCATGATTCCCAACAATGGCGAGGGTGGGAACGAAGCGGACCTCTACGATCGGCTTCCCGCTTCCCGTCGTTTCGTACCGAACGTGATTCGGGCCATGTCCCTCGTGCCCGATGCCGTGCGCAATCTGCTCGATCTTCTGTTTCCCTTCTACCTGGTGGGTCACAACCCGAAGTCCGGCTACAGCCTGGACCGCCGGCAGACCGAGTTGGTCGCCGGCCGCGTATCCGCCCTCAACGAGTGTTTCTACTGAACGTCCGCGCACGCGCAGATGCTCCGTGCGAGCAGTCAGGGCAGCGTAGTGGACTTCGAGGCGATCACCCGGGGCGCCGGCGATGAAGTGACCGGGGTGGCGTATGGCGCGGAGTTGATCGCCTACGCGGATGCGGTGGTTGCCCGGTCACCGGAAGTGACACAGACCCGCGAGGCCGTCCGAAAGTCGTTGGGCGATGCTGCGGTCGTCGACGTCGCCGCCGTCATCGCGAACTTCCAGCGCATGGTTCGCATCGCCGATGGAACAGGCATCCCCCTGGGCGAAGAGCTCGATCTTCGCTCGGCGGACCTCCGACACGAGATCGGGATCAACGACTTCGCCAGTGCCGCAGGGCACGCGATCAGCGCGACGTGAGCTGCGCCCCTGCGCGAGCCCTCGCGCCGCCGGCACGTCTTCGTCCCCAACGGGATTTGATCCAGAGCGCCGAGCCGCAGGCGAGGAGCGACGACCGAATCCCGCTGGGGCCGCCCTCGCGCCGGCAGGCGCGATGGCGTCCCCAACGGGATTCGAACCCGTGTTGCCAGCTTGAAAGGCTGGAGTCCTGACCTGGCTAGACGATGGGGACGCGGATTCGGGCCGTGGCTGCGGTGCCGACCGCTGTCGAGCCGCGGAGTATAGCGGCTGTCAGCCTCTTCGTCGCAGCACCTCGGCCGAGTCGGGTGCGCCCCTCCTCGTCGCGGTCCGTGAGGACGGCGGGCGAGCGGGCGAGGATGCGGCGGAGCGCCTTGAGATTGCCCTTGGCCGCTGCCTCGGCGGTCCTGCTAAGCGACCGGCCGGGCACCCACGATCGAGACCCGCTCGCCGAAGCGCGACTGCGGGTAGTAGTCCCACACGGCGTGGTGCTGGGTGCAGCGGTTGTCCCAGAGGGTGAGCGTATTGGGCTCCCAGCGCACGCGACAGGTCAGAGAAACCGTGGTGGCAATGTGCCTGAAGAGCATGTCGAGCAGCCCCCGACTCTCCCATCGTCGCAGGCCGCGGATGTGCGAGGTGAAACCGCTGTTGACGAACAGGGCCTTGCGGCCCGTCTCGGGATGGCGGATCACCACCGGATGCTCGGTCTTCGGGTAGGCCTTTCCATCGGGAGCTGCGTAGCCGTACTTTCCGATGTAGGGCAGTGCGCCGTCATGCACGGCGACCAGACCCTCGAGAAACTGCTGCATCCGCTCCGAAAGCGTCTCGTAGGCACGGTACATGTCGGCGAATAGCGTGTCGCCTCCCGAGCCGCACTCGGGAATCTCCTTGATGTAGAGCATCGACGCCATCGGCGGCTTCTCGTCGCACGACACGTCGGTGTGCCAGCCGTCGCCAGACGTGTACTTCGACTTCTGGGTGGTCTTGATGACGAGGATCTCCGGGTCGTGCCCGCCCTTGTACTCGGAGCTCTTGTGCAGGGGGTGGACGTGCAGCGGGCCAAAGGATCGGCCGAAGTCCTTGTGCTGCTCGCGGGTGAGTTCCTGGCCACGAAAGACCAGCACCTGCCACTCCAGCCAGGCTTGCCTGATCTCGTCCTTCTGGGACTGGGAGAGCGGCTGGGACAGGTCGACTCCCTCGATCTCCGCGCCGATATGGGGGGTCAGCGGCCGGATCTCGATGGGGGTTGCGGTGGGCGCCCAATCGGGGCGCGTTTCGGAAGCGGTTTGTACGTCCATGATGCCGGTCATCCTCTCACACGCCCCGTCGGGACGCGATTTCGACGGTGAGCGTGACGAAGGCGTCGACCAGTTTCTCCAAGGTGTCCATGTCGACCGACTCAGGCCAACGGTCATCGGGATGGTGAAACAGACCGTTGCTGCCGAGAAGCGACAGGTAGCTCCCACCGCCGTCGAAGATCCCGCGCGCCTCGCCGAAGGGGCGATCAGACACCGGAGTCAGGACGCCGGGCTCGACACCCTCTCTGCTCATCGCCTCAAGCGCCCTCTCCATCAGCGAGTCGCTCGACGCCTGCAGGCGGATGGTGCCGCCAACGGCGGCAGCGAAGTTGGCGCCGAGGTGGAGCCAGAGATGGGCGCCGCCGATCAGATCGCGGCGGGACGCCAGGAAATGGTCGAGCCCGACATGACCGAGCTCGTGGCCGGTCGAGGCGACGAAATGGACGGTACGGCGAGGGGGCTCGGCACGCAGCGCGTGCAGCAGCTCGACCCAGAGCGCGAGACCCCCTCCCCTCTCAGATGCCACCTGCCACCAGCCACTGCGCGGGGTCATCACCACGATCGGCGCGGCTTCGGCCTCGCGACCCGGCACCGTGGCGGTGACGTTGTAGACCCGAGTCGGCACGCGTTCCACTGCGACCACCAACCGTGCCTTCGCCGCCCGCTCACGGGCACCGACGAGGCCCGCTCCGGCCTCGCTCGGCAGTTGCAGGACCGGGTGACCGTAGGGCTCGAGATAGCGGTCGGCATTGATCAGTGCGTAACCGGCCGGAAACCGGGGAGGACGCGGAACGTCAGGCGGCAGATCGAACTCGGAACCGCCGGTGACGACGACCAGACCGCGGACCTCCGGCGCCGTGCGCACCTCGTGGAAGAGGGGCAGGTACTGAACAGTCGGCGGCCAGCGCGCAACCACGATGTCTGCGTCGCTTCCTGGAGCACCCAGGGTTCCCGTGAGGCCGTTCTCGTCGGTCGTCTCGGCGGAGTCGATGAGCGGGATGCCCTCGTAGCGGCTGGTCGAACCGTCCTCCTCGGCGACCTCGACGAACGCGCTCACGGTGTCGGTGCGTTCGAAGTCCAGCGCCTCGAGTCGCGGCTCGACTCCAGCTTCGCGCACCAGATCGGCGAGCCAGTGTGCAGAGGTGGTGTCGACCTCGGTGCCGGTTCGGTGGATCCCCTGGGCGTCGTACTCGCGGATCACTCGCGCAAGACGCTCGGATCTCGACTCCGCGGTCGGGTCCGATCGACTCACGCTCTCGTCCTGAGATGGAACGGAGCACCCCAGCGCGGCAACCAACAGCAACGCCGATCCGGTAAGCAGTAGCGGGCTTGCGACCGAAGATGGTCCGACACTAGTCACGCGGAGAGTAGATGACCCAGATCTTCGTGTAGCCGTCCGTTTCGAACACTCCGGTCCACTCTCTCGGGACCGTCACTGCGTCCCCGGCGTTGATCACGAGCTCCGTTCCGTCGGAGGACGTCAGAGTGACGCCGCCCTCGAGGAAGTACATGAACTCGTCGACACCGTACGGCTGGGTGACGTCGATCCGTGTCTTTCCGGACCGGTACATGCCGGAGGAGAAGCTCTTGTCGCTCGAGACGAGCGATGTGGCCGTCTGCGTCACGTGTCCGTCGGCGTGGGTCTGCTCGACCACGTCCGGGCGCTCGAAGATCTTGCCGCCGATGTCCGGCTTGCTGATCTTCGCCGGCCGAACGGTTTCATCGCTTGCAGCCATCATGGAACTCCCGAGCACCGTTGCGCAGAGAATGATCAAGACTGTTTTCTTCATGGGTGGACTCCTGGGTCAGGTGATTGCCGGGGTGGACGGGCTCAGTCCAGCGACAGACCAAACGCTACGAACTCTGCCGGGGACTGCTTGCCGCCGATCGCGACGACGATGAACTGGCGACCGTTGTGCAGGTAGGTCATCGGCGCACCGGTGGTACCGGATGGCAGCTCCGTCTCCCACACCACTTCGCCCGTGGCCTTGTCGTAAGCGCGGAACTTCCTGCCCCAGTAGCGGCCTTCTTCTCCCTCGATGCCGGGGATGGCATCGCTGCCTTCACCGATGAACAGCAGCGTCTTCGTCACCAGCGGTGCCGGCCGCCCGGCGACCCCCAGGGGTGGCACGTCGAGGCCCTCGAGCAGAGGATGGTCTCGAGGACCATCGCCGTTGGCCACCATCCACACGTGCTCGCCGCGATGCAGATCGATCGCGGTGATCCGACCATAGGGTGGCTTCACGATCGGGAGTCCGTCGAGGGTCGGTACATCGGGACTGTCGTAGCCGACCACGTAGCCGAGCGTCGCGTCGCTGCCTTCCGGCTGTTTCAGGGAGTACACGCTCGGCCAAGTGTGGGACACGGCGTAGTAGACGCCGGTCTCGGGATCGAAGGCGCCGGTGTGCCAGTTCCCCGTTCCCCACCATCCCGGATTCGTCAGAGTGCCAATCTTCCCTTGCTCGTCGTCCATCAGGCCGGGCGGCGTGAAGATCGGACCGAGACGGAAGGGCTTGACGAGCTCCAGGGCCCGTGCCCGGAGCTCCGGTGTGAAGTCGATCAGGTCGTCCTCCACGAATCCCTGTCGGTCGAAGGGCGGCGGCTTCGTCGGGAATGGCTGGGTCGGCGACAGTCGCTCCCCGGGGACCCGTGAGCCGGGCACGGCCCTCTCCTCGATCGGCCACACCGGCTCCCCGGTACGGCGATCGAAGACGTAGAGGAAGCCGGTCTTCGAGGGCTGCATGACGGCGTCGATACGCCTCCCATCGACCGTGATCTCGCCGAGGGTTGCCGGACCGACGGTGTCCCACTCCCAGACGTCGTGGCGCACCATCTGAAAGTGCCAGACTCGCTCGCCCGTCCTGGCGTTCAGTGCCACGAGTGAGTTGGAGTACAGGTTGTCGCCGGGTCGGTGGCCGCCGTAGTACGCCGCGGTTGGGGCCGAGATCTGGGCGTAGACGTAGCCGAGCTCCTCGTCGGCCGTCAGGCAGCACCACGACCCGAGGTCACCCGAGTACTCCCACGAGTCGTCGCCCCAGGTCTCATTGCCCGGCTCGCCCGGCCGCGGCACGACGTGGAACGTCCACAGCCGGCGGCCCGTGCGGACGTCGTAGCCGCGCACATCTTCGGGCGTCGCCTCCTTCTTGCTGCCGCCGTCGCCGGCGCCTCCGGTGAATCCGGTCACCACGACGACGTCGTCCACGACGATCGGCCCGGCAGTCACGGCGAAATCGCCGGCAAGCGGTCCCGGAAGGCGGAGACTGACGCGTCCCTGGTCGCCGAAGTCGCCGTCGAACTCGCCACTTGAGGCGTCGATCGAGTACAGGTAGTTGCCGCGAGCGAGGAACACTCGTTGCTGCTCGCCGCCGGTCCAGAGGTCGACGCCTCGCGGGCTCAAGCCGCGTGCCTCTTCGATCGTCGGCTCGAACGGCGCTTGAGACCACAACGTCTCGCCGCTCGCCGGGTCTACGGCGCGCAGCAGGCCAACGAGGTTGGTCAGGTAGAGGCGGCCTTCGACCATCATGGGCGTCGATCGCAGGTTGTTGCCCGGACGCAGCTCGGGAAACTCCTCCTTGAGCTCCGGTTCCAGACCCGGACGTCGCCAGACGATGCGTAGATCGCCGACGTTCGAAGCGTCAATCTGGTCGAGCGGCGAATAGCGCTTGAAGGTACGGTCGCCGCCGAAGTATGGCCACTCGCCTTCCTGCGCCGCCAGGGTCGATCCCAGTACCAGCAGACCGGCCAACGCGACCAAGGAGCGATTGAGCATGAGCGCGAATGTAGCAACTGCGACCGCCGAGGCCGTTTCGAGTCTCGCTGTGGCGTTGTTGACGATCGGCACACAATCGGCGACAATCAGCGCCGATCAACTATGGCCCGCTGTCTCTGGGATCCTGCGAAGAACAGACGCCTGATCTCCGAGCGTGGGGTCAGCTTCGAGGAGGTTGCGACACTGATCGAATCGGGTGCGCTGGTTGACGTCTTCGACCATCCGGATCCGGAACGGCCCCACCAGCGGATTGCGGTCATCGAGATTGGTGAATACGCCTACCTGGTTCCCTACGTCGAGACGGAAACAGGTGACTTCTTCCTCAAGACGATCATCCCGAGCCGGAAGGCGACAAAGAAGTACCTGAGGGAGTGACGAGCCATGACCGAACGCACGACGAAGCTCGATCCAGGAGCGCTCGACCCGGAGGAGCTCGAGATCCTGAGAGCCTACGAGGAAGGGCGTCTTCGAAGAGCTTCGGGCGCTTCCGGCGAAGCTCAGCGACTGGAGTCCGCGGCCCGCGAGACGCTCCGCAAGGACAAGCGCATCAACATCCGTCTGCCCAGTCACGACTTGGTCGAAATCAAACGGTTGGCGGCTCGCGAGGGAGTGCCGTACCAGACGCTCATCTCCAGCATTCTCCACAAGTATGCCACCGGCGAGCTTGGTTGAGCCGGGCAGGCGCCAGGTTCGACTCAGAACCAGAACCGGGCCGACAGCGTGATGTCACGCCCGGGAAGCGGCGCGAACGTCTTCAGGAAGGACGTATGGACCCTTGCCTCCTCGTCGGTCAGGTTGCGGCCCCGCAGCAGCACGTCGAGGATCTGGTTCTTCAGGACGAACCGCCGTCCGACGTGGGCGTTGAGCATCGTGTAGCCGTCGGTCGGTGTCTCCTGTTGTGCCGTGTCGTGCTGGTCGTCGACCCAGCGCCACTCGACGGCTCCCCGCCAGGCGTGGCCGTGGTAGTGGACTCCCGCGCCCAGGCTCATGGGCGGAATGCGCGGCAGGTTGCCGCCGGCGTCCAGTTCGGCGTCGACCGTGTCGCCGAGAAGCTCCAGGTGCACATGATTCTCGCCCCAC
Organism: Thermoanaerobaculia bacterium; assembly: GCA_965232105.1. Lineage (GTDB taxonomy): Bacteria > Acidobacteriota > Thermoanaerobaculia > Multivoradales > Multivoraceae > Multivorans. The sequence goes on from OZ246956.1 coordinate 2,031,004, forward strand.
TCGGCGATCTCGATCCGTGCGCGGAGTTCGGCGCCGGTCATCATCGCGTCGGCCTGGCTGTAGCGGATGACCGCGACATCCTCGATCTGGCTGCCTGTGAACGCCTGGTAGATGAAGTCACTGAAGTCCTGCCGGAACAGGGTCAGCTCGCCCTGTAGGCGCCCCTCGTTCTTGCGCAGGGAGAGGTCCAGCCCGTTGCCGACCTCGGCGTCCAGGTTCGGGTCGCCGATCTCGTAGGTCAGCGTGGCGACATGGATCCCGTCGGCGAACAGTTCCTCGCCGGCCGGCAGGCGGACGGAGCGGGAGGCGGAGAGGCCGAGATTCCAGGTGTCGTTGGCCTTCCAGACCAGGCCGGCTGAGGCGGATACGCCATCGCCCGACCAGGTCGACCCTCCGTGCGGATCGTGCTCGGCCTGTTCGAAGCGGGCGCCGAACTGCCAGCGGACGGCGCCTTTCTCGATCTCCTGGGACGTGAAGACCGCCCAGTTGTTCGAGGCGGTCGGCGGCACGTAGGCCTCGGCGCCCACGGCGGCGAGATCGCGGTCCGAGTACTGGAGGCCGACGGAACCCCGGCTGGCGCCCCGGACCCGCTGGAACATCTCGACCCTGGTCTCGAAGTAGTCGTTCGTGAACAGGGTGCCGGGCTCGTCGCCCTCGAACTCGATGTGTTCGTAGTCGGTTCCGGCCATCCGGATCTCGATCTTCTCGAAGGCGGCTGCGCGCAGGAAGACGTCACCGCGCAGGTCGACCCGCTGCTGCTTCATGTCGACGCGAACGGGCGCTTCCTCGTCATCGTGGTCGCCGTCGTCGTCGTGGTCATCCTCGTCGTCGTGGTCATCCTCGTCGTCGTGGTCGTCCTCGTCGTCGTGGTCATCCTCGCCTTCGTGGTCGTCCTCGTCGTCGTGATGATCGTCCTCGTCCTCGTGCTGATGCCCTTCGTGCTGATGGGCGCCCGGCGGGATGCCGTACTCCGTGTTGAAGCCGCTGACTGACACGCCGAGGAAGCCCCGGTCGCCGAAGAACCGGGTTACGCCGAAGCGGCCACTCTCGGTGCGGAGGTCCGTGTTCGGGACGACGCCGAAGGGATTCTCGAGGTGCTCTTCGCTCTCTTCGTGATCGTCGTCTTCGTCGTGGTCGTCTTCGTCGTGATCATCCTCGTCATCGTGATCGTCGTCGTCTTCGTCGTGGTGATCGTCCTCGTCGTGGTCGTCCTCGAGGCGGGAATGGCCCGGGATCTCATAGGGATCCGTTTCCCGGTTCACCGCGCCGATGGACCAGGCCCATTCGCCACTGCCGCCGTTCAGTTCGAGAGCGCCCATCCGTTCGTCGGCCACCGAGCCGCCCACGAGGTCGACGGTGCCGGTCACGGCCTTGGCGGCACGGCTGGTGGGGATTCGTCCGTCGATCACGTTGACGGCGCCGCCGATGGCGCCGGAGCCATAGCGGAGGGTGGCCGGGCCTCGCAGTACCTCGATTTGGTCCGCGTGGGCCGGTTCGGAGGTCACTGCATGATCGGCGCTGACGGCGGATGCGTCGCCGGTGCCGAGGCCGCCGGCCAGCACCCGGACACGGGCGCCGGACAGGCCGCGGATGATCGGCCGGCCGGCGCCGGGCACGAACGCCGTGGATGACACGCCGGGTTCCGAGGCGAGGGTCTCACCGAGCGTCGCGCCCATCCGCAGTTGCAGATCGGCTCCGCTCAGTACGGAGACCGCATTCGACAATTCGGACTCGCTGCGGAGATCGCCGGTCGCGGTGACGACGATCTCGTCGGAGTGAGCCACGTGGTCGATTTCCAGCTCGACGGCCGTCTCCTCCCCGGCAGTGACGGTGATCGACTCGCTGGTCAGGCCGACGGAGGGGATCTCGACGACCAGCAGATAGGTGCCGGCCGGTACGGCATCGAAGCTGAACGTCCCGTCCTCGGCCAGCGCGGCGCTCAGCGCGAGTTCGGGGAGCTTGGCGGTGGCGAGCGTGATGCGCTCGTCGCCGTGGGTATGCAACTCACCGGCGATGGAGCCGGTGTCCTGAGCCGTCGCCGTCGGGGCCAGCAGCAGTCCGCCTAGCACCACAGCGAGAAGCGCCCTCCTGTATGGCCAGCGCGTGACGGCCTGGGGTCTGGATTCAAGCGATTCTGGTTGCAGGGCCCTTCGATTGGCGGGAGCCAGGTTTGGGTTCATCAGGGGCCCTCCTCCGGCCGATGCACAGGCGTGTCACCCCAAGCAGTGGTGTCCGTTTGGGCGGATGCTACACGGCCGGAGGGAGCTACCTCATGACCGGGGCCCTCAGAGTTCCGGTCGCATCAGAACCAGTACCGGACCGACAGCGTGATGTCGCGCCCGGTCAGGGGCGCGAACGTCTTCAGGAGTGACGTATGGACGCGCGCCTCCTCGTCGGTCAGGTTGCGGCCCCGCAGGAGCACGTCGACGATCTCGTCCTTCAGCGTGAAGTGCCGGCCGACGTGGGCGTTCAGCATCGTGTAGCCGTCGGTCGGCGTCTCCTGCTGTGCGACATCGTTCTGGTCGTCGACCCGGCGCCACTCGACCGCTGCCCGCCAATCGTGGCCGTGGTAGTGGAGGCCGGCGCCCAGACTCATGGGCGGAATCCTCGGCAGGTTTCCGCCTTCGTCCAGCTCGGCGTCGACCGTGTCGCCCAGGATCTCCATGTGCAGGTCATGCCCATTCCATTCCGCAAGCTCGATCCGCGCGTGGAGCTCGGCGCCGGCCATCGTCGCGTCGGCCTGGCTGTATTGGACGACCGGGAAGCCCGCGAGCTCCGCACCGGTGAACGAGTGGTAGATGAAATCCTGGAAGTCCTGCCGGAAGAAGGTCAACTTGCCCTGGAGGATTCCCTCCTCCTTGCGCAGGGTGAGGTCCAGACCGGCGCCGACTTCACGGCCGAGATCGGGATCGCCGATGTCGAAGGTCCGGGTGGGTATGTGAGCGCCGTCCGAGAACAGCTCTCCCGGGCTGGGGAGCCGAACTGATCGGGAGGCGGACAGGCCAAGGTTCCACGCCTCTGCGCCTGTCCAGACCATGCCTGTTGACGCGGAAACGCCGTCGCCGGACCAGGCCGGCCCGTTTGCCGGGTTGTGCTCGGCCTGTTCGAACCGGGCGCCGAACTGCCAGCGAAGCGAGCCCCTTTCGATCTCCTGGGAGGTGAACGCTGCCCAGGTGTTCGAGTGGGTCGGGGGGATGAAGGCCTCGGCGCCGATGGCGGCGAGATCGCGGTTCACATACTGCACACCGACGCTGCCCCGGCTGGCGCGCCGCTCGCGCTGGAACATCTCGACCCGGGTCTCGAAGAGGTCGTTCGTGTAGAGGACGCCGGTGTGGCCGCTTTCGAACTCGACGTGTTCGTAGTCCGTTCCGGACATTTGTACTTCGAGCTTGTCGAAGGCGGGCGCGGGCAGGTAGACGCTGCTTCTGAGGTCGATGCGCTGCTGCTTCATGTCGAGGCGAATGTTCTCGTCGTCATCGTGCTCGTCCTCCTCGCCATGGTGGTCATCCTCCTCGCCGTGGTCGTCCTCGTGGTCGTGCTCGTCCTCGTGCTCGTGCTCATCCTCGTGCTCGTCCTCGTCGTGGAGATCCTCGTCCTCGTCGTGGTGGTCTCCGCCGTGATCGTGCCCTGCATGGCTGTGGGCGCCGGGAGGAATGCCGTAGTCGGTGCTGAAACCGCTGAACGAGACGCCCCGGAGACCGCGGTCGCCGAAGAAGCGGGTGAAGCCGAACCGGCTGCTCTCGGTCCTGAGGTCGGTGTTCGGGACGATGCCGAAGGCGTTCTCCTCTTCGTGCTCTTCGTGGTCGTCATGGTCTTCGTCTTCGTGGCCGTGGTCGTCCTCGTCGTCGTGCTCGTCGTGCTCGTCGTGCTCTTCGTGCTCTTCGTGGTCGTCGTGGTCCTCCTCGAGGCGGGCGTAGCCAGGGATCTCATACGGATCGGCCGTCCGGCTGACGGCCCCTATGTGCCAGGCCCATTCGCCGCCGCCGCCATTGAGCTGGAGCGCGCCCGTCCTCTCGCCGGTCACCGAACCCCCGACCAGGTCGATCCTGCCGCCGAAGGTCTTTGTCGTCCGGTTGGCTGGAATGCGACCGTCGACGACATTCACGGCGCCGCCGATGGCGCCCGAGCCGTAGCGGAGCGTGGCGGGACCTCTCAGCACTTCGATCTGCTCGGCCAGGAGCGGATCGGACGTGACCGCGTGATCGGCGCTCTCCACGGAAACGTCACCGGTTCCCATGCCGCCGTTGAGCACGCGAACACGGGCGCTCGACAGGCCGCGAATGACCGGCCGCGCCGCACCCGGCACGAACGCGGTCGAGGACAGGCCCGGTTCCGCCGCCAGGGTCTCGCCTAGCGTCGCCCCCAAGCGCAGTTGCAGGTCGGCGCCGCCCAACACGGAGATCGCGTTCGGCAGCTCGGACTCGTTCCGGAGGTCGCCGGATGCGGTGACGACGATCTCGTCGAAGTGGGTGAAGTGATCGTGCTCCAGTTCGACGGTCGTCTCGCGGCCGGCTGAGACGGCGACGGGCTGGCTGGTCAGGCCGACCGACGGGATGTCGACGACCAGGAGATACGTGCCAGGAGGCACGGCGTCGAAACGAAACGTTCCGTCCGCTGCCACCGAGGCGCTGAGGGACAAGTCGCTGAGTCGGGCGACGGCGAGCGAGATGCCGGCCTCGCCAGGGCTCCTGACCGTTCCGGCGACGGATCCCGTCGCCTGACCGTTGGCTGTTGTCGGATTCAGAAGGAGGGCGAGGGCGCAGAGAGTGGCGGCCGTCACTGCCTGGCGCCAACGGGGCCGGCGCCGTGGATGGAAGTTCGAGAGCATGGTGAAGGTAGCGAGCATGGTTTGGAGTTCCTGCGTGGTTCAGTCCGAGTCGAAGGGTGTTCTGGCGTTGGCTGCGGAATCCGCAGCGGCGGCAGCGCGCCGAACTGGTCGGCCGCGCGATGCTGCGATTCCGTGCGATCAGCTACGGCTGACCGCGATAGCGTCGTCACCATCGCCCCGAAACGGGGCGAGTGACGCCTGGTTTGCTTGCTGGCGGTTCCGGCGATGCGCGCTGTGCGCGGATCGGAGCCGCTGTCGACTCAGCCTGGGGGCGGGCCGCGGGCGGCCTGCTGCCTGGGGTCGCCGCGCCTGGCGCTGCCGTCGTTCGCGGGCCTTGTTGCGGCCGAAACAACGTCGAGGGGCCTGGCGACGGAGGCCCTGCCTGCCTCGTTGGGCCTGGAGCCTCCGGTTCTGCAGGCGACGCAGAAATGTTCGTGAAGTGTCGAAGCCTTGCCGAGCGTGGCGTGGTTCGTCGCCCCGGTGGCCTCGGCTTCGTGATCAATCGTGCACCAGGCGTTACTCGCCGCTGGCGCTTCGTGGCCGTGGCAGCCCGCGTCCCAGGCGGTGAGCAGCGCGGCGATCGTCAGCGCCAGGGCGTTGACGATCGCGAGCGGCGAGTGGAACCGGCGTGGCACGGAGAGGTTCATTGATCTGCGGTGTGGCTCTCAGAAGCGGCGGACGGCCGAGAGCGACCGGCTGACCCGCATGGCGGGCGCCGGCGCGCTCTCGACCCCGCGCCGAATCTGACTCAGAACCAGAATCGGGCCGAGAGCGTCACGTCCCTGCCCGGCAGCGGAGCGAAGTTCTTCAGGAACGACGTATGCACCCGCGCTTCCTCGTCCATCAGGTTGCGGCCTCGCAAGAGCACGTCGAGGATCTGGTTGCCGACGATGAAGCGCCGCCCGACATGGGCGTTGAGCATCGTGTAGCCCTCGGTTGGGGTCTCGAGTTCCGCGACATCGTTCTGGTCGTCGAACCATCGACCCTCGACCGCTCCGCGCCAGTGGTGGCCGTGGTAGTGGAGGCCGGCCCCGAAGCTCATCGGCGGGATCCGCGGCAGATTGCCGCCCGCGTCGAGCTCGGCGTCGACGGTGTCCGCCATCGCCTGGATGTGCAGATGGTGGTCGTTCCGGTCGAGCAGTTCGAACCGGAGCCGGAGTTCGGCGCCCTCGGTCGAGGCGTCGGCCTGGCTGTAGCGGAGGACGGCGATCTCACCCTCCACTTCGCCGGTGAACTGCTGGTAGATGAAGTCGCTGAAGCTCTGGCGGAAGATCGTCAGTTCGCCGGTGACGGGTCCTTCCGTCCGGCGCAGCGACACGTCGATACCGGTGCCGACCTCGTTGCCGAGGCTCGGGTCGCCGATCTCGAAGCTCTGCGTGGCGACGTGGACGCCGTCGGAGTAGAGCTCTTCCGCGGACGGCAGGCGGACCGACCGGGCGATTGACGCACCGAGCGTCCAGTCGGAGTCGGCGTCCCAGACCAGACCGGCGGAGGCGGACACGCCGTCGTGCGATGTGTCCATGGCACTCACCGGGTTCTGGTCCAGTTGTTCGAAGCGGGCTCCGAACTGCCACCGAACCGCGCCGGCCTCGATTTCCTGTGAGGTGAAGAGCGCCCATCCCTGGGTCTGGGTGGGAGGCACGAACGCCTCCTCGCCGAAGGCGGCGAGATCGCGGTCCGAGTACTGGAGGCCGACGGAACCGCGGCTGCGGCCGCGCGCGCGCTGGAACATCTCGAGCCGGGTCTCGAAGTACTCGTTGAAGAAGGTCGTGCCGGGGTCGGGACCTTCGAGCTCGACGTGCTCGTAGTCGGTTCCCGTCATCCGGACCTCGATCCTCTGGAAGGCGCCGGCTGCCGGCAGGGCCTCGGCCCGCAGGTCCACGCGGCGCTGCTTCATGTCGACGCGGACCGGGAGTTCCTCTTCTTCCCCGTGCTCGTCGTGGTCTTCGTCGTGATCCTCGTCGTCGTGGTCTTCGTCGTCGTGGTCCTCGTCGTCGTGGTCCTCGTCCTCGTGATCCTCGTCGTCGTGGCCGTGCTCATCCTCGTGGCCATGGGCGTGCGCGCCGGCCGGAATGCCGTAATTCGTGTCGAAACCGCTGACTGAGACGCCGATGGAGCCGCGGTCGCCGAAGAAACGGGTGAAACCGAAGCGACCGCTCTCGGTCATCAGGTCCGTGTTCGGAACCATCCCGAAGGTGTTCTCCTCTTCTTCCCCGTGCTCGTCGTGGTCTTCGTCCTCGTCGTGGTCTTCGTCGTGATCCTCGTCCTCGTCGTCGTGGTCCTCGTCTTCGTCGTGATCCTCGTCCTCGTCGTGATCCTCGTCGTGTTCGTCCTCGTGGTCTTCCTCGACGCGGGCGTAGCCGGGAATCTCGTAGGGATCGGTCTCCCGGCTGACGGCGCCCAGGCGCCAGGCCCATTCGCCGCCGCCGCCGCCCAGATGGACCGCGCCCATCCGCTCGTCGGCGTTGGAACCGCCGCGAAGGTCGATCGTGCCTGTCAGCGCCGAGACCGGCTTCTCGGTCGGTATCCGACCGTCGACCACGTTGATCGCGCCGCCGATGGCCTCCGAACCGAAGCGGAGCGTGGCGGGGCCACGCAGAATCTCGATCTGCTCGGCGTGTGCCGGTTCGAAGGTGACGGCGTGGTCGGCGCTGACCAGGGAGGCGTCACCTGTGTCGAGACCGCCTTCCATGACACGCACTCGGGCGCCGGTCAGGCCGCGGATGATCGGCCGGCCGGCGCCGGGTGCGAACGCGGTCGAGGACACGCCGGGTTCGGACTCCAGCGTCTCGCCCAACGTGGCGCCGAGGCGCAGTTGGAGGTCCGGGCCCGACAACACGGAGGCGGGATTCGCCAGCTCGGAGGCGCGGCGCAGGTCGCCGGTCGCGGTGACCACGACCTCGTCGAAGTGCGTTCCGTGACGCATTTCGAGTTGGACCTCCACCTCGTCGCCGCCCGCGACGGTGACCGACTCGTTTGCCGTGCCGAAGGCGGGGATCGCGACGACGACGAGGTAGGCGCCCGCCGGCACCTCGTCGAACCGGAACGAGCCGTCGGTGGACACCGCGGCGCTGAGGCCAAGTTCAGGGATGCGTGCCACGGCGAGCACGATTCTCTCGCCGTGGGTTTCGACGCTGCCGGCGACGGAGCCGGTCTCCTGAGCGCCGGCTGTCAGTGGGGTGAGCAGGAAGGCGAGGGCGCAGAGAATGGCGCCCGTCACCGCCTGACGCGGGTGGGGGCGGCGCTGCGGCAGAGGGGAATGCGAAGGCTTGGTCTGGTGAGAGAGCATGATGGGGAGTTCCTGGTTCGTTCAGTCCTGGTCGATGGGTGTGGGTCGCTGGCTGCGGCGTCCGCAGCCTCGGGAGCGCACCGAATCGCCGGTGGATACGACTTGCGACGCCGCGGGGTCAGCCTTGGCTGACCGTGGCGGTCCCGTCGCAGTTGCCCCCGGCGAGGGGCGCTCAGTGTGTTGCCGGCCTCCGAGGACCCCGACGCGACTTGCGTTCAGAGGAGGGTCGGAAGCGGAGTCGACTCAGCCCAGGGGTGGTCCGCGGGCGGTCTGCTGCCAGTGCTCGCCGCTCCTGGGCCTGCCTTCGTCAGCGGGCCTTGCCGCGGTTGACGAGAGGTCCAGGGGGCTCGCGCCGGAGGCCTTCGCAACCTCTGCGATCTTGGAGCGGCCGAGCTTGCAGGCGACGCAGGAATGGTCGTGCAGCGGCGCGGCCTTGCTGACGGCGCCACGGCTCGTAGCCCCGGTGGCTTCCGCTTCGTGATCGACCGCGCAGTAGGCGGCGTTCGCCGCTGCAGCCTCGTGGTCGTGGCCGTTTGCGTCCCAGGCTCCGGTGAGCACGGTGGCGAGCGTCAGCGCGAGAGCGGTGACGATGGCAAGCGGCGAACCGGTCCGGTGCGACATTGGGCGCGGAGACTAGCAGAGCACCGGTGCGGTGCTAGCGCGGCAGAAACTGGGTGCGCCGGCGTCCCCGCCGGCATCCGGCGCGAAGCGCCGGCTTCCGACCTTCTGCCGCGCTAACGCCGGCGCAGCACGACGTGATGCGCTCCTCGCCGTTCCTCGCCCTCGCCGGCCGCGGCGCTGAGGGCGAAGTCGCCGGCGACGACCGCGACATCCTCGAACGTCGCGGTTCTCTGTTCCGGGGACAGGTCCTGGCTGACTTCCCGGTCGCCGATGGCGAGGCGCAGCGTGCCGGTGGAGCCCGCAACAAGGCGAACCTCGACATCGAACGCGGTGTCGCTCTGCGCACTAAGCAGCCAGTGGCCCTGGGATGTCGGTCGCCAGCCCTGATCGTCGGTGATCCGCCGCCAGTTCTGCCGGGTGAGGACGGTGACGGGTTCGTGATCCGTGCCGACGACGATTCGCGGCGGTGCGTAGTTGTCCGGGCGGGTGCTGCTCACGTCCTCGAACCACTCCAAATAGGCGTCCTGCATCGCGGCGGCGACCTCCGGCAGTTCATCCCGTGAGCCCGATGACCGGCTCACGGCGATGGTCGCGTGCGGCGCGGAACGCGCCGCACGGGTGCCATTGATCAGGTTGTGGCTCTCACCCGGGTCCGCCTCGAGGTCGTACAGCTCCAGGTTGAGTTCGCCTTGCCAGTCCCCCTCGCCACGAGGGGACGGGTGGACCAGCTTGTAGCGCTGGCCGACCGCGCCGAAGGCCTGAAGCGGCTTCGGTTCGTCGCCGCGGTGGAACTGGAAGTACAAGGTGCGATCGGGCCAGTTCGCGGCGTCGCCGTTGCCGGTCAGCAGGCCGAGCAGGCTGCGACCGTCCAGGTGCAGACCGGCGGGCGGCTCGACGCCGGCGGCGTCGAGCAGGGTCGGGGCAATGTCGATGTGGGCCGCGATGCGGTCGACCGGCTCTCCGCCGTCGGGCAGCCGTCCCGGCCAGCGCACCAGCAGGGGCGACCTGATGCCGCCTTCCAGGGTGGAACCCTTGCGGCCGCGAAGCCCGGCGTTGTAGCGGTCCCGGTCCGGTCCGTTGTCGTCGAGGAAGACGAGGAGCGTGTTCTCGGTCAGGCCCATCTCGTCGAGCAGCGCCATCAGCCGGCCGATGTTGTCGTCGATGTTGCTGATCATCGCGTAGCTGCGGGCGAGCCGGTCGAGGACCTCGTCGCTGGCCTGTTCGGGGTCGGGGAGGGCGGCGCTCAGGTCCACTTGCCGGTAGTACTCGAGCCAGTCACCCGGCACGTCGTGAAAGGGGCCGTGGGGCGCGTTCGTCGGCACGTAGGCGAAGAACGGCCGTCCTTCCCCGGTCGCCCGCTCCATGAACTCGAACGCGGCGTCGAAGTAGACGTCGGTGCAGTAGCCGGTTGTCTCTTCTCGCTGTCCGTTGCGGAACAGCACCGCGTCGGTGTACTTGCCCTCGCCGCCGGGCGGATCGGACGGCTGGCCGATGCCGCCGCCGCGGTGGACGAGGCTTTCCTCGAAGCCCTGGTCCATTGCCCGCATCGGGTAGTTGTCGCCCAGGTGCCACTTGCCGAAGATGCCCGTCGCGTAGCCGGCGTCGCGGAGCATCTCGGCGACGGTCACTTCCTCCGGTTCCATCATCGCGCGGCCGATGTAGGTGTCGATGGCGCGGGTGCGGTAGTTGTAGCGGCCCGTCATCAGCGAGGCGCGCGTCGGAGTGCAGACCGGGCTGACGTAGAAGCGCTCGACCTGCGCGCTCTGGGCCGCCAGGGCGTCGAGGTTGGGAGTCTCGATCACCGGGTTGCCGGTGAAGCCGAAGTCGCCGTAGCCCTGGTCGTCGGTCATCACGAGGACGATGTTGGGGGGCCTGGCGCTGTCGCCGGGCGCCGGGGCCTCCTGGCCGCCGCCGCAGGCGAGTCCCAGTGTGCAGAGCAGAACGACGCTGATCGGTGCGCTACGCTTCATCGGTTTCCCCCACATCACAAGCCGAGGACAGGATATGGCAGCAGAAGAGGTTCGCTACGAACGGCGCGGCCCGGTCGCGGTGCTGACGCTGGACCGGGCGAGGTACCACAACGCCCAGAGCTGGAAGCTGCTCGACGACCTGGACCGGCAGCTCGACCGCGCGATGGCCGACGACGATGTCCGGGTCGTCGTGCTGAAGGGCGACGGCAGGCACTTCTCGTCCGGCCACGACCTGGGGACGCCGGAGCAGGAGGCGGACATCGAGGCCCGCGGGCTCACCCAGTGGGTCGGCATGGACTGGTACGAGGCGTTTCGCTGGTACAACCTGGACAACACGGTCAAGTGGCGCAACTTGCCGAAGCCCACGATCGCGATGGTGCACGGCTACTGCATCTTCGGCGGCTGGATGATCGCGGCGTCGATGGACCTCATCTTCGCCGCCCCGAGCGCGCGGTTCCTCGCCAGCCTGTTCGAGACCTTCACCGTGCCCTGGGACATCCATCCGCGCAAGGCGAAGGAACTCCTGTTCGAGAGCCGCTTCATCGACGCGGAGGAGGCGTGCGAAATGGGGCTGGTCAATCGGGTCTACGCTGAGGATGAGCTCGAGCGCGAGACGATGGCCTACGCCGAGCGGGTCGCCGAGAACGATCCGGTGGTGCTGCGCATGGGCAAACTGGCTGTGAACAAGGCACAGGACGCGATGGGCTATAGCGCCAACGTCGAGGCGGCTTTTGCCGACTATCTCGTCACGCGCGAGATTCGCGGCAGCTCCAGCCGGGTCGAAGGCAACCGGCGCCTCGTCGGCGTCGACCTGGCGCTGCGGGGACAGCGGGGCGGCCGGGCCGGTCAGTCGCCGGCGGGCGCCGCGGGCGCTTCGGAAGCAGGGGAGGAAGCATGAGAACGGTTCGACTTGCCATTGCATTCGGGATGGCCCTGAGTCTTGCGCTGGCGGCTGCGCCGGCCGCCGGCCAGGAAGATGGCGTGCGGATGTACAACACGGCCAAGCAGAAGCTGATGAGCGGCGAGGGGATCGTCGGCGTCAGCATCTCTTCGGCCGATCCGGACAGCTATTGCGCTGCCGCCAACGCCGGTTTCGACTTCACCTGGATCGAGATGCAGCACAGCCCGCTGACGTACCAGGACGTGGCGCGGATGCTCTGGGCCTGCCGCGACGCGTCGGCCATTCCCTTCATCCGCGTTCCCGACGCAACGGAGGGGGACATCCAGAAGGCGGTCGATCTGGGCGCTCTCGGCATCGTCGTGCCGATGGTCCGCACGGCCGAGAAGATGGAGCGGGCGGTCCGCTTCGCCAAGTTCCCGCCGGAGGGTCGGCGCAGCCTGGGCGGCGGCCAGTACGGCGCCCTGTGGGGCCGCGACTACCGGGCGACCGCGAACGAGAACGTCATCATCGTCGCGATGATCGAGTCGCCGGCAGGGGTCGAGGCGGTCGAGGAGATCGCGGCCGTTCCCGGCGTCGACGTCGTGTTCGCCGCCTCGACCGACCTCTACAGCTTCTCGGGCAAGCGGCAGGGCGAACCGGAGTACGAGGCGATGGTCGACCGCATCCGCGAGGCCGTGCTCGGCGCCGGCCTCAAGCTGGGCGGTCCCCTGGCCTGGCGCGACCGCGAGGGCTTCAGCTTCTTCCAGGCGCCCGGCGTGGGCAGTCTGATCCGGCGCGGGGCTCAGGCGCTGCTGGAGGAGACGGCGTCAGGGATCGCCGAGATCGAGGGTTCGGAGGAGCAGTAGCGGACTGCCGGCTCGGCGGCGCAACCAGGAGATTTGGACGCCGCGCATCCAGATCTCTTGGTAAACGGGAGTGGGCGGGCGGGGTTTGACTATGGTCCATTGACCATGGTACACATTCAACCCCGTAACGCAGGAGGGGGACTACGGAATGGAGGAAGTGGCTATCTCGAAGTTCAAGGCGACCTGTCTGGCGGTGTTGCAGCGCGTCAATCGAACGGGAGAACCCGTGCTGGTCACGCGTTTCGGCAAGCCGGTGGCCGAGATCGTTCCGCCATCGCCCGCCGTTCAGCCGCGGCGCGTGCTTGGCGACATGAGGCACACCGGAAAGATCGTCGGTGACATCGTCTCGCCGGTCGTGCCGGAGGAGGAGTGGGAAGTCCTGCGGTCTTGAGACTCCTTCTCGACACGCACATCTGGGTGTGGAGCCGCATGGAGCCGCACCGCTTGCGCCGCGCAACGGTGAACGCCCTCGAGTCGCCGGAGAACGAACTCTGGCTTTCGCCGATCAGTATCTGGGAACTTGCGATGCTCGCGGAGAAGGGCCGTGTCATGCTAAACGTATCCGTCGAGGACTGGATCGAAGATGCGATGAGACGGATGCCCACGCGGCAAGCTGCGATCACCCACGAGATCGCACTGGCGAGCCGCGCAGTCGATCTGCCGCATCAGGATCCCGCAGACCGCTTCCTGGCCGCCACGGCAAAGGTGATGGACCTGACGTTGGTGACTGCGGACGCCCGGCTCGCGGAGGCATCCGACGTTTCTGTGCTGCGGAACTGACGCGCCAACCTCAGATGTGCCGGCCCTGGCCGCCGTCGACGTCGATCACGGCGCCGTTGACGTAGGACGCGGCTTCGGAACACAGGAAGACGATCATGTTGGCGACCTCTTCCGAGGTGCCGTAGCGGCCGACGGGGACGTTCTTGCCGTTGTTCCGGATGATGTCCTCCCAGTCGCCGCCGCGGGCGTTCGCGATCTCCTTGGCGGCGCGCTCCCACATCGCCGTGTGGATCAATCCCGGCAGGACGGAGTTGAACAGCACGTTGTCGCGGCCGTACTTGCCGGACAGCGCCTTGCCGGTGGCCACCATCGCCGCCTTCGAGGCGCCGTAGTCGATCAGGGCGGCGCCGGGGTACTTCGCGGCGGCGCTGGCGACCATCACGATGCGGCCCCACTTCTGCTTGCGCATGCCGGGCAGGCAGAGCCGCGTGCTGCGGACCGCAGACAGCAGGTTGAGGCGGAACAGTTCTTCCCAGTCGTCGTCGGTCATGTAGAGGAAGTTCCGCGACGGCGAGGCGCCAACGTTGTTGACCAGGATGTCGACCGTGCCGCCGGCGAGCGCCGCGTCGAAGAAGGCGTCGATCGAGTCGCGGTCGGCCATGTCGGCTGCGTGTCCTGAAACGCTGCCCTCGCCGGAGGGCGGCTCGTAGCCGTCGAGGGCAGCGACGGCGTCCTCGTTGCGGGCGCAGAAGGAAACCGCGGCGCCCTGGTCGGCGAGCAGGCGGACGGTGGCGGCGCCGATGCCGAGGCTGGCTCCGGTGACGACGGCGCGGCGGCCGGTCAGGTTGAGGTCGATCATCGTTGAGTTCTCCTGGCTGGGGTTACGGTGGATGAGTGTATTGCCCGCCGCGTTGGTATGCTCCGCGCTCATCTCTGACGGGACGGGAATGAAGAAACGACGCCAGTTGAACCTGTGGCGGCGGCCGGTGTGGCTCGCCGCTCTCCTCTTGCTGTCGGGCTTGCCTGCCGTGGCGCAGGACGCTGGTGAGGCGATCCCGCGCCACTACGACGGCAACCCGGACATCAACGGCGTCTGGCAGGCGATCAACACGGCGCACTGGAACCTGGAAGACCACAACGCGGCCAGCGGGCCGGCCGAGTACGGCGTCCTCACTGCAATGCCACCGGGCGTTGGTGTCGTCGTCGGCGGCGAGATTCCCTACCAGGACTGGGCGCGCGAGCAGCGGCAGAAGAACTTCGAGAACCGCTGGCGCGAAGACCCCGAGGCGAAGTGCTACTTGCCGGGAGTGCCGCGCGCGACCTACATGCCGTACCCGTTCCAGGTCCTCCAGGGGACGAGCCACATCATGATCGTCTATGGGTTCGCCGAGGCGAATCGGACGATCCACATGGACAAGGAGAATCCGGAGCCGCCGCCCATCGACAGCTGGATGGGCCGTTCGCACGGCCGCTGGGAGGGCGACACCCTGGTCGTCGAGGCAACCGGCTTCACCGGCCAGGCCTGGTTCGACAGGGCCGGCAACTTCGCCAGCGACACCCTGCGGGTGACCGAGCGGTACACGCCGACCGGCCCGAATTCCATGATGTACGAGGCGACGCTCGAAGACCCCAACGTCTTCACCGAACCATGGACGATCCGCATGCCGCTGTACCGGCGCCTGGAGGAGAACGTCCGGGTGCTGGAGTTCAAGTGTGTCGAGTTTTCCGAGGAGCTTCTTTATGGCCACCTACGTCGACGCGAAGAGACCCCGACTGGCAACGACCCTTAGCGGATCGGCGGTTGCCGCCGCGCTTCTGCTGGGACTAGCCGCCGTCCCCGCGGCGGCGGGTGACGTGACGGTGCAACTGACCACGTCCGCTCGCAGCGAGGCGGCCAAGTGGTACGAGCGGCACCTGGACTGCGAGCCGATCGAAGGCCGCGCCGAGGCGGTCGACTGCGGCAACGCGGTGATCGAGTTCACTCAGGGCCCGATCATGGGCGCGAGCCAGGGCACGGGCATTGACCACATCGGCTTCTCCTTTGCCGACCTGGAAGAGAAGATGGCCGAACTGGAGGCGGTCGGCGTGCGGGGCTCCGGCGTTCGCCTGCAGCGCTACGATGACGGTTCGACTCTCCGCGACGAACCCGGCCTGTTCAAGGTCGGCCGCATCTTCGATCCCTGGGGTACCCGGATCGAGGTGGTCGAAGACGTGGACACGCTGGGCTTCCATCACGTTCACCTGAGCGCGAGCGATCCGGAACGGACTCTCGGCTGGTACCGGGAGACCTTCGGCGGCGCGCCGGAGAGCCTGCGCGGAACGCAGGACGGCCTCCGCTTCGGCGAGGTCTGGCTGTTCGTCTCGAAGCATCCCGAGGGCGAGCCCGCGTCGAGCGCCGGCCGGGCGATCGATCACCTGGCGTTCGAACTCGCGGATCTCGAGGCGGCGGCGGTCGGTCTGCGTGACCGCGGGGTCCACTTCACTCGGGATCCGGAACGGCCCGAGGGAGGCCGCTCCGAGGCGAAGCGCGGCTTCGTCGCCGCTCCCGACAACGTGCGCGTGGCGGTGGTCGAACCCGGCTGGCAGGGCGTCGACGCCGACTTCGGATCGGATGCCGACGAGGTTGCCTCGGCCGAGCCCTACGTGGTTCCGCGGACCCCCTGGGGAACGCCCGACCTGCAGGGAATGTGGTCCGGCAACAAGGCCCACGGCATTCCCCTGGAACGGCCGGATGATCTCGCCGATGTCGCGGAACTGACTCCCGAAGAGGCGGCCGCGCGCCGCGAGCGGGGTACCTTGGGGAGCATTTGGGGCTACGAGCGGGAGTGGCGGGACACAACCCTCGGCTACGTCAAGTCCGCGCCCTCGCGGCAGGTGGCGATGATCATCGACCCGCCTGACGGGCGCATACCGCCCCTGACCGAGGAGGCGCAGGAGCGGCAGCGCAACGCCAGCCAGTCGTTCGGCGACTACGTGAGGCGCCGGCCCGCGGGACCCGAAGATCTCAGCGCCTACGTCCGTTGCATCAGCCGGGGCCTGCCGGGAATGATGATGCCCTCGATCTACAACAACGGTCTGCAGATCAGCCAGAGCCCGGGCTTCGTCGCCATTCAGAAGGAGATGATCCACGAAACCCGTGTCGTGCCCACGGCGGAGCGGGCGCCGCTCGGTCCCGGGATCAAGCAGTGGCTCGGCGATCCCCAGGGCCGCTGGGAGGGCGACACCCTGGTGGTGGAGACCACGGGGTTCAACGGCCGCACGAACTACCGCGGCTCGAGCGAGAACATGAAGCTCACCGAGCGCTACACGCGCCTCGGCCCGAACCGGCTCGAGTACCGGTTCACGGTGGAAGACCCGACCGTGTGGACTCGCCCCTGGACCGGCCGCTTCGAGTTCGAGCTCGACAACGAGCAGTACGAACTCGTCGAGTACGCCTGCCACGAAGGCAACTACGGGATGACGAACATCCTCTCCGGCGCGAGGGCGCGCGACCGGGAAGAGGCGGCGGCCGCGGCGGCGGAAACGGGGTCCGGAGCACAGTAGGCCGGGAGGAACGCGGGCAATCTCCTGGTCCGCAGTACGACTGCCGGTGCGCCGGCCTTCTGGCCGGCATTGCCCGCGGCGATAGAAGAGCGATTACAGTAGAGAACTGCACCGACATCGACGCCGTATCTCTGGGTGCGCGGACCTTCTGGTCCGCATCCGTCGAGCCGCAAAGCGGCGAAGATGGTCAGGTCTGCCACTCAGGCGGCCGTCGGCATGCTCTGGTGTCGACAGCGCCGTGCCAAGCCTCCGTTGGCCGTTCCGGGGAATGCAGGGCTCTTACGGACCGGCTGACGCTGCGCTCCGGCTGGGATACGTCGAACGGCAGGCAGATCAGCGTCAGACCGTCGTGGAACACGAACCGCAGCGGCTCCTCGAAGTCGTCGGTGCGCGGGTAGACCAGGGCCACGGTTCCGCACCCGTACCGCTTGCCGTAGGCGTAGAGCTGGTACATGTCTGCCTGGCTGATGCCGCGCTTCTTCGGCTCGTCCGACGCTGACTTGAGCCGCTTCCACTTGGCGTCCAGGATGAAGCGATTGGTCCCGCCCTTCTGAAGCGTGATGTCCGGCTTCATCGTGAACGCCTCGGGGTCGCGCGTGAGCTTCCACTGGGGCCCCTGTGCCCTGACGCGGAACTCGTCCTGGTACCGCCTGAAGCACTGGGTCACGAAGTCCTCGTAGATCTCCTCCATCGGAAACAGTAGCGACTGGTTTTCGTGTTTGCCGTGAAACGTGGTGAGGCCTTGGCCGAACAGGAACAGTCGCACCCAGGTCATGACGGGCTTGTAGTGCTGCATTGTGCGGTCGACGGAGTGGCGCCGCCAGTCCGTTGCCGGGTCGGTCGACGCGGGCACGTCGGAGAAAGCGTCCGACAGCTCCCGGAGGAGTTGCCGGTTTACATCGTTGCGAACGCCGCGTCCGAGGCGGCTCAAGGTGGAGCGGATGAGCCGGTTGGCCGGCCGGTTCGCGTTGAACTCGTCGTGCGCGACGAAGAAGCGGGCGCTGTTCGTGAGGTTCTCCCGGAGCTGCTCGCGGAACAGCAGGCGGCCGCGAAGGTAGGGGAGGTTGTCCTCCACGGGGACGTACCGTCGAGCGAGGCCGTGGCGGGCGAGATGGGCCAGATTGTGCAGGAACAGGAAGACGAAGGCTTCCAGCATCGGGAATCGCTTCAGACTTCGGATGCTGCTCGGCGGTAGGTCGGCGTGTCGGAGCCCGCGCCAGACGCGCAGCATCTCCAGGAAGACCTTGCGCGTCTCCTCCTTGTCCTCGGCGTCGTTGGCGCGGGCGGCGAGGTCGATCTTGGGCAGGATCTCGATCGGTCTGCCGCGCCGCGTCGTTAGGACTCCGACGTGGTTTGTGGCGCGAAGTTTCCGGCCGGAGGCGTCGAAGCAGAGCACCGGCCGGTAGTTGCCGTGCCTGTCCCGCTGGTTGGCACCGGCGAGGGCGACCAGACCCTCCCATTCCCCGTCGTCGAGTCCGAGCTGCTCGCGGTCGATCTGGTCGTACTCGCAGAGAACGGCGGGCGTTGGTGTCACGCGGCGCCGAGTCGTTTCTTCCGCGGGAGCGACTTGCTCCTGGCCGTCCATTGCGGAAACGGAGTCCATCGGCGTCAGGCGCGGTCCGCCTCCTCGTAGATCTTCCTGTACTCCCCGGCGTCCTTCCACTCTTTCCTTGAGAAGCCCAGTCGTTCGTAGGTCGCGTCCTGCATTCCCACCACGCCGAGCTCCTCAGCGAGGGCACTCGTGTAGCCGTCGCCGGTCTTGTGTTCCTGAACGAAGGCATTCTGCCCCAGCACAGCGCGAATCTTCCTCCAGTCGTCGTAGAAGTACTCCTGCAGCAGCGGGAAGATTCGGTTCCTGCACGTATCCGCGAGTTGATCCATCGTCGTCACGTTCATCAGATAGGTATGGCCGATCTGGTGCTCCCGGTCGAGCAGCAGGGCGATGCGCTCGTTCATCGCCTCCAGCATCTTCCGGCAGTTCACGCCATCGACGTTCTCCGAGATGAGGTCGTGGTTTGCGTCGGGCATCATCTCGACGAACGTGAACCGCCGCCGGAGTGCCGTGTCCATCTGCTGGATCGAGCGATCTGCCGTGTTCATCGTACCGATGATGTAGAGGTTGTCCGGCACGCCGAAGTTGTCGCCGGAGTAGGGAAGAGTGACCGTCGTCTCGTCGTCGGCGCCCAGCCGTCGCGAGGGCTCGATCAGGGTGATCAGCTCACCGAAGATCTTCGGGATGTTGCCGCGGTTGATCTCGTCGATGATGAGGACGAATCGCTTCGGTTCCCGCGCCTCATCCTCGGCCGTCAGTCGCTCCGTCTCGGCTGCCTCGCAGATTCGTCTGAAGATGCCGGGCCAGAGTTCGTAGCCGAGCTCGGAGGAAGGTGACGTTTCCGCCGCCTCCGCGTCGCCGTCCCGGTGGTCGGGTTCGGCGAGCCTCGGACGAATGCCCTCCACGAAGTCCTCGTAGGCGTAGTTCTGGTGGAACGTCACCATGGCTATCCAGTTCTCGGGACGGTCCTTCGAGTCGTCACCGGTCTCGAAGCTAAGAGAGCGGAACCGTTGCTTGTCCTCGTCGCTGATGTCGGCTTTGAGGTTTGTACCATCGACGATCGCGAGCGCGAGGCCGACTGTGCCGTAGGTCTTCCCGGTTCCCGGAGGGCCGTAGAGGATCTGGTTGCGGTCGTGCGGGACGTCCGGCCGTTGCCTGGGCTTGGACCGTTCAGGTGGGTGGTGGTCCTCGGAATCGAGATATTGAGAGTCAGACGAAGAGCTTGCGCCGCACTTGCTCATCAGTTCGTCCAGTTTCGCCTGGCTCTGCGGACTAAGGCCGTCCTTGTGTACGCGTGCGAATCGGCTGATCGCGCTGGCAGCCGCTTTCCTGATCGTTGGAGCCTGAGGAACTCGGTCTTTCAGGAGAAGTCGGTGGATCTGACGAATCGTATGAGCGTTGCCCATCTTCTCACGGATTCTGGAGATCTTCGTACCGGCTTTGCGAAGCCGCCAAACTTCACCGAGTTGGCCGTCATCGGCGTTGAGGGCGACTTCGACTTCGCGGCAATACACGATTTGATCGAGCAACCTCCAGGTCGACCGATACTCAGGGCATGCCCTGAACAGCTCCTGTTCGTTCGCCGAGGCGAGGGCAAAGGCCTCTCGCCGGGTTTGCTGGGTCGGAGTGGCCGCTGCGATGGCGGCGGTCCTCAGTTTGGCCGGCATCTTGTTCAGCCACAAGACGTGGATCGCGTCCTCCGAGGTCCAGTCCTGCCCATAGCCATTCTCGAGAACGACGCCGATGCCACGCCCCGCCGTGACGCCGCACCGGGCCAGCACGATGTCGCCGGTCGCAGCATCGGCTAGGCCCTCGTACTCCTGGCCGGTTTGGACCCAGTTGTTGGGCTCGAAGTTGTCCGACCAGTGGTCCTGCCTCTTTCCAGGTTCCCCCAGTCTCGTGCTGACGAGCCAGCAGCGATCAGTTCGAAGGAGCAGATTGCGGCCACCATCTTCTTTGGGCCTTTGAAGCCTGGGGAACAGCTCAATCTCGGACAACTCACAGCCCGGATAGTCAGCCTCGATTCGCTTGATCTCTGAGGAGTAGCTTTCCCAAGACGTCTTCTGCATGACTGAAGACAGTCGGTACGCCCGGAGGTACTCGGGTGGACGCAGCAGGGGAAGGAAGGACCGTGGGCTGATCAGGAACAGCACGCTGGATAGCGTTGGCAGGGCGATGTTCTCAAGGGCTTGGGCGTCGTCGAACGTTCTGGGATCGACCGACCCCTCGGTTGCCTGCCGGAACATCCTCCAGGCCAGATCGTGTTGACTCTGGCCCAAGTCGTAGTCCCAGAACAGGTGGTGGCTCCGGGGCATGTCCCATGCGTCGGAGTCTCCGGCGAGTTGGGAGTTCGAGAGTTCAAACTCTCGGCCGACGCTCAGGAACGTGCTCTTGCCGCTCGACTCATCCTTGCTTCGGACCGCCAGAGCGGCGAAGAACGTCAATGGGTCGATCGATTCCCGAGCGAGAATCGCGGCAGCGGCAGGTCGTCGCTTGTGTTCGACTTGGGCATGGCCCGCGGTGCCCCAGTCGACCCTCTTCGCGCGCTCGTTCAGATACTGCTCGCCCCCTTCTGCGACCCTTCCGGCCAGTTCAGTGAACCAGGGCACCCAGTGGAACATCTCCTTCATTCGCGTGGCTCCTTGGCCGTATCGCCGGAAGGCCGGGGATTGTAGCGCGGGCCAGAAGTGGGCGGCCGCTCGACCGGTGTGCGGGCATTGAGCTAGCTGCCGGGGATGGAGTTCGCTTCTGTGGGCGGTTCTCAGTCGTTGGCTGCGATCGCGGCAGGCGGTGGGGAGGAGGTCAGCGACACATCAAGCCTCACCTGCTCATACGGTACCTGCGGGGTCAACTTGCCGCGGTGCCCCTTCTCCAGTTCCACGAGGCCGTGGCGGGCCATCGTCTTCAGCGTGCGGGAAAGGTTCGATTTTTTTCTGCCCGAAAGGACCGCCAACTCGGTGAGCGAGTCGGGTTTCTCCTGCGCAATCAGCGCCAGCAGTTCGCGATTCCG
This sequence comes from Thermoanaerobaculia bacterium, assembly GCA_965232105.1. Classification (GTDB taxonomy): domain Bacteria; phylum Acidobacteriota; class Thermoanaerobaculia; order Multivoradales; family Multivoraceae; genus Multivorans. The sequence goes on from OZ246956.1 coordinate 2,052,283, forward strand.
CTCGGAGAGCACCTTGGCGAAGCTCTCAATGGACGTGAACCGGACCGCCGGCTCTCCCTTGGCCGGCCTGTACTCGCCACGGGCGATCGCCATCGTGTGTGCCGTCATCTCGCCGTAGTCAGCGATGCCGATGTTCAGGGTCGTCATGGGGCGTCTACCAAAGGACTGCCGACGTTACACTCCTCGACCGTGGCCGACCCCGTCCTCAGAAGTCCGCGACGGCCGCGCGAGCCGCGGCGGCCGCTCGATCTGGCGGACTTCCCGGGATGCCGCGCGGTTCGCCTGTCGGACGAGGAGTTGGACGACTACGAGGGCCGAATCGAGTACTGGGAGTCCCGCAGTTCGACCGCGGTCGTGATCGCCGAAGGAACTACGGCCTATCACGAGATCCCGTCGCGTGGCCTCGCCGGTCTGATCCGAGAGATCGCGCTGGCCCGGGGTTCGGAGATCCTGGCGCTGGGCTCGACGAGCCTGGTGCAGTTCGATGAGGACGGCGTACGCGAGGTCCTTGTGCAGGCTGACGAGACCTTCACTCTCGACGGGCCCGCGCCGCGCGGCAAGGTGATCGACGTCGTCATCGGCCCGTTGCCAGATGTGATCCTCGAAGTCGACCACACGACGGATGTCCGCCGACGGAAGCTGGAAGTCTATGCCGGTTGGGGCTTGCCGGAGGTGTGGGTGGAGGTGCCCGAACCGGTCTGGATGGCGCCGCGGACTTCGGGCCGACCGCGATTGACGATCTATCTGCTGGAAGGCGACCGCTACGTCGAGTCGGCCGTCAGCCGGGCGTTCGCAGGCTGGCGCGCGACGGAGATTCACCGGGCGCTGAACGAGGAGAGGAAGTCGGCGGCGACCGTGGCGGCGGTGCGCCGCGTGGGCCGCAGGCTGGGCAGGGCGATTGGCGCCGGCCCCGACGACGACCGGTTCCTCGGCGCCGAACGCGAAGAAAGCCGTGCGGAGGGCCGTGCGGAGGGCGCGCTGGACATGGCGCGTTCCCTTGTGCGGCAGGCGCTCCAAGCCCGCGATTTCGCTATCACGCCTGCGGTGGAAGCCTGGCTGGAGCGGCTCTCGGCGACCACGGATATAAACGCCGCGATCCGGGCAGCGGTGGACTGCCGCGATGCGGAGGACTTCCTGCGCCGCGTCGAGGCGCGGTCGGCGCGAAGCTCTCGACGGAGGTGAACCATACCGTTGGCTCTCCTTCGGCGGCGTGGTACTCGCCACGGGCGATCGCCATCGTGCGCGCCTTCATCTCGCCGTAGTCGGCGACGCCGATCTGCAGTGTCTTCATGACGGCTCCGAGGCTCAGCCAACGGTACACTGCCCAGCCATGGCCGACCCCATCCTGAGAACCCCGACCGCGCCGCGCGAGCCGCGGCGGCCGCTCGATCTCGCGGACTTCCCGGGATGCCGCGCCGTTCGCCTGTCGGGCGAGGAGTTGGACGGCTACGAGGGCCGCATCGAGTACTGGGAGTCCCGCAGTTCGACCGCGGTTGTGATCGCCGAAGGAACTACGGCTTATCACGAGATACCGTCGCGTGGCCTCGCCGGTCTGATCCGAGAGATCGCGCTGGCCCGGGGTTCGGAGATCCTGGCGCTGGGCTCGACGAGCCTGGTGCAGTTCGATGAGGACGGCGTACGCGAGGTCCTCGTGCAGGCTGACGAGACCTTCTTTCTCGACCGGCCCGCGCCCCGCGGCAAGGAGATCGATGTCGACATCGGCCCGTTGCCCGATGTGATCCTCGAGGTCGATCACACGACCGATGTCCGCCGACGGAAGCTGGATGTCTACGCCTCCTGGGGTCTTCCGGAGGTTTGGGTGGAGGTGCCCGAACCGGTCTGGATGGCGCGGCGGACTTCGGGCCGACCGCGACTGACGATCTATCTCCTGGACGGCGACCGCTACGTCGAGTCGGCTGTCAGCCGGGCGTTTGGGGACTGGCGGGCGGCGGAGATCCACCGGGCGCTGAACGAGGAGCGGAAGTCGGCGGCGACCGTGGCGGCGGTGCGCCGCGTGGGCCGCAGGCTGGGCAGGGCGATTGGCGCCGGCCCCGACGACGACCGGTTCCTCGGCGCCGAACGCGAAGAGAGCCGTGCGGATGGCGCGCTTGAGATGGCGCGTTCCCTCGTGCGGCAGGCGCTCCGGGCCCGCGATTTCGCGATCACGCCTGCGGTGGAAGCCTGGCTGGAGCGGCTCTCGGCGACCACGGATGCAAGCGCCGCCATCCGGGCGGCGGTGGAGTGCCGCGACGCGGAGGACTTCCTGCGCCGCGTCGAGGCGCCGTCGGCCCGCGAGGACTGCTAGAGCCGCGAACCGTCGCTGGCTGGCCTTCGCCGCCAGCGCCGATCTGGCGAGGAGGGCGTGCGCCAGCCACGGGCTTTGCGTCTGCGGTACCACTTCGGAGTGCGTTCCGAAATGAGGTGAACCATACCGTTGGCTCTCCTTCGGCGGCGTGGTGTTCGCCACGGGCGATCGCCGTCGTGCGCGCCTTCATCCCGCCGTAGTCAACGACGCCGATCCGCAGTGTCTTCATGGCGGCTCCGAGGGTCAGCCAGCGATACACTGCCCAGCCATGGCCGACCCCATCCTCAGAAGCTCGCAGCAGCCGCGCGAGCCGCGGCGACCGCTCGACCTGGCGGACTTCCCGGGATGCCGCGCCGTTCACCTGTCGGACGAGGAGTTGGACGACTACGAGGGCCGCATCGAGTACTGGGAGTCCCGCAGTTCGACCGCGGTTGTGATCGCCGAAGGAACTACGGCTTATCACGAGATACCGTCGCGTGGCCTCGCCGGTCTGATCCGAGAGATCGCGCTGGCCCGGGGTTCGGAGATCCTGGCGCTGGGCTCGACGAGCCTGGTGCAGTTCGATGAGGACGGCGTACGCGAGGTCCTCGTGCAGGCTGACGAGACCTTCACTCTCGACGGGCCCGCGCCGCGCGGCAAGGTGATCGACGTCGACATTGGCCCGTTGCCAGATGTGATCCTCGAAGTCGACCACACGACGGATGTCCGCCGACGGAAGCTGGAAGTCTATGCCGGTTGGGGCTTGCCGGAGGTGTGGGTGGAGGTGCCCGAACCGGTCTGGATGGCGCCGCGGACTTCGGGCCGACCGCGATTGACGATCTATCTGCTGGAAGGCGACCGCTACGTCGAGTCGGCCGTCAGCCGGGCGTTTGCAGGCTGGCGCGCGACGGAGATTCACCGGGCGCTGAACGAGGAGAGGAAGTCGACGGCGACCGTGACGGCGGTGCGCCGCGTCGGTCGCAGGCTGGGCAGGGCGATTGGCGCCGGCCCCGACGACGATCGGTTCCTCGGCGCCGAACGTGAAGAGAGCCGCGCGCAGGGCCGTGCTGAGGGCCGTGCTGAGGGCCGAGAGGAAGGCGCGCTTGAGATGGCGCGTTCCCTCGTGCGGCAGGCGCTCCAGGCCCGCGATTTCGCTGTCACGCCTGCGGTGGAAGCCTGGCTGGAGCGGCTCTCGGCGACCACGGAAACAAAAGCCGCGATCCGGGCAGCGGTGGACTGCCGCGATGCGGAGGACTTCCTGCGCCGCGTCGAGGCGCGGTCGGCGAGTTTGGACGCGTCGCCGTAGCCGCGTGAGGAGAGCGTCCTCGCGGGTGGCTCCACGGCCGGATTCGTGCCGTGCAGGTGTTAGGGTTAGCCTTCAGTCAAAGCCACAGTTCCACGCAGGACGACGCTCATGAAGACGACTCGATTCCTCTCCCGGCTGGCGCTCCTGGCCGCCGGACTCGCCGCGGCCACGGCCTTGGTCTTTCTCGCACCGCCTCCGCCGGCGGCGGCCCACCACGCCTTCGCGGCAGAGTTCGACGCGACGAAGCCGGTGCGGCTGCGCGGCCAGGTGACGAAGGTGGAGTGGGTGAACCCGCACGCCTGGATCCACATCGACGTCACGGACGAGGACGGCACGGTGACGGCCTGGATGGTCGAGTGCGGCCCGCCAGGCGCGCTGGTGCGCCGCGGCTGGAAGAAGAACTCGGTCGCTCCGGGGACCGAGGTGCTCGTGGAGGGCTACCAGGCAATCGACGGCGCGCCGCGGGCGAACGGACGCGACGTGACGCTTCCCGACGGTCGTCGGCTGTTTGCCGGTTCCTCGGGCACGGGTGCGCCATACGACGATCGGGAGTCTTCCGGCCAGCCGTAGCACCCGCGTCGCGGCGAGTCCGCTGCGGGCCGGCTGATGGCCGGAATCTGGCGGCTCTCTCGTTGGTTGTGTTGTGAAGACATCCGATCAACGACAGGGAGGTGACCAGATGGCGGAAGTAAGTCCGGCAAGTCTGAACAAGATCGTTGGGGCGATACTCGCCCTCGCCGTGGCGTTCACTCTCGGCTTCGTGGTGCGATCGCAGCTTCCGATGGAGCGGGAATCGGACGGCACGGTCGAAGCGGCGGTCCTCGAGGTGTTGCGGCACGTGACCGCTCCAACAGGGGCTCCTGCTCCCGCAGATGTGGCGAGGCTCAGGACCGGGTTTCAGCCGCTGCCTACCGGAGCCACGCGGCCGGTGAAGGTCCATGATGTGAAGCCGGAGTACACCGATCGTGCGCGGGAGGCTCGGCTTCAGGGCGTCGTCATCCTGGAGACGGCGATAGACCAGGAAGGCAACGTCGTCGACGTCAGCGTACTCAAGGGACTTCATATGGGCCTCACCGAAGCGGCCGTCGACGCGGTGAAGCAGTGGAGGTTCGAGCCGGCGAGGATCGATGGGGAGCCCATCCCGGTCAGCTACAACGTCACGGTGAACTTTCGGCTCGGCAAGATCGGCTGAGCGGGCGCCGCGGTCGAGGCTGCGGCTGGTTGGAGCGCGCTCCCGGCCCCGGGACTCGGTGGTACCGTTGCTGTGACAACGGATACACCGATGCACGAGGGGGTGCCGGATGAAGTTTGAGCGTTTCCTTCTCCTGAGCTTGGCGGTGCTGCTGGCCGTCCCGATTGCTATCGCCGCGCAGGATGATGTGCCGCGGCGGGCCGACGGCAAGCCCGACTTGACGGGCGCTTACGACGTCGCCACGCTGACTCCCCTCACGAGGCCGCGGGAGTTCGGCGATCGCCTGACCCTGACCGATGAAGAGGCGGAAGCGATTGCGCGCCGCAAGGCCGAGATCTACGAGGCCGACTTCAAGCCGAGCGACCCGAACCGCGAGGCGCCGCCGGTCGGCGGGGCGCCGATCTTCGATCCGGGGCTCGAGGTCGCGTCGGGCGGCAGCGGCGGGTACAACGCCTTCTACATGGACCCGGGCGACAACGTGGTCCGGATCGACGGCAAGTGGCGGACTTCGATCATGACCGATCCGCCGAACGGCCAGTACCCGGAGATGACGCCGGCCGGCATGGCGCGCGCGGCGGCCCAGTTCGCCGCCTTCGGCCACAAGAACACGGGCACCGCCTGGTGGCTGGAGGAGAGCGACGACGGTTCCGGCCCCTACGACAACATGGAGCAGCGGCCGCTGCCGGAGCGTTGCCTGATGGGCTTCAGTTCCACCGGCGGGCCACCGATGCTGCCGGCGCTCTACAACAACCACAAGCGGATCGTGCAGACCGGGAACCACGTGATGATCCTGATCGAGATGGTCCACGACGCCCGCGTCGTGCGCATCGGCGGCGAGCACGCGCCGGCCTCCGAGCGCCGCTGGATGGGCGATTCGATCGGCCGGTGGGAAGGCGACACGCTGGTCGTCGACACGACGAACTTCGGCGAAGAACCAGGCCTCGGTTCGGCGACGAAGGACCTGCACGTCGTGGAGCGCTTCCAGCGTCTGCCGGACGGCAACCTGCTCTACGGGTTCACGGTCGAAGACTCGAATGTCTGGGAAACACCCTGGAGCGGTGAGTACACGTGGCGGTCGACTCCCAACAAGGTCTTCGAGTACGCCTGCCATGAGGGCAACTACGCGCTCGGCAACGTGATGCGCGGCGCCCGGCTGCTGGAGGCGGACGCGATGGCTGGCTCAACCGGCGGAGAGTGATCGGCTCGGTCGGGTCGGCTTCGGGACGAAATCAGCGAGCCGCGGTGCGGCCGGCATGGCAGGCTTGGCTGTGCCTGTTGCTGCTCGTTGCGACTGGATGGCCGGCAGCGGGGGAGGCTCAGCAGCCCCCGAACATCGTCGTCTTCATCGCCGACGACGCTTCGTGGTCGGACTTCGGCGCGTACGGAAACCCGCACGTGCGCACGCCGAACCTCGACGCCCTGGCGGCTGCCGGGGTCGTGTTCGACAGGGCGTTTCTGACGACCGCCTCCTGTAGTCCGTCGCGAATCAGCATCCTGTCGGGCCGCTATCCCCACGCCACCGGCGCCGAGGATCTGCACAGCCCGTTGCCGGCAGGGGTCAAGCTTCTGCCGGGCCTGCTTGCACAGGAGGGGTACACCACCGGCCACATGCGCAAGACCCACTACGGGCCCGAGGGCGAGCGCCAGTTCGACTGGTACGCGGAGGAAACGTGGGAGGCGCTGCCGGACTTTCTTGATTTGGCAGCCGAGCGGCCGTTTTTTCTCTGGGTGGGCTTTCGGGATCCGCACCGGCCGTACTCCGCCGGCGCGGTGGACCCGCCGCACGATCCGGCAGAGGTCGCCGTGCCCCCGTATCTTGTCGACGATGCGGAGACGCGATCCGACCTGGCGCTCTACTACGACGAGATTGCCCGCATGGATGGCGAGATCGGTCGGATGCTTGCCGAGGTGGACCGCCGCGGACTCCGCGAGAACACCCTGGTCGTCTTCCTGAGCGACAACGGGATGCCCTTTCCGCGCGCCAAGGCGACCGCGTACGATGCCGGGATCCGCACACCGCTGATTGTCTCCTGGCCCGGGGCCACGCCGGCGGGCACGCGCTATCCGGAACTCACCAGCGTGATCGACCTCGCGCCGACCCTGCTCGAGGCGGCCGGGGCGTCAGCCCCGGAGAGCTTCCAGGGCACGAGCTTCATTGCGGCGCTCCGGGACCAGGCCGCAGCCGGCCGCGAGTACGTGTTCGCGGAGCGCAACTGGCACAACTGCGACGAGCACATCCGGGCGGTGCGGGGTCCCCGCTACAAGCTGATCCGCAACGCGTACACGGAGCTGCCGCTCTGCACGCCGGCCGACGCCTCGCGCAGCCCCTCCTGGTACAGCCTGACCGCTGCTCGTGAGGCGGGACAGTTGACGCGGGCCCAGGCGCGGCTCTTCGAGGCGCCGCGGCCGGTGATCGAGGTCTACGACCTGGAGGCGGATCCGCACGAGCTGGTGAACCTGGCCGGCCGGCCCGAGGTAGAGGCGATCGCCCGGCAACTGAGCCGGGTGCTCGACGCCTGGATCGAACGGACGGAGGACTTCCCGCCGAGTCGACGGCGGCGGGCTGACAATACGGACCGCGTGACGGGAGTGAAGTTCTCGCAGAAGGTGCCGGCTCTCGAGCCCTAGGTGGCTGCCGCTTCTGAGGGTTGGCGGCCGGATTCCGCCTACGGCGGATGCCGGCGGGGACGCCGGCGCACCCAGTGTGCCGCCGCTGGAGTAGTAGGTCAGCGGTCGAGCACCGGCAGCACGATCCGCGAGGGATGCTCCGCCGAGTGGTGGACGACGTTGTTCGCCACGCGCCACTCGGTTTCGTCGTAGTTGTTGCCGCCGGTGTTCAGGTTGCGGTCGTAGCGGGGGAAGTTGCTGCTCGAGATCTCGATCCGCAGCCGGTGGCCGGCGCCGAACACGTTGGCGGTCGCGAGCGGCCCCAGGGTCACTTCGTAGACCTTGCCCGGTTCCATCGGGACGTGCCGGTCGAAGCCTTTGCGGTAGCGCATGCGGAGGATCGTGTCGTCAAGGTTGAAGGCCCGACCGTCGGGGAAGACGTCTACGAGCTTGATCGTGAAGTCGGTGTCCGGTGCGTCGGAGGAGACGTGCAGGACGACGTCGATCGATCCGACGACGGCGAGCGGTTCTTCGAACGGTTCCGTCGTGTACACAAGCACGTCGGCGCGGGCCTCGACGCCGCGCTGGTCGAAGGCGCCGGGTTCGTAGTCGCCCATGCAGCAGAAGGCGCCGCCGTGGGTCGGCACGGGCGCGCCCGGGTCGTAGACGAAACGGTCGGCGCCGGCACCGGCACCGCTGCCGCTGGCATTTGTTGTGAGCCTGCCGTCTCCGGCGGAGCTGTTCGCGTTGCCGCCACTGTTCAGGTAAAGCGTGACGGGCTCGACTCCGGCAGGCGGCCATTCGTCAGCGTTCCGCCAGCGGTCCTCGCCCATCAGGAAGTAGCGGACCTTGGCGTACCGGTCCTCGAACCCGTTCGCCTCGGGCTTCGTGAAACGGTCGAGAAAGCTCCACAGCATCTCGTCGAAGCCGAAATCGGTGTCGCCGAAGTTCCGTTCGCCGACGATCAGCGGATCCGTCAGCCGGTACATGTTGCAGTGCAGGCTGGGCGCGATGACCATGTACTGGTGCTCGCGGACTTCTTCGTCGGCGTTCTGGCGTACGTGGCCGTAGAGCGCCAGGTTCGGCGAAACGGACAGGTCGTACCAGGAGTTCGCCCACAGCGCCGGCACGCCGAACGGCTCGTCGTCGTGGTAGAGGCCGCCCTCGTACCAGGCCGGGTCGTCCGGCATGCGGGCGGCGAACTCGCCGAAGATCCCCTTCGGACCGCCGACCGACTCGATCAACGTCTGGATCGGCAAGTGACGAAGCGCCTGCTCCCAGTCGACGGCCGGCATCTTCGCGGCCAGGTCGAAGTAGGTCGCGAGTCGTTCCAGGTCCTCCCGGCTCGTGCCGGAGGGGAAGGTCGGACGCTGCGTGTTCTGCTCGCCGTAGAGCCACGCCGCCATCGGGAGCTGGAGGGCGCCGCCGCGGTAGAAGTTGCCCTGCTCATGGAACGGCCCCATGCGGCCGATGCCCGCGCCCTGGCCCATCGGCACGGCGGCGGCGTGGCCGGGGTGTCGCATTGCGGCCAGCCCCATCTGCCATTCGGCGGTCGACGAGCAGCCGAGGGTCGCGACCTTGCCGTTGGACCACGGCTGGTCGGTGATCCAGGTCAGCGCGTCGTAGCCGTCGGTGCGCGGCCGACCGAGGATCTCCCAGTCGCCCTCGGAGAAGAACTTGCCGCGCTCGTTCTGGACCACGAACGCGTAGCCGCGTTCGATCGCGTCGAGGCCGAACTTGAGCAGCGCGCTGGGCCGCGCCAGGTTCGGCTCCGGCAACTGGCTGAAGTTGTAGGGCGTGCGCCAGAAGATCGCCGGCACCGGGCCCTCGGCGCCGCGGGGCCGGTAGATCTCGGTGGCGAGACGCACACCGTCCCGCATCGGTACCATGACCATGCGGTCGATCTCCGCTTTGCGGTCCAGGTCGGCCCGGCGCACCGGATCCGGCGTGCGGTGGATCTGGGCGGTGACGGACGACCCCATCAGGCCAAGGGAGAGGAAGACGACAACTAGACGGATGACCGTTCGAACTTGGCGCATGATGACTTTCTCCTGGAGGGCGAGGCGAGGTCTGGAAGCCGGCACTTCGCGCCGGATGCCGGCGGGGACGCCGGCGCACCCAGTTTCTTTCGCGCAGGCTCTTGGCCTCGCGGCTCCTCTGGTTCTTGCGATGGGCATTGTGCCACGTGCAGCCGCTTCGGACTCGACTGTCGGCGAACCCAGGCGGATCGCGGTGCTGGCCGTGGAGCCCGAAGACGAACGGATCGCCATGGTGGGGGAAGCCGTTTCGTTCTGGAACGAGGCCGTCTCGAATCTCGGACTGGGCGCCGCGTTCTCCGACGCGGAGTTCGTGACGCCTCCGGAGGGTCTGCGGCCGTTCGAGAACTACGCGCACCAGCTTTCCCAGCTTGCCGGCCGCCTGGATTCGTCGGGCCCGGGGCCCGAGCCGCCGAAGGCGCTGTTCGCCGTTGAAGCGGAGGTCGTCGTGTTGCTGTCGTCTCAGAACCTGATGCCCTTCGCCTGGCCCTATGGGGAGGACGGGCGCTACTTCGTTGCCATTCCCGCCGGCGACGACCGGGAGAACGTCGTCCGCAACGTGATCGCGCACGAACTCGGGCACGTTCTCGGGCTGAAGCACCTTCGCGAACCGGGCGTTCTGATGTGCCAGCCATGCGACACGTCGACTGCACTCAGCCAGGACGAGCCGCGATTCCTTCCGCTCACTGAAGTCGACCGCGCGCGGCTTCGCAACTTCCTTGGGGGAACCCGACCATGACGACGAACTGGACCCGCAGGCGATTCATCGCGAGTGCCGCCGCCGCGGCGGCCGGAACCGGCCTCGGCCGGTCGCCCGCCGTCGGGCAGGACGGCTGGCGGGGCGGCCCGCTCCAGCACCTGATTCCGGCGGCGAGCCACGATCGCGTGGCGCTCAAGTGCTCTTTCGCCGACTCGCTCGACTTCGTGCCGGTGCTGCGGATCGGCGGCCGGCTGGTGGCGGGCCGGAGCACGGACACGGAGAGGCGCTTCTTCTCCTTCGACGCTCCCGGCCTGGAAGCAGACACGGAGTACGCGCTGCAACTGCTCGGCGGCGGCGAGGCGCTGTGCGATCCGTGGCCTCTCCGCACGTTTCCGTCGCCCTCGGCCCAACCCGAGTCGGTGCGGTTCCTCGCCTACACCTGCGCCGGCGGCCACGCCGAGTCGGGCTTCTTCCTGCCGCTGGCGGTTCGCCGCCGGCTGCTGAGACGGGCGCTCTCCTTCCGCCCGCGGGCGCTGATCGCGGTCGGCGACCACATCTACTGGGACCAGCGCACGGTGCTCTACAACCGCAGCGAGGAGCGAGGTCGCCGTTCCCGTGAGTTCTACGAGCGGATCGGCTGGCTGGACCTCAGCCTGCCCGTGCTGGGAACCAGCAACGAGACCTCGATCAAGGCCGCGGTCGGGCCGCAGATCGCGGAGCTCTACGGGGTCATGCTGCGGTCGACGCCTTCCTACTTCGTGAGCGATGACCACGACTACTACGAGAACGACGACGCGGACCCCCAGATGGTCACTCTGCCTCCCGACCGCTACCAGGTCGAGTTCGCCCGGTTCACCCGCAACGCCTTCCTGCCGGAGTTCCTGCCGGATGTGGAGCGTCCGCTTGCGATGTCCGGCACCGGCGCCGGCGACCGGGAGCCCGGCATCTCCGAAGCCTTCGGCACGTTCCGCTACGGCCGGCTGGCCGAAGTCCTGATCTACGACTGCGCCCGCTACCTTTCGCTCAAGGGAATCCACGCCGGCCTCGTGCCGCCGGAAACCGAGCGTTGGCTGCACCAGCGCACCCGGGACCAGACGGTCGCGCAGTTGTTCCACGTGCCGTCGCACCCGTTCGGCTGGTCGGCGGGGAAGTGGCGCGAGTGGTACCCGGATGTCGCCGACCTCGACGACGGCGGCGCCACCGTGTCGCGGATCGGCGACTTTGCGGGCAGCAACTTCGGGCTGACGACGGAGCGGGAAAAGTACTTCTGGCAGGTGGGCTGGCTGCGGCAGCATCAGCGCCTGCTGGAGTCGCTGACGTCCCAGTCGCAGCGGGCGGGCGTCGTGCTGTCGGGCGACCTGCATGCCATCGGCCACTCCGTGCTCGAGCGAAGCGGCAGCCTGGATCTGGCGGCCAATCCGGTTCATGCCGTGCTGACCGGACCGCTTGGCACCCTGACCGGCTGGCCTTCGGCGGCCCGCGGCACGCCGCCTCTGGCCGCCACCGGCCTTGTTCACGACGTGCGGGGCGAGACCTTCGAGAAGAACGGCTTCGCGCTCTTCGACGTGACGCCGTCCGAGATCACGGTGCGGCTGTTCGCGTGGAAGACGGGCGAACCCGAGTCAGCGATCGACGAACTCGAGCCGTACCACACGTCCGTCATCCGACGGGGCTGATTCGGGGGGATGCGGTTAGTGTTCCGCGATGCCTGAAGGCAACGAAGGGCGGAAGCGGCGCCGAGGGAAGCGACACGGGCTGTTCAACCGCTTCCTGAACGCGGTCGAGTTCCTGGGCAACCTGCTGCCGCACCCGGTCACGCTGTTCGCGGTCCTGTCCCTGGTCATACTTCTCGTCTCGGGAGCCGCGGCCTTCTTCGATCTGCAGGTGGAGGACCCGCGTCCTGAGGGAGTGGCGGGCCGCGCCGAGGACGGTCTGATCCGTGCGATCAGTCTGCTCAATCCGGAGGGGATGCGTCGCATCGCGATGAACCTGGTGACGAACTTCACCGGCTTCGCGCCCCTCGGGACGGTGCTCGTCGCTCTGCTGGGTGTCGGTGTCGCGGAACGGTCGGGCTTGTTGGGTGCGCTGCTGCGCGCACTCGTGTTGGGGGCGCCGCGCAACCTCCTGACCGCGGTCGTCGTGTTCGCGTCGGTGGTTTCAAACACGGCGTCCGAGATGGGGTACGTCGTCCTGATACCGCTGGCGGCGGTCGTGTTCCGGGCCGTGGGCCGGCATCCGCTGGTCGGTCTTGCCGCCGCGTTTGCCGGCGTTTCGGGGGGGTACTCCGCGAACATTCTGATCGGCACCGTGGATCCGTTGCTGGCCGGGATCACGACCGAGGCAGCGCGACTGATCGACCCGTCCTACGCGCCCGGCGGCTTGAACGAGGTGCCTGCGACCGCGAACTACCTGTTCATGTTCGTCAGCACCTTCATGATCACGATCATCGGCACCCTGGTGACGACGAAGATCGTCGAGCCCAAGCTCGGCGTCTTCGATCCGAGCCGGGCGGAGGACGATCTAGAGGACCCGGAGGAGGGTCTCAAGACGCTGTCGAAGGAGGAGAAGCGCGGGCTGAAGCTGGCCGGCGTGACCGTGCTCGCGATGCTCGGGGGATTGGCGCTCCTTGCTCTGCCGGAGAACGGCTGGTTCCGCGATCCCGCGGTGAATGCCCTCCTGATCGACGATCTGCGGCCCATGCTGCGGAGCGTCGTGTCGCTGATCTTCGTCTTCTTCATCGTGCCGTCGATCGTCTACGGCCGGGTCACGGGTTCATTGCGCAACGACCGCGACGTGATCGACGGCATGGGGCGATCGATGAGTTCGCTCGGGCCCTACCTGGTGCTCGTCTTCTTCGCCGCGCAGTTCGTCTCGTTCTTCAACTGGACGAACCTGGGGACGATCACGGCGGTCGTCGGGGCCGATGTGCTGACCCGGTTCGACCTCACCGGGCCGATCGTCTTCATTCCGTTCATCCTGATGTGCTGCTTCGTCAACCTGATGCTCGGCAGCGCGTCGGCGCAATGGGCGGTCACGGCGCCGATCTTCGTGCCGATGCTGATGACGGTCGGCTACAGCCCGGAAGTGATTCAGGCGGCGTACCGGATCGGCGATTCGACGACGAACATCATCACGCCGATGATGAGCTACTTCGGTCTCATCCTGGCAGTGGCGATGCGCTACGACCGGAAGCTGGGAATCGGAACCCTGATCTCGACGATGATCCCGTACTCGATCACCTACCTGATCGGTTGGATCTCGCTCTTCTACCTCTGGGTGTTCGCGCTGGGCCTGCCGGTCGGTCCCGGGTCGCCGACCTACTACTCGCCGTGACCCTGAGGGGCCTGTCAAAAGTCCCTGCTAGACTCGCCCACTAGGCCTGAGACAGAGCCTGCGCCGAGGAGGGGAGATCGAGATGGCTAGGCCCGGACCAACTACATTCGCCAAGCGTCAGAGGGAAATCCGCAAGCGCCAGAGGCGCCAGGAGAAGCTGGAGCGTCGCTCCATCCGAAAGATGGAGAAGGAACAAGCCGCGGAGGAGGCGCCTGTCGACCTTTCGGGCGAGGATCCCGACATCGCCGGGATCGTGCCCGGCCCGCAGCCGCTTCCCGACTGGGATTGAGTCTCCGGTCGCCCGCACTGGTTGCGACCGACGCGCCAGCTCCTACTCGCCGCCGGTCGCGGCGGCCGCCTCGGCCTCCTGAGCCCGCGCGCCCGAGAGGATGTTGAACAGGCCGTAGTTGCCTTCGTGGCAGGCGTACTCGTACAGCGGTACGTCGCCCTTCTTCATCAGCAGCCGCGCGCTGAAGGGCCGCGCGTACGTCGCGGGATCGTTCACCGTGTACTCGTACACCAGGGTGTCCTCGTCGATGCGCCGGAACCTCTCGGTGACCTGCATTTCGTAGGCGTTACCCAGCGAGCTGAACACATTGCCGCTGAAGCTGGAGACGAGATCGGAGAAGTTCCTCGTCTCGACGATCAGGGTGTCGCCTTCCCAGTAGCCGCGGGAGTCGCCCAGCCACTGACGTACCGAACCGGGAAGGTGCGGCCGCCCGTCGAGGGGCACGATGCGGGTGTCGTGGACCATCTCGTTCAGGATCGCCACGTGGTTGGCGGACTGGAAGATCTGGATGTTCTGGTTGTAGCCGCCCGGCGTGATCGGCGGGCCTACGTTGAAGCCGAGGATGCAGCGCTCGGATAGTCCGCGGTCCTCGTAGCTGTCGAGGCCGATGCCGCCGACCCGAAGCCGCACCGGGCGGTCGATCGGCTTGTCGTCGCCGGGCGTCTTTCGCTCGATGTCGGGGTGGGCCTCCGGCAGCCGGCCGTTCGGCGGGTCGACGATCAGCGAGGTCCGAAGGTCCTCGACCACCGTGGCGCCGCGGTCGAACCAGAAGTTGTTGTAGCCCCCGACGGGTTCTCCGGCCTTGAGTCGCCGTTCCTCGGGGTCGCTGGGCGCGTCGGCGGCCCGCGCTCGCTCGACGGCGGCCGCCTCGATCTCGGCGGCTCTCGCCTCGTCGATCGAGGCTTCCTGGTCCTCGGGCCGCTCCAGCGGCGTCAGGGTGCGGAAGTCCCAGACTCCCGAGATATCGGGCTTTCCGTCGGCGGCGCGCGGCGCGGTCCAGTCGGCCGCTTCCTGGGCCACGAGGGCCGGAGTGGCGGCAAGCAAAGCCAGTCCGGCGAAAACCGCGATCGACTGGATGCGGAGACGAATTCCCAGGTGACGACGCATGCCGTGCCTCCCCTCTTCTTCCTGTAAGGCTCTGGCGCGAAGTCTAAGGCGCCGCCTTCGGACTAGCCCCCCGCAGCCTCCGCCGTGTCAGCCGCTGGATTGAACAGCCGTTCGACATGAGTTTCAGGCAGGGGTTGCGTCAGCTTGGACACCACGTAGGTCCCGGCGATCGAAACGACTTCACCGACGACCGCGCAGGAGTAAGGGTTGATCTGGTAGTGCGCGAGCCACTCTGTTACACCGGAAAGGGGGCCGAACGAGCCGGGATCGACGATCTGCCAGGGCAGGCCGCTGCGCAGCAGGATGAAGGTCAGCATGCCGCTGACGAGGCCTGTGTAGGCGCCGGCCAGGGTGACGCCCCGCCACAGACCGCCGACCACGAGCGGGCCGGCGAAGGCGGCCATCATGCCGCCGGTGCCGACCCAGACCAGGAGGGCGATGTTCATGTCCTGCATCGCCCAGGCCATCCAGGTACAGAGGATCAGAACGACCACCGTGCTCCATCGGCTGATCACCAGGACCTTGCGGTCGACCTCCTTGTCGCTCAGGTGGGGCGTGTACTTGGGGACGATCGATCGCCGGTAGATGTCGTTGGCGACGATCTGGGACGACGACACGACGAGGCCGTCCGCGGTCGACATGATCGCGGCCAGAATGCCGACCCCGATCAGGGCGGCCAGCCAGGTCGGGAAGAGTTCGATGAACAGAGCGGGCAGAGCCTCGTTCGGGTTGCGTCCGGCCTCGAGAAGTTCAGGGCCGAGGACGCCGCGGGCCAGGATGCCGCCAAGGCCCAGCATGCCCATCGTCAGGCCGACGGCGAAGGCGAGCTTGACGAACCGCATCCGGTCGCCGTCGTTCTTGAGTGCCCAGACCTTGTTGCCGATGTGGGGCAGCATGCCGAGCGGGATGTGGGCGAACAGCACGCAGGCGATCGCCCACCAGGAGTCGTAGAGCGAATTCGACGTGTTGAGCGGCCCGACCAGGTGTTCGTTCTGGACGCGCAGGTTGGAGGCGAGCGCGCCGAGGCCGCCGTCCATTCCGGAAGCGAAGAGGAACATGACGATGACGACGATCGCGACGATGAGCATCATCAGGCCCTGGATGCCGTCCGTCAGGATGTCCGCGTGGGCGCCGCCGAGCACCACGTAGACGAGCAGCACGCCGGACGTGATGATCAGCGCGGTCATCGGCTTGAGTCCGAGCATGATCTCGAACATGACCAGTCCCGACACGAGCTGTCCGGCGATGTAGAAGAACAGGACCAGAGAGAAGACGGAGACGAGCAGCCGCACGCCGTCGCTCTGGTAGCGGTCGCCCAGGTACTCGGGGATCGACCGGTTGCCGAACTTGTGGCCTGAGTTCGCGACCAGCTTGATCGTGATCAGGACGCCGAAGTACACCCCCATCGGGTAGAGGAACTTGCCCCAGACGCTGGCCATCCCGAACTGGTAGCCGAGGCCCGGGCTGCCGAGGAACGTGGCCCCGCTGGCGGTCGTGGCGGCGAAGGCCAGCGCCAGGAAGTAGGGGCCGTAGCTGCTGCGGGCCGTCGCGAAGTCATCCGCGTTGCTGATCCGCCGGCTGGCGATCCAGCCGAAGGCAAGCATGCCCACGATGTAGACGATGAGGAACATCCACGACCAGGCAAACAGACTCATCCATCTCTCCTCTTCAACTCTTCAGACCGCTGCCACTGGGTGCGCCGGCCGGCTGGCCGGCATCCGGCCGCAGGCCCGTTCTCCCCTCTCACGCGTTTCGACGCTTCTCAGTCGACAATTGCTTCGTAGGCCAGCCGCTTGCTGGTGAAGCGAGCGCCCGCCGAGGCGGGGAAGTCGCGGCTCTGGATCATGCCGACGACGACCAGGTCCTGGATCGGGTTGATGCCGAACCAGGTGCCGCCGATGCCGTACCACCAGTACTCGCCCCTCGCGCGCTCGTGGTCCGAGGCGGGGTGCGGATCGGTGACGATCGAGAAGTCCAGACCGAAGCGGTTGCCGCGGTAGAGCGGTCCCATGTCCGTCACGTTCTCGGGCAGGTGATCGGTGTGCATCAGCTCGACCGTCTCCGGCTTGAGGACGCGGACGCCGCCCAGTTCGCCGCCGTTCGCGAGCATCTGGGCGAAGCGCATGTAGTCCATCGCCGTCGACACCAGACCGCCGCCTCCCGAGAGGAAGTTCGGCTTCGTCAGGTACTGCCCGAACTCGACCTTGGCCAGTTTGCCCTGGTTCGTGGCGTACATGTGCGAGAAGCGGTCCGCCTTGTCCGGCTCGACCCAGAAGGCGGTGTCGTCCATGCCCAGGGGGCCGAAGACGCGCTCGTTCAGCACCTCGTCGAGCGGCTTTCCGGCCAGCACCTCGAGCACGTAGCCCTGGACATCGACCGCGACGCTGTAGTGCCACATCGATCCGGGCTGCTGGCGGAGGGGAATCTTCGCCAGCTTGTCGATCATGCCCTTCAGGTTCTGGTTCGGGTCGGTGATGATGCCGGCCTTCGTGTAGAGCGTGTCGACCTGGGACTGTGAGAACAGCCCGTAGGTCAGTCCCGCCGTGTGGCTCATCAGCTCGCGCATCGTCATCGGGTGATCGGCGTCCTCGACCACGGGCATGCCGTCCTCACCGTCCTCCTTGGCGACCTTGAGACCCGCGAACTCGGGAATGAACTTCGAAACCGGGTCGTCGAGCGTGAAGCGGCCCTCGTCGTAGTAGGTCATCAGGGCGACGCCGATGATCGGCTTGGTCATCGAGTAGATGCGGAAGATCGTGTCCTTCTCGACGGGGACCCCGTTCTCGATGTCCCGTTTGCCGTAGGCGTCGAAGTGGACGAGCTTCCCCTTGCGGGAGACCATCGTGACGACGCCGGCGAGCTTGCCGTCGTCGACCATTCCGTGCATTGCGGCGTTGAGTTTTGCGAGGCCGGCCGGATCCATGCCGACATCGGCCGGCTTGGCCTTTCCGAGGTCACGCTCGCCGGCAAAGGCGGGCGCCAGAGCGAAGGCCGCAAGCAGCAGGCAGGCGGCGGCGAGGGCAAGCGGGGCGAACTGCCCCCGAGGACGCAATCGGATCACGCGTTGTTCCTCCGTCTAAGGGTTTGGCTGGGCGTCGGCGAGAGTACCACCTACCGGCGGCGCAGGCGTAGCCCCGGAATCACGCAGGGGGTAGCCGCCTGGTACTCGCGGTAGGACGGGTACTTGCCGGCAGCGATGGACTCTCCGAGCGGTATCGAACCGACGAAGAGGGCGATGAGCATCAGGCAGCCGGCGCCCGTCCAGTGAATCCACTGGCCCGACGCGGAGACGGCGAACAAGTAGAACACGCACCACAAGGCCATCTCGCACAGATAGTTCGGATGGCGGGCGATGCCGAACAGTCCGGTCTTGATGAACGGTTGCGCGACCTCCTCACCGTCGGCGATCCGGCGCTTCTTGTCCTGCTGGAAGGCCCACATCTGCTCGTCAGCGACGACCTCGCCGACCAGGAACAGCAGGAACAGCGCGGCGGCCAGGATGTCGAGTCCGCCGAGCGGCGCGTCTCCGGCCTCCCAGGCCGCGTGGATGGGAGACGTGAACCACCAGATCAGCAGCATCTGGCCAGGGCAGATGAACGTGATGTTCATCACCTGGATGCCGATCGGCCCGAACCGCTCCCGGACGGTGGCCCAGCGGTAGTCCTCGCCGCCCTTCTGGTAGCCCCCCTTGCGGGCGAAGTTGAAGGTGAGACGTATTCCCCAAAGCAGGACGAGGGCGGTCATCAGGTTGACTCGCGGCGACTGAAAGTCAGCGTCCGCGGCCACGATCAGACAGTAGATCGCCGGACAGAGCGACCAGAGGCGGTCCACCCAGGAGTACTCGCGGGTGATCACCGTGGCCAGCCAGGTCAGAGCCGCCAGGATGACGCAGAGATCGAGCGCGGCGCCGATCGGCGTGCCGGTCAGGGGATGGGGGATGAGGTTGATGTCTGGCATGGCTTGGCCTCCTGCTCCTCAGTCGCCGGACCCGGACCCGGACCCGGTCGAGGCGCCGGAAGCACCCTGCTCGAGCGCCTCCTGCTCCAGGAGCCGCGCGCCGCGCAGGATGCCGCCGAGCGCGTAGTTCCCTTCGTGACAGCCGTACTCGTAGAGCCGGTGGCCGGTCGCCGGCCACGGGTACTCCCCGCTCCAGGCCGTCTCGTAGACCGGATCCTCGACCGTGAACTGGTAGCGAAGGGTGTTCGCGTCGATTCGGCTGATCCGTTCCACCACGTGCAGATCGCGCGACGCCCGGCTGACCGAGCCTCGAACCTCGCGGAAGTTCGTCGTGTCGACGACCAGTGTGTCGCCTTCCCACCAGCCGATCGAGTCGCCGCTCCAGTTGCGGACGCTGTCCGGGAGGTGCTCCGAGTCGAGCCGGATGATCCGGGTGTCGTGCATCCACTCGATCAGGATCATCACGTGGTCGTCCGTCTGCACGATCGTCTTCAGGTTGTTGTACATCCCCGGCATCGACGGCGGCCCCGACGCGCCCCGCGTCAGGATGCAGCGCTCGGCGAGTGGTCGCAGCTCGGGGTCGTCGTACGGGCCTACGGGCAGGTGCATCCACCAGGCCGTGCCGGTGTTCTCATGCCGGAACGGCGCGAGCCGCTCGGTCCGCTGCTGGCCAATCGCGCTGAGCGGCGGGTAGCGGCCGTTGGGCGGGTCCGTGATGATCGATGTCCGGTACTTGCCGTCGAGCTGGAACGCGCCCGTACCGATGTCGACGAAGAAGGCGTTGTAGCCGCCCACCTTGCCCGCGGCGCCCGTGAACTCCGGCGCGTAGATGCCCGTGCCGCCCTTGGGAGGCGCCTTGCGGTTCGGGTCGCTGGGAGCGTGGTCCTTGTTGAAGTTCGTCTCCCAGTGCTCGGCGATCGCGGCCGCCTCGTCCGGCGTCAACGCCAGCCGCTCCCCGTACTGCGCCGGCCGCTGAGCCGGTGTCAGCGTCGCGATGTCGTAAGTGCCGGAGAGGTCGGGCCGGCCGTCATGACGGCGCGGGATCTCCTCGGCCGCCGCGGGGGAGGCGGCGAACAACATGAGGGCCGCTGCGGCGGCTATTACGACCAGGGCCGCCACCGAGATCACCGGGGTGCCCCAGACCCTCCAGAACGAAGATCTCCTGTGCTGCCTGATCCGCATCTCGACCTCCCGGCTTTGTGCTTGCGCTGTGTGTACCGGACAGCCTATCGCCTCGATGAGCTTCAGCCCCGGGAACCCGTGTGACGCGACTGCGCCACACGCGAACCGGTCCGTGCGCCCGTCATCGGGCGCACGGATGGCACGCGGGCGTCCCGCCCGCAGCAGGCCGGAAGTAGAGCCAGTGATACACCTACCGGCCAGAGAAGAGACTCGAAGATCGACCGGGCGAGAGGAGTTGGCCGTGCACAAGTCGCTAGAGGATCGGTTCAGGCAGCTTCCGCGAGGCAAGAATTGGGGCGCCTACTTCGACTCGAAGTCTGGCGGCAGCATTCCGGTGCGCAGCCAGCCGCCACTCGATGAGCGAGGCGATCTCCGTCCAGCGAGTTCGTTCGGTGAGGCTGCGAAGGGCGCCGATCTGTGACATCCTCCACCACCGCACCGGCAGCAAACCGCACAGCCTGACCACGCCACAACCGGACCGGGAAGATGACGGACAAGACATCGCGACTCAGTTGGACTCAGTGGATCGTTTTCGCGGTGATTGGCGGCGGTCTGCCGCTCGCCACCTGCCGGCGATCCCTGGCCGGGCCAGTCGATTTTCCGGTGCTGGCCGATGTCGTGACGACGATCTTCTACGTCGTGGTGCTGGCCTGCCTCGGCGTGGTCCTGGCGGTGTCGCTGCCGCGGTCGGAGTAGACCAGACTCCTGCGGCACTTCATCCCCGAAACCGCGCCTTGAAGAAGGTCACGATCAAGCTGGGTCGAAGGGCGAGCAAGGAGGAGTTGCATGATCGCGCCGGCCTTGGTTGACGGCTGCGGCCCAACGCTCGCATGAGTCTGGCTGCGGTTCCTGCCCCCGGCGCTCTGGTCTTGGTCCTCAGTTCCTTGCAGGAAATCGAGTTTTCTCGATCCCGCCGAGACCCGGCTCACGCAGGATTCCTCGCCCTCCTTCGTGGACAGCCGGCTCTACATAGAGAGCCAGCTACGCGCGACCGTGCCCAACGACGACCGCATCCATGTCAGCCATCAGGCAGCCATGGACCTTGTTCAGTATCAGCTCGACCCAGCTCGTCAGGCCCTCGCCCGCCCCACGGCAGCGCATCCTGATCGCCGCCTCGGTTGGCCTCGGCAAGACGCTGGAGGCGGGCGTCCTGGTCAGCGAGCTGATCGCGCGGGGGCGCGCGGCCGGCGCATCCTGGTGCTGGTCGTCAAGAGCATGCTGACTCACTTCCAGAAGGAGTTCTGGAACCGCTTCACGATTCCGATGCGCTGGTCACGGTCTGAATGCAGGCTGCCGGGCTGGAGAAGAGCGCCTTCTCCAACGTCACGACGAAGAGAGCCCGGCGAGTCGACCCCGCCCGGTTGCCCACCCGCACCGCCAGCAGGGCACCGCAGGCCGCCTCTTCTGCGGCGGACGCACTGGCTTCACCGCCGTCTGCAGCGGGACCTCAAGCCGAAACTGCGCGACAACCAGATCAAGATCCTTCACGGCGGTATGAGCGACGTGGACTAGCAGGAAGTCGTGGAGGACTCTCAAGTGTCGGCCCTTTGGCTCTGCCTGTCCTAGCCTCTTCGTGAACCAGTGTAGGCCATGAGAGCCGCGTCGGCCCTTCCGCAGGTCTTCCATAGCGCGGGCACCATTTCGCAGAAGCGTCGTACATAGCCGTGGAGAGTCTCGCCTTCGCCCTCGGCCAGATCGCCGAATGCCAGCTGTGTCAGGCAATCCCCGACGAAAACCGTCCAGTCACTCAGTTCCGCCCGGCTCGCAGCAGCAACCATCAGGATTTGCACTGCTTCAGGGAGCGTGATTGGAAACTCAGTGTCCCAGCGGTACCTTCTCAGTACGATGAGGAGCGCGTCCGCAAGCTGCTCGCTCCGTGCGATCGCGGCAACGGACGCCAAGCTCGCCAGTGTATCTAGCAGTTCGGAGCCACTCGTGACGTGAGTCAGGCGGTAATCTGAGCGTGTGAGTGCGTCCGCCGCAATGTCTGCTTGCGCCGTACAGATACGGAAGCTAGTCGTTGAGGTCCTGAGCGCCGAAAAATCAGCGGGCGTCGCCGCCTTCTCTGTGGCGAGTTGTACTTGGATTGCCCGAGCGAACTCCTCTGGCAGCGCGCGGTCTTCTTCGGACACCTTCAGCGGTCCTGGAGCGTAGAGGACGAATTCGTCACCGGCTTGACGGATTTGCTCAGGGCCCATTACATGTCTGAGTTCTCGGATCAAGCCCGCCTCCGTTTCGCTCTGGTACCGGTCGGCGGCTCGCACTATGCGCCACAGAAAGTGGGCTCGCAGTCGCTCGGCAAGCGCGAGGGTAGGATGTCGCCGTGGCTCCAGCCGAAGGTCCACGAGCGCCCGCAGGAAGTACTCTCCTACGACCGATTCAAAGGCGGAGTCCTTCAGCGCGATGCCGGCGGCTACCATCTGCCGTTGGATCACGGCGGCTTGCGCCAACGCGGCCAAACGTCGGTAGAAAGGAGGGTCCCCAGCGAGTTGAGACCGTGCCGACAGTTCGCTTGAAACAAGCACGTACAGGAGCGAGTAGGCGCGAAAACCAGAGCTCTCCGCGGTCGTGTCGTCCGTGCGCATCAGATCCACCAACTTGTTGAGCGCTGGATTCAACTCGGGACGGTCAACTGAGAGGCGACAGCCAACCTCGATGGCGCCGAGCTGCGACAGTCGGTCCCCATTGCGAAGGATGAACTCGAACGCTTGCACGAGCTCGTCACGGCCCATGCCGTCGACCCGAATCTGCGCACTAAGGTCAGGATGAGAGGCCATGTAGAGACTCTGCAAGAAGCCCTCATATGGTCGCCAAGCAGCCAGTTCCGCAAGCCGCGCCCGGGCGCCGACTGCAGCGTGACATTGGACCGAAGCGCTTTCGCCCCGTGAGCCGACGAGTCTCTCAAAGTACGTCCGAGATGGAGGCGCTGCCAATCGCGAGTCCAATCCAGGGCCCCGAACACTGTTGGCAAGAAACTGTTCTTGGACGTGCGCGGTGTTGTGAAGGTCCCTGAGAAAGTCGTGCACCTCTTCGCCTCGGAGACTCCGTTCTTCAAGGAGGCGGCGCCAAGACGAGCAGGCCGCTGGTGGTAGGCCAGCGTCGGTTGCTAGCGCTTGAAGGCAGCGAAGTCTTGTGTTTCGGTCGGGCGACAGCGTCAACCATCCGTGCATGGCGACGCGGCAGTCGCCTTGGGCGAACACGAGCGTCGGTTGGTCGCTGTCGGTCTCGGCTTCGATTGACCAGTCGTTGCCGTCGGTGTCCCGAAGGGTCGTTCTTGGGGTACCGCCGAGGGCCGCACTGACGCCAGCCACGATGGCCGAAACCGGTGCCCTGAAGTCGGAATCGCCGACGTTGAGAATGGTGTCGATCTGGATCCCGTAGTTGTCGCGCAGCCGAACGTCGCGCGCCAGAGTCTCTCGTAGAGTGGGCGGTATGGACTCCAGTGCCAGTAAGGCCATCGTGGTGCGGGTCTCCTCCGCGCTACTCATCGTCGGCTTCCATGTTCTCGGTGGCATTGTCCGCCACGTGCGAGACCGTGAGCAAGAACCTCTCCGCGAGCGCGGAGTACAAGGCGGGCTCGGTGTCCCGAATGGGCTTCAGGAGCCGGGTCTCGACCCAGTCCCAGTAGTGTTCCCTCACGGTCGCGGAGACATCCGAATCCGGCAACAGGAGCCGGAGCAGTTGCTCGGCCCGGTCGCTTTCCATGGTCCGAACTTCTCCTTCCGAGGGGAGCCGGTGGGTCCAACCGCGGAGGTCGATCTGGCTCAGTATCCAGTCCGATCTCGTTCGTGCTTCGGAGACATCAGGATCACCCAGCCATAAGCCCTTCAAAGCGGCGACGAACGCGCCGGCCGTGGCGGAAAGCCACTGTGACTCGTCGGGGAGTTGCAGGTGATGGCCCATCCGCGCGACAAGTACGCTTTCGCGCACCGCCTTGAGTTCCGACGTCTCGTCAACGCGATCGCGATTGGCTCCGGATCTTAGTAGGTGCAGGCCTAGTTCCTCCACCTCGACGGGTACGAAGAGATAGCCGAATCGGCGAAGCCGCGTTCTGTAGGTTAGTCTGTCAGCAGCTGAGATCGTCCCGGCCGAGGCGAGCATGTCAAGGATGTCGAGCGTCGAGATGGTTGGAACGGATCGTCCGGGGCCGTCAGCGTATTGGTAGCCGTTGAGAAACCGATCATCTGAGACGATTACATCGCAGCGATCCGTAAGGGCGAATAGCTCCATCGTTGGGTCGGCTGTGGATGCGCCGTCTGACTGTGCTTGCGGTACGACAGTTCCAAAATGAACGCGTCCGGCGACGATTCGTGCGCGGACCGCTTTGCGAATACGCTCAAGGATCTCATGTACCTGTTCGGAAAGGTCTTCGTAGGCGAGCAGATCCACCGCCTCTGATGCTGTGTCGGGCGTGACGAAGACGGTAAAGCCGGCGTCATCCAGGAGCTCAAGAAGGTCTAGGTGGAGGAAGTACGTTGTAGCGAGACCGTCGAGGTACAGTGTCGCTTCGCGCGATATGGTAGGTTGATTGGGCCAGCGCCGCTCGTTGCTGTTCAGATACCAGCCGGCCTTCCTATGCTGTTCGTCCGTCAAGCTGCCGTCGGCCCGGAGACGGTCGACGATTGCCCGGCAACTGCTCAGCACATGGCTATGGGCAGTGAGGTCGACTTCTTCTTCCATCAGGGAAGCGACGCGGTGCACGGGAAACGGCCGCACTACGATGCGCTGCTCGCTAGCGTTGTGAGTTGCTTCGGCTTCAGCGATCAGCATTGCGAGCTCATTGCCAATCTCTGTGGCAAGCTCGTTGTCAATTCTCGTCGTCGGATCGAGTCTCGAGATTCGACCCTGAGACAAGAGCTTGCTGATCCGGCGAGCTTCCCGGACACGACTCGGTTGGTGAAAGGAGGCGTTCTGCTTTTCCTCGAAGAGCCAAGCCAGTGTCGAGTGCGGAAGATGGACGGCCTCGAAGGCGTCCAGTGTTTCGTCCAGGAGGTTCAGCAGTCCGAGCGTGAGGAGGGCGGCAGGATCGAGACCCGCCTGGCCGCTCTGGTTGCAGGGGACTGCCGGCCGCTTGCCGCTGTATGCGGGGATGGGTTGCCGTCGTCGCGGATCGCTTTCCGAGCGGTTGAGAAGTGCGGGGAGAAGCATCAATCTGGAGAGGGACTTGTTCAGGGCGTCAGCCACGAGAAAGGCCGGCACTTCTCCGCGCTCAAGTTGTTCCAAGAGACCGGACCGCCGCTCATGCCACTTCGGCCGTTCACTGAGGAGGGTCGGAAGGTCAATCTTCTGGAAGGGCCCATCGGTTCCCGAGAGTGCGACCGACTGATTGAACCAGGTCCCAACGAGGGGCTCGTCGTCCCAGCCCGCCTGCACCGCCAACAGGTAGATCCCGGCGAGAGCGCCGGCATTGCCCTTCGCCTTCTCGGCGGCAGCGGAGGCCAGTTCCTTCGCTCGTGGCAGGCCCAGCCCGCTGGCGAGACGGGCGGTGCCCGCAAGCTCCCGCCAGCCCCTGCTTTCCCGGGCTTGGTACTCCGACTCGATGAGTGTGGAGAGTGACTCCCAATCTCCGAGGGCGATTGCCAGTTGGACTTCGAGGTGCCGATGGTTGGGATGGTCCCGTGAACCGGTGAGGCCTCGAAGACGAGCTTGCGCCTCGATCAGGGAGCCTTGGTAGAAGAGCGACCAGCAGGAGCAGAGCATCAGGGTGTCTGACTGCTCGACGAGATCTTGGTTGGCCTCCAGGAACTCTGCTAGTCGGTTGTACTCCAGAGCTTCTGCTAGCGCACCGGCTAGACCCTTGGCGTGTTTCAGCGACTGGGTGCGTCCAAAGAGCATCTCGGCGTAGTGGCAAAGTTCGGCCGTGGCGCCTACGGCGGAGAGTGCGACGACAACAGCCACAAGATCGGGCAAGGAGTTGGTCTCCTCGAAGCGTCGCTTCGCGGAGGCCGAGGTGTCCTCGCCTTCGGCTTCGGCAATGCTCGCACGAAGTCGGTCCGCTTCGGCGGAAGAGAGTCCGCTCTCGAGGAGTTGATCGAGACGGATCCGAGCCTGTTCCACACGCCCCGCTTGTGCGAGTGCATCGACCTCGAGAGTACCGAGGGCCGTCTGATCCACATGAGCGGCGAAGTCCTCTCGGTGTTGCGCGATGTAGTCTGCAACGGCACCGGGTGCGCCTCGCGTAGTGGCAACGGCCAATCGGGCAGCGGCAGTTGCCGGAGTGGTGCCCCCGTGTCTTACGGTCTCGCGCCGGATTGCTTGGTCGATCTCTTCCAAGTCAACCTCGACATCGCACTGCACAGCCAAGGGGACCAGTCGAAGATGCTGCGCGGGGTCCCGGACCTTCACTTCCAGATCCATGCGTGCCGCGTGTCGACACTCAGGATCCAGGAGTTCAAGCCACAGGGCGTATTCTTCGGAGACAAGAGCTGCGGCAGGGCAGTCGAGGTCGTGCGCTGAAACGGAAGCGGCCCGAAAGTGCCGGCGTGCTGTCCGGCGAGACCGAAGCGCATGGCTATCCGAGGCAAGTGGGAAGTCGGCCGCGAACGTGGGCACTTGAATCCGAACGGCATCGCGGAGCTCCAAGGGCACCGCCTGCAGCAGATGCGCGATCGCGGCGAGGTGGTCTAGCGCCGGTGGGTCGTCGTTAGTTTGGCCGGTTGCAGCGCCGGCGACTGCTTGAGCCCGATCCCAGTCCCCTGACTCAAGAAGCAACGCGAGAAGGCCGGTCTTGCCGTCCGTGTCGAAATCGGTGACCTCCAGCTCGGCGTCATTCGCCCACTGAACAGCCGCCTCCGCGGTGCCCTTGCGGGCGACGACTTCAAGGGCCGCAGACCGGGCCATCGGGGACTCGACACCGGCCAGAACAGTCAGCGCATCTTGAAGGTCCTTCTCCTGAGAGAGAATCAACGCGGTTGCGATTGTGACTTCCTCTGCGCTAACCAACTCCTCAGCTCGCTGAAGAAGTTCCTTGGCTCTAGGCACCTTGTCTGTCGGGGCCAAGAGCCTGGCGCACCAAGCCAACGCGCGGCCACGCACGGCGGGCGTGCCAGCCGAGTACTCGCCGATCGTCAACGCTGTGCCGAGTTGCAGACAGCGCTCAGTTGTCCCGAAGTCTTGAAGGAATCGACCTCTTCTGATCTCGTCGAGATCGTTTCCGATGGCCTTGTCCACGACCGACGCAGAAGAGTGACCGTACTGGGGTGCTGAGTTTCTCTCCTCGTGGTCGTCCTTCCATTTTCTCAGCAAGTCAGCGCAATACAACCCGGGTCCACTGCGATCTACTATCCTGTGATGATGCCGGCATAGCAGGATCAAGTTGGAAATGTCGTTGAGTTCATCCTCGCTGAGATCTGGGTTCCACCGTGGATGAACGGGATTTCCACTCTTCTTCGGATGTATGTGGCATACCTCACCAACAGGGATGGTGCGCCGCTCTGTCACAGGTAGCGGGCATTCGGGATGGGCGCACTCGTTCCCGCTGAGGGCGAAGAGCACGTTACGGGTGGAAGGCGACGGATCCTTCATTGTCGATGTTCTGCTTTGCGGACGACGCTGCAGTTGGAAGTCTTGGAGAGCCCTTTCCGATACGCCGGCTTCAAGTCGAACTGGTACCCAGGATGCCGCGCATCGCGCTAGTGCTCAACGCGGCCGTCAAGAAAGACTGGGCTCGCTCCCGAAGGCTAGCCCGTCGGGCCGCAGGGATAGCGTGATGGTGGCGAGGAATCGTGGGGCTGGCGTTGAACGCGGGAACGAGAGGGGAATGGTCTGTTGCTTGTTCTTCGAGCCGAGGGCGCAGCGTACGGCCTGACCAGAGCCGTAGGTGATTCGGGTCGGTTCGCGGCGAAGCGAGCCCGTCCGGCTCAGGTGCCACGGGGAGGGACCAACCGAAGCTGCCGGTCTGGCGACTCGTTCGGGGTTCGAGATCGGCCGTGAGGTCTGGGCCGACATCCACGACACGCGTGACTCGAAGACCCTCCACCTTCTCGACGTCCCGGACTGCGGAGAGGAGCGCCTCACCGAGGCTGACGGCTTCGCGGTCGAAGTCGATGTAGTGAGTTTCGTCGACACTTCCAATCGTGGCATCGTCGCAACCGGCTTCGAAGAGCGCGTCGACAACCGGTCTGGACCGTAGATCGGCGCCTTCGACGATCAGAGTGAACTGTTGGTTCGGCATCGGCTTGTCCTCGTAGGTCTTGGGGTTCACTTGTGGGGGCAGCGCCTGACTTTCCGGCGAAGATCATTGGCGTGGTTGCCCGGGTTCTTGGGTGTAGACCAGATCCAGGACTGGCAGCCCGAACGGCTGGCTTCGCCGCACCTCATCACACCCCAGGAATGGCCGCGTGGGCTCAGGGTCACGATCCAGCCTGCCTCCTCCGCTTCAGTCAGGGCGGCCTCGACCTCCTTCTTCGGGTGTCGAGGCCGCACGTCGCTGGCACGCTACAACAGTCCATGAGTCGACGGGTGCCTTCACGTGACTTCGGGCTGCTGGCGTAGAGTGAACCATCGAGTAGGTGCCATCTTGGCGGCCGCCTTGGAAAGCGCCCTTGATCCCGTCCGCCGTCGCCTCCGAAGTCGCTGACGCCCTCCGGTCCTTCCTCTCGACGGGGTTCGGCCCCTCCAACCCGGAACTGGCCGGCGTCATCGACGAGTTCCTGGCCGAGCCCGAGGACCTCGTCAAGGGTCCGTATCTCTCCATCGCGCTGCCGTACCGGGCTGCTCCGGAAGGAGGCGAGCCGTTTCCAGAAGTGCCGCTCGGCTACACGCCGTACCGCCATCGGCGGACCGCCTTTCTCGCGGCTTGCCGCTGGCGCGGGGCGTTCGACGGTCATCGCCACGGGCACGGGCTCCGGCAAGACGGAGGGCTTCTTGCTGCCGATTCTCGACTACTGCCGCGAGCAGGCGCGCACGCCGGGCGGCCGGTAGGGGATCAAGGCGATCCTGATCTACCCGATGAACGCCCTGGCGACGGACCAGGCGCGCGGCATCGCGAAGGCGATTCACGGGACGCCGGCGCTGCGCGCCCGCGTCACGGCGAGGCTGTTCATCGGTCAGGCCGCGCGCGCTCCGCAGGTGGGCATGGGGCCGGAGCACATCGTCGCCGACCCTGGGCGACGAAGGCGCCGAGCCGGAGTTGCGTGAGTACGTGTCCCCCATCTTCGATCAGCCGTTCGAGCCTGGTTCCATCGTTGGTGAAACTCGGCGGAGCATCGACGAGTTCCTCGGCGGCTCGTTGGTCGGCGGGCACCTCATGCCGCGCGCCGACCTTGCGGACGTTCTTGAGCGCCGGCGGGCGTCGGTGGAGGACTACGTCTGCGCGCTGCACGAGTTGTTCTTCGGCGTACCCATCGAGGGCGACTTCGAGTCAGACGGCTGGCGCGTCACGCTGGCCGACCGCCTGTGCGAGCACGCCACGTTCGTCAATCTGCTCATGGTGCTCGACGGGCTTGCCATGCCGGTGACGGAGGTCGCGGATCGCCTCCGTCGAAGCCTTCCGGTTGCCACCGGGCGCGAGGCGCTCGCGGTACTCGACGGGCTGTGCGCGCTGATCTCCGTGGCGCGGCGACGGGAAGAAGGCGAGGAGTCGGGCCGGCTCTTGCCCTTTCTGCAGGTCGGCCTGCATCTCTGGGTGCGCGAACTCCGCCGCTCATCGCGTTCTCCGACAACGTGCAGGACGCCGCCCACCGCGCGGGCTTCATCGCTGCCCGAACCTGGCCGAACAACGTGCGGGCCGCCATCGCCCAGGTCGTTTAGGAACATGGCGAGATCAGGCTGTCGGAGTTGATCGGCTGCGGGACCGACCACGGTCGGGTGGTCGCCCGCTGGCGTGGCGAAGACACGGTCACGGCAGGTTTCGACGCGGAGTGTTTCGTTAGTGAACTCATCGCCCCGGACCGCCTGTGGCTGCGGGACTTCGCCGCCCTGAAGCGCCAGGGCCGGTTGTTGAGGGGTTCCAGAGCGCAACGCCCTGGCAGTGAGCTTCGGTGAGTACGAGTCGCCCGTCTTCGTGCTCGAGGCCGACGACCTCGACGACCGCGAGAGGGAAGGCGTCCGTCTGGCCTCCATGCACCGTGTAAAGGGGTTGGAGTCCGACCGGGTGGCCATCGCAAGCGTGAACAAGGGACTCGTCCCACTGCGCGCTGCCGTCTTCGCTCGCGGCGACGAAGCAGGTCGCGCGGCGGCCGAGACGGAGGAACGAGCCCTTGTCTACGTGGCAGCGACGCGTGCAAAGAAAGAACTGCTGGTGCTTGGCTTCGGCGAGCCGAGTCCGTTCGTGACGGGTCCGGGAATGGTCCGGCGCTAGCGGAGCGAACCGGGATCCTCGATCTTCATGACGATCACTTCGGTAGTCCGCGCTTGTCGTACAGCCAGTCACCATGCTCAACGGCTGAGGGACCGGGTTGGAGCAGGCCGGCGCAGCGTTGTCCGATCTCGTGAAGTTCCTGGGCCAAGGCCTCAATCTGGTTCTGTCTCCGCCCTGGATTCGGCCTCTCGGGTAACACGGCGGCCTTCGTAGCGGTCTTGGGCCTGCCGGTTTGGCGAGGACGTTCGTTCGGGCGGTGACAAGCGTCATCGTTCTTGATGTTGAGACTCATGGCGGCACCCGAGCGATAGGGCCATATCTCTCTACTCTCGGTGTGACGCTGGCGACCACGAACCGCGCGGCCTTCCGAGCTTCACGGGCGTCCGCCTTCCGGTAAAACTCCGTAGGTACGAGGTCGGGTGCGCCGAGGAATGCCAGTTCTCGGTCGCGGCGGAGATTCCGGGCTACTGCCGCAAGTCGGTCCAGGTCCTTCGCCAACCCATTGGGTAGCTGGTTCCGTTGGGCTTCCAGCACGTCCGCCACATGCACTCGCGGCGGATCGATTCCAACGGCGTGCAACAGGCCGTGCAGCGTGAGTTCGACGACCTCCTCGGACTCGCAAACGACATCTGCCCAACTCTCCGCCTCGTAGAGAGCATCGAGCGCCCTTAGCCGGATCTGGGCACGCCGGACGTGGTCGGAGGCCAGTTCCATGTGTCCCATCAGAAGGCCCTACTCAAACAGGGCTGGCCCTGGACAATACGGGAACGGGTTGGGCTTGGTGGATGGCCGGATCGGTGTCATCGTCGAATCAGAGATAGTAGCGTTCCCATCCACTTGCATTTCTGTCATCCTGTACCGGCCCCATGACAGACGAGCAAACGACGGCCTCACCGCGGGTGCTCTGGGGTTGCAGCACGTCGCGGACGCTGCGCCCGCTCTGGGCGCTGGCCGAGTTGGGGCTCGACTACGAGCACCGGCCGATCGGTCCGCGCACGGGGGAAACGCAGACGGAGGCGTTCACGCGGCTCAATCCGCGGCAGAAGATCCCGGTGCTCCAGGACGGCGATCTGACGCTCGCGGAGAGTGCGGCGATCGTGAACTACCTGGCGGAGAAGTACGGTGAGCCGGACGGTCTGATGCCGGTGGCGGGCAGCGAAGCGCGGGCGCGCTACGACCAGTGGGCGTTCTTCGTGATGATGGAGCTCGACGCCCACACGCTGTACATCATCCGCAAGCATCGCGACCTCGCTCACCTGTACGGCGAGTCCCCGACCGCGATCCAGGCCGCGTCGGAGGGGTTCGCCAAGCAGTCGGAGGTGGCGGAACTCGAGTTTGCGGACGGACGGGAGTTCCTGCTGGGCGACCGCTTCACCGGGGTCGACATCCTGCTCGGCAGTTGCCTGGACTGGGCGGTTGCCTACAGGGAGCCGATCGGCCCGCGGCTTGCCGCTTACCGGGAGCGGCTGAATGCCCGGCCGGCCTACGCCCAGGCCGTCCTGGCGAATTTCTTCGCCAGACCGGAGCTCTTGCCGCCGTCGCTGGCGGACGGCGAGTCGGCAGCGGCCGGCGGATCACCCTGAGCGGTCGACACGATAGAGGAGGAGCCCCCTGATGACTCCGCTTGCCATCAAGATCATTGCCGGCGTGTCGATCCTGGGGATCGCCATCGTCGGCGGCATGATTCCCATCCTCGTCTCGAAGCAGCAGGCGAGCCGCCGGTATCTCTCCCTGGGCAACGCGCTCGCCGGGGGCATCTTCCTCGGTGTCGGGTTCGTCCACCTGCTGCCCGAAGCGGACGAAGCGCTCCGGAACGTGGTGGACTATCCCATGGCGCCCCTGCTCGCGGCGCTGGGAGTCGGCCTGCTGCTCCTGATCGACCGGGTCGTTCTCGAAGGCCGCAATTCGATGCTTGGCCAGGAAGACGAGCCGACGAGGCCGCCGTTCTACGCCTTCGTCCTGCTCATCGTGCTGTCGGTGCACTCGATCATCGCGGGGATGGCTCTCGGTCTGCAGCCCGAAGCCGCGGCCGCGCTGGTCGTCATGCTGGGCATCCTGTTCCACAAGGGGTCCGCCGCGTTCGCGCTGATCGTGACTGCCCACTCCGCAGGCAACCGGAAACTGTGGCAGACGCTGTGGCTCTTCGCGGTCATGACGCCGATCGGGATCGTGCTCGGCACTGTGGCCGGGCAGGTGTTCGAGGGGAGAACCGCTCTCATCTTCGAGGGCAGCTTCAACGCGATCGCCGCGGGCACCTTCATCTACGTGGCGGTGATGGATGTGCTCGATGCGGAGATGTCAAGGGAGCGGGACCGGGTCGCCCACTACGTCCGGAGCTCCCTGATGGGTGAAGACGACGTTCCGATGCCCGAGCAGGACCGCGACCGTTGGCTCAAGTTCGCGCTCGTGGTGATCGGCATCGGCGCGATGGCGGTGATGGGCCTCTGGCACCAGCACTCGCACCTCGGTCACTCGCACGATGACGGTCACGATCACGGCGCCCAGCATGAGGCTCACGATCACGACGAGGCGGCCCACGGTGTCGACGAGGCCGGTCACGAAGACCACGACGAAGCCGGTCACGACGAGGACGGCGAGGCCGACCACGACGACGGCGACGAGGCCGGCCACGACGAGGACGACCACGATCACGAAGACCATGCGTCGGCCGTCGGGCCGCCCGGCAGACTCGGACTACTGCCGGAAGCAGGTGCGCTGGCCGTCTAGCGTTTCGACGTCGGTGCCGAACTCGCCGGTGGCCTCGGCGCCGTTCTCGCGCAGGAGGAAGGCGACCAGATCGGCTGATGCCGCTGGACCGATCGTCCCTTCGCGGCCCTGGGGCATCGTCTCGCGGATCGTCCGGTAGAGCCCGCTGGCGGCGCGGTTCGACCAGTAGCTGGTGAAGCTGCGCCCGGCGATCGCCGCTCCCTGGGCGCCGCCCCGCAGCGTCGGCCCGTGGCATTCCGCGCACTGTTCCTGGTAGAGCGTCGCCCCCCGGTCGGCCTGCTCCGCGGAGAAGGTGGCGCATGGCGCCGAGGTCTCGAGCAGGGGCGCGTCGATCATGATCATCGGCGGCGGCTCCATCCGCGCGCCCGATGACGGGCGCGCGGACTGGTTCGCGGGTGGCGCGGGGCGCCACCCGGGTTCGGCAGCGCCTGCGGCGGTGACGACCGGCTGCTCGATCGGACCGCGGCCGGCGGTGTCGGAGAGCTTGAAGGCGTAGAGCATGTTCGATCCTGAGCGCGCGGGCAGGTTCCCGAAGCGGTTGAAAAGGCCACTCAACAGATCGCCGCCGCCCGCGGTCACCGCGACGTACTGTTCGCCGTCGACGGCGAAACTGACCGGGAAGCCGGTGACCGGTCCGCCCAGCACCGTCTCCCAGAGGACGTCCCCGGACGCGGCGTCGAAGGCCCGGAAGCGCCGGTTCGTGTTGCCTGCGAAGACGAGTCCGCCGCCGGTCGTCATCACGGACATCGTCCCGGCCGGTTCCTCGAACCGCCACAGGGATACGCCGGTGCGCGCGGAGACCGCGTCCAGGCGCCCGACCGTCGTCTTGTTCGGGGCCAACTGCATCCGGAAGTTGATCCCGTAGCCCTGGGGAGGTCCAACGCCTGTCCCAGTGATGATCGGCGACATGCAGACGTCCTGCAGGGGCGCGTAGACCGCTTCGGTGAGCGGGCTGTAGGCCGCGGTAGGCCAGTCCTTGCCGCCGCTCGCCGCCGGGCAGACGACGCCGTACTCCTCGTCGCGGGCCTTGGGGATGATCTCCTCGTTGACCGTGACCGCTCCGGTGTGCGCATCGATGTGCGTGATCACGTTCTGGAACACGGTTTCGCGTGCCCACAGGAACTCGCCGGTTTCGCGGTCGAGGGTCCAGAGGATTGCCGTCTTGCCGGGGAAGCCGGTCATCACCCGTCGACGCTCACCGTGCTCGAGATCCGGGTTGATCGACCAGGCGGCCTCCTCGTCCGGCTCCATTTCGAGATCGACCAGGATGCGCTCGAAGGGATGGTCGAGGTCCCAGTTGTCCCGCGGCAGGTGCTGGAAGTACCACGCGAGTTCGCCGGTGTCGGCGCGCAGCGCGAGGGTGCTGTTCGAGTAGAGCAGCGAGCCGGCCCCGCTGCCGCGCAGGACCTCGGGTGAGGGCGCGGGCACCGACGTGCCCCAGTAGATGAGGTCGAGGTCCGGGTCGTAGGAGCCGACGTGCCAGGCGCCGACGTGGAACCGGCGCTCGAGCGGCAGGCCGCCCCAGGTTTCGTCGCCGGGTTCGCCGGGCCTCGGGATCGTGTAGAAGCGCCACAGCTCCCGGCCGTCCTCCGCGTCGTGCGCGGTGATGTAGCAACCGCCGGCTACCGACATGTTGCACGAGCGTCCGCTGATCACCTTGCCGTTCGCGATGATCGGACCGGAGGAGTGAGCGATGTGGCTGTCCCCGACCCGGGTCTCCCAGACCAGTTCGCCGGTGTTCGCGTCCAGGCGGATGATGAAGGCGTCCATCGTCGCGACGAACAGGCCGTCCTGCCAGATCGCGATGTTGCGGGTGATCCGGCCCAGGGCCTGGCTGAAACGCCGCTCGGGGTTCGTCCCTTCGGGATCCAGGTAGTTGTGCTCTCGGCGGTACTCCCAGATCAGGTCGCCGGTGCGGGCGTCGAGGGCGTGGATCACGTCCTCGGGCTGTGGCAGGTAGACGATGCCGCCTCGCACCAGGGGCGTCGCCTCGTTGGGACCGGCTTCCATCGGCGCCGCCCAGGCGAAGTCGAGTTGCCCGACCGTCTCCGTGTTCACCGCGTCGAGGGCGCTGTAGGCCCAGGCCGACAGGTTGCCGCGGAAGCTCAGCCAGTCGCCGTTCGGCGTGGCGGCGAGCTCGGCGTCGGTGACGGGTTCGATCAGCGGGCCTGCCTGGCCGAAAACCGCGCCCGAGCCCAGGAACCCCAGAATCGCGGCAACCGCCACGACGCTCCGCAGTCGCACGTCGCCCGGTACATGGTTGGCACTCATGTCACGCTCCCCGCTCCATGGCAGACGTGTACCTGCCTGATCCGTTGATGAGGCGCAGCATAGCGGCACCACGCCTGCCAGGGAGCTGTCCGATGGTCGGCTCGGCAAGGCCACGTCGGAAGATGCGGCCGCTGGTACGCTGATCGTTCGTCAGCAGAAAGTCTGGAGGCAGCCGATGAGCACGAAGCAGCCGAACACGACCACGATTCTCGCCACTCTCGGCGCAGCCGTTCTGGCACTGGCGCCGGCGGTGGGCGCACAGGCCGACGACATTCCCCGCACCGCGAGCGGCAAGCCCGATCTCTCGGGCTCCTACGATGTCGCCACCCTGACGCCGCTGTCGCGGCCGGCGAGGTTCGGCGACAACCTCTTCCTGACCCAGGAGCAGGCACGGGAGATCGAAGAGCAGGAGCAGGCGCTCCTGGCCCGCGGGCTCGAGCGCAGCGACCCGAACCGCGACGCTCCGGCCGAGGGCGGAGCCGCGCCGGTCGGCTTCGACGACTCCCAGCGAGAGGATCTGGGCGCGGGGAACGTTGGCGGCTACAACAGCTTCTGGATCGATCGCGGCGATTCGGCCCTGTCGATCGACGGCGCGTACCGCACCTCGATCATCACCGAGCCGAAGAACGGCCGCCGCCCGCCCGTGACCGAAGAGGCGCGGGCGCGTCAGGCGGAGCGCAGGAAGCTGACGCCGTTTCGCCCGAACACGGGAACCGCCTGGTGGATCACTGACAACGGCGCGGACGCGCCGGGACCGTACGACGACATCGAACAGCGTCCGCACGCCGAGCGCTGCCTCATGGGCTTCGGCTCCACGCAGGGACCGCCGATGCTGCCGGTGCTCTACAACAACCACAAGCGGATCGTGCAGACGGACACCCACGTGATGATCCTGGTCGAGATGAATCACGACGCCCGGGTGATTCGGCTCGACTCGAAGCACGACGACTCGGGCGTTCGCAAGTGGCTCGGCGACTCGATCGGCTGGTGGGAAGGCGACACGCTCGTCGTGAGCACGAAGAACTTCCGGGATCGACCGGGCCTCGGCGGCGCCTCACGGGACCTTCACGTGACCGAGCGCTTCTCCCGGCTTGACGAGGACACCCTCCACTACGAGTTCACCGTCGACGATCCCGCAACCTGGACCCAGCCCTGGAAGGGTGACTACCTGTGGCCCGAGACCACGAACAAGGTCTACGAGTACGCCTGCCACGAGGGTAACTATGCGATGGGCGCCATCATGCGCGGCGCGCGGCTGCTCGAGGAAGAGGCGCTGGCGGCAGCCGTCGGGACGAGCGGCGGCGAGTAGCCAGCGTCTCACACTGGGTGCGCCGGCGCGAGGCGAGCCTCGCTCTCTAGTCGGCCCGGCCGGCCGTTTCAGATGTGCTTACCGGTGGGTACCCGCCTGGGACAGTTGACAGGCCTGGACTCGCGGGCAAAGCTCCCGTTGCGGTTGGGAGGGCTGCCACGGCGGTTCGCTGAGCGTTTGCTCACCCGGCCGCATTTCCCTTTGGGCCTCGTGATGCCTCTGGGCGATTCCACATTCACTCGGCCACATCGTGGCGGACTGGCGCAGTCGCTGCGACTCATATGTCGTCAAAGTAAGACCGCTTTCCCGTCATCCACTCGTCGCTCACCACCCTGCCCACAAGCTCGTCTACATAGGTGACCACAGCGTCGCTTCCTTCGCGGTGCCTTCCGACCTCGACCACGCCGTCTTGAATAGACACATAGCGCTCTTCGTAGACAAAATCGCACCCGAACCGACACAGCGGCATCACGATGTAGGGGTCGCGTCTCTCGGGGTCGCTGCACCTCTCGCGCTTCTTCTTGTGTGCCGCAACCAGAGCCGATGTGATGTAGCGTTTTCCGCACAGGGCGCAGTCGGCTTCCTCATTCCGGTCGAACAGCCAGTCCCGAAGAATGGGCTGATCCTTCCTCTGGGTTGTCGACGTCGAGAAGTCAGTGTCGCTCAGGCGCTCCAATCGCTCCTTGCATCGGTCGTAGCTCTCGTCTGCAGCATCGCTTTTGGACGCTGACTCGGTGTTCTGCGCTCCGAGGAGAGAGTAGGTGTACACACCACGCCCTCGCCGCTTGTCGACGCTCAGGAATGGTGACCATTGAATAGTCCGAGTAATGTTGGCAGGCTTGTGTCCCTGCTCTTCCAAGTGCGTTCGTATCTCGGGCCAGCTTGTACCGCCTGGCTTCGTCCGAAGGTGGGCCACTAGATCCCGGTCAATGGCCTGGAGGGTGGCGTTCCGTGATTGCCTGTGTCGTACTTGCCCGTCTACGACCTCGAACGATGCGGAGGTCTTCAGGTAACGACGAATGAGTTGCCTGGGTGGGAACCGGTAGGCGTAGCGAGGATCATTCCTCCGGGCGTTCAGGGAGCGCCTGCACGCGGTTGCCAACATCTTCGGCTGCACAGGAGCCGACCACCGGCAGCACCTTCTCGCAGACATTCCGAATGGCGTGCTTGGTGTCCTCGAACAAGTACCAAATCCCGTCGCCGTCGGATGCAGTCCATACATGGTGGTCGAGGTGGAGCATTTGTTCCAATAGTATGCGTTGTTCGGTGTCGCCGTCTCCTTCCTCGGAAGCCAGCAGGTCGTCGATTTGAGCCAGTCCGTACTTACGGTGAAAGGCCCGAGCCTTCTTGCGAAGAGCTCTTGCGGTGGGGAGGTAGTGCTCGTCGATGATGAAGTGGTTATCGTAGGTCTCCTCAGACGAACGGCGTCGCATCGGCTGCAGGTCGGGTCTGTAGGCGCCGTAGGCAGTTCCAAGACCCGCGTCCGCGAAGAGCTTGAGTAGGCCGCGAGGACTGAACCCATCCTCGGCGAGGCCGGAATCCCGGATTCGGGCTGTCAGGACCGAGTTCAGCCAATAGGGAGAAGTCTCCGCCAACTCGGCCAGACGGGCCAGAGCTGGAACGTCGTTGGGCCCGATCTTGTCGCGGAAGTCACGCTTCAGAATCTGGCGTACTCTCTCCCTGGTGAGCGGTTTACTCTTAACGTGATCTTCGGTGGGGCGGAAGCGTTCGGCTGTTTCCTCAAGTGTAGGCAGCGGTGGACCGCCGAAACCATAGAAGTACATGACCAGGTCGACGTTTCGAGCTCGCAAGAGAGGATTCGTCGTGGCGTTACTCGAAGCGAGAAAGTCGCGCAGTTCTGCTTGCACTGTGTTCTTCATCGAGGGTTCCTTTGTGCAGGGACCGCGAGCTTAGCGTCGGGGCCTTTTCACGACGCCACGGGAGAACGGGGAAGGCTGGACGACCATATGGTGGGCGTCGTCTAACCGAGCCCAAGCTCCTTCATCAGCTCTGCCTCCGTAACCCGTGGCCGGTCGTCGGCGAAGTCATACCGATCGGGTTTGGCGTCGCTGTAGATGTGGCGGTCGAGCGCGAAGCCGGTTGCGTTTTCCAGGGCGTCGACGCTGACGATCAGCATCCCCTCCGGTTCCTGCGCGAGCCGCCAGAAGAGGCTCGATCCGCAACGGGAGCAGAAGCCGCGCTGAGCCCAGGGAGTGCCCTGGTACCAGGTCAGTCCCTCGTCGTTCCGCCACTCGGTCTTCGGCTCGGGGCAGTGGACGGACATCAGCGGTCCGCCGGACCAGCGACGGCACAGACCGCAGTGGCAGACGCTGTAGGTGCGCTCCGGGACGTCGACCGCGAACTCCACGGCGCCGCAGAGGCACTGGCCGCGCATTCTCTGACCGGTAGTAGCGGACTCACTCATGGATTGCCCTCCTCAGCCGGTTCTTCGCCTTCGTCGGCCGGTCCGGCCACGAGGAACGGCACCGAAGCCATCTGCCGGTCCCAGAGGAGCGCCAACCGGCCACCCTCCGGGGTCACGTCGAGGAACTGCCAGGACAACTGTTCGAACGAGATCGGCAACGGCTGGAGAACCATGTCGGTGCGTAGCAGGTCCCGGTCCGGCGTGTAGCCGTAGGCGCCGAACAGCGCTTCGCGTTCCTGGTAGTCGTATGTCTCCTGAGCCGGCCAGGTCGAGATGATCAGAATCCACCGCTCCGGGCCGAGTTGGATGAACATCGTGTACTCGCCGGGCTCGAGACGGGTGTCGTCGATGACGAGCGGCAGTTCCGTGATCAGCCGGGTCGTGTAGTTCGCGCCCGCGCGCCAGACCGGGGCGCCGTCGTTGAGAAACGCGATGAAGTCCGGCGGCCCGAAGATGTCCCGGCCGCGCCGCAGCGGCCGGCCGAACTTGACCTCGATCCACGCCCCGTTGACATAGCCGGAGCGGGGATCGAAGTAGCCGCCGATCTGAGCCGCGGCCTCGCCGGCCGGGCTGGCCGGTTTCCGCTGGGCGACGGCGGTGCCGCCTGTAAACAGTTCGGCGCCCGCGACGAGGAGCGCCGCGGACGCCGCGATTCCGGAGCGGCTCACCGCCACCGGGCCAGTGCTACTTGACCGCCTCGAGCGGGATCTCGAACTCCTGGCCGCTGGCCACCTCGACCGAGATGACGAACTTGTCGTCGGCGGGCCGGCTGTAGGCGAGCTTGGCCAGAGAGCCGTTGCCTTCGCCCGTGTTCTCGAACCTGATCATCCGGTCCTTCGACTCGACGAGCTTCATCACTTGGAAACCCTCGTAGCGAGGCTTCATGCCGGGGTCCCACTGCTTGAGGCGCAGCACCAGGGAGTCGTTCTCCTCCTCGATCGAGATCAACTCGATCATGTTCGTCGTGCCGTCGGGCGAGAAGCCCCGGACCCGGGCCACCATCGAGCCGTTCTTGGGCACCGCCCAGTTCTCCTCCAGGGACGGGCCGCTCCAGGTACCGGTCATCCAGGCCAAGTCTTCGACCGTGGGGCCGTGGTTGTCAGCGGCCACGCCAGTCACGGCCAGGAGCATAGCGATCAACAGAACGAACAGAGTGCGGCGCATCGATTGTCCTCCAAGGAATTGAGCCGCCGACCATAGCAGCCGGCTGCTGCTGCGGCGGCTGCACCCGCCCGTTCTCGGGGTCAGAGGGGGTCTGGAGGGCGCCCCCCGGAACCCGACCAGCCGGGCGGGTGCAACCCCCGGGACTCGGCTACTCCGAACCGCCGCCGCCGGTCGACGCGGCGTCGCCTTCGAGGGCTTCTTCCTCGAGCAGCCGGGCGCCGCGCAGAATGCCGCCCAAGGCGTAGTTGCCTTCGTGGCAGGCGTACTCGTAGACCTTGTTCGTGCTGGCGGGCCAGGGGTACTCGCCGCCCCAGGGCTCGGTCCAGGTGTTCGGGTCGTCGACGGTGAAGCCGTAGAGCAGGGTGTCCTCGTCGATGCGGCTGAAGCGCTCGGTGATCACCATCTCCTTGGAACCCTGCGTGAAGCTGTAGTCGTCGCCGAAGTTCTTCGTCGTGACGACCAGGGTGTCGCCGTCCCAGCGGCCGACCGATTCGCCGAGCCAGCTCTCCACGTTGTCGTCGTGCTCTGAGTCGATGCGGATGACCCGTGCGTCGTGGTTCATCTCGACCAGGATCATCACGTGGGTGTCGGTCTGCACGATCCGCTTCATGTTGTTGTACATGACGGGCATGGCCGGCGGTCCGGCGGTGGAGCCGAAGCCGAGCAGGCAGCGCTCTGCGTGCGGGCGGAGCTCCGGGTCGTCGTACGGGCCGAACTCGCGGTCAATCCACCAGGCGGTGCCGGTGTTCTCGTGGCGGAAGGCTGCCCCCTCCGCGAACCGCTTCTTCGCGGCGTCGGTGAGCGCCGGCATCCTGCCGTCCGCGGGCTCGGTGATGATGGACGTGCGGTACTTGCCGTCGAGCTGGAAGTTGCCGTCTCCGATGTCGACGTAGAAGGCGTTGTAGCCGCCGACCTTGCCGGCGGCGCCGGTGAACTCGGGCGCGTAGATGCCGGTACCCCCCTCCGGCGGCGCCTCGCGATTCGGGTCGCTAGGCGCGTAGTCCTTCTCGAAGTTCGACTGCCAGTGATCCGCGATCGCCTTGGCCTCCTCCGGGGTCAGGGTCAGGTTGTCGCCGTACTGCGCGGGTCGCTGGAGAGGAGTCAGCGTCGCGATGTCGTAGGTCCCCGAGAGATCGGGCTTGCCGTCGTGACGGCGGGGGATGTCGTCGGAGGCGACGATGGCGCCTGCCGCCGCGAAGGCGAGCAGGGTCGTGAGGATGAGGGTGCGTCTTGCCATGTGCGGCGTCCTCCGGGTCGTGGCCAGCGTTCTTCGGCCGATCCTGGGTTTGCGAACAGTACGGCCATCTTAGCCGGAAGCTGGCCCGCGGTTCAGGATTTGATCGGTTCGACGATCCGGTCCGTCGTCGTGTCGCGCTGGATCTCGAACCAGCGGCGGCAACCCTGGGCGTGGAACCAGCGCTCGGTGACGACGCCTTCTTCGTTGTCGTGCATGAAGGCGAGGTCGAGATCCCGCTCGTCCGGGTCCGTCAGGTGTTCCGGCGCGCGCCGGATCTCGCCATGGACGAACTCGTGGACCGAACGGGCGCCGCAGTTGGGGCAGGGGATGCGGAGGCTCATTGCTAGTGCGTCCCGGCCGAGCCGCGGTCGGCCATCGTGCGGTCGCGCGCGAAGCGATCGAGGCCGAAGGGTTCGATGAGTTTCGGCATCTCGCCGGTCGCGATGAGTTCCGCCATCTGCTCGCCGCCGGCCGGGATCGCCTTGAAGCCCCAGGTGCCCCAGCCGGTCGTGATGTAGAAGCCGTCCACGCCGGTCGGGCCGAGGATCGGCGAGTAGTCGGGGCTCATGTCGCAGACGCCCGTCCACTGGCGCAGCACCCGGAGGTTCGCCATGAAGGGCAGCAGGCAGAGCGCCCGCCGGCAGACGTGCTGCACGAAATCGTGGCTCGACCGGTAGGAGAAGCTGGGCTGCGGATCGATCTCGGCGCCCAGGAGCATCTCGCCTCGCGCGGTCTGCGAGGCGTAGAAGAAGAGCTCCGAAGAGGCGACGATGGGCCCGAACTGCCGCCGGTAGTGGTTCGTGACGAACGCCTGCAGGCGGTACGTGTGAATCGGCAGCCGCACGCCGGCCATTGCGGCGAGCCGGCTGACATGGCCACCGACGGCCGAAACGACGGTGCCGGCGGCAACGTCGCCCGCCGCGGTCCTCACGCCGGCGACCCGGTCGCCGTCGAGGATCAGACCGAGGGCGGGCGTGTTCTGAAGGACGTGGACGCCGTGCTCCATCGCGCCCTCGGCGAGCGCCCAGACCACGCGGTCGTGGCGGGCGGTGGCGCCTTGCGGATGGTAGGAGGCGCCCAACACCGGCCAGCGGCCGCCGCCATCCATGTCGAGCTCGGGGCATAGCTCCTGGACTTGCCGAGGCCCGACGAACTCGGTCTCGGCGCCGAACTCGGTGTTCAGCTTCGCCCGCATCCGCTCAGTCCGCGCGGCCGCTTCGGAATGCGCCATCCACAGGATGCCTTTCTCCTGGTGCATCAACCAGCGCCCGGTCTCCTCTTCCAGGCCCCGGTAGAGGTCGACGCTCCGTTGGTAGAAGCGCACCGCGGCGGGGATGCCGTAGTTGGCTCGGATGATCGTCGTGTTGCGGCCCGAGTTGCCGCTGCCGATGTAGCCGCGTTCGAACACGCCGACGTTCGTGATCCCGTGGCGAGTCGCCAGGTAGTAGGCGGTGGCCAGCCCGTGCCCGCCCGCGCCGACGATCACCACGTCGTAGGCCTTCTTCGGGGGCCGCCAGGTCAGCTTCATCTGTCGCTCGACGAATTCGTTCATGCCGCGCCTCCGGCGTCGTAGCCGAGCGTCCGGCTCAGACGGCGCTGGAAGGCGGCGGCGAAAGGTGCCGGCGCCAGGAGCAGGGTCCGCTTGGCCTCGAACCACAACTTGACCGGGATGCCGGCGATCTCGCCCTGGGCCAGCGCCGGCCGCCCGGCCGGTCGTTCCCAGTCGCATTCGCGGTCGAGGAGGGCCGCGGTGTCGGCGGCATCGAGCCAGACGCAGGAGAAGCCGGTCTCGCGCTCGACGATCGCGTGCGGGTCGCCGGCGACCTCGAA
Organism: Thermoanaerobaculia bacterium; assembly: GCA_965232105.1. Lineage (GTDB taxonomy): Bacteria > Acidobacteriota > Thermoanaerobaculia > Multivoradales > Multivoraceae > Multivorans. Next base: position 2,095,539 of record OZ246956.1, read on the forward strand.
GGTGGGCAGGGCGGTGACGAGGAGTTCGTCGGGGGCGATGCGGAGGGCGAGCGCATCGCCCGGCCACGGCGCGTCTGCCGTCAGGCCGTCGAGAGCGGCTGGAGCGGCAACGACCCGAGTCGCCTCGATCGGACTCAGCCGTGGCGGGCCGGAGGGTGTCTCGCCGGCCATGTCGGTTGCGTCGGGGCGCTCGGTGGGGAAGTCGCGGACCTCCTCAGGCGGTTCACTCGCGAGGTCGATGGCTACGCGGGCCCGCTCGCCGTCCGGGTCGTAGAGGGGACCATCGATGCGGCGTACCGGCCGGCCATCGACGGTCGGTTCCCGGGGCAGGTTGCCCTCGTCGTCCATGTAGAGCCAACCGAGCATGGGGATGCCCTTGCCGGCTTCAGAGCGGCCACCTCCTAGTCCGCAGCTTGCGTCGGACGTCACGTAGCCGGCGTAGCGGCCTCCGTGGTGAATCGCCGCTCCTTCGAGGGACGCGCCGGGTTGCTCAGGAGGCGCTTCGACAGTCCGGAGAGCGACCAACCGCCGGTCGGGCGGTTGCTTGTTCGTCCGCAGGATCGCCTGGCGACCGATGAAGTCCCCCTTGTTCAGGTCGACCGCCCACTCGTGGCCCAGCCGGCGGGGGGTCGAGTCGTAGTCCGTGTCCTGACCGATGACGATGTGGCCCTTCTCGAGCCTCAGGTGGAGGAGAGTCTCCAGACCGTGGGGGCGAACGTTCAGATCGCCGCCAAGCGCAAGCAGCCGCCGCCAGAGTCGACTCGCGTCGGCGGCCGCGTGGTGGAGCTCGTAGGACAGCTCGCCCGTGAAGCTCAACCGCACGGCCCGACAGTCGATGCCGGCGACGTCCAACCGCCGGTGGCGGCTGAACCCCGGAAGGTCCCGGGCGCCGGCCCGCGCCAGCAGCCTGGCCGCCGAGGGCCCGGTGACGTTGATCGCGGCGAGCGATGCGGTCTGGTTCAGGATCCGGACATCGAAGCCGAAGGCCTCGGCCCAGTCACGCAGCCACAGTTCGAAGAAACTCGACCCACCGGATGTCGAGGTGAAGAAGAACCGGTCGCCGTCGCCTGGCGCGGCAGAAGGTCCAGAAGCCGGCGCTTCGCGCCGGTTGCCGGCCAGAGGGCCGGCGCACCCAGTTTCTGCCGCGCAAGCTCCTGGAGCTTCTTCCCGGCAGAGTATGCCGTCGTCGAGCGCGTAGCCGCGCTCGTCCAGCATGAGGACGTAGCGGCAACGGCCGGGCCTGATCGTCTCGACCCGGGTGGGGACGATCCGTTCCAGGAAGGCCTCGGCGTCGGGGCCGGAGACCACCATCTTGCCCAGGGAACTCACGTCGCCGAGCGAGACGCCGTCACGCACGGCTGTGTACTCGTCGTGTGCCTGGTCGTAGGTCCAGGGTCGCCACCAGCCGCCCGCCCGGTCCATGCGCGCACCGAGCCGCAGGTGCTCGTCATGAAGCGGTGACCGGGCGGTCACCGCAGTGTACGCACCGGCGGCCAGTTCGCGGACGGTGAGGTGCCGGTTGAGCGGCCGGGCCGTGAAGGCCGGCTGGAGCCGGCCGCCCCGGTCGAGCAGGAAGCTCCGCAGGTAGGGCAGGCAGACGCCGCCCTGGCAGGCGCCGGTACCGGCGAGGGTGGCACGCTTGAGCAGCTCCATCTCGCGGAAGCCGCGCTTCCACACGCCGTTGAGATCTGTGACGGTGACGCTGCTGCATGGGCACACCGTTCCGTCTGGCGGGCAGGGAGGCAGTTCGGGTTCCGCCGCGGCGCTGCCGACGACGCGGACAGGAAGGTCCGAGGCCATCCGGGCCAGCGCGTTCCGTGGATTGCGGCCGAGGCCCAGAACCGCCGTGTCGCATGCGAACCGCTCCTCCGGCGCATCGCCGTCGCCGTACCGGCGAACGACCACCGCCTCGACCCGGCCGTTGCCTTCGAAGCGGACGAGGTCCCACCCCCGCTCGCCGAGCGGGAGGTGGCGGCCATGGATACCCGCCGACAGGCCGGGCACCGCCTGGCCCAGCGACACGACACTGCCGAAATCGATGCCGGCCGCTGAAAGGTCGGCGGCCGCGCGGACTGTCATCAGGCCTTCGAGGTCGCTGCCGGGAACGACCGGCTGGACCTCCGCGGACCCTGTGGCAACCACGATTTCGCGCTTGGGATGAACGTGGAGCACACGCCCGGCGTCGTCCGATGCAACCACGAGTGGACCGGGGTACACGCCGGTGACGTGTTGGCCGTCCCGGGCGTCCAGGGTGACGACGTCGAGGCCCGCCTTCCTTGCCTCCCAGGCGGCCTGGCGCCCGGAGTCGCCTTGTCCGATGACGACCGTGTCGCAGTGGACGTGGTGCGCGGGGGCCGCGTTTCCGGCCGGCGCCGGCTCGTCGCGCAGCAGTGGCGGTTCCTCGCCTTCCAGATGATCCCGCCGTACGACCAGGCCGTCTCGCGCCGGCATCTGGCAACTCCGCGTGTAGGCGACGCCATCGACGGTCACAAGGCAGTTCGGACAGTCGCCGGCCAGACACAGGCAGCCGCCCCCGGTCGGGTGCAGACGGGCGCGAACCATTGCGACCAGCACGCTGTCACCCGCTTGGGCCTCGACCGGTCTTCCCTCTACTTCAAGGTGGACCACGGCTCGAATGGTACTGAGGCCCTCAAGGCTGGTGGCCGGAACGTGTCTGTACAGATTGCATTTTCAAAATGCAATCTGTACGCACGGCCTGCGCCGCGGCGGCGCTACGATTGCGGCCGGCTCATGACTGCTTCCCTTTCCGGTCAGGTGATCCTCGTCACCGGCTCGACCCGTGGCATTGGCCGGGCAACCGCTGAGGCCGCCGCGGCTCTCGGCGCCACGGTTGCCGTGCATGGGCGGGAACTCGCCCAGGTCGAGGCGGTTTGTGGCGAGATGGGTTCCGGGAGTTTCCCGCTCGCCGCCGACCTCGACGAACCGGAAAACGCCGCCGCGCTGGTCGATCAGGTGGTCGAGCGCTACGGCCGGATCGACGGTCTCGTGAACAACGCCGGGGGCGGGCGTCCGGTCGCGTTCCGCGGTCTCGATCTCGACTCCTGGCGGGCGACCCAGCGCGTGAACCTCGAAGCCTCGTTCGCCGCAGCGCGCGCGGCCTACCGGGTGATGCGCAAGGCGAAGGGCGGCAGCATCGTCAACATGGCGTCTCTGGCGGCGCACGGCCCGGGCGGATGGATGGGCGCCGACTACGCCGCGTCCAAGGCCGGCCTGGTCAGTCTTACCCGCAGTCTCGCCCTCGAGGCCGCCCGCTTCGGGGTCCGCTGCAACGCGGTGTCGCCGGGCTTCATCGAAACCGACATGACGGGTGAACTCACCGACGACCAGCGCCAGAGGCTGCGCGTGCCGCTGGGACGGCTGGGGACGCCGGCGGAAGTCGCGGCCGTCGTCATGTTCCTGCTGTCGCCGGAATCGTCCTACGTGACGGGTCAGGTGATCCACGTCAACGGCGGGTTGTCGATGTATGGCTAGGCGCGTCGCTGTGACCGGGCTCGGCGTGGCGTGCGCCGTCGGCACGGATGTCGAGACCTTCCGGGACAACCTGGTCGCCGGCCGCGGCGGAGTGGGCGAGCTCCAGTCGCTCGACACGTCGGCGCTCAAGGTCGGCATCGGCGCGGAGGTCGACGCCGACACGGTGCGCGCCGGGCTGAAGCGGCTGCGCCGCCGACCCACCGACCGTGCCGTCGACCTGGGGCTGGTCGCCGCGGCGGACGCGCTCGAGGCGGCCGGTCTGATCGACGGCGCGCCGCCCTATGAGCCGCAGCCTGTGGCGGTCATCCTCGGCACCGGCGCGGGCTCGGCGGAGAGCCACACCACGGGCCACCAGCGGTTCCATGAGCGCGGCGTGCGGGGACTGCGGCCGTCGACGGTGCCGCGCTGCATGTACAACTCGATCTCGGCGGGAATCTCGATCCACTTCAAGCTGACCGGCATCAACTACGTCGTCGTCTCGGCGTGCACGTCGGCGACGAACGCGATCGGCATGGCCTACAGGATGGTGCGCGACGGGTACGCCGATACCGTGCTCAGCGGCGGCGCGGACGGCTTCTTCGATCCCTTCTACTTCGGAATCTGGAACAACCTGGGCGTCATGTCGCGAAACCCCGACCCGGCCCGCGCCTGCCGGCCCTTCGACGCCGACCGCGACGGCACGGTGTTCGGGGAAGGCGCCGGCATGCTGGTTGTCGAGTCGTGGGACCGGGCTCGCCGCAGGGGCGCGCGCATCCGGGGCGAGGTCGTCGGCTACGGCGAGTCGTCCGACGCCAGCCACCTGACGAGTCCGAGCGCCGACGGCCAGGCGGTGGCGATGCGCGCTGCTCTCGAGTCGGCCGGGATCGAACCGGCCGACCTCGGAGCGGTGAACGCACACGGCACCGCCACACGCGCCAACGATCTCTGCGAGAGCGAGTCGATCCGGGCGGTATTGGGCGCCGCGGCGGACCGGGTCGCCGTTTCGGCGAACAAGTCCTACTTCGGTCACACGCTGGGCGCCTCCGGCGCGATCGAGGCGATCGCGGCGCTGCTCGGCATCGAACAGGCGTTGCTGCCCCCGAACCTGAACCTCGAGAACCCCGATCCCGAGTGCAACGTGCGGCTTGTGGGTAGCGAGCCGGAGCGCCTCGAGCGTCCTCTGGTCATGAAGAACAGCTTCGGCTTCGGTGGCAGCAACGGCGTTCTGGTGCTGGGTCCGGGAGAGTAAACCCGCGGCCGGCCGATCGGCGATAACCTTCCCGCCGATGGACGCTGACGCCCCTTCCGAGATCCTCGGCCGGCTGCGAGACGTGCTGCGCGATAGCGCGGTCGAGGAGCGGGACTGGGATGCCGTGGCGCCCGAGACGACGATCGAGTCGCTGGGCTTCGACTCGCTGACCATCCTCGACGTGCTCTACGACGTGGAGGAGGAGTTCGGGATCGCCCTGGAGCCAAAGCAGGTCGTGAAGACCCGGACGGTCGGCGAGATCGTCGGCCTGCTGCGGCAGCACGGAGCCTGACCGCAGCGTCTTGTCCTGGCAGTCCGGGTGCTCCACCTCCTCGAATACTGGGCGGCGCGGCTGGCGCTCTTCGGCGTCGACTTGCTGCCGCCGGCCGCCGCCTCCCGCTGGGCCGGTTGGCTGGGTTCGCTGTGGTGGACGGCCGACCGGCCGCGGCGACGCGTGGCGATCTCGAACATCCTGCGGGCGGGCGTAGCCGGAGACCCGGCGGAAGCGCGGGCGATCGGGCGGGCCGCTACACGCCACATGGGGACGGTCCTGGTGGAGTCGTTGAAGTCCGCGCTGGTGCTGGACGCCCCGGACCGCGTTCGGGTCCGGATGCCGGACGACGTTCAGGCGGTGCTCGAGGATCCGGACCGGGGGCTGATCGTCGTTTCAGGGCACTTCGGCAACTGGGAACTCGCCGGCCAGTGGCTGTCTCGCTACAAACCGGTCGCGGGGATTTCGCGGCCGATGAACAACCCGCGGGTGCAGGAGCTCGCGCTCAGCCGCCGGCCCCGGCGCGGATTTCGGATGATCCCCAAGTACGACCCGGACCCGAGCCGCTTCCTGCGCCTGCTCGGCGACGGAGAAGTCCTTGCGCTGCTCGTTGACCAGCACGCCCGCCAGGGCCTCGACGTGCCCTTCTTCGGACACCCGGCGAAGACCCACACGACCGCCGCGATGCTGCACCTGGTGACCCGGGCGCCGCTATGTTTCGCGACGTGCCGGCGGGCAGCGCCGATGACGTTCGAGTTGACCCTGTCACCGCTGATCGAACGGCAGAGGAGCGGCGACCGCGACGCCGACGTGGAGGCGATCCTGCTGGCGCTCAACGGCCTCCTGGAAGAGGCGATCCGGCGCGATCCGGACCAGTACCTCTGGGGGCATCGCCGCTGGCGGTAGCAGCTAGTCCACGCTGCGCAGGAATTCCAGGACGGCCCGGTTCCACTGGCGCGGCTGGTAGAAGTACGGCGAGTGGCCGGCGCCCGGGATCTCGACGACGCGGACGTTCGGCAGCAGATTGGCGATCGTGCGGATCGACCGCGGCCTGAACAGGGGATCTGCCGAGCCGACGACCATGAGCACCGGCATGGTCAGTTCCGCGGCGCGCGGCGCGTAGTCGACGCCGAAGAGCATCGCGCCGATGTCCGTCGGGCGCTCTCCGTTCAGGCTGCTGATCTGGCCGTAGAGGAGGGACCGCATGGGATCCTCGTCGAGACGACCTTCCGCGCGTGCCTGCTCGCCTTCGGCCCGCGCTTCGCCTGACCGCAGACGCTCGTAGTCGCCCCGGACCTCGTCGGTGACGAACCCGCCGGTCGTGTCGGCGAGGATGACCGACCGCACCCGGTCCGGGTGGTCCAGGGCGAAGCGCACGGTTGTCCAGCCGCCCATCGACTGACCGGCGAGGTGGGCGCTGTCTATCTCCAGATGGTCGAGGAGAGCCAGCAGGTCCGCCGCGAAGGCCTCGGCGTTGTGCCGTCCGGCGTGGTCCGTCGAGTTCCCGAACGAGCGTTGATCCCAGGTGACGACCTTGTAGCTGCGGGAGAAGAAGGCCACCTGCTCGAACCAGATGGCATGGTTTCCGAGATCAGATCGCCGACCCGCGTGGCGTGGGAGAAGGCTTCCAGCCGCGGCGGATCGTCGGTGTTGATGCGTGGCGGCTGGGCGGGTACGGACGAGGCGGCGCCCAGAGCGAGAACGAAGAGGAGCGGGAGGCAGACCGGACGACGGATGGGTCGGTGGACCATGTGCGGGACCCTTCAGCGGGGTTAGAGTGGCTGAATGAGGCGGGAGCCCAATCCTCGCATGCTCTCCTGCCTGGTCTGGCTGCTCCCCCTGTTGCTGGCGCAGCCGGCCTCCGCTTTCGGGATCGGTTCCCCGAAGTCTGCCGGTCAGGCGACCGGGAACGGCGAAGAGGAGCAGCCGCAAGCCGAAGGGCCGTTCACCGAGGAGATTGACGTGTTCGGTCTCGCCCCCCTGGATCATGAGGGCGAGTCGGCCGATCGTGTGCCCTGGACGGTCCATCGCGTTTCGACCGAGGTGCTGGACCGGTCGGCGGTTTCCGGCGTGGGCGCTCTGCTCGAAGCGGAGTTGCCCGGAGTTCACCTCGCGCCGGCCCAGGGAAGCGCGCTCCAGGCCGACGTGCTCTACCGGGGCTTCGGCGCCTCGCCGCTCCTGGGTGCAAACCAGGGCCTCTCGGTCTACGAGGACGGCGTCCGCGTCAACGAGGTCTTCGGCGACGTGGTGGGCTGGGACCTCGTGCCGACGTTCGCGGCGGACCGAGTCGAGCTCGTACCGGGGGCGAACCCGATGTTCGGCCTGAACACACTCGGCGGAGCGATCGCTCTGACCACGCGGAGCGGGTTCGATTCGGAGCGGGTCGACCTGACGATCGAGGCCGGTTCGTTCCGTCGCCGCGCCGGTGAACTGAGCGCCGGCGGCGCGTTCGGCTCCGGGAAGAGCCTCGGCTGGTTCGCCGGCGCGCGGTCGTTCGAGGAGGACGGCTGGCGCGACTTCTCGCCCAGCTCGCTGCGGCAGGCGCTTCTGAAGCTCTCGCAGCGCGGCGAGGGCGGGCACCTGGAGTTCACCCTGGGCGTCGCGGACAACGAGCTGATCGGCAACGGCGTCGTGCCCGTGGAACTACTCGAAACAGATCGCAGCGAGGTGTTCACGCATCCCGACCGCACGGGCAACGACCTGTTCTTCCCGCGTCTGCGGGTGGGCCGGCTGTTTGGCCAGAGCCTCGAACTCGAGGCGCAGGTCTATCTCCGCGGCAACGACGTCGACACCTACAACGCCGACGCGTTCGAGGGCGATGACGATGACGACGATGACGACGACGATGATCTGGATCACGACGATGATGACGAGCGAGGCAACGGCGATCTCGACGACTTCGACGCGGTGAACAACCGGAGCCGCACCGAGCAGGAAGGCTGGGGCGGCTCGATCCAGCTCTCCGGGCTGTCGGAGTCGGGCCGCTGGCTCGCCGGCGCCTCGTGGGACGGCGGCCGGGCCGACTTCGACTTCGAGACCGAGCTTGCCCGACTGACCGCCACGAGGACGACCGTCGGGACCGGCGTGCTGCTGCCCGGCGCCGAAGTGGGGCTGCGCGCCGAGACGGGGCACTACGGCCTGTGGGCGCTTCGGCACTGGACGACAGCCGGAGACCGGCTGACCTGGACGCTCCAGGCCCGCTACAACGACAGCCGAATCGAGCTGGACGATCAACTCGGCACGGCGCTCGACGGCGATCACGGCTTCTCGCGGCTCTTGCCGTCGGCGGGCTTCGTCTGGGAGGCGAGCGCGCGGGAACGGTCGTCCGTGCTGCTGTTCGGCAACGTGTCCCGATCGGCCCGGGTGCCGACGCCGGTCGAGCTGACCTGCGCGGACCCGGACGACCCCTGCCGGCTGCCGAACGCCTTCGTCGCCGACCCGCCGCTCGACCAGGTGGTGACGACGAGCGCGGAGGTCGGCCTGCGCGGCAGCCGCGGTTCCGTGCGCTGGAGCGCGGCCCTCTTCCACAGCGACAGCAAGGGCGACATCGTCTTCGTCTCCAGTGGCGCCGGGACGAGCGCCGGGTACTTCACGAACGTCGACGCGACTCGCCGGCAGGGCCTGGAGCTGTGGGTGCGCGGCCGGAGCGGTCCGGTGAACTGGGACGCGTCCTGGACGCTGCTCGATGCGACTCTCCAGGATCGGCTGACGCTGTCGAGTCCGCCTCACCCGTTTGCCGAGGAGGGTGAGATCGAAGTCGAACCCGGCGATTTCATTCCCGGCGTGCCGCGGCGGCAGTTCCGGGCCGGCGCGGACTTGACGGTTGGCGAGCGCGTCGTGCTCGGCGCGCGCCTGCTCGGCGATTCCACCCGCTACCTGCGCGGCGACGAGGCGAACCTGCTGGAGCCGGTCGGCTCGGCGTGGCGGGGCGACCTCTGGAGCCGAATCGGACTCACCCCTTCGCTCGACCTCGATCTCGAAGTGTCCAACGTGACGGATCGCGAGGTCGAGACCTTCGGGGCGCTCGGCGAACCGGACGAGGTCCTCGGCGACGACTTCGAAGATCCGCGCTTCCTGAGCCCCGGGGAGCCGCGGGCGTTCCGGGCATCGCTGCGGCTGCGGTTCTGAGGCACGCCCTCCGGTTCACGGCTTCGGCCTTTTCATCCCATGAGGACCCGCAGGACCGTCTCGAAGCGCTCTACTGCCGGGCCGGACCGAGCTGGGCGAGCCGCATGGGCCGGTGGGAGCTGCTGGAGGTTCCCGCGCAGGCCCAGAGGCGATCGACGCGCGTGGCGCCGTCGTCATGCCGCCGAGCGGTGCGCAGGAGTCGCCGCACGGCCGGGTCTCGCTGCTCTACGACCTCGATGCGGACCCGGCCGAGGGCACGAACCTCGCCGGGACTTTCCCGGAGCGCCTGCGGGATCGCCTCGAACGGTGGAACACCTCACTTGCTCCGTCCGCCTGGCGAGCGTCTAGGTCCACGATCGGCGAGATGGCCGGCGCTCTCGTTCAGTTGTTCTTCTAGAGTTAGGACCGTGGGCCTCGCGTGTGGGCGCGTAGTGCGGTTGTCGTGGCGACTCCGTGGTTCAGCGGTGACTCGTGAAGCTGCGATTTCACGCTTCGACCGACACGGCGATCTGATTGGCTACCTCGGTGTAGAGGTCCACATCCGTGTCGGGAGCGCGGATGCTGACGGCCAAAGCGTAGCGCGCGCTACGGTTGGCGCAGCCGAGCCGGTCGCGCGTGCGCCACCAGCCGATCGTTGGGAAGACGGCGACCTGGGCTCGGCTTGCAAGTTCGGCGGCGGTGCCGTGCCAGATGTCCGAGTGCAAGGATCCGCGGTGCCGGTTGTCCGTGCCGAGAAGCCAGTGTGGGTCTGAAGACGCGGGGTTTGGCCCTTGCCGTTCGACGGCGGCGTTGATTCGGGCGCGAAAGGCACCGGGGGTTTCGGTCGGGCGCTTGACGTCGAAGCGCAGCCCGTGGGACCGATAGCGGTAGCGGGAATTGCCCCGCTCGGACGGGTTGGGCTCGATGAAGTATGAAAGCGTGACGCGCATGTCGACCTGGGTGTCGCCGAGGGACTCGAGTGCGTCGTGTGGCCAGGGCAGGCGGTGGAGGTGCATGTCCTGGGTGGTGGGACGTTTGCCGCGTTCCTTCCGGAACGGTTGCAGGGTGCCCTGGACCACGAGGGTCAAGGAGTTGGCGACGGTCCAGAGCGCCCGTCCGAGGTCGGGGACACCGAAGCCGCACCGCTGGACGAGCTGGCGGTAGTGCCGCTTGGCATGGTGGAGCGGCAGGTGCGCCTGCCGCATGGCAGGGGTCCATTCCGCCGAATGGACGATCAACGCACGGACAGTCTCGGGCCAAAGTGCGGGGTAGGTGGCCATGATCTGCGCGGCCATACGCGCGGCCAGGGCCGTCGCGGCGCTGGTGGCGTTAGTGGTCGTGAAGAGGCGATTCGCCGGCTCGTGGTGGGTAGTAAGAAGGCTGAGGCTGGGCATGGTAACGGCGCCCATCGGGTCGGCGGCGGCGTTGCCGCCTTCGAGGACGATGTCCGGTTTCAGGGGCCACTGGCGCTGCCAACCTAGGGCCGTCGTGCTGAACGGGCTCAAACCCCCGTTGGGCGCTATGGGTTCGTAGTCCTCGGTGTCGGGCTCGGTGATGTGGGTCAGGTTCGTGCAGGCGCCGACAGTCAGAGCGTTCCACGCCTGGGCGGGGTCGTGGATGCCGTCGGAATCGTTGCTGTCGGGGTACAGCTCCCAGTCCGCGTTGTCCTTTACGTTGCCAGCCGACACGACGAGCAGTCGGGGCGTGTCGCCCTGGTTTTCGCTGTCGGCGGCTAGGGCGTCGACTGTCGCCGACCATCCCGTTGGGCGGCCCCGGTCGCGGTTGTCTCTGGCCGTGATGGCCATGCCGAACACGCGGGGGCGTGCGGGATGGTCGAGCTCGGGGCGAGAGACGGCTTCGGCGGTGAGGTTGCCGTGGTGGCGGGAGTCCGTTCCGTTGGTGCCGTCGTCGCGTAGGAGCTTTACGGACTCCAGGCGGTGTTCGATCTCGATGTCGCCACTGCCGTCGAGGAGCTCGGTGAGATTGCCGGCGATGGCGAGCCCCGCCATCTCGGTGCCGTGGCCGGCGTCGTCGTTGGTGCCCCAGGCAGGCTCGACGCTGTGGAGGTCGGGGGTGCCGAGGACGTGGCGAATGAGCGGGTGTCCTCGGTTGATGCCGGTGTCGAGGAGGCAAACGTGCGGTGCCTCCGGGCCGCCGTTGAAGTTCGTGCGCTCGAGCAGGTGGTCCACCCAGGCCGACTGTTCGTCGAGCGCTAGCGAGTCGAAGAAATCCGCCGTCTCCTTGGCGCGGCGCAGTTCAGCGATGCTGTTGAGGGTTGCGACGGACTGCTGGATGGCGGCCAGGGACGTGCGGGCCACAAGGACGCTGCGCTCAGGGAAACGCAGTTCCCCCGGGGAAACGTGCATGCCGAGGGACGCGGCACGTTCCCGGAAGGCGTCGATCGCGGCCTCACGGTCGTGGCCGACGGGGATCCAGATTTCACAGGCGAACGGTTCGGTGTCGTTTTCGGGAAACGCCCTGTCGTCGTCGGTCCACAGGGCGCGGACGCTGGCGGAGCGGATGGCCTCGATGGCGTCGAGCAGTCTGCGGTTGTCGCGGGGACGGCCTAGCCGATCCTCGCGGTAGTCGAGATAGTCCCTGATGAGCTTCTCGAAGTGTTCGAGCTTTCCGGTCGGAACGAAGACCGTGGCGTAGGTCGTCTCGTCGCGATGGCGGACGTTGCGCAGTTCGATGCCCTGGTTCTCTCGCGAGAGGCTCTCGAAGGCGAGATCCACGTCCGGGAAGCTCTGGAACTCGACCTGGATGCCGAGACCGGCTTTCGGATCCTCGGCGTCGAAGGCCGCGGCTTCGGAGTCCGCGCGAACGTCGCCCAGTTGGGCCCTTAGAGCGGCGGCGTGCTCCCCGCGGTCGCGGGCGGGGACGCTCAGACCGCCCCCGCCGCCACCGCGGACGCGGTAGGTTTCCGTGTCTGTGAAGCCCTCGAGGATGAAATGTCGATGGGTCTCCGTATCCCCGTTCGCCATCTATTGGGGCTCGTCGCGCAGGCGGCTGGCGATCGCCTTGCGTTCCTGGAGCATGGCGCGGATAGCGCGTTCTTGGCATTTGCCGTGGCCCTCGATGAGGGCGTCCTTGAGGACATCGTTGGCGGCGCGGGAGATCTCGGCGTAGCTGAGCCCATGGGCCTCCTCGCCGAGCATCTTCCAGCGGACCTGGGCGGAGTTCGACAGCAGTCGGGTGCGGAGGAGCTTAGCTGCCTGCCTTGCGTCGGGAAGCTCGTAGTGGAGGATGTCGTCGAAACGCCGGAAAAGCGCCCGATCGAGGATGTCGGGGTGATTGGTGGCGGCGACCACAAGGCTGTGCGAGCGGTCCTGCTCAATCATCAACAGGAAGCTGTTGAGCACGCGGCGGATCTCGCCGACATCGTTGGTGAGGTCCCTGCCGGAGCCGATCGCGTCGAACTCGTCGAAAAAGTAGATGCCACGGGTGCGGTGCGTGGCATCGAAGACTTGGCGCAGCTTGGCGGCGGTTTCGCCCATGAAGCGGGTGATGAGGCCGTCGAGGCGGACCTGAAGAAGAGCGAGGCCGAGTTCGCCGGCGAGCACGGACGCGGTCATGGTCTTGCCTGTGCCTGGGGGACCGACGAGCAGGAGCTTGCGGCGCGGGAAGAGGCCGTGATCGAGGATCCGCCCGGCGACACGCTGCTCACGGATGACGCGCTGTAGCTGTCTCGCAAGCTCCGGCTCAACGATCATGTCCGAAAGGCGGCTCGTGGGATTGGACACTTCGAGGAGATTGGCGAGCTCGCCGCGCGGCTGGCTGATGGAGACGAGGGAGGCTGTGCCACGTTGTCGCTTGGCCTCGTCAATGGCCTTCCGCAGATCGGTCGCCAGCTTGCCGTGGCCGAGACGAGCTTCGTGCGCGGCGACTTGCATGGCAACCGAGAGGAAGCGGTCGTCGTCGCCGTCGGCGTAGGACTGGATTAGGGCCTTGAGCTGGCTGCCGCTGGCCATTCAGGTTCCTGGAAGGCGAACTCGCAACCGGATCTCATACGCTAAGCACAGAAGCGTGAGATCGGTCATCCGTGCGCGAAGCGAACGCGACAGAGCTTGGCGAAGGCGGGGCATGAGACTCCGTTCACCGTGTATGTGTGAACAGTAGCGCATTGGGGCACACTGGGAAAGTCTTGGCCGTGGCGCTGGGGCGAGGTGAGGGTGGGCGGAGTTTTCCGTCAGGGTTCGACGCCTAGTCCGGTGGGCGGCCGGGTCTCGGTGCGCTTCGGGCCTCGATGCGGACCCGGTCAATCTGCTGATAGTCTCGCCCCGGTGCGCGAGAGTGACGAGTGTTCAGTGGCGGTCAGCTCCGGGTGCCTGAGATCCAAGTCATGAGGTACGCGAGCTGGCCGGACAACGCGTCCCTGCCGCTCGTGGAAAAGGCGCTGCCGGACCTCGGTGAGGAGTTCGTCGCCTGTCAAGCGGCGCGGCGGTAGTCGTTTCGCGACGTAGTTGCATGAGCCGTCGCCGGATCATGACCAAGGCGGCTTTGCTGGCGCTGGCCGCGCTGTTTCTCGCTTCCGGTCTGTGGGCCCACGGCGTCGCCGACCAGGACGAGCTCTTCCTGACGAACAACGAGGGCCTGGCGGTCGGGCCCTACATGTACCTGGGCGCCAAGCACATGGTCACCGGGTACGACCATCTCGCGTTTCTGGCGGGGGTCATCTTCTTCCTCTATCGGTTCCGCGACGTAGCGCTCTACGTCACGCTGTTCGCCGTGGGTCACAGCGTCACCCTGCTGGTCGGCGTCCTCGGCGGCATCCACGCGAACCCGTTTCTCATCGACGCAATCGTCGGCCTGTCGGTGGCGTACAAGGCGTTCGAGAACCTGGGTGGTTTTCGTGCTCTGGGGGTCAGGATCGACACGCGGGCGGCCGTGCTCGTGTTCGGCCTGTTCCACGGCTTCGGTCTGGCGACCAAGCTGCAGCCGGTGGAGATCTCGGGCAGCGGCCTGGTGGGCAACATCGTCTCCTTCAACGTGGGCGTCGAGCTCGGGCAGTTCGCCGCCCTCGCCATCATTCTGCTGAGCTTCAACCTGTGGCGGGCCAGCGGCCGTTTCCAGTCTCACGGTTTCGCGGCCAACGCGGCACTGATGACGGTCGGCTTTCTGCTCGTCGCCTACCAGTTGACGGGGTACTTCTTGTCATGAAGGACGACAGGGTTCTGGAGGGCTGCTGGATACCCTCGTAGCCTGCCCTCGGCAGGATGGCGACCCGGATCGAGGCGGCCCGCCAGTTGAACTACTCGGTGTGCGCCAAGATCGACACCGGCTTCCGGCCCATCCTCCGCCGAGACTCTCGACCAAATGATCCGACTTCACCTCCTCTAAGGGGAAACCGACGTGTCCGAGAACGTGAACCTGCTCGATCCCGATCTGTTCCCGCGGGGCAGCGGTCCGCCGCACGAGGTATTCAACGAATGGCGCCGGGACGACCCGGTGCACTGGAACCCGCCGAATCCGGACTACCCGCCGCCGGGCAGGTCGCTGCCGACCAGTGGATTCTGGGTGCTCACCCGCTACGAGGACGTGGCGAACGTGTCGCGCAACCAGAGGGTCTTCTCCTCTCATCCGGGCGGGCCGATCATCTGGGACTTCGAAGGCGAGCAACTGGAGCGGCAGCAGGCCGGCATCATGGGGATGACGCTCGAGCGGCATCGCAAGGTGCGACGGCTGGTCGTGCCTCCCTTCACGCGCAGCGAACTGGAGGCGTTCCAGCCCGACATCGACGCGGTCGCGCAGGAGATCGTCGACGAGGTGGCTGCGGCCGGCGAGTGCGAGTTCGTTTTCGACGTGGCCTCGAAGCTGCCCGTGTACACGTTCTGCAGTCTGACCGGCGTAGCGACGGAGCAGCGGGACATGGTCGCCAAGCTCGGCAACCTGAACGCCGACGTCGAGAACTGGGGAAGCCCGGAGGAGGGGGATCTCCTGATGGGGCTGTTCCAGATGGCGGCGGGCATCACGGAACAGAAGCGCCGGCAGCCGGACGGCTCGTTGATGAGCCGTTTGGCCAACGCCGAGATGGAGGGCGAGAGCCTGGATCCGCTCACCCTGAACATGTTCTTCGTCACGATGTCGATCGCGGGACACGAGACGACGCGCGGTACGGCCGCCCACTTCATCCGGTTGATGAACGAGCACCCGGATCAGTACGACATGGTGTGTTCCGATCCCGACCGCTACCTGCCGAACGCCATCGAGGAGGTGCTGCGCTACGCGCCGCCGGTGGTCAAGTTCCGCCGCACCGTTACCGAGGAGGTGGAACTGCGCGGCAGGAAGCTCAAGGTCGGCGACAAGATCTACCTCTCCTACCCCGCGGCGAACCGCGATCCCGAGATGTTCCCCGATCCCGACCGGTTCGACATCACGAGGAAGAACGCCGCGCGCCACCTGGCGTTCGGCATCGGCCCGCGCGCCTGCATCGGCGCTCGCCTGGCGCGGATGCAGCTCTACTCGCTGCTCAAGGAGATGATCGCGCGCATGGCCGACATCCGCCACGGAGAGATCGAACGGATGCGCTCGATCTGGTTCGACGCGATCATCCGGATGCCCGTGACTTACACGGCGGAGACCTTCGAGACTCCTTGAACAGGCGTAGCCTCTCCAGTTGAGGCAAGTTCCGCCTACTGGGTGCGCCGGCCTGCCATCCGTGCGCCCGCTGACGGTCGCACGGACTGGTTCGCGGGTGGCGCGGGGCGCCGCCCGGGTTCTGGCGGGCATCCGGTCCGGCCTTCAGCCTCGTCGGTCTGAGGCGAAGCCTCGCTGGCGCTAGTAACGTTAGCGAGTACAGGCCCTCATGACCGCCAGCGCCAAGTGGCAGCGGGTCAGCGGCCGCCGGTCGGCGCCGAGGTCGGATTCCGGGCCGGAGAGAGTGATTCGTTCGCCATCTGGGTCTGCTTCAGGAGTGCGACCGATTGTCGCACGACTCTTGCACCACCGTGTCCGAAGGGTCTCTAGCCAGGCCAGGCTAGCCGTACCTGGCCGTAGAATGCGTACCACGCGCATGGCTGGATTCGACTTCTCTTCCGGCGGACAACCAGCCTGCGACGGCGTCGACGTGGCGACGGTCGCGCACGCCGTGGGAACCCCGCTCTACCTGTACAGCGCAGCGCTGATCGTCGAGCGCTACCGGGAGCTGGAGGCAGCGTTCGGCGACTACCCGCACCGGAGAGCTACTGCCAGAAGTTGTGGATCCGGTGATGCAGATCAGGCGGCGTATCCTCCTGGGTGTTCAACAAGACGCCCGGTCGGATGCCGGGAGAAAGGACACGCCGCCCATGCTCAAGATAGTCGAAACCGCCTCGGAGGGGAACACCGTCGTGCCTCTCGACGAGCTTTTCCGCGAGGGCGCTCGCCGGATGCTGGTGGAGGCCCTGGAGGTGGAAGTCTCCGAGTACGTGGAGAGACACCGCGCGGAACGCGGGGAGGACGGCCGTGCACTGGTGGTGCGCAACGGCCGGGCCCGCGCGCGGCAGGTGACGATGGGCGCCGGCACGGTGGAGGTCAGGGCTCCCCGGGTCGACGACCGGCGGCCTGATCATCGCTTCACGAGCTCGATCCTGCCGCCGTACATGCGCCGCTCGCCGAAGGTCGAGGAGGTCCTGCCGGTGTTGTACCTGCGGGGTTTGTCGACAGGCGACTTCAAGGAAGCGCTCGGCGCCTTGCTGGGGGAGAAGGCCTCGGGCCTGTCTGCATCCAGCATCGCGCGGATGACCTCGTCGTGGGAGAAGGAGTACCGGTCCTTCCGGCAACGAGACCTGAGCGCCGAGGACTACGTGTACGTGTGGGCGGACGGCGTGCATTTCCGGGTCCGTCTGGAGGACGATCGCCTGTGCACGCTGGTCCTGCTTGGCGTGCGCCGTGACGGGACCAAGGAGCTGATCGCGGTGGAGGACGGCTACCGGGAGAGCGCGGAGAGCTGGGCGAGCGTCCTGCGGGACCTGAAGCGCCGCGGCCTGCGAGCGCCAGTCCTGGCCATCGGCGACGGCGCCCTGGGCCTGTGGCGGGCGGTCCGCGACGTGTGGCCCGAAACCAGGGAGCAGAGATGCTGGGTGCATCGGCTGAGGAACGTGCTGGACAAGCTGCCGAAGCGGCTGCAGGCCAAGGCCAAGAGGGCTCTGCACGAGATCATGTACGCGGAGTGCCGCGAGGATGCCGAGGCGGAGATCGAGAGTTTCGCCGAGGACTACGGCGCCAAGTACCCCAAGGCGGTCGAATCCCTGCAAAGGGACCAGGACTGCCTGCTCAGCTTCTTCGACTTCCCGGCCGAGCACTGGCAGCACCTGCGCACCACCAACGCAGTCGAATCGACGTTTGCCACCGTCAAGCTGCGGCAGCGGGTCACCAAGGGCGCCGGGTCACGCACCAAGGCCCTGCTGATGGCCTTCAAGCTGCTCGACATGGCGCAGAAACGCTGGCGACGAGTCAACGCCCCGCACCTCGTTGCTCTGGTCAGAGAAGGAGTACCATTCACCGACGGAACTCAGGTCAGGAACGCTGCCTGATCAAATCGCCGATCCACAACTTTCGGCAATACCTCCGCACCGGATCCACTACGCGCTGAAGGCGAACTCGACGCTCGGCATTGTCCGCCTGCTGCGCGAGGCGGGAAGCGCCGTCGACGCGAACTCCGGCGGGGAGATCGCGGTGGCCCTGAAAGCGGGCGCAACACCGGAGGACATCGTGTTCACGGGCGTCGGCAAGCCGGCGGCGGAACTCGAAGACGCCGTGCGTCTCGGCGTCGGCTCGATCAACGCGGAATCGGCGGGCGAACTGGACCGCATCGACCGGATCGCGGTGGCGCACGGCACGCGCGCCCGTGTGGCCGTGCGCCTGAATCCGGACATCGGCGCGGACACGCATCCGGGTATCGCCACGGGCAGACGGTCGCACAAGTTCGGCGTGCCGATCCACGAGGCTCGCGCCGTCTGCCGGGACGCCGCCGCTCGCGACGGCCTGGACCTGGTCGGCGTCCACGCCCACGTGGGGTCGCAGATCACGAATCTCGACACGCTCCGCCGCAACGCCGACCTCGTCGTGCGTTTCACGCGGACGCTGGCAGCCGACGGTGTGCGCCTGGAGCACATCGACCTCGGCGGCGGGCTCGGCATTGCGTACGACGGCGCGGCAGCGCCGACCGCGGCCGAGTATGCGCGCGTACTTCTCGAAGCCGTCGCACCGACCGGATTGACGCTCGTCCTGGAGCCGGGACGCTGGATCGTGGGGCCCGCCGGTGCCCTGCTGGCAACCGTCGTGGACGTCAAGCCGCAGGGCGACGTACGGTACTTCGTTGTCCTCGACGCTGGCATGAGCGAGTTCCTGCGGCCCGCCCTCTACCACGCGGAGCACCGCCTGGAGCCTCTGACGGCCCGCTCGACGCCTGCGGTGACATGCGACGTCGTCGGACCGGTCTGCGAGACGAGCGACGTGATCGCGATGGGGCAATCGATGCCGCTGCCGCGAGTCGGCGACCTGATGTTGGTACGCGACGCAGGCGCCTACGGATCGACGATGGCGTCCAACTACAACCGCCGCCCGTTACCGGCCGAAGCGCTTGTCGCGGGAGGCGGGTGGCGGATCATCCGCCGCCGCCAGACGATCGATGATCTTGTCGCCTGCGAAGGCTGACGACCAGGGCCGCGAACCCGAACGGGCGGCAGAAGCAACCTCCGCCGTCCCGCTGCTCAGCCCCGGCCAGGCGTCATCGACCCCGACGACGCCCTCTGCGCGCAACCTTGTCGCCGGGGCCGCCGCGGACCCTCAGCGCCAGACCGATTGTGGCTGCGATCAGCAGCGTTCCCTTCGTCCTTTGGGATCATCTGCATATCAGGATTGCTCGCTTTCGAGGGGATCCGCCTACCCGAAGTAAGAGAACGGCCCGGCCACGGAGAGACGCAACAGTCCTCGCATGAGGGGGTGTCTATTCCAACCCTACGCCGAACAGGTCGCGGTGCCGTGGCGGGCCGATCTGGAACAGCGTAACAGGTTGCCGCCCGGCCCCTTCGCTGCTACGCGCCTCGGCGTCTATTCCAACCTACGGCCGAGGTCGGTCGCGGATGACCCGCTTGCCGACAGGGTCCGAGGATGTGTGTGAGAGTTGGCATGCCGAACCGCCCGGGGGCGTGTCGTTGGCGAAGACTGCCGTGTACGTCCTTGCGGCCGCGGCCGTTATCTACAAGTACGCATCTTCGGACGATGACGAGAAGAATAGGATCGCTGCTGCGGCTCTTGCTGCTCTGGCGTCAGCCACACTTCTAGAAAAGGCGATGAATGAAGCCTGTAAGGCCTTTGGCCACTAGAGCCGTCGGGTTTGCGATACCGGCGCTGCTTGGCGGCGCGCTGTTCTCAGGGGGGGCTATCGTTTTCCGTGGCGGCTCTATGTCAACCGGCACGCTGATAGTGCTAGGGACGGTAAGCGCGCTGCTGGTGGCGATGGCCGTTTACTGGTGGCGCCAGGCTTTCGCTAACTGGTCTCGGTAGAGCGGTTGCCAGGGCGGACCTGCGCCACCCGCTTGGGGAGCGTCACACCTACGGGCAGAGGGCATTGCCCGTAGGTGTGACGCCCGATTCCAACTCGTGCTGAGGCGCATTCGGGGTTTCGAACCCGGGCTGTTCACCGGTCATGAGGCGGAGGCCTTGGGCGGGAGCGTTGTCCACTGAGCTGGACTGGCTAGTCTCTGCGCCGTGCGAGTTCGTCTAAACTCGTAGTTGTGGGCACTCTGACAGTTGTGGGCGTTCTGATGTCGTCCTCTTCTGGCGCCGAGTTCCCATCGGCCGCAGGGACCAGGAAGGGGACACCATGCGACGACACGGATTGAAGTGCTTTACTTTCAGATACTTATACCATATGGGTCGTTGCTTGTGATGACGGATTCCTCTCCCGCTCCAGGCAGCGATCTCGGAACGCTTCGCAGGCTGCTGAAGACGCTGGCGATCACGCTCGTCGCCGCCGCGGTCGTGTTCGTCGTCGTCATCATGCCGGCCGAGTACGGCATCGACCCGACCCGGATCGGTGGCCTGCTCGGGCTCGACCGGCTCTACGAAGCGGCCGGCGCCGAGCCGATGGCGGAGGCGGAGGAAGGACTCTCGGCGCAGATGGCCGGCAACCGTGAACTCCGCGCCGAGACGGTCACGATCGAGATCGGCGCGAACGAACAGATGGAGTACAAGCTGCAGATGATCGAGGGGATGACGATCGTCTACTCCTGGCAGACCGACGGCGGCGCGCTCTACTCGGACTTTCACGCCGACCCGTTCAACGACCTCGACGACGAGCCGGTCCGCTACGCCGAGGAGTTCGACGTGTCGGGCGGTCAGGGCGGTCTGACGGCCGGCTACTCCGGCAACCACGGCTGGTTCTGGCTCAACGAAAGCGACGCGCCTGTTGTGATCGAACTCGACGTGCGCGGTTTCTTCACGAACATGAGGGAGATCGGCCGGGCGCCGGCCGGTACCGAACACCTGGACTCGGAGGCCTACGAATGAAGCTCTACTGGTGCCCGCAGACGCGGTCCAGCCGCGCCGTCTGGATGCTGGAGGAGGCGGGCGTCGACTACGAGCTCGTGCACGTCGACATCACGAAGCCGGAGCGGACCGCGGAACACCTGGCCGCGAGCCCGATGGGCAAGGTGCCCGCGCTCGAGGACGGCGAGGTGAAGATGTGGGATTCCGCGGCGATCTGCCTCTACGTCGCGGACCGCTACGCCTCCGGCCGGCTGGCGCCGGCGCTGGACGATCCGTTGCGCGCCCGCTTCGTGCACTGGCTGATCTACTCGCCGGCGATGATCGAGCCGGCCATGTTCGAGTCCGGGCTTCGAACGGTCGTTCCCGAGGAGCACCAGGCGGAAGCGTTCAATCCCGGCCGGCTGGGCTGGGGCAGTTTCGCGAAGACGATTCGCGTCTGGGAGGACGGGCTGGGTGATGGCCCCTGGATCCTGGGCGACGAGTTCAGCGCCGCCGACGTGATGCTCGGCAGCAGCGCCGTCTTCCTGCGCATGTTCGGGATGCTCCCCGAGTCGCCGGTGCTCGATGCCTACGGCGACCGCTGCATGGCCAGGCCGGCGTTTCAGAAGGCGCAGGCGGCGGAGGGCTCCGGCTGAGCGACCGATTGGTGCGGCCGGCGACCGACAGTCACCAGCGGCTTGACTTGTCGGCGTGGACATGGTCGGGCAGCTTGTAGCTCAAGCCCCCTTCGTCGTACACGGCGATTTGCAGAAGCTGGGTGAAGTTGTTGGCGCGGAGCGCCTGGGAACCGGACCAGCGCCGCTGGACATGTTGTCTGGCCCGGAACAGGGCGAGTGTTCCGACTTCCCATGGTCTTCGCTTCGGATAGGCGAAGGCGTCGGCGAGCCTGTTTCCGATGAGCGCTCGCGAAAGGCGGTACGCCAACCGCAGGGTCTTCTTCTGCTCGGCGGGATCGGTGATCTTTGCAACGGCCGGTACCGACTGGATCAGGGTGTTCGCCAGGCTTCGAGAATCGGTTCCAGGCGGCGGCTCGCACAGGCAGGCCACCTCGTAGACCCGTTCGGCCTCCGTGGCAGAGGAGTACAGGATGCTCTCCGGGATGCCCATGACGTATCCGGCGTAGCGCCAGACGTCGAGAACGCTCTGCCGTTCTTCCTCGGTGAAACTGGCGCCAAGAAGAGATGAGTAGTCGAGCAGCCGTTTCGAGAACACGGAGATCGCGTAACCGAGATGCGCGGCACTCACCGGGGTGCCCCAGCTCTCGCTTTCCCAGTCCGCGGAGCGAGAGAGCAGGTTCCTGATCCGCGCATGCACGAAGCGAACACGGGCGGACAGCTTCCATCCTTCGCCGTCCCTCTGCAGGCCGTTCGGGAAGAAGATGTCGATCAACTGGCGGTTGTTCTGCTGCAGGCGCCTGGTCGTGAATCTCACCCGCCCGGTAATGTTGAAGGACTTGGCGATCAACGTTGAGAAGCCCTCGACCAGCACCCCGGTCACGAACGCGACCAGCATGAGGTCGGCGTTCCTGTAGAAAGCGCGGATTCCCGGCTCCAGGGCAGTCCGGTCGAGCCACGCCGGTTCGTCCAGGTTCTCGAAGAAGTCACGGAGCGCCCGCGGCGCAGCGCGCAGAGCCTCGTCGTCTCCCTCGATTCCGATGCGAACGAAGCGGTGCAGATCCGCCGGCCGAAGGTCGGCGAGTTCCTCGAAGACCGGGTCGAGCTCGGGGTCGCCGATAGCCGTGTGCCGGATGTACCTGTCGACTTCGTGCGAATCAGACGATCGCGCGCGCCGGTAGGACGCCGTGTAGGCCGAGGGGACGGTCAGGTCGTGGTTCACCGGCCTCCTCCCGCGGTCGTCTGCACGGCCATGCCCGGAGCTCACTCCGCCCCGGTCCGAATCTCCATGCCTTCCGTCGCGATCTGGATTCCGCCGACGACGACAGCCTGACCGGGTTCGAGCGCGCCGGTGACGTAAATGTCGTCATCGTCGCGCTGCAGGACGGTGACCGGCACGATCGTCACCTTCTCCTCGCGCACTGCCCACACCTCGTTGCCGGACCTGAGCGCCGGACGTCTGATCTTGAACCAGGTGTCCGGCTCGATCCCTTCGAGTTCCACGTCGACGAACTTGCCGACCAGCAGCGGCGGGCCGCCGTCGTCGCTTTCCGGGTTGCCGTCTTCACGGCCGTCCGCTTCCGGTGTACCGCCGCGGAAGGGCCTGGGCACACGAACGATCACGTCGATCGTGCGCGTCTCCTCGTC
This sequence comes from Thermoanaerobaculia bacterium, assembly GCA_965232105.1. GTDB lineage: Bacteria > Acidobacteriota > Thermoanaerobaculia > Multivoradales > Multivoraceae > Multivorans. The sequence continues at coordinate 2,118,370 of OZ246956.1, forward strand.
CAGCGCGCCTTCGACCCGGTCGACGTAGCCCTCCCAGCCGTAGCGGCGTTCGCCGTAATCCGCCACCACGCGGGCCGCCGCCTGCCGGTTCCCGTCGCCGGCTCTCAGGTCCCAGAGACCCGGAATGAGCGCGGCGTTGCTGTCCGGAAGCGGCACGACGACCTCGACCGCGTCGGAGGCGTACAGACGCCCCACCCCCTGGCCTGCCGCGACGAACTGCCCCGGATCGACCGACTCGGTCCGCACGACGCCGGCAAAGGGTGCCGTGACCTCCGTTCGCGCGAGGTTCAACTCGGCATCCGCCAGGGTCGCGCCGTCCCTCGCCAGGGAGGCTTCGGCGGCCTCGAGTTGAGGCTGCCAGAGCGCCAGGGGGCTCGCTTCGGAGGGCGTTCCACCGTCCGCCTGGCGCTTCTTGAACTGCTCGTACTGGGTGCGGGCAACGTCGGCTTCTTCCCTGACCTTAAGAAGCTCGACCCTCTGGAGCGCGACGTTGGCTCGCGATTTCTCCACCTCGCTCCGGTAGTCGACGTCGTCGATGCGGAAGAGGACCTGCCCCTGCCGCACGTGCCCGCCGCTTTGCAACGCCGAATCGACCCAGACCACCTTGCCGCTGACTTCGGCCGCGATGTCGATTTCGGCCCGGGGGCGGACGGTTCCCGCTCCGAAGACGGGGATGGCGCCCTCTCCGGCCTCGACCGGGGTGGTGATCGCGAAGGGAACCTGCGAGGGGGGAGGTATGCGCTCCGGCTCTGGCCGCAGCGAAACCAGGAGTACGGCAAGGCCCCCGGCCCCGATCAGGATGATGGCGGCAATGAGCCAGCCGGTTCGTCGACTCATCGCTACTCCGTTCGTGGTTCCAATCGGGTTTGGGCGGTCAGCAGTTCGCCCATCGATTCGTCAGGCGTCCAGGCGCCTCCCAGGGCGCGGTGGACGGTCAGCCGGGCGAGAGCGAGATCCCGCTCCGCACCCGCCACGGCCGACTCTACGTTCAGGCGTGTGAGAAGCGCGTCCAGAAAGTCCGGGTAGCCCCCGATGCCCGCCTCGTACTTCCGGGAGCGGAGTTCCTCCGTCGCCCGCGCTTCTTCGAGGCGGGAGGCGAGCAGGGCGTGGCGCCGGCCCTGGTTCTGATGCACGGCGAGAGCGGTCTCCACTTCGTTGACGGCCGTCACCACGGTCCGCCCGTAGGTCGCCGCGAACTCGCCGAAGCGGGCCTCGGCTAGCGCTACGTTGCTTCGTAGCCGTCCGCCGTCGAAGATCGGTGCGAGCAGGTTGGACGCAAGGTTGGTGAACCACTGGTCCACCTTGAACAGTCCGTCGATCCTGGAACCCTGGAGCCCGATGGAACCGGAGAACGAGAGAGTGGGCAGGAGTTCGGCGCGACGGGCGTCGATCTGGAAGCGGGCCGCCTCGAGCCGATGTCTGGCCGCCCGCACGTCCGGCCGCTGCATGAGGAGGTCGGTTGGAATCCCCGCTGGAACCGGGTCGCCCGGGGCGCCGGGCGACAGGGCTTCGGGCAGGACCTCGGCCAGATCGTCCCGGTAGCCGCCCAGGAGGACGGCGAGGCGTCCCACGGCGCTCGCCAGCCCGTTCTGGAGCTGGGGAAGGATGGCCTGGGTGTTCCTCAGATCCTGGCGGATGCGGTAGAGGTCCAGGGAGTCGGTGAGCCCGCGGTCGTAGCGGGTGGCGGCGACATCCTCGCGCTCAGTCAGGACGTCGACCATGTTGCGGTTGATCGCCACCTGCCGGCGAAGGTCGACGATCTCGAAGTAGGCGCCGATCGTCTCCGCGAGGATCCCGATCCTGGCGGTCCGGTAGTCGGATTCAGACGCAAGGTACTCGGCGCCGGCGGCGAGTGCGGAACTCTCGGCCCGCCCCCAGAAGTCCATCTCGTAGGAGAAGTCAGCGCCCAGGGAGTAGGTCGTGATTCCCAGGCGTTCGGGCAAGGTGAATCCGGGGGCGAGTCGTTCCAGGCCGAGTTCCTGAATCTGGGCGCCAAAGCCCGCGTTGGTGGGGTTGGTCACATCGTGAATTCCGGCGCCCGCCTGAACGACCGGCAGGATCGCAGCCCTGGCGATCCGGGCCCGCTCCCTCGCCTGCTCAACGCGAGCGACCGCGGCGGCCATGTCCAGGTTGGACGACAGCACGGAGTCGACGATCCGGTCGAGAGCGGGATCGGCAAACGCCTTCCACCACTCGAGCGGCTCGTAGGCTCCTGGGGCTGGACTCTGCTCGAAGTCCGCCGGCATTTCCTCTGCCGGGTCGGGCAGTTCCGGCGGCGGCGCGAGGGAGCAACCGAGGACCAGAAGCGCCGCTGCGACTGGCGAGAGCGGGGCGATCCTCTTGGAGTTCATGGGACGCTGGGGGGTAGCTCCGCTGTCAGGAACAGAGGGTGACGATAGCACGGGGCGGTGATCGGACACCTCGTCGAACCCGCCGTTAGACTCGCTTGTCCAGCATGGCCGACCTCCAAGACTTACTGGTCAAAACGAGCAGAACGTTCGCCCTTTCGATCCCCCAACTCGAGGGCGGGACTCGTCAACAGGTGACGCTCGGCTATCTCCTCCTTCGGATCGCCGATACGTTGGAGGACGCGGCGGTCTGGAGCGGGGAGCAGCGGGTGGAGGCTCTGTTCCGCTTCGCGGATCTGCTGAACGACTCGGACGAGGCGGCGGACGGCGCGGCGGATGCCGCGGTCGAGTCCTGGCTCGATGAGCCTCCTTCCCGTCACGAGGGTTACCTGGAGCTGCTCGAGGCGACAGGCGAGGTCCTCTCGGCCTACGAAGCTCTCGATCCGGCGCCGCGGTCGGTGATCGGCCGTCACGTGCGCCGGACCACGATCGGCATGGCGTACATCGTGAAGCGTTCGGACCGGGACGGCCGGCTCCGGCTTGCCGGGATCCGCGAACTCCGCGACTACTGCTACGTCGTCGCCGGCATCGTCGGCGAGATGTTGACCGAGCTGTTCCTGCTCGGCGAGGCGCTGGAGCCGGTCGCTGAGGCGCTCCGCCGCCGCGCCGCGATTTTCGGCGAGGCGCTTCAGCTCGTGAACATCCTGAAGGACTCGGCTGCGGACGCGGACGAGGGCAGGACCTTCATCCCGAACGGCCGCGAAAGGACGTTGGCCTTCGAACTCGCTCGCGCGGATCTCCTGGTTGCCGCGGAGTATGTGGACCTTCTGCAGAGTGCGGGCGCGCCTCGCGGCTACCTCGGCTTCACCGGCTTGCCGGTGCGCCTTGCCTGGGCGACGCTGGACCGAGTGGAGGATCAGGGCCCCGGCTCGAAGCTGACCCGACCCGAAGTGGCAACACTGGTCGCGTCCATGCACGCCGATCTGGATGCGGGCCGGTCAGCGGCCGGTACGGTCTAGTGCCGCCTGCGACTGCGGTTGGACGGGATTCCTCCCGGTCGCTCGGCCGGAGCGATCCGGTGGAGATGGACCGCCGCGATCCCCTGGCACGCTTTCGCGATCTGTTCGATCTTCCGGAGGGGTTGATCTATCTCGGCGGGCACTCCCTTGGGCCCCCTCCACGTACGATGCGGGCCCGCGCCGAGCGGCTGATCGGCCGGGAGTGGGGCAAGGACCTGGTCGCCTCCTGGAACCGGCATGACTGGCTCGAACTGCCCCAAGGGATCGGGGCCCGACTGGCGCCCCTGCTCGGCGCGAGGGAGGACGAGGCGATCGCGGCCGACTCCGTTTCGCTCAATCTGTTCAAGCTGCTCGGGGCGCTCCTGCGCAGGGCGGAGGGTCGAAGCGTGGTGCTTGCCGACGAGGGGAACTTCCCGACCGACCTCTACATGGCGCAGGGGCTTGTACGACTCTTCGAAGAATCGGGCGCGACGCTGCGGCTGACCTCGCCCGGGGACGTCGTGGCGGCCCTCGGACCCGATGTCGCGGTGGCAACCGTCTCCCATGTGGACTTCCGTACCGGGAGGAGGCTCGACATGCGTGCGTTGACCGCCGCCGCGCGCGCCGAAGGTGTTCCCCTGGTCTGGGATCTGAGCCATAGCGCCGGCGCCGTCGACCTGCGGCTCAACGAGGACGGCGTCGAGTTCGCGGTCGGCTGCGGCTACAAGTACCTGAACGGCGGTCCGGGCGCTCCCGGCTTTCTCCATGTAGCGCGCGAGTGCCAGGACGCTCTCGATTCGCCGCTCTGGGGCTGGATGGGGCATGCCAGTCCGTTCGAGTTCGACACGCGCTACCGGCCCGCGCCGGGGATGCGCCGGTTTCTTGCCGGAACGCCTCCGATTCTCTCGATGATCGCCCTGGAGGAGGGCCTGCGGGCGTTCGAGGGCGCGGGGATGGCCGAGCTGCGAGGCAAGAGTGAAGCGCTGGGCGACCTGTTCCTCCGGCTCGTCGGAGAGCGGCTCGCGGAGTTCGGCGTCATCCCGGCGAGTCCCGCGGAAGCGCGGGAACGGGGGAGTCAGGTGTCGCTGCGCCACCCGGAAGGCTACGCACTGGTCCAGGCGTTGATCGCTCGCGGCGTGATCGGCGACTTCCGTGGTCCCGACCTGATGCGGTTCGGCCTGGCGCCGCTGTACGTCAGATACGTGGACGTATGGAATGCGGTCGAAGCGCTTCGCCTGATCCTGGTGAACGGCGAGCACCGTGAAGACCGTTTCCGGGCGCGGAAACGAGTTCCCTGATTCACCGGGAGCGCGTGCCGCGCTCGTCGCTCACCGGTCGGGAGCGTCAGCCGGGTCTGCCGGTTTGCCGGTGCCGGCGCTGTCCGCCGCGACATAGTCGACGAGGCCGTTCAGCATCTCGTCGGTGGTTTCCAGGCCCCACTTGACGTCGACGGTGGGGTCGGGGTTGCCGGGGTTGTCGGCCGAGTTGTCGAAGGAGGCCTTCACATGGATTCGCGTTCCGGCCGGCAGCCGGATCGGCTCGGACAACTGGTAGGTCGTCTGCCAGTTGAAGTCATAGCGGCTGACCCTGAGCAGGTCCCTGGTGCTGCCGTCAGGAAGCTCCGCGCTGAAGAACATGGACTTGCCGCGATAGTGCATGTGCGGCGTGAACGCGCGAATCAGGACGTCTTCCTCGAAGACGCGGCTCGCCTCCGCTTCGTAGTTCGGGTCGCCCGCCGGGATGTTGATCCCGGCGTTCCAGATCGGCAGCGTGACCAGTTCCCTCTCGACTTCCTCGGGTTCGGCGAACCAGAGTCCGATGCGGGTGCTGTCGGTCGCCGCCTCGCCGCTCGGGTGGTAGTGGAAGTCGCCGATCATCTTGCGGCCCTTCGGCAGCAGGCGAGCGGACCCCGCCGGGAAGTGGTAGGGCTTGGCGCCGGCGGTCCAGGCCGCCATCCAGCTTTCCTGGAAGGTCGCGCCTTCGGCGGCTCGCCAGAGAATGAAGTGATGGAGCACCTTGCGGTCTCCCGGCTGAACCTCGACCTTGCTGATCCAGCGATCCCCGTCGAATCCGGTCGTGATCGGCACGTCGCGAAACTCGTCCGATCCCTCCGCCGCCACCTCGTGGGGATCGAACTCGAACACCCAGTCCGGTTCTCCGAATGCCCACTCGCCCTCGGGCTCCGGCTGCTCAACGACCGGTTCGTCGCCTTCGCCGCGAGGCGCGCCGTTGGCCGCCCAGCGGATGATCGCCGCGATCTCGTCGTCGTTCAGGCTGATGTCGTTCGACCACGGCCCGTAACCCGGGTCGGCGTCCCACGGCGGCATGTCCCGGTTCTCGACCGCGCGGGCAATGGACCGGGCCCACGGCCGCACCTCGCGGTAGGTCCGCAGCGACATCGGTCCGATCTCGTCGGGCTGGTGGCAGGAGACGCAGTTCGCGTGGAGGATCGGCGCCACGTCGTCGACGAAGGTGGGCTGATCGAGATTGGGGCCGGCTGCGACGGCCGGCGCCAGGAGGAGGATGGTGGCCGTGGCGGCCGCGAGGGAAGTCAGGTGGGTGGCTTGGCCCATCAGCGCTCTCCGAGGACGTTCGGAAGGGTCGGGTTCAGGCAGGTCAGGCAGGTCAGGCGGGTCAGGCGGGTCAGGCGGGTCAGGCGATTCTACTCCTCCAGGGACTCCTGGCAGGGCTGACTACCAGGTATGTGGTACGGTGTTGCAGCTAGCGCTCAAAGAACCCCACTCGAGGAGACCCGACCCATGAAGCAGGCAATCGGATTGCTGCTGATCCTCGCCCTCGCCGCCCCGGTCGCGGCGGCGAACAACAACAACGACGCGCCGACGGCCACGCCGACCTACTACGGCGAAGTGCAGTCGATCCTGGAGCAGGAGTGCCAGGTCTGCCACCGCCCGAACGGCGCGAACCTGGGCGGAATGGTGGCGCCGATGGCGTTCACCAGCTACCAGGAAACGCGGCCCTGGGCGCGTTCGATCGCCCGCCAGGTCGAGTCCGGCCTGATGCCGCCGTGGCATGCGGATTCACAGCATGCGGGCGTGTTTGTGAACGAGCGCTCCCTGACCGATGAGCAGAAGGCCACTCTGATCGCCTGGGCCAAGGGCGGAGCGCCGATGGGCAACGCGGCCGACGCGCCGCCTGCCAAGGTGTGGGAAGCCACCGACGGCTGGACGATCGGCGAACCGGACCTGGTCATGGACATGGGTCAGGACTACTTCGTCGAGGATGACGTCCAGGATCAGTACATCAACTTCGAGACCGTGATCACGGAAGAGATGCTGCCGGAACCGCGCTGGATCAAGGCGGTTGAGTTCCGTCCGGGCGGCCCCGTCGTGCATCACATCATCGCGCGCCCCTTCGGCGGTATCGCCCCGGGCAACGACCCGACGGTTCACAACGACGGCTTCGGCACGCTTGTTGAGCCGGGCACTACGATCCGCTGGCAGATGCACTACCACAAGGAGCCGGGGCCTGGCACCGGCACCTGGGATCGCTCCTCGGTGGCGCTCCGCTTCTACCCGGAGGACTACGAGCCCACGTACGTGATGCAGAACAACGGGATGGGCAAGTTCGACTTCCAGATTCCGCCGGGCGATTCGAACTACGTCGCCACGAAGAGTGCGACCTTCGAGCGCGACGCGCTCCTGCTCGGCTACACGCCGCACATGCACCTGCGAGGCAAGTCGGCTCGCTACGTGGCGAAGTACCCGGACGGCACGGAGGAGGTGCTGCTCGACGTGCCGCGCTACGACTTCAACTGGCAGACGCACTACAAGTACGCTGCCGGCGGCAAGCGGATTCCGGCCGGCACCGAGATCGAACTGACGATGGCCTGGGACAACTCGGCCGACAACCCGGCGAACCCCGATCCGACCCAGACGGTCGTCTACGGTGGTCCGACCACGTCCGAGATGATGTTCGGCTTCGTGTCCTACGCGGACGCCAAGCCGAACTACAGGCCGTCGGAGACGGGGTTCCTCGGCGGCCAGCGGTTCAATCGCGAGGCCTTCAAGAAGCGAATCAAGGATGAATTCGGAGTCGACTGGGACTCGCTGAGCGAGGAAGAGCAGGGCAAGATGTTCCGGCGTTTCCGCCAGCAGCAGAGGCAGTCTGACAGCGAGGGCAGCGAAGGAACGGTCAGCGGCGGCGAGTAACGCCGGCGATCCAGTCGCTTCGTGAGATCGACGAACCCCGCCCCGGCTTCGGCCGCGGCGGGGTTTTTCCTTATGGGGGCTAGCGGAGCCGGTCCAGGAGTCCGGTCGCCCGTGACGTGGTCCGCATGACCGCGGCCCTGACGGCCTTTTCGTTCGCCAACACGGTCACGCGCTCCCGCGCCCTCGTTACGGCGGTGTAGAACAGCTCCCTCGCGTTGACGCGCGACTCCGCGTCGCCGGGTACGAAGACGACCTCGTCGTACTCCGAGCCCTGGGCGCGGTGAACGGTGAGGGCGAAGAAGCTCTCGTGCTGCGGCAGGCGGGAGGACGAGACGAGGTAGCGCTCGCCGTCGCGGTCGAGGTCCGGGAACCAGACCCGGGTGCGGCCCGAGTCGGTGGGCAGGACGACGCCGGTGTCGCCGTTGGAGAGATTCGTCTGCCGGTCGTTGCGGCTGACGATGATCGGACGCCCGACGTAGAAATCGTCGTACTCGGTCCTGCGTCCCAACTCGGCGAGGCGACGCTCGACAAGGCGATTGAAGCGGTCGGTGCCGAACGGGCCGCGCCGGTGGCTGCACAGAACGCGCCTGGCCGGGAACGGAGAGGCGCGCTCAGGATCCGTCTCGAGAGCGGCCATGTGTTCGTTCCACTCCGTCGCGCATTCCCGCGCGAACTCGTCGAAAACGGCCTCGTCCTCGAGCGGCAGCAGTCCGGTCTCGCCGTTGCGTCCGTCCTTGAGCAGTTCGATAGCGCCGTCGACGTTCCCGGCGACCACGGCCCGGGCGAGGCGTCCGATTCCCGAGTCGGCCCTGAAGCGGTAGTTCTTCCTGAGCGTCGTCACGCAGGCGCTCAGGGGCCCTCGTTCTCCGGCCCGGCAGAGATCGCTGAAGACCGAGCCCGGCTCGACCGAAGACAACTGATTCGCGTCGCCCAGGAGGATCAACCGGCAGTGTTCCGGTAGCGCGGTCGCAAGGCGGACCATCAACGGCAGGTCGGCCATCGAGCATTCGTCCACGACCAGGGCGTCAAGGCGGTTCAACCGGCTGGTCCGGCTTGCCAGCAACCGGTGAATCGTCCACGCCTCCGCCGGGAACTCGTGCAGTCCCGCCACCCCGCGCAACGGGCTTTCGCCAAGCTTCCCGCGCACTGACTCCTGGATGCGCGAGGCCGCCTTGCCCGTCGGCGCCGCGAGGCCGATCCGGCGCGAGTGGGCGGAGCCGGTCGCGACGAGGACGGCGATCAGCTTTGCCGCGAGCGTCGTCTTCCCGGTGCCGGGGCCGCCGGTGACGATGCACAGGCGCCGTTCCAGCGCCGTGCGCAGCGCGGCGACCGCTTCGGCGGTTCGATCTTCGCGGTCGTCGAACATCCGCTCGATCGCGGGCGAAGTCGCGGGTACCGCTTTGGTGTCCCTGGCGAGTTCGATCAACCGCGCGGCCAGTCGGGCTTCGGCGTCGAACAGCCGGTGCAGGTAGAGGCGATCCTGGTCCATGACCAGGGGGCGATCCGCGCCCAGGGTCTCGCCGGCAGCGACGACCGGGCTGCGGGCGAGCGCCTCGAGAAGGGTTGCGCGTCGGGGCAGTGCGATTGCCCGCAGTTCCGGGTCCAGCGCCTCCGCCGTTCGGATCGAGTCGGGCTGCTCGACGAGGGCGACGATCGGCTTGCCGGCCGCGCGCAGGTCCAGGCAGGTGTGACCGTTCCGATGGACCGCGCTGGTGGCGGCAGCCGCGAGCGCCACATCGTCGCCGGCGCCGAAATCCGTCATCAGTTGAGCGAAACAGCGGTCGATGTCGGCGAAGACGCCGGCCTGGGTCAGGGCGTCGATCAGGGCGTGCCCGCTCATGGCGTTCTGTCGAAGCACGCGTCGATCGCCTCGATGCAGGCTCGGGACGGCCGGCGCCGGAAGACTCCGCTTCCCGGGACGTTCGGCCTCATGCCGCGCAGGAAGAGGTAGAAGGCGCCGCCGACGTCGCGGTCGTAGTCGTACTCCGGCAGTCGCAGGCGCAGCAGGCGGTGCAGCGCGGTCAGGTACAGGAGGTACTGGAGGTGGTAGCCGTGGTGGCGCATCGATTGGGCGATCCTCTCCTCCGAGTAGGCGGCGAGGTCGGGGCCGAGGCGGTTCGACTTGTAGTCCATGACGTACCAGCGGCCGTCGTGGCGTGCCGTGAGATCGATGAAGCCGTGCAGAAAGCCGTTGATCTTCGCGTCGTCGTCGGGAAGCCGGTGGTCGTAGCCATGCTCCTCGAGGCAGCGCCCGAGTTCCGTTCGGTTCAGGGTCGCTACCGGCAGGTGGAACTCCATCTCGGTGATCGGCTGCTCAAGGTCGGAGAGCCGGAACACGCCGCCGGCCTCGCCGGGCCTCGCGAGCGGCGTGTCGAGCGCGTTCTCGACCAGTGCCGCCGCGGCTTGCAGCCATTTGTCGTGGAAGCCGTAGCGGGGGAGGACGGCGCGGCAGACCTGCTCCAGGTCGGCGGTGTCAGGGTCGCCCAGATAGCGCTCGAAGATCTCGTGCAGGCAGTTGCCGGTTCGCCCGCCGCCGGGAAGGTTGAAGATCGTCTCCGCCTCCTCCGCCGATTGCTCGGTCGGAGTCTCCGGCGCCTCGACCGCCGTCGCTTCGTCGTGATCTGGAGGTTCGACCTCGTCGCGGTCGCGTTCGGGCGCGCCGGCGCCCGTCGACAGCGCCGAGTAGCTGGTCCGCTGCCGGATGAGTTCGAGCTTGCCTTCGAATGTTCGGGCTGCGAGGGGTTCGGCTTTGCCGGCGTCGTCGCTCGCCTGTGTCGCGAGGGGCTCGGCCTCGATCTCCCGGACCGAGATCGCTCCGGACGCCCGCTCGGCGAACTGCTGGACCTGGGTCCGCCACTCGGCGGCGCTCAGGCCCCTCACGTAGCTCGCGTTGGCGTCCAGTGCCTGGGCGGCCTTCTCCTGGCTAACGTCCGTGTCGCCGTGGAGGAGCCAAGCCATCGGCGCGTACTCGGCCTGGCCGTCCAGGGCCCAGGTCACCACGCAGCGGTACTGGGCCCGGGTCAGAGCCACATAGAGCAGACGCAGCTCGTCGGCGTGCTCTTCGACGCGTTCGCGGGCGTAGGCCTCGTCCGACGGACACAGATCGAGCACCGGCGTCTCGCGGTCCGGGTCGTAGTACTCGGCCGTGGGCGCTCTCTGCCTGCCGGCCGGGGGCCGGCGTCCGTCCCAGGCGAAGGGATAGAAGACGACGGGGAACTCGAGCCCCTTGGCGCGATGAACGGTGACGATCTTCACCAGGTCCTCGTCGCTCTCGAGGCGAAGCTGGGCCGTTTCGTCGCCAGGCCGGGACTCCGCCCTCGATTGCTGGAACCAGTCGAGGAGGCCCTGGCGCGATGGACGGTTTCTGGTCTCCGCTTCATGGAGCAGGTCGGCCAGGTGAAGGTAGTTCGTCAGCCGGCGCGGCCCGTTCGGGTAGGCGAGCAGGTTCGCGGAACAGTCGGGGTCGCCGGCGAAGAGGATGCGGCGCATGAGCGTCGCGATACCTCGCTCTCGCCAGACGTCGGACCACTCGCGGGCAAGACCCCGCCAGTGGTCCCAAACGTCGTCGTCGTCCCGCAGTCCGGCCAGTTCCTCCATGTGGAGCCCGAACAGATCGGCGGCCAGTGCCCCGCGAAGCAGCGGAGTGGCACGGTACTCCGACTCGTCGAGGCACAGCGCGCGGAGAAGGCGATAAAGGGTGTCGGCTTCCGCCGAGTCGAAGATGCTGTCCGTGCCGAGTTCTACGCTGTCGGCGCCGAGTGCCCTCAGGGCCTCGGCCACGGCCTTCCCCTGACTGCCCTTGCGGACGAGCACGGCAATGTCGCCGGCCCTGAGCTGCTTGCTCCCGTCGCGGTTCTCCAGCATGGCGGCGCCGTCCTTTCCCAGCGCGATCAGCCGGACGATCTCGCGGGCGCATTGCTCCGCCGCCAGCCGGGTGGTCTCCGGCTTCGTTCGCTTGCCGCCCTCCGCCCGGGGCATCAGAACGAACTGGAACGGGGTCGGGTCGTCTCCCTCGTCGTTCACGACGAGGGAGACGACACGGCGGTCGGCCGGCGCCGAGGCCGCGAATGCGAACTCGGGAAGCACGAACGGCCTCGGCCGGGCGAAGATCTCGTTCACGGCGCGGATCAGTCCGGGCGTGGAGCGGTAGTTGTCCTCGAGGCTGAGCGGTCGGCTGGCGGCGGACAGACGACCCTGCGCCTCCAGGTAGGCGAAGACGTCTGCGCCGCGGAAACGGTAGATCGACTGCTTCGGGTCGCCGACGACGAACAGACGCCCGCTCGCGCCGTCGCCGTCGCCGTCGCCGTCGCCGGGGAAGACCTTCCTGAAGATCTCGGCCTGGAGGCGATCCGTGTCCTGGAACTCGTCGATCAGGGCGACCGGGTAGCGGGTACGGATACGTCGGGCGAGTTCGGCGCCGCGCTCTCCGGTCAGAGCGCGGTGGAGCTCCACGAGCAGCGCGTCGAAGCCGAGGCGCCGGTCGATCCAGGAGTTGTGATGCAGAGTGTTCCCGACATCGTGGAGGAGGCTGTGACGCCGGCCCGCGAGCCACAGCCGGCCGTACTCGTCGCCCAGTTCGCCGGCGCGTTCGAAATGGTCGAACAAGGGGAAGGACGGCGCCGGGTTGTTCTTGTAGAAGCCCTTCTTGAGGGCCGAGGTTCCGAAGGCGCGGACCAGGTTCGGCGCGAGTTCCTGCGGGGCCCCGGCGTCGAACGCTTCGATGATCGTGCGGCCGCGAACCGCCACGCCGTTCCGGTTCGTCTTCGTCCACCGGTCCGGGTCGGCCACTTCCAGGAACGCCTGTCGCTGGGCGGGGTCGGACCAGGCGTTCCGGGCGTGGCTCAGCGCTTCGAGCCACTCGTCCCGCTTCGACCGCAGGTCCGCGTCCGCGCTGTCGGGAGAGCCTGCGCCGCGGATTTCCTGCCGCTTCGCGTGGTGGCCCGCGACCCAGGCCGTCGTGTCCTCGTCGGGGACGAAGTTCTCCGACTTCGCGTACTCGAGCAGCGCGATGGGCTCTCCGGTCATCCGGCGTCGCCAGAAGTCGCGCGTTCCGGCGGCCACGGCCAGCGCGTCGTCGCCGTTCACGCCGAACGAGAAGGGTGTGCCGGCGTGGAGGGCGAACTCCAGCAGGGCCCGCTGGCAGAATCCGTGGATCGTCGTGATGTTCGCCCGGTCGAAGTCGCGAACGGCGTCCCGGAGCCGGGTCAGCGCGTCGGTTTCTCGAATCCCGAGGCGCCGCCAGCATGACCACAGGTCACGCGCCTGCTGGTCGGCCGGAGCGCCCGGCTCGGCGACCGCCCGCCGGGCCGTCTGCAGGGTTCGTCGCACGCGGGTGCGCAGTTCGCCGGCGGCGGAAATCGTGAAGGTCACGATCAGGAGGTCGTCGATGGCCCGGTGCTCTTCGACGATCAGGCGTGCCGCCAGCGTCGTCAGGGCGTACGTCTTTCCGGTTCCGGCGCTCGCCTCGATCAGGAGGTCGGCGTCGAGGGGCGCGCTGAAGGGGTCGCGGCGCTCGCGTCCCGCGGTCACGCGGTTGCCTTCCTGAGCGGTCCGAGCAGGCGCCGTGCCAGCTTCTCGAACTCGTCACACTGGGGGCTTTTGCCGAAGATCATCCGGTGGCAGGCGTCGTTGCCTTCGCTGAAGCTCATGCGCGACCAGGCGTCCTGGACGTTCGCCCCCCAGGCTTCCTTCGCCGTCCACTCCCAGGATGTGCGGGCGAAGAACGGCAGCGGCCGCCGCCGGCTGTCTTGCCAGGCCTCGATCCAGTTGCCGAGGAGGGCCTGGGCTTCATCGGGCGTTGGGCCCTCGAGCCGGACCGTCTCGACGTTTCGCCCGCAGCCGAACAGATGAGCCGCGGCCGTCCGCTCCCGTTCGCAGATCAGCGCCAGCAGCCGCAGCCAGGACGCGATGCGGTCTTTCGGGCGCAGACTGCCGACTCGCCAGAAGAGCAGTTCGTCGCTCTCTTGATGGAATTGCTCGATCGCGCCGGTCAGGCGGACGTTCCCGAACCCGACCTCCACGCCGTGCCGGGAGGCCGCGCGATGTTCCCCGAACCGTTCGAGCGCCTGCTCGAGTTCCGCGACCTGGGCCGCGGACTGCCGGTGCTGGACGCGTCCGAGGTTCTCCGCGGGCAGCAGGCCGCGGGCCGCCGCCAGTTCGATCGATCGTTCGCCGTCCAGTTCGCCGGCGCCTCCGGCGAGTTCGCTCTTCAGTTGCCAGACCTCGAGGGCGTTCAGGTCCAGAGGCTCGTCGCTCGCGACTTCCTCGTCGCGGGTATCGAGCATCCCGCCCAGCCGGTTGCGGAAGAAGTGCTGCGAGGGACTGGCGGCGAAGCGAATCAGGTCCTCCAGTTCGAGTTCCACCGGAGCGCCGGCCTGTTCGTCGGCGGCGACTTCACCGGCGAAGCGGTTGGGCTCCTCGCCACGGGTTTGAAGCGCCGTGGCGGCTTCCAGCATGGGCTGGGAGTAGCTGAACAGGGCGGGCGCGTCCGACTCGAAGTACCTGCGGCTGAACGGTTGCAGGGGGTGCTTCGTTTCCCAGCGACCGGGTTGGTCCGGCGCCGGCGTTGCCTCACGGAAGCGGCCGTTCAGGTAGTCGGTCAGTTCGCTCACGACGACCGACGGCGGAATCGGATTGTCCTCCTGCAGATCTCTGCCGGTGTAGGTCAGAAGGAAGCAGCTCCGGGCCGCGAGCAGGGCCTCGAGGAAGGCGAAACGGTCCTCGCGGCGAAGATCCCGGTCGCCCGGCCTTGGCGCTTCGCGGTCGAACAGGTCGGCCTGGAAGTCGAAGGGCTCGGGCGGCGGGCGGCGCGGGAAGGCGCGGTCGTTCATCCCGATGGCGCAGATCACCCTGGCGGGGAAAATCTGCCCGGAAGCCAGGCCGGCGACCGCGATGCCGTCCGCCAGCCTCGGCGCCGAACGCGCGGACTTCGCGGCAAGGTCGTTCAGCGCGTCTCGCAGGACGGAAAACGGGATCGACCCCGTGTTGCCGGCCCGCCGGCACTCTTCGTGGAACTCGTCGATGAGCCGGGAAACGGTGTTCACTTCCCTGACCGCTTCGGCGCCGGCGCGGAACTCGGTGCTGAAGAAGCGGCCGAGAATGTCCTCTTGCAGGCGGTCCGTCCAGCCGTCGGCGTCGTCTTCGACCCCCGACCAGCCGCTCAGCTCCTGGACGAACTCGCAGTAGCGGTGGAAGCGGCCGAACAGTTCGTAGTCGCCGGCGCCGGCATGAAAGCCCCATCGATCCAGGGCGCTGGGGGTTACCTCGTCGACCAGCACGTCGCCTTCTTCGACCGCGTAGCCGAGCAGCAGCCGGTCGAGGCCGCGGCGCCAGTTGTGGTTCACGGAGGCCGGCACGTCGAGTTCGGTGCGGTGGTCTCCGTCGATGCCCCACCGGATTCGGGACTCCGCGACGGCGCCCCGGATCGTGGCGAGTCCCGTGTCGTCGATTCCGAATCGGGCACGCACGGACGCCGCGAGCAGCGGCGCCAGGACGTCGTTCGCCGTGTAGCGGGAGTCGGGCAGTTCCAGGAGATCGAGAAAGGCGGCCAGGGCGGCGCCTTCCTTGAGCCTCCGCGTGCCGACGCTGACGCCGATGCGGCCGGCCGAGCGGAAGACCGCCTCGACCAGGGGCGCGTAGGTGTCCAGGTCGGGCGTGAGCACGAGCACGTCGGCGGGCTGGATGTCCGGGTGGTCGTCGAAGAGGCCCAGCAGCCGGTCGTGCAGGACCTCGACTTCGCGGGTCGGGGAATGGCAGACGTGGATCTGGATCGAGTCGTCCGGCTCACCCGGTTCGTCTTTCGCCGCGTGGGCGCCCGAGCCGCCGCCGAGGATGTCGCGCTGCACGACGGACAGGCGGGAAGCGCCGCCTGGTGCGTCCTTCGCCGCGGAACGGTCCACGACGACGATGTCGCCTCGTTCGGCCTGGAGCTGTTCCCGCAGGTCGCGCGCCGACCCGCCCCAGGCGTCGAGCAGTTCGTTCGCTTGATCGACGTCCTCCGGACCGAGCGAACCGGTCCAGAAACGCCGGCTCGGACTGAGCAGGTACAGGTCGACGTCGAATACCTGTGCGGCGAGGCGCAGTACCTCGACGTAGGTGGGCGACAGCGCGGCGACATGGAAGAAGCTCACGCGTTTCCTCCGGGTTGCCGCGGTGCGTCCAGCGAGTGCTTCCCTGTAGCGGTCGATCGCGTCCACCCAGTGCTGCGGCTCGGTGTCCGCGGCCGCCAAGTCCGCCCAGAGCCGAGCGTGCCAGCCGTCTTCCGATCCCCTCTGCCAGGCGCGGATGCTCTCCGGCCGGTACACGCGGCAGCGGTCGTAGGCGACGGCGAGCTGGTCGGCGAGTTCGAACCGCTTGCGTGCGTTGCCGTCCTCGACGTAGCGCGCGATCTCGTCGTCTCCCGTCCACTCCGCGAGAAGGTCGAAGATCCTCCACCGCAGGTAGGGCGGCCCGTACACGGATTCCCCGGTCAGAGCCTTCACTTCCTCGCGCATGGCCGCCCAGGCGAACTCGGCCTGCAGCTCGACTTTCAGGTGGGCGGCGACGCCCAGGTGCGTGGCCAGTTCGAGCCGAAGCCACTGCCCCAGCAGCGGGTCCGGCACGACGATGCGCTCCGGCTCGAGCGGTTGCGCGGGATTGCGGTCCATCTCCTCGGCGAGCCACGCCGCCAGCGTCTCCAGGCGGTTCGAGGCGTGGAGACGGATCGCGGTGCCGGGCCGGTCCGGGAGCAGGGAGAGCTGCTCGGCCATCGGGTTCCGCATCGCGTGATTGTAGGCCGCATCGCGCGGCTGCTAGGGTGCCGGATCGCAGTCCGATTCTTCAATCGCGAAGAGGAACATCGCGGCAAGAGTCTGAGCACACATCAGAACGCAGGCAGTTCAAGGGAAGGGAGTGCGAATCTCCCACCGCCCCGCGACTGTGATCCGGACGAAAACCGGCGATAACCACTGTCCCGAAAAGGGATGGGAAGGGCCGGCCAGTAGGACGAAGGTGAGTCAGGAGACCTGGCTGTCTGCCGAGGCAACAACGCTCTGCCGGCCCCGGAAGGGACGGTCGGAGCAGGAATCCCTAAGGGGGAGGAAGGCCCGAATGAACGACAAGAGACGCAGGGAGTCCGCTCGCTCCGGCATCGGCGCGCGCCGCCGCAGCGGGCGGTGGGTCCACGCAGCCGCAGCAACGATGCTGGCGGTGCCGGCCGCGGTAGCCGGCCCTCAGAACGACGAATCCGAAGCGAAGACGCCGGTCGTGGAGGAAGAGATCGTCGTCAGCGCGAACCGCTACGAAGTGCCGGCGTCCGAGGTCGGCAGCGCGGTCACGGTGATCGGCACCGAAGAGATCGAACGGCGCAACCCGGTGGCGGTGCTCGACCTGCTCCGCACCGTACCGGGCACCGAGGTGACCCACGCCGGCGGCCCCGGCAAGATCGCCACGGTCCGGGTGCGCGGCGGCTCGGGCGCGCAGGCCCTGATCCTGGTCGACGGCGTGCGGGTCAACTCGGTCACCGGCGGCACCGTCGACTTCGCCAACCTGCTCGCGGCCAACATCGAGCGCATCGAGGTGCTGAGAGGTCCGCAGGCGACCTACGGTTCCGAGGCGATGACGGGCGTGATCAGCATCACGACCGGCCGCGGCTTGCCTGGTTGGCGACTCAACGCGACGGGGGAAGCGGGCACGCACAACCACCGCCGCTTCGATCTGGGCCTTCTGGGCGCGGCGGGTCCGTGGGACTACAGCGTTTCGGCGACCGACCTGAGCACGGACGGCGTGTCCCACCGCGCGATCGAGGGTGGTGCGGTCGAGGACGATCCGTATGAGAACCGGACCTACAGCACCCGCCTGGGCGCCGCTTTCCTCGATGACGGCCGGATCGACGTGCGGGTTCGGTCCTACCGCGGCGATACTGCGGTGGACGGCTTCGGTCTCGAGGACCTGAACGCGATGGCCGGGCAGGACGAGGACACGGTGGCCCTGACGGTGGAGAAGGATCTGAGCTCGTTCTGGCGGCAGACGGTGCGCGTCGGCCAGACCGAGGGGACACTGCTCGGCACCGACCCGGACACGATCTGGAACAACTACGAGATCCGTTCCGAGATCCGTCAGATCGACCTGCAATCGGACTTCACTCTGGGCGCGGACAACGTGCTGAACCTCGGATTCGGGACGGAGAACCGGCGGGGTCTGAGCGTAGGCACCTTCGACGAGGAGGCCGACCTCGACTCGTGGTTCGTGCAGGACCAGTGGTCGATCACGGAGGACGTGCACGTCACTGCCGCCATCCGCGGCGACGAGCACTCGACGTTCGGGTCCGAGACGAGCCAGCGGGTCACGATGTCGGGCGGCTGGAGCGACGGCCGCGGTCGCGTGCACGGCAGTTACGGCACCGCGTTCCGGGCCCCGAACTTCAACGAGCTCTACTTCCCGTTCTCCGGCGATCCGAACCTGCTGCCGGAGACCACCGAGGGCTTCGACGTCGGGGTGCAGCAGCGCATCGGCGGTTCGGGCGTGACGGTCGATCTGACCTGGTTCGACATCGACTTCGACCAACTGATCGAGTTCGATCTGACGAGCTTCACCTTCGGCAACGTGGCCCAGGCGAGTTCGACGGGTGCGGAGTTCACGCTGCGATACCGCCCGGACATCGACTACAGCCTCGAGCTCTCGCACACCTGGAACCGGACGGAGAACGAGGCGACGGGCAACCTGTTGGCCCGGCGCCCGAAGAACCGCACCACGCTCGTGGCGCAGTTGCAGCCGACGGACCGTTTCGCCGCCGCCCTGATGGCGGCGTTTGTCTCCGACCGGATCGACTCGGACGGCGCCGTCATGGACGACTACACGAAGGTCGATCTCCACCTGAGTTACGCCCGGTCGATGCTCGAACCGTTCGTCCGCATCGAGAACGCGCTCGACGAGGACTACTTCGAGGTGCCGGGTTTCGTCACGCCGGGACGCACGGTCGTCGTCGGCGTGCGGCTGCTGCGTCGCTAGCGGGGAAGCCTCGGTCCCTGATCTCCAGACGGGCTATCGTCGGTTCTCGATGGTCAAGCTGCTGAGAGCGATCTACCGGCGATCACACGCGGCCCTGTACTCGGCGCTGCGCCGGCTGGGCTGGAACGTCGCGCGAACTGCAGACTTCTATTCGCCGCTTCCGGTCTTGTCGGAGGTGGTGGCGACTCGGGAGCTGTGGGACAGGCCGAGCGACCTGGTGGGCGTACGCTACGACCTGGAGGCGATGAAGCGGCTGCTCTCGGCGTTGGTCGAGGTGCACGGCGGTGAGTTCGAGGCGTTGCCGCCGCACAGCGAGATCAGGGCGTTGGGCTACGGCCCCGGGTTTCCGGTGATCGACGCCCTGACGACCTGGCTCATGGTGCGGGACCTCCGGCCGGCTCGATACGTGGAGATCGGCTCGGGGCTTTCGACGTACTACGCATGGCTGGCGGCGGCAGCGAACGGGCGGGAGGGTAGTCGCTGCGAGATGACCTGCGTGGATCCGTTCCCGACGGGTCGGCTGAGCGAGCTGAAGGAGCCGCCGGTTAACGCGGTGGTTGCCAAGGTAGAGGCCGTGGATCTCGGGCTGTTCGAGACCCTTGACGTCGGCGACGTGCTCTTCATCGACTCGACCCACGTGCTCAAGCTCGGCGGAGACGTCGCGTTCCTGTTTCTCGAGGTCCTGCCGCGGCTGCGCCCGGGCGTCGTGGTCCACGTTCACGACATCCACTTCCCGTACAACACGCCCTACCCGGCGGAGCAGTACGTCTTCCGCGCCAAGTGGCCGCTTTACCGCACGGAGGCGATGGTGCTGCAGGCTTTCCTGAGCTTCAACCGCGAGTTCGACATCGTGTTGTCGGCGCCGATGATCCGGCACGCCGACGAGCCCTTCCTCGCACGGACGATCCCCGGCTACCGGCCGGTCGAGGTCGAGGACTACGACACTCACTTCGGGTCGATCTGGCTGCGCCGGCGGTTGTTGTCTGAGTAGAGGTCGGACTAGCTAGCCGTTCCTCGCCAGCGGTTCGACAACCAGATCGTCCAGTGCCGGCCGCAGCCGCTCCAGGTGGCGGTTGTCCACGTAGACGATCAGCCGGTACGGCGCGCAGGCGGGCGGGTCGCTGACGAACCACGCGGAGTAGTCGCGGGTGAAGGCGCCGTTCGTTCCCCGGTCGATCTTCTCGGGGGTCACCACGGAACCCTCGTGGAGGACGAGCACGGCGGGCTGCGTTTCGTGGAGGTGCTGGTAGTCCGTCTTGCCCCACTGGCCGTGGTATTCGCCGTGGCGGGCGTGGTGGGCAGAGGCGAGGCCGAGCGGATCGTGGATCGTCGTGTCCTGGAGAACCCAGCCGAAGAGTCCGATCGCCTCGGAAGCGGCGATGTCGCTCGGCTCGAGGTGGGGTTGAAGCCGCGTGGCCATCAACCGGTAGCAGTTCGCGATCGGGTGGTACTCGACGCGTGGAGCGGGTGAGGGTTGCCATGGGCTGCGGCTGAGCATGAACACGGCGCTCAGGGCCAGCAGGGCGAGAACCCAGGTCGCCCGGCGCCGCCGGCGGCCAGGGTGATCCCAGTCTTCGAAGGTCGCGGACAGGCCGAGGGCAAGTGGGGCTGCGAGTACTGGCAGGAAGACGATGAGTAGCCGGTAGTGGGGCATCCAGTCGCCGCCGTTGACGAGCACGGCCGGAATCTCCGTCGCCACGACGCACAGCGAGAACCACAGCGCCCGGTTCCTTGGTCTGAGGACGAGCGCGAGTGCCGTACCGAGGATCAGGGGCGCATGCGCGATCTCGAAGCGGATGGTGTATGAGAGGCCGGCGAGGAGATTCGCCAGCAACGTCTCAGGCCCCGCGGAGAGCGCGGACTTGGCGGTGACCGAGTTCGGCAGCAGGGCGCCGTAGTAGGTGAGTCGCCAGATCGACGCGGCGCCGACGATCGCGAGGGCGGCCGCCGCGGTCGGGATGGCGCGTCGCAGGGCGCCGGATGCGAGCGGAACGCCCGCGAGCCCATAACGGAGACTCTCGGTGGAGGGCCTGACCGGTTCGCTGTCTTGCCCGGGAGCGCCAAGGGCCTGGTAGGCGAGAACAAGGGCCAGGATGAGAAGGCTCTCCGGTCGAGTAAGGAACAGCAGGCCCAGCAGAGCGCCGATCAGCCTGGCGTCGGCGTCCTCGACGGTCTTGCGAGCGACGAGGACGGCCAGGAACGCGAACAGACCGCCTTCGAGCCCGTTGGCGGCGACGAGCCAGAAGCGACCGTGAACCGCCACCAGGGCGACCGCCGCCAGACACGCGGCGGGTGAAGCGCCGAGGCGGCGACCGAGCAGATACGCCTCCCGCAGCGCGAGCAGGGCGAAGGACACGCCGAGCACGAGTGCCGTCCCCCCGATCGGCAGGCGGATCGTCTCCGCGGCCGCGAGCAGGAGCGTCCACGAGAGGCTGGTTGCCGCCTCGACCCGCTCGCCGAGGTTGAACACCAGGCCATCACCGGAGGCCAGGTTGCGGGCGTATCGGAACGTGATGAAGGCGTCGTCGATCCTGCGGATCGGCACGAACAGGAGGGTCAGCAGGGGCAGGGCCGCCACGGACGCGCCGAGAATGTGGAGCGCTCGGCGATCGGTCACGGGGGCGTTCCGCCGTCCGGGTTGCCGGTCGCACCCGCCGGTGCCGTCTGACCTCGCCGGAAGAACCGCCGGTAGTCCGGCAGGAAGCGAAGCGCCAGCAGGCCGCCGCCGAGCGCCGCTGCCGCGACACTGGCGAGCAACCGACCCCAGCTTCCTGCCGGCAGCAGTGCCGCCGCGGCCAGGAAGAACGGCAGCGGCAGCAGGTAGACCTGGGCCAGGCTGGAGACGAGCCGGCGTCTCCTTCCCGCGAAGATGCTGAGCACCTTGAGGAACATCAACAGGCTGCCGAGCCGCAGGAAGTTCGCCCAGGCCATGCCGATCGGACCCCAGTTCCAGGTGAACAGAAAGCCGAAACCGACGATCGCCAGCATGTTCAGAACCACCGTGGTCAGCCACAGGCGGTCCCGGTTCTGTACCTTCAGTGCTTCGCCGCCGGTCGTGGTGAAGACGTCGACCAGGGGCACCAGGCAGAGAACGCGCAGCAGCGGAACCGTGCCGACCCACTCGGGACCGAGCACGAGTTGGACTGCCTTCTCGGCATTGAAGTACAGGAAGTAGGCGGACAGCACGATCCCGGACAGGAAGACCACCGTCCCGAGCCGCAGCGTCTCCGCGAACTCCGCCGCGTCGTCACGGAACTCGACCAGCGCCGGCAGCAGCGGCCTCGGGGTCACGGTCAACGCGACCAGAAAGGCGAAGTAGTAGGCCTGCTCGTAGTAGCCGACGTAGGTGGTGGTCGAGAAGATCTCGATGAAGTAGATGTCGACGCGGTGGAAGACCTGAGACGCGGCCCAGACGACGAACAGGTAGCGGCTCGCGCGGAGCAGGCCCGGGAGTCGTTGCCAATCGACGGTCAGCGGAACCTGGCCGCGCGCCCGCCACAGCAACAGGCCCGCGAACAGGGTCGACGCGAGAAGCTCGCCTCCGACGAAGGCCCAGACCCCGGCGCCGAGATTGGCCAAGCCGACCGCGATCAGGCCGTACACCAGGCTGCGGAGGATCTCGAAGCCGGCGATCTCCCGGATCCGAAGCCGCCGCTCGAAGAAGGTGCGGTAGACCATGATGACGGCGTCGATGACGATCCAGATCGCCATCGCCCGCAACACCCCGGGCAGGTCCGGATTCAGGGTGGAGAAGACGTTCGCGAGAGCGACCAGCAGGAGGGACATTCCCGCGCCGACGCCGACGCTCCAGGCCAGGACGGTGCCGTAGGACTCGCGTGGATCGCGCATCAGGTGATGCGTCAGGCCCACGTCGCGGATCGCCGAGGCCATGATCACGAACTGCAGCGCGAGCGCGAAGAGTCCGTGGACATCCGGCAGGATCAGCCGGGCCAGGATGGCCCGCGCGGCGAAGGCCAGCAGCAGCCGGACCAGCATCGAGCCGTAGGCGCTGATCGAGGAGTGCAGCAACCGCTGCTTGGCGCCCATCGCTGCCGGATCTGGATTTGGGACGGGTCCCACTAGAGCGCGATCGTACGGTAGCGCAGGCAGCCCCAGAGGCGTCCCAGCCGCCAGCCAGCCAGCCAGATCCATCTGCCGCGCGCCGAGCGGGACAGGAGTTGCGGGCTGCGCAGCACGAGCGAACCGAGCCGCACCAGGCCCGGCAGCACCGGCAGCCGCGGCATGCCGCGGGACCGGTAGCGGGTGTAGATGTAGACGTTGTAGCAGCCGTAGCGGGCCGCTTGGCGGAAGGCGCCGGAGAGCGTTGACGGGAAGCGGACGTGGACGACCGCGTTGGGTGCGAAGACGAGGCGGTGGCCGGCGAGCTGCAGGCGCCAGCAGAAATCGGTGTCTTCCAGCGCGACGTACGACTCGTCGAAGCCGCCCAGGGCTTCGAAGACGTCGCGTCGAACCCCCAGTCCACAGCCGCCGGCGTGGTCGAGGAAGGGCGGGTTCGTGTAGCCGGGCAGGCCGTGCTGTTGGGCCGGGTCGCCGTGCAGCCGGCGTGCCTGCTGGCCGTTCAGGCGTTCGATCTCGTGCCGGCTCGCCGCGGCCTCATGATCGAGCAACTCGCCGACCAGGCCGTCGATCCAGCCGTCGGCGACCTCGTCGTCCGCGTCGCAGAACAGAAGCACGTCGCCGGTGGCCGCCGCGGCCGCGACGTTCTTCGCGTGAGCGGGACCGCTGCGGTCCGTCGCGCGCAGGATGCGAAGTCCGGGCAACCGGTCGCGGTAGGACTCGATGAGTTCCACGGCCCCGTCGGTCGAACCGTTGTCGCCTACCAGGATCTCGATCTCTCCGTGCCAGGTCTGCCGGCTCAGCGCTTCGAGCTGCGTCCCGAGCGTCGCCGCGGCGTTCAGGCACGGGATGACGATGCTGACCCGCTCGATCGCGAAAAGCGGCTTTTCCGTCAATCCAGGTAGCCCATCGCCTCGAGCGCCTTGCGCGCGGCCTCGGTCTGCGGCGTGATGCTTACTGGCGACTCGCGGATCCACTTGCTCAGCCGCCTTCCGAGACGGTCCCTCACGTCCGGAAACTCTTCCGCCACGTCGCGGAGTTGAAGCGGGTCGGACGGCAGGTGGTAGATCTCGATCGAGGACTTCTCGCGCTGCTTGTTCGGGGGGCGCAGGACGAGCTGCCACTCCTGATCCTGGATGCTTCGCAGGTGCCGCTGGTACGCGCCGGCGTCGGCGAAGGCCACGGATTCCGGATCGTCCTCGGTCGGGACCTCTCCAGTAAGGAGCGGCGTCCAGCTCTGGCCCTCGAAGCCCTCGGGCCTCGGCTCTCCGAGCAGGTCGACCAGGGTGGGAAACAGTCCGATCAGTTCGACCGGCTGATCGACACGCGTGCCGACGTTGACCCACGGCTCGCCGACGACGACCAGGGGCACGTGGACGCTGCTGTTGTAGGGCACCGGACCGTGCTCGAAGGGGACTCCGTGCTCGTTCAGTTCCTCGCCGTGGTCGGCGGTCAGCACGAACAGGCTTCCGTCTTCCATGCCGAGGTCGGTGATCTTGTCCAGGATTGCGCCGATCGCCCGGTCCGTCACCAGGACGTTCGCGTCGTACTGGGCCACGTAGTAGCGGAGTTCCCTCCGGTCGCCAAGCGCCCGGCCCTCGGCGCCCGTGAGGTCGACAACTTCGTCGCCGGTGTAGTGCTCGTCGTCGAGGAAGGGGTTCTCGGTTCCCGTCTGGAGCAGATAGGGGACGTGTGGGTCGGTGTAGTGCAGCCAGACGAACAGGCGCTCTTCGGACGCGAGCGAAGCGAGCAGGGGCTCCGCCAGCTCGTTCACTCGATCCGCCCACACATGGCGCCGGAACGCCATCGGCCGCTGCTCGACGGGAAGGTCGTCGATCGCATCCAGGGTCGCCTGGTCCATCCAGGTCTGCTCGTAGTGGTCGAAGCCGCGGCCCCAGCCGAGTTCCCGGCTGAGGACCGGGTTCGAGATGACCGCGGCCGTGCGGTAGCCCCGTTCCTGGAACCAGCCCGGCAGCGCGACGTAGGACTCGGGAATCGTCTGCGCCGCTTCGTGGATCAGCCCCGTCGTGTGCGGATAGAGGCTCGTGAACATCGAGGCGAAGGATGGACCCGTCTTCGGCCACTGGACGATGGCGCGCTCGAACACGACGCCTCGCTCGACCCATTCGTCGAGGCGAGGACTCGTGTCCCGCGGGTAGCCATGCCAGCCGAGGTGGTCGGCGCGCAGCGTGTCGACAGTGATCAGGAAGACCCGTCGCGGCGGCTCCGGTCCGGGTTCGGGAACGGGCTCGGAGCGGCACCCCAACCCCAGCGCCGCGACGGAGACGAGGGCCAGCGATGGTAGGTGGCAACGTCGCATGGTCGGCGTCCCGGAAACTACCAGCCGGCGCCCGCCGGTCTCGGGTGTCCGCCGTCGTTGGTAGGCTCGCCGTCGCGGCTTCAACTCTGCGCCTCGGGCGCCGAAGATCGATCCAACGATGCACTCTCGACCCACCCAGGCCGTGATCCTGGCCGGCGGGCGAGGCACCCGTCTGGCGCCGCTGACGGACACGTTGCCGAAGGCGCTCATCCCGTTCCACGGCAAGCCGTTCCTGGGCCACGTCGTCGACATGTTGCGCGAGCAGGGGTTCGAACGCGTCCTGCTGCTGCTCGGCTACATGGCGGACGCGATGATCGACCACTTCGGCGACGGCTCGGCGTACGGGGTCGAGATCAGCTATCGGGTGACGGACGCTGACGACCTGACCGCGTACCGCGTGAAGGAAGCGGCCGATCAGCTCGACGAGCGCTTCCTGCTCCTGTACTGCGACAACTACTGGCCGATGCAGTTCGAGCGCATGTGGCGGGCCTACGTGGACTCCGGCGCGCAGGCGCAGATCACGGTGTACGCGAACGCGGACGGCTACACGCGGGACAGCGTGATCGTGGGCGAGGACGGATTCGTGACGGTCTTCGACCGGGGCCGGACGACCCCGGGACTCAGCGGAGTCGAGATCAGCTACGCGATCCTGGAAAAAGCCGCGGTGCTGCCGCTGCTGCCGGACCACCAGGAGCTGTTCGAGGAGGCGGTCTACCCGGCCCTGACGGCCCGCGGCGAACTCCATGCCTACTGGAGCGAACACCGCTACTACAGCGTCGGCGGTCATGAGCGCCTGCCGTTGACCGAGGCCTTCTTCGCCCGCTCGCCGACGATCATCCTGGACCGTGACGGCGTGCTGAACGTGCGTCCGCCCCGGGCGGAGTACGTCTGCAAGCCGGAGGAACTGCGCTGGCTGCCGGGCGCCCGCGAGGCGCTCGCCGCCTTCAACCGGGCCGGATGGCGGGTGCTCGTCGTGTCGAATCAGCCCGGCGTCGCCCGCGGCCGGATGACGCTGGACGACCTGGCGTCGGTCCATCGGCGCCTGTGCGGCGAGGCCGAGGCCGCGGGCGGACGGATCGACCGCATCTACTTCTGTCCTCACGGCTGGGACGAGGGCTGCGCCTGCCGCAAGCCGGCGCCGGGGATGCTCTTCCAGGCTCAGCGGGATCATCACCTCGACCTGACGAGGACGACCTTCCTGGGCGACGACGAGCGCGACGGTCAGGCGGCCGACGCGGCGGGATGCCCGTTCGGCCTGGTCACGGAGAACGAACCGCTGCTCGCGCACGCCGAACGGCTGCTGGGCCTTCACGCGGCAGGCAGGACGGCGGTGGCTGGATGAGTTCGGCTTTCGTTCGCCGGCCGGTCCTGGTGACCGGTCACCGCGGCTACCTCGGCTCCGTCATGGCGCCGCTTCTCGTCGAACGCGGCTACGACGTGGTGGGGCTCGATGTCGGGTACTTCGACGACTGCTCGATTGCGGCCGATCCACTGCCGATCCCTTCGATCGACAAGGACATCCGGGACCTCGTGCCGGCGGACCTGCGCGCGTTCTACGCCGTGATCCATCTCGCGGCGCTGTCGAACGACCCGATCGGCAACCTGGACGAGACCTGGACGGAGGAGATCAACCACCAATCTTCCGTGCGCCTCGCGGAACTGGCGCGCGAGGCGGACGTGCGCCGCTTCCTGTTTTCGTCTTCGTGCATCATGTACGGCCAGTCGAGCGCGGAGATCGTCGACGAGACTTCGCCGCTCGACCCGCGGACGCTGTACGCGAGGTCCAAGGTCCAGAGCGAAGAGGCGATTCGCGACCTGGCGACCGACGGTTTCTCGCCCACCTTGCTGCGCAACGGCACGGTCTACGGTCTGTCGCCGCGGATGCGCTTCGACACGGTCCTGAACGACCTGACCGGCGCCGCCTTCGCGAACAAGCGCGTCGTCGTCTACGGCGACGGCAAGCCGTGGAGGCCGGTGGTCCATGTGCGGGACGTGGCGGCGGCGTTCTGCCGGGTCCTCGAGGCGCCGCTCTCGTTGGTGCACAACGAGGCGTTCAACACGGGCGCCGATCACCTGAACCACCGCGTGATCGAGCTGGCCGAGATCGCGGCCGACCTCGTGCCGGGATGCGACCTGGAGGTCCGCGGCGAACCCGGCGCCGACCGACGCACCTACCGCGCCTCGTTCGAGAAGTTCGCCCGCGCCTTTCCGGACTTCGAGTTCCGGTGGGAAGCGGCGAGCGGCGCCGCCCAGTTGATCGAGGACTATCGGCGGATCGGCCTCGATGCGGGGTTGTACGGCGACAGGCGCTTCGTCCGCCTGCGCTGGCTCAATCACCTGCTCGAAGCGGGGCGGCTGGACGGCTCGCTGCGCTGGGATGCCGGCGCCGTGGGTGGGGAGAGACAACCGGAGGGCAAGGGATGATCCACGGCGTCAAGGTGGTTCCGCTTCGTCAGATCGTCGACGAGCGGGGCAAGATCATGCACATGCTGAAGGCCACCGACGAGCACTTCCTCGGCTTCGGCGAGATCTACTTCTCGACCGCCTGGCCGGGAACGATCAAGGCCTGGCACATCCACCGGTCGATGACCGTGAACAACGCGGTCGTCAGCGGCCGGGCCAAGCTCGTGATGTACGACCTGCGCGAGGATTCGCCGACCCACGGCGAACTCCAGGAGGTCTTCTTCGGCGAGGACAACTACGTCCTGGTGCAGATTCCGCCGGGGATCGCCAACGGTTACAAGGCGTACGGCGAAAGCCAGGTGATCATGGCCAACGCCGCCACCGAGCCGCACGACCCCGACGAGATGGAGCGGCTCGATCCGTTCACCGACCGGATCCCCTACGACTGGGCCCTCCGGCACGGCTGAGGCAGCCGGAGCTCTCGCGCACAGTGGACCAATCCAGGCTGATCGTTACCCGTACGCCGCTCAGGGTGTCCCTGGTGGGCGGCGGCACCGACCTGCCGGCCTTCTACCGGCGGGAGGGCGGCGCCGTCCTCTCGACGACGATCGACCGCTACGTCTACGTCACGGTGAAGCGCCACAGCGAGTTGTTCTTCGAGCCGGTCCGCGTCAACTACTCGCGCAGCGAGCAAGTCGAGCGGATAGACGAACTGGAGAACAACATCGCCCGGGAGTGTCTGCGTTTCCTGGACGTCGATCCGCCGGTCTACATCTCGACCGTCGGCGACGTGCCGGCGTCGACCGGGCTCGGCGGTTCGAGCGCCTTCGCGGTCGGCCTGCTCAACGCCCTCCACTCCTACAAGGGCGAGCGCGCCTCGGCGGGTCAGTTGGCGGAGGAGGCCTGCCACATCGAGATCGACGTCCTGGGCGAGCGGATCGGCAAGCAGGATCAGTACGCGGCGGCGTACGGCGGCCTCAACCTGCTGTCGTTCAAGCCGGACGGTGGCGTCACCGTCGAGCACCTGCGGATCCCTGGCGACCGGTTGCGCGAGTTCTTCCAGTCCGTCCTCATGTTCTGGACCGGACACCAGCGGGACGCGAGCGCGGTCCTCTCGGAGCAGGACGACCGCACCGAGCTGAACCTGAAGTCGCTCTGCCGGATGCGCGATCAGGCGCGCGATCTGCACCGGGCCCTCGGTGCCGGCGAGATCGACATCGAGGGGATCGGCCGGCTGCTTGACCGGGGCTGGCGAATGAAGCGGGAGCTCGCGGGATCGATCACGACGCCGTTGATCGACGGTTGGTACGACGCGGCGATCGCGGCCGGCGCTCTGGGCGGCAAACTCTGCGGCGCCGGCGGCGGCGGGTTCCTGCTGTTCGTCGTGCCGCCCGAGCGGCAGGCCGCGGTGCGCTCGGCGCTCGGCGACCTCTTCGAGTTGCCCGTCGGCCACGAGTCCCACGGTTCCCAACTCGTGGCTCCGTTCCACCATGGCTGACTGCCTCGTCTGCGCCGAACCCACCGTCGAGGACTTCCTTGACCTCGGCTCGACAGCGCTTGCCAACAAGTTCCCCAGCGCCGAAGATCTCGGCCGTCCCGAACCCCGTTTCCCCCTGCGCGTCGGCTTCTGCCACGGTTGCGGTCACGTCCAGCTCGTCGAACGCGTGCCGCCGGAGGCGATGTTCACGGACTACCTGTACGTGTCGTCCGCCTCCGACACCCTCCGCGCCCACTTCGACGACCTGGCGACCACGCTGACCGCGCGCCACGGCCTCGCGGGCGGCGGTTTGGTCATCGACATCGGCTGCAACGACGCCTCGTTGCTGTGCGCCTTCCGCGATCGCGGCGCCGGGACTCTGGGCGTCGACCCGGCCGAGAACCTGGCCGAGTTCAGTCGCGGCACCGGGATCGAGCGGTACCAGGGCTTCTTCGGCGCGGACACCGTGCCGGAGATCGTCGACCGCCGGGGCCGCGCCGCCCTGATCACCGCGACGAACACCTTCCCGCACATCCCCGATCTGCAAGGCTTCGTCGCCGGCCTGGACACCGCCCTCGCACCGGACGGCGCGTTCGTGCTGGAGGCGCACTACCTGGTGGACCTGCTCGACCAGCTCGCGTTCGACACCGTGTACCACGAGCACGTTTCCTACTGGGCGCTGGGTCCGATGAAGCGGCTCTTCGAGGATCACGGCATGGAGGTGGTGCGTGCCGAGCGGCTGCCGATCCACCACGGTCAGCTTCGCGCGACGGTGATGCGTCGTGGTGAGGGGGACGTGGATGGCAGCGTCGCCGAAGTCCTCGCCGCCGAACGGGAGATGGGCATCGACCGTTTCGAGACCTGGAGTGCGTTCGCCGGGCGAGTCGACCGCCTGAAGACGGAAGTCGTGGACTGTCTCCGCGGCCTCAAGGCGGACGGTCGTCGTCTCGCCGGCTACGGCGCTCCGGCCAAGGGCAGCACGTTGCTGGAGTACTTGCGGTTGGGCCCGGACCTGCTCGACTTCATCGCGGACCGCAGCCCGCTGAAGCAGGGGCGCTACACCCCGGGCTCGCACATTCCGATCGTCGCTCCCGAGGCGCTGCTGGAGGACCCTTCGCCGGACCACGTACTCCTACTGGCCTGGAACTTCGAGGACGAGATCCTCGCCCAGCAGGCCGAGTTCCGCCGCCGCGGCGGCAAGTTCATCCTGCCGGTGCCGGAAGTTCGCATCGTCTGATCCTGCTGGCATGTCGACGGCCGTGTTTCGCTTGCGACCCGGAGCCGACTTGGCAGCCGTCCTGCTGCTTTGCCTCGCCTGCGCAGCGCCGGCGCCGGCGCCGCAACAGCCGCCCTTCCGCGGCACGGCTTTCATCGACCCCGATCTCATCGTCGCGTCCGACCCTTCAGCGCTGCGGGGTCTCGAGTCCGCGGGCCGCGACATGCGCAGGATGTTCGATCGTCGCGCCGACGCCTTCGTGCCGACCGATGCCTACCTGTTCAACGCCACCTTCGAGGGCGATGCGGTCGTCGAGGTGCAGGTCAACGTGGAGTTCGGCGACGTGGACTTGGCCGAGCGTCACGCGGCCTTCTACGCCCGGGCCATCGGGCAACTGCCGGCGGGCCTGCGAACGCGGGTCGAAACCGTGTGGATTCATCGGGGCGTCATGCCCTTCGGCGGCGGCAACGACAACATCCTGATCCACACCGGCAAGGCCGCGGAGTACCTGCGCGACGGTGTGCTGGAAGAGATCCTGATGCACGAGGCGGCGCACACCTCGCTCGATCCGGTTCATGCGGCCGCCGACGCGTGGCTCGCCGCCCAGGAGGCGGACGGCAGATTCGTTTCCGACTACGCGCGCGACCATCCGCGTCGGGAAGATGTCGCGGAGAGCTTCGGGCCGTTCTTCGCGGTTCGACACCGTTCAGAGCGAGTTTTCCGCGGCGTGGCCGAGACGATCCAGGCTACGATGCCGAACCGCATCGAGTACTTCGACCGGCTGGACCTGGACATGCGTCCCGTCAGGTAGGCCAGCCGCCCTACTGCTCCCGGAAGCTGTACAGCTTCGACCGCGTCCGCATGACCAGCCGGTCGCCGGCCAGGGCCGGGGAGGCGAGGGTCATCTCGTCGAGGTCGTTCGCGTGGAGCTGCTCGAACTCGCCGTTGGTACCGAAGACGAAGGTCGTGCCGGCTTCGTCCGTGGCGAAGATCCGGTCCCGGTAGGCCCAGGGCGAGGTCGTGAAGTGGCCGTTCGAGTCCTTGATCCGCGCCTGGAAGAAGCGCTCGCCGGTGGCCGCGTCGTAGCGGGCGAAGATGCCGCGGTCGTAGACGACCCACAGCGAGCCCTTGTAGGGCACGGGAGTCGGGATGTAGGTGCCAGCCCGGCTGTCGTTCCAGACGACGAAGTCGTTGCTCGTTTCGTCCTCGGCCAGCGTGAGGTCGCCGGCGGCGCCGGGGCGGACCGCGGTGATCGGGCGGTTCTGGTCTCCGTGAACACCGGACGTGATGTACAGGAGACCCTCATAGGCGAAGGGCGTCGGCACCGGCAGCAGCGAATGCCGCGTCAGGCGCCACAACTCCCGCCCCATCGTGTCGTAGCTGATCGCTGTGTAGGGCCCGAGCGCGACGATCTCGGTGCGCTCCTCGTGACGCCAGACGAAGGGCGTGCTCCACGAGGTTCGATGGTTCGGGGCGTGCGGAGCCGCCAGCCGTCCGCGGGCCGTGCGCCAGAACTCGCGCCCGTCCTGCTTGGAGAAGGCGGCGAGGAACGGATGCTCCTGATTGTCGTTCAAGACCAGGACCAGATCGTCGGTCAGGGCCGGCGAGCCGCCGGTGCCGAAGTCCATGTAGATCTGGAAGGGGTCGAGCCGCCGCTCCCAGCGCAGGTCG
Organism: Thermoanaerobaculia bacterium; assembly: GCA_965232105.1. Classification (GTDB taxonomy): domain Bacteria; phylum Acidobacteriota; class Thermoanaerobaculia; order Multivoradales; family Multivoraceae; genus Multivorans. The sequence continues at coordinate 2,150,035 of OZ246956.1, forward strand.
CCGTCCAGCGAGTAGGCCCAGAGGCCGAGACCCGTGATGTAGACGAAGATCGTCTCGCCGTCGGTCACCGGTGTCTCCGAGGCGAAGGTGTTCTTCGAGTGGCGGCCGCCTGGAGGTGGGCCGGCAAGGAACGTCCGCCGCCAGATTTCTGCGCCGTCCTCGAGCGAGTAGGCGATCAACAGGTAGTCCAGATCGACCTCGTCGGGAAACTCGATGAACCGCTCATCGTGCCGCTTGAGGACTTCCTCCCAGGGCAGGCCCTGCTCCCGGAGCTCGCGCATGAACTCGTTGCTGTACTCGGTGCCGAACTCCGGCTGCTTCGTTGCCTCAGCCTGTGCGGTTGCGGTGATCAGGAAGACGGTGTTGCCAACGACGACCGGCGACGACCAGCCGGAACCGGGCACGTCGACACTCCATTCGACGTTCTCGGTGGTCGACCAGTGGAGCGGCAGACGGTCGTTGTCCGAAACCGGGATGCCGTCTGGTCCACGGAAGCCTGGCCATGTGGGGGCCGGCGGCGGCTCGGCGGCCGGCTGCGCTTGTGTGGGCACAGCGACGCAAACCAGGATGAGCGCGGCGACGAGGAGGCGTTGCATGGCGGAGATGTTACCGGCCGCGACCGCTGCGTTACGCTGCTCGCGTGGCTGGAGAAGGAGCACCGCGCGTCGCCGCAATCGTCTTGAACTACAACGGTCGCGACATCACACTGCAGGCGCTCGCCAGCCTGGAGACGATGACGTATCCCGCCTGCGAGCTGATCCACATCGACAACGGTTCGAGCGACGGGTCCAGCGAGGCGGTCGCGGCGGCGCATCCGAGCGTGACCCAGATCCGGGTCGAGGAGAACCGGGGCGTCGTCTTCGGAATGAACCAGGGGATCGAACTCGCGGTGAGCCGCGGCGTCGACTACCTGCTGCTGCTGAACAACGACATCGAAGTCGAGCCGGACTTCCTCGACGAACTTGTCACGGTGGCCGAGACGGATCCGGCGATCGGCTGCGTGGGACCGAAGATCCTCTACCACGGGGAGCGGGACCGTCTCTGGTCCGCCGGAGGCCGCATTCGCTTCCGCGAGTCGATGACCCGGGAGCGGGGCGAAGGCGAGGTGGATCGCGGGCAGTACGACCGGGACGAGGAAGTGCCCTACGTGAACGGCTGCGCGATGCTGGTGCGCCGGAGCGTCGTCGAAGAGATCGGTCTCTGGGATCCGCTGTTTCACCTCGCCCTCGACGACGCCGACTGGTGCATGCGGATGAAGGCGCGCGGCTACCGCTGCTACTACGCACACCGGGCGGTGCTGTACCACATGGTGGCGCGTACCGTTGGTGGCTATCGGGCTTCCCGCACGTTCTTCAATGGCCGTAGCGCGGCACTGTTCGTCCGCCGTTACGGTGGCCCGCTCCAGTGGTGTTCGTTCCTGGCCTTCCTCTCGGCGGGGCTCTTCCTCGCCTTCTTTCGCGAGCTCGCGCGCGGCAACCAGGGCGCCGTGATCGCCAAGCTGCGCGGCGTGATCGAGGGATTGAAGGCGCCGATGGCGCCGCCGCCGAGGATCGACGAGGGTGTCCGGGCATGCTGAAGAACCTGCGTGAGGACACGCGACGGCTGCGCGCGATCAAGACCAAGCCGTTCCCCTTCTACGTCGTCGAATCGCTCCTGTTCGAGAACGGCTACCAGGCGGTCGTTCTCTACCGCCTCGCTCACTGGTTCAAGAGCCATCGCGTGCCGGTGCTCGGGCCGGCCTTCGCCAGGCTGTCGCTGTTCCTCACCAGCGTCGACATCGCGCCCGCCGCCCGGATCGGGCCGGGGCTGTTCATCAGCCACGGCACCGGCCTGGTGATCGGCAACGGCGTGCGTATCGGCCGCAACGGCACGCTGCTCCATCAGGTGACGATCGGCGCTCCGACCGGCAAGCGGCTGGACCTGATGCCGACCCTCGGCGACAACGTGTTCGTCGGCGCCGGCAGCCGGCTGATCGGCAGGATCGAGATCGGAGACGATGTGTTCATCGGCGTGAACTGTGTCGTGGCCGAGGACATCCCGGCGGGCACGAAGGTCACGACGACTGCGGGCCTGCGACTGGAGTCCCGGTGAAGCAGCGGCGAGCGCGGGTTCGGGACTTACCTGGATTGCTGAGCCTTGAGGGGTATGGCAGTATTGCCGCGTTATGGCAAAGGCCACCTACTCTCTCGACGATGAGACCCTCCGCCGGATTCGCGGGGCCGCGCTTCGGTTCGGCAAGCCGCAAAGCCAGATCGTGCGGGAAGCGGTTGCTGACTACGTGGCGCGGGCAAATCGACTGAGTGAAGGCGAGCGCCTGCGCATGCTCAGCATTCTGGAGAACCTGCGTCAGGCACCGGTCGCGCGCACACGCGAGGCCGTCCAGGCCGAGATCGACGAAGTTCGCGCTTCCCGGCGCGAAGGCTGGTTCGGAGCCGAGGATTGATCGTCCACCTTGACACTTCGGCGCTCATTGCGGCGCTCTCGGGCCCCCGAGACGCGTTCGACGACCTGTACGCTCTGGTGGAGCAGGGTCACCGACTCAATGTGTCGAGCCCCGTGCTGTACGAGTGGCTGCGCGGCCCTCGGACAACCGAGGAACTGGACGCACAGGAGCAACTACTCCCGTCGGCAGCCGTCGTTCCGTTCGACGCGGAGGCGGCCGGTCGGGCCGCGGTGATTTACAGCGCGGTGGGACGGGCTCGCGGACGCGCGTCGGACATCGCGATTGCCGCCTGCGCGCAGCTTCACGAAGCCGCCATCTGGACCCTGAACCAGGAGGACTTCCGGGACATTCCGGGGCTCGACTTCGTATAGGCGGTGCCGGGGTTCACCGGGGCGGTGGGCTGGTAGGGTTCGCTGGTCGCAGGTTCAGGAAACGCCTCTCAACAGAGGAATTCTCTCGCGGATGCGTGAAATCAGCCGATTCTACGGAATTGTCATCGAGATGGAGGAGAGGGACACGCCCCCGGCGCACTTCCACGCCAGTTGTGGCGGGGCCGTCGCGCTGATCGGGATCGAGAGGTCCACGGTGTTCAAGGGCCGGCTCCCGCCGAGAGCGCTCGGCCTGGTCGTGGAGTGGTCGTCGCTGCGCCGCGGCGAGTTGCGGAAGGCGTGGAAGCGGGGGCAGAACGCGGAGGACTTGGGGACGATCGCGCCGCTCGAGTGAGCGCGAGACGGCGTTCGCGGCTCGTGGTCGCGGATTTCGGTATGGTCCGCGCCGCCTTGTCTGGCGCTGGAATTGCGAAGGCAGAATCGGCTGTTGGCGGGCCTGATTGGGGTCATAGCGGGCTGACGGGAATGGACGAAAGGAGAACAGTGTGATGTTTCGTTCCACACGGACGACCGTATTGACGGTTGGGGCAGTACTGGTTCTATCAACCGCCTGCGCGGGCCAGGAGTTGGTCTACCGGCTCGATCCGGAGTTCGGCGTCTCCTACCAGGGCTCGACGACAACGGAAACCCGGACGCAAACCCAGATCCAGGGCATGGATGTGAACGTGTCGATGACCATGCAGATGGACCACGATGTCGTGTTCGAGGAGGGATCCGACGACACGGTGGTCGGTCGCTACACGACTACGTCCGTGTCGGCGGAAATGGGCGGAATGCCTGGCCTGGATCAGGTCCCGTTCGACATGAACGACCTGTACCAGGGGATGGTCGGCGTGACGTTCACGCTGGTGATGACCCATGGTGGCGAGATGGTCGAGTTCGAGGGGCTCGAGGCGATGATGGAGGCGATGATGAACCGGCTGGAGGCGCCGGACGAGCTTCGCGCCATGGTGAGCCAGTTCCTCGAAGGGAACTTCGGGGAGGACCAAGTGAAGCAGATGGCCGGGCAGTCCGGCCTCTCAATGCCCGATCGCCCCGTAGCCGTCGGGGACACCTGGACGGACTCGGTGAGCGCACTCGGCATCGAAGTCGAAACGACGTACACGCTGACCGACCGAAGCGACGGCCTGGCGTCCATCGACGCCACGGCGACGGTATCCGGAGCGGAGGATGCCGGGTTCGAGTTTCCGGGCGCACCAAGCGTCCCAGGCCTGGAGATGCGGTTCGAGAACCTGTCCGGCGCGCTGGAAGGCTCGTACGAGCTCGACGAGGCGACCGGGTTGGCCTCTGCCTACAGCATGAACATGACGATGGAGACCGACATGGTCATGGAGATGCCTCAGGCGGAAGGTCAGCCCGCTGGCGGCTCCTCGATGTCCATGTCCATGTCGATGGAGACGACCGTGGAGGGGACGCTCGACAGGGCGGAGTGACGTCGACCGGCTGGCTGCGAGCCAGCCGGAAATCCGCCTCCCCTGAGCGGCGCGAGACCATGTATTCTCGGCTCGCGCGTAGGACCATTGCCCGCGCGTCTCTGCGAAGGTGGCGGTCGAGCATCAAGTAACCGACCAGAAGGCCCGAGGGGCCTACTACACACCACCTGAGACCGTCGCTGCGCTGGTCCGATGGGCTGTTCGGGACCCGGATGAGCACATGCTCGACCCGTCCTGCGGCGATGGCCGGTTTCTCGCGCTGCACCCACGCAGCACCGGCGTCGATTGCGACGCGACGGCAGTCTCCAGTGCGACGGAGGCGGCACCGCGAGGAACCGTAGAGTGTGCGGACTTCTTCGACTGGGCCGCGACGACCACACAGCGCTTCGATTGTGCCGCCGGTAATCCGCCCTTCATCCGCTACCAGCGGTTCACCGGCGAGACGCGCCGCCAGGCTCTGAGACTCTGCGCCTCCCAGGGCGCCAAGTTGTCGGGGCTCTCGTCGTCCTGGGCGCCCTACTTGATCGTGACGGCTTCCCTGCTTCGGCCCGGCGGTCGGATGGCGTTCGTCGTGCCCGCAGAGATCGGCCATGCTCCTTACGCGGCCCCGGTGCTCGACTGGTTCGCCAGCCACTTCGACGATGTGCAGGTGGTTGCGGTCCGGCAAAAGCTGTTCGCAGACCTGTCGGAAGATGTCTGGCTGCTCTACGCTGACGGCTTTGGCGGGAGGACAGGCCACTTCGACTTTGCGCTCCACGAGCGCTTCGTGTTCCGATCCGAACCGCCGATAGCCCAGACTCGCGTGTCGGTCCGAGAGTGGCGTCGTTGGGGCTCCAGGCTCCGCCCGATGCTCTTGCCGAGCCGGATTCGCGACGCCTACGAGAACCTCAGAGACTCCGAGCTGACCACCCCGCTCGGGCGCGTGGCCGACGTAGGGATCGGCTACGTTTCCGGCGCCAACGACTTCTTCCACCTCCGCCCGTCGGAAGCGGACGAGCTGGGAGTCCCGAAGGACCTGTTCCGTCCTACGGTGCGAAGCGGCCGCGAACTCCAGGCCGGAGCGATTACCGATGAGACGGTCGCAGCCTGGCGAACGGACGATCGACCGAACTTCCTGCTCAAGCTCGGCCCCGAGACGCCGTTGTCCGATGCGGTCAGCCGGTACCTGGATTCGCCTCGCGGAGTCGAGGTCCGGAAGCGCTACAAGTGTCGCATTCGAACTCCCTGGTACGCGGTGCCCCATGTGCCCGTGCCCGACCTCTTTCTCTCGTACATGAGTGGGGAGGGGCCAGCCCTCGTCGAGAACCAGGCCCGTTGCACCTGTACGAATGCGGTCCACGGCGTCCGGCTGAACGACAGAGGCGTAGCCGCGTCTCAGCTCCGTCGGTGGTGGGGGACGACTCTGACCCGTCTCAGTTGCGAGATAGAGGGCCATCCGTTGGGTGGCGGTGTGCTGAAGCTTGAGCCTCGCGAGGCCCTCAACGTGCTGGTCAGCCTGAACGGTGATCTCGAGGCCGACGACGAACGCAACCTTCAGGAAGGCGTCGAGACTCTGCGCCGGTGGCGGCATCGTGGCTAGACAGGCAAACCGTTGTCGCTGGATCGGTCTCTCCGAGGCTCTCGACGCGTTCGTCTCCGTGCCCGGGAAGTCTCAGAGCCAAGCCCACATCCGGCCCCTGCACTGGCACACCGCTTGCCGCCTCGTGGTTGAAGGCGGCTTTCACCCGGACGACATCGTTCCGCGACCGCCGTTCTCGGTGCGCCGCTCGCGTGGCGGCCATGTGCTGGTTCACGACCCGGAGAGCGCGGCGGGAGGCGAATTGACGGTGCTGGGAGGCTTGAAGACGAAGGATGTGGATGTCGTAGTCAGCAAGCCAGGTATCGGACCGTGTGTGGCCGTGTCGATCAAGGGCACGCTCAACGCCTTCAGGAACTTGACGAACCGCATGGAAGAAGCGGTCGGCGACTGTACCAATCTGCATATCTCCTACCCCAACCTCGTCTACGGTTTCCTCCACGTCATTCGCGCCAACCGGGAAGGCCCCTTGGCGGCCGAGGCGGCGCACTTCCTGAAGGCCGACGATGCGGGCAACGTGGCCGCCAATGACGTCGCTATACGCGGAGATGGCGGAGTGGCCGAATCGATTGTTAGGTACCACGACGTCCTTCTCGGTCTCACCGGACGCGACGGTGTGCGGAACGACATTTCTCGCTACGAGGCCTTGGCGCTGGCCATGGTCGACCCGGAGAGCCGAGCCGTCCGTGCCGATTGGCCGTCGGCCGGCAGCCCGCTTCGGATGGAGAAGTTCATGGGCGCGATCTACCACGCATACGACCAGCGATACGTCTACGCTCCGCCCAAGCTGGCGAAACGGACGGAGCGGATGGCTTGGCGGGACGATTCTCCGGCGTTTGAGGAGCCGGTGGCGGCGAAGTTCGCGCCTCGGTTAAGCGATTGAGCCCAATCGGCTTACGCTTCGCGTTCAGATTGTTCGGTTGGATGCCCCGATGTCGGTGGCCCACCGACGAAGAGTCGCTTCGCCGCCTTGCCCACCGCATAGGTTGAAGAGCCGTCGACAGCAGCGCCTACCGCTCCACCGGCGAGCGGCACCATCTTCCACAGGTTGATGGCACCTTTTTGGCCGAATTTGGTGACGAGGCGGAAGCCGACCTTCTTGTTGATCTCGATCAAGACCTTGCCTGGGATTGTCTTGATGCCCGCCACGGCCATTTTCTTGCTGATGTCTATGCCGACGCTGGTAGCAATCTTCTGCATTCCGTTGCCAGCCATACACATGTAGAGCAGCGGCTTCACCTGATCCGTTTTGGGGTCGTGGCCGCACATGTGGGCGATGGAACCGATCATCCGTAGCTGGATGAACAGGATGATCGCCAAGTTCGGCGGTAACGTAATCGGCACGGTGATGAGGCCACCTAGGCCGGTCAAGAAGCCGGTCGTTGAGGCCTTCGCGGTCTGCCACCGGATCAACGAATCTACGGTGGCTTCCAAGGAGCCGCCCTTGTTCATGTAGTCACTGGCGAGTTGTTCGGCCGATTCGACGAAGGGTAGTTCGCCGTGAATCGCTTGGCGGTACGCCCAGTCGAGGCCTGCTTCGACCTTCTCCTGTGTGAGCTTCCATCGCCTTTTGCTGTCTTTAGGTGGCTTCAACCTGGGTTTCTCCGCTTTCGGCTGGCGATTCTGGCGTCGTTACCCCGCGGGTACGCGACCCAGCAATCTTCAACCTGACTGCCTCCGCCTCAGTTGCGTCATCACTTCTGGGTCCAGGCGGTTTGTCTCGGTCGTCCACGCGTGCGCCACCTTCTGCGCGAGATCGATGAGGGCAGCCTTGTGTTCCGCCCACTCGGTGGGGCCCAACAGGCAGTACCTCTGCTCAGGAACGCGTGCGGTGATCGGGGCGTTGGGTGGTGACTCGCTCTTGAACTGGAGGGTGCCTTCGACGTTCTCGAAGTCGTCGAGGCAGAGTTGAACGGCTGCCGGGAAGAATGTCACGCGGATCTTGCGATCTGGCTCCAGGTTCACGGAGTGGGAGGCGCGGACGGTCTTGTTCCCAACAAGCCCGGGAAGGGCGAGAGGCCGTAGACTTCGGAAAGTGATGCCGGATCGCTTCGGGTACTGGTCGTCCTGGGTGGCCAGTTTCCGGGTTGAATCCTTCCAAAGGTCCGCGACCTTGAGGTCGTTGGCCTTGGAGATCAGTGCATCGTAGAGTTCTTGCTGGTAAGGCTGGGCGCCCTGTCCCGCCTCCTGCCCTTGGTTGGAGTTGGCGTGCTTGGCCAGGATTGTCGTGCCGTTGTGACTGAATCCATGAAACGTGATGAGTGAGATGTCGAGAGCGGACTGAAGGAACTCCACGATCCGAGCCGCTCGTTGGTCGGCGCTCAGCCCGACCAGCACCAGACGTACGGGCCGCAGACTGTCGAGCGACTGGTTGGTGCGCTCGTTGTGCCATTCCTCGAGATCCTCGCGATCGTGGAACTTCTTGGTTCCGCTACCGCCCGATTGACTGACGATCAGATCGGTGAGCTCCTCGGTGGAGGGCGAGTCAAGGTATGAACCGTAGTCGAGAACCTGCGCGACTGCCTCACGGGTAAGGGAGCCGCGTTTCAGTTCGAAGACGACAAGACGTCCGCTATCGTCGATGCTTAGGAGGTCGGGGAAGCCCACCTCGGTGGACGCCTGTCGCCCTACGAGCGTCAAGCCAGCCAGCAGCATCTCTGGATGGTTCGCGAGAGCATCTTCCAAGAGCCGCTCGGTATCCGTCTGGCTCTGTGGTGCAGGCAACTCGACTTGTCCGGGGGAGTCGCCGATGATCCAGATTTGACCGAGTCTGACATTAGAGCCTTTCGGGGTCGCTACGCGCTGTACAGAATCCGCTCCCCGGCGTCCTCCCGCCTCAACTCTCCGAGGTCCTCCAGCCACCGCAGGTGCGCGATCGCCTCGCCGGTCGCGAACCAGCGCTGCATGATCGGGAAGTCGTCCCAGGACTTCGCGCGGATGTCCCAGGTCATCAGCGCCGCCGTCTCGTAGGCGTTCCGCCCGCCGTTGTCGCGCAGGATGTCGACGACTTCCCGGCCGCGGAGTTCGTGGTGCTCGCGAAGTTCGCGGCAGCGGCCCTGGAAGTCGTGGATCAGGCTGCGGTGGCCCGGGAGGCAGAGGTCCACGTCGAGGGCCTCGACCTTGGCGATGCTGGCCAGGTAGAGCCCCAGGGGGTCGTGGTCGTCGGCCCAGGCCTGGATGTTCGGCGTGATGTCGCCCAGGATGTGGTCGCCGGCGATGAAGAGCCGCTTCGCCCGGTCATAGAGCGAAATGTGGCCGAAGGTGTGCCCCGGCGTGTCGATGACCTCGAGGCGGTAGCCGGCGATCTCGATCACGTCGCCTTCGGACAGCGGGGCGTACTCGATCATCTGGCCGCTGAAGCGCGCGCCGGGGTGGCGCCGGAAGGACTCGGCGAGCTCCTCGGGCGGGAAGCCGCTGCGCCTCAGATACACGCCCATCGGGCTGTCTTCGGACCAGCCGCCGTGGGCCCGGCCCATCGAAGCGGCGTCGATGGCGCCCATCGACGCTGTGCGCCCGGGCCGCAGAAGTTCCGGGATCAGGCCGTGGTGGTCGGCGTGCAGGTGGGTGGCCAGGAAGTCGGTCTTGTCGAGGTCGACGCCGATTTCGGCAAGCCCGGCGGTCAGGACGTCCCGGCACTCGGGACGGTTCATGCCGGTGTCGATGACGAGCCAGCGGTCGTCCTCGGCCAGGACGTAGCAGTTCACTTCCTTGAGCGGGTTCCGCGGCAGCGGCACGACGACCCGGTAGAGCGAGTCGAGGATCTTCTCGGCGATCTGTTCGGTCATGGGCGCGGAGAGTAGCAAGCCCTGGGTGGCTTACCTCAGACGCGAAAGCCGAGCGCCTCGGCGACGTTCCGCTGCCGCCTGTCTTGCGTGAGAAACGTGACCTCCGCGGGCTCCTGGGGGAGATGAAGAGCGGTTGCCACATGCCATAGATCGGCGCCCCGCAGGTATCCGGCGGCGAGTACCGACTCGATTTCCGGTGTCAACGGACGGCCAGGGTGCAACCAGTCCATGCGGTTCAGCAGGTTGCGGGGAAAGGGAATCCGCTCGCGGGCGAAGGTGCTTCGGACCTCCGCCTCCAACAGGTTCGAGGAAATCAGGTTCCTGAAGCGGGCCAAGCGTCGTTCCACGTCGATTCCGCCCTCTTCACCGAAGGCGACACGGACGATCGCCGACGTATCGACGTACGCGAGCGTCATCGATTACGGTCTGCCAGGAAGCGTTCCAAGGCGCCGGGAACGTGCGCGACCGGCTTGATGGGCTGCTTGGGATCCTTCGCTCGGGTCAGAATCCCGCGACGCTCCAGTTCCTCCATTCTCTCTTCGAGGGTTTGCTTCTTCGGCTTGATCGGGCGAATCTCGGCCGCCGGCTCACCTCGGTAGGAGATCGTCACGGTCTTGCCCTGGCGCACTTGCCGGAGGACCTCCGAGAAGCGCGCCTTCGCTTCGTAGGTCGAGTAGGTGATCGTCATGAGTTGACCCTATCTGACTAGTCAGACCAGATCAACATCAGGCCAGAGGACAGCGCAAGCTCCTGGGCGCTCCAATGCGGCGCATCGGAACGGGGTCCGCAAGCGGTTACGATTCCGGGTCCAGTTTCTGGAGGAGGCCCGCGATGCCCTTGACCGAGAGCTACGTTCCCGCCGATACGAGTTCACCCGTCCTCGAGACGACCGTCGGCGGCATCCTGCGCGACGCCGCGGCCAGGGCTCCGGACCAGGCAGCTCTGATCGAGGGCGTGCCGGGCGAGCGTCGGTCCTGGACCTACGCCGAACTCCTGGCCGACGCGGAGCGCGTGGCGCGGGCGCTGGCTGCCCGCTTCGAGAAGGGCGATCGGGTCGCCGTGTGGGCGCCGAACATCCCGGAGTGGGTGCTGCTCGAGTACGGCGCGGGCCTGGCCGGCGTGGTCCTGGTCACGGTCAACCCGGCCTACCAGCCGAAGGAACTCGAGTACGTCCTGCGGCAGTCCCGATCCTCCGGCATCTTCTACCTGCGTTCGTTCCGCGGCAACCCGATGGAGGAATCGCTCAGGCAGGTTGCGGACCGTCTGCCGGATCTTGTGGAACTCATCCCGTTCGACGACTTCGAGGAGTTCGTCGCCTCCGCGCCGGACGACGTGGAATTGCCCGAGGTGAGTCCGGACGATCCGGTCCAGATCCAGTACACGTCGGGGACCACCGGCTTTCCCAAGGGCGCCTACCTCCACCACCGCGGGATCACGAACAATGCGCGTTTTGTCGCCGAGCGCCTTGGCGTCAAGCCTGGCGACGCCTACGTCAACCCGATGCCCCTGTTCCACACGGGCGGCTGCGTGCTCGGCGTGCTTGGCCCCTGCCAGCAGCAGGCGACCCTGGTCAATCTGGTGATGTTCGAACCCGGGCTCATGCTGGCGCTGATCGAAGAGTTGCGCGCCACCCACCTGCTCGGCGTACCGACGATGCTCATCGCGGTGATGGAGCATCCCGACTTCGACCGCCGCGACCTTTCTTCCATCCACACCGTCTGCTCGGGCGGCGCGACGGTGCCCGCCGACCTGGTACGGCGGATCGAGAAGACGCTCGGCGTGCAGTTCTCGATCATCTACGGCCAGACGGAGGCGTCCCCCGGCGTGACGCTGATGAAGCCGGACGACAGCGAGGAGGACAAGGCGAACACGCTCGGACCGGTCCTGCCGCAGACCGAGATGAAGGTGATCGATCCCGAGACCGGCGCCACGGTGCCGATTGGCGAGTCGGGGGAACTCTGTTGCCGCGGGTATCTCGTGATGCTCGGGTACTTCGAGATGCCGGACAAGACCGCCGAGACGATCGACGAGGACGGCTGGCTGCATAGCGGCGACCTGGTGACGATGGACGACCGCGGCTACACGACGATCACCGGCCGGCTGAGGGACATGATCATCCGCGGTGGCGAGAACATCTATCCGCGCGAGATCGAGGAGTTGCTGTTCGAGCACCCGCAGGTTTCGGACGTGGCGATCGTCGGCCTGCCGGACGAGCGTTGGGGCGAGATCGTCGGCGCTTTCATTCGAGACGCGGACCCGGCCAACCCGGCCTCGGACGCGGAGCTCCACACCTACTGCCGCGAGAATCTGGCGCCGCAGAAGACGCCCAAGGCCTGGTACCGGGTCGACGACTTCCCGCTGACGCCGTCCGGGAAGATCCAGAAATTCGTGCTCGTGGACGAGTGGAGGAAGGGCGCCTACAGCGCGGCGTGAGATCTGACATGATCGCCGCTCTTCACGCAGACTTCTCTTCGCCGCTCTGTTGCTTGCGAGCGGCATAAGCATGCAGGCTCTTAGATCCAACGTCGACATCCGTTCGGCGCAGTTCAGGAAGAACCGCGACGACATCCTGGAGCAGATCGAGCAGGTGAACGGCCTGCTCGAGCAGGTGTCAGGCGGTGGTGGACCGGAGGCGATGAACCGCCTGCGGAGCCGCGGCAAGCTGCCGGTGCGCGAGCGTGTCGCGAACGCGCTCGATCGGGACAGCCCGTTCCTGGAGATCTCCCCACTCGCGGCCTGGAACTCTTACTACACGGTCGGCTCGGGCTTCGTGCTGGGCGTCGGCGTGATCTCGGGCACGGAGTGCGTGATCCTCGGCCACGACCCGTCGGTTCGCGCCGGCGCGTTCAACGAGTTCAACTCGAAGAAGCTGATGCGCGGCCTCGAGATCGCGCGGGTCAACCGGCTGCCCTACGTCCAGTTCGTGGAGTCCGCGGGGGCCGACCTGCGCGGCAACACGGGTGACGATCCGGACGCGCAGACGAAGCGGACCATCGGCCATTTCGGGGAGTCGGGACGGCTGTTCTACGAGATCTCCGAGCTCTCCAAGATGCGGATCCCGACGGTGTCGATCGTCTTCGGCGCCTCGACCGCGGGCGGGGCGTACCAGCCGGGGATGAGCGACTACAACATCTTCGTCAGGAACCAGGCGATGGTCTCGCTCGGCGGGCCGCCACTGGTCAAGATGGCGACCGGCGAGGACGCTGAGCCCGAAAGCCTGGGCGGCGCCGACATGCACTGCCGCGTTTCCGGGCTGGGCGACTACCTCGCCCAGGACGAGATGGACGGCATTCGGTTGCTTCGGGACGTGGTTCACCACCTGAACTGGCGCAAGGAAGGCCCCGGGCCCAGCCTGCCGCCAGATGATCCCGTGCTCGATCCCGAAGAACTGCTCGGCCTCGTCTCTCGCGATCTGCGCTCGCCGCTCGACATCCGCGAGGTGATCGGACGCGTCGTCGACGGTTCCCGGTTCGAGGAGTTCAAGCCGCTCTACGGGCCGACGATCGTCTGCGGCTGGTCCTCGATCCACGGCTACCCGGTCGGCATCCTTGGCAACAACGGCGCGCTGTTCTCCGAGTCGGCCGAGAAGGCGACGCAGTTCATCCAGCTCTGCAACCAGATCGACGTGCCGCTTCTCTTCCTGCACAACATCACCGGCTACATCGTCGGCACGGACTACGAGCAGGGCGGGATCACGAAGAACGGCTCGAAGATGATCAACGCGGTCGCGAACTCGACCGTGCCGCACCTGTCGGTGATCGTCGGCGCTTCGTACGGCGCCGGCAACTACGGCATGAGCGGCCGCGCCTACGGCACCCGGTTCACGTACATCTGGCCGACCGCGAAGATCGCGGTGATGGGCCCGGAACAGATGGCCGGCGTGATGACGATCGTGACCCGCAGAGCCGCGCAGCGGCGCGGCATCGAGTTCGACGAAGAGGCGGACAGGAAGCGCGCGGCCGGCGTGATCCACTGGGCGGAGAAGCGCTCGCTGGGTCTCTACGCGACGTCGCGGGTTTCCGACGACGGCATGATCGACCCGCGCGACACCCGCACCGTGCTCGGCCTGTCGCTGTCCGCCTGCCACAGCCGGGCGGTCGAGGGAGCGAAGGGCTATGCCGTCTTCAGGATGTAAAGCGGCATGATCACTCGACTCCTGGTCGCCAATCGCGGTGAGATCGCGCGGCGGATCTTCCGCTCGGCGCGCGACATGGGGATCGCGACCGTCGCGGTCTACGCCGACGGCGACGCGGACGCGCCCTTCGTGGCCGAAGCGGATGTCGGGGTAGCGCTGGACGGCCGTTCGTCGGCGGAAACCTACCTGGACGTGGAGAAGGTGCTGGCCGCGGCCGCCCGGACCGGCGCCGACGCGGTGCATCCCGGCTACGGCTTCCTGTCCGAGAACGCGGACTTCGCCCGCGCGGTGACCGACGCCGGCCTGGTCTGGGTCGGCCCGTCGCCCGAGGCGATCGCCGCGATGGGCGACAAGCTCTCGGCGAAGGCTCTGATGCGCGAGGCGAACGTGCCGACGCTTCAGGCAGTCGAACTCGGCGACGGCGCCGACCTGGCCGCGGCGGCGGCGGAAGTCGGCTTCCCGGCCCTGGTCAAGGCTGCGGCCGGTGGCGGCGGACGCGGCATGCGGGTCGTCGAGTCGGAGGAGGAACTCGAGGCCGCGGTCGAGGGCGCGCGCCGCGAAGCGGCGGCCGCGTTCGGCGATGGCACCGTGTTCCTGGAGCGCTGGCTGGCGTCCTCGCGCCACGTCGAAATCCAGATCCTGGGCGACCTGCACGGCAACCTCGTCCACTGCTTCGAACGGGAATGCTCGATCCAGCGACGCCACCAGAAGATCATCGAGGAGGCGCCGTCGCCGGTCGTGAGCGACGAACTCCGGGCCCGCATGGGCGCGGCGGCGGTGGCCGCCGGACAGGCGATCGGCTACAGCTCGGCCGGCACGGTCGAGTTCCTGGTCGAGCAGCCGGCGGACGGGTCCGCGCCGACCGACTTCTGGTTCCTCGAGGTAAACACCCGGCTGCAGGTGGAGCATCCGGTGACCGAGGAGATCACCGGCCTCGACCTGGTCCGTGAGCAGCTCCGCGTGGCGCAGGGTGAGGAACTCGGCTTCGGCCAGGAGGATCTCGCAATCGTCGGCCACGCGATCGAGGCCCGGCTCTACGCGGAGGATCCGGCGAACGACTTCCTGCCTCAGACCGGGCGGGTGCAGTGTTGGCAGCCGGCGCCGGGGATGAACGCGCGCTTCGACTCCGGGATCGAGAGCGGGAGCGAGGTCGGCATCGAGTTCGATCCGATGCTCGCCAAGGTGATCGTCGGCGCGGCGACGCGACGCGAAGCCGCGCTCCGGCTCGCCCGAGTTCTGGAGACGACGCGGGTGCAGGGCATTCGGACCAACCGGGACTTCCTGGTTGTGACGCTCCGCTCACCGGAGTATCTGGCCGGCGATACGACGACCGACTTCATCGAGCGGGTGGCGCCGCAACCCGTGCGCCTGCCGTCGGCCGACGAACTGGTCGCCGCGGGAATCTGCGCGGTGATGGCCGCCCAGCACGACCGCAGGCAGGCGGCGCGGATCCATCCGACGATCGTCAGCGGCTGGCGCAACACGGTGATGCCCTACGAGCGGGCCGAGTTCGAGGCCGCAGCCGGCGACGCGCTCCGGATCGAGTACCGGATCCAGCGCGACGGCCGGTTCCATACGCGCGCCGCGGCCGGCGACAGCGAGCCGAGCCGACACATGGTCGAGTTGCGCCGGCGCGCCGCGGACGGCGTCGAACTCGTGATCGACGGCCGCAGGTTCCGATCGACCGTGACGGCCGACGGCGACCGCTGGCTCGTGCACGGCCCGCAGGGCGACGTCGAACTGCGGGAGCTGCCGCGGTTCCCGGTCGCCGGGCTTGAAACGGTTGCCGGCGGTTTGACCGCGCCGATGCCGGGCAAGGTGATCTCGACCCACGCCGCTGTCGGCGATCGAGTCGAGTTGGGCCAGCTCCTTTTGGTTCTGGAAGCGATGAAGATGGAGCACCGCGTCACCGCGCCGGAGCCGGGCACCGTTTCCGAGTTCCGCGTCGCCGAGGGCGAACAGGTGGGGAACGGCGAACTGCTCGTTGTCGTCGACGAGGACGAGGCGTAGCGGCCCGAGGGTTGGCGGGAGGAGGATGGGAATGACGAACCAGCCGGGGACCGACTATTCGCTCTACGAAGTCCGATCCGGGGCGGCGGTCATCACGCTGAATCGCCCGGAACGGCGCAACGCCCTGTCGCCGGGGCTGATCACCGAGGTCTACGACCACCTGACGGCGGCCCAGGCCGACGACGCCGTCCGGTCGATCGTGATCACCGGAGCCGGCAAGGGCTTCTGTTCGGGCGCGGACCTCAAGCGGCAGCCGGGCGAGGGCGAGTCGGACCGGATCGTGCCCTATCCGGATCTGCTGACCGCGATCTGGGAGGGCGAGAAGCCCGTGATCGCCGCGGTGAACGGCCACGCCTTCGCCGGCGGGCTGGGCATGGTCGCGGCCTCCGATCTCGTGATCACCGCCGAGGAGGCGATGTTCAGCTTCAGCGAAGTGCGGATCGGCGTGATCCCGGCGATCATCGCCGTCGTCTGTCTGCGCAAGCTGGGACCGCACCACGGCATGAGGCTGTTCCTGACCGGCGACCGATTCAACGGCCGCCAGGCGGTCGAGTACGGCCTGGCGCACAAGGCGGTACCGCGCGACGATCTGTGGTCCGTGGTCCAGGAGGAGATCGACGCGATCAACCTGGGCGGCCCGACGGCGGTCACAGAATGCAAGAAGCTGGTCCGTGCGGTGCCGGACATCTCGCTCGCCGAGGGGTTCGAGCTGACCCAGGGCTGGAGCCGTCGCATGTTCCAGGGCGACGAAGCGGCCGAGGGCATGGCCGCGTTCCGCGAGAAGAGGAAACCGAGTTGGGCGGCGGCTGTGGGCGGCGCCGGCGATTCGTCGTGACGATCCAGCTCTACCACTGCAAGGGTGCCCGTTCGCTCCGTCCCGTGTGGACGCTGGAAGAGATGGGCATCCACTACGACCTGCACGTGCTGCCGTTTCCGCCCCGGGTCTTCAAGAAGGACTACCTGGGAACCAACGTCCTGGGCACGGTCCCGTGCATGATCGACGGCGACGTCCACATGACGGAGTCCTCGGGGATGGCGAAGTACCTGGTCGACCGCTACGGCCCGACCCCGATCGCCGTCGACGTGGACGACCCGGAGTACGGCGCGTACCTCAACTGGCTCTTCTACAGCGACGCGACGTTGACCTTCCCGCAGACGCTGTTCCTCCGCTACACCCGCCTCGAGCCCGAGGAGAGGCGGGTTCCCCAGGTTGCCGAGGACTATCGCAAGTGGTTCCTCGGCCGGCTGCGGCTGGTGGAGAAGGCGACCTCGGACGGCCGCGACTTTCTGTGCTGCGACCGCTTCACGATCGCCGACATCTGCGTCGGCTACGGCCTGCACCTGGCGACGTCGCTTGGCATCGACGACTTCGGGGAGAACGTGCGGCGCTACTGGACACGGCTGCAGGAAGTCCCTTCGTACCAGCGGATCCGAGAGGTCTGAGGCAACTCCGGGTTGCACCGCGAGAACGGAACATCGGTGAAACCTGACGGACCCCGGCTTCGACCGCTACGTTGGCGGACCAAGTCGGTCCTGTTTTCGGTCGCTGCCCCGCTCCTCCTTCTCGCCGGCTGCGGACCGCCCCAGAACCTGCCGACGCCGGAACAACCGATCGCGTACAACCACCTGGTCCACATCGAGGCCGGGCTCGAATGCACCCGCTGCCATCGCGGCGCGGAAGAGGGCGTACATGCCGGCATGCCGTCGGTCCAGGCCTGCGCCGGCTGTCATCGGCGCGAGATCCCCGACCATCCGGAAGTGCAGAAGGTCATGCTCGCCAACGAAAACCGCGAGCCGATCCTGTGGGCCAAGGTGAACGTGATCCCGGACTCGGCGATGGTCCATTTCAATCACCGCGCCCATGCCCGTGCCGGCATCGAGTGCCTGGCCTGCCACGGGGACGTCGCCGCGATGACCGTCGCCGAGCCCGTCCGCAACGTTGCCGATATGGGATGGTGCGTGGAGTGTCACCGCGAGAACGAGGCCAGCGACGACTGTCTGGCGTGCCACCGGTGAGGTTCCGATGAGCGGCGGCAACGGCAAGCGGGGCGAACCCCGAGTCACGTTCGGCCGGCGGGACTTCTTCAAGGTCTACGCCGCGGCCGGCGTGGCGGTGCTTCAGGGCTGCCGGCGGCGGGACGAGGATCTGATCGAGTCGCCGGTGCGGCGGAGCACGGCTCTGCCGGGAGCCTCGGTGTGGCGGCGGTCGATCTGCGGCCAGTGCGGCGCCGGTTGCGAGATCGAAGTACGCACCGTCGACCGGTTGGCGAAGAAGATCGAGGGGCTGCCGGACGGCTTCGTCAACCAGGGCGGCGTCTGCGCGCTCGGGCACTCGGCGTTGCAGGAGCTGTACCACCCGGACCGGGTGACGGAGCCGATGCGGCGGGGCGCTTCGGGTGAGTTGGAGCCGGTGTCCTGGGAGGAGGCGCTTGAAGCCGCGGCGACCGCGATGGCGGCGGCTCCGGGAATGACGACTGTTGTCTCGGGTGCGCCGTCGGGGCCGCTTCTGGGCCTTTGGCGGCGGTTCGCTGCCGCGATTGGGGCGCCGCCGCCGGTCCACTGGCAGTCCGCCGACGTGGTCGTCGAGCGGGAGGCCGCTCGGCTTGCTTTCGGTGAGGCGACCCGCCCGGCTTATGACATGGCGCGAGCCGACTACGTGGTCAACATTGGCGCGCCCTTCCTCGACGGATGGCGGAGCGCGGCGCATTTCGCTGGCGCCTGGGCCGAACTGACCGCCGACCGGCGTGGCAAGCTGGTCCAGGTCGAGGCACGGCATTCGCTGACCGCGGCGAATGCGGACGACTGGTTGCCGGCGGTGCCCGGCAGTGAAGGCGTGTTCGCGCGTGGTCTGGCCGGGCTGCTGATCGGCTCGGGGACGGTCGCGGATGATGCGCGAGCCGCCTACGAAGCGCTCTATCCCGAGGCGCCGCCCGATCTGGCGGCGACCGCGGAGCGTTGCGGCATCAACGCCGACCGGATCGAACGCCTTGCCGCCGAACTCTCCCGTGCTCGCCGGCCGTTGGTCATGGTCGGAGGATCCGCGCTCGAAGGCGAGAACGGCCTCGCCGCAGGCGCGGCCGCGCTGGCGCTCAACGTGTTGCTGGGCGCGGTAGGCCGCGAAGGCGGCCTCTTCGCCGGCGTGGACTTCGGCTTCGAGGACCGGCTGGCCGGTGAGGCCGAGGCGGCCGCGCCGCCGACGGCGCTGGCGGACCGCCTGGCCGAGGCCGGTGAGTCGGGCGTCCTCGTCGTCTCGGAGGCCGATCCGCTGCACGCGATGCCGGGGCTCGAGTCCGCCATGGGCGGCGCGGGCACCGTGATCGCGCTCGCCGCCTTCTTCGACGACACGACGCTTCGTGCCGACCTGGTGCTGCCGATCCAGACCGACCTGGAGCGCTTCCAGGCGGTAGAGCCGGACCCGGTGCTCGGGGTGCCCGCGCTGCTCATCGCGTCGCCGACGGTGGCGCCGAGGGGCGAGGCCCGCCATCCCGGCGACGTAGCGCTGGCTCTTGGAGCGGCCGCCGGCATGGAGCTGCCCTGGCCGGGGTTCCAGGAGGCCGTCGAAGCCTCGCTCAGCGACGCCTTCACCGCGACGAGAGCGGATGCCGAGGGGGACGGCGCGGTGCCCGCGTCTCTGATCGCGGGCGCCCTGAACGCGCGCCAGTTCGTGCGCCGGACGACCGATGCCGGCGGTCTGTTGGGGACCGAGGAGATGAGGCGCGCGCCTTCCCGGATGCAGGCCAGAACCCGGGTGGCGCCGCGCGCCACCCGTGAACCAGTCCGCGCGCCCGTCATCGGGCGCGTGGATGGCAGCCCGGCGCACCCAGTGGAGGTCGCCGCGTCCGCGGGCGACTCCGTTCCTGATCCGGCCGCCCTGCCGGCGCCGACCTCTCCGGCTGGCGTTGAGTCCTTCACTCTGATCCCGTTCGAGTCGCTGAAGCTCGCCGACGGCCGCGGCGCGAACCGTCCCTGGCTGCAGGAACTGCCGGACCCGCTATCGACCGTCATGTGGGGCTCATGGGCCGAGATGGCGACGGCCGATGCGGACCGCCTGGGCATCGACACCGGCGACATCGTGCGTCTGACGGGGACCGCGGCCGAGATCGACTTGCCCGCGATCGTTCTGCCGACCGTGCGTCCGGGGTGCGTGGGCGTGCCCGTTGGGGGCGGCCACGAGGACTACGGCCGCTACGCGCGGGGCCGCGGCGCCAACGTGAACGCCCTGATGAGCCCGGATCGCCAGGTGGCGGGCGCCGGCGCGTTTGCCCGCGGCGATCTGCGAGTGCGGGTCGAGCGGCTGCGGCGCCCGCCTCGCAGCGAGCGGCCGGTGATCTATGGCCGCGGCCTGCGGCAGGCGGAGGAGATTCCGGTCGGCTGGGCGCCGCACGACAGCGGCGCCGCGCACGCCTCGAAGCAGGACACTGACGAGCCACGCGGCTTCGTGCGCCGGCTCGGCCGACCGCGCCGTTCAGTTGCGCCGGGTACCGGAGTCCGTGAGGAGAAGACATGACGCGCTGGGGCATGGCCATCGATCTCGACCGCTGCACCGGCTGCGAGGCCTGCGTCGTTGCGTGCGCCGCCGAGAACAACATCCAGACGGTCGGCGAGGAGCAGGCGCGCGAGGGTCGGGCGATGCACTGGCTCCGGATCGAGCGTTACTACGAGGGCGATTTCCCGAACGTCCGCACACGCTTCATGCCCGTCCTGTGCCAGCAGTGCGGCGCGGCCCCGTGCGAACCTGTCTGCCCCGTCTACGCGACGTACCACAACCCGGAAGGGTTGAACGCGATGGTGTACAGCCGCTGCATCGGCACGCGGTTCTGCGCCAACAACTGCCCGTACACCGTGCGTGTCTTCAACTGGTTCGACGCCGAGTTCCCGGCCCCGCTCGACTCCCAGTTGAACCCGGACGTCAGCGTCCGGCCCGGTGGCGTGATGGAGAAGTGCACGTTCTGCGTCCAGCGCATCGCGGCGGGCAAGGACGAGGCGGCCCAGGAGGAGCGGGAGGTTGCGGACGGCGACATCCGGACCGCCTGCCAGCAGTCCTGTCCGACGAAGGCGATCGCGTTCGGCGATCTTGAGGATCCGGACAGCGAAGTCTCCCGGTGGGCCGAGTCGCCGCGGGCGTTCAGCTTGCTGGGCGATCTGGATACGCGTCCCGGCGTCGTCTACCTGAGCGGCTCGGAGTGGAGGGAACCGGCCGAGTGACGACGGAGTCCCAGCGCACCGCCGCGGTTCTCGACGGCGAGCTGCTCGGCCGCCTCGACCGGCGCCGTCCGGGTTTGCTGGTCGGCGCGCTGGCGAGCGGCGCGCTGGCCCTGGTCTTCCTCTACTGCTGGGGCTATCAGATCGCGAACGGGATCGGCGTCACCGGGATCAACCGTCCGGTGTTCTGGGGCTTCTACATCATCAACTTCGTCTTCTGGATCGGCATCAGCCATGCCGGCACGCTGATCTCGGCCATCCTGCGGGTGACGAAGGCGGAGTGGCGGCGGCCGGTGACCCGATCGGCGGAGGCGATCACGCTGTTCGCGCTTGCGATCGGCGGTCTGTTCCCGTTGATCCACCTTGGCCGGGTCGCAATCTTCTACTACATGATCCCGTACCCGAACAGCCGGATGCTGTGGCCGAACTTCCGCTCGCCTCTGGTCTGGGACATCGCGGCGATCACGACCTACATCATCGGCAGTGCGCTCTACCTGTTCCTGCCCCTGATTCCGGACGCGGCGGTCATGCGCGATCGCGCGGCGGCGGGCCTCAAGAAGCGCTTCTACGCCGTGCTCGCTCTCGGCTGGCGCGGCACCGCGCAGCAGTGGCACAGCCTGGAGTGGGGGATTCGCATCCTGGCGGTGGCGATCATCCCGGTCGCCGTCTCGGTGCACACAATCGTTTCCTGGGACTTCGCGATGACCCAGACGCCGGGTTGGAAGAGCACGATCTTCGGGCCGTACTTTGTCGTCGGCGCGATCTTTTCGGGGATCGCCGTGCTGATGATCGCGATGGCGCTGCTCCGCCGCGGTCTCGGTCTCGGGCGCTTCCTGACCGACCGGGTGTTCAACAACCTGGGGCTCCTGTTTGTCACGATGTCTCTGATCTGGGGCTACTTCACGTTCGCAGAGCACCTGACCGTCTGGTACAGCGGCGACCTGTTCGAGAAGAACGTGCATCACGTCCTGCTGCACGGCGACTTCGCCTTGCCGTTCTGGACGATGGTCGTGGTCAACCTGGTCATCCCGGTCGCCGTGCTCTCCTTCCCGCGTGGTCGGCGACCGCTGCCGACCGCTTTGGTCGGCTGCGGCGTTCTGGTCGGCATGTGGCTTGAACGGTTCCTGATCGTCGTCCCGTCCCTGTCGACGCCGCGGCTGGCCTACAGCATCGGCGACTACATGCCGAGTTGGGTGGAGCTCGGGATCATGATCGGGGCGATCGGCGTCTTCGCCTGTCTCTACTTCACGTTCACCCAGTTGCTTCCGATCGTCTCCGTCTGGGAGATGCGTGAGGGCTGGCGGCACGGGGCACGCGGCGAGGGGAGCGGGGCGACTTCAGACGCCGCGCCGACCTCCGCGACGGCGGCAGCACCGGTGCCCGGTGGAGGTGCGGCATGACGGCGGCCACAAACCGTCATCTGGTCGAGGCGGCGTTCGACGAGGTCGAGGACGTCCGGGCGGTCGTCGAAGCCGCGCTCGAGTCGGGCGTCGCGCCTTCCCAGGTCGAAGTGCGCAGCCCGGCGCCGCTGGAAGATGACGAACTGCCGCTGCCCAAGCCGCGGTCCCGCGTTCTGTTGTTCGCGCTCGCCGGCGCCGTCCTCGGCGGCCTGACCGCCTTCGGTCTGGCGGCCGGGACCGCCCTCGCGTACCCGCTGCCGACCGGCGGCATGTCGATCGTCGCCGGTCCGCCGGTCGGCGTCGTGACTTACGAAGGCACGGCGCTCGGACTGATCCTGATGACCGTGCTGCGGGTGCTCTGGGAAGGCGGGCTGCTGCCGGGCCGGGCGATCCGAGGCGGCCGCGGCCGGCCGTCTGAACTCGACCACCACGTCGCCGACGGCCGGTTGCTGCTGCGGGTCCATGGCCTGAGCGAGAGCGGGGCGGAGGAGGTGCGCCAGTTGTGCCGGCCTCGTGCCGTCGCTCTTGATTGAGGGGGTAGCTGGGCACCGGCGCCAGCCACGGTTATAGGGCCGGCGAAGGCGGGTAGCGAAGCAGACTGATCTCCCCGGTGACTTCGTCGCGAAGGCCGGCGGCGACGGTCCACTCGCCGACCGGCAGGCCAAGCCGGACGCTCGCTTGCCAGGGACCGGGTGCGCTCGGTCCCGCGAGGAAGCCCTCCCGCGCCGCGGTTTCGCGGCCTTCCGGGTCCACCACGTAGAGCCAGAGGCGCAACCTGCGTTCGCTTTGCGACGAGAGGCTCAGAAGGGTTGCGACTGCGTTGGCGCCGAGGCCGAGGGAGACCACAAGGCCGTCGGGATCCTCCGTCACCAGAAGCTGGGCGGCGAGGGGATTGGGCAGGCTGGCGTCGGGGCGCAGAGCCGGAGCTCGGGCCGCCGTGCGCAGGCCGTCGGCCCACTCCTGCTGCATCGTGCGATCCATGTAGCTGCGACGGTAGTGGAGTCTGGTGCGGCGCTTCACATCGCCGGCCAGCCGGACCTCCAGAATGTGTCTTTCCCCGGTTCGCTGGTGCTGGGGATAGAACGCAAGCGTGTAGACCGCCTCGGCTTCCCCAAGGGATCGGAGCACCGGTTTGACCACGTTGTTCGCGTTGAAGACCGTGCTGCCCCCGGTCTCCGACGCGAGCTGGGTCAGGCCGGATTGCAAGTTGGCGTTCGTGATCATCTGGTTCAGTTGACTTCCGCCGAAGCGCGCGGAATCCAGGGCCGCGTTGGCCTGGGACGGCGCGCCGATGCCCCGTGCGTCGACCGTCACCAAGGTCACGCGATGGGAGTTCGCGAGCCCGGCCACGCGGTGCAGCCGATTCGCCATGTTCTGGGTGCTCAGGACGCGATTGCTCAGCTCGCTCGACAGATCGGGACAGAGGTCCTGGAGGTGCTCGAGAATCGCCACGCCCGGCTGGATTTCGATCCGGCCGGCAACCACGATCAGCATCTTGCGTCCCGGGATGGCGCTCAGGTATTCGATCGCATCGCCGAGCAACTGGGCTCGCAGCTCGCTCGAGGCGAGAGCCGCGGCGGCGTAGTTGTCGGCTACGCCGAGTAGCTGCCCCCGGGAGTCGATGCAACTGGAATGGGCGAGGACGTTCTCGATCTCGCGCATGGCGAAGAAGATGCCCTGTTGCTCTCGCACCGCGGAGGCGCGGCTCGGCTCCTGGAAGTCCGCGGCGTCGGCCACGGACCCTTTCCCCAGTTGCAGGGTAAGGCGCCCGCGACGGAAGTGGCGGAAGACGACGAGCTCGGAGCTGTGCGGGTTCGACGGCTCGGACAGTGCCTGAATCGTCCTTAGGGCGCGGTTCCTTTGGCCCGGCCCCAGGCTGACATCGTCGATGAACACGGCGACGATGCCGCCGTTTCCGCTGGACGCCTGCGGGGTTGACGCCGGTGGAGCGGCTGCGGATGCCTCCGCCAGGGGGGCTGCTTCGCCGTTCGTCCCGGTGAGGTTCGGCGGTGAGAACACCGCGATCTCCACCGGCTCGCCGTCCTCCAGCAGGACGAAGTCCTCGATCCCCAGATCGGTCACCGGTTTGCCCTTCCGCTCCACCCTCACGTCGACGTGGACGAGCCGTACGTCGAGTTGGTCCGCGAACTGGGCGCGAGCCGGATCGGGCGGCTGCGCCTGGGTCGCGGCGGGCCATGCGAGGAGCAGGAGCGTTGTCGTGTACTTCAGCATCGGTTGCAGCGGCCTCCCTTTGAGCCTGGGGCTAGTAGTTCTTACGAAGGAGGCGGCCCAACCGTTTACACGAAGAGGAGAAAACCCGGCGCCTCGACTGAGACGCCGGGTCGTTGCCGCACTGAGGCGGGGCGACGCTAGAACTCGAAGCGGACGCCGGCTTCGTAGCGGCGTGGCTGTACGTATGCAGTGGCCGCATCCAGAGCCAGGCCGCCGGCGCAACCCTCGACTCGCGTGCAGACCGTGGTGACCTGCTCTTCGTCGAACACGTTGAACACCGCGCCGATCAGTTCGAAGCGCAGGTCGCGTCCGAACGTGAAGGCCTTGGACACCTGGACGTCCATGCCGTAGCGGTCGTTCGCCTCCCGGCTGCCGCGCCGCTCCGTGAAGATTCGGCCGTATGCCTCGGACGCTTCCGTCGGCGTGTAGACGCCCGCGGACGACCAGAAGCCCTCGAAGGCCAGCGAGAAGTCGAGCGGCAGATCGACGTAGCCATTCACCTTGACCCGGTGTCTGCGGTGGTCCGAGAGATAACCATAGGTGTTCTGGAAGTGGTCCGGATAGATGTCGTAGTCGATACCGGCGTTCTGCGTGTATGCGATGTTCCCCTCGGACTCCGAGTTCGTGTAGGACGCGAGAACGTGGATCCAGTCCGCGAAGCGGGACTCGAAGTCGAGGACGAAGCCGCTGTATTCGCGCACCAGTCCCGGCAGGTTCGCCATGACGTAGAAGTCGCAATCCGCCCCGGCGGCTGGCGCCGCCAGGTTGCCGTTGCAGGTGTCTTCGAAGATGTCCAGGGTCTCCTTGGTGATGTAGGTCAGGCCGATTGATGTGCGTCGAGTCAGTTCCCGCTCGACGCCGACGCTCCACTGGTCCGCGTAGGTGGGCTCGAGATCGGCCGAGATCACGCTCGCGGTGCTCGAGAACACCGTGTTGTAGAACCAGCCGTTCGGGTCGAAACCTGCCGGGTCGGCGATCCAGTTCGAGAAGGTCAGGCCGCCGACGGTTTGTTCGCCGGGGAACGCGTCGCGGCAGTTCGCGCCGAATTGGGGCCGGAACGTCGAGCAGGAGATCCAGCGGACCGTCGGGAACTGGTTGACCCTGGCGAAGCTCGGCAACGTGAGTGCGTTCGGGTGCATGAAGCGGCCCCAGTTGGCGCGAGCGACTGTCCTGGCGTCGCCGCCGATATCCCAGGCGATCCCGAATCGCGGCTGCAGCTTGGACAGGTCCGCGACGTCGTCGCCGATGTCGTTCTCGAACGCGACCTCATCGTGGCGCAGACCGAGCTTGAGCGTCAGGTTGGGCAGCACGCGCCAGGTGTCCTGGAGGTACGCGGTGAACTGCCTGCCGTCGTTCTCGGCCGGCGACTCGATGGGCGAAAAGAGGAGCGTGTAGGGCGCGCCGAAACGGTCGCCGAACGAGTAGCCGCCGCCAGTGGCGTTGTTCTGGGTGGCGAAGAAGTTGCTGGCGTACTCCAGGCCCACCTCGACTTGGTGGTCGCCCGCGGCGCCGTCGGTGAACCAGGTCAGGTTCGTCGCCAGGTCGTCCCGGTCTCGGGTCGAGAACTGCTGGTTCGTGTAGTTCACCGACCGCGAGCCGTCGCCGAAGGAGTCGACGTGACCGATCGTGTCGAAGTCGCGGCTCTGTGGGAACGAGTTCAGCTCGCCGCGGACCGTCGCGGCCTTGATGTGCCACTGCAGGTTCGAGGTGACCAGTCCGAGCGTGTCCAGGCCGAGAATCGTCTTCGGCTGCTCCTGGAAGCGCGTTGCCTCCGGGGCCACGGAGCGAGAAGCGTTGGCGTTGGCGATCGTCGCGTCTTCGCCGATGTAGCGGCCGGTGAGCCGCCACTCCGGGTTGACCTGCCATGTGAGCTTGCCGTTGAGGTTCAACCCCTCGAAGTCTCTCGTGGCCGGCGACTCGGTGGGCGTGTTCTTCGACCTCACCGGGTTTGCCGCGGCGAAGAACCAGAGTTCGTCCCGGCGGATCGGACCACCCAGGGTGACGGCCGTTTCCTGGAACTCGACGACGTTGTCGTCCGTGTCGAAGTGCTCGCCGCTGGTGTTGAAGTCGGTGTCGCGGTAACGCACGTCCAGACTGCCCGAGAATGCGTTGCCCCCCGACTTCGTGACGACGCTGACTACGCCGCCGGTCGCGTTCCCGTAGCGAGCCTCGAATCCGCTGGTCTCGAAGTTGATCTCCTGGATCGTGTCGAAGTTCATGTTGATGTTCCAGGTCGCGGTGACCGGGTCGGTCGTGTTCACGCCGTCGACGACGAAGGAGTTCTCGCCCAGCGTCGAGCCGAACACGTTCGGGTTCGAGCCGCCCGCGACGCCGCCGACGTCGGTCAGCACACTCTGGTAGCTCCGGTTCGCCGAACCGATCGAGGCCTTCTTCAGGTACTCGGCGCCGAAGGTCTGCGAGGTCGACACCTGCTCGGGATCGACTACGGGAGTTTCGGCGACGACCATCACCTCCTCGCCGAACTCGCCCGCGGGCATCGAGAAGTGGATTTCCGTGACGCGGTTCAATCGGACCTCGACCTCGGTTCGCTGCTGCGGGATGAAGCCGTCCAGCTCGGCTTCGATGGTGTAGACGCCCGGCGGCAGAGTGGGAAAACTGAAGCCGCCCTCGGCGTCCGCGAAGTCGGTTCGTGAGCCCATCAGGTTGGGCGAGTTGACGGTTACCGTGACGCCGGGAAGCGGCGCGCCCTCGGCGTCCATGACTTGTCCGGCCAGCCGGCCGGTGAGTTGAGCGGCCGTCGGGGCGGCAAGGAATGCAAGCGCCAGCGCGGCGCACAGGCCGAGGACCGCGCTTCGGCTCAGGCCGGAGCGGGTTCCTCTGGGGTTGTCTTGACGATGTGACACTGCGGTATGTCCCTCCTGCTTGCGGGGCATGAGACGACTGAGCAAGGCGGATGCCAGCTCTGATGACGAGAGTCGGACGAGCACCCGGCCAGGCCGTTTGGTGTTGTTCTTGCGCGGATCTCTCGCAATTCGGGCGCTGAATGTGACGCAGGCGCCCGGATCGTCAATTCACTGTCTTGGAGGCACTTCTGCGAATCGCTGGATCCGGTGGATCCGGGATTCGGTTTTCCGATTCCGGTTCTTGAACCACCGGCTGCCAGAATGACGCCCGCGGCGCTGGGAGTGTGGCGTCCGCCGGCCGGCTGCGATAGCTTCGCGGCCTCAAATCACAGAGCCCTGGTTTTCTGGGAGAAGGAGCAAGCGAGCCATGCCCGATCTCGACCCATTCGGTATCGACGCCGAGCTGTACGACCTTTCGATGTCCGAAGGAGCGAAGCCGCTTCTGTCCAAGGTCAAGAACTTCATGGCCGACTACGTCGAGCCGATCACGGAGGAGTACTACCGTCGCGGCGAAGGCCGGGAAGAGCGCTGGAGCTACGGCGAGGGGCAGTTGGAGCTGCTCGACGGCGCCAAGGCGAAGGCCAGGGAGATGGGCCTCTGGAACTTCTTCCTGCCGGACGCGGAAACGGGCGAGGGTCTGAAGAACCTCGACTATGCCTACATCGCCCAGGAACTGGGCAAGAACCCGCTTGCCTCGCAGTGCATGAACTGCAGCGCGCCGGACACCGGCAACATGGAGGTGCTCGAGCGCGTCGGTACGGAGGAACAGAAGCAGAAGTGGCTCGAGCCTCTTCTGGCCGGCGAGATCCGGTCCTGCTTCGGCATGACGGAGCCGAACCTGGCTTCGTCCGACGCGAAGAACATCGGCACCCGCGCCACCCTCGACGGCGACGAGTGGGTGATCGAAGGCGAGAAGTACTACATCTCCGGCGCCGGCGACCCGCGCTGCAAGATCATGATCTGCATGGTCAAAACGAGTCCGGGCGGGCCGGCCCACCGGCAGCAGTCCCAGATCCTGGTGCCGATGGACACCCCGGGCGTGAACGTCCTGGGACCGATGAAGGTCTTCGGGCACGACCACGCGCCGCACGGCCACATGCACATCAAGCTCGACAACGTCCGCGTGCCGAAGGAGAACATCCTGCTGGGCGAGGGCCGCGGATTCGAGATCTCCCAGCTTCGGCTGGGCCCGGGCCGCATCCACCACTGCATGCGGTCGGTGGGCCAGGCCGAGAGGGCGCTCGACCTGATGGTCAAGCGCGGCATGTCCCGCGAGGCCTTCGGCCGGCCGATCATCCAGCTCGGCAAGAACATCGAGGTCGTGTCACGCGCCCGCATCGACATCGAGGCGATGCGTCTCATGGTCCTGCGCGCCGCCAAGGCGATGGACGTGCTCGGCAACCGCGAAGCGAGAGTCTGGGTCCATGCCGTCAAGGCGATGGTCCCGGAGCGGACCTGCCAGATCATCGACCAGGCGATCCAGATGCACGGCGCCACCGGCGTCTCCCAGTGGACGCCGCTCGCCGACATGTACACCGGCCAGCGGACGCTCCGCATCGCGGACGGCCCGGACGAGGTCCATCACCTCGTCGTCGGCCGCGCCGAGCTGCGGCGGTACACGGAAGAGAGCACGGCGAACTAGTCGGAGGCGCGTCGGCGCCGGCGCGTGGGCGCAGCGGCGTCGGGGTCACCCGCCTTCTCCGGGCTGGAGGGCGTCGGCATGCCGTGGTCCGACCGCTGCGGATTGGCTTCAGACACCTTGGTGGCGGCACGCGAGACCGAAGATCAGCTCCACGTCTACGTCTATGTCGACAGAGCTTGCGCCTCAGAGGTAGACCCGGACGGGTCATCGTGTGTACGATGAATACACACACTGATAGATGAGGCGTAGAAAATGGCCAGAGTGCAGTTGCTGATCCCCGATGAGGACCGAGACAGGTTCGTCCACCAAGCCAGGCGGGAGGGAATGACCCTGAGCGCCTGGTTGAGGACGGCCGCACATCAGCGGCTGGCTGCAGAGCAGCGATCCGATCCGTTCGAGACGCCGGAGGAGGTCGAGGCGTTCTTCCAGGGGTGCGATGCGATCGAAGGTCCGGGTACCGAGCCGGACTGGAGCGAGCACCTCGCTGTCATCGACGAATCGCGTAGCCGGGGCGCTTCGAGCACGTGATCTTCGTCGATACGAACGTCTTCATGTACGCGGTGGGCCGTCCGCATCCCCTGAGGGACGCCGCCCGGGAGTTCTTCGCAGAGTCCGTCCGGAACGAGACGCCGCTTTGCACCTCGGCGGAGGTCGTGCAGGAACTGATGCATGTCTATCTGTCCGTGGCGCGATTGCAAACGCTTGACCGGGCGCTGTCCTTGGCGACCAAAGCCAGGGTAGAAATCTGGCCGCTCGAGCCTGACGACGTGACGTTGGCCAGACAGCTCCACGAGTTGCATCCGACCTTGGGCGCCAGGGATCTCTGCCATCTCGCGAGTTGCCGCCGTCGTGGCGTGCGAGAGGTGCGTACATTCGATCAGGCGCTGGGAGCCATCGCTGGCGCGAGCGCCGAGTGAGCGTCCTCTTCTAGGGTCGCGATCGCACGTAGACCGGATTCGAGTAGATCCACGTCCGCCATTCGCCGTCGACCTGGAGCCAGCCTTCGACACGGTAGACGCCAGGTTCGTCGAGAAGATGACTGAGGGATCGGGCTTCGGTGACGGCGATCTCTTCGCCGTTGCGGATCAGGCGGATGGTTGCAGGCAAGGGGAAGTGGGCCTTGAGTTCGGCTGTTGCGCCGGCTTCCAGAGTCCACTCGTCGCCCATGATGGCGGCCGGTCGTTCTCCTTCGGCGACGTAGAAGGAGAACCCCGTTGGGTCGGCCAGCCAGTCGTGAGCGACGTAGACGTGGCCCGCGGCGACGGCATTGCGAATCGACGCCTCGTCGAGCGCCGGTGCCAGGATGTGGGTCGTCGAGTTGCGCATCGACACCCAGTAGGGGTCGAGGTCGTAGCGGCCGATGACCTCCCCGGGTTCGTGGCCGCGGACGAGTTCGGAGATTCCTGGCGCGTCCGCGGTGGTCAGGATTCTCATCTCGTCGGGATCGTCGACGATCGTGCCGACGCGGACGGACTCGTCGTCGACCTTGATCACGAGGAAGACCTGGTTGTGGTGGCAGTCGTTCGCGTTGACGCCGACGACACGCCGGTTGGCGGTCTCGCGGTCCCACTTGTCCAGGTAGAGGGCGGGGTAGTCGAACTGGGCGCCGAACACCGCCTCGGGATAGAGCTCGACGGACCGGGCCAGGACGCGCGATTGGTCGGGATCAATCGTCCAGGCGACCAGGGCCTGCATCGAGTCGCCGTCGTCGAGGGCGTCCGCGTGGCGGTTGTAGATCTCCATGCCGGTCAGGCCTTCCATCGGATGGTCGGTCCGCTCCTCGACGTGGGAGAGGAAGGCCATGCCGGCGCCGCGGTGCACCTGGCGGAGCAGGGTGGCAGGGTCACTGCCCATGTGCTCGGCGACCGATGCCTCGGGGTGGATCAGGAAGCCGTGCGCCTCCGAGCCGGGGACGAACAGCACACCGTCGTGAACTCCGCGCCAACTGTCCATGAAGTCGCGGGGCGGCCGGTAGTGGTCGGAGAGGAAGACGACATCGACGCCGATTCGCTTGGCGTCGCGGAGCAACTCCTCCGGCGTCCCGCCGGTGTGATCCGAGTCGCCGGCGTGGGCGTGGAACACGCCGCGATAGTCGTTGAGGCCGGGAAGGGGCGGCGGTGGTTGGACGGCGGCGCGGAGCCGTTCGACATCGGCGCGGGCCGCTGCGAGGCGCTCGGGGGCGAGCCGTTCGAGAGTCGTCCAGCGCCGAACCGGTGGTTGGCCGGACACCGGCTCCTCGACTTGGCTCCAGGCGGACGCCGCGGCCAGCAGGCCGCAGACGGCAGCCTGAAGCCGCAACCTCACAAGGAGTAGACCCGCTCCGCGGTGCGGTAGAACATCGCGTCCTGCTCGTCGTCCGGGAAGCCGGCCGCGATCTTCTTCAGGCCGTTGACCATCGCGTGGTACGGGATCGAGAGCTTGTCGACCGGGAAGTTGCTCTCGAACATGCAGCGCTCCGGGCCGAAGCACTCGATCGTGTGCAGGTAGTAGCGGCGCTGGGCGGCGACGAGTTCGTCCGACGTCGCGGGGGTGGCGCGCTCGCTCCAGCCGAAGCCGTTGTCCGGCATCGCCAGGCCGCCGATCTTGGCGACCACGTTGGGGCACTCCGCGATCTCGGCGATGTCCTGCTTCCAGGCCTCGAAGATCTCCTCGCGCTTGTCGGCGTAGGGCCCGACGCCCAGGGGCGTGCCGAAGTGGTCGAGGATCATCGTCGTTTCGGGCACGGCGCGGGCCAGGGCGGCGAAGTCGGGGTTCTGGTGGTGGTAGTGCCAGGTGTCGAAGGTCAGGCCGCGCTCGCCCAGCACCGCCATGCCGCGGCGGAAGTCGTCGCGGGCGTAGAGGCCCTCAGGCGCCCGGCCGGCGATGCGCAACGCTTCCGGGTGCGGGTCGCGGGCGCCGCTGTGGCGGATGCCGCGGAACAGTCCGTTGCCGGCTTCTTCGTGGGCGTCGAGAACCTGCGCGACGTCGTCTCCCAGGGTCAGGTTCGCGTGGCTCACGATGCCGGCGATCGTCGCTCCGGCGCCCTCGGCGGACGCGGCCGCGGCCTCGGCCACGAACTCCGTCTCGCCGACGCAGCGCAGATGCTCCGGGCCGTCCTCGCGGTAGCAGGCCCGGCACTCGACGAACACGGTTTTCTCGACGTTGTGGCTCTCTCCGTCGGCGCCGACCGCTTCCGTGTCGCCCCACAGGTCCTCGA
Organism: Thermoanaerobaculia bacterium; assembly: GCA_965232105.1. GTDB lineage: Bacteria > Acidobacteriota > Thermoanaerobaculia > Multivoradales > Multivoraceae > Multivorans. The sequence goes on from OZ246956.1 coordinate 2,182,342, forward strand.
GCAGGTAGTTGCCGGTGGGCCGTCGCCAGAGGTGGTGGTGGGGATCGACGATCCGGCGGGACGGGTCGACGGTTTCTTCCTGGACCTGGGCCAGCCACTCGGCCGTGCCGGGCTTGGGTGCGGACATTGGGCGCCTCCTGCGTCGTTTTGGGGGCAACCCTATCAACCGCCCGATGGACCGAAAAATCCTTATGGATCAAGGGTTTGCGGCCCTGGGCCGACGGCGGTTTTCCTCGCGATCGAACCCGCGAACGCGCCCGGCGCCGCCGATCGGCACCTTGGCGGGCAGTTATGGCAGACTTGAATCTGACGTTCTCGGCGGAAAGAAGTTTGCCATATCCCCTGTTCCACCCCCGTTGCCCGCGACCCCGACCGCCCTCCTTGACCGCTGGCGAGTTTGAGCGCGAGTTCGGCGCGGACGCCGGCCGCGAGAGCGACTACGTCGAGTTCAAGGAGGGCCTGTCGACCGAGCGGATCGGTCAGGCGGTGGTCGCCTTCTCGAACGCCGAGGGCGGCGTCGTGCTGATCGGCGTACGCGATGACGGCAGCGTCAAGGGCCTTGGTTTGAACGGCCAGCGCAAGGCGCGGCTGCACGAGGTTGTGGCGAGTCTCCACGATCCGGGTCGCTACGACGTCCAGGAGCTTGACGTCGATGGTCGTACGGTCGTCGTCCTCTCGGTGCATCGACGGGAAGAGGGCGTCGCGCAGACTTCCGATGGTCGAGTGCTGGCTCGGCGGGGCGCTTCCAACAGGCCGCTGGTCGGGCGCGCCTTGTCCGAGCTTGTGGCGGTGCGTTCCTTACGGAGCTTCGAGCGAAGGTTGTGCGAGAAGCGATCGCCAATGCGGTCGCGCACCGCTCCTACCAGACGACGGGCGTCTCGACCCGGGTGGAGATCTGGCCGAACCGGGTTGTCGTCGCTTCTCCCGGCGGGTTGCCGGAGCCGGTCACGATCGAGAACATCCGGGAGCAGAACGCGGCGCGGAACCAGGCCGTGATTGCGACTCTGCGGCGCTTCCGTCTGGCCGAGGACGCTGGCCTGGGAGTCGATGTCATGGAGGACGAGATGGCGGCGAACCTCCTGCGCCCGCCCGAGTTCGCCGAGCCAGGGGATGGCCGAGCGGTTGCCGTCACGCTTTGGCTGGAAGCGACGGTGACGCGGGAAGAGAGAGTCTGGGTCCACGAACTCGAACAGCAGGGGGAGTTGGGGCCGAAGGACCGCCTGCTCCTGGTAGTCGCGAAGCGTGGAGGGCCGTTGACGAACGCCAGGGCGAGGGAGATTCTGGGCGTCGATGCGCTTGCTGCCCGCGGCGTCCTCCAGCGGCTTCGAGACGCTGGGTTGCTGGTGCAGGAGGGTGAGCGGGGCGGCACGGCCTACCGGATCAGCAGCGACCTCGACCGGCGCCACGCGCATCTCGGCATCCAGGAGGTGGACGACCTGGTGCTGGCGATGGCGGAGGAGACGCCGGTCACCAACGCGCTCTTGCGGGAACGGACGGGACTCAGCCGTCCGCAGGCGCTGGCCGTGCTTGCGCGGCTCGTTGCGAGCGGCCGCCTTGAACGTCGCGGCGAGCGGCGCGGTACGCGGTACGTTCGGGCCGACGTCGAGTGAGGCGGCCTGTGGGCGTGCCGAGGAACGACGACCGACAAGATCTCCATAACTCGAGCATTCTTATGGAGAGTTATGGAGATCTTGTTTCCTGGTAGTTCCGCAAGACAAGATCCTCATAACCCTGCGTCCGTATGAGCGAGTTATGAGGATCTTGTTCTAGTGAAGAACCCGAAAAAGAAGATCCTCATAACTCGCTGATAAGCGGCCGAAGTTATGAGGATCTTGTTTGCGACCGTTCTCAGTGCTCGTATTCGCGGTGGTGCTCGGCCAGGAGGTCGCGGCCGAAGTCGCCGTCGAAGTCCCGCCAGACGGTGTGGCTGTGGTTGGCGGCGTTCTGGACGTTGTCGTACTCGATGACGAAGTCCGGCGCCTGGACGCGGTAGTAGTGCGGAGCGCCGACCTCGGCGGGGCCCATCCAGGCGAAGTGGATCGCGTTGCCGGCCGCCTTGACCTGGGCGCGACGCTTGTCGGCGAGGTCGGGCGGCACGTTGCTGGCGTACTCCTCGATCAGGGCGTCGAGCAGCTCCCGTTGCTCGGGTGTCAGCGCGCTTGCCGGCACGCCCCTGGGCACCTGGCGCTCGAGCCGCGGCTGGTTCGAGCTGAAAATGTCGCGCGGGGCCTCGTCGCCGATGACGGCCTTCTTGCGCTGGTCTTCGTCCAGGGATTCGAGCAGGGTCCGGGCAAGGTCCTCCTCGCGTCCGAGAGCTCGCAGGCCTTCGCGCGGCCCGCTCGGTACCCGGTGCGGGTTGGCGCCCAGGAAGAGAGGCGTGGAGGCGGTCGCGTCTCCCGCGACGACGGTGAAGTTGAGCGACACGTGGTGTCCCTCGAAGCTCCATCCCCAGTCGCCTTCGTCGCTGGGCTCGCTGAAGAAGGTCACGTGGTAGCGAAGGGGGTCGCGCATCGACGTGAAGGGGTTCCCGCCCGCCGCCTCTTCGAGCTTCCGCAGCACGGCCTCGAGGCTCATCACGGTCGCCGTCTTGCCGTATCCCGTGCGGCTCAGCGAGGCGCTGAGCAGGGCGTGGAGCAGGTGGTGCTGGTCCGGGCTCATGTCGAGCATCGACAGCCCCTTGCGCTCCTTGGGAATGAAGTGCCAGTCGACGCGCTCGGCGCCACTGAAGTCGAGCATGACGGTCGCGCGCTGGTCCGCGTCGAGCGACGCGAGCAGGTTGTTCGCGGCCGAGGCCATCGTGTCGGAGGTCTTGTTGTCGCCGGCGGCGCCAAGGATTCCGGCCGCGCCGGCGCAGCCCAGGGCGATCAACAACATGCGTGCGGACATCGTATGTCTCCTGCGGTTTGTCGGCGCCGGCGGCGTTGCGCCGGGCGCCGCCCTCGTTGCCGGTTTGGAGGCTCCAGCGTATCGCGCCCGGCGGTCGGAGGCGGTTTGCCGACGGTCCGGTGGCCGGCGTGGAAGAGGGCCTTGACAGCCGGCCGGGGGAGTGGTCGGGCGCGGCTAAGATCGCCCGATGATTTTGCTGGGCGAGTGCCGGGCGCTGTTACCGGTCCTGTTGCGCGACAACTGGCGGCGCGGTTCGAAGGAGCGCCTCGGCCGGCTGTTCCTGGCCGGCTCCTTCCTGTTCTTCGGCCTGCTCGTGGCGTTTGGCGTGGCGGCGACTTTCGAACTGCAGGACGAGCGGCTGCGCCGGAACTTGCTGAATCTGCTGGCGGCGCTGGGAGTTCTGGCCTGGCTGGTTGCGACCATCGTCGGCCGGCTCGAGATGTCCCGCCACTTCGATTTCCGGGGGCTGTTGGTATTGCCGGTCCAGTTCAGGACGCTCTACGCGCTGCGGGTCGGCGCCGGGCTGACCGGGCCCTGGCTTGCGTTGTTCGGTCCGTCGATCCTCTACCTCCTCGTCGCCCGGACTTCGGGTCTCCTGACCGCGGTCCTTGCGCTGCTCGCGACGGTCGCCGTGGCCGTCCTGCTCGGCCGCCTGGTCGCCCTCGTGCTGCTGAAGCTCGACGACCTCGGCGCAAGCTGGAGGACGACGGCTGCACTGCTGGTTCTGGCGCTGGCCGGCGCGTTCGCCGTCGAGCCCGTGATGAAGGACCGGGCGCTCGATCTGACGGACCAGCCGGTCGTCGAACTGATCGCCGACCAGGTGCGTGAGTCGCGGGTACTGGCGGCCGCCGGCTACCTGCCGGGTGGCCTGGTGGCCGCGATCTTTGAAGCGCCCCGGGACGTCGGTGCGAACCTCGCGCGGTTGGTCGCGCTATGGCTTGCCGCGGCCGGCTGCATGCTGTTCGAGTACCGGATTCTCAGGAAGGAGAGCTCCGTCCCGTCGACGGGACGGGGCGATGTCGCGGGAGTCCATCTGCCGCTCGCGCGGATTCTGCGCCGGGCGAAGCGTGTCAGACCCTCGGCTTGCCTGGCCCTGATCGAGTTCGACGGCGTGATGAGGCTGAAATGGGTCCGCGGCATCCTGCTTCTCGGTGTCTTTCTGGCGCCCCTGGTGCAGACAGGCCGTCTCCTGGGCATCGTGCAGGTATTCGTCATCACCGGGTTCCTGTTCGGTCTCCGCAACAACGTCTACGGGGTCGCGCACCGCTCGATCGCAGAGCGGTTCCTCCTGCCTGTGCGCCTGGTCGACCTGGTGACCTCCGCCGGAAAGGGGCTGACCCTCTTTCCGGCCTTCCTCTTCTGCGTCGCCGTGGCCTGGGCATGGCAGCGGGTGGGTTGGCCGGGCTTGGCAACGTTCGTCTTGTGGCTGGCGCTTCCGGCGGGCATCCTGGTCGGCGGCTACGGCTTCGGGGCGTACTCGTCCGTCCGCTGGCCGTATGCGGTGGATCTCGGGCCCTATGCCATGAAGATCCAGCCCTCCCCGGGCGGGTTGGGAGTGACGGTCGGCTTCTTTGGATTCGCTGCCGGAACCCCGTTGCTGCTCGAGTCTCTGGCTCCGAGCGTTTCCTGGGGACCGCCGGTGGCAGCCGGCGTAGGGCTTGCGTTGATTCTCGGTGCCCCGGTGCTCGGCGTCCTGCTCGTCCGTGCGGCCGACCGCGCGGCGCGAGCCGACCCGCACAGGATCCTCGACTCTCTGGCGGATCGCCGGGAAGAAGACCGTGCGTCGGGGCTCGGCGGATGAACCGGCGATCGGGACGTGTGCGGTTGCTGCCGTTCCTGCTCTGTGCCGCGGCTCTGGCGGGCACGGTGCTCCTCGCGCCGTCTGCCGCCGCGGCCCAGGGCCGACCGACGGCGTCGGCGCTCGGGATCGAGCAGCCGGTCCGCGTCGACGGCGAACTGACGGACTCCGCCTGGGTGCAGGCCGAGTGGGCCGGCGGCTTCACCCAGCGCCAGCCCCGCACCGGGGAGCCGTCCAGCGAGTCGACGGAGTTCGCCGTCGTCTACACGCCCGACATGCTGTTCGTCGGCGTGCGGGCGAACGATCTCGAGCCGGCGAGGATCGTGGCGAAGGAGATGGAGCGAGACAGCGACCTGTTCCAGGACGACTCGATCCTGCTGCTGTTCGACACGTTCAACGACGGGCGGAACGCCTACCTCTTCGTGACGAACCCGAACGGGGCCCGTACCGACGCCCTCCTCACGGACGAGGGGCGGGATGTGAACTGGGCCTGGGACGGCGTGTGGGAGGTCGCGGCTCGCCGGACCACGGATGGCTGGGTAGCGGAGATCGCGATTCCCGTCTCGACGCTCCGCTTCGATCCCGTGGGCGAGGAGTGGGGGCTGAACGTTCAGCGAATGATCCGGCGGCGGAACGAGGAGACGCACTGGGCGTCCTTGCCGCTCGAGGCCAGCATCAACAGCGACCTGGCGCAGTTTGGACAGATTGCGGTCTACCGCGTGTCGCTGGCCGGGACGTTGACGGGTCTGCGGGGCCTGCGGCCCTCACGTCAACTCGATCTGAAGCCGTATGCCGTCGGCGGCCGCAACGAAGACCGGGTCCGCGGAGACAGCAGCGACGATTTCGACGGTGGGCTCGACCTGAAGTGGGGGCTGACCCGCTCGCTGGTTCTCGATCTGACCTGGAACACGGACTTCGCCGAAGTGGAGGTCGACGAGCAGCAGGTCAACCTGACCCGGTTCTCCCTGTTCTTCCCCGAGAAGCGGGACTTCTTCCTCGAGAATGCCGGCGTCTTCGACTTCGGGCCCAGGCCCCGCGTGGGCTGGGGCCAGGTGCTGATGAAGCCCTTCTTCTCACGCCGGATCGGGCTCGAGGACGGGCGCACCGTGCCGATCGACTACGGCGCCCGGCTCACCGGGAGGGCAGGGGGCTGGAACATCGGCGTGCTCGGAATCAGCACCGCCGGTCTCAGGCCGAGGGCGGACGGCGAAGCGGCTGTGCCGGGCGCCACCTACGGCGTGGCCCGGGTGACCAGGAACATCGGTGAGCGGTCGACGGTCGGCGGCATCTTCACGATGCGGGACCGCGAGGGCCTTGCAGGCGAACGGCTCTACGGTCTCGATTTCGACCTGAAGCCGACGCAGCGCACCGAGTTCTCGGGCTTCTGGGCCGAGAGCGACCTGGGCCTCGGTATCGGCGAGGAGGAGGGCAACGAAACCCGGGGCGCGGGGTTCGCCTACCAGGGGCCCGAGTTCACCGCCTCCGCCGACTACGTCGAGGTCGAGCCGGACTTCGACCCCGCTGTCGGCTTCCTGCTGCGACCCGATTTCCGGATGTTCTTCCCGCGCCTGGAATGGCGTCCGCGGATCGAGAAGTGGGGGCTGCGGAGCTGGTGGTCCGACCTCGGCGTCCAGCGCTTCGAACGGAGCAGCGACGGCCGACTGGAGAGCGAGAGCGTCTCCCTCTCCCCGCTCGGATTCGCGACCGAGAGCGGCGAGTTCCTGTGGTTTGGCCCGCGGTGGACCAAGGAGCAGTTGTTCGAGCCGTTCGAGATCTCACCCGGCGTCGTGGTGCCTGTGGGGCTCTACGAGAACCAGGGCTACGCCGGCGGGTTCTCGACCAGCGGCAAGCGGGCCTTCTGGTACGACAACCTGACCTTCGGGGGCGGCTTCTTTGACGGCGACTGGTTCACGACCCAGAACAGCGTGACGTTCCGGCTGTCGCGGCGCCTTCAGACGCAGTCGGGCTGGATTTACACGGAGGTGGATCTCCCCTCTGGTGGGTTCAGCTTCGACCAGTTCCAGCAACGGCTCAACGTTGCCTGGACGCCGAACCTCCGACTGAACCTCCTGGCTCAGTACAACGCCGCCGACGGGGCCCTCGGCGTGAATGCCCGGTTCCACTGGATCTACCGGCCCGGGTCGGATCTGTTCATCGTCTACAACGAGAACTGGACCGCGCCGATGATCAGCCGTCGCGAGCCGCTGGGCCGCCAGGTGATCGTCAAGTTCAACTACCTGCTGCAGCGGTGACTCGCATGGAACTGGCCGCCCACTGGCTGCGTCAGGCGACGCTCGGGTCCGGCTGGACCGCCAGCTCGCGGACGACGAACGACGAGCGTCCGCTGTTCTCCTCCCAGATACCGACCGCCAGCCGGTAGGCGCCCGGCGGTAGAAGCACTTCGCTGCGCACGGCGATGTACTGGCCCGCCGCCTGCTCGAGTTCGGCTACCGGCACGTTCAGCTCGAAGTCGAAGTGCTGGGGTGGCATCCGGCTGCCGTCGTCGCGCTGGACCTGAACCACGACCCGAAAGAAACCGCTGGCGACCGGGTTGCGGGCGGCCCGGGTCGGTGCGAGCTCCAGGTCGGCGATCGGCAGGCTGGCTCTGACTTCGAGCGGCGTGTGTCCGGGCTGGTCCGGCCGTTCGCGGGCCGCCGATCTCCTGACCCTGACCTCCATGCCGTGGTTGTTCTCCTCCCAGCCGAAGAGGAGCGTGCCCCAGGCGCGGCTGGCGAGGTTCTGCTGGATCGTCACCGGAACGTAGCTCGCCCGATAGCGCAGAGAGCTGCTGCGGGCGAGGGGCCGCTGCCGCAACCGGAGCGTGATCTCGCGGATGCCGGTGTCGCCCATCGAGTCGGGCGGCGCAAAGGAAAGCGAGTAGTAGGTCGAGATGTCGGTGCGGGTCGACTGCAGGAACTGGTCGACGCCGGTCTCGGAGACGAAGGAGAGCCCGCCGGTCAGGCCGGCCAGGCTGTTCAGGCCGGAGCGCACGTTCGACAGCTCGACGATCGAACCGCGGTCCTTCGAACTCTCGCCGAGTTCGCTGATCGCCGGGTCGATGACCGGCGGCTTGAGGGGATAGAACGTCACCCGGTGCGTGTTCGCGAGAGCCGCCAGTCGATCGAACTCGTCGGCGCAACTCAACTCGGCGGCCATCGTCTGGAAGGCGAACGCACCGCCGTCGTCGACCTGGACGATGTTCGTTGCCACGCCCATGCGGTCGGCGCGGTCGACGCCGAAGGGCCGATGATTGCGGTCGTTCAGGTCGAGCGAGCCGCGGGCGCTGATCATCTCGTCGCCGTCGAGCTGCCTGGAACCGCCCGCGAGCCGGTCGTACATCGTCTTGGCGGCGCTGTCGAGGGGGTGGCGGGGCAGACCGTCGCTCACGAACAGGATCGCCTTGCGGCCCGGCACGAAGGCCAGCGCCTCGACCAGGGAGCGCACGGCGCTGACGGTCTGCAGCGTGTCCTGCTGCAGGGCCTGGCCGAAGCTCCGGAGGCTCGACTCCACACTGGCGAGGGAGGCCTCGCCGAGCCGGTAGCGACTGCCCTTCGCCGCCATCAGCCGCAGCGTCTCCCTCATCGCGAGGGAAGCGGAACGTTGCTGGGAGCGGAGGGTCGTCAACGGGATGTCCCGGTCCATCGCGGCTTCGATCGTCCTCTGGACCGCCTCGCGGTCGCGGGTCGGCGGCAGCAGCGGCTGGAGGCGGTCGCCGAACGCGGCGGCAGCGACCCAGGTCGGGTTGGCTTCGATCTCCGCATCCAGGGCGGCGGCGATCTCGGCCAGGACCGCGTCACGGTGCTTCCGCTGCAGGTGCCGTTCGTCGATGAACAGGAGAATCGTCAGGCGTCCGCTGACCGTGGTGCGGAGGTCCTCTCCCGCCGCAACGCTGAGGATCTCGACCGGCTCGCCCTCGACCTTCAACTGGAAGTCCTCCCTGGTCAAGCCGGTGACCGGCCGATCGGAGGAGTCGGTGACCACGGCGTCGAGGCTGATCAATCGCACGTCGATCGACTCGCGAAGCACGATGTCCTCGCGGAGCGCGCCCCGATGGAGTTCGCCCTCTCTTTGTCCGCCGGTGTCGTCACCTGGGCGAGTCTGCGCGGCGGCCTCAGGCTGGCCGCAGCAGGGCGTGACGGCGGTGATCACGGCGAGGGTCGCGACCAGCAGCGCCGGCGAAATGCGGAGAACTCGTGAGCCGGCCAAGAGGGACCATGTTAGCGCCGACGGCTGGCGCCAGCGGCTGCTATCCTCTCCGTTCCCGGCAAACAGGAGATGGTCTGATGAAGCGGAGTCTCATCGAACGAAGGGTGGTCACGGTCCTGGTCGCGGTCGTCCTGGCGGCGGCGCCCGTCGCGGCGCAGGACACCGGCTACACGGCGCCGCGCACCCACGACGACAAGCCGGACCTGAACGGCATTTGGCAGGCCCTGGGTGCGACCCACTGGGACATCGAGGCCCACGCCGCACGCCATGGACCGGTGGTTGAGATGGGCGCGTTGGGCGCCATCCCGGGCGGTCTCGGCGTCGTTGAACGAGGGGCGATCCCCTATCTGCCGGATGCGCTGGAACTGCGGAACCAGAACCGCGAGAACTGGATGGAACTCGACCCGGCGATCAAGTGCTACATGCCGGGCATCCCTCGGGCCAACTACCTGCCCTTCCCGTTCCAGATCGTCCAAACGCCGGATCACGTCCTCGTCGCCTACGAGTTCGCCAGCGCGAGCCGGGTGATCTACATGAACCGGCCGGACTTCGAGGCCCCCTTCGACGCGTGGATGGGGCACTCCCGTGGGCGCTGGGAAGGGGAAACCCTGGTGGTCGACGTGACCAGCCAAGTCCCCGACACGTGGCTGGACTCGAGCGGCAATCACCACACGGATGCGATTCACGTCGAGGAGCGGTGGACCGCGACGAGCCCCTACCACCTGCGGTACGAGGCGACGATCACGGACGAGAACGTCTACAGCGAGCCGTGGAAAATCAGCCTGCCGCTGTACCGCCGGATCGACCCGAACATGCAGCTCCTGGAGTTCAAGTGCGTCGAGTTCGCCGAAGAGCTGATGTACGGGCACCTGCGCAAGGGCGCCGACTCGAGTCCCTGACACCCAAGCTGACTGTCGCAGGCTGACTGTCGTAGAAGGAGAACAACGATGAAGTTTCAGCGAATCGCTTTGTTGGCCGCGGGCGCGGCCGTGGTGATCGCCCTACCCGTCGCCGCTCACCACGCCTTCTCGGCCGAGTTCGACGCCGACCGGCCGCTCCAGCTTCGTGGCACCGTGACGAAGATGGAGTGGATCAACCCCCATGCCTGGATTCATCTCGAGGTCGCGAACGACGATGGCTCAAAGGCGGTCTGGATGGTCGAGGGCGGTACGCCGAACACGCTGGCCCGCCGCGGCTTTACCAAGAACTCGCTGCTCCCGGGAACCGAGATCGTCGTCGACGGCTACCAGGCGAAGGATGGCTCGAACAAGGCGAACGGCCGCGACCTGACGTTCCCGGACGGCCGGAAGCTGTTCATGGGCTCGTCCGGCACCGGCGCGCCGCGCGACGGCCGCGACCCGACCGAGCAGTAGCCTCGGCCGGGCCGGGGTCGCCTGTCGAGTGCGCCCCGCTTTCGCCCGTCCGGCGGGCCGGTTCTTGCCCATGTCTCGATGGCGCCGGCGGTGCCGCGGGCCGATCAGCCGATCAACGGCGTCTTCCCGTGCTGGCGTGGCGGGCTGGCCGTTTCTGGATCTTGTCGAGCAGCTTCTCGAGGCGGGCTTTCTCCGCTTCCCGCAGGCGACGGTTCTGGCCGTCCGGCCGGCGCTCGACGACAGTTTCGAGTTCGAGCAGCCAGGAGAGATCAGTCCTCGTCTTCTCGTCGGCCAGGGGCAGGGCGCGCTCCCAGTTGGCGGTGTTCCGCCACAGGCGGAGCACGTCGCCTTCGAGTCCGGCGCGCTGGTAGGCGTCCGCGGCTTCCTCAAGCCGTCCCTGCGCCTCACGCAGACGGCCCAGGCGCGGCAGATCGGGCCCGATTGCCCGGAGCAGGCGTTCAGCCTGGCCCTGGCGGTCCCGGCGTTCCCGGTTCGATTCGCTGTAGTCGTCCGGCGGCCGGAGGAGCGTGTCGAAAGCCGTCGTCCGCAGGGTGCGAGCCCTGGCTGCTGTGTCTCCCGAGAAGTGCGTCAGGCCCAGCCAGCCTTCGACGTCGGCGTCGACGAACTCGTCCGCCCAGGCGGGCTCCCTGGCACCCTCGGCGAGGCCCTTGCGGATGGCCTGCGCCGCGGGCAGCAGAGCCTCGTTCAACCAGAACCTCGACTCGGGCAGCTTCGTCCGCAGCTCTTGCGAGGACCGAAGGAGGGCGAACGGCGGCGCCGTCTTGTCCTCGCACCAGTCGCTTAGTCCCAGGAGCGCGTCCGTTTCCAGCCTCGGAGAGACCGGGAGATCCGAGTCGCCGAGCGCGCTCGATTCGGGTTCGCCAGTGATCGTCTGCTCCGCCGTTCCGAGGACTTCGGCCCACGGCAGGCCGCGGGGCAGGCCCTCCACCAGCAGGCGAGCCGCGGTCGAGAGCAGGGTCGTTCGGGCTTCGAGTCTGACCGCCATGTCCGAGACGGCGTTCGGAAGCTCCGGATCGCCGAGGAGCCGGACCGCCTGGCAGGCCCGTTGCCAAGCGCGTTCGGGCGCCGAGTCGATGAGCACGCGCGCGTCGTTCGTTCGCACCAGGACCCGTTCCTCGGGCGTCGTGTCCGGGTCGAGGAGGTGGTCGCGAAGATCTTGCCAGTCGTACGGTGCGGCGTCCTCGAGAATCGCCCGGCTCAGGTCCAGGTGGGCCGCCGACGCTTCGATGTCGAGGAACGCGAGCGTCTCCGTCGTGCGGCTGATGGCTACACGGAGACTGTCGATCGTGGCGCGGCGGGTGTTGCGAGCAATCTCCGGGTTCTGCCTCGGTTGAAGGCTGGCCGCGTCCAGGTCGAACAGGACACGGCTCGGATCGAGCACGCAGACCGACTGATACTCGAGGCCCTTGGTCTGGGCGGGAGTCAACACCACCGGGCGCAGGGAGTGGGGTACCCAGTCGGGCGGTTGCTCCGTCGGCGACACGACGACAGTGTCGTCCGCGTCGTCAAGGGCTTCAAGGAGCTCGATCGCCTCGGCCCGCTTCGGTACGGCTACGTGGAAGAGCCCTGCCTCGACGTGTCGCCCGGCAGTCTGCTGGTGTTGTCGGGCCGGGCGGGAGAACCGGGGGATGTCCCTGTAGAGCTCCGACGTCCGCTCGACAACCCGGGCGATCCGACGGGGGCTGCGGAGGTTCTCGTCGAGCTGGTAGTTGCGCGGTCTACCGGCCCGCTTCGACAGGAGGTTGCTCAGGGCGCTCCACTGGAAGCCGGTCGGACGCACGGTCTGGCCTTCGTCGCCCGCCATCATGAGCCAGGGCGCCCGGCTTCGCGGATTCGTCTTCGCGGTCGCTAGGTAGAGTTCGACGACCACCGATGCCTCGAGGAGGGTGAGGTCCTGAACCTCGTCCACCACGAAGCGGTCGTAGCCCTCGAATCCATCCGGGAGAAGGCCCGAGCGAAGCCGCTTTGCGGCCTTCGTCGCCGCGTCGAGTTCCGGGAACACATCCGGGATTCCTTCGTGGAGGAGGCCTGCCACCCGGAGCAGAGCCTTCGCGGGTGCCGCTCCGATGCCGTCCATGCCGCCTCTGAGCTGTCTGTACTCCTTGTCGCTCAACCGCTGGATCGGCGTCGGGCTTCCATTCGTGCCGGTTCCCGGATCGGCTCGACCGAAGAGAAAGGAACGAAGTTCGCCGTAGAGGGCGTCTCGTCGTTTCGCCCAGGGGCCGAGTTGCCTGGGGCTGAGTTTGCCGATCAGCTTGGCGAGCCGGGATCGACTCTCCGTCAGCGCAAGCCTCGGCACGTCGGCGCCGCAGATTTCGCCCAGGAACGTCTCGAAGTCGAAAGCGTCGACGTGGACGGAGGGCGCCGCGAACGAGGCGAACCGCTCTTCGGCCTGCCTCCTGAGGTCGCGCGACCAGGTGAGGTAGAGGATGCGTTCGCCCTCCTGGGCTTCGATGGCGCGCCACAGGGCCGTCGTCTTCCCGGTACCCGGCTTGCCGCTGAGGAGACGGATACGGCTTCTTGCCCGGGCGAATCGGGCCTGATCTTCGGTCCAGGGCGTGCGTGCGACTCCGTTCAGGTCGGGCGCGTCCGTGAACTTCAGGTAATCGTCCGACACGCCGGCGGCGAGCGGCCGATGATCGTCGTGATGCCGGATTGCGCGAACGGCGATGGCGTTCTCCGGCAGGTTCAGCCCGTCGGCCTGCGGATTCCCGCGCGGCGCCCACCAGAGGTAGAACTGCATGCCGCCGGCGCCGCCGAGCGGAGTGCGTCGCCATCCGCGGTTCTCGTTTCCCCGGCATCCCTTGACGACCGAGGTCCTGCCGTGCGCGGCGAGATGCTGGAGGACGATGCCCAGGCGCCTGGAAAGATGGGGCCACAGCTGAAGGCGATCGGGGACATCCGGAACCAGCCAGAGCGGATGCCGGAAGCGTCGGCGGGCCGGCCCGGGCTGCGCTTTCGCGCTCGCGTTCGCCGATCCGTCGGTTGGGGGAAGGTGGAGCGCCTCCAGCAGGCTCTGCTGCGGCGACGGCGGCTCGACCGGATCGACGCTACTGGCCGCCACTGGCCGCGCTGCGCGTCTCGTCCTCGAGCAGCCGCGCTCCCCGGAGGATGTTGCCCATCGCGTAGTTCCCCTCGTGGCACGCGTACTCGTAGACCTTGGCCGGTGTGCCGGGCCACAGGTACTCGCCGCTCCACGGCGTGGTCCAGATCGTGGGATCCTCGATCGTGAAGCCGTACAGGAGGTCCTTGCCCTTGCGGGTGAACCGCTCGGTTACCTTGAGGTTCCGTGAGGCGAGAAAGAGCGCCGGCTGGTCGATGAAGTTCGTCGTCTCGACGACGAGGGTGTCGCCTTCCCACCAGCCGATCGAATCGCCGAGCCAGCGGCGTTCGCCCTCCGGGATGTGCTCGCCGCCGATGCGTACGACCCGTGCGTCGTGAACCATCTCGGTCAGGATCATCAGGTGATGCTCGGTCTGCACGATCCGCTTGGCGTTGTTGTAGAGGACGGGCAGCATCGGCGGCCCGCCCGTCGAGCCGAAGCCGATCAGGCAGCGCTCGGGGACGCCCAGGGACTCCGGCCCGTCGTACGGTCCCGGGCCTTCGACCTCCAGCCACCAGGCCGTGCCGTCGTTGCCGCGACGGCTGCCGCGGCGTTCCGAGAGCCGCTGCATCGTCTCCGCCGTGAGTGCAGGCATCCGGCCGTTCGGCGGGTCGGTGATGATCGAGGTCCTGAACTTGCCGTCGATGGAGAACACGTCACTGCCACGATCGGTCCAGAAGTTGTTGTAGCCGCCGACGTTGCCCGCGCCACTCGTCTCCCGGAACTCGTCGCCCAGGCCGATGGGCGGCGCGCCGCCGGGCGGGGGCGGTTCGTCGATCCGGCGGACGGCGGCCCGGGCCGCTACCCGCTGGCGCTCCCGTTCGGTGATTTCCGCCGCCTGCTCCGGAGTCAGGAACAGATTGTCGCCGAACTCCTGAGGCCGGTTGAGCGGCGTCAGGGTGGCGATGTCGTAGTTGCCGGTCAGGTCCGGACGCCCCGAGGCCGTGCGCGGAGTCGCGTCGTCCTCGGCGGCTGTCGCGACCGGCGTCGCGAGGAAGATGGCGGCGGCTGCCGCCGCGAGTGCTCCGAGAGTTCTGCGCTGCATCGCTTCTCTCCTGGCCGTTGGGTCAAATGGCGCCGGGCCCTGTTGGTCGCCATGCACAGTGGGCACGTACGCCTGCCTATTCACCGAGCGTCGGGAGCGACCCGGCGCCTTGTGCCGGCTGTTCTATTCGGCAGGGGACCCGGCTCGCAGGCCCACTCCGCAGTTGACGACCAACAGCGCGAAGTTACCTTGTCGCGGCGATGTGCGTCAACGAGGCGCGGAGAAGGAGGTCGCCACGATAGCGGCGACTCCCGCCGCGATGTCGTCGAGACCGAAGCCCGGTTCAGGTCGGTCAGCCCGGTGGTCAGCACGGTGGGTCGTTCACCCGGCGCTGGGCGGACGCTGGCACGACCGGCCTCCGAGAGGGGACGGCGCAGCAGCCCGTTCAGGTGGGCAGGAGCCCTCCCGCTACCCCGGCGAGCCCGGCTGAGAGGGCGGTCGAAGCCGCCCAGTAGAGGCCGGCGAGCATGAGACCCTTCCGGCGCGGGAGTTGGTACACCGCGGCTGCGCCCAGGCCGAGCAGCACCAGCAGCCAGATCGTGAAGGGGTTGACGCTCGCGTAGACCGCGTTGAGTGCCGCGTTGTCGCCGGCGAGGACGTCGAGGCCCATTGGCGTCTGAAGGTCGTGCTGCGAGCGGATCGCGTCCAGGCCCCGGAGGTGGAGGAAGAGCAGGTTGGCCCAGTTCTTGAGATGGGCGATCACGCCCAGGTGAAGCATCAGGGAGAGAGACTGGGCGAAGCGGGCCTGGCCCTTGAACGCCACCGCCAGGAGGTAGACGAAGACGGCCTGCACCAGGATCCCGATCACCACGAGGGCGGGACCGGTGGCCATCGACAGCCAGCGGGTCGCCGCGGCTGTTTGCTCGAACTGGTTCATCATCGCCTCGACCTGTTCCTGGGGCATCTGCTGGGTCAACTGCGTGCGGAGCGCCTGGAGACCGAACGGAGCCAGGAGGCTGGTCAGGGCCATGGTGCCGGCCGCGAGGAAGACGGCAGCTCCGAGCCAGGGGCTGCGCCGCCGGATGATGTCGAAGCTTCTGCGTGGAGAGGCGACGATCCCGAGCAGGGCGCTGAGCCAGGCGGTCCGGTCGCTCGGTTGGTTCCCGTTCGACTCGCCAGGCCGGTGGGAGTGGGTGTCCTGGGAGGGCTCGGTCATGTCTTGCTCCTGTTACCGATCCACGAGAGGCGGGAGAACCTCTCGCGTCGTGAGATGCTGAGGATGAGGTTCTCGAGCCGGCCGGCGCCGTCTTCTCCCTCGGAGTCGGGCAGTTCGCGGAACTCCTCGCGCGAACAGGACAGGAGCACCTTGCCGTCCCGGATGACGGCGATGTGGCTCGACACGCGTTCGACGTAGTCGAGCATGTGGGACGTCAGGAACACGGCCACGCCGTCCTGCGCGGCCATCTGTTGCAGGATGGACATCACGGTGCGCGCGCTCAGGGCGTCCATGCCCTCGAACGGCTCGTCGAGAAACAGAATTCGCGGCGCGTGCAGGGTCGCTGCCGCCAACCGGATCTTCTTTCTCATGCCGTGGGAGTAGGTCGTGATCGGTCGCTTGGCGGCGTCTTCGAGGTCGAAGACCGCGAGCGCTTCGTCGGTTCGCTGCCCGGCGTCTTCGCGGCCCAGGCCATAGATGCGGGCGTACGACAACAGCAGCTCCTCCCCGGTCAGGCTCTCGAACATCTCGCTGTGATCGGGCACGATGCCGAGCTGTCGCTTGAGCTCCGTGTCGTTCATGTCGACTGGCTTGCCCAGCAGGCGGACCGTGCCGCTCGTGGGCTTGAGCACCCCGGTCAGCATGGACCAGGTCGTCGTCTTGCCGGCCCCGTTGGGACCGACGAACCCCAGGATCTGGCCCTCCCGGACGTCGAGATCCACACCGTCTACAACGACGTTGCCGTTGTAGGCGCGGGTCAGGTTTTCTGCCTTGATTGCTTCCATCGGTTTGCGGGTTCCTTGTGGTTGCGGGTGGTCAGGAGGGGCTCGATCTTCTTGGAGGGGCTTCGTCGGGGTCCTCGAGCAGGAGCTCGCGTCCGCGGGTCCCGAGCACGCGCGCTTGCCACCGGCGAGAGGCGTATGCGGCCACGGCCGCGAGGAGGAGTACCGCGGCCGCGATGAACCCCGCCGTCGGTGCGGTCACGCGCTGGCGCTCCAGGAGTGCGTAGAGAACAAGGTAGAGGAAGCCGGGTCCGAACATGAGGTGTATGGCCACCAGGGAGGCCACGAGCTTCGCGGAGTCGAGGTTGTGCATGAACCCCGCGTTGCGTTGGGGCCAGTAGAGCTGGATCAGGCCGTATGTCGCGTCGGCCAGGAGGATTCCTGCGAGCATCAGGCAGACCGCGACGACCAGGAACGGCCAACCGAACCAGTCAAGCGGCGTCAGTCCCAGGATCAGCCCGAGGACGAAGAGGATCACCACGTTCGCCGCTTGGCCGGGTGCACTGAAGATTCGCCAGACCTTGAGAGGCAGCATGAGCGACTCCCGCCATACGTGGCAGGTCGGGGGCTGCTTGCCCACCCGCAACTCGTTGAGAGCGAGACCGAAGATCGCTGCCATCCCTACTGCCAGACCGGCCTCGGTCGGCACCCAGACCAGGGCAGAGCCGACCGTCAGTGCCAGAACCAGGCGTGCCGGCTTCAGACGCAGCAGGCCCTCCGTCTCGAGTAATCGGAGGACGCCGGAGGGCGCGAGGCGTTTCGACCGGCGGAGTATCCGCGCCAGAGGCAGCGCTCCGGAGGCGGCGCGGCGGTCGCCGCCGGGGCGATCCAGGTAGCTGCTAAGAAGAAGCCGGTTCTCGATCGCCGTCAGCAGACCGAGGATGGCGAGCAGGCTTCCGAGTATTGCCAGATTCCGAGCGGACCAGCCCGGGTCGTGAACGATGCCGGCGAGAAGCCCCGGGGGCGTGTAGTTGAGACCACCGAGGATCACGGAGTCCTCGATGGCGCTTGCGATCCCCACGGAGTTGAGTTCTCCCCCGAAGGCCAGTGCCCCGGCGAGGATGGCGCCCTGGCCCGCAGCCATGATGACCACCATGGCCAGGGTGCCGAGCGCACCTTCGACCCAGCGGTTGACGAGAAGCGACAGGATCGCCGCCGTACGGCCGAAGATCCAGACCAGGCTGAAGATCCCCAGCAGGGTGACCGGTACGCCGGCTACTCCTCCCGATCTCATGACCGTCAGGTAGACGCCGGCGGGACCGAGAACGGGGAGCCAGTAGCCGATCGTGCTCAGGGCGAAGCGGAGGCCGTACAGGTCGCGGAAGCCGACCGGCAACCGCAGCAGGTCCTCCAGATCGAGCAGCCAGGTGACCGGTGCTCTAAGCGCCACCTGGGCGAGCAGCGCGAGCGCCGTCACGGAGCAGGCGATCAGGCTCAGGAGATTCCTTCGCAGGGCGTCGCCCTCGATCGTGAAGATCAGCGGCAGGATCCCCAGAGTCCCGGCAGTCGCGAACACCAGGAACAGGACGGCGAACAGGATCGCCATTGCCACCGGCTGGTTGGCTCGCCGCACGGCGTCCGGCAATGCCAGCCGTGCGAGCGTCAGCAGCAGGTCCGCCCGGCTTCCGGGCTTCGTCAACGTCGCCATCGAGTCCTGAAGGTCGCTCTAGCCGGCTCTCGGGAAGGGTGCGCCGGCACCTGGACTGGTGGCGGGCCGATTTGGCCGTTCTGCGCAGGGAAAACGAGACCCCCCACCGACTAACCTTGGGCAGGGAGCGACCCTGGACCCAGGGGCGACGGCTAGGTCCGGCAGGGGGTCCGGCTCGCAGGCCCACTGCGCCTCTGACGACCAACAGACGGACGCTACCCCGCCCATATGGCGCCCGTCAAACATGCTTGTCCCTTTCGGCCTGCCCCTGTTGGGTGAGAGAACCAACTGGTAGTGCAGGGGCTCGACGGGGCCCATCCGGCACCGTCGAGCCCCTGCTGAGAACTCTGGTCGAGGACCCGTCGGGAGTGCGACGATGGCGGGCGACCTCCGAAGACAACCACGGCACTTCCGGTGGGCTGGCTCGCCGCCAGGAAGCGTGCGTGGGTTGCCAACCGGCCTCTTGCCCTTAGCCGACACAGCCATCGAGTCCTCAAGCATGACAGTTCGTCAGACGGTTTCGTTCACGTTAGAGCGAGCAGGCGATCGCTCCGACCGCCGGTGCGTATGCGCCGGCCAACGCCCAGCCAACGCCGCCTGTGACGGCGCCGACTCCGAGCGCGGCCAGTCCAAAGCCGATGAAGACGCCGATACAGGCGGCTTTGTTCAGGCCGCCCGTGGTGACGCTGAGAAAGACATCGTCGACGACAACGACCTCCTGGATTGGGGAAAGCGACGAGACGTGCGGCGCATCGAGAGTGCCAGGCGCGGCGGCGGCCATGCCCGAAGTGAGAATAGCGACGGTGAGTGCAACTGAGATGAACTTCATTGCGGTGAGTTTCCTTTTCGGTTAGGTGGAAGAAGAGAGTGAGTAGCTTGCTGCAAAGCGGAAGGTAGTAAGACCCGGAATCGGCCTACTACATGTACAGCGCGCAGTAGATTCCGGCGGCGGAAAGACCGACCCCGACGGGCGTCAGAACACCTGTTGCGGACAGCACGAGACCAGCGCCGGCGGCCGCACCGCACCAGAAGTCTGACTTCCAGCCGGCGCCAAGAAGCGTGGCCGATTCATGGTCGGCGATCGCATTGATTTCGTTGGGTCGGATGTCCGGGGCGCCCCTGAGAGTCTGACTGCCGACGATGGCGGAGTTGATCCCCGAAAGCGGTTCGGAGTCTGAGGCGAGGCCTGGCGCCGCCACGAAAAGGACGAGGCAGGTCGCAACGGATGCAAGTTGTTTCATGAGGAAGTTCCTATATTTGAGTTGACGGAGAATAGAGGGGTGGCAAAGAGAGGCTAGAAGAGAACCAGACAGACCCCGGCCAACGCAATGGACGCGGCGGCGGCGGCGCCGCCACTCGCCGCGCTGGCGCTGACCCCGACGGCGACGACGGTGGTCCAACAGCCGATCTTGGCCCAGTTGATGGCGCCGGTGACGGTGCCGAGGGTCGCGGGCGACAGGACGACAGTCTCTGCCGCGCCTGCGACCGGCGGGTGTGTGACGGTGGAACGAGGGTCAAAGGGCGTGGAGCCGGCCGAAACCTGTGCGGCCAGCGCGAGAGCCATGCAGGCTGTGAGGGCGCGGACGGGCTTCATGTTCATCTTGTTGGTCTCCGGGTAGAGGGTCACTAGAACGGCCAGGGGAAGGGAATGCACGAGGTCGGATCGAACGGGCCGGTGGTGGGTCCTGGGCCCAAGACGATGAAGATCGGGCGGAACGGACGGTCGTCGCAGGGGAACGGCATGTACACGCTGATCTGCAGCGGGATCTCGGAGCTTGCCTCGGGGAACCCGATTGCGGAGGGAGCTGGGGACTTCTCAAGAAGGTCCATCAGAGCGGTGTCCTGGTCTGCCGAAATGGTGGTGGTCGGAATGGCTGCGGCGGCGCCCGCGACGAGCGCGAGGAGTCCGGACAGGAGGGCGATGCGAGTCTTCATGGGGGGGCGTCCTTTCGGTGTCGGCCGTGTGGAGGAGGAGGTGTGATTCATGGTGTGTGAGTGTCTCGAGGCGTTGATGCCGGCCCGCGAAGCGGCGGCGGGTTTGGATGGATGATTGATGGTTGTTCTCCGTTTGAGGGGTTGGGGGTTTCTTGGGAAACGGACGGCATCCGTACCGTCCGCGAAATCGTTGCCGGACCGCCGGTGAAGGTGAGGAGGACGCCGTCCCACGAGCGTTCGAACGTCCTGGAACTCATGCGGAGGCGCCCCAGGGATGGGTCGTCGATGACCAGTTCGTTCCCGGCGCTGCGAAGGACGACGAAGTGGTCGCCGTGGACATGGGCGATCGCGGGCAAGGGAATGTGGCCCAGCCGTTCCACCGGCAGGCGGAGGCCCTGGCTGACGAGCCCCCGGTCTTCGGCGGCTCTCTTCAGGGCGAGCATGCTGGTGCCGTCCGGTCCGGTGCCGGTGTCGGCCTCCAGCTCGGCGAGCGTGGCGCCGGCGATGCCGTGGTGATCGAGAATCATCTTGAGCGCCGCGGGCCCGCAGTCGGAGCGCTTCTGCTGTCGAACGACCTCGCCGAATCCTGAAGTCGAGGGGGCGAGGGAGGCCGCCCAGGCGAGGCGGTCGAGGGTGGGGCCGACGGCGCGGACGGCGACGGTCACCAGGCCGGTGGCGAGCAACAGCCCGGCGGCGGCCAGGCGTCGACGCCGGGCAGTTCCCGTGGCATCAACGGGCATCGCCTTCGATTCCCAGAAAGGAGAGCCAGGCGGTCTCGGGGCGTTCGCCGGTCGCGACGGCCTGGATCCGCGAGTTGCCGTCGACCAGAAAGACGAGCGGGACGTGGACCACGCCGAAGCGCCGGGAGATTGAGGCATCGGGATCGGCGACGGTGTGCCGAATGCCCTCGATGCGTTCTTCGGCGGTGGAACCCGCAACGACCGCGATCAGATCGAAGTCGAGTTCGCTGTCCGCCGCGAGGCGCCGGAAGGTGGCGATCGTGCGGTCGCAGTTGCCGCAGCCCGCCCTGGCGAAGGTAACGACCCGAAGCCGGTTCGGAGAGGCCGGCAGGGACTCGTTGTCGGCGAGACCCGGCAGGGCGGGGAACACCATGCCGACTTCGGGTCGTTGAGACAGTCTTGCTTCGAGCCGGGACTCGAACCAGAGAAGGCCGCCGATCGGGCCGATGACGGCGAGGGCGGCGACCGCGATGGCAAGCCGGCGGCGATTCACAGGCGACTCTCCTGGTGGCCGCTGCCGGTCTGGCGGTGGTGGGCGTGCCGGCGGCGCGCGCCGAGGCGCAGCACGCAGACAGGCGGAACACAACGCGCGTCGAGCATCCCGAGCGCGTGCTCCAGGCGCGCTTCGAGGGTCAGCGGAGGAGACTTCGCGAGTCGAATCTCCAGAACGCTGCTGGTGCGGGAGCGCGGTTCGTTCCGGAGGGAGTCCGGGAGCGGAGGGCGGGGTCTGGAAGGGGGGTTCTCGGGCGTCATCGTTCTCCAGGGACGGCGCCGGCCGGTCGTGGCCTCGCCAGTGGACTTGGGAGTCCGTGTAGTGCGTCGAAGTCGTGTGCCGCGGGTTTTGTTGCGGCGTTCATTGACTAAGACGCAAGAAGGCCCTCGGAACCCCTATTCGGGTTCCGAGGGCTCATGCCTGGAGGCCGATGTGCGGAGCGTCAGCTCAGCAGCATGCGCAGATCGTCTGCGGTCAAATCCCGCAGGGACGATCCGCCGCCTTCGAGGATCGCGTCGGCGATCTTCCGCTTCGAGCGCTGCAGTTCGAGCATCTTCTCTTCCACGGTGTCGCGTGCGATCAGTCGGTAGGCGAACACGGGCTGGGTCTGGCCGATGCGGTGGGTGCGGTCGATGGCCTGCGCTTCAACGGCCGGGTTCCACCACGGATCGAGCAGGAAGACGTAGCCGGCCGCGGTCAGGTTCAGGCCGACGCCGCCGGCCTTGAGGCTGATCAGGAAGATGTTCGTGTCCGGGTCGGTCTGGAAGTGTTCGACGACTTCGCCCCGGTTCCGTGTCTGGCCGTCGAGGTAGGCGTAGGGCACGCCCTGTTCTTCGAGGTGACGGCGGACGTAGGCCAGCAGCGACGTGAACTGGGAGAAGACGAGGCACTTGTGACCCTCGTCGAGAACTTCGGAGACCTGCTCGATCAGGGACTCGAGCTTGGCGCTCCCGGCGTCTTCCCACGTCTCGTCGACCAGGCCGGGATGGCAGGCCACCTGACGGAGCCGCAGCAGGGCTTCGAGCACCTGCATGGTCGACCCGGCGACTCCCTTGTCTTCGACCTGTTTCAGCAGGCTGTCCCGGTAGCTCGCCCGGAGCTTGTCGTAGAGCTCCTGCTGCTTCGGGTTCAGGGTGCACTGGAGGATCTGTTCGGTCTTCTCGGGCAGGTCGGGCAGCACCTGCTCCTTGGTTCGGCGGAGGATGAACGGCCGCAGACCCTTGGCGACGAGGGCGAGTTCCTGCTGGCTCGGCGCCCGTCCGCCGGCCAGGACGTCGAGTGCGGGCAGTCGACCGAGGAGTCCGGGGTTGAGGAACTCGAAGATCGAGCCCAACTCGCCGAGGTGGTTCTCGATCGGCGTGCCGGTGAGTGCGAGGCGGTTCTGGCCCGAGAGCAGGCGGCAGGCCTTGGCGGTTTGTGAGGCGGCGTTCTTGATTGCCTGTGCCTCGTCGAGAATCACCGTGTCGAACTCGACCGTGGCGAGGTAGCCGATGTCGCGGCGGACGGTGCCGTAGGTCGTCACGACGAGGTCGGCGCTCTCGAGCTCGTCGCGCAGGTCCTCGCGGTCGCGCCCCGCGTACTCGAGCACCTTCAGATCGGGCGTGAAGCGCGCGGCCTCGTCGATCCAGTTGTAGACGAGGCTGCGCGGCGCGACGACGAGGTACGGCAGCTTGGTCGTCTTTGACGCCGTGCGGTACGTGCGCAGCAGCGCCAGCGCCTGAATCGTCTTGCCCAGCCCCATGTCGTCGGCGAGTACCCCGCCGAGGCCGAAGTCGCGCAGGAAGCAGAGCCAACCAAGGCCCAGGCGCTGGTAGTTCCTGAGCGTGCCGACGAAGCTGCGGGGTTCCTTCCTGGCCCTGATCGAGGAGAACGTGGCCAGTTTCTCGCGCAGTTCCGCGAACGTCTTGCTTACGTTGGTCGGCGGTGTGACCGCCAGCAGCGCGTCGACCAGGAGTGCCTGTGAGGGCAGGAAGCGCAGACCTTCGTCGTTCGAGTCCTGGGCGAGTTGACTCAGAGAACCGTAGTTCTCGACCCAGGCCGCCGGGAGCAGTCCCTTCGAGCCGTCCTCCAGTTCGACGGAACGGCGCCCGTCCGAGATCGCGGCGAGGATCTCCGAGAAATCGATCGGATCGCCGTCGAACTCGATCTGCCCGCTGAGTTCGAACCAGTCGACGCCGCTCTCGATGCGCAGCGCCGGTGGACTGGGCGACCGAATCGAGGCGCCGTGGGCCTCGACCTCCCACCCTTCGAGCAGCAGCGGCTCGGCGACTGCCGGCAGATCACGCGGCTCGAGTTCCAGGCTGTGGCCGCTCTTCGAAGCGACCGGCTTGAGACCGAGTTCGAGCAGCCTGACGAGGGCCTCCTGCTCCATGTCCAGATCCCGGCGGACGAAGCGATGCTCTTCCCAGTCGACAACCGCTGAACGCTGATCGCCCGCGTCGACGGAGAGTCCGCCGTAGCCGAAGGAAAGTCGTGCCTCGAGTTGGGGGTTCATCCACTCCGGGGCGTCTTCCGGCTGAAGCGCCAGCCGCGGCAGGGGCACGGGCGTCTCTTCCGACAGGTAGACCTCTTGCGGGAGTTCGAGGGGCGGCAGCTTGGGTAACTCGAGCAGGCTGGTCACCGCGGCCTCGAGCTCCTCATCCGGGATCACGAGCTCTCCGCTGTTGCCCAGCAACGCATACCAGGGCCGATCTCGCTGCGGATCGAGTTGCAGCCGGCCGATCGTGTCGTCGACCAGGAGCAGCATGTCTCCCTGCTCGCCGGACGGGTCATCCTTCCCTGCCGCTTCCTGCGGAAGCGCGCGGGCCGCTCCGTCGTCGTTCGGGAAGGGGAGAACGAGCGCGGCCCGGCTCAAGGGGACGGTTTCGTCGCCGCGTTTGAGCAGACCGCGCAGCCGAACCCGGCTGGCCGCCGCGAGTTCCAGTTGCAGGGCAAGGCGCCAGGGCTCGCCGTCGTCGATCGTGACCGCCCGCGGGTCGCCGAGCGAACGACCGTCCCACCAGTACAGGTGGCCTTCAGCGCTCAGCCGCGGGAGCAGGGAGCCGATCCAGTTCATCGGCAGGTAGACCCGTTGCACCAGGGGACGGCCCGGCTTGCGGGCACCGCGACCGCCCTTGCGCTTGCGGCTGGCGCGAGCCGGCACTTCCGGCGGCAGGGCGGTGACCATGGCTGGTCCGGCGCCGGGGGGACCTCCGTTCCACGCCGCCTGTGTCGTGTCGCTCGCTGTCAGTCCGAGCACTTCTTCCAGCCTTCCGTGGTCGATGCTCAGTCGCTTCAGCTTGCCGAACTCACCTTGCGGGTTCTGCTTGCGTCCGAAGATGTCGATCATCAGGCCGCCAGCGTTGCGGCTCGTGGCGGCGTTGAGAAGGAACTGGAGCTGAGGCGGCGCGTTCCTGGGAGTAGCCGGCTTCTTCTTTTGAGCCTGCTGTTCGATGTCCTCGCGCACGGTCTCGACGACCGAACGCCAGCTCGTTGCCGCGGGGACTCGCCGACGCCGCCGGTTGCGGCTTCGGCGGGAGCGGCGAACCGGGCGCGGGGTTTCTTGCCGGTCGTCGCTCGTGGGCTCTACGGTCTTCATGGCCGATCCCGGAATCGATACCTGGGGTGGGCGCGTCTTGCGCAGCGAGACACGGCCGGATCCCGCCGGTTGACTCTTTGGCTCGTTCGTGGCGAGTTGCAGCAACGACGCCCAGATATGACCGCAGGCCGCGCCGGCGGCGAACTGGTCGCATCCGCAGACGGCATGGAGGATGCGTTCGTCCGGGACCCTGGACCAGTCGAGCTCAACATTGGCGATGCCATTCAGATTCGGATCAGAGCTGGGGGCGCTGTCGCCGGCGGCCGGCGGGGCGATGAGGAACCGGGCGCCTTCGCCCTCGATCTCCAGCTTGATGTTTCCCTTGGAGAAAACGGCCTTTCCTTCTTCCCGATCCTCTGGCCGAAAGTGGGACGCGCTGCGTTGATGGAGCGGGACGGTGCGCCCACCGCGCGACCGGCCACGCGACCGGCTGCGCCGCCTGCGGCGGGCCGGTCGCGAGGGTTTGGACGTGCGTGAGGTTCCGGTGGGTTCTTCGCTCTGCGCTTCTGGCATTCCGGTGGGGTGTTCGACCCGTTGAATCCGCCGGCGCCGCCGGCTAGCAGTTCTGTTGCTCCCCGGAGGACGCTGCGACGTAACGAACGTCTCGGGAAGCTGAGTCGCGGCCGCTGTGAGCGTTTGGCGGCAACAGCCGACTGGCGGTCACCTGCCTCGCGGCACCGTGCAAGCTGCGCCAGTGTAGCTCAATAGCCTGGACAGGCCAAGTCTCTCTCCGGATTGAAACTGGTCCGCTGGTACGATCAAGGGTGATGACGCGAACCGCTGCTGCACGACTCGAGGGACCGGGCCCGGGGGCCAAGGCGCCGCCAGCGCCGGAACGCCTGACCAGGACCCGGCAGCCGTTCGACCTGTCGGACGAGATGGCGGCCGACGTCGAACGCCTCGACATGGCGCAGAACATCCATGAGATGCAGGAGCAGGGCTACACCATCCTGCGTGACGTAGCTACGCCAGAGTTCACCCGGCGTCTGCGCGAGACCTGCCTGCGACTTGCAGAGGAGACGGAGGGCAAGGCGAGGGGCCGATCGGCCGCGATGCTCCTTGGTCGGGATCCGATCTACGAGGACGTTGTCCTGCGACCGAAGATCCAGGCCCTCGCGGAGATCATGTGCGGGAAGGGCGCTCTGCTGTCCCAGTTGATCGCCAGCATCCGGCCGCTGGGCGCGCGGAAGCTGCCGCTGCACGCGGACCAGAACTGGCTGCCGGCACCGTTCCCGGTGCACAACCAGCTTCTGACCCTGTGCTGGGCGTGTGACGAGTTCACCGAAGCCGGCGGCTGCACCAAGGTGATCCCGGGAACGCATCGCCTGCGGCGTCATCCGAACGAGGAGGAGGTCGCCACGGAGCTTGGCGCCATTCCGACCGAGTGCCCGGCCGGGTCGGTGGTGGCGTGGGACGGCTCGGTCTGGCACGGCAACTACCCGCGCGCGATCCCCGGAAAGCGGGTTGTGGTTCACATCACGTTCTCCCGCCTGGCCCTGCGCCCGGTCGAGGACTACGGCCATCTCGACGAGAAGTGGCTGGACGGCAAGCCTTACCCCCTGCGGGTGATGCTGGGCCGCGAGGACTTCCTGGGCAGCACGACGATTGCTCGCGGCCAGGCCGACTACACCCACCTGGTGCGTACTTTCAACTGGGCGAAGACCTAGCGATCGAGCCAGGCTCTCGTTCGGGCGCGGCTGTTAGCGCGGCAGGAGTCCGGACGCCGGCGCACCCAGTTTCTGCCACGCAGGCCGCTAGGGCTGGATCAGGTAGGTGAACTTCACCGCGATTTGGCGGTGGGTGCTCAGACGCTGACGGAGGTCCCCCTCCATCCAGTTCTCGTTGTAGACGACGAACAGGTCGGACCCCGGCTTGTAGATCCAGTGCAGCCGGACGTTCAGGCCCAAATCCTCGGTGTCGTCGTTGTACTGGACGATCGTGTTGAGCCGAAGGTTGGGAGTGAAGGTGAAGTCCACCCGTTGGCTGAACAGCCCGATGTCGAACGCGCCCTGGGGCAGTTCGACGTCGTTGTAGACCCAGAGGCTCTCGGTCTGCACGTGCTTCGAGGCGCGGACGCCGAAGGTCAGGCGGACGGAGGTGCGGGTGCCGTCGTAGAAGTCGCCCCAACCGAACAGACCACGGACCCCGAGGAGGCGGCTCTGGTTGCTGAACATGGCGAGTTCGAGGCCGTCGAACTCGTAGCGACCGGCCGGGATGACGATGCCCGAAGCGATCTCGAACGGCTCGACCAGGTTTTCCTCCTCGCCGACATACGCGAGTCGCCAGCGGTCCTCGGTCGTCATCCTCATGCCGAGGGGGGAGATTTCAAACCGGCCGGACTCCAGCTCGCCCTCGTCCAGGGTCTCGTAGTAGTCGTAGCGGACCTCGGTGAACCAGGAGCGGACCAGGCCGCGCTCGATTCGTGGCAGCCACTGGAAGCGGGGATTCAGGTGGCGCACGTTCTTGCGCAGCAGGAAGCCGGCCGCGGGTTGGTAGTTCTCCTCGATCTCCTCGGCGTCCATCGACATCGTCAGCGCCCGCCCCTGGTAGTCGACGTTGACGCCGTAGGCCGCATCTCCGGTGTCGGCTGAAGCACCCACTCCGGTGTCCTCCGGATCTTCGCTCAGGCCGCTGCCCGTCCAGAAGCCGCCGACGCCGAACTTCGTCGTGGGCTTGTAGTTGAAATCCAGGCCCACGACTCGATTCGCGTCCTCGTTGTCGGGCGCCGCTTCGGTGACGATGGCCCCGATCGTCGAGCGCCGGCCCAGATTGCGCTTGAGGCGGGCGACCGTGAACGCGTTGGCTGGCAGGTTGCCGTCATCCCGGTCGATGCCGGCGGTCGCGACCCGCAGCACCCCGATGTTCCAGCCGCCCAGTCGGCCGGTGAGCCGGGCGCCCCAGTCGATCGGCACCCGCCGGCCGTCGTCCAGGCCGACACGGCGC
Source organism: Thermoanaerobaculia bacterium (assembly GCA_965232105.1). Classification (GTDB taxonomy): domain Bacteria; phylum Acidobacteriota; class Thermoanaerobaculia; order Multivoradales; family Multivoraceae; genus Multivorans. The sequence continues at coordinate 2,210,048 of OZ246956.1, forward strand.
GAGAAGAAGGCCTTGAGCAGGGGCGGGCGGAAGAACTCCCGGTGAGGCGGCCCGAAGTCGAAGATGCCGGCGTTCTCCAGGAAGAAATCGCGCTTCTCCGGGAAGTAGAGCGAAAAGCGGGTCAGGTTCGTTTGCTGTTCGTCGACTTCGACCTCGGCGAAGTCGGTGTTCCAGGTCAGGTCGAGCGCCAGGGAACGAGTGACGCCCCACTTGAGATCGAGGCCGCCGTCGCCGTCGGTGATCGGGTCCGCTTCGAGCCGCGGATCCTCGCTGACGTCGCCGATCACGAAGGGCTTGATCTGGAGTTGGGCGGACTGGGCGAGTCCGGTCAGACCGGTCAGTTCTCCGGCCATCGAGATGCGGTGGACAGGCTGGATCTGGGATCCCACCTGCCCGAGCACGCTGACCTCGCGCGGTAGCCCGGACCAGTGCGTCATCTCGCGCTTGTGGGCGATGTAGCGCTGTACGTTGAAACCCCAGGCAGGGGCCGCCGGGTCGAAGCGCAGCGTCGAGATCGGAATCGCGATCTCGGCCACCCAGCCGAAGGCGGTCCGCCGCGACGCGACCGACCAGATGCCGTCCCATTCCAGGTTCAGGTCACGGCCCTCGTCGGTGACCAGGGTGTCCGCGCGGGCGCCGTTCAGGTTGGTCTCGAAAGCGTAGGCGTTGCGATGGTCGTGGAAGGTGTCGAGCAGAAGGAGGATCGAGTCGTCCTGGAAGATCCGGCTGTCCCGCTCCATCTCCTTGGCGATGATCGCGTCGGGGTTCGCGTCGAGTGCCGTGATGCCGAAGTAGATCGTGCTGTCGGTGAACACGACTCGTAACTCGGTTTGCTCGGTGGCGGGTACGCCGTCGAGGGGCTCGTGCTGCATGAAGTCCGTTCCGACTTCGGACTCCCGCCAGGCGCGGTCGCTGAGATCGCCGTCGACGGTGGGGGCCTGGTCGACCCGGGTGGCGGCCATCGTCGGTCGCTCGGCGCCGGGGGTTTGTTCCTGGACGCCGGAGGCCGGCCCGGCTGCCAGGAAAGCGAGCGCAAGTGCAGGGGCGATCTGCGACCCCTGGAGGGTGGCCCTGCCCCGGCGCGGAACGCCGATGTTCTCATTCCATGGCGCTTCGGCCGCGGCAGTGTGCATCCTGTCTCCGACTAACTGCGACAGGGCGGAGGTTACCAGCAGTGTTCTTCGTCCGGCCTTTGGTCTCATGGCTGGGGTAACGTCCGCCCCCATGTCCGACGAACGTCAACAGGATCTGCGGGACTTGGCCGAGCAGGCTTGGCGTGGCGAACTCGACCTCCAGTTCGAGCACCACCCGGTGCACCGCTACTACCCCGGCGCCTGCCGGCTCGTGGATGGTCTGCTCGGCTTCAAGGGCATCGCGGGCTTCTACGTCATCGACAGCGGCGACGGCCTGGTGATGCTCGACGCCGGCCACCTTCTCGACGTGAAGCGCTGCTTCGAGGAGGTCAGGCGGGAGTGGCCCGATACGCCGGTGGTGGCGGCTATCTACTCGCACCACCACGTGGATCATGTGTTCTCGGTCACTGCTTTCGACGCCGAGGCGGACGAGCGAGGCTGGCCGCGGCCGACCGTGTACGCCCACGAGCGGGTGCCGGCCCACTTCGACCGCTACCTCTCGACCCTTGGCTGGAACACGGCGATCAACCGCAGGCAGTTCGCGATCGATGCGCCCCATTATCGGTGGCCCGAGAGCTACCGGTATCCGGACGTTCTCTACCGCCGGAACCTGACCTTCCGTCGGGGCGATCTGACCTTCGAGTTGACCCACGGCCGGGGCGAGACGGACGACGTGACCTGGACGTGGATTCCGGAGCGCCGCATCCTCCACACGGGTGACCTGTTCATCTGGGCGGTGCCGAATGCGGGCAATCCGCAGAAGGTACAGCGCTACGTCGGCGACTGGGCGGACAGCCTGGAGCGGATGCTGCCCCTGGGGGCCGAGATCCTGCTGCCCGGGCACGGCCTGCCTATCCTCGGCGCCGACCGGGTGCGCCGGGCTCTCGACGGGACCGCGCGCTACATGCGGTCGATCGAAGAACAGAGCGTGGCGGCGATGAACCGGGGGCTGAGTCTCGACCAGGTGGTCCAGGCAGTCACGCCGCCGGCCGACCTCGCGGACGAGCCATACCTGCAGCCGGTCTACGACGATCCGAGCTTCCTCGTACGGATGGTCTGGCGGCGCTACGGCGGTTGGTGGGACGGCGAGTTCGACAGCGTCGTACCGGCGACGAAGAGGGAGCAGGCCGAAGCCTGGGTTGAACTGGCCGGCGGCGTCGAACGGGTGGTCGAGCGGGCGCGCGCTTCGTCGGCGGCCGGGCGGCACGCGGTGGCGTGCCACCTGATCGAGGTGGCCCGGCATGCGGCGCCGGAGAGCGCCGAGGTGCACGAGACACGCGCGGCGATCTACCGGGCGAATGCCGAGAGCCAGCCGTCGTCGATGGCGCGCAACATCCTGAACCACGCGGCGCTGGCCAGTGACCAGGGTCGGCGGGATCTGGCCTCGGATGACTGAAGCTGGGCCCGCCGGCGCGGACACGGACGGGCCGGTGAACGCCGGTCCGGTCTCCACAGGCAGCGCCGTGGCGACGGCCGGTGCGTTGTGGGCCGTAGGCGGCGTCGTCGCTCTGCTCGTGTGGGCGGTCTACCGGCTCGCCAGGATCTCGATCGCGGCCTTCGACCAACCGTTCGCCTGGTACCACTGGGCGGCCCTCCTGGCGATCATTCCGTTCATGGCCTGGTCGGAAGGGCTGCGCGGGTTCCAGTTGCGTTTCTCGCCGCGGGTGGCGGAGCGGGCGATGACGATCCGCAGCCAGCCGACGTTGCTCCGGGTAGTGCTCGCGCCGTTGTACGCGGCCGGGTACTTCGAGGGCACGAGGCGCGAGCGCCTGGGCGTCTACTTCGGCACCCTCGGCATCCTGGTCCTGATCGTCCTCGTCCACCGGCTGGACCAGCCCTGGCGAGGCATCCTGGACGCCGGCGTCGTCGTGGGACTCTCCTGGGGCACGATCGCGACGCTGGCCCTGAGCGTACGGGCCTGGCGAAGCTAGGGCTCGATCGTCTTCAGGATGAAGCGGGCCATCGTCTCGCGGAGATGCAGTGAGAGGTCGGGGTCCGAGATGCCGTGTCGGGACTTCGGGTAGAGCATCATCTCGAACGGCTTGCCGGCCTTCTGCAGGTCCCAGGCGATCTGCAGCGTGTTCTGCATGTGGACGTTGTCGTCCATCGTGCCGTGGATGAGCAGCAGGTCGCCGTGGAGGTCGGCCGCCCGTTCGCGAACTGACGAGGCCTTGTAGCCGTCAGGGTTGTCGTCGGGCGTCGACATGTAGCGCTCGGTGTAGATCGAGTCGTAGGCGCGCCAGTCGACGACGCTGCCGCCGGCGATCCCGGCGCGGAAGCGGTCGGAGCGGGTGAGCGCGTAGAGCGTCATGTAGCCGCCGTAGCTCCAGCCGTCGAGGCCGATCCGCTCGGCGTCAACCCACGGTTTGGCGCCCAGCCAGTCGACCGCCTCCACCAGGTCGACGAGTTCCTGCGCGCCGAAGTTCCGGTACACCGGCCAGGTCGACTCGACGCCCTTGCCGGAGGCGATCCGGTTGTCGACGACGAGGACGACGATCCCCTCCTGGGCCAGATACTGGAACCACATGCCGCGAGAACCCTGCCAGCCGTCCCGGACCTGCTGGGCGTGGGGGCCGCCGTAGACGTGAACCCAGGCCGGGTAGACGCGGTCGGGATCGAAGCCGTGCGGCCGGATGAGCATCGCTTCGAGGTCGACGCCGTCGCTCGTCGTGATCTTCAGGAGTTCCGGTTCGGACAACTCGAAGCGTTCGAGGTCGGGCACGTCGCTGTCGCCGAGTTCCCTCACGATCGAGCCGTCGCCGGTGCTCCGCAGAGTCATCGCGGTGGGCGTGTGGAGATCGCTCGACGTGGCGATCCAGTGCGCGATCGGCCCGTCCTCCGGGAAGCTGCCGCGGTGGCTGCCGGGTTCCTCGGTCAGGAGGGTCGCGCCGGAGCCGTCGAGAGCGACCCGGAGCACGTCGGCGCCGATCGCCGAGCGGTAGGTGCCTGAGACATAGGCCGCGCCGGCCTCCTCGTCGACGGCGTTGAGTGACCGGACCTCCCAGCGTCCTTCGGTCAGTGCCCCGACCAGCTTGCCGTCCTGGTCGTAACGGTAGAGGTGCTGGAAACCGGTCCGCTCACTGAGCCAGAGGAAGCCGCCGTCTTCCAGGCCGTTCCCCTCCAGGCCGTTCCCCTTCAGAAAGTGCGGCGGCCCGAGCTGGTTCACCCAGGCGTGGGACTCCTCGCGCAGGACCCGCTCCGACTTGCCGGTCTCCGGATCGGCCCGGTGCAGGTCGAGGAAGGTCTGCCGGCGATCCTGGACCTGATACCAGACGTCGCCGCCGGGCGAGAACGCAACGTTGACGAACAGGATCTCGGTGTGCCCGTAGATCCCCGGATCGATCCAGGTAATGTCGCCGCCGGCCGCCGAAGCGACGCCGAGCCGGACGCGGGGATTCGCGTCGCCGGCCTTCGGGTAAGGGTAGACCTCGAGAGGCGGCCGGTAGGGCACGTGGTCGACGACCGTGAAGCGCGGCACGTCGCGCTCGTCGGTCTGCAGGAACGCGATCCGCCGGCTGTCCGGACTCCACCAGTGGGCCTGGTAGTTGCCGCGGCCGTAGATCTCCTCCTGGTAGACCCAGTCGAGCTTGCCGTTCAGCGTGTTCTCTCCGCCGCCCGTGGTCAGTCGGACTTCGTCGCCGCCAGCGCCGACCACGTACAGGTCCGCGTCGCGCACGAACGCGAGGCTGCGACCATCGGGCGAGAACCGGGCCAGTTCCTCGACCTCGGGACCGTGGGTGAGCCGGGTCAGTGCCTCGGCGTCGAAGTCCCAGACGAACAGGTCCGAGGCGAGCTGGAGCAGGAGCCGATCGGTCGACGGCGACAGGCGCAGCGACGACGGTCGCGCCTTCGAGGCGGCGTCCTCACTGTCGAGCCGCAGTTGTTCTTCCAGAGCCCGAGCCAGCGGCTCGGGGTCGTAGAACGGCTCCGCGTCCCCGGTCGCCGCGTCGACGAAGTGCCATAGCCGCCCGGGTCCGTCCTCGTTGTCTTCGGCCTGCAGATAGTCGCGTCCGCCCGGCAGCCAGCGGACACGCGGAAGCTCCGGCGAGAAGTCGAGCGCGTCCGGCCCGTAGATGTGGTCGAGTTCCAGCGGCTCCTTCTGCGCCGTCGCCGGAGCGAGGGAGAAGACCGCGATGAGGGCGGCTGGAAGACAGCCACGGGAGAGTCGGCGGATGGTCGTCGGCATGGGTGAACAGTAGCGGAGACCCCGAGTCGGCCGGGATGTCGGGTGCTCCCGGCGCGCGCCTCGTCACTATCCAGGTTGCTAGAACTCGAACTCCAGCAGGACGTCCGCGGTCTGGCCGTCGATCGTGACGGTGAACCGGTTCATGCCAAGCCGGAAGTGCTCGGCCAGTCGCCGGAAGTCGACCTCGGCCGTGCCGTTGACGATGGCGATCTCGAGCCGCCGGATCTTCTCGCCGTTGACCGCGGTGATGTGGGCTTCTTCGGTGTCCGCTGGCAGCCCGTCGAAGTGTAAGGGCAGCCTCGCGAGCCGGACGTCGGGGTCGATCCTGTCGTAGGGGATGGTGACCTGGAAGCCGGGGATGTCGGCACGGAGAGCTGGCAGTTCGGGGCGTGCTCCGACCTCGACATCGATGGGCGCCGCGGTCTGGGCGTCGAAGATCACGCCGCGTTCGAGGCGGGCGTGCTTGCCCTTGATGAAGATGAACGGCCATGCGACGGCGGCGGTAAGGGCGGCGGTGAGCACGAAGCGGCCCTTGCCGGAACGGTCGTAGCCGTCGGCGAGCCGGACCGTCGTGTCGTCCACGGCGGTGACCGTGTTCGCCTCGACCTCGAGCCGGCCCCGGATGCCGGCGACCTTGGCGCGCCGGGCGCGTCACGGTTTCGCCGCGGTGCGGGTGATACCGTGAGCCGTTCCGCCATGAGCTTGATCGTCTGGTCCTGGCTGTTTCTGGCCGTCTACATGGGCGGCATGCTGGCGTTCGGGCTGATCGGCCGGAGCCGGGTTCACGGCGCCGACGACTTCGCGACCGCCCGGGCGGCCTACGGTCCCTTCTTCCTGGCCCTGGCCTTCGCCGCAACGACGGCGAGCGGGGCGACATTCCTCGGTTTTCCGGGCCTCGCGTACGAGCACGGTACGGCGGCGCTGCTGTCGGCGGTGCTTTACCCGGCGGGCGTGTACCTGGGCGTGCTGATCTGCATGCGGCTGGTCGCGAACGCGGGCGACAGGTTCGGCTCGCGTTCGATCCCGGAGTTCCTGGGCGACCGGTACCAGTCGGACGGCATCCGCGTGATCGTCACCGTGGCGTCCCTGCTCCTGTTCTTCTACCTTGCCGGCCAGCTCCTGTCGGGCCTGGTCATGTTCGAGACGATGCTTGGGCTTTCACCGGCCTGGGCGCTCGGGATCACCGCCGTCGTGCTGATGGTCTACGTGTCCCTGGGCGGCGCCCACGCGGACATCCTGACCGACGGCGTGCAGGGCTTCCTGATGCTGCTGATCGGTGTGCTCGTCGTCCTGTTGTTCGTCTTCGGCGCCGGTCTGGACGGGGGCTTGAGTTCGGTCATCTCCAGTATCCGGGGCCAGGACCCGGACCAGGTCGGCTGGATCAACCGCTCGACGCCGCTCTACCACTCCTGGTGGTCGCAGATGGCGGTGCTGCTGGCCCACATCCCGCTCGGACTGCTGCCGCACATCGGCAACAAGATCTGGGCGCTCAAGACGGGCAAATCGCGCTTCACCTTCCTGCGGTTCGCTTCCGTCTTCGGCGTCACTTTGGGCATGCTGGGCCTCGGCGGCGCGCTTGCCCGGGCGGTGCTCGGCGGCCGCCTGTACGAGGAGGGGTCGACGCCGAACGAGGCGCTGCCGGCGCTGTTCATCGAGCTCTTCCCCGCCTGGCTGGCGGCGCTGATCGGAGTCGGCATCCTGTCGGCGGTCATGTCGACGGCGGACGGACTCGTCGTGTCGTCGTCGCAGATCGTCGCGAACGACCTCTACCGCCGGACGATCGCGCCTCGCTTCCATTCGCACCTCAGCGAGGAGCAGCTCGACCACCGCGTGCTGGTCATCAGCCGTTGGGCGACCGTGGGCGTGATGGTCGTCTGCGTGACGATGGCCTGGATGCTGATGGACATGAACATCGCCATCCTGGTCTGGACCGGCAACGGCGGCATGATGGCGGCCTTCGCGGGTCCGCTCGTGCTCGGCGCGCTGTGGAGCGGCGTCACCCGGTCGGGCGCCTACACCGGTCTGATCGTTGGTTTGAGTTCCTTCCTGATCCTGCACACCGGCGTGATCGATCCGGCGTGGTTCGAGGGCAGCTTCCTGCACCCGGTGTTCTCGTGGCTCCACGGTGAGTCTCCGAACCCGACCTCCTGCGCGGCGCTGGCGGGACTCTTCGCGATGGGCTGCACGGCGGCGGTTTCGTTTGCGACCCGGCCGCTGCCCGAGGCCCACGTCGCCACGCTGTTCCGGCGCGCTCCGGCGACCGACTGATCGGTGACGCGGGCCGTCTGGCCCGCGCAAGGCAGCGGCGCCGTGAAGCGGCGACGTTTGTTGCGGGCGGCTAACATGCGCCGCCGGAGGAACGCCATGCCGAAGATCGATGACGACGCCCTGGACATCCTGTTTCGCGACGCCCGCAGCCAGAACTGCTGGCTGCCGAGGGAGGTGCCCGAAGAGACGCTCCAGGAACTTCACGACGTGATGAAGTGGGGGCCGACGAGCGCGAACTGCTGGCCGCAGCGGGTCGTCTTCGCAGTGAGCGATGAAGCGAAGGAGAGGCTTGCTTCGATCGCGATGCCGGGCAACCAGGACAAGATCCGGCAGGCGCCCGCGACCGCCATTCTCGGCTACGACCTCGCCTTCTTCGAGAAAATGGACGTGCTTTTCGCGCACAACCCGGGCATGGCCGAGATGTTCCGGGGCGACTCCGAACTGGCCGAGGTCACGGCCTTCCGGAACGCCACGTTGCAGGGCGCGTACTTCATGATCGCCGCGCGCTCGGTGGGTCTCGATTGCGGGCCGATGTCCGGGTTCGACAACGGGAAGTGCGACGAGCTGTTCTTCGCCGGCACTTCGGTGCGCTCCAACTTCCTGTGTTCGATCGGCTATGGCGATCCGGAGGGTCTCTTTCCCCGCCTGCCGCGGCCGGAGTTCGGTGAAGTCTGCCGCGTCGAGTAGCTGATCAACCGCGCGTGCTATTCGGAGCCGGCCTTGCGGCCGGCGCGTGTTTCCGGCCGCCTGCGGCGGCAGCCGGCCAGAGGGCCGGCGCACCCAGTAGCACGCGAGGCCGCTCAGCGGCGCCAGAACACGGGCAGGAAGATTGCGGCCACGGCCACGATCTCGAGCCGGCCCAGCCACATGAGGACGACGAGCAGGAGCTTCTCCCAGCCGGCGAAGAAGGCGTAGTTCAGGCTCGGACCGGCCGCTCCCATCGCCGGGCCGACGTTCGAGAGGCAGGCCAGCGACGACGACAGCGACGTGACCATGTCGTTGCCGCCGATGGCGAGGGTGGCGGCGACGCCCAGCCACAGGAAGGCGAACAGGGTCATGAAGCCGCCCAAGCTGCGCGCCACCTGGTCGCTGATCGTCCGGTCGCCGACCCTCAGCGCCAGTACGCGGCGGGGGTTGAACAGGAGCTGCACCTCGCGCAGGGCCATCTTCAGCGTCATGACCAGGCGGCCGACCTTGACGCCGCCGGCGGTCGAGCCGGCGCAGCCGCCGACGAACATGGCCAGCAGCAGCAGGGTGCGGGACGTGTCGCTCCAGGAGTCGTAGTCCCGGGTCGTGTAGCCGGTCGTCGTCATCAGCGACACCGAGTTGAAGGCGGCTTCGCGCAGGGCCTCGAGGAAGGGAAGGTCGGTGCTGCGCCAGCGATCGACAGTGACCAGGGCGACGAGCACCGCGGCGATCGACGCGTAGGCGCGAAACTCCGTGTCCCGGTAGAGCTGGCTGGGCCGTGAACGTACCGCGAAGATCAGGGAGAAATTGATGCCGGCGATCAGCATGAAGACGATGATCGTCCACTCGATGAAGGCGGAGTCGAACGCGGCGACGCTCGCGTTCAGGGGCGCGAAGCCGCCGATCGACACGGTCGTGAAGGCGTAGCAGAAGGCCTCGTACTGGCTGGCGCCGCCCGCCAGCAGCAGGAGAATCAGGGCAATGGTCAGGCCGACGTAGATCTGCCAGAGGACGGTCGCCGTCTTCTGCACCTGGGGCTGCATGATGTCCTGGGTTGGCCCCGGCACCTCCAGCCGGTAGAGCAGGCGGGCACCGGGTCCCAGGCTGGGGAACAGGGCGACGAACAGGAGCAGAATCCCCATTCCGCCCAGCCACTGGGTCAGGCTCCGCCAGAGCAGGATGCTCGCGCTCAGTTGCTCGATGTCGGTCAGGATCGAGGCGCCCGTCGTCGTGAAGCCCGAGGCGGACTCGAACAGGGCCGCGATCGGATCCGTGATCTCGCCGCTCAGCAGGTAGGGAAGCGCGCCGAAGAAGGACGCCAGGATGTAGGCGCCGACGACGACGAGGATCGCTTCGCGCCGGTAGATCTTCTCGTGCGGTTTGCCCCACCAGTGAGCGGCCACGCCGGCCGCGGCGCAAACCAGCAGCGAGCCCGCGAGCGCCCCGGCGGGCCGCTCCTCGCCGTGCCAGAGCGCGAACGCGAAGGGGATCAACTGGGCGCCGGCCAGCAGCAACAGGAGCCGTCCGACCAGACCGGAAACGGCGCGCAGATTCATTCGGCGTTTGGAGGCTAGGGTGCCGCGGCGGCCGGTTCTTCACGCAGGGCGAGAGCCACCAACTCACCCTCGAAGCCGGCCCCGCTGATCGCCATCACGATGTACTGGCGGCCTTCGTGGAGGTAGGTCATCGGCGCGCCGCTGACGCCGGCCGGCAGCTCCATTGCCCAGACGACATCGCCGTTCGCCTTGTCATAGGCGCGGAACTTCCTGCTGCCGGAACCCTCGGGCTGGACCGGCATGGCGTCCGAGCCGTCGGCGAGGAACACGAGAGTCTTCGTGACCAGCGCGGAAACGCGGCCCTGCTGGCCTAGCGGTGGCAGGTCGAGGTGGGCGAGCGCGGGGTGATCGCGCGGTCCGTCGCCGTTCGGGACCATCCACAGGTGCTCGCCGGTGTTGAGGTCGATCGCGGTAAGGCGGCCGTAGGGCGGCTTCGTGATCGGCAGGCCGTTCGGCAGGGTGGCCCACGCGTAGCCGTCGGCCTCGCTCAGGTCGACCCGGTAGCGCAGGTTGGAGCGTGCGGGATCGGGCGGCGGCCGCAGGCCCAGGATCGCCGGCACGGTGACGGACGGCAGGTAGAGCACGTTCGTCTCCGGATCGAGCGCGGCGCCATTCCAGTTCGTACCGCCGACCGCTCCAGGCACCTGGATCGTCGGTTTGGCGTCCGGCCCCTCGATCAGCGTCGGCGGCTGGAAGATCGGGCCGATGCGGTACTGGGCGACGTACTCGAGCGCCATCGCTCTCAGTTCGGGCGTGAAGTCGATCAGGTCGGAGGTAGCGAGCCCCTGGAGGTCGTAGGGCAACGGCCAGGTCGGATGGGGCTGGGTCGGCCAGGCCTGTTCACCGGGCACATCGGACGGCGGCACGGGCAGCTCGACGATCGGCCAGACCGGTTCGCCGGTCTCCCGGTCGAAGACGTAGAGGAACGCCTGCTTGGAAGGCTGCGCCAGCGCCTTGATCGCCGTGCCGTCGACGACGATGTCGGCGAGCACGGGCGGGGCCGGGAAGTCGAAGTCCCAGAGGCCGTGGTGGACGGCCTGGAAGTGCCACCGCCGTTCGCCGCTCCCTGCGTCGAGGGCGAGGATCGACTCGGCGAACAGACCCTTGCCGGGGCGGTGGCCGCCGTACCAGTCGTTGCTCGGCGTGCTGGTGGCGGCGTAGACCATGCCGAGTTCCTGGTCGCAGCTCATCCACGTCCAGACGTTCGCGGCGCCGGCCTGCGCTGCTTCCGGGCTGTCCCAGGTGTCGGATCCGAACTCGCCCGGCTCAGGGATGATGTTGAAGCGCCAGCGCAGTGCGCCGGTGCGCGCGTCGTAGCCGCGGATCATCCCGGGCGGGTTGCGGCGCCTCGACCAGGCGTCGGACGTCGATTCGCCGAGCACGATCACGTCGCCGCAGACGACGGGCGCCGAAGTCCAGAAGTACTGGCGGCGACGGACGCCCTGGCCGGCGTCCAGCATGTCGATCCGGCCGCCGTCGCCGAAGTCCGGGTCGAGGGCCCCGGTGTCCGCGTCGAGCGCGGTCAGGCGGCCGTTGGCGTTGAAGAAGAGCCGTCGCGTGGCGCCGTCGTTCCAGGTGACGCCCCCGCGCACCGAGAGCCGCCCCATGTTCCTTGGCTCCTCGTCCTCGAAGGGGTCGTAGGTCCAGAGGATCTCGCCGGTCGCGGGATCGAGCGCGGCCGCTCCGATGCCGGTGGCGACCAGCACGCGGCCGTCGCGCATCATCGGCGTGTTCTGGAACACGAAGGGCGGGACGACACCCTCGTGACGTGCGGCGAGGCCATAGTCGATCGACTTCCAGCGCCAGGCGATCTCGAGCTGGTGAACGTTCGTTCGGTCGATCTGGTCGAGCGGGGAGTACTTGCTGCTCCGGCTGTCGGCTGCGTAGTTGTGCCACTCGCCGGCCGGCTGGGTTCCTGCCTGGCTGGACGACGCCGCTCTTCGCGTCGGTGCCGTTTGGGCGAAGGCCGCGGCGCCGACGGCGAACGCGGCGAGAACGACGGAGCCGAGCCGTCGGCGGCTCGCGGAAACGGCGATCACTCGTGCTCGACGTCGTCGTTGTCCACTTGCTCGCCGTCAGGAGGGGCCGACTCTTCGTCTTCGCTCTCCGCGTCCTCGGAGGCCGCGACGGCGCGGGCCTCGGCTTCCATCCTTTCCTTGATCTCCTGGACTCCTGGAGGGAGACCCTGGTTGCCGAGCGCCTCGCTCAGCGACTCCCGCCAGGTCAGACGCTTCCCCGGGGTGCCGTCGGGATTGGGCTTCGGATCGAGCCACTCGAGCGAGTACAGGAAGCCGTCCATGCGGGAGACGGTGTCCTCGTACCACGTGTTCGTCTCGTGGCCCTCACCGCGGCCGAAGTTGAAGAAGCCGTGACCGGCGCCGTTGTAGCTGACGAAGTCGCATCGCGCCCCGTGCTCGCGCAGGCCGAGGCAGAACCGGTCTGCCGTGCCGTGGGCCACGGTCTCGTCGGCGGTGCCGTGAAAGATGATCGTGGGTGGCAGCCCCTCCCGCAGGTGGTGGTAGGGGGACATCGACTCGGGCGGCGCTCCGAAGCGCTCCGCCAGCGCGGCGAAGCGCTCTCGCTGCTCTTCTGCCGGCATCGGATCGCCATCGACGGGCGCCAGAATCGTGGCGGGGTTGAACAGGACCAGGGCGTTCGGAACCGGGCTCGGTCCGTCGGGATCGGGATCGTGTCCGGGCAGCGTGGCGGTGGCCGCCGCCAGGTGGCCGCCAGCCGATCCGCCGCCGGCGGCGATGCGGTCGGGGTCGATACCGAGCCTGTCCGCGTTGGCGCGCAGCCAGCGGACGGCGCTCTTCGCGTCTCCGACGCACTCACTTGCCGTGACGCCGTGGCGGCTGGCCACCCGGTAGTCGGCGACGGCGGCAACCATCGCGCGGTCGGCGAGGTAGCGGCAGTGGGGCAGGAACTGCTGCGGCGAACCCGAGCGCCAACCGCCGCCGAAGAAGAAGACGATCGCGGGTCGCGCGTCGTCGGCCGAATGGCCTTCGGGGTTGCACAGGTAGATGTTCAGTTCGACGTCGTCGACGGTGCGGTAGACCTCGGACGTCGTGCCCTCCATCGCGGGCGGGTAGGAACGTTGCGCCGTGGCCGAACTGGCGGCGGCCAGCAGCAGCAGGACGGCGACCGGAAGCGCCGCGGTGCGGCGCGGACACGTTTGGGGTCGGTTGAAGGTCGAACGGGTCATCGGTACCTCGTGAGGATCAAGTCTTGCGCGGCGGTTCCTGATTCGGCGAACCGTGGCTCCTCCGCTGCGCGTTCCGTAACGCAGCGCCGGATTGTACCGGCCCGGATCTACCGGCCCGTCTCGATAGCTGGCTGGGGGGCTTCTTCCGTGGTCTCGTCGGCGCCACCGCGGATCCAGACCAGGCGGTACTCGTCGAGGGGTCGCAGTTCGGCCTCCAGCACCTGCTGGATACGGGTCGCGGAGCCGGGGCGGGCCCCGAGCGGCCCGCTCTGCAGGAAAGCGGAGACACGCGCGGTGTTCCTGCAGGCGTCGTCGTCCTCGTCGCAGCCGAAGTCGTCGTTCTGGGTTTCGAGCAGGAAGACGAGCGGGTCGGGAGACACGAAGAGGCCGTCCAGGGCCCTATACGCGTTCCAGAGGTCGAGCGAGGGGATGCTGTAGCCCTCGCCGCCCTCGACGAATCCGACCGCTTCGACGACGGCGCCGTCGGGCTTCGCGGTGACGACGCCCGGGAAGGGGTCGAACACGCGGCGCGACAGTTCTTGCAAGGTGAATGCGTCGCCCTTCGGGACTTCGAAGATCTGGACCAGAGGCTCGCCGGCGGCGACGGCTCTTTCGATCATCTCGATTTCCAGGTCGCGGAGGCTCGGAAGACTCCCCGAGCCGCGACGGATCGGCTGCGGTGCCGCCAGCGGCGCCAACTGCCGGGGTTGCACGATCAACTGCGATTCCGGCAATTCCTCGCCCTCGGCCCCGGCGAACAGTCCCCGCAGCGTCTCGAAGCGACGGCCCGGGTTCTCGTCCATGTACTCCCACAGGGCAGCGACCCGGCGCTGGTAGCGCGCCGCGTCGGCTGCGAAGTTGCGAAAGCCCCGGTACGCGGTGTCCGACTCGCCCGCCGTCGCCCTGGTTCCGCCCGAGAAAACGAATGCAAGGGTGACGGTCCGGGGTGGCGGCCGCCACTGGTCCGGTAGCCGGCGTTCGTTGTCCCGGACCTCGAATACAGGCCGCATCGGGGTGTCGACGAAGAAGTCCTGGAGCGCCGTGTCCGGGTCGGCCGCCAGCGCCCAGCGGCGGTAGCTGGTCAGCTCTCTCCCGGCGCGCTGCCACTCGGCACCGTCAGCGACCGGCTCGAAGACGCGATCGAACCGGATATGCCATGGATCGTGCTCGTTCATCAGCGCTTCCGTGCGGTCGTTCACCCGCCGGGCGATGAGGGAGTTCTCCTTCGGGATCATGTGGCGCCGGATCGCGACCTCGGCCTCGATGCGGACGTAGCCGGTGGTGTCGGGCGGGAAGGCGGGGTCGTCCTCGGCCGGGTTCGGCTGGTTCTCCGCTTCCGGAAAGAACTCGAGCGTCAGGGTCTCGGAGACCGGATCGTCCGTGCAGGCGGCGAGAAACGAGAACAGAAGGAGACCGGCGATCGACGCTGTTCGGATGCGTGGTGCAAGCCGGTGGTTGGGCGCGGTCATTGAGGATCCCGGATCCGCGGCCGTCTGGACGGCCGGGGCCGTGCGAAGGGTCGAGTCCATCGGGCGGGGCGGGGATGGCGAGGCGCGTGGTCTTGGGGCATACCGTGGTGCAACGCGCGTAGGATCGGCGATCTTCCGACCGTGAACCGTTCCCGTCGATCCCGTCGATGAACCTCTTCGCCCTACTCTACGAGCGTTTCGAGCCGGCCCTTCATCGGCCGGGTCTGGTGCTGGCTTCCGGCGACGGCGGAGCGGGAGGCGTGATCTGGACATACGGCGATCTCGATCGGGCGTCCGCCCGGTTCGCCGCGGTGCTGCGCGCCCGGGGTGTCGAGCCGGGCGACCGGGTGGTGGTTCAGGCGCCGAAGTCGATGGAGGCGGTGGCGCTCTACCTCGGCGTGTTGCGCTGCGGCGGGGTCTACGTGCCCTTGAACACGGCGTACACGGAGCGGGAAGTCGACTTCTTCGTCGGTGACGCGTCGCCGCGGGTCGTCGTGGGCGGCGCGGTTGCGGCCGATTCAAACGACGGCGGAGACCCGCGAACGGTTGACATCGACGGGCTGTGGAGGGAGGCCCAGGCAGCCCCGGCGGACCCCGCGATCGAGCCCCGCGACGACGACGACCTGGCGGCGATCTGCTACACGTCGGGCACCACGGGTCGGTCCAAGGGGGCGATGATCACGCACGGGAACCTGATCTCGAACGCGCTGCCACTGCACGAGATCTGGGGCTTCGAGCCGGGCGACGTGCTGCTCCACGCGCTGCCGATCTTCCACGTCCACGGACTGTTCGTGGCGCTCCACACAGCGTTCCTGAACGCCTCGAAGATCCTCTTCCTGCCGGCGTTCGACGCCGGGGCGGTGCGCCGTCTGCTGCCCGAGGCGACGGTCCTGATGGGTGTGCCGACGTTCTACTCGCGGCTGCTGGCTGAGCCGGGGTTCGGTGCTACCGACTGCGAGAGCGTCCGGCTGTTCGTGTCCGGGTCGGCGCCACTGACGGAGGCTGTCTTCGGCGAGTTCGAGGCGCGCACGGGGCATCGGATTCTGGAGCGCTACGGCATGACCGAGGCCGGGATGATCACGTCGAACCCGCTGCGAGGGGAGCGGGTGGCCGGCACTGTGGGTTTTCCGCTGCCGGACGTCGCGGTCCGGGTTGCGGGCGAGGACGGCGCCGAATTGCCTCTGGCGGAAGTGGGAACCCTGGAGATTCGCGGCCCGAACCTGTTTCCGGGCTACTGGGGACTGCCGGAGAAAACGGCCGAGGAGATGCGCGACGATGGATTCTTCGTCACCGGCGACCTCGCCAGCGTCGACGGCGAGGGCCGTGTGACCCTGGTAGGCCGCGGCAAGGACCTGATCATCGCGGGCGGCTTCAACGTCTATCCCAAGGAAATCGAGGATCGACTGGACGAGGTGGCGGGTATAGCGGAGTCGGCGGTGATCGGTGCGCCGCACGCCGACCTCGGTGAGGGGGTCGTGGCCGTGCTGGTGGCGGAGCAGGCGCCGGTCGGCGACGATACGCTCCGCTCCGCGCTCGATGCGGGTCTGGCCCGGTTCAAGCACCCGCGACGCTTCTACTGGGTCGAGGAACTGCCGCGCAACGCGATGGGGAAGGTACAGAAGAACGTGCTGCGCGAGCGGTACCGGGACGCCTACGACGATTGAAGGAGGAAGCACAGTGACGCAAGCAGAGAAGAAGCTCGACGGCAAGGTCGCCCTGGTCACCGGAGCGAGCCGCGGCATCGGCAAGGCGATAGCCGAGCTGTTCGCCGAGCAGGGCGCACGGGTCGCCTGCACGGCGCGCACGCTGTCCGAGGGCGGGCACTACCTCGGCGGCTCGCTTGAGGAGACGATCGAGGAGATCCGGGCGGCCGGCGGCGACGCGACCGCCTTCGCCTGCGACGTGTCCGAGTACGACAACTGCGAGCGGCTGGTGAACGAGGTGCGCGACGCGCTCGGGCCGGTCGAGGTGCTGATCAACAACGCCGCTCTGACCTATTTCATCCCGGTCGTCGACTTCCCCGTCAACAAGTGGCGCCGCTCGACCGCGGTCAACTTCCATGCGCCGTTCTATCTCTCGAAGCTCGTGCTGCCCGAGATGATCGAGCGCGGCGCCGGCAGCATCGTCAACGTCTCGTCGGGCGCCGCGATCGGCCCCGGCCGCGGCCCCTACACGGGCCCGCAGTTCGCCGGCGGCTCACTGTACGGCGCCGAGAAGGCGGCCCTTGAGCGCTTCACTCAGGGCCTGGCCTCCGAGGTCTACGAGCATGGGGTCTCGGTGACCTGCTACAGCCCGTCCCAGATCGTGCCGACCCCCGGCGTCGTTCATCACCGGTTGATGGAAGGTCGCGACCCGAACGAGGCCGAGACCGTCGAGACGATGGCGCAGGCTGCACTCCTGCTCGCGACGGAGCCGATCGACCGCGTCACCGGGCGGGTGACCTACAGCCAGGCCATCCTGGAGGAGTTCGGCTGGATCGAGAAGGGGCGGGGGCTTGGCACGGAGCGCCAGGGCTCCGGCTACAGCATGATCTGAACCGGGTGCGCCGGCTCTACTCGCCGCCCTTCACCGGCTTGCCGGCGTCGATCCACTCCTTCTCGAGCTGGCGCGCTCCCCTGAGCTGCCCCAGCATGGAGTAGTTGCCTTCGTGGCAGGCGTACTCGTAGTTGTACTGGTCCGTCTTCGGCCACGGCATCTCGCCGCCGAATGGCGCCGTGTACTCCTCGTCCTCGACCTCGAACTGGTACAGGATCGACTGACCGTCGATCGGGCTGAAGCGCTCGACGACCTTCATCGCGCCCCGGGGCACGCCGGCCGACTCGCGGCCGTGCAGCATCTGGGGCGCTGCCTCACGACGGAAGTTCTTCGTCTCGACGACCAGGGTGTCGCCCTCCCACCGGCCGATCGAATCGCCGGAGTAGGACTGGTAGGCCGCAGGCGAATGCTCCGAGTCGATCCGCACGACCCGCGTCCAGTGCATCCACTCGATGTGGATCATCAGATAGTCGTCCGTCTGCACCAGGGTCTTCAGGTTGTTGTAGGAGATCGTGCGGATCGGGATCGAAGCGCCGGGCTGGTAGATGCATCGCACGCCGAGGACCATCGTTTCCGGGCTGTCGAAGGGGGTGTCGCCCGACTCCAGCCACCACGCCGTACCGTCGTCGTTCATCCAGATGAACCGGGGCAGGGACCCACGATTCTTCTGGGCTTCCTCCGTCAGCGGCGGCATCCGTCCGTTCCGGGGGTTCGTCAGGATGGACGTGCGGTACTTGCCGTCGATCTGGAACATCGTGTGGCCCGGATCGAACCAGGCGTAGTTGTAGCTCTGCGAGTCGATGAAGGCGCCTTTCTCGGGTGGCGGCCGATCCGGGCTGCTGTCCGCGTCGCCGTCCAGGACGCGCTGAATCTGGGCGGCTTCGACTTCGGCCGCCTCCTCCGGGCTCAGAACGAGTTCCTCGCCGCGCTCGGGTCGGCGCTCGAAGGGCGTCAGCGAGCGGATGTCGTACCGGCCGGTGAAGTCGGGCTTGCCGTTTGGCGTTCGGGGAATCTCGTCGGCGGCTGCTGCGGCGGCCACGCCGGCACCCGACATGAGCAGCAGGGAAAGCAACGCGAGAATCTTCCGCATCTCGAATCTCCTTGTTCCAGGGTTCCCCGGAGCCTAACGCTTCGGCTCCACACTGGGTGCGCCGGCCGTCTGGCCGGCATGCCGCCGCAGGCGGCCTCCGGTCTCGCTAGTCTGAGTTCTCTCCTACCCAGAACGGGCTCGACCACGCCATGCTGCCGTCGATCTGGCGAACGCGCAGGTAGTAGTAGTCGCCGGCCTGGACTTCGCCCTGGTCGGTGAAGGTGAACTCCTGGTCGAGGGCCCGTCCCTCGGTCACGATCTGCGCGGAGAGCGCGTCCGTGTGCTCCAGCACCTGGACCTCGCGGCGGTCGACCTGTCCCTTCAGGTCGCCGAGTTGGAACCGTACGGTACTCGCCGGCAGCTCCTGGGGGACGCGGACGTAGCCGCCCGAGCCGCGGGACTCGGTCGTCGTCTCCATCTCGACGGTGACCACGGTGTCCGGGCTGGCGCCGCGCAACTCGAGGACGAGCGACTTCGGACGACCGCGGGTGGGGAAGTCGAAGTCGATCCGGTTGCGGTCTTCTGTGTTGCGGGCCACGCGGTAGGTCGCGGGCTGGGTGAACCATGGATCGTCGTACCCGACCAGCGTTGCGCCGGCGACAGTGATCGCTCCCTTCCACGGTCGCCCGCCGCGGGGCGGCGTGCGCTCGCCGTGGATCTCGGTCGACGACTCGAACGTGATCTGCACCTGCGCTTCCTCGGACAGCGCGCTCTCCAGGTATCTCCTGGTGTAGACGATCGTGCCGTTCCTGATCACGTCGATCGCGTCGATAGGCGCCGTGCCGTGGACCCGGCAGTCGATCCGGCGCGCGGCGGCGTCCTCCAGGCGAGTGCCCATGCGGCCGCCGTTGAGGGTCGCTTCGAGGATGATCCGCTCGCCGGTCGTCGCATAGGCCGCCCGGTCGCGGAGCGCGCTGAAGATCGCGTCCGCGTTGTTCTCGGGCGCGTAGACGGCGGCCAGACCCCCCAGTTGCCGGTTGCCGGCCCCGGAGTACCCGGGATGGCCGTTGTGGTTGTCGGAGGCGCCGATGAAGCCGACCTCGAAGCCGTTCTGGAGGTACTTGTTGCCGAACCAGTCGAAGGTGCCGTGGCCCGACTGAATCTCGACCAGCCGCTCCAGGTCGGGATCGCTGTTCGTCCAGTCGCCCGGTTGGTGGGCGTGGGGGATGACCAGGACATCGTCGTTGCTGTTCTGATCGCGCAGGCCTGCGTAGAGCTCGTCGAGCAGGGGCGCCTTCTGGTTCGGGACCCGGCTTCGACCGGGCGTGTCGCGGAAGAACACGTTGTGGTGGCCGCCGAGCGGCGAGCGCGAAGTCCACTCGAAGCTCAGGATCGTCGTGAATTGGCCTTCGATCCGGTACTCCTCGACCAGCTCCTGCAGCTTCCGCCACTCGCTGTCGTCCATCCAGATGTCGTGCTCGGAGAGGCTCAGGAAGTCGAGCCGGGCCACGTCGCGCCCGAACCGGTAGTAGCCGTCGGGCGATCCCTGGCCCTCGGCGAAGGCGGTGTGACCGTGGGTCTCGCCCCAGTAGACGCGGGTGGCCGGGTCATCCTCGACGCGAACAGGATTGCTCGTCGCCCGGATCGATCCGTCCTCGTTCCGGACGGAGAAACGGTAGACGCCGGGTTCGGTGAGGCTGACGTTATCGAGCAGCGAGATGGCCGGACTGCCGGCCTCGATCGTGCGGAACGGCTCACCGTCCAGCAGCACCTCAAGCGCGGGCATGACACCGGAGGACGGGTTCTTCATTCGGTCCTCGGCGCGGACGGCCAGCGTGAAGGCCTCGCCGGGCGCAACGATCGAAGGGGCGACGGCGTTCACGTAGCGGACCTCGTCTCGGCCCAGCACCTCGAACGAAGGCCATGCCGGTCGCAGCAGGTCGCCGGCGCCCTCGATGTCGGCGTAGACGTGCAGGATCACCTGGTCGTTGGAGGTTTCCTGCAGCGCGAAACCGGGCCCGCCGCCCGAGGTGTCGCCGTAGGTGATGGTGATCGTGTCGCCTTCCTCGAGAGCCGCACCGCTCAGACGGAACTGCAGCACGGCGCGCGGCACGCCGGGGCGAGCCGGGATGGCCCGGCGGCCCCGGTTGCTGAAGTGCATCCCCAGCCAGTCGCCCCAGGGCTCGCTGGAAGTCAGCGTCGCGTCCGGATTCGAGCTCTCGATCGACACGTAGTTCCGGCCGGCCGGGTCCTCGGCCTGAATGCCGCTCCGTGCGCCGCGCACCAGGAGACCGCCCCCCTCCGCCATGCCGAGCGCGCCCACGGTGTAGATCAGCCGGACCGTGACCTGGTCGCCGGCGTGGAACGGGCCGGGCGGGTCGAGGGTCAGCGAGCCGACCGCCCCCGGGTGCTCGTCCTTGATCTGGAACTCGCGGGTGTAGAGGCGGATGAACTCGGGGATCCTCGACATTGGAATCGTCGCTCCGCCCCCCAGCTCGCGAAGTGAGCGGTTCGCATTCGCGACAAGCTGCGGGAAGGCGTCGGGGATCGGCCCACCGGTGAGGGAGTAGGCGTTCGCCCACTGCCACAGTGTGTCGAGCCGGTCGCTCAGGACGGCGACATCGTCGGTGCTCTCGGGCGCCTCCAGCTTTAGCGCCTCGACGCGTTGCCGGAGGTCGGGGGTCAGGTAGTCGTCGGAGTTACCGCCGGTGCAGCCATGGGCGCCGAAGACCAGGACGAGCGGAAGGAGGCGGGCGAAGCGGATTGCTGTTCGGGAACGGTTGGCCATGCTATGCCGTGCTTGCGAGCTCATACTCCCGGACGAGCGCGTCGGCCGGTAGCTGCCATTCGCGGGACAGGGCGCGGATCATCCGCAGTGTCAGCGGACGGCGGCGGTTGAGGATCTCCGAAGCGCGGGGTTGCGAGCCGATCAGCGCGGCCAGCTCACTCTGCCGGAAACCGCGGGCTTCCATCACGTGCTCGATCATCGAGATCGGATCCGGCGCCTCGACCGGCCAGCGTCTGGCTTCGCAGGCTTCGACAAGCGTGACGAGGACGTCGAGCGCGTCTCCCTCCGGGGTGTCCGCCGGCGCGCCCATCAGCCTGTCGATGGCCGCCAACGCTGCGTCGTAGTCGGCCTCGTTCCTGATCGGCTTGATTTCCATGTGAGTCTCCTAGACAGTCGTCGCGTCGACCCGGTCGTACTCCCGGTGCGTTCCGACGAACCTCACGAACCCGATTCGACGGGCATAGTCGAAGCGCACGATCAAGCGGTACCGGTTGCCTCCAATGTTGAACACGACCCGGTCACGGGCGACGATGCTCGCGTTTCGATACATGGTCTTGACATCTGCGGGCGAAGCCCAATCCGCCTTCGCGGCGACCGCGAACCAGGACTTGAGTGGCTGTTCTGCTCGCGGCTCGGCCTCCCAGTACTCGCGCAGCGTACGCTTCGCGACGATGCGCATGGGAGGATGTTATCCCAAGAAGGGATGCGCGGTGTCGGCAGGCTCCTCACCGTCGCAGGTCGCCGATCCGGCTCACGCCGACGAAGACGACCGCCGCGACCAACGGGATGACGACCATCTGGATCGCGCGCAGGAAGACCTGGCCTAGCGGCTCGACAGCCTCGGCGGCTCGCAACAGAGCGGGCGATCCCGTCGCCGACGCGGCGATTCCGAGCCCCAGGCCGAGCGCCAGCCCGATGAGAATGGCGCGTGTGTTCACGCTCTCACGGCACCCCAGCCTGGTCGTAGGCGCGCCTGAAGACGGTCTCGGACATCCAGCGCTTGAAGCTCTCGTTGTCCATGAACTGCTTGAACAGCTCGGTGTCGTCCTTCATCAGGTTCTGCATCACGCGGACAAGCGCTTTGTCGTGCTCTATGCGGGTGTTCTCCCGGTCCGAGTTCCGGCGTGCGTTGCGGAACGCCGTGTCGGCGGCGACTCTGGCGGGGATGTCGAACGCAATCATCCGTTGCACGCGGTCGGCGTCGTCCCACTCGATGCCGCCGAAGTGGTCGTTGAACGCGTTGATGATGTTGGAGAGGTGGTCCATCTCCGGTTCCGCGCGATGGCCGGCGCCGGCGGGCGGCGTCGGATCGACCTCGGCGTCCTCATCGGGCAGCAGGATCTTTCGCGCCGCCTGCTTCTCGGCCCGATAGCTGTCCATGTCGATTGCTTCGAGGATGCCCCGCGCCAGGTCCTCCTCTCGCGGCGCCGGCAGCTTGGAGATCAGGAAGTTCAGGAAGATCGATCGCTTCTCCCAGCCGGCGTTCGAGAACGGGAGGATGGACGAGAGGAAGCCGTAGGCGCGCAGAAAGCCCTTCGCCTTGCCCTTGAAGTCGACCTGCCCGGCCTCGTCGAGATCCCGGAGGTAGACGGCTACGCAGCCGTCGAGGATCGGGTCGAGCCGGTCGCGCTCCGCTCCGCCCAGATAGCGCTCGACGAAGCGGTCGATCTGCTCCGCCGAGTAGACCTGCGCTGCATCGAGGTCGGCCAGCAGGTCGTGCAGCCGGTCCGGGTCCATCTCGTCGGCCAGGATCGTTCCGCGGTAGTAGTTTCCGAACGAGTCGCGGATGATCTCGGAGTCGTTCAGGAAGTCGAGCACGAAGACGTCGTGCTTCCTTGGGTGCGCTCGGTTGAGCCGCGACAAGGTCTGCACCGCCTTGATCCCCGACAGCGTCTTGTCGACGTACATCGTGTGGAGCAGCGGTTCGTCGTAGCCGGTCTGGAACTTGTCCGCGCAGACCAGGAAACGGTAGGGGTGTTCCTGGAACTTCTCCGCGATCCGCCTTGACGGGAAGCCGTTGAGCGAGGCTTCCGTGACCTTCGTTCCACCGACCTCGTGCTCGCCCGAAAAGGCGACGATCGCCCGGTACGGGCTCTTCCTCGCCTCCAGGCAATTGCGGATGGCGTGGAAGTACTGGATCGCGCGCTGGACGCCGTTCGTGACCACCATGGCCCGCGCCTCGCCGCCGATCTTCCGCGGCGCGGCGACCCGCTCGTGGAAGTGGTCCGACATGATCTCGGCCTTCAGGCGGATCGCGTGGTCGTGCCCCTCGACGAAGCGCCGCAGCTTCCGCTGCGCCTTCTTGACGTCGAACTCGGGGTCGTCCTCCACGCTCTTCGCGAGCCGGTAGTAGCTCCTGACCGGCGTGTAGTGCTTCAGCACGTCGAGGATGAAGCCCTCTTCGATCGCCTGCTTCATCGAGTAGGTGTGGAAGGCGCGGCGCTTGACCGGGCCGTCGGCCTGCGGTTCGGGAACGCCGAAGAGTTCCAGGGTCTTGTTCTTCGGGGTGGCGGTGAACGCGAAGTAGCTGGCGTTCGGGAGCAGCTTGCGCGACTCCATCAGGCGGTTGATCTGGTCCTCGTAGGTCTCGGCTTCGCCGCGGGCGCCGGCTTCGGAGAGGGCGGCCGACACCGCCGCGCTCGTCCGCCCGCCCTGGCTGGAGTGGGCCTCGTCGATGATGATCGCGAACCGTCGTCCTCGCTGCTCGTTGCCGATCGCGTCCAGGACATGGGGGAACTTCTGGATCGTCGTGATGACGATCTTCTTGCCGCCTTCGAGGAGCTGGCGGAGATCCCCTGAACGGTCCGCGTGTCCGACAGTTGCCCCGACCTGAGCGTACTGCCTGATCGTGTCGTGGATCTGGCGGTCGAGAATGACCCGGTCGGTGACGACGACGATGGAGTCGAATACGGAGCCGCCGGCCTCTTCCGCCCGGGAGCGCGGGAAGCCTGTCCGTTCCTTCAGCCCGATCAGTTGATGGGCCAGCCAGGCGATGGAGTAGCTCTTGCCGCTGCCCGCCGAGTGCTGGATCAGGTAGCGCTTGCCGGCGCCGTGCTCGGCCGCGTCGGCCAGGAGCCGGCGGACTACGTCGAGCTGGTGGTAGCGCGGCCAGATCTGGGTCTTCTTCTTGCGGCCCGTCTTCTCGTCCTTCGATTCGACGATCTGGGCGTAGTTCTCGATGATGTTCGTCAGGCTCTCGGGGGGCAGCACGTCGCGCCACAGATAGTCGGCAGCCAGCCCGTCCGGGTTCGGCGGGTTGCCCGCGCCGTCCTTCCAGCCTCGGTTGAAGGGCAGGAACCAGGACGCCTTGCCCCGAAGCTGGGTACAGAAGCGCACTTCCCGCTCGTCCGCCGCGAAATGGACGATGCAGCGCCCGAACTCGAACAGCTTGTCCCGCGGACTGCGGTCCTTCCGGTACTGCTCGACCGCGTCGCTCACGGTCTGCTTGGTCAGGTTGTTCTTCAGTTCGAACGTGATGACCGGAAGACCGTTGACGAACAGCGCCAGGTCGAGCGCGAGTTTCGTCTCGTCCCGGCTGTAGCGAAGCTGCCGCGTGACGGTGAAGCGGTTCAGGTCGAAGCGTTGTTGCGCGAGTTCGTTCCCTTCCGACGGCGTGCCGTAGAACATCTCCAGGTCGTGCGCGCCGTGCTTGAGGCCGTTCCGCAGCACGTCGATGGTGCCGCGCTTCGTGATCTCGCCCTGCAGCCGGGCGAGGAACTTGCGCCGCGCCGGCCCGTCGTCGTCCAGGGCCAGACTTGCCGCGGCGTCGGGCTGGGTGGCGTGGAGGAAGACCGAGAGCTGGGCGAGATCGACGCAGTAGTTCCGGTCGTAGTCGCGGGGGTTTCCGGCGGTCCAGTCGGAGGTGGTGGCGGCGGGAGGCTCGGTCGGCTTCTGGACCTCGCCGAGCTTCGGCGGATCGCAGGGGTGGCCGGTGAGGGCGGTGCAGATGAGGCGTTCGAGGCCGCGTTCCGTGGTGTCCGTGGTCACGAGTCGCCCGAAGATTCGGCGGGCGACCAGCCTTCCTTCTCGGCGGCCGCCCTGGCTTCGGCCCGGGCCAAGTCGCGGTCGTGGAGGGCTTCCCGCGGGAGATTGTCGGCGGCGCGGAAGCCCGGCCGCGTTCTGCGGATGTCCTCGAACGCTTCATGGAGCAAGCGTGCGTGCCGTTGCTGGTCGTCATCGGCGGAGCGGGGCGGGGCGCCATGCGGCTCGAACACGACGACATCGACGTGCTTGAGGCCGCCAAGGGCTTCTTCGATCCGCTCGCGGACGCTGACCCAATCGAGGCCGCCGAGGCCGCTTCCCAGTGGCGGTACCGCGACCGAAGCGATGTCGCGCTCGCGGATCAAGTCGACAAGCG
Organism: Thermoanaerobaculia bacterium; assembly: GCA_965232105.1. GTDB lineage: Bacteria > Acidobacteriota > Thermoanaerobaculia > Multivoradales > Multivoraceae > Multivorans. The sequence goes on from OZ246956.1 coordinate 2,235,262, forward strand.
CGTCCAGTCCGGCCTCGATGTCTTCCATCCGGCTCTTGGCGCGCCAGTGGCGCTTGGTGGGGAAGTTGACGATGTATCGGGGATTGGCAAGCGTCTTCATCTCGAAGAAGAACATGCGGCCGGGCCTGACCTCGTCGCGTACACAGGCAGCGGCGTAGGCCCGGAAGTTCTCCGGGAACGCCCTCTTGAACTGGAGCGCGAGTCCCCGGCCCATCGCGCCGACGCAGTTCACCGGGTTGACAAGGGCCGCCGCGTCCGCGGCAAGGATGTCGCCGGTCTCGAATCGGATCATGGGTGCGATCCTCGCATGGATCAGGCGGGGCGCACTAAACGGCGAAGCAGAAGTCGTGCTCCTCCATGCTCGAGACCTTGGCGCCTCGAAACGCGTTCGCCTGCGTTTTGCCGACCTCGGTCGTGACACCGTCGTCCAGTAACCGGACGTCGCGGTCGAGTCCGCTAGTCAACGATTGCAGCAAGCCAGATCTCAATTCGGTCTTCTCCAGTTGTCGCCCGCCGATCCGGATGACAATTCGCGCCTGTTCGGCCAGGAGCGGACTGAGGCCCTCCATCGACTCCCGGATGAAGGTCCAGTAGTTCTCCTTGTTGTAGTGCCGATCGTCTCGCCTGCCGCTGGGTACCGCCGGCTCGCCGCCGAGGAACCACAGCCGCAGCCACTGGTCCTCCCGATAGTTCGTCGTGTCGAGGTAAGGCGGCGACGTAATCACGTCGGTGACTTGGCCGGCGAGGTCGGGAAAGACCTTCGCTGCCCGCCGTGCGTCGGCCTGGGCGATCTCCGCGCGGCCTGCGGGCGGGGGCGTCCTGAACCGGTAGTCGAGCCACCGCTCCAGGATGGCGAAGGCGTCTCGCGGCGGCGGCACATGGTCCTTTTCCTTCCACCATCGGACCGAGTACTCGGGCTTCGTGCTGATCGTGCGGGGCATGCGGTTGCTGAAGTAGTTCGGCGACTTGTGGGACTCTCCGTGCAGCGCGCAAAGGCAGAGTGTGGCGATGAACCGGTCTTCCTTGCTGTTCTCCCAATCGAGAATGGACCGCAGATATCGCACCTGCAGGAGGGTGTCCGAGTGGAAGCAGAGGTTGAAGAACTCGTCGAGGTCCCCCTGCCAGCCGGTGTCGTCTGGCTCAGACACGCCGTCCCGTAGCTCGGTGAGACGCTCCTTCACCTCGGAGTATGCAGGCGGGTCGGCCTTCGCTCCGGAGATAGAGACGGCTACCGGATGAACGTCGGTGCCGGCTGCTTCGCGCCCTTGAAGCAGCGCTTGGAACACTGTCGTGCCCCGGCCGCAGAACGGGTCGAACACGATGCCGTCGTGCTGGCTCGCAGTCAGGTGCTTCTCGACGAACGTCTCCGGGAACATTGCGAAGTACGGGCAGATCGAGTGGAAGCGATGCCTCATGCTGCTCTCGCCCGACTGCGGTAGCGGTTGACCCAGGCCGCGACATCAGAGAGCCGATCGTAAGCCTCCACCGAAACGCCGGCCCGTACGAGGCTCTCGGCCTCGGCAACGCGCTGTGGTACCCGCAGCCGGTGCAGAACGTTTCCCATAACGCGAACGTCGTCGACGAACTGCTTGTCGGCTCTCGCGAACGGCACGATCATGTAGGGAATGAAGTCGGTCGAAGGTTGGGCCCCAAACCATCGCTTCCTGAAGGTGTCCAGGCGGCCCGTCACCGACTTTGCCCATGCGTTCTTCCCGGTGGCGACTTGGGCCGCCGCGAGGAGAAAACCCGGCAACCGATCGGCTTGGGTGCGCGCGGCGAACACGTCAATCTGGTCGTCCTTGGGCTGTGTTGGCGTTCCTACTTGCGCTTCGACCCGCCCGTCACGGAGCGCCTGCCAGACTTCCTTGAGCTTGGGAAGAAAGCCCGAGTTATCCGGTCGGGGAAAGCCGAACGACCAGGCTTGCCCTTGCACTTCGGCGGCCAAGGCGGCGGTCGCCGCATACTGGAAGTACTCGCGCATTCGCGGCACCTCCTCCGCGCTCGGGTGCAACCCGGACTCGGCGAGGATTGGCGACACGGCGCGGAGATGCGAGAGCAGGAGACTCAGAATGTACGTGGAGTGGCCGAAGGACTGCTCGTCGAACACGCAGGTCAAGATGCTGCCGTCGCGATTCAGCGTGAACGGATAGGCAGCCTCGAGTGCCAGCAGTCGCTCCCTGATGCGGTAGACCGCGCTGGAGACGGTCTCCTCTTCCATCTCGTCTTGACCTTCGGCGAGGTTCTCTTCCGATGCGAGCGACACCGCGTTTGCAAGATCGGAAGTGCGGGCAGCGTCGTCACCGGAAAAGAAGGCCGTTAGCTCGATGTAGTCAGCCGCTTCGTCTACGTCGATACGCCGGTCAGTTGTTGCGTCCAATGGAAGAGCTAGCGCTCTCATTCGGCAGCCGCCGCCTCCCGCCGCTTCTTCGTCATGCGCTGCACCACAGTGTCCGCCGTCTCCTTCACGTCCTCGGCGATGTCGAGTAGGGATTGGTCCTTTCCGTCATAGGCGCGAAGGGCACCGGCTGCGTCGCGGATTGAATCGCGCGACCGAATCAGCGCTGCCGTGAAGCGTGAGTCGACCGACTCGGTGCTCGCGTGCGCCTGGTCGAGGTCGCCCGTTTGCTCCAACACATGCAGAGCTTCTGTTTGGGCGAGAACCTCTCCCAACCGTTTGATGTCCGGATTCTGAACCCTGACGGCGGGACGTGTGTCGGCGCTCTCGGAGCCGTAGATCCAGACGAGGACCTTCTTCAGTTGAGGGAGCTTCTCCTGCGGAATCTGGTCCGGCCGAGGGTCGTGCTTGGTCCAGCCGGGTTCGAGGCCGAGATAGTCCATGTACTGGGAGCGAGATAGCGCCGTGTAGAAGTGGGAGAAGTTGAACTTCGGCGTGTCCCGGTCGTCGATCTGGAACAGGTCTTCCTGGCTTGCTTGCTCCAGAACGTACATCGCGGACACCATCCGCTTCACCGTGGCGTGGCGATCGCCGACGGCTTCGGCGATCTGCTCCAGGGTGACCCCTTCGTGCCGGTACCAGTCCGCTGCGAACCGCGCCTTAGCGTAGGCATCCCACTTGGCTGGCCCGTTGATGTGCTTGAAGCCGATGAAGGGCCGCGCCTCCTCGCGGCTTGCAACCTGGTACACGGTGACCCGATCAAGTGTCGGGCGGACGGCATCCTCGAACTTGGGAACCGAGATCTTGAGCTTCTCCGAGGAATCGATCCTGCCCACCAGGTCCGGCTCGCGCAGAAGGCGGAGCGTCGCGAGGCGTCGGTTGCCTTCAAGGACGACCAGCGCGTCTCCATCGGGCGCTGCGACGGCGACGAGCGGCTCGATGTCCAGGTAGCCGTTCGTGGAGATCGACTGCAGAAGTTCGTCGAGCTCGGCCGTGCGGTACAGCCGCGCGATGATGGCCTCGTCGCTGACAGCCGTGGCTCCGCCGACAAGCCGTGGGTTGTGGCGGTCGAGCCGGAGGCGCTCGACGGCCACCTTCGGGGTCGTCCCGATCTGTGACTTTTCGTCGTTCATGACGCCGGCTATCTTAGACCCCAGATTAGCTCTGGGACGCGGGCTGGTGTTCAGACCGGCTTGTCGGCTGCGAAGACTGACGCCAGGCGAGGGTGTTCGCCGGGTGTCTCGGCTTGGCTTCACCGGGGCGCCATCAGATCTTCGAGATCTGCTGAACAGCGACGGGCCTTCTGGAGGCCGAGGCGGCAAGAACTGGCTCGGCTGCGTGGGCGCACTCGTTAGGCGATGGCTCGCCTTCAGGCAGCGCCGCCGCGGCTGCGCGTACGTCGAGCCGGCCGATGACCACGTCGGCAATCAACCGCGTGCGGAACTCGCGGAGAAGAGCCATCTGGCGCACGGCTGTGTCTTGGCTGCGACGAAGGCCGGCTACTTGGAGGTCGATGTGCCGTACCACAGCCCGTTGTTGGTTGAGTGGCGGTAGCGCCAGCGGCCTCGCGGAGTTGCTCTGGAGGGAGCTACTGCCAGAAGTTGTGGATCCGGTGATGCAGATCAGGCGGCGTATCCTCCTGGGTGTTCAACAAGACGCCCGGTCGGATGCCGGGAGAAAGGACACGCCGCCCATGCTCAAGATAGTCGAAACCGCCTCGGAGGGGAACACCGTCGTGCCTCTCGACGAGCTTTTCCGCGAGGGCGCTCGCCGGATGCTGGTGGAGGCCCTGGAGGTGGAAGTCTCCGAGTACGTGGAGAGACACCGCGCGGAACGCGGGGAGGACGGCCGTGCACTGGTGGTGCGCAACGGCCGGGCCCGCGCGCGGCAGGTGACGATGGGCGCCGGCACGGTGGAGGTCAGGGCTCCCCGGGTCGACGACCGGCGGCCTGATCATCGCTTCACGAGCTCGATCCTGCCGCCGTACATGCGCCGCTCGCCGAAGGTCGAGGAGGTCCTGCCGGTGTTGTACCTGCGGGGTTTGTCGACAGGCGACTTCAAGGAAGCGCTCGGCGCCTTGCTGGGGGAGAAGGCCTCGGGCCTGTCTGCATCCAGCATCGCGCGGATGACCTCGTCGTGGGAGAAGGAGTACCGGTCCTTCCGGCAACGAGACCTGAGCGCCGAGGACTACGTGTACGTGTGGGCGGACGGCGTGCATTTCCGGGTCCGTCTGGAGGACGATCGCCTGTGCACGCTGGTCCTGCTTGGCGTGCGCCGTGACGGGACCAAGGAGCTGATCGCGGTGGAGGACGGCTACCGGGAGAGCGCGGAGAGCTGGGCGAGCGTCCTGCGGGACCTGAAGCGCCGCGGCCTGCGAGCGCCAGTCCTGGCCATCGGCGACGGCGCCCTGGGCCTGTGGCGGGCGGTCCGCGACGTGTGGCCCGAAACCAGGGAGCAGAGATGCTGGGTGCATCGGCTGAGGAACGTGCTGGACAAGCTGCCGAAGCGGCTGCAGGCCAAGGCCAAGAGGGCTCTGCACGAGATCATGTACGCGGAGTGCCGCGAGGATGCCGAGGCGGAGATCGAGAGTTTCGCCGAGGACTACGGCGCCAAGTACCCCAAGGCGGTCGAATCCCTGCAAAGGGACCAGGACTGCCTGCTCAGCTTCTTCGACTTCCCGGCCGAGCACTGGCAGCACCTGCGCACCACCAACGCAGTCGAATCGACGTTTGCCACCGTCAAGCTGCGGCAGCGGGTCACCAAGGGCGCCGGGTCACGCACCAAGGCCCTGCTGATGGCCTTCAAGCTGCTCGACATGGCGCAGAAACGCTGGCGACGAGTCAACGCCCCGCACCTCGTTGCTCTGGTCAGAGAAGGAGTACCATTCACCGACGGAACTCAGGTCAGGAACGCTGCCTGATCAAATCGCCGATCCACAACTTTCGGCAATACCTCCTCTGGAGGTTGATCCGTTGGCGCGTGGCACCGGTCGACAGAGCTGCCGCCGCGGTTGCTGCCGTGGCAGTGAGTTGGAGGGCGGCGAACCTCGGCTCCACGCGAGTTTCGTCCAGGCGAAACCGGAAGCAGTCCGCCTTCACCATCGCGGGGCCCAGGTCTTCTGGTGCCACACACGCACGGCCAGCAGGGTGGTTCCTGTCGCCCAGGCCCGCCATCAGAAGGTCACGGGCGAGTACAGAGTGGTCGCCGAGCGACGAGCAATGGCGATGTGAAATGTAGGCCCTGTCCGAGTTCCTGAACTCCGCGTGGCCTATGTTCTGAAGCCTCACGACCCTCACCCCATCCTCTGTGTAGTGCGACGACTTCAGGCCAGAACCGAACGGCCCGTCGCAGCGATCAAGTGCTAGTCGTCGGAGTTTCGAGACGCGCCAGTGTGCTGGCACACGGTCAAGCCACTCCACCCCCGCGTCCTTGTATGCGGGATAGGGCCGGTCGGTCCGGACGTCGACCTGGCCCGTGACTGCCTGGTGGATGACGGCCTGCTTCTGCTCCCCCATCAGCGTGATCAGTTTCTCCTTGTCCCGGATGTACCGCCGGACGCGCCGGTCGACGTAGTCGAGGAAGCGAACGATGACGGTCTGCTCGGGTAGGGGAGGCAGACTGATGCGGAACGCGGCCAAGTGTTCCCGCGACAACTCCGTGAACGTGCTTCCTTGGCCCAGAACCCTGATCTCGGCGCGGAATGTCGCGAGGGCGTGGTAGAGGAAACGGGAGTCGATGGAGTCGTTGGGCACCAGGAGTCGGCACCCCTGGTTGGTGCAGGCCGGTTGGCCCAGGATCCCGAGGTGACCGATCGGCGCTCGCGTCGATAGGGCAAGGCTGCCTGTCGGTGCCATTGAAGCACCGCAGGCCTTGTATCCGGCTTTCGTGACGGTGCGGGCTGTCTCGCGAACGCGGCGGCCCTGAAGCCGACCCAGATCGGTGGGTGTGATCCACGGAACGTCGCCTCCCCAGTAGGCGGGGTTTGCCGAGGAGGGTGTGCCGCCGTTCAGAAGGCCCGCCAGGGTGGAAATCCGCCGTACCTCCCAATGGGCCGGCACTCTCCCAAGGTGCTCGACGCCAGAGTCCTCGTATGCGCCGTAGGCCTCGACGGTGTGGGTCATTCCTCGGACTGCTCGGCAGGGACCTTGGACTCGATGGCTGCGTGGTTCACGCTACCGCGCCTTGCGCGCTCCATGAATCGGCGGAGTGTGGTTTCCGCTGGCCGGTAGTCGCGCATCCAGGCACCGATCTCCTCGCCGCTCATCGTCTCGAACTTTGCCGAGCTTCTCCCGCTGAGCGCTCTGAAAGGCAACGCAGTCGAAGTCCTTCCTGTTCACCTTGGCCGTCATTTCCCTTGGTTCCCTCGGACTTCGGAGTCGAGAGGCGGGACACCGGCTTTGCGGAGTGTGCCGCGCGGCGCTCTCTCCATGCAGCGGCGGAGTATGGGGTCCGTGATCTCCACGTTGCACAGCCAGTCCACGCGCTCTTCGCTGGTCATGGCGTTCAGCTTGCGGCTGATGCGGTCCCGCTGCTCTCGCTGGAAGGCGACGCAGTCGAAGCTCTTTCCTCTCCTGGTTGTCGAGTTAGCGGTCATTCGGACTGGATTCCGTTTCTGGGTTGCGCCCCGCTGGCGCCGAGACCTTCTCATGATGCTGGTCGCCTCGGTCTGTTCGGCCGCCAGCAGAACGGTCGAGCGGTTCATGCCCGGAGGCGGCGGTCCGAGGAGGTCGTCTCGCGCACGCTGGCATCGCGAGCTCGCAGGCGCTCGACCAGACGCCGCAGCTTCGGGTCTGTCGGTCGGTAGTCGCGCATCCAGGCACCGATCTCGGCGCTACTCAGGCCTTCAAGCTCCTTGCCGAGCTTCTCCCGCTGCGCGCGCTGAAAGGCGACGCAGTCGAAGCGCTTCTTCTTCGCCTTGGCCGCCATCCCCTCAGCCCCCTCGGGCTTCGGAGTCGGGAGCCGGAACGCCGGCTTTGCGAAGAGTGCTGCGCGGGGACTCCTGCATGATGCGGCGCAGCACCGGATCCGTTGGCTCCACGGTACATAGCCAAGCCACTCGCTCCTCCCGGGTCATGGCATTCAGCATGCGGCTGATGCGGTCCCTTTGTTCGCGCTGGTAGGCCACGCAATCGAAGCCCTTCTTGCGTTTGTCCCTACCTGGTTCAGGAGTCATCTTCAAGCAGCCTCGATGGAGTGCAGATGTTCGGGGACTTCTGCCCCAGTTCCCGATTGACGGCGTTGACGAGGCGGATGCGGCGGTCGTTCACGATGCGCCTGAGGTTCCAACTGACGAGCAGGTCGGCGCTGGCGAGCGTGGCGAAGGCGACATGTAGAGCGTCTTCCCGCATCGCGGGTCCGACAACACCGCGTTCGACGTACCGTTCGGCGAGAAGCTCGACCTCGGACGAACTCTCAAGGAACTCCCTGTGTTCGCCAGGCACCGCGTCCAGCGTCATTCTGACGCGCCGAGGCGCCCGGTTCAACTCGTCCAGAATTGTGCGGGAGAAGACCAGTGTCAACTCACCCTGCCGGAAGCGTTCGAACAACCTCCGGGACGGCGCCCGGAACTCCTCGTCCTCGCAGCCGCCGAACACGGAGGTGTCGACGTACACCCGGCGCGTCCGAGCCTCGAGCGGATCGGGCGCCATGCCGCCCATGATCTCGGCCAGCAGACCCTCGGTCTGCGCCTCCAGCGCCAGGATGTCGGCCTGGATCTCCGCCAGCGGCCGCATCGGCTCGGGCTTGTAGAAGTAGCGGTTGAAGCTGATCTCGTAGCCGGTCTTCACGGTCCCGGGGGTGTACCACGCGTCCGCGGCCCAGGGCAGCACCTCGCGGCGCAGGAAGGACTCGATGCCGCCGTCTTCCTGGAGAGGGATCTGCTCGGTGTCGCGGAGGCTCGTGTCGGGCTCGTACTCGACGACGGCGGTCCGGCCGTCGACCTTTGCCTCGAACAGGCCGCGCAACGGGGCCGCCTCGACTGCTCGCTTGTGGACCTTCCGGATCACTGGCAGCGCTTCTTCGCTGCGGACGCCGGCGGCCTTGAGTTGACGGATCTCGGCCGCCTTGTACGCGCGATCTTCGTCGATGCCTTCGATGCGCAGGGGCCTCTCGACGGTTACCTTCCAGTAGCCGAACGCCTCGTTGTCGAAGATCCTGCTTTCTTCGGTCTCCTCGAAGGCCAGGAAGGCGTCGCAGATGCGTGCGATGTCCTCGTCGCCGAGTTCGCAGTTCTTCTTGCCGAGGTTCTTGCGCAGCGGCCGGAACCACTTCGTGGCGTCGATGAGCTGGACCTTGCCCTGGCGATGCGCCGGCTTCCGGTTCGTCAGCACCCAGACGTAGGTGGCGATGCCGGTGTTGTAGAACATGTTGAGCGGCAGGGCGACGATGGCCTCCAGCCAGTCGTTCTCGATGATCCAGCGACGGATGTTGCTCTCGCCCTGGCCGGCGTCGCCGGTGAAGAGGGAACTGCCGTTGTGGACCTCGGCGATCCGGCTGCCGAGCGGGGTTTTCCGCTTCATCTTGGCGAGTTTGTTGGCCAGGAAGAGCATCTGTCCGTCGCTGCTACGGGTGACGAGCGAGTACTCCGGGTCGTCGGCGTGCTCGATCAGGAAGCGCGGGTCGCGCATGTCCTTCTTGCCGCCCATGCGCTGGAGGTCCGTCTTCCAGCTCTTGCCGTAGGGCGGGTTGGAGAGCATGAAGTCGAACTCGCGGGCGGGGAAGGCGTCGTTCGAGAGGGTGGAGTGTTCCGGCCCGCCGACGATGTTGTCGGCGGCCGCGCCTTCGCCCTTGAGCAGCAGGTCGGCCTTGCAGATGGCGTAGGTCTCGCCGTTGATTTCCTGGCCGAAAAGGTGCGTGGAAACCTCCTTGCCGCGTTCGGCGGCGAGCGACTGCAGCACTTCCTCTGCCACCGTGAGGATGCCGCCGGTGCCGCAGGCGCCGTCGTAGAGGGTGTAGGTGGCGGACCGGATCCGGTCCGCCACGGGCAGGAAGACGAGGTTGGCCATCAGCTTCACCGCGTCGCGCGGCGTGAAGTGCTCACCGGCCTCCTCGTTGTTTTCCTCGTTGAAGCGGCGGATCAGCTCCTCGAAGATCGAGCCCATGCCGTGGTTGTCGAGGCCGGGGTGCTTCACGGCGCCTTTGCCGTTCATCACGGGCGCTGGCCCCAGGTTGATGTCGGCCGAGGTCAGCTTCTCGATCAGCGTGCCGAGCGCGTCGGCCCGGGAGAGCCGCGGGATCTGGTTGCGGAACTCGAAGTTGTCGAGGATGTCCTGGACGTTCGGAGAGAAGCCGTCGAGCCAGGCCTCGAAGTCGGCCCGGAGGCGCTGCCGGCCGGAGCGGGCGCGGAGATCGCGTAACGTGTACGCGGACGTGTTGTAGAAGTCCTGCTTGGCAGCTTCCCGCAGAGTGGCGTCCTGGTCCGCGATGCCGAGCTCGTCGAGGGTCGCCTTCACCTGCAGAACGGGCTGCTTGCGCGGCTCCAGCACTGCGTCGAGCCGCCGCAGCAGTGTCATCGGCAGGATGACGTCGCGGTACTTGCCGCGGACGTAGAGATCGCGCAGCACGTCGTCCGCGATGCCCCAGATGTAGCCGGTGATCCAGCTCAGGCTGGCGTTGTCCACGTCAGGTTCCCCACTTGGAGGGCAGGAGGGCGAGCCCCGAAGCCGCGGCGGGCTCGCCGACCAACCAGGGTAGGGCCGCGCCGCTCTCGGCGTAGAGCGTCACCTCTCGCCGCGAACCGCGTCCAAGAGCGCCATCACCTCATCGTGCGGCAATCGCTGATCTCTGGGCGGACGCGTGTATAGCGCCGCGTCGTTGGGCCGGCCGAGTCGGACTTCCCCCGCCAGCGCCAGGCGCAACAACTCGGTTTCCGCGTCGAGACCCCGCGATTCCTGGGGAACCGGGTCACGCACGAAGTGCAGGCGAATCAGCCGAGGCTTGGATGTGTTGTCGTCGAAGTGACAGTCGACTGCATCCTTGACGTTGGCCCGAAGTTCCTCGATGGAGTCGCCTTCGGTGTGAATTGCGTGTCCCACGGCGCTGGCCGAGTAGCCGCCGTCTGTTTCGTCCTCGGTTACCCGGAAGATGATCTCGCTTGCAGACATAGTGTTCCAGAGGCCAGCCTCAGGGGTTGGACGTGAGTTCGTCGCGTCGGCGATTCTACGCCCACAGACCGTGGATCACCTCGCCCTTGACCAGCTCCCGCGGCTGATCCAGGTGATTCAGGATCTCCATCGCGGGGTCGATTCCCAGCGTGTAGTACACGGTCGCCAGCAGGTCGTTCGGGTGGACGGGCTTCTCGCGAGGGGCGGAGCCGGTCTCGTCGGATTCGCCGTAGAGCTGGCCGCGGGAAACACCGGCGCCGGCGACCATCGCGGTGTAGCAGTAGGGCCAGTGGTCGCGGCCGTCCGGGGAGTTGCTGTTGCCGGAGGTGCTGACGCCGAGGCGCGGCGACCGGCCGAACTCGCCGACGGCGACGACGAGGGTCTCGTCGAGGAGGCCGCGGTCGTCCATGTCGGAGAGGAGCGCCGACAGCGCCCGGTCGAGGACGGGGCAGTGCAGGTTCCGCAGCGGGCCGAAGTTCGCCGCGTGGGTGTCCCAGGAGTCGACTTCGGGGTTGCCGTTGGCGACGGCGGGCCAGTTGAGCTGGACGAAGCGGGTGCCGGCTTCGATCAGCCGCCGCGCCATCAGGGCGCCCTGGCCGAACGTGTTCTTGCCGTAGCGCTCGCGCATCGCGTCGGACTCGTTCGAGAGGTCGAAGGCCTGCCGGGCCGAGCCTGAGAGGACGAGGTCGTAGGCCTTCTCGTAGTACTCGTCGAGCGCGGAGTCGGCGACCGCCTTCTCGAGTTCGGGCAGCGATGCGTTGAGGCCCTTGCGGAGTTCGAAGCGGCCGGCCAGGCGTTCGGGCGACGTCTCTTCGCGCAGTTCGAGATCGCTGAGTTCGATCGGCAGGTTCGGGTCCTGGTAGAGCCGGTAGGGGTCGTAGGCCTTGCCGAGGAAGCCGGCGGCGCCGCCCTTGCCGATCACGTTCGATTCCTGGAGCGGCCGGGGCAGCTCGACGAAGGGGAGCATCGCGTCGTCGAGCGGTTTGAGCCTGGAGATGTGGGAGCCGGCGGTCGGGAAATCGGCCGGGGTCGGCGGCTCGAGCTGGCCGGAGGGCGAGACGCGGTCCGGCGGGTAGCCGGTCAGCATCTGGTAGATCGCGGCTGTGTGGTTGAAGAGCCCCTTCGGGGTGTAGCTCATCGAGCGGATCAGGGTGCACTTGTCGACGTGGTCGGCGAGCAGCGGCATCGTCTCCGAGAGCCGGATGCCGGGGACCAACGTGTCGATGGCGCCGAACTCTCCGCGGATGTTGGAGGGCGCGTCGGGCTTCGGGTCCCAGATGTCGATGTGGCTCGGTCCGCCCTGGAGGAACAGCAGGATGACGGACTTCGCGCTGCCGAAGCCCTTGCCGCCGGCGAGCGAGTCAACGGCCGCGGTCGCGGCGTGTGCGTCGCGGAGCGCCAGGGTCTGGCTGAGTGAGATGCCGAAGATGCCGAGCGAACCGACGCGGAGGAACTCCCGCCGGGTCGGGCCGTCGCAGGTGTGGCCGGACTGTCCTGGGATGACGAGCATGGTGGAAGCTCCTTTGCGGGGTCGGGCTGGCTTGAGCTTACGAGTTGAAGAGGAAGGCGTTCGAGTTGAGCAGCGCCCACAGCAGGTCCTGGGCGGCCGCGGTGCGGCTGGCCGAGGACTCGAAGTGGCCTTCGGCGAGGGCGGCCTCGTCGCCGGTTGGATGCCGTCCGAGAGCCGCGAGGTAGAGCTCGGCGATCAACTCGTCGTTGTCGCTACCGGCGAGGACGAGGTTCGCTACCCGGCCTTCGGGGTCGGCGATCGCGTCGGCGATGACGGAACCGTTCAGCAGGCTGAGCGCCTGGGGCAGGCTCATCTCCGTTACCCGTTCGCACTCGCAGGCGGTCTCGCGGTCCGGCTTGCCGAACAGGCCGAGGAAGCCCTCGATGCCCATGCTCGCCGTCATCACGTGGGGGTCGGGAAGGGCGGTGGCGTCGAAGTCCTCGGGCAGGGTGTCGATCTCGAACCGGGAACCCGTGGCGCGGGCGACGGCGTCGGCCAACTGTTCGGCGCTCAGGCGCCGCGGTTCGTGGTGCGAGAAGTTGATCCGGTCGTCCTGGTTCCACTCGTTCGTGAGGAACGACGACTGGTAGGCGCGCGAGGTGGCGATCGTGCGCATCAGGTGGCGCAGGTCGAAGTCGTTCTCGATCAGGTCGGCGGTCAGAGCGTTCAGGAGCTCGGCGTTTACCGGCTGGTTCGAGGCGCGGATGTCGTCGACCGGCTCGATGATTCCGCGGCCCATGAAGTAGCTCCAGACACGGTTGGCGATCGCGGGGCCGAAGTATGGGTTCTCGGGCGATGTCAGCCAGTCGGCGAGCGCCGCTCGCCGGCCCGGCCCCTCGCCCGGTTCCGGCACGCCCTCGACCGGCACCAGGTACTTCGCGGGCACCACCGCGTTCGTCTTCGGGTGCAACTGCTCCGCGTCGCGGCGCTTCTCGAACACGATTTCTTCGCCGGTGCGGAAGCCGGGGCGAACGCCGAGACCGGCGAAGAAGGCGGTCATCTCGAAGTACTGGTTCTGGGTCCAACGCTCGAACGGGTGGTCGTGGCACTGGGCGCAGACCATCCGCACGCCCATGAACAACTGGGTCGTGGTCTCCATCGCCTCCTTCGGATCGCGGGCGGCGCGGTAGTAGCTGGCGGCGGGCTGATCGAGGGTGCTGCCGGAGGCCACGATCAGCTCGCGCACCAGTTCGTCGTACGGCCGGTTCTCCTCGATCGCCTCGCGCAGCCATCCGCGGAAGGTGAGCATGCCCTTGTAGCTCATGAACTTCCGGTTGCTGCGAAGCAGGTCGCCCCACTTGAGTGTCCAGTGGTCGACGTAGGCGTCGCTGGCGATCAACTCGTCGATCACACGGCTACGCTTCTCCTGGGGCGGCGTGTCGTCGGCAAGGAAGGCTCGCACCGCTTCGGGGGTCGGGATCTGGCCCGTGAGGTCGAGGGAGGCGCGGCGCAGGAAGGCGGCGTCGTCGGCCGCAGCCGAGGGCAGCACCTCGATCCGCTGGAGCTTCCTGTCGATCAGTTCGTCGATGTAGTTGACCTGGGGCAGGCCGGTCCACTCGAAGCCGTCGCGGCCGCTGAGCACGGTGACCGGGGCGGTGACGAACCGGCCTTCGTAGCGCACGAGCAGCGTGCTTTCGCCGCGCCGCAGGCCCGCGGCGACGGGGCCCGAGGGCTCGTCCTCGATCGCCATCGTCTCCGTGTTGCTGCTGGTTACATGCGCCTCACGCGTAACGTCGCGGCTTCGGCCGTCGCCGTAGTGGGCGATGACGATCGTCTGCTGCCGCATCCCGGGCCCGTGCATGAAGAGTTCGCCGGGGTGGATCTCGAGCCGCTCGACCCGGTCCTGCTTCGCGTCCCCGTAAGGCACTCCAGTGGAGATCCAGTCGAGCAGAAGGTCGTAGTAGCGCGATCCGTGCTCGATCCGCAGGCCGCCTTCGTGCGCGACCTGCATCGTCGGTTTGGCGAGCATCAGGGAGCGCGCGGGATCGGCGCGGTTGAACCGTCGTCCCGACAAGTCGTAGAGCAGGGACTGGTAGTCGAACTCGGGGTCGTAGCCGCGCAGCGAGAGTTTGAAGCCGTTCTTGCCCTTGGCGGCGCCGTGGCAGGTGCCCTGGGAGCAGCCGACCTTGTTCATGGCGGGGAGCACGTCACGGACGAAAGTGACCGGAGTGGAGGCTTCGGTGCTGCCAGTGGCCTGGACCGAGACCGGGACGGTGACCGTGAGACCGCCGGCCTCGATGGTGAGCGAGCCGCTGCCATTGCCGGTTGGCGTGAAGAAGCCGTCCTCGCCGCGCTCGACCGGGGCGGTGTTCGCGGTAATTGAGGCGTCGGCGGTGAGGTCGATCCGTTCGCCGGTTTCGAGCAGGCCGGTGACGAGGAGCTTGCGGCCGTCGCGGGTGTTCTCGAAGGCGAGTTCGGGCGGCTGGACGGTGAGGTCGATGGGGGTTGACGGGGTGGTTTCGGCCGATACCGCGGCGGCGGCCAGAGCGAGCAGCAAGAGGGCGGTACGTCTCATCGGGCCTTCACCTCCATTCGCGCGGTCACCGGCGCTGTTGTGTACGCCGCGCGCACTTCTCTCTCGCCTGCCAGCCAGGACGACGACGTGATCAGGAAGTCGTAGTCCCCCGGTTCGACCTCGTCCGATGCTTCGCAGGAAAACCGGAACCTGCCGTCGTCTTCGGGCTTGATCTCGGCGCTGTCGCAGACGACGCCGGTTGGCAGGGCGTCGGCGCGCAGTTCGACGGGCTGCTTGAAGCTGTCTTCGCGGTGCAGGAAACCCTCGACGACGCCCTTCTTGCCGGACCTGACGCGAGCTCTCTCAACATCGATTCGGTAACCGGGCACGACCTCCAGGGTCACGGCGGGCGTGTAAAGGCGTTCGGGCCGGCCGTCCACCGTGACTTCGCCGGTCAGCGTCACGCTGTACCGGTCGTGGCGGGTGCCGTCGCTGCTCCGGATCAGCTTGCTGCCCTCGGACTTGTCGTAGTCGGCCTTCTCCGTCGTTTCGACGCGGAACTCACCGCCTCCGATCACGGCGGTGACCACCATCGGCGGTTCGACCTCGGCGTCTTCGTCCGGCGGCGCTTCGTACTTCCACCCGAAACTGAACGGCATTCCCTTGACCAGTCTCACGGTCCCGGGCGCCGTTCCGATGAGTCGCGGTCCTGGCTGGCCGGTGAGCAGGACCGGCAGCCGGCTCTCCAGCCAGGGGGCGGTGAAGGAACGCTCGGCCTCCGTCGTGTAGCTGCGGCCGTCCCCGGCCCGTACGCGGGTGACGCTGCCGGGCACGCTCGCCCGGCGGCGGATCACGGTGCCGTCCTCGAGTACGCCTTCGCCCCAGACTTCCAGGTCAAGGCGCTGGCGCGACGCATCGAGGTCGGCCGTGACCATGACGCGCCCCTCGCGTGAGAGCGAGCGGCTGTCGAGGTCCCGGACCTCCTGGGGGATCCACCCGGCGCGTGCCTCGATGCCGGCCGGCGGGTCCTCCACGTAGAGCCGGATCGGGCCCAGGAAGCCGCGGCGAACGGCTCCGATCAGAATCGGCTTCGAGGCGCCGGCGTTGAGAGACATTTGGGCGGTGGTGAGGCGCAGCTCGAAGTCGGGACCGTTCTCGGTCACCGTCAACCGGTAGCCGAAGCGGGGCCCGCCGCGGCCGACTAGGTCCTCGACCGTGACGTGCAGCGTGTCCACGCCCTCCGGCGCTTCGACGACGACCCAGGGGTCGAAGGCCGTTGCCGTGGGCGACAGCAGCCGGAAGGTGTCCGGGTCGGGAATGTCGTCGCCGGACGAAGCCAGGTACTCCCCGTTCGGTGTCGTGACCGTCAGTACGCCGAACAGGTCGGAGGTCCGGAGCGCGCCTCCCTGAACCTCGATCAGCAGCTTCTTCCCCGGCTCGGTGGCGATCAGGTACTGGTCCACTTCGCCGCGCAGGTCGAGCCGTCCGTTGGCGACCATGGGCGGAGACAAAGCAGTGGCCGCTTCCGTGTCGCTCTCACGGACTTCCGGGTGGCGGCTCACGACAACAGGGAAGGGCAGGCTTGGACTCGCGGCGGCGCCGGGCACTGGCCCGAGCACGTCGAAGTCGCTTGCAGTAACGGCGGTATGGGTGAGCTCGCGGGTGTCCGCGACCGCGCCGCCGGAAAGTTCGAAGCGGGTCTCCCTGCCGCGGCGGGCGCCAAGCGGAAAGATCGCTTCGGCGTACTCGTAGTGCGAGGCCGGGATGAGCTTCAGGCGATAGAAGTTCCGTCGCTGGTCGCTGAACCGGGCGTCGTGGACTTCGACCACGAACTGGCCGCCTTCTTCCGGGGTCTGCCAGTCGATACGGGCGTCGACGTCGATTCCCGGGGCTTCCTGGTTGAAGGCGATCTCCTCGCCGTCGCCGTCGAGAAGTCGCAGCGCCGGATCGATCGCCGAGCCCACACGGCGCGCCTCGACTTCCAGGACGATCCGCTCGCCGGCGGGCGCCGGGAACCGGAACTGGTCGCGCTCTGCTCCGTCGAGCGTGCCGTTGATTACCACCGGCAGTTCCTCGATCCTCGGCGCCGCATCGGAAGCGCCGCCATCGCGCAGGCTCCGTTCGGAGATCTCAGGCAGAGTGTCCACCCGGAACAGCAGCGCGTTCGAGATGCCGTCTCTGGTGACGACGCGCACCGGATAGAGGCCGGGCGGCGCGTCGGCGGCGATCTCGACGAGGAAGACGGCGGCCTCGAGGTTGGGATCGTCCGAGCGGCGCTGCTTCTGCAGCCGGTCCTCGTCGCTTGCCTCGCCGAGACGAGCGAACGAACCGGGCAGGGTGCTCTCGACCTCCATCTCGCCCGGCAGACCGTAGCCCTCGATGACGACGCGTAGGGCCCGGCCCTGCCGGCCGCCGTGGGGATGCATGTCGAGCAGGTTCGGCGGCGGGGCCGCGGCGGTGGCGGCGGCCATCGCGGCGATGCCGGCGAAAGCCAGGGGCACGGACGGCAGCCTTCTGCGTCCGTTCAAGGAGCACCCCCCGCGGATGCCGCGCCGGCGGTCTTGAGCGGCACCGGCACGAACTCGTGGAGCAACTCGCCGTCGGCGGCGCGGTAGAGCCTCAGGCGACCGTCGAAGCCGGCGGTGGCCAGTTCGGCGCCCGTCGGGTCGAATGCGAGCGTGTAGATGCCGGCGGAATGGCCGGTCGCGGCAGCGGCACGGTCCCCGGTCTCGAGGTCGTAGATCGGCACCGAGGGCGCCGCGCCGCCGACTGCCAGCCGGTGGCCGCGCGGATCGATCGCGAGCGCGAAGATCTCCCCGTCCTGACGCTCGAACTCCCGCACCAGGGTCGAGTCGTCGGCGATCAGCATCTTCCGGGCGCGGTCCATCCTGTAGTAGTACGGCACACGGTCCTCGCCGCCGATGACGACCGCCTCGAGCCGGGGATTGCGAACGACCGCCGCGAGTTCGCCGCGCAACAGGTTGATGTTCTCGACGAAGGCGCCGCTGTTCGCGTCGATCAGCTTGGCGGCCCGGTCGCGGCCGACGGAGACGATGCGCCTTCCATCGCCGCCGAAGACGACGCCGAGCACCCAGTTCTCGTGGTGGTTCATCCGCAGCAGCTCGCGACCGCTGGTCGCCTGGTGGATCCGGATCGTGTTGTCCGCGCAGCCGACCGCGAGGCGGCGCTCGTCGGGCGACACCGCGAGGCCGAACAGCGTGTCGTAGCAGACGGATGTCGACACCCGGAGCTTCCGGTCGTCGACATCCCAGATCTGGATCTCTCCGAACCGAGCGGGCGTCCCGCCGGTCGCGATCAGCCGCCCGTTCCTGAGGAACGCGAGCCCCTGGATGCGTTCGGAGACGCTGCTGAAGCGAGCCTCCAGGCTGTCCCCGCCGCCGATCTTCGACCGGCGATGGAGCAGCACCTCGCGATTGCCCGAAACCGCCAGCCACTCGCCGTCGGCGGAGTAGGCGACCGCAGTGATCACTGGCGGCTGGTGATAGACGATCGGCCCGGTCGCCGCACCGAGGCGCATCTCCTCCGGCGTGTCGTCGTGGCCCCCGGCCGCGATCCAGTCACTGATCGCGGCAATCTCCGCCTCCGCCAGCGGGTCCGCCCGCATCGGCATCGCCGGCTCGATCTCCCCGCGGAGCATCTGGAGCATCCGGCTCTCGTCGGGTTCTCCGGCGACGAACGCCGGCCCGCTCATGCCGCCGGTTGCGAGCCCGTCGAAGCTGGTCAGGTTCAGCTCGCCGCCGAGCTGGGCCGGCTGGTGGCAGCCCTGGCACCGCTGCTGGATCACGGGCCAGACGTCGCGGTAGTAACTGGGCCCCTCTTCCTGGGCCATCAACGGGGTCTGGATTGTCGGGAGCGAACCGACGCTGGCAAGGAAAACGAGAGCCAGGAGTAAGGCGGTGTCCAGCCTGAGACGGGACCGGAGGGGGCGGACTCCAGCGGGCTTGGAGCGAGCGACGCTCAACGCCATTCCAGTAACCGAAGACCGACCGGAGCGAGCGGAATGAAGTGAGCGCAAACCCCCCACCCTCTCCTGAGCGCGAACGTCCGCTGGGGTCCGCCCCCTCCGGTTCCGGCTCAGGCGGGTGCCCGCAAACCCGCTACGCGAGGATCTCGTTGACCACATTGCCGTGGACGTCGGTGAGGCGGAAGTCGCGGCCGCCGTAGCGGTAGGTGAGGTTGGTGTGGTCGATGCCGAGGAGGTGGAGGACGGTGGCCCAGAGGTCGTAGATCGTGACTTCGTCTTCGACCACGTGGTAGCCGAAGTCGTCCGTCGCTCCGTGGATCGTGCCGCCCTTGATTCCACCGCCGGCGAGCCAGATCGAGAACCCGAACGGGTTGTGGTCGCGGCCGTCGGAGCCCTGGTGGAAGGGCGTGCGTCCGAACTCGCCGGCCCAGATGACGAGCGTTTCGTCGAGCAGGCCGCGCGCCTTCAGGTCCCGAAGGAGGCCGGCGATCGGCTGATCGACCTGGAGCGCCATGTTCCGGTGGCCGATCTCGAGGCCGGTGTGCTGATCCCACGGGTTCGCGGCCTGTCCCGCGTCGGTCGGTTCGGGCAGGCAGCTCAGTTCGACGAAGCGCACGCCGCGCTCGACGAGCCGCCGCGCGAGCAGGCACTGGCGACCGTAGTCCGCGGTCGTCTGGTTCGGGTGGTCCAGCGCGTAGAGCTGGCGCGTGGCCCGCGTCTCGCCGCTGATGTCGCAGAGTTCGGGCACCTCGGCCTGCATCCGGAACGCCGTCTCGTAGTTGCGCACCGCCGCTTCGACATCGGCGTGGCCGCCCAGCCGCTCGAGGAAAGCCAGGTCCATCTCCTGCACGAAGTCGAGCCGCTCCCGCTGGGCGGCCGGGGCTTCCAGAGGCTGGATGTTCTGCACCGCGTCCTTCGCGTCGCCGCGCAGGACGGAGCCCTGGAACTCGGCCGGCAGATAGCCGTTGCTGTAAAGGCCGACGCCGCCGTGGGGAATACCCGCATCCCCGCTCTGCAGAACGACGAAGCCGGGCAGGTTCTCGTTCTCCGTGCCGAGCCCGTAGTTCACCCACGCTCCTGCCGAGGGGTGACCGACCAGGGGGAAGCCGGTGTGGAAAAAGTAGTTGCCCTGGGCGTGCTCGTTCACCGTGCTGGTCATCGAACGGATGACGGCCAGGTCGTCGACGCACTCGCCGACGTGGGGGAACATGCTGCTGACCGGGATGCCGCTCTCTCCGTACTGCTTGAAGGGGAACGGCGAGGCGAAGATGTCGCCGTTGTTGTTGAACTGGGTGCGTTCGATCTTCGTCGGCATCGGCTTGCCGTGATCGCGGTCGAGCAGCGGCTTCGGGTCGAACGAGTCGACCTGGGAGACGCCGCCCGACATGTACAGGAAGATGACGTGTCTTGCACGTGCCCGAGGGGCGCCGCGAGCGGCGCCGGGGAGCAGCGTCGAGCCCAGGAGGCCGTTCAGGGCAATCGCGCCGAAGCCGGTCGAGACCTGCGCCAGCATTCGCCTGCGGCTGATCAGGGAACAGGTGGGATCGCTCATTGCAGGTACATGAACTCCTTCAGGTTGAACATGGCGTGCGCCAGTTGATGCCAGGGGTCGCCGCCGGCGGCACTTTGCTCGAGCCGGTCCGCCTCCGACTCGAGCCGGGCAATGCGGGCCCAGGTGCCACGGTAGATGCGGGCCTGCTCCTCCTCCGATGCCGCTTCGATGTTGCCGAGCGCGGAGGCCGCGACATCGTCCGGGCCCAGGGCGCGGTCGTAGAGGCGGGCCTGTAGCACGCCAAGCGGGGCGTCGCCGCTGCCCGCGAACTGGAGGCGACCCCGTTCGAGGCTCATCGGGAGTTCCTGCCGGATGCTCTCCGGGTCGGCCGCGACGCCGTTGCGGTACGCGGTCAGGGCGCCCGCGCGGTCCCGCGCCAGGACCAGGTGGACCGGCGGCGGCGCGCCGGACTCCGCATCGCCCGGAAGTTCGGCGACCCAGGCTTCGAGCGTGTAGTCGTCGAACGTCTGCCGGATCGGCTTCGTCGCGAGGACATCCGATGGCGCGAGCCACAGCGCGCCGTCCTTCAGGCGGACATGCCGGCCCAGCTTGAGTCCGAGCCCGCCTACGGTGCCGTAGGCGCGACCGTTCTTCGGCGGTTCGTCGAACTCCCACGCCGCGATCGCTTCCGGCGCCGACGCCCGATGGTAGTAGCGCAGCACGCCACGGGTTTTCTGCTCGGTGAACTCGCGGAGCTCGGCGGTCTCCTCTCGGCGGTCGAACGCCGCGGCGTTCCAGGCCTCCACGTCCTCCCGCGCCGGCTTCTGATCGCCGGCCTGGCTGAGGAACCGCTCGGCCCCGTCGAACTCGGCTGGGGTCGGAGGCCGACCGAGAGCGAGGCGGAACATCCGGGCGATACGTTCGCGGTCGGTGCCCAGTTCCGGGTCGTGGGCGATCCGATCGCCGAAGCGGGCGGCGAGGTGCATGACCTGGGTGTTGTTCATCAGCAGCAGGGACTGCGCCGGCACGTTCGTCTGGTCGCGCTGCCCCTTCGTCGTCACCGGGGTCGGCAGGTCGAGCGTGTGGAGCATCGGGTCCGGCTGGTTCCGGATGACCTGGACGTAGACGCTACGCCGGTTCGACCAGCCGGGCACGGGGCGGGTCTCGGCCGTGTCGACCGGCTCGAGGTCGCCGGCGGCAAGCAGCATGGCGTCCCGCACCGCCTCGGCCTCCAGGCGCCGCAGATGGGCGTGGGAGAGCAGGCGGTTCTGCGGATCCCGTTCACGAGCGGCTGGTGAAGGCGTCGACTCGAGCTGGAAGGCCCGGGTCAGAGCAAGGCGCCGCACGAACGTCTTCAGGGACCAGCCATCGGCCTTCAGGCCGGTCGCCAGATGATCGAGCAGGGCGGCGTTCGACGGCAGCTCGCCCATCTGCCCGAAGTTGTCCGGCGTGGCGACGATGCCGCGGCCGAAGGCGTGCCCCCAGAGACGGTTCGCGATCACCCGGGCGGTCAGCGGGTTGCCAGGGTCGAGGACGCTTTCGGCCAGGGCCAGCCGCGGGTGGACCGAGTCGGCGTAGGGCTCGGGGTCGATCGCTTCGAGGAACCGCTGGGGCACGGGTTCGCCGAGTTGCCGGTGGTTGCCCCGCTCCATCAGCGGCTGATCGAAACGCGGGCCGGCGAGCACCGCGGGAGAGCGGGTCGGTGGGGGAATCTGCTCCTCGAGTTCCCGGATCGCAAGGGCGACCTCTCGGGCCTCCGGCACGTCGTCCATGTCGTTCGGGAGCAGGCCGCGGCGCACGAAGCTGGCGAGAAAGCGGGCCTGGGCATCGGTCATCGAACCGTCGCGCCACGCCTCGGCGGCTTCGCGAACCGCTTCGCCGTAGCGCGCCGCGAGCTCTTCGCGGTCTTCGGGCGCCCCCTCGATCTCGAACAGGGGCGCCGTGAACTCGGCGGGCTCGTCGCGCGGGAGTTCGCCGGCTTCGCCGAGTACGACCGCCTCGGTTATCCCGAACCACGAGCGGTCCGACCGCCCGCCGGAACTCTCACCCGTCATCGGGTGATCGGCGGCCGTCACCAGTTCGATGTAGGCGTGGTCGCCGTCCCAGTAGTCGAGGTCCCAGTGCTGCCAGCGCCACTCGCCGTCCGAGAGGGTCTCGATCGGATAGACCTCGCCGACCTGAGGGTAGTTCTGGACCACGTAGCGCGCGACCGCGCCGCCGCGGCCGGCGATGCGCACCGCCAGTTTCGCCTTGGCCCCGATGAAGAAGCGCGGCGACGAGAAAGTGCCGTTGTGCCGGTTGGTCAGCGCGTGCGTGTAGACGCCGGCCGGCAGGATGTCGGCGACGATCGAGTCACCGGCCCGGGCGACCTCGTAGCTCCCGGCGCCCTGCGGCCTCGCTTCGGGCAGACCGTTGCCGTGCCGGTACCACTCCTCGACGTCTTCCGTTCGGCTTAGATCCCAGCGCTGGACCGCCGGCGCCTGCCGCCGGGCTTCGAGCTTCCGTCTGTTCTCGCCGTAGGCGTCGGCCAGGACCTTCCACTGATTCGCGAAGGCCCCGCGGCCCCGGATGCCGCGGGTTCGGACCCACGCGTAGAGCGGATCGTAAGGGGACTGGCCGCCCGTGAGTGCCGCGGCCCAGGGGCCGTCCGGTTGCCGCAACGCTGCGGGCACGTCGGCCGCGGCAAGGATCCAGGCGTCGGCCAGGACATGCCGCAACTCGTTCTTGAGTTCGGACAGCTCGTCGCGATGGGCGTTTCGGCGCTCTTCGGTGTCGATCGTCTGGACCCCCGGGCGACCGTTCACCATCGTGCCGTAGAGGGCGTAGAAGTCCGTCTGGCTGATCGCGTCGAACTTGTGGTCGTGGCAGCGGGCGCAGGCGACGGTCATCCCCAGGAACGCCTTGGAGACGACGTCGATCTGGTTCTCGGTGAAGCGCACCTGCTCGTCCAGGGCATCGGTGGGGCCGAAACCGTGCAGCACGAAGCGATACTGGGCGATGCCGATCGCTGACTCGTTGATCCCGAGTTCGGCGTTCATCCGCGGCTCCGCGAGCAGATCGCCCGCCAGGTGTTCGCGGATCAACTCGTCGATCGGTACGTCGGAGTTCAGCGCCCGGATCAGGTAGTCGCGGTAACGCCAGGCGTAGGGGACCGGCGGGTCGCCTTCACTGCCGTGCGTCTCGGCGTAGCGGACCCAGTCCATCCAGTGCCGGGCCCAACGCTCGCCGAAGGCCGGATCGGCCAGGAGCCGGTCGACCTCCTCCGCAACCGCGGCGTCCCGGTCGAGTGCGGCGCGACGTTCGAAGTCGGAGGCCTCTGCCGGCGTCGGCGGCAGGCCGGTCAGCACGTAGGACAGCCGGCGCATGACGGTCCTGGGTTCGGCCAGCGGCGCGGGTTCGAGCTCGGCCTCGGCAAGGCCGGCGGCCAGGAAACGGTCGATCGCGTTCTTCGACCACAGCCCGTCGGCGACTTCCGGCGGCTCGGGGTCGGCGATCGGCTGCAGGCTCCACCACTGTTTGCGCTGTTCGAGGGTCGTCTGCCAGGACGTCGCCCCCTTCAGCGCGGCGGCGGACGGCGGTTCAGTCCTCGGATCGGGCGCCCCGATCTCGATCCAGCGTTCGAAGTCGGCGACGACCTCGTCGGGCAGCCTGGCGCCGCCCAGCGGCATCCGGAAGTCGAGACTCGGGTGGCGCATCGCCCGCAGCAGCAGACTGGAGCGTGGTTTGCCGGGTTCGATCGCCGGACCGCGCATGCCGCCCTCGAGCAGGCCGTCCCGGTAGTCGAGGCGCAGCCCGCTCTCGGCCAGTTCGGTGCTGTTGTGACAGGTGTAGCAGTGCTCCACCAGAACCGGGCGGATCCTCTGCTCGAAGAACTCGAGATCCTCCGGGGCGAACTCCGCCGCGGCGGCCGGTCCCGCGCCGAGCAGGAGTGCGACCAGGGTCGCGGCGCCTGAGCGCGGCGAAATCCTGAGTTTCGTGTTCATTGGAACACCGTTCAGTTTACAACGCGGGCCGACCTCGCGTAGCGGTCGATCACGCTGCCGGCTAGGCCGTCGCGGATCATCCCGAACAGCTCGCCTCGCCAGCCGCGCCCCTTGGACACCTCGGTCGAAGTGATGACGACGACCAGATCCTCGGCCGGAGAGACATAGATGTACTGGCCCCCGAAGCCGCTGGCGATGTAGGCCCCCCGTTCCCGCGGCCCTCTGAGCCACCACAGGTAGCCGTAACCACCGTAGATCCGGCCGCGGCCACGGGGGCCGGCGAGGCCGGGTCGAATGGATTCATCGACCCACTGCCAGGGCAAGAGCCTCTCCCCGGCCCAGCGGCCGCGATTCAGGTAGAGCTGGCCGAACTTCAGCATGTCGCGCGGCAGCAGGGAGAGGTTGTTGCCGCCGACGTGGATGCCCTGCCGGTCGCGAGCCCAGGCCGAGTGCCGGATTCCCAGTGGGGCGAACAGGTGCTCGCGGGCAAAGTCGTGCGTGCTCCGGCCCGCTGCCGTGGCCAGTGTGGCCGAGAGCAGGTGGGTCCCGCCGGTGCTGTAGGCGAAGCGGGAACCCGGCTCGGCTTGAAGCGGCCGCTCCAGCGCCGCGCGAACCCAGTTCCGGGACGCCACCCACGAGCCGTAGTTGCCGAAGCTGGTCGACTCGAGGCCGGAGGTCATCGTCAGCAGGTGGCGGACGGTGATCTTCTGCTTGCTTGGGTCGTCGAGGCCGGCGGCCTCGGGCAGAAGCTCGGCGATCGGTTGATCAAGTTCGAGGACGCCCTCCGCGACCGCCAGGCCCGCCAGGGCCGAGAGGACACTCTTCGAGGCCGACTTCATGTTGTGCGGGCGGCGGCCGGCGGAGCCGCGGAAGTAGCGCTCGGCGACGAGTCGGTCGTGGCGCGCGACCAGCACGCCCTGGACTCCCTCGAGGGCGCCGATGTCCTCGATCGCCTGCTCCAGCCGTCCGCCGTCGAGTCCGGCCTGGTCGGCCGGGACGAGCTGCCAGTCGCCGGTCCAGTCGTCGTCGGGAGGAGGTACGGGCAATTGGAACTCGACCAGAATGCCGGGATGGTCGGAGATCGGGGCCGTGGCCCGTGACTGAGCCGACCACTCGCTCCACAGGGGCCACCATCCGGACGCCCTGGCGTCGACCAGCACATGGTCGACGCCACCCGAAAGGACATCGCGGTAGCCAGCCTCACCGAAGCGGCTGAGGGCGGAGTGGTCGCTGTCGAGGTTGAAGTCGCCCGCGATCAGTGCGGGTCGCTTGGCGCGGTCACGGAGCTGCTCCAGGAGGTGCCGGGACTGGGCGGCGGCGAGTTCGGGGTCGCCGTTGGCAACGTGGACGCCGACCACCTCGAAAGGCAGAGCCGGAAAGTCGATCCGGGCCGTCAGGGCGATTCTCCGTTCGAAACGGTCCCGGTCGGGCAGGAGGGGCCAGGTCTCCGGAACGGCGATCGGGTAGCGGCTGAGGATGGCCGCGCCCTCTTCGAAGCCGAGCCAGCGCAGCGATCCGTTGGCCCGGGCGTAGACCGCGTGCAGTTCGAGGTCCTCGGCCAGCCGGTCGACGAGACAGCCTTCGGTGACCGTGCACCACGCTTCCTGCAGGACGACGACGTCGGGACGCAGGCGGTTGATCGCTGAAGCCAGCCGGTCCGCGCGCTCCAGACGGTCGGAGGCGGCGGGTGCGCCTGCGGACAGGCCCGCGAGACCCCCTTCGCGGTCCGGGTAGCCGTGGTACGCGTTCAACTGCAGGATTCGGAGCCTGTCCGTCGCTGCCGACGATCCGGCTGGGGCGGAGCCACCCGCTGCTCGCGGTTCCGCCGGCGGCTGGCGAGCCAGGAGGGCGACGAAGGCCGGACTCGAAGAGGCGGCCAGCAGGCCGAGGCTCAGGACCGTGACGCGCACCGCCGGATGCGCCCGGCCCGCAAGTGCCGCCGCCGCGATGGCAACGATGCCGCCAAGAGCTGCGGCGAAGAGGGCGCGCCGGGCCAGGTCGGGCTGGACGACCATCACGCTTCCGGCGATCCAGGGGGCCGTCCCCAGCGCCAGAGCGGCCAGACCGGCGGCGGAAACGATGACGGCAGCCAGGGATGAACGCGGACGCGTCACGACAGCAGGGAGACTATGTGCCGCGGCGGCAACCCTGCCGGAATCCGGGTGCTACCCTATGGGGCTACAGACAAACGAGCAACACTTTGCGGCTCTGCCGCGGAAAGGAGGTCCGGAATGGGTTGTAGAGAAATCCTCCGGATGAACCGTGCCACCGTCGTGTTCTGCTCGGTCCTGGTCCTCGCCGCGGGCTGTGCGGCGCCGCCGGAAGAAGAGGCGCCCGCCCCGGAAGTGGATCCGGTGGCCGAGAATGAAGCGGCGTTGAGCGAGCTTGCGGCCAAGTACCTGCAGGCGGTGAACCGGGGCGATGCGGACGGTTTGGCCGTGCTGTACACCGAAGACGCCATCCGGATGCAGTCGAACACGACGCCGAAGGTCGGCCGCGACGCGATCCGTCTCTTTGCAGCCGCCGATTACGCGGACACCAACTGGGACATGCAGCTTCGCGTCGACAAGAGCGAGTACAGCGGGGATCTGGCGTTCGTTCTCGGCACCTACGCCCTCAGCCTGACCTCGAAGGAGGACCCGTCCGTCGTGGTTCACCAGGAAGTAGGCAAGTGGATGGACCTGATGCGTCGTCAGGAAGACGGGTCCTGGTTGATTGCGCGCGAGATCGCGAACCGGGACCATCCGCTCGGTGAGACGCCTGAAATGCCCGAGGAGGGTTCACAATGAGAAGCACGACTCAGAAGATCGAGCGTCTCTTCGCCGGCGTCACTGTGCTGTTGCTGTTGGCGGTCCTGGCTGCCGCCTGTGCCCCGGTCGAGGAAGGGGTCTCCGAAGATCCGGACGCGGTCGAACCGAGCATCGGCGACGAAAACGCCCTCAACGCCCTGGTCGCCAACTACATGGTCACCGTGAACAGGGGCGACGCCGACGGGATGGCGGCCCTGTATGCCTCGGACGCCGTGCGCATGGCGCCGGATGCCCTGCCCATCAGGGGCCGGGAGGCGATCCGGCGGAACATGGAGCAGGCGTTCGAGACCGCCGAGCTCAACGTCCAGCTCCAGGTTGAGGAGACCGAGTTCAGCGGCGAACTCGCGTATGTTCGCGGTACCTTCTTCGTGACCACAACTCCGAAGGACGGAACACCGCCCACGGAATCCGAGGGAAACTGGATGCGGTTCATGCGGCGCGAGCCGGATGGCAGATGGCTCGTGGCCTACTCGCTCTGGAACTTCCACTCGTAGCGCTTTGAGGGCCGCTCGACGTGGCCGGGTATGATCCGTCGTCGCGTCCGATGCCCAAGCAGACAGCACCGCAGCCTCTCACCTTCATGGGTGCCCCCGGGTCGCCCTACACGCGGAAGATGCGTGCGATGCTGCGCTACCGGCGCATCCCGTATCGCTTCCTGATCTCGGGCGCCGACGGCCGCGAGGACCTGCCGGCGGCCAAGGTGCGGCTGCTGCCGACCTTCTATCTGCCGAACGCCGAGGGTGAAATCGAGGCGGTCGTTGACTCCACGCCGCTGATCCGGCGCTTCGAACGGGAGTTCGAAGGTCGTTTCGTGATTCCATCGGACCCGGTGACCGCCTTCGTCGACTACCTGCTCGAGGACTTCGGCGACGAGTGGCTGACCAAGGCCATGTTCCACTACCGCTGGGTCTACGAGGCGGACATCGAGAAGGCCGGCCAGATCTTGCCGCGCTGGCGGCGGGTAGAAGGTCCCGAAGAGGACTTCCAGCAGGCCGCGAAGACGGTTTCCGAGCGCCAGATCTCCCGGCTTTGGGTCGTCGGGTCGAACGAGACGACGCTGCCGGTCATCGAGGCCAGCTACCGGCGCATCCTCGAGCTGTTCCGCGACCACCTGACGGAGCGGCCGTTCATGATGGGGAACCGCCCCGGCGCGTCCGATTTCGCGTTCTTCGGCCAGTTGACCCAGTTGGCCGCTTTCGACCCCACGCCGATGGCGCTCACCCTGGCGGTGGCGCCGCGCGTCTACGCGTGGGTCGATCGGATCGAGGATCTTTCCGGCCTCGAACCGACCGAGGACGACTGGATCGACCGCGAACTGCCCGCCACCCTGCGGGCGCTCCTGGGCGAAGTCGGCCGCGTCTATGCCCCGTTCCTGCTCGCGAACGCGAGGGCGCTGATGGCTGGCGCTGAACGCGTCGAGTGCGAGATCGACGGTCGGCCCTGGGTGCAGAAGCCGTTCCCCTACCAGGGCAAGTGCCTGATGTGGTTGCGCGAGCGGTACGGGGAGTTGTCGGCGGAAGACCGAGCGGCGGTGGACGGCCTGCTCGACGGCACAGGTTGTGAGTCGCTCTTTGCCGGAGGAGTGTCGGGGCCCTAGGCCGGCGCTGGGACGGACAGTGAGGGCCGGAGTCGGGGACACGGGAAGCGGAACCGGCTCCGATACCGGCGGAGGCTCCGGCGGGTCTTCACGGGTCAACTGGAGCTTCTACGGCTGGCGGATGCTCCCCTTCGCCTGGTTGATCTACGGCTTGGGCGCGGCGCCCTTCTACAGTTGGGGCTTCTTCCTGCCGGAGATGCTGGAGGACCTGGAGATGACCCGGGCCGACAGTGGTTGGGCTTTCGGTATCTGGTCGTTCTGCGGCGGCGCCGTGGCGCCGCTGATTGGCATTTGCCTGACCCGTTTCGGTCCTCGTCCGGTGTTTACCGCGGGCTTCCTGGCGGTGTCCGGTGCGTACTATCTGCTCAGCAGGGCTCAGGACCGCTGGGACGTGTTGCTTTACTTCGGGGTGTTCGCAGGCCTCACGCACACGTTCTCCACGGTGCTGCCGACCCAGACGCTGGCGGCGAACTGGTTTCTGCGATGGCGCGCGAGCGCCCTGGCGTTCCTGCTCATCGCGGCGGCCGTCGTGGCGCCGGCCATTCTCTACTTCGACAACGCAATCCTGGATCGGGGCGGGACCTGGCGGGATGGCTGGGAGGCCGTCGCGGTGCTCTGTGCGGTTCTGGGCGTTCTGTCCTTCCTCGCCCTCCGCAACACGCCGGAGTCGATGGGCCAGTTGCGGGACGGCGCCCGTTCGCTGGACCAACTCAAGGCAGTGGCTCGAACCGGCGTCGAGACTCTTGAGCATTGGGTCGCCAAGGAGGCGGTGCGGACACCGCAGTTCGCGTTGATGGTGCTGTGCGGCCTCGGCTATGCCGTCCCTTGGGGCGTGCTCGCCAACCATGGCCGACTGCACCTCCAGGACGTGGGATTCGAGCGCGGCGAGGCCGCTGCTCTCCTCGGGACCATGGTCCTGGTGAGCAGTTTCGGGCGTGCTAGCGGCGCCCTGGGCGACAAGATCTCGCCTCCGCGTCTACTCGGCATCGCCCTGGCGCTGGAGGGGGCCGGAATGGCCCTGTTGCTGTTCGTCGACAGCACCGCCGAGGCGCGCGTCGCGTTGATCCTGCTGGGCCTGGGTTTCGGCATGGCCTACATCTGCCAGGCTGCCACTTTCGCTCGGTTCTTCGGGCGCCGCGCGTTTGCCACGACGACCGGGGTACGCTTCGCCGTCGGCGCCGGGTTCGGGGCCACGGTGCCCGCGCTCACTGGGTGGGCCTTCGACTCCCAGGGCACCTACGCCGTGCCCTTCCTTGCGATCGCCGCAGTCACTCTGGCCGGTTCGGTGGTTGCGTTCTTTCTGCAGCCGCCGCGCAAGAGACGGTCAGCAGCGGCCTGACGTTCACGAGCGCGGACCCTGTCTGTACGGGCACCGCTCTCGCCGAAGGGGCAGCGTTCCGGCCGCGATGGTTGACGGCGGCGGCAAGGCAGCGCAGAGTGTTGGGCTATGAACGGGACTCCTGTCGGATCGGTGCGGCCGTTGTTGACCCGGTCGATCTGTTTCGGACTGCTCCTGCTCGCGCTCGCGATGCCTCGGCCCACCGCCGCGGACGACTGGCCGCAATGGCGCGGACCGGAGCGGAACGGCGTCTCGAATGAAACCGGTCTGCTCGACAAGTGGCCTGCGGGCGGTCCGTCGCTGCTGTGGCGGGTGGACGGCCTGGGCGAGGGCTACGGCTCGGTGTCGGTGGCGAACGACATGCTCTACGTGCAGGGCACGCGGGGCGGTCGTAGCCTGGTGTTCGCCCTTGATACGGCCGACGGCAGCGTCCGCTGGGAACGCGAGCTCGGCCCGCGGCTGCGGGACGGACGGGGCAACGGACCGCGCGGTACGCCGACGGTAGCCGGCGACTCGCTCTACGTCCTGACCGGCATGGGCGATCTGGCCCGCGTTGCCCTGGCGGACGGGTCGGTGCGTTGGCAGCGGAACATCCTCCGGGACTTCGACCAGCGCAACATCAGTTGGGGCATCAGTGAATCGCCCTTGATCGAAGGGGACTGGGTCGTCGTCATGCCGGGCGGAGACGATGGCGCGATCGCGGCTCTCGACCGGGAGACCGGTGAAACGGTCTGGACCAGCACCGGCCTGAAAGACCGCGCCGGCTACTCCTCTCTGATCGCGGTCGACCTGGAGGGCGGCGGGGAGCCGCTGCGGGTGATCGTGGGCTTTACGGCCCGCGCCGGAGTCGGCGTACGCGCTGCCGACGGCGAACTGCTGTGGCACTACCGCGAGCCCGCGAACCGAACCGCGAACGCCGCGACGCCGATCTACTCGAATGGCCTGGTGTTCTACACCTCCGACTACGGCACCGGCGGAGGCGCCCTGCGCGTGCGGGCCGTCGGCGACGGCGTGAGCACCGGACAGTTGTGGTTCGAGTCGAGTCTTCGAAACCACCACGGCGGCGTCGTGCTCCATGAGGGGCACCTCTACGGGTTCTTCGGCTCCGCCCTCGCCTGCGTGGACTTCGAGACAGGCGAGATCGTCTGGCGCGACCGGAGCGTAGGCAAGGGCTCGCTCACACTGGCCGACGGGAAACTCTTCCTGGTCGGCGAGAGGCACACCGCCGGTCTGGCGCGGGCCGCTGTGGAGGGGTACGACGAGCGAGGCCGGTTCCGGCTCGAGAGCCACGGCCAACCCACTTGGGCTCACCCGGTCGTCAGCAACGGCGTGCTCTACATCCGCAACTGGGGCGAACTGCTGGCCTACGAC
This sequence comes from Thermoanaerobaculia bacterium, assembly GCA_965232105.1. GTDB lineage: Bacteria > Acidobacteriota > Thermoanaerobaculia > Multivoradales > Multivoraceae > Multivorans. The sequence continues at coordinate 2,266,301 of OZ246956.1, forward strand.
GTGTTGGCCCCCTGACGGACCCGGCTCCGGACCGCGCCGACCGGGGCAGGCGCTAGCCCGAATGCCCATCAAGTATCTCGGTTCCAAGCGGCTGTTCCTGCCGCTGATCGTTGAGGTCGTGGAGCAACTCCGCCCGGCCTGCACGGTGCTCGACCTGTTCTCGGGCACGTCGAGGGTGGGCGACGCGCTGAAGCGGCGGCAGTACCGCGTGCTGGCGAACGACTACCTGGCCTGCGGCGAGGCGATCGCCCGCTGCTACGTGGAGGCCGACGGCACGGCAGAGCAGCTCCGGCAGGCCAGGCTGCTGATCGACGAGTTCAACCGGTTGCCGCCTTCACCCGGGTACTTCACGGAAGTGTTCTGCGAGAAGAGTCGCTACCTGCAGCCGAAGAACGGCGCCCGGATCGACGCGATCCGCGAGGAGATCGACCGCAAGGAACTCGACCCGGAACTCCGGGCGATCATGCTCGTTTCCCTGATGGAGGCCGCCGACCGGGTCGACAGCACGACCGGCGTTCAGATGGCGTATCTCAAGCAGTGGGCGCCGCGGGCCTTAGGCGACCTGGAGCTGCGCCTGCCGGAGATCGCGCCTCGCGCCGACGCGGGCAAGGGGAGGGCACATCGCCTGGACGCCGCCGAGGCGGTGGAAGTGCTAGAGGCGGACATCGCCTACCTCGATCCGCCGTACAACCAGCACAGCTATCTCGGCAACTACCACGTTTGGGAGAGCCTGGTGCTCTGGGACAAGCCCGAGCACTACGGCGTCGCCTGCAAGCGGGTCGACTGCCGGAAGCGGAAGAGCGACTTCAACAGCAAGAGGAAGTTCCGGGCCGCATGGGAACGGATCGTGGAGCGGGTGCGGGCGCCGCACATCATCGTCTCCTTTAGCGACGAGGGCTTCATCGGCCGCGAGGAGATGGAAGCGCTCCTGGCCCGTCGTGGTGAGGTGTGCGTAATCGAGAGCGACTACCGGCGCTACGTCGGCGCCCGGATCGGCGTGTTCAACCCGAGCGGCGAGAAGGTCGGGCGCGTGAGCCACCTGCGCAACAAGGAGTACCTGTACGTCGTGTCGCCGGAGGCACTGCCTGAGTTCAAGGTGCAAGCGTCGGGCGGTTGACATACCGACATACGGCGCGTAGCGTCGCCTGCATGCGCACGACTGTACGGCTCGACGACGAACTTCTCGCGGAAGCGAAGCGCTATGCGGCCCGCACGGGACGGACGCTCACGTCCCTGATCGACGAGGGGCTCCGAGAGGTGCTTGCGCGAGGTGAGCGGCGGGCGCCGGCGAAGCGTGTCGAGCTGCTGACCGGCGGGGAGGGCGGCCTGCAACCCGGTGTGAGAAGCGACCGGCTGACCGACCAGCTCGACCTGATGGACTGCAAGCACTTCGTGGATCTAGTTGATCGTTCCTGACGTCAACGTGCTCGTCTACGCGCACCGCGAGGACATGAACGAGCATGAACCGTACCGTGAGTGGCTCGATTGGCTGGTGAACTCGGGTGCGGCCTATGGCATGTCGGAGATGGTGCTGAGTTCCTTCGTGAGGATCGTGTCCAGCCGCCGGATCTTCCGGGAGCCCACCGGAACCCGGAAAGCGCTGGCCACCGCCACCAGGCTGCTTGCGCCGCCTCAGTGCGTGCCGGTACGGCCAGGTCCGAGGCACTGGGAGATCTTCGACGGTCTTTGCAGGCGGCATGCAGTCACCGCCAAGCTCGTGCCCGACGCCTACCTCGCGGCAATCGTCATGGAAGCCGGGTGTGACTTGGCGACGGCCGACCGGGACTTCGCGCTCTTCGAAGGTCTGCGCTGGCACCATCCACTGGCAGGGAGGATGGGCGGCGGCGACATCGTGATGGAACCGAGGCGTCGCCCCTGGCTTACGTCCGACTGACACCGTCCAGCGTTGCTCGCACCGGGTGCATCGGCGGTCTCGCCGGCATCTGGCGCTGAACGGCAGTTTAGGGATCAGATCAGTAGCGCAAGGGACCCGATCGCCCGCCGTCGTCGAACCCGACCTGGAACCCCGGCCGGGCTTCCAGCCGTTCCATGTAGGCGACGACGTTCGGGTACCTCTCGTCAAGCACCTCCATCCGCTGCGCCAGCGCCAGGGAGTAGCCCATCATGATGTCGGCGGCGGTCAACTCGCTGCCCAGCAGGAAGTCGCGGCCTTCGAGCGCCGCTTCCACGGCGTCGAGGCAGATCTCGACGCGCTTCTGCCCGTCTTCGACGACCGCGGGAATGCGCTCGGCCTCCGGTTTCAGCAGACGGTGGTGGACCATGTCGCCGAGCGGACGGGCGAGGCTCGCCTCGGCGAACCAGGACCATTGCAGGAACAGGGCGCTCTCCGGAGTGCCGGCCGCCGGCTGCAGGCGGCCCTCGCCGTATCGCTCCAGAATGTAGTGGACCATCGCGCCGGACTCGATCATCGTGAAGGGGTTGCCGGCCGCGTCGAGGTCCGTCAACGCCGGCACCTTGCGGATCGGATTGAGCCGCCGCCACTCGGCCGACTTGAGGTACTCCGGGCTGAAGTCGACGGGGACGACTTCGTAGGGAAGGTCCAGCTCCTCGCAGAGCCAGATGACGCGGGCCGAACGGGTCCGCGGGACGTGGTAGATCGTGATCATCGTGCTGGGTGTCGCGCTGCCGGGCGAGCCGTGTGTTGCGCGGCTACGCCAGGGCGCGCTCGAACAGGGCGAGCAGACGACTCCATGCCCGTTCCGCCTGGGCCTCGTGGTAGACGGGCGTGTCGGGCGGGCACCAGCCGTGCATCGCGCCCTCGTAGACCTCGATCTCGGCCGGCAGGCCCGCCGCCTCGAAGGTCTCACGCAGCACGTCCTTGGCCTCGGGCTGGCGCTGGTCGTCGTTCTCCGCGATGGCGAACAGGTAGTGCGCCGTCATCTTCTCCACGAGAAGGTGCGGGCTGTCGGGACCGTCGGTGACCAGGCCGCCGCCGTGGAAGGAGGCGCCGGCGCCGATCCTGTCGGGAATGGCTGCCGCCGTACGCATCGTAATCGGACCGCCCATGCAGTAGCCCATCGTTCCCATCTTCCGGCCCTTGTCGACCGACGGCTGGCTGTCCAGGAAGCTCACGAACGCCTTCGCATCCGTCACGTTGGTGTCCGCGTTGAGCGACCGCATCAGCGGCATCAGCGTCGCGCGGGCGGCGCCGAAGTCCGTCCCTTCAACGATCGGCGCCTTCTGCGTCCGGTAGTACTGGTTGACCACCAGGACGGAGTGGCCCGATTCGGCGAGGCGCGTGGCCATCTGCCGCATCGCCGGCCGCAGGCCGAAGGCGTCCGGCCAGATCAGGACACCCGGATGGGCGCCGCTCGCCGGGTGGACGAAGTAGCTGTCGCATACGCCGTCGGGGGTCTCAACCTCGATCTCGGACTCGGTGACACTCTGGGCGTTCGCCGGCCGGGGCAGCAGCATCGTCAGCCCGGCTCCAGCCGAAACCGCCCCGAATTCCCGGCGGGTCAGCCGTTTCCCGTGCAGGTAACTGGCGTTGTCGGCGTCTGTTCTTTCGTCACACATGGCAGGGCTCCTTGCTTACTGGAACTTCGGTAGCGGGCTCGGACTTCTGGAACTTCTAGACGTGGCTTTCGCCGGGCTCGTGCTGGCAGCCGCGGAAGCGCTCGACCCGCACGCGGTCCGGAAGCCCGAGGGCTTCGGTGCGGCCGGTCTTCGAGGTGTAGAACGCGAACAGGGTGCGCCGCTTCAGGTCGCTGAAGAAGGCGGCGCCGGCCACGAGTTCCGGCTCGTGGTCTTCGTGCTCGTCGCTGATCTCGCGTAGCAGGTCGAGCTGCTGCTCGTTGCTGAGGGACAGGAAGGGTGAGCCGTGCAGGCTCGTGGCCCGGCGGTCGATCCAGTCCAGGCCGCCGAGCGCGGCAAGCTGGTCGTCGCCGTCGGCGAGCGAGAGTTCGAGGTCGATGAACTCGTGGACGCCGGCGTCGAGAGCCCCGGGAGTGTCCGTGCGGGGCAGGATGTGGTCGCAGAGCGTGGCGATCAGCTCGCCCTGGGCCGGCGTCAGCAACCGCGGCGTCCAGCCAGATCCCTCGGCCTGGTACGCGGCCAACGCCGGGATGGCGGCCCGAATCGGCTCCGCCTGCAGCGTGGCGTAGCCGAACGCACCGGCGCCGGCCGCCAGGACCTTCCGTCTCGTCGTCTGCTTGCTCATGCGAGTTCTCCCCGCTTGTGCTGGTCGACCAGGTACTCGGTGGAACGCAACGCCAGCGACATCATGGTGAGGGTCGGGTTGACGCAGCCGACGCTCACGTAGCAGGACCCGTCCATCACGAACAGGTTCTTGACCGTGTGGGACTGCTGGTACTGGTTGAGATACGAGGTCTTCGGGTCGTCGCCCATGCGCGCGGTGCCGACCTCATGGATGCCCGAGCCAATCGGCGCCGGCTCCGTGTTCTGGGTGATGTCGGTGCAGCCGAGGGCTTCGAGCATCGCCCGGCCTTCCTCGATGATGTCCTGGACCATCGCGTACTCGTTGCTGCCCAGGGTGGTGTTCATCTGCAGCACCGGCACGCCCCACTTGTCCTTCGTCTCCGGGTCGAGGGTGACGCGGTTCTCGGGCCTCGGCAGGATTTCGCCGAAGCCGCCGAGACCGATCGTCGAAACGGTGCTCGATTCGACCGTCCGCTTGAAGTCGGCGCCGAAGCCGGGGAGGGAGTTGCCGTGCTGCCAGGTGGTGATGTTCTCGCCGCCCTGGTAGCCGTAGCCGCGGATGTAGTTCGGGTTCTTCGTCGCCGGGTCCTTCAGGTTCTGGAAGCGGGGGACGTAGATTCCGTTCGGCCGGTTCGCGCGCTCCGGTTGAGCGCCGGCCCTCGCTTCCAGGACGCCGCGCACCCCGGTCGCGTAGATGTGGTCCATCACGTAACGGCCCAGGCAGTCGCTTTCGTTGGCGAGGCCGCCTTCGGCGGAGTTGAGCAGGATGCGCGTGGAGGCCAGGGTCGAGGCGCAGAGGACGACGACATCGGCTTTCGCTTCCCTGGTCAGCTCCGTCGTCTTGTCGACGTAGGTGACGCCCGAGGCGAGGTCGCCGGCCAACATGTCGACCTTGATCACGGCGGCGTCGGGCACCAGGGTGAACCGGCCCGTCGCCTCGCAGTCGACGAGGGTCGTCTGCGGCGAGTTGAAGTAGGAGTTCGTCCGGCAGCCGTAGTGACAGGGCCCACAGTAGTGGCACATGTCTCGGCCGTTGTGGCGTTGGGTGAGGACGGCGTTGCGGCCGATCGTCATCGGCCGGTTGAACTTCTCGGTCAGCGTCTCCTTCAGCATCGCCTCGCCGCAGGTGAAGGCCATCGGCGGCAGGAACTCGCCGTCCGGCAGGATCTCCAGGCCTTCCTTGCGGCCGTTGACGCCGATGTAGCGCTCGACCCGGTCGTAGTAAGGCGCGATGTCCACGTAGCCGACCGGCCAGTCCATGCCGTAGCCGTCCATGCTCGCGGCCTTGAAGTCGTAGTCGCTCATCCGGTACGACTGTCGCGCCCACATGATCGAGCGGCCGCCGACGACGTTGCCCTGGATCCAGTTGAAGTGGGTGCCGGGGGCCTCGGTGTAAGGGTTGTCCACGTCGTCGATGAAGAAGTCCGCGTTGACCTCGGTGCAGGCGTAGCAGTACGACTGCCGGTGCCGGCGCTGCAGCAGCTCGTTGCGCGGGTCGGGGCGGCCGCGCAGTTCCATGTCGTGCGGCAGGGTGTGCTCGCGGAAGTCGTTCTCGGGGTCGAAGGCGCGGCCCGCTTCGAGCATCAGCACGTCCATGCCGGCCTCGGTCATCACCTTGGCCGTCCAGCCGCCGGTGGCGCCCGAGCCGACGACGATCGCGTCGTAGGTCTTCGTGTCGGAGGTCTGCTTCATGCGGGGCCCTCGGAAGGATCTAGCGGACGATCGGCTCTGTCGACGCTTCGACGTTGTAGGGGAGAGCGTCCTCGCCCTCGAGGCCGAGCCGTTCGTTGATCGCCAGCAGGTGGTGGTCGACGCCGATCTCGGCGCCGGGACGGAAGCCGGGCACCGTGATCACCTGCGCCAGCACCCCGCCCAGACCGCGGTGGATCACGCCGCGCGGCAGGTAGATCAGGTCGCCGGCACGGACGTCGTGGACGTCGAAGAGCTGTCCCGCGAGTTCGGGAGTCATCGTCTCCGGCGACTCGATCGCCGCGGCGTGGTAGCTGGTGAGTAACTTGTCCTGGTCGTTGCTCATCTGGACCAGGTAGAACTCGTCGAAGCCCGTGTCCACGGGGTGGTAGTGGGTGAAGGAGTCGGTGATCCGCACCCGGTGCGCGTTCAGGCCGTGGAAGGTGTAGGGCCCGTTGTCCTTGAGCCAGGTGAGCAGGATGCGCCGGTACGCGCCGGTCTCCGTGGCGCAGCCGCCCGGGACGTCCGTGATGTCCGGGTCCCAGTCGGGACGGATTGCCGCCGGTACGCCGTCGCCCGGCGTATCCGGGACATCGAAGACGAGCGCGGCGATCGCGGGCTCGGCGGTCAGCCGCTCACCGGGACGGAGCACCGCGATGTCGCCTATGTGGAGTTCGGTCGGTGTGGCGCCCGAGGCCGTGTGGATCTTCGCGGCGGCGGGCTCCTCCTCGACGGGCGCCTGGACGAATACGAGCCGGTTCGAAGCGTCCGCCGCGATCTCCGTCGCCGCGGCCAGAAACTCCATCGCGTAGCCGGGATTGGCCGCCTCGAAGTGTCCCTTGACGCGGGCGAAGGCGGCCTGGCCGTCCGCGTCGTCGTCAAAGAGGTGCGCGCGGACGACTTCCGCCCGTGGCTGCCCTGTCACGGGTTCCGCGTCCAAGCCGTCGGTTTCGGCCTCCGCCTCACCGGTGGTGCAGGAAGTGAACGTCACCGAGACCAGCAGCATGGCCGCCAGCGCGGCCAAGCATTTCCGTGGATTCACGGGCGAGACGGTACCATGCCGGGGTCCTTTGGGAACGCGAATAGAGGCACGAGGGACCGACCATGTTGCACCGCCTGAGTCCGCCAGCCGCTGCCGTGCTGTTCCTGTGCCTGTTCGTGGTTTCGGCGACCGTGACGGCGGAGGACGGCGATCTAATGATCGAACTCAGCGAGCGCGGCGGCGACCGCATCCTGGTCACCGTCGACGGCGAGCCCTTCACCGAGTATCGCCCCGGCGGCGAGGCCGATGGCGGCGGCCACCTGCCGTACCTCTACCCGGTCTACGGCCCCGGCGGGCAGGCGTTGACCCGCAACTGGCCGATGGCCGAGGCGGAGGGGGAGGAGCGGGACCATCCGCACCACCGGTCGCTGTGGTTCGCACACGGGGCCGTGGGCCTGGCGGACGGCTCGAAGCGGTATGACATCTGGAACGGCCGCGACGGCTCGGCCATCGTCCATCGGAAGATCCTGACGGTGGAGTCCGGCGAGTCCGGCGTGCTGCGTACCGCGAACTCCTGGGTCGACCCGGACGGCGACGAGATGCTCGGGGAGGAACGGACGATGACTTTCCTCGCCGGTACGTTCGACACGGGCCAGGCCTGGCGGGCGATCGACTTCGACGTCAGGCTAAGGGCCGGCGACGCGGCGGTCGTTCTCGGCGACACGAAGGAAGGCACGATGGCCATCCGCGTTGCGCCCACCCTCCGCCACCAGGGCGAGCGCGCCGCCGGCGCGATGTTGAACAGCGAAGGCGTCGAAGGCGCCGACGTCTGGGGCAAGCGCGCTTCCTGGGTTCACTACAGCGGCCCGGTCGACGGCAAGCCTGTCGGCATCGCTATCTTCGACCACCCCGGGAACCTTCGCCACCCGACGTGGTGGCACGCCCGCGCCTACGGCCTGTTCGCCGCGAACCCCTTCGGCGTCCACCACTTCGAGAAGGCGAAGAAGGGCACCGGCGACTGGAGGATTCCGGCCGGTGGAGAGTTGCGGTTGCGCTATCGCCTGCTGTTCCACGGCGGCGAGGTGTCGGCGGAGCAACTCGACTCAGAGTTGGCAAGCTACGGTCAGCCGGCAGGCTGAGACGGACCAATAGTGGAGGCTCGCTGCGGACTCCTCTCCGGGGCCGGGTGGGGTGCCGGAAACGGCGGCGCGATCGCGGGACGTGCCCGTGCTAGCGTCGCCCGCTGTTCGGGCGTTCGGCCCGGCGTCGCGAGAATGTTCTCCCTGCCGCTTCCTGCGGAAGCGCTTTGAGCGAGAACCACACCTGGAGAGACACGCCATGCGCCCAGCCCACCTTCTTTCGATCGCGATTCTCGCTCTGGCCATGGCGGCAGGCAGCCCGGCGTTCGCCGCTGACGGCGGAGACGCTTCGGCGGCTGTGGGCGACGCTGCGGCTGTGAAGCAGGTCTTCGAGACCGGCGTTGCGGCGCTCAACTCGGGCAACCTCGAGGCCTTCCTGGACACCGTGCATGACGACGCGCTGTCCTTCTATGCCTGCGGCCCCACCTCGGGCAAGCAGGGCCGGGAAGCCTGCGCGGTGGATTGGCAACTCTTCTTCAACGATACGACGAACGCGCGCTTCGAGACGAAGAACGAGGAGTACCGGATCATCGGTGACACGGGTATCGCCTACGGCGAGTACCACCTGTCGGTGGACTACAACGGGCAGGGCCGGCAGACCGTGCACGAAGGCCGCTACACGATGACCTACACGCGAGTGGGCGACGAGTGGCGGATCGCGATGCAGCACAACACGCCGGTGGGCGACTCGCCGCAGCCGGCGCGTGATCTGGGTCGCGGATCTCGCTGAGTCGGGCTCTACTCGAACGCCGGCTTCGCCGCCCGCTTCGTTTCCGGCGCCCAGATCCGGATCTTGCTGAAGCGGCCCGTGTCGTCGAACGAGCCGAAGCCGACGCGACCCCAGCCGAGCGGGTCGCGGTCGGCCTCGACCGTCGGCTGCCTCTCGCCGTCGAAGTAGACGCGTAGCGAGCCGTCCTGGCGCTCAACGCGCACCCGTTTCCAGCCGCGGCCCCAGTCGACGCCTTCGTCCGGGATCGCGCCCATCGGCGCGCGGTCCGCGTTGTCGACGAGGAAGATGTTGTGGGCGCGGTCGTCGGGCTCGGTGGCCAGGTGGGCGTAGTAGTAGCGGTTCGGTCCCTCGAATCCGAAGAAGAGGCTGAGGTCCCGGTGGCCGTACTCGCGGCCGGTCTGCCAAGCCTCGGCTTCGAGGACGAAGTCGGCAAGCAGGAGATCGTCGATCAGGGCGATGTTGAGCGGGGAGCGGTGCTTCGGCTTGTACTTGCTGCCGCCTTCCAGGTCGAGGTAGCCGCGCCAGTCTCCTTCGCCGTACCTCCACGCTCGCTGGTCGCTGAACGTGAAGTCGTCGAGGGCCGAGGCTTCGGTGAAGTCCTGGGAGTAGACGAGTTCGTAGCCGTCGGGCACGCCGGACTGGGCGTGGAGGGGGGCGGCGACGCTGACGAAGAGCATGGCCGCACTGAGCCGGACCGGCGCTTTGCGCCGGATGCCGGCCAGATGGCCGGCGTACCCAGTCGGGTGCTCCGTGGGAGTCGGGACCTGGCCCATCAGACGACTTCGGGGACCACGAACGGTTCGCGGTACTCGCGGGTGAGCAACCGGTTCGCCTCGTCGTCGCCTTCGATCGTCTCGGTGTCCGGGTCGATCGTGAGCCACGAGCCGACGATCGGCTGCTCGATCTCCGGGTCGACGCCGTTGCTGACCAGGTGATCCAGGAAGCGGTCGGCGGTGTCGCCGGCGTTGCGGAGCTTCCCGGCGACCTTGGCGATCTTCGCGGGTCCGCCGGCCTCGCCCCGCATGTAGGAGACGTTGCCGAGGTGGCAGAGGGCGCTCGAGAGGTGACCGTCCTCGATCGAGGAGGTCAGATCCTCGCTGCGGCGGCTGCGCACGGCGTCGACGAAGTTCGCGTAGTGGTTGGCGCCGCCTTCCCACTTCTCGAGCTTCTTGCCCTTCGCGTCGAATGCGACGGCTTCGGTGTAGCTCGGTATCTGCAGGTGGCCGCCTTCGCAGTGGACGATGACGCCGATTTGCGCACCGAGGTACTCGTCCATGCCGCGCCGGCGCCACTCGTCCTTCTGCGCCTTGAGGTCGCGAGGCAGGCCGCGGACCTCGAACAGCAGGGGTGCGCGCTCGTAGTCGTGGTACACGAACTGGGTGTTCGGGGTGTTGCCGTCGTCGACATAGGCGAACCGGCCGCCGACGCTGATCGTCCTCGGCGGGAGCGCGTCCTCGCCCAGCGCCCAGCGGGCGATGTCCATCTGGTGGATGCCCTGGTTGCCGAGGTCGCCGTTGCCGGTGTCGAACACCCAGTGCCAGTCGTAGTGCAGGCGCTCGCGCATCAGCGGCTTCTTCGGCGCCGGCCCGCACCAGAGGTCGTAGTCGACGGCGGCATCGACCTGCTGGGCGCCCTCGACCCGGCCGATGCTCTGGCGCGGCTTGTAGCAGAGGCCGCGGGCGAGCTGGATTTCGCCGATGTGCCCTTCGTTCACCCAGGCGAGCGCGTCCTGGATCGAGGGCGACGAGCGGATCTGGGTGCCCGTCTGGACGATCCGGTCGTACTTCGCGGCCGCGTGGACGATCTGGCGGCCCTCCCAGACGTTGTGCGAGACGGGCTTCTCGAGGTACACGTCCTTGCCGGCCTGGCACGCCCAGACCGCCTGCAGCGCGTGCCAGTGGTTCGGCGTGGCGATGGACACGGCGTCGATGTCGTCGCGCTCCAGGAGTTCCCGGTAGTCGACGATCGTCATCGGGTCGGTCGCGCCGGCCTCGATCGCTCTGGCCTTGGCCGCCTCGAGCACGTTGCGATCGACATCGCAGAGGGCGGCGACTTCCACGCCTGGCAACTTCGCGTAGTTGTTCACGTGGTCGTTGCCACGGCCGCGCAGGCCGACGACGGCGACGCGAAGCTGCTGGTTCGGGCCCACGGCCGCGGTGCCGGCCGAGGCACGGCATCCCAGAGTCGTCGTGGCGGCGGCAGCGGCGGCCGAACCGAGGAATACGCGGCGGGTGATGGCGGACATGGAGTTCCTCCCAGTCGGGTCGCGCCCGTAGGCGGCCTCCGATTGTAGCCGTCATGGACCTGCTAGCGTGATCTACCGATGCGGCCGGCCCGTTACCCGACACGACTTGCCATCCTTGCAGCGGCGGTCCTCGTCGCCTGCCTCACCGCTTGCGCGGCCGAAGAGCCCGCCGGGCCGCCGAACATCGTCTTCCTCCTGGTGGACGACCTCGGCGCGATGGACGTTGGCGCCTTCAATCCGGACACGTTCTACGAGACGCCGAACATCGACCGGCTGGCGGCCGGCGGGGTGCGCTTCACGCGCGGCTACGCCGCGAATCCCGTGTGCAGCCCGACCCGCTTCAGCATCATGACCGGCCGCTATCCGACCCGGGTGGGCGCGACGAACTACTTTGCGGGCCGGCGGCAGGAGAAGTACGCGCCGGCGCCGCTCAACGACCGGATGCCGCTCGAGGAGGTCACGCTCGCCGAGGCCCTGCGGGACGGCGGCTACGGCACGGCGTTCCTGGGCAAGTGGCACCTGGGGCCGACGGAGGAGTTCTGGCCGCTGGCCCAGGGCTTCGACGTGAACGTCGGCGGCCACCGCGGCGGGATGCCCCGCAGCTACTTCTCGCCCTACTCGAACCCGACGCTCGAGGACGGTCCCGAGGACGAGCACCTCACCGCCCGACTCACCGACGAGGCGCTCGCCCTTCTCGACGGCTACGCGGCGGACGAGGAGGGCAAGCCGTTCCTGCTTTACCTGTCCTACTACACGGTCCACACGCCGTTGCGGGCACCGGCCGACCTGATCGCGAAGTACGCGGCGAAGGCAGGCGTTGAAGTCAGCGTGTCGGATGAGCCGCCGAGCGGGGTGGTGCCGTATCCGGCCGATCCCGGCGACTTCGGCGACGAGGAGCAGGTCTGGCCGCGCAACGAGCCGCGACGGGTGCGCGAGGTCCAGAACCACGCCGTCTACGCGGCGATGGTCGAGACGCTCGATTCCAGCGTCGGCCGCATCCTTGACCGGCTTGACGCCCTCGACCTGGCCGAGAACACGATCGTCGTCTTCTTTTCCGACAACGGTGGCTTGTCCACGGCGGAAGGCGCGCCGACCTCGAACCTCCCGCTGCGCGGCGGCAAGGGCTGGCTCTACGAGGGCGGCATCCGCGAACCGATGATCGTCCGCTGGCCGGCCGTGGCGGCTGCTGGCGGCGAAACGGCTGCGCCGGTCATCAGCACGGACTTCTACCCGACGCTTCTGGAAGCTGCCGGCATCGATCTGCCGCCGGAGGTCGAAATCGACGGGTCGAGCTTTCTCGACCTGCTCCGTGGAGGCGAAGCGGCTGAGAAGACCGCGGGCGCGGCCTCTGAGCGGGACCTGTTCTGGCACTACCCGCACTACGGCAACCAGGGCGGCTTCCCGGGTGGTGCGATCTCCACAGGCCGCTACAAGCTGATCGAGCGCTACGAGGACGGCCGGGTCCATCTCTACGACCTGGACGCCGATGCCGGCGAGCGGAACGACCTGGCCGCGGCACAGCCGGAACGGGTCGCCGGGATGCGAGCGCGGCTTCACGCCTGGTACGGCGAAGTCGGGGCCGAGTTCCTGAGCGCCCTGCCGGACGGCCCGGAACCCTGGCAGCCGCCGGTGGCCGCTGGGGACGGAGATTGAGCCGGCGCTACACGCCCCCGGGCCACCATCGCAGCGTCGAGGCCTTTCGGGAGCACCTGCGCAGTCTCGATCGGGCGTTCGACTGCGGCGACGAGTTACTCGGGCCGGATGGTCCGCTGGCGCGGCCGCTGACGATCTTCGGGCGCGAGGCCGGCAACCGGTTCGCGATCCATCCGATGGAGGGTTGGGACGGGAACCGTGACGGCAGCCCGAGCGACCTGACGCGGCGGCGCTGGCGGCGGTTCGGGCTGAGCGGAGCGAAGCTGGTCTGGGGCGGCGAGGCGGTGGCGGTGGTTCCGGAAGGACGGGCGAACCCGAACCAACTCTTCATCGACGGGGATCGGCTGGACGAGTGCGTCGCCTGGCTGGAGGAGCTTCGCCGGGAAGTTCTGGCGGGACACGAGCAGAGCGGGGTCGGCGGCGATCGGCCGGTCATCGGCCTGCAGTTGACCCACTCGGGTCGGCTGGCGCGGCCCGATCCGCCGCCGGCATTGCCGCGGCCGCTGCGGGCGCAGGTCCACCCGGTACTCGACGGTCGCCTGGGAGAAGCGGCGGAACGTCCGCTCGTGAGCGACGAGCAGTTGGATGAGATCGCCAATGCCTATGTGCGTGCCGCGCGTTGTGCCGAGAAGGCGGGCTACGACTTCGTCGACATCAAGTGCTGCCACGGCTACTTGCTGCATGAACTACTGGGAGCGCGGACCCGGCCGGGGCCCTACGGCGGCTCGTTCGAGAACCGGGTCAGGCTGCCGCTTCGGATCATCGCCGCGGTACGAGCGGCGTGTCCCGGTCTCGACGTAGGCGTCAGGCTGTCGGTCGGCGATGTCGCGCCGTTCGCCGCGGGCGACGACGGTGTCGGCGCGCCCGAGGTCGCCGGCCCGAGGTCGGCGGACCTCGGTTTCGGGCTCAACGCGTCGGACATCGCCGTTCCCGAACCGACCTGCTCCGAGGCAATTCGGTACATCGCGCTCCTGATCGAGGCCGGGGTGGAAATCGTCAACGTGACGATGGGTTCGCCCTACAGTTGCCCGCACCTGTCGCGGCCGTTCACGTACCCGGCGTCGGACAGCTACCTGCCTCCCGAGGATCCGCTGCGCTCAGTGCTGCGTCAACTGGCGGCCGTACGCGCGGTGCGCGCGGCGTTTCCGGGCCTCCCCTTGGTCGGGACGGGCTACAGCTACCTGCAGGAGTGGCTGCCGTACGTGGCCGAAGCGGAAGTCGGCGCCGGCCACGTCGACTTCGTGGGTCTCGGCCGGATGGTTCTCGCGTACCCCCGGCTGCCGGCCGACGTGCTGGCGGGGCGGCCGCTCGAACGTCGACGGATCTGCCGCACCTTCAGCGACTGCACGACCGGGCCGCGCAACAACATGGTCAGCGGTTGCTACCCGCTGGACGAGCACTACCGGCAGACCCCCGAGTTCGCCCGGATCCGCGACATCAAGAAGGCGGCCGCCTTGTGAGCGCGGACCGCCGGAACCCGTCCAGCGGCCTGGCGCCGCTGCCCAGGCTCTGCTACGCCGCTCTTCATGTCGTCGTGCGCGGCGGCTATGCCGAGGTCGGGCACTCCCTCGAACATCCCGGCTCGCCCCAGGAGATCGAGCACTGGATCGACTGGAAGGCGACGGCCGGCCTGCGCCGCTTCGTCGACTCGCTCGGCTTCGGCGTCGCCGAGGCGATGGACACGGCGCAGCGCTTCGAGATCGGCTGGCCGAGCGCGCGCCGCTTGATCGAACTCTGCTCCTCCCTGGAACTCCGGAACGGTTTCGTCGCCGGCGCCGGCAGCGACCAGCTCGACGCGGTCGGAAGCAAGACGGAGCTGATCGACGCGGTGGCGGAGCAGGCGGAGTTCATCGACGGGCTGGGAGGCGTACCCGTCCTCTTGCCGATGCCCCATCTGCCTTTGAACGGCGCCTCCGAGAGGGAGTACGTCGACGTGTATTCGGCGATCATCGACCAGCTCGAGGGACCGCTGTTCCTTCACTGGCTGGGCGAGATGTTCCACCCGGCGATGCGCGGCTACTTTCCCGGGAACAGCCTGGAGCGAATCCTCGCCCGGCACGCGGACAAGGTGCGCGGGGTCAAGCTCTCGCTGCTGGACGAGGAGTTCGAGGTGCGGCTCCGCCGCCGCATCGCCATGCGCGGCCAGATCGTCCTGACCGGCGACGACTACCACTTCGCCCGGCTACTGGAGGGGCGCCCGCCGGCCGGGGGTTCAAGGCTCCCCGCCACGTTGGAGGTCAAGGGCCGCAGGGTGCGGCTGGGCGACTACAGCCACGCGCTGCTCGGCGCCTTCGACGCGGTCGCCGAGCCGGCAGCCGAGGCGCTTCGGGCACTCGGCGACGGGGACGTTGTGCGCTACCGCGAGTTGATGGCCCCCGCCGAGGAACTCGCCCGATTCATCTTCCAGCCGCCGACGCGTCACTACAAGGCCGGACTCGCCCACGTCGCCTGGCTGCGCGGCCTGCAGGACAACCCGATGCTGGTCAATCGGGAGGACCTGGCGCGGGACGGCGACTACTACCGCGGCGTGGCTGAATTGACCGCAAGCGCCGGCATGTTGGGTGACGGCGAAGTCGCCCGTCGCCGGTTGGCGGCGGCACTCTTGGCCGGTTCGGCCGACGGTCGCTGATCGGAGTCTGTTCGTGTCCTTCTCTGGTGCCGAGATCACGGTCCGGGAAGCCCGCCGGTTGGCGCTGGCGCGGGCGGGTCTGCTCAAGCCGGAGTGGACCGGACTGCCGCGTTCGGCGTCCGGCCGGGGCTTGCGGGCGAGGCGCGCGCTTCACGCGCTGATCGAGCGCTTCGGCTATCTGCAGCTCGACACGATCTCCGTTGCAGGGGCCCGGACCCACGCCCTCGTGCCGCTGTCCCGCTGGCCCGGCATCGACCGGAATCTGCCTGAGGAGCTCCTGCAGCCCGGCGAGCCGATCTTCGAGTACTGGGGTCACGAGGCAAGCTGGATCCCGATCGATCTCTACCCGGCGTTCGGCTTTCGCCGGGACGAGTATCGGAGCGCAAAGACGTGGCACAGCCGCGGGATCCGCGAACACCCGGAGGTCGCGAAGGCGATCCTGCGCCAGGTGGAGGCCGAGGGGCCGATGCGGTCGCTCGACCTCAAGGGACCGATGATGGGCGAGATGTGGCGGTCGAAACGGGAACGGTGGGTCGCCTACTCGCTGTGGTCGACCGGCGAACTGGCGATCCGCTCGCGGCACAACTTCCAGCGCACGTTCGATCTCCCCGAACGGGTGATCCCGGAGCAATGGCGCCGGCACGTGTGGAGCCTCGAGGAGTGCCTTCGGGCGTTGATCCTGCGGGCGCTGGAAGGTCACGGCTGGGCGACGATCGGCGCTCTCGCCGACACCTGGCGGCTCAAGAACGTGCGGCCGCAGATCCGGACCGCGCTGGAGGAACTGGCTTCGACGGGTGAGGCGGTTGAATGTGACCTGATCGCGGCGGACGGCAAGCGGCGGCCGGGCTGGGTGCGCCGGTCGGATCTGGAACTCGCCGCCCGGCTACGTCGCGTGCGCCCGGCGCCGGACCGGGGCGTCCTCCTGTCGCCGTTCGACCCCGTGCTCTGGCGCCGCAACCGGGTGGCCCATCTGTTCGGCTTCGACCAGATCCTGGAGATCTTCAAGCCGGCTTCGAAGCGCCGGTACGGCTACTACTGCATGCCGGTGCTGGCGGGCGACCGTCTGGTGGCGCGGTACGACCTGAAGGCGCACCGGAAGCGGGGGCGTCTGGAGGTGCTGGCGCTCCACTATGAGGCGAAGGGTGCGAAGGCGCCGGCTGCGGATCGGGCGGCTGCGGAGAGCGCGCTCGAGACCTTTGCCGAGGCGGTCGAGTTGGCCGTAACCGACTAGGCTCTAGCCTGCGATGGCAGACAACGGACTCCGTGATGCGTTCCCTGCCGCCCTCGGCGTCATAGCGCTCGCGTTCGCGGGTTGTGGAGGTTCCGGCAGCGACCTGTCCGTCGACGAGGACGCCGCCCGGCCGCAGGTCGCGCTGATCATGAAGTCCCTCGCGAACGAGTTCTTCGAGACGATGGCCGAGGGCGCCCGCGCCCACCACGAGGCTCACCCGGACGAGTACGACCTGATCGTCAACGGCACCCGGAACGAGAGCGATCTGGCCCAGCAGGTCGCCCTGGTCGAACAGATGGTCGCTTCGGGCAGCGACGCGATCGTCATCGCGCCCGCGGATTCGAAGGCCCTTGCGCCGGCCCTGGCTCGGGCCCAGGCGGCCGGCGTCGTCGTGGTCAACATCGACAACCGCCTCGACGCGGAGGTGGCGGTGGAGGCGGGTCTCGACGCGCCTTTCGTCGGCCCGGACAACCGCGACGGCGCTCGGAGAGTCGGCGAGGTGCTGGCGGAACGGCTTGCGCCGGGCGACCGGGTGGCGATCGTCGGCGGCATCCCGACGGCCTTCAACGCCCAGCAGCGGCAGGCAGGTTTCGAGGACGCGATGAACGCGGCGGGTGCCGAGATCGTCGACGTCCAGAGCGGCGGTTGGGAGCAGGCGCAGGCGAACACGGTGGCGGCCGCGATGCTGCGCGAGCACCCGGATCTCCGGGCGCTTCTGTGCGCCAACGATCAAATGGCGCTGGGTGCCCTGGCGGCGCGGCGGCAGAGCGGCCGCGACGACGTGCTGATCGTCGGCTTCGACAACATCGAGGCGGTGGCCGAACTCGTCGTCGAGGGCGAGATCCTGGCCACCGCCGACCAGCACGCCGATCGACTCGCGGTCTTCGGAATCGAGGCTGCTCTGGAGATTCTGCGCGGGGAGACGGCGGAGGACCTGAAGACTCCGGTCGACATCGTCACGTCGTCCGGGTAGCAAGAGAGGGCATTTCCCGCGCTGGAGCCGGCCGCGCTCGCGACCTCGTCAGGGGAGCTTCGTCACGATGGCCTGGCCCGTGGGCAGGGCGAGTGGTGCTTCGGGCCGGTCGGAGAAGAACTCGTCCACGGCGTTCTTTTCGCCGCGGGCGGCGGGGAAGCCGTAGTCGTCGAAGACGACGACGGCACCGGCCGAAAGGCGCGGGTAGAAGTACTCCAGGCAGTCCAGGGTCGAGCGGTAGAGATCGACGTCGATGTGGACGAAGGCGAAGCGAGAGTCGTTGAGGCCATCGAAGGTTGACGGGATCCACCCTCGGTGGATTCTGAGGGCCCCCGAGAAGCCGCCGAGAAGAGCCTTGACCTCCCGGACGGACGTCGCCTTGAAGACGCCTTCTTCCAGATCCGGGTCCCTCGTGGGATCGGGCGCCGGGAGGCCCTCGAAGCTGTCGAAGAGATGGAAGGTCTTGCCGTGCCCATCCAGGACCCTGGAGAGAAGAAGCGCCGTGCCTCCCCGGTACACGCCGCACTCGGCGAAATCGCCGTCGACGGAGAGAGCCTGGTTGCCAAGACGGTAGAGGACCTGACAGCGGTCTCCTGAAACCACCGTGTAGGGCTCGACGCCGTCGTACGCTTCCCGAAAGTCGGGCTCGCCGCGCCAGGGCGCCCAGACCGGCGACGGCGACCGCCACTCGCGGTAGAAGCTCTCGTCCGCGTTCTTTGAGGCGTGAGCGTCTCGGCTCGAGCGGGGGAAGATCTCGAAGTCGTATCCGAACCTGCGCAGCATGCCCTTCGTCAGCCGGTATGCCGCGGCCTTCGACCCACCGCGGACCCTGCGAACGAGAGAGCGCACTAGGCAGGACGCTGGGGCGTGGTCATGGGATCGGGGCTCTCCGAGCCAGCCGCGACTGTATCCTCGTCTCGATGCTCGCTGGGCGCTCCGTCCCATGACGCTGGCCGTGGCTGGCTGGCGCCGCTCTTTCTCTCCGGGTTACCGGGGCGGGCTGGTCCTGGTCCTGCTCGGCCTGTGCGTGGTCTTCGGCCTGGTGACGGACCATTTCTGGAGTGCCTTGACGTTCCGCACGCTGGCGAACCAGTTGCCGCCGCTGGTCGTCGCATCGGCCGGTCTGACCCTGGTTCTGATCGCCGGCGGCATCGATCTCTCTGTCGGTTCGGTGCTGGCCCTGGCGGCGGCCGTGCTGGGCGTACTGACCGTGGACTTTGGCTTGCCGCTGGTGGCGGCGGCTCTGGTTGCGCTTGCGGTCGGCGGACTGTGCGGCGCGATCAACGGGGTCCTGGTCGCACGCTGGTCGATCCCGTCCTTCCTGGTGACGCTCGGGATGCTCGAGATCGCACGCGGGTCGACGTACCTCGTCACTGCGTCAAGGACGAGCTATCTGGGCGATCGAGTCGCCGCGCTCGGTGCGACGACGCCGGTTCTGGGGCTGTCCGCCGCCTTCATCGGCTCGCTTGCCCTGGTCGGAGGGCTGCAGTTCGTGCTCTCGCGCACGGCGTTCGGCCGCTACGTCTTCGCGGTAGGCGGCAACCGGACGGCGCTCCACCGCTGCGGCGTCCGGCCCGCCCGGGTTCAGTTCGCGGTCTTCACGCTGGCGGGCTTGCTGGCCGCGGCCGCTGGCCTCTGCCAGGTCGGCTACCTCCAGTCCGCGGATCCGAATGCCGCGATCGGGATGGAGCTGTCGGCGATCGCCGCGGTGGTCATCGGCGGCACCTCGCTGCTCGGTGGCCGTGGATCGGTGACGGGCACGCTCCTGGGCGTGCTCGTGATCGCCGTGCTGCAGACCGGGCTCGCCCAGGCCGGCGCCACCGAGCCGACGAAGCGGATCATCACCGGCGTGGCGATCCTGCTGGCCGTGGCGACCGACGTCTGGCGACGGCGGCGGAGTGTGGACGCCGTTTCTTGACTCTGGTTTCAGGTCGCAGCGGCTATCCTCCGTCTCGTTGCCTTCAGAACCTCCGCAGCCCGAGAGGAGTCCGCCATGAAGAACCTACTGGCCACCTGGACACCGGTCCTGTGCTTTGCGGTACTCGCCGCGACCACGTCCGTTGCAGCCCAGGAACGCGCGATCGAGTTCCCGGATGTTGACGGCTACCGGACGCTTGCCGTCGATCTGCACACTCACTCCGTCTTCTCCGACGGCATGGTGTGGCCGATCATCCGCATGCAGGAGTCCGAGCGGGACGGCCTTGCGCTGATGGCGGTCACCGAGCATCTCGAGTACCAGCCGCGCCGGGAGGACATTCCGCACCCCGACCGGAACCGGGCCTACGTCGTTGCCAGCGAGTACGTCGCGGAGGCGGAGTTGGAAGTGATCGTGGTCAACGGCGCGGAGATCACCCGCAGCATGCCGCCAGGCCACGTGAACGCCGTGTTCATCACGGACGCGAACGCCCTGCTCGTGGAGATCGGTGAGACCGGCTACATGACGCGGCTTCGCCCCTCCACGCCGGAGGAGCAAGAGGCGAGCGAGTTGGAGGCGCAGCGGGCGATCGAGGCGGCCAACGAGCAGAACGGCTTCGTCTTCTGGAATCACCCGAACTGGCCGCGCCAGCGCCCCGACGGGGTCGCGAAGCTGACCGACATGCATCGGCGGCTCATCGCGGATGGACTGCTTCACGGTATTGAGGTCGCGAACGGGGACTTCTACTCGGCGGAGGCACTGGGGATCGCGTTGGAGAACGATCTGGCGATCCTCGGCGTATCGGACATCCACGGTCTGATCGACTGGGACTACACACCCCATGCCGGCGGGCACCGCACGGTGACCCTGGCGTTCGCCGAGGAGCGGAGCGCGGAGTCGATCAAGGAAGCACTGCACGCGAATCGCACCGTCGCCTGGATGGCCAACTGGCTGATCGGTCGCGAGGATGTGCTGATGCCGCTGATCGAGGCTTCGCTTCTGCTGACGAAGGTCGAACGCAGCCAGGACGATGAGTTGATCGACATCCGGCTCTCGAACGTGTCCGACGCCGCCTTCGATCTGCGCGTGACCAGCGGGCACCGCTTCAACGGCCCGCCGTCCGTGATGCGCGTCGAGCCGCACAGCGACCTGGATCTGGCGATCAGCGGCGAGGCCCGCTCCAGCTTCGAGATGGCGTTCGAGGTCCTGAACGCGTTCGTGGCGCCGGAGACGCATCCGACGCTGACGTTGGCAATCGAGCTGCCCTCACAGTAGGAGCTTGCGTCGCACGAACTGGGTGCGCCGGCGTGCCATCCGTGCGCCCGATGACGGGCGCACGGACTGGTTCGCGGGCGGCGCGGACCGCGCCACCCGGGTTCTCGCCGGCTTCTGAGAGGGGCGCGCCGCGAAGCGGCGACAATCCTGCGGCCCGGGGCTGACAGTCAGTCCCGCTCTCCGCGGCGCTGGCGGTCGACGATCCGGCGCACCGAGTCCACGTCGGCCGCCCAGTACCGCTCCTGTTCTTCGACGGGTGGCTCGGCCACCGGCCGGACGACGCGGAAGCCCAGGAACCGGGCGTTCGTGTGGTACCAGACGCTCTGAGGAATCTGGGGGTCCATCCGCTTCCAGGCGAGCTCCGAGCCGCGGCGCGCGGCGCAGCGGAGCGCCGCCGGTTCGTCCCTCCAGGAACCGCCGCGGACGCTTCGGGGAAACTCCCTGCCCGGCCAGACGATCGGGTCCACCGGAATGTCGCCCTCGCCCGGTGCGGCGTAGCCGGCGTAGGCGTCGAGGGTCCACTCGGCCACGTTGCCGTGCAGATCGAAGAGGCCCCACGCGTTCGCTTCGAGCTGGGCGACCTGCTGGTAGCGGCGGCCGCTGTTGCCGGCGTGCCAGGCGAAGCGGTCGATCTCCGCCGCGTCGTCACCGAACGACCACGCGGTCTGGCTCCCCGCGCGGCAGGCGTACTCCCACTCGGCCTCGGTCGGGAGCCGGTAGAAGCGGCCGGTCTTCATCGACAGCCATTTCGTGAACTGCCGAGCCGCGAACTGCGTCATCGAGATCGCGGGGAAGCCCTCGACCCCCATGCCGAAGTCCATCGGCCGGTAGGGCGGCGTCGGCCTGCTCACCGCGTCCGCCCAGGGGGCGCCGGGTTCATCGCCGCTACGATCCGTGTCGAACATGAACACGCGGTAGAGGTCCCAGGTCGTCTCATGGGTCGCCATCCAGAACGGGCCGATCCGCACGCGCCGGCGCGGAGATTCCAGCTCGCCGCGCCCGGCCTCGTCCTCGGGGCTGCCGAGCAGGAACTCGCCGCCCCGAACCGGCGCCATGTCGAGGTGCATCTCGCCGCCTTCGGCGCTGACGCCGACGATCCGCTCGCGGTAGGACCGCATGTCGGCTTCGGTGGCGGCCTCCGCGGCAGAGACGTCGACGACCGGCGGCCGCCCCGGGGGCATGTCCGGGTAGCGGCCGGCGCCCGGCTCCTGGACCGCGGCCCAGACAAGAGCCGGCAGCGCGGCGACCGCGGCTGAAACGCGGAGCCTCGGCGTTGTGCGGAGCTGGACCGGATGCCGGCCAGAACCCGTGTGGCGCGGCGCCGCGCCACGCGCGAACCAGTCCGTGCGTCCGTCATCGGGCGCACGGATGGCAGGCCGGCGCACCGACAGTCGTCGTCGCCTGCTCCCGCGGTCCAAGTTGCTAGCGGCCGCGGAAGTTCGCCCGGCGCTTCTCGAAGAAGGCGGCGATGCCCTCCGCGGCGTCTTCGGTACGCGCGGCGTTGGCGATGGCCTGCGACTCGAACTCCATCTGCGATTCGAGATCCTCCGAGAACGAGCGCATGACGAGTTCCTTCGCCGTACCGAACGCCCGGGTCGGTCCGGCGGCGAGCTGCTGCGCCAACTTCCCGGCGCGCGCGTCCAGTTCGTCGGCGGGCGCCACCTCGTTGACCAGCCCCCAGTTCCGGGCCTCGGCGGCCGTGAGGGTGCGGTTCGTGAGAATCAGCTCCAGCGCCCTGTGGCGTCCGAGGAGTCTCGGCAGGAAGTAGGTCGAACTGCCGTCCGGGGTCAGTCCGGCGCGGGTGTAGGCCATCGTGAACACCGCCTGCTCGGAGGCGACGACCAGGTCGGCCGCGCAGGCGAGGGAGAAGCCGGCGCCGGCCGCGGGTCCCTGGACCGCCGTGATCACGGGCGCGCTGCCGCGGGCCAGGCGCGTGATCGACGCGTGCAGGTACACCGTCATCTCCTTGAGGGCGCGGGGCAGTGCGTCGCCGGCCCTGGCGAAGGATGCAAGGTCGCCACCGGCGCAGAACATGCGGCCCTCGCTGCGTAGCAGGACGGCCCGCACGTCAGGGTTTTCGTCGCATTCGATGCCGACCTCGAGCAGGTCCTTCGACATTTGCATGTTCATCGCGTTCGCCGCGTCGGGCCGGTTGAGGGTGATCCGGGCGACGTTGTCGGCCAGTTCGAAGCGGAGCGTTTCGAGGTCGTTCATGGCGGCGGATGGTAGCGGAGGCGTCGGCTAGAGTATTGCGACCAACGGAACAGGATCGACCGATACGGATCGACGAGGACGGCACCTTCGGGTGCGGGGAGACACGATGGACACAACCTCCAGGCGCAGTTTCATCACCGGGGCTTCGGCGGCCCTGCTGGCGGGCGGAGTCGGCGGCGGGACCGCGGCGGCTGCCGCGAACACGAACTCGGACGTGGGGCGCGCGCGCGGTGACGCGACGCTGCGGATCGGCCTGATCGGCTGCGGCGGGCGCGGGACTGGCGCCGCGGCGCAGGCCATGTCGACCTCGGGACCGGTCGAACTCGTCGCGATGGCCGACGCGTTCGAGGACCGTCTCGGCAACTGCTACGCGCACCTCGCCGAGCTGGGCGAGAACGGGTCGTTCGACAACGGCAAGCGCCTCCAGGCGCCGGCCGAGAACCGCTACGTCGGTTTCGACGCCTACCGGAAGGTGATCGACTCCGGCGTCGACGTCGTGGTTCACGCAACGCCGCCGGGCTTCCGACCCGAGCACTTCGAGTACGCGGTCGAGCAGGGCAAGCACGTGTTCATGGAGAAGCCGGTCGCGGTCGACGCGCCGGGCGTGCGGCGTGTGCTCAAGGCGGCCAAGGCCGCGAAGGAGAAGAACCTCAAGGTCGGCGTCGGCCTGCAGCGACACCACAGCGGGATGTACAACGAGACGATCCGGCGCATTCACGACGGCGCGATCGGCGATGTCGTGGCGCTCCGCGTCTACTGGAACGGCTCGGGCGTCTGGGTCCGTGGCCGCAAGCCCGGCCAGACCGAAATGGAGTACCAGATGCGCAACTGGTACTACTTCAACTGGCTCTGCGGCGACCACATCGTCGAACAGCACATCCACAACATCGACGTTGGCAACTGGGTAAAGGGCGGCCATCCCGCCTCTGCCCAGGGGCAGGGCGGCCGCCAGTGGCGGAACGGCCCGGACCATGGCGAGATCTTCGACCACCACTTCGTCGAGTACACCTACGACGACGGCGCGGTCATGCTGAGCCAGTGCCGGCACATCCAGAACTGCTGGGATCAGGTCGCCGAGTTCGCCCACGGCAGCAAGGGCCGGGCGAGCCTCGCCTCCGGTCTGATCGAAGCGCCCGGGGGCTGGAACCATCTCGAGCCGGAGGACGAGAAGAGTCCCTACCAGGTCGAGCACGACCGCCTGTTCGAGGCGATTCGCGAGGACAAGCCGTTCAACGAGGCGAAGAACGGCGCGATCGCGACGATGACCGCCGTCCTGGGCCGCATGGCGACCTACAGCGGCAAGAAGATCACCTGGAAGGAAGCGCTAAAGTCGGACGTGTCGCTCGAGCCTGCGACCTACGCCTGGGACGCGGCCCCGCCGACGGTGCCGGACGAGAAGGGCCGGTACGCGGTGGCGGTCCCGGGAGTGACGAAGGCCTGACACCGCGGCGCCGGAAGGGCGCGGCGGGCACGGGCTTACCGGTCGGACAGCGGACCGAACTTCCGTTCCACCGCGTCCCACAGGCCGTCGACGTCGAGTTCGACTTCCGGCACGACCGGCGAGCGCCAGCGGCCCGATTCCGGTGGGTGGACGGTGAAGGCGTCGCCATCCGAGACAAGGAACGTGATGTGGCGGCCCGCAGGATCGACGATCCAGTACTCCGCGACGCCGGCTTCGGCGTAGAGGTTCAGTTTGTGGACCTGGTCGCGGCTGGCCGTTGAGGGCGACAGAATCTCGACCACGAGGTCGGGCGCGCCTTCGATCCAGTCCCGGACGATCTCACTCCGGTCTGCCGAGACGTAGAGCAGGTCGGGCTGGACCACGGAATGCGGCGCGAGGTGGACGTCCATGGGCGCGGCGAGCGCCAGGCCGCCGGTCCGCTCGGCGATCTCGTGCAGGAGGTGAACGAGCCGGACCGAAATGTACTGATGCAGGGAGACGGGACTGGGACTCAAGTAGAAGTGGCCGTAAATGAGTTCGCAGCGCGGTTCGTCGGGCAGAGCGGCGTGATCGGCCCGGCTGTACGGGCCGAGGCGCCGGTGCAGGGTCGGCGGCGGCTGGTCGAGCAGCGTCACGGACATGCAGGGGAGTATACGGAGCGACCGGCAGAATCGCCCATGCCGCCTTACGGCGCGGCTTCGAACGCCGCCAGGAACTGATGATCGCCCCAGGCGATCCTGAGCACCGCGCCTGGGCCGACGTCCAGGAACTCGATCGTCAGCTTCTCCGTCGGCTCGTCGGTCGTTGAGTGCTCAAGCGGCACCTCGACAGCGTCGGCCGCGGCGTCGCGCTGGCTGCCCCAGATGTCCGCGTCACCGTTGAACACGAGGCTCCAGCCGCCGGCGGTGCGCTTCGGCCACAGGCTGTAGACGCCGGGGTAGTCGGGGGAGACGTTTCCGTTCGGCACGACGACGCCGCCGAAGGAGAGAGACGCGTGGGTGAGCAGCTTGACCGCCCTGGCGCTGGTCCAGGCCGCGACCTGGCCGGGCTCGAGGGCCTCGAACGCACGATAGTCGCCGCTGTCGGTTGCGAGATCCGGATAGGAGATTCTGAGCTGCTTGCCGGCCAGTTCGAGCTCCGCCAGGTTGCCGTACCGCAAGCGGCGGAAACGCTCGCGCCGGGCGGCGGCGGTTGCCTCGGCATCGGCCGGCGCGACGCTCGTCGGGCCGGAATCGGTGCGACTCGAAGCCGGTTCCTGTTGAGAGGCGGCCGGCGCGGTCGCCAGGATCAGGCAGCCGAGGAGGCTGAGGGCGGAGAGGGGAATCGTCGTTCTCACGGCAAACTCCGGTAGCGGGTTGCGGAGGAGGGCGGTGGCGGCCGCCGGCATTGGCTTGAACTCGTTGGCGGAGCTTACTCTGCGCCTCGGCAGTAGACTCCGGGCAGGCGTTTGCCGAGAAGGAGCCGTACCGTGACGACACCCGAACAAGACCTGCGGACCCGGCCCGCGGAGGATGCGAGTCCGCTCCGTTTCGTGACGGCTGCGTCGCTCTTCGACGGTCACGACGCGGCGATCCACATCATGCGGCGGATGATCCAGGATCGCGGCGCCGAGGTGATCCACCTCGGCCACAACCGCGGCGTCGACGAGATCGTCCGGGCCGCGGTGCAGGAGGACGCGGACGCGATCGCGATCAGCTCCTACCAAGGCGGCCACATCGAGTTCTTCCGCTACATGATCGACCGGCTGGCGGAGGAAGGCGCCGCGCATGTCCTGGTGTTCGGTGGCGGCGGCGGCACGATCACTCCCGAGGAGATCGCCGAGCTGGAGACCTGCGGAGTCGAACGGATTTACCATCCCGACGACGGCTTGAAGATGGGGCTTCCGGCGATGATCGACGACGTCGTTGAACGGACGCACGCGAAGCGTCGAAGCGCACCGGCGCCGCGGTTCCGGGTGCGCGTGGCGGCCGATCCGGACGGCGACGGGGAGTTGGCGCGCCTGCTTTCGGCGATCGAGCGCGGCACGATTGGCGAGTCCGAGCTGCGCCGGCTGCGCAAGGAGTGGCGCTTGGCTGGCGCCGGCGTGCCGGTGCTCGGGCTGACCGGCACCGGCGGCGCCGGCAAGAGCAGCGTTGCCGACGAACTCCTGAACCGGTTCCTGGAGTGCTTCCCGGGCGACGACGCGGGACGGCGGATCGCCGTCCTCGCGGTGGACCCGACCAGGCGCCGCACGGGCGGCGCCCTGCTCGGCGACCGCATCCGGATGAACAGCCTGCGCAGCGAACGCGCCTTCATGCGCTCGATGGCGACCCGGCGGCAGCACCTGGCGACGAGCGAGGTGCTCGGCGACGCGATCGCGCTCCTCAAGGCTTCCGGCTTCTCGATGGTCCTCGTGGAGACGGCCGGCATCGGCCAGAGCGACAGCGAAATCGTCGACCTGGTCAACCTCTCGATCTACGTGATGACCTCGGACTACGGAGCGGCGAGCCAGCTCGAGAAGATCGACATGCTCGACTTCGCCGACGTGATCGTTCTGAACAAGTTCGACCGGCGCGGCGGCCAGGACGCGCTCCGCGACGTGCGCAAGCAGTGGCGGCGCAACCGGCTGGCGTTCGGGACCGCCGACGAGGACGTGCCGGTCTACCCGACGATCGCCAGCCAGTTCCAGGACCCGGGCATGGGCTGGATGTTCTGGAACGTGTGCCGGCTGCTCCGGGAGCGGCTCGACCTGGACGAGGCCGCCTGGACCCCGACGGTCGACCTCGACGAGCGGGCGCCGAAGGCGGCGGTCCTCATTCCGGACAACCGCAACCGTTACCTGGCGGAGATCGCGGAGGCGGGCCGCGCCGCCGAGGCTGACGCCGCGCGCCGCGGGGCAGCGGCGTCGAAGGCGCACGCCTGCTACCGGGCGCTGGCCGAGCTGGACGATCCGGAGCTACCGGAACCGCTTGCCGGATACGCGGCGGCAGCGCTCGATGCGGCGCCCGACGACACCCTCGCCCGTCTGCGCCGGACCTACCGGGAAGCGCTGGCCGAAGTCGGGGCCGAGGCCGTGGAGCTCCTGAAGAAGTGGCCCGAGCGCGCCCGGGCCGCGCGCGCCGACCAGTACAGCTACCCCGTCCGCGGGCGCGCCGTCACCGGCGACAACTACGTGACCACGTTGAGCCACCTGCGGATGCCGAAGCTGGCGCTGCCCGAGTACTCGGACTGGGGCGACCTGCTGCGCTTCCTGATGAAGCACAACCTGCCGGGCGGCTACCCGTACACCGCGGGGGTCTATCCCTACCGGCGCAGCAGCGAAGAGCCGACGCGGATGTTCGCGGGCGAGGGGATCGCGGAGCGCACGAACCGCCGCTTCCACTACGTGTCACGCGGGCAGGCTGCCAGCCGACTGTCGACCGCGTTCGACTCGGTCACGCTCTACGGTTCGGACCCGGGGCTGCGCCCCGACATCTGGGGCAAGGTCGGCAACTCGGGGGTTTCGATCGCCACGGTCGACGACATGAAGCGGCTCTATTCGGGGTTCGATCTCTGCGATCCGACGACGTCGGTGTCGATGACGATCAACGGCCCGGCGCCGACCATCCTGGCGTTCTTCATGAACGCCGCGGTCGACCAGCAGGTGGAGCGTCACCTGCGGCAGACGGGCGGCCTGGAGCAGGCGCGCGCGGAGATCGACCGGCTTTCCGCCGGCGACGCGCCGGTCTACCGCGGTGAACTGCCGGAGGAGAACGACGGTCTGGGGCTGGCTTTGCTCGGGATCTCCGGCGACCAGGTCGTCGAGCGCGACGTCTACGAGCGGATCCGCGCCGACGCGCTGAGCCGGGTCCGGGGCACGGTCCAGGCCGACATTCTGAAGGAAGACCAGGCCCAGAACACCTGCATCTTCTCGACCGAGTTTTCGCTACGGATGATGGGCGATGTCCAGCAGTTCTTCATCGACCACAACGTCCGCAACTACTACAGCGCCTCGGTCAGCGGCTACCACATCGCGGAGGCCGGAGCGAACCCGATCACCCAGTTGGCGTTCACGCTCGCCAACGGCTTCACGATCGTGGAGTACTACCTGGCGCGGGGGATGGCGGTCGACGACTTTGCCCCCAACCTCTCGTTCTTCTTCTCGAACGGGATGGACCCCGAGTACGCGGTGATCGGTCGGGTCGCCCGCCGCCTCTGGGCGCGGGCCTTGCGCGAGCGCTACGGCGCCTCCGCCCGCAGCCAGATGCTGAAGTACCACATCCAGACCTCCGGCCGTTCGCTCCACGCCCAGGAGATCCAGTTCAACGACATCCGCACCACGCTGCAGGCGCTGTACGGCATCCTCGACCGCTGCAACTCCCTGCACACGAACGCGTTCGACGAAGCGATCACGACGCCCACCGAGCAGTCCGTGCGCCGGGCGCTGGCGATCCAGTTGATCATCAACCGCGAGTTCGGCCTCAACCGGAGCGAGAACCCCTGGCAGGGCTCCTTCGCCCTCGACCAGCTCACCGACGCGGTCGAGGAGGCGGTCTACCTGGAGTTCGAGCGGCTGTCGGAGCGCGGCGGCGTGCTGGCGGCGATGGACACGATGTACCAGCGCTCGAAGATCCAGGACGAGAGCATGGAGTACGAGGCGAAGAAGCACGACGGCAGTCTGCCCGTGGTGGGGGTCAACACCTTCCTTGCAGAGGACCAGGAGTTCGCGGAAACGGTCGAGGCGGAGCTCATCCGCTCGACGGACGAGGAGAAGCGCCGGCAGATCGACAGCCTGGCCGCCTTCCACCGGCGCCACGCGGAGCACGCGCCGGAATGCCTCGAGCGGCTGCGGGACACAGCTCGCCGTCGCGGCAACGTGTTCGAGGAACTGATGGAGACGGTCAAGCACTGCTCGCTCGGCCAGATCTCGGACGCGCTGTACCGGGTCGGCGGCGAGTACCGGCGCGGCATGTAGCGCGACGGCGCCTACCTTCCCGCAGGCTCGTCGGCGCAGCGGAACGCCGACGTGTCGCTCCTGGTTGCGGCCGTTCTTCCCTGCGCGTTGCCGTGCGTCCAACGCTTGCCGTTCGGACCTGTGATCCAGAGGTTGAACTCCAGAGTGGTGACCGGGGCCGCGAACGCCCAGCGATGGCCGTTATGGGAACAGGCGTCGAGGACCTTGACCAGGACCTCCGCGTTCTCGCGGTCGAAGAACCAGAGCAGGCCCGATTGGCCCGAAGCCCAGATGCCGGACTTCGCCTGGCCCACCTGTCCGTCCGGCGTGCGATAGCACATCGCTACCTCGTAGCCGCCGTCGAACTGAAGCGCCGTCGTTGTCGGGGTGCAGCCTGAGGACGGCGGCGGTGGATCCGGGTCGGGATCCGGCGTTGGAGGCGGCCCCGACTCCTGAAGAACGAAGGTCAGCCTCGCCATCGGAGCGTTCGAGAACTTCCCCTGACCTCGGATGCTGGCGATCGTGCCCCGGGGGTTCGTCGCCCGGTTGTTGAGCGAGAATTCCGTTCCGTCTTCCGTTCCGGCGTCGTAGGGGAAGAGATCCCGGCTGATCGTCGCTTGCCAACCCTCGCCGTTCCGCAAGGACAAACCCGAAACGCCGACGAACCAGTCCGGACTGGGGCCGATCATCGACAGCAGCGTGACCAGCGGGTGCGCCGTGCTCGCTTCGATCGTGAAGGTCGTCGTTCCGGTGGGCCCGGCCGGCGCAGGCCGGCGGATCAACGCTTTCCGGTCGGCGGCCGGAACGGCGTTGTACTCGCTCACGAAGCGCGAAGTCACGCCGAGTTCGGCGACGGCTTCCACGCCCGGGGTCGCCTGGCCGTCCGGCGCCCAGAACGTGACGTCGCTGTTGTGGACGGCGCCGATCAGGGTCGTGAAGTGAGCGCCGCCGACTACGCCGTCCGGCGTGCTCGCCGCGTTCCACATCCCCTCGAAAGTCACGCTGTAGGTCGCGGATGCCGGCTGCTGAGCGCCGGTTGAGACTGGCGAACCGAGCGTGGCCAGCAGAAGGGCGACGCCCGCCCAGGGAGCTGCCACGAGACGCGCGCGTCCGGGCGCCATCGTCAGCGGGTTTCCAACCAGCTTCCCGCTGTTACCGTTCTGCCCTCGATCCTGCAAGTGCCGGCGTCACATGTGTAGCGGTAGGGCCGCCTTTCGACGTAGCCGTTTCTCGAGCATTGCACGGTGGTCACGCCGCCGCTCGAACCAAACGAGCAGCCGCTCAACCCACCGTTGAAAGACCATGAATCGGAGGGCAAGGTCGAGATCACATCGCCCACGTCGTACCTTGTTCCGGAATCACCGCCTCCGTCTCCACCGTCACCGTCTCCATCGTCACCACCGTCTCCATCGTCACCACCGTCTCCGCCGTCACCACCGCCACCGTCGCCGTCCCCATCGTCGGTCTCGTCCGAGCAACTGAACGCGCGGAGGTCCGACTTCGTCGTCGCGGTGACGCCCTGCCTGTTGCTGTGCGTCCAGCGCTTGCCGTTCGGCCCCGTCACCCGGAGGTTGAACTCCAGGGTGGTAACGGGCGCCACGAAGGCCCAGCGGTGACCGTTGTTCGAGCAACCGTCCAGCACCTTGACCAGGACCTCCGCGTTCTCTCGGTTGAAGAACCAGAGCAGGCCCGCCTGGCTCGAAGCCCAGACGCCGGACTTGGCCTGGCCTTCCTCCCCCTCGGGCGTGCGATAGCACATGCTGACCTTGTAGCCGCCGTCGAACTGAAGGGCTGTCGTCGTCGGCGTGCAGCCGGAGCCGGCAGGTGGAGGTGGCGGATCCGGATCGGGGTCCGGGTCCGGCGTCGGCGTGCTGCCGCCATGGTCCACGCCCAGCCGGATGAAGTAGGCCGTGACTTCCGTGTCTCTGGTCCATGAGCCCCAACTGGCGCCTTGCGCCCTTCGGGCCCGCCAGTAATTCCTCGTGCCGCCCTGACCGTTGCGATCTTCGACGAAGAGCTTGCCGCTCGAGTTTGGCCACCGGACGCTCAGCCAAGTGTCACCGCTTCCGAGTCGCTGCCCAGTGATGTCGCCAGCGACTTCAAGGCAGCCCCACGTGCCTCTCTCGAAGCCCTCGAAGCCCGGGGTCCTCGAAGTGTCTGCGGAGTACTCAGCCAATCGACTGCCCGGTCGCCCACCGGAATCGCGATAGAAGATCAAGTCGAACGAAACGTGTGCATTGCCGTCGGTTTCGGGTCGACCGAAACACACGGTGGCGGACGTGACGGTTCCGGCACGAGGCAATCGAAACCGCTGCGCGTACTCCTGATCGTGAGCGTTCGTGATGTTTGTGAAGGCTTCGGGGTCATCGTCGTCGTACTTGTACTCGGTCGTTGCCGCCGAAGCGACTCCGGTGAGCTCGGTCGGTTCCGCCGCCGCCGTTGCCTCGACCAGCGAGAAGTCGCCGGCCCCGTAGTGGATGACTCCGCCACTGACGGACTCCTTGGAGAAGACCTGTTCGCCTGACGCGCCGAGCGGCTCCTCCGTGGCCGCCAGCAGATCCCGCCCCTGCTGAGCGGTCGCGGGCGCCGCCACGAGCAAGGCCAGGAACAGCAGGGATGCACCGGCTGCACCTGTTGACAGTCGAGTCGAGGACAGCGGCCGCGTTGAGGAAATCTGACTATGCAGTGTCGGCCTTTGGGGAGAATTCCGAGCGTCCAGCAGGGGCAAGCTGATCATTGGAACCGAGTACCTCCAGGGTGAATCTTCGTCTGACTATAGCCGTCGGCAAGGGTGTAGTGGCGCACCAGGAGGTGTAGCCGGTCGGTCGGCTGGGCGCCGCCCCGAAGGCGCTTTGTCGCGGTCAGGCGTCGTCCGGGATCAGGCCCATCTCCCGGGCCCGCCGGACGGCCTCCGCGCGATTGCGGGCGCCCAACTTGGAGAAGAGGCTCCGCAGGTGATACCTCACGCCGTGCCTGCTCAAGCCCAGCTCGGCCGCGACCTCCTTGTCCTGGCGGCCCTCAAGCCGCCGCAGGACGTCAAGCTCGCGTTCGCTGAGCGGCGGGGTTGAACCGTCGTCGGCGCCGCACATCGCCAGCAGTGAACGCGCGGCTTGTCGATGGGATGCGTCGGCGCCCTGGTCGAGGTACCTCCGCAATGCATCGGCGCAGGTTGCGCGATCCCGCACCAACGGCCATGCGTATGGTGATTCCGCGAACAGCCTCAGATACTCGGTCAGACGGCGCAGGCTGGCCCGGGTGTCGCCGGCTTGCTGTTCCAGCGCGACGGACAACGCCAGGGCGCGCATCTCGACCGTGCGGAGGCCCAGCTCTGCGGAAACCGCGTGCAACCGGCGCAGCAGCGAACGCGCTTCGTTCCACCGTCGGCCTGCTATCAACAGACGAGTGCGCGCTTCCGAAACGGCCTCCATTTCCCTCCAGCTCTGAGCCGTCAGATCAACGCAGTCGGCAGGGTCCTCTGGCAGCGTCTCGCGTCGCCACGCGCGTTCAGCCTCCGCCACGCGGCCGGCGGTCACCAGTACCGATATCCGTAGCGCCACGGTCAGTCTCACGAAGGTGGTCAACCCGGCCCGACGGGATCGAAGCACCAACCTGTTCGCCAGCGCCAGGGCTTTGTCGACGCTTCCGGACCGTAGTCTGTTGCCGATCAACACGTTGCTGGCCGTCGCGAAGTACGAGAAGGGCACGCCGAGGCTCATCAACAGCCTCAGTACGCCGGGCGGGTCGGCGGCGACCGAACCGGGGTTGCATTCCAGGGCGACTTCGTACCGAACGACGTCGCAGCTCGTCATCGCCGTAGGGTCGAGCAGGAAGCACTTCCTGGCGGTTTGGCGTGCTCTGCGGAAGTGGTCCCGGGCATCCTGCAAACGACCTCTCGCGAAGTCGATCTGGCCGTGCAGGATTCCTCCGTACAGCACGATGTAGTCCGTCCCAGCGAACTCGAGGGCCGCGGAGAGCCTGTCGAGAGCGATGTCGAATTCCCCCTTCAGAAAGTGCAGGATGCAGAGCCCGTACTCGATTCCACCGCGATCGGCCGGCTCCAGATCCACCGCTGTCGTCAGCCGTGCGATATCGCGAAACGAGGTCTCCGGCCAGTCCGACCCGACCGGAGAGACGCCGTACAGCGCCAGGCCGAAACGAACGGTGAAGTCCTCCAGGAGGTAGCGGACATCGCCATTGTCGTCGCTGGAGGTTGTTGAGCGGGGACACGCCTTGTAGAGCGCTCGAGCCTCATCGCCTCGCCCGGCGAGCGCCAGCGCCATGCATCTGAGGAGCTTCAGTCGCGGCGATTCGGAAACGGCATCGTCGGTCAGCAGGCGATTCGCTTGCTGCAACTCCGGGACGCCGTTGCGGACCCAGAGGCGTACGCCGCCTGCCCGCTCGGCAATCCTGCCGGCGAGGAACGGATCGCGCCCCTCGATCGCGTGACGCATCGCTGTTGTTGTCTCGCGGCGTTTCGCCATCGCGGCGGCGATTCGCCGATGGACAGCGGCAAACCGGTCCGGGTCTTCGCGAAGCCGCCTGCCGGAGCAGTGCTCGCGCACCAGCGGATGCAGCCGCCAACGCCGGGTTCCACCGTCGTTCAGCGGTTCGAGCAGCCCCGTCAGCACGGCCATCGACTCGAGGCGGCGCATCGAGTCGCTGTGTTGCAGAACTTCGTCCAACAGGTCCGGTTCGATCCAATCGAGCAGCGACATGTCCAGAACGAAGTCCCGGTCGCGGCGCCCGAGCTTCGCCAACAGGCGGGACTCCATCCAGTTCCCGACGAACCCATCCGCCCTGGCGTGGCCGTCGTTCGCTTCGCGTTCCATGCTGTTCCGGGAGATGCGCAGTGCGACCGGCCATCCGGCCGAACGGTCGATCTCTTTCGTCAGCGCGCGACGCGAGAGGCGCAGGTCGAAGAACCTGGCCACCTCCGCTCGGGAGAACCTCAAGTCCTCCGTTTCCAGCGCCCGCGCGTGACCGCCCAGCAGGGGACTGGCCACGTCCAGGCCGTCCGGGATCTCGCGGCCCGCGAACACGAGGTGCAGGTTGGAGGGCCCGCGTCGGAGGAGGAACGCGAGGAGCGGGACGGAGGCGGAGTTCAGACGCTCCAACTCGTCGAAGGCGATGACGAAGGGTCTTCCGAACGACTCGATGGCGTGGACGACCATGCCGATTCGGCTTGCCGGTCCGCCGGAGGCCTCTTCCGCGAGCGCCGCGTCGGGGACGCCGAGACCGAGAAGGTCCAGGCCCGCGCTGGCGCAGGAGAACGCGATGTACACGTCGAGCACGCCGGGTTCATCGTTCTCGTCGAGCGAAACCCAGGCCGTGGGAACCCGGTCCCGGCGAAGCCGGCGGCAACATTCCGCCATCAGGGTCGTCTTGCCGAATCCGCCGGAGGCTCTCAGCACGGTGAGCCGGCGGCGCGTGGGCAGCGCCCGCTCCTCGAGTTCGGGCCGCGGGAGATAGCCCGCCACCCGGTCCGGGATCGCAATCTTCCGCCGTAGCAACCAGGGAAATGCGTCGGTGGGAAAGGACGCTGCGGGCGCTCCTCGCGCCGTTCGGCCTTCTATCCGCACGGGAACGCCGTGAGGTCGCCCTTCGTGGCGGCGGTCATCCCCTGGCGGTTGCCGTGCGTCCAGCGTGTACCGTCGGGCGCCGTCACCCACAGAGTGAAGTCAAGCGTGGTCACCGGCGCCACGAACACCCAACGGTGCTCATTGCTCGCGCACCCGTTCAGGACCTTGACGAGGACCTCGGGGTTCTCGCGGCCGAAGAACCACAGAATGCCGCCCTCGCCGGACCACGCTTCGGCCTTGGCCTGGCCTTCCTCCCCGCCTGGCGTGACGTAGCACATGCTGACCTCGTAGCCGCCGTCGAACTGAAGCGCCGTGGTCGTCGGGGTGCAGCTTCCCTCGCTCGGAGGCGGCGGTGTCGGGGTCGGATCCGGGTCGGGATCGGGGTCCGGGTCCGGCTGGGGCGGGCGTGCGCTTCCCCTGCCGGCGAAGCCGTCCTTGATCCAGTCGAACACCTTCGTGTTGGGCACGGTGCCACGCACGTTCTCCGCGGTACGGCCGACCGCGTAAATCATCACGTCTTCCCCGGCGTGCGTCTCCAGGAACAGCGGGACCGTTGCCTCCTGCCGGTACGCCGTGTGGCTGGTGCTCGAAGGAACGGCGCCGCCGTGGCCGGCCGTCCTGTCGCTGTTCGGATTGACGCGCGAGCCGCTGCGATGTCCCGGCCCGTTGGCGTAGCCCAGGATGGTGTAGGGAATGCCGCCCGAGTCTCCGCTCTCCGAGATCGTGCCTCCGCTGTCGATGTCGTGGACGGTTCCCAGGATGCCATGGTAAGGCTGGTTGCGGAACGACGCGGGCACCGAGCGGGGCGTGTAGCGCAGGTCGCCGAGCTGTCGCATCGGGTAGCCGGCGATCGTGAAGACGTGGCTGTGGTCGGCCGTCGCGAGGATCAGGGTCCTGTTGAGATTCACGCTTCGCTGTGCGGCGCTGATCGCACGATCGAACATCCGGGTGTCGGTGAAGGCGCGATATGCATTCCCCTCGTGGTGCGCGTGGTCGATTCGGCCAGATTCGACCATCAGGAACCAGGGCTTTCCCGTCGCGCCCAGAATCTGGATCGCCTTTCTCGTCATCTCCTCCAGGCTCGGCTGGTCGCTGCTCCGGTCCGCCTCGTACGCCAGGTGACTCGAAGCGAACAGGCCGATCGCGCGGCCGGAACCGCCCAGCGAGTTGAGTCCCTGCCGGTTCCAGACGTAGCGATAGCCGCGCTGCCGCAGTTCGTTTCGGAGGTCACGGCCGTCTGTTCGCCGTCCCGCGAGGCTCTCGTCATCGGTCGCCGAAGCGGGAAGGAAATGCCGCCGGCCGCCTCCGAAGATGACGTGCAGCCCATCCCCGAGTCGGGTGTTGAAGCCCGCTCCACCGGGTACCGCTTGCGCGGCGATCTCGTTCTCCAGGTTGCGGTCGTTGACATGGGCGAACACGCCCGCGGGGGTCGCGTGGGTGACGCGCGTTGTCGTGACGATGCCGACCGCATACCCCATCGAGATGGCCAACTCGCCGATGTTCGTCAGCCGCGGGCCGTTGCCGTTGCCGGTGAAGTCCGCGTACTCGGTGGCCGGGCCGTAGCCGATCACGCCCGTATTCGTGTTGACGCCGGTCATCATCGCCGACATCGTGGCGGCGCTGTCCGGCGTGATGTAGTCGGCCGACGCCGTCCTCGATACAGCGGTGTAGGGCATGCGGTCCAGCGCCAGTTGCCCGTCGACGCCGACCGTCGCGATGCGAGTCGACGTGACGGTCGACACGCCCATGCCGTCGCCGACGAAGAGGATGACGTTGTTCTTCTGCGCCGAGGCAGGCAATGCCGCCACCAGCAGGAACGCAATCGTCGAGACAGTGCAGGACACCGACGCGAGACGCCTGAGCGCGCCTCGGACCGATACGAAGAGACTCTCCATGGGCCGACCTCCGTCTTTGTGGCCCGGCTCCCGGCAGGAGACCTCGCTGTCGGGACCGGACCGCTGTGTGAGGGTGATGTTGCGTTCCGTCAAGGATAGGTGATCTGGCCGGGGCGAAGGGGGACTGCTACATTCCTGCGCCCATGAGCGACTGGCATCACGCGGACATTCTCGAGGCGATCGCTGAACATCAGCCGGAGGCCCCGGCGCAGGCTTTCATCGATCCCCTGGGCGGCGCCCCGAGCCGCCGGTACACGCAGGCGCAGATGCACCGCCGCGCGAACGGCGTGGCCGCGACGCTGATCGAACGTGGCGCGAAGCACCAGGACAAGGTTGCGCAGTACCTTTACAACGGGCCGGAGTACATGGAGTCGGTGCTCGCCTGCTTCAAGGCGTCCCTGGTTCCGGTCAACACGAACTACCGCTACGTCGAGGGCGAGTTGCTCTATCTGTGGGATAACGCGGACGTCGTGGCGGTCATCTTTCACGGCTGCTTCGCGTCCCGGATCGAGG
The DNA here is from genome assembly GCA_965232105.1 of Thermoanaerobaculia bacterium. Taxonomy (GTDB): domain Bacteria; phylum Acidobacteriota; class Thermoanaerobaculia; order Multivoradales; family Multivoraceae; genus Multivorans. Next base: position 2,303,495 of record OZ246956.1, read on the forward strand.
CCCTGAGGGAGAAGACGCCGGCGATTCACACCTGGCTCTGGGTCGACGACGGCTCGGGCCCCTGCCCGGAGTGGGCGATCCCCTACGAAGAGGCGGCTGGGGCAGCGCCGGGTTCAAGCGACTCGCTCACCTTCGAGGCGCCCTGGCCTCGCAGCGGCGACGACTTGTGGCTGCTGTACACCGGCGGCACGACCGGCATGCCCAAGGGCGTCATGTGGCGGCTGGACGATCTCTGGCACATCAGCAACGACGGCCGCCTCGACCCCTTCGATCTCTCAGGTGGGGTCGAGGGACTGAAACCTCAGTTCGACGAGCTGCTGATGCGCCGCGTCTCGCTGCCTTCCTGCCCGCTGATGCACGGAACCGGCTTCCTCACCGCGCTGGGAGGCATGCTGAACGGTGGCTGTGTGATCACCCTCGCCAACCGCCGCTTCGACGCGACTGCCACTCTCGAGGCGATCACCAGGGAAGGGATCAACGCGATCGCGATCGTCGGCGACGCGTTTGCCAGGCCGATGGTCCGGGCGCTCGAGGAGGAGCCCGGCCGCTTCGATCTGAAGAGCCTCGAGGTCGTCGTCTCGTCGGGCGCCATGTGGAGCGCCGAGGTCAAGCGCGCCTTCCTGCGCTACTGCCCGGAAGAGACGATTCTGACCGACAGCCTGGGTTCGTCGGAGTCGATCGGCATGGGGCGGTCCGACTCGACCGCCGGCGAGGCCAGCGAGACCGCGTCCTTCGTGCTCGGCGACAACGCCTGCGTTCTGGACGACGACGGGAACAAGGTCGAACCGGGCGCCGGGGTGCTGGGGCGGATCGCCGTGAGCGGCCATATCCCTCTCGGCTACTACAAGGATCCCGAGAAGACGGCGGCCACCTTCATCGAAACAGGCGGCGTGCGCTACTCGCTGCCCGGCGACTACGCGACCGTCGAGGCGGACGGCTCGCTCAAGCTCTACGGCCGCGGCTCGGTGTGCATCAACAGCGGTGGCGAGAAGATCTTCCCGGAGGAGGTCGAGGAGGTCCTGAAGACCCATCCCTCGGTGCGAGACGCCGTGTGCGTCGGCGTGCCGCACGAGCGCTTCGGCCAGGCGGTGACGGCGGTCGTCGAACTCGACGATCCTGGGCGCTTCAGCGAGCCGGACGTGATCGGTTGGGTGAAGCGGGAACTGGCGTCCTACAAGGCGCCCAAGCGCGTCCTGGTGCGCGACAGCGTGGGCCGGGCGGCGAACGGCAAGGCCGACTACAACGGTCTGCGCGATTGGGCGGTGGGGGAACTCGCCGCGCAGGAGGCTTAGACCGTGAAGAAGCAGAAGGTCGTCGTCCAACTGCCCGGCATCGCCAAGGCGGCATCGGTCGAGACGCGCTACCACTTCGAGCTGGAGGCGCTGCTGCCGGTCGCGGAACTCGTCGAGGTCCAGGCGTTGACGGAGGAGGAGTTCCTGGCGGAGGCCGGCGACGCCTCCGCGGTGATCACCTCGTGGGGCTTCCGCATCTCGCGGTCGGTGATCGCCGGGCTCGACGAGTGCATCGTGATCGGCGTCGGCAGCGTCGGCGTCGACATGGTGAACGTCGACGCGGCGACCGAGGCGGGCATCGTCGTGACGAACGTGCCCGACGTGTTCATCGAGGAGGTGGCCGATCACACGATGGCGCTGCTGCTGGCCGGTGCGCGGCGGATGCGCGAGATGGACTCCATGGTGCGGCGCGGCGACTGGTTCCAGGGCCGGCCTCTGCTCAACGAGGTTCCGCGGCTGTGGGGCCAGACTCTAGGCCTGATCTCGTTCGGCAACGTGGCCCGGGCGGTTGCGCGGCGGGCGAAGCCGTTCGGCATGCACGTGATCGCCCATGACCCCTACGTCAGCGAATTGAAGATGACCGGCGAGGGGGTCGAGCCGGTCAGTTTCGACGAGTTACTCGAGCGTTCCGACTACCTGTCGATGCACCCGCCGCTCAACAGCGAGACGCGACACATGCTCTCCGGCCCCCAGTTCGCGGCGATGAAGGAGACGGCCGTGCTGGTCAACGCCGGCCGCGGCCCGACGGTTGACGAAGCGGCTCTGATCAAGGCACTCGATTCGGGCGAGATCGCCGCCGCGGCGCTCGATGTGCTGGAACGGGAGCCGCCGACCGAAGACAATCCGCTGCTCGGCATGGACAATGTGATTCTGACGCCCCACGTCGCCTCGGCCACGACCCGCATGCGGCCCGTGACCCGGAGGCGCGTCGGCCGCGAGGTCGCCCTGGCGCTCTCCGGTCGCTGGCCGATGAGCTGCGTCAACCCGACGGTGTTGCCGCGGGTCGAACTGGAACGCTGGCAGCCGGTGCCGATGGAGCGCGGTCCGAACCGCTAGGTGCGATTGCGGGCGCTTGGGGCTCAGGCCGCCTCGACGACCTCTCCCGCAGCCTGGGCGCGCTTGATCCGCGTGCTTTCATCCCTGGCCACGGAGCGCCCGGCCAGCCAGAAGAAGATCACGCCGAGGACGTAGGCGCCGAGACTCGCGAGCATCGCCAGTTGCAGCGAGCGGCCGGAGTCGGCGCCGCCGGCCTCAAGCGTTGTGCTCAGCCAACCCATCAGGAAGGGACCCAGTGCGAGCCCCACGAAGGTCATCATAAGGATGTAGAACGCGGAGGCGGTGCCGCGCATCCTGGGCAGCACGAGGTCGTTGGCCATGGCGACGGCCGAACCGATCCACGCCGATCCGAAGAGCGTGAAGAGGAAGTTGAACACGTAGGCGGTCGTCACGCTCTCGGTCAGGACGAGGAAAGCGCCTAGCGGGATCGAGGCCAGGGCGATGATGAGCCCGCAGAGCGGCCGGGCCTTCGGCGTCTTCTGCTTCATCCAGTCGGAGAAGTAGCCGCCGCCGGCGACTCCCATCCAGCCGGCAACTGCCGCCGTGAGGCCGAGAATCAGGCCGGCTTCGCCGGCGCTCTGGTCGTGAACCCTCCGGAAGAACGTCGGCGCCCAGAAGCCGAGGCCGTAACCGACGAACGCCATCCAGCCGAAGCCGAACATGCCGTAGATCATCGCCCTGGATCGGTAGATGAGCTCGAATGTTGGCCGGTCCCTCAAGCGGAGTCCCTGCACCCAGGACAGGAAAGCGTAGGCGCCGATCGCGAGCGCAATCCACTGCACCGGGTTGCCGAAGACCTGGATCAACCCGTAGGTGGCGGCGGCGCATCCGACCGCGATCAGCAGATTGCGGACGACCGTCCTGAAGCCGCCGTTTCGTCCCAGCGAAATCAGGGTCAGCGGCGGCAGAATGGCCGTCGTCTCCCGGCCCAGCTCCTTGAACGGCGCCGGATGCGGCGGAGTCACGATGCCCTCGCTCTGGCCCCGCACGGGCTCTTTCAGAGTCCATACCCAGATCGCCATCAGCAGGCCCGGCAGGCCCACCGCGAAGAAGGCGACCTGCCAGCCGACCAGGCCGAACGGCGCACCGCCTTCGGCGTAGGCGTTGTTCCATCTGTCGACGATCTGGCCGCCGATCAGGATGCCGAGGCCGGCGCCGATGTAGACGCCGCTCGAGTACATCGCGGTGACGGTCGCCCGCAGGCGCGGCGGGTAGTAGTCCCCGAGCATGGAGAACGCCGCCGGCCCGGCGCTCGATTCGCCGATACCGACGCCGATCCGGAAGGCGGCGAGCGAGACGAAGCCGCGCGCGGTGCCCGATAGCGCGGTCATCAGACTCCATGCGGCAAGGCCGATCGAGATCAGGCTCTTGCGGGTCCACATGTCGGCCAGACGGCCGATCGGAATCCCGAAGATCGCGTAGAAGACGGCGAACGCGGTGCCGTACAGGAAGCCGAGTTGAGCGTCGCTGACGCCCAGATCGTTGCGAATGTCCTCCGCCAGGATGGACAGGATCTGGCGGTCGATGAAGTTGAAGACGTAGACCAGGACGAGGACGCCCAGGACGTAGTTGGAGTACCGCCGGCTGGGCGCCCGCGGTTTGCGCGTCTGGGGGTCCTCTGGTTGTGTCATTCGTCTCCTGGTGTCATGCGGCGCCGTTTGCGCCGGCTTCCGCCATCGCGCCGGGTACCGTGCCCTTGGCGAGTTCCTGATCGATCATCAGCATACCGACCCCGTCGCCGGCGATCAGGCGAAGTCTGCCGAGCAGGGTGCGGGCAACGTTCTCCTCCTCGACCTGCTCGCTGACGAACCACTGGAGCATGATCGAGGCGGCGCGGTCGTGCACCTTCTCGGAGAGGTCGTAGAGATCCTCGATCGCCCTGGTCACCCGCTGCTCGCTCTCGAGGATCGCGGCGACGGCGGTTTCCGGCGACTCCCAGTCGGTCGGCTGGGCCGGAATCTCGGGAATCCGGACGAGCAGGTCGCGGTCGGCGAGGTGGTCGATGATGCGGTGGGCGTGGCTGAGTTCGTCGGCGGACTGGCCGCGCAGCCAGGCGCCGAATCCGGGCAGGTCGATGCGCTCGAGCCAGAGCGCCATTGACAGGTAGCGGTGGGCGGCCTCGAACTCAAGCTGCAGATGGGCATTCAGTCGGTCATGGAGGGTCTGATCCATCGTGTCCTCCGTGTTGGACGGTTGGAAGTGGACGCGGCGTCAGCATAGCGCCGCATCGTGCAAACCTGTTGAAGCCGGGGCGGTGTGCGCCGCTCCGGTGAGTTGCCCTACCGAACTTCTACGGCAGGAGTTCTTCGACGCCGGCGCGCTCTTCGAACAGCTCGTCCAGCGTGGCCTGCATTCGGCCGCGGCTGAACTCGTCGATGTCGAGTCCCTGGACGATCTGGTAGTCGCCCCCGCTGACGGTCACCGGGAAGGAGTAGACCACGCCTTCGCGCGTGCCGTAGCTGCCGTCGGCCGGAATCGCCATGCTCACCCAGTCGCCGTCGGCCGTGCCCTGGACCCAGGTGCGGATGTGGTCGATCGCCGCGGCGGCCGCAGAGGCCGCCGAGGAGGCGCCGCGGGCCTTGATGATCGCCGCGCCGCGCTGCTGCACGGTGGGAATGAACTCCTCGCGGGTCCAGGCTTCGTCGACCAGTTCCGGCGCCGGCCGGCCAGAGGCGAGGGCGTGGTTGAGGTCCGGGTACTGGGTCGCCGAGTGGTTGCCCCAGATCGTCATCCGGCGGACCTGGCTCGTGTGAGCGCCGGTCTTTTCGGCGAGTTGGCTGATCGCCCGGTTGTGATCGAGCCGGGTCATCGCCGTGAACTGCCGCCGGTCGAGGCTCGGCGCGTTGCTGGCCGCGATCAGGGCGTTCGTGTTCGCCGGGTTGCCGACCACGACGACCCGGACGTCACGGCTCGCTTGCGCGTCGAGCGCCTTGCCCTGGACGGAGAAGATCGCCGCGTTCGCCTGCAGGAGGTCCTTGCGCTCCATGCCCGGTCCGCGCGGCCGGGCGCCGACCAGCATCGCGATGTCCGCGCCGTCGAAGGCCTCGTCCGCGTCGGAACTGGGGACGATGTCGTGCAGCAGCGGGTAGGCGGAGTCGCGGAGCTCCATGACCACGCCCGCGAGGGCGTCCATCGCCGGCGGGATTTCCAGCAGATGAAGGCTCACAGGCTGGTTCGGCCCCAGCATCTCACCGGCGGCGATGCGGAAGATCAGGGAATAGCCGATCTGACCGGCGGCTCCGGTGACGGCGACTCGAACGGGTGTCTGCATGGCTTGGTCCCTCCCAGAATCCGGCGCGCGATCGTAGCACCGCGGAGATCAGGTGTGGGGGCAGTGCGGCGGTGGTACGGCGTGGACGGAGGGCCAGTAGAGTCGTAGTTTGTAGAGAGGCTGTGTTCATGCAGCGCCGCTTTCCGGACAGCATTCGGTTCCTGGCTGCCGCGAGTCTGGTGGCAGGACTTTTCTGGTCCGGTCGGGCCTCGGCCTCTATCGAGGTGCGAGGCTCGGTCGAGGGCGCGGGCGCCGAGTCGGTGGAGGTCGCTCTGATAACGGCACGGCCTCTATACGAACTGCTGGCGGCGGTGCTGGCAGACGACCCGGCCGGGCTCTTTCCCGTCGAATCGACCGTTCGGACCGTGGACGGTCGCTTTGCGTTCGAAAGCGCCGAGCCCGACGTCCGTTGGGTCAGGGTGCGACGCAGCGGCTCGGTCGACAAGGCGCTTCTGGTGGTCGGTCCGCGGACGGACACGCTCCTGCGACCACTTCATGCCAGCAGGGGTGCCTCCTGCACGTTGAGCCTGCTAACGCCGGGAAGCGCCTGGGTTGTGGCCGGCCGGAGTCCACGGGATCTCCGCTACTCGAGGCCCTGGAGCACTTGGCCGCCGCTGAGACGCCTTGAGGCCGGGAGAGCTACCGGCTACGGGTTCGATGCCGGGAGGAGGATTCGCTTCGACTCGGAGGTGAGGAGCGACTCCGTCACTCTGGCGGTCGGCGCTCCAGGCTACGAGCCGGCGGTTGTGGAGTGCGAGTCCGGCGCCACCGTTTCCGTGGAACTCGAGAGAGCGGCGGTATGGGTCGTCCAGGGTCAACTGCGGCGGGGCGGCTCGCCGCTGGCACAGGCGATCCTGGTGCGGGCCGATGGCTGGCCGGCCGCGACCACCGATGAGTCGGGCCGCTACCGGGCGCCGGCCGGCGCCTACATGGTGCTCGGCCCGGACGGCAGCACGGATGCCGTGGAACTTGCGGGCGGAGTGGTCGAACTGGCTGCCAGCGCGCCGCCGCCGGTGGCCGTCCAGTTGGAAGGCGTTGACGGCGATGCCCCGCCTGTCCTGGTGGCACACTGGACCTCGTCGGCCGCACTCCTCGCTTTCGATCGCGGAAGACCGGAGAGTGTGCGGTTCCGGGTCGGCGCCGCGCACGGCGTAGCCAGAACGAGTGTCGTGGCAGGGCGCTTCGCTCCGCTGACGGTCACTTGGTCGGGGCGGCCTGTTGCCCTCTCGTTGGAGCCTCTGCGTCGGCTCGAAGGCGTGACTACGGATCTTGTCGGCGCCCCCGTGGTGGGCGCCGAGGTTTCGGTCGCGGCGTCAGGCGTCAGTTCGTTCGGGGTTTCCGATGACGCCGGACGCTTTCTGGTCGAGTATGCCGAGCCGTTGAATCGCAGCCGACTTGTGGCCAGAGCCCCGGGTTACCGTGAGACGTCCAGGGAACTGGACGGTGTGCTGAGCGGGGCTGCGCCGGAGCCGCTTGTGGTGGAGATGCCGACTACGCCGGCGATCGTTGGCCGGCTGGTATCTGCTGGCGGCGGCGGAGCCGTTAGGGGAACCGTGGGACTTGCCTTGGCGCCTGCGGTCACGGTGGACTTCGGCGCCGAGGCCCGTTTCCAGATGGGCGCGGGGAGCGCCTCGATTGCCGACGTGGCCAGCGACGACGGAGGCCGCTTCCGAATCGGGGGTCTCGCTCCGCGCGACACCGTCTCCTTGTCGGTCCGGGCGCCCGGGTTCGTGGCGGTTCGATTGCCACGGCTGACGGTGGACTCCCTGGACTTCGAGGCAGTCGAAGTCCGCCTTCAGAGGGCGATGGAGCTGAGTGGCCGCGTAGTGGACGAAGTGACCGGTGACGGAATCGGGAACGTCCGGCTCCGTTTCGATCAGACGGTGCGAGACGTTGACGCGCGTACCGAGTCCGATGAGAACGGCGACTTCGTCCTGGGCGGTTTTCCGGCTGGCGTGGGCGTTCTCACCGCGCGCGCCCCGGGCTACGAGCGTCTCGAGCGGTCGCTGGCGAAGGTGTCGCTCGACCCGCTCGAGCTCGTGCTGCGCCCCGAGCCCGAGATCGACGTTTTCGGCGTCGTGATCCGCGACGGCGCGCCGGTCTCGGGAGCGTCGATAAGGATCCGGTCGGCCGTTGCGGTCACCGATGCATCAGGCCGGTTCGCTCTCAAGTCGTCGCCGGGACGGACCAGTCTCGAGTGCCGGGTTCCCGGTGCGGCACAGCCGAGCCGTCGCCAGATCGAGGTTTCCGAGTCTCTCGGCGAGATCACGATCGACGTGACACCGATTACCCTGCGCGGCCGCGTGACGGGGCCGCACGGAGTGCCTCTGCCGGCTGTCTACGTGAACGCATGGCCCGCGGACTGGCCCCAGTTCGTCTACGGGCGGAGAGGGCGTGCGCAGACGGGCACGGAGGGGGAGTTCGAGCTCCAGGTCGAACCGGGCCATTACAGGCTGAGTGCCGGCCGGTCGAAGACTTTGGGACCGGAGGTCGCAGTGTCTGTTGTCGCGGGTGACGCGCCGTACGTGGAGCTGACGGTGCCGGAACCCCGGCTGCTCAGGGTAAGGATTCTGGGGCTCAGCATTGCCGAGGCGGCCGAGGTCGAAGTATCCGTGCGGATCTCCCTGGAGCAGGGAGGGTCCCTGGGGACTGTCATTACACACGCAAGTGGCGGCCCCGAGGTCGAGCCGGTGTTCGAGTTCGAGATGGGCGACTGGGACGGTGCAACGATCGTCGCCGTCGCCACGGTCGGCGAGCGTTCGCGCCGGACACCACTTCAGTTGGTTCCGGGCGGCGTGACCGAGGTCGACATCTCATTCGCGGACCGCAGGGGGCGGGTTGAGGGCATGGTGACCCTCGACGGAGTTCCGCTGGTCGGCGAGAGCGTCTTCGTGAGTGCCGAGCGCGAGGCGTTGACCTGGACTGTTCGTGCGGATCACCGCGGCGGTTTCGTCATCGACGGTCTCAAGGTCGGCGACGAGATCGTCGTTGCGGCGGTAGGTGAAAGCCGGACCGTGCGGGTCACCGAGACGGCATGGGTTGACCTGGAGGCGAGGAGCGCCGCGGTTCGTGGGCGAGTGGTCGACGCGGAAACCGGGCTGCCGGCCGCCGGGATGCGCGTAGCCGCGGTACCCGCGCTCACTTTCGACATCACCGAGCTAGCCAATACGGCCAGGCGGCGGATGTCCACTCGTACCGGCGCGGACGGATCCTTCGTGCTCGACGGGCTGTTCGCGGTGCCCTACCGGTTGGAGATTCGTCGCCCGGGGTTCGACGTGTCCGCGGAAAGCCTGGTCGGTTCTTCGGTTGTCGACCTGAGCGCGGGCGACCTGGATGTGACGCTGGCGGTGCGGACTCCGTAGTGCCGCCATGCAAGTTGACCGGTGCCGGACCGTCGGCTGGCGACGGTTACGGTGCGCGGGAGTTGACGAGCCAGCGAGCCTCGGCGTTCACCGTCCGCGCAAACCGGCCGCCCTCGGCTTGCAACCCGTCCCACTCGTCGGCGGTGTAGACGAGCAGGTCGGTCGGAATCGGCAGCGTTTCGGTCGGCCAGTCAACGTTCCTCTCCGTCGCGGGCCGGTTGTCGGTCTCGACGACCGCGATCAAGTCCAGGTCGCTGCCAAAGCCCTCGTCGCCCCGAGCGTAGGACCCGAAGTACCCGAGTGCGATCAGGTCACGGCGCCGCTCGGCAGCCTCTTGGCTCCAGCCTTTCAGGGCGCCGAGGACGACCTCAGCGGTCGGCCAGCGCTTGATCGACGAAGTCGAGGATGTGACGGGCATGAGTAAGTGCCAGTTCGCTCTGGATTTGACCGTAGTGTTCGAATGGCGCGCCTTCGGCGTGTCCGTTCGGATAGCGAGCCGGAACGTAGAAGTTGTCCAGGACTTTACCGCTGGCGACGAGGTCCTCGGGCGCCGGCGTGGGGAGGTCGCCCAGAAGACGGGCCACGACATGCCCCCAGGCTTCCTGGCCGTGAGCCAGATGCAGGGCCTTGACGGCTTTCTCGGCTGCCTGGTGGGCGGCACCATTCGTGGCGGTCGTTCGCCCTGTTCTCGGCAGCCGTGTCCAGGTCGCGCTGCGCCTGCTTCCACCAGTCCTGCGATCGCTGCGCCATGTTGTCGCCCTCGGCGGCAGTCTACCGGCCGGGGGCCGCCAATAGACTCCATCCATGGCGGAGCGCGTTTTGGTCACCGGCGGCGCCGGCTTCATCGGCAGTCACACCTGCGTCGAGCTGCTGACGGCGGGCTGGGACGTGACGGTCGTCGACGACCTGTCGAACAGTTCGCGGGAGGCCCTGCGCCGGGCGGAGGAGCTGGCCGGGCGGGGACTGCGCTTCGTCGAGGGGGACGTGCTCGACGCGGCTGTGCTGGAGCAGGCGTTCGGCGACGGCGTTTGCTCGGCGGTGATCCACTTCGCGGCGAAGAAGGCGGTCGGGGAGTCCTGCGCGGATCCGCTCGGCTACTACCGGACGAACGTGGGCGGGACGATCAGTCTGCTGCGCGCGATGCGGCGGCACGACGTGCGCCGGCTCGTGTTCTCGTCGTCGGCGACGGTCTACGGCGATCCGGCGCCGGAGGCGTGTCCGCTGGCCGAGGACGCGCCGCGCTCGGCGTCGAACCCGTACGGTCAGACCAAGCTCTTCGTGGAGCAGATGCTGCGCGATCTCGCCGCGTCGGAGAGCGGTTGGCACATCCTGTCGCTGCGCTACTTCAACCCGGCCGGCGCCCATCCGAGCGGACGGATCGGCGAGGACCCGCGGGGTGTCCCGGAGAACCTGCTGCCGAGCGCGATGCAGGCTGCGGTAGGGCGGTTGCCGGAGCTTCGTGTGTTCGGGACGGACTATCCGACCCGGGACGGCACGGCGATCCGGGACTATCTCCACGTCGTGGATGTCGCGACCGGCCATCTGCGGGCTCTCGACCATCTACCCTCGATCGCCGGCTGCGCGGAGTACAACCTGGGCACCGGTCGCGGCGCCACGGTGTTCGAGGTGATCGAGGCCGTGCGGCGGGCGAGCGGCCGGGAGATTCCAACCGTCCGCGAAGGGCGGCGGCCGGGCGATGCGACGGCGGTCTGGGCCGATCCGGCGCTTGCGGAACGCGACCTGGAATGGAGAGCCGAGCGCGATCTCGACGACATCTGCGCCGATGCCTGGCGTTGGCAGAGCGAGAATCCGGCGGGGTACGGGACTTGAGCGGGAAAGAGGCTCGCGGCTCGCGCGAAGCGGTACTCGAGGTGTTCGTCTACTACGACTTCGCCTCCTCGCTGAGCTACGTAGCCCATCGGGTGCTGGCGCGGATCGATCAGGAGCTTGCGGAGGAGCGAATCGAGCTGCGCTGGAAGGCGATCGACCTGACCGGGATCGGGCGGTTCCAGCGCGGGCGGCTGCTCGACCCCGTGCGGCGGCGGAGTCTGATCGAGGTCGCGACGGCGCTCGACGTCGAACTCGATCCACCCGCCCGCTGGCCGGACTCGCGACTGGCCGGCGAGGTCGCGCTGACGCTCGATCTGGCGATCGATCGAGGACTCGATCCGGCGGTCGAGCAGGAGTGGCGGCGGGGCGTGTTCTCGGCGTTCTACGAGCAGGGCGACCGCGACGATCCCGACCAACTCGCGGGCGCCGTCGAACAACTCTTCGGGGAGTTCGAGCGACGCGGCCACTTCGGCAAGCGCGGCGTTGCCTCGCTCGACGACCTCGCCGCGGGCCGCCGGCTGGCGGCGGCGACCGGCAGTGCCGTGGCTGCCGGCGTCGAAGGAGCGCCGACGCTGATGTTCGACGCCTTCCCTTTGTGCGGCATCCACGACGAAACCACCATGCTGGGGATGATCCAGCGCTACGCCCGTCGGCGTCGCCGGCTGGAGGCGGAGGCGACGGTCGAGGTGAACTGATGGGGGTGCGGTTTCTCGTGGCGGTAGCCGCACTCGCGGTGCCGGCCTGTGCCCCGGAGGAAGGCGCCTCGGAACCGCCCGCGCCGGCGTCCGCTGACGCGACGCGGCTGGAAAGCGTCCGCTTCGTCGACGTGACCGGCGAAACCGGTCTCGACTTCGTCCACGCCACGGGTTCGGCCGGGTCGTACCCGATGCCGGCCATCATGGGGGGCGGCGTGGCGGTGTTCGACGCCGACGGGGACGGCCTGCTCGACCTCTACTTCCCGAACGCGGGCAGCGCGGTCGCCGGCGATGCGGGGCGCAACCGCTTCTACCTGCAGAGGCCTCACGGCCTCTTCGTCGACGCGACGGAAGGCTCGGGGTTGGACAACCCCGGCTACGGCATGGGCGCCGCGGTCGGTGACATCGACAACGACGGCGACCTCGACCTCTACGTGACGAACTTCGGCACCGACATCGTCTACCGAAACGAAGGTGGCGGCCGCTTCGTCGATGCGACCGCCGAGCTCGGGCTGGCAACGCCCGCCTGGTCGACGTCGGGGGTGTTCTTCGACGCGAATCTCGACGGCTGGCTCGACCTGTACGTCGCCCGCTACGTCCAGTGGAACGAGGCGCGTGAATGCCAGGTGCAGGGCGGACGGGTCGACTACTGCGGCCCGCAGCAGTTCGAGGGCGAGGCGGATGTCTTCTACCTCAACGAAGGCGGTCGGCGCTTCGTTGACCGCAGCCGCGAGGCTGGCGTTTCGCTGATCGCCGACGCCGGGCTCGGGGTCGCCGCCGCCGACTTCGACGACGACGGTCGCACCGACGTCTACGTCGCGAACGACGCCGATCCGAACCAGCTCTGGATGAACCGCGGCGGCGGCGCTTTCGAGGACGACGCGGTGCTGCTCGGAGCGGCCTACAATCGGTTCGGGGTCGGCGAGGCGGGGATGGGCATAGCACTGGGTGACATCGACGGCGACCTGGACCTGGACCTGTTCCTGAGCCACCTGATCGAGGAGACGAACACCCTGTACGTGAACCTGGGCGGCGTGCCGGGCCTCTCCGATGGCTTCGACGACCGGGCGGCCGAGGCGGGCCTGGCGGCGCCGAGCACTCCCTACACGGGCTTCGGGACGGCCTTTTTCGACGCGGATAACGACGGCGACCTCGACCTGGCAGTGGTCAACGGAGCGGTGAAGCGGCGGCCGACCGCGCTGTCGGACCGTGCCGACTGGTTCTGGCGCGGCTATGCGGAGCCGAACCTCCTGATGCTCGGCGACGGCGCGGGCGCATTCGTCGACGGCAGTGGCGACTCCGGAGACTTCGGTGCGGCGCTCGACGTCAGCCGCGGTCTGGTGCCGTTCGACCTGGAAGGCGACGGCGACCTCGATCTCCTGGTCAGCAACCTGGAGGGGTCGGCGCGCATCTACCGGAACGAGTCGACCGGCGGTTCTGGGGGCTGGCTGAGCCTGCGGGTGGTCGATCCCGAGTTGCAGCGGACGGCCCTCGGCGCCTCGGTCGTCGCCTGGATCGACGATCGGCCGGTTCGGCGCCGCGTGCTGCCGCTCGGCGGCTACCTGACGGGCGGCGAGGCGCCGATCCACATCGGCCTCGGGGACGCGCCGGGGGTTGAGCGCTTCGAAGTCACCTGGCCCGGCGGCGAGGTCGAAGAGTTCGACGGCGCCGAAAGTGGCGCCCAAGTCGTCCTCGCACGGGGAGAGGGCCGATGAGTGGCGCTCGCCCGCAGCGTGGAGGGAAGAAGTGCAGTAGAGAAGTTCGTCGTCTGCATCGCCCATTCTCTGGGTGCGCGGACCCTCTGGTCCGCATCCGGTTGTTCAGCACCGTCGTTGCGGTCTTCCTCGCTGCCGCCAGTCACGCCGCCGAACTCCCAACCCCCGACCTCACCGCCGTCGAACCCCGCGTCCGGTCCGTAGTCGAGGAGACACTCCGCGCCGCCGCCGGAGCGCCCGACTCGGCAGCCGCGTGGGGTCGCCTCGGCATGGTCCTCCAGGCCCACCAGTTCGACGAAGAGGCCGAGTCCGCGTACGTTGAAGCCTCCCGCCTTGCGCCCACCGAGTTCCGCTGGGTCTACCTGCGAGGCGTTCTCGCCGATACGCACGATCCGGCTGCCGCCGTGAGCCTTTACCGTCGGGCGGTCGAGATCGATCCGGGCTATGCCCCGGCCCGGGTCCGGCTCGCCGCAGCCCTGGAGAAGGTCGGCTCGGCCGCGGAGGCCGACACGCACTATGCGGAAGCGGCCCGCCTCGAACCGGACAACGCGGTCGCCCATCTCGGGCTCGGCCGGCTGGCCCTCGCCCACGGCGAGATCGACCAGGCCGTGCGTCACCTCGAGCGGGCCTACAGCCTCAGCCCGGAAACCCAGGCGATCGTCGCCACGCTGTCGCGCGCCCGGCACCGAGCCGGCGATCGGGACGGTGCGCGGCGCCTGGCACAGGCGGCGCGTGGCCTGCCGCCAATGATCCACCATCGCGACCCGCGCCGGGCCGAGGTCGACGTGCTGGCCGTGGACTCGGAGAGCTTCCTTCGACGTAGCAAGACCTACCGCGAGACGGGCCAGTTGCAGGCCTCGCTCGCGGAGCTCCTCCGGCTGATCGAGCTGGAGCCCGACAACGCGCAGGCCCACTTCGCGGCCGCCGGCGTCTACGACCGGATGAACCGTCCCCGGGAAGCGGCGACAGCGGCGCGGCGCGCGCTCGAACTCGACCCGGATCTGGCCGGCGGCCGCGCCGTGCTGGCGGGCGCCCTGTTCAAGGTCGGGAGCTTCGAGCAGGCGGCCGCCGAAGCGGAGCGGGTGCTGGCGGACGATCCCGGCGATGTGCACATGCTGCTCGTGACGACGATGCTGGCGATGAGAGCGAACGATGTCGGCCGCGCGCTCGAGGGCCTGGACCGAGCGGCGGCCGCCGGCACGTCCGAGCCTCACCTGCGTGATCTGATGGTCCAGCTTCAACTGGAGCTGGCCGATGCCCTGGGGGGCGCCGGTCTCTACGACGACGCGGGCCGCAGGATCGAGCAGGTGATCGAAACGCTGGAACGCGCCGGAACGACCGAGGCCGAGCTTCGGCCGTTCCGGCGACGGCTCGAGGACTACCTCGGAAAGGTGCGCGGATGAGCGATTCGGGACAGGGGACGACCGCTCCGGTGCGGGTGCGCGTGGCGCCGTCGCCGACGGGCGACCCCCACGTCGGTACCGCCTACCAGGCGCTGGTCAACCTGGCCTTCGCGCGCAGCCGCGGCGGCGTGTTCGTGCTGCGGATCGAGGACACGGACCGCGCCCGTTCGAGCCGCGAGTCGGAGGCGGCGATCGTGGATGCCTTGAAGTGGCTGGGCCTGGACTGGGACGAGGGGCCGTACCGCCAGAGCGAGCGGCTCGACCTCTATCGCTCGGAGGTCGACCGCCTGCTCGCGGCCGGCAGCGCCTACCGTTGCTTCTGCACCCGTGAGCGCCTCGACCAGATGCGGCGCGAGAACCGTGCACAGCAGCGCTTCCCCGGCTACGACCGGCGCTGCCGCGACCTGCCGGTCGCCGAGTCCGAGCGTCGGGCGGCGGCGGGAGAACCCCACACGATCCGCCTGGCCATGCCCACCGAGGGCGAATGCGTGATGCAGGACCTGCTGCGCGGTGAGATCCGGCGCGAGTGGGATCTGGTCGACGACCAGGTCATCCTCAAGGCCGACGGCTACCCGACCTACCACCTCGCATGCACCGTCGACGATCACGCGATGGAGATCAGCCACGTGATCCGTGGCGAAGAGTGGATCAACTCGCTGCCCAAGCACCTGCGACTTTACGAGGCGCTCGGCTACGAACCGCCGACGTTCTGCCACCTGCCGCTGCTCCGCAACAACGACGCGAACCGCTCCAAGCTCTCCAAGCGGCGCAACCCGACGTCGATCACCTGGTTCCGTGACGCCGGCTTCCTGCCCGAGGCCTTGCTCAACTTCCTGGGCCTCATGGTGTCGAGCCGGTCGGAGGGTGAGGAGAAGTTCAGTTTCGAGGAGCTCGTCGACGGCTTCCGGTTCGAAGACATCTCGCTCGGAGGCCCCGTCTTCGACCTCGACAAGCTGCGCTGGCTGAACGCCCGATACCTGCGCGAGGACTACGACGCGGCCGGCCTGGCTGCACTCGTGAGCGAGTGGTCGATGGGGCAGGAGCGGCTCGCCGGGATCGCGGCCCTCGCCCAGCCGCGCCTGGAGACGCTAGGCGACTGGGGCCGGCTGACGAACTTCCTGTTCGTCGACGCGCCGACCGTCGACCGGGAGAAGCTGGCCGTCAAGGGTCTCGAAGAGGGCCAGGTCGCCGAGGCCCTCCAGTTCGTGCTGTGGACGCTGGAACGCGAGCAGGAGTTCACCGCCGACGTCATCCAGGGCCACTTCCGGCGCCTTTCCGAGGCGCTCGGGCTGAGCCTGCGCAATCTGACCCGGCCCTTCTATGTCGCCATGTCAGGCGAAGCGGCCTCTCTGCCGTTGTTCCAGTCCATGGAGATCCTTGGCCCCGACCTGGTGAGAGCCCGCATCCGACACGCCATCGAGGCGCTCGGCGGGATTTCGGGCAAGCGGATGAAGAAGCTGCAGAAGCGGTTCGAGGGGCTTGACTAGCGAACAGCGGCCGCGCAGGGGTCTGCTCCTCTCAGGAAAGCCGCCCTTCGTCGTCGATCAGGACGACCTTGCCAGGCGTTTCGGGACCCCACCTCCAAAGCACGAGATTGAAGTCGTCCGGCCCTGTCCCTCGCGCGAAACTCCGTACCAACATCCCGAGTTGCCCCGCGGCAATCAACCGATCCGCCAAAGCCTGCGACGAAGGGCTTGTTCCTTTGAGCATCTGCGACTCCCAAGCGCCACAAATCAGCTCGGAATCGGTCACGCCGAAGGCGGTTCGCTCGGCTTCGTCCCGCGAATCGAACACTGGTTCCGCGTCTACCTCGTAGGCGCAGAGAGTGAGGGGTTGCATTGGTTGGCCAAGCGGCTGTGCCTCGCGGATTGCGGTCAGTGGCGTGAGGGAGGTGTAGAGCGCCGTCACACCGCGACGATTGAAGCGGCCACCATGGCGGCGTGCGCCTTCACCCGAGAGGGGCGCCCAGGACCATTGAGGATTGTGGGCCCGATAGACGACCCCTCGGAAGCGCATCGGCAGGCGCCGCCCTATGCGTAGCCGCCTGCCGCCACTCGGTCGAGATAGGCATGGACGTGCTCGGCATTGCCCTCCCGCAGCAGCAGGTCCGCGGTGGCTCCGCCGAAGCCCGGTAGCGGCTCGGCGCGAAACCAGGCGTAGGCCGCAAGCGACGAGCCAGTCTCGGCTTCGACCCGGTTCAGAATCTCCAGCATCTGGCGGAGGCGGATCTGGGTCTTTCGGGCCCTGATCCGTGAGGCACGCGAGAGGGCGTCGCGCCCCAAGCCAAGTGTGCCGGCGATTTCTGCCTTAGTAGTGCGCAGTTCGGCCGCGATGAGTCCTGGGGAGAAGACCTGATCCTCGACGAGTTCCCGGAAGAGCATGGCGGTACCTCACGGTTCGTGACGCACTATAGCGTGATTCTATGTGTACCGAAGACTGCGCGAGTCTTGGGGGCGCGGAGTTGCTCAGCTACATGCTCCGGGTGCTGGAGCGTGAGCAGACTCACTGCCGAGGTCCTGGCGGCTCACGCTCGCGCGGCGTTTCCGACGCTGTAGCGCCGTCGTTGAGGCGTCGCTACAATCGCCTGCCCGTTGGCGTTGCTGTCGACGCTGACCGCCCCAAGGTGCCGGCACATCCGATCCATCGCCGCTACTACGCGGAAGAACTCGTTCGCGCCCGCCGGGCCAGCGAGCGCAGGCGGCAGGTTGCCTCGCAGCGACGTGCGCGGGTCGACCCGAACCCGCACCAGATCGATGCGGTCATGTTCGCGTTGCGGCGCATCCCGGAAGGCGGCTGCATCCTCGCGGACGAGGTGGGCCTGGGCAAGACGATCGAGGCCGGCCTCGTCATCGCCCAGTTGATGGCGGAGGGTGCCGAGCGCATCCTCATCGTCCTGCCGCGGCCGCTGCTCGGGCAGTGGCAAAACGAGCTCTACACGCTGTTCGGAATCGAGGCGGTGGAGGCCGCGAATCCGACGGTCGATCTCGAGGCGCCGGGCGTGTTCCTGGCCGGCCGGGAGTATGCGGGCGGCGAACGGGGCGCCAAGCGTCTGCGGAGCGCACCGCCGTTTGATCTCTGCCTGATCGACGAGGCCCACGAGGTGTTCGCCGCGATTCACCGGCGGTTCGACCGCCACGGTGGGTACGACGAGGACAGCACATACGCGCAGGTGGCGCATCGCTTGCGGAAGATCATCGGCGCAACTCCGGTGCTGCTCCTGACCGCCACGCCGATCCAGAACTCGCTGGCCGAACTCTGGGGGCTGGTCCAGTACGTCGATCGCACCGGCACCCTGCTGGGCCCGAAGCCCGTCTTCCAGAACGTCTTCTGTGCGGACGACGCGGGGCGGCAGGTGGTCGCGGAGCAGGCCGAGGAGTTGCGAAGGCGGCTTGGTGTCGTCGTCCAGCGGACCCTCCGGCGACAGGCCCAGGAGTTCCTGGACAAGCCGTTCGTCGGCCGTCAGGCCCGGTTGTTCGAGTACGCGATGAGCCCCGAGGAGCGTGCGCTCTACGACGACGTGACGGCCTACCTGTTGGAACCGACGCTTCACGCGTTCAGCGGCAGTTCGCGGCAGTTGCTGCTGTTGGGCTTCCACCGGCGCATGGCATCCTCGACCGCGGCGCTCGCGGACAGCCTGGATCGGGTAGCCGAGCGGCTGCGCGGGATGCTCGCCGACGGCGGGGCGGCGAGCGCCGACGCGGCGGAGTTGTTCGCCGGCGACCTGGAAGAGGAGGAGGGGGACACGGAGGTCAACGGGCCTGCTCCTCAATCCGGCGGTGAGGACGGCGCCGACGGGTCGACCGTCGACGAGGCTGGCGTGCGGGCCGAGCTGGCGCGGGTCGAGAGCTTCGTGGGCCGGGCCCGCGTCCTGCCGCACGACAGCAAGGCGGCGAGCCTGCTGAAGGCGGTTCGTCTCGTGCTTGGAGGGCCGGAGGATCGACGGAAGGTCGTCGTGTTCACGGAGTCGTTGACGACCCAGGACTACCTGCGCGAGCTTCTGCTGGAGCGGACCGAGCTTTCGGACGGCGACATCACGCTGTTTCGCGGCGTCAACGACTCGCCGCGGGCGCTTCAGGCACTCAAGGCTTGGCGGGAGGAGGTCGAATCCGAGATCGAGCCGCGACGACGCCCCAGCCCGGCCGTCGCGGTGCGTCTGGCGCTAGTCCATGAGTTCCGCACCCGATCCAAGGTGTTCATCTCCTCGGAGGCAGGCGCCAAGGGACTGAACCTCCAGTTCTGCGACACCCTGGTGAACTACGACCTGCCTTGGAACCCGCAGCGCATCGAGCAGCGCATCGGTCGCTGCCATCGCTACGGCCAGGAGCGCGACGTCACGGTGATCAACTTTCTGGCGAAGGACAACGAAGCCCAGCGGCTCACGTTCGACATTCTCAGCACGAAGCTCGACCTCTTCGGCAGCGTGCTCGACATGTCGGACGTCGTGCTCAGGACACCCCGCTCCGAGTCGTCCGAGGACCTCGCCTCGGCCCTCGGTCCGGATTTCGAGGGGCAGTTACGGCGCATCTGGGATCGTTCGAGGTCGGTCCGGGAGGTCGAGGACGAACTGCGCCGGTTGCGGGACGATCTGGAGGAGCGGAGACAGCGTCTGGACCAGGTGCGCGAACGGACGACGGCGTTGATCGAGAAGCGGTTCGACGAATCGGTGCGGGAGGTGTTCCGCAACATCGAATCGGAGCTTCCGGCGACTCTCGCCGGGCTGGACGCGGAGCTCGAACGGGTGGTGACCGCCTACCTCGACGCCAGAGGAGTGCCGTGGGGCACTGCGGAACGCGCGGGGCGCCGGGTGATCCACGTCAGGGCGTCGAGATCAGCGCCGCCGCTGGCCGATGGCGTCTCCGTAGCCCTGGGGCCGGCCCGCGACCTGAGCGACACGGAGTCGCTCCATCTCGCCCATCCGCTCGTCGTCGCGGCGGTCGAGGAAGCCCGGGCCGCGGGCAGCGGTCACTTCCGGGTCCGTTTCGACCTCGCGGCGGACGCTCCCGAGGCGCTCCGGCGCCGGCGCGGTCGCCGCGGTCGACTCGCCCTGACGCGGGTGACGAATGCCCGCTTCGAGCGGGAGGATCGGCTGTTCGCTACGGCGGTGTTCGAGGACGCGGAGGTGCTGCGCCCGGCGGAGGCGGCTCTCGACCTGCTGCGTCAGCCGTGCAGCGACGTCGGGGAGTTTCGGCCCCCGCTGGGCGTCGCCGCCGACGATCTCGACGAGGTGGTCGACGAGGAACTCTTCGTGGAGCAGGGCCGTGCGGCCGCGGACGACCAAGGCAACTTCGAGGCGGCGATCGACCAACTGGACCGGTACTTGGCGGATCGTCTGCTCGTGCTGCGGCGGGAACGGGGCAGGCAGAGCGATCGTCTCGTGTCCGCCGAACGCCGTCGCGACGCCGCCATCGGCGCGGAGAACCGGGCCGGGGCGGAGGCGAGGACACGGGAGATTGCGCGGAAGATCGAGACGGTGGACAAACAGATGGAGGAGCTCCTGTCGGGCGACGACGAGACGTACCGGCGCTGGCGGGAGCACGCCCACGGCCGCCGCTATCGCCGGCCCGAGACGGAGCGCCTGTTGACCGCGGAGTTCGTCATCGCAGGCGACGTCCGCAAACCGAGGCTCGAGCGCGGAGCGGCCGAATGACGAGCGGCCGCCGGAAGATCCACGATCTAGAGGAGAACGACGTGGCGCTCAAACTGCTGCATACCGCCGACTGGCACCTCGGCCGACGTTTCCCGAGCTTCGAGCAGGGCCAGGAGGAGCGCCTGACTCGAGCCAGGCTCGAGGCGGTTCGCAGGATTCTCGACCTGGCGGCGAGTTGGGACGTGGACGCCGTGTTGTGCGCTGGCGACCTGTTCGACGAACCCGTGCCAGAGAAGCTCTGGTGGCAAGGACTCCTCCGGGAGTTCGAGCGCCGGGATTGGAGGCGGTCGGTCGTCCTTCTGCCGGGCAACCACGATCCGATCGGGCGCGGTGCCGTGTACCACGGCGACCACCCGTTTCGACAGGGCCTGCCGGACTACGTCCATGTCGTGGACCGGAGCGGGTGGGAACTGCCGCTGGGGTACGGCGCGGTGCTCTACGCGAGCCCCTGCGAATCGAAGGCCGGCCAGACTGATCTCGTCGCCTCGCTGCCCCGTCGCGAACCCGGCGACGAGCGGTTCCGGATCGGCATGGTCCACGGTCAGACCTTCGACGTCGCGGGTCACCAGACGAACTTCCCGATTGCCCGCGGCAGCGCAGCCGAACGGGGCTTCGACTACCTCGCCCTGGGCGATACGCACGGGTTCCGGGAGGTCGAACCCGACGCGCCGGCGCCGACCGTGTATCCGGGAGCGCCGGAGGCCACGACCTTCAACGAGCCCGATGCCGGGTACGCGGCGATCGTCTTCTTCCCGCGCGACCGGCGTCGGCGCGCGCGGGTGCTCCAGGAACGAGTCGGAAGCTGGGCGTGGCGGGAGGAAACGTGTCGATCGATGGACGAACTCCGTCGCCTGAAGGAGGCGCCGAACCTGCGGAAGACCGTTATGAGGCTCGTGCTCAAGATGGAACTGCCGATGGCGGGGTACGACGAGGCGGAGCGCGTTGTCACCGAACTGGGCGGTTCGATGGCTTCGACGCCCTTGGTCGGAGTGCTCGACGTCGAGCGAAGCGGGCTTCGACTGGCCTCCGACGCGCCGATCGACTTCGAGAGTGAGATGCCCATGCTGGAGGCGGCCGCCGAACGCCTACGGGAAGATGTCCTGGCGCGTCCGGAGGTCGTGGAGCGGGCGCTCCATCATCTCTACCGGCTGGTGCGGGACCAGGCCTGACGCCGTGTGGATCCGCCGCCTTGAGGTCTCCGACTGCGCCGGCATCGCCGGCGCCGCAGTCGACCTACTACCCGGCCTGAACGTACTCCACGGGCCGAACGAGCTTGGCAAGTCAAGCCTCGTTGAGGCGGTGCGGGCGGTCCTCTTGCTGCAGTCCGGCTCGAGCGCCGCCAGCGTCCTCGACGACTGGCGCGGCGGCGGTCCGCCATCGGTTGCCCTGACCTTC
The DNA here is from genome assembly GCA_965232105.1 of Thermoanaerobaculia bacterium. Taxonomy (GTDB): domain Bacteria; phylum Acidobacteriota; class Thermoanaerobaculia; order Multivoradales; family Multivoraceae; genus Multivorans. The sequence continues at coordinate 2,325,161 of OZ246956.1, forward strand.
GAGCGGGAGGAGAGGGTGTGGCGAGTGCGGAAGACCTTCAAGAAGGGAGGCGGGCAGTCCTTCCTCGACTTCTCGCGGGACGGCCGCGACTTCACCACGGACAAGCGGGGCCGCGAAGTGGACGGCACGTTGAGCGAGATGCTCGGCTGGGGCGCCCGGCCGCCGGGCGGCAAGGGCGGCGCCCGCGGCATGCCGAGCACCCTGATTACGACCGCGCTCCTCGGCCGTCAGGACGAGGTGGCCGCGATCCTCGAGGGCAGCCTGGCCCACGATCCGACGGAATCCGGCCGCGAGCAGTTGATGCACCTACTCGAAGGCCTGTCCGAGGACCCCCGGCTGAAGAGACTGCTCGACGCGGTCCAGCAGAAGGTGGACGAGGCGTTCACGCCCACGGGAAGGCGCCGCGGCGACGCGTCGTCGCCCTGGACTCGGTTGAAAGCGGAACTCCGGGCCGCCGAGACCCGGCAGCAGGAGGTCCGTGCCCTGCGGGACAAGAGCAAGGGCGTTCGCGGACAGGTAAACGACCTGCAGCGGAAGCTGGCCGAGGCGGAAGAGGCCCAAGCGACGGCTGCGCGAGAGCTGGGGGAGGCGCAAGAGGCTCTGGAGCGGCATCGTCGCCGCGACGAGGCGCAGGATCGCCTCAAAGCGGCGGAAGAGGACGTGTCGAGGATCGAGAAGGCGATTCGGACTCGCAACGAGAAGGCGGGAGAGGCGGACGAGGCGCGCGGCCGGATCGCCGGACTGTCGGCCGAGCATGAAGGCCTTGGGGAGAAGGTCGTTCGTTTCGGCGAGCGGCTGGAGGAGGCACGGGCTCGGATTCGCGACCTGGAGGCCGGAGGCGACGAGCAGGGCCGGCGGCTGCGTGAGCAGGAAGCGAAGAACGCCCGGCTGGAGGTCGCCGCCGAGCTGGAGACGTTCGACCGCCAGGTCCGGGATGCCGAGCGCTTCGCCGACATCGACCGCCAGGTCGGGGAACTGGACGGCCGCATCGAGGCGAGGGAGCGGAACCAGGCTAAGGCGCAGGGCCTGATCGAGGCGGCGGAACGGGAGACGGCGACCGATCGGCGTCGGCTCGAGGAGCTTCGGGCCGAGCTCTTGGCCGCCCGCTTCCTCGCTCTCGGGGAGGACCTGAAGCGGCGCGTTCGAGAGCACGAGGAGGCGCGGAAGCACTTGGAAGCGGCAGAGGCCGCCGAGGACGAGGCGGCGTCCCTGCGGAAGGCGGCCGCCGAGCTGCAAGTGCCGAACCACGAGGAGTTCGAGCGTCTGAAGACGGCGGAGGACGAACGACGACTCGCCCGGGAGAGACTCGCCGTGGGCCTCGCCGTCGAGTTGGAACTGGAAGCGGGGGTAACGGCCGAAGTACGGGCGGACGGTCAGGCTGACGCAGTCCGCATCGGAGAAGGACGGCACGGGGACATCGAGGCTCGACGCGAGTTGCGGGTCGACTTTCCGGGCGTCGGCGTGGTGCACGTGCGCGGTGGCGGCAGGGATCTCGCCGCAGCGGCTGAGATCGCCGAGCGGGAGCTCCGAGCGGTCCGGCGGCCGCTCCTTGAGCGGGCGGGCGTCTCGTCGGACGCGGAACTCGAGGAACTCCGACACCGCGCCGAGTCCATGCTCGGCAGAGCGCAAAAGCGGGAGCAAAGCGCCGCCAAGGCGCGAGTACGGGCCGAAGGCATGGAGGCGCTAGAACGTGAGGAAGCTCTGGCCCGTGGTGCCTGGGACTCCAGCCGCCGGGAGCTGGCGGAGGCGCTTGGGGAAGGCGTGGCGGTGGAGGGGCGCCTCCGGAGCATGGACGTGCAACCGAGGCCGGAATTGGACGTCTCGAAGCAGATCGAGGAGCTTGAGGCGCAAGTCGGCAAACGCCGGGAGCGCTGCCGCGAGCTGGAGTCGGCGGTCGAGCGGGCTGCGGACGACTTGGAACGCGACCGACAGGAGCGAGATGCCCGCCGGAATGACCTGTCGCGGGCAGACTTCGATTGGCGCGGCGTGCTTGCGGACCGGGAGCGGCGACGCTCGGAGATGGAGCGCCGCTTGGAGGCGGCCGAGGGCACACTCCGCGCTGTGCGTGCCGAAGCCGCATCGGAGGTCGAGGAGGCACGCGGCCGGGTTGAGGCGCTTCAGAAGGATCACGCCGCCACCGTCGCCGAGCGGGGCAAGGCAGCTCAGGAGCTTTCCGCTGCTCGCGAGTCGCTGGCCCGCCTGGAGGTCGAGGTCGTGGTGCTGGAGGGCGTTCTGGAACGGGAGGACGCTGCGGCCGCTCGCGAGGAACGGGAACGGTGGCGGAAGGTCCTCGCGGAGCTTGAGGAGGACCTCGAAGCAACACCGACTGTCGATGCCGCGGAGGTGGAAGGGATCGCCCGCGAAGCGGAGGAGGCCGGGAAGGCCGTTGCGGGAATCAAAGCTGCGCTGCTACGGCAGCGCGGCGCTCTGGAACAGGTCGGCGGCGCCTACGCCGAGGAGCAGGCGCTGCAAGCGCGGGAGCGGGTCGAGGCGGTCCGGAAACGGGAGGGGGACCTTGAGATCGAGTACGAGGCCTGGAAACTCCTGGGAAAGACCCTGCTGGATGTGGAGAAGGAGGAGACCGCGCACCTCGGCCGGGCTCTTGTCGATCCGGTGAGCGAACGCATTTCGGACCTGACCGGCGGCCGCTACGGCGGCATGGCGATCGGCCCGGATCTCGACGCGATGGGCATCCGTCTTGCCGGAGCGGAGCGCAGGTTCGCCGACCTCTCCGTCGGCACGAGGGAACAGATCGCGACCCTGCTGCGCATCTCCATCGCCGAGGCGCTGGGCACCTTCGTCATTTTCGACGATCAGTTGACGCAGAGCGACAGGCTGCGACTTGCTTGGCTTCGGGACCTGCTCGGCGAGGCGGCCAGGAGAATCCAGGTCGTCGTGATGACCTGCCACCCTGAAGACTACGAGAAGGCCCCGGGAGCGCGCGTCGTGGACCTGACCCATTGCATCCGGCGGAGCGCGCCACCAGTCTGATCGCAGCTCAGTTCGTCGAGGCCGAGACGTACGGCGAGCAGCCGTTCGATTCGCTCGGCGTTGTACTGGTTCACCGTTCGTCGGAGACGATCCAGTGCCGCTCCTGCATGCCGTAGCGCCGAGCGGGCGTTGGCAGCAGTGTCGGGTCGCACCGAAGCTCAGCGCTTCCCGGCTGCCTTCTGCGCCCGCTCGATCTTCGCCCAGGTGTCCCTCAGCGTCACCGTGCGGTTGAACACCGGCGCTCCGGCCCTGCTGTCCGGGTCGACGCAGAAGTAGCCGAGCCGCTCGAACTGGACGCGGTCGCCGACCTCGGCGCCAGCGAGGCTCGGCTCCAGTTTGCAGTCCTTCAGAACCTGGAGCGACTCGGGGTTCAGATGATCCTCGATCTCACCCGGCGCCCCGGCCGGGTTCGGGTGGTTGAACAGCCGGTCGTAGAGCCGGACTTCAGCCTCGATCGCGTGTGCCGCCGACACCCAGTGCAGGGTCGCCTTGACCTTGCGGCCGTCCGGCGCGTCGCCGCCGCGCGTCGCCGGATCGTAGGTGCAGCGGAGTTCGACGACGTTGCCGTCCTCGTCCTCGATCGCCTCGGTGCAGGTGATGAAGTAGGCGTAACGGAGCCGCACTTCCCGGCCCGGCGCGAGCCGGAAGAACTTCCGCGGCGGGTCGCGCCGGAAGTCGTCCTGCTCGATGTAGAGCACCCTGGAGAACGGCACCTTGCGGGTGCCCGCCGAAGCGTCCTCCGGGTTGTTGATCGCGTCGAGTTCCTCCACGAGATCGTCAGGGTAGTTCTCGATCACGACCTTGAGCGGGCGCAGCACGCCCATGACCCGCGGTGCGGTGCGGTTCAGCTCGTTGCGGATCGCGAACTCGAGCTGGCTGAGATCGACGACCGAGTCGTTCTTGGTCAGGCCGACGCGCGCGCAGAGGTCACGGATCGCCTCGGGCGGGCAGCCGCGGCGGCGGAGCGCGGTCAGGGTCGGCATCCGGGGATCGTCCCAGCCGTCGACCAGGCCTTCGTCGATCAGCCGCCTCAGCTTGCGCTTCGAGGTCAGGGTGTAGGTCAGATTGAGGCGGGCGAACTCGATCTGCACCGGCTGGTGGATGCCCTCGATGTGGTCGAGAAACCAGTCGTAGAGCGGCCGGTGGTCCTCGAACTCCAGGGTGCACAGCGAGTGGGTCACGCCCTCGATCGCGTCGGACTGACCGTGGGCCCAGTCGTACATGGGGTAGATGCACCACCCGGCGCCCGTGCGGTGGTGCTCCGCGTGGAGGATCCGGTAGAGCACTGGGTCGCGCAGGTTCATGTTCGACGAGGACATGTCGATCTTCGCGCGCAGCGTGTGTTCGCCGTTCGCGAATTCACCGTTCTTCATCCGCTCGAACAGGTCGAGATTCTCCTCCACGGACCGTCCGCGGTAGGGACTGTTGCGCCCCGGCTCGTTCCAGCGTCCGCGGTAGGCGCGCGCTTCTTCGGGGCTCAGACTGCAGACGTACGCCTTGCCCTTGCCGATCAGCTCCAGCGCCCAGTCGTAGAGCTGATCGAAGTAGTCCGACGCGTAGAGGGCCTTGTCGCCCCAGTCGAAACCGAGCCAGCGTAAGTCGCGCTCAATGGCCTCGACGTACTCGGTGTCCTCCGCGGTCGGGTTCGTGTCGTCGAAGCGCAGGTTGCAGTGGCCTCCGTACTCCTCGGCGACGCCGAAGTCGAGGCAGATCGCCTTCGCGTGGCCGATGTGGAGGTAGCCGTTCGGCTCCGGCGGGAACCGCGTGACGACGCGGCCGCCTTGCTTGCCCGCCGCGACATCGGCGCGCACCTGTTCCCGGATGAAGTCGAGGGGTCCGGAAGTGGTCGTGTCGTCGGTCATGGCGGCTGGAGACGAGGCGCTTGCTGCGAAGCAGCGAAGGCTATCGGATCGCCGGCCTGGCGGCGTTCATCCGTCGAACCTCTCCTCGAACTCCGCGTAGCCTTCCTCGAAAGTGCACGGATAGCCCTGGAGCGAATGCACCATCGTCTCGAGCGCGGTCCGCTTGAAGCACAGCCGGGCCCTCTGGAACATCCGCTTGTCCGTCGGCCCGCCGTACTCCTCGAATACGCGTTCAGCGAACCCCCGCCCGTAGGCCAGCAGACCGGAGAAATCGATGGCGGGGTCCCCCAGCATGCGATCGCTGAAGTCGATGATGTTGACCTGCCGCTTCCCCGCGTCCCACAGGATGTGCTCGCCGCTCAGGTCGCCGTGCAGGAGACTGGTTGGACGGCCTTGCTCCAGCTCGGCAGCCAGCTCGGTGAGGAAAATCTCGATGGCCAGCGTATCCCGTCGTGCGAGATGCGGGAACACAAGCGCTTCGGTGTCGCGAACGAGATCTTCGTAGTCCTTTGCGGCATCTGCCTCCGGTACCTGGTGCCGTCGGGCGACGGACTTCGGTGTCTCGTGCATCGAGGTCAGGAATGCGGCGAGCTGCCCCGCGATCGTCTCGCTTTCCTCCGCGGAGAGTTTCCGGAACGTGCCCGGATCCAGCTCACGGCCGGGTAGGAGCCTGTAGCCGCCGAACGAGCCGTCCGCCGCCTGGTAGATGTACCGAGGAATGCCGACCTCGAGCTTGCGTTCGAGGTGGCGCAGCAGCCCGGCTTCGTTCTCGACATCGCTCAGGCTCGTCGGAGCCTTCGGGGCCCTGAAGACGAGTGCGTCGTCGAGGATCAGAACGTCGTGGTCCCAGCCGTGCGTCAGGTGACGATACGTGTTCCAGGCGATCTCCGGGAACTCCTCCTCGATTCGTCGCAGGAACAGCTCCGGAGCCATGGCGTTCACCCGTCGAACCGGTAGCCCAGGCCGTGGACCGTGACGATGAACTCCGGCCGGCCCGGGTTCGGTTCCACCTTCTGCCGCAGCGACGATACGTGGACGTCGACGGTGCGGGTCGTCGGCGTTGCGTCGTAACCCCAGACCTCGTCGAGCAGGCGGTCGCGGTCGTGGACCTGGCCCCGGTTCTCGATCAGGAACCGCAGCAGCCGGTACTCGAGCGCCGAGCAGGCGATCTCGGCCTCGGTGCCGTCTTCGCCGGTGCGCCACACCTGGGCGCGGTCGAAGTCGACGCGGACGTCGCCGAAACGGTAGCCGTGGGCAGTGTCGGTAGCCGCGCTTAACGCCGCTGTCCCCGCCTGGCTCCGTCGCAGCAGCGCCTCGATCCGTGCCAGGAGTTCCAGCGTCTCGAAGGGTTTGGCGAGGTAGTCGTCGGCGCCCAGCTTCAGGCCGAGGACGCGGTCGACGAGCTCGTTGCGGGCGGTCAGCATGAGGATTGGCGTTGTGACGCCTTGCTGGCGGAGATCGCGGCAGACGTCGAAGCCGTTCTTCCTCGGCAGGCTGATGTCGAGCAGCACGAGGCCGAAGCCGCCCTCGGTGGCCATCCGTTCGCCCGAAGGGCCGTCGGTCGCGATCTCGACGTCGTAGCCTTCGGCGACCAGGCGGTCGCTCACCGTGCGGGCCAGGCTCGGCTCGTCCTCGACCAGAAGCAGGCGATGGGCGGTCATTCGGTGTTCGCCGGCAGGGAGACGCGGAATGTCGTGCGTCCGGGTTCGCTGTCGGCGGTGATCGAACCGCCGTGACCTTCGATCGTCTTTCGCGCGAGGCTCAGTCCGAGACCGGAGCCGGGGATCGTTCCCTCGGTCGCTCGGCGGCCGCGAACGAAGGGTTCGAAGATGCGTTGCCGCTCCGCGGCCGGAATGCCGGGACCGCCGTCGGTGACCCTGACGGTCACCCGCTGCCGGCCTTCGTCGCATCCGGCCTCGACGCGCACGCGGACCGAACCGTCTTCGTCCGCTCCGTACTTGGCTGCGTTGTGGAGGATGTTGGCAAGGGCCAGGTTGAGGGCGTCGCGGTCGCCCTGAATCGCGGGCAGATCGTCGAGGCCGGACACGTCGAGCTCGACCCCGTGTTCCTCCAGGAACCAGTTCGATTCGGCGATGACCGTGCGGAGGAGTGCTCCCGCGTCGAGTTGCTCGGTCTGCACCGGTTTGGGGCGACGGCCGATGCCGGCCCACTGGAGCACCTGCTCGACCAGACGCAGGAGCCGCCGCCCCTCGCGGTCGATCAGCTCGCCGTAGCCGCGGACGTCCGCGGGCTCGCGCACGATCCCGGCGCGCAGGTTCTCGCCCGCCGAACGGATCGCCTGCAGCGGCGTGTTCAACTCATGGGAGACACCGGCCACGAAGTCAACCTGCTGAGCAGCCAGGGCCCGGGCGCGGCGGGCGGACACCAGGACCAGGGCGAAGGCGACGCCGATCAGGAACAGGGCGCCGGAACTGACGTAGAGATTGCGCCGGCGGGCCATGTCCGTAGCGGCTTCGAGCGATCCGCGGCGATGGGTTATCCGCACCAGCCAGGCGCCGTCCCTCCGGTCACGTTCTGTGGCGCGCTCGCGACGTGCCCGTTCGGTGGCAGGGAAGGGGCGGCGGTCGTCACGGTCGATCGGTCGGAAGCCGGGCGGGTCGCGGTCGTCGCGGCGTTCGGGGAACGGCCGCGCCCACAGTGCCCGGAACTCGATGTCCGCTGCCTCGGCTGGAGCGGTGGACGTGTGCCCTGGAGCACCTGCCGGGTCGGGAAAGACCTGGCGCGGCGCGGCGCCGGACATGTCGGTCACCGAAACCCGATAAGGCGGCTCCTCGCCTGGAGACCCGGCGCCGAAGTGACGTTCGATCAGCGCGGGCAGCATCTCCTGTTCGAGTACCGAGACGTCGAGGCTGGCCACGATCAGGGTCGTCGGCGGTCCGGGTCGGCCGCCTGGCGTCCGGGCGGGGAGCGGAATCACCAGTCGATCCGTGCGGGCCCCGGGCAGCAGGCGGCCCGGCGGCCGCAATTGGCGAACCAGATCTTCCAGGTCGTCGGGTCCCGGGTCGGGCTGGAACCGTTCGCCGTCCTCGTCGAGCCGGAGGACAGCGAGCCGTCCTTCGCGGCGGTCGGCGACCGCGATCCAGGTCTGGTCCAGAAGGTCCGGGAAGGCGGCGCTCTCGCGCCAGTCCACGACGACTCGCGCAAGCAGCGCCTCCAGCCGCTCGGATGCGGCGCCCCGGCTCCGGCGCGGGTCGACCCGGGACGCCGTGCGCAGGAACGAGGCATGGAGCTGAGCCAGTGGGGAGTCGATGTCGTTGGCAAGCAGCCGGCTCGACTCCTCCAGGTTCGCCCGCATCCGCTCGTTGGCGGCGGCGCTCAGTTCGCCGGTCCAGCGGTACTGCAGGACGGCCAGCGCCACCAGCAGCAACGAGGCGATCGCCGCGACGATCAGGGTCCAGCGGTCGCTCGAACCGCGCGCGCTCCGCGGGCTGCCGGCAACAGGCATGGTTGGCAGTGTAGCGCCGCGGAAACCTCGTCAATGGAGGGCTTTACAAGCGTTACAAACATCTTGCGGCGGCTTGATGACTGGTGTCCGGCCAACCCCGTACTGTTCCCCCACGTTTGATTCCCATCCCCTTCAACGGAGGTGCTTGACATGAAGACATCCCTGAACCGTTCGATCCGGATCGCTCGCGTCCTGCTTCCCGCGCTGCTCGTCGTGGGCGCGACCGCCTTCGCGGCAGCCCAGGAAGACGACGGCCCCCGGTCCAAGCGAGGCGCCCGCGGCGACTTCGCGGAGCGCGACGCCGAGCGCATGGCGCGGGTGCTCCAACTCACCGAGGACCAGCGGGAAGAGTGGCGCCGCGTCCGCGAGCAGCATGAGGCGAACGTTCGCCCGCTGATAGGTCAGATGCGCGACATCACGGAGCGTCTCGAGGCTGAGGCGAACCTTGAGAACCCCGATCCGACCGTCGTCGGCCAGTTGGAGCTCGACCGGCGGAGCATCGGGCGCCAGTTGAGGGAGTCGCGAACCCAGGTCGACGAGGACCTGGCGCGGCTGCTGGACCGCGACCAGGCGATCCGCTGGGAAGCCTTGCAGGAGAACGGCCGCGGCGGCTTCCGGGGGCCCTTCGGCTCCGGCGGACGCGGTCCGCGGCCACGCAACTAAGACTGGGGACTACGGCCCCCGTTCGACGGGCGGGCGTCCTTGGGGGCGCCCGCCATTTTCGTTTCAGGACAGCTAGGATCGCGCCTCATCGATCAGTTCCGGCGGTGCGATTCGCCGCCTGGGGAGGTGGGTTGTAATGGCAGACGTAGCGTTCGTCGGACTTGGAGTCATGGGCTACCCGATGGCTGGCCACCTGGCGGCAGCCGGACATCGCGTGACGGTGTTCAATCGCACAGCGGCCAAAGCAGAGCAGTGGGTGGAGGAACACGGCGGCGAGAGTGCTCCGACGCCGGCCGAGGCGGCCTCCGGCGCCGAGTTCGTCTTCTGCTGCGTAGGCAACGACGACGACGTGCGGGCGGTGACTCTGGAACCCGGCGGCGCGCTCGAGGGGATGGCCGCGGGCAGCGTCCTCGTCGACCACACGACGGCGTCCGCGCGATTGGCGCGGGAACTCGCCGAGGCTTGCGTGGACGAGGGCTGCGGCTTCGTCGACGCGCCGATCTCCGGCGGCCAGGCAGGCGCCGAGAATGCCGCGTTGACCGTGATGTGCGGTGGCGAACCGGAGGTCTTCGAGCGGGTGAACGCGGTCATCGACTGCTACAGCCGGGCGGTCACCCTGCTCGGCCCCGCCGGCAGCGGCCAGTTGACGAAGGCGGTCAACCAGCTCTGCATCGCCGGCATCGTCCAGGGCCTTTCCGAGGGCATTCACTTCGCGGAGAAGGCCGGCCTGGATCCGCTGGCGGTGATCGGGGCGATCTCCACCGGCGCTGCGGGCTCCTGGCAGATGGACAACCGTGCCGAGACGATGGTCCAGGGCAAGTTCGACTACGGCTTCGCGGTCCAGTGGATGCGCAAGGACCTGGGCATCGCCCTGGAAGAGGCCCGTCAGAACGGTGCCCACCTGCCCGTGGCGGCCTTGGTCGACCAGTTCTACAGCGAGGTCACCGCGCTCGGCGGCCTGCGCTGGGACACGTCGAGCCTGGTGGCGCGGCTTCGGGCGATGAGCGATCGTTCAAGCGGATAAGCCCGGCGATGTCGAATGGCTGTCCTTCCTTGCAATCCTGGACTCTTGGTCCACGATTGCAAGGATGAGACGGTGGAGCTCCTGGCTTCCGCCTGAGCGCGTTCCAGGTTCAGGTCGTGCTGGACCGTGAGCCGCCGCCGATGGTGGCCCCGCGGGCCCTGGACACGTTCGGATCGCCGTCGACGTAGAAGCGCCAAGGTCGGTTCGGGGCTCGCGTGACGCCGATGCGGCCGCTTCGGCCGGGCTGGTTCGGAGGTGGCGTGCCGTCATCCACGATGACGATCGGCAGGCGACTTCCCGTGGCTGATGCCGTGACCAGGTCGGCGCCGTCGTCGCGGCGGTCGAGGCCGAAGGCCTGGCACAGGCGGGCGGGGCCGGAGCAGAGGTCGGCGGAGCGAAACGGCTTGGCGGAGCGGCGTCTGCTGGCGGCGTTACGGGCGCGGTGCATGATGCTCTGGCCGGCAAGCGGCGCGGCGGCTCGCAGCAGGACGGCGGAGCAGACGCCTTCCTCACCGCAGACGACGTTGGCGCAGTGGTGCATGCCGTAGGTGAAGTACACGTAGAGGCGACCCGGGGGCCCGAACATCGTCCGGGTCCGGTTCGTCATGCCGCGATGGCCGTGGCTGGAGGGGTCGTTCGCGCCCTCGTAGGCCTCGACTTCGACGATGCGAGCCGCCCGGTGGCCGCGGATCAGGACCTTGTTCAGCAGTTCCGGCGCCACGTTGAGCGCGGTGCGGGCGTAGAACGAGCGCGGGAGAGGCGGGAGATCGAGATTCACGTGAGGTGCCGGGTCGAACCGGGATCGGGGGGCGGAAGCTATGGTCGCCGCTGCGCGGCGCGTCTTTCCGGAAAGCCGGCGGGGACGCCGGCGCACCCAGTGTGGGGAGGCCAGCGTGCCTCAGATGGCTCCCTCTTCCAGGTCGGTCTCCGGTCCCATGTAGGCCCGGATCTCGGCCGGGGTCTCCATCTTCGTGTACTCCGGATCGTGCACGCTGACGTAGAGCACTTCCGCGGTGAAGACGAGCCGCCCCTCGTGGGTGCCGCGGTAGCCGAGGGTCCAGGAGGTGCGGCCCCAGTGCCTGATTGCCAGGTCGATGTCCAGCAGGTCGCCGTCGGTGACCGAGCCGAGGAAGTCGATCGTTGTGCGGCGGAGCATCATCTCCCAACCGAGCTTCTGGCGGACTTCCCGGATGCCGAGCAGCCAGTTCTCGAGCGCGTCGTCCATGTACGCCATGTAGTGGGCGTTGAAGACGACGCCCTGCTTGTCGACCTCGCCGTAGCGGACGCGGATCGTGTGCCGGTAGGGCGTGGTCATCGTGCTCGAGCCGATCAGAAGCTCGGTTCGAGGCCCAGCGCCCAGGCGGCGAAGGCCCACTGGTCGGCGACATCCTCGATCTGCATCCAGGTCGGCTTGCCGGCGCCGTGGCCGGCCCGGGTCTCGACACGGATCAGGACCGGATTGTCGCAGCCCTGCGCCTGCTGCATCTCGGCCGCGTACTTGAAGCTGTGCCAGGGAACGACGCGATCGTCGTGGTCGGCGGTGGTGACCAGGGTCGGCGGATAGCACTCGCCGTCCCGCACGTTGTGGAGCGGCGAGTAGGCGTGCTGGGCCCGGAACTCGTCCTCGTTCTCGGACAGACCGTAGTCCGTCGACCAGTTGCGGGCGTTCGCGCTCGGCAGGTGGTAGCGCAGCATGTCGAGGACGCCGACCGCCGGCAGGGCCGCCCCGAACAGGTCGGGCCGCTGATTCAGCGTCGCGCCGACGAGCAGGCCGCCGTTGCTGCCGCCCTGGATCGCGATCCGTCCGGCGCTCGTGTAGCCCTCGGCGATCAGCCATTCCGCGGCGGCGATGAAGTCGTCGAAGACGTTCTGCTTGTTGCCCTTCGTCCCGGCGAGGTGCCATTCGCGGCCGTACTCGCCGCCGCCGCGCAGGTTCGGGATGGCAAGCATCCCGCCCATCTCGAGCCAGGCCAGGCGCGAAGAGGAGAAGCCGGGCGTCAGCGAGATGTTGAACCCGCCGTAGCCGTAGAGGAGAGTCGGGTTGTTGCCGTTCTTCTCAAGCCCCGCGCGGTGGGTAATGAACATCGGGATGCGCGTGCCGTCGCGGCTCTCGTAGAAGACCTGTTCCGTCTCGTAGCCGTCGAGTTCGGCGTCGATCGCGGGGCGGCGGATCAACGTGCTTTCGCCGGTGGCCACGTCGTAGCGGTGGATTTGGGACGGCGTGCCGAAGCTGGAGTAGGAGTAGAAGGTCTCTGTGTCCTCCCAGAGGCCGCCGAAGCCGCCGGCGGTACCGATGCCGGGCAGCTCGACTTCGCCGGCCGGTGTGGCCGGTTCGATGCCGTTCGGCTTGGCCAGGCGGACGACCGTCCGGGCGTCATGCAGGTAGTTCAGAACCAGCTTGCCGCCGACGGCCGACACGTAAGACAGCGTGTCCTCCGACTCGGGAAGGATCTCATGGAGTGTCGGATTGCCGGGCTTGCCCTCCTCGTCGACATCCACCGCGACGATCCGGTTGCGAGGCGCGTCCTTGTTCGTCTCGAACAGGAACACGGAGCCGAGGTTCACCACGTAGCCGTAGAGCGCGTCCCACTGGTCGAGCAGGGGGCGGATCGCGGAGTCCGGCTCGTCGATCTTCCGATAGTGCACCGCGTTCTCCAGGTACCCCTCCTGGAGGTTGACCAGCAGGTACTCGCCGTCCTCGGAGACGGACGCGTACGGATTGCGGCGCGGGTGCTCCGGCTGGCTGAAGACCAGCCGGTCCTCCGTCTGGTCCGTGCCCAGGGCGTGGAAGTAGACGGAAACGGCCTTCGAACCGTCGCCCTTCGTCGGATCGTCTTCGCGCGGGGGGTAGCGGCTGTAGAAGAAGCCCGAGTTGTCCGGCATCCAGGACACCCCTGTGAACTTGGTGAAGTCGATCAGGTCGCCCGTGTCCTCGCCGCTTTCCACATCGCGCACCTTCCACTTCCGCCAGTCCGACCCGCCGTCCGATTGCGCGTAGGCGACGTAGCGCCCGTCGCGGCTAGGGGTCATCCCGGCCAGTGCCACCGTCGCGTCTTCGCTCCAGGTATTCGGGTCGAGCAAAACGCGACCGGGCGGCTCGTCGCCTTCCTGGTCCATCGACTCCGCCACGTAAACGACGCTCTGGTCCTGGAGTCCGTCGTTGTGGTTGTAGAAGTAACGCTCGCCGCGCTTGCCCGGCGTGCTCCAGCGCTCGTAGTTCCAGATCTCCCGCAGGCGGTCCTCGATTGCGGTGCGTCCGGGAAGGGAGGCCAGGAACGGCTCGGCGACTTCGTTCTGGGCCGCCACCCAGGCCGCCGTTTCCTCGCCGTCGAGGTCTTCGAGCCAGCGGTACGGGTCGGCGACCTGAACGCCGAAGTAGTCGTCGACCTGGTCGACGGTTCGGGTCTCCGGGTACTCCACCGGGTCGGGGTCGAAGGTGTCGGTGGAGCAGGCCAAGAGGGGAAGGAGAAGAGCCGGCGCGAGCCGGCGAAAAGTGGGTCTCATGGTGGGGCTGGATTATAGGCGGCACCAGGCTGACGCTGGTCCTCGCGCGGGCGCCTTCCACTACGCCATTCGAGTACGCCATTCGAGATGTCGGTTGCCCGTGCGCGCCTGACGCTTCGTCAGAGCGCGAAGCTGACCACGTACAGAGCGGTACCGCTGGCAGAAGTCAGGAACAGGCCGACGAAGGTCAGCGCTCCCGAGCGCCGGTGCAGCCGGCCGAAGGGCCCCGGCAGCGTGCGAGTGAAACGCCGCCACGACAGGACCACGAGTGTGAACCACGCAATCGAGGTCGTGAAGGCGACGACGAGGTGCCCGAAGAAGAGCCAGGCGCGCCAGGGACCGGTCGCCGAACTCAGGGCGAAGGCCTCTTGCGCGGTGCCGAAGCGGATGCTGCCCTCCAGCAGGAGGACGGCGACAATCCCGGCAACCAGCAGGGTCACTTGGAGGTTGCGGTGCTGACGATACCGGCGCCGCCGTGCGAGTCGAATCGCATAGGCCATCAGGAACGGCGCCGCGACGAGGACGACCATCGCGGAGTCCACGAAGGCGTCGGCCCTCGTGCCGAGGAAGCCTGTGCCGAGCACGTCGGCAAGGTATCACCGGCGGGTCGAGGCCTCCCTGAAGGCCCGTGACGTACGAGGTGCTCCAAGGGGAGGCATGTGCGAATCTGTATAGGGTTGGCATATGGCTAGCTCGAAGTCAGGCGTGGACGCCGAGGGAGCCTGAGGTTCACCGATGATCCGCGTCCCTGTACAGCCCGATCTTCTGAGGTGGGCCCGTGAGCGGGCTGGTCGATCGAGGGAGGATCTATCGCGGCGTTTCCCGAAGATCTGGGCTTGGGAGCGCGGCGAGGCGCAGCCGACGTTCAGGCAGTTGGAGGGGTTCGCGAAGGCGACGCATGCGCCGATCGGCTATCTGTTTCTGGAGGAGCCGCCGGTCGAGTCCGTACCGATTCCGGACTTCCGAACTGGAGTCAAGGCTCGAGTGGGTCGGCCTAGCCCCAATCTGCTGGACATGGTCCACCTCTGTCAGCAGCGCCAGAACTGGTATCGGGACTACGCCCGAATCGCCCATGAGCCGGCGCCGGCGTTCGTGGGGTCCGCTCGCGTTGGAGACGATGTCGTGGGGACGGCGGCCGTCATTCGTCGAACGCTCGGTCTCGATCTGGAGGAAAGGCAGCGGCTCGGCACCTGGACGGATGCTCTGCGGCGTTTCATCGGGCAGGCGGATGCTCTAGGTGTTCTTGTCATGGTCAGTGGCGTGGTCGGCAGCAACAACCGCCGACGGCTTGATCCCGAGGAGTTTCGAGGCTTCGCGCTCGCTGACCCGCTGGCGCCTCTCGTCTTCGTCAACGGCGCGGACACCAAGGCCGCCCAGATGTTCACTCTGGCGCATGAGATCGCCCACATCTGGCTGGGCCAGTCCGCAGTGTCCGATGCACGGATCCGCGCGGTGCCCGACGAGGAGACCGAGCGGTGGTGCAATCGCGTGGCGGCAGAACTCCTGGTGCCGCTCGAAGTCCTCCGCCGGGAACTCGACGTCGATGCGGATCTTGAAGGCGAGGTCAGTCGCCTCGCTCGCCGCTTCAAGGTCAGCACGTTGGTGGTTCTGAGGCGCATCCACGATGCCGGGGCGCTCTCGCGTGGAGAGCTGTGGACCGCCTACGACGACGAACTCGCCCGCTTGCGTGGCCTATCGAAGGGAAGCGGTGGGAACTTCTACCTGACGTTGGGTGCGCGGGTCAGCAAGCGCTTTGCTCGGGCACTTGTGGAGAGCACGCTCGAAGGTCGGACGGGGTTTACCGAGGCGTTCGGGATGCTCGGCGTGAAGAAGATGGAGACCTTCAGCGAGCTCAGCCGGAAGCTGGGGGTTGGCTACTAGTGGGCTATCTCCTGGACGCGACGTCATGATTGCGGCGCAGAACCTCCACTATGGCTTCGATTCTTGTCCGGCCTTCTGGGACTAAAACCCCAGCACTTCCCGGCACCACCCACCGACCGCCTCGGCCACCTCCCGGTCCACATCCTCCTGCTTGCGCCCCGACCGCTTCAACACCTGCAGGCTGTGGTCGCCGCCGTCGACGACGTGGCACGTGGCGCGAGGGCCGAGTCGGTCGCGGACGCCGGCCAGAAGCTCCGGGTCGGCGAGGCGGTCCCTGGTGCCGCTCAGGAAGAGCATGGGCTTTTCGACCTTGCTCAGGTGGTCGGCGCGCTCCGTGCCGGGCTTGCCCGGCGGATGCAGCGGAAAGGCGTGGAAGACGAAACCGGCGACGTCGAGTGCTTCGATAGCATCGGCGCCGGAGGCCATGCGGCCTCCCATCGAGCGGCCGCCCGCGAGGAGCGGCAGGTCGGGCCGCATGGCTTTGGCTTGGGCCACCGCCGCCCAAACGGTTCGCTGCATCAGAGGCCGCGGGTCTGGACGGCGGCGGCCCGTTTCCATATAGGGAAACTGAAATCGGAGCGTGGCGATTCCAAGATCGGCCACGCCGTAGGCGAATGTCTCGATCGTCGCGTGCCGCATGCCGGCGCCGGCGCCGTGAGCGAAGACGAGCAGGCAGCGTGCGTCGTCCGGTTCGAGCAGGATCGCGCTGACTTGCCGGTCGTCGGAGACGGCGAAGCTGGTCTCCGTTGTTTCGACCCTCACAGCCCGAAGGTCTCTGCCGCCCGGTCGGCGAGCGTGTCGCCGATTGCGAGCGAGGCGGTGGCGCCGGGTGACGGTGCGTTCAGGACGTGGAGCATTCGGAAGCTCGTTTCGATCGCGAAGTCGTCGACCAGGTTGCCCTGGCGGTCGAGCGCCTGCGCGCGGATGCCGGAGCCGCCGGGCATCAGGTCGGCGTCTCGCAGGCCGGGGACGAAGCGGCGCAGGTCGCGGGCGAAACGGGCGCGGCTGCCGGAGCGGGCCATCTCGCCCAGGCCGACCTTCCAGAAGCGCAGGGACATCTTCCAGAAGCCCGGGTAGCTGAGGCTGCTCCAGGCGTCGCGAGCGTCGAAGCTGCCACGATCGTAGCCCTCGCGCTTGAGCGCCAGGACAGCGTTCGGGCCGGCCTCGACCGAGCCGTCGACACGGCGGGTGAGATGGACGCCGAGGAAGGGGAAGCGCGGGTCGGGGACGGGATAGATCAATGCCCGCAGCAGGTCACGCCGCTCTGGCGCTAGTCGCAAGTACTCGCCGCGGAAGGGGACGATGCGCACGTCCGGGTCGAGCCCCGCCATGGCTGCTATCCGGTCGCACTGGAGGCCGGCGCAGTTGATCGCGTGGCCGGCCTCGAAGTCGCCGGCGGTCGTCTTGACGACGACGCCGTCGGCTCGTGGCTCGATGCCCGTGACGCGGGTTCGCAGGTGCAGCGGAACGCCGGCTTCGTCGAGTTCGTCCGCGTAGGCGTTGGCAACGGCCTTGTAGTCGACGATGCCGGTCTCGGGGACCCAAAGGGCGTCGACTCCGACGGCGTGGGGCTCGAACTCCGGGATGCGCTCGGACGACAGGCGCTCCAGGCCGGCAAGACCGTTCGCGCGTCCGCGGCGCTCCAGTTCATCGAGACGAGGGATCTCCTCCGGCTCGGTCGCGATGACGAGCTTGCCGCAGATCTCGTAGGGGATTTCGTGGCGGTCGCAGAACTCGATCAGCCGCTTCCGTCCCGTGACGCAGTTCTTCGCCTTGAGCGAGCCGGGTTTGTAGTAGAGGCCCGAGTGGATCACGCCGCTGTTGTGGCCGGTCTGGTGAACGGCAGGTCGGGGCTCGGCCTCGACCACGAGGATGTCGAGGTCGCTGAACCGGCGAGTGAGACTACGGGCGGTGGCGAGGCCGATGATCCCGGCCCCGATGCAGACGACGTCGGCGCGTTGCGGCACGGCGGGGTTCAGGAGTTGGGAGGGGCGGTCGACCCTGTGCCTGGTCCGGCTTCCGCCGGCGCACCTTCGCCGTCGCCGCCGGGAGGGCCCGGCACTTCGGCGCGCGGGTAGCAGCCCAGGATGCGTAGCTCGGCGGTCTTCGGTTCGATCGCCTCGAGTGCTTCCGTGACCGGCACGGAGGCGACGTGGCCCTCGATGTCGAGGTAGAAGCGGTAACGCCAGGGCGTGGCCGGGATCGGCCGTGATTCGAGCTTCGTCAGGTTCAACCCGCGCCGCGAGAAGCTGCGTAGCACCTCGCCCAGGTCGCCGGGGTGGTTTCCGGTGGCGAGCAGCAGTGAGGTCTTGCAGGGCTGGTCGGGCGGGCAGGGCGCCGCTTCCCGTGCGACTTCCACGAAGCGGGTGAAGTTGCCGGCCTGGTTCTGGATGCCGTGGGCGAGGATCTCGAGCCCGAAAACGCGGGCGGCGGGCTCGCTGGCGATCGCGCCGACGGTCGGGTCGTTGCCCTCGCGAACGCGCGCGGCGGCGCCGGCGGTGTCGAACTCGGGCTGGGCTCGAAGCCAGGAACGGTCGCGGAAGAACTGTTCGCACTGGCGGAGCGCCTGCGGATGGGAGAGCACGAGACGCAGCTCCTCGATCTTCGCGCCAGGCAGCGCGAGCAGGCAGTGCGCGACCTGGCTGATCACCTCGGCCGTGATCACGAGGCCCCCTTCCGCCAGCAGGTCGTAGGTCTCGTTGATGCTGCCCGCGGTGCTGTTCTCGATTGGCAGCAGGGCGATGTCGTGTCGTCCGTCCAGGACGCCTTCGGCGGCTTCCCGGAACAGCTCGTATCCCTGCAGGACGACGCCTCCGGGGCGGCCGGCGTACTGCCGCTGAGCGGTGAGATGGCTGAAGGAGCCCTCGACACCCTGGTAGGCGACCCGTAGCGGCGCCTTGTCCAGATCCCGGATGTAGCCCTGCTGCGCCGCAATCGACATCTCGATCAGCAGGCGGAAGATGCGCTCTGTCTGGTGCGGGTCGAGGTCCAGCTCGGCGGCGATCGTGCGCACTCGGGTCAGGAGCTGCTCCTCGCGCAACTGGTCCCGGAAGGGAAAGGCGGAGGAGATCTTGATGCCCGCGACTTCCCGGGACAGCTCGACGCGGCGGCGAAAGCCCTTCAGCAAATCCTCGTCGACGTGCTCCAGTTCCTGGCGTATCGCCTCGAGATCGGGCGGCAGGTCATGCTCGGCGGCTGCCATGAGGTACTCGGTCTTCGCGGCGATCTGAGGCCGCGGCGCGCAGTATACGGCGCTCGAAGCCTCCGACGTGTCTGGCGGGACTAGTCGGGGTGCGGTCGGATGGCTACCTTGAGCGCGCGGCGGGAAATCATCAGATCGAGGGCATCGGTCAGCCGATCGAGCGGCAGTTCCCGTTCGATCAGTCGGCCGTAGCGCTCCGGCGCGCCCCACAGCCGGTCGAGTGCGGCGCGAAACGATGCCGGCCGGTAGTGGTAGACGCCGAGCAGGGTCTGCTCCTGGTAGTGAACGCCCTCGGCGTCGATCCTCAGGGTGGCGCCTGGCCGGCAACCGCCGAAGAGCGCCGCGACGCCGCCTGGGGCAAGACAGGAAACGGCCTGTTGCCAGCCGGCGGGACTGCCCGTGGCGTCGACGGTGAAGTCGAACCGCTCGTCCGTCAGGTCGTCGTCCTCGCCGGCGCGTCCGCAGTGCGTCTCGGTGGCGCCGAAGGTCTCCGCCACCGCGAGGCGGCGTGGATGGGGGTCCAGCACGGAGACGCGTGTTCGAACGCTGCGGAACAGATCGGTCAGCATGAGGCCGAGAGGGCCGCAGCCGATGATCAGTGCGCGCGCCTCGGTCGGCGGGCCGCTCCAGCCGGCGAGGGAGCGCTCGAGACAGTGAACGGCGCAGGCCAGGGGCTCCGCCAGAGCCGCGATGACCGGTTCGAGGCCGGGCGGCCGGGGGTGGACGCTGCGTTCCGCGACCACGGCGGGTATGAGCATGTAGTCGGCGAAGGCTCCGTTCAGGTAGACGAGATCGCGGCACAGGTTCTCGCGCTTGTGCCGGCAGGGCTGGCACCGTCCGCAGGCGGCGCTGTTGCCGACCACCACTGTGTCGCCCTCCGTCTGCGCGGCGCCGGCGTCGGCGCGAACGACGGTACCGGTGACCTCGTGGCCGAAGGGCGCCGGCAGAGTCAGCATCGTGGGGTGGCCGCCGCGACGGAACACCTTGACGTCCGTTCCGCAGGTGGTGGCGGCGTCGACCCGGATCAGGAGCTCCCCCGGCCCCGGTTCGGGCATCGGAAGCTGCCTGAGTTCCAGGCTGCCGGGACCGGTGAGGAACGCCTGATTCTGGTGCTTGGGAATCACGGATCGACCGACGCACGCGGGGAGCGAATCACGGATGCAACAGTACCTTGAGCGCTTCGCGGCGGCGGCACAGATCGACGGCGTCGGCGGCCTTCGACAGCGGCAGGCGGTGGGTGACCAGGGGCGTCGGATCGAGCGTGCCCCGGATCATCATGTCGAGTACGCGTGCCTGTTCCGCGGGCGAACCGGAGTAGGCGCCGATGACCTGGCGCTCGGACTTGAACACGGCATTGATGTCGAACGTGACCAGCGCGTCGTGCGCGGCATGGGCGAAGAGGACCACGCGCCCGCCAGGCCGGGTGGCCTGAAGAGCCAGGTCGAAGGCGGCCTGGCCGCCCGCCGTGTCGAAGACGGCGTCGGCGTCGCCTGATGGCTGACCGGCATGTGGCTGACCGGCGGCCGAGGCGCCGAGGCTGTCGGGGTGGACCGCCTCGTCGGCGCCGAGGCGCGTTGCGGTCGAGCGCCTGTTCGCGTCGGGTTCGGCGATGAGGATGCTCGCGTCGGGAAACGCGGCTCGAACCACGAGCAGGTGGAGCAGACCCATCGATCCGGCGCCGATGACGGCCACTCTCGGGGCGCGTGTCAGACCGGCCCGGTCGACGCCCCGCAGCACGCACGCGGCGGGTTCGACGAAGGCGGCCGCTTCGTCGGAGAGTTCCACGGGGAGTTTGCGGACGGTGCAGTCGATGGCGCGCGAGCGCAGGCGCAGCCTTTCGCTGAAGCCGCCGGGGTCGAGCAGGTTCTCGGCGAATCGCGGGCACATCGTCTCGGCGCCTGAGCGGCACAGGTGGCAGTCGCCGCAGGGAGCGTGGTGCGGCGCGATGACCCGGTCGCCCGGACGAAGCGAGTCGGCGCGGCTCTCGATCACCCGGCCGACGACTTCGTGGCCGAGGACCTCGCCCGGCGCTCGCCCGGCGGCTGCCAGCTTGTAGAGGTCCGTGCCGCAGAGGCCGCAGTAGACGAGTTCGATCAACGCCTCGCCGTCTTCGAGGCTCGGCTCTGGTACCTCTGCGAACTCCAGGTTGCCATCGGCCGTGGTGCGAGCGACCTTCATTGCCCCTCATTGTCGCCCATTTCTTCGCGCTCGGGTCCCGCGCGGCGGGGTGCCGCTTTGACCAGGAAGCCGAACTGGGGTACGGTGCGCCTTCCGCCGGGTCCAGCTAGCAGTCCCCTGGTCGCCATGACGACCAAAGAGCGCTCGATTGCCGCGCCAGGGTTGATGCAGCGGTGGACAGAGTCCTCCCCCTGCTTTCTCGCCCGCGCCCGATCGCCAAATCACTATCTCCCGACCAGAGGAGCTGTTCCCTTATGCCCAAGAATTTTCGCGCGACCGGCCGAGGTCCGTCCGGCCGAAGACCGTCCGGTCAACGTCAGTTCGGCCAACGCCCGTCCGGCAGGAAGCCGCGGCAGGGCCACGATGCCGTGTGCACCGAATGCGATAGCCCGACGACCGTTCCCTTCAGGCCCGCGCCCGGTAGGCCGGTGTACTGCCGTTCCTGCTTCACCAACCGTCCCCACGACGACCGCAACCGCCCCGGCAACGGCAACCGTCCCCAGGGCGACGGCAACCGCCCCCAGCGCGATAGCAATCGCCCCCAGGGCAACCGTCATCGACGTAACCGTCTTCACGGCGGCGGCGCCCGGATGAACGGCGCAGGGACGAACGGCGTTCCGGCCAACCGAACGAGGAACGGCGCCCAGCCGGTGGTCGAGCCTGCGGCCGATCGCGGGCACGACGCCCACTCCGACACCGTTTTCGCCGGCCTGGAGATTTCGCGCGCAACCCGGGCGGCGATCGCGCGAATGAAAATCTCCGAGCCGACGCCGATTCAGGAGCAGTCCATCCCCGTTCTGCTGGCAGGGCGGGACCTGGTCGGCAGGGCGCAGACGGGATCCGGAAAGACGCTGGCCTTTGCCGTACCCATCGCTGAAGTCTGTGATCCACAGGTAAGGCGGGTTCAGTCGCTGGTCCTGGTGCCGACACGGGAGTTGGCGCTTCAGGTGGCCGGAGTCATCTTCGGACTGGCCTCGTCGCGGGGTGTGTCCGTGACGCAACTCGTCGGCGGGCGGTCGATACGGCGCGAGCAGGCGGTGCTCCGGCGCGGAGTCGATGTCGTTGTCGGCACGCCGGGCCGAACGCTGGACCACCTGCGACAGGGGTCCCTGGACCTGGGCGCCGTGCGATTCCTCGTCCTGGACGAGGCGGACGAGATGCTGGACCAGGGCTTCGCACGCGACGTCGAGGCGATCCTGAGTCGCACCCCCGATTCGCGGCAGACGGCCCTGTTCTCGGCCACGATGCCGAACTGGGTGGCGAACACGGCGAAGCAGTACCTGCGCAACCCGGCGAAGGTCGAGATCGACGCCGGCCAGGAGGAGCCCACGGTGGAGCATCTCGTCTACTCGATCCAGAGGGACGACAAGATCGGGGCGCTCCGGACGCTGCTGGACGGCCGGGGTGGCGACCCGATCCTCGTGTTCGGTCGAACGAAGCACGGGGTCAGGAAGCTGGCGAAGAAGCTCGATGCGCTGGGCTATCCGGTGGGGGCGCTTCAGGGCAATCTCAGCCAGGGCGCCCGCGAACGCGTCATGCGGGGCTTTCGTTCCGGCGCCGCGCCGATCCTGGTGGCGACGAATGTGGCCGCCCGCGGCATCGATGTCCAGGGCATCACCCAGGTCATCAACTACGACCTGCCGGACTCCCAGCGACTCTTCACTCACCGGGTCGGACGAACCGGCCGGATGGGGAGTGCGGGCGAGGCGGTGACCTTCATCACGCCGGACGAAGAGCGGAAGTGGCGCGAGATTCAGCGAGGGCTGGGGCGCCGGTTTCCCCGCCGGCCGTGGCGCGCGCCGGCGCCCTGACGTTCGCTGACCGCGGGGGTGCAGGGGTCGGTCAGGCGGCCGACCGCTTCCTCTCGTGCGGGTCGAAGTGACGCTTCCGTAGCCGGAGCTGAACCGGAGTGACCTCGATCAGCTCGTCCTCGCGGATGAACTCGATGGATTGTTCCAGGGACAGGCGGCGCGGCGGCACGGTCTTTTCGTACGCATTCGCGCTGGCGGCGCGCATGTTCGTCTGCCTTCGTTCCCGGGTGATGTTCACGTCGAGATCGGAGCCGCGGCTCGACTCGCCGACCAGCATTCCCCGGTAGACCGTTTCGTTCGGACCGACGAACAGCTCGCCCCGGCTCTGGAGGTTGTTGATCGCGTAGGTGGTCACGCGACCGGCGCGGTCGGCGACGAGCGCCCCGGTCGCCCGGTGGACGATCTCGCCCGCCCAGGGCCGGTAGCCGATGAGCATGCGGGTGAGGATTCCGGTGCCCTTCGTGTCGGAGAGAAATTCGGTGCGGTAGCCGATCAGGCCCCGGCTCGGAACCTCGAATTCCAGGCGCACCCTTCCCGAACGTCGGGTGACCATCTGCGCCAGGACGCCTCTGCGCGTTCCGAGCTTGCGGACGACGACACCCTGGTACTCCTCGGCCACGTCCATCAGGGCCAGTTCGAACGGTTCGTGCCGGGCGCCCTCTACCGAGCGGGTCAGCACGCGGGGCATGCCGACCGAGAACTCGTAGCCTTCGCGGCGCATCTGTTCGATCAGGATGGCGAGCTGGAGTTCGCCGCGGCCGTAGACCAGGAACCGGTTCGGCGAGTCGGTGGCCTCGACCCGGAGCGCCAGGTTGTTCCGCGCTTCATCCAGAAGCCGCTCGCGGAGGTGGCGTGAGGTGAGGTACTTCCCGTCCTTGCCGCTCAAGGGCGAGTCGTTGATGCCGAACTCCATCGACAGGGTGGGTTCGGCGACGTCGAGCGGCGGCAGGGCTTTCGGGTTCTCGCCGTCGGCGATGCTCTCGCCCAGTCCGACGCCGGTCATGCCCGCCAGCGCGATGATCTCTCCCGGGCCGGCCGACGGTACGGCGACTCGCCCGAGCCCCTCGTAGACGAACAGCTTCGAGACGGCGGCGGGAGTCTGGGACCCGGTTCGCCGGCACACGGTGACGGCCTGCCGGTGGCGGACCGTGCCGGCCACGACCCGTCCGATAGCCAGCGGACCGAGGTGGTCGTCGGGCTGTACGTTCGTCACCAGCACCTGCAGGGGCAGGTCGGGTTCCCCCGACGGTGGCGGAACATGTTCGAGGATCGTCTCGAACAGGGGCCTGAGATCGGTCAGGGCCGCGTCGAGCGACCTCGTGCACTTTCCTTCGCGGGCGACGGAGTACAGCACGGGGAAGTCGATCTGTTCCTCCGTCGCGTCGAGGTCGATGAACAGGTCGTAGATCTCGTCCAGGACTTCGCCGGCGCGTGCATCCTTGCGGTCGATCTTGTTGATGACGACGATCGCGGGCAGTCCCAGTTCCAGGGCCTTGAGCAGGACGGCGCGGGTCTGGGGAAGTGGCCCCTCGGCGGCGTCGACGAGCAGCATGATCCCGTCGACCATGCGCAGCGTGCGTTCGACCTCGCCGCCGAAGTCGGCGTGCCCGGGCGTGTCGACGATGTTGATCTTGACGTCGCCGGCGGGCTGCGGCCCGTCGTGCCCCTTGACCGCGGTTTCGAGGTTCCGCGGGGTGTAGGTCACGGCGGTGTTCTTCGCCATGATCGTGATGCCCTTCTCGCGTTCCAGGTCCATCGAGTCGAGCACCCGCTCCCGGACGTCCTGGTTGGCGCGGAAGGTCCCGCTCTGCCAGAGCATGGCGTCGACGAGCGTCGTCTTGCCGTGGTCGACATGCGCAACGATCGCTATGTTGCGAAGGTTCATTCCGTTCTCGGTTGAAGCGCGCCTTGGCCTGCGGGGCGCGGTCTTCGTCAGTCGGCTGCGGGTTCGGCCGGTGGGAGTCGCCGCGAGGGCGATTCCCTGATGTGGATGTCGTGCTGACTGACCCACGAACCGTGGGCGTGGAGAGGCAGAGCCTCCGCGAGCCGTCGTTCGAGTGCGGTCAGATCTTGAATCACCGGCCGAATACGATAGCGTGCGTTCCGCTGGTGGGCGGCTCCGGTTGCAGGATTCGATCTTCGTTGCCGCGGCCGGTGCCCGGCACGTTTGTCGTTCGTGGCGTCCGGATGCGTCGTCGCGGTCGTTTCGGCGCGGCCCTCGCGGGCCTGGTCGCTCTTTTGGCCTGTCAGGCGCTCTGGGCGCCGGTTGGAGGCCAGACGGCGTCCACGTTGCCGGAGAGGATGAGCGAGAAGATCGTGAGCGACTTCCTCGCGGCGAACTCCGCGTGTCGGGAACGGAGGAGGACAAGTCGTCCGCGGCGGTGGCGCTCTACAGCACGATGGCGACATCGACGGCGCCCAGGATCGCTCTCCTGGAGAACGGAAAGTACAAGAACCCACCGCGGGGCAAGCGGCTCCTTCCGGGGCTCACGACGCTGCGGCACGACAGCCGCGCCGACCCGAGTTGGGCGTTCGACCGGACCATCCTCGCGCGGCAGGCGGAGGTGCTGTTCGCTCGTCTCATGGCGCGGGACGACGCCGAGACGATCTTCAGGCGACTGCTCACCGTAAACGGATGGATCCACAGCGACTTCGAGTACTTGAAGGAGTTCTTTCAGTCCTGGTATGTCAAGAACCACTGGGACGCTCGGATTCTCAGCGGCACGGGCGAGCCCGTCCTGGGCTGGAGCAGGTCCGAAGTCGAGAGATCGCTCTACGAGGCCGCGGATGTCTATCTGAAGGATGCCGTCGGATTCGTCGCGATGCGGGAGGCGTTGCGCCGCAGCGAGAACGTCAAGGCGATCTTCCGTTCCCGTTCGAACACGGCCTTCCTGTGGCAGGGCATGACGTGGCCGCTCGGCTTGCACTACCCGGCCGGCGAAGCGACGGCCGAGGAAGAGTTCCTGGCCACGTGGAACGCTTTTTTCGAGACAAGCGGGCAGGCGCACCTCGACGCGCGGCTGAGCCGGTCTCATCCGTTTCCCGGGCGCCAGAAGCCGTTCGGCCGCTACAACGAGGATGCCGTGTATTTCTGGGTGTTCGGCGCCTTGGGGGCCGTCGCGCAGGCGTACCGTGCGCCTCCTCCTCCGTCGTCCCCGGTCCTGACCTCGGTGACTCCCGGACAGCGGTCGCTGACGGTGGAGTGGTCGGCGCCCACCGGCGCGGATGCGGACAAGATCGAGCGTTACGAGGCGCGGACGATTCCCGGCGACGCGCCGGACAAGGCGGACAGGTTCTGGACGCTGCACTCCGATGCGTGGACTTCGGGTCCGTTGCGCTACACGGTGAGCGGCTTGGCCCACGACGCGAGTTACGACGTTCAGGTGCGGGCCGCGGGCTGGGCCTCCTGGCAGGCGCCGAGCGGCTGGTCGGCCTCGTCGTCCGGGCGGACGCTGCCGAACCGGCCGCCGGTCGGGGTGGGGACTCTCGAGCCCTTGGCGCTGCGGGTGGGAGACGGCGGGCGCGTCGTCGACGTGGCGGGCGCGTTCCGGGACGACGACGGCGACGTCCTGACGTACGCCGCCGTGTCCGGCGCTCCCGAGATCGTGTCGGCGGCGGTTTCGGGCGCCGGCGTGACCCTGACGCCCTTGGCGTCCGGCTCGGCGACGGTGCGGATCACGGCGACGGACGCGGCGGGTTCGAACACGGCGGCGACGCAGACGCTGGCGGTGCGGGTGAAGGGCGCGCGAGGAGTGACGGTGTCGAAGAGCACGCTTGCCGTGACGGAGGGATCGACCGCGGAGTACACGGTGGTCCTCGACGCGGCGCCCGACGAGGAAGTGACCGTGACGCCGGTCGCGCCGGCCGGAACCGACGTGTCGGTCGAGCCGGCCTCGCTGACGTTCGGGGAGACGACGTGGAACACCCCGCAAACGGTCGTGGTGTCGGCGGCGTCGGACGCGGACGCGGTGTCGGACGCGGCGGTCCTGATCGAGCACCGGTTGACGGGCGGCGGGTACGGTTCCGTGACCGCCCCCTCTGTGCGGGCGTTGATCGTCGAGAAGGACACTCCGGCTCTGTCGTCGGCGTCGTCGAGCGCGATGGAGAGCGCGGGGACGGTGGTCTTCCTGGTCGAGATCAGCATGGCGAGCAACGAGGAGGTGACGGTCGACTTCGCCACGTTGGACGGCAGCGCTTCGTCGGGGCCGGACGGCGATTTCGTTCCGTCGTCGGGCCGGTTGAGGTTCGCTCCGATGTCGACCGCGCCTCGGCGGGTCGAGGTCGCCGTCCGCGACGACGCGCAGGACGAGGGCCGGGGCGAGTCGTTCATGCTGACTCTGAGCAACGCGGTGAACGCGGCGCTTGCCGGCGGCGGGCAGGCGCTCTCGGTCACCGGCACGATTCTGGACGACGACGAGCCTCCTCCTCCCGCTCCTCCGCCTTCGTCTCCCTCGCCGGGACCTCCTTCCGCTCCGCCGTCGGGACCTCCTTCCGCTCCGGGACCGTCGCCGTCGCCGTCGCCGCCGGTCGAATCGCTGGCCGCGGGTTTCTCGATCGATCCGCGCTGCGCGGACGACGTCTGCTCCGCGGTGACCGGCGAGGTCGTCCGGTTCACCGACACGAGTTCGGGCGCGGTGAGGGGCCGGGAGTGGTCGTTCGGCGACGGCGGGTCCTCGCGGGGCGGCAGCGTCGCCCACGCCTGGTCGTCGCCGGGTTTCCACGAAGTGACGCTGACGGTCAGCGACGGCGCGGCCGAGTCGAGGATGTCGCGGCGGTTCCTGGTCGAGGCCGCCGCGCCCGCCGGTTCCTGCGCGGCGGACGAAACGACCCGATGCCTGCTGGACTCGCGCTACGCGGTGACGGTGGAATGGCGGCGCGAGGCCGGCGAGGCGGCCCCCGCGCCGGTGGCGCCGGAGGGCACGAACGATTCCGCGCTCTTCGCCTTCTTCGACCTCGACAACTGGGAGGTGCTGGTCAAGGTGCTGGACGGCTGCTCGACGAACGGGCACATGTGGGTGTACGGCGCGTCGACGACCGACCTGGGCTACGCGATCCGGGTGACCGACACGGTGACCGGCGCCGTCAGGGAGTACCGGAACGAACCGGGCCGCCCGGCGCCGGCGATCGTCGACGCAAAGGCGTTTCCCGGCGCCTGCGACAGCACGGGCAACTAGCCGGCGTCAGCCGGGAACTTCGTTCGACGGCTCTTCGTCTTCGATTCCCGGTCGAGCGACAGGTCTCGGGGCCATCCGAGGGTGACGGGGCGATGTCGTCAGCCCTCGGACGTCGGCGCCTGCTTGATGTAGATGTCGTGCTTGCTGTACGGGATTTCGACGCCTTCGTCGGCGAAGGCCCGGATCGTCGCCTTGACCAGTTCGTGGGTCACGATGCCGCGCAGCACCGGCTCCTCGACCCAGCACAGCAGTTCGTAGTCGATGGAGGAGGGGCCGAAGCCGCGGAACCGGACCCGGGGGTCGGGCGCCTTGCAGACCTTCTCGTTCTCGTCGGCCACCCGTAGCTGAATGGCTTCGACCTTCTCCACGTCGCTCGTGTAGGCCACTCCGACGCGGATCCGGATCCGGTACTTGACATGGGGCCCGCCGCTCTCGTTGTTGATCTTCGCGTTGCCCATCACGGCGTTCGGGATCGTGACCTCGATGTCGTCGCGGGTGAGCAGACGCGTGCTGCGAATGCCGATTTCGGTGACCATGCCGCGCTCGCCGGTGTCGAGGGTGATGAAATCGCCGATCTTGTAGGGCGCGTCGGCGAAGATGAAGATGCCGGCGAACAGGTTGGCCAGCGTGTCGCGGGCGGCGAAACCGACCGCCAGACCGGCGATGCCGCCGGCCGCCAGGAGTCCCGAGACATCGGCGCCCCAGGCCTTGATCACGAGGTAGCCGCCCAGGATGACGATCGCGACCTTGGCCAGGTTCTCGAACAGCGGCTCGGTGTGCTTGGAGACGAGGCCTCCGCGCCGCCGCCGCCGGGCAAGGGCCCGGAGCAGAATCCCCGAAGCGCGGAGCCCGGCGACGACCCAGAACAGGAGCGCCACGGTTTGCAGCGCGTTGACGATCGTCTGCTCGGCTTCGGCGCCGACGGGCAGACGGGCGACGCCGATTCGCAGGCCGAGCAGGAACACCGAGATCCGGAGCGGCCAGTGGGCCGCCCTGAGCAACTCGTCGTCGACCTGGGTGACGGTGCGGGCGAACGCTCGGCCGACCACCTTCTCGAGGAATAGCGAAATCAGCCAGGCGGCCGTAGCGGAGACGATCCCGATCGCCGCCAGTTGGATCCAGGGGCCCCACACGTCGTGGGCGTAGAGAGGCAGAGCCTCCGCGAGCCGTCGTTCGAGTGCGGTCGCTTGAATCACCGCCAGATACGATAGCGTGCGTTCGTCTCGTGAGCCGGTGCGGTTGCAGGATTCGATTTTCGTTGCCGCGTCCGGGTTTCGGCGTGTTCGTCGGTCGTGGCGTCCGGATGCGTTGTCGCGGTCGCTTGGGTGCGGCCCTTGCGGGCTTGGTCGCTCTCATGGTCTGTCAGACGCTCTCGGCGCCGCTTGGAGGCCAGACGGCGCCCACGTTGCCGGAGACGATGAGCGAGAAGATCGTGAGCGACTTCCTCGCGGCGAACGACATCGGGACGGTCGAGGCCTTGATCGGGGCGCTGCCGCCCCTGCACAAGAGCCACTTCATCGCGCTCCACTCGTCCGAGAGTCCCGCGGCGGCCCACGTTTCCTCGACGTATCCGCGGATCGTCTCCTGGGGCGCGGACTCCCGTTTCATCGTCACCTGGACGACGGACCCGGCGAGTCCGTCGCACCAACAGGTGGAGTTTCTTCAGCCGAAGCCTTCCGAGGGCAAGTGGATCGCCGGCGTGATCGACTTCTCGGGGGACAAGCCGGTCGTCAGCAAGCCGGCCGTCTGCTCAACCTGTCACAGCTCGATCAACCGGCCGATCTGGGCCGGTGAACTGCGCGTGTCGGGCACGGAGGAGGACAACTCGTCCGCGGCGGTGGCGCTCTACGCGACGATGGCGACTTCGACGTCGCCGAGGATCGCGCTCCTGGAGACCGGACAGTACAAGAACCCGCCGGCTGGCGGACGGTTCATCCCGGGCATCGTTGCTGGACAGGACGGGGAGCGCCCCAGGCAGCGCGAGAGGGGCGATCCGAGCTGGGCGTTCGACCGGGCGATCCTCCTGCGGCAGGCGGAGGTGCTGTTCGCTCGCCTCATGGCGCGGGACGACGGCGAGAGGATCTTCTTGAATCTGATCTCGAAGAAGCAGTCCTTCGCCAAGATCGGTCTGTCCTGGTATGTCCGGAACCACTGGGACGCGCGGATTCTCAGCGGCACGGGCCAGCCCGTCCGGGGCTGGAGCAAGTCCGAAGTCCAGTCTGATGCTTACCGGCCCGCGAAAATCTATCTGCAAAGCGCAGTCCAATTCCTGGCGATGCGGGAGGCGTTGCGCCGCAGCGAGAACGTCAGGGCGATCTACCGTTCCCACTTGAACAAGGATGTCTTCGGGGACCTGACGTTGCCGCTCGGCCTGCACCACCCGGCCGGCGAAGCGACCGCCGAGGAAGAGTTCCTGGCCACGTGGAACGCCTTGTTCCAGACCAGCGGGCAGGCGCACCTCGACGCGCGGCTGCGCCGGTCTCACCCGTTCACGGGCAGCCTCGTCCCGTTCGGCCTCTACAACGAGTATTCCGTTGGGTTTCTGGCGAGGTTTGGCCTCTACCACAAGGCCCTGCAGGCGTACCGTGCGCCTCCTCCTCCGTCGTCCCCGGTCCTGACCTCGGTGACTCCCGGACAGCGGTCGCTGACGGTGGAGTGGTCGGCGCCCACCGGCGCGGATGCGGACAAGATCGAGCGTTACGAGGCGCGGACGATTCCCGGCGACGCGCCGGACAAGGCGGACAGGTTCTGGACGCTGCACTCCGATGCGTGGACTTCGGGTCCGTTGCGCTACACGGTGAGCGGCTTGGCCCACGACGCGAGTTACGACGTTCAGGTGCGGGCCGCGGGCTGGGCCTCCTGGCAGGCGCCGAGCGGCTGGTCGGCCTCGTCGTCCGGGCGGACGCTGCCGAACCGGCCGCCGGTCGGGGTGGGGACTCTCGAGCCCTTGGCGCTGCGGGTGGGAGACGGCGGGCGCGTCGTCGACGTGGCGGGCGCGTTCCGGGACGACGACGGCGACGTCCTGACGTACGCCGCCGTGTCCGGCGCTCCCGAGATCGTGTCGGCGGCGGTTTCGGGCGCCGGCGTGACCCTGACGCCCTTGGCGTCCGGCTCGGCGACGGTGCGGATCACGGCGACGGACGCGGCGGGTTCGAACACGGCGGCGACGCAGACGCTGGCGGTGCGGGTGAAGGGCGCGCGAGGAGTGACGGTGTCGAAGAGCACGCTTGCCGTGACGGAGGGATCGACCGCGGAGTACACGGTGGTCCTCGACGCGGCGCCCGACGAGGAAGTGACCGTGACGCCGGTCGCGCCGGCCGGAACCGACGTGTCGGTCGAGCCGGCCTCGCTGACGTTCGGGGAGACGACGTGGAACACCCCGCAAACGGTCGTGGTGTCGGCGGCGTCGGACGCGGACGCGGTGTCGGACGCGGCGGTCCTGATCGAGCACCGGTTGACGGGCGGCGGGTACGGTTCCGTGACCGCCCCCTCTGTGCGGGCGTTGATCGTCGAGAAGGACACTCCGGCTCTGTCGTCGGCGTCGTCGAGCGCGATGGAGAGCGCGGGGACGGTGGTCTTCCTGGTCGAGATCAGCATGGCGAGCAACGAGGAGGTGACGGTCGACTTCGCCACGTTGGACGGCAGCGCTTCGTCGGGGCCGGACGGCGATTTCGTTCCGTCGTCGGGCCGGTTGAGGTTCGCTCCGATGTCGACCGCGCCTCGGCGGGTCGAGGTCGCCGTCCGCGACGACACGCAGGACGAGGGCCGGGGCGAGTCGTTCATGCTGACTCTGAGCAACGCGGTGAACGCGGCGCTTGCCGGCGGCGGGCAGGCGCTCTCGGTCACCGGCACGATTCTGGACGACGACGAGCCTCCTCCTCCCGCTCCTCCGCCTTCGTCTCCCTCGCCGGGACCTCCTTCGTCTCCGCCGTCGGGACCCTCGCCCGCTCCGGGACCGTCGCCGTCGCCGTCGCCGCCGGTCGAATCGCTGGCCGCGGGTTTCTCGATCGATCCGCGCTGCGCGGACGACGTCTGCTCCGCGGTGACCGGCGAGGTCGTCCGGTTCACCGACACGAGTTCGGGCGCGGTGAGGGGCCGGGAGTGGTCGTTCGGCGACGGCGGGTCCTCTCGTGGCGGGAGCGTCGCCCACGCCTGGTCGTCGCCGGGTTTCCACGAAGTGACGCTGACGGTCCGCGACGGCTCGGGCGAGTCGAGGGCGTCGCGCCGGTTCCTGGTCGAGGCCGCCGCGCCGGCGGGTTCCTGCGCGGCGGACGAAGCGACTCGATGCCTGCTGGACTCGCGCTACGCGGTGACGGTGGAATGGCGGCGCGAGGGCGGGGAGGCGGCCCCCGCGCCGGTGGCGCCGGAGGGCACGAACGATTCCGCGCTCTTCGCCTTCTTCGACCCGGACAACTGGGAGGTGCTGGTCAAGGTGCTGGACGGATGCTCGACGAACGGGCACATGTGGGTGTACGGGGCGTCGACGACCGACCTGGGCTACGCGATTCGGGTGACCGACACGGTGACCGGCGCCGTCAGGGAGTACCGGAACGAACCGGGCCGTCCGGCGCCGGCGATCGTCGACGCAAAGGCGTTTCCCGGCGCCTGCGACTAGCACCGGTCCGCGTCGGTCGGGTTGCTACGATTGCCCTACGCCCGAGAAGGGCTTGGGAGTGCTGCGAATGAACTGGCTGGTTGTCGGACTCTTGATGTGCGCCGCCTCGGTCGCCGCCGGCGCGTTCGGCGCCCACGGTCTGCGCTCCTCGCTCGACGCCGAACACCTGGCGCTGTGGGAGACGGCGGCTCGCTATCTCATGTACGGCGGAGTCGTGGTCAGCCTCCTCGGCCTCGTCG
This sequence comes from Thermoanaerobaculia bacterium, assembly GCA_965232105.1. Lineage (GTDB taxonomy): Bacteria > Acidobacteriota > Thermoanaerobaculia > Multivoradales > Multivoraceae > Multivorans. The sequence continues at coordinate 2,357,771 of OZ246956.1, forward strand.
GGCGCGTCTCGACCGTCGATCTTCGGGTCGCCGGCTGGTTGCTGTTCACGGGCTCCCTGATCTTCTCGGGCACGGTGGCGGTGATCGCCGTCGGGGGTCCCCGCTGGCTGGGCGTCGTCACGCCGATCGGCGGTACGTTGCTGATCGTCGGCATTCTCGTTTTCGCCTGGAGAATGCTGCAAGGTCCGGGGTCGCCGGCAGGTTTCTAGAGACCCCGGGAGTACTCGCTCGGCGGTCACCGTTCGCGGGATTCCCTGACGGGGCTACGCGGTCTATGCTCCGGCCCCGGCTGCGGCGAAGCAGCCCGAACACCCAGGAGAAGAAGACCAATGCCCAATGGCGTGCTGCAGGTACCCGCCCCCCGTAACGAACCCGTACTCGACTACGCGCCCGGCTCGTCCGAGCGCGCGGGTCTCGAGGCCCGACTGGACCGGATGCTCGGCGAGCAGGTCGAGATTCCGGTCCTGATCGGCGGCCGTGAAGTCCACACCGGTCGGACCCAGGAGGTCGTCTGCCCTCACGATCACGGCCATGTTCTCGGCACCTGCCACCAGGCCGGCGCCGCGGAAGTCGAAGCGGCCGTGGCCGCCTCGCAGCAGGCCTGGCCGGAGTGGTCCGCGATGCCGTTCGAGGAACGGGCGGCGATCTTCCTGCGCGCCGCCGAGCTTCTGGCCGGTTCCTGGCGCTCGACCGTCAACGCGGCGACCATGCTGAACCAGTCGAAGACCTGCTACCAGGCCGAGATCGACTCGGCGTGCGAACTGATCGACTTCCTGCGCTTCAACGTCGCTTTCGGGGAGGAGCTCTACGGCCAGCAGCCCGTGTCTTCCCCCGGGATCTGGAACTACGTCGAGTACCGGGCCCTCGAGGGCTTCGTCTTCGCGGTCACGCCATTCAACTTCACCGCGATCGCGGGCAACCTGCCTACTTCGGCGGCGATCATGGGCAATACGGTGCTGTGGAAGCCGGCGTCCACCGCCCTGCTTTCCAGCTACTACGTGATGAAGCTGCTCGAAGAGGCCGGGCTGCCGCCGGGCGTGATCAACCTCGTACCGGGTCCGGGCGCGACGGTGGGCGATCCGGTTCTGGCCAGCCGCCACCTGGCGGGCATCCACTTCACCGGTTCGACGCCGGTGTTCCAGCGCATGTGGCGGACGATCGGCGACCGGATCCAGGACTACCTCACGTACCCGCGCATCGTCGGTGAGACGGGCGGCAAGGACTTCGTGTTCGCCCATCCCTCGGCCGATGTGGCGGCCCTGAGCACGGCGCTGATTCGCGGCTCTTTCGAGTACCAGGGCCAGAAGTGCTCGGCCGCGTCGCGGGCCTACATCCCGGCGTCGCTCTGGGGTGAGGTGAGGGAGCGCCTGTGCGACGAACTGGCGACGGTGAAGATGGGCTCACCGATCGACTTCTCGAACTTCATGGCCGCCGTGATCGACCGCTCGTCGTGGAGCAACATCTCGGGCTACATCGCGGAAGCGTCCGGCGGCTCGTCCTACGAGGTCGTGTCGGGCGGCGGCTGCGACGACTCCGTCGGCTACTTCGTCGAACCGACCGTCGTTCGCAGCGACGATCCGCGGTCACGCCTGATGAGCGAGGAGATCTTCGGCCCGGTCCTCACCGTCTACATCTACGAGGACGGCGAGCTCGACGAGGCGCTCGAGCTATGCGACACGACGAGCCCGTACGCGCTGACGGGGGCCGTGTTCGCGCGCGACCGTCTGGCGGTCGCCAGCATCGGGGCCCGTTTGCGCCATGCCGCCGGCAACTTCTACATCAACGACAAGCCGACCGGCGCCGTGGTCGGCCAGCAGCCCTTCGGCGGCGCCCGGGCTTCCGGGACGAACGACAAGGCCGGCTCGCTGGCCAACCTGATGCGCTGGACCTCCCAGCGGTCTGTGAAGGAAACCTTCGCGCCGCCGACGGACTATCGGTATCCCCACATGGGCTGATTCGGCTGCCACGACGTGATCGTCGATTGTTCGGACAAGCGCACCGAGGCGTTCTACGAGGGGCGCCGGGTCGCAGCGTTCTCTGGCTTCGCCCGGACGGCCTCGCGAAAGCTCGACCAGCTCGACGCGGCCACAAGCCTGGGCGACCTGGCCAGGCCAGGCAACCGTCTAAAGGCACTTCGGGGACGCCGCAAGGGACAGTGGAGCATCCGCATCAACGACCAATGGCGAATGAATCTGTTTCAAGTGGCCGGCGGGAAGCCCCGGGCCTACGGATGTGGAGATCGTGGACTACCATTGAGACGGAGGCACGATATGCGCGAGCCCATTCATCCCGGCGAGACGCTGCGCGAGGATCTCGACGCACTCGACATGAGCGCGGCGGAGCTGGCGCGCCGAATCGAGGTGCCAGTGAGCCGCATTACAGCGATCCTCAACGGTCGTCGCGCCGTCACTGGCGACACGGCTCTTCGGCTCGGACGCTTCTTCGGCACCTCGGGAGAGTTCTGGCTCAACCTTCAGAAGCTCTACGAGTTGCGGCTTGCGGAACGGGAAAACGGATCGGCGATCGCTCGGCTGCCGACGTTGGATGCAGGTGAGGGCTTGCAAGCGAGAGGATGAGCACCTGCCCTTGGCGGGCAGCCGGGTTGCTCTTGCTCGAGTGCGGCCGTCAATGCATGCCGGTGCTACCGCAGGCGATTCACCGCCGCCATCATCGATTCGATGTTGGTGTACTTCTCGCGGACCTTGTTCTGCGCCTCGCCGAGCGCGACCTCGTCTTCGTCCAGGCGGGTCCAGTCGTCGAACGTGACGAAGTCGACGCCGCGGCTCTCGAGCAGCTCGACGATCTTGCCGGGCGCCTTGGCGGGATCGGAAGAGGCGGTCACGCCGTCGATGTCCTCGAGCATCTTCTTGACCGTGGCGGTCGAGTCGGGGCTGTTGGTGCCGATCAGCCCGGTGGGGCCGCGCTTGGCCCAGCCGACGACGTACTGGCCTGGAACGACGTCGCCGTCCTGCTCGGTCTGCAGCCGGCCCTCGTCGTTGGGCAGGATGCCCCAGCGTTCGTGGAACGGGACGCCGGGCAGAGGCACCCCGCGATAGCCGACCGCCTTGAAGACGAGGTCGACGTCCAGGGTTTCCGTTTCGCCGGTGCCTCGGGGTCTCGGCGTGCCGTCGTCCGAGGCGTGGAGCTCGTTCTTCTCGATGACGACCCGAGCGACGCGGCCATCGTCGCCGGCGTGAAGCTCGGTCGGCGAGACGAGGAAGCGGCAGGTCACCAGGCGGTCGCCGGCCCCGGCCTGGGCGCCGGCGACTTCGGTCAGGTAGGTGACATTTCTCTGGGCGCTGCGCGCCGCGCCGTTCTCCAGCCAGCCGCTGCTGATCTCGTCGAGGTCCATCTCTTGCTCGGACACCAGGAGAGTGACGCCCTCGAGCGAACCGATCTCCTTGATCTCCTGGGGCGAGAACGCCGCCTGGGCCGGCCCGCGACGGCCGAGCAGAACGACCTCCTCGACGTTGCTCTCCCGGAGCGCGGCGAGCGACTCCGCGGTGATGTCGGTGGGAGCGAGTTCGTCCGGGTTGCGCACCAGGACGCGGGTCACGTCCATCGCGACGTTGCCGTTGCCGACCACCGCGATGCGCCGCGCCGAAGCGAGATCGAAGCTGCGATCCTGGAAGTCGGGATGTCCGTTGAACCAGCCAACGAACTCGGTCGCCGAGTGGACGCCTGGAAGATCCTCGCCCGGGATCCCCATCTTGCGGTCGGACTCGTTGCCCGTTGCGTAGACGATGTGGTCGTAGTGCCGTCGAAGATCGTCGACTGAAACATCGCGGCCGAGCTCGACGTTGCCGAAAAAGCGGAAACGCTCATGTTGTGCGGTGCGGTTGTACACCCGGATCACGTTCTTGATCTTCTGATGATCGGGCGCGACGCCGCCGCGCACCAGGCCGAAGGGGGTCGGCAGCCGGTCGAAGAGATCGACATCGGCTTCCACGCCGTCCGCCTTGAACAGGGCGGCGATTGCATAGAAACCGCTCGGCCCGGAACCGATGACCGCGACACGGAGCGGTCGTTCATTGCTCCCGAGGGGCCGGTTCTCGAGGGTCTCGTCGAGGGTCTCGTTCACTCGTTTCTCGCCTTCGCGCACCGCTGGTTGCGGCTTCTGTTTCTGGTCGGGAATGGCCGATCGGTCGCGTATCATAGCGCCGTACCTGCTGGCGCCCGTTCGGGGATGCGCCACGGCCGGTCGCCGGCATTTGTCAATGCAGCTAAGTGTTGACATGATTAGACATACGCCGCTCCGGCCCGCGCGGTCATGCGGACCGCGGCTGGGAAACTCAAGGAGATGACCCATGTCCCAGTCCCGTTGGCTCGCTGAGTCCACCGCCACCCTGACTTCGGTGCGCTCGGCCCTCGTCCTGTTCCTGTTTGGAGGCCTGACTCTCGGCGCCTTTCCCGCCGCTGCGCAGCAGTGTGAGGGTGCGTCCGAGATCACTCGCCTCGGAGGAGCGAACCGGTTCACCCCGCCGGTCACGGAGCAGGAGGGCCTGCAGGCGCTGTTCGTGGACCACCGGGACGAGATCCTGGCTCTTCTCGGCGAGGCGAATTGGTCGGGCGACGCGGACGACCTGTTCGCGGCCGTCGCGGCCTGGCGAGGCGTCACGTCGACGACCTTCGACCCCGGACAGCGGATTCAGTGGATGTTTTTCCGTGAACGAGGCGCGACGCCGACGGTCGGCACGAACCTGTGCTGGGCCGGTGACGAAGCGTTCGCGGCCTGGGAGATTCGCTTCAACTCGAACGGACGCTGGTACTCGATGATCGTGCCGGAGTCCTGCGGAAACCTGGCGCTGCTCGCGGAACAGCCGCTGCCGAAGGTCACGCTCGACCTCGACATCGGCGGCCTGTCTTGCACGGACAAGACGTTCGACTTCCAGAGTTCGTGCACGGATGGCGAGGGCGCCGTGACGGTCCGGAGGCCGGGCGGCGGTGACCAGGTGGCCGATTCCGGCGCCGGGTCCTTCCCGTTCACCGCCGAAGGCGACTACACGGTCACGGCGACCTGCTCCGCGATGTCGTCGCGCGGCGACCGGCTTGAGGACAAGGCGAGCCGCACGATTGCCGTCGGCTGCCCGAGCTGCAGTGTGGCCGCGTCTCCTGCGGAGGTTGACCTGGGCGAGTCGTCCACGTTGACCGTCATGCCGAATGCCGGCCACGGCGCGGAGGTGTCGCGGGTGCTGCTCGACGGGCGGCCTCTCGCGTCTCCCTACACCCGGGAGATGTCCCACGAAGGAGCGGACGCGTTCACGCACACCGTGATGGTCGAGACGAGTACCGGCCAGACCGCCGAGTGCTCGACCGGGATGAAGGTGGCGCCGACGGTCACGATGTCGATCGAGCCGGACCGCGTGCTGACGGGTCAGACGGCGGTCGTGTCCGTTGTGCCGGAGAACGGCAACGGCGCTCCGGTCACGGTCGCTCTGGACGGTCAGCCGCTCGCCGAGCCCTACGAGCGCGCGGTCGTTCACGGGACCGACGGCGAGTACACCCACACGGCGACGGTGGAGAACGCCGGAGGCAGTTCGGAGAGCTCTGCGACGATGAAGGTCGATCGGCGGTGGACCCTGCTGCCGACGCTCAGCTCGCTGAGCGGCGACGACGTGCACATCTCGGTGCTCGGTCCGGATACGAGGGACAGGCTCAAGGCCTGCGTGGACGGCGTCGGCATCGGGTTCTCCGCCGAGTACCGTCTGAGTTATCCCGTGGGGATCATGTTTGGGGGCAACACGATCAACTGTGAGGCCGACTGGTACTTGCACCCGGGCGGCCGGACCGGCCACAGCTCCGTTGACGTGGAGATGAAGAAGTTCTTCGTCGGGCTGAACGTGCATCTGACCCGCCCCGGCAGCCGCGTGGACTGGTGGGTCGGTCCCCTGATCGCCCAGCTCGACTACAACACGCCGTCCTTCGTCACGGAAGGGATCGACGGTGTGTCGGTGGACGCCATCTACAGCCCCGAGTGGTCCGGCGAGACAGTTCTCGGCGCGAACATGGGTCTGAAGATTCCGTTCAAGCGGGATTGTCCGGTCGGCCTGTATCTCGGCGCTTTCTGGCTCGACTCGTCGATGAAGGCGGAGAGCGAGGAGATCCGGGGTGCGGACGGGGCTCTCGCGCCGGGCTTCGAACTGCGCAAGACGCCGGTCTACGTGAACGCTGGAATCTCGATCGAGTTCTGATCGTTCAGAGGAGGGCAGGCGCCCGCGCGCTGACTCATCCGACGAATGCGGGACTGCGCGCGGAGCCGCCATGAAACCGACGGAACTTGAGGATCGTTACGGGGCGCGAAACTACGCGCCGCTCGACATCGTCATCGAGCGCGCCGAGGGCGTCTGGGTCTGGGACATCGAAGGGCGTCGCTACCTCGACTGCCTGGCTGCCTACTCGGCAGTCAACCAGGGGCACTGCCATCCGCGGATCGTGGATGCTCTGATCCGGCAGAGCCGCAAGGTGGCGGTCACGTCGCGCGCCTTTCACAACGCCGAACTCGGGGCGTTCTTCCGCGACGTCTGCGAGTTGACCGGCTACGAGCGGGCCCTGCCGATGAACACCGGCGCCGAGGCGGTGGAGACGGCGATCAAGCTGGCCCGCAAGTGGGCCTACACACGGAAGGGCGTGGAGCCTGGCAAGGCGGACATTCTGGCCTTCGGCAACAACTTCCACGGCCGCACGACGACGATCGTGGGCTTCTCGAGCGAGCCGCAGTACCGCGACGGGTTCGGCCCGTTCGCGCCCGGCTTCGAGCTGCTGCCGTTCGGTGACGGGGCCGCCGCCAGGGCGGCGGTCGGCCCGAACACCGCGGCGGTCCTCGTCGAGCCGATCCAGGGCGAGGGGGGCATCATCGTGCCGCCGGACGGCTTCCTGGCCGAGTTGCGGGAGGTCTGCAGCGAGAGGAACGTGCTCCTGATAGCCGACGAGATTCAGTCGGGCCTGGGGCGTACGGGCAAGATGTTCGCCCACGAGCACGACGGCATCCGCCCGGACGTGATGCTGCTGGGCAAGGCCCTGTCCGGCGGCCTGTACCCGGTCTCGGTCGTGGTGGCCGACGCGGAGATCATGGACGTGTTCCAGCCCGGCGACCACGGTTCGACCTACGGCGGCAATCCGGTTGGAGCGGCGGTTGCGCGCGCGGCTCTTGCGGTGCTGCAGGAGGAAGGGCTGGTCGAGAACTCGGCTCGCCTCGGCGAGTACGCTCTGCGGCGGTTGCGCGGCATCGAGGCGCCGCGGGTGCGCGAGGTCCGCGGGCGCGGGCTGTGGATTGGAATCGAGCTCGTTGAATCCGCGGGCGGCGCCCGCTCGTACTGTGAGCAACTGGCCACGCACGGACTGCTGTGCAAGGAAACCCATGACCACGTCATCCGATTCGCGCCGCCGCTGGTGATCGAGCAGGAGGACCTGGATTGGGCGCTGGACAGGATCGAGGGGGTGTTGACGGGATGACGAGCGGGGCGTTGGGCGGTGAGCCGGCTGCGGCGCCTGCGCTGGACGCTGCCGCGGAGGCCCGGGTACGCGCCTTCCGCCGCCCCCACCCCAAGCTGCTCCGCTACTACGTTCTGTTCTCCCTGATGACGGGTCCCGCCTTTCCCTTCGTCTTCGGCTACCTGTTCCTTCGCTATCGCACCCTTCGCTATCGCTTCGACGACGAAGGCGTGACGATGAGCTGGGGCGCGCTGTTCAAGCGCGAGATCAGCCTCACTTACAGCCGCATCCAGGACATCCATCTGCGGAGCAACGCGGTCGAGCGGTGGCTGGGGCTGTCGCGTCTTCTGGTCCAGACCGCGAGCGGTTCGGCGAAGGCGGAGATGAAGGTCGAGGGGCTGCTGGAACTGCCGGCGGTGCGGAACTTCATGTACGCCCGGATGCGCGGCGCACGGGCCGCCCATCAGGCAACCGAACCCGGCGGCGCCCCTACGGTTCCGGTCGCCGAGGACGATGCGGCATCGCTGGCATCGACGCTGCGGGAGATTGCCCGCGAGGTCGCCGCGATCCGAATTGAACTGGAGCGTGGGAGATGACGGCGCGGCTCGATGAGGGCGCGCATGGAAGGCGGACGCCTGCGGGCCTGAAGCGCTTGCTCCTGAGGCTCTTCCGCGTCGAGGAGCAACCGGCGCCGCCGCCGGGGTCGCCCGAGTCGTTGCGCACGTTTCGCGCCTCGCCACGGTTCTTCCGGTACAGCGTGCTGAAATGGGCCTTGGGCCAGGGGGGTGCGATCCTGGGCTTGATCGTGTCGGCGTTCGGGTTCGGATTCCTCAATCCCGAGACCTGGACCACGGATGTCGAACCCTTCGACGGCTTTCGGTTCGTCAACCCCGAGACCTGGACTACGGACATCGAACCCCTGGACCGCTTCCTGTGGTTCACTCAGGAGTTTGCGCCGCTCTTGATCATCCTGTTCCTGGTTCAGTTGGTCGCGTCGTTCCTTGTGCTTCGCCTCGGCTACGAGATGCGCTGGTACATGGTCAGCGACCGGGCGCTCCGCATCCGCTACGGCATCTACAGCCTCCGCGAGCAGACGTTGACGGTCGTGAACATCCAGAACATGGCGGTGAAGCGCGGTCCCCTGCAGCGGTTGTTCGGCATCGCCGACCTGGAGATCCGTACCGCCAGCGGCGGCGGTTCGGACGATGACGATGAGGACAGCCTGAGCCGCGGCTTGCTGCAGGGGCTCGACAACGCGGAGGAGGTGCGCGATCTGTTGCTGGCGGCGCTCCGCCGGAGCCGCGACGCCGGTCTCGGCGATCCCGACGACGGGTCGACCGTGCCGGCGGTTCCGTCGTCGTCGGCAGGCGCCGCCGCCCCGGCCGGAGGGGATGGCGGTACGGTTCTTGCTGCTGCTCGCGAGCTGCTCGCCGAGTCGCGTGCCCTGCGGCGAGCCGTGGCCGGCAGCGGATCGTGAGTCCGCCGACTTCTGCGAGCGGCCCCCGAAGTGCCGGAACTCCCTGACGTCGTCGTCTACCGCGAGGCGATCGAACAGCGGGTCGTCGGCCGTGACCTGACGCGCATCCGCGTGCGAGGTCCCTTCCTGCTGCGCTCCGTGCGGCCGCCGCTGAAGGAAGCGGAGGGCCGCGTCGTCGTCGGCGTGCGGCGGCTCGGCAAGCGGGTCGTGCTTTGCCTGGAAGGCGAGCTGTTTCTCGCCATCCACTTGATGGTCGCGGGCCGTTTCCGCTGGGGTGCGCGCGCGGCGAAGCTCCCGGGGCGCGTGGGTCAGGCGGCGTTCGATTTCGAGCACGGCACGCTGCTTCTGACCGAGGCCGGCAGCAAGCGACGCGCGGCGATGCACCTCGTTGAGGGAGAGGACGGGCTGGCGAGCCTGGACCGGGGCGGGCTGGAAGTCCTGGAGTGCAGTCCGGAGGCGTTCCGGGCCCGGCTGACAGCGGAGAACCACACCCTGAAGCGGGCGTTGATCGACCCCAGGCTCTTCAGCGGCATCGGCAATGCCTACTCGGACGAGATCCTCCACCGCGCCCGGCTGTCTCCGATGCGCTGGACTACACGGCTCAGCGCGGAGCAGATCGACGAGTTGCATCGGGCTGCGGTCGCGGTGCTGAGCGAGTGGACCGATCGGCTGCGGGATCAGGCCGGCGGCCGGTTTCCGGCCAAGGTCACCGCCTTTCACGACGACATGGCGGCTCACGGCCGATACCGCAAGCCGTGCCCTGCCTGCGGCGCGCCGGTTCAGCGGATCGTCTACGCCGAGAACGAGTGCAACTACTGCGCTCGCTGCCAGACCGGCGGCCGGCTCCTCGCCGATCGGGCTCTTTCGCGCCTGCTGAAGGCGGACTGGCCCAGGACGGTGGAGGAGTTGGAGGAGCGCCTGGGCCCCGGCGGCGCCGCGACTCGCTAGGGTGCGAGCGTGATGAGCGGGTCGGCGGAACACTCCGGACTCACCGATTGCCACGCCCACCTGTGCGCCGCCGCGTTTTCGGCGGACCTTGACCACGTGCTGACGCGGGCCGGCGATGCGGGCGTGGAGGCGGTCGTCGCGGTCGGCGAGACGCTCGCGGACGCCGAGCGGAACCTGGAACTGGCCGAGCGATATCCGGAGGTTGTTCGTCCGACCGCCGGGCTGTATCCGACCGACCTCGATCTGGCCGAGGCGGAGAGGGTCGTAGACCTGATCCGCCGCGAGCGATCCCGGCTCGCAGCCATCGGCGAGGTCGGGCTCGACCGGTGGAAGGTCCGCGAGGAGAGCGATCTGGCTCTCCAGCGGGAGATCTTCGCTCTTTTCATCGATCTCTCGATCGAACTCGACTTGCCGCTCAACGTTCACTCCCGCTCCGCCGGCCACTACGCGATCGATTTGCTGCGGGAACGCGGGGCGAAGCGGGTACAGCTTCATGCCTTCGACGGCCGCGCCGCCCGGGCCGAGCCGGCGCTCGAGGCGGGCTACTTCTTCTCCGTGCCGCCGTCCGTGGTGCGCTCGCCGCAGAAGCAGAAACTCGTCCGCCGCCTGCCGCTTTCCTGCCTCCTGCTCGAGACGGACAGCCCCGTGCTGGGGCCTGAACGGGACCACCGCAACGAGCCGGCGAACGCAGTCGTGTCGCTGCGCGCCATCGCCGGGATCAAGGGGGTGGACGAACAGGAGGTTGCTGCCGCGGTACGGGTGAATGCCACCCGCCTCTACGGCCGGAAAGCGCCGTCGTAGGACGAGTTCGCGCCACGACTGGCGCGGCCGTCGGCGAAGACGGTCACGTCAGTGATGCCCGAGGCCGGACTGCCGGTTTGGTTGCCGGCCGTCAGCGAACGGTCGGGATCTTGTCCGACTCGCCCAGCAGCAGCGAGGGGTCGACCCGGGCGCCCTGCCAGCGGATGCCGAAGTGAAGATGCGGTCCGGTCGAACGGCCGGTCGAACCGACGGTGCCGATCAGGCGGCCGCGGGAGACCTCTTCGCCCTGCTCGACGAACACCTCGTGGAGGTGGAAGTACATGCTGATCAGGCCGTTGCCATGGTCGAGAAAGACGGCGTTACCGGAGAAGAAGAACTCGCCGGTCAGAGCGACCACGGCGTCGTCGACGGCGAGTACGGGAGTCCCCTGGGGTACCGCGTAGTCGGCGCCCGTGTGTGGGGAGCGGGGTTCCCCGTTGATGATGCGCTTGGCGCCGAAACGGCCGCCGGCCGGCAGGTTCTCGAGCGGCGGCCCCAGGGGCAGCGTGAACCGGGAACCGCCCTGCCGACTCCAGAGTTTCGCGATCAGCGCGTTCTCGCGCTGTACGCGTGCCAGGTTCTCGGGCGACAGATCGACACGGCTCCGGTCCTTGATCGTCAGCCGCTGGACAGAGTAGGGGTACTCGCCAAGGCCGATGCGCAGGCGTTCCCGCCCGCCGTCGCGGTCGCGCTCGGCCACGATGTCGTCGGTCCGGGTGAGACCGACCGGTACCAGGCATCCGGACTGGCCGTCGATCTCGGTTGGGGCGAACGCCCGATCACCGGCGAGGCAGCGCTCGATCCCCTCGCCGGGCCAGTGGACGAGACTGCCCGGCGGCGCGGTCTGGGCGGGCAGCGGATGGGCACCAGCGGCGGCGAGGACGATGGCGGCGGCAGAGGTGGTCGCGGAGAGAATCGTCACGAGCCGATGATAGCCAATCATGCATTCATCGGCGCGGCCCGACTGGATGACGCCGCTGGAGGGTAGGGTGCCTCGCTGTCGCCTTCGGTTGGCGCCTCAGTCCTCGTCTTTGTCGCGGGCTTCGTCGCCCCACCTGTCGATCTCGCGTAGGAAGGCCGCTTTCATGGTGCCGGCCTCGTCCTCGGGAAGCCACGACGTCATCTGGGGGAACACGATACGCCAACTACGGAACTGGGCCGGCGACCACGGGAACGTCTCGGATTCTTGAAGCAACCGGAGGATCCCAAGAAGCCTGCGGCGGATGGTCTCCGGCTTTGGCGTCGGGATCTTCAGCCCGTGTTCGGGATTCTCGGTGAATAGAGAACGTTGCGGGGAGTTTGACGGTCCCATCCTCATTGTCCTTCCTGAAGGCATGGCCGCGGGCAGGTACGGCGAGCGTGGATGCCGGCTCGCCATCCAGGCGAGCCCAGCGGAAGTCCTCGGCAGGGGCCGAGGCGAAGGTCTCCAACTCACGGATTCGTTTCCCCAGTCTGGCGGCATCCAGAAACACGTCCTTATCGGCGGGAAAAGGTACATGAGGAAACTCGTTCTCCAGGTCGTACGCGAAACAGACCGTGTAGTCCGTAGCGGAGAGCAGGGCCAGGATGGCGTCGAAGACCTGTTGAGGCTCGAGATCGACGCCGTAGGCGCTGGACAAACCAGCGGCGGTACCGTTGAGCATCGAGTGCTTCGGTCCGCCCCCACGGTAATCGAAGAGCGGAAAGACCCAACCGCCTCTACCACTGAATGCATGCTGATCCGGCAGGTCACCATGGCACCAGACTGCAGGACCGCCACCGGTGCCGTCGTCAAGGGCATGCAGGGCGCAGTTGGTCTCGCCCCAAGCCGCCTGAAGATCTGGCTTCGCGAAGTCGACGAACTCTCGGCGGTTGTAGAGGAAGCGGTGGTCCAGGGGCCGATACGCTACTCGGCCAATCGCAGAATGGTCGAATGCGGTCGAATGTGCAGGAGCCGCCTTCCGATCGCGCGTCTCCCTGAACTGCTCTCGGGCCTCCGACGCAAGGGGACTGGCCAGCCATCCTTCGATCCGTTGCTGGAGACTCTCCGCCGACAGGGCGTAGGAAAACCGGTCGCGGTACGTGACGATTCCGTTCGAGCGGAACGTGAAGAGGTCCTCCAGGGAGGGCCAGTCGACTCCATCGAATCCGCGAGGGAACAAGGGCTCCATTTCGCGACGGTTCGTCCCGGTAAACGTCAGGGTCTCTGGATTTTGGCAGGCAAGTCGTGCAAGCCTGAGCTTGGCCGACCGGTCGAAGGCATCGTGTCGCCAAACGTAGCCCCGCTTCTCTCACTGGCTGCTTCAGATCGTTCCAGAGGCGGTTCATGAAAGGACCGACCAGGCGCGTGGCTTCGTCGGAACGCAGGCGCTTGTAGGGCGGATTGCCCATGACGACGAGAATTGGCTTGTCCGTCTTGACCTGGTCCGCGGCCTCGCGCTCGGCGATGAGCGGAGCGCTAAGAAAGGCCATGTTCGGCTGAACGCCTGCTTCAGAGGCGGCCGGGGCCAACGTATCCGTGAGAAAGATGGGCAGGCGGTCGCTTCGACCGCCGCGCCGCGAGACCTCGCGCTGCATCCGGTAGTGGGCGACGGTGTAAGGTCCTGCAAGGAGTTCGAAAGCGTGGGCTCTTTGGGCAAAGGCGGCCACCTCGGCCGCGGCCGCGGCCGGTCCGTAGTCCCGAGTCGCCCTCTCCGCGGCCAGCGATGTGGCGGCGATGAGGAACGTGCCGGTGCCGCAGGCTGGATCAAGGAGGTTGACCTTCTCGTCGAGCAGCCCGTTCGTTCTGAAACGGCGCCGGAGAAGACGCTCCACTTCGGCGACCATCAGGCGGACCACGTCGGGAGGTGTGTAGTAGACGCCGTAGCGCTTCACTGCCTCCGGATCGAAGACTCGGAGGAAGTCCTCGTAGAGATAGAGCAGCGGGTCGCGGCCTTTTGTGGGGCGAAGTAGTGCGGGGTCCACCGAATTGACAGCATCGGTCGCTACGTCGAACGCGGTGCCGAGCACTCGCCGAACCTCTTCCACGGTCTGCGCGCGGAGTGTGCCCCGAAGCAGAGGGAAGCTCGTGTCTGGCAGCAACTCGTGCGCGTTGGGGCCGACGTTCTTGCCGCTCCTGTCGCGAGCCAGGAGTAGGCCGAAAACGAGAGTCTGTGCGAAAGCGTTGGAAAAGAGGGAGTTTTCGTCGGTGGAATCGTAGCCTCCGGCTTCCGCCCGGGAGAACAAAGTCTGGATGAAATCGACCCTGAGGTCAGAGACTACGGGGTCCACAGCCCCGCTCCGACAGTGGTCGGACACCACGTCCCGGACCAGGCGAGCCGCGTGAGCAAGATTCCTTGCGGCCTCCGCTGGAGTCTCGGGGATGGGAGGCTCGGCGCTTGCCAGCGTTTGGAGGATCGCCCGAAACCCTCCGCTGTCGTGGTTGCGGATGATCCGAGTCGCTCGGCGGTCGGGGGTGTCGGGATCGAGCACCGTTGCAGGCACCACGAGCGCCTCGGCCTCCAATTCGTCGCGCCGGTAGAGTTGGATTCGCTCAAAGTTGCAGAGCGCCCAGAGCGGGAGGTTGGAGAAGCGCGCGAACTGTTCCTTGTTGTGTCCGGTGAACTTCTTCGGCTCCAGGCGAAGCCTCGGCTCCTTGAGTTCGATGAAGGCGCGTGCCGGGCTGCCTTCGTGGACGAGAGCCAGGTCGGGACGCCCGATGCCGGCTTGGCGGTACTCAGGGAGGACTCTCGACTTGTTGCACAGGGATGGGTCCAGAGTGCCTGGGGGCGAGCATAGAAGAACGCCACTCCGTGGCCCAGGGAGCCTGCCCGCCGAGCGCGCCGAACCGTCACGTCCGTGATCGTTCCGTGTTCTGTTCGAGCCACTGCAAGCGTCGATCGATCTCGATGTCAGAGTCCGCTTGGATCAACTGATCGATGATTGTCGCCATCTCGAAGTAGCTGCCATGGCTCCTTGGTCCACAGACAATCCACAGCATTTCGAGAGTCTCGTGCGGGAACTTCCTTGCGATTTCGGAACTCAGGAGACCATGCAGGGCGATTTGGCCACGACGAAACGGAAGAAGATAGTGTCGGACGTGTTCCAACGCTGATGGAAACTCATTTCCCGCTCCTGCGATGAGGTTGACGAAGCCTTGCGTCGTGGAATCGTCGCGATACTCGCGCTCTTGCGGCCAGATCCTGGCTAGCAGGGGTGCGATGGCCGTTCTCCAGGTTTCTTCGGCCGAGGTGTCGCCGCCGCCTATCCAATGCCAGAACACTTGCAGCGCTGCTGACCTGAGTTCCGGCGGTCCTTCTCGGAGTACGTCAGCCACCTCTTGCGCGGGCAGCCCCCAGGATGTCGGGCCGGTGTTCCGAACGTCGGCCAGGGCGGGCCTGAGCAGGTTGGCCGCTATGGACTCCCGATGCTGAGCTTGGGCCGCTTCCAGGGCGCCGCGCTTGACGGCCTTGGCGAAGACTCCGCACGCTTGCGGAGAGAGAGGGCGTGAGAGCAGGACCGACCGGAGAGCCGCGCCTTCGTCGTCCGGGGCGCTTAGCGGAGGCTCAAGGATGTCGGCCACGAAGCGGTGGTCGGCGGCGGTCAGGAAGGATGCCCAGCGGACAAGAATGACGCGGCCGAGTCTGGCGGCATCGCCGGCGTCGGTAGCGATGAGCGTGAGCATGCGGCGCTGTGCGTCGGTTAGCGTCGGGCGCCCGTCCTCCGTGTCGTCTCGCAGGTCGAACAGGAGTGCCTCGGTGAGCCGGCCCGCGGGTGAGTTGATCGCTCTACTGAGAGGATCGGTTGAAAGGTCGAGACGGTCTTCCGCGCTGGCGGAAAGGAGTGGCCAGAGCCGCTCGACCCAGCAGAAGACGTCCGGGAGACCTTGACGCGCCCGTGCGAGAAGAAGGTCGCACAGGCCGGCGACCATCGTCGACAACGTTGCGTCGTCGGCCGACACAAGACGTTCCAGTGAGCGAGTCGCCAGGTCGCGGCGTCCTTCGTTGGTCGCGTCGTCCCCAAAGGAGATGGCACGCAGGAACTGGTCCCAGAAAGCCCCGTACTCGGGCCCGGAGGGCTGCCTGAGAAGCTCCTCGAGAGCTGCCGAAGGGTTCGAACTGGAGAACGCATGCCATCCCTGCCAGAACTCGGGGTGTTGGCTGTGCGTTACTTCCCGAGCTCGCTCGAGTCGTTCCCCCGGCGGCGCTTCTTCGATCGGGCTAGGGTTTCCGAAACTCGTCTGCACCGGACCCACGTAAGAGTCGAAGAAGTCTCGATCTTCGACAGGTCGAGCGAGATGGTTGCGGCGGGCGCGAAGGGCTCGGAGCTCCGTGACTCCGACATTCGACAGAACGCCGGCTTCCTCGAGCATTGTGAGTCGCAGCCACACCGCGACATCTCGGGCGTGGGGACGCCAAAGGAGTCCGTATGAGCCGGGGCTACGTCGGTGGCCCCCGCAAGTGTTTCCGCCGTGTCTGCCAGAAGGCGGATCAACAAGCTCACCCCCTCGCGATGCTGGTTCTGATCGTGACGTTCGATAGATGGCAACTCAAAGTCGTTCACGTCGTAGTCGTCCCGGATCAAGTCGAGATCGACTTCAAGAGCGAGGGCCGATCGCAGTGCGGCGGTGGCGAGTTCGAGAATGTCGGGACGGTGATCTTCCAGCTTCGCCAGACGTCGAGTAAGGTTGAGATCGGCGGCGTAGTCTGGAATGACCATCCGTGGCCACGCCAGATCGCGAAGACGCGGCGCTGCTGCCGCCCCTTCCTCATTGACGGACTCCCGGTACGGCGGGTCCAGTCGTAGGCAGGGCTTTAGCAGTTCGACGGCCTCTTGAAGATCCGCGTTCAGGACGAGGCCGCCAGCGAGTCGCGTTTCGAGAGTCGCGTAGCGCGGGTCGTGCCGCGGCGGAGACTCCACAAGAGAGAAGAGCCGCCAAATCCGCTCCCAGTCGCGATCGAGTGCGCTCGAGGAGCGGAGGCGCCATGCGATCTGGTCCGTGAAGATCCGGCCCAGGCGGCGTTGCCAGTCCAGCGCGCATTCGAAGCGGTCAGGGCTTCGGGGGTCCTTCGCGATCCACGCGGGGATTACCCACGTTGCCTCCTTCTCCGTCCACAGGCCAGCCTCTTGGAAGACGGTGAACCAATGGCGATCAGCTACCGTTCTGATGACGACCGACCAGAGGTTCTTGGGGTGCCGGAAAAGCCACTGCAGCTCTTGCTCGGCGCCGTCGGCCGCCCGTGCGGCGGGTTGTCGGAGGATCGCGCGGGTTCTCTGGCGACGCCAGCGCTTTGGGCGCTCAGCCAGATCCGCGAGTTGTGCGAGATCGCGCCAGAGTGGCGAATGGTCGGCACGGCCGTTCTGGGGATTGATCTTGCAATAGGGCAGAGGCTTTACTGCAAGGGTCTCCCAGCGGCGAGCCACCTCCTCCTCGTCGTGTTCGTAGGCGTCGAATGCGTACACTTGGCTGAGGTCGGGAAAGCGTTCGCGATCCGCTTCGAGAACATTGAGCACGTAGCGAAACGGCGCATCGCTGGCGCTGTATCCCACGAGTGCGATCGTCTTACAACGGACGAGATCGAAGAGAAAGCGCGAGGCCCAGCCGGAACGGAGGTAGGCGTCACCGTAGTCGGTGCTCGTCAGCACCAGGGGGGTCTCGTCCAGCTCGAGGGCGCGGTCGGCGAGACGGCCGTGGAGGTGAACGATGCCGTAGAAGGATGGGCTGCCAGGAGCGGGCAACGCCTGACCCGCGAGACTCTGTGTATCCGCGCTTCTCTCGTGGCGGAACAAGGAAAGTCCGGCAGTTGTGCACTGACGCCGGTTCCGCAAAGGAACACGACGTCGCCGGCAAGTAACGAATCGAGGAACTCGGCGGGCAGCTTGGGCCCATCGGGAGAGAAGCGGATCGCGTCGTCCATGCTGCTCGGACGCTACACCGATCATGTCGCCACGCCGCGAGTGCTCGCCGCGAGCGCCGTTGGTTCTGGCGGGCGGCCTGATCGGGAGGCGGCGAACACGGTACGCTTCCGGTTTGCCGGGCAATGGCCGTCCGGACCGGAAGGGAGTCCCGTGAGTCTGAGAGACACGTACCTTGAGAGCGACGGACTGGAGTTGGCGCGCCTGCTGCGGTCCGGCGAGCTGGCGCCGGCCGAGGCCGTCGAGTGCGCCGCCGCCATTGCCTCCGAGTTGAACGGCAGCCTGAACGCGATCGTGTACTCGGACTTCGAGCGCGCCGTGGAGGCGGCGCCGGAAGCGGTGGCGGCCGGTGGCCCCTTCGCCGGGGTCCCCTACCTCTTGAAGGACCTCTACGCAGCGGCAGACGGTCTGCCGATGACGAACGGCAGTCGTCTCTTCGCCGGCAACGTGCCCGACCACGATTCCGAGATGGTCCGCCGTTACCGCCGGGCCGGCCTGTTGATCGCGGGCCGCAGCGCTTCGCCGGAGTTCGGTCTCACGACCAGCACCGAGTCGGCGATCTTCGGTCGGACTCGCAATCCCTGGAGCCTGGAGCACATCGCGGGCGGCTCGTCGGGGGGCGCCGCCGCCGCGGTTGCGGCGGGGATCGTGCCGGCCGCCCACGCCAGCGACGGCGGTGGGTCGATCCGGATCCCGGCGTCGTGCTGCGGGCTGTTCGGCCTCAAGCCGAGCCGCGCCCGCGTGTCCCTGGCCCCGGATGCCGGGGAGGGTTGGGCCGGCCTTTCGATCCAGCACTGTGTGAGCCGCACGGTCCGCGACAGCGCCGCGCTGCTCGATGCGGTGGCCGGTCCGGTGGCGGGCGATCCGTACGCGGCGCCGGCGCCGGAACGTCCCTTCCTGGAGGAAGTGGGAAGGGCGCCGGGCCGGCTGCGGATCGCACTGACGACGCGAGCGTTCAACGGCTCGGAAGTTCATCCGTCCTGCGTCGCGGCTGCCGAGAAGACCGCCCGCCTTTGCCTGGAACTTGGTCACGAAGTCGAGGAGGCGGCGCCGGGAATCGATGCCGTGGCGCTGGGCGCCGCTACCCGTCTGATCGTGGCCGCGAACATCCGCGCCACGGTGGCGGAACGCTCGGAGGCGCTTGGCCGCGAACCGCGGGAAGACGAGCTGGAACCGATGACCTGGGCCATGGCCAGTGTCGCGGAGGATCACGATGTCGCCGACTACGTTCGCGCGACGCGAACCGTGCATGCCGTCGGCCGCCAGGTAGCCGCCTTCTTCTCGGACGGCTACGACGTTCTTCTGTCGCCGACGATGGCGGCGCCACCGGAGAAGCTCGGCGTTCTCTCGCTGGCGAATCGGGGCGACGACTACCTGCCCGCGCTGCTGCGGACGATCGGCTTCACCCAACTGATGAACGTGTCGGGGAATCCGGCCGCGTCCGTGCCGCTCTACTGGACCGAACCCGGCGGCGGTCTGCCGATCGGCGTTCAGTTCGCTGCCCCCATGGGAGGCGAGGGGCAGTTGCTGCGGTTGAGTAGTCAGCTCGAGGGGGCTCGACCCTGGGCCTTTCGCAAGCCGCCGTGTTCGGCGTGGAGCGAGAGCTGAGGGCGGCAGCCGCAGGTCTGGCCGTCCTGGCGGTCACGTTGCCGGTTGCGGCGGCCGGCAGTGAGCCGCCGTGGCAGCGGCTCGAATTCCGGGCGAAGAAGCTCTTTCTCTCCGCGGACGCTGCGGTCGAGTTCGACGCCGTGTCGGCGCTGCCGGCGGACGACGGTTGCGCCGGTCGGCCCGCGCTGCCGGCCTCCGCCGCGCGGATTCGCATCGAGTCCTCGATGCTGGGCCGGCGTTCGCAGTCCTCGCTGTGGTTCGATCCGGAGAGTCTCAAGGCCCACATGCGCGTTCAGGAGGAGCGGGGCAGCCGGAACCGCTACAAGCGTTACACGTTCTGTCACGGCAGCGTCGAAGCGGAACGGGCGACGCCGAACGCTGGCGAGGCGGAACTCCCTGTTGAGGAGTGGACGCACCGCTACCCGCTCGTTCACGACGTGCCGGCGGGACTCACAGCGCCACTGTCGGAGCCGTCGGTGCTTCTCCATCTGGTCGGGCGGCTGGCTGCCTTGGCGGGCGAACCCGGAGCCGTTGCCAGCCGAACCGTTCCGGTGTTTTCGAACCGTCGGGTACTGGCCGTTCGGATCGACCGCGATCCGGAGCCGGTGCCGGCCGTGCCCGCGTTCAAGGTGACGGGCGGTCCGGCGCCCGAGGAACTGACCCTGGTTCGCTTTACCTTGACGCCGGTCGCGGTCGGCGCCGAGGGAAAGGCCGAAGACTTCGAGTTGCTGGGGTTGGAAGGCGCGATCGAGATCCTCGCGGCGAGAGAACTCCAACTGCCCGTGTCGATTAGCGGTAGGCTCCCACCCGCGGGCCGGGTCACCGTACGGCTGCGGCACGTTGAGCTCCGCGGGAACCAGTGACATGCAGACAGAACCAGGGCGGTGTTCGTGACGGACGGACCTTCCGAGAGTGTGGATCGGGTTCGTGAAGAGTTCGTGCAGCTCTGGGGAGCGCTGGGGACTTTCTGGGGCGTGCCGCCGACCACCGCGCGGGTGTTCGGCTGGCTCATGTCGCGCAGCGAGCCGGCCCATGCCCAGGAGATCATGGCGGGCCTGGAACTCAGCCGCGGCGCGGTGTCGATGGCGTGCCGGGAACTCCGCGAATGGAAGCTGATTGCCCCCGAGCGGGTCGCCGGCGCGCGGCACGTTGTCTATCGTCCCGAAACCGACCTCGAGCGCGTGCTCCGGAACGTGATCCAGATGCGCAAGCGGCGGGAGTGGGATCCGATCCGTGAGAACATGCGCGACTGGATTCCGGCTCTTGAGCCCGACTCCTCTCCCGAGACGGCGGTGTTCCTTCACCGCCTGCGCGCGATCGATACGGTGATGGGACGGGCGGATGAGATCGCGGAGTTCCTGCTCAAGGGCGGCACGGTGACGGACTTCGGCCTCAAGGCGGTTCTCGGCGCCGGGGCCGTCGCCGCCAGGTTGGGAAACCTTGCCCTCTCGCGGCGGGAATCGCCGGCGCCGCCGGAGCCGGTCGGGGATCTTGAGGTAGAGGAACAGGAGAGTTGACCGTGCTCCCCGACCAACGGACAGGCCATGTAGTGGCCGACGACGTGCTGGTGCGGCTGCGCGATCTTTGCGTCGACGGCGGCCTGGGCGACCTCGCCGCGACGATGGAGGGGCTGGCCGGTTTCGTCCGCGAGGATCTGGCGGCCGTTGAGGACGAGTTGGCCGCCGTGTCGACCTGCGGAACGATGGGCGACACCCTGGTGGGGAAGGCCGGTACGAACCTGGTGAGTCTCGGCGGCAAGCGTTTGCGCCCGCTCTGTGTGGTCTTGGCGGCTCGTATCGGGCTTGCGCCGGCAGCGGCCGTGCGCGACATCGCGGTCGCCGCCGAACTGGTTCACAACGCGACCCTCCTGCACGACGACGTGGTCGATCACGCGGATCGCCGTCGCGGCCGGCCGACGGCCCGGGTCGAACTCGGCAACGCGGCGTCGATCTTCGCGGGTGACTATCTGTTGATCGAGGCCCTGCAACGGGTTCAGCGGGCTGGTGTGCCGGGCGTCATGGACGGCCTGCTGGCGACGATCGCCGAGATGATCCGTGCCGAGTCGCTCCAACTGGAGAACCGCGGCCGTCTGGATACCTCCGAGGAGCTCTACTTCGAGGTCGCCCGCGGGAAGTCCGCTTCTCTGTTCCGGTGGGCGCTGGGCGGCGGAGCCCTCGCTGGCGGTGCGTCGGCGGAACACCACGCCGCGCTGGAGGCGTACGGCGAGTCGGTCGGAGTCGCTTTCCAGTTGGTCGACGACCTCCTCGATCTGGTGGGGCACCACAGCAACACCGGCAAAACGCTGTTCAGCGATCTCTCCGAGGGCAAGGTCACGTTTCCGCTGATCACCGTCCTTGCCCATGAGCCGGAGCTCGTGGACACGATCCGCGCTATCGCGTCCGACCATTCGGTCTTCGGAAACGGCGATGAGGCCCATTCCGGCAACGGAACAGCGAATGGAGACGGGATGACCAACGGAGACGGCGATGCGGGCGCCGGGCCCGGGGTGGGCCGCCGGCAGAAGCGCGTGCTGGAGGCGATGGCCCGTCACGGCGTCGAAGAGACCTGCCGCGGTCTCGCCGCGACATATGTCGACCGTGGAATCGCGGCGCTGGCAAACACTCCCGACGGAGAGGCTCGACGAGCTCTCATTGCCGTGGCGCGTGCGAGCGTGCTGCGGGAGCGGTAGGCGTCCGGCGTCCGGAAGAGCTTTCTGGATGGTCCTGGTCGAGACGGCAATGGGCGGTGGGGGTGGCTCGGGTGCGATGTTCGATCGCATCGCTTCGCGTTACGACCTCCTGAATCGGCTCAACTCGTTTGGAGCGGATGGGCGGTGGAGGCGTATTGCGGCGGAAGCGCTGGAACTGGACCGGGTGGGTGACGCTCCGAGGGTGCTGGACGTGGCGTCGGGCACCGGCGATCTCGCGATCGCGGTGGCGAGGCGTTATCCGGGAGCCACCGTTCAGGGGATCGATCCCTCCTCCGGCATGACGGCGATCGGCCGGCGCAAGGTCGAGCGTTCCGGTCTAGGCAGCCGAATCAGGCTGGAAGAGGGTGACGCCCTGAATCTCGCCTTTGCCGATGATTCCTTCGATGCCGTGACGATTGCGTTTGGCATCCGCAACATCCCGAATCGGGAGCGCGCCCTCGGGGAGATCGCCCGGGTGACCCGGCCCGGAGGCCTGGTGGCTGTCCTCGAGCTCGGCGAACCGAGCGGGGGACTCCTCGGCGTAGTCCCGCGTTTCCATATCCGGTTCGTGGTTCCCCTGATCGGTGCTCTCCTGGCGGGCGCCTCGGAGTATCGCTACCTCGAGCAATCGATTCGGGCATTCCCACCGGTGACCGAGTTCGTCCGAACGATGACCGGCGCGGGCCTGGAGTCGATCGAGACGCGGAGTCTGACCTTCGGCGCCTGCAACCTGTTCCTGGGCCGGCCTGCCGGCGAGAAGACCGTGGCAGGGGCCGGCGCGTGACGTCACCGGTCACCGGACCGCGGCTGGTTCCGAGCCGGGCGCCGGGGGCGCGGTTGTCGACGTTGAGGGTCGACGCGCCGCGAGTGCCGCCTGAGAGGTTCCTGCGGTTGGTGGCCCGTGCTTTTCCCGAGTGCCAGCCGGTGGGACATCTATGGTCGCCGTCTGACGGTATGCGGTGTGCGGGCTGGGGCGCCGCACGGCGCTTCGAGGTCGAGGCCGAAGCGCCGGGCGGAAAGATGACTGGCGCGAATGGGGGAGCCGATGTCCCGGCCGGGGTGTCGGACCCGGGCGGGCGCACTGCGGGGGCGGCGATCGATCGGTTGGCGGAGCGCGCTTCGGGACTCTGGGCCGAATTGGCGGACGCTGATCCGCTGGCTCTCAGGCTGTACGGGGGCCTCGCCTTCGATGCGGGATTGGCGGAAGGGCGGCCGGGCCCGGTTGACTCCGCCTGGGACGACTTCGGGGCGGGCAGCTTCGTGCTGCCACGGGTCGGCTACGTTGCGGAAGCGGAGTCGGCTCACCTGTACGCGGTTCTCGAGGGAGCGGAGATTGCGGCCGGGCCCCGGTGGCGGGACCGGCTCGAACGTCTGGGCGAGGAACTGGAGCGGGGGATCGCCCCGGCGGGCGGAGCCGGCGGCAACGGGAGCACTCCGGACGGGGACCCGCTTGCGCTGCCCGGAATTCTGCAAAGTTGCGATCAACCCGCCGTCGAGGAGTGGATGCGACGGGTGGACGAACTCCGGAGTGACGTGTCCGAAGGACGGCTCCAGAAAGTCGTCGCGGCCCGCACGGTCGAACTCGGACTCGATCGACCCTTCGGGACGCTGGATCTCGCCCGCATCGCGGAGCGGCTGCGAAGGCACATGCCCACTTGCACCTGTTTCGCCTTTCTTCGCGGCGGATCCATCTTCTTCGGCGCCACGCCCGAGCTGCTTGTTAGCCGCCGGGATCGGCGGATCGAGACCCTGGCCCTGGCCGGTTCGATCGCCAGCGATCCATCTCCAGAGAGACGCAAGGAGCTGGAGCGGCTGCTGCTCGAGAGCGCCAAGGACCGCCTGGAGCACGACTTCGTCGTGCGTTTTCTCGTCGAGCGTCTCGGCCGGAGTTGTGGCGCCGCGGCGCCGAGTTCCGCGCCGGGGGTGCGCGTGTTGCGAAACGTGCTCCACCTGGAGACGCCGATTCGTGCCGCGCTTGCGGAAGCGGCCGAACCGCCTCACGTGCTGAGGCTGGTACGCGCCCTCCATCCGACGCCGGCAGTGGCGGGCAGCCCGACCGTCGACGCGCTGGCCGCGATCAGGCGCACGGAAGACCGGGATCGCGGCTGGTACGCGGGGCCGGTCGGGTGGTTCGATGGCCGTGGCGACGGCGAGTTCTCGATTGCGCTGCGCTCGTGCCTGGCCTCCGGCCGCAAAGGTCTGCTTTACTCCGGCGCCGGCATCGTGGCTGATTCGGATCCGGACCGCGAACTGGCCGAAACGAATCTCAAGCTCGACGCAATCCTGGGCGCATGGGCTTAGGAGTCCGCGCGGTCGAGGCTGAGGTGCAGTTCCAGCGCGCGCGGCTCCTGGTGGGCGCCCTGGTGCGCGCAGGGGTGGAACGAGCGGTCACGAGTCCGGGTTCCCGCTCGACTCCGCTGGTGCTGGCGGCGCTGGATGCCGGGGGCGCGGGGACGTCCCGCGGGCTGGACCTCGTGAGCGTCATCGACGAACGAGCGGCCGCCTTCTTCGCATTGGGCCAGGCACGGGCCACCGGCTTGCCGTCGGTCCTGATCTGCACCTCGGGCAGCGCGGCGGCGCACTATCTACCGGCGATCCTGGAGGCGCGCGAAGCCGGACTGCCGCTGATCGTCCTGAGTGCCGACCGGCCAGCCGAGTTGATGGACTGCGCGGCCCCGCAGACGACGGATCAGACGAAGATGTTCGGCACCGCGGTCAAGTTCTTCGCCGAAGTCGACCTGGGCGGTCCGACGGACCCGCTGAGTCTGAGGGCGCTGCGCCGTACCGCGGTACAGGCCGTCTTCCGCTCGCGCTGGCCGCGAGGCGGGGCGGTGCATCTCAACGTGCGAGCAAGAAAACCGCTGGAACGGCCGGAAGCCGGGGAGCGGCATCCGGCTGCTGCCACGGTGGACGAGTTGCTCGGAGAACCGCTCGATGTGGGTGCGCCGAGGGTCGGGCCCGACCCGCACGCGCTGGATCGAGCGGCTCGGCTCTGCCGGCAGGCGGAACGGGGACTGATCGTTGCCGGCCCCCTGCCCCTGCCCCCGCCGCAGGCTCGCGAGGCCGACGCAAATGTGTTCGGCCTCCGGGAGTTGGCCGGCCGAACCGGCTTTCCGCTGCTTGCCGAGGCCACGAGCCAGAGCCGTTTCACGGCAGGGACCGTTGCTGGTGAAGCCGGCCATCTCGCTGACGGTCTGGGTGCGGCCTGGGCTGGCCGGGGCGGGGAGACCCTGCCGTCGCCGGACCTCGTTGTGCAGGTCGGCGCGCCGCCCGTGTCGGCCGGTGCTCAGCGGCTCCTGGAGACCTGCTCTGCGCCTCAGATCGTGCTCTCGGACGGACCCTGGACCGATCCGGCCGGACTGGCCTCCGTGTTTCTGCCGGGAGATGTCGCGGCCTCCGTTGGCGGTGTCTGCTCGCGGCTGGAGACGGCGCCGCCCGATTCGGCCTGCAGCGGATGGCGTCGTGAAGTGTTGGCCCTGTGCCGCCGATTCCGGGAGGCGGCCGCGGCCCCCGGCGCCGGGTCGAAAGATGGCGGCTTCCAGGATGGGCATGCGGCGCGGGCGGCGGTCGAGGCGACGCCGACGGGCGGCCTGCTGATGCTCGGGAACAGCCTGCCCGTGCGTCTGGTCGAAGATTACGTCGGCAGGGTCGAGCGCCGCATCTGGGTCGCCAGCCAGCGGGGTTTGAGCGGCATCGACGGCCTGGTGGCAGGGTTTCTGGGCTCGCTCTCGACCGGGGGGTTCCCGGCCGGCGTCCTCCTCCTGGGCGATGTCAGCCTGCTGCACGACCTGGACGGTCTGACGCTCGCCTCCGCGTACGGCGATGGTCCGCCGGCCGTGATCGTCGTGATCGACAACGGGGGTGGGCGGATCTTCGAGCGTTTGCCGATCGCGTCGACCGAGCTGTTCCGGGGTCCGCGGGGAAAGCACTGGCTCACCCCCCACGGGGTCGACTTCGCCGGGCTGGCGCAGGCCTTCGGCCTGAGGTACGCCCGGGCGGACGCAATCCGCGAGCTCGTTTCTGAGCTTGAGACCGCTGCCAGCCGGCGGGGCGTGTCGCTGGTCGTCGCTCGCTCAAGCCGGTGATTACAGCCGTCCTGATCCACGGCTTCTCCGGCAGCCCGGAAAGTTGGCGGCGCGTAGCCGATCGACTTCGCGTGAGGACCTATGCGCCCGCGGTGTGCGGGCATGGAACCTGCGCCTCGGTCGCGGACTCGTTCGAGGCCGAAGTCGAGCGGCTTGCGTCCGAGATCAGGGCGGCCGTGCCCGCGCCTCGATATCTCGCCGGTTACTCCCTGGGTGGCCGGCTGGCTCTCGGCATGTTGCTTCGCCATGCGGATCTCTTCGTCGGCGCTGCCGTGGTAGGCGCGAACCCGGGCATCGATGGCGAGGACGAGCGCGAAGCGCGGAGAACCGCGGACGAGGCCTGGGCGTGCCTCATCGAAGAGCGAGGCCTGGACGCGTTCGATCGCGAGTGGTCGAAACTGCCGCTGTTTCGAAGCCAGCAAGGGCTGGATGCCGCCCTGGTTGAAGAGCAGCGGACGATCCGCCTCGACCACGATCCGGCCGGCCTGGCCGCGGCGATGAGAACGCTCAGCCTCGGCGTGATGCCCGACTATCGCCCGGTCCTGTCCGCCGTCGCCTGCCCGGTCGAGCTGATCGCGGGCGGCCTCGACGTGAAGTTCAGCGCTCTCGCGGGGCAGATGGCCGAGTATCTGCCCCAGGGCGCCGTTCGACTCGTCGACGGCGTCGGACACAACGTTCCCCTGGAAGCGCCGGCCGAACTGGCCGGGTTGCTGAACGACGCCGCAGGCGGACGGGCCGACCGTAGCTGAGACGAGTCCGGAGTTGCGGTCCCGGAGCCTCGGGCCGTTGTAGTGTCGCCGGTCGAAGGAGGCGAGCGGGATGAGCGGACAGTCGAGCCAGGAGTGGCGAAGCGCCGGTGAGTACACCGACATCCGGTACGAGAAGTCCTATGTCGGCGGCGACCCGGAGGGGATAGCCAAGATCACGATCAACCGGCCGGAGGTTCGCAACGCCTTCCGGCCGTTGACGGTCAAGGAGATGAGCGCGGCGGTCGACCTGGCGCGGGACGACGGCGAAGTCGGCGCGGTCATCCTGACCGGCGAGGGACCGATGGCGTTCTGCTCGGGCGGCGATCAGCGGATCCGGGGCGACGCGGGGTATGTCGGGGACGACGGCGTGCCGCGCCTCAACGTGCTCGACCTGCAGCGCCAGATCCGCACGTTGCCGAAGCCGGTCGTCGCCATGGTGGCCGGCTATGCGATCGGTGGAGGTCATGTTCTGCACATGGTCTGCGATCTGACGATCGCGGCGGACAACGCGCGCTTCGGCCAGACCGGCCCGCGCGTGGGCAGCTTCGACGGCGGCTACGGCGCCTCCTACATGGCGCGGATCGTGGGCCAGAAGAAGGCGCGGGAGATCTGGTTCCTGTGCCGCCAGTACGATGCCCGGCAGGCGCTCGACATGGGGCTCGTCAACACCGTCGTGCCGCTGGAGCGGCTCGAGGAGGAGACACTCCAGTGGTGCCGCGAGATGCTGGCCAACAGCCCGATGGCGCTGCGCTGCCTGAAGGCGGCGATGAACGCGGACTGCGACGGTCAGGCGGGGCTCCAGGAGCTGGCGGGCAACGCGACGTTGCTGTTCTACATGACGCAGGAAGGGCAGGAGGGTCGGCAGGCGTTCCTGGAGAAACGGAAGCCCGACTTCTCGAAGTTTCAGCGCTATCCATGAGCGCTGGCAGCCCCGGCGAACTCGGGGCGTGGACGCAGGCGATTCGCCCGAAGACGCTGTGGGCGGCGGTGACGCCGGTCGTTGTCGGCAGCGCCTGCGCGATGTCCGTGTCGGGTTTCCGGCTCGGTCCGGCCCTGGCGGCGCTCGGCGTCGGAGTCTTCATTCAGATCGGCACGAACCTGTCGAACGACGTTCTCGATTTCGACCGCGGCGCCGACACGCAACGCCGCGTCGGGCCGGCCCGGGCGGTTCAATCGGGGCTGCTCAGCCGAGGTCGGGTGTGGGTCGGGGCGTGGGTCGCCTTCGCTCTCTGCATGGGCTGCGGCCTCTACCTGGCGGCGGTCGCGGGCTGGCCGGTGCTCGTCCTCGGCGCGGTCTCGATCGCATCGGGGCTGCTGTACACCGGCGGCCCGTGGGCTCTGGCCTATGTGGGCCTGGGCGACCTGTTTGTCTTCCTCTTCTTCGGCCTGGCCGCCGTGGTCGGAACGGCTTACGTCCAGGCGCTCGAGGCGCCGGCCGTGGCGTGGTGGGCGGGGATCGCGGTCGGCTCTCTGGCGACCGCGATCCTCGTCGTGAACAACCTCCGTGACCGCGAAACGGACGCGGCGGCCGGAAAGCGGACGCTGGCGGTGCGTTTCGGCGCCCGTTTCGCGAGGCTGGAGTACGCGGCGCTGCTCCTGGCCGGGCATGTCGCCGCCCTGCCGCTCGTCGTCCGGTTCGGTCCGTGGCCCCTGCTGTCGTGGCTTGCCCTGCCGTTCGCGGTTGTCGTGCTGCGGTCGGTATGGCGCGGCCAGGGCGCGGCCCTCAACGTGGCGCTGGCGGCGACCGCTCGCCTGCTCCTGCTGTTCGGCGTGCTGTTGTCGGTCGGCATCGTTCTGGGGAGCCGCTATTGAACGACGCACTCTCGGTTCGGGCGGCGGCGGGTGAAGCGCCTGTCGGGCCGGCGCTGGTGGACGGCGGCCGCGAGATCGGCTGGTGCGAACTCGCCCGACGGGTGGACGGGACGCGAGACGCGTTGCGGCGTCGGCTCGAGGCGCTTCGGCGGCCCGGCGGCCCGGCGGCCCCGGTGGTCGCCGTCGTCGGCGGCACGGGGCCCGAGACCGTGGTCACGCTTCTCGCCCTGCTGGAGGACGCCGTGTCGTTCGTGCTGATCCATCCCCGTTGGACCCGTGCCGAACGTGACCGGGCGATTGCGCTGGCGGGGGCCGATCTTTGCGTGGAGAGCGGCGGCGCGATGGTCGCCACGGGGACGGGTGGCGAGAGCGGCGGCAGGGACATCCCCGGAGGGGCAGCGATCGTGTTCACGTCCGGCAGCACGGGTCGGCCGCGGGGCGCGGTCCTCGGTCGACCCGCGCTTCTGGCGTCCGCGCGCGCGCACGGGGAGGCTCTGGGCTGGGTTCGGGAGGACCGCTGGCTTCTGAGCCTGCCTGCGGCCCACGTGGGCGGCCTGATGATCGTCGTCCGTTGTCTCCATGCGCGACGGGCGCTCGTCGTGGGCGGGCGTCGGGCGTCCGGGAACTTCGATGCCGACGAGACCCTCCGGGTCGTCGAACGGGACCGGGTCACGCTCCTTTCCGTCGTGCCGACGATGCTCGCGCGGCTGCTTCAGGCGACCGGCCGCCCGCCGTCAAGCCTGCGGGCCGTACTGGTCGGCGGCGCCGGCGCTCCGGCGGCGCTGATGCAGCGGGCAAGGGAACGCGGCTGGCCGGTGTTCGGGACCTACGGGCTGACGGAAGCCTGTTCCCAGGTGGCAACGGAGCGCCCCGGCGCGACGCCGGGAGGTGTGGGTGCGCCGCTGTCGGGCATCGAGGTTCGCGTTGCTGCTTCGGACGGGTCCGCCGGCGCCATTCAGATTCGGGGACGGAGCCTGTTCGACGGCTATCTCGGCGCGGCGCCGGGCGCGCCGCTCGAACGGCCGTTCGAGGCGGACGGGTGGTTCGATACGGGCGATCTCGGCGCGGTCGGAGAGGACGGCCGACTCCGGGTTGTGGGTCGCCGCGCCGACCGGATCGTGACCGGCGGCGAGAACGTCGACCCGGCGGAAGTCGAAGCGGCCGTCGTGGAGTGGCCGGGCGCGGCGGACGCCTGCGTGGTCGGTCTGGAGGATGACGAGTGGGGGGAGCAGGTGGGCGCCGTCCTGGTTCCGGCCGCCGGTTTCGAGGCGCTGGGCGGGCTTGCCGGCCTCGGGAGGCACCTCGGTGGACGTCTCGCCGGGTTCAAGCGGCCGCGGTGCTGGAGCGTCGTGGACCGGCTGCCGGCGGCGGCTTCAGGCAAGGTGGACCGAAGAGCCTGCGTTCGACTCCTGGTCGAGTCGCCCGGCGAGCGGACGGGGCGGGCCGGCCAGTGACCGTCGACGCGGCGGCGGCGGAGTTCCGGGACCGTCTCGACCTCGAGCGGCGGCTCCGGCCCTTCGAGCCGCTTCGCTATCGGGCGAGCGACGCGGGGACCAGGGCCCTGCATCTGGACGACTTCGCGGCGATTCCCTTCCTGGGCGGCGTGAGCGGCGTCGAGTACTACCAGCACCGGGCCCGGCTGCGAGCGCGGGGAGGCGACTTCTATGTGGCCTCGACGCCCGCGTCGCCCGGCTACGAGCGCTACTGTCGGGAGGTTCTCGGCCTCGCCGCGGTGGAACTTCTGGAGGTCGACCCCGCCGGCGACCGGCTCGCGATCGCCCGCGCCTGCACGAAGAACCGCACGCTCCTGGACCGGCTGGGAGGGCTTTCCCGCCGTGGCGGCCTCGTGGTGGAGCCCTTCCTCGGCGCCGAGGCGATCTGGGAGCTCGCGGCGGCCGTTGCCGCCGAAGCCGGCGCTCGGGTGCGGGTGCTGGCGCCGCCGCCGCCGGTGACCTGGATTGCCAACGACAAGGCGAACTTCGAGGACCTCGTCGCCGCGGTCCTCGGTCCCGGTTTCCTGCCTGAAAGCCGGCGGTCCGCTTCGGCGGAAGCGCTGGCCCGGGCGCTGCTCGAACTCTCGGAAACGGCCCCGTCCGTGGCGCTCAAGCGGCTGCGCTGCGCTTCGGCGATGGGAAACGAGGTGTTCGAGTCCGCGGCGCTGCGTCGCCGCGGATTCTCGGGCGTCCTGGACATCGTCCAGGGTTTCCTCGAGAGGACCGGCTGGGCCGGCGAGGAGGACGTGCTGGCGGTCTGCTGGGAGCAGGCGACATCGTCGCCTTCGACGCAGTGGTGGCTGCCGCCGCCTGGCGGCGGCGAGCCGGTTCTCGGTGGCGTCTACGAGCAGATCCTGGCCGGAGAGGAGGGGGTCTTCGTCGGCAGCCGGCCGAGCGGACTGGCGGCTGAGGTGGAGGAGCGGATCGTGGCCCAGTCAGGCCAGGTCGCGGAGGCGCTGCAGCGGCTGGGCTACGTCGGCCGCTGCTCGTTCGACCATCTGGTGCTGCGTGGAGGCCGGGTCGTGTTCACGGAATGCAACGGACGCTGGGGCGGCGCCAGCACGCCGATGAACCTGGTCGACCGCCTCTACCCGGGTGGTCGCCCGCCGTATCAGGCGCAGGCCTTCGTTCACCCGGATCTCACGGGAACCACGTTCCCGCAGGTCCTGGCGCGGCTCGGCGACGCCGTGCACGATCGCGGCCCGGGTGCAGGCCGGTTCCTGCTCTACAACGCGGGGCCGCTGGAGCGGTTCGGCAAGTTCGATGTCGTGGCGCTGGGCGCGAGCCGCTCCCACGTCGAGGAGTTGATGACCGTGGAGTTGCCGCGCCGCCTCGGGCTGGCGGCTTGAGCCGCGGGACGCGGTCGAGCGAGTCCGCGACGTCAGAGAGGGTCGCCGTCGTTGCGGAGGCGGCGGTCGAGCGCCTCGCTCATCTGGCGCAGGCGGTCCGCTTCGGCCGGCGACAGCACGCCGCCGTCCTGGCAGGCCTCGATCGTCGAGGTCATCTCGCTCAACCGGTCGAGCGCCTCGCCGGACGCGCCGCGCCGCTCCGGCGACGCGTGAGCCGCCGCGAACAGCAGAGTCGACAGCGTCAGGGCAAGTCGGCGCAGACGTTGCCGGGGCGGCGCCGGGACGGACGCCGGTTCGGCGGTCGCGTCGTAGACGTCCGCCAGCAGGATTCGCGAGATCGCGTATGCGTCCTTCATCTCCCTGTTCGCCTCGTTGGGGTCGCGCGTCCGGACTCGCTTGGCGGAACGCCCTCACCTTCACAACGAACGGGGCGCCCCGTTGGTTTCCATGCACGGCGAATTCCGCGGACGCATGGGAAGCTCTGCCCGTCTTGGGGCTGGACGCCGCGTTCAGTGGCCGCAGGTGCGCATGACCTCCAGGACTCGGTAGCAAGGCGCCAACGCGCCCGGCATCACGCCGGCGGCGACGTGCCGCTTCACGGCGGCGGCCATGCTGTCGTCAAGGTAGCCCAGCCTCCCGTAGTCGGAGCGGAGGTCGCGCCACGGGGTCGCCGGCAGCGCCAGACCGTGACTCCGAGCGGTTCCGGCAAGCATCCGAGCCTTCGACGGGGCGTCCCAGGCCAGCACCACGGCGGCGCTCTCGAGGACCCGGACGAGGTGGCCATGCACTTCGGGCCAGGGCAGCGCCTTGGCGGATCGGGGAGACTTGCTTGGGGGGCCGGGTAGCCCCCTGGTCTCAGCGCGGGCCGTTCCCGCGGCGGCCGCGGGACGATTCAGCGGGTTGCTCAAAGCGGCCAGTCGCGCCGCGCCGGTCGTGTCGACCAAAGCGACCGCGAGCCTCTCGACGCGCGCCTCCGTGCTTATGGCGCGCAGGTCGAGGATGAGTGCGTCGCTGCGGTCCAGCAGGTCGCGCCACGGCAGAGTCGGATCCGGCGGCCGGCGTCCGTTGGAAGGGGACCAGGGCTGCCGGAACCGCCGCCAGCGGCCACGGCTCGGCGGCGTCCGGATCAGCTTCCGGTCCAGGGAGGACCTCCGCGGCGTCAGTGAGTCTCGCTCGTCGCGAGCACCCGGCGCTTCACGGTCCGCGTGGCGGTGACGAGACATGGATCAGGGCATCGGAAACCGGTTCAAGAGATCTCCCGGCGTCTGCGTCGCGGGGTTCGGTCAGCAGGATTATGTCTCAAGGCGGGTTCGGGCGTCCGTGGCCACAGAACGATCAGGCGGAATCAGCCTGGCGTCATTCGAGTTTTGGCGGGTTGCGTGAGAAACTTCAAAGCGATGGGTATTCGCTACCTGGCTGGCCGCTCCGGCCGTCGAGTCAAGAACCGCGGCCGCCCGCCCTCAAGTCGACTGCGCTTCGGAGAGTTCGAGTTCGAGCCCGGGTCGCGTGAACTCAAGGGGCTGGCCGGCACGGTGAGGCTGCAGCCCCAGCCGGCCCGGCTACTGGAGCTGTTGCTGGAGAACGGCGGCGTTGTGGTTTCGCGTGAGGAGGTGAGACGCCATCTCTGGCCGGAAGAGGTTTACGTCGAGTTCGATCAGGGCATGAATACGTGCGTCAAACGGATTCGCTCCGCGCTCAACGACAGTGCGGAGACGCCCAAGTACATCGAGACTCTGCCTCGGCTCGGATACCGGTTCATGGTTCCGGTGGTCGAGATCACGAACGGCGCTTCCCTTCTCAAGGCGAGAGGCGGCGCTGGCGGGCTGCGAGCCCGGCCTGCCGCCGTCGCCGCCATCGTCCTGGTTGCGGCGACGATCGCGATTGCCGCATCCGTGTCGGTCTGGCGCTCCCGCGCTGCTGCGCCCTGCGGGGCCGAAGAAACTCCCGCCTGGGTGTCCGGCGTTGGTGAACCTGTCCTGGTTCGGGGCGCCCAAGCGGATCGAGGACCGCGTCCGGGGCCCTGAGTTCCGGAGCGCGCCCGCGCGGGCGCCGGATGTCGCGGCAGACTCGATCGAGCTGCAAGCGTGTGGCGGGGGGAGGTCGGTCGCGCGCCGTCGCATCGCGAGCGTTGGGCTGCTGGCCAAACGGCCGGGGCGAGTTCGAATCAGCCCCGGCGCGAGACCGCCCGGACCGCCCGATGGTGGGCGATGTAGACGCGGAGAACCTTGTTGGTGAACCGGCGCGTCTCGCCATAGGGCGGTACTCCGCGGAATCGCTTCACCGCGCCGGGGCCCGCGTTGTAGCCCGCGATCACCAGAACGGGATCGTCATCGAAGCGGCGGTGCAGGTAGGCCAGGTACTCCACTCCGGCCTCCAGGTTTTCGGCGGGGTCGAAGATGTCCCTGGCCCCCAGGCTCCTGGCGGTCGTCGGCATGACTTGCATCAATCCGCACGCGCCCCGTGGCGATACGGCCTCGGGGTCGAACCCCGACTCGGCCTGGGCGATCGCCGCCACCAGCAGCGGGTCGACTTCGTGGCGTTCGGCGGCCTCCAGGATCGAGGCGCCGAACGGGACATCCCGCAGTCGTGTTCTGACGCCGGACTCGTTGGCGGCGCCGAAGAACAGCTCGAAGCTCCGTCGGCGAGCCTGAACGCGCTCATACAGGAGCTTGTCGTCCGTAGCGGTGTCCATGGCCTGGTCGAGCCAGTCATCGACGCGCTCGACGACGGCGACGTGCCGGGAGGGGAGAGGGGCGATCCGCCCGGAGGCGGGAGGAGCGGGCGCTGCCGTGTGCTGCCGTCCGGGCGCCGGCTCACGCGGCGCCGCCATGACCATGGCGACCGCGGCGATGGCCAGCAGGACGGCCCGGCTTCGCGCCAGGCGCTCGGAAGGGGCGCAGGGGTTTTGCATGGCATAACAGCGTAGAGGAGTTTGCAGGGAAGATCCGGCCAGATTTTGTCGAGTTTCGGCCAGATCCGGCCGAAACCGGCCAGATTTCTTCGCTCCGAAGCGGCTATGGGGATGCGTTCTCGGCCGCCGCCTCGTCGAGGCACTGTTTCCGGTACTCCGACGGGCTGCAGCCGATGTGCTCGTGGAAGACCCGGCGGAAGGTCCGTTCGCTGTGGAACCCCACGGCGTACGCGACCTGGCCGACCGCGTCGTCGTGGTCCCGCAGCAGGCGACACGCCCGCTCGACCCGGCGGTTCGCCAACCACACGACGAACGTCGTTCCGACGTGCCGCGAGAAGTACCTCGAGAAACCGGTGGGTGACAGTGCCGCGACATGGGCGACGGATTCGCCGTGCAAGGGCTCGGCGAGGTGCTCGTCCACGTAGCGCCGGACTCTGGCCAACCGCTCGAAGTGACTGAAGGGGTCGGCGCCGTGCGGGAGCTCGTGGTCCTCCGGGCCGGCATGTCCGGGGCCGCTCTCTTCGTCCAACTCCGCGAGTTCCATCTCCGCTAACCCGAAATCGTAGACCTCGATTCTCCGCGTCGCGGTCACGGGAACTCGATGATGCCAACCGGGCGCCCATTCCACGAACGTGTGGAACTCGTTGTTCTCACCCGCCGGGTCGACGTTCTCCGGCAGCGCGTCGAGGAAGTCCTCGTTGTAGGGATAGCCGGCGAGTTCGGCCCGGACGGCGCCCGTATCGACCGAGCACACCCAGGAAGACACGCCGGCGTCCAGCATCTCCTTCGCGTGCTCCATGGAATCGCGTCCCCAGAGCGGGAACACAGCCTCCATCCCGATCCTTCCGACCCCCAGCGACTGACGCTCCCGCCGCTGGGCCGACGAGATGTCGGAAAACGCCACGAACTCCATGCCTTCGGCACGGGCGGCGCTCAAGGCCTGCTGATAGGCCTCCTCGCGTTTCCTCTGCGAAGTGGTCCAATCGAGCGGGACCAACTGCAACGGCAGCCCCAGCGCCGCCGCCTGCAGTTTCAGCATTTCGCCGCGAACGCCGTGGAGCAGGGCGCGGCCGTTCGTCTCGCTTACGGGCGCGATGAGACCGTGCACGTCCCAGGCGGGGTCCTGCTGCAACAGACGCAGGGTCCATGCCGAGTCCTTCCCGCTGGTCCACCAGACCAGCGCCTGCCGCGGACGCCATCGAAAGGAACGGCTCGACATCGTGAGTCAGTCCACGATAACGCGACCGGTAACGCGGGGCGCCGGCGCCGCTAGCTGCCGCCGGCCGCGGGTCGTCGCCGCCGCAGGAGCCAGCGCCCGGACGCCAGAGCCAGCAGTGCCAGTGCCATGAGCTGATAGATCGGCCCGGCCAGAGCCTTCAACTGTGTGAACGCCGAAGCGGCCGCCGCCTGCCCCGGCGAAACGTCAGGATACTGAATCAGCATCAGGGTGATCTGCGCGTTCTCGCCCAGGTCCACCAGTCCGGCCACTACCGGGACGAACGCCAGCCACCAGAGGCGCTCCGTGGGGCGGCACCTGTAGATGAGCCCGGCGAAGAAACTGACATAGACGACAGGGAACAAGGTATCCAGCGTAGGGCTCGCCCAAGCGTAGATCCGTCGGCCCCGCTCACCGTACCCCTCCATCGCGGCCATGGCTTCATCGTGGGAGTAGCTGGTCTTGTAGTCGAGCAGTTCGCCGTCCACTGGCAGGAGCGGGAAGATGCCCAACAGGAACATCAGCGTCAGGACGAAGGTCGTTGCCAGCATCCCGGTCCCAGAGGCGAACTCGAAGCAGGATCTCACTCTCGTCACGGGTTGAGCGTAGCAGTGGAACCGAAGCGATCCTCCGGCCTCCTCTCGGGGAAGGTTGCGCGGTCGGCGCACGGTTCCCGGATCACCAGTCCGTTGTCGAGGCGGACGGCCGTGAGCGCGCCGCCCCAGACGCAGCCGCTGTCCAGGGCGATGAGGCCGTCCTCGAGCCGCAGGCCGAGCGCGGCCCAGTGACCGCAGACGGCGGCGTGACCCGGACAGCCGCGAGGCGCAACGTCGAACCAGGGGCGAAGGTCCTCCGGCGCCTGCTCGGGCGGACCGCTCCAGGAGTGCGGCCGGCCCTTCGCGTCGAGCATTCGCATGCGGGTGAACACCGCCAGCGACTTGTTGTTCCGGCGGTGCAGCAGGCGCTTCGCCTTCGGGCCGCGGAGCTTTCGTTCGAGCCGCACCGCCGCGTCGCGAGCGTCGTTTGGCGACCAGCCCGGCCGCAGTCCCGCGTGGACGAGGACGTGGTCGCGTCCGGCGACGGCGTCGAAGTGGACGAAGGGCCGTCGGCGCAGCCAGTCGACCAGTTCCGGCGCGTCCGGCGCCTTCAGCACCTTCTTCAGGGTGTCGCGGGGTCTCTTGCCGGCGACTCCCATGTGGCGGGCGATCAGGTGCAGGTCGTGGTTCCCCAGCACGACCTGGAAGCGATCGCCCATCTCGGCGTCCAGCGCTCGCGCCCAGCGCAGCGTTTCGAGCGAGCGCGGCCCCCGGTTGACGAGATCGCCAACCATCCACAGGCGGTCCCTCCGGACATCGAACTCCATTCGGCCGAGGAGCGCCTCCAGCGTCCGGAAGCAGCCGTGGACGTCGCCGATCGCCCAGGTTGCCACGGTGTCCCTCTGAAGCCGGCGAGCGGCCGGCTAGTCGACGATGGCCTGGTAGGTCAGGGTCTGGAGATCCTGCCGGATGTTCAGGTGGGTGTAGGGCCTCACCTGGGTCATCAGGATGCCGATCAGTTCCTCTTCGGGATCGACCCAGAACACGGTGCAGTAGGCGCCTCCCCAGGAGTACGACCCGACCGAGGCCGGCATGGCGGACGGGCCGAGGTCGGTGACCACGCTGTAGCCGAGGCCGAAGCCGTAGCCGGGTCCGCGCAGCCAGAGGCCGTGGTCGCCCGTGTGGTTCGACGTCATCAGCTCGATGGTCTTGCGGCCGAGCACGCGGTTCCCGTCCATCTCCCCGCCAGCGAGCATCATCTGGTGGAAGCGGTAGTAGTCGGCGACGGTCGAAACGAGTCCGCCGGAACCGCTGAAGTACTTGTGCGGCTCGCGCACGTGGCGGGCGTTCAGGTCCGGCGCCTCTGCGAGGACGATCGTGCCGTCCTCGCCGGGTCGATAGAGCGCGGCGAGGCGGTCGACCTTCGACTCGGGCACGTAGAAGTACGTGTCGGTCATCCCGAGCGGCGTGAAGATCCGCTCCTTCAGGTACTCGTCGAACGTCCGGCCGGAGAGCACCTCGACCAACCGGCCGACGACATCGACGGAGGGCCCGTATTGCCAGGCATCTCCGGGGTGGAACTCGAGCGGCAGTTCCGCCAGGGCGGTGACGAAGTCGCCGACGGTCCACTCGGGGTCGCGGTTCGTCCGCAGCTTCGCGTAGTCCGCCTTGAGCAGGCCGCGGTAGTTGTTCGCGAAGCCCGCCGTGTGGGTCAGGATGTGCTGAACGGTGATCGGCCGCCTGGCGGGCACGAGCTTGTAGGCCTCGCCCAGGTACTCGTCGTCGTCCGGCACGACCGCGACCTGCATTTCGGCGAACTCCGGCAGGTACTTCGCGATCGGATCGCGGAGCTGGAACCGTCCCTCTTCGTACAGGGTCATCAGAGCGACCGAGGCGATCGGCTTGGTCATCGACGCGATCCGGAAGATCGTGTCCCGGGTCATCGGGGCTTCCTCCTCCGGCCAGCGTTCGCCCTGGGCCTCGAAGTGGACGACCTTCCCGCGGCGGGCGACCAGGGTGACGGCGCCGGCGACCTGCTTGCGGTCGATGTAGCCGGCCATCGCGTCCGAGAGGCGTTGCAGCCTTTCGCTGGACATGCCGACGCTCTCGGGCTCGGCGACCGGCAACGGCGCCGCGCCGGCCTGGTCAGCGGCGGTGGGGGGAGGCGCCGCTCCGGCGGCGCCGGCCAAAAGAGCGAGGCCCGTGACGAGGGCGGCGAACAGTCCGCCGCGGCGATTGAGGTTCATGTGCGTCTCCTTCGGGGAGCTTTCGGTCGGGACCCGGAGCCGGCCGGAACCCGGGTGGCGCGGCGCCGCGCCACCCGCGAACCAGTCCGTGCGCCCGTCATCGGGCGCACGGATGGCAGGCCGGCGCACCCGGTCCCGGAGGTCTCTGCGGCTGTGCGGATCAGCGTCTTGCCCGCGGCGTCAGCGTCGTCGTGTGCCGCTCACCGTCGCGCAGGTAGACGACTTCGATGGAAACGTCGATCTTCACGGCGTCCAGGGCGTAGGTGTAGTCGTAGATGTTGGCGATCTTCTGGCCCGCGAACTCGACGACCACGTCGCCGGCCTCAAGCCCCGCCTCGGCCGCCGGGCCGCCCTCCATCACGCCGCCCAGCAGCAGGCCCTCCACCTCGCTCGCGTAGTCGGGGATCGTGCCGGTGTAGGCGCGCACCGTGTCGCGGTTGCCGCCCTGCTGGAGGGTCCGCTCGACCTTCACGAACTCGAGCGGCTCGGCCTGGTTCGCGGCTCGGCGAGTGAGCAGGGCGGCAAAGCGGGCCACCCGCTCCAGGTCGTCGTAGTTGATCCGATCCGCGGTGTCCGTCGGCCGGTGATAGTCCTCGTGGGAGCCGCTGAACAGGTTGACCGTCGGAATGCCGGCGCCGTTGAAGCTCGAGGTGTCGGTCGGCAGGTACGGGTCGGTCTGCATGCCGAGATCGAAGCCCACCGGGACGTTGGCCGCTTCGACCAGCCCCGTCCAGTCGGGACTCGAGCCGACCGCCTGGACGGTCAGGCGGTTGTCGCGGACGCGGCCCACCATGTCCAGGTTCACGTAAGCCGCGATCTGGTCGGTCGGGATGACGGCGTCGCTTACGAAGTCCGCCGAGCCCAAAAGCCCCAGTTCCTCGCCCGACCAGAAGGCGAGCGCGATGTTCCGGTCGTGGCCCAGCTCGCGCAACTGGCGCGCGGCTGCGAGCACGGCGGCCGTGCCCGAGGCGTTGTCGTCGGCGCCGAGGTGAATGGCGTCGTTCTCGTCCGGCCGCGCCAGCGAGTTGCCGCCGCGGCCCCGGCCGAGGTGGTCGTAGTGGGCGCCGACGACGACCCACGGCTTGGCGAGACTCTCCGCCTTGCTTCCGGGCAGGACGGCGACCACGTTCCGCGCCGTGCTGCGCTCCCGCTCGATCGCCGTCTTCAGGGTGACGCGGGCGCCAGGAAGCTCGAAGCCCGCGGTGTGCGGGTTGCCGTCGTCGAAGCTCTTCTGGATCTCCTCGAGATCGCGGCCGGTGCCGCCGAACAGCGCCCTGGCGACCTCGCCGTCGATACTGGCGGCAGCGACGCCGGAGCCGGCAGCCGCGGTGTCGAAGGCCATCGGGATCGTCTCGCCGGCGTTTGGCGAGCGCGGCCCGGTCAGGACGAGGAGCCCCACGGCGCCCGCCTCGCGTGCCGTCAGTGCCTTGTAGCGGAGTCCGGAGTATCGGTTGAGGATGGACCGCGCCTCGCCCTCGATGTCCTCGGGGACGTAGCGAAGGACGACCGCGATCTTCCCGGTCACGTCGAGCGTCGCGTAGCTGTCGTAGCCGAAGTCCTGGGAGTCGGGGACCCGGATGCCGTAGCCCGCGAACACCACCTCTGCTTCGACCTCGGTCGAGTCGGAGAAGCCGAGTGCCTGAATCTGCGTCTGGTCGCTGAACGTGGCGGCGCCGCTTTCGGTCTCGACCTGGATCGTCGATCCCGTGTCGCGGGCGCCGGAGGTGAACTCGAAGTCGAGCAGCAGGTCGTCCTCGCCGGGCAGCGGCTCGGCGCCGAGTGCAACGAGCTGTTCGGCGAGGTAGCTGGCGGCTCGCTGCTCTCCCTCCGTGCCCGTCAGCCGGCCGCCGAACTCGGGGGAGGCGAGGGTGGTCACGTGGCTCTCGAGCGCCGAGCGGGGGTCGGCCGGCGGGGCGCCGCGGCCAGAGGAGACGCGGTCCGGCGAGGCTTCCAGCGCGGCGAGCGCCGCCTCGTGGTTCCAGTCGGCGATGTAAAGCTGGCCGCCGTCGCCACCGTGGCGGCTGGAGGTCCAGACGAGTTGGCGGCCGTCCGGGGAGGGGACGGGAAGTCCATCGAAGCGGTCGGTCCAGGTGACCCGGACAGGCTCCTTCGTCCCCTCCGTGTCGACGATGAAGACCTCGAAGTTCTCGAAACCGAGCTTGTTCGAAGCGAAGAAGATGTAGTCGCCGGAGGGGTGCTGGTACGGGGCCCAACTCATCGCGCCGAAGTCGGTCAACTGCCGCTGGTCCGAGCCGTCGGGATTCATCGACCAGACGTCGGCGATCAGGCCGTCCTCGCTGAAGCGCCGCCAGACGATGCGGGAACCGTCGGCGAAGAAGAAGGGGCCGCCGTCATATCCGGGCACGTTCGTGAGCCGGGTCTGTTCGCTGCCGTCGGCCCGCATGACGTAGATCTCGCCGAACCAGGCGGGATCGACTTCCAGCAGGTTCGCTTCGCGCTCGTCGAGTTCGCGGTTGTAGGCATCCCGGGTGGAGGCGAAAACGATCCACTCGCCGTCCGGGGAGTAGCTGCCCTCTGCGTCGTAGCCGTGCGCGTCGGTCAGCCGGACCGGATCGCCGCCGGCCATCGGCACGGAGTAGATGTCCATCTCCGGGTCGTAGTCCCAGGCGTAGCGGCGCTCCTGGCCGGAGGCGCGGAAGTCGAGTTCCTGCTGCTGCAGGTCGGCCGAGCGCGGGTCGTGGTGGGTCGACCCGTAGAGGATCTCCGAGCCGTCCGGGCGAATGAAGGCGCAGGTCGTCTTGCCGATTCCGGTCGAGACCTCCCGGGTGTCGCCCGTGGCCAGATCGAGCAGGTAGATCTGGTAGAAGGGGTTCTCGGGCCGCCGCTCGCTCTGGAAGACGAGCAGCCTGCCGTCGGCGGAAAAGTAGCCCTCGCCGGAGCGCTTGCCTTCGTAGATCAGGCGCCGGCTGCGTTCGAGGAACGTCGTCTCGTCGAGGGTGCCGTCCGCGGCGGACCCGGGAGTCGGGAGCGCGGCGAGGGCCGCGGCGACCAATGCGGCGGTTCGGATAAGAGGTTTCGGCATGACCTTGTCTCCCTGGACGAGCCTGCGAGGGTAACAGCCCTTCGGCGCGGCGGCCGATGGACACGAGGAGGCCAGCGAGGAGGCGGGCTCCGGCCGGCTGCTAGCCTGCCGGCCCATGTGGCGCGGCCTGCCGATCTCGACCTGGTTGCTGCTCGCGGTGTCGGTCGGCGCCGGGCCCGCCCTGGTCCTGCTGCGGTGGTGGTCCGAGGGACGGCGCCGTCGTGGTCGCGGCTCCGCGCGGAGCGGCGCGGCGTGACGGCGAGCGCCCTGGTCCTCGTCCCCCTGGGCCTCTACATGCTGGTCCTGATCGGGCTCGGCCTGTGGGGCCGGCGCGAGGGAGGGACTCTTGAGGGCTACTACGTGGCCGGCAAGAAACTGCCCTCCTGGGTCATCGCCTTCAGTTCGAACGCCACCGGCGAGAGCGGCTGGCTGCTGCTCGGCCTGACCGGGATGGGCTACGCGGTCGGCTTCCACGCGCTCTGGGTCGTGTTCGGCGAGGTGATGGGCGTTGCGATCGCGTGGACCCTCGTCTCGCGGCCGTTCAAGGAGTACACCGACCGGTACCGCTCGATCACCGTTCCCGACTACCTGGAGGAGCGATTCCGGGACCGCCGGCAACTCCTGCGGAAGCTGAGTATCGCGATCATCCTGTCGATGGTCGCCGTCTACTGCTGCGCGCAACTCGTCGCGACGGGCAAGGCGTTCTCGTCCTTCCTGGGGTTCAGCTACATGCACGGCGTGTTTCTGGGCGCGGGCGTCACGATCGTCTACACCGCGGTCGGCGGCTTCAAGGCGGTGGCCTACTCGGATCTGGTGCAGGGCCTGCTCATGGTGGGCGGGCTCGTCATGCTCCCGATCGTGGGCGTCGCGGCCGCGGGCGGCTGGGACGAAGTGATCGGTGCGCTCGAAGCTGCCGATCCCGACCTGTTACACGCGATGGGCAGCCACGGCGCGACCTGGGCCGGCGTGCTCTCGGCCGCGAGCTTCGCCGGCATCGGGCTCGCCTTTCTGGGCGTTCCGCAGCTCCTGACCCGGTTCATGTCCGCGGCGTCGGACCGCGAGCTCGTGCGTGGCGGCAGGGTCGCGGTCGTCTGCATGGTGCTGTTCGACGTAGGCGCGGTGTTCACCGGGATCGCCGGGCGGGCTCTGTTCCCGTTGCTGGACGATCCGGAAACCGTGATGCCGACGATGAGCGCGGAGCTGTTCCCGGCCCTCTTCACCGGCATCTTCCTGGTCATCGTTCTGGGTGCGATCATGTCGACCGTCGATTCGCTGTTGATCCTCTCCTCGTCGGCCGTCGTCAGGGACTTCGGGCAGAAGATCCTCGGCGCGGCCCGCGGAGGCGGTCGCCTGTCGCGCTACGGCCGCTACGCCACCGCACTCGTGGGCCTCGTGGCGATTCCCTTCGCTCTCTCCGAACCGCCGCTGCTGTTCTGGTTCATGCTCTTTGCGTGGTCGGGGCTCGGGGGCGCCTTCGTTCCGGTCGTGCTCTGCTCCCTCTTCTGGAAACGGACGACGTTGCCGGGCGCGTTGACCGGGATGGCGACGGGATTCGCGGTAACGGTGGCCTGGGTCGTGTGGTTCAAGGCGTCCTGCTACGACCTGTACGAGTTGATCCCGGGACTGCTGGCCGGCCTGGCGGCGACCGTGGGCGTCAGTCTCTGGACGCAGCCACCCGAAGGCGCCGCGGCGGAGTTCGAGGACGTTCACTCCGCGGTCAGAGGAGTCCCCCATGAGCCGACTTGATCCGGTCCATCCCGGCGAGGTTCTGAAGCACGACTTCATGGAACCCTTCGCCTTGTCCGCCGCGGCGTTGGCGAAGGCGATCGGCGTGACGCCGACGAGGATCAGGGAGATCGTTCGGGGACGGCGAGGGATCACGGCGGAGACGGCGCTGAGTCTGGCGAGGTTCTTCAACACCGACGCCAGGAGTTGGATGAACCTCCAGCACCGCTACGAGCTCGAAGTTGTGGCGCGGGAGAACGCCGACGCCTTGCGCGCCATTCGTCCGCTTGAAGTGGCGTGACAGTCTCGGCCTAGGGACGGACCCACGAGTAGTGGCCCCTACTCCGGCTCGCACTCGAATGCGGACGTGGTCGGCAAGGTCCAGGTCTTCCAATGCGCGTCGCAGATCCCTGGTGAGGGCGTCTGCGGCGGCGCCGTCGGTCGCCGCCTCCAGCCGGACGTGTACGGTCACGTCCCGGTTGGAGGCGGCCCGCAGCCGTGGCAGCAGTTTGAGGCCAACGCGGTTCCAG
Organism: Thermoanaerobaculia bacterium; assembly: GCA_965232105.1. Lineage (GTDB taxonomy): Bacteria > Acidobacteriota > Thermoanaerobaculia > Multivoradales > Multivoraceae > Multivorans. The sequence continues at coordinate 2,401,293 of OZ246956.1, forward strand.
GCGCCCGACGGGATCTGGCCTTCCAGGCGTAGCCGGACCGTGCTCGCCACGCCCTCCGGGGCGGGCAGCGTCGAGCTGCCCGCTTCTTCGGTCTTCTCTCCGGCGTCGAGGACGTTCAGGTCGAGAGCGCCCCTGCGGCGCGCGCCGGGCCGCTGGTCAGCGGGCCGGCTCACCTGCCGCCTCCGAGACGGATCCGGATGTGGCGCACCATCTCCTTCAATGGCGGGGAAGACATCGCGCTGTCCACATGGAGCACGCCGTCTGCCGTCCCTTCTGCGCCATGTGGCCCGGGGCCCGGAGACGTTATCGCAGGTTGCCCTTCACCCAGTGGAGGACCGCCTCTGCGATTCTGATCGCGTCAGCGTACTGCCTTTCCGAAACTCGGTCCCCGAGCCCCGGATAGCGAGTAGCCGACGCATATCGGGTCAGTTCCCTGACCAACTTGACGGGCTCGGGCACCGCATGCCCCGCGTCGCCGAGCAAGGACAGCAGGAACACAAGGTCGTGGACGTACGGAAACTCGATGCCCCGGGCAACCAACAGAGCCTTGATCGCCTTCTCCGCCGCCTGCTGCGCATGGAAGCAGAGATCAGCGAGATGGACTCCCTCCGGTCGGCTCCGCGCCAACGCCAGATCGCTACGGGCACGATCCATCCACCTTTGCGGATCATTCTGCGTCAGTGGATCAGGCGGCGTCATAGACGACCCTGCCTTCCCGGAGCGCCGGCTTGATCACGAGCGCGTGGGTGTCGCGATAGCGGTCCACTTGCTCCGGCGAGGCGACGATGAGGTCGACCGGCGCGCCTACGCCGAACAGGTTCCCGTAGATTTCCGCCGTCAGCCGATGCGCGTCGTCCGTCTCGGTCACCACCAACAGATCGACATCGCTGTGCGGACCCATCTCGCCCCGGGCGGCGGAGCCGAACAGGATGATGCGCTGCGGCGCCGCGACCTCCACTACGCGCCGGACGATGTCGTCGAGGACGCGCGGGTCGAGACCGCCCTTGCGGAGGCTGCCGGGCCGCTGGTCAGCGGGTCGGCTCACTTGCCGCTCCAGCGTGTCTGGATGTGGCGCACCGCCTCGTCGATTGGGAGGGAACGCGTCGCGTTGCCCACGCGCAGCCAGAACGCTGCCGGTTGCCCCTTCTGCTCCACGTAGACCGGGTGGTCGCTGGGCTCGGCGGTCACCTGGCAGGTCGGGATGGCTCGCGTGAAGATCGGCCGCACGCCCCACTCGCCGTTCGCGTCACGCTGCGGGAAGTGGACCATCGCCTCCTTCGTGCGGCGGAGGTAGAACGGCCCGCGCCGCGTGCCGACCAGGCAGAGGTTCGAGCTCAGGCCGTTGCCCGCCGCTGTCACCACGCGCATCGGTTCGCTGAACTGAGGCCCGATCAGGACCTGGCCTTCTTCGGGCGGCGCGGGCAGATTCATCGGAACTGGCACATTGTATGCCCCTGGCAGGGCGATACTCTGGCCGAGCGGCGGCGGCTACACTCGCGCGATGCCTGATGGATGCACGCGCATTGCCTCACTTGCTGTTCTCGCTGCAGTGCTCGCCGTGCCCGCGGCGGCGGAAGAACTCTCGTACTACCTGCCGGGTGCCGACGACCCGGCGGCCTACGACCCGGCGGTGCCCCGGCCGTCCGCGGTGCTCGGCTACGAGGTCGGTGACTGGCACGTCCGTCCCGATCAGCTCAATGCCTACATGCGGGCGCTGGCGGCCTCCTCGGCACGGGTGTCGGTGTCGGTCCAGGGGCACACCCACGAACAGCGTCCACAGCTTCTGCTGGCGATCACGTCGCCGCGCAACCATGCGCGGCTCGACGAGATCCGCGAGCTTCGGCGCGGCCTGATCGATCCCCGGCAGCCGTCGCCGGAGCTCGACGGCCTGCCGGTCGTCATCTGGCTCGGCTACAGCATCCACGGCAACGAGCCGAGCGGCGCGAACGCCTCGATGGTGATGGCGTATCACCTGGCAGCGTCGCGGTCGAACGTGGTCGCGGATCAGTTGGATCAGGCGGTCATTCTGCTCGACCCGAGCCTGAACCCCGACGGGATCGGCCGCTTCGCCCATTGGGCGAACACGAACCGGGGCAAGGTCCTGAATCCCGACCCGGGCCACCGGGAGCACCGCGAGCCGTGGCCGGGCGGACGCACCAACCACTACTGGTTCGACCTGAACCGGGACTGGTTGCTGCTCCAGCATCCCGAGTCCCAGGCCCGGATGGCGACCTGGAAGGCCTGGCAGCCGAACCTCGTCGGCGACTTCCACGAGATGGGTTCGAACAGCACGTTCTTCTTCCAGCCGGGGGTGCCGAGCCGCCGGAATCCCCTGATTCCCGAGCGCAACGTGGAGCTGACCGAGGAAATCGCGGCGCACCACGCCGCCGTGTTCGATCGCGTGGGCCGGCTCTACTACAGCCGCGAGGGCTTCGACGACTTCTACCTGGGCAAGGGTTCGACGTACCCGGACGCTCACGGTGCGGTCGGCTTCCTGTTCGAGCAGGCGAGCGCCGAAGGCCACCTCATCGAGACGGCGAACGGCGAACTCGCCTTCCCCTTCGGAATCAAGAACCACCTGCTGGCGTCCCTGTCGATGGTCGAGGGCGGGGTGGCGAAGCGCCTTGAGCTGCTGGAGCACCAGCGCGACTTCTTCCGCGGCGCCCTGGCCGCGGCGGAGGAGGCGGGACCGGCCGCCTGGGTGTTCCACGTCGACGGCGACCGCGGCCGCGCCCATCGCATGCTCGACCTCCTCCTGCGCCACGAGATCGAGGTCTACGGGACGGTGGAGGACATCGCGCTCGACGGCCGCGTCTATCCCTCCGGCTCGTCGTGGCTGGTTCCGCTCGAGCAGCCCCAGACGACCCTCGTCCGTTCGTTCTTCGAGAAGGCGACCGAGTTCAACGACTCGGTCTTCTACGACGTTTCGGCCTGGACGCTGCCGCTAGCGTTCGGCGCCGAGTACGATCTCCTTGAGGCCGGCGCCTACCGGGAGGACATGCTCGGCGCGGCCGTGACGGACGCGTCGATCGAACCGGGCCGGTTTGGCGAGCCGACAGCGAACGAGATGGTGTACGCCTACGCCTTCTCGTGGGATGGCTACTTCGCTCCGCGGGTTCTGAACCGGTTGCAGCGGGCCGGAGTCCGCGCGCGCGCCGCCGTCGGATCCTTCTCTGCGGAGACGGCTGGCGGTCCGGAGTCCTTCGAGCCTGGGGCGATCGTCGTGCCGGTCGGCCGGCGGGCTGAGCCCGGGGCCAACGCCGGCTTCGACCTGGAGGCGCTGTTCGCCGAAGCGGCGGCCGCCGACGGTGTCGACGTCCACCGGTTGGTCAGCGGTCAGGCCGCGGCGGGAATCGATCTGGGCAGTCCGAGCCTGCGGCCGCTCGTCGCTCCGCGGCCGCTGCTCGTGACCGGCTCCGGCGTTTCGTCGTACCGGGTGGGCGAGGCATGGCACCTGCTCGACGAGCGCTTCGGCGTCGAGGCGTCGCTCGTCGATCTCACCTCGTTGGCGAGCGTGGACCTCGATCGCTACACGCACGTCGTGCTGGCTCTCGGCGGCGGCCGCTTCGGCGGCGCCTCGCCGCGGGAAGCAGTTCGGGATCGGCTCAAGGACTGGGTGCGCGGCGGCGGTGCGGTCGTGGCGATCGGTCCGGCGAGTCGCTGGGCGAGCGAGGAACTGCTTGGCTGGGAAGGAGCCGGTGACGATGCGGTTGCCGGCACGGAGAAAGGCGATCCTTCCGGGCCGCCCGAGCGCCAGCGCTACGCCGACTACCGTGACCAGCGTGCCGAGCAGCTTATGGCCGGCACGATCGTCGGCGTCGAACTCGATCTGACCCATCCGCTGGCCTACGGGTACAGACGGTCGGAGCTCGCCGTGATTCGCACCGGCGAGATGGTCCTGCCGGCCAGTTCCGACCCGTTCGAGAACGTCGCCCTGTACCAGGACCCGCCGCGGCTGTCCGGCTGGATATCGCCGGAGAACCAGAGCCGGCTCGCCGGCAAGCCGGCGGTCATCGCCAGCAGGATGGGTCGCGGCATCGTGATTCAGCTCCTCGACGACCCGAACTTCCGCGCCTACTTCTACGGCTCGAACCGCCTGTTCCTGAACTCGATCTTCCTGAGCGGTCTGATCGACTCGACGTCGCCGCCCGATTCCTGGTGATCGCCACTACGCCGGAGTGGGCGGTTGGCGGACGCCGTTCCGTGGGTTTGCCACGACCTGAGGCGGCCGAGGACAACGCTCAACGAGCGCGTTGATCCGGAACAATCCGGAACTGACTAGTGTTCGAGTCGACTAGGGCCCGCCCCGCTCGAGAGGAGCCGATCCGATGATTCGAGTTGATGGTCTTCGACAGTTCGCCACCCTGCTTTGTCTGCCGGTGCTGCTCTGGAGCCCGGGCGTTAGCGCTCAGGATCCGCCGCAGGAGCAGTTGGAAGAGCCGGAGGAGGAGTCCGTCGACATGCCCGTGGCGCTCGACGAGATCAATGTCACGGCCGGCTACAGCATCAACCGGGACGAACCGACTCCGACAGTCGCCCTCACCAGCGCGGAAATCCTCGAACTGCCTCACTTCGGTGACGATGTCTTCCGCGCTCTGCCGCTTCTGCCCGGGGTCTCGGGCAACGACGTTTCGGCCCAGTTCAACGTACGTGGCGGGCTCTACCGTGAGAACCTGCAGCGGATCGACGGCCAGGAGATCTTCGAGCCGTACCACCTGAAGGACTTCCAGGGGGTCTTCAGCATCGTCGATCCGGACACGCTTGGTGGGGTCGACCTCATCAATGGGGGCTTCCCCGCGGAGTACGGCGACCGGATGTCCGGCGTTCTCGACATGACGACCAAACGGCCCGATGCGCGCCGCTTCGATCTCGGGATCAGCCTGACGATGGCCAGGGCCAGCGCCGCGGGGCGGCTTGCCAACGGCAAGGGTGCCTGGATGACGTCACTGCGCCGCGGCTACCTGGACTTGATCCTCGGCCTGGTCGGCGAGGACGAAGAGGAGGAGCGAGAGGGCAGCGGGCCCACATACTGGGACCTCTTCGGGAAGCTGGACTACGAACTGGGGCCGTCGCAATCCGTGGCGCTCCAGGTCCTGGCCGCCGACGATCGTCTGGACGAGAGGGAGAGTGAGATCGAAGACGGCTTCCCGGAGCGGGAGGAGTCGGACACCGGCTACGGCAACGCGTATCTCTGGGGTCGGCATCTGGGGATCGTGGGATCGCAGGCCTTCGTGGAGAGCGCCGTGTCACTCGGGCGTGTCGACCGCGATCGACACGCCTCGGAAGAGAGTTTCAACCGCGAGTTCGAGATCCAGGATGTGCGGAAGATGGATGTGTTCGGTCTGCGGCAAGACTGGAGCTGGCAGCCGTCGGACCGCCATCTCGTGAAGTGGGGCTTCGATGCGCGCAGCTATGACGTTGACTACGACTACTTCAACAGACGGCTCTTCCTCGACGAGATCGGGACGCCGCCCGGTTCGTCTGGAAACGGCACCACACGGTTCGATCGGTCGTTCTCCGACGAGCAGTACGCGTTCTATGCGGCCGATCGAGTTCGGATCTCCGACCCCCTGGCCCTCGAGGTGGGAGTACGCTGGGACCGCCAGGGACTGACCGAAGAGGATCAGATCTCCCCACGGCTGAACGCTGTCTACGACGTGGGGGACGCGGGAGCTCTTCGCGCGAGTTGGGGCTACTTCTACCAGAGCCAACGGCCGCACGAGCTGCAGGTGGAAGATGGCGAAACCCGGTTCTTTCCCGCCGAGCGGGCCGAGCACCGACTCGTTGGCTGGGAACGCAGTTTCCGCGTGGCCGGCCGCCGTCTCGATCTGCGCGTGGATGCCTATCAGCGCGAGATCACGGATCCTCGACCGCGCTACGAGAACATCTTCGACGCGTTCACTCCGAATCCCGAAGCGACCAACGACCGTATCCTGATCGCGCCCGAGAGCGCCTCCGCCGAAGGCATCGAGTTGTTTCTCAGCCGCCGCTCAGCCGGCCGTTTTGCCTGGTGGGTCGGCTACGCGCTCTCGGAGGTCACCGATCGAATCGACGGCCGTGACGTCCCGCGCTCGATCGACCAGACCCACGCGCTCACGATCGACCTGAACTGGCGCCCAGGGGACGAATGGAACTTCAACTTCGCCTGGCTCTATCACTCCGGCTGGCCGACGACCGCGGTCTCTGCCGTCGCCGTGCCGGATCCCGACGGTTCTCCCGCAATCGTGCCGGTGATCGGCCCCCTCTACGGCGAGAGGCTCGGCGACTATCATCGCCTGGACATGCGGGCCTCCCGGGAGTTTCGGTTCCGCAGCGGCAACACGCTTGAGTTCTTCGTGGACGTGCAGAACCTCTACGGCCGAGAGAACCCGGCGGGTTTCGAGGTCGACGACCGGCGATTCACCTTGCTCGACAACGGTGAAGTGGAGTACCTTCCCAAGGAGGAGAACTATCTCGGATTCCTGCCCTCATTCGGGCTCCGTTGGCGATTCTAGGGGCTTGCCGAAGAAGTCCGTGTTTGCACCGGGAGCGGTGAGGCGCGCGTCCAGCAAGGCGCGATGAGGGAGCATATCGGGGCCATTTTCGACCGAAGAGCAACGATGTCGGACGTGATGCATCGCCGCTCGAAGGCAGCGCGCAGGCCGAGCGGCTGACGAAGCCCTTTGTGAGCGGCCGATCCGGAGTGGGCTACGGACTCGGGCTGGACATCGTGCGAGAGATCTGCGAATGCTCCGGCTGGAGCCTGAGTATCGCTCCTCGAGAACCTCATGGAAGCCGCGCTGAAGTGCGGTTCGAAGCTTAGGGGCTTGCTGAAGCCCCTGGGTGTGCCACCGTGCAACTCGTTCTCTCCCGGTCCGAGGCGGACCAGGCCTGGCTGAGCCACTGGTGAGCCACTTTGGAATCTTGCGCTCGTGGGTGCGGTTGTGCTGAGATCCTGCGTCGATAACCGATGTTCATGTTCGCGGAGGAAGTCGAGAGTGACCGAAACCGACCACCCGGACTCCGTCCCGCCCGCGGCAGCGGCGGAGCCCGCGCCGCCCGAGGCCGACGCGCGCGGTGAGATCCTGATCTCCGTCGCCGACCTGACCAAGCACTACGGTGCGATCCGCGCCGTCGACGGCATCAGCTTCGAGGTGCGCCGCGGCGACGTGCTGGGCTTTCTCGGGCCGAACGGCGCCGGCAAGACGACGGCTATGAAGATGATCACCGGCTTCCTCGAACCGGACGCCGGCGCCGTCTCGGTCGCCGGCCTGGATGTTGCCCGGGATCGGCTCGCGGTGAGCCGGCGGATCGGCTACCTGCCCGAGAACGCGCCCGCCTACGGCGAGATGAGCGTCGAGGCGTTCCTCGGTTTCATCGCCGAGGCTCGCGACCTCGAGTCTCCGGAGGCTGCGATCGACTCGGTCATCGACGTGACGCATCTGCGCCGGGTGCGCGGCCAGACGATCGAGACCCTGTCCAAGGGCTTCAAGCGCCGCGTCGGCCTGGCGCAGGCCCTGATTCACGATCCGGACGTTCTGATTCTCGACGAGCCGACCGACGGGCTGGACCCGAACCAGAAGAAGGTCGTTCAGGACCTGATTCTGAGTCTGTCCTCGAACCGCTGCATCGTGCTCTCGACCCACATCCTCGACGAGGCGGAGCGGGTGTGCAATCGGGCGGTCATCCTTTCGGAGGGGCGCATCCTGGTCGACTCGACGCCCGACGACCTGGTGACTCGGGCGCCCGGCCATAACGCGGTGCGCTTCCGGGTCGTCGACGGTGACGCCGACGGCGTCGTGGCGGAACTGTCCGCTGCCGCCTGGTGCGCGGCGGCGCGGGTGCTGCCGAACGGCGAGGTGGAAGTGGAGCCTCGGGATGGCGAAGACCGCCTGAACGACGTGCTGGCGACGGTCGGTGAGGGGCGGATCGCGGGCGTTCGGGTCCGCGAGGGCCGGCTCGACGAACTGTTCCGCGACGTGACGAGAGGAGTCGCGGCATGAGCGTGGACCAGAGCACGCCGCGGCCCCCGGTCACTGCGCGCACGGCGAGCACTTCGGGCGGTGGTTTGGCGCTGCGTTTCGTGGGGATGAGAGCGGTGCTGCGACGGGAGTTCCGCGGCTACTTCGCGTCGCCGCTGGGCTACATCTTCATCGTGATTTTCCTGATCGCGAGCGGCTACCTGATGGTGTCGCGCGATTTCGGCCGCTTCCTGGAGATGCGCGAGGCGAACCTCGACGCGCTCTTCAGCTACATGCCCTGGATCTTCGTCGTCCTGGTGCCGGCGGTGGCGATGCGCTTGTGGGCGGAGGAGCGCCGGTCCGGGACCGTCGAGCTGCTGCTCACCCTTCCGATCACGCTGGAGGGCTCGTACCTCGGCAAGTTCCTGGCCGGCTGGGCGTTCCTGGCGGTGTCGGTGTTGTTGACCTGGCCGGCCGTCTTCCAGGTCGCGCGGTTGGGCGATCCGGACTGGGGCGCGGTCTTTCTGAGCTACGTCGCCTCGCTGCTGGCGGCGGCGGTTCTGCTCGCGATCGGTCTGTTGTTCTCGGCGCTGTCGAAGAACCAGGTCGTCGCGTTCATTCTCGCGGTGGCCGCTTCGGTCGGCTTCCTGCTGATCGGGGTGCCGCAGACGCAGGAGTTCGTGGGCAAGTGGTTCGGCGGCTACGTCGAGCGGGTGGTCTCGTCGCTGAGCCTGCTCGACCACTTCGAGACCCTGACGCGAGGCCTCCTGCAGTTGAACTCGTTGTTGTTCTTCGTTCTGTTCACCGCCGGCTGGCTGATCTGCGGCATGTTGGTGCTCAGCCGGACCAAGACGAACTGATGAGTCGCTCGACAGAGCCAGTGAGGGTTGGCAAATGACTTCCGAACCGAACCTGAACCCGGATGCCGGCGCACCCGGTCGTCCGGACGCCGGCGCACCCGGTGGCCCGAAGGGGATGACCGTGGCGCGTGGCCGGACGGTGACCCTGGTCCTGATCGGCCTGTTGACCGTGCTCTCGATCCACGTCGCGAACGAGTGGCTGGAGGGATGGCGCGTCGACTTCACGGGTGGCGATCTCTACTCGCTGACCGACGGCACGCACGCGATCATCGAACGCATGCAGGAGGAGGGCGTCAAGCCGCTCGACATCCGGCTCTACTTCTCGGAGACCGCGGGCAAGACGCTGCCCAAGTTCGTCAAGGACTTCATCGGCTACGAGCGCTACCTGCGCAGCCTGCTGGGCGAGTACGAGCGCGCCGCGGCGGGGAAGATCCGCGTCGAGACGATCGACCCGATTCCCGACAGCGACGACGCGGACCGGGCCGCCGAGGACGGCCTGGACGGCAAGCTGATCAACCAGGAGGGCGATCTCTTCTACTTCGGCCTGGCGATCGAGACCCAGACCGGCAGCAAGGAGACGATCGAGTTCCTTTGGCCGCAGGAGCAGGAGAACGTCGAGTATGAGATCTCGAAGAAGATCCACGGTCTGCTGTGGCCGGCGCGGCAGCGGGTTGGCGTGCTGTCGAGCCTGGAGGTCTTCGGCGGCGCCCAGGATCCGATGATGGCCCAGATGCTGGCGGCCCAGGGCCGCACGCCGGCGCAGAAGTGGATCATCGTCCAGGTGCTGGAGGATCTCTACGACGTCTCGCAGGTCGCGGCCGACGTGGACGAGATCTCGGCTGACGACGTCGACCTGCTGGTCGTGATCCACCCCAAGGGGCTTCCCGACAAGACGGTGTTCGCGATCGACCAGTGGGTGGCTGCCGGTGGCAACACGTTGATCTTCCTCGACCCCTATGCGTTGGGCGACACGCCGCCGCAGAACCCGCAGCAGCCCTGGATGGCGCTTCAGTATGAGCCGGCCTCCAACCTTGAGCCGCTGCTCGATGCCTGGGGCCTGGAGCTTCCGGCGAACCGGTTCGCGGCCGACTTCGAGTTGGCGGCGCGGCGGCCGATGAGCCAGTTCGGCGCCGCGGAGTCGGTGATCATCGATCTCCAGGTCGATTCCACGCTCCACGAGGGTCTGCTGGACGAAGAGAATCCGATGTTGCGGGGCCTGTCGAACACGCGCTTCTTCCTCTCGGGTGCGCTGCGGGAGATCGGGGAGGGCGCCGCGGACGGGACGGACACAGAGGCTGGCGAGGCGGATGAAGACGTCTCGGGACCAGCCTCTGGCGTCGAGTTGCGGCCCCTGATCTCGACCACGGCGGCCGCCGGCACCCTTGAGGTGCTGCCCGGTTTCGGCGGCGGCGACGGCCTGGCCTACACGGACCTGAACGATGGCGCCAAGCTGCGCGACGCGTTCGCGCCGGGAGAAGAGGCGCTGGCGCTAGCGTACGTCGTGCGCGGCAAGCTGCCGACCGCGTTTCCGGACGGCGTCGACTACCCGGACAGGGAGGCGGAGCGGCCGCCCAATCTGCCCCCCGAGATCGAGGTCCCGCCGCCCGACAACGTGGAGATCATCCACCGCGATCCGTTGCCCGAGGAGGAGCGGAGCGAGGCGGCGGTCGTCGTGTTCGCGGATGTCGATTTCATTCACGACCAGATCGCCTTCCTGCAGAACCCGTTCGGAATCGTCCAGGCGGCGAACGACAACCACAAGGTGGTCCTCAACAGCATCGACTACCTGCTCGGTTCCCGGGACCTCATGTCGGTTCGTGCCAAGAGCGGGATCAGCCGGCCGTTCCTCCGCTTCGACGAGATCGAAGCGCAGGCCGAACTCGACACGCTCGACCGCGAACGGCAGATCCGCGAGGAGATCGAGACCTTCGAGGCGGAGCTGCGGGAGAAGCAGGGCGAGATCACCCAGCGCAACGCGGCTCTCTTCCAGAGGAAGCTGCAGGAGGAAGTCGACGAGTTGAACGAGCGGATCCTGGAGGGCAACCGGGAACTGCGGGACATCCGCAAGGGCCGGCGCGAGTCGTTGGAACGTGAGGAGTCCATGGTGCGCTTCGCCGTCATCGGGTGGATGCCCATCGTCGTACTGCTGATCGGTCTGTACCGCGCCCGCGGGCGCTAAGGGTTCGCATGAAACTGGCCGCGAACAGGAGCCGGCCTTGCGGCCGGCGCGGCTGTTTGGCCGCCTGCGGCGGCAGCCGGCGTGGACGCCGGCGCACCCAGTCGCGGCCAGTTCCATGCCTTTACGATTGGGAGATATCGGCATGAGTCAGGTGAACAAGAGGCTCGTGGCGGCGGCGGTGGCGCTGCTGGCCCTTTCCATCTTCAGCTACTGGAACAGCGTCTCCCGCGCCGAGCGTTTCGAGCGCGGACAGAAGTTCCTGCCCAACCTGAATCCGGACGAGATTGCCCGGGTGGAGATCGTCCAGGGCGGGGAGCAGGTCACCCTGAGCCGGCAGGGGGACATCTACGTGGTCGAGGAGTCCCATGACTACCGGGCCCGCAACGAGGGCGTGAATCGCCTGGTGCGCAGCCTGCTCGACATCGAACTCGCGAAGGAGGTCGGCGCGAGCGAGAGCCTGGCGGCGGAACTCGGCATCGACCCGCCCGGCGAGGACACGGTCGAGGTGGCCCTTGGGAACGCTGCCGGCAACGACATGGTGCGCCTGCGCGTAGGCGCCCGGTTCGAGGGCGGCAGCGGCAACTACGTGCGGCGCCTCGACGGCGAGGAGGCGCCGATCTTCCTGACCGACGCGACGGTGCTGATCGACAGCACCGCCGACCAGTTCCTGCAGAAGGAAATCGTCGACGTCTCGGGTAGCGATGTCGTGCGGATCGACGGCCCGGACTTCACCTTCAGTACCGGCGACGAAGATGGCGCCGTGATGGCGCTCGAGAGGGTACCGGCGGGCAAGCAGGAGAAGACGAGCGAGGTCGGCAGGGTGAAGAACTTCCTTTCCCGGCTGCGGTTCTCCGAGGTCTTCCTCGCCGACGCGGAAGAGGTGGCGGATCTGTCGTTCACCGACGAGTTCCGCTACGAGCTGGAGGACGGATCCGGCTACCTCGTCTCCGTCGCGGCAAGGGAAGACGATCGCTACGTCCGTATCGGCGGCTACCACACGGTGCAGCAGGTGGAGATCGAGCGGGACACGCCGGACGAGGAGCTCCAGGAGAAGGCGGACATTCTGAACCGGGCGGAGGAGATGCAGGAGTTCAACGACTACCACGGCTCCTGGGTCTACAAGCTGGACAGCTTCACCGGCGAGAAGCTCGACCTGCGCCGCGCGGACCTGATCGAAGACGTCGACGTCGACGAAGAGAGCTGAGCCCGGTTCGAGGCGGACTCTCCGCTCTGCGGACATCGGAGCGCCCGGCTGCTATGTTTCGCCGCGCCCGTCGCGGCTGATCGCGGCGAAGCGTTCAGATACAAAGGAGCATTGAGAATGCTGGGATACTGCACGATCGGCGTGAATGACATGGAGCGGGCGAAGACGTTCTACGACGCCCTGCTTGGCGAACTGGGCGCCGCCCGGACCTTCGGCATGGACCGGATCCAGTTCTACGGCTCGGAACCCGCGGGGGCGATGCTCGCCATCTGCATTCCCTACGACAAGCAGCCGCAGGCGCCCGGCAACGGCAACATGGTCGCCATCCCGGCGGGTTCGGAGGAGAACGTGGACAAGCTTCACGCCAAGGCGCTCGAACTCGGCGGCACCGATGAAGGCGCGCCCGGCGCGCGGCTGCCCACCTTCTACGGTGCCTACGTCCGCGACCTCGATGGGAACAAGCTCTGCTTCTTCCAGATGTCGGCCGGGTAAGTCCAGATCGTCAGCGGCAACAAGCTTCGCGGAGCGACTGTTACGCTGACCGCCCGTGTCCGGCTACGCCGTCCTCCTGCTGAGCGTCATCGCGGCGCTTGTTCCGGGCCAGGTCGGTCCAGGCCAGGTTGTCCCGGAATCAGCCGATCCGGTCAAGGCTCTTGCGGATGCCCGTGCGGCGGTTGAGCGCTCCCCTTCCGGGTTCGTGCCGGCGCTGGCGGTGGCTCGGGCGCTGACCGTTCTTGGCCGTTCGGAGGATGCACTCGCGGCGTTTGCCCACGCCCGGTCTCTGCTGCCGGAAGGCGTGGGCGCCAGCGAAACCGTGGATGCCGTCGAACTCGCCTACCTGGCGCCAGCTCTCCTGCTCCGCGATCTCGACCGCACCGGGGAGGCAATCCGGCTGCTTGAGTCGGCGGTGAGTCGGCGGCTCGACAGCGCCGACATTCACGAGCAGTTGGCCCTGCTCCAGCTAGCCGAGGGTCAGGCGGAGCAGGCGCTGGCGGCGGTCGATGCGGCTTTGGCCGAGGAGCTCGAGAGTCCCGGCCTGCACTTCGCGCGCGGTCTCGCCCTGGCTCGCGATCCGGAGCGCCGCCGCGAGGCTCTGGACACCCTTCGGAGTGTTCTCGAGGATGGCGTTGACGAGCCGGTCGTGGTGCATCTGGAAATCGCCGACCTGCTATCGGCGGAGGCGCGCTACCCGGAGGCGCTCGAGCATCTTCGCGCCGCCGAGGAACTCGCCAGCGGCGAACCGGAAGTGGTCTACCGTCTCGGACGGACGCTTGCCGCGGCCGGCGACCGGGAAGGCGCCCAGGCCGCGCTGGAACGCTATCGCGCACTGCAGGGCGCCCGGGATCGGGCCGCCGAGGCGGAACGCGCGGCATCGGCGAACGTGGCGTCGGGCCTGTCCGAAGCGCGGCGGCTGGCAGAGCAGGGCGAGCTCGAAGCGGCCTCCGAGCACCTGGGCGGTTTGCTCAAGGCCTATCCGGACCATCCGCGGACGGCGGACATCCACTCGCTGCGAGCCAAGGCTCTGTTCTCGATGGGACGAGCCGCCGAAGCGGCGGCGAGCATCGCGAATGCGCGGTTGCTGCAGCGGAACCGGGTCGAGCACCACTACCTCGAAGGGCTCTTCCTGCACACCGACGGCCGCGCCGGGGAGGCGGCGCCGGCCCTCGAGCGGGCACTGGCCCTCGATCCGGATCTCGGCGAGGCGCATGCGCTATTGGGAATGATCGCGGCCGAGGCCGGACGCCCGCGGGAAGCCGCGGAGCGGATGGAACGGGCGCTCGCGCACGGACTCGACGGTAACGCGGCGCTCCGCCTCAACTACGCCCGGGTTCTGGACTCGCTGGGTCGGGTGGAGGAGGCGGCGGCGCAGATGCGGGCCTTTGATCGGTTGCGGGCTACTCCGCCCCGTTAGCGTTAGCCGTCCCTCTTTCGCGTTGCACCTCGTCCTCGACCGTGACCGCCATGCGGCGCTCACCGAGGAACGCTCCGCCCACAGGGGATTGGCGAGGCCCCCGCTCGCGATCACTTCTCGTTGGACAGCCAGGGCTGTTCCAAAGTCGTTGACAAAGCGTTGACTTGACAGGTGACTTGTCCGTTGGACAGCGCCCAGTCTTGACAGATGTCTGAATGGTGATTGTAGATTTGGGAAGCTGCTACGTTGACGACTACCGAACAGAATGAGGAGGAACTCCATGAAGACGAACGCGGTCGGTTTGGTTGCGCCTGCTCCTGCCCTTCCGTGACGGGCGAGCCCCGGAGGCTTGACTACCCGATCTTCTACTGCGGCCGCGGATCCGCACCCAGTGGCGGGACGTACTCCGTTGCGTCGCTCCAGCGGACTGCAATACGCCTTCAGCGGTGCCTAAGTGCGTACGCTCCACTACAGCGGTGCCTACGCGCCATCGCTACGGACCTCGAGCGAATCGGCAGGCTCGCCAGGCGGCAGACTTTCGTGTGCCTTGGCGTCCTGGCCGTGGCAAGTCCGGTCGTGCTTGTCGCGGATTCGGGTGGTCCCGCGTTGGACGGGCTGGCGCCGTTGGAGCTTCCGGAAGAAGTAGCCACCGCCAGCGATCTTCGGTGGAGCGAGGACGGGGTTCTGCTGCTGGGCGTCGACGATCATGGGGTCTATTCCTGGCGGGTGGGCGCGGACCATGCGGAACTGTTCGTCACCCTGGCGGGGTCGCCGCTCAGCGCCGTGGGCAGGAATCAGAAGTACTCTCGCCTGGGCGGTTTCTCCGCCGGGGCGCTAGCGGTCTCGAGCTTCGCCGATGGAGTGCTTCGCCATGAGGAAGGTGAGTTCAGCTACTCCAAGGCCGTCTCGCTCGTAGGCGATGTCGACCGACGCCACGGCAGGACGGCCATCGTCGGAGTCAACCGCGGCGAGGACGGCGACTGGGAAGACCGCCTTGCCTGGTTGATCCGCGAGGACGGAACGGTTCGCGGTCTTCTGCCGAGGCGGACCGAGAGCAGCCACTGGAGCCTCGCCAAGTATCTGGGAGTAGTGCGCGTTCTGTCCGAAGAGCGAGTTCTGGTCATTCCCGGCCTGGAGCCGGGAGTCTTCCTCTACGACGGGAGCGGTCGCCTCCGGGACACGCTGGGAACCGAGGCGTTGTTCGCCGAGAGCCCGTGGAGGATCACTCCCGAACAGGACCGGCTGCTGATAGAGAAGGCGTGGCGTGCGGCGTGGCTGAGTCAGCATCGGGTGGTTGACGAAGCGGTGGCCGACGACCGCGGCAACATCTTCTTGTTCGTGCGTCACGTGCCGAAGGGACTGCCCTACCCGGAGGATATCTCCCTGGATTCTCGGGGGGAGGTGAGCGGAAGCGTGGCGGCCCAGCACCGGGACTTGCTTGAGAGAATCGAGAAAGAAGGCCTTGAACCTGCTGAACCGACGGGCGAAGGCGGGCCCAGGACGTTCAAGATCACGGATCCGGAATTGGTGGACGCGTTTCTTCGCATCAAGGAACCCCAGCGCGCGGAGCAGCTCGCCAAGGTCTGCTGGGACTTGGTCCACGCCCATGTCGACGAGCTTCGGGCCGCGACGAAGACAGACTGCGTCGTTGAGTCGGAGTTTGCGGACAGGAGGCTACGGGCGGATGCGGACGGCGTCAGAGTGGCGATCCTGCTTCAAGGCAACACCTACCGTCCGGACGGGCCGGTGCGGCCGGCCGAGGTGTTCGAAGCGCGGCTGGTTCCTCCGGGGCCGTAGCGGCCCTGTGAGGAAGTCGCACTGCAAGCCATCGTCTCGCCCGATGACAGAAGAACCGACCGGGGGGTTCGTGGCGCGGGGACTCGCCACGCTTCCAGGCGTGGCTGTGCAAAGTGCCGCGCGCTTGCTCGGTGTTCTGCTGGCGGCCGGTCTTGCCGCGACGCCGCTGATGAGCCAGCCGGCTGATGGCGGTCTCACACGGCTGGTTTGCCTCGATGTGGATTCTCACGCGTTTGCAGTCGATCCCCTGCCGGCCGGCGCCTCCGTAGGGAGTCTGGGCGATCTCGCGCCGGACCGTGAACTCGCTCTCTGCTGGTACTGGAACGACGATTGCCCGCCGCGGCGGCACTTGGCGGAGGACGGGCCCCTTCCTGGCGCCGAGTGCGATGTAACGCGGCGGCTTGACGTTCGGATCGTCGGAGAACCCGGCTCGGCCGAGGTTCCCGGCGTGACTCGAGTCACGGCGGCGCCCGACCGGATGTGGCTGGAAGTCCCACGTCGGTTGCTGCCGACTGTCGTGTCAGGGTCGCCCGTCCTGTCCGTCCCGCGCGGCGACGACGGTTGGCGTCTGCAAGCCCAGGCCGGCGACCATGCGTCGTCCTGGCAGTGGGTTGCATCGGATCGGGACTCGGTCGAACTGGCGCTCGAATCCGCAACCGACTTCCGGTTCGACGTGACCGCGGACGACGCCCCTTTGCCCAACGCCCGCTTGTATCTGGTCGAGGAGGCAACGGGTCATCGTCCGCAGGCGGCGTACCTGGGCTTCGAGGCCTCGGACGACGAAGGCGGCGTCGCCATCACGTTGCCGAGCGCGGAGGGCTCCACCGTCGTCGTAACGCACGACCTGCGGTCCGCGTCGCCCTTTACGAACCCTGGGAACGTGCCGCCGACGATTGAGCTGGCACCCGGTCTGGTCGTCAGCGGTCAGGCCGTGAACGAGGCCGGAGATCCGGTCGGCGGCGTGCGACTCCAGGGGCTGTCGTTCATTCCGAACGGATTCGGCCTGCTGCAGCGGCACCTTGGCCGGACCGAACTCGACGGGCGCTTCGAGGTCGGCGGGTTTGCGCCGGGGCACGTTTCGTTGAAGGCAAAGGCGGAGGGGCTCGAGTTCGCGCGGACGTTCGATCTGGAAGAGTCGGTCGATCTGGGCACGATCGTACTGCGCTCTCCCGAGGTGGCCTGGCTTCGGGTGCTCGATGCGAGGGATGGCACGGGGGTGCCGGGCGCAAGGATTCGGGACTCGAGCGGCTACTGGACGACCGCGTCCGAGGAAGGGCCAACGCGGTTGCCTCTTTCCTTCGGCCGCGAGGTCACGATCCGGGCCGCCAGATACCTGTCCACTCGTTTCGAGCTGCCGAGCCGTGTCGGTAGGACGGCGGAGGAACCGTTTGTTGTTCGACTCGTGCCAGCCTTCTTCGTGGAGGGGGTGTTCGTTGCCGCGGACGGACGGACGCCCGCGGCAGGGGGACGGGCGAGCGCGACCCGGCGCGGGGGGGAAAGGAGCGAGATCAGACAGAGCTTCATACAGCCCGGCGGGTCGTTCTCGATCGAGTTGCCCGCCGGCGCCTGGCGTCTGGAACTGTCGGCAGGAAACGTGGGAGTTCTTCGTCTCGACGTGCATGGCGGCGAAGGGGAGTCGCGCGACCTCGGCGTCGTTCCGGCGGAATCCTCCGTGTGGGTTGCCGGGCAGGTGCTTGACGAGGACGACTACGCCCCCGTGACGGAAGCTTCGGTCTCCTACACGCGACCGTCCGAGTTTGGGCCGCTGATGGCGCCTGTGCTGGGCGAGGTAGCCACGGTGGCGACGGATGCGGAAGGCCGCTTCGAGTTGTTCGGTCTCGAGCCCGGGAAGTCGACGCTCAAGGTGCGGGCCGACGGATACGCTGTTCGGAAGCTGGAAGTGGATGCGTCGACGAATCAGGGTGTAGACGTTGGCGTGGTCGAACTGTCCCGCGGGCGTCGCGTCACGGTGCGTTCCGATGTAGGCGAAGGTATGGCGCGGCTCGATGTCGGAGGCACGGGCCTGCCCGAAGATCGGCTCGTCGCGACTCTGGCCGAAGGAAGAGCCACGTTCACGAACGTCCCGGATGGGTCGTTCGACGTGCAGGTTCACGAGGACGAGCAGCCGGTGTGCTTGAAGCGGGTACCCGAGAGCGCGGGAGACGAAGTCGTCGTCTGCGATCACAGCGCCGTGAGAGTGACGGGTGTCGTGACCAGGGGAGGTGAGCCGGCGGCGGGCATGCTCTCCTGGCGGCGACGAGCCGGGGCGAACCTTCCGGAGGGCTTTGACCGGCGTGCCGTTGGCCCCTTCACGGAAACCAGGGTCGTCGTGTCCACGCAGATGCTGGAGCATGAGGCATCGATTGGGCGTAACGGGCGCTACAGCCTGCCGGCGATTCTCCCTGGCGAGTGGGAAGTCATCTGGGCGCCTCTGTCGGGCGGCATCCAGGATGCCCGGTCGGTCCGGGTGCCGAACGCTCGCGAAGCGGTCCTCGACTTTCGGTACGACGACATCTCGATCGAGGGGCTGATCATCGGCCCGGATGGAGAACCCGTGCCCTTCGCCGGCGTGACCGTCTTCCCGAGCCGCCAGAAGGTCGCCGCGGGCCAGGACGGACGCTTCAGGGTTCTGGGTCTGGCGCCCGGAACGCATCGTTTGCGCGCGCGCCGGCAGCACCTGCAGTCCGACCTGGTCGAGGTCGAACTGCGTGATGCGACCGACCGGAAGGTCATGCAACTGCAGCTTGAGGAGGGGGCCGCGGACGAGGAACTCGTCATCTCGATTCGCGGCGGCGGCAGCGGCTTCTGCTTCGCTGAGATGGAGTCTTCGCTGCAACAGATCCTCCGGGTGGAGAACGGCGTGGCCAGGATGGTTCCCGATGAACCCCTTCCCGAGAACGTGCGGATCGCCTGCCACGTCGAGGGTCGATGGAACCTCGGCGGCTGGCGAGCACTCCGGGGCGCCTTGGACCGGGGCGTGGAGTTCGACCCCGGCGAGTCGAACGCGACGATTGAGCTGATCGCCGAGGATCCGGTTGGCCCGGTGGAGATCATCGGCCCCGGCGGCTGGGACCTGGGCAAGCTCCGCCTCTGGTTCGGTGGGTCCTCGACCTTTGCCGCCGGCGAAACCGTCGCAAGTCTGCCGGTCGGCGAGTATGTTGTGCGGTGGGGTAGCCAGACCCGGACGGTGTACACACAGAGGCGCCGCGCGACAGAGGTCGATCTGGACTCCTGAGGAGTTGCGGCTGGTCCGTCGCCGCCAATGGCCATGGCCAAGGCGCCAATGCTGGAGCGCTTGCGATGACGGCCAGAACTCGTACTGCGCGATCCGCGCAGGCGGTGTGCCCGTCGTCGCGTGCACGGATGGCTCGTGCACTGATTGAGCGCGATCAGCGGTTCCCGCGGCTGAACAATCTGGCCCGCGCCGCGGTTGCGGTGTCGCAGGCGAAGGCCCGGGTGTCGGCTATCGGCAGGAACGCCTCTCCGGGCGGACTCGTGTAGGCGTGGCGGGTTTGAGTGACCGGGTCGGCCACTTCCAGTTCGACCTCAAGATCGCTGAGGCCCGTGGCGTAGAGCCAGTACTTGCCGTTTGCCGCGCAGCCATCGAGAACCTTCACGACGATCTCGACGTTCGAGGTGTCGAAGAAGCTGAAGTAGCCGGTGTCTCCGGTCAGGAGGACGCCGTTGCCGAGGCCGGTTTCGCCCTTGTCTGTCGCGTAGCGGACGCGCGCCCGGAAGCGATCTCCGTTCAGGCACAAGGTCGTGGCGTCGGCGACACACTGCTCGATCGGCTCGGCCGGGCGGGCGTCGGCCTCGTCGATCGTGACGACCATGCGGCGTTCGCCGAGGTCCGCGCCGCCGCGTGGGTCGTGGAGTTCGAGTTCGATCGTCTCCGCCCCTTCGCCGGCGACGCCGTCGTCGAGCAGCCGGAGCGTGAACGTCCGGCTGGCCGAATCGCCGTGGCCCCAGGCGAGTGTGCGGGCGACCGGCTCGTAGTCGGCCCCTGCCGTGGCGGAGCCGCCGGCGGTCCGCACAAGGGCGGCGACCGCGCCGTCGCTGCCGCCGGCGCGAACCACGCTCAGGGTGATCTCGCCGTCCGACTCCCGGGCCGTTACGGACGGCAGGGCGAAGCCCAGCCTGCCGGGCCGCTGCTCGGGCAGGTCGGAGGCGAGCGACAAAGCGACGAGTTCGGCGTCGAACGGACCCGCGCCGACCGCGACAACGACGTATTGGCGGCCCTCCGCGGTGTAGCTCATCGGGGCGCCCGAGGCTGCCGCCGGCAGCGGGATCGTGCGGAGTACATCGCCGTTTGCGGGGTCGAGGACGGTCAGCAAGGGTCGGGACCGGTTGGCGTAGAAGACCAGGTCCTGGGTGGCAAGCAGGGACGGGGTTCCGGCGAAGCCGTTCAGACCGTCATTGGCCCGCTGCCAGAGGATTTCGCCGCGGTCGAGGTCGTAGGCGGTGATGTGGCCCCAGGGCGGCTTCAGCAGATAACGGTTGCCGGAGGCGGTCAGGATGCCCGATTCGTACAGGTAGTACTCGGGGAGGGCGGTCCGGTAGAGGCGGATGAGGAAGGGGACGACCCCCTGGACCGGGACGAACAGCCTCGATCGGGTCGGATCAAAGGCGGCCCCGCCCCAGTTCGCGCCGCCCCCCAGCCCGGGTGAGATCACCGCGCCGCGAGTGGACGGCGGCGTGTAGATCGGCCCCCAGTCGACATCGGCGAGCACCGCCTCGGCGCCGTCGCCCAGATCTTCCCGCTCGATTCCCAGCCGGTCGAAGGGCGGTGGCTTCGACGGCCGCGGTTGGGTCAGCGCGGTTCGCTCGCCGGGGACTGACGACTGGGGGACCGGCACCTCATGGATCGGCCACACCGGTCTACCGTTTCGCCGGTCGAACACGAAGACCCAACCCTGCTTGGTGACCTGCGCGACGGCCGGGATCTCCCTCCCGCCGACCGTGATGTCGACAAGGTTGGGCGGCGCCGGGAGGTCGAAGTCCCAGATGTCGTGGTGGACGATCTGGTAGTGCCAGACGCGGCGACCGGTCCTCGCGTCGAGACAGACGATGCTGTTGGCGAACAGGTTGTCGCCCTTGCGGTGGCCGCCGTAGAAGTGGTTCGAGGGAGCGCTGACCGGCAGGTAGACGTAGCCGAGTTCCAGGTCGGCGGTCATCGGCGCCCAGACGTTGGCGCCGCCGACCCGTTCGGCGGAGCCGTTCTCCCAGGTCGAGTAGCCGAACTGGCCGCGGCGGGGCACGGTATGGAAGGTCCACAGCAGCTTGCCGGTACGGGCGTGGTAACCGCGGACGTCGCCGGGCGGCCACTCCGGCTGAGGCGCCCAGTCCATGACCGACGAGCCGATGACGACCACGTCGCCGACCACGGTCGGCGGCGATGTGTGTCCGTACTGGTCGGAGCGGTTGTTGAGCGAACGGATGCCGGCCGTAAGGTCGACGGTGCCGCGGTTGCCGAAGTCTTGCCGGGGGGTGCCGGTCGCGGTATCGAGCGCGATCAGGCGGGCGTCACCGGTGGCCAGATAGACCGTCTCCGTTTCGCCGTCCGTCCACCAAGCGAGTCCGCGGTGGAGAAAGCCGTTGTTCGGAGGGCGCCCCGAGTCGTAGCTCTTCGGGTCGTGGACCCAGAGTTCCTCGCCGGTCGAGGCGTCGAGCGCGGCCGCCTGGCTGAAGGAAGTGCTGGTGTAGAGGACGCCGTCCTTCATCAGTGGTGTCGATTCGAAAGCGACGTTGTCGAGACCGGCGTCGGGGTCCGCGATCGCGTTGTCAGGCGATTCCCAGCGCCAGCGGACACTCAGGTCGCCGACGTTTCCGCGGTGGATCTGGCCGAGCGGGGCGTACTTCGTGCCGCCGGCATCGCCGCCGTACTCCCGCCACTCGCCGCCAACGGCGCCGTGCTGGGCCGCCGCCGGCGCGCCGGCCGCCGCCGTAGCGGACAGGAGGAAGACGGGTAGCCTGCTGCACTTGCGGATCACGGCGGATTCAGGACGTAACGGATCAGATCCTGGACTTCGGACGGTTGGAGGGTGCTGAGCAGACCGCTCGGCATGGGGGAGAGCGAGGACTCGTCGAGACTCTCGATGTCCTCGCGCGGAATCGTCTCGATGTGGTTCGGGTCCAGGGGGTTGGAACGGATGCGAACGGATCGGTCGTCGGCGGAGGCGAGTAGCCCGGATATGAAGCGGCCGTCGCGTGTCTCGACCAGGAACGTGCGGTAGTCCTCCGCCACCTCGTCCGAGGGTTCGAGGATGTGCCGCAGCGTGTCGAGCGCGGTCAAGCGTCCGGAGACGTCGTCCAGGGTGGGACCGATCTCGCCGCCGGCGCCGCCGAGCTGGTGGCAGGTGGCACAGCCGGTCTCGATGAAGAGACGCCGGCCGTGGTCGAGCCGCTCCTGGTCGGCGGGCGGCGCCGCCATCAGATCGCGGACGTCGGTCTCCAGCATGTCGAAGCTCCAGTCGGCGACGAACGTCCGTTGCGGCACGTCGGGAGCGAGGCGCGGCGCCGCGTAGCGGGTGACCGCGGTTCCATCGAGCCGCTCGACCACCCGCATCGTCCCCTTCATCAGGATCCAGTGGCCGGGGAAGGTGCAGACGAAGGGGTAGAGGCCGGGCGAAGTCGGAGCGGTGAAGCTCAGGACCTCCGTGCCGCCCGGCTGGACCAGACCGGTCTTGAACAGGACGAGAGGCGTCTTGGGAACGTAGCCCGAGGCTTCGGCCGTGGCCGGATTGAGCTCCGCCTCGGCGTCGGCCGCCCGGCCCACTTCCTCCAGCGCCCCCGGTCGCGTGACGACGACGTTGTGGGGCATCACGTCGATGTTCTCGAAGGTGATCTCGACCGGTCCGCCGGCGCGGACGGTGAACTCCTCGAGGTCGAAGAGCATCTGGTGGGGGACCGGCCGCAGGGTGACGATCGCCGGTCCGAGGTTGACGATTTCCTCGCGCAGGTCGCCAAAGCTCTCGCCGCCGGACCGCTCGATCAGCCGGTCGGCGCCCCGGAGGCCCAGGTCGTGGATGCGGCGGAACCGTGGCGACACCAGTTCCCGGCGGTCGGCGTTCTCGAGTGCGTTGACGATAAGCGAGGCGAGGGCTTCCTCGCTGCCCGCCGCGGGCCATGCGTCCGGCGCCTCGGCCGTGAGTTCCCCCAGCCCCTCGAGCGCGGTCAGGCCGATAGCCGGATCGGTGGCCAGGCCGGCCAGCCGCTCGAAGCTGCGTCCCGCATTCGCGGTGATGCCGGAGAGCGTTCGCGCGGCCGCCTCCAGCACCCGTTGCCGGTCCGGTCCGCCGCGGTCGTCGAAGAGCGAGGAGACGGGGGCGTAGGCGTCACCGCGAAGGGCCGGAGGCAGTTGGTCGACGCCGTGGAGCCAGTCGATCAGTTGATCGGGAGTCGGTCTGCGGGGCAGGACGCCGTCGGGCGACGCGTCGCCTGTGGCGGCGATCAGGGCCGCGATCGCGCCGCTCCTCACCTCGCGCCTCGTCGCGCCGGACGCGAGGTCCTGGAGTTCGCGGCGAGACGCGCCCAGCGCCGCGGCGTCCTGCTCGAGCAGGTGCAGGACGATCCGGTCCACCGTCTCGGGTTCGGGCGGTTGGACGGCGTCCAGGCGCTGCAGTTCGCCGACCAGCAGCACGGCGGGTGTGAGCGACACGAAGCGGCTCGTGCCTGCGGTGAGGTTCGCCAGGGCCTGGCGCTGGCGGTCCATGCCGGCGTCCGCGCGGTGGATCACCGCGCGGTCGGTCAGCGAATGAGAGGGCAGCCGCTCCAGTTTCCGGGTCGGCAGCCGGCTCAGCAGGTAGCCGGCTTGAGGTGGCGACAGGGTGTCGAAGAGCGGCGGTTCGCGCTCCGATTCGAGTGCCGGCAGCCACCAGTCCTCGAGAGTGTCCACCGTTTCGCCGAGAACGTAGTCGAGGTAGTAGTCCGTTGGGTGGTCGATCGCCTCGAGGGAGGCCAGGGCGGCGGCTTCGGACTCGAGGTAGCTCAGCCCAAGCAGGGCCTCCAGGCGAGCGCGTGGGAACGGGTCCTCGACCTGGGCGGCCAGAAGCGCCAGGGGATCGTCCAGTTCGCGGCGCCAGAAGCGGGCCACGCGGGTCGCGGCGGCCCGGGCCCGGGGTTCCGGAGACTTCAGCATGCGGTTCAGCAGTTCCGGTTCGACGACATTCAGGTTCTGGTAGAGCCAGAGCGCCTCGAGCCGGTGGTGTTCGAGTTCCGGGTCGGGATCGACGTCGGCGGCGTTCGAAGCGCCGCGGCCGCGATCGTCGAGTTCCTCCAGCCAGGCGCCAAGTGCGGCCAGCACCTCGCCTCGCGGGCGCTCGCGGAGTTCGCGGCGGACCCGGTAGCGGGTGCGGTCCTCGTAGTTCTCGAGCAGGCGGACGAGCTCCGGCGCCGTCGCGCCGGCAATCTCGGGCGGCGCCAGCAGCGGCCTGGACTTGTGGCGCACCCGCCAGACGCGGCCATGGTCGTGGTCCCGCCGCTCGTCGCGCAGCGAGTACTGCATGTGGCCGATCAACGGGTTGAACCAGTCGACCAGGTAGAGCGAGCCGTCCGGCCCGAACTGCAGGTCGACGGGCCGGAAGTTGATGTCCGTCGAGTAGAGGAGGGGCTCGACCTCCTCCGACGTGAAGCCCGAGTCCTCCTCGATCACCCGGTGCTGCTTGATTCCCTGGAAGCCGATCGTGTTGTTGACGAGGAAGTTGCCCTGGGCCCCGTCGGGGAAGTGGCGCGAACTGACGATTTCGCAACCGGAAGTCGGCCGGACGATCGAGGTGAACACCTTCATGCGGCGCCGCTTGGTCGGATACGGCGCGTTGCCGGTGATCGGTGCGCCGAAGTAGTTCGCGCCGCCGGAGGCGTCGGCGATGAAGTTCTGTCCCCAGCGATCGAAGATGTGCCCCCACGGATTGGCGAACGGATAGGAGACGAAGACCTCGAGCTGGAACCGGTTCGGCTTGTAGCGGAAGACACCGGCGTCGACCAGCCGCACCGGGCCGTATGGAGTCTCGACCTGGCTGTGGTGGAAGGTGCCCTCCTGGAAGTAGAGCGCGCCGCCCGGTCCCCAGGTGAAGGCCGAGATCGAGTGGTGGCTGTCCTCGGTGCCGAAGCCGTGGAGGATGACCTCGTAGCGGTCCGCCACGTCGTCGCCGTCGGTGTCCTCGATGAACATCAGGTTCGGCTGCTGGGCCACGTAGGCGCCGCCGTCGCCGAGTTCGAAGCCCGTGGGCAGGTGGAGGCCGCGCGCGAAGACCGTGTGGTGATCGGCGCGGCCGTCGCCGTCCCGATCCTCGAGGATCACGATCCTGTCGTCTGGTTCCTCGTCGGGAAGGCGCTGCGGATAGGACGGCATCGTCGCGACCCAGAGCCGGCCCCTGGAGTCGAAGGTCATGGACACGGGATTGCCGATCGGGAAGTCCTGCTCCGACGCGAACAGGGAGACCTCGTAACCCTCGGCGACGTGGAGGTTCTCCAGCGCGTAGGCGGGATCGAGCGCCTCGTAGCGCGCCGTGCCGCCCCGGTTCGGTTCCTCGTCGGCGACCTCCTGGGCTGCCGCCGGAAAGACTGCCAAGGCCGCAGCCAGTACGGCGCCGACGGCGATTTGCGCCTCGCTCAGGGATCCGTCACTGGGTGCGCCGGCCTTCTGGCCGGCATCCGCATGCTGTAGGTGCGCGGCAACCCGGTTCATCGGTCGACGCGCTCCAGTCGCCAGGCTTCGCCCGAGCGCGCAAGATCGCGGGCTTCGTCGTCGAGATCGCCGACAAGTTCATCGAAGCGAACCATCTCCGGCGGGAACGAGTGAACGCCGAAAGGCTCCTTGCGTCCGCCGTAGATGTAGTAGCCGTTCACGGCGCGGTAGCGGTCGAAGAACAGCCGGCCCTTGCGGAGCACGACCTGGCGCAGGCCGTCGCCGGCCTCCACCAGGCTGGTGATGAGCGACGGCGCCTGAAGGTCGAGCCCCCGCGCCCAGTCTCCGTCGCTCGCGGAGGCCAGCGTAACGTCGCCGCGCCGCAGGGCGTAGTAACCGGGAGCCAGGTCGCGCACGCTGATTCGGAGGCCTGGCGGATTCCCGTCGGGCGCCGGTGGCAGGACCGGCGGGCGGACCTCAAGTTCCGCACCGCCCCCGGCCGAGGCGACGACCGTTCCAGGCGCCGACGCGCCGAGCGCCTCGAGCAGCGCGCGGGAGGCGTACCAGTAGCCGGCTTCGTTCAGGTGCACGCCGTTGATCGTCAGCGGCGCCGGCTCGCCGGCAAACGCGGCCGCGACTCGGTCGAAGATGTTGAGGAAGGGCACGCTGCTCTCCGCCGCAACGGCTTCGGCTGCCTCCGCGTAGATCCGCAGCTCCGCGTTGCGACGTTCGACCGACGCCGCGTCGAGACCGCGACCGTCCGGGAGGGCCTCCTGGGGTATCGGCGAGACGAGGGCCACCCGCGGTGGCTCGGCGCCGTTGTAGATCTGCTTCGAGACATGCCGCAGCAGCCGTCCGAGATCGTTCCGGAACGCCGGCAGGCCCTGGTTGCCGGCGAACGACTCGTTCGCGCCGTAGAACAGGAGGACGACGTCCGCTCCCTGCGTCTCGAGGTGGCGGTCGACGGCGCCGAAGTCCAGCGGCCGCGGGCGCAGCGCCGCCTCGTCCGCTGACCAGGCGAGGTTGCGGACCGAGAGGTCCAGCTCCGGGAAGGCGGCCAGCAGACCGCTCTCGAAGTAACCGAAGAGCTGAAAGCGCTCGGCGAACGTGTTGCCCGCGAGGCAGACCCGATCGCCGGGCCGGAGTTCGAGGGTGGTGGCTTCCGCGGCGGAGGCGCCGGCCGCGAGGAGTGCGAGCAGGAATGCGAGCAGTTTCTTCTTCACGCGCGGGCGGGGATCGTAGCAGCCGGTCGGTTCCGCGGCCGCCTTTGGCGCTTCGATAGGGTTGCCGTCTCCGATGAGCCGAATGCGACCGAACTGGACGGCCCCCGTGCTGGCGGCACTGGCTCTGGCAGTCGCCTGCGCTCAGGCTCCGGACGCGGCGCCGGACGCCCGCGAACAGCTCTACGCCCTGTTCGACGAGGACTGGGCGGCTCGGCTCGTCGAGAGTCCGCAGTTCGCGACGAGTGTCGGCGACCACAGCCGGAACGATCAGTTGGCCGACGTTGGCCTGGAGGCGATCGAGCGCAGGGTGGAACGGCGGCGGGATCTGCTCCGGCGGTTCGAGGAGATCGACACTGGCGGGCTCAGCGCGGCGGACCGGATCAACGCGCGGATGTTCGAGCGCCAGCTTCGGAGCAGCGTGCAGGGCTTCGAGTTCGGCGGCTACCAGATGCCGCTCAACGCGGACTCCGGCTTCCATATGGGGTTCGCCCGGATGTACCGCCCGATGCCGTTCCGGACGGCGGACCACTACGACGACTACATCGCCAGGATGCGGGCGATCCCGGCCTACTTCGAGCATCAGCAGGCGCACATGCGCGCCGGGATCGACCGCGGCTTCACCCTGCCGCGGGTAACCCTGGAAGGCTACGAGGACACGATCTCCGCCCACATCGTCGAGGAGCCGCGGGACAGCGCGTTTTGGGCGCCGTTCGAGGACCTGCCGGAGGCGGTGGAGGAGATGGACCGCGAACGGATCCTGACGGAAGCCGAGGCCGCGATCACCGAAGCGGTCGTGCCGGCCTACCAGGGCTTCTACGACTTCTTCACAGGCGAGTACCAGCCGAACACCAGGGAGACCGTCGGCGCCTCCGACCTGCCGGATGGGCGGGCTTACTACGAAGCCCAGGTCCGCTGGTTCACGACGCTCGACCTGACAGCCGAGGAAGTCCACGAGATTGGCCTCAGCGAGGTCGCGCGGATCCGAGCCGAGATGGCGGAGGTCATCCAGGAGGTCGGCTTCGAGGGATCGTTCGCCGAGTTCCTCGAGTTCCTGCGCACCGATCCACGCTTTTACCCAAAGACCGCGCAGGAGCTGCTGGAGCGCGCCGCCTGGATCGCCAAGACGATGGACGGCAAGCTGCCGTCCCTGTTCGCGACCTTGCCGCGGGTCCCCTACACGGTCGAGCCGGTCCCGGACCACATGGCGCCGAAGTACACCGCCGGTCGATACGTGTCCGCTCCGTACAACAGCACGCAGCCCGGCATCTACTGGGTCAACACCTACAACCTCCCGAGCCGGCCCCTTTACGCGCTCGAGGCCCTCACGCTGCACGAGGCGGTGCCCGGCCACCACCTGCAGCACGGAATCGCGGCCGAGATCGACGCGGGTCCCGAATTCCGCCGTCACGACTACCTCTCCGCTTTCGGCGAGGGCTGGGGGCTGTACTCCGAGTACCTCGGGCTCGAGGCCGGCATCTACGAAGACCCGTACAGCAACTTCGGCCGCCTGACCTACGAGATCTGGCGCGCCTGCCGGCTCGTCGTCGACACCGGGGTGCATGCTCTGGGCTGGACGCGCCAGCAGATGCTCGACTACCTGGCCGAGAACACGGCGCTCTCCCTGCACGAGGTGAGGACCGAGACCGACCGGTACATCAGTTGGCCCGGCCAGGCGCTGGCCTACAAGATGGGCGAACTGAAGATCCGGGAGCTGCGGGGGAGGGCCGAAGAGGCCCTCGGCGCCGACTTCGACGTGCGCCTGTTTCACGACGCGGTGCTGGAGAACGGCTCGGTTCCCCTGGACGTCCTGGAAGAGTTGCTCAACGCCTGGATCGAAGAGCAGCAGTTGTAGGGCCTCGGAACCTTGGTCGACGCACTGATCTGGCTGGAAGAGACGCGCTTCTCGACCTGGATGCGGGAGTCGGGGCCCGCGTTCTTCTCGAGCCTGGTCTTTCACTCGATCGGAATGGCGTTCGTGACTGGCATCCACGTGGCGACGGACCTGCGCATCCTGGGAGTGGCGCCCGGTGTCCCGCGGTCGCTCATGCGGCGCTTCACGCCGGTGCTCTGGGCGAGCCTGGTCGTGGTCACCGTCTCGGGACTGCTGCTGCTCCTGGCGTACCCGGCGAAGGCGCTGACCAATCCGGTCTTCTACTTCAAGCTGGTCGCCATCGCGGCCGCCCTCTGGATCATGAGGGCGCTGATGCGCGGGCTGCTCGGGGATTCCCGTTACGACGCGGCGCCGGCGCCCCGGAAGGCGCGGATACTGGCCGGCGTGTCGCTCGCGCTCTGGGCGGCGGTGATCACCTCGGGTCGCTTCCTGGCCTATACCGCGAAGGTCATGCTGGCTTCGCACCTGCTGTACTGAGACGCGAGTTCTGCTGAGACACAAGCGCGATGGAAAGTCTGCTGAACTCGATCGGTCAGAAGAGCGGCATCTACGACTTCATGCACACGTCGTGGGGCTGGCCCACCGTCGAGTCGCTGCACTTCTTCGGGCTTTCGCTGCTCATCGGCACGATCGGTCTCTGGGATCTGCGCCTGCTGGGCGTGGCGAGGGCGATTCCGATGGCCGCGCTGCACAGGCTGGTGCCCTGGGGCGTGGGGGGCTATCTCCTCAACGTGTGCACCGGCTTCCTGTTCGTCGTCAGCGCGCCGAACCAGTACCTCTACAACCCGGCGGTGCAGATCAAGTTCTCGCTGATGGCGATCGCCGGTCTCAACATCCTGGTCTTCTACCGTTTCGCGTACCGTCCGGTGAAGGCCGCCGTCGCAGGCGCCGCGGCGCCGGCCCGAGCCCGGACCGCGGCCGCGGTCTCACTGGTGTGCTGGATCGGCGTGATCGTCTGCGGCCGGCTGATCACCTACTTCCGGCCGCCGTACCACTGGTGCTTCTGGTGCTGAACCGGAGCTCATCGCCGGGCGTCTACGCGGGCGGCGGCTCCTTCGCCGGTTCCTCGTCGACGTAGCGGAACGGCAGCCGTTCTTCGCCGTCAGCGGGCGGGGACCGCGTGGGAGTCGGGCGCGGACGGCGTTGCGGGGGCGCCCTGCGTGCTGGCGGCGGGCTGCTCGTGGTCGACCTGCGGTCGTTCGCATCCAGTTCGGCCTCGATCTCCTCGATGAGCTCTTCCGCGGACTGCTCCTGATCTTCTCCCGCGGCCTTGAGTTCCTCTTCGATCAGCGCCATCAGTTCGTCCGTCGACAGATCCTCGAGTCTCGCTCGGTCGCCCGCGGCGACCGGCGCGGCGATCGCCTGGACGGCTCGAGGCTCCGCCGCGGGCGCCGGAGCGGAGGCGGGAGAAGCCTCGACGCCTGTGGCGACCACCGGGGCCGTCCTCCTGGGCGGCCTGGACGGGTCGGCCGGCACCGGAGAATTCTCGATCGGGACGCCGTCCGCGGATGACGGCAGCGCTGCCGACCCAAGACCAACCTGGATCAGGCCCTCCGCCTGCCGCACCTGATACCCGGGCAGTGCCTCCGCCAGGTCGACGACCACGCGCAGGAAGTTCGGGTGCTTGCCGGTGCGTACCTCGATCGCCGGGCCGCCGGCGGAAGGCGCCGGCATCTCGGCGAGCGAGGCGTTGATTCCGAACAGGTCGAGCACGACCCGCGGGGGATTGGGCAGTTCGAAGTGCCGGACGGTTTGCAGGCCGCCGGCTGTCTGGAGGCGTAGTACGTCGCCGTCCAGGCGCGCCGCCGTCAGGCTGGAGTCCTGGGCTGCGACAGCCGAACAGAGGAGGGCCGAAACGAGGCAGATCAGGGTACGCATGGTTGATCCTGGAGTTTCTGGAAAGAACGCAGTCTACCACCGAGACCTGCCGGGTCACGTCGCCAGGCACTCCGCAGTAAGCCTGCACAGGCAGGGATTTGCGTTCCGTGACGTGGCCCCATAGCCTGCCTCGCAGCCATGGGCCGTTTCGGGATCGTTGTTCTCGCTGCGCTGATCGCGCCGCCCCCGGTGGTGCTCCAGGCGCAGGAGACGCACCCGTTCTCGGTCCACGACATGCTGGCGATGGAGAGGCTTTCGGACCCTCAGGTGGCGCCGGACGGCTCGGTCGTGGCGTTCACCGTGCGGTCGACGGATCTTGCCGCGAACCGGGGTCGAACGGATCTCTGGTCGGTGCCGGTGGAGGGCGGCGAGGCGCGCCGGTTGACCACGCACGAAGCGGCCGACTTCCATCCGCGCTGGGCGCCGGACGGTCGGGATCTCTTCTTCCTGTCGACGCGTTCGGGGAGTTCTCAGGTGTGGCGCCTGCCGCTTGCCGGGGGCGAACCGCGCCAGGTGACCGACCTTCCGCTCGACGTCGGCAACCTGGTCGTGTCGCCCGACGGCCGCCGAATTGTGCTGACGATGGATGTCTTCGCTTCGTGCGAGACCCTCGACTGCACGGCGGAACGCCTCGAGGACCGGGCATCGCGGCCGACCTCCGGAGTCGCGTACGACGATCTCTTCGTTCGCCACTGGGACGTTTGGAAGGACGGCCGGCGGTCGCACGTCTTCGTCCTGGAACTCGACAACGGCCGCTCGGTCGCGGGGCAGCCGGTCGACCTGATGCGCGGCCTCGACCAGGACGCGCCCCCCAAGCCCTTCGGCGGCGCCGAGGAACTCGCTTTTGGGCCTGGCGGCGATACCGTGATCTTCGCTTCGCGCACCGGCGGTACGCCGGAAGCGTGGTCGACGAACTTCGACCTGTACCTGGCGCCGGCGGACGGTAGTTCGCCGCCCGTCAATCTGACAGCGGACAACCCGGCTTGGGACAGTCACCCGGCGCTTTCGCCGGACGGCGCCACGCTGGCCTGGGTGGCGATGGAGCGGCCCGGCTACGAGTCCGATCGTTTCCGGATCCGGCTCGCGCGGCTCGCCGGCTCGCGTCTGGAAGACGAGCGGGACCTCGCGGCCGACTGGGACCGCTCCGTGTCGGGCCTGGCCTTCTCGGCCGACGGGGACACCCTGTTCGCCACCGCGGCGGACCTCGGACAGCGGAGCCTGTTCGCGGTCGACGTGGCGGACGGTTCCGTGAGGCGCCTGCACGCCGAGGGCTCGATCGCCGGCCTCGCGGTGTCGACGGACCGGCTGGTCACTCTCCACAACGATCTGGCCGCCCCGTCGGAGTTGTTCGTCAGCGATCTCTCCGGTGTCAACCGGCGGGCATTGACCGACTTCAACGCCGGGCAGCGGGCAGCGGCGCGGGTGGGGGACTACGAACAGTTCACGTTCGCCGGGTGGAACGACGAGACGGTGCATGGCTACCTCGTGCGGCCGGTCGACTTCGACCCGGAACGCCGCTACCCGGTCGCGTTCCTGATCCACGGCGGTCCGCAGGGCTCGTTCGGCAACAGCTTCCACTACCGCTGGAACCCCCAGGCCTATGCGGGCGCCGGCTACGCCACGGTAATGATCGACTTCCACGGCTCGGTCGGCTACGGACAGGATTTCACCGACTCGATCCGTGGCGACTGGGGCGGCAAGCCGCTCGAGGACCTGCAGAAGGGACTGGCCGCCGCGCTCGACCGCTATCCGTTCCTCGACGGCGACCGGGTATGCGCGCTGGGGGCCTCGTATGGCGGCTACATGGTGAACTGGATCGCCGGCGCCTGGCCGGACCGGTTCCGTTGCCTGGTGAACCACGACGGCGTCTTCGACCTGCGCTCGATGTACTACACCACCGAGGAGCTGTGGTTCGTCGAGTGGGACCACAGGGGCAGCTACTTCGACAATCCGGACGGCTTCGAAAGCCACAACCCGGCGCTGCTGGTCGATCGCTGGCGGACCCCGATGCTGGTGATTCACGGCGCGCTCGACTTCCGCGTGCCGGAGACCCAGGGCCTGGCGGCTTTCACGGCGCTCAAGCGGCGGGACGTGTCCGCCCGGTTCCTCTACTTTCCGGACGAGAACCACTGGGTGCTCAGTCCGGCGAACAGCCTTCAGTGGCACGAGGAGGTGCTGGGATGGCTCGCCCGCTGGCTCGGACCGTAGACGGCGCGGCCGGTTTCGAGCAGGCGCGCCTGCTCGTCGCGGCCGCCGTTCTCACGGCGATCGCGCCGTGTGCTGTGGCGTCGGCGCAGACGCCTGAGGACCCGGGCGTCTACCAGGGTCGGAAGATCGCGGAGGTCATGTCCTACCGCGGCGCCCCCTGGCTGGAGCGGGCGACGCGCATCGAAGAGGAGCATCCGGACGAACTGATGGCCGCGCTGCCGATCGAGGCCGGCATGCTGGTCGTCGACGTCGGTTGCGGCTCGGGCTACTACGCGCGCCGCCTGGCCGCCGCGGTGGGGCCCGAGGGCTCGGTGCTGTGCAACGACATTCAGCCCGAGATGCTCAGCATCGCGCAGCAGCTTGCAGCCGAGGCCGGGGTCACGAACATGAGCACGGTGCTCGGCGCCGAGAGCGACGCCCGGCTGCCTGAGGGCGAGGTCGACCTGATTCTCCTCGTTGACGTGTACCACGAGTTTTCCGAGCCGGAGGCGATGCTCCAGTCCATGCGGGAAGCGCTGGCGCCGGACGGCGTCATCGCCCTCGCCGAGTTCCGACTTGAGGGTCGCTCGGCCCGGCACATCAAGCTCGAGCACCGGATGTCGATCGAGCAGGTGATGAAGGAGTGGATCCCGGCCGGCTACGAACTCGCCTCCCGGATCGACTCGCTGCCGACCCAGCACCTGTTCCTGTTCCGGGCCGCTCCCTGAGCGGCGCGCGGGCGTTCAGCGAGGCTTCAGGGGCGGGCGTTCGGCATCGCCGCCGACACGGATTCGCGCCAGGCGTGAAGCTGGGCGCGGAGCTCGGCGGCTTGCGCTGACTGCTCGGCGGCCAGGTCGCGCTGTTCGCCCGGGTCGTTGTCCAGGTCGAAGAGTTGTACCGTGCCGTTCTCGAAGTACTCCAGCAGCTTCCAGGCGCCCTCGCGGACGGCGCCGCCGGGGCTCTGCATGCCGTGATTGCTGTAGTGGGGGAAGTGCCAGTAGATCGCTCCGCGCTCGAAGTCCTCGCCCCTGACCGCCGCGGCGAAGCTCACACCGTCGACGTGCTGGTCGGGTCGTGGTGGCAGGCCGGCCATCTCCAGCAACGTGGGGTAGAAGTCGGGGCTGATGACCGGCTCGTCGCGGACCGCGCCGGTCTGGCCCGCGCCCGGCCAGCGCACGATGAGCGGCACCCGAATTCCGCCCTCGTACAGCCAGCCCTTGGCGCCGCGCAGCGGCAGGTTCGACGTGGAGTAGGCGGCGTCGAGCAGGTCGGGGGGCACGACCCGCGCGGGATTGCCGAGGTTGGCGGCCGCCATCCCTCCGTTGTCCGAGTAGAAGACGACGATCGTGTTCTCGGTCAACCCCAGCCGGTCGAGGGTGTTCTGCACACGCCCCAGGCTGTCGTCGATGGCGGTGACCATCGCCGCGAACTCGACGTTGTCCTGGTGCTGCTTGATCTTGACGGTGGCCTGGGGCAGTACCCGGTGTTCCTGGTGTGAGGGCTGTTCCAGCAGAGCATCGAGTTGTGCGCGCGAAAGCGGCTCGGAGGCGTCGGGATTGCCCTCCAGGAGGAAGGCCGGGCCGGCCGAAGGCTCCATTCGCGCCGCCTTCTCGCGGTACTTCAGGACCAGGTCCGAACGTCCTTCGATCGGGTCGTGCACGGCGAAGTGCGACAGGTAGAGGAAGAAGGGGCGCTCCCGGCTCTGCTCGATGAAGTCGACGGCGAAGTCGGTCAGTCGGTCGGTGAGGTACTCGTCTTCCTCCCCTTCGACGACCAGGCCGGCCATCAGGTACGGCGGGAAGTAGCCGCCGCGAGGGGTCGAGCCGGGGAAGTCGGGCGCTTGCAGGTCGAAGCCCTGGTGGAGGGGGCCGGCTTCGCCGCCGCCGAGGTGCCACTTGCCGAAGATCGCCGTGCTGTAGCCGTGTTCCCTGAGCGCTTCGGCGAGCGTCACCTCGTCAAGCGGCAGGGCCGCCAGCTTCTCGGCGCTCAGCATCTGCTCGAAGGCATGCTCCCTGCGGCCCGGCAGCCAGTCCGTCAGGCGCAGTCTTGCCGGGTACTTGCCGGTCAGGAGCGAGGCGCGCGTGGGCGAACAGACGTGCGTCGCCGCATACGCATTGGTGAAGCGCACGCCCCGCTCGGCGAGCGCATCGATGTGGGGCGTCTCGTAGAACGTGCTGCCGAAGACGCCGACGTCGCTCCATCCCATGTCGTCGACCAGGAAGAAGACGATGTTCGGCGGTTGCTCCGCGGCTGCCGCGGCTGCCGGGGAGGGCTCCAGCGCACCCGGTTCGGGAGCGCAAGCCCCCAGCGCCATGGCAAGGCCCAGCGCGACGAAGCAGGTTGCGAACGGGCGGCGCGTCATGGCCCGCTCAGGATCTCGGCGCAGCGACGCGCGAAGTAGGTCAGGATCATGTCGGCTCCGGCGCGGCGAATCGAGGTCAGAGTCTCAAGCATCAGTGCGTCGCCGTCCATCCAGCCGTTCGCGGCGACCGCCTGGATCATCGCGTACTCGCCGCTGACCTGGTAGGCGGCGACGGGCAGGTCGACCGCCTCGCGTACCGCACGGATCACGTCGAGGTAGGCAAGGGCGGGCTTCACCATGACGACGTCGGCCCCCTCGTCGACGTCGAGCCGGGCCTCGCGCACCGCTTCCCGGACGTTCGCCGGGTCCATCTGGTAGGTCTTCTTGTCGCCGGCGCGGGGCGCCGAGTCGAGAGCGTCGCGGAACGGGCCGTAGAAGTTCGAGGCGTACTTCGACGTGTAGCTCAGGATCCCGACCTGGTCGTGACCGGCGGCGTCGAGCGCGGTGCGGATCGCCCGCACGCGACCGTCCATCATGTCGGACGGCGCGATGATGTCCGCGCCGGCATCGGCCTGTGAGACGGCGGTGGCGGCGAGGATCTCAAGCGTTGGGTCGTTCAGGATCTCGCCGTCCTCGACCAGCCCGTCATGGCCATCGCTGGAGTACGGGTCCATTGCCACGTCCGTGATGACCAGCATGCCGGGCAGGGAGGACTTGAGCTCACGGACCGTACGCTGGACCAACCCGTCGGAGTCCAAAGCGCCGCTCGCGGTCCGGTCCTTCAGTTCGTCCTCGACGGCTGGAAACAGCGCCACGGCCGGTACGCCGAGGGCATGCGCGGCGCGACACTCCGCGACCAGACGGTCGATCGTGAGCCTGGCCTGGCCGGGCATCGAGTCGATCGGTTCGGCGGTGTCCGAACCCTCCATGACGAACAGCGGGTAGATCAGCCGGTCCGGTCCGAGGTCCGTCTCGCGAACCAGGGAGCGGATCGCCGCGGAGCGCCGGTTGCGGCGTGGGCGGATGGGCATCGGATACATGGCCGGGGATTCTACGCGCTCGGAGCTTGCCGCGCCCCTCCGTTACGGCGTGCTCTGACCGGAGCGTCCCGCGTGCCCTCGTCGTCGCCACGGCGCCGCTCGCTGCGACCTCGACCGCCGCGAGCCGGCGGGACGGCGACGGTCGGGGCTCCTATACTTGCGCGGATGGGACTTCAGGAGATCTGCTCCGGCGTCTGGTCCGCCGAGCATCGTCAGAAGTTCGGGTTCGGTTTCGCAGCGCCTTGCCGGATGACCGTCGTGCGGCTGGCCTCCGGAGGGCTGTGGATTCACTCCCCGGGACCGATGGACGAGGCGCTGGCGGGCGAGATCCGCGAACTGGGTCGCGTGGAGTATCTGGTTGCGCCGAACCTGTTCCATCACCTTCACCTGCCGGCGGCGGTCGAGCGATTCCCGGAGGCGGAGGTTCACGCGCCGCCCGGACTCGAGAAGAAGCGTCCGGACGTGACGCTCGCCGGTACGCTGGGTGTCGCTGCGCCCTGGGGCGATGAACTCCAGCCGATCCCCATCGAGGGCATGCCGAGGTTCAGGGAGGTCGTCTTCGTCCATCGTCCGAGCGGGTCGCTGCTCGTTGCGGATCTCCTTTTCAACCTCAGGCTGCGGCTGGGACCGGCCGTCACGATCTACATGCGGCTGACCGGGGCCTACGGCAGGGTGGCGCAGAGCCGGATTCTTCGACTGGCGGTGCGTGACCGGCCCGCGGCCGCGGCGAGTTGTCTCCGCATGCTCTGTTGTCCGTTCGACCGCTTCGTTCCGTGCCACGGCGAGATCGTCGAGCATGGCGCGAAGCGGCAGGTCGAGGAAGCGCTCTCCTGGCTTCTGCGGGATCTGGAGCGGCCGCCCGACGCGCGGTCGGTCAATGCCGCGGTGCCCGAGGTCTGATTTTCCGCTCATGTCACTCCCCCTGGCCGACCTGCGGGTCCTCGACCTGACGATTGCCCGCGCCGGGCCGACCGCGGTGCGGCAACTCGCCGACTGGGGCGCGGATGTCGTGCGGATCGAGCGGCCGCCGGCGCCCGGCAAGGAGATCGGGATCTCCCGCCGGCTCGGCCACGACTACCAGAACCTGCACCGCAACAAGCGCTGCCTGACGCTGGACCTGAAGAGCGAGGCGGGCCGCGAGGTCCTGCTGCGTCTGGTCCGGGACGCCGACGTGCTGGTCGAGAACTACCGCGCCGATGTGAAGCACCGGCTCGGCTTCGACTACGAGACGGTTCGCGCGATCAATCCGCGCATCGTCTTCGCCAGCGTGTCCGGATTCGGGCAGACCGGTCCGTATCGCGACCGCGGCGGCGTGGATCAGATCGCCCAGGGCCTGGGCGGGTTGATGTCGGTGACCGGGCTGCCGGGCCAGGGCCCGGTGCGCGTGGGCACGGCGATCTCCGACCTGGCGGCCGGCCTGTACCTCGCCTTCGGCATCCTGGCGGCCCTCCACGAGCGGGAACGGTCGGGCGAGGGGCAGTGGGTGAGCACCTCCCTGCTCAAGGCGATGATCGGGATGCTCGACTTCCAGGCTGCCCGCTACCTGGTCGAGGGTGAGGTGCCGGGCCAGCAGGGCAACCACCACCCGACGATCTCGCCGATGGGGACGTTCCCGGCCGCCGACGGCTGGGTGAACATCGCGGCCACGAGCGGCAAACACTTCCGGGCCATGTGCGAGGCCCTCGGCGGCGAGGAGCTGCTCGAGCGTCCCGAGTACAAGAACTCGGCGAAGCGCGTCGCCAACCGGGAGCAACTCGAAGGCGACGTCGCCGAACTGACGCGCCGCTTCGAAGTGGACGAGATTGTCGAGCGCCTGAACGAGGCCGGTCTTCCGTGCGGCCCGGTCTACGACCTGGAGGAGACGTTCGCCGACCCGCAGGTCGAGCACTGCGGGATCGCGGTGCCACTGGAGCACCCCGAGCTCGGTCCGGTGCGGCTTGTGGGCCAGCCGGTCCGCCTCCGCCGGACACCCTTCGAACTGCGGAGCCGGGCGCCCGGGATGGGCGAACACACGGACGAGATCCTCGCGGAAGCGGGGCTGGGAGACGCCGAAATCGAGGCGCTTCGGAGCGCGCGGGTGGTGTTGTGAATGCGATCGAACTGCCGACGACGAAGATCGAGGCAAGGATCGAGGACGGCGTCGGCTGGCTCACCTACAACAATCCGGAGCGGCGGAACGCCCTCTCGTTCGAGATGCAGGTCGCTTCGGCGCTTGCGTTGCGGCGCTTTCAGGAGGACGACGCCGTGCGCGTCGTCGTGCTCCGCGGGGCAGGGGATCGGGCGTTCGTCTCGGGTGCCGACATCTCGGAGTTCGAGAAGCTACGGACCACGGTGGAAGCGCGAGAGCGCTACGACGCGGCGGGTCGGGAAACGGGACGGGCATTCGCGGCTCTGGAGAAGCCTTTGATCGCGATGATCCGGGGCTTCTGCCTGGGCGGCGGCCTGGCGACAGCGCTCAACGCGGACCTGCGGATCGCCTCGGACGATTCGCTTTTCGGCATCCCGGCTGGCCGGCTTGGCGTCGGCTACGGCTTTGCCGGTATCAAGGTGCTGGTCGACCTCGTGGGCCCCTCGCGCACCAGCGAGATCCTGCTCACGGCGCGGCGGTTCACCGCCGCCGAGGCGCACCACATGGGCTTGATCGACCGGGTAACGACCGTTGACGAACTCGAAAGCGCCGTCCGCGACCTGGCGGAGAGAATGGCCGCGAACGCTCCGTTGACGCTCCGGGCCGCCAAGCGCGCGATCAGGGAAGCCACGAAGGACCCGGACCGCCGCGACCTGGACCGCGTCAAGCAGCTCGTGGAGGCCTGCTTTCGCTCCGAGGACTACGTCGAGGGACGAAGGGCATTCCTGGAGAAGCGGCCGCCGCGCTTCCGGGGACGGTAGGGCTTCCTGTCGAAGTGCGGTTCGAGATGGGCTGCAAGCCGAGCGTTATGAACGAAGCCTTGCTGGAACTCAGGAACGTCACCGTCCTGCGCGGTGGCCGGCGCGCGCTCGACGGCGTAACGCTGTCGATTCCTCGTGGGCAGAACACGGCCGTGCTCGGTCCGAACGGCGCAGGCAAGTCGACCCTGCTCCGAATGCTGAACGGTGAGTTCTTTCCCGTGCGGCGGCCGGGGGTTCGCATGCGGCTGCTCGGCCGGGAGCGCTGGAACGTGTTCGACGTCCGGCGCCAGCTCGGCGTCGTGTCGCACGAGCTGCAGGCGACCCACCACGGTTGGCTCTCGGGTCTGGACGTAGTGTGCTCGGGCTTCTTCGCCAGCGTCGGCGTCTACCGACATCAGGGGTTGACGGAAGAGCAGCGGTGCCGGGCCGAGGCGGCGGCAGCGAGCCAGGGCGCCGTCGACCTGCTGGAGCGCCGGTTCGACACGCTGTCCTCGGGCGAACAGCGGCGCCTGCTGCTGGCGCGCGCCCTCGTTCACGAGCCGCACACCCTGCTGCTCGACGAGCCGGCGACCGGCCTCGACCTGCGCGCGGCCTTCGGCCTGATGGAGCGTCTCGGCAACCTGGCCGCGGCCGGAACCACGCTGATCATGGTGACTCATCATGTGGATCAGATTCCGCCAGAGGTTGATCGCGTCGTGCTGCTCAAGGCCGGTCAGGTGTTCGCGGACGGGTCGAAGGACGAGGTCCTGAGTGGGCCGACTCTGTCCGAGCTGTTCGAAGTCGACGTGCAGGTTGTCGAGCGGGACGGGTACTTCCAGGTGCTGCCCGGCTGACCGTGACGCCGCCGCGCTACGATGCTGGCCAGATGGCGACACGACGATCACTTACGCTGGCGGCTGTGGTGCTGCTCGTCGTTGTCCCGCCGCTGGCCGCCACCGACAGTCCGGGCTGCTCAGCCGACGCCGGGTCAGGCGTGGCGGTCGCCGCGCAAGCGGGCGTCAGTGTCGATCTCGAGCTGCCCTACGACGGCCTGACCCGAAGCTATCGCCTCCACCTGCCGTCCGGCTACGACGGCGCCCAACCCCTGCCGCTCTGGCTGCACGTCCACGGCTACACGGGCAGCGCCGCGCACAGCGACGGCTGGACGGGGCTCTCGGAGCTCGCCGACCGCGAGGGCTTCGTCGTCGTGTTTCCGCAGGGCACATCGTTCGAGGCGCCGATGGGGAGGCGGGGCCAGAGCCGAGTCGCCCGGATCACGTCCTGGAACGATCTCGCCTGCAGTGCACCGTTGAAGCCGGAAGAGCCCGCCTGCCGGGAGGACGCGAACCCCTATCCATGCCCGCCGGAGTGCGGGACCTGCGGACCGTGCAACTGGTGCTCCTGCCACGACGATGTCGGCTACATCGAGGCCTTGATTGATCATCTCTCGGCCGAGCTCTGCCTCGACACGGACCGCGTCTTCGCTTCCGGCTACAGCAATGGCGGCATGTTCGTGCATCGCCTCGGCTGCGCCCTGGAGGACCGCCTGGCCGCCGTGGCCCCGATGCACGGCTACCTCGCGCGCGGGTTCAACTGCGCGGCCGGAGAGGCGGGGCCGTCCATGCTCCTGATCGGGGGCGCCGCGGACCGCACGGTGCCGATCGACGGTTCGCATGCCGGCGACGGCTACATCTACACATCGCAGGAGGGAGTGGCGGAGAAATGGGCCGAGACTCAGTCCTGTGCGGCGGACCCGGTGCAGGTCCAGACGCCGTGGGACGGACGCCGCGAGTTGACTTGCGTCGAGTACCCCGGCTGCGCCGGTGGCCGCACCGTCCGCAGTTGCTCCTGGGACGGCGCCCACGTCTGGCCGCGCGACGACGCCGGCAACTTCGGCGGCGAGCTGTTGTGGCGCTTCTTCAGCGAGGCGCAGCGCTAGGCCGCTAACGCTTCGAGTTCGGCCGGCTCCACTCCCAGCCGTTCACCGGTAGCAACGATTTGACGCCAGGACTCGGCGTCGACCGGGATCGCGTCGGCGCGTTCGAGACGCATCGCTCGTTCGGGGTCGCCGGGCACGAGCACCGGATCGTCCGCGTCCGCGGCCGGCGACGCCTTGACGTGGGCGACCAGGGCTGCGAGTTCGTGGTCCATCGCCGAACGTTCGATCAGCCGCTCGGGGTCGAAGACGACCGTGAACATGTTGTTGATGATCGTGCCCTCCATCCCGTGTTCGGGCTGGGCGGTACGGCCGCCGCTCATCATGCCGCCGAGGAGTTCGCAGAAGATCGCCAGGCCGTAACCCTTGTGGTCTCCGAAGGAGGTGAGTGCGCCCACCGGCTGGTTGAAGAGGACGCCGGGGTCGAGGGTCTGGCGTCCGCGGTGGTCGATCAGCGAGCCCGCGGGGACCTCCTCGCCCTTGTTGTGGGCAACCCGCGCCTTGCCGTAGGCGATCCGGCTCGTCGCCATGTCGAGGAGAACCGGCGGTTGGGTGTCGCTTCCGGGCAGCGCGAGGCACATCGGGTTCGTCGAGTAGCGGGCGTCCGTGCCCCGGTAGGGGGCGACCAGGGCCTGGTGGCCGACGACGTTGACGAAGTGAATCGAGGCGAGGCCGGCGTCAGCCACCTGCTCGCCGTAGGTGCCGATTCGCCCCAGGTGATGGCAGTAGCGGACCGACGCCAGGACCACGCCGGCGTCCCGGCAGCGTTCGATCGTGGCCGCGGTCGCCTCGCGGCCGACGACCTGGCCGTAGCCCATGCCGCCATCGAACATCATGATCGCGCCGTGGTCGCGGACCAGCTCGACCTTCTGGTTCGGGTGCAGGGTTCCGTTGCCGAGGCTCCGCTCGTAGGCGGGCAGCATGCCGACTCCGTGGCTGTCGTGGCCGGACAGGTTCGCCAGCACGAGGTGGTCGGCGACGACGCGCGCCTCTTCCGCCCCGCTGCCGCCGGCTTCAAGGATCAAGGAGGCCGCTTCGCGCAACGCTTGCGGCCGGATGTCGATCGATTCCAAGGTCGCCTCCTCCTTTTCGCCGAACGGCTGGAAGCGGCGATCCTAGCGCCACGAGCAGGGCCGCCGGGCACTGGCTGCGTCGGTGTGCCATCCGAGCGCCCGATGACGGGCGCTACGGACTGCTTCACGTTTGGCGTGAGTCCGCGCCAACCGGGTCTACAAGCTCGATACCCGGGAACCGGGTGAAGTCCCGGTCGGTCGTGGCGATCGATGCGCCGTGTTCCAGAGCCAGGGCAGCGAGGTGCGCGTCCATCACCATCGGGCCCCTGGCTTGGCCGCTGGCGCAGAGTTCGCTCAGAATCGTCCAGGTTCGGCGCCCCGGTTGCAGCATCCTGGCGTTGGGTTGAGCCAGCCAGGCCTCGATCAGGGAGCAGGCTTCGGTTGGCGTCAGCGGACGGGCGAAGATGCGGCGATCGGAGGCGATCCGAACGAACGCCAGGAGGGTGACGAGCGCAAAGCTGAGGGAACGTCCGGACGAGAGCTCGGCCTCGAGCCAACGCTTCGACACCTCCTGGAATGGACTCTCGGAGTCGTAGGCGTAGAGCAGCACGTTGGCGTCGACGAGCGTCACCGGCGCGTGGGACCGTCCAGGTGATCGAGCAGGCCGCTGATGTCGTCCAGGTCGAATCCCGGCCGGAGGCCCATGGGTCGTGCCTCCACCGTGAAGGGGACAGCGAGCTCTTCCTCGCCGGGCGCCTCGAAGCCCCGGCGAAGAGTGAGGTTCACGATCTGCTTCATCGTCGTACCGGTCCGCGACAT
Organism: Thermoanaerobaculia bacterium; assembly: GCA_965232105.1. Taxonomy (GTDB): domain Bacteria; phylum Acidobacteriota; class Thermoanaerobaculia; order Multivoradales; family Multivoraceae; genus Multivorans. The sequence goes on from OZ246956.1 coordinate 2,443,967, forward strand.
CTCGTCGCGCACCTTGGCGGCGACATCGTCGTCGAGGGTCAGGGTCGTTCTCATGACGTAGATGCTAAGAAGCGAGCATCATGATGTCAACGACTTGAAGCACCGATGTCGTCGGGTTGGCCGGTCGCGGGGAAGGTCACGGTGTGTCCCGTCGACCACTTGCCGGTGGTCACCGCGACGGGGGCGGTAAGCTGACGCACCGATGCGCCGCTCTCCAAGGTCTTCCATGGTGTCGTCCTGCGTGCTGCTCTTGATTGTTGTAGCGGCGCCCGGGCTCGCCCAGCCGGCGCCCGACTCCGGCTGGATCGACCTGACCGCGGGCGGGATCGAGGAGGGATGGCGCCAGCTCGGAGGCGCGGCCGAGTACACGCTGGAGGACGGGGTCGTCGTGGGCACGGCGGTGATCGAGACGCCCAACTCCTTCCTGGCGACCGAGAACGAGTACGGCGACTTCGCGCTCCAGTTGGAGTTCAAGATCGACGAGGGCCTGAACGCCGGCGTCCAGATCCGAAGCCACAGCGACCCGGCCTACCGGAATGGGATCGTGCACGGCTACCAGGTCGAGATCGACCCCAGCGAGCGGGCGTGGAGCGCCGGCGTCTACGACGAGGCCCGGCGCGGCTGGCTGTATCCGCTGGCGGCGAATCCGGCCGCCAGTCAGGCGTTTCGCCAGGGAGGTTGGAACCACCTCTACATCGAGGCGATCGGCCCCGAGATCCGGACCTGGCTCAACAACGTGCCGGCGACGTTTCTGATCGATGAGATGACTCCGAGCGGGTTCATTGCGCTTCAGGTCCATTCGGTCGGACCGGAGCAGGGTGGGTTGCAGGTCCGCTACCGGAACGTCTGGCTGCGAACGGAAGGCCTCACGCCAAGCGGGCGGACGTTCCCCTACATTGTCGACACGCGGCCAAACGAGTTGTCCGAAACGGAGGCGGCGCTGGGCTGGGAGTTGCTCTTCGACGGCGAGAGCACGGAGGCCTGGCGCGGCGCCCATCGGGAGGACTTCCCGGAGGCCGGCTGGGCGGTGCGGAGCGGGGAACTAACGGTGCTCGCCTCGGAACCGGGCGCCGAGCGCGGCGGCGGCATCGTGACACGCGAGTCGTTCTCGGCCTTCGAACTTCAGCTTGAGTTCCGGATGACCGAGGGCGCGAACAGCGGCATCAAGTACCTGGTCACCGAGGGCTACGACTCGGCTCCGGGTACGGCGGTCGCGTTCGAGTACCAGATCCTGGATGACCTGCGGCACCCGGACGCTCAGGCCGGCCTGAACGGGAATCGCACCCTGGCCTCGCTCTACGACCTGCTGCCGGCGACGAAGATTGGGCGCTTCGTCAAGGGGCCGGGTCGCTTCAACCACGCGCGGATCGTGGTCCACGCGGACGGGCGGGTCGAGCACTGGCTGAATCATGTGTCGGTGCTGGAGTTCGACCGCAACTCGCCGGAACTCGCGGAGGCGGTCGGAGCAAGCAAGTTCGCCGGCCGCGAGGGCTTCGGGCGGTGGCCCGAGGGGCGCATCCTGCTGCAGGACCACGGCGACGAGGTCGCGTTCCGCAGCATCAAGGTACGTCGCCTCGACGAGGCGGAGTAGGGCCCTTCGCAGGCTGATGCGGGTTCGCCTCGCCTATGGCCGCAGCGGGCTGGAGATCGAAGTTCCACGGGAGCGGACGACGGTCATCGAGCCTGTCCAGGCGCCGGCGCTCGCGGATCCCGATACGGCCCTGACGGCTGCGCTGCGCGCGCCGGTTGGGGGGCCCTCGCTTCGGGAACTGGCCGGGCCCGGTCAGACGGTCGCGATTTCGGTCTGCGACGTGACCCGCGCGCAGCCGCGCCGGGAGATGGTCGGAGCAGTGCTGCGGGAACTTGACGGCATCGTTCGCCCGGAGGACGTGACGATCCTGATCGCGACGGGTACGCACCGCGCGAACACGCCAGACGAACTCCGCGCGATGCACGGCGACGAGATCCTGAACTCCTGCCGGGTGATCAACCACGACGCCCGCGACGAGTCTTCGCTCGTCGACATCGGCGAGAGCGGCAAGGGCGTTCCGACCCGTCTCTGCCGGCACTGGCTCGAGGCGGATCTCCGGATCACGACCGGCTTCGTCGAGCCGCATTTCTTCGCGGGCTTCTCGGGCGGACCGAAGATGGTCTCTCCCGGTCTTGCCGGTCTCGACACCGTGCTCACCCTGCACGACGCCGCCCGCGTAGGCGACCCGCGCTCGACCTGGGGGATCATCGACGAGAACCCGCTCCACACCGATATCCGCGCGATCGCGGCTCGGCCCGAGGCGAAGCCGCACATGAGCGTCGACGTGTTGCTGGACCGGCAGCAGAAGATCACGCACGTCTTCGCGGGCGAACTCTTCGAGATGCACGCCCAGGCCTGCGCGGCTGCCAAGCCGATCGCCATGCGGGAAACCGGGCGGCGCTTCGAGGTCGTCGTGACGACGAACTCCGGTTATCCCCTCGACCAGAATCTCTACCAGGCAGTCAAGGGGATGTCGGCCGCGGCGCAGGTGGTCGCCGACGGCGGCACGATCCTCTGCGCTGCGGAGTGCAGCGACGGCGTCCCCGACCACGGGCGTTACGCCGAGCTGCTCGGCCGCGGCGGCTCGCCCGAGGAACTGCTCCAGCAGATCGAGGCCCGGCCCGTGACCGAGCCGGACCAGTGGCAGGTACAGGTTCAGGCGATGATCCAGCGCCGCGCCCGGGTCCTGGTCAAGGCCGGCGGCCTGACCGCTGAGCAGCTCGCGGCCGCCCACTTCGAGCCGGCGCAGGACCTGGATGAGGCAATCGCCGAGTGCCTTGCAGCTCAGCCCGACGGACGCGTCTGCGTGCTGCCCGAGGGGCCGCAGACGATTCCGTACGTAGTCGCCTGACGAAAGCCGAGAAGAGAAAAGGCCTCCCCGTTGCCGGGGAGGCCCTTGATTCTCGCTACCGCGGCCTCAGGCGCCGCGGCTTCTTTCGGAGCGGTCAGCCTAGAAGCTGAACCGGCCTCCGATCTGCACCTGGCGCGGCCGTGTAGTCAGGAAGTCGGGGATTCCGAGGTCGTCGGGGACGTTTCCGTTCCGGATGTTCCGCTGACCGAAGCCGACGCCGAAGCTGTTCTGGTCGAACAGGTTGAACGCCTCGACGAAGACGTCGAGCCGCAGGCCGTCGCCGAAGCGGAAGAACTTGCCGACCCGAAGGTCGATCGTCTGGATCGACTCGTTGCGCTCCGTGTTCCGGCCCACGACGACGCCGTTCATCACTGCCCGGTAGTCGGGGCAGTTCCAGCCGACGGAGCTGCAGTAGGCGAAGTCGACGCCGCTATCGACCAGCGTGTAGGGAGTGCCCGACTGGTAGTTCACGATGCCGGAGATCTGGAAGTCGGCCGGCAACTGGATCATGCCGGTGACGACCAGCCGGTGCTTGACGTCGCGGTCGGAGAGGCCCCAGTCGTAGTCCAGATTTCCGGTGTCCGAGATCGTGACGCCGGTTGCCGAACGTTCGTTCGAGTCGGTGTCACGGTCCTTGCCCCAGGTGTAGTGGGCGCCCATCTGGTAGCGGCCGGTGAAGCGCCGGTTTACCTTGAGCGTCACCGCCTGGTATTCGGACTCGCCGCGAGACTGGCGGACGAGGATCTCGGCGACGTCTTCTCGTACGCGGCCGTCCCAGGTCGGTCGGCCGTACTCGTCGTAGCCACCGAACTGGCGGTTCCAGTCCGTGTTCCGCTGCAGGCCCGTCGCCTCGGCGTAGACCGCGTCGACACCGGCGCTCCAGCCGGAGCCGAGTTCCCGCTCCCAGCCGACGCTGGCGCGAACCGTCTGCGCATCGTCGAACGCGGGGTCGACATAGGAGATCGCGGGGGTGATGCCCGGCGGCGGGTTCTCGTTGTCGATCGGCGAGCCGAGTGGCACGTAGCCGTTCTCGCCGGGACCGACGGTGATGCGGCCGTAGTTCGGCGGCACGCCGTTGGCCTGGACCTGGTTGGCGAACAACAGGGTCGGGGTGCGGCCGAAGAAGAAGCCGATGCCGCCGCGAAGGACGGACCGGCCCTCATCCTGCGCCAGCGCGAAGCCGAAGCGGGGCGCCAGGTTTTGGGTGTCCGGGATCTGCCGGCCGTCCTCCTCGATGTGGTCGAGGCCGTCCGGGTTGTCGGTGGACGTGTAGCGAAGGCCGTAGCTCATCGTCAGGTTGTCCCGCTTCAGGCTGTCCTGTCCGTAGAACGCGAGCGCGGCCTGCGTCTCGTCGTAGTTCGGATAGGTCGAATCGCCGAACCAGATTCGGGCGGCGCTTGCTTCGTTGTTCAGGAAGTCCTCCGCCGAGCGGAAATCGTAGCGTCCGTCCCGGCTGCCGGCGAAGAGCTGCGCCAGGTCGTCCTTCGAGTAGTCCACGCCGAACTTCATGTCGTGGGCTCCGAACAGGTACGAGAAGTCGTTCTTGATCTGGAGTTGCGACTCCTCGACGAAGATGGGCAGGAAATCGAACTTGCCGAGGCTGTTGAAATCGCCGAAGCGGAAGCGGACCTGGGCCTCGATCGGTGTGCCGACGCGCAGCGACAGACGGTCCAGGTTGTCGTCGGCGGACTGAATGCGGAACTCGTTCACGCCGCGGCTGCCGACCACGGTGGTCATCGATGCGATGAAGGACAAGGTGTCTTCCGTCTTCAACGACTCTTCGTCGAGGTAGTCGCTCTCCCGTTCGAAGTCCGTCCAATTCGCACGCAGGGTGATCAGGTTCGCGTCGTTGATCTGGTGGTCCAGCTTGCCGAACAGGATCTGGTTGCTCACCGAGCGCGTGAACAGGCCGATGGCGGAGCCGTCGGCGTTCCGGTCGAACCCGGTGACCAGGTCGGCGAAGGCCGGTTCCGTCTGCGCGCGCATCATGACCAGGTCGTACGTGCTGTAGTCGCCGGCAAAGCCCAGCGAGCGCGTGAACGGAATGTCCTGGTCGCGCTGGTCGATGCCGAAGTAGTAGTGGGTCCGGTCGCGCTTGAACGGACCGCCGATGGAGAAGCCGTAGTTCTGGGTGTCGAACGTGTCCACCGGCCGGGAACCGTCGTTGCCGCGATGGTCGTCGAGCGGCGACGAGGGCAGATCCTCGGCCATGCCGTCATCGCGGAAGAAGGCGAATGCAGAACCCCTGATCTCGTTCGTGCCGGACTTGGTCACCACGTTGACGAAGGCGCCCCCGTGCCGGCCGTACTCGGCGGAGAAGCCGTTGGTGACGACCTGGAACTGGCGCACGGTGTCCTGGGCGATGATCAGGCCGTCGTTCTCCGTGGCCTCACCGCCGCGGCCGTAGCCGAAGAAGGTGCTCTTGTTGTCCGCGCCGTCGACCGAGAGGCCGCTGTACATGCCGCGCTGGCCGGCGATCGTCAGGAAGCCGCGGGACCGGTCGCGCTGGACGCCCGGGGTGAGGATCGCGAAGTCGGTGAAGTCGCGGCCTACGGTCGGCAGGCTCTCGATGGCGACCTCGTCGATGTAGTTCGCGGCGCCGGAACGGCTGACCTCGATGATCGGCGCTTCGGAGGTCACGGTGATCACCTCGGACGACGATTCGACCTCGAGGGTCAGGTTGATGTCCTTGATCTGGCCCACCAGGACCGAGATGTCGATCTGCTGGGTGGTCTGCATGCCGGCGAGCTCGGCTGACACGGTGTAGGTGCCGACCTGCAGCGCCTTGGCGCTGTAGAAGCCGTTCGCGTCGGTGATGACGGCCCGGTCGATGCCGGTGTCCTGGTTGGTCGCCGTGACCGTGGCGCCGGGAATCGGGTCACCCTCGACATCCGAGATGTTGCCCTCGATGGTGCCGGTGATGGTCTGGGCGCTACTTGCGCCGACGATCAGGAAGGCGCAGGTCGTTGCCAGGAGGATCGCAAGAAGACGTGCCCGGGGGCGGGTCCACTGCATGGTTGGTGTTCTCCTCTGTTTTTCTGAATGAGTGCCGTGAAACTCAAAAGCGAGTCCACCGGCGTGCGGTTCACACGTCGAAGGCTGTCTGACTAGGTGTGGCGGTGTGGTGGGGCGCTGCGGCGCGAAGCCACGAACGAAGAGGACTATAAAGGCCGCTTGTCCGCCCGTCAAAGGAGTGGCGGAGTTGTTCAAGAAGTTGAATTGGCTGGGCGCGCTCACGCACTCCGCGCGCGCCTCCCGCGAGCGGCTTGAAGCCGTCGCGAAGGCAGCCGGATGCGGGCGAGACGCGACTCGGAGGATCAGTCGAATCGCCTCAGAGAGCCGAGGGCAGGGGCAGATCCGTGCCCCCGGTCAGGTACTCGTCGATCCGGGCCGCGGCGCCGCGCCCCTCGCCTATCGCCCACACGATCAGGCTCTGGCCGCGGCGGCAGTCGCCGGCGGCGAAGACGCCCGGAATGGAGGTCGCGTACTGGCCGGGCTGGGCGGCGAAGTTGCTGCGCGGATCGGTGGCGAGCCCCAGTTGTTCGGCGAGAGTGCCCTCGGGACCGAGAAAACCCATTGCCAGCAGGACCAGGTCGGCCTCGAAGGTCTCCTCGGTGCCCGGCAGTTCCCTCATCAGGAAGTCCCCGGAAGGGTCCCGCTGCCAGGCGATGCGGACGGTCTCGATGCCCGCGACGTTGCCGGCGCCGTCATCCACGAATCGCTTCGAGAGGACGGAGAACACCCGCGGGTCGGCGCCGAACCTTGCCGCGGCCTCCGCGTGGGCGTACTCGACCCGGAAGATGCGCGGCCATTCCGGCCACGGGTTGTCTGTCGCGCGCGCGTCGGGCGGCCGGTCCAGGAGCTCGAAGTTGACCATCGAGGCGCAGCCGTGCCGGGTCGCGGTCGCGATGCAGTCGGCGCCGGTGTCGCCGCCGCCGATCACGATCACGTTCTTGCCCTCGGCCGTGATCGGGGGCGTGACGACGCTTGTGTTGTCCCCTTCAGTGACGTCGCTGGGCAGTTCCGCGTCCAGGAGCGCCCGTGTGTGTTCGGTCAGGAAGTCCATCGCGAAGTGGATCCCGGAGAGCTGGCGTCCCGGGATCGGAAGATCGCGCGGGCGGGTCGCGCCGCAGGCGAGCAGGATCGCGTCGTGGTCCCGGCGCAGGTCGGCGATGTCGACGTTGTGGCCCACGTGGGCGCCGGTGATGAACTCGATGCCCTCGGCCCGCATCAGGTCGATCCGGCGGTCGACGACCTCGCGCTTGTCCAGCTTCATGTTCGGGATGCCGTACATGAGCAGGCCGCCTATGCGGTCCTCGCGCTCGAAGACGGTGACCGAGTGGCCGACGCTGTTCAACTGGGCGGCGGCGGCGAGGCCCGCAGGACCTGAGCCTATGATCGCGACGCTCTTGCCGGTCCGCGACGCGGGTGGCCTGGGGACGATCCAGCCCTCCTCGAACCCTCGGTCGACGATCGCGTTCTCGATGTTCTTGATCGTGACCGCCGGGTCGGTGATCCCGAGCACGCAGGCGCCCTCGCAGGGCGCGGGGCAGACGCGACCGGTGAACTCGGGGAAGTTGTTCGTCCGTTCGAGCCGTCGCAGCGCTTCACGCCAGCGGCCCTGGTAGACGAGGTCGTTCCACTCCGGGATCAGGTTGTCGATCGGGCAGCCGTCGTCGGACTGGCAGAAGGGCACGCCGCAGTCCATGCAGCGGGCGCCCTGCGTGGCGAGATGCCGTTCCGGAACGGGCTGCAGGAACTCGCCGTAGTGGCTCAGCCGGATCAGCGGGTCCTGGTACGGAACCGCCGTCCGCGCGTACTCCTTGAAACCGGTGTCCTTGCCCATGAACCCGCTGGGCCCTCCTCGCTTGCGGTGTTCCGTTTCGCCGACAGCCGGCGGCCTCAGGCCGCGGCCTCGGCCTTCCGTTCGGCCTGAACGCCGGCTTGCGCCTCGCGCTGCGCTTCCAGCACGCGCCGGTAGTCGTGCGGCATGACCTGGATGAACTGGCGACGCGCCTCGCTCCAGCGCTCCAGCAACCGGCGTGCGACGGTCGAGCCGGTGCACCGGGCGTGCCGGGCGACCAGCTCCCGCAACTCGCTCAGGTACTCGGCGCCGACGGGTTCGAGCCCCACCATCTCGCTGTTGCAGTTCTCCGCCAGCGCTCCGCCCGGATCGTGAACCCAGGCGATGCCGCCGCTCATGCCCGCGGCGAAGTTGCGGCCCGTTGGCCCGAGGATCACCGCGCGACCGCCGGTCATGTACTCGCAGCCGTGATCGCCGATCCCTTCGATCACCGCGCTGGCGCCCGAGTTGCGGACGCAGAATCGCTCGGCGGCGCGGCCGCGGAAGAACGCCTCGCCGCCGGTGGCGCCGTAGAGCGCCACGTTGCCGATCAGGACGTTCTCCTCGGCGGCGAAACGGGACTGCCGGGGCGGGTAGAGGATGAGCCGTCCGCCCGACAGCCCCTTACCGACGTAGTCGTTGCCGTCGCCCTCGAGTTCGATCGTGATGCCGGGGGCCAGGAAGGCGCCGAGGCTCTGGCCGGCGCTGCCGGTCAGCGAGATGTGGATCGTGTCGTCAGCCAGACCGTGCTGGCCCCGTGCCTTCATCAGCTCGTGGCTGAGCATCGTGCCCACCGTGCGCTGGGTGTTTTCGATCGGCAGGTCGATCCGCACGCGGGCGCCGCTCTCCAGCGCCGGGCGTGCCCGTTCGATCAGTTCGTTGTCGAGGGCGTACTCGAGCGCGTGGTCCTGCTCGATCGTCTTGGTCACACCGACGCCGTCATGCCTCCTGACCGCGGGCTGCAGCACCGCCGACAGGTCGAGACCCTCCGTCTTCTCGTTCTGAACCGCCAGTTCGGACCGGAACAGGTCGGTACGCCCGACGAGTTCCTCGATCGTCGCCACGCCCAGCCGGGCCATGATCCCTCGCGCCTCCTCGGCGACCAGGAACAGGTAGTTGACCACCGACTCCGGGGCGCCCTCGAACTTCGCCCGCAGTTCCGGATCCTGGGTGGCGATGCCGACCGGGCAGGTGTTCAGGTGGCACTTCCGCATCATGATGCAGCCGAGCGTGATCAGCGGCGCGGTGGAGAAGCCGAACTCCTCCGCGCCCAGCATGCAGGCGACGACGACGTCGCGCCCGGTCTTGAGTTGGCCGTCGGTCTGGAGCGTGACCCGCGAACGCAGGTCGCTCAGCACGAGCGTCTGGTGCGTCTCCGCGATGCCGAGTTCCCAGGGCAGGCCGGCGTGCTTGATGCTGGTGAGCGGCGAGGCGCCGGTGCCGCCATCGTGGCCGGAGATCAGGATGTGGTCGGCGTGGCCCTTGGCGACGCCGGCTGCAACCGTGCCGACGCCGACCTCGGAGACCAGCTTGACGCTGATCCGGGAACCCGGGTTCGAGTTCTTGAGATCGTGGATGAGCTGTTTCAGATCCTCGATCGAGTAGATGTCGTGGTGGGGCGGGGGCGAGATGAGTCCGACGCCGGGCGTGGAGTACCGGGTCCGCGCGATGATCTCGTCGACCTTGTGGCCGGGCAGTTCGCCGCCCTCGCCCGGCTTGGCGCCCTGGGCGATCTTGATCTGCAGCTCGTCCGAGTTGGTGAGGTACCAGGACGTCACGCCGAATCGCCCGGAGGCGACCTGCTTGATTGCGGAGCGCCGGCTGTCGCCGTTCGCGTCCGGAGTGAAGCGTTCCGGGTCCTCGCCGCCCTCGCCGGTGTTGCTCTTGCCTCCGAGGCGGTTCATCGCCACCGCCAGCATCTCGTGGCTCTCGGCCGAGATCGAGCCGAAGCTCATCGCGCCGGTGCAGAAACGCTTGACGATTTCGCTCGCGGGTTCCACCGCGTCGAGTGGCAGGGGCGCGGTGTCGGTGCGGAACTGGAGCAGGCCGCGGAGCGAGCAAGTCCTCGTCGTGTCCTCGTTGGCCAGCCGGGCGAACTGCTCGTACGCCTCGCTGCTGTTCGTGCGGGCCGCATGCTGGAGCCGGGAGATCATCGGCGGGTCCCACATGTGGCGCTCGCCGCCGGCGCGCCAGTGGTAGTCGCCCGGATTCGGTAGATCGGCAACCCGGTCGCCGTCACTGGCAGGGAAGCCCTTCGCGTGGCGGCGGAGGGCGTCCTTGGCCAGCCGCATGAGACCGGCGCCTTCGATCCGGCTGGCGGTGCCGACGAAGCAGCGATCGATGACCTCGCTCGCGAGACCCACGGCCTCGAAGATCTGCGCGCCCTTGTAGCTCTGCAGGGTGGAGATGCCCATCTTGGCCATCACCTTGAGCATCCCCTTCCCGACGCCCTTGCGATAGCGGTCGACGACCGCCTGGTCATCCGGTGCCGCTGGCAGCCGGCCCTGGCGGCGCGCCTGCCAGAGCGCTTCGAAGGTCAGGTAGGGGTTGATCGCGTCCGCGCCGTAGCCCACGAGCAGGCAGTGGTGGTGGACCTCCCGCGCCTCGCCGGTTTCGAGCAGCAGGCCGACCCGGGTGCGCTTGATCGTCTTCAGCAGGTGATGGTGGACGGCGCCGCAGGCGAGCAGGGCGGGCACGGCAACCCGTTCGGGGCAGGCCGCCCGGTCGGAGAGTGCGATGAAGCTGCAGCCGTCGTCGACGGCCTGCTCGGCCTCCCGGCAGAGCCGGTCGAGCGCACTGCCGAGGCCTTCGGCGCCCTCGGCGCGCGTCCAGGTGGCGTCTAGCGTGCGGCAGGAGAAGCCGGCGTCGTCCGCGTTGGCGAGGGCCGCGAACTCCCGGTTGCTCAGGATCGGATGCGGCAGGCGGACACGCCGGCAGTGTTCCGCCGTCGTCTCGAGCAGATTGCGCTCCGGGCCGATCGTGCACTCGAGCGACATGACGACTTCCTCGCGGATCGAGTCGATCGCCGGATTCGTCACCTGGGCGAAGAGTTGCTTGAAGAAGTCGTAGACCGGGCGGTCCTGGTCGGAGAGGAACGCGAGCGCCGTGTCGTTACCCATCGAGCCGATGGGGTCGCGCTGCTCCTCGATCAGCGGCCTCAGCATGAAGCGGAGGGTCTCGCCCGTGAAACCGAAGGCCTGCAGGCTGCGGGTCAGGCCGTCGCCGCCCATCGTCGCCTGGTCGCTGGTTGCGTTGCCGTTGTCCTGGGCGGCCTCGACGAGGTTGGCGAGGTCGGTGCGGCGTTCGAGCCACTCGGCGTAGGGGCGCTCCGAGGCGATGCTGTCCTTCAGTTCCTCGTCGGCGACGATGCGGCCGTTCTCTAAGTCGACCAGGAACATCCGGCCGGGCTTGAGCCGACCCTTGGTCAGCACGCGCTCGGGTTCGACCGGGACCACGCCCGCCTCGGAGGCCATGATGACCAGATCGTCGTCCGTGACGTAGTAGCGACTGGGACGGAGGCCGTTCCGGTCGAGAACGGCGCCGATGTAGCGGCCGTCGGTGAAGGCGATGGACGCCGGCCCGTCCCAGGGCTCCATCAGGCAGGAGTGGTAGTCGTAGAACGCCTTCTTCGTGGCGTCCATGTGCGGGTCGTTCTGCCACGCCTCCGGGATCATCATCATGACCGCCTCCTGGAGGGTGCGGCCGGAGAGCAGCAGGAACTCGAGCACGTTGTCGAAGCTGCCGGAGTCGGAGCAGTCGGGTTCGACAACGGGGAAGGCGAGCGGCAGGTCGGCGCCGAACAGGTCGCTCTCCAGGACGCCCTCGCGGGCGTGCATCCAGTTCATGTTGCCGCGCAACGTGTTGATCTCGCCGTTGTGGCTCATGAACCGGTTCGGCTGGGCACGGTCCCACGACGGGAAGGTGTTCGTTGCGAACCGGGAGTGGACCATCGCCAGGTGCGATTCGTAGTCCGGTGCGGCCAGGTCGGAGAAGAACGGCACGAGCTGACCGGAGGTCAGCATGCCCTTGTAGATGATCACGCGGGTGGACAGCGAGCAGATGTAGAACATCTGCGCCTGCGCGAGGACGTCGCTGCCGCGCAGCCGGGTCGTCGCCTGTTTGCGGATGAGGTACAGCTCGCGTTCGAAGGCGTCCTGGTCGAGCCCGTCCGCCGCGGCGATGAAGAGTTGCTCGATGACCGGCATTGAGTCGATGGCGGTGGCGCCGATGTTCGCGGTCTTCGGGTGGGTCGGCACCGCGCGCCAGCCGATGAGACGCTGCCCGCGCGAGGCGACGATCTCCTCGACCGTTCGGCGGCACAACTCGCGTTCGGCGTCGTCCTGGGGCAGGAAGAAGACGCCCGCGGAGAAGGCGCCGGGCGCCCCGAGCTCGGCGCCGAACTCGTCCGCCGCGACGCGCCGCAGCAGCGCGTGTGGCAGCGCCGTCAGCATGCCGGCCCCGTCGCCGGTGTTCGGCTCGCAGCCGCAGGCGCCCCGATGGTCCATCTGGGTCAGCATGTGAGCGGCCTGCTGCATCAGCCGGTGGCTGCGCTGCCCGCGAACATGGGCGATGAAGCCGACCCCGCAGGCGTCGTGTTCGTAGGCCGGGTCGTAGAGACCAGTCTTGCCGGGACGCAGCTTCATGCGGCTTCTCCCTGCTGCGCACTCTGCTCGTCGTCGGCCATCGGCCCGGCGTTCTCGACCAGGAACGCGGCGAAGTCCTGTGCGGCCGGCCGCAGCCTGCGGCGGGCGTAGACGATCCCCATCGGTCGGTGGAGCGAAGGCTCGAGTGGCACCGCGGCGAGGAGGCCGGCCTGGACCTCGGCGAGGAACGTCCGCAGCGGCAGGATCGCCGCGTAGTCCGTCGCCTGCAACATGCTCTTGAACGTGTCGATGTTGTCCAGACGTTGAGCGAACACCGGCTCGGCGCCGTTGCCTGTCAGGTAGCTCCGGATGTGACGTGCCGCGGGGAGTTCGTGGGTGAAGTGGATCAGCTCCCGGCCGTCGAGGTCGGCTGCCCGGACCTGGCTCTCGCCCGCCAGTTCGTGGTGCACCCCGCAGGCGAGGCACATCGGCTCTTCGCGTAGCGGCCGCGACTGCAGGCCCGGCCACTGCTCGGGGTAGGAGACGATGCCGAAGTCGCAGCGGCCGGTACGCGCCGACTCGGCGACGGCGGCGGGCGGCTCGTACTCGATCTGGACGTCCAGTTCGGGGCGTCGGTTCTGGAACTCGGTTCGCAACTGGTTCAGCAGCGCGATCCCTGCTGAGTAGATCGCGTGGACGCGGACGGCCCCGCCACGCTCGGGGGCGAGACGCGCGACGCTTCGCGCCAGGGCGTCGTAGCGCTCCACGAGTTGGCGGCCTTCGCTGGATACGAGCTCGCCGGCCGGCGTCAGCACGAACGGACGCTTCGAGCGGTCGAGCAGCTTCGTGCCGAACAGCTCTTCCAGGTTCTGAATGCGCTGACTGACCGCCGATTGAGTGATGCCGTGAAGCTCGGCAGCCCGGCTGAAGCTGCGCAGATCGGCGACGTCGCAGAAGATCCTGAGCCCTTGCATCGTAAGGGCGGAATCTTACATTAGGTCTGTCTCATGGAGCAACCACCGAGCATTAGCGAAGCTGATGTTAGGGCCTGGGAGCCTGCGCGGCGCGCACTGGGTGCGCCGGCCTTCTGGCCGGGAGCCGGCGCGAAGCGCCGGCTCCCGGAAGCCCGTCGCGCTCACCCCAGTCGCCAGTAGAAGACCGCGAGGTACGCCGCGAGCAGCACCGCCACCCAAAGGGCCATCGACGCGGTGAGCCAGGAGCGGCCGAGCAGGCCCTGCGGGCCCAGATGACGCTGGGCGAGGGCGAGGGCGGTCGCGGCGAGGCGCCCGGTCACGGCGTAGCCGACCCGGTGGAGGGCGACGAAAGCCGTGGCCAGGCCGTCCCAGATGCGGAAGCCGACCCGCCGGTAGAACCAGTCGGCGTCCAGGTTCACCGAGCGCAGTTCGGGTGGGTAGAGGCCGGTGCGCATGAGCGTCGCGAAAGCCAGGGCCGAGAAGAACAGGAGCTGGCTCTGGGTGATGATGTGGGTCGGCGTATAGACCTCGTAGTGGACCGGGTACGGCAGTAATTCGTAGAAGGGGTTCGCGACGCCGAACCACATCTCCGCCAACGGGAACAGGCCGATCGCCATGCTCGCCGCGGCGGCCAGGACCATCGCGACGAGCATGGACCGCGGCGCCTCCTTGCAGCGGATGCCGGAATCGTGGTGGAAGAAGGCGAAGAACGGGATCTTGATCCCCGCGTGGTGGAACACACCGGCGGAGGCGAACAGCAACACGAGCCACAGCCAGAAGTAGTGCTCGTGGGCGGCCGCGCTCATGATCAACGACTTCGTGGCGAAGGCGGAGAACAGCGGGAAGGCCGAGATCGAGGCGGCGCCGATGATGCAGAGCCCGGTCGTGATCGGCATCGACTTGTAGAGGCCGCCCAGGTCCGATCCGTTGACGTGGCCGACCCGGTAGAGCACGGCGCCCATCGCCATGAACAGCAGCCCCTTGAACAGGATGTCGGCGAACGCGTGGGCGACGGCGCCGTTGATCGCCAGCTCCGTGCCGATGCCGATGCCGACGACCATGAAGCCGAGCTGGTTCGTCATGCTGTAGGCGAGCACGCGGCGCAGGTCGTTTTCGATCACCGCGAAGAAGATCGGGAAGGCGGTCATCAGCCCGCCGATCCAGATCAACTCGGACTGGCCGGGAAAGGCGCGCGCCAGGGCGTAGATCGCGAACTTGGTCGTGAAGGCCGACAGGAACACGGCCCCCGCCGGCGTCGACTCGGGGTAGGCGTCGATCAGCCAACTGTGGAGCAGCGGGAAGGCCGCCTTGAGCCCGAAAGCGAGCAGGATCAGGGTCGGCGCCAGGTTCGAGAAGCCGAGTCCGCCGTCCTCGAGCAGGCCGGTGAAATTGCGGAACTCGGCCCAGCCGGGCGCGGCGCCGAGCTCGTGGCGCAACAGGACGATGCCCGCCAGCAGCAGCACCCCCGACACCATCTGCATGCCGAGGTAGCGCAGGCCGGCGGCCAGAGCCCGGCCGTCCCGGCGGACCCAGACCAGCAGCGCCGACGACACCGCCGCCACCTCCCAGAACAGGAACAGCGTCCACAGGTCGCCGGCCAGGACGACGCCAAGCGCCGAGCCGGCGTAGAACAGACCGACCAGCGGCTGGAAGTTGTCCTTGACGTAGAAGGAGTAGATGCTGCCGATCAGCGCCGCGAGGTGGAAGATGACGACGAAGATCCGGGAGAGGCCGTCGATCCGCATCAGGGTCAGGGTCTGGCCGAAGAGGTCGAACTGGAGGTAGTTGCCGAGGTCGAGGCCCCAGAACCGCCACAGCGAGTAGGCCGGCAAGGCGAGCAGGAGCGCCCTCAGCACGCTCCGCGGCAGCACGGAACGCGGCGCCGCGGCGAGCGCGACGCTGCCGAGCATCAGGAGCAGGGGCGGTGACAGCAGGAACTCGAGCATCGGGGACTCAGGAGCTCCCGGACCGCTCTTCGCGGTCGTAGTAGTCCTCGGACCGCATCAGGACCCGCCGCATCTGCTTGGCCGCGAGCACGAGCAGGAAGGCGCCGACGAAGCCGTACACGGGATAGAACCCGATCCCGCCGTCCGCCCAGCCTCCGAAGGCCTCGAACTCCGCCTTCTTCTTGTAGAAGAAGTCGGCCGCCAGCCACAGAACGTCGATGGCGATCAGCGCGTAGAAGACCTTGGCGACGTTTCGCTTGCTGTCGAGCCAGTACCGCTTGCCGCCGGGCGTCCTGTGGTCGTGGTGGGCCAATCCGATCTCGATCGTCGACGTTGCTGGTTTGCCTTGAGAGGCCGTCGAGAGTAACAGCGGAGGGGGCTGGGAGGATCCGCACCCCGGATGCGTGCGTAGGATGCCCCATGGACTCGTTCTCCCAGCCGGTGCGCCGGTGGTTCGACGACGCGTTTCCGGCCCCGACGCGGGTGCAGGAGTTGGGCTGGCCCGTGCTCACCCGGGGCAGGAACGCTCTGCTGGTCGCGCCGACCGGGAGCGGCAAGACGCTCGCGGCGTTCCTTTGGGCGATCGACAGAGTGAGCTTTGGAGCGTCCGGAGGCAATGGGGCTGCCGCGGCGTCTGACGACGCGGCGCCCGAGCCGGGCGTCCGCGTGCTCTACGTCTCGCCGCTGAAGGCCCTGGTCTACGACATCGAGCGCAATCTCCAGGCACCCCTCGCCGGGGTCCGCAAGGCGGCCCGGAAGCTCGGGCGGCCGGTGCGGCCGATCACCGTCGACGTGCGGACCGGCGACACGACGCCCCACGAGCGTCGCCGTCAACTCCGCCGGCCGGGCGAGATCCTCGTCACGACTCCCGAGTCGCTGTTCCTCATCCTGGGGTCGCGGGCGGCGGCGAACCTGCGCACGGTGGAGACGGTGATCGTCGACGAGGTCCACGCGATGGCGGCGACCAAGCGGGGCGCGCATCTCGCCCTGTCGCTGGAGCGCCTCGCCGAACTGACGGGTGACCGGGCGCCGCAACGGATCGGCCTCTCGGCGACCGTTCGGCCGATGACGCTGGCGGCGGAGTTCCTCGGCGGCGACCGGCCGGTGGAGATCGTGGACGCTTCCGAGCCGCCGCACATCGATATCGAGGTCGTCGTGCCGGTGGCGGACATGGAGGCGCCGCCGCCGGCGGAAGCACTCGGTGACGGTGAGGCGCCGCCGCCGGGGTGGACTGCGACGCGTGTGGCGCGGAACGCGCCACACGGGTTTGAGACGGCCGGTCTGTGGCCCTCGGTCTACCCGCGCATCCTGGAGGCGGTCAGGAACCACAGGTCGACGATCGTCTTCGTCAACAGCCGTTCCCTCTGCGAGCGGCTCGCCCGGCGGCTGAACGACCTGGCGGTCGGCGTCGGCGGCGACGCGGACGACGCCGCGGAGGACGCGGAGATGGCACCCGGTTGGCGCGTCCCCGCGTCAACCGCGAACCAGTCCTCGCGTCCGTCATCGGGCGCGGGGATGGCGCCGTTGGTCCGCGCCCACCACGGCAGCATCTCCCACGAACAGCGGCGGGAGATCGAGGAGTCCCTCAAGGCGGGGCGCTTGCGCTGCATCGTCGCCACGAGTTCGCTGGAGCTCGGGATCGACATGGGCAGCGTCGACCTGGTCCTGCTGGTCGAGGCGCCCGGTTCGGCGGTCCGCGGTCTGCAGCGCGTCGGCCGTGCCGGCCACGCGGTCGGCGAGCGCAGCCGCGGCCTGATGTTCCCCAAGTTCCGCGGCGATCTGCTGGAGTGCACGGTGACCGCGATCCAGATGGAGCGGGGCGCGATCGAGTCCATGCGGCTGCCGGAGAATCCGCTCGACGTACTGGCGCAGCAGATCGTCGCGATGTGCTGCGACCGGGAGCGGACGATCGAGGACCTGCTGAACGTGGCCCGGCGCGCGCGGCCATACCGCGGCCTGACCCGCGGCGTGCTGACCACGGTGCTCCAGATGCTGGTCGGCCGCTATCCCTCGGAGGAGTTCGCCGACCTGCGTCCGCGACTCTCCTGGGATCACGGTCGCGGAGTGCTGACCGCGCGCCGCGGCGCCGCCCTGCTCGTGCGGATGAACGCCGGCACGATTCCCGACCGCGGGCTGTTCACCGTTCATCTCGGTCCTGAGGGTCCGCGGCTGGGCGAACTCGACGAGGAGATGGTCTACGAGTCCCGCGCGGGCGACACGTTCCTGCTGGGCGCCGCCGCCTGGCGGGTAACGGAGATCACACGCGACCGCGTGATCGTCCGGCCGGCGCCCGGCGAGCCCGGCCGGATGCCTTTCTGGCACGGCGACGGCCCGGGCCGGCCGGTGGAGCTCGGCGAAGCCCTGGGTGCGTTTCTGCGCGAACTCGGCCGCCGCGACGGCGACGACGCCCGGCGCTTCCTGTCCGAGGAGGCTCCGCTCGACCGCTACGCCGCGGCGAACCTCTTCGCCTACGTCGACGAGCAGAGGGACCAGACGGGCACCTTGCCCACCGACCGTGCCTTGACGATCGAGCGATTCCGGGACGAGATCGGCGACTGGAGGGTGTGCATCCTGACCCCCTTCGGCGCCCGCATCCACGCTCCCTGGGCGATGGCCCTGGAGCGCCGCTTCAGCGAGCGCGCCGGCGTCCAGGTCCAGACCCACTGGACGGACGATGGCATCGCCCTCCGGTTCGCCGACGTGGACAGCCTGCCGCCGGCGCGGACGTTCCTTCTCGATCCGGACGAGGTCGAGGACCTGGTCACGGACCAGGTCGCGTCGACGCCGATGTTCGCCGCCCGGTTCCGGGAGAACGCGGCCCGCGCCCTGCTTCTGCCACGCAACCGGCCGGGCAAGCGGACACCGCTCTGGCAGCAGCGGCAGCGCTCGAAGAACCTGCTCTCCGTGGCGCGCCGCTACCCGGATTTCCCGGTGCTGCTCGAAACCTACCGCGAGTGCATGAGCGATCTCTTCGACCTGTCCGGCCTCGTGGACCTGATGAGGAAGATCGAGGACGGCTCGATCCGCGTCGACGACGTGGAGACTCCGGGGCCGTCGCCGTTTGCCCGTTCCCTGGTCTTCGCCTACGAAGAGCGGTTCCTCTACGACGACGATGCGCCGGCGGCGGAGCGCCGGGCGCAGGCGCTGACGCTGGACCGCGAACTGCTGCGCGAGTTGCTTGGCACGTCGAGCCTGAAGGAGCTGCTGGACGAGGAGGTGATCCAGGTCGTTGGCGAGGAACTGCAGGGGCTGGCGACGGGCCGGGGTCCGCGGCACGAGGACGATCTCTACGACCTGCTTCGGCGCACCGGCGGGCTGACGCGGGCTGAAGCCGGCGCGCGCGCGCCGGGCGACGCGGACGACTGGCTGTCCGAACTGGAACGCCAGAAACGCGCGGTCGAGGTCGAGTCAGGCAATGGCCGCCGGTTCTGGGTGGCGGTCGAGGATGCGGCGCTCTACCGCGACGGCCTCGACGCGGACCTGCCGGAAGGCCTGCCGGGCGATCTGCTGGCGAACCGGCCGGAGCCGCTCAAGGCGCTGGTCGGCCGCTTCGCGCGCAGTCGGGGACCCTTCGCGAGCGGCGACGCCGCCGGCCGCTTCGGTCTGCCGCAGGGAGCGGTCGAACCCTTGCTCGAGGCGCTCGAAGATGCCGGCTCGCTCGTTCGCGGTGAGTTCCGGTCGGGCGGCGATGGGTTCGAATGGTGCGACCGGGAGGTGCTCCGGCAGATCAAGCGCCGCACCCTGGCCAGGCTGCGCCGGGAGGCGGCGCCGGTCGACGGGGCGGCGCTGGCCCGCTTTCTCGGGCGCTGGCAGGGCGTCGATCGGAGTGCCGCGCCGGCCAGCCTGCCGGCGCCGCGCGGCCGTGCCCGGGCCGCGCCGGCGGCTTCCGCGGTTTCGGACCGGACGCTCGGACGACTTGAGGAAACGGTTTCTCAGCTCGAAGGCCTGCCGCTTTCCTGGCGGACTCTCGTCGGCCACATCCTGCCGGCCCGGATTCCTGGCTTTCGGGTCGAGATGCTGGACCGGCTGGCGACGGCGGGCGAGTTGCTGTGGGTGGGCCGCGGGCGGCTCGGACCGCGGGACGGCCGGGTGGCCGTCTACGGACGCGATCGCTTCGGCGTTCTGGCCCGCGACCTGGCGGAGCAGGCCTCCGAGGCCGCGGACGCCGGCGACGGGGGCCAGGAGGATGGACCGGAGGCACAGTGGACGGGCGGCCTGCACCGGGCGATCCTGCGGCGGCTCGAGACACGTGGCGCCTGCTTCACCTTCGACCTCGTGCGCGGCGTGGTCGGCGCCGGCGACTGGGGCGAAACGGAGGTCGAGGCGGCGATCTGGGACCTCGTGTGGGCGGGCCGAATCACGAACGACACGTTTCTGCCGCTCGAGTCGCTGGGCAAGCGCCGCAGGACGCCTTCCGCCAGACCTCAGCCTCGGGGAATCCCGCGAGGCTGGCCTCGTCGACCGGGCCGGCGGCGGCCACCAGCCGGCACCGGGCGCAGCCGCGCCGCGACCCTGGCCGGCGGCCGCTGGTCCCTGGTCGCCGGCTTCGCGGCGCCGGACGCCGCGGTCAGCAACACCGAGTGGGCTCACGCGACGGCCACCCTGCTGCTCGACCGCTACGGCGTCGTCGCGGCGGAGACGGCTCGTGCCGAGAACGTGCCCGGCGGGTTCGAGGCGCTCTACCCGGTGCTGCGCGAGATGGAGGAGGTCGGCCATCTGCGCCGCGGCTACTTCGTTCACGGTCTGGCCGGCCGCCAGTTCGCCCTGCCGGTCGCGGTCGAGCGCCTGCGGCGGGCGCGCCGGACGCCGGGAAGGCGAGGGCCGATCGAGGTCCTGGCCGCGGTCGACCCGGCCAATCCCTGGGGCGCGGTGTTGCCGTGGCCCCAGCTCGGGAGCGAAGTCGAGTCGGGCCGTTCCGGTCCCCGGCGCATTCCCCGTGCCTGGCTCGTGCTGCGAGCCGGCACGCCGTGCCTGTATCTCGAAGCCGGCGGTCAGGGCGTCTGGACGTTCTCGGCGCTCGGCGACGACCTCGAACCGCGGGAAGCCTGGTCCGCCCTGCGGGACCTTGCCGGCCGGCGCAAGCGCCGGTCGATCCGCCTCCTGCGGATCGACGGCCGGCCTGCCGCCGAATCGCGCTGGGCTCCGACCCTCGACGGCTGCGGCTTCGAGAAGGACCAGGGCGGCTATCGCGTCAGCCGCCTGCTGCCGGCGGTGTAGCGGCGGCTCCTGCACCCGCTCGTCCGGGTCTCTGCGCTGTTGTCGCGGCGGCGGGGCGCCGGGCCAGCCGCCTGGCGCAGGGGAACGTCGTCGGAGCTCAGGCTGGTGTCTTCCGGAGAAACTCCGCCAGGTCGTCGAGGCGGAAGGCCCAGAAGAGGGCGAGCCTCTCGTCTTGCGCCGTCTCCAAGCTCGCGGGCTTGAACACCCCGCTGAGGACGGCCGCTGGAACGATCTGGCGTCTTCCGAAGTCGGACAGCCACGATCGTGCCTTACCGACGGCCTCGTGGTTCACGCGCTTGTACGAGTTGACTTCGCTGTTCGACACTTTGCATTCGATCGCCAGGAGGCGCTGATCGGCCAGACGGGCCACGATGTCGGCCTTCGTTCGGCCCAGTTTGCTCTCGCCTCGAAAGTGGTTCGGCGCCGGGGCATCGACAAGAGTCTCGATGTCGGGCCGGGAAGGGTCTTCGATGAAGCCGCACGAGCGGAGCACCTCCTTGACGGCGTCTTCCTGGATCTTGCTCGCGCTCCGGCGGGAGGTGGACACCTTCTGTGCCGCGACAAGAGCGGCGGAAGCGATAACAGCTCGCTCGAGTTCATCGCTCGTCGGTGAACGGCTCTCGGTGATCCAGGGAAAGCGGTGTGGATCGATGAGACGGAAGACGAGGGCGGCTATGCGGTGGGCGTTCTCGGGTGTGCTTCGGAGGGCGGATGCGGAGAGCTTGGTCTCGGCGAGAGTCTTGAGGTCGTCGTCGGACACGGGCGGCGCCGTCAGATAGCGGAGAGCCGTTCGGGCGTCGTCCTCGCGGAGTATCTCGATGATCGTGTCCGCGGAGTCTTCGGCGCGCGCAAGGGCCGGCAGGCGGTCGATGAGCTCGCGAAAGACGATCGAGAAGTGTTCGAAGAAGTTGGAGTATTGGTTCAGGGATTCCTTGAGGCGACCTTCGCGAAACACGGACGTGGCATCTTCCGCGTCTCCTTCAAGCTCGGCGAGGGTCCACCGCCTCGGTTCGATCATCGGAGGTCTTCCAGCTTCGGGATGAGGATCTGCTCGACTTCCCCTGGCTCGAACTTGGTCAGGCCTTCGGCGTAGGTGCGACCTTGCTCGGTGCCGACGTGGCGGTTCAACCATTCGGTGAGCGCCGCAAGCTGCTCCTCGGTGAGTTCCTGTCTGGGGTAGAGGCCGTGGGCGACGTTGATGTGTCGAGCGCCGCAGAGGTTTCGCACGAACGAGGGCGGACGGCGCGCCATGTAGGTGCAGAGAATCGGGGCGGGCGCTCGAAGGCCGACCGCCCACCAGGGCCGCCGGTGGCGGGCGATGTAGGACTTGTGAGCGCCTTGCGCCCTCGCCCAGCGCAGAAACTCGTCGATCAGTTGGCGGTCCGGCTCTTCCTGGCAGCCCAGGTCACGGGGCAGATCCACGATGCGGCGCAGGCCGTCCGCGGAAGCCAGGGCAGGGCCTGCGGAGGACAGCTCTCGGGCGCGTGTGATGGCAGGGAAGAGAACGCCGGGCGGCAGGTCCCCTTCGTACTTCCCGGTGATCCAGACCCCGTTCTTGCCGGTGACTTGGCCACGGTGAACCCGGCAGATCTCTCCCAGCTCGATGGTGCCGGCGGCAGGCTTGCGGGCGCCAGGCTTGATGATCGGCGACCATCGGCGCGCCTTGCTGAGGGTGCTCCAGGCCACCGACCGACGCGATCGCAGTCCATCCAGACGATCAGGGGTTTCGATCAGCCGCACCGCGACCGAGGATCCCTGATGGCCGGCTTCCCAGCAGGTGATGGCGGCCGAGGTGAGTGCGTCGGGGAAAGGCTCTGCCGTCGGCGAGAGGAGGTGGAGAGCGAGGCCGCCCAGCCCGTTGGCGAGGGCATGGCGAAGCACCGAGCCGTAGTTCACGTCCAACCACTCGGCTGCGGTGATGTAGGCGCCGTAGTCGCCGGGCTGCGCCAGTTCGAGCGTCTTGAGGAAGAAGTGGATGTGGAGCCCAGCCAGTTTGCTCGCGCGAAGGCCCTGCCTGGCGGCAGTGTTGGCGAACCACTCCTTGCGAGCCGCGTCGATGCGATGGTGGCGGACGTAGGGCGGATTGCCGACGAAGAGCGTCGGTCCATCGATCGCCGGCAGCGACAAGTCTCGGTAGTCGGTCTCTTCGATCGTGAGACGATCGGAAAGTTCCAGAACCGCCGCGTTGGCCTTGAGGATCAGAATCGCGAGCGGGTCCGTCTCGACTGCGACCAGGGCGGCTTCCGGGAACCGATGTCCCGCTGCGAGAATGAAGCGCCCTGATCCGGCGCCCGGATCGACGACACGGGCCGGCGACTTGTGCTTCACCGTCCATGCGAGCATGTTGTCGACGATCGCTGCCGGCGTGTAGGTGGCGCCCTGGTCGCGACGTTCCCGCGGGGTTCGGATTCTGCAGAAAGCCTCGCCGAGAGGATCCCCGCCGGCTCGGATTTCCTCTCGGACGGCCTCTACCATGTCGGGTTTCGGCGGCCTCTCCGCCAGTTGGCCCTTGGCGCCAGCCAGTTCCGCGGCTGCGGCGCCGAGTTCCCGTTCCGTCTGGAGAGGCTCGGCGGCCTGGACGGGCTGGTTAGCGCGGTTGGTCACGGCGTCCAAGCCTACCGCTGCTCTCACCTCGAGAACGGGTACTTCAGCCTCTCCAGGTCGCCCCCGGCTCTGGCTGCCGGCCCTCTCCGCCGCGGCGCGTTCAGGATCTCAACTGTGTGAGCCGAACGCCTCGCGCAGTGCCGCGCATGCCTCGTCGACCGCTCTACGGCCGCCGTCGAGGATGGGGGCGAGCTGGAAGAAGACGTGGACCTGGCCTTCGTAGTTCGAGAGGGTGGTCGGGACGCCGGCGGCCTGGAGGGTTTCCGCGTAGTCCCTGCCTTCGTCACGGAGGGGGTCGAACTCGGCGGTGATCACGAGCGCCGGCGGCAGGTCGCTGTGGTCGGAGGCGAGGAGCGGCGAGGCGCGGAAGTCGCCGCGGTCGGCCTCGGAACGCAGGTAGTGGCCACGGAACCAGATCATGTGGTCCCTGGTCAGCACGTAGCCGTCCGCGTTCTCGTCGATCGAGGGGCGGCTGAAGTCCATGTCGACCGCCGGGTAGACGAGGAGCTGGAAGGCGAGCTTCGGGCCGCCGGCGTCGCGGGCGAGGATGCTCATGACCGCCGACAGGTTGCCGCCGGCGCTGTCGCCGCCGACGGCTATGCGGCCAGGGTCGCCGCCCAGGTCCTCAGCGTTGGCGGCAACCCACTGCAGGGCGGCCCAGGAGTCGTCGACGGCGGCCGGGAACCGGGCCTCGGGCGCGAGTCGATAGTCGACGGAGACAACGAGGCAGCGGGCGCCCACGCAGAGTTCGCGGCAGGCGTAGTCGTGAGTGTCCAGGTCGCCAATGACCCAACCGCCGCCGTGGTAGTAGACGAGGATCGGCAGGCCGCTGGCGGCGTCGTTCGGTCGGTAGATGCGCACCGGGATGTCACCGGCGGGGTTTGGGACCGCGGCGTCCTCGGTGTCGCAATCCGGGCCCTGGCCCAGCATCTCGGCGACCGCCAGATAGCCGGCCCGGGCCATCTCTACCGTCTGCTCGGTGATTGGCGGAACCTGGTTTTCGATCGCGGCCTGCTCCTGTGCCTGGAGGAAGGCCTGCACCTGGGGGTCGACTGGCATCTGCACACTCCGTGGGTCGTGGGCGGGAGCGCGAAGCCTACGCGACGTCCTGTCGCCAGCCGGCCGGTTGCCGGGTGGGTCCGTTAGGGGTCGACCGAGTCGACCACGTCTTCCGCGGCCTGGGCGGCTGCTTCGACCGCTTCTTCCGCTGCCTCGGCTGCCTCCTCGGCGGCTTCCGTCGCTTCCTCGGCGTGTTCGACCGCCTGTTCGACCGTCTCTCCGACGAGATCGGCGAAGCCTTCCCAGTCGGCGGTCTCCAGGCTGGCCGCGATCAGTTCGGCGAGTTCGCCCATCTGCTCCCCGAACGCGCCGATCGCTTCGCCGAAGGTCTCCCAGTCGGCGCCTTCCATCGCCTCGCCGAGAGAGGTGCCGAACCGTTCGCCGAACTCCTCCCAGAACTGTTCGAAGCGGTCCCGGTCGACTTCGCCGTCAGGGTGCTCCATGTCGTCGAACTGCTCGGCCCAGGCGTCCCATTCCTCTTCGTCGAACGCGTGCTCGAAGGAGGCGGCGAACTGCTCGCCCCATTCTTCCCAGCGCTTGCCGACCTCTTCCCAGTCCTTGCCGTGGGACTCCCAGTCGGCGTCCTCGAAGCTGCGGCCGAAGCGCTCGCCCCATTCCTGCCAGCGCTGACCGATTTCTTCCCAGCGCTCGTCCTGGCTCGGATTGGCCTGGTCCTGCGCCAGGAGTGCACCGGGAACGAGGGTGATCAGGAGGGCGAAGGCCAGTGTTGCCCAGCGATGGTGGTGGAGGTTCTTCATATGTCGGTCTCCTTGGCTGATGCGGACGAAAGGGGCTGGCGACCGGTTCGTGGGCCGTCCATCTCTACAACGTGGCAACACTGCCGGAGTTTCAGGATCTTCGGGACCGGAAAGGTTGGCGGCAACCGCGACGTTGCTGTGGTCAACTAACGCCCCGATGGAAGACGCCCGATGGAAGTAGCCGGACACATGCCTCGTGCCCAGTTCGTGATCGAGGGCGGCCATCCGATCTCGGGGATGCTGGAAGCGCGCGGCAACAAGAACGCGGCCCTGCCGATCCTGGCTGCCGCGCTCCTCACCGACGAGGAGGTCACGCTCCGCAACGTGCCGCGCATTCGGGATGTGGAGGCGCAGATCGGGTTGCTGCGTCAACTCGGCGCCGAGGCCGGGTTCGTCGATGACGACACGGTTCGTGTCTGTGCCGCCGGCCTCGGCGACGAGGATCCGGATCCGGAACTCTGCCGGGCGATCCGGGCTTCGATCCTGCTCGCGGGACCGCTGCTCGCGCGGCGCGGACAGGTGAGGATGCCGCCTCCGGGTGGGGACGTGATCGGCCGTAGGCGACTCGACACCCACGTGCTGGCGCTCGAGGCCCTGGGCGCCGAAATCACGCTCTGCCCCCGCGGTGGACTCGAGTGCCGTGTCGAGGCCGCCGACGGCCGGCTCCGCGGCGCCGAGATCTTCCTCGACGAGGCTTCCGTCACGGCGACCGAGAACGCGGTGATGGCGGCTACTCTCGCGGAGGGGGAGACCCGGATCCTCAACGCGGCGAGCGAACCTCACGTGCAGGACCTCTGCCGTTTGCTGCGGTCGATGGGGGCGGGAATCAGCGGCATCGGCACGAACGCGCTGACGATCGAGGGCACGGATGGACTCGGCGGCGCCGAGTTCACGATCGGGCCGGATTACATCGAGGTCGGATCCCTGATCACGCTGGCCGCCGTGACGGGCGGCGAACTGCGGATTCCCAACGCGCGCCCGATGGAGCACCGTGCGACGCGGCTTGCGTTCGGGCGTCTGGGGATCGACTTCGAGATCTCCTCCGACAGCCGCGACCTGTTCGTTCCGGGCGGCCAGGAACTGAGCGTGCGCACCGACCTCCAGGGCGCGATCCCGAAGATCGAGGACGCGCCGTGGCCGGGTTTCCCCGCCGACCTGACCTCGATCGCGGTAGTCGGCGCGACCCAGAGCCGTGGTTCCGTGCTGATCCACGAGAAGCTGTTCGAGTCCCGCATGTTCTTCGTCGACCGCCTGGTGGCGATGGGCGCCCAGATCGTGCTCTGCGATCCGCACCGGGTGGTCGTCAGCGGGCCGTCGAAGCTCTACGGCCGGGACATGGTGAGCCCCGACATCCGGGCGGGAATGGCGATGCTGATCGCCGCCCTGTGCGCCGAGGGCCGCAGCGTGATCGACAACGTGCAGCAGATCGACCGGGGCTACGAGCGGATCGACGAGCGGTTGCGGTCGCTCGGCGCGGACATCGAACGGGTCGGCTAGGGTTCAGTCCATGGCGGGCCTCTACTACGAACAGTTTGAAGTCGGGCAACTCTTCGACCACGCTCTTCGCCGGACCGTGACCGAGGCGGACAACGTCTTCTTCACCGCGATGACCCACAACCCGGCGGCGCTCCACCTTGACGCCGAGGCGATGAAGAACAGCGAGTTCGGACAGCGGATCGTGAACAGTTGCTTCACGCTCAGCCTGATGGTCGGCATCTCGGTCGGCGACACGACGCTCGGCACGACGGTCGCCAACCTGGGTTGGAACGATGTCGTCTTTCCGCGGCCCGTGTTCCACGGAGACACGCTGCGGATAGAGACCGAGGTGAAGGACAAGCGGGAGAGCCGTTCACGGCCCAACGCAGGCATCGTGACGTTCGAGCACCGCGCGTACAACCAGCGCGACGAGCTGGTGGCGCGATGTACCCGGCTGGGGTTGATGTTGAAGGTCCCGGAGAAGGAGAGCAAGAGGGACTCCGGCGGATGAAGCAGATAGGCCGAAGCCACGTCGCCCCTGCTGGCTTCAACCAGGAACTGCGGCTCCCGTACGAACTGCGCGTCAAGGACTTCGACCTGGCGATGCAGGACGTCTACGACTTCTTCTTCGACGTCAACTGCAACCTGCTCGGGCGAGGATTGAAGCGCCTGGACGATCTGCTGCGGCCGGCCGCGATGTCCGGATTCATCTCGGACATGCTGACGGCGAGTCTCGCGAACCACGCGCGAAGCTTGACGGAGAACCGCTACCACAACGGTCATCCGGATCTCCTCGTCGGGGGCGTCTATCCCGACAACAGCGTCGCGGCGGGGGAAGAGGGCCTTGAGATCAAGACGACCCGAAAGAAGGGCGGCGCCGTCGACTTCCACGGCGCCCGGGACCAGTGGCTCTGCGTCTTTGTGTACAAGACGGATCACGACACCGAGCCAGCTCGTGCTCGAAGTCCGATGGTCTTCACCGAGGTCTACGTCGGCTACGTGACGGTCGACGACTTCCGTCGGAACGAGCGGGGTGAGTTGGGAACGCGGACGGCGACGCTCGATCGGGACGGAATACGGAAGTTCCGGCAGAGCTGGCTGTACTTGCCCGGCCGATCTGGTTCCTAGACTCCTTGAACAGGCGTCGTCTTTACAGTTGAGGCAAGTTCGCCCACTGGGTGCGTCGGCGTCCCCGCCGGCATCCGCTCCGCCCTGCACGCTCGTCGGTCTGAGGCGGAGCCTCGTTAGACCTGGAAGAGTTGGTGTTGGCCCTGTGGCGCGGCGAGCTGGGGAAGAGCCTGGCAGGCCATGCGGTAGTAATGCGGGTCCTTCTCGATGCCGAGGCTCTTGTAGCCGACGGCGTTTGCCGCCGCGAGAGTCGAGGCAGCGCCGCAGAACGGATCGAGGACGACGCCCTTTCCCAAGGGTAGGACCGCCTGGACGACAGTCCTGAGAAAGCGCTGCGGTTTGAGGCTCGGGTGTGGCGCCAACTTTCGTTCGGAGGCTCGAGTTGGCGCGGAGCGGATCACGTCGCCGAAGGGTCGGCCGCTCTCGGGCCGGCGGAACCCCCCAGTGCCCCACTTCCGCAGGTTGTCCTGAATTCTGCCCTCTGGAGGCTTTCGGAACAGCAGCCACGGTTCCCACATGGACCTCGGCATGACGCTCACATCCTTGAACTCGACGTGAGCTCCCTTTGGGCGGTCTCCGCCGCGCATCGTAGTGACCAGACGCACAAGCTCGCCCCGCCGTTCCAGACCGCCACGCGCGAGCGCGCCCGACACCAGGTAGGAGAGCAAGGGGTTGGTGGCGACGACCACGTTTGCGCCGGGAACGAGCGCGGGCAGGAGCCGTCTCGCCCAGGTTTCGAAGAACGCCTCCAGAGCTTCCTTGTCCCTGGCCGACAGCGTGGTGAAGCGCGGCAGAGGAGATCGCTTCGCGCCGTCGAAGGAAGGCGGGATGCGCCACACGCCGCCGCGCCGGGCACGGAGCTTCTCCTGTTCGAGACTGGAGTACTCGACGAGGCCGTAGGGAGGGTCGGTGACCACTGCGTGAATCGTGTTGGGCTCGCAGGTCCTTAGCCAGTCGAGGCAGTCGGCTTGAACGATCGAAGCAGCGCCATAGTCGAACGCCGGTAGCGCTTCCCGGAGTTCACTGCTGGGTGGGCCCCAGTGAGTTGAAGCGGAGCGAAGCCGGTAGAGGCCGCGGGCTGGCTTGTCGAAAAGACTTGGCGTGTTCAACCGGAGGTACGAGCGGATGCTCGAAGCGGCGACGGGCCCAAGGCGCTGCCGCACACCGTCCGCGATCTGCCTGGGTGAAGCGCCGTCCGGATAGGTGCTCAGGACAGCCAAGATGGCGTCCCGGACCTGGCCGGGTGCTCGTCTGGGCGGTTCCATGTCGAGGACTATAGACGTCCGGACGTCTCCATGCAACCGCCGGCTTGCACCCGGCTGACAGGGCCGCTCAGTGAGCGGCGGTTACTCTTCCTACTCGGAAAGGGAACCAGAAACCCTCGAGACTGGCTCTGGGGCCTCTTGGGCGAAACTGGCCGCAGCGATCAGTTGTGTGGCCGGGAGGGCGGCCTTCCAGGTCATGCCGGCAAGTGTAGAGACGGCGCTTTCATGGGCTGGGCCTCCGTGACGCCGGCCATCACTGGGCGGGACCCGACCGCGGTCTCGCGGCGCAGCGAGCCCCGTGTTCCTGCGTTTCTGGTATCGTTGCCGCCAGATCGGCAGACAAAATGGCAGTTCTAGGACGATTTCTCCAGCCTCCAGAGGCGAGCTACTTCCTCTTCGGCCCCAGAGGAACCGGCAAGTCGACCTTCCTCCGTGAGGCGTTGGCGGAGGCACTGTGGGTGGACTTGCTGCGCCCGGAGTTGGAGCAGCGGTTCGCGGCACGGCCGGAGCGGCTCCGGGAACTCGTGGACGGGGAACCGGACGCCACGGTCGTAGTCGTCGACGAAGTGCAGAAGGTGCCGGCCCTCCTCAATGTGGTCCATGACTTGCTTGCGCGTCGCGGGCGGGCGGGTCCGCGCTTCGTGCTGACGGGCTCCTCCGCCCGCAAGCTGAGGCGGGCGGGCGTGAACCTGCTCGCGGGCAGGCTCCTGCTGGAGCGGATGCACCCCTTCATGGCGGCGGAACTGCCGTCGTTCGACCTTGGTCTTGCCCTTCGCCGCGGCCTGCTGCCGGTCGTCTACGATTCCGATACACCCGATGCCACGCTCGCTGCATACGTCGCGCTATACATCCGCGAGGAGGTTCAGACGGAAGGTCTGGTCCGCCGGCTCGACCACTTCGGGCGTTTCGTGGAGAGGGTCTCGTTCTCGCATGGCGCCGTGCTCAACATCTCCGAGGTGGCCCGCGAAACCCATGCGAGCCGGAAGACCGTGGAGGCTTACATCGGGATTCTCGAAGACCTCTATCTGGCGTTCCGGCTACCCGTCTTTCGGCGGCGACAGAAACGGCAGTTGACTGTGCATCCGAAGTTCTACTGGTTCGATGCCGGTGTGTTCCGGTCGGTACGTCCCGCCGGCCCATTGGACCGCCCGGAGGAGATCGAAGGCGGGGCTCTCGAGGGTCTGGTGGCCCAGCATCTTCGTGCGTGGTTGGACTACTCGGGTTCAGGCGCAACGCTCTCGTTCTGGCGGACGAAGTCAGGCAATGAAGTGGACTTCGTGGTCTACGGAGAGGAGGGGCTGTGGGCCTTCGAGGTGAAGAACAGCCGTTCGGTGCGGGGCCGCGATCTCCGGGGATTGCGGGCGTTCCTGGAGGACTACCCGGCTGCGCGGGCGCGCCTCCTGTATCGTGGCGACGAGCGGCTCGAGATCCAGGGCATCCGTTGCGAGCCGTGCGACGAGTACCTGGCCGACATCAGGCCGGGGCATCTTCTTCGTTGAGGTTGCATGAGGTTCATCACGTGAAGTTCGTTGAACTCGCCAAGTTCGATTCCCGGCTGGAGGCCGAAGCGATCGGCCATGCCCTGGATCAGTACGACATCCCGTTCCTGGTGCAGAGTGCCGGAGTCGGCATGTTCGGCATGGGGATGGTCGGGAAGTCGCCTGTTCCGGTGTCCCTGTGCGTGCCCGACAACCGGCTGGACGAGGTGAAGGAGTTGTTGAGCTGCTTTGCCGAGCCGCTCAGGGAGGGCGAGGCGCCGCCGGGCGACAACGGCTGAAGGCCTACGGCGGGTGGTTACCAGAACCCGGGGGGGCGCGATCCGCGCCACCCATGAACCAGTCCGTGCGCCCGTCATCGGGCGCACGGATGGCGGTCCGGCGCACCCGGTCTCTCAGCCGCTGAGCATCTCCAGCGCCTCCGGCAGGAGCCGGCGGGTGGTGCTGAACGCC
Source organism: Thermoanaerobaculia bacterium (assembly GCA_965232105.1). Lineage (GTDB taxonomy): Bacteria > Acidobacteriota > Thermoanaerobaculia > Multivoradales > Multivoraceae > Multivorans. The sequence goes on from OZ246956.1 coordinate 2,474,651, forward strand.
CGGCCGCAGTGGATCGTCTCGTTGCCGTCCCAGTCGCCGAAGTAGCCGCCGGCTTCCCGAAGGATGACGGGGAACGGTCCACAGTCCCAGGCGCTCATCTGGGGATCGACCATGAGTTCCAGCCGGCCGGTGGCGACCAGGGCATGGCCGTAGGCGTCGGACCAGCCGACGCGGTAGGCGGTGTTCTCCATCATCCCTTGCCAGGCCGTTCGATGCCGGGGGTCGACGAAGAGCCCGGGGTCGCCGAAGGAGACGTAGCCCTCGCTCAGGCTGCCCGTCGCGCAGACCCGCGCCGGCTCGCCGTTCAGCGTGCAGCCGTGACCGGAGGCGGCCGCCACCGTCTCGCCGATGCCCGGGAAGTGGGCTACGCCGACCTCGACCCGGCCGTTGACCTCCAGGCCGATCAGGATGCCGTAGAGCGGCACGCCGCGCACGAAGGAGCGGGTGCCGTCGATCGGGTCGATGTACCAGTGACGGCCACTGGCGCCTGCCGAGCCTGACGACGCGCCGTCGCTCGTGCCGAACTCCTCACCGACAACGACGTCGCCGGGGAACGTCTCGGCGATCCGTGAACGGATCAGCTCCTCCGCGCCCCGGTCCGCCTCGGTGACCGGCGTCATGTCGCTCTTGAGCTCCGCCTCGACGCCGAGCCGGAAGAACTCCAGCGTCAACTGGCCGGCGATCCAGGCGGTCTCGACCGCGAAGTCGAGTTCGGCCTCGTAGCTCACCTAGAACGTCTCGATCGTCCGCTCGTCGCTGTTCGCCGGCAAAGCGATGTGCATGCCATCGACGGCGACCACGGCCTCGTTCGGCGCGTCTTCCGCCCGGCCGCGCATGAACACGCTCTCCGCCTGGGCCGCGGGCAACGGCGGCACGAGGTGGCTCAGGACCAGCAGCTCGACCTTCGCGTCGGCGGCCAGCGCGTGCACGTCGGCGGGGAAGGTGTGGTAGTCCAGCGTGTCCCGGAGCAGTTGCGCCGTCCGTTCGTTGCCGCCGCTCTCGAGAGCCTGCGCCGCCCCGCCGATCAGGGCTTCGGAGAGGACCTCGTGGACCAGGACGTCGACGCCCTGGCTCGCCGCCTCCAGGTTCGCCGAGCGGATCGTGTCGCCGCTGACAACGACCGAGCGGCCGCCGTAGTCGATCCGGTAGCCGACCGCCGGCGATACTGGTTCGTGTTCGACGAGGAACGCCGTGATCTTGAGGCCGTCTTCGTCGTAGACGACGCGCGATGAGGCGTCTTCAGTGAGTTCGATCGGGTGCGCAGCCGCCTTGCCGCCGTCAGACGGCAACAGGTCGGCGCCGTGGTGTGCGACCCGGTAGGAGACGTCGAGTTCGTAGGCGGCCTGGAAGCCGGCAACGACGCGCTCGACGCCGTCCGGGCCGTAGACGTCGAGGGGCTCGGCCCGTCCGCCCGTCCAACTGGAGAAGGTCACCTCGCCGAGTTCACCGATGTGGTCCGAGTGGAAGTGGGTCAGCAGGACGCCCGCGAGGTTGCCCAGGGGCAGACCCCAGAGGCGAAGGTTCTCCGTCGAGCCGGGGCCGACGTCGATCAGGAACATCCGCCCCCCGGCGATCACCGCCGTGCAGGGTCCGGCGCGCTCGGCGCTTGGCAGCGGCGATCCGCTGCCGCAGATGACGACGTGCAGGGCGCCGTCGTCGAGCAGGGACGAGCGGTTGGGGGGCCGGGCCCCGAACTGGGCCTCGACGGCCGATGCGAACAGGAGGCAGGCCGCGGCCGCGGCGGCCGGGACGGTCGCCGCGGAGTGGCGCGTGGGTCTCATGTGGTCTGCCTTTCCCGGGGGTGCAACGTCAGGTGAAGGTGGCGTCGGAAGATAGCAACACTCGCTCCGCTGCGTGCTTCGATGCAGGCTCATAGACTCACCCGCGATGACGGAGCAGGCGCTGATCAACGATCCGACCGCGCTGCTCGTCTTCTTCGCCGGCTTCGTGGCGCTGATCTTCGCGCTGGCCCAGACCCCGGCCTTCGAGCGGCTGTTCAGGACCCTGCCGCCGATCGTCTGGATCTACCTGCTGCCCGTGGTGCTGACCACGGTCGGCATCACCCCCGCCGCGTCGCCGTTCTACGACTGGTGCACGGACTACCTGATGCCGTGCGCCCTGCTGCTCCTGGTGCTGGCGACGGACGTGCCGGCGATCAAGCGCCTGGGGCCGCTGGCGGCGGCGATGCTTCTCGCCGGCTCCGCCGGCATCGTGATCGGCGGCCCGATCGCCCTGGCGATCTTCCAGCCCTTCCTCGACCCGCAGGCCTGGAAGGGTCTGGCGGCCCTCTCCGGCTCCTGGATCGGCGGCCTCTCGAACATGATCGCGATCAAGGAGGGCGTCGGTGCTCCGGACGACATCTTCGCTCCGATGATCATCGTCGACTCGGTCGTCGGCTACGGCTGGATGTCGATCATCATCCTGCTGAGCGGCCACCAGAACCGGATCGACCGCCGTCACCGGGCACGGCGCGAGGAACTCGACCGGCTGAACGAGCGGCTGCAGAAGGTCCAGAAGGAGAAGGCCCGGCCGATCACACTGCCGGCCTTCGCCGCGATGCTCGGCGTCGGCCTGGTCGGGAGCTGGCTGTGCATGCGGGGCGGCGAGCTGTTGCCGCAGGTGGGTTCCGTGCTCTCGCACTTCACCTGGGGCATCCTGCTCGTCGCGGCGTTCGGCCTGGGACTGTCCTTCACGCCGATTCGCCGCCTGGATCACCGGGGCGCGACCCCGGTGGCCTACGGCGGCCTCTACCTGATGGTCGCGACGATGGGTGCCGGCGGCAACCTGGCGGCGATTGCCAAGGCGCCCTTCGTGCTCGCGGTCGGCGCGGTGTGGATCGGCATCCACGTGGCCTGTCTGTACGTGGCCATGCGCCTGCTGCGGGCGCCGCTGTTCCTGTTCGCCACCGGCAGCATGGGCAACGTCGGCGGCGTGATCTCGACGCCCGTGGTCGCGGGCGTCTTCCAGCCCGCCCTGGCCGCGGTCGGCGTGCTGATGGGTGTGCTCGGCAACCTCATTGGCACGCCGCTGGGGCTTCTGTGCGCTCAGCTCATGGCCTGGGTCGCGCGGGCCTACCACGGCGCGGCCTCGCTGTAGCTGCAGGCGGCGGCGAGGCCGGATCCGCCTCGCCGACGACGGTGTGATTCGCGTCAGCGAGTAGGATCGTCTGCATGACGATGGCCGTGCGAAGCACGAGTGCGGAGGGGACGCCGCCAGTCATGCCCGCCAGACGGTTGTTCACGGTGGACGACTACCACGCGATGGCGCGGGCGGGAATCCTGGGCGAAGACGACCGGGTCGAGCTCATCGAAGGAGAAATCGTCGTGATGTCCCCCGTCGGCAGCCGCCACGCGGCCTGTGTCGACATCCTTGCCGAGTTGCTCATCCGCGCGGTCGACCACCGCACCGCCATCCGGGTTCAGAGCCCGGTCCGTCTCGACGACTCCACGGAGCCGGAGCCCGACGTAACCGTGCTCGTCAGACGCGACGACGCGTACAGCGAACGTCTCCCGCGGCCCGAGGACGTGCTCCTGGCCATCGAGGTCTCGGACACGACCCTCGACTACGACCGCCGAGTCAAGGCGCAGCTCTATGCCCGCCATGGCATACGGCAGTTCTGGCTGGTCGATCTGGGCAGTCGCACCATCGAGGCGTTCAGCGCGCCCGGGCCGGACGGCTACAGCGAGCGTTCTGTCCACGGCGGTGGCGATCGCCTGAGGGTGCCGGGCGTGGAGATCGATCTCGAAGTACGGACGCTGTTTCCGTACCGGTGATTGCGCCTTTGGTCGCGGCGGCTATGTAGCGGCGTCCAGTGCGTATCGGACGGTCATCCCGCCGCTGCTGAGCCGAAAGAGGTCCGAGAACCCGGCCTCGAAGGGATTGGGAAGCAAGTCGATCTCCGGCCTGTCGGAGAGCGTGCTCCTGATGCGCAGGATGCGCCAGCGGTCGCGGCCCCTGTTCGCGAGCCTGGTGGCCGCGCGAATCTCGCTCGGCGGGAGCGAGAAGCTCGTGTCGTCTTCCGTAGTCGCTTTGACCTCGAAGTGCCACGTGATGCCGTCGCTGGCGAACCGGAAGTCGAAGCCGCGGCTGTCGCTTGCGTCGCGCTTCTCGCCTCCTGCCAGCGGCAGGACCTGGAGGCTGTTCTCGGACACCCAGGCGGCAGGCGTGACGACGCTGCTGCCGAATTCAGACCGAAGGTAGCGGTAGGCGTGCATCTCGCCGACAATTCCGACCAGGACGGGAAGGTGGGGCGACGCGTACAGGTGCGAGGTTCTGCCGGGTGAGGCTGGGGGGGACCATGCCTTGGGGCTGGAACCGGCACCGGGCTGGACCAGACGCGTCGACTCGTCGCTCTTGACGCTGGGCCCCTTCAGTTCGGGCAGGGTGTCGAGACGAGCCAGCAGATCGCCGTAGCTATCGAGACCCACCTCGAACGGCTTGCCCGCGATCACCTCGGTCTTCTGCGCTCGCTGCTCCTCTCTCTGCCGCTCGCGACGCTTCCGCCGTGCTTGTTCGACGACTTCCGCGGTGACCTTGAGCTTCGCCCGCGCCTCGTCGACGGCTCGGCACCCGTCGCATTGCCTGAGGAACGCCGCGTCATTCACCGTCTCAAGCGCTTGCTCGAAGATCTCCGCCTCGGACCAGTCTCGTAGATACGCCGAGGCGTTCATTCGGGGCGACCCGGATTCCTCGTGCCGGGGAGGGACGGGCTTCGTCTCGAGAACCTCCAGCCATGCTCGGTGGAGATCGCGCACTTGGCCGATCTCCTTTTCGAGCCGGTTCTCGTTCCGGCGGAAGGTCTCGTACGGGTCCACGTCGACGGCGATTCCCTGCTGGACGAGTGCTGCGCGAAGCTCCGCGAGCGTGCTGGCGTCGTCGAGGGCATCGACGGGGCCCGAGTCCACGCCCAGTTCGTCCACGTAGGCGGTGCGCAGGTGCCCGAGCACAGTGTCGAATGGCACCTCCCACCATCGAGAGGACCAATCGGGTGGCGCTTCGAAGTCCTGGCTCGCCTCTTCCATCCTGAGGAACAGGTCCGCGTCCCTCATTTCGACGGCCACCTGCCGAGCGAGGGCTCTTAGCAGCAGTGCGGCTTCCTGGATGCGCAGCTTCGTCTGCTCGCCTGCGTCGCCGTTCTCGCACGCGGCGTATCGGTCTCCGAGTTCGGCGAGTGCTTCGTTCCATGCAGGAAGCTGGGAGATCTCACCCAGGTTTCGCCAAACCTCGTGCCCCATGCCGCGGTCGTCGCGGCTCGCCCTGGCGGCTGAGATCAGTTCCTCAGCGGACCATCCGGTCGTTGGGCGCTCTTCGAGACGTGGGGACAGCCACTTCGTGAGAGCTTCGGTCTCAGCCGCGGCCGCTTCGAGGCCGTCGGCAGGGATGGCGAGCAACTTCAGGACCGGCCGAATCCGCTCGACCACATGCGCCGTGTTGCCGTGCCAGCGATGTCGGATGTCGGCGAAGGCCTCGGCATCGATCTCCGCCTTGTCGAGCGCTTCCTCGATCTGGTCCTGCGTCGGTTCCGGCGCTCTTTCCGCCAGAGCCCCCAGCACGAGGCGGAGGTCCTTGAGCAGATCCTGGCGTTCGAGAATTGCCTGCGAGGGCGGGGCCAGTTCGTCGTACGGTGAGCCGTGACGCAGGAGGAGCGTTCCCTCGTCTGGGAGCCAGTGCGCCGATGGCTCGCTGCTGGCGACGACTTTGTCGGCGTCCATCAGCTCCACGGAAAGCGAGCCGCACGCATGGACCCGCGCCCCGCGCAGTCTCGCCGCGGCGTTCTGCCACGCCTTCGTGGCGGGTCCACGGGGATTGGCGCCGCCGTGTGCGGCCAAAGTCAGCAGTACGAGGGGGAGCCACCTGACTTCTGTGTCTTCGATCGGCACGGCCCTGTCCGCTTCTTCGGCCGCGGGCCGACCGTCTGCGAGGCTGTACTCGTCCAGGTCGGATGCTCGCGGGACCTTCAGTTCGTCCAGAAGGGCGCCGATGGAACTCCGAACGGGACGCATCTCAAGAATCGGCTTCTGGTGGTCGCGAAGCGATCTCGTGCGCATCTCATCGTCGGGGAGGTAGGCATCCGCCGGATCCGTGACGATCTGGAAGGCACGCGGCCTGGTACGGATGAGGAACCGCCCCGGGAGTCCCCGATCGGGGTCCAGGTGCTTCCAGGCATGGCGCACCTGTCCGAGAAAGACGTCGAACCCGCCGGCAGGCATTGCGCCCTTGTCCCAGGCATCGGCCAGGGCTTCGAGTAGTTCCGGCCCGGTGCGTTCGTCCTCGGTGGGATAGACGTTCAAGCCGAGCCGCTCAAGCTTGGCGCGCAGTTCGGGGTTCTCGCCCAAGCGATGGGCAAGCTTCAGCGACAGAGGCGCGAGATGGGCGAATCGTCCACCCTGGCCGCGGAGGAGTGACTCGGGCACGAACCACCGCTGGCATAGCGGACCGGGCTCGAGTTCGTTTTCATGGAGCCACGGGAGGGTGGTCAACCAGTGCTTGAGAGGGGAGGTGATGGGCCATCGGTTGGCTGGATAGCGCGGTCTCGTGAGCTGGGCGGACTCCCAGTCGTCGTCCCATGCTTCCAGAGAAGAGATGATCAGGTCGGAGAGCGCTTCTCGCGCGGGAGCTTCAAGATCCCGGAGGGAGTGAATCTCGGTTGCTAGGTAGATGTCGTCGAGCTTGTACGAGGTCCGGCTCTTGATCTCGGGCTTCAGCTCGTCTCCGCAAGCCCTGAGCCAGTCGTCCCATGCGGTCTGGGGAGTTGCTTCTGGCGCTTCTCGCGGAAGCTCTCGGTAGCTTGCCGACATGAAGAAGTGAACCGGCTCGGCGGTTCGAATCGGGAGTCCGTCGATGACCCCGGAGCTTTCGAACAGAGCGTTCGAAGCCTCGGCGTCGAGTCCCCATCGCGGGTCCTGCGGAGGCAGGAGCGCCTTCTCCAGAAGCTGGTTCGAGTCGGCGGGCAGACCCTCGGCGAGGGTCTGAACGGACTCGCCGTGCCGGCCGATCCAGCCCGGACCGAAGACTGCTTCGCCGGCGGCGAACCATCCGCCGTGGCAGGCAACGGGCAGGCGCTTCAGCAGGCCCGCGAGCGTCTGCGACTCTTCGTTGCCGATGAGCGCCAGGGTCCACTTCAGAATCTCGGCGCAGCGGTTCGCTTCGCTGCCGCCGTGAGGGACGGGTAGTTCGGGGAGTGCCGGAAGGACGACATCCCGGACTAGGTCCTCCCTTCGGAAGCCCTGAACGAATCGGCCGTCGAGGAACTTCTGGACCTCGGTGTTCTGTCGTTGCGGTCCTTCGTGAGTCTTCACGCCGTCGTGAAGGAACGCAATGCGGTCCTGGAGCGAGGCGGGAATCCGGCCGACGAACTCCGCTGCGTCGTCGAGGCCTCGAAGGGGCTGGAAGAAGATCCGGACCGCATTGTCATCGGAGGCGCAAAGCAGGCGGCCGTCCTGGGTGGGGAGAAACTTAGCGTTGCACAGGGGATCCGCCGCGCCCCTTCCCCGCAGGGACCTGAGTTGTTGGGGCAGAACGGCCAGCAGGCTGCTCAGGAACTCATCCCAGGAAGCTTCAATCTCTCGTGAGTGAAGTCGAGCGGCGATTCGTTCGATCGTGGCGGCCCACTCGGATTGGGTGGGGGCGGGGGAGCCTCCAAAGCACTTGAGGAGTGCCTTGACCTCGGTATGGCGACCATCGAGCTCTGAAGAGAGGATGGCGAATTCGGCGCCCTTGCGCCAACTAACTTCGCCTAGTGGATCATCGCCCGGAACCTCGGGCATGATTCTCGCGCTACGGAAGTCTCGCCAACCTCTGTCGCAGAGGATCAGCTTGGCGTTCGCGACGTCGCGGCCCGTTTCGTCTGCCGTTTGAGGGGGCTGATCCATGAGGCTCGGCCGGACTCCGCCACCCGGGGCGGCGGCCGATCCCAGCAGATCGACCACTGCTCGCGCGCGCCAGCCTTCGGGCGGTCTCGCCGCGAGTTCGGTGACCACGTCGAGCGCCAAATCCTTGACGTACTCAAGGAGCAGTGCGTTGTACTCGTCCTTGAAGTTGATCTGGCGGCGGTCGAGCGAGCCGTAGAACGGAGTGTTGATGTGCGCTCCGGTACCAGTGCCGACTTCAGTGGGCAGAAAGATGACGAACGTGCCCGGTTCTGGCGTACTGCTGTCCTCGACCGCGACGCCGACCTCGACTTGCCGAACCTCCGGCCAACGATTCGGGAGGTGTTTGACGGCGTCCTGGATTCGTCGGGCTTCAGCAGGGTCGCCGTCGCCTCCCAGGCCGCGCGTCCATACGCGGAACTCTCGGGTCGTATCGTCCAGGGCGTTTCCGGCTGAACGGCCGACCAGCAGCAGTTGCTCGTGTGCAGGTCTCGAGCCCGGCAGGTCCGCGGTGGAGTAGACGATGCGCTCGAGGACGCGGCTGTCTCCGTCCACGTTTATGGTCAGTCTCTCGAGGTCCGGCAGAAAGACAGCCGACCGGGCGTCCAGGCGGTCGAGTTGGTCCCTGATCGACTCGACCGCTTCGTCCACAGCGCGCCGCCGGTCGGCAGCGGTACCTCGCGCCCGATCAGAGTCCCCGATGGACTCGGCAGTTCTGTCGAATGCGCCGGTTCTGCCACCATCGAGCGGCAACCGGATGACCGTTACATGACCCGCATCGAGAAGCTCGCCCACCTCCGGGGGCGTCTCGTCGACTGGCAACGGGATCGAGTATGGCGACACGTACCTCCTCGCTTCGCGAGCAGCGTCGAGCGCTTCGCCGGACCGGTTGCGTTCTTGGTAGTTGTGCAGTTGTTCTTCCGACCAGTTGATGATTTGGCGACCGGTAGCGGCATGCGGCGGCTGGAGACCACTCTCGATCTCGGTGAGAGCCTGCTCAACGAGGCGCTTTGTCCCGGCGGGGTCGAAGCCGAAGACGAACTCCGCGTCGCCGGCTTCGGCCGTTGTGGACCAGATCTGGGGCCGCGTGGAGACTTCGAGCACGCTCTGGAAGCCGAGCCCCTTGTTGCCGACGCTCTCGTTCGGGTCCTTGGGGCTTTGGCCGAGTTGGCAGATTCCTTCAAAGTCCTTCTGTCGGAACGGCCGGCCGCTGTTCGCGATCAGGAGTACCGGTTCGGGTTCGGTAACGAGCACGAACGAGATCTGTCGCGGATCGTCCGGCCGGGCGCCGCCGAGCGCGTCGTGGGCGTTCTGCAGGAGTTCCAGGACGCAGCGGCCCCGATACTCCTGCGTGATCTGGCCGCTCAGGCTGGCGACTGTCCGGTAGTTCCGAGTGCCGTTCTTCAGTTCGTCGAAGAAAGTCCGCACCTGCCGCCTCGCTTGTGCCTCGACTAGCCAATCCCCCTGCGTTCTGGCCGGGGAACGGCCTCGCGGGCCTTCGGCGGTTGGTGCGACGGCGCCGTTGGTGGGAGTCAATTGCCTGTCACCGGAAGAGCCGGCGCAAGAGTTCCCGGAATCGCCACCATCAGCTTCAAGGCAGTTCGGGCAGTTCCGCTAGGACCGCGCCGGGATCAGACGGCGCTCGGCTCGACCGGGTCGGCGGAGGCCGGCGCGGCACCGCTGCCGTTCGTCGTCAGAGCCCTGAAGAGATCGATCTCGGTCTTGCAGGTCTTGACCACCCAGGCGATGACCGCAGCGTCGTCGAGGAAGCCCGCCACCGGGATGAAGTCCGGGATGACGTCGATGGGAATCACGAAGTAGAGAACGGCGCCGGCGATGAGAATCAGGGTTTCCTTCCTGACGCGGTGGGAGCCCCTGGCGACGGCGCGAAGCAGCTCGAACATCGTCTTGAGGTCTTCGATGACTCCGGCGAGGGGGCGGGATGAAGCGCCGGTGGCGTTCGCTTTTTCTCTTGCTTCCTCGACCATCTCCCTCAGCTTGTCGGGCGACTTGACGAGTTCGGCGGCGCGGTTGCGGGCGTGAAGCGGGAGTTCCATCTCCCCGGCCTGCTGGCTTGTCTCGGCCGGCGTGCCGTCGGGCGCCTGGCTGGCGCCGTTCTCGTTCTGCGTGCGCGAAGCCGCGCCTTCATCTAACTCCCGATCGGGTGCCATGTCGTCTTCACTTCCTGCAGGTCGGTGATTTCGTAGGGACTCTGGATTCCCGCCCAGTCGTCGTGGCGGCGGTGGAGGACGCGCTTCAGGTTGTGGACGGCCTCGATCTCGGCGGATTTGCTGACTTCAGGGTCGGCGGTGCAGAGAAGCAGCGCGTCGACGTCGCGGTGTGCGGCGAGGGGTGCGAGCATCTCGTCGCGGCGACCGGTGAGGATATTCACGACGCCGCCGGGTACGTCGGAGGAGTTGAGGACCTCGCCGAAGGTCACGGCCGGGAGCGGTTGGCTGCCGGTGACCAGCACGACCGTCGTGTTGCCGCCGGCGATCGCGGGGGCGGTGGCCGACACGAGGCCGAGCAAGGGCGATTCGGGCGCCAGCACGCCGACGACGCCCATCGGCTCAAGGACCGAGAAGTTGAAGTGCGACGTGGCTACCGGGTTGACGGTCGAGAACACCTGGCTGTACTTGTCCGTCCAGCCGGCGTAGTGGACGAGCCGGTCCGTGGCGGCCTGGACTTCGGCCGCGGCTTCGTCCGGGGTCGCGCCGCCGACCGCGAGCAGGGCCTCGAACTGCGCGCTTCGGCCTTCCAGCATCTCGGCGATCCGGTAGAGGATCTGGCCGCGGTTGTAGGCGGTGCGCGAGGCCCAGCCGGCCTGGGCGGCACGGGCAGCGGTCACTGCGTCCCGCACGTCCTTGCGCGAGCAGCGGCAGATGTTCGCGATCGGCGTGCCGTCGGGCGCCAGCGCACGGTCGAACCGTCCGGACTCGGAACGCGGGAACTTGCCGCCGACGTAGACCTTGTGGGTCTTGAGCACGGGCAGCCGGTCGGTCGCGGCGGCGGGGCGCTGCTCGCTCATGCCGCCTCCTCCGGTTGCAGGTAGGCATGGAGTCCGCTGAGCCCGCCCTCGCGGCCGATGCCGCTTTCCTTGTAGCCGCCGAACGGCGCCGTCGGATCGAACTTGTTGTAGGTGTTGGCCCACAGGACCCCGGCGCGGATCTGGCTCGTGACCCGGAAGGCCTTGGCGCCCTTGTCGCTCCAGACCCCGCCGGAGAGGCCGTACGGCGTGTTGTTCGCCATCGCGATTCCCTCGTCCACCGTGCGGAAGGTCTGCACGGCGAGCACCGGACCGAAGATCTCCTCCTGGACGACGCGGTGGGACTGCGACGCCCGCAGGAACAGGGTCGGCCGGCACCAGTAGCCGCGTTCGGGGACCGGACACGAGGTCTGGAACGGCTCCGCGCCCTCTTCCTTGCCGATCTCGAGGTACTCCTCGATCTTGTCGAGCTGGGCGCGAGAGTTGATCGCGCCGATGTCCGTGTTCTTGTCGAGCGGGTCGCCGACGATCAGGGTTTCCATCCGGTCCTTCAGCTTCGAGATCACCTCGTCCGCTACGGATTCCTGGACCAGCAGGCGGGATCCGGCGCAGCAGACGTGGCCCTGGTTGAAGAAGATGCCGTTGACGATGCCCTCGACCGCCTGGTCGACGGCGGCGTCCTCGAACACGAGGTTCGCCGCCTTGCCGCCGAGCTCCAGCGTGTAGTGCTTGCCGGTGCCGGCGAGCGCTCGCCGGATCAGCTTGCCGACTTCGGTGGAACCGGTGAAGGCGACCTTGTCGACGTCAGGGTGCTGGACGACCGCGGCGCCCGTCTCGCCGGCGCCGGTGACGATGTTGACGACCCCGGGCGGCACGCCCGCGTCGCGGATGATCTCGGCCAGCTTGAGCGCCGTGAGCGGCGTCGTCTCGGCCGGCTTGAGCACGACCGTGTTGCCGGCGGCGATGGCCGGCGCGATCTTCCAGGCGGCCATGAGCAGCGGGAAGTTCCAGGGGATGACCTGGCCGGCGACACCGAGGGCCCGGGCGCCGCGGCCGGGGAAGGCGTAGTCCAGCTTGTCGGCCCAGCCGGCGTAGTAGAAGAAATGCGCGGCCGCCAGCGGAATGTCGACGTCCCGCGACTCGCGGATCGGCTTGCCGCCGTCGAGCGATTCGGTGATCGCCAGCTCGCGGCCCCGCTCCTGGAGCACGCGGGCGATTCGGTAGACGTACTTGCCGCGCTCCCGGGGCGGGAGCTTCGACCAGACGTTCTCGTAGGCGCGGCGGGCCGCCGCAACGGCCCGGTCGACGTCGGCGTCGGCGGCCAGGGCGACGTCCGCGATCTTCTCCTCGGTGGCCGGGTTCGCCGTCTCGAAGGTGCGGCCGTCGGCCGCTTCGGTGAACTCTCCGTCGATGAACAGGCCGTAGCGGTCGCGGAGTTCGACGTGGTCCGTCGACTCGGGGGCGGGCGCGTAGCCCCAGCCGTCGTCGCCGCCGAGGCGAAGCGGGGCGATTCCTGCTGATGCGGTGGTGCTGGCCATGAACTCTCGTCGCCTCCTAGAGCGAGAAGTCGTCGAACGACTGGTAGATGCCGCTTCGCTGCTTCACGATCTGGCGCAGGACGTCGTTGGCCAGCGAACTGGCGCCGAACCGGTAGAGACTCGGATCGAGCCAGTCCTGGCCCAGCGTCTCGCGCACCATGACGAGGTGGCGGATCGCGTCCTTGGCGGTCGAGATGCCGCCGGCGGGCTTCATGCCGATCCGCTGTCCCGTCCTGAGGTAGTGGTCGCGGATCGCCTCCAGCATGACGAGAACGACCGGCATCGTCGCGGCCGGCTTGATCTTGCCGGTCGAGGTCTTGATGAAGTCGGCGCCCGAGCGCATCGCGAGGTCCGAAGCGCGGCGGATCGCGTCGAGGGTGCCCAGTTCGCCGGTCTCGAGGATCACCTTGAGGTGAGCGTCGCCGCAGGCCTCCTTGACCGAGGCGATCTCGTCCCCGGTGTAGGCGAAGTCGCCGGCCAGGAAGCGGCCGCGGGAAATGACCATGTCGACCTCGTCCGCGCCGGCCTCGACCGCCCGGCGGACCTCGAGCAACTTGATGTCGATCGGCGCCTGGCCGGCCGGGAAGCTGGTGGCGACGGAAGCGACGTGAATGCCGCTGCCCTCGAGCGCTCCCTTGGCGACGCCGACCAGGGCCGGATACACGCATACCGCGGCCACGTGGGGCAGGTCGGGCAGAGCCGCGTGAAGCTGGAGCGCCTTGGAGCAAAGCTGCCGCACCTTGCCCTCCGAGTCGGCACCCTCGAGCGTCGTCAGGTCGATCATCGACAGGGTCAGATGGAGAGCCTGGAGCTTCGCCTCCTTCTTGATGGAACGCGAGCAGAGCCGGGCGACGCGCTCCTCGACGCCGACGGCATCGATTGGCGGGGACTCGAACGGCGCGGTGGCGGTCGACGTTTGCATCACCCACCAGTCTACGCCCGATCGGACCCGGACGGACCGCCGGGAGTGTCGTTGGGCCGCGAGGGGTGTCGGCTGTGGCAGAGTGCCCGTGTCATGGCCGGGAACACGTTCGGAACCGCACTGCGGCTCACCACGGCCGGCGAGAGCCACGGGCCGGGGTACGTCGGCATCCTCGACGGGATGCCGCCCGGTCTCGAACTGTCGGAGGCCGATCTGCAGCCGGACCTCGATCGCCGTCGGCCGGGTCAGTCGAGATTGACGACGCAGCGGAACGAACCGGACGAGTGCCGCATCCTGTCCGGTGTCTTCGAGGGCAAAACGACCGGCACGCCGATCGCCTTCCTGATCGAGAACCGGGACCAGCGGCCCAGGGACTACAGCGAGATCAAGGACAAATACCGCCCGGGCCACGCCGACTACACGTTCGATGCGAAGTACGGTTTCCGCGACTACCGCGGTGGCGGCCGGTCCAGCGCCCGCGAGACGTCGGTGCGGGTGGCGGCGGCTGCGGTGGCGAAGAAACTGCTGCGGGAGCGCTGGGGGGTCGAGGTCGTCGGCTACGTGAAGAGCATCGGCGACATCGAGGGGCGGATCGACGATCCTGCCGCCGTCACGCTCGATCAGGTCGAGGCGAACCCGGTGCGCTGCCCGGACCAGGAGGCGGCGTCACGGATGGCGGAGCTGATCGAGCGGATGCGTTCGGAGCGGGACTCGGTCGGCGGCATCTCGGAACTCGTCGTGACCGGCGTGCCGCCGGGATGGGGCGAGCCGGTGTTCGACAAGCTGAAGGCGGACCTGGGGAAGGCGCTGTTCAGCCTGCCGGCGGTCCTCGGCGTCGAGTACGGCGCCGGCTTCGGGGTCGCCCGCTCCCGCGGCAGCGAGAACAACGATCCGTTCGAGATGCGGGAGGGCAGCGTTGCTACCCGGAGCAACCGCCACGGCGGCATGTTGGGCGGCATCTCGTCGGGCCAGCCGATCGTTCTGCGCTGCGCGGTCAAGCCGACCAGCAGCCTGCCGCAGCCGCAGGACACGGTGACGCGCGCCGGCGAGCCGACGACGATCGCGACCAAGGGCCGGCACGACCCCTGCCTGCTTCCCCGCTTCGTGCCGATGGGCGAGGCGATGATCGCCCTGGTGCTGGCCGACCACGGCCTGCGCCAGGTCGCGGTCAGCGACGTCTTTGCTTAGCTACGGGTCGACCTTCGCCGTCGCCTTGCCCATGACGACGACATCGCCATCCTGGTTCACCGTCGTGACCGACAGGTCGACCAGGCTCTGGCCGTCCTCCTCGCGGACCGCATCGACCTTCGCCGTCGCGGTCAGGGCGTCGCCCGGCCAGACCTGGCGCGTGAAGCGGACGCCGTAGGCGGTCAGCCGCCCGTCGCCGACGAAGTCGGTCACCATGCGGCCGGTCATGCCCATCGTCAGCATGCCGTGGGCGAAGACGGTGGGGTAGTTCGCTACCTTGGTCGTGAAGATCTCGTCGGAATGGAGCGGGTTGTAGTCGCCCGAGGCCCCCGCGTACTGGACGATCTGGGTGCGGGAGAGATCTTCCGTGAGCTTCTGGGTGTAGGTGTCGCCGATCTGGACCTTGCTTGCCTGAAGTGCCATCTTTTCTCTCCTCAGTCGGTCTCGACGACCTTCTCGGTGCGCACGCCGACGCCGGTGGCGCGCACGACGAGTTCGCCGGATTCGTCGAAGTACTCCACGATGTTCTCGCTGAACGTGAGCTTGCCGCCACGCTTGCCCTGGCGCTCCCAGGTCTTGCCGGGGCGGGCCTTCAGGGTGAGGGTCTCGCCCGGGTTCACGTGGCGGAAGTACTCGAAGCGCTGCTCCGCGTGCAGGCCCGTACCGCCGTCGCCGCCGGTGCGTGTGGGCGGCACGCCGGTCGGCTCCTTGCCGGAGCCGAACCACGGTTCGCCGATCTTGGGGCGCAGGAAGTAGTCCGGGTCGTACTGCGCCGAAGCCTGGTAGAAGGTCGGCGGTGCGATCACGTTGCCGGGTTCCGTGTCCGCCGCCGCGTCGGCGTCGTGATAGATCGGGTTCGGGTCGCCGACCGCGCGGGCGAACATCATGATGTGTCCGGCCTCGATCGGGAACTTCTCTGCTGCCATACCGTTCCGTCCTCCCTTTTGCCAGTGGTCTCTGGAGCGCACTCGCTGCGTCGTTTGAGCGCGTGACTGTAACAGGATGAACCTGCTCCTGTTGGTGGACGAGGACCTCGATGCGGGGGCCGGCGCGGCCCGACGCGCGGTGGTGGGCGGCGAACGGCTCCAGCACGTCCGCAAGGTGTTGCGGGCGGCGGTCGGCGACACGCTGGACGTGGGCCGGCTGGGCGGCGGCATCGGCCGCGGGCGGATCGTCGAGCTGAACCGGGACCGCGTCGTGCTGGAGCTGGGATCGCTCGACCGCGAGCCGCCGTCGCCGCTTCCGGTCACGCTGGTCCTGGCGTTGCCCCGACCCAAGTTCGTGGGCCGGATTCTGCAGGCCGCGGCAGCGATGGGTGTCAAACGGATCCTGCTCGTCCACGCGGCCCGGGTGGAGAAGAGCTATTGGCAAAGCTCGGTGATGCGGCCGGAGGCGCTGCGTCGTCACCTGATGCTGGGTCTGGCGCAGGCGCGGGACACGGTGCTGCCGGAGATCGAGTGTCTGAGAGGACCGCACGATCTGACGGAGGCCCTGCCGGGCCTGCTTCGACGCCACGACGACGTGCTGGTCGCCGACGCCGGCGGCGCCGAACCGTGCCCGCTGGGCATCGATGGACCGACCGCGCTACTGATCGGTCCCGAAGGCGGCCTGCTGGACGAGGAACTCGATCGATTCGCGGCGGCTGGTGCACGGACGGTCAGTCTTGGTCCGCGGGCGCTCCGGGTGGAGCATGCCGTGGTGGCGCTACTGTCGCGCCTGGCGATCTGAGACCGGGAGGGTGGTGCGCCCCGGCGTTGCTCGCCGTGGCTCCCTGGGGCGCTACTCCCGGATCGTGGCGCCGACCGACCGCTCGATCTGTCCCAGGATCCGCCGGCGGAGCTTTTTCACGTCGCGGTCGCGCAACGTGCGGTTCGGTGCCCGGAAAGTCAGGTGGTAGGCGAGGCTCTTCGAGCCGTCGCCTACGCCAACGCCGCGGAAGACATCGAACAACTCGACGGCGCAGAGCAGGGGCTTGCCGGCCGCGAGCAAAGCCGCTTCGACCGCCGCGGCGGGCGTCGCTTCGTCGACGATCAGGGCCAGGTCCTCGCGCACTTCCGGATAGACCGGCACCGGCTCGACCGTCAGGGAGTCGGGGATGCGCTCGAGGATGCGGTCGAGTTCGAGTTCAGCGGCCAGCACGGGCTGTCCGGCTGCCGGCTCCATGTCGAAGTTCGCGGCGACCGTCGGGTGGACTTCGCCGAGCGTTCCGACGGGTTCCGGGTCGCCTGCGAGCAGGACCGTGGCAGTTCGTCCGGGACGGAAGGCGGTTGCCGCCGAGTGCGCGTCGGGCTCGCTGAACTCGACCGTCAGACCGAGGCGGTCCAGGACCGTCTCGACCACGCCCTTGACGTCGAAGAAGTCGAAGCAGTCGTCGGGGTCGGCGTGCGCCTGCCAGTGGCCCGCACGACGCGGACCGGTGAGTACCAGGGCGGCCCACTGGCGTTCCTCGGGCAGCGAATCGCCTTCGTTGACCGGGAACACGCGGCCGACCTCGAACAGGGCGAGCCGGTCCTCGAAGCGACTGTTCGAGGCCGCGGCCTCCAGCACCGACGCGAGCAGGCTGCGGCGCATCACGACGCGGTCGAGGGTCGAGGGGTTGGCGAGGCGGATGCAGGGCGGGGGCTCGGCCTCCTCGAGTTGCAGTTTCGCTTCCGCTTCCGGCGTCGTCAGCCGGTAGCTCACGACCTCCTGAAGGCCAAGGTCGGCGAAGGTGTCCTTGACCCGGTCCTCGAAGGACTGCTCGCGGTTGCCGCGTTGGGGCGGCAGCACGTCGCTGAGCACGGTGGAGGGGATGCGGTCGTAGCCGTAGATGCGGCAGACCTCCTCGACCAGGTCGTGGGGGCCCTTGATGTCGAGGCGGTGGTCGGGAACGGTGACGCTCAGCTTGCCGGTATCGCCTGCCGGCTCGGCTTCGAAGTCCAGCCGCCGCAGGAGAGCCGCCGTCTCCTCCGCGCCGAGGTCCAGGCCGCTGAGGCGACGCAGATAGCCGAGGTCGAACTCAACGGTGACATCAGGAGCCGGTTGCGGATGGTGGTCGACGATTCCCTCGGCGATCGTGCCGCCGGCGTGAAGCCGCAGCAGTTCGGCGGCGCGCCGGGCGCCAAGCAGAGCCTGGCTGGGATGGACGCCGCGGCTGAATCGGAAGCCCGCCTCGGTGTGGACGCCGAGTTGGCGCTGGGTGCGCCGGATGCTCCGGGGCTCCCAGGCCGCCGCCTCGAGCAGGACGTTGCGTGTCTCCGCGCCGATCTCGCTGTCCCGGCCGCCCATCACCCCGCCGACGCTGAGCGATCCCGCCGGATCGGTGACCATGATCTGGTTCGGCAGCAGCTTCCGCTCGGCGCCGTCCAGCGTGGTCAGGCGTTCGCCGTCGCGCGCCAGCCGCGTGACGATCCGCACCGGACCGCCGTCCGCGTAGCCGTCCGCCCGCTGTCGCAGCAGGTCGTAGTCGAACGTGTGGTTCGGCTGGCCGACTTCGAGCATCACGTAGTTGCTGATGTCGACCACGTTGCTGATCGGCCGCTGGCCCGCGAGTTGCAGCCGGTGCTGCATCCAGTACGGCGAAGGTCCTTGCTCGATGCCTTCGATCAGAAGACCGACGAAGCGCGGATTGAGTTCCGGGTTCTCGGTGGCGATCTCGACCCGGCCCGCGATCGGCGGTCCGTCCATCATGAGCGGCACGGCGGGTGGCCGGAACTCGGCTTCCGTGAGCGCCGCGACCTCGCGCGCGACCCCCAGGATCGAGGCGCAGCGGGCGATGTTGGGGATCACGTCGATGTCGAGCACGGCGTCGCCGAGCACCTCGGTCAGTGGCCGGCCGGGTCGGAGCTCCGGCAACTCAGCGGCCGGCTCGAACAGGATGATGCCCTCGTGGTCTTCTCCGAGTCCGAGTTCCACCGCCGAGCAGAGCATCGCGTCGCTTGTGATGCCACGCAGCTTCTTCGGCTTGAGGCGCGTGATCTTCAGGTCGCGGTACGGATTGCGGTAACTCGCACCGGCGAGCAGCAGGGCGCCCCAGAGGTCGGCATCCGCCGGATTCCTGCCCAGGTCCTTGCCGAGGTACGGGAAGAGGTTCGGTGCTCCGGTGACGACCTGGCGCGTCGAGTCGGCGCCGTAGTCGACCGTCGCGAGGACCAGGCGGTCGGCGTCCGGCGCCGGATCGACGCGCAGGATCTTCGTGGCCATGACCAGGTCCGCCGGCCACGGCAGTTCGGCGCCGTCGACGCCGAAGCGCTCGATCGCCTTCACCTCCAGGCCGGCGTTGGTGACCAGTTCGGCGAGGTCGTCGGGTGGAAGACCCGGGTCGACGAAATCGCCGAGCCAACTGAGCGGAACGCGCATCAGACGAAGCGCTGGAACTGGCGAAGGAAACGCAGGTCGTTTGACCAGAAGTAGCGGATGTCGCGGATCCCGTGCCGCAGCATGGCGATCCGCTCGGGGCCCATGCCGAAGGCGAAGCCGCTCCACTCGTCCGGGTCGTAGCCGCCGTTCTCGAGCACGGTCGGGTGGACCATGCCGCAGCCGAGGATCTCGAGCCAGCCGGTCTCCTTGCACAACTGGCAGCCCTGTCCGTCACAGAGCAGGCAGGCGATGTCCATCTCGGCGCTCGGCTCGGTGAACGGGAAGTAGCTGGCCCGGAAACGGGCGCCGCGGCCTTCGCCGAACAGGCGGCGGGCGAACTCGGTCAGGGTGCCCTTCAGATCGGCGAAGGTGATCGCCTGGCCGACCGCCAGCCCCTCGATCTGGTGGAACTGGATCTCGCTCCGCGCGGTGATCTGCTCGTTGCGGTAACACATGCCCGGCAGGATGACGCGGATCGGTTCGGGGTGGCGCTCCTGCATCGCCAGGATCTGGCCGCCGCTGGTGTGAGTGCGCAGCACCACGCTCGGATCCGTTGTGTAGAAGGTGTCCTGCATGTCCCGCGCCGGATGATCGGGCGGCATGTTCAGGTCGCCGAAGTTCAACTGATCCGTGACCACGTCCGGGCTGCGGTAGGTCTGAAAGCCCATGTCGCCGAAGATCCGCTCGATACGGCGCATGACCAGGGTCGACGGGTGGAGACCGCCGAGATGCGGCCTGCGGCCGGGCAAGGTCACGTCGATCCGGTCCGTGTCGCCGTCGGTTTCGTGCGCCGATCGCTTCAGAGCCTCCTGACGCGCTTCGAAGGCGGCCTGCAGGGAGGTCTTGATCTCGTTGATCCGCTTGCCGAACGCGGGGCGGTCGGCGGGCTCGATCTCGCCCATCCGCCGGGTCAGGAGCTGAACCTCGCCCTTGCGGCCGATCGTCGCCCGGCGCCACTCCTCGAGTTGCTCCAGGTCGGTCGTGGCGTTCAGGGCCGCGGAGACCCGCGCTTCGATGTCGTCGAGCTGGTCGATCATGGCGTCTTGCGGCTTTTCGTTCGGCGCCTCGGGTGGCGCCCGACTCTACTAGGAGGCGGAGGCCTGCAGGACGCGAGAAAGCAGCAGACCCAGCAACGTCAAGAGGGGCAGGATGGAGGCCAGAACCGCAGCTCGAATGACTCGGACCCGCTGAACGACGTGGAGACCGATCCCGAACAGGACTGCGCTGCAGACCGTCGCCAGAATGTCGCCCGCGATGGGAACGATGCCCAGGACGCTTGCGCCGTTCGCGTAGCAGATCGCGACCCAGGTACCGCGGAATCCGTGTGGCCTCGATGTGCGGGTCAAGACGAGCAAAAGGTGGACGAGCGAGCCCACGATCAACGTCGCGATCAGCGTGACGGCGAAGATGACGGGGAGGAAGAGCAGGAGGATCTGGAAGCCAACGAGGACGGTCAAGGTGGGTCCGAAGGGCAGTTCCTCCGGGGTGGGGAACTGAGACGGATCGGTCCGGAACGCCATCGTGTAGACGAAATCGAGTGTCTGTTCCGGAAGGGTCAGGATGAGGACCGTGAGAACCACGCTTCCCAGAACGACATAGATCACACTGATCAGGCCCACGAAGAGGAGCGGACTCCAGATTCCCGCGTCGGGCCGGGTTCCTTCGAAGAACCGCCTCGGCGCGGTGGCCAGGAGGACCAGAGAAGCGACGAGGGCGGACGCCCTGCCGCGGTCCTTCCGCTCTTCCCAGGGGTTGACTGCTACGGGGTCGCTCCGGCCGCCGGTGCTCTCGTCTCCAGAGTTCACGACGAGCAGACTAGCGGAGCGATCCCTCATGGCGGACACCCGACAGCAGAGCACGGCGGCGGTGCGCGACGTGGGCGCCGGTTCTGGTGAATTGCCAGTGATTCGTTTGGAAGCGCCTCGCCTGCGTGTTCGAGGGCTGGCGCCGCGGAAGCGGGAGCGGCCCGTCCTCAGGCGACGCGGGGCAGCACCTCGTCCGTGAACAGGACGAACGAGCTGTGGCTGAGGGGCGCCAGCAGCAGGTAGTCGAGGAACATCGCTTCCTTGAGCCGCGCGATCTCATCGACCAGCTCGTCCGGCGTGCCGTAGATGATCACGCCGTTCATGTAGCGGTCGATCGCGGACTGTTCCGCCGAATCGACGAAGATCTGATCCTGCGCCAGGTCGCTGAGCTCGCGGTTGAGCCTGGTTTGGACCTTGGCCGCGCGCACGCCCTTCTTGCGGTGTGAGCCGACGGTCCATTCAGCCCCCTGGCGCGCGATCTGTTCCGCTTCGGCCCGGGTCGGCGCGCAGGCGACAAGACGGGCCATGGGGATCTCTCGCCCCTCGATCGAGTGGCCGTGCTGTTCCAGGATCTGCCGGTACAGCTCCCGCTTCTCGGCGATACGGCCGTGGTCCGCGTGCGGATCGAGCATGATGGAGAACCCGTTCCCGGCGGCCCAGTTCATCGCCTCCGGGGATGAGGCGGCAAGCCACACGGGCGGGTGCGGCTTCTGCGCCGGCTTCGGCAACACCTCGACGTCCTCGCACTGGAAGTGCTCGCCCGCAAAGGTCACGCGCTCCTCGGTCCAGGCGCCGATCACCGTCTGGACGTGCTCGCGGAACACCTCGTAGCTGTGCTGCGGGTCGACGCCGAAGGCCTTGAACTCGCCCTCCTGGTAGCCGCGGCCCACGCCCCAGTTCACGCGGCCTCCGGACAGCACGTCGAGCAGCGCCACCTCCTCGGCCAGCCGCAGCGGGTTGTAGAAGGGCGCCAGAGAGACGCCGGTGCCGATGCGGAGGTTCTGCGTCCTCGCGGCCACGTGGGTGCCCATGATGTGGATCGACGGGCAGATGCTGAACGAGCTGAAGTGGTGCTCGGCCAGCCAGACGGCGTCGTAGCCGTTCTGCTCCATGATGTCGATGCGTTGGAAGGCCCGGTGGTACACCTGATCCAGCGGAATCCGCCGATCGGGCCAGGAAAAGAACTGGAGGACGCCGACCTTCATCGGCCGGCAATCGTTTCACACGGCGGCCAGGCCGTCTCGCGGGGTTGGCCCCGGCCGCCGGATCGGTCAGAGTTCGGCCATGGCGCCCGTCACCGACCCCTTCGCCCGCTTTCGCGATCTGTACGAGCGCGCCCTACGGATGGCGCGCATCGCCGAATGGGTGAGAGTAGGGCTGTGACCGCTCGGGATCCCTTCGCCCGCTTTCGCGAGCTGTACGAGCGCGCCGTGGCCACGGGTCTCACCGAGCCGAACGCGATGGTCGTCTCGAGCGCCGACGGGCAGGGCCGGCCTTCGTCGCGGGTCGTCCTGCTCAAGCACTTCGACCGGCAGGGCTTCGTTTTCTACACGAACCTCGAGAGCCGCAAGGGCCAAGAGATCCTGGCGCGCCCGGACGTGAGCCTGAACTTCTTCTGGCGCGAACCGAAGGAGCAGGTGTGCGTCTTCGGCCGCGCCGAGCGTGTGGCCGACGCCGAGGCCGACGCCTACTTCGCGACCCGCAGCCGGAACAGCCAGCTCGGCGCCTGGGCATCGCAGCAGAGCCGGCCGCTTGCGAGCCGCGAGCAGCTCCTTGCCGACTTCGAGCGGGTCAGCCAGCGCTTCGACGGGCGGGACGTGCCGCGCCCGCCGCACTGGACGGGGCTGCGGGTCGTGCCCCGGCGGTTCGAGTTCTGGGTCGCCCGGGAGCACCGGCTCCATGACCGGACGTTCTACGAGCGGGACGGCGATTCGTGGCGGATGGGCCTGCTGTACCCGTAGCTTGGCTTCGCTAGACTCCTTGAACAGGCGTAGCCTTTACAGTTGAGTCAAGTTCCGCCCACTGGGTGGGCCGGCCTTATGGCCGGCATCCGCTCCGGCCTGCACGTTCGTCGGTCTGAGGCGAAACCTCGCTAGGGTTCGTGGCCGTTCTTCCCAGTCCTTTCTCTGGACGTGTTGGCAGTCGGTCCAGCTTTCGTCAGCGCCGTCGCGACCAGGCCGGCCGGCACTGCTACGACGCCCATTCCGCAGAGCAGTACAAGGGCGGTGAAGAGTCGGCCGCCGCCGGTAATCGGGTAGGTATCTCCGTAGCCGACGGTCGTGAGGGTCGCCACGGCCCACCACAGGCTCTCCGGGATCGATCCGAAGGCTTCGGGCTGCGCTTCGTGTTCGAAGTAGTAGATGCCAGTCGCTGCTAGGTACAGGACCAGAACGGTGCTCAGCAAGAAGATCAGCCCTTCGTCCCTCACGGACCACAGCGCCTTCACGAAACGGCTGAGAGCATGCGCCCGCGTGATCTTCAGAACCCGGAGGAGCCTGATCAACCTGACGGCTCGCAAAGCTCGCAGATCAAGGCCGAGCAGAGTCGGCAGGATTGCCACGAGATCGATGACCCCATAGAAGCTCGCCACGTACTTCCAGCGGTGCTCCGCGGTCGCTATGCGCAGGAGATACTCAGTCACGAAAAGCGTGGTCACCGTCGCGCTCACAAGGGCGAGGATGTGCCGCGCGGCTTCATCGAGACGGGGCAGCGTAACCGTCGCGTCCACGACCAGTCCGGTGACGATGACCGTGAGCACAGCCGCGTCGAACAGCCCGCCTGCGCGAGTATCGGAGTCCCAAACAACCCTCCGGATCGCCGTCATCGATCCGCGTGACGAAGAGGGCACAGCAGTCAGTGCCAGAGGAAGTTGGCAACGCGCGCTTCGAGCCGCCGTGGGGGCCAACAGGTCAACGGCGGCGGGGTCCAGTAGTCCAGGTCTGCGGCCGCTGTCGGCAGGCAGGGTCCGGGCCGCGTCGGCCCAGGCGGCGGGCAGCCGAGCCGCGGCCTGGCGGAAGCTCGGTGGTCGTCGCGCTCGTAGCGGCTCATTGCGTCGCCTCCAAGAGACTCTGTGACGCAGCCTTCGCCGCGTCGCAGTCGCTCGACCAGCCACGCAACAGCTCCTGCCACTCCGGGTACTCGCGCAGGTGCAGGTGCTGGCTCTCGACGATCGTCGCTAGATTGCGCGTCCTGCACGACGCCAACCCCACGTCGGTGGCTCTCAGCTTCAGCAAGTCTTCTACCAGGGCAGCGTGTTCACCGAGCACCTCGACGCGGCGCTCGAGCTCCGCGACACGCTCCGCGATGGAGGCTTGCCGCGGCGCTCCGCCGAGTGCGGTTGCGGCCACGGCAAGTCCGGCGGCGAGGGCGACGGCTAGCAGGGCGCGGCTCATGCCAGCGCGCTCGGCAGGCTCCGGCGCAGGCCTGGGCCGCGGGCCAGCCGTTGGCGAGCCTCGACGACCGCGGCTTCCCTCAGCCAGCGCGGGCCGGCATCCAGGGCCAAGACGGTTGCGATGCCGCATGGCCCTTCCGGCAGGTTTGTGCCTGCGGGGTCGTCAGTAACGATCCCGACCGGCAACCGTACCGCCATCGTTTCAAAGTAGTAGCTTCCGTACATCCGTGTCCTCCTGTCTGGTTCAGCGCGGAATCCAATCGCCGCAGCCGTGCGACAGTCTCAGTTTCCCACAACGTCCGGGGAGGAACGCTAGACCGGCAGTTATGCGCGAACGCGACGGGTACAAGCGCCGTCAGTAGAGACGTGAACGTGGCGAAGCTCCCGGCAGCGGTAGGAGCCCCGCGTGAACGCCTGGAACGCGGACGCTCGCCCACCGCCCCTCTAACTCAGGTGCGCCGGTTTGTCCACGCGGCCTCAACCTCCGGCGGCATCCTCCATCGGAGCAACGCGATCCAGAGCACCGCGAGCGGACCGAGCGCAATGCCGGCTAGGAACCAGCAGCCCATCCGCCGGTTCTTCCGGCGGGCGATCCAGGCGCAGACCGCGCCGGACGCGAACCAGATCAGGACTAGCCACGGCTGTTCCTCAAGCATCATCCGACCACCGTAGCAGTCCAGGCGACCTCCGCGTCCTGCGCCGGCCCCGCGGCTCGGTTTCCCTCCGCCACGGCCAGCCCGGAGACGCCCTCATCGCCGAGTAGGTCGTAGTGCAGCGCACTCTGACTTGCGTCCGCTGACCTTCCGCCCGACGAAGCACGATGTCTCAGCGCATCTGCCGGAAGTACTGGGCCGCGCAGGCGGGATCGATCTTGAGGACGTCGATCAGGCGCTCAGCGTACCGGAAGCGCACGTCCGCGTCCTGCTTGCGTCCAGGTCCCTTGGGCAGGCCGCGAAACGTCTGGCCGTTCCAAGTGACCCACCAGTGGTGCGCCTTCAGGGTCCTCGTGTGGTCGGGAGCGCAATGATCAAGCATACGCCAGATCGCGCTGAGGCGGACGAATCCCCTCGTGCCCATGGCAGATCAGCGACCTCGCGCGTTTCAGGCGGCGAGAGCGCTGGGCGCGAGGTGCTGAGCTGGCGCGTTCGTTTCCGGTGACGGCGTCTTGACCTGTTGGATCTCGATACCGAGTACGGGGTTCGACGTCTCCACCCGAAGGCCGAGGTCGTTGGGCAGCTCTCCTTCACGGGCACGGACACGGGCCGCTTCCCAGTGTGCCTCGATTCGAGCGCCCGTCGTGTCGAAGAAGTCCTCGGCATGCGAACGGAACTCATCGAAGCTCGCCCCATCTGACGCACAGTCGATGAGGATGCAGCGCAGCGACTCGACGAACTCCTGGTATGCCTCGTTCAGCGTTCGTCCGAATCCGAGAAGGCTCCCTGGATTCACGCCGCTGAGCTCGAACTCACCGTCCTCTTCGTCCCAGGTCGCCAGCGCTCGGCCGTGAACCCGCACGGAAGCGATGTAGCCCTCGCCGAAGACGGGACCGCCACTCTCGAAGAACAGTGCGTACTCGGTCATGTCATCTCCTGGGGCGAAGCGGCTGCGGTCTGGCGATTCGAGCGCCGTCCGCGAGCGGCGAATCCCGTATCTTGCAGCACGACTCATCGCCGGTCAAGGTCCTGGAAGCGCGATTCTACGGCAGGCAATTGCGCCGGAGCCTTGACCTTGGCTGCTCGTCGGGACCCGGGATCGTTGGCTGCCTACGCCTCGGCCAGCTTGACCCACTCGAAGTCGCCGGGCTTGTGGTTGATCCGGATCCTCGGTTCGGCGATCCAGGAGGCGTACTGGCTGGGCCGGAACTCCGGTTTCATCAGCGATTCGATGAAGGCGCGGTCCGAGTCGTCGGGCAGCCACTCGTGGCGATGTCCGGTCCACTCGTCTTTGCCGACGATCTTTCCCGCTGGCGTCGCGTGGAAGTCCCGGTAGACGCCGATCTGGCGGTGGAAGGCGACATGGGGCAGCTTGATCTCGTAGTCGATTTCGGACTGGCTGATCGCTTTGTTCCACCGGCCAACGCCGAGATTGCAGTCGTTCGTGAAGTCGTCGCGCAAGCGCGCGTTCAGCGCGTTCAGCGCCGGGTGCTCGACGACGGCCCAGCCGCCGTTCGACCGTTCGGGGATGCCGTAGGTCGCTTCGTGCAGCCGGTGATCGTCCTCGAGCCGGTTCTCTCGGAAACGCCCCTTGAGCCCGGCGTTGAAGAAGTTGGCCGAGTTCGTCGATAGTTCGGAGCCGAAGAGGTCGAGGGTCAGGGAATAGTGCAGGTTCACCTTCTTCTGGATCGTCGGCAGGTCGATGACGCCGAGCGCCCGCACCGCTTCGACGTCGGCCGGATCGTCGATACCAGCCTCCCGCATCGCCTCGCAGGTGCGCTGGACGATCCGGGTGACGCCGGTCTCGCCGACGAACATGTGGAACGCCTCTTCCGTCAGCATGAAACGGCAGGTGCGCGACAGCGGGTCGAAGCCGGACTGGGCCAGGGATTCGAGCTGCATCCTGCCGTCGCGGTCGGTGAAGAACGTGAACAGGAAGAAGGAGAGCCAGTCCGGAGTCTCCTCGTTGAAGGCGCCGAGCATGCGCGGGGCGTCCTCGGAGCCGGAGCGCCGGCGCAGCAGCTCGCCGGCCTCCTCGCGGCCGTCGCGGCCGAAGTACTTCTGGAGCAGGTAGACCATGGCCCAGAGATGGCGCCCCTCCTCGACGTTGACCTGGAAGAGGTTCCGCATGTCGTAGAGCGAGGGCGCCGTCTTGCCCAGGAAGCGCTGCTGCTCTACGGATGCCGGTTCGGTGTCGCCCTGGATGACGATCAGCCGGCGCAGCATGGCCCGGTACTCGCCGGGGACCTCCTGCCAGGCGGGTTCGCCGCGGTGGCGGCCGAAGGGGATCTTCCGGTCCGGGTCTTCGGGTGCGAGCAGGATGCCCCAGCGGTAGTCGGGCATCTTCACGTAGTCGAAGACCGCCCACTTGTCCGCGCCCTTCGACTCGACGCGGACCGCTGTGCGGAGATAGACGTCGGAGGTCTGGAAGCCGTCCGGCCCCATGTCCATCCACCAGTCGATGTAGCCGGGGTGCCAGCGCTCCAGGCCGCGGCGGACGCGGGCGTCCGACGCCAGCGCGACGTTGTTCGGAATCAGGACATCGTAGTCGACGGTGCTGTCGAGGGTGGCCATCCGTTCAGCGTACCCGTTGAGGTAGCACTCCGAGGTGCCCTCAGACGCGTTCCCGGTCGAAGCGGGGGCGGCGGCCGGTGCCGTAGAGGCGGAGCGCCCCCTCTTCGCCGACCGCGTTGGGGCGCTGGAAGATCCAGTTCTGCCAAGCGCTGAGGCGTCCGAAGATCTTGCTCTCCATCGTCTCGGGTCCCGGGAAGCGGAGGTTCGCCTCCAGCGCGGTCAGGGCGTCGGGCGAGAAGCTCGCGCGCTCTTCGAGCGCGATGCGCACCTCCTCCTCCCAGTCCAGGTCGTCGAGGATCTCGGTGACCAGCCCGGCCCGCTCGGCTTCCTCGGCTTCGAGCGGCGAGCCGATGAGCGAGCGCAGTTTCTCGATCTCTTCTTTCCGGCCCAGGAACCGGGTCGCGATCCGGCTCAGTCCGTTGGGGGTCGGGAAGGCGCCGAAGTTCAGCTCGCCTAAGGCCACTTGTGGCGCCGGACCGCCGTCTTCGGCCTCACCCTCGAACATGTAGGACCGGTCGGCGGCCAGGGCGAGTTCGAACAGGAACCCGGCGAAGCAACTCCCGGGCTCGATCAGGGTGAAGACGCTCCGCGCGGTCAGATCGAGCCGCTTCAGCACCCGCTTCCAGAACAGCAGCACCTCGCGTACGAGCCAGTGCCCGCGTTCCCGGTGAAGGAGCGCGTCGAAGGCGGCCACGGCTTCGAGGTCGCCCCGGGACTGGATCACGAGCTGCCCGATCCGGGTCTCGTTCAGGCGCAAGTGGAGCAGGGCGTCGTCGAGTTCGCGCGCGAGGATCAGCGGCCAGAAGACGGCGTCCCGGGCCAGCGCTTCGGAAGCTCGGCCGGCCGGCGGTGCGGTGGGGCCGAGCACGGTCAGGCGCGCGGCGCCGAGCTCGCGGTCGAAGTCGATCCGGAGCGTGGAGTAGATGAGCGAATCGGATTCGAGCTCCGGTGCGATCTCCGGCCAAGCCACGCCGCCCGCGTCCGCCGGGCGGTCGCTGCCGGCGGCCAGTTCGAGCGCCCGCGCCGCCGCGTCCTCGTCGAAGGAGGATCGCGGGAGCAGTTCGTCGACGAGGTTCCATTCCACTGCCCGACGGCCCTTGATTCCCTCTTCCAGGGTGCAGAAGAGGTCGACCCGGTCGCGGCGGACGCGGCGCTTGTCGAGCAGTCGGGTCAGTCCGCCGGTGCCGGGAAGCACCCCGAGGAGCGGAACCTCGGGCAGGGAAACGGCGGAGCTGCCGTCGTCGGCGAGCAGGATGCGGTCGCAGGCGAGCGTCAGTTCGTAGCCGCCGCCGGCAGCCGTGCCGCGGACCGCGCACAGGTAGCGCTGGCTGGAGTGCTGGCAGGCGTCCTCGATCGCCAGGCGGGTCTCGTTCGTGAACTTGCAGAAGTTCACCTTCAACTGGTGGGACGATGCGCCGAGCATGCCGATGTTCGCGCCGGCGCAGAAGATCCGGTCCCGGTCGGAGCGGAGTACGACGGCGTGGACTTGCGGATGCTCGAACCGGAGCCGCTGGGTCGCGTCGTAGAGCTCGAAGTCGACTCCCAGGTCGTACGAGTTCTGCTTGAGCTGGTAGCCGGGCCGGAGCCCCGCCTGCTCGTCGACTTCCAGGGTCAGGAAGGCGAGCGGCGGCTCGATCTCCAGCCGCCAGTGCCGGTAGCGGTCAGGCGCGGTACGAAAATCGATGACCGGTGTCCCCGTCGGACCGGCGGCCGTCTCGCCGGGAGGAGCGGCGTCCGAGGTGGCCTGCGTGGTCAAGTAGCTTGAATGTGATCGGTGAGGTGCGCGAGTATAGTCCGCTTCGTGTCTCGTCCGGTCCCTGATGTGTCCGGCGGCAAGGTGCCGCACGTTGAGTTCGTCGGCGTAGACAAGAGCTACGACGGTCGCAACCTCGTTGTGCGGGGCCTGGACCTGGAGGTTGAAAGAGGCGAGTTCCTGACTCTGCTCGGGCCGTCCGGCTCCGGCAAGACGACCTGCCTGATGATGCTCGCCGGATTCGAGGCGACGACGGCGGGCACGATCCGGATCGGCGGCCGGCCGATTCACGACCTGCCGCCCCACAAGCGGGGCATCGGCATGGTGTTCCAGAACTACGCCCTGTTTCCGCACATGACGGTGGGCGGCAATCTGGCCTTTCCACTCGAGGTCCGCGGTGTCGAAGCGGCTCTTCGGCGAGAGCGGGTGGAGCGTGCGCTCAGCCTGGTGCAGCTCGAGGGCCTTGAGGACCGGAGGCCGTCGCAACTGTCGGGCGGCCAGCAGCAACGGGTGGCGATCGCCCGGGCTCTCGTCTTCGAACCGGAACTCGTCCTGATGGACGAACCGCTGGGCGCTCTCGATCGCCGCCTGCGCGAGGAGATGCAGTACGAGATCCGGCGGATTCACGAGGCGTTGGGCGTGACCGTCGTCTACGTGACCCACGACCAGCAGGAGGCGATGACGCTCTCCGACCGGGTGGCGGTGTTCCACAACGGGATGATCGAGCAGGCGGCGTCGCCGGAGGTCCTGTACGAAGAACCGGAGAAGGCCTTCGTCGCCCGGTTCATCGGCGAGAACAACCGCCTGGACGGGGTCGTCGTGAGTGAGGGCGACGGGGTATGTGACGTCGACGTCGATGGCTTCAGGATTCGGGCGATGAGTCTTGGATTGTGCCCCCCGGGCGCGCGGGCGACGGTCGTCATTCGGCCGGAACGCGTCGCCGTCTCGGCGCTCCCCGGTCGCTATCGCAACGAGGTCGAGACGAAGATCGACGACATGATCTTCCTCGGTGACCACCTGCGCGTGCACATGACGGTGGGCGGTCGCTCCGACTTCATCGCCAAGATCCCGAACGTCGTCGGCCACGGCGCCGTGCTGCCCGGCGATACCGTGACGGTGGGGTGGGCGGCTCTGGACTGCCGGGCGCTGGTGCCCGAGGAGCTTCGCGAGGGCGAGGAGGAGTGGTGAGAGCGGCCGCCGGCCGCATCCTCGCGTCCGGTCTCGTCGTTGCTCTGGCGGCCGCCGCGATGGCTGGCTGCGGGCCCTCGGGAGGCGCGCCGGACATTCAGGCGCCGGTTGCTGAGGCGGACTCGGGCGATCGATCGATCACGGTCGTTTCGTGGGGCGGGTCCTACGCCCGCGCCTGTGTCCTCGGGTACCACGAGTCGTTCACCGCGGAGACGGGCATCAAGGTGAACATGGAGGACTACAACGGCGGCCTGGCGCAGATTCGCGCCCAGGTCGAGGCCGGTTCCGTGCACTGGGACGTGGTCGATCTGGGAGTCTCCGAGTCCGTGACCGGCTGCGACGAGGGTGTCCTCGAGCTGATTGATCCGGCCGTCCTGCCGCCCGGACCGAACGGGGAACCGGCCGCGGAGGACTTCCTGCCCGAGACGAACACCGAGTGCGGCGTGGGCACGCTGCTGTACTCGACGATTTACGCGTACAACCCGGAAACCCTGACGGGTCCGCCGCCGACGTCGATCGCCGACTTCTTCGACCTCGATCGTTTCCCGGGGCGCCGGGGCATGAGGCGGGTACCCGACGTGAACCTGGAGTTCGCGTTGCTGGCGGACGGGGTGCCGAACGAGCGCGTGTACGACCTGCTGTCGACTCCGGAGGGCCTCGACCGGGCGTTCCGCAAGCTGGACACGATCAAGGATCAGGTCGTCTGGTGGGAAGCCGGTGCGCAGCCGCCGCAACTGCTCGCCGACGGTGAAGTCGTCATGAGCACGGCCTACAACGGCAGGATCTTCAACGCCCAGGTCCTGGAGGGGCAGCCCTTCGAGATCGTCTGGGACGGCCAGGTGTTGGACCGCGGCCAGCTTGTGGTCGTTGCCGACACGCCGAGACGCGAGGACGCGCTCCGGTTCATGAGCTATGCCGCACGGTCCGAGTCGATGGCGGGCGTTGCCGGCTACATCGCCTACAGCCCCGCGCGCCGCTCGGGGCAGGCGCTGATCGATCGGCAGGTGGAGACCGGCGAGGAGATGTGGCCGCACATGCCGACGAATCCCGAGAACATGAAGAACTTCCTGATGGCCGACTGGGAGTGGTGGTCGGACCACAAGGACGAGATGCAGGAGCGGTTCGCCGCCTGGCTGGCCCGGTGAGAAGCGAAAGTGACGCCGTGACGCCTGAAGACACGTCCACCAGGCAGCAGCCGGTTGCCCGGCCACTATGGCGGCGGGCTCTGGGCCCGCGGTTGCGTGCCGCCGGCCTGGCCTTGCCGCTGGTCGCGTTCGTGACCGTCACCTTCGCCGGCCCGATGGTCAGCCTGCTGACGAAGAGCTTCCACGAGCCGGAGATCGCCGACGCCTTGCCTGAGACGATGGCGGCGCTGCGTCAATGGGACGGCGAAGGCGCGCCGCCCGACGAGGTGTTCGCGGCGACCGCCGGCGAGTTCGTGGCGGCCAGGAACGAGCGCACGCTCGGCCGCACGGCGAACCGGGTCAACCGGGTCGTCAGCGGCATGCGCAGCGTGATCATGGGCGGATCGCGGCTGATGGCCGAGGCGGCCGCCGACGCGGAGGCGGCCGGGGTGACGACCGACGGCGCCTTCTGGCGCGAAACGATGATCGGGATCGACGCCCGCTGGGGAACGCCCGAGCCCTGGCGCGCGCTTCGGGACGCCGGCCAGCGCTTTACGGCTCGCCACTACCTGAAGGCCCTGGACTTCGAGCGCGGTCCCGAGGGCGGCTACGTCCGCCAGGCGGAGGAGTGGCGGATCTACGTGCCGTTGTTCTGGCGCACCCTGAAGGTGAGCCTGGGCGTTACGCTGCTGTGCTTGGTGATCGGCTATCCGATCGCGCATCTGATCGCCAACTCGCCGCCGCGCCGGGCGAACGTGCTGTTGCTGCTCGTCCTGCTGCCGTTCTGGACTTCGCTCCTGGTGCGGACGACTTCGTGGATCGTCCTGCTCCAGAACCAGGGAATCGTCAACGACTTCCTGGTCGCCATCGGCCTGATCGGCGACGAGAACCGGCTCGCGATGATCTACAACATGACCGGCACCTTCATCGCGATGACCCACGTGCTGTTGCCGTTCCTGGTGCTGCCGCTCTACTCCGTCATGCGCTCGATCCCGCCCGCCTACATGAGCGCGGCCGCGTCCCTGGGCGCGACTCCGCTCCAGGCGCTGCGGCGGGTGTACTGGCCGCAGACGTTGCCCGGCGTCGGCGCCGGCTGCCTGCTCACCTTCATCCTGGCGATCGGCTACTACATCACGCCGGCCCTGGTCGGTGGCCAGAGCGGTCAGTTGATCTCGAACATGATCGCCTACCACGTGCAGACCTCGCTGAACTGGGGTCTGGCTGCCGCGCTGGCGGCGCTGCTGCTCGGCGGCGTCACAGCGCTCTACGTCGTCTACGACCGCCTGGTCGGCATCGACCGGATCGGGCTCGGCTGATGGCCGGCACGGCAATCAGCCCCGGGTACCGGGTCGCCCGCTGGGGCTACCTGGCCTTCTGCGTCGCCGCGTTCATCTTCCTGATCGCGCCGATCCTGGTCCTCGTCCCGCTCAGCTTCAACGCCGAGCCGTACTTCACCTTCACGGAGGGCATGCTGCGGTTCGACCCGGACGCCTGGTCGCTGCGCTGGTACCGGAGCATCTTCGATGGCGACGAGTGGACCCGCCCCCTCCTGAACAGCCTGGTCATCGGCGTCTCGGCGACCGTGGTCGCCACCGTGCTGGGCGCCGCGGCCGCCCTGGGACTCGCCCATCCGGCGATGCCGGGCCGGCGCATGGTGTCGGCCCTCCTGATTTCACCAATGATCACGCCCGTGATCATCGCCGGCGTCGGCATGTTCTTCTTCTATTCGAGCCTTGGGCTGGCGCAGACCCATCTCGGGATCATCCTCGCGCACGCGGTCTTCGGCGCGCCCTTCGTCGTGATCACCGTGAGCGCGACGCTGGCCGGTTTCGACTGGACCGTGATGCGCGCGGCCGCGAACCTCGGCGCGAACCCGCTCGTCGCATTCCGCCGCGTCCAACTGCCGTTGATCCTGCCGGGAGTCATCTCGGGCTCGCTGTTCGCCTTCGCCGCGTCGTTCGACGAACTCGTGATCGTCCTCTTCATGGGCGGCCTCGAGCAACGCACCTTGCCGCGCCAGATGTGGTCCGGCATCCGGGAGGAGATCAGCCCGACCCTGCTGGCTGTCGCCACGTTCCTCATCGTGTTCGCGCTCCTGGCGCTGAGCACGGTGGAGTGGTTGCGGCGGCGGGGAGAGGCTCAGGGCTGATCCGGCTGGCGGCGCCGGTGCAGCTCGTGTGGCCCCGGCGACGTCCCGACCGGCCGGTCTGCCGGTCGGCGGTGTCGACCCTCGGCGCGGGTCGTCTTCGGCGCGGTAGTTTCCGGGCCGGTCCTCGGGTCAAGGACGCGAGCGTTGCGCCAGAAAGCGTCGTCCAGCTCCGGAATGTCGCTGAAGTCGATCTGCCGGTCGCTCAGGTCTGCGATCTCAGCGGGCGCGAGAGGCTTCTTGTAGCTGTTCATGGTACTTCTGCCTCTCCCGGCGGCTTGCGGGCCGTGCAGAAATCAGGCGTACCCGGCGGTTCCGCTGGGTGTGGGCTACAACGATCGATACGTTCGGGGCCATACGACCGATGCTGAGGTGGCGTTCTTCGCCGTAGTGGCGTCGGCGGTCGGGCTCCGTGAGGACGAGGTCCTCGAAGATTCGTGCCGCTTCCGCAAAGGCGATCCCGTGTTTCGCGATGTTTGCCTGATTCTTCGCTTCGTCCCACTCGAACTCCATCTGCGTACCTGACCATGGGGCGATGGGCTCAGGGTATCACCGGGACGCGACACAAGCCGTGACTGTGGCTGACCAGCTTCAACTGACCGGCAGCGATCCGCCCTTCCCCGTGACCTGGAGGTTCGGGTCGTCGTCCGTGAGCGGCTGGATCTCCATGTGTCTCGCTTCCCAGGCCTGACGAGTCGCTGCCCGCCGCCCGCGCGGCTCTCCGTTCAGTTCCCTTCGCAGGCGCCGCGGAAGGCGTTCGTGTCGGAGACGGCTCTGGCCCCGCCTCCCGGCGGCTGGCGGTACTCCATCTCGAGACCGGCGCGGGTGTCCGTGACGACGATCCGGTAGTCGAGGTCGGTGGCGGCGGCGCCGAACACCCAGAAGCTCTCGTTGACGGCGCAGCCGTCGAGCACCTTGACCAGCAGTTCCCAGTTCCCCTCGTCGAAGAACGAGAACAGCGAGGACTCGTCCCCGCCCACTTCGACCACCCGGGCGCGACCGGTTTGGTCCCCGGCCCGCCAGTCGACGCGGACGGCGAAGCGGGCGTGCCCGAGACAGCGGGTGTAGGCGTCGGGTTCGCAGGTTCCGCGCGGCGAAGCGGACTCCACCAGAAACGTCCGCGACTCGGACGAAGCGTCCCGGCCGTTCGTCATCTCAAGCGTGACGGTGAAGAAGCCGGGCTCCGACCAGGCATGCGAGACGACGCGGCGGGCGGATTGCGCGCCGTCGCCGAAATCCCATCGCCTCCTGGTCGCCCTGCCTTCGCTCATGTCCTCGAAGAGCACGTTCTCGCCCACTGCCGCCCGGCAGGCCCCGTCCTCGGAACAGTCCGGCAGGAAGCGGGCCGTCAACGGAGTCGCCGACGGCGCCAGCGGGTCCGTTCCCGGAGGCGCCGGTGGATCCGGTTCGGGAGGCGTCGGCGTTGCTGGAGTCCCGCCGCCTCCGCCGCCGGGCGCGCCCGACCCGGTCGCCTCGGGGTCCTCTCCGCCGCCGGGGTCGGGCGTCACGCCGACCCGCGCCGCGCGGCGTGCCGAAAGGGGCGGCGAACCCGCGTCCGTCGCGACCACCTCGACACCGTAGCTCGTCCGCCCGCCGGCCCCGAGGCCCGTCGTCACGGACAACTGGCCCGACGCCGGCCCGATCGCGAACGACGCGGCGTCGGCGCCGGCCAGCGAGTAGGTCAAGGCGTCCCCGTCCGGGTCCGAGGCCGCGAAGGGAGCGCCCACCGGGCCCGTCGCGCCTTCGCGGATCTCAAGCGAAAGCTCGGCGGCGGGGTCGAAGAACGGGGCTTCGTTCACGCTCGTCACCGTGACGCTGAACGGGGTCGCGCCCTTGACGCCGTCCGCGTCGGTCACCTTCAGGGTCGCCTCGTACACGTTGTTCCCGTCCGCGTCCTCCGGCGCCTCGTGGTCGCGAGCCGGCATTGAAAGCACGCCCGTCGCGCCGGCGACCGTGATCCGGGCCGCGTCGGGGCCCTCCAGCGTCCAGACCAGCGCTCCGCGGGCGCCCGCGACCCGAGGCGCCGGCGAGGCGTACGGCCGGCCCTCCGGCGTCCTGCCGTTGGCGAGGCCGGTGATCGCGATCGCCTCGTCGAGGTCCGTCACGGTCACCGTCACCGAGCGGCTCGCCGACAGGCCGCCCGCGTCCGCAGCCGTCACGTCGAAGGCGTAGCTCGTCCGGGCCTCGAAGTTCAGGTCCGTGTCCTCGCCGACCGCCAACTGCGCCGTGGAAGCGTCGATCTCGAACGAGGACGCGTCCGCTCCCGAGAGGGAGTACGTCAACGCGTCGCCATCCGGGTCGACCGCGACGACCGGCGCGCCGAACGCCCCGGTCATCCCCTCGGGAACATCGATCGCCAGGGCCGCGGAGGACGCGAACTCCGGCGTCTCGTTCACGTTCGTCAGGGTCACGGTCACCGCCCGGCTCGCGGACAGGCCCGGCGAGCCGGCGTCCGTCGCCACGACGTTGAAGCCGCGGCTCGCGCGGGTCTCCAGGTCCAGGTCCGTGTCCTTGCCGACCGCCAGCCGCGCCGTCGACGCGTCGATCTCGAACGAAGCCGCGTCCCCGCCCGAGAGGGAGTACGTCACCGTCCCTCCCTCCGGGTCGACCGCCGTCACCGGCGAGCCGAACGCCCCGGTCGCGCCCTCGGGTATCTCGATCTCAAGAGCCGCCGACTCCTCGAACCTCGGCGCTTCGTTGACGTCCGTCACCTGGACCCGGATCCAGCGCGCCGCCGCGGCGCCGCTTCCGTCCGTGACCGTCACGGCGACGTCGTAGAGGTTGTCCTCGTCGCCGTCCTCCGGGTCCTCGTGGTCCTTCGCCGACATCGTCACGGCGCCGTCGTCGGCGTCGATCCGGAACGCGGCCGCGTCGCCGTCCGCCAGCGACCACGCGAGCCCGTCCGAGCCGCCGCCCGGCAGGCTCGGCGTAACCGTCCATGCCTCGTTCTCGTTCACCGACCCGCCGGCGACGTCGGGGACCGGCGGCGGCAGCGTCTCGACGCCGGCGATCCTCCGGTTGGCGTCGACCGCCACGACGCGGAACGCGTGCCGCTTCGAGGCGGCGAGGCCGGTCAGGACCGTCGACCGGACGTCGGCGCCGACCTGCTTCACGACCGTCCAGGAAGCGTCGGCGCCGGTCTCCCGCGACTCGACTTCGAGGCCCGTCACCGCAAACGATGGGTCGCTCCAGTTTAGTTGCGCGCTGTGCGAGCCGTCCAGGGCCAGCCTTGTCCCACGTGAGGTGAGCCTGGAGGCTTGATGTCAGTCCCACGAGAGATGAGCCTGAGCGGGTGTTGGGGATCATTGGAGGATGATCTTGCAACTCGACATCGAGCGGCTTCGCAGCCTGGACGAGGTCCGGGACTTCATGGCCGGCAGCGCGCCGGTCGACTTCCGATTCGTGGATCGCGCCGACGCCTACGGCTTCGCGCGACGGGTTCTGGTCCGTTTTCGTTACGTTCGGCTATCGAGGCCCGACAAGGGTCTGATCCGGCGGTTTCTGATCAAGGTGACGGGTTTCAGCCGGGCGCAGGTGTCGCGGCTGATCTCCCAGTACCGGGAGACCGGGCGCATCGAGGACCGGCGCCGGGGCCCGTCACGTCCGTTTTCCCGGCGCTACTCGAAGGCGGACATCGGTCTGCTGGCGGAGGTGGACGAGACCCTCGGCGGCCTGTGCGGCGCGGTGACTCGACGCATGATGCAGCGCCAGTACGACGTCTTCGGCGATCCGCGGTTCGAGCGTTTGGCGGGACTCTCCAACAGCCATCTGTACCGTCTTCGCCAGTCGGTGACCTACCGCCGGCGGCGGCTGACGGTGACCAGGACCCGGGCGACGCAGGTGAGCATCGGAGAGCGGCGGAAGCCCCATCCGGCCGGGCGGGCGGGCTTTCTGCGAGTGGACTCGGTTCATCAGGGCGACCTCGACGGGGAGAAGGGTCTGTACGAGATCAACCTCGTGGACGAGGTCACGCAGTACGAGTTCGTGGCCGCTGTGGAGGGCATTTCGGAGCGGTTCCTGGTTCCGGCGCTTCAGGGGTTGATCGAAGCCTTCCCCTTCGTCGTCCTGGGTTTCCACGCCGACAACGGCTCCGAGTACATCAACCACCAGGTGGCCGCGATGCTGCGCAAGCTGCACATCGAGGAGTTCACCAAGTCCCGCCCGAGACGCTGCAACGACAACGCCCTGGTCGAGAGCAAGAATGCCTCGGTGGTGCGGCGCTACCTCGGCTACGACCACATTCCCCGCCATCACGCCGCCCTCGTCAACGACTTCCTGCGCGACATCCTCGCTCCCTACCTCAACTACCACCGCCCCTGCCACTTCCCCGTCGAGATCAAGGACGCCAAGGGCAAGAAGCGCAAGACCTACCCCTTCGACAAGGTCACCACGCCCTACCTCAAGCTGAAGTCGCTCGACCAAGCTGCCCTCAGCCTGCGGCCTGGCGTCACCTTCGAGCAGCTCGACCAAGAGGCCCTGGCGCGCGACGACCTCGCCGCGGCGGGCACCGTCAACGAGGCGCTGGTCGCCCTCTTCGCCGAAATCCGACGCCGCGATGCAACCGTCGCATGAGCAGCTCACCCATCTCTCTCACTGCACCTGGCCGCGGCCTCGCCGTCCCCGCGCTACCGTTGGTCCCTGGTGCTGATCTCCGCTTCGCTCCAATCAGCAGACCTGAAACAACACCCCACACACCTCTCGGCATCACTGCCGATGAGACCCCCGTTCAGGCTCATCTCTGTATGGGACTAGGCTGGGCCGAGGTGCGCGCGACCGTCAGGCGCCGCGGCCCGGAAGGCGGCGGGGCGGGCGTCGTGACGCTCGACGTCCCGGACCAGGCGTGGCCGTAGTGGTTCTCGGCCCCAACCTGGAACTCGTAGTCCGCGCTGAAGGCGGGCGGCGCCACCGTCGCCGTCGTCGCGTCGGCGGCCGCGGCCGGGCCGTCGGTCCAGTCGCCGGCGCCGCTCTTGCGGAAACGAACCGGGAAGCCGTTCTCGTCCGAGGAGTTGTCGGTCCAGGTCAGCGTGACGCTCGGCGCTCCGTCGACCACGCCGGCGGTCGCGGACAGGGCGCTCGGCGCCGGGGGTTTGAGAACCTCGCAGACCCGCCGCGCGAACTTCTCGCCATGCTGCTGCAGGATCGATTCGTTGTAGGTAACTTCCCCCGCGCGTCCGCGTGTTCCGTGGATCCGGCGGAGACGCTGGTCGAGATACGCCTGCCCCGAGGTTCCGAAGAACTCCTTGTGGTTGGCCAGCAACTCCTGAGCCGCCGTGGCCTCGCCCGGCGGATAGTGGAAACGGAGCGCCCAGGTCACGTTGTCGAACCGGATCGAGTCGGCGTTCGTCACGCTCTTGTACAGGGCCTTTGCCGCCGGGAAGCGCTGGTAGGCGTCGTGCAGCGCAAGGAACCACACGGCGTCGGGCAGCCTTCCGATGCCTCCCATGTAGTAGTAGCGGTCATTTCGGTGCCCGCGCACATCCGGCCAACGGTTGCGTTCGATCCACGAAATGGTCCAGCCCTGCACCGCGGTCTTGCCGTCCGGAAAGAAGCGCGGGTCCCAGAGCGTCGGGCTCTCGGAGAAGTGGCCCGGCCGGGGACCCACCGGCGAGCAGATGATGCGGGCGCGGACCCGGTCCGCGTCCGGCCGAAGCATGAGACGGCCGAAGACGACCTCGCCATGCCGCATCGCGATGGTTCTGGCGAACTCCCAGAGGGGATATGGCCACGCGGTTCCCACGCCGGGTATCGACCGCCACCGTTCCCCGTTGCGCGACTTCTTCCACGTGAAGTCCAACGCGGTGATGCGGGGATCCTCGGACGCCCTCATCGTCTCCTCGGCCAGAGTCGATCCGGCGTCGTCGCCTACAGGGCCGCGGCCTTCCGCGCCGCGGAAGAGAAGGCCCGCATCACCATCGTGAACGCTCCCTCCCCAGAGGGGCCGGTTCATCGACGTGTGGCAGCCGGCGCACGAGGCCGGCTGGGTGATCTCGACCGGATCCGCCGAGAAGTCGATCACGCCGGCAATCCACTTCCCCGCCGACGGAACGGCCTGCAGAAACTCCACGTGCTCCCTCGTCGGGCTCTGGGGATGCGTGGTCCAACTCGCGATGAACCGCGAGTCGGAGCCCCAGGAAACGATCCGCGGATGGGTTCCCGAGATGAACTCCTTCTCCGGACCGGCGGATCCATGCACCGCGATGAAGTGGCGCTTGTGCAGGGGCGGCAACGCCGCGACGAACGCCTCCACCGTGGCGACGCCGTTGGCCTTGACGAACGCCCCGACGTTGTCGACCGTCATCGTCTCCGGCAACGTGGCCGGAGTCTGCGCCGAAACCGGCGCCGCGAGCAGAAGCGCCAGCGCCGCCGGAAGCCGGGGGCCGCGCCGGGTCGGCCGCCGGGAAGGAACCGACGGCGATCTCGACGCGAACATCGCCCGAATCATAGGATCCTCGATGACGCGGTTCAAGACGCGCGCACCGAGGCGGGACCATTCCCGAATCCGTTGGCAACTCTCCAGACAGCCCGTAGCGAACGCGCCGGCGCCGGCCGGCGGGCCGTCCGGCCACCATGGCGGCGGGCGCTTGGCCCGCGGTTGCGCGCCGCCGGCCTGGCCTTGCCGCTGGTCGCGTTCGTGATCGTCACTTTCGCCGGCCCGATGGTCAGCCTGCTGACGAAGAGCTTCCACGAGCCGGAAGTCGCCGACGCCTTGCCTGAGGCGATGGCGGCGCTGCGTCATTGGGACGGCGAAGGCGCGCCGCCCGACGACGTGTTCGCGGCGACCGTCGGCGAGTTCGTGGCGGCCAGGAACGAGCGCACGCTCGGCCGCACGGCGAACCGGGTCAACCGGGTCGTCAGCGGCATGCGCAGCGTGATCATGGGCGGATCGCGGCTGATGGCCGAGGCGGCCGCCGACGCGGAGGCGGCCGGGGTGACGACCGACGGCGCCTTCTGGCGCGAAACGATGATCGGGATCGACGCCCGCTGGGGAACGCCCGAGCCCTGGCGCGCGCTTCGGGACGCCGGCCAGCGCTTTACGGCTCGCCACTACCTGAAGGCCCTGGACTTCGAGCGCGGTCCCGAGGGCGGCTACGTCCGCCAGGCGGAGGAGTGGCGGATCTACGTGCCGTTGTTCTGGCGCACCCTGAAGGTGAGCCTGGGCGTTACGCTGCTGTGCTTGGTGATCGGCTATCCGATCGCGCATCTGATCGCCAACTCGCCGCCGCGCCGGGCGAACGTGCTGTTGCTGCTCGTCCTGCTGCCGTTCTGGACTTCGCTCCTGGTGCGGACGACTTCGTGGATCGTCCTGCTCCAGAACCAGGGAATCGTCAACGACT
Organism: Thermoanaerobaculia bacterium; assembly: GCA_965232105.1. Taxonomy (GTDB): domain Bacteria; phylum Acidobacteriota; class Thermoanaerobaculia; order Multivoradales; family Multivoraceae; genus Multivorans. The sequence continues at coordinate 2,515,459 of OZ246956.1, forward strand.
TCCTGGTCGCCATCGGCCTGATCGGCGACGAGAACCGGCTCGCGATGATCTACAACATGACCGGCACCTTCATCGCGATGACCCACGTGCTGTTGCCGTTCCTGGTGCTGCCGCTCTACTCCGTCATGCGCTCGATCCCGCCCGCCTACATGAGCGCGGCCGCGTCCCTGGGCGCGACTCCGCTCCAGGCGCTGCGGCGGGTGTACTGGCCGCAGACGTTGCCCGGCGTCGGCGCCGGCTGCCTGCTCACCTTCATCCTGGCGATCGGCTACTACATCACGCCGGCCCTGGTCGGCGGCCAGAGCGGTCAGTTGATCTCGAACATGATCGCCTACCACGTGCAGACCTCGCTGAACTGGGGTCTGGCTGCCGCGCTGGCGGCGCTGCTGCTCGGCGGCGTCACAGCGCTCTACGTCGTCTACGACCGCCTGGTCGGCATCGACCGGATCGGGCTCGGCTGATGGCCGGCACGGCAATCAGCCCCGGGTACCGGGTCGCCCGCTGGGGCTACCTGGCCTTCTGCGTCGCCGCGTTCATCTTCCTGATCGCGCCGATCCTGGTCCTCGTCCCGCTGAGCTTCAACGCCGAGCCGTACTTCACCTTCACGGAGGGCATGCTGCGGTTCGACCCGGACGCCTGGTCGCTGCGCTGGTACCGGAGCATCTTCGATGGCGACGAGTGGACCCGCCCCCTCCTGAACAGCCTGGTCATCGGCGTCTCGGCGACCGTGGTCGCCACCGTGCTGGGCGCCGCGGCCGCCCTGGGACTCGCCCATCCGGCGATGCCGGGCCGGCGCATGGTGTCGGCCCTCCTGATTTCACCGATGATCACGCCCGTGATCATCGCCGGCGTCGGTATGTTCTTCTTCTATTCGAGCCTTGGGTTGGCGCAGACCCATCTTGGGATCATCCTCGCGCACGCCGTCTTCGGCGCGCCCTTCGTCGTGATCACCGTGAGCGCGACCCTGGCCGGCTTCGACTGGACCGTGATGCGCGCGGCCGCGAACCTCGGCGCGAACCCGCTCGTCGCATTCCGCCGCGTCCAACTGCCGTTGATCCTGCCGGGAGTCATCTCGGGCTCGCTGTTCGCCTTCGCCGCGTCGTTCGACGAACTCGTGATCGTCCTCTTCATGGGCGGCCTCGAACAACGCACCCTGCCGCGCCAGATGTGGTCCGGCATCCGGGAGGAGATCAGCCCGACCCTGCTGGCTGTCGCCACGTTCCTCATCGTGTTCGCGCTCCTGGCGCTGAGCACGGTGGAGTGGTTGCGGCGGCGGGGAGAGGGAGCGGCTAAGGTGCGGAGTTGAAGTGAAGATCCTGCGATCCCTGGTCAACCGAAAGAGAATCGGTGACCAGGTCGCGGGCATGAGTTGTTCGGCGGCCAGAGGATTCGGCTCGACCGTCCTCTCGCGGCTGTGCTGAAGCGGCGACTGGCGGATCGTTCAGCCGCTCGCCCCCTTGCGTTTGCCCCTGTCGTCGTGTTGGCGGCTGGCGTTTTCACGCTCTTCTCGGTCTCGCACTTCACGGTCCATGTGGCCAGGAGCGCGGCCGTCGTCGCCCGTTATGAGCGCCTTGAAGAGCGTGGGAACATGGACTTCATCTTCGGTCGATCCGGCCCTCGAGCCGAAAGCCACTTCGAGCACGCACTCGTAAACCGCACCCTGGACGTCATGGTGCTGGTACCGCGGCACCGCTTCGTGCCGGAGATCCGGCAGGACAGTGCCTATCGCGCTGCGGCGCTGTCGATCGGCTGGGGGCGGACGATTCCGGATGCGTACATGGTTGCTCTCATCGCCGAACTTGCTACACGCGGACGAGCCCGGAGCGTGCTCGAGATCGGCACGGGCGCCGGCTACCAGGCCGCGGTGCTGTCCGAAATGGTGGACCATGTGTACACGATCGAGCCCGTTGAACCCTTGGCCCTGCTGGCGGCTTCCACGCTCCGAGACCTCGGCTACGGCAACGTGACAGTCAGGGTGGATGACGGTGACCAGGGGTGGCCGGAGGTCGGGCCGTTCGACTCGATCGTCATCAAGGCACCGGTGGATCACGTGCCGGAGGCGCTTTTCGACCAGCTTGTGGTGGGCGGAAAACTCGTGGCGCCGGTGGGTCCGCCGGGAGGCCCGCAGGAACTACAGTTACTTGAGAAACGGGCCGACGGCTCGGTGGAGCGCACCTCGGTCCTGGAAGTACGCTTCCCGCCGCTGATCAACGACCGCTGATCAGGTCGAGCGATATCGCCAAAGCCCGGTTGCCGTCATGCTGTAGACGAACAGCAGCACCGACACCGCCATGCCTGGGATGAGCCCGGCGAGCGCCCCATACTGCTCGACGATCCAGCCCAGGATGACGGCGCCGAGCAACGGTGCGCCGAGCAGGCCGAGGCCGAAGACGGACATGACGCGGCCGCGGGTCTGCGGTTCGGCGGCTTCCTGGACGATGGCGCGGGCCAGGGTCGTCGTGACGCCCATGTTGAGGCCCCAGGCGATCACGGCGGTGACGACCAGCCACCAGGCCGGTTCGATCCAGATCAGGAACAGGACGAGGACTCGGGAGAGCTGGAAGAGGATGAACCAGCGTCCGGGCTGCGCCAGCGGCATGAAGCGGAGCATGATCAGGTTCGAGACGACCGCGCCGATGAAGAAGACGATCATCAGCCAGGACAGCAACTGCGCGTCGCCGTCGTAGACCTGGCGAACGATGAAGGGGAAGGCGGTCAGGAAGCCGCCGGCGTTGAAGATGCTGGAGGCGAAGTTCACGGTCATCGCGTCGAAGACCGGCCGCTGGCGATGGGACGCCCGGAATCCCTCCAGGATGCGACGCCAGGCGGGTTCGGTGGACCCGGCATCGTTCAGGGGCTGGGGCCCGATGCGGCGGATCCAGAGCGCCCCTCCCGCCAGGCAGATGGTCTGAACGATGAGCACCTGTCGCAGGCCGATCCGGTCGAGTTGGCCCGCCGCGCCCAGACCGACGGTGTAGGTGAGCATCGTGATCGCCGTCGACGCGGTCACGGCCCGCTGGAGGTCGCGGCCCGCGATCCGGCTCAGCACGGCTTGCTGGGCAGGGCCGGAAAACGACATCGCGGCGCTGATTCCAAGCCCCCAGGCGGTTACGGTCCACACGCTGAAGTGGCCGAGTTCGAGCGCCAACACCAGGCCGAGGGGGACGATCGCCGCCGCGCCGAAGACCCGGGTCAACACTGTCCGGGCGTCCGTGCGGTCCGCGCTCGCGCCGCCCCAGAGCATGATGATGATGCCGGGCAGGCCGACGGCCGCTTGCAGCGGCCCCACACGGTCGGCTGGCAGTTCCAGCACACCCAGCAGCAGCCAGGCGAGAAGAAGCTGCTGCATGGCGAAGCCGGCGCTCGAACAGGCCAACGCGCCCATGTACGCTAGGAGCCCCGGTCGTTTCCAGGAGCTGGTGGCCGGAGAGACGGAAGTGACGATGACGCGGACCTCGCTCGGCAGCGGTGTGTTGGCGGAAGTGCGAAGGCTACACGCGGGCCTCCGGCGCCGTTCGAACGCGGGCTGGCGGCTCGGCGTCGCCGCGGCCGCGGTGTTGGGCTTCGTCGGCTCGACGGTGCCGGCTCAGGAGCGGGTCGACTTCACCGAGCTCCGCCGGCGCATGGTGCGCGACACGATTGCGGAGCCCCGCGACGGCCGGCCGCCGGTGCTCGACGTCCGCGTGATCGATGCGATGGGCAAGGTGGAGCGCCACCTGTTCGTGCCGGAGGAGATCCGCGAGTGGGCCTACCGGGACTCGCCGCTTCGGATCGGCTGGCAGCAGACGATTTCGCAGCCCTACATCGTGGCGCTGATGACCGAACTCGCCGAGCCGGACCCGGAGGACAGGGTGCTGGAGATCGGTACCGGCTCGGGTTACCAGGCTGCGGTACTGGCCGAGATCGTGGATCACGTGTTCACGATCGAGATCGTGGAGCCCCTCGGTCTGCGGGCGGCGGCCGCGCTCGATGCGGCCGGGTACGGGAACGTGACGACCCGGATCGGCGACGGCTACGTCGGTTGGCCCGAGGAGGCGCCGTTCGACGCGATCGTGGTCACCGCTGCGCCGGACCACGTGCCCGAACCGCTGGTTGAGCAGTTGGCGACGGGCGGTCGGTTGGTGCTGCCGGTGGGCCCGGTGGGCGGCCGTCAGGAACTCCAGGTGCTGGAGAAACCGGCCGACGGCGAGGTGGAGCGGACCCGGGTGATTCCGGTGCGATTCGTGCCGCTGACGCGGAATCGCTGAACGTCCGGCTCCAGGGCCGCTACAGCGGCACTTCTTCGCCCTGGCCTTCGATGACGAGTCCCAGCGTGACGTCGCCGAGGGGCACCGCCAGGGTCGGCTGATCGAGGTCGTTCCAGAACATGCCCGCGGCTCCCAGGTCGTCGTAGTTCTGAAACAGCGCCATCGTCATCGGGTGAGTACCGCCCTCGATGATCGTGTTGCTGGCTTCGACCAGGGGTTCCTGCTCGGGCACGCCGTAGGGATCGAAGTTGTCGAGCGCGATGGGAATGAGCAGCAGGAAGTCGCGGAACCAGGTCTGACCGGTGTGATCGCCGTCGGCCGGCTGTACCGCGTAGCGGAGCGTGTAGGTGCCCGGCGGCACGATCTGCGCCTTGTACGTGCTCCAGGAACCGGTCGTGCGCACGACGCCGACCAGGCCGCCCGGCGGCAGGGTGGGGTACTCGACGCCGAGTTCCGCTGAAGGGTCCTGCATCGGCAGTGCCGGCGGGAACCAGAACTCGACCGGCTCGCCTGCGTCCCGGACCACCCGGTAGCCGGCTGGATCGAGCAACGGCGAGAGCCAGTCCGGGAGATCGGGCGGCAGGCCGTCCGTACGCTCCATCGTCGGTTCGGCGCCGAGGGGCGCCGCGAGCAGGAGCGCTGCCAGGAGCAGGCCGATCAGATGCGGGCCGGTTGCCCGCGCCGCCGCGCTCACTCGAAGTTGATCAGGTAGTAGCGGAAGTCCTCAGGATCCACCTCGTCCAGCATCAGGAGGTACTGGATCAGCGGCTCGACATCGGCCTCCGAGATCCGGATCTCGCCGAAGAGCGGGTCGACGCCCTCCTGTTTGGCCCGGGCCGCCTCGGCCAGCTCCATGTGACCCTGGAGCACTTCCTCGAGCGTCGCGGCGCTGCCGTCGTGCAGGTACGGGTCGGTGCGCGGCAGGTTCCTGAGCGGAGGCGTCTTGAAGTTGCCGCTGCCAGTGCCGTGGAGCGAGTAGTCACTGAACGTGGGCGGCACGTGGCAGCGAACGCAGCTTCCCACCGACTCCACGTCGAACACGCGGAAGAAGGTCTTGAAGCCTTCGTAGGCCGTTTCGGTGAACCCCTCCGGCCGCCGGATCAGATTCCTCCCTTCCTGGTTGTAGATCCGGCTCTCGATGCTCGCCGCGTAGTTCAATATGTCTTCGTCGGCGTTCGGCTCCTTGCGGAAGCGGTTCTGCTCAGTGAACGCGTCCCAGCGCGCGGTCATCGAGAAGTCGATCGTGCGCGTGTAGTCGGCCAGGGCGCGGGCGGCCGCCGCGGCGACTTCCTCCCGCTCGAGCGACTCCAGATCGAGGCCGTAGACCTGCTGGAACTGCTCGATGTAGGGCACGCCAGAGATCGCGTTGTGGCCCTCGTCGAGCAGTACGTAGGCCGCGTTGTCGATCGCCTCGGCGCGGGCTCCGGGCTTCCAGCCGTACTGCTTGCCTATCAGCTTCTCGAGGATCATGTCCTCCATCGAGCCCCAGGCGCCGTCCCAGCCGAACACGTCCGCCCGGAAGACGCCGGCCAGCGTCTGGGCGTTGCGATCGGTCGTTTCGCGGCCCGCGGTCAGGCTGGTCGGCGTGTGGTCGGCGTAGAAGCGCTCGGCCTTGCCGGCCACCGATTCGCCGAGGCCGTGGCACACGGAGCAGGCGATCGCGTAGTCGGTGCCCTGGTTGTTGAACAGAAGTTCGGCGAACAGGTCGGTGCCGAGCTGGTCAAGTCCTTCCGGCGGATCCTGCGCGGCTGCGGTTGCTCCGAACAGGAGTGCCAGTACGATCGGCGGAGCTGCCGAACAGGCCACCTTGGTTCCCTTCATGATCGTCCTCCGGTTGCCGGCCAGTCGATGAGATGTGGAGAATAAACGATCGGGCTCGGTCCGAGCGCGGTCTCCACCGGGTCGAGAGCTCTGCAAGCGGCATGGCGCTGGTGGCACACTATGCCGCCATGACGAGTTTCTGTGCGGTCCCCTGGTCGGAAGTCGACACGGTCTTCTTCGACGCAGGCAACACGTTTCTGTCAATGGACTTCGACCGCGTCGCAGAGGTCGCGGCCGACTTGGGCTTCCATTTCTCCGGGAGTGAGCTGGAGCGAGCGGAAGCGGCGGCCCGGCCGGCGATCTCGGCGGCGCTTGCCGAGGGGAGGTCCACCGAGGGCGGCTCCGCCTTCCGTCTCTACCTGGAGGAGATGCTGCGCTATCTGCCGCCTTCCCGCCGCGACGGAGTCGAACTCGCGTCGGTGACCAGCTCGCTGGCGGATCGGCTCTTCTCGCCCGGCCGGAACGACCTTCTCTGGAACCGCCGGCTGCCGGGCCGACGGGAAGCGCTGGAGCGGATCCGCTCACTCGGCTATCGCATGGCCGTGGTCAGCAACTCCGACGGCACGATGCGGCGGACCGTGTCGGAGATCGGGTTCGCCCATCTCTTCGACGGCCTGATCGACTCGACCGTCGTCGGTTTCGAGAAGCCCGATCCACGGATCTTCGAAGTCGCTCTTGAGACGATCGGTGCCCGGGCGGAGCGCACCGTCCACGTTGGCGACCTCTATGCGGCCGACGTCGTCGGCGCGCGTGCCGCCGGAGTTCACGCCGTTCTGCTTGACCCATGGGCCGACTGGCCGGAGGTCGACTGCCCCAAGGTGGCCGACCTGACCGAACTGGCCGCTCTGCTGCCCGGGCCACGGCGCCGTGGCTAGGGGGAGAGGCGCTTCCAGTACTCGTCGTCGGCGTCCCTGGCCAGGCTAAGTCCGCCGTCGGAGCCGACGAAGACCGGATCCTTGACCACCCTCACGCGGCCGCCTCCGAGTTCGCCGAGGGCGTGCTGCAGTTCGGCGCCGAGGCCCCGAATCAGTCCGGAGCCGCCGGTGAGGATCACGTTGTTGCGGATGCGGCTCTGGTACTCGGGTTCGACCCGGGCGATCAGGTCGAGCATCGTCTCGCGCAGCGGCTCCAGCAGGCTCTCGCAGGCGCGACGCATCGGTTCCGTGACGTCGATTCGGGTCGGCTTGCCGCGCACCGGCACGTCGACGACGACCGGGGCGCTCTCGCCGACGAAGGAGTGGCGTTCCTTCCAGGCCCGCACCATGTGGATGGACACGGAGGCGTCGGGATAGCGCTCCTCGATCAGGCCGTGGAGGTGGCGGTCCACCGCGTCCCCGGCGGCGCTCAGGGTGCGTTGGTCGTCCTCGGTCGGGAAGCGGCCCATCAGGACGCAGAAGTCCGTCGTGCCGGCGCCGATGTCGATGACCATCGTGTGAACCAGGGAATCCAGCCCGTAGGCGACGGCGAACGGCTCGGAGACGATCATCGTGCTCGCGACCTGGCCGGCGAGGATTCGGCGCAGGTTCTGGCGGTTGACCCGGAGCGTCTCGGCGGGTACGCCGACGACGGCATGGATCGCGGGTGCCGGGCTCGACCCGGCGGGGACCGCCAGCTCCAGAAGCCTGCGGACGAGCTCGCGCACTGCTTTCTCGTCCTGGTCCGACCCCTCCTTGATCAGGCCCCGCTCCAGCGGCCGGCGGAGGTTGAGCATGGGGCGGTGTTCCAGCGCTTCGGCGCCGACCAGCACGTCGCGTCCGAGCACCTTCCTCGCCACCATGTCGCTGGGCCAGCCGACGTAGCTCTGCACCATGTGTCGCTGGCCGTTTGCCGCCGAGATCGAGCTCCGCGACGTCCCCAGGTCGATGCCGACCTTGAGGACTTCGCTGTCGGACGTGGTGCTGTTCACGGTTCTTCCTCGGCCTCGAAAGGCGCGGAGCTTACCGTTGCCTCCGCCTCCCCCTCCGCCGGCGACTCGGCCGGCGGGAGAAGCGAGCCGGCGTAGCTTCGAATGCCTGCGTCGAGGGCTTCGGCGATCGACTGGAGGTGTTCGTCGTCGCGCAGCCGCTCGATCTCGCCGGCGTCCGAGAGGCAGGACACCTCCGCCAGGATGGCCGGCATCTCGGCGTCGATCAGGACGACGAAGGGCGCCGACTTCACGCCGCGATTCCGTAGTTCCGGGTTCGCTGCCCGCAGTTTTCCGAACAGGGCGTCCTGGACCGCGTCGGCGAGAGCGCGACTCTCGTCCTGCATGTGTTGGCCGTAGACGCCGTCCAGGAGGCTCCGCAGGTCGGCCAGGGAGTAGCCGTGCGCCTCGGCGTTCTCCCGCTCGGCGAGCGCGGTGAGCTCGGGGTCGTCGGTGGGTCCCAGGTAGTAGGTCTCGACGCCGCAGGTCCGGTTCCGGGGCAGCCAGTTCACGTGAATCGAGACGAACAGGTCGGCGCCGGCCCGGTTGGCGATGCCGGACCGTCGATCGAGTTCGACGTCGATGTCCGCCTCGCGGGTCATCGCGACCCGGTACCGGTCGGACAGCAACGCGCGGACGCGGACGGCGATGTCGAGCGCGAGCTCCTTCTCGGTCAGACCGCCGGCCACCGTGCCGGAGGCGGATCCGCCGTGACCCGGATCGAGCACGATCCTCCTGACGGGCAGCGGGAAGACGCTGAGGTTGAGGGACTCCGGCAGCTCGGTGAAACGGACTTCGGGCTCCGGCGGTGCCGTCTCGGCGGGAGGCTCGGCCTGGGTGGTCGCTTCCGGGCGCTGCAATTCCAGGTAGCCGAGTCCGGCGGCGGCGGCGATTGGCGCCAGGAGGAGCAGGCTCCAGAGTGGAAAACGGCGTCGTCGGATGCGCCTCCGGTGGTCGCGCTCGGCGGAATCAGGGCCCTTCCGGCCAAGTTCGGCCTCGTTCTCTCGCACGGCGGCTTCGATCAGGTCGAGCCTGAGTTGCCGATCGGCGCGGCTCCGTTCCGAAGGAGTCATCGAGATGACGGTAGCCGATGGGCGGCCCTAGTAGCATCGCCGGATGCTGCGGTCGCTCCCGCTGATCTCCACTTCGATCCTCTGGTTCGGTTGCAGCTCCGTCGGCGTGCCGCCCGACCTGGAGGCGCCGGCGCCGGTCGAGTACGTCGGCACGGCGGACACGGCCGCGGCGCCGGCCGGCGCCCTGGAAGTCGAGGCGGACTGGTGGCGCGACTTCGACGATCCGCTGCTCTCGCAGTTGATCGTCGAGGGTCTGGAGCACAACGCCAGCCTGCGCGCGGCGGCCGCGAACGTCGAGACGGCGTTCGCGCAGGCCCGGCTCGACGGCGCGGCTGGGCGACCCGAGCTGGAGGCGGCGCTCGATCCCGGCCGGCGCAAGCAGAACACCGCCCAGAGCGGGTTGACCGAGGCGATCCCGATCCCGATTCCGGGCTTCGAGCCCGGCGGCGTCCGCAGCTTCGCCTTCACCAGCTACGGATTGTCCCTGAACGTCAGTTGGGAGGTCGACCTGTGGGGCCGGCTCGGCGCCCTCACCGCGGCCTCGCTGGCCGAGGCGGCCGCCGGTGAGGCAGACTTCGAAGGCGCCCGCCTGTCGATCGCCGGTCAGGTCGCGAAGGTGTACTTCGGCGTCGTCGAGGCGATGCAGCAGGTGGAACTGCTCGAGCGCACCCTGGCGAGCCGCGAGCGGACGCGCGACCGGGTCGTGGCGCGCTATCGGCGGGGCGTTGCGACCGCGCTCGAGGTACGGCAGGCGCGGACCCAGATCGCAACGGTCGAGGCCTCGCTGGCGGCACAGAGGCGGGCGGTCGACGGGCTGCGCCGGCAGATGGAGGTCCTGCTGGGCCGCTATCCGGCCGGTGAGATCGGGGCGGCCGCGGGTCTTCCCGATCTGCCGCCGCTGCCCGAGGCCGGTGTGCCGGCCGACCTGCTGGCGCGCCGCCCGGATCTGCGAGCGGCGGAGTATCGCGCGATCGCTTCGTCGCAGCGGATACGGGCTGCCCGGCGATCTCTCTACCCGACCTTCCGACTCGACGGCTCGTCCGGCACGTCGAGTGGTGCTTTGAGCGATCTGGTGGATGGCGACTTCTCGGTCTGGAGTCTCGCGGCTGGACTGCTGCAGCCCCTGCTTTCGGGCGGCCGCCTCCGGGCCGGCCTGGACCTGGTCACCGCCGGTCTCGACGCGGCCGAGACGAACTGGCTGCAGACGGCGCTCGCGGCCTTCGCCGAAGTGGAATCGGGTCTCGTGGCGGAGAGGATGCTGGCTGAGCGGACGGGAGCGCTGGAACGGGCGGCTGCCGAGAGCCGTGAGGCGGAACGACTGGCCGAGGGCCGCTACAGGCAGGGTCTGGTCGGCTATCTGCAGGTGCTCGACAGTCAGCGGACGTCGTTTCAGTCGGAGAGCCAGTTGCTCGCCTCCCGCCGGGAGCAACTCGAATCGCGGACGGACCTGATCCTGGCATTGGGTGGGGGCGTCTATCCGGAACCAGTCGCGGCGGCCGCCGCCACGGGCGGCGGAGGCTAGACGTGCTGAAGTGGATCCTGCCCGTCGCGATCCTGGCCCTCGCCGCGGTGATCGTCGTGGCTCTGGTCTCGTCGCGGCCGGCGGTGGAGACGGCGCCGCGTCAGGTCGCGCCGCCTCCGGTCCGGGTCGTGGCCGTGGAGCCGACATCAGTCGAACTGAGGGTGCGTTCACAGGGATCGGTGGTCCCGGCGACCGAGGCGGACCTGGTGTCGGAGGTCGCCGGCAACATCGTCTGGGTGGCGGAGAGTTTCGAGGTGGGCGGCTTCTTCGACACCGGCGACGTGTTGCTGCGCCTGGACCGCCGCGACTACGAACTGGCGGTTGCGAGCGCCCGGGCGTCCGTGGCCCAGGCCCGAGTCGCGCTGACACGGGAGGAGGCGGAGGCCGAGGTCGCGCGGGAAGAGTGGGAGGATCTCGGCGAGCCCGGCGAACCGGGACCCCTGTTGCTCCGCGAGCCCCAGTTGGACGAGGCGAGGGCTCGCGTCGAGGCCGCGCTGGCCAACCAGGCGCGCGCCGAGCTGGATCTTTCGCGAACGGCGATCCGGGCGCCGTTCGCGGGCCGGCTGCGAGCCAAGCGGGTCGACCGCGGCGAGTTCGTGAACCGCGGCGCGCCCCTGGCAACGATCTACTCCGTCGACGCTGCGGAGGTCACGCTGCCGGTACCGGACTCGGAACTCGCCTTCCTCGACCTGCCGCTGGGGATGGAACTGCAAGGCGCCGGGCCGAGGGTCGTGTTGGAGGCGCCGTTCGCCGGCGGACTGCATGAGTGGGAAGCCCGGATCGTTCGGGTCGGCGGCGAGATCGACCCGGCGACGCGCATGGTCAACCTGATCGCCCGGGTGGAGGATCCGTACCGGGCGATGGGAGATCGACCGCCGTTGTCCGTGGGCCTGTTCGTCGACGCGGAGGTCGTCGGGCGGTCGGTCGACTCGGTGTTCGAGGTGCCTCGCGGCGCGCTGGTCGGAGCGGACCGGGTGTGGCTGGTAGAGGACGACCGATTGACCCTGCGTCAGGTAGGGATTCTGCGCTCGGATCCGGATGTGGCGATCGTCTCCGACGGCTTGGCGAGCGGCGATCGAGTCAGCTTGACGATTCTGGAGACGGCGGTTGACGGCATGCTCGTGACGCCGGAGCTGGAGCCGCGGCCCGTGCCCGAACCAGCGGCGGAACCCGTGCCCGCGGCCGTCTCGCCGACCGCAGCCATTCCTCCCGGGACCGGCGCCGTGGCGTCGACGCCTGCCGCGCCGCCAGGCAGCGGCGCCGCCGCCGCGTCGAAGACGGGGACGTGCGCCCTCGCCGGCGTCGACGTGGAACAGGGCGCCGGGTTCGTCGACGTGCTGCTACGCACCGGCGGCGAGTCTGCCTACCGCACGTTCTGGCTGGACGATCCCCCGCGCTTCGTCGTCGACCTCTCGGCCTGCGTGGTGCGGGTCTCGAACACCCTGGTCGCCGTCGACGGCGGCGGTGACGGAGGTGCGGCCGGCGGTTCGCCCGCGCGCTCGGTGCGTGTCGGCCAGTACCAGGGCGGCGAGGATCCGGTTGCCCGCGTGGTCGTCGATGGCGCCACCGCAGGTAGCGTGGAGCCGATCGCCGATCCCGCCGGACTGCGCCTGCGCCTGCGCCGGAGCTCGCCATGAGGGGAGTGATCGGCTGGTTCGCCCGCAATGGTGTGGCGGCGAACCTGTTGATGCTCTTCATCGTCGTCTGGGGCGTGCTGGCCGTGACCGGCATGCCGATCGAGGTCTTCCCGAGCATGGAGACCCAGAGCGTCATGGTGACCGTGCCCTACCTGGGCGCCGCGCCGGAAGAGGTGGAACAGGGCGTCTGCCTGCGGGTCGAAGAGGCGGTGCAGGACCTCGAGGGTGTCGACACGGTCCGTTCCACGGCGGCGGAGGGGGTCGGCACCGTCGTCATCGAACTGGAGAGCGGCGCCGACACCCGCGAGGTGCTCGACGAAGTCAAGTCGAGGATCGACGCGATCACGACCTTTCCGGAAGAGACCGAGAAACCGATCATCCAGGAGGCGCTCATCCGCCGCCGCGTGATCACGGTGGCGGTGTACGGCGACGTCGAGGAACGGGCACTCAAGGCGGTCGCGGAGCAGGTGCGCGAGGGTCTGTCGGAACTCCCGGACATCACCCAGGTGGAACTCGATGCGGTGCGGCCCTACGAGATCTCGATCGAGGTCTCGGAGGACACGCTCCGGCAGTACGGCCTGACCTTCGACGAGGTCGTGCTGGCGGTCCGGCGATCGTCGCTCGATCTTCCGGGCGGCGCGGTGCGAGCGCGCGAGGGCGAGATCCTCCTGCGCACGATGGGCCAGGCGTACCGGGGCACGGAGTACCGGGACATCGTGTTGCGGGCGCGTCCGGACGGCAGCCGACTGGTCCTCGGCGACATTGCGGAGGTGACGGACGGCTTCGCCGAGACGGACGTGACGTCGCGCTTCGATGGTCAGCCCGTCGCCCTGGTCCAGGTCTACCGGGTGGGGGACCAGAGCGCCCTGCGGCTCGCGCGTCAGGTCAAGGGCTTCGTGGCCGAACGATCGGCGACCCTGCCGCCGGGCCTGTCGATGACCACCTGGCTCGACGACACGGTGCCGCTGCAGGACCGGCTGCGCGTGCTGCTCGAGAGCGGGCGGCTGGGTCTCCTGCTCGTGTTCCTGGTGCTGGCCCTGTTCCTGAAGCTCCGGCTCGCCCTCTGGGTGTCGGTCGGCATCGCGGTTTCGTTCATGGGCGCGCTTGCCCTGCTCCCGTACGTCGACGTGACGATCAACGTGATGTCGCTGTTCGCCTTCATCCTGGTGCTCGGGATCGTCGTGGACGACGCGATCGTCGTGGGCGAGAACATCTACCGCCACTTCGAAATGGGGAAGCGTGGCATGCGTGCGGCGATCGACGGTGCGCGTCAGGTGGCGACGCCGGTCACGTTCTCGATTCTCACGACCGTGGCGGCCTTTTCGCCGTTGATCTACTCGATGGAGGGTCCCTCGGCGGCGATCGCGCGGACGATTCCCCTGGTCGTCATCGGCTGCCTGGCGTTCTCGTTGATCGAGTCGATGCTCGTGCTGCCGAACCACCTCTCCCACCTGACCCACCGGCACGGGGAAAAACGGCGCCGGGGCATCCGCCGGGGCTGGTCCATCTTCCAGGGCTTCTTCAGCAATCGGATGAAGTGGGTGATCGAACGCGGTTACCGCCCGCTGATCGAGCGGGCGCTCGAGTACCGGTACGCGACCGTGGCGATCGCCGTGGCGGTGTTCCTGATCACGGCCGGGTACATCGCTTCGGGTCGGATGAAGTTCGAGTTCTTCCCGGACGTCGAGGCGGACAACGCGGTCGTTCTGCTGACCATGCCCCAGGGGACGCCGGCGGAGACGACGCTTGCGGCGGTCACGCGGATCGAAGCGGCGGCGTTCGAGCTCGAGGAGGAACTGCAGCGCGAGGGCCACGGCGATGTGTTCCGCCACGTGATGGCGACCGTCGGCTCGCAGCCCTACGCGGCGCTTCAGCAGCAGAGCGGACCGACCGCCGGCTTCCAGGTCGCGGTGGCGGCGCCGCACCAGGGCGAGGTGAACGTGGAACTCCAGTCGTCGACGGAGCGGACGATTCGGGCCTCGGAGGTCGTGCGGCGGTGGCGTGAGAAAGTGGGTACGGTGCCCGACGCGGTCGGGGTCGAGTACACGGCCAGTCTGGTCAGCTTCGGCGCGGCGGTCGACGTGGAACTCACGGGCACGGATCTCGACGAACTGCGGGCGGCTGGAGAAGAGATCAAGGCTCGACTGGCCGACTATCCCGGCGTGTTCGACATTTCGGACTCGTTCCGTGCCGGCAAGCGGGAAATCCGGCTGGAGCTCGACCCGCGGGCGGAGTCCCTGGGGCTGAGTCTCGAGGCCCTCGGCCGCCAGGTGCGGCAGGGCTTCTACGGCGCCGAGGCGCAGCGGATCCAGCGCGGGCGCGACGACATCCGGGTCATGGTGCGCTATCCGCTCGAGGAACGGGAGACCCTTGCGTCGCTGGAGGATATGCGGATTCGGACGCCGACGGGCGCCGAGATCCCGTTCTCGTTCGCGGGCCGTGCCGAGTTCGGCCGCGGCTTCGCGACGGTTCAACGGATCGACCGGCGCCGCGTGCTGAACATCACGGCGGATGTCGACCCGGCGGTCGTGACCGCGAACGAAGTCGTCGGCGACCTCCAGGCAAACGTGCTGCCCGAGCTCCTGGCCGGCTACCCCGGGATCAACTCCTCGTTCGCGGGCGAACAGCAGGAGCAGCGTCAGACCTTCGAGGGGCTGTTCGAGGCGCTCGGCGTGGCGCTGATCGTGATCTACGCCCTGCTGGCGATTCCGTTCCGGTCCTACCTCCAGCCGATGATCGTGATGAGTGCGATTCCATTCGGCCTGATCGGCGCCGTGATGGGCCACCTGGTGGTCGGGATCAGCCTGACCATGCTCTCGCTGCTCGGCCTCATCGCGTTGACCGGGGTCGTTGTCAATGATTCCCTGGTCATGGTCGACTTCATCAACCGCCGCGTGGCCGTCGGCATGAAGGTCCGGGAGGCGATCCGGGATGCCGGCGCCGCTCGCTTCCGGCCCATCGTCCTGACCTCGCTGACCACCTTTGTCGGGTTGCTGCCGCTGCTGCTGGAGCGGAGCTTCCAGGCCCAGTTCCTTGTCCCGATGGCCGTCTCGCTCGCCTTCGGCGTCCTGTTCGCGACGGCGATCACGTTGTTGCTCGTGCCGTCGCTCTACGCGATCCTGAACGACTTCCGGTCCCAGGTTGCGGTGCACGGCCGCAAGCCGCCAGAGGAGGGGGAGGCGGACGGTGCGCTGGAGGGGGTGCTGGATGCGGTTTGATTGGCGATGGCCGGCGGCCCTCTCGTTTGCGGTCCTGCTACTCGTCGCTTGCGCGCCGGAGCCGGTTCAGTACGAGCTGGTGCTTCGCGGCGGCCGGGTGATGGATCCGGAGTCGGGCCTGGACGCCATGATGGACGTCGGGATCGATGGCGGCTTGATCGCGGCGGTTTCCGAAGGTCCCGTCAACGGAACCGAGGTCGTCGACGTCGCGGGACTCGTCGTGGCCCCCGGGTTCATCGATCTGCATGCTCATGGTCACGATCCGTTCAGCCGCGACCTGCAGGTGCGCGACGGCGTGACCGCGGCCTTCGAGCTGGAGGGCGGCGCGTTCCCGGTCGGCGAGTGGTACGCGGAGCGGGAGGGCTCGTGGCGCATCCACTTCGGCGCGACGGCCGCGTACGGCGCGGCACGGGTGCTGGCGTTCGATGAAGACGAACTGGCGGCGCGCAACGAGGAGGCGAGCCCGGAACAGGTCGAAGCGATCCAGGAGACGCTGCGGGAGGGGCTGGCCGACGGCGCCCTGGGAGTCGGTCTGCCGCTCCAGTACCAGCCCGGCGCGTCGAGGCCTGAGATCTTCCGCATGTTCCGGACCGCGACGGAAGCCGGCGTTACCGTGTTCGCCCACATCCGCCATGCCGGAATGAAGGAACCGGAGAGCGCGATATCCGCGGTCCAGGAGATGATCGCCGACGCCGCGGGGTCAGGCGGCTCGGTACACATCGTCCACATCGGCTCGACCGGTCTCGGACAGATGCCGGTGGTCATCGACATGATCGCGAACGCCGCGGCGGCGGGGATCGACGTAACGACCGAGGTCTACCCGTACACGGCCGCATCGACGGACATCCGTTCGGCGATCTTCGATCCGGGCTGGCGCGAGAGGCTGGGCGCGGACTACGGCGACATCGAGTGGGTCGCGACCGGCGAGCGGCTGGACGAAGCCGGTTTCAACCTGCGCCGAAACGAGACCCCGGACACGGAGCCCGCGATCGTCATTGCGCACATCATCCCGGAGCAGGAACTCGCCGACGCGATCGCGCATGCCGACGTGATGATCGCGAGCGACGGCGTCGGCTACATCGACGGCCGGGCGCACCCGCGAGGCGCAGGCACTTTCGCCCGGGTCCTCGGGCGCTATTCACGTGACGAAGGCCGGCTCAGCCTGATGGAGGCGATCCGCAAGATGGCCCTGGCGCCGGCCCGGCGACTTGAGGCCGTGGCGCCGGCGATGCGCGGGAAGGGCCGCCTGAGCGTCGGCGCGGACGCCGACATCACGATCTTCGACCCGGAGACCGTGATCGACCGGGCCACCTTCGCCGAGCCCGCGGCGCCCTCGGCGGGGATTCCCCACGTGCTCGTCGACGGCGTGTTCGTGGTCCGGGACGGTGAACTGGTCGAAGGCGCCCTACCCGGCCGGGCAATCCGCTCCAGCGTCGTCGATAGAGACTGATCTGACACCTACTGGGTGCGCCGGCCCTCTGGCCGGCATCCGGCCGCGACAGCGGTCTGCTCAGGATCATCGGCCGAACCGCGGTTCCCGTTTCTCCATGAACGCCCGCACGGCCTCCTTGTGGTCCGCCGTCCTTACCGACAGGACCATCCCCTCCGCCTCGGCGGCCAGCGACCCCCGCAGATCGCCGAGTACAGCCCGGTTGACGTTCCGCTTCATGTAGCGGAGCGCCGCCCGGGGTCCGTTGGCCAGCTCCAGCGCAAGCGCCCGCGCCTCCGTCGGGAGGTCGTCGAAGGGCACGATCCGGTTGACGACTCCGAGCCGCAGGCATTCCTTCGCCGGGATGCGCCGTGCGGTCATCAACAGCTCCTTGGCCACCGCCGGACCGACCAGACGGGTCAGGAACCAGCTCGAGCCGTAGTCGCCGGACAAACCGATGCGGCGGAAGGCCGTGGTGACGAACGTGTCGTCGGCCATCATCCGGAGGTCGGCTGCGAGTGCGATCGAGAGTCCGGCGCCCGCGGCGGGCCCGGGCAGGGCGGCGACGATCGGCTTGTCGAGTTCCGCCATGCGCAGCGTGAGGGATTCCTGCTTTTCGATCAGGGTGCGCACGGCTTCGTCGAGAGTGGGGGGTTTCCCGGGGGTGTCGCTGCCGGCGCCGTTACCCTTGCCGCGGTTGGAACCCATGCCCGAAACGTCGCCACCGGCGCAGAAGGCCCTGCCGGCGCCGGTCAGCAGGATCGCGCCGCAGCGCTCGTCCGCTTCGAGGGTGAGCAGAACGCTCCGCAGCGCCGGCGTCAGGATGTCGCCGAGGGCGTTCCGCTTCTCCGGCTTGTTCAGCGTCACCGTGGCGACGCCGTCCTCGAGGTCGCAGAGGAGTTCGTTCGTGCCGGTGTCGATCATGGTCATATCCAGGTCTCCGCGTAGCCGGCTACCAGGGCAGGGTCCGGCTCTTCTCTCGCAGCCGTTTCCGGCGGTCCTGGGCGTCCGGAATCGTCCGGCAGACGAGGTTCCAGAAGGCCGGCGAGTGATTCATGTGGGTCAGATGGGCCAGTTCGTGGACGACGATGTAGTCGATGAGCGCGGGTTCCAGCAGCATCACGCGCCAGTTGAAGCGGAGCGTACCGTCGGCGGCGCAGCTTCCCCAGCGGCGGCGCTGGTTGCGGATCAGGATCTTCGGCGTGCCGTCGCGGCCCAGGTGGGGCCACCAGCGGTCGACGACGGCCGGCAGGTGCTCCGCCGCGCGGTCGCGGTACCAGTCGATGAAGGCGAGCCGGACTTTCTCTTGCTTCTGCGGCTCCTGCAGGTCGGTGGGGATCGAGGCGCGGAACCCGGTGCCGTCGAATCGCACCGTAACTCCCTTGCCATGGCCCCGACCGAAGGCCATGGGCACGTGACTGCCGAGGTAAGCGATGGTCTCGCCGTCGCCGAAGCGCTGTTCCGGCGCGTTTCGCAGCGCGGCCTGCTGGCGGTTGATCCAGTTCGCTCGCTCGCGGACGATGGAGCGGACCTTCCGGTCGGATGTCCTCGCCGGCGCGGCGACGTGGACGCCGTCCCGGTCGACGCTCAGTTGGATGGTCTTCCGTCGACGGCGGCTGCGGCGAATGTCGTACTGGATCGTCGTTTCGCCGACGCGGATCTCGTCTTGTGAGTTCATCGCTGCGGAGCCGACGCGTCCTGGCGGGCCTCTACGACACCGGCGCCGTCTCCGACGCGGCAGGTGTGGATCTCGGGCCGGCGGCCGAAGCGGCGTTCGAAGGCGACGGCGGTCCGATCGCGCACGTGGTCTGCGGCGTCTTCGCTCGTGATCGCGGTCACGCAACCGCCGAAGCCGGCCCCGGTCAACCGGGCGCCGTAGCAGCCGTCCGCGCGGGCGGCGGCTTCCTGGAGCACGTCGAGTTCTTCGATGCTGACTTCGTAGTCGTCGCGGGAGCTCCCGTGGGACTGGCCCATCAGGTCGCCGAGACGGTCGAGGTCGCCGCTGCGCAGTGCTTCCGCTCCGTCGAGGACACGGCGACATTCGGTCATCACGTGACGGGCCCGGCCATCGAGAGGCGGCTCGAGAACGTGCCGTAGCCGCTCGAAGTCCGCCGGCTCCAGGTCGCGAAGCGTGGAGAGCCCGGGCAGGTGGGGCCGCAGCAGGTCGGCGGCCCGGAAACACTCGGACTTGCGGTCGTTGAAGCCGGTGCCGGATGCGAGAGCCCGGCGGACGCCGGTGTCGGCGACCAGGAAGACGAGATCTCCCGGCGTCGGGATCAACTCGTGCTCGAGCGATCGGCAATCGAGCAGCAGTGCGTGACCCTCGTGGCCGTGCACCGAGGCGAACTGGTCCATGATCCCGGACTGGACGCCCACGTACTCGTTCTCGACCGTTCGCCCGACCTGTGCCCGCTCGGTGCCGGACAGCTCGAAGCCGGCGAGCTGCTGCCAGGCGACGAGGAACGCCATCTCGACCGCCGCCGAGGAACTGACGCCGGCGCCGACCGGCAGGTCGCCGCCGAAGACGGCCTCGATGGGCGGTACGTCGACGCCGCGCTGCCGGAGCGCCCAGGCCAGGCCTCGGGGGTAGTCGACCCAGGAGGAAGGTCCGCCGCGCTCCGCGACCGGCGGCCCGGGCTCCGCGGCGGGAAAGACGGCTTCCTCGTCGAAGTCGAGGGCCGCGAGCCGGGTTTCCGCGCCGGGCGCCCGCCGCGCGGCGACCCACACCGCGCGGTCGATCGCCGCCGGCAGCACCCAGCCTTCGCTGTAGTCGACGTGCGCGCCGAGCAGGTTGACCCGTCCCGGCGCCCGGCCGACGACCTCGGGCCCGGCGTCGAAGCGAGCGCGGAACGCGTCGACGAGAACGTCGACCTTCACTCGAGAGCCCTCTTCCGTCAGGCGAGCAGGTGGTACATGTCGGTCCGGCGCTTCGCCGGGTCGTCGTGCCAGTCGCCGTAGACCTCCCAGCATGGGCCCGCGAGGACGAGGCCCTGTTCGGCGCACCAGCGGTGAATCGCCTGGTGGACCGCGGGAATCTCGCTGTAGTCGCCGACGAGCATCGCGTGGGCGCACCGGCCTGCCGGCGTCGCCGAGCGGACGAGGCCGTCCGCGGCCTCGGTCGTGGCCGGAACCTGGATGCCGACATCGACCTCCATCTGACCGCCGCTGACGTCGCGGTAGAACCAGACGTTCCGGCCTGCGCCTTCGATCTCCTGTTCCCGCACGGAGGCGCCGACCAGGTCCATCAGGGGAAGGAGCTTGCCGGGCACCTCCGCGAAGGTGACGCTGGTGCGCGCCGCGAGGAGGTGCTGTTCTTCGACGGTGACGACGGTGATCTCGGTCATTGAGTCTCTTCCTCGAATGTCCAGGGATCCACTATCTCGATCCCCGTGCCTTCGAAATCCCGGGTGTTTCTGGTGACGATCGCTGCGTTTCGGGAACTGGCGATTGCCGCGATCTGGCAGTCCGCGTGAGATGCCGGCCGACCCTCCGCACGCCGTTTGGCCGCGATCCTGGCGTAGTTCCGCGCGGCCTGACTGTCGAATGGCAGCACGCGGTCCCGCAGGTCATCGCGGACGACGCCTTCGATCTCGGCGGCCAGGGCTTCCCGGCGCGCTCCCATCGGCATCGTGGCGACGCCGTAGCGTAGCTCCGCTTCGCCGATCGCGGTGAAGTAGAGATCCGACAAGGGATGCTGACTCACCCACCTCTCCACGGCAGGTTCCGGTCTCGGACGCATGAGTTCGGAGACGACGTTCGTGTCGAGAACGAACATGATCCGCTCAGTCGAACTTGGGCGGTTCACGCATCGGTTCGCGTGGGGCAAGCTCCAGCTCCACGCCGCCCAAGGGTGCGAAGCGTGCGCGAATGGCGGCGGCGAGATTCTCTTCGCCGGTTTCCGGCTCTACCGCCTCGCGCAGAATCAGCCTGACCTCTTCCTCCATCGACCGGCCGTTGTCGGCCGCGCGCACGCGGAGGCGTTTCTTGACGCCCTCGTCGAGGTTCCTGACAGTGATGCTTGCCACGGTACGATGCCTCCTCTTCGCCTCGCGAGCGTACACGGTGATTGCATTGCAATCAAGATTTTGCCAGAAACGCCGCGGCGCGGCGCAGGAGGTCCTGCGATAGCTGCAGGCCGCCTTCCCGGCTCGTTGGCAGCCACACGTCGGGGAGGTCGTCGGCGATGCGCCGCAGGTCCGCCGCCAGGCTGGCGCGGACGCTCGGGGCGAGTTCGTCGAGTTGCCCGCCCCGGCCGGCGCCGAGACGCTCGATGCCGAGGCGGCAGCACCACGCGATGAGCCGGCAGGTCCAGTCCAGCGAGTCGTGGTTGGGGTCGGCGCCGCCGGGGACCAGGCGCTCGCGGATGGAGGCCAGCCGCGCGTACGTCCGCTGCAGTCTGGCGATGCTGAGCCGCCGGAAGCGCCGGTGGCTGAGGTCGTCGTCGATGAACCGGAGGAGATAGAAGAGGGTGGTCCCGTTCATCGCCGGGCCGCCGCAGTCGAGGTCGATCGCGCCCAAGTCGACCACCGTCCGCGCCAGCGTCTCGTCGCCGTCGTAGACGAAGCGGCTGGCGTGGTCGAGCCAGGCCTCTTCGTTCCGTTCCGGGCCGCTCGCCGCTTCTCGCGCTGCGTCGACGGACCAGGCGAAACCGGCGCCGATCGATAACGGAAGCTCGGCGATAGGGGGGGGCTGCAGGTGTCCGTGATCGCCCCAGTCGGTGATGAGGTAACCCTGAGCACCAGCGTCCCGACCGGCCGTGGCGGCAAGAGCGAGGTTGCCGATCGCGTTCCGCAGGCGGCCGCCGAAGCTGTTCCAACTGCTGGTCCCCGGGCACACCCAGAACTGGCGGCCCGAGGCCGCCAGCCGGGCACACTGGTCGGCGAACGGGTGATCGGCCTCGTAGCCCCAGCACAGCGCGACCGCGTCTTCGGGGATGCGGTCGATCACCTCGGGATGCTCGAGGATGATGTCGCCCCAGCACAGCATCTGCCGGTGGCGCTCCGTGACGAGACCGTGAACCTGGCGCAGGAAGTCGAGATACACAGCCGGCTTGCTCCGCTCCTCGCACGCCTCGGCGGAGCGCCCGCGGCCCAGGTCGAACGTCTCGTCGAGGCCGACGTTGAATCGCCGGCTGCCGAACCGGGGCAGCAGTTCGTCGTAGAGACCCGCGAGCAGCTCAAGGACCCGCGGGTCGGTGGCGCAGAGGCTGAACGGCTCGGGATCGATGGAGAAGGGATGCCGGAAGCCCTCGGGCACTTCGGCCAGCGGCCGGTACCGGTCGTGGACCAGCCAGCGGTGGAAGTGCCCGAAGCTGTTCTGGTTCGGCGTCAGCTCGATGAACCGTTCCCGGCAACAGGCGTCGAGCTTCCGGATCTCTTCGGCGGTGAACGGGGAAGCGTCGCGCCAGACCTCCTCGTGGTCCGCGTAGGCGTAGGTGTGTTCGACGTAGAGCTGGAGGTGGTTCACCTTCCATTCGGCCAGACGGTCGATCAGGCGTTCAAGGTACGCCATCGTGGGCACCCGGTTCCGGCTGACGTCGAGCATCGCGCCGCGGACTCCGAAGTCGGGCCGGTCCTCGATCTCGACGGCGGAGACCTCGAGTCCCGCGTCGGTCTGGCGGCCTTCCGCCCCAATCCACTGTCGTAGGGTCGCGGCGGCGCGGAACAGGCCGGTCGGTGTGGCGGCCTGAATCGCGATGCCGTCGCGGTCGATCCGCAGGCGGTAGCTCTCGTCGCTGGGAACGACGACTCGCGGTTCGTCTGTGCGTCCACCTTCCGGATGACCGGAGGGGGTGGCGTCGAGGGCGATACGGCAGGAGACGTCGGCTCCTGTCTCCTGAACGACTAGTCCCGGTTCCAGGCTCTCCAGAGCACGCCGCAAACCGGCGAGCGCGAACTCCAGTTCTTCGCCGTCGGCGCTGCGGTCCGCCGGGGCGACCGGCGTGGTGACCTCAAGCCCTACCGCCGCGCCCTCGGGGACGACCAGGGGAGATGCGGCGCCAGGTTGCTCGACCCGCCGCGGCGGCGGCCAGAGAGTCATCGGCGACCCGTCAGGCCGGGTCCACCCTGATGCTGACGCCGGTCGGGCTCGTGTAGCGGCCGCCCCCGCCATCCGGGGATGACCATGCCAGGTGGTCGATCGCCCGCCCCGCGGTGGCCTGCAGCTCGTCGTCCGTCTCCCGGAACAACACCCGCATCGTGCCGTAGTTCACGGCGAGGAGAATGTCCTTGAAGGTCTCGGCCTTTCCTGGCGCGTGCTCCAGGAGCCAGGCGCGGTCCTTCTCCCAGTCGGGACCGAGGATGTGGACGTGGTGGAAGCCAGGGTGGTTCGCGTCCTCCAGGAGCTCGATCTTCGCGCCCCAGGGGTCCGTCACGAAGGAGATGTAGAGCTTCGCCGGTCCGAAGTGTCTCGGTTCCCAGAACTCCGTCGCACCGTCTTCGAGCATGGCGGCGTGGACTTCGTCGAGGTTCTCGACCGACCAGCCGGAGTGGTCGAGTCCCGTGCCGATGCTGGGGCCGGGGGCCTCCGCACCTCGCCAGCGAAGCTCCGCGGTGCCGCTACCTGCCTGGAACCGGGCGGCGACCATGCGGTCGTCGCCGTCCGTTGCGTCGCCGTCGATCAGAGCGCCGCCGAAGTGCCGCGCGTACCAGGCGGCCGCGGCGGCTGGGTTGTTGGCGTTGAGCGCCAGATGGTCGAATCGACAAATGTCGGTCATGGATGAGACTCCTCGAACGATTGGGGGACGGTGGGAAGGCCGGTGATTGTGACACCGATGAACCGCGGCGTGTCGGCGTTTCGGGATCGCGGCGTAAGCTCTATCTCGTGAGAGGGATGCCGACGGGCGTGGAGGCTCCACAACCTTGACCGCTTCGGCGGAAGATCGCGAGGCGCTCTCCGGGGTCGTCGAGCGGGTCGTCTTCCACAATCCGGACAACGGATTCGCCGTGATGCGCGTGAGGGTTCGCGGCCACGGTGGCCCCGTTGCCGTCGTCGGGCGGCTGCCGGTCGTTTCGCAGGGTGAGACGATCCAGGCGTCCGGCTCGTGGCGCAACGACCCGAACCACGGGGTGCAGTTCCAGGCCCGGCAGCTCGCTGTGTCACCGCCGGATTCGCTCGAGGGGATCCGCCGCTACCTGGGTTCGGGAAGGGTGCATGGCGTCGGTCCCAAGATGGCGAAACGCTTGGTGAAGGCGTTCGGCGACGACGTCTTCGAGATCATCGAGAACGAGCCGGAACGCCTGGTGGAGGTTCCGGGCATCGGCCCGAAGCGCGCGAAGAGCCTGAGCGAAGGCTTCAAGGACCAGAAGGCGGTCCGCGACATCATGGTCTTCCTGCAGACCCACGGGCTCGGATCGTCGCGGGCGGCGCGCATCTACCGCACCTACGGCGCCGACGCGGCGACCCTTCTGACCGACGACCCCTACCGCCTGGCGCGGGATATCCGGGGCATCGGCTTCCGGATCGCCGACGGTATCGGCAGGAGCCTGGGCAAGGACCCCGAGGGGTTGCCGCGAGCGCGCGCTGGCCTCGGCTACACGTTGGAGCAGGCGCGCGGCGCTGGCCACTGCGGGCTGCCGCGGAGCGAACTCCTGGAGCAGGCCCAGGAGTTGCTGAAGATCCCGGAGGAGATCCTGGTCACCGCTCTGTCGGATGAGCTGCACGCGGGGAGCCTTGCCGCTACGCGCCTGGGCGGCGAGGAAGCGGTCTTCCTGCCGCTGCTGCTGTCGGCGGAGCGGGCCATCGCCCGCCGGCTGGGCGAGCTCATCCGGGCCGATCCGCCGCCCTGGGCGGACATCGACGCCGCGAAGGCCCTGACCTGGGTGGAGAAGCGACTGGATGTCACCCTGGCGCCGACCCAGCGGGCAGCGGTGGAGACCTGCCTCGGTTCGCGGGTGACGGTGATCACCGGCGGTCCGGGCGTCGGCAAGACGACCCTGGTCAACGCCGTTCTCCGGATCCTGGACGCCCGAGACGTCCGTTGCGATCTTTGCGCGCCGACCGGCCGCGCGGCCAAGCGGCTGGGGGAGACCACCGGCCACGCGGCGAAGACGATCCATCGGTTGCTCAAGATCGATCCGAAGAACGGCGTCTTCCAACGCAACCGGCAACGGCCCCTCGAATGCGGCTTGCTGATCGTTGACGAGTCTTCGATGGTCGACGTCGAGTTGATGGCGGCACTGCTGCAGGCCTTGCCGGCGGAGGGGTCCCTGCTGCTGATCGGCGACGCGGATCAACTTCCCTCGGTCGGCCCCGGCCAGGTGCTGCGGGACCTGATCGACTCCGGCGCGATCCCGGTGGCGCGGCTGGTGGAGATCTTCCGGCAGGCGAGCGACAGCCGGATTGTTCGCAACGCCCACCGGGTTAACGAGGGCTACCTGCCGGAACTCGAGTCGACGTCTGACGATCTGAGCGACTTCTACTTCGTTCCCGCGGAGGATGCCGAAGATGTGCAGAACAAGATCGCACGAATCGTCAAGGGGCGCATTCCCGCGCGCTTCGGGCTGGATCCGGTGGACGACGTCCAGGTCCTGACGCCGATGAACCGCGGGCCGCTCGGCGCCAGGACACTCAGCGGGATCCTGCAGGACGTGTTGAACCCGACCCGCGAGTCGGCCGCGGTTGAAATCGAGCGATTCGGCTGGAAGTACCGGCTCGACGACAAGGTGATGCAGACCGAGAACGACTACGACAAGGACGTGTTCAATGGCGACCTCGGCCGAGTGCGTTCCATCGACCCTGGCGAACAGAAGATGACGATCAGATTCGAGGGCCGCCAGAGCATCGAGTATCCGTTCTCCGACCTCGACCGGCTCATGCTCGCCTACGCCGTCACCGTCCACAAGTCACAGGGTTCCGAGTACCCGGTGGTCGTTGTCCCGATCACGACCCACCACTACGTCATGCTGCGCCGCAACCTCCTCTACACGGCGATCACCCGTGGCCGGAAGCTCGTCGTCATAGTCGGCCAGAAGTGGGCCCTCCAGAAGGCCGTGGAGGAGGCCTCCGACCTCCGCCGCTACTCGACGCTACGCGAGCAACTGGCATCGCTCGTCTGAGTGATGCCTGGCTGGTTTCGGTCACAAGGCCGTCAGGACGGCAGCAGGTCCAGCACCTGAACAGCGCCAGCAGGGTGCCGATGCCGTCGAGCAGACGCCAGAGCAGCCGCGACTCCAGGGAGGGTCGGCACGGAGCCTCGCCTCCAGGACATCCAGGTCGGAACGCACGAGTGGCTCGTCTCGAAGGGGCGTCTGCGACGGCCACAACGCGTTGGAGCTAGAGTAGCGGAGTGAACAAACTGGGGCGGACTGGATCGCCATGTTCGCTAAGACGCTGACGGCCAGCGCGGAGCAGGACTGACGGTCCAGGTTCGCCCGTAGCTCCATCAGCTTCCCCAAGTCCTGATCGAGCAGCCGAAGTTCGTTGCGTGTGAGATGAACGTCGGACATCCGAAGCGTGTCGGCCCGCATCATCGCCTGGACGCGCTCGTGAGCGTTGCGCGCCGCTCGGCGCGCAAGCTGACATTCCCGCTCTTGCTTCGCCCTCTCGGCTCTCGCTGCTTGTTTCACGGGCGTCCAGCCGGTTTGCACCGCGCGTTGTCGGACAACTAGGGCGACGACGATTGCAACCGCCATGAGCGCGAGAATCCAGAGCATGGCCCTTGCATTCTTGTTCACTCTAGGCTGGCTCTCCCCTCTGTACCGGACCCGGCTCCCGGAGATGGGTGCCGGGCCGTTGACACCATTGAGGCACTCACTGCGCACCGGAGGCCGTCCAGTATAGTGTTTCGTGTGCTGGCACTGACGCCGAGCGCTACGCTGGAGACGGAAGGATGACGACCGTAGACCCCCCGGCGATCACGGACGACTGGATCGCCTGCGGCATGGCGGAAGCGTTGCCGCAACGTCGGCAGGACGGATGCCGAGTGCGCCGGACAGTGAAATCCGCGTACCGCGACCTCGAGGCCGGACGATGAGCGCTACGGACACGCTGCGCACGACCCGGACGCTGACCGAGGCCGGAGTCCCTGACCGGCAGGCCGACGCCCATGCACGAGCCATCGACGAAGCGGTAGACGAAGCAACGGGCGACCTCGTTACCCGCGAGTACCTGCGGGCCGAACTGGCAACGATGCGCGATCAATTGACTTGGCGACTGCTTGGCGGCATCGGAGCGCTGCTCGCGCTATTCCGCCTGTCCGAGTGGATGTTCCGCTAGCCAAGACGGCCGCGGGGCCTTGGTGGCGGATTGACGATGGTGACGCCTTGGATGCTGCGGCCGGCTTGGAGGTCTTCCGTCAACAACGTGTCGCACTTCGCTTCGAGCGCGGAGGCCACGATCAGCGAGTCGTAGAAGCTGAAACCGTGCTGCTTCGCCACGTCGACGGCGGCCTCGTGCGTCTCGATGCTGAGCGGCCGGATCGGGTCGAGAGTGATCCGTACGTCGGCAACCGCTTCCGCAATCTCGTCCCAGTCGCGCTTGAACTTGCGGCGGAGAACGGCGACGAACTCGTTGAGCACCTGCACGTTGATGACGCCGCCCGCAAGGAGGGCCTGCCGTGCCGCCGCGCTCCTGGGGTCCGACGTCTGGGCGTAGACGAGCAGATTCGTGTTGAGGAAGGGCCTCACCGCGCCCGCTATCTCTCGTGCGCCGCGTTTTGGTCGAAGACGTATCCGTCCGGCAGCGCCCAGGCCCGTCGCTGCATCCGTTCGACGGCTCGCTGCCGACGCAGGTCCCTCCCAACGACCGACTCTCCCGGCGCGCTGCTCACGACCTGGACCTCGTCGCCGATCTCAAGGCCAAGGTCTTCGACGAGTGCCTTGGGGAGGCGGACGGCCAGACTGTTACCCCACTTGGCGACGCGCATGATCGACCTCCCGACGATAGCCAATGGCCGTGTGTGTATCACGGCTGCGGCCCGAGGAGAACCGGCGGCTCACCAGTTCCACGCAGACAGCAGTGCTACGCCGCAGCACGGCGATGAAGCTGCAGGTGCACACCGGTCCAGCGCTTCCTGGACGGGCGCGGGCACAATCTCCACACGGCAGGATCGGCGATTGGACCCGATGCCCAGGTCGCGCCGTTCAGCATTGCCTCTCGTTGACCGGCGTTGCCTGCACACCGCTTCGAACCGGTTCAGGATTCGTCTTGGCGGGCGTTGGGCAGGACTCGTCGCAGGGCGTCGCAGATCTTCCGCAGGGTGACGAACTCTTCCCGGTGTTCCTGGTTCAGGTCGGCGCTGTTCGGGTTGGCGGGGTCGGCGAGAAGAAGAGCGGCTTCGCGAATCGCGTCGCCGGCCGCTTTGAGGAGCCCGGATGCATCCATTCGTGCGATGGCGGCCCTGAGAGTACCCGCCGCCTTGACTTCGCCGAAGTCGTCCAACCAAGCGACCTGTTCCAGCAAGTCCTTGGCGCCGAAGAGGGTGTCGGTTGCAGATTCCAGTAGCCGACCGGCCCCTTCAAGAGCGTGTTCGCTCGCGTTTCTGACGGGGAGCCGGGAACGGAGGACCTGGTGGGCCTCAACCAGGTTGCATCCCTGGTCATCCTCGGCGTAGTAGATGGTGCTCAGGACCTCCCGGTACGCTTGCTCGCCGCCCAGTTGCGCCGCGCGTAGAGCCGCTGCCGCAGCGTGCAGCGTATCGGCTGTTTCCCGCAGGGCTGCGAGCGGGTCGTTCTTAACGGAGGAGCCAAGCTCGGGCGGTGCGGAGTCGCGGAGGTCTTCGGGCTCAACGGGCTCGGCCGGGCCGGTCGCTCGCACCACGGTTATCCGTCTCGCTTCCTCGATGGCGACAATCTTCGCCGTCCAGTTGCGCCTCCGGCGTGTTCGGACCTTGACCGTGTCGCCGGGCTGCGGCGTCGGGGCGCCGGGAAGGCGCTGGATGAGGACGCCCCACCCGCCGTCAGGCAGGCGGGTCGGCCGTCCGTCCCAATGCGGTCTGTCTCTCACCCCGTTCGTGCCGCCGAATCCTTCGGCAGCGTGCGCCGGCGGATCCTCCGATCACTCACTCCAGGTCGGACTGGCGCAGTCGGTTCGTCGGGGCCGGGCGGCAGCACGGCGGAACTCATGCAGGCCGGCTGGTGGCGCAAAGCGCGAAAGGCGAACCGGCTGTTCACCGGTAGTACTTCTCGGGAATGCTGCCGTCCGCGTTCCATGCGTCGCGCAATGACAGCGTCGTTCCCCACCCGAGGATCGCGCAAGTCGAATCCTCCCGGTTCATTGGTCGGGCGCAATGCATGAGTCGCTCGGTACCCTGAACCTCGAACTCCCGCGCATTGCCGGTCAAGATCCACCATCCGTCACCCGGCCCCGGATCTGTGGGCGTCGAGTCGTTAGGGAAGATGACCGTGCGCGTCAGCAGATCCGACATGATAGCGACGTCCATCCACCAGTGACCGTTCTCGGTCCGGCCATCGAGCACCTTCACCAGTGCTTCGACGTTGTCAGAACTGAACAGCCAGTAAGCCAGCGTTGAGTCCGTGTGCCACCAGTGGTCAGTCGCCCCCGCGCCTTTGCCGTAGTGCCACGCGGCACTGCCTGGCGAAAAGACCGTAGTGAAGCCGACGGAGAACCTGCGCCCCTGCAGGCAGTGGGCGTAGCCGTGCTTGGTCGATGCGCCGTCGTCGGCTGCGCATGTGATGCCCGGCTCTTCTCGGATTCGAATGTCCTGAGCGACAAGCGGAGCCAGTGTCGAAAGCGCGACGACAGCACATAGCGCCTGAGTGACTGCGGTGTGACCCTTCATGTTGGCCCTTTCTGGAGGAGGCCGGGATCAGAATGGTGCCGAGGGGTGTAGCTCCCAATTTGCTCACGGCGAGCTTGCTCCCTTGACGCACGGGCAAGAGTATCTTGCCCAAGCCCAAGCTATTTCAATCCGAGAGCGGTTCGACTCCGAGACTGCGGCTCTTGCGCTACGAGCGAAACCCGGCAGGAACGCGCGACAGTCGGAGTGTCCTCAAGTCCTGTGTGCCAGCTAGGCCCTAGCTTGGAAAATGGCGGGCGCGAGCGGTGGAGGGCAGACCGCGTCGGTCGTCTATCACTCATCCCGTCGTCCCCGGATCAGCCGCCGCGGGGACTTGGCAGCGGATTGAGGATGGTGAGGCCGTGGACGCTCTGGCCTGCCTGGAGGTCTTCCGTCAACAAGGTGTCACACTTCGCTTCGAGCGCGGAGGCCACGATCAGGGAGTCGTAGAAGCTGAAACCGTGCTGCCTCGCCAGATCGACGGCGGTCTCGTGCGTCTCGATGCTGATCGGCCGGACAGGGTCGAGGGTGATCCGTACGTCGGCCACCGCTTCCGCAATCTCGTCCCAGTCGCGCTTGAACTTGCGGCGGAGAACGGCGACGAACTCGTTGAGCACCTGCATGCTGATGACGCCGCCGGCAAGGATGGCGTGCCGTGCCGCCGCGCCCCTGGGGTTCGAGGTCTGGGCGTAGATGAGCAGATTCGTGTCGAGAAAGGGCCTCACCGCGCCCGCTATCTCTCGTTCGCCGCGTTTCGGTCGAAGACGTATCCGTCCGGCAGCGCCCACGCCCGCCGTCGCATCCGTTCGACGGCTCGCTGCCGACGCAGGTCTCTCCCGACGACCAGCTCTCCCGGCGCCTTGGCCACGACCTGGACCTCGTTGCCTGCCTTGAGATCAAGGTTGTCGACGAGCGCCTTGGGCAGGCGGACGGCCAGACTGTTGCCCCACTTGGCGACGCGCATGATCAATCTCCGATGATATCCATGCAGGGTGCGTGTACATCACGGCCGCTCGCGACTCGTCCAAGAAGACCCCATGCGATCACCATGGTCGGTCGCCAGGCGAACCGTCGGCCGCTCGCTGACCAGAGCAGCGGGCGTGAAGGGGCGTTCCCGCCCAAGGGCGCGACGATGCTGCTCAACGCTCTGTCCCAGCGTCAGCGCCTGCATGGCGACGAGAACTCGGTACTAGCCGGCTCTCTCGGCACCGACGTCCAGCCCGGTCGGGCCAGGAGGGGTCCGCTCCCAGGTGCCTCTGAACGAGCGACGCTCGACGACCTTCCAGGAACCACCGCCCAACCGGAGCGAGTGAAGCGGAGTGAGCGCCATCCCCTCCCATCTCCTCTCAAGCGCTCACGTCACCTGGGAGCGGACCCCTCCTGGCCCAAGACGGGCGGGTGCGTCCGACGCCGTCGCGCGCTTACGAGGACTCCGCCGCGCGCTCGCGGGGCAAGCGGATCTCGCTGACGAGCTGCTGCACTTCTTCGGGCGGCGGCTTCGTGAAGCGGCTCACCGTCAGCGCCAGGGCGAAGTTGATCAGCATGCCGACGGCGCCGATGCCCTCGGGGCTGATGCCGAACAGCCAGTCCTCCGCCGTCGCTTCCGGGCGAATCAGGCGGAAGTAGACGATGTACGAGCCGGTGAACAGGATGCCCGTGCTCATGCCGGCGATCGCGCCTTCCTTCGTCGTGCTGCGGGTGAAGATGCCGAGCACCAGGACGGGGAAGAAGCTGGACGCGGCCAAGCCGAAGGCGAAGGCGACCACCTGGGCGACGAAGCCGGGCGGCGAGATGCCGAAGTAGGCGGCGATGATCACCGCGACGGACGCGGTGCCGCGCGCCAGCAGGAGTTCCCTGCGCGAGCTCATGTCCTTCCACAGGATCGACTTTCCAATGTCGTGAGAGATCGCCGATGCAATGACGAGCAGGAGACCGGCGGCCGTCGATAGCGCCGCGGCGAGTCCGCCGGCGGCAACCAGGGCGACGACCCAGGCCGGCAGTTCGGCGATCTCCGGGTTTGCAAGGACCATGATGTCCTGGTCCACCGTCAACTCGTTCGCACCGCCTCTCATGTCGATGATGCCGTCGCCGTCCTGGTCCTCGAAATCGATCAGGCCGGTCGTCTCCCAGCTCCTGAACCACTCCGGCACCTCGCTGTAGCTCGTGTTGTGGAGCGTAGAGATCAGGTTGACGCGGGCAAACGCGGCGACCGCCGGCGCCGTGGTGTAGAGGAGGCCGATGAAGACCAGCGCCCACAGCGCGCTCCAGCGGGCGGCGCGGGCGCTGCGCACCGTGTAGAAGCGGACCAGGACGTGGGGGAGGCCGGCGGTGCCGACCATCAGCGCCAGCGTGATCGCGGTCACGTCGATCATGCTCTTCTTGCCCGGCACGAAGGCGGCGGTGTACTCCGGCAGCCTGAGTTCCCGGTGCAGCGCGTCCAGCGCCTCAAGCAGAAAGACGCCTGCCTGCTGGCCTTCCTGGACCGTGCCGCCGAACCCGAGCTGCGGAATCGGATTCCCGGTGATCTTCCAGGAAATGGCCGCGGCCGGTATGAGAAAGGCGACGATCAGGACGCAGTACTGGGCGACCTGGGTATAGGTGATCCCCCTCATGCCGCCGAGCACCGCGTAGAAGAAGACGATCACGACGCCGATCACGACGCCCCAGTGGACCTCGACCTCCAGGAACCGCGAGAAGACGACCCCGACGCCGCGCATCTGGCCGGCGATGTAGGTGAAGGAGACGAAGATCGTGCAGCCGGCGGCCACCAGCCGGGCGGCGTCCGAGTAGTAGCGGTCGCCGACGAATTCGGAGGTCGTGAACTTGCCGTACTTGCGGAGATACGGGGCGAGCAGGAGCGCCAGCAGGACGTAGCCGCCCGTCCAGCCCATCAGGTAGATGGTGCCGGTGTAGCCCATGAAGGAGATGAGCCCCGCCATCGAGATGAAGGAGGCCGCACTCATCCAGTCGGCGCCGGTCGCCATGCCGTTGGCCAGGGCCGGC
Organism: Thermoanaerobaculia bacterium; assembly: GCA_965232105.1. Taxonomy (GTDB): domain Bacteria; phylum Acidobacteriota; class Thermoanaerobaculia; order Multivoradales; family Multivoraceae; genus Multivorans. The sequence goes on from OZ246956.1 coordinate 2,548,048, forward strand.
ACGCCGCGGCCGGCGACGTAGAAGCCCGATGTCGTCTTGACGCGGCTCCACCAGGCGATGCCTACGTACAGCGCGAAAGTCGCTGTGACGATTACGTAGGTCCAGGCCTGAACTGTCATTCGCTACGGGCTGCCAGAAAGGTCGGCGGGAGTCGGAGTCGGCGGTTTGCGACCGGCTCAGTCGACCCCGAAGCGGCGGTCGAGGCGGTCCATGACCGCGGCGTAGACCAGGATCAGCACGACGAAGACGTAGATCGATCCCTGGTGCGCGAACCAGAATCCGAGCGGGAAGCCGCCCACCCGGGCGTCGTTCAGCGGCTCGACGAGGAAGATACCCAGCACGTAGGAACAGACGAACCAGACGGCGAGAAGGATCGCCATCAGCCGCAGGTTCGCTCGCCAGTAGGCGGACGGGTCGGGTTGATTGCTCAAGAGCCGGCATAGTACACCTAGACTCGCATCTCGATGTCCGACCGCACGATGGGGACCTTTCTCTACGCCGCCTCGTGGCTGCTCCGCCTTCTGCCGACCGCCGCCTTCGGTCCGCTGGCGGGCCTGCTGGCCCATTGCCGCTGGATCACGCCGCGCGACGTGCGGTTGATGCGCCGCAACCTGGCGGTCGTTCTGGGATTGCCTCCGGGATCTCGGGAGGCGCGCGATCTGGAGTGGCGCTGCGTACGGCATCAGATCGTGGCGGCACTGGAGACGGTGCGGATCAGCTTCGACCGGGAGCGGCTCGACGTGCGAGCGATGGACGGCTTCGACGATCTGCGGCGGCTGATGGCGGAGGCGGAGGCTTGCGGCCGCGGTCAGGTCCTGGTTACGGGCCACTTCGGCGCCTGGGAACTCCTGGCGCAGGGCACCGTGCGCGCTGCTGCCTTTCCCGTGTGCGCGGTCGCCAAGCCGGCGCGTTCCGCGGCAACCTCGCTCTTCGTCGAGCGGATGAGGGCGCGGGCCGGCGTGCGGGTCATCTGGAGCGGCCGGACCTCACTCCTTCGCGACATGCTGAGCTGCCTCAACCGGAAGGAGACCCTGATCATGGTTGTCGATCAGCGGCCCGATCAGCGGCGCGGGCCCGAGGTCGACTTCCTGGATCGGCGGACGGAGTTCGTTGGTGGCCCGGCCGCGCTGGCGGCCAAGCGGGACTGTCCCCTGGTCGCGGCGTTCTGCGTCCGGGAGGGCCCCTTCTCCTATCGGCTGGAGAGTGAGATCCTCCGATCTCCCGGCGGCACGCAGGACGCGGTCGAGCTGTCGCAGCGGATCGCCGGGGCGATTGAACGGAGGGTGCGGGCACAGCCCGAGCAGTGGATGTGGAACTACCGACGCTGGAACTACGAGCCCGAGGAACTGGCGGCGGCTGGTCTGGGCGAACTTTCCTCAAGGAGCTGAGATGACGAAGAGCGAACGGGGTCAGTGGCGACGGAACACGAACGTGGGGACGTGCCTGGTGGCGGCGTGCGCGCTTCTTCTGATGGCGACCGTCCCGGGATCGGCCCAGGAGCGACCGAACATTGTCTTCATCCTGATCGACGACCAGCGCTTCGACGCGGCTTCCGCGCTCGGACACCCGTTCCTCGAGACACCGCACCTCGATCGGCTGATCGAACGCGGCGTGCTGTTCGAGAACGCCTTCGTCACCACCTCGCTCTGCTCGCCGAGCCGCGCGTCGATTCTCACCGGGCAGTATGCCCACCGGCACGGCGTGCTGGACAACCGCACCCGCCTCGACCCACAGACGCCGACCTTCCCGCAGGAACTCCAGGGCGCCGGTTACCGGACTGCTTTCGTCGGCAAGTGGCACATGGGCGGCGCCTCCGACGCGCCCCGGCCCGGGTTCGACCGCTGGGTGTCGTTTCCGGGCCAGGGTCTCTACTACAACCAGACCTTCAACATCGACGGCGAACGGGTGCCGCGCCAGGGGTACACGACGGACCTGATCACCGACTACGCGCTGGACTTCCTGGCTGCTCGCCAAGGGGCGGAAGAGCCCTTCCTGCTTTACGTGTCGCACAAGGCGGTACACGCTTCGTTCCGGCCCGCGGAACGCCACGTCGGAAGCTACGCCGGCAAGCGCTATCCACCGCCGCCGACGATGGCGAACCGGCACGACAACTACGAAGGGAAGCCGAACTGGGTCGAAGTGCAGCGTCGAAGCTGGCACGGCGTGGACGGCCTCTACGACAACACGGTCGACTTTCAGCAGTTCGCCGTTGACTACGCCGAAACGATGCGCGGCGTCGACGACAGCGTGGGCCGGATCGTCGGCGCCCTGGAGGAGCAGGGGCTGCTGGACCGGACTCTGCTCGTCTTCACGTCGGACAACGGCTTCCAGTTCGGTGAACACGGCCTGATCGACAAGCGGACGATGTACGAGGCGTCGATCCGGGTGCCTCTGGTGGTTCTGGCACCGGGGTCTGAGGGCGGCGCGGGTGGCCTCAGGCGCCCCGAGATGATCCTCAACCTGGACTTCGCGCCGACCTTTCTGGAGGCTGCCGGACTCGCAATCCCGTCAACCGTCCAGGGTCGTTCTTTCCTGGGACTGATCGAAGGCGACGGCGCGGAAGGGTCGCCGTGGCGCGACGCGTTCCTCTACGAGTACTTCTGGGAGCGCGCCTTCCCGCAGACGCCGACCGTGATGGGGGTGCGTACCGACCGCTACAAGTTCATGCGATTCCACGGCATCTGGGACCGCTACGAGCTCTACGACCTGGAGGCGGACCCGGACGAACGCAACAACCTGCTGGGCGAGTTCATCACCCGTCACGGTGGCGGAAACGTGGAGACGCGACTGGCGGTAGCCGCCAGGAACGCGCGCAGCGAGGGCGGCGAGGCCGCTGCCGAGGTGCTGGAACTCAAGGCGCTGTTCGACCGCCTGTCCGGGCGGCTCGACGAACTGCTCGACCAGGCCGGCGCTTTGGAAAAGCCGAACTGGCAGGCGCCGTAGCCAGCTACAGCTTCCGCAGGCGCACCCGGCGCACCGCATGGTCGGGCGCCTTCTCGAGGATCAGATCGGCCCGCTCGCGGGTAGGCAGGATGTTCTGGACCAGGTTGGGCTCGTTGATCGCCTTCCAGATACCGCGCGCTGTGTCGATGGCGTCTTCTTCGCTCAGGCTGGCGTAGCGGTGGAAGTAGGCGTCGGGGTCCTTGAAAGCGGTACCCCTGAAGGTCAGGAACCGTTCCACGTACCAGCGCTCGACCACCTCCGTCTCGGCGTCCACGTAGATCGAAAAGTCGAACAGGTCGGAGAGCATCAGCCGGCTGCTTCTGGGCGCCTGCGACCGCGCCTGGAGCACGTTCAGGCCCTCCAGGATGAGGATGTCGGGCCGGTCGACGACCTCGGTGGCGCCGGGCAGGATGTCGTAGGAGTGGTGCGAGTAGACCGGGTGCTCGACACACCGCTCGCCCGACTTCACCTGGAGGACGAAGTTGACCAGGGTCCGTATGTCGAAACTCTCGGGGAAGCCCTTGCGCTCCATGAGGCCCCGTTCCTCCAGGACGGCGTTGGGGTGGAGGAAGCCGTCGGTGGTCACGAGGTCCACCTGGGGGTGGTTCGGCCAGCGCGCGAGCAGCTCGCGCAGGATGCGGCCGGTCGTGCTCTTGCCCACCGCGACGCTGCCGCCGATGCCGATGATGTACGGCACCTTGGGCGCCAGACCGCCGAGGAAGGTCGTGCTGGCGCGGTAGAGATCCTGGGTGCCGCCGACGTAGAGGTTGAGAAGCCGCGACATCGGCAGATAGATCTGCGCGACCTCGTCCAGCGACACGTTCTCGTTGATGCCGCGCAGACGCTGCAGTTCTTCCTCCGACAGCGGGTTCGGCGTGTCGGCGCGCAGCCGCCCCCACGCCTCCTCGCCGAAGGTGACGTAGATCGAGTCGGTGAGAGAGTCGACCTTGCGGTTGGTCAAGAGACCCCCGGGCTACGAAGAGCCGGGTCGTATCAGCCGAGCGTCATCCGTGGCCGCGGTGACGGGCGCATGGACCGGGTCGCGGCTGACGCGGAATGCGTCACCCGAGCTCCTCCAGTACCGCTTCGGCGCCGCTTACGCCGACCTGGCCTGCCGGTTCCACGCCGAGGTACGTCACGACGCCGTCGTCGACGACTGCGGCGTAGCGCCGGGACCTGGTGCCCATCCCGAAGCGCGAGGCGTCGAGTTCCAGCCCGATCCTGGCCGTGAATTCGCCGTTGCCGTCGGACAGCATCACGATGTCCTCCGGAATGCTCCGCAGCTTGCGCCACTCGTTGATCACGAAGACGTCGTTGACCGCGACACACGCCACCGTGTCGACGGCCTTCGCCTTGAGCGACTCGAGGTGCTCGACGAACCCGGGCATGTGGACCTCGGAACAGGTGGGCGTCAAGGCGCCGGGCACCGCGAAAAGAACGACCTTCTTGCCTTCGAACAGCTCCCGTGTGGAGATGTCGACGATGCCGTCCGAGGTCATCCGCTTGAAGCTGGCTTCGGGAATCGCGTCGCCGGTCTTGATGCTCATGCACTCTGCTCCCTGACGTTCCTGGGTCCGATGGGGGCGGCAGTATAACTATGATCGCGACAGGTGCTGAGGCGAATGCAGTCGGGAATGACCGGGGTTCGGATGCCTGTGCTGCATGCGTTCGCCGCCGCGTTGCTGGTCGGCGCCTGCTCCGGCCCTTCTGACGGCGATGGGGCCGAGGGCGACGCGGCGAGCGTCGCGAGCCTGGCAACCCTGGGCGTTGAGCATGCCGAGTACCTGGACAGCGTGGTGGGCGCCGAACTGGAACTCGTCGAACCGGGCCGCGAGGGCGTCTGGCGCGAGATCCGCGGCGGCGGCCGGGTGTTGCGGCTGGAGGCCCCGCCCGAACGGATCGCCTCGCGGACTCTGGCAACGGACGAGATCCTCCTTGAAATCGCCGAGCCGGACCGGATCGTCCTCCTGTCGCCCTTCGCCGGCGATCCGGCGTTCAGTCCCAGTGCGGACGCAGCCCGACGTCTGGGGCGTGTGGGCGGCTTCAGTACGGAGGAGATCCTGGCGGCCTCCCCCGACCTCGTCTTCGCGGCCGGCTTCAACAGCCAGGAAGCACTGGCGCAGTTGGAGGCGGCGGACGTGCCCGTCCTCGTTCTGGACGATCACGAGAGTCTGGCGGCGATCGAGAGCAACATCCGGGTCGTGGGTTTCGCGATCGGCCGGGATCGCGAGGCGGAGCGGCTCGTGGAGGAGATGAGGACCCGCCTGGAGGAGGCTCGGGAGCGGGCCGGCGCCCGGGCATCGGGCCTGCGCGTGGTGCACTACAGCGGCGGCGTGGTGTTGGGTAGGCGTACCGTGTTCGATGACGCGATTCGCTACCTGGGAGCGGTGAACCTGGCGGGCGAGAACGGTCTCGTCGGTTGGCCGCGGATCTCCGCCGAGCAGGTCGTGCTCTGGAACCCGGACGTGATCTTCACGGACTCCTACGTCGGCGACGACGCGGCGGTAGGGGTCCCGGACGGTACGCGGGCGGCCGGGCTGGGCAACGTGGTGTCGCTCGACGGCCGGGACATGGCGGCCATTTCGCACCACGTCGCCGGGTTGGTCGACCGGCTGGCCGACGCCCTGGTCCGCGCCGCGGAGAGGATCGAGGCCGCGGGCGGCGGGGACGACGCGACGGCCGGCCCCGAATGAGGATGATCGGGGCGGCGTCGATGGCCAGTACGGCATGACGATGGCCAGTACGGCATGACGATGGTCAGCACGGCATGACGATGGTCGGTTCGGCATGACGATTGCGCTTGGAGTGCGCCGCGTCGGGTTCTGGTGGTACATGGCCGCCGGGGCGGCACTGCTCGTCGCCTTCGCGGCGGTCGGCCTGTTCCGGGGCTCGGTCTCCCTCGATCCAGCGGACGTCATCGCGGTGCTGGCCCGCCACCTGCTGCCCGGCGAGCACGGTCCCGTCGACCCGCGGGTGGACACGATCGTGTGGTCGCTGCGGGCGCCGCGAGTCGTTCTGGCGGCGATGGTCGGGGGTTGTCTGGCGCTGGCCGGAGCCCAGATGCAGGGGTTGTTCCGCAATCCGCTTGCGTCGCCGGGGATCGTCGGCACGAGCACCGGGGCCGCGGTGGGCGCCGTCTTCGCCCTGACGTTCGGCCTGGCCGGCGCGTTTCTCCTCGCTGCGCCGCTGTTCGCGGTCGGCGGTGCGCTGCTGTCGCTGCTGATCGTGACCCGGATCGCCACCCGCGACGGCTACACGCCGGTGACCACTCTGTTGCTTGCCGGGGTGGCGCTCAACGCCCTGCTCGGGGCGGTCAACTCGTGGCTCATCGCCCGCTCCTGGGAGCAGTACGAGGCGGCGCGCCAGATCGCCTACTGGATGATGGGCGGCGTGACCGATCGGGACTGGCGCTATGTGGGCATGTTGCTGCCCGGGATGATCGTGGGTTGTGTCGTGGCGGCCTGGTTTGCGCGCGACCTGGATCTGCTGCTCGAAGGCGAGGAAGTCGCGGCGTCACTCGGGGTCGACATCGAGCGGACGAAGCGGGCGGTGCTGTGGAGCGCGGCGATCCTGACCGGCAGTGCCGTCGCGGTCAGCGGCGTGGTCGGCTTCGTCGGTCTCGTTGTGCCGCACCTCGTCCGTCTGCTGCTGGGGCCGGTGCACCGGCGGTTGCTGCCGGCCGCGTTCCTGACCGGCGCCTGGTTCGTCGTGGGCGCGGATCTGCTGGCGCGGACGCTGGCGGCGCCCAAGGAGGTCCACCTGGGCGTGGTCACGGCGTTCGTCGGCGCCCCCTTCTTCCTCTACCTGCTGATGCGCCATGAGAAGGAAGTGGCGGTGTCGCGATGACGGCGGCGTCGGGTTCGGCGCTCAGGGCGCCGCGCCTGGAACTCGTGGGCGGCGGCGTCGAGCGGCGGGGCCGCTGGCTGTTGCGAGGGGTCGACCTCGTCATTGAACCGTCCATGCTGACCTCGGTCGTGGGGCCGAACGGGGCCGGCAAGTCGACTCTGCTGCGGCTGCTCTCCGGTACGTGGCGGCTGACCGAAGGCCAGGTGCTGCTGGGCGGATTCGATCTCGCCGCGCTGCCGCGCCGGCAGGCGGCGCGGCGGGTGGCCTACGTGCCGCAGTCGGTGCGGCCGGCGTTCGAGTTCACGGTGCGCGAGTTCGTCACCCTCGGCCGGTATCCGCACGAGAGCCGGCTCTTCGGTACCCGCTCGGCCGACCGCGGCTGGATCGACCGCTGCCTGGACGACACGGACGTGCTGGCGCTCGCCGACCGCAGGGTGACCACCCTTTCAGGCGGCGAGCTGCAGCGCGTGCTGATGGCTCGCTGTCTCGCCACCGAAGCGGAGGTCCTGCTGCTCGACGAACCGACCTCGAACCTCGATCTGGCCCACGGTCTGGACCTGCTTGGTCTCGCCCGCCGGCTCGCGGGCGATGGCCGGTCCGTCGTACTCGTCCTGCACGACCTGAACGCCACCGCCCGCTTCGCCGATCGGGTGGCCGTGCTCGACGGCGGCAGCCTGGTTGCGGAGGGCCCGCCCTCCGAGGTCCTGGCGCCGGAGCTCGTGCGTCACGTGTTCCGGGTCGAGGCGGTGGCCCTGCCGGGGGCCGCGTCGACCGTGTTCGACTTCGAACCGCTGGCTTCAGGTCACTCGGAATCCGAACGGCCCGAGAGCCGCACCAGGTAGCTCTGCCGGCCTTCCAGCACCCGCTCGCCGCGCTGGTTCTCGATCGTGCTCTCCAGCACGACGACGCCGGTCGTCCGCTGCCGCTTCAGTTCCGCGATGCGCAGCATGGGATACAGCGTGTCGCCCGGATACACGGGCTTGAGGAACCGGCAGGACTGTTCGATGTAACCGATCATGGCGCGTCCGATCACGTCGGCGAACGTGCCGGCGCCGGCGGCGCTGTAGCAGAGCACCTGGAGGCCGTGGGCCAGCATTCCCTGGTGGCCCTGGGACTTGCAGTACTCGACGTCGTAGTGGATCGGGTGGTTGTCGCCGGAGATTGCCTGGAACGCGGCGAAGTGGGCCTCCGTGACGGTGCGGCTGGGAAGCGGAAAGCGCTCGCCCGCCTCCAGGTCGTCGAACGGCCTGACGTCGACGAGGCCTTGCTCCCTAACCACCGGGCTCCCTAGCCACCGAACACCCGGGTCAGAGCCTCGGCGGCCTGCGCCGTCTGCTCCGGACTCACGTCACGGTGCGTCACCAGGCGGATGTGGGTCGGGCTGATCGCCAGGCACAGTACGTCCTCGCGTTCCAGAGCCTCAACGAATTCCTCGGCGCCGCGGCCCGTGCCCTCGACCGAGAAGATGAGGATGTTCGTGCGCTGCTCGGCGATCAGGGCGACGCCGGGAAGGTCGTTCAACGTGTCCGCCAGCAGACGGGCGTTCTCGTGGTCCTGGACGAGCAGGGGAGGGCTCTCGTCGAGGGCGACCTCGGCCGCCGCCGCGAGCACGCCGACCTGGCGCATCTGGCCGCCACACATCTGCCGGTAGCGGCGGACGTTGCGGATGAAGTCGCGGGCGCCGACGACGATGGACCCGACGGGCGCGCCCAGGCCCTTGGAAAAGCAGAAGGAGAGCGAATCGACGGGTCCCGCGGCTTCGGCGGGTGTGCAGCCGAGCGCGGTCGCGGCGTTCCACAGCCGGGCGCCGTCGAGGTGGACGCGCAGACCGCGGCGATGGGCCATCTCGCAGAGGGCCTCGGTGCGGTCCCGGTCGTAGACCGTGCCGCCGGCCTGGTTGCAACTGTTCTCCAGGCAGAGCAGCCGGGTTGGGGCCAGGGTGGGGTCGTCCGGCGCGATCGCGGCCTCGACCTCTTCGGGCTGAAGAGTGCCGTCGTTCGCCGCCGTCACCGGGCGCGGGAACAGGCCGGTGATCCCGGTGATCCCGTTCATCTCGTGGTTGATGATGTGCGCGCTCGCCTCGAGCAGGACCTCGCTGCCGCGCGGCAGTTCGTGCGCCAGCAGGCAGGACAGGTTGCCCTGGGTGCCGGAAGGGACGAACAGGGCGGCTTCCCGACCGAGCAGGTCCGCGACGCGCTCCTGGAGCCGGTTGACCGTCGGGTCCTCGCGAAACACGTCGTCGCCGACTTCGGCAGCCGCCATCGCCCTGCGCATGGCCGGGGACGGCCGGGTCATCGTGTCGGAGCGGAGTTCCACAGGCATGGCGAGCTATCCGAGACTCTGCGACCGATCCTGGAGCGGGTGACCGGTCCCGAGAAGAGGCGAGCCATCATACTTGCGCGCGAATGGTCGACTCGCAGCACTCGCTCCCCCTTCCGCCGGCGGATCCGGAGGTGGTCGCCGCCGCCGACCTGGGCTCCAACAGCTTTCACCTGGTCGTGGCCGAAGTGCGGGGCGGTCAACTCGTGTTCGTCGACCGCCAGAAGGAGTTCGTGCGGCTTGCCGCCGGGCTCGATGAACGTAAGCGGCTGACCCCCGAAGCGACGGCGCGGGCGCTCGAGTGTCTCGGTCGATTCGGCGAGAGGGTGCGCTCGTTTCCGCCGGGGACGGTCCGCGTCGTGGGCACGAACACGCTGCGGCAGGCGCGCAACGCCCTCGACCTGCTGGAGGCGGCGCAGCGGTCGCTGGGGCATCCGGTGGAGATCGTCTCCGGACTCGAGGAGGCGCGATTGATCTACCTCGGCGTGTCGAGAAGCCTCGCCGGCGATGAACGGCGCCTGGCCGTGGACATCGGTGGCGGGTCGACGGAGCTGATCATCGGCGAGGGCTCGCGGCCGCTCGACCTGGAGAGCCTCTACATGGGTTGCGTCAGTTTCAGCTTGCGCCACTTCCCGAACGGCCTGGTGAAGGCGAAGCGGTGGAGGCGGGCCGAGATCGCGGCACTCGTGGAGTTGGAACCCGTCGAGCGCCGCTTCCGCGCCGGGGCCGGCTGGACGGTGGCGGTCGGTTCGTCGGGAACCGTCCGCTCGGTGGCGGAAGTCGTGCGGGCCGCGGGCTGGTGCGAGCAGGGCATCACGCTGGAGGCGCTGCTCCGCCTTCGAGAGCTGTTGATCGAACGCGGAAGCACGACGGGAGGCGGCATCAAGGGCCTGAGCGAGGGCAGGGCGCCGGTGTTCGCCGGCGGCGTTGCCGTCCTGCTCGCGGTGTTCAAGGCACTGGGCATAGAGGAGATGCGTGTCGCGAGCGGCGCGCTGCGCGAGGGCGCGCTGTACGACCTGCTCGGTCGGCTGCGCCACGAGGACACGCGGCACGCGGCCGTCGAGTCGATGGCCCGCCGCTACCACGTGCAGCCGGACCAGGCCGAGCGCGTCCGGGAGACGGCGCTGCAGCTTCTCGAACAGTGCGTGGAGCCGTGGGAACTCGCCGGGGCGCTCCCCTGGCTCATGCTCTCCTGGGGGGCCCAGTTGCACGAGGTCGGCCTCGACATCAACCACGCGGGCTTTCACAAGCACGGCGCCTACATCGTGGAGAACGCGGAGATGCACGGATTCTCGCTGCAGGAGCACCAGGCTCTCGCGTCGCTGGTGCGCAGCCATCGGCGCAAGTTCCCGCGCCAGGTCTTCGATCGGCTGCCCTCGGCCTGGCGCCGGCCGGCGCGCCGCGTGGCCGTTCTGCTGCGCCTGGCCGTCGTCCTGCACAGGAGCCGCCGCCCGGAACCCCTGGCGGTAAGGCTCGAAGTCGATGGCCGCGATCTGAAGCTCGTGCTGCCGAAGGCGTGGCTCGAGACATCGCCGTTGACGCGAGCCGACCTCCGCCAGGAGGCGAAGCTTCTGGCCGCGGCGAACTACCGGCTGACGGTGGAGGAGGATGGCTGAGGGACGGCCGCGGCCATCTCTCCCATCGAGAAGAACACGAAGTCGGTCGTTGGCATCGTCGCGACGCGGTCGGTGGCTCCCCAGCTTCCGCCCTTGGAGAGGCGCTGGCGGTCGATCCAGGCGTTTGCGAGCCCGAACCGGTTCGCTGGCACATGGTCGTGGTGCAGGCTCTGTGCGGTGTGCAGCACGTCAGAACGTTCGAGGCCGAAGTCGGACTTGAGGTGGGCGAGCAGGTACTCGAAGTTCGCGTCGGCCGGCTTGTAGGAACCGATGTCCTCGGCCGTGTAGATCGCGTCGAACTCGACCCCGAGCTTGCGGTTCGATCCGGCGATGCCGTCCTTGTGGACGTTCGACAGGATGACCAGCCGGAAGTGCCGCTTGAGGATTCTCAGTGCGTCGGCTGTGTCCGCGAACGCCGGCCAGTCCGGCACGGAGGCGCCGAACGCCTCGTCGAGTTCGGGTTCTGTCCGCATGCCGAGACTCGTGGCGATCCGTTGGTGGACCAGGGCCAGCAGGTCGGGATAGAACAGGTCGGGCGTCTCCCGCTCCTGAACGCTCTCGCCCTGCCCGAAGGCGGAGAGCGCCGCGTCTCGGGTGACTTCGGCGTCCGGGTTCCGCATGATCAGCGGCTGCAAGGCGTCCCAGATCCCGGTCTCCCAGTCGATCAGGGTGCCGTAGCAGTCGAACGTCAGGACGCGGTAGTCGGTGAGTCGGGGCATGGTCGGCCGAGGCTACACCCGATCGAGGCTTCGCCAGCCTGCCGTCGGCGCTTCTTGATGCGGCGGTGTGCTTCCAGTAGGGTGGTGAACCGTACTGCTGAATACAGGAACCCATAGTGAAAACCACCATCGAGATCTCGGACGACCTGGCGAGAGAGGCGAAGGCCCATGCGGCAAAGGAGAACATCACGCTGCGGGAGCTGTTCGAGCGTGGGTTGCGGATGGCGATCAAGGTTGACCGAGAGTCCGCGGGCTTTACGCTGAGGGATGCGAGCGTCGACGGCCACGGCCTGGAGCCAGAGTTCGAGGGCGCCGATTGGGCCCGCATCCGCGAAGCCATCTATGAAGGGCGCGGGGGTTGATCGCGACGGACACGAACATCCTCGTCTACGCCCACCGCGCCGACTCGGAATGGAATGATCGGGCCAAGGCGTGTGTGTCGGCGCTTGCCGAGGGCCGTGTGGCATGGGGACTGCCTTGGCCGTGCGTTCACGAGTTTCTGGCCACGGTTACGCGCCCGGGCATTTTCCGTCCGCCTTCGACGCTGGAAGTCGCAATCGAGCAGGTCGACGCCTGGCTTGAGTCCCCGGTGGCAGTTCTTCTGACGGAGACCTTCGCCCACTGGGAGCTACTCAAGGACCTGCTCCGCCAGGGCCAGGTCAGAGGGCCGATGGTCCACGACGCGCGTGTTGCTTCCCTCTGCCTCGCGCACGGCGTCACCGAGTTCTGGACCGCCGACCGCGACTTCAGCCGGTTTCCCGAGTTGCCGGCCCGCAATCCGCTACTGGGCTAAGTGTTCGATTACGCGGCCACGTCACGGGAGGACCGTTCGATGGGACGCTTGGCGTAGTACGTGGTTTGTACTACGATTCTGCGGTGATCCGGTCCTTCGCCGACAGCAAGACTCGGCGGCTGTTCGAGGAGGATCGCCGACGAGGATTCCGTGGCTTGGACTACGACCGCGCTCTACTCTTGCTGGACACACTCGATGCGGCGCCTTCGCTCGATTCGCTGCGCGCGCTCCGGTCAGTTCGACTTCACGCCCTCAGCGGAAAGCGGAAGGGTACAAGCTCCATGACGATCAACGCGCGATGGCGACTGACTTTCCGGTTTGCCGGCGGGGATGCCGCGGACGTTGCGATCGAGGACTACCACAAGGGGTGACGATGACCAGACTGAGAAGCCACCCGGGCCGGATTCTCAAGGCAGAGCTCGAAGCTCGAGGAATGACTGCGAACCAGTTGGCACTCGCGCTCCGAGTTCCCGCGAATCGAATCACGGCGATTCTCCGTGGGGAGCGAGCCGTTACCGCGGAGACGGCAGTCCGCCTTGGTCGTTACACGGGCACGGGTGCAATCCTGTGGATGAACCTCCAGACAGCGTACGACGTGTCAGTTGTCGAGGCCGCCAAGGGCGCCGCGATCGACCTCGAAGTGCTGCCTGCTTCAGCGGCCTCCACCGGGAGCAAAACGGCCGGGGCCGGTCGCTAACGGGCCCGCACGCCCGTCGAAGCACAGGATCTTCAGGCGGCTTGGCCAAGTTCGAGGGAGCTGCGGCGGAGGGCGCGGACTCGTTCCGCCAGCTTGCCGATCTCGTCTCTCAGGCTGTCGATGCTGCCTGACAGGTCGAGCGTGGCGACTTCGAGTTGCTTTCCGGCGTGGCGAACTCGATGTACAACGTCGTCGGCTTCGCCCTTGGCGTAAATCAGTAGACCTCCGGGCAGGTCGAGGGCGGTCGTGTAGGCGAGGAGCTGGTAGAGGTCGGCGTTGGGCGCCGTCTTGTGTTCGATGCGTTTGTACTTGGCGTCCCCAACGAACGTGCAGGTCGAGCCGTCCCACCAGGAGAGGTCGGGCTTGAGGTGGACCTGTTCCGCCGTATCGAGGTGGATTGCCGGCAGACGCCTGTCGGACCGGAAGGCGCGCTCCGAGACGCCGAGCGCCTCGCGCAGCGCCCGCGTCACGAACTCCTGGAACACGACGTTCATGTCCATCAGGAAGCCGTTGGCCCGCACCCGGCCGCGCCCGGTCTCGATGGACGAGTGGCGGAGGACGAGTCGTGCCAGGGTCACGACTTCCCGGTAGTGCTCGTTCAGCCGGTCGAACTTCACTTCGGGGACGGCGTTCGTCGGGAACTCGACCAGGCTCACGTTGTCGAGAGTGGCGGCGACCCAGGCCAGATCGCGTCGCGAACTCTGTGAGCGGATGCGGAGCTTGCCGAGGCGGTCGGCCGCGGCCTTGACGAGTTGGTTGGCGAGCACGTCGTCGGTGAAGTCGTCGTAGCGGACCTCGACCGGCAGAGGCACGCCGAACCTCCGGCGAAGTTGATCGGCGACGCGGATGCGTCCGCGGACAGTTTGGAGCGCTTCTTCTTCCGTGCGGTAGCCGTGGAGGAGTCCGCGAGCGAAGGCACGCCGTGCCGCGCGGCTGAGCGCCGGCACGAGGGCCTCGACCAGCGTCGGTTGCCTTACGTAGTCGAAACGCTCCTCCCGGACATCGACGCCCATCGCGTAGGACGCCAGGTAGAGCACGCGGCCGATGGATAGCTTGGGTTCGATGGAGACCGAGAGATCGCCGATCTCCAGTGCGCCGACGGTGGAGCCGGGAGTGAGGCGGTACGCGTTGGTCGCGCCTGTCGCGGGTTCGATGCTGGAGAGAATCGGTCGGAGAGCATCCCGTTCTTCGACCGAGAGGCGCACCGGCTCACGAGGCTTCCACTCCTGAAGGTCAAGCGCCCGCATCGCTGGTCGGCCCTTCCTCCTCGTTCGCTTCCGCATTGCTGGTTGGCCCCTCGGCTTCCTCGCGGCCGCCCGCGTTTGCTGCCGGGGCGCCTCCACTGCCGGCGGCGGCTTCGTTCGCGCTCGGGCCGCTGCCGGCATGGCCATCGACACTGTCCGTACCGGCCTCGCGCCGCAGTTTGCCGAGGTCGAACTCGGCAAGCCGGTCCGCCTCGCCGTAGAGGTGCTCCTCGACGTACGGCAGGACGTTGTGCTCCCAGATCAGCCGAACCTTCTCCTCGTCGAGGTCTTTCTTCATGAAGTAGCTCGGTCCGATGGCTGCCTGCCGGTCGTCCAGCTTGCTGTTCGCTCGCCTCATGACGTCGGCCACCCAGGCCATCTCGGGCGCGTTCCTTCCCAGCCACCGGCCGAGTAATCCCTCGACCGGCGCCTTGTCGGGATGAAACTCGACGAAATGGAATCGTCGGCGGAGCGCCAGGTCGACCAGGGCGATAGAGCGGTCGGCGGTGTTCATCGTGCCGATGATGTAGAGGTTCTCGGGAAGGCTGAACGGCTCGTCCTCGGCCGAGGCGTACTGGAGCCTCATGTCTTCGGCGCGATACTCGAGCAGGAAGTACAGCTCGCCGAACACCTTGGCCAGGTTGCCCCGGTTGATTTCGTCGATGATCAGGAAGTGGGGCGCGGCGGTTGGATCGTCGCGGGCGGCCGCGGCCGCAGTGACCAGTGGGCCGTTACGGAGTTCGAAGCCGGCCTGACCTTCGGCGGTCAGGGCTGGCCGGTAGCCCTGAACGAAGTCCTCGTAGGCGTAGGAGGGGTGGAACTGGACCAGGGTGACGCGCTCGTCGGACTCGGCGAGATGTTGGGCCAGCTTGCGGGCGGCGTACGTCTTGCCGGTACCCGGCGGTCCCTGGAAGATGACTTGGCGCTTGTCGTCGAGCAGGCGGGCGATAGTGCGGATATCGGCCTCGTCGTAGAGCAAGTCGTCGGCGAGCTTGGAGAAGTCGGGCTTCGGACGTGTTGGGGGCCTGCAAGGCCGATCGTCCGGCGCTGTTCCAGCGACTCCCCACAGGACCGACTGCGCTTCAAGGCGGTCTTTCGGTCGTTCGAGGCCGGACGAGCGAGCGCGTCGGACGAGTTCATCGAGGAAACCCAGTGCGTGTTCGTAGTGCGAGGCCTCGTCGCCCTCGGGGGCAGGCGCCGGATGTCCAGTGCGTTTGTACGTCTTGGAAAACTCTGTGACCTTGTACGGTGGAAACTGGCTGGCGCCGAGCGCCATCAGGAGAAAGGCGATCCATCTCAGGCGTGTGCCGGTGCCGCTTGGCGGCGGTTGCTTGCCGCTGGGTAGGCTCTCGGGAATCAGGGGCGTGAGCGCTCGGATCCGATCGGCGATCGACAGCTCCGCGTCCTCAGCCCAGATTGCTCCCAGAGCTTCACGAGCTTCGTCCGGCTGCTCTCGAAACCAGTTGCGGAGGCCGGTCTTGTCGTAGGTGGAGATCAGGGTGTAGGGGGTGATCGCCTTCTCCACGAGGTCGAGGCAGTTCTCGTCGCCCTCCAGAACGGCCCGTCGAGCATCCCGGAGTTTCCGTTCGGCTGCGAGCTTGTAGTTGATCTCCTCGCTATCCAGCTTCCCGCTCTCGACGTAGCGCCGCACCTCCTCCAGGTACCGTTCCCACCGTTCGCGGTCGGCCGCGGCGCCACCGGCGCCGTCGTCGCCACGGGCGTCGAGGAACTTGCGGTAGAGATTCACGGACGCCTTGAACGTCGCGCTGTTGTCGTAGAGGTCGCCTCGGGTCGGGACGTTGTGCTTCGGAGGCGTGCCGTGTCGTTCGTCTTCCCTGGAGTACGTAAGCCGGTCGAGCAACTTCCGAAGGCCGTCGGCGCTCCAATGGCCGTCCAGATCGCCTTCGTGTCGCTCGACCAGCCTGCAGTCGGCGACTCGCGTAGCGATGCTTCCTTCCACCTGTTCTCGGACATCTCTCAACCAGGCGCGGAACGGTTGCTCTTGCATCTTCCGAACCTCCCTCCGCCGTGCTTCGCGCGGCTAGTTCGAGTTGGCGGACGTGTCGACGACGCCCATTCGCGCGAGGTGACGGAAGAACGCGACGAGGCCGTGCAGCACTTGCTGCTTCTCGGGGTCCAGGCCGTCGGGGCGGAAGTGCATGACTTCGTTGCGTATCTCCCGGACAGCCTCCAGCCTCTCGACGAAGAGTTCGCGGCTGAACTCGAGGCCCAGCTTGTCCCAGTTCGCCGGGTTCTGGAGGAGCCGGCAGTAGCCGCCAAGAGTCAGGTCGGCGGTACCCGTGGCGGTGAATCCCTCCGGCAGCGCAGCCTGGATCTCCTCCGTCGTGAACCGGCCATGCACCAGTGTGTGCAGGTACTTCTCTATCTCGCCGATCAGGAGGAATGGGCTGGCCAGCTCATGGAACTCCCTGCTCAGGTCGCTCGTCGTGACGATGCCGACGATCTCGTCAGTGGAGTTCCGGACCAGGGTGTAGCCGTGGCTGGCGATAGCGGAAACCGCGTCCAGAAGCGGGGTTCCGAGGCGGACTTCCTGCACGTGCGGGTTCATGCAGTGCCTGACGAGGCTGCACTCGACGCCGGATGACAGTCGTGAGCCGATCGACTTCCAGGTGATCATGCCCCGGATCTTCCGGCGGTTCTTCGTGACCGGCAGCTGGGAGTAGTCATTGAGCAGCATCACGGTGGTTGCGTCATGCAGGGGCTTGTCCGGATCGACGACTTCCGGGCGATGATGGGCGGCAGCCAGTGCGAAGCCGCAGAGTCTACGGCAACAGGGCAGATGCGCGGGGCAGCGGTTGAGTTCCTGTCGGCCCTCGGCCCGACGTGTTTCCTGCCAGCCTTCCGCGGCGGGTCCGAAGAGGCGCGCGCTCGGAGAGACAGCGCCGGTCTGCAGTGCGCTCCCTCGGGGCCCTGCTCACCGCTCGGTCCGACCCCGGCGGACTGGCCGCGGTGGTACTGTCCCCGGAATGAGTTCGGCATCGGCAGAGGCGGCTCGGAACCCTGCCGATCCCCTGCTCGAACTCCTGCCGCAGCGCTGGCGGTCCTTCGCGAATCCGCGCCGGGATCTGCCGAAACTCGCCAGGGACCCGAGCGCCACGGCCCGGATAGAGGCGTTGCTCGGCGAAGTGCCCACGCGCCATGAGCTGTTCCTGGGCGACTCCCGCGCCGTGCCGCCACTGGCGCCGGAGTCCATCCACCTGGTGGTCACGTCGCCGCCGTACTGGACGCTGAAGGAGTATCCGGTCGCCGACGGACAGTTAGGCTGGGTCGAGGACTACGAGGCCTTCCTCGACCAACTCGACCAGGTCTGGAAGCGCTGCTACGACGCGCTGGCGCCTGGCGGCCGGCTGGTCTGCGTGGTCGGCGATGTCTGCCTCTCGCGGCGTCGGCATGGCCGCCATGCCGTCGTGCCGTTGCACGCTTCGATCCAGGAACGTTGCCGGCACATCGGCTTCGACAACCTGGCCCCCATCATCTGGCACAAGATCGCCAATGCGGCCTACGAAGTGACGGGCGGCAAGGGCGCCTTCCTGGGCAAACCGTATGAACCGAACGCCGTGATCAAGAACGACATCGAGTTCATTCTCATGCAGCGCAAGCCGGGCGGCTATCGCCGGCCAACGCCGGCGGCCAAGGTGCTCAGCCTGATCCCGGCCGAACTCCACCACAAGTGGTTCCGCCAGATCTGGGAGGGAGTTGGAGGGGCCTCCACGCGGCACCATCCAGCTCCTTACCCGCTGGAGATCGCCGAGCGGCTGATTCGCATGTTCAGCTTCGCGGGCGACACGGTCTTCGATCCCTTCATGGGCACGGCCACCACGCAGTCGGCGGCGGCGAAGTGGGGCCGGAACAGCGTCGGCGTCGAGGTCGAGCCGGAGTACTTCGAGGCCTGCGTGGCACGAATGTCGCGTGAGGCGGCCCACATGTTCAGCCGCGTCGAGGTCGTGCCCCACGCCGGCGTCGCCGACACATCGGTCGTTCGCTGAGCACCGAGAAATCGAACGGAGGTCAGAGGCGTTGGCCGTCACCGTTGAAGGGGCGATGGAGCATCTCTATCGCGTCGCGGTCATCGAGCAGAAGACGACTTCGCCAGTCAGGCTGTCGGGCCTGGCGGATTTCTGCGTGCAGGAGCTCGAGAAACGCGGCGTTGCCGGCGTCGGCGCCGAGGTCGCCGTTCAGGGCTTCGGCCGTGTGAAGCAGTGGGATGTCGCGTGGGAACACGCTGGCAAGGCCCGGTTGGGGGTCTCCCTCAAGTCGTTGCTCAAGAACATCCCTGGCACGGTCCCGAACCGGATCGACGACCTGATTGGCGAAGTGGCCAACGCGCAGCTTCATTCCCCTGAGATCGTCATCGGCTACGTCATGGTCTTCGACCGAAGTCAGGACTCCTGGTCGAAGAAGCACGACTCGACCTGGCTCGACCTGCTGAAGTCACGCCTGGACCAGCTTTCCCGCCGGTCGCCTCCGGCTTGGGCCATCGGTACGTTCGAGGGATACGTTCTCGCCGAGGTCGACTTCACCGATGGGCCGGCGTTGCGGTCGGATCCGTCGGGCTTCGACCAGTTCTTCGACGGTCTTGTGGAGCATTTGAAGTTCCGGAATCCCGAGGCCCTCGGCTGACCCTGGAGGTTGTCGGGCGCGGCCCCGCGACCTCCAGCCCGCCCCCCAAGCCCTCTGGGCAGGCGCTGTAGTCGCTACCTCGCCGGTCGCGTCGCCGCAGCTAGGGCCGGAACTGGATCCGCCGCGGCTTGAGCCGCGCCGGTTGCGAGACGATCTTCCAGGCCGTATCGACCCACTCGCAGATCATCCGGCGGGTGTCCCGCGGGTCGATCATCTCTTCGATCTGGAAGCGGGAGAGGGGGCCGACGGGGCCGCGGGCGCTTTCGATCCTCGCCATCAACTCCTCTCGGAGGGCCCTCGGATCTTCGGCTTCGGCCAACTGGCGCTTGTAGGCGGCTTCGATGCCGCCTTCGGGCGGGATGCCGCCGGTGTCGGCGGCGGGCCAGGCGACGCGCATGGAGGGTTCGGCGCGGGGGGTGGCGTAGTTGTTGCCGGCGACGCCGAAGCTGCGCCGCATGATGACGGTGAAGATCGGCGTGGTGACCTGGGAGAAGGCGATCATCCACTGGCCGCCCCAGCGGATCGTGCCGGTGATCTCGTGTTCGAGGCCGACGGCGAAGCCGGGGTTGTCGACGAGGTTGAGAACCGGCAGGTGGAACAGGTCGCAGAGGTCGAGGTGGCGGCTGAGCTTGCGGCAGCCGGCGGCGGTGAGGGCGCCGCCGTTCGTGTGCTGGCTGTCCGAGGCGATGACGCCCACGGGAAAGCCGTTCATCCGCACGAAGCCGGTGACCTGATCGGCGCCCCAGAGCGGGCCGATCTCGAAGAACGAGTCCCTGTCCGCCATCAGCCGGATCGCCTTGCGCACGTCGAAGGTCGCGGTGCGCTTGCGGGGGATGATGTGGAACAGTTCTTCGTCGCGACGGTCGGCCGGGTCGTTCGGGTCCGGCCCCGCCGTGGGGGGCGGCTCGAAGACGGAAGCGGGCAGATAAGACAGAAAGCGCCGGGTGAGGGCCATCGCCTCTTCCTCCGTTTCGGCCAGGTTGTCCACCGAACCGTTGCGGCAGTGGATGTGCCAGCCGCCGAGGTCTTCCTTGGTGATGTCGTAGCCCATCGCGGGGCGGACGACCGGCGGTCCGGCGACGAACAACTGCGCGATGTCGCGCACCATGACCGAGAAGTGGCCCAGTACGGCCTTGGCGGCGCCGATGCCCACGACGCTGCCGAGCAGCAGGTTGACGACCGGCACGGTGCTCAGTTGCTCCGTGTACATCGTGCTGCCGAGGTGACCCGGCAAAAAGGACCCGCCCGCGCCCGCGACCCGGGGGCGGCCGGCCTTGATCGCTCCGTGGCTCTCCTTGGCCTTGCTTTCTCCCTCCTTCTTCTGCTGAGGCACCATCGCCGCGACGCTGCCGCCGCCGGACGAGCCGTCGAGCAGGCGCACCGAGGGCACCCGCATCTCCAGGGCCAGCCGGTCGAGATGACGGCTCTTCTCCCCGATCGCGCCGTCCGCGTGGCCGCCCCGGGACGTGAAGTCGTCGGCGCAGACGACGGCGGTGCGACCCTCGATCCTGCCCCAGCCGCCGACGTGGTTGGCGGGCGTGAAGTCGACGATCGCGCCGCTCTCGTCGTACGAGGCAAAGCCCGCGATGCTGCCGATCTCGTGAAAGCTGCCGTCGTCCAGCAGGAGGTCGATGCGCTCCCGGCAGGTCAACTTGCCGCGGCTGCGCTGGCGCACGACGCCGCGTTCGTCGGAGCCGGACGCCAGCCGCTTGTGCGCCAGTGCCTGCATGATGGCGACGTCCTCGAGCTGCGGGGCCCAGGTGTCGTCGCGCCGTTCCGGTTGCGTCTCGCCCGTTGCCCCCTCAGCCGGTGCGATGACCGCGACGACCTGGCCAGCCTCCACCGTGTCGCCGGATGTCAGCGGCTGAAGCGCCGCCACCGTGCCGGCCAACGGCGCGGCAACCTGCGACTCCATCTTCATCGCGCTGACGATCAGCAACGGTTCGCCGGCGGCGACGCGGTCGCCTTCCGCGACCCGAACTTCCAGGATCGATCCGGCCATGGGACAGGCGACTGCCCGCTGACCGGGTTCGACGCCCAGCTCGGCGGTCGCCGACGTTGAGGCGGTTGGCGCGCCGACGCCGCCGGCCACCGAAACGCCCATGACCGTTGCCTGTTGCCGCAGCAGGGTCAGGGTGCCGTTGCCGCCAGCACCGGTGGCGGGGGATAGCAGGTCCGGATGTTCAGCGAGAAGCGTTGTTCGCGCGTCACCCGCGCGGACCGCGGTGTGGGCGAGGATCGCCTTGAGCTGATTCAGGTTGGTAGCGAGACCGCCGACATGGAACTCGTCCAGGGCTCGCAAGAGTCGGTCGACCGCGGCAACGTAGGAGGTGTGACCCGAAGCGAAAGACGACGAACTCGCTGCGATGACCTTGGCGAGCAGCGGGTCGAACTGGGGCGGCGGCGCGTAGCCGACGTAGCCGCAGCCGTCCACGCGCACGCCGGGCCCGGTGGGCTCCTTGTAGGCGCTCAGCGTTCCGGCGCCACGGGCGACAACCCGGGCCTGGACGGCGGCGCCGCGCGGCGCACCGACCGCGTCCTGGCTGCCGAGGCCGAGGGAGGCGAGCGTGGCGCCGGCGGCGATCCGGAACTGGGCCTCGACGAGATCGATGCCGGTGACCTGCTCCGTGACGGTGTGTTCGACCTGGATGCGCGCGTTGCACTCGATGAAGAAGTGCTCACCCGTCTCGGGCACGACGAGGAACTCGACCGTGCCGGCGTTCGCGTAGCCGGCCGCGGCGACCAGCTTGACCGCGTCGGCCAGGATGCGGTCGCGCAGGTCGGCGTCGAGACCCGGCGCCGGCGCCGTCTCGATCACCTTCTGATTGCGCAACTGGACGGAGCAGTCCCGCTCGTGCAGGTGGACGACGTCGCCGTGCCCATCGGCAAGAACCTGGACCTCGATGTGGCGCGGCCGTTCGACGAGCTTCTCGACGAACACCGCGCCGCTGCCGAACGCGGCTTCGGCCTCGCTTCGGCAGCGGGCGAACGCCTCGGCCATCGAGTCGGCCGAGGTGACCCTGCGCATGCCGCGACCGCCGCCGCCGGCGGCCGCCTTGAGCATCACGGGATAGCCGAGGAGCCCGGCCAGGTCCGCCGCGTCGGAAGCGGATGGAACCGGGTCGTCACTGCCGGGAACCACCGGGATGTCGAGGGAGGCCGCGAGTCGGCGGGACCGCACCTTGTCGCCGAACAGCGAGAGCGCGGCCGGCGGGGGACCGACGAAGGCGAGTTCGGCATCCGCGCACTGCTGTGCGAAGTCCGCGTTCTCGGCCAGGAACCCGTAGCCGGGGTGGACGCAGTCGCAGCCGCTCCGTTGTGCCGCCGCCACCAGCGCCTCCGCGTCGAGGTAGGCGGCCACTGGATCGTCGGGCGCGCCGTTTCCGATCTGAACGGCCGAGGTCGCGAGGCGGGTGTGAAGCGACAGCGAGTCGGCGGCCGGATAGACGCCGACGGACTCCATGCCGAGCGCCGAGGCGGCCTTGACGATGCGGATGGCGATCTCGCCGCGGTTGCTGATCAGGACCCGTTCGAGTTGCGGCATGGATTGACCCCGTCGGTTGAGGAAGAAGGGGAGGATACAGGGGCGGCGCTAAGATTCGCCGCTTCCCGTGGCGGGCTCGTTCGAGCGAGCCTGTACCGTTCTTCATGCCCTTCACCTGCCGCAACGCGACGCCCGACGACGCGGAAGCCCTCGTCGTCCTCGTCAACGACGCCTTTCAGATCGAGGCGGACATGCTCACCGGCGACCGGATCGGGATTCGGGAGGTCAGGGACCGGCTCGAGCGTGGAGCCTTTCTCGTCTGCGATGCGGAGCGAGGCGGTCTGGACGGCTGCGTGTACGTCGAACGCCGCGGCGAGACCGGCTATCTGGGTCTGGTCTCGGTGGCGACGGTGCGGCAGAGCACCGGGTTGGGCCGCGATCTGATGGCAGCGGCCGAGAGTTGGCTGTGTGAGGCCGGATGCGCAGTCTTTCAGCTCTGGGTGCTCAGCACGCGGCCCGAGCTCTCCGACTGGTACGGACGGATGGGATACCGGCTGGTGCGCACCGAACCGTTCGAAGCGGTGAATCCGCCGCCAACGAGAAGGCCGCTTCGCCCGTGTCACTTTCTGGTGATGGAGCGCGATGCGACCGCTCGCTAGAGGCCGGCTTTCGTAGCTACCGTTCTCTCAACACGTCGTAGAGATTGAGCAACTGGCGTCTGAGACGTCGCTCCTGGACCTGCTCCTCTAGCAGGCGCCTGAAGTCGTCCCGAGTGTTCAGGTAGCGGCCCATCTGGGAGAGCAGGGAGAACTTGTCGTTGTCGTGGAAGCGAGCGTCCAGCTCGAGCAGTGCGTCGTAGTAGTCGAAGTCGTTCTTGATGAAGCCGCTCTCGCCGGCTTCGGCCATGACCAGGGCCACCCGTTCGAAGGGCGCCACGAGAGAGCGCCTCGACCCGGGCACTGCATGGGCCACGATCTTCACTTCGTCCGCGACGGCGAAGCGATCCCGCATTTCCGGCGCGGTCATCGGCCGCACGGAGCAGTCCTCCTCGGTCATCTCGACGGTGACCACGTAGCGCGACCTGGGTGTGGGCAGGTGGACCGAGCCCTCGACCTGGACCTCGAGCTGGTAGGCGCCGTCGTCTTCGGCTGGCAGTGCGGCGACCTCGGTCACGAAGCCGCGGAGGACGTAGATGTCCTGAGGGAACAGGGCGTGCGGTACGGGGCCGGGGCATTCCCCGGCGCCGACGGGTCCCGTGGCCACGGCAGCGCACAGGACAACGACGGCGCCGAACGTCAAACGGCTCATGCCGGCTCCGCGGCCTCGGCTGTGGCCTCGACCGGTACTTCCCGGCCGACGGTCTGGTCGCCGGGAAGCGGTGCACCTTCGTCGATGGTGTTGATGGCGGTTCGCAGGCCAGCCGTCAGCCACAGCAGCGCGACGGAAGCCGAGATCACGGTGCCCACCAACGACGAGTACCAGACCCACTGGACGGGCAGGCGCAGCCAGAAAGTCACTGCCCAGGAGAGTGGTGCGCTGATCAGGATGACACGCAGCAGGGAGAGCCAGAGTTCCGGAGAACCACGTCCCAGCCCCTGCAGCGTGCGCCCGGTCAGGATCGAAACGCCGATGAAGGGATAGGCGAACACGACCACCCGCAGGTAGCCGACCCCCAGGCCGCGGATGCCCGGGCTGTCGGTGAAGAAGGCGACGAGCCAGGGAGCCAGCACGTAGAACGCGGCGGCGATCGCGAGGCTGAGCAGGATCGTCCGCGCCATTGCGTAGCGGACGATCTCCCGCAGCAGGTCGCCCCGCCGGGCGCCGTAGAACATGCCGACCAGGGTGACCAGACCCGAGGCCACGGCGACCTGGGGGAGGATCACGACGTGATCGAGCCGGCTGCCGATCTGGAGCGCGGCCACGGCGTCGGGCGTGTGCTCGACCAGAATGCGGTTCAACACGCCGCCGCCCATCGACATGACGAGGAAGGACAGCGACGCCGGCAGGCCGATGACGCAGATGCTGCGCGCGATGGCGGGGTCGTAGCGGAAGTTGCGGAGGTTGAAGCGGACGTACGACAGCTTCGCGACGAACAGGAGGTAGATGAAGGCGAGTGCCGCTATCGCCTGACTGACGATCGTGGCCAGGGCGGCGCCGGCGACGCCCATCCCGAAGGTGAAGATGAACAGGGGGTCGAGCGCGATGTTGAGCAGCGTCGCCGCGCCCTGGATCATGACCGGCGTCTTCACGTTGCCCTCGCCGGAGAGGATCGAGCGGAAGAAGACCGCCAGCACCATGAAGGGGTAGCCGCAGGCCAGCACGCGGAAGTAGCTCCAGGCCTGGGGCACGAGCTCTTCGGGGACACCGAGCGCATGGAGCAGGGGAACGCCGAATCCGAGCGCGGAACCCGTCGTCAGCGCGGCGACCAGGGCGCCGATCAAGACGGCGTGTTCGGCCGCGCGGTCGGCGCGGACGCGGTCGCGCGCGCCGATCGCCTGCGCGATGACCGCGGTGATCCCGGTGCCAAGGCCGAAGGTCACGCCCATCGCCAGGAACACGAGCGGCATGTTGAAGGCGAGGGCGGTCAACGCCTCCGGGCTCACACGGCCGACGAAGAACATGTCGACGATCATGTAGAGCGTCTGGATCGACATGCCGATCAGAATCGGCAGAGCCAGTATCCAGAGTGCGCGCCGCGGGTTCGCGACGAAACTGTCGAGGCGATCGGCCCCGGGTCGCTCCTGCATCGGCGGAGGTTACCGCGCGGGCGCGCCGCGGCGCAGACCGATCGCCTTGGCCGTTGCTGTATAGTCCCGACTCAACTGCACCCCACGCCATCCAACGCAGGCCCAGGAGGTCCCATGTCTCGACCCAGTCCGTCAAAGGCGCTGGTCACGCTCGCCAGTCTCGGAGTTTTCGCGCTCGCCGCTTCGGCGATTGTCGCGGCTGCACCGAACAACGCGCTCGACGCGCCGCTCACCGTCTACACCGGCTCCATCGTCGGCAACGACGGTCAGCCGGTCCGCGGCGCCACCGTGTCGCTGTTCTCGACCGACGAACAGCGCAGCATCTCGGTCTACAGCCAGCCGGACGGCACCTACAAGCTGCCGGCCGTTCCCTCCGGCAAGTACAAGCTCCGTGTCCGCCTGATGGGCTGGCTCGACGAGTGGAAGGACCTCAAGGAGACGACCGAGCCGACTCCGATCCAGGTTCGCCTGCGCAAGGCGGAGGGTTGGGCCCTGCAGTCGCAGCGTCCCGCTCACAACCTGATGAACATGATGGAGTGGGAAGACGAGAAGGACGCCCTGAACTTCCGCATGATGTGCGCCTACTGCCACCAGGTCGGGACGGTCGGTTTCCGTTCGCCCGAGGAGCCGGTGGACTGGGAGGTCATGCTCACGCGGATGGACGGTTTCCAGGGTCTGTACAAGCACACCCAGGACGTCCTGGTCGACAAGATCGTCGACATCTACGGCCGTGAGGCCGAGGAAGAGTGGCCGGACTTCGAGCCGCCGGAACCGCCGAAGGGCGAGGCGCTCAAGGGCGAGGTTCGCGAGTGGCTGATGGGCGACCAGGCCGGTGCCGTGATCCACGACCTCGAGCTCGGCGACGACGGTCTCGTCTACACGGTCGACATGGCCCAGGACGTGATCGAGACGCTCGATCCGGCGACCGGCGAGCGCGCGTTCTACACCGTGCCCGGCGGCAAGGACTACCTGTCGCCGTCCAGCACCACGACCGGCATCCACTCGATCGAGAAGGCCGAAGACGGCAACATGTGGGCCACCCTGGCCTACTCGGGCCAGATGGCCGAATTCGATGTCGAGACGAAGGAATGGCGGGTCGGCCCCGGCCGCGCCGCTCCGCGTCCGCGCGGCGGCTATCCGCATACGCTCCGGTTCGCTCCCGACGGCATCCTCTGGTGGACCGACGCCGGTAGCCCGAGTGGTGTCGGCGTGCTCTCGCTAGACCCCGAGACCTGGGATGGCGAGCGCTGGGAAGTCACCGAGTACAAGCTGCCGACGGCCGACCAGGTCCGCGGCGGCGGCGCCCGCGGCGAGTCGCGCGGCGTGACCCCCTACGGCATTGACGTGGCGCCGAACGGCCATGTCTTCTACAGCAAGCTGAACGGCCAGCGGGTCGGCCGCATCCGTCCGGAGCTCGACGCCGACGATCCCGAGCAGGTCGTCGAGTGGAAGCCGCCGGTGCACGGTCCGCGCCGCCTGCACGTGGCCCCCGACGGCATCGTCTGGGTGCCGGGCTGGGCCTCGGGCGACATCGCGTCGTTCAACGAGGAGACGGAAGAGTGGAAGGTCTACGACCTGCCGCACGGCCCGAACTCGCTGCCCTACGCGCTGAACATCAACCCGACGAACGGCGAGATCTGGATCACCGGCACCGGCTCCGACTCGATGCTGCGCTTCGATCCGAAGACGGAGAAGTTCGTCGAGTACCGGATGCCGATGCAGGTCACCTACACCCGCGAGATCGAGTTCGACGAGGCCGGCAACGCCTGGACCACGAACTCGAACGCTCCCTCGCGTCACGCCGAGCACCGTCAGGGCTCCGTGCTGATGATCTCGGCGGGCGGCGGCGAGTAGGCGCCTTCGTCAGATCGGTCCGCCGGAAGAATCCGGCGGGCCTTCGCAGTCTGGCGGCCGGTCCCTTCGGGGGCCGGCCGTTTGCTTGTTGGAGCTGCGACCCGAAGAGTTCGATGAGCCTCGATCAGATGACCGATGCTCGGTCGAGATCGTCGTGCTCGAAAGCACTCGCCATTCGGTCGATCTCGGCGAGCGGGGCGCCGACCGAGCGTGCGACGCCGGGCCAGGCCTCGACGGCGTTGGCCACTTCTTTCACGATGTTGCGGGCAGCGCGCGGGGGAAGTCCGAAGTAGGAGGCGGCACTGAGGACGAGCTCCAGCGAGCAGGTCCCGTCGTCGAGGTCGATCCGGGTGGTCAGCACACGCGCCTTGACATCGGCTGGCGTCGGGTTCAGGTCGTAGACGGGCGAAAGCGACCAGCCACTGCGTTCCAGGCGCAGAAAGCCGTGGTTGCGGAGATGGTCGTCGACGTTTGAGATCAGTACGTTGAAGGCCATCCGCCGGTAGAGCGCGGCGGCATCGTGCTTGGCTTGAGCGCCGTGGCGCGCTATCTCGTCGACGATCTCGGGGTAGCTTCCCGGTTCCCCGTCGACCGAGTCCGTGAGAGACATGGCCGAGAGGAAGGGGATTCGGAGGGCGCCGATTCGGTCGAAACGGCGTGAAAGGAGGATTGCCCGATTCCCGAACCTGACGAGTTCGTGGCGCGGCGTGGCGATGCCAGCCCGCTCGGCGAGTTGCAGCGCCACTTCTTCCCAGGTCTCGATGCTGTACTCGTCGGTTTCCCGGGGGAACTTGGCTATGGCGAGTTGGCCGTGCCGGTCGAGCACGGCGGCTTTGGGGCGCGCGCCGCCAAGCGAGGAGCCCGGCGCCAGCAGTTGCCTGAGGTCCTCGTCGGACTCTTCGTCGCGCAGGAGGCGGTGGACGATGCTCGACAGTCGGCGGAGGGCGACGAGCGGCGGCACGCCAGCGCCTGACCTGGCCTCGAACCGGGCTCGGCCGCTGACTCGAAACCGTAGGGCGCCCATCCGCACTTCATCCATCACGCCGAGCAGATAGTCCAGCTCCTGCGGGCTGCGTACATGTTCGCCTTCCAGGTCAGCTCGTCGCCGCACAGCTCGTTGCATCAACTGGCGGCCCCAGGTGTCGGGAGCGGCGTCGCCGATCGCTCCGGTGAGGCGTCCTCTTCGGTTCGCTTCAAAGAGGCCAGGTGTCAAGGGCAGAGCGGGGTCGAGCGGGAAGCGCCGCTCGTCGTCGAGCCAGGCCCTGTCGTACTCGAATGTCAGCGTGTCTACGCGCCGCCTGGTGGCATGGCGGCGCAGGAGGCCTACACGATGCGTGCGATCTTCGAGGTCTACGTGAACTTCGACCTCTCGTTCGGCGGAAGAGTCGGTCATTGTCCTGGTCCCTGACAGCTATCGCCTGGGGCGCACTCGCTTGGGCAGTTCAGCCGTGGCCAGGGCCTGGCCGAAAGCGTCGCGGCGCCAGTCCGCCACCTCGCCTAACCCGTCCAGCAGCCCGAGTGAATGCATCACCGCAGCGTAGATGCCCATTCCAACCCGGTGGTCACCGGCTTCGATGCGCTGGAGCGTGGAGCGCGAAGTGAAGGCCCGATCGGCTACCACCTGCATGGGCAACCGTCTTCGCCGTCGCGCGTCCCGCAGGTCGGCGCCGAGCTTGCCGAGGGTCCGCCTGACGGCGGCCGGTGGATGGTGTGGCGTAGGCATGTTTGTAGGCTTCGTAAGACGATAACGGCTTCGAGCGTAGCATGAAACATGCTCTTCTGGTTCCTGCCGTGCCGCGAGTCGAGTCTCCTGGAACACCGCACTCTCCCCGGCAGGTCACTTCCGCGGGCAGCGGCCGGGTGCTAACCCGCCTTCGTGCTGTGGTTTTTGACCGGGCGGCACCCTCGACCGAAGTTCCCGGCACTGCCTCGGTTCCCTGTACGGTGTGCGGCCGACGGGACGAGGTCTACGACCCGAAGAACGCCGCGAACCCCTCGTACAGAGCCCACAGGTCGGCCTTCGAGGCGACGCTGTAGGTGCTGTGCATGGAGAGGATGCCGACTCCCCAGTCGGTGACCTCCATGTTCATCGCGTTGAAGTAGCGGGCGATCGTGCCGCCGCCGTAGCCGGCCTTGTAGGTATGGCTTTGCCAGGCGACGTTCGCGTCGTCGAGGAGGCGGCGAAGCCGGGCAACGTACTCGCTGTTCGCGCTGCGGCCGGCGCCGTAGAGCTTGATCACCAGGCCGTGGTGGAGCAGGGAGGCGTTGTCGGTCGCCTGCGGCGACGGCCACAGCGGGTTGGTGGCGGTCGTCGTGTCCGCGGTGATCATGTCGGTGTTCGAGAAGCTCTCCATCACGTCGAGTTCGGAGACCGAGCCGGTTTCGGCGCGGAGCATCTCCGCCGCGATCCTGCGAAACCACTCGGAGGACACGCCGATGTTCGAGCCGCTGCCGACCTCCTCGTCCGTCACCAGGTAGGCCACGGCGGTGTGGGTCGGCATATCCAGGTCCTCCAGCGCGAACACGCTGGCGATTCCGGCCAACCGGTCGTCCAGCCCGAAGGCGGCGAACAGCGCCCGGTCCAGGCCTACCTCGCGCGGCTCGGTCGTCGGGACGAGCTGGATGTCGCTGCTTATCCAGTCGTCGGGCTCGATCCCGAACTCGTCCTGGACCAGGGCAACGGCGCGGTCCATCGCGTCGGCGACCGCGGCATCGGTGGTGCCGTCCGTACCGTCTTCCGAATCAACTCCGCCGGGTGCCGGCGCCGACGTGATCAGCGGGTCGAGTTCCTCGCGCTTGATCGCCTCCTGCCGCGTTCGCGAGCGCAGGTCCCGGTCCACATGGGGCGCCAGGTCGGGAATCAACAGGACCGGGTCTCCTTTGTCGAAGCCGTACTCGATCCAGACCACCGAGCCATCCTTCTTGTCGACCCGGCCGGTCAGTCCGAGCGGCACGTTGACCCACTGATACGCCTTGACGCCGCCGTGGACCAGGGTGTCGAGGACGGCCACGCCCTTCTTCTTCGTCAACGGGTGCGGCTTGAGTTCGAGGCGCACCGAGTCGATGTGGCTGTTGATCAGCCGCATTCCCGAGGCGAGCGGCTCCTGGCCGACTATCCAGAGGACCATCGTCCGGTCCCTGTTCACAGCGTAGAAGCGGTCGCCGGGACTCGGGTTGCGGACCTGTGGATCCCACTCGCGGAAGCCCCGCTCCTCGGCGTAGGTCACCGTCTCGCGGACCATAGCCAGCTCCGTCCGCGCCCTGTCGATGTAGGGGATGAACCGCTCGTAGAGAGCCTCGATCTCGGCGCGTTCGGCGTCGGTCGCGGTTTCGCCCAGATTGCCGCGGCTGCCGTAGTCCTGGGCCGTTGCGGCGGTGGTCGTGAAGGCCGCTGAGAGCAGGAGAAGGGCGGAGACGAATGGGGTGGGTCGGGACATGGCGGTCAGCTTAGCGGCGGAAGAACCCGCCGTGTCGCGTGGCAACCAGCCTGGCTACCTTGGTTGACACTCATCGGCCCGTGGCCGGGTGCTACCCTGCCTTCGTGCAGGAGGGGAGCGCCGGAGCGGCTTCGAACCAGCAGGCGACGCCGGCTGAGCTCGCGGGAAGGCGAGCGGTGAGGGGGTCGGTCGAAGTCCGAGAGAACCGCGCGTCGCCCTTCGACCCTCCGCAGAAGGGCATACGGTGGCTCGCGTTCGGCGTGCTCTCGCTTTGTTTCGGTCTGACGACGGTCATTGCTTTCAGGGCGTCGCGGAATCCGCTGTGGCCCGATCTGTCGCTTCTTCTGCTGGTGCTGGTCGTGGGTTCGACTCTCGTCGTGGCATGGCGGACGCGAGACGCCGACCGGCAGGGAGACAGTCTCGTGCGGTGGTTCGACGGAATCCCCGGCTGGTTCGGCTTGAGCGTAGCTGCGATTGCTGTCGTCTGCCTTCTGGCTGGAGGGTTCTGGTACTTCGCCCTGGAAGCGGAGTTCGAGGTCGTCGTCCAGACGAATGTCTTCGGCTTTGGCGTCGTGGCTCTGGTTCAGTTGCTGCCTCGTATCCGTCTCCGCTCGGCCCGGCGGCTCCGACGTGGCTAGCTGGAGCGACTCGGGAGGCTCTAGCTGAGGCGCCGCCCGGTGGCTCGCTGCAACGAGTTGATAGCTTGGCCGCATGCGGTTGACGCACCTCACTCTCCGAAACTGGCGCAACTTCAAGGAGGCGGATTTTCCAGTCCAGGATCGTCTCGTCATCTTGGGTCCGAACGCGTCCGGGAAGTCCAATCTGCTGGACGCCTTGCGATTCTTGCGGCAGGTCGCTTCGGCCGGCGGCGGTTTTCAGGAGGCGGTGCGGAGCCGGGGCGGCATACCGCGGGTACGTTGTCTCGCGGCGAGGAACTTCAACCACGGCCATGTGACGATAGGCGTCCGGTTGGGGGACGGCGACAGGGCGGATCGATGGTCCTACGAGTTGACGTTTACTCGGGAGTCGCGGGGCCTGCACCGGCCGATTCTCTCCGGCGAAGTCGTCAAGCGGGATGGGGATGTGGTCCTTGAGCGTCCCGACGACAACGACCTGACGGATAGTGAGCGCCTGACCCAGACCTACCTGGAGCAGGTGAACGCGAACCAGGAGTTTCGGCCGATCGCGGACTTTCTCCGCACCATTCGGTATCTTCACCTGGTTCCCCACTTGCTCAGAGAACCGGGACGCCAGGCGAACCGCTCGGATGACCCGTACGGCAGCGACTTCCTGCTTCGAATCGCGAGGACTCCGGAGCCTACGCGCAACCGGCGCCTGCGCCGGATTGGCAACGGCCTGAAAGCCGCCGTACCGCAACTCAGTCAACTCGAACTGGTCCAGGACGATGCAGGCCGGCCGCACCTGGAGGCTCGCTACGGCCATTGGAGACCCAAGGGGGCGAAACAGAATGAGCACGATTTTTCCGACGGCACGCTAAGGCTTGTCGGTCTCCTGTGGTCTCTGCTCGAGGGGAAGCGGGACGCGGGGCCCGTGTTGCTGGAGGAGCCGGAACTCTCGTTGCATTCCTCGGTAGTGCGGCAGTTGCCATCCATCTTGAGTCGATTCCGCGGCACGGGCGGCCCGCAGGTCCTTCTCACGACCCATTCAGAGGAGATCATGAAGGACCAGGGCTTGGGGTTGGACGAAGTCGTCGTTCTGGAACCCGGAACCGAGGGCACCGAGGCAGTACCTGGAGATTCGGTGGAGGGTGCTGCCCGGCTGCTTCAGAGCGGCCTGAGTTTGGCTGAGATACTGGGGCCTCGCACGAGGCCTCGGCGGGTCGACGATCTCCCAGGCCAACTGTTCCTCCAGTGAACTTCGTCAACCTCGCCGTTGAGGGAGACACCGACGTTCCGGTCGCCGAGCGTTTGATCGCGTTGGTGGGACTGCAGCCTCATGCGGTCGTCACGGGGCCGGGTGCGCCGAACCTGGATCCTCGGATCCCTGAGTTCAACCGTTCTGGTGAGCACGTGAACTGGTTGATCCTGCGCGACCTTGACCACGATGCTCCTTGTCCTGCCGAACTGGTTCCGGACCTTCTTGGCCGGCAACCCCTGGCTCGGCGTGTTGCCCTTCGAATTCCGGTCCGCGCGGTGGAGAGTTGGCTCCTGGCGGACCGGGAGGGTTTCGCGCGAGAGTTTGGCGTAGTGCTGAGGCAGTTGCCAACGGATCCTGACTCGTTGGAGGCCCCGAAGCGGCGATTGATCGATGTCTGCAGGAGGTCCCGACGCGCCGATATCCGTCGGGGAATGACTCCAAGAGAAGGTAGCGGGAGGTCGGTCGGCCCCGAGTACGTAACGCGTATCGTGGCATTCGCCCGCTTCGCATGGGAGCCTGAACGAGCTGCTGAGGCGTCAGAGAGTCTTCGGAGATCCCTGGCCGCCTTGCGGCGACGTGTGGACGACGGTTCGTGGGGTTGAGGATGTCAGGGTCGGAATCGGCGGCCGTTCCTTGGCTAGACTCGGTCGGTGGCCGCCAGCGATCCGGAACCGACTTCGAAGTGGACCCGTCGGCTGCACACCAGGGAGGATCACTGGTACAGGTGGTGGAGCTTCGCGCTGTTCGTGTTCGTTGCTCCCGCGGAGCTGCTGTTCTTCGACGGCTTCCCGGAAGGTCCCGACGCTGGCCCTTGGGGAGAGGCGAGACGCCCGCTGTTGATCATTGGGGGCTGCGTGGTAGTACTGGTCGTCGCCGGCGCCGTCCAGGCCAAGTGGGGTAAGCGCGAAAGCTGGAAGACCTCAAGCGTCAATTCGCGGAGACTCGGCCTGTATCCCGCGTGGTTTCGTCCAGTGGCCTTTGGCTTGGGAACCGTTGGAGCGGCACTGTATCTCTACGCCGCCTCCTGGTCTCTGCTCGAAGGCGGCTCGCTTCATGTTCTTGAGCGGCGGGTAGGCATGATGCTGCTGTTTGGATGTGTCTTTCTCTACCAGATGATGTCGTGGCTGTCGGTCCGTGGGATGTCTCGTGGACAGGGCGACTCCTAGAACGAGTACCTGAGCGAGTTCGACAGCACGACATCCGTCTCCTTGATCCCGGTTGGCGGTTCGCTGTCGTGGGCGACGTTCAAACTGATCGCCAGGGCCAGTTGACGGAAGAGCTGGATCTCGAACGAGGTCTCGGAGAGCAACCGGAAGTCCTGCAGGCGGTCGAAGCGGGGCTGGGCGTAGAGGGTCTGGACCAGGCGCAGGCGTTCGTCCTCGCTGTTGAAGCGGACGGTGAGGTAGTTGGTCGACCGGTGGTGCTCGCTGCTCGTCCCGGCGGGCAGGGCGGCCGGCAGGTCGAGGGTCTCCTGCTCGAGCATGTAGCCGATCCCTGCGAAGACCTCGGTGCGTTCGGCCTGGACGAGGGCGAAGCGGCCGCCGCCGCCGGCGAGAAAGCGGTCTTCGAGACGGATGAACTCGTTGAACTGGTACTGGCCGAAGACCTCGAAGGAGATCCTCGGGCTGTGCTGCCGGATGAACCGCAAGTGCCCCTGCGCGTTGTTGACGTAGCGGTTGTCGTTCGCGCGGCTGAAGGAGTAGTTGGAGACCAGGAAGATGACGTTGGCCGGACCTCCTGTCTCTTCGTCACCCGATTCGGTCTCGTCTGCGCCTGATTCGCTGTTGCCGGCGGTGTCAGCCTCGAGCCGTGGCCAGGCGTACTGCAGGCGGACGCCGCCGCCGAGGATCTCGCGCTCGGTGTTGCCCTGCTGAAGCGAAGCGTTGAGGTCGAAGGTGCCGCCCCATCCCGGTTCGTTGGCGCCGACGCGCATCTTCTCGGTGTTGACCTGGGCGGCGGCAGGAGCCGCGAGCGCCGCCACGAGGGCCGACGCTGCCAGAGCGCGCACGGCTGCGCCGTGACCACGGAACCGTTCCATCCGCGCGAAACTACTGCGGAAACGCTGACGTGTCGCCCAAACCGCAGAACGGGCGGCTCGGGTTGGAGTAGGTCTTCGAGACGCCGGCTACGGTGTCGGTAGCGGTCACCTGGTAGTCGACGTCGGTCAGTCCGGCGGCGAAGACCCAGAAGGCGTTGTTGTGTGACCTGCCGTCAAGGGCCTTGACCGCGAGCTCGATGTTCCCGGGCGAGAAGAACCACATGTAGCCGGTGGCGTCGGCGCCCGGCAGCGGGGTGGCGACGCCGGATTCGCCGTCGGCCTTGGTCCATTCCGCCGTGACTTCGAAGCGGCCGTCGAGCAGGCAGAGCGCCCCTGCAGGGCAATCGCCGTCCGTCTCGACGGCGGAAGGGGTCGTGACGATGCGGTTCGACATCGTGGCCGCACCGACAAGCTCGGCGAACGCCTTGGAGTCGCCGCGCCCGCAGATCTCGCCCGGCGGATTGCGGTAGACGACGATCCGGTCGTGCAGCGTGTCGGTGACGGTAAGCCAGTACTCGACATCGGAGAGGGCGCCGTAGTAGACCCAGTGGTGGTCGTTGATGCCCCGGC
Organism: Thermoanaerobaculia bacterium; assembly: GCA_965232105.1. Taxonomy (GTDB): domain Bacteria; phylum Acidobacteriota; class Thermoanaerobaculia; order Multivoradales; family Multivoraceae; genus Multivorans. The sequence goes on from OZ246956.1 coordinate 2,582,874, forward strand.
CGTCGAGGAGCTTGAACACGAGCTCCACGTTCTCGGGCGAGAAGAAGGTCGCGATGCCGGTCTCGTCGCTCAGCCGTTCGAGGGTGCCCGTGCCGCGTTCGCCGCTGTGCGACTGCCACTCGACTTCGACGCGAAAGCGGCCGCCGGACAGGCAGAGCGCGCCGTCGTTGTCCGTGCAGCCCGGGCCGGCAGTCATGTCCTGAATCACGCCGACGGCGCGAGGCTCCGGAAGTTCGGCTCCGCCGGAGACGTCGCTCAGGACGAGGTCGAACAGCTCGCTACGTTCGATCTCGTCGTCCGCCGTCAGCGGGACGTGGACCAGACGCGTGCCTGACTCCCCGTCCTTCCACACGAGCCGGCCAAAGGTGGCGCTGAAGTCGGTAGCGGGCGTGGCGGAGCGGGGCATCGTTCCATAGCGGACCGAGACCTCACCCCGCGTGCCTCCGCGTCGTTCGATCGAGATCGTTGCCTCGTCGCCCTCGTGACCCGGGAACGCCGGGCCCGTGAACTCGATCGAGCCGGCCGGGTTGACGGCCCTTCCGCGGGGACCGATCTCGAGCCGCAGCCGATTCGGCGCCTCGATGCCGCCGCTCATCGACTCGAACTCGAAGCGGAAGTCGCTGTCGGTGTCGCCGCCTGCGTTCGGGAGCAGTGGAATCCGCACCCTGCGCTTCGAGGCGTCGCCGTGCTCCCAGCGCAGCTCCCCTTCGGTGGGGCGGAACTCCCGGCCGGCGCGGGCGCTGCCGTTGCGTGTCCCGTAGGCCAGGGTCACGGCGCCATCGCTGCCGCCCACACGGTTGACTTCGATCGCGATGCTGTCTTCGTCGCCGCCTCCGGCCGCCGCGGTTGCCACGAGCCGTCCCCGCCTCTCGGGCCTCATCGCTTCGCGAGCGAGATCCTGGAGTTGCTCGAAGTAGTAACGGTAGGTCTCCTGCGGCCGCGGCGACTGCTCTGAAAGGGTGATCATCGTCATCACGATGTCCGCCTCGGGATCGACGCCGATGTACTGCCCGTTGTAGCCGTGGGCAAGGTAGCGCCCCTGGGGCCGGATCCACCACTGGTAGCCGTAGTTCGGGGCGTCGGCGACGCCGGCGGTCTGACCGCGGGTGGACTCGGCGATCCACTCCCGCGATACCAGGCGCCGGCCTTCCCACAGCCCCTCCTGCAGGGTGAGTTGGCCGATCTTCGCCATGTCGCGTGGTCGGATCCGGAGTCCGGTACCTCCCCAATGACGGCCGCTGAGATCGGGATCCCAGGTGGCCGTCGTGATGCCGAGCGGCCCGAACAGGTGCTTCTGGACGAAGGCCAGGTGACTCATGTCGCTGGCGCGGTTGTTGACCTCCGCGATCACATGGGACAGGCCGCTCGAGTACAGGAACTCGGAACCGGGTTGGGCCACGACGTCCCGGGTCAGCACGTAGTCGACACTGTCGGCGTTGTTCCAGAACGCACTGGCCGTTTCGTTCCAGGCGAGGCCCGCGGTCATGGTCAGAGCGTGGCGCAGGGTGATCCTGTTCTTGGGCGCCGCCTTCAGTTGGTCGGTGTAGTGCGGCAGCAGGTCGACGAGCCGCGCGTCGACCGAGGGGAGCATGCCGCGGTCCATCGCGACGCCGACTGCCAGCGAGGTCACGCTCTTGCTGACCGAGTGAACGTTCTTCAGGTCCGTGGCGGTGAAGTCGCCGAAGTAGGCCTCCGCCACGAGGGTGCCGTGGCGAACGATGACGACCGCGCGCACGGTGCTGAAATCGGACTGTGAACGAACGCGGTCGAAGATTTCCCGGACCGCCTGGTTGTCCAGGCCCTGGTCCGCCGGCGCGGAGCGGAACCAGCCGTCGCCGATGTCCGGAGGCGGCTGCGCCCGGCCCGGCGCCGGGCCGACACCGAGGAGCGTCGAGATCGCGGCTGCGAGGATGAGGTGCTTCATCGTCGAGATCTGGGGGAGGGCCGCTTGGGGTTCACGGTCTCGGGACGGAGCCTTCACTCTGACACAGACGGGCCGATGCGAGACAGCGCGGCTCGCTGACCGTTATCCTTGTTCGACACGAAGCTGGTGTCTCACCAGCAGCCCATGGCCGGCGCGGCTTGCCGCGGCAGGAGGGAGTACAAGATGTCTCGTCCACCGTTCAACTTCAGCCGTACCGGTTTCTCCGGCGGGACGACCGGTTCGCCGTGCTCGGCGAGCCGCGTCGCCCTGTTGCTCGCGGTCACGATTCTCTGCCTGGCTTCGGCCGGGTGCGTCGTCTCGGGCGAGTCGGAGGCGGCCGCCGAACCTGCGGCGGGTTCCGACTTCCAGGCCTCGGTCGATGTCGGCTCGATCGACTTTTCGACCTCGGCCGGCGACGAAGCGCAGAAGCACTTCATCCGCGGCGTCGCGATCCTCCACAGCTTCGGCTACGAGCAGGCGCGCGAGCAGTTCCAGGCCGCCCAGGAGTTGGAGCCGGACTTCGCGCTTGCTTACTGGGGTGAGACGCTGACCTACAACCATCCGCTGCTGCCGGAACGGGACCTGGAATCGCCGCGCGAGGCGCTGGCTCGGTTGGGTGAGACTCGGGAGGAGCGGGCGGCCAAGGCCGGGACCGAGCGCGAACGCGGTTTCCTGAACGCGGTCGAGGAGCTGTTCGGAGAGGGCAAACTCGCCGAGCGGCGGATCGCCTACATGGAGGCGATGCGCACCCTGTACGAGAGCCATCCTGACGATGACGAGGTTGCGGCCTTCTACGCGCTGTCGCTGCTTCAGGCGGTCGGGCCCCTGGGCGACGACTCATTCCGGCTGAACGTCCTGGCCGGATCGATTGCGCTCGGCGTCTTCGAGCGCAACCCGGATCACCCCGGCGCGGCCCACTACATCATCCACTCCTTCGACGATCCGGTGCATGCGCCGCTGGCGCTGCCGGCGGCCTATCGGTTCGCCGACATCGCGGCCGCGGTCTCCCACGCGCGGCACATGCCGTCCCACATCTTCATTCAGCGCGGCATGTGGGACCGGGTCTCGAAGTCGAACGACTCGGCGTACGAGGCGGCGGTGGCGCTGTGGGATCCCGGCGAACGGGTGGGCGACATGGTCCACGCGCTGGATTGGGGGCAGTACGGCGACCTGCAGCGCGGCGACTACGCCAAGGCCCGCGAGTGGATCGCCGAGCTCGACGACCTGGTCGAGCGCACCGGCGACGAGGGTCGCGGGAAGAGCACGGCGCCCCTGGTGCGCGCCCGCTACATCGTCGAGACAGAGCAATGGGAGACGCGCGAGATCACGGACGACACGGGGACCGCGGAGCTTCTCGCGACCGGGATCTCGGCCGTGCGTACCGGCGACCTCGACCTTGCCCGCCAGGCAGCGGAGCGGCTCAAGAAGGCGGGCGAACGTGAGAGCGGCGACAGCTCGACCTTCCAGCGGGGAAGCAAGCCCGCCCGGCTCATGCACCACGAGGTCGCCGGCCTGATCCGGCTCGCCGAGGGCGACGCCGACGGCGCGGTCAGGATGTTCGACGACGGCTTGGCCATCGCGGCGACGATGGGTCCGCCGCGCGGAGCGGCCTCGCCGATCAAGCCGATTCGGGAGTTGTACGGCGAAGTGCTGTTGCAGCTCGAGCGTCCCGCGGACGCGATCGCGCAGTTCGAGGACCAGTTGCTCTACACGCCGAATCGTCCCCGCACCCTGCTCGGGCTGGCTCGCGCCCAGGCGGCCGCCGGCGACGCGGCGGCTGCCGCGGATGCCTACGGCAAGCTGCTCGAGGCGTGGGATGGCGCCGATGAGCCCACGGAGCTTGCGGAGGCCCGGGAGTACCTGGCAGCGTCGGCCTGAGGCCGGTCGCGTGACGTTCGAGACCGAGTTCGAGACGCGGCACTCCGACTGCTTCGCCGCGACCGGCTACGTCCACGCGGGTGTCCTGCTCGCTCTGACCGAAATGGCCTATGCACGGTTCGAGTCGCACTGCGGTATCGACGCCGGGCACAAGCCCGAGCACGTCTACGCGGTGCAACGCTCGACCGCGGCGACCTACTTCTCGCCCCTGCGGTGGCGGGAGGGGGCGCGGATCCGGGTGCGCACGACGGAGGCGAACGATCGCGGTTTCGACCAGGACTTCGAGATCCTCTCGGCGGCGGACGGCAGGGAGATCGCCCGCTTCACGCATCGTTGGGTGCTGCTGGACACGAGGGCCGGACGGCCCGTGCCGATTACCGACGAGGTGCAGCGGCTACTGTTGCAGGTCTGATTCCGTGAACGGAGGGGAGTTTCCATGCAACGAAGGCCGCCGTATGTTCTCGTTTTGATGATCGCTGTCGCCGCTGCCGCCTGTGGTGGTTCGGGTGAGCCCGGCGCCGACGGCCCGGGCCTCATTGTCGAGACGGCGTCCGGCCGCGTGGAGGGCGCCGCGGTCGACGATGGGCGTGGTCCCGCGGGCGACGTGCTTGTGTTCCGCGGTATCCCGTACGCGGCGCCGCCGGTGGGCGACCTGCGCTGGCGTCCGCCGCAGCCGCCGTCGCCCTGGGAAGGTGTGCGTGGCGCCCATCAGTCCGGCGCTCCATGCTGGCAGCGGATCTCGCCCGACACGTCGATCTACAGCCGGGGCGAAATCGAGCGCAGTGAGGACTGCCTTTACCTCGACCTCTGGACGGCGGCGGATGCCGCTACCGAGGGCCCGCGCCCGGTCATGGTCTGGTTCCACGGCGGCAGCCACGAGGTGGGCCACGGTTCGTCGCTCATGTTCGACGGCGCGGCGCTGACCCGCAAGGGCGTCGTGCTCGTGTCGATCAACTACCGGCTCGGCTCCTTCGGGTTCCTGGCGCACGCCGGCCTGAGCGCAGAGTCGGAGCACGGATCGTCGGGCAACTACGGCCTGCTGGACAAGATCGCGGCGCTCGAGTGGGTGCAGATGAATGCCGAGGCGTTCGGCGGCGATCCGGACCGGGTCCTGATTTTCGGCCAGTCGGCCGGTTCGATGAGCGTCTGCAGTCTGATCGCGTCGCCGCTTGCGGCCGGCTTGTTTCACCGCGCGGTCGGTCAGTCGGCCGGTTGCTTCACGCCGCTCGAGACCCTGGAGCAGGCGGAAGAGCGGGGCGGCTTGCTGGCCGCCGAACTCGGCGTTGGGAAGGATCCCGGGGAGGACACGGTCGCGGAGCTCCGAGCGGCTTCCGCCGAGGACGTGCTGGCGGCCGCCGGCAGTTCCGGCTGGTCCGCCGGCTCGAAGACGATCGTCGACGGTTGGTACCTGCCCGACCAGCCGGCGGCGATCTACGCCCGCGGCGAGCACAACCGCGTGGCGATGATGGTCGGTTTCATGGGCGACGAGTCGAGCGCCCTGTTCGCGCCCGGACCGGCGCTCGGACGGGCGGAACTCGAGCAGCAGTTGGAGGAGAACTACGGCGAGGCGGCGGAAGGGCTGCTCGCGGCCTATGCCGCCGAGGCGGAGCAGGCGCCCGGCGCCGTGCCGACCCTGATCACATCCGACACGATCTTCGGCTGGGGGAGTCGTACATGGGTCCGCCACGCGTCGGCAGCCGGCGGTGACGCGTATCTCTACTTCATCAGTCACGCGCCGCCGGTGTTTCGGCTCTACCTTCCTGATCGTCCGGACCTGGGCGGAGAGGGCGGTCCCCGCCGGTTCGGCGCTTACCACTCCGGCGATCTCGCCTACGTGTTCGGCAACACCGACCTGGTCGGGATCAACTGGGAGGACTGGGACCATGAGATCGCCGACCTGTTGTCGAGCTACTGGACGAACTTCGCCAGGACCGGGGATCCGAACGGCGAGGGATTGCCCGAGTGGCCACGCTACGACGCGGACAGCGACCTGGCGCTCGTCGTCGGCGACGAGGTCGGGGTCCAGGCGGGGCTGTGGAAGGAGAAGCTGGACGCCCTGGACAGTGCCTTGGGTGGCGGCGACTAGCTCAGTGACCGCGATCGCCGAGCCGCTGCCGCCGGAGATCGAGGACTTCCGGCGGCAGGTGCTGGATTTCGCCGAGCGCGAGGTGCTGCCGCGTCACGACCGACACGCCGAGCTTCTGGACGACCCCCGCGCGCGCTACGACGCGGACGGTCGGTTACAGCCCGAGGTCGTGGAACTGATCCGGGAGGTTCGGACTGCGTCGTCCCGCGAAGGCCCGTTCATCGCCTGCGTGCCGGAGGATCTGGGCGGGGGCGGGCACGGCCACCTCGCGTACTACGCCGGATGGCAGGCGCTCTTTCACCGCCTGGGACCGCGTCCGTGGCTCTTGCTGCACGTCATGGCGCATTGGGCGTTCGGTCCCAGCCGGCTTCTGTCACAACTCACGGACGAGGCGCGGGAGCGCTTCCTGCCGGGGCTGATGGACGGCTCGAAGATCATGTGCTTCGGGTTGTCCGAGCCGGGCGCCGGTTCCGACCTCTCGGCGCTCGCGACGAGAGCGGAGCGGGACGGCGACGGCTGGCGGATCAGCGGCCGCAAGATCTGGACGACACACGGGCCGATCGCCGACTACTGTGTGGTCTTTGCGCGAACCGGCGAACAGGGGATCACAGCGTTCATCGTTCCGACCGGGGCGGACGGCTTCCGGCGGATGCGCGTCGTTGAGCTTTTCGGCGACATCGGCGGCGACGAAGCGGAGATCGCGCTGGAGGGCCTGTACGTCGAGCCATGGCAGGTGATCGGCGAGGTCGACCGGGGTCTGGCCGCGGCGCTGTACGGCGTTTCCCTCGGCCGCGTCTACAACTCGGCGCGGGCGGTGGGCACCGGTCGCTGGGCGGTCGAGACGGCGCTCGACTACGCGCAGAAGCGCGAGGCGTTCGGAGCTCCGATCGCCGAGTACCAGGGCGTGACCTTCCCCCTGGCCGAGTCGGCGACGGAACTTCACGCCGCCCACCTGATGGGGCGCAACGCCGCCCGGCTTCTCGATCACGGCGAGCGCGCGATCAAGGAATTGAGCATGACCAAGGCCTACTCGGTGCAGGCCGGGCTACGGGCGGTCGACCGGGCGATGCAGACTCACGGCGCCCTGGGCTTTACGAACGAACTCGGCCTGACCGAGGCATGGAAGGCGCTCCGGGTCGTCAACGTGGCCGACGGCTCGAACGAGATCATGAACCGGATGATCGCTCGCCAGCTTCTCCGTGGCGACACGGACCTCTGAATTCACCGCCGGATGCGGCATAGACTGCTGCCGCTTCGTACGTTGAACCTGATCCCATTCGGAGTCTCGATGAGCCTACCCGCCGAGGCGACTGTTCTCGCCCCTTCGACGTCAGATCGTGACCACCTGTCCGTCCTTCATCCGACGACGGACCTTCCAGCCCTCCGCCGGAGCGGGCCGCTCGTCATCGAACGCGGCCGGGGCATCCGGGTCTGGGACGAACACGGCAAGGAGTACATCGAGGGGCTGGCAGGCCTGTGGTGCACCGCCCTGGGCTACGGTGTGGAGGAACTCGCGGAAGTCGCCGCCGAACAGATTCGGAAGCTCTCCTTCTCCCACCTCTTTGCGGGCCGCAGCCACGAGCCGGCGGTTGCGTTGGCCGAGAAACTGCGCGAGATCGGGCCGATTCCGAACGCGAAGGCCTTCTTCGGTACCTCCGGCTCGGACGCGAACGACACCCAGGTCAAGCTCGTCTGGTACTACAACAACGCACTCGGACGGCCGGAGAAGAAGAAGATCATCAGCCGCCGCCGCGGTTACCACGGCGTTTCGCTGGCGGCCGGCAGCATGACCGGGCTGCCCCCGTTCCACAAGAGCTTCGACCTGCCGCTGCCGCAGTTCCGCCACGTGACCTGTCCGCACCACTACCGGGAAGCCAAGCCGGGCGAGACGGAAGCGGAGTTCACGGCGCGGCTGGCGGCCGAACTCGACGATCTGATCCGCGCCGAGGGCCCCGAAACGGTGGCGGCATTCATCGCCGAACCGGTGCTGGGCGCCGGAGGCGTCGTCGTGCCCCCCGAGGGCTACTACCCGGCGATTCAGAAGGTCCTGGACGAGCACGACGTGCTGCTGATCGACGACGAGGTGATCTGCGGATTCGGGCGGCTCGGCACGCCCTTCGGCGCCGAGGCGATGGACATGAAACCGGATACCGCCTCGGTCGCGAAGGCCCTGTCATCCGCCTACCTGCCGATCAGCGCGGTGCTGGTGCCGGACGAGATGGTCGACGTCTTCGTCGAGGCGGGCGAGCGTTGGGGCGTGTTCGGTCACGGCTTCACCTACACGGGGCATCCGGTCTGCGCCGCGGTAGCGCTCAAGGCGCTGGAACTGATGGAGGAACGGGACCTCTTCGCCCACGCCGCCCGGGTAGGGAGCTACTTCCAGGCCGGGCTGCGGCGCTTTGCGGACCATCCGCTGGTGGGGGAAGTGCGGGGCAAGGGGCTGCTCGGCGCCTGCGAGCTCGTGGCGGACAAGCAGACCCGTGGAGCTTTCCCGACTCAGCGCGGAGTAGGCGCGTACTGCATGGAGCGCTGCCTGGACCAGGCTTTGATCCTGCGGGCGCTCGGCGACACCATGGCGTTCTGCCCGCCCCTGATCGTCACCGAGTCGGACATCGACGAGATCCTGGAGCGCTTCGGCCGCGGCCTGGACGAGACCCTGGCCTGGGTCGAGGCCGGCGGAGGAGCGTCCTGATGACGGAACTGAGCACGCTGAGCCGGTCCGTGGCCGGCAAGACCGCGTTGATCACGGGGTGCGCTTCGGGAATGGGCCGGGCGACGGCGAAGCTGTTTGCCGCGGAAGGCGCGAACGTAGCCGCTACGGACATCAACGGTGAGGGCGTCCGGGAGACGGTGGCCGAGATCCGGGCCGCGGGCCGGGAAGCGACCGCCTGGACGCTCGACGTCGGCGACGCCGAGGCGATCCGGCGGGTCGTCGGCGAGGTGGCGGCGCGCTACGGCGGACTGGACATCCTGGTGAACAACGCCGGTATCTCACGCGGCGGGCCGATCGACGCGGACGAGTACGAGCAGCGCTGGCAGGAGACGGTCAACGTACTGCTCACGGCTCACCAGCGGACGATCCGTGCGGCGCTGCGGTACCTGCGCCAGTCGGACTCGCCGCGGATCGTGAACATCGCCTCGACCGAAGGGCTGGGCGCAACCGCGATGAACAGCGCCTACTCGGCGGCCAAGACCGGCGTCATCGGCCTGACCCGAGGCCTGGCGGTGGAGCTAGGCAAGGAGGGCATCACGGTGAACTGCATCTGCCCGGGGCCGATCCGCACCGGGATGACCGAGCGGATCCCCGAGGAGCACAAGCAGATCTACGCACGCCGGCGCACTGCCCTGCGGCGCTACGGCGATCCGGAGGAGGTGGCGCACGGCACGCTGCATCTGTGCCTTCCCGCGTCGTCCTTCATCACCGGCGTCGCGTTGCCTGTGGACGGCGGGTTGACCGTTCGGCGAGCCTGACGCGGCCGAGCGAGTTCAATCCAGATAGCCGAGAGCCTTCAGCGCCTCGCGCTGCTCGGCCGGCATCGCCGGTTCGACGCCGGCCGTGAGTGGCTCGGATCCTCGCTGCAGGAGCTTGCCGATGGTCGCCAGATAGCCGGCCCAGAGTGACTCCTGCCCCAGGTCGTTCAACTCGGCACGATCGCTGCCGGTGTCGAACAATTGCCGATCCGTCCCGGAGAGGGTCTTCTGGTCGATCAACTTGTGGCGCCGGTCGGCTCCGTCCAACAGCACTGCGTCCATGGCGAGTCCGTCGAGACGGAGTTCGGCCATGGCGACTGGCGAGGGAAAGATGTCGCTCCCGGAGCGGATGAGAGGAAACAGAGACTTGCCGTCGGTCTCGATCAGCCCGGCGTGCCCGATCGAGTCGAGAATCGTGGGGACGATGTCGATCTGTTGCACTTGCGCCTCCACCACGGAGACGTCCTCGGGCCGGCGCAAACCTCCGGGCAGCCGGACGATGAGCGGCACGTGGATCTGCTCCTGGTAGAGAGTTGCTCCGTGACCGTGCCGGCCGTGGTCCTGGAACTCCTCGCCGTGGTCCGCCACGAAGACGACGAGCGTGTCGTCCAGGAAGCCTCGCCGGTCGAGTTCCTCGAGCATGCGCCCGAAGTGCTCGTCGACGAAGGCGATCTCGGCGTCGTAGAGGTCCCTCAGGTCCTTCGTCGAGTGGCTGGCGTCAGCCGGGTTCTTCGTGTTGAGAATGCCGGGTCCGGGGGGAGCGTCGGGCGCAAACTGCCGTCGCAGGCGGTCGGGCGGGAGATAGGGAGCGTGGGGATCCGTGACGTGGAGAAAGACGAAGAAGGAGTCCTCCGGCCCGATCCGCTCGAGCCATTCCAGAGTCTCGTCGACCGCCCTCCAGACCGGAACGTGAATCCCGGGCCGCGAGGCACGCTCCTGCATGGGCTTGAAGTGACTGAAGCCGCGGCGAAAGCCGAACTGGGGGCCGGCGTTGCCGTTCGTGCTCACGCCGAGGGCCCGGTAGCCGAGCGAACGCAGGATCTCCGGCAGGTACGGGACGTCCTCACCGAGTTTCTGGTTCCGTGTGCGGGCGCCGTGGTTGTGGGGATAGAGCCCGGTGAGGATGCTCGCCGTCGCCGGGCGGGTCCACGACGATTGGGCCACCGGGTGTTCAAAGAGCACGGCGTCGGCGGCGAAACGGTCGATGTTCGGCGACGTCGGGCGGTCGTAGCCGTAGCAGCCCAGGTGGTCGGCGCGCAGCGTGTCGACGAGGAAGATGAGGATGTGCGGCAACTTTCCGGACGTCGCCGCGGCCGCTCCGGGTGCGCTGACCGGGGGGGCGGGCTGGCTCTCATCGCGGCCCGACTCGGGCAGAGAAACGGCGTGAGGCCAGATCGGCGTCGTACTGTGCAGGAGTGCGGATACCAGGAGACCCGCTTCCGCCTGTGGCACGCGGGCGCCCGGGATCGGTTCCAGGCGGACGCGTAGCGGGCTTTCGTCCGCGGGCAGGGTCAATCGGCCACTGCCTTGCGTCAGGCTCTTCGTGATGATCGGCGGTCCCGTCGGTTGGCGAAAAGCGGACGCTTTCAGACGTGGCGCCGGTTCGGCGTTCCTCCAGGCGCCCTGGGGGCCGTAGAGCTCGGTGTCCAACTCGAGCATGCCGCCCTCGGGTAGCAGGACGTAGTAGTCGACCGCGCTGTGGAAGGGCAGCCTCAGCGATCCGTCGGCTGCCGCGGCCGGTCGTGAACCTGCGCCGGCGCCCTCGATCCGAAGGCGGCTCCAGGCGACCCTGGGCTCGACGGCGCCAGGCCCCGCGTGGGCGAAGTGGTGCAACGCGACTTCGTTGGCGCCGCTTCGTTGAGCGGAGGCCGGCAGTTGCAGGCGGCGTTCTTCCATCCCGGCGCCGGCCGGCAGATCGAACTCACCCAGGGACTCGTCATTCCAGGTTACGCGGACCGTGACCGGCTGGCTGGCGCCGGCCGTCAGGTTCCTCCCGGTAAGGACGAGTTCCAGCGGGCGCGGCCAGGCCAGTTGCCAGCGCAGTCTGGCGCGGGGCTCGGCGTTCCGGGCGAAGGCGCCTTCCTCGGTTTCCTCGGGGGCGGACCAACCGCCCAGGAGTTCAACGCGCTGCTCGTAGTTGCCAGGTTGAACCTCTGCCGTCTCGCCGGTCACCGAGGCCAGGTCGAGCGCCTGAGCGAGGTCCGTCCGATGAGTGTGCCGGGCCTCACCGCCGCACGCGAGAAACGCCAGGGCAAGAACGAATGGGAGGGCGAGGGCTAGCGCGTCGAGATGACTCTTTTTTCGCGGAGGCTGCCGTGTGGATTTCGTCACCGGCTGCCGCCGTCGATGCGCAGCACGGCGCCCGTCGTGTAGCTCGAGGCGTCGGAGGCCAGGTAGAGCGCGGCGCCGACGATCTCGTCCGGTTCGCCGCCCCGGCGCAGCGCGATCGATGTCTGCGCCCGCTTGTTGAACGCCTCCAGATCCCAGGCCTTCGAGATGTCGGTCAGGAAGGGCCCCGGCATGATCGCGTTGACGCGCACCTTCGGACCATAGGCGTGCGCCAGGGATTCCGTCAGCGAGTTCAGCCCGGCCTTGGCCGCTCCGTAGGGTTCCGCGTTGGGGCTGGGGTGAATCGCGGCGGTGCTCGTCACGTTGATGATGCTGCCGCCGTTCCCGCCGGCCATGCGCTGGCCGATCACCGCCGCCAGCCGGAAGGGTCCCTTCAGGTTCACCCCGATCACCTTGTCGAACAGCGCCTCGCCGACCTCGGACAGGCTCGGGTAGAGCGGCGACATCCCGGCGTTGTTCACCAGCACGTCGACCTTCCCGAACCGTTCGTAGGCGGCGTCGATGAGACCGTTCACCTCGTCCCAGCGGCCGACGTGGCAGGCGTATGCCAGTCCCTGCCGGCCCATTGCCTCGATCTCTTTCACGACCTCGTTGCAGGAGTCGATCTTCCGGCTGGTCACGACGACGTCGGCGCCGGCAGCGGCAAAGGCGAGCGACATCTCACGGCCCAGTCCGCGGCTGCCGCCGGTGACGAGCGCGGTGCGGCCGGAGAGGTCGAAAACACGGTTGGCATCCCGATTGGTCATGCGCCGGAGGCTAACAACTGCCTGCACGCCGGGGTAGATTTTGCGGACGATGACCGATTCCCCACCGCTCGCTGCCGCCGACACCGCCGACGCCGCTGCCGTTGCCGAGCCCCGTCTCGTCCAGATCCAGGCCGGTCCGATGGCCAACTTCGTCTACGTTCTCGCGGACTCCGTCACCCGCAAGGCCTGGGTCGTAGACCCGGCCTGGGAGCCGCTCGGCGTCGTCAGGATCGCCGAGGAGCAGGGCTACGAAGTGACGGGCGTGCTGGCGACGCACTTCCACCAGGATCACATCGGCGGGGAGATCATGGGCCAGCACATTCCCGGCGTTCGCGAGCTGCGCGCCGAGCACGATCTGCCGATGCTGATTCACGAAGCCGAGGCCGATCGGGGCGCGGAGATTGCCGGTTGCCCGCCGGACAGGGTAGAGGTGTTCCGCGACGGCGACGTCCTCGAGCTCGGCGATCTCCGGGTCGAGGTGCTGCACACTCCCGGGCATTCGCCGGGAAGCTGCTGTTTCCGTGCCGGCGACCACATGTTGACGGCCGACACCCTGTTCGTGCAGGGCATCGGCCGGGTCGACCTGCCGCACAGCGACATCGACGCGATGTTCCACTCGCTGGAGCGGTTGAAGGCGGTGCCTCCGGAGGTGGGAATCTACCCGGGGCATGACTACGGCCCGGAGTCGTTCTCGACGATCGGCCGCGAACTCCAGTGGAATGCCTACCTCCGACCGAACAGCCTGGAACAGTGGCGCGCGATGATGGGGATCTTCTGAGCGAGGACCGAAGCGCTTCGCCTGCTGCCGTCGCACCGGCTGGAACTCTTCCGCGGATCGAGGCCCGAAGACTGCGGCGCGAGTTGCGCTCCGGGGAGCGTACGCTGGTCGTGGTGGACGACATCGACCTGAGGGTGGCCGCGGGCGAGTGCATCTCCATCCGCGGCCCGTCGGGCGCCGGCAAGTCGACGTTGCTGGCGCTGCTTGCGGGCCTCGACCGCCCGACCGCGGGCAGCGTGCTGATCGACGGCCGGCCGATCGAAGGACTGAGCGAGGACGGGTTGGCGCTGCTGCGGCGCGAGAAGATCGGCTTCGTCTTCCAGTCCTTCCAGTTGCTCGGTAACCTGACCGCGCGGGAGAACGTCCAGTTTCCGCTCGATCTGCTCGGGCGTCGTCGCTCGCGGCAGCGGGCCGAGGACCTGCTCGCCGAAGTCGGACTGGCCCGGCGCGGTCACCATTACCCGTCGCAGCTTTCGGGCGGCGAACAGCAGCGCGTGGCACTGGCCAGGGCCTTCGCCGCCGAGCCTCTGATCCTGCTTGGGGACGAGCCGACCGGCAACCTGGACTCGGCCACGGGGGCCGCGGTTCTGGACGTGATGATGGCTCTCCGCGATCGCTTCGGCTCGACCCTGGTGCTCGTCACCCACGATCCAGCCGTCGCCGCGCGCGCCGACCGTGAGCTGGTCATGGTGGACGGGCGCTTTTCGGAAGGACGCTGACGTGGGCCCGGGCGTGGCGTTCCGGTACTCGCTGCGCGAGTTTCGAGGTTCGCTGGGCCGGGTTCTGGTCTGGGTGCTTTGCCTCTCGGTCGGGGTCGGGGCCGTGGTCTCGGTGGCGGGCCTCGCCTCGAGCGTCGACGGGGCGATCCGCGGAGAAGCCAGGAAGCTCCTGGCCGCCGATCTGGCGTTTCGGTCGCGCGCTCCGATCCCGGAGCAGGTCCTCGAGGCGGTCGACTCCGTGCCGGGGGCCACCAGGGCGGAGGTCCGCGAGTTGGCCGCGATGGTGGGTCGGGCGAACGTCCCCGATGCGGACGAGCAAGGCCCGTCGAGCCTGCTGGTCGAACTGAAGGCGATCTCGGGCGGCTATCCCTTCTATGGCGAGTTGCAGGTCCAGCCGCCGCTTCCGGTGGGGACGAGTCCGGCCGAGGTGCTCGGCGACCACTCGGCGCTTGTTTCGCCGGAAGCCCTTTCCCGTCTGGGACTCGAGATCGGCGACGAGCTTCGCCTCGGAGGGCGGACGCTCCGGATTGCCGGCGCGCTGGAAGCCGAACCGGACCGGCTGCCGACGGGGTTCGCGTTCGGGCCGCGCGTCATCGTGGGCATCGAGGCGCAGGAGGCGGCCGGGATCTTCCCGTTTGCCGGCTTCGGTGGCTACCGGGTGCTGGTGCGGTTGCCGGGGGAACGTTCGCTCGAGGAACTGGAGCTGCAGGCGGCGGCGCTTCGTGGCGAACTCGACGACGGTGCGGCGGTTCGCATCGAGACGTACGCCGATGCCCAGCCCGGCATTCGCGAAGACCTGGAACGGCTTTCCCGTTACCTGGGCCTGGTCGCGCTGCTGTCGCTGCTGGTTGGCGGCGTCGGTGTGGCACAGGGGATTCGCGCCTGGCTGACCCAGCGCCTCGATGCGCTGGCTGTTCTCAAGTGCCTGGGTGCCAGACCTCGCGATCTCCTGCGCACCTACCTCGTTCAGGCGACATTGCTCGGCTTGGTAGCCGGCGTGATCGGCGGTGCGGTCGGCCTGGTATCGATGCTCCTCGTGCCGGCGATCCTGGGTGGCGCCTTGCCGGTGGAAGCGGTTTCGATCTGGCAGCCCTGGGCCTTCCTTCGTGGAGTCGCGCTGGGCATCGGGGTATCGACCGCTTTCTCCGCGCCGGCGCTGCTGGTCGTGCTGCGGGCGCCGCCGGTGCGGGTTTTCCGCCGCGGCGCCGAGCCGCTGCCGGGCTCACGGCTGGCCAGCGCGTTGTCGTTGTTCGCGGTCGCGACCGGGGTCGCCGGCTCGGTCGCGCTCCAGGCCGGGTCGCTTTGGCTCGCCCTCCGGTTCCTCGGCGCGGTCGGCGCGGCGGTTGCGGCTCTGGTCCTTGCCGCCCTGGGGTTGCGGTCGGTGGCTCGGTTCCTGGCTCCGAGGTGCCGCTCCTCCTGGCTCCGGTACGGGGTCGCGGCGCTGGCGCGGCCCGAGTCCGGCACGCTGGCGGCGTCGGTCGCCCTGGGGATGGGCCTGATGGTGCTGTTGTCGATGTTCGTGGTCCAGGGGCATCTTCACGACGAGCTGGCCGCGGGACTTCCGGAGGACGCGCCGAGCGCCTTCCTGCTGAACGTGCCGCAAGCGGGCTGGGAGGAACTCGCCGAGCTTCTCGAGCGCGAGGGCGCCGAAAGGGTGCAGTCGGCGCCGGTCGTCATGGCGAGGGTTGCGGCGATCGACGGTGTTCCGGTGGCGGAGCGAATCAACGACCAGAACCGCTGGGCATTACGACGGCAGTTACGGCTGACCTACCTGGATGAGTTGCCGCAGGACAATGTGATCCTCGAAGCGGCTGGGCCGGCCACGTTGACGGCGCCGTGGGTCGAGCCGGCGACCTTCGAGGTCAGCGTCGAGCAGGACTTCGCGGAGACGATCGGGGTGGCTGTCGGCTCGACGATCGATCTGGTCGTGGGGAGCCGCGAGGTCACGATCACCGTGACGAGTCTGCGACGGGTGGACTGGGAGGGTTTCGGGATCAACTTCTTTCTGGTGACCGAACCGGCGGTCCTGGACTGGGCGCCGCAAACGCGTCTGGCGGCCGCCTGGATGCCGAGGGAACGGGAGCAGGGAATCCAGGACGCGGTCTACGGGGCCCATCCCGGAGTCGCCGTGGTCCGGATTCGGGAGGTGCTGCAGAAGGTGGTCGATCTGATCGGCAACCTGCAGGTCGGCGTCCGGGTGCTGGGCAGCTTCACCGTGGCGGCGGCATTGTTGACGCTGGCCGGGGCGGTCGCCGCCGGTTCACAGCAACGCGGTCGGGAGGCGGCGCTGCTCAAGACGATCGGCTCGACCCGATTCGACGTGCTGCGCGCCTTTGCGGCCGAGTACGCGCTGATCGGTCTGTCCGCGGCGATCGTGGCGGCTTTGCTCGGCCTGTCGGCCTCCTGGTGGCTGGTTACCCGCGAACTCGAACTCGCGTGGTCCTTCCGTCCCCTGGCGGTGTTCGGGGCGCTTTCGGCGGGCAGCCTGCTGGCGCTCGGAACGGGACTCCTTGCCAGCGCAGGCGCGTTACGCAGGCCGCCGATCGACTCGCTGCGGGAAGGCTCGTGATGGCGCGAATCTCCACTCGCTGGCAGATCGTCGGGGCGTTGTTCGCGATGATGATGTTCTCGTCGGGGCTCGGTTTCTACAACCAGTCGGTGCTGCTCGAGGCGCTGACGCGCGAGCGCGGGTTCTCGGTTGCCGCCGCGTCGCTCGCCTCGACCGTGTTCTTCGCGACCAGCGGGTTTGCCGGTCTGGCGGTCGCCAGCGTGATCGAGCGAATCGATGCCCGCTGGTCCGTCGCCACTGGCGTTGCCGTCTGTGCCGTGTCGCTGGTCGTGATCGGCCGCGTCGAGGACACCTTGCATGTCTACGCGGCGTTCGTGCTCTTCGGCGTCGGTTTCTCCGCTACGAGCATGCTCACGGCGAGCACCGTGGTCACGCGATGGTTCGCCCGGCGCCGGGCTTTCGCGCTGTCGATCGTATTCACGGGCCTTTCCGCCGGGGGCATGCTGGTCGCGCCGTTCGCCGCCTGGGCCGTTGCCGAGCATGGCCTTCGGCGCGGCACCGAGATTCTGGCTGCAACCTATGTCGTAGGCATTCTGCCCCTGGCCCTGTGGCGTTTGCTGCCGCGGCCGCGGGACGCGACGGATGTCGCCGGCGAGTTCGACGGCGGCGAGGAGCCGGGAGTCGACGCGCGCGAGGCGTTCCGTTCCCGCTACTTCGCGGGCATAGCAGCCACCTTTTTCTTCGGGCTGATGGCGCAGGTTGGAGGCATTGCCCATCAGTTCAGGCTGGTCAGTGTCCACGAGCCGGGCGTCGCCAGTCTGGCGGTTTCGATCCTCGCCGCGGCAAGCGTGGTGGGCCGCCTGGCTTCCGGCGCGCTGCTCGAACGTCTTCCGTACCGGGGCTTCAGCCTCGTGTTGCTTGTCCTCCAGGGGTTCACCCTGGGGATTCTTGGGTCGACCACGAGCACGGCGGGTCTCCTGCTGGCATCCGGGGCGTTCGGACTCACGATCGGCAGCTTCCTCATGATGCAGCCGCTGTTGCTGGCCGAGGCATTCGGCACGCGGAGCTACGCGCGCATCTACTCGGTGAGCACGTTGTGCGCGTCGGTAGGTGTGGCGCTTGGTCCGCTTCTGTTGGGCTGGGCTCACGATCTGGCCGGTGGCTACCGGGGTGCGTACGCGCTTGGCGCGGTGATGTCGTGGTTGGGCTGCGTCGCGCTTTGGGGGGCTGGCAAGGGCTACGTGCGTCGCACGCAGTAGCTCGGTCGCAGTCGCCGCCCTGAGTGCGTCCGGTGACGCAAACGAAGTTGGAAGTTTTGGTGGGTCCGAGATAGGCTGCGGGGGCTTTCGTTGCGCTGCGACACTGGAGTATCGTCGCCCTTCACGCGGATGCCTCGCCGGAGGACCTTCACCGAGGAGAACCCTTGCCTGGTCGAAGAGAACTCAACATGCGCCGTCGAAAGCGACGGATTCTGGAGGCGGCGACCAAGCTGATCTCCGATGGCGGCATCGAGGCCTGCACGATGCGAGCACTGGCGCGCAAGGCCCGTCTCGATGTCACGACCCTCTACAACTACTACGGTTCGAAGGAAGAGATCCTGGAGGCCCTGCGCAGGTCCGGGGCCCGCAAGCTGGAACGGCGGATCGGCTCTCTCGAGGAGACGGAGCCCATCGATCGCGTCCGGGCGATCGTCGATCTGATGCTGGGTGTCCGGGAATCTCCGGCCGATCTGGCGCGGCCGATCAATCTGCCTGGGCCGCGGCGCCGACCGGGCAGCGGACCGATCGCAATGGTCGCGCGGGAACACCTGGAACGTGAACTCCACCGGGCGGCCGCCGGAGGCGACTTGATCCCTTCAGTTGACCTCGAGCAGTTGGCGCTCGCGATTCTCGGTCCTGCTGGCGTGTGGTTGCCTCTGTGGGCCCGCGGTGTCGTCAACGCCGAGGAGACGGCGGCCCGGGTTGGGTACTTCGTGAGCCTGTGCCTGCTGGCGGCAGCGACGGATGTATCCCGGCCCGGACTCGAGAGGGCCATGCTGGAGGGCCAGCATGAGCTGGCCACGATCGATGCGGCTCGCGCGGCCGCGGTTGTCTGATCGAGTGGAAGCCGGGATCGGCCCGTATCAGGACGGCGGTTCGATTCCGGAGGGTAGCGCCGCTCTCCATCCGGCTTCGAGCTCTCGGGCGAGCCGGTCCCGCAGAGCGGCGTGGTCGGGATCATGGCCCAGGTTGTCGAACTCCCTGGGATCCGTCTCCAGGTCGTAGAGCTCGATCTCAACCTCGCCGCTTTCTCCGACGGGGGTCCATTCCGTGTAGCGATACCGGGCGGTTCGAACACTGAGCCCGGCGGTGAGATGCTGCCGATCGGGACGCCTGAAGCGGTCCGAGCGCGAGAAGATGGCGCTCTTCCAGTCCCCGTCGAGGTCTTCGAGCAGGGGCCGGAAACTCGTGCCCTCGAGCCCCGGCGGCTCGGGTAGACCGGAGAGGTCGGCGAGCGTCGGATAGAGGTCGACGAGTTCGACCAGTCCCGTCGTCGACCGGCCGCCGGCGACGCCGGGCGCGCGCACGATCAGGGGCACCCGGGTCGACTCCTCGAACTGCGACTGCTTGCGCCACATGCCGCCGTGCTCACCGAGGTGGAAACCGTGATCGCTGACGAAGACGACGATCGTGGACTCCTCCAGACCGAGGTCCCGGAGCGCGTCGAGCAGCAGGCCGACCTGGCGGTCGATCAGCGTGACGGTGGCGTGGTAGGCCGCGATCGCCTGCCGCTTCTGGTCGTCGGTGTGGAGGGCGTCATCCGGGTACCCGACGAGCGCCGGAACCGGAATGTCGTCGCGGTCGTCTTCGGGCTCGCTTGGCAGCGCGGTTTCGGAAAGCGGATGCTGTTCGAAGAAGCTGGCGGGCGCTACCCAGGGTTGGTGCGGCTTGTGGAAGCCAGCAGCGATGAAGAACGGCTTGCCACCCTCATGTTCCCGCAGGATCTCGATGACTCGGCGCGTCGTGCGGCCGTCTGGTGTGTCTTTTTCGAGTTCATCGGTCGCTCGCCAGGTGAGCGGGAGACCGCCGGTGCGGCCGTGGGGCGCGAAGACATCGGCCCGTGACATGCCGTCCCCGGAGCCTTCGGTCCAGGAGTTGTCGCGGACTTCGGAGTGGTCGACGCCAGGAAGGTAGTTGTCGGGGCCTCCCCGGCGGGCGTTCTCCGAGATGTTCCAGGTGACGGAGTCCTCGTAGCGGCCGTGGGCGACCTTGCCGACCCGGGCCGTGAAGTAGCCCTGCTCGCGGAAGTACTCGGGCAGCATGACGACATCGCCGACGGCGTGGCGCGGCGCCAGGAAGTTGTGGATGACCTGCGTCGTTTCAGGCCGCAGCCCGCTCAGGAAGGACGCCCGGGAGGGATTGCATACCGGATGCTGCGCGTAGGCGCGGTCGAAGCGGACGCCCTCGGCCGCCAGACGGTCGAGGTTCGGCGTGCGCGCGGTCGGGTAGGCGCCGTAGCTGCCGAGCGCGACGTTCAGGTCGTCGGCGACGATGAACAGGACGTTGTGCCGTACGGGCGGATCGGCGGAGGGAGCGCAGGAGAGGAAGGCGAGCAGCAGGACCGCGGCGACGGACGTTCTCATGCGTTTCTCCCTTGCCCTGCCGGCGTGCCCCGATCTACCGGGCCTCCGATCAGAAGCGGAAACCCGCCTTCAGGCGGAATTCTCGCGGCAGTTGCCAGGCGGTCACCGTCGAGATCGGTTCCAGCGTGCGCGGGTTGACGAAGAGCACGCCCTGCTCGTCGGTCATGTTGGCCGCCTCGAAGCCGAGCTGGCCCTCGAACGTACCGCGGATCGGGAAGAACCAGACCAGCGAGGCGCTGAGCGTGTAGATGTCGTCGAGCTGCAGGTCGTCCCGCGGCGCCAGGCGGGTCACCGTGTCGATCTCGGCGCCGGTGGTCGGATGGGCGACCGTGGTGGCCAGGGTCGGGCCGAAGTAGCGGCCGCTGCTGCCGGAGAAGAAGCCGCCCAGGGACAGCCGGTGTTCGCCCAGCTCGAAGATCCGGACCGCGACGATGTTCAGCCGGTCGACGTCGTGGCCCAGACGCCCTGCCTGGTAGCGGCTCGTCGTGTCGGTAGCGCCGGTGTCGAGCTCGACGCCGCCCAACCCCTCGAACAGGTTCGAGTTCGTGTTCACGCTCTCCGTATTGCCCTCTGCGTCGCCGATCGTCAGGTTCGTGTTGAGCGACCAGTTGTTGCGGAAACGGCGGTTCAACTCGAAGGTAACGCCCTGGTACTCGCGGTAAGCACCCGGCCAGTTGCGAACAACCCGTTCAACGCCCGTGCCGTCGGCGGTGAACTGTTCGTTGCCGAAGTAGATGTTGTCCGTCTCGTGCGAGACGGCGCTGGTGCGGAACACCCAGTTCCGGCTGAACTGCCAGTCGAGGCCCACCGCGACCTGGTCCTTGTAGAAGTGGTCGACGCGCTGGATCTCGCCGCCGCCCGCCGGCCTGACCTGCCTCCGGAACCGGTCGTAGCGCAGGGTGCTCGAGTTCCAGTTGTACTCGGTGTAGGACTGCTGGCCGGTCGGCAGTTCGCTGTACTCGCGGTAGGCGAAGTCGAGCGGGATGTTCTGGTAGTAACGCCCGACGCTCGCCCGGAACAGCAGTGAGCCGTCGGCCTTGATGTCGTAGACGGCTGTCAGACGCGGCGCCACTTCCTGGGAATCGTCGACCTCGCGCCCGACGTCGTTCTTGATCGTCTGGTCGTCGAGGCGGAGACCGACGTGGAGGCTCCACCGGTCGCCGATGTCGATCCGGTCCTGGGCGTAGAGCGCTGCCTCGACTCCCTCGCTGTGGGAGGGCACGGAATCCTCGAAGATGCGCACCCGTTGCGGCGCCACGTATCCGCCGGGCAGAGTCGGGTCGTAGCCGCGTCCCCTGAACTCCTTGCCGACGTTGCCCAGGTTCGTGAACGCGATGTCCTGGACGTCGATCCCGAACTTCAACTCGTGGTTGTTCCGGAAGATGCTCACCGAGGCGCTGGCCGTGTCCCGCGGGAAATCGTTGTAGCCGATGCCGGACCCCGACGCCGGACCGTTGTGTCGCAGGTTGGTCAGCAGGTCGCGGTAGCGGTAGTTGTTCCCCGGCGGGTCGTCGGGGGAGGCGTTCGGGTCGAGGCTCTCCTTGGGGAAGAGGAGGTTGCGCGGGAAGAGGTCCTTGCGCGCTGAGGCCTTCATCTCGAGGAACACGGAGTTGCTGGCCGCGACGCTCCAGGTGACCGTCGTGAGTTGGGCGAAGAGCGGCCGGTCCATGAGCGAGAGGAAGTCGCCCGAGTTGCCCGGGCTGGCAATCCCGTTGCCGCGCGAATCGATCCAGGTGCCCGCGAGCTGATGCCGGTCGCTGGGCTGGAAGTTCAGCTTGGCGATGCGGGGCTCGGACGTGCGGCTGCTGTCGATGATTGTGCCGTCTCGCAGCCTGTCGAGCAGGTTGTTCGTCATGTCGGCCCAGGAGACGAAGAACCAGGCCTTCTCGCGGCGGAGCGGGCCGCCGAGCGAGGCTTCGAAGCTCGGCGTGTGGTCGTCGGGCCGCTCGAGTTCGAGCTGGTTCAGGGCCCGCCACTTCGGGTTTTGGCCGACATACAGGAAGTTGCCATGGAGCTCGTTCGTGCCGGTCTTGACCGTCGAGTTGATCACGCCACCCATGACCCGGCCGTACTCGGCCCCGAAGCCCTGGGTTTCGAGCCTGGACTCGGCGAGGGCCGTGGCCGGCATGATGAGCCGCGCCTCGCCGCCCCGGCGCGTGTTGCTCGTGTCCACGCCGTCGATCAGCACCTGGGTCTCGGTCGAAATGCCGCCGTTCACCGCCGGCAGATTGTCGGACTCCGCGACGCTCACGACACCCGGCAGTTGACGGAGCGTCGAGGCGTAGTTTCGGGTGCCGTAGGCGACGTTCTCCACCACTTCGGCTGGAGCCGTGCTGATGACCCCGGTGTCGTACTTGCTGATCAGGACCGCGTCGGCGGTGACCGTGATCTCCTCCGCCTCGGCCGGGATCAGGGTGAGGTTGACTCCGCGCCGCTGGCCCGGGTTCAGTGTCGTGGCGAACTCGGCTCGGCCGAGCCCTTCGAGTTCGGCGGTGATCGTGAAGTCGCCGGCCTGGAGGAGGGCGAATCGGTAGCCGCCGTCGGCATCGGTAATCGCGTTTCTGGTCCGCTGCGGCCCGGCGAGGGTGACGGAAACGCCGGGAACCGCGTTCCCTTCGTTGTCCGTGACCCGACCGTCTATCGTGCCGGTCTGGGGGCCGTCGGCCAGCAGCGGCGGGGCGCAGCAGAGGAGTACAGCGAGAAACCAGGGGAGAGAGCGGTTCGCCTGTCGACTCATGGTCGATCCTCCGAGCTGTTTATCGAGACTCTTGGCGCTCCCTAGAGTATGCGAACGAGGTTCGAACTTTCAAGTGGCGTTGGGGCGGTTTCAGATCAGCCCCTGGTAGGCGCCCCCGTCGAGCAGGATGCTCGTGCCCGTGATGAACTTCGCCGGCTCGGAGCACAGGAACGCGACCGCCTTGCCGAAGTCCTCGGCGGTGCCGAGCGTCCCGGTCGGCACGCGCTGGGCCACGACGTCCGTGTTGCCCAGGGACTTGATCCGGTCGGTGGCATGGATGCCGGGCTGGGCCGAGTTGACCGTCACGCCGTCGCGGGCGACCTCCGCGGAGAGCGTCTTGAGGAAGCTGCTCACGCCGGCTCGAGCGACCGAGGAGGCGGCGAGATTGCCGATCGGCTGGCGGGCGCCGATCGAGGTGACCGCCACGATCCGTCCCCAGCCACGCTCACGCATGCCGGGAAGTGCCGTCTGGCACATGACGATCGTCGACAGCAGGTTCAGGTCGATCGCCTCGCGGTAGCCGTCGATCGAAGTGGTGGCCGGGGAACCGGGCGGCGGGCCGCCGGCGTTGGCGACCAGGATGTCCACCTGACCTATCTCCTGGATCGCCTGCTCGACAAAGGAGCGGGCGCCGTCCTCGGTGGACATGTCCGCGACGATGGGTACGGCGCCGGGACCCAGCTCCGCGGCGGCTTCCTTGATCCGCTCCTGGCTGCGGCTGCAGATCGCCACCTGGACGCCGTCTTCGATCAGTGCCTTCGCGCAGCCGAAGCCGAGTCCCGTCGATGCCGCGGCCACTGCGGCCTTCTTGCCCTGGATTCCCAGATCCATCTTTGATTCTCCCCTTGGTAGCCGGTTTCTTGAGGTGTAGTGGCGGTCTGGCGCCGTCGCCGTGCTAGCGACTGCGGTCCCGGGCGAGCTCGGCCATCCGGGTGAAGAGCTCCTGCATGTGCGTGCGGTCGCCGGCGACGCCGCTGAACTCGCGGTACAGCGAATCGACGTTGATCGCGATCCGCTCACTGTCGCCCCAGGACTCGAAGTCGTCGAGGGCGATGTCGTATGCAGCGTCGCGGGCGCTGAGCCCGGCGTCGAACCGCTTCCTGGCCTCGTCGCGGATGTAGACGAGATAGGCCCGCATTGCTTCGACGCCACGGTTGTCGGTGATCGGGCCATGGCCCGGCACGATCGTCTCGAGATCCCAGCTCAGCAACAGGTCGCAGGCGTCGATCCAGTTCTGCACCGGTCCCGCCCAGATGATCGGCGCGCCTTCGATGAACAGGATGTCGCCGGTGAACGCGGTGCGATCTCCCGGGACGTGAAGCATGATGTCGCCGCCGGTGTGGGCGGGGCCCACCTCGACCAGTTCCACTGCCGTTTCGCCGACCTGGAGGCTCAGCCCGCCCTCGAACGTGCGATTGGGCGGCGTGTGAGTGATCCCCTCGAACTCGAAGCTGCCGAAGCACTCGACCAGGAAGTCGCCGACCAGGCCGCCGTTCGCGCGGGCGCCGCGCATCAACGCCGCGAGCGCCTCGGGCGTCGTCGCCTCCATCTCGACTGCCGCGGCCTTCGAGGCGACGATCTCGGCGCCGGCGACGAGTTCGTTGCCGTGGGTGTGATCGCCGTTCGAGTGCGTGTTCACCAGCCGGTCGATATCGGCGGCGGCCGTGTGCGCCTTCTTCATCGCGTCGAGCATCTCGCGCGTGTTCGGCAGGTCGAACAGCGTGTCGACGAGCAGCGACTCGTCGCCGCTCACGATCAGCCCCGCGTTGCTCCAGCCCCAGCCGCCGTCGGGCTGCAGCCAGGCGTAGGAGCCGTTGCCGAGGTCGTGGAGGCCGCGTTCGTACGCGAAGCGCGGTGTGCCGAGTCCCGTCCAGGGTGATGCGCTCGTCATTCGGCGGACTCTAGCTTGGATACGATGGTTCGATGACAGCCCCTACCGCGGCCGAGCGTTCCCGGGCCACGCTCGACCTGGATGCGTTCTGGAACTGGCTCGTTCTGCACCCGAACTGCGTCGTCCGGGCCGGAACGGTGGACGCGCTGCTGTGCGACGACGAGGACTTCCACTGGCAGTTCGTGTCGGAGAACGACAACCTCCTCATTGCGCAACTGGTCTACGGCAAGCGGCTGGTGGGGGAGATCCTGATCGACCGCGAGCGCGTCGCCTACGTGCAGTCGTTCCAGGGCGACCAGGAGAACGAGTACGTCTTCGAGTTGATCTGCGAGACGGAGCGGGAGCGCATGGCTGCCTGGGTCTTTGTCATGTCCCATGGCCTGGAAGACGAACCGCAGGAATCGGCGCATGCCGTTCCCACCCTCGTTCACTGACGGCGGTGCCGCAGAGTTCGGTCTGCGGCCAAGCGGCTAGAGACTCCGTTTGACTCTTCGGATCCTGGGCGTCGTGGATATCCACTGGTCCGGCAAGCGGCCGCCCCGCCTGCCGGATCCGACCGGCTTCGACCTCGTCCTTCTCGCCGGCGACCTGACGAACTTCCTGGGCCCGGACCACGCCCGGCAGATCGTCGAACCGCTGCAAGCTTCCGGCGTACCGGTCCTCGCAGTCTGCGGCAACTGCGACCAGCGCGCCGTCGAGGGCTACTTCCGCGACATCGACATCGACCTGGACCGCCGCGCCCGCGTGGCCTCTGGCGTCCGCTTCATCGGCCTGTCGGGCGGTCTTCCCTTCGGCGACCTCCCGTACGAACGCACCGAAGAGGACTACGAACGCGTCGCCGCCGAGGCCTTCGACAACGCCGCCTCGGTCGAGGGCCAACCCACGATCCTGGTCTCCCACCAGCCGCCCCACGGCACCGCCTGCGACCTCGCCCGCGGCAACCACGTCGGCTCGCGTTCCCTCCGCACCGCCGTCGAACGACACCAGCCCGACCTCGTCTTCTCCGGCCACATCCACGAAGCGATCGGCGACGACACGATCGGCGCGACCCGCGTCGTCAACCCCGGCCCCTGGTTCCAAGGTCGCTCGGTCGTCATCGAAGCCGACTCGGAGAGCGGATCCGTCGAGTTCCGGATCAGGGCGCCGTAGCCGGCGGACGGCCTTCACCCAGCCATCAGTCCCAGGGGTTGACCAGTTCTGCGCCGGATGCCTCGAAGCCGCCTGTATCGCGCGTCGCAACCTGCATGCCGTGCACAAGCGCAATGGCCGCGATCTGTCCGTCGGCAATGTTCAGGCGCGTTCCGTCGCGCTCGGCCTGGGCCGCCACATCTCCGTAGATCTCGGCGGCACGCTCGTCGAACGAGAGGATGCGGCCCCGGAAACGGTCGCACGTCATGCGCCAAAACCGAAGGAGACTCGACTGTCTCCGGCCGCTGGGCAGCCGCGCGATCCCGTAGCGCAACTCGGCGAGGGTGATCGCCGGGACCGCCAGCAGGGGCTCGTTCGCTTCGAGCCAGGCGACCACTTGGGGCGAAGGCCTTGCCTTCGTCAACTCCGACAGGACGTTCGTGTCGAGAAGGATCACTGCAGGCTGAGCGGAGGCTGCGGTTGGTCGTGACCGCGGAGGAGCGGTTCGATCTCCTCGCCGGGTTCGATCACCGCAATGAGGTCATGGGGAAACCCGGTCGAGACGATGGCTTCCTCGGCCGCGCTATCCAGAATCGACCGGACCAGAGCCTCGAGGCTGCATCCCCGTCGTGCCGCGCGGTGCCGGAGCCGTTCCTTGGATTCCTGAGAGAGATTACGAATCGTGATGCTGGCCATGGGTCGCTCTCCTCGTGGTGCGCTCGCGTTCGTGCAATGATTGCATGCAATCAATGCCCCAACAATCCCGGCTGCTGGAGGCACTTCGACTCGGGCGGGTGTCGGCGTGACGGTCGGCTTCGAGTAGTCGCCTGTCAGGCGTGCCGCACAGCAGCTAGCCGGCCGCGCCCAGGCTCTCGAGGCGTTCCACCAGTTCGTCGATCGCCGGCAAATCGACGTTGGCGAAGGCGAGGCGGAGGTAGCGGTCCTGGTCGGGGCCGAACATGGAGCCGGCGAGGCAGAGGATGCCGTGGTCGTGGGCGAGGCTGCGGCCGACTTCGACTGAGGAGCGGTCGGTGAAGGGGTGGCGGAGGTAGACGAAGTAGCCGCCGGAGGAGACGACGTCGAAGCCGGTGTTCGCTTCGCGGATGCGCCTGGCGGCGTAGGCGACGCGGTCACGGACGGTGCGGCGGTACTCGCGTTTCCAGTCGTCGAGGTGGTCGAGGCAGAACTGGGCCGCCAACTGGCCGATGTGGGAGGGGCAGAGGGCGACGCAGTCGGCGATCTTGAGGGTTTCGCGCAGCAACGCGGGACTCGTGGCCATGCAGCCGATCCGGTAGCCCGCCATGCAGTAGGCCTTGGAGAAGCTGTACAGATGGATGAGGGTGTCGCTCCAGTCGGCGCGGGCGAACAGGCGGTGCGCTGGGTCGCTGTGTTCGCGGAACTCGCGGTAGGTCTCGTCGATGACGAGCGCCAGACCGCGATCTCGGGCGAGTTCGAAGAAGCGCTCCAGGAGATCCGGCGGGTAGACGGCGCCGGTGGGGTTGTTCGGCGTGACGAGGACGATTGCGCGGGTGGCCGGAGTCACCGCTGCCTCGGCGGCGGCGGGGTCCGGGAGCATGTTGGCGTCCGGCTCCAGGTATACGGGGGCGACATCCTGCGAACGCAGCCACATGTCGTGGTTGAAGTAGGAGGGCAGGGGGACGATGACATCGTCGCCTGGTTGAGTCAGCGCCATCATCGCGAGGCAGAAGGCCTGGTTGCAGCCGGCGGTGACGGCGACCTGGGAGGCAGCGACCGGGGCGTCGTAGTCCGCGCTCAGGGTGCGGGCCAGACCCTCGCGGAGTGGGAGGATCCCCTGCTGGTCGGTGTAGGTCGCCGTGGCCGGGCTCTGCGCGACGGCGGCGATGTGGTCGCGCATTGCCTGGGCCGGCGGGTAGGTCGGCGCCGCCTGGGAGACGTCGATCAGGGGTAGGTCGCGGGCGGCACTGTTCTTCCAGCGCCCGACCTGGGTGATCGGCGAATCGATCACCCGATGCACTACCTGTCTGATCTGCACGGGGCGTAAGCTACCGGATCGGCCTGGCCGGCCCGCAGAAGGGCGGGCGGCACGCCGGGGAGGTGACCGATGAAGTATCTGCACACGATGGTTCGGGTCGCCAGCCTGGAGGAGGCGCTGGACTTCTACTGCGGCAAGCTCGGTATGGTCGAGATGCGTCGTTTCGACAGCGAGCAGGGTCGGTTCACGCTCGTGTTCCTGGCCGCGCCGTCGGACGTCGAACTCGCCCGGGAGCGGACGGCGCCGTTGCTCGAACTGACCTACAACTGGGACCCCGAGGACTACACGGGAGGCCGGAACTTCGGCCACCTGGCCTTCGAGGTCGACGACATCTACGGCACCTGCCGGTCGCTCCAGGACCAGGGCGTCACCATCAACCGGCCGCCGCGGGACGGTCGTATGGCGTTCATCCGCTCGCCGGACGGGATCTCGATCGAGCTCCTGCAAGCCGGCGGCTCCCTGCCGGTCGAGGAGCCGTGGGCCTCGATGCCGAACGAGGGGACCTGGTAGCGGAAGAGCCCCGGCGGAGTTCGGCGCACCCAGTCTGGAACCGCTCAGTAGTCGGCGTAGTCCTTCTCTTCGACGAGTTCGGAGCCCAACAGCTCGTTGATGCTCCGTTTGGCGGCGGCGCGGCGGTCGTTCGTCCGGTAGACCGCCCGCGCGAGTTCGACGAAGCGCTCTCCGAAGTCGCGTTTGCGCTCGCAGTCGCGGATGTCGTCCTCGATCTCCCAGAGCTGCTCGTTGATCCCGCGCAGCTCGGCGGTGAACTCGTCGAGTTCCCCGGAACCCGGGATTGCGTCGCGCCGCGTTGCCGTCAGGCTGCTGAGTTCGCGGTGAACGTTCGCGAGCTTGTCCGGGTCGCTGATCCGCTCGGCCTTGATCTCGAGGATCGTGATCTTGTCGACGAGTTCGCCCGCCGAGACCTCGACCTGTAGCGCGGTGCCCACAACGGCGAAGACCTTACAGCAGTCCGCGAGCCCTCGCCGGTGGCTCAGGCCCGCTCTTGCCGCACCAGTTCGCTTCCGGTTTCAATCACCCGGTCGGCGACCTTCGCCCAGTCGTAGCCGGCCGCGTGTTCCACCGCGGCGCGGGACGCCGCAGCGAGTTGGGCGGGCGCGCCGAGCAGCCGTTCCAGGAGGCGAGCGAGTTCCCCTGCATCGGCGTCGACCTCCCAACCCTCCCGGCCGTCGCGCACGAGTTCGGACACCGCGCTGTTGGGCGACGAGCAGTGGACCACGGGTACGCCCGCGGCCATCGCTTCCAGCGGAAAGAGTCCGAAGCCCTCCCGCGACGAGGGCTGCACCGCGATTACGGCGCCCGCGACAGCGCACCACACGTCCTCGTTCTCGGGCAGCCGGCCGGCGAAGTCGACGATGTCGGCGAGATTGTCCCGCTCGATGTGTGCGCGGAGGTCGTTCTCCGCCGGGCCGCCGCCGATGATCCGGAGCAGAGCGCCGCGTTCGGTGACGAGCCGTCTGCCCGTTTCGGTGGTCGCCAGTCTCGCGACGGCGTCGATCAGCAGGTCGATCCGCTTCTCGGGGATCAGCCGTCCGGCGTAGACAAGGGGTGGCGCGGTCCGGTCCGATTCCGCGGCGAGGGCGCGGATTCTCTCGAACGGAATGCCGTTGGGGACGACCTCGACCGCTTCGCCGCGCACCCTCGCGACCCGGCCGGCGGTGAGCTTGCTGACCGCCACCGCCTCCGTGCCGAAGCGCAGCGACAGGCGTTCGCAGAGGGCGTAGAAGCGCCACATGCCGGGGCCGAACCGCCCCGGAGGCCGGTGCTCTCTCCAGTACCTGCCCCAGTGCTCGTGCCAGGTCACGAGCAGCGGGATGCGTCGCCCGCGGCAACGCTGCGCGAGGAAGGGCAGGTGCAGGTAGGGGATGTTCGCGGTCTCGACGATGTCGATGCCGTCGAGCGGAATCCGGTGCACCTGGGAAGCGAGTGTCAGAGCGTCGAGGCTGGACCGTCGGCCGCGCGCCAGGTAGCGGCGGCTGGCCTTGGCCACCGGTTGGACGCGGACGTTGGGATGGGGCTCGCTTGGCGCCTCGGCCCAACCCGACAGCACGACCTCGTGTCCGAGCCGGCCCAGTTCCCGGGCGAGTTCGTAGTTCCTGTGCTCGACGCCCCCCAGAGACTCGGGATAGATGCAGTCGTAGAAGAACAGCCAGCGGAGTGGGCGTCCGGTCATCGCCGAGAGCGTACCCGCCAGCGGGCTGCTGCTAGCGTCTCGGCTGCATGGCGCCGCGGTCGAAACAGGGAGTCGTCTCCCGGGGACGGGGGACGCGGATCGCCCTCCTCATAGCCGTGGGTTGGGCGCTGGTCGCGACCGTTCTCGCGATCGGACCGGAGCGGATCGCGGGATGGCTGGGTGCGCCGGAGGAAGCCGAGGCGCCGGCTAAGCCCGAGGCGGCCGCGGTCGCCGTCCACGGGCCGCCGGTCGAGGTCGGGGCCCTGCCGGGTTGGGCCGGTGACGATGTGTCGGAGGCCTTGCCGGCCCTGCTCAGGAGTTGCGATCGACTGCTGGCGCAGCCTGCGGACCGGCCGTTGAAGCCGGTCGAGCTGGGGGGCACGCCTGGCGACTGGCGTCCGCTCTGCGGCGCCCTGCGTGGGCTGGGCGATGCGGCCGGGGAGGAGGAAGTTCGCGCGGTCATCGAGCGCGAGCTCGTCGCTGTGCCGATCTCTAGCGCCGACGCGCCCGATGCCGACGGCCGACCGGGCGACGGCGCGAGCTGGACACGGCGCATCGGCCTCTTCACCGGCTACTTCGAGCCCCTGCTTCACGGCAGCCGCCGCCGCAGCGAGCGTTACAGCGTGCCGCTGTACACGCAGCCGTCAGACCTCGTCATGGTCGACCTGGGCCGGTTCCGCGACGATCTGCGGGGCCGCCGGGTGGCCGGGAGGATTCGCGGCAGGAACCTCGAGCCCTACGACGACCGGGAGGAGATCGCGTCCGGGTCGCTCGCGGGCCGCGGCCTGGAGCTGATCTGGGTGGACGATGCGATCGATGCGTTCTTCCTGCACATCCAGGGATCGGGACGGGTCGAGCTCGACGACGGCTCGATGTTCCGGGTCGGCTACGCGGCCCAGAACGGCCACCCGTACCACGCGATCGGCCGGACCCTGGTGGACTGGGGCGAACTGAAGCTCGAAGAAGTGTCGCTGCAGTCGATCGACGCCTGGCTGCGGACGCACCCGGACCGTGCTGGAGAAGTCATGGCGACGAACGACTCCTACGTTTTCTTCCGCCAGATTCGAGGCGAGGGACCGATCGGAGCCCAGGGCGTCGCGCTGACGCCGGAACGCTCGCTGGCGGTGGACCGGCAGCACGTTCCCCTCGGCGTACCCGTCTGGCTCGATGCGATGACACCGGCCGCCGCGCCCGAGGGGCCGGACGAGCGCCGTCAGTGGTTGCTGGTGGCCCAGGACACCGGCGGCGCGATTCGCGGCTCGGTGCGCGGGGACGTGTTCTGGGGCGCCGGGGAGCGGGCCCGGGCGATTGCCGGCCGCATGGCGCACCGGGGCCGCTATTGGGTGCTTGCGCCCCGCGGTGTGGCCGACCGCCCGAACCCGGTTGGCGCGTCCCCGCGCCAACCGTGAACCAGTCCCTGCACCCGTCATCGGGTGCAGGGATGGCACTCACTCTGTAGCGTTCTCCGGCGCAAGCTCATAGTGTCGGCCCATGGAGCCCGTTCGTAGTGTGCCCGCGGCCGAGGACACTGGCGGCATCGGCGTCGTCGAGACGCGGCTCGAGCGTTTCGAGGAGCCGCTCGAGCTCAAGTGCGGCGACACCCTGTCCGGGTTCACCCTGGCCTGGGAGCAGTACGGGGAGCTGAACGCCGAGCGGGACAACGCCGTGCTCCTGTTCCATGCCCTGACCGGCAGCCACCACGCGGCGGGCACGAACCACGGCGTGCCGGGCCTCGGCGACGCCTGGACCGACGAGATGGTGCTCGGCTGGTGGCATGACTTCATCGGTCCGGGACGAGCGATCGACACGGACCGCTTCTGCGTCATCTGCGTCAACTACATCGGCGGTTGCTACGGGTCGACCGGCCCCCTTTCGATCGACCCGGCGACGGGCGAGCGCTGGGGCCCGACCTTTCCGCGGGTCCGCTTCTCGGACTCGGTCCGCGCCGCGATGCGCCTGGTGGACCGGCTGGGCATCGACGTGCTGCACGCCGGGATAGGTCCTTCGACCGGCGGCATGGCGGTGCTCGACCTCGCGGTCATGTTCCCCGAACGGGTGCGCAACGTGGTTGTGGTCGCTGCCGGCATGGAGGTGACGCCGCTGCAGCGGATTCACAACTTCGAGCAGATCCAGGCGATCGCGAACGACCCGCAGTTCGACCGTGGGCTCTACGAGCCGGGTACCGAACTCGAAGGGATGAAGATCGCTCGCCAGATCAACCACAAGACGTTCGTCTCGCTGCGCACGTTGCGGAGGCGGGCGCGGAACACCGTGGCCGAGGCGTCGGGGGTGCCCTGGTACGGCGTCAACCATCCGATCGAGTCCTACATGCGGCACCAGGGCCGGAAGTTCGCGGCCCGGTTCGACGCGAATTCCTACCTGCGGATCCTGGACGCCTGGAGCCAGTTCGACCTGGCTACCGCCGCGGGCGTCGCTTCCCTGGACGAGGCGTTCGCCCGCTGCCGCGACCAGCGCTTTCTGATCTTCTCGATCAACTCCGACGTCTGCTACTACCCCGAGGAACAGGGCGAACTGATGGCGACGCTGGAGTCGGCCGGGGTGAGTTGCATGCGGATCATCGTTCACTCGGACAAGGGGCACGATTCCTTCCTGCTCGAGCCGGCGCTCTACCACCCGCATCTGACTTTCCTACTCGAGGGCCGGGGTTTCTGGCCGGAGCCGTAGCGCTTCGCAAAGACGTGGTCGGTCTCCACGGGTCGAACCGCGGCCCCGGTTTTCGCCTGTATGGCGGCGCCTGTTCCGTCGTGCCATGATCCGGCCCCCAACAATCCAAGGAGAAGGAGCCCCGTCATGTGGTTGCGACTGCGGCAGATCTGTCTGGTAGCGGAAGAACTCGCCTCGGTGGTGGACGATCTGGAAGCGGTGTTCGGGATCGAGGTCTGCTACAACGACCCCGGCGTGGGCCGTTTCGGGCTCGAGAACGCCCTGCTGCCGATCGGCAACCAACTGCTCGAAGTCGTGGCGCCGGTCGAGGAGAACACGGCCGGTGGCCGTTATCTGGAGAGGCGGGGCGGCGACGGCGGCTACATGTTCATCACCCAGTGCGACGACCACGCTCCGCGACGGCGTCGGGTGGAGGAGCTGGGCATTCGCCTGGTCAACGAATTCGAGCGCCACGGCTTCCAGAACATGCAGCTCCATCCCAAGGACACTGGCGGCACGTTCTTCGAGATCGACTGCCAGACGAACGGCCTGGAGCCGGACGGACCATGGGAACCGGCGGGGGAGAACTGGCAGCGCTGCCGCCGCACGGACGTCATCGACGGGATCGTCGCCGGGGAGATTCAGACTCCGAGGCCGGCGGAACTCGCGGCGCGGTGGAGCGAGATCGCCGAACTCCCGGTGCGGGACGACAGCGGCGTGCCGACGATACCGTTCGAGAACGCGGACCTTCGCTTCGTTCTCCCGACCGATGGTCGGCCCGAGGGTCTGGGCGGAATCGATGTGCGTGCGGTGGACGCCGACCGCGCCCGTTCAGCCGCGAGCGAGCGGGGCCGTCTGGGCGACGACGGCGTGATCCTGATCTGCGGCACGCGCTTCCGGCTCGCTGGGTGACAAGGGCGGCTCGTCGCCTGACAGCGGCTCATCGACCGCCCGTTCCGGGCCCGAGCCATTTCCTGCTTCCAGACAAGTCGCTCGTTCTAAACGGGACGCTCCATCCAGGCGGGACGCCCCATCCAGAAAGGCCGACTTTCGCCGGCTGCCGTCCCAGCGGATGTCGGGCAGCAGCACGTCCCGCTTCGCCGCGATCCGGTCGTGGTGGGGCAGGAGGTCCTCGAGCATCGCGCGGATTTCGGCGTCCATGTCGCGCGTCGGCTGGTAGCCCAGGGCGAGCAGGTGGTCGTGGTCCGGGTTGTAGTGGTGCTCTTCCAACTCCTTGCGGGGGTTCTCGATCCGCCGGACTCGCGCTTCGAGCCCCATGTCGGAGGCAACGGCGGCGACCTTCGCGGCGAGCTCCGAGATCGTGTAGGTCTCCTCGAACTGGTTGAAGACCCGGTAGTCGCCCGCCTGGGGCGGGTTGTCGGCGGCCAGGGTCAGGCACTGCATCGAGTCGCAGATGGGCAGGAAGCCGCGGCGCTGGTTGCCGAGGCCGAACAGGGTGAGGGGCTCGCCGATCACCGACTGGCAGCAGAAGCGGTTGAGTGCCGTGCCGAAGGCCTGGTCGAAGTCCAGCCGGGTGTGGAGCGCGGGGTCGGTCGGATGATCGGCCGTGCTGCCGAAGAAGCGCGTGCCGTAGACGACGCCCTGCATCACGTCAGTGGCTCTGAGGCCGAAGATGCGGCAGGCGAACATCACGTTGTTGCTGTCGTGGACCTTGCTCCAGTGGTACCAGGAGCCGGCCTGGCGGGGGAAGGGCAGGCGGTCGCGGCGGCCGCGGTACTCGACCTCGAAGAAGCCTTCCGGGATGTCCAGGTTCGGAGTGCCGTACTCGCCCATCGTCCCGAGCTTCACGAGGTGTGTCTCGGGCGTCAGGTCGCGCATCGCGTAGAGCACGTTCATCGTGCCCTCGATGTTGTTGCGCTGCACCCGGATCGCGTGGTCCGCGTCGATCATCGAGTACGGCGCCGAGGGGCATTCGCCCAGGTGGACGATCACTTCCGGGCGGACCTCTTCGAACAGCCGGTACACCACGTCCTTGTCGGTCAGGTCGCCTTGAACCAGGTGAGGACGGGCCCTGTAGACGGACTCGAAGGCGTCCAGACGCTCCTTGAGGGAAGCGACCGGAAGGGCCGAGCGGCCGCCCATCTCGGCGACCCACTCGCGGCGGAACCCGGCGTCGATGCCGGAAACCTCGTGGCCGCGGGCAGTCAGGTACTGCGCCAGCGGCCAACCGAGATAGCCGTCGATTCCGGCAATGAGAACGCGCGTGGTGTCACCCCCTGCTGATTCGGGCGCGGGGATCAGACCGCGCTCCCTAAGTGCGTAACGGGAAGAACCGGCAAAGAAACGAGGAAGTTCAGTCGGACTGTCAGTTTAGCAGCGGCCTTGCCTTGCGACGGGAAGTCCGCGGGTGCTACCTTCCGCTCGCGTGCTCCGGTGCGGCACATCACGACGGGCTCGACGAGGGGCTTGGCCATGAGGATTCTGTACGGAGTCCAGGGCACGGGCCACGGCCACCTGGTGCGGTCGGCGGCAATGGTGGCCGGCCTGAGAAGCCGGGGGCACGAGGTTCACTGCCTGCTCACCGGGCGATCCTCCGCGGCGTTTGCAGACCCCGAGATTCGGGCCAGCCACACGCTGCTCGAGGGGTTCACGGGTCAGGCGACCGGCGGCCGGGTACGGATGCTCCAAACCCTTGGGCAGTTGCGCGTGGCCCGTTTCCTGCGCGATGTTCGCAGCTTCGATGCTTCCGGCTTCGACCTCGTGCTGACCGACTACGAGCCGGTCTCCGCCTGGATCGCTCGTCGCTGCGGGCGGCCCAGCATCGGTGTTGGTCACCTCTACGCATTCCACGGGCGCCTTCAACTGCCGGGCCGGACCGGGCCGGCGCGGTGGGCGCTTCGGCTGTTCGCCCCCGTCTACACGCCGGTTCGGACCGCGGTCGGCCTGCACTGGCATCGATTCGGCGGCACGAATCTGCCGCCCACGATCAGTCCCGACCTGGTGTCGGCGGCCGTGGCCGGCCGGCCGCCGGACGCCGGTGAGCGGTTCCTCGTCTACCTGCCCGCGGAGAGCGAGCAGAGCATCACGGCGCTGCTGGGGCAGTTGCCGGATCGCCGGTTCGTCGCCTACCGGCCGGTGCCCGAACCGGTCGAGCGCGGCAACGTCTCGATCCGCCCCTACGACCGCGCGGCGTTCGTGGCCGATCTGGTCGCCTGTTCGGGTGTCATCACGAACGCGGGTTTCTCGCTGATCAGCGAGGCGCTGCACCTGGGCCGCCGGCTGCTCGTGCAGCCCATTCGCCGCCATCCGGAGCAGTTCCTGAACGGCCGGGCGCTCGAGGCGCTTGGCCTCGGCACCGTCGTCGAGCAGCTGACCGTGGAAGCGCTCGAGGCCTGGATCGACACCCCTGAGCCGGCACCCATGAACTACCCTGACGTGACGGGCCGCCTGATCGACTGGATCGACGGCGGGGCCGTGCGTCCGGTCGACGACCTGGCAACCGAAGTATGGCGAGAAGTCTCCTGGCAGCCGACGTGAGGCCTGGCATGAAACAGCGCTTGCCGGCTCGCCCGACCGACCCCGACCTCGACTTCACGCTCGCGCACTACGAGGAGATCCTGGAGCGGCTCACGGCGACGCACCGCACGTTCTCCTTCGGGGAGGCGGCGCCGATGGGCGAGGCGCTGCTCGACGTGGAGCGCTTCGTGCTCATGCGGCATGACGTCGAGTTCAGCCTCGACGCGGCGCTGACGCTGGCGCGGGCCGACCACGCCGCCGGCGTCCGCTCGACCTTCTTCGTCCAGATCGGTTCCGACTACAACCTCTTCGAGGCCGACGGCGCCGGGGCCGTGGCGCAGATCCTCGATCTGGGGCACGACCTGGGCTTCCACTACGACCTGGGCCTGTTCGAGCGCTCGGGTGACGATCCGGTCGAACTGGCGCGGCGTGCGATCGGCCTGATGGAGGGGTTCTTCGGCGTCGAAATCCGGGCGGCGAGCCCCCACATGCCGATGCGATCGGGCCGGACGCTTCAGATACCAGGGATCGTCGACGCGTACGACCCGCTCTACTTCGAGCGGATCAAGTACCTCTCGGACAGCACCCAGGTCTGGCGGGAAGGCGTGGTGACCTCGCTGCTCGACCGGTACGACCAGATCCAGCTTCTCACGCACGAGTACCACTGGACTGAGGACGGGCTGGGTTGGGACGAGTTGCTGTTGCTCGAGGCTGAGTTCAAGTACCGCCGGCTCAGGCGCCGCGCCGAGGCGAACATCGAGGGTTTCCGCGAGGGGCTGCGCCTGCGGGCCGAACGTGACGCGGCGTTTCGTGCCAGGCGGCTCAGGGGCTGACGGCAGATGAACCGGGCCCGCATGGTCAGGGACGTCCTGCTGCGGCCGACGGACGAGAGCGAGCTGGATCGGCTTTCCGAGCTCACCGAGATCGTCTACGGCGTCCGCCGGGCGCCGGACGTCCTGCGCTGGCTGTTGTTCCATCCAGATCGCGGCCCGGAGGTCGAGTCGCTGGTGGCGGAGCGCGGCGGGCGCGTAGTCGGCCACGTGGCGTCGCTGGAATGCCGCTACCGGATCCATGGCCGCTCGGTGGTCGGCGCCCACCGGATGCTCTGGATGGTCGAGGCCGACGCGCGGGGCGCCGCCGGCGTGCCGCTGGGGGGCCGCAGCCCGGACACCGACTTCGAAGTCGTGCTCGGTGGTACCGCCGCCACCAAGGCGATTCTCGTGATGCGAGGTTTTCGCCAGGTCGGCGAAGCGCTGGAGGTGCGGCTGTCGACGAGCCGGCCCGGGAAGGCCCTTGCGGCGACGGACGGCCCGTCGATCACGTTGCGGGATTACGACCCGGCCGTCCGCGCGCTCCCGGCGGCCGACGACATGCTGGTCAACGTCGCCGATCCTGAGCACCTGGCCTGGCTGGCGTCCTGTCCGGAACACGATTCGCTCCTGTTCACGCTGGAACGCTCCGGCGAGGCGCTGGGCCCGGTTCTCCTCTACGTGAACCGCGCCAACACGCCCCCGACCGGGCGCATCGTCCACATGCCGTACCTCGAGGGAGGCGCCGCGGCCGCGCTTGCCGCCATCCTCGACCGGCTGGCCGGGGAGGGCTGCGCGGAGGCGAGCGTCCTCACCACGCAGGGAGGGCTGCTTCAGGCCGCGGAGTCGCTCGGCGGCGAGGTCTTCTACCGGCGTCCGCTCTGGTTTCGCAACCCGAACGGCGCGGTGGCGCCGGATCGGTTCTACCTCACCTACATGGAGGGAGATTTGGCGTACCGGCGGGTGTAGTCAGGGCTGCCGACCGCTACCCGTGCGGCGTCACCAGGTACTTCTCGCCGGTCGCCTGCTTCGCGTAGACCGCGACGGCAGCCGGGTCGAGAGCCTCCCGCAAGGTGACCGTCTTCGCGTAGCTCGAGGCGAAGGTCGTCTTGATCTCGGCGGCGACCCGCTGGCGGAGGCGGTCGGAAGCCTCGGGACCGATCCGTTGCAGGAAGTGGGGAAGCAGCCAGCCTCCGAGGCCCCAGGCCATGCCGAAGTTCCGCGTCAAGACGGTCTGGCTGCGGTCGAGCCCGCCGTAGATGTAGACCTGCTTGAGCGTCGCCGAACCGTAGCGGTTGAACTCGGGGGCGTTGGCGGACAGGGCCGCCTCCATCGCGGTCAGGATCTGGCCGGCCAGCTTGCCGCCGCCGGTCGCGTCGAAGCCGAGGGTGGCGCCGGTCTCCGTGAGGGCGGCGATCAGGTCGGCCATGAAGGTGTCGGAACTCGAGTTCACGACATGCTCGGCGCCCAGATCCCGGAGGAGCTCCTCGTGCTCGACGCGGCGGACGATGTTGACCAGGGGTACGCCGTCGACGGTGCAGATCTTCTGCAGCATCTGGCCGAGGTTCGAGGCGGCGGCGGTGTGAACCAGCGCTGTGTGACCCTCGATCCGCATCGTCTCGACCATGCCCAGGGCGGTCAGCGGGTTGACGAAGCAGGAGGCGCCTTCGGCCGGCGTCGTGCCCTCGGGCAACACGAGGCACCGCTTCGCTTCGGCCAGGCGGTACTCGGCGTACATCGAGCCGCCGAGAACGGCCACGACACGCCCCATCAGGGCCTGCGCACGGACCGAGGTACCGGCCGCGACGACGGTGCCCGCGCCCTCGTTGCCGGTCGGGATCGTCTGACCGAGTCGCCCGGCGACCAGTCGTGCCAGCCCGTCGGGGATGTCGGCGAGGATGGCCGGGCCGTGCTCGCCTTCGGCGCCTCGGACGGTGGTGACGTCCGCCGGCCCAAACAGAACACCCAGGTCGGACGGGTTGATCGGCGCCGCTTCGACCCGGATGACGACCTCCTCGGGCCCGGGATCGGCTACCGGCACCGGGACGAGGGCGAGCTCGACCGTGGCGCCGCCCCTGTCGCCGCTGCGGATCGTGGAGTGGAGGGTGAGGCCGTCGGCGGGGAGTTCGGTCATCGGTGTTCGTCCTGGTTGGTTGGCCGTTGAGGGTCGGTGAGGCTTCGTTGAGCGGCGGTGAGGCTATCGCGCCGCCGGCGCTGGGCGGCGGCTGATCCGGCCCTCGTCGGCTGGCGACCGAGTTGCGCTTCCCGCGCCTCCGTCCCTGCGCACGCTCGTTTTTCGGGGGATTCTCCGGCTGTAGACTCGGAACATGAGCGAGCCGGTCGCCGGGATACACCCGGAACTGCCCGATGACGGCCCTGCCCCCGAGGCCGTGGAGTTCCCCGGCTGCCGGCCGGTTCGCGTTCGACGGGAGGAACTCGACGACTACGGCGATCGTCGGTTCGAGTACTGGGACGCCCGGACCGAGATCGCGATGGTGGCGGAGAACCCGACGACCTATCACGAGTACGGGGCGATGCGGCTCGCGAGTTGCGTCACGCTGATCGCCGCCAAGCGGGGGGCGCCGATCGACCTGATCGGTGCGGCGGCTCTCGTCGTGCGCGGTCCGGAAGGGCAGAAGGAACGCGTGATGTCGGCGGATCAGGTCGTCTATGTGCATCCGGCTGAGGCAAGGCCGCGTGGCGGCGAGATCGCGTACGGCGTCGATGAGCTGCCGGACGTGGTCCTGGAAGTGGACTACAGCACGGATGTACGGCGGCGGAAGCTGAGCATCTACCAGTCCTGGGGTTTCCCGGAGGTGTGGGTGGAAGTGCCTGACGCGAGTTGGCATCACCGTCCGAAGTCCCGCCGCTCGGCTCTCACGATTCACGTCCTGGAAGGCGGTCGCTACATCGAGGCGGCGAGCAGCCGGGCGTTCCCCGGCTGGACGGCGACAGAGATTCACCGAGCGCTGAACGAACCGGAAGCCTCACTTGAAACCGTCGACGTGCTTCGGCGAGTGGGCGCCGCTCTCGGCTCGGCCGAGGGAACGAGCGCCGTCGATGACCGGTTTCTCAGTCGGGAACTGGCCGCGGAGCGGGATCGGGCGAGGGCGGAAGGGCGGGCCGAAGGAAGGGCCGAGGCGCAACTGGAGATGCTGCGGCTCGCCGTGCCGCGAGCGTTGACCGGGCGTGGGCTCGCCTGACGCCGCGGCTCCAGGCGTGGCTCGCCGAGATCGACCGGGCCGCGGACGTGCCGGCGCTGATCGAACTGGCCCTCAGGTGCCGGGACGCGGACGACTTCCTCCGCCACGCCGGCGACGCGCGCTGATCTTCCGCCGGCCAATCGTTCCCTCAAGAGGCCTACTTGCGAGCGCTCAAAGTCCACGGCGGCATGCGATTACGCTACTGAATAGATTTGTTCAATACAGTAAGTGGGGCGGCCGTGACCCTGGCGATCGTTTACCCGACCCGCTTCTGAACCCGAATGGAGACCTTGCCGATGACCACTACGTACCACGACTTCCGGACCCCGATCGGGACCCTCCGGCTGGTGGGCGACGAGGATGCGATCGACCGGATCGAGTTGCCGAACGAGGCGGCAAGAGCGCCGGACGGGTTCTGGGAGCCGGCGAACGGCGCCCTGCCGGCGGCCCTGGCCGAGGCGAAGCGGCAACTCGGTGAGTACTTCGACGGCAAGCGCCGGGAGTTCGACCTGCCGTTCGGCGCCGGCGGCACGGAGTTTCAGCAGAGGGTCTGGGCGGAACTGCGGCGCATCCCGTTCGGCGAGACGATCTCCTACCGCACGCTCGCCGAGCGGATCGGGAAGCCTGCCGCGGCGCGCGCGGTCGGCCAGGCGAACGGAAGGAACCGGCTGCCGATCGTCGTGCCCTGCCACCGGGTGATCAGTCACGACGGGAAGCTTGGAGGCTATGGTGGCGGCCTGCCCACGAAGCAGGCGCTGCTCGACCTGGAACGGCGGGCGGCGGGTGGGTAGGCGCCTTCAGTGCGGTCGCCGCTACGCGGCGCGTTTCTGGCCGCCTGCGGCGGCAGCCGGCGGGGACGCCGGCGCACCCAGTGGCGAAGGCCGGCGCGAACACCGGCGGCCTTGGTTGCTCGTCGGTTCACAGGAGTCGGCGGTGCTAAGCTGTTGCGCGTTCTCGAACGCACCGTTAGCGCCACAGCCACCCCGCTTGGAGACTCCGATGTGCACACCTCGACTCGTGTTCACGGCGGCCGCAACCGCCTTTTTCTTCGGAGGCGCCGCCCTGGCCGCGCCGCCGTCGACCGACAACTGGCCGTCCTTCCGCGGCGCCGACGCGATGAGCGTCGCCGACGACGATCCCCGTCTGCCGGATTCCTGGAGCACGGAGGAAAACGTGGTCTGGTCAGTGGACGTGCCGGGTCTCGGCTGGTCCTCACCGATCGTTCTGGGCGACCGGGTGTTCGTCACCACGGTGTGGAGTGAGGGCGAAGTCGAAGAACCGAAGAAGGGGTTGTACCTGGGCGGGAACCGGATGCAGCCTTCCGCGGACCTTCACCACTGGACGGTCTACTGCTTCTCGGTCGAGACGGGCGAGAAGTGCTGGGAACAAGAGGTGCTCGCCGCGGCGCCGGATTTCGCGAGGCACCTGAAGAACACGTACGCATCGGAGACGCCGGTCACGGACGGTGAGCGTGTGTACGCGTATTTCGGCAACGTCGGCGTGTTCGCCTTCACGCTCGACGGCGAGCCGGTGTGGGAGCGCCGCTTCGAGGCCGTTCCGACCCGCTACGGCTGGGGTACCGCGGCGTCGCCGATCGTCCACGACGGGCAGCTCTACATCGTGAACGACAACGAGGACCAGTCCTACATGGTGGCGCTCGACGCCGCGACCGGCGAGGAGCTCTGGCGCGATGCCCGCGAAGAGGGCAGCAACTGGGCGACTCCGTACGTGTGGGAGAACGAGTTGCGCACCGAGGTGATCACGGTCGGTACCGACCAGGTGCGCTCCTACGACAAGGAGGGCAACCTCCTGTGGCACTTCGGCGGCATGTCGTCGATCGCCATTCCGCAGCCGTTCTCGGAGTACGGCCTGCTCTACGTGTCGTCGGGGTACATCGGCGACCAGGTCCGCCCGGTCTACGCGATCAAGCCTGGCGCGGAGGGCGACATCACCCTCGAAGAGGACCAGCAGAGCAACCAGTGGGTGGTTTGGTACCAGCCCCAAGCGGGCTCCTACAACCCGACGCCGCTGATCTACCGCGACCGGTTCTACACCCTGCTCGACCGCGGCTTCTTCACCGCGCACGATCCGAAAACGGGCGCCGAGGTCTACGGCAAGCAGCGCATCGAGCGCGGCTCCGGGGCCTTCACGGCATCGCCCTGGGCGTACAACGGCAGGGTCTTCGTGCTCAGCGAGGACGGCGACACGTTCGTCATCGAAGCCGGCGACGAGTTCAACGTCGTAGGCAAGAACTCGCTCGACGAGATGTGCATGTCGACGCCCGCCATAGCGGACGGCAGCCTGTTCATCCGAACGCGCAGCAAGCTCTACCGGTTGACGAACCAGGGAGCGTCGGCCGGACCCTGATCGGCAGGCGCGAGGTGGCCAGAGCCGCGGCGGTCTGGGCGGCGTTTGCCGTCCTCGCCCTCCCCGCGTTCGCGGTCGATTTCGATGACGTAGCGGAGGTGCTCCGCCTCCGGTGCGCCGGCTGCCACCAACAGGGCGGACCGGCGCCGTTCGCGCTCGAGACCTTTGAGCAGGCCCGCGCCTGGGCGTCGTCGATCCGGCGGGTCGTGGCGGCGGGGGCGATGCCGCCGTGGCATGCGGACCCGCGCTACGGCAAGTTCGCGAACGACCGGCGCCTGCCGGCGGCCGAGAAGGAGAAGCTGCTGGCCTGGGTCGACGGGGGCGGCCGCCGCGGATCCGGAGGCGGTGAGGTCGCACCCGCCGCTACACCGGACCGCTCGTCGGGCTGGCGGATCGGCGCCCCCGACCTGATCTACGAGCTGCCGGAGAAGGTGACGATTCCGGCCGCCGGCGAGGTGCCTTACCACGGCTATCGTGTGGATACGAAGTTGCCCGAGGACGTGTGGATCCAGGCGGCGGAGACCCAGCCGGGGAACGCTGCCGTCGTTCATCACGTGATCGTGCAGGCGTTCCCGGGTTCCGGTGCGGTGGCGCCGGCCGGAGGCGACCCGCGTACCGTGGGCGACCTGGGCGGCTACGCGCCGGGCACCGGCCCGCTGGTCATGCCTGCGGGTGTCGGCCGCCGGCTGCCAGCCGGAGCGGTGATCGACTTCCAGATGCACTACACGCCGACCGGCCGGGTGGAGACCGACCGCAGCCGGATCGGCCTCGTGCTCGCAGCCGAGCCGCCGCGCTACGAGTCGCGTACGGCCCTGTGTTCGACTCCCTTCCTGTGGATTCCGGCGGGGGAGAGCGATGTGCGTTTCGAGGCGGAACTCGTGTTCCCGCGCGAGAGTCGCCTGCTGTCGCTCCGGCCGCACATGCACCTGCGTGGCGACACGTTCGAGTTCCGGGCCGAGTATCCGGACGGC
This sequence comes from Thermoanaerobaculia bacterium, assembly GCA_965232105.1. Classification (GTDB taxonomy): domain Bacteria; phylum Acidobacteriota; class Thermoanaerobaculia; order Multivoradales; family Multivoraceae; genus Multivorans. The sequence goes on from OZ246956.1 coordinate 2,626,408, forward strand.
GGCTCCGAGGTTGTCTTGCGCGTCGACGGCTACGACTTCAACTGGCAGACGACGTACCGCCTGGCCGAGCCCAAGCCGATGCCGGCCGGCACGAAGCTTCGTTGCGTTGCCACGTATGACAACAGCGGCGACAATCCGCGCAACCCGGATCCGACCCGCGACGTCTCCTGGGGCCGCGAGACGACGGACGAGATGATGATCGGCTTCGTGGACTACTACGAGGTGGAGTGAGCCGGGTGCCATCCGCACGCCCGATGACGAGCGTGCGGAGTGGTTCACGGGTGGCGCACCGCGCCACCCGGGTTCCACTCGCCGCGGGCGACGGCGGGCACAAACTCGTCGAGACCTTCGGGCGGATAGTCGACGGTACGACCCTGTTCGGCGCTCATGTAGGCGGCCATCAGCAGCCGGGTGACCTCCAGGCCGTCCTCGAAGGTCTCCCTGGGCCGCTCGCCGCAGCGAAAACTCTCGACCATGTGCCGGTTCTCAGCGTCGTAGCCGTAGGCCACCGGCTCGTTCGGCAGGACCGGCATCAATCCCATCTCGGCGTTCTGTTTCTCGATCAGGTCCTCTCCGCTGTGCTGCGCTACAGCGGCGACCCGGTCGCCGGCACGGCCGCGGAGGTCGCGGCTGAAGAAGAGCTCCAGGTCCGTGTCGAGGCTGTTGGCCCGCATCGAGTACTCGGGGCCGAGCAGTTCCATGGATAGCCGCAAGCCGGCGCCCACGTAGCTCCAGGAGGTCGTCGCTTCGATGACCAGGGGCGTGCCGGCGTCGTCCTCGTACTCGACCATGGCTCGGGCAAAGTCCTCCGCCGGCCGGCGTGCGTAGTCGACCGTGTCGCCGTACCGCTGGCGCAGGCGCTCCGCGTACTCGGGCCGCTGCCACTTGAGGCAGTGGATCTGCGCGTTGACCCGTCTCGGCGTCAGGCTTGAGCGGGGTTTGTCCGGGTCGGTGAGCAGGAAGCGCGCCGCCTCGACGGAGTGGCACATCATGTCGTTCAGCACCCCGCCGCCTTGCAGGTCGCCCTGCCAGAACCAGGCGTTGTGCGGGCCGGAGTGTTCCTCGGCGGCGCGGGCCAGGTAGGGGCGGCCGGCGGCGCGGGCCCCGCGCTCCCAGGCGAGTTCACGGCCGCGCACCACGGCGGGGCTGAAGACCTGGTTTTCGAGGTAGCCGTCCAGGACGTCGATCTCGCGTGCCAGTGCGACCATGCGCAACGCTTCGGCGGCGTTGCGCGCGAGCGGCTTCTCGCAGGCGACGCCGACGAGATGGCCGCGGCCGCTGCTCACCGCGCCGGCGATCTCCTCCATGTTCGCGACGCGGTGGTCGTTGCGGCCGCAGATCCAGATCGCGTCGATGCGATCATCCTCGACCATCGCGGCGATGGAGTCGCAGGCCCGGGCCTCGCCGACGTCCAGGTCGTTCGCCAGGGCCGCCGCGGACTCCGCGCTGGCGCGGTTGGGGCTCCATACCCCCCGGATGTCAGCGCCGCGGACCGCGGTCCAGGAACGGATGTGAAAGCGGGTGATGAAGCCGCTGCCGACGAAGCCGATGCCGAGGGGACGCCGAGCCGCCAACTAGCCGTCCTTGAGTTCCCGGGCTTGCCCGATCCAGCGTTCCACCATGGAGGCGGAGGGAGCGCGGCGGCTCAGCTTCCGGGTCGCGTTCACGGTACTCGTCTTGGCCGCCAGGTTGAATGCGCGGCGGCGGCTCAGGTCGCGGACCGTCCGCACGCCGGAAGCGCCGAGCAGTTCCGCGAAGTCCGCGCCAATGCCGCGGATGCGCATCAGGTCGGCCATGTTGGCGAACTTCTGAAGCTGCGGTTCGGGCAGGCCGGTGCGCTCGGAGAGCAGGCGACGCTCCCTGCGGCCATTGCAGGCCGCGAGGAGAGCGTCCGTGGTGCGGATGTCCGCGCTGGCGAGCTTCTTGGCGACGACCGGGCCTATCCCTGCGATCTTCCGGACGCCGTAGGCCATCCGCCCGCGCGCCTACTCGCCGCCTTCGAAGGTCAGGTCGAGACCCTCGACGTTGCCGCTTACTTCGACCTCGACCACCTGCTCGCCCAGCTTCTCGTGCCAGAAGACGAGCTCGTGAGAACCGGCCGGCAGGCCGTCGATCCGGTACGTGCCGTCGCTCCCGGTGGTCGAGTGGAAGGAGTGCTCCATGACGAACACGAAGGCGGCCATCCAGGGGTGGACGTCGCACTTGACCTTGATCGGTTTCTCGGGCGCCCTGAACGACTTCGTTCTCGTGCCCCGCGCCGGCTGGCCGATGTTGAAAGGCCGGTTGGCCTTGGCCAGGGCACGGACGTTGTGAAGCGTGGGATCGTCGTTGACGATCTCGATGTCCTGCTGGACGCGGGCGCCGATGACCCGGGGTGTGTAGAGGCAGCCTCGCTGCTCCAGCCGTACAGCCTCCGACGGTGTTTCGCCGGCGCTTCCCTCCGGCGCATCCTTCAGGTAGACGAAGACGTTCTCGACGGCGCCGCCCTCCCCGATCAGGCTGTCCCGCGAGAGGACCCGCTTGCCTTCGTAGATCGCGGCGCAGTTCGGGTCGGCGTCCATGCGCAGCGGGTAGCGCTTCAGCGGCTCGCCTTCGTAGGTGACCGTACCGCTGATGCTGAAGTCCGCGGCGGCCGCCGGAACGGCGCCGGCGAGAAGAGAGGCGATTACGACGATGGCAGCCGGAGGCGAGAGGCGCCGGTGGTCAAGAGCGATGCGCGACATATCCTGCTCTCCGTTTGGCTGCCTAGCGGGAGTAGTACTCGATGACGAGTGGCACTTCGCACACGATCGGGACTTCGTCCCGAACGGGGGTGTTGCGAAGGGTGGCCTGGTACCCCGTTTCGTCCGTTTCGACGTAGGTGGGCACGGTCACGCCGCGCGGCTCGTTGAAGCAGCGCAGCTTCCGGCTCTTCTCGCGTACCTCGACGACATCGCCCTCCTTGACGCGGAAGGACGGGATGTTCACGCGGCGCCCGTTGACCAGGATGTGGCCGTGGCCGACGAACTGGCGGGCGGCGAACACGCTGGGGGCGAAGGCGCGATGGACGACCGCGTCGAGTCGCGTTTCGAGCAGGCCGACCAGGTTGTCGCCGGTCACGCCTCTCATGCGCGTCGCGCGCTTGTAGTAGTTGCGGAGCTGACGCTCGCTCACGTTGTACTGGAAGCGGAGCCGCTGCTTCTCGAGCAACTGTCTTCCGTAGTTGCTCTGGCGCCTGCGTCGCTTCAGGCCGTGCATGCCTGGCGGGTGGCTCTTCTTTTCCATGTAGCGCGCCGCCTTGGACGTAAGCGCGACGCCTAGCTTGCGCGAGAGCTTGACCTTGGGCCCGTTGAATTTCACCTGTGTCTCCGATGTCCTGTTTGCCTGCCGATCGACGGACGTGGAGGCAACGAGCCGACCGGCGTGCCAGAGTCGGTGTCCGACCGGCGTACCTGTCGCTTCAACTTGTTCTTGGGGGCTTTGTTGCCGCCGTCGAGCGGACGCGCATTGTAGCAGCGAGCGGTTGCAGACCCAAGTGGGCGACGAGTCCGTTCCCGTCATCGGGCTCACGGACTAAACAGGGTCCGTTGCGCGGTCCGGCGCCGGAACGCGGTTGCCGATGGGCTTCCTGTTCGACCGGTCCGGCCGCCCTCGAGCCCGACGCGGCGGCGGACGGTCTCGAACAGCCGGCCAATCTGTTCGGCGTACTCTCCGCCGCCCTTCATCCTGTGATGGAAGCGGGGGTCGTTCAGATCGCCGTCGCGGGCCTCTCGCAGCCGGTTCAGGACCCGATCCCGCCGGTCCGGAAAGTGCGTGCCGAGCCAGTCGGCGAAGAGTTTCCGCAGACCGTGCGGCAGCCGAACCAGGATGTAGCCGGCGCGCGTCGCACCGGCCTCGGCGGCCGCCTCCAGGATGGCCGGGATCTGGTCGTCGTTCAGGCCGGGGATGATCGGCGCCGCCATCGCGCCGCAGGGAATGCCCGCCTGGCTCAGTTCCCGTACTGCGTCCAGTCGCCGTCGTGGACTCGATGCCCGGGGCTCCATGCGAGCCGATAGCGACGGCGCCACGGACGTGATCGACAGATGAACGGCACAGGCCTGGAACCGGTTGAGTTCGAGCAGCAGGTCGATATCGCGGGTCACCATGTGGTTCTTCGTGATGATCGCCACCGGGTTGCGGAACTCGGCCAGGACTTCCAGACAGCGCCGGGTGATCCGGAGCTTTCGTTCGATCGGCTGGTACGGGTCGGTGACGCCGGAGAGCACGATGACCTGGGGTTTCCAGCGCGGGCTCAGAAGCGCCGCCCGCAGCAGTTCCGGCGCCCGCTCCTTGACGAGTATCCGGCTCTCGAAATCCAGCCCGGCGGAGAAGCCGAGGTACTCGTGGGTGGGACGGGCGTAGCAGTAGATGCAGCCGTGCTCGCAGCCGCGGTAGGGGTTCAGGCTGTACTCGAAGCCGATGTCCGGCGAGTCGTTGCGGGACAGGATGGTCTTCGAGTGGTCCCGGAAGAGCTCGGTCGCAGGCGACACGCCGTGCTCGGCGACGCTCTCTCCCGGTTCGAAGTCGATGTCGATGCGTTCGAAGCGGTTGCGGGGGTTGGCGGCCGCGCCGCGTCCGCGCACTGCTCCGGGGGGCGGCTTGCGGGGGTTCGACCGGTGTTCGCAGGCACTGGCGGGAACGTTCACGAGGATGGCAGATTAGCACGGTTTACGCCCTGTTTGCGGTCGGCGGCGGGTCTTGGCCCCCCGCCGCCGAAGGCGGCCAGGATGCGTCGGGCGAAGCTCGCCGACCCTTGGCCGGTTTCTGGCTGGTAGTCTCCGGCTGCCATGGCTCGCGACCGGCGAGGTTCTCTGCGATGAAGATCTGCGACGATCTACAAGGTCCTTCCCGATCTCTCGATGAAGCGCCAGATGCGCCTCAGCCGTCTCGACCGTTCGGCCAAGGCCGGCCTGCGACTGGCCGGCGCGGCCTCCGTTCGCTTCGCGAGCCTCGAGCCGCGGGGGGCGTGTCGTGAGAAGTCGAACGCTGGTCCCGGCTCTGGCGATTCTCGCGTTCGCCGGTTCGGTTGCGCTCTCGGCCCAGGGAAGCGATCCCGTCACGTACCGGGTCACCTTCAAGGGCACCTGGACGACCGCGGCCACGCCGGGCGGCGTCCCGAGCGGCGACCACTTTTCGAGTCTGGTCGGTGGCACGCACAACAGCAGCGCGACCTTCTGGGCGGTCGGCGGGACGGCTACGCCGGGGATCGAGGCCATGGCGGAGTTCGGGGGTACGTCCACGTTGATCCAGGAAATCAATGCCGCCGGCGCCAACCGGGGGGCCGTGATCGGCGGCAGCCAGCTTTCCAGCGGCGTTTCCTCGACGTCGAAGGACTTCAGCATCACCGCGAGCCATCCCCTGGTCACCCTCGTGTCCATGATCGCCCCGAGCCCCGACTGGTTCGTCGGCGTGTCCGGCCTGTCCCTGCTGGATTCGAACAATCAGTGGATGTCGCGCGTCGAGGTCGAACTCCATCCCTACGACGCGGGAACCGAAAACGGCACGGAGTTCAGCCTGACGAATCCGGACACACAGCCGCGGGGAACCATCACGAGCATCAAGGGGACGGGGAAGTTCGCGGGCGCCACCCAGGGGATGGCGACCTTCGTCTTCGAGCTGCAGACGACGAACCGGCCGCCCGCTTTCTCGCCCTCCGCGGCGCTGGCGCTGAGCGTTCCGGAGAACACGACCGGCGCCATCGGTTCTCCGGTCACCGCCGCCGATCCGGATACGGGCGACAGTCTCTCCTACGGCCTGACCGGCGCCGACGCAACTTCGTTCACCGTGGACTCCGATACGGCGCAGATCTCCGTGGCGGCCTCCACCGACCTGGACTTCGAGACCCGGACCAGCTACGCGTTCTCCGTCAGGGCGACGGACGGCGGAGGGCTGAGCGCTTCCCGGAGCGTCAGCGTTTCGGTCACGGACCTGAACGAGCCGCCGGATACCCCCGGGGCGCCGGTGGTCGCCGGCGCGTCGACCAGCTCGGTCAAGGCGATCTGGAGCGCACCCGACAACCAGGGACCCGCCATCGACGGCTACGCGGTCCGCTACCGACTCTCTTCCTCGTCGGGCGCCTGGACGAGCCACGCCCATTCGGGCACGGGGCGCACGACGACCATTGCGGGGCTCGAGACAACCACCTCGTACGACGTGCAAGTGCAGGCGGGAAACGCGGAAGGTTCGAGCGACTGGTCCTCGTCGGGGTCGGGGACCACAATGGCGCCTGGCGACTCGGCGCCTTCGTTTTCCACGACGGCTTCGATCGCCGAGCGGGTGCTGACCGTTGGCGATTCGCTGAGTCTGTCTCTGCCGTCGGCCACCGGCGGCGACGGGGCGCTGACCTACGGCCTGACGCCGACGCCTCCGGCCGGACTGGTCTTCGACGGCCAGTCGCGGACGCTGTCCGGAACGACGTCGGCAGCGAGCGCGCGGACGACCTACACCTACACCGTGACGGACAGCGACGCGACCGACCCCGACACGGACACGCTTCTCTTCGCGATGGTCGTCAACCGGCGGACCGTGGTGCCTCCGCCTCCGCCTCCGGGGCCTTCCGGGCCTCCGCCTCCGGGGCCTTCCGGGCCACCTCCACCTCCACCTCCACCTCCACCCCCACCTCCGCCTCCACCCTCCGACCCCGGTCCTCCGATGGCAGCCTTCACGGTCGACGTGGAGTGCCCGGACGACCTGTGCCGCGCTCGAACCGGCGTTCCCGTGCGGTTCATCGACGGGAGTTCGGGTTCCGTCGAGCGCCGCGAGTGGGACTTCGGCGACGACCGGACGGTGCGTGACCGGAGTCCGAGCCACGTCTGGGCGGCGCCCGGCTTCTACGAGGTGACCCTCTCGCTCAGCGGCGCCGGCGAGGAGTCCCGGACGTCACGAACGTTCCTGGTCGAGGCGAGCGATCCGGCGGGTTCTTGTGAACCGGGACAAGGGACTCGCTGCCTGCTCAATTCGCGCTACGCCGTGACCGTGGAATGGCGCCACGGGGGCGGCGAGAGCGGCGGTTCGGGCGAGGTGGCCCGCGTGGGCACGAACGACTCGGGCCTGTTCTGGTTCTTCGACGCGTCGAACTGGGAGATCCTGGTGAAGGTGCTGGACGGTTGCTCGATCAACGGCCGCGTCTGGGTGTTCATGGCGTCCACCACGGACCTCAGCCACACGATCCGGGTCGAGGACACGGCGGCGCCGGAGTCGGCCCCGGGGAGGATCTGGGAACGCGCCAACGCAGCGGGTACGCCGGCCGCCGCGATCACGGACACGGCGGCGTTCGCGAGCGGTTGCGAGGGCAGCGGCGCCTCGGGAGGCGCGGTCGACTGACGGCGCGTGGCTGAGGTTGCCGTTTCGCGGTCCCGGTCGCCGGCGGTTCGCCCGGTTTCCGCGGCGCGGGCCGGTCAGCGCAGAATCAGCCGCGGGTCTCCGGAACCCGCCGCTCGACCGCGGGCGATGACGGCGCTCGCTTCGAAGCCCTGGGTCACGAGATCCCGAATCAGGCCGTCGGCGCGCTCCGGCGCGACCGCGAGCACCAGGCCGCCGGAGGTCTGGGGATCGAAGGCGAGTTCCATCCCGGCCCCCGGCGACGCCAACCGTTCGACCTGGATGGGTAGCCGGGCGTTCTGCTCGTGGCTCGTGCTGCGCGCGCCCCGGCCCAGCAGTTCGAGGGCGCCCGGCAGGGCTGGCAGGGCGCCGACGTCCAGTTCGATGTGAACGCCGCTGGCCAAGGCCATCTCGCCGAGGTGGCCGGCCAGACCGAAACCGCTGACGTCCGTCGCGGCGGCGACGCCGGCTCGTCTGGCCGCTTCCATCCCGCTCCGGTTGCTGGTCTGCATCGAGGCCAGGCAAGTCCGCAGGCAGCGGCCCGGACAGAGTCCCATCCGGTCCGCGGCGAGCAGCACGCCGGCGCCCAGCGGCTTGGTCAGGACCAGCGCGTCGCCGGGACGAACGGCGCCCTTGAGCAGCAGATCGTCGCTGGTCCCGGCGACTCCTTCGACGTGGAAGCCGACGACCAGCTCGGGCCCGGTGTTCGTGTGGCCGCCGAGCAGCAGCACATCTTCGGCATCCAGGGCCGCGCGCGCGCCGGCCAGGACCTGGAACAACAGCTCCTCAGCCGCTTCGCCGTCCGCGGTCTGGGGCAGAGTGACCAGGGCCTGCGCGATCCGGGGCGTTACGCCGGTGGCGTAGAGATCGGAGGAGGCGTTGACGGCGGCTACCCGTCCCACCAGCCACGGGTCGTCGGTGAACGAGGGAAACGCGTCGAGGGAAGCGACGATGCGGTCGCCCGCCGGTGTGCGGTAGGCAACGGCGTCATCCGGCGAAGTCGTGTCGAGAATCGCGTCAGCTCCCGCGGGGCCGCTTCCGTCCAGGCCCACTCGCGCGAGCGCCCTGCCAAGGCGGTCGGGTCCCACCTTGGCGGCACAGCCGCCGCAGAACATGGCCGCCGCCTGGGTTCCGTCCGCGTGGCCCATCGGCCCTGCACCGTCAGCCTCGCCGCCTTCCTCGGCCGTCATGTCGGCGAGCCAGGGTCGGGGCGCCCCGTCCGGACCGAGCGCCTGGAAGCGCTCCATGAACCGCCGGTCGATCCGGTCCTTCAGGCGCATGACCCACCTGCCCTCGAACGTGCGTCCCCACTTGGCGCCCACGGCTGTTCCGTCGCCGAGGTTGAGCAGTGAAAGGAAGTCGCCCTGCGGCGTGTAGCGCCGCAGCGGCCGCCCGCCGAGGCGCCTTTCCAGGTTGTCGATCAGGTAGGGCCCCATGCGCACCGCGTAGACGCCGGCGCGCGCGCGCCCCGGGTGGTCGGTCAGGGTCGCGCAGTCGCCGACGGCGAAGACGTGGTCGTGCCGTTCGACCTGCAGGGTCGATCGCGTACGCACGAAACCGCCGTCGTCGAGCGGCAAATCCGAGTTGCGGAAGAGGGGCAGCGCGGCGGCGCCCGTGACCCAGAACGTGAGGTCGGCGTCGAGCCGGCCACCGCCCTCGAGTCGGACCGAGTCCGCCTCGACCGCCTCGACCTTGGCGCCGAACATCGTCTCGATGCCGCGACTGCGGGCCGCGGCCGCGATCCGTCGCGCCAGGGACGGGTGGTAGCCGGGCAGGATGCCGTCGCCCGCCTCGACGATCGTCGTTTTGGGCTCGAGACCCCGGCCTCGAAGGCGCGCGTCGACGCAGAAGGCGAGTTCGATTCCGCCGGCGCCGCTGCCGACGACGACGATCCGAGGCGCCGTGTTCGTCAGGGCATCCAGGCGACCGTCTACCGCCGCGGCCAGACGGTTGATGGGCCGCGTGGGGACCGCGTGCTCGCGTACCCCGGGCAGGTCGAGCGCCGCCACGGTCGAGCCGACGTCGAACGAGGCCAGGTCGAAGGGCAGGGGTTCGCGACCATCGACCAGCAGCCGCCGGGCCGCTGCCTCGACCCCGGTGCACGGAGACATCACGACGCGCACTCCGGCCCTTCGCGCCAGCGGCACGGCGTCGATCTCCAGCTCGTGGCGCGCGTACTGGCCGGCTACCAGGCCGGGCGCCATCCCGGAGTAGACGGCAATCGGCGTGTCGACCACGAGAGTTGCATCGACGACGGGGTTCGGCCGCATGATCCAGTGCCGCAGCACCTGGATGTGAGTGTGCCCGGCGCCGACCAGGACGACTCGCTTGGCTGCCTCCCGCAGCGAACCCGGCGTACCGGGACCCCGGCCCCGGCTGTGCGATGGCGTACTCACGTCATGCCGGGAACGGGGCGGTCGCAGGCTACGAACCGCGGCTGGGGTCGTTCTCGGGTCCGCGGACGGCGCCTGACGTCCGCAGCGCGGCGATCCGTTTCGTGTCGTAGCCCAGTTCGTCGAGTACCTCTTCCGTGTGCTCGCCCAGGGCGGGGGCCGGTCGCCGGATCGAGGCGGGCGAGCGGGAGAAGCGCCATGGCACGCCCGCCATGCGCAGGCCGCCGATCGTCGAGTGTTGGACGATCTGGCTCATCGCCATCGCTTCGACCTGGGGGTCGTCGAAGAATTCGTCGGCCGAACGGACCGCGGCGCAGGGAACGCCAACCTCGACGAGCGCGGCTTCCAGTTCGCGGGCGGGTCGTGAGGCGACGATCGGGTCGATCTCCGCGCTGAGTTCCTTCGCCTGGCCGACGCGCTGGGGGTTCGTCGCGTAGCGGGGATCGCCGGCCAGATCATCGCGGCCGATCGCTTCGCAGAACAGTCTCCAGAACTTGTCCGTGCCGGCGGCGATGAAGATCGGCCCGTCGGCGGCGGCGAACATGCGGTAGGGGAAGATGCCCGGCGGGCCGGTGATCTCCGCGTCGAGCGGCACCAGGTAGGACTGGGCTTGCGCGCTCATGATCGCCTGGAGCAGGGATGTCTCGATGCACTGGCCCTCTCCGGTGCGCTCGCGGTGGAGGAGCGCGGCGTTGATCGAGCAGACGAGCAGCACCGCCGCCATGTAGTCGGAGACCGCCACGGGGCAGATGGCGGCGACGCCGTTCATCTGCTGCTGCAGGTGTGCGGCGCCGGCCATCGACTGCAGCACCGGGTCGTACCCTGGACGCTGCGCGTACGGTCCGCTGCCGCCGAATGCGCTGGACGAGGCGTAGACGATCGCCGGGTTGTGCCGGCTTAGAGTCTCGTAGTCGATGCCCAGCCTGGACGCCACGCCGGGGCGGAAGTTCTCCATCGCCACGTCGGCGTCCCGGGCCAGGTCGTAGACGACCTGCCGTCCGTGGTCCGTCTTCAGGTCGACGGCGATGCCACGCTTGTTCCGGTTCCAGGCCTGGAACAACCGGCTCTCACCCTCGATGAAGGGTCCCCAGTGGCGTGCATTGTCGCCGCCGGGCGATTCGATCTTCAGGACATCGGCGCCCAGGTCGCCGAGCAGCATCGCGCCGTAGGAACCGGCGATGAAGCTCGTGAAGTCGAGGACGCGGATGCCCTTGAGCGGGCCGTGGGCGTGTGAGTCCGGCATGGGCCCGTCAGGCATCGGGCGATCTTAGCTACTCGACCAGTTCGACGTTGTCGATCTCGAGCGAGAAGGCGCCGAGACCTGTGGGTCCGGCGGCTTGGCGCACGAAGCGCACACCGTCCTTCCAGATCCCGGCGATGTCGCGGGTTGCAAGCACGTTGGCGGTCGCGTCGCCCCGCACCAGCAGGAGGTCGGCCTTGAGACCCGGCGCGATCCGGCCGCGGTCGCCCAGGCCGAACGCGTCGACGGGCGCTGCGGTCGCCGCCCGCAGGGCTTCGACCGGAGTCAGACCGGCGCGGACGAGCAGTTCGAGCTCCCGGTGGATGCTCGCTCCGTGGGTCGTTCCGGGATTCGGTGCGTCCGAGCCGGCCAGGATCGGCACGCCGGCGGCGTGGAGCGCGCCGACGTCGGCCAGGATGCTCGCCATCGACTCCGGATCCGGTTCCCGGCCGAAGTCCTGACCCAGACCTCTGCGTTGCTCGGGAGTCAGGAAGGGAGAGATCAACGGATCCGCGGCCAGCTCGGGGCCGCCCCCTGTGCCGTTGATCGTCTCGAGCACCGCGAGCGTCGGGACGACGAAGATCCCCGCCTTGCGGGCCGCTTCGATGAGATCCGGGCCGCCCGCGCCATCGAAGTACATGTGGACCAGGCCGTCCGTGCCCGCGGCGATGGCCTCCCCGGCCTCTTTCGCCGTGCTGATGTGGAAGACGGCGAGCAGATCGTGACTGTGCGCGGCGGTCGCGATCCGCGCCAGCGTCGAGGCCGCGAACGTGGGAAGCGGGCGCCCGGCGGATCCGGGTTCGTAGATCACCTTGATGAAGTCGGCGCCCGCGGCCATGCGGTCGGCGATGAAGGCCTCCGTCTGCTCCGGGTCGTTCAGGGTGGGCAGCGCGATGCCGAACTGCGTGCCGTGCCCGCCCTCGACGGTGACGGGACCGCCCGCGAAGACGTCGGCCCGGTCCGGGACCGCTCCCGCTTGCTGCTGCCGTCGCCACTGCGCCGCCATGGCCTCCGCGGTGAGCATGTCGAGAACCGTCGTGACGCCGAAGTTCAGCGCCTGCTCGAGCGCCGGCCCGAAGTTGTGCGTGTGGCTGTCGATCAGTCCGGGCAGCAGGGTCATGCCCGCGCCGTCGACGATCGTCGCGTCGGCGCCGGCGGCTGCCGGAATGTCGTCGCCTGATGTGACCGACTCGATCGTGCGGCCGCGAACCACGACCGTGGCGCTGTCGAGCACTTCGTCGCCGGTGAACACGCGGGCGCCGTGGATCACCGTGGGCTGCGCGAGGGCGACGCCGGCGGAAGCGGTCAGACCGCAGACGGCGACAGCGGCGATGTGGAGTAGGCGGAAGGGCTCTGGCTTCATGTTCACCTCTTCGGGTTGGGCGTGCGGCGACAGACCCCCACGCGGCGTATGCTAGCGGCGGTCAAACGAAGGTCACGAAGGAGAAACAGTGAAGATCAAACTGGATATCGACTGCACCCCCGAGGAGGCGCGCGCCTTCCTCGGCCTTCCCGACTTGGCGGGGATCCAGAACGAGATGCTGGAGAAGTTCCGCGATCGCATGGCCGCCAACCTGAAGTACGCCGACCCGCAGGAGATGTTCAAGCTCTGGTTCGGCGGTGTGGGAACCGGCTTGCGGCCTCCCGCCAAAGCGAATCGCGACGCTGACTGACCCGCGTCCGAAGCGATTCCCCGGCGTTACACTGTCGCCGTGATCAGGCGAATCCAGGCGCTGCGCTACCGGTGTCTGCGGTACGTCGATCTCGACCTGGACCGTTTCCATGTCCTGATCGGCCCGAACGCAAGCGGCAAGAGCACACTGTTCGATGCCGTGGCGTTTCTGGGCGACCTGGTACGAGACGGTCTGGAGAGCGCGGTCGAGAGCCGTACGCGGAACTTTCAGGACATGGTGTGGAATCGTCCCGAGAGCGGGCCGAGCTTTGAACTGGCCGTCGAGTTCGACTCGCCTATCTGCCGGAGTCAGGGAACATCTACCTGCTGGAAGAGCCCGAAAACGGCGTGCATCCCCTGTCGCTCGACGCGATCCACGACTCGCTGTCGTCGGTCTACGGTTCGCAGGTGCTGGCCGCGACTCACTCGCCCGACTTCCTGAACCGGTCGAATCCTGAACAGGTGTTGTGCCTGGCCAAGAACGCCGCGGGCGCCACCGACGTTGTGAGGGGCACGGACCATCCGTACTTCTTGTTGGATTGTGGTAGCCGTGGGCGGCGCGCCCTCGAGATCCTCTTCTCCTCCGGCCTGGCCGGATGAGTGCAGTCGCGCCGCGTCGCGATCGTCGCCGCCCGAGGTCGGCCTCGACGTTTCGTCGGTTGGCGGAGGTTCTGCGTTTCCGGGATTGCTCGGACGATGCGTTCCAGAAACTCCGCGCGGTGCTGGTCGAGTGGTTTGGAGACCCGTCGCCGAGTGAACCGGATCTGCCGGGAACTGGCGCGGTGAACGAATCGTGAACCGGATGGAGCGAATCGTCGCGCTGCACCGGGTGTTGGACGGCCGGCGGCACCCCGTGTCGCCTGGCGATCTGATGGCCGAACTGGAATGCTCGCGTTCGACCCTGTTCCGGACGATCGGCATGCTGCGCGATCACTTGGGCGCTCCGGTCGAGAATGTGCCCGGCCGGGGCTACTTCTACGACCGGGAAGCCGGGAGCTTCGAGCTGCCGGGGCTGTGGTTCCGGAGGGACGAACTGGAAGCGCTGCTGGCGATGGACGAACTCCTGAGCCGCGTCCAGCCGGGACTGCTCGAAGACCTCATCGCCCCGCTCCGCGGCCGTTTCCGGGCGATCCTCGATCGCGGCCGACGCGGCGGCGGGCGCTTCCCCGCGCACCGGTTCCGCATACTGCGGGCGCACGGACGAGAGGTGGCGCCGCGCGAGTTCGAGATTGCGGCATCGGCAGTCGTCGAACGACGCCAACTCGCCTTCACCTACGAAGCGCGCTCGACCGGCCAGACCGCGAAGCGCACGACCTCGCCCCAGCGGTTCGTCTACTACAGGGATCAGTGGTACCTCGATTGCTGGGACGAGGAGCGGCAAGGTTTGCGGACCTTCGCCCTGGACCGGATGTCGTCCGCCGAGATTCTCTCCTCCCCAGCCCGCGATGTCCCGACCGAGGACCTGATCGAAATCTTCGGGGCCGGCTACGGGCTGTTCAGCGGTCCGGTTCACGGAGAGGCGCGCCTTCGCTTCGAGCCGGAACGAGCCCGTTGGGTCGGGGACGAACGCTGGCACGGAAGGCAAACGACTCGCCGCCTGCCGAACGGCCGGCTCGAGCTGACCGTGCCCTACTCGGAAGTCGACGAACTCCTCGGCGAGATTCTTCGTTACGGATCGGATGTCGAAGTGGTGGCGCCGCCGGAGCTCGTGGAGATGGTGCGGGAGCGTCTGGAGCGGGCGGCGGGGCGGTATCGCTGACCGGCTTCCTGCGACTTCTGGCGCGGGTGTCAGGTTCTGAGACTGGGGGGCGCTAGCGTCTTTCGTGTTCGCGTCGAGACTCAGTCAACGCGCGCACGGCGGGAATGTAGCTCGATTGATCAGCGGTCCCACCCGGGCCGTAAGGGGGCTGAGAATGAGCCGAATCTTCTGGGAAGGGTGGGCGGTGGCGATTTTCGTTGTTTTCGTCGTGGTCGTGTGGATCTCCGCCGGGTGGATTTGGGCTGCCCTGACAGTCGGGGCGGTGTGGTTTGTTGCGTTTGTCGTCTCAGAGGCGCGTCGACCGCCGGCTCCGCCGGAGCCGCGGTCCCCACCCCCGTGCGGCGGCATCGCCGGCGGCTGTCCGGTTTGCCTGGCGGCGTCGGTGGCGGTTGGCGTCGTGGTCGGTGACTGGCTGTCTGGGGACTAGAGGGAGAGGCAAAGCGATGAGATGTCTGCGGCTGCTACATTCCCGCAGCCTCCGAGGAGAGGACACCTTGATCGAAGGACTTCCCAACAGCAGCACTTTCGCCTGCGCCGCCCGACGCCCGCATCGGTACGCTGCCCGTTGGCCCGGCACGATTCGATGACGCGGGCGGTCCCTCACGAGCACTTGCCTGGCGGAGCACGGCTGTACGAGTTGATCTTTGGGGCCGGGAGCCGGGCTGACAGGTGGCAGCTCGCGTTGACAAGCGACTCGTGGCCGAGGGTCCTGATCGCTCCGACCGGGTCAGGAAAGACCGCCGCGGTGACGCTGGGATGGGCGGCGCACCGGCTACGGAGTCCCGAGCGGACGCCTCGGCGACTCGTGTGGTGCCTGCCGATGCGGACGCTGGTCGAGCAGACGGCGGACGAGGTCAAAGGGTGGTTCGGAACGCTGGCGGAAGTGAAGGGCAGCGAGGGTCGTCTTCCACTACCGCAGGACGTACATGTGCTCATGGGGGGCGTGGGGACCAACGCTTGGCTGGAAACGCCAGAGCGGCCCGCGCTGCTCGTCGGCACTCAGGACATGCTGCTCAGCCGCGCGTTGATGCGCGGCTACGCCTCTTCGCGCGCGCTTTGGCCGATGGAGTTCGCCCTCCTGCACGATGACTCCCAGTGGGTGTTCGACGAAGTGCAGCTCATGGGCGCGGGTCGCGCGACTTCGGCGCAGCTCGAAGCGTTTCGGCAGGTTGAAGCGGATCGTGCACGGAGTGACAATCGCGCGGCCGGCACCCCATCTCGCAGCCTCTGGATTTCGGCCACTCTGGATCCGGGTTGGCTCGCCACCGTCGATCATCCCGCTCCCACCGGAGCGGCCGTGGTCAGGGTGGATCCGTCCGCGGCCGCGGACAGCAGGCTTGGACGTTTGGCGCGGGCGGGCAAGAGACTCGAACGCTCACCAGTGGCGCCGATGTCGCGGAAGAAGGCCGATGTTGCCGACTACGTCGCGCGGTTGGCCGACGCGATCCTCGATGCGCACCGCGCCGGACGGATGACCCTCGCGATCGTCAATCGCGTGGACCGGGCGCAGGCCCTCCGCGAGGCTCTCGAGCAGAGGCTCTCCCGGCTGCTTCCGGCGGCGCCGACGCTGGCCCTCGTCCACTCCCGGTTTCGTCCCGCCGACCGCGCGAGGGAGATGAAGAAGACTCTGGCCGCCGACGACCCGAATCGGCAAGGCCGCATCGTGGTTGCCACGCAGGCGGTTGAGGCAGGGGTGGACATCTCCGCTGCCACCTTGTTCACCGAGCTCGCGCCCTGGTCCTCACTGGTTCAACGCTTCGGCCGCGCCAACCGCTACGCGGAGCTTCCAGACGGTGCCCAGGTGTTCTGGATCGATTTGCTCCAGCCAGCAACGAACAGCGCCTTGTCGGACAAGAACGCCGAAGATCTGGCAAGACCGTACGAAGCTTCGGAGCTTGAGGCCGCGAGAGACCAGCTGGCCACGTTGACCGATGTCGCGCCTGTACACCTTCCCGCGCCGGACGACGTCGAAGCGCCGCGTCAGGTGATTCGTCGTAAGGATCTCGACGACCTCTTCGACACCGACCCGGACTTGACGGGCTTCGATGTCGACGTGTCGCCGTACGTGCGCGACGCCGACGACACCGACATCCAGGTGTTCTGGCGGGATCTCGATCAGACGGAAGACGATCCGCCTCGCCCCAGACGGGACGAGCTGTGCAGGGTGTCGGTCGGCGCCGGCAGGACGTGGATCTCGAAGCTGCCCAACAGGGGGAGGAACCTCCTGTTCCAGCGCGACCCGCAGTGGCGGCGCGGGGAGGGCCGCATGGGTGCGGCTCCGCCGGGCTGGTTGCCCCTGCAGGGCCAGCCGCCTTGGCCGGGCCTGATGGTACTTGCCGACGCGAAGGCCGGCGGCTATCGCGGCGCGTTCGGATTCACCGGCAATCCGAAGGACCTGCCCGACCCCGTCCTGGCGCCGGACCCGCCGTCCGGAACCGGTGCCGACGCCCATCATTCCGATGGGCCGGCTTCTTCCGAGAGCGAGGGCCACGACGAAGACACGCTGAGTGAGAACGGCACGATCGTGCGGCTGGCCGACCATCTCCGGCATGTGACCGCAGAGGCCGTATCGTTATGCGCCGCCTTGGACGTGGAACCAGTGACGCGGGCCACCATCGTCCGCGCTGCGCGCTGGCACGACTTGGGCAAGGTACACGAAGTCTTCCAGGACACCATGCGCCGGGGTCTCGACGGACGGACCGTGGCGCCGGACGTGCTGCTGGCGAAGACCGCCAAGGGGACTCGGCACGGGAGAGCCTACTTTCGGCACGAACTCGCATCGGCCCTGGCGTTCCTGGCCCATGAGAGCTGGTCGCGCCGTGCCGATCTCGGCGCCTACCTGATCGCCGCTCACCACGGGAAGGTGCGACTGAACTTGCGCCCTCTGCCCCGAGAAAAGGCGCCGAAGGACGACCGCGATGGATCACGCTTCGCTCGCGGCGTCTGGGAGGGGGACGATCTCCCTGCCTTCGATCTGGAGGGTGACGAGCACTGGGAGGGCGGCGGCCTACGGCTGTCGATCATGGAGCTGGGCTGGGACGACGTCTCCCGCGAGAGTTGGACCGAACGCACGCGAGAACTGCTCGGAAGGCTCGGTCCGTTCCGGCTCGCATGGCTGGAGACCCTACTGCGGGTAGCCGACTGGCGAGCATCCGCAAAGGAGCGTGACGGAGGCCGCGATGACGATTGAGCCGCTCACGCTGCACGGATGCACGCCAACACCGCTGGCCTCCTACCTCAAGGCGCTCGGTGTGCTGCGCCTCATCTCCTCGCCCACGAATCATGTTTCCACGAAGGCGGCCGATCCGCGCTCGCGCGGCTACTGGGAGAACGAGAGCTTCCACCTGCGGACGATGTTGAGCCGCGACGCCCTGCTGCACTTCTTTCTGTACGACTACGCGCCGAGCCCGATCATTGCGCCGTGGAATGGGCGGGCCGGCTTTCTTGAAGGCGATGCAGGCAAGTCGTCGACCCGTGGCGGTGCCGTTCTCATGCACGCCATCGAGAACAGCGGTTGCCGTCGACTCGCGTTGATGCGCTCGACCATCAAGTCACTGCGTAGCAACGATCATCTTGTCGAGTACGACCGCCTACGGGCATTCGCGAAGCAGCTACAGAAGGCTTCCAAGACCCTTAAGGGGGAAGAGAAGAGGCTGAACGACGCACGAAGAAGGCAGATCGAGAAGGAAGCCCGGACGATCAAGAGCCTGTTGCTGCCGAACTTGAGATCAGAGACGACCTCGCACCACGTCGGCTACATCGATGCGTGTTACGTGCTTGCCGCCACCGAAGCAGCGGCGCCCCTCCTCGGGTCAGGCGGCAATGACGGCAGCCGTGATTTTGGTGTCAACTTTGCGGAGAAGTTACAGGAACTGGTGGACTTCGGCGACGGAAGCCCAAGCACCCGCGCAGCGACCGAGCTTGAGTCGGCGTTGCTCGATGTTGTCCGGCGTGCTGACGAGCATGGTTCGATGGGCCAGTTCAGCCCTGGCCAGGGCGGGCCCAACGCGACGACTGGATACGAGGGAGACAATCCCCTGAACGCATGGGACATCGTCTTGGCACTTGAGGGAACGCTGGCGTTTACCGGTGCTCTCAGTCGACGCTGGGGAGCAACGAACGGCCGTCGGGCCGCGTTCCCCTTTACCTTTGAACCGACCGGCGCAGGGACGGGTGCCCTGTCGTCGGAGGATCCGAACAGGCCACGCGGCGAGGTCTGGACACCCCTGTGGCCCAAGCCAGCTACGTTCTCCGAAGTTGGTGCCATCTTCGGGGAGGGGCGACTCACCGTGGCGGGACGTGCGGCTCGATCCGGGCTGGACGCGGCACGTTCGGTGGCCCGAGTTGGCGCGGCACGGGGTATTGGCAGTTTCGAGCGCTACTCCATCATTCAGCCGGACCGCAAGATGCCGCATCAAGCGACCCCGCTGGGGCGATTCAGCACGCCGGATCGACCGCGCAGAGACCTCGTTGCTGACCTGGAGGCAGGTGACTGGCTGAACCGCGCTCGGAAACTCGTTGGCAACAAGAAGAAGGCGCCCGCTCGTGCGCGATTGACGATGCGCCGCTTGGAAGACGCACTCTTTCGGACGACCACAGCGAATGGCGAGTCGGAGGGGTCCCGAAGCGTGCTCGTGGCTCTGGGTGCGTTCGTCAGTTGGCTTGCTTCGAATCCGACTAGTCGACGGGATCTCAGACCTCCGCCGCCGCTAACGTCCGATTGGCTGCGATACGCCGACGACGGAAGCCCGGAGCTCCGCATCGCGGCGGCCCTCGCTGCGATCGGGCTGCCGGCCTCTGCTAGTTCCACTCCACGATTGGACCTGCGAGAACCGGAAGCTCCGGAAGCCGACTCTCAAGGTGCTGACGAGGGATCGCCTGCAGGACCGGGGACCCAACCCGCCGTTGAACCGACGGCTGGCCCGCCAATGGCCTCGCATCTCGCGCCGCTCGACGAGGAGACCTTCTTCTACCGAGGACGCCTCGGCACACGCCGCCGATGGGCCGACGGCGATGCGCCACCGACCACAGTATGGGGTGCCGGTCCGCTGGTTCCGAACCTGATCGCCGTATTCGAACGGCGATTCGTGGAAGCAACTACACGCGGGCTTGCAGACAAACCGTTGTCCGGCGCGGCGTCCGCAAGCCTCGCCGACGTAGCGGCATTTCTCTCCGCGGACTTCGACGACGCGCGCTGCGCCGCGCTTCTCGCCGGTCTCGTATGGGCGCGCCCGCGCCGCCTTCGTTTCACTCCGCGGCAGACTAGATCGATGTCGGTTCCTTTTGCGTACGCGGCACTGAAACCTGTGTTCACGCCGGATGCCGCGCTTCGTACCGCCGGAGTCCTGCCTGCGGCAACACGCATGCCTGTGCCGCCAGGGCTGCTCGCACGCCTGCGCGCCGGAGGCAACAACTTGGATGGACGGGAGACCGACGCTGCGGTACAGCAGGCCCTGGCCCGCGCCCGGGCGTCTGGCTTGCCGACGCCCTTTGAAACCGGGCGCGGGGGCGCGGGGAAGGGAAGGGCAAGAGGTGGCCGGATGGGCGCCGGCGTTCCTGCCGATCGCCTGGCGGCGGCGCTGCTGATCCCCATCGGCGAACGGGACTTGACCGCCTTGATCGACCGCGCCTATCCGGGCGCCTTGGCTGATGACGACAACGCCACAACGGAGGATACGACCCATGTCGCTTGATCTCAACGCACTCGCCGATGCCCCCCGCCTTCTGATCGAGGCCAGTCTCAGGCCGCTGCAGGGTACGAGATTTCAGCCGACGGGGTTCCCCAATCTCGGGCACGCCGTGTACGACTCGCCCGACGGGTGTGGGCGGACGGTGCTCGTGGAAAGCGCCCAGTCGATGGCGAATCGACTCGAAGCGGTCTGCTGGGACGAGGTAGCCGATGACTGGGTCGCACCTCTGCGGGGATTGCCCGTCGTGAAGGTCGTGGACGGGAACGGCAAGGCGCTCACCAACTCCCTGATCGAGGCCCACCGTCTCAATTCGCCATACATCCTGGAGGGCAAGGACAAGACCGTCGCAGAGTTGCTCAAGAGGCGCTTGGCTGCCATGGAGGTCGGCCGAGTCGATCTACGGGAACTCGCGAGAGTACTACTGGAGTTCGACACCAACGCACTCCTCCACGGCGTCTTTCTGGCCAAGAAGGACTTGGCGGGCGGTCGCCTGAGACTTCCGCGGTCGCTGTCCGCCTTCGTCGAGGCTGAAGATGCGAAGGTGGCCGCGAGTGGGGGTGTCAAGAACGACAGCGTGGATCCATCGGGTGACACGGCCAAGGGCTTCGGGAACGTGCCCTTCGCTCGTGACGAATGGGTCGCCGAGGAGATCACTGCCTACTTCAACCTCGACCTGCGCCAGATCCGTGCCTTCGGGTTGGAGACGGACGTCGAAAGACTGCTGGTGCTGCTTGCGCTCTTCAAGATACGGAGGTTCCTCGCGGAAGGACTGCGGCTGCGAACGGCCTGCGATCTCGACGTCAGCCGTGTGAACGTGACGCGGCCCGACGGCTTCGAACTGCCGCCTCTCAACGACATCGAATCGGAACTGCCCGGACTGATCGCGAGCGTTGGGTCGAAGGGTTTGTTCGGCGAGAGCCGCGTGCTCACCGTCCAGTACGAGAAGTGAGCGCATGTTCGCGCTCGAGTTCCGCTTCCCTGCCGGTCGGTACCACGCAACGCCCTGGGGCCGCAACGTCAACGAGGCCGACGTTGCTTGGCCCCCGGAGCCGTGGCGTCTCCTCCGCACCTTCATCGCCGCTTGGTGGCGCAAGGGCGACCGGGCTCGGTGGACTGAAGACGACCTCGCGAGCCTCATCGACACGCTGGCCGAAACGCTGCCAGTGTACAGCCTGCCGGCCGGCGTCATCCACGCCCACACTCGTCACTACATGCCGACGGGGACACTCGCCAAGGGGCAGCCGAAGACCACGCTGGTCTTCGACGCCTTCGTCCGGCTCCCCGAGGGCTCGACTCTGGTCGCTGCTTGGCCAAACGTGACGTTGGCGCCAGAAGCGTTCGCGTTCGCCACGGACCTGGCCGGGGCTATCGGTTACCTCGGTCGGGCCGAGAGCTGGACCGAGTGCCAAGCGCTTGCGGATTGGGAAGGAACCCCGAACTGTCGGCCGCTCGACGGCTTGGCCGACGGAGACCGCCTGAGGCTTCTGTCGCCCCGTACGTCCGGTGCGTATGCGGCGGAGCGGCGACGAATCATGGACGAAATGAAGCGGGTGATGGTCGCGGCGTCCGAGCGGCCGCCCACCAAGCGAACGATCGAGAAGCGGCTCGACAAGGAACTCCGCAGCAAGGGACGCCGAGCCCACACGTTGCCCGAGCGGCTCGTCGACGCGCTCTCCCTCGACACGGCTGACTACCAGGACCGGAGATGGAGCCGGCCGCCGGCCGCTCGCGAAGTGGTTTACGTGCGCGCCCCGGAAGCCGCTCCAAGTGTCGTCGCCCGGCCTCGCGGCCGACCGCGCCCGTCCCCGGCAGGCCGCCCTTTGCCGACCGTCGCCCGTTACCTGCTGGCCGGCCGCCCCCTGCCCCGTATCGAGGACACCGTGCGGATTGGTGAGTTGATGCGCCGGGCGGCGCTTGCCCAGTTCGGCTGGCAACACGACGAGACCGCCGGACGCCGGATTCCGAAGGCGCCGTCCGAGATTTCGGGCCGTGGCGGCGATGGGAAACCGCTCAAGGACCCGTCGCACCCGCACGCGTTCTGGCTGCCGGAAGACGCGGATGGCGACGGCTGGATCGACCATGTGTCCGTGTTCATTGCTGGCGGCATGAACGACAACGTTCTTCGCGCGCTTGATCGCATCACGCGCCTCTGGCTACCGCCGAAGCAGCGACCCGGGGACGAGGAAGCCGAGCCCAGCAGCGTCAAGGAATGGCGCCTTGCTCTGGAGGGCTTCGGCAAGCCTGCCGATTTCGCCGGGGGTGCCGGAATATTGGCCACGTCCCGCAGGTGGCGGAGCGTGACTCCGTTCCTGGCATCAGGACACCTGAAGGCGGCTGGCTACCCTGGTGAGGTCCGCCGTTTACTCGAGCTCCGGGGCCGGAATGCGACCGACGTCGACGTCGGAGAGTTGGAGGCCATTGACGTCGGTGGAGCCCCGCGACGCGCGATCCACTTCCACCGCTTTCGCTCCCGTGGGCGTGAGACCCAACCGGACGCTGCTGGGGCGTTGCTCAACATTGTGCTGCCTGAAGCGATCGAAGGGCCGCTGGCCATCGGGTTCGGCAGCCACTTTGGCCTCGGACTCTTCGTGGCCGAGGAAAGTGGCCTGGCGTAGCTGCCAACGTGTTGGCTGATTCGTCTATCGGCTATTCCCAAAGCCTTCGGCCCATCGGTGAGGCTCGGACCCATTGTCGAGGGTGAGATGTCTCGTGAATCCCAACTCTTCCTGAATCTACCGCCGCCGGCAGCCGGTCGCGGCGAGGAGCTCGTGCCGGTTCGCATGGTCAACGAGTGGGTCTACTGCCCGCGGCTCGCGTACCTGGAGTGGGTGGAGGGCGAGTGGGCTGAGAGCGGGGACACTGCCGAGGGGCGGAGGTCGCATCGGCGCGTGGATGAGGGAAGCGGACGGCTGCCGGCACCCGAAGAGGCCGATGACGTCGTGCGGCGTGCGCGGGGAGTCACGATGTCCTCGCAACGCTTGGGGATCATCGCCAAGATGGATGTGGTGGACCTTGAGGACGGCGTCGCCATGCCGGTCGACTTCAAGAAGGGCAAGAGGCCGCACGTGGCGGCAGGGGCCTACGAGCCGGAGCGGGTTCAGGTCTGTGCGCAGGCAATGATCCTGGAGGACAACGGATACAGGGTGGAGCAGGGTGCCCTCTGGTACGTCGCTTCTCGGGAGAGAGTCCCGGTGGTCCTCGACGACCAGCTTCGTGCGAGGACGAACGACGCCATCTCGGGACTGCGGTCGGCCGCCATGGCAGGCCGCAGGCCGCCTCCCCTGCAGGACAGCCCCAAGTGTCCTCGCTGCTCCCTCGCGGGAATCTGCTTGCCGGACGAGACGAACCTGTTCAAGCTCGGCGGGCCGCCCAGGCCGTTGAATCCATCGGACGATGCCGCTCGGCCGCTCCATGTGCAGACACCGCGAGCGAGACTGCGCAAGAGCGGCGAACGGCTGGTGGTGGATGTCGAGGGCAAGAAGACGGAGGTTCCGCTCGTCGAAGTGTCCGACGTGGCGATCTACGGCCCGGCGTCGGTCACGACGCCGGCGCTGCACGCACTGATGCGGGAGGAGATTCCCGTGTCGTGGTTCACTAGCGGCGGTTGGTTCGTGGGCCACACGGTGGGGACCGGCCATCGGAACGTGACCGTCCGGGAAGCTCAGTACCGGGCGGCATTCGAGGAACGCCGGTGTCTCGATATGGCGCGAGGACTGGTCAGGGCGAAGGTACGGAACTCGCGGACGTTCCTGCGCCGCAACTGGAGGGCGGCCAAGGGCGAAGGACCCGAAAAGGACCGCGCCCTGGGTCGCCTGAAGCGAATCGCGACTGAGGCGGAGACGGCAGCGAACGTGCAACAGTTGCTTGGGGTCGAGGGCGAGGGTGCGGCCATCTACTTCCGTTGCTTCGACCGCATGCTTGCACCCTCGACTGGCCCCGAAGTGGAACAGTTCTCCTTCGCCACGCGGAATCGGAGGCCGCCGACGGATCCAGTGAACGCGATGCTGTCCCTTGCCTACGCGCTTCTTGCGCGAGTCTTCACGAACGTGGCCTCTTCCGTTGGCCTGGATCCGTACTTGGGGTTCTACCATCGGCCCCGCCATGGCAGGCCGGCGTTGGCTCTCGACTTGATGGAGCCCTTCCGTCCGATCGTGGCGGACTCCAGCGTCGTGCAGGTGATCAACAACGGCGAAGTCCGCCCTCCTCACTTCGTCTGGAACGGCAATGCCTGCGCTCTCAAGCCCGCGGGGCGGCGAGCGTTCATCGCGGCCTTCGAGCGCCGCCTGGAGCAGGAGACGACCCACCCCGTGTTCGGCTACAGGGTCACGATGCGCCGGTTGATCGAGGTTCAGGCGAGGCTGCTGACGAGGTTCCTCCAGGGCGAGATTCGGGACTACCCTCACTATCTTCCGCGGTAAGGGACTCATGGCAAAGGAGCGGTTGTACGTCGTCACCTACGACATTGCGGATCCGAAGCGGTGGCGCCGCGTCTTCAAGACGATGAAGGGCTACGGCCGATGGTTGCAGCTTTCCGTATTCCAGTGCCGCTTGACGGCAAGACGCCGGGCCGAAATGACGGCCCGGATCGATCGCCTCATCCAGCCGACCGAGGACCACGTTCTGGTACTCGATCTGGGGCCCGCCGAGCAGGTCGATCTCCGCGTCGAGAGTCTCGGCAAGTCGTACGAGAAGCCGGAGAGGGCTGCTACCATCGTCTGAACGGTCGATGAGGCTGGTGCTGGTCCGCACTGCCACAGGAGCGCGAGCGCTCCGACACGCAGAAGATCCCGTGCACCGCTCGAACCCACTCAGATCCTTGACAACGCAAGACTTAAGGCAGTCCTCCCCAAGCGGCGTGCCACAACGGCAGCGATTTGTCGCGAAGCGGGCGGCAGCGCTCGCGAAAACCGGAGGTAGAGTAGGCCACTCAGGCGTTTGCAGCCACCCCCTTTCCGGGGCGATCATGCCCCGGCCTCATTGAAGCGAACCGGGTACGGGCGTGGATGTCGTCGAGATCTACGAACTTTCCGGGGCGATCATGCCCCGGCCTCATTGAAGCGAGGACAGGGAGGGCTCGCGGGTCTACGGCCCGTGGCTTTCCGGGGCGATCATGCCCCGGCCTCATTGAAGCCGCTACCACTCGCCGTCGCCGGAGGCGGTTCAGCGCCACCTTTCCGGGGCGATCATGCCCCGGCCTCATTGAAGCGCTCGCGCGCGCGGTGAAGAGGATCGGTGAGACGACTTTCCGGGGCGATCATGCCCCGGCCTCATTGAAGCACGCAGACGGACGAGTACAGCGACTTCACCGGCTACCTTTCCGGGGCGATCATGCCCCGGCCTCATTGAAGCGAGGTCTCTCGGCAGGGGCCTCAACTGAAGGCCGCCTTTCCGTGTCAGTGGCAACCGAAAACTGCGCACTTGTGGCAACTGAGAATGTCGCACACCAAGCGAGCTTGGGGAGGCGGCAGCAGCGATGGAATCCGCCTCCAGGGCTTGGGTGTCGGCCTCCGGCCGCTCCGCCCCGAGCAGGTCAGGACCCCGGCGGCTCCAACGCTCGCGTTTTCGCGGCGGCACGTTCCCGGGAACGTTCGTAGCTCGCCTGCATCCGCATCCAGTGTTCGGCGGAGCCCCAGCCTCTGTTCTCAAGTGCCTCCGCCATGCCGGCGGATACGCCTGCCCGGCCGTTCAGTAGTCGCGACAGCGTTTCGGGTTCGCATTCCAGACGCGCTGCCGTCGCGGCGGCACTCCAGCCGAGTTCGTCCATGCCCTCCCGGACGAGTTCCCCGGGATGCGGCGGGTTCCTCATCTCGCCGACGCGGTCGTCTTCCGTCTGGTTCATGGCTTCCGCTTCCCTTGGAGCCGGGAGTCGTCGAGCCAT
The DNA here is from genome assembly GCA_965232105.1 of Thermoanaerobaculia bacterium. Lineage (GTDB taxonomy): Bacteria > Acidobacteriota > Thermoanaerobaculia > Multivoradales > Multivoraceae > Multivorans. The sequence continues at coordinate 2,652,378 of OZ246956.1, forward strand.
CGCCGCCCGCCGTCAGCCAAACACCCGCGGTTCGAAGCCCGGCGGGTTCACGATACTGGCGCTGCTTCCCGTCGCCCGGATCACGAACAGGCCCTGCCGCTCCGCGTGCCTGACCACGGACGCGTCGCTTCGGAGGTAGGCGACGGCGCCGTAGATCGGCAGGTTCCGGTACATCGATAGCCACTCCGTGACCCACGACATCCTTTCCAGGAAGTCGGTCACGTGTTCCGGCCTGAGTGTCGTCTTCACCTCGACTACGACCGCTTCCGCGCTGTTCCCGGCGACGATGTCGAACTCGTAGTGCTCGCCGTTTCGCCTCCCCGTGAGCCGCTGGAAGGTCTCGGTCACGGCGATGCCGCGTTCCCGGAGGAGCGGCACGAGGTCGCCTTCGACCAGACTCTCCGTCAGCTTGCCCCACTGGGAGGTGAAGAAGCCCTCCGCCTTCTTCAGCCGGCGGTCGGTTTCCTGCATCTGTCGGTCGGTTTCCTGCATTCGACGGTCGGTTTCCCGTGACTGCTCCTTGAGCTCCGCCATCTCTCGCATGAATCGGCTGTGGTGCTCCTCCATTGCGGCGGCGTTGGCCCGTTGATGCTCGCCGGCCTCGCGCAGGATCTGCCGAATCTCGGCAAAGGTGGGCGGCTCGTTCGCTCCCGCGACGCTCTCGTTCGTGCTCATGCTGGTTTCGTTCTTCCTCCTGGCGGCCATGCCGCCCGACACGGAGGCTCCACGGCCGGGGAGGGGCAGGCACCCGACACGAGCAGGCAAGCCGGCGAAGCCGGCAAGGGACAGGGAGCCTACCTGAGCGACGACAGCCGCTATCGGCGCCCTTCGGTCAACTCGATCATGTACTCCATCAGGCTCGGGATCCCCGGGACCCACGCGGAGCCGTCCTCGGTTTGCCAGATGTAGCCCTTCGCGGCGAGGAAGTCCTCCAGGTTGGTGGTTGGCTGTTGTGTGGCCTGTCGCTCTCCGGTGTCGCGATGGCGCGACAGAAGGCGGTCCAGCTCGGGCATGTCCAGGGTGTTGGCGGGGGCGTTCCGGAATGCGAGCGCCACGTCTCGGGCTAGCGGGAGGAGGTTCTGCCGGCGGAACTCGGCGTGGCGGTCGCTGTAGTAGAGCCGGCGCTGACTCCGTACGGCGTCCAGCACGGCGGGCACGTCGCTTGGCCGGAGGCGGTTGGCGCCCGGTCCGACCACGGTGTCCCAGGCCGCTTCGCCGTGGAGTTGGAGGAAGTAGGGGTAGTTGTCGGCGGCTCCGGCGAGGGTGGCGACGGCGTCTTCGTCCGCGGCGGCCCCGGTGGCCCGCAGGGGTTCGGCCAGCACGGCATGTGCGGCTTCGTCGCTCAGCAGGCCGATCCGCAGCTTGCGGAAACGGCTCCAGAAGGAGCTGTCGGCTTCGTCGAGTGCCCGGAGGACGCCGGGCGTTCCGGCCAGGACGATGGCGAGGGGCCGGTCATCGCCGGCGATCTGTACGGCGTCCAGGAAGTCGCCGAGGGCCTCCGGCGCCGCAACGTGTGCTTCGTCGACGGTCAGTGCCAGGGGGCCCCGGCCCTTGGCGAGCCACCGCCTCAGGGCGGACCGGACCGGTTCCCGGCCGCCGTCGCCCACCTGAAGGGAAAACGGCGGGAGCGACACGGCGGCGCCGGTGAGGGCCGATCTGAGCCGCTTCCAGGTCGAGGTCCATCCCGTGGCGGCGAGCCGGATCGCCTCGGCGGTTCGCTCCGGGTCGCCGAGGTCGCGCGAAGAGAAGCGGACCACGGGGACGGGTTCGCCGCCGTCCCCGCCGCGCGCCTGCCGCTGGAACCAGTTGAGGAGGACCGTCTTGCCGTTGCCTCGCGGTCCGAACAGAAGTGCCGCGTGAGCGCCGGTCCGGCCGGAACGCAGGACGCCGAGGATGCGCCGGAGTTCCTTCTCGACGGCCGGGCGCCGCCCCATGTAGGCTGGCGTCAGACCGGCTCCGGGCGTGAACGGATTGTCCGCCAAGCTGGACATGCAAGGCAGCGTAGCACCGGCGGATCCGGGCGCCTCCTCCCCGGCCGCCGCCTTGCCGTGCCTCCGTGGCTTGGGCCCGCGGCGCTCTCTCGCTACGCCCCCGCCCCGGCTTCGAGCCCGGTCACGTCGTACGACATGAGGATCAGGTCGTGGGTGCCGTCGTTGGGGTCGATCACCCAGTCCGCGAGCAGGGCTTCGATCGAGAAGCCCAGCTTGTGGAACATCTGGCGGGCGCCGCGCTGCTCGCGGGCCATCTGGGCGACGATCTTGGTCAGCCCGATCTGCTGGGCGAGCTGGAAGACATCGTGCGCCAGGTGGCCGCCGAGACCTGCCTGTCGGACCTCCGGCAGCACCATGATCCGGATCTCGCCAAGGTGCCGCATCCAGGAGGATTCGCGGCGGTTCAGGCTGCCATAGCCCACGAGTCGGCCGTCGAGGTGGGCGACGACGGCGATACGCAGCCCTGCGGTGATGCCCTCGAGCCAGTCGTCGACGACCTTCGGATCGGTCAGGTCGACGCGCAGGAAGCGGAGATCCTCTTCCGGCAGGGCGCGCGCGAAAGCCAGCATCTCGTCGCGGTCGTCCTGGCCAAGGAGCCGGAACTCGAAGGGCTTGCCCTTCAGGTGGACCGTGCGCGGGTACTCGTTCGCCATGTCGTTCACTCGGCCGCCTCCGTTTCGCCGCTCGGTTCCTCGGCCGGCGCGTTCTCCGCGAGCCGGTCCAGGTAGGTGGTGACGGCGGAGAAAGAGCCGTCGACCGTGTTCTTGAACTGCCGCTGACCCTCTTCCGCGGCGTCGCGCCAGGTTTGCATCAGGGCGCGGGCCTCATCGGGGAGGTTTGGAACCTGGCCGATCATCCGATCGGCGAGTTCGAGCTGCCGGTCCTGCAGCGCGACGATCGCGTTGTAGCCGTTCTCGAACGCGGCTTTCTGAAACTCGAGCACCTGTTTCTGGTAGTCGAGTACCTGTTTGGGGATGGCGGGACGGTTCATCTTAGGTCTCCAAAGTCTGATCTGCGTGCGCTGACGGCGCCGGTGGTGCGTCCCGAACCGGTTGACGGGCGGGGCTGCCGGCTGCTTCGCGGAGTTCGCCCAGCGACTCGGCGAGCAGGTCGGGAAGCACGTTGCCGTCCGGGCAGGCCCGTTCGTCCACCGTAAGGCCGACGTGCAGCAGTTGATTGTAGGCGAAGAACGCGCAGGAGAGGCCCTGGCCGAAGCCGACCGGCCAGGACGGGGTGTAGCCGATGACCGGTCGGCCGGCCAGGAACTGGGGAATCTGTGGACCGGTTGCGTTCGCCACAGTGAGGTGGAAGGGGGGCCTGATGGAAGCAGCGACCGCCGTGGTTGCGGCGGCCAGAGGCCCCGCCGCCCGTTGTACTCCGGCGAGACGGGACAAGGCGTCGGCGACATGAGCCGCGCGCAGCAGACGGGTGAGTTGCAGAACGGCACGCAATCGATGGGAAGCACCTACGGCCAACGGAACTTCGACCGGCAGCAGGCTCCGCCGGTTGCCGCCTCGGTCGGCGACGTCGGTTGCAAGGGCGATCTTCAGACTGCGTCCGGCGGTCGGTACACCGCGCCGCGACAGATACCGCTCGAGGCCGCCGGCGACCGTGGCCAGGACCACGTCGGACAGGGCTCCTCCGAAGCGGGCTCGGACCCTGCGAACGTCGGCGTAGGAGAGCTCGCATCGAATCAGGCGCCGGCGCCCTCGCACCGGACCGTTGAAGGGCAGGGGCAGAGGCGGCAGCGCGGCGTCCGGCATCACCTCGTTCAGAGCCAGGAAGGCGGTGCGTACCTCTTCGCTCGAGAACTCCATCGCAGTGTCAAGCAGGTCCTGTCCGGTCAGCGTCCAGTTCTCGATCCACTCGGACATTCGCCTGGCGGCGCCGAGACCGGGCGGGAACATGTTGCCGTTGCCGTTGCCGTTGCCGTTGCCGTTGCCGTTGCCGTTGCCGTGGCCGTTGACGGCCGACCTCTCGGGAGGAACATCCGCGATCTTCGGGCTGCTGTTGAACAGGACCTCGAAGAGATCGCTGGCGCCCAGTCCGTCCGCCGTGGCGAGGTGCGTCTTGATGAGCAGGGCGTCTCCGTCGGCGTGGAAGCCGGGCAGGAGGTGAACTTCCCAGAGCGGTCGCCTGGGATCGAGCGGCTGGCTGAGAGCGGTGTCGAGCGCCGACGCCGGGTCCTCGGGGCCAGCTATCTGGACGTGCGATTCGGGCTCGAAGCGCACCGGGCGCCAGCGGGGTCCGCCGATTGGCGGCGTGTCCACGCGGAGCCTGAAGCGGGGAAGATCGCCGAGGCGGTTGACCTGCTGGAGGAGCTCCCGCGGCTCGATTCGCCCTTCGATTCGTGCCAGGCCGCCGACGTGAAGTCCCGGGCTGTGACGTTCCAGGTTCCAGAGGAACGCACGGTCCGCCGCCAGCGGCGCGTTCGCCGTCGTCATGGCGTGGACTCTCCGGCCGCGGGATGGCGGCTGAGGAAGCGCGCGAGCCGCCGGTACGCCAGTGGGTTGGCGGCGAGGCCGCTGTGGGTGCCCGGAACTTCCGCGTTTTGAGCGGGATCGTGGAGTCGGGTGTAGCGCCAGGCCACCACGCCGTCGCGCCGCGTGTAGATTGCGAGTTGGGGGATCCCCGCGGGGAAGACGCCCTGAACCGCACGGACGATGTCGCAGCGGCAGTCTCCCGAGAAGCAGTTGGGGTTGCTCCCGTCGCCCCGTTCAACCGCGCGCCGCCGCACGACGTCGGCCAGACGCATGACCAGCGGGTGGGAGCGGACGCCTTGGATGGGCGTACCCATCGTGGTCACCGAGGCGACGAGTTCGGGCCGTAGAGAGGCGACACCCCGGGAAAGCACGCCGCCCAGACTGTGGCCCACGAGGTGTACGCGGCGGCCGGTGTCCGCGGCGGCGGTCTCGAGCGTGTCCGTCAGTCGGTGCCCCAACTGCTCGAGGCAGTTCGCGTTGTGCCCGACTTCCGATGAGTAGGGCCGGTAGCCGATGCGACCGAGCCAGCCGCGCATCATCGCCAGGTAGCCGTCCGTCCCCATGAAACCAGGCACGACGACAACCGCGGCGCCGTCGCCTCGGGGGACGCCGACGCCGTGGAAGACGGGCGTCAACGGCAGAAGGGAGAACTCGGCCATCGCAAAGCCCTCGCGCCAGAGCGGCAGGGCGGCGGGAACGGTGTCCCGCAGCAGGCGCGGGTTGACGCTCCAGATCGGGTGGGTCGGACGGCGTGGAGCCGTTGTCACCGTGCGACCTCCCGCGCTGCCCTCCGCACGGTGCTTCGCACTATGCGACTCCCTGCAGGGGGCCGTCCTGATCGGCCGCGGCGTGGGCGGCTTCAACGGTGGTCGACTCGGCGGCAGAGTCCGTGCCGGGCACCATTGCCGGCTCTGCTAGGGGCGGTTCGGCAAGTGTCGGGTCCGCGACGGCGAAGCAGCGCGCCCCGGTCGCTGCGTCGTCCTCGATTCCGGCGGCCTCACGCAGTTCGGCGTAGGAGTCCTCGAGGCACTCCGAGAGGAACCACGGATCGGGAATCAGCCTGGAGTCCACGGTCATGCCGAGTGTGATGCGCTGGTTGTAGGTCAGGATGGCGACGAACAGCCCGATGTTGTTCGACACGATGCCGAGCGGCAGCCAGTCGACGAGCTTATGCGGTCCGAAGTAGAGGGGGATCATCGGGCCGGGAACGTTCGTTGAAACCGTGTTGAACAGGGTCTGCTGGAAGGGCATGACCGCGCCCATGGCCGCCATCAGTGGCGGCACACGGACGCCGAACTGGCTCATCTCGTAGAAGGCCTTCGCCTGGCCGGCGTCCTTCAGCCGGTTCATCCCGTCGCGCTCCTTGCCCAGGCGTTCGACCGGATCGTCGACACCCACGTACAGCGGGGCGATCATGTTCGAGACCAGGTTGCCGAGCTGGCCGCGCTCGTCCGCCTCACGCATGCTGACGGGGCACATGGCGCGGAGCTCCAGCCCCTTCGTGTCCTGGCCGCGGGCGCGCAGGTACCGGCCGAGACCGCCGGCCAGCACGGTGAGCACGACGTCGTTCACCGTGCCGCCCAGGGCCGACTTGACGGCTCGCATCGTCGGGAAGGAGAACTGGGCCCAGGCGAAACCGCGGTCGCCGCCGACCGGCCGGTTGAAGACCGTACGGGGCGCGGGCGTCGCGCCGACCGGCAGGGTCGCCGAACTCGCCGACATCATCTCGCGCGTGCGGTCCGCGATGACGTCCGGGCGCAGGGCGTCGAAGGCGGCTTCGGTCCAGGTTCGGTTGAGTTCGCCCAGACGATGCTGCGTTGCTTCCTGGAGGAGGCTCAGGGGTTCGGGCAGCGGCTGCGGCGCCCAGGCCTCGGCAGGGGGCTCCGGCAGCTCGTCGGTCGGTGAAACGTCGCTCAGCACCATGGTCAGATCGACGCCGGAGACGCCGTCGACCATCGCGTGGTGGATCTTCCAGACCACGGCGGTGTGTCCCGGGATGCCGCGCAGCACGATTCCCTTCCAGAGCGGACGATTGCGGTCGAGCATGCCGCTGTAGGCCTCGGCGGCCACACGGCCGAGCACCTGCTCGTTGCTGTCGGCGGGAAGCCAGACTTCGTCGATGTGATTCTCGATGTCGAAGTTCGGGTCGTCGACCCACAGCGGGTGGGAGACGAGGAACGGCGGGAACATGACGCGCTGGCGGTACCGGGGCAGCAGGTGCATGCGGGCGCCGACCTGCTTGATCATGTGCTCTCGGGAAAATTCGCCCTCGTAGACCATGCAACCACCGATGTGCATGGTCTCGTTGGGTCGCTCCACGTAGAGGAAGGCGGCGTCGAGAGGGCTGAGGAATCGGTTCAGTTCCGGGGCCATCGGAATCTCCAGAAGACGGCGGATCTGGGGGAGGGCGGGGCGGATTGCTGCACTGCTTGCTGCATTGCAGCAGAAGCATCGTTACACAGAACCGGCTGAACGGCAAGGGGGTAGGTGCGGCTGGCTGGCGTGGGGCGGATCAGTCGTGGCGGCGCCAGCGGAAGACCGTAGCGTCGATGACCTCGCGGGCAGGTTCGACGATCACGCGAACTGGCTCCTTCGGCTCGAAGAAGCGGGGCGTCAGGCAGCGTCGGCGTTGCCGGCCCTTCTGGGTCAACCGGCAGGGGAAGCGGAGGCCGCCGGCATCGATCGCCACGTCGACCGCGTCCCGTGACGGAGTCCGGATCGCGATCTCCAGCGACAAGAGCGACGGCTCGGGACTCCCGGCGCTGCCGCCGGCCGCTCTGGAGTCGATGTCGTAGCGGCCTTCGACGGTGGCCGCGAACGGCGCCTGCGAGGGCGGACCGATCGGATCGAACCGCCGCCGGACCAGAATCACGGGCTCGCCGCGAAGTCGGAACAGGCCCGGTTCGAAGCGCTGCTCCGTGGCTCCGGCGCCCGCCGCGAGTTCCCTGTACGCCGGATCCTGATCCGGTCCGAGTCGTGAGCCGGCGAAGAGCAGCACGTCGGCGGTTTCCGCTTCGGCGCGGAGTTGGGCCGCGATATTCTCGGTCCGGATCACGGTGGGAACGAAGGCGCTGTCCCAGGTTCTGGGGTCGAAGGCCTGGGCGCCGAGCGGCAGTTCGCTCACGAAGGTTCGTCCGCGGAGCGGCTTTCGTGCGCCGGCGACCCGCGCCGCCTCGTCTACCGTCAGGGGAACGTTCTCGTCGTAGACGGTGCGATGAACGGCCTGGACCTTGACGGAGACAGCCGCTGCGACGAGCAGGACCAGCACCGGCGCTGCCGCCCGGCGCCACCCGGCCGGTCCGCCGGTCCGTCGAGCGGCCCTCACCAGGAAGACGATCAGCCAGGCGCCGGCGAGGGCGGCGACGGGAGCGACGATCAGCCAGTTGGGGGGTTTCGGGTAGCGGGTAACCAGCCAGAGGGCGGCTACGTAGCCGCCGAAGAAGGTCAGCATGATCCAGGCGTCGCTGGTCGTCATGGTGCCCCCCGTGCTGGGGAGCGAAGCGGACATGCGACGGTGGCGCAGAACGAGAAGGAGCAGTCCGGCCAGGCCGACGAGAGCGCCAGCGCCGAGCACCGGGCCGAAGTAGATGCTCCCGACCAGGCTCGTGACCAGGTTCACGGGCTGGTCGAACCACGCCGAGTCGGCGTTGACCAGCCGCTCCTGGTACTGGTTGACCGTGGAGCCGAGGTGGCGGCGGTAGAGGTCCGGGTCGAGCACCAGCCACGGATTCAGCAGCAGCAGGACGCTCGCCGCGGCCGCTCCTGCAGCGAGCGTTCGGCGCGCGAGGAGGCCGATGCTCCTGCCCTCGATCCCGCCCAGGGCGATCGTTGCGAGCAGGGGAATGAGGAGGGCGCCCCCGTTCCACTTCGAGGCAGCGGTCGCGCCGACCATGGCGCCCGCTACGGCGTAGCTGCGAAGAGTGCCGCTCCGGCTGGCCGCCAGCATCGCGTAGAGCGCGACGATGGCCGTCAGCACGAGCATGATGTCGGGCTTGAAAGCGACCGACTGACGCAGGTGCCACGGGACTACCGAGAGGAGCAATGCTCCGAGCAGCCCGGCTGGCGATCCGAACAGGCGCCGGCCGATCAGGAACAGAACCCAGAGGGAGGCGGTGCCCACCAGAGCCTGAATTGCACGGCAGGTGCGAACGCCAAGGGGCGTCAGGAAGGGCCTGCCATTGGGCGCCACGGAGAAGGAGGCCGGCGCCTCGCGCAGCCCCGGGAGGGCGTGAGCGGTCTCCCAGCCCTTGAGGACGAGCGCGTGGGGAAGATACGAGAGGGTCGGATAGTGGGCGCGGACCGGGCGCCACTGACCCTCGGCCAGGATCGCCGCGACGTTGCCGGCGTTGTAGCGCTCGTCCCAGATGCGGTTCATCGTCGGGTCGGGCCAACTGAAGACCAGGCGTACCGCGAACGCCCACAGCAGGAGCAGCCCGAGCAGCCACCCCTGGAGCCGGGAGGTCGCGGTAGGGGCGCCTTCCGGGTCCAGGGGAAGCTCCGGGTTCGCGTGAACCGCGGTCACGACGTCAGGGCAGAATCTGGTAGCCGGAACGGGCGGTCAGCGCCCGAAACAGTTCCTGCAACCGGCCGAGCACCGGCCGTTCGCCACTGCCGATCGGCCGGCCGTCGACCTCGGACACGGCGACCAGTTCGCCCATCGTTCCGGTACAGAACGCCTCGTCGGCCCGGTAGAGCTCGGCCTGGGAATAGTCCGTGACCTGGTGGGGAATGCCGTTCTTCCGGCAGAGTTCGAGCACGGTCGAGCGGGTCACGCCCTCGGGGCAGGCGTGGCAATGGCTGGTCACCACGACGCCGCCGCGCACCAGGAAGACGTGGGTCGCGTTCGTCTCCGCGACGAAGCCCTGGCGGTCCAGCATCAGGGCGTCGTCGGCGCCGGCCGCGTTCGCCTCGATCTTGGCCAGGATGGACTGGATCAGGTTGTTGTGGTGGATCTTCGGATCCATGCAGTCGGGCGGGAAGCGGCGGATCGAGGCGGTGATCAGCCGGACCGGCATTGAGCCGTAGACCGGCGCCTTGTGCTCGGCGAGAACGATCAGCGTGGGGCCGGCGACATTCAACCGGGGGTCCATGCCGGAGGTGATTTTGACCCCGCGGGTGAGGGTCAGGCGGATGTGTACGTTGTCCCGCATTCCGTTCGCCTCGAGAGTGCGCCGAATCTCACAGGTGATCGCGTCCTGGTCCGGGATCTCCGTGAAGGCGAGGGCCAGCGCCGAGTCGCGCAGCCGTTCCAGGTGTCGCTCGAGCTTAAAGATGCGGCCGTCGTAGAGGCGCAGCCCCTCCCAGACGGCGTCGCCACCCTGCACGGCGGAGTCGAACGGACTGATCCCGGCGCGGTCGCGGTGGATCAGCTCGCCATTGATGTTGACCAGCAGGTCGGCGTTCTTGGGATCGGCCTTTTGCAGCATGGAAGTCGGCGCCTCGGTCCGTCAGAAGGTGAGTCGGTGGGCGGCGAGATGATCGTAATGCCGCTGGCACTCGTCGAGGACGTCGTTCAGGAAGCCGGGGACGGGTTCGTTCTTGGGCCGGTAGGGAGCGAAGCCGGTGCTCTTCTCGACGGCGCCGTACCAGTGCGGCGCCCAGATCCCGTCCGTGTCGCGACGCCCCGGCGGCCAACTGAGCATGGCCTCGTCGAACTCGGCGCCGACCGCCCGGCAAAGACCGTTCATGCCCGCGCGCGGGTTTCGGAGCACATCGGCCGAGTCGAGCACGGCCGGGGGAGCACCGAGCCGCTCGCATTCCAGGTCGAACAGCTCCCGCTGCTGCGGCAGGCCGGTGTCGGCCAGGGTCGGCCGCGGAAGGATGCGGATCAGCGAGGTCAGCATCTCGGCGGGGTCGCGGATCAGGAACACGTTGGTGAGTCGGCTGACCCATGACCGGTCCCCCGGCAACAGGTGATGCGCCATGTGCTTCTGGTAGAAGATCGGCCGCCCTTCCGGCGTGTCCTCCGTCAGCCACCTGGTGACCCGCTCCAGGTCGCTGTCGTGGTGGGCGAGGATATCTTCCCGGCCGGGATGGTCGAGACCGTGCTCGAGGAGGTAGTTGGCGTAGAGGGGCTCGTCGCACACGAACGTGTCGTCGCGGTTGCCCCAGGCACGCAGCATCGCCGTCGAGATGTTCCGCGGCCCGGACCACATCGCGATTCGAAGCACCTCGGGCGTGGCGCCGGTGCCGTCGGGTCCCATGAAACCCATTCTAGGAGCTTGCGCCGCACAGGCGGGCAACGGTGGTCAGATTCCCGCAAGGCCGGTGATAGCTTGCGCCGATGGGCCCACGGGCTGAGTTCGAGGCGGAGCACCCCGAGATTCACATCCTGTCGGCCGACCAGGCGGGCCGCGTGGACCTGGTGATGGGCGCGCTGGGCTGGTTGGGCGACGAGGAGCAGGTGACGACGTGCCGCGCCCTCAGCGGCGACTCGAGCACCGTGATGCGGGTCGAGCTACAGGAGCTGCGGGGCGGCTGGCGCACGGCCGTATTGAAGCAGGCCCTGCCGTGGCTGCAGCGGGACGAGTCGGTCGCCATGCCCGTCGATCGGGGGAGTGCGGAACTGCGGTTCTATCGTCGCGTGACCGGCTTGCCGGATGCCGCGGCAAGGATGCCGCGGCTGCTCGGAGGCGACGAGACGAGGTCCGTGCTGTTGCTGGAGGACTTCCGGGGCGCTTCTGACCTCACGTCGCTCTACGGCGGCGGTTCGCTCGGTGAGGACGCCGCGAATGCCCTGGGCTCCTTCCTGCGAGCGCTTCATGTTGGCACCCGTGGCGGGCAGGATCCGGAGCCGGCGCACACCGGCATGAGGACGTTGAACCAGCGACTTGTGTTCGAGGCGGCGTTCGCTTCGCCAACGGCCGGCGCCGAGTGCTTCGGCCCCGACGGACCGGGGCTCGACGGGCCGGCACTGGAAGAGATCGAACCCGGCCTGGGTGCTGCCGCGGCCGCGTTGCGGGCGGATAGCGGCTTCCGCGAAGCGATCGCCGCGCTCGGCCGGCGCTTCCTCGACGCTGGGGGGTGCCTGGTTCACGGTGCCTTCCATCCGGGCAACTGGCTGTTGCTACCGGACGGTGGCGTGCGAGTCGTCGATCCGCAGTTCGGGGGTCGGGGCGACGCGGAGTTCGACATCGGCACCGGCCTGGCCCATCTGTTGCTCTCGCAGCAGCCGGACGAGACCGTGAGAGCCTTCCTGGCGGCGGCGTGGGCTCCGCCGGACGGGGAGGAAGAGCGCGAGGACTCAGCTTCTGACGAGCCTGAGGAAATCGCCGCGTTGGTTGCCCGCTATGCCGGCGCGGAGTTGGTTCGCCGCCTGATCGGCGGCGCTCAACTGCCTCTCGCCGTCGAGGCGGGCTCCAGGTGCGCTCTGCTGGAGGTGGCCCGGACGGCTGTCACGGACGGCCGCATGGAGGTTCTGGAGACATGAAGCGATACGTTGCCCTTACCCTGACCGCGGCGATTGGCCTGGTCGCCTCTTCGGTGATTCCCGCGTTCGCGCAGGGTTCCGGTTTCGACCAGGGGCGCGTACTCGACGGTCCCGGCCATGTGCTGCCGCACCGGGAGCGGGTCGAGCCCTTCAACCAGATGCTCGAAGAGCGCCTGGACACGCTGCTGCCGTGGCTGATGCGGGAGACCGGCATCGACATGTGGCTCGTGATCAACCGCGAGTACAACGAGGACCCGGTGTTCTTCAGCCTCGTGCCGCGGCCGGTGTTCGCGGCCCGCCGCACGACGATGCTCGTGTTCTTCGACCGCGGACCGGAGAACGGCGGTGTCGAGTTGCTGACGGTGAACCGCTATCCCTACGGCGCGCTGTACGAGTCGGCCTGGGAGGGCGGCGACCTGGAGGAGCAGTGGCAGGGGCTGGGGGAAGTGATCGCTGAGCGCGACCCGAAGCGGATCGGCGTCAACGTGTCGCGCCACTGGCCGGTCGCCGACGGTCTCTCGGCGGCGCTCCACGAGCGGTTGATGGAGGTGCTGACGCCGGAACTGAAGGAGCGCGTGACCAGCGCCGAGGAGCTCGTCGTGCGCTGGATCGAAACCCGCAGTCCGCTCCAACTGGAGGCGTACCCGCAGATCGTGTCTCTGGCCCGGGGCGTGATCGGGGAGGCGTTCTCGGAGCGCGTGGTCACTCCGGGTGCGACGACGACGGACGACGTGGTCTGGTACATCGCCCAGCGATTCGAGGATCTCGGGCTCGACATCTGGTTCCTGCCCTCGGTCAACGCGCAGCGCCGGGCAGCGGACGAAGACAGCGGCTGCGGTGCCGACGAGCCCTTCTGCGGCGGCAGCGGCGATTTCGTCATCCGCCGCGGCGACGTGCTGCACACGGACGTGGGCATCTGCTACATCGGTCTCTGCACCGATACCCAGGAGATGGGCTACGTGCTCCGCCTCGGCGAGAGCGAGGCGCCGGCCGAGCTCAAGGGCGCGTTGGCGGCTGGCAACCGCTGGCAGGACATCCTCACCGGCGAGTACCGCACCGGTCGTACCGGTAACGAGATCCTGGCCGCGACGATCGCGCTGGCCACCGACGAGGGCCTGCGTTCCAGCACGTACACCCACCCGCTGGGCGTGTTCGGCCACGCCCCCGGCCCGACGATCGGCATGTGGGACAACCAGGGGCCGACGCCGATTCGCGGCGACTGGCCGCTCTACCCGGACACCGCCTACGCGATCGAGGGCAACGTGAAGGTCGAACTCGAGATGTGGGGCGGCCAGGACGTCCAGATCAAGCTGGAACAGAGCGCCGTCTACGACGGCGACAAGGTGCACTACCTCGCCGGCCGCCAGACCGAGTGGCACCTCGTGCATTGACTGGGTGCGCCGGCCGTTGCGCGGGCCTTCTGGCCCGCGATCCGGGCGATGCCGGGAAGCGGCGAGCCCGCACAGTCTCCTAGAAGATCGCGCTCAGGAGGCCGAAACCTGCGCAGACGACGGCTGCCAGCCCGCCGACGACGAGCAGGACGACGCCGACGGCGATCGTCACCGGCAGGGCGATGATCGCGATCGGGATAAGGATGGCGGCCAGGAGTGTCGCGGCGATGAAGCCGATGATCTTGAACGGCAGAAGCACGAGCTTGAAGGCGATCTTCACGATGAAGGCGACGGCGGCGAACACGGCGAGCAGCCCGAGGGCGATCACGCCAAGGGTCAGGATGGTCAGGACTTCCATATCTGGTTCTACTCCTCCTTCCTCTGCACTACGAGGATGAGGCGTTGAGGTTTCGGGGCGCGGTACACTCCGCGGATTCTCAGCAGGAGGTGCGCGCGATGAAGATGGACCGCAGACGGTTTCTCCAGACCGGCGCCGTGTTGGGCGCCGCCGCAGCCGCAGGCTGCATGGAAGGTGCGGCGCCCGAAGAAGAGACCGCTGTCCCGGCTGTCGCCGATCCCCTTTACCGCATCTCCCTGGCCGAATGGTCCTACTTCCGCGAGCTGTTCGGCTCAGGCATCAGCGCGTTGCGCGACGGATCCTTCCGGGACGACGCGAGCTTGCTCTACCAGGGCGAACTGGATCACCTGGACTTCCCGGCGCGCGCCCGCAGCCACGGGATCGAGGCGGTCGAGTACGTCAACACCTTCTTCTTCGACCGCGCCCGCGACGAGGAGTACCTGGCGGACCTCAAGTCACGATGCGACGGGGAGGGCGTGACGAGCCTGCTCATCATGTGCGATGCGGAAGGCGACATCGGGGCCCCGGACACGGCGGCGCGGGCGCAGTCGGTGGAGAATCACCACAAGTGGGTCGAGGCGGCGGCTTTCCTGGGCTGCCACTCGGTGCGGGTGAACGCGGCCAGCGCCGGTTCCTTCGAGGAGCAGCAGAAGCTGGCCGCGGACGGGTTGCGCCAGTTGTGCGAGTACGCCGACGGTTACGACGTGGACGTCCTGGTCGAGAACCACGGCTACCTCTCCAGCAACGGCCAATGGCTCGCCGGCACGATCGCGATGGTGGACCATCCGCGGGTCGGTACCCTGCCCGACTTCGGCAACTTCTGGACCTCGTACGAACCGGAAGAGTTGTACGACCGCTACCAGGGCGTCACCGAACTGATGCCCTACGCTCGGGCGGTCAGCGCCAAGAGCTACAACTTCGACGAGGACGGCAACGAGACCGCGATCGACTACGAACGGATGATGCGGATCGTGCTCGACGCCGGGTACCGCGGCTGGGTCGGAATCGAGTTTGAAGGCCGGATGGCGGCCGACGAGGGAATCGTGAAGACGAAGGAACTGCTCGAGCGCCTGCGCGACGAACTCGCGCCCGACTACGCCTGACGTCCCACTCACTGGGCGCGCCGGCGTGCCATCCGTGCGCCCGATGACGGGCGCACGGACTGGTTCGCGGGTGGCGCGGATCGCGCCACCCGGGTTCCCGCCGGCTCTTGAGAGGCACGCGCCGCGCAGCGGCGACCTGCCTATCCGGGCAGGCGCACGCTGGCTTCGCCATGCGTTCCCGCAGGCGGAGCACCCTCCGCTTCGAACACCCGCCCCGGGTTGAGGATCCCCATCGGGTCGAGCGTCCTCTTCAGCGTCTTCATCAGCTCGATTTCTTCCGGCGAACGGCTGCGACCGAGGTGGGGCCGCTTCTCGAAGCCGATGCCGTGCTCGGCCGACACCGAGCCGCCGATCGGTTCGAGGTGGCCATAGACGATCTCCTCGACCCCACTGCGTGCCTCCGGGGAGCCGTCGCCGACCGAAACGACGACGTGCAGGTTGCCGTCGCCGAGATGGCCGAAGACGACGCACTGGCTGTCCGACCACCGGTCCGCCAGCGTCGCCTTGATGTCGGCGACGTAGGTCTCCATGTCGGCGATCCGCAGGCTGACGTCGAAGGTGAAGATGGGCGCCAGGTGGTTCAGTTGCTCGACATCGTCCCGGAGCGCCCAGATCTCGTCCCGCTCGGCCTTCGACTTGCCCAGCACCGCGTCACCGATCAGGCCGGCCTCCATGCAGGCTCCGAGCGCTTCCTCGAATTGGACCGCGTCCTCTTCCGGGCGCGTGCCGAGTGACTCGACGAGCACGTAGTAGGGATCGCCGTGCGGAATCGGCGGCGCCGTCCTGGCCTCGGCGCCTGTGACCAGCTCGTAGAACTCGCGCCACATGACCTCGAAGGCGCTCATCGAGCCTCCGATCTCCTCTTCCAGCCGGCCCAGCAGCGCGATGACCTCGGAGAAGCCGGGAAGCGCGAGCAGGGCGCAGTTGTGGCTCCGAGGACGTCGCTCGAGCCGCAGCACGACGCGGGTGACGATTCCGAGAGTGCCCTCGGAGCCGACGAACAGGTGCTTCAGGTCGTAGCCGGCGTTGTTCTTGACCATCTTGTTCAGGCTGGAGAGCACGGTGCCGTCGGCCAGCACCGCCTCCAGACCAAGGACCGAGTCCCGGGTCATCCCGTAACGGATCGTCCGGTTACCGCCGGCGTTCGTCGCCACGTTGCCGCCAATCGTGCACGACCCGCGCGCGCCGAGGTCGAGCGGGAAGAGCAGTCCCTCGGCCTCCGCCGCTTCCTGAATGCTCTGCAGCGCCGCGCCTGCCTGGACCGTCATCGTTCGGCCTACGGGGTCGATCTCCTCGATCGCGGTCATCCGTTCGAGCGTGATCGCCACCTCCAGGTCACCCGCCACGCCGCCGCCCACGAGCCCGGTCAACCCGCCCTGCGGCACCACCGGCTGTGCGGCGCGGTGGCAGGCCGCCAGCGCCGCCGAGACCTGCTTCGTGGTGCGTGGACGGAGTACCGCCCGAGCCGCACAGGGCACGGTGCCCGAGCCGTCGCCGGCGCGTGCCGTGACCGCCTCGCCGGTGAGGACAACGTTCGCGCCCAGGGCGGCCTTCAGTTCAGCGATGAGAGTGTTGCCGCTGTTCGATTCGGAGTCGTTCATTTCAGCTCGGACGTCAGGTTGTCGGATCAGTGGGGCGACGGCGGATCATACCGACTGGCCCCGGGTGGGAGGCCGAAGATGCGCGGGTACCCGGTCGCTCGCTGTCACTGCAACGTCTCGACGAGCTCCGCCTCGATGATCCTCCGATCCTGCGTCAGCAATGTCGCGCCAAGCACCCGTGCTGTTGCGACGAGAATCCGGTCGCCAAGGTCGCGGTGAAACGAATCAGGAAGCGCGGCGACCTGCTCGGCGATCGCTGGTGAGATGCCTTGACGGCGTACCAGCGGCGGAGCTACGGCCTTGTCGAGCCACTCGCGCAGTGGCAGAGACAGCCGCACTCGGTCCAGGCTGTGAAGGGTCGCGATCTCCCAAAGGGAGATGTCGGACACGAGGAGTGGCGACTGGGGTCCGACGGTCGCAACTGCCTCCTGTTGGGCTGGCGAAAGCCGGCCGGAATCGTCGAGCCACCAGATGAGGACATGGGTGTCGAGCAGGAGTGTCAACCGCGCGTACTCTCCCAGTGGTCTGCGGGCAGTGGCGGCTCCACGATGTCGCCGACCTCGGTCACCGTGCCCTTCAGTTCGTACTGCGGGTACGCGGCGCCGGACCGAACCGCGGGAGAAAGCTCAGCGACCGGTTTCCCGCGCTTCAGAATCACGACGGCTTCACCGGTGGCCGCTACCCGATCGAGGATCGCCAGGCAACGGGCCTTGAAATCGGTGGCGTTGATCGTTTCCATCTGACCAGTCTTCAGGACCGGTCAGGTGCTGTCAAGTCGGCTGAGCCCTCAGGCGACTACGCTCTGGAACAGGAGAACCATCAGCGAGATCGTCGTGCCGGTGTAGAGAGTAAGGCCGGCGCCCATGAGCCAGACGATGAGCTTCAGCCTCGCCTCCAGGCTCGTGTGCCCGGCCACCATTTCCGCGCGGAGAGCCGCGATCTCGTCCATGACCGCCTTGAACCTGACGTCGACGACCTCGAACTTGCTGTCGACGACCTCGAACCTGCCGTCCACGACGGCTTTCTGCTGTTGGAGGACGGTGACCGCCTCCTTCAAGTCGGCCACATCGCCTTCCAGCGACCGCTGCCCGGTGCCGCTGCCCGTCACTTCGAGCATCACTTGAGCCTTCTCTTCGGCGGAGCCAGCTTCCCTGATCTCCTGCGTGGCTGGGGCTGACTCCGATTGTATCGCTGTTGGTCGCATGATTCCATTTCGCCCGGTCGCCGGTGGGCGAGGCCGGATTCGTACCCGGTCTCTACAGACTCAGACGGAATCCGCCTGCGGGAAGTGGATCCGCAGGTTGCCTCTAGCGCGACCCGTGCCGCGCGTGCTCCCCCCAGAGGTCAAGCCGCTTCGGCTCACCCCGCGACGCTGTGCTCCCGCTCGCGCAACCGGATCAGGCACTCCTGGCTCGCCGAGGCGACGAGCTCGCCCCGTTGGTTGAAGACGTGACCGCGGACGAAACCGCGGCCGCGCGCCGCGACCGGGCTCTCCTTGCTGAACAGGAGCCATTCATCGGCGCGGAAGGGGCGGTGGAGCCAGAGGGCGTGGTCGAGGCTCGCGCCCTGGATTCGGTAGCCCTTCATCGATGGACCGTGGGGCTGCATGGAGACCGCCATGAAGTCCAGGTCGGACATGTAGGCGAAGAAGGAGAGGTGGATGATGCGGTCGTCGGGCAGCGCTTCGCGGCAGCGTAGCCATGTGTTCTTGCGGGGCTCGGTCGGGGGCCGGTCGCCGCGCGGCAGCATCTGGATTCCCTCGACCTGGCGGCTGTCGATCACCTCGAAGCGGTGGGCGAAGCGCCGGTAGGAGGGGTCGTCCTTTGCCATTTTCCGGTAGATGTCGCCGTCGGACGGTAGCTCGTCGGGAGGCGGGACTTCCGGCATCTCGGACTGGTGCTGCAGGCCGCCCTCTTCGACCTGGAAGGACGAGGACATGTTGAAGATCGCCTGTCCGTGCTGGATGCCGACGACGCGGCGAGTGGTGAAACTCGACCCGTCGCGGATGCGGTCGACATCGAACAGGATCGGCCGCTTCGGGTCGCCGCGGCGCAGGAAGTAGGCGTGGATCGAGTGGAGGTGCCGATCCTCGACCGTCTTTGAGGCGGCGACGATCGCCTGCCCCAGGACCTGGCCGCCGAAGACGTGGTTGCCGGGCCCGTTCTGCGCCCGGAACAGGTTCTCCTCGATCTGCTCCATCTGCAGCAGGTCGATCATCTCCTGGACCGCGCCGTTCATCGGAGCGGGATGGTAACGGTCTGGCGCAGCCAGTCGAGCAGATCGTCGAGTTCAGTGAAGACGGGCGCGCCGGCCGCGGCCGCGGCGGTCGACTGTCTGCTGTCGCCGGGCGGGCGGTCGTAGAGCGCCAACGGTCGCTGGTAGCGGAGCGCCAGTTCGATCTCGCTCCTGGTGCCGGCGCTGCCCGGCAGGGCGACCACGGCGTCCGCACTGAGGACGTTGATGTGATTGCGCGAGTCGGGTCCCGTGCCTGCCGCGCCGGACAGCGGCAGGTGGGTCCGGATCGCCACCTCGACCCACGGGTTCGGGTAGCCGCCGGGCGAGCCGCCGCTGTCTTCCGCGCCCGGCAGCACGCCGAGGCACAGGCCCGCGCGGTCGGGCATCTCGGCGAAGGCGCGACTGGTCTCGGTCATCGTGCCGGCTCCGCCGCCGGTCAGCAGGTGCCAGCCGGCGCTCGCGATCGCGCGGCCCAGCGGTGCGGCCAGATCCTCGTGATTCTCGGTGCCTGAACCCATCACGCCGACGACGGGCAGGCGGCTGGCTACTGGGACTTGCCCCGGGCGCTGATCGGCCACAGTTCCTCGACCCGGCCGTCACGCACCGGGTAGTAGACGTCGTAGAGGTTGACCGTCGGGTCGCAGTGCGGGGTGACGCACCAGAGCCGGTCGCCGAGCTGCGGCGGCTGCGGTGCGTCGGCGATGCGGAGCATGCCGTGTTCGTCACCGCCCCAGCCGTACGCCACGCCGGCCAGATCGGCGAGCCGGGGGCGGTCGGCGTCCGACGCGAACGCCTTGTAGCCGCCGTCCGTCGTGATCATTTCGGGGACCGGCTGGCTGATCGCGGTGACGACCACGAAGAGCGAAGTCTCGAAGTCGTCGAAGACCTCGCCGTGGCGGCTGCCGATCCGCCGGTACTGCTCGTCCATGAACAGGTAGGAGCCGACCTGGAGATCGGTCATGCCATCGACCTCCGAGTCGATGTCCCAGGTGCCTGTTCCGCCGCCGCTCAACACGCTGACCGCGATGCCGTCGGCCTCGATCAGCCGCCGCGTCTCGACGGCGGCTTCGAGGGCTTCGAGCGACCGGGCCTGGCGTTCCGCGTGGCCGTGGACGTGCATCAGGTGCCCGGCGTAGGCCTGAAGGCCGCGCAGGTCGAGGTTGGGAAGACCGTCGATCTTCCGCGCCAGTTCGAGCGCCGGTTCGCCGGTGGCGATGCCGGTGCGCCGGGTGCCGACGTCGAGGTCGACAAGCACCCGCTGCGTCGCGCCCTGCGCCGCGGCCGCCTCGTTCAGCCGTTCGGCGGCCGGTTGGTTGTCGACCACCAGGGCGACCTCGGAACTCATCTTCGAGAGGGCGACGACCCGCCCGATCTTGTCGTCGGTCACGACCGGCGAGGTGATCAGGACCTCTTCGAGCCCGGCTTCGACCATCACCTCCGCTTCGCCGACCTTGGCGCAGCAGACCCCGACCGCCCCCATCTCCATCTGGCGCTTCGCCAGCAGCGGGCACTTGTGCGTCTTCGTGTGGGGACGAAGCGAGATGCCCTGTTCCTCGGCATGAGCCGCCATCTTTGCCAGGTTCAGTTCCATCGTCGCGACGTCGATGAGCAGCGCCGGCGTCGGCACACTCTCGACCGGGAGTGGTGTGTCGAGAGGAATCGCTTCGTGGCTCAAGGCGGGCGCCGGCGCGCCTCCCGTGAAACCTGAACTGCAGGCGACGGAGGCGCCGCCGGCTGCAGCGACCGCCCCCAGGAATGCCCGCCTGGTGGTGTCATTCGCCATTCGTCGGCTTCTCCCTTGGTTGTCCGGGGCTCGATCACCGTCGCCGGCCCCACTCCAGAGCATTCTGGACCCGATGAGTGGGGTACAGCATCTTCTGGACTATAGCTTCGGATGGCTGCGCTCCTGGCTGCTCGTGATCTCAGTTGTTGCCGGAACGCCATCGTCAAGCTAGCATCATGCATGCATTTAGCCTGCACTCGGAACAGGGAGATCACCATGGGGAACTTGACCGTCCGCAACCTCGATGATCGCGTGATCGCCGAACTGAAGCGCGAGGCGAAGCAGAACGAACGTTCGCTCGAAGCTGAGATTCGTCATCTGTTGACGCTGAGAGTCTCGAACCGGCTCCGGGTCGCTGACTTCCTGGAGCGCTCGGAGCGTCTCGCCGGGACGACCGCCGGTACGAGTCAGACCGACAGCACTCTGCTGCTACGGGAAGACAGAGATCGGTGAAAGTCACGGTCGACGCGAGCGTCGTCGTCAAGTGGTTCGTGGCCGAAGTGCGCCACGATGAGGCCCGCGCCGCCCTCGGGCACCGGATCGAGCGGCACGCTCCCGACTTCGTGCTCATCGAGTGCGCAAACGTACTTTGGAAGAAAACTCGGCGCGGCGAGATCGCGGATCCCGGGCCGTTTCTTGACGAGCTCCTTCGACTGAGTGATGTGCTGACGCTGCACCGGACCGCAAGCCTGCTTCCCGTGGCGGTAAGGACGGCGGGCGAACTCGATCACCCTGTGTACGACTGCCTGTACCTGGCTTGTGCGGAACTGACGGGCTCGGCGCTCCTCACGGACGACCGGAAGCTGGCCGGCAAGGCGACGAACCGCCTCCATGGGCCCGACGTTCTGGCCTTGGATGATGCTGGCGCTGTCGAGAACATTCGCTGGGCCGCGATGCGCCTTGTGATCGACCAGAATCGCCTTGGGGAGCTTGTCGAGGCCTCTCGCCTCGTAGATCGGACATCCCCGGTGGTCGACGCGAACGGACTTCGGCTCATCGATGTCGGGATGCTGACGGACTCTCTGTCGTGCCGGAGGCTGCGGGACATGGTGGAGAACCTCGGTCGGGAGGAACGGATTGACCTCCTTGCGCTCGGATGGTTGGCCGAGCATGGACCGGAACCGGGCTGGGAGCATTGGTTCAGGCATGCCTGCACGATGGTTGGGAGCCTGCCTGCAGAGTACTTCATGGGCTTCGACTGGGCGGGAGGCCTGGAGTTGCTGAGCAAAGAGCAGGGAGGGGGCCGTTGACAGGGAAGCTGAGCGGCGGCCGGGCTTCGCTCGGAAGAAGACGTGCTGTCATGGCGAGAGTTGCTGCAGGCGTCGCGTTGGCCGCGGCTGCAGCTGTGGCCCTGCCGGCCCAGGAGCCGCCGCCGCCGGACCGGATCTTCACCGACGAAGTCGACGCGGCGGAAGCGTCGATAGTCATCGAAATGCCGCGGCTCGGGAAGGTGTCGCCTACCGAGTTCGAACCGGGTGACTTCGTCGTCGAGGTGCTCGGCGAGCGGCGTCGCGTCACCGGCGTATCGGCGCTCGACCTGAAGGCGAATCCGCGGCCGGTGCTCGTCTACGTCGATGCCCTGCTTTCGAAACCCGAAACGGTCCGCGTCAGCGCCGGCGCGCTGGCGCGGCAGGCGAAGCCGCTGACCGCGCTGGGCCCGGTTGAGATCGTTGTGGATGTTGGGTTGCCCGGCGGCGCCGACATGCGACTCCCGCCGTCCAGCGCTCCACGAGCCGTGGCGGCGGCGCTCGAGAAGATCGCCGGCGAGGGTCTGGGCCGGGATGCGTACTTCGAGTCCGGGAACCGGCCCGCCGGCCTGCCGACCCACGGGGATGTGATGCGGGGAGCGGCCGAACGGCTGCTGGCCGAGGCCGTGCCCCGCTGCGGCGACCCGCCGTGCTTCCTGTTCTGGCTCAGCGACGGGTTCCCCGCCGTGGACGATGCCGGCGTCCGGGCGGCCGGCGACCTGGCGGCAGGCCTTGCCGCGCATGGCTGGATCGTGGTCGCGATGGCGCTCCATGTGCCCACGCCCGACCCGGACTTCGGCGACCCGAGACCGCTCAGTTTCGAACAGTGGAAGGCGTTGACGCCCGGAGTCAAGATGCCGCCGTCGGGGGGCGACCCCAGCCGACTGCGGGGACTCCCGGCGAGCAGCTTCGACTTCTATGTCGAGCCGCGGTACGCGCCGCTGCGTCATGCGGCGGTCGCGTCATGCGGCGCCGCCCTGCGGGTCGAACATCAACTGGAGGCCGAGTTCGAGCGGCTGGAGCGCCGCCTGCTGCTGCGGTTTGCGCCCGAGGAGGACGACGAGCCGCTCGAGGAGTCGTTCGGTGGTTTTCTGCCGGTCGAGGTGCGGCTGGCGGAGGTGTCCCGTTTCGCGGACCGGCGGAAGTTCGCCCGGTGGCTGGGGCTGGTGCCGGCCGAGGAGCGATTGCGGTACGGCCGGTGGGTGCGGCGCACCCCGTGATTCGCTAGAACGTAAGGAGTTCGACCAGGTCCGGGGCGGCGAAGAACAGCGCCAGCGAGAGCAGGGCCGTCAGCACGAGCGGCAGCACGCAGAGGAAGGGAGCCTCCGCGATCTTCGCGGGGCCGCCGCCGTCGCCGCCCGGCGGCGCGGCGAAGAAGGCCCGGACCACGACCGGCATCAGGTAGAAGACGGCCAGCAACGAACTCAGCATCAGCACGCCGAGGAACACGGCCTGGGCCGGGAAGCCGGTCTCGAGCGCGCCGGTCATCAGGTACCACTTGGCCCACGACCCGCCGAGCGGCGGAATGCCGATGATCGAAAGCGAGGCCAGGAAGAAGGCGGCGAAGGTCCAGGGCATCGTCCGGCCGAGGCCGTCGAGTTCGCTGACGTTCTTCTTGTGGGTGGCGACCAGGATCGCGCCGGCGCAGAAGAAGAGGGTGATCTTGCCCGCCGCGTGCATCGCGATCTGCATGCCACCGGCCAGGACCCCGGTCGCGGTCGCCATCGCCGCGCCGAGGACGATGTAGGCGAGCTGGCTGATCGTCGAGTAGGCGAGGCGCGCCTTCAGGTTGTCCTGGCGGATCGCCACGACCGCCGCCATCAGCATGGTGAACGAGGCGATCGTCATCAGGGTGAGCGAGGCGGCGCTGCCCCGGAGCAGGTCGAGGCCGAAGACGTAGACCACGACCTTGAGGATGGTGAACACCCCCGCCTTGACCACCGCTACCGCGTGCAGCAGCGCGCTGACCGGGGTCGGCGCGACCATCGCGTTGGGCAGCCAGCGGTGGAGCGGCATGAGCGCCGCCTTGCCGGCGCCGAAGGCGTAGAGCAGCAGGAGCATGGTGACCAGGCCCGAGCTCGTGTCCGCGGCCAGGATGCCGCCCGGGGTGAACTCGACCGTCCCGGTGAGCCGCCAGGTGAACAGGATCGCGAACAGCAGGAAGGTGATCGATGTGAACAGCAGGATGCCGAGATAGACGCGCCCCGCGCGCCGCGCCTCGGAGGTGCCATGGTGGGTGACGAGCGGGAATGTGAGGAACGTCAGCGCCTCGTAGAACAGGAACAGGGTGAACAGGTTGCGCGCGAAGGCGATGCCCAGCGCGGCGAAGATCGAGAGCGCGAAGAAGGTGAAGAAGGGGGTCTGGTTCTTCTCGTGGTGGCCGCGCATGTAGCCGACGGCGTAGATCGAGGTGGCGATCCACAGGCCGCTCGCGACGAGTCCATAGAGCAGGCCGAGGGGCTCGACCTGGAACGCGAGTTCGACTCCAGGAAGCACCTCCAGCAGGACGAGTTCCGGCCGGCCGCCACGCAGAACGCCGTCGCCGAGTTGCCAGACGGCGTAGAACGTGGCGACGCCGATCAGGGGCGTCGCCAAGTCGCGCAGGTTCGGATGCCCGAGGCGACCGAAGACCTGACAGGAAACCGCCGCCGCCAGCGGCAGCAGGATGGCGACCAGGATCGTCGTCTCGGCGCTCATTGTCCTTGCCTCAGATGCCGCCCTGCAGCAGGAGGCCCGCGGCCTCCGCGGCGACGGCGTAAGTCCAGTCCGTCGTCAGGCCGAACACGATCGCGGCCGCTATCAGGATCCAGGTCGGCGCCAGCATGGCGAACGGCGCCTCGCGCAGATCAGGCCGCACGTGGTCACCGGCCGGCTGGCGGAAGTACAGGGCTTCGACGACCCGTCCCACGTAGACGACCGCGAGCAACGAGCTCAGCAGGATGAGCACGGCCGCCGCGGTCCAGCCGCGCTCCAGCACGCCGGACACCAGGTACCACTTGCTCACGAAGCCGACGGTGCCCGGGACCCCGATCAGGCTCAGGCCTCCGATCACCAGTGCCGCACAGGTGACCGGCATGCGGCGGCCGACGCCGGCCAACGCGTCGAGGTGGACGGAGCCCACGCGGTGGAGCAAGCAGGCGACGACCAGGAAGAGCCCGCCCTTCATCACCGCGTGGTTGAACAGGTGAACCAGGCCGCCGGCCAGCCCCGTGGCGTTGGCGGTCGAGAGGCCCAGGGTCATGTAGCCGACCTGGGCGACGCTCGAGTAGGCAAGCAACCGCCGCAGGTCGGTCTGGAAGATCGCCGCGCCAGAGGCGAGGAACATGGCGAGGATAGAGAGCGGCATGAGCACCACGTGCAGGCGAAGTTCTCCGAACACGAAGGGCGCGCCGAAGATCACGAAGAGAATCATCGCCAGCAGGTAGAAGGAGACCTTCGTAGCGGTCGCGGCCAGGAAGGCGCTCACCTTGGGCGGCGCGAAGGAGTACGCGTTCGGCAGCCAGTGGTGCAGGGGGAAGACGGCCAGCTTGATCGAGATGCCGACCACGAGCAGCGCCAGCGCGAGGACGGTGCCGCGGGCTTCGAGCGACGGATCGAGCCGCTCGGCGATGTCGCGCAGGTTCAGGGTGCCCGTGGCCTGGTAGAGCAGGCCGACCCCGAGCATGAAGAAGACGCCGCCGATCGTGCCCATCACCAGGTAGTAGAAGGCGGACATCACGGCGCGCCGGTGGCCGCCGAGGCTGACCAGGATGTAGGAGGAAAGCGACGAGATCTCGAGGAAGACGAAGATGTTGAAGGCGTCGCCGGTGATCGTGATCCCGAGCAGGCCGCAGATGCAGAGGAGGAAGACCGCGTAGTAGAGGTGGCGGCGCGACTCCGGCACCCGGGGCGGACCGCCCCGCGAGTCGAAACTCATCACGACCAGGGCCATCGCCGTGACCAGGACGAGCAGGTAGGCGTTCACCGTGGAGACCCGGTACTCGATGCCGAGCGGCGGCGGCCAGCCGCCGAGGTGGTACGAGATGACGCCGCCGCCGCGTACCTGGACCAGGAGCGCCACGGCGATCGCGAAGCAGGCAGCGACGATGCCGAGGCTGAACAGGCGGGTGACGCGCGGGTTGCGAATCAACACGCACGCCGGCGCCGCCAGCAGCGGCAGAACGACTTCGAGGACGACGAAGTGGTCGGTCAACCCGGTCAACTCAGCCGTGCTCCATGTCCCAGGCCACCGCCTCGTCCTCCTCGGACGTGCCGTACTCGCGGTGGATGCGGACGGCCAGGGCGAGAGCCAGGGCGGTGGTCGCGACGCCGACCACGATCGCGGTCAGCATCAGCACGTGGGGGAGGGGGTTCGAGTAGAGGATCTCGTGGCCTCCGTGCCCGGCGCCGTGGCCCGCGTCCTCGGGGACGATCGGCGCCGTGCCGCCCTCGACCTTGGCCATCGACACGTAGAACAGGATCGCCGCGGCCTGGAAGATGTTGAGGCCCATTACCTTCTTGATCAGGTTGTCGCGCGCGATGACGATGTAGAGCCCGACCATCATCAGCACGATGATCAGCGAGTAGGCCCACAGCCCGGAGACGGCCTCGGTGAACGACGCTGCGGAGGTCACGGCGCGTCGCCCTCCCCGGCCGCCCAGCCGTCTTCGGAGGCCAAGCGGCTGTTCACGAAACCGTAGTAGACCCGCATCATCGTCGCCGCGACGGCGATGCCGACGCCGAGTTCGATGACGATGATCCCCAGATGCTGGCCGTAGTGGCCCGTTGTCAGCGGGTCGAGCGCCGAGTAGTTCAGGAACTCGCCGCCCAGGAACATCGCCGCCACGCCGACGCCGCCGTAGAGCAGCACGCCCGCCGCCATCAGCCGCTCGGTGAGGATCGTCGGTACGACCCGCCGGAGCGCCTCCAGGCCGAAGATCAGGGCGTAGATGATCAGGCCGGCGGCGAAGATCACGCCCGCCTGGAAACCGCCGCCGGGACCGAAGTCGCCGTGGAACTGCACGTAGAGCCCGAACAGGAGGACCAACGGCACGAGCGCCCGGGCGATGACCCGGAGGATCGGCATCTCGCGGACCCGGGACCGCCTCATGGTTCCCCCTCGCCGTGTTGGCCCTGGCGGCGCCGTGTGAGTCCCCCCAGAAGCAGCGCGACGCCGACGCCAGCCGTGAAGATCACAACGACCTCGCCCAGGGTGTCGTAGCCGCGGAAGCTGGCGAGGATCGCGGTGACGATGTTCGGGATGTGGATCTTCTCCTCGGTCTGCACGATGAGATCCGGCGCCAGGTGGTGGTGGATCACGGCGTCCGGATCACCGTAGGCCGGCATGTCCCAAGTGCCGTAGATGAGCGCCGCGCCGGTCGCCGCGACGATGAGGAGCGGCACGACCCGCGTCCGCTCCTGCTTCTCGCGTCTCGAGGTGAGGCTCAGGGCGCCAAGGAGGAGGACGGTCGAGATCCCGGCGCCGACGGCGGCTTCCGTGAAGGCGACGTCGACGGCGTCCATCAGCACGAACAGGCCGGCCGCCAGGAGACTGGCGATCCCGGTCAGCATGGCCGCGGCGAACAGATCCTTCAGCCGCGCAACGACGACGACGGTCGCGAGCAACAGCAGCAGGAGCAGGAGTTCGACCGGAGGCATGCCTACTCTCCGCCGCCGTCGGACTCGTTTGTTCCGGCAGGCGGATTCGCGTCGTCGTCCGAGACCTCGAGTTCCAGCGCCAGGCCGTGGCCGTGAGCCGCCTTGACCAGGGCGTGGGCGATGGCGGGACTCGTGAACAGCAGGAACGTGAGGACGAGAATGAGCTTCAGGGTGACCATGGATACGCCGCCCTGGAACATCAGGCCGAGGAGCATGAGGCCCGCCCCGGCGGTGTCCGTCACCGACGCGGCGTGGGTCCGCTGGTAGAAGTCCGAGAACCGGTGGAGGCCGATGCCGCCGACGACGCAGAACAGCCCGCCGATCACCAGCAGGGCAGCCGTCACCACATCGAGGGCGCCGTTCATCAGACGTCCGCCTCCCGGTCGTCGATGGAGAGGCCGCGGTCGTCCTGAGCGAGGTTGCCGAAGCGCGCGAAGCGCAGCACGGCGAGGGTGCCGGTGAAGTTGACCAGGGTGTAGACGATGGCCAGATCGAGCCACTCCGGCCGCCCCATCAGGAAGCCGCTGACCGCGATGAGGAGCACCGTCTTCGTGCCGAACATGTTGACCGCCAGGATGCGGTCGAACACCGTGGGGCCGATCGCGGCGCGGGCGAGCGCCAGGAACATCGTGACCACGATCGCGGCCATCGCCGCCAGGTACATCACGTCGACCGTCCTTCCAGGCGAAGCACGTCGCGGTCCATCGAGCCGTCCACGACGTCCGCCTCGCTCTCCTCGTCGAGCGCGTAGACGAGCAATTCGTCGTTTCGCAGGTCCAGCGTGATCGTTCCGGGCGTGAGGGTGATGAAGTTTGCGTAGACGACCTGGCCGAAGGACGTCTGCTGGCTGGCGGGAACGCGCCGGAGCCGCGGGTGGAGGGCGCTCTTCGGCGCGAAGATCAGCCGCACAACATGGAAGTTCGCCATCGCCACCCTGAACACGAAGACGACGAGGAAACGTGGCAGGCGCAGCCAGGCGGCGGGGTGAAAGAACTCCCAGTCGCCGCCCGCTTCCCGGTCGAGCGCCAGGTAGAGCCGCCAGACGAACAGGCAGGAGGCCAGGCCGAAGAGCGGGATCATCCATCCTTGCAGGGTGTAGGGCCCCGACCACGACAGCCAGGCGGCAGCCAGCAGCAGGAGCACGCCCCACCTCATCGCTGCCTACCCGTCGACATAGGACTGTTTGCCCTTCGAGATACTGAGCGTCCACTTCCCCGTGGCTCGGATCTTCAGCGGGTAAACGCCGGATTCGGGGTTGAAGAACGTCCTGATGCCCGACCAGTTCGGGGCGTTCTCGGAGATGTTGAGCGGCGGCCCGATCGTGAACATGCCGTCGTTGCCTTCGACGGTGATCGACGCGGTGTACTCGCCGCCGTCCATCTGGAACCTGACGACGTTGTTGCCCTTGCCCTCCAGGCAACCGATGCCGCAACTCTTCGGTTCCGGCGGGGGCGCGGGCGGCTTCCAGGTCGGTCGCTCGACGACCTCCGCGGGGGGCGGCTCGGCGGTCTCGGTCCCTTCCGGCGCGCATGCCGCCGCCCCGAGCAGCAGACAGCCGGCGAGCGCGCAGTAGCGCGCGACCCGGCGGCTGAAGCCCTGTGGCAGGTGCAGACTCACTCGTCGCCGCCGGTCGACTCGGTTTCGGGGGTTTCGTCCTCGCCCTCGTCCGCCTTCTCGGCCCACGGAAGGTAGGCCGCGTAGTCGATCTCCCGCGGCGGGGGGTCGCCACCGGGGCCGGTCAGGTAGTGCTCCATCCACCGCAGCGTCCGCAGCATGTAGTCGAAGCGGGCCGCCGAACGGCGGTTGCCGTGCCCTTCGCCGGGGTAGAAGACAAGCCGCACCGGCGCCTGGCCGAGCGTCTTCAGGTGCCGGTACAGCTCCATCGACTGGCTGGGATGGACCCGCGGGTCCTCCTTGCCGTGCAGGATCAGGGTCGGGGTGCGGTTGCGCTCGACGTAGTAGATCGGACTGCTCTTCGCGAAGTAGTCCCAGTCGTCCCACAGGCGCTTGCGGTGGTGGACGAGGTGCATCTCCTCGGGGATGTCCGTCGTGCCCATCTTCGAGATGTTGTTCGAGATACCGACGAAGGGGATGGCGGCGGCAAAGCGGTCCGAGTAGAAGGTCGTGCCCCAGGCCGAGGCGTAGCCGCCGTAGGAGCCTCCCGTGATGCCGACCCGGTCGCGGTCGACGAGGCCGATGTCGATCAGGTGGTCGACGGCGGTGACCAGATCCTCGAACTCCTTGCCGGCCGCCGCGGCCTGGCCGTGCTTGGAGAACTCGACGCCGCGTCCCGTGCTGCCCCGGTAGTTCGGGTAGAAGGCGGCGAAACCGCGCGCCGCGGCGAGTTGGCCGAGGTTCGAGTAGCTCGTCAGCCAGCCGTTGCTGTAGTGGCTCTCGGGGCCGCCGTGCACGATGAGGATCAACGGGTAGCGCTTGCCCTCTTCGTAGTCGAGCGGGTAGATGAGAAGGCCTTCGAGTTCGAGACCGTCCGGCGCCGTGTGCCGGATGGGCTCTTGCCGGGCGAGGCTGAGGTCGTCGAGCCAGGGGTTCGAGTTCGTCATCCGTACCGGCGCCGTTTGCGGGTCCGCCGGGTCGTAGCGGTAGATCTCGCGCGGATGATCGGGCCCTTCCGAAACCAGGGCCAGCGCGCCGCCGCCCGTGGCTCGACTGAAGCTGAGGCCGATCGGTCCGCCTGGCTCGATCAGGGCCGTCGCCTGACCATCTACCGAGACCCTGCCGAACGTGGTCCAGACGCCGACGGAAGCGGTGTAGAGCAGGTGCTCATCGTTCTCCCACGCGAAGTCGGCTACGTGTCCCTCGAGGTCGGGAAGCAGATCGCCCGGTTCGCCGTCGATCGCCTCCAGCACGATCAGCCGGCCTGCCGCGGGGTCGTTCACGTCGGCGGCGGAGACCGCGGCGATCCGGTCGCCGTCCGGGCTGAACGCGACCGAGCCGAGCTTGCCGATCGCGCGGAAGGAACCGGCGACGGAAAGCTCGCCGCCGGCCGGGGCGTCGACGACGACGACGCTCTTGCTGGTGTAGGAGTCGTCGATGAGGGCGGTCGGCGTGGTCACCGCGGCCAGGCGGTCGCCGGTCGGACTCCAGACCACCGAGAGCACGGACCCCTCGACTGTCTCGACCAGGACGGGCTTGGACGCCTCGTCGCGCCGGTCGGCGTCGAGGGCGGGGACGTCCGCGACCCAGAGCCGGGTCAGCGGACGGTCTTCCTCGTAGATCTCCTGGTTGAACCCCTGGTCGCGGAGCTTCTTCGTGTCCTTGTCCGTCTCCTCGCGGGCCAGGAAGGCGACCCGGCTTCCGTCCGGCGACAGGACGTACGAGCCGATGCCGACCTCGTGCTCGACCAGCTTGCGGCTCTCGCCGCCGCCGACGGGGATGCCGTAGAGGGCCGACGTCGTGGCCCGGGCCCGGCGGGCCGTGTAGAGGATCTCGTCGTTGCCGCGGAAGGTTGGCCGCCCGATGTTCACCTCGCCCGTGATGTAGGGACGCGACGAGCCGGGTTCGCTCATGTCGAGGACGTGGAGTTCGGTCCAGGACGAGCCGCTGTCCTCGTCGAGCGGCCGCCGGGGCACGGAGAGCAGGTAGGCGGCGAGAGTGCCGTCGGGCGAGAGTTCGACTGTGCCGACGCTGCGCAGGGTCGCCACGTGGTGCGGCTCGATCGGGTTCGATTCCTGGGCGGCGAGGCCGGCCGGTGCGAGCACCGACGCGGCGAGGGCGGCGCAGAGAAACGCGACGACGGTTGCCCGCGGGCGGCCGTGGCCGACGAGCGCATGCGTTCCGTGGAAACTCTCGGTGTGCCGATTCATGGGCGCTCTCCTGTCACGGGTTTCCTGCAGTCATTGGGCGGTTTGCAGTCGCTGTTGGCTTTTCGCGTTGCCCTTGATGACCGATCGCGGTCAGTCGTTCCCGAATGTCCGGCGACAGTTTGACGCCGAGATGAGTGATCGTATCGGCGGCCATCGCGATGCCGATCTCGCAGCAGGTGCGGACCGGCAGTTCGCGCAGCAGGCCGTACAGGAAGCCGGCGGCGAAGCAGTCGCCGGCACCGGTCGTGTCGACCACTTCGACCCGGTGGGCGGGCACGTGGTGGACTTCCTCGCCCCGGCGCACCCAGGCCCCGCGGACGCCGTCTTTCACCGCGACCACCTCGATCGTTTCGCTGAGTTCGCGGGCCGCGGCCTCGGGCTCCAGGCCGGTCATCATGCGCGCCTCCTCGGCGTTCGCGAAGAGGATGTCGAAACCGTGTTCCTTGTGGCGCAGCAGGTGGTCTCTCGACCGGCCGACGGCGAACGGATCGGCGAGGTCGATGGCCAGCCTGGCGCCGGCCTCGCGAGCGACCTCGATCGCGTGCTCGATCGCGTCGATCTGGTTCGGCGTGTCCCAGATGTAGCCGGTCGTGAAGAAGATGCTCGACCGCCGGATGTCGTCTTCGGGTACGTGCTCGGCGCGGTACTGGCGGCAGACGCCGAGGTGTGTGTTCATCGTCCGCTCGCCGTCGGGCGTGACCAGGACGACCGAGGTTCCGGTCACACCGTCGATGTGAGCCAGGCGGTTGCGCACCCGGCTCGCCTCGAGGCCGTGCTCGAAAAGCCGGCCCGTGTCGTCGTTGGCGACCGCTGAGCCGTAGCTCGTTTCCACGCCGAGTCGGGACGCGGCGCGCAACACGTTGGCGCACGAGCCGCCGGCCTCGATCTCGGGTTGCAGGACTTCGCCGTCGCCGCCCCGGACGTGGTCGAGGATCGCATTCTGCTCGTCGGCGGAAACAAGCTTCATGATCCCCTTGTCGAGGCCCATCTCGTCCAGGTGCCGGTCGTCGACACGCACGAGAAGATCGAGGATCGCGTTCTCGATTCCGGTGATCTCCAGGTCGACGGCACCTGCGCGCGGAGTTCTCGCCACCGGCTGCTAGGCGTCTCCCCAGCGTTCCTTGACCGCGGCTCGGTCGACCTCGCCCTTGTCCGAGCGGGGCAGTTCGCTGGTGAAGATCACGTCGCGCGGGCGCTTGAACCGGGCGATGCTCGATCCGACGTGCTCGCGCACGGCTTCCTGGTGGAGACCGGCTTCGGGGTCCGCTTCGACGACCGCACGGATTGCCTCGCCCCACCGGTCGTCGCCGACCCCGAACACGCAGGCGGCGCGGACGGTGTCCAGTTCGAGGATCGCGGCCTCGACCTCGGCCGGATAGACGTTCTCGCCGCCCGGCTTGATCAGTTCCTTCTCGGGCTTGCGGGCGACGTAGAAGAGGTTGCCCTCTTTGTCGAACCGGCCGATGTCGCCGGTGTGGTGCCAGCCGCCCCGGAAGGTGTGGGCGGTGACGTCGGGCTGGCCGTCGTAACCGAGGAAGACGAGCGGCCCGCGAACGACGATCTCTCCGTCCTCACCGGCGGGCACCTCGCGTTCGTCGTCGTCGACCAGGCGTACGCTGCATAGCTCGGCGGCCTTGCCGGCGCAGCCCAGACGCTCGCGCGCGTTCTGGATCGTCACGAAGCCGCTGGTCTCGCACTGCCCGAAGCCGGCCCAGAAGGTGGCGTCGGTCTCCTTGTGAAGCCGCGCCATCGTCGCCGGTGCGTCGAGGCCGGTCACGTGCCGGAGGCTGGGAAGGCGGCTGCCGGCCTCGGTCGCCGCGTCGAGCAGGGTGGTGAGCACCGGCGGAAAGTCGCTGATCATCGTGATCCTGTGGCGGTCGATCAGCTCGACGGCTTGGGCGGGGTCGTACTTTGCCGTGATCACGTTGGCGCCGCCGGCGTGGAGAACGCTCAGCAGGTGGCCAAGCGCGGCGATGTGAAACAGCGGCAGGGCGACCAGGTTGCGATCCGAACCGTCCAGGCCCAGCGAAGCGATTTCCTGCAGGTTGGCCCAGACCAGGTTCGAGTGACTGAGCAGGGCGCCTCGCGGAATGACGTCGACCGCGGCGGTCGCGATGACCGCGAACGGTTCGTTCGCCGCCACCTCGGGTCGGTGCAGCCTGCTACCCGCGTGTCCGTCGGCGTAGAGCGAGTCGAGCGATCCGTAGCCCGATGCCGGGTCGTCGCCGAACTGGAACCAGTGCGGGATCGCGTCGTCGCCGGGTCCGCCCGGTACGGCGTCCAGGAAGTCGCCGCCGACGACGAAGGCTCGTGGTTTCGCCCGTTCGCGGATCAGGAGCTCGATCTCGCTCGGCTGCAGCCGCCAGTTGACCGGGTAGACCACGATCCCCTGGCGGGCGCAGGCGAAGTAGAGCTCGACGTACGCCGCCGAGTTCTGGGCCAGGACGGCGAGCCGGTCGCCAGCGACAAGGCCGAGACCGTCGAGGCCTGCCGCCAAAGCGTCGACGCGACTTCGCAGCTTCGCGAAGCTCCGTTCCTCGCCGTCCTCGGTGACCAGGGCGAGCCGGTCGGCGAACGCCGTCGCGTTACGGACGAGAACGTCGTAGAGCGTGAAGTTCTGAACGCTGGACACGGTGGAGCAGGCTTCGCCGGGGATCGGACCGGCGCGCACTTTATCAACCGAAACCGCCGCTACACTCCGCTCATGCCCATACGACGAGGTAGTCCGATCGTTCTGCTCGCGCTTCTTCTGGCCGCGACGACGCCCGCCCACGCCTGGAACGACTTCGGCCATGAGCTCATTGCCCGGATCGCCTGGCAGGAGCTGGAGCCGGAGGTCCGCAGCCGGGTTCTCGCCCTGTTCCGGGAAGCGCCGCGTGACAGCCTGATGCACTGCATCGATCTCAACCAGGACCGTCGTCGTGGCTGCGGCCGCTTCGCCTACCGACTCGGTGATGGCGAAACCCCGGAAGACGGCAACCGCATCCTGTTCGAGCGCGCCGCCTACTGGCCGGATCTCGCGCGCCAGCTCGAGAAGTACAACCGGCCGACCTGGCACTACATCGGCTGGAGCTGGCGCCAGGGCGCCGATGGCTCGGCCCACGATACGAACCTGCCGGTCCCCGAGCCGAATGCGGTGAGCCAGTTGGTCGAACTTGCGCGCTCCGTCGCCGATTCGTCCGGTCGGCCGGACAAGCGCGCGATCCACCTTGCCTGGATCTTCCACCTCGTCGGCGATATCCACCAGCCGCTCCACGCGGCGTCCCGGGTCACCGAGCGGCGCGACGAGCGGGAAGGCGACCGCGGCGGCAACGGCTTCGTCCTGGACGAGTGGAACCGCAACCTCCACGCCTTCTGGGACGGGGCCCTCGACGGCCCGTTCCGGGCCGAACACCGGGAGCAGGCGCTTGCCGAGCTCGCCTCCCGAGCCAACGAGCCGCCGCCGCCCGAAGCGTTCTGGAGAGCCTTCGGCGAACTCCGCGACCGAGAGTACGAAGCCCTCAAGGACCGGGTCGCCGCCGAGGTCCGCGCCCGCCATCCTCTCGACGACTCCGTCCGCGCCAACCTCAAGTCCGGCGACTTCGAAGCCTGGGCCAGGGAGTCCAACCAGATCGTCCGGAACACCCTCTATCCCAGCGACCTAACCCGCGGCGAAGCACCCTCATCGGCCTACGCCAATCGCGCTTACGACATCGCCCTGCAGCGCGCCGCCCTCGCCGGCTACCGCCTGGCCGACCTCCTTCGCCAGATGCTCGGCGACTAGCGGCCGCTACGCCGCGGGCAGCCGCTCCAGGAAGCGGCGGATCGTGGCCACGAGGCGGTCCGGGACATCGTAGTGGACCATGTGGCCGGCGCCTTCGATCTCTTCGTGTTCGCCGCGGCGGAAGAGGGCGACGCGACGGGCGATCTCTTCGGGTTCAGGGGTGGCGTGCTGCTCGTCGACGCCGCGGCGGCCGCTCCAGAACTCGTTCGCCAGGGCGGCGGTGAGGATGAGCGCCGGGCAGGTAACCCAGGACCAGCGTTCCTCGGAGGCCTCCGGCACGTTCGACATCCAGGTCGTGACTATCTGAGGATCCCACTTCCACTCCAGGCCGCCGGCGGGGAGGGGACGGGTGCCGAGCTCGACGAACTCGCGGGCGCGCTCCGGATCGAGACGGGGATGGACGCGTTTCAGGAGATCCCAGGCGTGGTCGGCGGAGGCCACGAGCCGGTGTTGGCGCGGGTGAGTCAACGTCTCGACCGCGTTCCGGGCCCGTTTCTGCTTGACCTCTTCGGGAAAGCGGTTCAGCGCGTAGGGAGGGCCCAGACCCTCGATCAGAACGATCGCACGCGGGAGCTCGGCGAAGATGCCCGCCCACTGGGCGACGACCTGCCCTCCCAGGCTGTGGCCGACGACGATCGGCCGATCGACTCCGCTGTCTGTGTACACGGCGTGCAGGTCGGCGATGTGATGCGCCATCGTGTAGACGCCCGGGTGGGCGCTTTCGCCGTGACCGCGAAGATCGTAGGCGATCACGTGGTGGTCGACCGCGAAGGCTTCAGCCACCGGAGCGAGAGTGAGGGCGAAGTCCTGGATCCCGTGCGCCAGGAGGATCGCGGGGGCGTCGGGGCGGCCCCATTCGTAGACCTCGAGTTCCGTGCCGCTGGCCTCGATGCGGCGTTGCCGAAACGCCGCTGCTTCGAAGCGATGCGGAAGAGAGGATGCGGTCAGGGTCAACGGGGCGCCACCAGCAGGAAACCGCTGTCGGCGAGCGTCCGGTTCAGGTCCGCCAGCGGGCCGGCAAGCGTAGCGTCGAAACGCTTCTCCTGCTCGGCGAGCTGGCCCCTGAGCATCTCCCACACCTCGGCCTGCTGGTCCGTCGGTCGAACGTCGGCCTGGGCGACCGAGCGCGCCAGGTAGGTCAGGCGCGCGTAGAGGCGGCGCGGCCACCGCAGGGAGTCCTGACCGGTGCCGGTCAGCCGGAGATCGAAGAACGCCTCTTCGATCGCGCGGAGCTCCTGCCGCAGCGAGGAGGTCCGGTTGATCGCTTCGGAGGTCTCGACATCGCCGCTCCCTTCCATCAGGCGTTCTTCGAGCTGCCGCAGGTCGCGGCGGAGGCGCTCGGCCTCGTTGAGGATGGCCGCGGACCGTTCGATGCCTTCGCGCATCTGGACGACGAGGGCTTGTTGCGCGGCCAGTGCGTCGGGGGAAGCGGTGGAATCCGGGTCGAGGAGGACTCCCAGGTCGACGGCCGAGATCGGCTCGTTCTCGTCCTCTTCGTCACCCCCGGTCGCGAGGACCAGCTCGATCCGGTAGCGGCCCGGCGCCGCCAGCATGGAGAAGCGGCTGCCGTCGGGCAGGGTACGCCAGCCCTCCTCCGGCATGACCCAGTCGGGCCGTTCGTCGGGCTTGGAGCGCAGCCGTACCTGGGTGGTCGGGTCGTGGCGCAGGTCCCAGGTCACGCGGTGGAGGCCGGGTGCCACGGACAGATCGTCCAGGGTGCGGACCAGGTTGCCGTCCGCGTCGCGGACGCGGATCGTGGCTCGGTTCTCGTTGCCTTTCTCGGCAGCCGTGTCGTCCCGGGCAGGATCCGGAATCGACTGCGGAATCCAGTAGTGGAGCAGTGCCCCGTACGGCGGATTCGTGCCGGTTGCGGGCACGTCCGGCTGGGCCATCGGTGCGCCGCGGGTGCGGAAACGGTAGGTGACGCGGGGCGGCAACAGGGCCGGTCCGCGGCCGGTCAGCCCTCGGGCGATCTCGCGCAGCGGCGTGAGGTCGTCGAGGATCCAGATGCCGCGTCCGTAGGTCGCCACGACCAGGTCGTCGAAGTGCTCCTGGACCTCGATCCAGTGCACCGGCGCGGGTGGCAGGTTCGCATTGCCGTCGCTGCGCCGGGAGAGGTTTCGCCAGCTCGCGCCGTCGTCGAAGGAAACCCGGAGCGCGTTCTCCGTCCCCAGGAAGAGGAGCCCCGGCTGTTCCGGATCCTCGCGGACGGCGTGGACATTCGCGAGCGGGCCGCGCGGCAGACCGGCCGCGAGATCGGTCCAGGTTTCGCCGTAGTCGGTCGTCCGGAAGACGTAGGGCGTCGTGTCGCCCTCCTGGTGCCGGTCGATCGCGACGTAGGCGGTGCCGGCGGCGAAGTCGGAGGGATCGATGTTGCGGACCGTGCCCAGGGGCGGCAAGTCGGGGAGGTTCGCGGTCACGTTGGTCCAGGTCGCACCGCCGTCGCGAGTCAACTGGACCTGGCCGTCGTTCGTGCCGGCCCAGATCAGGCCCGGTTCGAGTGGACTTTCGGCGATCGCGAAGACGACCGGCGCGATCGTCGGACCGGCGTCGTCGAGGGTCAGGCCTCCGGTGCGGCGCATCAGCGCCGGGTCGGCGGTGGTCAGGTCGGGCGAGATGCGTTCCCAGCTCTGACCTCGGCCGCGGCTGCGGTGGACGTACTGGCTGCCGGCGTAGACCGCGGTCTCATCGTGAGGCGAGGTGGCGAAGGGCGCCGTCCACTGGAACCTGTACTCGAGCTCCGACGCAGGTGATCCCTCGATCGCCATGGGCCAGACGCTGACGTCGCGAGCCTGGCCCGAGCGCAGGTCGTAGAGCTCGAGCTGGCCGTCGTAGCAGCCGGTCCAGACCAGGTT
Organism: Thermoanaerobaculia bacterium; assembly: GCA_965232105.1. Taxonomy (GTDB): domain Bacteria; phylum Acidobacteriota; class Thermoanaerobaculia; order Multivoradales; family Multivoraceae; genus Multivorans. The sequence continues at coordinate 2,690,078 of OZ246956.1, forward strand.
CGGATTGCCGCGATCGACCATCGAGAAGCCGACCTCGCAGCCGCCGACCGAGTGCCACTCGCCGACCGGGATTCCCTGGGTGCGTCCCCCATAGAGGACACGGCTGGGTCCGCGCATCGACGGGCCGTCCTGGCGGTTGCCGTAGACGAAGTAGGGCACGCGATCGTCGGTCGAGACGTGGTACATCTGGGCGATCGGCAACTGGGGCCGGTACCAGGACCTGCCGCGGTCCGTCGTGATGCTAACGCCACCGTCGTGGCCGACGATGCGGCGGTCCGGATCGAGCGGATCGATCCAGATGTCGTGATGGTCCCAGCCGGGCTGCTCGAAGCCTTCGCTCTCGACCGTGCGCCCGCCATCGAGTGATACGGACTGCCGCGTCGCGACGAACGTGATCTCGTCCGCGCGGTCGGGGGCCGCGGCCATGCGCGTGTAGTACAGCGGCCTGGTGATCAGGTTCAGGTCGCGGCTGACCAGACGCCATGAGTCCCCCCGGTCGTCGGAGCGCCAGAGGACGCCGGCGAATGGGTCGGAGGGGGCGAAGTCACGGTTCGAGCTCGTCTCGATCAGGGCGTAGACCCGGTCCGGATCGTCGGCCGACACCGCGAGGCCGATCTTGCCCAGGGGCGGCTCCGGCAGGCCGGGGCTCTCCAGGAGGTCCCAGGATGTACCTCCATCACGGGAACGGTAGAGGCCGCTTCCCGGGCCGCCGCTGGTGCGGCCCGAGGTGCGAATCTCGATCTGCCAGACCGCGGCATAGACGGTTCGCGGGTTGTCGCCGCCAGACGCCTCGCAAGCTCGGAGTCTGGCCCCAGCCCCCACCGTACCCTGAGTCCGCGCGCCTCTACGGCACTGCGGGCCGTTGCTGGCGCGCGGACTCCGGGACGGCGCGAAGGCGAGGTCGATGGCGCCGGTGTCCGCGTCGATGAACAGGACGTGCTCCCAGGTGGCGCCGCCGTCGGTCGTGCGAAAGACGCCGCGTGCCGCCTCGCCCTCGTCCTGTGGCCCGTAGGCGTGGCCGAGAGCCGCTACCAGCGCGGTGTCCGGATCGTCGGGATGCGCGATGATGCGGCCGATGCGGCCGGTGAGGTCGAGCCCGAGGTGTTCGAAGCTGTCTCCGCGGTTCGTGGAGCGGTAGACGCCGTTGCCGATCGAGATGTTGCTGCGGATGAAGCTCTCGCCGGTGCCGACCCAGATCACGTTCGGGTCGGAGGGTGCGACGGCGATCGAACCGATCGACGCGGCGTCCAGGCGGTCGAAGATGGGCTCCCAGCCTGTGCCGCCATCCGTGCTGCGCCACAGGCCGCCCGAGGCGGCGCCCGCGTACCAGGTCCGAGGATCCCCGGGGACGCCGGAGACTGCGGAGACCCGGTTGCCGATCGGGCCGATGTGGCGGAACGCGAACGCGTCCAGGAGCTCTGGTGGATCGTCCGCGGCTGGTTGGGCGGCCGCGGACGCGGCGCAGAGCAGGAGGGCGAGGAACGCTCTGTGGCGCAACCTCCTAGTAGCCGACTTGCTTGTCGATGATGTTGCGGAGTGGCCTGCCGGTGGCGAAGCGGGTGATGTTGTCCCGCAGCAACTGCGTCCGCCGCTCCTCCAGCCGGTCCGAGATCGTCGCCAGGTGCGGCGTGATCGTCACGTTCGACATGGTCCACAGCGGATGGCCGGTCGGCAGCGGTTCGGGATCGGTTACGTCGAGGCCGGCGGCGCGGACCTTGCCGCTTTCGAGTGCCGCGACCAGGGCGTCCGTGTCGACGATCTTCCCGCGCGAGATGTTGATGAAGTAGACGTCCTGTTTCATCAGCTCGAACTGGCGCTCACCGATCAGGCCCTCCGTGGCCGGCGTGTGCGGCACGGAGGAGAAGACGACGTCGGCCCGGGGCAGCAGATCGTCGAGTTCGTCCGGTTTGCCGACGTAGGCGACGTCGCGGTGGATGGGGATGTCCTTCGGATCGACCGCGATCACGGTCATGCCGAAGGCGGCGGCCCGCTGCGCGATCTGGGTGCCGATGCCGCCGAGGCCGATGACGAGCGCCGTCTTGCCTCTGAGCTCGATCATGGGCAGTTCGCGGGTCGTGTTCCAGCCCTCGGGCATCTTGGCGTTGAAGGCCTTGATGTTGCGGGTGAAGTTCAGCAGCAGGGCGAAGGCATGGTCCGCGATCTCGGGGCCCTGGATGATCTTCGCGTTCGTCAGCACGATGTCGCTGTCGCGCAGGTCGGGAATCGCGAGGAAGCCCTCGACGCCGGCCGAGTTGCTCTGGATCCAGCGCAGCTTGCTGTCGGCGACCAGGAAGTTCTCGATACCGCGGTAGCCGGCGATCAGCCCGTCGCAGTCGCTCGGGTCCAGGTCGTCGTCGACCCCCACCAGACGCAGGTTCTCGTGCTCCTCTCCCAGGTCGGCGAGGGCATCGATGAAGAACGTCGGCATGCAGACGGTGACGTTCTGGGCGGCGACCGGTGCGGTCGCCAGCGAGATGATGAGGAGGCCGAGCAGAACCCGTCCCCGACCCGGCGCGTGAAGATCGAACATGGTCGTTGGCTCCCTGTGCAGAGGCTGTTGCGTATCGACCGAAGCTGGACGAAGAGAGGGCCGATCGTAGCACCGGGTACCGGCTGCGCAGGGTGTTACGATGCCGCCGCTTTCGGCCCCGAGATCTCACGTCCCGACCCAACAGGAAGCAAGCCAGATGACCACCGATGCCCTCCGTGAACGCGGCGATTCCCTGGAGGAAGCCTTCTTTCGCAACATGGACCGCAAGCTGATCGGGGAACTGCGGGCGAAGAAAGAGCGCGAGCAGCAGATCGACGAGTTGGCGGCGGCGTCCGGGATCGCGCACCGGGAAGTCCTCGGCGCCCTGCTGGACGCCGGGATGCACAGCGAGGCGCTGGTCGCGGTCGGTCTGGTGCCCCTGATCGAGGTCGCCTGGGCCGACCACGCGATGGACGCCGGCGAACGGGACGCCATCATGCAGGCGGCGAGGGAAGCCGGCGTGACCCGGGGATCGACCGCCGCCGGGCTGCTCCTGGCCTGGCTCGACCGGCGGCCCGGGTCCGAGCTGCTCGAGGCCTGGAAGGGCTACGCGGCGGCGCTGGTCGCGGAACTTGGCAGCGAGGACGCGGCAACGGTGCGCGACGACATCATGAGCCGCGCTCAGGCGGTCGCGGAGGCGGCCGGCGGGTTCCTGGGGCTCGGCAGTGTTTCCAGGGAAGAGCGGCGCATGCTCGACGAGCTGGCCGCGGCGCTGGGGGGCTGAGGTCTTACCAGCTCGCCTTGATCACGCCGGGGAGCTCGCCGCGCAGGGCGAGGTCCCGCAGAGCGATGCGCGACAGACCGAACTTGCGGTAGTAGCCCCGGGGCCTGCCGGTGACGGCGCAGCGGTTGCGGACCCGGACCGGGCTGGCGTCGCGCGGCAGCTTGTTCAGCAGGAGCTGCGCCTGAAAGCGCTGCTCGGGAGGAAGGCGCTCATCCCGGACCAGTGCACGCAGCTCCTCGCGGCGTTCACGGTACCTCTCGACGATCTTCTTGCGGCGCTCGTTCTTGGCGATCGATGCCTTGGTGGCCATATCTGCTGTCTTCCTTCGCGTTGCTGGCTTGCGGGTTCGTCTCCGCGCCGGGGCTGGTTCGGCCGGGCGCAGGAAGTGGCTACCCTAGCAGGTTTCGGCTCAGGGCGTCTCCTGCCCGAGTGGACGGACAGGATCGCCTGGAGCGTGCCCTGGCCGCCATTCGAACGGTGGGCGCCGGTTGCCCGTCAACATTCGCTCAACTTTGCTAAGAAAACTCCCTTGACCGTCGGCCGGGAGTGGGAGATCGTGTTCTCTTCGACGGAGGCAAGGGTTGCTGTTGTTGACTCGACGGGAGGTGAAGGCCATGCGACACGAATCGGAATCCGGACGTTTCGGGAAGAACGCAGCGACGGCGCGGATCGGAGGCCGGATGGCCGCGGCGTTCGTCCTCGTGGCTCTCGCATCCGCCCCGCTCGCGCAAGCCGGCGACTGGCCGCAGTGGAGGGGACCCAATCGCGACGGCACCGCGCCCGGAGGGGAACTCCCGGCCGTTCTGCCGGCGACGCTTCATCAACTCTGGAAGGTGCACGTGGGAGGGGGCCAGTCTTCGCCGATCATCGTCGGCGACCGGGTCTTCTTGCACGCGCGACAGGGCGAGGAGGAAGTCGTACTCGCCCTGTCGGCGGCGACCGGGGAGGAACTATGGCGACACGGCTACGGTGTTTCGTACGCGCCGAGAAACGCGGCAATTCAGTACGGCCCGGGTCCGAAGTCGACGATGCTCGCCGAGGGCGATTCGGTGTACAGCTTCGGCATTCGGGAACGCCTTCTGGCCCTGGACGCCGATTCGGGCAAGGTGCGGTGGGAGAAGACCTTCGAAGACCTCTACGAGGAGCCGTACCCGATCTGGGGAACCGCTTCGTCGCCTCTGATCGAGGGCAACCTGCTGATTGTCCCGATCGGCACCACGGGCAACGAGCAACAGGGAGATGAGGGCGCTCTGGTCGCCTACGACAAGACGACCGGCGAGGAAGTGTGGCGCGTCGACGGGCCGCCGGCCTATGCCTCGCCCGTGGCGTTCGACCATGGCGGGGTGCGCCAGATCGTGACGCTGGACGACGTGTCCTTCTTCGGAGTCGGAGCGACGGATGGCGACCCGTTGTGGTCGCTCGACTTCACGACGGCCTTCCAGCAGAATACGCCCACCACGGTGCGCTTCGACGGCAACTTCATCCTCTCGGGGTACCAGTGGGGAACCGCCGCGATCAAGGTCGAACCGCCAGCCGATCCGGACGGGGCCTGGGACGTGAGCGAGGTCTGGAAGACCGACGACGCGGAGCTCTACATGGACTCCCCGGTGCTGGTAGGCGACCATCTGTACTTCCGCTCGAACAAGAGGGCCGGCACTTTCGTCTGCCTTGACCCCGCCACCGGGGAGGTCGTCTGGCAGGGACCCGGGCGGTGGGCCGCGTACGCGTCGGTGATCGCGGTAGACGACCGTCTCCTCGTGCTGACGGACGAAGCCGAACTCAAGGTGATCGCGGCCGATCCGTCGGGCTACAAGGAGCTGGCTTCCTGGGAAGTGGCCGACAGCACGACCTGGGCGCATGTGGCGCTCTCCGGATCCCGGGTCTTTGTGAAGGACGAAGAGCACCTGGCGGTCTTTGATCTGGCTGCAACACGGGTTACGGAGAAGGGGGACCGGCCCGGCGGAACCACATCCGCACCTGCCGGCGTGGCCGCCGGGTCCAGCAAGGACACGGAAGCCGTCAAGGTGGCGGTTCGCGCGATGCTGAAGGCCATGGCGGCGGGCGAAATGGACCTGATGTGGACCTATCTGGGCGAGGACTTCAGGTCCTACAGCGGCGCCGACAAGGTTGTATTCCGTGACTACCTCGGGTCGACCGCCGGTAGCGAGACGCCGAGCGACGAGATGGTGGTCGAGTGGGAGAACGGCACGGCGAAGGTCACGGGAGCCCGGTGGATCACGACCACCGGGCTGGACTTCGGTCTCGAGATGCTGGTGAACAAGCGCGGCGGCAAGTGGCTCGTCACCTGGATGGACTTCGACTCCAGGCGCATCCATGGCCAGGAGTAGCAATGGGCGGACCTGGTCGCCCTCGGTCTGCGGGTCCTCTACGGGCGCCGCCGTACGACCATCGCCACTTCGGCAAGCGCGTCGAGAGTGAGCCCTTGATCGCGGAGGTCCCGGAGCGCACTTGCGACGCCGTCGCCAAATTCGCCGGCAAGAACGTTGGGAAGCCGGTCGCGCAGGTCGCGGTCGCACCAGCGGGCGGCGACCTCGAACCCGTGATCCTCGTAGACCGAGGCCGGGTGGCCACCCATGAGTACGCCCAGGGGACGGAAGGGCGGCAGGGCCTTGGCGACGGTGGCCTCGACGCCGTTTGCGTCGGCCCAGCGCAGGAACTCCTTGAGAAGCGCCACGCCGATGCCGCGTCCGTGGTAGTGGGGGTCGCGGGCGTTGCCGGCCTCCAACTGGCCGACGTGATAGCAGAACAGGTTCAACGTTCCCCCTGGCAGGTACGGTTGACTGGCCTGGCCGAAGTCGCCCCAGTAGGACGGATCCATGATGCCGTCGGGGGAACGTAGTGCCTGGTCGTAGCGGCGGAACTGGAGTTGGCCCACGTGCTGCTCGCCGTCGAAGGCGAGGATCGCGCTCGCTCCGAGGTCGGCGATTCGGCTACGGATCGTGGCTTCCGACCCCTGGCAGTCGATGGGGACGTTGCCGAGGTCGGACATCGTCATCGGGCGGTAGTGAATCACCACGGCCGAAGCTATCGCGTCGGCGGAGTTTGTGCGCAATTTCGGCATCACAACGAATTCAGACCTGACAAACCAGGGAAGGGAGCGCAACGATGGAGATCATGCAGGCAACCGAGGCACATGCCCAGAAGTGGGCGGACGAAGTCGCCGACCTGGTCTATGAGACGGGTCCGACGACCTACGAGTACCAGTTCGGCGGCCGCGAGTACTACGACGAGATCGTCAAGGCCTCCTGGTCCAGGGCCGGCACGCTGTTCGGCTACGACTGCACGACGATCGCAGTCGAGGGCGACGAACTTCTCGCGATCGAGATCGGCTTTCGCGGCCCGGAGTTCGCTACGCGCAAGAAGACGTTGGGCGCCCTTTGGGCGCCGCTGATCGAGTCGGGCCGGGTCAGCAGGGAGCAACTCGGCGAGATCGGACGGGCCGCCTATCTGGCCAGCTACCTGAATGTCGCGATTCCGTCCGCGGTCTACTACGTTCACGCGCTCGCCGTCGTGGAGTCGCGCCGCGGTGAGGGGATCGGGAAGCAGTTGATGCAGAGGGCGATCGACGATTCGAAGAGCGCCGGGCTGCGAGGCGTGCACCTCGATGTCCTTTCCGGTACGCCCGCGGTCGGCTTCTACGATTCCCTGGGAATGGAGTGCCTTACCGAAACGGTGGCGCCCGTACCGCACCAGCACGGCATTCCCATGGAGATGCGGATGTCGCTCGATTTCTGAGCCTGCGGATCCTCTCTACGGACGGTTCGGTCTGCTGCCGGGCGGGAAGAAGAGTGTTCCGAGGCCCTTCTCCAGTTCCGCGCAGGCAGCGGCTTCGCCCATGTTGCAGGCGGTGGAGAGGAGATCCTGGGCCAGGGGAATGTCCTTCGGCACGCCGTGCCCATGTACGTGGGCGTAGCCGCGCAGGAAACAGCTCATGCTCTCCCCTTCTTCGCAGCCGCTCGGAAGCTGTGCGATCGCATCGGAAACTCCACCGGAAGAGATCGTCACGGTGCCGTCGAAGAAGGCCTGGATGACGACGTTCTGGCAACCCTTGTGGAAACCGTTGCGACAGGCCTGGTCGAAGTAGGAAACGCCCTCCAGCGAGTCGAGCGGCACGACCTCTCCCCGATTGAAAAGCACTCCCAGCATGTTGCACTCCTCGCCGCCGCCGTTGTTGCAAGTGAGCTGGAGTTTCGTGACCAGGTTCTCGCAGCCGAACCGCTTGCCCTCGTCGCACGCCTGCTGCCAGTACTTGAAGTCGTCGCCCTCGTGCGTCCGGCCGACAAAGCTCGACGCCAGCATCCAGCCGAAGAGCCCGATCCAGACGACCATGAAGGCGTAGTTCACGCGGCGTGGCTTCGTTGCCTGGAGCAGTACCGAGAAGCGAAGACCCTCCACCCGGCGCGACTTCCCGAGCCGGTCCAGCAGCGGTACGCACAGGTTGAGTATCGGGACGAAGAGGAGCTTGTCGTAGAAGAGTGGGGCATCGACCTGGCGGAGGAACTCGAACAGACCGAAGACGCTGAGGCCGTAGAGCATGCCGAATACCGCGCTTCCCAGCCGGCTGCGCGGAGAGGTCGACGGATCGGTGACCAGCAGGTGAAGGCCGAGGAAGACCGCGATGGGAATGCTGGCGTCGACGAAGAAGTGGACGCCGGTGACGCTGGAGTAGACGAGATTGGCCGCCACCAGGGCGGCCGCCGCGAACAGCGTGACGATCGTCACCGAGAAGAAGAACTGGACTACCAGACCGGCCAGGAAGATCGCGACGTACATGTGGGGCGCATTGGCCAGGGTGGTCGCGATTTCGGCGCCCCACGTGAGGTTCGTCGTTCCGGAGAGGATCAGCCCGAGGGAGAAGACGGAGAGAGCGAAGCCCGACGGATTGAAGATGTGCCGCTTGCGGCCGTCCCGGTTCCAGCGGAAGTACTCCTTGCCCAGGATGCCGACGGCGATCATCGCGAACTGCAGGTAGAACCACTCCTCCTTGAAACAGAGGAAGAAGTTCGTACTCAGGATGATCGGAAACTGCCCGAAGCCCAAGTGCCAGGTCTTCCGTCTCGACCAGCCCACGAGCATGTCGAAGGCGTAGGCGAAGATGATCTGCGCTGCAATGAGCGCCACCTGGTGGCGCATCTGTTCCCAGTACAGGCCCCAGTAGACGTAGATGCAGGCCTGGACGAAGGCCTGCACGTAGTGCGAGGGAATCAGGGAGATCCTGAGCTTCAGCTCACGGCCGCCCTGGCCGGAGCCGGCCAGCAGACGACTCTGAAGAAGAGCGAGCACGCCACAGGCGCCCCGGAGAGACCAGGTCAACTCGGTGCTTGCGCGGAATTGCGGAAGCAGCGAGAAGGCAAGCAACAGGAGAGTGAAAGACGCGGGCAGCCACCAGACGGGCGGCAACCGTTGGACTTCCCTGACTTGGGTCATGCAGGGACTGTGCGTGACTACCCGGCGGCGCCGGGCGTCGCGACGCTGGGGTCGGTGACCCCCATGCCATCGAGCAGTTCCTGGAAACGCGACTCGGAGCGTAGCTCGTCGAAAGCGGGATGCACCTTGGCCCACATGGCCACTCCTCGCTTGGCCCTGATCGCTTCTTCGAGCCAGCGCAGAGCTGCTTCCGGTTCGCCCAGCCAGGTGTACAGGATCGCCAGCGAGTCGTAGTGAGCGTTCTGGCCGGCGACCGGCTTCAATAGCCGCGCTGCGGTCCAGCGCAGGACTCCCGGTTCGCCCTCCTTCTCGAAAATGCTTCCGATCGTGTCGGCGTCATCCGGGCGACCGGCGTTCCGCAGATAGATCTGGCGCTCACGGACCGCCTCTTCCGGTCGGTCCATCGCCATGTAGCAAGCGGCCGCCAGCGATCGGGTCGCCGGGTAGGTGCTATCGATGGCGAGCGTTCGCCGAGCCTCGGCGAGCGCCTCCTCGTAGCGACGGGACAGGTAGTAGACGAAGGACAGACTTCGACGCAGCATCGGGGCGAGGGGGTCCAGATGCGTGGCGGTATTCAGCTCCTGTTCCGCTTCGTCCAGGCGGCCGACCGGCGCCAGGAAGTAATGCCCGTAGGAGAACCGGGCGTTCGGGTTCCCGGGGTCGAGCTGCAGCGCGCGCAGGTACGCCCGCTGGGCCGCCGGCCAGTCCCACTGGAGTGCGGCGCGCAGAAGACCGCATGCACGGTAGGCGGTAGGGGTCGTATCGTTCAGTTCCAACGCCCTGTTCACCGCTTCCTCGGCCTTTGCCGCCGCCTCTTCGACCTGCAGGAACCCGTCCACCGCGAGCACTCCGTAGCAGAGAGCGAGCACGGCATGACCCTGCGCGAAGTCCGGCTGCATTTCGAGTGCCCTGTCCAGGAGTGCGATTGCCTGCTTCAGGCGGTCGCCCTTTTGCGTGCCCAGGTGGTACCGCGCCTCCAGATAGAGCTGGTACACCTCCTGACTCTCCGTCGGTCGCTTGACGACGGGGCCGGTATGCGGTCCAAGGAGCTTCCATCGCAGACGGTCGACGATCGCCTGCGCGATGTCCTCCTGGATCTCGAAGACATCCCCAAGTTCGCGGTCGTAGTGCTCCGACCATAGCTGGGTGCCGTCAGATGTTCGGATCAGGTGTGCCGAGATCCGGAGGCGCTCGCCCGCCTTCCGCACGCTGCCCTCCAGGATGGCCGACACACCCAGCTTGTGGCCAACGTCCGAGCTGCTGCGGTCCCTCAGCCGGTGGTCGAAGGACGACGTTCTGCCGACGACGCGGAGCCCGTTGACGCTTGCCAGTGCGTCGATGAGTTCTTCCGCCACGCCGTCGCAAAAGAAGTCCTGTTCAGGATCCGGGCTCATGTTGGAGAAGGGCCGGACCGCGATCGAGCCGTCCAAAGCAGCTTCGACCGGCACGACGAAGCGGTAGCCGCGACCCGGAAGAGTCGCGATGTACTTCGTCTTCTCGTTCTGTCCCAGGGTCTTCCGGAGCACGGAGAGGTTGTGCGCGAGGTTGCTCTCGTCCACTGCCGTGTCGGGCCAGACCATCACCATCAGTTCCTCCTTGGAGAGGAGGCGGTCATGGTTCTCGACCAGTGCTTGCAGGGTGTCGAAGATCTTCGGCCGGAGCGGCACCGCCTCCCCGTTGCGCAGTAGCCGCCGTTGCCCGACATCGAGTAAGTACGGGCCGAAGGCGTGGGAGCGACGATCGGGAGAAAAAGACACGGCCAAGCTACGGAAGTATAGTCACGACGAGGCCGTCAGCCCACGTGTCCCGGAGGAGAACGGTGCGATCAAAGGCGAGAGTGCGCCGGCGTCGTTGGCGGGTGCGAAGCCTGGCCGTGGTCCTGGTTGTGGTCACGGCTGGAGGTGTGCTGGTCGGCCGTACGGTTCGCGACAATCGGGCACAGGCGGCTCTCACGGACGCTTTGGTGACGAGTCGGATACCGGGCCGGACCCAGGAAACCAGGCGCCGCTTCGAGCGCCTGATCGAGGACTATCGCGGCAGTGGGGCAGCGTGGGCCGCGCATGGCCACTTCGCCGAACTCGAGGCCGTGAACGGCCGGTTCGCGGAGGCTCGTACGCTCTGGGTGGCACTGGTTGAGGGCGGCCCGGGCGAGCTCGCGGCGGACGCCGAGATGAACCTGATCTACCTGGACCGCGAAGAAGGCCGGCTCGAGGAGTTGGCTGGCAGACTGGAGAGCCTGGTGGAGAGTGGCGAGAGCCACCTGCCGGAGGACGTCCTCCTGTTCGAACTCGCTCAGACGCTCGAGCAGTTGGGGCGCCACGACGAGGCCGGCAGGATCAAACGCTTCGAGGAGGTTGCGCCGGAAGGACCCCGGGTGCAGAGGTAGCGGCGCTAGTTCTCGGAAGTCGAGCCCTGGATGTCCTCGATGATTCGCCGGCGCACTTCGGTCGGGTTGGTTACCGGTTGACGGCGGAGTCGCCCCACTTCTTCCGCCTCGTAGGGCTTCAGGTCCTTTGCGTTCTCGGGATCGAAGCGCCTGACGATCCAGTTCATCAGCCTGGCCAGGGCCTCGTCATCGATCAGAGCCTGGGAGGCGCCGGGCACCTGGACGAGATAGTCGCGCCAGTCCGGGCTGGAGATGAACTTGCCCACCTCGCCCGGTAGGGGAGGGACCGTGCCCTCCACGCCGGAGCCGTCGGCCATGTGACAGCCCTGGCAGTGCAGCATGTAGTCGAGATGAGCGAGGCGGTAGGTGTCCGCCTCGTCCGCTTCGGCCCCGACCGCGACCGCGCTCGCGCACACGACGAGGATCGTGAGCAGAACGAGCGGGCGATGCACTTCGCGGTGTACCTCGGAATGCACGAGTCGGGGAGTCCTATTCGGCGACCGAGAGAATACGGGACATCGTGCAGTGGTAGCCGAACGGAGCGCCGCCGTTTCCGCACCAGAGGACGGAATTCGAACGTTGGGGGTGATAGCGGGCGGTGTCGCCTTCGTTCGTGTTGCAGTAGCAGCGCTGGCAGGGGAAGGCGCCGCAGCAATCGTGGTAGGCGACGACGTAGCTCTTGCCGTCGGCCGGATTGAGACACGTGCCGGTCCACGTGATGGGAGCGGCCTTGGATCCCGGCGGACAGGAGTTGGTCGAACCGCCGCAGCAGCCGCACAACCAGCCGTCCACCGAGCAGTATGCCCAGTAGTCGCACTGCATGGGATCCTGCATGGGTTCGGCCGCGTCATCGGCGGCTTCCTGCGCGAAGGTCCGGTCCACCGGCAGCAGCGGCAGCAAGACGCCACCAGCGATGGCGCTACCGATGGACCCCAGCACCGATCGCCGGGATGTCGTGTCGGCCAGACGGGTCGCCGCGCGAATCGAAATGTTGTCGAACCAGTTCATGGCAAACCTCACGATGGTTGTTGTGAACCCCCTGCAATGAGCACCCGGCCTTCTTCCTGGTGCTCGAGAAACTCCTGGATTGAACTGACGCCCAGCCGCTTCGCCTCGAACAGGCTCTCCACGTGCTCCCTGCTGTTCGTGAGCCCCTGGGCCGCGACGAACCCGTTTTCATCGAGCAGCACGCCGTAAGGGAGCTTGCCGATCTCATAGGTCATGCCGAGTTCCGGCGAAAGGACGTAGGCGAAGTCGTCGAGCCGGCTCCTGGTTCTGAACTCCGTGTGCTCCGCCGGGTCGCCGTCGCTCGCGAAGACGAGTTGCAGCCAGCTCGACTCCTTCCGTGCGATCGATCGGAGCGCTGGAAGGAGCTGGGCGCAGACGGGACACTTGGGTGTCAGGAACGTGATCAACGTGCTCCTGCCATCGGGATCGGGAGCGCCGAGGACGACCGGTTCGCCGTCCAGGGTGTCGAGCCGGAACTCCGGCGACTTCTCGCCGACGCGCACCGTCTTGCTCAGCGCCAGCGCGCCGACCGGGCCGATCCGCTGGTGGATCACGCCAACCTGGCGCGCGAGTGCGAAGGTGACCACGGCGAGGCAGAGGATCGCGCAGCCCATGACCGCGAACAGGATGCCGACGGAGGTCGTCAAGACGTTCCCTCCCGGAGCAAACCGTGGTTCGCGATGAGCACGTCCGCCGTAGCGTACATGGCGATGGCGAAGACGCCGAGCGAGAACGCGCCCGCGTAGTCGGCGAACTCGAGCGGTCGCGCGGCCTCCGGCGCCGCCAGCAACAGGGCGACAGCGATCAGCACGAGGTTCCTCAGCACCAGTGCCCATCCCGCGGGCTGCCCGGTGGTCCCGGCCCAGGAGCAGCCGCAATCCTCGGGCGCGATACCGCGCGCGATGCTCACGGCCATGCCGAGCCCGTACAGGCCGAGCAGCCCCGCAACCAGGCCGGCGGCTGCGGTTCCCGAGGGATAGACGGCACAGAGCCCGGCGGCGGCCAGTTCCGCGCCGATCAGCCCCGCCGTGACGGCGGCGGCCAGCGCGGGTGAACCGGGCAGGCCGAAGCTCTGCAGGTAGCGGGACGTGATCGCCGCGGTCGTCCGCAGGTCGCGCAGTTTGTGCACGGCGGTGCCCAGAAACAGCAGCGTGAGCAGGACGCGCACGCCGAGTTGGACGACCGGATCGACGGCAAGGCTCACTGCGGACTCAGTTCCATGGTTGAATCATGACGACCGTGCCGCGCACTTCCTGACCACCGGACAGCGCGCGAGTCAGTTCGCCCGTGTCCGCGTCGTAGATGTCGACGTCCGCATAGGTCGTCGCGTAAAGGAGAGGCGAGTCGTCCTGGCTCACCGCGATTGCGGCTGCGCCGCGTTCCATCGTGTACCTGGCGAGACGTTCGCGGCTCTCGATGTCGAACACCCAGACTTCCATGCCGAAACCGCGGTGAAAGTCGTAACCGCCCGGCTTCCGCTCGAGATCCGGCACCGCGGACATCAGCATGAAGAGGCGGCCGGAGGCGTCGTGAGCGCCCATGTGCTGGTTCGGCGCGGCGGGCACCCAGACTCCCGCGTCGTCCTCGTCACGGAACGTCCAGGGTTCCTGGTAGGAGATCTCGCCGCCGCTCGTGTCGACGGCGTGCATCACGCCGCGCACCGAGGCGAAGTACCACACGTCCCCCGACCTCGTACCCGTGGGATGGAGGGGATCCCCTTCCGCGTCGAAGAAGCCCGGGTGGGTTTCTCTTCCGCTCTCGGCGCCGTTCTCATCCAGGTCGACGGTCAGCACGGATCCGTCGCCGCACAGCGAGAAGAAGCGGCGCGGGCCTGCCGCCATCGTGTGCGCGCAGCCGCCGGTTTCGATCTCGCCGACGTACTTCCGCTTCTCCAGGTCGACGACCCCGAAGCTCAGAGCGGGCGTGAAGAACGACTGGATGAGGAAGCGATCGTCGTCCGTCAGGGTCGTCAGGTTGATGCTCGCCAGCCCTCGCATTGCCTTCGGCGGGTCGATGGGGATTTCGCCCTTGATCTCGAGCGTCCTGGCATCGAAGATTTCGACGACTTCGACGAGCTCGCCGTGGTAGCCGCGCGTCATGTAGACGGCATGGTTGTAGAACTCGTCGCCCGAGCGGGGGAGCTGGGGCAGGAGGCCCTGGTAGCCCAGTTCGATCGTGCCGAGAAGGGTGCCGCTGTCGGCGTCGATGAGGTCCGCGTGCGCGTAGTTGGGGAAGGCTGCGATCCAGACCCAATGGGCGCCGTCCTGTTTGTCCGGAAGCGTGGCGGTGGTCAGCGGCTCCGGCAGCGAGGCCGGATCGATCTGGGCCGCAACGGGAAGCGTGACGAAACCGATCGAGGCGGCGAGTACCAGCGCGAAGAACGTCCTCGTCATGTCTACTCCTTTCGGGTCCAGAACAGCTCGTACTCGGTCTCCCACGTCTTGCCGCCGTCGGTCGAGAGCACGGAGAGTTCGCGCAGCCGGCCGTCCGGCAGCGTGAAGAAGCTGAAGCGGCCCATCGTCCCTTCGTCCAGGTCGGCCGTCTCGAACCGGAACTCGTTGTCCACCATGTTCCCGTTCTCGAACCGCATCCGCTGTCCACCCGGCTTCCCGGAGGCGGACAGGTAACTCCAGTTGTCGCGCGTGTCGCTGTAGACGAGGACGCAGAAGAAGTCCCGTATGCCCTCCATGCGGGTCATCCACTCTTCGACGAGGTAGCAGCCCTCGGGCCCCAGCTCCCAGACAACCTCGGCCATCAGCGCGCCATCGCCGGTGTGGACTTCCCATTCGCCGACCAGGTGGTGCGCGGCCTTGCAGGCAGGGTTCGCCGCTTCGTTGGAATCGGCTGCTGCCGCGGAGGGAGCAAGGAGCATGACCGTTACGGATCCACATGCGAGAAGTCGCACAAAGCCCATGTCGTTCTCCTCCCGAAGGCGCTATCCGACGGTGCCGGGACCGCCTTCTCGACTGTGTTCAGGTCGATTCACTGTGACCGAGAAGGTGGTGCAAGTCAAGGCGATTGCGGCCATTTCAGGTTCGCTCAGATTCGCTAAGAAAAGTTCCTTGACTACTGACGGGACCGGCGCAAAGCTGACGGTGCCACGAACCTGAGCAAGGAGGTTCAGATGATGCCTTCCCCTAGTTTCTCGCCGAGGGTCTTTGTCGTCTTCGGTGTTCTTCTGCTCCTTGTGTCGACAGTGGTCTACGCCCAGAATGTCGGCACGGTCCGTGGCACGGTCCGTTCGGCGGACGGAGAACCGCTGCCCGGCGTGATGGTGCAGGCTACGGGCGACGTCGTGCGCGGCGACCGCGTTTCCGTGTCCGGCGTCAACGGCGACTACCTGATCGCAGGGCTGCCGCCCGGCCTGGTGACGCTGACGGCGACGCTCGAGGGGCTGGAGACGGAGTCCGTGGAGGGTGTCCGCGTCTCGATCTCCGGCGTCGCTGTCGTGGACTTCTCGATGCGGGTCGAAGGCGTGGAAGAGGCGATCACGGTGACCTCGGAGGCGCCGGTCCTCGATGTGACGAGTTCCTCAGGGAGCGTCAGCTACACCGAAGAGCTCATCGACGCGAAGCCGACAACCCAGCGCAACTTCCAGGAGCTCGCCCTGATGGCGCCCGGCATGAGCATGCCCGGTCGCCTCGGCAACGTCGGTGCCTATTCGGGTCACCCCTCGGGATACGGTCGCGATCAGGCATCCGTCGCCTGGAACGTCGACGGACTCGACAGCAGCTTCCCGGACAGCGGCAACGTCTTCGGTGGCTGGACCGATCCCGACACGATCGCGGAAATCCAGGTGCTCGGCGTCGGCGCCCCGGCCGAGTACGGCAACATGACCTCAGCCGCTGTCAACATCGTCACCAAGTCGGGAACCAACACCTTCCAGGGGCGGTTCGCCTACACCGGTGAGTTCGAGGGCACGACGGCCACCGGAGCCACGGCCGAGAACGCGGCCGGGGAAGAGCAGGGCTTCGTCAGAGACACCTTCGAGAACAACAGCCTGTGGTTGGGCGGGCCGCTGAAGAGGGACAAGCTGTTCTTCTTCGCCGCCGCCACGACCAAGGAAGATCTGCTGATTGAGCCGGGCGAGATCGCGGACTTCGTCCGCAGCGACAAGGCCACGCACACCAGCCTGAAGCTCGACTGGTCGATCAATGACTCGAACACGCTGACCGCTCACGGCCGTTTCGAGGACCTGGAAATCCAGTCCGGCGGTTCCGGGACCTTCAAGACGAATCCAGGAGCCTTCAGCCGCGAGTACGAGGAGATCCCCTACTGGCGGATCGGCTTCCAGTCGGTGGTGGGCAGCAACACGGTGCTCGAGGGCAATTTCTACGACATCATCAACAAGGATCGCAACGTGTCGGCGACCGGCAGCCTGGAGCCGCCCCTCATCGACTACAACACGCCTGTTCCAACCCATAGCGGCGGCCCCACCTACCCCTACCTCTACCCGGTGTGGTGGCAGCGTGGCCACGCCAAGGTGACCCACTTCGCCGACGACCTGAACGGCAGCCACGAGTTCAAGTTCGGTTTCCAGTACAGCAATACCGGCGAGCAGGCCGGAGCCGTCTATCCCGGCTTCGGCGGCAAGTACTACTACAAGTTCGGGGCCAACTACTACATCTACACCCGCGCGGCGCACTACTACGGCGGCGACACGGAGTCTCTCGGGTTCTATGTGGACGACTCGTGGCGCATCAGCGACAGGCTGACGCTGAATCTCGGCGTGCGCGCCGACCAGGACAAGGGTGAGATCCCCTCCGAGCCGATCCTCGAGTCCTACCTTTGCAGTGAGCTCAACTGCGGCGTGACCACTGGAGAGTTCACGCCTCACTATCCCGATGTAATCGACTACTCGAGCGTCGACCCGCGTCTCGGCATCGCCTACCAGGTCGGCGAGGGGGAGCGGCAAGGTGTCCTGCGGGCTTCCATCGGCAGGTACCACGAGATGAACGTCGTTTCGATGTGGAACCAGCCGCACCCCAACCGGCCGTCCGCGCGCTTCGGCTACAGCGCCAACCGCCACGGCCCCTTCACCTACTTCAGGACGGTCGACAACGACGACTTCGATCTACCGGTCAAGGGGATGAAGCGGCCGGAGACCGACCAGTTCGCCGTCGGCTACGAGCAGCAGGTCGGAGAGTTTGCATTTGGCGCTCAAGTCGTCCTCAGCGAAACGACGGACCTGATCGGTTGGCAGATCCAGGGCGACGGCGAGTACGAGGATGTTCCCTACGTCAATCCCTTGACGGGCGAGACGATCATGCTCAAGAGCGTCGTCACAGAACCGACGCTACGCAAGGCCAACGACCCGGGCTCGGCGGCCAACGCTCCGCCGGGAACGAAGTTCGAGCAGGATTACAAGGGCGTCTTTCTCACCTTCCGCAAGCGCCACACCGGCCGCTGGTCTCTCGATTCCTCGCTCGGCTGGTCGGAGTCGAAGGGAGTGCAGCCTCGCCCGCTTCAGCAGAACGGGAATGTCGCTTTCTACACCAGCTCGGAGGGCAGGGACCCCAACCATCATCTCTACCAGGGAGGCTTCTCACAGAACGACCGACCGTGGGTGTTCAGGGCTCAGGGAATGGTCGAGCTGCCCTGGCAGCTCAAGGCGGTCGGAGCCCTCAACTATGAGCAAGGCCGCCCGTGGCGGCACGCGGCGCGCGTTCGCCTGGCCCAGGGCGTGGTGACGGTGCCCCTCGAGCCGTACACCGGCGACCGCCGGATGCCGGACAAGACCTTCGTCGACCTCGCCTTGTCGCGGCAGTTCCCGCTCGGTGACCGCGTCAAGCTCGGCGTCGACCTGCAACTTCTCAACGCCCTGGACGAGGACGGCTTCTACTACTGGTCGAACGCAAGTTTGGGGCGCTATCCAACGGAACCCGTACCCAGCCTCTACTACCTGCCTCGTCGGCTGGCGCTGCGGTTGAGTCTGGGGTTCTAGTCCGCACTGACCGAGAAAGGGAGTTCTGTTGACATGACGACCAAGCCCGAAACGCCACTGCCCTTCGATCGCCGCACTCTCATGGCCGCAGCTCCCCTGGGAATCCTCGCGGCGGCCTGCGCTCCGGCGGAGGAAGCCGGGGCCGCGGAGGAAGAAGCCGCTCCCGCGGCGGATCAGTCCGCTTCGGCGGGTGACGACGCCGGCCTGACGGAGGCGGAAATCGCGCACCGGCAGACGGCCCGCGACTTCGTCAAGGCGCTCGAGACGAGCGACTGGGAGCGGTTCGCCAGCGTCGTGGCGGACGACGCGCGGTTCATCACCCACGCGGCCGAGGGCGCGTGGGCGCGGTCGATGACCGAAGGTGGCGAGGTGATCCTCGAGAACATGAAGCAGTTGATGGGCGGCCTGACCGATCCCAACCTGATGATCACCCGTGAGCGGGTGCTCGGGCACCTCGTGATCCACGAGCGGGAGGAGAGCTTCACGACCGACAACGGTCCCACGACCTCGAACATCACGGCCATGTACCTCGTCCACGACGGCAAGGTGCAGGTCTGGTTCGAGCTTGTCGGTGACCTGCCGGCCTAGCGCGTCAGAGGTCCGGAAAGCCGGCGCTTCGCGCCGGATGCCGGCCAGAAGGCCGGCGCACCCAGTTTCTGCCGCGCACGCTCCTAGCCGCTAGCCCCGCGCCTGCAGGCGCCGCCCGCTCTCGACCGCTTCCCTCGCCTCGCCCAGGCGGCCCTGGCGGTTGAGGATGTCGGCGAGCACGAAGTAGCCGAAGGGCCCGGAGGCGCCCTCCGGATCGCGGCGCAGGCCCTCGCGGACCAGGAGCTCGGCGCGGCCCAGGTCGTCGCCGCGGTCCATGTGGAGCTTGGCCAGGTGGTAGTAGCCGAGGACGAATTCCGGGTTCGAGCGGATTGCCGTGCGCCACATCTCCAGGTGTTCCTCGGGCCGGCCGAGCCGTCCGTAGAGGTGTCCCAGGTTGAACTGGGCGCGGAAGTGGTAGGGGGCGTGCCTGATCGCCTGCTCGTAGGCCGCCGCGGCGTCCTCCGGTCGGCCGGCCTCCTCGTGGGTCAGCGCCAGGTTGAAGTACGGCTGACCGATCTCCGGGTTCTTGGCGATCGCCTTCTCGAAGTGGGCGGCGGATTCCCGGCTCCGGCCAAGGAGCGCCAGGAGCTCGCCGTGCTGATTGTGGATCCACGCCGGCGCCACCTCTTCGGCGGCTGCCGCTTCAACGACGCGCAGCGCCTCGGGGAGGCGGTCCAGACCGGCGTAGATGTCGCTCATCGCGATCGCGGCGTTCGACTCGTAGGGCGCGAGTTCCAGTAACCGGTGAAAGCCCACCAGGGCTTCCTCGAGGCGGCCGAGTCGCCAGTAGCTGGTGGCGAGTCCGAGGAGGGAGGCCTGGTGCTCGGGGTTCAGGGCGAGGGCCCGCTGGTAGAGCTCGAGCGCCTGCTGTTCGAGTTCCGTCGCTTCGGCCGCGTCGCCGCCGCGTGCGGCCAGGTCGGCCCGGCGTCCAATGATGCCGCCCAGCATCTGATTCGCGTCGACGATGTTGTCGTCCAGATCCAGCGCCGCACGCAGGTACTCTTCGGCCCCTTCCTCGTCGCCGCGCCCGATGAAGCTCTGCGCCTCCATGATCGCCCGGTGGACCGCGATCCTCTCTTTCGGATCCGTTCGCTCGACCCCGTCGTCCTCGTCGACGCCGCCAGTGGCGCGGCCCGCCAGGTAGCCGAGCGCCCGGAGTTGCGCCAGCGTCTCGGTATCGAGGTCGGGGCGCCCGCCGGGCCGGTCGCCGGATGACTTCAGATCGCGGGAGTAGGCGAGCAGGCGGTCGCGCAGAGCCCGCGCCAGATCCCGGTTCTGGAGCAGGACGTTGCTCGCTTCGTCCGCGTCCTCCCGCAGCAGGTAGAGCTCGGGGTTCGTCGTTTCGATGAACTTCTCGAACTCGGTGCGGATCGAGCGCAGGGGAGCCCAGTTGTAGTGGTAGAGGGAGTAGTACGACTCCGTGTAGACCTCCCGCGCCGCTGCCGGTTCCCGGCCCAGGATGAGAGGCAGCAGATCGATTCCCTGCACATCCACCGGCACGTCCCGGCCGGCGATCGAGAGGACGGTCGGCAGGATGTCGACGTGGCTGACGGCTTCGTCCACGACCCGTCCTTCGAAGTCTCCGAAGGGCAGGCGCAGGATGAGGGGAACGTGGACGGTCGAGTCGTAGATGAAGTAGCCGTGGAATCCCTCGCCGTGCTGCCCGAGTCCCTCGCCGTGGTCGGAGGTGAGAACGAACACCGAGTCGTCGAACAGGCCGCGGCTCTCCAGGCCTTCGCGCAGCAGGCCGACAAGCGAGTCCGTGTAGGCCACTTCCGCGTCGTAGGGACGGTCCGGATACTGAGATCGGTAAGGCTCGGGCGGCGTATAGGGGTCGTGGGGCTCGAACAGGTGGACCCAGAGGAAGAAAGGGGCGTCCCTGGGCTCGTCGAGCCAGGCCAGGGCATGCTCGATCGTGTCCGATCCCTCGTGCTGCACCTGGCCGACGTTGACGGAGGGCTTGTTCGGGTCAAGCTGGAAGTCGTCACGGTAGTGATCGAAGCCGCGGCCGATGCCCCAGCGCGAATCCAGGACGAAGGCGCTGACGAACCCCGCCGTTGCCCATCCGGCCGCGGACAGCTCTTCGGCGAGCGTCGGCAGCGACTCGTCGAGTGAGTAGCCCACGTTCTCCCGAACGCCGTGGAACGGGGGGTAAGTGCCGGTCATGATCGAAGAGTGAGCCGGCAGGGTGAACGGCACTGCGGTGGCGGCGTTCGAGAAGCGCACCCCTTCCCGGGCAAGGCGGTCCATGTGGGGGGTTGAGACCTGCTCGGAGCCGTAGCTGGAGAGCCGGTCCGCGCGCAAGGTGTCGATCGTGACCAGGACGACATTCAGGCCGTTCGTTTCGATGCCGCCCGCGAGCTCTTCCCAGGTCGGCAGCGGCGCCCGTTCTACCTCCGGGACGGGCTCCGGCGTATCGCGGGGTTCGTCTCCAGGCGCACAGCCGGCCAGCAGGGCCAGGGAGATAGCGAGGAATCGCGAGCCAACCACGGTGGGAAGTGAGCGCAAGTCCGGGAACCTCCTCCTTCGTGGGTGGCCTATGGACTGATCAGGTCGTCCAGCTCGCGGACGCCGGCGTCGAAGCGCTCGAACGCCCGCTGTGCCCGCGCCCGGTCGGCCAGGTCGCCGCTGCGGTCGAGCTCCGCGGCGCTCTGCATGACCCGGCCGATCGCCTGGCGTGCCTGACCGCGCTGGCGCGCACTCAGGCCGGTCAGCCGGTCGAGCAGCACCTCGGCGAGATCGCGGGCGTCGAAGGCCGGCACGTAGAGGGTGAGCCATTCGCCGGTCTCGATCTGGGTCCGTACGCGATCTCGCTTGAGCGCCATCAGCGCCATGATGGCGACGGGATCCTCCGGGATCGTCATCGGCGGCCGCTCGTGGCTGTGCGGGCCGGCGCGGATCGCGCTGCCGCCGCGGGAGGCGCCGCCGACGGGCTCAACCGTCGTCTCCTCGAAGTAGAAGTCGTACCGCTGCTGCTCGCCGGCCAGCCAGACGTGGGCGAAGAACTCGCTGGGGAGTTCGTCGGGGATCTCGGAGATGAGGTAGTCGTTGCCGATCGCCGACGCCATCGGGTAGCGGGTCTCGTCCCAGTTCTCCGTCTCCTCGTTCCACGCCTCGAAGACGACGTCGCCGCCGAAGTTCCGAGGATCGACCGGCTGCTTGAAGTCGTCGTAGACATAGAGCCGGAACTCGCCGGGCCGGGGCAGGGCGCCTTCCAGGTGGTGGTAGTTGTTCGCCGCCATGAAGAACTGACCGCCGTGGAGGGGGTTGTGGTCCATGTGGGCGGCGGCGTTCGGGTCGGCAGGATCCAGTCCGCCGGCCGCCGGCCCGCTACCGGGGGCGCTGCCGGCAGCCGGTCCGCCGAACGCCCCGGTCAGCATCCCGCCGCGGGTCTGCGGCTCCTCGCGGGGCTCGAAGATCTCGGGCAGCACGAGGTGATCGTCGAGTTCGTAGTCCACGTTGAGGGCAAACGGCTGGACGACGGCTTCCTTCGCCCTGCCGACGTCGAACGTTCCGACCAGTTCGACGCGGGTTCCCGGCGGTGCGTGGACGGCCTCCTCGAACAGGTAGGAGGCGGGGAACTCGGGGTCGTACTCGGGGATGTAGAGCACCGTCTGCACGCGCTCGTCCGGGAAGTGAACCCGGACCTCCATGCTTCCCAGCCGGTCGCCGACGTCGGGGTGCAGTCCGATCAGGCGGGCGCGTTCGGACAGCGTCACGCTCGCGCTCTGGGGCCGCGCGGCGCGGCGTCCCTTGAGCGTCACCTCGTCGCCGGCCCGCGCGCTCTCGACCCACAGCTCGACCTCGTCCTCGGTCCGGGCGAGGAACAGGCCCAGGCTGGAGCGGTCACGGATCTCGATGCGCGAGTCGTCGTTCGGCCGCCGGCGGTACTCGACCACGAGTTCGATCGTCGAGCCGCGGCGCAGCCGCTTGCCGGCGCCGTCCGGCAGCAGCACCGGGTCGTCGCCGCGCAGCCACTGACCGAGGAACTGGGGGCCGCTCGTTGCGGTCCGCATCCGCGTGGGCTCGGGCTCGTCCTCGTCGCGGAACGGGTCGTAGGGGACCTGGACCTCGACCTCGAGCTGTTCCGGCGGCGCTTCGTCCGGACCGTGCACCCAGGCGGCCATCCGGTAGACGACTCCGGGATTCTGCGCCCGGAACTCGTAGCCGGTGATCCAGGCGTCCTCCTCGAGTTCGACGGCGAGGCGCTCGCGCTGGAAGGCGGTCTGCTGGCCGGCCGCGACGACCGTCTCGTCGGCAGGTTCCAGCACCAGGTCGGGGACGCCGAGCACCCATTCCTCTTCGGTGAACTCAGGCGGGGGTGGCAGGTTGCGGCGCGGTCCCTGGGGTCCGCCGCCCTGCACCCAGGCGACCACGATGTCGATCTCGCGCTGGCTCATGCGCCGCGAGTTGCGGAAGTGGTCGTAGCGGGGATCGGCGGTCCACGGCGGCATCCGGCCGGTAAGCAGCTCTTCTTCGATCGCCACGGCCCAGGCGCGGGCGCCGGGCTTCGCGTCGTTGCCGTAGGTCGTCAGGTCGATGTAGTCCGGCGCCGACCCCTTCGGGTTGTGGCAGGGCATGCAGTAGCGGCGCAGGATGGGGCGCACGTCGTCGGCGAAGTTGATGTCCGTCGTGATCCGCACATGCGCGGGCGCCGGGTCGGTGGCGAGCCCGGTCAGGGTCAGGGCGGCCAGGCCGACCGCGGCTGCTGCTGTGGCGACACGCTGGCGGGTGACAGCCGATCGCCGGGAGACCGGCGCTCGGCCTGTGACGCTGTTGGCGCGTGGACGCGCCAACAGGGTTCGCTTGCGTCTCATCGTCCGTCTCCGGAGTAGAGCGTCAGATCGCCTTCGTTGTCGGCGAGGAACAGCGGCCGGAAGTCGTAGCCGAGGCCGCGCAAGCGGTCGCCGCCGCCCTCCTGGCGGTCGACGACCGCGGATACCGCGGCGACTTCGCAGCCCTCGGCCTCGACTGCCTCGATCGCGCGGATGATCGAACCGGCCGAGGTGACGACGTCGTCGACCACTGCCACGCGGCGGCCCTCGACGATCAGCTTGCGGCCGTCCGGGTGGTACGAGACGTCGATCTTCGCGGTCGTGCCGTGTCCCTTCGCCTTGTTGCGCACCAGGAAGCCGAAGAGTGGCGGCCCGTAGTGGTCGCTGGCGACGGATGCCGCCGTCGCCAGGTAGGCGCCGCCGACTTCGGGCCCGCCGACGGCGTCGACCCCGAAGGGTCGAAGCTGCTCGCAGAGCGCCTCACCGATCAGCCGCGACCCGCGAGGCGACAGCACCGTAGCCTTCGTGTCGCAGTAGTAGTGCGAGCGCGCTCCGGAGGTCAGAACGAAGTCCCCCTTGGCGATGCTCCGCTCCTGGAGCAGGGCCTGCAGTTCGTGCAGTCGGGGGTCTCTTTCCGGGTCCGGCACGGCTGGAGAGGGTATCAACGAGCAGCAGGGATAGGCTCTGCCGGGTGGAGGACCAGGGAACGTCAGGCGCGCCGGCTCGGGTCGGCATCGTCACCGTCTCGGACCGGGCCTCGCGCGGGGTCTACGAGGACCGCGGCGGGCCGGCGATCCGCGACTACCTGGCGGAGGTCCTGACCTCAACGTGGGAGCCGTGCGCGCGAGTGGTCGAGGACGAGGTCGACCAGATCGCGGTGGCCCTGCGCGAACTCTGCGACGACGAGGGCTGCTGTCTGGTCGTGACGACCGGCGGCACCGGGCCGGCGGCGCGCGACGTGACCCCGGAGGCGACCCTGGCCGTGTGCGACAAGGAGATGCCGGGCTTCGGGGAGTTGATGCGGCAGGTCTCGCTACTGGCGGTGCCAACGGCCATCTTGTCGCGACAGACGGCGGGAATCCGCGGCTCGTCGCTGATCGTCAACCTGCCGGGGCAGCCCAAGGCGATCGGGGAGTGCCTGGATGCGGTGTTTCCGGCGATTCCGTACTGCGTCGACCTGATCGGCGGGCCGTACCTGACGACGAACGAAGAGCGCATCAAGGCGTTCCGGCCGAAGTCGGCGAAGAAGCCGGCGGGTGACATCCGACCGCCCGGAGACGGGCGCTCGGACTGTGACGCGGCCGGCGCGGGGACGCGCCGGCCGGGTTGAGGAGGAAGATCGGCATGGCGGACGAATCGGGGCCGCGGATGGCTTGCCGTGCGCTCCTCGCGGTACCGCTGCTGGCGCTGGTCGCGGCCTGCGCGCCGCCCGGCGGAGACGGCGAGGAGGCGACGGTCTACCGGGACACCTGGGGCGTTCCCCACATCTACGCCGATTCCGCCGAGGCCGGCCTCTACGCTTCCGGCTGGGCGATGGCCGAGGACCGGCTGTCGCAACTGCTCGAGAACTACCTCTTCGGACTCGGTGAGTACGCCGCCGCCTTCGGGCCCGGCAATAACGACGCCTGGTTGCGGTCCGACCTCGAGTCGCGGATGTGGGACCACTACGGCACGGCGAAGCGCCACTACGAGGCGAAGCTCAACCCGGAACTCCGGCGACACCTGGCCGCGTTCATCGATGGCATCAACGCTTACCTGGAGGCACATCCCACCGAAGTGCCGGAGTGGTGGGGCGACCGCCCGGTCGACGTCTACATGCCGGTCGCCTTCAGCCGCCAGTTCATCTGGAGCTGGCCGGCGGGTCAGGCGCGCTCCGACCTGCGCGCGATCGGTGTTGAACCGAGCTTCGACGTCGACCTGCGGGCCTCGAACCAGATCGCGCTGGCGCCGGATCAGACGACCTTCGGTGCCGCGGCGCTGATCATCGACCCGCACCTGTCCTGGCTCGGGCGCCACCGCTACTGGGAGCTGCGTCTCCACGCCGGCGACATTCACATCAGCGGCTTCGCCACTTCCGGCTTTCCCTACGTCAATCTGGGACACAACGAACACGTGGCGTGGGCACACACGACCGGCGGGCCGGACACGGCCGACGTCTACGAGCTGACCCTCGATCCGACCGATCCGGGCCGCTACCTGTACGACGGCGAGTGGCGGCAACTGGAGAGCCGCACCGTCGAGGTTTCGGTGGCGGGGGAGGCAGCGCCGCGGGAGGCGACCTTCTGGTACTCGCACCACGGCCCGATCGTCGCGCGCCGCGGCGAGACGGCCTGGGCTGCCGCGCTGGCCTACGAAGAGGAGATCGGCTACCTCGAGTCCAAGTACTGGTTCATGGTCGCGGAGGACTACGAGGGCGCGGCCGCGGCACTCGACGTGCGCCAGATCATGCCGCAGAACGTGATGATCGCCGACACCGGCGGCAACATCTACTACCAGCGCACGGGCCGGGTCCCGATCCGGCCGGACGGCTACGACTGGAGCCGTCCCGTCGACGGATCGACCTCCGACACGGAGTGGTTGGGCATCCACCCGGCGTCCGATCTGATGTCTCTGCTCAACCCCGAGCGGGGCTACATGCAGAACAACAACATCGGCCCGGACGCGATGCTCGTCGGATCGCCGCTCGTGCCGGAGCGCTACCCCGCCTACCTCTACAACCAGCCCGCCCTCTACACCCATCAGCGAGGCGCCGTCGCCGTTTCACTGCTGGAAGGGAAACGGGCAGCCGGCGGAAAGTGGAGCGAGGAGGAGATCGTCGAGCTGGCGCTCAACCGCTCGGTCTACCAGTACGAGCGCTGGGTCGAGGAGCTCAAGCGCGCCGAAGCCGCCTTTCCCGGCAAGCCTTCCTCGGATCGCCCGGAAGTGGTGCGCCGGATCCTGGAGTGGGACGGCGTCGCCGACCCGGATTCCCAGGGCGCGCTCGCTTACTTCCGGTGGCGGGAAGCGCTTCGCGGATTGGTCGGGAACGAACGAATGAACGACATGGCCTCAAGGGTCGATGACTACCTGGAGCTGTTCCGCGAGGCACCCGAACCTCCCGGACTCCGACGCGACGAGTTGCCGGACTTGATCATCGCGATCGAAGCCGCCGCCATCGCGTTGCGCGCGGGCCCGGGTGGCTTCGATGCGACGTTCGGCGACGTGTTCCGGGTCGGCCGCCAGGACTCGAAGGACGAAGTGTCCTGGCCGGTCGGCGGCGGCTCCCTCGGCGGGGCGGGCATGGCCACGATGCGCGCCGTCGGGTTCAGCCCGCCGCGCGCCGATGGCCGGCGCTGGGGGAACCGCGGCCAGACCTCGACCGAGGTCGTCATCCTGAGCAACCCGATCCGCAGCTACACCCAGCCTCCGATCGGCCAGAGCGACCGGCCCGACTCGCCGCACTACCGGGACCAGGCCGAGAAGCTCTTCTCGCCCGGCGCGATGAAGCCCGGTTGGTTCGCGCGTGACGAGCTGCTCGCCGACGGCGGCAAGAACGTGGCTTCCGAGATGCGGCTGGTTTACCGGCCGAAGGAGTAGGAGACTTCATGCTCGATCTTCGACGGGTGTGGTGCGCAGCAGCAGTCGTGATCGCTGCGATGGCAGCCCCGGCAACCATGTCGGCCCAGTCGGGCCACAACCTGGAGCGCCCGGAACACTGGAAGGTCCGCTACGACGGCTCCGACGAAGCGGCCGAACGGAACTTCGTCGTCATGCGCCCAGGCTGGCACGTGTATGCGGGTCCCGGGGGTCTGCTCTGGGACCCGGGCCGCTTCGCCTCGGGCAACTACGCCGTGAAGAGCATGATCTACCTGTTCCCTGAAGGCGACCCCGAACGATCCGGCTCGACGCAGGTGGACAGCCCCTATGGCCTGTTCCTGGGCGGCCGCGACCTCGAGGGTGACGCGCCCGAATACGTCTCGTTTCAGATCGATAATGCCGGCCGGTTCCGCATCACTAGGCACACCGGCGAAGAAGTCCAGGAACTCGCGCCGTGGACCGCTGACGATGACGTGGCCGTGCTCAACGAGCCGGCGACGTCGCCGGCGGAAAACGTCCTCGAGGTCGACGTCCGAGGCGAGCAGACGATCTTCTTGATCGATGGGGAGTCTGTCGCCGAAGTCCCTACTTCCAAACTCCCCGTGGAGGGAATCGTCGGCCTAAGGGCCGGAGAAGGCCTCAGCCTCCACATCACCGAGATCGCGATCGGTCCTAACCGCCGAGACGGGTAGCCCGACGACGTCCAGCGACTACTCGCCGCCGGTGCTGGCCGCCTTGCCGGCCCGCCAGTCGTCCTCGAGGATGCGCGCCCCGCGCAGGGTGCCGCCCATCGAGTAGTTGCCTTCGTGGCAGGCGTACTCGTAGACGCGCTCCGAGTCGCGCTTCCAGATGTACTCGCCGGACCAGGGGGTCTCCCATGTGGCCGGGTCGTCCATTGTGAAGTGGTAGAGGATGTTGCCGTCCGGCTGGAGGGTGAGACGTTCCGTGACGTGGAGGTCCTGGGTCGCGCCGCGCAGGAAGCCGTCGGGCCGGAAGTGGACCGAGTCGATGACGAGCGTGTCGCCTTCCCACCAGCCGATCGAGTCGCCGAGCCACCGCCGTTCCGTAGGCGCCGGGTGCTCGTCGTTCAGGCGGATGATCCGGGCGTCGTGGACCATCTCGATCAAAATCATGATGTGGTCTTCGGTCTGAACCACCCGCTTGTAGTTGTTGTAGCCGCTCGGGAAGGTCGGCGTGGCGCCGGTGAAGCCGAGCATGCAGCGCTCGCTGATCGGCAGCGACTCGGGGCCGTCGTAGGGGCCCGGGCCGTCGAGTTCGAGCCACCAGGCGACGCCCTCGTTCGGACGCCGCAGCTTGGCGCGTTCCGCGAATCTCGCCTTGGCTGCCTCGGTCGTTTCCGGCATGCGGCCGTTCGGCGGGTCGATGATGATCGACGTGCGGAACTTGCCGTCCACCGCGAAGGTGTCCGTGCCGCGGTCGAGCCAGAAGCTGTTGTAGCCGCCGACGTTGCCGGCCGCGCCGGGTGAGCCGTCGCCGCCCTCCGGCGGCGCTTCACGGCCCGGATCGGAGACCTGGTGGCGATCGGCCCGCGCCTTCGCCGCGTCGGCCGCGATCTTCTCGGCCTCCTCCGGCGTCAGGTACAGGTTCTCGCCGTACTCCTCCGGCCGCTGCAGCGGGGTCAGGGTGGCGGCGTCGTAGGTGCCGGTCAGGTCGGGCTTGCCGCTCGGGGTGCGCTTGATCTCGCCTTCGGCCGCGAGGGCCGGCGCGGCGATCAGTAGCACGAGGATGGCGACCAGGGCCGCGGGGAATCGGACTCTCATTCTGCGTCCTCCTGTTTCGACTGGATGCCGAAGTGTAGCGGAGGGCCTCCAGGCTCGGCACGAACCGACACCCGCGGCTACGGACTCGACGACCCCCGTCGTCGTCGTTCGTGGTCCCAAGTGGCGAAAGCGAGAGCCGCGTGAGAGAGTGAGGCGCGTGGCTCGACTAGCAAACCGACTCGCCATGCTCCCTCTCTTGGTGCCGGCAGCGCCGATGATTGCGCTACCGACCCACACGGCGACCCTCGCCCAGGCGACAGACGAGGTCCGCTCCCTCCGCCAGCGGTTGGAAGAGCGAAACGCAGCCATCCGAACCGCCCATCTGGAACTCCGTTTCGGGAATGTCGACCTCGATGGTACGAAGGCCGACGGTCGCATCGAGCTGTACTTCGACGGCGCGAACTACCTCCAGAGGCTTCATCTCGGTGGCGCCGTTCTGGTCGAGATGGAGAAGGACGGCGTCCTTCTTCGTTACACGATCGACCCGGAAGGGACCCCGACGCCGAGTTCGACGAGCGACGCGAGCGGGTCGATCGAGCGGGCCTTCTGGAGCTTGCTGCCTTCGCTCACCGCGGAACCGGCGAATCTCGTCGAGGACGAATCGGCTGTGACGGCGAGCGAGGACTATCTGAAGATCGCTCAGGCCGGGAGCGTCTTCTGGATCGACAGGGAGACTGGAGATGTCGTACGGACGGAACGCTCGGACGCGGTAGCCGAGTACGGGAACTTCGTTGTCCGGGACGGTTTGAGGTTCCCGACCCGGGTTTCGACGCGCAGTATGGCGACGGGCGATGTCGTGACCCTGGAGGTCGACCACGTCGAGCTGAACGGCCCGGTCGATCCGGTGCTGTTCGCGATACGGGATCCGTCTGGCCGCCCGTGACCGTTGGCGAGGCAGCCTGATCACGCTGGGACGGCGGCCGCCCAGCTAGTTCCTTTCGGCAGCTAAGGGCGAGGCCTAGTGGTCTGTTGGTGCTCTGAGCGTTGACTCCAGTGCGGCGTGAGCTTGATCCGGCTTGGTGGACACCTCATTCTCGGAGGAGGAGGTATCGACGATGTCGAGAAGGAGGGGCCGGTACCCGGCAGAGTAGCCGCACCAGATGCTGGATTTGGTCCGGTCCGGGCGTAGCCCGGACCAACTGGTCTGCGAGTTCGAGCCGTCAGCACAGTAGATCCGCACTAGGTGGCCCGGGCGGACTGGGACGAGAGTCGCCGGAACGATGGGAGCGGCGATGCCTAGAACGGGGGTAGAGTTGTGGGGCTGCCTTGCTGGGCTGGCATCGGCCGTAGGTATCGGAGACAGAGGAGCCAGAGGAAGATGCAGGAGTACACCGCGATCGTCAAGCGTGCCGGCGACTGGTGGATCGGCTGGATCGAAGAGGTGCCGGGCGTCAACTGCCAGGAGCGGAGCCGCGAGGAGCTGCTGGACACGTTGGCCATCACCCTCGGCGAGGCGCTGGAGTTCAACCGCCAGGCGGCGCTGGCCGCGGCTGGTGAGGGCTACACCTTGGAGAAGGTCGTCGTCGCTACATGAAGCGCAGAGCCCTTCTGCGGCATCTTCGAAGACAGGGCTGCGAACTGGTGCGCGAGGGGCGACGGCATTCCTGGTGGCGGAACCGCGCTGACGATCGCCGCAGCGCGATTCCGCGCCACACCGAGATCAACCGCATACTGGCACGGAAGATCTGCGCGGATCTCGGGGTCGAACTGGTCCCCTGAGCCTTTGACCCCGGTGCCTTCGCGCCGGGGGCCGATGGACCGGGAGTTCGTTCCAACCGTCTCACGCGTGCGGCCTGCGCCGCCGCAAGTAGGGCTGGCGTGCCTGAAACCCCCGTTCGCGCCGAGCACCCCGGAAAGGAGCGACGAAAGCTGTCTGCCGGGTGCTACCGTCAGCCGGATCCGAGCGACCTATGGCCTCCGCACTGACTTGGCTCGACTACTCCGAGCGTGACCTACGGCGTGCGTTGGACGCTATCGACCTGTGAGCTACTGCCAGAAGTTGTGGATCCGGTGATGCAGATCAGGCGGCGTATCCTCCTGGGTGTTCAACAAGACGCCCGGTCGGATGCCGGGAGAAAGGACACGCCGCCCATGCTCAAGATAGTCGAAACCGCCTCGGAGGGGAACACCGTCGTGCCTCTCGACGAGCTTTTCCGCGAGGGCGCTCGCCGGATGCTGGTGGAGGCCCTGGAGGTGGAAGTCTCCGAGTACGTGGAGAGACACCGCGCGGAACGCGGGGAGGACGGCCGTGCACTGGTGGTGCGCAACGGCCGGGCCCGCGCGCGGCAGGTGACGATGGGCGCCGGCACGGTGGAGGTCAGGGCTCCCCGGGTCGACGACCGGCGGCCTGATCATCGCTTCACGAGCTCGATCCTGCCGCCGTACATGCGCCGCTCGCCGAAGGTCGAGGAGGTCCTGCCGGTGTTGTACCTGCGGGGTTTGTCGACAGGCGACTTCAAGGAAGCGCTCGGCGCCTTGCTGGGGGAGAAGGCCTCGGGCCTGTCTGCATCCAGCATCGCGCGGATGACCTCGTCGTGGGAGAAGGAGTACCGGTCCTTCCGGCAACGAGACCTGAGCGCCGAGGACTACGTGTACGTGTGGGCGGACGGCGTGCATTTCCGGGTCCGTCTGGAGGACGATCGCCTGTGCACGCTGGTCCTGCTTGGCGTGCGCCGTGACGGGACCAAGGAGCTGATCGCGGTGGAGGACGGCTACCGGGAGAGCGCGGAGAGCTGGGCGAGCGTCCTGCGGGACCTGAAGCGCCGCGGCCTGCGAGCGCCAGTCCTGGCCATCGGCGACGGCGCCCTGGGCCTGTGGCGGGCGGTCCGCGACGTGTGGCCCGAAACCAGGGAGCAGAGATGCTGGGTGCATCGGCTGAGGAACGTGCTGGACAAGCTGCCGAAGCGGCTGCAGGCCAAGGCCAAGAGGGCTCTGCACGAGATCATGTACGCGGAGTGCCGCGAGGATGCCGAGGCGGAGATCGAGAGTTTCGCCGAGGACTACGGCGCCAAGTACCCCAAGGCGGTCGAATCCCTGCAAAGGGACCAGGACTGCCTGCTCAGCTTCTTCGACTTCCCGGCCGAGCACTGGCAGCACCTGCGCACCACCAACGCAGTCGAATCGACGTTTGCCACCGTCAAGCTGCGGCAGCGGGTCACCAAGGGCGCCGGGTCACGCACCAAGGCCCTGCTGATGGCCTTCAAGCTGCTCGACATGGCGCAGAAACGCTGGCGACGAGTCAACGCCCCGCACCTCGTTGCTCTGGTCAGAGAAGGAGTACCATTCACCGACGGAACTCAGGTCAGGAACGCTGCCTGATCAAATCGCCGATCCACAACTTTCGGCAATACCTCGTGGGAGCCACCCGGCGGTCAATCGAGGTGCCCCTCCAACTGAGACGCGCTGACTAGTTGTGGTGGCAGCAGTTCTCTGTCGGCTGAACCAGTTCGACGCGGACGGCCAGCGCTCGTACGAGGGTTCGCTTTGCGGGCTGCCTTGCTGGTGGGTACTGGCCGCAGATGTCGTTGAGCGAGGCACCGGAGGAATGCAGGAGTACACCGCGATCGTTAAACGGGCCGGCGACTGGTGGATCGGCTGGATCGGAGAAGTACCGGGCGTGAACTGCCAAGAAGCGAGCCGCGAAGAGTTGCTGGAGACCTTGGCCATCACGCTGAGCGAAGCGCTGGAGTTCAATCGCCAGGCAGCGCTGGCCGCGGCGGGTGAGGGCTACACGTTGGAGAAGATCGTCATCGCCACATGAGGCGTTGAGCTCTTCCGCGGCATCTCGTCCTCATACGGTCCCCAAACAGCAAGGGCTGCCCCGAAGAGCAGCCCTTGAGCCGACAGCACGCTGCCGGCGGGTATCTACGTCGAATCTACGTTCGCCCGGCAGACGATGCAAGAGAATGAAACGGCCTCCTGGCAGCGGCCCCTCCCCGGCACCGAGGCAAGACGGGCGGTGCCGCCACCGGTCGCGCGGGCCGAGGGGCGAGACCGCTAATCCCCGCTGCCGCCGCCGGTACTCCCGGTCTTCGCGGCCGCCGCATCGGCCTCAAGAACCCGCGCGCCGCGCAGCGTGTTGCCCATCGCGTAGTTGCCCTCGTGGCAGGCGTACTCGTAGACGAGTTCCGGACGGTTCCTCAGGATGTACTCGCCGGACCAGGGCGTTTCCCAGGTGGCCGGATCGTCCATCGTGAACTGGTAGAGGATGTCGCCGTTCGGCTGCAGGGTCAGACGCTCCGTGACGTGAAGCTCCTGGGTCGCGCCGCGCAGGAAGGTCCCGGGGTGGAAGTTGACCGAGTCGATGACCAGGGTGTCGCCTTCCCACCAGCCGACGGAGTCGCCGAGCCACTTGCGCTCTTCGGGGCTCGGGTGCTCGTCGTTCAGGCGGACGATCCGGGCGTCGTGGTTCATCTCGATGAGGATCATCACGTGGTCTTCGGTCTGCACGATCCGCTTGTAGTTGTTGTAGGCGCTCGGAAGCGTCGGCGTGGCGCCGGTGAAGCCGACGATGCAGCGTTCCGTGATCGGCAGCGACTCGGGGCCGTCGTAGGGGCCGGGGCCGTCGATGTCGAGCCACCAGGCGGAGCCGTCGTTCGGCCGGCGCAGCTTGTCGCGCGCGGCCCTCTTCGCCGCTGCGGCCTCGGTCATCTCCGGCATGCGGCCGTTCGGCGGGTCGACGATGATCGAAGTCCGGAACTTGCCGTCCACCGAGAAGGCCTCGGTGCCGAAGTCGAGCCAGAAGAAGTTGTAGCCGCCGACGTTGCCGGCGCCGCCGCCCGAGCCGTCGCCGCCGGCCGGTGGCGGTTCGCGGTCCGGGTTGCTGACCTGGTGTCGGTCGGCGCGGGACTTCGCCGCGTCGACCTTGATCTTCTCGGCCTCTTCCGGAGTCAGGAACAGGTTCTCGCCGTACTCCTCGGGCCGCTGGAGCGGCGTCAGCGTGGCGGCGTCGTAGTTGCCGTGCAAGTCGGGCCGGCCGTTGGGCATGCGCTTGATGTCGTCCTGGGCCCCGGCTGCAGGCGCCGTGATCAGCAGCAGGGCGATGGCGGTCAGGGCCGCGGGGATTCCGTTTCTCATTGCTTCGTCCTCCAGGGTTTCCCTCAGTCGCCGCTGCCGCTGCCGGCGCCGGTGCTGGCGGCCTTCGCGGCCAGTGCGTCGGCCTCAAGCACCCGTGCGCCACGGAGCGTGCCGCCCATCGAGTAGTTCCCTTCGTGGCAGGCGTACTCGTAAACGTCCACGGGGCTGCGCTTCCAGATGTACTCGCCGGACCAGGGGACATCCCAGGTTGCCGGATCCTCGACCGTGAACCGGTAGAGGATGTCGCCGTTCGGCTGCAGCGTGAGGCGTTCCGTGACGTGGGACTCCTGGGTCGCGCCGCGCAGGACGGCCTTCGGGTGGAAGTTGCGCGAGTCGATGACCAGGGTGTCGCCTTCCCACCAGCCGACCGAGTGGCCGAGCCACTTTCGCTCTTCGGGGCTTGGATGCTCCGCGTTCAGACGCACGATCCGGGCGTCATGGACCATCTCGATCAGGATCATGATGTGGTCCTCGGTCTGGACCACGCGCTTGAAGTTGTTGTAGAGGCTCGGGAAGGTCGGCGTGGCGCCGGTGAAGCCGACGATGCAGCGCTCGGTCACCGGCAGCGTTTCCGGACCGTCGTACGGGCCGTGGCCGTCGATGTCGAGCCACCAGGCGGAGCCGTCGTTCGGCCGGCGCAGCCGGCGGCGCTCGGCGGCCCTGGCCTTGCCGGCCTCGGTCATCTCCGGCATGCGGCCGTTCGGAGGATCGAAGATGATTGAAGTACGGAACTTGCCGTCGACCGCGAATGCCTCGGTCCCGGCCTCGACCCAGAATCGGTTGTAGCCGCCGACGTTGCCGGCGCCGCCCGAGGTCCCGTCGCCGCCGACGGGCGGTGGCTTGCGGTTGGGATCGGAAACCTGGTGCCGCGAGGCGGCGTACTCGGCCGCGTCCGCCTCGATCTTTGCCGCGTCCTCGGGGCTCAGGTAGAGGTTGTCGCCGTACTTCTCGGGCCGCTGAAGCGGCGTCAGGGTGCCGGCGTCGAAGGTGCCGGTCAGGTCGGGCTTGCCGTTGGCGGCGCGCTTGATCTCGCCCTGGGCGGTCAGCGCGGGGGCGGCCAGCAGCAGCGCAAGGATGGCGATCAGTGCCGCGGGGACTCGGACTGTCATGGTGCGTCCTCCGATTTCGATTGGATGGGCGGAGTGTAGCGGAGTCGATTGCCGCTAGGTCTCGATCCGTCGCCGCGGCAGCGGCCGCTCCGGCACGTCCTCGAGCAGTCCGCCGTGGCCGAGCGAGGTGATGTCGCGGCGGGTCAGCCGGTCGCCGACGAGCAGGCGGGGCAGCACCAGGTCGACGATGTTGCGTTTCGGACTCCGGGCGCAGCCGGGGGCGCCGAGCACCGGAGTGCCATCGAGTTCGGCGAGCAGGAGCAGGTTGCCGGGGTCGACCGGGGCGCCGTAGCAGATCACCGTGCCACCGGCGGCTTCGATCGCGCTCGGAGCGAGGTCGTGGCGGTCCTGGATCGCCGTTTCGCCGGCCAGGATCAGGAGATTGGCCTGCGGGGCGAGTTCTGCCGCGACGGAGGCGAGGCCTTTCACGCCCCGCTCGCCGTGGAGAGGGACGAAGCGGACCTTGGAGAGCCTGGCGTTCAGGGGTTCGAGCCTTCCCCGGAACGCGGTCTCGAACCCGTTGACCAGCCGTTCGCGGCCGGCGGAGCGCCCCGGCGCTACGGTGCCCGAAACGATCAAGGCGGCGCTCCTGGCCTCCAGCGGGTCGACCCGGATCAGGTGCCGCCCGGCCGCGCTCTCCGCGGCGGCGACTGTCTCTTCGAGCAGCGCGTAAGGGAGGATTTTCGTCGTTCCGACCATCTTGCCGGCTCTCGCCACGGTGTGATTCGGCAGCGTGGCGAGCGTGACGCCGTCGCAGTCGTTGATTCGATCGAGCGCCTCGGCGTTCACGCGCACCAGACCCAGGGTTTCGGCGTGCAGGTTCACCCGACCCGTGGTCGGGCCACGCATCGCGAGTCCCGGCCCAGCCACAGCCTCGCTCACCCTCCGGGCCGCTTCGTTCTCCTCGACGTCTCCGGGTTCCAGTTTCGCCGCGAACACCTGATCGCGGCCGAGACCGGCCAGCAGCGCCAGCTCGTCGTCGCCGAGCGCGCGGCCCTTCCGCAGGACGCGGCGGCCATCGTTGTCGTAGACGTTGTGGCCGAGGATCGCCCCAAGGGCCTTGGTGAGCGGTGTGGCTTCGAACTTCATCTCCGGCGCGAAACTACACCGCCCGGCGGTAGACTTCGTCCCTATGCCCTCCGACGACTACGGCCGCATCGACGGCTGGCGCGACGAGCTGACCGAATGGCGGCGGGACTTCCATCGACACCCCGAGCTTGCCTTCGAGGAAGAGCGAACCGCGCAGATCGTCACGGAGCGGTTGCGGTCATTCGGCATCGACGAGGTTCACCACGGCATTGCGAAGACGGGAGTCGTCGCGACGATCCGGGCCGGCAGTTCGGATCGCTCGGTGGCGCTGCGCGCCGACATGGATGCGCTGCCGATCGTCGAACAGAACCAGTTCGGCCACTGCTCCACGGTGCCCGGGAAGATGCACGCCTGCGGTCACGACGGCCACACGGCGATGCTGCTCGGCGCGGCCCGTTACCTGGCGCAGACCCGGAACTTCGACGGCACGGTGCAGCTCATCTTCCAGCCCGCCGAGGAGAAGGACGGCGGCGCCGGGGTCATGGTCCGCGAGGGCCTGTTCGAGCGCTTTCCGGCCGATCAGGTCTTCGGCCTGCACAACTTCCCCGGCGTGCCGACCGGCGCGTTCGCGACGAACAGCGGTCCGTTCATGGCCGCGATCGATCAGTTCGAGATCGAGATCCGCGGCCGCGGCACGCACGGCGCGTGGCCGCACAGCGGCATCGACCCGATCGTCGCCGCGTCCCAGGTCGTGCTCGGCTTGCAGACGCTGGTGTCGCGCAACGTCGACCCCCGCCGCCGCGCCGTCGTTTCCGTGACGATGAGCCATGCCGGCGACGCCTTCAACGTGATCCCGGAGACGGCCTACCTGGCCGGAGGCGTCCGGTCCTTCCTGCGCGAGGTCCAGGAGACGCTGGAACTCGGCCTGGAGCGGGTCGTTCACGGCGTCTGCGCGGCCCACGGCGCCTCGGCCAAGGTCGACTACGAGCGCTACTACCCGGCGACCGTCAACGCTCCCCGCGAGACGGAGGAGATGACCGCCGCGGCGCGCAGCATGGGCTGGTCCGTCGACGACGGGATGGAGCCGCTGATGGGTTCCGACGACTTCGCGTTCCTGGCCGAGGAGCGGCCGGGTTCCTTCATGATGATCGGCAACGGTGACAGCGAGATGCTGCACACGCCGAGGTACGACTTCAACGACGAACTGCTGACCATCGGCGCCAAGTACTGGGCGCGTCTGGCCGAAAGCCAGCTTTCTTAGCGCCGAGCGGAAACAAAGCCGGCGGCTGCGGCGTATTCCCTGATGACGCGGGTGGTTGGCCGGATGAACGGGCCCCGCTTTCTCAGTACTCTCTCCAAGGAGTTGGCAGCCGCCCGCGTTCCCCTCCAAGGACCGCAAGAGCGTTCCTCCAAACACTGGAAGACAAGGCATGAACTTCGCATATTCCCTCAGGACCTCGACCGCCCGGACCCTCGGGGCGGCGATTCTCCTGTTTCTCCCCTTCGTCGCCGGTTGTGCGTTCGACAGCGGTGTGGCCGGCGAGCCGCCGCCGGCCGACTCCTCGATCGCGGCGGCGGATGAGGCCATCCCCGTCGCGGCGCTCCCCATGTTCCGCGGCCGCATCGAGTCCGTGCTCCGTTTCTCGACGAATCTCGAGGCGGAGAACCGGGTCGACGTGCTCTCGGAGGCCGAGCGGCACGTGACGGAACTCCTCGTCGAGGAGGGCGACACGGTGCGTGCCGGCCAGACCCTGTTGCTGCTGGAGGACGAGGCGCAGCGCACGGCCTTAAGAAGGGTCGAGAGCCAGCTCGACCGTTCGCGGCTGGAGTACGAGCGCCAGAAGCGCCTCTTCGAGCAGGACCTGATCAGCGAGCAGGCATACAACCAGGCGCGCTACGACACGGAGCAGCTCGAACTCGCGCTGGAAGACGCCGAGCGGGAACTGAGCTACGCGACCGTTCTGGCGCCCATTTCCGGCGTCATCACCGAGCGGGTCGTGAACGTTGGCGACCACGTCGAGACCCACGCGAAGCTGTTCCAGATCGTCGATTTCGACTCGATCGTGGCGCGCGTGTTCGTGCCGGAACGCCAGTTGCCCGGCCTGTTCGTCGGCCAGCCGGCGCGGGTGCTCGCGCAGTCGCTCGACGGCTCGCGCCAGGCGAAGGTCGAACGCATCTCACCGGTGGTCGACCCGCGCAGCGGCACGGTCAAGGTGACTCTGGACATCCCCGGCAACCAGGGTCTGCTTCCCGGCATGTACGTCGAGGTCGACCTGGTGGCGGCGGTCGAGGACGACGCGCTGCTGGCGCCGAAACGGGCGTTGGTCTACGACCAGGAGCAGGTCTTCGTGTTCCGGGTCGCGGAAGGCGCCGAGGGGCCCCGGGCCGAGCGTCTGCTCGTGAGCATTCTGATCGAGAGCGAGGACGTGGTTCAGTTGGCCGGTGATCTGGCCGAGGGCCAGCGCCTGATCGTGGCCGGGCAGGCCGGCCTGAAGGACGGCGCTCGGGTCCGGCTGCTCGATCCGGCCGAGGCGTTGGGCTCGGTGGCGGAGCTGGGCGCCGCGTCGGCTCCGACCTACCAGCCCGCGAGCTGACCCCTTACACCGCAGAGAGTCTGAGGAGCGCCGCATGAAGGCTGCGAAGTCCTTCCTTACCCACCGGCCGGTGGCGGTCTCCATGGTCTTCCTGGCGGCCGTCGTCTTCGGTCTGTTGTCGTACCAGGGGCTGCCGGTGACCCTGATGCCGGAGCTGTCCTATCCGACGCTCACCGTGCGCACGGAGTACCCGGGCGCGGCGCCCGAGGAGGTCGAGAACGACATTTCCCGCCGGATCGAGGAGCAGCTCGGCGTGGTCGGCGGCCTGCGGCGGATGAGCAGCATCAGCCGGGCCGGCGCCTCCGACGTCGTGCTCGAGTTCTCCTGGGACACGCCGATGTCCGATGCCGTGCAGGAGACCCTGGAGAAGCTCGACCTCGTTCTGCTGCCGGACGCGGCGGAACGTCCGCTGATCCTGCGCTTCGACCCGGGCCTGGACCCGGTCCTCGAACTCTCGCTCGCCGGCGAGGGCGAGCGCTTCGAGGGCGAAGAGGGGCTACGGCGGCTCCGCCGGCTGGCCGAACTCCAGGTCAAGCGCGCGCTCGAACCGATCGACGGCGTGGCCGCGGTGCGGGTGCGGGGCGGTCTCGAGGAGGAGATCCACGTTCTGCTGGATGCCCAGGACCTGCAGCGGTCAAGACTCTCGGTGCAGCAGGTGATCGACCGCCTGGGCCAGGAGAACATCAACGTCGCCGGCGGCACCCTGAAGGAGGGGCGCACCGAGTACATGGTGCGCACGGTGAACGAGTACGTGAACCTGGAGCAGATCCGGGACACGGTCGTTGCGTCGGTGGACGGCCGCGAGATCCGCGTCGGCGACCTGGGCGAGGTGCGGCGATCGAACAGGGACCGCGAGATTCAGACCCGGACCAGCGGCCAGGAGAGCGTTCAGCTCGACGTGTACAAGGAAGCGGACGCGAACATGGTCGCACTGGCGGATCGGGTGCGGGATCGCGTCGGCGAACTGGACCTGGAGCGCGAACGCGCGCTGGCCCGCGGCGAGAAGGTCGACGAGCCGCGGTCGTTCCTGCAGCGGCTCACAGGCGGGGGAGGAGGCGCCTCGGGCAGGGCCGCACGGCTGGGGAGCGCGACCCTCTCGGCCGACCTCTACCGATCCGAGAGCGCGGTGCTGACGGTCGTTTCGGACCGTTCCGAGTTCATCGAGGGCAGCATCTCGGAGGTCCGCAACACGGCGATTCTCGGCGGTCTGCTGGCGGTGATCGTGCTCTACCTGTTCCTGCGCAACCTGGTCACGACGCTGATCGTCGCGGTCTCGATTCCGATCTCGCTCCTGATCACGTTCGCACCGCTCTCGGCCGCTTCGGTGTCGCTGAACATCATGTCCCTGGGCGGACTGGCGCTCGGCATCGGCATGCTGGTCGACTCCTCGATCGTTGTGCTGGAGTCCATCTTCCGGTGCCGCGAGGAGGGCGACGACCTCGTCGCGTCGGCGATTCGGGGCACCCGGGAGGTGCGGTCGGCGGTCGTCGCCTCGATCCTGACCTCGATCGCCGTCTTCCTGCCGATGGTGTTCGTCGAGGGGATCGCCGGACAGGCGTTCGGCGACCTCGGGTTGGCCGTGGTCATCTCTCTCCTCGCGTCGCTGGCGGTGGCCCTGGGCTTCATCCCGATGCTGGCCAGCCGCCGGGGCTGGAAGCTGCCGGAACGCGGCGGCGTGGCCTCCAGGCTGCTGCGCTACGCGGCCCTGGCGGTGTTCCGTCGGGACGCGCCGGCGCTGCTTGCGTGGTCGCGGTCGCGGAACCCTCTGATCGGCTGGCCCGGACTTGCGCTGGCGTTGCTTTTCATCAGCCTCCGGCTGGTCGTGGGGACCGCGCTCGAACTCGTCGCCAAGCTCGTTCTGCTGGTTCTAGGCGGGCTCGCGTTCTTCGTCGTCCGCCTCGCCGCGCCCCTCCTGATCAAGGTGTTCGGGCTGCTCAGCCGCGGGCCGCTCATTCTGGTCAGACGGCTGCTCAACTGGCTGAACCGGGTCTATCCGGCGGTCCTGCATGGCGCGCTGCGGTTCCCGGCCGCGGTTGTGGTCCTGGTCGGCGTCACGCTGTGGAGTTCCTGGTGGTTGCTGGGTCGTCTGGACAGCGAACTGCTGCCGGAGGTCCGCCAGGGCGAGTTCACGATCGAGGTGTCGCTGCCGGTCGGCACGCCCCTGCCCGAGACCGAGCGCACCCTGGCTGCGGTCGAAGCCGCGATCCTCGAGGAAGAGCGCTACATCGAGCGGCTGCTGGTGACCTACGGCTACGACGTGACGAACACTCAGGCGTCCGACGAGGGTGAGCACACGGCGCGGTTCAAGGTCCTGCTCGAACCGGTTCAGGCATCGGTCGAGGACCAGGTCGTGGAGCGCCTGCGTCGCCGGTTCGCGGAAGTGCCGGACGCAACGTCGCGCGTCGTGCGGCCGGTTCTGTTCAGCTTCAAGACGCCGATCGAAGTGGAGGTTCACGGCGAGGACCTCGGCCGCCTGCAGGAGTACGGCGACCGTGTGCGGGATCTGATGGCGGCGATGCCCGAACTCGCGGACGTGGAGACGACGCTCAAGAGGGGCGCGCCGGAGGTCCAGATCGTCTATGACCGGGCGATCCTGAACCGCTACGAACTCCAGACCTCCGTGGTGGCGCAGATGGTGCGCAACCAGATCGAGGGCTTCGAGGCCACGCTGTACAACCTGAAGGACCGTCGGATACCGATCATCGTCCGGCTTGCCGAAGAGGATCGCCGCACCACGGACCAGTTGAACGGCCTCGTCGTCAACCCCGGCGGTGAGCGGCCGATCCCGCTGCACGCGGTGGCGTCCGTGGCGGTGGGCGAGGGGCCGTCCGAGGTCCGGCGGATCGATGGCAAGCGGGTGGCCGTGGTCCAGGCGAACCTCGGCGAGGCGTCTCTCGGCCGCGCCGTCGAGCGG
The DNA here is from genome assembly GCA_965232105.1 of Thermoanaerobaculia bacterium. Taxonomy (GTDB): domain Bacteria; phylum Acidobacteriota; class Thermoanaerobaculia; order Multivoradales; family Multivoraceae; genus Multivorans. Next base: position 2,731,560 of record OZ246956.1, read on the forward strand.
ATCGAGGAGGTCCTCGCGAGGGAGATCGAGTGGCCGGCGGACATGAGCTTCCTGGTCGGCGGCCAGAGCCAGGAATGGCAGCGGTCGAGCGCAAGCCTGTGGTTGGCCCTGGGGCTGTCCGTGTTCCTGGTCTACGTGATCATGGCGGCCCAGTTCGAGTCCCTGCTGCACCCCCTGGTCATCATGTTCTCGATCCCCCTGGCGTTCTTCGGCACCCTGCTCACGCTCTACCTGGTCGACGTCAACCTGTCGATCGTCGTATTCCTGGGGATGATCATGCTGGCCGGGATCGTCGTGAACAACGCGATCGTCCTCGTCGACTACATCAACACGCTGCGTGGGCGCGGCTTCCCGCGCCGGCGGGCGATCGTCGGCGCCGGCGTCGTGCGGCTGCGGCCGATCCTGATGACGACGGCGACGACGACGCTTGGTCTCCTGCCGATGGCTTTGGGCCTCGGCCAGGGCGCCGAGATCCGCACCCCGATGGCTTTGGCGGTGATCGGCGGCCTCGCCACCTCGACCGTGCTGACCCTGATCGTCGTGCCGGTGATCTATGAACTCGTCGAGCGCATGCGGGAGGCGCTGTCCTTCTCGCGCCTGCGCGCCGGTCGAGATGCGCCGGCAAGCGGCGGCGTGCCCGCTCCGGCCGGCGCGGCGCCGGAAGGAACCCGGCCATGATGCCTGGGGGACTGGGCAAGTCTCTGCCGCGTTTGTCACTGGAGCGGCGGATCGGCGTCGTCGTCGTGGTCGGCGCGGTCCTGGTCATGGGCCTTGTAGCCGCCCTCTCCCTGCCGATCGAACTCATTCCGTCCGGCTACAGCTCGCCCTTTCTGCGCGTGACCGTGCCGTGGCGCGACGCGCCGCCCCAGGAGCTGCTGGACAAGATCACGATTCCGCTGGAGGAGGAGTTGGCCACGGTCCGCGGGCTGGAGAACCAGTTCTCGTTCTGCACCGTCGGCTTCACCCAGGTCTTCCTGAGCTTCGCGCACGGCACGGACATGGACGTTGCCTACCGCGAGGTCCGCGACCGGATCGAACGCGCCCGGGTCCGGATGCCCGAGGATGTCGAACAGGTCCTCATCCGCAAGGACGACGACGCGATGATGCCGGTGGCGATGGTCGGCGTGATCGTCGAAGAGGACACGGCGGACGTCTACAACCTGATCCAGAACGAGATCATCCTGAAGCTGGAGCGGGTTCCCGGCGTGGCCTCGGTCAACGCCCAGGGCCTGATGGAGCGGGAAGTGCTGATCGAACTCGACCGGCAACGGGTCGAGGCGGCGGGGCTCAACATCTTCGACATCGGCCAGGACCTCCAGTCCGACTACTTCACGTTGGCATCCGGCAACGTGCGGGCCGGCGACCGCAAGCTGCTCCTGCGGTCGGTGGCGAGCTATCCGGCGCCGCAGAACGTCCGCGACATGTGGATCACCGACACGGTGAAGCTGGGAGACATCGCGTCGGTGCGCTACGACGTGCCGGACGACGAGTTCCGGGTGCGCGTGAACGGCTTGCCTGCGTATGCGATCCAGGTGCAGAAGGAGGGCGAGGCGAACGCGCTGGAGGTGGCCGGCGAAGTCGAACGCCTGGTCAGGGAGCTGGCCGCGAGTCCGCGGCTGGCCGCCATCGAAGTGGACGTGATCATGAGTTCGGGCGAGATCATCCGCGACTCGATGGGCGTGCTGCTTTCGAGCGGCCGCATCGGCGCCCTGTTCGCGATGATCGTCCTCTTCTTCTTCCTCCGCCGGCTGCGGATGTCGCTGATCATCGCCTTCTCGATCCCGCTCTCCATGGTCGCCGCGGTGGTTGCGATGTACTTCTTCGGCGAGACGTTCAACGTGATCTCGCTGCTGGGCCTGATGATCTCGGTCGGGCTTCTGGTCGACAACTCGGTGGTCGTGGCCGAGAACATCCACCGGCTGCACCAGGGCGGCATGCCCCGGCGCCAGGCGGCGCTTCAGGGCGCCGGGGAGATCGCGCTGGCGATCACGACCGCCACGCTGACCACGGTGATCGTCTTCCTGCCGGTCTCCCTGGTCGACGGCCAGGGTCAGTTCATGCTGCTGCGGCTGGTCATTCCGATCACGGTTTCCCTGCTTGCTTCGCTGGTCGTTGCTCTGGTCGTCGTGCCGCTGATGGTCTACGTCACTCTGCCCTCGCGGGGGGCGGCGGAGAAGGGTGCCCTGCGGCAGGTTCGTGATGCCTCGAACGTGGTCCTGCGGCGCGCCTACGAGGCGACGTTCGGTCTGCTCAACCGTGCCTACCGCGGCATGCTCGCCTACGGCCTGCGGCGGCGGCTAGACGTGGTGCTGGCGCTGGTGGCGGCACTGGCGCTGACCCAGTTCGCGGCGCGGGACCGGTTGGAAGTCGTGGCCATGTCGGAGGACGATCAGGCGTTCTTCAACATCGAGGTCCGGTTGCCGCGCAACATGTCGTTCGACGAGACGATCGAGTACTTCGCGCGCGCCGAGGAGAAGATCGACGGCCTGCGCGACGAACTCGGCCTCGAGTACCTCGTGTTCTTCCACGAGCGCACCTGGGGCCAGATCCAGGGGATCATCGCCACCGACACGGACACCGGGCTGAAGCCGCGCGAGGTCACGCAACAGGTGCTCGACCTGATGCCCGAGATGCCCGGGATCCGCTTCCATACCGGCTTCGCGTCGGAGCAGGAAACGACGGACAAGGCAATCGAGACGCTGACTCTGTTCGGCGAGGACGCCGACGTCCTGGAGGAGGTCGCCAGCGGGATCGAGGACCGTCTGGTCCGGGTTCCGGGCGTGCTGGCGGTGAAGAAGTCGGCCGAAGAAGCGCCGAACGAGCTCGCCCTGGTCCTCGACCGGGACCGGGCCATGCGCCAGCAGGTGAATCCGCGGACCCTGGCGGTGATGGTCGGCTATGCCCTGCGCGGCCAGGCCCTGCCGCGGATCTACTACGGCGGCCAGGACATCCCGGTGCGGATCCGCTTCGAGGAGCAGGATCGCCAGAGTCTCGCCGAACTCCGCGACTTCTCGGTGCCGGCCGAGAGCGGCGAGACGCTTGCCATCGGCACGCTCGTCGACGTTCGTCAGCAACCGGCCGCGACCCGCATCTCGCGGCGCGACAAGCAGACCGCGCGCCGGATCACGGTGGAGCTCGAGGAGGGCCAGGAGAGCGAGGCCCGCCGGGCGGTGCGGGCGGTCGCGGCGCAGACGGAACTGCCCGAGGGCGTCGCCTGGGCGCGGCTCGTGCGCAACGTAGCCGCCGAGGAGACGCGGAACCTGATGATCGCGGCGCTCATGTCGATCGCCTTCGTCTACCTGCTGATGGGTTTCCTGTTCGAGAGCTTCCTGCTGCCGCTGGCGATCCTGATCACGATCCCGCTCGCGAGCATGGGGGTGACCTGGATCCACCTGCTTGCCGGGCGCGACCTCGACTTCCTGGGCCTGGTGGGGCTGATCATCCTGATCGGTGTCGTCGTGAACAACGGCATCGTGCTGCTCGACTCGGTGAATCGCCTCCGCGCGGGCGGCATGGAGCGGGGCAAGGCCCTGCTCGAAGCGGCCAACCGGCGTTTCCGGCCGATCATGATGACCGCGCTGACCACGATCGGCGGCATGGTGCCTCTGCTGTTCGGACAACCGACCCAGATGGGCCTGAGCTACAAGAGCTTCGCGTTGACCCTGATCGGGGGCATGGCCGCGGCGACCCTGCTGACGCTACTCGCGGTGCCGGTGTTCTACACCCTGATCGAGGACGGGCGGGCCGCGGTGAGCCGAACGCTCGCCGGCGCCCTGGCCCCGCGGCGGCGATCGCCCGTCGGCTCCGCCGGCGCGTAGAGCGCAGTACCGAGTGCGCCGGCCCTCTGGCCGGCATCCGCCACTGGGTACGCCGGCCTGCCATCCGTGCGCCCGCTGACGGGCGCACGGACTGGTTCGCAGGCGGCGCGGAACGCGTCGCCTGGGTTCCGGCCGGCATCCGTTGCAGGCGGATCCGATCGTTTGGATCCTGGCCCCCGATTCTTGGAACTCGCTGTAACAGTGTTATAGGGTGCGCGCTCAGTTCAGTGACAGGTAGCAGTCTCCGATCGTCGCAGCCGGGCTCGGGTGGTCCTGAGAAGCATCCGTTGCACTGAGTTCTCCGATTCCTCCGGCTGAGGCGACCCGGGGAACCGCATGAACTCCCACTCTTAGTGGCTGGCAAGCCAGACAAGGAGGATCGGATCATGAAGCGCGTCTTGACACTACTCGGCTGCACCCTGCTACTCGTCTTCGCTGCGCCCGTCGCGGCGGACAGCCCCGAAACCGGGATCGTCATCGGACGGGCGCTCGACTCGAATGGTGACCCCATGCCCGGGGTCACGGTGACCCTCGCCGGCGAACGGGGCGAGAAGGTCGCGATCACCGGCGCTGACGGTGCGTACCGGTTTGCCCTGGTGACGCCGGGACCGTACACGGTCAGGGGCACTCTCGACAGCTACAGAACCGCCGAGAGCGCGGTACGGGTGACACCCGGCACCCGTTCGGAGGTCGGCCTGACGATGGCGCTCGAGGCGGAGGGAGAGATCACGGTCGTCGCCGAGGCGCCGGTGATCAACCGCTTCGAGTCGACCTCGGCCGGCACGATTACATCTGACGTGGCGAGCAATGTGACGTCGATCAACTCGAACTACTACAGCGCGCTCGCGCTACTCCCGGGCGTCACTTCCGACGGCGACCTGGCGGACGAGTACCCCGGCTCCAACGGTTCGCGGTGGATGGAGGCGGCGGTCTTTGTCGACGGCGTGGACACGACGTACACGCGGCGAGGCGGTTCCCGTCTGTATCTTCCGCAGATCGCCGTGTCCTCGACCTCGCTGCAGTCCACTTCCGGTAGCGCCGAGTACGGGCGCGCCACCGGTGGCGTGACCAATGTCACCACGAAGTCGGGCACGAACCGGTTCCACGGCGATTACTACGCCCACCGGCAGCAGGGTGACTGGGTGTCGGAGTTCAAGAGCCACCCGGAGCTCACGGAGCGAGTCACCTGCAAGCGCAGAGCGGTCGTGAATCCGCACCTCCTGGCCCGCAGCCCATACTGTAACGCGGACTTCTTCTTCCGCACGGAGGAGCAGAAGGACTACTCGGACCTCCAACTGCAGGCTTCGCTCGGCGGTCCGCTGGCGCGGAACAAGGCATGGTTCTTTATCGCGGCTGCGGACACGAACACGTTCAGCAGCCAGGAGACCTATGGCGGCGACATCGTGGACAACAGCGCCTACGTTGGCAGCCGGATCGCCAAGCTGAACTTCCAGCCCAGCCCGGCCCACGCGCTCTCCGCCTACTACACCACCTCGCCGCTCGACGTCACGTTCATTCTCGGTGATTTGCCGGCTGACAGGTACACGGCTACGCCGCATGTCTTTGGCGGCGAACTGCTGACCGCCAACTGGAACTGGAGCGCCAGCCAGGACGTGTTCATGGAGTTCAAGCTGGCGTTCCACGATTCCAGCGAGCACAAGCCACTGAACGCCGGCGACGGATACGACCTGGAATCCGCTCTGCTCGAGAAGCAGCAGGATCCGCGGTATCCGGCGAACGATCAGGGGCCCCACAGTCCAGGCAACAACTTCCACGGCTATGTCGGTTTCGACGGGCAGGATCACTGGTGGAACGGCTGGATACTGGACAACGGTTTCGGTCGCAACGACTACCCGCGGGACCAGGCTAACGCACGCATGACATGGTTCGCCAGCGAGAACCACGAGGCGCTGTTCGGCGCGGACTGGCAGAGCGTCGGCTGGGTGCAGAACCTGCAACGGAACAACACCTACGTCGGAAACCAGTTTGACGTCTCGAGCCCGTCCGGCTTCGACGTCTGCAGCATCATCGCGTTGGGTTATCGGCTCTGCTACCTGGAGGACTACTCACCCGCCGATCTGGTTGGCGAACCGGTTCTCGACGGCACTAGGTCATCGAACGTGGCGTTCTTTGCCCGCGACCGGTTCTCGGCGGGAGATCACTGGACGTTCAACCTGGGGCTTCGCTACGAAGACCAGGTACACAAGAACGACGTCCGCCGCACGGTGATCGATTCAACTGATGTCTCACCCCGCATCTTCACGGCCTACGATTTTGGAGGCGACGGAAAGATGCTGCTCAGTCTGAATCTCGGTCGTTCCTACCAGCATATGCCGCAGGATCTCGTCAACAATCACCTGCTCGAAGGATGGAACGGAACCAACGCGTGGGACCGGTTCATCTACTGTGATGCGGCCGCGGCGTTCTTCCTTTCGTATGTATGCAACGGTGTGGGATACACGGGCTTGGTAGGCAGGCAGCGTGCCGGAGTCATGTGGCAGCAGATCGATGCCGGTGTGATCCCCGATGTCGACATCGAGCCCTACTTCAAGGACGAAGTCGACCTGAGCCTGCGTTGGGCCCTGAACCCGAGTTGGTACTTCCAGGCGAGCGCCATTTACTGGACGTTCCAGAACTCCATCGGCACTACCCAGCAGCGACTGCCCAACGGTGACTTCTTCACGTTCACCGAGAACTACAAGGACTACGAAGAGGTCCTGGGTGCGCTTGGCGTGGTGGATCCGGAGGTGCTGGCGAACTTCGAAGAGGGCAAGCGCACATACCGGTCCCTGCAGTTGCAGCTCAATCGGAGCTTCCGCAACAACTGGGCGCTCTACAACAATCTGACTCTGGCCGATGCCAGGGGCCACTTCTGGGGCGGGTTGTTCAACAACGTGAACTCGGACTACGGGCGGAACCTGGATGTTGGACTGACCCAGGGGCACATCGATTCGTGTACGGGTGGGCAAAGTGTGACCCAGGGTGGGCAGCCGGTGATCGGCGTTGACGGCAGTCCCATCGTGAGGCCGTACCCGGTCGATTGCGAGGCGGCGCTGTCGGGGTTCCTTGGCGTACCGGTATCGACGATCAATCGCTACGGGACGGTCGGCGAGAACAACGAGGTGACGTGGAACAGCTACGGCTACAAGATCTGGGAACTGGGCAACAGCGGTCAGAGGTTCACGTTGGGCGGCGCGTTCTCGTGGCGCTCCGGTAAGCCGTGGCAGCGGCAGGCGGGAGCGGGACTCGGGAGCTGCGGCAGTACCTTCGACGGTTGCGATCCGGTGCAGGCCGCCATCAGTTCAGGCACTGCCCTGTACCTTGAGCCTCGCGGCACCCGCGATCCGTTCAACTCGAACTGGAACATCGACCTGCAGTTGAACTGGGAAATCCCCATTCGGGGGGATCTGAGGGGTAGCGTGCGCGTTGACGCGTCGAACGTGACGGACAACCAGGAGGCCCTGCGATGGTCGAGCCAAGGCGAGGTCAACACCTCGCGGTACATCGGCTGGCAGCGCCCGCGGCGGTTCGCCCTGTCGGCGGCGTTCAGCTTCTGACGCGGCTTGTCGCTGGGCCGCTGCGTGTAGCGCAGGGGCCGATTGGGATACGCGTGGAGCCCGGCTTCGGCCGGGCTCTTCGTCGTTCTGCCTAAGGGGGCTTGCGCGGCAAAGACTGGGTGCGCCGGCGTGCCATCCGTGCACCCGATGGCGGATGCACGGACTGGTTCGCGGGTGGCGCGAGTTCGCGCCACCCGGATTCCCGCCGGCATCTCTGCCGCGCCAGCCTAGGGTCCGACAGTTCCATTGGCTGAGAGGATCGCGCCGGTCAGCGGATCGTAGACGGCGGCCACGAAGCGGTGCTCGCGGCGGCGGAGCAGCAGGTTCGTCTCGTAGTAGAAGACATCTCCAGGATTCGGCTTGCTCGGGCCCGAGATGAGAATCTTCTCGACCGGCGTCTGGGAACGGTCGCCGTCCTCGTCGATGACTGTGACGCGGAACTCCAGTTCGTTCGTCCACCGGCCGGCGATTGGCAGCAGCTGCACGTGGTCGAGCGGGATGGCTATCTCCATCGGGACCAGGATTCTCCTGGATCGGGCACGCTCGGGGTTGCCCAAGCGCACGGCGAGAAGTTCGGCGCCAGGCGACCCGCCGAAGAGCAGAGCGCCCTCGACGAGCATCGTGACTTCGGTGCTCCTCGACATGTCGAGGTAGCTTCGGCGCGACCGGACGCGCAGCTCGGGCCGCCCGTCGCCCCGGACCTCGACCTTGTGGTCTTCGTCGTCTTCGTTGCGCGGCGGCTCGAACCCGAGCCAGTAGTAGGCGCGCGTGTCCGCCGCGGCCTGTGCCAACGCCGTCTTCCTCTGCGCGTTGATCATGGCCAACCCGCCAGTTTCGTCCGCCAGATAGCGGAGACTGTCGTGGTCCAGCCACTCCTCCCCCGGGCCCAGCCCTTCCGGGGTACCGGGGTCACCATCGCTCTCCTCGGAGTACCCCACGGAGGCGGCGTTGGACGACGTGGCTCGAAAGCCTGGAGTATCCACCGGATAGAGCGTGTAGCCCACGAGGTTTGCGGCATCGACGAGAGGCCCGAGGACGTTGTCCACGTTGATATCAAGCATGGTGGGCTGGCCGTCCTCGAAAGTTGGCTGCGGCAGACCCCAGCCGCCGGCGAGGACCAGCATCACCTTGCGGCCCTCTCGACCGGCGAAACTCCGTAGTGTGGCCACCGCGGCCAATGCGGATCGCTTGACCTGTTCCGCCCGGTATCGCTTGGCCTGTTGGACCTCCTGCTTATTCGAGGACTGGGCGATTGCCCGCTGGTCGACCCTCCGAATCAGACCGAGCGCCGGGCGCTCGCGTGCTTGGCGTAGCGCTTCCTGGATCTCACTGGCGGAGTTCGTCCAGCCCGTCAGCAGCGCCACGTTGGCGCCGTCCGAGGCGACTGCCGCCACGCGGTCGGCGGGGCCCAACTGCGCCAGATCCCCTTCCAGCCGTCGGAGCACGCCATCGCGGTGTTGCCGGATGGAGAAGAAGTTGTCGATGAACACCAGAAAGTTCGTGCCGACCGGTTCGCCGGCGTTCAGCGCAGGTATGGCCTCCGCGATCTCTACGCCCCCAGCGGGCGCGGCCTGGACGATGCCCTCGTCGATCTCCGTGAAGTAGGCGATAGGCGCCGGCTCGCCGTCGACCAGGAGCTTGAAGTCTCCCGCCTGAAGGCCACGAATTCGATTCCCCTTCCTGTCGGTGACGACGGCTTCGACGTTCACGACGCGGACGTCGATGACGTCGGAGAAGAGTTCGGGAAGCGGGCTGTCCTGGCCTACAGCGGGGAGGGCGGCCAGGAGCAGCGCGGCGATCGGGGTTCCGGCGAATCTCAACGGCGTCTCCTTCCTGTCTCCGTTCACCCTATTCGGGGCCTACGTTCCCCCTCGCCGACAGGAGTGCGCCGGACATCGGGTCGTAGACGGCCGCGACATAGCGGTGCATGCGGTTTCGCATTGGCAGTTCCGTCTCGCAAACGAACACGTCACCCGCTCCGGGCTCTTCCGTTCTCAGGACCGGGAGCTTGCGAACCGGCATCTCTGACAGCCGCCCCGCTTCGTTGATCAGGGTGACCCGGAACTCGAGGACGTGGTGCTGTCGGCCTTCGGATGCGTGCTCGGGGTGTCAGTGACCGACGTCCCCGCTCGTCGACATGATTGCCCCCGTGAGGGGGTCGAAGAAGGCCGCGACGTAGCGGTGCGCGCCCTTGGTGATCCGCAGTTCGGTCTCGTAGACGAACACCTCGCCGGCGGCCGGTTCGCGGGCCGCGACGACCGGGATCTTCCGGGCCGGAGGACTGGACAGGTCTCCGAACTCGTTCATCAGGGTGATCTGGAACTCCAGCTCATTCCTCCAGCGACCGTCCAGTGGCAGCAACTCCAGGTCTTCCAGCGGAACGGTCACTTCCATCGGCACGAAGAGTTTCCGGAAGCCGGCCTTGCGCGGTGAGCCGAAGCGCACCTCGACGGACTGGGCGCCGGGGGAGCCGCCGAACAGGAGAGAGCCTTCGATCAGCATGGTGGTTTCGGTGGCCTTCGACATGTCGAGGTAGTGCTCCCGGGCGCGGGCCTGGAGACCTTGCCGCCCGGCGACGCGGACCTCGATGTCGTGCAGTTGGTCGTCCTCGTTCCGGGGAGGATCGAAGCCGAGCCAGTAGTAGGACCGCGTGTCCTCTGCCGTCTCGGCCAGGGCCTTGTTGCTGAAGGAGTTGATCATCGGCAATCCACCCGTCTCGTCGGCCAGGTACTGGAGGACGTCGTGCCATCTCCGCTCCGACGGGGGGAGCCCCTCCGGTGTGCCCGCGAAGGTGTCGAACTCCGCGTCCTGTTGGCAGCCAGTCCCCTGGTTGACGCTCGGCTCGTTCGCCAGGACGGCGTCTTCCCGTGGCGACCGCGACCCTGATCGGTCTCGAAGAGAATCCGATCGGCGAATGGGGCCGAGGCGGTTCGCACAACCGGGACGGGGCCCGGCGACATCGATCGGGTAGAGGCTGTAGCCGACCAGGTTCGCGGCGTTGACCAAGGGCCCGTAGAGCCGGTCCAGCGTTACGCCGGCAGACGCCGCCGCGAACGACGACCTGAAGTCCCAGGAGTCGGACACGGTGGCCCACCCTTCGATCAGCAGCAGCATGACCTTTCGGCCGGGCGCGTTGGCGAAACTGCGTACGGCGCCCGCGGCGGCCATGACCGATCGCCGCGTCTTGTCGCCCCTGTCGGTGCCCATGCCGTATGCGTACAGGTGGCCGCGCGCCTTGCGCCTCCTGGCCTGGCGCACCGCGTCTTCAATCCGGTCAGGCGAACTGGTCCAGTCCGTGATCAGGGTGAGGTCGCGGCCGTCGTAGGCCACGAGTGCCACCCGATCGGCCGGTCCGAGCCGGGCCAGATCCTGTGCAAGATGCGTGAGCACCCGGTTTCTGCGTTGCTGGATGGCGAACAGATCGTCGACGAAGATCAGGTAGTTCGTGCCGGCCGGTTCGTCGGCCGTCAGCGAGGGCACGTTGTCGACGCCTGCGTCGGTCGGAGCCAGAGCCCGCCCGTCGTCGATCTCGGTGAAGTAGTCGATCGGCACCGGTTCGCGGTCGACGAGGAGTTCGAAGTCACCGGGCTGGAGTCCCGTGATCCGGTTCCCCTTCCTGTCGGTGACGACGACCTCGACGTTGACGACGCGCACGTCGATCACGTCGGAGAACAGGTCGGGCAGTTGCGTTTCCTGCGCCACGGCGGGAAAAGCGGCCAGAATCAGCGCGCTGGTGACGGCAGTGCCGAATCTCATTGGGAGACCTCCTTGACCATGCCTACTTCGGTCCGATCGTGCCGTTGGTTGAGAGAATCGTGCCGCTCACCGGGTCATGGACGGCCACGACGATCCGATGCTCGCGATTGCGGAGCACCAGTTCCGTGGTGTACCAGTAGTGCTGGCCGGGCTCCGGTGCCGCTGGTCCTGCTATGCGGATTGTCTCGACCGGCGTCTCGGAGCGGTCGCCGGAGTCGTTGATCACGGTGACGCGCAACTCGACTTCGTTGGTCCATGAACCGCCCACGGGCAGCAGGGTTATGTCGTCGAGCGGAATGAGTATCTTCATCGGCACCAGCATCTTCCGGCCCCGGGCGGGTTGCGGGGCGCCGAACTCGACCGCCAGCGTTTCCTTTCCCGCTACGCCGCCGAACAGCAGGGATCCCTCGACCATCATCGTGACTTCAGTGCTCTTCGACAGATCGAGATAGCTCCGCCGCGACCTGACGCGGAGACCGGGACGGCCGACCAGTTGCACTTCGATGTCGTGGAGCTCGTCGTCCTCGTTGCGAGGCGGCTCGAATCCGAGCCAGTAGTAGGAGCGGGTGTCGGTCGCGGCCTCGGCCAGGGCGACGTCGCGGAAGGCGTTGATCATCGGCAGTCCGCCGGTCTCGCGGGCGAGGTAGCTGAGTGAGGCTTCCTGGGACCATTCGCTGTACAGATCGGTCGGGAGGGCGGAGAGGTTCGGTTGCAGTCCCAGGCTCGGACTCGGGCTGTACTGTGCGAACGGCTCGCCGGTTCCGGAGGAGGCGTTCGTGAAGGCGGGATCCAGGCCGGGAAGGTCGACGGGGTAGAGCGTGTAGCCGACCAGGTTCGCGGCGTGAACGAGAGGGCCGTAGATGCTCTCGATGCTCGGAGGCAACCGTTCGACCGAACCGAACTGGTCCCGGCTCCACTCCGGTACGCCCCAGCCGTCCGCCAGCACGAGCATCACCTTGCGGCCCGGTGGCTCCGCGTAGCTCCGGAGGGTGGCTGTGGCGGCGAGGACGGACCGCTGGATCTCCCGCTCGCGCCGGTTCAGGTTCAGCGCCGACATGGATCGCCGGATGCCCTCACGGGAGCGGACGAGAGCTTGCGATGCCCGGTCCGGCAGGGCCGTTTCCACGACAGCCGCCTCGATGTCCACTATCCGCATGATGCCCAGCGCATCGCGCTTCCTGGCCTCGCCGAACGCGTCGCGGAGTACGTCCCGCGAGCCGGTCCAGTCCGTCAGTTGGGAGACGTTCTGCCCGTCGAACGCGACGAGGGCGACGCGATCGTGCTCACGGAGTTCCCCCAGGTCCTGCTCCAGTCGCTCGATCACCCGGTCGCGGTCCCGTCTGACCGCGAAGTACTCGTCGACGAAGACGAGGTAGTTCGTGGGCACCGGCTCGCCGTGGTTGAGCGAAGACACGGCCCCTGGCGCGCTCCCCTGTGCGTTCACCCGGGCGACTCCCTCGGCGACCTCCGTGAAGTAGTCGATCGGCACGCTCTCGCCGTCGACGCGGAGTTCGAAGTCCGCCGCGTCCAGGTCTCGGATCCGGTTTCCCTTCTTGTCCGTGACGACGACCTCGACGTTGACGACGCGCACGTCGATCACATCGGAGAAGAGGTCCGGCAGGGGATTCTCCTGTCCCCAGACGGGGACGGCTACGACGCAGAAGGTGACAGCGGCTGCTGAACCCAGCCTCATTGAATCTCCCTGGCTGTCTTGTAGGTCAAGACAGTGTACTGAGCAGCAACACCCGTGCCAGGGTCGTCGCGATCATCGCGCCCGCGGATCTCATCGATGACGGCGGCCACTTCGGTTCGGGTCAGAGGCGGTGTTCTTCCTCGCCGTACCGCGACGACGAACGAGCCGCGCCGTGCGAGCTTGACGTCCCTTCGGCCTGGCTCGATGTGGGCGTCGTCGCCGGGCCGGCGAACCGGTTCGTCGATCTCGGCCATGGCCGAACGATACCGCTTCTCCCCCGCGTAGGCTGAGCGTCACAAGAGGCGGGAGCGAGCGCCTGGGGGAGTAGGAAGCCACTTAGCGACGAAGCTGCGCGAGCCTGCGGCGGAGCCGCGGGGCATCGGGGCCTTCCGCCTTTTCAGCGAGGTCCAGTGCCTTTTCGAGCTGCGCGGCTGCTGCGCCGTCGAGTCCTGAGGCGGCCATCGCTTCGGCCACGTTCTCGAGGAGCTGAATCAGAGCGCTACGGGTCGAGGGATCCTGGGGGCGCGCGCCGTAGGCGCGGTCCAGTGTTTCCACGGTCCGAACGACGTCGCCTCGTTCCGCGCTGATCAGGGCGATGAGCAGCATCATGTTCACGTCGGCGGCGTTCAACTCGAGCGCCTCTTCGGCCATTGCCAGGGCGCCCGTCTGATCGCCGTTCTGGAAGAGGGCGCGGGCCAGGAACGCGGCGACGCCTTCGAGTTCCTGGTGCAGGTCATAGGCGCGGCGGGCGGCCGCGAGCGAGCCCGGCTGGTTGCCCGAGGCTGCGAGCACTTCGGCGAGGGCGAAGTGGAGTTCGGGCCGGGAGGCGTCGACTTCGATGCCGGCCTGGAGCTCGCGCTGCGCGAGGTCGAGTTCGCCGTGGACGCGGTGGGCATTCGCGCGCCGCAGGTAGCTGCGGACATCGAGCGCTAGGTCGTGGACGCTGGAGCGGATCGGGTCGTTGCGGTAGTTGATGCGGCCCAGAGAGCGTGCAGCGGCCGCGATCTGCTGGGCTCGGTCCCGTTCGCCGGCACGGGCAAGGGCCTGGGCGAGAGTGACCGCGAAGGAGCGGTTCTCGGGCGCCAGGTCGCGGGCTCGGGACAGGTGCCGGACGGCGTTGGCGGCGTCGCCCGCGCCGAGGGTCAGCCGGCCGAGCCCGGCGTGGGCGTGGGCGTTGGCCGGCATGAGCCGCATTGCCCGCTCGTAGTGGCGGGCGGCTTCGTAGAACTGCCCGGTGCGCTCGAGGGCTTCCGCGTAGCGGACGTGGGCGGGTGCGTAGTCGGGGTCGAGGTCGATGGCGGCCTGGTAGAGCGGCAGGCTGTCGGCGGCGGAGCGCTCGTCGACGAGGGCGGCGAGCAGGTAGGGCCAGCGGAAGGTCCGCGGCGACAGCTCGTGGGCTCGGCCGTAGGCGGTGATCGCCTCTTCGGTGAAGGTGTGCGCTTCGAGTGCCATGCCGTAGCGGCCCCAGGTGTCGGCGCTCTGGGCGTTGGCGCGGAGGTCGGCCTGGAGGGTTGTGAGGCGCTGGCGGACGGCGGGCTCGGCGCCGTCGAGTTGGGGGACGGGGATCTGCTGGGCGGGAAGGGTGGTGGCGGTGGCCACGGCCAGCAGGAGAGTCAGTGATCGGCGACTCACGGCGGGCTCCCTTCGCCGCGGATGAGTTCGACGACCTGGTTGGCGGCGGCGCTGTCGAAGGTCTCGGCGAGGCCGTCGGGCCAGACGATGTCGAAGCTCACGACGGCGTCGGCGGTGCCGAGGCCGAGGTGCGCCGTTGTCGGGCCGGCGGAGAGGTAACCGCCGGAGGACAGGACGTGGAGCAGGCGGGAGCCGCTGGTGGTGTGGACGGTGATCCGGGCGCCGATCGCTTCGCGGTTGAGGCGCGGGTCGACGGCGCGGATCTGGAGCCAGTTGGCCCCGGTGGGCGGCGGGACGGCGTTGTCGATCGTCAGGTTGCGCAGCATCTGGGGGGCTCGGTCCAGGTTGGCGATCACCACGTCGAGGTCGCCGTCGCGGTCCAGGTCGGCGGGGACGAGTGCCCGGCTGAGGCCGAGCTCGGTCCAGGGAGGCTCGGAGGAGGCGTCGGTGAAGCGCCCGCCCTGGTTGATCAGGAGAAGGTTGGGTTCGACGTAGTCGGCCCAGACTGCGGGCAGGCTGCCAGCGGCCTCTGGGCTGCCCGTTGCTTCAGGGGCCCCGGCCGGCGCCAGTGCGGCGGGCCGCCGTTTGACGGCTCCGTTCGCGACCGCGAGGTCCAGGTCACCGTCGTTGTCGGCGTCGAAGAAGGCGGCGCCGAAGCCGGTCAGGTCGAGACTGGCGGCGCCGAGATCGGATTCGATCGTCGCGTCCTCGAAGCCGGGCAGCATCAGGTTTCGGTAGTAGGTGTTCGTTTCGGTGATCAGGTGGGTCACGAACAGGTCGAGGTCAAGGTCGAGGTCCGCGTCGCCGGTGCCGATGCCCATGCCCGCTTCGCTGTTGCCCCAGCGGTTGAAGGCCGCCCCCTGAAGGACGGCGTCGTCGATGAAACGGCCTCCGCCCTCGTGGATCCAGAGGTTGTTCGGGTCGGCGTCGTTGGCGACGTAGATGTCGACCTGGCCGTCATGGTCGAAGTCGGCGGCGACGACGCCGAGCCCGGCGTCCTCGACCGCCGTGATCCCGGCGGCAGCGCTCACGTCTTCGAATCCGCCGCCGCCCAGGTTGTGCAGCAGGACGTCGCTCAGTCCCTCGAACTCGGTCGGCCCGCAGAAGTCGCGGCGACCGCCGTGCTGGGAGCAGACCCGCTCCGGGTCGAAGGCGACGTAGCGGGCGACGTAGATGTCGAGGTAACCGTCGCGGTCGTAGTCGAGCAGCGCGGCCGAGGAGGACCATCCCGGGGTGCCGGCGCTCCACGCCGCCGTGCGGTCGGTAAAGGTGGCGTTGCCGTCATTGAGCAGCAGCCGGTCCGGGCCGGCGCGGGTCAGGTAGAGGTCGACATCGCCGTCGTTGTCCAGGTCGCCTGCGACGGCGCCCATACCGTCTCCGTCAAGTCCAGCGGCGTCCGTGGCGTCGGTAAAGCTGCCGGCGGCCTGCTGCAGGTAGAAGCGATTGCCGGCGGGCGCCGGAGCAATGAAGTACAGGTCGAGGTCGCCGTCGGCGTCGGCATCGAACAAGGCGACACCGCCGCCCATCACCGCGGGCATGGGATAGGTGGAGTCCGTGCCGCTCGGGAGGACGTGGTCGATGCCGCTTTCGGCCGTGATGTCGACGAAGCGAGGGGCGAGCGCGGCCGCCGCGCCGTCTGCTGGAACTTCAGCCGGATCCACGCCGCCCTCCGGCGGCGCCGAGCAGGCGAGGGCCAGGGCCAGAACCAGGCCCGGCGCCCGAGTGACGCTTTCTCGCGTCATATGCGAACCAGTCCGGACGCCGCCCCCGGGCGCTCCGATGGCACGGCGCCCGGATGCGGGCGAAGTGCCCGCGCTCCCATGAACGCTACTGCCAGGCGCCCTGGATCGCGCCGACGATGGCGAGACCGAGCGTGATGTGTCCAGCGTTGATCAGCCACAACTTGAGCGAGCGCTGCTCGAAGAGATAATTGACGCCCATCATCATCGAGGCGATGCCGAGGCCGAGCAGCAGGCCGGTGTGGATCCCGATCATGAGGCCTCCGCCGCCCATCTCGGCCAACATCATGCCGACGACGATGGCGGCGATCAGCTCCAGGACGAACGTGCCGCCCATCGTCTTGACCATGTTCGTCTCCGGCGGGTTCTCCATGTCGATTCCCAGTTCGGCGGCCCACGCCTTGCCGAACAGGAAGGAGTACCAGACGGCGCCGAGGGCGAAGAAGGCGGCGGCGGACACGACAACGGCAAGCCAGTTCAGATCGGCTAGATGCATTCGAAACTCCTCTTCCTTGGTTGGGGGACCTAAGCCAGTGTAGCGCCGAGTCTAGGTGGAGACCTTGGCCCGAACTCACTCCTCCGGCGCGCCGAAGTGCTCGATCATGTAGCCGTCGTAGGGGCCGGCGAGAAAGTCCAGGAAGACCTCGTTGACCAGCTTGACCGCGCGCGTGGCGGCGTACTCGAAGTCGCCGTCGAGGCAGCGCACCTCGATCGATACGGAGCCCGCGCGGTTGCGGCAACCGGCATTCGCTTTCGCCGGGTCGAGGCGCCGGTGCTCCGGCAGTTCCTCGCTGTTGCGTCCCGCCACGTAGGCGCGAAGTGCCCGGTCCATGGCCGACGGATAGGGAATGCCAGGCAACAGATCGACGAACACCAACGCCCTGCGCCGCGGGTCGAACCGCAACCGATGCGGTTCCTGCGCGTGCCACAGAAACCGGCACTCCAGGTTGCCGTTCCGGTCCACGTTTGCCCCGAATCCCCGAAAGATCCCCCGATCGGCGTACTTCTGCAGGCAGCCAAGCACCATCTCACGAGGGATCATCCGGAAACCCTACCCAAGGCCGGGTGCAGGCCCCCTCCCCTCGGCCCCTCCGCAAGCGGGTGAGCCCAACCCCGATCAGTGGTAGTACGCCATGCAGCCGGGCTCGACCTTGCGGGGGAGGCCGGGTGGGTACTCGTTGGTCCAGAACTCCTTGATCGCCTGGCAGTTGATCAGGGTGGAGACGCCGTCGTTCGCGGCCATCTCGTAGCTGCGCGGGAGGGCTTCCCGGAGTTGCTCGGGGGAGGTGACGTACTCGCCGCGGGCGCCCAAGCCTTCGGCGATCTTGTCGTAGCGGAGGTTCTCCTGGAACAGGTACATGTGCATCGAGCGCGTGGCTCGTCGAGCCGAACCGAAGACGCCCCATGCGTTGTTGTTGTAGACGAGCACGACCGCCGGGATGCGGTACTTGGCCAGCGTCTCGAACTCCATGCCCGAGTAGCCCATGCCGGCGTCGCCGGTGATCCCGAACACCGGTGCGCCGCGGTACGGCGCCTGCGGGCCGACTCCGTTCATCACCGCGGCGCCGGCGCCGACCGTGTAGCCGACATCCGGGCCGATCGCGCCGTACTGGTAGGCGCCGTTCAGGATCTGGCTCGGCCGGTGGGCGCGCAGCCACCGCCGGGTGTAGCGGGCAATGCCGTAGCCGCCGGAGACCACCGTCGTCTGCTCCTTCGGCAGATCGCCGGAGTAGAGGAAGGACGAAAGCTCCTGCGCGATGACGGCCGGATGAATCGTGTCCGTGGCGGCGCTGTGCTTCAGCCCGAGTTCGACCCACTCCGCGTTCTGCTTCTCGAACGCGTCCCGGGCGGCCGCGAGCTCGGCGCGCCAGGCCGGACGCGACGCGGACGGCAGCGCTTCGGCCAGCGCTTCCAGCCCGCCGCGGGCGCTGGCGACGAGACCGAGATCGACCGGCAGGTTGCGGCCGATGTCGGCGGCGTCCTGGTCGATCCGGATGACTTTCGCGTCGGGGTCGAAGGCGACCTCGCCGACGTTGGGCATCGAGTACTGGCCGGCGAAGATGACGAGGTCCGCCGAGAGCAGGGCGTCGGGTCCGGTGCTCACGGAGAGCGGGTGGCTGTCGGGGAAGTGGCCGCGCATCGGTCCCGACTCGACGACGGCGATGTCGGCACGCTCGGCAACCGTCCTCAGCACGTCCCACGCGCGGTCGTAGAAGACGCCGGTCGAGGCGACGATGATCGGCCGTTCGGCCTTCCGGATCATCTCGACCGCCTTCGCCGTGTCCGCCTTGGACGGGTAGGGGTGGGAGTCGGTGCGGTAGGTGCTCTTGTCGTGGTAGTAGAGCAGGTCGTCCGGCGTCTCGAACCGGGCCCGGGCGACCTCGCCGGTGAAGTCGAGGTGCACCGGCCGCGGTACGCCGGACCGCAGGTGCCGGAAGGCGTAGGCGGCGTACTCGTAGACGCGGTTGGGCGCGATCAGGCGCTTGCCGTACTTCTTCAGGCCGACCGTCGTCGGTTGCTGGTAGCCGCGCTGGATGCCGCGCTCCGTGTCGTCGCCGCCGACCGTCATGTTGCTGGCCAGAACCAGAAGCGGAGTGCGGGCAGCGTTGGCGGCGCCGATGTTCATGATCATGTTCGTGAACCCGGGTCCCTCGGTGCCCGAGCACGCCGCGACCTCGCCGGTGACCCGGGTGAAGCCGTCGGCGGCGGCGCACATGCCGCCCTCCGTGCGGCCGCCGTAGGTCGGGATGCCCTCGGCGGCGATCGCGTTGATCACCTGGTAGTTGCCGGGCGCGCAGAACAGCGCCTTGAGCCCTTCGTGGGCGCAGGCGCGCGCGAAGACCTGGGCGCCGTTCATCGGGAACTCGGCCGGGTCGGGCGCCTCGTTCCGGGTGCGCGGGATGTCCTCGGGAATCGCGATCGGCCGCTCCTCGCGGTCGACGGCGGCGGCCCTGGCCTGCTGGGCGAAGAGCGCGGCGGCCCCGACACCGGCGGCACTCGCGGCGCCGGAGGCGACGAAGCTGCGCCGCGAGACCGCGGAACCGTCCTTCGGTTCCCGGGCCTCGCGTTTCCGGGTGGGTTGGGCTTCAGGCGCGCGTTGCGATTCGCTCATGGTCTGTTCTCCTTGGTCTGCACGGTCCCCTCGGCCGGTGATGGCCGCAGCTCCCTCGGTCCGATGCTGCGCAGGTAGTGGACGAGGTCCCAGATCTCCGCATCGTCGAGCTCCGCCTCGAACGGCGGCATGTCGAGGCCCGCGCCGAACTTCGTGTTGCGAAAGAGGTCGCCGTCCGTCGTGCCGAACAGCCAGCGGTCGGGGTCGGTGAGGTCGGCGGCCTCGAAGTCGATGTTCTCGAGCGCCCGGCCGTCGAAGCCGTGGCAGATCTGGCAGTGGCGCAGGTAGTGGGTCCGGCCTCTGCGCTCGGCATCCTGGCTGTGCGGCGTCGGGTTGACGGTGGCGATGGCCGGCGCGTCCACCGGTTCGGTGGTGCCGGGCGCTTCGGACTGGCCGGTCGCGGCCGCGGCAAAGCCGAGCGACGCAAGCGTCGCGGCCTGGAGCACTCTTTGGACGACTGTCATCGGGGTTGCCGGGACAGTGTAACCGCGCGGGCTTGCGGCGGCGGGGCGTCCAGAAACCGGCGCGTCGCGCCGGATGCCGGCCAGAAGGCCGGCGCACCCAGTCTCGGCTACTCCGCAGGAGCGGGAATCAACTCGATTCGGGCCTCCGCGGCCTCGAGGATGGCGGGGCGGGAGTAAAGCAGAGGGAACGCCTCGTCGTCGGCCCAGGGCTCGAAGAGGTCCTTGTAGTGCGGGCTGCGCGGGTCGCCGGACTGGCCGGGGTTGTTCATCGCAACCGAGGCGTCCCAGGCGCCGACGTCGATCACCATGCGGAAGGAAGCGCCGGATCGCTGGTTGAAGTCGCCGCCGTAGCTCGTGTTGCCCACCGTGTCGCCGGAGCCGCCGCGGGGCGCGGGCCCGACATCGGCCAGTCGGCGGATGTCGTCCGGAAGGTGCGCCGACATGGGGTGCCGCAGGGCGATCTGGTGCAGGTCGCCCCAGCGCCAGGAGGCGGGGTCGGGGCCCAGGCGTTCGCCGACGTCGACGTAGGCGGATACGAGACTGTCGAGGAGCGCTTCGTCGCGCGCCCGTCGCGGCCGGTCGCCGAGCCGCGGATCGACCTCTTCGAGCAGCCTCAGGAGGTTCTCGTCCTGGACGGGGAGCGGATCGTCGCCCGCCTCGAGCGCTGTCGCCATCCGCCGGCCGACTTCGGCGTCGAGATGCCGCCGCCACCAGACCTCGAACAGCGCGGCCGCGGCGCTGTCCGCGGCAAGTTCGCCGTTCCAGCCGCCCAGGAGCTCGAGCGCCGGCGTGGCCTCCGGCGTCGGTTTCGCTCTGCTCAGCAGCGCGAGCAGGCGGCGGGCGGGGATGGAGACATAGTCCGTCTGAAGCCGCACCGCGCCCTCGACGGTCATCGCGTCGTCTTTGTCCAGCACTTCGCCGATCCGCTGACGCCGGTAGGGCCCCGCCCACTCGCGGCCCAGGGGAACGTCGTAGCCGGGTGGCAGGTTCATCTCGTTGGCGGTCGCCACCCAGCCGCGTTCCGGGTTGAACTCGACGGGCAGTTCGTCCATGTCCCGGTAACCCCGCCACTCGTAGCGACCGTCTCCCGGCACCGGCAGCAGGCCGTCCCAGTTGGGGCGAATCGGAGCGAGGCCGCCCGGCTTCCAGCCGATGTTGCCGTTCGTGTCGGCGTAGACCTGATTCTCGGACGGCGTGCCCCAGCGGTTCATCGCGGCCAGGAACTGGTCCCAGTCGCGCGCCCGGATGTACTCGATCGACCCGAGGTAGGGGGCCATCCCGGGCTCGAGCCAGGCGGCGCGCAGGCCGATCGCCAGGTCTCGGTCGGGGTCCCGGTAGAGCACGGGGCCATGGTGGGTGAAGCGAAGTTCCTCGGTGCGGGCGTCGCCGCCGCGAACCGGAATCGTCTCGAGAGTCACCTCCATCGGCAGCCAGTTGCCCCGGTACTCGTAGAAGTCGGGCTCGTCGGGCTTCGTCCGGTAGACGTAGAGGTCTTCCTGGTCGATGCTGAAGATCGTCAGGCCGAAGGCGATCGTGCCGTTGTGCCCGATCGAGATGCCGGGCAGCGCCGGTTCGCCGGCGCCGATCAGGTCGAGCCCCGGCGAACTGAGGTGGACGATGTAGCGCAGCGAGGGCACGGCCTGCGTGCGGTGCGGATCGTTCGCGAGCAGGGGTCTGCCGGTGGCGGTGCGGCGAGGCGAGATCGCCCAGTTGTTGCTGCCCTGGGAGGCCGGGTCGACCTCGTCCTGGAAGCCGGCTGCGAGGTTGTTGAAGCGGACGCCGCGGGTGCCGAGCCGGTACAGGTCGAGGGCCTGAGGTGGCGCCGACTGGAAGCGGAAGAAGTCGAGGTCGAGGCCCTCCGGCACTGTGAGCCGATGGTCCGGTTGGTAGCGATCGCGGAGCGCGAGTGCCTCCGGTCCGTTGTCGGCCAGGAACGTGGCCCGGGCGAACTCGCTGACCGCGTTCCGCAGCAGGCCGTGGCTGCGGATCCGGGTGACCGCTTCGGGCGTCCAGTGCGAGGGCTTGTAGTCCAGCGCCTCGAACTCGGGCGGCATCAGCTCGGGACGCTCCAGTACCAGGTCGACGTAGGCGTTCACACCGTGCGTCCACGCGGTGACGATGCGCTTCGTGTCCGAGGCGTAGGCGAGCCACTCGGCGTGCATGTCGCCCCGGTAGAGCAGCAGCCGGGCCGCCCGGTCCTGCTCGACGAAGCTCGGTCCGAAGACCTCGGACAGCGTGCCCTCGCCCCGCCGTCGCCAGAGGTCGATCTGCCACAGTCGGTCGCGGGCCGCGTTCCAGCCCTGGGCGAAGAACAGATCGTCCTGGCCGCCGGCGAAGACGTGGGCCACGCCCCAGCGGTCGACCAGGATCTCGACCGGCGCGTCGAGGCCGGGGACCTCGAAACGGGTCGTATCGATCTCCTGGGCCGCGGTCGTCGCGGCGAGGAACAGGGCGATCGCGGGGGTCGTCTGGCGCAGCTTGAGCATCGACGAACGGGCACGATACAACGTGCCACTCGGCTAAGCTCTCGCCCCATGCGCACACGTCCCGGCTTGGCTGCCGTTCTCCGGTGCGGTGCCCTGGCGTTCCTGGCCCTCAACGCGCCAGTGACCCTCGTCGCGCAGGAGGACGAGGGCGAGCCGGGGAAGGCGGCGGGCGAGGACGGAGACGAAGCCCCCGCGGCGGTCTACTACGAGACGGCAACGGTGCGGGCTCGCGCACTCGACCTGGCGACGGCATCGGTCCAGGTTGTGGAAGCCGATGACCTGGAGCACCTCGCGGTGCGCGATGCGGCTGATGCGTTGCGGCTCGTCCCCGGCGCCTGGGTGCTCGGCAACGACTCGAGCTCCGCCCTGGCCGGAGCTTCCCTGCGCGGTGGCGACGCGAACTTCACGCTGGTTCTGATCGACGGCGTGCCGATGGCCGACAGTACGGACCAGTACGGCGGCGCCTTCCCGCTTGGCAGCGTCAGCGCGGCGGAGATCGAGCGCCTGGAGGTCGTGCGCGGTCCGCTGTCGTCGTTCTACGGGTCGAGTTCGCTTGCTGGCGCGATCCAGGTGATCACCGCGGCTCCGCGCGGCGAGGCGCCGTTCCTGGGCGCCAGCGCCGACGTGGGCGACCACGATCACCGCAGCGGCCGGCTCTCCTGGGGCCGTACCGGCGAGTCGTCGGACGGTTCGATTGGTGCTTCGTTCCGCGAGGAGGCGGGCCGGGTCGGCGACGACGCGCTGGAGCAGCAGACGGTGAGCGGTCGGCTGCGCTTCCGTTTGGGCGAAGCGTCGGCGCTTCGGCTGTCCGCGCGCCTGGCCGACTGGCAGGCCGACGACTACGGGGACGGTTCGGGCGGCCCGGTCTACGGCAGTGGCGACTTGCGGAACTCCGACCACGGTGACTTCGGGCTGGCGGCGACGGTCGACATCGGCGCCGGCGGCGCCTGGAGCCACACGCTGCGGTCGAGCTTCTACGAGCACACGCTCGACCGGAGCAGCCCCCCGATCGTGCCGGTCGTGCCGCCGATCACCGAGTCGACGGAGTTCAGCGACCTGCGCCTCGCCTGGACGGGCGCTTTCTCGCCGGCCGGCGACGCGCCCTACGAGTTCAGCTTCGGCGTCGAGGGCCTGACGGAGGAGGGGCGGAACCGGAGCCTGCTCCTGCTGCCGCCTTTCTTTGGCGGCCCGCTTCAGGGCGACTACCTGATCGAACGCGATCGGGCCGGCGTCTTCGGGGAGTGGCGGTGGAGCCGCGGCGACTTCGTCGCGGAAGTCGGCGGCCGGGCGGACTTCTTCGAGGGCGAAGGCAACGAGTTCAGCCCGCGCGTGGGCCTGCGCTACGCGCCCGAGGGCGGTTCCTGGTCGGTGCGGGCATCGGCGGGCGAGGCGTTCAAGTTGCCGAGCCTGTACGCCCTGGCGACACCCCGGGCGATCGGCGGCAACCCGAACCTCGAGGCGGAGACGAGTGCCGGCGCGGACCTTGGCTTCGAGGTGCGGACGGCCGACGGTTCGGCCAGCGGCGGCGTCACCCTGTTCTCGAACCGCTTTGAGAACCTGATCGACTTCGACTTCGACACGTTCCAGATCGTGAACCGGAGCAAGGTGGACGCGCAGGGCGTCGAGGCCTTCCTCGTATGGAACCCGTCCTCCCGGGTCGGGTTCGATGTGCGCCTGACCTCGCAGGACACCGAGGACCTCGCCACGGGGCGGACGTTGCGTCGTCGGCCGGACCTGTTCGGCGGCATCGGCCTGCGCATTGATGTGAGCGAGGCGGTCCGTCTCGGCGTTGAGGCCCGGCATAGCGGCCCCTATCTCGACGAGCAGATACCGGCGCCGTTCCAGACCTCGGTTGCCGGCCGGGATGTGGTCGGTCTGTCGCTCGCCTGGCAGGCGGCGGAGCGGTGGCGGATCAGCCTGCGCGCGGACAACGCGTTTGATGAGTCGTACGAAACCCAGGTCGGATTCCCCGGCCCCGAGCGGTCTTTGCGGATCGGGGTTCGCTATGGGCGCTAGAAGCTTGCGAAACCAGTTTCGACGCTAGCCAATCAGGAGGATGGACGGATGAAGCGGATGTTGACGGTCATTGTTGCAATGCTGCTGGCGGTCGGCGCGGCCGCCTGCGTGGAAGTTCGGGTGGGCGCCGCGGATGGCGCCGAAACCGAAGAGGCGGCGGCCGAGCCGGCCGCGGCCGCAGGCGAACTCGCGGCCGACGAAGCCGAGGCGGGCTTCCAGTCCCTCTTCGACGGCGAATCGCTCGAGCACTGGCGGGGCTTCAAGCTCGACAGGGCGCCGGCTGGCTGGGCCGTCGCGGACGGCGTGATCCATTTCGTGCCGCCCACCGGCGACGACGCGGGTCCGCGGGCCGACCTGATGACGCGCGAGCAGTACCGGTCTTTCGAGTTCAGGTTTGACTGGGCGGTGACGCCAGGGGGAAACAGCGGCGTGATGTTCCACGTTTCGGAGGACGGTGGGGCTTCGTACTCGACGGGTCCCGAGTTTCAGATCCTCGACGACGGCGGGCACCGCGACGGACGGCGCATGGAAACCTCGGCAGCTTCGAACTACGCCCTTCACGCCCGGCAGGGCGGTGAGCTGATGCCGCTGGGTGAGTTCAACACGAGCGCGCTTCGGGTCGAGGGCGCAACCGTCACGCACTGGCTGAACGGCGAGAAGGTCGTTGAGTACACGCTCTGGGACGACGAGTGGAAGGAACTCGTCGCGGCCAGCAAGTTCGCCTCGATGCCCGACTACGGGATGATGGAAACCGGCCACATCGCGCTCCAGGACCACGGCAACGAGATCTGGTTCCGCAACCTCCGGATTCTCGTCCTGCCCGACTGATGGACGACGAAGCCGTCACTGTCGGCCTGCTCTGGGTCAAGGTCGCGGATCTTGACGAGCTGCCCGAGAACCGGGTCAAGACGGTTGTCGCCGGCAGCCGCTCGATCTGCCTGACGCACCACGACGGCGAGTACGGCGCGCTCGACAACCGCTGCCCGCACCAGGGTGGCCCTTTGGGCGAAGGCTCGATCGAGAACGGTTGGCTGCGGTGCCCGTGGCACGGCTGGGACTACTGCCCGCTCACCGGCAAGTCGCCGGCGGGCTACGACGAGCGGGTGCCGACCTACGCGGTCGAGGTGCGGGCCGACGGCGTCTACGTCGGCGTCGAGCCGGAAGTCGAGCGGGACCGCACGGTCAGCGACGCGATGGTCGAAACCTTCGTCAACTGGGGCGTCACCCACGTCTTTGGCATGGTCGGCCACTCGAACCTCGGGCTCGCCGATGCGATTCGCAACCAGTGCGAGGCCGGCGCGCTCCAGTACGTCGGCGTGCGGCACGAGGGCGCGGCGGCGTTCGCCGCCTCGGCTTACGGCAAGCTGACCGGGCGGCCGGCGGCCTGTCTGACGATCGCGGGGCCCGGCGCGACGAACCTGCTGACCGGCCTGTGGGACGCGCGGATGGATCGTTCTCCGATCCTGGCGCTCACCGGGCAGGTCGACACCCAGGTGCTGGGGCCGGGCGCCTTCCAGGAAGTCGATCTCGCCGCCGCCTTCGCTGGCGTCGCGGCGATGAGCCATGCCGTCTACCGCGACAGCCGGCACGTGGAGCTGGCCAACCTGGCGTGCAAGAACGCGCTCCTCAAGCGGGACGTGGCGCACCTGATCTTCCCCGACGAGGTGCAGACGCTGCCTTCCGACGCCTCGGCCGGGTCTCCCGAGGGCCGGCTGACGCCTTCGGAGATCACACCTCCGCCGGCCGCGGTCAAGCAGGCGCTGAACCTGATCCGCGGCGCCCGCCGGCCGGTCATCGTCGTCGGCCACGGCGCCCGGTTCCAGATGGACGGCGTGACCGCGCTCGCCGAACGGTTGAACGCGCCGGTCGTGACGACGTTCAAGGCAAAGGGCCTGATTTCCGACGATCATCCGCTGGGGTGCGGCGTGCTGGGTCGTAGCGGTACGCCGGTCGCGAGCTGGTTCATGAACGAGAGCGACCTGCTCATCGTGTTCGGCGCGTCGTTCTCGAACCACACCGGGATCACGACCTACAAGCCGCTGATTCAGGTCGATTTCGAGGCGATGGCCCTGGGCAAGTTCCACGCCGTCGACGTGCCGGTCTGGGGTGAGATCGGCGTCACCGCGCGCCTCTTCGAGGAAGCCCTGGAGGAGGGCGGGGGCGAGACCGTCGATCAGCGACCGGAAGTCGCCGAGCGCTGGCGAATCTGGCGCGAAGAGAAGGAGCGACGCCTGGCCGATGTCGGCGAGGCGGGCATCAGCTCCGCGGCCGCCTTCGCCGCGCTCAACCGGCGCATCCCGGAGGACGCGATCATCGCCGTCGACGTCGGCAACAACACGTACTCCTTCGGCCGCTACTTCGAGTGCCGCCGGCAGGCCGTGCTGATGTCGGGCTATCTCGGCTCGATCGGTTTCGGCTATCCCGCCGCGATGGGCGCCTGGGCGGCCACGCAGACGGATGATCCGCGCTTTGGCGGCCGCCCGGTGGTGGCGATCACCGGCGACGGAGGCTTCGGCCAGTACCTGGGCGAGGTGACGACCGCCGTTCACCACCGGATGAACATCACCCACGTGCTAGTCAACAACAGCGAACTCGGCAAGATCTCGAAGGAGCAGCGGGCGATCGAGCTGCCGGTGTGGATGACCGAACTGACGAACCCGAACTTCGCCGACTTCGTGACGAGTTGCGGCGGCCTCGGCATCCGCGTCGAGGACGCGGCCGATCTCGACGGCGCGCTCGAGCGGGCACTCGACTACGAGGGCCCTGCCACGGTCGAGATCGTCGCCGACCCGCTGCTGGTGTGAGCGAGCCGCGAGTTCGATCCGTGGGCTATTCTGGCGCCCGGTGACGATCGACGGCCAGGAGGATCTGGAGGGCCTGCGCCGGGCGGGTCGCGTGGCGGCCCGGTGCCTGGCGAGGATGGGTGAGATGGTCGAGCCGGGGATGACCACCCTCGAACTGGACCGGATCGGCCGGGAGTACATGGAGAGTCGGGGGGCGCGGTCGGCGCCCGAACTGAGCTACGACTTTCCGGCCGCGACCTGCATCAGCGTCAACGAGGAGGTCGCGCACGGCATCGCCGGCGAGCGCCGGATCGAGGCCGGCGACCTGGTCCACATCGACGTCTCGCTCGAGCTGGACGGCTACTTCAGCGACACCGGAGCGCCTTTCCCGGCGCCGCCGGTGAGCGAAGAGCGGCGGCGGATGATCTCCGCCACCCGGCGAGCGCTGCGCGCGGCGATGCAGCAGACCCGCCACGGCCGGCGTCTGCGCGGCATCGGCCGCGCGATCGAGGACACCGCGACGAAGGCCGGTTTCGGGCTGATCCGCAACCTGGGCTCGCACGGCATCGGCCGCTCGCTGCACGAGGAACCGAAGTTCGTGCCCGGCTTCGACGATCCGAAAGAGGAGCGTTTCCTGCACGATGGGCTCGTGTTGACGATCGAGCCGTTCCTGACCAACGGCCGCGAGCAGGCGCTGACCGCGAAGGACGGCTGGACCCTGCTGAACGAGCCCGGTACGACGACGGTGCAGTTCGAGCACACGATCGTCGTCACCCGCAAGAAGCCCTTGGTGATGACGCTCCCGTAGAGCTGAAGTTGCCCCGGTTTCGTGGACGGTTCAGGCTTGGGGTTCAGGCTGCTTCGCAGTAGCACCTTTCGCTGAGCGGCGTGCGTCGCGGGCAAGCCGTCATCCTTGCTGATCCAAAGTTGCGCTTATAATCCGCAAGGATGACGGGAGATCAAGTTCTTCCAAGGCGGGGCCTTGGAGCCGTGAGCGTCGCGCTCGACCGGCAGGCGGCCGTTGGGCTGATCGGGCCGCGTCAGGTCGGCAAGACCACGCTGGCCTTGCAGATCGCGGATAGCCGGGACGCGCTCTACCTCGACCTGGAATCGAGCACCGACCGGGCCAAGCTGGCCGATCCGAATCTGTTCCTGGGCGAGTACGAAGACCGTCTCGTCGTGCTCGACGAGATCCACCGCGTGCCGGAGCTCTACGCCGACCTGCGGGGCCTGATCGACCGCGGTCGTCGGCGCGGCAGGCGCAGCGGCCGCTTCCTCGTTCTCGGCTCGGCGTCGATCGACCTGCTCCGTCAATCGGGAGAGAGTCTCGCGGGTCGGATCGAGTACGTCGAACTCGATCCGCTCGATGTGCTTGAAATCGCGGCTCAGGGCGTGCCCTTGAGTGCACTGTGGCAGCGGGGAGGATTGCCGGACAGTCTGCTCGCAGCGAGCGATGGGGACAGCTTGGCGTTTCGGCAGAGCTTCGTACGCACCTATCTCCATCGGGATGTGTTTGACCTGACCGGGCGGCGTCTTCCCGCCGAGACGCTGGAGCGCCTGTGGACCATGCTGGCGCACAGCCAGGGTACGTTGCTGAACGCGTCGAAGCTGGCGGCGAGCCTGGCGGTCAGCGCACCGACGGTGACCACGTACATCGATCTGCTGGTCGATCTGATGCTGGTGCGCCGGCTGCGACCGGTCGGGGCGAACGTTGCCAAGCGGGTCGTCAAGTCGCCCAAGGTCTACGTCAGGGACAGCGGCTTGGTGCACGCACTGCTCGGCATCGCCGACTACAACGCGCTTGCGGGGCATCCCGTCGCCGGAGCGAGCTGGGAGGGCTTCGTGGTGGAGAACCTCCTCGGCGCGGCCCCGACCGGTACCCGGGCCGGGTTCTACCGTACTCGCGCCGGCGCTGAGATCGACCTGGTGCTGGAACTGCCGGGCGAGCGCGGTCCGTGGGCGGTCGAGATCAAGCGCGGCTCGGCGCCCCGGCCAAGCCGCGGTCTTCACAGTGCCCGGGAGGATCTGCGACCCGTCCGCACCTTCCTTGTCGGCGCCGGTGCGGATCGCTACCCGGTTACGGGCGGGGTCGAAGTGATCGGCCTTTCCGAGTTGGCCGCAGTCGTGAGCGGCAGGGAGTAGCCGGACGGCGCCGCACGCCCGCAAGGCAGAATGAAGAAGATGACGCACTCCGGCGGAAACCGCTCTCGCGGCAACATCGGCGCTCTCGGAGCGGCTCTCGCCGTTCTCTGCGGTTCCGCCTTGCCCGCCCAGGCGCCGCGGCCCGACGAGCCGGGACTCGCGGAGGGTCTTGCGCGCGTCTTCCTGCAGGTGGTCGTTCATCAGCAGGGCCCCGGGGACGTGACGCTGCTGGCGAGGAACGCGGACGGTGTCGAGCAGGAACTACCCGTGACCAGCGATCTGCGCTACGAGGTCTTTCTGTTCGAGCCGGGACCGTGGCTCGTTCGTCCTGCGCCGGGCAGCGGCTACTGGGGCCGCGAGACCCTGATCGACCCCGGCGCGGCGACGAGCGATGTCGTCTCCTCGGTGCGGGATGAGACGGAGGTGCAAGCGGAGGTCGTTCCGGTGTTCGAGGTACCGGCCTATCCGGCCGTGAACGTCAGCGGCCGTGTGGTGGGCGCGGCTCGTCCGGGCGGCACGCTCGGGATCGTGCTCGGCGACGTGGACCCGGGGAACACGGATCCGCGGTTTCACGTCCAGCGCGTGGTGGTCCGGTGCCCGGTGGCCGGCGACGGCCGCTGGTCGTGCGAGCTGCCGGCCACGCTCGTTCACCTCGTGTTCTGGCGGCCGGGACACTCTCCAGAGTACCGGTGGAACACGCCTCTGCACGGCAAGCAGACGTTCCACCTGGGCGATCAGGAGCTCGTTCCGGGAGCGAGTCTTGCCGGCTTCGTCGCTCCGGGTCCCGACTTCCAGGGTTTCGTGGACCACTGTGG
Organism: Thermoanaerobaculia bacterium; assembly: GCA_965232105.1. GTDB lineage: Bacteria > Acidobacteriota > Thermoanaerobaculia > Multivoradales > Multivoraceae > Multivorans. The sequence continues at coordinate 2,761,573 of OZ246956.1, forward strand.
CGTGCACGTCGCGACGGCCGATCCGGCCATGTGGACGACCGATCTCGAGTCGCTTCTTATGACCGTCGCGGTGGCCGAGAACGGCTTCTTCCAGGCGGCGGGCCTGGATGCCGGTAAACGCTGGATTCAGGTGGATTGCGACGGCCGGGTCGCGGCGCGGTCCGGACCGTACGAACTGTCGGACAACGCCGAGACCTTCCCGCGCAAGCGCGTGCGGTTGGCCTCGGCTCACCTCCTGGACGTGTTCGTCGAGCCGGGCGATCCGCCGTACGGCAGCCATTGGATTGCCCGTCTCAGGCAGATCAGGGAGCACGAGTCGCCGGACTTCCCGTTCCGCGATCTGAGAAGCGAGTACCCGCAGCAGACGGTAGTCGTCGAGGGCGGCCACGCCCGGTTCCATGTTCCCGGCGACGGCGCGTTCTCCGTGGAGGTCCTGGATGCAATCGGCGGGCGGTTCGGCGAGGTGGACTACCTTGAAGTCGTGGGCGATCGATCCGCGGTCGTCCAACTGGAGCTCGTGCCCGTCGTTGGTCAGGTGACGCTGGACGGGGTACCGCTGGAGGGCTACGTGTTCTTCGGCGGCCGCGGCGCGTCGCCGGAGTTGTTCTTCAAGATGACTGAGGACGGGTGGTTCCGGGGCGCCTTGCCCGAGCGGGAGGACTGGCGGGTCGACGTGGCGTCGCCGGCACACGATGTGATGCAGTCGTTCCACGATGTCGATGTGCCGGTGAACGAACCGCTGACGCTGGAGCTCAGCGACACTGTGGTCGATGGACGCGTTGTGTTCGCGGGGACCGGCGCACCGGCGGGAGGCGCGGTGGTTCGGTTCGAGACGGCGGACGAGCGGGTCGTCCATCAGGCCCGGGCCGGCGACGACGGCAGATTCTCGGCCCGGGGCGTGCCAGTCGGCTGGATCCGCATCTCGGCTCATCCCAAGGGTCTTGGCGGCCATTTGGCGACAGCCTCCGTTGAGGCGGTCGTGAGTTCGTCCACTCCCCTGACGGTGACCCTGCGGGTGCCGGAAGTGGACCTGGAGTCGCTGCGGCCGGGAGCGTCGGCGCCGGTTCGCCGAAACGTGCGGCGGTAGCTGGTACCCTGCGCCGCCATGGGCGGCCCGCTCGACGGCTTTCGTGTGATCGAACTGGCGACGATGGTGTCGGCGCCGATCGCCACCATGCTGCTGGCGGATCAGGGCGCCGAGGTGATCAAGGTGGAGGCGCCGCCCCACGGCGACATCATGCGCCGGCTGGGGCCGCAGCGCGGGGGCGTCACGGCCGGCTTCGCGACGATCAACCGGGGCAAGCGGTCCCTGGCGCTCGACCTGAAGCATGAGCGAGGCATCGGGATCCTCCACAATCTGGTGGAAACGGCCGATGTCTTCATCCAGAACTTCCGGCCCGGCGTAGTGAACCGCCTGGGGCTCGGCCCCGACCGGCTGCGCGACCTCAACCCGCGGCTGGTTTACGTGTCGATCAGCGGCTTCGGGCAGGAAGGGCCGTACGCCCAGAAGCGCGTCTACGACCCGATCATCCAGGCGCTGTCCGGCTTCGCCGACATCCAGGCCGACCGGGTGACCGGCGAGCCGAAGATGGTGCGCACGATCATCCCCGACAAGGTCACCGGACTGACCGCCGCCCAGGCGATCACGGCCGCGCTGCTGGCGCGGGAGCGGACCGGCGAGGGCCAGCACCTGGAGCTCGCGATGCTCGACGCGACGATCTCGTTCATCTGGCCGGAGGGGTTCGTGCGCCAGATCCTCGTCGGCGGGGAGGTAGCCCACGGCCGGCCCGGATCGACCAGCGACCTGATCTACCGCACCGCGGACGGCTACATCACGGCCTCGACGATCTCGGATGCCGAGTGGGAGGGCATGGCGCGGGCCACCGGACACCTGGAATGGCTGGAGGACGAGCGTTACAACACGGCGGCCGGGAGGATCTCGAATGCCGATCAGCGGCTCGGGATGGTCGGCGACGTGATGCGGACGCGCACTTCGGACGAGTGGCTCGAGGCGCTCGAGGCGGAGGACGTTCCCTGCGCGAAGATCCTGACCCGTAACGAGGTTCTGAGCGACCCCCAGGTGATCCGCAACGAACTGCTGCGGGAACTCGACCATCCCCAGGTCGGCCGCATGCGGCTGCCGCGCGCGGCGGCGAAGTTCTCCGGCACGCCGCCGGAACCGGCGGCGGCGTCGCCGGTCCTTGGCGAGGGAGCCGACGACCTCCTGGGCGGCCTCGGCATGAGCGCTGCGGAGATCGAGGCGCTGCGCCGCGAGAAGATCGTCGGCTAGGCGACGGCGTCGGCGTCGGTGTCGGCGCGGGCGCCGGCTGCATACGTCAGACGGCAGGGGCCTGGGACGCAGGAAGTCCCGGTCAGAGAGTGGCGTGGCCTGCGACCAGGGCAACCCAGATCAATGGCAGCACGATCAGGGAACCCAGAAAGAGCGTTCGGGCGCGGGCGTCGCTCCGCTGTCGGGCGAAGAGAACCGCGACGACAACGAAGGCCGCGCTGAAGCCGGCGGCAGCGACTGCGAAGGACGCCGAAGTCAAGCCGACGACCGCGGCGAGCAGGCACACGCCGACGAGGACCAGGGCCCAGAGGAGGGAGTGCGCCGCGGTGCGGCGTCCCTCCGGATCGGTTGCCGACAGGACCTTGAAGCCGGCGCGGGCATAGTCGTCGCGGTAGAGCCAGGCCAGGGAGTGGAAGTGGGGTAGCTGCCAGGCGAAGACGATGGCGAACAGCAGCCAGGCTTCCACGGTCAGGGCGCCGCGGGCGGCGGCCCATCCGATGACGGGCGGCAGGGCGCCCGGTACGGCGCCGACGATGACTGCCCAGGTCGTGCAACGCTTCATCGGGGTGTAGATCCAGGCGTAGCTGACCAGGGTCACCAGCGCGACACCCGTCGCGAGCAGGTTGACTCCGAACGCAAGCAGGGCAAGACCCGCCACGCTCAGAATCGTGGCGAAGATCAGGCCTCCCGCCGGCGTGATGCCGCCGAGGGGCAGTGGACGGGACCGCGTACGGACCATCAGCGCGTCCAGGTCCCGTTCCGCGACCTGGTTGAATGCGGCGCCGCCACTCGCGACGAGTGCTGAGCCCGCGAGGACGCAGAGCAGCACGACGAGGTCCAGTTGCGGCGCCCCGAGGTAGTAGCCGATGCCGACCGTGGCGACGGCCAGCGCATTGAGCCTGGGCTTGGCCAGGGCCAGGAGTACCGAACCGCGGCGCGGATGCGCAGCCGTGGCGGCCAGGAGCTTCACGCTCTCGCCTGCCGCGGCGCTACGGCGGCTTTGACCACGACGCTCGCCGCCCGGATGGACTTCTCGTCGCCGAACCAGGCGCGGTGGACGCGGAGGGCCAAAGCGACGGAGACGACCCAAAGGAGCCCGCCGGTGGCCACGTGGGCCGTGTTGACGTGGACCTGCAGACCGCTCCAGACGGTCCATGCGCCGAGGCCGATCTGAACCAGCAGGACGGCCCCGAGAAGTACGGCGGGGCGGGCGAGCTCAGGCCGGTCCCGGTGACGGGAGAGGACCCGCGCGATCAGCGCGACGGCGGCGGCCGTCACGGCTACCGCGCCTAGCCGATGGGCGAAGTGGAGACCGATGCCGAGACTCCACTCGGGCGGCAGGAGTCGCCCGAAGGCGAGTGGAAAGTCGGGAATCGCCAGGCCCGCGTCGTTGTGACGCATCGTCGCGCCGAGCAGGATCTGGCCGTAGACGCAGGCCGGGACGATCACGGCGAGGCGGCCCAGGAGTCGGTCGTCAAGCGGCCGGGCGCGTCCGTAGCGAGTTCGCCAGCCTGCCGACGTGAACACACCGAGGCTGACGATCAAGGCGAAGAAGAGCTGAGCCAGCCCAGCATGGCTGATCGAGATCGGTTTCGGTAGCAGGTAGATCACCGTGATGCCGCCGAGCAGACCCTGAACTATGACCGCCGCCAGCGCGCCCCAGGCGAGGCGACGCACCCAGGCGCGGCGCTCGACGCGGGCGGCCCAGATCGCGAGGCCGATTGTGAGCAGACCGACCACGCTCGCGATCAGCCGGTGGCCGTGCTCGTAGAGGATGCCCCCCACCATCTTCGAGAAGGGGAAGGAGAACATGAAGTAGCCGTACGTGTTCGGCCAGTCCGGGACCGCCAGCCCCGAGTCGGTGCTCGTGACGAGACCGCCCGCCGCGATCAGCAGCAGGGACGCCCCGGCCAGCAGCCGGAGGTAGTAGTGCAGCCAGCGCACGACCGGCGCACTCTATCTTCGCTTCCGGCCGCCATCCACTCTCCGGACGCGCCCGTCAGCGGCTGCACTGATGGCACCCGTCTTGCGAGGCGACGAGCAAGACGCGAACCAGTCAGTGCGCCCGTCAGCGGGCGCACTGATGGAACTCGGCCCGGATCGCGGCACCGTGCTGGTCGAGTTCGGGGACCGGAGGCAGGCGTCTTCCCGGGTCGTTGGGGGCGACAGCTGGTGCGACCATGTCGATCTCGGTGCCGTCGGGAAGCGGTTGCCTGGCTCGTCGAAGCTGCGGGTGACGCGACAGGGCGGCGACGCCGTTCAGGAAACCGTAGGCGATGCGGGCGCGATCGAGGACCGTGCGGATCGACTCCCGGTCATGGCGCCGGAACACGTCGGCGATCGCGGCCTCGACGGCGGCGCGACCGGCCGCGCGGTCCACGTTCCGTGGGTAAGCCTCGGCCAGTTGTGGCTGGTCGAGCACGTCGTTGCACAACCGCACGAACTCACGGTCGTTCTGAACGCCGATCAGGACGGAATCGCCGTCACCAAGCTGGAACAGGCCGTAGGGCACGATCGTCGGATGGCCGAGGCCGACCCGCGGCCACTCGAGGCCCTGCTGCTCGAAGCGCAGCAGGGGCACCGCCATCCAATCCGCCATCGTGTGGAAGAGGGTGGCCTCGACGTTGCTGCCGGCGCCGGTGAGGCCGCGCTCGATCAGGGCTTCGAGGATGGCGGAGTACGCGTAGATGCCGGTGGCGAAGTCGCAGATGGACACGCCGACCCGACCGGGCGCCGCCGGCGACCCGGTGATCGAGGCGACGCCGCTCTCAGCCTGGACGAGCAGGTCGTAGGCGCGCATCGATCCGTAGGGGCCGTCCTCGCCGTAGCCCGAGATGTCGCAAGTGATCAGTCGCGGATGGCGCTCCCGAAGGTCCTTCGATCCGAAGCCGGCGCGCCTGGCCGCACCCGGAGCGAGGTTTTGAATGAACACGTCCGCGCGTTCGACCATCCGTTCGAGCAGGGCGCCGTCCTCCGCGTCCTTGATGTCGAGAACGATGGACTCCTTGCCCCGGTTCAGCCAGGCGAAGTAGGCCGAGACGCCGCCCGTTCCGTCGTAGCCGCGGGCGAAGTCGCCGCCGTCGCGTTCGACCTTGATCACCCGGGCGCCGGCATCCGCCAGCCGGCAGGTCGCCAGAGGCGCCGCGACCGCCTGCTCGATGGCTACGACGAGCAGACCGTCAAGGGGGCGGTGGGCGGTCATCGCCAGGCGAAGACCGGCTGCTCGTAGTGGGCGACCCGGACGTCGTTGCCGCGCAGGACGACCTCGAGCATCTGGTAAACGATCGCCGCCGTGGGAGCATGGACGAGGCCGCCGCGAATCGGCATCGAGAGCACGGGGTTCTCGCTCTCGGGAATCTCCCGCAGCACCGGCACGTCGGGCCGGTCGAGGTCGATCAGCGGGATGCGGTAGGCGCGGTAGACCTCGTCGGGGTTCGGCTGCAGCTTGCGGTACTCGTTGCACCAGAAGACCACCGGCGTGATGACGAAGCCGGAGCGGGTACCGAAGTCGTCGAGCCGGCCAAGCAGCGCGGACGAGTCGAGGTCCAGGCCGACCTCTTCGTGGAGTTCGCGCATCGCCGCCTCCTCCGGGGTCTCCGCTTCATCGATCCGGCCGCCTGGAAGTGCCCACTGGCCGCGGTGACGGCGCAACCTGAGGGAGCGGCGCGTGAGCAGGAAGCAGCCGCGGCCGCCCTTGTCCGGCAGCAGGGTGATCGCGACCGCGGCATGCGCGTTGGCCGCGACGGCGCCGGTGCGCCCGGATGCCTCCGCCGCGCGCGCCGCGGCGGCCTCGGGATCGAGCTCTCGCCGCTCGAAGCGACGCAGGTTGCGTTCGGCGTGGTCGAGAAGTTCCGGGCCGTGCCGCGCCGGGAAGCTCACGTAAGAGATGCCGCCAGGCCGGTCACGGCGCCTCCTGGCGGATCAACTCGAGCACCCGACCGAGGGTGTCGAGGCGTTCGGGCACCGTGGCGCCGGCCGGGCTCAGACGCAGCGTCGTCACGCCGGCGTCCCGGTAGGCGCGGATGCGGTTGCGGATCCGGGCCTCGTCGCCGATCAGCGTGTTGCCGAGCACCATCTCGTCGGGCACCCGCGCGGCGGCCTCGTCCCGCTTGCGGGCGAGCCACAGGGCCTGCACTTCACGGGCCGCCTCGACGAACCCGGCGCGGCGGTAGGCGTCGTTGTAGAAGTTCGTCTGCGCCGAGCCCATCGCCCCCAGGGTGAAGGCCATGGCCGGCTTGCGGCGGGCGGCCATTCGCTCCAGGTCGTCGCCGAACTCGACTTCGCCGCCGACCTGGACGTCGATGTCGTCCAGACTGCGACCGGCACGCTTTGCCCCGGCCTGCATCGCGGGAAAGAAGGCGTCCCCGTGTTCCGGAATGAAGGAGGTGCCGAGCCAGCCGTCGGCGACCTCGCCCGTGAACTCGAGCGACTTCGGCCCCAGCGTCGCCAGGTAGATCGGCAGTTGCGGGCGCGGAGGCTGCGACATGCGGATCGCCTTGCCCTCCCCGCCCGGCCGGGGCAGGGTGTAGTGCTCGCCGTCGTAGGCGATCTTCTCGCCCGAGAGGGCGATCTTCAGGATGTCGATGTACTCCCGGAGGCGCCCCAGGGGTTTTGCGAAGGCGGTGCCATGGAGCCCTTCGACTACCTGGGGTCCGCTGACGCCGAGGCCGAGGATGAACCGGTCGTTCGACATCGAGGCGAGGGACATCGCGGTCATCGCGGTCATCGAAGGCGCCCGCGCCGAGATCTGCATGATGCCGGTGCCGAGGCGAATGCGCTCCGTGCGCGCGGCGAGGTAGGCGAGCGGGGTCACGGCGTCGGTGCCCCAGGCCTCGGCCGACCAGAGGTCGTCGATGCCCATGCGGTCCGCCTCGACGACGTACTCCGTCAGGGCGTCCCAGTTCGTTCCGGAGGCGTAGGCGCTGCCTATGCCGATCGCTGTCCGCATCGGTCTTTCTCCTTGTTCCAGGTCGGCTCTATTGACCGCCAGGTCGGTTTCTGTTGAACCGTTGGCGGTTCGATTGAACGTTGGTCGTCCTATTGAACGTTCGTGGCGCGAACGTAGATCAGATTGCGGATGTCCGGACGGGGATCCTGAGTGCGGGTGTGCAGCTTCACCTGCAGTTCGCTTCCGTCCCTGGAGAGTTGCCAGGTCTCCGTGATGTCGAGGTCGCCGAACGGTGTGACTCTCGTGTACGAGACGGAGAGCTTGTTCTTGCGCCACTTCACGCGGGCGGTGCGCGTACCGCCCTGGAAATCGGGCATCTCCGTGGGCTTCCCGTCGGTGATGAGGTTCTGGGTGAACCGGACCGGTCCCGGGAGGCTCTCGTTCCGCATCGTGTAGTTCATGACCAGGTCTTCCCCGGTCAGGGCGATGTCGAGCTCGAGGTCGAGCGTGTTCGGCCGTTCGCGGCCGGCGCGGCCCGGGGCCAGGGAGTCACTGCGCTCGTTGTCGAGCTGCCAGACGCCGGCGAAGTCAGGGTTCGCGGCCAGGAGCGGCGCGGCCGCGAACGCTGCGATGACCAGCGAGGCGGCCACGAGGGGCGCCGTGAACGCCGCGGCCGCTCGAGCCCGGCGGCCGGTCGACGTGGGGCGGGTGTGGACTGGTCTTCTCATGAGTGTCTCCTTGCTGGTGGCGGCATCGGCGATGTTCGAAGCCGCCTCCATCGTTGCTGGCTCTGGCGAACTGGTGTCGTCTACTGGACGACCGTTGCCGGAACGTAGTAGTTCTTCCGGATGTCGGGGCGCCCCGCGGCTCCGCGTCCGAAGATGGTCTGGAGGAGGTCTCCGTCCTTCGTGATCTCCCAGATCTGCTGCACATCGGCTTCGAAGCTCGGGAGCTTGACCGTGTAGGAGACGTTCAGCTTCTTCTTGCGCCACCTGGCGCGTACTTCGAGCATACTGCCGCTGCCCAGATCACGCGCCGCGTGGGGCTTGTTGTTCGTGATGTAGGTCACGTCCACGACCCGGGGGCTGGGCCACCCACGCCGCCGGCTGGTTTGAATCAATGCGATGTCCTCGCCTTCCAGCCTGATCTCGATCTCGATGTCGGCCGCGTTTACCTGTGGTCGGTCGTGGCGGCCGGGCCAGGGCGCGTCGCTGCGCGAGTAGTCCTTCTGCCAGGTGCCGGCGAAACGCTCGTCCTGGGCCGCGGCGGGCGCCGCGGCGAGTACTGCCGCGACGAGAACGCCGCCAAGGATGGCGGCGAAGGCCGGGCCGTTGACACGGACCGGGTGAACCGGCTTGCGGGGCCGGGAATCATGGAACACAATCGAAGGTCTGGAGGCGATCGGATTCATGGACATTTCCTCCGTGTCGGCTCTGTCCATTTCGGATGCTGGTGTGGGGGGGATCTCCTGATTCTACAAACCCCGACCGGGCCTCTAGCCGCCCAGCAGCTCCGCGAAGTACCGGATCGTCTTCTCGAGGCCGGTTTCCAGGTCGACCTGGGGCTGCCAGTCGAGCAAACGGGTGGCACGGCCGATGTCGGGTTGCCGCGTCTTCGGGTCGTCGACCGGTAGAGGCTGGAACTCGATCTCGCTGCCGCTGTCGGTCAGTCCCTGGATGACCTGGGCGAACTCCAGCACGGTCATTTCGCGCGGGTTGCCGAGATTGACCGGGTCGGTCTCGGACGAGTTGAGCAGGCGCCAGACACCTTCGACCAGATCGTCGATGTAGCAGAAGGAACGGGTCTGCTGGCCATCTCCGTACACGGTCAGGGGTTTGCCGGAGAGAGCCTGACGGATGAAGTTCGGTACGACGCGGCCGTCGCGCAGCCGCATGCGCGGACCGTAGGTGTTGAAGATTCGAACGATCCGGGTATCCAGGTCGTGAATGCGGTGATACGCCATGACCATCGCTTCGGCGAAGCGCTTCGCCTCGTCGTAGACCCCGCGAGGACCGACGGGGTTCACATTGCCCCAGTACCCCTCCGGTTGCGGATGGACCAGCGGGTCACCGTAGACCTCCGAGGTGGAGGCGAGCAGGTAGCGGGCGCCGTGGTGCTTGGCCAGACCCAGCGAGTTGTGGGTGCCGAGCGACCCGACCTTCAGCGTCTGGATTGGCAGTTCGAGGTAGTCCACCGGGCTCGCCGGCGAGGCGAAGTGGAGGACGTTGTCGACATGGGGGCCGACGTAGACCGGCGAGCTTATGTCGTGCTCGATCAGGGTGAAGCGCTCGTTGCCGAGCAGATGCTCGATGTTCGCCGGGCTGCCGGTGATGAAGTTGTCGACGCAGTAGACTTGGTGACCCTCGGCGAGCAGCCGGGAGCAGAGATGGGAGCCGATGAATCCGGCGCCGCCGGTGACGACGGAGAGCGGCTGGCTCACGAGGCCTCCGATCCCACGGCGGCGTGAGCGGGCGCGAGGACGTGCCGGGGGCCGTCGGGCGAAGCGTCGGTCCGTCCGAGCGACGCGTAGCGGAAGCCGGCGGCGGCCACTCGCTCCGGCTCGTAGAGGTTGCGGAGATCGACGATCGACGGCTCGCGCAGCAACGTGCGCAGACGATCGAACTCGAGCGCCCGGAACTGGTTCCACTCGGTGAGGATGGCCAGCAGGTCGGCGCCCTCGGCGGCCTCGTAGGGATCATCGCAGTACACGGCTTCCGGTCGAATGCGGCGGGCATTGTCCATCGCTGCCGGATCGTATGCCCGCACGGCAGCACCGCCGGACAGAAGCTGATCCAGAACGAACAGGGCCGGCGATTCCCGGATGTCGTCCGTGTCGGGCTTGAACGAAAGACCGAGCATCGCGACGGTCCGGCCCCTGGGGGCGCCCAGCACGGACTCGATCTTGATCAGCATCCGTTCCTGAACACGGCGGTTGACGTCGAGCGTGGCCTCGACGATCCGGGCTCGGGCGCCGGCATCCCTGGCCATGGAGACCATCGCGCGCGTGTCCTTCGGGAAGCAGGAGCCGCCGAAGCCCGGACCGGGGCGCAGGAACAGCGGCCCGATTCGCTTGTCGAGGCCCATGCCCCTGGCCACGACCTGGACGTCGGCGCCGGTGCGTTCGCACAGCTCTGCGACTTCGTTGATGAAGGAGATGCGGGTGGCGAGGAAGCTGTTCGAGGCGTACTTGATCATCTCCGCCGTCTCGACATCGGTGACCACGATGGGCACGCCGCGGGCGCGCAGCGGCGAGTAGATCTCGAGCATGATGTCGGTGGCGCGCTGGTCGCGGCTGCCGATGACGAGCCGGTCGGGGCGCATGAAGTCCTCGATGGCCGAGCCCTCGCGAAGGAACTCCGGATTGCTGACGACGGAGAAGGTGCGGCCGTGGCCGATGATCTTCTCGATCATGCGGCCGGTGCCCACGGGCACCGTGCTCTTCGTGACGATCGCCTTGTAGCTGTTGAGTCGCCCGCCGATCGCCTGGGCCACTTCGCGCACGTAGCGCAGGTCCGAGGAGCCGTCCTCGCGGGGCGGAGTACCGACCGCGATGAACACGGCCGCCGCGGCTTCGAGGGCGGGCCCCAGCTCGGTGGTGAAGCTCAGTCGCCCGGCTTCCTCGTTCTTCGCGACCAGGGTCGAAAGCCCCGGTTCGTAGATTGGAATCCTGCCCGCCTGCAACTGGGCGATCTTCGCCTCGTCCTGGTCGACGCAGACGACATCCATGCCGAAGTCGGCCAGGCATGCTCCGGTGACCAGGCCGACATAGCCGGAGCCGACGACGCAGATCCTCACTCGCGCTGTTATATAACAGTGAGTCGAATGCGTCGCGTGTTTCGCCGGGACTGCGGTGCGCGCAGCGAACGATCCGGAAGAAACAGGGCGGAAGAGTCAGGGTGAGTCAATGAAGCGTGGACGACAGCTGAGCAACGCGATCGCGACCCGGAAGTCCGTGGTCACCGCGCCGCGCAGCTTCTCGAAGGTGCAGCGGAACGAGCCCTGTCCGTGCGGCAGCGGCAGGAAGTACAAGGACTGCCACTTCGCCGAGGGCGAAGTCTTCCTGCGCAAGCTGGAACGCCAGCGCTTCAAGGAACAGCAGAAGGCGGACGGTACTCCCTGGTACGTCCGGTGGTTGACCTAGACCGGCGTCGGCTCGGCCTTGATGTCGACGGCCTCGTCGTGCTCCTGCTTCGCCTTCAGCAGTTGCGGCATGATGAAGTCGATCTCGCGGTTGTTCCACATGCCTTCCTTGCTGAACTTCCGGATCACCTTGGGCTGCTGCATGATGCCGATCCAGCCGCGCATCACGTCGATGATCTGGGCGGTCATCTCCTGACCGGCCTCGGAGGCCAGCCAGGCGCACACGGGAGCGATCTGGTTGGGGCTCTGTTCGGGAGCGTCCTCGTCGATCTGCATGCCGCGTGAGGCGCGCAGCTCGGCCGTCATCCGCGTTGTGGCGCCGGGAGAGATCGTGTTCACGGTGCAGCCGTACTTGGCCAGTTCCAGCGCGAGCACGCGCGAGAGTCCGGCAATGCCGGCCTTGGCGGCGGCGTAGTTCGACTGGCCGAAGTTGCCGTAGAGGCCGGATACGGACGAGAAGTTGATGATCCGGCAGCCCGGCCGGTTGGTCCCCCGGATGTAGTTGGCGAACGGCCGGCTGCAGCAGTAGTGGCCCTTCAGGTGGACGTCGAGCACGGCGTCCCAGTCCCCTTCCTCCAGGTTGAAGATCGTCCGGTCGCGCAGGATGCCGGCGTTGTTGACCAGGACGTCCAGAGCCCCGAACTCGTCGATGGCGGTCTGAAAGATGTTCTGCCCGCCCTCGACGGTGGCCACCGAGTCGTAGTTCGGGGCCGCGGAGCCGCCGGCGCTCCGGATCTCCTCCACGACTTCGTCAGCGATGCGCGAACCGCCGGTGCCGTCCGTCGCGCCGCCGAGGTCGTTGACCACGACGTTCGCGCACTCTTCGGCGAACTTGATTGCGATGCCCTTGCCGATGCCGCGTCCGGCGCCGGTGACGATTGCCGTCCTGCCTTCGAGGATTCCCATGATCTTGCTGTCTCCGTCGGTTGTCGTGGTCGTTGTCGGGGGCGGTACTTTACGCGACCACGGCCACGCCCTGGCTCACCGCCTCCCGGCCCTCCGCGTTCAGCACCCGGAAGGCGATCTGCCGGGCGCCGCCTGTTTCGCCGGCGGGCTCGTGCTCCACCGTGATCGACGTGCCGGGGATGACCATCGCGGTGAACCGGCCATGCAACCGCTTCAGGCGGGTCGGGTCTCCGTCGCCGTAGGCCCACAGCACCTCGCGCGCGGCGAGGGCCCAGGTGGCGGTGCCGTGGAGGATGATGTCCGGTAGGCCCGCCCGCAGCGCGACCTCGCGTTCGGTGTGAATCGGATTCCAGATCCGGGCGCACTCCGTGTAGACGTGGGGCATCTCGCGGGGCACGAAGATCTCGCTTCGGCTTAGGGGCGCTGCCGTCAGGCGCAGCCTCGCCACGTCGGGCGCCGGCTCGACCTCGGTGTTCGGGCCGTCGGTGGCGACGCCGCGGAAGATCGAGCGCGACCAGGAGGTGACGACGGGCCGGGCCTCGCCGTCCACCGTCTCCAGACAGGTGGTCAGCAGGGCGCCGGCGCGGGTGGCCCGGACGCTCGCGTAGTGGCCGCGGGTGGTGAGCGAGTCGCCGGGCCGGATCGGCCGGTGGAAGTGGGAGTCCTGGCTGGCATGGACGCCGCGCGCGAGTTCGTCCGCGTCGCCGCCGAGGAGGTGGCGCCCCCTGCCGTTGCTGACGACCGGCCACTCCAGGGAGACGCAGTAGGTCGGCGCCGCCGCGATGCCCTCGCCCCGCGCGTCGTCGAACACGACCTCACGTGTGTCGCCGATGCCGGCGGCATAGGCGAGTGCGTCGCGGACGGTGATCCGGCGCGTTTCGGACGGCAGTTCGCTGCCGGCGGCAGCGGTGGAGATCGGCATTGCTGGCTCCCGGTGCGGTGGGTTCAGTCGGTGGCGCCGCCGAGGCGCCGTTCGAGATCCTGGAGCCGGTTCTTCAACTCGTCGAGTTCGGCCCGGGCGGTCCCTCCATCCTCTTCCTGCTGCGTTGCGGCAGTCGAATCCGCCGTTGATGAGGCCGGTGCGGTTTTGCGCGTGGCGTCCGGGCTGCCTCCGCCGCTCCGTCCGGCGCCGAACACGCTCCCGACCTGGCGGGTCATCTGTGCATGCATCTGCTCGGCGATCGTGCGTGGATCCCATAGCCGCATCCAGGACGGATCGGGCGCGAAGGGGTTGCTTCTCATCGTCTCGCTCACGCGCTCGTAGACCTCGCCGGCGCTCTTGAGGTACCACTGGAAGAAGTCGCGGCCGGCCTGATCGCGGGCCCGCACCAGGTCGCGGAGGAACTCGATCGGCGGTCCCCGGTCGGGGTCCTTGGCTCCGTCGACGATGATCTGGGTCAGCACGTGGCGGGTCACGTCCTCGCCCGTCTTCGAGTCGATCACCTGGATGTCCTCGCCGCTTCGCACCATCTCGGCTACGCCGTCGAGGTTCACATAGCGGCTGCCCTTCGTGTCGTAGAGCCGCCGGTTCTCGTACTTCTTGATGACGATGGGCTTGGTCATGGCTGGAAGTGGTTCATGTCACGGGTGGGGCGGTCGATCCGCGGTCGCCAGGCGGGGGGGTTGACACAGTGCAGCATAGTGTGCAGGATTCATGCTGCACTGCACAAGGAGGGCGCCGTCTACTGACGTCACCATCGTCGGTGCACCCGTCGAAACAGGCCAGACGAGCCGAAACCACATGGACGTTTCCGACCAAGGATCGTACCACTCAGGAGACTTCAGAATGACGACCAGTACAGCAGCCAGCACGACGAAGAGTGCCGCCCAGGCTTGGCGCGGACCGATGATCGACGCGAACCGTCGGGCGCTCGACTTCCAGAAGCGCGCGTTCGACACCACCTTCGACATGGTGGCGCAGATGCAGGAGCGCCGCGAAGAGGCGATCGTCGAGTGGGTTGAGAAGTCCGAGCGGATCCCGGCCGAGGCCAAGAGCCTCGTGCAGGAGTGGACCCGGCTGTTCCAGGACGGCCGCAGCTCCTACCGCGCCGCGGTGGACTCGAGCTTCGGCCTCGCCAACAGCTACCTCGACTCGCTCGCTCCGCAGACGACCGAAAAGTCGTAGCCGCTATCGTTCTCGCCATGGCCGACGACCGTCGTACCGCCAAGCCCGCGGACCCGCCGCCTGATCCCTTCGCCATGTGGCGCGAGTGGGTCACTCAGTCCGAGCACCAGATGAACAAGGTGTTCAACGACATGATGGGGACGGAGGAGTTCGCCCGCGCGTCGGGAAGCTGGGTCGAAGCGATGACGATGTTCCAGCAAACGATGAACGAGAACGCCCAGCGCTACTTCCAGATGGCGGGCGTGCCGACGCGGACGGACGTGAGCGAGCTCGCGGAGCGTCTGACCGCGGTGGAGGAACGACTGCAGCGGATCGAAGCGCTACTCGCGACCGCCATCGGACGTAAGGAACAGAACCAGCCTGCGCGCCCGGCCCGGACTCGTCGACCGCCGTCCGAACGGAGGGCGGCGGAGCAGCCTGAGGCGGCTACGCCCCCTCAGTTGGTTGACGCCGTACCCGCCGATGGTGATGCGAAGCCCGGCGGCGCAGGGACGGAACCGAAATGACGACAGCGACCGCCACCCCCAGCGCCGTGTCCACTCCCAGGGCGCAGCCGGCCGGGCCGGTCAACCCGGCGCCCCTCAACATGAGCGGCGTGGCCGAGAGCGTTCGACGGGAGATGGAGCGGACGTTCCGGCGCAGCGTCAAGGGCCTGGAGTACATCAGGGCGGGTGATCCGGGTGTTGGTCTGACGGCGAAGGACATTGTCCACAGCCGGGGCACTCTGCGCCTGTACCACTACCGCCCCCGGGTGGACGAGGTCTACCGGACGCCGGTGCTGCTGGTCATGTCCCTGATCAGCAAGCCGTACATCCTCGACCTGGCGCCGGGCCAAAGCCTGGTCGAGTTCCTGCTCGACCGCGGCTTCGACGTCTACATGATCGACTGGGGCACGCCGAGGCCGGAAGACAAGCGGCTGCGACTCGAGGACTACGTGCTCGACTTCATCCCGGAGTGTGTCGAAGTTGTTCATCAGCGCAGTGGCGAACCCGACGTGTCGATCGTCGGCTACTGCATGGGCGGCCTGCTGGCGGCGCTGTACGCGGCCCTTTACCCCGACACGGCGTCCGGCGGCCGGCTTCGCAACCTGGCCTGCTTCACGACGCCCGTCAACTACGACGGCATGGTCCTGTTCAGGACCTGGACCGACCCGGCCCACTTCGATGTCGACCGGATCGTCGACCGGTTGGGCAATGTCCCGCCGCAGATGCTCTACGCGTCGTTCAACCTGCTGCGGCCTGCATCCCAGGTCGCCGGTCGGGTACGCCTCTGGGACAACATGTGGAACGACGAGTTCGTCGTGTCCTATCGCCGGCTGCAGCGCTGGGCCGCGGATCAGATCCCCTTTCCGGGCGAGTGCTTCCGCCAGACGACGAAGGAGCTGCAGCAGCAGAACCTCCTGATGAAGGGCGAGTTCCAGCTCGGTGGCCGCGTCGTCGATCTGTCGAACATCCGCGTCCCCTTCGTCCATGTCGTGGCGGAGCACGATCACATCGTGCCGTACGAAGCAGCGCGGGATCTGGTGGGAATGGTCGGCTCCGAGGACAGGGAGGAGATCATGTTGAAGGGCGGACACGTCAGCCTGGTCGCGGGCCGCAACGCGGTGCGCCGGCTTTGGCCGCGGCTCGAGGAGTGGCTGGCCGAGCGGTCGGTTTAGGGCGCTTGCAAGCGATGACGGGGCGCCAGGGAGGGAGGTCCACGTGATGGCTGAACGAAAGAACGAAAGCGGAAGCGATCCCGCTGCCATTTCGCCGACCGGTCGCGTGGCGAGCAGACTCGGCGCCATCGACCTCACGGTGCGCCCGATGAGCGCGGAAGATCGCGCCGCGGTGCTGGCGTTCGCCGACGGTTTGCCGGATCACGATCTGCTCTTCCTGCGCCGCGACATCCGCGATACCGAGGTCATCGACGAGTGGACGTCGGAGATCGAGTCGGGCCAGATGGTGACCCTGCTCGCCTTCGCCGACGATGAACTGCTCGGCTACGCCTCGATCGATCGCAGCCATTTGCAGTGGTCCTCACACGTGGCCGAGATCCGGTGCGTCGTTTCCGAGGTTGCTCGCGGCAAGGGCCTGGGCCGGCTGCTGGTGGAGCAGGCCTTCCAGGCGGCAGTTGCATCGGGGATCGAGAAGCTCGTGGCCCGGATGACGCCGGACCAGAAGGGCGCGGTCGCGGCCTTCGAAGGGCTGGGCTTCGTTCCGGAAGGTCTGATGCGCAACCATGTGCGCGACCTTTCCGGGGAGAAGCACGACCTCCTGGTCATGGGCCTCGACGTGGTCGCCTTCCATTCCACGCTCGAGAGCTACGGCGTTGGCGAGGCTGCGGCCGACAGCGACTGAACAGGAGAACGAATTTATGCGAGACAACGTCGGACTGATCCTGACCAAGCGCGCCTCCGTGTCGCCGGACATGGAGGGCTTCGTCGATGTGGAGACACAGCGCCGCTTCACGTTCGCGGAGTGGAACCTGCGCTCGAACCGGACCGCCAACGCGCTGCGCGAACTCGGCGTAGGCAAGGGCGACCGGGTGGCTCTGCTGCTGATGAACAGCGTCGAGTACATGGAGACCTTCTTCGCGGTCGCGAAGATCGGCGCCGTCTGCGTGCCGCTCAACTGGCGGCTGACGCCGGAGGAGCTCTCCTTCATCATCCGCGACGCCGGCGCCGAGACGCTGGTGTTCGGCGACGAGTTTCAGGCCCAGGTACTCGACCTGATCGCGCGAGGCGGCGGCGACAACGGCACTGCGGTGTCCAGGTGGGTCCATGTCGGCCCGGACGAGGAGCGGCCCGACGGTGCCCTCTCCTACCTGGATGCCACTTCGGCGGCGAGCGACGCGGAGCCCGAGATCCTGGCCCGGGACGACGACCTCCTCTACATCATGTACACGTCGGGAACGACCGGCCTGCCCAAGGGCGCGGTTCACACCCACGAGTCGGCGCTCTGGGCCGGGCTCACGATCATGGCCAGCGCCGACACCCGCTACGGAGACCGCTATCTCGTCTCCCTGCCGCTGTTCCACGTCGGCGCGCTGACCCCGGCCACCGGCAACGTCCACCGGGGCAGCACCAGCATCGTGATGCGGGCGTTCGACCCGGTAGCGACGTGGAAGCTGATCGACGACGAGAAGATCGACGTCATGCTCAAGGTGCCGGCGATGCTCAACTTCATGCTTCAGGTCTACGACCCGGAGCGCTGCAAGCACGAGCGGCTCCGGTGGTGCATGAGCGGCGCCGCGCCGGTGCCGGTCAACCTGATCGAGGCCTACGACAAGCTGGGCATCGAGATTCACCAGGTCTACGGCCTGACGGAAACCTGCGGTCCCGCCTGCCTGATCTCGCCGGAGGACGCGATCCGCAAGGCCGGCTCCACCGGCAAGGCCTTCTTCCACACTTCCGTGCGCGTCGTCGACGAGGACGGCGCCGACTGCGCTCCCGGCGAAGCGGGCGAGGTCCTGGTCGCCGGCCGCCACATGATGAAGGAGTACTGGAACCGCCCCGAAGCCACCGCCGAAACCCTCGTCGACGGCTGGCTCTACACGGGTGACGGCGCGGTGATGGACGAGGACGGCTTCGTCTACATCCAGGATCGCCTCAAGGACATGATCATCTCCGGCGGCGAGAACGTCTATCCCGCGGAAATCGAAGAGGTCATCGGCCGCCACCCGAAGGTGCTCGAAGTCGGGGTCATCGGCCGCGAGAGCGAGAAGTGGGGCGAGTCGCCGGTCGCCGTCGTCGTCCGCGCCGACGAGAGCCTCGAAGGCCAGGAGGTCCTCGACTTCTGCCAGGACAAGCTGGCCCGCTTCAAGCAGCCGGTCGCGGTCCACTTCATCGACCAGTTGCCGCGCAACCCGTCGGGGAAGATTCTGAAGCGGTTGCTGCGGGAACAGTTCAACTGAGTCGCCGCTCCCCGCGGTTCCTGGCGGTTCATCCCGGCGCACCGATTCTTGGGGCGCCGGTGGCGGGTGACGAGCGTTCGCCGCGATGAGAGACCCCAGGGCGTCCAAGCTTCGGGTCGGGCAGGACAACATCACCCCGTTCGGGCTCGACATTCACAACCCCGTGTTCGTCGTCTCGGGCGCTGTGATCTTCTTGATCGTTCTCGGCACGCTGGTCTTCCAGAGCCAGGCGGCGCGGTTCTTCAGTTGGCTGCTTCCGGCGATCACGAGCGCCTTCGACTGGTTCTTCCTGTCGGCAGGCAACGTGTTCGTTCTCTTCGCCCTGCTGCTCGTGTTCCTGCCGGTCGGCAAGGTGCGGCTGGGTGGCCCGGACGCGAAGCCGGAGTTTTCGTACCTGGGGTGGTTCGGGATGCTGTTCGCCGCCGGCATGGGGATCGGCCTGATGTACTTCGGCGTTTCGGAACCGCTGACCCACTTCGGCGCCGCCTTCGACGGACCTGCGATCGACGGCGGCGGCCTGCGCAGCGACGCCGCGCCGCTTGGAGGCGCCGCCGGCGACGCGACGGCCGCGCGCGACCTCGCGATGGCGGCGACGATCTACCACTGGGGCCTGCACCCGTGGGCGATCTACACCGTGGTCGGTCTGGCGCTGGCGTTCTTCGCCTACAACCACGGCCTGCCGCTGACCCTGCGCTCGGCCTTCTACCCGATTCTCGGCGACCGGGTGCGCGGCGGATGGGGGCACCTGATCGACATCCTTGCCGTGTTCGCCACCCTGTTCGGCTTGGCGACCTCGCTTGGACTCGGGACCACCCAGGCCCTGGCCGGGTTCAACCTGCTCTACGGCTGGGGCACGGGCGGTCTGGCCGCCGTCGTGCTGATCGGCGTTGTCACGTCGTTCGCCGTCATTTCCGTGGTGCGCGGCCTCCACGGCGGCATCAAGGTGCTGTCCGGAGTCAACATGACCCTCGCCCTGGCCCTGTTGCTAGCGATCCTCGTGATCGGCCCGACGGGCGAGATTCTGGTCACCGCCGCCAGGGGCGCGTTGGCCTACGGCGCGAACTTCGTGCCCCTGGCGATGCCGTTCAGCCGTGAGGACACGGCTTTCTCGCAGGACTGGACATCGTTCTACTGGGCCTGGTGGGTGTCCTGGTCGCCGTTCGTCGGCATGTTCATCGCCCGGGTGTCCCGCGGCCGGACCGTGCGCGAGTTCGTCGTGTGCGTGACTCTCGTCCCGACCCTGCTGTCGATCGTCTGGATGGCGGCTTTCGGCGGCACGGCGATCTCCCAGAAGATCGAGGACGCCGCGGCGCCGGTGGCGTCCGCGGCCCAGGAGGTCATGCTCTTCCGGATGGTCGAGCAGTTCCCGCTTGGCCCGGCGCTGTCGCTCATCGGCATCGTCCTGGTCCTCGTGTTCTTCATCACCTCGTCCGACTCCGGCTCGCTCGTCGTCGACACGATCACCGCGGGCGGCAAGGAGGACGTGCCGACCAGCCAGCGCGTCTTCTGGGCCACCCTGGAAGGCGTCGTCGCCGCGGTCCTGCTCCTCGTCGGCGGCACGGGCGCGCTCGACGCCTTGCGGGCGATGACCGTCTCGACGGGCCTGCCTTTCACCCTGGTGCTGCTGGCCATGTGCTACAGCATCTGGGTCGGCCTGTGGGCCGCGGTGCGGGATAGGGGCGTGTGACGGGGGCCGTCGAGTCGTTTCGGCGGCCGATGCGCCTCAACGCAGGCGACGGCGTAATCGCTCATAGACGTTGTCGCGGCGAGCGACGGTGAGGATCAACAGGACCGTGCCTGGCTGCTCAAGCATGTAGCAGACGCGCCAGTCGCCGACTCGGATGCGCCAGATTCCGGATACGCCGCCGAGCTTCTTCACGCCCGAAGGTTTGGGGTTGTCCGCGAGTTGCTCGATCGCACGAAAAACTCGCTGAAGCTGAACGCGATCGGCTATGCGCCTGATGTCTCGCTCAGCCCCCTTGGACAGTACGAGCTTGATCGTCAGACTCCAAGATCGCGCTTCACGTCCTCAAGAGGAACGCCGCCGTTCTCCCGATAGTCGGCCAGCGCGTCCAGAGCGTCGAGCAGGTCAAGACGATCCTCAAGCGCTTCAAGCATCTCGAGATCGGAGGGCGGTACAAGTGCGGCCACCGTCTTGCCACGCTTCTGGACGGCGATGCGGGTTCCCGCTGACTGGACCCGCCCGGTGACACCGTTGACGTTCGCTTGAAACTCGGCAATGGGGAGGGTGTCGTGCATGGGTCGCGCCTCGGGCAGTTCTCGTTCAGAGGATACGCGGGAACTCTTCCAGGAGCCAGTACTCGCCTTCGAGCGCACCGGCTTCTTCGCCGACCGCGGCTGCCTCGGGTGTCGCCATGTAGGCCTCGGCCATCGCCCGGTCTTCGACGCCTAGGATGAAGAACACCTCGTCCGGGTTGTCGGCTGAGCGCCAGACGTGCTTGACCGACAGGCCGGCGGCCAGACCGGCCGCCTCCTGCTCGTCAAAGACGCGCTTCCAGTGGTCGATGTCCTTCACGCGGTTGCGGACCAGCAAGATCATTGTTCAGGTTTCCTACTCCTCTTTCTCGATCCACCAGGCCCGGGTTCCGGGGACGAACGCGGTCACACCTGACGGGCCGAGTTCGACGCCGCGCATCCGCTTGCTGAAGCCCCAGGTCGTGCTGTAGTTCCACAGGAACAGGGCTGGCTGGTCGGCCTGGATCCGGGCCTGGAGTTCGCGCAGCAGTTCGGCGCGGCGTTCGCGGTCGAGTTCGAGGGCGGAGCGGTTGAACAGTTCGTCGACCTTCGGGTTGCTGTAGCTGTCGTAGTTGCGGCCGTTGTCGATCGCCTCGCTGTGGAAGAAGTTGCGCCAGATGTCCGGGTCGGCGAAGACCTGGAAGGTGTCGACGTGGGCGATCATCTCGTGCTGAATCAGTAGCGGCGAGCGGCTCGCGTTCTCCTGGATTTCCGTGTCGAAGGAGACGCCGATGCGGCGCAGGTCGTCGCGGTAGATGTCGACCATGCGGCGGGCGTCGACGAAGGACTGGGGCAGATTCATCATGAAGTGGAACTGCACCTGCTCGCCGTCGATCTCCTTGTAGCGCCAGCCGTCGTCGGGGTTCGACTTCCAGCCGGCCTCGTCGAGCAGCGCGGCCGCCTTGTCCAGGTCGTACTCGAGCGGCTGGACGTCCGGATTGTGGCTCCAGTGGCTCGGCGGGAACATGCCGTTCGAGCGGGTGTAGACGTTCCAGCTCACCTGCCGCAACACGCGCTCGGCGTCATACGCGTGGGCCATCGCCCGCCGCACCCGGACATCGCCGAAGAAGTGGTTGTTTCCGCCCTGCTGCCAGCCGATGTAGGCCTGCATCCATCTCGGTCCCCAAGCCTTCACGCCGACCGCATGGAACTCCTCGTCGTTGGTCTGGCTGCCGTGCTGCTGGACGGTCAGCCAGATGTCGTCGAGCTGTCCCTTTCGGAACTGGAGCAGGGCCGCGTTCCGGTCGCTGTGGGTCGTGATCGCCTGGCGGCGGATGGGCGGCTTGTCGTGGTGGTAGTGCTCCCAGCGCTCGACGATGATCCGGTCGGCGTGGATCCACTCGACGAACCTGTAAGGCCCGTTGCCGATCCCGAGCTCCCGCAGGTAGCGGTTGTAGTAGGCGCTCGTCCGGAGGGTGGGATCGGCGGCGCGCTCTTCCGGGTTGTTCAGGATGTGGGCAGGAACGACGGGGAAGTAGAGGTTGTCGATTCGGAGCGCCGAGATCTGCCGGTGGACGACGTCGAAGGTGATGTCGTCGATGATCCGGATGTCCTCGATCTCGGCGGCCTTGTACTTGTAGTCGACCGCCGGCACGTTGTCGTCGGCGATCGCCTCCCAACTGAAGCGAACATCCTCGGAGGTGACCGGCGCGCCGTCGTGCCAGCGCATGCCGGCGTGGAGCCGAATGCGGTGGACCTTGCCGCCCTCGAGTTCCTCGACCTCGTCGACCATCGCCGGGTTCCATTCGGCGGTGAGGTCCGGGGCGCGGTGAGCGATCGGATCGAAGAGCAGCCGGTACAGGAACCCGTCGGTCCAGGCGCGGATGAAGAGCGGATTGAGCGAGGTCGGCTGGTCGAGCGAGTAGCGGTTGATCGTCCCGTCGGTGTCGGCACGCGCCGGGTCGAACGGCGCGAACAGCGAATCCGGGTTGGAGATCGGGTCCGTGCCCGGGTCGTAGTCGAACATCGCGCTCCGGGCCGGGCTGGTGGGATTGCCAAGGCAGCCGGCAAGCAGCAGGGCGGCGAGGCAGGCGACGACGAGTCGAGCGATCATCCGCACGCGGCAGCGCCGGCGCCGTCGAGCTGGACGGCTCGGCCGCAGAACTCCTGTTCGCACATGGCGCTCAGCGTGTCGGGGTCGTCGACGTTGGCCCAGGCCCTCCGGCCGTCGGGCAGCCGGCAGGCGAGATGGGCGAGCGACGGTTCGGTGGTCGGGGCGGCCCGGTTGCCGTACACCGACCGGAACGACTTCGTCGACTTTGCGGCGCCGCCGCCGAACATGACCGCGTAGGACTCGATCTCGGCCGGGCCGGCGTAGCCAACCACAGCTTCGCGCTTGGGAAGGGTGTGGACCACCTTCGTGAGGTCTTCGTGGCGGTAGGGCCGCTCAGGTTCCGCGGCGCTGTAGACCCCGAAGGAGTGCTTGGTCAACATGCCGCCGTTCGCGGTCACCAGGCCGCGGCCGCCGTCCGTCTCCCGCAGCAGTTCCGCGGTCCGTGCGATCGAGTGCATCACGTAACTGTTGAGCGGCCCGCCGCCGAAGGTCAGGCCGCCGGTGACGGAGAGCGGGCGCTCCAGGTCGAGCCCCAGTTCCCGGGCCGCGACCTGCACGGCGCTGGGGAAGCAACTGTAGAGATCGACGAAGTCGAGATCCTCCACCTCGACTCCGGCGAGCTCCAGAGCCCTGCGGCCCGCGAGCCGGATGGCCGGCGACGAGTGGAGGTCGTCGCGTTCCGAGACGAAGTAGTGGTCGACGGCGTCCGTGCCGCTCACCGGGAAGATCATCTTCGACCGCGGGATGCCGAGCGCCCTTGCCGTCTCAAGCGGACAGAGGACCAGCGCCGCCGCCATGTCGACCCGCATGTTCGCGTTCATCAGCTTCGTGTAGGGATACGTCACGGCGCGGTTGGCCGGCGAAACCGTGCCGATGTCCTCGGCGGTCAGCGCCTTCCTGATCCATGCGTTCGGGTTCCCCTGCGCCACCCGGTTGAAACCTGCCCACAGTTCGGCGATACGGGCGCGGTGTCCTCCCACCGCTTCGTCGTTCCGGCGCCGCAGCGCGATCTCGAACAGGGAGTAGTACTGGACCGCCTGCTGGATGCCCCGGTCCATCTCCATTTCGTGCCGGGTCCAGCGCGTGTCGCCGTAGCTTGCGTCGGGGAGCTTCGGAGGATCGTCGTTCTCGAGCCAGTCGAGTGCCAAATCCGCCTTCGCCGCCCGGCCCATCGTGCGGCCGCATTCCGCGGAACAGAGCACGATCGCATCGCGGCGGCCGCTCTGGATGTCGAGCGCGCTCTGGTTGAACACCGCCTGCACCTGGTTGCCGCTGACCACTGAGAGTCCGGTCTCGGCGCCGTGAAGGTCGAGGGCTTCGATCACGGTGAGCGCGGGGTTCCGGTAGCCCCAGACGCCCTTCATCGCGCGCACGGAGTCGATTCGCTGGCGCAGGCCGGTTGTTCCCGCATCCTCGAAGGCGTTGTCCACGGCCTCGACCATCAACTCGATCGGCGGTCGGGCGTCGGCCGGATCGTCGGCTCGCTGGAGCACCTGGGCGATGCCGACCAGAACGGGAGTGCGTTGGGTCACGAGGAGGTGTGCCTTTCGGTTCCGTCGTTGCGCGGGGGGCGGCCAGTCAGTGTAGCTTGCACCGCCCTTCTCTGGCAGGATCGGCGCCGGTCGGCATACAGCCGTCGTCGTTTCGGGCGCATCGCGGGCCGGGCGCTTGGCGGCCTCTCATCACGGAGCCTCGCCAATGCCTCAGTTCATCGGTTCCTTGAACCTTCGCTGCTCCCTTTCGGTCGTTGCGCTTCTGGCGGCGGCCGCGCCGGCGCTCGCCCAGCCGACGGGGCGGCTCGCCGGACACATAGAGGACGAGGACCACTCGCCGCTTCCCGGCGCGATGGTCACCGTGACTTCACCGTCCCTGATGGGCGTTCGCGTCGAGTTCACCGACGCCGGTGGCGGCGTCAACTTCCACAGTCTGCCGCCCGGCGTCTACACCGTCGACGTCGAGCTCGACGGGTTCGTTCCGCAGCGGCGCAATGAGGTCGAGGTCCGGCTGAACCGGGTGACGGAACTCCACGTCGACCTCGAGCTCGGCGAGTTCGCCGACGAGATCACGGTGGTTGCCGAGACGCCGGTGGTCGATTCGGAGCAGGTCTCCACCTCGCAGACCTTCACCTACGAGCATCTCCAGGAGTCGTCGGTGGGCTCGATCAACCGGCGCTACTACAACGTTCTGGCACAGGCGCCCGGCGTCGCCGCGACGAGGTCGCGCCGGCGGACGGACGGCAGGATCGCGCCGGTCTCGGCCAACCCCCGCGTCTTCGGGTCCACCCAGGGCGAGAACGTCTACTACGTCGACAACATCGACTCGACCGATCCGGTTCGGGCGACGGTCGGCGTGCACCTGAACTTCGACACGATCCAGGAGATCAACTTCGAGACGGGGGGCTTCGAGGCCCGCTACGGGCGGGCGACCGGCGGAGTGGTCAACGTGGTCACGAAGTCGGGCGGCAACGACGTTTCGGGGACCTTCGACCTTCGCTACCGGGACACGGACTTCAACACCGACGGCGAGCACTTCGACAAGGACGAGGACATCTTCGAGTACTCGGAACCGTCGTTCACCCTGGGCGGTCCGGTGAGGCGCGACAGGCTCTGGTTCTTCACCGGGCTGAGCCGGATCAACTCGAAGAACACACCGACGGGATCTCCGACCGCGCGCGACCTCGATCGGGAGAACGTGCTGGGCAAGCTCACCTGGCAGGCGAGCGAGCGCTGGCAGCTCATGGGGCGTCATGTCGGCGACCGTCCCCGGCTGCTCAACGCCAACGCCGGCCCCTTCACCAGCGCCGAGGCGACCAGCCGCGTCGACGGGGAGACGGAAATCCTGAGCACGGACCTGCTCGGGCTCTCCGCTTCGCGCTTCGAGTGGCGGCTCACCCTGTCCCGTTCCCGCAGCGAGTCGCTCACCCTGCCGATGAGCGGCGACCTCGAGACGAGCGGTCACATCGACATCGGCCTTGGCTACGCGGCGACCGTGAACGCCTCCAGCGTGCGCCGTTCCGAGCGGGACCGTGACGAAGTCTCGGCGAGCGTGGCCTGGTTCAGCGGCCACGACGCCGGCGACCATGAACTCCGGCTTGGCGTCGACCACGGCGACATCGGCTACGTCAGGCAGAGCAACCTGACCGGGGGCAGCCTCTACTACGACCTGGGAGGCCGTCCGCACCGGTGGACGGTGCGGCCGGTGTATCCACCGACTCCGTCCGCGGGCAGGCTGACGACCGTGTACCTGCAGGACACCTGGCGCCCGAGCCACGACCTGACCGTGAAGTTCGGGCTGCGCCAGGACGACGTGGGCTTCGACAACGACGTCGGCGCGGAGATCGCTTCCCTGGCCAAGCTGCAGCCGCGGCTGGGCGTCGCCTGGGACGTGCGAGGCGACGGAAGGCTGGCGGTGCGGGGGAGTTGGGGACACTTCATGCACCCGAGCGCCCTGGGCCTGGCGAGCTTCGCCCGCGTACGTACGACTCCGACGAACTTCTATCGGTCGTGCTCCTCCTACTCCCTGACCGTGCTGGGGGTGACGCCGGACCGGTGCATGGACGCCGCGGCCGGCGACCGTCCGATCGGCGGCAGCGGGTTCGGCCGCGGCGGCGGGGTTCCGGCTTGGACAGTCGATCCCCAGGGCCACGATCCCTTCGGGTGGTTCCTGTTCTGGGCCTACAACAACGAGCCGAATCGGGTGCAGGACGGTCTCGATCCGACCTGGGCCGAGCAGACCATCCTCGGCGTCGAGATGGAGGTCGCGCCGCGCACGTCGCTCGGACTGACCTGGGTCGACAAGGAGACGCTGGACATCATCGAGGACACCTGCAACGGCAACCTGCCGACACCGCGCGCGGACGCCGCCTGCAGCCACTTCGTGCTGGCGAACCTGCCGCGGTTGACGCGGGACTATCGCGGTATCCTGCTCGACTTCGAGACCCGCTGGTCGGCGAGAGCTCACATCATGGCCTCGTACGTCTGGTCGGAGTCCAGGGGCAACGTGGAGTACACGCGCTCCGTGGGCTCGGACTTCGACGTGTACCCCGCCCACTTCGAGAACCGCTACGGTTTCCTGTCGGATCATCGCAAGCACCGGGTGAAGGTCCATGGGCACGTCAGCCTGCCGGCGGAGGTCATCCTGGGGTTCGGCGCGACCTGGTCGTCTCCGTTCGTCTACACGCCGTGGCACTGGGGCGAGCCCTACGGCAGGGTTCACGACGCGCCTCGCGGGAGCCTCGAGGCGAACGAGAATCACCTGCTCGATCTGCAGGTGTCGAGAGCGTTCCGGTTCGGCCGCGGCCGGGACGCGGCGGACGACGATCACGATCATGGTCACGTCCACCACCGCGAACACGAACACGGCCTTCGCTTCCGGCTCATGGCGTCCGTCTACAACCTGCTGGACGACGAGCAGGTAGAGAGCGTCTGCGCCTTGTCGAGCGGGTGTTTCGAGGGTTCCGGCCTGGGCGAGCCGACGCTCTATCGGCAGCCGCGGCGGTTCGAGGTCGGCGTGCGGCTGGAGTTCTGAGGCCCCGCCGGCCTGCGCCGTTGCCCTGTTGCGGCTCGGGGGTGGGTTCGCTGCGCTAACGTAGCCCGATCTCCGACCGGCGCCGGCGCATGCTCACCAAGCTCACGATCCGCAACTTCAAGCGCTTCGAGGAGGTCGAGATCGAGCTGGGCAACCCGGTCGTCCTGGTCGGCCCGAACAACTCGGGCAAGACCTCGGCGATGCAGGCCCTGGCGCTCTGGGATATCGGCCTCAGGCGCTGGCGCGAGAGGCGGGCGGGTGGCGCCGCGCCGGAGAAGCGCCCAGGGGTGACGGTGAATCGGCGCGACCTGGTGACCATCCCGGTTCCAAACGCCAACCTGCTTTGGCGGGAGCTGCACACGAGGCACGTTCGCCTCGTCGACGGTCGGCAGCGGACGGACAACATCTGCATCGACGTACTGGTGGAGGGAACGAGCGGCGGGGAAGCCTGGCAGTGCGGCCTCGAGTTCGACTACGCGAACCAGGAGTCCTTCTACTGCAGACCCCTGCGCGTCGGCCAGGGTCGTCCGGCGAAACGGATGCCGATTCCGGAGCCGGCTATGGCGGTGGATGTGGCCTACCTGCCACCGATGTCGGGTCTTGCCTCGGCGGAGACGCGCCTCGACCCGGGCGCGGTGAACGTCCGCATCGGCGAGGGCCGTACCGCCGAGGTCCTGCGCAACCTCTGCTTCCGCATTCACGAGCAGGACGCGGAGTCGTGGGAACGGATGTCGGAGCGGATCGAGCGCCTCTTCGGCGTTGAGCTCGACCCGCCCGTGTACGTGGAAGGGCGCGGCGAGATCTCGATGCGCTACCGCGAGCGCGGTATCTGGCTCGATCTCTCCTCCAGCGGTCGCGGCCTCCAGCAGACGCTGCTGATCCTGGCCTACATGTACGCGCATCCGGGCGCCGTCCTCCTCCTGGACGAGCCGGATGCGCACCTGGAGATCCTCCGTCAGCGGGAGGTGTACTCCCTGATCCGTGAGGTCGCGGTGGAGAGCCACAGCCAGATCGTGGTGGCTAGCCACTCTGAGGTGCTGCTTGGGGAGGCGGCCGGTACGGACACGGTGATTGCGTTCGTGGGCAAGCCACACCGGATCGACGACGGGGGCAGCCAGGTCGTGAAGGCGCTGACCCGGATCGGTTTCAACCAGTACTTGCAGGCGGAGCTCACCGGCTGGGTGCTTTACCTCGAGGGATCGACGGACCTGGCGATCCTCAGGGCCTTCGCGCACCGGTTGGGGCACGAGGCGGCGGCGAACGCGCTCGCCCGGCCCTTCGTTCAGTACGTCGGTGACCGGCTCTCGAGCGCCGAACTGCACTTCCACGGCCTCCGTGAGGCCTGCCCCGGACTTCGCGGCATCGCGCTGCTCGACAAGCTGCCGGAGAAGGTGGGGACGGACGACGGCCTGGAGCGGCTCGCCTGGAGCCAGCGCGAGATCGAGAACTACCTGTGCTCGCGGTCGGCTTTCGAGCGCTACGCCGCCGACTTCGCCCGGCAGGAAGCGTCGGGTCCGCTGTTCGAGGAGTCGGAGGCGGAGAGGCATGTCGAGGCGATGCGGGCGTCGGCGGCGGAGGTGGAGAAGGCGCTGGCCGAGCGCGGCCGGCCGTCTCCCTGGGGTGGGGAGACGAAAGCAAGCGCCGAGTTCCTGGCGCCGCTGTTCGAGACGTTCGCCGCCAACCTGGGCGGGCCGAACCTGATGGCGAAGGCGAACTTCCACCGGCTGGCCGAGTTCGTGCCGCAAGACGAGATCGACCCCGAGGTGGTGGAAAAGCTCGACGCGATCGCCCGCGTGGCGACGGCCGCCGAGGCCGCAGAAGGGGAGTCGTGATGGGGACCTTGTATGTCGGGGCGCGCATGGCCGCCGCTCTCGCTTTCGCCGGCGCGGCGCTTCTGTCCTGCGCGGCGCCGGTGGCCGACGAGCCCGCTGCCGCCGACGCCGAGCCCCAGGAGACTCAGCCGAACATCCTGTTCCTGTTCGCCGACGACCAGCGGGCCGACACGATCGGCGCCTGGGGCAACGACCTGATCGACACGCCGAACCTGGATCGTCTGGTCGCCGAAGGGTGGAGCTTCCGGCGGAACTACGTGTTCGGCTCGAACAGCGGCGCCGTCTGCGTGCCCAGCAGGGCGATGGTGTTGACCGGCCGTAGCTGGATGCGCTCGCCGAACCGCATGCAGGGGGTGCCGACCCTGCCGCGGCTGCTGGAGACGGCCGGCTATCGCACCTTCATCACCGGCAAGTGGCACAACGGCGAGGAGGCTCTGCTCAGGAGCTTCGACCGGGGCAAGGCGGTTTACCTGGGTGGCATGGCCGATCACACGCAAACGGAGGTCCAGGACCTCGAGAGCGGCGGGATGGTGCGGCGGCGGGTGGGGGAGACGTTCTCCAGCGAGCTGTTCGCGGACGCGGTGATCGAGTTCCTGAACGAGCAGGCCTCGGCTCATGAAGGCAGCGAATCGGGCGAGCCCTTCTTCGCCTACGTCCCCTTCACGGCGCCGCACGATCCGCGTCAGCCGCCCCCCGGGTACCGCGAGCGATACTACGAGCGCAACCTCCCGCTGCCTCCGAACTACATGCCGCAGCACCCGTTCGACAACGGCGCGCTGATCCTTCGCGACGAAAACCTGGCAGCCTGGCCGCGGACCGAGGACGTCATCCGCGACCAGGTCTCCGAGTACTACGGCCTGATCACCCACCTCGACGAACAGGTGGGCCGCATCCTGGAAGCCCTCGACGTGAACGGCCAGGCGGAGAACACGATCGTCGTCTACGCCGCGGACCACGGCCTGTCGGTCGGCAGCCACGGACTGCTGGGCAAGCAGAACGTCTACGAGCACTCGATGCGATGCCCGCTGATCATCCGCGGCCCGGGCATCCCGCATGGCTCGACCGACGCCTTCACCTACCTGTTCGACCTCTTCCCGACCCTGCTCGCCCAGGCCGCCGTCGATGAGCCGCCGGGCATCGACGGCCGGGATCTCGCCCCGCTCTGGTCCGGCGGCGATCCGACCTGGCGGAAGAGCGTGTTCCTGCCCTATCGGGACGTCATGCGCGCGGTGCGGGACGACCGCTACAAGCTGATCGTCTATCCGAACGTGAACTACCGTCAGTTGTTCGACCTCGCGGACGACCCCGACGAACTGGAGAACCTCATTTCCGATCCCGAGCACACAGAAACCGCGGTCCGCCTCGAAGCCCTCCTGGAAGGCTGGCAGACGGCGATGGGCGACACCGTGCCGCTCTCAGTCCCCGACCCGGCTCCGCTGCACCGCGATCTCACCGGCACCGAACGCGAGCCGGACCGCTGGCAGCCGGATTGGATCGTGGAGAAGTACTTCGACCGGGTGACGGGAGCGAGTGAATAGGTTCTGCGAGGGACGGTGTGGGGTGTTGACTGGGTGCGCCGGCCTTCTGGCCGGCTGCCGGCGAAGGCGGCCAGATAGGCGCGCCGGCCGGAGGCCGGCACGAGTCCAGTAGAAGCGCGCGTTGGCGAGGACGGTTCGCGCGCGCCGCTTCGCGGCAGCGCGCTTGGTGCCGGCCGGAAGGCCGGCGCACCCAGTGTTTTCAGTGCGCGTCCTCGGCCTGCGCTCGGCCGCGGGCACGGATGCCGGCGAGTCGTTCGCCGACTTCTTCGGGCTTGGGTGACTGGTACATCCGGTTGACCTCGACCTCGTAGTCCATCGCGTCGCCGAGGGTCAGGTCGAAGCCGCGGTCGATCATCCGCTTGTACTGGAACATCACGTCGCGCTGGCAGGTGAGCATGTCCGTTGCCAGGGTGCGACAGGCGGGGAGCAGCTCCTCTTGCGGAACGATGCGGTTGACCAGGCCCCACTCGCAGGCCCGTTCGGCCGAGAGGTAGTTGCCGGTCAGCGAGAGTTCCTTGGCCCGGCCGGGGCCGATGGCCCGCGACAGGCGTGCGGAGAGGCCCCAGCCGGAGAGCAGGCCGACACGGGCGTGGGTGTCGGCGAAGCGGGCCTCCGGGGTCGCGATCAGGAGGTCGCACGAGAGCGCGATCTCGAAGCCGCCCGTGACCGCGATGCCGTTGATCGCGCCGATCACGGGTTGCCTGAGCGACCGGAGCAGCTTCGGCGGGTCGGCGATTGCCCTGCGCTTGCGGTCCGGATCGCTCATCTCCTTCAGATCGAGGCCGGCACAGAAGGCGCGGCCGGCGCCGGTGAGGATGACCACGCCGACTTCCTCGTCGTGGTGGAGGTCAAGGGTGGTTCGGGCGAGAAGGTCGCGCAGCTCCTCGGAGAGGGCGTTCAGCACGCCCGGGCGGTTCAACGTGAGGGTGGCGATGCCCTCGGACTTCTCGACCAACAGAACCGGCTCAGACATGGCTCGAACTCTCCCTTGCCTCGTTTTCTGGGTGAGGCATCTTACGGCACTGCGCGGTAACCTCTTGCGGATCTGAGTGAGGGAGGTGGCGATGCGACGAAGACTCGTTGACGGAGCGGATCTGACCCTTGACCGGCGAACGCTCCTGGCCGCAGCCGCCGGCGGGGCTGCACTGGCGATGGGCTGCCGCCCGGGAGCGGAGGACGACGGATCGCCGCCGGTCGCCACCTCCGGCTGGACGCCGCCGGGCGACGAGGAGAGACGGGCTCTGGTGGCGACAGCGCACTTCGGCCCCAAGCAGGCGGTTCGGAGCGCGAGGGGTATCGCCATCTGCACCCATCCCCTGGCGTCCGCCGCTGCCGCCGACATGCTTGCCCTGGGCGGCAACGCCTGCGACGGTGTGCTCGCCGCGAGCATCGCCCAGGCCGTCGTCGAACCGCACATGACGACGTTGTCGGGCTGCCTCTCGATGCTCTACTACGACGCGGCTTCGGGCGAGTACAGCTACGTCAACGGGATGATGGCGGCGCCGCAGGCGGTGCCGGACGTGCGGAGCATGGACGTGGCCGAGTTCGGTGCGCTGATGGCGAAGACCGACGGCACCCTCTGCTTCGTGCCGGGCTTCTGGGGCGGATTCGAGGCCGGGCACGACCGTCACGGTCGGTTGCCGCGCTCCACCGTGATGGCGCCCGCGATCCACTACGCCCGCCACGGCTTCGAGATCCACCCCTTCCTGTGGGGCGAGATGTTCGTCGAGTCGTCGGTGCTGGGCCGGGAGCCCTTCAGTCGCGAGATCTACTTCAACGGCAGCACGCTCCGCGACATCGGCGACATGCTGGTGCAGAGCGCTCACGCCGACACCCTCGAGCAGCTTGCCGAAAAGGGCAGCGACCATTTCTACCGGGGCGAGTTCGGCCGCCGGTACGCCGAAACGGTTCAGGCCAGGGGTGGCCTGATCACCGCCGAGGACATGGCGGCCTACGAGGCGTTCTGGGACGAGCCGGTGCACGGCACCTACCGCGACTACGGCGTCGTCGGTTCGCCGGCGCCGGATTTCGGGGGCCAGGCCTTGGTGGAGATCATGAACATGGTCGAGTTGCTCGACCTCCAGCAGACGGGGCCGGCGTTCGAGTCCGGGGAGACGACCCTGAGGATGATGCAGATCATCGGTCGGGTGTACGCCGACGCGGTGGGCGGCCGCTTCGACGGCAGCCTGCCGGAGGTCGAACGCGCGATCTCGAAGGAGTACGCGGCGGAGCGGTTCGCCGCGCTCGAGGGCAGGCCGGCCGGCCCCAATGACCGCTACACGGCAGTGGGCGCGATGCCGCCTCCGCCCGGCTCGAATCACGTCACGGTGGTCGACGCCGAGGGCAACGTCGCCACCGTGCTGCACTCGGTCATGTCGATGCCGTTTCGGACCGGCATCTACGTCGACGGCGTGTACGCCTGCGCCTCCGGCGTTCATCTCGGGTCCGGTCCGGTCGAGCCGGGGGGAAGGGCACACGCCCGCATCTGCCCGAACATGTTCACGCGGGACGGCAGACCGGTGCTTGCCTCGGGTTCGCCGAGCGTGTCGTTGACCGAGAACATTGTCCAGAACTCGGTCAACCTGCTGGACTTCGGCCTTGACCTGGAGACCTCGGTGCACAAGCCGCGGTTCGGCGGCTCGTCGATGACGGTTCCCGGCGCTCTGATGCTGGAAGCCGACCTGCCCGGGGCGCCGGCGCGGTTGCTGCGTGAAGCCGGCGCGACGGTCGAGGTCGTCAATCCCTGGAACTGGCTTTGCGGCTCGTTCGAGGGCGTTCTGATCGAGGAGGACGGCGCGGTTGCCTGCGGCGACCCGCGTCGCACGGCGCAAGCGGTCGCAGTTTGAGGGCGGTTCGATGGTTGCCGGCCGTGATGGCAGCGGCGCGCCGGCACCGCACGAAGCGGGGGCGGCGGGCCGGCCGCGAGGCGTCGGGACTGTCAGCGGTCATCGCGGTGTCCTTTCTCTTCGCGGGGAGCGTCTTCGCCGGGGAAGCTACCGTGGCGGTGGCTGCGAACGCCGTTGACGCCGTGGAGGCGCTGATCTCGGAGTTCGAGCGTGAGACCGGGCACCAGATCACGGTGACCGCGGGATCGACCGGCAAGCTGTACGCCCAGATTCTCCACGGCGCACCCTTCGACATGTTCCTGGCGGCTGACCGGGAGCGCCCGCGGTTGCTGGTGGAACAGGGACTGGCGGTGGAGAATTCCCGACGGACTTGGGCGATTGGACGGTTGGTGCTGTGGAGCCCGGATCCTGCGGTTGCGATCAACGCCGACACGCTGAGGAACGGCGCCTTCCGCCGGCTTGCCATCGCCAATCCGGATCTCGCCCCCTACGGTGCGGCGGCACGGGAGACTCTGCGCGCGCTCGGTCTGTGGGAGGGTCTCCGGCCGAAGATCGTCGTGGGCGAGAACGTCGGCCAGGCGTTCGCCATGGTCGCGTCCGGCAACGCGGAGTTGGGGCTCCTGGCGCTGTCCTCGGTCCTTGGCCTTCGCGATGGCCGGACCGGCGCCCGCTGGGAGGCGCCGAGACATCTGTACGCGCCGATCCGGCAGGACGCGGTCCTGCTCGGTCGGGGCGGGGCCAACCCGGTCGCGCGGGCTCTCTACGACTACCTGATCAGTCCGCGGGCGCTGGAGATGATCGAGTCGTTCGGCTTCGTCGTCGCCAGGGAAGCGGGCCCGTTGGACGGAGACCGGCCAAGGTGACCGGGCGCGCTCCATGCGAGTTGCCGAAGCCGGTTCGACGAGAAGGCCTTGGCGTAGACTGCTTGCGGCTTCCGATGAGTACGGCCTGATGAGTTCGCTCGCTTCACTGCTTCCCGGTTGCCGTCGCGCGGCGTCGCCGTCCGGCTTCGTGGCGGTGGCCGTGGCGGTGGCGGCGTTGCCGCTGCTGTTGCTGCCTGCCTCAACGGCCCAGGCGCAGCGGCTTCTGACTCTTGTGCCGGGCGTCTCTCAGGCCGCCTCGGCGGGCGATCCGGGTTCGATGGGGCCCGCGCCGGTCGCGGTCCAGGTCGATCTGGACCTGTTGCGGAGCGATCCGTGGCGGCTGGAGGCGCCGACTCCGGACGGCAGTGTGCTGGTCGCCGAGCGGAGCGTGTTCGAGGACCGGGGCGGCGGCGACGTGATGTGGTCGGGGGGCCAGCCCGGGGCGGGGTACGACACGGTGGTGCTCACGGTGGAGGGCGGCCGGCTGGTGGGCCGTTTCGGCGCGGCGGGGGGCGGCGCGTACGGCATCCACGCGGAGCGGGACGGCAGAGGCGGCATGGCTTCGATCTTCGGTTCGCCGGAGGCGGGGTGGTGCGGCGCGGACTCGAACGCGGAGGACGCGCATGAAGGCCACGCTCACGGCTCCGCCCGGGCTTGGGCGGGGGCCGCCGCGCCGGCCCCGCCGGCGCCGGTGAGCGATCCGCAAAGCCACGACCGGCTGGACATTCTGGTGGCGTACACGGAGACGGCGGCGAAGAACTGGGCCGACCGCGGCGGGCCTGAAGCGGCCATCCGCCACGCGGGCGACTACATGAAGATGGTGTTCCGGAACAACGGGTTCGAGATCGAGCCGCGCATCGTCCACATCGCGCGTGCGTCGGCCGCTCTGGACCGCGCCGGAAGAGACCTGGGCAGGATCCAGGGGCGTCCGCTGCACTCCTGGGCCGTGATCGAGGACGGCGAAATGCTGCGGCTGCGTCACGAGCACCGGGCGGACCTGGTGCACCTGTTCACGGGCGAGGCCCCGCACCTGCTCAAGGCTTGCGGCCGGCACCCGGTCCTGCAGAAGGTGAGCGGCACGGCGGCGGACTTTTTCGACAGCGCGTACGGCTGGACGTCGAACCATGGCCTTTGCGGGGACTACGCCGCGATCTTCGTTCACGAGGTCGGCCACGGTCTGGGCGCGAACCACGAGCCCCTCTACGCCGGCATACGGCCGGAGTGGCGGATCAGGCCTTACGCCGCCGGTCACGTGAACTACGACATCGTGCCGGCCATCGGGACGGCGATGGCGTACGGTGGACAGGTCGAGCCGTTCTTTTCGACCACGCGGTTCGGTCTGTACGGCGCGGCGCTTGGCGTCGCGGGCGAGCGGGACAACGAGCGGACGCTGCGGGAGACGTTGGATATCGCCGTGAGGTACAGCGACTACCTGCCTTCGCTGGAGGGTCTTCCGGCGCCGCCGAGCGATCTTCGGGTGCGGTACGAGGGCGGCGCCGCGCACCTTTCCTGGCGGGACAACGCGCCGGACGCGGACGGATACGAACTGGAGTACCGGTACAACACCGCATGCTGCGATTCGGGCGTGGTGAGGCTCCGGGGCCGCACCGAGGCGTCCATTCCTCTGGAGCACACGTCGCCGGGTTCGTGGTACAGCTTCCAGCTTCGCGCGCGGAAAGGCAAGGCGCGTTCGCTGCGCAGCGGCATCGTCGAGTTGTTCGTTCCCGGCGAGCCGCCGGCGGCGCCGTCGGACTTCTCCGTGACGGTCCGCTCTAACGGGCGTGATCTCGATTTCCACTGGACGGACAACTCGGACAACGAAGCGGGGTTCGATCTGTGGATCCTGCTGAACGGCGAGCCGGTCGAACGGTACCTGCTGCCGCCGGACAGCGAGCACGCGGAGCGGAGTTACTTCGCTGTCGTGGTCGGCGGCGGCGTCGCTGGAAGGCTGCTCCCCGAACTCGGCGTCGACTACGGGGCGCGGGTCTTCGCCTTCGACTCTTCGGGCCAGGCGAGCGGCAGCGAGGAGTTGACGTTCCCTTGGGAGTACCCGCCGTTCTTGAGGGGACCGGTCGCGGATTTCTCCGCCTTCCCCATTGCGCCGACCACGGTGCGCGTCACCTGGACGGTGGACCCTGAGGTCTCAGAGTACACTGTCGGTTACGAAAGCCAAAGTACGTTAGACAACTTCGCTCGCAGATGGGCGCCAGGAAGAGGAGATGCCGTCACGACCGGGGCCGTCACGACCGGGTGGGTGGACATCGAGGGTCTGGCCCGCGGCGCCCGCTACACGTTCAAAGTGAGCGCCCATGGCTCGAGTCTTAAGACGTTCGCCTACCTGACCCTGGGCGGGCGCGGCCCGGGCCCGCGGGCGCCTTCGGCGTTTTCCGTGGACAGAACCGACAGCGACTCCCCGTCTCTCCTGCGCTGGAGGGACAACTCGGCGGACGAACTCGGTTTCGTCATTCAGTCTTCGGCTCCGGGGAACGAGCGGTGGCGCCGGCGTGCCATCGCTCCCGCGGACGCGGAATCGACCGATTTTCCTGGTGGCGCGGCCCGATACCGGATCTTCGCTTACAACGAGCGCGGCTATTCCCTGAATTCTCGGTTGTACGTACCGCGGCCAGGGGCCGCCGGCAACTGCTTGGCCGATGAGGAAACGCTCTGCCTCTGGAACTCGCGTTTCGAGGTGGAAGCGGGCTGGCGGGAAGAAGATCGCGCTCGCTCTGGGCCGGCCCGCGTCGTGGACGAAGGCACGGAGGAATCGGGCCTGTTCTATTTCTTCGACCCGGACAACTGGGAGATGCTGGTCAAAGTGCTGGACGGCTGCGACGAGAACGGCCGAGTGTGGGTCTTGACTGCTTCGACGACGACTCTCGGTTACTGGATCTATGTTTACGACACGGCCACCGCGGAGGGCTGGTACGACCGGAAGGACCCCGGCGAGCCGGCGACGGCGATCATCGACACGGAGGCCTTCTCCATGGCCTGCGACGGCGGCGCGGGGGGACGTTGAGCGTCTGCCGCGGGTGCGAGCAGGCTCCGAGAGCCAAGAGGGGCAAATGGTGACTTCGAGAGTGGGCATGTCGGGTTGTGCCGCGCTGCGCCATGGCGCGGCGGCGGGGCTGTTTCTCGTTCTCGCGTTGACGGCCGGCGCGGCGAGTGGCGGGGACAACTCGGCGTTCGTGTCGTACTCGGACGTGCCCATGAGAATGGAGCCCGGCAAGACCGCGATGGTGACGGTGACGATGCGGAACACCGGCACGACGACGTGGGCGACGACGCTGGTCAGGGAGACCACGCAAGGGACCGTGACGACGACGAGGACGAGCTTCCGACTGGGAGCGGTGGGCGACGACTGGGGCGTTGGCGCCGTGGCCGTCTCGGGCAGCGTGGCGCCGAACGCGCCGCGCAGTTTCCGGTTCAAGATCACGGCGCCGACGGAGAAGGGAACGTACGCGTTCCAGTGGAAGATGGCGCGCGACACGATCGTCATCGAGCGGCCGAGGATTCCCGCGAGCCCGGACTGGGGGTTCGGCGCAGTGACGCCGAGGAAGCTGATCGTGGTGGGGCCGCCGCCGCCCAAGCCGCCGCCGGACACGGCGCCGTCGTTCGGCAAGGAGAAGGTCGAGTTCCAGGACTGGCTGACCGGGCATGCGATCGAGCCGGTCGACCTGCCGGCGGCGACGGGCGGCAACGGGGAGCTGTCGTACTCGTTGAGCTGCCCCCTGCCTCGGGGCGTGACCCGGACGGACAGGAAGATCAGCGGCACGCCCAGGACGGTGTGGGGGAAGACGGACTGCGTCTGGAAGGCGACGGACGCGGACGGCAACAAGGCGGAGAGCGACTCGGCCAAGCTGACGTTCACGATCAGGGCCCGGCGGGCGGCTCTGGCGGCGAGCCCGGCGAGCCTGACGGTCGACGAGGGCGAGAAAGGCAAGGACTTCACGGTGCACCTGGCGGCGCGGCCGACGGGCGACGTGACGATCGCGGTCACGACGCCGAGCGAGGATGCCGGGGAGGTGTCGGTCAGTCCGGCGAGCCTGAGCTTCGACCGGGACGACTATCGCAAGCCGAAGAAGGTGAGGGTGACGGGCCCGGATGACCCTGACGCGGAGCACGAGACCGCGAGCGTCAACCTGAGCGCGAGCGGCGGCGGTTTCGACGGCGTCTCGTCCTCGGTGGACGTGACGGTGAAGGACGATGACGTGTATGGGCCTCCAATCGTTGTTCCGACGAGCCTGGAGCTCGGGGAGGTCGCCACTGAGATTCTCGAGACCAGTGGGATTCTCAAGGTGAGCCTGCCGACGCAGCCGACCGGCGACGTGAAGGTGTCGCTGAAGGTGAGTGAGGGGAAAGCCAGTGCGGTGACGTTGGCACCAGACAGCCTGACCTTCGAGGCGGCCGAATACGCCACGGCGCAGGAAGTGACGGTGACGAGCTCACAGGACGCGGACGCGTCCGACGAGAGAGTGACCGTCGACGTGAAAGCGAACGACGGCGGCTACAACGACGAGACGACGTCGGTGACTGTCGACGTGGAGGACGATGAGAAACAGGCTCTGGTGGTGAGCCCGACGAGTCTGACGGTCGGCGAGGGCGGCGTCGGGACGTTCGAGGTGAGTCTGGCGACGCAGCCGACGGACAAGGACGAGAAACCGGCGCCGGTGACGGTGTCGGTAACGGTGCCGTCGCGGGACCGCGATGAGGTGAGTGTGAGTCCGGCGAGCCTGACTTTCAGCGGAACGGACTACGGTACTCCCCAGCCGGTGACGGTGAATGGCCTTCAGGACTCTGACGCGGACGACGAGGCGGCGACCCTCAGCCTGACCGCGAGCGGCGCCGACTACGGCGGTGTTTCGGCCTCGGTGAAGGTGACGGTGAAGGACGATGACGCCGCGTCGCTTCTCGTGAGCCCGTCGAGCCTGGCGATCGGGGAGGGCGAGAGCGGAGACTTCCGGGTGAAGCTGGCGACGCGGCCGACGGGCGCGGTGTCGGTGTCCGTGTCGAGCGGCGACCCCGGGGCGGCCTCGGCGAGTCTGGAGAGCCTGTCTTTCGGCACGGTCGATTACGACGACTGGCGGAAGGTGACGGTGACGGGCGAGCAGGACGCCGACGCGGCGGACGAGAGCACGGGCATCGCCCTGAAGGCGTCCGGCGGCGGTTACACTGGCAAGTCGGCCTCCGTGGGCGTGACGGTGGCCGACGACGACACGCGGGGTCTGGTGGCGAGCCCGCGGAGTCTGGCCGTCGTGGAGGATGGCGCCGGCAAGACCTTCACGGTGAAGCTGGCGACGCAGCCGACGGGTACGGGCCCGGTGACGGTGTCGGTTACGAGCGGGGACGCCGGGGCGGTGTCGGTGGACCCGGCAAGCCTGACCTTCACGACGTTGAACTACGGCACGCCGCGGACGGTGACGGTGAAGGGCGTGCGAGACGACGATGTCCGGGACGAGAGCGTGACCGTCGCCCTGAGCGCGAGCGGCGGCGACTACGGCGGCGAGTCGGCCTCGGTGGCCGTGACCGTGGATGACAGGGGCGAACCGGGTCTCGTAGTGGAACCGACGAGTCTGGAGATGGACGAAGGCGGTCTGGCCGGTTTCGAGGTGAAGCTGGCGACGCGGCCGACGGGCTCGGTGACGGTCTCGCTTTCGCTTCCGGCCGCCGTCGCCGGCAAGGCGACGGTGAGCCCGGCGAGTCTGACCTTCACGGCGTCGAACCACGGCGCGGCGCAGGCGGTGACGGTGGCGAGCGAGCAGGACGACGATATCGAGGACGAGACCTTCGCCGTCGCGCTGAGCGCCTCGGGCGGCGGCTACGAGGGCGTGTCGGCGTCGGTGGACGTGGCGGTGAAGGACGATGACGGTCCGGGCCTGGTCGTCGTTCCGCCGGTGCTGGAGGTCAGGGAAGGCGGTTCCGAGGCGTTCACCGTGAAGCTGGCGACGCAGCCGACGGCGACGGTGACGGTCTCGATGTCGGTGACGAGCCGGGACGGCGTGTCGGCGTCGGTGGACGGTCCCGCGAGCCTGACGTTCACGACGGTGAACTACGCCGCGCCGCAGACGGTCACGGTACCGGGCGAGCAGGACGCGGACTCGCGGGACGAGAGGATGACCGTCTCGCTGAGCGCTTCGGGCGGCGGCTACGACGGTCTCTCGGCGTCGGTGGACGTGACGGTGATTGACGACGACGCGCCGGCGCTGGTGGCGACGCCGCCGGGCGTGAACGTGGGGGAGGGCGAATCGGAGACGTTCACGGTGAGGCTGGCGACGGCGCCGCCCGCCGACGTGACGGTGACGGTTGCGAGCGGCGACACGGACGCTGCGACGGCGGACCCGGCGAGCCTGACCTTCACCGCGACGGACTACGCCTCGGCGCGGACGGTGACGGTCGCGGGCGTGCAGGACGCCGACGCGGTGGGCGAGAGGACCGCGGTTTCGCTTGACGCCTCCGGCGGCGGCTACGACGGCCTTTCGGCGTCGGTGGACGTGTTCGTGACGGACGACGACGCGGCCGCTCTGGCGGTGAGCGCGGCGAAGGTGGAGGTGGAGGAGGGCGAATCGGCCACGTTCACGGTGGCCCTCGCGACGCAGCCGTCCGACACGGTGACGGTGTCGGTTGCGAGCGGGGACGCGGCCGCTGCGACGGTGGACCCGGCGAGCCTGACGTTCAGCGCGACGGACTACGCCGCGGCGAAGACGGTGACGGTGACTGGCGTGCTGGAGGGGGCCGCCGCGGTCGCCCTGACGGGGGCCGGAGGCGATTACGGCGGAGTGTCCGCCGCGGTCGGCGTGACGGTGACGGCGCCGGACACGTCGCCGGCGTTCGGCAAGACGGGCGACGAGACCTTCGTGGAGGGCGAGCCGGTCGCGGTGGACCTTCTGGTGACGGGCGGCAACGCTCCGGTGGAGTGCTCGGCGGCGCCGGCGTTGCCCGCGGGTCTGGCGCTGGACGCCTCGGCCTGCACGCTCTCGGGCACGCCGACGGAGATTCGGGCGGCGACGGAGTACACGTTCACGGCGACGGACGCGGACGGCGACACGGCGACGCTGACGTTCACGATCGAGGTCGAGGCGCCGCCCCTGGACGACGCGTCCTTCGAGTCGTACGCGGACGTGCCTTCGACGATGGCGGCGGGTTCGTCGGCGACGGTGACGGTGCGGATCCGGAACGCGGGGACGACGACGTGGACGTCGGCTGGCGGCTACGCGTTGGGATCGCAGCGCCCGGACGACAACGTGACGTGGGGCGTGAGCCGCGTACCTCTGCCCGCGGGCGTGGCGCCGGGCGAGACGGTGGATTTCACGTTCGAGATCACGGCGCCGGCGGAGGCCGGGGCCTACCCGTTCCGCTGGAAGATGGTCCGCGGTGCGGCCGGCTGGTTCGGCCGCAAGACGGCGCTGCGGAAGATCACGGTGGAGGACCCGTCGTTCGGCGGCGCGACGATTCCCGATCAGACGTGGGTGAAGGCCGAGCCCATCGAGGGGTTGACGCTGCCCGAGGCGAGCGGCGGCGGGGCCTTGACGTACGCGTTGACGCCTTCGCTTCCCGAGGGCGTGACCTTCACCGAGTCGACGCGGACGCTGTCGGGCACGCCGACGGCGTTGCAGGCGGCGACGGAGTACGCGTACACGGCGACGGACGCGGGGGGCGGCTCGGCGGAGCTCAGGTTCACGATCGAGGTGGAGGAGGCGTCTGTGGACGACGCGTCCTTCGTGTCGGTCTCGGGGCTGCCGTCGCGGATGGCTTCCGGCGATACGGCCACGGTGACGGTGCGGATGCGGAACGCGGGGACGACGACGTGGATATCGGCTGCCGGATACGCGTTGGGTT
Organism: Thermoanaerobaculia bacterium; assembly: GCA_965232105.1. Classification (GTDB taxonomy): domain Bacteria; phylum Acidobacteriota; class Thermoanaerobaculia; order Multivoradales; family Multivoraceae; genus Multivorans. The sequence continues at coordinate 2,803,564 of OZ246956.1, forward strand.
CGTGGAGTCCGGAGGACAACGAGACCTGGGGTCTCAGCCGGGCGCCGGTGTCCGGCAGCGTGGCGCCGAACGAGGAGTTCGCCTTCGAGTTCGCGATCACGGCGCCGGAGACGACGGGGAGCTACGCGTTCTCGTGGCGGATGGCGCGGGACCCGGGGGTGCGGTTCGGTTCGGTCACGGGGGATCTGACGGTCACGGTGGAGGACCCGTCGTTCGGCGACGCGACGATTCCGGACCAGACGTGGGCGCGGGACGTGGCGATCGAGACGCTGGTGCTGCCGGCGGCTTCCGGCGGCGACGGGGGGTTGACCTATGCGCTGTCGCCGGCGCCGCCGGACGGCGTGATCTTCACCGCGTCGACGCGGGTGCTTGCGGGCATGCCCACGACGGCGCAGGGTGCGACGAAGTACGCGTACACGGCGACGGACGAGGACGGCGACGCGGCGACGCTTTCCTTCACGATCGAGGTGGAAGCCGCCTCGGCGGACGACGCGGCGTTCGTGTCGGTCTCGGGCGTGCCGTCGCGGATGGCGGCCGGCGCCGCGGCGACGGTCACGGTGACGATGAAGAACACCGGGACGACGACGTGGACTCCCGCCGGAGGCTACGGTCTCGGTTCGCGGAGTTCCAGCGGCAAGGACACATGGGGTTCCAGGCGGGCGCCGCTGTCCGGGAGCGTGGCGCCGAACGAGAGCTACGCCTTCACGTTCGAGATCACGGCGCCGGAGACGACGGGGAGCTACACGTTCTCGTGGGGGATGGTGCGTGACCCCGGGATGCGTTTCGGTTCGGGCACGGGCGACCTGACGGTCCTGGTGGAGGACCCGTCGTTCGGCGACGCGTCGATTCCGGACCAGACGTGGGTGCGGGACGTGGCGATCGAGACGCTGGTGCTGCCGGCGGCCTCCGGCGGCGACGGGTCGTTGTCCTATGCGCTGTCGCCTGCCCCGCCGGACGGGGTGATCTTCACCGCGTCGGCGCGGACGCTCGCGGGCATGCCCACGACGGTCCAGGCGGCGAGGGCCTACACGTACACGGCGACCGACGAGGACGGCGACGCGGCGACGCTTGCGTTCACGATCACGGTGAGCGAGCCGTTGGCCTCGGCGCAGTCGTCGTCGACGGCGCTTGCGCCGGGCGGCGGCCTGGGCGACGAGGACATGGGCGCCGCCCCGGTGCCGACCGGCGTCTTCGACATGTTCGGGTACTGGCTGGCGCCGCACGGCGAGGCCGTCACGGTCCGGGCCCGGCTCTGGGACGGGCGCATGGCGGCGGCCGAGGGCGCGGCGCCTGTCCGTTCGTTCTGGCGCGGCGACCTGTGGGGTCGGAAGGTGGCCCTCCTGGGCGACCCGGACGGCGAGCGCTACGACATCTTCGAGGAGGTCGAGGGCGGCCTGGACTACTGGGGCGCCTACGAAGGCGGCGCGGCCGGCGGAGCGGCTGGCGGCGAAGACCGTCCGAGCTGGTCGCTGGACCGGCCGTTCCGCTGGATGAACCGCTTCATGGCGGTGGGCGACGCGTTGGAGAGCCGGGTGACCGGCCGGTTGCTGTCCGGCCGCACGCGGAATCAGGAGGGCGTCGCGGAGACGACGATGCGGCTCGAGGTCCTGTCGCACCGGGCTTCGTTCACGGTTTCGGCGGTCGAGGGTCCGGCGTTCGAGGACGTGCTGGCGGTGCGTTTCTGGCCGGACGCGGAGCGGCCGGAGGTTCACGACACGTTCCACCTCGCCCGGGGTTTCGGCGCGGTGCACTGGCGGCGTTCCGGGGCTGCGGCGCCGGGGGAGGTCGTCGAGTGGTGGGCGGTCGAGAAGGCGCTGACGCCGGTTGCGCCGTCCGCGCCGTCGGTTCCGTGGTTCGATCCGTTCTCTCCGGGCTGGCCGAAGACGGCGGTGTTGAACGGCAACCTGGAGGACGCCTCAGGCGAGGGACGGTTCGTGCGTCAGTCCGACTTCGGGAGCGCCGCAAGCGCCGTGACCGCCGCCAGCGCCTCGAACGGCCTCGGAGGTGCGAGGGTCGGGTCCGCCGTGCCCGGCTGGGCGGGCGACTCGGACGACGCGGTGCTCGGCCGGACGCCTTCGGGTCTCGGGGGCGGCGGCTGGAGCCTGCAGCTTCGCGGCAGCGAGGGCGGCGGCGACGGCGGGGCCGACGCCGTGACTACGGATGAGTGGATTCCGGTCCAGGGCGGGACGTACCGGCTCTCGGCCTGCATGATGCGGGAGAACGCCGCCGACAACGTGCTGGTGGACTTCGACGACGGCAAGGGCCGGGACGCGGACTTCGCCGACGCTCATCTCGTGGCCGCTTCGACCGGGACCTGGGAGTGCCGGGCGGTGACGAAGTGCATACCCGCTTCGGTGGGCGCGGTCCGGATCCGGGCGGCTCGGGCGGGTGCGAACCTGGGCGACGCCTGGTTCGACCGCGTCGAACTTAAGCGGATAGCCGCCTGCGTGGCGCCGCCGGGGGCCTTGCGGCCTTGACGGAGGCCCGGCCGCCGCGCGATTCGGGGGTCAAAGCTGAAGGCGGACAAGGGGCGGTCAAGATCAACTTCGGGACGGGTGCCGGGCGACGCGACCCGCGGGGCACGGCCCGCGGCCTCGTGACTTGCGCTGGTTGAGGAGGCCTGCCATGGACCTGCCCGAACTCGGCCCCCTGTGGCTCAGCCTGCAGCTCGCGGCGGCGGCGACCGCGGTGCTGATCGTGCTGGGCACGCCGCTCGCCTGGTGGCTGGCCCGGACCCGTTCGCCGATCAAGCCGGTGATCGAGGCGGTGACCGCCCTGCCTCTGGTGCTGCCGCCCACCGTGCTCGGTTTCTACCTGCTGCTGCTGATGAGTCCGCGGTCCTGGCTTGGCGGGCTGTGGGTCGAGATCACGGATACGACGCTGACCTTCTCCTTCATGGGCTTGCTGGTCGCCTCGGTGGTCTACTCGTTGCCCTTCATGGTGCAGCCGCTCCAGGCGGCTTTCGAGTCGCTCGGGCGGGGCCCGCTTGAAGCCGCCGCGGCGCTTCGGGCCTCGCCGATCGACGCCTTCCTCACCGTGGCGGCGCCACTCTCGCTCCGCGGCTTCCTGACCGCCGCGGTACTCACGTTCGCGCACACGATCGGCGAGTTCGGGGTCGTGCTGATGGTGGGGGGCAACATCCCGGGCAAGACCCGGGTGATCTCGATCGCGATCTACGAACACGTGGAGACCCTGCGCTACGCCGAAGCCCACACCCTGGCGGCGGGTCTCATGCTGTTCGCGTTCGCCGTGCTGGTGTTCGTGTACGTCTTCAACCGGAGGCTGCCGGTCCATGTCGCCTGACCGTGTCGCCATGGGAGTCGAGGTGGCCGGCGCGGCCGCGGGCCCGGTTGGCCCGCCTGAGACCGAAGCCCTGCTGGAAATCGACGTTCGCGTCGAGTTCGACGCGTTCGATCTCCAGGTCGAGCAGGCGATCCCCGCGTCCGGCGTTACCGCGGTGTTCGGCCCTTCGGGGAGCGGCAAGACGACGCTTCTGAGGTCGCTGCTCGGGTTCGAGGCGGGAAGCCGCGGCCGCATTGCGCTGAACGGCAACGTGTGGCTCGACAGCGAAGCCGGAGTCGCGGTGCCGCCGCACCGTCGGCCCGTGGGCTGCACGTTCCAGGATGGACGGCTGTTTCCGCACCTCGATGTCAGGGGCAACCTGCGCTACGCCGATCGACGAAGCGCCGGAGGACCGGGCGCGCCGACATCTTCGTCGGTATCCGCCGCGAGTTCCGCGTGGATCACCCGCGACGACGTCGTCGACGCCCTGGACCTGGGGCCGCTGCTCGACCGGCGACCGCAGACGCTGTCGGGTGGAGAGCGCCAGCGGGCTGCCCTGGGCCGGGCGCTGCTCAGCCGTCCGCGCCTGCTGCTGCTCGACGAGCCCCTTTCGGCGCTCGACCGGCGGCGCAAGGCGGAGATCATGCCGTACCTGTTGGCGTTGCATCCACGTTTCGGCATCCCGACCCTCTACGTGAGTCACGCGGTTGACGAAGTCGCGCTGCTCGCCGACCGCATCCTCGTGTTGGCCGATGGCCGCGTGCAGGCGTTCGGCGGCACGGTCGAGGTGCTCGAGCACCTCGATCTGGCGCCGCTCACCGAGCGCTTCCAGGCGGCAGCCGTGCTCGAAGCGACGGTCGGCGCCCACGACGACGAGTACCGCCTGACCTGGCTCGACCTGGACGGCCAGCGCCTCAGCGTGCCGCGGATCGAGCACCTCGCGGTCGGCGAGTCGGCGCGGCTGCTGGTGCGCTCCCGCGACGTTTCGCTTGCCACCGAGCGCCCGTCGCCGACCAGCATCCGCAACGTGCTGTCCGGCGTCCTCGTTGCGCTCCACCAGGACGAGTCGACGGCGTTCGCGGAGGCGACGATCGATCTCGGTTCGCACCGGCTGCGGGCGCGGATCACGCGGGCGTCGGCGGCGGAGCTCGGCCTCGCGGTAGGTTCGCCCGTGTTCGCACTGCTCAAGAGCGTCAGCCTGGACACCCGGGCGGGGCGGTAGGGCCGATCGCCGCCGGACTCAGGCGGCCGTTTCGCGAATCAACTCCAGGAAGACTCCAAAACTCGGCGATCGGTTTCGGTCCGGCGCCATGTGGGTCGCAACGGCGCGGGCGGCCTCCGTCTTGCGCAGCCCCGTTGCGAAGTACCGATGTCGTCTCAAGACCCTCTCGAAGGCTTCCCATGTGTGATGGTCTGAGTCTGGATCGCGATAACGACTCTGCTTCGGCGTGTTGGCTGATACTCGCGGATACGCCTCGCGGACCGCATCCCAATCGCCGAAGAACCACGCTTCCAGTTCGGGAACGACGACCCGGTTCGCTACCTGCCATGAACGTCCCGGTGCCCCGCTTCGAGTCCGCAAGCCGACGTCGGCCGCCGCCTTCTCGAGTTCCCCCTTTAGCGCGAGACAGTCGTCTTCGTCGCGATCCACCATGACCACGATGCGCCAATCCGCCGGCAGCCATTTCGAGTAACCGCGCAGGCGAGCCTGGAGTTTTCGGCGCAAGTCGGGCTTGCCGCGAAAGGAGTGAATGGCGAATGTGCGGTCGTGGGGTAGCAACCGGGGCAAGAGCACTCGAAGAAAGGCCTCCATAGACGGTTCTTCCACCAGGAACTCCAGGTGGCGGACCGTCATCGACCCCTTTCCCCGCGCCGTTCCAGCGGCGCTCCCTCGTTCACGAGGGGATCCCCTGCGCCGAGGTGGCCTTCCATCCAGAGGTCGCCGAGTTTGGCGCCGGCTGCCACGAACTCCTTCACGCCCGTAGTTTTCGACACCAGCCGAGCTTGCGTGTAGCCGGCCTCATCCCGCCACAGGACACGGACTTCCTTGGGCCTCAGTTCCTCCAGGAAGAACGGTGAGTGGGTCGTGATGAGCAACTGCGTTCGGCCGGAAGCTGCGCGACACTCCTCCGCGAGTTCGGGTAGCAGTCGCGGATGGAGGAAGTTCTCCGGCTCTTCGACCCCGATCAACTTGGGAGGTGCGGGATCGTGGAGCAGAGTGAGATAGGCCAGCATCTTGAGAGTGCCGTCGGACGCGAACCGAGACAGCACCGGCGTTGAAAACGGCGCATCCTTGACTCTCAGGAGAAGACGCCCGTCCGCAAGACTCTCCGCCTGCACCTTCTCTATCCGGGGAACTCGTCGGCGCAGAATCTCGAAAATCCTCTCAAGTCGTTGAGGATGCTGTTCCCGCAGATGCTGGATGACGTTGGCCAGATTCTCACCTGTTGGCGAGAGTTGCTCTTCGCTTCCCGCCTCCGGGTTGCCTCTCGCGGCATCCGCCGACAGATAGGAGAGATGCCAGCTCGTGACGAACTCTCGCAAGGCGATGACCCGCGGATTCTCGGCGAGCATGCCGAGTGTGCTGACGGCAAGAACGTCGGGTCCGGAGAGGCTCCGGGGCACCCGCTCGTCGTCGCGCTCGGGTGCCTCACCCGTGATGACGGCGCCGTCTCCCAGTTTGTACTCCATGAAGTTGAAAGGCCGGCCTGCTCCGCCACTTCGAGTCCAGCGGAGCCACTCGTGGGTCACGACCGGACGTCCGGCCTTCTCGTCGATCTCCAGGTGGTAGGTGATCAATGGCGACCTTGGACGCTCCCGATACTTCAACTCGATGACGATCGGCCCTTCGCTGTCGCGACTCCGAAGCTCGCGGAACCGGCCTCGTCGGTCCCAGGCCTTGCGGACACCGCCGGTGAAGCACTCGGACAAGAAGGCGAAGACGTCGAACACGGTCGACTTTCCGCTGCCGTTGGGCCCCAGCAAAACTGTGAGCGGCGTCAGTTCCGACAACGTCACGTCGCGGAGGGCACGGTAGTTCTTGACCTTCAGCGTAGTCACACGTGGCGGTACGCGCTCGCTCATGTTCTCTCCTTTGGACGCCGGCACTCTCCGCCTTCTCAAGCTGCCGCGCCGGCGCGCCGGTGGACGATACCAACCTCGTGGGGTTGCCCGCTGCGGCCCAAGCCGGCGAAGCCGCGTTGAGTCGGGCAGCCTGAAACAAGGCGCGATCGCCGTCTGCTACGGTCGCCGACTTGCCCGAAGAGCCGAAGTCACAGGCAGAGCAGTGCCGTTCCGCCGACCGCAGCGGGTCGTCGGAACCGGGAGGCGTCCGGCGCGGGGCCGCGCCAGACGAGTTCACTCCGGGGTACTCCCGCTACGTGCTGGGGGTCCTGTTCTGCGTCTACGTCTTCAACTTCATCGATCGGCAGATCCTCTCGATCCTGATCGACCCGATCAAGGAGGAACTCGGCGCGTCGGATACGCAGATGGGGTTCCTTACGGGGTTCGCCTTCGCGATCTTCTACACGGGGTTCGGCATCCCGATCGCCCGCTGGGCGGATCGCGGCGTGCGGAGGTCGATCATCGCGGTCGGCCTCACGGTGTGGAGCGTGATGACCGCGCTCTGCGGACTGGCCCAGAGCTTCGTCCATCTCGCGCTCGCGCGGATCGGCGTCGGCATCGGCGAGGCGGCGGGCAGCCCGCCGGCCCACTCCCTGATCTCGGACTACTTTCCGCCGGAGCGGCGGGCCGCGGCGCTCTCGATCTACAACATCGGCATTCCGGTCGGAGTGATGCTGGGCTACCTGGCCGGCGGCTGGATGGTCGAGTTCTTCGACTGGCGGGCCGCCTTCTTCGTCGTCGGCATTCCCGGCGTGCTCCTGGCGGTGGTCATGCGGTTCACCGTTCGCGAGCCGCCTCGCGGCATGTCGGAGAAGGCCGGCGCCGACACCGAGTCGTACTCGCTGGGCGAGGTGGTCCGCTTCCTCGCGTCGCTCCGCTCCTTCGTGCTGCTGGCCGTGGCCTCCGGCATCGCCTCGCTCACGGCGTACGGGTTCGGCGCCTGGGTGCCGCCCTTCCTGGGCCGCGTCCACGGCATGGGAAGCGGCGAGATCGGCACCTGGATGGGCCTCGAGACGGGGATCGGCGGCGCCCTGGGCATGGTGATCACCGGCCTCGTCGCCGACCGGCTGGCCAGGCGCGATCCGCGATGGTACGCGTGGATCGGCGCCCTCACGATCGCCGTCTACTTCCCGTTCATGCTGGGCTTCCTGCTCCTCGACCAGGCGATCCCGGCCATCCTCCTCTACTTTGTTCCTCTGGCGTTGGGCGCCGTGTACCTGGGGCCGGCGATCGCCATGACCCACGCCCTGGTCACGGTCCGGATGCGGGCGCTCGCATCTTCCGTCCTTCTGTTCGTCCTGAACCTGATCGGCATGGGGCTGGGACCCCAGATGGTCGGCTACCTGAACGACAGACTGGCCCCGCTCTACGGCATCGAGTCGATCCGCTACTCGCTGCTCTGGGTGGGGATGGCGAAGCTGCTCGCGTTGGTGCTGTTCATGCTGGCCGCGAAGTATGTTGTCCAGGACCTGAAGGCGAAGCACCGGCTGGGTGCGCCCGCGGCCTGACTGGAACCCGGATGGCAACAAACGGGACGCGATCGCGTTGCTACGGTAGAACCTGACTGCTGCACATTGGACACGGAAGCTGGTCGAGCCGGCTTCCGGGAGGAAACAAGATGAAGCGAAAGACGAAGAACGCCCTTGCCCTGACCGTGCTGGTCGTCTGGTTGGCGGCGCTGCCCCTTGCCGCCCAGGACCTGCCGGACGGCGTGACCAGGGTGGCATCGGTCGAAGGAATCACGGAGTACCAACTGGAGAACGGGCTCAGGTTCCTCCTGTTCCCGGACCAGAGCAAGCAGCAGATCACCGTGAACATCACCTACCTGGTCGGCTCGCGGCACGAGGGCTACGGCGAGACCGGGATGGCGCACCTGCTGGAGCACCTCGTGTTCAAGGGCACGCCGAACCACCCCGACATTCCGGCCGAACTGACCGAGCACGGCGCGTTCCCGAACGGCACGACCTGGTTCGACCGGACGAACTACTTCGAGACGTTCCCGGCCACCGACGAGAACCTCGAGTGGGCGCTCGACCTGGAGGCGGACCGGATGGTGAATTCCTTCATTTCCGCCGAGGACCTCGAGTCGGAGATGACCGTGGTGCGCAACGAGTGGGAAAGTGGCGAGAACCAGCCGATCGGGGTGCTGCGCAAGCGGGTCATGTCGGCCGCCTTCGACTGGCACAACTACGGCAACTCGACGATCGGCGCGCGCTCCGACCTGGAGAACGTCCCGATCGAGCGCCTGCAGGCTTTCTACCGCAAGTACTACCAGCCGGATAACGCGATTCTCGTCGTGGCCGGCCGGTTCGAGGTCGACCGCGCCCTGGAGCTCGTCGCCGAGAAGTTTGGCGCCGTTCCGCGTCCCGAACGCACCGGGGCGAACACGCTGTTCGAGACCTACACGGCGGAGCCGGCCCAGGACGGTGAGCGGACCGTGACCCTGGAGCGGGTTGGAGACACCCAGTACGTGATGTCCGTCTACCACGTGCCGCCGGGCGCCCATGAGCAGTACGCCGCGGTGGAGGTGCTCACCCACATTCTGGGCGTCGAGCCGGCGGGGCGTCTGTACAAGAACCTGGTGGAACCGGGGCTTGCGGCCTCCGTCTTCGCGTCCAGCTTCCAGTTGAACGAGCCGGGCGTTCTGACCGCGTCCGTCGAGGTCCGTGAGGGAGATTCGCTCGAAGACGCCGCCGAGGCGCTCTTCGCCACCTTCGACGAGATGGCCGCCGAGCCGCCGACGGAGGAGGAGGTCGAGCGCGCCAAGAGGGACTACCTCTCGCGGATCGAACTCGCCTTCAACAACCCGCAGCGGATCGCGCTCGATCTGAGCGAATGGGCTTCGATGGGCGACTGGCGGCTCTTCTTCCTCCACCGTGACCGGCTGGAGCAGGTCACTGCCGAAGGCGTCCACGAAGTGGCCCAGACCTACCTGCGGAACTCGAACCGGACGGTGGGCTACTTCCATCCGACGGACGTAACGCCGGAGCGGGCCGAGATTCCCGAGCCGCCGGACATCGCGACACTGGTCGCCGACTACGCGGGACGCGAGGCCGTGGCCGAGGGCGAGGCCTTCGACCCGACGCCCGCGAACATCGATCGCCGGACCCGAGTTCTGACCCTGACCTCCGGCGCAAAGGTTGCCTTGCTGCCGAAGGAGAACCGTGGCGAATCGGTCAGCGTCCAGTTCGCCTTCCGTCACGGAACGGAAGAGGCGCTGATGGGCCGCTCCATCGCCGGCGATCTGGCAGGGTCGATGCTGATGCGCGGTACGAAGAACCGCTCGCGCCAGGAGATCAGCGACGAACTGGATCGCCTGAAGGCCCAGGGTCGCGTCAGTGGCAGCGTGCTGGCCTCGAACGGTTCCCTGACCACGGTGCGGGAGAACCTCGTGCCGGTTCTGCGCCTGGCCGCGGAGATCCTGCGCGAGCCCGCTTTCGACGCGAAGGAGTTCGACCTGCTGCGCGAGGAGCGTCTGGCAGCCATCGAGTCCCAGCGCTCGGAGCCGATGGCTCAGGTGCCGCAGGCGATGAGCAGACACTTCAACCAGTGGCCGGTCGATCACCCCCGCTACTCGCCGACATTCGACGAACAGATCGAGCGCCTGAATGCGGTCACGGTAGAGGAGGCCAGGGCGTTCTGGTCTTCCTTCTACGGAGCGCGAGGCGGCACGATCGCCGTGGTAGGGGACTTCGACCCGGAACAGGTTGCTGGTGAGCTCGAGGCATTGTTCGGGGACTGGGAGGCGGCCGAGCCGTACGAGCGCGTTGCCGATCCCTATCGCGCGGTCGAGACCGTGAGCGTCGACATCGAGACACCGGACAAGACGAACGCGATGATGATGGCGGTGACGACCTTCTCGATGCGCGACGACGACGAGGACTACCCGGCTCTGGTCATGGCGAACTACATGCTCGGCGGCGGCTTCCTGAGCTCGCGGCTGGCGACCAGGATTCGTCAGGAGGAGGGCCTGTCGTATGGCGTCGGTTCGCAGATCGCCGCGCCGCCGGTCGATGACGCCGCTCTCTTCCTGACCTTCGCGATCTTCGCGCCCGAGAACGCCGACAAGGTGGTCGCCGCCTTCCGCGATGAGATGAGCAAGGCGCTGGAGGACGGCTTCACGGAGGAGGAACTCGAGGCCGCCAGAGGCGGCTTTCTCGACGCCCAGCAGAACGGCCGATCCCAGGACCGGACGCTCGCAGCGATGCTGAACAACAACCTGTTCACCGGCCGGACGATGGCGTTCACGGCCGCCCAGGAGCAGGCGATCGCCGAGTTGACGCTGGACGGGGTCAACGAGGCCCTGCGGGAGATCATCTCGCTCGATGACATCTCGATCTTCCGGGGTGGGGATTTCGCCAACAAACTCAACCAATAGCGGCGGCTGCAGAGCGGAGCCGGCCAGAGGGCCGGCGCACCCAGCGGGCGGCTACAGGGTCGCCACGAGTGCGGCGATCGAGTCGGGGTTCTTCAGGGTCCCTACGTTGACCGCCGTCTCCACCGGCTCGCCGGCGAGGATGCGCTTGATCGGCACCTCGAGCTTCTTGCCGGAGAGCGTGGTCGGCACCTCGGGGATCGCCCGGATCTCGTCCGGGCCGTGCCGCGGCGAGAGCCGGGTGCGCAGGTGGCGCCGGATGCGGCCGGCGAGTTCGGCGTTGAGAGTGACGCCGTCCTCCAGCACGACGAAGAGCCACAGCTTGCCTTCGCGGTCCATGCTCCCGGTGTCGACGATCACGCAGTCCTCGACCTCCGGTAGCTCGGCGGCCGCGCGGTAGAACTCGGAGGTGCCCATCCGCACGCCGCCGCGGTTGAGGGTCGAGTCGGAGCGGCCGTAGATCACCGAACTGCCGTCTTCGTCGAACTCGATCCAGTCGCCGTGGCGCCAGACAGAGGAATAGTGGTCGAAGTAACTCTCGCGGTAGCGCTCGCCGGAATCGTCGTTCCAGAAGAAGAGCGGCATGGAGGGCAGGGGCTCCGTGATCACCAGCTCGCCGACCTGCCCGGTCACTCCGCGGCCGCTCTCGTCGAAGGCTTCGACCTTGGCGCCCAGGGAGCGGCACTGGATGCGGCCGCGGCGGACCGGTTGCAAGGGGTTCGGGCCGACGAAGCCGGTGCACACGTCGGTGCCGCCTGACAGCGAGCCGAGCCAGACGTCGGACTTCACGTGCTCGTACACCCAGTCGAAACCCTCGGCCGGCAACGGCGCACCGGTCGAACCGATCGCGCGCAGGGCCTCGAAGTCGAATTGCCTGCCAGGCTGGAGATCGGCTGCTCGGCAGGCCATCAGGAAGGGCGCGCTGACGCCGAAGCAGGTCACCGCTTCCTCGTCGGCCAGGCGGTACAGGGCGCTTGAGTCGGGCCATCCGGGCGAGCCGTCGTAGAGCACGACAGTGGCGCCCACGAGGAGTCCCGAGACCAGGTAGTTCCACATCATCCAGCCGGTCGTCGTGTACCAGAAGAAGCGGTCGCCTGCGCCGAGATCGGTGTGGAATGCCAACTGCTTCAGATGCTCGACGAGGATGCCGCCGTGACCCTGGACGATCGCCTTCGGCAGCCCCGTCGTGCCCGACGAATAGAGGATCCAGAGCGGGTGGTCGAAGGGCACCGGCTCGAAGGCGAGTGCGCCCGGCCCGGCGGTCAGTTCGGTCCAAGGCAGGTGGGCCGTCGTTTGGCCGACCGCGCCGGTGCTGGGAACCAGCACCGCCGTCTCGAGAGTGGGTAGCGAGCCGACGATGCGGTCCAGGTCGTCCGTGCGGTCGTACTCGCGGCCGTTGTACGTGTAGCCATCAACGCCGATCAGGACCTTTGGCTCGATCTGGCGGAAGCGGTCGAGCACGCTGTCCACCCCGAACTCGGGCGGACAGCTCGACCAGATCGCGCCCAGACTCGCGGTGGCGAGGAAGGCGATCACGGCTTCGGCGTCGTTCGGGAGGTAGGCGACCACGCGGTCGCCGCGGCCGACGCCGAGCCGACGCAGACCGGCCCTTGCGGCACCGACTTCGCGGCGCAGGTCGTCGCGGCTGAACTCGCGCCGCACTCCAGTCTCGCCGCGGCAGATGAGCGCCGGTTCGGGGCCGCCCCGGGCGAGCGCGTGCTCCGCGTAGTTCAGTTCGGCGCCGGGGAACCAACATGCACCGGGCATCGCGCGGTCGGCCAGCACTCGCTCCGGCGCTGCATGGAACCGGAGGTCGAAGTAGTCGGCGATCGAACTCCAGAAGGCTTCAAGGTCGGTTACCGACCACTGCCAGAGGTCGTCGTAACCGGAGAACCGCAGGCCGCGCTCGGACTCGAGCCAACGCAGGTAGCGAGTCAGGTTGCAGGCGCCGACCTGAGCTGCCGATGGTCGCCAGAGAATCTCGCTCTTGGTCGCTGTTGTTTTCCTCACCGCTCGGGTCCGAACGCTACGCTGGTGTGACGCGCAACCACACAAGACAGGGGAGGTAGACGATGAAGCATCTTCCAATGCTCGCTCGCGTGCTGCTGGGACTCATCTTTGCAGTCTTCGGCGTCGTAGGCCTGTTCGAGCTGGGCCCGCAACCGGAGATGGGTGAAGAGGCGGGTGCCTTCATGGGCGCGATCATGGACACCGGCTACCTTTGGCCGGTGATCAAGGTGACGGAGATCGTGTGCGGCGTGCTGCTGATCCTCGGAATCTTCGTGCCGCTCGCGCTCGTCGGGCTGGCGCCGGTGGTCCTGAACATCCTGCTCTTCCACATCTTCCTTGCGCCCGAGGGCGTGGCGATCGGCATCGCGGCCGTGGTTCTGGGCCTCTACGTCGCCCACCAGCATCGGGACAGCTTCAGCGCCGTTCTGCAGCGCAAGGCCTGAACGAACTGATCGAACGCCCGGTGGGCGCTACGAGTTCGGGCCGACCGCAAGCAGGTGCCGGCGCGCGCGGAAATAGATGACGCCGTCCGAGATGGCGGGCGTTGCCATCAGGGTTTCGTCGAGTTCGTTGACGGCGACCTCGTTGAGTTCGGGGCCCGGCTCGATCACGTAGACGTCGCCGTCCTCGCTGTTGAAGTAGATGAGGCCACCGGCGGCGACCGCCGAGGCGCTGAAGCCGGAGGCGCCGCGGCCCAGTCGCTTCTGAGCCAGGCGTTCGCCGGTCGTCCAGTCGACGACGGTGACAACGCCGTTGTCGTAGCAGAAGTAGGCGAGGTCGCCGACGACGATCGGCGTTTGCATGTAATTCCCGAGCCGCTCGTGGAACCAGGCCACGGCGCTGTGGCCGAAGTCGAGCTTGCCCTCGGCGTCCGGATCGATCGCGTAGATCGGCTTCAGCCGGCCATGGGCGTTCGTGATCAGGATGGGGCCGTCGCCGGCGCGTATCGGCGTCGGCACCGGGATGTCGCCGCCGCCTTCGAGGCGCCAAAGTTCCTCGCCCGTGTCGAAGTCGTAGCCGCCGATGTGGCGATAGCCGTTCAGGACGACCTGACGGCCGCCGCCGTCGCGCGGGAAGACGGCGGGCGTGCTCCAGGTGGCGACCTCTTCGCGGGGTGTGCGCCAGACGTCCTCGCCGGTCGCGGCGTCCAGGACGGAGACGAAGGAGTCGCTCAGGATGTCGACCTGGATGATGACCCGGCCGTCGTGGACGACCGGCGAGCTGGCGAAGCCCCACTCGTAGGTGGGGAAGTCGTAGGGCCCTGAGTCGAGCACGCCGAACTGACGGTTCCACAGGGGGTTGCCGTCCAGGTCGTAGGCGTGCAGCCCCTCGGAGCCGAAGAAGGCGACGAGGACGTTGCCGTCGGTCGCGGGCGTCGAGTTCGTGTGCGATGCCTTCGTGTGGCGCTTGATCGCGGGGACGCCGTGGAACGCCGTGTGCTGCCAGAGGAGTTCGCCGGTCCGCTTGTCGAACGCCAGCACCTGGAAGCGCTGGGGCGGCTCGCCGGCGACCGGTGTGCCGTCGCCGTAGAGACCGACCTTGAGCGACGCCTCGCCGCGGTCGGGCACGGCCGAGGTCAGAAACAGACGGTCGCCCCAGATCACCGGGCTCGAATGGCCAAGGCCTGGGACCGCGACCCGGAAGAGGATGTTCTCGCCGGTCTTCACGTTCCAGGTGGACGGCGGCGAGCCGGTACCCCTTCCGTCCGCGGCGTTGCCACGGAACGATGGCCAGTTGTCCGAGGCGGCAAGCGGCAGGGCCGCCACGGCGGCGACGGCTGCAAGGGAGCCGGTTCGTCTCTTGAAGGAAGTCGTCACGCTGAGCTACGAACCGTCGCCGACCGCAAGCAGGTGCCGTCGCCCGCGGAAGTAGATAACGCCGTCGGAGATCGCCGGCGTCGCCATCAGCGTCTCGCCGAGTTCGTTGACGGCCAGTTCGTTGAGTTCTCTTCCGGCCTCGATCACGTAGACGTCGCCGTCCTCGCTGCCCATGTAGACGCGGTCGCCGGCAGCGACCGGCGAGGCGGTGAAACCGGAGGCGCCTCGGCCCAGGCGTTGCTGCGCGACCCGCTCGCCGCTCTTCCAGTCGAACACGGTGACGACGCCGTTGTCGAAGCCGAAGTAGGCGAGGTCGCCGACGACGATCGGTGTCTGCATGTAGTTCCCGAGCCGCTCGTGGAACCAGAGCATCGCTTCGTGCTCCGGATCGATCCCGCCCGCGGCGTCGGGATTGATCGCGTAGACCGGACGCATCGGGCCGTGGGCGCTGGTGATCAGGATCGGGCCGTCGTCTCCGGCCCGTATCGGCGTCGGCACCGGGATGTCGCCGCCGCCTTCGAGGCGCCAGAGTTCCTCGCCGGTGTCGAAGTCATAACCGCCGATGTGCTTGTAGCCGTTGACCACGACTTGGCGGCCGCCGTCGGCGCGAGGGAACACGGCGGGGGTGCTCCAGGTCGGAATCTCGTCACGGCGGGTACGCCAGATGTCCTCGCCGGTCTTCGTGTCGAGAGCCGCGAGGAAGGAGTCGTCCTGCACGTCGACCTGGATGATCACGCGGCCGTCCTGGATGATCGGCGAACTGGCGAACCCCCACTGCGCCGTCTTCACCCTGAAGTAGCCCGAGTCGAGCACCCCGAACCGGCGGTTCCATAGAGGCTTGCCGTCGAGGTCGTAGGCGTGGAGCCCTTCGGAACCGAGGAAGACGACGAGCACCTCGCCGTCGGTCGCCGGCGTGGAGTTCGTGTGCGACGCCTTCGTATGCCGCCTGACGGCCGGCGTGCCCTCGAAGGCAGTCCGCTGCCAGAGCAGTTCACCGTTGCTCTTGTCGTACGCGAGGACCACGTAGCGCTGCGGCGGTTCGCCCACGACCGGCGCGATGTCGCCGTACAGGCCGACCTTGAGCGACGCCTCTTCGCCCTCGGGCACCGACGAGGTCAGGTACAGGCGGTCGCCCCAGATCACCGGGCTCGAATGGCCGAGTCCGGGAACGGCGACGCGGAAGAGGACGTTCTCGCCGGTTTCCACGTTCCAGGTGGCCGGCGGCGTCCCGGTGCCGTTGCCGTCCGCGTCGTTGCCTCGGAACGACGGCCAGTTGTCGGAGGCGGAGACGGCCGAGGCGACCGCTGTGTACAGTGCCGCCAGGACCAGGAGACGGCGAACCGGCGAAGTTGTCATCGGGATGTACGCTACCCCAATGAACTCGCCGATGACTGTCTTCTGGGACCCGCGTTGCGAGGTTCACACGGTGCCGAGGGGGTTCCCGGAGCGGCCGGAGCGGCTGCAGTCGGTATTGCCAACCCTGCGTGAGCGGGACTGGGACCTGGTGGAGGCCGGTTCGGACGGGCCGCCGGGCGGAATGGCGGGCCAGGCCCGCCGGCTGGCGGCCCTGGTCCACGATCCGGAGTACATCGAGCGGATGGAGGCGGCGGTGGCCGAAGTCGCGGCGTCGGCGGCCAAGGGCGACTTTCCGCTACGACCGACACGGATGCTCGACACGAACGACAACCCCCTCTCGCCGGGGACGGCGGACGCCGTCTGGGCCGCGGTCGAAGCCGCGCTCGCGGCGGGCGATCACGCGATGCTGGGGGCCGGCCACCGGGCGATGAGCGTCACCCGGCCGCCCGGGCACCACTGCGAACGGGACCGGGCGATGGGCTTCTGCTACCTGAACCAGATCGCGATCCTGGCCCAGGGCCTGATCGAGGTGCACGGCGTCGAGCGGGTGGCGATCCTCGACTTCGATGTCCACCACGGCAACGGCACCCAGCACCTGTTCGACCACCGGGCCGACGTCGCCTACCTGAGCGTCCACCAGTACCCGTTCTATCCCGGCACCGGCGCCGCCAACGAGCGGGGCATCGGCGACGGCGAGGGGACGACGATCAACGCTCCGCTGCCGGCGGGCAGTGGCGACGAGGTCTACCGCGAGGTCATGGCCGATCTGTTGCTGCCCGCGGTGCGGTCCTTCCGTCCCGACGTGCTGCTTGTCTCGGCCGGCTTCGATGCCTGGCGGAACGACCCGATCGCCGGCATGGAGTTGACCGAGGAAGCCTTCCATCGGTTCGGCGTCGATCTGGCCGAACTTGCCGAAGACGTCTGCGAGGGTCGGCTGGTCTCCGTTCTGGAAGGCGGGTACGACGTGGACGCCCTGCCGCGGTTGATCGACGTCTATCTGCGGGGCACCGTCGGGATGGAGCGGAGCGGGTAGCAGCGGAGTACCGGGCCGGAATCCCGGCGTTGCCGGCGCGTTGTACGATGGTGAGGCATCGATGAGGGTGGCTGGACGAGCCCCGCATCGGGCGGGAAGCCGCGAAGAGCGGCTGGATCTCGTTGCCGGACCACCCGGGGAACAACCAGGAGGAGGCAAACGAAGGTGAGATCGAATCCGAGTTTTCCCGTCAGGATCCGCACTCAGGGCATCCAACTGAATGAGGACCTGAAACGCGCGATCGAGTTCGAGGCTCAGGGCCTCGAGCGCTTCAACTCGCGGATCGTGGACTGTGAGGTGGCCATCACCGGCCCGGCCCGGAACCGGCGCAACGGACTGTCGTTCGACGTCGTCGTGAAGGTCGCGCTGCCGGGACCGGACGTGGTCGTCCACAGGTCGACCGTGGGCGCGCTCCCGATCGCCATCAACCAGTCATTCGCCACGGCCCGGCGACGTGTCAAGCGTCAGGCCCATATGCGCCGACGGCGGATGCCGGTGAGCCGGACGTCCGGTGTCGGCCGGCGGGGAAGGGCCAGGAGCAGGGGGAATCGGCTGGTACGGGCCTAGAAGTCAAGTCGCGGCGTCCGCGCCGCGCTGAGGCACGGGAAACACGCCTGTTCCGTGCAAGCTAGCGGTCGCCGAACACGCCGTCGAGCACCGCGCGCACCCGGGGCAGCAGGGGATACGTAGCGGGGTCCGAGTCGGCCGCCGTGTAGCCGACCCAGACGGCGACGACATCCCGGTCCGGATTGACGAGCAGGCCCTGGCCGGCCCAGCCGCCCTTGTAGATGTCATGGTTCGTGAAGACGAGGTCCCACTGGTACACGTTGTGCTTGACGCCAGGCGGCCGACCGCCGTAGCGGGCGTTCTCGAGCAGTTCCGCCCGCCCGCCGTGGAGCAGGGTGTGGACGTGCTCTTCGGGCACGATCCGCTGCGTTGAGACCTTCTTGTAGCTGGGCGTGAAGAGGAGTCCGAACCGCGCCATGTCCCTGGGCCGCGCCAGCATGCCGCCCGACGTCAGCGGGATCCCGTAGCGCCCGGCGTAGATCGAGGCGTCCGCCTCGGCGCCGATCCGGGTCCAGACCTCGCGGCTCAGCGCGTCCTGGAAGGGCATCCCGGTGACCTCTTCGACCAGCCAGCCGACGACGAAGGTGTTCGTGCCGCTGTAGTCGAAGCCCTTGCCCTGCTCGGCCCAGCGACCGACCTTCAGGTTCGAGAGCATCGTGTACGGCTCGTCGGGCGTCTTCGCGCTCCGCACCCCGTCGCCCAGGGAGGCTTCGAACTGGTAGTAGCAGGTGGAGCGGTCGGAGTAGTCGCCGTCGGGGCAGTCGACGCCCGAGGCCATGTCGAGCACGTTGCGGACCGTCGTGCCCTCGAAGTCCGAGCCCTTGAGCGCCGGCACGTAGTGGTCGACCGGCTGAGCCGTGTCGACGAGACCGCGATCCTCGAGGATGGCGACGAGCGTAGCGGGAAGAACCTTCGTGACCGACCACCAGATCGGCTTCTCGTACGGCTTCATGCGGGGGTAGCGCTCGAAGACGACATCGCCCTGATGGAGGATGACGATGCCCATCGTCGTCGAGTGTTCGCCGTGGAGGTAGGCGTCGAAGGTCACCTCGCCGGCAGGCGTCGTGACCGGGTAGTCCGCGATCGCGGGCTCCGGCCGCGACCGGAGTTCGCTGACCGGCCCGTCGCGGTAGACGTTGACGGAGGGCACGACCTGGTGGAGGTTGCGGTTGCGCCAGGCCATCGCCTCGCCGGTCTCGGCCCACCAGACCTCGTCCGCCGGATCGGGAAGGGCGCGGTGCTGGCGCAGGTTCTCCTCGACCGTCGAAGGCGATTCGAAGGCGGGGCCAGCCTCCTGCGCGGCGCCGGCTGCGGGGAGGACGAGCGCGAGTGCGAGAACGGGGCCTTGCTTCATCCCGGCAGGGTAACCGAAGGCGCGGATCGCCGGTGCCGCCGTATACCTCCCCGCGGCCTGTCGACGCTACGCGGGCGTGAGCATCAGACCGCCATGCGCTGCAAAGTGACGGAAGTCCCGGTCTCGCGTGACCAGGGGCAGACCGTGATCGAGGCAGGATTGACTGATCAGTGTGTCGGCCAGGTTGGCCCGCAGCCCCTTGGCCAGGATGTCGGCTCGCAGCGTCGCCGCGCGTTCCCAGTAGCCTGATGTCACCTGCAGTAGCGGAAGCTGTCGGATGAGCGCCTTCGTGTCTTCATCGGCTGTCGGGCTGCTGAGGATCTCGGTCAGGACGACCGGGGGCAGGACGCCGATGCTGAGGATCAACGCCTCCTCGACGGCGTTGACGTCGGCCCCTTCGGCGCCCTCGAGGTAGGCGATGAGTGAACTCGTGTCGAGCGCGATCAAGGCGGAGTCACGACCCTAGTCTTCGCGCAGGCGCTTCAGATCGAGATCGAAACGGACCTGGCCGCGGAGCGCGCGGAGTTTCCCGTAGGCGTCGCGCGCGGCGACGAGATGGAGACCCTGACGGACCGTCTCCGTGATTCCGGAACCGCTCGCTTTTCGGGCACGTTTGAGCAGGACATCCGGCACGTGGACGGTGATCTTCCGGAGGGCTGCGTCGTTGCGTGCTCTCTCAGCCATGGCGTGAACGTACCAGAATCGATGCCGTAACTCGTTACGGCACGATGTCGGGACGGCGCAGCGCCCGACTGGTTTGCTGCCAGGCGGCGGCGAGGACAACGTCGTCCACCTGCGACCGTCACTCGAGGGTGCCCAGGAAGTGCCAGATCGCCTCGAACTGACGTTTGGCCTCGCCACCCATGATGTCGTAGAGCGCGGTGTAGCCGTCCTCGTCGACGAACTGGGGCATCTTGCTGCCGGGCAGGATGCGCTGGGGATCCCGGAGGAAGCGGTCGAAGTAGCCGCGTCTCAGTCGACGGCGCACGAGGTCAAAGTTGATCGTTTCTTCAGAGCCCTCGCCGCCCAGCGCGGGGTCGTCGCCCAGGGCGTGGCAGGAGTGGCAGCCGAGGCGGTCGCCTCGGATCAGGTCGCGTCCGGCGGCCGCGAGTTCGGGGTCGACCGGGTCCGGTTCCGGCGGCGAAGGTGGCAGGCCGTGCTGGTGGTGCAGCCCGGCGGCGAGGAGGTCGGCATGACCCGGGAACGCCGGCATCCGCACCCGCAGGTGCGGGCGCGGACGGTCCTCGACGCGACCGGCGACGTACCCTTCGAGCCAGTCGCTGCGGAGCTTCGCGCCGGCCCGGGTCAGGTCCGGCGGCAGGTGGTCCGGCCCGGCGCCGTCCTCTGCGTCGGTAGGAGGCGCGAGGCTGTCGTCCGCCACGCTTTCCCCGGCGGGGACGGTGGCGGCAGCGGGCGGCGGCGACCAGGAGGCTGGAACGCCGTCCCTGGTGTGGCAGGCGAGGCAACCGCTAGCCCCGAGCCTGCGCTCCGCGTACTCGATTGGGACGGCGCGGGAGAAGGCCGTCGCGTCTTTGGCCAGAAGCCGCTCGATTGCGTCGATCTCCGTCGGTTCGAAGTCGTAGAGGGGATGCCGAGCAACGCCGTCCGCGTCCGCTACCCAGATCCGGTTCGCGCCCGCCAGCCGCTCAAGCGGCGCGGCCGCCGTCGGCGGGTCGCCTCCGGGCAGGGAGTGACAACTGCGGCAGCGGAGTTCTTCGGCCAGACGCCGACCGCGCTCGGGATCGCCCGGGGGATCACGTCGGACCGGCCGTGCTTCACCGTTCTCGGGAGTCACCGCCAACAGGTAGGCGGCCAGGGAGGCGGCCTCACCGGCTTCGAGTTCCATTCGCGGCATCCGGCTCCAGGGATCGAATCTGTTCGGGTTGAGCAGGTAGGCCGCGAGAGCGGGCGGCTGCCACTTGTCCTGGAGTCGAAAGACGTGGGCGGTCGGACCTCCGTGGCAGGCCGCGCAGCCGATCTCCGTGTAGAGGCGGCGGCCGTCCGCGACCTCGGCAGCCGGCGTTGCGGTTGCCGGGTCCGGCGCGGAATCGTCGCCGAGGCCACCAGCCAGGTACGCGGCGAGGTCGGCGGCCTGTTGGCGCGCCTCGGCAGCATCCGTCGAGAGCACTCGGGGCATCCGGGCCTGTGGCCGGAGCGCCTTCGGGTCGAGCAGCCACCGTTCGATCCACTGCGGTTGGAGGCGGGAGCCGATGCCGTCGAGGTCGGGTCCCGTCGCCTGGAGTTCGGGCATGCCGTCCGACGGTCCGTTCCCGGCGGCGTGACAACGGACGCACATTGCGTCGGCGACGAGATCGCGGGCCGCTCGCCGTGCCAGGCCCAGGTCGAGCGCCGGCGAGTCGGCACGCCGAAGCCGTTCCGGCGGTAGCGGCTCCTCCGGCAGGTAATCGTTGTCCCAGGTCAGGCGGAGGGAGGCGTCGCCGCCTGCAGGGCTCCGGTAGACGAGTTCGATTGGATTGAGACCCTTGTTCAGGCGGACCTCGCCGTTGGTGGACAGGGGAGCGTCTCCAGCGGGAAGCTCTTGCCGCGCGATGACGACTTCGCCGCCGATGCTCAGCTGCACGGTCCCCGAGCCGCGCACGCTGAAGCGGTACCAGTCGTTCAGGTCGAGTTCGATTGCGCCTCGGAACGTGGCCTCGAACGGGCCGGTGTCGAGGAAGGGGCTTGCGGTCTGGCCTTCGGGAACGTAGAGGGCGGCCAGGCGTGCGACCCGGGCGTCGGTCGCGCTGTCGGACGAACTGAGGGCGAGCGTCAGGCCGGGTTGGTCGAAGACTGCTGCCGCGTCCGCTGACTCGGTTTGTGCTGTCGCCGCGCTTGCCGAGGCCAGTGAGACGAGGGTTGCTGTGGCGCAGAGTGCCTGCCAGCGAATGCGCAAGACGACCTCGCCGCCGGGTTCAGTTGGAGCCTGCGAGGACCTCGGCGCCGGTGCGGGATCCCAGGTCGTGGACCGTGCCGTGGATGAACTCGCGCATCCGCTCGCCGCCGGCGCTTCGGAGGTTCATCTCCAGGTGGTATTGCTGCACGGGCAGGATGTCCGGGATCTCGACGAAGACCGAGCGACCGTCGGCGGAGAGGGTGGCGGACGGAATCTCCAGCGCGTCCCTGCCTGTTCCCTCGCCGAGCACCCGGTAGTCCTCGGAGCCGTAGCTCGCCTGGCGCAGGTACCGCCAGATCCGCATCGAGTAGTTGCCGGGGTCGGCTGCGGCCTCCGGATCGAGTGCCGTGCTGAAGCGGACCACGATGCCGTCGGTCGCGGTTTCGTAAGCCACCGGAATCCGCAACGGCTGGTCCGTGCGCCGGACGCGGTAGAAGCCGCCGGACTGGGTCCGGTCGCCCGCCCAGGCGAACAGTCCGCAGACGTAGAGGTGGTCGTCGGCGGGGTTGAAGCGACCGCGGACCAGCCCGGTTGGCGCGGCCGCGACGGGCAGTTCGACCACGGCGGCCTGGCGCGGAGGACCGTCGCCCGCCGGAGAGGCTCGCGGAAAGGCCTGGTCGAAGAGCACGGAGAACATCTTGCCGTTGCCGTAGGACAGGTAGGTCAGCGACCCGTCCAGTGCGCCCCAGCGCTCGCTGCGCACCCACACGGGCGCCGAGGGAGAGCGGTCCACGTCGTGGTGGATCCAGGTGATCGGCTGGACGAAGTCGTCCGGGTCGCGGTCGGGCTCGCGCCAGGCCCGCATGTAGCCGTGGAAGGTTCCCGGCTCGACCCAGTTGATCCGGTTCTCCGGCGTCCAGTGACCCTCCTGGTCGGTGACGATCACGCTGCCGTCCGCGTTGACCACGAGGCCGTTCGGCGCCCGGAAACCGTTGGCGACGATCTGGGTCGAGGCGCCGTCGGCCGCGACCTTGAGGATCGTCCCGTGCTGGGGCACGCGGGCGTCGAAGTCGTGTCCGGCGCCCTTGGCGTAGTAGAAGTTGCCGTCCGCGTCCGCTTCCAGGCCCACGGCGAACTCGTGGAAGTGCGCCGACGCCTGGGCGTCGTGGTTGAAGGCCTCGTAACGGTCCGCCTCACCGTCGCCGTTCAGGTCGTGGAGGCGGGTGATCTGGTCGCGGGACGTTATGAAGATCTCGCCGCCCCGCGTGTTCACGCCAAGCGGCTCGTAGAGCCCGGTCGCGAAGCGTTTCCAGGTGATCTCGCCGATCTCGTCGCCGCCGAGTCCGTCGACGATCCAGACGTCGCCCATCCAGGTGGCGACGACCGCGCGGCGGCCCCCGTTCAGGAAGTCGAAGCCGCCCAGGCGCATCCAGGAGCGATAGGGGTTGTCGAGCGGCGTGGTGATCGCCTCGAGCTCGAAAGGTCCGCCTCGCCGGCCGAGGATGCGGCTTTCGGTCGTGACCGTCTCGGTCCACTGTGCGGGGCCGCCGCGGGTCAGTGGTTCGAGATCGATGGCCGGGGCAACTCCTGCCGCGCGGGCCAGGAAGCCGGCGTTCGATCTGCCGCGGCGGCCGATCACGATCTTGAAACGGACTGGTTCGTTGCCGGCCGGAACGCGCAGGCGGAGGTCGTCGCCGTCGCCCTCGACCCACTGAACGGCTGCCGGCGCTCCGACCAGGGCGGCGGCGGTGGGTCCGCTCTGTTCGCCTCTGGCCGGGTCATCCGGGCGCGGCTCGCGGAAGCCTGCCGCTTCATTGTCGATCCAGGCTCGTCCGTCCTTCTGGTGCGCGACCTGGACCAGGAGATCCGTGTTTCTCGGCCCCAGGTTCAGGGTGCGGCTGAACAGCCCGCCGCCTTCCAAGCCGCCGAGTTCCAGGACCTCCGTGTCGCCCACCTGGTAGTGCAACACGACCCGGTTCCCGTGCAGGTGGTGCCCGAGCCAGCGCGCGACGGCACGATCCTGTGGCCCGAAGCGCCGCCCGCCGCGGCCCACGATGCGCGTGTCCCGGAAGTCGTCGCCGGCCCGGGACCAGCCCGGCGAGTCCGGATTCGTGAAGACGAAGTCTCCCACGATCGCCGGCTCGACGACGTGCCTGCCGTTGTAGTTGATCGAGTTCCAGTCCATGAAGCCGGGCCCGGTCCAGCCCGCGGCCCAGCGCAGGGTGTCCGTGTCGAAGAGCAGGAAGTCCGACCCCTGGGCGATGCCGCCAGGGCCCTCGTCAACGCGGATGCCGATGCCCTTGTTCGCGTTGTTGCCGTCCTCGACGATGTAGGAGTGGACCTTGAACGGCCCGTAGTCCATGTCGGACCAGGGTCTGCCGGTCAGTTCCTGCGCGCTGGTGCCGCCCGTGACGAGGAGAATGCCTACGACCAATGGCGCTGCTGTGGTCGCTCGGTGTCGCATGGGAACGGGGATTCTAATGGCCGGACGTGACTCGGCGGACCGGGGCGAGCTGCGGCTCCGAGCCTGGCCTCCGCGATCCGCATACTGGTTTAACCACTCCCTCAGCCAGCGCGCGACTGGTACCCGGGCATACTGCCAGCATTCGGCTCGAAGCGTCGGCCTTTCAGGTGGCCGCGGCGGTCCGAGACCGCGCGCGGCCAAATCGACTAGGCGTCGACTGTTCCGCCGTGGGATTGCGGGTGCTGGCCTTGCTCCGGTGTCCGCTTCCGACGAGAGTCAAGAGAACTTGCGCCGATGCGGAGGGATCTCTAAGCTCCGCCGACAACCGAGCCAGAGGAGATTCCTCAATGCGAGCAAGAGGTCTGCCGATCGAGATTCCCTGCAGTGAGCCCACTATGGCTGATCTGGGGCCGCATCTCGTGCCGTCGGTCGCCGATCTCGTCGGCCCGCGTCCGGTCCATGCCCGACCTTGTCCGTTAGGTCGGGAGCCCCGGTACGCCTCGGTCAACCGTGCACGCTACCAGCATGGAGCGCTGCGGAATCAAGGTTTGTCGCTAGCTGGGAGACGCTTGGGCACTGGCAGGCCAGGAGGCATCCATGAAACCAGCGTCGGCTACCCCCCACGCGAAGAGCAGCGAGCGATTGCGGCCTTTCTCGACCGCGAGACTGCGAAGATCGGCACACTGGTCAGGAAGGTCAGTGCTGCGATCGAGCGGCTTCAGGAGTATCGGACCGTGCTCGTGACGGCTGCCGTAACGGGCAAGATCGACGTACGGGGACCGGACGCTGATGGTAGTGGAGGTCGAAGCTAGTGGCACTAGAAGAACGGATCGTTGAGTGGAGCGCGACACGGCCGGCATGGCAGCGATACGTGCTCCGACGAGTCGCGAAGGGTGATCCGCTTTCCAGCACGGAGTGCGATCAGCTTGTGGAAACGATGGTTGCGGGCGAACGGGGCCGGAGTGTGAAATTTGGTCTTGCGGATCTCCCTCAGGCCACAGCGGAGGACCCGCCAGTCCGGCTTTTGTCGATTTCTGATCCGGAACATGTGAACGCTCTGAGGTCGGCTCGTCCACTGACGTTTGAGGCGAGTGGCTTAACCATCGTGTACGGCGACAACGGTAGCGGGAAGTCCGGCTATGCGAGGCTGCTGAAGCGGATCACGCGCTCGCGCGACCAGGAGGTGGTCCAGACGGACGTATTCCGCGACACCGCGCTAGAGAGACCCACTGCCAGGCTCGCCGTTCGGATTGGCGACAGAGAGGAACTGCTTTCGTGGCCGGACTCCAGGCCACCAGAGCTTCAACGAATGCTCTTCTACGATGGGGCATGCGGCAACAACTACATCTCCGCGGAGTCGGACTTCCCCTATCGACCGTCTGCTCTCTTCGTTATGGAGGGACTGATTGACGCCTGTTTGGAAGTGCGCGGTCGCGCCGACGCCCGACTGGTCGAGAATGCCGAATCGGTGACGGCTATGCCTCGTGTCGCGGAGGAACTGAGAGAAACGGAGGCCGGCAGGTTCGTGAAGGGTATCTGCGGAGAGACATCGGTGGATGCACTAGATCTCTTGCTCAGGCAGCTCGATGAGTCGAGCGAGACCATCGATGCCCTAAGAGATCAGGAGATGAGCCTCCGCAACTCCGGCGGGGGCACGGAAAGGCGGAGTCTCGGTCGACAGGCCGAAAAACTCGATGCTCTGCATGAGCACGTCAGGGCTATTCACACTGTACTCGGCGACCAAGCGCTGAGGGCGCTACAGGAGCAACGAGACGGACTCCAGGCTCTCGAGGAGGCGGCTAGTCTGCTCGCTGGATCGTTGGAGTCGGAGGCGTTGCCTGGCGTGGGCACCTCGCCGTGGAAGGCACTATGGGAGTCGGCCAAGCGCTTCTCGGAGGAGCGTGCGTACCCTGCCGAATCGTATCCTGTCCTTGATGACGATAGCCGCTGCGTCCTCTGCCTCCAGACTCTCGATTCGGAGAGCCGCGACAGGCTCCTGAGGTTTGACCGATTCGTCAAGGACGACACTCAGATTCGACTCGATCGAGCTCGGAACTCACTTCGGCATCAACGCGAGAGGTTCGGCAAGCTGCGCGTCTTTCCGGGAGAGGTCAACGCGTACCTGAAAGACCTGGCTTCAGGCCACACGGACTTGATCGAGGAGGTTCAAGAGCTTTCTGTCTAGGTATGAGGGCGTTTACGAGAAGGAACGTGCTGCCCTGCAAGGCGAAGGGCAGCTCGACTTGGCTCGTATCAATCCGGCAACTGCACTGGCTCGGCTTGCCGAGGGCGCAGAGGTTGCTAGGGCTGCGGCCAAACGTCTTTCCGACCCAGAGACAGTCCGACAGCGATTGGCCGCAGTTTCGCGCAGGCGGCAAGAGCTCGAGCTCCTGAAACGGATCAGGGATTCGCGGAGTGGGATCGTCAAGGAGATCGCGCGGCTAAGGGAGCGCGAGGCTCTTGAGGCGGCCAAGAAGGCCGCCACGACGACGGGGATCACCAAGAAGGTCACGGAGCTCTCGGAGGAGGGTATTACCGAGGTTGTCCGCGACGCCTTCACACGGGAGACTGACCGCCTGTTGCTTGACCGTGTCACCATCGCTCGGACCCGGGCCAAGAAGGGCGCCCTGCTTCATCAGCCCAAGCTCGTTCGGGCGCGCCAGAGTGTGAAGCTGCCGAGTGTGTTCAGCGAGGGTGAACAGACTGCACTAGGCTTGGCGGCGTTCTTCACAGGGCTCTTCAGGGTTTCGTGTGGAATGTGAGCGAATCGTGGTAGAGGTGGAGCCCGCCGAGATGGAAGTAGATGGCGGTGCGGAAGCGATCCCGGTTTCGGTAGCCGCGGGCTGACTTCTTGAGCCACTGGATCACCGAGTTGATGCCTTCGAGGCGTGCGTTGGTGACGCCTCGCTCGATGGCGTTCAGCACGCCGTCGAGATGGGCCTTGATCATCCGGGCCACCCGTTTCATCGGCTCCAGGCGGCTGCGGATCGCCCACGAGTACCAGCCCCTGAACGTAGCCAGCGCCTCGGCGCGGTCCGATGTCTCCCACATCATCATCGCCACCTCCTTCAGATGCCAGCAGCGGGCCGTCTTCGAGGTGCCGTCGATCAACTCCTTGAAGCGAGGCCATCGGTGCTCCGGCACCCGGTCCGGGTGGTACAGCCACAAGTAGCGCGTGTCGGTCAGGCGTTCGTCGCCCAGGCCGCGCAAGTGTCGGTGCTCCTCCCTGCGCACTTCGTCCACGGCATCGCCGAGATGAGCCGCGACGTGGAACGTGTCGTACGCGATCTTGTCCCCGCCGTCCGGCAGGCAGGACACCGTGGCCGAAATGTACGCCGGCCACATGTCCATCGCCACCGTCTCGATCTTTGAACGCTCGGCCTCCGACAACGACTGGTAGTACGAAGACAGAGAGTCCTTGCCGCGACCGTCCGCCACATGGTGAACGCGCGGCTCACCCTCGATGTCCGCGACAACCGTCACGTACTCGTGACGCTTCTGAAACGACGTCTCGTCCACGCCGAGACAGCGAGACGCGGGCGCCGGGCCGCGACGCGCCAGACCACGCTTCACCGCCCTCTGCATCACACCGTCCACCTGGTCCCAACTCAAGTCCAGCTGCCGCGCCACTGCCGACATGCTCGCCTCGCACAGCCAGTCGATCACCAAGGCCTCGAACAACGCCGTGAAACGAGAGCCTGCATCCGACCACGGCACGCCGATCGTGTGCACTCCGTGCTGCGCGCAACGCACCCGCGGCACATCCGCCGTCAGGATCGTCCGGTACTGGCACGTCGGCAGATGCCGCCAGCGCCGGCGACGCGAATCGTGACGACTCGCCGAGCCGCCGCACTCGGGGCAACGGTACGACTCGTCCCGGCCACGAGCCACGAACACCTCCACCTCCCCGGCCTCAAGCCGCAACTCGACGCTCGTCACCTCCCAAGGACTCTCGACACCCAGAATCCGACCGTACAAGTCTGTGTCTCGCATCGCGCGAGACTACGGCATCTCCACCATCAACCCGGAAGAGCCCTTCACAGAAGCACAACTGGATGCGTCTAGGTCGGCGATTATTCTGGATGACCCGGTCACGTCGCTCGACCACGTTCGCAGGAGCCTCGTAGCAGGTCGTCTCGCAGAACTCGCTGCCAGCCGGCAGGTGGTCGTGTTTACACATGACGTGGCTTTTGTCGCGGATCTCAAGCGCGCGGCCGCTGAAGCTGATGTTGTGATCGCTTCAAGGTCCGTGACTCGGAGTCGGGCGGACAACGGAAGGCCGGGGTTGTGCAGTGAGGAACACCCATGGAAGGCGAAGGACGTTCGGGCGCGCCTGGGCGAGCTGCGGGAAGGGTTGGCACGGATCAAGAGGGAGAGTAGTCATTGGGATGAGACAGCCTACGAGGAAGCTGTTGGTAGTTGGGCGGGAAAGCTGTCTGAAACGTGGGAACGCATCTTCAGCCAGGAGATCGTTGGACCCATTCTGGCGGAGGGTGGGCTGGAGGTCCGGCCGAAGATGGTGAGGGTTCTGGCTAGGTTCACGAAGGCCGACCACGCCGAGTTCGATGCGAGTTACGGCCGGGCGTCACAATGGACCAAGCGCCATGACAAGAGTGCAATGGTCAACTACGTTGCGCCTGAGATCGGGGTTCTGGAGGCGGACCTGGAACTAGTCGATGCTTGGTTCAAGCGCGTGAAGAAGTACCAAGGCCAGTGAATCGGCTGCCCGTCCACACCGCGCTGATTCACAGGACGCGCGAGCGCACCATTTGCGAGGCTGGAGGGCTCTTCTTCTTGAGGCCGAAAGACCGGGAGCGAGAGCGGGTGCAGGCACCCTCTTGAGCTTGCCCCGGTTTCGTGGACACTTCATCCTTGGAGGAGGAGGTACCCACGATGCCAAGATCAAGACCTCGGTACCCGGCAGAGTACCGGCAACAGATGGTGGATCTGGTCCGGTCCGGGCGTAGCGCTGACCAGCACGGCGACGGCTGACACTCGGAAAGGCACCGGCGGTCGCGCATCGCCTCGGGTAGGGGAGATCCTGTCTGGCGCAGGGGGTGTTCGGGATGGCCGTTCGTGCTGCATTCGGACAGGCGATCGTAGAACGGGGGCTGCGGACGGTCGGGGCGCTGCTTCGGCGCGACCACTCAGGGCGTCTAGCCTCGGCCCTTCTTTCTGCACAGCTCGAGGAACTCCGCCTCGTTCTCACAGCGGAGAGCGGCACCAACGAGGTCGCTCTCGGGTAGCTCCCCCAGGTCCGCGAACCGGTCGCCGAATGCGGGCGTGGTCCGGATGCCGCGCGCCTCGAGCAGTGCGGTAACGGTCTTGCACCGAGCGGCGGAGCGGCCCTCGGCACGGCCCTCGTCACGATGGCGCCGCAACCAGGGATCGTCGTCCGGGCCCGTTCCTTCCGCCGCTCCCAGGGCAGTTCCGACGCGGTGAAGCGCGGCTTCCGTCGCTGCGGACATCGTGTGTTCGTTCAACGCTCTGTGAATCTCTTCCGCGGTCCAGCCTGGGAAGGCGCGGCTGGTCCTTGCCGCCCTGAAGCTCCCGCCTTCCAGCACATGGATGGTCAGCGCCGACACTCTGGACCTGGGGCGGCGCCGCGAGCGGGCATCCGGCACGTCGACCCAGACTTCGGGGAAACCCCATGCCTCGTAGAGCGGCAGTTTGCGCACGCGGACATCCGTGGAGTAGTCCACCTCCAGGACAACGTCGGGGAGGCTGCCGCCATCGATATCCACCCTCGGCTGGAGCTCCTCGGGGGACGGCGGGTGGAGATAGAGGATCTGGTCGGCCTGCATCAGCACGCGCGGCTTGCCGCGGGCGTCGAAACGCACCAGGTCCGTCGTGCCGTAGGCTTCTATCGCTGACCCTCTGGCGGCGGCGATGAACCCTGCGAGCCGCGAGAGTCGATGCGATGGCCTCTCGTGGTAGCTCGTGGTCGGCTCGCGAACGACCATGGCGGTTTCGGTGCGCGCCTCCCAGTACTCGACCCGGCCTTCGTAGTCTTCGATCGCTTCGCGCGGAATGCGGAGCGGCCGGCATCCGGGAAAATCGGACGCATCGAGCGGCGCTTGCTCCGGGTCGTGGCGCTCGTTACCCGGAGACCGGACGGCGGCGTGGGCGGCCTTGGTCATGGGGCGATCCTATCCGGCGGTTGCGGCATGCCGCGTCGCCGCGAGCGTCAGGCCGCCGGTTGACGGAAACGCCGGTGGAGGCTACCTTCTCGCGCACCATGAAGAAGACAACACTCTGGATCGTCGGCGTTGTAGCCGGTCTTGTTCTGCTGGGCGTCGGCTGGATCGCCGGCGTGACTGGTGTCGGACGGACGGTTCCGATCGAAGAACTTTCTGAGCGCGAGCGGGCGTTCGCCGAACGGATGCAGAGCGTCGATCTGGTCGGCCATTTCACAATCGGGAACATCTCCGGGCTCGAAGAGGTCGAAGGCGTCAGCCGCGACAAGAACCCTGAGCGCTACGAGATCGCGAGCGTTTCGAAGCTCGAGGGGGAAGGTGACCGCTGGCGGTTCGACGTCCGGGTCGTCTACATGACGGTCGATGTGACCCTGCCGGTCGTTGTGCCGATCGTCTGGGCCGGCGACACGCCGATGGTGAGCATCACGGACTTCGCCATCCCCGGCCTGGGTGAGCAGTTCGGGGCGCGGGTGCTGTTCTACGACGAGCGCTACGCCGGGACGTGGGATCACGGACCGTACGGGGGATTGATGTACGGCGTGATCGAGCCGGCGGGCGGCGGCGAGTAGCGACCTACCAGGTGTCGATGTTGCGGCGCTTCTTGCCCTCGCGGGCCGGCGGCGGCGGGACGGAGTCGAGGGTGCGGGCGATCCAGCGGCGGGAGTCGGCGGGATCGATCACGTCGTCGACGGCGAAGGACGCGCCGGCTGTGAGGGCGCTGCCGCGCTCGTAGGCCGCCGCGACAAGCTCCTCGTAGCGGGCGCGCCGCTCTTCGGGATCTTCGATGGCCGCGAGCTCGTTGCGGAAGCCGAGCTTGACCTGGCCTTCGAGGCCCATGCCGCCGAACTCGGCGGTCGGCCAGGCGACGGTAAAAAAGGGCTCCTTCAGGTCGCCGCCGGCCATCGCCTGGGCGCCGAGCCCGTAGGCCTTGCGCAGCACGATCGTCAGGCTGGGCACGGAGATGTTGGCGCCGATGACGAACAGGCGGCAGCAGTGGCGGACCAGGGCGGTGCGCTCGATCTCGGGGCCGACCATCATGCCCGGCGTGTCGCAGAGCACGAGGACGGGAATGTCGAAGGCGTCGCAGAGCTGGAGGAAGCGGGCGCCCTTGTCGGAGCCGTCGCTGTCGATCGCGCCGGAGAGGAACTCCGGATTGTTCGCGAGAATGCCCACCGGCCGCCCTTCGATCCGGACCAGAGCGGTGACCATGCCGAGGCCGAATTCGGGCCGCAGTTCGAGCACGCTGCCGGTGTCGGCCAACGTGTGGATCACTTCCCGGATGTCGTACACGCGCAGGCGGTTCTCGGGCACGATCCGGCGCAACAGTCGCTGATCGGGACATTCCCAGTCGTCGACCCGGCCCTGGAAGTACGACAGGTACCGCTGCGCTGCGGAAACCGCCTCGATCTCGTCACGGGCGGCGATGTCGACGACGCCGTTCGGCACCTGCACGTCCATCGGGCCGACTTCCTCCGGCCGGAACACGCCCAGGCCGCCGCCCTCGATCAGCGCCGGGCCGCCCATGCCGATGCTCGAGTCGGCGGTTGCGATGATCACGTCGCAGCAGCCGAGCAGCGCCGCGTTGCCTGCGAAGCAGAAGCGTGAAGTGATGCCGACGATCGGCACGAGGCCGCTCAGGCGCGCGAAGGAGGTGAAGGTGGGCGTGTCGAGGGGCCGGTAGGTTTCGTCGCCGCGGCCCTGGCCCGCCTTGGTCGTCGACGCGCCGCCTTTCCGCTTGCCGCCGGTGCCGGCGCGGCCGCCTCCGCCTTCGGCGAACAGGACGACCGGCCGCTTCCAGCGGTGGGCCAGCTCGACCATCCGGTCGGTCTTTGGATGGTTGAGCGCGCCCTGGGTGCCGGCGAGCACGGTGTAGTCGTAGGCCATCACGACGCAGCGGTTGCGATCGTCAGGGAAGAGGTCGCCGTTGATCGAACCGACCCCGGTCACCATCCCGTCGGTCGGGAACTTGCGGATGACCTCCTCCTTCGCGAGGCCGGTGCCCGGAGTCAGCACGAGTTGACCGTGCTCCACGAAGCTGCCCTCGTCGCACAACTGGTCGATGTTCTCGCGGGCCGTCCGCTGTTTCGTGTTGCGCCGCTTCCTGACCGCGTCGGGCCGGGCCTCGTCGAGCGTCACCCGGTGGCGCTCGAGCACCTCGGCGAGGTCGGGTCGTACCGCGTCGAGGTCGACTTCGGCCTCCTGTTCGTCGCCCGAGACCTCGATGTCCCGCTCCTCGATCAACGCCAGGACGTGGCCTTCCCAGACCGCGTCGCCGACGGCGGCTCGGAGGTCGCGGAGCACGCCACCCACCTCCGTGCGGATCTCGTGCTCCATTTTCATCGCTTCCATGACGAAGAGGAGTTGCCCGGGAGCGACCTCCTGGCCGGCTTCCGCCTCGTGGCTGAGGACGGTGCCCTGCATCGGCGCACGGACGGGGGTGAGACCTTCGGGGACCGGCGCCTGTTCGACCGGAGGGGGCGCCGCGGCCGGCACGCTGACCGCCGGCCCGCCCGACTTGCCGTGATCCAGTACGGCGAGCGGGTCGACGGTGTCGACCTTGACGCCTGCCAGGCCGCGCTCCGGGCCCGCGGCGCCGCCCTGGGGGGTGGGGTCCCCGAACGCGGCCGCGGCCTCGACGAGTTCGGCCAGGCGCTCGTCGACGAAGCGGGTGTGGACGTTCCACGTCTCGGCCTCGTCCCGCACGAGAAGAGCGCGCAGGAAGGAAGCGTTCGTTTCGATGCCCTCGATCCGAAAGTCGCCGAGCGCGCGGGCGGTTCGGGCCAGGGCGGCGCCATGGTCCGCCTGCGGCACGCGGCCGACGACCTTGGCCAGCAGGGAGTCGAATCGGGGATTCGTCTGGTAGCCGGTGTAGCCGAAGGTGTCCGTCCGCAGTCCGGGTCCGCTGGGGGGCTCGAAGGCGGTGAGGAGGCCGCCCGTTGGCAAGACGGCGCCGCCGGCCGCCATCTTCTCCATGTTGACCCGGGCCTGGACCGCGGTGCCGCGCGGTTCCGTGCCGTTCTGCGGCGTGAAACCGAGTTCGGCCAGCAGGCGGCCCCGGGCCAGTTCAAGCTGGAGATGGACGAGGTCGACGCCGAAGACCTCCTCGGTGACCGTGTGCTCGACCTGCAGGCGCGCGTTCGCCTCGATGAAGAAGAACCGCGGCGCCGCACCCTGTCCGTCGCCGGTCTCGACCAGGAACTCGAAGGTGCCGAGGTTGCGGTAGGCCGCCGCGGCAGCGAGGGCGAGCGCTGCATCACGGATCGGGTCGCGCAGCGAAGGTGGCAGGCAGGGCGCGGGCGCGATCTCGATCAGCTTCTGGTGGCGCCGTTGGAAGCTGCAGTCCCGATCGCCGAAGTGGACGACGGTTCCGCTCTCGTCGCCGGCGATCTGGACCTCCACGTGGCGGACCGCCGTGAGCAGCTCCTCGACGAAGACGCGATCGTTGTCGAATGCGGCGCCGGCTTCGGAAACCGCCCGGCGGTACGCATCCTCGAGTTCGTCTTCGTGGGTCACGATCCGCATGCCGCGGCCGCCGCCGCCACCGACGGCCTTGATCAGCATCGAGCAGCCTGGGGCCAGGTCGTCCATGAACGAGCGGGCCTGGTCCAGGGTGACCGGCTCGGAGACCCCGGGCACGATCGGAACGCCGTGCTCGTTCGCGAGCGCACGGGCCCGCGCCTTGTCGCCGAACAGCTCCAGGGCCTCGGGTGTCGGGCCGACGAAACGGGCGCCCGCGTCGAGGCAGGCACGGGCGAAACCGGCGTTCTCGCTCAGAAAGCCGTAGCCCGGATGGACCGCGTCGCATTCGTGCTCGGCGGCGGCCCGCAGCAGTTGCTCTCCGTCGAGGTAGGCGGCGGGGCCGGAGCCCTTGAGCGCCGCCGCTTCGTCCGCCCTGCGGACATGGAGCGACTGGTCGTCGTCCTCGGAGTACACCGCCACGGTGGGGATGTCGAGCTCCGCCGCGGCTCGGGCGATGCGTACCGCGATCTCGCCGCGGTTGGCTATCAGCAACTTCATCGGCCTTTGTTCCTCCGGGCCGAAAGGGCCCCTCTGCTCGGAAGGGCCGCTATCCTACGCGCTCGCGCGGTCGCCGCTCCCCACCTCAAGCCGGAGAAGTCCCCATCGCCATGAAGGTCCTTCGCACTCCCGACGAATGCTTCGCCAACCTGCCCGACTTCGACCACGAACCGCACTACACGGTCGTGCCGAGAGGCGACGGCGAAGGGGAGGGTCTACGGATTCATCATGTGGAGGCAGGGCCGGCGGACGGTCCGATCGTGCTCCTGATGCACGGACAGCCGACCTGGAGCTTCCTCTACCGGCGGATGATTCCGGTGCTGGCGGAGCGGGGGATGCGCGTGATGGCGCCTGACCTGGTCGGCTACGGCCGCTCCGACAAGCCGACCGAACGCGATGACTACACCTACCAGCGTCAGGTCGACTGGTTGAGCGCCTGGTTGCGCAGCAACGGCGTCGAGCATGCAACCCTGGTCGGTCAGGACTGGGGAGGACTGATCGGGCTGCGGATGGCCGCTGCCGATCCAGCGCGGTTCGACCGCATCGTCGCGGCGAACACCGGCCTGCCGCTGCCGCTGCAGATGCCCGAGGAGATGGTGAAGAAGATCGAGACGTTCCGGGCCGAGGCGCCGACGCCGACCATGATGGAGATGCAACAGCAGATCTCGCGGATGGGAACGGACCCGGCGGTCAAGTTCGCCTATTGGCAGAAGTGGACCTGGGAGACCGAGGACATTCCGGTCGGGCTCATGCTCGCGGCCAGCGTCGACGGCGTATCGCTCACGCCCGAGGAGGTCGCGGCCTACGATGCGCCCTTCCCCGACTCGTCCTACAAGGCGGGAACCCGGGCCATGCCGAGCCGGGTGCCGATGCTTCCGAACGACCCCTCGGTGCCGGCGCAGATCGAGGCCTGGAAGGTGTTCTCACAGTGGACGAAGCCCTTTCTGTGCGCCTTCTCGGACAACGATCCGGTAACGGGCGGCGCCCGGAAGCCCTTTGAGTCGAGGATTCCCGGAGCCGCGGGCCAGCCTCACCGGACGATCGAGGGCGGCGGTCACTTCCTCCAGGAGGGGCGCGGCCGGGAACTGGCCACGATCGTCGCCGACTTCATCGAACAGACGCCGGTGGGCGGGTAGGACGCGGTGGCCGTCCACCGCCACAGGTTGCGGCGTCGCCGCTTGCTGCGGCGCGGGCTGATCGCGCTCGTGGCGGCCATCGCACTTGCCGGAGCGGCGGTCGCGGCTGCCAGGGTGTACCTGCGCTCCGCTCCGCGGCCGCCCGATACGACGGCGGCGCGCTTGCTGACCGGGGGCGGCGGCGAGGTCGACCACTGCGACCTGCCGGTGCTCGACGGGTCGGGTCTTACCGCGGACGAGATACCGGTCGCCTACACGCCGGGGTGCGCCGGCTACACCGAGTGGCCGCAGCCGGTCCTGGCCGCCTGCACCGAGCCGTTGCCGGCCGGGGCGCCTGACCTCCGCGGTTTGTGGCTGGATGACAGCAGCGGCCACCTCGAACGGGTGGAGCAGTGCGGCGACCGGGTGGTCGTGACGTCTGTCGGCGTGATCCACGACATGCGCGCGGACGGCACGCTCCGAGGCGGCGTCAACGACGTGAATCCGCGCTGCATGCGCATTCGCAACCGGACCCGCTACCGGGACGGGGTGCTGGAGATGGACGGTTACGGGATTCCCTGGATCCGCGTCAAGCGTTGGATGGAGGGCGACGAACTGCACTGGACCCATCCCCAGGCCGGCGTCCACCGGATGGGCCGCATTTGCCACGTGCCGGCGGACCGCGTGACGCGCGAGCCGTACTGACCGAGTCGCCTCCCATCCTCTCCGTTACGATGCCTCCATGCTCGGCACCACGCTTGACGCCAAGGCGTACCTCGAACGTCTTCGCGTCGAACTGGCCCGGGTGGACGCGACGGCGGTCGAGCGATGGGCCGACCTCGTGTTCGACCTCTGGACCCGGGGGAGCACCCTCTACCTGATCGGGAATGGCGGTTCGGCGGCGGCGGCGAGCCACCTCAGCGTCGATCTGGGCAAGGGCACGGTCGCCGCGGACAACCTGCGTGACGAGTCGCATCGGCGGCTGCGCGTGGTCAGCCTGACCGACAACGTGCCATGGATCACGGCGGCCGCAAACGACCTGGACTACGAGCAGGTCTTCGTCCAGCAGTTGATGAGCGCGGCCACGGGCGGCGACGCGTTGATCGCCTTCAGCGGTTCGGGCAACAGCCCGAACGTTCTGGCGGCGGTGGACTGGGCGAACCGCCATGGACTCCGCACCTTCGGCGTGACCGGGTTCGACGGCGGCCGGCTGAAGGAACTCCAGCAGGACGGTGTCCACGTCGACCTGGACGACATGGCGATGGTCGAGAGCGTCCATGTGAGCCTGTTCCATTGGGTCGTCGACGACGTGTACGCGCGCACCCGGCAGACGGGGCGGTACGCCTGAGGGCGGCGGCGTGGAGACAGCAGCGAAAGGCCGCCGCGTCGATCTGACCGGCCGGGGCGCGACCTGGGTGCATGAGGTCGCAGGCCCGCCTGGGGCGCCGGTTCTTCTTCTGCTGCACGGATTGGCAGCCACGGCGCTCCTGAACTGGACCACGAGCTTCGCGACTCTCGGCCGCGGATTCCGGGTCATCGCCCTCGACCATCGAGGTCATGGCCGCGGCATTCGTCGGATCGGCGCCTTCAAGCTCGAGGACTGCGCCGACGACGCGGCGGCGCTGGCCGACCACCTGGGCGTGGAGCGGGTGATTCCGGTCGGCTACTCGATGGGCGGCGCGGTGGCGCAGTTGTTCTGGCGTCGCCACCGCGACCGCACCGCGGGTCTCGTGCTCTGCGCTACGGGCTCGCGCTTCGGCGGCCCGCGGGCCGAGCGCGCCGCGTCGACGCTGGGTCCCCTGCTGTCGCTTGCCGCGCGGGTGGCGCCTCAGACCCTATGGGACAGCGTGGGCGAACGAATGCTCGCGAACGTTCAGGATCCCGAGCTGCAGCAGACCCTGAAGGAGCAGATCGGACCGACCGATCCGGTCTCCGTGATCGAAGCTGCCGCCGCGCTCGGCCGGTTCGACTCGAGCCCATGGCTTGGCGAGGTCGACGTGCCCACCGCGGTGGTTCTGACGGAGCAGGACGGGCACATTCCGCCCAAGTACCAGGCGCTGATGGCGGCGCAGGTTCCCGGCGCCTCGGTTCACCCGGTGAATGCCGATCACTACGCCTGTGTGGCGCGACCGGACCTCTTCGTTCCGGCGCTGTTCGCTGCCTGCAGGTCCGTTGCGCTCCGCGGCGCGCCGGTGCATGCGGCGCCTGCCGCGGGCTACCGGTCCTGTTGAGCGAGCGTAGCTTCTGCAGTTCAGGCAAGTTCACCGCGAGGCGCCCGGCGGTGCGCGGGTCTTCTGGCCCGCTGCAGCCGGAGGCGGCCAGGTAGCGGGAGTGGAACGTCCTCGCCGACGCGGCTTCGTCGCGACTGTTCGACGCCGCCGTGCGGGCACGGGCCGGCCGTCAGGCTGGCGCCGCCGTACCCGGTCGGGCTGGTACGCTGTCCCTTGCCGCGTTGCCAATCATTGAGCCGGCGGCGGACTCGAGTGGGTCCGCTGCGGTTCCTTCTTCTGACCCCTCAGACCTGGAGGGCGTTCGCATGCGCTTCGCCTCACGAAAAGTTCCCGTTTCCGGTTTCCTCGTTTCGGTGCTGGCCCTTGGTCTGGCGCCGGGGGCTGCCCCGCCCGTCCTCGCGGAGGACTTCGATCACGTTCATCTGATCGCGCCCGACACGATGGCGGCGGCCACCTGGTACAACGATCTCTTTGGTGGCACGCTGGGCAAGAGCGGTCCGTTCGACGCAGTCTTCTACGGCAACGACATTCTGAAAGTCAGGGATGGCGAACCGACCAGCGGCAGCGGTGCCACGTCGCTCGACCACATCGGCTTTTCGGTTCCCGACGTGGCGGCGACGCTGGAGCAGTGCGAGGCCGCGGGCGGCAAGGTCGTCGGCGCCGCACGGCATGTCGAGGCGGCCGGCTTCACCTTCGGCTTCTGCGAGGACCCCTGGGGCACCCGCATCGAGGTGATCGACGACATGGACCACGGCGGCGCGCCGGGGCTGCACCATGTCCACGTGTTCTCGGGCGACGCCGTGGCGACCGCGGCCTGGTACGCGAAGCAGTTCGGCGGCGAGGTCGTTCCCTTCAAGGGACTTCCGCCGCTGCACTCGATCCTCTACGACAACCGTGGCGACGAGACCTGGCTGATCGTCAATCAGGTACCGGGCGATCGGACCGGCACCGACGGCACGGTGGTCGATCACATCGGCTGGCACACACTTAAGTACGATTCCTGGCTCGAGCGGTTGCGTGCGGACGGCGTGAAGTTCGTCGAAGAGCCGCGGGTTCTGGACGATGGCCACCGGATCGCCTTCATCGAAGGGCCGAACGGTACGAAGATCGAAGTGGTCGAACTCCTGGAGGGAGGAGCTCCTTGACACGGGCGCCGGGTTCGGTGAACCGGCGCCGGTGCGGGCGGCCAGGTCCGGGGGTTGTGGCCGTGGTCGTGGCCGCCGCCTTTGCCGGCCCGATCGCATCCCAGGAAGCGGAGGCGGAGCTCGAACCGGCCCGGTTCCACCACGTCCACCTGAACGTGACCGACATCGAGCGTTCGATCGACTTCTACCGCGGGACCTTCGGCGCGTTGCCGATCGAGTTCCGCGGCGTGGCGGACGCCGTGTTCACGGAACGGTCCTTCATCATCTTCAACGAGGTGGACGAGACGCCGGACGGTAGCCAGGAGAGCGGCATCTGGCACTTCGGATGGGGCGGCGTCGATCTGCCGAACGAGTACAAGTGGCTCGTGTCCCGCGGCGTCGACATCCACACGCCGATCTACCGCCTGGGCCGGGGGCATGTCATCTACGTGAACGGCCCCGACCGGGAGATGATCGAGGTGAACACGATGGGGCATCACCGCTTCGCCCACGTTCATCTGTTCGCTGTCGACGTGAACGAGACGGCGGCGTGGTACGAGCGGCACTTCGGACTGCCCGCGAGGCGATCGGCCGAGGGCAACCCGCGGCCTGTCGGTCCCGAAGCGGAGTTTGCGACCTGGGACGAGTTCCACCGCGACCACCGCGCCTGGTCGAACGGCTTTCGGGCCGACAACGTGAGCTTCATCGTCTACAACATTCCCGACTACGAGCCGGTGGCGCCGTGGTGGCCCGAGGGCGCGGCGCCGCTGCGCGAGCTGGAGCCTCAGCGGGGGAGGGCGATCGACCACTTCGCCTTCTCGTACCGCGACATCGAACCCGTGTTCAAACGGCTGAAGGCGGCGGGAGTCGAGATCCTCGAGCCGATCACCTGGCGCCCGGAACTCGAGATGCGGAGCTTCTTCGTCATGGGCCCGGACAAGGTGGCGGTGGAGGTCGTCGAGGCGAAGCCGATTCCCGAAGGCGTGTGGGACTGACCTGCTAGAGTCCGCCTGCCGATTCGGACAACTGGTTGGAAGCTGGAGGCGCGCATGAACCGCTCGATCGCTGCACTTCTCGTTCTCGGAATGTTGGGCCTCGCTTCCGTGGCGGTCGCCGCCGACACGGCCGAGGAAGTCACCTTCCACGAGCACGTGCTGCCGATCTTCCAGCACAGCTGCCAGACCTGCCATCGACCGGGCGGCGACAACGTCGCGGGCATGGTGGCGCCGATGTCGCTGATGACGTACGAGGAAGCGAGGCCCTGGGCGCGCTCGATCGCGCGCCTGGTGCAGAACCGCGAGATGCCGCCATGGGACGCGACCGACCATACGGCCGGGGTCTTCGTCAACGAGCGCACCCTGACCCAGGACGAGATCGACACGGTCGTGGCCTGGGTCGGACGTGGCGCGCCGAAGGGCGATCCGGCCAGGGGCCCGGCCCCGCGTGAGTGGGAGGACACGGGCGGCTTCCTGATCGGCAAACCGGACCTGATCGTCTACATGGAGGAGCCCTACTTCGTCGGTGACGACGTGGAGGACGAACAGCCCAACTTCTTCATCACGCTGACCGAGGAGATGCTCCCGGAACCGCGCTGGATTCAGGCGATCGAGTACCAGCCGGACGCCGAGTTCGTCCATCACATCACCGGCCGCGCCCTGATCCCGAACGAGGACGGCGAGGTCGACGTGCTCAGCGAGAACACGTTCTCCCTGGGTTCGATCGCGGCGGGCGAGGATCCGACGATCTACCCGCCGGGCTTCGGCAACCTCTTGCGCGCCGGCATGGTGGTCCGCATGAACGTCCACTACCACAAGGAACCCGGTCCGGGCACTGAGGGTTTCGACCGTTCGGCGGTCGCCTTCAGGTTCCATCCGGTCGGCACCGACGTGAAGCACAAGGTGACCTGGAACACGATCGGCGCCGGCGCCTTCGAGATTCCGCCCGGTCACGGGCGGTGGCGTGTCGGGTCGTCCAGGGTGTTCGAGAAGGACGCGGTGCTCCTGTCGCTCCATCCGCACATGCACTTCCGGGGCGAGAGCATGAAGTACACGGCGCACTACCCGGACGGCGGCACCGAGGTGCTGCTCGACGTGCCGGAGTACGACTACAGTTGGCAGACGAACTACATCTACCGTGATCCCAAGGTGCTGCCGGCCGGCACCCGGGTCGAGATCGAAGCGGTCTACGACAACTCCGAGACGAAGCTCGACGAGTACCCGTTCCTCGACATCGGGCGCTCGGTGGACTGGGGCGCCCAGAGCACGGACGAGATGATGGCGCCCTTCCTGGCCTGGACCTACGTCGAGCCCGAAGAGGCGGCGGCGATCCGCGCGGCCGGCGGCGCCGGTTCGACCGGCGGCGGCGAGTAGAGCGGGCTGCACCCGCCGGACCCTCGGCAGGCTGGACGTCGTGGGACCAACGACGACGCTCGCTGGGTCGAGGGAGGGAAGTCGCCTACTCGGGCCGCTGTTCAGGACTGTAGACCTGGCCACCGACTTCGAGTTCCCAGTCCAGCATGCGGTCGCCGTCGAAGATGTAGCGGCCTTGGGGTGTCAGGCCGTCTAGGGCGTGGGGTAGCCAGAGCCGGTCGTCTTCCCACATCTCGTCGTAGGGGATCGCGTCGAGGTCGGTCCAGAGTGGCGTGGCTTCGTCGGTTTCGCGGACCTTGCCCCGGTAGCCCGAGGCGACGAAGGCGTAGACGTGGATGGAGTAGCCATCGACGAATTGGAACAGGTTCTCTCCCCGGTACTCGAGTCCCTGGGGGGTGATGCCGAGTTCCTCCTCGACTTCGCGGGTGGCGCAGTCGATGGGCTTCTCGCCGGGCTCGAGGCGGCCGCCGGGGCCGTTGACCTTGCCGGCGCCCAGACCGCGCTTCTTGCGGATCAGGAGTACCTGGCCGTCTTCGAGGACGAAGGTCAAAGTAGCTCGGTCGACGGCTCGCCACGTCGACCAGTCGATGTCGGCGACCCTGGTCTTGCCTGCAG
Organism: Thermoanaerobaculia bacterium; assembly: GCA_965232105.1. Lineage (GTDB taxonomy): Bacteria > Acidobacteriota > Thermoanaerobaculia > Multivoradales > Multivoraceae > Multivorans. The sequence continues at coordinate 2,845,446 of OZ246956.1, forward strand.
CCTCGCGCACGGTTGCGATGGTATGTCGACGGGTAGACTGCGCCACCTATGAGATTCGGACTTCGCTACTGCAACACGGGTCGCTACGTCGATCCGCGGCTGGCGGTCGAGCTGGCCCAGGCCGCCGACGAGGCTGGTTTCGAGTCGATCTGGACCGTCGAGCACACGGTCGTTCCGGGTGGGTATGAGTCGGCCTATCCCTACTCGCCGGACGGCAAGATGGCCGGCGGCAGGGACGACTTCGATCTGCCCGACCCGTTGATCTGGATGGCATTCGTCGCCTCGCAGACACAACGGATTCGCTTCGGGACCGGGATCCTCATCGTGCCCCAGCACAATCCGGTGGTCGCGGCCAAGCAGGTGGCGACCCTCGATCACCTGACCGGGGGCCGCCTCCTGCTGGGAATCGGCGTCGGCTGGCTGAAGGAGGAGTTCGACGCGATTGGCGCGCCCTTTGCCGATCGGGGGCGCCGGACCGACGAGTACATCGAGGCGATGCGCGAACTCTGGGGCGCCGAACGTCCGACCTACCACGGCGAGTTCGTCCATTTCGAGGCCGCCTACTGCCGGCCGCAGCCGGTCAGGGGCGGCGTTCCCATCATCGTCGGCGGCCACTCGAAGGCCGCCGCGCGGCGGGCCGGCAGGTTGGGAGACGGTTTCTTTCCCGCCCGTGGGGCTGCCGCCGAGCTGATCCAGTTGGCGCGCGACGTAGCCGCCGAACACGGCCGGGACCCGTACGCCCTCGAGATCACGACGGGCATCGGCGAAGACCTGTCCAGTCTCCGCTCGCTCGCCGAACTCGGGGTTGCGCGCGTTCTCGTGCCGGTGGCGCCGATGCCGGGCATGGGGCTGCACCTCGGCCGGCCTGAGAACGCGCAGGCGGTCATGGACCAGCTCCGCGAAGCTGGAGCGTAGTGGTGGAACGGCGTCGCCGTACACTCGGTGTGCCGGCGCCAAACGCCGGCGTTCGGTCACTGCTCCGCGCTAGTGTTCGTCCGTTGCGGCTCCTTAGACCATTGCCCGTCGTTCTCGCGGCGTTCTTCGTTGCGGGATGTTCCGGTCCGGCGACCGAGCCGCCGTGGCACTCCGTCCACCTGACGTGGCAGGGCGACACGTCGACGACGATGACGGTCAATCTGGTCGTCGAGGCGGATGGAATGGGCGAGCGGCTTCCACGATCGGCAAGCGTCGAGTGGTGGTTGTCCGGGTCGGAAGGGGAGCCGCTGGCGATTCCGGGCGAAGCGATGGAGATCGGCGGGGTTCCGGACGTGCGCGTGTATCGGTTCCCGTTTCACGGCCTGGAGCCGGGCGCCGGCTACGACTTCGAGGTCCTGTTCGACGGACGTTCCGCGGGACCGGTCCGCAGCTTCCGCACCGTCCCGCTCCAGGGCCCGGTCCGGATTGCGGCCGGCGGGGACGTAGGCGCCGAGCCCCTCTCTCTCGCCCTGTTGACTGAGGCCGCACGGCAGTCGCCCCACCTGCTGGCCATTGGGGGCGATCTCGCCTACGCCAACGGACTCGTCTCCAGGTGGCCGCGCTGGCGAACGTGGCTCGAGTACGTCACCGAGGCCCTGGTCACGCCAGAAGGCCACACGGTGCCAATGGTCCTGTCGATCGGGAACCACGAGGTGAACGTCGGCCGTGAAGGCGGCGTGCCGGCGTCCTCGCCGCCCGAGCAGAAAGCGCCCTTCTACTTCGCGCTGTTTGGCCAGAACCAGGAGGGCGGGCGCTCTCCGGAGGACGGCGGAGCAACGTACTTCCGTCGCGGCCTCGGATCAGTAGGCGCTCTGTATGTGCTGGACAGTGGCCATCTCGTGTCCCACGAGGCCCAGGCGTCGTGGCTGGCGGAGCGGATGGCGGCCGACGCGCACCTGCCGAACCGGCTCGCCGTGTACCACGTGCCGCTCTATCCGGCGCACCGGTCGTACGAGGGCTCCGCCGAGGGCCGGGAGGCCTGGGAAGAGGTCTTCGTCCACGGCGGGATGACGGTGGCGTTCGAGAATCACGACCACGTGTTCAAGCGCAGCCATCCAATCCGGCTCGGCGAAGTCGTTGGCGAGGGCGAAGGGGTGCTCTACCTCGGCGACGGGTGCATGGGGCAGGACGCCCGTACCGTCGATCCTGAAGAGCGCTGGTACATCGAGCGCTCGGCGAGCGAGCCGCATTTCTGGATGGCCGAGCTGTCCGACGAGGGAGCGGTCTTCCGCGCCTTCGACGAGGAGGGTCAACTGCTCGATTCGGTGGCGACGGGAGAGGCTGAGTTGCCACCGGAGGCACGAACCGCCCTGCCGGAACTCGACCGGATCGTCGAAATGCCCGACTGAGCGGTCGAGGTCGAGCCCCGTGTTCGCACCGTGGTGACCGGAGCCACCGGTGTGCCGGCTTGACTCTTCTTTGTCATGTGGTCTATGTTGGACCATGTTGAAGGGGAGGGGAGTGCTGTGACCGTTGAGCAGACCGATTCGCAACGAGCCTGGACAGTAGCCGAGGCGAAGGCGCGGTTGTCGGAGATTCTGCGGCTCGCCGAAGAAGAGGGACCACAGCAGATCGGCAAGCGCAACACGTTCGTCGTGGTGTCGAAGGGGGAGTGGGACCGGCGATCGAAGCCGCGGAAGCCGCTGGGGCAGTGGTTGGTTGAGAACATGCCTCGCGTTGGCGAGCTGGAGCTACCCGACAGGAAGAACGAACCGGAGCGAGAGATCCCGTTCCAGACCGACGAGTGGGATTAGGGGTTGCGGGGATTCCTGCTCGACACGAATGTCGTGTCGGAACTGGCAAAGCGCGCGCCCGATCCCCAGGTCGTGGCGTTTCTGAGTTCCAGGGATGACCTCTGGCTCTCGACGGTGGTCACCTACGAACTCGAGTTCGGATTGCGGCTGTTGCCGGTGGGGCGCCGCCGGCGCCAACTGGAAGATGCGCTGACCGCGATCGTGACGGATCATCAGCACCGGCTCCTTCCTGTCGGCCGGCGGGAAGCTCGGCAGGGGGCGAGGCTTCGAGCTCAAGCCCGGCTTGCAGGACGGATCGTGAGCGTGGCCGATTCACTGATCGCGGGAACGGCGGCCGCCCACGATCTCGCCATCGCGACAAGGAACGTGTCCGACTTCGAGGGTCTTGGCGTCGACGTCGTCAGTCCGTGGACGGTGTTGTGACAGCGGTGCGGTTCGCCTTCCGCCCCTCGCCCAGGTAGCGATCGCACCAGTTCAGCATCTCGGCCACCACGTGGAGCACGGACTCCCGCGCCGCGTAGCCGTGGGACTCGTGAGGCATGGTGACGTAGCGCACCGTGGCGCCGTGACCCTTGAGGGCCTGGTAGAAGCGCTCCGACTGCATGGGGAAGGTGCCGGAGTTGTTGTCGATCTCGCCGTGGGTGAGCAGGATCGGCTCGTTCACCTTCTCGGCGTGGAAGAAGGGGGACATCTCGGCGTAGATGTGCTGGGCTTCCCAGAAGGTACGGCGTTCGTTCTGGAAGCCGAAGGGGGTCAGCGAGCGGTTGTAGGCGCCGCTGCGGGCGATTCCGGCGGCGAAGAGGTCGGAGTGGGCGAGCAGGTTGGCGGTCATGAAGGCGCCGTAGCTGTGCCCGCCAATGGCGATCCGGCTGCGGTCGGCGACGCCGAGTTCGACGACCTTGTCGATCGCCGCCGCGGCACTTGAGACGAGCTGCTCGACGTAGGTGTCGTTCGCCGTTTCGCCCTCGCCGACGATCGGCATCGTGGGGCCGTCCAGGATCGCGTAGCCCTGGGTCAACAGCAGCATGTGGGAGGCGCCGCGCAGGGTGGTGAAACGGTGTGGGGAACCGCTGACCTGGCTTGCCGCGTCGACGTTCGTGAATTCGCGCGGGTACGCCCAGAGCAGCATCGGCGGACGGTCGCCCTCCCTGTAGCCGGGCGGCAGGTAGAGCGTCGCCGACAGGCCGACGCCGTCTTCCCGTTCGTAGGTCAGTAGCCGCTTCTCGACCTGGCGGAGAATCGGCGCCGGGTCGCTGAAGTCGGTCAGGGCGCGCTGGCCGCCTGTCGAGAGGTTGGTGACGAAGTAGTTCGGCGGCTCGGCGGCGCTCTCGCGGCGAGTCAGGAGTGAATCGCCGTTGGCCGAGAGGACGGCAACCGCCGTTTCGTATGTCCCGGGTTCACTGCGGAACAGGCGCTTTGTGGCCAGGGTCCGGAGGTTCAGCCGGTCGATGAAGGGCAGGTCGCCTTCCGGTGACGCTCCTCGGCCTACGAGGTAGATGCTGTCGCCGTCCTGCAGGACGACCGATCCGGCGGTGCCGCCGCCAGGTCGCCGCGAGGGGAAGCCCGGGTCGCCGTAGCGGTCTTCGGCGCTGCGGTCGAACAGCGTCCTCGGCTCGTCGCCGCCAACGTCCAGCAGCGACGTCCGGGTCCAGCGGGTCTCGCGGTCGAACTCGTTGACGAGGGCCGTACCGTCGGATGTCCAGGCGACGCCGGCGAACCGGTACTCCGTCCGGGTCAGCTCTTGCGGCTCGCCGTCGAACGGCGCATCGAGCGCGAACACATGGTCGCGGTGCGGTACCTCGGCCTTCGGGTCGCCGCCGTCCTGCGCCTCGCTCCAGACGAGCGTGGACGGTGCCGTGGGATTCCAGCGGTGGCCACGCGGTCCGACGGGAACGCCGCCGATCGGCACGGCGTCGGCCAGCGGCAGGGTCGCCACGGTCGCGACCTTGCCGCCGTCACGGGTCCACACCTCGACCGACCGCGGGAAGCGGCTCGCCGGGTGCAGCCAGGAGAAGGGACGCTCGAGCCGTTCCACGAGCATGTGCCGGCTGTCCGGAGCGCCGGAGACGCGCATGAACAGCCCGGGTTCGGCGGTCGGCGTCCTCGCTCCGGTGGCCAGGTCGACGGTCTCGATCCGGCTCGTGAAGTGGTACTCGAAGAGCGCCTCGTCGTAGGGGTTGGAGAGCAGATCCTGGTAGGTACGCACGGGCGACAGGCGTCCGTCGTGCTCCTGGACGTTCGGTCCGCTCGGCTGCCGTGGCGGCGATGGCGGTGCGCCCTGGGCGGGTACGCGGAAGCGGCAGAGCACGCCGCTCGAATCGAACAGCCATTCGCACGGATTGCCCCAGGTCGCGTTGAGCGAAGCCGACGTCAGCGCTCTGGGTTTGCCGCTCGCGACGTCGGCGACCCAGAGTTCGATGCCCGTGTCGCGGAGGACGGCATAGGAGAGGTGGGATCCGTCGGGCGCGAACTGCGGCCAGCCGATGGTCGTGCCGTGGGGCGCCTCGATCAGCAGGCCCTCGTCGGACGAGGCGCCGCCGACGATCCGGCGAATCGTCAGCGCGGAGGTCTCAGGCGCCCGCCAGGGCCCGCTGTTGCGCGGGTCGATCCGGTAGCCCGCGAGCCGTTCCAGCGGCCGCGCCTGCCAGGAGATCGGCGGCATGCTCCGTCGCTCCATCAGCACGACGACGTCCCGGTTCGGGCTCACGAGCACTCCTGGAGTCGGCGGCGCGTCGAGGATGTCGACGATCTCCGGTGGCGGGTTGAGGTAGCCGCTCTCGGTCGATGCGCTTGATTGGGCTGCGACCGATCCGGCGACGGCGAGAGCACCGATCAGAACGGCGAGGCTGGCGGTGGACTTCATTGGGCGTTCCTCCGGTAGGGTCCGCTGGACGATACCTGTCCGGCGTGACGATTTGGTCTTGGGAGGGACTCGGAGAGAACAGATGGCGGCGGCCCAGCGAGAGAAGACCCGTTCAGGCGGCGGCGCGCAAGGCAGCGCTACCGGTGCCGTAACCGGCTACGAAGCCGAACTCTGGAAGATGGCGGACGCGCTGCGCGGGAGCATGGACGCCGCCGAGTACAAGCATGTCGTCCTGGGTCTGATCTTCCTCAAGTACATCTCGGACGCGTTCGAGGAGACCCGCACCCGCCTCGAGGCGGAGCGCGACGATGGAGCTGATCCGGAGGATCCCGACGAGTACCGGGCCAAGAACGCCTTCTGGGTGCCGCCCGAGGCGCGTTGGACGCGGCTGAAGAAGGCGGCGCGGCAGCTTGCGATCGGCCGCCTCGTGGACGACGCGATGGTTGCCATCGAGCGCGACAACCGGTCGCTCAAGGAAGTGCTGCCGAAGGACTACGCCCGCCCGTCGCTCGACAAGGAGCGCCTGGGCCAACTCGTCGACATGGTGAGCAACATCCGGGTGGGCGATGAGGATGCACGTTCCAGGGACGTGCTCGGCCGCGTCTACGAGTACTTCCTGTCACACTTCGCGAGCGCCGAGGGCAAGAAGGGCGGAGAGTTCTACACACCCCGCTGCGTCGTCGAGCTGCTCGTAGAGATGCTGGAGCCGTACCGCGGCCGCGTGTACGACCCGTGTTGTGGTTCGTCCGGCATGTTCGTGCAGTCCGTCGAGTTCATCGGCGCCCACGCGACGGGCAACGGCATTGGCGCAGCGACGCCCGCCAGCGCCGCGGCCGATCTCTCGATCTACGGCCAGGAATCGAACTACACGACTTGGCGGCTGGCGAGGATGAACCTGGCGATCCGGGGCATCAGCGGGCGGATCGAGCAGGGCGACACGTTCCACAACGACCGCCATCCAGACCTTAGAGCCGACTACATCCTGGCCAATCCGCCGTTCAACGTCTCGGACTGGGGCGGCGAGCGGCTGGCGGAGGACAAGCGCTGGAAGTACGGCGTGCCGCCGAAGCGCAACGCGAACTTCGCCTGGGTCCAGCACATGGTGCACCACCTGGCCCTGGACGGCAGGGCTGGCTTCGTGCTCGCGAACGGTTCCATGTCATCGGCCCAGTCGGGTGAGGGGAAGATCCGTGCGAACTTGGTGGAGGCGAACCTCGTCGACTGCATGGTCGCTCTTCCCGGCCAGCTCTTCTACTCGACGCAGATACCGGCCTGCCTGTGGTTTCTCGCTCGCGACCGGGGGGACGGCGGCGGCAGTAGTCACGGCCACGCCCGTGAGATCCTCTTCATCGACGCCCGCGAACTCGGTCGCATGGTCGACCGGACGCACCGCGAACTGACCGCCGAAGACATCGGCTTGATCGCAGCGACGTACCACGCCTGGCGGAGCGGCGACGGCGTGGCGCCCTACGAAGACGAGCCCGGCTTCTGCAAGAGCGCGAGCCTGGAGGAAGTCCGCAAGCACGACCACGTGCTCACTCCGGGCCGCTACGTCGGCTTCAAGCCACCGGAGGAGGACGACGAACCCTTCGAGGACAAGATGAAGCGCCTCACCGCCCAATGGAGAGATCAGCGGGCCGAGGCGGCGAGACTGGACGCGGCGATCGAGGAGAATCTGCGGGTGCTGGGATTCGGGACGCCATCGGACAAGAGGAGCAGCACGCCGTGACTCTCAGTCAGCAGGAGTTCGACGCGATTCTGGCCGACGACACGAAGCGAATCGTCGGCGACATAGAGTGGCAGGACGATGAGGATCACTCTCCCGCGCGGGAGTTCAGGGTTGAGGTGTCGTCAGAAGCCGGCTATCCGCTCTTCGTCAACGGTCGCTGCAACCCCAAGGCGGGCACTCTGTCCTACACGATCGTTCATCGGCAGGTCGGTCGCATCTATGGACTCGATCTGGGTGCCGAGCACCACAATCCGGATTGCAACTTCGTTGGGGAGAAGCACAAGCATCGGTGGACGGAGGCCTGCCGCGACAAGCAGGCCTACGTTCCCGGCGACATCACCGCTTCGTGGACTCAACCGAGAGACGTCTGGGATGAGTTCTGCACCGAGTCGCGGATCGTTCACGATGGCAGTATGGGAGCCTTGAACACACAGAAGGACCTAGCGCTATGAACTTCGAGATGCTGTGTTCGTCGATTGCAAGGTCGCTGCCGCCACTCTTTAGCTGTTCGCCTGCGCCTGAGGAGGGAGTAAGGGTGCGGACGCCACTAATGTATCCCGATGGCGGCGTGGTCGATGTGTTTGTACTCCAGCGCAACGGAGGCTTGACCATCACCGACTTCGGTGAGAGCCTCGGTTGGCTGCGGACGCAGTCAGTGAGCAGGCGCAGATCGCCCAAACAGAACAGGATGATCGGGGACGTGTGCCAGACCTTGGGGCTCAGACTGGAGCGTGGTCAGCTCGTTCTGCGCGTAGCTGCGGAAGCTGCGGTCGGGGACTCCGTGCTGAGGGTTGCGCAAGCTGCGGTGCGGGTCTCGGACCTGTGGTTCACTCTGAGAACCAGGGTCGCCCAGAGTGCCTCAGACGAGGTTCACGAATGGCTGACGGAGCGCCGCATTGCCCACAAGCGCGGTGTGAGCCGACCTGGCCGGTCGGGGCGGCAATGGACCATCGACTTCGAGACGCACACGGACGAGCGAACCGCGCTTGTGTTCTTGCTCAGTACAGGTTCCCGTGGCGCCGCTCGACGGATCACCGAGCATGTCGTCGCCGGATGCGTCGATCTCAGCCACCTCCAGAAGGGTCGGCAGAAACTGACGCTGGTTTCCTTGTTCGACGACACCCAGGATTTCTGGCGCAAAGAGGACTTCCAACTCGTCGAGCAACAGTCCGAAGTCGCGCTCTGGTCGTCTCCTGAACGGTTCGAGCGACTTCTTCTGGCAGCGTGAAGTTCGGCGCGCAGTCGCCGACTCTTGGGGCTGTCCGACCCCGCAGGAGGCTCCAAGGGATCGACTCTGCGTGGCTCGACTGGCACGGGCCACCGTGCGCAAGGAGAAGTAGCTGTGACTTCTGATGGCGGTTCTGAGACTTTTCGCGGGAGGTTCTGGTTGCCGGCCGAGGAGGTGCGGGAGTCCGACTGTGTGAACGGGAAGCTCATCATCAGCGCTGGGGGATTATATCTGTAGGTTGACCGCAACCTGTCACGCCTCGCCCTTCTTCGCGGCCTTGACCGGCTTCGCACGGTCCTTCATCAGTAGCACCTTGGCGACCTGTTCGGGTGTTGCGCCGTTGTAGTTCGCCTTGCGGCCCTTCTTGCGAGGCTTCTTCATCGTCTCCCTTCCCAGATAGCGCCATAGTCCGCCTTCATCTCGGCGACGAAGTGGGCTTGCGACTTCGTTCCCTTCCGGCGATTACAGGCGTTGCAGAGTAGTTGCAGGTTGTCAAGGTGGTCAGTGCCACCTTTCGATGCAGGAATGATGTGATCGACCTCAAAGTTGCGGAACGGAAAGACGACGCGGCAACCCGCGCAGCGACCTTCCTGCTTGCCGAACAGCGTGTGCTTGTGGGTCCGGTAGTGCGGAACCGGCCCCTGGTCGGTTCGCTTCGGCAGGTCGGTCCGATGATGGATCGAACCGAAGATGCCCTTCTCCTTGTGCAGCCTCGACTTCACCAGTTCGGCCGCGAGCGGCGACAAGTCGATCCCGACCCACTGGCGGTTCAGTGAGTCCGCCGACACGAGCGCCGTCGCGCAACCGCAGAACGGATCGAACACGACATCGTTCTCGTTGCTGCTCGCTTCGATGATCCGGTCCAGTAGCGCGAGCGGCTTCTGAGTCGGATAGCCGACCCGCTCCTTCGCGTGGGTCTGAACCGGCAGAACGTCAACGATCACGTCGGTAACAGGCTGGCCGGAAGTCGGCAACAGGTAGCGCTTGAACCGGGGGATAGAACCTCGCAGCGGCCAATAGATCAAGCCTTGCGAGTTGAGGACTTCCAGCCGCTCTCTCGCCTTCAGGTCCGCGTATCCAACCGGGAACTCGAACCACGGCGGCAGCGCCCTGTCGGGCGGGACCTCCCAATGCCGCGACTTCTCGGTTGGATCGACGTTCCGCCACGGTTTGCCGGTGTCGCCCGTGCGCGTTCCCGGTCCTGTCAGGTCTCCGACTTGGAAACGTCCTTTGTCGTCTTCGTAGCGAAAGAACTTGCTGATGTAGTCGGGATCAAGAGGTTGCAGCGTGCGGTTCCATGTCGGCTTCTCGCCGTAGTAGAGCAGCGTGTCATGAACCGGCCCCCACCGTTTGGCGCGGTTGTGGCTGGACGTGCGTTTCCACACGATCTCGTTGCGGTAGTTCTTTGCTCCGAACACGGTGTCCATCATCATCTTGAGGTAGTGGCTCGCGGTCGGGTCACAGTGCAGGTAGACCGAGCCGTTCGGCTTGAGGATGCGGCGCATCTCCAACAGCCGAACCGCCATCATGATGAGGTAGGACTTCATGCCCGCACCGTGCGCGTCGCCAGTCGCGTTCAGAATCGAGTACAGCGCCGGTTGTTGCTCCGCGATCTCGCCGTGCCACGCTTCGTCCACGTCGCTCAAGGTCCAAGTGTCCTTGAACGAGGCTCCTGCCGCTTCGCTTCCGATGGGTGCCGCGTAGTCCTGGTTGGAGTTGAACGGAGGATCGAGGTAGATCAGGTCCACCGACTCCGAGTTCATGCCCCGCATGACTTCGAGGTTGTCGCCGGTCCAGAGCGTGCGGTTCTTCCAGTTCGGCTCCGAAGTTGCAGGGACAATTCCGGCCCGGTCGTCACGCCGCTGCTTCCCGTGCGCCGGACGGCAGGCCGTTGTCGGCGATCAGGTCACGGTATTGGAGGCGCTTGCCCGCCAGCCCCTCGGTGACGGACGCCATTTGCGCCAGCGTGTCGAGGTCGCGGAAGTTGTGACGACCTGCGAACTGGTTGACGTAGCGCTGTAGGTGCTTCGGGCTGAGCTTGTGGTACACGCCCTTGTGAGCGCGCTTGAGCATCGACCAGAACGACTCGATCGAGTTCGTGTGAACTCGGTCGGCGACGTACTCGCCGACCGAGTGCTTGACCGTCTCGTGGTTCGGCAGGCCCCGGTAGGCACTCGCGTCATCGGTGAAGACCTCCGCGCCCTCCGCCGCGTGCTCGTTCACGAATCCCTTGAGTGTTTCGCCGTCCGTGCGGCGGACCACGCGGGCCGTGACCTTGCCGGTAGCGCGGTCCTTCGCGCCCACCACGGCCGTCTTGCCGACACCGCCGCGGCCTTCGTGCTTCCGCTCCGATTCGTGCTTGTTCTTCTCCAAACCGCCGACGTAGGTTTCATCGACCTCTACCGGCCCCTCGAACCGCACCGTCGGCCCCGAGTCGCTGAACTCGCGGATGCGCTGCAACATGAACCACGCGGTCTTCTGCGTCACGCCCAGGTCACGGTGAATCTTCATGCTCGACACGCCCTTGAGGCTTGTTGTGTCGAGGTAGATCGCGTACAGCCACTTGAGCAGAGGCAGCTTCGACCGCGCCATGACGGTACCGGTCTTGACCGAGAAGTACCGCTTGCAGTCCCGGCAGCGGTACGGCATCTTCGCGTGGCTGCATTCGTGGTTGTTGTCGGTGCCGCAGTGCGGGCAGAACCGCTCGCCGCCCGGCCAGACAATCGCCTCGAACCACTGCCGCGCCGCCGCTTCGTCGGGGAACATCCGCTGCAAGTCGAACAGCGTCACGCCGCGCCGATGGGCCTTGCCGGGTGCCTTCAATTCTGTGTCGTTCATCGTCTTTCTCCCTCAACCGTTGTACATAGAACGGTAACAGGGAACGGGGCGCTTGTCAACCTACGGATATAATCCCCCAGCGCTGAGAGTGCCACATTGATCCTGGGGGGCGATCTTCTCGTGAGTCAGTTCGACATGTTCCCTGACATCCGGGAACGGTGGGAAACACGCCTCGTAGGCGCGGTCGGCACTGAGACCTATGTGAGCATCAGTGGATGTCACCGCAGGGAGACCGCCTACTTCACGTTTGGTTCGGAGCCACACCTGACCTTCACCGTCACCGGTCTGGCCTTGATCAGCAGAGATGTCAATCTCGTAGCCCCCGATTCACCGCTTGCTCACGAGCTCCATTTCGAGGTGGACGGGCTTGCCGAGTGGTTTGCCAGGCCGCTGGGCCACCCGTCGGCACAGGTTCCTTGGGCGATGGGCGTGCCTAGCGAATCGCCTACGCAGGTGACGGCCGATTGCGATCGACGAGACTGCGCTGCGACGATCGCGAAAGGCCTTTCTCTTACCGTGCAGAATCGTCTCTATTGGGGTGATGATGGACTCTTCGGGTTGAGGATCCGGCAAGCCGCCGTAGCAACCATCACGTCCTCCACCCTTGTCGATCCGATGAGACTATGGGAGGCTGGCCGTCACTTCGCCGACTTTATCCGGTTCGTTTCTGGCGAGAAGTGTCGCCTCCATGGTGCGGTCTTCTATCGGCATGACCGGGAACTGCCGGAACGCTACGCTGCTGCCCCGAGGGTCGGCATGGGTGTGTTGAATCGCAGTCCTCGGCACCGGCTGCAAGGTTGGGGAGACATGCTCATACGGCAGAGAGACATTGAGGGCCACGAGCCAGGGATCTTGGCGGGTTGGTTCCGCGAGCGTGCTGAGAATCGGTATGCGGTCGACCTTCTCGATCACATCATGACGCGCGGGGCTCGCACTGATGCGGGCATCGTCCTGATGGTCGGAGCTATTCAGAAGCTCGTCGTACCGGAGGACGGTCACGTTCCCCATGAGGACTGCAGGCGGAAGCAGAAGTTCCAGCCGTATGAGAAGTTCCTTCGCGATGTAGGGTTGGAGTCTTGGGGGATTGATGTCGTCGCGATGGGCAAGCGGTTGTCCGATCTTCGCGGAAAGCCCGCTCACGGCGATCCGCTGCCAGCAGAACCAGACGTCGTTTCGACGTTTCGCTTTGTCGCTGCTGCTCTGAGGATCTACTTCCTTCGCAAGATGGGATTCTCCGAGGACCAGTGCCATCGAATCGCCATACGCAATCGTGGGCTCCGCGAGGCACTTCAGTTGCCAGACCCTGAGGGGCCAGACTGGAAAGAGATGAATGAGGACGGCTGGATCATGGACGGTGGAGACACGTGAGCACCGACGAGCGACCGCTGTTCGAGGCGTTCTACGGTGCCCTGTTGGTCGTCCATCCGGTGCTTGTCGACCAAGTCCGTCGTGGATTGAGCGGCTCGGTTCCGACGATTCGTTGCAGCGTGTCCTGGAGTGTGTGCGGAGTGTCGCGGTTGTTGGGCCGACACTTGAGTTCGTGCGTGTCGGAAGACGGCACGTCTGCTGAGGTGCGAGCAGGCGCTCGCACTGCGGAAGGCACCATCGAAGGTAAGCTCAGCGCGGACGTGCCGCCGGGTACGGAACAGCATCATGAGGCACGCTGGCTTCCGGAGGTGGGACGTCCGGTGAAGTACATGATCGTGATCGAGAAGACGCCGAGAAGCTACGGCGCTTATGTGCCCGATGTTCCTGGTTGCGTGGCCGCGGCTGAGACCCGTTCCGAGGTCATCCAACTTATGCGGGAGGCGCTCGCTGTTCACCTTGAAGGTCCGCGCGAGGATGGCGCCTCGATTCCGTTACCACAGGCATCAGCCGTGGAAGTGGAGCTCGGGGTGGCCGCTACGGCGTAGAAGAAGGCTTAGCGCGCGTTCTGTGGGTATCGACACGACGTTTCTGAGAAGCCGTCTCGACCGGCTGGGTGCCTGCCTCGACGCTCTCGATGACGCCGAGGACGCGACCGCGCGCGGCCTCGCCGGAGGGGTCTGCGCCGAGTACTTCGAAGTGGCCCTCGAACAGAGCGGCAAGCTGCTGAGGAAGAGCCTGCGGCCGTGGTTCGCGAGCAATCGCCAGGCGGACCGCCTCACCTTCAGGGACGTCTTCCGGCATGCGGCGAAGCGCGGCCTGATCGATGTCGAGGCCGGAGAGCGTTGGCTCGGCTACCGGGATGCCGTGGACGGTCTCGTTGACGAGGAAGACGGCGGTTCGTTCGAGGCGGCTGCGATCGACCTCCTCCGGGACTTTCTCGTCGATGCCAGGGCGGTCGCGGATACGATCGACGACGCACCCCGTGAGTGAACGCCTGAACCTGCCTGCCCGCCACCGCGAGCAGCTCGAAGCTCTGCTCCGCGAGCATTTGCCCGATGTCGAGGTTTGGGCCTACGGCAGCCGCGTCGATGGCCGGAGCCACGACGGGAGCGACCTGGGCCTCGTCCTCCGGGCACCCGGACTGGAGGAGATTGACCTGACGCAGTTAGCCGACTTCGAGCAGGCGTTGCACGATTCGACGATCCCGTTCGTGGTGGAGGCGCGCGACTGGGCGCGCCTGCCGGAGCGATTCCATCGGGAGATCGAGAGGGAGCATGTGGTGGTGCTCTCGGGCACAGGCCTGGCCAAGGAGAGGAGTTGGCGAACTCTGCGGTTCAGTGAGGCCGTGCAAGTTAATCCTCTCGTCCGCCTTGAGCAGGGCCGCGAGTATCCCTATGTTTCTATGGCAGATGTGAGTGCTGGCAACCGATTCGTAGGCGCTCGGCTCGGGCGCGTCTACGCCGGTGGCGGCTCGCGCTTCCGTGGTGGCGACACGCTCATGGCTCGCATCACGCCTTGTCTAGAGAACGGCAAGATCGGCCGCTACGGTTCTCAGCACGAACCCGCCGTCGCCCATGGCTCGACGGAGTTCGTTGTCGTCAGAGGACGGCCGGGTGTCACCGATAACGATTTCAGCTTCTACCTTACGCGGTGGGAGGAAGTTCGAGCCTACGCCATCGGGCAGATGACCGGCACGTCCGGAAGGCAGCGCGTCCCGACTGGGTCACTGGCGCATCTGGTGGTGTCAGTTCCGCCGATTGCCGAACAGCGCGCGATCGCCCACATTCTCGGGACGCTGGACGACAAGATCGAGCTCAATCAGCGCATAGGCGGGACCTTGGACACAATGGCACGGGCGTTGTTCGAATCGTGGTTCGTGGACTTTGATCCTGTACGCGCGAGAATGCAGGGTCGCGATCCAGGTGCTCCGGACCGAGTCGCCGGTCTTTTCCCGGACCGCTTTGTGGGATCCGAAGTGGGCAGTGTTCCGACTGGTTGGGAGATTGTGCCTCTGACCGAGATCATGGACGTCAATCCCACGCGTCGGTTACGCAAGGGGGACATCGCGCCGTATCTTGGCATGTCCGACATGCCTACGCGAGGCCACTGTCCGGATTCGGTAACGGTGAGACCATTTGGCTCGGGGATGCGGTTCGTGAACGGCGACACGCTGTTGGCTCGAATCACTCCCTGTCTGGAGAACGGTAAGACGGCCTACGTCGACTTCCTTCCCGCCGACGAGACCGGTTGGGGATCTACCGAGTACATCGTGATGCGGCCGAAGCCTCCGCTGCCGACCGAGTTCGCCTACTGTCTGGCCCGCAGCTCTGCATTTCGGCACTACGCGATTAAGAACATGACCGGGACGAGCGGTCGCCAGCGTGTGTCGGCGGCAGCCTTGGCGCACTTTCGATTGGCAGCGCCTCCTGTTGAGATCGCTGCGCAGTTCGGCATCGTCGCGCGGGATCTGCTGAAAAGGGCGAGCAAGGCTTCCCGCGAGTCCCAGGCGCTGCGTGCGCTCCGGGATGCTCTCTCGCCGGCGCTGCTTTCCGGCTCCCTGCGAGTGAATGGCGCGAAGGAGAGGACCCCGTGATCGAACCGGCCCAGTCACTCGCGTTCTCGATCCAATCGGCCCCGGGTGTGTACGCCCTGCTGCTCGGCTCAGGTGTTTCGCGGGCAGCAGGGATCCCGACCGGCTGGGAGATCACTCTCGATCTGATCCGAAAGCTGGCGAGTGTCTCTGGCGAACCGGCGGATCCGTCGCCCGAGCAATGGTACCGAGGGACGTTCGGCGCGGAACCGGACTACTCCGAGATCATCCAGCAGCTCGCCAAGACGGGGGCCGAGCGGCAGCAACTCCTCCGCAGCTACGTGGAGCCGACCGAGCAGGAACGGGAGGAAGGCAAGAAGGTGCCTACGCGGGCCCACCATGCGGTCGCGGCGCTGGTCGAGCGGGAGTTCGTCCGGGTCATTGTCACCACGAACTTCGACCGGCTGATGGAGACCGCACTTGGGGCGCGGAACATTTCTCCCGTCGTTCTGAGTTCGGAGGACCAGATCCTTGGCGCTCAGCCTTTGACCCACGCTGGATGCACGGTAGTGAAGGTCCACGGGGACTATCTGGACACGCGCATCAGAAACACGGACGCCGAACTCGAGAGCT
The DNA here is from genome assembly GCA_965232105.1 of Thermoanaerobaculia bacterium. Taxonomy (GTDB): domain Bacteria; phylum Acidobacteriota; class Thermoanaerobaculia; order Multivoradales; family Multivoraceae; genus Multivorans. The sequence goes on from OZ246956.1 coordinate 2,861,364, forward strand.
ATTCCGAAGCGGTTGACCGCTTGCTGGACCGCATCTTCGACGAGTATGGCCTGGTGGTCTGCGGGTGGTCCGCTCGATGGGACGGTGCCTTGCGGAAAGCACTTGAACGCAGTCCGTCGCGCCGTTTCACGACCTACTGGGCAACGCGAAGCGACTTGAACGACGCTTCCAGCGGGCTGGTCGAGCGTCGCAGAGCCGAGGTGATCAGGATCGAGGACGCCGATGCGTTCCTCAGCACGTTGCGGGAGCAGGTCGAGGCAATCGAGGAGTCCTCGCAGCCGCATCCGCTTTCCACCGAGGTCGCCGTCGCGAGCTTGAAGCGCTATCTGCCGGAACAGCGTCACCGTCTCCGGTTCTCTGACCTCGTGGATCGTGCAGTGGACGACGTGCTGAGGAGGACTGGAGGCGACGCGTTCGCGGTTGACGATCGGAACGTCACAACGGCCTCGCTGACTAAGCGACTTCAGCGCTACGATGCCGCCTGCTCGGTACTGGTCGCAATGGCCTCCGTAGGAGGGGCCTGGGCGGAGCCGGAGCACTACTCGAGTTGGTGCAACGCTCTCCGCAAGCTCGGCGCAGCGTTTTCACAGAACGGCACCAGCATCTGGATCGATTTGACTCGGTACCCGGCGTCATCTCTCTTCTACGCGTTGGGGGTCACGGCTGTTCATTCAGAGCGTTTGCCGCTCGTGGCACGTCTCTTCACGACGCGTGTAGCACCGCGGTATGGCGGCGAGCAAGCCTCGGACGCGGCAGGCCAGCTTGCAGCGTCGTTTCTGTCGTCGCGCGTCGGGCGGCATGGGGTCCCTCTGGAGGGCTTCGAGCGGCATTATCTGCCGCTGACCGAATGGGCTCACCGCATGTTGTGGCAACATTGCCGCAGAACCGTTGCCGATCAAGAGGCGTACGTCAGGGCGTTCGATCAGTTCGAGCTATTGGTGGCATTGAAGGCGTGTCACAGGAAGTTGACGACTGGCAAGAGTGTAGTTGTTCCACCTGGGGCCTTCGCCTACAGGTTGGAGAATCTGGAGTGGCTGTCCCAGACGATTCAGCGGTCGCTGGAGAGTCTGGGAGCGATGTCGCCATTCGTGACCAACGGATTGTTTGGTTCGACGGAGGAGGAGTGCTCAGCCTCTCTTCAGTTGCTTGCAAAAGAGGTCGAGTCGTGGGGGTTCTGGCGTTGAGACGCCGTCCGTGCGGCGTCGGCGTTGCCGAATGCCTGGGATTGGCGGCGGGTGGCCGCAGGGATCTGCCGGAAGGAACCGGTCTCGCCAACGAGACGTGAAGCCCCATGACACGCGTCACTGAATCCGAAGTCGAAGCCGCTGCCCTCGACTGGCTGGAAGGCCTCGGCTGGGAGATCGCCCACGGACCGGATATCGGTCCGGGAGGCCCGGCGGCGGAACGCGAGCACTACGGCGTGATCGTGCTGGAGCGCCGGCTGAGGGAGGCGCTGGCGCGGCTCAACCCGGAGCTGCCCACCACGGCGCTCGATGACGCGGCGCGGCGGCTGATGCGGCCGCACGGAACGACTCTGGAATCCCGGAACCGAGCCTTCCACCGCATGTGTACTGGCGGGGTCACCGTCGAGTACCGGGACGGTGCCGGCCGTGTGCGGGGCGCCCAGGCGCGCGTGGTCGATTTCCATGAGCCGCCCAACAACGACTGGTTTGCCGTCAACCAGTTCACGGTGGTGGAGGACGGCCGCGAGCGCCGGCCGGACATCGCGCTCTTCTTGAACGGTCTGCCGCTGGCTGTGGTCGAGTTGAAGAACCCGGCGGACGAGGACGCGACGGTGTACAGCGCGTGGCGGCAGCTTCAGACGTACAAGGCCGAGATCCCGTCGCTGTTCGAATTCAATGCCGTCTTGGCCGTGTCGGACGGCGTCGACGCGAGTTTGGGCACGCTCACGGCAGGGTGGGAGTGGTTCAAGCCGTGGCGGACGATCGGCGGCGAGGAACTGGCGCCCGCCGCGCAAACCGCCTTGCAAGTCGCGGTCGAAGGCGTGTTCGATCAGCACCGCTTCCTGGCCCTCGTGCGCGACTTCCTGGTCGTCGAAGACGACGGCGGCGGCGTGTTGGCGAAGAAGATGGCGGGTTACCACCAGTTCCATGCCGTCCAGGTCGCGGTGAGGGAGACGTTGCGCGCGGCGGCGCTCGGGCGCCTGGAGGGTGGCCCTTCGGTCCTGCGGGAAGGAAGCGGTCGCTACGCATCCGGCGGTGTGCCGGGAGGAGACCCCGGCGACCGGCGGATCGGTGTCGTCTGGCACACGCAGGGGTCGGGCAAGAGTTTGACGATGGCGTTCTACGCCGGCCGGATCGTCCACGAAGAGGCGATGGGGAACCCCACGGTCGTCGTTCTTACCGACCGGAACGACCTCGACGACCAGCTCTTCGCGACGTTCTCCCGGTGCCGAGATCTGCTCGGCCAGCCGCCGGTGCAGGCGGCAGGCCGCGCCGATCTCCGCTCCAGGCTCGCCGTGGACGCTGGCGGCGTCGTGTTCACCACCATCCAGAAGTTCTTTCCGGAGCAGAAGGGTGACCGGCATCCGCTGCTCTCCCGGCGGCGCAACGTCGTGGTCATCGCCGACGAGGCTCACCGTAGCCAGTATGAGTTCATCAAGGGCTACGCCCGCCACATGCGGGACGCCCTGCCGAACGCGTCCTTCATCGGTTTCACCGGCACGCCGATCGAACTGGAAGACGCGAGCACAAGGAACGTGTTCGGCGACTACATCAGTGTCTACGACATCCGGCGCTCTGTTGAGGACGAAGCCACGGTGCCGATCTACTACGAGAGCCGTCTCGCCAAGCTCGCGCTCGACGACGAGGAACTGCGCGCCGTCGATGCGGGTTTCGAGGAGGTCACCGAGGGCGAAGAGATCGAGCGCAAGGAGAGGCTGAAGACGAAGTGGGCGCAACTCGAAGCGGTCGTCGGCGCCGAGGACCGTCTGGCGCTCATTGCGGAAGACATCGTCTTGCACTTCGGGAGCCGCCTGGAGGCGATGGAGGGCAAGGCGATGGTCGTCTGCATGAGCCGGCGCATCTGCATCGACCTCTACGCGGCCCTGTTGCGGCTACGGCCCGAGTGGGAGCACGCGGAGGACGAGCGGGGCTCTCTCAAGGTGGTGATGACCGGCGCGGCATCCGATCCGGTCGATTGGCAGCCGCACATCCGCAACAAGCCGAGGCGCGAAGCGTTGGCGAATCGGTTCCGCGATCCCTCCGACCCGCTACGAATGGTCCTGGTGCGCGACATGTGGCTGACTGGCTTCGACGCGCCGAGCCTGCACACGATGTACCTCGACAAGCCGATGCGCGGCCACGGGTTGATGCAGGCCATCGCGCGCGTCAACCGCGTGTTCCGGGACAAGCCGGGAGGTTTGGTGGTGGACTACCTGGGTCTCGCGCACGAGCTCAAGCGTGCCCTGGCGACCTACTCTGAAAGCGGCGGTACGGGCAGCGCCGCGGTCAACCAGGCGGAAGCAGTGCGGGCGCTGCTGGAGAAGCACGAGGTTTGCTGCGCCCTGTTCCACGGCTTCGATTGGTGGGCGTGGACCAGCGGAACTCCCGCACAGCGCCTCGGTTTGCTGCCGGCGGCCCAGGAACACGTACTGGCACAGGAAGACGGAAAGGAGCGCTGCCTCCGTGCCGTGCGCGAACTTACCCAGGCGTTCGCGCTCGCCGTTCCCCATGATGAGGCGATCCGTATTCGGGACGACGTGGAGTTCTTCCAGGCCGTGCGCTCGGTACTGGCAAAGCGCACGGCTTCCGATGCGCGGCCGCAGGAAGAACTGGACCACGCTCTACGGCAGATTGTCTCGCGCGCCGTGGCGCCTGAGGGAGTCGTCGACATCTTCGCGGCGGCCGGCCTTGAGAAGCCCGACATCTCGATCCTGTCCGAGGAGTTCCTGTCCGAGGTCCAGGGAATGAAACGGCGCAATCTGGCGGTCGAGTTGCTGCAGAAGCTGCTCAAGGGCGAGCTCGCCGCGAAGCGGAAGAAGAACGTGGTTCAGGCGCGGACCTTTTCGGAGATGCTGGCCCGAACGCTCCGCCGCTACCAGAACCGCGCCATTGAAGCGGCTCAGGTCATCCAGGAGTTGATCGGTCTGGCGCGAGAGCTGCGGCACGCGGAACGCCGCGGCGAGGACCTCGGTCTGTCGGACGACGAGCTCGCCTTCTACGACGCCCTGGAGACGAACGACAGCGCCGTCCAGGTACTTGGCGACAAAACGCTGCGGCGCATCGCCCGTGAACTCGTTGAGGCCGTGCGCCGCAACGTGACGATCGACTGGACGTTGCGCGAGAACGTGCGGGCCCACCTGCGTGTTCTGGTCAAGCGCATTCTTCGTAAGCACGGCTACCCGCCGGACAAGCAGGAACAGGCGACCCGCACGGTATTGGAGCAGGCGGAGGTACTCTCGGCAGGGTGGTCAAACCGGTGAGAAGCATCCAGAAGCAAGGAGGAAGGCGGTGACCCCACAGCACCCCGACGCAGAGCTTGAAGAACGAATCGACCGCCTCAATGCGGCGCTGAAGGCCTGGGCCAAGGCAAATGACCTTTGGCGTGACGCCCAACTCAGTAGATGAAGTGGCGAGGCCGATAGCATTGGAGAGAAGCAGGGCAATGGTAGAGCGTCTCATGGCAAGGTTCCTTCTCGATAGTTGACCCATGACCCTATTGGCGGGCGATGAGCGCGGCAGCCTCAAGGTGGCTTGGTGGTCGACCCTCCGGGCCTTGCCCACGAACTCAGGCTTGGACTTCGCTCTGTGATCGAAGGTCGGCGCTCGTCGGCAGTCGGCGGATCGCTTTGCCGGTTTGCCTGTCGGCCAGGACAAGGTCGAAGTGCGACTGAAGATTGAGCCAGAACTGAGGTTCGACGTTGAACCAATGTCCGAAGCGCAGCGCCGTGTCTCCGGTGATGGAGCGCTTGCCATTGATGATCTGGCTGACACGGTTGGGGGGCACCTGGATTCTCCGCGCGAACTCGGTGGGCGTGACGCCAAGCTCCGTCAGTTCGTCCTTCAGTATCCGCCCGGGATGAACTGCTCTCTTCAACACCTCTCTTCTCCCTTCACCTTAGTGATAGTCCACGATCTCGACGCCACTCGGGCCCGGTTGGCCGTCCGGCCATTCGAAGCAGACTCTCCATTGACGGTTGATCCGGATGGAGTATTGTGCCTTCCGATCTCCACCGAGAGCCTCCAGCCGATTGCCAGGCAGCCCCCTGAGGGTCCTGAGAGTTGGAGCCGCATTCAGGATCGCCAGCCGCTTGGCGGCTTGCTGCTCGAAGCCTTGAAACTCCCTCACGAACCGGCCCTCGGCGAACCGCTCCGTCTTCGTGTCGCGGTAGCCGAGGATCATGGAGGTGGAGAGTAGCTTGATTGACGGTGTACGTCAAGGGTACTCAGCCGGGGCCAGGCTCCCTGAGAGCTTCCACCGACAGATCGAACGCGAGTACATCGTGCTACGGCGCGGAACACGCGAGCCGTCGCCGTGAACTCGCGCCTCGAACAAGCGATCCAGGCCTTCTCGGCCATGGACATCGAGGACGCCGAAGACCCGCGTCAAACCCTGGCGCTGGCCCAGCGCGACATTCTGCGCGAGTTCGCGCCGGCCTACGCCCGGTGGCTCGACGCGCACCCGGAGGCGGAGGAGGGTCTGTTTCCGGTCGAGGAGGAATCGGCCGGCGAGCAGCGCGAACGGATGGCGGAATTGCGACCCGAGCCGGACGAGGACATCCGCCGCTGGCTTCGCGTGCTCCGCTATCGCGAGTTGATCCGGGTCGCGGTCGCCGACTTCAGCGGGCTGGACGACTTCGCGACGACGACGGAGAAGATCTCCCGGGTCGCCGACGTATGCGTTCAGCGCGCGCTCGAGGCCACCGGTCTCGACCGGGAACCCTTCGCCGTCATCGCGATGGGCAAGTGGGGCGGCCTGGAGGTCAACTACAGCTCGGACATCGACGCCCTCTTCGTCGCCTCGGACGATGTGGACCAGGAGTCCCTGCACCGCCTCCAGCGGCAGGCGCCGCAGTTCATCCGCCTCATCTCGGACAACACGGCCGACGGGTTCGTGTTCCGGGTCGACATGCGCCTGCGTCCGGAAGGGAAGATGGGCCCCCTGGTTCGGACGGTGGGACAGTACCTCCGTTTCTACGAGCGCTACGGCATGAACTGGACGTTCCAGGCGCTGATCAAGGCGCGCTTCGCCGGCGGCGACGCGGAGGCCGCCAGAGCGCTGATCGATGGCACGCGCCGCTTCGTCTTCGATCCGGACAGATCGCCGGAGACTCTGCTGCGCGAGGTCTTCGAGATGAAGCAGATGATCGAGAAGTCGCTTCGTTCCCGGGGCACGGAGGTCGGCAACGTGAAGCTCGGTGCGGGCAGCATCCGCGATATCGAGTTCATCGTCCAGTTGCTCCAGCTTTACCACGGCGCCTCCAACCAGAACCTCCGCTCGCCCAACACGCTGCAGGCCATGTCGCGGCTGCGGGCGCACCGGGTGATCACCCATGACGAGCACGACCGGTTGCGCGAGGCGTACATCTTTCTGCGGGTGGTTGAGCATGTGCTCCAGTTGGAACGGGATCTCCCGGTGCGTCAGCTTCCGCGCGAGCCGAAGCAGTGGGCGACCTTCCAGTGGCGGGTGGCCTTCGCGCTGCGGCAGCCGCTGGACACGCTCGACCTCGCGGGCCGCTACGAGGAGACGTCGGCCGCGGCTCGCCGCATCTTCGGCGAGTTCTTCGACGAGACGATCGAGTTCCTCGAGCGGAAGCACCGCGTGCGGGAGCTCTGCCCGGATCTGCCCGCCGAACTCATCGAAGAGCACTTCAGACGGATGGAGAGTGCGTACTTCCTGTCCTGCACCGTAGGCGAAGTGGCGCAGCACGTGGAGATGATCCACGATCTCGATCGGAAACGGCTTTGCCGGGTCGACGTCCGTTACACGGGTTCGACGCGGCGGGTGACCGTGGTCGCCAACGACTATCAGGGAGAGTTCGCGAAGATCTGCGGCCTGCTTGCGGCCTACGGCCAGTCGATCCTGAGCGGCCGCTCCTGCACGTACCACGACGTGGGGGAACTCGAGTTCTACCGTCGACCCGAGCGGGCGACGCGGCCCCGGCCGGATCGACGGCGTCGCCGGCGGAAGGTCGCGTCCCGGCCGAAGAAGAAACACGGCCCGAGGCGGATCGTGTTTTCGGCCGAAGTTCAGCCGGCCCGCGGACATTCGAATCAGGTGTTCTCCTGGACCGAGTTCGAGCGGGATCTGAACCGGTTGCTGACGCTGCTGGAGAAGGGCGAAGATCGACGCGCGAATGAGGAACTGACTCTGCGCGTCATGGAGGCGGCGCGCCGGATGGGCCTCGGCGCCGATCCCGAAGACGTCATGCCGCCGATTGCGATCTCCGTCGACAACGAGTCGGACGAGCACTGCACGATCCTGGAGATCCGGAGTCCGGACAGCTTCATGTTCCTGTTCGAGTTCGCGAACGTCCTTTCGACCCGGGACTACTGGATCGACAAGGTCGAGTTCGACACCGTGGACGGGGAGGTGCGCGATCGGCTCTTCGTGACGACCCGGCGCGGAGGCAAGATCGAGGATCGCGTAGGCGTGGACAACCTGCGCGTCACGGTCACGCTGATGAAGCAGTTCGCGCGCCGGTTGGCGGTGGCGCCGAATCCGCACCTGGCTCTGCGGCAGTTCGGGGCGTTGATCGACGCCGCCTGCGAACAGGTGGCCGATCCGACCCAGGCGCTCGCGTCGTCGCTGGACGAACTGGCGCGGGTGCTGGGGGCCGGCAGCTACGTCTGGGAGGAGTTCCTGCGACGGCAGCACGAACACCTGATGCCGCTTCTCGCCAACATGGCCGACCTGGACTTCGGCGCCGACCGGGGCGAACTGGAGCGCCGGCTGGACGCTGCACTCGAAGGCCAGGACAAGCCGGACGACGTCCTCAACCGGTTCAAGGACGAGGAGATCGGGCGCATCGACATGCGCCACTTGACCCGTCGGATCGAGCACTTCAGCGACTTCGGACGGGAACTCTCGGTCCTGTCCGATGTCGTGCTCACACGGGCGGCCGGGGAGGCGGTTGCCGAGGTCGCGCGGGACGCTCCGGCGCCCGGCGCCTGGTGTCTCTGCGCGCTTGGCAAGTGGGGCGGACGCGATCTTGGCTACGCCTCGGACATCGAGCTGATGTTCGTGTGGGATGCCGAAGGGCCGGAGCAGGTCCGGGCCGGGGAACTCTACGAACGGGCGGCGATGAGGCTGGCGCGCTTGATCCGCGCCAAACGGGACGGGATCTTCGAACTCGACTGGCGCTTGCGTCCCGGCGGCTCGTCCTCACCGCTTTCGGCGTCGTTCCAGCGGTTCTCCTCCTATTACAGCTTTGACGGCGAGGCCGACGCCTACGAACGCCAGGCGCTGGTTCGGCTGCGCACGGTCGCCGGCGACCGGCGCCTCCGCGCCTGGATCGAAGCCCACCGGGCGGCCTACGTGTTCGATGCGCGACCGCACGACCTGGCGCGCATCCGGCACCTTCGCCGCCGCCAGCGATCCGAACTGGTCGCTCGGGGCACGACGAACGCGAAATTCAGCGCCGGCGGCCTGGTCGACGCGGAGTACTTCGTGCAGGTGCGTCAGATCGCGGCCGGCGCGCACGACCCGGAAGTGCGTCAGACGAAGACCGAGGACGCGGCGCGCGCGCTGTACGAACGTGGCCACGTCTTGCATGAGGAGTACGAACAACTGGAGGCCGGATACCGTCTGTTGCGGGCGGTGATCAACTGCCTGCGCATCGTCCGCGGCCACAGCAAGGACCTCGTTATCCCGGATCGCCAGAGCAGCGAGTTCCGGTTCCTCGCGCGGCGCCTGCACAGCCTGGGGCAGTTGCCGGACGAAGAGGGCGCATGGGATCTGATCGCCGAGCGGATGGGCGGTCTGCAGCGGCTGTTCGACGGCCTGTTCGACTGAGGGTCGGCGAACGAAGAAGCGCGCCGGGGAGCTCAGGAGCTCCCGCGGCGCGCTCTCCGCAGATCCGATGCGGCTTGTTCAGCCGATCGCGACGTTTCCTGTTTCGCCCGTGCGAATGCGGATCGTTTCATCGAGCGGCATGATGAAGATCTTGCCGTCGCCGACCCTGCCGGTCTGGGCGCCTCGAGTGATCGCGTCGACCACGGTGTCGACGTAATCGTCGTTCACCGCAATCTCGACTTTCAGTTTGCGCAGCAGGGCACCGGCCTCCTTGTGGCCGCGGTAGACCTCGGCGACGCCTCGCTGGCGGCCGCGCCCCATCACGTTGGAGACGGTCAGCAGGTGGATCTCCTTCTCTTCCAGGAGATCGAGGATCTCCTGCATCCGGTCGGGCTGAACGATGGCCACGATGTACTTCATGTCATTCCTCCTCTGCCCTAGTCGAGCAGGGCCTAGTCAACCAAGGTGTAGGCGTTTTCACGGTGGTCGGTGAGATCGAGGCCGATCCTCTCCTCGTCGTCGCTGACGCGGAGACCGACGATCAGGTCGACGATCTTGAGCAACACGAACGACACGACCGCCGCCCACACGATGGTGTAGAGAACGGCCTTGAGCTGGATGGCGACCTGTCCGGCATTGCCGTAGAAGAGGCCGTTCGCGTCGTTGCCGGGCACCATGTCCGTGGCCCATAGGCCGGCGGCGACCGCGCCCCACATGCCGGCGACGCCGTGAACGCCGAAGACGTCCAGCGAGTCGTCGTAGCCGAGCTTCGACTTGAACCAGGTCACCGCCAGGTAGGCGAACAGGGAAGCGCCGGCGCCGACGCCGAGCGCGCCGATCGCGCTGACGGAGCCACAGGCCGGAGTGATCGCCACGAGTCCGGCCACAGCGCCGGTGATGACGCCCAGGAGCGTCGGCTTCGAGTCGCGGAACCAGTCGATCAGCCCCCAGGTGGCAGCCGCTGCCGCGGTCGCCACCTGGGTGACGACGAAGGCGTTGGCGGCCGAGCCGTTGGCTGCCACGGCGCTGCCGGCGTTGAAACCGAACCACCCGAACCAGAGCAGGCCGGTACCGAGAACGGCGAAGGGCAGGTTGTGCGGCGGCGACGTATGAGTCGGATAGCCCTTGCGGCGGCCCAGGACGAGCGCCGCGACCAGCGCCGATACACCGGCGTTGATGTGGACGACCGTGCCGCCGGCAAAGTCGAGGGCGCCGTCGCCGCCGAGGCCGAAGAAACCTTCCGAGCCGCCCCACACCCAGTGGCAGACGGGGGCGTAGACCACGAGCAGCCAGGCGCTCATGAACAGGCAGATGGCGCTGAACTTCATCCGTTCGGCGAAGGCGCCGATCATGAGCGCGGGCGTGATGATGGCGAACATGCCCTGGAAGATCATGAACAATGGCGCCGGAATGCCGGTGCCGTCCCAGGCGTCGTAGCCCAGGTTGGCGAGCAGGAAGTAGTCGCCGCCGCCGATCACGCCGCCGAGAGCGTCGGAGCCGAAGGCCAGGCTGAAGCCAATGACGACCCAGAGAACGGTCATCAGGCCCATGCACAGGAAGCACTGCATGAGGATCGACAGGACGTTCTTGCGCCGGACGAGTCCGCCGTAGAAGAACGCGAGTCCCGGCGTCATCAGCAGAACCAGGGCGCTGGCGGTCAGCATCCATGCGGTATCGCCGCTGTCCACGCCTTCCTGCGCTGCCGCGGGTGCGGCGCCGAACAGCGCCAGCAGCAATGTGAGTCCCAGGGCCGAACCCAGACCGATGGTTCGACCGCGACTTCTGAATCTCATACGAGTCCCTCCTCTTCGTTTTGGTCCGCCTGGCTGATCATCCCGGCCCGCTCCACGTCTGGGGGAGCAGCCGGGGTCAGGTTTCCGGAACTGACGCCCAGGCTTGTCTGCTCCCCTTGTCCCTTATCCAGAACCGTGCCAAGTGAAAGCAGGGGCTTGGCGCGCGCCGGAAAGTGCTGGCGCGGGATCGCGGCAACGTGCGCAAACCGGTGCGCGGGCACGGGTTTGCGGCGAACCGAAGGAGCGGCGGAGGGGTAGCGGGTGACCCGCGGTTCCCGCGTCAGGATGCAGGCCCGGCTTCGTGGCCGAACATTCCTGTTCGGCCACGGTCGGGGGTGTGACAGAACTGTAACGCCGGCCGGGCCGGACTCAGGGGAGGTCGAGCGCCGGGTTGCGGTCGAAGAAGTCGAACGGCCGCAGTTCGAAGCCGTGCCACATGACCGGCATGACGGGCCAGTCCTCGGCTCTTGGCAGGTGATGCATGCCGACCGTGTGCCAGAGCACGACGTCCTCGTCGCTGATCGAGCGGTCGGCCTTCGTCCAGGCGGGCAGGCCCATCCCCGGCTCGCTCAGGGTCGGGTGGTTCCCGGCGGCGTAGCGCTCATCCGGATCGTAGGGAGTAACCCAAAGGTGGTTCTCGATGAAGCCGGCCCGGCGCAGCGAGTAGTCGTCGTCGGTGAACAGGTGGCGCGCGTTGCGGCCCGGCATGAGTTGGTAGCTCGTCGGATAGCCGACCCCGTTCGTCCGGCTCGAGCTGAGGATTCTCCACAGTGCGGGCCGCTCCAGGTCGATGTCGAGCTGGGCGTCCTTTTCGGTCTGCGCGGGGTGAGACTCCTGGACCCAGAGGCTGCGCCTGGGATGGCCTTCGGGCAACTCCCGGGTGACCAGCCGGTCGGCGACGAAACGGTTGCCCGTGCCGTCGACGTCGAGGTCCAGGCGATAGCTGAAGTAGTGGTCGTGGTTCACTCCGAGCACGTTCTGGTCCAGGAAGCGTCCGTGGGCGTCTGCCCGCGTTCCGGCGCGGACGGCGTCTGCGGCGGTTGCGCCGATGGGACCCGCCGCGGGCACTGGCTGGATCGCCGACGGCGTGCTCGTCGCCTTGACCTCGAGGATGCCGGTGGCGCCGACCCTGGCCTCGATCGAACCATCCTGCCGGAAGATCCAGTCGAGCAGGTAGTCGTAGTTGCCGACCACCGCGCCGGAACGGATGACGAGATCGCGGCTGGCCCGGCTGTCCGGCTGCTCTTCCGTGTAGTGGCGCCACGAGGGGTCGCCGGTTTCGCGCTCGTAGATGCAGGTGGTCCCCGGCACCGTACTCGGCCTTCCCTTGGCGTTGGTGTGGGTCGAGTCGAGGTAGACGGCGTGATCGGGGCAATCCCGGCCGGGCAGCAGCGGCCCGACCAGTCCGCCGGCGCTGAACTCGCCGGCGTCGATGAAGTTCCGCGCGTACCAGGCGAAGGCCGGGTCCATGTAGGGGACGTAGATCTCCGACAGGTGGCCCTGGTACATCACCGAGCGAGGCTCCGCCTCCGGGCTCTCGCGGTAGTTGACCAGCGACACGACGAGGCCGGTGCGCTGGTCGGGCCGCAGGTGAAAGCTCCAGTTCTGCCAGCTCACCTGGTAGCCGTCGAGGTCGAAGCCGACCCCTTCCGGACGGTCGACCTCGAACGGTCCGGGGATGTCCCGCGGATTCTCGAGCGTGGTTCGGTCGAAGTCGGCGTCGGCGGCCGGGATGGGCGCCACGCCGTCGTCGACGACCTTGAGCACTTCGCCGCTGTCCACGTCGACGAGGGCGGTCAGCCCCTCGACCTGCCGCGCCCAACTGTTCCGGGCCTCTCGCGGCTCGGAACACCTGACGTGCCCGAGCCGGCGGCCCTGTTCTTCCTCGGTGCCGAAGTAGCCCGGCGGGATGGTCGAGCAGTCGAGGAACGTGTGGTCGGTGATGCCACGCTTCTCGAGGCCGGCGATGAAGTCGGGGTGCTCGAGCGCCTTGTCGACCGCGGCGCCGAACTCGGGGAGGCTCCAGTTCGCCTGTGCGCCGGTGAGCTGTTGCCATGACGCGACCTCGCCGGCCACGAGGTCGATCGTCGTCTCGAACGATTCCTTGCCCTGCCGCACGAGCGCGTAGGCGGCTCGGGGCGCGTCGTCGCCCTCACGCCAGGCCCGCACGGCATCCTTGGCGGGTTCCCGGAGCGTGAGTTGGGAGAAGGTCGTTTCCGCGTCCAGATGGCCGGCTTCGTGGAGGATCTCGAGCACGCGCCAGATTTCCTGGTAGCTGAGCGGATCAAGCGGATGGTCGGCCGCGGCGGAAGGAACCGCGGCGACCAGGAGCAGGACGAGACTCAGGCGGAGGGCGGTTGTGCGCATCGTGTTCCCCCTTTGCCGCTCGAGCGAACGGCACGGCAGTGTCGGTCGGTGCTCGTTTGACTGAGCCAAATCAGTCTACAGGTCCGTGGAGATCGAGCGCCGTACTCCGTCCGCGAATCGAGGAGCCGTTCGTCAGGGTCGTGTTCGCGATTGCCCTGTAGACTCCACGACCAGTGAGTCTGCGCATCGTGCCACCGTCGCCGCGTCCGAGCGCACCTCCTGACGCCGCTTCGGCGCCGACGCGGGGCCGCCGCTGGCCATCCGCTCCTCAAGGGCGCCAGTTGTTTCGCCAGGCAACGGACAGCGGTAGCCCGCGTCAGGTCAAGACGAGCATCGCGCTCCAGTTCCTCCACCGGATCGTGGGGCTGGAGTACCTGAACTTCGGAATGTGGAGCGCTGGCGACCCGCTCGACCTGGCGGGGCTCCGCCGCGCCCAGGAGCGACTGGTCGCGCGTCTGTTCGAGCTGATGCCGCCGGGTGTCTCCTCGGTGCTCGACGTTGGCTGCGGAACCGGCGTGATCGCGGAACGGCTGGCCGCTCTCGGCTACGACGTCGAGGGCCTGTCTCCCGATCCCTACCATGGGGAGTTGTTCGCGTCGCGGCTTCCGGATCGGCGCTTTCACCTGGGGCGCTTTCAGGAGTTCGAGCCGGATCGACGCTACGACCTCGTGTTCCTCTGCGAGTCGGCGCAGTACGTGTGGCTGGAGGAGCTGTTCGAGGCTGTACAGCGGTCGCTGACCCCGGGTGGGCACATGCTGCTGTGCGACTACTTCGTTACCTGCCCGGACGGCAGTGAGAGCTCGAGGAGCGGCCACCCGCTGGACGAGTTCCTGGCTCGGGCGGAGGCCAGCGGGCTCGTTCTCGAGATCGACGAGGACGTGACCGAATCCGTCCTTCCCATGCTGCGGCTTGCGCGGGCGATGCTTGACCGTTTCGGCCGCGGCACCGTGAGCCTGCTGCGTGAGGCCTCCACGCGGCGGTTCCCGCGGTTGGCCGGCGCCGGATGGCGACTGGCGCGGCCGCTCACGGGCCGGCTCGACCGGCTCGACCGGCTCATCGACCCGGAACACTTCGCCCGCATCAAGCAGTACAGGGTCATGCGCTTCCGGAAAGCGGAATGAGGCGGCGCCGCCTTGGCGCCGCGGCCCTCGCATCGGCCCTCGCCGTCGCGTTGGTGTCGGCCGCGTACTCGGAAGACGACCCCTCCGGTGAAGCGGCTGGCCGGCTGCGTGCGGTCACCCTGGACGGGCGTGAAGTGGCGAGGCTGGAGGGCCTGGCTCCGCGCAGCCTCCTCGTGGCGAGCTTTCACCGCGCGGCGAACGGCAGTGCACGGGCCTGGCGCGCCGCTCTGGACGAAGATGACCGGACGGGTGCATGGTCCGTGTACTCCGTTGTGGTGCTCGAAGGCGCGCCGCGGATGATCAGCCGGTTCGTCGTGCGCGGTCTTCGCGGCGAGGTGCCGGCTGAACGCCAGGGCAGCTTCCTGATCGTCGAGGAAGGCGCCGACGCGTGGCGTGCCCTCGCCGGTTCCGAAGGCGCCGGCGAGGACCAGGAAGGCGCGGTCTTCGTCGTGCGCCTGGAGGGCGGGAAGGTCTGCGCGCGGTATCGCGGTCTCGTGTCCGCGGCGGCACTGGACCGGCTGTTCAGCGCGCCTTGCGGTCCCTAGCGCCCCTTCAGCACTCCAGACAGAAGCCGACGCCCGCGGTCACCGCGCGCGACTTGTTGCCGAACCACGGCGGGATGACGGCCGCGAAGCCGCCCGCGGGGCCGCCGGCGGCGATGACCAGCAGGTCTTCCGGCGACTGGAGCGCTCCGTACTCCTGGTCCCGGTTCGCGTCGGTGACCACGGCCGCTTTGCCGACCCGTTCCCAGTCGCCTCGCCGCACCCGGGCGTTCCGGTGCAGGTAGTCCTGGATGTCCGCTTTGCTCCAGCCTGCAGAGGCGAAGCGCTCACGCAACTGTGGCGGCAGGACGAGGCAGTGGTTGCCGGCCCAGATCGAGTAGTGGAGCAGGTTGGCGCGCATCTCGGCCGCGATCGTGTCGAGAATCGCTTCCGGCTCCGTCGTCCACTCGTTCATGATCTGGCGTGGCGCCCCGGCTGCGAACACGGTCACGGTCGAACTGCCGTCCGGCGCGCCGCGCTCCGTTGCCAGCGACGGCCAGGGCGAGCCCTCCTCGTTTTCGGCCAGGCAGTAGCTGAGCTTGCCGGGATGCCCCAGCGTGGACCGGTCGAGCTCGCCGGGCCGGACGCCGAGCAGATTGCGGAGGATGAGGCGCAGTGCCCGCCCGATCGCGAGCGAGGCCCGGTCGGCGCCGCCCAGGACGTTGAACGTACCGGTCATGCCGAGCTCCCGGCGGATCGGACCGTTGACGATGACGAGCACCGCGCAGCCGCCGGTGCTCGACGTGGCGCCGTGCAGCAGAAAGTCCGGGTCGCACATCGCTTCGACCGCTGCGGCGACGACCGCGAAATCGCGCGGGCGGCAGCCGGCCATCACCGCGTTGATTGCAGCCTTCTGCGCGGTGATCGCGCGTCCGCGGACCGTCTCGACTCCAAGCACCTGCGCGGGCTTGAAGAAGGCCGCACCGAGGGCGGCCGCCACCCGCTCCGGTGTCGGCGGCGTGATCGGCAGGCCGTCGGTCCAGCCGCGAGCCTCGAAGAGTTCGTGAACGGCGTCGTCGCCGCCCACCTCGTGGACCGACGCGAGGGCGGCGGGCGCGACTGCGGGGGCGGCAGATGGTTGGTCGTTCATCGGAGGCCGGGGTCAGCCTACCCCGGCACCGGCCGGCGGTACCATCAAGGAGTTCCGAATCAAGGAGGACGATGAGATGACGCGAGAGAAAGCGGCACGGCAAGTGTCCGGGCAGCCCGGCCTGTTCGGGGGTTTGGCGGTCGGAGCGGCACTGGTGCTGGCATTCGCCGCCTGCGCTGGACCGACGGCGGAAACGGAGGCCGCTGCCGCGGCCGAGCCGACGAATCCGGATGCGGAGAACTTCGGTGAGCGCGGTGAGATCCTGTTCTGGACTCCCGAGCAGCAGGTCGCGGGCTACCGGAACATCGACCAACTCAGCGAGACGCGGTGGGTCAGAGCCTCCGACGACCCCTACCCGTTGACCCCCGCGCCGCGGGATCTGTCGTCGGTCACCTACGAGGTGGAGGGTGAGACGTACACCGTCGAGGACTACATCGGCGACCGGCGGATCGCGGGTCTCCTGGTCGTCAAGGACGACGAGATCGTCTTCGAGCGGTACGGCCTCGGCAACGACGAGAATTCTCGCTGGATTTCATTCTCGATCGCCAAGTCCGTCGTCTCCATGCTCTACGGCGCGGCGATCGTCGACGGCTACATCGGCAGCGTCGACGAGCCGGTCACGAAGTACCTGCCGCTTCTGGCCGGCGGCGGCTACGACGGCGTGTCGATCCGCAACGTGCTGCAGATGGCTTCCGGAGTCCAGTGGAACGAGGACTATGCCGACGCTGAATCCGATGTCGCAACGCTGCCGGGACCGCTCGTCGAGCAGGCCCGGTACATGGCGGCCCTGGAGCGGGAGCATCCGGCGGGTGAGGTGTTCAACTACAACACTGGCGAGACGAACATGGCGGGCGCGGTGCTGCGGGCCGCGATCGGCAACAACCTCGCGACCTACCTGCAGCACAAGATCTGGGGGCCGTTCGGCATGGAGGCTGATGCGAACTGGGTGATTCACGAGCCCGGTGGAGGCGAACTCGGCGGCTGCTGCATCAGCGCCACACTGCGCGACTACGCCCGTATCGGCGTTTTCGCGATGAACGGCGGCGTCCTGCGCGATGGCACCCGGGTGCTGCCGGAGGCCTGGATGGCGGACTCGACGACCCCCAGCGCCGGCTACGACGGCTACGGCTACCTCTGGTGGCTGAACCAGGGCGAGGGCTACGCCGGGCGGGGCATCTTCGGTCAAATGCTCTGGATCAACCCGGCCACGAACACGGTCATCGTCACTCACAGCGCCTGGCCCGACGCAACCAGCCGCGAGTGGAGTCAACACCGCTCGGCGGCGGTCGCTGCGCTCGCCGACGCCGTTCGCTAGCCTGAGGCAAGACGGCGGCGCCTAGTTGCCCGTCTTCGCCGCCTCCCCGGCAGGCTGCGAATCGGTGTCCCTGGCCGCTGACGACAGCCGTCTCCGCAGCCATTGCCAGATGGGCATTGCGGCTGCCAGCGCAACGAGGATCCATGGCAGGAGACCGTCGGGGACCGCATCCAGCAGCGGTGCCAGGGGCCGGTACTGCGACAGGTCGGAGCCCCGCTCGCCGGTCCAGTGCCAGGCGGTGTGGACGATCAGGGCGGAGATGAGGATGATCCCCAGGCGCTCGTTTGGGAGGCGCCGGAAGACGAGGTCCATCACTGGCACCAGCAGTAGCAGGACCAGGAGCTGGCCGAGTTCGACACCGACGTTGAAGGCGAGCAGCGAGGTGACCAGATGCGAGCCGGCGAACTGGAGCGATTCGCTGAGGGCGAAGGAGAAGCCGAAGCCGTGGACGAGGCCGAAGCCGAAGGCGGCGGTCCAGCGGCGCTCCTGGCCGATCCCCAGGATGTTCTCGAACGCCATGTAGACGATGGAGAGGGCGATCAGGGTCTCGACGAGAGTGGGAAACCACAAGACGCGCGGCGCCAGGCCGGCGGCGGAGGCGATCAGGGTGATCGAGTGAGCGACGGTGAACGACGTGACGACGAGGATCAGTTGGCGGAGCTTGCGGAGTGGGGCCACCAGGCAGACCAGGAACAGCAGGTGGTCGAGACCGCCGAGGATGTGTTCGAAGCCCATCGCCACGAAGTGGAGGCCGGCCTGGGCCCAGTTGGGATCGAGCCGGACGCGGCCGGGCTCGGCGGCGAGCTGGAGAACCCTCGAATCGCCGTCGGCGGGCTCGAAGCGGAGCACGGTGAGCACGCGCAGGCCGAGGCGGCCGAAGCGGGGGTCGATGGAGAATCGTGGCCGTTCCTGTGTGGATCCGGCGTCGAGCGATGTCTCGAGGAACACATCCAGGAGCGCCTGCCGCCACACGAGCTGCGTCGTCGCCGGCAGCGGCGGTCCGCGGATATGCGACAGGGCGCTGCCCGAGTTCGTGAACGAGCGGTCGGAGGGGATCGACAGCCGGACGGCGCGGACAGTGGCGGGCGGCAGTTTGGCGTCGCCGGCGAACAGGTCGAGGTTGGGTGTGATCCAGCGATTCGCCGCCTCGGTCAGGAGGCCGCTCGATCGGACCTCTTCGAGGTCGAGGATGCCCCGAACGTCGACCGGAAACTGCATTTCCTGCATCGCCTCGAGCGGGGTGCGTACGAGGATCTGGAGCCGGTCGTCCTGCTGCCGCACGAGGACCTGGACGGTGACGCTGCCCGGAACCTCGTGGGCTGCGGCGGGCCCGGTGGCGAGGAGCAGCAGCGCCATGGCGCAGAGGGCCGCGTCAGGAAGAGATCCGGGAGAAGCGTTGGAACGGAGGCGGTTCAGGCGGGGAATGCTAACCGGCTGCGTTGGTCGTCTTTCCGCGTTGCCCGCCTCGCGCAGCCGGAATGCCGGCCAGAACCCGGGGGGCGCGTCCCGCGCCACCCGCGAACCAGTCCGTGCGCCCGTCAGCGGGCGCACGGATGGCAGGCCGGCGCACCCAGTGAGCACCGTTGTACACTGGCGCCACCTCCCTGGTGCTGCAAGAACCGCGAAACGCCGCGGAAGACTCCGGATTCTCACGACTGGATGGGCCGACGGTGACCCTGGCTCCACCAACATGACACAGGACCGACGTACATGACACACGACCGAGCAACGATGACATCGAAGCGTCTCCTCTGTGCTCCTGGCTGCGCGGCAGCCCTCGCTCTCGTTCTCGGCGCTTGTGACGGCTACGGCGGCTCCGAGGCCGCCGAGATGGCCGGCGACGGACCGATGGCGCCGCGCTTCGAGGTCGACCCGTTCTGGCCCCAGCCGCTGCCGAACCACTGGATCCTCGGCCCGGCGATCGGCGTCGCGGTCGACTCCCGCGATCACGTCTGGATCGTCCACCGGAACACGCCAGGCGCCTTCGGCGCGATCAACGAGATCGGCGCGGCGCAGGATCCGCCGCTCTCCGAGTGCTGCATTCCGGCGCCGCCGGTGCTTGAGTTCGATCCCGATGGCAACCTGGTCGGACACTGGGGAGGGCCCAGTGAGACCGGCGAGTTTGAATGGCCGACGTCCAACCACGGCATTCTCGTCGATCACATGGACAACGTGTGGATCGGCGGCAACGGCGGCGGCGACTCCCACGCCCTCAAGTTCACCCGCGACGGCCAGTTCCTGATGCAGGTCGGCAAGGCGAACGCGCGGGTCAACGAGGGCGCCGGCGAGGACGAGCCGCGGTTCGTGCGCGACAGCCACGACATGGAGAACTTCGGCCGCGTCGCGAAGCTCTCCGTCGACGCGGAGGCGAACGAGGTCTACGTTGCGGACGGCTACTTCAACCGCCGGGTCGTCGTGATCGACGCCGACACCGGCGAGTTCAAGCGCTACTGGGGCGCCTACGGCGAGGCCCCTGACGACGAGCTGGACCTCGGCCAGTACGCGCCCGGCGATCCGCCCGCGACCCAGTTCCGTGGTCCCGTCCACTGCGCCGACATCTCGGCCGACGGCCTGCTCTACGTCTGCGACCGGGCGGCCGACCGCATCCAGGTCTTCCAGGCCGACGGTACCTACGTCGACGAAGTGTTCATCGCTCCCGAGACCCTCTCCCAGGGCTCGACCTGGGATGTCGCCTTCTCGCCGGACGAGGAGCAGAAGTTCCTCTACCTGGCCGACGGCCAGAACATGAAGGTCCACGTGATCGAGCGGGAGAGCATGGAGGTGCTCTACGCCTTCGGCGACGGCGGCCGCCAGCCCGGCCAGTTCTTCGCCGTCCACAGCATCGCGACGGACTCGAAGGGCAACATCTACACGACGGAGACCTACGAGGGGAAGCGGCTCCAGAAGTTCGTCAACCTCGGCATGCGGCCGGTGCCGGAGGAAGACCTGGGGACGCCCTGGCCGGCTGAGTAGAGGCCGCAAGGCAGTCCGCGCCGTAGAGACTGGGTGCGCCGGCCTTTGGCTGGCACACCGGCGGGCCGACTACCCCGGCAGCCGGTACGCGATCAGCTCGAAGGGCTCGCCGCGGCCGCCGATGGATACGACGACGTACTGCACGCCGCGGTGCAGGTAGGTGACCGGGCTGCCGTCCGAGTGCGCCGGCAGTTCGACCTCGGCAACCAGCTTGCCCGTCGTCTTGTCGAAGGCGCGGAGCGCCGGGACGGTGTAGCGCCAGTCCTCGCGCGCGGCCGACCTCGGATTGGTCCAGGCAAGGCCGCCGGTGACCTCCTCGGGCTGCTCGTTCCACTCGCGTTCGGCCTTCGCCTCCTGAGGTCGGAACGAGCGTGAGTGGCCGGAACTCACGATGAGCAGCGTCTTCGTCACCAGGGCGTGGCCGCGGACGCCCGAGCCCAGCAGGGGCAAATCGAGGCCGGCCAGCTTCGGATGGCGGCGCGGCCCCTCGCCGAGCGGGACCTGCCAGGCGATGTCGCCGCGGCTCAACTCGTAGGCGGTGACCCGCGACCAGGGCGGCTTGGAGATCGGCAGTTCGAAGGGGCCGTGGAAGCCCGAGACCTGAGCCACGAAGTCGAAGGAGGAGCGGTTCGGGTCGGGACGTCTCAGCGTGATCAGGATGGGCGCCGTGAACGAAGGCACGTAGAGCCTTCCCGTGTCCGGGTCGAAGGCGCCGCCGGGCCAGCTCGCGCCGCCCTCGAAGCCGGGCATGGCCACGGTGCCGCGCTCGCTGGGCGGAGTGAACATGGGGCCGTACTGGTGGGAGGTCAGGATGCGCTCCGCCTCGGCGCGTACCTCGGGCGTGAAATCGATCACGTCGGCGAGCCGTATGCCCTGGCGGTCGAAGGGCGGCGGCCTGGTGGGGAAGGGCTGTGTGGGCGAGGTCTGCTCACCGGGGATGCCGGTCTGCGGGACCTGGCGTTCCTCGATCGGCCATACCGGTTCGCCCGTCTCCCGGTCGAAGACGTAGAGAAACGCCTGCTTGCTGGGCAGCATCGCCGCCTTGATCGTGCGACCGTCGACCTCGATGTCGCCGAGGACGGCCGGCGCGGCGAAGTCGTAGTCCCAGAGGCCGTGGTGAATGGCCTGGAAGTGCCAGCGGCGCTCGCCTGTCTCGCAGTCGACGGCGACCAGGCTCTCGGCGAACAGGTTGTCGCCGCGGCGGTGGCCGCCGTACCAGTCGTTGGTCGGCGTGCTGGTCGGCAGGTAGGCGATGCCGAGCTCCTCGTCGGCGCTCATCAAGCCCCAGACGTTCGCGCCGCCGGTCATGCGCCAGGACTCGTCCTCCCAGGTGTCGGTTCCGACCTCGCCCTCCTGCGGCACGGTGTGGAAGGTCCAGAGTTGCCGGCCGGTGCGGATGTCGAAACCGCGCACGTCGCCGGGCGGTCCGTCGTCGGGACCGAGCGGACCGTCGGAGATGGACGATCCAACGATCGCCACGTCGCGGCAGATGGTCGCCGGCGAACTGACGGTGTACTTGCGGCGTTCGACCGGCCGGTGCAGGCCGGCAGTGAGGTCGACGCCGCCGTGGTTTCCGAAGGAGCGCACCGGCGTGCCTTCATCGGCGTAGACGGCACGGAGGATTGCGTCCGTGCTGGCGTAGATCAGGCGGCCGGGCGCCTCGGGACGCTCCGGATCGCGCCAGAAGCTCGGGCCCTTGTGGGTGAAGCCGTGGTTCGTCGGTCGCCCGTGGCCGTAACTCTGCGGGTCGTGCTGCCAGATCGTGGTGCCCTCGGCAGGGTCGATCGCGGCGGCGATTCCGTAGCCGGTAACCATGTAGAGACGGTCGCCGACCTTGATCGGCGTGGTCACGTGGGTCCGTTGCTTCATCGACGCGTCTTCGAAGCGCGGGTCGTTCGCCATCAGGTCGTTGTCGGGCAGGCGCCAGCGCCACGCCGGCTCGAGGCGGGCGAAGTTAGAGGCGTCGATCTGGTCGAGCGCGGCGTAGCGGCCTGCGTCGTTGCTGCCGGTGATGGTCGGCCAGTCGGTGTCCTGAGCCTGGGTCGGCGCCGCGGGGGGCAGGCCGAGGCCGGCGGCGACGAGCGCCGCGGCCATAGCCGGCCTGATCCCGAGGCCCATCGGCCTCAGTCGAAGGCGGGAATGATCTCTTCCGCGACGAGTTGGTAGTGATCGAGACGGTGGGTCGGGATGCCGCCGATCATGATCTCGTGGGCGCCGGCATCGATCATCGTGCCGATCCGGTCGATCACGTAGCTCTTCGGGCCGGCCGCCGTTCCCTCTCCCAGGCCGCGGGCGGCGATGAATCGCTCGGCCGCAGCCTTGTCGTCCGTCACGAAGGTGGGCATCAGCACCGTGTGCCGGATTTCGCCCGGGTCGCGGCCCGCGTCCTCGCAGTGCCGGTTGACCACCGAGACCTTGTGCTGGAAGTACTCCCGGGTCATCGGGCCTCGGGCCCATCCGTCGAGGTTCATCACGTCGCCGTGGCGCGCCAGGGTGCGCAGCGTCCGCTTCTCGCCGGTGCCGCCGATCAGGATCGGGATCGGGTCCCCGTAGCTGCCCGGCGAGAGGGGCGCCGAATCGAGGCGGTAGTACTCGCCCTGGAAATCGACCGGATCGCTCGACCGGAACAGGGCCCGGATCAACTCGACCGCCTCCTCGAAGCGGTCCTGGCGCTCCTTCATCGGCGGGAAGGTCCAGCCGTAGGCCTCGTGCTCGCGCTGGAACCAGGCGGCGCCGATGCCGAGCACGAAGCGGCCGTGGGAGATGTGGTCGAGCGTTCCGGCCATCTTCGCCGCCAGGGCGGGATTCCGGTACGTGTTGCCCAGCACCAGGTGGCCGATCTTCAGGTTCTTCGTGATGCTGGCGGTCGCGGCGGCGACGGTGAACGCCTCCTGGGCCGCCAGGTGCTCCTCTTCCTTGATCCCGGGGGGCGGCAGGTAGTGATCTGCGTACCAGATGCTGTCCCAGGGACCGGCGTCGAGCAGCTCGGCGACGTCCCGAACGCTGTCCCAGGTGTTTCTATAGACGGTGACCTGTGCGCCGAACTTCATTGAATCATCCTCCCGGGCCTTGGCCCGCGCGTGCCATGACCATCTTGCCGATGATCTTCCGGTCCATCATGTCCCGCAGCGCCTGCGGCACCTCTTCCAGGGGGTAGCGCCGCGAGATGTAGGGCTTTATCTTGCCCTCCGCGGCGAGCGCCTCCGTTTCGACCCTGGTCGCCTCGAACAGCTCCGGCTCGCGCATCCTGGAGGCGCCCCAGAACACGCCGACGATGTCGCAACCCTTGAGCAGGGTGAGGTTGAGCGGCATCCGGGGAATGCCGGCGGTGAAGCCGATGACCAGGAACCGGCCCCGCCAGTTCGTGGCCCGAAGCGCCGCCTCGGCGTACTCGCCGCCGACCGCGTCGTAGACGACATCGACGCCCTTGCCTCCCGTCAGCTCCTTGGCGCGGTCCTTCAGGTCCTCCTCGGAGTAGTTGATCGTCTCGTCGGCGCCGCGCTGCCGGCAAAGCTCCAGCTTCTCCTCGGTCGAAGCGGCGGCTATCACGCGCGCGCCCATCACCTTGCCGAGTTCCAGGGCCGCCAGGCCCACGCCGCCCGCGGCGCCGAGGACGAGCAGCGTTTCACCGGGCTTCAGGTTGCCCCGGTACTTCAGGCCGTAGTGGCCGGTGCCGTAGGCGTAGCCGTACCCGGTGGCCTCGGCGTGTCCGAGCCCCGGCGGCAGCTTGCGCACGCTTGACGCCTCGAGCAGCACCTGCTCGGCGAAGCCGCCGGTGCCACCGCCGCCGACCACGTCGTCGCCGACCGCCAGGCCGTCGACATCCGGGCCGACCGCCGCGATCGTGCCGCCGACCTCGCCTCCGACGACGAAGGGCGGCTCGCCCCGGAACTGGTAGCGGTTCTCGATGATCAACGTGTCGGGGAAGGTGATTGCCGCCGCCCGGATGTCGACGACGACCTGACCGGGGCCCGGAACCGGATCGGGGAGTTCCTCTATCGTCAGGTTCTCCGGGGGACCGAATTCACTGCATACGACTGCCTTCATGCTCGCCTCTGGGGTTGGTTTGTCTTTCGTCGGTCAGATCGCCCGCTCGCGACCCTTCCAGTAGGGCGCGCGCACCAGGCCGCGCTGGATCTTGCCCGTGGGCATGCGGGGCAGGTCGGTTGCGAAGTCGATGGAGCGCGGACGCTTGAAGTCGGGCAGGTTCTCGCGGCACCAGGCCAGGAGTTCCTCGGCTAGTTCGTCACCCGCTTCGTAGTCTTCGTCCACCTCGACCACCGACTTGACGCTCTCGCCCCATTCCTCGTGGGGCACGCCGACGGTGCAGACCTCGTACACCGCGGGGTGCTGCTGCAGCACGTCGTCGATCTCCTGGGGGTAGATGTTCACGCCGCCGGCGATGATCGTCTCCGCCGACCGGCCGGTCAGGAAGAGGTAGCCGTCCTCGTCGACGTAGCCCATGTCGCCCATCGTGAAGAAGTCGTCCCGGTAGGCGGCGTCGGTCTTGTCGGGCGCCTTGAAGTAGACGAAGCGGTTCTCGGCCGCCGCGAAGTAGACGGTGCCGGTCGTTCCGGCCGGCACGGGTTCGCCGTCGTCGTCGAGCACCTTGTACTTCGTTCCCTCGACCGTCCGGCCGACACTGCCGGGTTTCTTGAGCCACTCGCTGGAGTCGACGAGGAACGTGCCGCCTTCGGTGGCCGCGTAGTACTCCCAGACCACGGGGCCGAACCACTCGATGATCTTGTGCTTGATGTGGACGGGCGTGGGCGCTGCGCCGTGCATGAGCCAGCGCATGGAGGAGACGTCGTAGCGATCGCGGACCTCCCGCGGCAGCGACAGCATGCGGTGGAACATGGTCGCCACCATGTGGGTGTGGGTCACGCGGTGCCTGTGGATCAGGGCGAGGGTTTCCTCGGCGTCCCACTTGTCCATCAGCACGCTGCCGACGCCGGCGCCCATCGGCATGGAGAGATTCAGGCCCAGAGGTGCGGCGTGGTAGAGCGGTCCGGTGACCAGGGAGCAGTCCCTGTCCGGCTCGAAGTCGCCCGACTCGCGGACCGCCAGCAGGAAGGGGGTCGGCGTCGCGTCCGCCTTGCGGTAGACCCCCTTGGGATGGCCGGTGGTGCCCGACGTGTAGAGCATTGGGGCCCCGAGGATCGGGTTGTCGATGTTCGAGCCGTCTTCCGCCGCCAGGGCCTCGTCGTAGGACTTCGCGCCCTCGATTTCGCCGCCGACGGCGAGAGTCAGGCGCAGGTGGCTCGATTCGGCTTGTGCTGCGGCAACGGCCGGTGCGAACGCCACGTCAGCGATCAGCACCCGCGCTTCGCAGTTCGCGACGATGTAGGCCACCTCGGGCGGCGAGATGTGCCAGTTGATCGGGGTCATCCGGGCGCCGCTGCGCGAACATGCGGCGACGGTGTCGATGAACTCGGGCCGGTTCCGGCAAAGCAGGGCCACGCCTGTGTCAGGACCGACGCCGTGCGCGCGCAACACACGCGCCAGGCGGTTCGCGTTCGCGTTCAGCTCGCCGAGGGTTCGGCCGCCGTACTTCGACAGGACAGCCATCCGCTCGGGCGCCTCCTCCGCGTGGACCGCGACCCCCATTCCGTAGGGCGCGGCGGCCATGAGTCGTTCCTGCAGTGCTGGGTCCATCGCCATGCGGGCTTGCTCCGTCTCTTGCCGAGTAGTTTGCGGATCGGCGAGTGTACCCATAGCTAGACTGACCGCACATGGCCGCCGTGAATCTGTCCGAGACGGTCGAACTGACCGACCTCGACCGTGCCATGCTCTCGGGCGACCATGGCGAGGCGGCGGCAGTCGCCATGCGCATCCTGGTCGCGATGGCCGGGGTTTACGGGGCCGACCGTCTGCTGGACATCGAAGGCGCCCACATCGACGGCTGCCTTTACCACGGCGATTCGGGCGTCGATTTCGCGGAACTCCTGGTCGCGGGCGGCGCGCGGGTGCGCGTGCCGACGACGCTCAACGTCGGCGGCCTCGACCTGCTGCACCCGGAGGAGTTCGCCGGCACCGCGGAGCGGCGCGCGAAGGCGTTGCGGCTGATGGAGTGCTACGAGGGGATGGGCTGCCGGACGATCTGGACCTGCGCGCCTTACCAGACGACGCCCCGGCCGTCGTTCGGGCAGCAGGTCGCCTGGGCCGAGAGCAACGCGATCGTGTTCGCGAACTCGGTCCTCGGCGCACGCACTCACCGGTACGGCGACTTCATCGACATCTGCGCCGCGATCACCGGCCGCGCGCCCGCGGTGGGGCTCCACCTGGAGGAGAACCGTCGCGGACAGGTCGTGTTCGACTTTCGTTCCCTGCCGGGATCTCTCAGGTCGGCGTCATGGCTGCTGCCGGCGATCGGCTACCTGGTGGGGGAGCGTTGCGCCAACCGGGTGCCCGTGCTGCTCGGCCTGGAGAACGCCGACGAGGACGGTCTGAAAGCGTTGGGCGCGGCGGCGGCGTCGTCGGGCGCGGTGGCGCTCTTTCACGCCGTCGGCATCACGCCCGAGGCGCCGACGCTGGAGGCGGCGCTGGGTGGCGGGGAGGCGGAGGAGTGGATCGAGGTGACCGCGGCCGATCTGCGGGCCGGCCTCCGGAGGCTGTCGACCGCGGCGTCGCCGGCTGGCGGTGGCAAAAACCTCCGGATCGATGTCGTGGCGCTGGGCAGTCCCCACTTCTCGCCGCGGGAGTTCGCCGAACTGCTGCCGATGATCCGCCGCCACCCGCCCGCGGCAAACGTCGAGTTCGTGGTCTGCACGAACCGTGTTTCGCTCGACTTCCTGGAACGTGGAGGTGACCTCGAACGCCTGCGCGACCTCGGTGTCCGTGTGGTCGTCGACACCTGCGTCGTCGTGGCGCCGATCCTGCGCACGCCCTCAGGCGGCGTCCTGATGACGAATTCGGGCAAGTTCGCGCACTACGCGCCCGGCAACGTCGGCTTCGACGTCGTCTTCGGCAGTCTGTCCGAGTGCGTGCGATCGGCCCATGCCGGCCATCTGCGGCGCGACCCGGAGTTGTGGCCGTGAGCGGCGGCGAGCTGCGGGGCCGGGTCCTGGTTGGCGGCGCCGGCGCGGGGCCGGTGCTGCGGCTGGAGGAGCCGCTCTCCTTCTGGGGTGGAGTCGACCCCTCGACCGGACGGATCATCGACCGGCGCCACCCGCGCTGCGGCGAGAGTGTTTCGGGCCGCGTCCTGGTCATGCCCTACGGGCGGGGATCGAGCAGCTCGAGTTCCGTGCTGCTCGAGGGCGTGCGTCTTGGCACGGCGCCGGCCGCTGTCGTGCTGCGGGAACTCGACGGGATCCTCGCCCTCGGCGCGGCCGTGGCGCGTGAGCTCTACGAGCAGTCGCCGCCGGTCGTTTTGTTGGCTCCGGCCGATTGGGAGGCCGTGCGGGAGGGGGACGACGCGTCAGTCGACGTCAGCGGCTGCTTGCGGATCGCAGGTTGACGCTCCAGGACGTCCAGACCCAGACCTTGAACGTGTCGGTGCTCCACTCGTCCGCGTTGTACTGCGCCAGCTTGATGCCGAAGTCCTGCTTCCAGGGGGTGTTCCACACCGCCATCGCGTCGATCTCGGCGCCGTAGTCCATGCTGCCGACCGCCGAGCGGAACTGGTGCCAGCGGACGGTCCAGTTCCAAGTGTCCAGATTGTGGTCGAGGCGGACGTAGAAGTCGACGAGGCCGTTCGCCGGGGTGCCCAGGAACTTGTCGGTCCAGCCGTTGAAGCCGTGGAGCGTGGCCAGCGGTGTGCGGAACGCGTAGGCGCCGTCACCGTCGAGGGCCTCGCGTACGGCCCGCACGCTGACGTCGCCGCGGGAGAAGCCGATCCCGGTCTTCTGGTAGTCCACGTCGACGCTGCCGGGGTTGTCCGCCCAGTCCGACTGGACCGCGTACTGGAGTTCCCACAGAACGGAGGCCGCGCCGGCGTCGTGCGAACCGTTGTAGCTGGCGCCCCAGTTGGACGTCGAGTTGGCCGCGGCGCCGGGTCGTTCGTAGTCCAGCAGGTAGCCGAACAGGGCCAGGTTGCCCGGGCCCGCCGGGCCCGAGACGTGAATCACGTGGGATCCCATCGCCTCCTCGGCGCCGGTGATCCGGTGGGCGCGGTCGAGGAAGGCGTAGCGCAGGGTCCAGTCCGAGGCCAGCGAGGCATCGAGAGCGGCCGCGTCGAAGGCCTGGTGGTGCTGGCGCCAGCCAACCGCGCCGACGAAGCGCTGATCGCCGATCAGGAGCTCGGTGCGACCGAGGGTGAACGCGACCGGTCCGCGCTCGAACTTCGCCGCGGCCTGGTTGATCGCCGTGAGGGCCGGGTCGGCGATGACCGGACGGTCGCGGACGCCGTTGTCGAGTCCGCCGTAGCCGAGGTTGCGATAGGCGCCGTCGTTGCCGACGGGGGTCACGTCCTCCGCCTCGAGCAGGAAGGAGAAGCCGCGGTACGCCTTCGTCTGCAGTTTGAGCGTCGTGCGCAGGGTCGAAGCGAGCGCCGCGTCGTCGAACGCGTCGTCGTCCGATTGCTCGATCCGGTAGCGGAGGCCGACCGAGACGTCCGCGTCGCGGATGGCCTGCCCGAGCGTCGCGGGCTCCTGGGGAAGGTTCTCCTCGTCGCCTTGCGCAAGACCGGGCGCAAGACCGGGCAGAATGCCGACGGCCGCGCTCAGCGCGAGAGGAGTCAAACACTTGCGCATGATGGGTTGGGTACTCGGAGAGGAGAGGTTGGAGTTGCCGGAAACCGGACGAGTATACAGCCCGCCTTTGGGCGGGTCCTTTCTTGGGTGGTTCGTCGGTCTCACCCGGTCGGCGGGCCGCCGACCCAGATCGGCGACGACCACGCGCGCTCTTGGATCGTCGCGGGCAACTCGGGCCGGGGAGAGACGCCGGCCTTGACCGCGTCCCAGGTCGACCAGCGGCAGGTCGGGTTCTCCAGCGCCCGGAGGTAGTAGAAGGCGTGTTGGCCGGCTTCGACCCCGGGATCCCGCCAGAGGGCGACGAGTTCCGATGCCCCCTTGTCGGGCGCGATGCCGCAGTCGGAGAGATCGACTTCGGCGCCGTTGTCCGGACAGCGGTGCGTTTCGGGATCGGGCACGCCGCCGTCCGAACAGGCGACGTCGAACACCTGTTCCATCGCCTGTCCGCCTTCGCTCCAGCCCTTGATCACCTGCACCCGCTGAAGCGGCGTGCCGAGGGGGTCCTGGAGCGCCCAGACGAGGAAGGTCGGCGCCGCCGCGGCGGCTGATCCGGCCGGCAGTTCGCCGCCCATCGGCACGCCCTCGGCATAGGCCACCTCAACTGCGTCGTCGCGTCCGGCCAGGTCGTCGGGATAGACGCCGGCGAAGAAGCGGACGACGATCCGCGGGCCGCTGGTGGCGAAGGTCTCCTTGCGGCGGAACGCGCCGTAGATCGAGTCGCGAGTGTTCTCCTCCGCCCAGACGCCGGCAAGACCGGATGCGCTCCAGGTCTTGTAGTACGTGTCGTTGTACGCGGTGACGCCTTCGTCCGCAACGAGGGGCACCGAGCCGCGCAGCTCGGCCGTCGCGTCCAGGATGCCGACCTTGGCGACGAAGTCCGATTCGTCGAGGGACGCGCCGCCGTTGTGGGTGTCGCTGGCGCCGACGAGACCGAACTGGTAGGGGTTCGCGCCGCGCTTGGCCTGGAGCTTCAGGCCGCGCTGGTAGGCGTTGCGGACGTAGGAGCCGCGCGGCCTCGACTTGTTCCACTGCGCGATCCGGTAGGGCATGATCTCGAAGTCGGCCCACTCATCGTTCGGCGACAGGAAGGGGTGGGTGTCGGAGGTGCCCTTGACCTGGGTGACCTCGACCAGCGGCTCGTTCCGCATCCGGGTCTCGGCGTAGGCGGCGTCGATCGGCTCGCCGGCGAAGTTCACGAGCTGGAACATGTGGCCGTCGGAGCCGTTCGAGTTGTGCGGGATGGCCAGCGCCTCGATCCCCTGCGAACGCTGGTCGTCCATCCAGGCCCAGAGATCTTCCGGGTTCGCCGAGTCGAGGCGGCCGAACGGGTAGTCCGGCACGGCGTCGCCCCGGAAGATCACGTTGCGGTGCAGGTTGCCGCCCTCGCGGCTCGACGTGTACTCGTAGGCTGGGAAGCTGGTGAAGTTTCCGGGGTCGTTGTGGCGTTCGGCCGCCTCGACCGTCCGTTTCCAGGCGGAACGGACGACGTCCACGTCGCGGTGCTCCCGGACGTAGGCGCCGCTGCGGAAGGCGCGCCGCTTCTCCGCGATCGTTCGGGCCTGGGTGAAGTCGGCCGCCCGGTCGAGCTTCGACAGCGGGTGGTCGGGCTGCGACATCGCTTCCAGCATGCCGAGGTAGTTCGCGTGGTCGGTGACGGCAAGGAAATCAAGCGGTCGGTCGAGCTGGAGGTCGAACCCTCCGGGATGCTCGATCGGCTTGCCCTTGGCGAATTCATAGGCGTCGTCGGGCGTGCTGCGCGTGCCGAAGATGAAGGCGTCGAACGAGTAGCGGGTGTGTACGTGGAGATCGCCGAACAGAGCCCGGCGGTCTGCTTCTTCAGCCGTCGCCATGGCGGCGGTGCAGAGGCAGAGGACGACTGCGGCTCTCAGGATTACTGTTGAGCTGGCGAACGAGTTGCGCATGCTGGCAGCCTCCGCGTTCTCAATGGTGCGTTGGAGTCGACGACGGAGTCGTCGTGGCCCAACAATAGTGCCACCTTCGTCGGGTACACTTGCTGAGCCTTGACCAAGGATCCGAGCCTGCGCGCGATGCCATGTCGAACGCTTGAGCGTGCCGCGGGCCGCACGACCGGAGAGATGACATGAAGACCGCGACTTCTCGCCCCGTCCTCATCATGATCGCCGCCGCCGTTGCCCTTCCGGGCATCGTCCTGGCCGCCGACGCGGACACGCCCACCTTCTACGCCGACGTGCTGCCGGTCTTGCAGGAGAACTGCCAGACCTGTCACCGGCCCGACGGCCAGGGCGAGAACATCGGCGGCATGATCGCGCCGATGCCGCTGATGACCTACCAGCAGACGCGCCCATGGGCGCGCTCCATCGCGCGCGCGGTCGAGAACCGCTCGATGCCTCCCTGGTTCGCCACCGAAGCGACCCGCGGGCAGTTCCACAATGAGCGGGTGATGTCCGACGACGAGATCGAGACGGTCCTGGCCTGGGCTCGCGGCGGTGCGCCCGCCGGTGACGAGGCCGACGCGCCGCCGCCGAAGAGGTTCGTCGAGGAAGGCTCGGGCGGTTGGTCGCTGGGTCGTCCGGATCTCGTCGTCCAGATGCCCGAAGAGCACTGGGTGGCCGACGACATCGCCGACATCAACATCAACTTCCGGACCGAGCTGACCGAGGAGATGTTGACGGAGCCTGTCTGGGTGCGTGGCGTCGAGTTCAAGGTCGGCGGCAGCGATGTCCATCACATGTGCGCGAGCGTCCAGCCTCCGGGCGGCGGGCCGGCACTCGGCAAGTTCGGCAGCAACTCGCTGGGCTGCATCGCCCTGGGCGCCGAGAGCCACCTGATGGAGCCCGGCTACGCGATGAAGCTCGAGCCCGGATCGACGATCGACTTTTCGATGCACTACAACAAGGAAGCCGGTGAGGGGAGCGGCTTCTACGATCGCTCCGAGATCGGCTTCGTGTTCGCCGACGCTCCGGAAAGCGAGCTGCGCAAGGTCGAGTTCGACTCGATCGGCAACCTGACCTTCGAGATTCCGCCCGGCCACGACCGCTGGAAGGTCGGCGCGGCGCGGGTCTTCCCGGTGGAGACGGACATTCTGGCCCTGTGGCCGCACGCCCATCTGCGCTCGGTCGCGGTGCGCTACGACGCGTTCTACCCCGACGGCACGACCGAGGTCCTGCTCGACGTCCCGAACTACGACCAGGAGTGGCAGACGACGTACCAGTACAAGAAGCCGAAGACGATCCCCGCCGGCACCCGCGTCGAAGTCTCGATGTGGTTCGAGAACACGCCCGAACGCGGCGAGATTCGCGGTTTCGACCCAGGTGACAACGTGCTCAACGGCACCGCCACGACGGACGAGATGATGCTCGGCTTCGTCGCCTGGGCCCCCGTCGAGCCGGTCGATCCGATCGCGCTCCGGCTCGGACTCGCCTCGATACAGAGCACAGGCGGCGGGGAGTAGGGAGGCGCCGATGGCCGGTTCGCGCGGGCGGCGGCTTTCTCAGGTCGCCGCTCTCCTGCTGGTTGTAGCGGCCGCGGGCCCGGTGGCGGGTCAGTCGGGCGAGACGGACGACGTTGTCGTGAAGCCCTCGAAGGAGGGTGAGGGTCGCAAGCTCGACGCCTCCGGCTTGACCAACACCTTCGCGGTGCTGGTCAACGCGACCCGTTCGATCGACACGGCCGAGATCGGCGGCGGTACCGTTCAGGTCAACGCCGGCCGGATCCCCCTCATGAGCCTGGATTGGCAGTCCTTCCTGGAGCACGAAGAGGGTCTGCTCGAGTTCCAGACCTTCGCGGCGATCAAGCTCCGCACCGAAGTCGACATCATGGTCGGCGACCTGAAGGTGCCGATGGGCAACGTCTCGCCTGGCTTCGCGGGCCTCTACAGCCTGTGGCTACGCCTGGACGAGGATGGCCAGTGGGCGCTGGTCGTCAACAATGAGCCGGACATCTGGGGCTCGATGCATGATCCGTCCAAGGACCTTGGTGAGACGGCGCTCGACCACTCCGTCGAGGAGGGTGGAAAGTCGAGCCTGACGATCGACATCGAACCGCCCGAAGATGGCGCGCCGGGCACGCTCAAGCTCTCCTGGGGCGAGCACCGCTGGCAGACGACGGTCGCCGCCGCCGGCTGATTAGCTGGCCCCAACCGGCGCGATCGGCCGAGCCCCGAGGACCGGTGCTCGAAGCCCGAAGGCGACGAAGGCGCCGGCGAGGCAGCACGCCGCCATGATCCAGAAGGTCAGGGCGTGGGAACCGGACCAGTCGGAGAGAATGCCGGCGACGGTCGGGGCAGCCGGAGCGATCAGGCCGGTAATGGCAAAGCGGGTGCCGATAATCGTGCCGAAGGCGCGCCTTCCGTAGAAGGATGAGTACACGACCGGTATGCAGACGTAGGCGCAGCCGAAACCGAGGCCGACGAGCACAACGGACGCGTAGGCGATGAGTGCGGTCTCCGCGACCACGAGACCGGCACTGCCGGCTGCCTCGATGAAGAGCACGATCCCCAGCAGACGCTGAGGCGACATGAAGTCGCCGAAGAAGGCGCTCAGGCGACCTAGCAGGCTGACCGCGACGCGGACGCCGAGAATCGAACCGACGACGGCGGTCGTAAAGCCCATGGCCTCGAGATGCAGGCGGCCGTAGACGGTGATGATGCCCCACGGCACCCCGTAGGCGATCGACAGTGCAATCAGCACGTAGAACTGGTGTGTGCGCATGGCGAGCGGCGCGGTCCATTCGCCGAGGCCGGACGGTCCCGACCGCTCCTGGTCGTCCGCCACACCGGCCGTCTCTCCGCGCGCCGGCCCGCCGTCCGGCTGCTGGCCGACCTTCTCCGGGCTGCCGCGAACAAAGAGCACCGCGATTACCGCGACCGCGGCCGAGACTCCGGCGATCACAAACCAGCCGGCCCGCCAGTCGGCGACCCGGAGGATGCCTGGGGCGAAGTACGCGTTCACCGGGATGCCGACGAGAGCGCCGCCTACCAGCACGAGGCCGATCGCCCGCGATCGGTAGCGCACGAACCAGTTCGAGGCCAGGGTCTGGGCGGGCACGATCGTCGAGAAGCCGATCGCGATGCCCCCCAGAACGCCGTAGGCGAAGAGACAGTCGGCGAACGAGTCCGCGCGGCTCAGTAGCCAGAAGGCCAGCACCCCGACGACTGAGCCGAAGCCCATGACCGAGCGGATGCCGAACCTGCCCATTGCCATGCCGACGACGGGGCCGAGCAGGTGGTAGAGGTAGCTGAAGACGCTGAACACCAGACCCGACTGCGTGTCGTTCATGCCGAGGTCTTGCTGCATCTCGGGCAGGAACAAGCCCCACGAGTAGTACATCGGCGAGATGCCGAAGCCGTAGCAGAGCGAGCCGAGCCCGACCATCTGCCACCCAAGGAAGCGGCGGGGCGGGTTGCTCGTCATTCCCGCTTCGCCTTTGTCGTCCGGTGTGTCCGTAGCCGTCGGCTACTGCCCGCGGATCGCTTCGAGCCGGTCGTTGATCTCCCGTTCCAGCGCCGCGCCCGCCTTCACCTCGTCGCCGAACTCAAGATACGCCTGCTTCTTGCCATCGAACTTCGGCCACGCCGGGCGGCCGCCGCCGTTCGGGTCGCCGGTACGGGCGAACTGGACCCAGTAGTCGATCATCAGGGCCGCGAGCGCCTCATCCGTGTCGTCGTAGTTCTCGCCCTCGAGCGTGTTGAACACGTATCCCAGTTCGGCCGCGTGGTGCGCGCCCCAGGCCGGGTTCTCCGGGTTCACGCGGGTGAAGAAGTACTGGAACGCCGGCGACGAAACGTTGTCCATGCCGAGCAGCATCCTGCGGGCGCCGCGCAGGAACCAGGTGTCGGTGAGGAAGCGGTCGTGCTGCACCTTGAGCTCGTCGGCGTTCGACGACGGGTAGAGCTTGGCCACCTCTCCGGCCTGATCTCCGTAGACGCCCTTCAGCGTTTCGAGGAACTGCGCCCGCTCGGTGAGCGGCTGGAAGGCGATGAACATCGTGCCCTCGTTGCGGTCCGTGCCGGCGATCAGGGGGATGTCGTTCTGCTTCCCCTCCGTGTACCGGTCCTCGCTCGACTCGGGCATGAAGGCCGTGCCGTAGGTCACGTGCGGTTCGTAGCCTCCGAGCGCGCCGCCCTGGGCGGTTCTCGTGATGATCGTGTCGGCGTCGAGGGCCCGCAGAGCCTTCGCGGTCTGCTTCGCACCGTCGCCGAGCATCGCCGCGGCCCAGGAGACGCCGACGTCCTCGGCGCTGGCGAGTCTTCCTTTGGCGCCGCGCAGCGGGCGGATGTTCGTGTCCGTGACCCAAGGGCTCTCCGCGATCGCCCGGTGGAGGAGGCCGCCGGCCCGCGGGCTCGCCATCAGCGCGTGGACGCTGGTGCCGCCGGCGGACTCGCCGAAGATCGTCACGTTGTCCGGGTCGCCTCCGAACCGGGAGATGTTCCGGTTGACCCACTGAAGCGCCGCGATCTGGTCCAGGAAGCCGTAGTTGCCCGATTCGCCGCCGGATTCCTTCGACAGCGCCGGATGCGCAAGGTAGCCGAGCGGTCCGAGCCGGTAGTTGATCGACACGAGGACCACGCCCTTGCCCGCGAACGCGGCGCCGTCGTACTGCGCCTGATTGCTCCAGCCAAGACTCAGCCCCCCGCCGTGGATCCAGACCATCACCGGCCGCGGGTCGTCGCCGTTGCCGGCGGTGGTCCAGACGTTGAGGTAGAGGCAGTCTTCGGAACTCTCCGGCAGGGCTTCGCCGGTCATCATGGCCAGAGCCGGGCTCTGCGGACAGATGGCGGCGAATTCCGTCGCGTCGCGGACGCCGGTCCACTTCGCCGCCGGCTCCGGCGCCCTCCAGCGCAGTTCGCCGACGGGCGGCGCCGCGAAGGGGATGCCGCGATAGACCGTCAGACCGCTGCTCGGGTCCAGGACCGCGCCTTGCAGCTTGCCGGAATCGACCTTCACTTCGGCGCCGCCGGAAGCGGCGCCGGCGGTTCCGGCAAGGAACGCGAGCGTCGCCACCAGGGCAAGGGGCCGCAGGACTGCGCGTCCAAGCCTGAGAGTGTTGGCCATCATGCCTCCAGGGTTCGTTCGGAGTTGTCGTGCGCCGAAGCCGCCGACTCTACACGCCCGGCGCGGTGGAATGGTCAGTCCCGTCGCCCGACGGATCGCCCGACGGACCGTCTGGGTCGGCTCGCCCTCTTCCGGCGGGTGCGATGGGCAGAACGGTGGTGGCCTTGACCTCTTCCAGCGAGAGGCTGGTCTGCAGGCGGCCGACTCCGGCGTTGGCGGCCAGGTCGCTTTCGAGTACTTGCTGAAGGTGTCGTTTGTCGCGCGCCACCAGCTTCAGCAGGTAGTCGTGTTCGCCGGTCAGAGCGTGACACTCGAGTACCTCCGGCAGCCGTCGGATCGTGTCGCGGAACTCACGCGCGGCGCCGGGCCGGTGGCGTACCAGAGTCACCTGAACGAAGCACAGCAAGTCCAGATCGAGCGCTTCGGCATCCAGCAGCACAACCCGGCCCTTGATCACGCGGCTGGCTTCGAGCCGGCGCAGGCGCCGCTTCAGGCCTGAGAGCGAAAGGCCCACTTTCTGGGCCAGCTCGGCCTGCGTCAGATCGGGGGCTCGTTGCGTCAGATCGAGAATCCCGTAGTCGATGTCGTCCAGGTCGCGCGGCGGTTCTTGTCGCCGTGGGGCCCTCCTGGGACCGCGATGGGATCGCGCCGTCATTCCAGGGATCCTAGACCACGGGGGACGTTTCGACCCTGGCGCAGTCCTGCCTGAACCAGAGCGAGCTAAAAGGTGCGCTTGACATCGAAGAGAGTGCCTGTTAGGTTCCGTCTTGAGATGTTTAGAAGACGATTCGATTCACGCTGCTCAATGGAGAACCGGCAACGCCACCGAGACGGCTCGGGTCCACGGGATAGACGCCATGCGGCTGAATGCTCGAGGGACGAGGCGCCGTCGATGTCGCGACGCATTCGGTCGATTCGGCCGACCAGTCTGGCTGTCGCGGCCATCGTGTCCCTGGCGGTCGCGGCGGCGGCCCAGGAGCGGGAAGCGCCGCGGTTCGTGGCCGCGACGTTGGCGACTTCCGACTCCGCCGCGCTGTCCGGGCTGCGGGCCGAAATGGGGCGGATGGAAGACGCGGGCCAACTGAGACTGGTGTCCCGGCTCGGGGACCGCCGGCTGCGCGGCCGGGTTCACGAGAGCTTCCAGCAGTTTCACCGGGGCGTGCCTGTCCACGGTGGAGGACTGACTTTGCAGCGCGCGGGCGGCGTGACGGTGTCGGTCCTCGGCACGCTTCATCGCGACATCAACCTGGACACCGCCCCGAAACTCTCGGCTGCCTCGGCAATCGCCCGCGCAATCGACCTGGCGGGAGTCCGGCCGGTCGCCGGCGCCTCACCGACGCTCACCGTGCTGCCTTCGCCCCTGGGCGGCCACGCGCTCGCGTGGCGCCTGGTCATGAGGGACATGAACGCCTGGTTCATCGACGCCATGACCGGGGCGCCGGCGTGGCGGGAGAGCCTGGTGAGCGACCAGGGAATCGCCGTGGGCAGCGGTCTCGGGGCGTTCGGCCAGCGCCGGAAGATCAGCGTTACCTCGGTGGCTCGGGGAATCACGGGAGGAGGCTTCGAAACCCGGGATCAACTTCGGGGCGCCGAGATCGTCACGCTCGATATGCGTGGAGTCTCGGAAAGGGCGCTCCACCTCCTTGAACCGGAGGTGTTCTGGGGGCCCGGCGATGTCGCGTGGGACCCTGACAACGACTGGACTCTCCAGGCCGTCGTCGACGTTCACGCCCATCTCGGTCTGACCCATGACTACCTCCATCAGGAGCAGCAGTGGGACGGAATGGACGGCGACGGGGGCCGCACCGTGGCCGCGACGAACGTGTTCAACCTGTCGAACGCGTTTTTCGTGCAACCGCCGTTCGGCTTCGAGGGGACGGGCGGTCTCGTGTTCGGCGACCTGTTTACGTTCGACGACAGCGAGCCGAACCACTTCGGCGCTCTCGACATCGTCGGTCACGAATTCATGCACGGAGTGACCCACTTCTCCGTGCATGGCCGAACGGGCGAGGGTTTCGGAGGCTCGCACACCGCCGTCCTCGGCCCGTCCAGGATTTCCATCGACGGTCGGGATCTGGAGTGCGGCGACATCTGGGACTTCAGCGAGGGGCTGGGTGGTCCACTCGCCTGCGAGGATGGGCGGTTCCTCCTTTTCTGGAACGAGGCCGGCGCGATCAACGAGGCGATTTCGGACATCGTCGGTTCGGCGATCGAGTTCGCCTTCCACGCGCCGGGCGAGGGCCCGCTACGCGCGGACTACCTGATCGGCGAGGACGCGCAGCTCGTTCGAGCCATCGGCGATCCCGGCGCCGCCGAGCTTGCCGAGGGAGTCGCCTTTCCCGACGCGAGGGACCGCGGTTTTCGTTTTCTCGTCGCCCTCGTCGGCGAGCGGCTCATCCGCTACACGGGGGTCATCTTCCGCGAGGGCAGGTTCGCAGGCGTCGCGGGCGATGGCGGCTACGACGGCATCCACTGGAACTCGACGATCCTCAGCCACAGCTTCTTTCTGGCCGTCGAGGGAGGACGGCACCGTTCGAGCGGGACCACCGTGACCGGCGCCGGCGGCGCGAACCGCGACCGGGTGGCCCGAATCTACTTCCGGGCGTTGACCGAGTTGATGCCCGCGAGGGGCACGTTCGAGATGATGGCGGCCGCCGTGCGGCAGTCGGCGGCCGACCTTCATGGCGCTTCGAGCGCCGAGTACGCCGCCGTGCATCAGGCGCTGGCCGCCGTGGGACTTCCCGCGCGGTGACCGGCGCTTCGCCAGGGCGGATGCTCGCGGGCTTTCTGGGACTGCTCGTTGCGGCGTCCGCCCTGACCGCTTCGGCGCCGCCCGCCATGCGCTCCTGGGAGCAAGGGGCCGGGGCTGACGACGAAGCCCGATCCGGCGTGGAATCCGGAACCGAACCTGTCCGTGACTGGTTCTGGGGCGTCTCCGTGGGCGTGGAGTCCGCGTCAGGGCCCGCGTCCAGGCCCCGTGCGTTCGATCATCCGCTGTTCGGGTTCGAACCGGGAAAACTCGACGCCCGTTACGAGCGGAGCGCGGCCGCGGCTCTCGAGGCGTCGATGGGTTACCGGGTGCGGGGCCGGCTCGCAATCGCCGTCGCGCTGTCGAGGTCCTCCCACGACATGGATGTCGACGTGGCCGCCGAGCTGCCGCATCCGTTCTTCTTCGACCGGCCGCGCCCGGTCGAGGGAGAGGTCGAAGCCCGGCGCGAGCAGTTCTCCCTCCACCTGTCGGCGATGTGGCGTATCCGTGAGGGAAGAAAGCTGGGGTTCGCTCTCTTCGGCGGCCCGTCCTGGTTCGAGTTCGAAGAGGCGATCGTGGTGGGCCTGCGGTTCGACAGCGAGTATCCGTACGACGAAGCGACGCTGACCGGAGGCGAGACGCGGTTGCACTCGAGCGGGACGACCGGCTGGCACGCGGGCGCCGAGGTCGCCTGGTGGTTTCGGCCGCGAACCGGACTGCTCGGCACGGTCCGGCACGTCCGCGGCCCGGACGACTTCGAGCTCCCGGACGGCACGCGGCTCGACCTGGACGCTGGCGGGCTTCAGGCGTTGGTTGGAATCCGGTACCGGTTCTGAAGGAGCAATCTGAATGAACGTCCTGACCTTCCGGGAAGCGCTGAGCCCCTGGCTTCTGCTCCTTCTCCTGGCGGCCTCCGGTGCGGCGCAGGAGCTTCCGGACGAGGACGAACCGCCGGAAGGCGCGCCGGTCATCGAGGACGAAATCGAAGTGACCGCGCAGAGGGTGGAGCAGCGGCTTCAGGAGGTTCCGATCTCGGTCCTCGCGGTGTCGGGCGAGGACATGGTGGATCGGGGAATCGGTGACGTTCAGGCGCTGGCCGACGCGGCGCCGGGGGTCGTGGCGTCGGGTCACAGCCCCGTTTCGGGCGAGGTCTCGTTGTTCATCCGCGGCGTGGGGTCGAATGCGTCCGGCCTCGGCGCCGAGGCCGCGGTGGGCTACTACGTGGACGGGGTGTACATGCCCAGGCCGCAGTCGCTCGTGGGCAGCTTTCTCGACCTGGAGAGAGCAGAGGTGTTGCGCGGGCCCCAGGGCACTCTGTGGGGGCGCAACTCGACCGGCGGCGCGATCAGTCTCGTCACGCGAGCGCCGGAACCCGAGTTCCGCGGCGCCGTACAGGCGTCCCTGCGTCGCTTCGATTCACCGGAGGACGCCGAGGGAACGAGCTACGGCTTTGCCCTGACCGGTCCGCTGACGAAGAAGCTCTGGGGGCGCGTCTCGGGCGCCGGTCTCAGCGTCGAGGATCCGACCTGGAACGAGCACCTGGGGAGGGCGAGCAAGAACCTGGACGGCTATTCGGGGCGCGGGGCGCTGAGCTTCATTGCCGACGACGCCCTGACCTTCACGCTCCGGGCCGACGCCACGGACGACGACAGCCACCACAACTTCCACCTGAAGCCGGGCGACACGTCGAGGCGAAGCATCGTCGGAACGCTGATCCGGTTCTACGGTTTGTCGGCCCCCGCGGACGTTCACCGGTCGGCTTCCGGCGAGCAGCCGGTTTCGGCCTTCGAGGAGAGCGGCGTCTCGCTGCACGCGTACAAGACCTTCGGCGGCGGAGGCTTGAACCTGACTTCGATCAGCAGCGCCCGCGAGTTCGCTTCGAACCGCCGCGCCGACGTGGACGGGACCGTCCTCGCCTTCGTCGACACGGCCGGGTCCTACGACTCGGAGTGGTGGTCCCAGGAGCTGCAGTTTCAGGGGGCCGCCCGAAGGGCGAACTACGTCTTCGGCCTCTACGGTTTCGGCGAGAAAGGCCGCCATCTGACGGATGCCCGAACCGATCCGGGCGTCCTTCAGACCTGGTTCGTCGCGACCACCGCCTCGCTGTGGGGCCTGAACCCGGAGACTTTCTGCTCCGTCGCCGAACCCACTCTCTGCGGGCCCGCCTTCTACGAGGCCCTCACCCGTACGGTGGGTTTTCCCTTGCCCGGGACTCTCGTCACGGCCAACAAGTTCGACGCGCTTCTCGACAGCGTGTCCTACGCCGCGTACGGGCAGGTCGATTGGGCTCTCGGCGATCGCCTCACGCTGACCACGGGCGCTCGCTACACGAGGGACGACAAGGACTACTCGCTGGAGACTCTGACCAGCGAAGGCGGCCTCGCCACCGAAACACTGGCCGACTCGTGGCGGAGAGTGACTCCGAAGCTCGGATTGGAGTATCGACCCCGGGACGATCTCATGCTGTACGCGGCCGCGTCCACGGGTTACAAGAGCGGAGGTTTCAACTCGGTCTCGTTCCAGCCGTCCTTCGGACCGGAGACGATGAACAGCTACGAGGTCGGCTTCAGGGTTTCGTCGCGCCGCGGCGTCACGCTCAACGCCTCCGCTTTCGGCTACGAGTACGACGACATGCAGGTCGAGGTGCTGCGGATAGAGGACTCGTACGTGGCGAACGCCGCCGGATCCAGTGCGCGCGGCATCGACCTGGACCTTCGGGTGCGGCCGGGCGGAAGGCTCTCCTTCGACCTGTCGTTGGAGTTTCTCGACGACGAGTTCGAGAGCTTCGATTCCCTGGATCCCGCGGCCATCGCCCGCTTCGGCGAGGCGGCCTCGGTGGTGTTCAACAGCTTCGCGGACATCTTCGCGTTCATCGACGCGATCCTGCTGCTCGATGAACTCAGGGCGGAGGCGGAAACGGCAATCGACCTGAGCGGCAACGGCTTGCCGAGGGCGCCGGATCTCTCGGCGTCGGCGTCGCTGACTTACAGCACGGACCTCGGCCGGTTCGGATCGCTGACGGGCCGGGGCGAGTTGCAGTACACGGACGGCGTTGCCTTCGATTCGTTCGAGAGGTTCGTGCAGCCGGCCTACGGGCTGTTGCATGGGAACCTGCGCTGGAGTTCGCCGAAGAACCGCCTCTCGGTCAACGTCTACGGCCGGAATCTCGCGAACGAGGACTACAGGCTGACCGAGTTCCACACGAACTACACGACCTCGCTGCGCGTGTGGGCGCCTCCGCGCGAAATCGGTCTGCAGTTGGGGTTCGACTTCTGAGGTATCGGGGACCGGAATGAGAATCTGGACTCAGAGGAAGATGCCGTGAGGCCCATGCCGCGGTCGTCGTGGGCCGCGGCGGTCCTTTGCATCGGCTTCCTCGATGCGATGCCGGCGGACTCGCAGGGCGGCGCGCGAGTCGGCGCGCAGTTCGATTGTCCGGCGGACGAATGCCACATCGCTCCCGTGGCGGGCTCGGGCGGATTCGTCGGCGGCGTCGCGAATTCGGACTTGAAGATCTCGTACGCCGTCACCTGCGGCGCGAGCACCATTGCAACGGCGGCCACGGTCGACGACCGCGGCGGCGTCGCCGTTCTGTTCAGCGAGGACAACGGCTTCGCGTGCCCCGAGGGCGGTCGGGTGGAGATTCGGGGTCTGGCCGACGGCGGCTGGTACTGGCTGGTGGACTTCGGGCGCGCGGCCGCCGCTCCCCTGATTGCCAAGGACACGATCGGGACCTACGCCGTCAAGCCATGGGATCCCGATTCCCTCGACATCGACATGATCCCCGTGAAGCATGGCTACGCCACGCTCGCCCGGGATGCCGTCAGCGGGAGCATGAGCCTCCTTCCGCATGTTCTGCCGGCGCCCAGGACGCCTCCGCCGCCTCCCTGCGGGCCGGTCCGCGAGGACGGCGAGTGGGTTCAGAACAGTACCGACTGCGTGCTGGGCGGCGGCGGAACCGCCATCGCGATCCGGTACGGCAACGTGTACGTGCGGCCGGGGACTCGATCCGTGACGGTCCATCGGCCCGGTTTCGGGAACCTGAGCGTGATTCTGAGTCTCTGGGGTGACGGCTCGGGCCATATCTCCACCGCGACGCCCGTAGTGCCTTTGTTCGGACATTACCTTCCCGAGGCGGCAGCCTTGCCTGCGAGTTCCTGGAGCGTGGAGACTGTCGGTGCGGCGCCGGGCGCCGTCACGGGCGTGACGATGTCGGGCCGTACGCTGACGATCAGCCCCGATGACCGGTACTGCGAGCCGCGGAGCACGCCGGTCGTCAACATTCCGATAACGGTCGAGGTCTCGGCGTCGGCAACTCCATCCGCGGTGCCGGTGGCGCCGCCGATCAGGGTCGACGACGCTTCCGTGGCCGCGACGAGGCGCCTCGTGATCGCGTGTCCGGGGGCGCCGGCCAACCAGGGCGCGGAACTGGCGCCCAGGCCGCCGAGACGGAGACCGGGTTGAGAATGACCAGTGGAGGAACGAAAATGCCGAGGCGATTCCGACCGATTCCGACCGATGGGCCTTCGGGTCCAGGCGCGGGTCGCCCCGGCGGGCCTGGTCGCCAAGGCCGGTCGCCCGCTGGCGCCAGGCGGGTCGCGCCGCTTGCGGCCATCGCGGCGGCGGCGATACTGATCGCACCCGCTCCGGCGGTGGAAGCCCAACCGACCAGCCTGACCGTCGCGCCGGCCGCGACGCCCGTCGCCGAGGGCGGCAGCGTTGTGTTCACGTTCGCGCTGGATGCGCCAGTGACAGCCGTCCGGGAGCTGACGTTCAATCTCCTCGCCACCGACGATGGGACGACATTCAAGACAACGAGCCGCATCCTGAACACCGCCGGCCTCGTGCTGGGCGAGGGCAATCCCTTGTCGCCGGTGTTCAACACGCGCACGATCGCGAGCGGCGAGAGTTCGTTCGTGCTCACCATTCCCACCGTCAACGACCAGACCTCGGAAGCCCCCGAACTGGTCGCTGTGGCGAACGCCGCGGTCGGCTCGACAACTGCCTTTCAGTTCGACTTCGCCATCGTGTGCCTGGTCGACGACGACGGCGGTTCGCAGATCTGCCCCGAGATCGCCATCGGCCCGCCCCCGGACACCATGCCCGAAGTCACCGTCACCAAGGCCTTCGACGCGGGCGTTGTCGACGAGGGCGGCTCGGCGGAGTTCCTGCTTGAGCGGACCACGCCGGGA
This sequence comes from Thermoanaerobaculia bacterium, assembly GCA_965232105.1. GTDB lineage: Bacteria > Acidobacteriota > Thermoanaerobaculia > Multivoradales > Multivoraceae > Multivorans. Next base: position 2,905,206 of record OZ246956.1, read on the forward strand.
GAGATCCCGGAGTTGTCCGTAGACATCCGAATCGACGCAAGCCCCGCGAACCTCGTCGCCAGCAGTGATCGGGGCGCCGGGATGGTCACGTTCCAGGCCGGCGACATCGAAGCCGGCCTGAGCGTGCCGACGGTCAACGATTCCGTTCAGAGACCGGACGGCATGGTGACGGTGACCATACTGCCCGGCGACGGCTACACGGTGGGGATCCCCGATTCCGCCGGCTACACGGTTCGGGACGTCGGTGGCGACGCGCCGCCGGCCGGCGGTGACGACGACGATGGCGACGACGACGATGGCGGTGACGGCGGTGACGGCGGTGACGGCGACGATGGCGGTGACGGCGACGATGGTGGTGACGGCCGGCCGGACTTCAGGCTTGTTCGTGCCGAGTGCGGCGCCGAGCTGTGCGTCACCCGGACCGGCGTGACGGTCGTAGCGGAGGACACGTCCGGAGACGGCGTCGTCGAGCGCTCCTGGACGACCAGCGACGGGCAGGCCGGTACCAACCGCAGGTTCCGGCCCGTCTGGTCGGTGGTGGGCTACTACACGCTCTCGCTCTCGGTGAAGTGGGCCGACGGCTCGGTCGGGACGAAGAGCCGGTATGTGGTCGTTCGGCCCAGCGATCCGGCGGGAACCTGCGAGCCGGGGGCGGAGCGCCACTGTTTCCACGATGAACGCTTCGCGGTCGAAGTCGAATGGACGGACCCGAAGAAAGGCGAGACGGCGCCGGCCAGGAACGCCTACGAAGGGTCGAACGAGGCGGGCCTGTTCTGGTTCGGGGACCGGGACAACTGGGAGTTGCTGGTCAAGGTGCTCGACGGATGCGGAGTGAACGGCGGTCACTGGGTGTTCGCCGCCGCGACCACGGACCTGGAGTACGTCATCCGGGTGACCGACACCGAGGCGGGCGCGAAGAGGGAGTACCGAAACGAGCCGGGAACCGCGGCGGCGGCGACTACCGATACCAGCGCTTTCCCCGACTCGTGCGCGCGCTGAGGCCATGCGGGAGCGGCAGCGGGCAGCTCGGCGGGTAGACTTGGTGCTGGCGTTGTCCCGGTCCGTGCTGTAAGACTTCGGCGCATAGTTCTGGTGGCCGCGAAAAGCGGCCCGGTTTGAAGGAGGTTGAGACGATGACTGATCGGTGTCTGTTCGGAGTTCTTGGAAGAGGCGGCCCGGCCGCCACGGTCGTTCTTGGCGTTTGCGCCGTCTTGCTGTTGGCGTCGGCGGTGCAGGCCGGAGAGTCGAACGAGGCGGCCGGCGAGTTCGGCAGCGAGCCGACGGCGGACCTTCCGGGGACCACCACCGGCGCCGCGCACGGCGATGCGCACTGCGTGCCCAGCGATACGGTCCTTTGCCTGCTGCAGGACGGCGGGGAGGAGGGGCGCTACGAGGTGAGGATCGCACTGGGCGCCCCGGAACACTTCGACGCGGAGGACCTCCCGGCGCGGGAGGACTGGCAGACGTGCGATGTGCCCGCCGCGACTCGTGTTCCGGCGTTCCCGTGCCACACGAAGGTCGTGAGGGGCGGTTCCCGCGTTATCGGCACTGACGATTCGGGCTTGTTCTACTTCTACGATCCGAAGAACTGGGAAGTGCTGATCAAGGTGCTCGACGGTTGCGCGACGACTCTCCCGAATCACTGGGTCTTTGCCGCGTCGGCAAGCGATCAGGGCATGCGGATCTTCGTCAGGGATACCGCCTGGACCGAAGCTGCCGCCGGAACAGGCCGTATCGAGGAGAGGGTCTACAAGTTCTCGCCTCACACCAGGCGGCCGCAGAATCCGGGCGAGTCGGACGACGAGTACTATCAGGAGGTCGTCTCCAAGGGTCATCCGGCTCTGACGGCAGCCACGGCGGACCTGGCGTTTCCCGGCGTCTGCCCCGCGCCCGCGGCATCGAGCGCGGTGGCGGACGCGGGCGGCGACGCCGGGGCTGAGGCCGGTTCGGCCGGTTCGTTCTGACGGCAAGAGCAGTCACAAGGGCAAGGGGCCGCGCTTTGGCGGCCCTTCGCCTCTGAGTGTTGGGTGCCTCTGGGCGTTGGGTAGCGGGAAACGACTGCGCCAGGCGAGTGTCCCGCGGTTGTCCGTTCAGATGGCCAGAGTCGCCAACTGCCTGATCGACTCTTCGATCTCCCACGCGGCCGCGTCGGGAACCCCGCAGCGGGCGATGACGTGGGTCATGCCGATGCGTTCGCGGTAGCGGGCGAGGCCGGCGCGAACCCGGTCGCGGCCGCCGACGATCGCCCAGTTGTCGATGTCGGCAATGTCGTCCTCCCGCACGAGGCGGGTTCCGGCGCGGGCCATCCTGAGACCCTGAGCCGTCAGGGCGGAGGCGACGCGCTGGCAGGCGGCCTGGTCATCCGACACGAAAACGGTGCGCATGAGGGGCACGATGGGTCGTGGGGCGCCGGCGGGCAGGGCATCGCGGTGGACCTTGTGGTTCGCTTCCAGGCGCTGGATCGTCTCGAGCGGCGACGACAGGTAGGGCAGGCCGAGCTTGCCGGCCTGCTTGAGGGCCAGCGGGCCGAACGCGGCGACCCAGAGTTCGGGATGCGGCTGCTGTACCGGCAGCGGGGACAGGCGGATGCGGGTGCGCGCTTCCCCTTCGCCCACCTCGATCGCCTCGCCGGCCCAGGCGCGCTTCATCAGGTCGAGAGACTCGGAGAAACGCTGGCGCTTGGTCCGCGGGTCGACGCCGAAGGCGGCGAAGAGCGCCGGACGGAAGCCGCGGCCCAGGCCGAGGATCACCCGGCCGTTCGAGATTCGGTCGAGGACCGCGACCTCCTCGGCGGCCTGGAAGGCGTTGCGGACCGGCAGCAGGTAGGAGGTCGTTCCGAGCCGCAGCCGCTTCGTCCTGGCTGCCGCGGCGGCCAGGACGACGAGCGGCGACGGGCAGGAAGCGGCCCCCGTGAAGTGGCTCTCCGGCAGGAACAGCGAGTGGAAGCCGAGCCGGTCGGCGAACTCCGCCTGGTCGGCGACCTGTGCCGCCTCGTCGCCCAGGTAGTCGACCCAGGGCGTCAATCCGATCTCGACGCGCGTCTCCCTCAGCCGGCGCTCCAGTCGCTGAAGCTCTTGCCGGCGTCGGCCAGTTCCGCCAGCAGTGCGGACGGCTGCCAGAAGTCATCACCGCTCTCGGCCTGAAATTCCCGCATGCGGCCGGCGATCTTTCCGAGGCCCACGCTGTCTCCCCAGTGCATCGGGCCGCCCCGGTACACCGGCCAGCCGTAGCCGTTGACCCAGATCACGTCGATGTCGGAGGGCCGGATCGCGATCCCCTCCTCGAGGATTTTCGCTCCCTCGTTGACCATGGGATAGAGGCAGCGTTCGAGGATCTCGTCTTCGCCGACTTCGCGCTGGTCGATGCCCTGGGCGGAACCGAAGTCGCTGATGATCTGCAGCACTTCGGGGTCCGGCGCCGAGGCGCGGGTTTCCGCGTCGTAAACGTAGTAGCCGCGACCGTTCTTCTGGCCGCGCCGGCCGGACTCGCACAGGATCTCGCGGATGTCGCGGGACGCCGACTCCTTCTCGTTCCAGCCGATGTCAAGACCGGCGAGGTCGCTCATCGCGAACGGACCCATCGGGAAGCCGAAGTCGTAGAGGACGCGGTCCACGTCGTAGTACTTCGCCCCCTTCAGGATGATCTGCTGCGCCTGCACCTGGCGCTGGAACAGAATCCGGTTGCCGACGAAGCCGCGGCAAACGCCGACCAGCACCGGCACCTTGCCGATCTGCTTGGAGATCGTCATCGAGGTGTGGATCACGTCCTTCGCCGTCTTCTCGCCGCGCACGACCTCGAGCAGACGCATGATGTTCGCCGGCGAGAAGAAGTGCATGCCGATCACGTCCTCGGGGCGGCTCGTGGCGGCTGCGATCTCGTTCACGTCGAGCGCCGAGGTGTTCGTGGCCAGGATGGCTCCCGGCTTCACGATCCGGTCGAGGCTCGCGAAGATCTCCTTCTTCAGATCCATGTTCTCGAACACCGCCTCGATCACCAGGTCGCAGTCGGCGAGCGCCTCGCGGTCCGTCACGCCGCTCAACAGGCCCATGCACTGGTCGACCTGTTCGTTCGTCATCCGGCCCCGGCTGGCGGTTCGTTCGTAGTTCTTGCGGATCACGCCGAAGCCGTGGTCGAGCCGGCTCTGCTCCGCCTCGACGATCGTCACGCCGATGCCGCGGTTCGCGAAGTTCATCGAGATGCCACCGCCCATCGTGCCGCAGCCGAGGACGCCGACCTTCTCGATCTTCCGCATCGGCGTGTTGCGCGGCACGTCGGGCACCTTGGCGGCTTCGCGCTCGGCGAAGAAGTAGTAGCGCTGGGCGATCGACTGCTTGCCGGCCATCAGCTCGGCGAACAGTTGACGCTCGTAGTCGAGCGCTTCGTCGAAGGACATGTCGAGGCCGGCCTCGATTGCCCGGATGTTCGCCTCCGGCGCCTCGAAGCCGCGCGTGCGGCGGGCGATCTTGCGCCGGAAGCCATCGAAGATCTCTTTCCGGTTGGCACGGGCCTCGTTCACTTTCTCGTCGAGGTCGCGGATCTTCTTGAGCGGCCGGTCCTCGGCGATCAGCTTCTCGGCGAAGGCGACGCCGCCCTCGAACACGTCGTCCACGATCTCGTCGATCAGGCCGCCTTCGAGCGCTTCCGCCGCGCCGATCGGGTTGCCGATCACGCACATCTCGAGCGCCTTCCGATATCCGACCAGCCGCGGCAGCCGCTGGGTGCCTCCGGCGCCCGGCAGGATTCCCAGCTTGACCTCGGGCTGGCCGAAGCGGGCCGAGGAGACCCCCACCCGGTAGTGGCAGGCCATCGCCGTTTCGAGGCCGCCGCCGAGTGCCGTGCCGTGAATCGCCGCCACGACGGGCTTGGTGGCGTCCTCCATCGCCTCGATCGCCTCGTTGAGGCCGGGCTCCTTCATCGGCTTGCCGAACTCGGTGATGTCGGCGCCGGCGATGAAGGTGCGGCCCTTGCAGACCAGGAGCACCGCGGCGACCTGTTCATCGGCTTCCGCCTTCGCCAGTCCCTCGACCATGCCGGCGCGCACGCCGTGGCTGAGCGCGTTGACGGGCGGGTTGTCGATCACGATCAGGGCGACTTCGCCGCGTACCTCGTAGTCGACCATGTCGGTGAGTGCAGTCATATCGGTGGTGTCTCCTGGCGCGGGCGCGCCGGTGCGTTGCTCAGGGTTGCCGTCGAACGGGGCGGTATCGTAACCGCTTACTCGCTGGTCAGCACATCCAGGAAGCGGCGGACGCGGGCAGCGTTCACTCCCAGATCGGACAGCCCGATCCGGGACACGGAGCGCACGTCCACGGCGGCGCCGCCGTCGGCGGAACGGACACGTACGACGATGTAGTCGACGAAGCGGAACCAGGATGTGGTGTCCGAGTATTCGAGGCGCCCGTTCTCGGGATCGTCGAGGAGCTTCGTCCAGCCGAGATCCTGGGCCGTGTGTTCCGCTCGCCACAGCGCTTCGGCCGGAGTGACGTCCAGCCGGGCCGTGGCGAGGTCGGGATAGCCCTGCCGCTGCAGGTCGGGAACCTGGGCTCCGCCGCTCGGATAGGCGAATCCGTTGCCGCGGCTGTCATGGGGCGCCGCGGCCTCGAATACCGGCGGATCCTCGAGGTCGGTCGTGACGTCGTGGATCGGTGGAGCCTGCCTGGGGACGGAGGCGAGCGCGAGCAGCCAGCCGAGGATCGCGACAGGCAGGAGCGCGCCGCCCCAGGCCTGGGCGGCGCCGCCACGGTGGTGACCGCGCCGCGTACGGAGGAGGCCGACCAGCCCCAGAAGCAGCGCGAGCACGGCGCCGAGCGCCATCAGGATTGCGAACAGGGCGAAGCCTGCGATGGGGGAGATCAGACCGAACCGAGCGCCGAGTACGCCGACGAGACCCGTGAACAGCGCGAGGGCCGCTACGAGGGGCGATACGAGGGCGGTCAGGGAGTTCATTTGGGGATAGGAGGGTAGCAGGGACTGCTACGGTTCGATCCTTCTTCTGCCCTCTGTTCGACGTGTCCTCGCTTTCATCGCCGTGCCCGGAGCCTTCTACTTCCGCCTCGCGTTCGGCGCCGCGCTTGTAGCCGCCCTGGTTTCCTGCGGCGTTGGGCCCGAAGACCGCGCGGTTCAGCGGCGACCGAACATCGTTCTCTACGTCGTCGATACCGTCCGCGCCGACAGGCTGGGCGTCTACGGCTACGGGAAACCGACCTCGCCGCGGCTCGACGCCTTCGCGACGGGCGCTCTGGTGTTCGAGAACGCCTACGCCCAGTCGTCCTGGACCCGGCCGGCCATGGCGTCCCTGTTCACGGGCCTTCTGCCGCCCGCACACCGCACCGTCGGCCGCCGTTCCGTGCTCCCCGAGGACGCGACGACGATGGCTGAGATCCTGGCCGCGAACGGCTACGAGGGGATGGGCCTGGTCCGCAACCCGAACGTCGGCCGGGCTTTCGGCTTCGCCCAGGGGTTCACCCGCTTCCGCTCCGAGGACCGCGACCGGGACCAGACGATGCTGGAGCGGGTGAGGCTGTGGCTGGATGAACGGCAGGACGCCGGAGCACCCTTCTTCCTCTATCTTCATGCGATCGATCCGCACGGGCCCTACGCCCCGGCGCCGGAGTTCGAAGAGATGTTCGACGCCGGCGATGCACCCGCGCACTACCGGACGGTCCGGTACCTTCTGGAGTTGAACGGGGGCGAAGTCGAGCCCGACGAAGGCACCGCCGAGGCGCTCTCCCGGCTCTACGACGCGGAGGTAGCGCAGAACGACCGCGCCTTTGGCGAGTTGCTCGACGAACTGGAGGCGCGCGGCCTTGGCGAAGGCACCGCGGTGATCTATGTCTCGGATCACGGCGAGGAGTTCGAGGAGCACGGCCGCTGGGAGCACGGCGTATCTCTTTACGAGGAGGTGCTGCGGATACCCCTCGTCATGCGCCTGCCAGGAGTGCCGGCGAGAAGGATCGAGACGCCGGCGCAGCACGTCGACCTCCTGCCGACCCTGCTCGGTCATCTCGGTATCGACAGAGCCGCGACCGACGGCAGGGATCTGCTGGCGGAGCGACGCCGCGGAGACGATCCGCCGGATGTCTACACCCACCTCGACGTGGACGGGCACCGTGCCTCCTCGGTGATCCGTGGCCGCTACAAGCTCGTGCAGCCGCAGTCACCCTCCCAGGGAACGGCGCCGATGCTCTTCGACCTGGAGGCGGATCCGGGCGAACTGGACGACCTGGCCGCGGAGCAGCCGCGAATCGTCGAGCGGATGCTGGCCCTGCTCGCGGACCACGACCTCGCCGGCGAGGTGGAGCCGGCGGTCGAGATCGACGACGCCCGGATCGACGAGGACCTGCGACGCAGGCTGAGGGCTTTGGGATACGTGGACTGAGGTGCTGGCTCTAGTCCGCGAAGAGCCCTGGAGCCAGCTCCCGCAAGCACTCTGCCAGCAGCTCGACCCCGTCGCGGATCCCGGCCACGGAGGGGCAGGCGTAGGCCAGACGCAGGAACGGCACGTCGTCGCCTCCGGCGTGGTAGGCGGCGCCGTAGCCGTAGGCGAGGCCGCGCTGCTCGCTCAGCGCGAACAGCGCCTCGCGGTTCGCTTCCTCGGGCAGACCGACCCACAGGAACATCGCGCCGGCCGGCTTGCGCCATGTGCAGATGCCGCCGAGCCGCTCCGCGAGCGCCGCCAGCAACGCGTCACGCTTGGGTAGCAGGGCTGCGTTGTTGCGCTCGATCTGAGCCGGCAGCCGGCCGCGCAGCAGTTCCGCCACGATGCTCGATGACAGCGTGCTCTGGCCGGCGTCGAAGCGCCGATCGAGAAACCTCTGCTGGAGCGGCTGCTTCGCCAGGAAGTAGCCGATCCGGACTCCGGCGCCGAGGATCTTGGACAGCGACCCGATGTAGACGACGCCCTCGCCGCTCGCGAGCGTGTAGAGGCTCTGCGGCGGGCGCGTCGCGTCGTCGTAGTGGACGTCGGCGTAGCAGTTGTCCTCGACCAGAAGGACCTCGAACTCCCTCGCCGCTTCGAGCATCTCGAGTCGCCGCTCGCGGGGCATCACGGCGCCGGTCGGGTTGTGGTAGGTCGGCAGCGTGTAGATGAATCGCGGCTTCCTGCCGTCCGCGGCCAGGCTCCGCAGCGTCCGGCGCAGTTCGCCAACGTCCATGCCCTGCTCGTCCGTCGGCACGCCGACCAGGCGGTAGCCAAGCCCCCGGTAGGCGCCGAGGGTGCCCGAGTAGGTCGTCTCCTCCGTGATCACGATGTCGCCCGGCTCTTCCATCAACGCCCGGCCCACCAGGGTCACCGCCTGCATGGAGCCGTTGGTCAGCGCGACTTCGTCGGGGTCGTAGTCCACGCCTTCACGGTCCGCTTCGCGCCGGGCAAGCACTTCCCGCAGACCGGGATGGCCCAGATCGCCGGGGTAGAAGGCGAAGTCCTTCCCGATGTCGAGAATCGCGCGGCCGGCCGCCTCGGCCATCTCGGCGGCCGGGAACGCTTCGGGCGCCGTCATGCCGACCCGCATCGGAATCGGGTCCGCGAGCGGCTGGCCTTCGGGTCGAGCGTTTGTCATCGCGGCGGGGACTGTAGCAGCGCGTGAGGGACTGCTAGCCTCTGCCGCCTCACAACGGATCAACGCGGCTCGGCCACCGCGGCCGCCTGCAAGGAGAACGGACGATGAAGGACCTCTTCGACCTCACCGGCAAAGTAAGCGTCATCACGGGATCGACGAAGGGCATCGGCAAGGCGATGGCCGAAGCCCTGGCTGCCTTTGGCTCGAAGGTCGTCATCTCGAGCCGCAAGGCGGATGCCTGCGAGGCGGTAGCGGCCGGCATCAACGAGAACGGCGGCGAGGCAATGGCCCACCCCTGCAACATCTCCCACAAGGATCAACTGGAACGGCTGGTGGCGGCGACCCGGGAACGCTGGGGCCAGATCGACGTGCTGGTTCTGAACGCGGCGGTGAACCCCTACTACGGCTCCAGCCTGGGCATCTCGGACTCGGCGTTCGACAAGGTGATGGACGTCAACATCAAGAGCAACCACTGGCTGTGCCAGATGGTGATTCCCGAGATGCGTGAGCGCAAGGACGGCTCGATCATCATCGTCTCGTCGATCGGCGGCTTTCGCGGCAGCTCGATGCTCGGCGCGTATGCGATCTCGAAAGCCGCGGACATGCAGCTCGCGCGCAACCTGGCGGCCGAGTTCAGCCCCGACAACATCCGTGTCAACACCGTCTGCCCGGGCCTGGTCAAGACCGATTTCGCCCGCGCGCTGTGGGAGAACCCGGAGAACAGGGCCCGGGTCGAGGCGACCACGCCGCTGCGCCGGCTCGGTGAGCCCGAGGATTGCGCCGGTATCGCCGTGTATCTCGCGTCGCGCGCGGGCTCCTGGACCACGGGCCAGGCATTCACCGTCGATGGCGGAGTCGTCGCCTGCGGTTGATCGCGTCGTTCTCGGCCTTGCTGCTCGCCGCCGGTGCGCTTGCCGCCCAGACCGCCGGTGAGCCCGCGGGCGCGGTGTTCCTTGCCAGCGGGGCTCGGGTCGGGGAAGTGAACACGACATCGGCCGTCGTCTGGACGCGGACGACGGCCGAGCCGCAGCGCCGCGCCGGAGACGAGGTCTCCGGCCGGCCGGTCGTGACGCTCGAGCCTGGGGTCGACCCATCGGCGCTCGAAGGAGCGGTTCCCGGGGCGCCGGGTGAAGTCCGGGTCACCGTGCGGCGTCGGGACGACGGTGGTGAAGCACGGCTCGTCGACTGGCAGCCGACTGCGCCTGACCGTGACTTCACCGGGCAGGTTCTGCTGGACGACCTCGCCGCCGACACGTCGTACCTCGTGATGGTCGAGGCGCGGCCGGCCGCGCCGGAGGTCGAGTCGACGGCTCTCGAAACGGTGGCGTTCCGGACCGCACCGGCGCAGGACCAGCGCCGGCCGATCCGCTTTACCGCGATGACCTGCCAGTACTACGGCCGGCGCGACCGCCCGGACGGCTTCCAGATCTATCCGTCGATGGCGGCCGGCCGGCCCGATTTCTACCTGTCGATCGGCGACAACGTGTACTACGACAACGAGTCGCCGCGCGCCACGTCCGTGGAGTTGGCGCGCTACCACTGGCAGCGAATGTTCACCTTGCCGGCGGTGGCCAGCTTCCTGCGCGCGGTCCCCGGCTACTGGCTCAAGGACGACCACGACCTGTTGCGAAACGACTCCTGGCCCGGGATCGACCCCGGCATCTCTGCGCCAATGACGTTCGAAGAAGGGCTCGCCGTGTTCGTTGAGCAGACGCCGGCGCCCGAACGCCCGTACCGCACCGTCCGCTGGGGCAAGGGCGTGCAGCTCTGGCTTGTCGAGGGCCGCGACTTTCGTTCGCCCAACGACATGCCGGACGGTCCGGGAAAGACGATCTGGGGCGCCGAGCAGTGGCGCTGGTTTCAGGAGTCGCTGCTTGAGAGCGACGCGGACTGGAAGATCCTCGTCTCACCGACGCCGATCGTCGGCCCGGACCGCGCCAGCAAGGCGGACAACCACGCCAACGCCGCCTTCAGCCATGAGGGCGACGCGGTCCGGGGGTGGTTCCGGGCGAACATGGACGACCGCTTCCTCGTCATCGTCGGCGACCGGCACTGGCAATACCACTCGGTCCACCCGGAGACCGACCTCGACGAGTTCTCCGTCGGCCCGGCGAGCGACGCCCACGCCGGCGGCACGCCGGGCGAGGATCCCGACTACCACCGCTTCCATCGTGTCGGCGGCGGGTTCCTCAGCGTCGACGTCGACTGGGTCGGCGACCGCCCGCGGATCGTCCTGCGGCACCGGGATGTGTTCGGTCGGGTGGTCTACGAAGTCGAGCGACTGGGTTCGTAGGGCCTGAGCGCTGGCGTCAGCCCTCCAGCCAGCGCTCGATGTGGCCAGCAAAGATCTCAAAGTCCTCCAGGTCCTCACCCAGGAATCGGGCAACGCGATTCAGGTCGAGGTCGAGATAGCCGTGGACGATGATGTTCCGGAAGCCGGCGACGGCGCGGAACCGCTCGCCGAAGTCCACGGGTAGTACGGCTGACGCGACGAGGGAATCGATGGAGTCTCCGTAGGTCGGTGGGTCGTGGCCTTCGGTCGACGCAACATGGCTGGCTATGTCGAGTGCGTTCTGGATGCATAGCAGAAGGCCTCGCTCGACTGCCCAGCGCCGGCTCGTGTTCGTGCGCAGTGACCGTGACGACGCGCCTTGGTGCCGCCGCAACTCTCGCAGTGCGCCGCGCAGCGCTGCGAGATGCCGCTCGACAATCTCCGGCTGGACCTGGCCTGGGCTCACGGCTGGCGGTCCCGGTTCGCGTAACGGCGCGCGGCAGCCTGCTTCTTCAGTTGCGGCAAGAAGTCGAAGTAGCGCGAGAGAGCGTAGCCGGCGCGCGTGGTCGTGGCCTTCAGGTCGCGGGTCACCAGCAGTTTGCCGTCGCGCAGGACGCGGTGGTAGAGCAATGGCGGCGCCCGGTTCAGCAGAACGACGTCGATGTCGTTCGTTCCGAGCTCGCTCATGAGGTCCGTGATGAGTTCCGCGTCGTAGCCGTACGAACCCGGATTGGCCACGTCTTCGTCGATGTACACGGCGACGTCGATGTCGCTCAGGGCGCCTGCGTCCCCTCGCGCCTGCGAACCGAAGAGGTAGGCGTCGAGGATCTCGGGCCGAGGCTCCAGGGCGCGCGTCAGCCGGGCCTGGAGTTCCGCGCCGTCCGTGGTCCTGCTTCCGGATTGCTCCTCGCCCATCTTCTGGATCCCCGGGAAGTGGATGTCGCGACTTCTGTCGGTGCCTATCGTACAAGCGATGCGGAGTGCCGAGCGGAGTGGGCGTTCGACCTGCCCACGCGTAGGCGGATCTGGAACCTGTTTGAGTCGGCGCCACCACCGGTTGGCTACGACCCGGCGATCATCCCCGGATGGGACGACCCCGACGGCTCGACGTTTACCGTGCTGCGGCTGACGCCCTGACGGCTTCGCGTCATGCCGGGGGTGGTGCTGTTGTCCGGCGAGGGGAATGTGCTCAGGTGGACGGCGGATTCGGATTCGTCGAGTCGGCGGTGGAGTCGGCTTCGGTGTCGTCAACCGGCTTGAGGACCTTGACACGCGGGGCCAGGACACGGTGCATCCGGTTCAGGCGGTCCGCGAGCCACTCGTGCTGCTTGGGCCAGTCGGACTCGTCGGTCGGGTCGCACTTCCTGTAGACCGCTACCCGGCAGGCACCGACTGTCGGTAGCGCCTCCCACTTCAGCTCGAAGTCGAGTTGGCGCTCGATTGCGTCGCGGTCTAGCTTCAACGCGTCGAAGTAGGCGTTGGCGTCAAGGGCAGGCAGCTGCTTCTTCAAGACGGCGTGGTCGAAGTATAGTTCGGCGCGAATCCACGCAGCTTGTGAGTGCGTGCCGGCGGCGAGATGGAAACCGCTTCGGCCTATCGCAACGACCGAATAGGAGTCGGACCGAGGCTTCTGTGGTCTTGCGGGACCGTCGGCCGAGAGCAGGATCTCTCGGAACGCCCGCCAGTAGCGGAGCTGCACCTCCTTCAACGGAGACAGTTCGGGGGTTCGGACGACCTCCCGCGACCAGTCGTTCGGTTTGGCGACGAGGCTCAGTCTCGGCGCTGACCTGGAGTTGTCGATGCGCCAGAGTTCCAGTTCCACGCCGAAGAAGTCCGTGTCCTCGGAAGTGGCGTTGAGCCAGTCCAGAGCTGCACGATGCTCGTCCCTGAACCGACCGGCGATCCAGACGACTGTCCGGGCCTTGAGCCCCGCTCCGTAGGTGATGAGCTTGCCGAGGTGGTCGTGGTCGCTAGCGCCTAGTTGATTCTCGACGACAACCGTGCCTCCAATGCCCTCGCAGACCAGATCGGCTCGGTAGCTTCCGACTCTCTTCTCGGTACCCTTGACTTCCAAGTCGTCGCCAAGGCCCAGCGAGTCGGAGAGCAGTTCGAGGTTCCTGGCGAGCCATGGCGTCAGGTCTGCCGCTTCGTCGCGCCAGACTTCTCGGAGCTCAACCTTCTGCATGGTGCCCAGCTTGGGTTCTTCTGCATCCAAGGTGCTTTCTCCCGTTCTATGCCGAGGCGGCGGCTGATGGTCTGTAGGAATCGGAGCTAAGGGACCGCTCCCTGTTTCTTTTCAGATCGTAGCCATCGGCACCGGCAGCCCCGCCACGGGTGCCCGCGTCCGGAAGATCGAGCCGCTGCTCTCGGGGTTGTCCGGATCGCCGGCGGTCACGACGTAGAGGTCTCGCCGGTCGCTGCCGCCGAAGCAGACGCTGGTGATGTTCCTCGCCGGAACTTCCAGGTGACTGAGGATCCGGCCTTCCGGGTCGAACCGGGTGACGCAACCCCCGGCGAAGCAGGCGACCCAGAGGCAGCCCTGCTCGTCGACGGCGAGGCCGTCACAGCGGCCCCGGTCGGGCGAAGCGAGCGCTCGCCGGTTGACGCAGCTCCCGTCGTCTTCGATGTCGTGGGCGACGACGTGGTTGCGAGCGGTGTCGGCGTGGTAGAGCGTGCGCCCGTCCGGTGAGAAACCGATGCCGTTGGTCAGGCTGATGTCGCCGTAGAGTTCGGTCGCTTCGCCTTCCGCCTCGATTCGCCAGCACTCACCGGGAGTCCGCTCGCGGCTACCGGTGAACGGGCTCGTGCGCATCGTGCCGCAGATGACCCGGCCCCGCGAGTCGACGAAGATGTCGTTGAAGCCGGGCGTGTCCGGCGGGTCGAAGAGGATGCGTGTGTGCCCGTCCTTGACGTGGCAGATATTGCGACCCGAGCAGACGATGCCGCCGCCGGCATGGAGCGCGATGCCTCCGACGCCGCGACGCTTGGGCACGACCGTTTCGATCTCGCCCTCCGGGCTGCGCCGGTAGACGCCGCCGTTGTGGACATCGCTGAAGTAGAGGCGGTCTGCCGCGTCGACGCGAGGACCTTCGATCAGGGTGTAGCCGGACGCAAGGAGTTCCATGGGGCGCGGACTGTAGCAGCGCTCATCGCCAGCGAATCCCGAGCCAGGCGGCGGGGTGGAGGAAGATGAGAACGGTGATGATCTCGAGCCGGCCGATCCACATGTTGAGCGACAGGTAGACCTTGATCGCATCGGGGAAGTGGGCGTAGTTGCCGAACGGGCCCACGTCTCCCAGGCCCGGACCGATGTTGCCGAGAGTGGCGATGCTGGCGGTCACAGCGGTGGGCATGTCCGTGCCGGCCAGGCCCACGACGCCGACACTCAGGGCGAAAAGGACGAGGTAGAGGAGCAGGAAGGACACGACGGCGTGGATCACGTCGTCGGGCACTCGGCGGCCATCGAGGCGCAGCGGCCGTACGGCGCGGGGGAAGACCGTCTGAAACATCTCGACCAGAGTCGACTTCGCGATCAGCCATACCCGGACCAGCTTCGGGCCGCCGGCGGCGGAACCGCCGCAGCCGCCGCAGAACATGAGCAGCAGGAGGATCGTCTGGCTCGCCTGGGACCAGAGCGCGAAGTCCTCGGTCGCGAATCCGGTCGTCGTGATGATCGCGAGCGCCTGGAAGCCCGCGCGCCGCAACGTGTCCTCCGACAGCGCCTCGGTCGCGATCCACTCCCACAACGGCACGTCGTCGCTCTTGAGAGTGAAGGCCAGAAGCAGGGTCGCGGCGACGACGATCACGAGGTAGAGCCGGAACTCCTCGCTTCGCAGCAGGGTCAGCGGGCGGCCGCGGATCGCCTGGAACTGGAAGGCGTAGTTCGCTCCGGCGAGGAGCATGAAGGCCATCACCGTCCACTCGATCAGGCTGCTGTCGTAACCGCCGATGCTGCCCGGGTGAGGGGAAAAGCCTCCGGCCGACACGGTGCTGAGGGAGTTGCAGATCGCGTCGAAGGGAGGCATGCCGAACCGGATCAGGAGACCCGCTTCCAGCGCGGTCAGGCCGACGTACAGCGTGTACAGGTAGAGGGCCGTGTTGCGGATGCGGGGGGTAAGGCGCTCTTCCGTGGGCCCGGGCGCTTCGGCGAAGAACATCTGGCGGCCCGCGATGCGAAGCGCGGGCAGCACGGCGATGAAGAGGGCGATGATGCCCATGCTGCCGATCCATTCGCTCAAGGATCGCCACAGGAAGACGCCTTCGCTCACCGCGTCGAAGTCGGTGAGGATCGTGGCGCCGGTGCCGGTCAGGCCCGACATCGACTCGAAGAACGCGTCGGCGGGTGCGAAGCCGTTCGCCGAGTAGGGGATGGCGCCGATCAGAACCAGCAGCAGCCAGGCCACGGCCACGGTCGCCAGGCCTTCCATCCGCCGCATCTCGAGTCCCCGGCCGGGCAGGAGTCGCGAAGCCAGACCCAGCAGAACGGCGAGGCCGGCGGCGCCGAGGAAGGCGAGGGAGCTGCGCCCGTGCCCGTAGACTGCCTCGACCGCCGACGGCGCAAGCAGGACGACGCCGAAACAGCCGACCAGCGCCAGGGCCGTACGGAGAACGATCGAGACGCGCACGGGCGGCTTAGTCGGCTTCGGGCGCCAGTCCGAAGGCCGGGCCCACGGTGTCGGCGGCCTCCGCCGTGGCGACGACCAGCAGACGGTCGCCGGGGCGCACCTCGTCGTCTCCTCCGGGCACGATCGTGTTGTACTGCCGCAGCACGGCGCCGACGATGACTCCGGTCGGCATGTCCATCTCGCGCAGGCGCCGAGCGTCGAAGTCGGGCGGCACGACGACTTCGACGACTTCGGCCCGGCCGTCCTCGAGCGTGGCGCGGAACTCGAGGCGCGGTGCGTGGATCTGGTGCAGGACCTCGGCGATCGCGGCGGCGCGGGCGTTCAGAGTCACGTCGACGCCGACGCGCTCGAACAGGGCGCTGCTCGTGTCCTGGCTGACACCGGTCACGACCTTGGGAATCCCGAGCTGCTTCGCGATCAGGGAGCAGAGCAGGTTCGTCTGATCGTCACCGGCCATGGCGACCAGCGCATCGCTGCGGGCGACGCCGACTTCCTCCAGCACCTTCAGGTCCGTGCCGTCGCCGCAGAAGACGATCGCCCTGCCGACCTGTCCGGCGATGTCCTCGCAACGGCGTCTGGAGACCTCGATGACCCGTACTTCGGGCCAGAGGCCCCGGGTCAGTTCCTGTGCCAGGAGCCTGCCGGTACGGCCGCCGCCGATGATCGTCACGCTGCGCACGACGGTCTCGGGCGCGGCGAAGAACTGCTTCGCGACTTGCCGCAGGGCCGTTCGCCGACCCATGAACAGGACCTTGTCTCCGGCTTCCAGGCGGTCCTGCCCGCGCGGAACGATCAGCTCCCCGTTTCTCGCCCGGCTGACGACCAGGGCGTTGGCCGGCAGGGGCGCCTCGGCCAGGGTCGGTCCGCACAGCCGCGAGTCCGCCGGCAACCGGTACTCCATCAGCCACACCCGGCCGCGGTGGAAGTTCTCCACGTCGAGGGCCCGCGGTTCGAGCACGATCCGGGCGATCTCCCTGGCCAGCGACCACTGGGGCCAGATCAGGTGGTCGATGACCTCTTCGAGCGTCGTCTGTTCCGGGTCGTTGAAGCTCTCGTGGTGCTCGTCCTGCGAAATGAAGCAGTAGGTCGTCGCCTTCGACCGGCCGCGGGCCGCCAGGCAGGCGATGATGTTGCGCTCGTCCGAGTCGGCGCAGGCGATGAACGTGTCCCCGTCGGAGAGGTCGACGTGCTTCAGCGTGGTGCGGCTGGCCGCCGGGCCGACCGTGATCTGCAGGTCCAGGTTCTCGAACCGGCCCCGGGCGGTCTCGGTGGGCAGAACGACGAAGACATCCTCCTCGCGCGCCAGTGAGGACGCGAGCAGGTATGCGATGTCTCCACCCCCCGCGATGACTACCGTCACGGTCCGACGATACCGGAGGCGCGCCGGCGGGGCCTTCCCGGCGGCTCTAGAAGATCCGCGAGAAGCCGCCGCTCTCGCTGCTCAGCCGGGAGTTCACCACGTTGTTGTAGATCGAGCCGAACGTGTACCGGAGCTGGATGCCGCCGCGGAATGAAAGGTCCGTCTCCAACTGGCGCCTGGCGACCAGGACCTCGGCGTCGGTCGCTCCCCCCTTCGGGAGATAGATCTGGTCCCGGATCCTCGATACGCCGGCGTAGACGTCGAAGCTCAGGCCGCGCAGGATGTGGTACTCGACGTCCGTGCTGAACTCGATCCGGTTGCGGTCGAAGTCGTCGATGAAGTGGCTGTACTGGAGGTCGATGTGGGCCTCGCCCCATGGCCTCTCCATGCCGAACGCGATGTACGCCCCCTGGTCCGTGAAGGTCTCCTCGAGCTTGTCGAAGACGGTGATCTCCTCGTAGTCGAGGCTGGTGCCGCCGATGAAGTAGGCGAACGTGAACTCGCGCTCGGACGACTCGCTGTAGGGGAAGTAGTTGTACTCGATGGCCGCAGCCGCACGGTAGGAGCTGTCCAGGTTGAGGAAGGTCGACTCGCGGCTGCTGGCGCCGACGCCCACCCCCCAGTGCGGGGCGAGGGTGCGGATCACCTGACCGAAGTAGTTCGTGCTCCGGGAGACGTTCTTGTAAGTGCTGCCGTCCTCGAACTCGAAGTTGCTCTCCCGGTAGGAGTAGAAGACGCCCATGCCCGTTCGCCACATGTCCGTCGTCCGGCCCGCCGAGGCGCTTGCCCGGTAGGACTGCGAGTCCCTGCGATCCTCGCTTCGGAAGTCCGTCTCCAGGCGAAGGCGGTAGACCCAGTGATTCCAGGGGTCGTCTTCCGGGTCGGCGACCAGGGTGTTCGGCTCCGAATGGAAGTGGTCGCGATGCTGCTCTCCCTGGTTCTCGCCGTTCTGGAACTCGACGACGAGTCCTTCGGCCTGCGGCGTCTCGAGGACGTAGCGAACCAGCCCCAGCTCGAGGAGCCGCTGGATGCCGCGACGGCGCTCGTCGTCCGTGTCGGTGAACGACGATGTGTAGATCAACCTCTGATCGATGCTCTCGAAGCGTTCCAGGCCGATGAAGTTGAAGGTGTACTCACGGGAGTTTCCGCCGGACTGGATGGTGACGAGGACGTGGACCTCGGCATCCTGTCGATCGCGCACCCAGTTGACGTAATCGACCTGGCTGCGCAGGAAGGTGAAGTCGCAGCCCCAGTCGCAGTCCAGGAACAGGCGCAGGGCCTCGGTGCCCTCGGTCGTCTCGAGCGCCGGCGCCGCCGCAGGCCCGGCCAGGTTGGCGAGCGCGAACAGGGCCAGAGCCGGGAAGAACAGGCGCCACGTGCGGCGTTGTCGATTTCGGGTCGGTTTGGCCGACTTTCCCGTACGGGAGTAGTGAACGTCGCTATGATGCCGGGTCGACTCCCGAGAGTCCCGCGGTGTCATCGTTGGCGTGGCCTTGTGGCGGCTTGCGGTGATAGGGCGAACGGTGGCGAGTGGGCGCCGACGGAAAGTAACACAGCGAAGTGAGAGAGTTGCAGGCGTGAACAGGCTTCCGTGCGACCAACCCGCCAACCGGCGGCGAGATTCCCGTTGAGCGTTTTCGATTCGGTCGAGGCCGGTACGGTTCCGGGCCGCGAGGCGCGTCCCGCGAGCGACACGTGGCGGCGCGTCAAGGCCCTGATCAAGTGGCCGTTCTACGTCCTCTACCAGCGCCGGCTCGAGTCCAAGGTGGGGACCTGGCGGCTGCCCCGGCACATTGGCCTGATCATGGACGGGAATCGCCGCTATGCGCGCCAGCAGAGGCTGGGCAACGTCAGCGCGGGGCACTTCCGGGGCGCCGAGAAGCTGTGGGAAGTCCTCAACTGGTGCTATGAGGCGCAGGTCTCGACCGTCACGGTGTGGAGCATGTCGCTCGACAACTTCAATCGCTCCGCGAAGGAAGTCCAGGCCCTGTTCGATCTGTTCGAGGAGAAGACCCGGGAACTCGCGAACCACGACGATGTCCACCGGAAAGGCATCCGTGTGCGTTTCCTGGGGCAGATGGAGCTGCTCCCGGAGAGCCTCCGGACCGCGATCCGGGAGGCGGAGGCGGCAACCAGCGGCTACGACCGGTACCGGTTGAACATCGCGATGGCGTACGGCGGCCGTGAGGAGATCGCGAGCGCTTTTCGCAACTACCTTCTGGACAACTCGGCGGTCGGCAAGTCGCTCGACGACGTCGTCGACGAATTCAGCGCCTCGTCGATCGAGCGCTACCTCTACACCTCGGGCCAGCCCGAGCCCGACCTGATCCTCCGCACGAGCGGCGAGGTTCGTCTGAGCGGGTTCCTGCTCTGGCAGAGCACCTACTCCGAGTACTACTTCTGCGACACGCACTGGCCGGCTCTGCGTAAGATCGACCTCCTGCGCGCCCTGCGCTCGTACAGCAGCCGCCAGCGCCGCAGAGGACGCTGAGATTCCAGGACACCAATCAACAGGACAGCCGCGGTGGTCGCCCGACCGTGACCTGGTGGTGGGGCGAAGTACCGGCTGGGAGTAGCAAGTGAACAAGACAGCCCGGAAGTTTCTGATCGATCTGTTGGCCACGCCGAGCCCCTCGGGCCACGAGGAGCCGGTACAGGAAGTTGTACGCGCCTACGCGGGGAAGTTCGCCGACAGCGTGACGACCGACGTCCATGGCAACGTGATCGCGGCGGTGAACGTCGAAGCCGGCACGAAACCGGACGGCCGCAGGATCCTGTTCGCGGGCCACTGCGACCAGATCGGCTTGCTGGTCAGCTACATCGACGACAAGGGCTTCCTCTGGGTGCAGCCGATCGGCGGCTGGGATCCGCAGCAGCTCGTCGGCCAGCGGATGACCGTGTGGGCGAAAGACGGTCCGGTACCCGCGGTCATCGCGCGCAAGCCGATCCACCTGCTCGACACCGAGGAACGGCGCCGGGTGGTCAAGATGGAGAATCTCTGGCTCGACATCGGCGCGAAGGACGGTGACGACGCGAAGACCGCGGTGCGGGTGGGCGATCCCGTCACGTTGGAACTCGGCTTCCAGGAGTTGCGCAACGGCTTGGCGAACGCCCCGAAGATGGACAACACGACGGGCTTGTGGGTCGTCATCGAAGCGCTGCGCCGGGTAGTGAAGAAGGACCCGAAGGTCGCCGTGTATGCCGTGTCGACGGTTTGCGAGGAGATCGGCCTGCGCGGCGCCCGCACGAGCACCCACTGTGTCGACCCCGATGTCGGCATCGCGGTGGACGTGACCCATGCGACGGACTGCCCGACGATCAGCAAGCGTCAGGAGGGAGACCTTCGCCTGGGCGGCGGCCCGGTCATCGTGCGCGGTCCGAACATGAATCCGAGGATCAGCGACCGGCTGGAAGCCGTCGCGGAGGAAAAGGAGATTCCCTTCCAGTTGGCGGCTCTCGGACGCGCGGCGCCGAACGACGCGAACTCGATCCAGATCACCCGCGCCGGCGTCGCGACCGGCCTGATCAGCATTCCGAATCGCTACATGCACAGCGCGGTCGAGACGATCTCCCTGGACGACCTGGATCACTCGGCCGATCTGTTGGCTCGCTTCGCCGCGTCCCTGACCCCCGACGAGTCCCTGATCCCCTAGATCGCCTGCTAATCTCCGCGCCCACATTTCCGTCCCATTGATTCCGTTCAACCGAGCGACCGAGGAGGCCAGGCAATGCCCATGAAGAACCGTCTGCGCGACAAGATCGACAACGATGAGGCGGCCCTCGGCGCCTGGCTCGCGTTGCCGGACACCCACAGCGCCGAGTTGATGTCCCGACTCGGCTTCGACTGGGCGACGATCGACATGCAGCACGGCCTGGTCGACTACCAGCGCGCGACGGCGATGCTGCAGGCGATGACCGCCTCCGACACGACGCCGATCGTTCGCGTGCCCTGGAACGAGCCCGGGATCATCGGCAAGATGCTCGACGCGGGCGCCCACGGCATCATCATTCCGATGGTCAACAGTCGCGCCGAGGCGGAAGCCGCGGCGTCGGCCTGCCGCTACCCGCCGCGTGGAAAGCGCAGCTTCGGGCCCTTCCGTGCCGGCCTGCTCTACGGTGGGAACTACCTCGAGGAGGCGAACGAGCAGGCCTACTGCATTCCGATGATCGAGACCCGGCAGGCCCTCGACAACCTGGACGACATCCTGTCCGTGCCGGGCCTCGACGGCGTCTATGTCGGCCCGAGCGACCTCAGTGTGTCGCTGGGGCTGCGGCCGGCCGCGGACCAGGAGGACGAGTCGTTCACCGACGCGATCGACAGGATCCTCGACGGCTGCAGGCGGCACGGCCTGTTCGCCGGGGTCGCGGGCACCGTCAAGGAGGCGCCCAAGCGGATCCGGCAGGGTTTCCGCTTCGTCGAGGTGGCGCGTGACAGCGGTTCGATGGCCAAGGCGGCGCTCAAGGACCTGCGTACGGTGCGCGCGTCCATGGACGATTCCTGAGTCGACTCAGCCGCCTTGCCAAGACGAGTTGCGTGGAACGAATGGGCTCGGGCGGCGTTCTCACTACAGAGGCTGAGCCGGTGGCGTACCCGGTACAATGCAGAGCGAACCCAGAGGCGAACAGGAGAAGGGTAGAACCATGTCGCGAATGAAGGTCTGGTTGGTAGTGGCGCTGGCACTGGCTGTGGCCGTGCCGGCAATCGCGCAGGACGGTGAGGAAAAGCAGGTTCGCAAGATCCAGATCAAGAGGGTCGTGGATTGCGCGGACGGCGAAGACTGCGATGAGCATGTGAGCCGTATGGTCTTCGTCGGCGACGACGGCGACGTCCGGGTGCTCCACGGCGGCGACCACGAGTGGGTTGCCGAGGACAACGTCCATGTCCTCGAGGCTGACGGGCACGACATCCTCCTGATCGAGGATGAGCACGCGGACGGTGAAGCCCGCGAGTCGGTACGGCGCCGTTTGCACCGGGTGATGCAGCGGCTGGGCGAGCACGGTTCGCGCCTGCACCTGCGCCACGGCGGCGGCGCGTTTCTCGGTGTGCAGCTTTCCGCGCTGACCCCGGAACTGCGCACCCACTTCGGTGTTCCCGAGGACGCGGGCGTCATGGTCGGCAAGGTCGTGGACGGCAGTCCGGCGCTCCGGGCTGGCCTGGAGGTCGGCGACATCGTCACCGCGGTCGACGGTGAGCCGGTCGCATCCGCGTCGGCGCTGGGGCGGGCCATTGGCGGCCGCGAGGACGGCGACACGGTCGTGCTCGAGGTCTGGCGCGATGGCCGGGTGGACAAGGTCAGCGCGACTCTGGAGGAGCGGAAGCCGGAGCGGCGCGTGGAGATGTCCAGCACCGAGGCCGGCGACCACGAAGCCCGCGTGATCGAGGTCAAGGTCGCCTGCGAAGACGGTGAAGACTGCACGGTCGATGTCGCCAACGCGAACTCCTTCGAGTTCGCGGCCTCGGCCTGTGGCGACTCGGGCGAGTGCGAAGTGAAGGTCGACTGCGACGACGGCGACTGCGCCTGCACGGTGAACGGCGAAGCAGCCGACTGCTCGGCCCTGGGCCTCCTGCCCTAAGGGGCGCGCACGCCTCTCGACAGCCGTTGCTACGATCCGCGCGATGCGCGCGGGTGTCTATCGCGGCCCCGGGAACGTGGGTCTGGTCGAACGGCCGCTGCCGGAACCGGGCCCCGGAGAGGTCCGGCTACGGATCACCGCCTGTGGTCTGTGCGGCACGGACCTGCACATGGTCCACAGCCCGAGGCCGATCATCGACCCGGGTTCGACGATGGGCCACGAGATGGCGGGGATCGTCGACGACCTGGGCCCCGGTGTCAGCGGCTTCGCGGCGGGAGAATCCGTCGTCGTCGAGCCGCTTGCCTCGTGCGGCGACTGCGAACCGTGCCGCGATGGCCGTGACTCGATCTGCCGGAAGCTCCAGCTCTACGGCCTGCGGCGCCCGGGAGGCTTCGCGGACGCGGTCGTCGTGCCGGCGCACAGGTTGTACCGGTTGCCGCGACCGCTCCCGGCACCGAACGCGGCCTTGGCGGAACCCTTCGCAGTGGCGGTTCACGGGCTTCGCCTGGCGGACGCCGGGTCGGCGACTCCGCCGGCCCGGTTGCTGATTCTGGGCGCCGGGACGATCGGACTGGCCGTCGTCGCCGTGGCTCGGGCGTGGGGCTTCGGCCACGTCGCGATCACCGCCCGCTATCCGCACCAGGCCCGGCTGGCGAAACAGCTCGGTGCGCTCGAAGTGATCGATGCCGGCGCCGGGGAGGATCTTGCGGGTTTCGACGCCGACCTGGTGGTCGAAACGGTGGGCGGCCTGGCGGACACGATGAGTCCGGCGGGCCACGCCCTCGCCCCCGGCGGGACGGTCTGCATCCTGGGCGTCTTCACCGGCCTGCTGACCCTTGATCCGTTGATGCTTCTGGGTAAGGAGGCGCGCCTGCAGTGGTCCAACTGCTACGCGCGCCGCCCCGGGCAGGAGGACTTCGCGGAGGCGGTGCGGATCCTCGCGGGTGCTGGCGATGACTGCGCCGGGTTGCTCACCCATCAGGTGCCGCTGGACGAGATCGAGCGCGCCTTCGAGATCGCCGGTGACAAACGGTCCGGGGCGGTCAAGGTCACGGTGATTCCGTAGCCGGCGGCCTGTCTCCCGATCAGGCCACCGGCCAGTTCGGGTGCCAGGGACGCGCTCGCTCGAAGAGGCGGGCGGCTCGCAGCACCAGGTCATCGCGGTGGCGCGGACCCACGATCTGCAGCCCCACCGGCAGGCCGGCGTCGGACAGCCCGGCGCGCACGGTCGCGGCTGGATGACCGGACATGTTGAACGGAATCGTGAAGGCCGCGACTCCGGCCGGCACCTGTTCCCGTCCCCCGGTGTGGGTGGGGAAGGGGCCGCGCGCGGGGGGCGGATCGTAGGGCACGGTCGGCGTCAGCAGGAGATCGAAGCGGTCGAACACGTCGCCGCACCAGTGGTTCAGTTGGCCGCGCTCGCGAGCGGCGGCGCCGAACGTCTCGGGCGTCATCTTCCAGGAGCGTTCCAGAGCCTCCGCGAACGAGTGCGTCATGTCCTCGCGCTGGTTGCGAAGCGGCTCGTGGATCTGGCCGGCGATCAGGAAGTTGCCGAGCGCTCCCCAGGCGGCGGTGAGCATTGGCGGGCCGCCCGGCACATGGTCCTCGAGCAGTTCGAGATCGAAACCGGCTTCGTCGAACGCGGCCGCGGCGTCGCTGGCGATTGAGGCCACGTCGCTCTGGACCCGTGCGTAGTCCAGGTCGGGAGACCAGGCGATCCGGATGGACCGCGGCAGACCGGAATCGAGCGTCTCCCGGTAGCTGAGGCCGGGGTGGGGCAAAGAAACGGGATCGCAGGGCGAGGGGCCTGCCACCAGGTCCAGGAACAGGGCGGCGTCGGACACGGTCCGGGTCAAGGGGCCGTAGACCGCGGTGCTGCCGTAGTCCCAGGCCTTCATCGGCCCGCGGGGTATCCGCCCCTGGCTGGGCTTGAGTCCGAAGGCGCCGGTGAAGCTGGCGGGAATGCGGATCGAGCCGCCGCCGTCGGAGGAGGTGACCAGGGGCAGCACGCCGCCGGCCAGCGCCGCGGAAGAGCCGCCGCTCGATCCGCCGGGGGTGCGCTCCAGGTTCCAGGGCGAGCGAGTCACGCCGAACAGCGGGTTCTTGGTGATCGCGGTGAAGCCGAACTCCGGCGTGTTCGTCTTGCCGACGACGATCGCTCCGGCGGCCCGCAGCCGGGCCACCTGGGTCGAATCGGCTTCGGCGACCGAGTCGCGGAACACGCGCGAACCCATGGAGGTCACCATGCCCGCGACATCCTCGAGGTCCTTGACCCCCAGGGGCACGCCTTCGAGGGGGCGGGCATCTCCGGCGGCGCGGCGCGCGTCGGCCGTTTCGGCGTCGGTGATCAGCGCCTCGCGCGACCGCTGGCCGACGATGGCGTTGAGCTTGGGATGCGTCGCTTCGATGCCGTCGAGGGTGGCGGTCATCAACTCGACGCAGGAGGCTTCACGCGCCGACAGAACATCGAGGAGCTCGATCAGGCTCAGACGGTCGAATTGCATGCGGATTCTCCGTGTACGGAACAGGTGTTGGGAGGTCGTCTGTCGGCGACGGGTCGGCGCAGTTTTACAGGCGAACGCGACTGGGCCAAGGTCCGAAGTGGCTCAGGCCGCTTCCGGGTTGGTCGCCGGCAGGCACGCGGGCAGCGCGAGCAGGAACAGCACCCAGCGCTGTATCTCCGTGTCGCGCCAGTTCGCCTCGAACAGGCCCGCGACGTTGAGGGCCAGCAGGGCGAAGAGAACGCCCAGGTAAAGGTCGCCGCGGGGTCCCGCCCTTCCACCCTCGCGCCGGTAGGCGGCAAGGGTCAGGGCTGTCGCGGCGCCCATCAACCACAGGTAGCAGAGCAGCGACGGAATGCCCCGGCTTGCGGCCAGGTGGACGAACGTGTTGTGCAGGTGCTTCACCCGCGCCCGCACCGAAGTCGGGTGGCGGTAGACCGGGTACCACTCGCGGACCATGGCCGGGCCGATGCCGACAAGGGGCCGGTCGGCGATCATCTGGCCGCCGGCCCAGAGCATGCAGAGCCGGTCGTAGTTCGAGGGATTGCGGACGTCGACCATCGAGGTGGCGCGCTGCCAGTAGGTGGGCCAGAGCGTCGGCGCCACCGCGGCCAGCGAAACGACCGCCAGGACGAGAGCCGCGGCGTAACCGACCAGAACCCGTCTGCGCTGCAGTGCGAAGGCGGCCGTTGCGACGGCGAAGGCGCCGAGCCAGGCACTGCGGGTGAGGGTCAGAACGAGTGCCGTGCCGACCAGGGCAAGGGCGATCCAGTTCACCTGCCGGCGCCAGCCGCTGCTGCTGGCCACTCGGCCCGCGATCAGCGCCAGGCCGAGCAGGAGCACGCCGGAAAACGTCATGTAGTGCGAGAACGGCCCCGGGATCCGCTGGTGCAACGGGCCGTAGTCCGTGAACGCGAACTGCGCCAGACCGTAAACCGCCAGGACGACCGAGATCGCGACGACGGCGCCCACGACAACGCGCACCTGGCGTTCCCCACGCATCAGCAGGAGAGCCAGCGGCAGGGTCAGCGCGGAGTAGAGCTGGGACAGCTCGGAGAGGCTGGTCGCAGGGTCGTAAGAGAAAACCGCCGAGAGAACGAAGCAGAGGGCGTAGGCAGCCAGGGGGTAGAGAAGAAGCCGGCGCCGCCGCCGTTCCTCGTCCCCGGCCGCGAAGAAGAGCCGTCGCCGCCGGACGGCGGCCCAGACCAGGGTGAAGAACAGCAGAAAGTTCGAAAGGGCGATCCCGAACGTGGTGACGAGCTGGCCCAGGAAGAGCCAGAAGCCCGCGTTGCCCTTCGCTTCGCGACAGGGCCGGAGCACGACGCGCTCGATCGCCCCCATCGGCCCCTGCGTCCCGCTCATGCCGGCAGTCTACGCGGGGCCGTACACTGGGTGCGCCGGCCTTCTGGCCGGCATCCGCCGAAAGGCGGTATCCGCCTGCGCTCCGAAGCCCTACCGCGACCGGCTCCGCACTCCCGTCACCGTCAACCCAGGCCGCAGTACCTCGACCCGGATGTCCCTCAGCCCGTCCGGCCCGGCCGCCACGCCGGCAGCCGGCTCGAAGGCGATCAGGTACTGGGAGCGAAGGGCGCGCGCGATCTGGCGATAGATGCGGTCCAGGTCGTCGACCGAGTCAGCGATGTGGTACTGGCCGCCGGTCCGGTCGGCAAGCGTCCGCAGCGCGTCGATCGTCCCCTGGTCGTTCACACGGAGCGCGACGGGGTAGATCGCCACCTCAGCGAGCTCGACCTGGGCGAGGACGCGCTCGAAGTCCAGGTTGCTGTCGGTGTCCGCGCCGTCGCTCAGGATGACGAGTGCCCGCCGGTCCGGCCGTCCGGCGAACGACGAAACCGCGTAGGCGATGCCGTCGTAGAGCCGGGTCGAGCCCCAGGCGCGCAGGCCGTCGGCGGCATAGCGGAGCAGGCGGGTGTCGCCGGTAAACGGCGTCAGCCGCTCGAGATCGTGGTTGAACACGAGGAGGCTGGCAGCGTCACGCTCGGTCAGGACACCCTCGAAGAAGCGTTGCGCGCTCGTGGCGGCCACTCGGACGCCGCGTCCCAGGGAGCTGGAGACGTCCATCAGGAGGGCGACGTTCATCAGCCTGTCGGCGAGGTTGCGGAAGTCATGGACCGGCGCCTCGATGCCCTGGTGAAGAACCCGGAAGTCCGCCGGCCCGAGGTCGGTGGCCGGGCCGGTCTGGCGGCCGCCGACCGAGACGAGCATCTCGACCAGACGGACGTCGATCTTTTCGGGGGCCCCGGCGCCCAGAAAGACGAGATCCTCGACCTGTTCCCCGGAACCCCCTTCGCTCGAGTGCAGCGTGGCCACGGCCCGAACGAAGGCGAGCGGTCTTCGCAGTCCGGCCGGAACGAGGCAACGGAAGGGCGGTGAAGTCATCCGTTCCAGTGATTCCGTGCCCAGGAAACACTCGACGTGGTCGAGTTCGCGGCCTGACGGCACGTCGACGCGGACCGCGAGATCGAGCGCCTCACCCAGGCGGGCGGTGTCAGGACGTTCCAGGCCGATCGCGAACGGCCGCTCCTCCCGTTCGATGTCGAGGCCGTGCCGAGCCAGAAGCTGCCCCCCGCGGTCGTGTCCGCGTACTTCGACGCGGTGTCGCTGCTCCGGCAGGTCGACGGGTTGAACGAAGGGTGGTCCTATGGCCGTAGCTACCGCCTCGCCGTCGCGCAGGAAGACGACTTCGGCGACGCCGGGGCTGGCGGTGGCCCGGGCGGTGAACGAGGAACCGAGTATCCGGCCGTCCGGCGCCAGAAGCTCGACGGCAGGCAACTGGTTCAGCACGATCGTCTCGCGACGGGTCAGCAGGTGAAGATCGGGCACCTCAGGCGGCGTGGCAAGCGTTGGCACCTCGACCGTGCTGCTGGTGCGCAGCAACCCGCGCCCCAGGTTGTCTTCGGCGCGGAGTTCGATGCGGTAGGGCCCGGGGGGCAGACGACGGTAGAAGTCGAGCGCGATGCCCGGTGCCGGGCGGTCGCCGCCCGTCGCGTCGACTGGAACGCCGCCGCTTATGTGGTGGGCGACGACGAAGGCGTCGGCAAGCCGGTTGCCGAAGAAGAGATCGCCGGTGATCGTCACCCGGTCGAGGATCTGGCCGGCGCCGAGTTTGGCGAGATGTTCGTGGGGTAGCCGCAGCCGGCCGCGCATCGCGGTGCGACGGTTCTCGCTGCCGAGGGCCTCGAACTCCAGCGAGACGCCCGGCAATGCCATCGCGTTGGGATCGAGGACGGCTTCCGTGCGCAGAAAGTCGTCAACCCAGCTCGACGTGTCGCCATCGGCGCCGGGCGCCCTGCGCGTCCAGTCCATCTGCTCGACGAACTCGCTCCAGCCAACGGCGCGTTCGAGCCTCCCCTCGAGACGGCGGCGTTCGTTCGACGCCAGGCAGCGTTTTCGTTCCGCCTGATCGAGGATCCTCAGTGCGTCGACCGGCGGCGGTGTGGCGCTGTCGCCCACGCTGGCGGACGTCCTGGGCCCGAAGGTGAGGTCCACGCCTGCGTTCGGCGACCACAGCGCCATCGACCGGGGGTCGAAGTTGACCTGCTGGACGAACGCGAGGACGACCTGGCTCGTTTCGGGCGGAGGGGCTCGGCCGAGCTGATGTTCGAGTTCCCAGCCGTCATAGACCCAGATCTCGATTCGCCGGAGGGTCGACTCGCACGCTTCGACGCCTTGCCGGTAGGCCGGCTTTCCGGCCAGGAGCACGGCCCGCTCCATCTCGGGCGACCGTTCGCGCAACTGGTCGCGGGCCTCGAGATTCTGGCGCCAGCGCTCCAGCAGCCGCGGCGGGCGCGTCGTCCAGAAAGCGCGCAGGAAGCGTTCGTGCGCGCCGGGGCCCTCGAGTTGCTCGAAGGCCCGGCGCTCGCGGTCGGTGAAGAGGGGCTCAACCTCGGCGAACCACTGGTCGTAGAAGTCGGGCAGGCGCGCCTGGGGCCGCCGGCTGGACTGAGCTTCCGCGGGTTCGGTGGAAACGGCGGTCAGCGTTGCCGCTGCGAACAGCAGCGCCCCGGCCGCGTGAAGGCAGCGGCGTCGGCCCTTCCGCTGAAACGAGCGGATCGACCTCTACTCCGGTAGGAGCGCCTTGATCGCCTCGGAGGGCTCGAAGACGCTGGGGTCCACGTCATCCCAGGTGACGGACTCGACGGTTTGGGTGATCTCCATGCCCATCGTCTCCAAGATGTCGGACGTGCCGATCAGCAGGCCGCCGAACTCCTTGTAGTCGGAGATGTTGCGGGTGACTTCCTGCCTTCCCATTTCAGTGTCCTGCACCCCCTCGACGCCGATGAGCAGGCCGGTGTCGGCGGAGAAGTAGTGGGAAGATTCGTTGCCGGCGGCGTCGATCAGGTCGAGTTGGTAGGCGGCCTGACCGTTCCACTCCGTCTCTCCGGCCGCCGTCTGCTGCGGGTAGAGCTCGCCGTACTCAAGTTCGGCGTAGAAGCGGCTGTCTCGCTTCACTTGTTCGAGCATCTCGCCCTCCACCAGTTGGGTACCGGTCATCGGGTTCTCTGCCCACGCGACGTCCCCGTTGTAGCCCTGCACGATGTCGCCGACACCTGCCATGTTGATCGTCAGCAGGAACTTGTCGGGAGCCATCGCGTAGGCGGTGAAGTCGCCGCTCACTCCCATCGCTGGCATCCCGAAGGTTCCCTTTACGGTGGTCGAGGTGTGCGCGCGCAATGCCTCTTCGCCGCCGACCGCTTCGATGAAGCGAGCGACGATCTTCTGCTCCTCCGTCAACTCCGGGGGCGGAGGTGGGGGCTCCGCTGGGGCTGGCGAAGTACCTGAGTCGTAGGCAGCGCAGGCGCCGAGAATCAGACCGCAGCAGACGAGCGCGAGCAGAGCGTTGCGGCTAGTGGACTTGAAGGACATGGATCGTCTCCTGAGTCGTTGTGTGTGCGGGTGAACGGCGGGTCTACTCCGGCAGCAGCGCCTTGATCGCGTCGGAGGGCTCGAGGACGCTCGGGTCGACGTCGTCGAACGTGACGGACTCGATGGTCGTGACGAACTCCATCCCGATGGAGGCCATGTTCGTCGTCGTTGAAGTAGCCATCATCACGCCGCCGAACTCCTGGTAGTCGCCGATGGTGATGACCACCTCCGTCGATCCCATGTCGGTCGTCTGTGTTCCCTCCGCACCGATCAGGAGCCCGGTCTCCTTGGCGAAGTACTGGGACGTTTCATTGCCGTCGACATCGACGAGGTCGAGTTGGTACACGGCTTGGCCGTTCCACTCGGTTTCTCCGGCGGTCGTCTGTTGCGGGAAGAGGTCGGCGCGCTCCAGGTCCGCGTAGAAGCGAGCTTGACGTTTCGTCTGAGCCAGCATCTCGCCGTTCAGCAACTGTGCGCCCTCCATGGGGTTGTCCAGCCAGCCGATCTCTCCGTTGTAGCCCGAGACGGTCTCGCCGAAGCCCGGCATCTCGTTCCTCGCGACCATCTTGTCGGGCGCCATCGCGTAGATCGTCGACTGGCCGGACATACCCATCGCGGGCAACTCGAACGCGCCTTTGATGGTCCTTGATGTGTGCGCCCGGATCGCCTTCTCGCCGCCCAGGGCCTCGATGTAGCGGCCAGTGATCTCCTCGGGCGACGGCAGTTCATGGTTGTCGGCGAGGAGCGGCGCGGCGGAGAGCGCGGCTCCCAGGAGCAAGGTGCAGCCGGCTAGCGAGAGGGCCCTGCGGTGCTGGAGGAAAAGTGACATGAGAGTTTCCTGTGTTGGGTTGCGCGGCGTCGTACTTGAATACGCAGTAGCGATGATTCGGTTGCTGTTACCAGTGGGTGAGCTAACTCGCCCACTTCCTCGCCGCGGCGAGGGCCTCGTCCGACGGTGGCAGGGTGGGCTTGAGCCGCGCGGTCGCGTTGAAGGGCTCCGTATCGATCTCGTCGAGGCTCTGCTCACCGGCGAGCACGGCACGTTTCCATTCCTGGTGCCGGTCCTCGCGCTCGTGGAACTCGGGCATCACTTCGCGCGCGAACAACTCCAGGCTGCTCATGATGTCCTCGTGGGTGTTCTTGCCGGCCTGGTTGAGCAGGATGACCTGGTCGACGTGCGCCCGCTCGAGTTCGCGCAGACGCTCGCGGATCGTCTCCGGTGAGCCGATCAGCTCGCTGTCGGAGCGCCTCCGGCCCTCGGGGGTCTGTTTCCACTCCTGGTAGCGCTCCCAGAAGTTGTTCGCCTTGGGCTCGAACGGCCCCTCCTTGTTGTAGAGCTGGAGTGCGAACTGGAAGAAGGTCCAGCCGTCGGCCTTCTGCCGCGCCTCCTCGTCGGTGGGCGCGCACATGAAGCCGCTGACGGTGGCCAGGTTCGGATTCGTCCGGTAGTCGCAGAGCTTCTGCCGGTCGCCGAGGAAGGTGTTGTAGTACGCGTTGACCCAGGCGCGGGCGGAGTCGAGATCGACGAACTTGAAGCACAGCGCGCCCATGCCGCGGTGGGCGGCGTAGCGGATCGTGTCGAGCTGCGAACAGGCCACCCACAGCGGCGGGTGGGGCCGCTGCAGCGGTTTCGGGATCACGTTGCGAAGCGGGAAGTCGAAGTAGTGGCCGTGGTACTCCCAGCCCTCTTCCCAGAACATCGGCAGACAGGCCTGGACGGCTTCCTCCCACACGATCCGCTTGTCGCGGAAGCTGCGGCCGAAGGGATGCAACTCGGTGATGCTGGAGCCCTCGCCGAGGCCGAGTTCGACCCGGCCGTTCGAGACCAGATCGAGGGTCGAAACCCGTTCCGCCACTCGCGCCGGGTGATTCGTCGTCAACTGGACGATGCCGTGGCCGAGACGGATGTTCTCCGTCCGCTGCGACGCCGCGGCCAGGAACACCTCAGGCGCGGAACTGTGCGAGTACTCCTCCAGGAAGTGGTGCTCCACCTCCCAGGCGTAGTCGTACCCGAGCCGGTCCGCGAGTGCGATCTGTTCCAGCGAGTTCTGGAGCAGTCGGTGCTCGGAGTCCGGCCCCCAAGGCTTGGGCAACTGGTGCTCGTAGAAGATGCCGAATTTCATAGGCCGCCGACAGTACCACTGCAGGACGAGCCGCCTGGAGGCTGACCGCCCGGAACCCGGAACGGCTGGAAGCCGTGAGCCGTGGCGCCGCGATCCGAGCGGTTCGACGGCTGCTAGGGTCACGCGTCGGAGGTGACGACGATGGCGATGACGGCGGACGAGATCCAGGCGGCGTGTAGCGAGCTGACGGGTTGGGAGGCGGATCCGGAAGTGCCCTCGATCTCGAGGGAGTACCAGTTCCCCACCTTCCCGGCGGCGGTGCGGTTCGTCGACTTTGTTGCCGAACTTGCCGAAGCGGCGGATCATCATCCCGACATCGACATCCGCTACAGCAGGGTTCGCTTGACCCTGAGCACCCATTCCGCGGGCGGCGTGACGGAGAAGGACTTCGCTCTCGCCCGGGCGATCGACCATAGTTGATCTTCTCGAGCCGCGACCGATGACCCAGCCTCTTCAAGCGGCGACGCCGCGGACCGTGCCTGAGTCGCCCTACTACCTGGCGGTCGGCAACGAGGTCGAGTTGTTCCTGGCCGCCCACCGGGCACGGATGCCGGTGCTGCTCAAGGGCCCGACCGGCTGCGGCAAGACCCGTTTCCTGGAGCACATGACGCACCGCCTGTATCGCGGCGCCGAGGCAGGGACGCGAGCCGGCATCGATTCGCCTCTGGTGACGGTCGCCTGCCACGAGGATCTGACCGCGACGGACCTGGTGGGGCGGTACCTGCTCGAGGGCGACGACACGGTCTGGATGGACGGTCCCCTGACGCGGGCCGTGCGCGACGGGTCGATCTGCTACCTGGACGAGATCGTCGAGGCGCGCAAGGACACGACGGTGCTGATCCACGCGCTGACCGACCACCGCCGCATCCTGCCGATCGAGAAGCGGGGCGAGATCCTGCCGGCGCACCCCGATTTCCTGCTCGTCCTGTCGTACAACCCGGGCTACCAGAGCGTCGCCAAGGACTTGAAGCCGAGCACGCGCCAGCGGTTCGTCGCGCTCGAGTTCGACTACCCGCCACCCGAGGTCGAAGCCGAGATCATCGCCCACGAGGCGGACATCGACATCACGCTGGCCCGTGACCTGGCCGAACTCGGCAAGCGCATTCGCAACCTGCACCACCGCGGCTTCGACGAGGGCGTCAGTACGCGGCTGCTGATCTACACGGCGCAGTTGATCGCGGGAGGCATCGGCGTGCGCGAAGCCTGCGTCGCCGCGATCTGCCGGGCGATCACCGACGACGACGAAGTCCAGCGCGCGGTGACCGAAGTCGCAACGACGTTGCTGCCGTGACCGTGCGTCGACGGTGGCCCGCGTTGAGCCGAGTCGCAACGACGCTGCAGCCTTGACCGCGGTTGCCCTCGACGACGTCGCTCGCGTCCTCGAGATCTACGTCGAGGCGATGCTGGCGCGGCCGGCCGAGGTCCGGCCGCTTGGCGACCTGTCGTCCGGCGATCGGTCGCGCGCCGGCCATGTCGACCTGGAAGGCGCGGCGGCGGCCGGCCGTCCGACGACGGACGGCGCCTCCTTCTACCTGCCGGAACGGATCGAGCGGTTTGGCGACCTCTACGGCAACTTCATGGTCTACCGGATGGCGGTGCTGCACCAGTTGGGCGGCGTGCTGTTCGGCACCTACCGCCGCGGCCCGGTCCGGTTCGCCGACTTCTTCGCTGGTTTCGATGAGCCCGGCCTCGCCAGGGCGCTGTTCGCGCGGCTCGAGGGAGCGCGCATCGACGCGGCGCTGGCGCGCACGTTCCGGGGCGTTCGCCGGGACCTGCTGCGGCTGATCGACGATGCCCTGGAGTCGTCGCCGGCGCCTGCTTCCAGGCGGCGGTCCCGGGGAACTTCCCGCGAAACGGCTTTGTCCGATCTTTCCGGGGTGCTGCTGACGGCCCAGCGCCGGCTACTGATGCCGGAGGCTGGGCATCAGGGCGGCGTGTCGGTGCGCGACGCCGAACTCCCCAACGAAGCCGCGCTTCTGCTCAGCCGCGGCGCCACCGTGGAGAACACGCGCGCCGGCGTACGTTCTCTTTATCCGACGTTTGCCGCCTTGCGCCCGACCGGCCTCGTGGTCGACTTTGGCCTGACGGCTGGAGCCGCCGCGGAGGAGCGCGGACCGGAGTCCGTCGTTGACCCGTCCCGGCAGTCTCTCGAGATGCCCGCGCCGGCCCATCACGGGGACCCGGCGCCGGAGCGGGTCGAACTCCGCGGCGAGTGGGGCGAACTCGCGTCCGAGGTCGAACTGCGGGACGACGTGGAGCCGGGCCCGCTGGCTTCGGGCCTGATGGACCAGTTGCAGGTGGACGAGCTCGGCGTGCTCAGCCTCCAGGACGGGGATCTTTCGGGCACGGCGGGGCTGCCGCTCACCGACCTCGACGTGACCGGGGCGATCGAGGCTGAGGCCGGTGATGCGGACTCCGAACCGATCGAACTCGACCCCGAGGAGTTGGCCGCCCGCCTGGAAGAACTGTCGAAACGACTCGAACGCGAACTCGATGCAGCCGGCCTGAACCGCGACCGGGAGCAGGTCCACTACTACGACGAGTGGGACCACGAACTCGCCGGCTACCGGCGCCGCTGGTGCCACCTCCGGGAGAAGGCGATCGAACCGCCGCCGGCGGACGGCGTCGGTGTTGCGACGGCTTCCGGCGGCCGCTTCGTCGACGAGACGAGACAACACCACGCCGACCTGCTGAGCCGGGTCCGGCGGCAGTTCGAGTTGCTCAAGCCGGAGGAGTTCCGGCGCGTGCGGCGGCTGATCGAAGGCGAGGAACTCGACCTCGACCGGGTGGTGGAGACGCATGTCGACCGCCGCGCCGGCCGGCCGCCGGACGGCGCCGTCTACATGAGCCGCCGCCGTCAGCACCGCGACGTGGCGGCGGCCTTCCTGCTCGACATGAGTGCCTCGACCGACGCCGAGGCGCCCGTGGACGAGCCCGAGCCGGCAGCGGGTCGCGAGCCGGAGCCGGAGTATGTCGGCGTCTTCGATGACTTCGACTGGCCGGACAACCCGCAGCGGCTGCCGCCGGGGCGCAGAGTGATCGACATCGAGAAGGAGTCGCTCGTCCTGATGGCCGACGCCCTCGAAACCCTGGGCGACGACTACGCGATCTACGGTTTCTCCGGTTTCGGCCGCAAGGAGGTCGAGTTCTTCGTCGCGAAGGAGTTCGACGACGACCTCGACCGCGAAGCGGAGGACCGGATCGCCGCGATGGAGCCGAAGCGCAGCACCCGGATGGGACCGGCGATCCGCCACGCCGCGGTGAAGCTCGCCGAGCGCGAGGCGAAGGTCAAGGTCCTGCTCATCCTCTCGGACGGCTACCCCCAGGATTTCGACTACGGCAGCGACCGTGCCTCCCGCGTCTACGGCATCCGCGACACGATGGTCGCGCTCCGCGAGACGGAACGCGTTGGGATCTCGACCTTCTGCATCACCGTCGACCCGGCCGGCCACGACTACCTGCGCGAGATGTGCCCCGAGCGCCGCTACCTCGTGATCGACGAGATCGCCGCCCTGCCGAGCCAGTTGCCGAAGGTCTACCGCGGGCTGACTGCGTAGATCAGCGGGTCAGAACCCCCAGAGGCGGCGCCCCGTCCGGACTCTCGAAGTCCACGTCGAGCAGCATCGCGATGAGGTCCGCGACGTCCGTGAGGGCCATGCGGTGAACCGTACGGCCGGATTCGAAGCCGGCGCCCCAGCCGACGAAGCCGGTCAGGATCTCGGGGAAGTCGGTGGGGAAGAAGCCGTGGGCGCCGCCGTCGGTGGGTCGGATGGCGTCGCCGGTGGCGTCGGCGCCGAAGCTGACGCCGAGGTCTCCGGCGAGGGCGAGGCGGGCGCCGGGGGCGGCGCCGGCCTGGTCGAGCGCGTCGCGTTCGACGACACGGAACAGGCGGCGCACCGTCCGGGGCAGATCGGCGAGGATTCCCCGAACCGCCTCCAGCGCCTCTTCGTCCGCCGCATCGCGCAGGTGAAGGAAGGTGGCGCCGCCGCTTGGGTGGAAGGTGGCGCGCCATTCGCCACGGTCGGGTTCGGTGCCGTGAAGACCGGCTTCGGCGAGCCAGACGTTGGGCATCACCTGGGTGTGGAGGTCGACGAAGCCGTGGTCGCCCGTGATGACGAAGGCGGTGCGATCGAGGATCCCGGCGCGTTCGGCGGCGTCGCGGATCGCCCCGATTGCCCGGTCGGCGGCGGCAACGGCCCGTCGTGCGCGATCCGATTCCCGGCCGTGTGCATGCTGGGCGGAATCGGTCGTGATCAGGTGCAGCGCCAGCAGAGCCGGCCGGTGGGTTTCCAGAACGTACGCGGCTATCACGCCGGTCGTGTCGTCACGGGTGATGTAGGCGGCGGAGTAGTTGCGCAGGTTGAGGCGGCCGGTCGCCTCCCGCTCGAGTTCCTGCCAGAGTCCCGGCGTGCTGCCTTCGCGCATCGGCAGCAGGCGGTCGGAGTCGGGGTCGAGGGAGTAGACCTCCGGGATGAGCCAGTCAACCGGTGCGCCGACCGTCACCGGCCAGGAGATCGCCGCGGTCCGCCTGCCGGCCGCGCGCACGGCGTCCCACAGGGTGGGAACCTGGATCGCCGATTCGTGCCAGTACCACTCGCCACTCTGGCCGGCGGGTTCGAAGGGCCGGTTGTAGTAGATGCCGTGCCGGGCGGGCAGCGCGCCGGTGACGATCGTCGTATGCGAGGGGTAGGTGACGGTAGGGAACACGCCCCGTACGCCCTCGGCGTGGGCACCGTCGCGGGCCATCTGCTGCACGTTCGGCGCCGGCCAGTCGGAGCCGGGGACATAGAAATCCGGCCGGAAGCCGTCGACCGAGACGAGGACGACATGGTCCGCCCGTGGCTGGGCGGTCAGCGGAACGACGGCCAGGAGGAGGGCGCCGATCGTGGCCACGAAGTGCCGCGGCGTCAGGGGCCGCGTTCGCCCCCTGGGAACGACGGCATCTTGCCCGCATCTGCCGCGCAGCGCCGGCCTGAGGCCGCTGGCCCGCATTCTCGGAAGGCAGGCCTTCGTCACGTCAGCTAGACCGCCGCGGCCAACCGGCCGTCGTAGATGCTCTGCCGCATCTCTTCCAGCTTGTCGAGGTAGAGCTGCCGATACTCGTCGTAGTCGAGACCGAACGGCGCGTTGCCCGGCTCGAATCCGGCGAAGGTCTGATTCGGACCATCGGCCGCGAACGGACGCATTGCCTCGACCTGCGCCTCGAACTGGTCGACCAGGTGCGGATGTTCGGCGAGCAGCCCCTGCAGGACGTAGACGCCGAAACCGATGTGGCGCGCTTCGTCGCGCTGGATCAGCCTGATGCCGCGATTGAGTGCGGGCAACTTGCCCGTGCGCTCGAAGATCTTGTAGTAGATCGGATAGCTGGCTTCGGCGCCGACGCCCTCGACGTAGAAGTGGTAGAGCATGATGGCGCTCAGCATCGCCTCGGGGCTGTCGTCCTCGAGAAGCGCGCGCATCGTCGCCGGCAGGCGGGTGGAGAACATGTCGCCCTGGAGGTCGGGATACGGGATGTCGACGCCGAAGCGGCCGGGCAGCGACTCGATCAGCCAGGTCTCGAAGAACTGGACGTGACGGGCTTCCTCGTACAACTGGGCGGTGACGTACATCTCCTCTTCGAGCCGGCCCTGCTGACGGAACCGGAACTGGAGCGGCGCGAGTTCGTGGGTCACGCCGCGCTCGCCGACCCGGAAACCGGAGATCAGGCGGAGAAGCAGGGTGCGCTCGTCGTCCGTGAACGATAGCCAGTCGGAGCGCTCCTGGGAGAAGTCGATGTCGGCGGGATTCCAGGTTCGCTCGTGGGACGCGGTGAAGAGCCGCATGGGAAGCGACGTGTTGTCGAATGGCATCGGCGGGCCTCCTTTGGAGACACGATTCTAGCCCGCCAGTCCGGCGCTTCGCGCGGGAGCCGCCTAGTGTCGCCGGAAGGTGCGGATCAGCAGAAGCATGGCGACGGCCATCAGCATCGATCCGGCGAGCAGAGGTGCGCCGGGCAGCTCGAACGGAGCGGCGTCCGAGGTGAAGTAGCTGAACAGGCCCGCGGTGAACACCAACGGCGCAACGATCGCCGACAGGCTCATCAGCGAGGTCAGAGCTCCCTGGATCTTGCCCTGTTCGTGGGGCGCCACGGTACCAGCGATGATGCCCTGCACCGCGGGCCCGGCGATGCCGCCGAGCGAGCCGATCACGATCACCGTGATCAGGATCCAGCCTCGGGAGGCGAGACCGTAGCCGGCGAAGGCCAGCGTGCCAATGCCGAAGCCGATCAGCACCGCCTTGCGTTCGCCCAGCCAGACCACGGCGTCACGCACGAGGAGCCCCTGGACCAGTGCCGCCGAAACGCCGACCGCGGTCAGCGCCAGACCGTTCTGGAGCTCGTCCCACCCATAGCGATGGCTCGTGTAGAGCACCCAGGACGTTTCCAGACCCCGCTGTGCCAGCGCCATCAGGACGAAAGCGGCCGCCAGACTGGCGACCAGGGGATAGGTCCGTAGATTGACGAGGCTCGAGACCGGGTTCGCGTTGCGGAGCGAAAAGGCACTCCGGTTCTCCGGCGCCAGCGACTCGGGCAGGACGAAGAGACCGTAGACCGAGTTGAGCAGGCAGAGGCCGGCGGCGACGAAGAACGGCAGTCGCAGATCGATGCTGCCCAGGAGGCCGCCAAGGGTTGGGCCGAGCATGAAGCCGATGCCGAAGGCGACGTTGATCAGGCCGTAGTTGCGGGCCCGGGTCTCGGGCGTCGAGATGTCGGCGATGTAGGCGTTGGCCGTCGTGATGCTGGCGCCCATGATTCCGGCAACGATCCGGCCGGCGAACAGCCAGGCGACCGTAGGGGCGAAGCCCATGATGAGGTAGTCGACGCTGAGGCCGAACATCGATAGCAGGAGCACGCGGCGGCGCCCGAAGCGGTCGGAGAGGGCGCCGAGGATCGGGGCGAAGATGAACTGGGCAACCGCGTAACAGGAAGCGATGACGCCCAGCATGCGGGCGGCGGACGACGTGTCGCCCCCCATGAACTCCTCGATCAGCTTCGGCAGGATCGGGATGATCAGGCCGACCCCGAGCATGTCGAGGAGGATGACTGCGAGGATGAAGGACACCCCGGCCTGACGGCGTGGCTGTGCCTGGGAATCGGAGGTCGTCATCGCTCGTGGCGTGGCGGGGGGCGCGCCACCCGGATCCTTACGTTGCCGAAGGCGTTAGAGTTACAGCGTGACTACCACGGCTGAGACGAATCGAGCGGCCCGGGGAGCCTTTCGGGCCCCCGTCGCGGCACGATCGCTCCTGGTCGGTGTCGGTGCGCTGGCCATGCTCGGAGGCTTGGCGTGCGCCGAGCCCCTGGACGAACCCAACGAAGACAGTCTGAAGGCCTCCTTCGTTGCCCAGATCGAGGCGGACGAATACGTGAGGGACCTCAACGTCTACGGCAACGAAATCCACTTCGCCCGTCGTGACGGTTCCGGAGAGCACGTCGAGTGGGAGGTGCGCGTCGACTCGCTGTCGGTGGAACCCTGGGGTGGTGACGAGGCTGAGTTGGCGGGTCGGGTCGTCTCGGGCTGGAGCGTCGCCGGGCGACCGGTGTCGGTCGAGGTCGGACCGAATGGCCTGGTCACCGACATGCCGATCTGGGTGCTCGACGCCGGCTTGGCGCCGGAATGCTGGGCGTTGTGGGACGAGGAAGCGAAGACCTGGGGCTGGTAGCCGCGCGTTTGGCGCAAGCGCTGTCAGCGTGGTAGCTATGATCACGGCACGCGATTGAACACGCAGTTTGGAGGGCAGGCACATGAGTAGGCATGAACGCTTGAACGTCGTATGGACTGTGACTGTCGTTGGCGCGCTATTGGCCCTCACCGGTGCCGGCGCCGTGTTCGCTGCGGGCAACAACCCCGTCAACACGGCCAGGGACGCCGACTGGACGATGCCGCGCACCGCGTATGGCCATCCCGACCTCCAGGGCGTCTGGGCCAACAACAACGGCACTCCGCTGCAGCGGCCCGCCGCCTGGGCGGGCAAGGAGCGCCTGTCGGACGAGGAGTTCCAGGAGCTGATGGCGGCAGTCGCCGAGGCGACGAACCCGGGTGCCGATGCGCTGTTCGGCGACCAGCTCGTTCTGGCGGCGATCGAACGGACGAAGGCAACGTCCTACGACCCGACGACCGGCAACTACAACCAGTTCTGGATCGCGGACCGGTACTTCACGAAGCGGACATCGCTCGTCGTCGACCCACCGGACGGGCTCATCCCGCCCTTCACCGAGCCGGCGAAGAAGCGTCTCTGCAAGCGGGTGAAGCACCTGATGGAGCATCCGGCCGATTCCTGGCTCGATCGGCCGGTTCCCGAGCGCTGCATCAGCTACGGCGCCCCCTTCATCTTTCCGGGCTACAACGGCTACCACCAGATCTTCCAGACGCCCGACCACGTCGTGATCCACCAGGAGATGATCCACGACGCCCGCGTCATCCGGTTGGGCGACGAGTCCGCGCTCGATGGCGACGTCAGGCTCTGGAACGGCGACTCACGCGGCCACTGGGACGGCGACACGCTGGTCATCGAGACCTCGAACTACTCGGAGAAGAACGACTTCATGGGCTCTTCCGAGCAGCTCACGATTATCGAGCGGTTCACCCTGACGGACGCGGAGACCCTGGAATGGGAGGTCACGGTGAATGATCCGGGGACCTGGACCAAGCCCTGGACGGCGTCGATGCCTCTCAAGCGCACCGAGGACGCGATCTACGAGTACGCCTGTCACGAGGGCAACTACGGGATGGAGGGAATGCTCTCCGGCGCTCGCGCCGAAGAGGCGGCTAACAAGCCGAAGCAGCTCGATCCGGGCGTCGTGTTCCGCTATCCCGGCCTGGCCTGCGACTTCTGATTGGCCCAGGGCTCCACTGAACGAGTCGCGCCTGCTACGAATGCGGGCGTCAGTCCCCCTTCAACGGATGGAGCGGACTTCAATACCCGGCAGGTCCAGCTCGAGCCAGGCTCGGTCCGATGTGAGCACGGGCAGGCCATGTGCCGCCGCTGTGGCAAGGCACGCGCGATCGCCGAGGCCGAGCCCCGCGGATGCTGTGGCTGGTCGTAGAGCTCCGCTCGCCAGAGCGGCCTCCGAGTCGAAAGGCAGGATCTCGACCCCGAGGACTGCAAAGGAGAACGCCACGTTCCGCACCGACCATCCCTGATGGTGGAGCCGTGCGGCAACTTCCTCTGCATTCACCGCGGACATGGTGGCGCCGTGCGCTACAGCGTCCAACACGGTTGCGGCCCCTGGCTCACTTTGGATTAGCGCCAGAAGTGCCGACGCGTCCAGGAGGGAACGTGTCACCTCACTCCTTCCGGGCCTCGGCTCGTCGCTCGGCGATGAAGGCATCGACTTCGCCGCCCCCGCCGCCTCCGTACTTTCTTGCCAGGGACTGCACCCTCGCCACCGCGGCCTCCAGGGCGACCTCGGCCGTCGTTATCCTGATCGAAGAACCGTCGAGCGTAAGGACGACTTCCTGGCGCGGCCGGAACCCGAGCGCCGCCCGGAACGGGGCCGGGACGACGAGCCGCCCCGCTGCGTCGACGGCTGTCGATGTCGATGTCTGGTCTACTGCGACTGCCATAGTTGAACCAACCTACCATAATGTTCTGGTCTGGTAGATAGAGATTGTGAACCCATATGTGGGTCTCTTCGCCAGATACTAGACAGTGTGGCGCTGAGGTCGGCACGGCGGAGGAGCGGAAGAGGTTGATCTTGCCGCCGCTCCGCCGTGCGTCGCCCGCATTGGCCCGTCGGTCGACCGGGCTACACGCAGCGGGTGATGCTCAGGTAGATCAGGTAGTTCCCCGCTGCGGTCAAGACGGGGAGGCCGAGAATCTGGCCGGCGGAAACAAGGTTGAATCCGAGAAGGAAGCTTGTCGTGCAACTGTGGTTCAGGGTTCCTCCAACGAGGTTTGCCAGGTCAGTGGCCGTCTGCTGGCTGAGGCCATCGTGGCCGCTGATCGATGCGCCGTTCGCCGGGAAGGTCTCAGGCGGTGCGGCGAAGGAAGCGCCGACGCTCAGTACCAGGGCGATCAATGCAATTCGTAGGACAGTTCTCATCTTCTTGCTCCTTTGGTGGTAGAGGACTGGGAAGGCTGGCGGCGTGGTCGGCTGTCAAGCCGCTGTCCGCCCGCCTGTTGACTAGGACGGAATCGGTGCGGCGGGATTCGTCCGGCCATCTCTCCCGGGGCGACGCCATCGTGCTCTCGCGAAGGTAGGGCGGGCCGGCGGTACGGGTGAACAGATGACGGCGGTTCAGCCGCCGAGCATCTTTTTGCGACGTTCCGCGCGGGCGAAGGTGAGCGCGACGATGGCGGCGATGACGAGTGCGGTGCCGATGCGGTTCTGGACGGCCATCGCGAACAACCGTTCCGCGTCCGCCACTTCCGCTGTGAGTGGATTCCAGAACGGCGAGAGGCGGAGGCCTCTCGCGATGCCGCCGACGAAAGAGGCTTCCACGCCGAGTAGTGCCGCCGCGCCCAGGGCGCCCGCGGTCTCGCTACGGAAGAGGCTGCCTAGTCCCATCGCGGCCGCCATGTAGAAGTTGGCCGCCTGGCCGCGCCGTAGAGGGTCTGGACGACGGGAAAGCCGGTGAAGAAGGTGAATGTGACCACGGCCATCAGGCTCAGGCTGACAAGCAGCATAAGGACCGCGGCGGTGAGTTTTGCGAGCCAGACGCGATGGGCACCGCCGGGTACGGTGTAGGCGATCTCCAGCGTGCGCCGATCCAGTTCGCTGGCGATGACCCGACCGCCCAGGAATACCCCGAGAATCGTGACCGGAACGCCGATCAGCGTGTTTTGAGCAGAAACCGGCTCAAAGGTTGGCAGGCGGCCGGCGACTAGCAGCACCGCTGATCCTGCAAGCCATAGCAGGGGCAACAGAGGCAGGAGCCAGAAGCGCGGTCCTGCCAACAACACCGCGGAAAGACGGATGACGGTGATCACGGCGAAGCTCTGGAAGACTGAGACGGACACAACGGCGATGAACGACACCGGTGTGGGACTGGCCATCGCCCGCGGCTAGTCAGTGGCGCAACGGGTCCGGCTGTCGGCCCCGGAGGACAGCCTAGGTTGACGAACAATCGTTGCTCCGGTGGTCACGGCGAGGGGACGCTCCGAGAGTTGCTGCTGGCCTGGACGGGAATCGGCGCGGAGGTGGCACGCCATCGGAAACGGAGTGCCGGCTCTGGACTGGGGCTCGGTTCGGAGAACGGCCCGAGACGAGCGATTGGTGGAGACAGACCGGATCACGAGCAGACGGCCGGGCGGAAGTAGGCGACGAGAAGCCACGCAGTGCCCGCGGCGACGTTCCCCATCGCGAAGTGTTGACGGGCTATCGAGATGTCGAGAGAACAGACGCTCCGTGCTCCGACCAGGGCCTCGATGTCGGTTTCGGAGAGTGGTCCCGGGTCGTGAGTCGCGATGTTCCTGACGCTGGTGCCTGCGGTCGGGTTCGCCGGGTTCGCCGGCACTGCGAACGAGGCGCCAATGCTGATGTTGAGGGCAAGTAGTGCGAAGGCCAAGGCTCTCTTCATGAGGTGGGTTCCTTTCTTCTTGAGCTTCGGGTGTAACGAACGTTCTGAACGGTCTATGGACATGGACGGATTCGATCAAACCGAGTACGCGTGGCCACGACGCCGGAGGCCGAAAGCCCGGCTGTACGGATGAGCGAGTTGTTTGGCCAGCAAGGAGGGCCGGCGCTCGGATTCAGCCGCCGAGCATCTTCTCGCGGCGCTCCGCGCGGGCGAAGGTGAGCGCGACGATGGCGGCGATGACGAGCGCGATGCCGATCCGATTCTGGACGGCCATCGCGAGCAGCTGATCGCGGTCGGCTCCCTGTACGGCGAGGGAGTTCCAGAACGGCGAGATGCGGAAATGGGTGGTTGGGAAGCGAACGTTCAGGCCAAGTACGGCGGTGGCGGCCATGGCACCTGCGGTTTCGCTGCGGAAGAGTGTGGAGAGCCCGTTGGTCGCTACCAGAGAGAAGAGGGCTCCCTGCACTGCCCCATAGAGGGTCTGGAGGACCGGGAACGGGGTGAAGAAAGCGAACGTCAACGCCGCGCTCAATGCCACGCTGGCAACCAGGAGCACGGCGGCGGCTGCGAGCTTCCCAAACCAGACGAAGCGGGCTCCCCCGGGTACTGTGTAGGCGATCTCGATTGTGCGCTGGTCGAGTTCGCCAGCGATGATCCGACCGCCCAGAAACGCTCCGAGGACCGCGACTGGCATTCCGATCAGTGTGTTTTGTGCTGCGACGGGTTCGAAGCTCGGCTGGAGGTTGGCGATGAGCATCATCGCTTGGCCTGCGAGCCACAGCAGGGGCAACAGGGGTAGCAGCCAGTAGCGTTGGCCCCCGAGAAGCACTGCAGAGAGTCGGATGATCGTCATCACGCCGGGGCTGCAACGCCCGCCCGAGCGAGCCGGACGTTGCTGTGCTTGACACCTGGGAGTTGATGAAGCGAGACGGGCGACGACGGCGCGATGACGACGAAGATGATACGACCACTTGTAGAGGCACTTGGGGCCGATTGACACCCTTGCGCCGCGGGTGACGAAGCCCCCATCTGGCACTGACTTCGTGGACTCATGAACATCGTCATCGCGCCTGCCGAAGATGAGAGTCGCGCCGATCCAGTCCGTCCATCCCGCGGGAACCTCAAAGTGCAGGCGGCGGGTGTTGCCAACTGGCGCCGGCGGTCATGGGCCGGCTACGTACACTCCGCCTGTTGCATATAGAGCCCAATACCCTGTTGGACCGGGTTGCCGGCAAGACCATGCAACCAGACAATGACGCCAAGCCCGCGAACGGCGCCAGTGCAGGCTCCGGACCACCATGCTCCTCCGGTCACGGTCGCCATGTCGGCGTCCGGGAGTCGTTGGAGCTGGTCGTAGTCGATGCCGGATGTGTCGCTCGAAGCGGCCGGGTTCGGTGGTTCTGCGAACGCACCGCCAGCACTCAGCACCAGCACCAGTGTTGCCACTCCGACAGG
This sequence comes from Thermoanaerobaculia bacterium, assembly GCA_965232105.1. GTDB lineage: Bacteria > Acidobacteriota > Thermoanaerobaculia > Multivoradales > Multivoraceae > Multivorans. The sequence continues at coordinate 2,950,119 of OZ246956.1, forward strand.
CAGGATCTTCTTCATCATGATTGGCTCCTATTCGTTCCATAGGTTTCTTGTTGCCGTCGACCCTGTGCGGGCCCGACGACGTGAATCGGCGAAAGTTCCTCCGCGGGCGGAGGAACTCCACAGGTCCCCAGCGCCGCAGCGCCCAGGGCGCGGCAGCGGCGGTGGACCGCCTATGGATCTAGACGGAAAACGGAGCGTGCTTTGCGGTGGTACGACCTGAGCGGGGCGGGGTGGCGGGTGGCTGCGTGTTGGTTCGGGTACGAAGGGCGCCTCAGCCGCCGAGCATCTTCTCCCTGCGCTCGGCGCGGGTGAAGGTGAGCGCGACGATGGCGGCGATCGCGAGAGCGACGCCGATGCGGTTCTGAACGTTCAGCGCGAGCATCTGGGCCGCATCGGCTTCTTCCACGGCAAGGGGATTCCAGAACGGTGAGATGCGGAGCGAGCTGAGCAGGCTGTTGAGGCCGAGAACGCCAATGGTGGCCAGGGACCCTGCAACTTCGCTGCGGAACAGCGTGCCGAAGCCCATCGCCGCGGCCAGGTAGAAGACGACTCCCTGCGTGGCGCCGTACAGGCTCTGCAGTACCGGGAAGTCGGTGAAGAAGGCATAGGTCACGGTGGCCAGGAGAATCAGGCTCGAGAGCAGGATCAGGATCGCGGCGATGAGCTTGCCGAGCCAGACGCGATGAGCACCTCCGGGCACGGTGTAGGCGATCTCCAGGCTGTGCTGGTCGAGTTCGCCGGTGATGGTGCGCCCGCCCAGGAAGATGGCGAGAACCGCTACCGGCACGCCGATCAGGCTGTTCTGCGCGGCAACCGGCTCCACGCTGGGCCGCATCCCGGCCAGAAGCATGACCGCCTGTATCCCCAGCCACACCAGGGGCAGGAACGGCAGTAGCCAGTACCTGCGCCCGGCAAGTAAGACGGCGGACGTTCGCAGCACGGTGATCATGCGGGCGCCTCCCCACGCACCGACCGGGCGAGCCACAGGTAGCCGTCCTCGAGGCTCGGCTCGACCGCCTCGGCCCGTTCATCCGGGCGATCTGCGGCGAGCACGCGCAGGCTGCTGGTGCCGTCGGGTTCCGGCTTCTGGTCGGCCAGCACCGCGCCTTCCGGCAGGTCCGGCGCCTCGTCGCCGTCCGCCGTCCTCCACGACCACACCCGGCCCTCCGCTTCCCGCGACAGCGCCGCCGGATGACCGTCGAAGACCATCCGGCCGCGGGTCAACACCAGGACGCGGTCGCACGCCACCGCAACGTCTTCGACGACGTGGGTAGAGAACAGGACGATCCGATCCTTGGCCAGGCGCGAGAGCAGGTTGCGGAAGCGGACCCGCTCCCGGGGATCGAGGCCGACGGTCGGTTCGTCGACGACGATGATCGGAGGCAGCCGGAGCAGGGTGCGCGCCACCGCGACGCGCTGACGCATGCCGCCCGAGTAGCCGCCGATCTGCTCGTCCGCGCGCTCGTCGAGACCGACCTCCCGGAGCAGGGTCGAGATGCGGCCGGCCCGCTCCGAGGCGTCGATCTGGTAGAGCGCGGCGTAGTACTCGAGGTACTGGCGGGCGGTCAGACGAGGGGGCAGGCCGGCGTCCTGCGGCAGGTAGCCGACGTAGCGGGCGAGGCGCTTGCGGACGCTGAGCAGCGGTACTCCGCCCAGCGTGATGCGTCCCCGGGTCGAGTCCAGGATGCCGGTCAGTTGACGCAGCAGGGTCGTCTTGCCGGCACCGTTAGGGCCGAGGACGCCGACCATGCCGCGCTCGACCTCGAAGCTGACCGCGGCCAGGGCCTTGACGGTGTCGATCGGCAGGTCGAGGCCGAAGAGCTTGGTCGCCGCGGCGCGCCAGAGACGGAGAAACTGGCCGCGCAGGCCCCGGGCGCGCCGGCGCCGGGACGTCTTCTGTTCCCGGCGCATCGTCTCCACCCGCGCCGTGCGGCGTCCGAGCTGGATCAGGAGGATGATCGCGGAGACGATGGCCAGCGCGACGAACCCGGCGACCTCGGGGTCGGCAGCCATCTCCGGCCCGACCAGCCAGGCGAGGATCCCCCAGGGCAGGAGGGCCGCCAGAATGCCCTCGATGCCACCGGGGTCGACGCGACCGAGGGCGTCGGCGCGGCCGCGGGCCCGGCGAATCTCCCGCAGCAGGCGTGTGCCGAGCAGCAGGACCGCGATCCACACTCCGATGATGATGAGACCGCCGCGCATGCGGACGGCCAGGGTGATCGCGCCGGCCAGAAGCAGCAGCAGGGGCAGGAGCCGGTCGCGTGCGTCGGCCGGATGGAACGCCTGCCCGCCGCCGCCGGCGACGCGCCTGGCGAACTCCGTGGAAGCCCGGAGTGCCCGGCGCACGGGTCCGGGAAGGCCGTACGTCTTGCGCAGGTGGCGAACGACCAGCCTGGGCGGGCCGGCAGCCGCTTCCGGTTCGGGCGTCGCCGGTTTCGGCAGCAGCCAGATCGTGAGGCCGAGCAGCGCGCCGGCGATGAGGACCGTCGTGATGACCTGCCAGAGCATCGACTCGATCACGCCGAACGCGAACAGAGGTGCTGCGATCGCGATGACGGCGCCGAGCCAGGTGAGCACCACCCAGGGGCCCACGCGACTGAACAGCTCGTCTAGCCGGCGGAGGAAGACGAAACCGACGGGGATGACGAGCAGCGTCAGCACGGTCGCGGTGAGAAGGCCGCCGATCACGAGCGTCGCGAAGGGCGGCCAGAGTTCGTTCTCGCGCCCGGTGGAAATGGCGAGGGGCGCCAGGGCGGCGATCGTCGTGGCGGAGGTCATCAACACTGGACGGGCCCGCTCGCGGACCGCGGCGAGGGCGGCCGCGCCGGCGCTCCAGCCGGCGCCCAGGGTGTGTTGCTGCATCCGGTCGACGAGAAGCACGGCCGGATTGATCGCCAGTCCAAGCAGGACCAGCGCTCCGAGTAGAGCCATCGCCTCGAACCCGAGGCCGGTCACGACCAGCGCCCACACCGAACCGAGCAGGGCGAGCGGAAGAGCGATAAGGACGAGAATCGGCAAGGTAATCGACTCGAAGGTCACGGCCAGCACGAGGAAGACGAGAAGAACGACCGGCACCGCGATGCGCCGGAACCAGTTCGTGCTCTCCTCGGAACGGTCGAGCGCGATCGTCGTACCCGGGGGGCGATGGATGCTCGTGATCGCTTCGTCCAGGTTCCGATCGAACGCGTCGCGCGCCGGACCCCGCCGCGGCACGTCCTGCGACAGGGTGTAGAGGACCTCCCGTTCGCGGACACCGTTGTGGTGGGTGATGACCGGGGAGGGAGGCGCCTGGCGCACCTGCGCCAGGGCAGCGACCGGCAGCACGCCGATTCCGGTCGAGACGCGGAGCCGCTGGAGGCCGCTGAGCGACACGTCGCGGTCGAAGCTGCTGCCGTCCGCGGGCCGGGCTTCGTCGCGCCGGCCCTCCTGCCGCTGCACGACGATCGGTAGCTCCCGTCCGCTGGCCAACGGAAAACCGGTCGCGATCCGGGTGCCTTCCCGGCCGGCCAGGTTCAGCATCGGCAGCACCTCGTCCAGCAGCACGCCGAAGGTGTCGAAGGCCCGGCGGTTCGGGCTCACGTGGAGTTCGTCGGGCCCCGGGCGCACCGCCGGGTAGGCGTTCGCGATGCCCTCGATCTCCCGCAGCCGCTCAGTGACCTGGGCGGCAAGGTCCGTCAACTGCTCGTTGTCGTTGCCGGAGAGGACGACTCGGGAGGGGCCGCCGCCGAGCAGTTCCTGGGCGCCCCCGCCTCCGCCTCCACCGCCGCTGCGGCCTCCCGGTCCTTCTCCCTCGCCCGGATTCAGGAGCTCGACGCCGGAGCGGCGAGCCGGCGGCCGCAGAAGTCGACGCACGAAGGCCGCCGTCAGATCCTCGGGCCGCACGTCTTCGTCCACGAGGTGGACGGTGAGCGATCCCCCTTCTTCCCGGATCACGCTCTCCACACGGTCGATGCCTTCGACGTCCTGGACCGTCTCGAGACGTTCGAAGGCCCGAACCGCGGTTTCGAGGCTCCCGCGGCCCTCCGGCAGGCGGACGGAGAGTTGGACCTGATCGGCGACCGGCGCCTGGCCCGGACCGCCCGAGGCGACCAGGGACAGGGCGGCGATCACGCTCAGGACAACGGCGGCGACGACTCCGGTGATCCAGCTTGCTGGCCGCCGCAGCGCGGATGCGAGCACGCCCGCGAACAGGATCCGGGTGGGGTCGGGCGGCGCCTTGCCGCCGAAGCGCTCACGACGCTGACGCAGCTTGCTCAACCGGCGGATCGCCGCCGGTGCGGCGAGATGTCGCGCGAGCAGGGGCACCAGGCCGATTGCCACGAGCAGGGAGCCGAACAGGGGCAGCAGGATGGCCAGCGCCAGAAGCGCGATCAGGTTCTGGACCAGCGACGACTCGAGGTCGACGATGACGGCGGGCAGGAAGACGATCGCGGTCGTGACGGAAGCGGCGACGATGGCCCGGCCGGTGCGGCGAAGGCCACCCGCGGCGGCGTCGTCGGGACTCCTGCCGCGCTCCAGGCGCCGCTGGACGGACTCGAACACGACGACGCTGTTGTCCACGATGAGTCCGACGCCGACGGCGAGACCAAAGAGGGTGAAGAGGTTGAGCGACAGGCCGGCCACGTAGAGGAAGGACAGGGCGACGGCCAGGCTGACCGGGACGGCGACCGCGACAACGGCCACCGCGCGCCACTGGCGAAGGAAGAGGAACAGGACCAGGAGAGCGATCGCGAAACCCGACAGGCCGAGGTTCCGCAGCCGGTCGATCTGCGTTTCGACCAGGTCGGCGGCGTCGAAGCTGGCGAGCAGGCGAATCCCGAGCGGAGTGAACTCCTCGTTGATCTCCTCGATACGGCGGCGCAGATCGCGGCCGAGGCGGACCAGGTTCGCACCTTCCTCCTGGAACACGAGGAGACCAACGGACGGTTCGCCATTCACGCGGTACAGCATCTGGCGCCGGCCGGAACCGATCTCGACGTCGGCGACATGCCGAACCAGCACCGGACGCTCGGGGTCCACCCGGACATCGCCCATCGATACGGTGCCGACAGGACGGCCGTCGAGCATCACCGCCGTCCGTCCGGCCTCGTCCTCCAGGCTGCCGAGGTAGCGGAGCCGCCCGGCGGCGCCGCGCACCGCGGCCGTCACTTGTTCCGTCGTCACACCGAGCGCCGCGCAGCGGTTCGGGTCGACCCATACGGTCAACTGGCGAGCGGAGCCGCCCATCACCGTCGCCTGGCTGACCCCGGGCACCGCCGCGAGCCGCGGCGTGATCATCTCCTCGACCAGGTCGTGCAGGGCGTTCTCGTCTTCCGAACCTGTCGCCTGCAGGATCATGGCGAAGCTCGAGAACACACTCGTGTCGTCTGCCTGCACCTCGAGGAAGGCGTCGCGCGGCTGGGTCCGGGCGAGATCCGCTGCGATGCGGCGCATTTCGAGTTCGCGAACCTTGAGATCGACGCCGCGCTCGAAACGGACGGTGAAGCTGCCGCCGGAGCCGGTTACGTCGCCCCAGGTCTCGGCCACCCGGGGCAGAGTCCGCACTCTGGCTTCGAGCGGCATCAGGATCTCGCGTTCGACCGTTTCCGGTTCGCTGCCCGGACGGAAGAAGTTGACGTAGAGCGAATCGCCCGTCAGCGCGGGAAAGAGTTCCACCGGCAGCCTCTGCCACGCGAAGCCCCCCAGCATGACGAGGCCGACAAAGAACATCGTCACCGCGACCGGACGGCGGATGGCGAGCGTGTCGAGACCTGCTTTCACGGCGTGTTCCCGGTCAGACTTCGGCTTCCGTGCGTCGCGTCCCGCGGCCGCGGCCAGCCAGGATGAGGTACAGGCAGGGCAGCACGAGCAGCGAACCGAGCGTGGAGGTCAGGATGCCGCCGATGATCGTGTAGGCCATGGGGCTTCGCAGTTCGGCCGCCTCACCGGCGCCGGCGGCGAGCGGCACGAGAACCAGCACCGTGGTGAGGGTCGTCATGAGGATCGGCCGCAGCCGGATCGCGGCGGCGCGGGCCAGGGCCGCTCGCCGCTCGACGCCCGCGGCCATCAGCCGGCGCGCGGCGGCGATCAGCAGGACGGCGTCGTTGACCGCGACGCCGGCGAGCACGATCAGGCCGAGCAGGGCCATGACCCCGACGGGCCGTCCGAGCGGTCCCAGCGTGCAGGCGACGCCGATCAGGGCCAGCGGGATGGCGAACAGCACGGTGAGCGGTTGCAGCAGGGACTCGAACGTCCCGGCCAGGACCATCAGCACGAGGACGATGGCCAGCAGGCCGGCAAGTCGCAGTTCCGCGGTGGCTCGCTCCCGCTCCTCTTCCTCCCCGGCGAGCCGGACGATCAATCCGGGGGGCAGGTCAGTGGAGGAGATCGCGTCGTTCGCGGCGGCGATCGCCCTGGGGTAGTCGCTGCCCTCGGTGATCCGGGCGGTCACCTGCGCCACGCGGCGCTGGTCGCGGCGGAAGACCTCCCGCGCCCCTTCGGTGGGCACGAAACGGGCGACCTGGCCGAGGACGAGGTCGGCCCCGGCGCTGCTCGTGAAACGCAGTCCGGCGAGTTCCTCGGGCCGGGGCTGGGGCAGCGAGAGAACGACGTGGCGTTCCTCGTCGCCGACCGAAAGCAGCGTGACCTTGCGCCCGTCGAGCGCCGACTGGAGCACACGGGCGATCGTCTCCAGATCGACGCCCAGACCGTCGGCCATCGCCCGGTCGAGTTCGATCCGCAGTTCGGGCGGGCCGCCTTCGAAGGACGAACGGACGTTCCAGAGTTCCTCGCGGGCGGCGAGGGAGTCGCGCAGGCTGGTCGCGGCCGCTCGCAGATCCGGCAACGACTGGCCGGCGATCTCGACCACGATCGGCGGGCCCGACGAACCCAGCGCTTCGGCCAGCGCGGAGGTGCCGACCTCCCATTCGATCTCCGTGCCCGGCAGATCGGTGAAGCTGGGCGACAGGGCGCTGACGATCTGGCTTCCGGCAGGACCCTCGGCCGACATCCGCACGAGGAGTCGCGCCGTGTTCTCCTCGGTCAGCTCGGTCGTCACGAGCCGGTCGTCCTCGGGCAGCCGGCCGACCTCGGCCTGGATCGCTTCCAGGTGCTCGCCGGCGGCCTGGCGCACAGCCTCTTCGAGTGTGGATACGGCGGCCGCCGTCGCTTCAACGCGCTGGCCCGGCGGTCCGACCATGCGTACGGAGAACTGCCGCGGGTCGGCCGGCGGCAGCAGTTCGCTGCCGAGACCGAGCAGGACGTTCACCGCGGCCGCGGCGGCGAGTACGGCCGCGCCGACGACGATCCAGCGCAGGCGCAGGAGGAAGAGCACCAGCCGCTCCAGCGCTCCGAAGGCCCAGCCCAGGGGACGCGCTTCGCCGCTGTCCGGCTCGGCTGACGGGTCGTCGGCGACCTCGCCTGCCGCAACGCCTGTGTCGGCCACGGGTTTGGCCCGCGGCAGGAACCAGCGCGACAGGGCCGGGATCAACATCAGCGCGACGGCGAGCGAGGCGGCCAGCGATGCGGTGACCGTGAAGGCGATGCCCTCGATCAGCCGCGCGGCCAGCCCCTGCACGAAGAGGACGGGCAGGAAGACGACGCAGGTGGTCAGTGTTGAGGCGGCGATCGCGCCGGCGACCTCGCCGGTGCCGCGGGCGGCGCTCTCGGCCGCCGACACACCGGGCCGGTGACGACGGTGGATGCTCTCGACGACGACGATCGCGTTGTCCACCAGCATGCCGGCGCCGAGGGCCAGCCCGGCCAGGGTGATGATGTTGAGGGAGTGGTCCCAGAGGCGCATCGCGAACAGGGCGACGAAGAGGGAAACCGGCACCGCGGAGGCGACCACCACGGTTGGACCGAAGGAGCGCAGGAACAGGGCCAGCACGACGACCGCAAGCGCGATGCCGATCAGCGCGGCGTTCTGCAGGTCGGCCATCGCGTCCTCGATCAGGGCGGCGTCGTCGTTCACCATGGAGACATCGACCCGGGGCAGGTCGAGCTCAAGGTTTTCGAGGGCCGATCTGACGGTGCGCGAGACCTCGACCGTGTTCGCGCCGGCCTCCTTGAACACCTGCAGACCGACGCCCTCCCGGCCGTTCACGCGCACCAGGTGGTCGATCTCGGCGTCGGCCACTTCGACCTCCGCGACATCGGATATCCGGATCGGCTGGCGGGTCTCCTGGCCCCCGGCGCCCGCCTGCGTTCGGTACCGGATGACGACGCGCTCGACGTCACGGGGGTTGCGGAAGCGCGAGATGCCGCGGACCAGGAACACCTGGCCCCGGTCCTCCAGGGTGCCGGCGTCGATGTCGACGTTCTCGGCGACCAGACGCTGCTCCAGTTGGCCCAGGGTGACGCCGAACGCCTGCATGCGATAGCGGTCGACCCGCACGCGGACCTCCAGCTCGCGCCCGCCCAGCACCCGCACTTCGGCGACGTCGGCGAGCTGTTCCATGGCGGGCGCCACCTGCCGGCGGGCGAGCCGCCGGAGTTCGGCGAGATCGGGACCGTCAGGCTCGGCGGCGAGACCCAAAGTCATGACCGGCGACTGCCGCGGGTCCAGTTGGCGGACGAGGACCTCGTCGACCTCCGGGTCGGCCGCGACCGGGTTGATCGCCTTCTGGACCTCGATCAGGGCGAGGTCCATGTCGGCTTCCCAGTCGAAGCGGACGGTCGCGATCAGGCGGCCCGTGCGGGCGACCTGCTGGACCTCGCGGATGCCGCGCACGGTGAACAGACGCTGCTCCACCTGCTCGCCGTAGAGCCGCTCCATCTCGGTCGGCGGCCGGTCGCCGGAGCGCACGGCGACGACGATCGTCGGCGAGCGCAGGTCGGGGAGGAGGTCGATCGGCAGTTCGCGCCACGACATCCAGCCGACAAGGGCGAACGCCAGGGCGGTGACCGTGACGGCCACGGGACGCCGGGCGGCGAGGCGGGCCGGGCCGGAGCCTTCACCGGTAGTCATCACGGTTGCCCGACCTCGTAACGAGCGGCTAGCCGGAGACGCGGACGCGGGTGCCGTCGGTCAGGGTTTCAAGTCCGCGGACGACGATCCGCTCGCCGACTTCGAGCCCCTGGCGGACCTCGGCGATCTCGTCGTCGCCGAGACCTAGGACGACCTCGCGCCTTACGGCGCGCTGTCCGTCGAGCACGAACACGACCCGCCGGCCGCCGCGCTCGGTGACCGCCTCGCGGGGAACGACCGGCACGTCGTTGCGCTGTTCGACGACCAGGGTGACCTCGACGAACATGCCGGGTCGGAGCAGGCCCCCGGGGTTGTTGATCGCGACCTCGGCGCGGAAGGTGTGGGTCGTCGGGTCGACTTCGGGGGAGAGGCGAACGACCGCGCCTTCGAAGGTGATGTCCTCCCAGGCGAAGTGGCGGAGCCGCCCCTTCTGGCCGGGGTGTACGCGCGCCAGTTCCGGGCCCACGAGGTCGATGTCGGCGACCAGGGAGTCGACGGGAGCGATCCGGGCCACCTGGAAACCCTGCGATACGAGCTGTCCATCGGCGATCGGCATGCCGCGCGCGTCGCGGGCGAGCTCCATCAGTACGCCACCGATCGGCGTGAACATCCTGGCGCGGTCCTCGGTCAGCAGGCTCTGCTCCCAGGTCGCCTTCGCGTCTTCGAGCGCGGTCTCCGCCCGGCGCAACTCCTCGGCGGCGATCAGTTCCTGCTCGAACAGCTTCGCGCGGGCATCGCGCTCGGCGAGGGCCCCCTGGTACGCCTGGTGCGTGGCCCCGACCCGAGCGGCGAGTCGCGCGTCTTCGCCGGTGACTTCGGCGATCATCTGATCGGGCACGACGCGGTCGCCTTCGGCCAGCCGGTTCCCGTCCTCGTCACGTCCGATCAGCAATCGGCCGGGCGTCTCGACCTGCAGCACGATGCTCTCGGCGGCCCGCAACGTGCCGGTGGCGACGATCAGGTCCTCGACGTTGCCGGTCGCGACCTCGGTGGCGCTCACCGGAACCAGGAAGTCGACCGTGTCCGTCGTGCCCGCGGCCTGGCAGCCGACGATCGAAGCGCAGGTCGCGGCCGCGACGAGCAGCCGCAGCCCCGGAAGCCGCCGCCCGGGAAGTCGCGGCCCGGGTGCGGCCGAAGAAGTTGCTCGGCGGTCGCTCACGGCGCACCTCCACCGCCGGTCGTGTCCGCGCCGACGCCGTTGTCGAGGCGCACGAAGCGCACCGCGTCGGCGGCCACGACGTTGCCGGTCGTATCGTCGCTCAGTTCGAGTTCCACCGGTCCCGAGGCAAGATCGAAGTCGCCGAGAACCGCCCAGCCGATGCCGGCGCCCTGCGCGTCGAAGTCGATCGGATGGGAGCTGCCGGCGTTGCGTAGTTCCAGGTCGTAGGTGCCCAGGTTCAGGCCGAACGACACCTGTACCTGGGCGCCGCGGGCGTCGGCGGGGGACGGACCGCCGTCCCCGCCGCCGATCCGCACCTCGCGGCGGATTTCGCCACCTCCGGGTACGGGCGACAGGGATGGCACGTGCAGCTCGACCCGCCAGCGGCCGGCTTCGGGAAGCTCGGCCCTGTAGGTGGCGCGGCGGCTTCCGTCTCCCTTCGAGACGACCGCGGTTGTCCGGCGGTAGCGGCCCCAGCTCGACGGCTGTTCGTAGCGCGACCAGTTGGACGGCGTTCCCGCGAAGATCTGGAAGACCGGCAACCCCTGGTCCGTTTCGACCGCGGGTGCGAAGAAGCCTGCCAGGCCGCCCTGGAGTCTGATGCCGCCCGTCTCCGCCTCGTCCGTCGCCACGGAGAAACCGGGATCCAGATCGTCGACGACGATCGTGTTCGCGCCGGAGTCGAGGAACGACGGCGTCCAGTTGGCCGGCCTGGTGCCGCGCAGCGGTTCGCTGTCCGTGATCGTCTCGTTGTCGCCCCGTGGCAGCTCGACGGGGAACTCGCGCCGGTTCAGCGACAGATAGGGAGACGCGAGCATCGTCCCGGGCGGCCGGGAGGTGACGAGACCGAACTCGACGCTCGTATGGCCGGGGATCAGCACGGGTTCGCTCGAGTCCCAGCGAGCGCCGCCCGGGGCGCGCACCGCGTAGCGCAGACGGAACAGGCCGGGCGCCTCCTCGCCGTTGCGGACGAACAGGCGCGTCTGGTACTGCGGTGTTCCCTGGTCGTCGTCCGGCAGGCGCTCCAGTTCGGCGGGAGAGACGATGAAGCCCGGCAGATCGGTCTGGTGCAGGAAGTCCCCGACGAGACCGGCCAGGTCCACGCCCGCCTCCTGAGCGGCGCGGTAGAGGTCGGCCGCGGTAAAGGTCGAGCCCAGGTGCTCGCGGAGCAGGATGGCCATCATCGCGGCGGCGCGCTCGCGACCGGCGCCGTCGAGAATCGCGTCGGCGAGGGCGGAGGTCTTGAGGTAGAGGGCATTCACGGCTCGCTTCGGATCCTCCTCTACGTCCATGTCGGTCAACGAGCTTCCCAGCACGGCATCCCAGACGCCGGGCCGGTCGGTGATGCTCTTGACGATGCCGCTGGACATTGAGCCGCCGCCGCTCGCGAACTGGCCGGAAAACCCTCCCTGCATCACGTTGGCGATCGTCCAGCCGAACTCCCGGTCGAAGAGGTGGGCCGAGAAGTACGACTCGCCTCCGTTCACCAGCCGGTTCACCAGGTTGTGGCACAGCGCCTCGAGCGCCAGGGCCTCGGGGCCGCGGGCGCCGGTCTGGTAGAGGAAGAGGTTGCGAACGCCGCCGACCTCCACGTTGCCGCCGGTGAAGTCGGTGCGGAAGAACTGCTGCAGCCCGTAGGCCTTGGCCCGCGCCAATCCGCCCTCCTGGTCCTCGTAGCGCTCCGGGTTGCGGAAGCGGAACTCGAAGCGGGAGGTCGGCAGACCGCTTTCACTGAGCAGCAGCATGCCGGGCGGTGCGCGCTCGGTGTCCATGCGCCAGCCGCCGCCATAGGCGCGGAGCGTCCAGGGAACTTCGACCAGCGTGAGTTGACGGTAGGGGTAGGGCAGGCCGAGTTCGCGGGCCGTGGTGAAACGCTCGGCGGCTACGGCTTCGATCTCCGCCCTGGCGTCGGCGAAGAAGTCCAGGTTCCGCAGGTGGCCGGGGTGGACCAGGAGTTCGACCTCGGTGCCCTCGACTTCCGTCGTTCGGCGCTCGAACCTGCCGGCGACGAGCATGACCTCGGGTACCGAACCCGCCGGCGCGAAGCGCTGGCCATCGCCGCTCGGCTGCGCCTTGCCCGGCCCCGCGACCGTCCAGCCGGACGGCGTTCGGACATCGAGGTCGAGTTCGAAGAAGTCCCGGGGACGCTGCCGGGGATCATCGATGCCGACCGCTGCTCCGGGGCGCGGGAGCCACGCGAGAGAGGCGGGGAGCGCGACGAAGTTGCGTTCAACGAAGCCGTTCAAGCTGCCGAGAAAGGCGATCTGGGCGTCCTGCCATTCGATCGTGTTGAAGTCGACTGCCGCATCGAGATAGGCGAAACGGAGGTCGGGCCGCCCCTGGGCGCGTATCCGGACACCTGTGGCCTGACCTGACGGCATCCTCGACCCGAGGTCGATGTCGAGCAGACCGTTGTCGTGGCTGAAGTCCAGCGCCGCGCCGCTCGCGTCCCAGACGCCGTCCACCTCGAGACCCGGATTCAGGCTGAACATGGGGGCGGCGGCGTCCGCGGGCGCGAACTGGACTTCCAGGTCGAGGGTCAGACGTCCGCCGCGTTCGAGGTCGACCGAGCCGCGCATCGCCTGAAGATCGACGACGGCCTCGGCACGGCGCTGCTCATGGGCCGCGCGCCACGCGTCGCGCTCCGCGAGCTGGCTCGCGCTCCACGTGATCGTCGTGAAGATGAGAGCCGCGCCGGCCAGCAACCCGGCGCCGCCGGCCATGCCCCAGGTCCGCCGCTTCGTGTCGTCGAGACGGGGATGGACGGCGACCGCGGTGGCCAGCAGGCCGGCGCCGAGCAGGGCGAAACTGCCCCGGTTCAGCAGATTGATGCCGGTCCAGATCTGGGGCGCCACGTCGGAGATGCTGCTGACGAAACCGCCGCCGAGCGCCAGCGAGGGCAGGACGTAGATCGGCACCTGGAAAGTCAGGAAGGTGGATCCCACCGCCAGGCCGACGCCCGCCAGGGCGGCGATCAGGCGGTTGTTGCTGACCAGGGAAACGACCTGCACGAAGGCGACGAAGACGGCGAGTGCCGGGAGCGCCTCGATCAGGAGGTAGGCCCACACGGAACCCCAGATCGCCGGTTCGCCGAGCCACCAGCCGAAGGCGACTCCCGCGTGGCCGAAGCCCTGGATGATGATCATCGCGACGATCGCCACGCCCCAGACCATGAACAGGGCTCCGAAGAAGCGGCCGAACACGAGTTCGGCGTTCGAGTAGGGCCGGCTGTCGAGTACTTCGATCACGCGGTCGCGCCGGTCGCGGGCGCGCAGGTCGAAGGCGAGGAAGACGACGCCGACGCCGAGGACCAGCGTCTGCCACAGGGCGGTCTGGCTGAGCAGGAACTTGGGGCTGAAGGAGCCGGCGGAGGCCGAGTAACCGGAGGCCAGGCCGTGGATGACCCAGAAGTACCCGTACTGGAACAGGCAGAAAAGCAGGGCAACGACCGCGAACAGCCAGAAGCGGAACAGGCGCCGGATGGTGCGCATCTCCGTCCGGGCGAGCGACCAGACGGTGGCAAGCGAGATCAAGGTTGTGCCTCCTCTCCGGTGGCGTTCGTCGCGGATGGCGGCTCGACGAGGTCGACTTCGTCGTGCCGGCCGAAGTGCTCGTCGCTCACCAGGGCCTCGGCGCGGCCGCGCGCGACCATGAAGGCGAGGTAGCCCTCCTCCAGCGTCGGCGAAGCGGCGATCCGCGCGCCGTCCGGAACGCCGTCCGGCGCCGCGACCGCGCGGTACGTGGCCTCGTTCAGGCTGTCGCTACGGGAGACGATCTCGAAGTCGCCCTCGGGCTGCGGCGCGGACAGGGGCAGAGCGAGTTCGAAGACCTGGCCAGCGGCTCGTTCGAGCAGTCGTGTCGGCGAGCCGCGGAAGACGATCTTGCCGGCGTCGAGAAGGGCCAGGTCGTTGCAGCCGGTTCCCAGGTCGGCGACGATGTGGGTCGAGAGGATGATCGTCCGCTCGCGCCCCAGGGTCGCCATCAGTTGGCGGAACCGGATGCGCTCTTCCGGGTCCAGGCCGACCGTCGGTTCGTCGACGACGAGCAGGCGGGGCTGGTGGATCAGTGCCTGCGCGATGCCGAGGCGGCGCCTCATGCCGCCGGAGAGCTTCTTCACCTTGCGATGGGCGACGTCGCCCAGGCCGACATTGTCGAGGACGGTGTCGACGCGCTCGCGCCGCGTGGCGCGCTCGTCGAGGCCGGAGAGTTCGGCCAGGGTGTCGAGCACCTCTTCCACGCGGTGCAGGCGCCAGGCGCCGAACTCCTGCGGCAGGTAGCCCAGGTGCGCACGAACGGCCCGGCGCTCCTTGACGGCATCGTGGCCGAAGACGCTCACGGCGCCGGCGGACGGCGTGAGCAGTGTGCAGACGATCCGCATCAGGGTGCTCTTGCCGGCGCCATTGGGACCCAGCAGGCCGAACAGGCCGGCGCCGATCTCGAGGTCGACTCCGTCGAGGGCCACCGTGCCGCCCTTGTACATGTGGCGCAGGCCGTGCGCGGCTACTGTCGTACTCAGAACTGTCTCCTCCCGAAGCTCTATACGGACGCGAGCCGCCCTTGGTTACGGTTCAAACCGTGTGCGGGCCGGTACCGGCTGCCTGGGGCGTGGGCGAAACCCCGATGCCCGCGCACGTAGTAGCCGCTATAGTATGCCGCTGTCCGACACAGCCTCGTTTCGGACAACTTCTCTGGACAGTTCGGTCCTGGACACCCTCAGACGGAGGTCTCGAATGACTCGCGCCCAGTACCCTCGCACAAACCGCGCTCTCGCTCTTGGCGTCGTCGGCGCCCTGGCGGTTTCCGGGCTCGCCGCCGCCGCGGCGGTCGACCCCGAAGCGGTCACCTTTTACCGCGACGTGGCTCCCGTGCTGCAGCAGGAATGCCAGGTCTGCCACCGCCCGAATGGCGCCAACCTCGGCGGCATGGTGGCGCCGATGGCGCTCACCAGCTACGAAGAGACGCGGCCCTGGGCCCGTTCGATCGCGCGCCAGGTCGCCACGCGGGCCATGCCTCCGTGGGATGCCTCCCCGGCACACAACGGCGTGTTCTCCAACGAGCGCACCCTGACTCAGGAAGAGATCGACCTGATCGTGCGCTGGGCGGAGTCCGGCGCTCCGGCCGGTGATCCGGCGGACGCTCCGGAACCGATCGAGTGGCCGAGCAGCGACGGCTGGCTGATCGGCGAGCCGGACCTCGTCCTGCAGTTCGACGAGCCCTTCTGGGTCGAGGACGACGTGGACGACCTCTACATCTACCGGAAGACGACGGTGACGGAGGACATGATCCCGAAAGACCGCTTCGTCAAGGCGATCGAGTTCCGGCCCGGCAGCCCGGCGGTTCACCACATCATCGTTCCCGGCCTGGGCGGCATCGCTCCCGGCAACGACCCGGTGATCCACACGGACGGCATGGCGGACGTGCTGAAGGCGGGCCGCGACCTGACCTGGCAGATGCACTACCACAAGGAGCCGGGCGAGGGCACCGGATCCTGGGATCAGTCCTCGGTGGCGCTCAAGTTCTACGACAGCGACGAGGACGTGAAGTACGAAGTCTTCAACGCGGACATGGGCAAGTTCGACTTCGCCGTTCCGCCGGGCGCCTCCGACTACACGATCCAGACCGAGTGGACCTTCCCGTCGGACTCCGAGATCGTCGGCTACCTGCCGCACATGCACCTGCGCGGCAAGGCGGCGAAGTACGAGGCCTACTACCCGGACGGCAGCCACGAAGTCCTGCTCGACGTGCCGAACTACGACTTCAACTGGCAGACCACCTACAAGTACGAGGAACGCAAGAAGGTGCCGGCCGGCACCCGGGTGGTCCTGACCACGGTGTTCGACAACTCCGAGGACAACGCGGCCAACCCCGACCCGACCGCGACGGTCCGCTGGGGCGAGCCGACGACCGACGAGATGAGCTTCGGCTTCATGTCCTACATCAACGAGGAGAACAAGGGCCGCGGCGCCTTCCAGGGTGAAGGCGAGGGCATCGACGTGACGGCTATCGTTGCCTTCTCCGACGAGAGCCGCGACGGCAAGATGCAGCTCGACGAGACGCCCGACATGGTCAAGCAGTACTTCGAGATGATCGACCAGAACAAGGACGGCGCCGTCGACATGGAGGAGGCGCGGGCCGCCAACGGAGTCCTCAAGCAGATGGCGGAGCAGCGCGAGAAGGCTGAGGCCGCCGCCGCCGGAGCCGCCGGAGGCGAGTAAGCCGTACGCCAGCTCCGTTTTGTTCGAACCGCCGGTGCGCCGAAAGGCCGCCGGCGGTTTTGCGTTCCGGGGCCGGCATCTACTCGCAGTGACCGACCGACGATCGGAACAGAGAAGTGCGGAAGGGCAACGCCGTATCTCTGGGTGCGCGGACCCTCTGGTCCGCATCAGGCGCGATGCCGCGAAGCGGCGAGCGCGAGTCGGTGTCCTCAAATCGCATACGCGTACCGAATCGCCGCCTTCGCCAGCAATGCCGCCGGATCGAGCAGAGGCCGCCCTGCCGCCTCCGCCCCTTCGAGCGCCAGCGGAATCTCCGTACACCCCGCCACCAGCAGGTCGACTCCGGCATCGTCGACAAGCCGCTCCGCCGCCTCCTCCAGCAACCGCCGCGCCTCCGCCGACCCGCCATCCGTCTTGATCCCGCCGCCCTGGTGGCGTCCACAGGCCCAGGGACCGTAGATCGGCTCCATCACCGCGCGCCGTTGCAGCTCTTCGCCGTCCTCCAGGTCGAACGGGCTCACCGGTTGCAGTCCGTGCGCCTCCAGCGGATCGTGATACAGCCGGGAGCGCAGCGTCCCGGATGTAGCGAGCAGCCCCACCGAACCCCCCGGCGCGATGCGTGCCGCCTCGTCGACCGTCACCTCGATCAGGCTGATGATCGGAAGCGGGCTCTCCTCACGCAGACGCGCCAGGAACAGGTGCGCCGTGTTGCAGGCGACGACCGCGAAGTCGGCATCGGCGCCTCGCAGCCTCTCCAGGCTCCGACTCAGCGACGGCGTCGGATCCTCGGCCTCCCCGAAGTACGCCTCGGTGCGGTCCGGCGTCTGCGGAATGCTCGAGAGCACCCACTGCGGGAAGTCCTGGTCGCGCCGGGCCGCGATCACCTCGCCCGCCGCCTCGAGCAGCTTCCGTTCGAAGTCGATGTGGGCAAACGGTCCCAGGCCGCCGACGATCCCGATCAGCCGCTCTTGCCGCATGCGGGTTGCCAGCCGCGCCTCCGCCAACTCAGGGTTGATCAGCCGGCGAAAGGAGAGCGCCCGGCCGCTGTCGCGGCAGGCTTGGGTGGCGCGGCGCTCCTCCCAGGTACTCGTAGTCGTCGAAGACGTCGCCATCGCCGGAGGCGCGCGGGTCGCCGGTTTCCCGCAACCGGTCCAGGAGCCGTTCGGCAAGTTCGTCTCTGGTCGCCCGGTAGTCCGGCTCGTCGGCGACATTCACCTGTTGATCCGGGTCGGTTCGGAGATCGTAGAGCTCAACGGCGGGCCGCTTGGCGAAGGACAGGTCGTAGAGCCGTCGGTGTTCGGCGTCGCGATCCCGGTTCTCGATCATGTACGTCTTCGTCGGCCCGTTGTCCGTGTCCGCGTACCAGGCGCCGGGGTAGGCGGCCTGTTCGTAGTTCGGCGTGCCGTTGGGCCAGCGGTCGGGGCGGAAGTTGTGGATGTAGAGGTAGTCGTGGGTGCGGATCGCCCGGCTCGGGTAGCCGCCCACATCGGGTGCCTCCTGTGCGGGCACGTGCCGCTCCTTGCCGGTCAGCACATGGTCGCGGCCGTCGGCCACGATGACGGCCTGGAGGAAGTCGCTGTCATTGCCGGAGCCGAGCAGGGGAATGAGACTCTTGCCCGTCATCGCGTCCGGCAGCGGAAGGCCGGCGGCGTCCAGGAACGTGGGCGCCAGGTCCGTCAGGCTGATGAAGGCGTTGACCACGAGGCCGGGCTCGGCTCGGCCGGGCCAGCGAATTGCCAGCGGTACCCGCGACCCGCAGTCGTAGACGTTGCTCTTGCAGCGGGGGAAGGGCATTCCGTGATCGCTCGTCATCACGACGATCGTGGTCTCCGCGAGACCCTGTTCGTCGAGCAACTTCAAGGCGTCGCCGACCAGGGCGTCGAACCGCTGGACCTCCCAGTAGTAGTCGGCGACATCCCCGCGAACCTCGGGATGGTCCGGAAACGCGGCGGGAAGCTCGATTGCGTCGAGTTCCATGCCACTCTCGGCGCCCGAGCCGGGGCGGAAGGGGCGGTGCGGATCGGAGGTGCCCAGCCAGAAGGCGAAGGGCTGGCTTTCTCCCTGCCCGGCCAGGAACTCCTCGAAGCTTCCGAAGCGACGGCCGGCGAGCTGGCGTCCTTCCGTCTCGGTACTTCCGGGTCCCCAGGCCTTGCCGGTGGCACCCGTGCGGTAGCCGGCGCCCCTCAGCGTTTCCTGGTACGTCTCGAATCGGTCGGGAAAGACGCTCCACAGGTTCGCCGCTCCCCCAAGCCGCCAGTGCCACTGGCCGGTGAGAATCGCCCCGCGCGACGGCGTGCAGGAAGGGGAGGAGACGTAGGCGTGGTGCGCCAGGGCGCCCTCGCGCGCGATGCGGTCGAACGCGGGAGTCTTCACCACCGGGTCGCCGTAGGCCGATGCGTGCGGCCAACCCCAGTCGTCGGCGATCGCGAACAGGATGCTGAGCGGCTCGTCGTCCTGCGCCGTGGCGGCAGTGCCGGCGGCGAGGAGAAAGGCGGCGAGAAGGCTGAACGGTCGAGTCACCGCCATCGATCCTAGCCGGCGCCAGCAGGCGCTAGAGTCACTCGACGATGCGACTGCCTGTCCACTGCCTGTTCGGACTGCTGATCCTCCCCCTTGTCTCCGCCGCCTCCGCGGCCGCCTTGACCGGGGAGCAAGCCCGCCAGGCCGTCCACCGCTTCATCGAAGCCTGGAACACCCGCGACCCAGCCGCCTTCGCCGCGACGCTGCAATACCCGCACGTGCGGGCCGCGGCTGACTACGATGGTCGCGTGTTCGCCGACGCCGGGGCCTACGCCGCGACCGTCGACTTCGGCCAGGTGCTGGCGACGGGATGGGACAGGAGCAGGCTCGATTCGGCGACCGTCGTCCAGGCCGGTGGCGGTCAGGCCCACGTCGCCGGGCGCTACACGCGGCTGCGCGCCGACGGCTCGGCCATCTGGAGCAACCAGGTCACCTACGTCGTCACCGAGACGGACGGCGCGGTCGGCATTCAGGCGCGGCTCGCGGCGGGCTTCGACGATCTGTCGGAGGCCGACCGCGAGGCGACCGCCGCGGAGGGCCTTGCCGCGGTGGACCGCTACCTCGACGCCTTCAACGCCCGGGACGAGGAGGCGATGACCGCCTCGCTGCACTTCCCCCACGTTCGGGTGGGGGTCGGAAGGGCCCGGGCGTGGGAGTCCGCCGCGGCGTACATGGAGGGCTTTGACTTCGACGCGTTCGCCGAGCGGCTCGGCTGGGTGCGGTCGGAAGCGGACTCCATGGTGGCGGTCCAGGTCGGCGCCCGAGGGGTCAACGTCGCGGTCAGGATCACCCGTTACGGCGCCGGCGATGCCAGGATCCACAGCTTCGACACGGTCTACCTGGTCACCGAGGAGGACGGTCGGTGGGCGATCCGGGCGGGTTCCAGCATCGCTCCTTCTCCTTGAGGCCTCGTCACGATGCTCGCGTTGCTCGTCTGCGTGGGGGTTCTGATCCTCGCCGTCTTCCTGGACATCGCGATAGGTGCGGGCTTGGTGCTCAAGCTGTTCTCGAAGACTCCGGAGAGCCCGGAATCCCCCCGCTATCGCGGTCGCTGAGGCTGTAGAGTCGGCCCGTGTCAGGCACGCCGTCTTCCCGCGTTCATGCCGCCGTCGTCCGCCGCGCCGACGACGCGCCCGCGAACCAGGTCGAACTCGGCACCGCGACGACGACCCGGGTTCTGCTCGGCGCCGACGACGACGCGCCTCACTTCGCCATGCGGCGGTTCCGGATGGAGGACGGCGGCGGCATGCCGCTGCACACGAACCAGGTCGAGCACGAGCAGTACGTGCTTCAGGGCCGGGCGCGGATCGTGCTGGGTGAGGAGACGGTCGAGGTGGCCGCCGACGACGTGCTGCTGATCCCCGCGGGCCTGCCGCACTCCTACGAAGTGATCGAGGCGCCGTTCGAGTTCCTGTGCCTCGTGCCGAACCGGCCGGACCGGATCGACCTGGTCTCGGGAGAGTGAAGAGGCGCCACTGTCCCGCGGCCGTGGCTGGAGCGACCGTCGTTCTGTTGGCCGCGAACTTTGCGATTCGGACTTCGTCGGCTCTGGCGGCGGGCAGCGCTGACACCCCGCCGCCTGATCTCCGCACCCGCACCGATGGCATCGACTGGCCGGGTTTTCTCGGACCGGACCGCGACTCGAGGTCCCCGGAGAAGGGCATCCGCACCGACTGGTCCGGCGGCCTGCCTCTCCTCTGGCACCTGGAACTGGGCGAAGGCTACGCGGCGCCCTCCGTGGCCGGGGGCCGGCTCTTCTACTTCACGCGCTTCCGTGACCAGGCGCGGTTGGTCGCGGTCCGTTCCGAGACCGGCGAGGAGCTCTGGCGTTCCGAGTATCGGACGGACTACGAGGACTACTACGGCTACGACGGCGGCCCGCGCACGGCGCCCCTGGTCGATGGCTCGCGGGTCTACACGGTCGGCGCCGACGGCATGCTCCGCTGCCACCGCGTGCTCGACGGCGAAGTCCTTTGGGAGCGTGATGTGCACGCCGAGTACGGCGTCCAGCAGAACTTCTTCGGCGTCGCCAGCTCGCCCTGGATCGAGGATGACCTGTTGATCGCGGCGGTCGGCGGCAGCCCGCCGGACGCACCGAACATTCACAGCGGGAGGTTGAAGCCGAACGGCACCGCGCTGGTCGCATTCGACAAGCGGACGGGGGAGGAGCGCTATCGCCTCGGCGACGACCTCGCCAGCTACGCGAGTCCGGTGGTCCGAAACCTGGCCGGCGGGCGACTCGGATTCCACTTCGCCCGCTCCGGACTGATCGTCTTCGACCCGCGGGATGGCCGGGAGCTTGGCAGCTTCGGCTGGCGGGCGCGCCGGCTGACCAGCGTGAACGCGGCGAACCCGGTCGTTGTCGGCACCCAGGTCCTGCTCACCGAGTCTTACGAGAAGGGGGCGGTGCTGATCGAGTACGACGCCACCCCGGAAGGGGACTCGACCGGCTTCCGTCCCGTGTGGCGGGACGGCCCACGCGACCAGGCCATAGCCGCCCACTGGAACACGCCGGTGTACCACGAGGGAGTCGTCTACGTCTCGAGCGGCGAGAAGTCGCCCAACGCGGAGCTGCGAGCGGTTGATCTCCTGACCGGCAAGGTTCACTGGAGCCAGCCACGCCTGGCGCGCACCCAGTTGCTCTACGTCGACGGGCACTTCGTGGTCCAGAGCGAGATCGGCGATCTGCTCCTCGTTCGCGCGACCCCGGAGAGCTACCAGCAGGTCGCGCACCTGCGCCTGCAGGCCGAAGTCGACGGCCGGACCGTGGACCTGCTGCGCTACCCGGCCTGGGCGGCGCCGGTGCTGGCTCACGGCGTCTTGTATGTGCGTGGCAAGGACCGTCTGGCCGCGCTGGAACTCATTCCGCCACCGGAGTAAACGCCGCTGGCTCACGCTGCGATCTTCGTCTCGTGCTCGGCATCGCGCCGGCTTGCGGCCGCCGGCGACTGGCTGCGAGACCGCCGCCGCGGCGACGGGGAGACGTTGCTGCTGGCGGCGTCCCGCGGCGCCGCCGACGATCTCGTTCGCGGCCTGTCTGCGAACGGCCACGGAGTTCTTGGGGTCCACCGCGCCTCGCTGGACCAGTGGGCGCTCCAGACCGCGGCGCTCGAACTGGCTGCCCGTGACCTGAGCCCGGTCACGGCGCTCGGAACCGAGGCAATGGCCGCCCGTGTGGCCCGCATGGCAGAGGCGGCAGGGGAGCTGGAGCGGTTGTCGCCGGTGGCGGGGATGCCCGGTTTTGCGCGCTCCCTGGCCGCGACGATCGGCGAGCTGCGAGCGGCGGGCGTTCCGCCCACCGAACTGCAGGTCGACGAACGGACGCGTGACCTGGAGCGACTGCTTCGTCGATTCGACGAGGAGATGGACCGCTTCCGCCTCGCGGATCGAACGGCCGTGCTGCGACTCGCCGGCATGGCTGTCGCGAAGTGGGGCGTCGCGGTTCCGCCGGCCTCGCTGTGGCTCGACCTGCCGCTTCGAAGCGCCAGCCAGGCGGAGCTTCTGCGGAGGTTGGCCGAGCGAAGCGGGGAAGTGCTCGCGACCGTGGCCGCGGGCGACGACGAGGCCCTCGAATGGCTGGGTTCCGTACTCGACGATGGGACGGTGATCGACCTCGACCGGGAAGAGCCGGCTGACCGCGGGGCTTCGGCCGGGCGGCGGCTGGACCGAGTGCAGCGCTTCGTTTTCGAGACGGGCGCGGACGTCTCTCCGGCAAGTCACGCGGATACGCCCGCCGACCAGTCCGTCGACCTGTTCTCGGCCGCCGGCGAGGGGCAGGAGTGCGTCGAGATCGCCCGGCGCATCCACCGCGCGGCCGCCGCGGGTCTCCCTTTCGATCGCATCGCGATCCTGGTGCGTCAGCCGGCCGCGTACCTGCCCCTGGTCGAGGATGCGCTCGGCCGCGCGGGCATTCCCGCCTACATCACGCGGGGGACACTGCGTCCGAATCCCGCCGGGCGCGCGTTTCTGTCGCTTCTGGCGTGCGCGGGGGAGAGACTGTCCGCGACTCGCTTCGCCGAGTATCTATCCCTGGGGCAGACTCCGGAGCCGGCTGCCGGCGGCGCGCCGCCGCGGCGCGAGGTGCCGTGGGTCGAGCCGGCCGGCGAGCAACTCGTGCTGAAGTCACCCGACGAGCCTTCCGGCGCCGAAGATGGCCGCGGCGCCGAAGATGGCGCGGACTCCGGCGGCGACGGCGCATCGCCAGCCGAGGCCGACGTCGGCGCCGGGGAAGACGCCGCTCCGGCCGGTGCGCTCCGAGTCCCGGCCCAGTGGGAGCGGCTGCTGGTCGATGCCGCCGTGGTCGGCGGCGCCGAGCGCTGGACGGAGCGTCTCGCGGGTCTGGGCGCTGAGTTCCGGTTGCGGTTGCGTGAGGCGGGGGACGAGGACGAGGGACACCGATCCTATCTGGAGCGCCAGATCGACCGCCTGGAGACGCTCCAGGCCTTCGCGCTGCCCCTGATCCGGTTCCTGGACGACCTGCCGGAGCGGGCCGACTGGGCCCTGTGGCTCGAACGCCTGGGCGAGCTCGCGACGATGGCGTTACGGCGCCCGGAGAGCGTGCTCGAAGTGCTGGCCGAGCTCAGACCCCTGGCGCAGGTCGACGAGGTCGGACTCGCCGAGGTGGAGCGGATCCTCGCTGAGCGGCTGCGCTTCAGCCGCAACCAGCCGCCGAAGCGGCGATTCGGCCGCGTCTTCGTGGGCGGTGTCGAGGAAGCGGCTGGGCGAAGCTTCGATCTGGTGTTCGTGCCGGGCCTGGCGGAAGGCGTGTTCCCTCGGCGCGCGGGCGAAGACCCGCTGCTGCTCGACGAGCGCCGCGAGGCGCTACGGCAGGCCGGCTATCGCCTGACCGGAAACCAGCGCCGCACCTGGAGGGAGCAACTGCTGCTTCGTCTCGCCATTGGCGCGGCGAGTCGTCGGCTGGTCGTGTCCTATCCCCGGGTCGACCTGGTGCAGGGGCGCGCCCGGGTGCCGTCGCTGTACGCGCTCGACGTGCTCCGCGGCGCCGAGGGAAGGCTGCCGGACCTGGATGAGCTCGGCCGCCGGGCGGAGGCGGGCGGTGCGGCGGTGGTTGGCTGGCCGGCCCCCGAGGAGCCGGAGGACGCGGTCGACGAGTCCGAGTTCGACCTGGCTCTCCTGCGGCCGTACCTCGGCGCTGGAGCTCCGGTCGCGCAGCGCCGCGGCCGGGCACGCTTCCTCCTCGAGTCGAACGAGCATCTGAAGCGGGCTCTCGAGGCACGCGGTCGTCGTTGGCGGCGGCCCTGGTTCCCGGTCGACGGTCTCGTGGACGCGAGTCCCGAGGCTCTCGAGGCGTTGGTCGCCCAGCGCATCGGTGCCCGCTCCTACTCGCCGACGGCGCTTCAGCACTATGCCGCCTGTCCCTATCGGTTCTTCCTCCAGGCGGTGCTGCGCCTGTATCCGCGAGACGAACTCGTCCAACTGGAGCAGTTGGACCCGATGACCCGCGGCAGCATCTTCCATGAGATCCAGTTCCGCCTGTTCGGCGCGCTGAAGGAGGCGGACCTTTTGCCCGTCGCGGCGGACAACCTGGAGGGGGTCTTCGAGCGGCTCGACGACGTGCTGGACTCGAGCGAGCGCGACTACCGCGAGCAACTCGCACCGCCGATCGAACGGGTGTGGAAGGCGGAGTTCGAAGGACTGCGGGCCGATCTTCGCGGCTGGTTGCGACAGGTGGCGGACGAGGGCGGCCGGTGGAAGCCGATCCATGCCGAACTCTCCTTCGGCTTGAGACGCTCCGGGGACCGGGATCCCCATAGTTGTCCGGCGCCGGCGGAAGTGCTCGACGTCGCGCGATTGCGCGGATCGATCGACCTCGTCGAGGAGGACGCGGACGGCCGGCTCCGGGTGACGGACCACAAGACGGGCCGCGCGGTCCACGCGGGCGGCGGTCTCGTGATCGGCGGCGGCAAGGTTCTGCAGCCGGTTCTCTACAGCCTGGCCGCGGAGCGCGTTCTCGAGCGGGAAGTCGTTTCGGGCCGGCTCTTCTACTGCACTCAGCGCGGCGACTACAGCACCGTCTCCGTGCCGCTCGACGAACGGAGCCGCGGCGCCGCGCGCAGGCTGCTGCTCAAGGTGGACGAAGCGCTGGAGTCAGGCTTTCTGCCCGCGGCGCCCGCGAAGGACGCATGCCGCTACTGCGACTACCGGCGGGTGTGCGGCCCGTACGAGGAACTGCGGGTCAAGCGCAAGGACCGGACCCGGCTGGAAGAACTCAACGCGCTGCGGAGCGAACGATGAGCGCTGCCGACGCGCGGCGGACACCGCCGGCCGACGAAGCCGCCCGTGCGCGGATCCGCGAAGCGCTGGACGAGAGCCAGTTGGTCGAGGCGGCTGCCGGTACCGGCAAGACGACCGTGCTGGTGGAGCGCCTGGTGGCGATCCTGGAGCAGGGCCGCGGCACGGTCGACGGGCTGGCGGCGGTGACCTTCACTCGCAAGGCGGCGGGCGAACTCAAGCTGCGGCTGCGGCAGGCGCTCGATGCGCGTCTGCTCGAACTGCGAGGCACCGGCGCCGCGGTCGACCGGCAGGAACGGCTGGAGAACGCGATTTCGCGGCTGGAGCAGGCGGCGATCGGCACGATCCACTCCCTGTGCGCCGACATCCTGCGCGAGCGGCCGGTGGAAGCGGGAGTCGATCCGGGGTTCGGCGAACTGGCGGAGGACGAGGCGCCTCGCCTGTTCACCCGCAGCTTCCGGCGCTGGATCGAGGAGCAGCTCGAGGCGATGCGGCCGGGCCTGCGACGGGAACTGGCGCGTCTTGTGGTCGGACGGTGGTCGCCGAATCAGTCGGCGCTCGACCGGCTGCGTGAGGCTGCCTGGCGCCTTGTCGACTGGCGTGACTTCGCTGCGGGCTGGCGGCGCCCGGACTTCGATCGGGAGACGGCGCTTGACGAGCTCTCCGACCGCGTCGAGCGGCTGGCCGCGCTGGTTCAGCACGGCCGGAAGAGCGATCTGCTGCGACGGGGTCTGGCGCCCGTTGTCGAGCTGTCGAACTGGATCGTCCGCAGCAGGCAACTCGGCGGAGCGTCAAGTGGCCCGGACACCGGGGGGCCGGCCGGCGATCGGGAGGCGTTCCTTGATCAGTTGGAGGCGCGCCTCGCCCTTTTGCTGCGCGACCTGAGCGGCTTCCGGAGTCCGCGCAAGGGACGGGGCCGCTTCGCGGAAGGCGTGGGGCGCGACCAGGTCTTCGAACTCTGGCGCCGGCTGGCGGATCGCCTTCGCGAGTTCGAGCGCGACGCGAACGCCGACCTGGCGGCGCTCCTGAAGGACGAACTGTCGGGTGCCGTCGAGCGTTACGAGGAGGCGAAGACACTGGTCGGCAAGCTCGACTTCCACGACCTGCTGATCAAGGCTCGCGATCTTCTGCGGCGCGACCGGGACGTGCGGCGCCACCTGCAGGCACGCTATACCCACCTGTTCGTCGACGAGTTCCAGGATACGGACCCTCTGCAAGCCGAGATTCTGCTCCTGCTGGCGGCCGACGACCCGGACCAGGACGATTGGCGGCGGGTGACGCCGGCCCCCGGCAAGTTGTTCCTGGTCGGCGATCCGAAGCAGTCGATCTACCGCTTCCGCCGGGCGGATGTCGTGCTTTATCGGGAGGTCAAGGAGAGGCTCGCGGAACGCGGTGTCGAGGTTCTGCAGCTTGCGACCAGCTTCCGTTCCGCGGCACCTATCCAGCGGCTGGTCAACGCGGCGTTCGCTCCGTTGATGACCGGCGACAAGACGGCCGGAAGCGCCGACTACATACCCCTGGGAGAACACCGCGAGGCCATTCCAGGCCAGCCCCAGGTTGTCGTGCTGCCGCCGCCCAGGCCCTACGGGTACCGCAACGTCACCCAGAAGAACATCGAGGCGTGCCAGCCAACCGCGACGGTCGAGTTCGTGCGCTGGCTGATCGAGGAGAGCGGCTGGAAGGTCGAGGTCGCCGATCCGGCGAATCCGGGCCGGCTGAAGCGGATACCGGTCGAGGCGCGGCACGTGTGCCTGCTGTTCCGGCGCTTCCTGAGCTGGAACCAGGACACGGCCCGTGACTATGTCCGCGGCCTGGAGGCCTTCGGCATTCCGCATCTCCTGATCGGCGCCCGTTCCTTCCACGAACGGGAGGAAGTCGAGGCGCTTCGGTCCGCGTTGACGGCGGTCGAGTGGCCGGAGGACCGCCTCTCCGTCTACGCGACGCTTCGGGGGTCCCTCTTCGCCTTCGACGACGATCTGCTGCTGCGGTTCAGAACGCGCTACGGGAACTGGCATCCCCTCTACTCGCCGCGCAAGGCCCGGGAGGACGGCGATCCGCCGCCCGAGTTCGCCTCCCTGGTCGATGTCCTCGACTTCCTCGGCACGCTTCACCGCCGACGGAACTACGTTCCCGTCGTGCAGACCGTGCAGGAGATCCTCGCCAAGCCGCGCGCGCAGGCGGCGATGGCGCTCCGGCCCGCGGGCAACCAGGTGCTGGGCAACGCTCAGCGCGTCTGCGATCTGGCGCGCCGCTACGAGGTCGCCGGTGGCCGCTCGTTCCGCGGTTTCGTGGAGCAGTTGGACGAGGAGGCGGAGCGGATCACAAGCACGCAGGCGCCGGTGGTCGAGGAGGACGCGGACGGCGTCCGCGTGATGACCGTCCACACGGCGAAGGGCCTGGAGTTCCCGGTTGTCATCCTGGCGGACATGACCGCCAAGCTGTCGCGCGGGGCCGAGCGGACGTTGAAGAGCGAGAAAGGCCTGTGCGCGACGAAACTGCTCGGGCTGGCGCCGCAGGAGCTGGTCGAGGCGGCGGACGTGGAGGACAGGCGGGAGGAAGCGGAGGGCGTCCGCGTCGCCTACGTGGCGGCGACGCGGGCCCGCGACCTGCTCGTCGTGCCGGCGGTCGGCGACGTGAAGCGCCCGGGCTGGATCGAGTGCCTGAACGACGCCGTGTACCCGGGGTCGGAGAACTGGCGGCGCTCGGACCCCGCCGCGGGGTGCCCCGAGTTCGGCGATCGATCGGTCGCGGCGCGACCGTCGGACGACGACCGCGGGCCCGAGAAGTCGGTCAGGCCGGGTTGTTACCGGTTCCCGGCCGCAGCCAGTGCCGACGGGGCGGGCGACAAGGCGCCGGCTTACGATGTCGTCTGGTGGGACGCCGCGCTCGTGGACCAGCAGCCCCCCTCGAAGTACGGCCTGCTGGGGGAGGATCTCCTGGTCGCCGGCGGCGGCGCGATCGCCGAGGCGAGCCGCGAACGCTTCGAGCGCTGGCGCGAGCGGACCGGGGAACTGCTCGAGCGGGGCAGCCGGCCAACGGTCAGTCCCGAGGCGGTGACCGACCTGGACTCCGAACCGCCCGGTTCGGCCGCCGAGGTGAGGGTCGAAGAACTGGAGCGTGTCCGCGATCGGCCAGGAGGCAGGCGCTTCGGCAGTCTGGTCCACACTGTGCTTCGCGACGCGCCGCTCGACGGCGAGCGGCAGCGAATCCGCGAACTGGCCCGCCTCCACGGCGCCCTGCTGGGCGCGACCGGGCCGGAGATCGAAGCGGCCGAAACCGTGGTGGCCGCGGCCCTCGCGAGCCCGGCGGCGGAAGCGGCCCGAGCCTCGCAGCGGGTCCTGCGCGAGACGCCCTTTCTCCTCCCCCTGGCCGGCGACGCGGCGCGCCGGATCGTCGAGGGTGCGATCGACCTCGCCTACCTGGAAGACGACGGCAACTGGATCGTCGTCGACTGGAAGACGGATCTAGGCGATCTCGACGCGCCGGCCGGTGGCGATTCCGGCGCGAACGGCACGACTCGCGGCGACCGGTATCGCCAGCAGGTCCGCTGGTACTGCTACGCCCTGGAGCAACTGACCGGCACGCCGGCGTCGGGCTGGCTGGTGCTGTTGTAGCCCGTGCCTGTCCGGGGGGACCTAACGCCAGCTTGCAGCCGGCGGCTCTGCCTCGACCGGTGAGTCGCCGAGTAGCCACTCGTAGGCCGGTTGCGTCTCGATGTCTCCGTCAAGTTCGGCGGGGAAGCCCGATCTCGTGAGCGTCAGCAGCCGTTTGCGTGCGCTGGGGAAGCTGTCCCCCGCGGCGGTGAGCGCCCGAAGTTCTCTGGTCGCGGTCTTGGCGTCCGAAGCATCGGCGCAGACCTGAATCAACTCTGCTCCGCCGCTCGGCGACCGGGCGAGAAAGTCCACTTCGTAGCCTTCCGGCGTCCGCACGTACGTCACGTCGCATTGCCGACGCTCCAGCTCGATCAGGATCGCAGTCTCCAGCGCGTGTCCCAGGTTGGCTTTGCCCGTGCGATCGAAGGCCGGGATCAGGCCGGCGTCCACGGGATAGGCTTTGCGTGGATTCGCCATGCGCTGGCGCTCCGAGTTCGCCTCCATCCACACGGTCCGCACGAGGAAGCAGTCCTCCAGGTAGGCAAGGTAGTCGTGCACGGTGTCCCTGGCGATGGCGATCCCCTGCGACCTCAACCTGGCGTGGAACTTCTCCACGCTGAAGGAGGACGCGGCGTTCGCCAGCAGATGGCGGGCCAACCAGCGCAGGCCCGTCACGTTGCGGACCGCGTGGC
This sequence comes from Thermoanaerobaculia bacterium, assembly GCA_965232105.1. Lineage (GTDB taxonomy): Bacteria > Acidobacteriota > Thermoanaerobaculia > Multivoradales > Multivoraceae > Multivorans. Next base: position 2,979,497 of record OZ246956.1, read on the forward strand.
GGTCAACGACATCTCGCAGGATGGCCACGTCGACGTAGTCACGGAGCAGTTGCAGACGCGGCGCCAGAGGCAGGCCCTGAACTTCCGGGAATCCTCCGGTTTGCAGCCAGCGCCGGAGGACCGATTCCAGTCGATCCTTTTCTTCCATCGTCGCGGCTCGCGGATCGGAAGGTGGAGTCGTTCCGCCGTGCCGAAGAGCCTCTTCGAAGCTGAACGGATGGATGAGCACCTTCCATCCGCGCCCTCGCAGCTCGGTGGCAATCTCGTGAGAGAGAAGAGCGGCGGAGGAGCCTGAGATGTGCAGGTCGCCGGGGCTGGAGTCCAACAGCCGTCTCACAAGCCGCTCCCACCCGGGAACGACCTGGATTTCGTCGAGGAACCAGGCCTCGGGCACCACGCCGGCACTCTCCAGGTAGCGGCTCGGATACTCGTCCATCAGGACTCCGAGAGTCACTGCGTCCAGTTCCGCGAAACGTTCGTCCTCGAGGCGCAGGAAGGGAACCTGCCAGGGCGCCGCGCCGCGCGCGATTCTCTCGGCTCTCAACTGGTGCAGGAATGTCGTCTTTCCCGCACGCCGCATGCCGATTACCGAGGTGACCTTGCCCGTCATGCGGACACGACCGAAGATGCGTCGCCCAGTAAAGGGCGGTTCGGCGCCCTCCAGCCCGTCTGCAAGCTGCGCGTCGAAAGCGAGTCGGAAGAGGTCCAGATCCGGGGTCATGTGGGCTCTATTCTCTCCTTTTCAGGAGGAGAGATCGGTGTCACGCCTCGGCCTTCAGGGGTACCCGGGGCCGCCACTTGACCGCCCCTCTGCCGTCGACGAAGACCTCGCCCCGGAAGCACTTCTCCCTGACGTAGGTTGCGAGTCCTTTGTCCGCGATCGTTCCCACGACCTCGCCGTCCACGACGAGGTCGTACAACTCCCGCTGCTGGAGCGCGGCGGACTCGCGCGGAAGGATGAGCCGGAAGCCTGGAGGAGGTTCGGCCGGCATCTGGCCGACTCTGGACAACTCCGTCGCTGCGCGCTGCCAGGCGCTACGGGCACATCTCGGATCGGCCGTCAGGCCCGCTTCGGGTGCGGCGTCCTGAGCTTGAGATGCCGGGCCAGCGGGTCCGGCTCGCGTTGCTGTTGAAACGCTCCTCCCGGAGTCGAGGCCTCGCGGATCGTCCACAGTAGAACGAGCGGCGTCCAGGGCGGAGCCACTTTGGTTTTCGGCGGAGAGGTTGTCCGGCCGTTCGTCCATCTTGTAGACCGTCTGGCCTTCGGGAACCCCGGTCCTCATTTCGTCCTCCAGGTGGTTCACGAGTGCCGGGGGCCACCCGTAGTAGCGCGCGGCTTCCCGCAGGTCGACGAACCGGACCGCCGTGCGCTCGGCCTGCGCGAGCGTCACCGCCTTCAGGCGGCCACGGCGAATCGCCGCCCGCACCGCAGCCACCGTCACCTCCGCCAGCCGCGCGGTGAGCTTGATCGATAGAAGAACCGTCCCGGCCATCGTCTCAGTTGCTCTCCGTCAAGGTGTGACGGAACGTAACAATGTTGCGTAGCGTAACACGGCCTGCTGCCGTGGTCGAACTCCTCCGCCACCGATGGCCAGTCCTGCTCGGTCACGAACCTTGCGCCAGCCTCGGCAGACAAGCGCGGTCAGGTCGGTCTCTGTGGCGGTACTCTGGCGTCCGGGTTGGCCGGGCTCCTACAGCACCTCGCCGATGTAGCGCTCCCGCGCCAGCCGCCAGAAGACGACGAGGAAAGCGGTCAAGGGAATCGCCAGGATCATCCCGGCGATGCCGTTGAGGGCCGAGCCCCAGAAGAACACGGCAACGATGATCGCCATCGGGTGGAGGCCGGTGCGGTCGCCCATGATCCGCGGCGTCAGCACGTAGGCCTCGATGAGCTGGACGAGGGCGAAGACGACGACGACCCAGATCACGAGCTGAAGTCCGCCGCCTTCCTGCAAGTAGCCGATGGGCAGCGCCACCGCCAGGCCGACGATGCTCCCGAGGTAGGGAATGATGTTCAGAAAGCCGAGCATGAGCCCCAGGACCAGGCCGTAGCGCAGGCCGGCGACCTGGAAGCCGATCGCGAACAGCGCGCCCTGGAGAAAGGCGATGACGAGCTGGCCGCGAAAGAAGGCGACCAGGATGTCGATGAACTCCTGGATCAGGTAGATCACGTCCTCCCGCGTCCTCGGCTTGAGGAAGGGGAAGAGGTGGTCCAGCTTGCGGAACCGGTCCGGCTCGACGATCAGGAAGAAGCAGAGGTAGACCGGCAGGACCGCCCAGGCGAAGAGGGAAGCGAGGCCGGCGCCGATGCTCTGAAGGACCTCCAGGGCCGTATCGCCGACGATGCCGAAGCTCGCGAACAGGTTCGAATCCCCGCCCTCGAACGCCTCCTGGACCCTGATTGCGACCGGGTTCGTTTCAAGGAAGTCGGTCACGACGGGCGAGATCTCGGCCGTCCAGGCGACGAGGCGCTCCCACGCATCAGGGAGCGCATCGAACAGCTCGTCGATTTGCGACGCCGCCATTGCGCCGAAGAACCAGGCGAAGCCGACGATCGGCAGGAGCAGCGACAGGAGCACGGCCGCCACCGCGAGGATTCTCGGGAACCGCAGCCGTTCGTTCAGTAGTTCGTAGTAGGGCCTGAGAACGAACGCCAGCACGGCCGCGACCGCCAGCGGCAGGAAGACGCTCGAAAAGGCGGCGAAGAAACTGCCGATGGCCCAGAACAGCGCAACGACTGCGGCCAGGATGACAGCGGCCGCGGCGATCGTTGCCGCGGCGGCGACGGTGGCGCGCTGGCGTTCGGAGAGTTCGATCTGCACTGGCGGTTCGTCCCTGCGGGGACGCTACCACCTGCGGCCGGAGGGTCGGCGTCCCATCCACTGCTCGGGTAGATACGATCGGCCCCATGGCTGCGAAGCGACGATTTCAGACGGTCAAGGGCATGCGGGACCTGCTCCCGGGCGAAGCGGGTGCGTTCGCCCAGGTCGAGCAAACGGCGCGTCGCGTGTTCTCGCTCTACGGGTATCGAGAGGTACGCACGCCGGTGGTGGAGGACACGGACCTCTTCGTGCGCGGGGTTGGCGAGGGCAGCGAGATCGTCGGGAAGCAGATGTACACCTTCGACGACAAGAAGGGCCGCAGCCTCACGCTTCGGCCGGAAGGCACGGCGGCGGTGGCGCGGGCCTACCTGCAGCACGACATGTCCGCGTGGCCGCAACCGGTCAAGGTCTTCTACATGGGGCCGTACTTTCGCTACGAGCGACCTCAGGCCGGCCGTTACCGCCAGTTCAGCCAGATCGGTGCCGAGGTGATCGGCGATCCTGGGCCCCACAGCGACGTGGAGCTCCTGGTCATGCTGCTGCGCTTCCTGTCCGAGCTCGGTTTCGAGGACCTGGTGGTCGGTCTCAACTCGGTTGGCGATCCGGAGTGCAGGCAGCGTTACTCGAAGCGTCTGCGGGACTACCTCGCACCTCATCGCGACGAACTGGGCGGCGACAGCCGGCGTCGTCTGGAGACGAATCCGCTCCGCATCCTGGACACGAAGGTTCCTGCCGAGCGGCTATTGCTCGAAGGTGCGCCGCGGCTGCGCGAAGTGCTGGGAGATCCAGCTCGCCGGCACTTCGAGGTCGTTCGTGGCCAACTGGAACGGTTCGGCGTCGCCTACCGGGTCGACGACAAACTGGTGCGAGGTCTCGACTACTACACCCGGACGGTGTTCGAGATCACGTCGGGAGGGCTGGGCGCTCACGACGCGATCCTTGGGGGCGGCCGCTACGACGGGCTGATCGGCGAGCTGGGCGGTCCCGTGGTGCCCGGTATCGGCTTCGCGATTGGCGAGGACCGACTGGTCGATGTCCTTCCCGCCTCGTCCCCGGTTCGGGTCGACGAGACGACGCTCGTGTGCGTCATCGGCGTAGGCGAGGCCGGTCTCGACGTCGCACCGGAGTTGGCGGAGGAACTCCGAGCGGTTCGTGTACCGGCGATCTCGGAGTCAGCCATCGGAACGCTCAAGGCCGGACTGCGCAAAGCCGGCCGCCGCGGCTGCCGCTGGATCGTGCTGATCGGCGAGGACGAACTCGCTGCCGGCACCGTCGTGCTCCGGGACTTCTACAACCGCAGCCAGGAGACCATCCGGCGCGACGAGTTCGGCGCCACGGTGAAGGCGAGAATTTCCGCCTGAGTTGTGCGAGGATCGGCGGTTCGAGCCCGTAGGGCTCTGAACCAGGGGCAAGCACGTGAAGAGATCCAAGGCAGGAACCCTGACCACCGACCAGGTCGGCGAGCAGGCGAAGGTCCAGGGATGGGTCCACCGCCGCCGCGATCACGGCGGCGTGATCTTCCTCGACGTCCGCGACCGGAGCGGCGTCGTCCAGGCGGTCGTCCACCCTGAGAGCACGCCGGAGGCGGCCGAATCCCTGCACCCCGCGCGACTCGAATACGTCGTCGAGGTCGAGGGCGAGGTCGTACGGCGCGACCCGGACAAGGTCAACCCGAAGATGGCGACCGGCGAGATCGAGGTGCAGGTCCGGGAGGGGAGGATCCTGGCGCGTTCCGAGCCGATGCCCTTCGCGATGGAGGGCGCGCAGGACGCGAGCGAGGAGACGCGCCTCAAGTACCGCTTCCTCGATCTGCGGCGGGAAGGCCTGCAGCGCAACCTGCGGCTGCGGTCCGACTTCACGATCGAGTCCCTCGCGTACTTCCGGGAGCAGGGCTTCGTCAACGTCGAGACGCCGATGCTGACCCGCTCGACGCCGGAGGGGGCCCGCGACTACCTGGTCCCGAGCCGCCTGAACCACGGCAACTTCTACGCCCTGCCCCAGTCACCGCAGTTGTTCAAGCAGATCCTGATGGTCAGCGGTCTGGAGCGCTACGTCCAGTTCGCCCGCTGCTTCCGCGACGAGGACCTGCGAGCCGACCGTCAGCCCGAGTTCACGCAGATCGACGTGGAGATGTCCTTCGTGGACGAGGAGGATGTCTACAGCCTCGTCGAGGGCCTGTTCTCGCGTGTGTTTCCGCTCGCCGGGATCACGCCGCCGGCCTCGTACCCGCGCCTCTCGTACGACGACGCGATGTCGCGCTACGGCTCGGACCGTCCCGACCTGCGGGTCGACCTCGAGATCGCGGACGTGACGGACTGTCTGCGGGAGACGGAGTTCCGCGCCTTTCAGGCGGCGGTCGGTGCCGGCGGAGTCGTGCGTGGCGTTCACATACCGGGGGCCGCCGGGTCGAGCCGACGGCAGGTCGACGAGTACGCCGACATCGCCCGCCGCCACGGCGCCCAGGGCGTCCTTTGGGTCAAGCGCGAGAACGGCGTGCCCTCCTTCCTGGTCAAGAACGCGCTGACTCCGGCGCAGGTCGAGACGCTCGCCGACCGGCTGGGCGTCGAGGAGGGCGGGATGGGCCTCCTGGTCGCCGGCCCGGCGCCGACCGCGGCGGCCGCGCTCGGCGCGTTGCGGGAAGAAGTGGGCCGGCGCTTCGGCCACATGCGCGAGGATGCCCACGAGTTCCTGTGGGTGCACGACTTTCCCCTGGTCGACTGGAACGGCGACGAGGGGCGCTGGAACGCGACCCATCATCCGTTCACGTCGCCGCGCATGGCCGACCTGGACCGTCTGGAGAGTGATCCGGGCTCGGTTCGCTCGCGCGCCTACGATGTCGTGCTCAACGGCAATGAGATCGGGGGCGGCTCGATCCGGATTTACGAGCGGGAACTGCAGAAGCGGGTGCTCGCGCTGCTCGGGATCGACGCCGAGGAGGCACAGCGGCGTTTCGGGTTCCTGTTCGAGGCGCTCAGCTACGGAGCGCCGCCGCACGGGGGCATCGCCCTCGGCGTCGACCGGATCGTCATGCTGATGGCCGGGGCCGGTTCGCTACGCGACGTGATCGCCTTCCCGAAAACGGCGTCGGCGTTGTGCCTGATGACCGAGGCGCCTTCGACGGTCGACCAGGAGCAGTTGCTCGACCTGGGGTTGCGCATGCGGCCGCGGGCCGGAGGGTGAGGCAGCCGTGGCGGGGCACGGCGCGGACGAGCCGTACCGTCTGACTCTCGCCCATCCGCGGGGCGTGAGCGAGATCCTCGTCGGCCCGGGTCTGCTCGCCGCCGGCGCCCAGGGCGCGCTCGGTGGCGTGGCGGCGTGGTGCCGGGGCCGGGTCGTGTTCCTGCTCACGAGCGAGGCGCCCGATCGTCACTGCGGCGCCGCGGCGCGGCAGTTGCTCAAGACCGCAGGCGCGGCCCGGATCGAGACGATCGAGGCGCCGGACGGCGAGGCGGCGAAGACGGTCGAGTGTGCCGCCTCGGTCTGGCGGGAGATGCTCGAGCGCGGCGGCAAGCGTGACAGTCGGATGGTGACCCTCGGCGGCGGTTCGGTGGGCGATCTGGGAGGCTTCGTCGCCGCCTGCTTCCTGCGCGGCATCGACTACATCCAGATTCCGACCACGCTGCTTGCCCAGGTCGACGCCTCGGTCGGCGGCAAGACCGGGGTCGACCTGCCCGGCGGCAAGAACACGGTCGGCGCCTTCCACCATCCGCGCTTCGTGCTTGCCGACATCGACAGCCTGCGCACTCTGCCGGTCGGCGAACTGAGGGCCGGGCTGTTCGAGGTGGTCAAGATGGCGGCGTTGCTCGATCTCGAGCTGCTGGATCGGGCGGAGGAGTCGCTCGAGCGGCTGCTCGCGGGCGACGCGGACGCGCTGACGCCGGTCGTCGCGGCGTCGATCCAGGCCAAGCTGGACGTCGTCGAAGCGGACCTGGAAGAGGGCGACCGCCGCCGGCTGCTGAACTTCGGCCACACCCTGGGGCACGCGATCGAAGCGGAGTTCGGCTACCGGGGCCTGCGTCACGGCGACGCGGTGGCGCACGGCATGCGGTTCGTGTTGCGCCTGGCGCTCGGGCGAGGGCTGGATCCGGAGTTCGCGGAGCGCTTCAGTCGGTTGATCGATCGGATGGGGCCGCCCGATCTAGGCGCCGTGGAGCGCGACATGGGTGTCCACCTCCAGGTCGACCGCCTGTTTGCCGCGATGGGGCGGGACAAGAAGGCGCGAGAGAGCGGGCTGGTGTGGATTCTGCCGGCGGCGCCGGGCCGGGGCGAGATCGTCGCCGACCTCGATCCGGCGGTCGTGCGGACCGAACTCCGGGCCTTTCTCGAAGACTCCCGAGCCGCGTCGTCCGGGGGCGCGCGGTGAGCGGGGCAACCGGGGGCCTCGGCACGGCCGCGCCGGTCGTCGAGGACGAGTCGCGCGGCTCGCGGGAATCGCGGGACTCGGGGGGTGGCTTGTGGAACCGCCTGCGACGGGGCCTGGGCCGCACGCGGAAGGGACTGGTCGGCCGGATCAGCACCGCGCTCGGAGGCGCCGCGCGGATCGACGAAGACGTGCTGGAGCGGCTCGAGGAAACTCTGATCGAGTCGGACCTGGGCGTCGAGACCTCGCTCGAACTCGTCGAGCGGTTGCGTCAGGCGGGAGATTCGGGGCCGATCGCCGCCGGCGACGAGTTCGCCTTGCGGCAACTGCTGGTCGATGAGGTGGCCGTGCTGCTGCTCGACGCGCCGCCCGCGGCGCTGCCGGCTACGCCCCGCATCACGCTGATGGTGGGCGTCAACGGCTCGGGCAAGACGACCTCCGCCGCCAAGCTGGCGCGGGCATCCCTGTCCCGGGGCGAGAAGGTCCTCTTTGCGGCCGGCGACACGTTTCGCGCCGCCGCCGCGGAACAGCTCGAAGTATGGGGCGAGCGGCTGGAGATCGAGGTCGTCCGTCGCCCGTCGGGCGGCGACCCGGCGGCCCTCGTGTTCGACGCCGTGCAGGCGGCCGGGGCGCGGGGCACGGATCACCTGATCGTCGACACGGCGGGTCGCCTCCACACCCGCGGTGAACTGATGGACGAACTGTCGAAGGTCGATCGCGTCGCGCGGCGGGCGGCCGGCGACACCTGGAACGTGTGTACCCTCCTCGTGGTCGATGCCGGCAACGGCCACAACGCGCTGGTGCAGGCGCGCGAGTTCGGGGCGGCGGTCCCGATCGACGCCGTCTTCCTGGCCAAGCTCGACGGCACGGCCAAGGGAGGCATGGCGGTGGCGATCGCTCGCGATCTGCGCCTGCCGGTCGCCTGGCTGGGCGTGGGGGAGGGAGTGGAGGACCTCGTCGCCTACAAGCCGCGGCCCTTTGCGGCCGCCCTGTTCGGGTGAGCGCGGTGGTCGCTGGAGCCGCCGGGGCCACCGGAGCGGCCGATCGTTTCGACGAGGCGGATCGAACGGCGATGGCCCGTGCGCTGGCCCTGGCGCGCCGCGGCCGCTTCACCACGGCGCCGAACCCCATGGTCGGTGCGGTGGTCGTGCGCGACGGCGAGATCGTCGGGTCGGGCTGGCACCGCCGTGCCGGCGGCGAGCATGCCGAGGCGATCGCGCTGTCCGCGGCGGGCGACCTGGCGGTCGACGCCACTGTCTACGTGACGCTAGAGCCCTGCAACCATCACGGTCGCACGCCGCCCTGCGCGCGGAGCATCCTGGAGGCCGGGGTGGAGCGGGTCGTCTTCGCGCACCGCGATCCAAACCCGGAGGTGACCGGAGGCGGCGCCGACCGCTTGCGGGCCGCCGGCCTCCGCGTCGAGAGCGGGCTCCTGGCGGAGGAGGCGATCGAGATGAACGTGCCCTTCCTTACCGGTCTCCTGCATCGCCGCCCGGCCGTGACGCTGAAGTGGGCGATGAGCCTGGACGGCCGGATCGCGACCGCAAGCGGCGACAGCCAGTGGATCTCGTCGCCGCGCGGCCGGCATTGGGCCTTGGGACTGCGCGAAGAGCATCAGGCGATCGTTGTCGGCAGCGGCACCGCCCTGGCCGACGATCCGCGTCTCAACCGCAGGCTCGACCGGGCGGAGGGGCCGATCGTGCGGGTCGTGCTCGATCGGCGGTTGCGGCTGTCCGCACGGGCGCGGATGTTCGAAGTCGAGGGGCCGGTCGTCGTCTATACGGAGAAGCCGCGGGGCGCCCGGACGGATGCGGCGTCGAAATGGGTCGATCGACGTGACCGTCTGCGCGAGGCGGGCGCCGAGGTCGTCGTGCTCGAGGTCGTGGCGCCGGCGGCGGTGCTGGAAGACCTGGCGGGCCGAGGAGTGGCGAATGTTCTCGTCGAGGGAGGCGCCGAGGTGCTGGAGGCGTTCGCGTCCTCCGGCGTCTGGGATCGGGCCGCCGTCTGTTGCGCGCCGATCCTGATCGGCGGTGCGGAGGCCCCGGGTCCGCTCGGCGGTACGGGCGCGGAGAACCTGGCGGATGGATGGCGCCTTGACCGGCTGCGCGTGCGCCGGCGCGGCGCGGACGTGACTCTCGTAGGCTACAGGCAGGGATGTTTACCGGGATTGTCCAAGAGCGTGGCCGGGTAGTCGAGGGCCCCGGACCTTCGCGGAGCCACGGCGGCCGCGTGGTGGTCGGGCACTCGGACGAGCTCGGGTCGCGACTCGGTTCGGGCGCCAGCCTCTCGGTTGCCGGCGTTTGCCTGACCGTGGTGGAGCAGGGCGGTACGAGCGGCGTTTCGGGTACCGGCGCGGAGAGCGCGTTTCCGGCCTGGTCGGCCTTCGACCTGTCTCCGGAAACCCTGAGCCGAACGACGCTGGGCGCACTTGCTGCCGGCGACCGGGTCAACCTGGAGCCGCCGCTGGCCGCGGGCGACTTTCTTGGCGGCCACCTCGTCCAGGGGCACGTCGACACGACGACCCGGGTGGCGAAGGTCGAGGAACTGGGAGAGAACCGGGTCATCACGTTCGAGGCGCCTCGGGAACTGGCGTCGGGGATGGTCGAGAAGGGCAGCGTGACGATCGACGGCGTCAGCCTGACGATCTCGGCTCTGGACGAAGGAACTTTCGATGTGGCTCTCATTCCGCACACGCTCGAGGTCACCACCCTCTCGGAGTTGAAGCCCGGCGACCAAGTCAACGTCGAGGGCGACGTTCTCGCCAGGTACGTCCAGAAGTCGGTCGAGGCGGCCGTCGCCGCCGCCCTCAAGTCGGGCGGGCGTTGACGCCGCCGCCTCAGGGAGCGCGGGCATCTTGCTCGCATCCGGTTGAGGATCGTCGCGCCGTGACTCCACTCACGTTCCGGGAGCACGTCGCCGAACCGGCGAATCTCTGGATCCGTCACAGCTTCCCGCGATGGCCTGTGAGCGGCGGCGACGACCTCTGGTGCGATCTCGGTACCGGCGGCCTGCCGCCGTCGACCGCTGGTTCGTTGCCGGCCGCCGCCAATGCCGCCGAAGGGGTGCGTTCGGTGACCGATGTCGTCTACGTTCCGCCGCTGCCGGCGGACTGTATGCATCTCTTCAGGAGCATCGGCGAAGCGGCCGCCGAAGCCGGAGTGCCGCTCCTGATTCAGATTGTGGGGACCATCCCGGATGGCGGGTCGAGCCTCCGCGAGTTGGCTGCACCCGGGCTCGCCGACCTGCCCTCAAATCAGGTTGTCGCAGTCGATCTCCTGCACACCCTGGTCCGCCACGCCGCCGCCCTGCGTGAAGAGCTCAGGGAGCGCAGGCAGCCGAGTCTCCCGTTCGAACCGCGTCCGCTGGCGGGCGCAACCCTGGTCTGGCCTCTCGTCGCCGACTGGACCGACGAGCCGGGTTTGCTGGAGCCGGCAATGGCCCGACTCGCTGCCGCCGGGGCCCGCCGCGTTGTGCCGCGGGCCATGCAGCTCGATGCCCGGGAACGCCGGCTGCTCTCCGAACGCCTGCAGTCCTCCTGGCCCGAGGCCTTCGACGCGCTGTTTCACGGCGACGGCTCGCGCCCGGACCACTCGGCCTTCCGCTGCGCTGCCGAGGCAGCCGGCCTCGAGCATCGCCTGCCCAGGCCCCTGCCGGCCCTACCCCTGCCACCCAGGCTCCGGCGCTCCCGCGAACTCGCCGGCCACCTGATCGAACTCGGCGATGCCGCCGCCACTCATGGTGACGCCTACTACCGCGCCGCCCGTTTTCTCGACCGCAACGAGGTCGACATCGATGCCGCCGCCCGGGAAGGCAACCTTGGCGTCCTGCCCTGGCTGGAGGACCCGGCCAGAGTGGGGGTGGAGGCATGGCTGGCCAAGCACGGCGGCTGAGGCGCTGGCCGCCACGCGGCAGAACGTCCGGAACCCGGATGGCGCGATCCACGCCACCCGTGAACCAGTTCGTGCGCCTGGCAGCGGGCGCACGAATGGCAGGCCGGCGCACCCAGTTCTGCCGCGCAACCTCCTAGCCGCCAGCAGATGACGCGGTTGCGACGTCTCTACCGCGGCCGCAGCAGCGGGAACAGGATCACGTCCCGGATCGAAGACGCGTCGGTCAGGAGCATGACCAGACGGTCGATGCCGAGGCCGAGGCCGCCGGCGGGGGGCATGCCGTACTGGAGGGCCTCGACGTAGTCGCGGTCGAAGCGGTGAGCCTCGTCGTCGCCGCCTTCGCGGGCGCGGAGTTGCTGGCGGAAGCGGTCGGCCTGGGCGTCGGGGTCGTTCAGTTCGGTGAAGGCGTTGGCGATCTCCATGCCGCCGATGAAGAGTTCGAAGCGCTCCGTGAAGCGGGGGTCGTCGGGCGACAGCTTGGCGAAGGGAGAGACTTCGATCGGGTAGCTGTGGATGAAGGTCGGCTGGATGAGCTTCGGTTCGACGAGAAGGTCGAAGAGCTCCATGAGCAGGTTGCCGTAGGCCGGGTTCCGGGGCTCCGCCTGGTCGTGCTTCAGGAGTTCGGCGGCGAGGGCGGCTTCGTCGTCCACTGTGGCGGCGTCGAGGCCGCCGATCTCGATCAGGGAATCCCGCACGCTGTAGCGGGGCCAGGTCGGCGCCAGGTCGATCTCGTTGCCGCGGAAACTGCAGGTCGTCTTCCCGTCGTTCGCTTCCGCGGAAACGGCCCCGAGCATCCGTTCGGTGACGTCCATCAGGTGCTCGTAGTCGGAGTAGGCCCAGTAGAACTCGAGCATCGTGAACTCGGGGTTGTGCTGGGTCGAGATGCCTTCGTTGCGGAAGTTGCGGTTGATCTCGAATACCCGGTGCATTCCGCCGACGAGCAAGCGCTTGAGGTACAGCTCCGGCGCGATGCGCAGGTAGAGGTCCATGTCGAGGGCGTTGTGATGGGTCACGAAGGGGCGGGCCACAGCGCCGCCGGGGATCGCCTGCATCATCGGCGTTTCGACTTCGAGGAAGTCCAGGTCGAGCAGGAAACGGCGAAGGGCGGCGATCGCGCGCGAGCGGACGACGAACCGCCGCCGGGACTCGGGCGAGTTCAACAGGTCGAGGTAGCGCCGGCGGTAGCGTTCCTCGCGGTCGGCGAGGCCGTGCCATTTCTCGGGCAGGGGCCGCGTCGCCTTGGCGAGGAGGTCCAGGCGGTCGGCCATCACGGTCAGTTCGCCGGTGTGGGTGCGGATCAGGGTGCCGGCCGCGAGCACGTAGTCGCCGATGTCGAGCTGGGAGAGCAGCCACCAGACGTCCTCGCCGACCTGATTGCGTCGCAGGAGGACCTGGACCTTGATTCCGGCCTGGTCGGAGATGTCGAGAAAGGCCGCCTTGCCGTGCGTCCGGTGGGCGCGAACGCGCCCGGGAACCCGGAGGGGGATCGCGGCTTCGTCGAGTTCCTCGGCCGTTCGGTCGCCGTAGCGTTCGCAGACCGTGCCCGGTTCGAGGTCGTAGGCGGCCCGGGTCGGGTAGGGCTCGACGCCCCGCTCGCGCAGGCGGTCACGCTTCGCGCGCCGGTTCTCGATCTGCGCTTCGAGTTCGGACACGGTTCAGTTTGACTCAAGCGCGCCAGAGAACGCCATCGGCGATCAGATCGGAGGTCAGGCGTGCCACGTCGGCCGCCGCGCCGCTGCCGACGCGGAGCACGTCCTCGTGATCGACGGGTCCGTCCACGAGGCCGACGCCCATGTTCGTGACCAGGGAGAAACCGAGCACGCGCAGGCCCATGTGGCGGGCGGCGATGACTTCCAGCACCGTCGACATGCCGACCAGGTCGACGCCGAGCGCCTGGTAGGCCCGGATCTCGGCCGGCGTCTCGTAGGAGGGCCCGAGAAGGCCCAGATAGACCCCCTCACCCATGGGAATCCCGGCATCGCGGCCGAGTTCGACGAACCGGCTGCGGAGGGCGGGGTCGTAGGCGACGGCAAGGTCCGGGAACCGCGGCCCCCAGCTTGCCGGCATGCGGCCGCGAAGGGGGTTCAGACCGGTCAGGTTCACATGATCGGAGATTGCCGCGATCGACCCCGGCGGCAAGTCCCGCCGCAGCGAGCCGGCCGCGTTCGTGATCACGAGCGCGCCGGCGCCGAGAAGGGCCGCCAGGCGCACCAGGTACACGACCTGCGCCGGCGTGTAGCCCTGGTAGGCGTGGAGCCGGCCGCGGCAGTAGAGCAGGAATCGGCCGTCAGCCGTTTCGACGAGTTCGATCGTCGCCTCGTGCCCTTCGACCGCCTCGACATCGAACGGAAGCAGATCCTCGAACGGCCATGGGCCGGCCGCCGGCGCGCCAAGGTCGAGGCTCAGCCCGGAACCGGTGACGAGGAGAGCTTCGGGCCGGGGCCGGCCGGCGTCGAGCCAGCGTCTCTTGCTCTCCTCGAGCTCGTCGGCGAGTCCCGTGTCCGGCCCTGTATTCTTGCGCAGATTCACTCCTTCTATCCCCCCGCGGAGTGGGGTGGACGATACACGACCGGAGCGTCGTCAGGCGCCGGCGCCGGAGGTGACCATGACCGAGAACGGAAAGCCCAGGGAGCTCATTTCGACGGAGACGCTGCAGCGCCGGATCGACGAACTCGCGGCCGAGATCGAGCGCGACTACGCCGACAGCAGAGACCTCCTCTGTGTGGGCGTGCTCAAGGGCTCCGTCTTCTTCCTCGCCGATCTGGTGCAGCGCCTGTCGCGGCCCCTGGTCGTCGATTTCTTTCAGACCTCGAGCTATCGGGGTGAGGCAACCTCACCCGGCGAGGTGCGGATCCGGCGCGACCTGGACCACTCCCTGGCCGGGCGCGACGTGCTGCTGATCGAGGACATCGTCGACACGGGCTACACGATGCGCACGATCATGGCGCTGATGGGTTTCCGCGGCGCCCGTTCGGTTCGCCTCTGCGTGCTGCTGGACAAGGCGTGCAAGCGGGAGACGGCTGTCGATATCCACTACCGCGGCTTCGAAGTGGACGACGTCTTCGTCGTCGGCTACGGCCTCGACTACAACGATCAGTACCGCAACCTGCCCTACGTCGGCGTGCTGGACGAAGCGGAGGTGGAGGAGGAGTAGCGCCGCCAGGTCGGTCCGGCGACCGTCCCGGCCTCAGGGGCATTGGGCTCAGGTCAAGTGCTGCGGATAGCCTCGCGTGCCGTGGGTTTCGTCTGGCATGTCGCGCTGAGGTACTTCCGTTCGACCCGCGCGGATGCGCACATCCGTGTGCTGTCTTCGCTGACCGCCGGCGGTCTGGCAGTGGGCACAGCGGCCCTGGTCCTGGCCCTGGCGGCGCTCTCGGGCTTCCAGAACCACCTGCTCCGGGACCTTGCGCAGCACACACCGAGCCTGCAGGTGGAACTGGGAGGTCGAGTGGACTCCGCGACCGGTGGCGTCGGGTCCACCGCCTCGATCGTCGACCGCGTGACGGCTGCACAAGGCGTCTTGACGGCCCAGGAGTTGCTCTACGCCCGCGGTTGGCTGGTCGACAGGAGGGGTGTGGTGGCGGTCGAGGTGGTGGGCTACGAGAAGGCGCCGCCCGCGTGGATTCCGGTGGAGGCCGCGGCGGCTCCAGGTCTGATCGTGCCGCTTCAGGTCGCCCTGAGGATGGGGCTGACGGTCGGCGGTTCGGCTCGGGTGGCGTCACCCCGGTCTTCGCTGACTCCGGTCGGGCCTCGGCCCCGCGTTCGGACGCTCCCGGTGGCCGCGATCTACGACGCCGAACGTGCGGGGTACGAGGACCTGCCGGTGCTGCTGCCGCTGGAGCAGGCGGCCGCGCTGTTCGCGGGCGGTGACCGGCGCCTCGATCTCACCCTGGCCCCGGCCGTCGATCCCGAAGGAGTGGCCGCCGACCTGCGCGCGGCGATCGCTCCGGCCGAGGGCTCGGTGGCGACCTGGCGGCAGGCCAATCGGGCGTTGCTGTTCGTCCTGCGGCTGGAAAAGAGCCTCGTGTTTTCGGCGGTGGCGCTGATCGTCGCGGTGGCGGCCTTTGCGCTGCTCGCTTCTCTGTCCCTGGTGCTGTCCAGCAAGCGTTCCGAAGTTGGCGTGCTTGCGGCGATGGGCGTGCCTCCCGCGCGCTTGCGGGGCATCTTCCTGACGCTCGGCGTGCTGCTCTCGGTCGGCGGCGCGGGTGTCGGCGTCCTGGTCGGGGCCGGCGTCGCGTTGTTCCTGGACTTCTTCCGCGTACTCTCGCTGCCGTCGGACGTGTACATCGTTGACTACGTGCCGTTTCTGGTCAGGGAAGAGGACCTGTTCGTCGTGGCTTTCTCCACGATCCTGTTCACGGGCGCGGCCTCGCTGCTGAGCGCGCGCAAGGCGAGCCGGCTGGACCCGGTCGAGGCGATGCGGAGCGCCCGCACGTGATCTTCGTCGCCGGAGTCACCAAGGCCTACCGGGACGGTGAGGCCCGGCGTGAGGTGCTGCGCGGTGTCGACCTCGAGGTCGGCCGCGGCGAGACGGTCGCCATCGTCGGCCCCTCGGGTTCGGGGAAGTCGACATTGCTGAACATCCTCGGGGCGCTCGACACCCCGGATGCAGGTACCGTGCGAATAGACGGGGTCGAGCTCTCGGCCTCGAGACCAGCGGCGCTGGCCGGGTTTCGCAACCGCTCCCTCGGCTTCGTGTTTCAGTTTCACCAGTTGCTGCCGGACTTCACCGCGCTTGAGAACGTGATCATGCCGGGGCGGATTGCGGGTCGCTCGGGAGTGTCGCTGGAGACCGAGGGGCTGGAACTGCTCGAGCAGGTCGGGCTCAGGGACCGTGCGGGCGACTTTCCCCAGCAGCTCTCCGGCGGCGAGCGGCAGCGCGTGGCGATCTGCCGGGCGCTGGTGCTGGAACCGCCGGTTCTGCTCGCCGACGAACCGACCGGCAACCTGGACGCGACCAGCGGAGCGCGGGTGCTGGAGCTGTTGAGCGACCTCAGGCAGCGGCGGGCAACGACGTTGGTGCTGGTCACGCACAACCCGGAGGTGGCGAGTCGATGCGGCAGGACCCTGCTGCTCGACGGAGGGCGGCTGGCGCGCCACTGAGTGCCGGGGCGCCCGCTGAACCGGTTGCGTCGATAGACTGCGACCCGAGCGGGCGCGTAGCGCCGAAAGCAGGTAACTCCGTGTTCGAGAAATACAACGAGAAGGCGCGTCGTGCGCTGTTCTTCGCCCGCTACGAGGCGAGCAAGCTGGGTAGCCGCGTCATCGAGTCGGAGCACATCCTGCTCGGCATCCTGCGAGAAGGGGAGGACTCGATCGTCGAACTGCTCCAGCGGCTCGAGGTCAAGCCGGAGGACCTGCGGCGCGAGATCGAGGGCGAACGGGTGTTCGTCGAGCGCATCTCGTCCACCGCTGAGCTGCCGCTCTCCGAGGAGTCGAAGAAGATCCTCGCGTACGCCTCGCACGAGGCGGAGAGCATGGTCCACTCCTCGGTCGGTTCGGAGCACCTGCTGATCGGCGTGCTTCGGGTCGAGGGCTGCCTGGCGCAGCGGATTCTGGTGCAGTACGGGTTCGAGGTCGCGAGCGTGCGCGAAGAGGTCGCGCAAGTCGCGCGGGAGCGCGCCAACCGGCGCGAGAAGCAGGAACTCCCCTTTCTGAGCGAGTTCGGCCGCGATCTGACCGCGCTTGCCCGGCAGGATCAGTTCGATCCGCTCATCGGGCGCGAGGATGAGGTCGGCAGGATCGTCCAGATTCTTGCCCGGCGCACGAAGAACAACCCGATCCTCCTCGGCGAGCCGGGGGTAGGGAAGACGGCGATCGTGGAAGGGCTGGCTCAGAGGGTGGTGCTGGGCCGGGTGCCGCGGTTCTTGGCGGACAAGCGCATCATCGCCCTCGACCTGTCGCTGATCGTCGCGGGGACGAAGTACCGGGGGCAGTTCGAAGAACGCCTGAAGGGCATCCTCAAGGAACTGGAGGAGGGCGAGGACGTGCTCGTCTTCATCGACGAGATCCACGCATTGGTCGGGGCGGGTTCGGCCGAGGGCTCGCTTGACGCGGCGAACATCCTCAAACCGGCCCTGTCGAGGGGCGACATCGCCTGCATCGGCGCCACGACGGGCCGCGAGTACCGGCGGTACATCGAAAAGGACCGCTCGCTGCTGCGGCGGTTCCAGGCGGTCCAGGTCGATCCGCCGACCGCCGACGAGACGTACGACATCCTGGTGGGCCTCAGAGAGCGTTACCAAGGCTTCCACAAGGTGGCGTACGAAGATGGGGCCCTCCGGGCCGCGGTGGCCGGGTCGAACCGCTACATCCCCGACCGCTTCCAGCCGGACAAGTCGATCGACGTGATGGACGAGGCCGGCGCCAGGGTCAAGCTTCGCCGGGTGAGAGACACCACGCAGACGCGCCGGATCGAGACCGAGGTCCGGCAGGTTGTCGCCGAGATGAAGGCGGCGATTTCCGACAAGGACTTCGACTGCGCGGTCCGTTACCGGGAGCGGGAAATCGAATTGCGGGAAGATCTGGAGAGCATGGAGCGGTTGCACGACGGAGGCCTTGGAGATCAAGTCGTGACTGCCCAGGATGTGGAGGAGGTGATTGCCTCCTGGACCGGCGTGCCCGTGGCCGCTCTGCGCGGTGACGAGGCGCGGCGGCTGATGAACATGGAGGACGTGCTGCGGCAGCGGATCGTGGGCCAGGAACGGGCCATCCGCGCGATCAGCCGCGCGATCCGCAGGTCCCGGCTCGGCGTCTCCGATCCCCGGCGGCCGGTGGGCTCCTTCATCTTCCTGGGGCCGAGCGGTGTCGGCAAGACGGAGGTGGCGCGGCGACTCGCCGAGTTCCTCTTCGGTAGCCAGAACGCCCTGCTGCGATTCGACATGAGCGAGTACATGGAGAAGTACGCGGCCTCCAAGCTGATCGGTTCTCCGCCGGGCTACGTCGGCTACGAGGAGGGCGGTCAGCTCACAGAGCGGGTGCGGCGCCAGCCGTACTCGCTGATCCTCTTCGACGAGATCGAGAAGGCGCATCCGGACATATCAAGCCTGTTGTTGCAGATCCTGGAGGAGGGGACCCTGACGGACGCCTACGGAAACCATGTCGACTTCCGCCACTCCATCGTGCTCCTGACGTCGAACCTGGGCAGCCAACTCGTCCTCAAGGGGGGGCGGATGGGTTTCGGCGGCGCCTCCTCGGATGACGACTTCGCCCGGGTACGGGAGGAGACCCTTGCCGAACTCCGGCGTTCCTTCAGCCCCGAGTTCATCAACCGGATCGACGAGACGATCGTGTTCAATCCGCTGGGCCGGGCGGAGTTGCGGGCGATCGTCGATCTGCTGCTGTCGGACGTGAACGAGACGCTCGCCGACCGTGGTCTGGCGGTGGACGTGACTCCCGCCGCACGGGAATGGCTGCTCGAGCAGGCGGGGATCGACCCGTCGACCGGCGCCCGGCCGCTCCGCCGGACGATTCAGCGCCACGTTCAGGATGCGGTGTCCGACCTGCTGATCCAGCGCACCGGCGCCGAGATCCGCCGGATCCAGGTCGACTTGGGGCCGGCCCGGCGGCGGGACCTGGACGGCCGCGGTTCGCCGGAAGGCGGCGATCTGGTCCTGGACGTGGCCCCGGCCAGCGAAGAACAACCCCCGGCGGGCGAACCGGCAGCGCATGAGGAGGAACCTGCTCTTGCGGAAACCTGAGCCAATCTCGCGGAAACCCGAGCCGATCTCGGGGAGTTTCGATCGATTCGTGCGGAAACCCGAGCTGCGCCGTCTCTCCCTCGCGGTGCGGATGGGTGCTCTGCTGACCGTGCTTCTGGTCACGTCCCCCACGGCGGCGCAGCTCCTGGTCGGTCGGCCGATCGTGTCCGTCGAGTACACCGGCGTGGAGACGCTGAGCGAAGAGAGCCTGAGCTACTACCTCGATCTCGAGCCGGGAAAGCCCTGGGATCCGGGCCGTCTGAACGACCGGATCAAGGAGCTCTGGGAGCGTGAACTGATCGACGACATCCAGGTCGAGTCCGAGGCGGCGGGCGAAGGCGTGGGGGTGACGGTGACGATCACCGAGCGGCCTCTTCTGACCTCGCTCGAGTACGACGGGCTGAAGAAGCTCAAGCGCAGCGACATCGGCGACATGACGGATCGGGAGCGCATCTCGGTGTACGAGGATCTGCCGCTCGACCTCGGCGAGCTGGCTCGCCTCGAGCAGGCGATCAGGAAGCTCTACGAAGAGCGGGGCTTCCGCTTCGCCGGAGTACATGTCGAGGTGCAGGACGCGGGCCTGGGCGAGAAGCGCGTTCTCATCACCGTCGACGAGGGCGGCCGGGTCAAGATCGGCCAGGTCGACTTCGAAGGCAACGAGGTCTTCTCCGCCGGGAAGCTGCGCCGCCAGATGGAGAAGACGAAGAAGTCGAACCTGCTGACCCGGATTCGCAAGCGCGATGTCTTCAACTCGGCCACTGTCGAGGAGGACCTCGACAAGGTCAAGGACATCTATCGCCGCTTCGGCTACAAGGATGTCGAGGTCGGCGAGCCGGAGCTCGACGTGATCGAACGCAAGCCGAACGCGGACCGGCTCGAGGACCGCAAGAGGCAGCTCGGCCTGGTCGTGCCGATCGAGGAAGGGCCGCGCTGGAAGCTCGGCGAGATCGAGATCGAAGGCGCCGAGGTGTTGCCGGAAGGGCTGTTGCGCCAGATGTTCAAGGATCCCCAGGGCGGCTGGCTGCGCTCGGACGTGATCGACGAGGGGGTCGAGCAGATCGGCGAGCTCTACCGCAACAGCGGCTACATCTTCGCGGACGTGAAGATGGAGATCATCGAACGCGACGATCTGGTCGCGGACCTGCTGGTGACGGTCGAGGAGAACGATCAGTTCCGGGTGGGGCGACTCGAGTTCACCGGCAACGACCGCACGCGGGATCGCGTGCTCCGGCGCCAGATGCTGATGAAGGAGGGCGATGTCTTCAATTCGGGCATGCTGCGCACCAGCCTGCTGCGCCTCAGTCAGCTCGAGTACTACGTGGTGAACGAGGACGATCCGGTCGAGGTAAACTACGACACCGACGACCAGCAGGTCGATCTGGTCGTCAAAGGGACGGAGACGGGGCAGACCGAGGTCCAGTTCGGCGGCGGCTACAGCGAACTGGACGGCTTCTTCGTCCAGTCGGCTCTGCGCACGCGCAACTTCCTCGGCCGCGGCGAGACCGTCGGCGTGTCGATCCAGACCGGCCGCTACCGCGACATCTTCGACGTCTCGTACTACATGCCCTGGGTCAAGGACCGGCCGCAGAACATCGGCATCCAGTTGTTCAACCGCGACACGGACTTCGACCTGCTCGTCGACCAGCGCTATCGCAGCAAGGAGGCGGGCGGCGTCGTCTCGTTCGGCCGGTCGTTCCGGCGATGGGAACTCGTCCAGTTGGCGTACAGCAACATGGACATCGAGAGTTTCCAGTCGCAGACGTTCTTTTTCTTCGAGGACCCGGTGGAACAGGACGAAACGATGAGCGACACGATCGAGCAGGCGTTTCAGTTCAACCGGCGATCGGTCACCGCGACATACCAGTACGACAGCCACGACCACCGACTCGAACCGACCCGTGGCCGACGCCTGATCGCTTCGCTCGAGTACGCGGGCGGACCCTTGGGCGGCGAGTCGTTCTTCATCAGGCCGTCGCTGACGGCGGCCTTTACAACGCCGCTTACGCGGGGGGCCTGGCGCACGGTAGGCCGGGCCAACATCCAGCTCGGCTACATCAAGCCGTTCGGTACGGACGGTGCGGGAAACCTCCGTCAGTTGTTCTTCCTCGACCGGTACCTGCTCGGCGGGGAGAACAGCCTTCGGGGCTACGCCTTCCGGTCGATCTGGGTGCGTGATCCGGAAACCGGGCGGACGCTGCTCGACCAGAACGGCTTCCCCCAGGGCGGCAACAAGAGCGTCGTGATCAACCTCGAGCACCACACCCTGGTCAATGGCCCCTTCCGGGTGGTCGCCTTCCTCGACGCCGGCAACGTGTACGGCGACGATCAGGATGTCGACTTCAGCCACATGAGGATGTCCGCCGGAATCGAGCTGCGGGTGAACGTGCCGATCCTTGGCGCGCCGCTCCGCTTCATCTACGCTACGAACCTGAATCCCCTCGACGACCTCGGCGGTTTCGACCGCGAGCGCTTCGACAGCTTCGACTTCAGCATCGGGACCAGCTTCTAGGGTCCCCAGCCTCAACGGAGAACACCGCATGAAAGCCAAGACACCCAGTACTCGCGCCGCATTCGTCGCGGGGGCCGTCCTCCTGGGGGCTCTGGCCTCGGGACCGGTCCTCGCCCAGAGCAAGATCGCGGTGATCGAGGTCGAGCGACTGCTGCAGGAGTCGGGCCGTGGCCAGATCGCGGTCCAGGAACTGACCAGGCTCAGAGACCAGAAGCAGACGGAACTCCAGGGTCGGCAGGAGCAGTTGGCGGCGCTGCAGAAGCAGTACAACGACGGCCGCCTGACCCTGGCGGAGGACCGCCTGGCGGAGATGGAGAAGCAGCTCGAGGACATGACGATCGCGCTGCAACGTTCCCAGGACGACGCGAACCGCGAGATGCAGAAGATGCAGGCGGAGAGATTCGGCGAGATCGAACAGGCCATCCTGCCGATCATCGCCCAGGTGGGCCGCGAGTTCGGCTACACGGCGATCTTCAACAAGTTCCAGGGGGGATTGCTGTACTCCGCCGATGCGGCCGACATCACGAACCTGATCATCGAGCGCTACAACGCGGCCCATCCGGCGACGCCCGGCGAGTAGTTGCCGCGCTAGTCAGCGTTTCTGATGCTGTAGAGCTTCGACCGGGTGCGGATCAGCAGCCGGTCGCCCGCGACCGCGGGAGACGCCATGGCCATCTCGTCGAGGCTGTTCATGTGCAGCACCTCGTACTCGGCGCCGGCCCGGATGACGTAGGTGTCGCCCTGCTCGCTCAGCGCGAACACGCGGTCGTTGTAGGCCCACGGCGATGAGGTGAAACTGGCGCCGCCGCGCGGAGCGACCCGCTTGCGACCGTACACAGGCTCACCCGTCAACGCGTCGTACGCCTCGAAGAAGCCGCGGTCCAGCAGGCTGTAGTAGATGCCCTTGTAGACCAGCGGCGACGTGTTGTAGTTGCCGGCCTTGGGCTGGTGCCAGGCGACGAACTCGCTCTCGGTCGCGTCCCCCTCGAGGGTGATGTCGCCCAGGGCGCCCGGACGGATGGCGAACACCGGCCGGCGCTGGTCCTGGAAGTAGCCGGAGTTCACGTAGACCATGTCGTGGGCGGCAAAGGGAGTCGCGATCGCTGCCCACGACATGCGGCCGTCCATCTCCCACAGCAGTTCGCCGTCGAGGCTGTACGAGCGGATGCGGTTCTTGCCGTTGGTCACGATCTCGGTGCGTGCCTCGTTGGTCCACACCAGCGGCGTGGCCCAGCTCGAGACCTCTTCGCGGTCGGTGCGCCAGCGCTGTTCGCCGGTGACCTTGTCGAGAGCGGCGATCCAGGACTCCTCCTCGTTGTCGTAGAGGATGATCACCTGATCGTCGTGCACGACCGGCGAGGAGGCGGAACCGTAGTCCCACATCGTCTCCCGGTACGGCGTGTCGAAACTCCACACCGGGGTCCCGTCCATCGTGAAGGCGTAGACGCCGAGGTCGCCGAAGCGGACGTAGACCCGCTCGCCGTCGGTGGCGGGCGTCTCCGAGGCGTAGGTCTGCTTCTGGTGACGCGGAAACTCGGGAAGCCCCGTCTTGACGGAGCGCTGCCAGACGATTTCACCCGTCGCAAGGTCCAGGCAGTAGACCCGCCAGTCGTGGGCGGCTTCCGGCGGTTCGCTGCGCCCGCGAGCGGCGTAGAGCCCGGCCTGCGGGCGCTCGAAATCGCCTTCAGCGACGGCCGCGGTGAGGAACACGCGGTTGCCCCAGACGATCGGACTCGACCAGCCGAGACCCGGGATCTCGGTCACCCATTCGACGTTCTCCGTCTGGCTCCAGCGGTCCGGCAGGTTCGGATTGTCGTCGACCGCCGGGTTCGCTCCGGGGCCGCGGAACTGGGGCCAGTTGTCCGAGGCCTGGGCCGGTGCGGCGACGCCGAGAGCGACGCACGCGAGGACCGCGAGAGCGCTCGCTGCACGGCAGGTTGGCGAGGCGTGGAGCTCGCGAAGGGGGCGAGAGGTGGTCTGTGCATCCATCGAAGGAACCTCCAGAGTCGTCGAAGGGAACCCGGGTGGCGCGGTCCCGCGCCACCCGCGAACCAGTCCGTGCGTCCTTTCATCGGACGCACGGATGGAGTCCGGGCATCGTATCGCCGACCGGCTCCGGGAGGCACCGGCGATTCCGGTAGGCTCGCTGCGTGACCCACCGTCTGGCCGATCTCGCCGCGATGGTCGGCGCCGAGCTTGTGGGCGATCCGGATCGGCTCATCGATGGCGTTGCGACGCTGGAGGCCGCCGGTGAGCGGGATCTCTCCTTTCTGACGAACACCCGGTACCGGGAGCAGGCGCGGTCTTCGGAGGCCGGCGCGATCCTGGTATCCAGGGCCATCTCGCCCGACACGCTGGGTGGCCTGGGCGTCGATCTGGTGGTCTGCGACGATGCCTATCGTGCGCTGGCCGACCTGGTGACGGCGTTGTTCCCGGTGCCCGAGGTCGAGTCGGGAGTCCACGAGACGGCGCGCGTCGATGCGACGGCCCAGATCCATCCGGGTGCCCGGATCGATGCGTTCGCCGTCGTCGGCGCCGGGTCGACGGTCGCGCCGGGAGCGATTGTCGGCGCCCACAGCGTGGTCGGCCGCGGCTGCCGGGTCGGCGCCGGTACGGTGCTTCACCCGCACGTCGTGGTCTATGACGGCAGCCGGATCGGCGATCGGGTGATCATCCATTCGGGCGTCGTGCTCGGAGCGGACGGATTCGGTTTCGCCGAAGGGGAGGCGGCGGCGTCGCAGGTCAAGCTGCCCCAGGTCGGGGTCGTTGTGATCGAGGACGATGTCGAGATCGGAGCCAACTCGGCCGTCGATCGGGCGACGTTCGACACGACCCGCGTAGGCCGCGGCACGAAGATCGACAACCTTGTGCAGGTCGGGCACAACGCGCAGATCGGCCAGGGGTGCATCCTCTGCGGTCAGGCAGGGGTGTCCGGCAGCAGCCGCATCGGTGACCGCGTCCTGCTTGCAGGCCAGGCTGGCGTGGCGGGCCATTTCGAGATCGGAAACGGCGTTCAGGTCGCGGCGAAGTCGGCCGTGTTCCAGGAGGTGCCTCCGGGGCAGCAGGTTGCCGGGATTCCGGCGACGCCGATCGCCGCCTGGCGGCGCCGGATCGCGCTACAGTCTCGCCTGCCGGCGATGCGCAGGGCCCTGCGCGGGCTTGAACGCCGCGTGCAGGAGTTGGAAGCGGCGGGCATCGAGTCGGCGGCTGGATCGGCTGTGGCATTGGAGCCGGAGACGGACGCGGGAGACGAGAAGTGAGCGAAGAGCAGAGCGGGAACGGCGCGCCCCTGGGCCCCTTCGACTCGCGCTGGATCGCGGCCGTGCTGCCGCACCGCTATCCCTTGCTGCTGGTCGATCGGGTGCTGGAGCTGGTACCGGGCCAGCGGGTTGTGGCGGTCAAGAACGTGACCCGGAACGAGCCCTTCTTCGACGGTCACTTTCCGGGCAATCCGATCATGCCCGGAGTCCTGGTGATCGAGGCGATGGCGCAGACGGCGGCGCTGCTCCTGCTGCACGAAATGGAGGACCGGGATCAGAAGGTGCTCTTCTTCTCCGGCATCGAGAAGGCTCGCTTTCGCAGGCCCGTTCTTCCTGGCGATCGACTGCGGATGGAGGTGGAATCGCTGCGTCTGCGGACCTGGCATTCCCGCTTCCGGGGTGTGGCGACCGTTGACGGCGAACTGGCGGTAGAGGCGATCTGCACGTCCGCGATGGTCACGGCGTGAGCGATCGGCGGTTGCTGTCGCAGCGGCACGGACGATGACGGTCGATCTCCATCCGACGGCCATCGTCGACCAGGGCGCCGAGTTGGGCGACGACGTTGTCGTAGGTCCCTATGCGGTGATCGGCGCCGGTGTCCGGGTCGGTGACGGCACGAAGGTCGGCTCCCATGCGACGATCCACGGCGA
Source organism: Thermoanaerobaculia bacterium (assembly GCA_965232105.1). Classification (GTDB taxonomy): domain Bacteria; phylum Acidobacteriota; class Thermoanaerobaculia; order Multivoradales; family Multivoraceae; genus Multivorans. The sequence continues at coordinate 3,004,688 of OZ246956.1, forward strand.
AACTGTCCTTGGTCGGGAGAACAGGATCTTTCCCCATGCCGCGATCGGCTTCGACCCGCAGGACCTCAAGTACAAGGGGGAGAACAGCCGGCTGGTGATCGGCGCCCGGAACCAGTTCCGGGAGTTCTGCACGATCAACCGGGGGACGGAGTTCGGCGGTGGCGAAACCCGGATTGACGACGACAACCTGTTCATGACCCAGAGCCACGTCGGCCACGACAGCCGGGTCGGCAGCCGCACCGTCTTTACCAATGCCGCCACCCTGGCCGGACACGTGGTGGTCGAGGACGACGCGACGATCGGCGCCTTCTCAGCCGTGCATCAGTTCTGCCGGGTGGGGAGGCACGCATACATCGGCGGCTACTCCGTAATCACGATGGACGCGCTGCCGTTCTGCACGACCGTCGGGATCAAGCCGGCCTGCATCGGCGTCAACCGGATTGGCCTGGAACGCAAGGGAAAGTCGCCGGAGGACATCCGGGCAGTCGAGCGTGCGGTGAGAGTGCTCACGCGTTCGCGACGGAACAAGACCCAGGCCCTGGAGGAACTGGACGCCGGGCATGCCGGACACGCCGACGTGGACGCGCTGATCGCCTTCATTCGAAGTTCCGCCAGAGGCTTTATCCGCTCGGCTCGCCGCGGCTCGCGGGGCGCCGGCGCCTGAGGGCGCGCCGATGAGGAGAGGACCTCGTGCCGGCGTGATCGGCGCCGGCGTGATGGGGCGCCATCACGTCCGCCTGCTCACGGATTTGCTGGGCCCCGGGTCGGTGTTCGTGATCGATGCGGACCCGGCCGTAGCCGGAAGCGTGGCCGCCGAGCACGGCGCCGCGGTGGTCGGCGGACTCGCAGAGATGTCACGGACCGTCGATGCTGCCGTGGTCGCCGTGCCGACGGTCGACCACCTCGATGTGGCGGCGCACCTGCTCGAGGCCGGCGTTCACGTCCTGGTGGAGAAGCCGATCGCGGTCGACCTTCTGGAGGCCGACGCGTTGATTGCGGACGCGGCGGTGCGGAATGTGGTTCTGGCGGTGGGTCATGTCGAGTTCTACAATCCTGCCGTTCAGAAGCTCCTGGCCTCGGGTCATGGGCCGCGCTTCGTCGAGGTCGAACGGCTGTCGCCCTTCAGTCCTCGCAGCCTGGATGTGGATGTGGTGCTGGATCTGATGATTCACGACCTGCAGATCCTTCATGCCCTCGATCCGAGTCCGGTCCGTGAAGTGCGGGCGGTCGGGATCGACGTCTTGTCGGACCGTGTGGACATCGCGGACGCCCGGATCGAACTCGAGTCGGGCTGTGTCGCGAACCTGACCGCGTCGCGCGTGTCCGCGGAGCGGGTGAGGCAGTTGCGCGTGTTCTTCGAGGACCGGTACCACTCGCTTGACTACCAGGAGCAGACCGTGCGGGGATTCCGCAGAGTGCGGGGCGACGGCGCCGGTACGGGAGCCGTGGTCTCCCCGGCGTCGGCCGGCGGACCGGCCGGGCGCATCGTGCCGGCGGATCTCGAGGTGGAAAGCGGCGAGCCGCTGCGCCTGGAGCTGGAAGCGTTTCTCAACCGCTGCGCCGGCCGACCGGTGCCGCTCGTCGACGGCGAGGCGGGCCGGCGGGCGCTCGAGACGGCGCTGCGGGTCAACTCGGCGATCTCCGGAAGGGACAGATGAGCGGGGAGGCACACACGGTAGGCATTGTCGGCGGTTCGGGCCTCTACGGCATGCCGGAGCTCGAGGTGCACGAGGAACGCGCGATCGCAACACCGTTCGGCAACCCCTCCGAGGTCTTCGTGCTGGGCGAGTTGAGCGGCCGACGGGTCGCTTTCCTGGCCCGTCACGGGCGCGGCCACCGCATCCTGCCCAGCGAATTGAACTTTCGCGCGAACATCTATGCCTTCAAGACCCTGGGCGCGGAGAGGTTGATTTCGCTGTCGGCCGTCGGCTCGCTCCGGCGCCGCTATCAACCCACCCATATCGTCGTGCCGGACCAGTTCATCGACCGGACGCGGCACCGGCCGGACACCTTCTTCGGCAACGGGCTGGCGGCCCACGTGGCGTTCGGCGACCCGATCTGTCCGGCGCTGATGAAGATCTGCGCCGAGCAGTCCGCCGCGGCCGGGGCCGTGGTCCATCGCGGCGGCACCTACGTGTGCATGGAGGGCCCCCAGTTCTCGACCCGCGCCGAGTCGTTCATGCACCGCGGCTGGGACGCGGACGTGATCGGCATGACGAACCTCCAGGAGGCCAAGCTCGCACGCGAGGCGGAGATCTGTTACTCCACACTTGCCCTGATCACGGACTACGACTGCTGGCACGAGGAGGAAGAGGACGTCACGGTGGACGCCGTCCTCGCCGTGCTGCAACAGAACGCCCGCACGGCGCAGGCCGCGGTGGCCCGGATCGTCGCGGCGCTGCCGGAGGAACGGCAGGAGGGATCGTGTCCCTGCGCCAATGCGTTGGAACACGCGATCATCACCGATCCGTCGGCGATCCCGGCCTCGGTTTTGCGCGACCTGGATCCGATCGTCGGCAGGGTCCTGCGCCGAGGCGACAACACTTGACCGGCAAGGAGCGGGACCCGAAGTGACGCGACTGCTGCTGACGAACGACGACGGTGTGGGCGCCGCGGGACTGACCTGTCTGGCGGCGGCGCTCGACAGGGCTGCGACGACAATCGACTACCAGGTCGTGGCACCCCTGCATGAACAGAGCGGGTGCGGACAAGCCCTGACGCTGTTCCGGCCGCTGCGCGCCAGGACGGTTCGGGAAGGTTGGTTCTCGGTCGACGGTACGCCGTCCGACTGCGTCAATGTCGGCGTGCACGCGCTGCTTGACCGGCCCCCCGATCTGCTCGTCTCGGGCATCAACAACGGCGTCAATCTTGGCGACGACGTGACCCACAGCGGCACGGTCGGCGCCGCCCTCGAGGGCAGGCTGCTCGGCATACCGGCGATCGCTTTCTCGCAGGAGTACCGCAAGGCCCAACCCGCGGATATGGAACGCGCCGCGGGTCTGGCGGCGCGCGCGATCGTGTCCTTGCTCGAGCAGGGCATCCCGGACCGGATGCTTCTCAACGTGAACTTTCCGTTCGATCCTCCGCGCGGCGTCAGGATCGCGAGGCTCGGCCGCCGTCCGTATCGCAACTCGGTGGTGCAGCAGGACGATCCCCGCGGCGGATCGATGTACTGGCTGGTCGGGAAGCCGGAACCGGAACGCCATGACGACACGGACGCCGCGGCGGTTCGCGACGGGTACATCTCGATCACACCGCTCAGCGCCGACCTGACCGACCGGGAGGCGATCACGGAGGGGGACGGCGTCTTGCCGGGTCTGCTCGGAGCGCTTCGTTGAAGACGGGCGGGGAGAGGGCGGACGGCGCCTACCGCTTTCCTCGCGGGCGTATGGTGACGAAGCTCGTCAAGGAGTACGGCCTGCGGGATGAGCGGGTGCTCGCGGCTCTGGAACGGGTGCCGAGGCACCTGTTCGTGCCGGAGCACCTGGTCAACGACGCGTACAGCGACCGGGCGCTGCCGATCGGTTGCGAGCAGACGATTTCCCAGCCCTACATCGTCGCGCGGATGACGGCGGAGCTCGATGTGAGGGACGAGGATTCGGTCCTCGAGATCGGCACCGGATCGGGCTACCAGACGGCGATCCTGGCGACGTTGGCGCGTCGCGTCTACAGCATCGAGAGGGTGGGCCAGTTGGCCCGGCAGGCGATCGGCCGAATCCAGGCACTTGGGCTTCCCAACGTGAAGATCCAGGTCTTCGATGGCACGGTCGGCTGGAGCAGCGCCGCGCCGTTCGATCGCATCCTGGTTGCCGCGGCGGCGCCCCGGGTTCCGGACGCGCTTCTCGATCAACTGTCGCCGGGTGGCCGTTTGGTCATTCCGGAGGGAGACCAGCACGAGCAACGGCTGATCGCCTACCGGAAGCACCAGAACGGTGTCGTCACGCGCCACATCGGCGAAGCGGTGCGTTTCGTGCCCCTGATTGGCCGGCACGGCTGGAAGACGAAGGAGGCTACGCCCTGACCTGGAGAAGGCTGCGATGGAATCAGACGCGATGAAACCAGGCAGCGGGAACCGACTGAAGAACTGGATTCGGGAAGTGCCCGATTTCCCGAAGCCGGGAATCCTGTTCAAGGACATCACGACGCTGCTCAAGGAGCCGGCCGCATTGCGCGAGGCGGCCGACCTTCTCGCCGCGCGGTTTGCCGACCGGCGCGTCGACCAGGTCGTCGGCATCGAAGCGCGGGGCTTCATCTTCGCGCCGCTCGTCGCGTATCGACTGAACGTCGGCTTCGTGCCGGTGAGGAAGCCCGGAAAGCTGCCCGCAGCGACGGCGGCTCGTAGCTACGAACTCGAGTACGGCAGCGACGCGCTCGAGATGCACGTGGACGGTCTCGGCTGCGGCGACCGGGTGGCCCTGGTCGACGATCTGCTGGCTACCGGAGGCACGGCGAGAGCGGCCGCCGACCTGGTCGAGTCGGTTGGCGCCCGGGTCGAGGCCGTCGGATTCGTCGTCGAACTGACCTACCTCGAAGGCAGGCGGCGCCTCGAAGGCTACGACGTGGTTGAATCGCTGGTCCGTTACTGAGATCCTTGGCGGCTCGGGGCCGCCCGGACGGAAAGTAGCGGCAATCGACGCGGCACCACTCAGCGCCTGTAGCTCAGCGGGATAGAGCGGTGGATTCCTAATCCACAGGTCGGGGGTTCGAGTCCCTCCAGGCGCACCATTTCTTGCCGGTCAGGTGAATGGCCCGGCAGATTCCCAATCAACAGGCAAGGGGGTTCGAGTCCCTCCAGGCGCACCACCTTTCAGGCGCACCGCCCCTCAGTCTTCGATCTCGCGCTTCGACTTGTCTTCGGCCTCGTCTTCGCCGGGCTCGTTCAGGCCGCGCTTGAAGTTCCGGATACCAGCGCCAAGGCCTCCCGCCAGCTTGGGAATGCGGCTGGCTCCGAAGATCAGGACGATGATCGCGAAGACGATCAGCAGTTCGCCAATTCCCAGGGTCGGCATCTTGGGTGCTCCAGGTGGTTGAGTGGCGTTGCCGGATGACCGGGTCCTCCAGCGAGAACGCCTGAGACCAAGTCTGCCACAGCGGCGCACTTTGCGCCCGTTTGCCGGGTTTGCGGGGAGTCAAGGGCTGCTAAGGTTTGCGCCGCCTGAGGAGGGTCTTGCAATGAGCCGTCTGACACGAGAGGAGATTCGGCGCGACGAGGTGCGCGAAGCGGTTTTCTCGGCTTCCGCGTGGTTCGCCGAGCACGTTCGGCAGATTCTGATCGGGATCGCAGCAGTGATCGCCGTTGTCCTGGGCGTCGTGCTGTTCCTCAACTACCAGGATCGCCGGGAGGCCGACGCGAGCTTCCAGCTCAGTGAAGCCCTCAAGGTCTACCGGGCAGATATCGACGAGCCGGAGACGGACGCCATCGACGATCTCTTCGGTACGCCGCCGGACAGCGCGCCGGGCGAGGAACAGGCCGAGAGCGCCGAGGCGGAACCGGAGGAACCCGTTGCGCAAGGGGAGGGCGACGACGTCCTCAGCTTTGCTTCCGAGGCGGAGCGGCGGGTCGCGGCGCGGGCCGCGCTCGAGGCGGTGCGGGAAAGCTACGGTTCAACCGCTTCCGGTCGACTGGCTTCCGTCTATCTGGGCCAGATCGCCGCGGACGAGGGCGACACCGCGACGGCGCGTGAGCTCTGGACCGGCTATCTCGAGACGAGCGGCGGAGACCATGCGCTGGCCGTGAGCCTGCAGTTGAACCTGTACAGCCTCGACCGCGCCGAGGGTCGGGGAGAGGAACTTGCGGCCGAGCTCCGTGGCGCGGTGGCGACGGAAACGTCCAACCTGCCGAAGGATGTACTTCTGTTCGAGCTCGCCTCGACCCTGGAGCAGCTCGGTGACGAGGAGGGCGCTCGGGAGACCTTCCGGCGCATCGTCGACGAGTACCCGGACAGCGGCTACGCGATCAGGGCCCGGCAGCAGCTCGGGCCGGAACCCGCCGCCGCGAGTCCGTTCAGTTTCGGCGGCTAGCAGCGTGGGCGGCAGGAAGACGGCGGGCCCAATGTTCCGCGGCGCACGCTGACAGGGCGCGGCCGGTATCCCGCCCCATGGCTACGCCCTACGGCATTCTGAACCGGATGCGCCAGTGGCGGAAGCTGACCCGCGACGAGGTGTGGTCCGTCGTCGCGGGAGCGGCCGACGGGAGCTGGTCGGACGTGCACCTTGCCGCTTTCCTCATGGCCGCCGCGATGCGGGGTCTCGATCCCGACGAGACGCGGGAGTTGACCCTGGCGATGCTCGAGTCCGGCGACCGGTGGGTGCTCGCCGAGGAGTTCGGCCCGCTCGTCGACAAGCACTCGACCGGCGGAGTCGGCGACACAGTCAGCCTGATCGTTCTGCCCGTGCTCGCCGCGTGCGGCGTGCCCGCCGCCAAGCTCACCGGCCGTTCCCTGGGCCACAGCGGCGGCACCGCCGACAAGCTGGAGAGCATCCCCGGCCTGCGGCTCGAACTGGACCGGGCCGGGACTCTCGGCCTGCTCGAGCGTTTCGGCATGGCGATCGGCATCGCGACCGCGGGCATCGCGCCGGCCGACAAACGCCTGTACGGCCTGAGGGACCGGACCTCGACCGTGAGTTCCATTCCGCTCGTCGTCGGCAGCATCCTCTCGAAGAAGCTCGCCCTGGGCGCGTCCGGCATCGTGTTCGACGTGAAGACCGGTAACGGGGGCTTCTTTCCCGACGCCGAGGACACCCGCGCGCTCGCGTCCGGCCTGGTTTCGATCAGCGCCGCCTGCGGCACGCCGGCCGACTGTGTCCTGAGCGACATGAGTCAGCCCCTCGGCCGCTGGGTCGGCCACGCCGCCGAAGTGCGAGAGGCACTGGACTTCCTCGGCGGGGACGGCGACCCGCGATTGTTCGAAGTGGTGGTAGCGGTCTGCAGGAAAGCAGCCCGCCTGGGCGGCAAGGAGATGTCTCGGATGGATGTCGATGCGGCGATCGCCTCCGGCGCCGCCCATCAGAAGCTCGTCGACTGGGCCGGCGCCCAGGGCGCCGAGCCCGGCTGGATCGACGCCCTCGACCTGGCGCCCGTCGAAGCCGTGGTCACCGCCTCCGGGTCGGGTTTCCTGGAGGCCGTCGACTGCCGCCGGATCGGCAACGCGTTCGCCGACGCCTGCCGCCCCGACCGCGACCCGAACAGGATCGACCACGCGGTCGCCCTTCGGTACGACGTCCGCCTCGGCCAGAAGGTCGAACGAGGCCAGGAACTCGCACGGTTGTACGTCCGGCGCGACCCGGAGGCGCTGCAGCGTGAAGTCGAGGCGGCGCTACTGATCGGAGAGGAAACCGAGCCGCCGCCAGCCGTGGCGGAGGGCTGAATGGCCTTGGCCGAGGATGGTGGGCGGTGGTTGCGCGGTCAGGCGCTCGGTCGTACGGTAGGGGGTGAACCCTGCGTTCTACCGTGGAGACGACGATGACCCTGAACGCCAAGAACGAAGAGAACCGCCGTTTCGCGCGCGATGAACGCCGTCGCTACCTGAATGCGCGGGTGGAGGAGTTACTGGCCATTGGTCGCCGCTGCGCCGGGTCGCTGCAGCCGGGCCCTTCGGCCGTCGAGCACGGGGACCTGCTCTACGACGACCACGGTTTGCCGGGGTGATTGTCCGGCCGCCGGCAGCAGGGCAGTTCGCGAGTTGGTCCAGGTGGCGGATTGCCATGTGCGGGGCAGAGGGAGGCACCGAGGGCCCCGGGCAAAGGGGGTTCTCCTCTACGCCACCCTTGGTGGGAGCTTCAAGTACGAGTGCGAACTGAACGGCTATTCGCTCGAGGTTCGGTCGCTCGATCTCGGGCAGCGTTGGCCAGACCTCCGCCACGACGTGAGTTGCTTTGCCGCGGAACTCGCGGACGCGACCGGCGCAAGAGTGCGCTCGGCAGCCTGAAGGGACAGCAAGAGGACGACTTGGCCGCGTTGGCCCGCGTGGCGGTCCGGGTCGGCGGCCGAATCCCGCAGGCCTCAGGAGAAGATGCGCGGCTCGAAGTCGTCGGGGTTCACGATGCTGGCGCTGTTGCCGGTGGCTCGAATGACGAAGAGGCCTCTCCGCTGGGCGTACTTGACCACCGAGTCGCTGCTCTGGAGATACGCAACTGCCCCGTAGACCCTGCGGCCCTGGAACTCGGGCCACCACTCCAGGAAGCGCTCGAGTTTCCCGAGGAAGTGAGTGACTCCCTCCGAGCGAAGCGTGGTCTTGACCTCGACGGCCACGAGCTCATTGCCGTTGGTCGCGATGATGTCGATCTCGAAGTGCTCCCCGTTTCGGGCCTTCTCGGTTTCTCTCGCGGTGCCTTCGACTTCGATTCCGCGTTCCTTGAGCATGCGGATGAGGTCGCCCCTGACCAGGCTCTCAATCAGCTTGCCCCACTGCGTGGTGAACAGGTTCTCGGCTCTCCGGAGTCGTCTCTCGGTCTTTTCCCCTTCCTTCTTCAACCGTCGGGTGTCCTCGTGCGCCCGCCGGGCGTCCTCCTGCGCCCGCCGGGCATCCTCCTTCAGTTGCCGGTGGGTCTCCCGCTGGTCCTCTCGGAACTCCATCATCAGTCGGGATGTGTGTTCCAGGTTTGCCTCGATCCTGTCGAGCCTCGTCTCGGGATCGAGGGTATGGGCTTCTGTGTTCGTTGCCATCTCGCCGTTCTCGGTCGCGGCAGGGAATGCCGGGGGGCGGGTTGCTGGTGGATCGGTCGGATGGCCCTTCGATCTGGCCGCTGCTGACCACCTCGAATCTTACCGCGGCCGGTGAACGGCCGCGTCGAACGCCGCCTCGTTACACTGCGGCCGGTGAAGGCTTCGATTCTCGCGGTGGGCGGCGAGCTGCTCGGCACGGACCGGCTCGACACGAACTCTCTGGTGCTGACGGAGGTGCTGAGACGGCGGGGAGTGGACCTGGTTTCGAAGGCGGTCGTCGCGGACGACGTCGCCTCGATCGCGGAGACACTCGATGCGCTTCGGGAGCGCGCGGAGTTGCTGCTGGTGACCGGCGGGTTGGGCCCGACGCGGGACGATCTGACGCGGGAGGGCCTGGCTCGGCTGCTGGGGCGGTCGGTCGCGGTGGACGAGGCGTTGTGGGACCAGATCGAACGCGGGTTTCGCAAGCTCGGGCGGCGCATCCCGCGGGTCAACCGCAAGCAGGCGGAGCGGGTCGACGGAGCGGAGATGCTGCCGAACCGGGCCGGTGTGGCGCCCGGCCAGCGGATCGAGGATGCCGCGCCCTCGCCTCGAGGCACGACGTACTTTCTGTTTCCCGGCGTGCCGCGGGAGCTCAAGGCTCTTGTGGACGACGCCCTGGATCCATGGCTGGCGGCGCGGTCCGAGGACGGCGCGGGGTTCGATCAGGTCGAGGTGCGGGTGGCCTGCCTGCCGGAGTCGGTGGTCGAGGAGCGGATCGCGCCGGTCTACGAGCGTTTCGGTGACGAGGACGTGTCCGTGCTGGCGCGACCGGGTGAGATCCGGCTGCGGTTGCGGTCCGGAGGGTCGGTCGCGGGCAGGGCGCCGCGTCTCGCGGAGATGGAAACAGCCGTCCGGAAGGCGTTGGGCGAGGCGGTCTTCTACGTCGGCGCGATCGAGGACGGCATCGAGTTCGAGGCCGCGGTCGGCGACCTGCTGGCGGGCCGCGGCGAGACCGTGGCGGTCGCCGAGTCCTGTACGGGCGGTCTGCTCGGCCAGCGGTTCACGGCCACCGCGGGCAGCAGCGCCTACTTCGTGGGCGGCTTGCTGACCTACTCGAACAAACTGAAGATGCGCCTTCTCGGCGTGCCGCGCGAAACCCTGGTGGAACACGGCGCGGTGTCGAAACGGACGGCCCTGGCGATGGCCGCGGGAGCCCGGGAACGCTGCGGCAGCGACTACGGCATCGGGATCACGGGCGTTGCGGGCCCCGGCGGCGGCACGGAGAAGCTGCCCGTGGGGACCGTACACATCGCGGTCGCCGGGCCGGCAGCCGCTCGTTCGCACTTCGAGGCGCGATTCCCGGGTGACCGGGCGCGGGTGCGGCAACTCTCGACCCAGTTCGCCCTCGAGCTGCTGCGGCGGATGCTGCTGCCGCGTGAGGCTGGAAGAGACCTGTTGCCCTGGGCGGCGCCGCGCGGAGAGGGGGCCGCGTGACCTCGACCGGTCCCATCGCTGTCCTGGTGGCGTACCTCCTGGGGTCCATCCCGTTCAGCTATCTGATCGTGCGGATCCACCGGGGAATCGACGTGCGTACGATCGGCAGCCGAAGCGCCGGCGCGACGAATGTGCTGCGCGCGTCGGGCAAGTGGGCGGCCCTGCTCGCTCTGCTGCTCGATGTGGCGAAGGGCGCGGCGGCGGTCGTCCTGGCGGGAACGCTCGATGTCGGGAGCTGGTGGCTCGCGGCGGCCGCGGTCGCGGCGGTGGCGGGGCATGTGTTTCCCCTGTTCCTCGTCTTTCGCGGCGGCAAGGGCGTGGCCACGGCCGCGGGTGTGCTGGCGGTGCTGGTGCCCTGGGCCGGTCTCGGCGCGCTGGCGGTGTTCATCCTGATCGTGGCCTGGAAGCGCCATGTCTCGCTTGGCTCGATCTCGGCGGCGGCTTCGCTGCCGGTTCTGGTCGGCGGCCGTTGGTGGAGCGGCGCCTTCAGGGAGACGGACGGCCTGGACTACGGACCGGCACTGCTGGCTGCCGTGTCCGCGATCGCGGTCCTGGTGATCGCCAAGCATCGGGCCAACCTGGTCCGGTTGCGCGCGGGTACGGAGTCCCGTCTAGGAGCGCGCGCCGCAGAACGCAGCGGAGCGAGTTCTAAGGCGCACGCACCTGGTGAGGTGGGGGCTGGGGCCAAACATGGAGCCTGCGACAGGTTTGGCGGCGTGGGGCAGAAGCGGCCGGCGTCGGAGGCTGCCGAGTGACGAACGGGGCCGCGGGCAGCGGCGTCGCCGTGCTGGGTGCGGGCGCCTGGGGCACGGCGCTCGCGGTCCATGCCGCCCGGGCGGGTTCACCGGTCACCCTCTGGGCCCGTTCTCCGGAGTACGGCGCGGTTCTGGCGGAGGAGCGGGTGAACGAGCGTTACCTGCCGGGCGTCGAGTTGCCGGCGGAGCTTCGCGTGACCTGGGACCTGCGGCAGGCCGCGGTGTGCGACCCTGTCCTCGTCGTTGTGCCGTCGCACGGCTTCCGTGCCGTCGTGCGGTCGTTTCTCGAGGCGCGGAACGGTCTCGGCGACGGTGCTCCGTTGCCGGAGCGGGTGACCTTCGTTTCCGGCGCCAAGGGCATCGAGTCCGACCATCGCGGTGGCTTCCGTTGCATGAGCGACATCTGCCGGGAAGAGGCGGTCTCGGCCGGCACGGACGCCCTGTTCGCCACGATCAGCGGACCCTCGTTCGCCGCCGAACTCGCCGCCGAGCTGCCGACGGCCTGCGTCGTCGCGTCGGAGTCCGAGGTGGCGGCCGAGCGACTGCAGTCACTGCTCTCGGGCGGGGCGCTGCGGCTCTACACCTCGACCGATGTGATCGGGGTGGAGATCGCCGCCGCGGCGAAGAACGTGATCGCGATCGCCGCCGGGGTCCTCGACGGTCTTCGCTACGGATCGAACACGCGGGCGGCGCTGATCACCCGCGGCCTGCACGAGATGATGCGTCTCGGTCTGGCCTGCGGCGGCCGGCCGGCGACCTTTGCCGGCCTCGGCGGCCTCGGCGATCTCGTGCTGACATGCACCGGCGGCCTCTCGCGCAACCGGAGCACGGGCCTCGAGTTGGCCCGGGGCCGTTCCCTCGAGGAGATCGAGGCGGACCGGGCCGGGGTCGCCGAAGGAGTGCGCAACTCACTCGCCCTGCTCGAGCTGGCGACCGAAAAGGAGGTCGAGTTGCCTATCACGGAGCAGATGGTCGAGATCCTCTACCGAGGCAAGGAACCGGCGGCCGCGATCCGGGATCTGATGCGGCGGGAGCTCAAGGTAGAGTCCGCCCTGTGACGGCGGGGAGAGGCGAGCACGAGACGGTCCTGGTGCTCGATTTCGGGGGCCAGTACACGCAGTTGATCGCCCGGCGGATCCGGGAACTCCAGGTCTACTGCGAGATCCATCCCTTCGACCTGGATGTCGAGGAGATCAAGGCCCGACGGCCGATCGGCATCGTGCTCTCCGGGGGCCCGGACAGCGTCTACGAGCAGAACGCGCCGCAGGCCGATCCGGAGGTTCTCCGCCTGGGCATTCCGGTGCTCGGAATCTGCTACGGCATGCAGTGGATGGCGCAGGTCCTCGGCGGTCGGGTCGCGGCATCGGGCCTGCGGGAGTACGGTCGCACCCGGATCACGCTGGTGGCCAGGGACGGCGATCTGTTCAACGGGCTGGAGCCGGAGCAGAACGTGTGGATGTCGCATGGCGACCGGGTGGAACAACTGCCGCCCGGGTTCGAGGCGACGGCGTCGACGTCGACGGTGCCGGTGGTGGCTGCCGAGGACGGTGAACGGTCCCTCTTCGGCATCCAGTTTCATCCCGAAGTCACGCATACGGACAGCGGCTCGACGATGCTTCGCAACTTCCTCTACGACGCCTGCGGCGCCGCGGGAGAGTGGCGCATGGCCTCCTACGCCGACGAGGCGACGGCTGCGATCGAGGCCCAGGCCGGTCGGTCCGACCGGGTTCTGTGCGCCCTCTCGGGTGGCGTCGACTCGGCCGTAGCGGCGAGCCTGGTCCAGCGCGCGGTGGGCGAACGGCTGACCGCGGTGTTCGTGGACAACGGGCTGCTGCGCAAGAACGAACGCGACGAGGTGGAGCGGAGCCTGCGCCAGGGGCTCGACCTGAAGCTCGTCGTCGTCGACGCCGCGACGGAGTTTCTCGGCGCGCTCGCCGGGGTGTCCGACCCCGAAGAGAAACGACGCACGATCGGCCGCGTATTCATCGAGGTGTTTCAGCGCGAGGCGGCGAGGCTGGAGCGGGCCGGCGAAGGGGACGGCGCGTTTCGCTTTCTGGTCCAGGGCACGCTCTATCCGGACGTGATCGAGTCGGTCTCGGCCTTCGGCCCGTCCGCGATGATCAAGAGCCACCACAATGTCGGCGGCCTGCCGGAGCGGCTGGGCTTCGAACTGATCGAGCCGCTGCGCTACCTGTTCAAGGACGAAGTGCGCCAGCTCGGCCGGGAGCTCGGTCTCGGCTCGGAGTTCGTGGGCCGGCATCCTTTCCCGGGGCCCGGCCTCGGCGTGCGGATCCTGGGCGACGTGACGGCCGATCGGGTGGCGGTGCTGCAGGAAGCCGACGCGATCTTCATCGAGGAGTTGCGCGCCGCGGGGTTCTACGACCGTGTGAGTCAGGCGCTCGCCGTGCTCCTGCCGGTCCACAGCGTGGGCGTGATGGGGGACGGCCGCAGCTACGAGAACGTCGTCGCCCTGCGGGCGGTCGAGACGGAGGACTTCATGACCGCCGACTGGAGCCAGTTGCCGCACGAGTTCCTGGGCGCTGTGGCGGGGCGGATCGTGAACGAGGTCACCGGCGTCAACCGCGTGGTCTATGACCTGACGAGCAAGCCGCCCGGCACGATCGAGTGGGAGTGAGGACGGTTGGGCGGGTGAGGGGCCGCCTTCGTGGCGTCGAAGCGGTCCAGAGCCCGGTTGCTCAGTCTCCCCGATCATGCTGACGTCGGAAGCCGCGTAGGATTCAGGCGATGATCTCGGAGTTGTTCCGCATCGGTCCGCTCTCGGTCTCGCCCTTCGGCGTGATGCTGGTCGTCGCCCTGTTCGCCGGCAACCTGCAGTTGCGCTGGGGCCTCCGTCGGGTGGGCACGAGCGCCGCCCGGGCCGCAGACGATGCGGCGGCCATTCTGCTGGCGGCCGCCCTCGGCGGTATCGCCGGCGGCAAGGCGTACTACGCGTTGCTCTACGGCGACTGGCGTCTGCTGTACAGCCGCGCCGGTCTGGTCTGGTACGGCGGCTTCCTGGTCGGGGCCGCGGCGGTTCTGTTCGTCATGCACCGTCGCCGGATGCCGGCATGGCGAACGGCCGACGCCACGGCGCCGGCTCTGGCCCTCGGCTATGGCATCGGCCGCATCGGGTGCCTGCTCGTCGGCGACGACTACGGCTCGCCCACGGACCTTCCCTGGGGCATGACGTTTCCCGAGGGGCCGATCCCGACCACGGCGGGCGCCTTGCAGCGCGAGTTCGGCGTCGACCTCCCGGCCGACCTGGCGGCGGACGCGCTCGTCGCGGTGCATCCCACCCAGATCTACGAAACTTCGGCGGCGCTGCTGATCTTCTGGTTCGGCCGCAGGCTCCTGGCAGGGGGCGCAGCGCCCGGCGGCGTCGTGCTGCCGGTTGTCGGACTGCTGTCGGTTGAGCGCTTCCTGGTGGAGTTCGTGCGCGCCAAGGACGATCGCTTCATCGGAGCGTTGACCGTGGCGCAGTTGATCGCGGCCGCTCTTCTGCTTCTGGTCGCCCTGCTATGGCTACGCCGCCGCCGCGCGTTCTGACGATCGCCGGCTCCGACTCCGGGGGCTGCTCGGGAGTGCCGGCCGATCTGCGGACCTTTGCGGCCTACGGGGTTCACGGCCTGTGCGCCCTGACCGCGGTGACCGCCCAGACTGCAGGCGTTGTCAAGGCAGTCGAACCGGTAAGCGCCGAACTGCTGCACCGCCAGTTGGAGGCGGCCGCCGAGATCGGCCTCGACGCGATCAAGATCGGCATGCTTACCGATGCCGCGACGGTCGAGGCGGTCGCGGATTGGTTGGAGGCGTTGCCGCCGACGCCGGCGGTCTTCGATCCCGTGTTCCGGTCGACCTCGGGCGCGGCGCTCCTGGAAGCCGAGGCACTGCCCCTCGTCGTGGAGAGGCTGCTGCCCAGGTTGCTGCTGGTGACACCGAATCTGTTCGAGGCGGAGAGGCTGAGCGGCATGGCGATTGGAGGTCCGGAGGATGCCCGGACTGCCGCGCGGCGCATCGAGCGGCTGGGGCCTGGCGTCCTGATCACCGGGGGCCACGGCTACTCGGCCGCGGCGGGGTCGGCTGGTTGTGGCGATGGCGGCGAACTGACCGACCTTCTGTTCGACGGGAATCGCTTCGAGGCCTTCGTCCACCCCAGAATCCGGACCCCGTGGCGGCGCGGCACGGGCTGCACCCTGTCGGCGGCGATCGCGGCGGGTCTCGGCTGGCACCTGCCGCTCGAGCGGGCCGTGCGGCGGGCCGTGGCCTTCGTCGAGAGGGCTCTTCGCGGGTCGTATCCCCTGGGCCGGGACGGTCGCCACGGCGCCCTCGACCCGATGGCGGGCCGTCGGGGGCACAGGTGAGGCCGCACGGAATGGTCGGGCTGCCCGCATTGTTCCCGGTTCGAGGCAAACCCCGCTGGAGGCGGAAGGGGCGCCGTCACCTATAATCGACTGTTCATGGCTGGACCACTCCGTCAAGTGCTTGTGCTGCGCGCCGGTTGTCTGATCTTCGGATCGCTGCTGACAGGGGCGGTCGCCGGTCAGGTCCGGGAGGGCTCCTCCGAACCGCCTCGCGCCACCTTCCTGGAGTCAGTCCACGTCAAGGTCGTAAGCGTCCAGGTCTTCGTCCGGGACAAGGACGGCAATCCCGTGACCGGCCTGACCAGGAAGGACTTCATTCTCAGAGAGGAGAAGGACCCGGTCACGATCACGAACTTCTACGAGGTCCAGGATCGGGTCAAGGTGAGCGACGTTCCCGGCCTGGTGCCGGAGGAACCCGAAGTCCGCTTCGTGGATCGGCCGGGCCTGGAGCGTCGACGGGTCGTCGTGCCGGAGGACGAACGCCTCAACCTGGTGATCTACATCGATCACATGAACATCCGGCCCCAGAACCGCAATCGGGTGTTCCGCTACGTGCGCGAGTTCCTGCGCAAGGACGTCACGCGCGACGACCGCGTCATGCTGTTGAGCTACAACCGCTCGGTCAAGGTCGAGCGGGACTTCACCAGCGATCCGCAGATGATCGCGAACGCTCTCTACGAACTCGAGAAGCACACCGGCGGCAGGACGCAGTGGGACTCCGACCGGGCCGACATCATTCGCGACATCGGCGAGGAGGACCGCCACTACGAATACGTCCAGGGCCGCGTCCGGATCTACTCGCAGTCGATCTTCAACGACATGCAGTTCACCCTCGACGGCCTGAAGGACACGGTGATCTCGCTGGCCGGCCTGCCGGGCCGCAAGGCCTTCATGTACGTCTCGGACGGTCTGCCGATGCGGGCGGGCGCGGACATGTGGCAGGCGCTCGATGAACGCGGGCGGGCGGTCGACTCCCTGAGCTACAACCAGAACTTCTTCCTCGACTCGCTCCAGTACGACTCGAGCCGACGCTTCAGCGACCTGGTCGACACGGCGAACGCGAACGAAGTCTCCTTCTACACGGTCGTCGCCGCGGGGCCGATGGGCATCAACTCGCGGGACGCCTCGATGCAGGGCATGGCGTTCTCGTCGAACATCGACTCGGTGGCCAGGGACAACATGCACTCGTCCGTCATGTACATGGCCGAGGAAACCGGCGGCCAGTACATCGTCAACACGAACAACTTCCGCGACGGCCTGAACCGCATCGCACTCGACTTCACGAGCTTCTACTCGCTCGGCTTCCAGCCCGGTCACGCGGGTACTGGCCGGAGGTACAAGCTCCGCGTCGAGTTGACGAACGAGGCGAAGAGGCGTCTTGGCTTGCGGGACCGGAACGTGAGGCATCGCCTGAGTTACCGCGACAAGTCGATCGACACGGAGATGACCGAGGGGACCCTGGCGGCGCTCAAGCTCGGCTACGAGAAGAACGACCTGGATATCACCCTGGTCAAGTCGGACGAGATCCGCCGTGAGGAACGCGGGCTCTACACGGTCCACCTCGACGTGCGGGTGCCGATCGGCGAGATGACCCTGGTGCCGGTGGGCACGGCGGGCGAGCACCTGCTGCGGGCGCGTGTCTGGGTGCAGGCTCTGGCGTCGAATGGAGACATCTCGCCTCCCCAGGTCGAACCGTTCGAGCTCACCATCCCGGCCGAGGACCTGGAGCGGGCGCGGGAGAGCTTCTACACCTACACGCTGCCCCTGATCATGAAGGAAGGCGATCAGCGCCTGACGATCGCGGTGCGGGATGAGGTGGCCGGCCAGACTTCCTTCATCACCCGTAACCTGCGGGTCGGCGCCTGACGAAGGTCTGACCGGGGAGTGCGGGTAGGCTTCTCCGGGGCCGACCCGGGGCCTGCCTGGAGACTGAGCCGCTGTGAAGACCACGAAGATCGTCGAGTCGTTGAGCGCCCTGAGTGGGCTCGGGGGTGCTCTGGCACGTTCCGCCGCGGCCCTGCTCGAAGCGGAGGTGGATCAACTGCGTTTCGACCTGGCCCGGAACTGGCGCCGCTTTCTGGGCCTCGTTCTGCTTGCCGCCCTGGTGTTCGGCATCGTCTTCTGGGCCCTCGGCGCGCTCCTCTTCGCTGCCGGCGCCGGCCTTGCGCTGGTGCTCCCGCTCTGGGCAGCCGCGCTTGCGGTCGCCGTGGGCCTGCTGGCGCTGGCGCTGATTGTGCTCTGGATCGTCCGCGTTCGCGCGCGCCGTCTCGAGTCGCCCGTGGGCACCGTGAAGCGCCGCGTTGGCAGTCACCTGGCGTTCTGGCAGGGCGTCCTGGACGAGGCCGCGCGTACCGGCGACGCGGCTTCGGAGCGGGATGCCGACGAGTCGTCGGGTAGCGGATCGTGAGCCGCCGTTCGGAGGAGCGCAGGCGGGCGGCTGTGCTGGCGCGCCGGCGCGACGACACGAAGGAGGCCGTGGAGCAGGTCCGCAGGGCCCTCGGCGACGTGGGCGGAACCGACTTGAGCAGAGTCCGTGTGGGGGCGGCGTGGGTGCTGCCCGTCGCTGCCGGCGCGGTCGGCATCGCGATCGCGTGGTCGCTCCGACGGCTCAGGAAGAGGTGAGCACCCACTTGGCCGACGGTCGTCCGCACCCTGCCGACGGCGCGGGTGTCCGGGGAGCCCCGGGTCCGTGGCCCGCCGAGGCTGCGGTCCGGCGGCTGCTGCTCTTCGCCAAGGAGCCGGTTCCCGGCCAGGTGAAAACCCGGTTGATCGCGCCGGACGGGTTGACTGCCGGCCAGGCCGCTTCGCTGCACGCCGCTCTGGTTGCGGACCTGAGCTGGCGGCTCGATGCCGGGCGTTGGGAGCTGATTCTCATGTGGTTGCTGTCGCGTGGCGGTGATTCGCCGGTCGACTTGGCGCCTGCGGGCGTGCCCTGGCGGCGGCAGCGCGGTCGCGACCTGGGCGAGCGGCTCTTCCGCGGGCTGGAATGGGCCGCGTCGCGTGCCGGCTACGTCGCGGCGGTCGGCAGCGATCAGCCCGACCTCGATACGGCGCGGGTGGAGGCGGCGTTCGATCTTCTGGCGCGCGGGAACGACGCGGTCCTCGGCCCGGCCCGGGACGGTGGCTACTACCTGATCGCACTGCGCCGGAAGGCTGTGAACCGTCGCCTGTTCGATGGACTGGCGTGGAGCACGCCGTCGGTGTTGCGCGAGACGCGGTTGCGCTGCCGCGAACTGGGGCTGGAAGTGGCCCTGCTTCCGGAAGAAGAGGATCTCGACACGGTGGAGGATCTGGCGCGATTCCGGGACGCCCTCGAACGCCGGCCCGATTTGCGGTCCATGTGCCCGCGAACGGCCGAAGTCGTCGCGTCGTGGTCGGAGCATCCATCGGGGAAGGAGGGCCGGCGTTGAGAGTCGTCACGACAGACGAGATGCGGTCGGCCGAAGCCGCGGTGATCGACGACCTGAGCGTGCCAGCGCTGGTGCTGATGGAGAACGCGGCTCGCGCCACCGCCGACGCGATCGCGGAGTGCTATCCGCGTGCGCGCCGTGTCGCCATCGCCTGCGGTCGGGGCAACAACGGCGGCGACGGACTGGCCCTGCTGCGCGATCTGACGACCCGGGGGTACGAGGCGACCGCCTTCATCGCCGGATCGCTCGACAGGCTCAGCCCCGAAGCGACGCAGCAGTTCGTGTCCTGCGAACAGCTCGGCCTGTCGCCGGCGGTGGTTCCCGAGCCCGCCGAGTGCGACGCGGTGGGCGCCCCGGTCGACCTGTGGGTCGACGCGCTGCTCGGCACGGGGCTCAATCGGCCGGTGGAGGGTCCGGTGGCCCGGTGGGTCGACTGGCTGGGCAAGCGGAGCGGAGACGTTCCGCTGGTCTCGGTCGACCTGCCGACCGGGCTCGACGCCTCCACGTCCGTGCCTCCAGGGCCGCACGTCGTTGCTGAACTCACGGTGGCTCTTGGCTTCCCCAAGGTCGCGAACGTGCTGGCGCCCTCGTCGGATGCCTGCGGGCGGCTTCGGATCGGCGATCTTGGGGTGCCGTTGCCCGAACCGCCGCCGGGACCGGAGGCTCTCTACCGGTCGCGGCGGCGGGATCTGGTCGGTCGACTCGGAGCGCGTCCGCTCGACGGGCACAAGGGCACGTTCGGTCACGTCGTCGTCGCCGGCGGCAGGAGCGGCTACACGGGGGCCGTGGTGCTGGCAACGCGCGCCGCCGTCCGGGGCGGCGCCGGGCTGGTGACGGCCGCGGTGCCCGAGCATCTCGCCCTCGTGGTCGACGCCGGCTCGCTCGAATCGATGACTCTGGGCCTGCCCCCGGATCGGGACGGTTGGTCACGGGAAGCCGTCGAACCGTTGCTGCAGGCGATCGGCGAGCGCGCATCGCCGGGTGCGTTGGCGCTGGGCCCGGGCCTCGGCCTGGGCGACGGTGCTCGCGTTCTTGCCCGGCAGGTCGTGGCTCGAAGTGTGGCCCCGATCGTCCTCGATGCGGACGGCATCTCCGCTTTCGCCGGTGACGCCCGGGCGCTTCGCGTGCGTGACGCCGACCTCGTGATCACGCCTCATCCCGGCGAACTGGCCCGCCTCCTGGGTGTCGCCACGGATGCCGTGGCGACGGCCCGGTGGGAGCACGCGCGGCGGGCAGCTCAGGAGACCGGAGCGGTGGTCGTCCTCAAGGGCCGCCAGACGCTGATCTCCGATCCCGTTCTCGGCACCTGGGTGAACGCGACCGGCAATCCGGGAATGGCTTCGGGAGGCAGCGGCGACGTGCTGACCGGGGTCATTGCGGCGCTGCTGGCCCAGGGACTGGAGCCGCCTTCCGCGGCGAGGATGGGCGTCTACGTTCATGGCCTGGCGGGCGATCTGGCCGCCGCCGCCTGGGGCGAGACATCGATGGCCGCATCCGACCTGGTTGACGAGCTGGGACCGGCGTTCAAGTCGCTAGAGCCGGAATGATCGTCAGGACCGGGAGCGCCGGCGAGACCCGCAGGTTGGGAGTCGAGCTCGCCGAGCGGTTGACGCCGGGCGGTACGGCGCTTCTGTTCGGCGACCTGGGCTCCGGCAAGACGGTTCTCACCCAGGGCATCGCCGAGGGCCTGGGGCTTGACGCGACCCTGATCCAGTCGCCGACCTACACACTGGTTCATGAGTACGACCGTGGACCCGTGCGCCTGGTGCACGTCGACCTCTACCGGCTTCAGCCGGAGGAGGTCGAGGGAATCGGGTTGGAGGAACTGCTGGCCGGGGACGGTGTCAAGGTCGTGGAGTGGGCGGACCGCCTGCCGTACCGCTTGCCGGCGATGGAGGTTCGGTTGGAGGTCGGCGGCGAAGCGGGGAAGCGGACGATCGAGGTGCTCGAACCGTTGCTAGAGTCCCGCCCCGGAACCGGACCGGTCGATTCGTCGAGTACATAGACGAGAAAGCGAGAGAGTTCGATGGAAGTGGAACGCGTAGGCATCGTCGGCTGCGGCCTCATGGGCCGGGGCATCGCGGAGATCTGTTCACGGGCCGGCATCCCGGTCACGGTCAGGGAGATCAACCAGGAAGCGCTCGATGCGGGGCTCGGCGCGGTGCGCAGATCCCTGGCCAAGAGTCTGGAGAAGCGGCGTATCGACGCCGAGGAGCACGACCGGGCGATCTCGAACCTGAGCGGTACGGTCGATCTCGCGGATCTCGCCGGTTCCGACCTGGTCGTCGAGGCGATCGTCGAGGACCTGGAGACGAAGCGCGAGCTGTTCGTTTCGCTGGACGACATCGTCGGTGAGAACACGATCTTCGCCAGCAACACGTCCTCGCTGACCCTCACCCAACTCGCCGCTTCGACGGCGCGGCCGGACCGGTTCGTGGGGCTTCACTTCTTCAACCCGGTGCCTGTGATGCGGCTGGTCGAGGTCGTCCGCACGCTGATGACGTCGGACGCGGCCTACGACGCCTGCTGGAATCTCGCCCAGCGGGTCGGCAAGACGCCGGTTGCCTGCAAGGACAACTCCGGGTTCATCGTCAACCGGCTGCTGATTCCGTACCTGCTGGATGCGGTCCGCGCCTACGAGAACGGCATCGGCAGCATGGAGGACATCGACACGGCGATGAAGCTGGGCTGCGGCTACCCGATGGGGCCGTTCACGCTGTCCGATTTCATCGGGCTGGACACGATGTACTCGGTCGCCAACATCATGTTCGACGAGTACCGGGAAACGCGCTTCGCACCGCCGACGTTGCTGAAGCAGTTGGTCCAGGCGGGACACCTGGGACGCAAGACCGGCAAGGGGTTCTTTGACTACCGCTGAACCAGCGCGGACGAGGGCGCAACTGGTCCTGCCCGAAGGGTCGGTGCAGGCGATCTGCGGCGCGCACGACGAGAACCTGCGGCGGGTCGAGAAGGCGCTCCATGTGACCCTCGGCGTGCGTGGGTCGGCGGTTCAGATCCAGGGCGCGGCGAAGGCCGTGGGTCAGGCGGAGCGCCTGCTCACGGACCTCGGCACGCTGGCCGCGAGCGGCCGCAGGCTCAGCGGCGGCGACCTGGCGACCGCGCTGCGCGTCGTGGCCGAGGAACCGGCCGCCTCGCTGGTCGATTTCTTCAGGACCGGCGCGTTGATTCAGGCGTCGCGTCGTCTGGTCGCGCCGCGCAGCCTGAACCAGAAGCGGTACCTGCGCGCTATGCTGGATCACGATCTGGTCATTTCGACCGGGCCGGCGGGCACGGGCAAGACCTACCTGGCGGTCGCGGTGGCGGCTTCCGCGCTCAAGCAGGAGAAGGTGCAGCGCATCGTGCTGGCCCGGCCGGCGGTCGAAGCGGGCGAGAAGCTTGGATTCCTGCCCGGCGACCTGGCGGAGAAGGTGAATCCCTACCTGCGACCGCTCTACGATGCCCTCTACGACATCATCGGCTTCGACAAGGTTGCGCGGATGATGGAACGCGAGGTGATCGAGGTGGCGCCGCTCGCCTTCATGCGGGGGCGTTCGCTGAACGACAGCTTCATCATTCTCGACGAGGCGCAGAACACGACGCCCGAGCAGATGAAGATGTTCCTGACCCGGATCGGCTTCAACTCGAAGGCCGTGGTCAACGGGGACATCACGCAGGTCGACCTGCCGCCTGGCCAGCAGTCGGGCCTCAAGCATGCACTGGAGGTGCTGCGGGGCGAGGAAGGCATGGCCTTCGTGGGCTTTGGGCGGTCCGACGTGGTTCGCCACGAACTCGTGCAGCGGATCGTCGGCGCCTATGACCGCTGGGAGGCTCGTTTCGGCTCCGACCCGGCGCGGCGGGAGGAGCGGTGAGCCCGTCGGCGAAGACGCCGCGGCGGCGACGGGCCGACCGCCGGCGCGAAGCGCGCAAGCGGTTGCGCCGCAGCATGTTCCGCCGCCACGGCGAACGGTTGACCGTCGCCGGCCTGTGGCACTACATACTGGAACTCGACGTCGTCTGGGTCGTGCTCCTCATCCTGGCCGGCACCTGGATCATGGCGCCGGCGGGCTTCTTCTTCGGTCTGGACCTCAGCGAGGGCGACATCGCGAACCGCGACTATCACGCGACCCGCGACATCCTGATCCCCGACGAGGCGAGATCGGAGGAGCTGAAGGAGCAGGCCCGTTCCGACGTCCGGCCTCTGTACGACTTCGACGCCGCCCAGGCCAACGGGATGGAGGACCGGATCCGGCGCCTCTTCGAGATCGAGCGCGGGGAAGACGATGCCGCCGAGCTCCCGACCGAGGGGGAGGAGCAGGAGGTGGCCGCCGAACGGCTGCGGCGGCTGCGGGAGGGCAGCAACCTGCGAGTCGACGAAGGCCACGCTGACGTGCTGGCCGCCCAGGTCGGCGGCGAGGACGAAGGCGCCGAGCTCGAGGAGCGTCTGGGCCGCCTGGCCGGCTTCCTGCTTCGGGAGGGGATCGTGGAGAACAAGGAGACCCTGCTCCAGAACCGGCTCGAGGGCGTGACGGTGCGCATCCTCCAGACCGGGGAGGAGGCGGTCCAGCTCGACATCTTTCGCTATCGCGGCTGGGATGAGGTGCAGAGCTATCTCGAAGCGGAGGTCGGCCGTTGGGGCGGCTGGAGCAGCGCCGACCGGGAGACGGTCGTCGACTTCCTGATGGTCAACCTGACTCCGAACGTCTACCTGAACCTGAACGAGACCCAGCAGCGGCGGGACGCGGCCGCGGCGGCGATCGGGCAGGCGTTCAACGAGATCCGGTCGGGTCAGGTCATCGTGCGCAGGGGCGACGAGGTCGACCAGAAGGCGATCGAACTGCTGCGGGAGATGACGGGCAGCGAGCGGCGGTCGACCCTGCTTCGATCGCCGGCCGCGTCGGCACTGCTGCTGGGCCTGGCGGTGGCGTTCCTGTGGGTCGCCTTCCGGCGCAAGCGGCTGGTCATGGTGGAGGCGCACGCCTTCGGCAGCGTCGTACTGCTCCTGGTCCTGGGCCTGCTGGCGACCCGTTTCGGTTTCGTCGTCGCGGACGCGCTCGCTGCCTCGTTCGAGATCGAGGTGCTCAGTTCAGCGCGGAGCTACGGCTTCGCGATTCCCTTCGCCGGGGTCGCGCTCCTCGTGTCGGTCCTCTACGGACGCGGCGCCGGGCTGCTGGCCGGTCTGGTGTTTTCCGTGCTCGTGGGCCGTCTCGGACTGGCGGAGGCAGGCACATCACCGCTTGGATTGGCGGGCGGCACGATGCTCTATGCCCTGACCGGCAGTCTCGCGGCCGTGTTCGCCCTCGATCAGTTGAAGCAACGGTCCGCGGTGATCCGGGCGGGTCTGCTCGTCGGACTCGTCAACATGGCTTCGGTGACCGTGGTGACTCTGCTGGACGAGAACGGCGCCTCGATCGCCGGCTGGGGCTTCGAGCTGCTTTGCGGACTCCTCGGCGGTCTGCTGGTCGCGGCAGCGGTCGGCTTCGCGATCCCCGTCTTCGAGGCGGTGCTGTTCCTGACCACTGACATGAAGTTGATGGAGCTTTCGGACACGAACAGTCCGCTCCTGCGGCGGGTTGCCTTCGAAGCGCCCGGGACCTTCCAGCACTCGCTGATGGTTGCCAATCTGGCCAAGGCGGGCTGCGAGGCGGTGGGCGGGAACCCGACGCTGGCGTATGTGGGAGGCCTCTACCACGACATCGGCAAGGTGCTCCGGCCCCAGTACTTCGTGGAGAACCAGCGGGATGGCGACAACCCGCACGACAGCCTCGCGCCGTCGATGTCGGCGCTGATCCTTGTCGATCACGTGAAGGAAGGCGTCGTCCTCGCTCGGGAGCAGGGGCTGCCGCAGCCGATCGTCGACGCGATCGAACAGCACCACGGCACCCGCACGCTCGGCTACTTCCTCGCCCGCGCGAAGGAGCGGGCCGAGCCGGGGCAAAAGGTAAACGAGCACCAGTACCGCTACACGGGTCCCATGCCCCAGAACAAGACGATGGGTGTGCTGATGGTCGCCGATACTGTGGAGGCCGCGAGCCGAACCCTGGAGGACTTCTCCGAGGATTCGATTCGGAAACTGGTGACGCGTCTCCTGGGCGACATCGTCGAGGATGGCCAATTGGATCAGACGGATCTGACGCTCTCCGACCTGCGGCGGCTGAGCTACACCTTGCAGAATGTCCTGAAGACGATCCACCACCATCGGGTGGAGTACCCGGGCTTCGAATGGGGCGAGGAAGGTCGGGGTTCCCTGCGGGTTCTTCCCGGCGGAGCAGCGGGCGGAGCAGCGGGCGGTGCGGGCGGCGGTCGGTCCGAGTGACTTCTTCAGCGTGGTGACCATCGATCTGCAGGTGGCGGCTTCCGTGGAGGCCACGTGCCGGGCCTGTCTTCCTGGCCTGCGCCGCGTCGCTCACGACGCGGTCGCTGAACTGGCGGCGGATTCCGCGACGTTGACCCTTCGACTTGTCGACGACGACGAGATCCGGGAACTGAACCACCGCTACCGGGCGGCCGATTCGGCGACCGATGTGCTCTCCTTTCCCGGCGAGACGACTCCCGAGGGGCGTCACCTTGGCGATGTCGTGATCTCGGTGGAGACGGCGCACGGGCGTAGCGGCACGGCCCTGGAGCGGGAACTTCAGGTGCTCGCACTGCACGGAATCCTCCACTGCCTGGGATACGACCACGAGACGGACGACGGCGAGATGGAGGCTCTGGAGCAGCGGCTGCGGTCGCAGTTCCTCGGGCCGTACAAGGCCGGAACGGTGGCCTTCGTCGGGCGTCCGAACGCGGGCAAGTCGACGCTGATGAACCGGTTGCTGGGCGAGAAGCTGGCGATCGTGTCGGACAAGCCGCAGACCACCCGCCACCGGTTGATCGGCATCCTGACCACGGAGCTTGGCCAGATGGTGTTTCACGACACCCCTGGCCTGCACCGTCCCCTGCACCGGCTGAACCGGCGCATGGTTCACGCGGCTTCCGCGGCGCTCAAGGAGGCCGACGTCGTGTGTCTGATCCGCGACGTGGCGGTTCCCTTCGGCAAGGGAGAGGCCTATGCCCTCGATCTCGTCGGCGCTGGCGCGGCGGCCGAACGGGAGCGCCCCGTGCTGTGCCTGCTGAACAAGATCGACCAGGTCTCGAAGCCGAAGCTCCTGCCCGAGATCGAGCGCTATGCGGCCCGCGGCTTGTTCAAGGACATCGTACCGATCTCGGCGCTCACCGGGGACGGCGTGGAACAGGTCCTGGAGGTCCTCTGGCGTCACCTGCCGGCGGGCGAGCGGCGGCACGATCCGGAGCTCCTGACCGTGCACACGGAGCGGTTCCTGGTGGCGGAGCTCATCCGGGAGAAGGTGCTCGAGCAGACGCACGACGAGTTGCCCTTCACGACCGCGGTCGTGATCGAAGCCTGGGAGGACGGCGCGAAACGGACGGATCTGCTGGCGCACATCCTCGTCGACCGGGACAGCCACAAGGGCATCGTGATCGGTCGCGGCGGCAAGCGGATCAAGGAGATCGGCACCGCCGCCCGCCAGGACCTGGAGGGGTTCCTGGGTCGGCGGATCTACCTCGAGTTGCAGGTCCGGACCCATCCCGGATGGCGCGAGGACATGGCGGTGCTCGGGCGGCTGGAAACGGGCTAACGGGGAGCGCGCGCGGCCTGTAGGCCGCGCCGGCGCGCGGTACAGGATCGCCTTGCTACAGAAACGTCGGATCCCGGGGCCTGGTTGCGACAGAGTTGTTCGGCTGGCTGCCGTACGACAGCCGTGTGGGAGGGGACGATCGGGGAGCGGGGTCTCCCGTTCGCCCTTTCGGCACGGCAGGTCGGGTCGTTCCAGCCTCAGGGAAACCAGGCCGAAACGCTCGCGGGCACGCAGGTTGCTAGCGGAAGAACCACGGTGCCGGCGTCGTGGGTTGCCAGTTGATGGACTCGCTGATAGACACGCGGCGAAAGCGCTTTCGTGCATGCAGAAAAGCGGTCGGGTCGGCGGCTCGACCACATAGGTTCAGCGCGGCTTCACCGCGGTAAGGAACAGCAAAGGAGGACTTCATGGCAGAGGCTAGCCCCCAGTCGATCATCGGACGGATCCAGGACGAGGGCGTCCAGATCGTCGATTTCAGGTTCACGGACTTCCCCGGTCTTTGGCAGCACTTCTCGGTACCGGCCAGCGAGGTCGACGAGAGCACGTTCGAGGACGGGCTCGGGTTCGACGGATCGAGCATCCGCGGCTGGCAGGTGATCAACGAGTCGGACATGCTGGTCGTGCCCGAGCCCGGCACTGCCTTCATCGACCCGTACTTCGAGCACAAGACGCTCGTCATGACGTGCAACATCGTCGACCCGATCACGCGTGAGAGCTACGGCCGCGACCCGCGCGGCGTCGCCCGGGCCGCGGAGGCCTACGTCCAGTCGACGGGCCTCGCCGACACCGCCTACTTCGGCCCCGAGGCGGAGTTCTTCATCTTCGACGACGTGCGCTTCGACGGTGGGCCGAACTTCGGGTTCTACGAGGTCGACTCGATCGAGGGCCGCTGGAACAGCGGCGCCGACGAAGGACCGAACCTGGGCTACAAGCCGCGCTACAAGGAGGGCTACTTCCCGGTGCCGCCGACCGACAAGCACCAGGACATGCGCAGCGAGATGATCCTCATGATGGAGGATCTCGGTCTCAACCCCGAGTGCCAGCACCACGAAGTCGGCACCGGTGGTCAGGCCGAGATCGACCTCCGGTTCGCGCCGCTGGTCGAGATGGCGGACGCGATGATGCTCTACAAGTACATCATCAAGAACACGGCCGCCAAGCACGGCAAGACGGTCACCTTCATGCCCAAGCCCCTGTTCGAGGACAACGGCAGCGGCATGCACACCCACCTTTCGCTCTGGAAGGACGGAGTGCCTCTGTTCGCGGGCGACGGCTATGCCGGACTGTCCGACATGGCAATGCACGCGATCGGCGGTCTGCTCAAGCACGCGCCGGCGCTGCTCGCCTTCACCAACCCGACGACGAACAGCTACAAGCGGCTGGTGCCGGGTTTCGAGGCGCCGGTCAACTTGGTGTACTCGCAGCGCAACCGGAGCGCCGCGGTTCGGATTCCGATGTACTCGCCCTCGCCGAAGGCGAAGCGGGTCGAGTTCCGTTGCCCCGACCCGAGCTGCAACCCGTATCTCGCCTTCGCGGCGCTCCTGATGGCGGCCCTCGACGGCATCCAGAACGAGATCGATCCGGGCAGCTCGCTCGACGTCGACATCTACGACCTGTCGCCGGAGGAGAGCCAAGGGGTTCCGACCACGCCGGCGACGCTGGACGAGGCGCTCGATGCACTCGAGGACGACCACGACTTCCTCACAGCGGGCGGCGTGTTCGACGAGGACGTGATCGAGAACCACATCGCGTACAAGCGGGAGAGCGAGTGCCAGGAGGTGGCGCTGCGGCCGCACCCGCACGAGTTCGCGCTGTACTACGACATCTAGTCGGGCTGTACTTCTGAATCTGACCCGGAAGGCGGCGCCGTTGGCGGCGCTCGGTGGATTCCGGAATCGCGGGTCAGAAGAGCCTTGACACTGGCCGGCCGCGCATCGCTGCGCGGCCGGCTTTCTTTTTCTTGCAGGGATGTAGGCCACCAGGGCTGCTGGTAAGTTACGCCTCCATCCCACAACGCGCGCCGACGAGCAAGCAGGCTCCGTCGCCCGCAGGAGGAGGTCCCTTCCGTGCAAGCCTTAGCGATTCGCACCCTTGGCATCGTGCTGGGGTTGACGTTGACCGTGCCGGCGTTGGCCGACGACTGGCCGCAGTGGAGGGGCGTCGACCGTTCCGGCGTGTGGCAGGAGGACGGCATCGTGGAGCAGTTTCCCGAGGGCGGCCTCGAAGCTGTCTGGCGGGTGCCGATCCGCGGCGGCTACTCGGGGCCGGTGGTCGCGGACGGTCGCGTGTTCGTGACCGACTGGCAGCGCATCGAAGGGACACGGGCCATCACGGGCAAGGAGCGCATTTTGGCGCTTGACGAGGAGACCGGCGAGGAGCTCTGGAGCCACGAGTGGGACGTGAACTACTCGGCGCTCCAGCAGAGCTATGCGATCGGTCCCCGCTCGACACCGGCCGTCGACGGCGACACGCTCTACGTGATGGGGGCCGTCGGCCATCTGATGGCGCTTGAGGCAGAGACCGGCGAGGTGATCTGGGGCTACGACTCGGTGGAGCAGGGCAACGCCAGCATCACGATCTGGGGGTTCGCCACTTCACCGCTCGTGCACGGCGACCTGCTGATCCAGATCGTGGGGGCCGAGCCGGACGGCAAGGTGATCGCCTTCAACAAGCACACGGGGGAAGAGGTCTGGCGGTCCCTGTCCTCGGACTGGGAGATGGGCTACGGCCAGCCGATGATCTTCGAAGCCGGCGGCGTGGAGCAGCTCATCATCTGGGAACCGAAGGCGATCAACTCACTCGACCCGGCGACCGGCGAGGTCTACTGGTCGGTGCCTTGGGAGGTCGCTTCCGGAATGACCGTGACGACCCCGGTGATCGATGGTAACCGGCTGCTCTTCAGCCAGTTCTACCGCGGTTCGCTGCTGCTGGAACTCGCCGAGGACAAGCCTGAAGTCAAGGAGCTGTGGCGGGGCCAGAGTCGCAGCGAGATGCCGGAGGAGACGCAGGGCCTCCACTCTCTGATCACGACGCCGATCCTCGAGGGCGACACGATCTACGGGGTTTGCAGCTACGGCCAGTTGCGCGGTCTTGACGCCGCCGACGGCTCGCGGCTCTGGGAAAGCGACAAGATGGCCCGCCAGGGCCGCTGGGGCGCCGCCTTCATGGTCAAGCACGGTGACCGCTGGTTCGTGAACAACGACCTCGGCGACCTGATCATCGCCCGCTTCACCCGTGACGGCTACGAGGAGATCGATCGCGCCAAGCTGATCGAACCGACGACGCGATCCGGCTTCGGCCCGCGGAGGTTCTACGACGCGATGGTGAATTGGACGCACCCGGCCTATGCCAACCGCCACATCATCGCGCGCAACGACGAGGAGATCATCCGTGTCTCCCTGGCCGCCGACTAGCGCCCTTCGAGGAGCCACCGCTGGAGTTCGGCTGACCCTGGTCCTTGCGGCGCTCGCCGCTCTTGCCACCCTGCCCGCAACCGCCCAGCAGGAATCGGATGCCCAGGGTCCCGTGGGGGAGCTGATCTTCCCGCTCGAGCACTGGCACAACCACGGGTCCTCTCTCGTGGAGCTGCCGAATGGCGATCTGCTCGTGGCCTGGTTCCACGGTTCGGGAGAGCGGACAGCCGACGATGTGCGCATCCTGGGCGCACGGATGCGGGCCGGCACGGAAGACTGGAGCGAGCCGTTCCAGCTCGCGGACACGCCGGGCTTCCCGGACACGAACTGCACCTTGCTGCTCGAGCCGGTGAGCGCTGGCGGACACCGGCTGTGGCTGTTCTGGCCCACGATTCAGGCGAATCTCTGGGAGAGCGCCCTGATGAAGGTCAAGGTGTCGACCGACTTCGAGGGGCCGGGGCCGCCGGTCTGGCAGTGGCAGGACGTGCTCCACATGAAGCCCGGCGACGGCTTCCACGACCTGGTGGCCGGCAAGACCGACGAGTACTTTCGCAGCCTGGGCTATACCGGCGCGTCGGATCCGGCCGCTCCGGAGTCCGTCCGCCGCTGGGCCGCGCGCAACCTGGAGCAGGCCGCGGACAAGCTGACCAGGCGGATCGGCTGGTTCACCCGCGCGCATCCGGTCGTCCTCCCTCTTCCTGATGGCGGCCAGCGGCTGCTCCTGGGGCTCTACTCGGACGGCTTCAGCTTCGCCGCCGCGACGTACAGTGACGACGGCGGCCACAGTTGGACGTTCACCGAGCCGATCATCGGAGGGGGCAGCATTCAGCCCACGTTCGCGCTCCGCCGCGACGGCACGCTCTTGGCCTTCATGCGCGACAACGGGCCGCCACCCAAGCGCGCTCATGTCGCCGAGTCGAACGATCTGGGCGCCACCTGGTCCATCGCCCGCGACCATCCAGACCTGGTCGAGACCGGTGCCGGGCTTGAAGTCCTGAAGCTCGCGAGTGGCCGCTGGATTGCGGTCCACAACGACATCCCCGACGGCCGCTACCGGCTCGCGGTGTCCGTCTCCGAGGACGAGGGCAGGACCTTCAAGCACAGGCGCTACATCGAGCGCGAGGAGAAGGGCGTCGGCCGCTATCACTATCCGTCGGTGATCCAGTCCCGCGACGGCCGCATCCACGTGACCTACAGCTACCACGTTGCCGGCGCGCTCGACGACGGCGGCCAGGGCAAGAGCATCAAGCACGTCAGCTTCGACGAAGCCTGGCTGCTCGGCGAAAGCTGAGCGAGGCAACACGTTCAACCGGGAGGTTTCCCATGCGCCATCGACTGTTCTCAATCGCTGCCTTGATCGCCGCGATCTGTCTCGTCCTGCTTGCGGCCTGTGCCCCTCAGGAGACTGGCGGTACGAGCACCGACACCTTCGCCGGCCTCCCCCGCGCGACACCCGAAAGCGCTGGCATGTCGAGCGAACGGCTCGACCGCATCCGGCCGGCGTTCGAGAACTACGTGACGGACGGCAAGCTCTCCGGCGTCGTCACCGTCATCGCGCGCGACGGCCAGGTCGTTCACTTCGAAGCCAGCGGCAACCAGGACGTCGAGGCCGGCGAACCGATGACCGAGGACACCCTCTTCCGCATGTACTCGATGACCAAGCCGATCGCCTCGGCGGCGTTGATGATCCTCTGGGAGGAGGGCCACTTCCTGCTGTCCACGCCGTTGTCCGCGATTCTCCCCGAGTTCGCGGATACGCAGGTCTACGTCTCCGGCGACGGCGACGACATGGTGACGGAGGCGCCGCGGCGGCCCATCATCATCCGGGACCTGATGACCCACACCTCCGGTCTGACCTACACCTTCATCCCCAGCCCGGTCGCCGCCTCCTACGCGGCGAACGGTCTGGAAGGCTCGGCCGACGCGGTCCCCCACGACGACCTGGCGCACTACGTCCGGGAGCTGGCGAAGCAGCCGCTGCTCGCTCACCCCGGCACCGCGTGGAACTACAGCGTCGGCCTCGAAGTCGCGGGCCGGGTGGTCGAGGTCGCTTCCGGCCAGACCTTCCGCGAGTTCCTGAAGGAGCGGATCTTCGACCCGCTGGGCATGGTCGACACGGACTTCTATGTCCCCGACGAGAAGCTCGATCGCTTCGCCGTGAACTACGCGCCGACGCCGGAAGGCGGCATGGTCGTGGTGGACGATCCAGAGACCAGCGCCTACCGCAAGCCGCCGAAGGTCGAGATGGGCGGCTCCGGCCTTGTCGCGACCGCCGGCGATTACCTGCGCTTCGCCCAGATGCTGGCGAACGGCGGCGAGCTCGACGGTGTGCGGATCCTCGGACCGCAGACCGTGGACCTGATGATGGACAACCACCTCGGTTCGGCCTACGGGCCGTCGCCCATGTCGAGCCTCAACCTCGACATGGGGATGAGCGAGGGGATGGGCTACGGCCTGGGCGGGTACTCGGTCACGGACACCGGCCTGACCGGACTGCCGGCCTCGCCTGGCACCTACGGCTGGGGCGGCGCCGCCTCGACCGACTTCTTCGTCGATCCCGAGGAGAACCTCGTTGGCATGGTGCTGACCCAGTTGCTTCCCACGGGCACCTACCCGCTGCGTCCCACGATGGAGGTGCTCACCTACCAGGCGATCGTGGAGTAGCGGCGGGGTGCCCGTTCCGTCCGTGAGGTTTCGCCTCGCGTCGTTTCCTGCGCCGGCGGCGATGCTGCTCGCGGCGGCAGCGCTCGCACCGGCCCAGCAGCCGCCGCGGCCCGCGTTTGTGTCGATCGCCGACGATCCGAACCTGCCGAGGGTGTTGATCATCGGTGACTCGATCTCGATCGGCTACACCTTGCCGCTCCGAGAGGCGCTTGCCGGGGTCGCCAACGTCCACCGCCCACCGGAGAACTGCCAGCACACCTGGCTTGGCCTGGAGAGGATCGATGAATGGCTCGGCGACGGCAAGTGGGACCTGATCCACTTCAACTGGGGCCTGCACGACCTGAAGTACGTCGATGCCGAGGGCGAACGGGCCCTGCCGCCGGAAGGCACCCAGGTCACCTCGCTCGAGGACTACGAGGCGAACCTTGACCGGCTCGTGAAGCGTCTGAAACAGACCGGGGCGAAGCTGATCTGGCGGCCCACGACACCGGTCCCCGAAGGCGCGTCGGGGCGGTTTCCAGCGGATCTTCCGCGCTACAACCGGGCCGCTCGCGAGGTCATCGACCGCCACGGCATCGAGGTCGACGACATGAACGCGTTCATCGCGGCCCATCGGATTTCGCACCGGGCGCCGAGCGATGTCCACTTCACGCCGGGTGCATCGAAGAAGCTGGCGGAGAACAGTGCTGCCGTGATCCGGCAGGCACTGGGGACAGGCAAGGAGGCGGCCGAGTGAGCCGCACGCTTGCTGCGGAGGAGTTCAAGGAACAGTGCCTCGAGATCCTCGATCACGTTGGTCCGGAGGGCGTCGTGATCACGAAGCACGGGCGGCCCGTGGCGAAGCTTGTTCCGATAGAGGGAACCTGAGGCTCGCCGTCCCTCAGGCGTACATCACAGCCGCTGCCTGCTCCCGCAACGCCGTCGGATTCCCCAGCACCTGCCGGTCGTAGCCGGCGCGCTTGTAGAAGATGTGCATGTCGCACTCGTGGGTGAAGCCGATGCCGCCGAAGACCTGGGTGGTCATCGTGACGGCGTGGCTTGCCACGTCGGTAGCGTGGGCCTTGAGAAGGGGGGCGAAGTGGTCGATTTCGTCCGAGCCCTCGTCCCAGGCGTCGGCGGTGTGCCAGAGCAGGGACTGGACGGGCTCGACTTCGGCGAGGACCTCGGCGCAGATGTGCTTGACGGCCTGGAAGGAGCCGATGATGCGCTCGAACTGTTTGCGTTCCTTGGCGTAGTCGACCGCGATGTGCAGTCCCTTCTGGGCGGCGCCAAGGGCGTCGGCGGCGATGGCGATCTGGGCCGCGTGGACGGCGCGCTTAGAGCTCTCGGCACTGCCGCCGAGGCTCTCCGCGGCGTTCAGGTCGACGCCGGAGAAGGTGACTTCGGCAACCCGGCGCGTGTCGTCGACGGTCTGGAGGGGCTCGATGTCTACTCCCGCGGTCGTCGCCTCGAGCAGGTGGAGGCTGCCCCCGGATTCGAGCAGGAAGGCGTCTGACCAGGCGGCGTCGGGCACGTAGAGCACGGTTCCGTCGACGCGGCCGTTCTCGATCGGCGCGTCGAGGATCGGAGTGACGAGCGTCCTCCCTTCGGCGATCCCTTCGAGCAGGGCGTTCCTGCGCTCGCCGGCGTCGGCGCCGGCGATCAGCAGCGGCGCCAGGACGTAGGCGGAGTGGAAGTTGACCGGCGCCGCGGCGCGACCGATCTCCTGGGCGGCGATCGCTGCCTCCTGCATCCCGAGCTCCGAGCCGCCGCGGTCCATGTCGACCAGCAGGCCGGTGATGCCCTGGTCGCCGAGCTGGCCGTGGATTGCCTCGTCCTGCCCGGACTCGGAGTCCATCACGCGGCGGACGCGCTCGATACCCACGTCCTGGGCGAGAAAACGGGCGATCGAATCTCGGAGCAGCTCTTGCGGCTGCGTCAGTCCAAAGTCCATGTCGGACTCCTTTGGCTCAAGGGGCGGCGCGGACTCTAGGCCACGGCCGGCTTCGGCTCCCGAGGCAGTCCAAGGCCCCGCTCGCCGATGATGTTCTTCTGGATCTGGGCGGTGCCGCCGCCGATGATCAGGCCGAGGGCGTACATGTAGTTGCGCTGCCAGTTGCCGTAGTCGCGGACGTGCTTCGAGCCGCGCCTGAGGACGCCGCGCTCGGCCATCGCGTCGATCGCCAGGTCGCAGACGTCGTAGTTCAACTGGCAGTTGTTCAGCTTGACGATGAGCCCCCCTGCGCCCGAGTCGCGCTTCTTCAGCCGATCGGTGAGCAGGCGCAACTGGTGGTACTTCATCGCCTGCACCCGGCCCTCCAGCTTGAGCAGCCGGTCGCGGTAGACGGGCGAATCGATCAGGCCGGTCTCGCGCAGGATGTCGACACAGCCGGCCATGTAGTTCTCCGTCGCGTTCGAACGGCCGAGCATGTTGCGCTCGAAGCGCAGGGTGTACGTGCCGACTTCCCAGCCCTGGCCGGGGCGGCCGATCACGTTCGTTGCGGGCACCCGCACGTCGGTGAAGAAGACCTCGTTGAAGGAGGCGTCGCCCGTCATCGTCATCAGCGGCCGCACGTCGAGGCCGGGCGTGTCCATCGACAGGACGAGGTAGCTGATGCCGCCGTGTTTTCCGGCGTCTGCTTCAGTGCGGATCAGGGCGAACATCATGTCGGCTTCCCGGGCGCCGCTGGTCCAGATCTTCTGGCCGTTGATCACGTACTCGTCGCCGTCGAGCACCGCGGAAGTGCGCAGCGACGCCAGGTCGGAGCCGGATCCGGGCTCGCTGTACCCCTGGCACCAGATCAGCTCGCCGCGGATCGTGGGGCTGATCAGGTCCTGTTTCTGGTCTTCGCGGCCGAAGTGCAGAAGAGTGGGCACGAACATGCTGATGCCCTGGTTCTCCATGCCGAGGGAGAGTCCTGCGTTCTGGAACTCTTCCTCGATCACCAGGCTGGCGAGGGCATCGGGCTCGTGGCCGGCGCCGCCGTAGCGTTGCGGGATCTCGCGGCCGGCGTAGCCGGCATCGACGAGCCGCTTCTGCCACTTGACGACGCGATTGCGGACCTCGGAAGCGTCGCCGCCGAAGCCGGGCCCGGCGGGGACCGCGACGTCCTCGTTGGCGGCGAAAAAGGAGCGGACCTCCTCGCGGAGATCGTCGTACTGGGAACCGATCGATGTATCCATGATGGGCGCGACTTTATCGCGCTTGAAGGGCTCCGCCAGTACTTCGTAGCATTCGGAGTAAGCTGTCGCGTCCAAGGGTGCCATCCGTGCGTCCGTCAACGAGCGCACGGACCGGTTGAGGGGTGTCGTGGACCGCGCGACCCCGGTCCTGGAGGGCGGGCAACGAACAGCGGCGGCGGGGGCGAAATGAGCGACGACACGGTTGGAGGGGACTTGGCGGCAGAGGCAGAGGGCGCCGGCGAGCAAGCGCCGGCCAGCCGTGATGCCCGGCGCCTGGACCAGTTGCGCCAGGCGGCCTCGGCGGCCGGCGTCGACGCGGTCGTCCTGACTCCGGCGGCGACGATGACGTGGCTGTTGGGCCATGAGTTCGAAGCCCACGAGCGTCTCTTCCTGCTGATCGTGCCGACGTCCGGCGCGGCGGTGGCGGTCGTTCCGGCCCTGGAAGAGGCGAACTTCCGCGGCGCGGCGCCGTCCGTCGAGTCGCTTCACCTCTGGGACGATGCGGATGGCCCGGAGAAGGCCGCCGCGGATGCGTTCAAGTGCCTGGCCAAGGCTTCCCGGGTCGCGGTGGAGCCGTTGAGCCTGCGCTACATGGAGTTCGGGCACGTTCGCCGGGAACTCCCGAAAGCAAAGATCGAAAGCGCCGAAAGCGTTGTAGCCGCTCTGCGGCTCAAGAAGAGCGACGAGGAAGCGGCGCTGATGAAGAGGGCGTCGAAGATCGCGGAAGCGGCGCTCGAGTTCACGCTGCGCGACGTGAAGCCCGGGCGCAAGGAGGTCGAGATCGCCTCCAAGCTCTCAAGCGAATTGCTGCGGCGGGGCGGAGGCGGCATCTCGTTCGGGCCGATCGTCCTGAGCGGCCCGAAGTCGGCCTTGCCGCACGGCGTGCCGGACGATCGCGAGATGCAGGAAGGCGAGTTCCTCCTGATCGACTTCGGAACCTCTTTCGACGGCTACCACTGCGACATCACGCGTACTTTCGTGGTCAGCGGTTCGCCCACCGACCGGATGCGGGAGGTCTACGAAGCGGTCCTGCAGGCGAACATCCGCGGCGTCGCCGCGTCTCGCCCCGGAGTGACCTACGACTACGTCCACAAGAACTGCCAGGCCAACCTCCACGGCCCCCGGTTCAAGGAGTTCATGACCCATCGCACCGGCCACGGTCTCGGTCTCGAGATCCACGAGCCCCCCTCCGTGATGGCCGGCAACGACGACGTCGTCGAAGAAGGCGCCGTCTTCACGATCGAACCAGGCCTCTACCTCAACGGCTGGGGCGGTGTACGCATCGAAGACAACATCCGGGTGACGGAGCAGGGCTGCGAGCTACTCACGTCCTCCCCGCGGGAGCTGCGCATCCTCGGCGCTTGACCGTCGCCCCTCCTTACGCCTCAGAAGTGGAGGTGTAGGCCGAACTGGCCGCGGCGGCTGTCGGCCAGGCCGCTGCGGATGGAGCCGTCGAAGTTGAAGAGGAGGGAGCCCTGGGCGGCGTCGAGGCGGTTGTCGGCGTTCGTCACGTTGAAGATCTCGAAGACCGGTTCGAGGGTGATGCCGCGGCCGAGGGTGAAGGGGCGTGACAGGCGGATGTCCCAGGTCAGGAAGTCGTTCTCGCGGCGCAGGGTGTTGCGTTGCAGGATTGTGCCGTCGGCGCAGACGCGGTCGGACGGTTGGGCGGCTCGCTGGCCCCGGCTGGCGCAGGACTCGGACACCGGCGACGCCGACAGGTAGCGGAACACGTTGCTGAACTGAATGTCCTGGGGCAGTGCGAAGAGCAGATAGCCGGCGACCTGGTGCTGGCGGTCGCGGTCCGACCAGCCGTACTCCGGTCCCAGGTTCGTGGGGTCGGCGTAGCGGAAGGTGAAGGGATCGCGCTCGTTGTCGTCGTCCGAGCGGTCGCGGCTCAAGGTGTAGTTCATCTCGAAAGTGAGCAGGCCGTCGAAGGCGTCCCGGCCGCGGAGGGTCGCGGTGAGTCCGTGGTAGCGGGAGCGCGCGGAGCTCTCCGTGTTGTTCAGGGCGTTGATGCCGCCGCCGCCGGGATGGCTGCCGACGCCGAATGGGGAACCGAAGGCGGCGTGGTTGCGGTTCACGAAGCGGAAGAGCTCGTCGGTCCGCGCGTGCTGGTAGGCGAGTTCGGCGGTCAGGCCCCGGCCGAGTCTTCGCTCGAAGCCGGCGCCGAAGGACCAGGTCTCCGGCAGTTCCAGGTCCCGGTCGACGACCGTGATGTCGGGCAGGAAGGGCAGGGTGTCTGAACCGTCGATCTGCTCGTCGATGCGCGGCACCGGGCCCAAGGCCGGCGAGGCGGCGCTGCTGCGGAAGAGGACCTGCTGGAACGCGCCGTTCGTCGTGCGGGGACCGGCCAGCACCAGACTGGGGATGCGGGAGACGTAAGTGCCCGCATTCAGTCGGAGGACATTGCGACCGTCGCCCGAGGCGTCCCAGACCAGGCCGAGACGGGGCTGGAAGTTGTCGAGGTCGTCGGGGATCGTGCCGTCGGAGGGGAAGCGCGGGTCGTCGAGGTAGGGGGCGAAGTAGGTGTCCCGGGGCGCGATCAGCGGCTCCGGGTTCCAGGTGCCCTCCCAGCGCAGCCCGAGGTTCAGGACGACGCGGTCCGTCGCCTGCCAGGTGTCCTGGAGGAACAGGCCGACCTCGTCGACATCGAAGGCCTGACGGCCCAGGTCCTCCGGCGGTACGCCGGGCACGGTCGCGGCCTGCAGGTAAAGCAGGACGGGCCCGGTGATCTCGGCCCCCGGCGGGCAGACGCCGGCGGCGCTGCTCGAGCCGTCGGAGCAGGTGACGTAGTTGTTGCCCTGCTCGACGAAGTGGATGAAGCCGTCGACCGAGTCGAAGATGTAGCGGCTGTTGCCGAAGCCCAGGAATTGCTGGGCGATCCCGGTCCGGTTCGCCTCGATCCCCGCCTTGACCAGGTGGTCGCCGAGCAGGGTGGAGACATTGTCGACGAGCTGCTGGCGGTCGTCCGCCGCGTCCGCGCCGATCGGCAGGAAGAACGGCAGGCCGATGCGGAAGCCGTCGGCGAAGTCCATTCCGATGTCGGGGAAGGGTCTGCCGCCGAGAACCTGGTAGGGCGGCTGGGGCGGCGGCTCGACTCCCGGCTGGAGCGGTCCGCCGTAGCGCCGCGGACGGTGCTCCCGCGCCCATTGGAGGCGCAGTTCGTTCGAAGTCCGGTTGCTGAGGAGAGAGCGCAGGCTCAGATTGACGGCATGCGAGTAGTCCTGCTCGATGCCGTTCGCGGACAGGCCCCAGGAGTCGACGTCGAAGGTGCCGTTCTCCTGTTCCGACCACGTGTAGTTGTACTTGACCGAGGCCTGGTGGCTTTCGCTCAGGTTGAAGTCCAGCTTGGCGATCAGGGCCCGGTTGTCGTCGGTCCGCTCGATGGGGCCGAACTCGTCGTCAAAGAGGCCCGGCCAGCGCTCCTGGAGAAAGCCGTCGAGCCGCGCCAGGTTGGCCGGGCCGGCGACGATGCGCACGAGTTGCTTCGTCTCGGAAGCGTCCTGTTCGTCATAGGCGCCGAAGAAGAACACCCGCTCGCGCCGGATCGGCCCGCCGAGCGTGAAGCCGTACTGCAGGCGCTCGAAGTTCGGCTTCGCGGCCTCTCCGGCCGGATGCTCGGTCGAGATCCCGTCCCATTGCCGGAACGTGTGCATCGTGCCTTCCAGCTCGTTCGTGCCGGACTTGGTGATCACGTTGACGAAGCCGCCTGCCGAGCGCCCGAACTCGGCGGTCGCGCCCTGGTTGATCACGACCATCTCCTGGATCGCGTCCTGGTTGAAGGTGAAGGCCGGCCTCTGGCCGCCGCGCTGCTCGCCGAAGAAGGAGTTGTTGAAGTCGGCGCCGTCTACGATGAAGTTGTTGAAGATGCCGCGCTGACCGCTGATGTTCAGCTCGTCGCCGTCCGGCCCCTGCGAGAGCGAAGCGCCCGGCGTGAGCAGGGTCAGGTCGAAGAAGTTGCGACCGTTCATGGGCAGTCCCTCGATCACCTCGTCCTCAAGGCGCTGCGAGGTCGTCACGTCGTCGGCGGCCGGAGTCTGGTAGGCGTCCTCGCTGACCGTGATCTCCTCGGCGACGACCTCCTTGAGCGCGATGTCGAGGTTCAGGGTCTCGCCCACGCGAAGGGTCAGGCCGGAGAGCCGCTCCATCAGCCCTTCCGCGTCCTTCGTCACGATCAGTTCGTAGGAGCCGAGCGGCAGCAGGGTGCGGGCGAAGGTCCCGGAGGCGGTCGTTGCGACGGAGGTAGCGAGGCCGGTTTCGACGTGCTGAATCAGCACCTGGGCGCCCGCGAGCGGGGCTCCGCTCGGGCCGCGGACCACGCCGCGGATGATCCCGGTCGTCGCTTCGGATTGTGCCGTCGCGGGTACCGCGCCTGAAACGGCGGCTGCCACCAGGAGGATGGCGGCGAGGGGCGAACGGAGCGTCATTGTGGGACTGCGCGTTTTGTGCCGCGCTTCGAAGCGCCGGATGATAGCGGGCGTGCGGAACCGGCGACCGGTGGGTCGTCCGCGCCGGCCCGGCCTAACGGTGGGTCAGACGGTCAGATACTCCCGCAGCCTCCTCACAACCTCCGGCTGCGTCGCCGCCAGGTTCTCCGTCTCCATCGGGTCCGCCTCCAGGTCCCACAGAATGTCCTCATTCCCGAAGCCGGTGACCAGCTTGTAGCGGCCGTCGTAGGCAAGCCGCCAGTCGCGGAGCCCGGACAGGACGACTTCCCGGTGACTGTCGGTCCGGCCCTCCAGCAGTGGCCGGAGGGATCGGCTGTCCATGTCGGCTGGAGTGTCGAGGCCGGCGTAGTCGAGGAACGTGGCGGCCAGGTCGAGTACGGTCGTCGGCAGGTGGCACTCGTATCCCGCGCGGATGCCGGGGCCGGCCGCCAGCAGGGGTACGCCCGCGGAAGCCTGGTAGGGGAGTGACTTCCCCCAGCGCGCGTGGTCTCCAAGCATCTCGCCGTGGTCGCTCGAGTACACGATGATCGTGTTGTCGAGTTGGCCGGTCTCTTCGAGCATGTCGATGTAGCGGCCCAGCCAGGCGTCGATGTTCTCGATCATCGCGGCGTAGTTCTGGCGGGTCGCCTTGTGGTCGTCCGGGGTCAGGGCGCCGTGGTAGGCGTAGGGCTGGCCCAGGCCGTCCCGGCCGCGGACCCATGCTTCCATCTCCGCCGTGATGTCGACCGGCGGATGCGGGCCGACGAAGTTGATGACCAGGTGCCAGGGGTGATCCTTCGGGGCGGCCTCGATCAGGTCCAGGCCGTTCTGGGCGATCCAGTTGTCGCAGTAGGCCTCGGGGCCGAGCGGTGAGGTGATCACGTCGCCCCACCAACTGTCCGGGAAGTTGGAGCGCCGCCGACGGAAGTCCGTGGCGCAGGCGCGGCCCTGCGGCGGTTCCAGTGAGTCGAGGTAGCTGTAGTACGGATCCTTGGGACCCTCGGGGTCCTCGAGGTAGGACTGCATCCCGTCGCCCTTGCCACAGTTGTTGATCTGCGCCGAGAAGCCCCAGTGGTCCGCGAAGTTCGTTCCGTCGATTCCCCAGTTGCCGCTGTTCTTCGACATGTCGAGCTTGCCGACCGCCATCGTGTGGTAGCCGGAGTCCCGGAGTTGGCCGTAGAAGGTCTGCTGGTCCAGCGGGTAGTCGGTGCCGTTGCCGGGCACGCCGCAGCGGTCGTACTCGCGGCCGGAGGCGAGGCACGCCCGGGACGGGCCGCAGACCGGCGACGGCACGAGGGCGCGGGTGAAGTTGACGCCGTCGCGCGCCAGACGGTCGATGTTCGGTGTCCGCAGCGCTGCCAGACCGCGACCGTCCAGCCCGAGCCAGTCGGGCCGCTGCTGGTCGGGGAAGAAGAAGAGGAGGTTCGGCCGGTCGTCAGCCTCCGCGGGCGGTTGGGATCCGCCGCAGCCGGAAAGGCCGGCGAGGGCCCCGCCGGCAACAAGGCGTGAGGACTGCTGGAGGAAGTCGCGGCGGGTGGGGCGGGTCATGAAGCTCCTTCTCACCTTCGGTCAGAAAATCGAACGGGGTTGCGGGGTCCAACGGTGTTAGCTAGTTTAGGTCACGACAAGAGCCAATGGGGTTTGGCCGCGCTGTCCTGGAGTTTCCGCGCCGCTCGGTCGAGCCCGCGACCTGGAGGGAGAGCTATGAATCGACGTTCCGTTTGTCTCGGAGGGCTTGTCGTCCTGATCTGCGTCGCCCCGCTGCTCGCGGACGGCCCGCAGACGGGCACGATCGACGGCCGCGTTCTGGACGCTCAGGGTGGGCCGCTGCCCGGCGTTACCGTAACCCTGACCGGACCGCAGAACACGCGCACCGTGATCACGGATGCAGACGGTGGCTATCGATTCGCACTGCTGCTCGCCGGCCGTTACACGGTGAACGCCGAACTCGAAGGGCTCGGCACGGCCGAACTGGCGACCGACCTCGATCCGGGACAGCGGCGGGGCATCGATCTGACCCTCGTGTCCGCGACCGAGGAGGAGATCACGGTCACCGGCGAGGCGCCGCTGATCAGCCGGTTTGAGACGGCGGCTGCAGCGACGATTCCCGAAGAGGTGACGGAGAACGTCGCCTTCGGGACACGCAACTACAACGCGGCCATGCGGCAGTTGCCGTCGGTCGTCAACCGGAACGACTCGGACTCCGTGCCGTCGGTGAACGGCGGCATTTCGACCGAGATCGGTGTCTACGTCGAGGGCGTGGATACGTCGATGCATCGACGCGGCGGAGAAATGCGCCTCCGGATCCCGGGTACCGCGCTGACCGAGACGAAGCTCGAGTCGACCGGTTTCGGCGCCGAGTACGGGCGTGCGACGTCCGGAATCATCAACTCGACGGTCAAGACGGGGACGAACGAGTTCCACGGCGACTTCCTCTACATCGGCCAGAACCCGAAGTGGCGGGCGCCGGACATCCTCGAACTCGAGCGGCCGGACGATCAGATCAACAGCTTCGAGACCGGCCTCGGCGGCCCGATCGCCCGCAACAGGGCCTGGTTCTTTCTCTCCTACGGCAAGATGTCGGACAACCGGATCGACACGCTGCGGGACGGCTCGATCGTGAACCTGAGCCGGGAGGGGACGCCGCTGATCGCCAAGGTGAACTTCCAGCCCAGGGACAACCAGCAGATCGCGATCACGGCGATCGATGCTCCGTCGGAGGCCATCGGCCTTTCGGGGAATCCAGGTGACCGGTGGGCGATCATGAGCTTCCCGCTGAACGGCCGCGTACAGACGCTCAACTGGAGTCTTGGTCTGGGCAGCTCGAACTTCCTCGAGTTCAAGGTCGCCAACCGGGAGGAGTTCGTCGGGCGTCACGCGGCGGAGCAGCACCCGATCGACCCGAACGCTTCGCCGGACGACCCGCTGGGGAACAATTTCCGCTATCGGGACCTGTCCACTGGCCTGCGCCACAACGGGCCGGCGGTGCGCCTGGCCGAGGGCTTCAACGACTTCCCGCGCGATCAGGCGAACGTGTCCCTGACCAGCTTCAGGGGCCGGCACGAGTGGAA
Organism: Thermoanaerobaculia bacterium; assembly: GCA_965232105.1. GTDB lineage: Bacteria > Acidobacteriota > Thermoanaerobaculia > Multivoradales > Multivoraceae > Multivorans. The sequence goes on from OZ246956.1 coordinate 3,047,723, forward strand.
GTTCGGTGTCGACGCGCAGGCGATCGAGTTCAGCAACCTGACCTCGATCATCACCGAGTTCCGTGGCCGCGGCTACGACCCGAACCTGCCCGGCGGCTTCGCGACTCCCGTCAACAAGCGGGTGTTCGAGCCGTCGAACGTGATCACGGAAACGAGCGACTTCCTGGCCGTCTTCGCCCAGGATCGCTTCGAGGTCGGCGACAACTGGGTCTGGACCTTGGGCGTCCGCGGCGATCAGCAGACGATCGACAACGACATCGGCGAGCGGGTCAACGAGTACACCGAGTGGGTACCACGCGTCAGTGGCGTCTACGACGTGAAGGCCGACGGCAGCATCCTGCTGCGCGGCACACTGGGGCGCTACTACCACGCGATCGGCATGGGCATCGTGCTGCAGGAGTTCTCGCGCCAGAACAACGGCGAGAACATCTACGACCAGTTCCTGTGGAACCGGGCGACCCAGCGCTACGACCGCTTCCAGCGGCGCGTCGAGCCGACGTTCGACCAGGCGATCCAGGACATCGACCCGTACTACAAGGACGAGATCTCCTTCGGTGCCGACTTCCAGGTGTCCGAGAAGTGGGTCGTCAAGTCGCGGCTGGTCGCGAGCGAGGCGGACAACATCTTCCACGCCACGCTTCAGTACGACGATGCCGGCCGGGTGGTTCGTGATCTCCGCAACTGGTCCGATGCCCGCCGCGAGTACCGGGGGCTGCAGATCGAGGCGAACCGGCTGTTCCGCGACAACTGGACCCTGCGCACGAACTACACCCTGAGTTCGAACAAGGGAAACATCAACTCCTTCAACGACAACTTCAACCTCTTCGAGGGTCTGGGCGGAATCGAGGTCTCAACGGGGCTGACCGACGCGACCTCGAGCGATTACTGGTTCGGACGGCTGCTCGAGGACCGGGAACACCTGGCGAACGTGGTCGGGATGAAGCGCTTCGTCTTCGGCCGGCACGACTTCGTACTGGGCGGCTTTTTCCACTACGCTGCGGGCAGGCCGTGGGGTAGTCACGTTTCGACCCAGGTGCGTCACCCGGTATCGGGACAGACGATCACCACGTCGACGTACCGCGAGCCGTCGGACGCGCAGCAGTTGCCGGACACCTGGACGATCGACCTGTCGGCGATGTACTCGGTGGCGATGGCGGGCGATGTGAGAGCGAAGCTCGGCTTCGAAGTGGCCAACCTGACCGACAACCAGGAGCCGACCATCATCAACACGTCCACTGGGCGGCCCAACGCGCAGGTTGCCTGGTATCAGCGCCCGCGGGAGTTCCGGCTGAAGGTGGGCTTCAGCTTCTGATCCGGCTCAGGCGGCACGGTTGGGAGCGGGCGCCGCTCTTCGCGGGCGGCGCCTTGGTCCTCGTCCTCTCCGGCTGCGACACGGCCGGCCCGGGGGCCGGCTACGACCGTGATCTGGGCGCCGCGATCGACCAACTCAAGGCCGATGTCGCGACCGAGGCCACGGACGAGTCGACGATCGCCGCGCGGGCGGCGGTGGTCGCCGACTGGGCCGACGCCCTGGCCCTGGCCGGGCACGAGATGGGCCTGGAGGGGCCGCGGGTGCGTCTCTCCTCGACGTTGCCCCCGACCGGCGAGGCGGCCGTCAGCGCGGGCACGACGATCGACCGGCTGGTGCGCGAGTTCACGCTGCGGGAGGAGGAGGGCGCACTGGGTTCGCTGGAGACGGACACTCCGGGGCCGTTCGAGGCCAGTCAGTACGCGACGGTTCGCCAGACCTGGACCGCCGGAACACGGCCGGTCGAGACCGGCGGCGGGTTCTGGGTCGCTCGCCACTTCAACGCGAACTACGGCGCCTTTCAGACTTCCGATCCGGCCGGCGCGGGGTACGTGAGTCTCGAGACCAGTGACGACGACGCCGTCTTCGAGGTCGACGTCTACATGGCCTCGGGGCCGCACGGGGGCTTCCGCGCCCCGGAACCGGCGCTGGCCTATCGGCTCGCGGAAGGCCGGCTCGACGCCGGTGAGTCGGTGACGATCACCTACGGCGACACGTCCGGCGGCGGCCCGGGAATCCTGATGACGCAGACGACGGGAGCGCGGATCCCGTTTCCGCTCTACGTTGACCTCGACGGCTCCGGCGAGTGGCGCCCGCAGCCGATTCTGCCGTTCGCGGTGGTCGGCACGACGGTGGCCGGCGTCCACGGCTTCGCTCCGAGCGTGGTGCGGCCCGGCGAGACCTTCGAGTTCTCGGTGCGCGCGGAGGACCGCTTCTACAACCGGGCGACCGGCGACGTTCCGGGCTTCGATGTCCTCCTGAACGGAGAGCTTCGCGCCGCGACCGAGCCGGGAACCGAAGCGATCACGGTCGTCGAACTCGCCCTCGATGAACCCGGCGTCTACTGGGCCACGATTCGCTCCCGGGGCGAGGGGCCGTCGGTCAGCGGCGACGCCAACCCCATCCTGGTAGCCGAGGACCCCGAGTACGGCATCTACTGGGGCGACACCCACGGCCACTCGGGTTACGCCGAGGGCATCGGCACCCTGGACTTCTTCATGCAGTTCGCGCGCGACGACGCGCGTCTCGACTTCGTCACGCACTCGGAGCACGACATCTGGCTCGACGCGGGCGAGTGGGAGCTGATGCGCGAGAAGAGCGCCGAGTACGACGAGCCGGGACGGTTCATTCCGTACCTCGGTTGGGAATGGACACGGCATACGCGCCAGGGGGGCGGCCACCACAACGTCCTCTACCGGACGGTCGACGACCGGGAGGTGGTCTCGGTGCTGGAGTTCCCGACCCTGTCGGAGCTCTACCGGGAACTCGATTCCCGCAACGACCGCCGCGACGTGGTCGTCATTCCGCATGCCCACAACCCGGGCGACTTCCGCCAGTCGCATCCCGGCCTGGAGCCGCTGGTCGAGATGATGTCGATGCACGGGACCTTCGAGTGGTTCATGCAGGAGTACCTGTCACGCGGGCACCAGGTCGGCGTCGTCGCCGCGTCGGACGACCACCTCTCCCATCCCGGCTACTCGGCGCCGAACCGGACCTCGCTGGCGCAGCGGGGCGGTCTGGGCGCGGTGCTGGCGCCGGAGCGGTCGCGCGACGCGATCTTCGACGGGATGAAGGCACGGCGCACCTACGCGACGACCGGCGACCGGATCATCCTCGACTTCGAGGTGAACGGGACCGGCATGGGTTCCCGGGCTCCGTTCTCCGAAACCCGCGAGATTTCGGGCCGGGTGATCGGCACCGCACCGATCGGTTCGATCACGCTGATGAAGAACGAAACGGAGCTATGGAGCGAGGACTACTCGCTCGACACGGATGGCGGCGCTCCGACCGATCTCATGGTGACCTTCTACTCCGAGGAGACACCGGTCCACATGGGCGACGCTCCGCGCGGCTGGCGTCACTGGAGGGGCCAACTGACCGTTGCGGGTGCCACGCTGGTCAGCGTCGAGGGCACGGATTTCGCGAACCCGACGACGCAGCACGTGGAGCAGAACGGCAACGGCGCCGTCTTCCGGACGAACACGCGCGGCGAGACGAGCTCGCTAAGGCTATCGGTGACCGACGTGCAACCCGGCGCGGTCGTCGTTCTGGATCTCGAGGAGGCGGCGGAAACGGGTTCCGCGCCGCCGTTCTATCGCCCGCGCGCCGTGATTCCGGGCGGCCGTGTGCGTCTGCCGTTGTCGGAGCTACGGGGCGGTCGGCTGGAAAAGCTGTTGCCGATCGAGAACTACCACCGCGACTCGGTCGCCCTGCGGCGCGTCCGCCCGGACGGCCCGCGGGATCTCACGTTCAGCTATAAGGACACCGACACGTCGCGTCAGGGTGACTACTACTTCGTCCGCGTGCGCCAGTTGAACGACGCGATGGCCTGGTCGAGTCCAGTCTGGGTCGGAGGACATCCCTCCCAGTAGGGGCCAACTCCGCTACGCGGGCTCCGCGATGAACACCGGGATCGTGCGCGATGTCTTGTTCCTGTACTCCTCATACGGTGGGAACGCCTCGACGGCCAGCGTCCAGACGCGGGCGCGTTCATCGGCATCAGCGACCTCCCGTACCCGCATCGCCTGGACCTCCGTGGCGTCCCGAAGCTCGACATCCGGGTCCGTGCGCAGGTTGTACACCCACTCGGGGTTCTTCGGCGCGCCGCCCTTCGAGGCGACGAGCACATAGCTGTCGCCGTCCTTCACGCGCATCAGCGGCGTCTTGCGGATCGAACCGGTCTTGTTCCCCGTATGCGTGACGATGATGCACGGCAGGCCGGTGTCCCGCAGGCCGACGCCCTCGGTGCCGCCACTGCCTTCATAGAGCTCCACCTGGTCGCGGACCCACTTGACGGGGCTTGGGATGTACTCGGCCATAACGCTCCTCTTGTTCTCTTGTCGGAAGCAGCGAATCTACCCGACGGGCAGAGTAGATTTTGGCCATGACGGGGCGGCGGATGGCGGTGACGATGGGGGATGCTTCGGGCGTCGGTCCGGAGATCGCGGTGCGCCGGTTCGCCGAGGGGCTGCTGGGCAGCGATGCCGTCGTGTATGGCGATGCGTCGGTGCTGATGCGTGCGGCTGATGTGTTGGGGTTGGGCCTGTCGATTCACTCGATCGATGGGCCGGACGAGGCAGTGGAGGGTGTGCTGAACGTCCGCGATCTCGGGCTGTTGGGTGCGGATCAGGTGACGCCGGGCGTCCTGAGTCGAGAGGCCGGTGCGGCGGCGCTGGCCTATGTCGACCGCGCGACGCGCGACGCTTTGGCGGGCAACGTCGCGGGAGTCGTCACCCTGCCGATGAACAAGGAGGCGACGCGCTTGTCGCGGCCGGACTTCAGGGGGCACACTGAGTTCGTCGCCGGTCTGTGCGGCGCGGAGGACTTCGCGATGATGTTGACGGTGCCGGAACTGGCGGTGACCCACGTGAGTGCTCATGTCAGCCTGCGGGAGGCGATCGAGCGAGTGGAACCGGTACGGATCCGCAAGGTGATCGACCTCACCCACGAGGCTCTGTCCCGGTTCATCGAGCGGCCGCGTATCGCCGTCTGCGGGTTGAACCCGCATGCGGGGGAGCACCGTCTGTTCGGGAACGAGGACGAGGACGTCATCCGTCCGACGATCGAGCAGGCGGCGGCCGACGGACTCGACGTGTCCGGCCCGCATCCGGCGGACACGATCTTCCGCCAGGCGATCCACCTCGACCGCTACGACGCGGTCATCTGCATGTACCACGACCAGGGCCACGCGCCGATGAAGCTCTACGGTTTCGAGCGGGGAGTCAACGTGACGATCGGCCTGCCAATCGTCCGCACGTCGGTGGACCACGGCACGGCGTTCGATATCGCCTGGCAGGGAAAGGCCTTCACCGACTCGCTGGGCCATGCGCTCGACTACGCCTGGAAGCTGGCGTAGCAACTCCGATGCACTACAGTGGCCGAACAGGACACAACTCGACGGAGATCCAGGATGGGCGCTCGAATTCGTATCCGGTTTGCGGTGGTGCTCGTCCTGGCGGCGTTTACAGTTGCCTGTTCCGAGAACCCGAACGACGGCGAGCAGGAAGCGGCCGTGGCCGTCCCGCCGCCGAACATCGTCGTCATCCTGGCGGACGACCTCGGTTACGCCGACGTCTCGACCTACGGCGACCGCCTTCAGACGCCGAACATCGACCGCATCGGACGCGAAGGGGCGGTGTTCACCCAGGGCTACGTGACGACCCCGGTGTGTTCGCCGTCGCGGGCGGGGTTGCTCACCGGCCGCTACCAGCAGCGGTTCGGGTTCGAGTACAACGCACGCCAGGCGCCGGAGGTGCCGGATGTCGGGCTCATCGCCGGCGAGTTGACGATCGCCGACCACCTGAGGGCGGCCGGCTACGCGACGGGAATCGTCGGCAAGTGGCACCTGGGCTTCAAGGATGAGCACTACCCGACGAACCGCGGTTTCGACGAGTTCTATGGGCACCTCTCGGGGGCGACGTCGTTCATCAGCCGGAGGACTGAGGGCGTTCTCTCGATGCGGACGGACGAGGAGTTCCGGGGGCGTTCTCCGGATGATCCGCGTACGGATTTACTGATCAGAGGCACCGAGGCTCCGGAGCCGCCCGTCCGCCGGCGGGGCAACCTGATCCTGCGCGGCCCCGAGAAGACGGTGATCGACGAACCGGCCTACATCACGGACGTGTTCGGCGACGAATCTGTGGACTTCATCCGCCGGCACGCGGAGGGGCCGTTCTTCCTCTACTCAGCCTTCAACGCGCCCCACTCGCCGTTCGAGGTGACCGAGGAGTACTACGACCGCTTCCCGGATGTCGAGAACGAGCTTCAACGGATCTACTTCGGCATGATCGCGGCCCTCGACGACGCCGTGGGCCGCATCCTGGACGCCCTCGACGAGGCGGGGATCGCCGAGAACACCCTGGTCGTCTTCCTGTCGGACAACGGCTGCGCCGGGTACTTTCCCGGGCTGTGCTCCTGCGAGCCGCTCTCTGGCGGCAAGCTGACCTACTACGAGGGCGGCGTCCGTGTGCCCTACCTGCTGCGCTGGCCGGCAGCGGTCGCGGCGGGGACCACGATCGACGCACCGGTTTCCACGCTCGACATTCTGCCGACCGCACTGGCGGCGGCCGGCTCCGAAACGCCGGCCGATCTTGAGCTGGACGGGCACGATCTCATGCCGCTCCTGGATGGGTCGGCTGAGGCGACCGGCCACGACCGGCTCGTTTGGCGGAACTATCCGACAGTCGCCGTCAGGAGCGGCGACATGAAGCTGATCAAGCCGAACCAGGATGCGTCCGGCGGCTTTCTCTACGATCTGTCGAGCGACATCCGGGAGCAGACCGACCTCGCCGCCGAGCGGCCGGCTGAGGTCGCCAACCTCGAAGCCATGATCGAGGACTGGCGTTCCATCACGGTGGAAGCGGCGTGGGGCCGCCGGCCGCCGCTTGCCTACTCGATCTGCAACATCGAACCGATCGGGTTTGAGAACTGAATGGCCAGAAGCCAATGAGTCGCCGTCTGGCCACTGAACGGCCGTAGGCCGTCTGGTCGCTGGAACAAATCGCGCGGTTCACGGTTGTAAGAGTGAGTCCCAGTGCATCGATGTGGCTGATGAACGCCGCCCGGGAGCGCCTGCCGCTCTGGCGGCAGACGAGGAACGGGAGGTGGCGAATGACGACCTGGATGGAAACGGAGCCTGGTCGGTGGGGAAGAGCCGCGGTCGTGTGCGCGGCGCTGATGATCGTCCCCTTGGGCGGAGCGTTCGGAGGCTTGATGGCCTTGGAAGAGTCGAGCGCCGAGGACGAAATGGCAACCCTGGTCGCGAAAGTCGGCCCCGACTGGGATGTCGTTGAGTCTTACCTCGAGCGTGAACGGACGTGGATGGCCCGGATCCTCGCGTCCGGCAAGGTCTCGGAGGACGACTCGTCCCCGGGCGCCGGAGAGGCAGCTGGCGCAGCGCCACGAGTCTTCGTGGTTCGCGCATCCGGCGGTGGCGCTCCACCGCGTGCCGAAATGGAGCAGGCACTGCGAGCGGCGCTCGAGGCGGAGAACGGCGCCGACGCGGAGCAACGGCTGGGAGCGGTGCTCGAGGACCTGAACGGCGCCGAATTGGTGGACCCGCGGTCCGGAGACGAGGACTCGCCTGGGAGCGCCGTGGTCAACGAGGCGCTGCGAGCAGCGCTCGAGGCACAGCTTGGCGCCGAATCGGTGGACCCGCGGGCCGAAGACGAGGACTCGCCGGAAAGCACGGATGGCTCGGCGCCCGACGCCCCCGACGTTCGTCGTGCGGCCGCCGCGGCAATCGCGATTCTGGAGGTTGGCGGTACGCATGAGAAGACAGTTGAGGCCGCGGAGTTTCTGGTCAACTCCGCGGCGATGACACCGGGAGGTGAGGAGTACGCCTCCAGGGGCGCCAGGGCTCTGCTCGCGTACGCACCCGACTACACGGGTTGGGGGTTGATGCTGCAGCGGTTTCACCTGTTGGGGAGTATCGGGCCGGCCAGGGGGGCTGCGGCGGATGCCTTCTTCAAGGAGTTGGCTTCCGGTGCCGAGGATCCGGTGCTGCGTGGCGCCGGGCGCTACTACGTCGCCGCCGGACGGATGCAGGCCGCGAATGCTCCCGGAATGTCCGGGGAGGATCGTGCAGCCGAACGTCAAAGCGCTCTCGACCTGGCAACCGGTTTGAGCGGTGGGGTAGAGGACGAGAAGCTGCCGGGTGACGCGCGGACCTTCGCGGATGCGGAGGCGGACCTCATCCGCAGCATCCGCCACGGGACCGTGAGCAGCAAGGTCCCGGACCTTGTGGGCAGTCGGCTGGATGGCATGGAGGGGCGCTTGTCGGACTACCTGGGCCGCGTAGTGCTCCTCGACTTCTGGGCGACCTGGTGCGCTCCCTGCGTGGCCGCGCTGCCGCAGAAACGGCAACTCGTCGGCGACCTGCCTGCGGATCGCTTCGTCCTCCTGTCGATCAGCGTCGATGCAAACCTCGAGACCGTGACCGGCTTCATGGAGGACGAGCCGATGCCGTGGGAGAACTGGCATGTTGGAATGCGGAGCGACATCACGCGTACGCTGGATGTCGGTTCGTATCCCACTTACATTCTCGTCGACGAACACGGCGAGATCCTGGCCAGGGCGCAGCAGCTCCCCGACGAGTTCGTGGCTCGCATCGAGGAAGCAGTAGGGCGTAGCCCGGAGCCTTGAGTCCGCCGCGCATCCCTCGTCGGAACGTCTGGCTGGTGACCGTCTGGCCACTGTGGCCGTCAGGCCACCGATCCCTTGCTACCGCGGAATAGCCAGGCCAACGGCCGGGTTGTGCCGGCTGTACAGACTTTCCAGAGGAGGAGCTCGACCATGGACCATTCGGACCGTGTCGCCGGTGTTCATCTGACAGGCAGACCGCGCAACTCGCCGGCGTCCCGCGACCGTAGGAAACGGGGCACGTGGTGGGTGCCTGCCGGCGCGCTGACGGCGGTGCCGATCCTGCTGCTGACGATCGGGGCATGCGCGGGCTCGACGGCCCCGGATGCGGCGAGCGCCGAGGGTGAGTTTGCGGCATTGGTTGAGGAGGTTGGTCCGGACTGGCAGGTCGTCGACGGGTTCCACGACCGGCAGCGCGAGTGGTCGGAGCGCTTCCGCGAGCTCAGCATGAGCGACGTTTCCGAAGAGAGCCTTGAGGAACTTGCTCGCGAGCAACCGGACATCAGCCGTGCTGCGGCCGCGGCAACGGCGATACTCGACGCGGGCGGCGAGCACGAGAAGACGATTCAAGCCGCGGAGTTTCTCGTCCTCCAGGCGGGCCTCAGGGCAGGTGGGGACGAACACGCCTACCGGGGAGCCAAGGCCCTTCTCGCGTACGCACCCGACTACGAAGAGTGGCGGATGGTCCTAAGTCGACTGGACATGCTCCGGCACTTCGGCGAGGACGGGAAGTCGTCCCGGCCCCTGGTCGATACCTTCTTCGAGGAGTTGGCGGCGGACGCCGAAGATCCGGTTCTGCGTGGTGCAGGACGCTACTACCTGGCGACGGGTTTGCTGGAGACGGTGAACGTGTTCGGATTATCCCCTGAGGACCGCACGGCCAGACGCCAGGACGCCCTCGAGGCCGCGGAGGGGCTGAGCGCCGGCGTGGAGGACGAGGAGTTGCCTGAGGCCCGGCTCGTCGCGATGACGTTCGCGGACGCGGAGGACCAACTGATTCAGACCATCCGGCACGCGACCGTGGGGAGCACCCCGCCGGAGCTCATGGGCACTACGCTCGATGGCGGCCAGGAGGGTCTGTCGGACTACAGGGGTCGGGTCGTCCTCGTCGACTTCTGGGCGACCTGGTGCAAACCGTGCATCGCGGCGCTGCCGAAACTCCGTGAACTGGTCGCCGATCTGCCGGCGGATCGGTTCGCCCTGCTGGCCATCAGCGTGGACGCGAAGGTCGAAACCGTGACCGAGTTCCTGGAGGATGAGCCGATGCCCTGGTCGAACTGGCATGTCGGGACGGGGAGCGAAGTCACCCGGACCCTCGATGTCAGTTCCTACCCGACCTACGTACTGATCGACGAGCACGGCGAGATCCTCGCCAGGACCGGCGGCCTGAAGGACGACTTCCTGTCCATGATCGAGGAAGCGGTCAAGCAGGCCCCGGCAGCTTGAGGCGACCGCCGAGCCGTTCCGGAGCCGCTCGAGCGAGTAGCCGTCTACGGCCCGGGAACGAAAGAGTCGATGGGGGTATCGTAGGGCTCGTTCATGCGTAGCCTCCGGTCCCTGCTCGTCGGTACAGTCTTGCCGTTTGCCGTCCTCGCGGCGCACACGGCCGCTTCCGCCCAGGACCTCGCCGACGCGATCGCCGAGGACTACCGGACGGAGTTGAAGTCGCTCTTCGAGCACTTCCACCGCAACCCGGAACTTTCCTTCCTGGAGCACGAGACGGCGGCGCGGCTGGCCGCGGAACTCGGGAAGTCGGGAGTCGAGGTCACGGAGGGAATCGGGCGCACCGGGATTGTCGGCATGATGGAGAACGGCGACGGGCCCCTGGTGCTGGTCCGGGCCGACATGGACGGCCTGCCGGTGCGGGAGCAGTCGGAGCTTCCGTACGCTTCGACGGCCAGGCAGGTCGACCTCTCGGGCGAGGAAGTCCCGGTCATGCACGCCTGCGGCCACGACATGCACATCACGACGATGGTCGGCGTGGCGCGCCGGCTCGCCGCAATGCGCGACCAGTGGGGGGGCACGGTCATGTTCGTCGGCCAGCCGGCGGAAGAACGGATCATGGGCGCTCGGGAGATGCTCGAGGACGGCCTGTACGAGCGCTTCGGCGTGCCGGACTACGCACTGGCGCTCCACGTTTCGGCCGGCAGGCCGGCGGGGAAGATCGAGGTGCCGCCGGGCCTGCTCGCGTCGTCCTCGGACAGCGTGGACGTCACGGTCTTCGGAGTCGGCGCTCACGGCGCGTCGCCGCACCGGGGAAAGGACCCGATCTACATCGCGGCCCAATTCGTCGTCGCGCTCCAGGGCATCGTGAGCAGGGAACTCAACCCGCTCGAGCCCGGCGTCGTGACGGTCGGTGCGATCCACGGCGGTTTCAAGCACAACGTGATCCCGGACCGCGTCGAGCTGCAGCTCACGGTGCGGGCGAACAGCGAAGGGACGCGGGAGCAGTTGCTGTCGGCGATCGAGCGGATCGCGGAAGGTGTCGGCAGGGCGGCTGGACTTCCGGCCTCGTTGCTGCCGAAGGTGGTGCGTACCAGGGAGTCGACGCCGGTCACGGTGAACGACCCGGAGCTCGCCGCCAGGGTGAAGGCTGCGATCGGTCGCGGCATGGGGGAGGACACCTTCCACAGCGAGCCGCCTTCCGGCATGGGCGCCGAGGATTTCGCCTACTTCGTCCGCACGGAGCACAAGGTGCCGGGCACCTACTTCAACGTCGGCGGCACGGACCCTGCCGACCTGGAAGCGGAGGCGGCGGGCGGTCCGCCGGTGCCGTCGCACCACTCGCCTTTCTTCCGCATCGAGCCGGAGCCGTCGATTCTCGCGGGTGTCGAGGCGATGACGCTCGCCGTCCTCGACCTCCTGCAGCCGTAGCAGTGCCCAGACCGGAAGGTCCGTTCGAACGGATCCCGGAGCCTGCGCTTCAGGAGATTCTCGCCGAACTGGAGCGGCTGTACCCGGACGCCGACTGCGAGCTCCGGCACGAGAACGCGCTGCAACTCCTGATCGCGACGATCCTCTCTGCCCAGTCGACGGACGTGAGGGTCAACCAGGTCACCGAGACGCTCTTCGAGCGCTACCGGACCGCCGAGGAATTCGCGGCCGCCGATCCGGCGGTCTTCGAGCAGGAGATCCGAAGCACCGGCTTCTTCCGCAACAAGACGAAGAGCGTGCTCGGCGCGGCCAGGAAGATCACCGAGGAGTTCGGCGGCGAGGTGCCGGACACGATGGAGGACCTGATCACCCTGCCGGGCGTGGCGCGGAAGACGGCGAACGTGGTGCTGGGAACCTGGTTCAGGAAGCCGGTCGGCGTTGTCGTCGATACGCACATCGGGCGATTGGCCCGCCGGCTGGGCATCACCCCCGAGACCGATCCGGTCCGCGTCGAGCGGGACCTGATGCACCGGCTGCCGCAGGACAGGTGGATCTTCATGGGCCACGCGATCATCTGGCACGGCCGCCGAGTCTGTTCCGCCCGACGGCCCGACTGCGCGAACTGCACCCTGGCGGACTGGTGTCCGCGCAACGGGCTGCCGGACGTGTAGTTGACGACTGCCGCCTGAGCCGGGGCCGCCGGGCGCCAACCGAGGCCCCTGCTAGGCTGCCGCGACTTGCTATGAGGCCAACGAGATCAGTTCGGGCGGCGCTGCTCTCGTTGACTTTGGGCCTGGCGGCTGGCAGCGCATCGCTTGCTGGACCGCCGCCGGAGCCGCCACCGTTCTATGCGATCGAGAACGTACGGGTCGAGGTCGGTGACGGGACGGTGATCGAGAGCGCGACCGTCGTCATCGAGAACGGGACGATCACGGCGGTGGCCGAGGACGCGGCCGTTCCGGCTCATGCCTGGGTCGTTGACGGCGAGGGGTTGACGGTGTTTCCGGGGTTGATCGATGCCCTGGGCACGCTGCCGGCGCCTCGGCGGTCCGGCGCTGGGCCTGGAGCGGGCGGACCAGGTCAGGGTGGCCCCCGACGCCGCCCGGACCCTGACCAGCAGTTGCCGCGTGGTCCGGAGGACCGTCCGCTGACGACTCCGTGGAAGCGGGCCGCGGACGATCTGGCGCTCGACGCGGAGGCGGTCGAAACCTGGCGCAAGGCGGGGTTCACTTCGGTTGCGGCGCGGGCCGGGCAGGGGCTGTTCCCGGGGCGGTTGTCGCTCGTGCGGTTCGGCGAACCGGGGGCCGATCCGGAACACCAGGTCGTTGCACCTGAACTCGCGCAGATGGCTTCGTTCGACACGGGAGGCGGGTTCGGTTCCTATCCCGGGGCCCTGATGGGCAAGATCGCCTACGTGCGACAGGTGCTGCTGGACGCCGGTCACTATGCCGCGGCGGTCGCGGCCTTCGAGGCGGACCCCGGGGGCTGGCGGCGGCCCGACTACGATCGCACGCTGGCGCCGCTTGCCTCGGCGGTGGCTGGAAACGAGCGCATCCTGCTGCCGGGCTCGACCGCCGCCGAGATTGGGCGCGCGCTCCGCCTGCGTGAAGAGTTCGGCTTGAACTCGATGGTCTATGGCGGCCAGGAGGCATACCGCCTCGCCGGGGAACTCGCCGCTGGCGGGGTGCAGGTGCTGGTCGATGTCGACTGGCCGGAGCCGTTGCCGGAACGCGACCGGGATCCGGACGCCGACCGGCCGCTCCGCGAGATTCTTCACGAGCGGCTGGCGCCATCGACGCCGGTCGAGCTGGCGGAAGCAGGGGCACAGTTCGCGTTTTCCTCCGGCGGCGCAAACAACCCGGACGAGTTCCTCGCCGGCGTACGCCGGGCGATCGAAGGCGGTCTCGCACCGGCGCGAGCGCTCACGGCGCTGACCCGCGACGCGGCGGCGGTCTATGGCCTGGAGGATCGGCTTGGCACGGTGGCTGAAGGGATGGCGGCGGACCTCGTGCTTGCCGACGGCTACCCCTGGCAGGAATCGACCTGGGTTGAGGCGGTGTTCATCGACGGACGCCGCTACGGGGTAGCGGACAATGAAGACGCCGGGGACGAAGGAGATGATGGTGGCAGCGATGGGACCGCCGCGGAAGTCGCATCCGAGGCGGAAACAGCCGAGGAGGCGGAGGAACCGGACGAGCAGCGGCGGCGGGAACGGGGCCCACGCGGTCCGGGTGGCTCGCCCGGAGCTTCGAGCGAAGCGCCCACGCCAATGCGGCTGGCCGAAGTAGCAGAAAAGTACGATGAGGTCGCCGGCGACTCCGGTGTACCGATGACCGGGCCGTACCGCGAGGACGACGTGCTGGCGATCGTCGGTGGGACGGTCCTGACGATGGCCGGCGAGACGATCGAGAACGGCACGGTCGTCGTGCGCGACGGCCGGATCGCCGCGGTCGGCCGCCGCGTGAGGCCGCCGCGCGACGCTCACGTAATCGAGGCCGGGGGCCGCTACGTGACGCCCGGCATCATCGATGCCCATTCGCACATCGCGACAGCGGGAGGCGTCAACGAGGGCAGTCTGGCGGTGACCGCGATGGTGCGCATCGAGGATGTGGTCGATCCGACCGACATCGCGATCTACCGCGCCCTCGCCGGCGGCGTGACGACAATCAACGTGCTGCACGGCAGCGCGAATCCGATCGGCGGCCAGAACCAGGTACTCAAACTGCGCTGGGGACAGGACGCCGACGGGTTGCGCTTCGAGGGTGCGCCACCCGGCATCAAGTTCGCGCTGGGCGAGAACCCGAAGCGGTCGCGGTCCTTCGGACCGGGCCCGCGCCGCTACCCGGCTACCCGGATGGGCGTGCTCGACGTGATCCGGCAGGCGTTCACCGACGCCGCCGAGTATCGGACGGCAGCGGAGCTTCATCGCGAAGCGGAGGCTGCTGGCGAGCGCAGCCGTCCGCCGGCGCGGGATCTGGAGATCGAGGCGCTCGTCGAGATTCTGGAGGGTGACCGGCTGGTCCACGCTCACAGCTACCGGGCCGACGAGATCCTCCAGTTGCTCCGTCTGGCGGAGGAGCTCGGTTTTCGTATCGCGACCCTGCAGCACGTGCTCGAGGGGTACCGGGTCGCTGACGAGATCGCGGCTCACGGCGCCGGGGCCTCGACCTTCTCCGACTGGTGGGCCTACAAGGTCGAGGCCTTCGAGGCGATCCCCCACAATGCCGCGCTGATGACGGACCGCGGCGTCCTCGTGTCGATCAACTCGGACGACGCGGAGGAGATGCGCCACCTGAACCACGAGGCCGCCAAGGCGGTCAAGTGGGGCGGGTTGAGCGACGAGCAGGCACTCGCGCTGGTCACGATCAACCCCGCGAAGCAGCTCCGGATCGATGACCGCGTCGGTTCGATCGAGGTCGGCAAGGACGCCGATCTCGTCGTCTACGACGGACATCCGTTGAGCTCCTACGCGGTGGTACAGACCACCCTGGTCGACGGCAGGGTCTACTTCGACCGCGAACTGGACCGCGTCCGGCAGGAGCACCTGGCGGCGCTCGAGCAGTCGCTCCTGGAATCAGACGACGACGAGGGAGGAGAAGCGCCGTGAGCCGACCTGTGCAGCGCACGAGCCGGGCCTTGTTACCAGTCGTCATCGCGGGGCTGCTGACCCTGACGGCGACGTGGGAGACGGCGGCGGCACAGACGCTGGCGATTCAGGGCGGCACGGTGCATCCGGTTTCGGGACCGTCCTATGCCGGCACCGTCGTCGTGCGCGACGGCCTGATCGAGGCGGCAGGCGCCGGCGTGGAGACGCCGTCGGACGCCAAAGTGATCGACGCCACGGGGTTGCACGTCTATCCGGGCCTGTTCAACGCCTTCACCTCGGTGGGTCTGGTCGAGATCGGCTCGATCGCGGCCACTCAGGATGACAGCGAACTGGGCGACACGCCCCACTTGCGGGCGCTGGAGGCGGTCCACCCGGCGAGCGAGATCATCCCGGTAACGCGGGCCAACGGCATCACCCACGTGTTGTCGGCGCCCGGCGGCGGCCCCTGGGCGGGCCAGGCGTCGGCGATTCTTCTCGACGGCTGGACCGTGGAGGAGATGGCGATCGAGCCCAGCGTCGGCGTGGTGCTCGAGTGGCCCAGCCTCGAGACCCGCGAGTTCGACTTCTCGACCTTCAGCGTGCGCGAGAAGAAATTCTCCGAGGCGAAGAAGGACTACGACCGGACGATCGACGAACTTGGCGATTGGATCGACGCGGCCCGCCAGTACGACCACGCGCGGTCAGCGGCCGGATCGGGAAGTGCGGTGGAGCGGAACCACGCTCTGGAAGCCGTGGCGAAGCTCACACGGGGCGAGTTGCCCCTGATCGTCCTGGCTGACCGTGCCCGGGCGATCCGGGATGCGGTCGCGTTTGCCGGCCAGCACGGCTTGCGCCTGGTCCTCGCCTCGGGAGGCGACGCGGCGCAGGAGGCCGAACTTCTCGCCGAGAAGGGAGTACCGGTCATCCTGGGAGCCGTCCAGGCGCTGCCGGTTCAGGAAGACGATGCTTACGACGGCCCCTTCACGGCACCCGGCGATCTCGAGCGGGCCGGGGTGCCGATCGGTTTCGGCACCTTCGACTCGTCGAGCGCCCGGGTCCTTCCCTACGAAGTGGCCACGGCCGTCGCCTTCGGTCTCGACCCCGATGCTGCGCTACGAGCCCTGACACTTGGCGCGGCCGAGATCCTCGGCCTCGACGACCGCCTGGGGTCGATCGACGCGGGCAAGTGGGCGAATCTCGTCGTCACCGACGGCGACCCGCTGGAAGTGCGGACCGCGGTGCGCCACGTGATCATCCGTGGCCGCGACGTCGACCTGGCGAATCGCCACAGCCGGTCGTACGAGTTGTACGGCAGCCGCCCGGTACCTCCCTAGCTTCGGGGTCGGCCCCGAGCCTTACGGTTCCTCGCCCGATTCCGACTGTTCCTGAGCCTGGAGCAGACCGATGACCCGCGGGGTCAGGTCGACACGGGCGCTGGCGTGGAGCACGCCGCCGATGCTGGCGTTCAGGATGAGGTCGTAGCCTCCCTCGTCGATCAACTGCTGGACGATCGGACGCAGCCGTTCGTTGATCTGCCGCAGCGTCTCCTCTTCGCGCTTCGACGCCCGCCGCTGGGCATCGTCGGCCAGGCGCTGCGACTCCCGTTGCAGGTCCTCGAGCTGGTGCTGGATGCTGCGGAGCTCGTCCGGTCCCTTGCCGACCGCGCTCTGGCGCAGGCTCTGCTCCTGGCTGGCGTTGGCTTCGAGGGCCGCCCTGGTCTGGGCCTGGACCTGCTGCAGGAACGCCGCAAGCTCCTTGCCTTCCCGCGCTTCGGCGACGACGGCTTCCACGTTGATGATCGCGACGCGGGCGGCGCCGGTGTCCGCCTGCTGGGCGTACAAGGCGGGCGTCGCTGCGGCGAGCAACAGGATCGCGAGGGCACAAAGTGAGAGACGACGGGTCATTGGGACTCTCCACCGGGCGTGTAGATCGGCATCGGAAACGGCGTGACCTTCCGGTTCTCCGGCCGTTCGAGATCGCGGATGCGGGCAGTGCCCTGCTTCGTTACCTGGTCGATGCGCAATACGGAGTGCATGGGCAGATACGTGCGCCTGACGCCGTTGAACTCGCGCTGCAGCCGCTCTTCCGAGGGATCGACGACGACCTGCGTCCTCTCGCCGAACACGAGTTCGCCGACCTCGACGAAGCCGAGCAGGCCGCCCTGGGCGACCGAGCGGGCGTAGACCTCGTAGACCTCGCCCTGACTCAGGAACGTCACCCGGTAGATCAGGTCTTCGGACACGGGTTCACTTGGGCTGCTGGAGTTTGGCGAAGGCGGCGGCCATTGCGTTCAGGGCCGCGGGTTTCTTCTGGCGCTTGCGGTAGTTCTTGTAGTCCGCCTTCGTGCCGACGAGCTGCGAGCCCGGCGGCGCGAGTCCAAGGCGGCGGCGCTTACGGTCGATGCTCTCGATGATGACCTTGAGTTGGCGCCCGGGCGGGTAGGCGCGCTGAGCCTGATTGCCGTCCGGAAGGGTGACCGCGGACATCGGCAGCAGACCGGTCAGGCCGGGTTCGAGTTCAACGAAGATGCCGAAGCGCGAGACCTGTTCGACGCGGCCCTCCACCTCGGCGCCTTCCTCGTACTGCTCGCCGAGGTTCTTCCAGGGATCGTTCGCCGGCACCTCGCGCAGGGACAGTGCGATCCGGCGCCGTCTGGGCGCCACCTCGACCACCCATCCCTCGATCTCCTCGCCGGTCGCGAACTCGGGCGCGCTCATCTGCTTGCCGATCGGGAGCTGGGAGGTATGCACCAGACCGTCGAGGCCGGGGGCCAACTCGACGAACAGGCCGAACTCACTGTGCCGCACGACCTTGCCCTTGAACTTCTCGCCGGCGGTGAACTTCTTCGCGGTCTCCTTCCATGGATCCGCCTCGAGGGCCTTCATCGACAGCGAGATGCGAGCGCTGCGCTTGCCGTTCTTCTTCTCGATCTTCGTCACGACGGCTTCCACGCTCTGCCCGACCTTGAGCAGGTCACCGGGCTCGCCGGATCGGGTTCGGGAGATCTGCGTTCGGTGGACAAGTCCGCCGATCCCGCCTCCCAGGTCGACGAAGGCGCCGAAGTCGGTCACCGATGTCACCTTGCCGCTGACCGGCTCGCGGGACTCCTGCTTGGCGCGAATCTCGTCCAGCGCGCGCTTGCGTTCGCTGCGGATGGCCGGGCGTCGGGTGAGCACGATCCGGCGACCGGCTTCCTTGATCTCGAGGACATGGAACGCGTACGTGTTGTTCACGTACTGGGCCGGAGGCTTGGGGCGGTTTCCGAGTTCCATCAGCGACCGCGGGCAGAACGTCGTGACGCCTTCCGAGACGACGTGGAAGCCGCCCTTGTTCCAGCCGATCACCTTGCCCTCGACCGGGTTCTTCGCCTCGAGCGCGGCGGCAAACGGGATAGCTGCGGGCGCAAGTTCGACTTCCGGCGGCTCTTCAGGCGCGGCCTCGGGCTGGGCTTCCGCTTCGGCCTCGGCTGTTGCCTCGGCCTGGGCTTCGGCCTCGGGCTCGGCTGTTGCCTCGGGCTCGGCTGTTGCCTCGGGCTCGGCTGCTGCCTCGGGCTCGGCTGTTGCCTCGGGCTCGGCTGTTGCCTCGGGCTCGGCTGCTGCCTCGGGCTCGGCTGCTGCCTCGGGCTGGGCTTCGGCCTCGGGCTGAGCTTCGGCCTCGGGCGGCGCTACTGCCTCGGCCTCGGCTTCGGCCTCGGGCTCGGGCTCGGGGGCCAGCTCGGCTACCGGCTCCGCGGCGGTCGAAGTCGCGGCTTCGAGGTCCCCGTTGTCGTTCGGCTGGGCCGTTGCTTCTACCTGGTCCATGGGCGCTTCGTCTTGAGCAGTTGGGGGCATCGGCTCGAGGGGCTCCTCGCCCTCCGCCGACACCTGAGCGAGCGCTGGATCGTTCATCTCAGTCATGGTGTTGGAGGGAGGACACGGGCCGCAGCTTCGGGCGCGGGTCACGATTGTAGCAGTCCGCTGTGGAACGCGGTGTCCCCAGCCTTGTCCCACGTGAGGTGAGCCTGGAGGCTTGATGTCAGTCCCACGAGAGATGAGCCTGAGCGGGTGTTGGGGATCATTGGAGGATGATCTTGCAACTCGACATCGAGCGGCTTCGCAGCCTGGACGAGGTCCGGGACTTCATGGCCGGCAGCGCGCCGGTCGACTTCCGATTCGTGGATCGCGCCGACGCCTACGGCTTCGCGCGACGGGTTCTGGTCCGTTTTCGTTACGTTCGGCTATCGAGGCCCGACAAGGGTCTGATCCGGCGGTTTCTGATCAAGGTGACGGGTTTCAGCCGGGCGCAGGTGTCGCGGCTGATCTCCCAGTACCGGGAGACCGGGCGCATCGAGGACCGGCGCCGGGGCCCGTCACGTCCGTTTTCCCGGCGCTACTCGAAGGCGGACATCGGTCTGCTGGCGGAGGTGGACGAGACCCTCGGCGGCCTGTGCGGCGCGGTGACTCGACGCATGATGCAGCGCCAGTACGACGTCTTCGGCGATCCGCGGTTCGAGCGTTTGGCGGGACTCTCCAACAGCCATCTGTACCGTCTTCGCCAGTCGGTGACCTACCGCCGGCGGCGGCTGACGGTGACCAGGACCCGGGCGACGCAGGTGAGCATCGGAGAGCGGCGGAAGCCCCATCCGGCCGGGCGGGCGGGCTTTCTGCGAGTGGACTCGGTTCATCAGGGCGACCTCGACGGGGAGAAGGGTCTGTACGAGATCAACCTCGTGGACGAGGTCACGCAGTACGAGTTCGTGGCCGCTGTGGAGGGCATTTCGGAGCGGTTCCTGGTTCCGGCGCTTCAGGGGTTGATCGAAGCCTTCCCCTTCGTCGTCCTGGGTTTCCACGCCGACAACGGCTCCGAGTACATCAACCACCAGGTGGCCGCGATGCTGCGCAAGCTGCACATCGAGGAGTTCACCAAGTCCCGCCCGAGACGCTGCAACGACAACGCCCTGGTCGAGAGCAAGAATGCCTCGGTGGTGCGGCGCTACCTCGGCTACGACCACATTCCCCGCCATCACGCCGCCCTCGTCAACGACTTCCTGCGCGACATCCTCGCTCCCTACCTCAACTACCACCGCCCCTGCCACTTCCCCGTCGAGATCAAGGACGCCAAGGGCAAGAAGCGCAAGACCTACCCCTTCGACAAGGTCACCACGCCCTACCTCAAGCTGAAGTCGCTCGACCAAGCTGCCCTCAGCCTGCGGCCTGGCGTCACCTTCGAGCAGCTCGACCAAGAGGCCCTGGCGCGCGACGACCTCGCCGCGGCGGGCACCGTCAACGAGGCGCTGGTCGCCCTCTTCGCCGAAATCCGACGCCGCGATGCAACCGTCGCATGAGCAGCTCACCCATCTCTCTCACTGCACCTGGCCGCGGCCTCGCCGTCCCCGCGCTACCGTTGGTCCCTGGTGCTGATCTCCGCTTCGCTCCAATCAGCAGACCTGAAACAACACCCCACACACCTCTCGGCATCACTGCCGATGAGACCCCCGTTCAGGCTCATCTCTGTATGGGACTAGGCTTCCCCAGGGAACACGACGGGTGCCGCCGTGGGGCGGTCCCCGGCGCGCTAGTTCGGCTCCGTGACTCCGGTCACCGCGCCCAACGTCGGGCCGATCTCGGCGTGGAGCACGAGGTCGGCAATGCCGTCGAGGTCCGTGGCCTCGCGGTTCAGGATGACCAGCGTGGCGCCCACCTGTTTGGCCAGGGCGGGGAAGCCAGCGGCCGGGTAGACCACGAGGGAACTGCCGATCGCCAGGAAGAGATCGGCGGCCAGGGTTGCCTCATGGGCGCGTCGCATGGCGAGCTCGGGCATCGCCTGGCCGAACGAGATCGTGGCCGTCTTGATGATGCCGCCGCAGGTCTCGCCGGCCAGGTTCTGCCGTGAACAGACCGGCAGTTCTTCCCGCTCGCGGAACGCGGCCACGATGGGCTCGAGTTCGTAGCGCTGCCGGCACTCGAGGCAGGCGGCGTAGGTCGCGTTGCCGTGCAGTTCGATCACGTCGCTGTCGGGAATGCCGGATTCCTGGTGCAGTCCGTCGACGTTCTGGGTGATCACGGCCCGGAGCTTTCCCAGCCGGCGGAGTTCGGCGAGCGCGAGGTGGCCGCGGTTGGGCCGGGCCCTGGACATCGTGCGATCGCTGCCGATCTTGCGCCGCCAGGACTCGCGTCTCGCCTCCTCGGAGGCGACGAACTCGCCGAAGTCGATCGGCTTGTACTTCGTCCAGATACCGCCCGGGCTGCGGAAGTCCGGGATGCCCGAATCGGTGCTGATGCCCGCTCCCGTGAACGCGACGATCCCGCTCGCTTCGTCGATTAGGCGTTCAAGTTCCTGGACCTGGCTCATGGCGATCTCCGGCATGTTGGACGGTGGGACCGAGTCTACGGCTTGTTCTCTACCGACCGGTCGGTCTGTTACAATGGCGCCCGCCCACAAACCAGTTGGATGGACCCGGCAACGCCGGAGGATAGAGAGAGCCAGAATGTCTTTTCATAGCTTTACAGGCACGGATTCATACCTCGCCGCACCCGAACTCCGGGACTCGGTGAACGTCGCCGCGGCGCTCGAGAAGCCGCTCCTGGTGCGTGGCGAACCGGGTACCGGCAAGACGGTGCTCGCCGAGGCGGTCGCCGAGAACCTGGTCATGGAGCTTCTGACCTGGAACATCAAGTCGACGAGCAAGGCCCAGGAGGGGCTCTACGTCTACGACACGGTGCAGCGGCTCAACGATGCCCGCTTCGGCGACAAGGACATCACGGACATCTCCCAGTACATCAAGTACGGCCCGCTCGGGCAGTCCTTCCTCACCGATCAGCGCGTTGTGCTGCTGATCGATGAGATCGACAAGGCGGACATGGAGTTCCCGAACGACCTGCTCCACGAGCTGGACCGGATGAGCTTCTTCGTCCACGAGACGGGCAAGCAACACAGCGCCCAGTTCCGGCCGATCGTGATCATCACCTCGAACAACGAGAAGGAACTGCCGGACGCCTTCCTGCGCCGCTGCGTGTTCCACTACATCGCGTTCCCCGACAAGGCAGAGATGGAGGACATCATCCGCGTCCACCATCCGGATGTCGAGGCGGAGCTGCTGCAGCAGGTCCTGCTGCGGTTCTACTGGCTGCGCGATCTGCCCGAGATTCGCAAGAAGCCGTCGACCAGCGAGCTGATCGACTGGATCGCCGCGCTGCGCCGCGGGGGCGTCAGCACGGAGGTGATCGAGAGTGAGCTACCCTTCCTGGGTGTCCTGATGAAGCGCGAGAACGACCTGGAAGCCGTGATGGCAGCGCACCGTCGCGGTCGGGTCAACTGAGCGCGCGCTGAAGGTCCGGCAAGGCCCGATACCACTCGAACACAGTCCCAGCCATGTTCGTCGATTTCTTTTACCACCTCAGGGGCTACGGTCTGAAGGTGACGATCACGGAGTGGCTGGCCCTCATGCGGGCGCTGGCGATCGGCTACAGCCGCGCGGATCTTCACGTTTTCTACAACCTGGCCCGCTGCCTGATGGTCAAGCGGGAGGCTGACTTCGACAACTACGACCGCGCCTTCGCCTCCTTCTTCATGGGGGTCGAGAATCACTTCGACATCAGCGACGAGCTGCTGGAGTGGCTATCGAATCCAAAGTTGCCGCGGGAGTTGACCGACGAGGAGCGTTCCAAGCTGGAGGCGCTCGACCTCGACGAGTTGCGTGAGCGCTTCAAGGACCTGCTGGATGAGCAGAAGGAGCGGCACGACGGCGGCAACCGCTGGATCGGGACCGGTGGCATGTCTCCGTTTGGCCATGGCGGTGAGCATCCGACCGGGGTTCGCATCGGTGGCTCGGGCGGCGGCCGCTCCGCGGTCCAGGTAGCGACGGACCGCCGCTTCCGCAATCTGCGGTCGGACCGGATCCTCGACACGCGACAGATCGGGCTGGCGCTCCGCCGCCTGCGCAAGCTGGACAAGGACGAAGGCCCCGAGGAACTGGACATCGACGAGACGATCGACAGCAGCGCCCGCAACGCCGGCGAGATCGACCTCGTGTTCCGTCCGCCGAAGCGAAACCGGATCAAGCTGTTGCTGCTGATCGATGTGGGCGGCTCGATGGATCCCCACACCCTCCTCTGCGAGCGGCTGTTCTCCGCCGCGCACAAGGCGAACCACTTCAAGAAGTTCGAGTTCAAGTTCTTCCACAACTGCGTGTACGAGAACCTGTACACGGACATCAGCCGCTGGAAGGGCGAACCCACGTCCGAGATCCTGAAGCGCCTGGATCACACCTGGTCCGTGTGCCTCGTCGGCGACGCATGGATGAGCCCCTACGAGTTGACCCACACTGGCGGCGCGATCGACTACTACCACAGCAACCAGGTCACCGGCCTGGACTGGCTGCGCAAGTTCCGCGACCGTTGTCCGAACTCGATCTGGCTCAATCCGGAGCCGCAGCGGATCTGGAACGCTCCGACCATCCACCTGATCCGGCAGGTCTACCCGATGTTCGAGTTGACGATCGACGGGTTGACCGAGGGCATCGACGTGCTGCGGGGCATTCGGCCGAACCGCGCGCTGGCGGCCTGATCGGACGGAACGAGCGTGCCCGCCCTATGGCCAGGGCCCCGGAATGGTCGGCGGGCGGTCGGGGTTGGCGCCGCCAGACTCCTCGCAGACTCGGCGTTTGGCCCCAGCCCCTTACCTCACCAGGAGCTTTCGCCCTGGAATGGTCGGCGGGCGGTCACGGTTAGACTGTCCAGATGGATGAGAAAGGCTCAGGGGCGACCCCGTCCGATGATCCCGGTTCGTTCGGCAACGAGTCCGATGGCAGCGGTCCAGTCATCGATCTGCCGTTGAACCTCAGCCGGGAGGCGCCTCCCGGGGAACCTGGGAGCGGCGAGGAACGTCCTGGCGACTCCGGGGATTCGGCTGAGGGGCCGCCGCCGGAGCGTTCCGGGACGATAGCCGTCATCGTGATCGCGGGCCTGATTCTGCTTGGCGGCGGTGCGGTGATCTGGTGGTGGTTCGCCAGCCGGTCCGCGGATGCGGTCGATCCCGACGCCGCTGCTGCGGCCGCTGAGGCAGCCACTGCCCCCGAACCGGCCGCGGCGCCGCCTGCGGCCGATGCTCAGGCCGCGGAACCGCCGGCGCTCCCGGCCCTGTCCGGGAGCGATGCCCTGGTTCGGGACGTCGTGGGCGGCCTGTCACAGCACGCCGAGTGGCTGGCGTGGCTTGTTCCCGAGGAACTGGCGATGAGCTTCGTGCGCGCGGTCGGGGCCGTTGCCTACGACGAGCCGCCCCAGTCCAGCCTGGAGCCGCTACGCCCCGAGGAGGGCTTCAGCGTGGTGCGGCGGGGACAGCGCTTCTATCCGGCCGAGACGAGCTTTCGCCGCTACGACCTGGCGGTCGAAGTCCTCGACTCGATCGATGTGTCCGGGGCCGCCGGCGCCTATCAGCGCCTGGAGCCCTTGTTCGAGCAGGCGCACGACGAACTCGGATACCCCAACGAGTTCGGTGACACCCTGGAACTCGCCGTGACCAGGCTGCTGGCGACGCCCATCCCCGACGCTGTGCCGGAACTCCGGTTGCGCGTGATCAGCTTCGAGTACGTCGATCCCGGTCTGGAGGGGTTGAGCCCGGCGCAGAAGCTCCTGCTGCGCTTGGGGCCGGACAACGGCGATCGCGTGCGGGCGAAGGTCAGGGAACTCTACGGAGCACTGCCCTAACGCCCTGGCGCCCTGCGCTGCGCTTTGGCGTACCGCGTAAGCAACCGGTCGTAGACCGCGGCTGCCTGGGGGCGGGGTGAGGCGGAAGGTCCGGGTCCGCCGGCCGGTGGCAGCGGGTACGGCCTGCGCCCGGTCGCGCGCAGAGCGGCGCCCAGGGCTGCGCCGTCGCTGACCTCGTGTCCCTCGACGGGGCAGCCCATCACGTCGGCGGCGATCTGGAGCATCTCCCGATTGTGGGAGCCGCCTCCGGTCGCCAGAATCCGGCTGGGCCGGGTCGCCATCCACTCCGAGTTGAGCCGCATGGACAGGAACTGCCCCTCGACGACGGCACGGCAGTTCTCGGCCGCCTGCTCGGGCGCGTCCTCCAGGCCGCCCAGCCGAACGACCCGCGGCGACGCCACGCGCGGGACGATCTCCGGTTCGAACCAGGGAATCATGATCATCCCGTCGTTGCCCGGCGGCGTGGTCCGCAGCGCGTCCTCGAAACCCTGCCAGTCGAGACCGTGACGGTCCCGCACCGCTTCGCGCGCGAGCGATCCGTTGCGGAAGCAGATCAGGCTCATCGGATGCCCGCTCGGCGCGATGAACACATGGCCGTTGGCGTCCGGGTCGACGGCGATGTCGGGCAAGAGGCAGAAGTAGGTGTCGCTCGTGCCCAGGCTGAGCACGGCTTCGCCCGGTTCCCGGACGCCGACGCCGACCAGGGAACAGGGGTTGTCCCCGGAGCCGATGACCACTTGCGCGTCTGCAGGCAGACCGTATCGGGCTGTGAAGTAAGGCGCGATCGCGCCGACGACGGTCCAGGGCGTCTGTGCCGGGAGGAGACGCCGCTGAAGCTTGGTGGCGGTGGCCGCCATCGCCGCGGGCGACCACTCCCGCCGCCGGATGTCGAGCAGATTCATGCCCGAGCCGTCACCGTGGTCGATCGGCGCCAGCCGGCCGGCAAGAACCGAGGTGACGAAGGAGCTGACCAGGCAAACGTGAGCCGTATCGGCCCATGCGTCGGGCTCGGTCCGAGCGAAAAGCCGGATCTGGGGCCCCGTGAAGCGCTCGAACGTGTCGCTGCCGGTAAGCGCGGCGATCGCGGCAGCGCCGCCGAGCGCCTGCCGGATGTCTTCGCATTCCCGCGTCGTGGAGGAATCGGTCCAGATTGGCGCTTCGGTGCGGGCAAGGAGAGGCTCGATCTGCTCGGCGAGGTTCCGATCCGGGGCCAGAGTCCGGAGTACGCGGTCGCTGCCGGCCCGGAGGTAGACGGAGCCGTGCTGCTGACCCGACACCGACACGCCGCGGACCATCCCGCACAGATCGCCGCCTAGTCGTTCCAACGCCAGATCCAGGGCCTCGATCCACAGGCAGGGCGGCACCCGGCCGATCGCTGGATCGTCGTTCGGGAACTGTCCGTTGACTGTGCCGTACGCCGGCAGTTCGGAGTCGTAGTGAACGTCTGCGCGCGCGGCGATGCGGCTGGCCCGATCCTTGGGCTCCCCGTGCGGCGGCGGCGCCTCGACCAGGATCGCGGTCAGGCTCTGGGTGCCGACGTCGATGCCAAGGTACAGCGGACCGTCGCTCACTCGATCTGGGTGCTGTACAGGTAGTCGTTGAGGATGCTCTCGAGCTCTTCCTGCCGGCCGCTGATCTTCGGCGGTTCGCCGACTCGTCCGGCCCAGTCCTCGAGTTCCTCGAGGGTGGTCTCGCCGGCCAGGAGCTTGCGGCCCAGGCCGCGGCGGTAGCCGGCGTAGCGTTGCCGGATCCGCTTGCCGGCGAGGCCGAGGACGCCGTCCTTCCGTATCCGGTCGACGATCAGGAGAGCCTTGGCGAACACGTCCATCGACGCGATGTGGGCGTAGAACAGGTCGACCGTGTCGAAGGAGCCGCGACGGACCTTGGCGTCGAAGTTCAGGCCGCCCCAGCGCAGGCCGCCCTGGCCCTGGATGATGAGCAGGGCCAGGACGCATTCTCGCAGGCTCATCGCGAAGTTGTCCGTGTCCCAGCCGACGCCTTCCAGCCCGCGGTTGATGTCGACGCTGCCGAGCATGCCGGCTCCCGCCGCGGTCGCCAGTTCGTGTTCGAAGGAGTGGGTGGCGAGCGTCGCGTGATTCGCCTCGACGTTCAGCATGAAGTCATCGGTCAGATCGAACTCGCGCAGGAAGTTCAGGCAGTGACCGCAGTCGAAGTCGTACTGGTGAACCGACGGCTCCTTCGCCTTGGGCTCGAGGAAGAACTTGCCCTCAAAGCCCTGGCGTCGCGCGTAGTCGACGGCGAGTCGGAGGAAGGCGGCCATCTGCTCCCGCTCATGGCGCATGTCCGTGTTGATCAGCGAGGTGTAGCCCTCGCGGCCGCCCCAGAACACGTAGCCGTTGCCGCCGAGTTCGATCGTCGCGTCGATAGCGCGCCGCACCTGGGCGGCCGCGTGGGCGAAGACTCTTGGATCAGGGTTGGTCGCCGCGCCGTGCGTGTAGCGCGGATGGCCGAACAGGTTCGCGGTGCCCCAGAGCAGCTTGACGCCGGTCTCCCGTTGCCTGGCCTTCGCCAGTCGGACGATCTCGTCCAGGTACTCGTTGCTCTCGGCGACGGAGTTGCCCTCGGGTGCAATGTCCCGGTCGTGGAAGCAGTAGTAGGGCACGCCGAGCTTGGTGAAGAACTCGAACGCGGCGTCGAGTGTTTGCCGCGCCGCGTCGATCGGCGTCGGGGCGTCGTCCCAGGGCCGGTCGTACACGGGGTCCGGTCCGAACGGATCCTGGCCGCCGCCCTTTAAGGTGTGCCAGTAGGCGACCGCGAACTTGAGCTGCCGCTCCATCGTGGAGCGGCCCACCTTGCGCTTGCGGTCGTAGTACTTGAACGAGAGGGGATCCCGGCTGTCGGGCCCGTGGAACGGGATCGCCGTCTGGATCTCAGGGAAGAAGGGTGTCATTTGGCAGCCTCCTCTTGCCGTTTCCTCAGTTGTCCTCGAACGCGGCGTCGAAGGCGATCTCCGAGGGCGCGAAGTCGAGCGCCCTGACGAAGTCGGCCGCTTCGGCGGCGCCGTGTTCGCGGTCCATCCCGGAGTCTTCCCACTCGACGGAGAGCGGTCCGTCGTAGCCGATGTCGTTCAGAGCCCGGATGATCTCCTCGAAGTCGACCGAGCCGCGGCCGGGCGAGCGGAAGTCCCAGAACCGGCGGTGATCGCCGAAGTTCGTGTGACCGCCGAAGACGCCGCAGGGCTTGGGCCCGTCGGACCACCAGGCGTCCTTGATGTGGACGTGGAAGATGCGGTCGGCGAAGAACCGGATGAAGTCGACGTAGTCGACGCCCTGGTAGCCGAGGTGGCTGGGGTCGTAGTTGAAGCCGAAGGCGGGATGGCCACCGAGTGCTTCGATCGCACGCTCGGCGCTCACCGTGTCGAAGGCGATCTCGGTCGGGTGGACCTCCAGGCCGAAGCGGACGCCGAGTTCCCGGTAGGCGTCGAGAATCGGCGTCCAGCGGGCGGCGAAGTCGGCGAATCCGTCGTCGATCATCACGGGCGGCACGGGTGGGAAGGAGTAGAGCAGGTGCCAGATGGAGCTTCCCACGAACCCGTTCACGACCCCGAGCCCGAGAGCTTTCGCCGCCTCGCCGGTGCGGATCATCTCGTCGGCGGCCCGCTTGCGGACGTCTTCGGGGTCGCCGTTGCCCCAGACGTGGGGCGGCAGGATCGCCTCGTGGCGGGCGTCGATCCGGTCGCACACCGCCTGGCCGACGAGATGGTTGCTGATCGCGTGGAGCTCGAGTCCGTGCTGCTCGAGCAGTTCACGCCGTGAGGCGGCGTAGGCGTCGTCACAGCGGTCGACCTCCACGTGGTCGCCCCAGCAGGCGAGTTCCACGCCGTCGTAGCCGAGGTTTCGCGCCAGGGGGCAGAGGTCGGCGACGGGAAGATCGGCCCACTGGCCGGTGAACAGGGTAACGGGTCGGGCCACGGTGCGTCTCCTACTGGTTGCTGCCTTCGTTCGTTGGGGTGTGGCGCTTGTGTGCCGCGGTCAGGCGGGCATCCTGAGCCACTTCTGGTCGCTCTCGCTGCTGGCGACGACCGTCTCGATGAACTGCATCCCGCGCAGGCCGTCGTGGACGGTGGGGAAGTCGAGCATCGTCGCGTCGGGCTCGACTCCGCGCCTCCGGCAGTCGAGCGTCAACGCGAAGTTCCGGTACAGGTTGGCGAACGCTTCGAGGAACCCCTCGGGGTGGCCGGCCGGCAGCCTGGTGTGCGCGGCCGCGTCGTCGCTCAGTCCCTGGCCGGACGTGCGCAGGATCTCGCGCGGACGGTCGAGCCACTTGAGGATCAGCGTGTTCGGTTCCTCCTGGCGCCACTCCAGGCCGCCTGACTCGCCGTAGACGCGGATCGCCAGCGCGTTCTCCTCGTCGATCGAGATTTGGGAGGCGTAGAGCACTCCACGGGCGCCGTTGTCGAAGCGGAGCAGCATGTTGCCGTCGTCCTCCAGCGGCCTGCCGTCGACGAAGGTCGTCAGATCGGCGCACAGCGACTCGATGCGTAGCCCGGTGATCGCTTCGGCGAGGTTCTCGGCGTGGGTGCCGATGTCGCCGATGCAGCAACTGATCCCGGCGCGCTCCGGGTCCGTCCGCCAGTCCGCCTGCTTCTGGCCTTCCGCTTCGAGCTCGGTGGCGAGCCAACCCTGGGGATACTCGACGACGATCTTCCGTACCCTGCCGAGCTGGCCGCTGCGGACCCGGTGGCGGGCCTCCTTGACCATCGGGTAGCCGGTGTAGTTGTGGGTCAGGCCGAAGACGAGGCCGGTCCGCTCCACGAGTTCGACCAGGGCTTCCGCCTCGGCCGCCGACTTCGTCATCGGCTTGTCGCTCATCACGTGGAAACCCGCTTCGAGCGCCGCCGCGGCGACCGGGAAGTGCATGTGGTTCGGGGTGACGATGGAGACGAAGTCCATCCGCTCGGCCGGGTCGAGGGCGGCCTCGCGCGCCATCATCTCCTGGTAGGTGCCGTAGCACCGCTCGGGCGGCAGGAAGAGCTCGGCGCCGGAGGCCCTGGAGCGTTCGGGATCCGAGCTGAAGGCGCCGCAGACGAGTTCGATCAGACCGTCGAGCCCCGCCGCCATCCGGTGGACGGCGCCGATGAAAGCGCCCTGGCCGCCGCCGACCATGCCCATGCGGATCTTCCGTTCCATCGCGCGCTCCCTCGTAGTGCGATCCGGGAGCGTACCGCAAAGGAAGCCGCGTTTGGCGCTACTCCGCCGCCTCCAACTGGGCCCCCTCTTCGATCGCGTAGAGCTCCGAGCGGGTCGCCACGTAGAGCACGCCGTCCTTGGCCAGGGGTGTCGTGTAGACGGCGCCCTCCATGAACACCTCGTTGATCAGATTCTCCTCGCGACCGGTCGCGAGGATCGCGACTTCGCCGTCCTCGTCGCCGATGTAGATCTTCCCGTCGACGACGAAGGTCGAACCCCAGATCGCGGCATACGTGTGGTGCATCCACTGGAGTTCGCCGGTCTCCTCGTCGAAGCAGTAGACGTGGCCCGAGAGATCGGCGATGTAGACCAGCCCCTCATGGACGGACGCGGTCGACATCGTGCGGTGGAAGTCGTCGCCTCCGACGTGCCAGATCTCGCCCGACTCGGTGATGTCGCCGGTTCCGGAGGCGTCGATCTTGTAGAAGTGGCCGGGGCCCTCTCCGTGCTCCGGATCCTGGCCGACGCCGATGTACACGACGTCGTGGTGGAACACGGGCGTGGAGATGATGTTGTTCCGGCTGCCCTTGCCGCCGAGTTCCCACACGGACTCCCTGGGATTCGCGTCGAAGGTCCAGATCAATTCGCCGGTGTCCGGCGCGAAGGAATAGACGACGCCCTCGCCCCCCGGGATGACGATCTGCTCCCGGCCGCCGCCGACACCGGCTGCCGGATTGGACCAGGTCCCGTGGAGGATCTTCTCCATCGGGTGGGCGCTCTCCCAGACCAGTTTACCGGTGTGCTTGTTGAGCGCCACGAAGCTCGGACCGAGCGGGGAGGGGACGTTGATGTGCCCCTCGTCGACGCCCTGGCCGGTGGTCGCGACGACGACATCGCCGACCACCAGGGGCGAACCGGCGGCGAGGTTGTGGGGGAAGACGTCGAGCTCGGCGATCGTGTCGTAAATCCAGAGGATGTCTGCGTCCTGCTCGTGGCTGTACTGCTCGTCCTGCATGCCGTCGTTGCCGTCCGCGAAGCCGTCGACGTCGACTGCGACGAACTCCCCCCGGTTGGAGACGTAGTAGGCGACGCCGTCCTCGATGTAGGGGGTCGAGCAGATGCCCTGGAGCGGCCAGTCGTTGACCCGTCCGGCCGGCAGTTTGTCGTGCGTGGCCTGCCACAGCAGCTCGCCGTCGCTCTCGCGGAAGGCGATCAGGATGCCCTTGTCGCCGACGATGCCGGGACGGCGCTCGCCCTCGTTGTTCGTGCCGACGAAGACCTTGCCGTCGTAGATGATCGGTCCGGCATAGGTCTGGGAGCCGAGCTTCTGCTTCCACTTGATGTTCTTGCCGGACAGGATGTCCCAGTCCGTCGGGACGCCGGTCTCGGTCGACACCATGTTGCGCGAAGGAGTCAGGCCGAACATGGCCGGCGGATCTTCCGCTACTGCCCCGGCGGTCCCCGCCGAGATCAGAATCGCTGCTGCCAGCCCTGGCTTGCTCATGCTCCGCTCCTTGGGTTCAGTGGCTTCTTGCTGTCCTCTTCTCGTCGTGCACTCGATCGGACCTCGGATACTCAGTTGCCGGTGATTCGAACGTTGTCGTAGGAAACGACGGCCGGCGAGTAGCCGAGCAGACCCGGCGAACCACTGCGGATCGGGTGGGGATCTTCGGCTGTGATCGTCCACTCGGCCGGTTCCTCTTCGTCGCGGGGCCAGACCTTGCCGCGGATCGTGGCGGAGTCGCCCTGTGCTTCCACCTGCAGCTTCATCGTGTACCAACGGTCCATCTCGAACGCGTAGTCGGCCTTCTGCTCGACCCGTAGCTGGGCCGACCAGGAGCGGATCTGGAGGCGCTGGTGGATACCCAGCATGTCGAGGATGTAGCCGGAGTTGATCAAACCCGAGTCGGAGCGCCGCCGGCCCTTCTGCGAGTTGCGGACGTCGGCCTGGATCGTGTAGTTCCCCAGTGAAGGCGGCCCGAGCAGGAGCGGCGAGCGCAGCAGTCCGCTCTCGGCGACAGGCTTGACCAGGATGCTGTCGCCATCTTCTTCCGCGATGTCGTACCGGCCGCCGCCGATCCAGTAGCCCTTCTTTCCGCCGGAGAAGTCCTCCGTCCACGGCAGGGGCGGGAAGACACGAATGCGCGCTTCGGCGGTGAGGTCGCCGCTGGTCGCGACCAGCGCGCCGGCCTGGAAGCCCGAGTCGTCGGCAAAGCGGAGGGTGCTGTCCGAGAGATCCGCCTCGATCCCCTGGAGCGACCAATCGGCTTCGACCTCCCCCAGCGGTCGGCCGAGAGCGTCGTACGCGAAGACCTGGAAGTCGTGACTCTCGCCGGGATCGGCGCGGATCTCGGCGGGCACCACGAGCAGGGTAGTCGGCGGTCCTTCCGGTTCGCCCTCGTCGCCGCGGCTGGGAAGTGGTGAAGCCGTAACCTCGAAGGGAGCGTCCTTGTCGCCGAGGCAGTAGACCCCTTCCTCGGTGGTGAAGTAGACGCGTCCGTAGGCGATCGCCGCCGAGCCGTACAGCTCGGCGTAGCGGCCGTCGGGCACCTTCAGTTGGTGCCGGCTGAGGATCTCGGCGCTCGTCTCTCCCGGCCGGATGATCGCGAAGTGGCCGTTCGTCTCGCCGGCGTAGATCTTGCCGTCGGCCCAGACCGGCGACGCCTTGCCGACCGTCCCGATGCTGAGTTCCCAGTAGACCTCGCCGGTTTCCGTGTCGACCGCGGCGAGGTTGCCGGAGTTGTTCACCACGTACAGGCGGCCATCGTGGATTGTCGGCGACGGGAACCCGGCCTTGTTCCGGTTCCACCGCCATAGTTCACCGGTGTTCGTGATGTCGCCGCTCAGTGTGCCGTCGATTGCGATGACGCGGCCGAGAGTGCCCTCATCGATGTTCTCTTCGCTGTGGGAGATGAAGACCCTGCCCTGGTCGTCGACGACGGGCGAGGAGTTGATACCCCGCTTGGAGAGATTGAACTCCCAGACCTTTTTGCCGGTGCGGGCCTGCAGGGCGTAGATGTGCCCATCCGCGTTACCGGTGATCAGCAAGCGCTGGTTGTTGATCACGGTGACGATCGGGATCGATTGCGTGTTCCGGTCGTAGATGGTGCCTCCCGGCGTCGACATCCACTGCACCGCGCCGGTTCGCTTGTCGAAGGCGTAGTAGCGATGCCGGGGTATGCCCTGGTTGCCCCAACTGCCATTGTTCATGTTGACGATGATCAGGTCCCCGTCGATCACCGGGGAGGCGGTCCGGCCGCCGTAGCCCTCGAAGCGACCGTGCTCTTCCTTGAGGGAAACCGACCAGACCAGGTTTCCGTCGCGGTCGTGGCAGAGGAAGAGGCCGCTGACGAGCTGGGCGTAGGTGTAGCCGGTCTCCGGATCGCCGGTAAGCGAGGCCCACCCGACCCGGTTCATGGCGACGGTCGTGAGGTAGAGGTTGTAGCGGTTCTCCCACAGCGGCTCGCCGGTACCGGCGTCGAACGCCGCGATGACGGCCTGCTCGTGGATTCCCGAGCCGGCGCGACCGTTGACGAACACCCGACCGTCCATCACGACCGGCGTCGAGCGGGCGATGAAGTCCTGACGCCAGATCAGGTTCTCGCCCTCCGGGCTCCAGGTGTCGATCAGCCCGGTTTGGGGCGAGTAGCCATTCTGGTACGGCCCGCGCCAGGAGGTCCACTCTTCCGCATGCAGCGATGCGATGGCCAGCGTCAGAAGGGGCAGGAATGAACAGAACTGAAGGCGATTCCTCATCTCGGCTCCTTGCGAGGGTGTTGGGAAGCGGACGACTGCCCGCACGCGGCGCACATTCTAGGCGGAATTCCCTCAGGAGGCGCTCTCGCATCCTGAGTTCGCACTGCGGTGGACGGTGTCGTTACTCGGCTTCCTCGCTTCCTGCGGCCTCCTGCGCGGCCGCCATCTGCTCCTGCCAGTTGGCGGGGTAGATCATCGCCATCAGCGTCGACTGTTCGGACTGGTACTGGACCATCGCGCCCTTGGGCATCCAGATCGCGTCGCCGGGGCCGAGTTCGTGGGCGTCCTCGCCGGAGAGGATCGTCAGGCTCCCCTCGAGGACGTAGAGGTACTCGTCGAACATCATCGGGCGCTGTTGCTGGGTATCGAAGTTGTCCAGCACGGTGACCGCGCAGTGGAGGATGTCGCTGACCGCGACCACACCGGGCGCGCTGGCAGGCCCGACATCGGACCCGGTGTAGATGCCCGGCCCGAACTCGACGATCTCGCGGTCGGCGGCCGCGACGAAGACCACCGGGTCCGGTTCGCCCTCCATCGACCAGTTCTCGTCCGCGGGCACCCAGTCGAACGGGTAGACGGCGACCAGGTTCGGGGCCATTTCGCCGGCCTCGAGCCTCTTGGCCACCGTACCCCTTGGGATCCACAGACCGTCACCCGGGCCGACTTCGAACACCTCGTCCTCCGTCTCGAGCGTCAGGACTCCACCCTCGAGGCCGTAGATGTACTCGTCGTAGGTGTAGACCCAGTCCTCGAGAGAGAAGTTCTCGTAGCGCGCGATGACGTTGCTCATCTTCGTGGTGCCCGCCACCGTGCCGATCGCGTTGGGATCGCCGACGTCCGTCGCCACCATCAACGTGGGGTTGCCCGGAGTGAGTTCGAGGAACTCGCGGCTGTCGCCCCGGATGACGACGATCTCCCCGACGGGCGCCGGCACTTCCCGCACGGCGGGTGCCTCGGCCGGAGGTTCTGTCTCTTCCTCTTCGCCCGGGGCACAGGCAAGGAAGCCGGCGCCGAGAGCGAGGACGCTCAGCGCCACGATCGGGGTCGTCCTGAGAGAGTTGGTAAACATCGCGGTCTCCCTTTTGCGAACCTCATCCCCCAACAAATTTAAGAATTCCTAAGGTCCCGTCAGACGCTGCGGAACCACGTCGAAGCCTTCCTGTGTCTTGGGGGAGACGTGTTGATCGACCTTTCGGTTACTCAGGAATCTTCGCGCTGCCGTTAGGATGGCTTTTCATAGTACTGAGCGCCCTACAAATGGTCAATAAGACGCAGAAGCGAATCGGGTTCCGGCGCCGGCGGATGACCGCCGTAGCTTCGGTGCTTGCGGTCGCTTCGCTCGCCACCTGCCAGCGGGAGCCAGCCCCGGTTCCGGAGCGCACCTCATCGGCTGAGCCCGTCGTATCGGCCGAGCGCCCTTCCACTGTCGCGGCCTGGAGCGAAGCGGTCGGCGATCTGTCTCCCGAGGCGTGGAACGTGGTGCTGGTCACGATCGACACGCTGCGCGCCGACCGGCTCGGCTGCTACGGCTATGCGGACATCGAGACGCCGCACCTCGACCGGCTCGCGACCGAGGGGGTTCTGTTCGAGTCCGCGCTGACCACGGTTCCCTTCACCCTTCCCGCGCACAGTTCGATCATGACCGGGGTTTACCCGCCGGTCCATGGCGTACGCGAGAACGTCGGCTATGCGCTCGACGAGCGGCTGCCCACACTCGCCGAGGACCTGTCCGCCGCCGGCCGGCGCACCGGAGGCTTCGTCAGTGCCTTCGTCCTGGACGGCAGATGGGGAATCGATCGCGGCTTCGACCGCTACTACGACGAGTTCAAGGTTCAGGACATGGGGATGCTGAACATCGGGGCCGTTCAGCGCGAGGGGACGGAGACGATCGAGGAGGCGGAGGCCTGGCTCGACGAGACGTTCGGCTCGCCCTTCTTCCTGTGGCTGCATCTCTTCGAGCCGCACGATCCCTACGAGGCGCCCGAGCCCTATGCGTCGCGGTATCCGCAGCGGCCATACGACGCGGAGGTTGCGTACACGGACAGCCTGGTCGGGCGGCTGCGCGAGATGCTGGAAGGCAGGGACCTGCTCGAGCGGACGCTCCTGATCGTCACGGGCGACCACGGAGAGGGCCTCGGCGATCACGGCGAGTACTTCCATGGCTACTTCGTCTACGACAGCACGGCGCGTGTGCCGCTGATCGTCCGGCTGCCGGGGGCTCGCCTCGGCGGTCGCCGGGTGGCTACTGCGGTCAGCCACGTCGATCTCCGTCCCACGATTCTCGAGGCGCTCGGTCGCTCGGCACCGGCTATCCCCTCCCGCCAGGGAGGGCGCAGCCTGCTTCCGCTCCTGCTCGGCCTGGACGACGGTGAACGCTCCGCCTACGTCGAGTCGTACTACTCGCTCTACCACTACGGCTGGGCGCCGCTACGCGCCATTCACACTGGACCGCTCAAGTTCATCGATGCACCGGAACCCGAGCTGTACCGCCTCGCCGAGGATCCGGGGGAGACGGAGAACGTCGTGCGCGGCGCGCGCGCCGAAGCGCGGGGACTCCGCGACCGTCTGCTGGGGATGATCCGCGATTTCGACCGGGCCGGGTCGGGCGACGCCGCCCGGCCGGACCTCGATCAGGAGACGCTGGCGCAGCTCCAGGCGCTCGGCTATCTGGCCGGCAGCGGCAGCCGCGCGGAGGCGCCCGAGGACCTCTCCGGTCTCGCCGACCCGAAGGGCAAGATCGCGGTCCACCGGGCGATCATGCTTGCCCAGAGCGACATCGGAAAGGGCGAGACGGCGGCTGCCCGCGAGCGCCTGCTGGAGGCGATCGAGCTGGATCCCGGAGTGGTCGACGCCCAGCAGATGCTTGGCAACCTGCACCAGCGCGAGGGCGAATACGAAGCGGCGATCGCGTACTTCCAGAATGCCCTGGCCCGCAACCCGGATCATCAGGCGTCGCTGATGGGTCTGGCCGACTCCTACCTCTGGCTGGGCCGGCCGGAGGATGCCCTGGTCGGTTTCGAGCGGCTTCGCACCCTGGCGCCGCACGACAGCAAGGCGGCAATCGCCTCCACCGAAATCCTGGTCGATCTCGGGCGTCAGGCAGAGGCCCTCGAAGTTGCCGAGTCTGCAGCCCGCTACGAGCATGCCCCGGCATTGGTCCACAACCAGTTTGGCGAACTGCTCACGCTGTCCGGACGGGTCGACGAGGCCGAGGGCGCTTTCCAGCGGGCCATCCAGGCGAACGATCGCCCGGTGCAGCCGCACTTCAATCTGGCCGTGCTCTACGAAGAGCGAGGCGACACCGAGAGGGCGGTCGAGCGCTACACGGAAGCGCTGGCCCGGATGCCGTGGCACTACAGGACGCTGTTCAACCTCGGCCGGCTTCTTGGCGGGGAGGGAAACGCGGCGGAGCAGGAGGAACTGTGGCAGGCGGCGGTGGACGCGAACCCGGAGTTCATCGAGGGGCACTACCTGCTGGCGAAGCTGCTGATGGACCAGGGAGGCGATCTCGAGCGGGCCGAAGAACTGGTGCGCGCGGGCCTGGAGCAGGACGAAGCCCACCAGGCGGGGGCTTTGGGCTACTTCGTGCTGGCCGACATTCTCAGTCGCCTGGGCCGGACGGGGGAGGCGATGGAGGCGGTGCGGTCCGGCCGGGAGATCCAGGCACGGCCCTAGCGCGGCAGAAGGTCCGGAGTCGGCGCTTCGCGCCGGTTGCCGTAAACGCGGGCCAGAAGGCCCGCGCCACGGCCGGCGCACCCAGTTTCTGCCGCGCCAGCTCCTAGCGCTGGAACAGATAGGTGGCCTTGAGGATGAGCTGCCGGCCCTGTGTGCGTCGCTCCCGGAGCGACGGCGCCGTCCAGTTCTCGTTGTAGACGAGGAAGATGTCGGCGCCGGGTCGGTAGATCCAGTGAAAGCGGATGTTGACGCCGAGGTCCTCGGCAGCGTCGTTGTACTGGGCGATCATGTTCAGTCGCAGATCGGGTGTGAACGAGAGGTCGACGCCCTGGCTCCAGAGGTTGATCTCGAAGGCGCCCTGCGGCAGGTCCACGTCGTGGTGCGACCAGGTGGTCGAGGCGCGAACGAGGCGTGACAGGCGCAGACCGAGCGTCTGCCGCAGGGAGACCCAGTCGCCCCCGTAGAACTCGCCCCAGTTGTTGAAGCTCCGCAAGCTCACCGATCGCGATGCGTCGGTCAGCATCAGCAGTTCCCAGCCGTCGAACTCGAACAGGCCCGGCGGGATCACCACGCCGGGAAAGATCTCGAACGGCGCGAAGAGCTGCTCCTTCGTGCGGACGGCGCCGAACTCCCAGAAGTCGTTCGACTTGAGGACCATGCCGAGGGGGTACACGTAGGTCTCCTCGCTCTCCAGGCGCCCGTCGCTCGAACGCTCGAAACGGCGGTGCGCGCCCTCGGCGTACCAGGAACGGATGCCGCCCCGCTCGATCCGCGGCTGCCAGATGAAGCGCGGGTTGAAGAGGCGGAAGTTCTCGCGCAGCAGGAAACCCACGCCCGGGTCGAAGTTCTGCTGCGATTCGATGAAGTCCACCGAGGTCGTGAGCGTCGAACCCTGGTAGCCGACGCCAGCGCCGAAGGAGGCGTCGTCGACGTCGATGCCCGGCCGCTCGCTACGGCTCCAGTAGCCGTTGAGCTGGAGGAGCTGGGTTGGCTTGAGCTCGAGGTCGAAGCCGTAGAGGTTCTCCGCTCCCGCTGCGGAGGGGTCGCGCTGCGTGAAGATCGCGCCGACGCTGGAGCGCTCACCGATGTTGCGTTTCACCCGGGCGACCGAGAAGGCGGTCTGCGGCACGCCGTGGTCTCCAATGTCCGCCGCTCCCGTACCGACGCCGAGGACGCCGAAGTTCCATTCGCCGAGCCGACCGGTCAGGCGAGCCCCCAGGTCCATCGGCACGGTCGCGCCGCCGTCGAGCCCGATGCGGCGCGAGAAGAAGGCCTTCATCAGGGCGGGCAGCCAGGGCACTCTCTGGGGAGGGCCGAACTCGAAGATGCCCGCGTTCTCGAGGAAGAAGTCCCGCTTCTCGGGGAAGAAGAGGGAGAACCGCGTCAGGTTCACCTGCAGATCGTCGACCTCGACCTCGGCGAAGTCCGTGTTGTAGGTGAGATCGAGAACCACCGACTTGCTCGGTCCCCACTTGATGTCGAGTCCGCCGTCGAGGTCGTTCGCCGAGGTACGGGTCGGAGGCTCTTCCGAGGCGGATCCGATCAGGTAGGGCTTGATGTCCAGACTGCGCGAGCGCCGAAGCCCGGCGAGCCCCGTCAGGCTGCCGGCCAGGGAAACCCGGTAGGCCGCGTAGTGGGACACGCCGGACGTGGTGATCGGCAGGGCGGAACGGGGCAGATACGCCCAGTTCACCTCTTCGCTCTTGCGGCGGATGAGCCGCTGGACGTTGAGGCCCCAGCGGTCGAGCGCCGGATCGAAGCGCAGGGTCGCGAAGGGAATGGCCATCTCGGCCGTCCAGCCTTCCGCCGTTCGTCGAGCCCTGACCGTCCAGACGCCGTCCCACTCGGTGTTCACGTCGCGTCCCTCGTCGGTGATCAGCGCATCGTGACGGGCACCGTTCGGGTTGGTGGCGAAGGCGAAGGCGTTCCTGCCGTCGAGGAACGTGTCGAACACGAGGACGAAGGAGTCGTCGGAGGCAAGCTCCGCGTCGCGCTCCATCTCCTTGGCGATGATCCTCGCGGGCTCCCGATCGAACGCGCGCAGGGCGACGTAGAGCGTCGACGGGGTGTAGGCGATGGAGAACTCCGTGCGTTCGGATGCCGGTGCCCCCTCACGGGGTTCGCGCTGGCGAAAGCCGTTGCCGACCTCGGCCTGTTGCCAGGCCGGCTCATCGAGCCGGCCATCGACGATGATCGGCTGGTCGATGACGAGGGCCCTGATCGAGGGACGCTCCGTGGGGGCGTCGTCGTCCTGACCGACCGCCGGTGCGCAGAGAGCTAGCGCGACGACGAATGGAACCAACCGGTCGGGAAACTTGAAGAGACGAGTCTTTCTGTCGCAGGGATGGACCGGAAACACAGGGAAGAACTCGTCAAAGGAGGGAAAGTCGAGAGGCGCCTATAGAGGATTCTTAAGGTTTTCTAAGGTTTTGCTCTAGATCGAACACGGTTGAATGGGTCAGAGTATCGTTGATACGTCGTCAAACAGAACCCGGAGGTGTCCATGTCGAAGATGCGAATGGTGTTGTTGGGTTCCCTGCTCCTGGTGATGATCGCGGCGCCGGCCCTGGCTCAGAACGTCGGCACGGTCCGCGGCGAGGTGCGCGACGCGAACGGCGACCCGCTGCCCGGTGTGATGATCGAAGTCGAGGGGCCGCTGGTGCGCGGCGACCGCTCGACGACGACGGGCGTGAACGGCGAGTTCCTCGTCAGCGCGCTCAATCCGGGCGCGATCTCGGTCACCGGAAGACTCGACGGCTTCGAGGACGAGACCGTCGAGGGTGTCCGCATCTCGATCTCGCAGACCAGCACGGTGAACATGGTGCTCCAGCTCGCCGCGACCTCGGAGGAGATCACGGTGACGTCGGAGCGGCCGATCCTCGACGTGACGAGCAACGTGATCAGCACCCACCTCACGGAGGACTTCATCGACGACCTGCCGACGAAGCGCAGCTTCCAGGACTACGCGAGCATGGCGAAGGGGGTGACGCTCCAGGGGCGCGACCAGACCTACGGCGACTGGAGGTACTCGGTCTACGGCAGCGGCGGCGTGTCGAACTCGTGGAACATGGACGGCCTCAACTCCACGTTGCACGATTACGGCGGCGTGTGGTTCTGGATCAACCCGGACACGATCTCGGAGGTCCAGGTGCTTGGCGTCGGCGCCCCGGCGGAGTACGGAGGCATGTCCGGCGGTGCGATCAACATCGTCACGAAGTCCGGGACGAACGAGTTCGATGGCCGCCTGAACTACTACGGCCAGTTCGACGGGCTGACCGCGGAAGGCCCGAAGGTGGCTGGATTGACCGGCGAGGAGACGGGCTTCTATCGGGACAAGTTCAACAACTACACCCTGGCGCTCGGCGGCGCGCTCGTCCAGGACGAGCTGTGGTACTTCCTGTCGCTGGAGTACAAGGAGGACGCGCTCGGGGAGCCGGGCTCGATTCGGGAGTTCGTGCGGCCGGACCTCTGGGAGCGCTCCGCCCTGAAGCTCGACTGGACCTTCAACCCGTCGAACACGCTGACGCTCAGCGCCCAGTACGAGGACTACGACTGGCAGCAGTCCTCGGATCCCTTCCTCTCCCAGGACGCGCAGACGCACGAGTTCGGCATCCGGCCTTCCTTCCGGCTCGGCTGGCAGTCGGTGTTCTCGAACCGGACGTTCTTCGAGATGAACCTGGCCGACTTCGACAACTACGACCGCGTGGCCTCGGTCACCGGCAGCACGGAGCCGCCCTTCGTGGACTACACCCAGCCGGTGCCCACGACCGTCGGCGGACCGAGGTATCCATACGACTACGGGCCCGGGATGATCCGCACCAGCGCCAAGCTGACCCACTTCGCGGACGACCTCGGCGGCAGTCACGAGTTCAAGTTCGGCGTCCAGTTCACCGACGCGACGACGAAGACGCCGCAGCTCTACCCGGGCTCGGGCGGTCTCTACTACGCCAAGTTCGCCGAGAGCTTCTACTGGCGCTACACCCGGCAGCAGCACTACTACGGCAGCGACTCGACCTCTCTCGGGCTCTTCGTGGACGACTCGTGGAACCTGGGCGGCAAGACGACCCTGAACCTCGGCGTGCGGTACGACCATGACAACGGCGGCATTCCCCCTTACGAGGTGCTGCTGGCCCACGGCGGCGGCAAGGGCAACGCCGTCTTCAGCGGTGACTTCTACCCCGCCTACGATGACCTGGTCGACTGGAAGAACATCTCGCCGCGGCTGGGGATCGCCCACCAGGTCGGCGAGGGCGAGCGGCAGGGTGTGCTGCGCGTCTCCTACGGCAAGTACTTCGAGGCGAACAACACGGCCGTGTGGAACGGCCCTCACCCCGACCGGCCGCCCTCGATGTACGCCTTCAGCTACTACCGGAACGGCCCCTGGTACGTCTACCGGACGGTCGCCGACGAGAATCTCATTCAGCCGGACCCGAACATGAAGGCGCCCGAGTACGACCAGTACGCCCTCGGCTACGAGCAGCAGCTCAGCGAGACGCTGACGCTCGGCGCCGAACTCGTCGTCAAGCGCGGCACGAACCTGATCGGCTGGCACATCCTCGACGACGGCGTCTACGAGGAAGTGCCGTTCGAGAATCCGGAGACCGGCGAAACGATGACGCTCTTCGGCATCGTCGAGGAGCCGACCCGGCGCAAGGGGAACAGCCCGGGGCCGGGCGCGAACGCGCCCCCCGGTGCGAGGTACCACCAGGACTACGAGGCCATCTTCGTGAGCCTGACCAAGCGGAAGGTCGGCAGGTGGGGGATGAACGCATCGCTCGGCTGGTCGAACTCGGAGGGATTCACGGCACGGAACCTCGACCAGCGCCAGGCGGAACCGTTCTTCTCGTCCCAGATGGGCGTGGATCCGAACCACCACATCAACGCTGAAGGGCTGTTGCAGGGAGACCGAACCTGGGTGTTCGCGGGCCAGGTCCAGGTCGACCTGCCGTGGCAGCTCCGGGGAGCAGGAGTGCTGAAGGTTCAGGACGGCCGGCCCTACGGACTCTTCCAGAGGGTCCAACTGCCTCAGGGCCAGATCGATGTCGCCCTGACCCCGCGTGAGGACCAGCGGAGGATGCCGGGCAGTGCGACGCTCGACCTGGGCATCGGGCGCAACTTCTCGCTCGGTGGTGACGTCTCGTTCGGCGTCGATCTGCAGGTCCTGAACGCCCTGAACGAAGACGCTTGGGACTGGTGGCAGGCCACTGCGTTCAGGGACGGTAATCTGGTGCCTTCCCTCTACCAGTATCCGCGCCGGCTCATGTTGCGGCTGAGCTTCCACTTCTAGGAGATCATGGTGATGATTGTTGGGAACGTCGTTCGAACAACCGGAACGTCAGGTTGGAGTTCGCCGAGGCATGGACAATGGAAACCCTTCTTGTGCCTGGCGCTGCTGGCGGTCCTGTGGTCCGCGCCGGCCCTTGCCGCGGAGGGAGACTGGCCTCAATGGCGGGGTCCGGCCCGGGACGGATACGCGCCCGTGGCCGGCAACGAGAGGCTCGCCGCGGCGCTTCACGGCCCGCTGCCGGCCTCTCTGCACCAGGTCTGGAAGCTCGAGGTCGGGCTCGGGCAGTCGGCGCCGATTCTCCACGAGGGCAAGCTCTACATTCACGTTCGACAGGGTGAAGATGAAGTCGTGCTGGCGCTCGACCCGGAGACGGGCGAGGAGATCTGGCGCTACGCGTACCCGGTTCCCTACGTGGAGGTGAATCACGCTTCGGCGTGGGGCCCCGGCCCCAAGTCGACGTTGACCGCCGTAGGGGACACGCTCTACACATTTGGCGTCACCGAGAGGCTGCACGCCATCGACACGGAGCAGGGCGACGTGCGTTGGGACAAGAACTACGACGACATCTACAAGCAGCCGTACCCCGAGTGCGGCACCAGCGCTTCGCCCCTGGTCGAGGGCGATCTGGTCATCGTGCCGATCGGTCAGACCTGGCCGGATCCGTCCCTTGAAAGCCTGGGAGAGCTGGTGGCCTACAACCGGCACACCGGCGAAGAGGTATGGCGCAGCGAGTACTTTCCGCCGGGCTACGCCTCGCCGATGGCGTTCACGATCGAGGGGGTCCGGCAGATCGTCACCACGACCCAGAACCACGTGGTCGGGATTCGCGCCAGCGACGGCAAGACGCTGTGGAAGAAGGAAATGCGGATCTTCATGGAGCAGAACATCCCGACCCCGGTCCTGTACGACGGCAAGGTTCTGATCGGTGGCTACCACTGGGGCAATGCGCTGCTCGATTTCGAGCCGAGCGACAGCGACGAACTCTGGGACGTCAACAGCGTCTGG
Organism: Thermoanaerobaculia bacterium; assembly: GCA_965232105.1. Lineage (GTDB taxonomy): Bacteria > Acidobacteriota > Thermoanaerobaculia > Multivoradales > Multivoraceae > Multivorans. The sequence continues at coordinate 3,091,407 of OZ246956.1, forward strand.
GCAACGAAGCGGCACGAGCTGTACATGGACTCGCCGGTGCTGATCGGCGACTACGTCTACTTCCGTTCGCACAAGAGGCTGGGAACGATGGTCTGCGTCGACATCCGGACCGGCGAGCAGTGCTGGCAGGGTCCGCCTCAGGCGGCGCGGTACGCGGCCTTCGTCGTGGTTGGTGAGGACCGGCTCCTGGTGCTCACGGACAACGGCGAGATCAAGGTGCTCGCCGCGGATCCCTCCGAATACCAGGAGCTCGCCTCCTGGGAGGTCGCCGACACTCCTGTTTTCACCCATCTGACGGTCGCCGGGTCGCGGATGTACGTCAAGGACGAGGCGCATCTCGCCGTATTCGAGATCGCGGCCGACCAGGTCACGGAGGCTTCGGACAGCCCGGCTGGAGCGGTCGTCGCGGCCGCATGGACGCCGACGCCGGAAGACGAGGCGGCGGCACTCGAGGCCGTCAACAGGTTGCTCGACACGCAGAAGGAAGCCACGAGCTGGGAGCAGGTCGAGGAACACCTGAGCTACTGGGCCGAGGACTTCAGCGACTACTCCGGCCAGACGAAGGCGGACTGGGTCGTCATGTACCGGAACATCTTCGACCAGATCGGGCGGATCGGTTCTCCGCTCGGGTACGACTCCAAGTCGATGTACGTCGAGTGGCTCGGCGAGACGGCGGTCGTCCGGGGCATCTTCATCGACTTCCGGCCACGCCGGCAGGCGATCATGGAGCAGTTCTACATGGTCAAGAAGTATGGCGACCGGTGGCTTGTCAACGCGACGGACAACAGGCCCATCTGGGAGAGATGGGGCCAGGGAGGGGAGCTCAAGAGCACCGCCTTCGGCGCGGAGACGGTGGATCAGTAGGTTTCACGATGTCCAGACTTGCTTCCCGCCTTCTCGTCTGTGCCGCCGTGCTGGTGGTTCTGCCTCTTCAGGCGGCGGACCATCCACTGGATCCGCTGAGCTACCAGGAGGTCTGGCACGTCCTGGAGATACTGCGGGACGAGGGCCGCCTGGACGCTGAAACCCGCTTTTCTCAACTGACGCTGCAGGAACCAGCGAAGGATGAAGTTCTGGCGTGGCGCCCCGGTGCCGACATGCCGCGAGGTGCGTACGCGGTCGTGCACCAGGGCGCGGAGGCCTTCGAAACGGTCGTTGACCTGGCGGCCGGGAAAGTCGCGTCCTGGTCGCTTCTCGAGGGCGTGCAACCCAGTTGGACCCTCGAAGAGTACGGAGCACTGATCGGGGAGGCCCTTGCCCATCCCGACTTCGTCGCGGGTCTCGAGGCCCGTGGCATTACCGATACGAGTTTCCTCGACTGCATGACGCTCCCGCCTGGCTACTTCGGTACCGACGAAGAGAAGGGGCGGCGACTCGGGCACATCCGTTGCTCGGAACCTCGCGGCGCCCGCAACAGTTGGGCCCGGCAGGTCGAGGGTCTGACCGCGGTCGTCGATCTCGGCACCGGCGAGGTGCTCAAGGTCGTCGACGACGGCGTCGCGCCCATTCCAATTGCCGACGCGGACTTCGACCGGACGACGCTCGACGAGCCGCGCGAGGTTCCAGGGCCGTTCGACGTGCGCCGGCCGCTTGGGTCAGGGTTCGAGCTGGACGGCTACCAGGTGCGCTGGCAGACGTGGCGCTTCCACCTGCGACCCGATCAGCGCACGGGCGCGGTTCTCTCTCTGGTCTCCTACCAGCAGGATCCCGACGCTGCTCCCCGGTCGGTGATGTACCAGGGCCAACTGTCCGAGATCTACGTTCCCTACATGGACCCGTCGTTCGCCTGGTACGGGCGCAACTTCATCGACGCCGGTGAGTTCGTTGCCGACGGCCTGGGCAAACCGCTGCTTCCGGGTCGTGACTGCCCGGACCACGCGGTCTACGTCGACTCGCTGCGCACCGGCCCCAACGGTCATCCGGCGACCGTGCCGGGGACGATCTGCATCTACGAGCGGGAGACTGGCGATCCGTCGTGGCGGCACTATGCGGATGAGCAGCCGGACAGCCGCCGGAGCCGCGACCTGGTCGTGCGTACTGGCGCCGTTCTCGGCAACTACGATTACCTGCTCGACTGGATCTTCCGGCAGGACGGTTCGATCGAGGCCAGAGTGGGCGCCACCGGCATCCTGGAAGCCAAGGCGACCAGCGTCGTTTCGGCGATCCAGCCCGCGCCGACGGCAGGGCCGCTCAACACGGCCGCTGTCGATGCCCTTCAGTCGGGGAGGAGGGCCGACGCTCACGGCCGCTTCGTCGACCGCAACATCGTGGGCGTCAACCACGACCACTACTTCAACTACCGGCTGGACCTGGATGTCGACGGCACCGCCAACCGCTTCGTCGCCGACCGTCTGGTCACGCAGCGGCTTCCCGACGACCACCCGCGGCGGAGTGTGTGGGTCCAGGAAGCGCACCCGGCGGCGACCGAGCACGACGCCCGGCTCGACATCAACCTCGAGCGGCCCACCCTGTGGCGTGTGCAGAGCACGAACCGGCGCAACGCCGTCGGCTATCCGACCAGCTACCATCTGCTGCCCGGCAGGAACACGGCGAACCTGCTCGTGCCCGAGGACTACTCGACGCGGCGGGCCGGCTTCATCGAGCATCACTTGTGGGTGACGCCGTACCGGCCGGACGAACGCTACGCCGCAGGCGATCATCCCAGCTTGAGCGAGCCGGACATGGGTCTGCCTACGTGGACGAAGGCTGACCGACCGATCAGCGACACGGACATCGTGGTCTGGCACACCGTGGGCATGCACCATCTGCCCCGCGCCGAGGACTGGCCGGTGATGCCGGTCATGTGGCACGGCTTCGAGCTGCGTCCCTTCGACTTCTTCGACCGCAACCCGGCTCTCGACCTGCCCTGACTCCGGCCGCCGGAGCGCCGTTCCTCAATGCCCGTTCGGGCTGGTAATGTTGGCGGCATCTTCTCCGGCCTCGGTCCGCTTCCGGGAGGTCAATCCGCCATGCCCATTCCCCCCGAACTTCAGTCCCGCATCCAGGGGATCGTGGATTCAGGCTCCACCGTCCTCTTCATGAAGGGCAATCCTGCCACGCCCCAGTGCGGTTTCTCCGCCCAGGTCGTCCAGGTGCTGAACCGGCTGCTTCCCCAGTACCAGACCTTCGATGTGCTGTCGGACTCCGAGGTGCGCGAAGGGGTCAAGGAGTTCTCCGACTGGCCGACGATCCCCCAGCTCTACGTCGGCGGCGAGTTCATGGGTGGCTGCGACATCGTCAAGGAGATGTACGACAGCGGCGAACTTCACGATGCGCTGGGCATGGAGCGTCCTGCGCTGACCGGTGACCAGGTGGCGATCTCGATCAGCGCCGAAGCGGAGCAGATCCTCCGCAATGCGCAACAGCAGCAGCAGGCGGAGCTCCATTTCGGTATCGATGCCAAGTTCCAGCCCTTTCTCGGCTTTGGCCCGGCGGCGGGATCGGAGGTCCGCGTGCAGGTAGGTGATCTTCACTTCCTGCTCGACCGGGATTCGGCAGCGCGTGCGCAGGGAGCCTCGATCACGGTGGTGGACAGCGAGCACGGGCAGCGCCTGGATGTCGACATCCCGGCTGCCCGAGCCGCCGGCTGATCGATCGGCGCCTGGTCGGAACGGACCCGTGGAATGGAGATCGCTGAACAGCCATCGCCGCAGGAGACGGCCGAGCGCATTCGGGAGGCCGTGGCCGCGGCGCTGCCGGGCGCCCGCGTAGACGTGACGGGCGAGGGCAGTCACTTCAGCCTGCGCGTGGAGTCCTCGGCCTTCGCCGGTCAGGGGCGGCTGGCCCGGCAGCGCCTTGTGCTGCGGGCTGTCGCGCCTCTGATGAAGGGCGAGGGCGCGCCGGTCCATGCGATCGACCGGCTTGAGACAGTGCTGCCGGACTAGCACCCTCATGTCGGAGGCTTCACACTGGGTGCGCCGGCTTCCCGCCGGCTGCCGCCGAAGGCGGCCAGGGAACCGCGTTGGCCATCGGCATTTGAGTCGGCGCCACCCGGCGTGGTACATTGACCCAACATTCTGAACCGCGAACCAGCAACCCTCGACCCGGGAGGACGCTCGTGATCTCAAACCTCGTGATTCCCAATCATCGGCGCTGCTGCGCTCTTGTCGCCCTGCTGCTTGTCGTTGCCGCTCCGGCTCTCGCCGCCGGACCCAACGAAGTCGACGCGAAGGACGTCGTGACCTTCCATGAGGACGTCGAGCCGATCCTCCAGCGCTCCTGCCAGGGCTGCCACCGGCCCGAGGGTGTGGCCTACGGCGGCATGAAGGCGCCGATGGCGTTGACGACGTACGAGGAGAGCCGTCCCTGGGCCCGCAGCATCGCCCGCCAGGTAGAGGCGAAGCGGATGCCGCCCTGGTTCGCGAGCGAGGAAACCCACGGGCTGTTCACGAACGAGCGGATTCTGAGCCAGGAGGAAGTCGACACGATCCTGAGTTGGGCCAGCACGGGCGCCCGCCGCGGCGATCCGGCGAACGCGCCGGAGCCGGTCGAGTGGCCGACCGGATGGCTGATCGGCGAGCCGGACCTGGTGCTCGATCTGGCCGAGCCTTTCTGGGTCGACGACGACGTGAAGGACCTGAACATCAGCCTGAAGGCGGAGATGATCACGAACGAGATGCTGTCGGAACCGCGCTGGATCAAGGCGATCGAGTTCCGGTCCGGCAGCGACGTGGTTCACCACGTGGTCGGTTCCCGGATCGCGGCGGAGACCGAGACGCCGGGCGCCTCGGGTCTGATCGGCGGCATCGCCCCCGGTACCGAGCCGTTCCACCTTCCCGACGGGGCCGGCCGCCTGCTGACGCCGGGCACCCAGCTCTACTTCTCGATGCACTACAACAAGGAGCCGGGCGTGGACACCGGTGTCTGGGATCGCTCCCAGATGGCCTTCAAGTTCCATCCCAAGGACGCGAAGATCGACCGGATCGCCAAGTGGGAAGGGGTCGGCAACAGCGATTTCGAGATTCCCCCCGGTCATGAGAACTGGATCATCGGCGCCTCGAAGGTCTTCGAGTACCCGACGACGATCTACGGCTACCTGCCGCACTCCCACCTTCGGGGACTGGACGCCAAGTACACGGCGTACTACCCGGACGGCACCGAGGAGGTTCTCCTTGACGTTCCGGCATACGACTGGAACTGGCAGACGAACTACATCTACAAGGAGCCGAAGGACATTCCAGCCGGAACCCGCGTCGACGTGCTGATGACCTACGTCAACACGGAGGAGCGGAACGAGCTGACGGTACTTGAGCTCGACACGACCCGCGCCGTCCAGTTCGGCGGCCCGACGACCGACGAGATGATGATCGGCTTCATCGACTACTCGGAGGATCGGGGCGAGGAACTCGTGACCGAGACGGAGGACGCTTCGGCGGCCGCGACTCCGGCCGCGGGCGGCGCCCGGTAACGGTCGACAAGGATCAGAGCCTTCGATGTGCGGCGCGTCCACTTCGCTGGGCGCGCCGTTTCCCTTTGTGAGAGTCCTTTGTGAGAGTCTCGACGTCGCACCATGATCTCTGAGGGTACTGGGACCTCTGAAGGTACTTGGACCTCTGAAGGTTCTGGGACGACCGAGGCCTCCGGGAGCTTGCTCTACGGCGCGGTCGATCTCGGCGGTTCCCACATCGGACTGGCGCTGGGATCCGTCGACCCTGCGGCCGGCGAGTACCGCCTGGCTGGGAGGCGGAACCTCGAAGGCGGCGGCTATGAGGGTTGGGAGCAGGTGCTCGACCAGATCGCCGAGGGCATCCTCGAACTGGGCCGGGAAGTCGGCGAGCGCCCCGCCGCGGTTGGCGTCGGCTGTCCGGGCTGGGTGGATCTGGAGAAAGGCGAGACGCGGTTCCTGCCCAACCTGCCAACCCAGTGGCGCGACGTACCGGTGGCACGGATTCTCGGCGAACGGCTGGAGGCGACCGTCCATCTGCTGAACGATGTGCGCGCCGCGACGCTGGGCGAGTTCACGCTGGGCGCCGGGCGCGGCACGTCGACGATGGCCCTGTTCGCGCTCGGCACCGGGATCGGTGGCGGTGTCGTCGTGGACGGCAAGCTACGTCTGGGACCGCTTGGTTCGGCGGGAGAACTGGGCCACCAGATCGTCGACCCGACCGGCCCGCTGTGCGGCTGCGGCAACCGGGGCTGCCTGGAGGCGGTGGCGAGCGGTCCGGCAATCGCCGCCGCGGGCGTTCGGCTCCTGCGCTCAGGCCAGGCGTCCGCGCTGTTTGAACTCACGGGAGGAGACGCGGGCCTGGTGACGGCCGAGACGATGGGCGAGGCCGCCAGGGCCGGCGACGAGGCGGTCGAGCGGGAACTGGAACGGATCGCGGGCCTCGTCGGCATTGCCGTGGCCAACGTCGTCGTAGCAATTCATCCGGAGCTCATCGTGCTCGGCGGCGGCGTCGCCGGCCTGGGCGACCTGCTGTTCGACGGCGTCCGCCAGGAGTTGGCCGAACGTGTCCGTGTGTTCCCGATCGACGACGTGCGCGTCGAACCGGCCGTTCTCGGCACGGACGCCGGCCTGGCCGGGGTGCTGGCCTGGACCGCGTCGCGGTCCGCCTAGCGCCAGTTGACGGGCGGTCTGGTTATGCCGCCGGCCGGTTCTCGTGGCGGGCCGCGGTGGCGGTAGCCGTCGCCACATGCCGCCGCCGACGGCGCAGGAGGAGTTCCGCCAGGAACAGGAGGGTCGCCGCGGTTGCGAGGACGGACCACAACTCGAAGCGGCGGACTGCCGTCCGGGCGCCGGGCGCGGTGATCGCTGCCACGGCGCCGCCGACGGTCTCGTGGAACAGGCCGGAGGTCTCGGCGGCGAGTTCGGCGAGAGCGGCGATGTCGGGTGCGCCGGGGCGCAATTCGTCGCGGGCGGGGAAGAAGATCGTACGGCCCGGACCGACGCTCGCTTCGGCGCCCGGCGCTCCGGTGTGGACCTCGACTCGGTAGGGCTCGAGGCTCGGCGCGAGTTGCAGGCCATCTTCGGGCGAAAGCCGGTAGAGACCGGGGCCGGTGCGCTGCATCGGGGCTTCGAGGCGCCGGTCGCCCCGCAGCACGACCAGCCGTGGGGAGAGGTCGCTGGCGAAGCGCCCGCCGTCCTGGATCACGCTGAGTTCCGCTTCGAGGACCTCGTCCCGGCGGTCGAGGCGCAGGTTCCACTCGGAGCTCGCGCGCCGGTCGGCTGCGTCGCGCACGACCTGGGCGACGAGGCGGGGCAGTTCGGGCCATCGCAGCCAGTCGCTGGCCCATCGAGGCTGGAGGTCCGTGGTGAACATCCAGGTCTTGCCCATGCCGACGTAGCGGCTGGCGAGGATCGGATCTGATTCGCCGGCGCCGAGAATGACCTCCGCGCTGTCCTTGGCCACAGCGGCAATGCGTCCGTAGAGTTGAGGCGCTTTGGCGACGTCGACTCCGGCCAGGGCTTCGGACTGGCCGCGTTGCTCGACCCGGATCTCCTCCTCCCGCGTCGAGTCGGGTAGCTGGTTCATCGTCTCGTCGATCAGGATGCTCTGGACGGAGGAGGCGTCCTCGATCGTGTAGGCGTTGCCGTCGCCCCAGTCGGCGATGTCCGCGAGTAACTCACGATCCGACTCCACACCGATCGCGACGGTGGAGACGGTGATTTCCTCCTGTCGCATGCGGAGCACCAGGTTCTCGTACTCGTCGGGGTAGGTGCGGCCGTCCGAAACCAGGATGACGTGCCTGACCTCGGACTCGACCGCCGAGAGCTGGTCCAGACAGGCTTCGAGCGCCGGATAGAAGTTCGTCTGGGCGCTCGCCTCGATTCGGTCGACGCGGTCCGCTAGCCGCTCCTGCTCGCGCACGAACTGCAGCGGGACGATCTCGTGAGTGTGCCAGTCGAAGGCGACCAGGCCGAAGCGGTGTTGCTCGTTCAGCATGCCGAGGGCAGCCTTGGCCGCCTCCTTGGCCAGGTCCATCTTCGGACCCTTCATGCTGTAGGACTTGTCCAGCGCGATCATCAGTGCGACCTCGCTGCGCTCCTCCTCGATCTCGAAGTCGAGCGGCAGCACGCCTTCGAGCGGTGAGTCGCGGTACCCCTCCTCGCCGAAAGTCGCCTCGCCGGCGACGAACAACAGGCCGCCACCTTCGTCCTCGACCCACTCGCCGAGCGTTCGCTGGGCCGGTTCGGGAAGGCTGTCGGCGGCGACGTTGCTCAACAGGACGGCGTCGTACCGCATAAGCGCGGTCGGATTGAGCGACGTCCGATCCGGGGTGCTCCGGGTGACCTGCAGGCCCTGATTGTCCAGCAGGCGCTCCAGGTCGCCCGAGTGATCGGTCGGCGCGAGGAGCAGGACGCGGTGTTCGGGCGCCACACGGAGGCTGCCTCGCCACACGGCACCCTGGGCCGGAGCGTCGCCTTCGCCGCTCCCGAGCACGGCCTCGAAGGTCTGGAGTCCCGGCTCGGGGAACGTCCATTCGAGCTGGATCTGCGTGACGCCGGGTTCAAGCGAGACGCTGTGCAGTTCTTCGGCGCCGCCCCCGCGCAGGGTCAGGGGAGCCTCGGGCAGGGACGCCCGGCTGCCGATGCGGAAGATCCAGTTGTGAGGCTCGCCCGCGCGCAAGGGCCGCTCGTTGTCGTCGAGTTCAACGGACTCGATCCAGACCGGTGGCGCCATCCGGTCGAGAACCGCGGTATCGATTCGGAGTTCCGGATACTCGGTCGCGGTTCGCCAGGCCATGCCGCTCGCGTTCTGGCCGTCCGAGAGAAGAAGGATGCGGCGGACGCGGTCGGCCCGGAGCGCGGCCGCCGTCTGACGAATGGCGGCGTCCGGACGCGTGCTGCCGCGGTCGAGCGCGGCGTTGCCGGCGGAGGCCGTGCTGGAGTCGGCGACCTCGAGGCGCCGCAGGTCATCCGCGTCCGCAGCCGCGGTCGCGCGGTCCGCGAAGGCGAACAGGCGCACCGGCGCCTCCGCATCGATGCCGCGGTCGATCGCCTGAAGCGCGCGGTTCAGGCTCGCCGGTTCGACGCTGGCGGAGACGTCGACGAGCACGGCGACATCGAGCTCGCGGCTGCTCCATGTGACGACCGGTTCGGCCAGCGCCAGGACGACCAGCATCAGCAGCGAACCGCGCATCCACAGCAACCGCCGCCGCTGCCGGTCGGGCCGATCGCTCCGCTGCGACCACAGCAGCACCGCGACCGGCAAGGCCGCGAGCAACCCGTAGGGCTCGAGCAGTGCCATTCCAGTTACACCGTAAGGCCGCGGAAGAAGGTGATCGCCTCGAGGGAGGCGAGGAGGAGGCCGGCCAGGGCGAGGGTGCGCCAGGACCAGGGGCGGCGGGCGTCCTGGGTGAGCTCGGCGAAGCGGCCGGCCGGGACGGGTTCGAGGTTCGAGTCGTTGATCCGGGTGGCGCGCTCGTTCTGGAGATTGATCGTGTCGTGGAGGCCGGTGGACGCCGGTTCGCCGGTGCCGGTGTCGACCGTGGCGAGCCACTCGGTGGCGTTCTGGAGCAGTGCCGCCAGGTCGGGGCGTTGGGACAGGGGGGAGAGGTCGAGGTCGAAGGCGATGACGACGGAGCGAGCCGTGAGTTGCGGGAGTGCCGGGTCGGAGGGAGCGGAGACCGGCGGCGAGGCCGGGTCGGCGGGATCGCAGACGGCGATTGCGGTCAGGTCGCCGGCCGCCGCCAGGGGTCTGCAGCGGGGATCGAGCTCGCGGGCGGGGATCGTTGCGGGTAGACCGAGCAGTGAGACGCCGGAGAGGATCGGGTGGTCGGCTGTGATGCGGTCGATGCGGCGCTGGCCTCTGGACCCGGCCTCGGCGGGGGAGAGTCCGCCGGCCGAAAAGGCGTCCGGAGGGTCGAGGAACAGGCTGGGCAGGGCCGTGAGACTCGCCGCTGCGGTTCGGTGGAAGACGGCGACGTCCGCCACGAGCGGTTCGGGCGCGGAGTCCCGGTCGCCCGGAGTGGCCGCCGGTGTCCCCGTAGCGGTTCCGCCGCCTGTCTCGTCGGTTTCCGAGTGCACGGCGACGACCTCGACCGAAGGGTCCGCCTCGAAAGCCCTGGCGACGGCCGAGTCGTCGAAGGAAGCGCGACTGCGGGTCTGAACGAACAGATGACGCTCGCTCGTCGGCCGCACTACGCGGCCGGAGCCGGTTGTCCGAGCGCCGATCAATGTGGCCCGGTCGTCCAGCGGGAAGGCATCGCCGGGGGTCTGGAGCCGTGCCACCACAGGGCCGGGGGCGAAACCGGCGATGTCGATCAGGGCGGTGAAGCGTTCCCCGGGCGGCAGTTCCAGTTGGCGCCGGATACGGATCGTTTCCGAATCGGCGACCGTCAGTTCGGTCCGTACGGGACTGCTGGCGTCGGCTGAGTCCGTCGTGAGCACTTCGAGAAGCGCCTCGGGCTTCGCTTCGTGGCTGGGCGCCGGGCGGGTCACGAAAAGGACGATGCCGGCGTTTCTGGCCGGTGCGAGGACGGACACCGTGCGGGTCGCGGTGGCGGGGTCCGTGATCGGCCGCCAGTGGGAGACCCCGTCGGTGAAGAGGTAAGCCGCATCGCCTGAGGGGATCGCCGGTTCGAGGTCGGCTTCGACGGCCTCCGGCTCGACGGCGCCGGACAGGGCGAGCAGCGCCTCAGCGGAGGTAAGCGGAGTCGGGTCGGCGCCCAGGGTGAATCGGCTGCCGGAATCGGCTTCGGCGATCGTGCGGCGCGCTTCGGCGATGGCCAGCTCCATCCGCGTACCCGTCCCGCCGGGAAGGGCGGCGCGCATCGTGGGCGAGGAGTCGAAGGCGAGGGCGATCAGGTCGCCGCCTCCGGGCTGCAGCCAGGGGGCCTTGCCGGCGGCCAGCGCCAGACAGCCGGCGACGGTCATCGCGAGAAGCAGGGAGAGCAACCAGCGCAGCCGGTCGTGGCGCTTCCTCCGGGCGGCCAGCAGGCGCCGCCAGAGCAAGGTGGAGGCAACGGACAGCGTCTGCGCCGTGGGCCGGATCAGGTAGATCACGAGCACCGCGAGGGCGGCGAGCAGGAGCGGCAGCCAGACGGGCATCAGCGTCCCCGGCTCAGCAGGCCGCGGCGCAGGGCGCCGAGGGCCAGCTCCTCGAAGCGCATCTCGACCGGCGCCTGGATGAAGGACCAGCCGCGGGCGGTGCAGCGGGCGCGGATCTCGTCGCGATGGGTGTCGGCTTCGCTTTCCAGCTTGTGGAGCAGCGTGGGGGCGCCATGGACGCGGAGCGTGTCGCCGGTCTCGCTGTCGACCAGGGTCGTGTCGCGGTCGAGCGGCGCCTCCAGGTCCTGGTGGTCGGTGACCTGGAGGACCGCGACATCGTGGCGCAACGGCAGGAGCAGGTCGAGACCGCCCTCCGTCGTGTCCGAGAGGAGGTCGGAGATCAGGATCACGAGGCCGCGGCGCCGGCCGGCCGCGAACACTTGGCGGACGGCGTGGTCGAGCCGGGTATCGCCGCCGGTGTCGAGATTGGCGAGGAAGTCGAGCGCGCGCCATACCTGTCGCGAGCCGTGGAGCGGTCCGAGAACCTGGTGCGCGTGGCTCGAGTAGGGCGCCAGCGTGACCCGGTCGAGGGTGGCGAGGGCAATGTAGGTCAGGGCCGCCGCGATCCGGCGGGCGGCGTCGAACTTGCGGCGTCCGGCGTCGCCCGGCGTGGGCGCCATCGAGCGGCTGCAGTCGAGCAGGATGTAGACCGCGAGATCGCCGTGTTCTTCGAACATCCGCAGTAGCAGGCGGTCGAAGCGCATGTAGGCGCGCCAGTCGAGGTGACGCACGTCGTCGCCCTCGACGTAGGGGCGGTAGTCGGCGAACTCGATTCCGGAGCCGAGATGGGTGGCGCGGTGCTCTCCCTTGAAGCCGCCGGCCGGAACGCGGCGGGTCAGGAGCCGGAGGCGCTCGAGCCGGGCGAGGAAGGCCGGCTCGAAGGCGAAGGCGGAGTGGTCGGCCACGGTGGCTCTCGCTGAACGTTAGCGCCGCAGGATGGTCGCCGCTTCGCGGCGCGTTTCTCTCAGAAGCCGGCGGGGACGCCGGCGCACCCAGTTCTTGCGGCGCAACTCCTAGCCCTCGGGCACGTTGTCGACGAGGTCCTGGAGCAGATCGTCCAGGTCGATCCGTTCCGCTTCACCCTCGAAGTTGAGCAGGACCCGGTGCCGCAGGGCGGGCAGAGCGACGGCGCGAATGTCCTCCCGGGCGACGTGGGCGCGGCCGCGAATCAGGGCGTGGACCTTGGCGCCGAGGACCATCGCCTGGACGCCACGGGGGCTGGCGCCGATGCGCACGTAGCGGCGGACCGCTTCCGCGGGCCGGTCTCCTTCGGGACGGGTCGCCAGGCCGATCCGGATCGCGTATTCCTGGACCGGATGGGCAATCGGGGCGAGGCGGGCGGCGTGACGCATCGCGATGACCTGCTCGGCGGTCCACAGTGCGGCCGCGGTCGGTGTGTGCCCCGAGGTCGTGCGGTCGAGGATCGTGTGCAGTTCGTCGGTGCCGGGGTAGGACATCCGCAACTTGAACAGGAAGCGGTCGAGCTGTGCTTCGGGCAGCGGATAGGTCCCCTCCATTTCCAGCGGGTTCTGGGTGGCGAGGACGAAGAAGGGCGGCCCGAGGGGATTCGTTTCGCCGCCGACGGTGACCGTTGTTTCCTGCATCGCTTCCAGCAGGGCCGACTGGGTCTTCGGCGTGGCGCGGTTGATCTCGTCCGCGAGCACGAGATTCGCGAAGATCGGTCCGGGCTCGAACACGAGCCGACGGCCTCCCGTTTCGTCTTCGCGCAACACGTGGGTGCCGACGATGTCGGCGGGCATCAGGTCCGGCGTGAACTGGATACGCGAGAACTCGACGTGAAGGGCTTCGGCCAGGGTACGCACGAGCCGCGTCTTGCCGAGGCCGGGAATGCCCTCGAGCAGTACATGGCCGTCGGCGAGCAGACCGATGATCACGCCGTCGACCACCTCCTCCTGGCCGACGATCACCTTGCCGATCTCGCCGCGCACCTGGCCGCAGCGTTCGGCGAAGTCGGTCAACTGTTGAGCCAGGTCGGCTGCGGTCCGTGGTTCGGCGGTGTCGTTCACTCCCTGCCCTCCGGGGAATCGTCCTCCAGCGACTCGAGATAGCGCCGCACGGAAACGCGGTGGCGCCACGCGATCGGATGCCTCGGTGGCGGCAGATCGCCGACAGCGGCTGTGGAGTCGCTGCCGACGACGGTGCCGGAGCTGCGAATCGCCACCTCCGCGGCCCGGAACTGGGTCGCACTGGTCGTGGTCAGGGGCCTGCGTTCGATCTCTTCGTGCGACTCGAGCAGGGCGGTCTCGAGAGCCTGCTCGAGGCTGAGGGCCGGGGTGAGGAGGTCGCCGAAGGGGTCGACCATCTCGTCCTGCGGTCCGGTGCCGACCCCGGCCGCCGCGCCGTCGGCTTCGGCGCTGCTGTTGCCGGGCTCCTCGCTTGCGGCGGCGGCCGTGCCGCTCTCGTTGCCGGAACCTTCGCCCTCGTCTGTCGGCTCGCCGCCGGCGCCGTCGCCGGCCGCCGTCTCGGCTCCGGCCTCGGCGCCTTCGCCTTCGCCCGGTGTGCCCGGCGCGCTCAGTTCGTCTTCTCCGGCTCCCTCGCCGGTGTCGAGTTCCCGCATGAGGTCGGCGCCGGTTTCGGCTTCCGCTTCACCGGCGAAGTCGCCCGCCGCGGCCTCGCCGCCCTCGGCATTGCCGTTTGCGGCCTCGATTTCCGCGTCGTCACCGAGGCTCCCCTCGGCGCCCTCTGAGGCGTCGCCGACAGCGTTGCCGGCATCGTCGGAGTCTCCCGGCTCGCGGATCCGGAGACTCAGGAAGGGCAGGTCGCTGAGGCGGACATCAAACTCCGGGACTCCCGGCCTGCGACCCGGTTCCTCCTCGAGAAACGCCGCCGCCTCGAGGTCCCGGGCCGCCTGGTCGGCGTCGTTGCCGCTCATCGCGGCGGCCAGCGTCTCGCCGACGAAGGAGTTCGGCAGGGCGATCGGTACGAGCAGGACCGCGCAGAGGATCGCGGATACCGTGGCGCCCCGGGGGGCGAGGCGGGGCGCCGCCCGGCGCGCACCGGTGCGGTCGAGGCCCGCGACGCCGCGTTCGAGGATCAGTTCGATCCAGGGCCTCGGCCACGCGGCTTCCGCCTTGTTCGCTACGGGAGGCCGGCCTTCAGGACCCGTGGGCAGGCGCTTCTCCGTTTCCAGGGCGGTGGCGACGGCGTCGCGCAGATCACCCGCCTGGTCGACTGCCCGGGCCGCGGCGGGAAGATCGCGGCGAAGCGAAGCCGCCTCGCGCAGCAGAAGCGCGAGGAGAACGATGCCTCCCGCCCAGGACGGCCAGAGCGCGGCGGCGCTGCCGTCGCCGCCGGCCGCCTGATGTAGCAGCCAGGTGGAGAGCAGCCAGAGGCAGGAGGCGGGCGCGAGCCAGACGAGCGCGGCGAGGGCGCGCCGCAGACGCAGCCGCCGGTCGACCGCGGCGAGGCCGCTCAGCAGCTTGCGGCGGAGGGCGTCGGCGGCTTGACCGGCGACCTCGAACTCGACTTGCGGCGGGTTCAATTCGCTTCCCAGAGGGCGATGCCGCCAGCCTGCTTGCCGATGTCGACTTGGGCGACCCGGCGCAAGGCGCCGTTGTCATAGACCTCGACGACTCCCGGCTCGCCACCGATGCCCTCGACCGTGACCAGGCTGAAGCGGCCGTCGGAGGTGATGGCAACACCGTGTGGAATGCGTCGAGTGGTGTCTAGTCGAGCGACTTCGCTGCCGGTCTCGAGGTTCCAGAAGCCGATCGAATCGCTCTTCTTGTAGGTGACGACGAGCAGGCGTTCGTCCGGCCCGACTGCCGCGTTGTAGGGGCCGGCTGGCGTGTCGAAGCGTCTCGTTACTTTCCACTCGCCGGTGTCGACTTCGTAGATCGCATTGCCCGAGAGAGCCGTGATGTAGAGGAGACCGTCGGCGGTCGGCGGCGTGACCCAGGAGGGCTCGACGGCGGCGCCGGCGTGGGCGCCGCCGTGGCTCGCCGCGGTCTGGTGGTCGCCGTGATCCCCGTGCGCTGCACTCAACCCGGTCTTCGCACCCAGCTTCAGGCGCCGGCCGACCTCGAAGCGGAGCGCGTCGACCTCGACGAGTTCGTCATCCATCATGTTCACGCTGTAGAGCTTCCGGCCATCCCGGCTGAGCCTCGCTCCGTGCGGCATCGTGCCGCTCTTGAACTGTGCGATCTCGGTCATCGACGACGTCTCGACGACGGAAATCGTGCTCGGTACGTGGTCTCCGTAGAAGTCCGAGTTGACGACGAACAGCAGCCCGGTCGTCGCGGCGATGTCGAGGGTGGCGGGGAACATCCCGACTTTCACGTCGCCCAGCCACTCGTCCGTCCCGGTCTCGTACTTGTGGATCGAGCCGAACGGGTTGCCGTGGGCGATCGAGACGTACCAGTGGCGGCCGCCGGCGGAGATGTTGATGCCGTGGGGACCCTCGATCTCCGCCGGGAAGCTGCCGACGGTAATCGTCTTCGTCACCTCGATGCCGGAAGGTCCGAACCGGATCAGGGACACCTCGTCCTCCGACTCGGCGCAGACGTAGGCGTAGTAGTTACGGGACGGCGGGACGGGATCGGTCTCGGCGCGGCCAGGCGCCGGGGCCACCGTGGCGGCGCCCGCGACAAGGGCCACCGGTGCTGCCCACGATGGCAGCCAGGAGGTCGACGTGCGCATGCGGCGAAACCCCGATTGCCGCTAGTGCGGCTCTCCGATGACGCGGTTCGGATCGTCGGGGTCCTTCAGCTTGACCGCCCACAACCCGGAATGCCAGTCCGAAAAGAAGATGTGGTCCTTGTAGGGCTGGGGACCCCAGACGAAGGGTGCGTTCGGCACCAGCGCGTCGGGATCGAACGGCATGAACATGCCGATCTCGCGGCCCTGCTGGTACAGATCGCCGCGCAGTTCGCCCGAGACGTCGACGACGCGCAGGCCGCCGTTGTAGTAGGCGACGTACATGATGTCGTCTTCGATCCAGAGGTTGTGCGTTCCCGCCTCGGGCACCTGGTAGCGGGCGACCTCGCGGGGATTCTCCCAGTCGTCCCACGCAATGACGTGAATCCAGCCGGCCGCGCGGGGCGGTGCGGCACGGGGGTCGCGTCCGAGTTCGCCGTAGGGGAACGCCTCGTCGCCGGCGAAGACGTAGAACTTGCCGGTCGATTCGCTGCGGTAGGGATAGGCCGCGTGGTTCCAGCCGCTGGGGTAGGCGTAGCTGCCGAGCTGCACCGGGTTGTTCGGTGCGCCGCCCATGCCGGCGCCGCCGACATCGATCGCGACCACGCCATCGTCCCAGTTGGAGGTGAAGGCGACACCACCTGTGACCCAGACGTCGTGGATCGAGTGCCCCGGGGTGTCGAGTTCGAAGCGCCCGACGCGGTAGGGCTGGGTTGGATCCTCGATGCTGATCACGTCGAAGCGCCGGCCGTTCGACAGCGCGTAGACGTGCTCGTCGTGGATGAACACGTTGTGGACTCCGCCCCGCAACTGATCGTCGAACCGGGACAGGATGCGCACGCCGACCTGCGGTTCGGAGACGTCGAGGACGACGAAGCCGTTCTTGCGGTTCGAGGCGCCCTCACGGCTGATCACCGCGACCCGGCCGTCCTCGGAGACCTTGACGTCGTTGACCGTCCGGGCGTCCACGCGGACCGCGTCGATGAGGACGATGCTCGTAGGCGTCGTCACGTCCCAGATATAGGCGTGGCCCTCGGCGCCCCAGGTGCCCGTGATCGCGTAGTCGTTCCCGTCCGTTCCTTCCCAGACCCAGAGGTCCGAAGTGCGACGGTCGCTGACCTTGCCCTGGCCGACGAACTCGACCTCCTTGTTCACGCGCCGCGGCGTGATGCGAACCGGGTGGCTCGCGGAGTGATTGCCAGCTACAGCCGTCACCGTGTAGATGCCCGACCGCTCGGCGACGAAGGCGCCGTCCTGCTCGATCTGGGCCGCTGCTCCAGGCGCCAGAATCCGCGCGGAAGGCGTGCCGGCCACCAGGAAGCGGATCGGCAGGTCTTCCACCGCGTCGCCGTCCCGGTCGAGGCCGACCGCTTCGAACCGGACGACATCGCCGGTGCGGGCGTTGTCGGCGGAGGCGGTCACCTCCAGCCGTTCGGTGGGATTCGGTGCGACGGCGATTTCGACCTGGTAGGAGGCATCCTCGGCGGTCGCGGTAAGGGTGGTCTGGCCGGGCGCGACCAGGTCCAGGCCCCCGAAGCCGTCCGGCGCGGCCACACCCGTGTCGGAGCTCGAGTAGGTCACGTCGACGTTGTCGCGGACGACATCCGTGATGTCGACGACCCGGGCGTGCAGCGGCAGGTGAGTGCCGGCGTAGAAGGCGCCCGGGAGGTCCACGATCTCGACGCTTTCGACCGGGGGATTCGGGATCGTCACCTCGACCTCGACCCGGAGCAGGGCTTCCGCCCGCCGCGGCTCGTCCTCGACCTGCTTCGGCACCAGGGCGATGACGGTGACGTCTCCCGGGCCGTGCGCTTCGACCTCGCCGGCCGGGTTGACCCCGAGTCGCCGGCGGTTGCGCGAGAAGAAGACCACGTCGACGCCTTCGATCGGTTCGCCGTCCTCGTCCACGACGGTCGCGGTGAGCGACGCCTTGTCTCCGACTTCGAGGGTCAGTTCGGTCGGCGAGACCTGGAGCTCGGCGCCGGGCGGCACGGAGACTTCTTCCTCGTCGTCGCCGGAACCGGCCTCATCGGCGACTCCCGTTTGATCTGCGGCCTCTGCGTCCGCTTTTTCCGGGGCTGGTTCCTGTGCCGTCACCGGTAGCGCGGTGAGCAGGACCATCGTGGCGGCCAGCGCCAGCCAGATGGGCGGACGAGTGCGGAAAAGTGTCACGATGCTCGGTCTCCGGGAAGTGCGCCTCTGGGGTGGCGAAAAATCGGCGGGGTGGCGAGAGAATCGGCGCAGTCTATCAGCGCCGCGCGAAACCGCGGCGTTCCCGGGGGTTACGAATCCCGGCCCCCTGAGGTGGACCGGCGGTTACATGTGGATTGCCCGGCCATGCACTGCCAGAGCAGCCTCCTTGATCGCTTCCGCCAGCGTCGGGTGAGCGTGGGAAGTCCGGAAGAGATCCTCCGCCGAGGCGCCGAAGCTGATCGCCGCCACGGCCTCCGCGATCAGGTCGCCGGCGTGGCTGCCCAGGATGTGGACGCCGAGTACCTCGTCCGTGTCCGCGCCGGCGAGGATCTTGACGAAGCCCTCCAGGCTTCCCGTGGCCCGTGCCCGGCCGATCGCGCGGAAGGGGAAGGAGCCCTTCCGGTAGGCGATTCCGGCTTCCTGCAGTTGTTCCTCCGTCTTGCCGACGGAAGCGACTTCGGGCTCGGTGTACACGATGCCGGGGATTTCGTCGTAGTCGATGTGCACGTAGCCGCCGGCGATGCCTTCGACGCAGGCCATCCCCTCTTCCTCCGCCTTGTGGGCCAGTTGGGGACCGCCGATCACGTCGCCGATCGCGTACACGCCGGGCGCGGAGGTGGCGAAGCGCTCGTCGACCCCGATGAAGCCTCGGTCGTCCGTCGCGACGCCCGCATCCTCGAGTCCCAGGCCATCGCTGATCGGCGTGCGCCCGACCGCGACGAGGACGCGGTCGCACTCGATCGGGTCGGCTCCCTCGACTTCGACGACGCAGTGGTCGCCGTCCTTGCCGCTTTGTACGGAGCCTCCCAGAACCCGGCTGCCGAGGCGGATGTCGAGCCCCTGGCGGCGGAAGATCTTCTCGGCCGCCGCGGCGATCTCGGTATCGGCGCCGGGAAGGATGCGGTCCAGGTACTCGAGCACGATGACCTTGGAGCCCAGCCGGTTCCAGACCGCCCCCAGTTCGAGCCCGATGTAGCCGGCGCCGATCACGACCAGGCGCTCCGGCACCTCGCCGTACGCCAGCGCCTCCGTGCTGGACCCGATCCGGTCGTCGTCGGGTTCGATGCCGGGCAGGCTGCCGGGCCGGGAACCCGTGGCGACGATCACGTTCCGGGACCGGATCTCCCGTTCGCCGTCCGCGGTCGCCAGGAGCACGCTCCGATGCTCGCCGTCCTGGGCGCCGAGCTTCGCCCGGCCCTGGATGTGGTCGACCTTGTTCTTCCTGAGCAGGGAAGAGACGCCGCGGGTCAGGGTCGTCACGACCCGGTCCTTGCGCTTCATCATCGCCGCCAGATCGAGCCCGATCTCGCCCGCGACGCCGCCGTGGACGGCGAGCTCGCTGCGGGCCGCGACGAGTCGCTGGCTCGATTCGAGGAGCGCCTTGCTCGGGATGCAGCCCACCCGCAGGCAGACGCCGCCCGCCGCCGGGTGCTCGTCGACGACGGCAGTGCTGAAGCCGAGTTGGGCCGCGCGGATCGCGGCGACGTAGCCGCCGGGCCCCGCGCCGATGACGGCGATATCGAAGATCTCGTCAGACATGCTGGCGGAGGCTACACCTCGATCAGCATCCTCGCGGGATCCTGGATCGCCTCCTTGATCCGGACCAGGAAACTGACCGCCTCGCGGCCGTCGACGATGCGGTGGTCGTAGGTCAGGGCGACGTACATCATCGGTCGGACGACGATCTCGCCGTCGACGACCATGGGCCGGTCCTGTATCGCGTGCAGGCCGAGGACGCCGCTCTGCGGCGGGTTGATGATCGGCGTCGACAGCAGGGAACCGAAGATGCCGCCGTTCGTGATCGTGAAGGTGCCGCCCTGGAGTTCCTGGAGCTGAATGCGGCCCTTGCGTGCCCGACCCGCGAAGTCGGCGATCTGGCCTTCGATCTCGGCGAAGGACATCCGCTCGGCGCTGCGCAGGACCGGTACCATCAGGCCACGGTCCGTGCTGACGGCGATGCCGATGTCGTAGTAGTTCCGGTAGATGATGTCGGAGTCTGAGATCTCGGCGTTCAGGCGCGGGAAGCGGCGCAGCGCGTCGACGGCCGCCTTGACGAAGAAGGAGAGGAAGCCGAGGCGAACGTCGTGGCGTTTCTCGAAGTCGTTCCGGTACTGCGACCGGAAGTCCTTGACCGCGGACATGTCGATCTCGTTGAACGTGGTCAGGAGCGCGGCCTGCTGTTGGGACTCCACGAGCCGTTCGGCGATCCGGCGGCGAATCGGGGTCATCGCGACGCGCTCTTCGGCGCGGCCGCCTGCGGCCCCGGCGGCCAGGGCTGCCGGTTGCGGCGGGGCAGCGGCAGGTGGGGCGGCTGGTGCGGCCTGCGGTGCCGGTGCGGCAGCAGCCGCGGGCGGTGCGGTGGCGGGGGTCGGCTCGGCAGGCGCCGGCTCCTCGGCCTCGCGGGAGGCGAGGTAGGCGACTACGTCGCTCTTGAGCAGCCGGCCGCCCTTGCCCGTCGCGGGAATGGCGCCGGCGTCGAGATCGTGCTCGGCGATCAGGCGCTTCGCCGCGGGCAGGATGCGCGGAGCTTCGACTGTCGTTGACACCTGGGGTGTTGCGGGTGGGGCCGCCGGCGCGGGCGTGTCCACGGGTTGCGGTGCGGCGGGCGCGGCGGCGAGCAGATCCGTCTGGGCGCCGACGGTTGCGGGGGCGGATCCCGCGGTCGCGGCGGCGCCTTCGTCGATTCGGGCGATCACGCCGCCGATGGGAATGGTCTCCCCCTCCGCGGCGACGATCTCGGACACAACGCCGGCGACAGGCGAGGGCATTTCGACGGTCACTTTGTCCGTCTCGAGTTCCACCAGGGGCTCGTCCCGGCCGACGTGATCGCCGGTGTTCTTGATCCAGCGCAGAATGACTGCCTCGGTAATCGATTCGCCGATCTCGGGGATCGTGACTTCGTAGGTCATCTGGGTTGCCTTCGGGGAGCTCTCATTCCGATTCGGCCGAGTTGGCGAACGCCGCTTCGACGAGTTGTTGCTGTTCCAGCTTGTGACTGCTCGAGGAGCCGGTCGCAGGGCTTGCCGACTGGGGACGGTAGACGGCGGAGAGGGGCCGGTTGCCCATCAGGAAACCGAAGTTCAGCCGCAGGTAGGACCAGGCGCCCATGTTGCGCGGTTCCTCCTGCACCCACCGGACCTTCGCTTCGGCCGGGAACCCGGCCAGCGCGGCGTCGAGCTCCTCTCCTGGGGCCGGGTAGAACTGCTCCATGCGGAGGATCGCATGGTCGTCGGCGGAGGTTTTCCGGCGGTGAGCGTCCAGGTCGTAGAAGACCTTGCCGGAGCAGAGCAGGATGCGGCGGACCTTGGCGCGGTCCTCGTCGGTCCGGATCACCGGATCGGCGAGGACGGGCTGGTATGCGCCGTGGGCCAGTTCGGCCAGCTCCGAACCGACTTCCTTGCGGCGCAGCAGGCTCTTCGGGGTGAACACGATCAGCGGCTTGCGCAGTGCTCGTTCCACCTGCCGGCGGAGCAGGTGGAAGTACTGCGCCGGCGTCGAGGGGTTGACGATCTGCACGTTGTCTTCGGCGGCCAGCAACAACCAGCGCTCGATCCGAGCGCTCGAGTGCTCCGGTCCCTGCCCCTCGAAACCGTGGGGCAGCAGGATCACCAGGCCGCTCAGCCGGTTCCATTTGTCCTCGGCGCTGGTGATGAATTGGTCGATGATCACCTGTGCCGCGTTGACGAAGTCGCCGAACTGCGCTTCCCAGAGCACCAGCCCGTCCGGATAGTCCAGACTGAACCCGTACTCGAAGCCGAGCACACCGGCCTCCGACAGCGGGCTGTTGTAGATCTCGACCGGCTCCTGGTTGGGAGCCGCGTTCATCAGAGGCCGGTAGTTCCTGTCGGTCACGCGGTCGTGCAGTACGGAGTGGCGCTGGCTGAAGGTTCCGCGTTCGCAATCCTGACCGGTCATCCGAACGCGCTGGCCGGAATCGGCCGTCGCCGCGAAGGCGAGCGCCTCGGCCGCGGCCCAGTCGAGGGGCCGCCTGCCTTCCGCCATCTCGGCGCGGGCGGTGATGAAGCGGCGGAGATTGCGGTGCAGGTTGAAGTCCTCGGGGAGCTCGACCAGCCGCTTCAGGTACTCGCGCAGCTTCGCTTCGGGAACCCCGGTGTCGGGCTCCGGGATGTCCTCGGTGCGGCCGCCGACGAACGCGTTCCAGACACCGTCGTAGGCCTGAGGACTCGTTTTCTCGTTCATTCTCCGGGCGGTGGCGAGTGCTCCTTCGAGCCGTTTCTCTTCGCGCTGAATGTAGATCTCGGCCTCCTCGGGCTTGATCTCTCCGAGTTCGAGCAGGTGCTCGAGGTAGTGGACCCGGACCGGATCGCGTGCGCGGATCCCGTCGTACAGCATCGGCTGCGTGAACGCGGGCTCGTCGCCCTCGTTGTGGCCGCGGCGCCGGTAACAGTAGAGGTCGATCACCACATCCCGCTGGTAGCGCTCGCGAAAGTCGAGGGCCACGTTCACGACCTGGGCCACCGCCTCGGGCTGCTCGCCGTTGACGTGGAAGATCGGTATCTGGAGCATCTTCGCGACGTCGGTGCAGTAGGTGTTCGAGCGCGAACTCTCGGGCGGCGTCGTGAACCCGATCTGGTTGTTCACGACGACGTGGAACGCGCCGCCGATGTGGTAGGCGGGAAGCTGGGACAGGTTGAGCGACTCCTGCACGATCCCCTCACCGGCGAAGGCGGCGTCGCCGTGGATCAGGAACAGCGCCGCGCGGTCCCGGAGTTCGTTGCCGATCCGGTCCTGCTTGGCCCGCACGCGCCCCATTGCTACCGGGTTGATGAACTCGAGGTGACTCGGGTTGAACGACAGGGAGAGATGGACCCTGCGTCCCTTGTCCGTGGTCCAGTCGCTCGAGTGGCCCATGTGGTACTTCACGTCGCCGCCGCCCGTGTACTGCTCCGCGTCGAGGTCCTCGAACTCGCGGAAGATGTCCCGCGTCGGTTTACCGATGATGTTGGCCAGCACGTTCAGCCGACCGCGGTGGGACATGCCGAAGACGATCTCCACGGCGCCCTGTTCGGCGACTTTCTCGATCGCCAGATCGAGCAGGGGAATCAGGCTCTCCGCGCCCTCGAGGGAGAAGCTCTTCGCGCCCAGGTATTTGCGCTGGATGAACTCTTCGAAGACGGCGGCGTCGATGAGCTTCCTGAGAATCCGCACCTGCTCGCGACGGTTCAGGTGGACCCGGTTGCGGCTGATCTCCATCCGTTCCTGGAGCCAGGTGCGGACCTCCAGGTCGTCGATGTGCATGAACTCGGCGCTGATGTACTGACAGTAGGTGTCACGCATCCGCTCCCAGACTTCGCGCACCGTCGCCGTGTCGGCGCCGGGGATGCCGGCCGTGGACACGGTGCGGTCGAGGTCGCTCTCCTTGATGCCCAGACCCTCGAGTTCCAGTTCTTCCGGCAGCACCGGTGGATTGCGGAGCGGGTTGATATCGGCGAAGAGGTGGCCGCGAATCCGGTAGTTGCGGATCATGTCGTCCACCCGGCGCTGGAGTTCGATGGCCGCCGTCAGGGTGGGCGTGGTAGCGGGGGCGCTGTCGTCAGCCGGTTTCCGCACCGTCGGCCGGGAGACTGGCCGCGCCGTGGCCGCTGTCGTCGGCGCTGCTGCCGGCGCTCCGTTGCCACCGAACAGTGGGGGCGGCTCGAGCGACGGCTCCAGCGCGCCGGAGTCGAGCTCTCCGGCCTCCGCCAGGGCGTCGAAGTATCTTCGCCATTCGTCGTCGATGGACTCCGGATCCCGGCGATACTCGGCCAGGAGGGCTTCGACGTAGTCGAGAGAGAGGCTGTGCAACTGCTGGGGCTGGCTCATCGCTGCCTACCTCCTTGATCGAACGCTAGCAGCCCCGGGTCAAGCGCGCTCCGCCTGAAGCCGCGGATCGATCACATCCCTCAGCGTATCGCCGACCAGGTTGAAGCTCAGCACGGCGAGGAAGATCGCGACGCAGGCGGGAGGAATCATGTGGCCGGCGGTGAACAGGTTCTCGTAGCCGGAGCGCAGGATCGTGCCCCAGGACGGATCCGGCGGCTGAACCCCGAAGCCCAGCCAGGAAAGGCCGGCCTCGATCAGGATGGAAACGGCGATGCCGAAGGTCACGCTGACGAGGACCGGGGCCAGGGCGTTCGGCAGCAGGTGGCGGAGCACGAGCTGGGCCGGCCGGACGCCGAGAGAGCGGGCGGCCAGCGCGTAGTCCGTCTCGCGGATGCGCAGAATCTCACCGCGTGCGAAGCGCGCGATGCCGACCCAGCGGGTCAGCCCGATCACGATCATCACGTTCTCGATGCTGGGCGGGAACCAGGCCAGGACGGCGAGGATCAGGAAGAACGGCGGAAAGCACATGACGACCTCGATGAATCGCGAGATGACGAGGTCGGCGAGGCCGCCGGCGTAGCCGGCGATGCAGCCCAGCACCAGGCCGAGGATGACGGCGATGCCCATCGACAGGAAGCCGACCTTCATCGACACGACGGTGCCGTGGACCATGCGCGACAGCACGTCGCGGCCGGACTGGTCGGTCCCCAGCCAGTGGCGCCTGGACGGGCCGGCCAGGGGTTCGGCGGCGATCTCGCGTGGTCCGTAGCGCATGGGCGTCCAGAGCGCCCAGTCGCCGCGGTCCGGGTTGAACTCGCGCTTGAAGTCGAAGGTCGCGAGGCGGTAGGGCCGCTTCTTCTTGATGATCAGCTTGCTTCCCGGTATCTGGTGGATCAGATCGATCACCGCCGGGTAGTAGAAGCTGCCGTCGAAATGGCAGAGGATCGGCTGCTCGTTGGCCAGCATCGGCGAAAGGAAGGAGACGAGGAACAGCGACACGATGACGCACAGTCCGACCATGCCGAGGCGGTGCCTGCGGAAGCGACGCCAGGTGATGTGCCAGTACGAGCGCGCCGGCTCGCCGCTTGTCGTCGCTTCAGCGCTCATCGTCACTTCTCATAGCTGATCCGGGGGTCGACCAGGCCGTAGGTCAGGTCGGCGATGAAGGTGATGCCGAGGACGAGCAGGGCGGTGATGAAGTTGAGCGCCATGATCGTCGGGTAGTCCCGCTGCAGCACGGACTCGAAGTACAACCTGCCCAGCCCCGGCCAGTTGAACATGTACTCGAGGATCACGCTGCCGCTGAGCACGAAGGGGAAGGTCAGGCCGATCAGCGAGATCAGCGGAATCAGGCTGTTCGTGAAGGCGTGCTTGAGCACCACGCTCCGTTCCCCGAGTCCCTTGGCGCGGGCGGTGCGGACATAGTCCTGCCGCACCACCTCGAGCAGGTTCTGGCGGATGAACCGGGAGTAGTAGGCCAGGTTGCCGAAGGTGAAGCAGAACGTGATCAGGACGTAGTGCTGGGCCAGATCCCACATCTGACCGAGCGTCGTCATGTCGTCGAAACCGTCCGACCGCATGCCGCGGAAGGGGAGCAGGTCCCACTTCACGCCCAGGTAGAGGATGAGCAGCATGCCGGCGACGTAGTTCGGCACGGAATAGAGCATGTAGAGGCCGGTGCTGACGGAACGATCGAAACCGCCCCCCTGCCGGAGGGCGCTGTAGATCCCGACCGGGGTCGAGATGATCAGGGTCAGCATGAAGGAGAGGAGCGCGACGGACAGGGTCGGCCACAGCGCCTCGCCGATCTTCGCGGACACCCTTCTTCCGTCGTGGAAGGACGAGCCGAGGTCGCCCTGGACGAGCTTGCCGACCCAGTTGGCGTACTGGACCGGAATCGGCTTGTCGAGGCCGTAGAGCTCCCGCAACTGCTGGTAGACGCGCTCCGAGACCGCGGCGTCGGCGATCTGGGAGGTCTGGAGTTGCGCCGGGTCGCCCGGGACGAGCTGGATGATGAAGAACGAGATGACCGAGATACCGAAGAGGGTGACCAGTCCGGTGGAGAGCCGGCGAAGGATGTAGCTGAGCAAGATCGATCTCGGGGTGTGAGCGGTGCCTACAATACCGTCCCTTGAAGAGCTTGATTGCAGCGGCCGGCGGTTCACCCGCGCGAGTGGAACCCTCGTGACAAGGAACGCGTCACGCGCGACCCGGTTCGCACGTCCGTCCGCAGACGTGCGAGTGGAACCCGTGTGACAAGGAACGCGTCACGCGCGACCCGGTTCGCACGTCCGTCCGCGGACGTGCGAACGGAGTTCAGGGCGGTGCTGCGCCTGGCGACGCCGGTCATCCTGGTGCAGGTCGGCATGGTCCTGATGGGCGCCGTGGACACGATGATGCTGGGTCGGGTCTCCGAGGTCGACCTGGCGGCCGGCTCGATCGGCAACGCGCTCAGCATCGCGGTGATCTGGTCCTTCATCGGCATCCTGCTGGCGATCGATCCGATGGCGGCGCAGGCTTTCGGGGCCGGCGACCATCGGCAGATCAGCAGGGTGCTCTGCCGGGGCCTGGGGATGGCGGTTCTGCTGGCGGTACCCGCCACCCTGATCGTGCTCGGGCTGGATCGCGTGCTGCCGCTCACTGGCCAACCGGAGGCGATCATCGAGCCGGCGTCCGCCTACCTTCGGGGCATCGGCCCCGGCGTCATCGCCTTCCTGCTCTTCATGTGTCTGCGGCAGACCCTTCAGGCGATGAGCATCGTGCGGCCGGCCCTGATCGCAATCGGCGTCGCCAATGTGTTCAACGTGTTTGCGAACTGGGCGCTGATCTTCGGCAACCTGGGATTCCCGGCGCTCGGCGTGCGGGGCTCGGCCTTCGCCACCTCGGGATCCCGCTGGGTGATGCTGATCGTCGTCGCGGCGTTCGGATGGCGTCACCTGCGCCCCTACCTCGGTGGATGGCGATGGTCCTGGTTGCGTGCGGCCGCGCTGCGTCCCTTCCTGATCGTGGGGGTGCCGATCGCGATTCAGGTGTCGCTCGAGGTCACCGTGTTCAGCTTCGCCGCCGTGCTCATCGGCCGTCTGGGAGAGGCGGAGCTCAGCGGCCATCAGGTGGCGATCAGTCTCGCCTCGATCTCCTTCATGGTGCCGCTCGGCTTCGCGGGCGCGGCGACTACGCGGGTCGGCAACGCGATCGGGCGTCGTGATCCGGCGGGGGCCCGTCGCTCTGCCCTGGTCTGTCTCGGCCTTGGCGCCGGGGTGATGCTCGCCTTCGGCATCGTCTTCTTCTCCCTGCCGCACCTCCTGGCGCGCCTGTTCAGCGACGTGCCGGGCGTGATCATCTCGGCCGCCGCGCTGATTCCGATCGCCGGCCTGTTCCAGGTCGCCGACGGCCTCCAGGTGGCCGCCGCCGGCGTACTGCGGGGTGCTGCCGACACGCGGTTTCCGGCGGGCGTCGCGCTCGTGGGCTACTGGGTCATTGGCATGCCGGCCGGCGCCTGGCTGACCTTCAACAGGGGGTTTGGCCCGAGCGGCGTGTGGTGGGGGCTGACGTTCGGGCTCGTCTTCGTGGCGATCTTCCTGGCGTTTCGCGTGCGCTGGCGGCTCTGGCGGAGCGGCACGGTGGGCCTGCTTCCAGCCGATCCTGTCGACGAGGACTGATGGCCGCGACACCGGCTCTTTCCTTCTCGAGCGGTGGCGGGGGCGGCGGCCGCCCGTGACCGAGTTTCACCGCGGGCCGCTGGGCGGATAGTCTCCCGCCGGCCCGGAGCGGTCTCCGGACCTGAGGGAGGTCCAGCCAGCCATGCCGAGCAAGCCAGTCATTCCGAAGAAGCCAGTCACTCCGAAGAAGAAGGCCGTACTCGCCTACAGCGGCGGTCTCGATACTTCCGTCATCCTGCGCACCCTGCAGGAACGCGGTTTCGACGTCGTCGCCGTGATCGTCGATGTTGGTCAGCGCGAGGACTTCGACCATCAGGCCCGCCGCGCCGAGGCGATCGGCGCCTCCAAGGTCTACATCGAGGACCTGCGCCGCGAGTTCGTGACCGACTTCATCTACCCGGCGATCGCCGGCAACGCGGTCTACGAGAACCGCTACCTGCTCGGCACCGCGCTGGCCCGGCCGCTGATCGCCCGCTGCCAGGCCGAGATCGCGATCCGCGAGGGCGCCGACGTCCTCTCCCACGGCGCGACCGGGAAGGGCAATGATCAGGTCCGGTTCGAACTCGCCTATGCCGCGCTGGCGCCACAGGTCGAAATCTACGCGCCGTGGAAGGACGCCGAGTTCCTGCGCCGATTCCAGGGCCGCACGGATCTTCTGAACTACGCCGAGGAACAGGGCATCCCGATCGAGGCCTCGTCCGAGAAGCCGTACAGCATGGACGAGAACGTGATGCACAAGAGCTATGAGGCCGGCCTGCTGGAAGACCCGATGCAGACGCCGACCGAGGACATGTTCTCGCTCACGGTCTCTCCGCTCGACGCGCCGGACGAGCCGACCGACATCGAGGTCGAATTCAAGGACGCTCGCCCGGTGCGGGTGCGAAACCGGACCGCCGGCGTCGAGCACGTGGATGCCCTGACGTTGTTCGAGTACCTGAACGAACTCGGCGGCAGCAACGGGATCGGCCGCATCGACATCGTCGAGAACCGGTTCGTCGGCATCAAGTCACGCGGCGTGTACGAGACGCCCGGCGGCACGATCCTCCACCATGCGCTGCGCGACCTCGAGGGCGTCGCGATGGACCGGGAGGTGCAGCGCCTGCGCGACGGCCTGTCGCCCAAGTTCGCCGAGCTGATCTACAACGGCTTCTGGTTCGCGCCCGAGATGGAGTTCATCCGCGCCGCCTTCCTCCAGGCCGAGCGGATCATCGACGGCACAGTCCACCTGCGCCTCTACAAGGGCAATGTGACGATCCTCGGCCGCGAATCGCCGAGTTCGCTCTACGACCAGAACCTGTCGTCGATGGACGTCGAAGGCGGCTACGACCAGACCGACGCCCGCGGCTTCATCCGCCTGAATGCGCTGCGGCTCAAGGCGCACCAGGTGATCGTCGGCGGGCGCAGCGAGGATCCGTAACCCGGTGGCCTCTGGGGAGGCCTGCCAGCGAGTTCGGGTAGGATAGTGGGACTTTCCAACCACACGGAAGAGCGCACCATGCCGCTTGTCAGACTCCGCGCGAAGAACCAGATCACTCTGCCGGCGAAGGCCGTGGCCAGAATCGGGGTCAAGGAGGGCGACATCCTGCACGTTGCGGCCGATGGCGACCGGCTCGTGATCACGGCCAAGGAGTTGCGCGACCGAGGACCCGCCTACACGATGTCCGATCTGTTCGGCGCGGCTTCGGGTCTCTACAGTTCGGTGGATGAGATAGAGAAAGAGATCGATCACGGACGCGCCGAGTGAGTGTCGGTCGGTCGCCGTTCGAGATGCTCGGACGGCGGCTCTACCTGGACGCGAACCTCTACATCTATCTGTTTGAGGGCGTTGAGCCTCATCGCGAACGGATGAGGGAACTCGTAGCGGAGATCGACAGGCACGGTATCGCCGTGATCGCGAGCGAGTTGATGTTCGCTGAGCTTCTGCCGCGGCCGCTACGCGATGGCAGGCAGGATCTTGTGGAGCGCTACCTTGAGTTGATGCAGCGGACTCCGAGCATCACTCTGGTGTCCGTGGATCGGCGGGTGATCCTGCGGGCGGTGCGCCTCCGAGCGGACTTCGGCTTGCGGTCGATGGATGCACTTCACCTGGCGACTGCTCACGTCCACGGTTGCCAGACGTTCCTCACCAACGATCTGCGTCTGACCTCTGTCGAAGAACCTCGCGTTCTGACGCTGCGGGATCTGAGGAGCCCGAGAACGGGACTCACCCGTCGCGCGTGCCGAACCTCGTGAGTTGCTGCAGGACTACGCGGTCGACGTAGAGAGCCCGGTCGCGAGCGACAATCCCCTGCGACAGGTCGTGCTGAACTCGCATTCTCCGGAAGTGGCCAGGCAACTCCCGTTTCGCGATCTCGTGTTCGTCGAGCGCGCCCTTACGAAAGGTCCGGCCCCGGCGCCCTGAGGGATTGCCGGCGGCCGCGACGAGCAACTCGTCCAAACGCGCTGCTTCGGATTCACGATGCTCTCCAGTTCCGCGACTCTCGGAGCACCGATTCTCGCGGAGGGCGCCCCAGCAGCTTTCGCGATCGCTCGTGCGTCGAAGAGAATCCAGGCCTCCGACATCTGCACGAGCACGACAGGCACGACGTCCGGCCGCTCGACGCCCTCGAACCGGGCCGGCGTCGCCGGCAACCGCTCGAAGCCAGCCGCCAAGGCAGCGCTCGCACTCGCGCAGGCCGGGAACATGGGCGGCCGCGACTTCGACCGGCCAGGGCAACCGTTCCATCATGCCGCCGAACTGCGCCGCGTGGTCCTGCGCCGCTTCGCGGTCCGGGTGCAGCGTCAGGGACTCCGGGCGCGCCGAGCAGGTGCTACGGACGCGCCAGCGGGCCAGGAAGCCGCTTTGCCGCTCTCTCAGGTCCCGCCGGGACGTGATCGGCGCTTCCTGCGCGTTTCTGGCGGCAGGGCCGTGGCATGTCAGGAAGCCTTGCGCCAGTCGCGGCGCTTGCGGTCGGCAACGCCGGCATAGGTCGAAGCCTCGAAGTCCGGGCCAAGCTCCGCCAGCGGGTCGGCTCCGGGCCGGTACGGCCAGAGTGGGCAGCGCTTCGACTGGCAGCCGCGTATCTGCGCCGCGCAACTGCCGCCGCCGCCAGGGTCGAAGATGCACTCGGCGCAGAACGCCGCGATAGCACCGGAGCGGGGCGGAACGCCGGCAGCGCGGTAGGCCGCCGACTTGCCGGCCTACGCGGCCTGCGCTTGCGCCACGGCTTCGGGCGAGCGGATGCCGCCGCTCACGGGGCGCACGGAAACGCCTTCGTGTCGTTGATGACGCCTGCGCCGGTCGAATAGCCGTTGTAGCCGACGATCACGCCGTCGCCGCGATGGTGGTAGCTGATGAACTTCGCCGGTCTTCCGTTGGAGTCCAGGCCGCTCGCGTGGTCGCCAACCCAAATCGTGTACTCAAGATCCGTGGCGGCGGAACCGAAGACCCACCAGTGATCGTTCAGCCAGCAGCCGTTCACCACCTTCACCAGCAGTTCCGGGTTGGTGGAATCGAAGAAGTAGAACAGGCTGGCGGAGTCGCCAAGACCGTAGGTCTCAACCTTCCTTGCGGAGCCGTACTCGTTCGGCGCGGCGGCGAAGTAGGCCGACACTCCGAACCGCCAGTTGTTCAGGCAGGAGTAGCCAGTCGCGGTCGCGCATCCGTAGTCTTCCGGGTCTTCCTGCGCTTCCGGGACCACGGTCGGCGCGTAGCCGGTCGCGTTGGGAATCGTGTAGCGCAGGGCGCGGGCCGCGTCGCTCTCTTCGGCGTTGCCGATCACTCGGCCATGCAGCAGGTCCGATGAAGAGAAGCGGCCAAAGTACCCGGTGTCCGCTATGTAGCTCATGATCGTTCCAGCGCGGTGCCCATGTCCGAAGGGAACGTAAGGACGGAGACGAACCGGGATCCAGGTCCCATCCGGGAGATATCGTTGCCCAATTATCGGGTTCTCCGGGTCGTGAACTAGTCCCAAGTTGTGGCCCACTTCGTGGGCAAGAGCGCTTCCGCGCAGGCAGGGAGCCGAGATCCGCGTCTCCGAACTGGCAGCGGTCGAAGTCGCCGACCTGGAAGCCGAGACGGACGGCTCCGGCAGGCTCACGGTGCGGCGCTCGAAGACGGACCAGGACGGGCGCGGCGCAACGCTCTACGTCGGCAAGCCGACCATGCGGGCGATTCAGGCATGGCGGGAAGCCGCAGGCATCGCCGAAGGGCCGTTGTTTCGCCGAGTGTGGGGCCGGTCGGCGACGGTCGGCGACTCGGCGATAGACGCCAGCACGGCGCGCCGAGTCATCAAGCTCCGGGCGCAGGCGGCGGGAATCGAAGGCAGGATCAGCGGTCACTCGCTCCGGGTCGGCAGCGCTCAGGACTTGGCGAGTGCCGGGGCCGAACTGGCGGAATTGATGAACGCGGGTCGGTGGCAGTCTCCGGCCATGCCGGCGCACTACGCACGCCGGCAACTGGCGGCGGGTCGCGGCGCGGTCGCCAGACTCCGCTACGGGGCCGGCAAGTGACCGCGCACTACGTCAGCGGCGCTTGGCTGGCACGCTCCCGCGGCCGCAGCTCACGAATGTTCTCCGGCGTCATTTCCCGCACCGGCGTGAGGCACATCTCGTCGAACTCCCGCATGGTTCGCCTCGGCAGGACGCCCGCCTCCGCCAGACCCTGGGCCGCTTCATGCGCGGAAGCCAACGCCTCACTCTTGTACTGCTCCTTCATTGCACTTCACCTCGATGACGCGGCGCCGGTCAGCCGATCGTGAAACGGACCTGACCGGCGACGCCGAGCCTGTACTCCGCGAAGTCACTGCTCAGCGTGACCTGCGGACGCTCGGCGGTGACCTCCAGGTTCACCCGGTGGGGCGAGCCCTTGCGCATCGAGTGGCGGACGCCGAGCCGAAGGTGTTCCTGCCCGGTTGCCGACTTGGCCATGGCCTGCGCGAAGGGCGTCACCAACGATGCGCCGATTCCTACTCCCCATGCGACCTCGGCCCGAGTCTGCGACGCTCCGGGATCCATCCGGGCGGAGGCGGTGGCGAGCGCATCGGGAGACATTCCGATCCACCGGGGAGCGTCGGAGCGCCACAGGGCGTTCGCACGCGCCGCCGCGCCGCCAAACTGCTGGGCGACCAGCAAAGACAGTCCCTCGCCGTCCCTTGTCGCTGGACGAAGCTCGATCGTGGCGCCCACGCTCTCTTCCTCGTAGCGGGCCAGGCCCTGGGTGACCAGAGTCCTGCCGGTGGCCTGGACCCGTAGCCGACCGTCGGGGGAGATCAGTTCCAGGCCGCCGGCGAGTTCCGTCCCGGTTCCGCTCGTCGAGGAGCCGCCGTCATAGCGTTGGGCGATCTGGGTGAAGGGACGGAAGACCACCGCGCCGACCTTGCGGGTCAGGGAGCCCTCGAGACCGATGCGTCCCCTGCTCGCGTCGCCGCCGAGACTGGCGTCCCCGGTAGATCGGCCGAGGTGTTCGCCGCCTTCGATGACGGCGGAGCCGATGTCGCCGCGCAGGGCGAACTCGAGTGAGCCGGCTTTCGCCACCTGCTGGCGGAAGCCGGCCAGGCCAAGCCGCATCCGTGCATCCGAGGACGGAGGCGCTCCCGCCGTCGTGTCCGTGCCTCGAACGAGGTCGCCCTGGCCCATGGCCCCCACCGCCCAGAGTTCTGTCCGGCACGACTTCCGGGACGGCCCGCGGCAACCCGATGCATAGCGGGCGTAAGGGTAGACGCCGCCCAGGTCGAGACGCACGGCGCCGCTGCCCGCGTTCGCGAGCCGATAGCGCCCGGTGGCGTCGAACCAGGACACGGCGGTCCCGAACATGAGACGGCCGGCTGTGTAGTCCACGCCGACGAAGGGCAGTTCAGGCGCGACCGTGTACGCGTTCCCGCCGGTTCGTCCGCGGACGGATCGACGAACCCCCGCCCCCCAGAGCGCCAGCTTTCCGGTTGGGCGTTCGTCGTCGAGCGGCTCCACCTTGCGGACGAACTCGAAACTGTCCGTCGCGAAGTTGAAGTCCATGTCGGGTGTTCCGCACACCTCGTGACCCGCTGCGCGGCCTCTCTCCAGATCCATGCGCTCTACGTCGATGCGGTTCCGGCGCGTGGCTTCGCAGCGGTCGAGCGACTTCATCTTCACGCGGTTTCGGTCCGGCCTCGCCTTGAACCGTCGTACGACCGTGTCCGTCGCGCCAAGCAGCATCCCGCGCGCGAAACCGCCGAGGACCGCTTCCTCTACTTGCTGCTCCGTTCCGCTGTTTCCCGGGAAGTCGGCTGGCCCTGACGCACGGGCCGATCCGAAAGGAAGGGCGACCAGGGCCAGAGCACAGCAGCAGGAGGATCGGTGCAAGCGTCAGGTCCTTTGCCCGGTGGTTCCCTTACGAGTGTTCGGTGTGACTCGGTCGACTAGACGGATGCGAGCGTATCGTCAGCGTTCACAAGACTTTACCCCGACAGCGCCGCGAGCTTCTCGGTCAACAGCGGGACGACCTGCTTGTAGTCCTCGACGATGCCGAAGCTGCAGTGCTTGAAGATCGGCGCGTCGGCGTCCGTGTTGATCGCGGCGACGACCTTGCTGTCGCCCATGCCGAGGAGGTGCTGGCTGGCGCCGGAGATCGCGATCGCGATGTAGAGCTCGGGGGCGACCTTCTTGCCGGTCTGGCCGACCTGCCAGTTCGGGGGTACCCACCCGGCGTCGCAGGCGGCGCGTGAAGCGCCCTGCTCGGCGCCGATCGCGTCGGCGAGCTTCCCCAGTTCCTGGAAGGGCTCGGGACCGCCGAGTCCGCGGCCGCCGGAGACGATGACCGGGGCGTCCTCGAGCCGCACGCCTTCCTGGGCGGCCACTTCACGGCCGACGATCCGGATGCGTGGCGGGTCGAGGTTCAGGTCGACCGATGTCACATCCCCTGATGACGGCCGTTCGGGGGCCGGTTCGAAGCCGCGCGCCCGCAGCCAGACGACCGCCGGGCTCTTCTTCAGCCGGTAGATCGAGATCGCCTTGCCGCCGTAGGCGGTGCGCTGGGCCAGCAGGTGGTCGCCGTCCATGCGGATTGCTGCCGCGTCGGCCATCGAGCTGCCGCCGAGTCGGTGGGCGAGCCGGGGCGCGATCTCCTGGCTGTAGGTGTCGTTGCTCAGCAGCACGGCGACGTAGTCCCCGCCTCCCGCGGCGTGGAGCTGCTCGGCTGCCTGCAGGGCCTGCTCGGGCTGGACGTCCCGCAGCTCCTCGTTGGCGCCAAGCACGACGCGGTCGGCAACGG
Organism: Thermoanaerobaculia bacterium; assembly: GCA_965232105.1. Lineage (GTDB taxonomy): Bacteria > Acidobacteriota > Thermoanaerobaculia > Multivoradales > Multivoraceae > Multivorans. Next base: position 3,125,953 of record OZ246956.1, read on the forward strand.
CCGCGATTGCGGCGACCGCTTCCTCGTCGGCCGGGCCGATGACCAGCACGTGGACCTCGCCGCCAACGCTTGCGGCAAGGGCGCGTCCGGCGCCGACGGCGCCCTGCGCGGCGCGGTCGTAGCCGAAACTTCCCAGAACACAGACTGCAACGTTCGCCATCATTCTCTCCTTCTGCGGTCTCTACCGGGGTTCCTGCTCCGCGTCAGCCGATCGAGGCCACGACTTCGTGGATCTTCCGCGCCAGTTGATCGACCCGCTCGTCCAGCGTGTCGCCCTCGGCGAGTTCGCAATCGACTTCATCCGTCGGCACGAAGATCTCCTCGACTTCGAAGCTCGAGAAGCCGTTCCGGATCTCGTCGCCGTCCAGTCCGAGGTCGGCCAGGCTCACCTTCCGGAGCGGCTTGCGGTAGGACATCATCACGTCGCGCGTCTTCGGGATGCGCGGCACGTTGTCCTCGTTGTTCGTGATCGTGACGACGAACGGGGGTTCGGCTTCCGCGACCTCGATACCGACATCGGTCTGGCGGCGGAGTGTGATGCCGCCGCTGCCGGGACTCAGGCTCTCGACGAAGCCGAGCGCGGGACGGCCGAGTTCCTCGGCCAGTACGCCGCCCGTCTGACCGGTGCCCCAGTCGCCCGATTCCCGGCCGACGAGCACAGCGTCGAACGGGCCGCCGTCCTGTTCGAGGCGCGAGATGGCGGCCGCCAGCACCTGCCCAACGGCCGCGGCGTCGGGATTCGTGGCGCCCTCGCGTTCCACGAGGCACGCTTCGTCGACTGTCATTGCCATCGCCTTGCGCAGGCAGTCCTCAGCCGAAGACTCTCCGTAGCACAGCGCGGTGACCTTGACGTCGCCGGCAGCCTCGCGGAACTGGAGCGCGGTCTCGATCGCGTTCTCACAGAAGATGTTCGTCACCAGATTCGCGCCGCCGCGTTTGGCCGCCTTGGCCGCCGGGTCGATCTCGAAGTCCCGGGCCGGAACGTCCGGGTCGAGGATCTGCTTCAGGCAGACAAGCACTCTCATTCTCGATTCTCCTTCGCTGTGGGCGAGGCCTTGTTGTCCTTCGCCACTTTCCTGTTGGGCCGCAGCCCTTACTCGTCGGGGTCCTCCGCCTGTTCGGCGTTCCGATTCAAGACGGCCGCAACCGCCATCCGCGTCACTTCCGCCACCACCTCATCCGCGTCGAGCCGCCCGTCCGCCCGGTACCAGCGCGAGATCCAGAGAATCATGCCGACGAGACTGAAGGCGCCAATCGTGGGGTCGAGGCCGAGGACCTTGCCCTCGTCGCGCAGGGCAGCGAGGGTGTCGGCGATGAACTCGACGTAGTCCCGCTGCCTGCCGATGATGTCGGCACGGTCATCCGGCAGCAGCCCCTCGAGTTCGTTGACCAGGATGGTCAGCGCCGACGAGTCCTGGGTGATCAGGCGCGCGTGCCTGGAGACGATCGTCTCCAGGCGGATCTTTGGATCCTGCTGGCGCCGTGCCGGTTCGATGACCTGCGCGTCGAGCTGGTCCATCGCGAAGCTCATGATCGCGAACAGCAGGTCCTGCTTGCCCTTGATGTAGTAGTAGAGCCCGGCCTTGGTCAGTCCCACGGCGGCCGCGATGTCGTTGATCGAGGTGGCGTGGTACCCCTTGCGGTGGAAGATGCGCGCCGCGTTGCGGTAGATCTCGGCCCGGCGGTCCGGGTCGGTTTCGCCGGTCGCGGTGCGGCCGGTCGCGTGCATGGCGCTGTCCAGAGCTGTCATCGGATCGTGTACCGGAGGGGCTGCCGTCCAGTCTACCGACCGCCCGGTAGGTTGGCAACGGGTCGGGAACGCGGTCCGATCGGCGCCCGTTCGCGCCCGCTACGGGGCCGGTTCGCCGGTCTCCTCCGTCTCGCCGACCGCGTCCCAGAGCAGTTCCGCGACGTCCTTGACCTTGACGTCACGGTCACCGCGCCGGGCGTTCACGCCGTCGTCGAGCATCGTGGCGCAGAACGGACAGCCCACCGCGACGACATCGGCGCCGGTGTCGACCGCTTCCTGGGCGCGCTCCTGGTTGACGCGCTGATCCGGCGGTTCGTCGACGAAGGCCATGCCGCCGCCGCCTCCGCAGCAGAAGCTCTCGTTGCGGCTGCGCTGCATCTCGACCTGCCGGGCGCCGCCGACCTGCGCCAGCAGGTTGCGGGGCGCGTCGTACTCGCCGTTGTGGCGGCCGAGGTAGCAGGGGTCGTGGAACGTGACCGTCTCGCCATTGCCTGCCTGCGCACCGGGGCCGTTCGCCGGCAGCTTCCCCGAGCCGACGAGCTGATCGAGGAACTGGGTGTGGTGGTACACCTCGTAGCTGCCGCCGAACTGCGGGTACTCGTTCCTGAACGAGTTGAAGCAGTGCGGACAGGAGGTGACGACCTTGCGCACGCCGTAGCGATCCAGGGTCTCGACGTTGCCCTTGGCCAGCATCTCGAACAGGAACTCGTTGCCGACGCGGCGGGCCGGGTCTCCGCTGCAGGATTCCTCGCGGCCGAGGATCGCGAACTTGACGCCGGCCTTCTTCAGGAGCTTCGCGGTGGCGCGGACGGTGTTCCGGTTGCGCTCGACGAGGGCGCCGCCGCAGCCGACCCACATCAGGACCTCCGCCTCGGCCGGGTCGTCCATGTCGGCCATCACGTCGATGTCGAGCCCCTCGGTCCAGTCGACGCGGCTGAATTGAGTGCCCGCGAAGGGATGCTGGCGCGACTCGAGGGAGTTCATCATGTCCATCATGCCTTCCGGGAACTCTGCCTCTTCCATGACCAGGTAGCGGCGGGCGTCGACGATCTTGGGCAACTGCTCGATGTGGACCGGGCAGGCCTCCATGCAGGCGGCGCAGGTCGTGCAGGAGAACAGCGCCTCGGGCGATACGGCGGTCTTCCGGTCGATGATCGGCAGCAGTGCGGCGTCGCCGTTTCCGTTGCCGTTCGCCAGGACGCTGTCGCCGCGCTCGTGCATCAGGGCCTGCAGGTCGAGGATGATGTCGCGCGGCGACAGGCTCTTGCCGACGGTGTTCGCCGGGCAGACATCGGTGCAGCGGCCGCACTCCGTGCAGGCGTCGAAGTCGAGGAGGTCCTTCCAGGTGAAGTCGCCGAGGTGATTGATGCCGAAGCGCTCCGCGGTCTCGAAGTCGATCGCCTTGAGTGAGCCGCCGTAGCCGTCGAGGTTGGCGGTGAAGATGTTGAGCGGCGCCGTGAACACGTGCGACATCTTGCTGAAGGGCACCCAGGCGATGAAGCCGAAGGCGACCAGGAGATGGAACCACCAGATGACGACGTGACCCGTCTGCATCGCCGCGTCGCTCATCAACGGGTCCGAGGCGCGCGCGAACAGGTTGCCGACGGGCGACCAGGCGGCCCAGACGTCGTCGGTCACCGCGATGCGCCAGCCTTCGACGATGAAGCCGGTCAGGGCCATGACGAAGATGGAGACCAGGATCCAGCTCGCCTCGTCGGTGTAGACCAGCTTCGCCGGTTTCGCCACCCAGCGGCGCACCGCGGCCAGGGCGACGCCCACGAGCACGAACAGGCCGAAGATGTCGACGATCAGGGACTGGAAGATCAGGTAGAAGTGCCCCTTCATGATGTGCAGGGGCGTGTCGTGGTGGATCGCCACGACGGTCGTCGCCAGGAACAGGACGATGAAGCCGGTGTAGACGAGGCTGTGGAAGAGGCCGGCGTAGCGGCTCTTGATCGTGCGGCCCTGTCCCACGGCGTTCCGGAGGAAGAGTTGGAACCGCTCGCCGAGCCGGTCGAACCGGACGGCCGGCTGACCGGCGCGCCAACGGCGGATCTTGAGCCAGAAACCCCATGCCAAGACGGCCAGGGTGGGGACCATCAGGACGTACACCAACCACGTGTACTGGATGTTCCAGAAGACCTCGCGCGTTGCCTGGGTTGGGTCCATGGCTGGGACTGTACCGCCGAGTCGAAGTATCCGGCAATTCCGGTCAGCGGCTCGGTCGTCTTAACTTCTTGCTCATGAATAACTTACAGCGTTCCACCTTGGCGCACCGGATCCGGTGCGGAGCGGACGTAAATCGCTGAGAACAAGGAACTTACAAGGTCCGAACATGGTGCTTATCCGCAGGGTTTTCCGCAGATTCTGCGGACTCCTGGCGTGGTTACACGGGGCACCCACCCCGGTGCGCGGTCCCGCACGGGCCCTACGGCCTGGGTAGGCCCAACTCCGCCAGAGCCTGCTCGATTTCGTCGAGAATTGCGGCGTCGTCGATCGTGGCCGGCACGGTGTACGGTTCGCCGTCCGCGATCCGCCGCATCGTGCCTCGCAGGACCTTGCCGGAGCGGGTCTTGGGCAGCCGGTCGACCACCGCCGCGATCTTGAACGAGGCGACCGGCCCAAGCTGGTCACGCACCGTCTGGACGAGTTCCGGCACGATCTCGGCCTCGGTGCGGCCGGAACCAGCGTAGAGGACGGCGAGCCCCAGAGGCACCTGCCCCTTGAGGGAGTCGGCGATCCCGATCACGGCGCACTCGGCGACATCCGGGTGGGACGCGAGGATCTCCTCCATGCCGCCCGTGGACAGGCGGTGCCCGGCGACGTTGATCAGGTCGTCCGTGCGGCTCATGATGTAGAGGTAGCCGTCCTCGTCGACGAACCCGGCGTCGCCCGTCTGGTAGTAGCCGTCGAACTCCGAGAGATAGGAGTCGATGTAGCCGGCGTCGTTCTTCCACAGGGTCGGCAGGCAGCCGGGCGGCAGGGGAAGACGCAGCGCGATGGCGCCGGTTTCGCCGGGCGGCAGTTCGCGGCTGCCGCCGGCGGAGCCGCCCTCGTGTTCGAGAATTCGCACGTCGTAGCCGGGGACGACCTTGGTGGGGGAGCCGTGCTTGACCGGCAGCGCTCCGAGGCCGACGCAGTTGGCGACGATCGGCCAGCCCGTTTCCGTTTGCCACCAGTGATCGATGACCGGTACGCCGAGCTTCTCTTCGGCCCATCGGACCGTGTCCGGATCGGCCCGCTCGCCGGCCAGGAAGAGGGTTCGCAGCGAGCTCAGATCGAACTGGCGGATCAGGTCGCCGCGGGGATCCTCACGCTTGATCGCGCGGAATGCGGTCGGCGCGGTGAAGAGCGCGGAGACACCGTGGTCGGATATGACGCGCCAGAAGGCGCCGGCGTTCGGCGTCCCGACCGGTTTGCCCTCGTAGAGCACCGTCGTGCAGCGATGAATCAGGGGCGCGTAGACGATGTAGGAGTGGCCGACCACCCAGCCGATGTCCGATGCGGCCCAGTAGACCTCGCCGGGCGCTATGCCGTAGACGTTCTTCATGCTCCAGTCGAGGGCCACGAGGTGCCCTCCGTTGTCGCGCACGACGCCCTTGGGGATACCTGTCGTGCCGGACGTGTACAGGATGTACAGGGGGTCGGTGGCCTGAACCGGGACGCAGTCGGCGGGTTTGGCGGCGGCCATCGCCTCGTGCCAGTCGTGGTCGCCGGGGCCGAGGGTGGCGCCGTGTTGGGGCCGCTGAAGCAGCACGGTGGCGTCCGGCTTGTGGGTCGACAGGGCGATCGCTTCGTCGAGCAGCGGCTTGTACTCGACGACTCGGGCGGTCTCGATGCCACATGAGGCCGCCAGGACGACCCGGGGCAACGCATCGTCGATCCGGGTCGCGAGTTCTTTGGCCGCGAAACCGCCGAACACGACCGAGTGGACGGCGCCGATTCGAGCGCAGGCCAGCATGGCGACCGCGGCCTCCGGGATCATCGGCATGTAGATCAGCACCCGGTCGCCCTTCCGCACGCCGAGACTCCTGAGGACGCCGGCCAGCCGGGCCGTATGGTCCTGCAGATCGGCGTAGGTCAGTGTCGCCGTCGTACCGGTGACCGGACTGTCGTAGATCAGCGCCGGCTGCTGCCCGCGACCAGCCTCGACGTGGCGGTCGACCGCGTTGTAGCAGGTGTTCACCTGCGCTCCGGCGAACCAGCGATGGAAGGGCGGGTTCGAGTCGTCGAGCACGCTGTCCCAGCGCCGGTTCCAGAAGATTGCCTCCGCGGCCTCGGCCCAGAACCCCTCCGGGTCGTTCCGGGCCCGGTGCAGGGCCTGTTCGTAGCTGTCGCTCACGGCCCGCGATGATAGCCGCGTGTTCCCCAGGCGTGGCCCGGCGCCTCGCTTCAGGCGGGAGGTTCCGGCGCGGGTTCGTCCGCCTCGGCCGGAGGCGCCGGGCGCCCGCCGCGGACCTCTTCCCAGATGCCGACGTCGAACCGGCCTCGGGAGTTGGCGGCGCCGCGGAACATCGCGTTCGTATTGAACTCCATGGCGATCGCGCCGTCCCGGCCGACCGCGATCAGGCCTCCGTCGCCCGGCTTGAGGGTCTCGCCGATGACCTTGCGCGCGGCTTCCTCCAGGGAGAGACCGCCGTGCTCGATCAACGCCGAGACCTCGTGGGCCACCGTGTGGCGGATGAACTCCTCGCCGCGGCCGGTGCCGGAGATCGCCGCGGTCTCGTTGTTGGCGTAGGTGCCGGCGCCGACGACGGGCACGTCGCCGATGCGGCCGACCCGCTTCAGCATCGTGCCGCCGGTCGAGGTCGCGGCGGCGAGGTTGCCGTAGCGGTCCATGGCGACCGCGCCGACCGTGGCGAGGTGGGAGGCGCCGCCGAACTCGGCGGGAGCGCCGGCGGCGCCGGTGTCGTCGCCCTCCGTTCGAGCCGCCATCGCGTCGCCGCCGTCGGGTCCGGCGAGCGCCCGGCGCGCGCGCGCCTCGCGGAATCTCTCCAGTTGCCGTTGTGTCGTGAACCAGGCCTGCGGCTGGCGGCGCGCGCCCACGTAGGCGCCGAAGTCGTCCGCGCCGGGGCCGCCCAGGAAGACGTACTCCGTGTCTTCCATGACGTGGCGGGCAAGCCTGATCGGGTTCTGCACGTTCTTGACGCTCGCGACGGCGCCGACGGCCAGCGTTCGGCCGTCCATGATCGCGGCGTCGAGTTCGTGCGTGCCGACGAAGGTGAACACGGCGCCCCGGCCGGCGTTGAACCGCGGGTCGTCCTCGAGCGCGGCGACCACGTCCTCGACCACGCGCAGGCTTGCCTCGCCGGCCGCGAGGCGCTCTTCGCCCAGAACGAGAGCGGCGCTCAGGGCACGGTAGTAGTCCTCGATGTCCGTCGTGTCGCGACGGGCGCTGCCGGCGCCGCCGTGGATGGCCAGCGACCACTCGGGCGCCGGCGCGGTTTCCGGGGTTTCGGTGTGTTCCACGTCCTGCGGTTCTTCCTGGCCGGTCTCGGCCTCGGGATCCATGAGACCGCACCCTCCCAGGAAGACGGCCAGGACCGCGAGAACGGCGATGCGGCGGCGGGGCGACGTCGGCCGGGAACCAGGTTCCCGGGCAGCGGCGCTTGCGACCACGCGGCCTCGACTTCCTCGACCTCGGCCGGCTCTTCGAGCGTCGGGAAGCCGGCCGATTCGCTCATGAGCCGTCGGGCCGTCCGCTGGCGGGCGGCAACGGGACCAGCGACTGGAGAACCTGGGAAGCACGGCGATTCGAAGCGGCGAGCGTACCACCCCGGGCCGGGCGCCGTGCCGGCCGACGAGGGCCGGATCCGGACTCCGAAAGGGGCGACCGGCCGGCGCCGTTTGCGCCGGTTCGACGTTCCTTCCGGCCGATGTCGCCTCAGCCGCGGCGGGAGTAGCGGCCGGTGGGACATAATCCGGTCCCCGTGACCAACGCGAATCGCCTGCCGGACTACGGAGACGAACGGGATCAGGACGCCTTCTGGGAGGCGATCCGGCCCGCGGACGAGCCTTTGCGGCATCGCTGGTTCCTGCCGGCGGTGGTCCTCATCCTCGCCGTCAGCGTTCCGTGGTACCTCCCGGATTCGGTGGGCGGCCGGCTGGCGGCCGGGTTGCCGGTATGGACCTGGATCACGATCGGTTGCGGTTTCGCCCTGGCCGTGGTGACGGCGTTCGCGTCGCTCAGGTTGTGGCGGGACGGCGGGGCCGAGGTCCCCCGAGCCGCGCCGGACGGTGCGGAAGACCGGGCGCGGGACGCGACCGCCGCGGAGAAGCGGTGAACTCGTCCGTTCCCGAGGTGACCTTCGGTCCGGGCGCCCTGGCGGTGCTTGGCGGCTATCTCGTCGTCATGCTCGGCCTTGGCCTGCTCGGCCGCCTGAAGCGGCGGGAGCACTCGCTCCGGGACTTCTACCTCGGGGGCTCGACCTTCGGCTTCGCGGTCCTCTTCTTGACCCTGTTCGCCACCCAGTACAGCGGCAATACGCTGTTGGGCTTCGCCGGGCGCTCCTACGTGCAGGGGGCGACCTACATCGTCAGCGTGACGTTCATGATTCTCGTCATCACGGTGTTCATGATCTACGCGCCGCGGTTGTTCCGCCTGGCCCGGCGCTTCGGCTACATCACGCCGACGGACTTCGTGTACCACCGTTTCGGCTCCCATCCGCTGCGCGTCCTGTGCGTGGTGCTCCTTTGCTGGGGTTTGGCGAACTACGTGCTGGAGCAACTCGTGGCGATGGGACACGGGGTCGAGGCGATCAGCGGCGGGCGGATGACCTTCATGCAGGGGGTGCTGCTGCTGGTCGGGGTCATGCTGATCTACGAGTCGCTCGGCGGCATGCGGGCGGTGGCCTGGACCGACGCGGTGCAGGGCACGCTTCTGTTGTGCGGCTGCGCGGTCATTCTCTACACCCTGGTCACCGCGGACGGCGGCCTGGCGGCGGCGGCCGAGGGCATTCGAGCGACGGCGCCGGAGAGGCTCGAGGCGCCGGACGCTCGCGGTCTGCGGACCTGGGTCAGCACGCTCCTCATGCTCGGCCTGGGCGTGGCGCTCTACCCCCACGCGATTCAGCGCATCTTCGCGGCGAAGGGGGAGAAGAGTCTCCGCCGGTCGCTGGGAGCGATGGCCTTCATGCCGCTGTGCACGACTCTGCTCGCCTTCCTCATCGGCTTCATCGCGCTGAGCCGCTTCCCGGGGCTGTCTCAGCTCGAGAGCGACAAGGTCACGATCTACGTCCTGGGAGGATTGATCGACCGCTCGCCGGTCATGTACTGGCTGATCGTCATGGTGTTCGCGGCGGTCGTGGCGGCGATCATGTCGACGGCGGATTCGGCGCTCCTGTCCATCGGGTCGATGTTCACGAAGGACATCTACAAGAACTACTTCCGCCGCGAGGCGTCGGCCCGCGAGATGCTGATCGTCGGCAAGACGTTCGCCTGGGGGATCATGGCGATTCTGATCCTGATGGCCTGGGTGTCGCTGGAGACGGAGAGTTCGATCTGGGTGTTGATCGAGTTGAAACTCGAGTTCATGGTCCAGCTCTCGCCGGTCTTCATGCTCGGCGTCTACTGGCGGCGGCTACCGGCCTCGGCGGTGTTGGCGGGCATGGTGCTGGGCACCCTTCTCACGCTCGTCATCTGGTGCGGCGCCGCCGTCGACATCTGGGCGACCCGCAGCCCCTGGGGCGTCGGCGCCGGCGTCTGGGGCCTGCTCGTCAACTACGGCGTCTGCATCGGCTGGACTCTGCTGCGGCCGGCGGAGCAGCCGGCGGCTCGGGCATGAACGGCGCCGCCCACGGGTCCGCGGCCCCGGCGCCTGCAACCGGTTGCGCGCGCCGGCAGCAGGAAGACAGGGTGCGCAAGCGCCGGGTGTTCTCCGGCATCCAACCGTCCGGCGTGCTGCACCTGGGGAACTACCTTGGAGCGGTGAAGCACTGGGCAGCCCGCCAGGACGATCGGGAGAACTTCATCTGCGTCGTCGATCTCCATGCGATCACGGTGCGCCAGGATCCGGAGACCCTGCGCGCCGGCACGCGCGAGTTGACGGCGATGCTCTTCGCCTGCGGCATCGATCCGGAACGCACTACCCTGTTCGTGCAGAGCCATGTGCGCGCCCACGCCGAGGCGGCCTGGATCCTCGGTTGCGCCACGCCGATCGGCTGGCTGGAGCGGATGACGCAGTTCAAGTCCAAGTCGGAGCGCCAGGGCGGCAGGGAGCGCATCGGCGTCGGGCTGTTCACCTACCCGATTCTCCAGGCCGCCGACATCCTGCTGTACGACGCGGACGAGGTCCCGGTGGGGGAGGATCAGAAGCAGCACGTCGAGCTGGCTCGGGACATCGCGGGCCGCTTCAATCACCTCTATGGCGACACGTTCGTTCTCCCCGAGGCGGTGATTCCGACTGCCGGAGCGCGGGTCATGGCGCTGGACGACCCGACGGCGAAGATGTCGAAGAGTGAGACCGCCGGTCGGGGCCACGCGGTTCGCCTCACCGACCCGGACGACGAGATCAGGCGGTCGCTCAAGCGCGCGGTGACCGACTCGGGGCGCGAGATCGAGTTCAGCGACGATCCGGCGCGCGCCGGCGTGAACAACTTGTTGATGATCTACCGGGCGATCACCGACCGCGCTCGCGAGGAGGTCCTCGCCGACTTCGCCGGCGCTCGCGGCTACGGCGATCTGAAGACGGGAGTCGCGGAGGCCGTGATCGAGGTCGTGGCGCCGATCCGCCAACGGTACGACGAACTGATGGCGGCCCCCGACGAGCTGGATCGGTTGCTCGCGGTCGGCGCGGAACGCGCGCGGGCGGTCGCCGAGCCGAAGGCGGCGGAGATCCGGCGCCTGGTCGGCTTCGCCTGAGCAGCGCGGCAGAACGTCTGGAAGCGGCGCTTCGCGCCGGATGCCGTAAACGCGGGCCAGAAGGCCAGCGCCACGGCCGGCGCACCCAGGTTCTGCGGCGCCTGAGCGGCCCTGCAACCGCTTGTCAGGGCTCCTCTTCGACTCGGGTGGGCCGGGGCGGCGGCGGTTCGGGGGCGAGCTTGAAGCGTCGGAGCACCTGGCGCGACACCACCTCGCCGTCCTTCTCCTCACGCACTTCCTCCAGGGCGACGGCGTGTCGTCCGTTGGGACTGACCGAGACGCTGATCGGCTTGCCGGGCCGCCAGTCGGACGCATGGTGCTCCTTCAGGTGTTCGACCTGAGGGCTCTGCCACAGATGCTCGATCCGGTAGCCCCGGTCCGTGACCGTCTTCCTGACGAAGCCCCGCACGCGGTGCGGTTCGCCCGACGAACTTTCCAGGCGCAGGAGCGGTTCCTCCGGGAAGCCGGAGAGGCCGAGATCCCAGAGATCCCAGGCCGCCCATTCGTTGCCGTCGTTGCCCCAGAGAATCCGATCGTCGGCCTGCCAGCGAACGAGCGGCCATGCGCTTCCGTAGGCGCGACGGGCGGGCCTTAGCGCGTCCACCGGTTGCGAATCCACTCCGAAGTCCGTAAAGCGGAGCAGGTGGTAGTCGTCCGCGTAGGCGGCCAGCACGACGGGGCCGCGAGAACTGAGGAAGTAGAACTCCGGTTCGGCTTTCTGATGCGGCCCCTGGTCGAACGCCAACGTTTCCCTGCGTCTGACCTTCGACGCCTTCGACGACTTCGTCGCGCCGAACGCGAAGTGAAGCCGCTTGTCGTTGGGGTCGGCGACTGTGCGCCCGCGCCTGACGCCTCCGTCCACGACGCCCCACATGGCGCCGTCGGGAGAAACCGAGAGGGTGGGGTCGTTCTGGATCCAGTGGCCCGTGTCAATGCTCCAGAGTTGTCGCAGCTTGCCGCTGCTCGTCAGCCGGTACGCCTGATAGACGATCGCGCCGTGGTCGGTGTCATCTACCTTCATTGCGCCCTGGAGAACGAAGGCGTCGTTGTTCCCGGCTACGGCCTGGATTTGCTTGAAGAGAATCGGGAAGTCGCCGCCGTAGTCGACCTCAAGCGTCTCCAGGTTCGCGGAGGTCCAGAGGATCAGCCGCGCCTCGAAGTCGGCCTTGCCGTGGGTGAGCCCAAGAACGACGGCGCCCTCGTCGTTGATGAAGTGACCGAACAGGCGCCCGTCGGCCAAGTCCTGCAACTCGTCCGTCGCTGCGGCGGCTGCGCCGGCTGAGGCCCAGGTGAGAAGGAGAGCAAAGAGACGTCGGGGGAACATCAGCAACCTCCCTGCGATCTCGGCGTGAACTGACTTGGCCTCGTGGCCGTGAAGTACTCCACACGGGTGCCGTCGGGCCTCCTGTGGGTGATGTGGACGTCCACGCCCGTGCGGTCCGTTCGTGTGCGGTTCGTCCCGCCGTGGTCGGTCCCGAGCCGGTCGTTGTTGTCGATGTCGTTGCTGCAATAGCGATGCGCGGCGTCCTCCGCGACGATGTCCCAGCCGGTTACGGCGATGTATTGGGCGACAGGGGACACCGTGTTCATCTCCGGGGCCGGCGTGCCGCCCAGGTCGCCGCCCAGGGCCGTTCCCGGACTCTGGCCGCTGGCAAACACGTACCAGGTTCCAGAAAGGAAGACGGGAACACGTTCAACGGGTATGGGCGTCGCCGTCACGATGATCGTCTCGCCGGCCTGTCCGAACACCTTGGACGAGGGCAGCGAGAAAGTGAGGAGCAAGCCGCCGAGGAGCGGCAAGAGAGTTTGCGTCTGTTCGTCAAACGGGGCAGCCTTCTGGGACTTGAAGACCTCGAGACCGTAGCACCGCGAGCTCCGAACCTTCGATCCGGTCCTCGCGGTTCCCGACGGTGCATGCCTGGCGAGCAGGAACCGCGATTGCTCCAGTGACGCCGTTCGGCGGTCGCCGGCGGATTCGGCGCTCCTGTCGATCGGGTCGATGTTCACGAAGGACACGTACAAGAACTACTTCCGCCGCGAGGCCGGCGCCCGCGAGATGCTGATCGTCCGCAAGACGTCGCCTGGGGATCTTGGCGATCCTGATCCTGATGGCCCGGGGTGTCGCTGGAGACGGAGAGCGCGATCCGGGTGCTGATCGAGGAAGCTCGCCGATGCTCGGGTGATGGCCCTGGACGATCCCACGGCGAAGATGTCAAAGAGCGAAACCGCCGGCCGGGGCCACGCGGTTCGCCTCATCGATTCGGACGACGAGTGAGGCGGTCGCTCAAGCGCGCGGTGACCGACTCGGGGCGCGAGATCGAGTTCAGCGACGATCCGGCCTGGTCGGCTTCGCCTGAGCGGCCCCGCAGGCGCTCGTCAGGGTTCCTCTTCGCTTCGCGTGGGCCGGGGCGGCGGCGGTGGCAAGGGGGCGAGCTCGAAGCGTCGGAGCACCTGGCGCGACTCCACGTCGCCGTCCTTCTCCTCCCGCACCTCCTCCAGGGCGACGGCGTGTCGTCCGTTGGGACTGACCGAGACGCTGATCGGCTTGCCGGGCCTCCAGTCGGACGCATGGTGCTCCTTCAGGTGTTCGACCTGAGGGCTCTGCCACAGATGCTCGATCCGGTAGCCCCGGTCCGTGACCGTCTTCCTGACGAAGCCCCGCACGCGGTGCGGTTCGCCCGACGAACTTTCCAGGCGCAGGAGCGGTTCCTCCGGGAAGCCGGAGAGGCCGAGATCCCAGAGATCCCAGGCCGCCCATTCGTTGCCGTCGTTGCCCCAGAGAATCCGATCGTCGGCCTGCCAGCGGACGAAGAGCATTCCACGGAAGGCGGCTCGTACGGGCTCCAACTGCTGGATGGGTCGCGAATCGACGCCGAATTCGGTGAAGCGAAGCAGGTAGACATCGTCGCCGTAGGGGGCCAGGAGGGTCGGCCCGTCCGAACTGAGGAAACAGAAATCGGTATCGTGGAGTTGCCGTCGTTCTTCATGGAAAACCAGAGTTTCCCGCCGCTTGACCTTAGCCGATTTGGTGCTGCCGAATGCGAAGTGACGCCCCTTGGTGCCAAGTCCCTTGGTGGGATGGTGTGCCATGGCGCCCCACATGGTTCCGTCGGGTGAGAACGCGAGGGACGTCTCATGGTGAATCCACTGGCTCGCGTCGATGCTCCACAGTCGTCGCAGCTTGCTGCGGTTTGTCAGCCGGTACGCCTGCTGTACCCACTCTCCGTGACTACTGTCATCCACGACCATGACGCCGTGCAGCCTGACCTCGTTTCCACCTCCAGGCGCGGCCCCAATGTCCTTGAAGAGGATAGGAAAGTCACCCCCGTGGTTGACCTCAAGGGTCTTGACCTCCGAGGCGGTCCAGAGTACAAGCCGAGCCTCGAAGTTGGATCGGCCGTGGGTGACTCCGAGGACGACGTTGCCTTCGTCGTCGATGAAGTGACCGAACATTCGTCCGTCGCCAATGTCCGGCAGTTCGTCAGAAGCCAGACAGGGGGTCCCTGATGACGTGAGAGCGAGAATGAGGGCAAGAATGCGCCGATACAACATCAACAGCCTCCCTCGGATCTTGGGATGAACTGGGTCGGTCTCGTTCCCGTGCGGGTGAAGTACTCCGCAGGCGTGCTGTCGGGCCTTCGGTGAGTGATGTGTGCGTGAGGACCACTCGTTCTTCCTTCCTCGCCGACCCTTCCGATGAGGTCGCCGGACCGGATCCACCCGCTCGTTCGCCGGCGTTCCCGGCTCTGGAGAGCCAGTTCAACGGCTCGACCTGGGAGAAGTGGTGCAAGCCTGGCGAGCATTCAGGAGCGGGAACGGATCAGCTTCTCGATTCGCTCCGTGCCCCGCTCCAGGGTCTCCATCGAGGGGCCGAAGCTGAGCCGGCAGTAGCTGTGGTAGCGGGCGTTGCGGCGCCTCTGGCCGGGGTTCACGTCGAAGAACACGCCGGGGACGGTGATCACCTGGACCTGGAGCAGGGCCTTGAAGAACTCGATGCCGTCGTTGAGCGGCGCCGGCAGGCCCGCGAGGTTGCCCCAGACGTAGAAGGCGCCCTGCGGCTCGTGCTCGACCTCGATACCCAGGCCCCGGAGCCGGTCGACGAGAAAACGGCGCTTGCGCGTGAACTCGGTCTGGATGGCCCGTGTTTCCCGTAGAACGAGCTCCGGCTCGAGCAGGGGTACGGCGGCCTCCTGGAAGGGGTGGTTGCCGCCACCGTCCAGAAAGGAGCCGGCGCTCGTCACCCGGTCGATCACGGTCCGTGGGCCGACGATCCAGGACACGCGCCAGCCGGGATAGCGCCAGTTCTTGGTCAGGCCGTCGACGAGGACGATCGGGTCGCCGTTCACGTCGTCCACGTGAGCCGCCGCGGAGACCATCCGCGCGCTGTCGGCAACTTCGCTGCAGTCGTCCGGCGCCGGCGTGTAGATGTAGTGGCTGTAGAACTCGTCCAGGATGAAGGTGCAGTCGTTGGCGCGGGCCACGTCGACCCACTCCCCCAAAGCCTCGCCCTCGACGAGTTGACCGGTGGGGTTGCAGGGATTGCTGCACCAGAGCGCGGACAGGCCGCGACCGACGATCTCCTTGCTGAGCAGCTTGCGCGCGGCCGTGTAGCCGTGGGCGGCGTCGAGCAGGATGGGGATCGGGATGAAGCCCTTGAACGCGCTGAGCAGTTCCTCGTAGGCGGTGTAGTCGGGGATGAAGTGCCCCAGGTTCATCTCGCCCATCGCGGCCGCGATACGGGTCATCGCCGGACGGCCGCCCGGGGCGATGCTCACGTTCTCCCGGGCGTACCGGGAACGGCGGTTGCGGCGGTAGAGGAAGTTGTACAGCTCGGCGACCCGGTCCCGCAACTCGTCGATTCCGTCGACGGGCGCGTAGGTCTGGCGGCGCGGGTCGATCTGGAGCCGGTCGCGGCGCGGCGGCGCTCCGGGCAGGGGTCCGACCTCCGGCGAGCCCTGGCCGAGGTTGTACCAGGTCCGGCCGTCGCGACCGTGGCCGGCGGCCGCGGCCCGGTGCATCACGTAGATCACGCCGGTCCGGGGCACGCGCCGGAAGCCGGGCGTCTCGGGGTCGGCAACGGTTCCCGCCGTGGAGGTTGTTCCTTCCTCTATCATTCGCTGCCGATGTACTTTGAGGGGGTGGCCGCAGGCGAAAGGGGATCGAGCCAACGCCGTCCTGGCGCGGTCGAGCTTATTCGAGTCTTGCCGCTGGCGGGAGCGTCTGCCGGGAGCGGCCCGTGACCCTCGGACCGGCGCTGAGCCATCTGCTTTCCGCCGCGCCGGAACCGCTTGTGGCCGGCGACGAGCCGGCCGGTTGGTACAGGGCGTTCAGCGACCGGGTGCTGGCCTCCTGGAGCAGGCAGGCGCCGGGCGATGCCGAGCCCGACGGGCAGGCTCACTTCGGCCACGGTCTGCTCGGCGGCTTCGCGGCGGATCGGCCGGCCTGGGCGATGGTGGCTGGACACCAGGGGGCGATCCGCCGCCTGGCCTGGGAATGCGGCGGGCTGCACCTGATGCCGGAGGGCGGCATCGTCGCGTTCTGTGCCAGCGAGGAGGGCGGGGCGCACCCGCGCGCGATCCGGTCGTCCCTCGACGTGCTGCCGGATGGCGGTTTTCGCCTCAGTGGCCAGAAGAGGTGGGCGACTCTGGCGCCGTCGGCGGCCGCGCTGCTGCTCATCGCCTCCGTGGGCCGGGAAGGCGACCGCAACCGGTTACGAGCGCTGTCCGTGCCCAGTGACCGGCAGGGAATCGAAATGGCGCCCATGGACCTTGGCGGGCGGGTGACCGCGAACCCCGAGGTGCGGCACGCCGTGGTCGATCTGAACGAGGTGCCGGTGGCGGCGGCGGAGTTGCTTCGTGGCGACGGCTACGCGGACGCCGTCAAGCCCTTCCGGACGATCGAGGACCTCTACATCGGCGCCGCGATGACGGCCTACAACTTGGCGCTGGCGCGGAGGTCGGGCTGGCCTTCGCCGGCGGTGGAAGACCTGCTCCTGCTGCTCGCGACCGCCGAGACCCTGGCTTTCGGCCCGCTGGACGAGCCGGCCGCCCACCTGGGGGTGGCGGGGCTTGGTCGCGCCACGGCGCATGTACGCGAGGCGCATGCGGCGCATTGGGATCTGGTGGACGAGGCGGCGGCGGCGGCCTGGAAGCGTGCCACGTCGGCCGCCGGCGTGGCGGCGCGGGCCAAGGAACTCCGCCGCCAGGCGGCGTGGCGGCGCCTGGGCCGGGAAGACGCCTAGCCTGGAGCCCCAGGGACGTGCTCGAACGCATCCGCAGCTTCTTTGGCGAACGGATCGACCCGGAGCGGGAGGGCGACCCGGATGCCCGTCTGCGCCTGGCGGCCGCGGCGCTGATGGTTGAAGTGATGCGCGCCGACTTCGATGCCGCCGAAGCGGAGAAGGTGGAAGTGCTGGCGGCGGTACGGCGCCAGTTGGGTCTGACAGAGCAGGAAACGGCGGAACTCGTGGCGCTGGCCGAGGAGGAGACCGAGGGGACGGTTTGTCTCTACGAGTTCACCCGCCTCATTCACGAGTCGTTCGACGCGGAGCGCAAGGGCCGGTTGCTCGAGGAGCTGTGGCGGGTCGCCTTCGCCGATCGGGTGCTGGAGGCCCGGGAGGAGTTCCTGATCCGCAAGATCGCCGGGCTCCTTCACGTTCCGCACGAGGACTTCATCGCCGCGAAGCAGCGGGCGCGGCGGAGCGCCCAGGAGGGCGCGGGGCTGTGACCGCGAGGGCTTCGACCTCGACCTCGACGTCGACGCCGGCAGCCCAGTCCTCGCCGGACCTCCACCCGATCGAGGCGAGCGCGCTGCACGCCCGCCGGGAACGGGTTTTCCTCATCCTCGCGGGCTTGTTCCTGGGCTCGATGACGATGCTGAACATCCTCGGCGTCACGCGGTTTCTTGATCTCAGCTTCACCGTGTTCGGCACGCGCATCCCGATGCCGCTGGCTGTCGGCGTGCTGCCCTATCCGCTGACCTTCCTCTGCACCGACTTCATCTCGGAGATCTACGGCCGCAAGCGGGCGAACGCCGTCGTCTGGGTCGGCTTCCTGATCAATGTCTGGCTCGCGGTCATCCTCTGGCTGGGCGGCGTCCTCCCGGGCTTCGACGCGCCGGTTCCCGGCCCCGACGGCCGGTTGCCGATCTTCTTCGAGATTCGGACGATGACCCTGGGGGTGATCGCGGCTTCGATGGTCGCCTACCTGAGCGCCCAGTTGTGCGACGTGTACGTGTTTCACTTCTGGAAGCGACTCACGAAGGGCCGGCACCTGTGGCTGCGCAACAACGGCTCGACCGTGGTCAGTCAGTTCGTCGACTCGTTTTCCGTGATCGCGATCACCCACTTTGCCGCCGGCGCGATCCCGGTGGAGGGCGGCGAACCGGTCTGGCCGCAGTTGTGGGTCTTCATCGGCACCGCCTACGTGTTCAAGTTCCTGGCCGCCGCCTTCGACACGCTGCCGTTCTATCTCGGCACGCGCTGGCTTCGCCGCTACCTCGAGATCGAGGACGGTTGAAGTAGGATTCGTCGCCGTTCATGGACACTTGGAGCCCCACCTCCTGGCAAGGTGCCGACGTGCGCCAGCAGCCGACGTACCGCGAGCCGGAAGCGGTCGACGCGGTGGCGACGAAGCTCTCCGCGCTGCCGCCCCTCGTGACCTCCTGGGAGGTCGAGACGCTGAAGGGGCAGTTGGCCGCCGCGGCGCGCGGCGAGCGCTTCGTCCTTCAGGGAGGCGACTGCGCGGAGAGCTTCGCCGAATGCACTTCGGACTCCATCGCGGCGAAGCTCAAGATTCTCCTGCAGATGAGCCTCGTGCTGACCCACAGCCTGAAGAAGCGGGTGACCCGCATCGGCCGGTTCGCCGGCCAGTACGCGAAGCCGCGGTCGTCCGACACGGAGACGAGGAACGGCGAGACCCTGCCTTCGTACCGTGGCGACCTGGTGAACGCGCTCGATTTCAACGCCGAGGCGAGGGAGCCCGATCCGCTGAACCTGCTCCGCGGCTACCAGCGCTCCGCGCTGACCCTGAACTTCATTCGCGGCCTGATCGACGGCGGCTTCGCCGATCTTCACCATCCCGAGTACTGGAACCTGGACTTTGTGAACCACTCCCGGAACGCCGCCGAGTACCAGCGCCGGGTCGAGTCGATCGGCGAGTCGCTGAAGTTCATGGAGACGCTGGCCGGTGTGGACGTGGGGCAGATCGACCGGGTCGACTTCTACGCGAGTCACGAGGCGTTGCATCTGGTCTACGAACAGGCGCAGACCCGGACGGTCCCGCGCCGGGATGGCTGGTACAACCTCTCGACCCACCTGCCCTGGATTGGTCTGCGCACCGCGTTCCTGGGTTCCGCGCACATCGAGTACGCCCGCGGCATTCGCAATCCCCTCGGCATGAAGGTGGGGACCGGAATGAAGGCGGCCGACATCGCCCACCTCGTCGAGGTGCTGAATCCCGATGGCGAGGAGGGCCGGTTGGCGCTAATCCACCGCTGCGGCGCGGAGAGGATCGCCGAGGAGTTGCCTCCGATCCTGCAGGCGGTATGCGCGACCGGAAAGCCCGTGCTCTGGATTTGCGATCCGATGCACGGCAACACGAAGGGCACCCGGGAAGGGATGAAGACCAGGGCGTTCAGCGACATCCTGTCGGAACTCGAGCAGGCTTTCGATCTCCATGCCGCGAACGGCACGGTCCTTGGCGGTGTCCACTTCGAACTGACCGGCGAAGACGTGACGGAGTGCGTCGGCGGCGCCCGGGGTCTCGACGAGCAGGGGCTGCGGAGGGCCTACCGCTCGCAGGTCGACCCGAGGCTGAACTACGAGCAGGCCCTCGAGATGGCCCTGCTCGTCGCGCGCAAGGGGTCCTCGACCTAGCGGGCGTCTTGAGGGGGGTAGTATCGGCCTCTCATCGCTTCGCGAGGGAACCAGCCCTATGTCACCGGCCAGTCAGAGTTTCCGCTTCCGCGAGTCGCGCCGTTTGCTGCGCGAAGCTGCCGTTCGTCTCACCGTGTCCGGGCAGGACGGCGAACTCTCCGGTTTGACGCGGGACATCGCGACCGGCGGCATGTTCGTGTCGACGCCGACGCCGATGCCGGTCGGCACTTCCGCGCACTTCGTGCTGCAGCTCGGGTCGGACGATGAGCCGGCGGACGTCGAGGGCGAGGCGACCGTGGTCTGGGTACGTCCCGAGGCCGGCGGCGCCGATCAGCCCGCCGGGATGGGGATGCAGTTCAGCCGCGTCGAGCCCCCGGGCGAGGAGCGCCTGGCGTTGATGTTCTCGGAGCCGCAGGGGGAGAGTGACCTGATTCCGCCGGCTCCAGCGCCCGAAGCGGAGGAGGTCGAGGTCCAGGAAGCGGCAACCCGTGACGTCGAAGCCGAGGCCGGGGCCGAAGCGGTCGAGGATGAGGCCCCGACACAAGCGCCCGACGCGATCGAACCGGTGGAGATCGTCGAGGCGGAAGCGGCGGACGCGGTCGAACCGGCGGAGATCGTCGAGGCGGAACCGGTTCCGGCGGAGGAGCCTGCCGAATCGCCCCCCGAACCGGCCCGCGGACCCGTGGGTGACGACTCGCCGTCGATCGATCAACCCCTGGCCGGGGAAGACGCGGCCGGGGCCGGTGAAGTCGAGTCCACCCATGCGGAACTGTTCGGCGACCTCGCGGAAGACGACGAGGACTGGATGAAGCCGGAGTCGACGTCTCGTCCCTGGCTGTGGCCGGCGGTCGGCGGGGCCGTGCTTCTCGTTGTCCTGATTGCTTCTTGGGGACCGTTGATGAATCTGGTCGGACTGGGCGGCGCCCCGGCCGAAGAGGCTGCGCCGGCCGAGGCTCCCGGCTTCGAGATCTCGACGCCCCGAGCGGGTGCCGAAACGCCTCCGGAGGGCGCCGCGGAGTCGTCGACGGCAAGTCCGCTGCCGGTGGCCACGGAGGAACCGGCCGGCGACACGGAGGTTCCAGCCGAGGGCGAAGCGGATGAACCCGTTCGTGTGGCCGCGACCCGGGACGCCGCGCCGGTTGCGGCCGAGCGGCCCGCGCCGGTGCCGGCCGCCGTGGAGGTCGAGACCAGGCCGGCGCCTGCCGCCGAGCCCGCCGCCGCTCGCCGACCGCCGGCGCCACCGGCGTCGCCGCCTGCCAACGCGACCGCTCTGCGTTCGATCACCGCATCGACGGCGGGTGACCGGACCGTGATCGAGATCGTCGGCAACGCTCCCTTCCAGCGACACCACATCATGCCGCTCGAATCGCCGCCGCGATTGGTCGTCCGGTTGATCGGGGTGCGGCAGGACTACGACGCGAGCGCGGTCAGGGGCCCCAGGCTGCGCGGCGTTCGCACCGGAGTTCACGGCCGCGGGGCGACCAGGAACCTGCACGTCGTGCTCGATCTTGTCGCCTCCGACATCGCCGCGACGGTCGAGCGACGGGGCGACCGGGTCGTCGTCAACCTTTCGGATTGACGCAGGCGGCGCCCGCCGGCAGTGGAGGGACGCCGCGCGCGTCCGGCGGCGCGGTGCGCGTGGGAGCGGGAATCCTCGCGAGTCGGATTCTCGGCCTCGTCCGCGATGCGGTGATTGCCGGCCTCCAGGGCGTCGGTGCACTGCCCGACGTGGTGACGGCCGCCTTCCGGGCGCCGAACGCGTTGCAGAACCTGCTGGGAGACCAGGCTCTTTCGGCTTCCTTCATCCCTGTCTACAGCCGGATGGTCGAGCAGGGGAGGCGTCGGGAAGCCGGCGCCCTGGCCGGCGCCGTCTTCGGCCTCCTGTTCGTGGCGATGGCCGTTGTGAGCCTGCTCGGGGTCATCCTGGCGCCGTGGTGGGTTCGCCTCCTCTTGCCGGGCTTCGCGGGCGACGCCGCCGCGGTGGCCGCCGGGACCGCGGTAACCGACCGGCTGGAGCTGACGATCTCCGCGGTCCGCATCTCCTTCCCGATGGCCGCGGCGATCACTCTGTCCGCCTGGTGCCTCGGAGTGCTGAACAGTCACCGTCGCTTTCTGCTCCCGTACATCGCACCGTGCTTCTGGAACGCGGCGATCATCGGCTGGGTCTGGTACGTGGCGACGCGGACGACGGGGGCCCAGGGGGATCGGATCGAGGCGCTGGCGCTGGCCGCCTGCTGGGGCGGTCTGGGCGGCGGCTTGCTGCAGTTCGCGGTTCAACTGCCGTCGGTGTGGCGGGTGACCGGGGGCCTGCGCCCTTCGTTGAGCCTGCGGGCGCCGGGGGTGCGGAAGACCCTGGCCAGGCTCGGTCCCGCGATCGCCGGTCGCGGCGTGGTTCAACTCGGAGGCTACGTCGACCTCCTTCTGGCCTCCCTCCTGGCGGTGGGAGCGCCGGCGGCCCTGGGCTTCGGACAACGGCTCTATCTGCTGCCGATTTCCCTCTTCGGCGTCTCGGTAGCGGCGGCCGAACTGCCGGAGTTGGCCCGCCTGCGCGGCAATCGGCGGCAACGCACCGAGAGCGCCGCGACGAGGACGATGCGCTCGCTTCAGGCGATGTCCTTTCTGGTGGTCCCGACCTTCGTCGGCTACCTGGCGCTCGGCTTCGGGATCGTCGGCGCGATCTATCGTCGCGGTGAGTTCGAGATCGTCGACAACTGGCTCGTCTTTCTGATCCTGGCGGCCTATTCGCTGGGCCTGCTCGCGTCGAGCGCGTCGCGCCTGCTGCAGAGCGTGTTCTTCTCGCTCGGCGATACCCGAAGCCCCGCCGCCATCGCCGTGGCGCGGCTCGTCCTGGCGGCCGGGGTCGGATTCGTCCTGATGACTCTTCTCGACCGGCTCACGGTCGATGACGCCCTGCCGTCCGCATGGCTTGGGGAGCAACCGGATGACGGGCGGACGTTGCGCCTGGGCGCCGTTGGCCTGGCTCTCGGGGCCGCCGTCGGGAGCTGGTTCGAGTTGACCCGGTTGCTCGGGCGGCTGCGTCGGCGCGACGTGCCGGTCCCGTCGCCGTGGCGCGCCTGGGGCCGCCACCTGCCGGTCGCGGTCCTGTGCCTCGTCCCCTGGGCGGCGACCCAGACGCTCGTGCCGGGGCCGACGTGGATCGCCGGTCTGGTCCCCGTGCTCGGCTTCGCGGTGACCTATCTGGTGGCGGCGCACCTGCTCGGGGTTCCCGAGGCGCGGGCGCTCCACCGCTGGCTCACGGAAACCTGGCGCCGCCAGGGGACGTAGTCTCTGGCAGGAGGTAGGCGATGGAGATACTGCTCAGCGTGGGTCTGGGGGTCGGTCTGGCGGCGGCCTGCGGTTTCCGTGTCTTTCTGCCCGTCCTGGTCATGGGCGTGTCGGCCCGTGCCGGCGCCCTCGACCTGGCCGAGGGCTTCGAATGGATGGCGGGGACTCCGGCCCTCCTCGCCTTGGGGGTCGCGGCGATCTGTGAAGTCGGCGCCTACTACATCCCCTGGCTCGACAACGTCCTCGACGTGGCCGCGATGCCGGCGGCCGTCACGGCGGGCATCGTCGTCGCGGCGGCGAACATCGAGACCGCGACACCGTTGGTGGGTTGGGCGCTGGCGGCGGTGGCGGGCGGTACGGCGGCGGCGGTGGTCCAGACGGGGACGACGCTGCTGCGCGGCGCCTCGACGATGATGACGGCGGGCATCGGCAACCCCGTCGTATCCACCGGAGAGGCCGGATCGGCGGCCGGCCTGTCACTGCTGGCGATCACGATGCCCGTGTTCGCCCTGGCCGCCGTCCTGCTCCTCGTCGCCGTCGTCAGTGCCCGGCTCCTGCGGCGGCGCGCGCTCAAGGCGCGACCCGCCGACTCCTGAACCTCCGCCACGGCCTTCGGTAGCTGTTCCGGAGGGAGGCCGGCGGCTGTTCACCCCTTCCGGGAATCGCGCAGCCGCCAGGTCGGTTGCGGTGTGACGGCGCTAGGATGGTACGGGCGCCGATGGAGGTGTGACCGCTGTGACGACGGGCGACATCGAACCGCGGGGCGAGTACCGTCGGCGGAACTATCCGGCTGTGGCGGCGCTTCTCGCCGCGCTGGCTCTTGGATGCACTTCGACCGGTGTGCGAGGAACCGGCGAGAGCGCGCTTCAGAGAGAGCTGGAGCGGCGTGGTGTCAGCCGCGTTGTGGTGCCCTTCGCTCTGAACGAGGAGATGGCGGCGTGGGCTCGCGACTCGGCCGCCGAGACGCTGCGCGAGAGGCGCCTCGACCGTCTGGTCGAGGTCGTGATGGACACGGCGTTGCTTGGAGTGGAGTACGAAACGGGACACACGGGCTCAGCGGTAGAGGTGTTCGAGAATCGGACGGCGAACTGCCTCGCCTTCACGCAGATGTTCGTCGGCATGGCGCGGGAGCTGGACCTGCCGGCGTACTTCGTCGAGGTGGCCCACGTGGAGAGCTTCGAACGCTCGGGGGACCTGATCGTCGTGTCCGATCACGTCGCGGTGGGCTTCGGGCCGCGGCACACGATGCGGGTCATCGACTTCGGGCAGCGTCAGGAAGACGATGGTTGGCGCGTCAATCCGATCAGCGACCTGACGGCCACGGCGCTCTTCTACTCGAACCGCGGCGCCGAGGCGCTGCGCGCGGGGCACCTCGATGAGGCGGTGGCCTGGCTGGGGGACGCGGTCCGGATCGATCCCGAACTCACCTCCGCCTGGGTCAACCTGGGCGTCGCGCAGCGGCGGAACGGACGCGCCGAGGCGGCCGAGGCGAGCTACCGGCGGGCGCTCGAGATCGACCCGCGCGGCGGTTCGGCGCTCGCCAACCTGGCCGTGCTGCTGCGGATCAACGGGCGGACCGACGAGTCCGAGGAGTTGCTCCGTCTGGCGGCAACGACTCGCAACCGCAACCCGTTCACCTACATCGCCCTGGGCGACCTGAGCCTGCGTTACGGCCGCCTGGACGAGGCCGAGCGCTTTTACAACCGGGCACGGCGGCTTGGGCCCGACGACGCGGCGCCGGCTGCCGCACTGGGCGAAGTGCTGCTCCGCCGCGGCGAGCGGCGGGCGGCCGAGAAGCTCCTTCGCCGCGCGCAGCGGCTGCAGCCCGATGGCGACCAGCGGATCGATCGTCTGGCCCGGCTGCTGGCGGGCGCCTGAGCGCCGCGAGCCGTTCGTTTACGGATTCTGGCGTGCCGCCCCTCTGGCAGCTCTGGATCGACACCGGCGGTACGTTCACCGACTGCGTGGCGATCGATCCGGCCGGCGCCGTTCAGTCCATCAAGGTCCTGAGTTCCGGCGCGGTACGAGCGACCGTCGTTTCGGAGGGCGTGGACGGCTTGCGCCTCGAGACGCCGTTCGATCTTCCCGACCGCTTCTTCGAGGGCTACGATCTGGCGCCGCTTGCCGGCGGGGCTTCGGCCCGCGTGGAGGAGTGGTTGGCGGACGGATCCTGCCGGCTGGCGGAGGGGAGCGGCAACGGAAAGACCGGACGTTTCGAGCGTGGTCTGGTCGCGGAACTCGTCTCGCCCGAGAACGCACCCATCCTCGCTGCTCGCATCGCGACCGCGACGGCGCTGGGCGAGCCGCTGCCGGCCTGCGATCTCCGGCTTGCGACGACCCGGGGCACGAACGCCCTGCTCGAGAGGGCCGGTTCGCGGACGGTGCTGTTCGTCACCGACGGCTTTGCCGATCTGCTGCTGATCGGAGACCAGGCGCGTCCGGACATCTTCGCGCTCAACATCGAGCGGCCCGCGCCCCTGTACGAACGTGCGGTCGAGGTCGGCGGCCGCCTCGACGCGCAGGGACGCGAGCTGGCGCCGCTCGACGAGGACGGGTTGCGAACGGCGGCGCGGTCACTGGTCCAGGAGGGCTTTCGGGCCGCTGCCGTGGCCCTGATGCACAGCTACCGGAATCCGGCGCACGAACAGTGCGCGGCGGGCATCCTGCGGGCGGTCGGTTTCGAGACCGTTTCCTGTTCGGCGGAACTGGCGCCGCTGATCAAGATCGTGCCGCGGGCGCACACGGCGGTCGTCGACGCCTACCTGGGACGCGCGGTCGGCGGCTACCTCGAGACCACCGGCGCCGCGCTCTCGGGCGGCCCGGCGGCGGAAGACGGCCGCGTCGCGCCGCGGGTCATGACGAGCGCCGGCGGTCTGGCTAGCTTCTCGAGCTACCGGCCGAAGGACAGTCTCCTGTCGGGCCCGGCCGGCGGCGTGGTGGGTGCGGCGGCGGCCGGTCGAGCGAGCGGCACGGAACGGGTGATCGGCTTCGACATGGGCGGCACGAGCACCGACGTCTCCCGCTACGACGGCGACTTCGAGTACAACTTCGAGTTCCGGGTCGGCGACGCGACCGTCGTGGCGCCGGCGCTGGCGATCGAGACGGTGGCGGCGGGTGGCGGCTCGATCTGCGGCGTTGATCACGGCCAGCTCAAGGTCGGACCCGAGAGCGCCGGAGCGCGGCCTGGACCGGCCTGCTACGGCGCCGGCGGGCCGCTGACCATCACGGACGTCAACCTGCTGCTCGGTCGAATCGACCCGGCGGCCTTCGGCCTGCCCATCGATGTGGCCGCCGCCGAACGCCGGTCAGCGGAGGTGCTGGTCGGTCTGACAGGTGCGGACGAGGAGCTGCTCGGGGGCTTCCTGCAGGTCGCCAACGAGCGGATGGCGGACGCGATCCGGCGCATCTCCATCTCTCGCGGGTACGACCCGGCGGACTACGCCCTCGTCAGTTTCGGCGGCGCCGGCGGTCAGCACGCCTGCGCCATCGCGACCGAGCTGGCCATGCGCACAGTGATCGTTCCGGTCGATACGTCGCTCTTGAGCGCGGTCGGGCTGGGCCACGCGGTGCTGGAGCGATTCGCGCACCGCCAGGTGCTGGAACCCCTGGAGGCCGTTGCTCTCGGACCGCTGGTCGAGGAACTGGAGCAGGGCGCCCTGGCAGCGCTCGTAAGCGAACGGGGCGCCAACCTGGAGGGCGCCGCCGTGCGTCGCCGAATCGTGCGGCTGCGGTTGCAGGGCCAGGAGACGGCGTTGGAAGTCGAGCCGGACTCGGCAGCGGAGTCCCGCTCGACCGGCGCCATCGCGACCCTGTTTGCCGAACGCTATCGGGCGGTCTACGGCTATCCGCCCCCGGAGCACCCGATCGAGGTCGAGTCGATTCGCGTGCTGGCGTCCACCGCCCCGACCGCTGGGCGCCTGGCGAGGGGCGCGGAGGAGTGTACACAGGAGCCGGGCACCAGGAGCCGCCGGGCCTGGTTCGACGGCTGGAGGGCCGCCGAACTCCTGCTGCGTGAAGACCTCGCTCCCGGCTTCGAGCAGACAGGTCCATGCCTCGTCCAGGAGCGCCACAGCATCACGGTGGTCGAGCCGGGCTGGTGTCTGCGTGTCGACGACGCGCTCGCGCTGGTCCTGAGCCGGGCCGGGCGCTGACCGGCTGAACTCCCGGCGCGAAAGCCCGTATCTGATGGTTGCCGGCCAGGTTCCCGGCGGCTGATTGGCTAGAGTCGCCTGTCTGTGGAAGCGCGTGTCGATGGAAACAAAGAACATGTACACGCCGTCCGAGACTGTGTGGGCCACCGCGCGACGTGCTCGCGCGATCAACGTGGCCTCACTGCCACTGCCCTTCGCTTCCATGCTTTCTTCACCTGATTCGGTCCGTCGAGTTCGGGGCCTGGGTTCCGGGCGATCAGGCGCGTTTGCGCTGCTGCCGGCGGCCGTCGCGGTGGCGCTGCTCGGCTGCGCGCATACCAGCGTGCTTGAGCGCATTCCGGATGTGGCGACGCCGCCCGCCGAGTTCGACCGCGGCATCGACGGGGGGACCGTCGTCGAAGCGCCCGGCGCCTGCGGCGCCCTGGGCGACCAGACCCTTCGGGAGCTGCAAGACCGCCTGGCCGGTCAGAGCTTCAATCTCCAGGCGGCCTGGAGCCGGGTCGAGGCCGCCGACGCCCGCGCTCGCGAGAGCGGCGCCTACCTGATGCCGCGTCTCGACGCTTCGCTGACCGGCAACGACCTTACGTTCCCGAGCACCGGGATCGTGAACCAGTTCCTGCTCGCCGGCGCGGCCTGGGACTCCAGCCTGGCGGCCAGCTTCGAGATCGATCTCTGGGGCCGGCTTCGGAATCGGGAAGTGGCGGCCCTGCTCGATGCCGAGGCAAGCGTTCAGGATTTGCGTTCGCTGGCCATCAGCCTGTCGTCAGTGCTGGCGGAGGTCTGGTTCGGGATCGTGGCGGAGCGGGAGTTGATCGCTCTCCTCGAGAGCCAGCAGCGGACTTCGGAGCGGTTCCTCGAACTCACGCAGTTGCGGTTCGGCCAGGGACTGGGGCCGGCTCAGGACATCGGCCGCCAGCGCGAGCAGTTGCTGGGACTGCAGGGTCAGATCGAACTGGCCCGGGGACGGTTGGAGTCGCTGGAGTTCCAGCTCGCGGCGCTCCTGGGCGGCGGCGAGCGCCAGACGCCGGCTGTTTCGGCGGGACTTGGGCCGCTTCTCGATGCCGCCGACCGGCCCGGGCTCGGATTGCCGGCGGAGTTGCTGGGGCGGCGGCCGGATCTGCAGGCCGCGCGACGCCGGGTGGAGGCCGCCGACCGGCGCGCGGCGGCGGCGGTGAAGGAGTGGTTGCCTTCGCTGTCCCTTACCGCTCTCCTGACCGGGCGTGCGCTGGAGGTCGTCGACGTCCTGGATGACCTGGTACGGCAGATCGGCGGTACCGCGTCGCAGGCTCTCTACGGCGCCGGCGGAAGGCGTGCCCGCATCGACCAGGCATACGGGGCGGCGGAGGAGAGTCTCTACGCGTACGCGCAGTCGGTGGTGGACGCCGTCGGCGAGGTGCAGACGGCGCTTGCGGTGGGCCGGAGCACTCGCGAGCTCGTGGCGAACCTCCAGGAGCGGCTCGGGGAAGCGCGGCGGGTGCTGTTGCTGACCAGCGAGTCCTATCGCGAGGGCGCCACCGACTACCTGAACGTGTTGACCGCGCTACTCTCGCAACAGGGACTCGAGCAGGCGTTGATCGACGCCCGACGCCAGCAACTTGCCAACAGGCTACAACTCTGCCGAGCGCTCGGTTTCGCGCCGGGGACCTCGATTGACCGGCTGACGGTGCAACTGGCGGCAGGTCCGCAGACGGTCAGCCCGGGAGGAGCACGGTGAAGGGCAACATGATTCGAGCAGGCCTCGTGGCGCTGATTCTCGTGGTCGGCGTGGCCGTCGCGATGCAGATCATGCGGCTGCGGCCTGAGGCGGTGCAGACTCCCCCTGACGACTCGGGCGTTCTGGTCGAAGTGGCCGCGGTGGAACGCCTCCCCAGACGCATCGATGTCGAAGCGCAGGGCACGGTGACGCCCGCGCAACGAGTCGTCGTGCAGCCGCAGGTGAGCGGCCGCATCGCCGTCGTGGCGCCGGAGCTCGCTCCGGGGACCATCCTGCGCGAGGGCGACCTGATCTTCGCGATCGAGGACGCGGACTTCAAGCTCGCGGTCGCACGGGCCACGGCCGCTGTATCCGAATCGGCGGCGCAGTTGGAACTGGAGCAGGGGCGAGGACGGGTCGCGGAGCGGGAGTGGGAGCTGTTCCAGGACGAACTCGATCCGGAGCAGATGGAAGCATCGCTCGCGTTGCGCGAACCTCAGCTGCGCTCGCGGTTGTCCGCGGTCCAGACCGCTCGCGCCAACCTCGCGCGGGCGCGGCTCGACCTGGAGCGCACGGTGGTGCGAAGCCCCTTCAATGCCGTCGTCCTCTCCGAGGCGATCGAGGTCGGACAGACGGTGACGCCCCAGAGCCAGACCGTCACGCTGGCGGGCACCGATTCGTTCTGGGTCCAGGCGGCGGTTCGCACCGAGGAACTCGATCAGATCCGGGTCCCCGTCCTTCACGGAGACGCTGAGGGTTCCCGGGCGATGATACGGCTCGATCCGGGGCAGGACGACATCTTGCAGGGGCGCGTCGTTCGACTTCTCAGCGATCTCGACACGGCGGGTCGAATGGCGCGGGTACTGGTGGAGGTCAGGGATCCGCTCGACCTCGAGGCCGGCGGAAGTGCATCCGGGAGGCGAGGACTCCTGCTTCTGGACAGCTACGTGGACCTTTTGATCGAGGGCGCCGTCGTTCGTGAGCTGTTCGAGGTGCCCCGTGACTGGCTGAAGGAGGGGAACCGACTGTGGCTGGACAACGGAGGGCAGCTCGAAATGCGGCCGGTCGAGGTTGCGTGGCGCTTCGAGGACAGCGTATGCATCGACAACGGCTTGAACGATGGGGAGACGGTCGTGACCAGTCGTCTCGCGACCCCGATCGCAGGGATGAAGCTGCGCCGGGTGGACGACTCGGCGCCGATGGTCGCGTCGGACTTCCTGTCCGAGGGGAGTCGCTGGGATGTTTCGGCGTGGGAGACCGGCGCCCAGGGCGCCGGCGCGCGTTCGGCTCGACCAGGGTTGGCGGCCTCTGCGTCCGAAGGGCGGGCCGAGGCGTCGCCGGCGCCCGCGCCTGTTAGCGAGGTGGCCCAATGAGCCTGTTGTCTCACGACCACGGGCCGGTCGACAAGAAGGGTCCGATCGGATGGATGGCCTCCAACCCGGTGGCGGCGAACCTGCTGATGTTCGTCCTGGTGGTTGGCGGGATCATGTTCGCGCTGAGCATCAAGCGCGAAGTGTTTCCCGAGATCGAGATGGACATGGTGACCGTCGTCGTCGCCTATCCGGGGGCATCGCCGCAGGAAGTGGAAGAGGGCGCCGTTCTCGCGGTGGAGGAGGAGATCAGCTCGCTCGACGGCATCAAGAAGATCAGCTCGGTCTCGGTCGAAGGGGTCGGCACGGTGATGGCCGAGCTGCTTCAGAGCGCGAACGCCGACCGCACACTGAATGACATCAAGAGCGCCGTGGATCGGATCACGTCCTTTCCGCAGGATGCCGAGCGGCCGGTCATCTCGTTGATCACGAACCGGCGGCAGGTCCTGTCGCTGCTCGTTCACGGCGATGTGGACATCAAGTCCCTCGACCGGCTCGCGGAGGAGATCCGTGCCGAGCTGCTCTCCGACGAGCGGATTACCCTGGTCGAGAAGGCGGGCATTCCGCCGCCCGAGATCAGTGTCGAGGTGTCGTCCGAGAACCTGCGCCGGTATGGTCTCACCCTGCCCCAGATTTCGGCCGCGGTGCGCGCCGCCTCGATCGATCTGCCGGGGGGCTCGGTCAAGACCGAGGGCGGCGAGGTGCTGGTGCGCACCACCGAGCGGCGCGACTATGGAGAGGAGTTCCGGGACATCACGCTGATCGCCCGGGCCGACGGTACCCGTGTGCGTCTTCGTGAGGTTGCCGAGGTGATCGACGGCTACCGGGAGACGGACGAGGAGCTCCTGTACAACGGTCAGCAGGCCATCGACCTGCAGGTGTTCCGGGTCGGCGCAGAGGTACCGCTAACCGTCTCGAGCGCGGTGTACGACCTGCTGGAGCGCCGCCAGGGCACCCTTCCCGACTCGGTAGGTCTGGCGATTGTCGCCGACGAGTCGGAGGAGTATCGCGACCGCTTGTCGATCCTGGGCAGGAACGGGCTGCTCGGCCTGCTCCTGGTGATCACGGTCCTGGGCATCTTCCTGCGGCCCGCGGTCGCCTTCTGGGTCAGTGCCGGCATCGGCATCGCTTTCTGCGGTTCGTTCTTCCTCATCTCGATGTTCGGCGTGTCGATCAACATGATTTCCCTGTTCGCCTTCATCCTGGTGCTGGGCATCGCGGTGGACGACGCCGTCGTGGTGGGCGAGGCGATCTTCTACCACCGCCGCAGCGACAACCGGCTGGAAGCCGCGATCGTCGGAACTCGGGAAGTCCTGACGCCGGTCACCTTCGCCGTCATCACGACGATCATCGCGTTCATTCCCCTGGCGCTGGTGCCCGGCATCACCGGCAAGTTCTTCCGCAACATCCCGCTGATCGTCATCCCTGTCCTGGTGCTTTCGCTGGTTGAGTCCGTGTTCATCCTGCCCGCGCACCTGCGGCACGTCGGTAGGACAAAGCTGAGGGGGAGGAAGGGGCGGAAGCGTTCGCTCAACCCGTTCAGACGGCTGGGGAGGCTCCAGCTCCGCTTCTCCGAGTGGGTCGAGCGGGTCATTGCCGCGCGCGTGCCGTTGCTTACACGGCGGCTGGTGCGAGACCGCTACCTGACCGTGGCCGTCCTCTTCGCGGGGCTCATCATGGCTGTCAGTGTGGTCGCGGGCGGACACCTGAAGTTCAACTTCTTCCCCCAGATCGAGGGCGAGTTCGCCAACGGGGTGATCGAGCTTCCCTTCGGTGCGCCGGTGGCGGACACTCGCGAGGTGGTGCGGCTGGTGACCCGCGCCGCGGAAGAGGTCGGCGCCGAACTCGTGGCGGAGGGGCGAATGCGCCCGGGGCGCGACGGCTCGACGCTGGACACCGTCTTCGAGGGGATCAGGGCACGGGTCGGAAGTGCCGACACCGGCTCGTTCGGTCCGGGCGGTGGCATTGCCACGACCGGCGGTCACGTGGCGGTCGTCACGACCTACCTCGTTCCGGACGCCGACCGCGAGTTCGGGTCGGCCGAGTTCACGCGGCGCTGGCGTGAGCGGGTCGGTGACCTACCCGGCGTGGACCGCCTGTCGTTCGACTACAACGACGGTCCGTCGGCCGGTGCGAAGGTCTCGGTCCAGCTCGAGCACACCCAGACCGCTCCCCTCGAAGCTGCCGCTGCGCGCGTGGCCGCCGGGCTCGCGAACTACGCCGGTGTCTTCGATGTCGATGACGGCTTCAAGGTCGGCAAGCCGCAGCTCGACCTGGAGCTCAAGCCGGCTGCCAAGGGTTTGGGGCTCACGGAGGTCGACCTTGCCGCACAGGTCCGTGGCGCGTTCTTCGGCGCCGAGGCCAGCCGGCAGCAGCGCGGCCGCGACGAGTTGCGGGTATACGTGCGGCTGCCGAAGGAGGAGCGTGACTCGGTCCACGCGATCGAGAACCTGCTCGTCCGCACGCCGGCCGGAGGCGAGATTCCGCTGCACCAGGCCGCCTACGTGAGCCCGGGAACGTCGTTCACCCAGATTCTGCGCGTCGACGGCCGCCGAACCGTAACCGTGACCTCGGACATCGATCCCACGATGACGACCGGCAACGACATCCGCGCCGCGCTGGCGCGCGACATCCTGCCGGACGTGGTGG
The DNA here is from genome assembly GCA_965232105.1 of Thermoanaerobaculia bacterium. Taxonomy (GTDB): domain Bacteria; phylum Acidobacteriota; class Thermoanaerobaculia; order Multivoradales; family Multivoraceae; genus Multivorans. The sequence goes on from OZ246956.1 coordinate 3,158,585, forward strand.
CCGACACGCCCGGCCTGACGTTCAACTTCAGCGGCGAGCAGGAAGCGCAGGCCGAAGCCGTGGAGTCTCTGACCCAGGGTCTGATCATCGCGATGCTCGCGATGTACTCGTTGATGGCCGTCGCCTTCCGCAGCTACCTGCAGCCGATTGTGATTCTCGCGGCCGTGCCCTTCGGTATGTTCGGGGCCGTGATCGGCCACCTGGTGATGGGCTACGACCTGAGCTTCCTGAGCATCTTCGGTCTGGTGGCGCTGGCCGGCGTGGTGGTCAACGACTCCCTGGTGCTGATCGACGCGGTGAACCAGTTGCGAATGGAAGGCAAGAGCGCTTTGGACGCGGTGATCGGCGGGGTGACCCGGCGCGTGCGGCCGGTCATCCTGACCTCGCTCACCACGTTCTTCGGCCTGATGCCGATCATCCTGGAGCGTTCGAACCAGGCGCAGTGGCTGGTTCCGATGGCACTCAGTCTCGGCTTCGGCGTTCTGTTCGTGACCGGAATCGCCCTGGTTCTCGTTCCGTGCCTGTACATGATGATCGAGGACCTCAAGCACGGCTTCCGCTGGCTGGTGTTCGGTGAGCAGTCGGCGGAGCCGGAACCGTTGCCACAGCCCGGTGGCAGGTAGGGCGGGTTAGCGCCCAGGCGACCCCAAGCCATGGACGACCTGGTTCGTGCGTGCGAGCCGCTTTGGCCTCGCGGCATCTCGATCTTCCTCTCGCACGAAGCGCGATTCCGAAATCCGCTGGCGGCGGCCGATCGCGAAGCGCTGTCGGACTCGGAGGCGGCCGCGGATCCTGCTGTCATCGCGGTCGTGGCCGACGAGTTGCCGAGCCGCCTCGACCGGCTTGAGCGGGGCACGTACTTCCCGGTTCCCCTGGCGCGCGCAGTGGCTGCTGGCCGTGCTTTCGACGACGCCCTGATGTCGTTCCACTATCCGCCGATCGAGGTCGACGCCGACCGGCGCTGGGTCTGGAAGGGCCGTTCGGTGGCCGAACGCATCCGGCGGTTCTTCATTCAGCACATCGGATACGAGCCGGCGCTCGGCGTCTGGTTCGTGGAGTACCGCGTCAACGACGGCTGGTGGGACAAGTGCTACCTGGAGTGCGCGACGACGCCGCTCGTCGCGATTCAGATGCGGGAGGATGCCGACGCCGGTGAAGGCGGGGAAGTGGTCGCCGACCTGAACAACGGACTCACCGACACCCTGGATGCCGATTCACTGCGGCTCGATGAGCAGGAACGGCTGTTCGCGTCGTCCGCGCGGCACGGGCTGGTCGAGATCGCGGACGCCCCCCGTTTCACGCTCTTGCGCACGGTTTCGGAGGACTGCCGAACGGTCGAGTTCGCCGGGGCGCGGCGAACTCTCCGCTGGCCGGACGCTGACTGAGCGCCTAGCCCTCCGCCGGATTCCCGTCCGCGTCGAGGAACCTCATCTCGCCTATACCCAGCGCTCTGATCTTCTCCTCGATCCGGACGCGGTCGCCGACCACGATCCAGACCAGGTTGTCCGGCTGGAGCACGCGGTCCGCCTCGGCACTGACGTCGGAGAGGCCTACGCCCCGCACGTTGTCGGCGAAGGTGTCCCAGTAGTCGTCCGGCAGGTTGAAGCGCGTCATCTCGATGAGGCTCGCCATCACCGCGGCGTTCGTTTCCCACCGTCCCGGCAGGGTCAGCGTGTTCTGGTCCGTCACCTTGGCCAGTTCGTCGGCCGTCGGCGGCCGGTTGCCGCCGCTGCGGATGCCGCGGATCTCCTTGTCGATCTCGGCCATCGACTCGGCGGTCCGGTCCGTCTGGACCGGTGCGAAGGCGTAGTAGGGCCGCTGGCCGGCGGCATCGAGGAGGATCGCCCGGGCGCCGTACGACCAGCCCTTGTCCTCGCGCAGGTTCAGGTTGATCCGCGAGGTGAAGCCGCCGCCCAACATGTGGTTCATCGCCTCGATCTGGAGGTTCGCGGGATCCCCCTTCGGCGGCGCTACCTGGCCGGCGAAGATGATCGACTGCGCGGAATCGGGCCGGTCGATCAGGTAGACGACCGTCTCGGGCTGCGCGGGGACCTCGGCCAGGTTCTTGGCCGGCACGTCGCCCGCCTCCCAACTCGCGAAGCGGGATTCGATCGCCGGCAGCAGGTCGCCCATCGCGATGTCGCCGACGACGACGAGCGTCGCGTTGTTCGGCTTGAACCAGGTGTCGTGGAAGGAGCTCAGCGAGTCGAGGCTGAGTTCGCCCACCGACTGCTCGGTCCCCGATCCGGTCAGGGGATTGCTGTAGGCGTGGCCCTCGCCGTAGAGGATGCGCGGCAGGACGCGCTGGGCCATGGACACCGGCTGGACCTTCTCACGGCCAATCCCGGCGAGCTGCTGCTGTTTCAGGCGATCGAACTCGTCCTCGGGGAAGGAGGGATTCAGGACGACGTCAGTGAACAGGTCGAGCGATTCGTCGAGATTCTCTACCAGGGCGCTCATCGAAACGCTCGACGCGTCCAGGTTGGAACCGGCGCCGAGCGTGGCGCCCAGGGTGTCGAGTGCGTCCGAGATCTCGAGCGCGTCGCGGGATGTCGTCCCCTCATCGAGCATCGCCATCGCCATTCGGGCCGTACCGGGGAGGGCGAACTGGTCCGATGCGTAACCGGCGTCCAGCAGAAGGGTGAAGTTGACGACCGGCACGGCGTCGCGCTGCGCCAGAATCACCTTCAGGCCGTTGGCGAGTTCCGCCGTCTCACGGGCCGGGAAGCTGGCCTGCGGGAACTCGGTGACCTCGGGCGGGCCGGAGGAGCGGTCGACGGGGCTTTCCATCGTCGTGTAGGCGGCGTAGGGCCTGACCTCCACGGTCAGGACACCGTCGTCGAGCCACTCGACCGCCGCGTCGTGGACGTCGGAGATGGTCGCGGTCAGGAGGTTCTCCTGCTGCCGCACGTGGCCGTCCGGGCTGCCGAGATAGACCTCGCTGGCGGCGAGCACGTCGGACTTGCCGCCGAAGCCGCCGATCCGCTCGACGCCGCGAATGAAGCTCGCCCGCTGGCTGGCCTGGGCGCGCGCGAGCTCTTCCGCTGTCGGACCGGACGCGAGGAAGGCCTGGAGTTCCTCTTCGAGCACGGCCTCCACTTCAGCCAGATCCTGGCCGGGCTGGGCGGTGGCGAAGACGAGGAACATGCTGCCGAACTCGCGGGCCAGGACGAACGCCCCGACGTCGGTCGCGATCTGGTCCTCGTAGACCATCCGCCGGTAGAGGCGGGAGCTCTTGCCGACGCTCAGGACGTCGCTGGCCAGGGAGAGGTGATCGACGGACTCGTCCTTCATCGTGGCGACGTTCCAGACCTTGTAGACCCGGGCCTGCGGCACCCGGTCCTGGAGGATGATCCGGCTCGGTTCACTGCGGCGCGCGAGTTGGACGTCGGTCTTGATCAGAGGCGGCCCGGAGGGGATGTGGCCGAAGTACTTCTCGACCCGGGCCTTGACGTCCTCGGCCTCGACGTTGCCGGCGACCACCAGGACCGCGTTCGCCGTGCCGTACCAGGTGTCGAACCACTCATGCACGTCCGCGAGCGAAGCGGCATTCAGGTCTTCCAGCGATCCGATCGTCGAGTGGTCGTAGGGGTGGCCGTCGGGATACGTGTTCTCGAAGATCGTCAGGAAGACCTTGCCGTAGGGCTGGTTCTCGCCCTGGCGCTTCTCGTTCTGGACCACGCCGCGCTGTTCGTCCAGCCGTGCCTGATCGACGGCCGCCCGCATGTGCCCCATCCGATCGGATTCCATCCACAGCGCCATGTCGAGCGCCGTCGTCGGCACGACCTGGAAGTAGTTCGTCCGGTCCTGGTTCGTCGTCCCGTTCATGCCGGTGGCGCCGACCCGGTCGAAGGGCTTGAAGTAGTCGTCGTTGAAGTGCTCGCTGCCGTTGAACATCAGGTGCTCGAACAGGTGTGCGAAGCCGGTCTTGCCGGGTTTCTCGTCTCCGGCGCCGACGTCGTACCAGACGTTGACCGCGACGATCGGCGCCTTGTGATCCTCGTGGACGATGAGGCGCAGGCCGTTGTCGAGCACGTACTTCGTGTACGGGATGTCGACGATGTCGGCGGTACCGGCGGAAGGGTCGGACGCCGGGCCTCCGCAGGCGATGAGAAGCGATAGGACAAGGCCGGTTCCAAGAAGTCGTTTCACGGTGTTCTCCTGGTTCGGAAGAGGGGTTCTGGTCGCGGCGGTTCTGGTCTCAGAGATCGTCGGGAGTCAGGCCGGTTCTCTTGGCGATTCGGGACAACATGCGCGGCCCGATCTCTTCACCGGCACGAAAGGCGAATACGTACTTCGGCCAGCCGGGACGCGAGAGAATCTTGTGAGAACCCGATGATCTCTCGACCCGCCACCCGATGCGCACCAAGGCCGCGAGCAACCGTCGAGCCTTGACGGCTGGCCAGGTACTCACGCAGCGGCAAACCGGATGGTGGTCGCCCTCGCCGAGGGTTCACCTTGCTCCATCCGCTCGGCGATAACGCGAAGAGCCAGCGCCTTCGCCCGCCTCATGGCGTCTTCGCGGCTCTCTCCGTAGGCCATGACGCCTGCGAGTTCGATGACCTCCGCAATCCAGCGGCCATCGTCCTCGCGCTCTGTTTCGATGGTCAATCGCACCCTGTTCGCCTGCTCCGTTCAGGAGGCACTCTAGCCCGAACGCCTGAGGGAGTCGAACCGAGGGCGACCCCGGCGCCAGGGAGGTCATGGGTTCCTCGTGTACTCGCAAGGCGGCTCGGAGGAGTAGCCGCTACAGGCCCAGAAGCGCCCGTACTGTCCGTTCTTGAGAACGAGCGCGCCCTCGCCGCATCGGGGGCACATCGGCGTCTCCTGGCCGCAATCCGTCGCCGAGCAGACAGCCAGGCCCTTGGCAGGCACCAGGAATCCCTCTCCGCAGGCGTGGCAGAGGGGCGCCAGAAAGGCGCAGTGCGGGTGGTTCGTGCAGCGCAGGTTCTTCCCGCTCTGCGAAGGAACCAGGAAACCCTGGCAGCAGGGGCAGGGTGGTGCGCCGTCGTGCGGGAATTCGCCCAACTGCCGGACAGGAGGCGAGGCGTCGCCGTTCCCGCGGGCCTGGTCCGCCGCGTTCAACAGTTCAGTCACGAACGGGGAAGGACGCTTGCTGTCGACGATCAGGTAGGTCCCGCGCTTCGCTCTCGTAGTTGCCACGTAGAACAACCGTCGTTCCTCGCCATAGGGCAGCGCCGCCTCGGCTACGGGAAGCACCATCCGCAGCACGGGGTCGTCTTGCTTGAGGGAGGGGAAGCCCCCTCGTCTCAGGTCGAGCACAATGCCGTAGTCGGCTTCAAGACCCTTGGCACGGTGGACCGTGCTGAAGTCGACCGGCAGTTCACGGCCGTCCCTGGCCTCGCGGACCTGAGCCCGGCTCCGGTTGTAGCGGCCCAGCGCGAGCACCGAGGGCCGGTGCCGGGTGCCGCTTCCGCCCCGGACGCTTCTTAGTTCGATGTCTTCGATGGCCTGAACAATCCCCGCTTCCACGGAGCGGTGGACCGGGATCACCGTGATGCCCTCGTCCGGCCCCTTGCTCGCGCTGCGGACCTCCCTCTGCGTCTGTACGGGGTTTCGTTGCACGAAGGCTGAAGTAGGCGCCAGGATGCGGGGGCCGTAGCGGAAGGTCAGGCTGAGTGGCCGTTCCTGAACGTGCCCAAGGTGGTCGCCGCACTGCCGAAGCAACCTCACGTCGCTGCCGGCAAAGCGGTAGATCGACTGCCAGTCGTCGCCTACGAAGAAGAACGCGACCTCCGGCCCCCTGAAGCCCTTCAGGAGTCGCATGCGGGCGGCGGAGATGTCCTGGAACTCGTCGACCAGGACGTGGCTGTAGTGGGAGGTCCAGCTTCCGGCCTCAAGCAACTCGGCGGCTCGAATGATGAGATCGTTGAAGTCGAGCGCATTCTCCTGCGCGAGGTTCGCTTCGTAGGCGTTCCGGATCGGTTCGAACAGGGAAAGGAACGCCAGGTTCCTGAGCTTCGCGCCGCTGCTTCCGGCGCGACGCCTGAGCTCGTCACTTGACAGGCCGGCGCCTCTGGCGTGCTGGAGGAAGGTGGCGAGCAGATCCGACAGGACGCGAATCGTCGAGTCTCGGAGCTCCTGGAGGACTTTCGCAAATGGCACGGGGTGGAGATCAACCCCCGCCTTGAGCAACTCGCTCCGAAGGTGGTCCCGCAGGACGCCGGCCCGGCACTGCCAGGAATGGGCCTCGATGAGGTGAGTGCCGTGGCGTTTGTGGATGTCGCGCTTCCACTGAACGGCAGGCTCGTAGCTCTTCTGGAAATGCGGCGGCGCGTTTCCGTTCTTGTCAAGAGCGAAGTGCTCGATGTAGAGATCGTGATCGGGAAGGTAGAAGGCCGGCTGGTACTGCCGGAGCCTGGCGCTGATCGCCGGTCCCCGGTACTTCGCCTCGTACTCGAACCGCACGCCGTTCACGGACAGGAAGTTCGCGATCTCCAACTCCTCGTGGCTCTTGACCAGGTCGCCGCTGAGCGTTCGCAGTTCAGTGCCTCGGACGAAGTCGTAGTACTCCTGGCTTGTCTCGAAGTCAAAGGGAGAGCGATACTCCGTGCTGAAGTAGGCGACGAACTCGACGAGGATCTCGGGCAGGTCGTTTAGCCAGCGATCGATCGCCTCAAGGAGCCGCTTGTCGTCCGTCGCAAAGGTCGAGATTCTGGTGGCGCCCTCGATATCGGCGATGACCTGGCGGCCGAAGCTGTGGAAGGTCCTGACCTCGACGTCCGCAAGATCCTGTGGGAGTCGTTCCCGTATCTCCTGGGCTGTCTTCCGGTTGAAGGCCAGCACCAAAATTCTCCAGGGGCTGGCGGCGCCGCTGCGGACCAGGTGCGCGGCCTTTGCCGTGATCACCGCCGTCTTGCCGGAGCCGGCGCCTGCAAGCACCAGGGTGACGTCCTCATCGGTGGCCACCGCTTCGGCCTGCTCGTCTGTCGGCGGGTGGGCGGTCACGCCTCGCGCGGCCTGCCTCACCTTCGCCTTGCGACTGGCGACGTACCGATCATTGGCTTCCTTCCGGACTCGCTCGAAGCTCTCGCGGGTGCTTCCGATCGCCTTCAGGCGGACGAGGGCTGCGGTCGCGGCCGGTTCCAGGAGCTGACGGATGGGAGCGGCGCCGGCCTCGGTTACGAGCGGCTCGATCCTGCGCCACAGGCTGCCCGCCCGGGAGTGGCGGAGGTAGCGGTCACCGCCGAGGGCCTCGTCGACTTCTCCTGCTGCTTCGACTATGGCGGGGCCGAGCTCACACGCCCGGGCTGCCGCAAGGAGGAACGCGCGGCGCGCCTCAGCGAGGGCTGCTTCGATGATGGAGGCCGCTCGCCGGGAGAGCCCTCCAAGGACGATGGACTCGCCGGCGGTCCGGAGGTTGAGACGCGTCCACGGCCAGCTCTCTTGGACCGATACGTCGAAGGGCTCGGCCAGGCTGATCCTGAGAGACGTGCCGCGTCTCCTGTAGAGGACGACGTCGAGAGTCGTGCAGCAGATCCTGGAGTACCCCCTTGAGAACAGCCGGTGGAGCAGGGAACTCTTTGCTGCTGCAACGGTCACTGCTTCGTCCGAGCTGCAGCGCGCCGGCTCGGCCGGCCCTTCGGCCCTTGCGTTGCGGATAGCGATGTCGTCCAAGGCGCTTTCGCTTCCGGGGCGAGAGAGGGTCACCACGCGATGCCGTAGTCCTCGCCGAAGTCGCTGGCGCCGCCCCACATCGTGCCGTTCTTGCGGTCGAACCAGATTGCTGTGATCGGTCCGGAGGTCCGGTCCAGCGCGCGCACGCGGTAGCCCATGTCGCGGAGTTCATCTCGTACCCAGGAGGGCACGTCGCTGCGGACGTCGATATCTCCGGGCCGCGACTCGTGGGCGCCGAAGGAACTCTGCATCTGGTGGCTGGTGATGTTCGCTGCCTCGACCGCTTGCTGGACGTTCATGCCGAACTCCACGACGTTCAGGAAGAACTGGAGCAGGTTCTGGTCCTGTGTGTCGCCGCCCTGGACGGCGAAGGACAGGTAGGGGTTTCCGTCCTTGAGCGCCATTCCGGGTGTCAGGGTGGCTCGGGGGCGCTTGCCGGGTTCCGGCAGGTTGTACGGGTTGAGCCCCGGGTCGAGCACGAAGCTCTGCATCCGCTGGCTCATCCCGATGCCGGTGCGCCCCGCGACCACGGCGGGGATCCAGGCCCCGCTGGGGGTGACCGACACGACCCAACCCTCGGCGTCGGCGGCCTGAATCGAGGTCGTGCCCGCGGTGAAAGCCTCTTCGTAGGTCATCCTGGGAAAGGGCTGTCGGCCGGCCGACGCCTGCTGGAAGCCCTGCTCGCCCTCGGCGTCGGCTGCTGGCGGGATCGGCGTCCATTGCTTCAGCAGGTCGAGGAACGGATTCTCCCCCTCCTGGAAGTCGTAGGGATCGCCAGGACGCGCGTTCTCGTCGTTGTGTTCCCAGTCGATCGACTCGTAGCGGGCGCGGGCGTAAGTCTTCGACAGCAGGCCTTCCAGCGGCTCCTCGGGCGGGTAGTAGGGGTCGCCGTAGTAGAAGTCGCGGTCGGCGAAGGCGAGGTTCATCGCCTGGTAGAGGGTGTGGATGTACCGGGCCGAGTTGTAGCCCATTGGCCTCAGATCGGCGTTCTCCAGGATGTTCAGTGCCTGGAGCATGACGGGTCCTTGCACCCAGGAGGTCAGCTTGTAGACGTCGACGCCGCGGTAGTTCGTGCGCACCGGTTCCTCGATGTGGACCTGCCAGCGGTCGAGGTCGGCCATCGTCACGAGCCCGCCCAGTTCCTCCGACCCGCGGACGAACTCTTCGGCGATGTCGCCGCGGTAGAAGCGGTCGTAGGCGGCGGCCAGGGCCTGCTCGCGCGTCTTGCCCTGCTTGAGGGCGGCGGCCTCCGCGTCGACGAGCTTGCGCAAGGTGTCGAGAAGGTCCGGCTGGCGGAAGATCTCGCCGGCGCGCGGGGCGGCGCGTCCGTCGCCTTCTTCGGCCGACGACAGGTGGGGCAGGAAGACCCGCGCCGAATCCGGCCACTGCTGGAGCATCTCCTTGCGTCGCTCCATGTTGTCGGCCTGCGCTCGCTCGATCGGGTAGCCGTCCGCCATCTGGATCGCGGGTTCGAGCACCTCGGCGAGGCTCATCGTTCCGTAGTGGGAGAGCATCACGATCAGGCCGCCCGGGGTGCCCGGCGTCACCGCCGCGAGCGGACCGTACTCCGGGGGATACACGAAGCCCCGCTCGCGGTAGAAGTCGACCGTGGCGCCGGTAGGGGCCACCCCGAGCGCGTTGATTCCGATGACTTCCCGCGTGTGCGGGTCGAAAATCAGCGCTTGCGTCTCGCCGCCCCAGCCCAGGGTGTCCCACATCGTCGAGGTCGCGGCGAGCATGGCGCACGTCGCGTCGACCGCGTTGCCGCCGCGGCCGAAGATCAGGGCGCCGGCCGTGGCGGCGAGCGGTTTGCCTGTCACCGCCACCCAGTGGCGGCCGTGCAGGACCGGTTTGACCGTGCGTTGGGCGAGGACCGGGGCGGCGGCACTTGCGGCGGCGACGGCCAACGCCAGGAAACGAACCCGGAGACCACGGGTCGGCGTAGGGATCATCGCGTCAGCTTATCGCCGCCTGTGACAGGCGTTCTCCGTTGGCGCCCGAGCTGGGATCGCCTCGCCTTCTTGGGCTCCTCGCGATCCCGCTGGCTGGTATCAGGCTGTCTCATGCTGCGCTCTAGAATCGTCGAGTCCCTCCGCGTGGCGACTCCAGGTGCGGGCGAAGAAGCCGTAGCGGAGTCGTCCGCGCCAGCGGGTCCACGGGATCGGAAACACCCTTGGCTCCGTAGTCTCAGTCGAATCGACGACGTAGAGCCAGTACTCGGCGCCGTCTTCCTGCTTCAGGGCATCGTTGACTTGCCGGACGGACAGAAGGACGCTGGCTTGGTCTCCCTCGAATCGCCCCTGGACGCCCTTCACTTCGATTCGCCGGACCCTGCCGGTCTTCGGATCTCGGCTGAGCACGTCGTAGCCAGGCTGGCCGGGTGGTGCCTCTTCTGCCTCCCGACCTTGCTCCGTTTCAAACTTGACGACGCTTCTGCGAGCTTTCCTGTCGCTCTTCGGCCCTGGAGTCTTCTTCTCCGACCTCCTGCTCTCTGCGTCCGAGGTCGACTCGTCGTCCGCGGACTCGGCGAAGACGGCTACCTGGTTGACTGCCAGCCGTCTCGACGCGGTCCTCGCTTTCGTCGTCTCCAATGGTTTCCGTCCGGGACCCTCGAGTTTCGGCTCGGGACCGTCTGGAGCGGGTTCATCACCATCGTCTAGCTCGAATTCGTCAAGGTTGACTTCCACGCCGAGTCCATCGGCCAGCGTCCTGAGATGCGCTCGGAAAGACGTCGGGTTGTCCAGCGCAAACAGGGCCCCGGTGAGCCATGCGACATCGTTACCTCGCTGGCTGAGCTGGAAGTGGTTCACGAGCTGGTCGGCTGCTTCGACGGCAAACCTCGACGGCTCGCCAGCGAGTCGGAAAGTGTCGCCCTCGGCGTAGGCCAGGACGGGGCGCTCCGTGTCGGCGACACGCAAGGTCAAATGCTCATGGAAGGTGAACTCCCGAATCTCCCGCCGATCCTCAAGCAACGCCAGGGTCTGGAGGAGTTTCTCGAATCGTCCCTTCCAGGGCATCTCGTGAGCGAGCGCTGGGCCGGGCTGAACGCTGACCTCACCCGAGAGCAAAGGAACATCGAGTCGCGCGGCGACTCGACGGACCGCCTGGCTTGTGTCGCCCAGGTGAGATGCCGCCACGGCGATTCTGTCGTCGGCGAGCAGCTGGCGGATGAACGGCGACCGTACGTCGTCAACGATGAGCGAGGTGCCGTCAGCGGGTCGCCACTTGCCTTGGCCGTAGAGGCGGACCTGCTTCCGGCTCTCTTCCCAGTCCGACATCGGGATGATGCCGGCGTCGAGATCGTCCAGCACGTAGCGGTAGGCGGCCGCCACGCGACTTCGCAGTTGCTCCACTCCGGCAGGTTGCTCTTTCCAGAGATCCACCAGGAAACCCATCGCCTGATGTCCAGTCGTGGTTGTCGGGATCGAAGGGATGAGTTCGTCGACTATGGCCGCGAGCTCGTTGCTGACGAACGACAAGGCGACGACCCACCCACCGAGATCGCTTCGCAGGCCTTCGCCGGCTCCGCAGCGGCGCACGCTACGGCTGACCAACGGAACGCCCTGTCGCTTCAGGTTCTCAAGCCCCGCGTCAAGTTCGGCTCGCGTAGTGGCCCCGCCTCGGCACTCTTCTTGTACTTCACGGAGGAGAGCAGCCAGTTCAGCGTCCGGCGTATCTTCATCGCTGCACAGCACGAGCCGGTGGAGCGCTGGGGACTTCGGGATCGTAGTGCCGAACTCGATGCCCTCTTGCTGCAGTACTTTGGCCAGTTCCGGATCGATGGCTGCGACCGGAGCGCCCTCGTAGTCGGCATCGGGTGAGAGTAGGACCTCGCTTGGTCTGTGCCGTTCCCCGTTCCTGCAGAGCAGCCAAGCGTGGCTCTGCAGATCCCGGAGCCAGCCGCAAGATGTTGTGCCGCGAGCTGTTTTGGTGCCCCAGTAGCTGCCTTCGGCTCGCTTCCTTCCAATGCCGCTGAAGGAGCTGGGGCTGCCGCTCAACCAGTCCTGCACCGCCTCGGCAGGAACATCGGCGAGGGGGAACGGGAAGTGGTAGTCGACTACCTGGTAGCCGCTTCGGACGCCGGTCTTCGGTGGCTCCGCACCGATTTGCCGTTCGACGAGCGATCGCTGGCTTGATGTGTAGCGGACCCGCCGCTCTTGTAGCTTGACTTGGCCGGGGACTCCGAGCCGCTCCAGGAACAGCGTCACCGCGCGTCGATCCTCGATGATCGCGTAGTCCTCAGCCAGTGGCGACTTCGCGCCAAAGATCTGCCGGCGGCAGGCGCCATGGTCGACGACGGGATCGGCGAGCAGAGAGTCGGCTGGCCTCCGTGGTCCATTCTCGGTCATGACAAGGGGAACGAGATCCTGGCGCTGATCGCCCCGGTGTAGCGCCCATTCGAGGAGTTCAACCAGCGGAAAGCCGTCCTCGGCCCCGACCGTGTTGCAGGCGTCCCGAACTACCGCCGCCAGCCTCACGTCTTGGTGGCGCTTCTTGAGCCAAGCGGCGCCCGCGTGCGTCGATTGCCTCACCCGGTTGCGGAGCCTTGGGGGCAGGCGCTCATCGGGACGGGGAAGGAGATCTGCGAGTGCCTTCGCGACGACGGGACCGCTGGGCTCGTTTTCTGATGGCGGTTCCTCGTTCAGGAAGCGCGTGTGCCTTGCCGGTAGCCATGTGCCGGCCTCGGTGGGCACGGCTGGCGCCTCGTGCCATTCCCGGTCGTCAAGGCCATGCCAGAGGGCGAACAACGCATCCGTGCGCACATCGTTGGGTAGCTCGTCTTCCAGTACGCTCCACCAGGTCGGCACCGTCTCCGCCCAGCGGACGTCGTTCGCCGAGACTTCCCGCGCGCTACCTAGCCAGCGAAGGAACTCGACGCCGCGCTTCCCCAAGGTCTGTTCTTGCACCAGTTCTTTGCCGAAGAGCAGGTCGGGGTGCCAGAGGGGTCGGCGGCCGAAGTCGTCCCGGAACCGGCCGGGGAGGCGGGCGGCCTCGTGCAGACCGCAGTAGTTGCCTTCCTTCCCGCCGTGGATCGGCACGACTCTCAGTTCGCCAATCGCATTGGCGAACTCTCCTTGAAGCCGTCCGAGCGCTTCCGAGAGTTGGTCGTCGCCCTTCGTCGGATCGGCTAGCGTCCGGTAGCCGCGGCCCTGCGATTGCTCCGGCTGTGTCTTGAGCCACACGAGGATCTGCCGAACGAGTTCGGGTACTTGCCGTAGGATGGCTTCCTGCCAGGCGTTGCCCTCGACAGACCTGAGGTTCTGGCGATCGAGATCGACGAGCCAGTCTGCCTGCAGGTGGAAACCGAACGGCACCGGTGTCTGCGTCGGGAGTGTCGCGTAGGCGAGTCCGCTCGTCGGCGGTTCGGGTCTTCCATTTGTATCGAGCGGTAGCAGCGCGACGACGTTTCGTTCAGGCCGTCTACCGTCGTCGTCGCGTTGGTCCGTAAGTTGACGGCGGGCTTCAAGAAGAGCGCGCGTCTCGTCGTCGTTGGGTCGATAGGCGGAGGCGAACGATTGCCACCGGAACGTCCTTCGTTCGGGCGACGACCGGACTTCAACAAGGTCGCGTTCGGTGGAGAGGCGCCACGTCACTTCATCAAGGCGTACCTCTTGAAGGCCGCGGAGCGCGAGAACCGCCAGCGGGATCGGATCGTCGGGGGCTGCAAGGCGGTTGAGATCGGCCCCCAAGGGAAGGTCGGGATCGGCTGGCTGGCTGAGTTGGAAGACGGTGGTGTAGCCGGTCGCCGGACTTAACCGTGGGGCTTCGTCCCACGTCGGCAGAAGCGTGTCGAACCAGCGCGTAACTCTCGACCCCAGGTCTCCTCGGTCAGTGGCGACGTCGAATCGGAAGCGCCATCCGGCCCCGGAGATTCGCGCTTGGTGAAAGCGGGCAAAGACGGACTTGAAACCCACTCCCATGAAACCGATGGTGGCGAGTCCCTTTGTCGATCGGCCGAGCGACGCCAAGGCGCGGACATGTTCGTCGTCCAGAGCTTGTTCGCCGTCGTGTTGGAAGCGAACGGTGTCTTCGCCGATCCGCTGCCACGCCACCCGGCGGGCGCCGGCGTCGATGGCGTTCTGGGTCAGTTCGTAGACGTAGGTCCAGGGATGTGAATGGCCGGCAGAGAGCATCTGCTCGACGGCTGACCGGGCGTTTGGACCGAACTCCTCCTGGTTCTGGCGCCGTACACGAGACACGAAGTCGCGGCGATGGCGTTCCGACTGGCGTGTGCCGTTACGCATCGAGAAGCTCGAAGAGCCGGCTTCGACTCATACCGGCGGTCCGCATGTTCTTGAGGATGATGCCCACAGGCACGTCCTTGCCCATCGGGATGACGACGGGGCGGCTCGCTCCTGCCTTGGTCAGCGTCAGATGCGATCCGACCTGGTGCTTCCTGGTCCAGCCATCCCGTTCGAAGGCGCGAACCAGCCGCTGCGGCCTAATGGGCCGTAGCGGTCTGGACAAGCGGCTGCCTCGTCTGGAATGGCACCAGACGTTTCGTGGTGCTGGCAGCGGAGTAGCGGTTCTCGACCGAGGTCTGGAAGCCGCAGTCTCTCAGGACTTCGTCCAGGGTTCCGATGTCGTAGCAAGTGAAGAGGAAGGCGCCCAGGGCCTCGCCCAGCATCTCCTGGGCCTCTTGCCGGTCTTCGCCGTGGCTTGCCACGTCCAAAAGAGGGCACGATGCGATCCACGCGTCTCCCTCCAGGTGAAACTCCACGGGCACGGTCATCCTGAAGTGGACGCGGTCCGGGCTGGCGTCAACGAGGATCTCGGCTTCGTGCATCGAACAGGTCCTGGCCCAGGCTGCGAGGTTACACCAGCACCTGGTTGCGAGTGGTGGCTCCGGTTTCCTTCTCCATGCGGCTGGCGGACCGCTGATAGCCTGCCGATCCTTGCCGGGCCGGCGGCTACGCGCGGGTCCGCACCGGATTCAGGAGGGGTTCCAGACATGAAGGCAGCCGTTTTCCACGAGGTCGGGCAACCGCTCGAGATCACCGACGTCGTGATCAGCAAACCGGGACCGCACGAGATTCTGATCAGGAGCTCGGTGGTCGGCGTCTGCCACAGCGACCTGCACTTCGTGGACGGGCTGTGGCCGATCCGAACGCCCGCGATCCTTGGCCACGAGGCGGCCGGGATCGTCGAGCAGGTGGGTTCCGAGGTTCGCTACGTCAAGCCGGGCGACCACGTGATCACCTGTCTGTCCGTGTTCTGCGGCTACTGCGAGTACTGCATGAGCGGCGAGCCGACCCTCTGCGACAAGCGGGCTACGCGGCGACCGAGAACAGAGGAGCCGCGGCTGGCGCTGCCGGCCAGCAATGGCGGCGGACCGCGCCCGATCTCGCAGTTCGCGGACCTGGCCTCGTTCGCGGAGCAGATGCTGGTCCACGAGAACGCGGTCGTGAAGGTCCGCGAGGACATGCCGCTCGACCGGGCCGCAGTCATCGGTTGCGCGGTGACGACGGGTGTCGGCGCGGCGTTCCGGACGGCCCAGGTGGAGCCGGGCTCGACGGTCGTGGTGATCGGCTGCGGCGGCATCGGCCTGTCGACGATCAACGGCGCCGACCTCGCCGGCGCGGGACGGGTTATCGCGGTCGACCGCGTGCCTTCGAAGCTGGAGCTGGCGAAGCAGTTCGGCGCGACGGACACGGTGGACGCGTCGGCCGGTGACCCGGTGGAGCAGGTGCTCGAACTGACCGGCGGCGGCGTCCAGTACGCCTTCGAGGCGATCGGTCTCAAGGTGACCGCCGAGCAGGCCTGGGCGATGCTGCGTCCCGGCGGCACGGCGACCGTGATCGGCATGGTGCCGTTTGGCGAGAACATCGAGATTCCCGGTCACGAAATGCTCCAGGCGAAGTGCATCCAGGGCTGCGTGATGGGTTCAAACCGATTCCGGATCGACATGCCGCGACTGGTCGACTTCTACCTGGCGGGCAAGCTGAAGCTCGACGAGCTGATCTCGGACCGCGTCGGCTTCTCTCAGATCAACGAGGCGCTGCAGAACCTGAAGAGCGGCGAGGTGGCGCGGCAGGTCATCGTGTTCGATGCGTAGGAGCATTGGCCGGCGGGGGCGCCGGCGTTCCCGGTACCCGTTCGTCGTAGCGATTGCCGCGCTGTTGGTCAGCGTTGCGCCCGGCGCGGCTGGCGACGTCGCGGAGAAGACGGGGCTGGAAGCCGCGGTCGCGTCGCGGGCCGACCTGCTCTGGGACGCGGCGCGCAAGATCTGGGACTGGGCCGAGCCCGGGTACCAGGAGACGAAGTCCTCGGCCCTGCTTGCCTCGATCGTCGAGGAGGAGGGCTTCAGCGTCGAGCACGGGGTCGCCGGCATCCCGACGAGCTTCGTCGCGTCCTACGGCTCGGGAGGTCCGATCATCGCGATCCTCGCCGAGTTCGACGCCTTGCCGGGGCTGTCCCAGGAAGCGGTTCCCACGCGCTCGCCGCGCGAGGGACCCGACTGGGGCCATGCCTGCGGACACCATCTGTTCGGCGCCGGTTCGGTCGGCGCCGCGCTTGCGGTAGCCGACGGCATCCGTAGCGGCGCGATCCGGGGCACGGTGCGGCTCTTCGGAACGCCCGCCGAGGAGGGTGGCGGCGCCAAGGCATTCATGGCTCGGGCCGGACTGTTCGACGACGTGGATGCTGTCCTCCACTGGCATCCGGGCGACGTGAACTCCGCCGGCGACCCGACGAACCTCGCCCGTGTGGCGGCCAAGTTCCGCTACCGGGGCCGTAGCGCTCACGCTGCCGCGTCGCCCGAGGCGGGCCGGTCCGCACTCGACGCGGTGGCGATCCTCAACTACGGCGCCGAGCTGCTGCGGGAGCACACGCCCGACCGCACGCGCATCCACCACGTGATCACCGCCGGCGGCGACGCCCCGAACGTCGTGCCGGCCTTCGCCGAGGCGTACTACTACGTGCGCCACCCGGACATCGACATCGCGCGCTCGATCTACGATCGGCTGGTCCTCGTGGCCGAGGGCGCCGCCCACGCGACGGAGACCGAACTGGAGATCGAGTTCCTGGGCGGGATCCACAACCTGCTGCCCAACGACACGCTGTCGAAGGTCTCGCTTCGGAACTTCGAGGCCCTGATCGACATGAAGTACAGCGAGGAGGAGCGGGGCTGGGCCCGCAAGCTGCAGGAGTCGCTGCTCAAGCCGCGCCCGCTGTCGTCGGTGTCCGAACTGCGTGACGACACGGGCAACACGACCCTGGGCTCCACGGACGTCGGCGACGTCTCCTGGGTCGCGCCGACCACCGGTATCCGCGCCGCGTGCTGGGTGCCGGGCACACCGGCACACTCCTGGCAGGCGGTCGCGGCCGGCGGCACGACGATCGGCCGCCAGGGCATGTTGATGGCCGCCCGCGTGCTGGCGGCCACTGCCTGGGACCTGCTCGCCGATCCGTCGATCGTCAAGGCGGCCCGCAAGGAACTCGACCGCCGGCTCGCCGACCGTCCCTACCGCGCGGCTCTGGAAGAGGGCCAGCAGCCGCCCCTGGACTACCGGAAACCTCCGGGTCGCTAGGGCGGCGGCGGGCGCAGCCTGATGCCCGCATGCAGGCTGACGTCGACCGCCGAGCCGTACTTCGCCGTGTTGTTGCTCAGGCTTACGTAGGCGGCGCGATCGCGTCCGCTTCGGCCCGGCTTGAGGCTGCGCGTCCAGCCGACGTCGATCAGGGTTGACGTGACGCCGAGGATCGAGAGCTTCAACTGCCGGAAGGGGCTCTTCTGGTGTCGGAGTTGCAGGACCAGCGACGTTCTTGGGCCGAGTGGACGTTCGCCGGCGATGGCGGCCGTGACCATGTCCTGCGGCTCCAGTGTCAGCAGCTCGTGGCCGCCGAGCCGGACGAAGCCGGCGTTGCCGTAGAGAGTCCAGCGGCGCCACGGGCGTGACACGAGGTACTGGACTGCCGTGTCCACCGAGCCGGTGCCGTAGAAGTCATCCTCGCTCGCGGTGGGCATTTTGACCTGCACCTGGACGGCCTGGCGCCACGCCGCCGATCCGGCTACGAAGCTCCACTTGAGAGAGGCAACGGTCTCGCCCAGACCAGGCCCCGGCTCGTCGAAGCGGATGAACCGCAGGCGGTCACCATAGGTGCCGGGATCGCCGCTGCCGTCGCGCCTGAAGTAAAGGCCGTAGTCGTTCTGCAGCGACTGCGGCCGGCCGGACTGGCGGAAGCCGAAGAGGTCGTGAAAGCCCTCGATCACGGGGTCGAGGACGCCGCCGCCGGCATCGACGATCGAGGTCCTGAGTCCCACTTCGAGTCTCCGGCCGATCCGGCGCCGGGCGTCGACTGTCAGCCGGTGGACTTCCGCGTCGGCGAAGTAGATGCCCTCCGGTCCCGGCCAGGGGGCTAGCCGATCGAGTTCCGCGACCGTGACGGGGCCGCGCTCGGGCCGCGCCTCGATGGCTTCGGACACCGCGGGCGACCGCAGCCAGAAGCTGGAAAGCCCCAGCGACGCCGTAACCCGCCACCTTCCAGGCTCGGCCGAACCCTCGGCCGGCGCCTCGACCGGGAGGCTCAGAAAGCCGGAGCCGCTTCCCAGCCACGCTTCCGCCACGGGCAGGGGCCCGAATCGCTGCTCTTCGGCTCGGGCGCCCCCGGCCATCGTCAGCGCCGCGGCGGCGAGAACGGAAAGGCGGGGCAGCAGGGTTAGTTCGCCGTTGCCGCCTGGATCGCCCGCCAGATGCGCTCAGGCTTGGCCGGCATGTCGACGTTGTCGATGCCGAGCGGCCGTAGCGCGTCGACGATCGCATTGACGATGCAGGGCGTTGCCCCGATCGTCCCCAGCTCGCCGATGCCCTTGGCGCCGAGCGGATTGATCGGCGTCGGCGTCACCGTGTTGTCGAGCTCCATGCGCGGAAAGCGCTTCGCCCGAGGCACGGCGTAGTCCATCAGGGTGCCGGAGAGGAGCTGACCGCCTTCGTCGTACTGCACCTCCTCCCACATCGCCTGGCCGATGCCCTGGACCACGCCGCCCAGGCGCTGGCCGTCGGCGAGCATGGGGTTCATCACTTCGCCGAAATCGTCGACCGCCACGTAGCGCTGGATCTCGATCTCGCCGCTTTCGGGATCGATCTCTACCTGGCACAGGTGAGCGCCGAACGGGAAGGTCGTCGCCGACGGTTCGAAGCGGGCGACCGCCTCCAGGCCCGGCTCTTCGCCGGGAACGTTGACGTTCCAGAGGTGGGCCATCTCGGCGACCTGCCGGAAGGTCAGCTTGCGGTCCGTGCCGGTGACCGTGAACTCCCCGTCCTCGTACCCGATCTGATCGACGGGTGCGTCGAGGTGGTGCGCGGCGATCCGGGTCGCCTTCGCGTGAACCTTGACCAGCGCCATGTCGAGCGCGGCGCCCCCGACGGCTATGCCGCGACTGCCGAAGGTGCCGACACCGTGCTGGACCTGGTCCGTGTCGCCGTGGACGACGACCACGTCGTCGAGTCCGACGCCGAAGGCGTCCGAGACCTGTTGGGCGAAGACGGTCTCCTGGCCCTGTCCGTGCGGAGAGATGCCCGTGTAGACGGTGACGTTACCGCTCGGCTCGACCCTCACGGTGGCGCTCTCCCAGGTGCCCATGCGCTGCTGTGGCGCGGTGCCGGTCGAAGGCCCGAGTCCGCAGACTTCGGTGAAGGTGGCGAGCCCGATTCCGACCAGCCGCCCGTCATCGCGCGCCCGGCGTTGGGCTTCGCGCGCCTCGTCGTAGCCCGCGAGTTCGATCATCCGGTTCAGCGACTTCTCGTAGTCGCCGGTGTCGTAGGTGGCGCCGGAGGGCGTGGTGTGGGGGAATGCGTCCTTGCTGATGAAGTTCCGGCGCCGAACCGCGACCGGGTCGATTCCCGTGGCTGCCGCCACCTCGTCCATCACGCGCTCGATGATGTAGGCGGCCTCGGGGCGCCCGGCGCCGCGGTAGGCCTCGGTCGCCATCGTGTTCGTGAACACCGAGGACGTTTCCCAGGCGACCGCCTTGATGTCGTAGCAACCGCAGGACATCGTGTGGGTGGAGAGGGCAATGAAGGGGCCGAAGAAGGAGCGGAAGGCGCCGATGTCGGCGATCGTCTGCCCCTTGAGCGCCAGCACGCGTCCGTCGCTCTGGAAGGCGACGTCGATCTTCTCGACGTGGCCTCGTCCGTGAGTCATGCCGAGCAGGTTCTCGGTCCGCGTCTCCGACCACTTGACCGGCCTCCTGAGGTCGCGGGACACCCAGCACAGCAGCGCGTCCTCGGCGTAGGTCGGGATCTTCGCGCCGAAGCCGCCGCCCACCTCCGGAGCGATGGCGCGAATGCGGATCTCGGGGATCCCCAGGCACATGGCGATCTGCTGCTTGACCGAGTGGGGGGCCTGGTTGGAGGTCCAGATCGTCAGCTTGCCGGGACCTTCCTCCCAGTGGGCGCAGGTGGCGCGCCCTTCCATCGGAAACGGCGCGACCCGTTGGTTCAGCAGCCGGATCGAGAGCGTCTGGTCGGCCTGCTCGAAGAGCTTGTCGGCCTCGGGATTCGGCGCCGGAACCTGGAGGCAGATGTTGCTGTCGAGTTCGTCGTAGACCCTGGGCGCGTCGGCCGCGATCGCCGCCTCGACGTCGACGACGGCCTCCCGGGGTTCGATGTCGACCTCGACCGCGGCGGCGGCGTCGCGCGCCGCATAGGGCGACTCGGCCACGACGACGGCTACCGGGTGGCCGACGTAGAGGACGCGTCCGTCCGCCAGCAGCGGGTGGTCGGGCATGCCGGGTATCGCGACGCCTATCGGGGTGCCCCCGACCTGTCCGTCCATGTCGGCGTAGGTGTAGACGCCGACGACGCCCGGGCGGGCGGCGGCGGCGGTCGTGTCGATCGAGCGGATGGCGCCGGCGGCGAAGTCGCTGCGCACGAACGCGGCATAGGTCATTCGCGGCAGCTTGACGTCGTCGGTGTAGGTGGCGAGGCCGCGAATCAACCGCGGGTCCTCGCGCCGCTTGATCGGCTTGCCGATGGAGTTGGGTCGGAACGTGGTCATCAGGCTGCCCCCGCGGCTTCCGCCGCATGCTGTACCGCGTCGACGATCTGCTGGTAGCCGGTGCAGCGGCAGATGTTGCCGTCGATCGCTTCGCGGATCTCGGCCTCGGAGGGGTTCGGGTTGTCGTCCAGCAGTTGCTTCGCCGCCATGATCATTCCGGGGGTGCAGTAGCCGCATTGCAGGCCGTGCTTCTCCCAGAAGCCGACCTGCAGCGGGTGCAGGGTGTCGGCGTCCTGGGCCAGGCCCTCGATCGTCGTCACGTCCTGGCCGTCCGCCTGGACCGCGAGGACGGTGCAGCTCTTCACCGCGCGGCCGTTCAGATGCACGGTGCAGGCGCCGCAGAGGGTGCTTTCGCAGCCGACGTGGACGCCCGTGAGGTCGAGTTCCTCGCGCAGGAAGTGGACAAGCAGCGTACGCGGCTCGACCTGCCGCTCGGTTTTGCTGCCGTTGACGGTGATGGCGACGGGGACGGATCGTGGCATCGGACCTCCTACCAATTCGAGTCGCGGCGTCCGCTCCGCGCTGAGGCACAGGAACAGAGCTGGTTCCAACCAGTGACCGGCATCGTGGCGCGGAAGCGTATCGCAGCGAGGGCTGCTAGGATCGCCTCATTCACCATGGGAAACCACGATTCCAAGACTGGGAGACCGACATGAGAAAGTCGCTCATCGCTACCGCCGTTCTGGTTGGGCTCGTCCTCGCTACTTCGGCTGTCGTTGCCGCCGAAGGCGAGATCAAAAGAACCGCCAGCGGCAAGCCTGATTTCACCGGCGTGTACGACATCTCGAGCATCACGCCGTTCTCGAGGCCCAAGGATTTCGGAGACAAGCTGACCCTCACGCCCGAAGAGGCGCAGGCGCTGGCGAAGCGCCGGGCCGACACGAACGCGGCCCAGGACGCGCCGAGCGATCCGGAGCGCGCGGCGCCGGAGGAGGGCGGCAACGTTGGCGCCTACAACAACTTCTGGTTCGAGTGGGGCAGCCAGAACTTCATGATCGACGGCAAGTACCGCACCTCCGTGCTGACCGATCCGCCGAACGGGCAGATGCCGGCGATGACGGAAGAAGGCAAGAAGCGGGCCGCCGCGGCGCCGAAGTTCGCCTGGCCCAACAGGGGCCATGCCTGGTGGCTCGAGTCCGGCGACATCCCGTACGACGGACCGGAGACGAACATCGTCGGCGTGCGCTGCATGTACCAGCCGACCGCCTCCGTCGCGATCCGTCCGTTGCCCTACAACAACGTGAAGACGATCGTGCAGACCGAAGACCACTTCATGATCAACATCGAGTGGATGCACTGGACGCGGGTCGTCCGCATCGGCGGCGAGCACGTGCCGGCGGACTACACCTCGCTGAGCGGCGACTCGATCGGCTGGTGGGAAGGCGACACGCTGGTCGTCGAGACGACGAACTTCCGCGACATGCCCGACCTGCGCGGTGAGGGTGTGCGTGTGATCGAGAAGTTCAGCCCCGGCGACGCGAACAGCCTGATCTACAGCTTCACGGTCGAGAACCCCGAGTACGAGGCGCCGTACAGCGGTGAGCTGCCGTGGCCGAAGACGACCGGCAAGAGCTACGAGTACGCCTGCCACGAAGGCAACTACGCGATGGGCAACACGTTGCGCGGCGCGCGGCTGCTCGAATCGGAGTTCAAGAAGGGCCAGTCGAGCTCCGGACAGGAGTAGATCCGGCAGTTGGGTTCGCAGATTCTGCGGCGCTAGACGGCCCGAACCTGCCGGTTCACCCGGCCGATGATGCGGGGCAGGGCCTCGTGGGCCTCCGGCGGCACCCGGAAGGTCGTCATCCAGGACAGCGCGGCGAGATCCGGGAGATCGACGGCGGTCCGGCCGGCCAGGAGCGCCGCGCCGCGGAGGATCTTGATCGCCTTGACCAGGAAGGTGCGATCGGTGAGCAGCGAGTTCGTCTCGTTGCAGTCGAACTCGAGCACGAGGGTCCGCAGGATGTCGAGCAGAGCGGCGCGCACGACGGGCCCCACTTCGACCTCGTACATCCGCTGGTTGAGGGCATCGAGCGTGGCGCGGTCGGTGACCGCCTCGGGGTCGGGCTGCTCGACGACCGAGCCGGCGGCGAAACGGTCGATCAGGGTCCGCGCATCCTCGGCGCCACTCTGGATCAGGCCGGAGACCCGCAACTGGAGGGCGAAACGATCGAGGTTCGCGGGGTCGAGCGGCTCGTTGTAGTACTCGTCGTCCATCGGGTTGCCGGTCGCGATGGCGGCCATCAGCGGAATCGGTTCGGCGCCGAATCGGCGCTCGTTCAGGATCCGGAGCAGGACGTTCAGCGCTTCGCCGGGAGCACGGGAGATGTCGTCGAGGACGGCGATCTCGGCAGTCAGCAGGCCCCCCGGTTCGATCCGCTGGTGGATCCGCTCCGCTTCGCCGGTGCTGGCCGAATCGGCGGCCTCCGTCTTCACCTTCCGCCGTTCCAGGACGATGTCCCCGACGAGTTCGGCAAGCCGCGTGTCGCGATGCAATTGGTAGAAGAAGAAGTCGAGTTCGGAACCCTTGGCGGCGACCTCGGCCAGCCGTGTCTTGGCGGTGCCGGGCGGCCCCTCGACGTAGATGTGCTCCCTGGTGACAAGGGCCAGGAGCAGGGCCGTCTTCACCTCGTCGTGGCCGACGACGTGGTGATCGAGCAGGTCGCGCAGAGGGGTCAGGTCGCTCATGGGACGCGCGACTCTATCGCTCCTCGAGCCGGAGACCGCCGCCGGTCAGTGGACGGCCGCGGAAGCGCAGTCCGCCGGTTTCGGCCGAGATGTCATCGAGCACGGGCGGGCAGTCGCCGTTGCCCAGAAACACGGTGTGGAGAGCAACGCCTAGCCGGCGCGCCAGCTGCCGCTCGCGCCGCACGGACGTGTCGCCGATGATCGGCAGCCCGTCGGTCAGGAGGACGACGTGCCGGTTGCGGCCGGAACCGCCTCGCAGCCCTTCCAGGGCGGTGCGGAGCGGCGCCTCGTAGTTCGTCTGGCCGACCGCCTTGGCCTGACCGGCCTGCTCGGCGAGACGGGAGTAGGAGCGGTGCAGCAGGCGCCCACCGACATGGTGGGGCAGGGCGCGGTGATGGAACTCGACATAGCCCACCCGCATCCTGCGACGCGCCGCGACCCGGAGGATGCCGAGCACGACCTGACTCGACCACACCGTCAGACGGCCCGCCATCGACGCGGAGATATCCCGCAGCACGGCGACCGCGCCGCCGGCGCTCCTGCGCTTGCGCTCGAAGGTGCGCGGCGCGCCGGGAAGACGGCCCTCGGTGAACAGCAGGGCTTCGATCACGTCGGCGTCGATCAGCTCGTCCAGGTCGCGCAGCGGACGGTAGCCGCGAGGCTGGCCGCCCGGGTCGGTGTCCGGGTCGATTCGCCCGCGCTCGATGCGGCCGACCAGGGCCCGCAGTAGAGGGTCGACCTGGGCCGGCGGAGGCGGTTGGCCGAACAGGGCGGGCGGGGCCGGCAGGTCGGCCTGATCGTCGATCCAGGAGTCGGAGGCCTGGGAGACCGCCGCCCCCGGATCGGAATCGTCGTCGCCCTGGTTCTGCGCCCCGGGCATCTGAGCTCCGGCCTCGGCCATCGTCACGTTTGGCGGATCGCCGAGCAGCTCCTCCAGGATGTGATCGAAGTCCTCCTGCACCTCGTCGGGCAGGCGGTGGGCGACCATGTAGCGGACCGCGCCGAGATCCCGCGGCGCCGCGGCCGGTGCGCCGCGGAGAAATGCGTGCGCGCGGACCAGCCGCAGCGCGGCCGAGCTGAAGGAGCGGTCGGACATCAGACGGTCACCCGATGCCGACTGGTCGGCGCTGCGCTGTCGGAGCCGATCGAGCAGGCGGTGATAGGCGTCGAGCGTGCGCGGTTCGATCCTGAGGGCCGCCGCGGTTCGCTGGGCGGCGTTGCGGATGGGGGTGCTCATGACCGGTGCGTTCAGCGCGGTGTTTCCCTCGGGGAACTCACGCGTGGCGCCTTTGCCCGACCGGTCGATGGCGGGTGCGGGTCGCCGAGCCGATGTCCGCGCGAGCAGGACGGCGGCTTCATCGAAGAGTTCCCCGGTGAGCAGACCGGTCAGGCGAAGCTGCACGGCGAAGCGGTCGAGCTGTCCTGGCTCCAGAGGGTCGATCGGCGCTTCGACCTGCTCCAGCGGCCCGGTGGCCACCGCCGACTCGAGGGGCAGGGCCTGTCCCAGGGCGTGCCGTTCCGCGAGGATCCTCAACAGGGGTCCCAGGGCCTCCCCCGGGGACCGGGGCAGGTCCTCGAGCAGAGCGACCTCCGCCTGGAGCAGGGGGCCCGGGATCAACTCCCGGCGCAGGCGCTCGTGGCCGCGGTGTCGGTGGCGGCTCAGCAACACGTCGCCGAGCAGGTCCGTCTCGCGGATGTCGCGATGAAACACCAGCGTGTGAGTGTGGGCGCCCGACAGCGCGGCCAAGGCTGCGGCCAACTCCGACTTGCCGCATCCGGTCGGACCCTCCAGGTAGGCATGCTGCTCGGCCAGCAGCGCCAGGGTCAGCCCGGTCGCCGCGTCGTCCTGGCCGACCAGGACCCGTCCCAGCGCCGTGCGCAGCTCGACGAAGGCGGCAGACAGTTCCGCCGTGCGGCGGTCCGGGGCAGGCAGAGTCACGGCGACAGCATGCTACTTGTGCGGACCGGCGGCCGCACCGTCCACGGCTAGCTCCGTCAACTGGCACGGTCTGTGCTTCGAGATGTGGGAAGAAGTGGAGGAGGCACGTTCCTCCGGGTCGCGATGAGGCAGATCGACTACCGAAGCCGTGCCTTGACCACACACTGAGACATCAGGATTCCTGGATGAACTACGTGAGGAGAGCGGTTGGTAGGATGGTGGGAGCGTCGTTCCCGGGTCGTCAGCCGTGGCTCGCAGCCAGGCAGTCAGGAACATAGGAGGTTCGAGCGTGACAAGAATCGCGACGGTTGGACGACGATGGGGGCTTGCAGTCGCCCTGGTCGGCGGAGTTTTGTTCTCGGGCGATTACGGCTTGGCGGTTGCGTCCGATGGAACCGCCGGCGCCGCAGCGGCGGTGCGGAATGGCGCGGTCGACGACGAGAAGAAGAGCAAGGCGGAGAGAAAGGCGGCGAAGAAGAAGGCGGCGCGCGAAGCGAAGGAACAGAAGCGGCTGGAGAAGCAGCGGCGGCAGCGGGGCAAGACGGTGCGGGCGGTCGTCGTGCCGTCGACGCCTGCCGCGGCACCGTCGGTGACTCACGAGCCGGCCGCCGAACTCGCTCCGGCCGCTGAGCCGGTGTCCGCGCCGGCGCCGGAAGCCGCCGCGGCGCCGAGGGCGACCGCGAAGATCGACGCCGAGCTGAAGACCGAACCGGCCGCAACGGTCCTGAGGGAACCGGCATCTGAACCCGCGCCGGCGACGACCGGTCGCCGGTCGCGCGCGGCGGACCGCACTCCGAGCTCGGTCACGACAGTGAATCGCGCCGCGGGGACGGCTCCCGCGGACGTCAGCCTGAACGAGCGCATCCGAGTGGCCGAAGTGTTGCTGGATGTCCTCGTGACCGACAGGAAGGGCAACGTGATCGAGGGCCTGGGCGCCGAGGACTTCGTCGTCCTCCACGACGGCAAGGAGCAGGAAGTGACGAGCGCTTCCTTCTACGGCGGGCCGAGCGAGTTGTCGGCCACTGGCGAGGGGGGAACGACCCGGACCGACCGGTACTTCATCCTCATGTTCCACGACCAGCGGATGCAGGCGCCCCAACTGGCGGCGCCCCAGATGGACAATGCGCGCTGGCTCAAGCGGTGGATCGAGGAGGAACTCCAGCCGAACGATCAGGTGGCCGTGTTCGCGTACCAGGCGCGGCTCAAGGTCTACCTCGACTTCAGCCGCGACCGCGACGAGATCCTCGCGGCGGTGGATGCCGCCGCCCGGGGCAAGAGGGACCTCGAGCCCTGGACGACGCGCTCGGAGCCCGAGTTCGACCCGAACTCGCCGTCGCTGGTGGTGAACCTGCCGAAGGGCAAGGAACTGGCGCGGCGGAGCCGCAAGCTCCAGGAGGCGCTCGAACTGCTCGGCGAGGCCGCCTCGGGAGTCGCCGGCCGCAAGAATCTCGTCATGTTCAGCCTCGGCTTCGGCGACATCGGGCAGTTCGGCAGCTATACGCCCGACGCACGCTACTACCCGCCGATGCGTGAGGCGCTGAATGCCGGCAACGTGGCGGTCTACACGATCGACACGATGGGCAGCTCCCGTCGCTCGATCGCGTCCGCATCGCTCAACGACTCGCTGAGCCTGATCTCGAACGACACCGGCGGCCACTACTACGCGAACTTCACGAACATCCTGACGCCGATGCGCCAGGTCGCCGAGGAGAACCAGGGCTACTACCTCGTGAGTTTCCGCTCCGAGTACGAAGCCGGCACACAGGGCTACCGTGGCATCAAGGTCAAGATCCGCGAGGGCAAGTACAAGGTGCGGTCCCGCACCGGTTTCCGCTACGGCGAGGCGTCGGGTCCGTAGCGAGGTCGCCGCCGGTAACGGGACCGGAGGGACGGCTCCCAGGTGCCCTGCCGGCCGTGTAGTCTGCGCCGACTGCAAGCCACACGACCAACGGAGCAGATGAGGACTCCTGGATGATCTCCGCCGACGCGCGTTACGAGAAGAAGAGGATCGAGGTTCATGGCCATGAGATGGCCTATGTCGATGTTGGCGAGGGCGATCCGATTGTCTTTCTGCATGGCAATCCGACTTCGTCCTACCTGTGGCGCAACGTGATGCCGCACCTGGAGGGCCGGGGTCGGCTCGTGGCGCCGGACCTGATAGGGATGGGCGATTCGGCGAAGTTGCCGGACAGCGGGCCCGACCGGTACCGGTTCGTGGAGCACCGGCACTACCTCGACGGGCTGCTCGAGGCGATCGGGGTGGATTCGAACGTCGTCTTCGTGATCCACGACTGGGGCTCCGCGCTCGGTTTCGACTGGGCGAACCGCCACCGCGACGCGGTGCGCGGCCTGGCCTACATGGAGGCGCTCGTGAGTCCTGTTCCGACCTGGGACGCATGGCCCGAGGCGGCGAGGGGCCTGTTCCAGGGGTTCCGCTCGCCGGCGGGCGAGGGGATGGTGCTGGCGAAGAACGTCTTCGTGGAGCGCGTGCTGCCGGGCTCCGTGCTGCGGAAGATGACGGAGGAGGAGATGGCCGTCTACCGCGGGCCGTTCGAGGACGAGGGCGAGTCGCGCCGGCCGACGCTGACCTGGCCGCGCCAGATCCCGATCGCCGGCGAGCCGGAGGACGTGGTGGAGATCGTCCAGGCCTACGCGGACTGGCTGAAGGACTCCGACGTACCCAAGCTGTTCGTCAACGCGAAGCCCGGCGCGATCCTCACCGGCGCGATGAGGGAGATCTGCCGGACCTGGCCGAACCAGACGGAAGTGACGGTCAAGGGCACCCACTTCATCCAGGAGGATTCCCCGGACGAAATCGGTTCCGCGATTTCGGAATGGTTGCCGTCGTAGCGGGCGTTGTTCTCCCCGATACCCACGTTCACGTGTGACGCCTGAGACACTCGGGCCTAAGGGGAGGAGGCTCAGATGCCGCGCCGGCCGTTTCGGAGGAGCGACAGCCGTCGCTCCGATCTGCCAGCGATCGTCGTGCTGTGCGCCATGGCGGCGCTGGCCGCGGTTCCCGGAACGCTCTGGGCCCAGGAATCCGGCAACGGGCCGCGCCTGGAGAGGTTGGAGCGGCTCGACCTGCCGGACGACATCGCTCGGGCGAGCGACGTCCGCTGGCTGGAGGACGGTGAGTTTCTTCTCGGGGTGATCGGACGGGGCGTCTATTCCTGGCGCGTCGGCGACGAGGCGGGACAACTTCGGGTGGCCCTCGAGGAGCCCGAGGCTGAGACCTACGAGATCGGCGATCGGACCGTTGTCAATGCCAGTCGGGACGAACGGGACTACGGGCGGCTTGCCGTCTCACCCGACGGAATGGCGTTCACTGACCTGTTCTCCGGCATCCACCTGGCGACCGAGGATGGGATCGACTCGCTGGCGGACCTGGAGCACCTGGGCGACCTGGACCGGCGGGGTTCGCTGACCGCGGCGGTCGGTCTGGTCCGCACGGACGACGATGCCTGGGCGCCGTACGCCGCCTGGCTGATCGAGGACGCTGGAGGCGGCCCGCGGGGTCTCCTGCCGACGAGGGACGGCGGGCATGGACTGGAGCTGTGCGGCGACGCGGAGCTCTCGGTGATCCGCTTCATCGCGGCGGATCGCCTGCTCGTGATTCCGGGAGCCGAGGCCGGAGTGTTCGTCTACGACCGTGAAGGCGACCTGCAGCACAGCCTGGACGCGGAGACGTTCTTCGCCGAGGACGGCTGCGATGTCGAGGCCACGGAATGGGGGAGGTCTCCCCTCAGTGATGCCTACGTGCGGGCCGACTGGTTGGGCCCGCGTCGCATCATCGACGAAGTCGTGGCCGACGGTGAAGGGAACGTGTACTTCTTCGTTCGGTACGCGGCGGACGGTTCGGCGGAGGCACTGGCAGCGAGCGACCGGAAGTGGCTGCCGGGTGGCACACCGTTCCTCGTGGGTTTCGGGGCGGGAGTGCTGAACCAGCAGTTGATCAGGGACCGGGTCGTTGCCTCGGTTCCTCCCCCCACGGGCAGGGTGTGCTGGGACCTGGTCCATGCCCATTTCGAGGATCTTCGGACTGTTGCGAGGCAACCGTGCGTCATCGAATCGGAGTTCGCGGATACGAGGCTGCGCGCCGACCTTCGCGGTGATCAGGCGGTGATCCTGCTTCGCGGCGGGGCCCTGCACGGTGGAGACGTTCGGTCGGGCAGGGCCTTCGAGGCGCGCCTTCGTCCACCGGTCGGCGCGGAGGACTAGGAGGATGCGATTCTCAGCTCTTGCTTCGTCGTTGGTGGTCGTGGCGGTTGCCGTCCCGGTTGCGGGACAGGACGACGCGGGGGCGGACGCTCCGTTCCAGTTCGTCTGCCGCATTGAGAGCGAACCTGTTTTCGTCAACGGGATGGCGGTACCGGCCGACGACACCTGGGAACGGCGGGACGACATCCCGGCAGGCCGTGCACCGGCCGAGTGCTGGGCCTGGAGCGACTCCTGCCCACCGTTGTTTCTCGAGCCTGGACAGAACGCGGCTGCCGCCTGTCGCGCCGGCAGCGATTCGTTCAAGCCGCTGACCGTCCGCGTGCTGGACCCCGAAGCGCCGAACGCGGATCCGGTGGACGAGGCGGCACCTCTAGCCGAGTACAGCGTGACCGCGGCGCCCGCGGCGATGTGGCGGCAGGTGCCACGACATCTTCTGCCGACGACGACCCTCGCGTCAGGGTCGCTCTCCCTCCCGCGCAACGACGAAACGTGGCGCCTCCAGGCACTGGGAGAAGGCCTTGCCTCGACCTGGCGGGACCTGCCCTCGGAAGAGGGATCGGTTGAACTCGCGTTGGGGAAGGCGGTGAACCTCATGGTCCAGGCGACCGCTGGCGGCGCGCCCCTTGCCGGCGCGCGGATGTACCTTGTGAAGATGGAGTCGGGACCGTTCACTCGGCCCGAGCCTCTGGGCTTCGGGATGTCGGACGCTGACGGCAAAGTGAATCTGACCGTGTCCGCGCGGGAGCGCGCCGCGGTCCTGGTCTCCCACGTCGCTCGGACCGCTACGGCGTTTGAGCGCTACGCCGAAGCGCCGCCGGTTGTCGAACTCGGTCCAGGCTTCGCCGTCACGGGGCGAACCGTCGATCCGGAAGGGCGGCCGTTGGCCGGCGTGCGGCTGCTGGGTCTTTCGTGGGTGGCGCCCGAGCTTGCAGTGACGCAGCGCCACCTGGGCCTTTCCGGCCCGGACGGCCGCTTCTCGCTCACCGGTTTCACGAAGGGCACCGCGTCCCTGCGGACCGACGGTGAAGACATGGAGTATTCCGACGGGTTCGACCTGGAGGGTTCCCTGGACCTCGGGTCGATCGTGCTCAGGGCACTCGAGACCTACTGGATCCAGGTTGTCGATGCGAGCCGCGGAACGCCGGTGCCCGGCGCCCGGGCCGTGTTCGGCGGCGACGACGCAACCACGACGGACCGGGATGGAATCGCTTTGGTGTCGCCCCGTTTCTCCCGCACCCTCATGCTCAGCGCGAAAGGGTACCGGCCGGCGCGATTCGAGATCGGCGGTGGCGGCACGACGGCTAGAGAACGCTCGATACTCGGCCTGCCAACCCTCCCCGTCGATGTGGCCGGCGACGTGGGCGCCACGGCGGAAGACCCCCTGGTCCTCCGACTGGATCCAGCCTTCACGGTCGAGGGCGTCTTCGTCGCTGCCGATGGTGTGACTCCGGCAGCCGCTGGTCGTCTGGTTGCCAGTCAGGAAGTCGCGGGCGGGAGCCGGACGCACCAGGGAACTCTCTCGGCGGATGGCTCCTTCTCCCTGGACCTCGAGCCGGGCGCCTACAAGTTGGAACTGACGGCCGCAAATGCCGGACGACGATTGCTGGAGGTCTCGGGCGTCGCGGCCGAGGTTCGTGACCTCGGGGTCATCGTGGCGCCGGCGTCGGCCTGGGTGTCCGGGAACGTGGTGAGCCCTGAGTACACTCCGGTCGCCGAAGCCAGGATCTCCTACATGCGCCCGTCCGAGTTCGGCGGTTTGATGGCCCGGGCGATGGGACGGGTAGCCGAGGCGACGGCGGATGCCGAAGGGTACTTCGAGGTGCACGGCCTGGAACTCGGCAGCTCGAGCCTCCGCGTGGAGGCGGAGGGGTTCGCTCCGCTGGAGTTCGAGGTTGAGACCGCGGCGATCGAGTGGGTCGACGCCGGTGTCGTCGAGCTCTCACGGGGCCGCCGCATCACGGTGCGTTCCGACGTCGACGGCGGCACCGTGCATCTTGATCCTGGCAAGGAGCACGATCCCCTGGGCCCGATGACGGGCAAACTGGCAGACGGTGAGGCTGCGTTCGAGGCCGTGCCCGAGGAGCCGCTGCGGATTCGGGTGATGGAGGACGGGGTGTCGGTCTGTGAGCGCCGCGAGGACGCCGGGACTGGCGACGAAGTGCTCAGGTGCGATCGCAGCACTCTGACCGTGACCGGTGGCGTGACACAGGCGGGACAGCCCGGAAACGGGGAGCTACTCTGGAGCCTGAAGGCAGAGAACCCCCAGTTCGGGGGAGTTGTGCGGACGCTGCGCGGGCCGATGAGCCGCACCCAGGTCCATGGCGGCAAGCTGGAGCGAACGGCGCCGATCGACCAGGAGGGCCGGTACCGACTGGAGTCGATGCTCCCGGGCGAGTGGGAGGTGCGCTTTTCGACGCTCGAGGGCGGCTGGCAGCAGCAACGTGAAGTAAGGGTGCCGGACACGCCGGGTGAGGAAGTCGTGTTGGATTTCCAGTACGGCGGCGTGTCGATCGACGGGGTCGTGTTCGATTCCGAGGGACAGCCCGTCACCCACGCGACGGTCGACATCTTCCCGGGCCGCCGGGCCGTCGTGACGGGCGAGAACGGGCGCTACGAGATCATGGACCTCGCACCCGGCGCCTACCAGTTGCGGGCGCGGTTCCGGCACTCTCGCTCCGACCTGGTCGATGTGGAGCTCCGGGACTACAGCGACCGCCGGTCCGTCCAACTGGACCTGCGGGACGATCCCGCGGACGACGAACTTGTGGTCCGGCTCGCCGGCGCCGCCGGCGGCTTCTGCTTCGTCGAGATGGAGGGGGCCGGGCAGCGGACCGTCGGGATCGATGGCGGCGTGGCGAGCACGAGACTCCCTCCGCCGCTCACCGACCGTGTCCGCGTCGCCTGTCAGGCGGACGGGCGTTGGGTCCTCACTGACTGGCAGCCCCTCGAACCGGCTCTGGATCGCGGCCTCGACCTCGATCCCTTCGAATCCGACTCCTCGATCGTCCTGGAAGGCGACCCGTCAACCGTCGCGGTTCGGATCACCGGCCCCGGAGGCTGGGACCTTGGAAAGCTCCGAATCTGGTTCGGCGGCGCGACGAGTTTCTCCGTCGGTGAGACGATCTCCAACCTGCCGGAGGGCGAGTACACCCTGCGCTGGGGCGATCAGGTCCGGACCGTCTGGACGGACCGGCGGCGGGCCGCTGAGGTTGAGATCGAAGACTAAGCAGCGTCGCGTTCCGCCGCGCGCAACATCATCCGGGCGCACTTAGGGTCGCTCATAGAGCACCTTTCCCTCACGCAGCGCCCGCGCCAGCACGTGGTTCAGCGAGTCTCGCCAGTAGTTGACATCCTCCTGCGAGAAGACGAGGACATCGGTCGAGACGCCGGACCCCGTGATCGCGTGGTAGAGCCGGACGAGTTCCTGGTGGCGGCTTCGTTCTGGCCCGAAGGGTTCTGCTTCAACGACGATCAGATCGATGTCCGAGTCCTTGCGCTGATCGCCGCGAGCTTGGGAGCCGAAGAGAATGACCTGCTCCGGGTCAACTTCTTCGACAATCGTCCGAACCATACGCTCGAGCGTCGCTTCCGTGACGGAAGTCATGGGCTACTCTGCGCCTCCTGGCCCCGGGACCACGACTTGATGCAACGCGGATGCCTCAATGACGAGCGTCACTTGCGGTCGGCGTCGCGGGCTTGGAGGATGCTGGGCGCGTCCACGCGGGCTCCGGCGGCGTCCTTGCGTACCCTCACGGTCTGGAGCCAGACCTCGATCGAGGGGCGCGACGCGATCTTCTCTAACTCGCTGCGGAGAAACTCCTGCATCGACTTCCCCTGCAGCGCGGCCCGGATGGCGAGTTCGTCCCTGACCTGCTCCGGGACATCACGAATCGTGATCTGGATCCCCACGAAAATCTTCCCTCGATCTCGTGTTTCCGCCAACGCTCTCACGCCCGACCAGACGAGACCCTGACCACGGCCGCTCAAATCGGAAGGTGCGTGCCAATGTAGCCGATCTCGACGATACGCTCCCGGGCCTCGAAGCGCAGGTGGATGCGTCCGCTGTCGCCAAAACGGGCATGCCACTCGAAGATCTCGCGGGTGCCGCTGACGGAACGGAAAGTCCGAGCACGGCGGTACCTCGGGTTGTTCATCGTGGTCTTGCTCTCCGGCGTGACCTTGCACGGCCAGGCCGGCGCGGCCCCCGTCTCCCATTGGTCAGCGGCCTCGTCCAGGTGCCCGAGCCTCTTCAGCACGACAGACAACAGGCCGGCGTCCAGTCGCTCCAGGTTGGCTTCCACGTCGGGACCGAGCCGAAGATGAGGATAGAGAGACCGGCGATTGGCCCAGAGCTCGCGGCCGCTGGAACAGCGGTCCGCGAGTCCCGCGCGATGTCTGCTGCGGATGGGCTGCGCGTGACCGGATCGGGCGAGGTTGTCGACGTCTTCCGCTGCTTCGAAGAGCTCGTCGTTGGGAAGCAGCTCATGGAATCGGACCGTCAGCGAGTCTCGGTCCCAGACCGGTTCGGAGGGGAAACTGACGGCAACGCCGTCACCGACGGCGCAAAGGACGAGAGGCTTTCCTTCCGTGGTCGAGAGCCGGCGGCTATCGCAGTCATGGGCCTCGCAGGCGAGGAACCGGCTCTTGATCGTCTCGGCAACGCCGCTCAGCAGGGGTGCCTTGGAGGTCAGGCGCAAGAGGAAGATGCCCTCGTCCCGCATGCCGATCTGACCCAGGCCTTGGTACGCCTCGAAGAGCGACCACCCTCGCGGTGAGCGAAGCTCCGCCGCCGCGGCGACGGTCCGCAGGGACCGTTCGACGACGCCGGCTTGGACGAGTGCGGCCATGCCTTGCGCCACGTCCCCGAGCCATCGGACTGCTTCCTGTCGCGAGTCGTTGAGGCTTGCGTGGTTCAGGACCAGCTCTCGCACGTCAGCTCCTCGGCTGGAGGAGGCGAGCCAGATTCTCCTCGTGCTGATCGAAGAAGCCGCTGGGCCAATGCGAAAGCCGACCGTCTCCATCCAGTGCAGGCGAGGACACGGCGACCCTCCCGTCGCGACGCTCGAAGTAGTGAATGGCGACCGCCGATGGCGGCAGCCGACCGTCATGCACCGCGATGCGGACGCCGTCCACGAAGTGGTCGCTGTGCGTCTCGATGGCGACCTGATTCCCGGCCAACGCGGCGCGTACGGCGAGTTCCGCGAGTTTCGTCTGGCCGCGAGGGTGCAGGTGAGCCTCCGGGTTCTCGATGAGGCACAGAGCGCCAGGCGGTAGCAGGAGAGCGACGATGACCGGCAGGGCGTAGGACAATCCGAATCCAACGTTTGTCGCGCGATGCGGCCGGCTCTTGACGTCGTCCGGGCGGTCGAAGCTGAAGCCGGCCATGACGGCGTCCATTGGCGCGACGCTGTCCAGAAGCAGATGTGCGCCGGGGCTGACCTCCTGAAGCCATGCGTCGGCTACCTCCGAGAGGCGGCGGCTATCGCCGGCTTTGCGCGGGTCGTCCTCTCGAAGAAGTTCGCGGCTGTGCTCGTTGAGGTAGTTCCAGGCGAACTCGCCTCGTTGGCCGAGGTCTCTTCGCCTGCCCGAGACTTCGGACAACGGGTAGGACTTTCTCGGTCCCAGCCGCTCCGCCTGGATGTAGGCGAACCCACCGCCGAAGGGTGGCGTGTCGGTCCAGGCTTCCGCAACCTCAGGTGTGCGCATGCCTTTGGGTGTGGTCAACTGGTTGCTCGCAGCGGCGCTGGCGAACTCGGCCCGCCAAGCGCCCGCTTGGTCGTCCTCCAGTTCCAGACCTACCACGTCGTTGGTCGCGTCCTCGAACAGAACGTCGGACCCCGCACCCAGATCGGTCAGGGTTCCTCCGAGGACCAGGTGACCCTGGTGCAGCTCGCCAGTGTGAAAGGACTGGCGCAGTACGAGGAGGCCTTGGATCACGCTGCTCTTGCCCATGCCGTTCAGGCCGCAAAGGAGCGTGAGGGGAGCGCAGGGGAGGTCCAGCTCCTCGAAGCACTTGAAGTTCGTCAGTCGGATTCGTTGGAGCACCGGAGGACCTCCTGTACCAGATTCTGGACCGCGCCGAATCGCTTCGTGATCCGTCGTCGCTGGTCCGTCGAGAGCGAGACCGCCTGCTCGAACGCCGAGTCCCCGTTGAGGAGGTCCATGAACCGATCCCGGACGGGGCGCCGCAACGAGGCCAGACGGCGGACCTCGTCGCTGGAGCACCTAGCCAAGGTGACGCTCCAGGCCTCGAAGAGGGGCTTGCTGACGGGGAACTTCTTGTGGTGCGGGTCGTATCGTTTGCGGAAGGCGTCGTCGCGGAGTATGGCGCGGGCCGCTCGCATCGCTTTCTCGAAGTCCTGCGACCAGCGCGTTCGCTGGTCCGCGGCGGCCACATTGATCCGGCGCATCGTGTCCCCGAGGAAACCGTCCAGGGAGTCGGCGCGATAGTCCTCCCAGGGTCTGATGTGGAATGCCAGGAAGCGCAGAACACACTCGCGGTCGGCCATCCTTCTCGGGCTGATGCTCCCGTTCGTCGCCTCCAGAAACGCCTGGGACTCGGCTAGCCGCTTCAGGAACGCGCGAGCCGGGCCCTGGTGGAGCGCGTGACGAATCTCCTGAGCGGTCAGGGGCTCGCCTCCGGTGTTGATGCGGCGGAAGATATTGAACATGACTTCGGGCGGCGTACCCGGTTCGATCACGTTGACCGTGAGCTGGGTCTCGCTGATTCGCCGCTGCATGTTGCGCGGAAGGTCGGCGAAGTGCCTCCCGTTCAGCTCGGTCCGGTACTCGAGCTGCCGGAGCGGGAACTTGCCGTCCATGTAGTCGGTGATCGTGGAGATGCGCTGAACCCCGTCGACCACCGCCCAATGGTCCTCGTTGTCTGCGGCGACGTAGAAGACCGGAATCGGGATGCGGAGCAGCAGCGACTCGATCAGCCGGCTCTTGTTCCTGGCCTTCCAAATGCCTCGCAGACGCTGGAAGTCGGGCGCCAGGTCGATCTCACCGTACCGGAGTCGCGCGGCGACCTGATCCACCACGATGGGAATGGTGCGGACCTTGATCTTGGCGGGGTCGAACGGCCGTTCCTCGTCGTCCGCAATCTCCCTTTCCTCGACCTCTGCGCCATCCTCGTCCGCTCGAGGCGGACCAAGGCGCAGGCCGCTTTGCGGCGACGGGTCGGATACGGGCAGCATGGCCGCTCCCCCAAGACGTTCCGATGTGGAGCCAGCAAGAGCACCCCGGCCGGCTTCTCGTACTTCCAGCAGCGGTGCCTCCGCGGAACCTGAATCGCGTTCGCCGTCGCGTAGTTCGTCGTCCGCAACAGGCTCTCGCTGCCTTTGTTTCTGTTCTCTCGTACCTCTCTGTTGCAAGAGGTAGTCGGCGCCGGCGGCGGTGATGGAGTATTCGGCTCGGTCTCGACGTAGGAGCGCTCGCCGAAGCAGGTTGGTCAGACGCCTTCGGAGGGTGTCGCTGTAGGTCGACGGAGCATTGAATCGCGAGTAGCGATTCAGGTAGTCGGTCCAGTCCTTGAGCAGTCCAGCACGTCGGGTGGGGCCGAGATCATCGACGAGAGTCAGAATGTGCAGAATGCCTTCCTGCTCGTCCAGAAGCACCTCCGCGGAACCGCCTTCCTCGTCGAGAAAGGCCCTCCCTCGCTCTGTCAAGGCCAAGACCCCATCCGGGCCGCTCTCAAGGAGTTCATAGGTATGGCTTAGCAGCCAATGGCCGTAAGTGTGGCGCGGGTTGACCTGACCCATGCTTTCTTTCCAGATGGCGTGGGCCAGTTCGCGGTCCTCGCCCGTGAGGCGCTTCGGGATCCACGCGTCCGGGTCGCGCCAGTCGACTGGATCCTGAGGCGTGCCTCTCAGTGCCAAGAGCGATCGCTCGAGCCCAGTGACCTGCTTCCGGTGCCGCCCGACCCACACTTGAAGGAGGTGCCGCACCTCGTCGTAGGGCGGGAAGAACGGAGTCCGCACTCGGCGTGCTGCTGCTTCCGTCACAGGTTCGAGATGATCGGCCGATGCTGCTGGATCGGGTGTTCTGAGCATCTCCACATACCTCAGTCGGAGTGGGTGGAGGATTGCTCCTCGCTCAGAAGCCCTGCGGGCCTCTTCCGCCTGATACTAACGAGCGGCGAAGCAGTGGGACCGGGACTAGTGGCTGGTCTACTTGCCGCCGGTCACCGGCCACTTGGCGGGGTCGTGGTGGCGGAGGTAGTCCTTGCGGTCGATCCAGCCGAGGATCATCGACCACGTCATCCAGCGCTTCTCGGGCAGGATGGCGAAGTAGACGTGGGCCACGGTCAGGGTGACGAGGACGACGCCGCCGACGCCGTGGAGGACGTAGACCCAGCCCCAGCCGCTGTCGCCGAAGAACTTGTAGTCGTCCTGCGCCCACAGGGGCTGCTCGATGCGCCACATCATCAGGATGCCGGTGACGATCGCGGCCATGCCGAACAGGGTCGCCGCGTGGTGGAACATCTTCTGCGCCGCCGGGTACTTGCCGGGCTTGGCGGGCGGTGCGCCGCCGCTGACCGCGTTGCGCATCTCGCGGACCATGTCGCCGAGGTCCTTGATGCCGACCCAGACGTTCTTCAGGCTCTGGAAGAAGGTCGCGTGGATGATGTGAAAGACGATCGAGGCAGTCAGGATCAGGCCGGTGATCCAGTGAATCTCGAGCCACGCGAACTCCAGGCCGACCTTCGGCAGGAAGCCGGTGATCAGCAGCAGGATCATCGAGATGCCCATCACGGCGTGGAAGAGGCGAGAGGCCAGGCTGTGTCGCTGGATCTTCTGCGGCAGGCCGGGATCGTCAACGGCGTTCTTTGCCGCCTTCTTCTCGTCGCCGATCCACCGGCGCCGCAGCGCCAGGTGCAGGATGAGGAACACGCCGCCGGCGATCAGCGCGATCCAGAACAGACTCCAGTCGATTCCGATGAGGACGTCCTGCCCCCAGGGATTCGTAGCCCTCTGAAAGAGATTCATCTGCGCGCTAGACCGGTGCCTGTCCGCGGATGGCGCGGCGGATCAGGTTTCTCATCAGCGGCACCTTGTAGCCGTTGTGGCGGAGCGGCTCCGCGCCGATCACACCGAGTTCGGCGATCCGGGTGGCGATGTCCTCGCTGATCTGCTTGCCCCGCAACAGCTCCTCGCAGCGGTCCATGCGGAGCGGGACCGGCGAAACGGCGCCGACCGAGAGCCGGCAGTCCTGGACGACTCCGTCCTCGACGCGCATCGCCGAGGCGACGTTGACGAGGGGGAAGTCCCAGGCGTTGCGGTCTCGGACTTTCTCGAAGTAGAAGTCCGCGCCGGCCCAGGTGTCGGGGATACGGACCGTCTGGAGAATCTCGTTCGGTTGCAGGACCGTCATCCGGGTGATGTCGATCGCCGGTCCGAGGAAGAAGTCCTCGGCCGCGACCGTCCGCTCGCCTCGGCGACCGCGGATGACCATCTCCGCGTCCAGGGCGATCAG
This sequence comes from Thermoanaerobaculia bacterium, assembly GCA_965232105.1. Classification (GTDB taxonomy): domain Bacteria; phylum Acidobacteriota; class Thermoanaerobaculia; order Multivoradales; family Multivoraceae; genus Multivorans. The sequence continues at coordinate 3,197,541 of OZ246956.1, forward strand.
CGCCGGCGCGGTGTCCGAGGGGGTGACCGCGACGCATCGGGAGGCGTCGAAGATGCAGTGCTCGCGGTTCATCGACTCCGGCGTGTCCGCGTAGCAGATGTTGCCGCCCGCCCGGTAGCACGGCCAGCCGGCCCGGTAGTACCAGCAGCGCGTGTCCTGGACGAGATTGCCGCCCAGCGTGCCCTGGTTGCGGATCTGCGGCGTCGCGACCGTTTCGGCTGCCTCGGCGAGCAGGCTGTAGCGGTCGCGGATCAACTCGTTCTCGACGACCTCGGTGAGCGGGGTCATCGCCCCGATCTCGACGCCGCCATCGGTCTCGCTGATTCCGGAGAGCTCCGGGATACCGCCGAGGTCGACGACCGCATCGGGGCGCTTCACCCGGTCCTTGAACCAGTCGAAGGTGTCCATCCCGCCGGCCAGAACCCAGGCCTTGTCGCGGTGACGGTCGAGGACTTCGAGCGCACCGGCCATGTTCTCGGGCTGGTAGAGCTCGAAGTCGGGAATCATGTCGTGGATGACGGCCATGCTGTGTACTCCTCCGTTCGCTGATTCGGTTCTTGGCGATCCGAGCCGATCAGGTGTGCGCGGCCAGGAACTCGGCGTCCTGCTCGCGGCCTTCGAGCTGGTTGATGATGTGGTCGGTCATTAGCGGCAGGTAGGCCACCGTGTCCTGACCGAGGGCATCCTGGATGGCGCAGAGCAGCACGGCGCAGCCGGCGCCCATCGGCGGTTCGCCGATGCCCTTGGCGCCCACCGGGTTGTTCGGGTCGGGCTCGCCGACCGCGTCCCAGTCCATCGAGAGCGGCACGTCGAGGATGGTCGCCGGCCGGGCGGTGTAGAAGCGGTTCGCGAAGGGGATGCCCCACTGCGGGTCGTAGACCCACTTCTGACCGACCGCGCAGCCGAAGCCCTGGACGGCGCCGCCGTGGAGCTGGGCGCCGAGGCTGCGGGGGTTGAGCACCGTGCCGCAGTCGGTGACCGCCTTGTAGTCCTTCAGCTCGATCACGCCGGTTTCCTTGTCGAGCTCGATCTCCGCGTAGGCGACGACCCACGAGTAGACGTCGCCGGCCCGGCCGTAGTTGTCCTTGGCCGCCGCCAGCAGGCCGCGACCCTTGAGGATCGCGGCCCCGCCGATCGTGATCGGGCTCAGGCCCTCGTTCAACTCCGTGCCGTCGTACCGGCCACCGAGTTCCATCGCCTTCGTGGCGGCCTGGGCCAGGCTCATGCCCGCGGCCCGGTTGCCGCGACGGTACACGCGTTCGCCGGCGACGACGTACTGCGAGGCCGAGCCGCCGTGGGTCTGGGCGGCGATCTCCTGCAGCTTCGTCTGCATGTCGGTGGCTGCCGCGTGGGTCGCCCGCGTGATCGCGTGGGTCGTCTGGCTGCCGGCCTGGACGCAGGTGTGAGGTATGCCTTCGCCCGTCTGGCCCCAGACCATGTCCACCTTCTCCCACGGCACGTCGAGCAGGTCGGCGGCGACGCGGGCGGTGTCGGAGTAGGAATGAGTGCCGAGGTTGCCGATCCCGGTATGGATCTCGAGCCGGCCCTCGGGCGTGATCAGCATCAGGCCGTCGAAGCCGCTCGAACCGGCGGTGTAGGTCGAGCTCGCGAGTCCGACGCCGGTGACCTTCGAGCCGTTGGTTTCCTTGCTGCGCGCCTTGGCGGCGTTCCAGTCGACCATCCCGTCCAGCTTGTCCCAGGCCTCCGCGACGTACGCGGTCGTCACGTTGCGGCCTTCCTGGGCACCGAACTTGGCGCCGTTCTTCGCGATGTTGATGCGGCGAATCTCCAGCCGGTCGATGTCGAGGTGATCCGCGGCGCGGTCGAGCAGTGGCTCGACCATGGCGGACATCTGAACTCCGCCCGGCGCCCGCTGAGGAGCGCGCGGCGGCGTGTTCGTGGCGATCGAAAGACCGCGGTGGCGCATGTTCTCGGGCTGGTAGGTGAGGGACACCATGTTGCCCGAGGTGCCCATGTCGCTCTGGCGCCCGTAGGGGCCGTTGTCCTGGATCACCGCCCAGTCGAAGGCGGAGATGCGGCCGTTGTTCTTGAAGCCGATCTTGGCCCAACCCTGGAAGCCGGGGCGGGCGCGGCCGATGTAATTCTCCTCGTAGCGGGTGACCCGGTGCAGAACCGGCTTGCCGGTCATCTTGGACAGGTAGACCGGCACTGCCATGTTGCTCGAACCGACGATCTTGCTGCCGAAGCCGCCGCCGGTGTACTCGGCGTGGACGATCAGGTTCTGCGGCGGCACGCCGATCGTGCCCTGGGCGGCGAGCACCGTGAAGGCCACGCTCTGGGTCGACGGGTAGAGGTGGCAGATGTCGCCTTCCCAGTGCGCCATGCAACTCCGCGGCTCCATCGGGTGGTGGGTGACCGACTGGAAGAAGAGCGGTTCTTCGATGATGTAGTCCGCGTCGGCGAAGCCCTTCTCCAGGTCGCCGTTGGTCCACTCGTCCTGGAACACGCCTTCGGGCATCTTGCCCTTCTCGCCGTTCGTGCCCCGCGCGGTAGCCAGATCCTCGGCCGTCCACTCGACGCGTTCGACGACCGTCTCGACGCCCGTGTCCGTGCGCTGACGGTTGAGGCTGTTGCCGTCGGGCAGGGAGTTCGAGCCGCCGGGGGCGATCGAATCCAGCGGGTCCAGCGCGAAGGGCAGCGGCTCGAAGTCGACGTGGATCTTCTCGATCGCGTCGGCGGCGATCTTCTCGTTGACCGCGGCGACGGCGAGGACCGGTTCGCCCTCGTACTTGGGATGGTTGGTCAGCGCGCGCTCACCCAGCGGGTCCGGTTCGCCCATGAACTCGGCGAGGTCGTCGGCGGTGAGGACCGCCTCGACGCCTTCCATCTCGAGCGCCGCCGAGGCGTCGATGTTCCGCACCCGCGCGTGGGGCATCGGCGAGAGCAACTGCTTCGCGAACAGCATGCCCTCCTGACGCCAGTCCTCGGCGTACTTGGCGCGTCCGGTGATCTTCTCGATCAGATCGGGTGGAGCGTAGTCGGTGCCTACCAGGGTCTTGGCCATGCTTTGCTTCCTCCGCTCAGGCGGTGCGCGCGTTATCGAGCGCGCGCGAGTTTTCAAGGGCGCGTTGGGCGGTGTTCAGGATCTTGTTGTAGTCGCCGCAGCGGCAGATGTGGCCGGCGAGCCACTTCTGGCAGTCCGCGCGGGTCGCGTTCGGGTTCGCCTTGACCAGGGCCGCCATGCTCATGATGAAGCCGGGGGCGCAGAAGGCGCACTGGAAGCCCATCTCGTCGAGGACGGCCTGCTGGACCGGATGAAGGACACCGTCCTGCTCGAGGCCTTCGACCGTCGTGACCTCGCGGCCGCGCACCTGGTGCACGAGGATCGAGCAGCCGTAGTGGGGCACGTCGTCGATCAGCACGGTGCAGGCGCCGCATTCCGCCCGGTCGCAGCCGAGCTTGGTGCCGGTCAGATCGAGCTTGAAACGCAGCACCATGGCCAGCGTGTCCTGGGGCTCGACCTCGAGTTCGTGGGTCTCGCCGTTCACGCGGAGGCTGACCGCGCTGCCGACCGGCTCGGTCGCGGCGTGCAGGACCTCGGGCTGCAGCAGGTTGCCTCCGGCAAGGGAGACGGCGGCGCCGGTGGCGACCGTACCCTGGATGAAGGTCCGTCGGCTGACGTTCGAGGGGCCGGAGTCCGTACCGTCCTCCTCGATGTCCTGGTCGTCCTGCCGAAGTTCCTCGAGCAGGTCGTCCTCCAGGAAGGTGTCTTCTCTCAACTCATCCATGGTCTCCAACCTCCGTTGGGGGAGTCATGCCGCCATCTTGCTGCCAGCGGGCTGTCGTCGGCTTGTGCGGCGGAGCATACAACATCGTTTCCGAGCATTCCGGGACTGGGTGCGCCGGCCTTCTGGCCGGCATTCGACCGGCCTTCCTTGGGGGTGAAATCGACCCGCCGAGGGTCAAATCCGCCCACCGATGATCACGTCGAGCACGTACGGACCTCCGGTGGCGAAGGCTTCCCGCACCGCCTCCTCGACCTCGGCCGGATCTTCGATCTTTCGTCCCGGGACCCCCATGCCGGCCGCCATCTCGACGAAGTCGAGGTCCGGCTCGGTCAGGTTCATGTGGGGGTACGGCCGCTCGGCGGGGATGCCGAAGCGTTCCCGGTAGATGTCCATGTTGATCTTCAGGATCTTGTACTCGCGGTTGTGCAGGATGAGGAACACGATCGGCATGTCGTAGTGGGCCGCGGTCCAGAGCGCCTGGATCGAGTACATCGCCGAGCCGTCGCCCGAGAAGACGATGACCGGCCGATCGGGGTGGGCGAGCGAGGCGCCGATGCCGCCGACGAGGCCCTGGCCGATGCCGCCGCCACGGGTGCCGCAGTAGCGATCCGGGTCGTCGATGGGCAGGAAGCCGAGCATGTCGCCGCCGGCGGTGATCGACTCGTTGACCACCACGGCGTCGTTCGGAACCGCCTTGGCGACCTCGGACATGAGGCGGGCCGGCGACATGGGGGCGTCGTCGAAGTGGGCTGCCAGACGCTTCTGCGGGCGGCGTGAGCGCCGGCCGTCCCGGCCCGCAGGGCGTCCATCCGCTCGGTGGCCGCGGTGCGAAAGCCCGCCTCGGCCGCGGTCTCCAGAACCTCGCGGAGAGCTGCCAGCCCGGCACGGGGATCGGCGATCATTCCGGCGTCGACCGCGAAGTTGAACGCGAGCCGGCTGGGGGCGTCTTCGATCTGAAGCACGGTCGCCTCGGGCGGGAAGGGCGAATCCGGGTCGAACCAGACCTCCTCGAAGAAGGAGCCGCCGACGAGAAGGACGACGTCCGCGTCACCGAGCGCGTGCCGGATACCCGCGTGGTTGAGCGGCATTCGCGGCCGGAAGCAGGGATGGCTCTGGGGGAAGTTCACGCGCTGCATCAGGCCCTCGGGATAGACCCCGGCGCCGAGGAACTCGGCGAGCCCCACGAGCTCGTTCTGGGCGGCCGAGCGTGCCACCCCGTCGCCGACCACGATCGCGGGACGTTCGGCCCGCAGCAGAGCAGCCGCCAGAGCCTCGACGGCGGCGGCTTCGGGCTGCGGCGCGCGGTAGAGGTCGCCGAGGGGCCGGGCTTCCTCCAGCGTCTCCTGCTCGAGGACGTTGATCGGCAGGGCGACGAACACCGGGCCGGCCGGCGGATCGTGCGCGATCTTGAAGGCTCGGTGCAGCACTGGCGCGAACTCGTCCGCGTGTTCGACCTGAACGCTCCACTTGACCAGCGGCGCGGCCATCGCCACGAGGTCGTGGCCGAGCAGGGGTTCGCGCAGCCTGGAGCGTGTGTCCTGCTGGCCGGCCGTGATCACCATCGGGGTGTTGGCCTCCCATGCGTTGTAGAGCATGCCGAGGCCGTTGCCGAGGCCGGGCGCCACGTGCAGGTTGACGACTCCGGTGATGCCGGTGGACTGGGCGTAGTAGTGGGCGGCGCCCAGGGCGACGGACTCGTGCAGGGCGAGCACGTAGCTCAGGTCCGCATGGTCGCCGAGCCGGTCCATCAGGGGGCTCTCGGTCGTGCCCGGGTTGCCGAACAGGAGGGGGACGCCGTACTCGGAAAGGGCATCGAGCAGGACGTCGCCGCCGCGCTTGGGTGTGTGTCGGGGACGGATCGCTGGCACGCTCATGGCGGTGGAGGGTAGCAGCCTCGAATCATCTGCGTTCGGGCTGCCGTGGCGACGTGGCCCAGGTGTCCCTTCCGGTGTTACGGTTAGCCTGTTTCGCAGCCCGCAGGGGAACCGCAACGAGCCGGATGGAGAGCACGGCATGGACACGCGTGAAACGGTGAACGAGGTACTGGATCGGGAGACGGCTTCGGCGGCGGAGTTCTTCGCCGACGAGCGCTTCGGGGAGATCAGGCGGCTTCATACGGCGCGGGAAGTCGCGGAGCAGCGCGGCACGATCCGTCAGGACTACACCGTCGGGCGGGACACCGCCAAGGCGTTCTACGAGCGGCTGCGCGAGCTGTTCGAGCAGCGGCGGTCCATCACTTCCTTCGGCCCGTACTCGCCGGGTCAGGCCGTCGCGATGAAGCGCCGCGGCATCGAGGGCATTTACCTCGGCGGCTGGGCGACCTCGGCCAAGGGCTCGATCAACGAGGATCCGGGGCCGGATCTGGCGAGCTATCCGTTGAGCCAGGTGCCCGACGAGGCCGCGCCGATCGTCCGCGCGCTGCTCACGGCGGACCGGAACCAGACCTTCATCCGATCCCGAATGAGCGAGGCGGAGAGAAAGGCGAACCCGCCGACCGACTTCAGGCCCTTCATCATCGCCGACGCGGATACCGGCCACGGCGGCGAGGCGCACGTGCGCAACCTGGTCCGCCGCTTCGTCGAGGTCGGCGTGCCGGGCTACCACATCGAGGACCAGAAGCCCGGAGTCAAGAAGTGCGGCCACCAGGCGGGCAAGGTTCTGGTGGCCCAGGACGAGCAGAACAAGCGCCTCAACGCGGCCCGCTTCCAGTTGGACGTCATGGGGGTGCCCGGCATCATCGTCGCCCGCACCGACTCGGAGGCGGCGACGTTCATCGACGGCAACGGCGATGAGCGGGATCAGGCCTTCATTCTCGGCGCCACGAATCTCGATCTGCCGAGCTGCAAGACGGCGACCCTGGCGATCCTGCGGCGGCTGAACACCCTCGGAGCGAAAGAGGTCCGTGGTCACGAGCTCTACCAGGTGTCCGGGGCCGCCTACCACCGCGCCGACGTCTGGCTCGACGGCGTCGGTGTGTACGGGCAGCTCAAAGCCGACTACAAGAAAATGGTCGCGAGCGGCGGGTCGGATACCGAGGCGGTTCTCGATACGGCGATGGCTCGCTTCCTGGACGCCTGGCAGTCGGAGGCGGGGCTCAAGACGTACCCGCAGGCGGTCGCGGAAGTCATCGCCTTCCGGGAGGAGGAAGGCGCCGTGTTTGAGCTCTCGGTCGACGAGTGGCTGGAGTTCGCCCACTCCGTGTCGGTCGAAGAGGCTGCCGCGCGCGCCCGCAAGATGGGCATCAACCTGGTGTGGAACGCGGAGCTCGCCCGTACGCCCGAGGGCTACTACCAGATCCGGGGCGGCATCGAGTACGCGACCTCCCGCTCGCTCCACGCGGCGCCCTACGCGGACCTGCTCTGGATGGAGACGAAGACGGCCAACCTGGCCGACGCCCGCCGGTTCGCGGAGGCGATTCACGCGGTCTACCCGGATCAGATGCTGGCCTACAACCTGTCGCCGTCCTTCAACTGGGATACGACCGGGATGACGGACGACGAGATGAGGGCCTTCCCGGAGGAGCTCGGCAAGCTCGGCTTCGTGTTCAACTTCATCACCTACGGCGGTCACCAGGTCGACGGACTGGCGGCCGAGGACTTCGCCACGGCCCTGCGCGAGGACGGCATGCTGGCCCTGGCCCGGTTGCAGCGCAAGCTGCGCCTGGTGGGATCGCCCTACCGCACGCCGCAAGCCCTGGTCGGCGGCGCCCGGCTCGACGGCGCACTGTCCGCTTCGACCGGTCATACGGCGACGACCAAGGCGATGGGCAAGGGATCGACCAACGTCCAGCACCTGGTGCAGACGGAAGTGCCGCCGCGGCTGCTCGAGGAGTGGCTCGAGATCTGGCGGGACAAGTACGACATCGAGGAGTCCCTGCGCGTGGAACTCCGGCCGCACGTTGCCGGCTCCGACCTCCTGGAACTCCGGGTCCTGGCCCGAGGCGCCGGCGACGAAGCGAAGGCTGCGAACGTCGTCTTCGCTCCGATCCGGGATCGCCGCGAACGGATGATCCTCTCGGTGCGCGACCAGAACACGTTCGACCTCGACCTGAGACGCCGCCGGTTGATGGCGCTGATCCACGTCTTCCTGATCCACCGCTACGGCGGCGTCTGGGTGCACTACGTCAGTCCGACGGACGACAACCAGCACCAGACCCGGCGGATGATCGACCTCGGCATCTTCGAGAGCGCGAACACCGAGGTCGGCGAGATCATCGTCGCCGCGGTCAATCGGGATCGGGTACGAGAGCTCGCCAACCCGGACCACGAGTCGCTCACGGCGCTGATCGAGAAGACGGAGCCGGTGCCGGTACGGGCCGCTTCGTGATTCGACAGCACGCCGGGGGCACGGACTGGTTCGCGGGCGGCGCGAATCGCGCTGCCCGGACTCTTCCGGCGGTCGTGGGTCTGGCCGTCATGCTCTGGGCGCAGGCGCTGGTTGGGCAGGAACCGAAGGAGCAGCCGGAGGAACCGCCGTCCGTGGCCGAGGCCACCGAGGGCTACGAGCACCTGCCCGGGTTCCTCGACCTGTTCTGGGACAGCCGGGGCGGAAGGCTCTTCCTGCGCATCGACGCGCTCGACACGGATCTGCTCTACATCGAGTCGCTCGCCGCGGGCGTCGGCTCGAATGACATCGGTCTCGACCGGGGCCAGGTCGGGCGTACCCACCTGGCCCGTTTCGAGCGGGTCGGGCCGAAGGTGCTGCTGGTACAGCAGAACACGCGCTACCGGGCGCTGAGCGACAACGAGGACGAGCGCCGTGCGGTGGCCGACGCCTTTGCCCGCTCCGTGCTCTGGGGCTTCGAGGTCGCTGCCGAGGACGAAGGCGGAGCGGTCCTCGTGGACGCCACCGCCTTCGTGCTTCGCGACGCGCACGGCGTGGCGGCGCGGCTCCAGCGGAGCGGACAGGGCAGCTACCAGTTGGATGTGTCGAGGTCGGCGATTCATCGAGCCGGCGTCGCCGCCTTCCCGCGCAACTCGGAACTCGAGGGCACGCAGACGTTCGTGCTGCGCTCGACGGACCGTGGCCCGGGCCGCTGGGTGAGCCAGGTCGCCCCCTCGCCGGACGCGGTCACGGTGCGCATCCGCCACTCCTTCGTCGCTCTGCCCGAGCCGGGATACGAGCCGCGCCGGGCGGACCCTCGCTCCGGCTACATCACGACAAGCTACCTGGACTACGCGACGCCGATCGAGGCACCGCTCGAGACGAGCTACGCCGTTCGCCACCGCCTGCGGAAGCGGAATCCGAGCGCCGCCCGAAGCGAGGCGGTCGAACCGATCGTTTATTACCTGGACCGGGGAGCGCCGGAACCGATCCGGTCGGCGCTGCTCGACGGCGCGCGATGGTGGAACGAGGCCTTTGAGGCGGCGGGCTACATCGATGCGTTCCGGGTGGACCTGCTGCCGGAGGGGGCGGACCCGCTCGACATCCGCTACAACGTGATCCAGTGGGTCCACCGTTCGACTCGCGGATGGTCCTACGGCGGTTCGGTGACCGATCCGCGGACGGGCGAGATCCTGAAGGGCGTCGTGACGCTCGGATCCCTGCGCGTGCGACAGGACTTCCTGATCGCCCAGGGTCTGCTCTCGCCCTTCGAGGATGCGGATTCGTCGACCCGGAGCCTCACCGAAATGGCCCTGGCCAGGCTGCGCCAGCTCTCGGCCCACGAAGTGGGTCACACGATCGGACTGGTCCACAACTTCGCCTCCAGCGTCGACGGACCGGCCGGTCGTGAGTCGGTCATGGACTATCCGCATCCACTGGCCAGCCTGGGCGAGGACGGCACGATCGACCTGGGCGCCGCCTACGATGTCGGCGTCGGCGAATGGGACAAGCGGGCGATCCTCTACGGCTACGCGGACTTTCCCGAGGGCATGAACGAGGCGGCGGAACTCGACGCCATCCTGCAGGGGACGATCGCCGCCGGGCTTCACTTCATCAGCGACGAGGACGCGCGGCCGGTGGGCGGCGCCCATCCGCTGGCCCACCTTTGGGACAACGGCCGTTCGGCGGCCGAGGAACTTCGGCGCGTCCTGTCCGTTCGGCGGGCGGCGCTCGACCGCTTCTCCGAGCGCAGCATCCGCATCGGCGATCCGCTGTCGCGGCTCGAGGACGTCCTGACGCCTCTGTACCTGTTGCATCGCTATCAGGTCGAGGCGGCGGCGAAGGTCGTGGGCGGCGTCGACTACAGCTACGCCGTGCGCGGCGACGGTCGCGCGCCGGTGTCGCTGCTGCCGCCGGCAATGCAGCTCGACGCCCTCGACGCGCTGCTTCAGACGGTCGATGCGGCGGAACTCACCCTGCCGGAGCGGATCCTCGACCTGATTCCGCCGCCGTCCCCGGGGCGGGGACGCGGCCGGGAGCAACTGCCGTCCCGCGCCGGTCCGGCCTTCGACCCGGTGGCCGCCGCCGAACTCGCCGCGGACCTGACCTTCGGGATGATCCTGGACGATTCGCGAGCCACGAGATTGATCGATCATCACGCGCGCGATCCGGAGCAGCCGGGGCTGGGCGGAGTCCTGGAGCGGCTGCTCGACGCGACCTGGCGCGCCGATTCGGCGCCGGGCCTGGCCGGGGAGGTCGGTCGCGCGGTGGACGCGGCCATGTTGCGGCGCCTGTTCGCCCTGGCGTCCGGAGCGCCGGTCGGGAGCGCACGGGCGGGAGTGCCGACCAATCTCGCCGCTTCCGGCCCGGCGGTTTCGGCCGCCTCGCCGCAGGTCAGGGCCGTGGCCATGACGGCGGTGAACGGGCTTGGGGAGTGGCTCGCCGCCAATCCGGGTCCGACCTCGGGCGCCGACCGCGCCGAGCGTCGTCACCGATCGCATGCGGCGTGGCAGATCGATCGCTTCCTCGACGATCCGCGCTCCGTTGCCCTGCCGCGGCCGTTGCGGGCGCCGGACGGCTCGCCGATCGGTTGCAGCGTCGGCCCCGGCGGGTTGGCGTTCGGGGCCTGGAGCGCCGAGCCGCCCTGGCTGACGGAGGTGTCGGGCCTGTTGGGGGCGCCGTGGGGCGCGTCGCCGCCATGACCGTCGCTGAGGCCGCCATGACTGTCGCTGAGGCCGTTATGACTGTCGCGCCGCCGCGATGACTGTGGCCGAAGCCGCCGTCCTGCAGCGGCTTCCCGCCGCGGTCGCCGGCCTCTACGACGTCGGCGAGGTGGAGGAACTCGTCGGTCTGCGCCGTGCGCTCCACGCGGATCCCGAACTCTCGCTCCAGGAGGAGCGGACCGCCGCGCGCCTGGAGGAGACGCTGGTCGGGCTCGGCGTGCGCGACGTGACGCGGGTTGCCGGCACGGGCGTCGTCGGCCGGATTCCCGGCCGTGAGTCCGGCGCGCCGACGGTCGCGGTACGCGGGGACATCGACGCCCTGCCGATCCTCGAAGACACGGGCCTAGCCTTCGCCTCCCGCAACGACGGCGTGATGCACGCCTGCGGGCACGATGTCCACGCTTCGTGGACGGTCGCCGCGGCCCGCCTGCTCCAGGCGGAGCCCGCGGCCGGCGACGTGCTGTTCGTGCTCCAGCCCGCGGAGGAGACCGGGGAAGGCGCAGCCGCCGTGCTGGCGACCGGTGTTTTGGACGAGGTCTCGGCGATCTTCGGAGCGCACGTCGACCTGACCTTCGAGGTCGGCCAGGCGATGGTCCAGGAGGGCGCCGTGGGCGCCGCGGCGGACCGGTTCGAGGTCGAGCTTCTGGGGCAGGGCGCGCACGGCGCAAGGCCTCACCAGGGCCTGGACCCGATCGTCGGCGCGGCGCAGGTCGTTTCCGCTCTTCAGACGGTCGTCTCCCGGCGGGTGCCGCCCGACCAGCCGGCGGTCGTCACGGTCGGCGCGATCGAAGCTGGCACGGCCCACAACGTGATCCCGGATCGGGCGGTGCTCAAGGGGACCCTCCGCTCACTCGATCCCGAGGTGCGCCGACTACTCGCGGACGAGGTCAGGCATGTTGCCGAATCGGTCGCTGCCGCGTGTCGCCTCGAGGCCCGGGTGCGGATGCTCCAGGGAACGCCGACGGTGCTGAACGACGAACGCGCCGCGGCCTGGGCCCGCGAAGCCGCGGCTTCCGTGATCGGCGCGGAGGCGGTCAAGCCGCTTCCGGTCGCGAACATGGGCGGCGAGGACTTCGCCTTCTACCAGGAACGGATTCCGGGCTGCTTCATCCGGGTGGGCGCGCGGCTGCCGGGTGACGCGATCGTGGGCGCCCACACGCCGTACTTCGCGCCGGCCGAGGAGGCCATCTTCGTCGGCGGCGCCCTGCTGGCGGCGGCCGCCCGGCGGGCGTCGTCGGAGCTGGCGGCGGCCGACCGGCGCTAGCCGACACCGGCGGCCGGCGCGCGGCGCGGCGGGCCGCTCAGTCAAGAGAGGCGGAGCGGCGTGCTGCTGTCCACTGGGGAGGTAGTCAGTTGACGTCACACACTTCAATGAGGAGCGTGCCGCTCCGCCTCTGCTTCGGTTTACGCACGCGGAGGGGGAGGGTTTCGAGCGCCGCACCTGGTTGCGGCCTCGGCGGCGCCGTCTAGCGGCTCTTCTTGTCCCGGTCCGGATGCCGCATCGCGGTGATGTTGAAGCCGGCGTCGACGAAGTGGATGCCGCCGGTGGTTCCCGCGCTCAGATCGGAGAGCAGGTAGGCGGCCGTGGCGCCCACGTCGTCCACCGTGATGTTGCGGCCGAGCGGCGCCCGTTCCGGCATGACCTTCAGCACGCCTCGCATGCCGGACACTCCCGAGGCGGCCAGGGTCCTCACCGGGCCGGCGGAAATCCCGTGAACGCGGATGTTCTTCGGCCCCAGGTCGACGGCCAGGTAGCGGACCGAGGCCTCGAGCGCCGCCTTGGCGATGCCCATCACGTTGTAGTTGGGGGTCGCCTTGGTCGCCCCGTAGTAGGTCATCGCGATCATGCTGCCGCCGCCGGTCATCAGCGGTTCGGCGGCCCGGGCGAGGGCGATCAGGGAGTAGCAACTGATGTCGAGGGCGGTGGCGAATCCGGCCCGCGAGGTGTCGACCGTCCGGCCCAGCAGGTCCTCCCGGTTCGCGAAGGCCACCGAGTGGACGAGGAAATCCAGGCGCCCCCAGCGCTCCTTCAGGATGGCGAACACGTTGTCGATCTGGCCGTCGTCCGTCACGTCGAGCGGTTCGACGAAGGTCGAGCCGATGCTCTCGGCCAGCGGCCGGACCCGGCGTTCCAGGGCGTCGCCCTGGAACGTGAAAGCGAGTTCCGCGCCTTCCGTGTGGGCGCGCCGCGCAATGCCCCAGGCCAGCGAGCGCTTGTTCGCCGTGCCGACGATCAGTCCGCGGCGACCGGCCAGCAGCCCGCCGGAGGCGGCAGTTCCCGACCGGGCATCGACGGGAGGTGATTCGGACGCGGTCACGGGCGGCGGGATTGTACACCTGAAGCGCGGTGTGTCGGGCCCGCGGACCGGGCGGGGGAGCGTGAGCGGCGGAAGGCGGGATGCCGCGCCGTGGTTGAATGCCGTGCATGGTTTCGGCGCTCGGCATCGTCCTGGTCGTCGGCGCGACGCTCTGCTTCTCGCTGTTCGACCTGCTCCGCAAGAAGCTCACGGGACGGCTGAGCGACGCCTTCCTGGTCATGGTTCTGGCGCTGGGGGCGGTGCCCCTGTATGGCGTCTGGTTGGCGGTGCAACCGCCGCCAGGCGTGAGTTCGGCGTACGTCTGGCCGGGGCTGCTGTCCGTTGCCTGCAACCTGGGCGCGAACTACGGTTTCCTGCGTTCGGTCCGATCGGCGGGTCTGAGCGCCGTGATCCCACTGCTTTCGCTGACGCCGGTGTTCACCGCTCTGCTCGGGATCCCGCTGCTCGGCGAGCTGCCCGGCGGTCGGGAGTGGCTTGGTATCGCGATGGTCGTCTGCGGCGCCCTCGCGCTGCAACTGGGTGAGCGCTCCGGCGGCCGGGGCCGCCCGTGGACGCTGGGTGCGGGCGCCTGGTGGATGATCCTGGTCGCCTTCCTCTGGGCGACGGCGCTACCGCTCGACAAGCTGGCCACCGAGGCCTCGAACGCGGCCTTCCACGGCCTGGTCATGCACCTGGGGGTCGGGCTCTGTGTCGCGGTCGTCGCGATGCGGGCCTTTCGGAGCGGCCCGGGTCGACGCCGAGACCTCCCCGGCCGGCGGGGCGTTCGAGTGGATGTCGGAGCGAGAACCTGGGCATTCCTGCTCTCCGCTGTCGTGATCGGAGCAGCGGCCCAGGCGCTCCAGTTGCTGTCTCTGCAACACGCCTGGGTGGGCTTCGTGGAGACGGTCAAGCGGGGGATCGGGTCGTCGCTGGCGCTGGTCCTCGGCCGCGTGTTCTTTGCCGAGGCGCTGACGACGCGCAAGGTGGCGAGCGTGACGGCGGTCGCCGCCGGAGTGGCCGTCATGCTCTGGTAGCCTGCCGTTGCCGCGTCAGACCGTCCGGCGAGCCGGGAGAGGGCCCGGCGCGGGAACCCGCGATGCGCTCTGCTCCACGTATGGACCCGTCAGCGTTCCTTTCCCGCCGGAGCGGGCGGGGGTTTCCGTGTGGCGCCCGGCGGCGCCGGACCGTCGTTGCGACGATGGCGCTGGTTGCCGCTCTGGCCGTCGCGGGTCGGGTTTCCGGACAGTCCCTTTCTTCGATCGAGCTGCCGGAGGGCTTTGCGATCACGCACTTCGCGGAGAACGTGCCCGGCGCCCGGTCGCTCGCCCAGAGTCCGGCCGGCACGGTGTTCGTGGGAACCCGCGCCGAGGGAAAAGTGTACGCCCTTGTCGATTCGAACGATGACGGGGTTTCCGACCGGCGCTACACCATCGCTTCCGGTCTGAACAATCCGAACGGCGTCGCGTTTTACGGCGGCGCTCTCCATGTGGCGGAGATCAGCCGGGTCCTCAGGTACCCGGACATCGGAGGGCGGCTCGATACTCCTCCCACGCCCGAGATCGTCACCTCTTCGCTCCCCTCGGACACGGGGCACGGATGGAAGTTCATCCGGTTCGGTCCGGACGGCAAGCTCTACGTGCCTGTCGGCGCTCCGTGCAATGTCTGCAGCCGCGCCGACCCCTACGCCGCGATTCTGCGGCTGGCCTCGGACGGCAGCTACAAGGTCGTCGCTCGCGGCGTCAGGAACACCGTCGGCTTCGACTGGCATCCCTCGACAGGACAGTTGTGGTTCACCGACAACGGCCGGGACTGGTTGGGGAACGACAGTCCGCCGGACGAACTGAACCTTCTGACGGAGGATGGACAGCACTTCGGCTTCCCGCACTGCCACGGTGCGAGTACGGCCGATCCGGGCTTCGGCCAGACCCGAGCCTGTTCGGAGTTCCGGCCGCCGGCGCGGGAGCTGGGCCCTCACGTCGCGGCTCTCGGGATGCGCTTCTACACCGGTTCGTCCTTTCCCGCCCGCTACCGCGGCCACATCTTCATCGCCGAACACGGTTCCTGGAATCGTGACGACCCGATCGGCTACCGGGTCATGGTCGTGCGCCTCGGCGGCAACGGCGTTCCGGTGGCCTACGAGGAGTTCGCCACCGGCTGGCTGCAGGGCTCGAGGTCCTGGGGAAGACCGGTCGACGTCATGGTGCGGCCCGACGGTTCGCTGCTGGTCTCGGACGATCAACGCGGAGCGATCTACCGGATCGTCCACGGCGGCGCGACGACCGTGGATCCTCCTCCTGCTCCGCCCCCGCCGCCGCCGCCGCCATCTCCGCCGCCTCCTCCGCCGCCTCCACCATCGCCTCCTCCATCGCCTCCTCCGCCCGAGCCTTTGCCCGTTTCGGCCGCCATCGAGGTGACGGGGGTGGAGTGTGACGGCCGCCTGTGTGTCGTCCTTGCCGGCGAGACGGTGAGCCTGAGCGACGCCGGCGCCGGCCCGGTGAGCCGGCGCGTCTGGGACTTCGGCGACGGCGCGTCGTCCCGGGCGGCGGCGCCGGACCATGCCTGGTCCGAGCCGGGCTTCTATCGGGTGGCGCTGGTCGTGACGGACGCGTCGGGAAAGAGCGCCGAGGACCGGCTCGACTTCCTCGTTCGTCCGGCCCTCCGCCTGGGCGCCTGCGATCCCGGCCCGGAGGCCCTGTGCCTGCAACACGAGCGCTTCAGCGTGGAGGTCGAGTGGCGGCCGGAGGTCGGCGCCGAGCCTGGCCCCGGGCGGGTCGTTCCCGCGGGCGCCGACGACGCGGGTATGTTCCGGTTCTTCGACGGCGACAACTGGGAGATCCTGATCAAGGTGCTGAACGGCTGCGACGTCAACGGTCACTGGTGGGTGTACGGGGCGTCGACGACGACTCTCGGCTACCTGGTCCGCGTGACGGACACGGCGACGGGTGATGTCCGGAAGTACCGGAACGAGCCCGGCCGGTCGGCGGCCGCGATCACGGACGCCAGGGCCTTCCCCGCCGCCTGCCAGGAACCCGCGGCGGACGCTCGTTGGCGACACGGGGGCAAGCGATCCGGCAATCGCTGAAGGCCGGGATCGGGATACGCTTTAGGTCCCTTGCCGGGCACTCTGCCGCCACCGGCATGCCTCGCTCCCGTGGATGTCTCCGAGCGGCGGCATCCTCTGAAGCAAGGAGAACGAGACTGACATGACGACCCATGACCCGACATCGACGCCGGCTGATCCCTCCGCTTTCGAGGGCCTCCGGGAGAACCTGGATGCCGTCGGCGCGCTCCTCCGCGAGACGGCTGCCCGGGCGGCGGAAACCGAAGCCCGAGCGGCGGAGAACCACAAGCGGGCCATGAGGGAGATGGCTGAACTCAGAGAGTCTCGCTGGGAGGCCGAACGCCTGATGAAGGAGCGGCAGAGGAAGGCCGACAAGCGGCAGAGGAAGGCCGACAAGCGGCAGAGGAAGGCCGACAGGCGGCAGAAGGAGCTCGACCGTCAGATGAGGGAGACCGACAGTCAGATGCAGGAGACCGACCGCCGGTTGAAGAAGGCGGAGGACCTGTTCACGACTCAGTGGGGCAGGCTGATGGAAAGCCTGGTCCGAGGCGACCTGGTGGCCCTTCTGAACGAGCGCGGCATCGAGGTGGAGCGGACTCTCCAGCGAGTCGAGAGCCGCCGCGGCGGCCGGCACTTCGAGGTCGACCTCCTGGCGGTCAACGGCCGCGAGGTCGTCGTCGTGGAGGTGAAGACGACGCTGCGGTCCGAAGGCGTGACGAAGTTCCTGTCCAAGCTGTCGGAGTTCCTGGACTGGTGCGCGGAGTACCGCGGCAGGCGAATCCTGGGCGCCGTGGCGTACCTGGACGGCGCCGAGTCGGTGACGAAGTACGCGGAACGCAGCGGGCTGTTCGTCATCCGCGCGACCGGAAGCAGCGCCAGCCTCCTGAACGAGCCGGGATTCGAGCCCCGCGTCTTTTCCTGACCGGTCGTTGGATCGACCTGAGCCCAATCAACTCAAGGAGTTACTTACATGCTTCGCTCTGCGTCCTCTGAACCGCGGGGCCGGGTGTCTTCGCGAAGGACACTCCCTCGCTTCGCCCTGATCGTTTCGGTCCTGGCCCTTGTCTCCGGCACGGCCTTCGCGGCTGATGACCCCGAGGTCCGGTTGGAGAAGGTCGAACTGCCGGCCGGGTTCTCCATCGACGTGTTCGCTTCCGGCGTCGACGTCGCGCGGTCCCTCGCGCAAAGCCCGTCCGGGACCGTCTTTGTGGGAACCGGACGGCGTGGCGGCGGCATCGTCCACGCAGTCGTGGATCAGAACGGCGACGGAAAGGCCGACCGCCGCCATCCCATCGGCTCCGATTTGAACTGGCCCAACGGCGTTGCCTTCCACGATGGCGATCTCTACGTTGCCGAGATCAGCCGCGTGCTCCGCTTCGAGGACATCGAGGCGCGGCTCGACTCGCCGCCGGAGCCGGTTGTCATCACCGCGAATCTGCCGGACAAGACCCACCATGGCTGGAAGTTCATCCGCTTCGGCCCCGACGGTCGGCTCTACGTCCCGGTGGGCGCGCCGTGCAACATCTGCGACGAGGGCGATCCCTTCGCCACCATCCTCCGTCTGGACGACGAAGGGGCTTACGAGGTCGTCGCGCGGGGCGTCCGGAACACGGTCGGCTTCGACTGGCGTCCAGGCACCAGCGAACTTTGGTTCACCGACAACGGGCGGGACATGATGGGTGACGACGTGCCGCCCGACGAACTGAACGTGCTGACGGCGGATGGCCAGCACTTCGGCTACCCCTACTGCCACGGCCAGGACATCGCCGACCCGGAGTTCGGCGACAAGCGTTCGTGCGGTGAACTCGTGGCGCCTGCTCTCGACCTCGACCCTCACGTGGCGGCGGTCGGTATGCGCTTCTACCGTGGCGATGCGTTCCCGGCGCGCTACCGGGGGCAGATCTTCATCGCCGAGCACGGGTCGTGGAACCGCAGCAACAAGATCGGCTACCGGGTCATGGTCGTCCATGTCGACGGCGACGGCCGCGCCACGGAGTACGAGGAGTTCGCCACCGGCTGGCTCCAGGGCGAGGACTCGTGGGGCCGGCCGGTCGACGTGATGGAGCGCGCCGACGGATCGCTCCTCGTCTCGGACGACATGCGGGGCGTGATCTACCGGATCACCTACGACGCGGCGTCCGCGGCGGGGGAGTAGGGGCGTGGCGGCTGTCGACCCTGCAGTAGTCGAGGCGGCGCGGGCCCGCTATGCGGCGGCTCAGGCGGCTGGTCTGAGCCTCGACATGACCCGCGGCAAGCCGTCGCCGGAGCAGCTTGCCCGCTCCCACGGCCTGCTGGCGGCAGTGGCGCGGGAGGACGATCCCGCCGCCGACGGCACGGACTGCCGGAACTACGGCGGAGATCCCCGTGGTCTGCCGGAGCTGCGCGCGATCTTCGGCGAGATTCTGGGCGTCGATCCCGACCTCGTCTTCGTCGGCGGCAACGCCAGCCTGCAGTGGATGCACGACTTCGTCGTGCAGGCGATGCTGGTGGGCGTGCCCGGCGGGGATCCGTGGGGTGGCCCCAAGCGACCTGTGCCGGTCAAGTTCCTCTGTCCCTGTCCCGGCTACGACCGCCACTTCGCCGTGCTCGAGCGCTACGGCATCGAGATGCTGAACGTCGCGATGGGCGACGACGGCCCCGACATGGACGAAGTCGCGCGCCTCGCGGATTCGGACCCGAACGTGAAGGGCATGTTCTGCGTGCCGCGCTACAGCAACCCGACCGGGGTCACCTATTCGGACGACGTGGTCGAGGCGATCGCCTCGATGCCGACCGCGGCGCCGAACTTCCGGGTCATCTGGGACGACGCCTACGCGCTCCACGCGTTCGAGGGCGAGCCGGATCGGCTGGCCAGCCTCTACGACCGCTGTGCGGTCCATGGCAACGAGGATCGGGCGTTGCTCGTCTCGTCGTTCTCCAAGGTCACGTTCGGTGGCTCGGGTCTGGCAGCCGTCGCGGCGAGTCCAACGAACGGCGACTGGATCCGGGCGTTTCGACAGGTTCAGACGATCGGCCCGAACAAGCTGAACCAGCTCGCGCACGCGCACTTCTTCGACGGCTCGGTCTCCGCGGTGCGGGACCACATGAAGGGCCACGCGGACCTGATCCGGCCGAAGTTCGAGGCCGTCCTGCGCGTGCTCGACGAGCGCCTCGGCGGCCTCGGGATCGCCTCCTGGAGCCGGCCTCGCGGCGGCTACTTCGTCAGCCTGGACACGGCGCCCGGTTGTGCCCGCGCGGTGGTCGAAATGGCCGGCGAAGCTGGAGTCAAGCTGACGCCCGCCGGCGCCACCTTCCCCTACGGCCTCGACCCGCAGGACCGGAACATCCGCATCGCTCCGACGCTGCCCGCCCTGGACGAGATCGAGACCGCGACCGGCCTGCTCGCCGACTGCATCGTCCTCGTCAGCGCCGGCGACTAGCGTCGCGTCCTCCGCGCGCTCCTGGCAGGCCGGAGCGGATGCCGGCCAGAAGGCAGGCGCACCCAGTGTTGCTAGTCGATGTAGCCGAGGCTCTGGAGTTGCTTCACGTCCTCCTCGCTGAGGACGGTCGAACTCTTCGCCTCGTACTTCGGCAGGTCGCGGTACCAGTTGACCAGGCGGCGACCGAGGGGCGGGACCAGCTCGACGGGGGGCGTGGTGAGCGGTTTCTCCTCGCGCGGATCGACCGTCAGGTCGAAGTACACGGTTCGGCGTTTCGAGAAGTCGTGCAGCACCTTCGCGCCGTCGAGCTCCATGCTGATCTGCAGGGGATTCTCGTAGGGCGCGCTGCGGCGCGACTTGCCGAACAGCGCGGAATGGCGGTCGCCGATCACGAACCGCGGCCGCGGAGCGCCTTCCGGCGTCCCTTCGGTCGGCACGAGGCTCTGGCCCTCGAGGGCGGGCGGCGCCTCGACACCGAGCAGTTCCAGGACGGTCGGCAGCACGTCGACGACGCCGACCGGCGCCTGGACCTCGAGGCCTGCCGGAAGTCGGGGGCCGGCGAGGATCATCGGGATACGGGCGTTCGGCCAGTGGACGTTCTTGCCGTGCCCCCAGTAGCTGTGCTCGCCCATGCTCTCGCCGTGGTCGCTCAGGAACAGGGTGTAGCGGGGACCGGGCAGCAGCTCCTCGATCGTCTCGGACAACCGGCCGAGCCAGTGGTCGACGTAGTTCACTTCGGACTGGTAGCGCCAGCGCTTCTGCCAGCCGGAGGTTCGCTCCTCCCTCGGCGGTGCAGGCGGCGTGAAACCGGTGCGTTCGAGGTAGGGGCTGTGGGGGTCCGAGAAGTGGACCCAGAGAAACAGCGGTCGGCCGCTTCGTTCCTCGTCGTCGGCGCGGCGGCGCAGCCAGCGCTCCGCCGCCTTTGCAATGTCGTCGGCGTGCCGTTCCATCACGCCGACCGCGTTCCGCGCCTCGTTGAACTCCTCGTCGTAGTGGTCGAAGCCCCGGTCCAGGCCGACCAGGTCGGATCGCAGGGTCCAGTTCGAGATGAAGGCCGCGGCTTCGTAGCCGGCTTCGCCGAGAATCCCGGCAAGGACAGGGATGTCGGTTCGCATCCGCTGGGCGTTTCGCCGCGCCCCGTGGGTCGGCGGGTAGAGCGACGTGAAGATCGAGGCGAAGGCTGGACCGGTCTTGCCGATCGTCGTGTGCGCGTCCTCGAACAGGATGCCCGCCGCGGCCAGGGCGTCGATCGCGGGCGTCTTCGCGTCCTCCGCCCCGTAGACGCCGACGGCGTCCGCCCGCAGGGTGTCTACGGAGAGCAGGACCAGGTGTGGCTCGGCCGCGAGGGGTGCGCTGAGCAACGCCCCCAGAAACGCCGTGCGGAGTGAGCGGCCGCCCGCGTTCACGCAGTCACGGCTCCGAAAGCCAGGGCTTCTTCCTGGGTGTCGATGTCTCGTGCCAGGGACATCGCATCGACAACCGGCATCCGGACCCTGCGTTCGGGGTACTTCCGGCGGTGACGGCGCTTGATGAACATGCGGCGAATGGCGAGCTCGAGTTCGGACTGCTTGATGACCTTTTCCTTGAGGCGTCGGGCAGCCCACGTGCCGGACAGCAGAGTGTCCCAGGTGAACGTGGGCAGCCTGAGGTTCAGCAGGTGAATGAAGTCCTGGACCAGCATGATCCACAGGAGGCGCCGGGCCATGTAGGTGTTGCGGTAGAGGATCGGGCGATTGCGCGTCCGGTACGCGAGCTCCATCAGCCGGTACATGAACTTCCAGCGCAGCGCCGCGGAGTCGAAGATCGCCAGATGGCCCGGCAGTACCGGAACCGGACCGGACACTCCTTCAGGTGTGACGTGGTACTGCGGCTTCCACCCGGACTCACCGAGTCGTTTGGGGTCTCGCGGCGCCTTGATCATGGGGAAGAAGAAGTCCAGCGGGCTGTGGCTCCAGAAGTCGCGGACCACGGCCTTCATCTCGACCGGGTCGGGAACGATGTCGCAGGTGATGATCGCCAGCGGACCGTCGCCGTGGAGTCGCCTGGCGGTTTCGACGCCGACCTGGATGTTGCGGCCGAAGCCGCCGTCCGTATCGATCGAGACGCCGTCGGAGAGCGAGCGGTAGGCGTGTCCGGGCCCTGCAACGTAGATCGGGTCGAAGGCGTCCGCCTGACGGATCTTGTCGATGACGACCTCGATCAGCGGCCTGCCGCCGATCTTCACGTCGACGCCCTTGATGCCGGCGAGCGGGTGCTTGGAGCGGCCGCCGGGCGGCATGTAGGCCGGTCGTCGATCGCTGCCCCCGAGTACGATGAGGGGTACGGACTTGGAGGTCATGGTGGAATCCGAGTTCTCCCGAAGGGCTGACCGGATTCTATGATGAGACTTCCACCGCCACCGACCCCCGAGGTCGTGGATCGAGACGAGCGTCTGGCGGAGCTGGCCGATCGCTGGCTGCGTGAGCCCGCGGTGGGGCTGGACACGGAGTTCGTCCGCGAGCGGACCTTCTACCCCCGGCTCGGCCTGATTCAGGTCGCCGACTCGTCCGGTTGCTATCTGGTCGACACGGTCGCGGTACGGGATCAGTCGCCGCTCGCCGAGGTGGTCCGCGCACCGACGGTGACCAAGGTGTTCCACTCACCGAGTGAGGATCTCGAGATCTTCCATCACGCTTTCGGTTTCGCTCCCGCGCGGATGTTCGACTGCCAGGTTGCGGCCACGTTGTGCGGCATGGGCGGTTCGCTGGGGTACGTACACCTGGTGTCCCGGTTGTTCGAGGTCGAGTTGGCCAAGGGGGCGCAGCGGTCGAACTGGTTGCGGCGGCCCCTGAGCGAGGAACAGGTGCTCTATGCGGGTCTCGACGTGGCCTATCTCCTGCCCGCCCACGAAGTGCTGCAGGCGAAGCTCGGGAATCTCGGTCGCGAAGCCTGGGCGGAGGAGGAGTTCGGTCGCCTGCTGCGTGCCTGCGAGTTGCGGCTGGGACCGGAGTGGTCCTATGGCCGCCTGCGGCGTTCCGGGCTGTCCGGGCGTCAACTGGCGGCGCTGCGCGCGGTTTGCGAGTGGCGCGAGGAGCGCGCACGGCGACGTGACCTTCCACGCGGCTTCGTGCTCAAGGACGAGACGGTTCTCGACATCGCGAGGCGGCTGCCGCGCAACGGTCGGGAACTGGCCTCGATGAGGGGCATCGGCCCGAAGCAGGCGCGACGGTACGGACCGGCTCTTCGTGACCTGGTAGGGCGGGCGGCGTCGCTTCCGGAGAACGAACTCCCGGAACGGGTGGGGCGCTCGGGTGGACGGTCGTCGGTCCGTCTTGCAGAGGGATTGCGAGAGCTGGTCGCGCGAGTGGCCGGCGACCTCGAACTTCCGGCCGAGGCCCTGGTACCGCGTCGAGTTCTGGAGGCGTGGGCGGGGCGCTGTCAGGCTGAGGGCGCGTGGGTGTGGCCTGAGGCGATCGAGGGTTGGCGGCGGTCGGTACTCGAGCCCGAGGTGGTGCGCCTGGGTCTCCCGACGTCGGAGACGACCGGCAGACGCCGCAATCGCCGCGGCAGGAGGCGGGGTGAGAACTGAAGTGAGGCAGGTGGACTCGTTGCCACACACGATTGGCGACCTGTACCGGCTGTTCGATCAGATCGCGCCCGTGGCGACCGTCGTGCCGGCAGAGGCCACGCCGCAGCCCCAGCGGAGACTGCTGTCGCACCAGAGGCACATGACGGTGACGCTCGAGGAGCACCATGGCGGAGAGGTGGATGTCGTCGTTCTGGACCGGTTGGTTCTTGGCGACAGCTACATGCGCAAGATCCTCCTCGCGCGGCGGCCGCGCCGGCGCGGCCGGACCTGTCGAAGCACGGACGAGGGCGACGTTCCCGTACGCCCCAGGGCCCGGATCGTCCAGTTCGGGATTATGCTGTTCAACCTGCAAGTGGTGAGCGACGAGGCGCGAGCCGAGATCCTGAGCGAGCGGACGCCGCTCGGGCACATCCTGATTCGGCACCGCCGGCTGCGGCGAATCAGCACTCACAGCCTGCTCGAGATCGAGCCGGACGCGGAGATGCGGCGACACTTCGGTCTACCCGAGTTGGGCGTCGCCGAGGCGCCGAGGGTCTTCGGACGGCTGGCGACGATCTTCTGTGATGAGAAGCCGGCGGTCGAGTTGCTGGAAGTGCTGCCGCCCGGTCCGGACGCCGTCGCGGTTGCGCCGGTCGGGCCGGCGTAGTGGGAACGTCAGGCCCGTTCGATCGGAAAGGCGATCAGTTCGTCGATCCGGCGAGCCTCGAGGTCGAGTCCCAGTAGACGGTCAAAGCCCAGCGCGACTCCGGAACAACGAGGAAGCCCGGCCTCCAGGGCAGCGAGGAACCGGGAAGGCATCGGCGGCTCGGGCCGACCCACTTTCCGCCGGGACGTCAGGTCGTGTTCGAGTCGTTGTCGCTGCTCGGCTGGGTCGGTGAGTTCTCCGTAGCCATTGGCCAGCTCGATGTTCCCGACGAAGGCCTCGAAGCGCTCCGCCGTGCGCGGGTCCCCGGCGTTCAGCCGGGCCATCGCGGCCTGGGAGGCTGGATAGTCGAAGACCACGGTGACGCGGTCGCTCGCCAGATTGGGCTCGACCCGCTCGACGAAGAGCCGGCTGAGCAGGTCGTCCCGGTTGAGACCGGCGGCTTCCTCGGCTGAAGATGTTCGCTCCACGGCCTGGCGCAGTGCCGGGGTCGGCGTGCCGTATGGATCGACTCCGCCATGGCGCTTCATCAACTCGCCGTACGTCTCGTAGGCCGCCGCTTCCAGGCACCGGGATTCCGCCAGGAGGGTCTCGATCAGGTTGGCGACCTCTCGCATCAACTGGTGGTGGTCCCAGCCGACCCGGTACCACTCAAGGATCGTGAACTCCGGGTTGTGCCACCGGCCGCGTTCGCCGCCGCGAAACGCCTTGCAGACCTGGTAGATCGAGCCGGAATCGGCGGCGAGCAGCCGCTTCATCGCCAGTTCCGGCGAAGTCTGGAGGTACAACCGGCGCTTCGCCAGTCTCGGCGCTTCCACCTCGCAGTCCAGGTTGTCCAGGTGCGGGTCGAGCGCGGCCTCGGCGCTCAGGAGCGGGGTCTCGACCTCCATGACGTCCCGCGCGGCGAAGAAGGCGCGCAGGTCAGCCAGCATCGCTGCCCGTCGCCGAATGGCTTCGGGAGTCGCGGTGGGACGCCAGTCGGCGGTCACGCGGCGCCCCCTCGGGTGGCTACGTCTTGGCGCGCGACACGTACTCCCCGGTGCGGGTGTCGACCCGGATCGACTCGCCGTTCTGGATGAACAGCGGCACCTTGACCGTGGCCCCGCTTTCGAGCCTGGCGGGCTTGCTGCCGCCGCTCGAGGTGTCGCCCTTGAGACCGGGATCCGTCTGGACGACCTCGCGGATCACGAAGTTCGGCGCCTTGACCTGGATCGGATGGCCGTTCCAGAGAGTCACGTCGCAGACATCCTCTTCCTTGATCCACTGTTCCGTGCCGGCGAGAGCCTGCGCGTCGGCCTCAACCTGGTCGTACGTATCGGGGTCCATGAAGAACCAGTGCTCGCCGTCGGTGTAGAGGTACTGCATCGACGTGTCGACTACGTCCGCGCCGTCGAGCAGGTCTCCCGGCTTCAGGGTCTTTTCGTTGACCCGGCCGCTCAGGAGGTTGCGCATCTTGACGCGGGTGAACGCCTGCCCCTTGCCGGGCTTGATGAAGTCGCAGTTGATGATCACGTTCGGTTCGCCGCCCTCGAGCACCTTGAGTCCGGTTCGGACCTGGTTCATGTTGTAGTTGGCCATGATCTGGAACCGTCCTCTTGCGGCAGCGGACCTGTGAACCGGACGATAGCAGCCCGCAGGGCCGGGAGAGTCGCCGTGAAACCTTGCCCGCTCGCTTGCGTTGTGTAGCGGTGAAGGGCGCTTGACGCGACCCCACGAACCTCGGCCCTGGAACCTGGAGAACGCGATGACCATCCGACATCCGCACTTCGTACCCGACTCCCGGCTTCGAAGCCGCCCCCCCGTGCTGCGCCGGCGCGGCGGCCAGCTCGGTCTCCTCGCCTTGCTTGCCGCCACGGCGGTGGCGACGCCCGCGTTCGCCGAGTTCGACGAGAGTTATCGCTTCGACGCGAACTCTCTCTCGGTTTCGAGCCTGATCGGCAAGGTGGAGATCAGCCGGGCGACTGGCGACGAGTTCGAGGTCGAAGTGTCGGTCCGCGGCGAAGACGGCACGCGGCAGAACATCAGGCTCGACGAGGACACGTGCGGTTCGCGGGCGCGGCTGGCGATCGAGTTTCCGGTCGACGAGGAGAGGCGGTACGTCTATCCGGAGTTCAGCCGCCGCCGGGCGAACCTGTGGTCGCGCCGGCAGGGCAGCGCCGACAGTCTGCTTGGAGAGATTCTGCGCTCCATGTCGGGCCGCCGCATCCGGATCGAGAGGTCGGGCAGCGGCTTCGAGGCCTGGGCCGATGTGAGCATTCGCGTGCCGGAGGGCCGGTCGCTCAAGGTCGAGTTGGGAGCGGGGGACATCGATGTGTCCGACGTGACGGCCGATCTGGAACTGAAGACCAGGGCCGGCATGGCGGAAGCGGCCGGCCTCGACGGCGACGTGAAGATCGGCGTCGGCAGCGGTGGCCTGACGGTGCGGGACGTGCGCGGCCGGCTGGTGATGGACACGGGCAGCGGCAAGGCAAGCCTCGACCGTTTCGAGGGCGCGATGCTGTCGATCGACACCGGCAGCGGCTCGGTGGAAGTGACGGACGTGGAGGCCGAGGCGATCGACATCGATACGGGCAGCGGCGGCGTCACGGTGGACGGTCTCGACGCCGAACGGTTCTCGATCGACACGGGCAGCGGCAGCGTGCGTGTCGAGTCCGCGGGCGCCGACGGCGCGGTGATCGACACGGGCAGCGGCAGGGTGCACCTGGCCCTGGAGCGGATGGGTGACGGCAGGTTCGAGATCGACACGGGTTCAGGCGGCATCGTCATGCTGGTTCCCGACGACCTCTCCGCGCGGTTCGACATCGACATCGGCAGCGGCGGCATCGACGTCGACGTGCCGATCGCGAAGACGCTGCACAAGTCGCGGGGCGAGATGCGCTTCATCGCCGGCGACGGCGATGCGAACGTGATCCTGGACACGGGCTCGGGCAGCGTCCGCGTCGCGAGCGTGGAGTAGGGGACCACCTGCGGTCCACTTGACGCCGTCGGGCCGCTAGTCCGCCGGAACGCCCGCCATCGCGCGGACGATCCGCCACTCCCGTTCGGTCACCGGCTGGACGGAGAGCCGCTGGCCCCGGCGGAGCAGGGCCATCCCCTCCAGGTCGGGTCGCTGACGTAGCTCGGCCAGCGTGACGGGCTCGTCGAACTTCCGTTCGAACTCGATGTCGACGAGGTACCAGCGGGGGTTCTCGGGGTCCGCCTTCGGGTCGTAGTGCGAATCGCCCGGGTCGAACTGGGTCGGGTCCGGGTAGGACTCGCTGGAGACGCGCGCCAGGCCAACGACCGCGGTCGGCTTCGCGTTCGAGTGGTAGTAGAGAACCCCGTCGCCGACCCGCATCCGGTCCCGCATCAGGTTGCGCGCCTGGTAGTTCCGCACGCCGTCCCAGTAGGTCGTGCCGTCCCGTTCGAGGTCGTCGATCGAGTACTCGCCCGGCTCGCTCTTCATCAGCCAGTACTGGCGCTGGTCGTCGGTCATGTGGGGTCTCCTAGTGGTGGCGTGAGCCCGTATTCTGCCTCGCTCCGAGTCGGATGGGTCGGATACCATTGCGGGCAGCCATGGGCGTGAAGAAAGAGCAACCAACACTAGGGCGCCGGACCTTGAAGAGTCTCATGCGCGGCGGCCGCGCGGCAAAGGCGGCCTCGGCTCGCACTGGGAAGCACATGAGGCTCTTTCGCGACCCCCGTATCCGGACTCGAGCTTTCGGGGCGGCGGAACCTGAGACTCGGAGAGCCCAGGATGAGGACACGCTTCGCGGACTGCCTGTGCGGGTTCCAGGTCCGATCCAGTTTGCTGGGAAGCTGGCTGGCTTCTGGGGCCTGAGCCAGGAGGACCTCGCCGGTTTGCTCGGTTTCGGGCCCGAGGACACAGCTCATGCGGCCGCGCTGCTGACGGGACGGGCGGAGGTTCATGGCCGCGACGTTCGGGATCGGATAGCCCACCTGTTCCGGATCAGAGAATCCCTCCACTCGCTCTTTCGGGACCTGGAGGTCGAGAACGAGTGGCTGCGAGAGCCCCACGAGCTTCTTGAAGGCAAGTCGCCCATGTCGTTGATGGTTGGCGGCTCGATGGAGGATCTGCTTCTGGTCAGAGAGTACGTGGACGAGGTGGCCGGGTCATAGACCTTGCTTGATGAGCTACCTACCCAGAGGAGGGCGCGAAGGGTCTTCCGGCTGGCGAAGGACCCCACGTTCGATTTCCTGACCTCCCTTGGCTTGGATAGCAGGGCGGAGGCAGAACTTAGGGAGGTCTTGGCGGCGGCGCCCCGTGCAGCGTCGGCGGAGCAACTCTGCGAAGCCGTCTTCATGCCGAAGAGAAGGCTGCGGCGACGGACTCGCTACTCCGACGGTTCCTTTCCGGTCTTCTACTGTTCGCTGAGTGTTGAGACCGCCGAAGCCGAGATCAGGCACTGGCTTCCGGTCGTCATGGGACGCCCAACGACCGCCCGAACGGCGTACTACCGGCGCCTGGAGTGCACGTTCTCGGGCCGCGAGAAGGACCTTCGCGGGCAGGTGTCCGAGTGGCCGGATCTGGTCCACGAGACCGACTACACCTTCTGCAATCGGCTCGGCGCCGAGGCGCGGGAGCTTGAACTCGATGGGCTCGTGGCTCCATCGGCGCGGCATGCCGGTGGGAATCTGCCGATCTTCAGGAGTGCGGCGATCGCCGAAGCTGACCTGCGCGATTTGGTCGCAGTGACTTACGACCCGGCTTCGGGTGCTGTAAGTGTTAGATGAGGGTGCGTGAGTGCAGAGTCGGAAGTTGCTCCGTGGGCTTCCCGGGAACCCGGCTTGGCGAGCGGAGGGATGAAGTGAACTGTGAGCGACGCTAGCGGCGAGCGCAAGGCCGCGCCACCCTCGCCAGGGACGTTTCGGGAGTGGATCGGAGGGCAATCCGAGAAGGTTCCGGCGCCTTCTGACCGGCTGGAGGGTGAGGTCGCGGTGGGCGAAGGGTGCGCCTTCTTGCCCGAGCGGCTACTGCTTCATCATGCCGAGGGCAAGGTCCTCTTCTTGGCTGGAGCAGGTGTCTCCATGCCTAAGCCGGCGTGCCTGCCGAGCTTCACGGATTTGGTCCTGAGTGTGTACAGGCGACTCGGTGACCCGCTACTGCCGTTCCTTGAGGCGCTTGCGGGGAAAAAGGTCGAGTTGCCGAAGGGGCCTCCTCTCTCTGCAGACCAGAAGGCGGAGGTCAAGAGCTTCGAGAAGAAGCAACTCGATGTCGTTCTAGGGATGCTTGAACGCCGCATCGACGGTCACCAGACGGAAGAGAGCCGAATGCGGCAGGCAGTGGTCCACCTGCTACAGCCGGATCCGCCTTCTGAGCATGCAGAGATTCACCGGGATCTGATCCGGCTTTCCGATCGTGGCGGCGCCACCGCGATCCTGACCACGAACTTCGACCTTCTGCTCGAGGCGGCGGCCGAGGAAGTCGGCTGCTCAATCGAAGGCCATGCGCTTGGTGCCATACCGAGGCCGTCACTGCGACCCTCGTTCAGCGGAGTGCTACATCTCCATGGAGCACTCCGTCCAGAGCAAAGCGTTGTTCCCGATTTGATCCTGTCCAACCGGGACTTCGGCGAGTTCTACCTGCGCAGACGAATCGTGCCGGACCTCCTGTACGACGCGGCACGCATCTACCATCTCGTTCTTGTGGGCTACACGGCGAACGATCCCCCCGTCCGCTATCTCCTGGACGCGATCGCTGCCGACGACGCTCGCTTTCCTGACCTGAAGGAGAGGTTCATCTTTGTGCCGTTCAAGGGAAAGGAACCCGACAAGGCGGCACTCGCCGACTGGAAGGCACGCGGCCTGACTCCGATTGCGTACTCGCGTTCCGGGGGGCACCTGCAGCTCGCTGTGACTCTCGGCTCTTCAGGGTTTCGTGTGGAATGTGAGCGAATCGGGGTAGAGGTGGAGCCCGCCGAGATGGAAGTAGATGGCGGTGCGGAAGCGATCCCGGTTTCGGTAGCCGCGGGCTGACTTCTTGAGCCACTGGATCACCGAGTTGATGCCTTCGAGGCGTGCGTTGGTGACGCCTCGCTCGATGGCGTTCAGCACGCCGTCGAGATGGGCCTTGATCATCCGGGCCACCCGTTTCATCGGCTCCAGGCGGCTGCGGATCGCCCACGAGTACCAGCCCCTGAACGTAGCCAGCGCCTCGGCGCGGTCCGATGTCTCCCACATCATCATCGCCACCTCCTTCAGATGCCAGCAGCGGGCCGTCTTCGAGGTGCCGTCGATCAACTCCTTGAAGCGAGGCCATCGGTGCTCCGGCACCCGGTCCGGGTGGTACAGCCACAAGTAGCGCGTGTCGGTCAGGCGTTCGTCGCCCAGGCCGCGCAAGTGTCGGTGCTCCTCCCTGCGCACTTCGTCCACGGCATCGCCGAGATGAGCCGCGACGTGGAACGTGTCGTACGCGATCTTGTCCCCGCCGTCCGGCAGGCAGGACACCGTGGCCGAAATGTACGCCGGCCACATGTCCATCGCCACCGTCTCGATCTTTGAACGCTCGGCCTCCGACAACGACTGGTAGTACGAAGACAGAGAGTCCTTGCCGCGACCGTCCGCCACATGGTGAACGCGCGGCTCACCCTCGATGTCCGCGACAACCGTCACGTACTCGTGACGCTTCTGAAACGACGTCTCGTCCACGCCGAGACAGCGAGACGCGGGCGCCGGGCCGCGACGCGCCAGACCACGCTTCACCGCCCTCTGCATCACACCGTCCACCTGGTCCCAACTCAAGTCCAGCTGCCGCGCCACTGCCGACATGCTCGCCTCGCACAGCCAGTCGATCACCAAGGCCTCGAACAACGCCGTGAAACGAGAGCCTGCATCCGACCACGGCACGCCGATCGTGTGCACTCCGTGCTGCGCGCAACGCACCCGCGGCACATCCGCCGTCAGGATCGTCCGGTACTGGCACGTCGGCAGATGCCGCCAGCGCCGGCGACGCGAATCGTGACGACTCGCCGAGCCGCCGCACTCGGGGCAACGGTACGACTCGTCCCTGCCACGAGCCACGAACACCTCCACCTCCCCGGCCTCAAGCCGCAACTCGACGCTCGTCACCTCCCAAGGACTCTCGACACCCAGAATCCGACCGTACAAGTCTGTGTCTCGCATCGCGCGAGACTACGGCATCTCCACCATCAACCCGGAAGAGCCTGACTCTCAAGTCGTGGGCCGCCCTCTTCGAGAACAAGCAGACACTCGGCGACGGGGATGAAACGGTAACCTCGCGGCGAGTTCGGGAGACACTCGAACGGATCACGGAGACGCCGCTCGCCGATGCTTCTGATGACGATCGGGGGCTCTTCGATCACCTGATTCGACGGGAAGGCGGCACTGGGCGCGCACAGCTTGCCAACCGTCTGGGGGAGCTTCACCGGGCTTACGAGTGGCTCGACCGGATTCTGGAGGTAGTTCGGGGACCCGTCGAGGCTGGCGGCCAAGTCTCAACGCGACCCGCTCCGTTGCTCGGCGAGGTCGAACGCGAGGCGGAACACTGCGTCCGGAGTTTCGCGCTGAACCGACTTGAGGAACGGGCCACGATCGATTGGGCCCGTCAACTGCCGGCCCTCGATCGTGCCAGCCGTCGTGGGCTGGAGGGACTGCTGCGCAACAGGGCGAACCGGGGCGAAAGGCTGTCGGAACCTTGGTTGACGGCATGGAATTTGATCGAGACGAGCTGGTGCGCACCCGCATTCGGTGCTCGGGAAGAGACGTTGACGAGGGTCTGGGAGATCAAGGAGCGGCTTGAGCGTGGCGATCGCTCTCTTGCCCTGGCGGAGAAGTTGGCTAAGTTCGTGGCGCCGTGGCTGCGACTGGATGAGTCGGCGCCAGTCTTGGAGGTGCGAGGGATCGAGAGTCCTGAGCCACCCGTCTGGTGCCACCTCTTTCGGGCGGAACTTCGGAGTGTTGCGGTAGACGAACTCCGTCACGTCGACCTCAGAGTCGTCTCCCAAGTCAAGTTCCTCTCGTTCCTGGTGGGTGCGTTGGAGGGGTCCGTCCGTCGGGGCCTTGACTTGGCGCGGTGCATCGGTTGGGAGGGCGACTTCCGGTTTTTGCGTCTCGGTGGACTGTTTCGCGTTCGTCTTGTTCGTAGCGAAGCCGGAGGCGAGGACGATCCGGATCTGTGGGGCATCGCGCCTTCCGTCAAGCTTCTCCACTCGGCGGTCGAGCGTCTGGCCGAACTCGATTCTGCTGCCGCCGCAAGGGTAGTTCGACGCTGGCTGCACACCGAGTGTCCGGTGCATCGGCGGCTCTGGGCCGCGTTTGCCCTCGACGAGCGGTTGGCGACTACGCGTGAAGTGGGAGGGGTGTTGCTCCGTTTGGATGATTGGGAGTTCTGGGCTGAAGGCGTTTCTCCGGAACTCACGGAGCTGCGCCTCGGTCGTTTCAACGATCTCGATGCCGAGACCCGGGCAGAGTTGCTCGCTCGCATTCGGGTCGGCCCGCCACCCGACTACTGGCGCCAGTCTGCGGACACGAAGCAGGTCGAGAACTGGACCCTTGAGCTTGCTGTGCGGGAGATGCAGCATGTTGGCGACGCCGGAGTCGAACTACCGGACGAGCACCAGAGATGGCTTGACGCTGAGTTGACGAAACGCCCTGGTCGTAAGGCTGACCCAACCGGCCGCCCATGGGTTGAGGACGGGGGACTTGAACGAACGGAGAAGCAGCCAGACCCGGGGCTCGACGGCTATACCGGAAGTGCCCTTCTGGTCCAATTGGAGCAGCGTCTGGCCTCGGAGGAGCCCTTCTACAGCGGTCCCGCAGGTACCTGGCTGAAGAACGAGGCGAGCAACAGGGTGCTGGCGGCGATGGTTGGGGAGGTCGGCGGCCTTCCTGGCCCACTTCACCTCTGGAGGGCGTTCGCGCAGTACCACCTTCCGCCACGCGATGACAGTCCGGAGGACTCGGTGCGCGATGCCGGCGGAGAA
The DNA here is from genome assembly GCA_965232105.1 of Thermoanaerobaculia bacterium. Taxonomy (GTDB): domain Bacteria; phylum Acidobacteriota; class Thermoanaerobaculia; order Multivoradales; family Multivoraceae; genus Multivorans. The sequence continues at coordinate 3,230,266 of OZ246956.1, forward strand.
GCGCAAGAAGTCCTGAAGCTTGTGGAGACTCTCAGTGACGAAACGCTGGCCAAGGCTGTCAGAGAGCTCGTCCGTTGGTGGTTGAACTGGGAGTCCGTAGCGAAGCCGGACGGCCTGGCTCGGCGTGTGTGGCTGCGCTTGTGGCCCCACGCCGTTACTCGGACGATTTCAAGCTCAAGCGCCATGTCGTTCAAGACTGAGATGGCCAACACACCGGCCGGAGATCTCGGTCGGATCGCTTGGATGTTCGCTCGCGACCTCGGCCAACAACAGCGGTTGTCGGATGATCGCGATTTCGCGCGGATCGTGGCTGCGATCCTGGAGGCGCCGAGCCGGGCCAGAGCCCTTGGACTCGCACACATGGTCTGCAGCGTTTCTTGGTTGCTGCAGGTGGACCAGGACTGGACAGAGCGGTACTTGGTGGTAGCACTACGGAAAGGCTCCGAGTCGGCAGTTGACCTGTGGGAGGCCCTGTGCAGCTTCGGTCTACGCTGGGGAGTTCCGAAGATTCTCGCTGCCAACGCCGTTGAGGTTCTGGAACGGACAGACGCTCCCAAGATCAGCGCTGGATCGCGGCAGCGGCTCGCGTCAGCGCTCGTGATCGGGTCTCTGCGTGCCTTTTTCGACGGGAGCGAACCTGTGATTGAGCCCGTGCAGTTGAGGCAACTGATCAGTCGCTTGGACGGAGAGATCCGTAGCGTGTGCGCCGCTGAACTATGGCGCTGCTTGAGGTCCCGCGGCGACGGATCGCCGAGTCCGGAAGAGGCTTTCCGCAGGGCCGTGTCGCCGTTCCTCAAGCGTGTCTGGCCTCAGGAACTGAACTTGGTTTCTCGGGGTGCCAGTCGCTTCATGGCTGGCATCCCTGCAGCAAGTCGGGGGGAGTTCGTCGCAGCGGTCAACTCTGTAGCGAGGTTCCTTGTCTCCGGATCCACCAGTTCGCGCCACGACTACGGGCTCCATGGCGAAGAGGGCGGCAAGGACGTCTTGAAAACCATCGTCGACAATCCGGCGAAAGCGGAGGCCCTGTTGCGTCTTCTCGACTTGACGGTCGGGGACGAGGACGGCGTGTTTACTCCGATGGGCCTCGACGAGCTGCTTGCGCGGATCCGCGAGGTTTCGTCGGCGCTCGTCGAACGCCCTGAGTTCGCCCGTCTGACGACGTTGGCGCATCGGAGCCGGTTCGAGTAGGGAAGTGGGGCCTCCGCCTGACGGACGGCTGCCGCTTCAGTCAGCCGACCACTAGAGAATGCTGCGGCCGAAGAGCGAACTCAACAGGCCGAGAGCCAGCTTCGCGGTCTGGTTGCGGGTGTCGAGGATCGGATTGACTTCGACCACGTCGACGGAACCGATGCCGCCGTGCTCCGCGATCAGTTCCATCAACAGGTGGCCTTCGCGGTAGCTCAGGCCGCCGGGAACCTGCGTGCCCACCCCGGGCGCCTCGCGGGGGTCGATCGAGTCCATGTCCAGGCTCACGTGGAGAAGGTCCACGTGGTCCAGGCGCCCCAGGGCCTCGGTGGCGAGTGGCGCGAGGCCTCGCTCGTCGATCTGGCGCATCGTGTAGGTGTTGATGCCGGCTCGCTGGATCAGGGCCTGCTCGCCAGGATCGAGGTCGCGGACGCCGAAGAGGACGACGTCTTCCGGGCGGAGCTTGGCGCCGGGGCGACCGGCATCGACGAGTTCCGGCGCACCGTGTCCGCACAGGGCGGCCAGGGGCATGCCGTGCAGGTTGCCGCTGGGCGAGGTGTCAGGGGTGTTGAAGTCGCCGTGAGCGTCGATCCAGAGGACGCCGGTGCGGTGCTCGTGCGACACGCCGCCGACGGTGCCGACGGCGATCGAGTGGTCTCCGCCGAGCACGAGCGGCACCGCGCCGTCGGCGACGGCCTGCCGGCTGGCCTCGTAGATGCGCTCGCACGCTTCGACGACCTGCTGGAGGAAGCCCAGGCCGGGCGCCGCGGAAAGGGTGTCTCGCTCGACGGTCTCGATGTTGCCCCGATCCTCGACCCGGTAGCCGAGTCGGGTCAGTTCCGACTTGAGTCCCGCGTAGCGCAGCGCGGTGGGCCCCAGATCGACGCCGCGGCGTGACTGGCCGAGGTCGAGCGGCGCACCGACGATGCGGATCGTGGTCCGGGGGGCTGCGGCCGAGGTGGACATGGGTGGGAAGTTAGCAACATAGGATGCGGGTGGCCCATGTCTGTCCGCAACTTCTGCATCATCGCCCATGTCGATCACGGCAAGTCGACGCTTGCCGATCGGCTGATCCAGCACTGCGGCGCGGTGGAGGATCGCCAGTTCCGCGACCAGATCCTGGACTCCATGGACATCGAGCGGGAGCGGGGGATCACGATCAAGAGCAACACGGTCACTCTGCGGCACCAGGATTCGGAAGGCCGCCTTTGCCGTCTGAACCTGATCGACACGCCGGGCCACGTCGATTTCTCGCACGAGGTGCGGAGGTCGCTCATGTCCTGCGAGGGGGCGTTGCTCCTGATCGACGCGGCCCAGGGCGTGGAGGCGCAGACAGTCGCCAATCTCTACCTGGCGCTCGAGTACGACCTGGCGGTGATTCCGGTGATCAACAAGATCGACTTGCCGTCCGCCGACGTGGACCGGGTGCGGGAGGAGATAGACAGCGACCTGGGCCTCGACCCGTTCGAGGCGGTGCTGTGCTCGGCGAAGACCGGCGAGGGGGTGGAAGATGTGCTCGACGCGATCGTGGCTCGCCTGCCGCCGCCGGTGGCGGACGCCGAGGCGCCGCTCCAGGCGCTGGTGTTCGATGCCCAGTACGACCCCTACCGGGGCGTCGTCATGCTGGTCAGGGTGCGACAGGGCACGCTCCGCCCGAAACAGAAGGTCCGGCTGATGCACACGGGCAGCGAGCACGAGGTCGAAGAGGTGGGGACTCTCCTGCTCAAGCGGCGGCAACGCGAGGAGCTCGAGGCGGGCGCCGTGGGTTACGTGATCGCGGGAATCCGGAAGATCTCGGAGATCGACATCGGCGACACGATCACGAGCGCCTCGGGCGGCGCCGCCGAGCCGATTCCGGGCTACCGCGAGGCGAAGCCGGTCGTGTTCTCCTCGGTCTATCCGGTGTCGAGTCACGACTACGAGGATCTGACCAGCGCCCTCGAGAAGCTGGCGCTCAACGACGCCTCCCTGACCTACGAGAAGGACGCGTCGTCGGCTCTCGGATTCGGCTTCCGCTGCGGTTTTCTGGGTCTGCTGCACCTGGACGTGGTGCAGGAACGTCTGGAGAGGGAGTACGGGCTGTCCCTCGTGCTGTCCGCGCCGTCGGTGCGCTACCGGTTGGTCATGTCGGACGGCGCGGAGCGGCTGATCGACAATCCGGCGGCCTACCCGGACCCCTCCGAGATCGAGACGGTTTCCGAGCCGTACATCAAGGCCTCGATCATGCTGCCCGAGCGCTACCTCGGCGCCGTGATGGAGCTGTGCCTCGAGCGCCGCGGCGGCAAGACGAACATCCACTACCTGGCGGTGGGGCGGGTGGAACTGACCTGCGAGCTGCCGCTGGCCGAAGTCCTCTTCGACTTCTACGACAAGCTGAAGACGGTGACCCAGGGCTACGGTTCGTTCGACTACGAGTTGATCGGCGCCCGGGTGACGGACCTGGTCAAGGTCGACATCCTCGTCAACGGAGAGCGGGTCGACGCCCTCTCCCAGCTCGTCCACCGGGACAAGGCGAGGCGGAGAGCGCTGCGCTACTGCGAGCGCCTGAAGGACACGATCCCGCGCCAGCAGTTCAAGATTGCGATCCAGGGTGCGATCGGCGGCCAGATCATCGCCCGCTCCACGATCACCGCCTTCCGCAAGGACGTGACCGCCAAGTGCTACGGCGGCGACATCACGCGCAAGCGGAAGCTGCTGGAGAAGCAGCGCGAAGGCAAGAAGCGGATGAAGCGGGTCGGCTCCGTCGACATCCCGCAGGAGGCATTCGTTTCGGTGCTGCGCAGCGACGACTAGGCGGACTCGCCGGTGTAGAAGGCGGTGGTCAGCCGTGCTGCGTCGCGGGCGGCGGTTGGAGCCGTTCCCGCCGCGACTCCGGCTTCGCCCCATGCCTCGCTGCTGCCGGTGATGAGAGCCCGGCCCTCCGGCGAGGCGGCGAAGGCGTGTTCGTCGAGTTGTGGTTCGTCCGGCTGCTCCAGGTGGAGGGCAAGTCCAAGCAGACCCAGTTCCCAGCCGACGCCGGCCGCTCCCGGTCCGTACTCGTCCCAGTGCGGCGACAGGAGAGCGGTGTGGATGAGTTCGAGGCGGGCGGCGCCGGCTCCGTCTGCCGAGCAGTGGACCTCGACCCAACTGACGTCGCCGCCGAACTCCCACGTGAGCGCGACGTGCGAGGGCCGCTCGCAGGCCGTGATCTCGCCGCCGGCGTTCCCCTTCAGTTGGAAGCGGCCGCCAAGTTCGAGTTCGCCGCTGATGGGCAGGAGCCAGCGCTGGATTCGTTCAGCGTTGGTCAAGGCGTCCCACAGGTCCTCCAGGGTCACGGGGAAGCTGCGGCGGAGAGAGAGCACGCTCGCGGGGCGACCGTCGCGTTCCAGCAACGAGACGGAACGCTCTACGGCGCCCAGGTGCTCTTCGACGGCAAGGTTCATCACGGCTGCGCAGTATACGCAGTCCGAACGCCTACTTCGGCGTGTACCAGATCGGCGACGACCAGGCGCGTTCCTGGATCGTCGCCGAGACATCCTGGCGGGGCTCGACGCCTTCGCGGAGGGCGTCCCAGGTCGACCAGCGGCAGGTCGGGTTCTCGAGCACGCGGACGTAGTAGAAGGCGCGCTTCGAGGCGTCGAAGTCGGGGTCCGTCCAGACCGCCTTGAGCTCGTCCGCCCCGGAGTCCGCGCTGATGTCGCAGGTCGCGAGATCGACCGTGGCGCCGTTGCCGGGGCAGCGGTGCGTGGCCGGGTCCACCTCGGCGCCGTCGGAGCAGGCGACGTCGTAGACCATCTCGGCGCCTTCACCGTCGCTCGACGAGCCCTTGATCACCTGCACGCGGTCGAGCGGGGCAGCCATCGAGTCGCGCATCGCCCAGACGGCGAAGGTCGGCGCCGAGCCGGCAGCCGTGGGCAGCAGGTCGCCGCCCATCGGCACGCCTTCCGCGTAGGCCCTGGTCAGGAACCCGGTGTCGTCCAGGTCGCCGTCCTCGAAGTCGCCGGCGAAGAAGCGGATCTTCATCCGCGGGCCGGAGGTGGCGAAGGTCTCCTTGCGCCGCATCGCGTCGAAGATCGACTCGCGTGTGTTCTCCTCGGCCCAGACGCCGGCGAGACCGGAAGCGCCCCAGGTGTAGTAGTAGGTGTCGCGGAAGGTCCGGCCCGAGCCGTCGTCGGTGCGCGTCGCCGCGTCCGACTGCTGTGCCGCATCGCCCAGGGTCTGGTTGGCGCCGGCGCCGGGCACGGAGCCGCGAAGATGCGGTTCGGCGTCCAGAATCCCGACCTTGGACCAGTAGTTCTCCTCTTCGAACGACCCGGCGGAGACGTGGGTGTCGCTGGCGCCGATCAGGCCGAACTTGTATGGGTTCGCGAGACCGCCGTCGGCGAGCCGGAGTCCCCGGATCAGCGCGTCGCGGACGTAGCTGCCTTCCGGCTGGCTGATGATCGTCGTCGCGATCTTGTACGGCATGATCTCGAAGTCGGCCCACTCGTCGTTGGGCGACAGGGCCGGATGAGTGTCCGAGGTGCCCTTGACCTGGGTCATCTCGACGATCGGTTCGTTGCGCATCCGGACATCGACGTACTCGTCGTCGAGCGGATCGCCATAGAACTTCTCCATCTCGAACATGCGGCCGCCGGAGCCGTTCGGGTTGTGCGGGATGGCGAGCGCGTCGATGCCCTGGTCCCGCCACTGGTCCATCGTGGCCCAGAGGTCCTCGGGGTTCTGGGAGTCGATCCGGCTGAACGGTGCGCCGGGGGCTTCGGAACCGCGGAAGATCACGTTGCGGTGCAGGTTGTCGCGCTCGTAGCCGGACGACGTGTACTCGTAGGCGATGAAGGCCGTGAAGTTCCCCGGATCGTTGTGGGCCTCTGCCGCCTCGATGATCTTGGACCAGGCGCCCCGGACGACGTCCATGTTCAGATGCTCGTCCTCGCCCTTCCGGGCGCCAAGGTAGGGCCGCATGCCGACGAAGATGCCGCGCCGCTCGTCGGCCTCTTCGGCCACGCGCATGTCGGCGGCGATCGGGTGGTCGTAGGCAGGCGAGCCCTCCTCGGTCATCGCCGGGAGCATGCCGAGGTACATGCCGTGGTCGGTCACGCCCTGGAAGTCGAGCGGCCGGTCCAGCTTCATGTCGAAGCCGGCGGGATGCTTGATCGTCCCGCCCTTGGCGAACTCGTAGGCGTCGTTCGGGTCGGTCGTCGTGCCGAAGATGAAGGCGTCGAACGAGTAGCGGGTGTGGACGTGAAGGTCGCCGAAGTAGGCGTTCTTCGTCGGGTTCGGACCTTCGGCGGTCTCGGCAATCGCTTCACCTCCACCGGCAGCGTCCTCGCTGGGAGCGCAGGCCACAAACAGGAAGGTGCAAAAAGCGGTCATCGCCGCGACCATCGTGAGCTTCTTCATCGGTTCTCCTCGCAAGCTGTGTCGCGAGAGTCTACTATTCGTTCTACTATCGTTGTTTGGATTTTTCGATTTCGAGGGAGGTCATCGTGCGGAAACTGATCGCTGGACTCGTGCTTGTCGCTCTGGGTGGCCTGGTCGTGGCGTCGCCGGTCGCCGGCCAGGGGTTGGACGCGGATCTCAGGGCTCGCGTGGATGCCCTGATCGCGGAGGTCGAGCGATCGCCGACCACCGCCTCGAACGTGGCCGAGCGCATGCCGGTGCTCTGGGAGTGGGCGAACGCGGTCTCGCTCCAGGGGGGCTTCGTGCCGAAGAACCTTCCTCTTGTCGCGTTCTACGGACCGTTTCCGCGGCCGGGTTCGGAACCGTCGCCGTCCCAGATCGAGGCGGTCGACGACTACGTGCGGCAGCTCGCCTGGCTGGACGAGGACGAGGAGGCGCTCGGCACGGTGACCCGGACCGGGTCCGAGGTGTTCGAGGCGCTCAGTTGGGCGACGATCGAGGTCGTGTACATGGTCGGCTCGCTCGGCATGGAGGAAGGCGGCGGAATCGTGATCTCGAGTCAGGGCGCCGGCGGCTACGGCCGGCTGCAGACGACGGACCCGGCGGGCGACCGCTACGTCTCCGCCCGGGTGAGCCGGGAAGGCGTCAGCCTGGAGCAGGATACGCACCCGATCTGGGGCCCGTACGGGGGCTTTCGCGGTCCGGTTGGCTTCCCGACTCTTCGGGTTCGTGGCGGCGATCTGTCGCCCGGCGACACGATCACGTTGACCTTCGGCGACACGTCGGGCGGCGGCCGCGGTCTCGGCGTCGGCGAGTTCAGCAACGACCGGATCGCTCTGCCCATTCACGTCGACCCGGGTGACGGCAGGGTCTACGAGATGCCGCCCGCGACGTTCGAGGTCGTGGGCGGAGCGACGGAGCGGGTTCACGGCTTTGCCCCGTCGATCGTCGGTGACGGGGAAACGTTCGTCATCTCGGTGCGCGCGGAGGACCGGGCCTACAACCGGGCGACCCGGGACATTCCGGGTCTCGAAGTGTTCCGCGACGGCGAGCAGGTGGGCGAGCTACCGGCCGGCCAGGCGATCCACCTGATGGAGGTCACGGCGGAGGGCGAGGGCGTCCATCGCTACACGTTCCGCAGCCCGGACGGGGAGGTGACGGGCGCAGCGAATCCCGTATGGGTCAAGGCGGATCCCGAACAGCGCCTGTTCTGGGGCGAGACCCACGGCCACTCGGGATTCGCCGAGGGCCAGGGCACGCCCGGCGGCTACTTCGCCTTCGCCCGCGACGACGCCCGACTGGACTTCATCACGATGAGCGAGCACGACATCTGGCTTACCGACGGTCTGTGGGAAGAGTTGAACGATGCGGTCCGGGAGTACCACCGCGAGGGCGAGCTGCTGGTCTTCGCGGGCTACGAGTGGACGTCGCCCCGCCAGCGCGGCGGTCACCACAACGTGTTCTTCCGGACCGTCGGAATGCAGCGCGTCGGCGTCCAGGCGGCGCCGAACCTGTCCGATCTCTACCGGGGCCTGCGCGCCGAGTACGACACGGACGACGTCCTGATCATCCCGCACGCCCACCAGAACGGCGACTGGCGGCAGAACGACTTCGAGATGGAGAACCTGATCGAGATCATGTCCGGCCACGGCACCTTCGAGTGGTTCGGCAGCCGCTACCTGGAGCAGGGTTTCCGGGTCGGCTTCGTGTCCGCGTCGGACGACCACCGGGGCCACCCCGGCTACTCGCCCGGTCATCAGGCCGGCGCGTCCGGGCGCAGGTCGAACATCTTCCAGTTCGGCGGACTGGCGGCGGCCTGGGCGCCGGCGCGGACGACGGACGCCGTGTTCGGGGCGCTCAAGTCGCGCCGGGCGTACGCGACAACCGGGGCGCAGCGGATCGTGTTGGACGCGCGTCTGAACGGCGCTCCGATGGGCAGCGAGCTGGACCAGACGGACCGCCGGGTGCTGGAAGGACGGGCGATCGGTACCGGGCCGATCCGCCGTGTCGACCTGATCCGTAACGGCGAAGTCGCGGCCACGTTCGACACCCGCGGCGGGGGCGGGTCGGCGCTGCCGGAGGGCCAGTTCGAGGCCCTGATCAGCTTCTTCTCGGAGACCTGGGTCAACATCCGGGACAATCCGCGCGGGCAGCGTCCGTGGCAGGGGAGCGTGACCGTCGAGGGGGCGAAGCTGGTCAGCGGTCGTCTCACCGGAACGCCGCTGCCGGCGGACCGCTTCGGCGTCGACGGCAACGCGGCCAGCTTCGACTTCACGACCCGCGGCTCGCGCCGCTCCTTCGCGCTGGTGCTGGAGGGCGACCCGGCGGCGGTCCGGCTCGACCTCGAGGTCGCGGCCGCCGTCGAGTACGGCACGGCGCCGACCCAGGTGCGGACTCCCCAACAGTTCGCTGCCGCGGAGTTCACGCTCGCCCTGCCGGCGGCGCCGGGCACGTCGGCAGGCGCCCGCGGCGGCAACGAGCACGTCTTCCACGAAGGCGACTACCACGACAGCGTCCGCGTCGACTACCTCGAAGGCCTCCGCGACGACGTGACCTTCCGCTTCACCGACTTCGGCCAGGACGAGGACTGGTACTACCTCCGCGTCGAGCAGATCGACGGCCACCTCGCCTGGTCGAGCCCCTGGTGGGTCGGCGGCGAGAAACCGCGCTAGCCGGCGGCTCGGCGTCGGGGGCGTCGGTGCAAGCACCCCCCAGAGACCCTCGACCGGCTGGCGGGCGCCGGGCGAGCGGGCCGACGCCGTCCTGCACGGATGCGAGTAACGGGGGTGCCGCCGGGCAGCGGTAGGGTCTGGTCGTGGGCGAGGGGATGGTTGTAACGCAGGCGGCCGGGCTCTACGTCCACGTCCCGTTCTGCTCGGCGATCTGTCCTTACTGTGACTTCGCGGTGGCGCGGGGTGGAGCGGCGGATACAGAGCGGTTTGTCGAGGCCTTGCTGGCTGACATCGATCGCTGTGGTTCCGGTGGGCGCGAGGGGGGCTGGACGGGTGAGACTGCTCACTTCGAGGCCCTTCGGTTCGACACCGTGTATCTCGGCGGCGGGACGCCGTCGGCGCTTAGCCTGGAGCAGCTTGAGGCGGTTTGCTTGCGACTCGATGGGGTGTTTGACATCGACGACGGAGCTGAATGGACGATCGAGGTGAACCCGGAGGACGCGTTGCCGGAGTCGCTGACGGGATGGCGGGAACTCGGTTTCGATCGGATCAGTCTCGGACTTCAGGCTCTGGACGACAGGGCACTGCGGTTTCTGGGCCGACGTCATGACGCGGCGGAGGCAAGGGCAAGTGTCGGTCGGGCGCGGGAGGCGGGCTTCCGGTCGGTGTCGGTCGATCTCATCTACTCGCTGCCCGGGTTCGACGTGGATTGGTGGCTTCGTACCCTTGACGAGGCGGCTGTGCTCGGGGCGGATCACCTCTCCTGCTACGAGCTGACGATCCACGACGGGACGCCGTTCGGGCGCCGGCGGGACGCGGGCAGGCTGCGGGAGACCGGGGAGGACGAGCGGGCCGCGAACTTCGTCGCAACGCATCGCCGCCTGGGAGGACTGGGCTACGAGGGGTACGAGGTCTCGAACTTCGCGCGGACGGAGACGGACCGGAGTCGGCACAACCGGAAGTACTGGCGGCACGTGCCCTACCTGGGGCTCGGACCGTCCGCGCACTCGTTCGACGGGCGGCGCCGTTCGTGGAACATCGCGCCATGGAAGCGCTGGTGCGATGCGGTGGACGGCGGCAGGTCGCCGGTCGCGGATGTCGAGCAACTGACGGACCGTGATCTGCTGCTCGAGGCCGTGATGATGGGACTCCGCCAGCGCGCCGGTGTCGACTGCGCGGCGCTTGAGGAGCGGTTCGGGTTCGATCCCGCCGTGGGGAACCCTCCGCAGATCGAAGCGTGGGAGCGGGCAGGCTGGCTGCGGATCACCGGGCGCCGGCTGCAACCGACGCTCGAGGGGATGGCGCGCGCCGATCGTCTGGCGGCGGAGTGGGAGTTGCCTGAAAGCTAGCGCGGCGGGGCAGAACTCCCAGAGGCCGGCGCACCCAGTTGTTCTCCGCGCTAGCGGAAGACCGAGGCGTCGAGTTCCACGTCGGCGCTCTGCCACGCCTTCACGAAGCGCTGCCGTGCTTCGTCCGCCTCTTCTTCGCGGTCCTGGGCGCGCAGAGCCTCCGCGAGCCCGAACAGCGACCAGCCGTTGTGCGGGTTGTGCTCCAGGTCCTGGCGGTAGACAGCCTCGGCTTTCCGTGCCTGGCCGGCTTCGAGCAGCACGGCGCCGAGCGAGTGACGCACCGGGTAGTGGAACGGCGGTGGCTCGGCGTAGCGCAGGCCGTCCTGGAGCGCCACGGCGGATCGCATCTCCGCGATCGCGCGCTCGGAGCGCCCCTTCGCGGCGTGGATCTCGCCGGCCACGAGGTGCTCGGTGAGGCGGACGAGATCGGTCGCCCGTGCGAAGGAGATGCGGATGTCGCCCAGTTCGGGGTTGCGCCGCAGCTTGCCGAGCGTCTTCAGGTGCTCTCTGGCGGCCTTGACGTCGCCGGTGGCCGCCGCGGCGAGGCCCTGGGCGTAGCGCCACATCGCGTTCTGGAAGGCTTGGCCGGCCGGCGGTTGCGGTGTGTCGAGAATCTCCTGCCAGCGACCGAAGCGAACGCGGGCGAAGAGCGGCGTGGCCAGGTAGTTCTGCAGGAAGGCGAGGCTGGAAGCCATCTCCGCTGGGACTTCTTCGGCCAGGGAGTCGGCGCTCTCGATCGCCAGTTCGGCGCGGCCGCCGAAGGTGGCCGACGCCCACAGGAAGTGGATGTTGTGCGGGTAGTAGGCCACCGGGTAGAGCCCCTGGGCGTTGCACTGGGCGATGTAGTCGAGATCGGCGGCGATGGCGCGCTGGTTCGAGTCGACGGCGTCGTCGTAGCGGCCAACGCGGATGTAGATGTGGGCCGGCATGTGGACCAGGTGTCCGGCGGAGGGCATCAGCTTGCCCAGGGCGTCGGCGCTGGGCTCCGCCAGTTGCGGTTCCCGGGCTTCCATCAAGTGGATGTAGTAGTGGTGCGCGCCCGGGTGGGCGGGGTGTGCCGCGATCACGCGCTCAAGCAGTTTCTTCGCTTCGACCGTCCCGGGCTGCGGCTTGGCGCCGCGCCAGTAGTCCCACGGCATTGTGTTCATGATCGCCGCGGCGTGCAGGGTGGCCGGCTCCGGATCGTCGGGGAACCGCTCGGCTACCTCCGCGATCGCCTCGACCCAGGCAACGTCCAGCGTCGCGCGGTCGGCGTCTTCGTCCGTGGAGTAGCGGCTGGCGAGCGCGTCGATCAGGGCCTGCTCCCGCTCGCTGGCGCCGTGGCGCCGGTCCTGAGCCTGCTTCAGGCTGTCCAGCGCCTGGAGTTCGCGCTCGCGCGGCATCCCGTCGTTCAAGTTGCGGCCGAGGGCCAGAGCCTTGCCCCAGTGCGGCATCGGCGCTTCCGGGTCGAGCCGTGCCGCTTCCTCAAAGGCGCGCACGGCCTCCGCGTGGTTGAAGGCGTAGACGAGACGGAGGCCCTGGTCGAAGAAGCGCTGAGCCGCTTCCGACGAGGTCGTGATCGCGTAGTGAAGGTCTCCGAGGCCTTCGAGCCGGGGCGCAAGCGGTTCGTCGGCCGCTCCCAGGGCTGGGGCCGCGGCCAGCGCGGCGAAGATCAAGGGGGCGACGACGGGATTTCGACGGAATCGACCATTCAGCATGGGATCAGCGTAGCAGTCGGGAAGCCGGTTACGATCCGCGGTCAGGGGGACTGAAGTGGCTCGTATCGCAGTGCTCACCGGCGGGTCGACACCCGAGCGGACGGTCGCTCTCGCCGGCGCCTCTCAGGTGGCCGCGGCCTTGCGCGGCAGGGGCCACGAGGTCGCCGTGTTCGACACGGTCGAACCGGCGGCGCTCGACCGCGACCTGGAACGGGAGCGGTTGGGCCAGGTCGTCGGCAGCAGGCCGCCGTCGCTTCAGGATCTGCGGGCGCTGGCCGAGCGGGAGGATCTCGAGGCTCTGCTGGCGGAGGGCGGCCTCGCCGAGTGTGACGCCGTGTTCCTGGTCCTGCATGGCCGCCAGGGAGAAGGCGGCGAAGTCCAGGCGCTGCTGGAGAAGGCCGGCGTTCCGTTTACGGGGAGCGCGGCCTCGGAAAGCCGCTTGGCGATGGACAAGGACCGGAGCAAGAAGCGATTCAGGGCCGCCGGCATCCCGACTCCCGACTGGGCCATGTGGCCGGTGTCGGCAGAGGAAGTGGAGGCGCTCGGGCTTCCGCTCGTGGTCAAGCCGTCGCGGGTCGGTTCCACGGTCGGTCTGTCGGTTGTCCGCGAAGTGCGGGACCTGGACGCGGCGGTGGGCCGGGCCCTGGCCTTCGATGAACAGGTGTTGCTTGAGCGTTTCGTGGGCGGCGGCGAGTACACCGTCGGCGTGCTCGAAGGGCAGGCCCTCGCGGTGGGTGAGATCGTGCCGCCGGGAGACATCTTCGACTACCACAGCAAGTACACGCCGGGAATGGCCGAGGAGCTCTTCCCGGCGAGAATCGACGGCGAACTCACCGAACATCTGCGCACGCTTGGGCTCGCCGCCCACGAGGTGCTCGGGCTGCGCGACTTCTCGCGCGTCGACTTCCGGCTGGACGGCGCCGGCGAGCCCTACTGCCTCGAAGTGAACACTCTCCCCGGCATGACGAAGACCAGCCTGTTGCCGCAATCGGCCGCGGTGGTCGGGATTTCCTTCGATGAACTCTGTGAGCGGATGACCCGTCTGGCTCTGGCGCGCGGCGATCGCAAGGGCTCCGGCTAGCCGGCGGCGGCAGCCGACCTCGGCCGGTTCAGAACCCGGTCGAGCGCCCCGCGCAAGTCGGCCACCAGGTCGTCCGCGTGCTCGATTCCGATCGAGAGTCGCAGAAGCTGGTCGCTGATGCCGGCCGTGGCCCTTGCTTCCGCCGTCATCGAGGCGTGGGACATCGTGGCCGGGTGGGAGATCAGGCTCTCGACGCCACCGAGGGACTCGGCGAGCGACAGGCAGGTGAGGTTCGAGACGACGACCGCCAGGTCCTCCGAATCTCCGGCGACTTCGAAACTGGCCATCGCGCCGAAGCCGTCCTGCTGGCGCCTGGCGATCTCGTGGCCCGGATGGCCCGGCAGGCTCGGGTGGAAGACCCGCTCCACGGCCGGATGTTCGGCGAGCATCTCGACCACGGCGAGCGCGTTTTCTTCGTGGCAGCGCAGGCGGCTGTGCAGGGTACGCAGGCCGCGCAGCGTGAGGTAACTGTCGAAGGGTGATCCGGTCAGACCCATCGTGGTCGCCCACTCGTGGAAGAACTCCTGGAGCTCCTCCGTGGCCGCGATGACCGCGCCGCCGACCACGTCGCTGTGGCCGTTCAGGTACTTGGTCGTCGAGTGGACCACCATGTCGGCGCCCCACTCGATCGGCCGCTGAAGCGCCGGGGACATGAACGTGTTGTCCGCCACGACCAGTGCGCCGGCCTGCTTCGCGTGCCGGCAGACGGCTTCCAGGTCGGTGATCCGAAGCAGCGGGTTGCTCGGCGTTTCGACCAGGACGAGCTTCGGGCGGGAAGCGATCGCGGCGGCCATGGACTCCGCGTCCGTCAGGTCGACGAACTCGACTTCGAGGAGGCCGCGCTGCCGGTAGCGATCGAAGAGCCGGAACGTGCCGCCGTAGCAGTCGTGTGCGGCGACGACGCGGTCACCCGGGTCCAGCAGTTGACAGACAAGGGTCACGGCCGCCATGCCGGAGGCGGTCACGATCGCGCCGTGACCGCCCTCGGCCTCTGTCAGCGCGTCGGCGAGGGCGGAGCGGGTTGGATTGCCGTCGCGGGTGTAGTCGTACTGGCGCTTGCCGTCCAGCCCGTCGAAGGTGAAGTTGGCGGACAGGTACAGCGGCGGGACGACAGCGCCGTGCTGCGTGTCGGTGGCGATCGCCGCACGCGCGGCGCGGGTTGCCGGGTCGTGGTGCTTTGTCATGTGAGTCTCCGGTCGAGAAGGGGGTTGGGTGGTCCCGTTGTGCGCGGAACGAGTTCAACGCTCTCTCGAGAAGACTTCTACGGAGAGTGAACCGGAGGAGGCGCCGAAGCCGCTGGCGTGGCTTCGTTGACTCATCTCTCGGCAAGCCCCGCCCGAGGGCGGAACTCCCGTAGGAGTTGGCACCTCCCGGGGTTGCGAAGCCCCGGTGGTTGCCCCGGCGTCGACGGGCCTGTCCCTCAGCCGGTCTCGATGAGTGCTCCGACCACGGAGGACCGCGCCGAAGCGAAGGCATCGTAACAGACCGCGCTGCCAGCGGTTGGACCTGGCCCGGTGCTATGCTCCCCGCAGCCCCACTGACCTGGATTCCGGCGGAAACGCCGTTTGGTTTTTTCTTCACTCTGTTGCCGCACTTCCGCTCTGGATGTGCGGAGCAAAAGGAGGCACTGGATGAGGAACGTTGTTGGTTGGACCCGGGTGGTTGCGCTTCTCGCGTTGGCCCTCGCACTCGGCGTTACCGGAGCATGGGCGCAGGCCACCGGACAGTTGAGCGGCTTCGTCACGGATGACGAGGGCGGCGCCCTGCCGGGCGTTTCGGTGACCGTGACGAATGTCGCCACGAATCAGTCGCGCCTGGTGATGACCGGCCAGGACGGGTACTTCGCGGCGCCGCTGCTGGCGCCGGGCGACTACAACGTGACGGCGGCGCTCGAGGGCTTCGTCCAGTTGAGCCGGGAAGGCGTGCGGGTCACCGTCGCCGAAACTGCCCGGATCAGCATGTCGCTGGCGGTCGGCGAGTTCTCTGAGACGATGACGGTCACCGGCGAGACGCCCCTGATCGAGACCTCGAACGCCACCCTGGGCATCGTCGTCGACGAGGCGAAGATCGTCCAGTTGCCTCTCAACGGCCGGAACTTCACCCAGTTGGGGACGTTGATCCCGGGCGTGGTCGAACCTCCGGCGCGCCTGGGCGGGGCGCGCGGCGACGCGGACGCCGCGATTCACGGCTTTGGCGCCGCGACCGCCGGCTTCAGCGTCAACGGTGTGCGCAGCCAGTCGAACAACTTCCTGCTCGACGGCGCCGCGAACAACGACACGTTCAACACCGGCTTCGTCGTCCGTCCGCCGCCGGACGCGATCGAGGAGTTCAAGATTCTGACCCACTCCTATACGGCGGAGTACGGGCGCAACGCCGGTTCGATCGTGAACGTGGTGACCAAGTCGGGCGGCAACAGCCTCCGGGGGAGTGTCTGGGAGTTCAACCGCGACGATTCGTTCGAGTCGCGGAACTACTTCTCGCCGCCCGACCAGGAGAAGCCGACCCTCGCGCAGGACCAGTTCGGCGGCACGATCGGCGGTCCGATGATGACGGACCGGCTGTTCGGCTTCGGCTACTACGAGGGCTTCCGCAACACCCGCGGCACGACCCAGAACATCGCGGTCATGTCCGCCGCCGAGCGGATGGGCGACTTCTCGGGCGGCGGCACGATCATCGACCCGATGACCGGCGAGCCCTTTCCGGGCAACGTGATCCCGGCCAACCGGCTGAGCCCGATCGCGGCCAGGCTGATCAGCGACTTCATGCCGCTTCCGAACGTCGGTGGTCGGTACATCGCGTCGCCGGACGTGACGGACGATCGCGACCAGTTCGGGCTGCGCCTCGACTACCGGATCACCGACTCGCAGAACATGCTGCTGCGCGCTCTCAGGAGCACCTCGGACCGCTTCGAGCCGCCCACGGTGCGGCCGATCGGCAACACGGCGGCGTCGACGCTCGAGGACTACATGCTGTCCCACACCGCCACGGTGGGGTCGAACGTCTTCAACCAGGTGCGTTACGTGACGAGTGCGATCGACGCGGAGCCGGTGGTGACCAGCGGCATCACGAACTCCGAGTACGGCATCAACCTGCCGAACATCAACGAGCTGGCGATCGGCCTGCCGCAGTTTTCCATCTCGGGCTTCCCGAGCCTGGGCGACCGCAATCAGCCCTTCGTCAAGCGGGAGAACGAGGTCGAGCAGCTCACGGAGGACCTCACGATCCTGCGCGGCAGCCACACGTTCAAGACCGGCATCGATGTCCGCAACGAGAAGATGTTCATCGGTTTCATCAACCGGCCGAACGGCGACTTCGTGTTCAGGGGCACGCACACCGGCAGTGCCGCGGCCGACTTTCTGCTCGGGTTGCCCGCCTTCATCCGGACCGCGGTGCCGGGCGCCGACTCGATCAACGAGGGCGACGGCTGGCTGTACTCCGGGTACATCCAGGACGAAATCCGGGTCACACCGCGGATGACGCTGAACCTCGGTCTCCGGTACGAACTGGCTGAGCCCTTCGAGGACAGCGGCGACGGGCTGAACAGCTTCCGTCCGGGCCAGCAGTCGACGCGCTTTCCCGATGCGCCGACCGGTCTCGTGTACCCGGGCGACGCGGGGGTGCCCGCGGGGACGTACGACACGGACTCGAACAACTTCGCGCCGCGGCTGGCGATGGTCTGGGACCCGGAGGGCAACGGCCGTTCGAGCCTCCGTCTGGGTTGGGGACTGTTCTTCGACAGCCTGCCGGGTCAGGGCGACTTCTTCCAGAACTCGGTCCTGGCGCCGCCGTTCAACCCCCTGGTCCAGCTCAACGCGCCGCCCAACGAGGTGACCCTCGCGGACCCGCTGGCGAACCTCACGGGCGGCCCGACGAGGTTCCCGCCGGGGATCATCTTCATCGGCTGGGGCGAGCACTTCACGACTCCGAACTACCAGCACTACAACGTCACGTATCAGCGTCAACTCGGGCAGAGCATCGGCGTCGAGGTCGGCTGGGTCGGGTCGCGGGGCCGGAACCTGCCCATCTTCATGGAGGTCAATCCGCGGGTCGTCGAGCCCGGCCAGACCACGCTGGGGCCGCGCACGTTCTCGGCCTTCAGCCTGGTGCGGCCGACCTTCACCGTGGCGAAGTCCTGGTACGACGCGATACAGGCCAGCGTGCGGATGCGGCCTACCCGCGGTCTCAACTTCCTCTTCTCGTACACCTACGGCGAATCGGAGGACCACGTCTCGGGGCTCAACATCGGCGGAGAGGAGCGGCCGATCATTCCGGTCGACCTGGAGCGGCTGAGCTCGATCGAACAGGCGCTCGAGCGTGAACGCGGCCCGTCGCTGTTCGATGTCCGGCACCGCCTGGTGCTCAGCTTCGGCTACGACCTGCCGTCGCTCGAGAACAGCAGCGCCTTCACGCGCGGACTGTTCGGCAACTGGCAGTTGAACGGCATCCTGCAGTTCCAGACCGGCTATCCGTTCCCGATCCGGGTCCGTGGCGACGACATCCGGGGTTTGACCTCGCGTCCGGACCAGGTCTGCGACCCGAACGAGGGCGCGCCCAGAACGGTTGACCAGTGGTTCAACACGGAGTGCTTCGTGCCGCTGAGCCTGGCCGAAACGGCGACGCGGCGCGGCAACGCCCGCCGCAACATGCTCCGCGGTCCGGACTTCGAGCGCATCGACCTGTCGCTGATCAAGAACATCCCGGTCGGCGGCGGAGACCGGTCGCTGCAGCTCCGGGTCGAGGCGTTCAACGTCTTCGATCGGGTCAACTTCGCCCAGCCGGGGAACCGGGTCGGCGACCGGGACTACGGCGTGATCACCGCGACGAACGGCGACGGAAGGATCCTCCAGCTCGGCGTCAAGTACAACTTCTGAGGCCGCGTTTCGTGGCAGCGCCCGCCTGCCGGAAGGACTGAGGGGCGGCCTCCAGAGGCCGCGCCCTCAGTCTGCCCCGGCCGCCTTGGGCCGATGAACGAACCAGAGGTTGCGTGAGTAGACGAGGATGCCGCCGCTCTGGCCCAGGATGAACACCCACTCCCGGATCCAGATGGCGTAGCTGAGGAGCATCAGACCGCCTCCCAGACTCAGGTACCAGAAGACGTTCGGGACCACGCTCTGGCGGTGGCGTTCCGTGGCGATCCACTGAACGAGGAAGCGAGAGCCGAAGAGGGCCTGACCCCCGAAGCCCACGGCTACCCAGATGTTCTCGGGTGTGAGTTCGGGCATGGCGGACTCTCCAGTGAGTGAGCGGTGGCGGAGACGGCGCGGTGGCGGAACCAGGAGACGCCGAAGAGGTCCAGAATGCCGCGCAGGAAGCGGCCGCGGATGTTGTATTTGCTCTTGCCCTGCGTGCGGGGACGATGCCGGACCGGGATCTCAGCGTAACTGCCGCCGTGCCGCAAGGCCAGCAGCGGCAGGAACCGGTGAAGACCGTCGAAAGCCGGCAGATCGTCGAGCACGGCGGCTCGGTAGCCCTTGAGCGCGCAACCGATGTCCGTGCAGGGGTCGCCGAGGACGAGCCGCCGGACCCGGTTGGAGACGCTGCTTGCGAGCCGTCGTAGGAGCGTGTCCTTGCGTCTCGCCCGTACGCCGGAGACGACATCGTGGTCTTCCAGCAGGGCGACGATGGCCGGAACATCGGCGGGGTCGTTCTGCAGATCGGCGTCCATCGTCACGATGAGGGGCGCTTGTGAGGCGCGAATTCCTGCGAGCAGGGCCGCCGACTGACCGGCGTGTCGGCGAAGACCAAGGACCCGCAGCCCGGCGTCACGCTCCGCCAGCGCGACAAGCTCCTCGCGGCTGCCGTCCGTGCTCCGGTCGTCGACGAGGATCAACTCGTAGTCGAACCCGGCAGCGGTCATCGCCTCGGCCGTCTGGACCGCCAGGAGTTCCAGGTTGCCCGCCTCGTTGAAGACCGGAGCGACGATCGAGAGCATTGGCGGCATAGCGGCGGCTCCGATCCTAGCCATAGCTACAACCAGCGGCGCGCGTTGATACCCTGCCCGCCGTGCTGCTTATCGTGCGCCATGGCGAGACCGCCTCGAACGCCGCCCGGATCGTCCAGGTACCGGAGACTCCGCTCAACGAGCGCGGCATGGCGCAGGCGGAGCGATTGGCTGCGCGGCTGGCGGAGCACCATCGGCGCCGGCCGATCGGGCAGGTCGTCGCGAGCGATCTGCGGCGAGCCGAGATGACGGCCGAGCCGGTGGCCGAGGCCCTCGGGTTGCCCCTCGTCATCGAGCCGCTGCTCGCCGAGCGCAACTTCGGCGACCTGCGAGGTCGGGCCTACGCCGAGATCGGTCTCGACATCATGGAACCCGGGTATGCGCCACCTTCGGGGGAGGATTGGCCGTCCTTCCACCGGCGCGTCGATCGGGCGTGGGACCGGATTCGTCAGCTCGCCCGGGAGGCCGCAGGCGACAGCGTCTTCGTGACCCACGGCCTGGTCTGCCATTCCCTGGCGCTGCATCACCTGCACCTTGGCGACGGCGTGGAGCAGCCCGATCGTTGGGGGAACACCTCGGTCACCCACGTCGAGGCTCGGGCGCCGTGGAGGACGACCCGGATCAACTGCTGCGATCACCTGAACCAGGCGACGGCTGACGGCGGCCAGATGTCGGGCATCTGATCGGCGTAGGCCGGAGGCGGTCGAATGACCGCCGTTAGACCGGAGGCGGTCGGATCTCAGGCAAGGGACCGACGGCTCGGCTGCTGCGGACCCTCGGTACGCTCGGATAAAGTCCGTTTCACCCTCTTGGCCACTTCGGGAAGAACCGGGGTCGAGGGCGGGTTGCAGACAGCGTAGCCGGGGCTTCCGTGTGAGAAGCCGCGGTTCCGCGTGTTTCCGAGCCGGAAGTCTGCAGGTGTTGCCTCTCCAGGCAGTGGTTTTCCGGAAATGAACCAGGACGGACCTTTCGACATGACCGTGGACCTGAGCGAGACCGTTCCATCCGAACAGCCGGCGGCGCCCCAGGTGGCGGCGCCCACCGGCCCAGCCGTCCCCGGGGTCAGCGAAGAGCTCCGGAGTGAGATCGCGGCCCAGGCGGACGTCCTGCAACGCGTGCGCGCTGAGGTGGGAAAGGTCATCGTCGGCCAGACCTACATGATCGATCGTCTTCTGATGGCCCTGATCGCGGATGGGCACGTCCTGATCGAGGGGATTCCGGGTCTGGCCAAGACGACGGCGATCAAGACGCTCTCCGAGTCCGTCGAGACCGGGTTCTCCCGCATTCAGTTCACGCCCGATCTGCTGCCCGCGGACCTCCTGGGCACCCAGATCTACCGCGTGGATCAGCACGACTTCCAGGTCAAGCAGGGGCCGATCTTCACGAACCTGCTGCTCGCGGACGAGATCAACCGGGCCCCCGCGAAGGTGCAGAGCGCCTTGCTCGAGGCGATGCAGGAGCGACAGGTCACCTTGGGCGACGAAACCTTCGACCTGCCCGATCCGTTCCTGGTCCTCGCGACCCAGAATCCGATCGAGCAGGAGGGGACCTATCCGCTGCCGGAAGCCCAGGTCGACCGCTTCATGCTCAAGCTGCGCGTGGACTACCCGAACCGGGAGGAAGAACGGGAGATCATGCGCCGGATGGCCCGGCGGGAGCGGCCTGTCGTCGAGGCGGTCGTCAGCCCGGACGAGATCCGCCGGGCGCGGGACATCGCCGACGCGATCTACCTCGATCCCAAGGTCGAGGAGTACATCGTCGATCTGGTGTTCGCGACCAGGGAACCGGCAGGTGTCGGACTCGAACGCCTGGCGCCGCTGATCGAGTACGGGGCGTCGCCTCGCGCCACGATCTTCCTCGCCGCCGCCGCCCGCGTACAGGCGTTGATGTCTGGCCGGGCGTACGTCACGCCGCAGGACGTGAAGACGGTGGGCGCGGATGTCCTGAGGCACCGGGTGCTGGTTTCGTACGAGGCGGAAGCCCGCGATCTCAGTTCGGACGATCTGATCCGGGAGATCATGGGCACCGTCGACGTTCCCTGAGGCGATCGATGTGGTTCTTCCGGCGTCACGAGACAGCGGGCCAGGATCGGCAGGAGGCGACGCGCTCGCCTGAGCTGCTGGCGCCTGAGCTGCTGGCGCGGATCAAGACGATCCAGCTTCGCACCCAACGCCTGGTGACCGACGCTCTCGCGGGCGAGTACCACAGCGCCTTCAAGGGGCGAGGCATGGAGTTCGAGCAGGTGCGGGAGTACACGCCGGGCGACGACATCCGCCACATCGACTGGAACGTGACGGCGCGCATGTCGAGCCCCTTCGTCAAGGAGCACCGGGAGGAGCGGGAGTTGACGGTCATGCTGATCGTCGACGTGAGCTCGTCGGGCGCCTTCGGCACGGCCCGGAAGCAGAAGCGCGAGGTGGTCGCCGAGGTCGCCGCGGTGCTCGCGTACCTCGCGATCCAGAACAACGATCGCGTGGGGATGATCATCTTCTCGGACCGGATCGAGCACTTCATTCCGCCCAAGAAGGGCCGCTCACACGTCTGGCGCGTGATTCGGGAGGTGCTGAGCTTCCGTCCGACGGGCCGGGGCACTGACCTCGACGGCGCTCTGGACTACCTGGGCCGCGTCGTGCCGCGCCGTTCGGTGGGCTTCGTCATTTCGGATTTTCTGCTGGATGAGGGCCTGGATGAGGGCTTCTCTGAGCGCTTGCGGGTAGCGGCTCGCCGACACGATCTGACCGCGATCCGGGTCCTCGACCAGCGCGAGGTCAGCCTGCCACGAATGGGGCTTGTCGAACTCGAGGACGCGGAGACCGGTGAGACGATCGTCATCGACACGGCGAGCCGTCGGGTGGCGGAGAGCTTCGCCGGTCTGGCCCGCGCGGATCTGGCGAGGCGGTCCGAACAGTTTCGTCACGCCGGCGTCGGCGAGATTCAGGTCTGGGCCGACCGCCCGTGGATCGATCCGATCGTTCGCTACCTGCGGGCGCGCGAGCGGACGGTGCGGGTCTGAGGAGGCGTGGCGGCGTTGCGTTGTGATCCTCATTCCCGTTGGCGGCGTACCCGGACGTCTTGCGTCGCAGCGGTCGTCCTGCTGCCCCTGCTGCTCGCGTGCAACGCCGCCGGGGAAGAAGGCGGCGCCGGCGAGTCGCCGAAGCCGCCCGCCGAGCTGCGGGCCGCGGTCGACCGGACGACCGCCACGACGGGCGACCTGATCACCTACGAGGTGGAAGTCGAGCGCGACCCGGAGGTGACCGTCGAACTGGCCGATCCGGGCGTCGACATTGCCGGCTTCCGGATCGTCGACCTCGGCCAGGATCCGCCGGAGACGCTTGCTACCGGCCGGATCGTGGAGCGCCGCTGGTACCAGCTCCGCGCGGACCTGGTCGGCGCCTACGCGCTGCCGGCGCTCTCCGCTGCGTACAGCGGGCCCGGCGGCGACGGGGGCGACCTCCGGACGCCGGAGATCCCGGTCGAGGTCGAGTCGGTGCTGCCGGCGGACGGCACGGAGGTGACGGACATCCGGGACATCAAACCGCTGCGGCGAATCGAGCCGGAGAGGCCGTGGCTGCTGTGGGTCGGAATCGCCATCGCGGTTCTCGCCCTCGCGGCTGCGGGTTGGTGGTGGTGGCGCCGGAGGCGCAGAGGAGACGAAGCTCCGGAGACGCCCCGGATTCCGCCCTACGACCTCGCGGTCCAGGAGCTGGAACGGCTCCGCCGCACCGACTTCTCGAACCTGCGGGAACTGCGCCGCTACTACTTCGCCGTCTCGGCCGTCGTTCGGGCCTACGTCGAAGGCCGCTTCGGGCTGAACGCGACCGATCTGACGACGGAGGAGATCCTGAGCCGCCTGGGAGGGCTGATCCGGCTCGATCCGAACCAGGCGCGGCGTCTGGAGCGGTTCCTCGTCGCGACGGACCAGGTCAAGTTCGCGGCCCACCTGCCCGAGCCCGACGAGATCGACCGCACCTACGAACAGGCTCTGGGCTTCGTGCGGGCCACCCGGCCGTCGGACGAAGCACGTGAGGAACCCGCGTCGGACCTCGACCGCACGGGGAAGGCTGCCTGATGGAGCAACTCCTGTTCGCCGACGCCCGCTGGCTCTGGGTGCTGCTGCCGATGTACGTCGTCTGGGCGCTCCTGTGGTGGCTTCGCCCGCGCTTGCGGCAACTGGCGACGCGTAGCGGTCTCGGGGGCGGACGCAAGGCGCCGGGCCGATCCGCCGTGGCCTACTCGTCCCTTGTCCATGCCCGCCGGTCGGCGCGGACGGCAACGCCCACCGTTCGCCGCCTGGTGTCGGCGCTGCGCCTGGTCGTCGTTGCCCTCGTACTGCTCGCCGTGATGCGTCCGCAGACCGGCCGGGCGCTCACCGAGGTGACCACGGAGGGCATCGACATCGTGCTCGTGATCGACACTTCGGGGTCGATGAGGGCGCTCGACCTCGATGCGCACGAGCGCTCACTCAGTCGCCGCCGGGACCGGCTGGAAGTGGCGAAGGGAGTCGTCGAGACCTTCATAGGTCGCAGACCGAACGACCGTATCGGCCTCGTCGTGTTCGGCGAGGAGGCCTTCACCCAGTGCCCGCTGACGCTCGACCACGGCATTGCCGCGACCTTTCTCGAGCAGTTGGAGATCGGCATGGCGGGCGACGCGACCGCGATCGGGTCGGCGGTCGGGGTGGCGACCAAGCGCCTCGTGGACTCGGAGGCCGAATCGAAGGTCGCGGTCCTGCTGACGGACGGGCGCAGCAACGCCGGAGCGTTGACGCCGTTGCGGGCGGCCGAGGCGGCTGCCGCGCTCGGGGTGAAGCTCTACACGATCGGCGTCGGCACGCGCGGTCAGGCCCCCATCGTCGTCGAGACGCGGTTCGGTCCGCGCGTGGTGTACGAGGACGTGGAGATCGACGAGGACACTCTGCGGCAGATGG
This sequence comes from Thermoanaerobaculia bacterium, assembly GCA_965232105.1. Lineage (GTDB taxonomy): Bacteria > Acidobacteriota > Thermoanaerobaculia > Multivoradales > Multivoraceae > Multivorans. Next base: position 3,254,497 of record OZ246956.1, read on the forward strand.
CGACGGTCACCGGCGGTGTCTACTTCCGGGCCGAAGACGGCGCGGGGCTGGAGGAAATCTACGAGCGGATCGACGAGCTCGAGAAGACGGAGATCACGCAGGAGTCGTACATGGAGTACGAGGAGCGCTTCGCCTGGCTGGTCACGCCGGCCGTGTTTCTGCTCCTGCTCGAAGTCGTACTGCTCGATACCCGTTTGAGGAAGCTGCCGTGAGAGTGAACCCCGTCAGGTCGGAGTCGGCAAGCGGCCGCGGCCGGTCGCTGATCGCGCTGGCGCCGGCGTTCCTGGCGCTCGGCTGCGAGGTCCGCACCGGTCAGCCGGATGCGCTCTGGCTGCTGTGGCTGGGACCGGGTCTGCTGCTCTTCTATGTCTACGCGTTCCGCGCTCGGACCCGGCTCCTTGGCCGCTTCGCCTCGCGCGAGATGTTGCCGGCGCTGGTTGCCGGGGTCAGCCGGCCCCGGCGACGTCTCAAGGCCTTTCTCGTCCTGGTCGCGCTGCTCGCTCTCGTCGCGTCGCTCGCCCAGCCGAGGTGGGGCTTCGTCTGGGAAGAGGTCCACCGGGAAGGGGTGGACATCGTGGTCGCGCTCGACGTGTCGGACTCGATGCTGGTGCGCGACGCGGAGGCGGGCGGCGAGCTCAGTCGCCTCGAACGCGCCAAGCGCGAGATCGCCGACCTGCTGCAGCGGCTCGAGGGCGATCGCATCGCGCTGGTGGCCTTTGCCGGTGAGGCTTTCCTGGAACTGCCGCTCACCCTGGACTACTCGGCGGCGGCCCTCTTCCTGGAGGCGATGGCGCCGGACCTGATTCCGACCAAGGGAACCGCGATCGGCGATGCGCTCCGGGTCTCGCTCGAGGCGTTCGACCGGGTCGCGTCCGTCGGATCGCGTCAATCGCGTGCCGTGATTCTGATCACCGACGGAGAGGATCATCTGGGCGAAGCACAGGAAGTCGCCGAGGGCGCCGCAGCGGCGGGCGTGCGAGTCTTCGCGATCGGAATCGGCCGGGATGAGGGCGCTCCCATCCCCAGGGCGGGCGGGGGTTTCCGCACCGACCGGCGGGGCGAGATCATCCTGAGCCGGCTGGACGAGGCGGCTCTGCAGCGGATCGCACTGACCACTGGTGGCCGCTATGTCCGCTCGGTGACTGGCGACGTGGATTTGGAGCAGATCTACGCCCAGGGCATCAAGGCGCAGCTCGAAGACCAGGAACTCGGCTCCAGTCGTCGCCAGCGCTGGCAGGAGCGCTTCCAGTGGCTGCTGGTCATCGCGCTGGCGGCGCTCATGCTGGAGCCGCTGATCGGCGACCGGCTGCGGCGCCGCGACGGGACGTTCGGAGGAGGCGACCATGCGGCCGCGGCCTGAGGTCCTCTTCGGGGCAGTCGTCTTCCTGGCATGGGGCCTCCTGGGTCCGGACGTCACGGTAGCCCAGCCGCCGCCCGAGTTCCCGCCGGAGCCGGCCTCGCCACGGGCGGAGCCGGAGACAACGCCGGTCGAGTTCTCCTCGCCCTATGACGCGTTCGACGCCGGGGCCTACTCCCAGGCGCTCGATCGCTTCGCGGATCGGCAGACCGAGCGGCCCGACGATCCGGAGTTGAGCCTCAACGTCGGCGCGGCGCACTACAAGCTGAACGACTTCGCGGCCGCCGACGCCCAGTTCTACCGGGCCGCGGCGATCGGCGACGACGAGTTGCGGGCGCAGGCCCTCTACAACCTGGGCAACAGCGCGTTCCGCCAAGGCAAGCTGGGTGATGCGATCGACTTCTACATGGCCTCCCTGGAGGCGAATCCGGACGACCTGGATACGAAGTTCAACCTGGAGTTCGTGAGGGAGGAGCTGAAGAAGCAGCAACAGCAGCAGAACCAGGGCAATGAAGACCAGGAACAGGAGAGCCAGGAGGGCGCCGAGCAGCAGCCGGAGGACTCGGAGCAGGGCGGGGCTGAGCAGCCCGAAGACCAGCAGCAGGACGACGGCGCCCAGGGCCAGGACCAGTCGGAGGACCAGCAGCCGCAGGATGGCGAGGGTGACGGCATTCCCGACGCGGCGGACGCGCCGCCCGAGGGCGATGGTTCGGATCCCGGCAGGCAGGGTGGCCCGCAGGAGCAGCCTCCGGGCATGACGCCGGAGGAGGCCGAACGCTACCTCCAGGCACTCGAGGAGGGTCGCCTCGACCCGAATCGCCGCGGTCAACGCGGCCGCAACAAACGCCAGGCGAAGGACTGGTAGCCGAGATGGATGGCCAGAGAGAACCGTGGCTTCGGCCGGTGAGCAGGAGCTCCGCGGCCCTTGGCTGGTCTGCCGTTCTCTGCGCGGCGTTGGTAGCCATGCCGCAGCCCGCGCCGGTCGGAGCGCAGGAAGGGGGGAGGATTCAGGCCACGGTGGACCGTAGCCAGGTCACCCTCGGCAACCAGATTTACCTGACGATCCGCATCGACGGCTCACCCGACCAGCCGCCGAGACTGCCCGAGATGCCGGACTTCCGGGTCGTGTCTCGGGGTCAACAGCGCGACTTCCAGTTCAGGAACGGCAGGTCGAGCGCCAGCACGTCATACAACTACCTGCTGATTCCCGTACGGGCCGGAACGTTCGAGATCGGCCCGGCCGTCGCACTCGTCGACGGTGCGGAAGTCAGCAGCCTGCCCTTCACGGTCGAGGTCCTCGCGGCGGAGGAAGCCGCCGCCGAGCAGGACCGGGCTCTCTTCGTCACCGCGTCGGTCTCCACGGGCCAGCCATGGCAGGGCCAGCAGGTGATCTACACGTGGCGCTTCTACAGCCGGGTGCGGGTCGGTCAGGGGTCGATCGAGTCGATGGACTTCGGCTCCGACGTGGTGGCCGAGGATCTGGGCGAGGTTCGTGAGTTCACGACCGCGATCGAAGGCGTCCAGTACAGGGTGAACGAGGTGCGCAAGGCGCTCTTTCCGCAGCGCGCCGGCGAGATCGTCCTGCCGCCGACCCAGCTCAGCGTGGAGGTGCTGGTCGAGGAGCCGCGCCGGCAGAGCCGGCGGCGCAGCGTCTTCGACGACTTCGACAGTCTGCTCGGTCGTGGCGGGCGCTGGGAGACGAGGTACCTGGTCACGGAACCGGTGACGCTCGACGTGCGGCCGCTGCCGCCGCCTCCGGCGGGGTGGAACGGCCTGGTCGGGGACTTCGACATCAGCGCCTCGCTGAGCCGTCGCGAGTTGCAGGTGGGGCGATCGGCGACGCTGGAGGTGCGGGTCGCGGGCGCCGGCAACGTGCAGCTCCTGTCCGAACCCCCCTTTCCCGAACTGCCGGCGTTCAAGATCTACCCGGACCAGCCGACCAGCGACATCGACAGCAGCGGCCGACGCCTGACGGGACGCAGGGTCTTTCGCCGGGCGCTCGTGCCTCTGGTCGTCGGCGCGCTCGACATTCCGCCGCTTGAGCTCGTCTACTTCGACCCGGACCTTGGTGAGTACGTGGAGCGGTCGACGGAGCGCATCGACCTGGAAGTGACGCCCGCGGATGGCGAGGAAGAGCTGATGCTCACCGAGTCGCTGGCGCCGACCACCGGCAAGGTAGCGGTTCGGATTCTCGCCGACGACATCCTGCCGATTCGCCGGACCGCGGCCGGCATCGTGTCCGCCGCGTCCCGGGGCTGGCGGGCGTGGTTGTGGCTGGCCGGCGGTGTGCTGCCGCCCATCCTGTACTTCGTGCTGCTCACCCAGTATCGCCGCGAGCGGAGGTATGCCGCCGACAGGACGCTGCGCCGGCGCCAGCGGGCCCTGCGCCAGGCCCTGGCCGCGGCGAACAGGCTGACCCGCCCTTCGGGGACGGGGGGAACGGCGGGAACGGCGGAGGCTTCCAGGGTGCTGCGGGCCTATGTGGGCGACAAGCTGGGTATCGAGGGAGCAGCCCTGACCCCGGCCGAAGCGGAGACGGCGCTGGTCGGGGCCGGCGTCGAGCCGGACGTGGCGGCGCGGTGCCGGGCCGAATTGGAGCGGTTCGAGGCGGCGCAGTACGGCGTGGCGGTGGAGCCCGCAACGGAGACACGCGACGCCCTGAGCCCTTCCCGCATCGACTCCCCGCGGCGGCGTCTCCGCATCGCCGGCGCGGCGCGGCAGCAACACCCCGGCGGGCAGTCCGGGGAGGTCCTTTCCGAGTTGATCCGGTCCATCGATCGGCAGCTCCGGAGGAGAAAGGGATGAGACGGAGGCTGGCGCTGTTCTTCGCCCTGCTGGCCTGGGCAGGTTCCCTCGCCGGGCAGCCGCCGGCGTCGCCCGTGGTCACCGAGGCTCCGGCCGTGAAGGAGGCGACCGGGTCGACACCGCCCGAAGCGCCACCGGAACCCGCGGAACTCTGGGTCAACGGCAATGCCGCGTACGAGGCCGGCGACTTCGAGACGGCTGTGTCGCGCTACCGCGAAATGGAGAGCCTGGGCGTCGAGAACGGTCATCTCCACTACAACCTCGGGAACGCCTACCTGCGAGCCGGCGACCTGGGACAGGCGATCGCTTCCTACCGCCGGGCTCTTCGCCTGTTGCCGCGCGACGAGGATGCTCTCGCCAACCTGGCGTTCGCTCGCCGCAGCGCCCGCGACGAGATCGCGCCGCCGGAGCCCCCGGTGTTGCTGCGGACCTTGCTGTTCTGGCACTACAGCCTTGCCCCGGACGAGGTACTTCGCAGCGTCGTGCTCGTCAGCGGAGCGTTCTGGATGGTCCTTGCCCTGCGGCTCTACCGGCGTACTTCGGAGGTGCTCCGGTGGTCCGCCGTCTGCTTGCTTGCGGCAGCGCTGGCGCTGGGCGGCTCGCTCGTCGCGCACGCGGCCTTCACTCCTGGCGCGGCCGTCGTTCTGCCGCAGGAGATCGACCTCCATGCCGCGGCCGGGGAGGGCTCGGTCGTCCGCTTCCGTCTCCATGCCGGCACCGAGGTCCGGGTCATCGAACAGCGCCCGGAGTGGATCCGGATCGAACTGCCCGACGGCCAGAGAGGCTGGTCGAGGCGCGAGTACATGGAGATCGTCGAGTAGTCGAGGGTTCCGCTTTCAGCCGCCCGCCGCGAAGCGCCGTCCGAGAATCTCGAAGAAGGCCGCCAGGAACCGGAAGGTCAGGCCCCAGACGATGTGCCGGTCGGGATCGCCTACGACGACGCCGGGGAAGCTCACATCGGGATACGGCGGGTGCCGGTAGTCGATGACCCGGGAGCGCTCCTCGAACCAGGCCAGGGGCACCCAGAACGCCTCGGCGACTTCGTAGTTCACGACCAGGTCGTTGCCCGTGTCCGCGTCCACCTCGTAGACGAAGGCGGCGATCCGGAGGCGCCTCCCCTGGCCGGCGCGCTGGCCCGCCTGATCGTCGAGCCGGCCGATCAGACGGGCGCCTTCGAGCGACAAGCCGACCTCCTCGACGGTCTCGCGCTCCGCGGTATGCCGCAGGTCGCGGTCGGTCTCGTCGTGCCGGCCCCCGGGCAACGCCATCTGCCCCGACCAGGGGTCGGACGGCTTGCGGGCCCGCTCGATGAACAACGCCTCGGGGCCTGCCGCCGAGGGGCGGAGGACCATCGCCACGCTGGCCTCGAACTCGGCCGGCGGGAGGATCCGCGGTTCGTGCCCGGCCAGCCGTCTGCGGATGTCGGCGCTGTTCATTGCGGGCAGAAGCGGGGCGGCCGCATCGGGGACGCCGGGTCCGGCTACGCGAACGTCGCTGTCAGCCAATCGATCAGTACCCGGTTGAACTCGTCGGGCTTCTCCTGCTGGGTCCAGTGACCGCAGTCCTTGATCGTGTGCTTGTCGATGTTCGGGACGAGTGCCTCGATGTTGTCGGCGGAGGAGGGCGGTAGCACGACATCGTTCTCGGCGCCGATGTAGAGGCAGGGCTGGTCGATCTTCTGATCGATGCCCTTCATCAGCTCCCAGTTGCGGTCGATGTTCCGGTACCAGTTCACGCCGCCGGTGAAGCCGGTCCGCTGATAGACCGCGACGAAGTGGGCCAGCTCCTCGTCGCTAAGCAGAAGCTCGCCGCGCAGGTCATCCGCCGTGCCGTGCTTGATGATCTCCAGTAGTTGGAACTTCCGCTCCGGGGCGTCGGCGGGGAGCTTGTTGAACTCCGCGGCGTTCCACGAACCGCGGCGCATGAAGGTGCGGAAACTCTTCTCCGTATCCGCTTCGAGCACCTCTTCCGCCTTGTAGGGCTCCTGGAACGCGACGACGTAGTTGTCCTCGCCGCGCATGCGGCGGAGAAGCTCGATGGGTGGCGAGGGTGGCTGGGGGCCGGTCGGTGTGTTCACGCCGACGACACCGAGGACGCGGTCGGAGTGCAGCCGCGGCATCGCCCAGACGACTCCACCGCCCCAGTCATGGCCGACGAAGACCGCCTTTTCGATGCCCCGGGCATCGAGGAGGCCAACCAGGTCGGCGCACAGTTCGGCCATGTTGTAGGCCTCGATTGCCAGGGGCCGTTGGGTGTGGCCGTAGCCCCTTTGATCGGGCGCCAGGACGCGGAAGCCTGCCGCGGACACCGCCGGCAACTGGTGGCGCCAGGAGTAGGCGAGCTCGGGAAAGCCATGGCTCAGGACGACCGGCACGCCCTCGTTTCCGGCTTCGTACACGGCCATCCTCAGGCCGCCGTTCGTGCGCACGTAGCTGGGCTCGGGCCAGTCCGGGGTCTCTTGCCCGGCTGCTGCCGCCTTGCCCGGCTGGGCGGCGAGCGCGGCGGCGCCGGCGGCCGAACCGGCGATGAGGGTGCGGCGCGTCATCGGTGCTTTGGGGTCGCTTCCATCGTCGTGTGTACTCATGGCGGGCAATGGTAGCCGAGGGCGGTGAGCCCATGCCCCGCGTGGCGGCGCCTGATGGTGGCGCTGGAGGCCAAGCGCGTCTGGTCGACCTGACCGGGCGGCCGCGGCTCGGCTCAGGAGCTCGGCGGCCAGGGTTTCGTGCGGATGACCCGGCCTACATCGGCTGGACCGGCGATCCGGCGCTGAACCCGCAGAACCTCACCCATCCGCTGGTGGATCTCGGGCGGCATTGGTGTACTCCGCCGAGTGTCCAGGTCGATGTGAATGCTCAGCAACTCGTGCGTCGCCGCGACGTAGCCCTCGTCGGCGTGGAGCATGCGCATGAAGGTGTGGTACTTCTTGTCGTCGAAGCCGAGCAGCTCCGCTTCGACGATGATCGGAGCGCCTTCGGGCAACTCCCGCAGCCAGGTCAAATGGCTGTCGATCGAAAACGTCGAGCGCCGGTTGGTCTTGCGATAGGCCTGATCGATGCCCAGGAACGCGGTCCAGGGACCGGTCGCGTCGTCGAACACGACCAGGTAGTAGCCGGCGTTCATGTGGCCGTTGTGGTCGATCCACTCGGGCAGGACGGTGGCGGTCCAGATCTGCTGTGGGTCATTCATCCCGTTCACGCATCATGACCGCGACGCCGCGCGGCGTTGGAGTCTAGCCCGCTGCCGGGGGGGCGGAGCTTGACAGGCTGCTGCCCGAGGGCGCACAATCCGCGCTCACCTTTCCTGTTCCGCCTTCAGGGCGACATCGGCACGGCGCGAAGAACCGCGACATGACTCACCACACGCACGACGCATCCCTGTTCGACCGGCTGGCCAAGCCGGGCGCGAAGCCCCGGCCCCAGGACCGGGCGCCAGATCTCTAGACTTCGTTCATCGGGAAACACCTGCCGGCCGGCCATCCAGTTCAGGATGCGCCGGCTTTTCTGTCGGTAGAGGAGCAACGTCATGGCCTCCCACCCAGCCATCATCGAATCGACCCTGCGCGAGGGCGAGCAGTTCGCCAACGCCTTCTTCGACAGTGACCAGAAGGTGGAGATCGCCCGCCTGCTGGACGCCTTCGGGGTCGAGTACCTGGAACTGACCTCTCCGGCGGCGAGTCGTCGTAGCCGTTCGGACTGCGAGCGGGTAGCCGGACTCGGGCTGCGCGCCAAGGTGCTCACGCACACCCGCTGTCACCTGGAGGATGCGAGGCTGGCGCTCGAGACTGGCGTCGACGGCATCGACGTCGTGTTCGGCACTTCCCGCTACCTCCGGGAGTACTCGCACGGCAAGAGCATGGACCAGGTGATCGAGACGGCGATCGAAGTCGTCGAGTACATCCGGTCGCACGACGTCGAGGTTCGCTTCAGTACCGAGGATTCCTTCCGCAGCGAGCTGGCCGACCTGATCCGCGCCTACCGGGCCGTGAACGCGGTGGGCGTGAACCGCGTGGGCGTCGCGGACACCGTGGGCGTGGCGAGTCCCCGGCAGGTCTACGACCTGGTGCGCCGGCTGCGGCAAGAAGTGGACTGCGACATCGAGTTCCACGGCCACAACGACACCGGTTGCGCGGTGGCCAACGCGTTCTGCGCCCTCGAGGCTGGGGCTACCCACGTCGACACGTCGGTGCTGGGGATCGGCGAGCGGAACGGCATCACGCCTCTCGGCGGCCTGGTTGCGCGGCTCTACGCCGAGGATCCGGAGGGCGTGCGCACCCGCTACGACCTGCCGCTCCTGCGCGAGATTGAGAACACCGTCGCCTCCCTGGTCGAGGTCGACGTGCCGTTCAACAACTACATCACCGGCTATACGGCCTTCACCCACAAGGCCGGTATTCACGCGAAGGCCATCCTCAACGACCCCTCGAGCTACGAGATCCTCGATCCTGCCGACTTCGGGCTCGACCGGTACGTCCACGTCGCGCACCGTCTGACCGGTTGGAACGCGATCAAGTCCCGTGTCGAGCAGTTGCGCCTTGAGCTCACGGACGCGCAGATCAAGGAGATCACGGCCCACATCAAGGTGCTGGCGGACGAGAAGCCGCTCAGCCTTTCGGACGTGAACACGCTGCTGCGCGAGTACCACACGGCGGAGCTCCTGCCGGCTGTGGCCGGAGCGGTCGGGTGAGCGAACGAGGTCGGCCGGCCGACACGGCCCGCACCTTCGCGCAGAAGGCCCTGGCACGGGCCAGCGGCCAGGAGACGGTCGCGGTAGGCGAGATCGTCGACGCGCGGCCGGACATCGCGCTCAGCCACGACAACACGGCGCCGATCGCCGAGATCTGGCGGCAGTTCGGGCAGGAGCGAGTCGCCATCCCCGAGCGGATGGCGATCACCCTCGACCACGCCGTGCCGGCGCCTACGGTCCGCCACGCACAGAACCACGCGGAAGTCCGCGCTTTCGTCGCCGAGCAGGGCGTCGGCCACTTCTTCGAGGTCGGACGCGGCATCTGTCACCAGGTGCTGAGCGAGGAGGCGGTCGTCCTGCCGGGCGACCTGATTCTCGGTTCCGACTCCCACACGCCGCACTTCGGTTGGCTGGGGGCCTTCGGCGCCGGCGTCGGCCGGAGCGAGATGGCGGTGATCTGGGCAACCGGCGAGCTCTGGCTCAGGGTGCCGGAGTCGATCAGGATCCGGCTCGAGGGTGCGCTCGGCGAGTGGGTGACGACGAAGGACGTGGCGTTGACGCTGATCGGCGATCTCGGCGCTGACGGAGCCCTCTATCGCAGCGTCGAGTTCGACGGACCCGCGATCGGGCGTTTGAGCCTCGACTCGCGAGCGGCGCTAGTCAACATGATGGCCGAGATGGGGGCGAAGAACGCGTACATGCGGCCGGATGGGGCGGTCCTCGAGTACCTGGCGGAACGGCTGGTCGCTCGGCCAGGACGGCGACCGGGCCGGGGCGCGGAGCCTGGTGAGACGGCGACGGAGGTCGCGGAGCGACTCGCGGAGCGGGCGCTTTACCCGGACGCCGGCGCCGAGTATGCGGCCGAACACAGGATCGATCTGAGCAGTATCGACCCCCGCGTGGCGTGCCCGCACCAGGTCGACGACACGGTTGGAGTAGGCGAGCTCGACTCGGTGCGTGTGGACCAGGCGTTCATCGGCACCTGCACGAACGGCCGGCTGGAGGACTTGGGGGCCGTTCACCACGTGATGGCTGGCCGGCGCATCGCTTCGGGCACGCGGATGGTGATCGTGCCGGCTTCCAGTGAGGTCTGGAACGAGGCCCTGGCGCGCGGCTGGGTCGCCGACCTCGCCGAAGCCGGCGCCGTCTTCGGTACACCGGGCTGCGGCCCCTGCATGGGCAACCACCTCGGTGTGCTGGCGCCGGGCGAGGTTTGCATCTCCAGCGCCAACAGGAACTTCCAGGGCCGGATGGGGGACCGGGGTGCGGCGATCTACCTGGCGTCGCCCGCGGTGGTCGCGGCCAGCGCCGTCGCGGGCCGCATCGTCCACCCGGCGGAGGTTGTCGAGTGAACGGTCCGGTCGATGTCGGGCAGCCCTTCCGCGGACGGGTGTTCCGCTACGGCGACCACGTGAACACGGACGTCATCTTCCCCGGTCGCTACACCTACACGAAGAGCCGGCCGGAGGAGGTCGCACCCCACGCCCTGGAAGACCTCGATCCGACGTTTGTTGAGCGCGTGCGGCCCGGCGATGTGATCGTCGCCGGCTGGAACTGGGGCTGCGGCTCGAGCCGCGAGCAGGCCGCGGTCTGCCTGCGTTACGCCGGCGTCGGCGCGGTGGTCGCGCGGAGCTTCGGGCGCATCTTCTACCGCAACGCGCTGAACAACGGTCTGCTCGCGATCGTCTGCCCGGAGGCGGTCGACGCGCTGGAGGAAGGTGCCGAAGTGGAGGTGGATCTTGAGGGGTCGAACGTCCGCTGCGGCAGTTCCGGTTTCGGTTTCTCGCCGTTCAGCCCGGCGGTGCGGTCGATGATCGCGGCCGGGGGCCTGATCGAACAGACGAAGCGGCGTCTAGCGAGGTAGCGCCGCCGTGAGGGAAAGCCACGACGAGCCGGCGGCGCCGGTCCGTCTCGCTCGGATCGGCGGCGACGGCATCGGTCCCGAGGTCGTCGACGCCGCGGTGCGCGTCGTCGACGCGGTCTGCGGCGACCGGATCGAATGGGTCGAAGCCGAGATGGGCTGGCGGACCTTCGAGCGGACCGGTCGAGCGCTCCCCGAGGCCACGGTCGAGATCCTGGAAGACTGCGCCGGCGCCCTGTTCGGCGCCGTCTCGTCGCCGAGCCATGCCGTGGACGGGTACCGCAGCCCCATCGTCGAACTGCGGCGGCGTCTCGATCTCTACGCGAACGTGCGGCCGCTCCGCGGCGGCGCCGTCGAAGCCGTCGTCGTCCGTGAGAACACCGAAGGTCTCTATGCCGGCCGCGAACGTTGGGAACGGGAAGGCGAGGTGGCGATCGCCGAGCGAGTGATCAGCCGGCGGGCGACCGAGCGGATCGTCCGTTTCGCTTGCGAGCTGGCGCTGTCACGGGCGGACCAGCGCGGCAACTCGGCGCGGCTCACCGTCGTCCACAAGGCGAACGTCCTGCGCCTGAGCGACGGCCTGTTCCGCGAGACGGCGCTCGATGTCGTGGCTGGCTTCCCGGAGATCGAAGTCGAGGAACAACTCGTCGACTCGATGGTCTATCGCCTGATTCTGGAGCCCGAGCGCTACGACGTGATCGTCGCGCCGAACCTCTACGGAGACATCCTGAGCGACGCCGGCGCCGCCCTGGTCGGCGGACTCGGCGTCGTCGGCTCGGCCAACTGCGGCGAACGCTTCTGCCTCGCCGAGCCGGTCCACGGCAGTGCGCCGGATATTGCCGGCCGGGGGATCGCGAATCCGATCGCCGCCGTTTCGGCCAGCGTGCTGCTCCTGGAGCGCGCGGGGCTGGCCAACCAGGCCGTCCGCATCCAGCAGGTTCTCGCCGTGCACCGGGAGGCCGGTCCCCGAACCCCCGATCGCAGCGGCGACGCGACGACAGAGGAGGCGGTCGCCGATCTGCTCCGTCGAGTTTGAGGGGACTTCGATGCGCGGCGTGATCGCTACGTGCAAGGGCGGCAGTCGAGCCGTGCTTCGGAAGCGGTAGGCTTCACGGCGGAGACAGCCCAAGTGGTAGATCAGGAGAAGCTCGATGAGATCGTCCGCCGCATCGTGGAAGCGGTGGAGCCCGAGAAGATCATCCTGTTTGGTTCTGCGGCTCGGGGGGACGCCGGTTCGCACAGCGATGTAGACCTGCTTGTGATCAAGGAGGGGGCGGACCATTGGCAGGCGGCGACGCGCATCTACAGGCGACTGGCGGGCGTGGGCGCTGCGGTGGATGCCGTGGTCGTCACGCCGCAGGATGTCGAGCGCTACGGCGACAGCTACGCCCTTGTGATTGTGCTCCTGCGCTGCGCGAAGGCAAAGTCGTCTATGCGGCCGCCTGACGCTATCCGGGTCCTGCACGACCCATCACCGCGTCGGAGTACGAGACAGCGGTCGAGATGGCCGAGACCGTCGTCCGATGGGCCGAAACCACACTGCGCAGCCGCTAGCTGGAGGTTTCCATGAACGGCGGAACCCGCATCGAACGAGTCCGTGTCCGGGGCTTTCGCTCGCTCGCCGACGTCGAGTTGGTCGATCTGCCTCGAGCCGCCGTCCTGATCGGCGCGAATGGGGCCGGGAAGTCGAACTTCATCCGCTTCTTCGAAATGCTGAGCTGGATGCTGAAGGCGCGCCGGCTGGACGAGTTCGTCCAGAAGCAAGGAGGCGCCGACGATCAGTTGCATGGGGGCAACCGGACGACTCCGCGCATGGAAGCGGAGCTCTCGCTTCATACCGAGGCTGGAGTGAACGACTACCGGTTCGCACTGTCCTTTGCGCACCCTCATCACCTCTTCTTCACGGAGGAGAGATTCCGATTTAGCGGGCACGGTCGACCGACCGGGGCGCGTTGGCAGCACCTCGAAACCGGAAACCGAGAGGCGGAGATCGTTCGGGTTGCCCAATCAGGGGCGGGGCCGGGGATCAACGTCACGACTGTTCGCGTCATCGTCAGCCTGCTTCGCGACTGCGCGGTCTTTCAGTTTCACGACACCTCGGACGGGTCCAACTTCAAGAAGCCCTGGGATGCCAGTGACAACAACTACATGAGGTCACACGGAGGGAACCTCGCAGCCGTTCTCCTTCGACTTGAACGGGAGGACCTGGATCGGTACGAGCTGATCTGCGAGGAGATCGGCCGCGTCCTGCCGGGCTTCGACCGCTTCGAACTCGAGGAGAGCTACGGGAGAGTAGGCCTGCGCTGGAAGGCGAAGTGGGCCGACAAGACGTTTGGCGCGCACCTGACGTCGGATGGCTCGCTGCGCTTTTTCGCTTTGGTGACGTTGCTGAATCTGCCCGCCGAAATGCTGCCGAACGTGCTGCTCCTCGACGAGCCGGAGTTGGGGCTGCATCCCGCGGCGATCACCTTGGTGGGCGGGATGATCAGGTCGCTCTCCGAGGAACGGCAAGTCATCGTCGCCACGCAGTCGCCGTTGCTCGTGGACGCCTTTGACCTCGAAGAGGTCTTCGTACTTGAGCTGTGCGAAGGCCGAACGGAGGTTCGCAAGTTGTCTTCGGATGATTACCGAGTCTGGATCGACGAGGACTTCACGCCCGGTGAGCTGTGGCAGAAGAACCTCCTCGGCGGTCGCCCGTGATCCGGCTCGCGATCTCGGTAGAGGGCCAGACCGAGGAAGAGTTCGTCAAGAACGTTCTGGGGGAGCACCTCAAGCCGTTTGGCGTGGACGTGACGCCGATTCAGGTGGGTAGCGCCCGCAACCGATGGAAAGGCGGCAACGTCTCCGAATCGGTGCTGATCGCCGAAATGAGGCTCCTGTCACACAACTTCGATGCCGTGACATCGCTGGTCGACTTCTACGGGTTTCGCGGCAAAGGGAACCGGACGGCGGACGAGTTGGTGGCGGACCTGCGCGAGGAGCTTCGAGGAAAGCTCGGTCCGCGAGTACGGTTCGACCGCGTGATCCCGTACGTTCAGCTCCACGAGTTCGAGGGACTGCTGTTCTCACGCCCTGAGGCGTTCAGGTCCGTGCCCGCTGCGCAGGAGGCCGCCGTAGCCGAGCTTCTTGACGCTCGCGCTCGATTCGCTTCGCCCGAGGACATCAACGACAGCGCCGTCACTGCGCCGAGCAAGCGAATCAAGAAGGCCTTGGCCCGCTACCAGAAAGCAGTTCACGGTCCGCGCATCGCTCGCAAGATCGGCTTGGAGACCATCCGCGGCGAGTGCACTCGGTTCGACGGCTGGCTAGCGGCCCTCGAGGCGTTGGGAGACGCTCAGCCTTAGCGCTGGAACCAGAACGGCCTCCGCTGCAGCTTCTCGCCCGCGATCTCGTTCATCGAGAGGGCGTCGAAGATGCGGCCGCCGATCATGACGTAGCGAACCAACTCGGAACTCCGGAGGTTCTCGAGCGGGTTCTCGTCGAGGACGATCAGGTCGGCCAGCTTGCCGGCTTCGAGCGAGCCGAGGTCGGCCTCCATGCCGATGTAGCGGGCGCCGTTGATCGTGCCGGCGATCAGCGCCCGGTGGGGTGACATCCCGCCCTGCTCGAACATCCACATCTCCCAGTGGGCGGCGAGGCCCTCGCGCTGGCCGTGGGCGCCGAGCTGGATCGGCACGCCGGCCTGGTCGAGGGCGTTGACCACGCGGGCAGTCAGGATGTGGTTGTACTCGCCTTCCGGCGCCTTCTGCCGGCGGCGGGAACTGGCGTCGATCACGTCCTGGGGCACGTAGTTCAGCAGTCGTTCGTTGGTCCAGACGTCGGTGTGCTCGTACCAGTAGTCCTCGCCCTGAATCCCGCCGAAGGCGACGCCGAGCGTCGGCGTGTTGCCGACGCGACTGCTGCCCCAGAACTGGATCACGTCGTCGTAGATCGCGCCCACGGAGAGCGAGTGCTCGATGCCGGTGTGGCCGTCGGCGACCATCGTCATGTTGTGGTGGAACAGGGCGCCGCCTTCGTTGACGACGAGCATGCCCAGGTCTCGCGCCGCAGCGACGATCTTCTGCCGCTGGTCGCGTCGGGGCTGGTTGTAGCTCTTGACGCTGATCGCGCCGGCCGTCTGCAGGCGCCGGACGTGCTGAACCGCGTCGTCCGGCGTCTCGACGATCGCGCGGAAGGCGCCGAGCGCGCCGTAGAGGATCGTGCCGGTGGCGAACAGGCGGGGCCCGATGATCTCGCCGGCCTGTTGCATCTCGCTGGCGGCGAAGAAGGTGCTCGTGTCGGTGGAGGGATCGTGCGCCGTCGTCACGCCGAACGCGAGCGTCGCGTAGAGCTCGGAGTTCTGCTGCGGGATGATCTCCTGGCTGCCCTGCGGCCCGTGCCAGTGGACGTCGATCAGGCCCGGCATCACGGTGAGCCCCGAGCCGTCGATGACCGTGGCGCCGGCCGGTACGTCGACCTGGCGGGCAGGGCCGACGGCCGCGATCCGATCGCCGTCGACGACGACCGTGCCGCGGCGAATGATCTCCATGTTGCCCTCGCCGGCCATCGTGATCAGCCTCGCGTTCGTGATCGCGATCCGGCCTTCGGGACGATGGGCGGTCACGTCGAAGCCGAGGTCGAGACCGGCCGCGAGTTCGGTCTCGTTGTCGCCGGCTTCGTCGTCGTCTGCGCCCTCGGCCTCGTCGTCCGTTGGCGCGAAGGCGTCCTCGAGCCGCCGCTCGAACAGTTCGGGCCCGAGGGACCAGTACAGGGTGGAACTGTCGCCCGAGAAGTGGAGGTAGGCGCCGTCGTCGGTCGAGACGTTGCGCACCGGGAGGGCGGCAGTCCTGGGCCCGATCTCGATCGCCTTCGAGGCCGCCGTGAACGGCACGACGTGGGCGTCGAAGCGCTCAGCGAAGGCGAGCCAGCGGCCGTCGGGGGAGACCCGCATCTCGGTCGCCACCTTGCTGCCGGCGTGGTCGCGGGTCTGCGCCTCGCCGCTGGTCATGAGCGGCACGCTGCGAAGCACGCGTCGGTCCCATCCCTGGGAGACGGTGAAGAAGACGCGCTCCGCGTCCGCGCCGAAATGCGGGCCGGAACCGCTGCGCGCGATGCGTACCGGGGTGCTCTCGCCGCCGGCAGAGGTGCGGTAGAGCCCCGGGTCCTTCGACCACAATGGGCTCAGGATGCCGCCGCTGCGACTCTTGCGGTAGACGACGGTGCCGCCGTCGGGTGAGAAGGCGGGTTCCACGTAGAGGCCGGGATCGGGTGTGATCGTCCGCCCCTCGCCGCCGGCGGCGGGTGCGACCCGGACCGCGCCCAGGTCCTCGTCGTGCCAGCTCACGTAGACGATGGACTTCCCGTCGCGCGACCAGGACGGGTAGAACTCGTAGTGATCGTCCTGGCTCGTCAACCGCCGCGCCTCGCCGACCTCGCCGGTCTCGGGATCGCGGCTGCGGGTCCACAGCCGGCCGAGGGTCTGGAACACGACCTGGTCGCCGGCGGGGGACACCTGGGCCCACCGGAGCATCTTCGTCCGGAAGGTGTCCGGCGCCGCCTCGAAGTCGAAGGCGAGAGCCTCCTGCATCCGGTGGGTGGCGCGGACGCGGAACGGGATCTCGCTGACCTCGCGGGACTCGATGTCGATCCTGTGCAATCCCCCCTGAGCCCAGAAGACGATTCGTTGGCTGTCCGGCGTCCAGGCGATGCCCGGATAGACGCCGTGGACGGCCCAGATCTCCTGCATGTCCCGGTCGAGCGCGTCGTGGATCGGAGTGTTCTCGCCGCTCCTGAGATCGTGGAGAAACAGGTGGCTCTGAAAGCGGATGCGGCGAACAAATGCGAGGTACCTTCCGTCCGGTGAAGGTGTCGGCCGGACAGCACCGCCGGGCCCCGAGATCACCGTTTCGATCTCCCCGGTCTCGCGGTCGATGCGGCGGATCGAGTAGATGCCCTGGGCCGCGTTCCGGCCATACTCGTAGAAGCCGCCCGGCGTCGTGTCCTGGCTGAAGTACACGTGCCGCCCGTCCGGCGAGAACGCCGGCTCGCCCAGGTCCTTCTGTTCGTTCGGCTTCTCGTTCAGTTGCAGGCCGGAGCCCTCGCCGCTCGCGTGGTAGAGCCAGATCTCGCCGCTGCCGATGGAGCGCGTCGACACGAAGTGCTTGCGCGCCGCGATGAAGCGCCCGTCCGGGCTCCAGACCGGGTTGTTGACCAGCCGGAAGTCCTCGCGGCTGATCTGCTTCGGCTCACCGCCGGCGGTCGAAATCGTCCAGACGTTGTCCCCGCCGCTCCGGTCGCTGATGAAGGCGATCTCGGAGCCGTCCGGGCTGAACCGGGGCATCATGTCCCACGCCATCCCGTTCGTCAGGGCCTCCGCGTCGCCGCCGCCGATGGGCAGCAGGTAGAGGTCGCCGAGCAGGTCGAAGACGATCCGCTCGCCGTCGGCCGACACGTCGAGGCCCATCCAGGTGCCCTCGGTCGTGTCGATCTCGACCTCGACCTCGTCGCCGGGTGGGTCGTTCACGTCCCACTTCTTCTCGTCGTCGCCGGCGACGGCCGGGACGGCGGCGAGTGCCAGTAGAAGACTGGCGGTGAGCGGAAACCGAAAGCCGGAGCGCAGAGATAAGCGTGTCATCCCGCGAGTCTACGACCGATCGGGATCGCCGTAGCGGGTTCGGGCGCTCAAGGCTGCCAGAGATAGTTGAACTTGACGATCAGCTCGCGGCGCGCCGTTTCCCTGGCGGTGAAGGTCGGTGCGGCCCAGTTGTGGTTGTAGACGACGAAGAGGTTGGCGCCGGGCTTGTAGATCCAGTTGAAGCGCACGTTGACGCCCGCCAGTTGGGCCGCGTCGTTGTACTGGGCGAGCGTGTTGAGCCGCAGGTCCGGGCTGAAGGCCGCATCGAGGCGGACGGTGTAGATCGTGGCGGTGAAGTCGCCCTGGGGCAGCATGACGTCGTTGTAGTTCCACTGGAACTCGGTCAGCAGGTGGCGGGAAAGGCGAACGAAACTCGACAGGACGTAGCTCCGGCGGTCGCCGCCGAAGAACTCGCCGACGTTGATGTTGCCGCGCCAGGCGAGCCGCCGTCCCTGGTTGGAGAATCCCCGCAGGAAGATCGAATCGAACTCGTACAGGCCCGCGGGGATCACGATTCCGGGCCTGATCTCGAAGGGCTCGAAGAGCTGCTCGACGTCGTTGACCAGGGCCAGGCGAAACCGGTCGTCGCCGGTCGTGCGCATGCCGATGGGCGCGAAGAGGAGCTTGCGGCTCTCCACCCGGCCCAGGCTCTCGCGCTCGAAGTAGTCGAGTTCGGCCTCGACCGTGACGCTGCGGACGATGCCGCGGTTGATCCGCGGTTCCCAGCGCACTCTCGGGTTGTAGCGGCGGAAGTCCCGGCGGAGGAGAAAGCCGGAGCCGGGATCGAAGGCGGACTGGGCCTCCATCAGATCGACGTTGGCGCGCAGGCTTCGGGATGTGTAGCTGTAGCCCGTGCCGACAGCGCCTGTGTCGCCACTCTGTCCCTCATCATCGCTGCCGGCCCCGAAGACGTAGAAGGCGGACTGCCGGTTCGGCTTGTAGTCGAGATCCACGCCGTAGAGCCGATTCATCGTGCCGCCGCGCGGGTCGAGCTCGGTGAAGATCATGCCCACACTGGATCGTTCGCCGAGATCGCGCTTGAGGCGGAGGACGTTGTGTTGCGTGGCGGAGGTTGCGGACCGGTCGCCGGCCGCGACGGCCTCGGTTCCCACGGTCAGCAGGCCGAGGTTCCAGGCGCCGGCCCGCCCGGTGAGACGGGCGCCGAGATCGATGGGCACCTCTTCGCCACGATCGAGACCGATGCGCCTCGAAAAGAAGGCCTTCATCAGGGGGGGCTGCATGCCTCCCGGACTCGGCGGACCGAACTCGAAGATTCCCGCGTTCTCCAGGAAGAACTCCCTCTTCTCGGGGAAGAAGAGGGAGAAGCGGGTCAGGTTGACCTGCTGCTGGTCGACCTCCACCTGGGCGAAATCGGTGTTGTACGTGAGATCGAGCGTCAACGACCTGGTCAGCCCCCATTTCAGGTCGATTCCACCGTCGATGTCGTCGAGCGTCCCACTTGTCGGGTCGCGTGGCTCTTCCGCGCCGGAGGCGAGCACGAAGGGCTTGACGTCGAGCCGTCTCCCCGGCTTGACGCCAGAGATGCCGGTCAGGTCGCCGGCGAGCGAGACCCAGTGGGCCGCATACATGCGGCTGACGGCGCGCGGGCCGATTTCGCGTCCGATCGGTGCCCAGTAGCTCTCTTCGTTCGTCCGGCGCACGACCCGGCGGACGTTCAGCCCCCAGGTGCTCGCCGCAGGGTCGAAGCGCAGGGTCGAGAAGGGGATCGCGACCTCGGCCTGCCAACCCGCCGCGGTCGTGCGAGCCGCGGCCCTCCAGACCCCGTTCCACTCGATGTTCTGGTCCTTGCCCTCTTCGGTGACCAGCGAGTCCGTGCGGGCGCCGAGCGGGTTGACCTCGAAGGTGAAGCTGTTGCGCTGGTCGTGAAAGGTGTCAAGCACGATGGCCAGCGAGTCGTCGTTGCGGCCATGGTCCGAGTCGCGCTGGAGTTCTCTGGCGACGATGGCCTCCGGCTGCGAGTCGAAGGCGCGTACTCCGAAGTAGAGGACCGTATCCGTGTAGACGACGGAGAACTCGGTTTGCTGCGCGGCCGGACGATCGTCCTCCGGCTCGCGGGCGGTGAAACCGGAGGCGACGGGCGCCTGGTCCCAGGCGGCTTCGTCGAGCACGCCGTCGACGCGGATCGATGTGTCGATGCGGAGTGCCTCGATGGTCGGCCGGGGGCTGGTGCTCGTCTGGGCGGTGACTGCCGGAGGCGAGATGACGAAAGAGAGGAAGAGGAGAACCAGCGGCAGCTTCGCCATGTGGAGCCGGCCTGGCGGCCGGCGCACCCGGTCCTTGCGGCGCAAGCTCCTAGACGGACCTGGTCCGCTCGTCGGCAAGCCGGAACTCCTGGTGCCAGTTGGAGTCTCCGCCGTCGCCCTTGCGGTCGACGACGACGTCGACGAGGAAGGGCTCGCCGGCGCGGGTGACCTCGATGCCGCGGCGGATCGCGGGCCGCAGGTCGGCGGCCGACTCGACGGTGACGCCGTCGACGCCCTGGCTCCTGGCGAGGCCGGCGAAGTCGATGTCGGGATCGCCGAGGTGCATGCCGGTGTAGCGGTTGGCCGCCTTCATCTTGCCGTCGTAGCGGGCGTAGGCAAGGCGGACGGTCTGGTAGTTCCGGTTGTTCGTCACCACGGTGAGCACCGGCACGCCGTAGCGGGCCTGGGACCAGAAGCCGGAGGCGCTGTACATCACCGAGCCGTCGCCGATGTTGCAGACCACCTGGCGGTCCGGCTGGCCGAGCTTGGCGCCGGTCGCCGCGCCGATTCCCCAGCCGAGGCCGGCGCCGGAAGTCGCGAGCCAGGTCTTCTCGTCGTCGCGGTGGCCGGTGGAGAAGAACTGGTTCGAGCCGCTCAGGTTCTCGCTGACGATGATCGCGTTCGGATCGAGTTCCGTCTCGAGCACGTGTCCGAGTTCGTCGGCGTGGATCGGACTGTTGCCGACGTTCGCCGGGTCGAGCTGTGGCTGCCTGCGAGCGGAGTCGGGCCTGGAAGCGCGGATCTTCTCTCGCCGCTCCTCCGTCGTGAGCGATTCGACCGCCTCGACCAGGGCCTCGGTGGCGAGCTTCGTGTTCGCGACGACCGCGCGGCCGAACGGCCTGTCGCCGCCGATCGCGCCTGTGTTCAGGCCGATCCAGGCGCTCTGCGAGCCCTCGGCATCGGGGCCGGCGGCGGCCGTGCCGCCGATGTCGCTGACGCCGATGCGGAGCACGAAGTCGCGATCCCGGCTGCTGTAGCCGCCGGCGTAGAGCGGATGCATCCGCGGGAAACTGTGGAAAGGCCAGTTCACGTCGGCCACCTGTACCTGAAGAAGCTCGGCCAGTTCCAGGACCGCCTGCTGGGCGCCGGCCTTGCTGACCTCGTCGCCGACGTGGATGACGGGCGCCTCGGCCTCGATCAGCATCCGCGCCACCGCCTCGATGTCCTCGTCGCGGGCCGGAATGTCGTCCGGGATGACGAAGGATTCGCGGTCGTGGATCGCGGCGCTGACCCCCTTGGCCTCGAGGGCGTGGTTGGCCAGAGCGAGGTAGGTCGGACCGCCGGGCGAGGTGGTGGCCACCTTGTAGGCACGGCGCAGCATGACCGGGATCGAGCCGGGGTCACGGGTCTCCCAGGACATCTTCGTGAACTGCCGGTTCACGTCCTTCTGGTCGAAGCCGGGCCTGGGCCCCAGCAGCAGGTTGTCGTCCTGCATTTCGTTGTCGAGCAGACCGGCGGTGACGATCAGGGCGGAGCCGTCCCGGCTCGAGTTGTAGAGCTGGCCGGCCGACTGGGCGGTGCCGGCAATCACGTGGACGTTGACCAGGGCCGGTTCGCCGGAGGCCTTGTGGTAGCCGTCGGCCATCGAGATGACGATGCCCTCGTGCAATCCCATGATGAGTTGCATGCCGGGCCGGTCCAGAAATGCGTCGAAGAAACCGACTTCGAACGAGCCGGGGTTCGTGAACAGGAAGCGGGTGCCGGCCGCGGTCATCTGCTCGACCATCAACTCGCCGCCGGTGCCGGTTGCGGTGCGGCTGCCGGAGTCCGGATCGGCGTTCGCCGCCGCGGCGGCCGCGTTGGCCGTGGACTCGGCGATCGTGCCGGTGAGACCAAGCGCCGTCAGAGCCTGGATGAAGCCACGGCGGGAGAGATCGTTGCGGAGGAAGCGGTAGACCAGTTCGTTCACGGCAGGGCCTCCCTTGTCGTCAGGATGTCGTCGAGTCAGCGTAGCAAAGGGGGCCTTGGGCGCACAGAGACGCGAAACGCGTTCGCTGCTATGATCGCGCGCCCAACGAGACCGCCACGGTGCCCACTGCGGCCACCCGGGCGATGGAGTCGACATGCCCAGAACCTGCCAGATCACCGGCAAGAAGCCGCTCAGCGGCCATAACATCTCCCACGCGCACAACGTCACGAACAAGTGGCAGCGGCCGAACATCCAGGCCAAGCGGCTCTACGTCCCCGAGCTCAAGCGGACGCTCAAACTCAAGGTGTCGACGCGCGCCCTGCGGACGATCGACAAGAAGGGCCTGCTGCCCTATCTGAAGAGCCGCGGCCTGACGGTCCGCGACGTCACCTAGCGCTCCTCGCGCAGGTTTCAGGCTTCGGACTCGGCCTCCGTTTCCTCGGGCGAAGCCGCCTCGGCTTCTTCCCGGCTGCCCAGGTACTCGGGCAGCTTGATGCCGACGTTCTTCGTCAGTTCGTGCAGTGGCGGCAGGGCGCCGACGAGGCCGGAGACGAAGTCCGCGGTCGCCGTCTTGCCGTTGTCGCCGCGGCCGGAATCCCACACGGTCACGTTGTCGATCTGGAGGCCGGCGATCGCCTTGACCTGCTCCTCGACCAGCTTCGGGAGCTGCTCCGTGGCGAGTAGCAGCGCCGTGTTGTCGGCGCCGCCGATCGCGTCGACGAGGCGGTCGAAGCCCTCGGCCTTCTTCTTGAGCACCGCCTCGATACCGGCGGCTTCGGCTTCCTGGAGGCGCTGGATGCGGTCGGCGTCGGCCTCGGTCAGGGATCGGATGCCGTCCGCTTCGCCCTGCTTCAGGCGGCGGTTGCGCTCGGCCTCCGCTTCGGCGAGCGTCGCCATCTCCTCTTTCTTGATCTCGGCGGGGACGACGACATCGGCACGCTGGGTGGCCTGTTCGCGGGTGGCGCGCGCGACTTCGGACTCCTGCTGGGCCGCGTAGGCCTCCTGCAGCGCCTGTGCCGCCTTGACCTTCTCCGCGGCGGACGCATCGCGTTCGGCCTCGGCCTCTTCCTTTCTCCGACTGGAGTCGGACTGGGCCACGCGCACCGCGGATTCGTTCTCGCCCTCCTGAGCCGTCGCCAGGGCCTGGGCCACCTCGATGCGCCGGTCGCGCTCCGCCGCCGCGGCGCCGACCTCGCCGTCCCGTTCCTGCTCGGCGACCTTGACCTTCGCCTCGTTGATCGCCCGCGCGGCCGCTTCCTTGCCGAGGGCGTCGATGTAGCCGGACTCGTCCGTGATGTCCTGGATGTTCACGTTGATCAGTCGCAGGCCGACCTTCTTCAGCTCGACCTCGACGCCGTTCGAGATGTTCTCGATCAGCTTGTCGCGGTCGGCGTTGATCTCCTCGATCGGCATCGTCGCCAGGACGACGCGCATCTGACCGAAGATGATGTCGCGCGCGAGCGCGGAAACCCGGTCCATCTGCATGCCGAGCAGGCGCTCGGCCGCGTTCTCCATTACACCGGATTCGGTCGAGATGCCGACCGTGAACGTCGACGGGCAGTTGACGCGGATGTTCTGCTTCGAGAGCGCTCCGGTCAGGTTGATGTCCATCGTCATCGGTTCGAGATCGAGGAACTGGTGCGCCTGCAGGATCGGGATGATGAAGGCGGCGCCGCCGTGGTAGCACTTCGCCGAGCCAGTGCCGCCGATCTTCCCGTAGACCACGAGGATGCGGTCGGAGGGGCAACGCCGGTACCGGCTCGAAAGCGAGAAGATGAGGATGAGGACCGCCGCCAGGGCGGACAGGATGAGGATGATCAGGTCCACGTATTCGTTCTCCTAACTGCTTGCTTACTGGGTTTCGGTCTGTTCGTCGGCTTCCGCGTCGAGGGGAACGACGAGCAGGGTGTTGGGATCGAGGGTGTCGACCACGCGGATGCGGGTCAGGGTCGGCAGGTCCTGGTCGTGGCGGGTCATCGCCGCGACCGTGCGCAGCCGGCCCTGGACCAGGACTTCGACCTGTCCGGGCTTCCGTAGACCGCCGCCGATCGGTGCGTAGACCTTGCCGGCAACGCCGACCGCGTTCCTGTAGTCCACGGTGCCGCTGTGGCGCAGGCCCATCAGCACCCGCATGACCAGGAGCAGGATGCCGGCGAAGAGAAGACCGACGACGGTGCCGCCGATCGAGGCGCCGAGGGTCGAATAGCCAGCGCGCATCATCACGACGCCAGTCCAGCCGAAGCCGGCGAGGAAGCCGCTAACGGTGCGCATCGAGAGCAGGGAAGTTCCCTCGCCGTCGACAGCGTCGATCAGGTCGTCGAGCCCGAAGACGGTGAGGACGACCTGAATCAGCAAGGCCAGGGCGGAGACAATGCCGAGCGCGTAGAAGACGCGGTACGCGCCCTCCAGTGAACCCCACCAGCTACTGACTGCCTCCATCGCTCCCCTCTCTCTTCTACGTGTTTTCCCGGGTCTTTGTTGACGACGTCAAGCGGCACTCCCGGCCCGCGCGATACCGCGCGCCTCGTCGACCCGGAGCAGCAGCAGGCCGCCGACCAGGAAGAACACGAGGACGACGGCGATGCCCGCGCGCTGGCCGTAGCCGGCGGTGATGAGGCCAAGCAGCATCGGGCCCAGGAAGGCCGTCGCCTTGCCGGAGAAGGCGAAGAAGCCGAAGAACTCGGACTCGTAGCGCTTCGGCGCGAATCGGCCCATCAGCGACCGGCTCGCGGACTGGTTGGGACCCATGAACAGGCCCAGCACCAGCGCCGCGGCCCAGAACCAGGCCCTGTTCGGCGCCGCGACCGCGACCAGGGAGCAGGCGAACAGGCCGACCAGGCTCCACAGCACGGTGGTGCGGCCGCCGACCGAATCGTCGACAAGGCCGAACAGGAAGGCGCCCAGCCCCGCCGCGACGTTCAGGGCGATGCCGAACACGATCACCTCGCTGGTGTCCATCCCGAAGGTGCCCGCGGCGTAGACGCCGCCGAAGGCGAACACGGTGATCAGGCCGTCGTTGTAGATCAGGCGCGCGACGAGGAAGCGGACGATGTCCTGGAAGTCCCGGAGTCGCGTCAGGGTGCGGCGGAGGTCCTGGAAGGCGCCGCGAACCGCCGCGACGTTGCCGCCGGCGGATGCGTCTCCGCGCGGTGTGACTTCGTCGCGCAGCAGGATGAGCGCCGGCAGGCTGAAGAGCAGGAACCAGACGGCGACGAGCAGGTTCGAGGCGCGGATGTTGAAGCCGTCCTCCGAGCTGAGCGCCAGCCAGGGGGCGCCCTCGCCGAGGCCGATCAGCCCAAGCAGCGCAACGACCAGGCAGGTGAGCCCTCCCGCGTAGCCAAGACCCCAGGCGTAGCCGGAGATCCGTCCGATCGTTCGCGGCGTCGACAACCGGGGCAGGAAGGAGTTGTAGAACACCATCCCGACCTCGAATCCGACGTTCGCGATGACGAACAGCGTAAGGGCCGCCAGGACGGCGTTGCCGCTTCCCGGGACGATGAAGGTCAACCAGGCGGTCGCGCCGACCGCGACCAGGGTGGCGGCGACCAGGAAGCGCCGGCGCAGCCCCGAGCGGTCCGCCATCGCTCCCAGCACCGGCGAGATCAGGGCGATGACCAGGGAACTGATCGTGATCCCGCGCGACCACAGGGCGGTGCCGCGGTCTGCGTTCTCGGCGAAGGTCTGTGAGAAGTACGTCGCGTAGACGAAGGTGACAACCAGGGTGGTGAAGGCGGAGTTGGCCCAGTCGTAGAGACACCAGGACGCCACCGCCCCACGGCGGCGGCCGGGCGCTGCTCCGCTGCCCGAACTCCTCAGAACTTCTCGTCCTCCCACCAGGGGAAGTAGGACGGCATGTCCGCGCTGACTTTCAGGGGAAACTCGGCCGGCCGCTTCTCGAGGAACGAAACGACGCCCTCCCTGGCGTCGGCGCTCCGGCCCCGTGTGTAGATGCCCTTGGACTCGACGCGATGCGCCGCCATCGGCGATTCGGCGTCGAGAGCCTTCCAGAGCATGTGCCGGGTCAGGGTGACGGAAACCGGTGACGTGTTGGCCGCGATCTCGGATGCAAGCTCCCGGGCGGCGGGAAGCAGATCCTCCGGTGGCAGGACGCGATTGACCAGACCGGCCTCTAGCGCTTCCGCGGCCGGGAACACGCGGCCGGTCAGCGTCCACTCGGAGGCCCTGCCCATGCCGACCAGGCGCGGCAGGAAGTAGCTGCTGCAGGCCTCGGGCACCATCCCGCGGCGGACGAAGACGAAGCCCATCCGCGCCTCGGTCGAAGCGAGCCGGACGTCCATCGGCAGGGTCATCGTGATGCCGACGCCGACCGCCGGGCCGTTGATCGCCGCGATGATCGGCTTGCGCAGGGCGTAGATCCGGAGCGACAGCACGCCGCCGCCGTCCCGGTAGGCCTCGAGGTCCTCATTGGAACGGGCGAAAGTGTCGCCGCCGGAGGACAGATCGGCGCCGGCGCAGAACCCGCGCCCTTCGCCGGTGACGATGATGGCGCGGATGTCGTCGTCCGCGTCCGCGCGGTCGAAGGCGTCCATCATCTCGGCCGACATCTGGCCGTTGAAGGCGTTGAGGCGTTCGGGACGGTTGAGCGTCATCGTCAACACGCCGTCCTCGAGGTCGTAGCGGATCGCTTCGTAGCTGGATTCCTGGGTCATCTGGTCGTTCCTGCTGTCGGTGTTTGGTGGGTTCTTCTCCGTCGCTGCGCCTGCGTGGATCAGGGTGCGGCTGAAACGCCAGGCACCGGGAAGCGCAGGCAGAAGCGCTCGATGTCCTGCCGCATGGCGTCCAGACGCTCGTCGTCGCCGTGCCGCCTTAGTGCGTCGATGATCCACTCGGCGAGCAGCTTCATTTCGGGTTCTTCCATGCCGCGCGTGGTCGCCGCTGGACTGCCGAGCCGGATGCCGCTCGGTCGGAGCGGCGGCCGGGGGTCGTCGGGGATCAACTGCTTGTTTACCGTGATGGACACCTTGTCCAGGGTCTCCTCGGCGACGCGGCCGTCGATGCCGAAGCTCTTCTGCGTGTCGAGCACCATCATGTGGTTGTCGGTGCCGCCGGTCACGAGATCGGCGCCCCGGTTCATCAGCTCCTCGGCGAGCACCTTCGCGTTGGTCAGCACTTGCCGGGCGTAGATTGCGAAGTCCGGCTCGAGCGCCTTGCCGAGGGTGATCGCGAGCGCGGCAACGGCGTTCATGTGGGGTCCGCCCTGAAGACCGGGAAACACGGCCTTGTCGATCTTCCGGCGGTGCTCGGCGCGGCACAGGATCAGGCCGCTCCGCGGGCCGCGCAGAGTCTTGTGGCCGGTGGTCGTCATCACGTCGAAGCCGTGGTCCATCGGGTTGGACATCGCGTTGCCGGCGATCAGCCCGCCGATGTGCGACACGTCGGCCATCGTCAGCGCGCCGACATCGTCCGCGATCCGCTTGAAC
This sequence comes from Thermoanaerobaculia bacterium, assembly GCA_965232105.1. Taxonomy (GTDB): domain Bacteria; phylum Acidobacteriota; class Thermoanaerobaculia; order Multivoradales; family Multivoraceae; genus Multivorans. Next base: position 3,281,430 of record OZ246956.1, read on the forward strand.
TCGCGGTAGTCGTAGTCCCGCGGGTAGGAGGAGTAGCCGCAGAGGATCATCTTCGGCTGGTGTTCGCGGGCCTGGGCGAGCAGGGCGCCGAAGTCGATCGCGCCGGCGTTGTCCGGATCCGTCTTGTAGCGGATGAAGTGGAAGACCCGGCCCATGTGGGACACCGGCGCGCCGTGAGTCAGATGGCCTCCATGCGACAGGTCCATCGCCAGCACCGTGTCGCCGGGGTCGAGGAACGCGAAGTACGCCGCCTGATTCATCGGCGAGCCGGACAGCGCCTGCACGTTCGCGTGCTCGGATCGGAACACCCGGCAGGCGCGCTCGATCGCCAGCCGCTCGACCGCGTCGGTGAACTCCTGCCCGCCGTAGTAGCGGCGGCCGGGGTAGCCCTCGGCGTACTTGTTCGTCAGCACCGAGCCGTTCGCCGCGAACACCTCGGGATAGGTGTAGTTCTCGGACGGAATCAGCTCGACCCCGCGCCGTTCACGGTCTTCCTCGCCGACGATCGCCGCCCAGACCGCTGGGTCGTTGCGCGCCAGCGCCTGCCGGTTGGACTCCACCGCGCTTGGTTCAGGCCTGCGCCGGGCTCTGATGGGCCCGGGCGCCTACTGGAGTGCCGCCCTGGCGGCCTCGAGAAGAACGGTTTCCGGCAGACGGACCTTGTAGTCCGGATTCACGTAGTGGAACGCGATTCGGCCCTCCGTATCCAGCACGAAGACGGCAGGCACCGGTAGCATCTGGTGATCGTCGCCGGCGTACGCTGCGAGGTCTAGCCGGTAGGACTCCCGGTAGGTCCGGACCATCTCCTCGTCCCGGAAGGCGATCCCGAAGGCCTGCGATGCCTTCATGCCGCGGTCGGAGAGCAGCCTGTACTTCAGCTCGTTCTTGCCCTTTGTCGCCTGCAGTTGCTCCGCGACATCGGGCGAGATCGCGAACACCTGGTAGCCGAGGTTGATCAGATCCTGCTCTATCTCTTGCAACTGACCCAGTTGCGTATTGCAGTACGGTCACCAGCCGCCGCGGTAGAAGATCAGGATCGTCGGCTTGGCCTGCGCCTCGGTAAGCAGATCGACCTCGCCGCCGTCGGCAGTGGGGAGTCGAACATCCGGCACCGCACTGCCGACCAGGAGTGGCCGAATGTCCTCTGCCGACGCCGGAACGTCGGCGGCGGAAGCAGGAGAAACGGTGGCGCAGACGAGGGCCGCGCCAGCGAGGAGAGTCGTGGTTCGCATGGCCGGCAGGGTATCACGCAGGCGGACGTCGAGAGGCCTGGTTCGCTTCGCGCGAGGCTCTCCGCTGCTCGGTGAGTTCCGCCCACGGGACGACTCCGGTGCGCGCGGCCCAGTCGTCCCAAAGCCCGGCGAGTTCGTCGACCCGTTCGGGCATCTCCGCGGCCAGATCATGCGCTTCTGTGCGGTCGGCGACCAGGTCGTAGAGTTCCCACGGTCCGGGGTGCCGCGACACGAGCTTCCACTTCCCGGAGCGGACCGCCCGGTTGCCTTCGTGCTCCCAGAACACCCCGTCGCGGTCCAGCGGCTGCTCGTGAAACGCCGGCAGCAGGCTGGTGCCTTCGATGGGAATCGAATCCTGTCCCGAACGACTGGGAGGCTGCTCTGCTCCCGCAGCATCCAGGGCCGTCGCCATCAGATCGACGACGTGGGCGGTCTCGCCGACGATGCCGCCGCCTTCGACGATCCTGGCGGGCCAGTGGACGATCAGCGGCGAGGCGATCCCGCCCTCGTGGACCCAGTGCTTGTACAGACGGAACGGCGTGTTGCTGACGTGCGCCCAGTGCGGGCCGTAGCTCTGGTAGCTCGACTCCGGACCGGGCAGCACGCTCGTGTCGTTGCCGACTGCGACCGGGCTTCCGTCCAGGGCCTGCTTCGGCAGGTGCAGGCCGGTCCACCGGTCCGTCAACACCTCGGCGCAACCGCCATTGTCGGCCAGGAACAGGATCAACGTGTTGTCGAGCCGGCCCGTCTCCTCGAGGGCGGCCACAACCTCGCCGATTCCCTGATCCATGCGGTCGATCTGGGCGGCGTAGACCTCCATCGCGCGCTCGAACCAGGGCCGTTCCCCGGCGGGCACGTCCTCCCACGCCGGCACCCGGGAGTCCCGCCCGGCGAGCAGCCAGTCTTCGTCGATGAGACCCAGTTCGGTTAACCGCTCCTGGCGCTGTTCACGGATCGCGTCCCAGCCGGCGGCGTAGCGGCCCCGGTAGCGGGCGATGTCCTCCGGCAGCGCGTGGAGCGGCCAGTGCGGTGCCGTGTGGGCTACGTACAGAAACAGCGGATCGCCGCTCCGGTCGCTGGCCGCGTGGTCTCGCACGAAGCGCGCTGCATGCTCCGAGATCGCGTCCGTGTAGTAGTAGACCGGAGCTTCGGCGTCTCCGGGAGGCTCCAGCTCGATCGGCGTATTGCCTTCCGTAAGCGAGACCGGATCGTAGAAGCTGCCGGCGCCGTGGATCGTGCCGTAGAAGCGGTCGAAGCCGCGTTGCCGTGGCCAGTTGTGGGTCGAGGTGAGTTCGTCGTTGCCGCTCCAGTGGCCTACATGCCGGGTGACGTGCCACTTGCCCGACATGTACGTGCCGTAACCTGCTGCACCCAGTGCCTCGGCGATCGTGATCGCATTGGCGGCGAGGTCGCCGCGGTAGCCCGGCAGCCCGTCATCGCCCATCATGTGCCCGACGCCGGCCTGATGCGCGTAGAGGCCGGTCAGGAGCGACGCCCTGGTCGGGCAGCAACGGGCCGTGTTGTAGAAGTGGCTGAAGCGCAGACCGTTCGAGGCCAGATGGTCGAGGTTGGGTGTGTCGATCTCGCCGCCGTAGCTGCCGAGGTCGGAGAACCCCATGTCGTCTGCCATGATGAGGACGATGTCGGGCCGTGGCGTGGAGTCCGTGCCGCCGCAACCGAGGGCCGTCAGAGCCGTCGTGGTGACGAGGCCGATGACGGCGGCGGGGTTCTTGCGTGATGGAATTGAACCGGGCATGAACGGAGTGTATTCAGACAGAAGCTTGACGTGCGGTGGCCCCGTGCCCGGGTTGCTGGCTGTTGCGATGCTCGTTCTCGTCGCGGCGCCGGTCGAGGGTCAGCGCCTGCTGAGGCTGGTTCCGCGGGCGACTCAGCCGGCAACCGTCGCGGATCAGGACTTCGCGCCGGACCTTGCACCGCTCGCCCTTCAGGTCGACCTGGAGCTGCTGCGTACCGAACCCGGCCGACTCGAACTGCCGACTCCGGACGGCCGCGTGCTGTTGGCGGAACGCAGCGTCTTCGAGGATCGGGGCGGCGGCGATCTGATGTGGTCCGGCGGTTTGGTGGGGGCTGGCTACGACAGCGTCGTGTTGACCGTGGAGGGCGGCCGCCTGGTGGGCTGGTTCGGTGAGCCCGGCGGCGTGAGATACCGGATCAGCGCCCGGCCCGACGGTGCGGGTCAGATGGCCTCCAGCTTCGGCGTACCCGGGCGCGAACCGGAGGCGTTGTGCCCGGTGGCCGCTGATCCCGACCTGCGACTGGCGAGTCAGGCGCCGCTTCCCGCCGGGGCGATGGCTGTCGATCTGTCAGCGCGAGTGGAAGCGGCGCAGGATGACGAACAACTCGACATCCTGGTCGTGTACACGAGCACGGCGGCGCTGAACTGGGTGAACCGCGGCGGCGCCGAGGCCGCGATCCGGAGTGCCGGCGACTACCTGAACATGGTCCTGCGGAACGGCGACGTGGGCCTGAGCGCCAGGATCGTCCACATGGCCCAGATCGTGGGCTCGCTGGACTTCGTTGGCAGAAGCGGGAGTGGCCTGTACGAGTCCTCGATCATCACGCAGTTGCGCTACAACGGAGAAGTGCTTCGACTGCGAAGGGAGTACGGCGCCGACCTGGTCCACCTGTTCACGGGTGAGTCTGCGTGGGTGCTCGGAGGCGCCTGCGGTCAGCACTACGTGCTGAGTCGCGGCGACACCGCGGAGGAGTTCACGGAGATCGCGTACGGCTGGACCTCGAACTGGTGTTCCGGGGAGGGCCCGATCTTCGCCCACGAGATCGGTCACGGGCTGGGCGCGCACCACGACCCGGTGAACGGAGGCTCTCCGAGTTTCGCTTTCAGGCCATACGCGTTCGGTCACGGCAATCACGATCACATCCCGAACGTGGGAACGATCATGAGCTACACCGGTCAGGGCGAACCGTACCTGTCGAGTGTTCGCGTCAGACCGCAGGGACGAGTGATCGGCATCGCGCAGGAGCGGGAGAACGAACGAGCTCTGCGCGAGAGTATCCACATCGGCGTGCGGTACGGCGACTTCGTTGCGCCGTTGCCGGCGGACGCACCCGCGGCGCCGACGGGTTTGCGAGTCGAGATGGTGGACGACCTGTCGGTCCGGCTCTCCTGGCGGGACAACGCGCCGGATGCGGATGGCTACGAGGTGACGTTCTGGCGGCCGGGGCAGGCGGGAGATCCAGGGACACGACGGGTGGAGGCGGGCAGGACGACTGTGATCGACCTTCCTGTGGCCGGTGCGGGCACGCGGTACTTCTTCTTTCTCAGAGCGGTGAGGGGGGAGAGTCTCTCGGCGAGAAGCAGCACGGTCACGCTGGCGACGCCGGGCGGGGAACCGGCGGCGCCTTCGGGACTCGCCTGGCAACTGGTTGCGAGCGAGGACCCCGCCCGGATGGGGACGCACTCGGTGCGGGTGAGCTGGGAGGACAACTCGGACGACGAAACCGTCTTCGAGGTGCAACTCCAGAACATCTTCGGGACCTTGTTGCGGCGCAAGTTCGCACGCGCGAACTCGACGTCGACCGAGATCTCGCGGCTGGCGCCCGGCGCCGCCTACCTGATCGCGGTGCGGGCACTCGGTGCCGGGGGCGTGTCCGCCGGCAACGAGGCGCTGAGGATGGAGACGCCCTCCGCCCCGGGTCCGAGGGCCGTCTCCAATCTGACCGCGCGAGCCAGCGGAGACACGTCGGTCCGTCTGAACTGGACGGACAGGTCTTCCGGGGAACTGGGTTTTCGGGTCCTGGCGCTGGTTTCGGGCTGGTTCGGCGTGTTCGAGGCCGAAGCCGGCAGCGAGTCGATAGAGATCGAGGGGCTGGCCCGTGGAGGCAGCTACGTGTTCCTCGTGTGGCCGTATGACGATGCGGGCCTCGGCGGACGGAGTGTGACCAGCCTCGTCCTGGGAACGGTGGGCCGGGGACCCGCGGCGCCGACCGGGCTCGCCTGGGGAGTCGCCGACGGCGTCGCCCGCCTCACCTGGAAGCACAACTCGAGCGGAGAAGCCGGCTTCGAGATTCAGTACCGGCCCGAGTACGAAACGCAGGACACGACCGTGGTGGGCGGCGGCCGCTGGACCCGCGTCGCCCTGGTTCCCGCGGGCGCCACGTCGTTTGACCTGGATCGCAGCGAGGCGGTCGACTACCGCGTGTTCGCCTACGACGGAACCGGTTTCTCGCGGAGCAGCAACACGGTCAGGGGGATGCCCTTCCAGGACCCCGACTCGCCGGCCGAGGACGGCCGCGTGACGGCGATTCCATCGGGTGAGACGTCGGTGGAGCTGTCGTGGACCGGCAGGTGGACCCGGGCTGCACGGGGCGCGCTTTCGATCGAGGCGCGCAACCCGGCCGGTGGCTGGGCCGAAGTGGCGACGAGCGCGCCGGCGCTCGGGAGCGCGGTGGTCACGGGCCTGGAGGCGGAGACGCCCTACACGTTTCGGCTTCGGGCCGGCAGCGCGGACTATTCCGAAGAAGTCAGCGTGACGACCGGCGCCTTCGAGGGCGTTTGCCGGGAGGGATCGACGTATCTCTGTTTGCGGAATCGGCGCTTCGAACTGCGCGCCCATTGGAGCAAGCCGGACAGCCCAGGCGAATACGGTGCGGGAACGGCCGTGCCGGTGGATGTCTCGGACGAGTCCGGACTGTTCTGGTTCTTCGAACCCGAGAACATCGAGTTGGTGGTCAAGGTCCTGGACGGCCGGGCGCTCAATGACCGCTACTGGGTGTTCTTCGGTGCCCTGTCCGATGTCGAGTACTGGATCACGGTGAGAGACGCCGAAACGGGCGCGAGGCAGACCTACCACAACCCTCCGCGCGAAGTCTGCGGGCAGAAGGACCTCAATGCCTTCGGCGATCCGGGCGCGGCGTCGACGGGATCGACCGCGGGCAGCGACCGTCCGGTCGTACCGGGAATCGAACTCGTGCCGGTGAGCGCCGTGGCGCTCGGGGCGACGGGCGGTTCGAGTGATGGCGGTGGTCGGTGCGAGACGGCCGGAGATCGGCTCTGCCTGCTGGACGACCGCTTCTCCGTCGAGGTCGCCTTCGTCGACCCGAACGCCGGCACCGGCCTGGAGGAGCCGGCCCGGGTGATTCCGTCACTCACGATGGGGAAGACGGGCTTCTTCTGGTTCTTCAATTCCTCGAACGTCGAGTTGGCCGTGAAGATGCTCGACGGTCGCGCCCTGAACAACCACTTCTGGCTGCTGTACGGGGGGCTGTCGGATGTCGAGTACGAGATCACGGTTACGGATACGGCTACCGGTCGGACAGAGGCCTACCGGAACGAGTCGGGCAACATCTGCGGCAAGATCGACACGGAGGCGTTCTAGCAACCATGGACCGGGACACGTACAGAGACCTGATCGGTCGGTTTGCCACCGGCGTAACGGTCGTGACAACGAACGTTCGTGGTCGGCTTCACGGCATGACGGCGAACGCTGTCTGTTCGCTTTCTCTCGATCCGCTCCAGTTGCTCGTCTGTGTCGACAGGGAGTCGAACTGCTATCAACAGATGCTCGAGGCGGAAGCGTTCGGCATCAGCGTCCTGGCATCCGACCAGGAGGACATCTCCAACCTGTTCGCCCGAACGACCGCACCCGCGGAGGGCTCCCTGCTGGGTGTCGACTACCGAATCGGCACGCTGGACGAACCCCTGATCGAGAATGCGCTCGCCCACCTCGAGTGCCGGCTCGCGGAGCGACTCGAGGGCGGCGACCACATCATCGTGATCGGTGACGTGGTGGCTGGCAAGCAGGTGCGCGACGCCGAGCCGCTGCTCTTCTACGGCGGCCGATACGCGAAGCTGGCGGACTGAGCGCGGGTCAGGCCACGAGCGGACAGCTCGGGTCGAACTCGCGGTCCAGCGCGGCCAGTTCAACGATCGCCTCCTGGATGACCTGCTGCGGTGTCGCCCCCTGTTCCACCCGACGCACCCACTGCATCGCCGGATTACCGTTCTCGAGGATTCCCTCGATCGGATCGAGCAGGGAGCCGAAGCCGTGGCGCCCGGCCGTCTCTCGGACGCTCTCGAGCATCGATGCGGTCCAGTCTCGAAACTTGAGGGTGCTGCCGTCGACCCAGTTCGTGGCCTCCGCTTCGAGGCTCGCGGTACCGGCGGCGCGCTCGTTGGCGGCGGCGAGCGCCTCCAGTTCGCCCGACGATCGGCCGCGCAGCGGATCGAGTTCCGGCCGCTCCAGCACCTGCCACACGCGGGCCTCGTAGAGCGCGGTGACCGCCTGCAGGACCTCCGGGTCGCTGATGCGGTCGCAGATCCGGAGTTCCAGGCGATCCAGAACCCGGGGTGTCGCGGGGCCGTTCGGCCGTATGCCGAGCCAGAGGTGACGACCGTTCTGCATCGTGCCGAGCTCGAGTTGCTCGTCCATCCAGTCGGCGAACGAGGCGGGGTCGGGGAAGAAGGGAACCCGCTCCGGCGTCAGTGGAAAACGCAGCCAGCGGGACGAGTGTTGCCCGGTCGGTTCGCCCGCCAGGAAGGGCGATGCCGCGGTGAGAGCGAGGAACATCGACGCTTCGAGCCGCAGGACCCGGTAGGCGCGTAGCAGTTCCTCCGGGTCGTCTATCCCCAGGTTGATGTGCGTCGACGCGGTGACGACGCGGGTCCCGTAGGTGTCCCGGATGTAGCGGTAGTACGAGTTCTCCGGATCCGAGATGTAGAAGGAGTCGGGATCGGCCAGCGACAGCGTGCCGCCCGGCACCAGGGTGCAGCCGTGCGCCGCCTCCAGGTAGCGGCGTAGCGCGCACCGTTTCGCCATCAGCCGGTCGGTGAGGACCTGGTAGTTGCGGTAGGGGGCGGTCGTGAACTCGACGTTGCGTCCGTCCGGCTCCGTCGTGTAGCCGTCGAGAGCCGCCTTCACCTGTGCCGACAGCGGTAGCACGTGACCCTCGGGTGTACCCGTGTAGACCTCCTCCTCGAGGCCCTTCAGCAATTGGCGGTGCAGCGGATGATGATCGAGGGTCATTCGGAAGTCCGGCACGGTGGAGGTAACCGCCTGTCAGTGAGGGGCTTAGCGACAGCGAAACGGACGCCGCCAGGCCGGGGATTCTACCAACGGATGCCGGCTCTGGCCGTCGCTACTGTTCTTCCGGGCCGCCCAGCACCTTGGCGCCCAGATGGGCGCTGGGCAGGAAGAGGAGGATGCCGACGACCCAGAACCACAGCGGGGACGGGATCGTGGCCATGTTGTAGACGCCGGCGATGAGAAAAAAGGCGCCGACGATCAGGGCCAGTCGACGCTTGGCCTGTCGCGCGATGCGCGCCGCCGTTCCGCCGCCGAGAAACGCGCCGGCGGCCCAGGCCACGAGGACCAAAACCATGTTCGCGGCCGGGATGTCGCCCGGTTCGATCAGTGCCCGGTCCGTGGGTACCCCTTCGGGCACCGGAAGCAGGGTGATCGCCGCGACCTGAACGAAGCTGATCACGATGCCGCCGACGATCAGGCCGGCGGGTACGGCGAGGACGGTTCTCAGCATGACTCTCGTTGCTCCTCGCCTTGGGAGGCTTCGGTCGATCGGCCGGAGCCCGTGACGCTCGGGCCAGGAGGTAACTATACTGCGCGGCTTACTGCCGAAGTCCAAGGAGTCTTGCCGATGAAGCTCGCCGTTGAGTTCCCTAGCGTGGTCTACAGAGAGGGGCCGGAAGCCGTTACCCGTCTCGCTGGGGCGATGGATGAGATCGGCTTCGATCAACTGGACATCTTCGACCATGTGGTCATGGGCCACGACACGGAGGGGCGGGAGAAGAACAGGTATCCGGCGAAGATGCCGATCATGGAGGCCTTCGCCACCCTCGGCTACATCGCGGCCTGCACCTCGCGGATCGGACTCGGAACCGAGGTCCTGGTCCTGCCGCAGCGCGACCCGGTCCTGACCGCGAAGCAGGCGTCGACCCTGGATACGCTCTCCGGCGGACGTCTTCGCCTGGGTCTCGGGGTCGGTTGGCAGGAATCGGAGTACGAGGCGATGGGGCAGGATTTCCGCAACCGCGGACGGCGCATGGACGAAGCGATTGCCGTGCTCCGGGCCTGCTGGGGCCAGGACCCGATCGATTTCGAAGGGGAGTTCTACCGCGTCGAGGCGATGGCGATGGAGCCCAAGCCGCCGCGTGGAGCGGATCTTCCGATCTGGATCGGGGGCCACAGCGAGGCTGCTTTCCGGCGTGCGGGCCGGTACGGTGATGGCTGGATGGGCGTCGCCTCTGAGGAGCTGTTCGAGAACGGCGATCAGGCGATCGCGGCGATCCGCGGCTACGCGGACAGGGCCGGTCGTGATCCGGAGGCCCTGGAGTTTCAGGCGCAGGTTTCGCCGCCGCCGCGACCGGGGAACGAGAGCGACCGCACGTTCTACACCGAGCCGGACCGCGTCGCCGAGGCCGCCGCGAAGCTGGGTGATCTGGGCTTCGACGGCGTGGCGCTCAACCTGACCGGCCTGTTCCTGGCCGGATCCCGCAGTGTCGACGCGATGATCGACGGCGCCGGCGCCCTGCACGACCGGTTGAGGGCCGAGCTGGGCTAGGCCCAGCCCGATCCGAACTCACTCCGAAGCCGACGAACCCGCCTCGTCCCGGCCGCGCCGCCACTGCCGGTAGGCGCCGATCATCAACCACGCGCCCGCCGCCAGCAGGCCGAGGGGCCAGAACTCCCACACGCGGTCGATGTCGTAGCCGAAGGTGTGGTCGAGCAGGGCCAGGAAGCCGATGACGAACAGGCCGGCGCCGGCCAGGAGGCCGAGCTGGCCGCTCCTGGGGGGCTGCGGGGCGTCCTGCAGACCCAGGTCGGTGGCGAGGCCGAGTTCGATCAGAGTGGCCTGCCGGTAGGCGTCGATGATGTTGAAGAGCCAGACGAAGGCCACGACCATGCCCATCACGCCCTCCTCGGTGGCGAGGTAGATGGAGCCGACCGCGAGCAGGAAGAGCACGATGCCCCGCTGGTAGAGGCCGTTGTAGATGTGGCCGAGCCCGGGGAAGAGCGCGAGGATCACGCTAACGACGTGCCGGGCGGTGAGACCTCCCTGGGCGGGCGCCGGCGGCGGTGGAGGCGGAGGCGTCTCGTCGCCGCCGGTCCGGGGCGGTGGGGGTGGAGTGTCCGCTGGCGGGGCCGGGTCCTGGCTGGCAGTCCCCGCGTTCTCGGTCCGTGAAGTGTCCTGTTCGGGTTCGGTGTTCATGCGGTGCTCCTGTCCTGATGGGCTTCCGGGCGGTTTCGGATCGTCGTCGTCGGCTTGCCGTCGTCGTCGGACTCGCCTGATGGCAACAGGCCGGTCAGTTGGCGAAGTGCCTCGGACGACGACTCGACGGCGCCGCGAAACCAGGCGCTGACGCGATCGGTGGGAAGGTCCAGCGGCTCGGCGAAGAATCCGGCCGGCCGCCAGAGTCCCTGCAGCGAGCCAAGGCGCTCGTTGACGGTTCCCTGCATCGACGCGCCGGCCTCGGACGCGGGTTCGAGCAGATGCTCGCCGGCCGCGGCGCCGAGATTCGTCGCGACCCTGCGCCCCGCGGCGAACGGGTCGCCGAGCACGAGGGTCAGGGCGACCGCGAGCAGGTAGCTGGCGGCGAGTGCGGTGCCGGCTCCGGGACGTGCGGCCAGGGCCGCGGATCCCGCTGGCCCACCGCGACGACGCAGGAACCGGCCGCCAGGTCGAGGTGGCGATTGCCATCGAACCGGGTTGCGTACGGGAATCTCCCGCAGCCGCCGCATCAGGGTCGCCGACGGAGCGACTTCGTACCCGACGAGCGATTCCAGCTCGAGGGCGCGCGCCTCGCCGTCGCGGTCCCAGGACGGACCGAGGGCGATTTCGAGGAGTCTGCTGCGGAGTTCGTCGGACATCGGGAGGCCGGCGCCGAGTTCGTCGATGCCTGGAGCCCGCTCCGCGTCCTCCGCTCCCGGCTGCGGCTTCCCCTGCTGGCGCTGGAGGCTCAACTGTAGGCCCCGGTCCGGGTTGGAACGGGATCGCCGGCGGCCTTGCGCCTGCGGTCGATGCGCCGGATGAGTTCCAGGCGCGCGCGCCGCAGGCGGGACTTCATCGTCCCCTCGGGCAGGTCGAGAAAGGCGCAGATGTCGGCGTAGCTCAGGCCCTGCAGGTCGCGCAGCATCAGGATCTCGGCGAACGCCTCCGGCATCTCCTCGAGCGTCTGGTAGACCATCCGTAGCCGTTCGCGGCGTTCGGCGCGGGCGGCCGTGTCCAGACTGCCGGCCTGACGCTTCAACAGCTCCTCCGAGACGATGGTGGTTCGCCGTTCGGTCCGGGTGCGGCGATAGTGGTCCACGCAGAGGTTCCTGGACAGCCGCAGGGTCCAGCCGGCGAGCGGCACATCGCCCCGATAGCGGTCGAGGTTGCGGTAGAGCTTGAGGAAGATCTCCTGGGTCAGGTCCTCTGCCTCCGCGGTGTTGCCGGCGAACTGGAACGCGATGTTGTAGATGCGCCGGCCGTAGCGCTCGATCAGCTCGCTCCAGGCGTCGGCGTGTCCGGCAGCGGCGCGCCGCGCCAGGAACAGGTCGGGATTCGGACTGGCAGGTTGTCGAGGAGTCGTCATCGGCGTCTGTTCAGGAAGACGCAGATCACGCCACGCGAGTTTCAGCCACGCGCTCGCTGACAGCGGATGCTGCATAATCCCGGTCCGCCGGGGGCCGACCTCCGGGGAAATCGCCAAGAGCGCTTCCGAAGGAAGCGGCAGGGGACAAAATGCCGGAACGACGACGCATCCTGGTCACCAGCGGCCTGCCCTACGCCAACGGTCCGATCCACATGGGCCACCTGGTGGAAGCGGTCCAGACGGACATCTGGTGCCGGATGCAACGGATGCGTGGTCACGAGTGCTACTACGTCTGTGCCGAGGACGCGCACGGCACACCGATCATGCTGCGCGCCGAGCGGGAGGGAATCACGCCCGAGGAGCTGATCGTCCGGCTGGCGGCGGAGCACCTGGAGGACTATCGCGCTTTCCGGATCCACTTCGACAACTTCTACACCACCCACTCTCCCGAGAACCGGGAACTGGTGGAGGGTATCTACGGCCGGCTGCGGGAACGGGGGTCGATCGACCGCCGGACGGTCCGGCAGTTCTATGACCCCGAAAGGGAGATGTTCCTGCCCGACCGCTTCGTCAAGGGAACCTGTCCGCGTTGCGGGGCGAAGGACCAGAACGGTGACAGTTGCGACGAGTGCGGCTCGACTTATCAGCCTTCGGACCTGATCGACCCGCGTTCCATCGTCACCGGAGCGCTGCCGGTCGAGCGGGAGTCCGAGCACCTCTTCCTGCGCCTGTCCGACTACCGGGACCTGCTCGAGGAGTGGGTCGGCGACGGCCGCCTGCAGAGCGAGGTGGTAAACAAGCTCCGCGAGTGGTTCGACGACGGGCTGCGGGACTGGGACATCTCGCGCGACGCGCCGTACTTCGGCTTCGAGATCCCGGATGCGCCGAACAAGTACTTCTACGTCTGGGTCGACGCACCGATCGGCTACATGGCGAGCTTCCGTCAGTTCTGCGACCGCGAGGGGATCGCCTTCGACGACTTCTGGGGACCGGACAGCGACACCGAGCTGTACCACTTCATCGGCAAGGACATCCTCTACTTTCACTGCCTGTTCTGGCCCGCGATGCTTCACGGCGGCGGCTACAGGACGCCCTCCTCCGTCTTCGTCCACGGCTTCCTGACCGTCGATGGCGCGAAGATGTCCAAGTCCCGCGGCACCTTCGTGATGGCTCGCACGTACCTGGAGCATCTCGACCCGGAGGCCTTCCGCTACTACATCGCCGCGAAGTTCAGCGGCGGCCTGGCGGATATCGACATCAACCTCGAGGACTTCGTCCTGCGCGTCAACTCGGATCTGGTGGGCAAGGTGGTCAACATCGCCAGCCGCTGCGCGGGATTCCTGCACCGTCAGGCCGGCGGCCGGCTGGCGGCGGCGCTGGACGCCCCCGAGCTCGCGGCGGAAGCGGCTTCCCGGGCGGAAGAGATCGCGGCCCTGTACGAGGGCCGCGACTACAACCGGGCGCTGCGCCGCGTCATCGCTCTGGCGGACCGGGCGAACCGCTACATCGACGATCGGAAGCCCTGGGAACTCGCCCGCGATCCGGAGCGTGCCGCCGAGGTCCAGGCTGTCTGCACGACGGGCATCGAGCTGTTCCGTCAGTTGATCGTCTACCTGAAGCCCGTCGTGCCGACGATCGCGGCCCGGGCGGAGAACTTTCTCGGTATCGACCCCCTGGTCTGGGACGATGTCCATACGCCTCTGGTGGACCATGAGATTCGGCCGTTCGAGCCCCTGATCACCCGTGTCCAGCCGGAGCAGGTGGCTGCGATGATCGCCGCCTCGGGTGAGGGCGACGTCGGGTGAGGGCGTGACGGCTGCCGCTCCCGCGGTCGTTCCCGACCCGCGGGATTCCGCGGTCTCGGCAGACCGTTTGACCAAGGTCTACAGGATCTACGACACCGCGTGGGGCCGGTTGCGGGAGGCGGTGCTGAGGCGCCCGGCACACCGGCCGTTCCGGGCTCTGAGCGATGTGAGTTTCGAACTGCCTCCGGGCGAGGGACTCGGAGTCGTGGGGGAGAACGGGGCGGGCAAGAGCACTCTGCTCAAGATCGTCGCCGGCGTGACTCGTCCGACCTCGGGTCAACTCTCGATCCGCGGGCGCGTCGCTTCGATCCTGGAACTCGGTTCGGGTTTCCACCACGAGTTCACCGGCCGCCAGAACATTCGGCTCAGCGCGGCGATCGTCGGTCTCGACCAGCGGGAGCTGCGGGAGCGGACCAGGGACATCATCGAGTTCAGCGAACTCGGCGCCGCGATCGACCAGCCGGTCCGTTCGTACTCGACCGGCATGACGATGCGGCTCGGCTTCTCGATTGCGGTTCAGGTCGAACCGGACATCCTGGTCGTCGACGAGGCGCTCTCGGTGGGCGACGGCTACTTTCAGAAGAAGTGCATGGACCGTCTGCAGAAGTACATGGCCGACGGCGGCACGCTGCTGTTCTGTTCCCACGCGATGTACTACGTCACTTCGTTCTGCCAGCGGGCCCTGTGGCTCCGCGAGGGCCAGGTGGCGGCCGACGGGGCGGCGCTCGGCGTGGTCGGCGAGTACGAGCGGTTCCTGATGGCGAAGACTGGCAAGACCGCGGAAGCGGACGCGCCGTCAAGCGACGATCCGGCGTCGCGCCCGGCGCGGATCCTCGGGATCCGGCCGCTCGACGGCGAGGCCCACAGGCGCGCCTCGGATTCCTGGGCTCTGGAGGTCGAATGGGAGAGTCGGGAGGACGGCCTCGGCTTCCACCTGGCGGTCGGACTCGACACCGCGGACGGAGTCCAGGTCTGTGCCTTCACGACCCAGCGCGCGGGGCTCGAACCGCTGACCGGGGCCGGCCGGCACCGCGCGGTGGTGCGGGTGCCGCGTCTGCCGATGACCAAGGGCGACTACTCGGCGTGCGTTTTCCTGCTGGACGAAGAATCCCTGCACGTGTTCGACCGCAAGGTGCAGGCGAACGTGCTGGAGATCGATGCGCAGCGGTTCGAGCCCAGCCTGTTCGAGGTCGCGCACGAATGGGAGATCGATCGATGAAGCTGCTGGTGACCCGACCGATTCCGGAAGAGGCGGTAGCACGGCTGCGTGCCGAGCCGGGCGTGGACACGACGATGCTCGAGGAGGACGCAGCGATGGACCGTGGGCTGCTGCTCGACGCCGCCGCGGACGCGGACGTGATCCTGGCGCTGCTCACGGAGCGAATGGACGCGGAGCTCTTCGATCGGTCGCCTGATCTGCGCATGGTGGCCAACATGGCGGTCGGATTCGACAACGTGGACACCTGTGAGGCGGCCGCGCGCGGAATCTGGGTCACCAACACGCCGGGAGTGCTCGACGGCGCCACCGCGGACCTGGCGGTGGCGCTGCTGCTGGCGGCGGCGCGGCGGCTCCCGGAGTCCGAGCGCTTTCTGCGAGCCGGGAGGTACAAGCGCTGGGGACCGATGCTCCTGTGCGGTCAGGAGGTCCACGGAGGTACGCTCGGCATCCTCGGCATGGGTCGCATCGGCGAGGCGGTCGCCCGCCGTGCCCGGCTCGGGTTCGGCATGGAGATCCTCTACTGGGACGAACGGGGCCGAGCCGACCTCGAGGAGGAACTCGGTGTTCGCAGGACCGATCTCGACACGCTGCTCGGGGCCGCCGACTTCGTCTCCATCCACTTGCCGCTGACCGAGGGCACCGCCGGCTTGATTGACGCTGAACGGCTCGGGCGGATGAAACCGACCGCGGTGCTCGTCAACACCGCCCGCGGGCCGATCGTCGACGAGGGGGCTCTGGCTGCGGCGCTCCGCTCCGGCGCCATCTGGGCCGCGGGCCTGGACGTGTTCGAGCGGGAACCGGAGGTACATCCCGACCTGATCGAGCTGGACAACGCGGTTCTGCTCCCGCACATCGCGAGCGCTTCGATCCCGACCCGGCTGGCGATGGCCGAACTCGCCGCCTCCAACGTCCTTGCGCTCCACCGGGGCGAGGACCCGCCGACGCCGGTTGTCCGCGGCACGCGCTAGCCAGCGCTAGATGTGGAAGGCGCGGGCCACGCGGAAGCCGGTGTCGTCGGCGAAGTTGGCTGACTCGCGCTTTGCCAGTTCGCCGTGAAGCTCGGACGCTGCAAGTCGGAAGGAACCGCCGCAGAGCGTCCTGCGGTCCCCGGCGCCGTCGGCAGCGGGAGCGACCCACTCCCAGACACTGCCCAGCATGCCGTGGAGGCCGAAGCCGTTCGCGGTCAGGTGCTCGGGAGGCTGCACGCGGCCGCCCGAGTTGCCCGCGTGCCAGCAAGACCGGTCGACCGACTCCGGGGTGGCACACCACGACGGGGCGTCGCCGGCCAGCTCGGTGCCCCGGCAGGCATAGCGCCATTCGACTTCGGTCGGCAGGCGCATCGGCTTGCGCGATACCTCCGCGTACCAGCGGCAGTAGCCGTGCGCCTGCTCGAAGCCCACGCCTGTCGCGAGATCCCGGTCGCCGGGGGAAGTCGGCGAGCGTTGGTAGCCCGCGTCGAATGCCTCGAACTGTTCGTTCGTGATCGGCCACTTGCTCAGGTAGAAGGGGTCGACCGGCACGAGGCGTCCGTTGAACCTGATCTCGCCACCCGGGATCAACCACAGGATGGTGCGTGGAACGTGGGCGTACGAGCGCGGCAGGGGACGGCGCACGGTGCGGACCAGGTTGCTGTCCGGGTCAGGAGGGTCGGCCGAAGACCTTGGGCGTCGGCATCCGGGCCCGGATCGCGTCGAGTTCCTCGACGGTGACCGTCGCGATGCCGTTCTTGCGGCAGTGGGATTCCACCGAGCGGACGACCATGCCGCGAACGAAGGCCGGCACCCGTTTCATTCGCGCCTGTGCCTCGGGCTCCCAGGCGATGCTGGTCGAGCTGTCCTCGCCATACCGGGACAGGGATGCGAGTCCGGTTCGGTCTCCGAGGGCCTCGAGTTGCTGCGGCGAAAAGACCCCGGGTTCGTGGGTGCACAGCGGATCTTCCGCCATCAGGTCGCCTGTCATGCCGTAGGCGCGGGCGCGGCAGCCGCCACAGACCGACTGGAGTTCGCAGGAACCGCAGCGGCCGCCCAGCTCCTTGCGGCGACGGATGTCCTGGAACAGGTCGGAGTCCTTCCAGACCGCGGACAACGTCGAAGTCTTCAGGTTGCCGCCGAAGACCGGCAGGTAGGGGCA
Source organism: Thermoanaerobaculia bacterium (assembly GCA_965232105.1). Taxonomy (GTDB): domain Bacteria; phylum Acidobacteriota; class Thermoanaerobaculia; order Multivoradales; family Multivoraceae; genus Multivorans. Next base: position 3,298,386 of record OZ246956.1, read on the forward strand.
CGGGGTGACGTCGCCGTTCGGTCGGATTCCCATGTAGTGCGTGCCGGCCGGGCAGCCGCCGGCGCCGCCGTCGAAGGCCTTCAGGAAGGGCGATTCCGGATCGCCGGCCAGCAGTTGACGGACGTAGTGGGGAGCACACTTCGCGTTGACCACCATGCGGCCGCGGTACCTGCGTTGAATCTGCTCCAGGGAGGCGAGGACATCGTCGTAATCCGACGGCGCGAGGTCCGACACGAACTGGCCACGGCCCGTTGGCACCAGGAAGTAGAGGTTCCAGACCCGGGCCTGGAGCTCGGTGTAGGCGAACTCCGCGATCTCTTCCAGTTCTCCGCGGTTGTGTGCTCCAGCGGTGGTCTGGATGATGAAGGGAAGACCCGCGGAGCTCAGATGTTTGGCGCCGTCGACCGTGTTCTGCCAGGCGCCGCGCACGCGGCGGAAGCCGTCGTGGACCGACGGGTCCAGTGCATCGAGCGACAGCGCGAGACCGCGGACTCCCTCGCCCTTCAGGATGCGGGCCAGGTTCTCGGTAATCCGGACGCCGTTGCTGCCGACCACGACCCAGAGATCCCGCTTCGCGGCGTAGCGGACGATGTCCAGGATGTCGCGCCGCAACAGCGGCTCGCCGCCGGTGAGGATGACCAGGGCCTCCGGAGCGAACTCGCAGATGTCGTCGATCACCTTCTTACACTGGTCGGTCGAGAGTTCCGAGCGGTCGGCGAAGTTGGCGGTCTCGACCAGCGGCTTGCCGCCGGCATCGAGATAGCAGTGCTCGCAGGCCAGGTTGCAGCGGTACGTCAGGTTCCAGGAGATGACGTACGGGCGGGCAAATGCCGCCGGCGTGGCGCTCGTTGGCTGTTCGAGGGGTGACAGGGTCACGGAAGAATCTCGCTCGCGATGTTCCGCCGGAAAGGCTCAGGCGATGCCGAAGAAGGAGCGGGCACGCTCGAGGACCGCCGCGTCGACCTCGTCGTAGCCGTGGTCGAGGGCGAACTTCTCGATGCCCGCAACCGCCGATGTGCGGACGATGTCCGGGATGTTCGCGAGGCGTTCGCGGGCTTCCGCGGTCCACGGAATGCCCGCGGGCGCGCCGTTGCCGCCGTTGGCGCCGCTTTCTCCATCGGCCGGGCTCGCATCCCGGTCGGCGTCTTGCGCGGCGAGGGGCAGGCCCATGTCGGCCAGCATGCCGGTGAACGGGCACTTCGAGGCCGCGCCGGCCGTTTCCGGAGCTTCCCCGGGCCCGATCTTCACCCCGAGCGAGCCGACGACCTGGGTCTCGTGCGGATTCGTCATCATCGCCATCTCGGCGGAGCAGGCGGGGCAGGCGTAGACGAGGGCGACGGAACCGCCGTCGGGTCCCAGCGCGTGCTTCAGCTTCATCTGCTCGTCGCAGGGTACGCAGAGGAACTTCATCTTTGATCTCTGTCGGTCGGAATCAGGTTGGCTTGGTCCGTGGGCCTCAGGGCGACGCAACGCAGGAGTTGTTCGGCGGCCTCGTCCAGCGCGCGGATGACCGGCCCCGGGGGCAGGTCCGCTTCGCCTGCGTCGGAGGCCGTTGCCAGGCGCGGGTCGAACGGTACCCTAGCCAGGCAGGGGAGTCCAAGCTCGGGCGCGTCTCCCGCCGCGCCGTCGAACAGGGGACGGACACCGTCGCACGTCCCGCAGTAGTAGCCGCTCATGTTCTCGATGTACCCGAGGACCTCGTTCGGTGTCGTGCCGAGCGCCGCCGCCGAGCGTGCGACGACGCCGCGGGCCAGGGCGGCTGGAATCGTGACGAGCACGAAGCGCGCGGCCGGCCCCAGCACCTCCGCGTACTGCAGCGTCCGTTCGGCGCCCGGCGGCAGGTCGACGAGCAGGAAGTCGAGACGACCCCAGTCGACCAGACCGAGCAACTGCTGGAACAGGTTGAACTCCCGGGTCGCGCGCCATACGTGGGAGTCGCCCGTCGCCACGCTCTCGAAGGCGAGGTGCTCCGACTCGGGGACCAGGGAACCCAGGGACACGACGCCCAGACCGTCTGGCGTGCGGGGGAGGGCCATTCCCCGATCGCCTGGCAGAAGCGGGGCCTGTTCCAGCCCGGCCAGACGGGCCTGGCAGGGACCGTTCAGATCGGCGTCGAGAATCGCGCAGCGGCGCCCCGCTCGCCCAAGTGCCAGGGCGAGCTGCATCGTCAGGGTGCTCTTGCCGACACCTCCCTTGCCGGAGCCGACGGCGACGACGTGATCGATGCCGGCCATCGCCTCGGCGATGCGCTCCCGCTGCTGGAGGACCTGGCCGAGAACGTCGGAACCGCCGTCGCCGGCGATGTCGGACCAGGTCTTCATGACCGCCGGATACGTTCGAGAACGCCGGTTCGTTCGGCCACGGAGCGTGCCGCGGAGCGGAGCCGGCCGCCGACGCCCCGTTCGGGATAGGCGGCGCGCTGAAAGATCAGTCCATCGTTCACGATCCAGGGGCGGTGCCGACCGAAGGCGTGACGATGTCTCTTCATGTAGATGAGCTCGAAGCCGTTCTTCGCCAGCAGGCCGATCAGCTCGAGGGGACGGATGCCCCATTGCCAGTACCAGTGGTTGTCCCGTTCCAGCCTGCCGTCCTCGTCCCGTTCGTCGTGTCTTTCGAACCACGATTCGAGGCGTTCGCGGGTGTTCCAATCGTTTTCCCAGACGTAGACATTCCGGTAGTACCAGTCGACGCCGCGATCCACGAAACGGATCGTTCGCGGCGTCTTCAACCAGTTCTGATTGAACACGATCAGCGAGTTCGTGCGGGGTAGCCAGTCCAGCAGGAACCTGTCCCAGTCCGGCTTGACCTGGTGCAGGAGGATGTCGTACATGATCAGGGCGTCGACCTTGCGGACCGCGTCGTGTGCTTCCCGCGAGCCGAGCAGGGCCTGGACGAGTTCCACCCGTGGATGCGCCCCGGCGCGTTCGCGGGTCAGGGGCGTCAAGTTGCCGTCGACGATCACGGCCCGGTCCAGCTCGTTGCCGCAGAGCTCGGCCGCATGAAAGGTGTAGGCGCCGTCGACGCCCCAGCAGGCTCCAAGATCGGCGAACGACCGGAAGTCGGTGAGCTCGTAGGCGATGTCGATCAGTTCGAGCTTCTCGGGCTTGGGCTGGACCTCGGACTGGGCTCCGACGAGGCTGTCTTCGGAGCCGGGGTGGGCGGACATCGTGGGCAGAGTAACAGTCACGACAGCACCGCGTCGCACGCGTAGCGAACGGTTTCCCGCGCCGCTCGGAAGCCGTAGTCGTCGAGGTGATCGGCCAGCGGTTCGCAGCGGTGTACGCGGGGCAGGAAGAGCGGTCGCTCGGCCTTGCCGGCGGCGAACGCGATCACGGGGCCAAGTAGCGCGGGCACCGGTCGCTGGCCGCCGAGCGCGAGAACCTCGCAGGGTGTGGACCGGTCGGGCATGTCCTCGTTCCGAGCCGAGTCGCGTGCCCGGGCCATGAACGGCAGAGGCTTGTCGGCATGAACGGGACTGCGGTAGAGGAGATAGGCCTCGAAGCCGCGGTCGGTTGCGATACCGGCGCCGAGCGCCTGCTGGCGCAGGTTCTGAATCGTCCGCGTCGTGCGTTGCCAGCAGCGGTTGAACTCCGACGCATCCGCGAACTCGGCGCGGGCGATGATCTCCTGCGCTGAGACGGTCCCGACCAGATCGAGGAAGGGGCCGGCCACCGGCGCTTTGCCGTCGTGGACGTAGTCGGTCAGCGTTGTTTCTTCAGCGAAGCCGCAGGCGCTGAGGAAGCGGCGAGCGGCAATCGCCTCGGCCGGCACCTCGGCAAACATGCGGGTCGGCTCGAGGATCGCCATCTTCCGGGTGAGCGAGGTCAGCATGTGGCGGGCGTGGCCCTGCCGGCGATGGTCCGGGTGCACGCCGACATGGAGCACGAGGTTGGCCGTGGGCTCCCGCTTGGCCGCGATCAGGACTCCGATCGGATCGGATCCGGCGAGGGCGACCATGCAACTGCTGGTCCAGAGGTTGATCTCTCGGGACAGCCGTTTCATGTCGTCGACGGTGAGCTGCCACGGTACGCGGCCGGGGCCGACGTTGCAGCGGTGGAAGGCCTCGACGATCAGCGGGACGTCGTCGGAGCGGCAGAAGCGGTACGCGGACAAGTGTCTTCTCGACCGGGGGCCTACTCGGCCGGCGGCCCCGCGGGCGCTCGGACAGCGCCGGGAATGGACGTCATGCCGGTCGGCTCCTGGTCAGGGACGCGCAGCAGCGCGAGAATCAGCATGGCGGACACGTACATGGAGAGGAAGACGGTGAAGGCGAGGTCGTAGGTCCCGTAGCGGTCGAAGACGTACCCCGCGAAGGGTACGCCGAGGATCTGGATCGGCAGGAGCATCGGACTCATCAGACCCATGACCCGACCGAAGGATCGACGGCCGAAGCAGGCGCCGATCAGCGTTCCCCAGAGCGGCATCATCCCACCCATGCCGAGACCGAAGATGGCGGCGGCGCCGATCAGCCCCGGGTAGCTCTCGGCACGTAGCAGGACGGTCGTCCCCGTGGCCTGGAGTCCGATCGCGAGCCACAACGCGCCGCGGCCGCTCAGGCGATCGCCGATCCAGCCGAACACGACCTTGCCCAGCACGCCCATCGCGGCGATGGCGGACAGACTGAAGGCGGCCCGGAACGGCGCGAACCCCAAATCCGTCGCGTGCGCGATGACGTGGGTGAGGATCGCCGAGTTCGAACAGAAATTCATCGACACGACCAGGGTGATGACCCAGAAGTTCCGGTTGGCCAGGGGCTCGGTCCAGTCGAGGCGCCGGCGTCTCGGCGGTGCGGCGGCAACGGCAAGAGCTGGCGCCACCGGCTCCACGCCGGCCGGGCCTTCGCCGGGAGCGGGAGTCGGGGTCCATTCCGGGACGTCGGAGGTCGCGTCGCCGTCGGGGTGTAGCCCTAAGTCCTCCGGCCGGTCGACGACCCATCGACGCACTGCTGGAAGCACGAAGAGCAGGGTCAGCGCGCCGTAGAGCACGAAGGTGCCGCGCCAGCCGACCCAGTCGATCAGACGGGTCGCGACGGGCGCCATCACGACACCGGACAGCGAGATCCCCATCGTGGCGATACCGAGAGCCATCGCGCGCCGGCGAACGAACCAGTTGGCGACCAGGGTCGACGCCGTCACGCCCCCCACGAGAGCCGCCCCGAGGGCCAGGAACGTGCCGAGGACGAGATAGAACTGGCCCAGGTTCTGGACCACGGCCGTCAGCAGGAGGCCGGCGGCCAGCAGCCAGGTTCCCACCGTCATGATCCGCTTCGCGTGGCCATGGTCCAGGGCGTGGCCCAGGAAGGGCGCGACGAGGCCGTTCGTGATGCCGAAGAGGGCGAGGCCGATTCCAACGCCGGTTCGACCGCCGCCGAACTCGGCGGTCAGGGCGACGAAGAAGGCGCCGAAAGAGTAGAAGCCGAAGCCGACCGAGACGAAGAGCGCCAGGAAGGAGACACCGATGATCTTCCAGCCGTGGAAGACCGCGCTGGCGGGAGGCGTCCGCAAGCTGTCTAGGAGTGACCGCGGGAGGAACTGGGTGCGCCGGCGTCCCCGCCGGCATCCGGCGCGAAGCGCCGGTCTCTGGCCTTCTGCCGCGGGCCGAGCAGATCGTCCAGCTTGAAGACGGTTGCCGCGTTCTCGCGCAGGAACTTCGGCCAGACGTGGTCCTGCAGCGGCAGGTCGTCCATCTCCGTGAAGATGCGCTCGTAGGAGAGGCCGGGGAAGTAGCCCGCGTACATGAACTTGTTCGGTCCCCGCTTGTTTGCGAACTCGATCACATTGCGGGGGTAGTGCTTGGGCGCCCAGGCCGAGGGCGAGTAGTAGAGGTTCGGCCACTTGAGCATCAGCTTGACGCACAGGTCGGTCCACGGATCGCCGCCGTGGCGCATGACGACGCGGAGTTCCGGGAAGAACCAGGCGACCTCGTCGAGCAGGCCGGGGTACTGGCACTTGTAGGGCACTCGTGGCCCCGGCACGCCGACGAGCATGTTGATCGGGATGTCGAGCTCGATGCACTTGGCATAGATCGGGTAGAAGCGCTTGTCGTCGATCGGTACCTGGGGATAGGCGAGGCAGGGGGCAGCCGATGCAGCGCGGATGTTGGGATGGAGCTTGACCGTTGCCTCGAGCGCGCGGACGCCATCCATCCCGGCGTTCGGATCGACGCCGACGTTGCCGAAGAAGCGACCGGGGAACTCATCGAACAGCTTGAGCGCAGGCTCCGGATTCTGGGCGCTGACGCCGATCTGGGCGATCTGGACGCCGAACGCATCCATCATCGCGACGATCTCGCCTGGCTCCATCGGCCGGCCCATTCGCTGCCCGGCATCCTTGAAGAGGTACTGCGCCGGGTGGTGCGAGAACTCCTCCGTGCCGCTGTCGCGGCTGAGGCGACGGACCGCCTCCATTCCCATGCCGGCACCGCCGGCCGGGATGTCGAGGAACAGGTCGACGACGCCGATGTCCCTGGGTCTGCCCATGATCGCCCCCATCTGGTTCGAGTGGGCCGCGCCGGCGCGACTCGCTGGAGAAGACGCGCCGGAAGAAGCGGAATCAGGCTTCCGGTTCGCCGGCCTTGCGCTTGTCGTCGAGAGCCGACATCAGGCCGACCTCGTTCAGGTAGGTGCCGGCCTTCGCGTCCTTGGCCGCCTCGACCTGCGCGTCGCTCGCGCCGGCTTCGGCGAGAGCGGAGAAGGGGCACCTGCCCGCCGCGGTCGCGGCCTTGGTTTCGGCCTCGGCGACTTCGGTTGCCTGCGTCCCGTCGTCCTTGCCGATCTCGTAGGCCGCGATCATCTGCTCCATCAGCTCGCGGCCGAGTTCGATGCCCTCCTCGACCGTCTTGATGCCGATCTGCGGGACGTGCTTCTCACGGGCCACCAGTTCGATGCGCTCCTGGGTCCGGTCCCGCATGAAGCCGGCGGGAACCCGGAGAATGCGCTCGACGGCTTCGGCCGTCCACTCGTGGTTCGAGAGCAGCGGTACGCGCTCGTCGTCGCGGGCGATCAGCTTCCGCTCGTCCGCGGGCGACTCGGCGGCGGCGCCGTTGCCGGTCACCTCCGCCGCCTGCTCACGGGCCTCGATCGTGACCGGCTCGCCTGTCTCGTCCTCGATCATCACGCGCGCGAACTCGAAGGTGACGGTAGGCAGCTTGCTCATCCGCGCCTTCTTCTCGATCCGCGCCTTGGCGCGGCGGCGGCGATAGGCGTCCTCGATCGTCTTGAGGGCCAGGCGCGCGTCCGCTGTCCACTTGAGCTTGCGGCCGTCATAGGTCGTCTCGACCTCGAGGCCTCCCTCCATCTCGGCGATCCGGTCGAGCATCTCCTCCGTGATCTGCTCGAAGGACTCACTGCCGCAGACGCCGCAGCGGATCGGGTCCGGCTCGGCCGAGGTCACGCCGCACTTGCGGCAGATGAAGGTGGGCCGGCTGCGCGCGAGCTGCAGGGCGACCTGCTCGGCCAGCGCCTCCGTTTCGCGGGCGGTGTACTTCGGCATGTAGCGGTCCATCGCCTCGTCGAGCACGTCGCTCGAGATCACGCTGTGGCCCTGCTCGACCGCCAGGCGGTAGAGCGCGGTGCGGGCGATGCCGCGCACCTGGTCGGGCACGCGCTCGAAGCGCTCCTCGGCCTCGGGCGTCCAGCGAATGCTCTCCTCGGCCTTGACGTCGAGTTCCGGGTACTCAAGCCGGGTGGTCAGCAGGAGGTCGCAGGGGCAGGAGCGGAGCAGGTTCTCGGCGTTGCTGCCGAGGCCGCTCTCGCCCTCGTCGCTGTGGACGCCGACGCGCCCGATGACCAGCATCCAGGGGTCGATCTTCCGGGCGTGATCGAGGACCTTCTGGAACGCCTTGCCGTCGAGGAGGGTCTTCGTCAGCTCGACGCCGACCTCCGTCGCCATCGTCTCCGCGACATCGAGGTGCGACTGGTAGATCTGCGCCAGACCGGTGTCGATGATTTCCTCGTGGAGCTGGTTCTGCTCCTCGAAGCGGAAGATCTTCGCCGCGCGCTCGGTCAGCACGTTGACCACGCCCTTGAACACGGAGTAGTGCAGGTACGGGTCGTAGACGGAGATCGCCTCGACCTTCTTGCCGAACGTCTTCGCCAGGTCGATCGCGGTCATCAGGGCGCCGAAAGACTGGGGCGAGCCGTCGACGCCGACCAGGATCGTGTCGCGAGAGTCGGACTCGGCGTGGCCGTTGCCGTTGCCGTTGGTGGCCACGCCGTTGGCCTTCGCGGGTAGGCGCTTGATGACCAGAACGTCCTTGTCGGCGGTGCGGGCGACCCGCTCGCAAACCGAACCGATCTGCGTGTCGCGGACACGGCCGATGCCCATCACGCCGAGCACGGTGAGGTCGTACTCCGACTCGCGGATGTCGCGGACGATCTCGACGTGGTGCTTGCCGTCCATCATCTTCGGTTCGAACTCGAGGTCGGCGTCGTCGCAGACGGCCTTCATCGGCTCGAGGTAGCTCTCCGAGATGAGTTCCAGGCCCATCGTGATCAGGGAGTCGTGGATCTTCCGCTGGCGGTCGAGCTCCGTCTCCTCGAGGTACTCGTCCGGCAGGGTGTACTCCATCTGCTTGAACCGGTAGTCGTGCATGCTTGCCGCGTAGACGTGGCAGCCGACCATGGTGGAGTCGAACTTTCGGCCCAGCTCGACCGCGGAGGCGATCGCCTGGTTCGAGTAGTCCGAGTTGTCGACGGGGACGTAGATCGTCTTGTACATGGTGGTGTCTCTTCTGTAGACGGAGTGTCGGTTCCGAGAGCTGGGGTCAGGGGTGTTGTTGAACGGAGTCTTGATCAGACTGCGGCGGCTTCGGTCGCGGTGAGGGTGTCGCCGGCTGGCGCCTGGCGCGCGCGGCGGCGGACCAGGAACACGACGAGCAGCTCGATCACGAGGACGAGGAAGGCGGCCCGCAGCACCGGAATGGTCGCCGTCTGCTCGACGCTCGGCTCGGTATAGACGTAGAACCAGGACGACAGGGCGCGCTTGTTGCCGCGCTCCCGGTTGAAGCCGTCCCAGACGCTGAACGCGATCGGCGTGTACTGCTGCTCGGCGAAGCTGACGCCGGCCCGCGACGCGCGGCGCCGCTTGTAGGTCACCGTCCACTTGCCCTGGTCGTACGAGGTCACGGCCTCGACGATGTCGGCCTCGGTGGGTTCGACCTGGTCGCTGCCGCGGCCGCGGAAGGTGTCCGCGACGCCGTAGGTCAGATTGACGAACCAGAGATCGACCGGGTTCTGGCTGTCGCCGAACAGGAAGTACGGCTTGAGCTGGGGCTTGTCTTCGGGGGCCAGTGAAGCCGGGAACTGGAGCGCCACGGCATCGGAGAACTCGGCGCCGTCGCTGCCGGCGTCGCCGCCCCCGAAGAAGTCGTCGTCGCCACCGCCGAAGAAGTTGTCCGCGCTTTCATCGACCGTCTCGACGCCGAAGAAACCGGAATCGTCCTCCGGCGCCGCCTCCTCGACGCCGAAGAACCCGCCGTCATCCCCGGAAGCCTCCTCGACACCGAAGAAGCCGGCGTCGCCGTCCCCTCCGTCGTCGCCGCCGATTCCGTTGTCCTCGTTCCACATCGGTACTTCGAGGCTCGGGCTGTTCCGGCCGGCGTTGTCGGCGCGTAGATCGTGCCAGCTCACGCGGAACGCGATCTCGTCCCGGTTGTAGACGGCCCGAGCCTCGACCGACGTGACCGAGGGGTAGAAGTTCCGCCCGGGCTCTGTGATCTGGCCGACGAGGGGGAAACGGGTCATCGGCGCGTTCTCGAACTGGGCGTCGAGTGCTTCCGCGTCCTGCAGATCGAGTGGTTCCTCGGAGTAGACGGCGGTGATCAGGGTGCCGTAGCCCGGATCGTCGCCGTCGCCCAGGGAGTAGACGTAGTTCACCAGGTGCTGGCGGTCCTCGACTTCGAGCGAGTCCGCGTAGGACGGCATCGGCGTGCCGTTCAGCCCGGTGGAGAAGGTGCGGTAGATGTCCTCCTTGGTCGGCCCGCCGCGGTAGGTCCAGCGCTCGGTCAGGTCTGCGACCTTGATCGGATCACCCTTGTCGTTGACCAGGGTCGGTGCGGAGGGGCCGTCGCCGCGGCCGACCTCGCCGTGGCAGGCGGCGCAGCCCTGCTCCTCGTAGACCACGCGGCCGCGGGCGATCGACTCCTCGGTCGACTCGAGCGGCGGGGGAATGTCGATCGGCTCGCCGTAGCGGTCCGGGTTCTCGAAGTCCGGCGAGAAGGACTTGATGTAGTAGATGACGTTGTCGATTTCGGTGCTGGTCAGGTTGGGCCAGCCCGGCATCGAAGTGTAAGGGGCTCCGATCTCGATCACCCGGCGCAGGTCGTCGTCCGTCGGCAACATGCCGTTCGGCGTGGTCCGGAACTTGTACTTGCCGGTCGTGAAGTCGCGGGGTTTCGGCTTGACCCGTAGCGTGGCGTAGCCGTTGCCGTCGCCCGTGTCTCCGTGGCACTGGCCGCAGTACTTGTCGTAGACGACCTTGCCGGCCGCTCGCTGCTCCTCGGTGCCGAGGTCGACCTGGGCGGCCAGCGGCGCGGCCAGGAACGCGGCAGCGAGCGCGGCCACGGTGCGGATGGAATGAGCAGCCATCAGTGCTGCCCCAGCGCGCGCGGCTCGAAGCCGTTGAAGTCGTAGATGAACAGGTTGACGTCCCACATCTCTTCCGTGGTGAGGAACTTCTCCCAGGCCGGCATCGCGCTGTCCCAGGGCGTTCCGCCTTCCGGGAGACCGGGACCGCCGAGGGCGATCCGCCAGTGGACGAAGGAAGACTGCAGGATCGGCAGGGTGCCGCTGTCGTTGAAGTTGCTGGGTACCGGGTTCAGGCCGTGGGCGAACATGCCGTCTCCGCCCATGCCGTCCCCGTGGCACCAGAAGCAGTTCTCGTAGTAGACGCGGCGGCCGTTCTCCAGGTGTTCCTCGTAGGCTTCCGGGTCGTCCTCGTGAAGATGGGTGTACGGGTTGTCCGCGGTCGCCATGTCGATCGTTTCGCCGTGAACCGTGATCGTCGCGTTCGGAGAAGGATGGACCTCCCGTCCGAAGCCGGGCGCCTCGAGCGGGACGTTCATGTCCGCGTAGACGTTGTAGGCGGCGAGCGCCGGCAGAGCGACGAGAAGCGCGGCGAGAGGGAGCTTGTAGCGCGGCTCGCGAATCAGGCGCACGATCGGCGAGGTGACCTCCGCCAGCCGCTCGCGACTCGACGAGGCGAAACAGACCAAGGCGAGAGTCGTGATTCCGAGGTAGATCGTCGCCACGGACTGGGGAATCGGGACCGTGAAGCCGTACTTGAAGAAGGCCCACAGCGCTCCCCAACTGAAGAGCAGCCAGGTCAGAGTGTTGGCGCGGCGCCAGACCAGCACGCCGGCGACCGCGGCCAGGGCAAGGAGAACCGGTAGGTTGAATCCGTCCATCATCAGTTCCGAGGAGGTTGGGGGGCAGGTGGCCGCCCGTTTCGAGGGCGGTCACCATTCAGAACAGGGAGGCTCGGGTTGTTGTTCCTCATGATTTCAGGAATTTCTGAAAGTTCGGTCAGTAGCCCAGTTCGGTGTCCAGGGTGACGGTCGCTGTGCCGCCCTGGCTCTGCAGCCAGGCGATCACGGCTCTCATCTCATCGTCCGAAAAGCTGATCGGAGGCTCGTTCATCTTCTGCATGCCCTGAGCGAAGCCGGGAACGAGGAAGGCGTCCGGTTCGTACAGGGACTGGGCCAGGTACTCGATGTCGGACATCCCCTCGATCCGGGCGCCGGCGCGCGAGCCGATGCCGTCGAAGCCCGGCGCGCGGACATCGTTGTGGCAGCTCATGCAGATGCCCCTGCCGTTGGCCAGTTCGAGGCCGACCTGGATGAGTTCTTCCGTCGTCATTTCGGCGCTGATCAGAACCGGCGGCGGAGGATGGACCTCCTTCTGGGGCACGATCTGGCCCAGGTACATGTAGAACGCCGTGGTGCCGAGCACCAGGGCGACCAGCTTGAGCGGCATCGGCAGGGTCAGCTTCATGCCGCCCTCCCTCCTTCGAGCTCAGCGGCCGATTTCGGCTCGTAGTCCTTCTTGCCGCCCAGACTGCTGAGCCAGAAGACGACGCCGAGCAGGCCGAAGAAGATGAGCACGGTGACCGAGACGACCTGGGTGGCGAAGCCGAGAGTGGGCGTGTATGCGTCCGGGGACGTGTCGAGGACCACGCCGTAGACATGCCATTCCTGGCGCAGGCCGGAGCGGACGTAGCCCATCAGCCCCATCAGCCAGGTGAAGCTGAGCGCGATGAAGATCAGGGCGTACTGCGAGATAGCGGGGATCTTCCCCCACTGCGTCTCGCCGGGCTGCCGCGCATTGCGGTACAGCGGCAGGTCGATGATCGTGATCACGGCCATCGCGGCGAGCACGGAGTAGACCTGGGGTATCGCGAATCGGATGCGTGTTGCCGCGTCCACGTAGTAGCCGTAGATGCCGAAGAAGATGACGAGTGCCGCGGTCGCGGCGAAGACCACGATTTGAGCGCGGCTCAGGAGTTGCCTCTGCGGGTGGGTCGACTGCTTGCCGGTTCGCCGGTAGAGGAGGAAGCTCATGTAGGTCGAGAGGATGAGAATGTTGACCGCGGTGTTCTTGGCCGACATCTGTCCCAGATAGGAGAGCTGCGGGTGGCTGCTGCCGCCCATCGCGGCGATCTCCGAAACGGACGCGATCGCATATCGGGGCGTCGCCCAAACGGCGAAGCAGAGAGCGATCGCGATCAGCAGATACTTGATGAACTTCTGGAAATGGGCGGTGCCCTCGATCCTCCCCATCCCCAGCCACAGGTAGTAGTTCGCACCCAGGAACAGGTTGCCGATCAGTGCCGCCTGGAGTACGAAGAGCCAGGAGAAGGTGCCGCCCATCATCTGGATGCCCAGCGTCTGGCTGAAGGCGTAGATCTCGCTCGCCAGGTAGTAGCCGGCGAAGGGCAGCGGCAGAAACGCGATGATCGCAACGAAGTTGCCGATGTAGCCCATCCAGTCGAAGTGGGCCTTCTCCTCGTCGGTCTTCGCCCGGAGGTAGCGGAAGGCCGCGTAGGCGGCGGCGATCGAGCCGCCGAAGGCGACGTTGGCGATGATCCGGTGGATGTTGATCGGCATCCACGTGAAATTGAAGAAGGCGTCCCGGAGACTGAGCAGTGCCCCGCTCTCGGAGACCGCGGAAACGAAGTCCGGAATGCCGTCGCCGTCCACGTCCTCCCGTTTGCCGGGCGACATCATGAAGGTCAGCCAGGCGTTCGCGATGAACATGATCGCGGTGCCGACGACGTTCAGCATCAAGCCGAGGAACAGGTGTACCTTCGGCCCGAACTTGCCCCAGCCGTAGTAGTAGCTGTAGAGGAACAGCGCCTCCAGGAAGAACAGCAGCACATACGGCAGGAAGGTCGGCGAGAAGATGTGCATCAGGTAGTTCGTGAACTTCGGGTACAGGATGATCAGCCCGAAGGTCAGGAACGCGCCGAAAGTGGCGGTCATCGAGAACGAGACGGAGAGCAGCTTGGTGAACTCGTAGGCCAGCTTGTTGTAGCGCTCTTCCTTCTTCACGTAGCCGATGAACTCGATGATGAAGGCGAACAGGGGCACCGCGAGGACGAACGCGGCGAACAGCAGGTGGAGCTGCGCCAGCACCCACACGGTGACCCGGCTGCCGACGAAGGGCACCGAGCGGTACTCGGCCTCTTCGTAGGGAAGGGCTCGCACCTCCGCCTCGTCGGCCGCCTGCTCGTCGGCGATGCCCTGCTGGCGCGGCGTGGGTTCGGCTTCGCCCAGCGCTTCCTCGGCCGCGACCTGGCGTCCGGGCTGGCGGTACTCGTTGTCCACCAGGAAGCCGCCCAGACGGACGGTGACGATCACCGCCACGAAGGCGAGAACGCCGATGCCGAAGAGGATCTTGTTTCTGCTCACTGGCTCTCCGCTCCCTGAGGCGCTACTGGCGGGCTTCCCGCTCCGCCTGCATCGTCCGGCGTTCTTCCTGCAACTCGCGGACGTAGGCGACGATCGCCCAGCGATCCTCGACCCCGAGGGGGTAGCGGTAGCCCGCCATCAGCCCGGAACCGTTCGTGATGATGTCGTAGAGGCGGCCGTCGCTGTAGCCGGCGCGCAGTTCATCGTGGAGCGAGGCGGTCGGGGTGTCGGCCCGTTCGAACAGGATGCCCTGGCCGGTGCCGCGTTCGTCGTGGCAGGGCTGGCAGTAGATCGTGTAGCCCTTCTGTCCACGGGCCAGCAGGTCGCCGGTGACCGGGATCGGCGAAACCTCGAGAAGGTACCCCTCGTCATCGCGACCGAACGTGAGGCGGTGGTCGATGTCGAGCTGACCGCGGGCCACGGTCCCGGCGACGGGCTGGCGCATCGCCATCCCGTCGTAGAAGAAGGCGCTCGCCTCCTGCGGGTCGTAGCGCTCCTGGTAGTCCATGTTCGGGTTCAGGTGGATGGGCGGGTACGGGGAAGGCATGCCCCGGCAACCGAGCAGGACCAGAACCGCGACCAGGGCGGCGGTCGTGAGCCGCAGGCTCGCGCGGCTGGCTGGCGTCGCCTCGGGCATCAGTGCGCGTCCTCGCCGTGGCCGTCGGCCGCGCCATGTTCGTCCGCCGGCTCCGGGGCGGGCGTGATCTCACGGTTCGGATGCCGGATCTTCGCCAGGTAGGTGGTCCGCGGCTTCGTGTGCAGATCGTTGAGCAGGTTGTAGTTGCGGGGGCTCGACTTCGCCTCGACGACCTGGCTTCCGGCATCCGTGATGTCGCCGAAGCGGATCGCGTCGGCCGGACAGGCCTGCTGGCAGGCGGTGACGACGTCGCCATCGGCCAGGGGCCGGCCGTCCTGCTTCGCGTCGACCTTGGCGCGGCTGATCCGCTGCACGCAGTACGTGCACTTCTCCATGACCCCGCGGGAACGGACCGTGACGTCCGGGTTCGCGCCCAGGTGCATCACCTCGGGCGTGTCCTTGGTGAAGTTGAAGTAGTTGAAGCGCCGGACCTTGTACGGGCAGTTGTTCGAGCAGTAGCGGGTGCCGATGCAGCGGTTGTAGACCATCGCGTTGATGCCATCGTCATCATGGACGGTTGCGGCGACGGGGCAGACCTGCTCGCAGGGAGCGTTCTCGCAATGCATGCAGGGCACCGGCTGGAAGTTGGTCTGCGGGTCGTGGGGCAGGGGATCGACCAGTTCTTCGAGCAGGCGTTCGGACTCGCCCTCGGAAGAGAAGTAGCGGTCGATGCGCAGCCAGTGCATCTCCCGGCCTTCCATCACCTGGTCCTTGCCGACGATGGGGATGTTGTTCTCGCTCTGGCAGGCGATGACGCAGGCGTTGCAGCCGACGCAGGCGTTCAGGTCGATCGTCATGCCCCACTGGGGGGAGTCCTCGTACGTCCACTCGTCCCACATCGAGTTCTCGTGGGGCTTCTCGCTGTGGGCGGTGGCGAAGTCGGGGTGCTCGGCGAAGTAGTCGAGGTCGGCTTCCTTGACGAGCGGCCTGCCTTCCATCGAGTGATGGTCCTGGGTCTGCGCCAGAGGATAGGAGCCGCCACTTGCCCGCAGGGAGCAGCGGCCGACGTGGAGGGCGTCCGAAGTGCGCAGCAGGTAGCCGTTCCGGCCGGGGGTGTGATCCTCGTCGTTCGCGGTGCTGGCGATCCGGCCGTCGAAGTCCCGGCCGTAACCGAGATCGATCGTCACGCTGTGGTCGGCCTGACCGGGGACCTGCCACACCGGCAGTTCGAGTTCGCGCTCACCGCGGGTGACGGTGACCAGGTCCTCGTTCTCGAGGCCGAGCGCGGTGGCGGTGGCCGGGCTGATCAGGGCGGCGTTGTCCCAGGTCAGCTTGGTCATCGGGTCGGGGAGTTCCTGGAGCCAGCCGTTGTTCGCGAAGCGTCCGTCGTAGAGAGCCGCGGAGGAGCGGAAGACGACTTCCAGCTCCTCGCCAAGGGCGACCGGGCTGGCGGCGTCGCCGGCCGCGCGGACGGCGGCGGCACAGTCTTCGGGGGCGACGGCCGCGAGTTCGGCCGCGGGGGCGGCGCTGCCTTCCTGCACGCCGTCATGGAGCACTCGCCGCCAGGCGATCTCGAACTCGGAGAGGGCGACGGGAACCGGCAGGGACATGGGGTCGACCGGCGGGGCGTCCGCTTCCTCGCTTGCGTCTTCGCTGCCGCCTTCCGTTGCGGCCGCGGCATCCTCCGGCATGGAAGCCTCGGCTTCCGAGCCGTCCTCGAGGGGCAGCCCGAGCAGTTCGGACCACGTCTCGCGGACCAGGTCGCGACCGTCCCGTGCCTCGCCCAGAGCGACGAGCGCCAGGACCTCGATCGCGCTCCTGGCGCCGTAGAGCGGCTCGATCAGGGGCTGCACCACGCTGGCGGCGCCCTCCGTCGCGCGGGCGTCGCCCCAACTCTCGAGGTAGTGGGCCAGCGGCACGTGCCAGCGGGCCAGGCGGCTCGTCTCGTCGCGATACGTGCCGACGTGGATCAGCGCTCCGGCGGCGTTCAGATTCTCGAGCGCCCCGGCGAAGTCGAGGTCGGCGGGCGCGCTGTAGACCGGGTTCGTTCCCAGAACGACCAGCCTGTCGACGGCGCCTTCGTTCAGCGCGGCTGTCAGGGCGGCCAGGTCGGCGTCGCTCGAACTGCCGGTGTCCGGTGTCTGGTGGTAGGTCACCGTCGCGCCGGCGTTGCCAAGAGCCGAGTTCAGAGCGTAGACCGCGGCGTGAACCTCCGGCGGCTGGCGGTCGCCGGCCACGATCAGCCCGGCGCCCTGGTGACTCACCAGATCCGCCGCGAGGCCTTGCACCCAGGCGTCGTCGATGTCCGTGGCGGGCGCGCCGCCGTCCAGGGGAAGTTCCAGGCCGTGGGCGACGAGGGCGTGTCCAAGCTGGGCCACGAAGGCGGCGACCCGGCCGCTCTGAACCCGCAGCCGGTGGTCGGCGTTGGCGGCCGTGAGCGAGTGGACGCCGTCTACGGCGTAGTGGCGCAGCATCGCGGGGGAGCCGTTGTCGCCCACGCGCCGGGCCTTCGCGTAGCCGCGCAGGTTGCGGACGCTGTCGCCCTCCGTGCCGAGCAGGTCGGAGTCCAGGGTGAGCAGGACCCGTGTCCGATCCAGGTGGGGGAGGGCGTGGTAGTGCTCGCCGGCCACCGACTCGAGGCCGCGGTCGGCGTTCTCGTCGCTCACCGGCTGCCAGGTCACCCAGCGCGCCTGGGGATAGCGCTCGAGCAGGGCCGACTTGAGCCGCAGCAGGGTCGGCGACGAGGACGGTTCGGCGAGGACCGCCAGCCCGGCGCCGTCGGCGGCAGGAGCGAGGTCGCCCTCGGTCCAGGCCGCGACGAGGTCATCCCACGAAGACGGCTGGTCGCCGAATCGCACCGTCTTGGAGCGGTCCGGGTCGTACAGGTCGAGGATGGAGGCCTGTGCCCAGACACCAGACGCACCGCCGGAGGAAGGATGGAGTTCGTTCCCCTCGACCTTCGTCGGCCTGCCCTCGTGACTCTCCATCAGCACGCCGAGGGCCCGGTTGCCGAACGGCATCGTCGTGGCGTACGCCTGCGGAACGCCGGGAACCATGCCCTCCGGCGCGTCGACGTAGGGAACGATGTGTTCGACGGGGCGGCGGATCACGTCGCAGCCGACCAGACCGGCGAGAGAAGCGGTGGAGCCGAGCATCGCGAGCACGCTGCGCCGGCTCAAGCCCTCCTGGAGCAGTTCGGGGGGCGCCTCGGAGGCCCCTTCCGGGAACTCGCGGTGCAGGAACTCGGTGGCTCGGGCATCGCCCTGCACCTGTTCCAGGCTGCGCCAGTACGTCTTCGCCGGGCGGTTGCCGTTGCCTGCGCTCATCGATGGCACCCCGTGCAGTCCTCGGGCGGTGCGAGACCTCGTTCCACGATCGCCTGTTCGGCGAAGGCAGCGTGATCGCCTGTGGGCAGCCACTCCATGTCGGTGACCGCGTCGAGCGGCCGCAGGTGCGGCCCCGGATCGCGGTGGCAGTCGAGGCACCAGCTCATGCTCAGGGGCTCGGTCTGGGTGACGACCTCCATCTCATGGACGGGACCGTGGCAGGACCTGCAGCCGACCCCCGCGCCGACATGGACGCTGTGATTGAAGAACGCGTAGTCGGGCAGGTTGTGGACGCGGACCCAGCGCATCGGCCGACCCTGCTCAGCACTCTTGCGGATCGGCTCCAGAAGCTCGCTCTCGCGCGCCGCGACGTGGTGGCAGTTCATGCACACCTGGGTGGGTGGAATGTCCGACACCGCGGACTCTTCGACTGAGGAGTGGCAGTAGCGGCAGTCAAGGCCGAACTCGCCCACATGCAGGGCGTGGCTGTAAGGCACCGGCTGCGCCGGGCGATAGCCGACATCCGTGTACTCGGGCGAGAAGTAGTACCAGATCGCGCCAATCGCCACGGCGCCCGCAATTGGCAGCGCTGCTGCGGCATACAGCGGTACCTTGAGAGTCCACTTGGGGAAGATCTGTGCCAAAACTTCTTAGCCCCGAAGCAGGGATGAAGCCCTGCACCCCTCCGAGATCGCGCGGAGTGTACAGCGTGCTTTCGAGGCGGTCAAAGGATCAGAGCCGAGATAGTGTCGGGGAGTGTCTGTAGAGGTTCCCGACAGGTCTGCCGAGGCGCGGAGCCCGTTCCTTCGCTGGCTCCTCAACCCATGGTTGCTGGCGGCGCTGGCGGGTGTGATTCTCATCCCGGCGCTGCGGCCCCTGCTCCGCGTCGAACCGGATCCGCCGCCGGTTCTCCGGCAGTTGCCCGAGTGGCGGCTGGTGGACCAAAACGGCGAGGCTTTCGGCAGCGCCGATCTCGCGGGAGAGGCCTACGTCGCTTCCTTCGTGTTCACCCGCTGCGCGACGGTTTGCCCGCGACTCACTTCCGAGGTGAGCCGCCTGCAGCGCCGCTACCGCGAGGAGGGCGTCGATGGCGTTTGGCTGGTCAGTTTCTCGGTCGACCCGGAACACGACACGCCGGCGCGCCTGCTCGGCTATGCCGATATCCGCGGTCTCGATCTCGAGCGGTGGAGTTTCGTCACGGGGGCGGAGGAAGCGATGCGCTCCGTCGTCCTCGACGGTTTTGCCCTGCCGATGGGCGAACGGCTGGACCTGGCCGGCGGTCTGGTCGATGTGGCGCACGCCACGCGGCTGGTGCTCGTGGATCGGGCGGGTGGCATCCGCGGGTACTACGGCTCGGACGCCGTGGGGCTGGACGAGGTCTTCCACCGCACGCGGCAGATCCTGGCGGAGTAGACACGGGACCGGGAGGCGGCCCGTCGCCTCCGAGGTCCTGGGTCGCTCAGGCCTCGGTTCGAGTCTCCATCGCCTGAATCCACTCGCGGATCAGGGCGACGGCTTCCGTGTCGACGAGGCCGCGGCCGATCTCCGGCATCATCACGCCGGGATGCACCGACTCGATCCGGTACACGAGGATCGACTCGTCCGGACGTCCCGGCACGACGCCGTAGAGACGGTCGCCGGTGCCCTGGCCGGCCGCGACCGGGTGCTTGTAGACGCCGAGCCGAGTCCGGTCGTCGTGCTCCGCCCGAAGATCGAGCCCTGAGGTGCGCCCGCTGCCCTCGAGGTTGTGGCAGTGGGCGCAGTTGATGTCCAGCCAGGTGCGGGCGCGGTCGTTGAGGGTGCCGGTCGCCGCCAGGTTCCAGACCGGAGCCCGGGGCGTCTCGTCGACCGGCGGGGCGCCCTTGAGGAAGCCGACGCGCCGCCAGCGGTCGAGCTGGTTCTCCTCGATCGAGGAGCCGTCGGCCCGGGCGTAGACGAAGTTCCGGTTCAACTGCGAGGCCCGCGGGCCGATCGGCAGCACGCGTTCACCGTCGGTGCGGTGACAGGTCTTGCACTGGTTCGCGTTCGGCACCTGGTAGGTGTGTTCGATTCGCGCACCGTTCCCGTCGATCCAGGTCACGTCCAGGGGGCCGCCCACGATCTCGAGCTTGGCCTCGCTCTGCTCCTCGTTCCAGATGTACGGCAGCCCGACCCAGCCGTCCGGCTCGTGAACGAGCAACCTGGTTTCCAGGGGCCGCAGCTTCGCTTCCGCCACGCGGTAGTCGGCGGGGTAGGCGAAGGTCTTCGCGATCACGGTGCCGACAGGGAATTCGAACGACCCGTTCTCCCGGTACAGGGCGGGTTCGATCGCGCCGCCGGGAGCGACCGGCAGGCGGACGAAGCGGAGCTTCCGCGCGTAGTCGGAGAAGAGCGGCGTGTTCAGGTCGTAGGGCTCGACGCCGGGGGCCGGCCTGTGGGCCGACAGTTCGCCGGCGAAGAGACCCCAGGCCGAGAGAGTCCGCGGATAGTGGGCGAAGGGGCCCCTTCCGGCGGGAGAATCACTGCTCGAGCAGCCGGTGGCCACGCAGAGGACGACCGCCGGGGCGAGCAGCGCCTTCATCAGGGGCTGCCGGCGCCCGTCGCGGCGCCCAGATCGACCGGCCGGGGAACCGCGGGCAGCGAGCCCTGGTGCGGGCCGAGATCCGTCGTGACGCTCGGTTCTCCGCCCGCGAACACCGAGCCGAGATCGAGGTTCACGAAGTCCGCGTCGCCGTTGTTCTCGACGTAGAGGCGGAGCTCGTCCGGCACCGCGCCGTCGACGAGCTTGTCCGGGTTCACCACGCCGTCCCACACGATGTCCGGGAAGGCGCCTCCGGCGAGGGCGACGAACGCGTCGGCGAACGCGCCGTTCGGCATGTCGCCGCCGCCGACGAACTCGTTGTCGTGGACGTAGACGCCCTCGGTGTACGGGTCGTAGCCGGGGTCGTTGTACGTGCGCCCGGTCGACAGGTACGAGATGACCGCCAGATTCGAGTTCTGGTTGTTGTGGATCCGGTTCCCGAAGAGTTCGACGTTGTCACTGGCCATCACGATGACTCCGGAGCCGGCGGGAATCGTGGAGACGATGGCCCCTTCCTTGCCGAAGTTGGGCAGGTTGTTGTCCACGATGTCGTTGTCGTAGACCCGCGCGTCGCGGCCGTCCTTGACCGGAAGCTCCGGCAGGGAGAACACGAGCAGACCGCCGGTGTTGTCGTGGGCCCGGTTCTCGTAGACGTCCGCGCCGGTCGTGTTTTCGATCTCGATGCCGGCCACGTTCTCCCACACCTCGTTGCGCCGGACGACGACGTTGGCGGACTGCCCCACGTAGATGCCGGCGTCCGAGGCGCCGCGCACCTGGCTGTCCTCGATCAACACGTTCGTCACCTGGACCGGGTAGAGGCCGTAGGCCCCGTTGTTCGTGTCCGGTCCGTTCGTCCACTCGACCCGCACGCCGCGGAAGGCGGCGCCGGTCGTTCCCTCGACCTTGATCCCGTCGCCGAGCGTGTTCTCGACCGCGAGGCTCTCGACCGTGAAGTCGTTGGCCGTCACGAGAACTCCCTCGCCGCCGGTGCCCGGAGCCTGGCCGGCGAAGTCCAGGATCGTCTCGTCCATGCCCTGGCCCCGCAGCGTTACGCCCTCGACATCGAGGGAGAGGGTGGCGTCGAACTCGAAGCGGCCCGCGGCGAGTTCGATGACCGCGCCGGGCTCGGCGACGAGCAACGCCTCCTGCAGGGTCCTTTGGTCGTTGTCGCCAGGGTGCAGGGGACCGTCCTGTTCGGCGCAGGCGACCAGAGCGAGCAAGCAGACGGCGGTAAAGAGGGTGTTTCGCTTCATGGCTGGGGTTCGTCTCCGGGTGGTTACCTGGCCGGCGGGATCATGCCATGATAGCCCCGAAAGGGGACGACCTCATGCCGGGAAAGATCGCGATCGCTGTAGTCGTTGCGGGCCTCGCTGGCGCGGCTGCCGCGCGGGACGACGCGCCGGTGCCGGAGCCGCAGCCGGTCGGCACGATGAGCGAACTGATGATCAAGCTGATGTATCCGGCGTCCGACGCGATCCTCTATGTCGAGAGCCGCGCGCCGACCAACGAAGTCGAGTGGAACGCGTTGCAGGCACAGGCGCTGATCCTCGCCGAGTCGGCGAACCTGATCATGATGCCGAGCCGGGTCGTGGGAGACCGCGACGAGTGGATGCGGGACGCCAGGCTCATGTTCGACGCCGGGGCGGCCGCATACGAAGCAGCTCTCGACCAGGATCTCGAGGCGCTGATCGCCCTGAACGAGCAGGTCTACCTGTCGTGCGTGGTGTGCCACAAGCGAACCCGGCCCGACTACGGGCGGAACTACAAGCGCTTCGAGGATTCGCCCGAGGAGGAGCCGCGGGTTCCCTGAGCCCGGATGTTTCACCGGGGGCCGCTGGACAAGGGGGTCGTGCCGGTCTTCCGCCCGCGGAGGCTGCCCGGACGCGCCGCTGCTACGATCGCCGATCCAACTTCAGGGAGAACCGACGTGACTTTGTACGACTCTCGATGCCGCTGGGCTCGGTGCGCGACGCTTCTGGTCGCCTGTGTGCTGGCGCCGCTCGCCGTTGCCGCCGACGACTCGAACGCCGACGTTTGGGATCGTGTCGATCACCATACGGTGAAGAGCGGCGAGATCGACATTCACTACGTCACGCTGGGGGAGGGCAAGCCGGTCCTGTTCCTCCACGGCTTTCCGGATCTCTGGTACTCGTGGCGCCACCAGATGGCCGCCCTCGAGGGGGAGTTCCGGACCGCGGCGATGGATCTGCGCGGGTACAACCGGAGCGGTCAGCCGAAGCGGGTCGAGGACTACCAGATGCCGTTGATTCTCAGCGACGTGGCGGCGGTGGTCGAGGATCTGGCTGAGCCCATCACGCTGGTCGGCCACGACTGGGGCGGCGCGATCGCCTGGCGCTACGCGATGGAGCATCCCGAGCAGATCGAGCGTCTGGTCATCCTCAACCTGACTCATCCCAGGGGCTACGGCAACGTGATCGCGAACGCGACCGAGGCGCAGCGGCGGAACACGCAGTACGCGCGGAACTTCGCGACTTCGGAGCCGGACGGCAGTCCGGTGCCTGAGGGCCTTCTGAACCGCTACGCCAGCGAGGGCGAGAAGGTGGCCGGCCACTATCGGGAGGCCTTCGAGCGCTCCTACTGGGACGGCATGCTGAACTACTACCGGGCGAACTACGGTCAGGTAGCCGGCGGCGGCGAGATGCCGAACCTGAAGATGCCCGTGCTCCAGTTTCACGGCCTGAAGGACACGGCGGTGGACAAGGATGGATTGAAGAACACGTGGGACTGGATCGACCGCGACTACACGCTGGTCACGGCGCCGTCGGTGGGCCACTGGGTCCAGTTGGAAGCGGCGGATCTCGTCTCGAACACGATGCTGGCATGGCTGCTGGCCAGGGAGTGAGCGAAAGGCTCGGGAGGAGTTGAGGTGGAACGATGTCGATGATCCAGCCAGGAAGAGGTCTTCTGTCCATCTCGCTGGCCGCGATGGCTGCCGCGCTGGTTCTCGCCTGCGCGCCGGCGGCGGTTTCCGAGCAGGACGCGGCGGAGGAGCAGGCGGTGGAGCAGAGCGGGCCCGCCCGTGAGTACTACGAGATCCGGCGTTACAGTCTGGACGACGAAGGCAGCCGGGACACGGTCCTTGCTTACCTGGAGGACGCCCTGGTTCCGGCGCTGAACCGCGCGGGCCTCGATCGGGTCGGCGTGTTCGGAGTCGAGCCGCCCGCCGAAGGGGAAGATCCCCTCGAACCCGTTGACGCGCTGTCGGTGTGGGCGATCATCGCTTTCCCCGGCATCGAGGACTTCGTGGGCATGAAGGCCACCCTGGAGGCCGACGCGACCTACCTGGAGGCCGCGGCGCCGATGTACGCCACGCCGACCCGGGAGCCGATCTACGAACGGGTCGAGAGCTGGTTCCTGCACGCCTTCAAGGGCATGCCGGTAATGGAACTGCCGCCCCAGACCGCGGCCGGCGAGGACCGGATCTTCGAGCTCCGGCTGTACGAGAGCCACAACGAGGACACGGCGCGTCGCAAGGTCCACATGTTCGACAACGGCGAGATCGACGTGATGCGCGATGTCGACATGGCGCCGCTTCTGTTTGGCGAACTGCTGATCGGCGCCAATGTGCCGGCACTCGTCTACATCCTGTCGGCGCCCGACATGGAATCGCACCGGCAGCACTGGCGGGACTTCCTGGTCCACCCGGAGTGGGTGCGGATGCGCGACATGGAGATGTACAAGGGGACGGTTTCGGGGATCGAGAACGTCTTTCTCCGGCCGACCGCCTTCTCGCAGATCTGAAGGTCGCCGCTTCGCGGCGCGTTTCGTTCCCGCGGGTCAGAAGACCCGCGGTTACACTGCTATTCGGTTTCGTCCCGGGAGGCGGCCGCCGCCGCGCTGCCGGGCCAGCGCACCCAGTAGCCGTCGGCCCAGACCAGATCCTGGTTGAATTCGGTACCCGCGAAGGCGCCGATTTCGTAGCTGGACTCCGGCTGCGCGGAAGCCGAGCCATCGCGGCCGCCGCTCCAGATGCCGATCACCTGGGTGCCGAGCAACTGGTCGGCGCCACCGAAGCCGTAGCGGTAGGGATTGTTCCAGCCGTCGCGCTCGGGCACGTCCTGCATGTAGAAGAAGGTGTTCGACGGCCTGAGCAGAGCGGACAGGTCGTCATGGGAGAAGTCGGGGTATGTGAACTCGCTCCAGGTGAACGTCGCCGTCGTGCTCGAGCCGGCGGCGGCGGCGCTGACCTGGTCGGTGAGCCACTGCATCCAGGCGGTGCCGACGCTCTTCATGTCGGCCTGCGTCCGCGTCTGGTTCGCGTTCTGAAGGCCGGTCATCAGGTTCGGTACCAGCAACGCGGAGATGATGCCGATGATCGCCACGACGATCAGCAGTTCGATCAGGGTGAAGCCGCCTTCGAGGCGGCGGGAGCGCGCTCCAGTCATCTTCGTGCTCCTTAAGTGCATTCGAGGTTTGGCCGCGCGAGTTGGGGCATGTCGCCGGCGGCTTACTGGATGATACGGGTCGGACGCGCGGAACGTCCAAGCGAGGCCATACAAAAAGGCGTCGGTTCCGGCGCTGGTGTAGATTGACGAAGCAGAGCACCAGTTGGGGGTGGCTTCTGGACTTCGACTCCTACGACTTCGATCCAGCGATCTTCGACGAGATGTTCGTCGCTCAGGGTGTGCCGCGCGAACACTGCCGAGCGGTCTACGAGGCCCTGCGGAGCGCCCCCCGCGAGGAACTCGAGACGATTCAGGAGCGGGTGACCCGCTCCTTTTCCCAGGAGGGAATCACCTTCACGGTCTACGGCGACGAGGAGGCCGAGGAGCGGATCATCCCGATCGACTGCGTGCCGCGCCTGCTCACGCTCGCGGAATGGAGCGAACTGGAAGCCGGTCTGGTCCAGCGCATCACGGCCCTCAACCTGTTCCTGGGCGACGTCTACGGAGATTGCCGCATCGTCCGCGACGGTGTGATCCCCATCGACGTGGTCTTCGATTGCCCGCAGTACCGGCTGGAGATGCGCGGCGTGAGCGTGCCGAACAACACCTGGGTGGCGGTTTGTGGAACGGACATCGTGCGCACCCAGGACGGGTTCATGGTGCTGGAGGACAACCTGCGGGTGCCCTCGGGCGTCTCCTACATGATTGCCAACCGCAAGGCGGTCAAGGCCGGCATGCGGCGCCTCTACCGCACCTGCCGGGTCCAGGAGGTCGAGGACTACGGCAGCCTGTTGCGCCAGACGCTGACCGAGATGGCCCCGGGCGGACGCCCGGATCCGAGCCTGGCCCTGCTAACGCCGGGAACCTGGAACTCCGCGTTCTACGAGCACATGTTCCTGGCCCAGGAGATCGGCGCGGAACTGGTCGAGGGCCGGGACCTGCTGGTCAACGACGGCTTCGTCTACATGCGCACGACGGCCGGTCTGCGGAGGGTCGACGTGGTCTACCGTCGCGTGGACGACGACTTTCTCGATCCCCTCGTCTTTCGCGACGACTCACTCCTGGGCGTGCCCGGCCTGCTGAACGCGTACAAGCGGGGGAACGTGACTCTGGCCAACGCCCCCGGCACGGGCGTTGCCGACGACAAGAGCGTCTACGCCTATGTACCCGACATGGTGCGCTACTACCTGGCCGAGGAGCCGCTGCTCCAGAACGTCGAGACCCATCTGTGCCGGCGCCCCGAAGACCTCGAGTACACGTTGGACAACCTCGAGGACCTGGTCGTCAAGCGGGTCGGGGAGTCGGGCGGCTACGGCATGCTCGTGGGTCCCCACTCGACGCCGAAGGAGCGGGATGAGTTCAGTGAGTTGCTCCGGGCCAACCCGGCGGACTACATCTCGCAGCCGACCCTGCCGATCTCCCGTTCGCCCTGCCTGGTCGACGGTCGCGCGGAACCCCGTCATGTCGACCTGCGGCCCTTCGTGCTGACGGGGGCGAAAACCCGGATCGTCCCGGGCGCCTTCTGCCGGGTGGCGCTTCGCCGCGGGAGTCTGGTCGTCAACTCGAGCCAGGGCGGCGGCGGCAAGGACCTGTGGGTGGTGGACCTCTGATGCTCTCCCGCAGTGCCCAGGGCGTGTACTGGATGGGTCGCTACCTCACGCGGGCCCAGTACCTGAGCCGTCTCCTGGAGTTGCACGTGCAGGCCCTCGTCGATCGGTCGGTCGAGGAGATCCACTTCGGCTGGCGGCGCATCTACCGGGCGATGAAGCGCCTTCCGCCGGCGGGGCAGAACTGGTTGCCCGAGGCCGAGGAGTTCGCGTTGGCGGACTCGTTCACCCTGGCGGACGATCTGACCTTCGAGCGGTCGAACCCCGACTCGGTCTGGAGCAACCTTGAACTGGGCCGCGAGAACGCCCGTCAGACGAGGCACTGCATCAGCGCCGAGATGTGGACCTGCCTGAACCTGGCCTACCTGCGGATTCGGGACCTGGAAACCGTGGACATCTGGAGGACTCCCGAGACCTTCTACGCCCGGACCTGCAACGAGATCCACAACTTCGTCGGCCTTGCCGATGCGACGATGTACCGGAGCGGCGCCTGGAGGTTCATGCGCCTCGGTTGCGCGATCGAGCGGGTTCAGCTTGCGGTATCGCTGATCCTCGCCCAGGCGGAGCTCGGGCGTCGCATGAAGAGGCGCAGGCTGGGCTGGGCGAGCATGCTGCGCATGCATCACGCCTCCGAGGCCTACAGCCGGCGGTACGGAATCGAGATTCGGCGCGGCCGCGTTCTGGACCTGCTGGTGAGCGACCCGCTCCTGCCCGCTTCGTTGCTCAGTTCGCTTCGCGCCGCGGCGGAGGAGCTGGAGGCCATCGAAACCGGGCCGGATGTCGAAGCCGACGCGGCGGCGAGGCGACTCGCTGGCCGCGCCGGCGCCTTGATCCTCTACGACTGGCCGGAAGCCAGGGATCGGGAACAACTCCTCCGGCGAGTGGACCGTTGCACCCGCGACCTGCACGGCACCGTTCTGAATGCCTTCGTGGACTACGGGATCCAGGACTCGCCGCTGCGATGACGGGGATGCGCTACGAAGTCGAGCACCGGACGCGGTACGGGTACGCGAAGAGCGCTCGCCACTGTGTGTTGATGCTGTGTCTACAGCCGGCTTCGGCCCCGGGGCAGAGAGTCGTGGAGTTCGAGATCGAGACGGAACCCGCCGCGTTGCTGAGTCCTGAGCGCGACGGGTTCGGCAACCGGCGCCACGTGCTGAACGTCCACCGGCGTCACCGTGAACTGACGATCACGTCGCGGTTCCAGGTGGAACGCGACGGCGGCCCGCGGACCGGCGAAGCGGAACGACTCGAGTCGGAATCGGAACGGGAGGCGGGGGATGGCTGGGAGGCGGTCCGTGCCTGGCGCGGGCTTCCGGAGTTCTGGCATCTCGTCCGGCCAAGTCGTCTGGCCCGTCCGTCCCCGGCGCTGGAGGACTTTGCGCGCCGCGAACGCCTCCAACCGGACGGCGACCCGATGACGTCCATCCAGCGTCTCTCGGATAGGATCCACGAAAGTTTCGACTACCGAACAGGCAGCACTTCGGCTGATTCTCCGATCGAGCACATGCTGGAGTCCGGCCTTGGCGTCTGTCAGGATTACGCCCACGTCATGATTGCCATCGCCCGTTCCTGGGGCGTTCCGTCCCGATACGTGTCCGGCTACCTCCATACGACCGGTCGCCCGGGAGAGAAGACGGTGGCGACGGGCAGCCACGCCTGGGTCGAATGCAGGTTGCCCGGGGCCGGATGGGTCGGCTTCGACCCGACGAACGCGGCATGTGGAGACGGGCGCCACATCCGCGTGGCCTTTGGACGCGACTACGCCGATGTCTCGCCGACGAGCGGCGTGTTCCAGGGCAGCGGGGATGCGGAGATCGAGGTCGATGTGATAGTGAATGCCGTCGGTCCCATGGGACCGAGATGAAATCTTGAGCGGAAGGAAGAGGAGGCAGAGAGGATGAACGTCCAGGCTGAGAACCATGATGGGGTTCTTGTTGCGAAAGTCGAGGGTCGCGTCGACAGCTCGAACTCTCAGGATTTCGAGCGCCAGTTGCAAGCGGCCATCGGTGACGACATCGGCGCCGTCGTGATGGATCTCGGCCAACTGGCCTACATCAGCAGTGCCGGCTTGAGAGTCGTCCTTCTGGTGGCCAAGACCCTGGGGCAGCGCAACGTGAGCATCTCCCTCTGCGCGCTCTCCGATCCGGTTCAGTCGGTCTTCGAGATCAGCGGTTTCAACCGGATCATCCAGATCCACGACACCCAGGCCGACGCCCTGGCCGCGGCCGGAAAGTAGGTCGCCCCGGCGTCGCCGCATGGCCGACAGATCGAGCCCCCGCGCCGCCCGTTCGGCCAATCCCGACTACAAGATCCTGGTCGTCGACGACGAGCCGGACCTGGAGCGTCTGGTCAGGCAGCGCATGCGCCGTCACATCCGATCGGGCCGCTACGCCTTCGAGTTCGCGGGCAACGGCCTCGAGGCGCTCGAGAAGCTCGCCGAGATCGACGACATAGACATCGTTCTCTCGGACATCAACATGCCGAAGATGGACGGTCTGACGCTGTTGCAGCAGATCCCCGAGGTGAACGCGGACATCCGTTCGGTCATCGTCTCGGCGTACGGCGACATGGAGAACATCCGCACCGCGATGAACCGCGGCGCGTTCGACTTCGTGACCAAGCCGATCGACTTCGCGGATCTTGAGGTCACGATCGATCGCACGCTCAAGCACCTGGACGAGTGGCGGGCCGCCCTGGCGTCGCGGGACAAGCTGGTTGCGCTCCAGAACGAGTTGGACGTCGCGACGAAGATCCAGCAGTCGATCCTGCCGGACAAGTTCCCCCGCGTCGACGGGTGCGAGGTGTATGGCTGCATGCACGCCGCCCGCAACGTCGGCGGGGATTTCTTCGACGTGATCAGGCTCGATGGCGGTCGCATCGGGCTCGCGGTGGCCGACGTTTCGGACAAGGGCGTACCGGCGGCCCTGTTCATGATGTCGAGCCGCACCCTGCTCAAGGGCGCGGCGGTCGGCGTCGGCGATCCGGGTCCGGTGCTGTCGGAAGTCAACGATCTGTTGAACGAGACGAACGACGCGGCGATGTTCGTGACGGTCTTCTACGGCGTGTACGACCCCTCGACCAGGCTGCTGACCTTCTCCAACGGCGGCCACAACCCGCCTCTCGTCGTTCACGCCGACGGCAGCTCGGAGGAACTCGAACTGACCGGCGGAATCGCCCTCGGCGCGATCCCGCAGTTCACGTACGGCCAGGCCAGCGTTCGACTCAGGCAGGGAGACATGGTCGTCTTCTTCACCGACGGCGTGACCGAGGCGATCAATCCCGGGAATGACGAGTTCGGCCTGCAAGCCGTCCAGGCCCTGTTCGAGGACGGAGAGACCCGGAGCGCCCGGGAGGCCGCGGAGATGATCCTGAAGGCGGTGCGCGACTTTGCCGGGGAGGCGCCGCAGTTCGACGACCTGACCTGCATGACCCTGCGTGTTGCTGACGAGTGAGCGCCAACCTCACACTGCGAATCCCGAACCGGGTCGAGGAGCTTTCGGGCGTATCGGAGGCAGTGGAGACGCTCGGCCGGGAGGAGGGCTGGGCGCCGGACGTCTCGTACGCCGTCGTTCTGGCTCTCGAGGAGGTGGCGACGAACGTCGTGCGTCACGGCGGGGGCGAGGAAGGGACCAGCGAGATCGAGATCGAAATCGTCTCGACGGACACGGAAGCTCGGGTCGAGGTCCGTGATGGCGGCAAACCGTTCGATCCGTTCCACGACGCTCCTGAGCCGGACACGGAAGCCGCGCTGGAGGATCGGAAGGTCGGCGGCCTCGGCGTTCACTTCGTGCGGGTTCTGATGGACGAGGCGTTCTACCGCCGCGAGGGCGGTCGCAACCATGTGACCATGGTCAAGCGCCGGAGTTGAATCCGGCGGCACGGGATGCGCGTTCGTGCACAGGTGGTCCTGACGGCGTCGGCCTGCGCCGCGATCATGGCGCTCGGTTCGGCCCCCGCCGGGGCACAGGCGGCGGAGATCCCGGGCGTTTCGCCCGAGCGCGTTCTGTTCGGCCAGTCCGCCGCCTTCAGCGGCCCGGCGGCCGAACTGGGCAGGGGCATGCGGCTCGGCATCCAGGCCGCGTTCAAGGAGGCCAACGATGCCGGCGGCGTGCACGGGCGGCGCCTGGAACTCGTCACGGTAGACGACGGCTACGAGCCGGAGGACGCGATCCGCAACACCCGCCGACTGATCGAGGACGAGGGCGTGTTCGCTCTCGTCGGCGGTGTCGGTACGCCGACCTCCCGTTCCGCGGTGCCGGTAGCCGCAGAGGCGGGTGTGCCCTACATCGCTCCGTTCACCGGAGCGGGTTTTCTCCGCGGCGAGCCGCACGTGGTCAATCTGCGCGCCTCCTACGCGCAGGAGACGGAGGAGATGGTCCAGCGCCTGACCAGGGACCTGGGCGTCGAGCGGATCGCGGTCGTCATCCAGGACGATTCCTTCGGCCGCGCCGGACTGGCGGGCGTGCGCGCCGCCTTCGCGAGGCGCGGCATGGAGCCGGTCGGGATCGGGGTCTACCCGCGGAACACGACCGCCGTCAAGACGGCCATCGTCGACATAGCGGCGGGGAGGCCGGAGGCCGTGATCGTCGTGGGCGCCTACCAGCCGGTCGCCAGCCTGATCGCCTGGGCCCGCCACATCGGCCTCGATTCGGTGTTCATGACCCTGTCCTTCGTCGGCAGCAATGCCCTGGCGGAAGAGCTCGGTCCGCGCGGCGCCGGCGTCTACGTGACTCAGGTCGTGCCCTTCCCGACCGCGCGCAACTCGAGAGTGGCCGGCGTCTACCGGGCCGCGCTGGGCGCTCATACCCCGGGCGCCGAACCCGGCTTCGTTTCGTTCGAGGGCTATCTCGCCGGGCGCCTGGTGATCGAAGCGCTCGAACGGTGCGGTTCGACCGTCGATCGCGAGCGCTTCATCGAGGTCCTGCGCGGCGCCGGCTCGATCGACCTCGACGGCTTCCGGCTCGTGTTCGGCGGCGAGGACAATCAGGGCTCGGATGCCGTGTTCCTCACAGTGATCGACGAACGGGGCAACTATCGATCGGCGACGCGTCTTGAGGCTCCGGCGAAGCCGTGATCGACTGGTTCCGCAAACTGGCCGAGGGCCGCTTCAGGATCGCGACCCAGCTCTACGTCGGCATTGGCGGCGCGGCGGCCCTGACGCTCGCGGCGAGTCTGGTCGCGTTGCTCGCCTTTGCCCAGGTCGGCGACTCCCAGAGCCGGGTCAACGAGGGAACGGTGCCCGAACTCGCGGCCGCGTTCGGGGTCGCCCGGGGCAGCGGAACGCTCGTGGCGGCCGGACCGAGGCTGACGGCGTCCGCGACGCAGGGTGAGCTGGACCGGGCGTCCGTCGAGATCATCGCGCCGGCCCGGCGCGCCTTCGAGAAGGAACTCGGCGAATTGATGAGCCAGGATGCGAGTGGGGACGACCCGCTGCACGGCGAGGCGCGATTCGCGGAGATCCAGACGCGGGGCGAGGAACTGATCGGGAACATCGCGGCGATTCAGCAGTCGGTTGCGGAGGGTTTCGAACTGGGAGCGGAAAGCGCGGTTCTGCGGCTGGATCTGGACTCGCTTCAAAGCCGGATCGCGGCTCTCCTCGTGCCCGCTCTCGACGATCAACTGTTCTACGCGATGACCGGCTTCCGTTCGTTCGACGAGCCGCCGGCGCCCCACGATGTCCACTTCTCGGAGTCGGAGATCGACCGCTACCGGGTGCTGGTCGGGCTGCAGCAGGACGTCACGATCATCGATCAGCTCCTGAAGAGCCTCGCGGTGTTGACTGACCGACCTGAGATCGAGCCGGTCGAGGAGCGATACGAGTCGGCCGCGACGAGCATCGAACGCTCACTCAACGCGGTCGACGAGACCGCGACCTCCGGCCTCCTGAAGACGCTGTTCGAGGAGTTGCTCGAGAAGAGCCGCACGGCGTTCGATCTGAGACGGCAGGAGGTCGACGTGCTTGACCGGCAGCAGGCGCTGTTGCGAGAGAACCAGGACCTTGCGATCGAGCTCGGCATGGACGTGGAGGAACTCGTCGCGGGCTCCCAATCCCGAACGCGAGAAGCCACTCTCGCCGCGTCGCAGGCGATCACCACCGGCCGCGCCCTTCTGATCGGGCTCAACGTCGTCAGCATCGCAGGGGCGCTCTTCATCGCCTGGCTGTTCGTCGGCCGGCTGCTGGTGCGCCGTTTCGAGGCTCTCTCGGGCAGCATGCGGGAGATGGCCGGCGGCAACCTGGAAGCGGAAATCGGCATCGGCGGCAAGGACGAGGTCGCGGACATGGCGGCCGCGCTGGAGGTCTTTCGCCGGCATGCGCTGGAGGTGCAGCGGCTCAACCTGGTCGAGAAGCTTGCCGACGAACTGAAGCAGAAGAACGACGAGCTGGAGGTCGTGCTGGCCGACCTGCAGACGGCGCAGGACCAGATCGTGATGCGCGAGAAGCTCGCGGCGCTGGGCGAGCTGACGGCCGGCGTCGCCCACGAGATCAAGAATCCGCTCAACTTCGTGAAGAACTTCTCGGAGGTTTCCTCGGAACTCCTCGAAGAGGTCGAGGAGATCATGAAGGAGAGCGAGGACGGCAGCCTGGACGAGGACCAGCGGGAGGAGATCGGCGAGATCTTCGAGGACCTGAGCGGCAACCTGAAACTGATCCTGGATCACGGCGAGCGGGCGAATCGGATCGTTACCGACATGCTCAAGATGGGCCGCGGCGCCGCCGGCCGCGAGGTTGCCGACATCAACCGCCTGGTCGACGAGCACATCGCGTTGGCGTACCACAGCGCTCGCGCCACCGATCCGAACTTCAACCTGACGATCGAGAAGGACTTCGATCCCGATCTGGGGACCCTGGAGGTCGTTTCGCAGGACGTGGGCCGCGTGTTCCTGAACCTGGTCAGCAATGCCTGCTACGCCACGGACGAGAGACGGCGGTCAGCCGACGAGTCCTACGAGCCGACGCTGACGGTCACGACCCGGAAGATGGACGACGGGGTCGAGGTTCGGGTGCGGGACAACGGCAACGGGATTCCGCGCGACGTGGTGGACAAGATCTTCAATCCCTTCTTCACGACCAAACCGACCGACCAGGGCACGGGACTGGGGCTGGCGCTCTCGGCCGACATCGTGCGCGAACACGGCGGCATGATCCGGGTCGACACGGAGCCGGGGGAGTACACGGAGATGATCGTCGAGCTGTCGGCGGCGCCGCCCGACTTCGATCTGCCCTTGTAGGGTCGAGCCGCATGAACGTCCCTGCCACGACACGAGCACCAACCGCCACGGCCCAAAGGACCCCGGTCTTCTCCATGCGGGGCGTGACGAAGGTGTACGTGATGGGCGAGGTCGAGGTCCATGCGCTGCGCGGCGTCGACCTGGAACTCCAGGAGGGCGAGTTCACGGTTCTGCTCGGGCCGTCCGGAAGCGGCAAGTCGACCCTCCTGAACATCCTGGGCGGGCTCGATCGGCCTACCGCCGGCCGGGTGACCTACCGTGATGGGGATCTGAGCGAGGCCCGGGAACGGGCCCTGACCCGCTACCGGCGCCGACACGTAGGCTTCGTGTTCCAGTTCTACAACCTGATTCCCTCGCTTACCGCGCGCGAGAACGTCGCCCTCGTCACCGAGATCGCCGGCGATCCGATCGCTCCGGAGGATGCCCTGGCGCTGGTCGGCCTGAAGTACCGCCTGGACCACTTCCCGTCGCAGATGTCGGGGGGCGAGCAGCAGCGCGTGGCGATCGCCCGGGCAATCGCCAAGCGTCCGGACGTGCTGCTCTGCGACGAACCGACGGGAGCTCTGGACATCAGCACCGGCATCGCGGTCCTGGGGGCGCTCGAGAGGGTGAACTCGGAACTGGGTACGACGACCGCCGTGATCACCCACAACGCGGCCATCTCGGCGATGGCGGATCGAGTAATCTCGCTTGCGGACGGCCAGATCACGAGCGACGTCCGCAACGCGACGAAGCAGCCGGCGGCCACGATCGAGTGGTAGAGGTCCAGAAGTGAATCCGGAAGCCGGACGTTGAGAGCCCTCGACCGCAAACTGCTGCGCGACCTGTGGAACGTGCGATCCCAGGTGCTGGCGATCGCGCTGGTCGTCTCGTCGGGAATCGCACTGCTCGTCATGTCGCAGGGAGTGTTCGGGTCGCTCCTGACGACCCGCGACGCCTACTACAACCGCTACGCCTTCGCCGACGTATTCGCCGGCGCCAAACGCGTCCCCAACTGGGTCGAAGAGCGGATCGCGGCGATCCCGGGAGTGGAGAAGGTCCAGACCCGCGTCGTCGTGAGCGTCTCGCTGGACGTGCCCGGCGTGTCCGATCCGGTGAACGGACGCCTGGTTTCCCTGCCGGACCGCGGCCGGCCTGCGCTCAACGACGTCGCTCTGCGCCGGGGACGGTTTCTGGACCCGGACCGGGCCGAGGAGGCCCTGGTTGGCGAGCGCTTCGCCGAAGCTCACGGCCTCGATCTGGGGGATCGCCTGTTCGCGGTGATCAACGGCCGCCGGCAGCCGCTTCTGATCGTCGGCATCGCGCTCAGCCCGGAGTTCGTCTACGGCATCGGCCCGGGAGAGCTGTTTCCGGATCCGAAGCACTTCGGCTTTCTGTGGATGTCGCGACGGCACCTCGCCACCGCGTTCGAGATGGAGGGCGGGTTCAACGACGTCGCCCTGGCGCTCGCCGACGACTCGGCCAGCCTCGAACGCGCGGCGATCGTCGAACTCGACGCGATTCTCGATTCGTACGGCGGCCTGGGCGCGATTCCGCGTGCGGATCAGACCTCGAACTGGTACCTCCAGAACGAGTTGTCCCAGCTTCAGAGCATGGGACTCCTCGTGCCCATGATCTTTCTCGCCGTGGCCACCTTCCTGCTCAACGTGGTTCTGCGGCGAACGGTCGCGGTGCAGCGCGAGCAGATCGCGGCGCTCAAGGCTCTCGGCTACTCGAACATCCGGCTTGGCGTCCACTACGTGCAGTGGGCCGTCCTCGTGGTGGCCCTCGGCGCCCTGCTCGGGATCGGCGCCGGCCTGTTGCTGGCCGAAGCGATGCTCGGCCTCTACATGGAGTACTTCCGCTTCCCGCTCCTGATCTGCAAGGTCTCGGCGTCGAGCATCCTGATCGCCGTCGGCGTCAGCCTCGCCGCCGCGGCGGTGGGCGCGCTGGGCGCCGTGCGCAGCGTGGTTTCGCTGCCGCCCGCCGAAGCGATGCGCCCGGCGACGCCCGAGAACTTCCGGGTGTCCCTGTTCGAACGCCTGGGCGCCAGGCGATGGTTGTCCCAGCCGGCGCGGATGGTGCTCCGCAACCTGTCGCGGCGTCCGATGCGCGCGGGCCTGTCGATCGTCGGCATCGCCTTCGCCGGCGCGATCATGGTCGTGGGCTGGGCGATGATGGACTCGATGGACGAACTGCTCGAGGTGCAGTTCAACATCGTCCAGCGCCAGGACCTCTCGGTGAGCTTTTTCGAGCCGGTCGAGCGGAGCGCGGTGCACGAACTCGCGGCCCTCCCGGGCGTGCTGCAAGTGGAACCGACGGGCGCGGTCGCGGCGCGGTTGCGAAACGGCCACCTGCAG
Organism: Thermoanaerobaculia bacterium; assembly: GCA_965232105.1. Lineage (GTDB taxonomy): Bacteria > Acidobacteriota > Thermoanaerobaculia > Multivoradales > Multivoraceae > Multivorans. Next base: position 3,334,339 of record OZ246956.1, read on the forward strand.
GAGCAGACGGCGATTCAGGCGCTGGCTCCCGACGCCAGATTGCGGCGGGTGGTCGATGTCGACTATCGCGCGATCGAGCTCGATCGGCCCGGCCTGGTCCTGTCCACGTTGCTCGCCGACAAGCTGCGGGTCGAGCCGGGAGACATGCTCGTCGTGGAGGTCATGGAGGCGGCTCGGCCGGTGCGCGAGGTGGTGCTGACGGACACCGTCGACGACCTTCTCGGCGTTACCGCCTACATGGAACAGGAGTCCCTGCGGCGGCTGGTTCGGCGCGACGAGACGGTGAACGGAGCGATGCTCAAGATCGACAGCCTGGCCGAGGAACGGCTGTACGGTCTGCTGAAGGCGATGCCCGCGGTGGCGGGGGTGTCGCTGCGCAGCGCCGCGCTCGAGAACATCCAGACCTACATGCTCGACAACATGGGCATGATGATGAGCGTCAACCTGCTCTTTGCCGTGATCATCGCCTTCGGAGTGATCTACAACACGGCGCGCATCTCGTTGTCCGAGACCAGCCGCGAACTCGCCAGCCTGCGGGTGATCGGCTTCACTCGCGCCGAGATTTCCTCGATCCTGCTGGGCGAACTCGCCATCCTGACCGTGGCCTCGATACCGCTCGGTTTGCTCCTCGGCTACGGCATGATCACCGGCGCGATGAGCGCCTTCGAGAGCGAGCTGTTCCGACTGCCGGTGGTGATCGAGCCGAGCACTTTCCTGATTTCCGCGGCGGCCGTTCTCGGGTCGATGGCCGTTTCGGCCTGGACGGTCCGGCGTAAGCTCCACGACCTGGATCTCGTCGCGGTGCTCAAGACCCGCGAGTAGGACTGACCCTGATGAGTGGTGTCGAGGAGACTCTCGAACGCGCACGCCGGTCTTGCCGGCGAAGATGGTTGTCCCAAGCCCCGGGCTTGTGACAACTGGAGGACGACGAAGCAATGGGCCTACGGCGATGGATACTCTGGATCGCGGCGGCGATCGTGACCGCCGCGGCGGTGTTTCTCGGCACGCGGCCGCAGCCGGTGCCCGCGGAAGTGTCCCAGGTGACCCGCGGGCCGATCGACGTGACGATCGACGAGGAGGGCGAGACGAGGGTGCGGGACCGCTTCGTCATCTCGGCGCCGCTCGGCGGCCGAGTGTTGCGGATCGAGCTCGAACCCGGCGACACCGTGGTCGCGAGCGAGACGGTCCTGGCCGTGTTCCTGCCATCCGCGCCGGTGCTGCTCGACGCACGCAGCCGGGCGGAGGCGCAGGCCGCGGTGGAGACCGCGCTCGCGGCCGTGGGGCAGGCCGAGGCGCACTACGAACAGGCGGCCGCGGAAGTCACGTTCTCCAGGGCCGAGGTCGAGCGGTACCGGCGACTGTCGCGCGACGGGATCGTGTCGGTGGAGCAGATGGAGACTTCCCAACTCGACCTGGACACTCGCCAGGAGGCCCTGGAGGCGGCCGAGTACGCGGTGCGGACGGCGCTCAGCGAACTGCAGGCGACCCGGGTGCGGCTTCAGCGGTTCAGTGGCCGGAACGCCGCCGCCGACGGCGAGGCGATCGAGATCACGTCTCCGGTTTCCGGCGTCGTGCTGCGCCGGCTGCGTGAGAGCGAGTCCGTGGTTCCGGCCGGCGAGGCCCTGCTCGAGATCGGCGACCCGCGGCAGATCGAGGTGGTGACCGACTATCTGTCGAAGGACGCGGTTCGAATCCGGCCGGGCCAGCGAGTCCTCATCGATCGGTGGGGAGGCGACCGGCCCCTGGACGGACGGGTGCGGCGTGTGGAGCCCTCCGGGTTCACGAAAATCTCGGCGCTCGGAGTAGAGGAGCAGCGGGTCAACGTCGTGATGGACATCACCGACCCGCCGGAGGTCTGGGCCGGCCTCGGCGACGGGTTCCGGGTCGAGACCCGGGTCGTCGTCTGGCAGAGCGAGGACGAGGTGAAGGCGCCGACGGGAGCGCTGTTCCGGCGCGACGATGGCTGGGCCGTGTTCGCGGTCGACGGCGGCAGGGCAGTGCTGAGGTCGATCGAGATCGGGGAGCGGAACGCCCAGGAGGCCCAGGTGCTGGGTGGTCTGGAGCCAGGCCAGGAGGTCGTCGTCTATCCGAGCGACAGCCTGAGCGACGGATCAAGGGTGGCGGCCGAACTGTAGCCGGCGCCCGGTATCGCTCTGGGGCTTGGCCGGCATCAGGACCGGCGTTTCACTCGACGACGCGGAACGGCGCCGACCACTCCATCTTGCCCCAGCGGAGGGTCAGAGTTCCGCCGTCTCCGTCCACCTCGAGCCGACCCTCGGTCTGCTCCACGGCTTCGTCGAGAGTCCGGAAGTTCAGGGGAGTCTCAGCGGCGTCGTGTTCGGCCATGTGCATCGTTCCCCAGACGTCGGCCAGATGGTTGAACACGAGTTTCCAGCCATCGCCCTCGCGCTTGAGCCACAGGCTGTATACGCCGGGATAGGTCGGACCGTGGTTGTGAGCGGCGATCTTCGCATCTTCGAACGCGAGGTCGGCATCGGTCCAGAACTTGAACGGCTTGCCGTAGATCGGGCCCAGGACCGCCCCGTCGGCCAGGCCTTCGAGCCGGTCGTAGTCGGGTCCCGGGGCGGGTAGCCGATCGGAGCGGAGCCGGATCGCCTGGCCGGCAATCTCGATCCTCGACGAGGACGGCTCGTCGTCATCTTCGAGCTCCTGCCTCTCTACGACGATCCCCGCGGCTTCCGCCGCCTCCTTTGTCTGGCCCTTGATTTCCGCCTCGAAGAAGGCCGTGCGCAACTCGCCGGCCATCCGGTCGTCCTCGAGCGCGAGTTCGAGCTCGACCGGGACGATCTGGTCGCCGAACTCGATGTTCCACTTCAGCAGGACGCCGGTATCCGTGCGGCTGATGTTGGTGACAATCGAGTCGGCGATTCGTGCGAGGTAGAAGTCGGCCGTCGCCTTGCCGTCGTCATCCGAGAACGTGATCAGGCTGTTCAGCGAGCCGCGGTCGGTAAGAGCTTCCAGCACCCACTCGCCGAGGAAGGGCTCGATCTCGGCGGTGTCCAGGCGCGTCTCCGCGGGCGGGGCGTCCTGGGCCAGGGCGGCGCCGGCGAGAGCCATCGCGGCAGTGAGGGCGAGTGCGGTGCGCGTGAGGTTCCGTCTTTGTTCCATGTTGGAGAGTCTCCGTCCTAGAAGTAGTCCGGCATCGCCGGGGGTGAGCCGGCAAAGATGGGCTCGGTCCGATCCAGCGCGACCGCCGATCCTTGCACGGAACCGAGCTCGGCGAGACGCCGGGCGCTGAGGTGGCCGGTGTAGAGAGAGGCGAGGGCGCGGATGTCCAGCCGGAGCGCGTCGGGCCCGGTCTCGCCGGCGGCGCGGCGGACGTCGGCCTGCCCTCCCTCGATCTCGATGATCCAGCGTCCCTCGTTGCGGGCGACCACGTCGTCGGTCACGTCGAGTTCGAGGCGGGCGCTCGTGCCCGGCGCGTACCCGCGCTCGGTGAACGCGGCGGCGATGTTCACGATGCGCAGCATCCAGGTTTCCGCGACCGAGATCTCCGTGCCTACTTCGGGCACTTCGAGCAGCAGGGAATCGTCCAGACCGCCGTACCAGGTCGCGTGACGCGCCAGCGTGCGGCAGTCGGAGAAGAGGGCCAGAATGCGGCGCGTCGCCTGGCGGTTCGCTGCCTGGACATCCCGGATCTGGAGGCCGTAGGGATAGCGCGCCAACTCACCCAGGGTGTAGACGACGTAGCCGTCGATTCCGTCGTCACCCGGGATCACGTAGCCATGGACGTCGCGGCCGGCCGGGTGGTTGTGGACCCGTTCCCAGATGTGCTCGTTGCGGTCCAGCCAACCGGGGCGGTTCGTCGCCAGGCGGCGGTAGAACCGTTTGAGCGCCTCCGCGTCGCCCTTCAGGTCGAGCCGTCGGATCTCCCCGGTGGCCGTGATCCTGCCCAGCTTGGCGAGCGGCAAGCGGTACTGGTAGCGATGGCCGGCGACGGCGTAGCCGGCGCGTCCGTAGAGCGTGAACGTCGTGGGGTAGAGAGTCGAGACCGCCACGCCCGCGTCGTGCAGTTCGTTCAGGGTGGCCGCCATGAGCGACTTCGCCGCGCCGCGACCGCGTGCCGTGGGACTGATCGCGACACCGGCGATGCCGATGTTGCGGACGGACCGTCCGCCGAAGAACTGCCCCATGTCGTACTGGACCAGTCCGCCGATGACCTCGCTGCCCGCGCGTACGGCCCGCACGTGGTCGCGGGTTGCCCGCAGCCAGGACACGCAGGAGTCATAGGGCGTGTTGAAGGCCAGAGACTCCTGGTAGGCCAGCGCTTCCAGGTCGGCGGAGGTCCGGAGCGGTCCGAAGGTGAGACGTTCCTTCACGGTGCGCGAGTCTACCCGTGGCATTGGCGAAGAGACCTTGTTGCGTTCTGGGTCCCAGCCTCCTAGAGTCCCCGGCCATGGACATCGGTATCTTCATGTTTCCCACCGGCGACGCGATTCGCCCGGACGAACTCGGCGCGGAAGTCGAGGCGCGCGGCTTCGAGTCGCTGTGGTTTCCCGAGCACACCCACATTCCGACCTCGCGGCGCACGCCGTTCCCGGGCGGCGGCGAGTTGCCGCCGGAGTACTCCCGGTCACACGATCCGTTCGTCGCTCTCACCGCGGCGGCGATGAGCACGAAGAAGATCGGGCTCGGCACCGGCATCTGCCTGATCATCGAACGCGACACGATCACCACCGCGAAGGCCGTGGCCAGTCTCGACGTGCTCTCCGGGGGCCGCTTCATCTTCGGCATCGGCGGCGGCTGGAACCGGGAGGAGATGGAGCACCACGGCACGGACTACCCGACCCGCTTCGCGAAGCTCGAGGAGCAGGTCGCGGCGTTCAAGACGATCTGGACCGAGGACGAGGCGGAGTTCCACGGCCGTCACGTCGACTTCGATCCGATCTGGTCCTGGCCCAAGCCGGTCCAGAAGCCGCATCCACCGATCGTGCTCGGCGGCGGTACGCGCTACACGCGCCAGCGGGTCGTCGACTTCTGCTCTGGCTGGATGCCGATCGGGCGGGATGACGAGGCGGTGCTCAGGGGCATCGAGGATTTGAGGCAGCGCGCCGAGCGCGCGGGCCGCGCGATGGAAACGATCTCGATCAACGTCTTCGGCGCGACGCCGAATCGGGAGGTCCTCGACCGCTACGCCGAGGCCGGCGTCAGCCGGGCCGTCCTCCTGGCGCGGCCTGAAGGACGCGACCTGGTCTTGCCCCGGCTCGACCGGTACGCGACGCTGCTGGCCTGAGCGGCCGGCGCGGGAACGGCTGCCGACAGGCCCCGGGCCGGACACGGTCCGCCAGGCCTCAGGACTCTCCGGTGTAGACGCCGACGTTGCCGGTGTTGAATGCCGACCATTCTGGTGGTGAAAATGCCGATGTGCCGGGTAAAACGGAATCGCGATGGACAGAATGACGGTCTGACGCTAGCCTCTGGCTTATGTTCGGCCGGTTCTTCACTCCTCCCGTGGCGTCGAGCTACTTCCTGTTCGGTCCGCGCGGGACCGGCAAGTCGACCTGGCTGCGGGATCGCTACCCCGAAGGCCTGGTCATCGATCTGAACGACCCGGAAGAGGAGCGCTACTACGGCGCGGCGCCCGAACGTCTGGAGAGCACGGTGTCGTCACATCCGGCCGGGAGACCTGTCGTCATCGACGAGGTGCAGCGAGCGCCGCAGCTCCTCCCGGTGGTGCATCGGTTGGTCGAGCGGGACAAGGAGCTGCGATTCGTTCTGACCGGGTCGAGCGCCCGGAAGCTGCGGCGGACCGGTGTGGACCTGCTGGCCGGCCGGGCGCTCCTTACAACGATGCACCCCTTCATGGCGGCGGAACTGGGGGCCGCCTTCAGTCTGGATTGCGCCCTGACTCTCGGCCTGATCCCGCTAGTCGTCGACGCGGCCGAGCCGGAGTCAGCACTTCGCACCTACGCGGCGCTCTACGTGCGTGAGGAGGTCCAGGCGGAGGGACTGGTGCGCAACGTGGGCGCCTTCTCGCGCTTCCTCGAAGCGGCGAGCTTCAGCCACGGCGCCGCGCTGAACGTGTCGAATCTCGCGCGAGAGTGTCAGGTCGAGCGCAAGGTGGCGGCAACCTACCTCTCCGTGCTCGAGGATCTGCTGATCGGCTTTACTCTGCCGGTCTTCCGGAGGCGCTCCCGCCGCAAGCTCACGTCCCACCCCAAGCTCTACTTGGTCGATCCGGGGGTCTTTCGGTCGCTTCGCCCGCGAGGTCCGCTCGACCAGGACTCGGAGTTGGCCGGACCGGCGCTGGAGGGGTTGGTCGCCCAGCACCTCAGGGCCTGGATCGCCTACGCTGGCCGGAGAGATTCGCTGAGTTTCTGGCGTACCCGCTCCGGCAGCGAGGTCGACTTCGTCCTCTACGGCGAAAGCGGCTTCTTCGCGCTGGAGGTCAAGAGGTCGAGCGTCGTCCACCCCCGGGACCTGAGCGGCCTCCGTGCCTTCGCGGCTGACTACCCCGAAGCCACACCGGTGCTGCTCTACGGCGGACGTCGCACGCTGGTGAACGGCGTCCTGTGCTTGCCGTGCGAGGGTTTCCTTCGCGCTCTCGTTCCCGGTCGCCCGTTCGACGACGTCCTGGCTGCGGTGGGCGAGAAGGCGGTGAGCAGCGGGCTCTAAACGCCCGTGGCCAGGTCGGCGGCGGTCTCCGCCACGAGCAGATCGACGACTTCCCGCAGGGCCTTGTCCTTGGTCGCCCCTTCCACCAGACGCAGCCGGTAGAGGTCGAGCTGCCGGTCGGCGCTCGAGCCTTCGCGCACGATCGTCAGGCAGTGCCGGAGTTCCTGCTCACAGCCGAGGGCGCGGGCGTCTTCGGCGAGTTCCTCGACGAGTTCCTCGAGTTCGTCCGCGATGTCGATCCGGCCGCCGCGCCGGGTATCGCCCAGGAACGCCAGCAGGCCGTAGCGCTGGGCGAGCCACTTGTTCTCTACGATGATCTCGGTCGGCGGCTCGGGCGGCAGGGTGCCTTGCCGGTCGTGCCGGGCCAGCATCCGGATCAGGGAGGCGTAGAGGGCGACGATGCACATCGCGTCCTCGATTGCCGGGCATGTGTCGCAGATTCGCAGTTCCACGGTCGGGAACTTGTGGGAAGGGCGGATGTCCCACCAGATCTCGCTGCCGTCCTTGATGAACGCCATGCGCTGGTACTCGCCCAAGAGCGCCTCGTACTCGGCATGGGAATGCAGCGGCCCCGGAATGCTGGTGCGAGGCATCGCCTCGAAGAGGTTCAACCGGTTGCACTTGAACCCAGACTCGCGGCCTTCGCCGAAGGGCGAGGAAGCGGAGAGCCCGATGAACAGCGGCAGGTAGCGCCGGAGCGCCGTCATGACCCGGACCCGGGTGTCGAGGTCGCCGAAGCCGGCGTGGACATGCATGCCGCAGATGACCAGGCGGCGCACCGTCTCCTGGTAGGTCGAGGCGAACTGCCGGTAACGGTCCTTCGGCGTCGGCAGTTGCGCTTCCCAGGCCGCGAACGGATGGGCCGAAGCGCCGATCACCGCCGCGCCGTGGGTGCGGGCCGCCTCGACGACGAGTTGACGGGCCGCCTTCAGACCTTCGCGCACTCCGGCGACGGAGTCGTGGACGGCCGTGTTCGTCTCGATCTGCGAGCGAAGGAACTCGCGGACCACCTGCTGGCCGCCGCCGGCCGCAATGCAGGCTTCGAAGATCCCGGGGTCCGGGTCGCTCAGGAGATCGCGCGACTCGGGGTCTACGAGGAAGAGCTCCTCCTCGACACCGAGGGTGATCGTGACATCGTCGCCGTTCCGGGAGGGGCTCATGGCCGGCGAACTCTACGGCGGATGGTGCCTAGTAGTGCAAGTCCTCGCCTTCCGACTTCGCGATCACTGCGGCGCCGACGGAGTCCGAGGTGATGTTGACCATCGTCCGGAACATGTCGAGCGGCCGGTCGACCGAGAGCATCAGGCCGGCGAGGGCGTAGGCCTCCGGCGTGTTCAGGTCGATCGCTTCGAGCACGATGAAGATCATGACCAGGCCGGCCGAAGGGATCGCCGCGGCGCCGACCGAGGCAAGGAGCGCGGTCAGCACGACGACCAGTTGGGTGTAGATCGAGAGTTCGACCCCAAGGGCCTGGGCGATGAACAGGGCGCCGACGCATTCGAACAGCGCGGTGCCGTCCATGTTGACTGTGGCGCCCATCGGCGTGACGAAGCTGGTCACCCGGTTCGAGGCGCCGACCTTCTCCCGCAGGCACTTCATCGTCATCGGCAGGGTGGCCGCCGAAGAACTCGTCGAGAACGCCATTGCCATGGCGGAGGCCATCGCCCGGTAGTGGTGGACCGGGTTCTTGCGCGTCAGCAGGCTGAACAGGAGCGGCAGGACGACGAAAAGGTGCAGCGTCAGCCCTGCCGCAATCGTGAACATGTACTTGCCGACCTGCTGGAACACGTCGAGGCCCATCTGGCTGACGGCGCGGGCGAGAAGGGCGAAGACGCCGATTGGAAGCAGACGGATGACCCAGGTCGTCACCTTCATCATCGCCTCGAATCCGGCACTGAAGCCCTGCCGCAGCAGGTCGCCGGTCGCGCCGCGCATCACGCCGATCGCGGCGCCAAGCACGATGGAGAAGAAGATGAGTCCCAGGATGTCGCCCGAGGCCGCGGCGCCGACCGGGTTGTCCGGGACCAGGCGCTGAATGATGTCGGCCATCGAGCCCGGGGTTTGCAGATCGTCCGGTGTCAGGCGGTCCACCCCTTCGGGCATGACGAGACCCTTGCCGGGACGTATGCTGTTGGCCAGCAAGAGGCCGACCATGATCGCCATGAAACTGCTCAGCGCGTACCAGAGGAGGGTCTTGCCGCCCAGGCGTCCGATCGACTTGCCGTCGCCGATGCCGGACACGCCATGAACGATCGACGTGAAGATCAGGGGCACGATGACCATCCTGAGCAGGCGCATGAAGAGATCCGCCACCCAGGTGATCCATGTCACCTCGCCGAAGACCAGGGCGAAGCACAGCCCCGCCGCCATTCCGATCAGTACCTGCCAGTGAAGTGCGAGTTTCATGAACAGGCAGGCTAGCACGCGCGGTCGAAGCGCTTTCGGTGGCCGGAGGCGTGTTCTGGCGGTCGCGGCCGCTCTCCTCCTGGCGGTCCTGGTGGCGAGTTGCGGCAGCATGCGCTACTACTCCCAGGCGGCCTTTGGCGGCGCCGGCGTGCTGGTCAAGCGCCGGTCGATCGACCGTCTCCTGGAGCCGGGACGGGCGGAAGTGCTCTCCGCCGCGACCCGGGAGCGGCTGCGGTTGACCCAGGAGATACGGGACTTCGCCAGCAGCGAACTCGCTCTGCCGGAGAACGGGAGCTATCGGAGCTTCGCCGACCTGGGCCGCCCGTTTGCCGTCTGGAACGTCGTCGCCGCGCCCGAGCTGGGCCTGGATCCGAAAACGTGGTGCTATCCGTTCGCAGGCTGTGCGTCGTACCGCGGCTACTTCGACGAACGGGACGCCCGGAGGTACGCAGATCGGCTTGCCAGCCAGGGCTTCGACGTGCGCGTTGGCGGCGTGGCGGCGTACTCGACGCTGGGCTGGTTCGCGGATCCGGTGCTCAACACGTTTCTCGACTACGCGGACGCGGATCTGGCAGCCCTCATCTTCCACGAACTCGCGCACCAGGTGGTTTACGCGAAGGATGACAGCGCCTTCAACGAGTCGTTTGCGACCGCGGTCGAGATTGCCGGCGTCCGCCGTTGGCTGCGGTCCCTGGGCCGGACGGACGAACTGGATGCCTTCGAGCAGGGCCGCGAGCGGCGGCGCGATCTGAACGGGTTCATGCTCGAGGTCCGTACCGAACTCGAGGCGATCTATCGAAGCGAGGAGAGCGACGACTGGAAGTTGGCGCGCAAGGCGGAAGTCTTCCGATCGCTGCCAGCCCGGTACCGGCGCGAGCTCGTTCCTGCATGGCGGGCTGGCGGGAACGGCGCTGCCGGCGGCGAGTCGGACGTGGGCGAGTGGTTGTCGCGGCTGGGCAACGCGGACCTCGTCTCGGTCGCCACTTACAACGACCTTGTGCCGGCGTTCCTGGCGCTGCTCGAGGCGTCAGGGCGGGACTTCCCGTCCTTCTACGCCGAGGTCGAGCGGTTGGCGGCGGGCGAGCTGGAGGAGCGGCGGCGGAAGTTGGAGGCGAGTCGCACGACCGCTTCAGACCCGGATGCCGGCCTGAAGGCCGGCGCACCCAGTGGCCGCCGACCAGGCGCCTAGCGGTCCAGAACCGCCCGTGCCCGGTCCGGAAAATCGGTGAACACGCCATCGACTCCGAGGTCGAACAGGAACCGGCGCAGCTCCGCTTCGTGGCTGTCGTAGCGGCCCGGCACCTGGTCGGCGCGGAAGGTGTAGGGGTGGACGGTCAGGCCGGCGTCGTGCGCCCAGTCGACGAGTTCGGGCTGCCGCTCCAGCATGGTCTTCGCCGGGCCGATGCCTTCCGCGAACTCGGCGATGCCGGCGATGCCCTCGGAACTCAGGAAGTGCCGGTACTGGTCGACCTCGGCCATCAGGAACACCTGGCGCAGGCCGGAGCCGAGGTCTCTCAGGCGTCGCAGGCTTCCTTCCTCGAAGCTCTGGACGAAGACCGGCGCTTCGTCATCGATGTAGCCGTAGCGGCCGAGGACTTCGAGCAGGGCTTCCTCGATCGGCAGCCCCTCCTCGCGGTGCCAGGCAGGAGCCTTGAGTTCAGGGTAGATCCCGACCTTGCGTCCGGTGCGTTCGTTCAGGCCCTGGACCAGCTCGATCATCTCGGTGAAGGCGGGAACGGCGAAGCGGCTGGCGCCCCTTGGGAAGCGACTGCCGAGGCGCTCCTCGGCCTGGAGCCGCCGGATTTCCTCGAGGGTGAAGTCGGCGGCGTACCAGCGGCCATCGTCGCGCGCGCGGTCGGGGAAAAGCTGTTCGACGTTCGTCGTCGCCTGCAGATAGATGTCGTGAAGGCAGATGAGGTGGCCGTCCTTCGTGAGCACCAGATCCGGTTCGATGAAGTCGGCCCCCATGCCGTGGGCGAGAGCGTAGGCCGGCAGGGTGTGCTCGGGCAGGTAGCCGCTCGCGCCGCGGTGGGCGATGACGATCTTGGGAGGCGATGTCACGGCGTCGTCCGCTGGTCCCGGGCCGGCGGCCTCGATGCCGGGTGTTGCCGATATGCAGGCGAGGGCGCCGGCGGCCAGGAGGACTCTGGAATCCACGTTCGGCTCAGTCGGCGAGCGCCTCGACCTGGACCCGGGCGTCGTTGAAGCAGGCGCCCGCGCCGACATCGGTCAGCGTATCGGGCGCCAGGGCGCAGGCGTTGTTGTCCGACTCGGTGCTCCGGAACCACGCGCCCTTGGGCAGCAGGGTCACGCCGGGCTTGAGGTCCGGGTTCAGGCGCAGCCGGCAGCGCACCTCGCCGTAGTCGTTAAACACGCGCACGCGCGGTTTGTCACCCGTGTCCAGGCCCCGGGCGGCGGCGTCGTCCGGGTGCATCTCGAGCGGCACCTGACCTGGCCGCAACTGCCCGAAGGTCGAACTGACCGTCTGCGGCACGGACGGCGAGATGAGCGTCAGCGGGTAGCGCGCCGCGCTGGCCGCGGCGTGAAAGGTATACAGCCCCTTGCTCGCCTCGGCGTCGAGGGCCGGCGGGCAGAGGTGGATCTTGCGGTCCCTGGTGTGGGGGAAGGCATCGACGAACTGGATCGGCCGGCGACCCGTTCGCGGCGTCACCCATCCATCGTCGGCAAGACGCCGCGACCGTTCCCGACCGAGAACGGTCTGCCGCCACTCCGCGTCGGAATGTGGATCGTCGTCAAGCAGCAGGCCGAGACGATCCGCCAACTCGCCGAAGACGTGGTTGTTCGAGCGGGCCTCGCCGACCGCCGGCGCCACCGGCTTCGTCGCGTGAAGGACCATTGCTCCGTAGCCCATCGCGAGGTCGTGGTGCTCGAGGAACGTCGTCGCGGGCAGCACCAGGTCGGCGTAGCGCGCGGTGTCGGTCAGGACCTGGTCGAAGACGACGACAAAGAGGTCCTCGCGCGCAAGACCGCGCCGGACGAGTTCCTGGTTGGGCAGAGTGGCGAGGGGGTTCGCGTTGTAGACGAACAGCACCTTGATCGGTGGTCCGTCCATCGCATCCTGATCGGTCAGCACCCGGCCCACGTGGTTCATGTTCACGATCCGGGCGCCCGGCGACGGTTCGCGCCGGCCCACGTCGCGGAAGGCGCCGCCGTTGCTCATCGTGTAGCCGCCGGCGCGGACCTGGAACTTGCCCGCGACCGCCGGCAAGGCGAGGATCGCCGCGACCGCCGAACCGCCGTTGCGGTTGCGCTCGACTCCCCAGCCGCAGCGGATGACTGCCGGCGACGACGCGCTGTACCACTCGAAGCAGCGCGCGATGTCCGCTTCCGGAATGCCCGTCGCCTCCGCGGCGCGCGCGAAGGTCCAGGGTTCGGCGCGCCGCCTCAGTTCAAGGGCGCCGGTCGCGTGTTCGGCCAGGAAGTCGAGGTCGGCGCCGCCGCGCCGGAACAGCTCGCGGTGAAGCGCCAGAGCCAGGCACAGGTCGGTGCCGGGCCTGGGCTGCAGGTGAAGATCGGCCTTCTTCGCCAACGGCGTGCGCCGCGGATCGGCGACGACGAGCTTGCCGCCGCGCGCTTGCATCGTGCGCAGGATCGGCACCAGGTGGATGCCGGTGGAGGACGGGTTGGCGCCCCAGACGATAGCCAGCGAGGCGTGTTCGTAGTCCTCGAGGGCGACGCCGGCCATCTTTCCGTAGAGGCCGAGCGCCGCGGCGGTGCTGGGCGCCGCGCACACGTTTCGGGCAAGAGCCGAAGCCCCGAAACGCCGGAAAAGGATGGCGTCCGCCGTGTCCTGGGTCATCAGACCGTTCGACCCGCCGTAGCTGAGGGGCAGGACGGACTCTCCGCCGAAAGCCTTCCTGGCCTCGGTCATGCGGGAGACGATCAGGTCCAGAGCCTCCTCCCAGGAGATGCGCTCGAACGCGCCATCGCCCTTCGGGCCGGTACGGCGGGCCGGGTGAAGAAGACGATCCTCGCCATACAGGTGGCGTGAGATGCGTCCGACCTTGGAGCAGATGAAACCGCTCGTCAGCGGGTGCGCGACATCCGGCGGCGCGGCGCGGACCTTGTCGACCCGGCCGTCCCGGACCTCGACCTCGAGCGAGCAGGAGTCCGGGCAGTCCAGGGTGCATGCGGTGTGATGAAGGGTGGCCTGCACGACCTCGCCTGGCGTCGGTTCCGGCACCGTCATGCGTGGAAGCGTACACCGCTGGCGGGTGCTGGACCGCCGAGAGTTCGTCGTCTCCGAGTGTCGGTGCGCCTCAACCGCCGGTACGCCACACAACCGGGTTACGATTCGCCCTCCCTGGCCGCTCCGGTTCGGTAACCACACGGATTCCCACCATGACTCTGCCATTCGATCGACAGCCGTCCGCGCAGCAGACACGAGAAAAGCGCGTCTTCAACTTCTCGCCGGGACCGGCGGTGCTCCCGTTGCCGGTCCTGGAGGAGATACAACGGGATCTGCTCGCGCTGCCCGGCGCCGGCAGTTCCGTGCTGGAGATCAGCCACCGTTCGCCGGCGTTCGACGCAATCCTGGCCGAAGCGGAGGCCAACCTGCGCGAACTGCTTGCCGTTCCGGACGACTACCGGGTGCTGTTTCTTCAGGGCGGGGCGTCGCTCCAGTTCTCCATGATCCCGATCAACCTGTTGCGCGGCCAAGGCCTGCCGGCGAGCTACATCCTGACCGGCTCGTGGGGCAGCAAGGCCGCGGCCGAAGCGCGCCGCGAGGGCAAGGTCCACGTGGCATGGGACGGCAAGGCTGACAGCTTCGTGCGGGTTCCTGATGACCAGGAACTTCACCTGCCTCCGGCCTCGGCCTACGTCCACTACACGTCGAACGAGACGATCCAGGGGGTCCAGTTCCGACGTCCGCCGGCGGTAGGCGACGCGCCGCTCGTCTGCGACGTGTCGTCGGACTTCCTCTCCGGGCCGGTCGATGTGAGCGAGTTCGGTTTGCTCTATGCCTGCGCCCAGAAGAACGCCGGTCCCTCGGGTGTGACCGTGGTCGTCGTCTCGGACCAGGTGCTCGAACGTTGCGGCGACGACGTCCACTCGATGCTCAGCTACCGCCTCCAGGCGGAGAAGGGCTCGCGGCTCAACACGCCGAACGTTTTCGGCGTCTATGTCTTCCTTCTGATGACCCGCTGGCTGCGGGACGAGGTCGGCGGTCTGGAGGCCGCGGCCGAGCGGGCGGCGGCGAAGAGCGCGCTGATCTACGACGTGCTGGACCGCGACGGTGGCGACTTCTTCGTCGCCCACGCCGAACGCGAGTGCCGTTCGCACATGAACGTGACCTTCCGCCTGCGGCGCCCCGAACTGGAGGAGGCGTTCGTCGCCGGCGCGGCCGAGCGGGATCTCGTCTCGATCAAGGGCCACCGCTCAGTCGGCGGCTTCCGCATCTCCGCCTACAACGCAATGCCCGCCGAAGGCGTCGAGCGCCTGCGTGACTACATGCTCGAGTTCCGCGCATCTCACTGAGAACTCCACTGGGTGCGCCGGCCCGCCATCCGCGCGCCCGCTGACGGGCGCGCGGACTGGTTCGCGTGTGGCGCGGGACGCGCCACACGGGTTCTGGCCGGCATCGGGGCGATGCCGCGAAGCGGCGAGCCCGTCCCGCTACCGACGGCTCGTCAGCAGCGCCGAACCGACAATCACCAGCAACAGCAGCGCACCTCCGATCCAGAGCAGGATCGGCGAAGTTCGGTGTTCCTGGTACGTGACCACCTCGTCCCCCGGCTCGTCGAAGAACGAGCCGTAGTCCTCCGCGGCAGCGGCCGCCGCCGCCATCGCCGCCTCGTCCTCCGGCTGGCCCAGACCGCCTTCCGCGATGATCCGCTGAACCGTATGGACCAGGTCCCAGAGTTCGCCTGAGCTGTAGGCCTCGCGGTAGCCCGGCATTGCCGTGCCGTCCATGCCGAGGTAGAGGCGGCTGTAGATGTCGGCGCTGCTGTTCCCGCCCTTGAAGACGCCGCCGACGATGTTGGTCGGCAGAGTGTGGTTGCCCTCGAAGTCGGCCATCGGATCGTTGCGGAGCCGCCTGCCGTTCGGGCCGTGGCAGGAAGCACAGGCCTCCTGGTAGATGAGTTCGCCCAGCGCCCGCCGTTCCTCGTCGAAGGGCGGCTCGGGAGGTATCGGGATCGGTGGGCCGGGCGTCGTTCGCTGCGCGAACTCGGCGTCCGCTTCCGCCGAAGTCAGCGTGCCGGCCGCGACCTGGCGGTCGAGTTCTCCCCTGATCGCGTCCAGGCTGAAGCTGCGGACATAGCGCGCCATCGCCGTGATCTCCGCCTCCGGCACCTGTCCCCAGGCCGACATCCCCGTGCCCGGCATGCCGCGCCGGATCGTCTCTTCCAGGTCACGGTCCGACGGGATCGCGTTCTCGGTCGTCGCCAGCTTGAAGCGGCCGGACTGGAAGCTGCGGGGCCGCTCGCCGGTCGTGTAGCTGAACTTGCCCAGGCCGTCGCCGTTCTCACCGTGGCACTCCCGGCAGTAGCGGAGGAAGGCCTGGCGACCGAGGTCGGTGTCGGGAGCGGTAGGGGCGCCCGCGGTCGAGTCCTGGGCGGCGAGGGCTATCGCGCCGGTCGCGAGGACGAGTGTGCAGATGAGCAATGCAGCGGGCCTCGCAGGGGGAGGATCGGAGATTCTGGAATAGACTGGTCTACCGACTTGGTCTAGAGGTCTGGTCTACAAGGGGAACCTTATGACGATTGTTGGATCCTACGAAGCGAAGACCCGGCTACCCGAACTTCTGCGTGCCGTGGAACGGGGCGAAGTCGTGACGATCACGCGGCGGGGCGAGCCTGTCGCTCGTATCGTGGGCGTGGAGCCCGGTGCCGACGAGTCCACAACCGCGGTCATCGAACGGATCAAGGCGGCGCGGAGCAGGCGCCCTTCCGTCACGACCGAGGAGATCCTCGCTGCCCGTGATGAGGGGCGCCGCTTCTAGTGACCTTCGTCCTGGATGTGTCGGTTACGGTTGCGTGGTGCTTGCCGGACGAGGAATCGGAGATAGCGAATCGCGCCCTTGATCGACTGCGAAGCGACGAAGCCGTCGTTCCGGCCCTGTGGTGGTTCGAACTACGCAACGCGCTGGTCGTCAACGAGCGGCGCGGGCGCCTGACGGAGACCGAGACCGCCGCCTTCCTGGGAGATCTGGGCCGCTTGCCCATTCGCCTGGACGAGCGGCCGCCGAACTCCGGCCTCGTCCTGGCGTTGGCCCGCAGACAGGACCTGACGGTCTACGATGCCGCCTACCTCGAAGCTGGCGTACGTCACTCTGCGCCGGTAGCCACCCTGGACCGGAAGCTCGCCGCGGCTGCTGAAGCCGAGGGCGTCGGCGTCGTTTGAGAGCGGTGACGAAGTCATCGGGAGAAGAAGCTGCTCGGCGGCCGGGTTCCCGCGGAGGTGTTCTGACCGGAGCCTCGGCGCCAGGGATGAGCGGCAGATCGCGGGTGGGCGACCGACTGAAACGGACGCCGGAAAGATGACCGCCCCGGCAATCTCCCGCAACACGCAGGCCATCCTGCTGCTAACGGCGCCGCTGATCCTGGCGGTGCGGCGGGCGCCGGATTCTCCTGCCAAGCCGCTCACGCCGGTGCGGGAGTACTCGTTGCTGGTGCAGCGGCTGGGTGAGATCGGACGCGAACCGGCGGATCTGTTGGGCGCGGAGGCGGCCTCCGTGCTCGATGAGTGCCTGGAGTTTCCGGGGTCGAGGTTGGAACGCTGGCGGATCGAGGCTCTTCTGGGCCGCGGCCTGCAGTTGGGACTGGTCGCCGAACGCTGGTGGGCACGGGCGATCTGGGCGGTGAGCCCGGCGGACGACGCTTACCCGGTGCGACTCCTTCGCCGCCTCGGTGCAAAGGCGCCGCCCGTGCTCTACGGCTGCGGGGACGGTTCCGTGCTCGACGAGGGCGGACTGGCGGTTGTGGGACCCCGGAACGCCTCGCCGACCCTGCTCGACTACGCCACGGCGGTCGGAAAGCTTGCGGCGAAGTCGGATCGAACGGTCATCTCCGGGGGAGCGCGGGGCGTCGACCGCGCGGCAATGACCGGGGCGCTCGACGCAGGTGGCCGAACGATCGGCGTGTTGGCGTGCCAACTCGCGCTCGCGAGCACCGATCGGAGCAACCGCGACGCTCTGATGGACGGCCGTCTTGTCTTCGTGTCGCCGTACGATCCGAGCGCCGGGTTCCACGCTGGTCTTGCGATGAGCCGGAACAGCCAGATCTACGCTCTCGCCGATGCTTCTCTCGTCGTCAACGCTCTGGTCGGCAGGGGTGGGACCTGGGCCGGTGCGGTGGCCGAACTCGAGCGACGCCCAAGAGGCCGCGTCTATGTTCGGTCCCCGCGGGAGTTCGATGAGGGGCTTGCCGCGTTGAAGGAACGGGGGGCTCTAACGTGGCCCGAGCCGGACGATGCCAAGAGCTTCAAGCGAGCCTTGTGCGGTCCTTCGGTACAGGCGGATGCCGTAGATGCCGTGGACCCAACCGCGGCTGCCGACGCAGGCGGAGAAGCGCTACCTGAAGACGCCGACGCGAACGGCCAGTTCGGTCTCTTGCCCGGCGCGTAGGCGGCAAGAGACTCCGGCCAAGGCCCATCCGTTCTCGGTGGGCGCGCGTTGCCCGTGAACGGAACAGCCGCGCCTACTCCCCGCCGACCCGCTCCAGGTACACCGTCTCCAGCAGGTCCAGCCTGTCCTTGATCACGCCCGGCAGCGCCTTCGGCTGCGGCGCGTCGAGCACCATCCAGGTGTCGCTCTCCGCGTCGTACTCGGGCCACTCCGGGGCCCCCTCGCCGTTCGGGTCGCCGGTGGCGGCGAAGCGGGTCCAGTAGCCGGCCATCGCGTCGCCGAGCGCGGCGCCGTCGGCGCCGTCGTAGCGTTCGGCCTCCGGGTGGTGGGTGTCGCCGAAGGCGTAGGCGACTTCGGAACCGTGCGGAGCGCCGGGGAACGCTTCGCGCTGCCCCTCGGGGAGGAACTGGAAGTAGTAGGTGCGAGCCGGCGAGGCGACGGTCTTCATCTGCTCCGCGAGGTAGCGGGCCGAGATCACGTAGCGCTGGTCGCCGAACGAGGTGGCCGCGGCGATGCGCTGGGCGTCCTCGTCCGCCTCGCCGTCCGCGCCGTAGAGGCTGCGGGCCTGCTGCTCACGCTCGCCGAAGGTGGCGAAGTAGTCGTCGGGCGCCATCTGGAAGGCGCGGAAGATCGTGCCTTCGAAGCTGTTGCCGCCGGTGATGTAGGGCACGTCGTGCTGCTCGCCGCGGGCGAAGACGATGCCGGGCTCGTCGGGGAGCACGGTTCCGGTAATCGGTACCCAGAAGCCGGTGCCGAGCGCGGAGAGGTCTTCGAACGCCAGTGCCCGGAGATCGTCGGCGGAGGGCTCGTCGCCGAGGTCGAAGCCGGCTTCGGCGATCACTGCCGCGCCTTGATCGCGGGCCGAGGGCAGACCCCAACGCGCCTCGCTGAGATGGGGCAGCCTCCAGGTGCCGTAGCCGCTCTCCGAGATCGCGCGGTGGAACAGACCGGCGCTCTCGGGCGTGCTCATCAGGGTGTTCACGGCCATGCCGCCGGCGGAGACCCCGAAGATCGTCACTCGGTCCGGATCGCCGCCGAAGGCCGTGGCGTTGCGCTGCACCCATTCGAGGGCGGCGATCATGTCGAGTACGCCGTGGCTACCCTCGGGCTCGCCGGAGACCCCGGCCTCGGCGGCCAGCGCGGGGTGGGCGAAGAAGCCGAGAGCCCCCAGGCGGTACTGGATGCTGACCACGACCACGCCGCGCCGCGCCAGGCCGGCGCCGCGGCCGGTGTCGGGGGCCTCACCCAGCCGGCCGTTGCCGGCACGAAAGCCGCCGCCGTGGATCCAGACCATGACCGGCAGCGGTTCGTCGCCGGCGCGGTCGACCGGCGTCCACACGTTGAGGTACAGGCAGTCCTCGCTCTGGGGGACCTGGGCGCGGCCCTGCGGGCAGATGGGACGGTACTCATCGGCCTGGAGGGGGTCCTCCCAGGAGCCGGCGGGTCGGGGCGAACGCCAGCGCAGGTTTCCCCGTGGGGGTTCGGCGAAGGGGATGCCGAGGAATGCGGCGATGTCGTCGCCGCCTTCCGGAGCGAAGCCCTGGACGGGTCCGGCGGCGGTCTGGACGAGGAACGGGTCGGGGGTTTCGGCGGCGCAGGCGAGAAAGGCCGGGAGAATGAGGGCGAGTGCGATGGATGGCGCGTGCTTCATGTGGGCGATCCTAGCCGTCGGCTCGCGCTCGCCGCTTCGCGGCTCGGACCAGATGCCGGCGGGGGGGGGGCGGCGCACCCAGTGAATCAGTGAGCGTTGCCGCCGGCGGTCGGTGTGACCCCGGACGCCGAAGCCGGTTGGCGGTCGGACTCGACCGCGATCGTCTGCAGCAGGTCGAGCATCGTCTGCCACCCGCGCTCGACGTTCTGGACCGAGATCCGCTCGTTGTTGCCGTGGACTCCGCCCTGGTCGGAGCTCGGGATGATGGCGGGCGAGAATCCGTAGGCGACGATCCCGAGATCACGAAAGAAGTGGCTGTCCGTGAAGCCGGCGGTGACGGCGGGCATGAGCGTCGAGCCCGGATACCGCCGCGCGGTGACGTTCTCGAGTGCCCGGTACAGCTCCGTGTCGGTCGAGGAAACCGCCGGCGTGAAGGAGATCAGGACCTCGATCGAGATGGAAGGCTGGTCGAGGGCGGACCTCAGGTCGCGGATGAAGATGCGCGGGCTCTGATCCGGCAGCAGGCGGCAGTCGAGTTCGGCGGTGGCGGCGGGGGCCACGACGTTGATCTTGCTCGACGCCTTGAGCCGGGTGACCGCGCAGGTGTTCCTGGTCAGGGCGTGGAGCATCGGATTCGTCCGGTGCAGGGCGGCGAGGCGTTCCGGCTCCGAGATCAGGCGCTCGGGATCGGCGAGGTCCGCGGCGCCGGCTTCGAGGTCGGCCAGGTTGCGGAAGAAGTCGCCCACCGCGGGCACGATTCGCGGCGCGAAGGGGTTCAGGCGAAGGCGCTCCAGCGCCTCGACCAGGTCGGTGACCGCGCTTCGAGTCGTTGGGCTCGAGCCGTGACCGGCGGGGCCCACCGCGTTGAGTCTCAGCCAGAGCGGCACCTTCTGCGTCACCTCGACGCTGAATACCACGCGGTTGCCGAGGACCCGGCCGCTGCCGCCCTCGTTCAGGAGCAGACCGACGCCTTCGAGCAGGTCGGGCCGGTGACGGACGAGCCAGCCGGCGCCCAGGAGACCGCCGGCCTCCTCGTCTGCCGTGGCGAGGAAGATGACGTCGCGATTCAAGGGCTTGCCGGAACGGGCCAGGGCCAGGAACGCCTCCAGGTGCATGATGCCCAGACCCTTCGTGTCGAGAGCGCCGCGACCGTTCAGGTAACCGTTCTCGTAGGTTCCGGATAGCGGATCGTGCTTCCAGAACCGCGGGTCGGCGGGCACGACGTCGATATGGTGGAGGAGAATGATGCCCGGGGCCTGACCTCCTTCCAGGCGGGCCCAGATGCTGCCTCGGCCGGGCTCCGGCTCCACGGTTTCGTAGGGGATCCCCTCGCGCTCGAAGATGGCGGCGAAGAAGGCAACCGCCTCGCTCTCGTTGCCGGGCGGGTTCGTCGTGTCGATCCGCAGGTACTCCTGCAGGCGGGCCGACGCCAGCGGCAGAGCGGGATCGTCAGCCTGGCCCGCTACGGGCGCACCGGCGGGGCCCATGGCCGCGAGGGCTGCCATGGCCAGCGCGATCGTGGCCGGCTTGAGCATTCTTGGTCTGTCGGAGTCGGGTGGGAACGCGGATCGTGTTCGTGAAGAGACGGGCAAGCATACAAGTATGATCGCGCGGCCGCGCACCCATCGAAGGAGAGCCGCGTTGAACAGACACGTATTGACCAGACCACGACGAACCCTCGCCCCGTCGATCGTCCTTTCCGCGGTGCTGCTGGCGGTGCCCGCGGCCCGGGCCCAGCACGGCGTCGGCGCCGGCGACTGGCCGTCATACGGCGGCGACTACGGCAGCACGAAGTACACCGCGCTCGACCAGATCGACCGGGACAACGTCGCCGACCTGGAGGTGGCCTGGCGCTGGGAGTCGCCCGACAACGCGGAGACGGCCGGGCGGAGCCGGATGTTCATGCCGGGCGGCTACAAGGTGACCCCGCTCATGAAGGGCGGCGTGCTCTACGTGTCGACCTCTTTTGGCCAGGTAGCCGCGATCGACGGCGAGACCGGCGAGCAGAAGTGGGTCTTCGACACGGAAGACTGGCGCACGAGCCGGCCCACGAACCTCGGCTACAACCACCGCGGCGTCGGCTACTGGACGGACGGCGAGCAGGCTCGAATCCTCATGCCGACGAACCAGGCGTACCTGTGGGCGATCGACGCCCATACCGGCGAGCCGGTCGGCGACTTCGGCGCGGAAGGCAAGGTCGATCTGACGGAGGGGCTGGGTCGGCAGGTGCAGCGCCGCATCTACTCCGTCATCTCGGCGCCGATGATTATCGGCGACACGGTGGTTGTCGGTTCCTCGATCTTTGACGGCCCGACCCGCAAGGAGATGCCGCCCGGCCACGTGCGCGGCTTCGACGTGCGCACGGGCGAGCAGAAGTGGATCTTCCACACGATCCCCCAGGGCGACGAGCCGGGCGTCGAAACCTGGGAGAACGACTCCTGGACCTACAGCGGCAACACGAACGTCTGGACGGTGATGAGCGGCGACCCGGAGCTGGGCTACGTCTACCTGCCGATCGGCACGCCGACGAACGACTGGTACGGCGGCCACCGCCTGGGCGACAACCTTTACGCCGAGAGCCTGGTCTGCCTCGACGCGGCCACGGGCGAGAAGGTCTGGCACTTCCAGTTCGTGCACCACGGGCTCTGGGACTACGACGTGCCGGCGGCGCCGAACCTGGTCGACATCACGGTCGACGGCAAACAGATCAAGGCGGTCGCCCAGATCACGAAGCAGGGCTTCATCTATGTCTTCGATCGCGAAACCGGAGAAGAGGTCTGGCCGATCGAAGAGCGGGAGGTGCCGCAGACGGACGTTCCGGGCGAGCGCACCTCGCCGACCCAGCCGTTTCCGACGAAGCCCGCGCCCTACGAGCACCAGGGCTTCGAGAGCGACGACATGCTGATCTCGTTCACGCCCGAACTCCACGAGGCGGCGAAGAAGATCCGCGACCAGTGGGTTGCCGGACCGCTGTTCATGCCGCCTTCGCTGCAAGGCACCCTGCTCCTGCCGGGCTGGGGCGGGGGCGCGAACTGGTTCGGCGCCGCGGTCGACCCCGAGACCTCGACGATCTACATCCCGTCCTACACGATGCCGATGGTCGTCAAGCTGGTCGAACCGGATGGCGCCCGCTCGAACTTCCGCTACGTGCGCGGCATGAGCGGCGTCGAGAGCTTCTTCCTGCCCGGGCCGATGGGTCTGCCGCTCACCCGGCCGCCGTACGGCCGGATCACGGCGATCGATCTCAACACCGGCGAGCACGCCTGGATGAAGCCCCTCGGCGACGGACCGCGGGCCCAGATCGAGCGAATCACCGGCGAAGATCCCGGGCCACTCGGTGCGCCGCCTTCGGCGGGACCTCTGCTGACGAAGACCCTGCTGTTCCAGGCCCAGGGCGGCGGCGCGGCTTTGACCGGCGCGCCTGGCGGCGGGGATTCCGTTCTGCGGGCGCACGACAAGGGGACGGGCGACGTGATCCACGAGATCGTGCTGGACGCGGCGCCGAACGGGACGCCGATGTCGTACGCCGTCGGCGGGCGCCAGTACATCGCGCTAGCGGTCGGCGGCGAGGCCGACGCGGGAATCGTCGCCCTGGCGTTGCCGAGGGCCGGAACCGGCGAGGCCGGGCCGTGAGCGTGTCGCGAGTCGCCGCGGCCGCCGCGGCGGGACCTCCACTTTCCCTGATCGGGAGATTCGACCGATGAAGCTGATGTCTCTGCTGCGCGACGGCCGGTCCGCGATAGGCGTGCTCGCCGATGACGAAACGGTTGCCGACCTGAGCGTTGCCGCGCCGGAACTGCCGCGCGGCATGTGCCGGTTTCTGGCCGCCGGCGAGGAGGCGATGGAGGCGGCGCGCCGCGCCGTCGACTCCGGCGCCGGCCGGGCGCCCCTGGCGGATCAGACGCTGTTGGCCCCCGTGCCGCGGCCGCGGAAGTTCCTGGCGATCGGCCTGAACTACGCCGACCACGCGGCTGAGACGGGCCAGACGCCGCCGTCCTTCCCGACGGTCTTCAACAAGCAGGTCACCTGCATCAACCGGCCGGGCGGCGACATTCACATCCCGCGGGCATCGACCGCGGTCGACTACGAGGGCGAGTTCGCTTTCGTCATCGGGCGGCGCTGCCGCGGCGTCGCTGCCGCCGACGCAGCCTCCGTGATCGCCGGCTACACGATCGTCAACGACGTCTCGGTCCGCGACTGGCAGCGGCGTTCGCCGACGATGATCCTGGGCAAGGGCTGGGACACCCACGGGCCGATGGGTCCGTACCTCGTTACGGCCGACGAAGTCGACGACCCGAACGCGCTCGGGATCCGCACCTGGGTCAACGGCGAACCGCGGCAGGACTCGAACACGAGCGAGCTGGTCTTCGACTGTCCGACGCTGGTCGAGACGATCTCGACGATGTGTACGCTCGAACCCGGCGACGTGGTGACCACCGGCACGCCCGCGGGCGTCGGTCTGGGCTACAAGCCGCCGAAGTTCCTGGTTCCCGGGGATGTCGTGCGGATCGAGATCGACGGCCTCGGCGTGCTGGAGAACCCGGTCGTCGCGGAGCCCTAGCCGCGGCCGCGGCCGACCGCCATGCGCACTTCGCGATCCTTCGCCCCGGACTTCAGTTCGACCTTGATCGACTGGACCTCCTTCGAAGTCAGGGGTGCGCTGGTCGAGTAGCCGAGCATGTACTGGCTGCGGAGCTCATTGCCGATGTGCCCGTAGGCCCAGAGCACGGCGTCCATGCTGCCGACGTAGTAGACGCGCCCGCCGCTCGCCTTGGCGATCGCCTCCATGTCGGGCTTCCGGGGTCCCCGGCTCCAGGGATCCTCGCCCTGGATCATGTTGATCACGTAGATCGGCACGCCAGTGTTCCCGGCGGTCCTGAACGTCCTGCGATAGCCGGCCTGGCTACCGTAGTCGTCGCCGTCCGTCAGGACGACGAGGGCGCGCCGGCCCTGGTCTCGGGCGAGATGGACGAGGCTGAACTCCATCGCATCGTAGAGGGCGGTCTGACCGTCGGCCCGGATGTCCTTCAGACTGCCGATCAGGTCTGCTACGTCGGCCGTCGTGTCGGAGACAAGCCGCGGGCGGGTGTCGAAGTCGACGAGGAAAGCCTGGTCGAGCCTGGTCAGGGTGTTGCCGAGGAAGCGGGCGGCCGCACTGCGCACGTCCGGCATCAGGGCCCACATGCTCTGGGAGCTGTCGACAGCGAGGCCCAGCACCAGGGGGACGTCCTCTGCGACCGCGAAGCGCTCGATCGGGATCTGGCTGCGACCGCCGCGGAGGACGAAGTCCTCCCGGCTCAACGTGGTGACCGGCTTGCCCTCCTCGTCGTTGACGACGACGTACACCTCGACCAGGTTGACGATCGTCTCGGCCACGGGATTGTCGGACGAAAGGAACTCGACGTCCTCGATCATCGAGCCGTCCTCGAGATAGACGGCGATGCGGGCGAAGTCGGCGCCCGGCATGACGGGACCCGGAAGGACCGTTCGGAAGGGGGGCCTTGTCATCGTGGCCGCCAGCCGGTCGTTGCGGTAGAACTCCACCCGGTCGAGCCGCCGTCCGGCGACGAGCTCGACCTGCGCTTCGATCGCGTAGCTCCCTTCGGCCCGGGCTTCGACGGAGGCGATGGCGATCTCGGTGTTCCGCTGCGGCTGGTTGATTGGCAGTTCGTCTTCGTCGAGTCGTCTGCCCGCGCGGTCGTAGCCGACGATACGCACGACATGGGGAACCGCTTCGGGTCCGAGGTCGATCCGGGTCGCAAAGGGCTTGCGCTTGTCGTCGAAAACGAGTTCGTCGTCGAAGTAGAACTCGACGCGCCGCACGACCTCGCTCGTCGTCACCGTAGCGAAGAGCTTCTTCCCCGTGAGTCCCGACCGTTCGCCGCGTGGAGGAACCAGACGCACCCAGTTGCCCTGCGGCGCCTCCTCCTCGTTGCCCGGACTGCCAGTCCAGCCGGCGCGCCGGGCAGCGGACCGCGCCTCCGCGAGGATCGCGGCCTCGGTGACTTCGGCTGAACCCCTTCCGCCGGATCCGTCCGGGGCCAGCAGCTCGACATCGCTCCGTTGGTCCAGGGGATGGCGTCCCTGCTCGAGGAAGGTGACGTGCCAGCGGTCGTTTCGCAGGTCCTCGACCATCAGGACCAGCTCGTCGATCGCTGTCGGCAGGTTCAGCAGCGTTCGGAACCGCCAGGTTCCGCGGTCGAGTCTGGCGCCCGCCCCGGAGCGGTGAACCTTGAGTGGAGGCGCGTCGAGACCCCTGCCGTAGATCGTGACGCGCAGGGCGTCGCTCGATGCCGGGGGCCGGTCGCCGAGGTCGGCGAGGCCGTCGATCGTGACCAGTTCGGCGGGGGCGCCACCGTCGGCGGTGGACGCGATGCCCTGCGGCAGCAGCACGCCGCGGAGGGTGAGTTCCGTGCTGCCGGCGGTGTCGGCGCCATCGCCGCCGTACGCCATCGTCTCGAGTGCCCGACTGGCGCGCAGGCCTACCAGGTCCGTCGGCGCCGCGATCGTGGCCCAACGGCGAGCGGTCACGTCGGGCGGCGGTCCGCCGGAGGAGGAAGCGATACGCACGTTGACCGGATGGGTCGCTCCGTCGCGAGGTCCCGCCGAGTTGTAGAGCACTCGCCACGACTCGCCGAGGCGCTCCAGCGCGGTGGTCAGTTCGTCCGCGGTGGTCAGCAACCGGCCGCCGCTGGTCCGGGCGAACTCCTCGGAGTGCGAACGGTGACCGGGGAAGAGATCCGCGATCTCCGCGGTGGCGGGCGCGGCGTGAAGCGGGTAGACGCGCCAGCCCAGGGCGGCAACCGCTCGCGCCAGACTCCGCTGCTGACGCTGTTCGCTGATGGCGGCACGCTCGAAGGCCGGGGTCGGCCCTCCGAGCAGTCGCTGCGCGAAGGCGTCGGCGTTCAGATCCATGCCGTCGCGCACGAGGAACAGGGCCCTCGGCGGCCCTCGGGTCCACGAGGTCAGGCGCAACGACTCGAGCAGGCCCGACCGCTGCCGATCCAGGGTGTCCAGTTCCTGCAGAAAGCCCTCCAGAAGGTCGGCTGTCCGGAGACCGTCGGCGTTCGGGTCGCCGGAACGGGCAGCGGCAGCGGCCTTCATTTCCCGGCGCAGCGTGAGGACGCCTCCGGCCTCGTGTGCGCGTCCCGCGACCTCGGCCGCGGCCTGACGAAGTTCGCCGGCGTCCCTGGTGGGCTCCAGGACGACCTCGACGATCCGGTCGCTGGTGACCACCTCGACATCGCCGAGGGCCACGAGCCGCTCGGCCACCTCGCCGAGGGCCGTTGCGGCCGCCTCCACGCCCCCCGGTGTCGAGGCGGGCAGGTCGAAGTAGATGACGATGCGCCAGCGGTCGGCTACCGGGTCCACCGCAAGCACCTGGCGCCTTTCGCCGTTCTCCAGGACCGCGACGGTTCCGGCGTCCGGCCGCACCGCCGGAGCGGAGGAGACCTGGAAGATGATCTCGCTCTCGCGGCTCAGGACCTGGGCGCCGGCCGGTTCGGGACCTGGGAACATCGCCAGGGCGGCAAGCGCAGGCACGGTGCGGTACCGGCGGAGCGTTGGAGCCCTCGGCCTGGCCCGGATCGCGGCATCGTTGGGCAGAGGCTTCACGTCGTATCTACCGCACCTCGCGGCCCTCGATCGTTCGGGCGGTCACCCCGTTGCGCATCAGTTCCACGTTGACCTGCCGCCAGTTCGGCCCGCCCGGCTCTTCCTTCGGGTAGTAGGTGAGGAGGTAGTGGCTGCGGAGTTCGCGGCTGATCGAAGCGAAGATCGGGGCCAGGTCCTCGTCGTGACGCACGTAGTAGACGCGGCCGCCGCCCGCTCTCGCCATGCGCTCCAGCTTGCTGACGAAGGTACGGGTACTGAAGCTGCGCCCGTCCGTGCGCGCCGCCTCGTCGTTCATCAGCACGAGGTAGACCGGAACGCGAGCGCGCCGGGCCTGTTCCAGGCTCTGCCGGAAGGCGGAGTCGGAGTCCTGGTCGTCGCCGTCGTAGAAGACGACCAGAGCCTTGCGGCCGCGGAGGCCCTCGAGTTGGTCCAGAGCCAGGGAAAGCGCGCCCCACACCGCGGTGCGGCCCCGGGGCCGCAACGAGCCGATGCCGCCGCGCACCGCGTTCAGGTTGTACGTGGCGGCGCGGACCAGCCGCGCTTCCGTGCCGAAACCGACCAGGAACGCGCGATCGCGTCTCGCCTCCAGCGAGTCGAGAAACGCGGTGGCGGCGCGCTTGACGTCCGGCATGCGCAGGAACAGGCTGCTCGAGGTGTCGATCGCCAGACCGAGGGTCAGAGGAAGATCGAAGGCGACCCGAAACGACTCGAGCTCCTGGGCGCGGTCGTCCTCGAAAACGGAGAAGTCGGCAGCGGAGAGGTCGCGGACGGGTTGTCCGGAACGATCCGTCGCGACGACGTAGAGCTGCACCAGTTCGACACCGATCCGGGCCGAGAGGCCGGGCCGGTTGAGGAAGATGACGTCCTCGGCGATGCGGCCGTCGAGCAACTGGGCTTCGACCCGCAGGAAGGTCTCCGGGTCGCCAACCGGCACGAGAACTTCGCGGCGGAACGGTTCCTCCCGTGCAGTTGCCGCCAGCCTGTCCTTGACGAAGAACCGCATTTCACCCAGGCGGCTGCCGCGCGGCACCTTGACCTCGGCGGCCATGTTGACGCGACCCGCCTGGGGCCCGTCCTCGGGTTCCGTGATACGTACCCAGAATGCGTGCGGCGGCTGGTTGACCAGCAGCTCATGGCGGTCGAGTTCCCGGTCCTCGGCGTCGAAGGCGACGGCCTCGACCCGGCCGAGGCGGTCGCCTCGCCCCAGGTCGATCCGGGCCCGGTATGGCGCCCGGTTGCGGGCCGCCACGCGCCGGCCGTTGTAGTAGAAGATGACCCTTTGCACCCGGTCGGTGAACCCTTCCAGGACCTCGGCGACGAAGGCGACGCGACCGCGGCTGTCGGTGGGATCCTCGGGCTTCAGGTCGATCGCGCGCGACAGGGTACGGGGTTCGGCTTCCACCGCCGGGTCCGTCAGGTCGACGAAGTCGACCAGCGCATAGCCCCAGCGCCCGGTCGCGAGATTCTCGGCCAGCACGATCGCGGAGTCGGTACCGGGCGGGAGCCTGAGCGGCCGCTCGAAGGACAGGTGCTCTCCGTCGGGCGGTCCGAAGGGCTGGCCGTGACTCGTCACGACGCTGCCGTCCTCCCGGTGGAGGCCGGTGCTGACCCGCCACGATGCGGCCTCGCCCGGCGGTGCGCCATCGGGCGGCACGATCGTGCTGGTCAGGCGTCCGGCCAACCGCTCGGGCGACGTGGACTCGAGCTGGATCGAGGCAACGACTTCGATACCGCCGCCTCCGCCCTCGAACTCGCTGTCGAGTTCGCCCTCGAAGGCGCGCCGCAGCCGGACCTCAGCCACGGCGGTTGGCGAACCCGCCCCGGGGACCACGGTCGGCGCGCGGAGTGCGCGGTCTTCATCTCGTGGTCGCAGCTCGAGCGGACCGGCGGCG
Organism: Thermoanaerobaculia bacterium; assembly: GCA_965232105.1. Taxonomy (GTDB): domain Bacteria; phylum Acidobacteriota; class Thermoanaerobaculia; order Multivoradales; family Multivoraceae; genus Multivorans. The sequence goes on from OZ246956.1 coordinate 3,363,125, forward strand.
GTGGCCCCCTCTGGCAACTCGAACCTCGCCTCGAGACGGCGGGGAAGGCGATCGATCCACTCCGCGATCTCCAGTCCGTTCGAGAGCACCGCGCCCCCGGTGGCCGCGGCAGCGCCTTCCCAGTCGGCCGGTTGGACGAACAGTGCGAGCTCCTCCTCGACCGTCTGCTGGGCGCCGGACCGCGGCCGGTTGAACCGGAGCGTGAAGCCGACCGTGACCTCGTTCGAGCTGATGTCGACGCCGTCGTCGTCTTCGGGCGCGAAGGCGACGGCCGCCGCCGTCCAGCCGTAGGCCGCCGCCGTGCGGCCGACGGGCTCGAGCCCCGGCATGCCGGCTGCCTCCACGGCGAGCGAACCGGCGGTTGGTACGAGCTCCAGGTAGTAGCTCAGCTGATCCGTGGCCAGGCCGTCGCTGAGCAGTACCAGGTGCCGGCGCGCCACGCGCTCTTCGTCTCCTTCGGCGGTGTCGTCATCCGGCGACGTCAGGGTCCGGAGGGTCGTGCGTCTCAGGTCCTCGCGGTCGGCCAGAAAGGCAACGAGCCCGTCGATCTGGCGGCGGCGCATCTCTGCCTCGTCGCGAAGCGCGTCGGTCGCCATCTGCTGGAGCGCGGCTTCGAGGTCGGCGTTTCTTGCTTCTCCGGCGCCACCCGGGCCGCGTTGCGCACGCGAGATTTCGAGCTGCCGCTCGCTGGCGAACAGGCGCCGCCTTTCAACCAGAGCGCTGGCGGCTTCTTCGCCGACAATGAGTCGGTTCAGCGCGGCTTCGGCCAGTTCCGGATCGCGGGTCGGCGGCAGGATCGTGCGAGCCGAGGGGTCCGCCACGACGATCTCGAGGCTGCCGGCGGCCAGCAGGGTCTCGAGGCGCCCAAGCAGCGAATTCGCCAGTTTGTGAACGGAGCTGGGCGTGGTCAGAGCGAAATCGACATAGACCAGGGTCTGCCAACCGTCTTCGGCCGTCGCGATTCCGTCGACCTCTACCGGCATTCCATCGACCAGGAGTTCCAGTTGCCCGGACAGGTCCGCCGCCGACGCGCCGTCCGCCTCGAACGTGACGGTCTGCTGCGCAAGCGCCGTACTTGCGGCACACACCGACAACAGAGCCGCCGCCGGCCATCTACCGCATCTCAACATCGGTCCGGCCCATCGTGATGCAAGACGCACGCCATCGTCCCTGGGGACGGCACAGCCCTAGGCGACTATCTGGTGGATCGGCTTCGCGCCTTCGACGCCGACCAGCTTCTGGTCGAGGCCGGCGTGGAAGTAGGAGAGGGCGTTCGGGTCGAGACCGAGTTGCTGGAGGATCGTGGCGTGGAGGTTCTTGACGTGGAAGCGGTCGACCTCGGCCCGGTTGCCGAGCTCGTCCGTCTCACCGACGCTGGTTCCGCCCTTGATCCCGCCACCGGCCATCCACATCGTGAAGCCGTACGCGTTGTGGTCACGTCCGGTGCCCTCCGCGTACTCGGCCGTCGGCTGGCGACCGAACTCGCCGCCCCAGATGACCAGGGTGCTGTCGAGCAGACCCCGCTGCTTCAGGTCGCGCAGCAGGCCGGCGATTGGCTTGTCCGTTGCGCCGGCGTGGTACTCGTGGTTCTTGACCAGATCGCCGTGGGCGTCCCAGTTGTTGTCGTTGTGGTTGCCGCCCGAGTACACCTGAATGAAGCGTACGCCGCGCTCGACCAGACGGCGCGCCAGCAGGCAGCGCCTGCCGAAGTCCTTCGTGTGGTCCTGGTCGAGGCCGTAGAGGCTCTGGATCTCCTCCGACTCGCCGGACAGGTCGACCGCCTCGGGCGCGTGCTGCTGCATCCGGTAGGCCAGTTCGTAGCTCGCGATGCGGGCCGCCAGTTCGCTGTTCTCGGACCGTGGCGCGGCGTGCTCCTCGTTGTACTCGCGCAGCCGATCGAGCAGGCGTCGCTGCGCCTGGCGCGACATGCCGGGCGGCGGGTCGAGCGCCAGGATCGGCGTGCCGCTCGACCGGATCACCGTGCCCTGGTAGCTGGCCGGCATGTAGCCGCTCGACCAGTTCTTCGCGCCGCTGATCGGCCCGCCGGTCGGGTCGAGCATGACGACGAAGCCGGGCAGGTTCTCGTTCTCGGTGCCCAGGCCGTAGTTCACCCAGGAGCCGAGAGCGGGGCTGCCGGAGAGGATGCGGCCGCTGTTCATCTGCAGCATGGCGGAGCCGTGAAGCGGCGCATCCGCGGTCATCGAGTGGATGAATGCGAGGTCGTCGACGCAGCCGCCGAGGTTCGGGAACAGGTCGGACACCCACTTGCCGCATTCGCCGTACTGCTTGAACTGCCACTTCGGGCCCACCACCCGGCCCTGGTTCCTCGTGCCGCCGCGGCCCTTCGTGTTGATCTCGATCGTCTTGCCGTCCAGCGGGTAGAGGTCCGGCTTGTAGTCGAAGGTGTCGACCTGGCTGGGGCCGCCGTACATGAACAGGAAGATGACGGCCTTGGCCGGCCCGTCGAAGTGGGGCGGCTTGGCGGCCAGGGGGTTCTTCCACTCGCTCACTCCGTCGGCGCCGAGGGTCTGGGCGGCGAGGAAGTTGTCCGTCGACAGCATGCTCGCCAGAGCGACGGAGGTGAAGGCGCCTCCGGCCTCCCAGAGGAACTCGCGCCGGGTCTGACCGCAGAAGGTGTTGCGGGGGCGGTCTGGGTCGTGGGTCATCGTTCTGCTCCTTCCTCGAAACTCAGTCGAGCCGAACTCAGTCGAGGTACACGAACTCGTTCAGATTCAACAACAAAAGAGAGTAAGCGGCAAACGCGGACTCCGCATCGAAGCCCTCTTCGCGGCGGAGTTCCTCGATCAGATCGACACCGCGTGCGATCTCCGGGATGTCTGGCTGGCGCGCGAGAACGGCCTGAAGCGCAACGGCTACGCGGTCCTCCAGTGCTCCGACGGAGCTGTCGACGCGAGCCGCAAGCGCCGCCGCCTGTTCGCTCATGAACTCGCCGTTCAGCATCATAAGGGCCTGGGTGGGCTGGGTCGTCGTGAAGCGGACGGGGCAGGTCGAGTCCGTGTCGGCCATGTCGAGACTCTCGAGCAGCGGATGCAGCAGGGAGCGCTTGACGTGGATGTAGACGCTGCGGCGGGATGCCTGCTCGGCCGTCGCCTCACCCCAGGCCTCGTCGGGACGCGAGGCCGTGGCGAGCACTTCAGCGGGCATCGGCGGGTACACGCTGGGGCCGCCGAGTTCCAGGTTGAGCCGGCCGGTCGCGGCCAAGACGGAGTCCCGGATTTCTTCCGCGGTCAGCCGTCTCATGTTGAAGCGGCTGAACAGGTCGTTGCCGGGGTCGGTTTCGAGTGCTCCGTCGGGTGGGCGCGAGGACATCCGGTAGGCGCGGCTCGTCATGATCAGCCGGTGCATCGCCTTGAGGCTCCAGTCACGTGCAGTGAACTCGATTGCCAGCCAGTCGAGCAACTCGGGGTGGGTCGCCTCCTGCCCGAAACGGCCGAAGTCGTTCGGCGTCGGCGACAGACCGCGCCCGAAGTGGTACTGCCAGAGGCGGTTCGCCATCACCCGGGAGGTGCGCAGGTTGCCGTCGTCGGCGATCCAGCGGGCCAGGGCTCGACGGCGGCCTGTGGTGGGGGAGTCGGCGGCTCGCTTCACAAGCCCCGGGTCGGCGTTGCCGAGGATGAGCGGGAACCCGGGCTCCACCCGTTCCGCCGGCGCGTGCGGGTTACCCCGGATCAGCACATGGGTCGGCGGTGCCTCGGGGCCGATCTCCTTCACCCGCAGGACCTCGATCAGATTCGCGGGCGGACCCTCGACGACCGGGCCGCCGTCGTCCGCCGTCCCCAGGTCGGCCGGAATCCAGTCCGTGTAGTTCTCGGGCGTCGGCTGGTTGCCGCCGCCGACCTTGTACGGCGCGATGCCGCGGAAGAACGACAGCATCCGGTAGTAGTCGGTTTGCGGAATCGGGTCGCCGCGGTGGTTGTGGCAGCGGGCACAGCCGATCGACATGCCGAGCATCACCCGGGAGGTTGTGTCGAGGACCGAGTCGAGATCGTCGTACTGGGCGAGCGCGGTGTCCGTCGGTTCGTCGTCCCAGATCCCGAGTCGCAGATAGGCGGTGGCGACGATCGAGGCGGCCGTCGGGTTGTCGATCTCGTCGCCGGCGAGCTGGTGGGTCAGGAACTCGTTGTACGGCATGTCCGCGTTGAACGCGTCGATCACCCAGTCGCGGTAGCGCCAGGCGGAGGGCTTCTTGCGGTCCCGCTCGTAGCCGTCCGTCTCCGCGTAGCGGACGAGGTCGAGCCAGTGCCGGCCCCAGCGCTCGCCGTAGTGCGGCGACGCGAGCAGGCGGTCGATCAGCCGCTCCCAGGCGTCAGGGCGTTGATCCCGCTCGAAGGCCTCGACCTCCTCGAGGGTCGGCGGTAGCCCGGTCAGGTCGTAGGTTGCGCGCCGGATCAGCGCCCGGCGGTCGGCGGTCTCTGGCGGTTCAAGGCCGGCAGCCTCGATTCTGGCGAGCAGGAAGTTGTCGATCGGGTTGAGCGGCCAGTCCGCGTCCGCCACCGCGGGTGCGTCGGGGCGCGCGAGCGGTCGCACGGACCACCATGCGCGGTCGGCTTCGGTGATCTCGAACGCGTCCTCGGCCGGCGCGACCTCCGTGAGCTGGTCCTCGTCCCCGCCGAAGGGCGCGCCGAGCAGCACCCATTGCCGGATGGATTCGATCTCCGTGTCGGCCAGCCGACCTGAGGGCGGCATCTGCAGTTGGTCGTCGCCGTACTCGACCGCGTGGAGTAGCAGGCTCAGGGGAGGCTCGGAGGTGGAGATCGCCGGACCCCGTTCGCCGCCGCGCAGCAGTCCCGCCCTGGTGGTGAGCAGGAAGCCGTTCTCGGCACGGTCCGGGTCCGAATGGCACATGAAGCAGTTCTGCTCCAGGACCGGCCGGACGTTCTCCTCGAACAGCTTGATGCCGTCGGCCGGCGTCTGGGCGGTCTGCGCGCCCGCCGACGCAGCAGTCAGCAGCGCGAGCACGGCCGCAGCACCCGCGCGGGCGACGGGCCGCACCTGTTGCGCGGACCCAGGGCGCGGCTCCCCGGATCTCCTGGCAGGCCAAGGCGATACCCACCGCTGCTCTCGACGCATCGTGTGTGCGATCATATCGCGGCCCGAACTGCGTACGCCTGCTCCGGGGTTCGCCGCCCGTTGCCATCCGGGGCGGCCGGGCCGCATGTACACTCGATCGCGTCGTGGTCCAGCACAAGCACGGTTCCCTGCCAGCGGAGCACGACGCGACCGCGACTCTCCTGCTCAGTTGCGACGACGCGATCGGCATCATCGCGACCGTGACCGGGTTCGTGAACGATCACGGGGGCATCATCTGTTCGTCCGAGACCCACCGGGACGAGGAGCAGGGCAAGTTCTTCCAGCGCATCGAGTTCGAGATCGATCACTTCGATCTTGACCGGGAGATGATCCAGCCGCTGCTGGAGTGGGAGATCGGAGATCACTTCTCGGTTCGGAGCCGGATCGCCTTTTCGGACAAGGAGCAGCGGGTTGGCGTGCTGGCCTCGAAACCGGCGCATTGCCTCCACGATCTGCTGTCCCGCTGGCGCCTCGGCGAGCTGCCGGGACGGCCGGTCTGCATCATCAGCAATCACCCGGACCACGCCGCGGAGGCGGAGTACAACGGCCTGCCGTACCACCACCTGCCCGTGACGCGCGAGACCCGTAGCGAGCAGGAAGAGCAGATGATCCAGATCCTGGAGGAGGCGCGCGTCGATCTGGTCGTGCTGGCCCGGTACATGCAGATTCTCACTCCACGCTTCCTCGAGTGCTTCCCGAATCGAGTGATCAACATCCACCACTCGTTTCTGCCGGCGTTCCCGGGAGGCAGCCCCTACCGCCAGGCCTACATGCGCGGCGTGAAGGTCGTCGGCGCTACGGCGCACTACGCGACGGCGGATCTCGACCAGGGACCGATCATCGAGCAGGACGTAACGAGGGTCAGCCACCGCGACTCCGTGACGACTCTCGTGCGTCGCGGCAAGGACCTGGAGCGGATCGTGTTGGCGCGCGCCGTGCAGGCTCACCTCGAACATCGCGTCCTCGTTGTGGAGAACCGCGCGATCGTCTTCGGCTAGCGACGGGCGCAGATGGTCTGTAGTTGTCCCAGCGTCTGGATGAGGGCGGGGTCGTTGGGAGTCAGGCGTCGGCCGTCCTGGAGGAGTTGCAGGCCTTCGGGGCAGCGGTTCTCCTGGACCAGGAGGGAGGCGAGGCGGAGACGGGCCGGTGTCAGGCCGGGGCGGACGGCAAGCGCGGCGGCCAAGGCTCGAGTGGCTTCCTCGGTGCGGCCCAGGTCGGCCTGGATCATGCCGAGCATGAAGCTGGTCTGAGCCTCCGTCGGGTTGAGCCGCTGAGCCGTCTGCAACTCCCTCGCCGCGTCGCGGAGTCGACCCTGGATGGCGAAGATACCCCCGAGTTCCGTTCGTACTCGCGCCTCACCGGCGCGCGATAATCCGCCGGACGCGAGGGCGCTTTCGAGGGTCGTTCGCGCTTCCACCAGGCGGTTCTCCTGTCGCAGGACGACGCTCAGGGCCTGAAGGGCGGCGCCGTCGGTTGGAGCGGCGGCGATCCTGGCTTCGAGGATTCGGATCGCTTCTGCGGGGCGCCCAAGAGCGGCAAGGGTGGCGGCGCGCCTTGTAGCTGCCTCGCCGAAGTCGGGGTCCAGGGCGAGGACCCGGTCGTAGCGAGCGAGCGCTTCGCTGGGCCGGCCAGTTCGGTCGAGGAGAAGGGCGAGCTGGTAGTGGGCCTGCTTGTAGTCCGGTGCGAGGTCCGTCGCCCGAAGCAGGTGTCGAATCGCCTCGGCGGGACGGCCGCTGGCGAGAAGGCGGGCGAGTTCGAGGCGCGCCGAGGCCTGAGTCGGGTCGAGGGCAAGTAGCTCTTCGTAGGCGGTCTGGGCCAGGTCGGGCTTCCCCGCGTCGGCCTGGGCCAGCGCGAGTTGCCTTCGGGCCTCTACATTCGTGGGATCGGCCTCGACGGCACGGCCGAAGAGGGTAGCCGCGGCGGCAAACTCGCCCGCCTGGACCGCGATCAGCCCTTGCTGGACGAGGGCCGTGCTGCCACCTGGCAGGTAGGCGAGTTCGCGGACGAGGGGATCGTCCAGCGTGAAGTCCGTGTGGCTGGCCTGAGCCAGGTGGGCGGTGGCCTTCTCCTCGTCACCGAGCCTGCGATAGGCCAGGCCCAGCGAGTAGTGGCCGCGGCCGGTGCCGGGTTGGGCTGCCAACGCCCCTTCCAGATGGTGGGCGGCAGTCTGTGCGTCGCCACGGTCGAGCGCCAGGGCGCCGAGGCCGTAGAGGGCTGGAGCGAATCCGGGTTCGAGTTCCAGGGCGCGGTTCCACTGGGCGGCCGCCTCGTCCGGTCGGCCTCGCGCCGCTTCGGTCTCGGCAAGATGGTGAAGGGCCGGGATCAGGTCGGGTTCAATGGCCAGCACGCTCCGGTAGGCGGCGGCGGCGGCATCGAGATTGCCCTGGGACTGGGCCGCGAAGGCACTCAGGTAGGGCCAGCGGTGGTCGGAGGGATCGAGTCGCTGTGCTTCGCCGTAGCAGTGTTCGGCCGCCTCGAGCGCGTTGAACGCATGGGTGTCGAGCAGTTGCACGCCGTGGTAGAGCCGGCCGAGTTCGCCAACGGCGGCTGCCAGTTCGGCGTCCGTTGCCGCTTCGGCTTCCAGGGTGCGAACACGCCGCTCCAGGCTTGCGATCTGTGAGCGGACCGCCGGGTCGTGAGCTTCGTAGGTGGAGGGGAGGGGAAGGCCAGCGCCGCCCGTGCAGGCGACGACGGTGAGCGCGAGGCCACCCAGGGCCGTGAACGCTCCGGGCGGTCTGGACGATGTTTGCACGGCCGTCATCGGCTGCCCTGTCCCTGGCGCAGTTCGTGGTAGGTCCGCAGAGGCAGCGGGCCGAACGACTCCAGGGCACCGCCGAGCCAGGTCACCCGTACGTCCTCGACGCCGGCGGCGCCGATGCCGACCAGCACCCTCGGGTCGCTGGACGAGGCGTAGCTCATGGCCGTTCGAACCCGGCGCGTGAGCGTTCGGCCATCGTCGAGGACCACGTGGACGAGGCTGCCGAGGGCGTCCCTTTTGCCGTCGCCGGTGAGTAACCGGAGCCTGATCCAGCCGTTGTCCTGGCCGACGACGTTCACGATCAGCCGGGCCGGTCCGTTGTTGTTCGTGATCAGGACGTCCGTGTCGCCGTCGTTGTCCACGTCGCCGAAGGCCGCGCCGCGGGAGACCTCGAAAGCCGTGAAGGAGGCGCCTCCGAGTGCCGACACGTCTTCGAAGCGGCCGCCTCCGAGATTGCGGAAGAGCTGGTTCGGCTGTCCGAAGCGGCGTTCGTGGTCGCTGGCCGCGGCCGCCCGCGCAGCGGCTTCGGCTCCGCTGCGGGCGCGGTCGAGGCGCCGCACCGCGCCGTTGACCGCCAGCACGTCCAGGTCGCCGTCGTTGTCGAAGTCGAACCAGCCGGTGCCGAAGCCGGTCATTGGCAGGCTGGGCGCGTCGAGTCCGGCGACCCTGCCGGCGTCGGCGAACAGACCGTCGCCGTTGTTCAGGTAGAGGGTGCTGGTCTCCCCGGTGATGTGGGTCACGTAGAGGTCTTCGTCGCCGTCGCCGTCGATGTCGCCGGCGTCTAGCCCCATGCCGGCCTCGGCCTCGCCTCTTCCATTGACAGCCGCTCCCGCGAACAGGGCGCGATTCTCGAACCGGCCTTTGCCGAGGTTCATCCACATCTGGTTCGACGTGCCGTCGTTGGCGACGTAGAGGTCGAGCCGTCCGTCGAGATCGAAGTCGGCCGGTACGGCGCCGAGGCCGTTGCCGAACTCGGCTCCGATGCCGCCGCGATCCGTCGTCTGCTCGAAACGACCGTTGCCGAGGTTGCGGAACAGGCGGTCGGGCTCCGGGCGGTACGTCTTCGGGCTGCAGTAGTCCGGTTCGCCGCTGCCGAAGGTGCACAGCGTGTGACTGCCGAGGTTGAAGTCGACGTAGTTGGCCAGGAACAGGTCCAGCGCCCCATCGCTGTCGTAGTCGAAGAAGACGGCCGGGACGCTCCACCGCGGGTCGTCGACGGCTGCGGCGGCCGTCGCATCCTCGAACCGGCCGCCGCCGAGGTTGCGCCAGAGCCGATTCGGCCCGAAGTTCGTCACGTAGAGGTCAGTCTTGCCATCGCCGTCGTAGTCCGCCGCCGCGACGCCCATGCCGTAGCCGGTGGACTCGATGCCTGAGTCGGCGGTGACGTCGACGAATCGGAGTTCGCCGCTCTCCGAGAGTTCGTTACGGAAGAGGCGGTCTCGGGTGGAGGAGTCGGCGGAAGCCGGGCCCGCGCCGGGTTCGAGTTCGACCCCCTGCACCAGGTACGCGTCCAGATCCCCGTCGTCGTCGAAGTCGAACAAGGCGGCGCCGGATCCCATGATCTCGGGCAGCAGATAGCGACCGGTTCCACCGTTTCGGTGTTGGAAGACGAGGCCTGCAGCTACGGCACGCTCCTCGAAGGCGAGAGGTAGCGCGGGTATCCCCGATGTCGTGGGTTCGGCGGCGTGTGGGACTCCGGGGTCCTGGGCGCAGGCCGCGACGGCCAGCGAAACCAGCGCGATACGAGCGCTACTCATCGGCTCCCGGGAAGCTAGCAGAGCCCGCGCACGGGAGCCGAGGAACCTGGGGCCGAAGCCCCAGGTTCCGTACCCCAGCCTCTAGACCGAAGTTCTGAGCCGTTCGCGGCTCCCGAGGGTGCGAAGAGGCTGTTCGCGCTTGGCCTTTTGCGTTTTCGGGGTGCTTACGCACTGCCATTGGTAGCCATGTAATGGTGAGGCTACATGTAGACAATATCGTGTATTTGCCCTACAATAGGAAGCCATGTACATCGAGCGCGTACCCAACCGCAACTCACCACCGGCCGTCCTGCTCCGAGAGTCCTACCGACAGGACGGAAAGGTCAAGAAACGCACCCTCGCAAACCTCTCCAAGTGGCCCGATCAACTCGTCGAAGGATTCAGAACACTGCTCAAGGGAGGCATAGCCCTCCCCTCACTCGACGACGCCTTCCAGATCGTGCGGGCCAAGCCCCACGGACACGTCGCCGCCGTCCTCGGCACAATCAGAAAACTCGGCCTCGAACGACTGCTCGACCGCAAACCCTCCCCGCAACGGGCGCTCGTCGTCGCCATGATCGCCGCGCGCATCCTCGAACCGCGGTCCAAGCTCGCTACTGCCCGAGGACTCGCCAGCGAAACCGCCAACCACACCCTCGCCGAGGAACTCGGCGTCGAAGACGCCTCCGCCGACGACCTCTACGACGCCATGGACTGGCTGCTCTCTCGCCAGGCGAAGATCGAACGCGCTCTCGCCAAGCGGCATCTCGAAGACGGCTCGCTCGTCCTCTGCGACCTGACCTCGGTCTACCTCGAAGGCAGAGAGTGCGCGCTGGCCAGACACGGCTACTCCAGGGACAAGAAGCGAGGCAAGCTACAGATCGTCCTCGCCCTGCTCTGCAACCGGGAGGGATGCCCGGTGGCCGTCGAGGTCTTCGAGGGAAACACCGCCGACCCCGGCGCGCTGAGCAGCCAGGTGCACAAGCTCCGCGACCGCTTCTCGCTGGATCGGATCGTCATCGTCGGAGACCGCGGACTGATCACCAACGCCCGCATCGAGGAAGACCTCGAACCCGCCGGCCTGGCCTGGATCAGCGCCCTGCGCGCGCCGGCGATCCGCACCCTGGCCGAGCAGGGCCACCTGCAACTGTCGCTCTTCGACCAGCGGGACATGGCGGAGATCAGTGTCCCGGAGCTTTACCCCAAGGAACGCCTGATCGTGTGCCGGAACCCGCTTCTGGCCGCCGAACGGCGCCGCAAGCGTCTGGACCTGCTCGACAGGACCGACGAACTCCTCGAAGCCGTCGAAAAGGCCACGAAGCGAAACAACAGGCCGCTTCGCGGCAGCAAGGAAATCGCTGTCAGAGCCGACCGCGCCCTGCGCAAGTACAAGGTCGGCAAGCACTACGACATCGAGGTCGCCGACGACGGCTTCAACTGGCGCCGCAACCAGCAGCGCATCGACAAGGAAGCGGCACTCGACGGCCTCTATGTCATCCGAACCAACGTCCCGGAGGCCGACCTGCCCGCCGAGGAAGCCGTCCGCTCCTACAAGAGCCTCAGCCGCGTCGAACGAGCCTTCCGCAGCCTCAAGAGCGTCGACCTCAAGGTGCGCCCCGTGCATCACCGGCTCGCCGGACGCGTGCGCGCCCATGTCCTCCTCTGCGTCCTCGCCTACTACGTCGAGTGGCACATGCGAAAACGCCTCGCGCCCATCCTCTTTGACGACCACCGCAAGACCGACGACCGAGCGTCCCCCGTCCTGCCGGCGCGGAAATCGAACGCCGCGAAGCTCAAGGCCAACTCCGGACGCACCGACGACGCACTCCCCGTGCACAGCTTCCAGACACTCCTCCAAGACCTCGCCACGATGACCAGAAACCGCGTCAGGATGCCGGGCAACGACTCCGCGACAGCCAACGTCCTCGCGCGGCCCACCACGCTCCAGGACGAAGCCTTCAGACTCCTCGACCTACGACCCTGACCGGAGCGCGTACCCAGTAACGTACACGCCGAATCCACCACAAGCCCAGTACTTACAAGGGATTCCCCATCTCGCTGCGCAGAACTTCGGTCTAGAACTGGATCTTGAAGTTCGCCCGGATCTGCCGCGGGCGCTGGAAGAACCGGCGCACCGGCAGGACCTCACCCGAGCTGTTCCAGGAGCGGCGGCGCTGCTGGTTCGTCGCGTTCAGCACCTCGACCCGGAGTTCGCCGCGGGTGTTCCGGTACCCGAGAGGGAAGCCCCAGGCGCCGGTCAGGTTGACGGTGTACTCGTCCGCGGTGCGGCGGCCCTCCGTACCCGACGGGTGGAGGGGGAAGCCGACTCCCGTGTTCGACGTGCCGGGCCGCTGGTTCGCATTCGCGTCCGTCACGTCGACCGGCAGGCAGATCGGAATCGAGTCCGGGATGCCGGGCGGCCTCGGACCGCAGGGCCGTTCGTAGCCGGCGCCCGATGACGTGTTCCAGGGCGTTCCGGTCTGGAAGGTCAGGTGGCCGCCCAGCGTCAGGTCCTGGCTGCCCAGGCGCCAGGACTTGAATCCGAACGAGTTGTAGATCCACTCGCGGTCATAGGTGCCGTTCGCGCCGCGCTTGTTGATCATGCTGGCCGGGAAGCCCAGCCAGTCCGTCAGTCGGGCGACGCAGTCTTCCGGATAGAGCGGCGTCCTGCCGGTCCTGCGGTCCGGCCTGGTCTGGCCAGCCTGACAACTATCGATGTTCTGCTGGTTCAGCACGACGTGAGCCGCCTCGAGGTAGCTGCTGTTCGTGTTGTTCCACCAGGCCCCGGCGCCGGTCGTGTCCGTGCTGGCCCAGGCCACGTTGTTGTAGAGCGCCCAGCCGTCCGCGAAGCGCCGGTTCAACTGAACCTGAACCCCCTTGAACGAGTTCTTGGCGGGATCCGCCATCTCCAGGGCCTCGCGGTTCAGTTGGGAGGGACGCTCGGCGGGATCGTAGCCCTGCGCTGCCCAGGTCGCGGCCCGCGCGTCATCGAACGCTACCAGGATGTCGAACAGGTCGTGGTAGTTCTCCGTGATGCCGATGTTCCGGCCCTTGTGGTCGAGCTGGTTGTTGGAGAACATCATGTCCTGCATCTGCCACTCGATGTACTTGATGTCGAGCGCCCAGTTCGGACGGAACTGCCATTCGAGGCCGAGGATGCCCTCCTGCTTGTAGTACGTCTGCACGTCGTAGTCGAGGACGCCGGCCTGGACCGCGTCCCACATGCGACCCGGCGTCGTCAACTCCCAGGACAGGTTGTAGCCCGGCAGAGGCGCGCCGACCGTCCCTGAGTTGATCGAGTCTCGCCGCTGGGGAACCCGGCAGCCGTAGTTCGTCAGGCCGACGGCCATCAGGAAGTCGAATGTTCCGATGTCCGCCGGATCGCAGAACAGAAACACCTCGTGTCCCTCGTAGCCGTTCCAGAGATCGTGCATGCTGGGAACGTTCGAGTCTCCGCCGGAGATCCACGCCTGGTTCAGCATCGCGTGGTACTGGCCCCAACTCGCGTTGAGCAGCAGGGCGCCGTCGCCCTTCACGTCGTAGGAGAGATTGATCCGCGGGTCGACGTAGGTGTCGTCGATGACCTTGCGCCGGACGTCGTTCCAGGCTTCCTGGTTCTCGGCCCTGAGACCGACGTGGACCACCCAGTGATCGCCGACCGTGAAGCGGTCGCGGATGTAGAAACCTATGTCGCTCACCTCGGTGTCGCCGCTGCCGCGGCCCACGCAGGTGCCTGGCGTACGGACGATCTCGCCGTTCACGTGTTCGACTGTCGTCGGCCGGTGGGGCGAACCGTCCGGGGCGTTGCCTTCACAGGTGAGAAGGGTCGAGTTGTGGTCCGTGAAGTAGCACGTCCGCCCGCGGATGGCGGAGGTTCCGGTCCGCGTGAACGGTGTGGCGCAGGTGTCGTCGGCGATCGTTCCGGCGCCGAGAAAGCCGAACGGGTTCGTCGGGTCGAAGCCCCACCCCTGGATGAGGGGCACACGGGCGTTCTCGCCCTCCCACTTCGTGTCCTGGTAGTCGATGCCGTACTTCAGCTCGTGGTTGGCGCCGACGAACTGAGTCAGGCCGGCGTTCGCCTGCTCGCGCGGGAACGCGTTGAAGCCGAAGCCGTCCGACAGGATCCAGCCGTTGTGCCAGGACGAGAGGTTCTCGGCGTCCCGGTAGACGTTGTAGTTGTTGCCGGGGTAGAAGATCCCCTTGCTCGCGTCGAACGGGAAGCGCAGCGGGTAGCTCGTGTCACCGCCCGAGGTGTTCGTCGCCGTGTGACCGGCGACCGGTCCGCGGTCGAGCGACTTGGCCTGCAGGCAGGTCTCCACCATGCGCGCGGGCGTCTCCGGGTAGTTGTCCTGGGACAGCCACTCGAGGATGGGGATGCCGTCCACCGCCTGGGCGGCGGGGTTCTCCTGCTCCAGGAGGTCGTGACAGGCGAGGAACTTGTTCTCCTGGGTCTCCTGGTCGGCGATCTTCGCTTCCAGGAACCAGTTGCTCGAGATCGCGTAGTTCCAACTGATCGTTGCCAGCACGCTGTCGTTCTCGTGCGGCGTCGGCGTCCAGTAGTCGTAGGACTGCCAGTTGAAGTAGTTCCGAAACGCCGGCGTGTCGATCGCCGAGGCGGCGAAGGAGTGTTCCGCGGAAGGCTGCATGTTCAGCTTGAAGATGCGGGCGTCGCTGTAGAGGCTGACGTCGTACGGGTCACCGCCGAGCAGACGCTCGGAGTAGGCGTCGTCGAACTCGCTTAGCCCTACGAAGAACCAGGCCTTGTCCCTCCGGATCGGACCACCGGCCGAGAACTCGTAGCCGTCGCTGGAACCGGCCCACTCGTCGGTGCCGGGGAGGCAGGCGTCGCGATTGATTGTCGAGACCTCTTCGATCACGCTCCGGGGAATCTGGCCGCGGCCCTGGTCCCGCTCGTCGCCGTGGCAGCGTTCGAACCAGTCGACCGGGTACGGCCGGGTCCGGCGTTCCGCCAGCGAGGGCTGGTCCCTGTAGTCCGCGCCCCAGTCCACTCGCTGGTGGTTCCAGAGCACATCGCTGTGCCACCGGTTCGTGCCCGACTTGACGATCACGTTGGTCGAGGAGCCGACGTAGCGGCCGTACTCGGCGGAGGAGCCGCCCGCCTCCATCGAGACCTCGGTGACCGCGGTCGTGGGCAGGAAGACCCGGCTGCCGCCGAACTTGGCGAACGTCGTGTCGACGCCGTCGACGTAGACGCCCTGGTCGGCGAAGTGGGTGCCGTTGACCGACGGCCGTGTCTGCTGGATGTCGTCATTCTCCGCGTCGGCGGTGACGCCCGGCAACGCGTTGATTACGCCGTAGTACGTGCGCGTCGTGCCGGCGGTCTGCTCGCCGATCTCGGACGTCACGGTGCTGCCCGCGGTGACGTTGAACTTGTCGACCATCGGCGTCTGCGCCGTGACGTCGACGACGCCGCCTTCGACCGCCGCCTGCAGTGTGAGGTCGACGGCCTTGCGGTCGCCGGCGGCGGCGTGGAAGGACGCCTGAGCCGTGCCGAGGCCTTCCAGTTCCGCGTTTAGTTGGTAGGTGTCCGGCACGACGCCGACGAACCGGAACTGGCCGTTCTCGTCGGTGACCGAGAACTTGTCGCCGCGGGGACTCGAGAGGGTGACGCTGACGCCAGGAAGGGCGGAGCCTCCCGGGTCAACGATCGTGCCACTGACGGTGGCGGTTTCAGGGGCATCGGCGACTGCGCCGAGTGGGACGAACAACATCAGAACCACGGCGAGTCGCTTCATGGATCCTCCTCGGATCGATTTCAAGGCGTGTACGGCCGACTATAGGAGGAGGCTCCCGCATGTCAAGGAAGGCTCGGTTTCCTCCATACGTGCGCTGACACTCCGGAATTCTGGAGTCTAGGGTCGGCCTGTCGGCGGGAGGGAGCGCCGCGGGTTGGTCGCGTTGAGCTTCCTGGTGCTTGATGAACTGGTGCGATCAAGTTATTCTCTGCACACCATGAGGACGACCATCTCTCTCGAGGACAGACTGGCGATTCAGGTGCGGCGCGCGGCTGCTCTTCGAGGTCTCAGCGTGAGCCGCTTCATCGCCAACACTCTGGCCGACGCGCTGAAGAAGCGGGTCCCGGTAGAGCCGGCGCCGTTCCGGCTGGTCACGGTCGATGGGGACGGACCGCGGCCCGAATTCAACATAGACCAGCCGCGAGCGCTCGAAGTGGCCGAGGACGAGGCTCGCCTTCAGAGGCCCGGCTCTTCTGACGCAGCGGAATGACGTGTTGCTGCCGGACGTCAACGTACTGATCTACGCACACCGAGCGGACTCGAGCCCGGATCATCCGCACTACGCGGAGTGGTTGACGCGGCTGGCGACCGGAGCTGAGCCCTTCGCCCTGTCCGTGCCGGTTCTGGTGGGCTTCGTACGGATCGTGACGAATTCCCGCATCTTCCGACCGCCTTCGACTCTCGACCAGGCATTCGCTTTCCTGGCCGAATTGTCGGCGCGGCCGAACGCCCGCCTTGTGGCGCCCGGCCCCGACCATATGGAGATCTTCGAGCGGGTTTGCCGTGACTCGCGGGCGACCGGAAAGCTGGTGGCCGACGCGCATCACGCGGCGGTCGCCATCGAGCATGGTTGCACGATGGTCTCGACCGATGCCGACTTCGCGCGGTTTCCCGCCCTGAGGTGGCGACATCCGCTGCGCCCCACAGCCGATTCGGGGTGAGCTCCGGCTTGGTTGGTCGTCATCGACATGTGCCCCCAGGCGAAGGTCAGCGAGCTTCTCCTCGGGGGCAACGGCAACGGGGGCGGTGGCGAGGAACTGGTGGCCGGAGATCCTTCCCTGGAACTCCAGGTTCAGACGCTCAACAACCTCGCCGTGCAGGACATTCCAGCTGGCGCATGGCGCAGCGTTCGTTCCTGGGTGATCGACGGAAAAGGGGAGAGAGCCGAAGCCCTCTCCCCGTTGTTTCCTCTGAACCGGAGGCCGAAGCCCCGGGTTCTTTCGATCCGGTCCTAGAACCGGAACTTGATCGAGGCTCGCATCTGCCGCGGGCGCTGGAAGTACCGGCGCACGGGGTAGACGTAGCCGCCGCCGTCCCAACTCCGGCGGCGTTGTTGGTCGGTGGCATTGAGCACCTCAACCCTGAACTCGCCACGGACATCCCGGTAGCCGAGGGGGAATCCCCAGGCGCCGGTGAGGTTGATCGTGTACTCGTCGGAGGTCCTTCGGCCCTCGGCTCCGAACGGGTGGAACCGGAAGCCGACGCCGCCCTGAGCGGTGCCGGGCCGGGTGTCGGTATTCGCGTTGTTGGGATCGGTCGGATCCTTGACGTAGGAGGCGCCTCCGGAGCGGGCCCACGGCGTACCGGTCTGGAACGTCAGGTGACCTCCAAGCGTGAGATCCTGGTTCCCGAGTCGCCACGTCTTGAACCCGAAGGAGTTGTAGATCCATGTCCGGTCGTTGACGCCGTTTGCCCCGCGCGCGTTGATCATGGACACGGGGTAACCGAGCCACTCGTCAAGCCGTTGGGCGCAGTCCTCAGGATAGAGCGGCAGGCGCCCCGTCCGACGATCCGGCGTCTCCATGCCGGTCTGGCACTGCTCGATGTGCGTCTCGTCGAGCACGAGGTGGACGCCCTCCAGGTAGTCGCCCTGCGTGTTGTTCCACCAGACGCCAGCGCCGGTGGTGTCGGTCTCGGACCAGGCGAGATTGTTGTAGATGGCCCAGCCGTCGTTGAAGCGCCTGTTCAACTGAATCTGGAGCCCCCTGTAGCCGTTCTTCGCCGGATCCGCCTGAGCGAGAGCCTCTCGGTTCAGAACGCTCGACGGGTTGCGGGTGCCGGGTTCGTTGCCGGCGGCGACCCAGGCCGCTTCCCTCGCGTCGTCGAATGCCGTCACTATCTCCGCGAGGTTGTGGTAATTCCCTGTAATGCCGATGTTCCGGCCCAGATGGTCCAACTGGAAGTTGGAGAACATCGAATCCTGGAGCTGCCAGTCGATGTACTTGACGTCGAGAGCCCAGTTGGGGCTGAACTGCCACTCGAGGCCCACGATCATCTCTTCCTTGTAGTAGGTCTGGATGTCGTAGTCGATGATTCCCGCCTGAACGGCGTCCCACATCAGGCCGGGCTGTGCGAGTTGCCACGAGACGTTGTAGCCTGGCAGGGGCTGGCCGACGGTGCCGTCGCGGAGAGTGTCGCGACGTTGCGGGAGGTTGCAACTCCAGTTGATGAAGCCGAGAGCCCCCAGCAGATTGGCCGACGCCACATCGCCCGGGTCGCAGAAGAGGAACACTTCCCGCCCCTCGTAGCCGTTCCAGAGGTCGTGCATGCTCGGTCGCGCGACGTCGCCGCCGGAGATCCACGCCTGGTTGAGCATGGCGTGGTAGTGGCCGTAGGTGGCGTTCAGGAGCAGTGCGCCGTCGCCCTTGATGTCGTAGGAGATGTTGATTCGCGGGTCGATGTAGGTGTCGTCCACAACCTGGCGCCGGACGTCGTTCCAGGCTTCCTGGTTCTCCGTCCGGACGCCGAGGTTGATCACCCAGTGATCGCCGATCGTGAACCGGTCACGGATGTAGAAGCCGACATCCCGCACTTCCGTGTCGCCCGTTCCGCGGCCGACGCAGGTGCCTGGCGTACGTACGACTTCCCCGCCCTCGTGAGTGATCTGGGTCGGCCGATGGGGCATGCCGTCTCCGGCCAGACCTTCACACGTCAAGAGAGTCGAGTTGTAGTCTACGAAGTAGCAACCCCTGCCGCGGTTCGTGCGGAAGCCGTCCCAGGCTGCCGTCGGGTTGTCGGGGTTCGTGCCGGCGTTGCGGAACACGGAACATGAGTCGAGAACGTCCTCTCCTGCGTTGAGGAAGCCCCACGGGTTCGTGGCGTCAAAAGCCCACCCGTCCATCAACGGCACGCGGGCATTCTCGCCCTCCCACTTCGTGTCCTGATAGTCCATCCCGTACTTCAACTCGTGATTGGCGCCGACGAACTGGGTCAGCCCGACGTTCGCCTGCTCCCGCGGGAAGGCGTTGAAGCCGAAGCCGTCGGAGAGGATCCAGCCGTTGTGCCAGGCCGACAGGTTCTCGTTGTCCCGGTAGATGTTGTAGTTGTTGCCAGGATAGAAGATGCCCTGGCTCGGGTCGAACGGGAAGCGTAGCGGGTAGCTCGAGTCGCCGCCCGACGTGTTCGTGGGGCTGTGGCCTGCGAGCGGTCCACGGTCGAGCGACTTGGCCTGCAGACAGGTTTCCACCAACCGCGCCGGCGCATTGGGGAAGTTGTCCTGCGACAGCCATTCAAGCAGTGGGACGCCGTTGGGGGTCAGCACCTCGGGGTTCTCCTGCTCCAGCTTGCCGTAGCACGCCAGGAACTTGTTCTCCTGCGTTTCCTGCTGGGCGACCTTCGCCTCCAGGAACCAGTTGTTCGAGATGGCCCAGTTCCAGTTGATCGTCGACAGCACGCTGTCGTTCTCGTGCGGCGTCGGCGTCCAGTAGTCGGACGACTGGTCGTTGAAGTAGTTTCGGTAGGCAGGCGTGTCCATCGTCGACGCGGCGAAGGAGTGCGCCGCGGACGACTGCATGTTCAGCTTGAGGATACGGGCGTCGTTGAACAGGCTGACGTCGTACGGGTCGCCGCCGAGCAGGCGTTCGTTGAAGGCGTCGTCGAACTCGCTCCAACCCAGGAAGAACCAGAACTTGTCGCGGCGGATCGGACCGCCGACGGAGATCTCGTGGCCGTTCGAAGCCCCGGCCCACTCGTCCGAGCCGGGCAGGCAGGCCTGCCGGTTCGTGTTGAAGACCTCCGAGACATCGGTGCCGCTAGGTATTTCGCCCCTGCCGGCGTCTCGCTCGTCGCCGTGGCAGCGCTTGAACCAGTCGGCAGGGTAGGGCTTGTTCTGGCGCTCCGTCAGCGAGAGTTGGTCCTTGTAGTCCGAGCCCCAGTCGACCCGCTGATGCTGCCACAGCACATCGGTGTGCCAGGTGTTCGTGCCCGACTTGACGATCACATTGGTCGAGGAGCCGATGTAGCGGCCGTACTCCGCGGAGGAACCCCCGGCCTCCATCGATACCTCGGTTAGGGCGGTGGTCGGCAGAAACACGCGGCTGCCGCCGAACTTGGCGAACGTCGTGTCGACACCGTCCACGTATACGCCCTGGTCGGCAAAGTGCGTGCCGTTGACCGAGGGGCGCGTCTGCTGGATGTCGTCGTTCCGCGCGTCGGAGGTGACGCCGGGCATCGCGTTGATCACACCGTAGTAGGTGCGCGTCGTGCCGGCCGTCTGCTCGCCGATCTCGGACGTCACGGTGCTGCCCGCGGTGACGTTGAACTTGTCGACCATGGGCGTCTCACCCGTGACCCGGATCTCACCGCCTTCGACCGCCGCCTGCAGCGTCAGGTCGACCGACTTCCGGTCACCGGCCGCGGCGCGGAACTCGGCATTGGCTGTGCCCAGCCCTTGCAGTTCCGCCTGCAGCGTGTAGGCATCGGGGACGACACCCACGAAGCGGTAGTTGCCGTTGTCGTCCGTGATCGTGAACTTGTCGCCACGCTCACTGGACAGGGTGATGCTGACGCCGGGCAGCGGTGAGCCGCCGGGATCAACGATCGTGCCGCTGATGGTTGCAGTCTCCGGCGCATCGGCGAAAAGGCCGACCGGAACCAGCAGCACCAAGGCCACTGCGAGTCGCTTCATTTAGCTCCTCCTCGGATCAAGTTGTACGAAAGACGGAACAGGATTACACGATGAAGCGTCCTGATGTCAAGAAGGGCGCGCTGCAGTCCCACGGTGTAAGGAGGATCCGGGATTCTGGATCCGGCGGAGGGTTGTCGGCGTTCTCAGGGACTTCGGCGAGTGGAGGACCGGTTCCGGTCTCGCCGGGGCCGGCGGGGCCGTGCGCCCGCTCCAGCGTCGACGGAGCCTGTGCCGGGGGACAGGCAGGCGGGCCGCGGGGCCTGGACGGCGTTTGGCCCGACATCCTCGAGCGGTCGGGGCCGGGCGCCACGCTCCGCGAGTCGTCGGCCCGGTGGGCCGGCGCCAGCAAGGCGCCTCTGGTGGTGATGATCGACGAGATAGACGCGCTGGTGGGTGACTCGCTGCTGTCGGTACTCAGGCAACTTCGCGCCGGCAATCCGGACCGGCCGGAGCGTTTTCCACAGAGCGCCATCTGACGAGGGGGCAGACGCGGCTGGCGAGCCCGGCGTGGCAGACGGCGCGCCGGTCATTCCGGAGGAGGCGCTTCCTACAGCTGAGCGAGCTGCAAGGCGATGCCGATGATGCCGCCCAGCATGGGGACCATGAGGGCGAACATGCCGCCGAGAATCCACTTGACCATGCGGAGCTCGCCTCGGAGGCCGTCGATCTGACCCTGCATGCCCGTGATCCGACCTTCGATGCCTGTGATTTGACCCTGCATGCCCGCCAGTTGGGCGGCGATCTCCTGCCGGAAGCTCTCAAAGCGATCCCTGATCTCTTGGCGAAGAGCTTCCATTGCCCGTTCAATGCTCTCGATGCGGGCCGCGTTCCTCGCCACGGTGACCTTGAGTTGGCTCAGATCCTCCTTGACCTCGGCGACGTCCTGCTTCAGCTCCGTACGGACTTTGGCGATGTCCTGCGTCAGGACGCGCTCCGTCTTGGCAAGGTCCTCCTTCGTCGCGAGCCTCTCTTCCATCCCGGCGATCAACTCGGTCATTGCCTCCAGGTCTTCCGCCTTGAAACCGGCCTTCTTGAGCTTGCGTCTCGTCTCCTGGACACGCGATTCTACGGCACGGCCTTGCATTGCCACGTCCTTTCGTCGTTGGTCAGCCCTGGTGGGCCCTCTTGGTGCGCCGCCGGTATGACCGGAGCGTGAGAGTGCCCTCAACCGACTTAGACGGATTCCGTGTCCGCAAATGCGCGCGAAGAGTCGGCTCGTGAGGAACGGAGCCGAATCCCCACGGAGGTCCCGACAAGGAAAAAGGGGAGAGAGCCGTAGCCCTCTCCCCCTTTGTGATCCTGCGAGCGCCAGGCCTCAGGGCCCGGCGATCTTTGCGGTCCGGCTCCTAGAAGCGGAACCTCAGCGAGGCCCGTACCTGGCGCGGACGCTGGAAGAAGCGCCGCACCGGGTAGACCTGCCCGTCGCCGCCCCAGGAGCGTCGCCGCTGCTGGTTGGTCACGTTCAGCACGTCGACCCGGACTTCACCCCGCACGTCCCGATAGCCCATGGGGAAGCCCCAGGCGCCGTTCAGGTTCAGGGTGTACTCGTCCGAGGTGAAGCGCCCCTGCGTGCCCGGAGCATGCAGGTTGAAGCTGACGCCGTCGTTCGGCGTACCCGGCTTCGGATCGTTGGGGTCGATGTTGACGATCGACACGCCCTCGCTCCTCACCCAGGGCGTTCCGGTCTGGAAGCTCAGGTGGCCCGACAACGTCAGGTCCTGGTTGCCGAGGCGCCAGGTCTTGAAGCCGAAGGAGTTGTAGATCCAGGTCCGGTCGTAGGCCTGGTTCAGGCCGCGCCGGTTGATCATCGACACCGGATACCCCAGCCACGGGGTAAGTGCCTGATTGCAGTCCACCGGGTAGAGCTCCGTACGACCGGTCCGGCGGTCAGGGACCTGCTGGCCGGCATCGCACAAGTCGATGATGTCCTGCGTCAGAACGGCGCTCAGGCTCTCGAGGTAGGTGGCGTTCGTGTTGTTCCACCAGGCGCCGGCGCCGGTGGTGTCGGTCTCCGACCACGAAACGTTGTTGTAGAGCGCCCAGCCGTTGGCGAACCGCCGGTTGAGCTGGATCTGCAGACCCCGGTAGCCGTTCTTTGCCGGGTCCGCGAGCGCCAGGGCCTCGTCGTTCAATCCGCGATCGATGCCCCTGGCTTCACGGGCATCCGCGGCGTTCGTGACGATCTCCGCCAGGTCGTGGTAGTTGCCGGTGATGAACGTGTTCCGGCCCTTGTGATCGAGCTGGGTGTTGGAGAACATCATGTCCTGCATCTGCCAGTCGATGTACTTCACGTCGAGCGCCCAGTTCGGGGCGAACTGCCACTCGATCCCGAGGATGAGATCCTCCCGGTAGTACGGGTCGACGCTGTGACTCCAGATCTCGCAGTCCACACCGGACGTTTCGCCGTCCCGGCAGGGTCGCACTGCGTCCCACATCAGGCCAGGTATCAGGGTGCTCCAGGCGAAGTTGTAACCCGGAATCGCGGCGCCTACCGTGCCTGCGCGCCGGGTGTCCAACCGGTCCGGGGAGGGGCAGAAGACGATCGCCTCGATCGGGTCGCAGAACAACCAGACCTCGTAGCCTTCGTAGCCGTTCCACAGGTCGTGCATGCCGCCCGACACATCGCCGCCGCCGGCGATCCAGGCCTGGTTCAGCATCGCGTGGTACTGACCCCAGTTCGCTGTGAACAGGAGCCGACCGTCGCCCTTCGCGTCGTAGGTCGCGTTGAACCGCGGGTCGGCGTAGGTGGCGTCCACCACCTGGCGACGCACGTCGTTCCAGCCCTCCTGGATCTCGGTGCGCACGCCGACGTTGAAGGTCCAGTGGTCGCCGACGGTGAACCGGTCCCTCAGGTAGAACGCGGTGTCCTTCACCTCGGCGTCGCCGGTGCCGCGGCCGAGGCAGTTGCCCTCGTCGAAGTCCGTGCGGTGGATTTCGCCGTTGACACTGGTGATCTCGATCGGCGTGAGTTCCTGGCCGACCGGACCCAGGCAGCTCAGCTTGGGCGAGTTGTAGTCGACGTAGGTGCAGCCGCGGCCGCGGGTCGTGAGGCCCGACCAGTGGGGATTGTCCGGGCCCGTGCCGGCATTGCGGGTCAGGGAGCAACTGTCGTCGCCCAGACTGCCGGCGCCGCCGTACCCGAACGGGTTGAAAGAGTCGTAACCCCAGCCGTTCATGAAGGAGGAACGGGCGTTCTCGCCCTCCCACTTCGTGTCCTGGTAGTCGATGCCGTACTTCAACTCGTGATTCGCGCCGACGAACTGGGTCAGACCGACGTTCGCCTGGTCGCGCGGGAATCCGTTGAAGCCGAAGCCGTCCGAGAGGATCCAGCCGTTGTGCCAAGCGCCGAGGTTCTCACCGTCGACGTACACGTTGTAGTTGTTGCCCGGCCAGAAGAAGCCCTGGCTCGGGTCGAACGGGAAGCGGAGGCCGAAGTTCGTGTCGCCGCCCGAGGTGTTCAACTCGGTGTGGCCCGCTTCCGGACCGCGGTCGAGCGCCTTCGCCTGCAGACAGGTGGTCACCATCTCGGCCGGAACCTCCGGCAGGTGGTTCAGACCAAGCCAGTCGAGAATCGGAATGCCGTCCGCGCTCAGGACCTCCGGGTTCTCCTGCGCCAGCGTGTTTCTGCAACCCAGGTACTTGTTCTCCTGCGTTTCCTGCTGGGCGACCTTCATTTCGAGGAACCAGTTGGACGAGATCGCCCAGTTCCAGTTCAGAGTGGCCAGTGTGCTGTCGTTCTCGTGCGGTGTCGGCGTCCAGTAGTCGAACGACTGGGGATTGAAGTAGTTCCGGAACGTCGGCGTCTCGATCGTCGACCCGTTGAACGAATGCGCAGCGCTCGACTGCAGGTTCAGCTTCAGGATCCGCGTGTCGTCGAACAGGCTGATGTCGTACGGGTCGCCGCCGACCAGCCGCTCCGCGTAGGCGTCGTCGAATTCGCTGTAGCCGGCGTAGAACCAGAACTTGTCCCGCTTGATCGGACCGCCGAGAGAGACCTCGTAGCCATCGCTGGCGCCGGCCCATTCGGAGCCGTCGGGACGGCAGGGATCGAGTTGTCGTGAACCGTCGGTGCCGCCCGGAATCAGGCCGCGGCCTTCATCGCGCTCGTCGCCGTGGCAGCGCTTGAACCAGTCCGCCGGGTAGGGCTTGTTCGTCCGCTCGGTGAGCGAGGGCTGGTCCTTGTAGTCCGCGCCCCAGTCGATCCGCTGGTGGTTCCAGAGGGTGTCGGCGTGCCAGCGGTTGGTGCCGGACTTGACGATCACGTTGGTCGCGGAACCGACGTAGCGACCGTACTCGGCGGAGGAACCGCCGGCTTCCATCGAAACCTCGGTCAGGGCCGTGGTCGGCACGCGGACGCGACTGCCACCGAACTTGGCGAAGGTCGTGTCGACGCCGTCGATGAACACGCCCTGGTCAGCAAAGTGGGCGCCGTTGACGGCGGGCCGGGTCTGCTGAATGTCGTCGTTCTCCGCGTCGGCGGTGACGCCGGGGAGGGCGTTGATGATGCCGTAGTAGGTGCGGGTCGTGCCGCCGATCTGCTCGCCGATCTCGCCAGAGACGGTGGCGCCGGCGGAGACGTTGAACTTGTCGACCATGGGCGTCTCACCGGTGACGGTGACCTCGCCCTCGATCGCGGCCTGAAGGGTGACGTTGAGGTCTTTCCGGTCGCCGGCGACGGCATGCACCTCGGCGCGGGCTTCGCCCAGGCCTTCGAGCGTGGCAGTCAACGTGTAGTCGCCTGGAACCACGCCGACGAAACGGTAGTTGCCGTTCTCGTCGGTGACGCCGAACTTGTCGCCGCGCTCGCCACTCAGGGTGACGCTCACGCCGGGCAGCGGAGAGCCGCCGGGGTCTACTACTTGGCCGCTGATCGTCGCGGTTTCCGGCGCGTCTGCGAACAGGCAGACGGGCAGCAGAACCAGCAATGCGGCCAGGAACAGTCGCTTCATGAGCTCCTCCTGCGAATCATGTTGTAGGGAAAGCGGAAGCGACAATTTAGCGAGCGCGAGCCGAATGTCAAGTGTGCCCGGGAAGAGCGGCGGGGGCCGCGCCAACAGGAAAAGGGGAGAGAACCGAAGCCCTCTCCCCCTTTTTGATCCTGCGATCGCCAGGCTCAGAGCCCGGCGATCTGTATTGTCCGGCTCCTAGAAGCGGAACCTCAGCGAGGCGCGCACCTGGCGCGGACGCTGGAAGAAGCGCCGCACCGGGTAGACCTGCCCGTCGCCGCCCCAGGAGCGTCGCCGCTGCTGGTTGGTCACGTTCAGCACGTCGACCCGGACTTCACCCCGCACGTCCCGGTAGCCCATGGGGAAGCCCCAGGCGCCGTTCAGGTTCAGGGTGTACTCGTCCGAGGTGAAGCGCCCCTGCGTGCCCGGCGCATGCAGGTTGAAGCCGACACCGTCGTTCGGCGTGCCGGGCTTCGGATCGTTGGGGTCGACGTTGACGATCGACACGCCCTCGCTCCGCACCCACGGTGTTCCGGTCTGGAAGCTCAGGTGACCTGACAACGTCAGATCCTGATTGCCGAGGCGCCAGGTCTTGAAGCCGAACGAGTTGTAGATCCAGGTCCGGTCGTAGGCCTGGTTCAAGCCGCGCCGATTGATCATCGACACGGGGTAACCGATCCACGGCGCGAGCGCCTGATTGCAGTCCATCGGGAAGAGCTCCGTTCGACCGGTTCGCCGGTCAGGGACCTGCTGGCCGGCGTCGCACAGGTCGATGAACTCCTGGGTCATTACCGCGCTCAGGTTCTCCAGGTAGCTGCTGTTCGTGTTGTTCCACCAGG
Source organism: Thermoanaerobaculia bacterium (assembly GCA_965232105.1). Lineage (GTDB taxonomy): Bacteria > Acidobacteriota > Thermoanaerobaculia > Multivoradales > Multivoraceae > Multivorans. Next base: position 3,389,157 of record OZ246956.1, read on the forward strand.
CGCCGGCGCCGGTGGTGTCGGTTTCCGACCACGAAACGTTGTTGTAGAGCGCCCAGCCGTTGGCGAACCGCCGGTTGAGCTGGACCTGCAGACCCCGGTAGCCGTTCTTCGCCGGGTCGGCGAGTGCCAGTGCCTCATCGTTGAGTTGCCGGTCGATCCCCCTGGCCTCCCGGGCGTCAGCCGAGTTGGTGACGATCTCCGCAAGGTCGTGGTAGTTGCCGGTGATGAAGATGTTCCGGCCCTTGTGGTCGAGCTGGGTGTTGGAGAACATCATGTCCTGCATCTGCCAGTCGATGTACTTCACGTCGAGCGCCCAGTTGGGAGCGAACTGCCATTCGACTCCCAGGATCAGATCGTCCCGGTAATACGGGTCGATGCTGTGGTCCCAAATGGCGCAGTCCACGCCGGACGCCTCTCCGTCACGGCAGGGGCGCACGGCGTCCCACATCAGACCCGGCACCAGGGTGCTCCAGGCGAAGTTGTAGCCCGGAATCGGGGCGCCGACGGTGCCGGCACGCCGCGTGTCCAGGCGGTCCGGCGAGGGACAGAAGACGATGGCCTCGATCGGGTCGCAGAACAACCAGACCTCATAGCCCTCGTAGCCGTTCCACTGGTCGTGCATGCCGCCGGCAGTGTCGCCGCCGCCGGAGATCCAGGCCTGGTTCAGCATCGCGTGGTACTGACCCCAGTTCGCGGTGAACAGCAGCCGGCCGTCGCCCTTCACGTCGTAGGTCGCGTTGAAGCGCGGGTCCGCGTACGTGGAGTCCACAACCTTCCGGCGCACGTCGTTCCAGCTCTCCTGGATTTCGGCGCGCACGCCGACGTTGAAGGTCCAGTGGTCGCCGACGGTGAACCGGTCCCTCAGGTAGAAGGCCGTGTCCTTCACTTCGGCATCGCCGGTGCCGCGGCCGATGCAATTGCCTTCGTCGAAGTCCGTGCGGTGGACCTCGCCGTTGACCGTCGTGATTTCAACCGGCGTGAGTTCCGCGCCGATCGGGCCCAGACAGCTCAGCTTGGGCGAGTTGTAGTCGACGTAGGTGCAGCCGCGGCCGCGGGTCGTGAGGCCCGACCAGTGAGGATTGTCGGGGCCCGTGCCGGCATTGCGGGTCAGGGAGCAACTGTCGTCGCCCAGGCCGCCCGCGCCGCCGTACCCGAACGGGTTGTAGGAGTCGTAGCCCCAGCCGTTCATGAACGACGTACGGGCGTTCTCGCCCTCCCACTTCGTGTCCTGGTAGTCGAGGCCGTACTTCAGTTCATGGTTCGCGCCGACGAACTGGGTCAGGCCGACGTTCGCCTGGTCACGAGGGAAGCCGTTGAAGCCGAAGCCGTCCGAGAGGATCCAGCCGTTGTGCCAGGCGCCGAGGTTCTCACCGTCGACGTACACGTTGTAGTTGTTGCCCGGCCAGAAGAAGCCCTGCTCGGGGTCGAACGGGAAGCGGAGACCGAAGTTCGCGTCGCCGCCCGAGGTGTTCAGCTCGCTGTGGCCCGCTTCCGGACCGCGATCGAGCGCCTTCGCCTGCAGGCACGTCGTGACCATCTCGGCCGGAACGTCCGGCAGGTGGCTAAGGCCGAGCCAGTCGAGGATCGGCATGCCGTCGACGTTCAGGACGCCCGGGTTCTCCTGCGCCAGCGTGTTGTGGCAGCCCAGGAACTTGTTCTCCTGCGTTTCCTGCTGGGCGACCTTCATTTCGAGGAACCAGTTGGACGAGATCGCCCAGTTCCAGTTCAGGGTCGCCAGGGTGCTGTCGTTCTCATGCGGCGTCGGCGTCCAGTAGTCGAATGACTGCGGATTGAAGTAGTTCCGGAACGTCGGCGTCTCGATCGTCGACCCGTTGAACGAATGCGCAGCGCTCGACTGCAGGTTCAGCTTCAGAATCCGCGTGTCGTCGAACAGGCTGATGTCGTACGGGTCGCCGCCGACCAGCCGTTCCGCGTAGGCGTCGTCGAACTCGCTGTAACCGGCGTAGAACCAGAACTTGTCCCGCTTGATCGGACCACCGAGCGAGACCTCGAAGCCGTCGCTGGCGCCGGCCCACTCGGAGCCGCCGGGCCGGCAGGCCTCGAGTTGTCGTGAACCGTCGGTGCCGCCCGGAATCAGGCCGCGGCCTTCATCGCGCTCGTCGCCGTGGCAGCGCTTGAACCAGTCCGCCGGGTAGGGCTTGTTCGTCCGCTCGGTGAGCGAGGGCTGGTCCTTGTAGTCGGCGCCCCAGTCGATCCGCTGGTGGTTCCAAAGGGTGTCGGCGTGCCAGCGGTTGGTGCCGGACTTGACGATCACGTTGGTCGCAGAGCCGACGTAGCGGCCGTACTCGGCGGAGGAACCGCCGGCTTCCATCGAGACCTCGGTCAAGGCCGTGGTCGGTACGCGGACGCGACTGCCGCCGAACTTGGCGAAGGTCGTGTCGACGCCGTCGATGAACACGCCCTGGTCAGCAAAGTGGGCGCCGTTGACGGCGGGCCGGGTCTGCTGGATGTCGTCGTTCTCCGCGTCGGCGGTGACGCCAGGGAGGGCGTTGATGATGCCGTAGTAGGTGCGGGTCGTGCCGCCGATCTGCTCGCCGATCTCGCCGGAGACGGTGGCGCCGGCGGAGACGTTGAACTTGTCGACCATGGGCGTCTCACCGGTGACGGTGACCTCGCCCTCGATCGCGGCCTGAAGGGTGACGTTGAGGTCTTTCCGGTCGCCGGCGACGGCATGCACCTCGGCGCGGGCTTCGCCCAGGCCTTCGAGCGTGGCGGTCAACGTGTAGTCGCCCGGAACCACGCCGACGAAACGGTAGTTTCCGTTCTCGTCGGTGATGCCGAACTTGTCGCCGCGCTCGCCACTCAGGGTGACGCTCACGCCGGGCAGCGGAGAGCCGCCGGGGTCTACTACTTGGCCGCTGATCGTCGCGGTTTCCGGCGCGTCTGCGAACAGGCAGACGGGCAGCAGAACCAGCAATGCGGCCAGGAACAGTCGCTTCATCTCAGTCCTTCTCCTTGTCGGTTAGATGAGCCAACGTTGAAAAACAAGCGGCGCATCCTCACCGACTCTCGGCGGCGTGTCAACCTAGGGCTCCTGAGGCGCCGAAATGGCCGTCTGGATCCAACATACTGGTTCGTGATTCAGCGTTCTGGAGTCCGCCTCGATAATCTCCACGGCCCATGCCCGCGCTGCTACTCCTGTTGTCTTCATGGCTGGTCGTCACGGCGGGAGGGGAGTCTGCCGCCTTCGAGGAAGTCGCTCAGAAACTCGGCGTCGACTTCGTCCACTTCAACGGGATGACGGGGCAGCTCTACACCGCGGAAGTCGTCGGTCCGGGAGTGGCCCTCTTCGACTACGACAACGACGGCGACCTGGACATCTACCTGGGCCAGGGGGGCGGATTCGAGGGGGACGAGGGCCGGGGGCCTGTGTTCGAGCGCCAGACCGGCAGGCCGGCGGGAGACCGGATCTTCCGCAACGAGTTGACGGCTACCGGCGAAAGGGTCCTGCACTTCGTCGACGTCACTGCCGAGTTGGGTCTTGACGCCCCCGGCTACAATATCGGCGTTGCGACCGGGGACTACGACCGGGACGGGTACGTCGACCTGTACGTGACCAACCTGGGGTCGAATCAACTGCTCCGCAACAACGGCGGTGCCGGTTTCGAAGACGTCACCGAGAGCGCCGGTGCCGACGACCGGCGCTTCAGCGTCCCCGCGACCTTCTTCGACTACGACGCCGACGGCTGGCTGGACCTCTACGTCGGCAACTACCACCGTTTCCACCGCGCGAATCGGAAGCGCTGCTTCCTGACCGGCGGTCAGCCTGACTATTGCGGGCCGCTCAGCCAGCCGGCCCAGGCCGACCGCCTGCTGCGCAACCTCGGCAACGGCGCCTTCCTCGACGTGACGGAGAGGGCGGGGCTGGCGGGGCCGCCGCACACCGCCCTGGGCGCCGCGGCGGTCGACTTCAACGGCGACGGTCTGGTCGACCTCTACGTCGCCAACGACCAGATGGCGAACCAGCTCTGGCTCAACCAGGGCGACGGCACCTTCGTCGAGGACGCGGTGTTCGCCGGCGCCGCTTTCGACCGGGAGGGCAGGGCCCAGGCGAGCATGGGCGTCGCGGTGGCGGACTTCGACGGCAACGGAGCACCGGACATCTTCCTCTCCCACCTGGTCCGGGAACACAACACGCTGTACCTGAACGACGGGGAGGGACTGTTCGCGGACCGTTCGCGCGAGGGCGGGCTCGTGGATCCGAGCTGGTCGATGACGGGGTTCGGGACGGCGCCGCTCGACTATGACGGGGACGGCGTGCTCGACCTGTTTGTCGTCAACGGCGCGGTGCGCCGGATCGAGAGCCAGGTCGAAGCCGGTGACCCGCACCCGTTGCGCATGGAGAACCAGCTCTTCCGGGGTCTCGGTGACGGCCGTTTCGAGACCGTTCCGGCCGCGGAACGCGAGCATCCGGTCCTGAGCGAAGTCAGTCGGGGCCTTGCGGTCGGCGACCTGGACAACGACGGCGATCCGGACCTCGTGATCACGAACAACGGCGGCCGGGCAAGGGTGCTGCTGAATCGCCGGCCGCCCGGCGGGGCCTGGCTCGGCGTGCGGCTCGTGGCCGGCCTGGAAGACTGCGCCACCGGAACCGGGTGCGCCGGCGTCCCCGCCGGCATTCGGCGCGCAGCGCCGTCCTCTGAACCGCGGTTCATCGACATGTACGGTGCCCGCGCCCGCATCGCCGGACAGCGCGGCTGGCACTGGGCGCGCACGGACGGCAGCTATGCCGCGGCCAGCGATCCCCGCCTGCTGTTCTCGCTGACCGCCGCTACGGCCCCCACGACAGTCGAAGTCGTTTGGCCGGACGGTGCCATCGAGGAGTTTGATGGCCTCGAACCGAACCGCTACCACGTGCTGTGGCGAGGTGGCGGAGCAGTCGTGGAGAAGCCGTGAGCGTGTTTCCCGGTCCGAGACGGATTCTCGTCACATTGGCGGCCGTCGCCGCCACACTGGGTGCGCCGGCGACCCCGCCGGCTGCCGCCGGAGGCGGCCAGGAACCGGCCGGGGAAGACGGTTTGAACCGTGTGCGGTCGTCGCTCGCCATCGACGCCGTACCGGCGCCGCGCCTCGATCACCTGGAACCGGATGTCCGCCGGCAGTTCGAGGAGGACCGCGTCGCGGTCGCGGCCGCTCTGGCGGGCGCCGCCGAGGAGGCGCAGGCCCAGGCGGCCGCGAACGCCTTTGCCGATCTCTGTCTGCGCTACCTGCACTACGAGTTCTACGGCGCCGCCTCGGTATGCCTGGAGCAGCTCCGGGCCCTCGCCCCCGGCGATTTCCAGTGGGCCTACTACGAGCTGTTGCTGCACGACGCGACCGGCGACCTGGAGCAGGCGCGCGCGAGCGCCGGCGCCGCACTCGATCTGCTGCCGGGTGATGTTCCGACCCTGATTCGTGCCGGCGATCTGCTGCTTGCGGAAGGAGAGCTCGACGCGGCGGAAGCGGCCTACAGCAGGGCCGCCTCAGGACGGCCCGAGAGCGCGGCGGCCCGTTTCGGCCTCGGGCGGGTGGCCCTCGAGCGGGGAGATGCCGCCCGCGCTGCCCAGATCCTGGAGGCGGTAGCAGCCACACAACCTGAGGGCAGCATCGTCCATCACCATCTCGGCATGGCGCTGCGAGCGGCCGGCGATCCGGAGCGGGCGCGCGCTGAACTGGGCCGGAACCGGCAGGTACCGATCGCGGTCGTCGATCCGCTGCGCGAACGCCTCAACCTCCTCGGCGTCAAGCAGGAAGCGGTGTTCGACCGTGCCGTGCGAGCGGCGCGCTCGGGCGACCATGCCCAGGCCGTCAGGCTCTATGAGCAATTGCTCGCGACGAACGACCGGGATGTCGAGGTCCACTTCAACCTGGCCCGGTCGTTGATCGAGACCGGGGACTCCGGCCGCGCGGAGAGCCACCTTCGCCGGGCTCTGGAGGCGCAGCCGGACCATGGGGCCGCGCACTTCAACCTGGCGCTGCTTCTGGGCCGCGCCGGCCGCGCGGTCGAGGCCACCGCGCACCTCGAGCGCGCCGCGGACATTGATCCCGAGAATCTGCCGTGGCGCCTGGCGCGGGCGCGGGCTCGGGCCGACGCCGGCAACGCGGGCGGCGCGATTGCCGAACTTGAAGAGGTCGTCGAGTTCGACCCGGGCCTTATCGAAGCGCGGAGGACGCTGGCGGCGCTGCTGGTCGGGACGGGCGAGCCCGAGCGGGCCGCCGTCCAGCTCGAGGCGCTGGTAGCGCTCACCCCCGACGACCTTGCCGCTCGCTTCAACCTCGGTCTGATGCAGTTCCAGGCGGGCATGTACGTCGACTGCCGCGCCACGCTCGAGGCGGCGCTGGAGCGTTTTCCTGGAGATGTCGCGGTGCGGCACTTGCTGGCGCGACTACTGGCTACCAGTCCGGTTCCCGAGGCGCTGGACGGCGCTCGGGCCGTGAAACTGGCAGAGGCGGTGGTTTCCGAGCAGCCCGCGCTCGATCACCTGGAGACGCTGGCGATGGCCCTCGCGGCGGCTGGCCGGTTCGATGAGGCGGTTTCGCGCCAGCAGGAGGCCCTGGAACTGGAACGTCGATCGACCGGGTCCAACTCGAACGACCGGCGCCAGCGTCTGGACCTCTACCTGGCGCGGCAGCCTCTGCGGGCGCCGGCGAGACCGTAGCCTGGACCGGGCGATCGGGACAGCTTCTTGCAGCGAGACCGCCCCATCGCTTCGGCGACGATCCGTCCGTTCTTCGCGGCGGCTCTGGTCGCGGCATGCGCTGGCGACGGCTCCGAGACGGTCTCCTCGACCGGTACTGCGGACTCGCTCACTTCAGGCGATCCGGCCGCGATTCTGTTCGAGGATCGCGCCGCGGACTCGGGGGTCGACTTCGTCCACTGGAATGGCGCGGCGGGCCGGTTCTTCCTGCCCGAGATCATGGGCGCGGGAGCGGCCCTTGTCGATATCGACGCGGATGGCGATCTCGACGTGTTCCTGGTTCAGGGGGAGGACCTCGAACCGGCCGGCACCGCCGGCGGCGACAGGACTCATCCGGGTGACCGGCTGTTCCGCAACGAGTTGTCGGAAACCGGCGACCTCCGGTTCACCGACGCTTCGGCGGAAGCCGGACTCGTGCCCGGGGGCTACGGCATGGGGGTGGCTGCTGCCGACATCGACTCGGACGGCCGGATCGATCTCTACGTGACGAATGTCGGACCGAACCGGATGTGGCGGAACCTCGGCGGCGGCCGGTTCGAAGATGTGACCGATGCCGCCGGCGTGGGGGACGCGGCGTGGAGCGTGCCCGCTGTGTTCCTGGACGCCGACCGCGACGGCGACCTCGACCTGTTCGTGGGGAACTACGTGGAGTTCAACCGGGGCGCGCATACCGCCTGCGCGTCGGCGGCAGGCGGCCTGGACTACTGCAGCCCGAGGAGCTTCGCCGCCGTGCCGGACCGCTACTTCCGAAACCGGGGCGGCGGCCGGTTCGAGGAGGCCGGTTCGGCGGTGGGGGTGACCGGCGTCTACGGGTACGCCCTTGGGGCCATCGCGCTGGACGCCGACGCCGATGGCCTGCTCGACCTGTACGTGGCGAACGACTGGTCTCCGAACCAGTTGTGGTTGAACCGTGGCGGCCGGTTCGACGAGGGGGCGCGGCTGGCGGGTGTGGCGGTCAACGCCGCCGGCGTCGCCGAGGCCGGAATGGGGGTCGACGCGGCCGACTTCGACGGCGATGGGGATGAAGACGTGATCGTCTCCCACCTGACGGGCGAAACGAACACGCTCTACCGCAACGATGGAGGCGGGATGTTCACGGACGCCAGTCTCGTTTCGCGCCTGGGGCCGCCCAGCCTGCCGTGGACGGGCTTCGGCGCCGGCTGGATCGACTACGACAACGATGGCCTGCTCGACTTCCTCGTGGTCAACGGTGCCGTAAGGGGTCAGGGAGGAGCCGGGGATCTGGACTTCGGACAGCCGAATCAACTGTTCCGCAATCTGGGGGATGGTCGGTTCGAGGACGTGTCGGCCGCGGTCGGGCCGGCCTTTGCCGAGCCACTCACCTCACGCGGCGCGGCGTTCGGCGACGTGGACAACGACGGCGACGTCGACGTGCTGGTGACGAACAACGCGGGTCCGGTCCAACTGCTGATCAATCTCGTGGGCCAGGACCGGGCCTGGATCGGCCTGCGGGCGGTCGAGCCCGATCCTGACCGCGACGCTCTGGGCAGTCTGGTGGAAGTGCGGCTCAGTGGCGGCAGGAGCCTGGTTCGCCGTGTGAGGACGGCGAGGAGCTACGCCTCGTCCAGCGATCCGCGGGTCATCTTCGGTCTGGACGACGCGGAGGGAGTGGCCGAGGTGCGCGTGCGGTGGCTGGGCGGCCTCGAGGAGAGCTTCGGACCGTTGGCGATCCGCCGCTACCACACGCTGCGCCGCGGAGAGGGCGTTCCGGTCCGATGAGAGCGCGCCTGTTTCGGTTCATTCCGCTACTGGCGATGGCCGGGTTGCTTCCCTCCTGCGGGCGTGACGCCGGGTCCCTGGTGGAGCTCCCGGCGTTCGGGGACACGATCACGGACGGTGCGTTGCAGAGTCAGTTCGACGGTCTCGAGCGGCGGGTACGGCGCCTCGAAGCGGAGGGCGCGCCGGCGCCTGAACTGGCGGAAGCGGTGGGTGAACTGGGCCGGCTGTACCACGGCCTGCAGCTCCTGGAGCCGGAAGCGCTGCCGATGCTCGAGAACGCGCTCGCCTGCTACAGGGAAGCGCGCCGGATCGACGACCTGGACTGGCGCTGGCCGTATCTCGAGGCCTTCGCCCTGGAGACGCAGGGTGAATTGGCGGAGGCGGCGGCCGGCTACCGGGAAGCGCTCGATCGTGGCTCCGGCATGACCGTGGCACTCCTCAGGTTGGCCGAGGTGGAACGCCGGCTCGGCCGCTTCGAGGCCGCCGAGAGCCTGTGGAACCGGGCTCTGGAGACGGAACCGGAACAGGCGTCCGCCCTTCTGGGTCTCGGCCGGATCGCCCTCGACCGCGGAGACTTCGCCTCGGCGTCGGCGTTTCTCGAGCAGGTGGTCGAACTGGTGCCGGAAGCAGGCCAGGCCCATCACGCCCTGGGCCTCGCCTACCGCAACCTGGGGAGCGTGGAGGCCGCCGAGCGCCATCTGGGTCTGGCCAGCGAGGCGGGAATTCCCCTGGACGACCGGTTGGTCCAGGAAATGACGGCTCTCCCGGCCGGCAGCCGCGCGCTTCTGCGCAGGGGCCTGCTCGCGGTTCAGGCCGGCGCTCTCGAGGCGGCTGTGGGACTCCTGCGTTCGGCGACGGAGCAGGATCCGGCGAATCTGCTCGCGCGCCGCAACCTGGCGCTCGCGCAGATGCAGGCCGGCAGGTCCGGAGAGGCCGCCGCGACGTTGGCCGGGCTTGCTGAACTCGACGCTTCGGACGCCTGGGCGCGAGTGGAACTCGGACGTCTACTGGTCGAGGAGGGGCGCGTCGATCTCGCCGTTCCTCATCTGCAACAGGCGGTCGACCTGGCGCCGGACTACCTGGCGGGCCGCCTTCAACTCGGGCTCGCGCTCGTGCAGACGGGAGAGGCCGCGGCGGCGCTCCGGCATTTCGAGCCGGCGACCGAACTCGACCCCTACTCGGCCGAGGCGCGCTATCAGTATGCGGCCGCCCTCGCCGCGGCGGGACGACCGGACGTTGGTGTCCGGGTACTTCGAGAGCGATTGGACCAGGCGCCGGCCGACACCGGGGCTGCGCGATTCCTGAGCCGGATCCTGCGCCAGCAGCAGCGTCTGGCCGAGGCCCAGGCGGTGCTGGAGCGTTCACTGGAAAGTCACCGGGGCGCTTCGGCCGAGGAGGGGGCGTTGCGCCTGGAACTGGGCCGCGTCCTGGCTCTTCGGGGAGACCCGGCCCGGGCATTCTCCCAGCTCGCCCAGGCGCGACGACAGGCGCCGGAGCTTTTCGAGGCGGGGTTCCTCGCCGGCCTGGTGGCGGCCCAACTGGGCAACCTGGACTACGCCTCCGACGCCTACGCCGAGGTCCTCGTTGCGCGACCCGACTTCGTTCCGGCCAGGCTGGGACTGGCGGAGGTCCTGGAAACGCGCGGTCGATGCGCGGATGCGGTCGAGCTGCTGGAGGAGGGTCGGCAGCTCCGGCCGGGCGACCGTAGCCTGGACGGCCCTCTGGCGCGTCTGCGGGCGGCCTGCGCGGGTCGTCGGTGAACACCCGCCCGCGTCGGCGGGTCCGTGGGGGAGCCTTCCCGGGGTACGCTCCCGCTTGTGCCTTCGGCTGGGTTGATCTTGGTGCTTGCCGCGGCGCTGGCGGGGCTTTGGCCGGGAACCTCCTGGGGCCAGCGGCCCGCCGCAGAGGCGCAGGTAGAAGCTGGCCACCGGCGGATGCTGGAACTCCTGGAGGAGATTCGGGTCGAAAGTGCCGGGGAGAATCCCTGGTTGGGGGAGGCGGCGGCGGGCGCGGCGAGGGAATCGCTGGCGACCGCGGGAGACGCGCCGCCGGCTCGACGCTTCCGCCTGCTCGTTGAGGTAGCGGAGGAAGAGTTGCGGCTCGGGAACGAGTCCGAGGCCCTCGAGCACTTCGGCGACGCGTACGGTTTGATGCCGGAACTTGGGAGCATGTCCGGCCGGGAGAAGGCGGAGACGCTGTTCCGTATCGCCGTGGCCTGGCTGCGCTACGGCGAGAGCCGGAACTGCGCCGCGACGCATAGCGCGGAGGCCTGCATCCTGCCGATCCGGGCCCGGGCGGTTCACCGGGAACGGGAGGGCTCCGAGCAGGCGGCCCGGTATCTGAGGGAGTACCTGGCGGCGGTCCCGGAGAACTCGGTCCAGGAGGTTCAGGGGAAGTGGTTGCTGAACCTCGTCCACATGACCCTGGGTGACCATCCCGGCGGGGTCGAGCCGGAGTACCGGCTGCCGCTCGAGACCTTCGGGAGCGGCGCGGAGTTTCCGCGCTTCCGGAACGTCGCTCCCGCGCTGGGCATCGACACGTTCAACCTCTCGGGCGGCGCCGTGGTCGACGACTTCGACGGAGACAGCGACCTCGACATCTTCACCACGACCTTCGATCCCGGCGGCGAGCCGCGGTTCTTCGTCGGCGACGGGAAGGGCGGGTTCGAGGACCAGACATCCGCCGCGGGGCTGGACGGGCTCTACGGTGGCCTCAACGTGGTCCACGCGGACTACGACAACGACGGGGACCTCGACCTGTACGTGCTCCGCGGGGCCTGGTTCGGGCCCCATGGCCGACACCCTAACTCGCTGTTGCGCAATGAGTCGGTACACGGAGAGGGGGAGGATGGCGGCGCCCCGGTCTTCCGCGACGTGACCTTCCCGAGCGGTCTCGGTGACGCCCGCTATCCGACGCAGACCGCCGCCTGGGCCGACTTCGACAACGACGGCGACCTCGATCTGTTCGTCGGCAACGAGCACAGCGCCGGGCAGCCGGCGCCGTCGCAACTCTTTCGCAACGAGGGACCCGGCCCGGAAGGCGTGGTCCGGTTCCGGGACGTCGCCGCGGCAGCGGGAGTCGAGGTACGTGCCTTCGTCAAGGCGGCGGTTTGGGGGGATGTCGACAACGATCGCTTTCCCGACCTCTACGTCTCGGTGCTGGGCGGGGCGAACCACCTGTACCGCAACCGCGGTGACGGCAGCTTCGAGGACGTGGCTCCGGAACTCGGCGTCACCGGGCCCCGCCAGAGCTTCCCGGCCTGGTTCTGGGATTTCGACAACGACGGCAACCTGGACCTGTTCGTTTCCAGCTACACCGGCGACCGCGGCGGCCTGGGTTTCGTCGCGGCGAGCTACCAGGGCTTCCCGGGCCCGTGGGAGCTGGCTCGCCTCTACCGGGGCACGGACGGTGGCCGGTTCGAGGATGTGGCGGCACGGAGCGGCCTGAGGCGGCTCCATCTGCCGATGGGCTCGAACTTCGGCGACCTGGACGGCGACGGCTTCCTCGACTTCTACCTGGGCACCGGTTATCCCGACTACGAGGCCGTCATGCCGAACGTGCTCTACCGCAGCCTCGGAGGGGAGCGGTTCGTCGACGTGAGTCTCGCCGCCGGCTTCGGCCACCTGCAGAAGGGGCACGCGGTCGCGTTCGCCGACATCGACTCGGACGGCGACCTGGACGTCTTCGAACAGATGGGCGGCGCCTTCCCCGGCGACGGTTTCGGCGACGCGCTGTTCGAGAACCCTGGCTTCGGCAATCGCTGGCTGGGGCTGCTGCTGGTGGGTACAGAGAGCAATCGTTCGGCGATCGGGGCCCGCATTCGGGTCGATCTGATCGATGCGGACGGCGGTAGTCGAAGCGTTCACCGGCGTGTGAACGGCGGCGGCAGTTTCGGCGGCAATCCGTTGCGGCAGACGATCGGCCTGGGACGGCCGGAGGCCGTGCAGAAGGTCGAGGTCTACTGGCCGACGACCGATCTGACGGAGACGTTTGCGAGCGTGGAGATGGACCGGCTGTATCGGGTCGTGGAGGGTGCGGGGGAGTTGGAGGTCGTTGAGTAGCCCGGCAGAGGGTCCGGAAGCCGGCGCTTTCGCGCCGGATGCCGACGGGGACGTCGGCGCACCCAGTGGCGGAGCCGGCGCAGCGAGTGGTGACTAGGCGACCGGCTCGGCGCCGATGATGTCGTCGGCCTCCAGGGCGTCCAGCTCGGCGTCGGTCAGCGCGAGTAGCCGGGAGAGCACCTCTCGGTTGTGTTGGCCCAATGTCGGCGCCGGCCACTCGACGGCGTACGGGCGGCTGTCGTGGCCTTCTCCCAGCGGCCGGTAGGGGGCGGAGGGATTCGGCTGGTTGCCGACGAAGGCGCGTTCGCGCCATTGCCAGTAGCCGCGGGCGTCGAGGTGGGGGTCGTAGAGCACGTCCATCGTATTGCGCGCGACGGCTGCCGGCACCCCGGCCGCGGCCAGGCGCCGTTCGAGTGCCAACCCGTCGTGAAGCCCGGTTCGGGACGCGATTGCCTCGTCCAGCGCGTCTTCATGCTTCTTCCGGTCCGGCGCGGCCGCGAAGCGGGGGGCGGCACCGTCGATCCCGAGCACCTCGCTGAGCCGCCGCCATTGCTCTTCCGTCTCGACCGTGATCACGATCCAGGGCTCGGCGCCGATGCAGGGGTACGCCCCCCATGGCGCGCGGAGCGGATGTCGTCCCCCGCGGCGTTCGGGCGGCGCTCCCCGGATCGCCTGCTCCACGAGCCCGTGCGCGGCGAGCGGGAACATCGACTCGACGTGGGAGAGATCGACGTACTGGCCTTTGCCGGTCCTCCGGAGGTGGCGCAGCGCGGTCAGCAGAGCGGCGGCGGCGTTGATCCCCGCGATCGGATCGCCAAGGGCCACGTGCTGCATCGTCGGCGGATCGCCGGCGCGGCCGTTGATGTGCGGCAGGCCGGAGGCCTGCTCGACGGTGGAGCCGTAGGCTCGATGGTCCATCCAGTCCCCGCTGGCGCCGAACGGCGGCATCGACACCATGACCAACTCGGGATTCACCTCTCGCAGCCGGTCGTAGGCGAGACCCAGCTTGGGCAGGACGCTCGCCGTGTAGTTCTCGATCACGGCGTCGGACTTCGCGACGAGTTCGAGCAGGAGATCCTTGCCGCGACGGCTGGTCAGGTCGAGGGTGATCCCGAACTTGTTGCGCCCCGTCGTGTTGAAGGCGGTGGACTGCTCGTAGAGCTTCTGCGCGATGGACTCCGGCGTCGACTCCCAGCCGCGCCACCAGTCGAAGTACTGGCAGGACTCGACCTTGATCACTTCGGCGCCCATGTCGGCGAGTTGACGGGTGGCGAGAGGGCCGGCCCAGCCCATCGTCAGGTCGACGATGCGGATGTCCCGGAGCAGGTCGGGACGACGAGGGGCACCGTCCGCTGAATGCACCGCCGCCGGCTGCGCCGCCACTGGGTGCGCCGGCCTGCCGTCCGTGCGCCCGATGACGGGCGCACGGTCCGGTTCGCGGGTGGCGCGGGTTCGCGCCACCCGGGTTCTGGCCGGCATTTCCGGTCCGGAAGCTGTGCCGTTGTGTTCACCGAGCCGAGGTGCACGACCGCCTCGGGCTGCCGGAGTGCGGTGCAGCCGAAAGGGCGTGCCGGGCGCCGGGAAGCGGCCCTGGTCGGGGTGCTCCGCTTCGACCCAGGCGCCGCGGCCGCGGTACTGGTCCAGTTCAAGCAGGTCCGCCGGTGTCGGAGCGAGGGCCAGCGGGATGCGGGCCGCCTGACCGGCCTCTACCCACTCCAGGGCGGTTCGTTCGAGCAGGCGCGGGGCGAGCAGGGCGTCGATCGTGTCGGCATCTTCCAGGCGGTTGATCGACACCTGGTAGCGGGGCTCCGCGGCCAGTGCGGGCAGTTCCAACAACGTGCAGAAGCTCTGCCACTGGCTCGGCGTGACCGTGGTGACGCCGAGCCAACCGTCGCGAGTGGGGTAGATGCCGGTGGGATAAGTGGGCCAGAAACGGTTGATCCCGATCCGGGGCCGGATCACGCCGGTCGCCAGGGTGCCCGGCGGACCGGGTTCCGTGATGCACATCGCGGCTTCGAAGATGGATACGTCGAGATGGGCCTGCGCATCGGGTGCGCCGGTCTCCCGGCCCAGGATATGGCCGACGCCGGCAACGTAGGCGAGCGTGCCGGCGACCACCTGGGCGGTGTGGCCGGTGGTCAACATCGGTGGGCCGTCCGCCGGGCCGACCGCCCGTGCGGCGCCGGTGTAAGCCCCGATCACCTGGTCCGTCGCGGCGCGCCCGGCGTAGGGACCGGTGGCGCCGAACCAGGAGATGGACAGGCGAAGCTGTCCGTCGCCCGGGGAGGGACCGCGGCGAGGCTCCGCGTCCAGAATCACGTCGGCGGCTTCAAGCAGGGCCTGCCCGACCGGGTTCGCGATTTCGGCGGCAACGCTCTGTTTGCCGAGCGACAGGTAGGTGGCCAGCCCGCTCGCTTCAGGCCCGGCGTTCGAGGGATGGAGCGGGGGCAACCGGCGAATCGGTTGCCCCTCGCCGGGCGGCTCGAGATTCGTCACTCGAGCGCCGAGATCGCGGAACAGCTTGCCGCAGTACGCGGTCGCGACGGTGCCGGCGACGTCGACGACGTGGATGCCGGCGAGGGCTCCGGCTGTGGGCTCTTGGAAATGCATGGAACGGCTGGACGCGGGATTGTAGATCGTGGCGGGTTCCGGATTCCGCCTCGGCGTAGGATGCCGCGGGTGAAGCGACAGACGGTTCTGCGGCTCTCCGTGATGATGCTCCTGCAGTACGGGGTGTGGGGCGTCTGGCTGCCGGTGCTGGCCCGGTACCTCCAGGCGGAGCCTGCCGAGGGCGGACTCGGCTTCACGCCCGGGCAGATCGGGTGGATCCTGGGACTGGCGAGTTCGATCGGCGCGGTCACCGCCCCCTTCGTCGCCGGTCAGCTCGCCGACCGGTCGTTCTCGACCCAGCGGGTGCTCGCCGTGCTGCTGGTGGCGGGCGGCGTGGTCAAGATCGTCACGGCCTACCAGACCACCTTCAGCGCCTGGCTCTGGCTGTCGGTGCTGTACTCGGTGCTCTATACGCCGACCCTGGCCCTCTCCAACTCGCTTGCCTTTGCCCACATGGACGACGGCGACCGGGAGTTCCCGAAGGTCCGTGTCTGGGGCACGATCGGCTGGATCGCCGCGAGCTGGGCGTTCCCGCTGTTCTGGCTGCTCTCTGACGTCCGGCTTTCGTGGCTGCCGCCGTTCTACGTCGGGGTGGAGGCCGCGGACGCGACGGCGCGACTCGTCGACTCGCTGATCTGGAGCGGCGTGCTCGCCTTTGGCTACGCCGTGTTCTGCCTCTTCCTTCCGCCGACGCCGCCGCGCAAGGACGCGAAGGAGAAACTGGCCTTCGCGAAGGCTTTCGGGCTCTTCCGGCAGCGATCCTTCGCGGTCCTGGTGGCGGCAAGCCTGCCGATCGCGATCATCCACCAGATCTACTTCATGCAGACGGCGCCGTTCATGAGCCAGGTGCTCGGCCTGGCGGACAGCCGGATCGGTCCGGCGATGAGCATCGGCCAGTTCGCCGAGATCGCGGTCATGGTGGCCACCGGCTGGCTGCTCGCCCGGTTCGGTTTCCGCGGCGTGATCACGATCGGCGTGTTCGCCTACGTCGCCCGTTACGCGATCTTCGGCAGCGTGTTCCTGCCGGCGCCGGTGATCGTCGCCAGCCAGGCCCTCCACGGCATTTGCTATGCGTGCTTCTTCGCCGCCGCCTTCATCTACGTCGACCGTATCGCCGAGGCGGATGTCCGCCACTCGGCGCAGACTGTCTTCGGGATCGTCATTCTGGGCCTGGGGCCAGTGCTTGCAGCGCCGGTGCTGCAGGTGCTGTCGGACCTCTTCACCGACGCCGCCGGCGTGCTCGACTACTCCGCGTTGTGGTACTCGCTGTCGGCGCTCGCCCTGGTGACGATGGTGGGGTTCGGGGTGCTGTTCAGGGATCAGACATCGCAGACCTGAACGCCGTGCGCTAGCGCGGCGAGCTTGTCCTCGCCCTTGGGGATAAATTCCTGGCCCACGATCCCCGTGTAGCCGGTCTCGAGGATGGCGCGCATGATCGCCGGGTAGTACAGCTCCTGGTTGTCGTCGAGTTCGTTGCGCCCCGGGTTGCCGGCCGTGTGGTAGTGGCCGATGTGTTCGTGGTAGTCGCGGATCGTGCGGATCACGTCGCCCTCCATGACCTGCGCGTGGTAGATGTCGTAGAGGATCTTGAAGCGGTCGGAAGCGACCCGGTCGACGAGTTCGACCAGCCAGGGCATGTTGTCGGCCATGTAGTCCGCGTGGTTGACCTTGGAGTTCAGCAGCTCCATGCAGATCGTGACCTCCTTCTGTTCGGCGTGGCCGACGACCTGCTTCAGGGCCGCGACACAGTTGTCCAGGCCCACGCTGTCAGCCATGCCGTTGCGGTTGCCCGAGAACGTGATCACGTTCGGGAACCCGGCGTCGGCCGTGGCGTCGATGGCGGCCGTGATCGCCTCCAGGCACGCCTCGTGGTTGGCGGGATCGTTGATTCCCTTGGGGATGCCGTGGCTGTTCGTCATCGCGCAGGAGAGGCCGTGCTCCTGCAGGGTCGGGAAGGCCTCGGGCCCCAGGATCTCGATGGACTCGAGGCCCATCGCCTTGGCGGCGGCGGCGAGCTCCTCGAGCGGGATGCGGCCGAAGCACCACTGGCACACCGACTGGCGGATTCTCCCGTTCTTGATGACCCGTTCCTGTTGGGCGGTGAGGGATCCAGGCGCTGCGGCCGCGGCGGCGACCGAAGCGGCGCCCGCGATCAGGGTTCGGCGGGAGAGAGGTTCTGCGTTCACGGATAGGTCCTCCGGTGGGCGTGAGCAGGCTTGGATGGGAGGCGGTCATCTTAGCGCCCGGCCGGTACGCGCTACGATCGGGCCGTGGAGTCGAACGTGGAGCGAAGGTCGAGGTGGCGGTTGCCGGCGATTCTGGCCGTCTCGACGCTGCTCGTCGCTTCGCTGCTGTCGGCCCAGTGGTGGCGCCGGGCGCCGGCTCGCTACCCGGAGGAGGGACGCCAGTACCTGGAGGGCTTCGTCTTCTGCCGCGGCCAGTACCGGCAGGTCATCAACGAGTGGCTTGGCCAGGGCTGGTTCACCGACTATCCCGATTCCGAGTACAACTTCATGACCCGCCTGTCCCAGTTGACGACGGTCGAGATCCAGCGCACGGCATACGGAGACCCGGAGCACCTCGTGCTCACCCTGGACGATCCGCGGCTGTTCGAGTTTCCGTTCCTCTTCATGTCCGACGTCGGCACGATCGGCATCAACGACGTCGAGGCGGAGAACCTGAGGCGCTACCTGCTGGCGGGCGGTTTCCTCTACGTGGACGACTTCTGGGGCCCCGCCGCGTGGGATCACTGGTCGCGGCAGATCGGCCGCGTGTTGCCGCCGGGCGACTACCCGATCGTCGACATTCCGGTGACGCACCCGATCTTCAGGACCTTCTTCACCGTCGACGAGGTGCCGCAGATTCCCTCGATCCAGTACTGGAACATGACGGGCGGGGTCGATACCTCGGAGCGCGGTTCGAACTCGGCCGAGCCCCACTTTCGCGGCATCTTCGACGAGAACGGACGGCTCCTGGTTGCGATGACCCATAACACGGACATCGCCGACGGCTGGGAGCGGGAAGGGGAGTCGCGGGAGTTCTTCGAGCGCTTCTCGCTGACGAAGTCGTATCCCTTCGGCGTCAATCTCGTCCTGTACGCTCTCTCGCACTGACACTGGAGGACACTTTCATGGCTTTTGCTACGCTTCGTTTCCGTTCCCTGGCCCTCGTCGCGGCCGCCGCCCTGCTCGCCCTGCCCGCGTACGGACAGTTCGATCTCTCGACCGTCGAGGTCACCGCCGAGCACGTCGCCGGTTCGGTCCACATGCTGACCGGCGCGGGCGGCAACATCGGCGTCTCCGCCGGCGAAGACGGCGTTCTGATCGTGGACGATCAGTTCGCTCCGCTGGCCGACAAGATCCGGGCCGCCATCGCCGGCATCTCGGCCGGCGACCTCGAGTTCGTCGTCAACACGCACTTCCACGGCGACCACACCGGCGGCAACGTCGTCTTCGGTGAAGAGGCGTTGATCGTCGCCCACGCGAACGTGCGCAAGCGGCTCGCCGCGGGCGACGGGGCGCGCGGTCAGCAGGGGACGCCGGCGCCCAAGGCGGCGCTGCCGGTCGTGACCTACGACATCGGCGTGTCCATTCACTTCAACGACGAGCAGATCATGATCGGTCATCTGGAGGGCGGGCACACCGACGGGGACAGCTTCATCTACTTCATGGACTCGAACGTGATCCACCTGGGCGACCAGTTCTTCGCTGGCCGTTTCCCGTTCGTCGATGTGGCGAGCGGCGGCAACGCGGTCGGACTCAGGGACAGCATCGGAGGCGTCCTGGATCGCCTGCCCGAGGACGCGAGAGTGATACCGGGCCACGGCCCGCTCTCCACGGTCGATGACCTGCGCACCTACCACCGGATGCTCACCGAGTGCATCGCGACCGTGAAGGCCGGCAAGGACGCGGGCAAGTCGGTGGAGGAGATTCAGGCAGCCGGCCTCCCCGACGAGTGGGAGGGCTGGGGTTCCGGCTTCATCAACGAGTCGGTGTTCATCACTTCCATCTTCGAAAGCCTGTAGGAGCCTCGCCATGCCGGTTACCCGCTCGGATGGAGTGCTGCGTTTGAAGCACGTCGCGCTGGCGGCCGTGCTGGCCCTGGCGGCTGGCGTCGCGACGGCGGCGCCGCCCGCTGGTTCGGATATCGAAGGCGGCTGGCCGGCCTGGCGGGGGCCGAGCCGGACCGGGTCGGCGCCGGGCGGCAACCCGCCGATCGAGTGGTCCGAATCGAAGAACGTGCGCTGGAAGAAGGCGGTGCCGGGGCTCGGCCTGTCCTCGCCGATCGTGTGGGGCGAACGGCTGTACCTGACGACCGCCGTGCCGACGGGCGAAAAGGCCGAGAACGCGCCTCCGGCCGGCAGGCGTGACGGCATCCCGCCGGACCAGGTCCTGAGCTACGAGGTCCTCGCCCTGGACCGAGCGGACGGGTCGACGGTGTGGAAGCGGACCGTGCGAACGGAGGCGCCGTCCGGCGGCACTCATCCCGACGGCACCTGGGCCTCCGGGTCGCCCGTCACGGACGGCGAAGTGCTGATCGCTTTCTTCGGTTCGCAGGGCCTCTACGCCTTCGATCTGGATGGGACCGAACTCTGGCGCCGCGATTTCGGCGACATGAGGACCCGGCTCGGCTTCGGCGAGGGTAGCTCGCCGGCGCTGTACGGAGACCGCGTGTTCGTCATCTGGGATCACGAGGACGAGTCCTTCATGATTGCCCTCGACAAGACGACGGGGCAGGAGATCTGGCGCCGCGACCGCGACGAGATGACCGCCTGGACGACGCCCCTCGTCGTCGAGCACGGCGGCCGGACGCAGGTCATCACGAGCGCGACGAACCGTGTTCGCTCCTATGACGCGGACACCGGGGAGCCGATCTGGCAGGCGACGGGCATGACCCTGAACGCGATCCCGTCGCCGGTGTACTCGGATGGCGTCGTCTACCTGACCAGCGGTTTTCGAGGCAGCAAGCTGCTCGCGGTGCGCCTCGACGGGGCCGAGGGCGATGTCACCGGGACGGAGCAGGTGGTCTGGTCCGTCGACCGGGACACGCCGTACGTTCCCTCGCCGCTGCTGCACGACGGCGTCATCTACTTCACGAAGTCGAACAGCGGCATCCTTTCCGCCTACGAGGCGGCGACGGGCGAGGCTCTCTACGCGAACCAGCGGCTGGGCGCGGTGCGCAACGTCTACGCGTCGCCCGTCGGAGTCGGCGACCGCGTCTACTTCAGCAGCCGGGACGGCGAGTTCCTCGTCGCGAAAGCGGGGCCGACCTTCGAGGTCCTCGCCGAGAGCGAACTAGACGATCGCTTCGACGCCTCACCGGCCATCGTCGGCGACGTGATCTACCTGCGCGGCCGCCGCAACCTGTACTGCATCGCTGCGCCGTAGACGGCTGTGCGTCGGTGGCGACCGCCTGTCCGGGGCGTAGGGGGCGGCGGCGCCTGTCGCCTGACGGATCGTGCGCGGCGGTCAGGCGAGCATCCAGCGCAGGACGCCCACCGCGACCGACGCGAGACCGATTCCCCACAGCACCAGACGGAGTTCCAGGGCCTTCAGGTCCGCCTTCGTAGCTACTCCTTCCGAGACGGCAGCGCGTACCGTCTCGACCAGAGCCTCGGCTTGGGCTGCTGGCAGACCCGCCGCCTCGAGCTTGCGGGCCGCGGCCAGAGTGTCGAACGTTGCCGTGCTCATTGCGTCAGTCTACAACTGGTTTGCGTCGTGGAAAGCAACGAAGGGGAAGCTCGAGCACCAGCGTTTCGGGCAGGAGGCACACCTGGTCGTCGCAGGCCTGGAGGCGGACGGAGATGGGTACGGAGACGGGGAGTTCTTCGAGCCTGGAGGTGGAACCGGGTTCAAGCTTGAAGGTGATGCGTTGGGCGCCTTCGTAGATCAGGACGTCGCCTGACTGGGTGCCGACCTGCGTTCGTCGGGGCTCGGGATAGCGAAGGCCGGCTGTCTTGAAGGAGTTGCCGGCGCTGAGTACCCGGGTTCCGATCAGGTCTTCCTGGAGCGGCTCGGGGCCGTTCAGGCGCCAGCCGTCCTTGATCAGGAGGTCGAGGTCGACTTCGTACTCGCCTGAAGCGGGTCCGGGACGCAGGCGGGCGGCGGCGAGGACGGCGCCGTTGCCGCCGGTGGCACGCGGGCCGGCGTCGCCCTCGAGGGCAAGAGCCAGGGCGGTGAGCATGTAGGTGAAGGCGGCTGGCGCTCGTTCGATGCTCTCGGCGAAGGCGGCGACCGTGGCGAGAGCCCGGTCGAGCGATTGCGGGTCCCCGGTGCGGAGGCCGAGTTCGGCCAGGGCGCGTGCGGCGACCGAGTTGCCCGAGGGGACTGCGCCGTCGGTCGGGCTCTTGGGCTGGGCGATCAGCAGGTTGGCTTTCTCCCGCTCGGCGATGAAGAAACCGTGTCCCGGACTTCGCCGGGAGGCCGGGTTTGCGGGTCCGGGATCCCAGAAGCGTTCGATCATCTCGGTGGCTACGGTCCGGGACCGTTCGAGCCAGTGCTGGTCGCCTGTTGTGTCGTGGAGGGCGACGAACGCATGCGCCAGGTGGGCGTAGTCCTGAACCAGGCCCGGCGTCGAGGCAACGCCCGTGAGCCAGACTCGCCAGAGACCGCCGTCTTCGCGACGGCAGTGCTTCCAGAGGAACTCCGCCGATCGGGCCGCGGCCTCCGCGTAAGCCGGCTCGCCCAACGCGTCGGCGGCTTCGGCCAAACCCCGGATCATCATGCCGTTCCAGGAGGTGAGGATCTTGTCGTCGCGCAGGGGGTGCAGGCGTTCTTCGCGGACGTGGTAAAGGCGCTCGCGGATCCGGTCGAGCCGGCCAAGGAGATCCTCGAGCGGCAGTCCAAGGTCGCCAGCGCTCTCGTCGAGCGGCCGGTCGAGGAACAGGATGTTCCGGTGCTCGAAGTTGCCCTGGTCCGTGACGCCGAACACCCGGATCGCCAACTCCGCGTCGTCCCCTTCCGGAGCCGGGTTTTCTGCTAGCGCGGCCCGAAGCTGGTCCTTCGTCCAGACGAAGAACTCGCCTTCGACCGACTCGCCGCCGGCCGCTTCGCTGTCCGCGTCGGTGGCGGAGTAGAAGGCGCCGTCCGGGGAGGTCATGTCGCGCAGGACGTAGTCGGCCATCTCGCGCGCCACGCGCGCGAGCAGCGGATCGCCGGTCAGCCGGTAGGCCAGGGCGTAGGCGCGGAGCAGGTGGGCCTGGTTGTAGAGCATCTTCTCGAAGTGGGGCACGAGCCACTGTCCGTCGACCGAATAGCGGTGGAAGCCGCCGCCGACCTGGTCGTAGATGCCGCCCCGGGCCATCGCGCGGAGAGTGAGCAGGGCCGCGTCCAGCGGCTCCCGGTCGCCGGTACGCAGAGCCTCCTCGAGCAGGAGCAGGAGGTTCGTTTCGTTCGGGAACTTGGGCGCGCCGCCGAAGCCGCCGTGGACGCGGTCCGTGCTCGCAATCAAGCCTGCCGCAGCCTGAGAGATCACGGTGCGGCCCAGGTTCTTCGCCGTTCCGCGCGCGGAGGTGATCTGCTGCACCAGGTCGGTGATCTGGGCGGCGGCCGTTTCGAGGTGAGCGCGCCGCTCCCGCCAGGCGGCGTCGACTTGCTGCATCAGGTTGACGAACTGCCGCGGCGGAAAGTAGGTGGCGCCGAAGAACGGCCTGCGGTCGGGCAGCAGGAAGCTCGACATCGGCCAGCCGCCGCGTTGTTGCGTGACCTGGACCGCCGTCATGTAGATGTCGTCGATGTCGGGACGCTGCTCGCGGTCGACCTTGATGCAGATGAACTTCTCGTTCATCAGCCGCGCGATTTCCACGTTGTCGAAGCTCTCGCGCTCCATCACGTGGCACCAGTGGCAGGTGGAGTAGCCGATCGACAGGAAGACCGGCTTGTCCTCTGCCTTCGCTCGTTCGAAGGCCTCCTCGCCCCAGGCAAACCAGTCGACCGGATTGTGGGCGTGTTGCCGGAGGTATGGCGAGGTCTCGAGGATGAGGCGGTTCAGATGGAGCGGTCGCCCTTCGGCGTCAACGAGCTCCGTGCGGGGCTCGTAGTCCGGCGGCATGGCGGCGAGCGCCGCTTCCAGCCGGGCCTGGAGTTCGGGCGCACGGGGACCGGCTCCAGGCGACTGGAGCGTGGATGCAGGGGCGTTCGACACGATGAGCAGCGTGACGGTGAGGCCTCCTGCGAGCCAGGTGGCGTTCGGCACGACGCCGAGGATAGCGCCGCGAGCGCTGCTACATTCGCCGGGATGAAGGAACTGCGGCCCCCGGCGGCTGGTCGGAAGCTGATTCTGGAGCTGCGGCGCGAGCTGGCGGCGGCCGGTGATCCCGAGCGAGCCAGCGGGCAGCAGGCGTACATGAAGTCCGCCATGCCGTTCTGGGGCGTGAAGACGCCGGAGTTGCGGAAGATCGGCCGCGCGCTGTTCCGAACGTACCCTCTGGAGAGCTTCGAGGAGTGGCGGGCGACCGTGCTGACCCTGTGGCGCACGGCGGGCCGCCGCGAGGAGCGCCACGCCGCTATCGACCTAAGCGGCTTTCCGGCCTACAAGCCGCTTCGCACGATGAAGGCGTTGCCCGTCTTCGAGGAGATGATCGTCTCGGGCGCCTGGTGGGACTTCGTCGACGCCGTGGCCAGTCATCGGCTGCGGGAGCTGGTGGAGCGCTATCCGAAGACGATGGCGCGCCGGATGCGGATCTGGAGCCGGTGCCCGGACATGTGGAAGCGGCGCGCGTCGATGATCTGTCAGCTCGGCCGCAAGGGGGACACCGACCTGGAGCTGCTCCACGCGACGATTGGCGAGAACCTGCTCGCCTCGCGGTTCGGCGGCGAGTTCTTCATCCGCAAGGCGATCGGCTGGGCTCTCCGGGACCTGGCCTGGCACGACCCGGAGGAAGTGCGTCGGTTCGTCCGGGAGCACGAGGAGCACCTGAGCCCGCTGAGCCGCCGCGAAGCGCTCAAGAATGCCGGGAGCGGATCGTGAGGTTGGCGCGAGGTCGAGGGTCGCGGACCCTTCCGTTCGCGATGCTCCTGCTGCCGGCGGTGTTCGCCTGCGACGGCGGTGACGCACCGCTTCGCTGGGTGGACTGGGCGGACGAAACCCATCGCCAGGTCGTCGTTGACCGGGAACCGGGGCAGTACCTCGGCCACCCGACGACCGTGCTGCTGTCCGACCAGCGTTCGATCCTGACGGTCTACCCGAAGGGCCACGGCGCCGGCCCGATCATGATGAAGCGCAGCGACGACGGCGGCCTGACCTGGAGCGACCGGCTACCGACGCCGGCGAGCTGGGCGACGTCGGTGGAGACGCCCACCGTGTTCCCCGTCGACCTGCCGAACGGACGCCGTCGCCTGATCATGTTCTCCGGGCTCTACCCGATCCGGATGGCGCGCTCCGACGACGAGGGCGCAACCTGGACCGAACTCGAACCGATCGGCCACTTCGGCGGCATCGTCGCGATGTCGTCCGTCGAGCGCCTTCGCAGCCTGGACGGCGAGCTGATGGCGCTCTTCCACGACGACGGGCGGTTCTTCCGCCGGCCGACCTCCCGCTACGAGCGGATTCCCGGCTTCGAGCCGGACTTCAAGGTCTACAAGACGATCTCGCTCGACGACGGATTGACGTGGTCCGAGCCGGAGGTCATCGCGGAGCACCCGGAGGCCCGCCTCTGCGAGCCCGGGCTGATCCGGTCGCCCGACGGGCGCGAGATCGCCGTGCTGCTGCGTGAGAACAGCCGCCAGTTCAACTCCTTCGTCATCTTCTCTCAGGACGAGGGGCGCACCTGGAGCCGGCCGGTCGAGCTGCCGGCCTCTCTCACCGGTGATCGGCACGTCGGCCGCTACACGCCGGACGGCCGGCTGTTCGTGACCTTCCGGGACCAGGCGCCGTCAAGCCCCTGGCGGGGCGACTGGGTGGGTTGGCTCGGCCGCTACGAGGACCTGCACCGCGGCAAGCGGGCGCCGTGGGCCGGCGAGGCGCGGGTGCGGCTGATGGACAACACGTACGGGGCGGACACCGCCTATCCCGGCCTGGAGCTGCTCCCCGACGGGGCCTTCGTCACGACGACGTACGGTCACTTCACGGCGGGCGAGGAACCGTGGGTCGCGGCGGTGCGATTCACCGCGGCCGAGCTCGACCAGGCCGCGGCATCCGCGCCCACCGAAGCGCCGGCGAGACCCGTGTTACGGGTAGGGACAAGCGGCGACTACCCGCCGTTCTCGGTCGCCGAGCGTGACGCTGCCGAGGGAAATGCCCCGGTTCGCAGCGGCTTCGATATCGAAGTTGCACAGCGACTGGCCTCCGACCTGGGTTTCGAACTGGAGTTTCGGCCCTTCGACTGGCCCGACCTGACTGCCGCGATGGTCGCGGGCGATTTCGACCTCGCGATGAGCGGCGTCACCTGGCGGCCGGCGCGGGCCGCGGTGGGATGGATGAGCCGCGCGGTTGCGGCCGGCGGACCGTGCGTGGTCTCGGCGGCCGGCGGCCCGGAGCCACCGAGCCGGGTGGCCGTCAATCGCGGCGGCATCCTGGAGCGCTGGACGCGCGAGCGGTTTGGAGGCGGCGCCAGCACGATCAACGCGGTCGATGACAACCTCTCGCTGCCCGGGCGCCTCGAACGGAATGAGGTCGACGCCTTCGTCACCGACTCGTTCGAGGTCGAGCACTTCGGCCGCGACGGCTGGCGCCGTCGCTGCGAAGCCCCGCTCGACCGGAAGGTCTTCTGGGTCGGCCCCGGGCGCGCGGACGAACTCGGACCCGCGGTCGACCGATGGGTTCAGCGCAACGAGCGGTGGCTCGAGGCCCGTCGCGAGGAGTGGTTCGGCCGTGGCCAGCGCCGGGACGAACTGGACCATCTGCTCGACCTGACGGCACGCCGGCTTGCCTTCATGCCGGTGATCGCAGTCTGGAAGGCCGAGCGTGGCGTGCCGATCGAGGACCAGGAGCGGGAACGGTTGGTGCTCGCGGCGGCCGAGTCGACGGCGATGGAGTTCGGGCTCGAGCCTCGGCCGGTGCGCGAGTGGTTCGGCCTCCAGATCGACCTGGCGAAGGCGGTGCAGCGGCGGACCGCCGCCGCCGAACCGACGTTGGACCTGGACGAAGTTCGTCCGGCCCTGATCCGGCTCGGCGAGCGTCAGGTGCGGGCTCTGCGCGCGCTGGCGGGGGCCTCGGCCGAACCGCCGGAGGCCGTGGATCTCCTGCCCCTGGAGCCCTGGCTGACGGCGCCGGAGATGGGTCGCGTGAGGGCGGGGCTGGGCCGGCTCCTCGCCGCTAGCCAAGCGCCGCAATGATGCCGCGCGCCATCTGCCACGTCGAGGAGCGCCCTCCGAGGTCGGGGGTCAGGCTGCTGCCCGCCTCGAGCACCGCGGTCACGGCCCGGTCGATCCGGTCCGCCTCGTCGTCGAGGTCGAAGTGCCGGAGGAGGGCGGTGGCCGGCGTCAGCAGCGGCAACAGGTTCGCCTGGCCGGTGCCGATCAGGTGCGGCGCGTCGCCGTGGACGGCCTCGAAGACGTGGCAGTCGTCGCCGACGTTGATCGCGTGGCCGGTGGAGATGCCGCCCGCCAGCCCGGCCCCGAGGTTGCTCAGGATGTCGCCGTAGAGGTTGTCCATCAACATGACGTCGAAGTCGTAGGGGTTGAGGACCAGGCGCATGCAGGCCGCGTCCACGATGCAGTCGTCCACCTGGATATCGGAGTAGCCGGCGGCAACGCAGCGAACCGAGTCCAGGAAGAGCCCGTCGCTCTGCTTCATGATGTTCGCCTTGTGGATCGCGGTGATCTTCCTGCGGCCGTGCCGCCGGGCGATCCGAAAGGCGTAGTCCGCGATCCGTTCGCAGGCGGCGCGACTGACGACCTTCATGCTTTCGACCACGCCGTCCACGATCTCGTGCTCGATGCCGCGGTAGACGCCTTCGGTGATCTCCCTGATCAGCAGCACGTCGAGGTCGGGATAGCGCGTCGGCAGTCCCGGGATCGACCGCACCGGGCGCACGCTCGCCCAGAGGCCGAGCATCTGCCGCAGGGCGACATTGGGGTTCTGGGGCCCCGGGCCGACGCGGACCGCATCCGGACCGGGCCCGATCAGCCGGGTCTTGAGCGCCACCCGGCAATCGCGGATCGTTTCCGCCGCCTCGCGGAGGACCGTCTCCGTGTTCCGGCGCACCGCGGTCGGCACGTCGACGCGGACGAAGTCGAACCTGGCGCCGGCCGCCTCGAGGATTTCGAGTACCGGCGGGGCGGTTTCCGCGCCGACTCCGCTGCTGCCGACGATCAGCGCTACGCGGGGCCGGGCGTCCTGTTCGGCGCCTCCGCTCATCGGGCGGCCTCCCGTTCTTCCGCCACGGCCTCCAGCTCGGCCAGAAGCGCGTCGGTCAGCTCGGACGTGTTCGCGTTGCCGCCGAGGTCCCGGGTCAGAGCTCCGCCGCCAATCAGCAGCCTTTCGACCCCGGAGCGCAGGTGCGCGGCGGCCTCCGCCTCACCGACGTATCGCAGCATCAACTCGGCGGACAGGATCAACGCGATCGGATTGGCCAGGTCGCGGCCGGCGATGTCGGGCGCCGTGCCGTGGACCGCTTCGAACACCGCGCAGCCGTTGCCGTAGTTGGCCCCGGGGACGACCCCCAGGCCGCCGACCAGGCCAGCGCACAGATCACTCATCAGATCGCCGTCCAGGTTGCCCATGACGAGCATGTCGAAACGGGTCGGGTCCTTTGCCAGTTCGAGCGCCAGATTGTCGAGCGGCAGGTAGTCGACCTGGAAGAAGGGGTAGTTCCGTTCGCACTCGCGGGCGCAGGCGAGGAACAGATTGTCGGACAGCGGAGTGATCGATGCCTTGTGAACGATCGTCAGCTTCTTGCGGCCGTGGCTGCGCGCGTACTCGAACGCGAACTGCATGATCCGCCGCGAAGCGTCCCGGGTCACGATCCTGAGCGCCTCGACCACGCCGTCGACGACCTCGTGCTCGCGGCCGCTGTAGAGGCCCTCGGTGTTCTCGCGCACGATGATCAGGTCGACTCCCTCGTAGCGGGCGCGAGTGTTCCCGGGCATCGACCGTACCGGCCGCACGCACGCGAACAGTTCCAGCGACTGCCGCAGGAGGACGTTCACGCTGCGCCAGCCGCCGGCTACCGGCGTCTGCAGAGGGCCCTTGATCGCGATCCGGTTCCGGCGAATCGACTCGATCGCCTCGTCCGGGAGGGGTGAGAGACCTTGATCGACGGCCGTGCTGCCGGCAACGACCGGCTCCCACTCGATCCGGCCGCCGGTGACGAAGTCGACGGCGCGCACCATCGCCTTGCTGACTTCGGGACCGATGCCGTCCCCGGGCAGGAGTGTGACGGAGTACTTCAAGCTCTTGTGGAACAGGCCGTTTCCTGTGCGTCAGCGCGGCGCGGGCGCCGCGACTCACTCCTGGAAGGCCGAGTCGCTCACGAGCGCCTCGATCAGGCAGGGTCCCGGCTCGGCAAAACCGCGCTCGAGGGCGGCCGTCAGCTCTTCGCCCGTGCGAACCTGCGTGGCGGGCATGCCGAAGCCCCGGGCCAGGTCGAGCCATTCGACCCGCGGCGCCCTGAACTCGGTCAGGTTCAGGCTCTGCGGGCCGAACTCCTCCACGCCGGCCCTTTGCAGCTCGACCTGGAGGATGCGGTAGGCGTCGTTGGCGAAGACGAGGTTGACGACGTCGACCCCCTCGCGGACCTGGCTCCAGAGTGCCTGGACCGTGTACAGACCGCTGCCGTCGCCCTCGAGCGTCAGCACCTTGCGGTCCGGGCACGCAATCGCGGCGCCGAGCGACGCGGGCAGGCCAAGGCCGATCGCGCCGCCGTTCTCCTGCAGGTAGGTGTGGGCCGGGCCGTTCATCGTGGCGGGATAGAAGGCGGAACCGGCGGTGATTCCCTCGTCCATCACGATCGCATTCTCGGGCATCGTGGCGGCGATCGCCTGGGCCGCGACGCGCGTGCCGATCGGACCGCTCGGCGCCGGTGGCCTCTCGACCGCCCGGGCCGGAGGCTCGTCCTTCGCGTCGGTTGCTTGGGCCAGCTCGCTGAGAGCGTGGCCGCTGTCTTCCGTCGGATGGCTCAGGACGACGACTTCCACCGACTCCGGAGTCAGGCGGCTCACACCGCCCTCGTAACCGAAGAAGGCGACGGGATCGAGCGCGCCGGCCAGGACGAGCGTGTCGATCCCGCTCAGGAACTCCACGGCCTGCTCGGGGAAGTAGGGCACACGCGGCAACGCAGGAAGGTGGGGACCGCGCTCCATCCGGCCCGAGAACGTCTCGGCGACGAGCTTGCAGCCGGTCGCTCGCTGTACCCTGGCCGCCTCGCGCTGGGCCGCAGCCGTATGGCCGGAACTGCCCAGCATCAGCATCGTGCGTTCGCCGCGGGCCACGGCGGCACGGGCGCGCTCGACGGCTTCCGGGGCGACGCGGGCGCCGAGTGGAGGCGCTGGCTCGATGATCGGGCCGTAGGCCTCGCTCCACTGGCAGTCCGTCGGCACGATCAGGGTGGCGATCTGGCCCGGGTGGCGCCGGGAAGCGGAGATCGCGGCGGCCATGTCGCGCGAGACGTGGTCGGCCGAGGCGACGGTGCGTTGCCAGTCGGAGACCCCGTCGACCAGGCTCTCGACCTTCGTGTTGAGCGGCGGGTCGTAGTTGCGGTGCCAGGTTGGATGGTGGCCGATCACGTTGACGACCGGCGTGCGGCCCCGGCGGGCGTTGTGCAGGTTGGCGATGCCGTTCGCGAAGCCCGGGCCGAGATGGACCAGGGTAAGCGCGGGCTTGCCGGCCATCCGGCCGTAGCCGTCCGCCGCGCCGGTGGCGACGCCCTCGAACTGCGCCAGCACGCCGCGCACGCCCGGAATCTCGTCGAGAGCCGCGACGAGATGGATCTCCGATGTGCCGGGATTCGCGAAGCAGACCTCGACGCCCGCGTTGGCGGCGGTCCGAACCATGGCCTGGGCGCCGTTCATCGGAGCGGGAGGCTAGCAGGATGGACGCGCTCGGACTAACGCCGTGCCGCGCGTCTTCGCCCGATCCGGCGGCCGGTCGGGGGTCCCGAACGGTTTCCGTCGTCCGTCTACCGGCAGGGGAAGGCGGCGGTGTCGCTGCGAGGCTCGGCGGTGTGTCCGGCGGCGTTCTCGTGGCGCCAGGTCTCGCCGTCGGGCGCGGTGACGACGAGCTGGAAAGCGAGGTCGGTGACGGGGGCGGCGAAGACCCACCTGTGTCCGTTGATCGCGCAGCCGTCGAGGACCTTGACGAGGACTTCCGCGTTCTCGCGGTCGAAGAAGTGGAGCAGGGCCGTCGCCCGGCGGGGCAGGCCCCAGTCGCGGGCCTGCCTGATCTCGCCGTCGGGCAGGGCGAAGCACATGTCGACGCGGTGGCCGTCCTCCAGGACGATGCCGGGGCCGTCGGGCTCGCAGACGGGGGCGGCGGGTTGGTCGGCCGGAGCTGTCATGGCGGCGGCCGCCGCGCCGGGCGGGTCGGGGTTTCGTGGGCCGGTGCGGCTCGCGGCGGTCCCGAGGGGCCCCACCCAAGCGGAGGTCTCCGAGTCGGCGCCGCCCAGGGCCGCGGCGGCCCGCGACTCCGGATCGCAGGGGAAGGCCGCGGTGTCGGCGCGCGTTTCGGCCGTCAGGCTCTTCGGGTTGTGGTGGACGAACCGGCGTCCGGTGGCCCGCTCCGCGATCTCCAGGTTGAAGGCGAGGGTGGTGACGGGGGCGACGAAGACCCACCTGTGTCCGTTGATCGCGCAGCCGTCGAGGACCTTGACGAGGACTTCGACGTTGTCGCGGTCGAAGAAGTAGAGGAGACCGGAGGCGGCGGATTCCAGGTGGTAGTTCGAGGCGTCGATTCGCGTCCCCGAGGGCGTCTCGAAGCACATCCTCACCTCGTAGCCGCCGGAGAGGGTGACTGCCGCGGTCCGGGGAACGCAGTCGGTCGTCGAGCCCGGCGCGGGCGGGTCGGTCAGGCTGAAAGCCGCGGGTTGGCTGAAGGCGGCGCCGGCGGAAGTGGCGGCGCCGACGCGGAAGACGTAGTTCTCGCCCGGCGCCAGACCGTCGAGCGTCGTCGCGGTCGCGTCGGGGCCGAGCGTCCGGCTGTCCGTCCAGTCGTCTTCGGCGGCAAGCCGGTACTGGACCTCGAATCCCGTCTCGGCGCGCGAGTTGTCCCGCCAGACGAGACGGGCGCCGGCGGCCCCGGTCGGCGCGCTGTCGAGGTGGGTGGGCGGCGCCATGTCCAGCGAGATGGAGACCGGCCGGCTCGGGGAGGGACCGGCCGGGCCGAGCGCCGCGAGCAGGAACTGGTGCCGTCCGCCGGATGGCAGACCGCCCACGGCCGCCCGTTCGGCGTCGGGTCCGAGGGTCCGGACCGTGTTCCAGGCACCGGGACCCCGGCGATGGAAGACCTCGAAGCCGGTTTCGCCGCGTGCGTTGTCCCGCCAGGTCAGCAGCACCGCGTTCGAGGCGATCATCTCGGCCCGGAGGTCGGAGGGCGCGGCCGGGTTGTTCAGCGTGGGCGAGGGCGTTGGCGGCGGCGGCGTGGGCGTGGGTGTGGTCGGCGGTGGCGGCGTTGGAGTGGGCGTGGTCGGCGGCGGCGGCGTTGGAGTGGGCGTGGTCGGCGGCGGGTCGGACCCGCGCAGCACGCGGACCGAGACGGTCCGGGTCGCCGTGAACGGTGGCGTCCCGCCGTCGGAGACGACGACGTTGAAGGCGAGGCTCGGTTTCCGCTCGTGATCGAGCGTCGCTCCGGACGCAACGGAGAGTTGGCCGGAGGCGGAGACCTCGAACGCGGACGCGTCCGCGCCGGTCAGCAAATACGTCAACGCGGCACCCTCGGGGTCGGTGGCCGCCACCGGCGAGCCGATGTTCCCCGTGGTCCCTTCCGGCACGTCGATCGTCAACGTGGCGGAGTCGGTGAACGCCGGCGCTTCGTTGACGTCGGTCACCGTGACCGTGAGCGCCGCGGCGCCCGTCACGCCGTCGGCGTCGGCGGCCCTGACCGTGACCTCGTAGACGTTGTCCTTGTCGTCGTCGGCGGGATCCTCGTGGTCCCGGGCGGCCATGGACAGGACGCCGGCGGCGGAGATCGCGAAGTCCGCCGCGTCCGCGCCCTCCTTCGTCCAGGTCACGGCGCCGCGGTGGCCGGACACGGTCGGCGCGGCGGATGCGTACGCCGCGTTCTCGGCGACCGTGCCGTTCGGCAGGCCCGCGACCGTCAGGGTCTCGTCCAGGTCGGTGACGGTCACCGCGACCGACCGCGTCGCGGTGAGCGCCGGCTTCCCGCCGTCGGAGACGACGACGTTGAAGGCGAGGCTCGGTTTCCGCTCGTGGTCGAGCGTCGCGCCGGGCGCCACGGAGAGTTGGCCGGAGGAGGCGATCTCGAAGGCGGACGCGTCCGCGCCGGTCAGCGAATGCGTCAGCGCGTCGCCCTCGGGGTCGGTGGTCGCTATCGGCGAGCCGATGTTCCCGGTCGTTCCCTCGGGGACGCTCAACGCCAGCGCGGTCGGCGTGTTGAACGCTGGCGCCTCGTTGACGTCGGTCACCGTCACCGTGAACGACGCGGTCCCCGCGACGCCGTCCCCGTCCGTCGCCTTGACGGTGACTTCGTAGACGTTGTCCTCGTCGGCGTCGGCCGGGTTCTCGTGGTCGCGGGCGACCATGGCCAGGACGCCGCTCGATGCGTCCATCGTGAAGTCCGCCGCGTCCGGGCCCTCCTTCGTCCAGGTAACGGTTCCGGTGTGGCCCGACACGGTCGGCGCCGCGGACGCGTAGACGGCGTTCTCCGCCACCGCACCGTTCGACAGGCCAGCGACCGTCAGGGTCTCGGCCAGGTCGGTGACGGTGAGCGCCACGTCGCGGGTGGCGGAGAGAGCCGGCGTGCCGCCGTCGGAGGCGACGACGTGGAAGCTGTAGCTGGACTTGGCCTCGTAGTTCAGGACCGCGCCGGCGGCGACGGAGATCTGGCCGGTGGAGGAAACCGAGAAGGACGGGGCGTCCGTTCCGCCGAGCGAGTAGGCGACCGCCGCGCCTTCCGGGTCCGTCGCCGTGACCGGCGAGCCGATGTTCCCGGTCGTCCCCTCCGGTGCGCTGAGCGCCAGCGTGCCGGACGCGTCGAACGCGGGCGCCTCGTTCACGTCCGTGACCGTCACGGTGATCGCGACCGAACCCGAGTTTCCGTCCAGGTCCCTCGCCGTCAGCGTCGCCTCGTACTCGTTGTCCTTGTCCGCGTCCGTCGGCGCCTCGTAATCCTCCGGCCCCAGACTCAACGTGGGCGTTGTCAGCCCGCTCGCGGTGAAGCGCCCGGCGTCCGGGCCGGTGAGGTACCAGAAGACCGGCGGGCGCTGGCCGGTCACGACCGGCTTCGCCGACCGGACGACCGCGTTCTCGGGCGTGGTCCCGTCGATGGAGAAGGTCACCGTCAGCGTCTTCGTGCCGGGAGTCTTCACGTCGAGCCGGCTTGTGTAGTGCGCTCCGTTGGCGTTCGCCGCGCCCACCCTGAAGTGGTACTTCGTCGCCTTGTCGAGTCCGGTGATCGTCGCCGTCTCGACATCCTTCGCCAGGTCCGCCGCCTCCTTCCAGGGCCACTCGAAGTACTTCCGATACTCGACCTTGAAGCCGGTCTCCCTCGAGGACCGGTCGGTCCAGGTCAGCGTGACCCGCGCCGTGGCGCCGTCGTCGCCCGTCGTGGCCTTGAAACCGGAGGGCTTCGGCGGGAGAAGCAGTTGGCCGAAACGGGCGACGTCCGGAAGCGTCTGCCGAAGGGCCCGCTCGTTGTCGGCGCGATCCGCAACGCCGAGAGTCCGGCCGTCCGGGGTCACGCGGACGGTCGAGAAGTACGGTACCGGAACCTGGGATCGTTCGAGCGCGCGCATCATGGAGTAGACCGCCGGACTCTTGCTGGAGTCCTTGTGGCCGTAGGCGTAGGGATAGAGGCTGCCGCTGAACGACTGGTCGCCGTGCGAGCCTCCCGCCAGATGGCCGATCTCGTGCAGGAAGATCGAGTTGTGGCGAGAACAGATGAGGTTCACCTCGGCGAACGCCGTTCTCGCCATCACCGCCGGCGTGAAGCCCCTGCTGTAGGTGGTGGACGCGAGGCCGCAGTAGCGGCGGCGGCTGTTCTTCGTGACGAACACGACCACGTCGGCGCCGTGCTCGTCGCGCAGCATCTCGATGTCGCCGTTGCTCCTGAGATGGCGCATCTCCGGCGAGGAGTGCTGGTGGATGTCGTTGTCCACCGGCACCGTGACCTCCTCCTGGTGGGCCAGAGTGAAGCCCGCGTCCAGGTTGTTGTTCCGGAGCACCGTGTTCGAGTAGTCGACGAGAGCCTGAATCGCGGCGGTCACGCCGCTCGTGGTCCAGTGGGATTCGGCCTTGTCGTCGTACAGGACGAGGAGGTCGATCACGTGAGTGGGGGTCTGGACGCCGCTCCCGGATTCGATGCCGGCGGGCCGATCGACCGGGTGCGCGGTCACGGCCGCGACTTCGCGTCCAGACGCGACGACGTGTTCGGCGGCGACGACGTGTTCGGCCGCGACTTCGAGGGCGGCCGCGGGGAGATCCGCGGCGGCGCAGAAGCTCCAGCCGGCTTCCTCTTCGGGGAAGGTTGCCGCGGCCGCGTCCCGGACCGTGCCCGCGCCGTCCGGACCGGCGACCAGATCGAAGCTCGGCCCGCCCAGCTCGCCGAAGCTGCCGACGAGACGGTCGTCCCGCACCGTGAGCACCACCGTTTCCGCCACGGACCCCGCAACCCGTCCGGCCCACAGGACGTTGCCGTCGCCGCGGTCCTCGAACGCCGAACGCTCGACGGCGAGGACGCGGCCGTCCGGGGCGGGGATCAGGAGCCGGGACGGACCGGAACGAAGCAGATCGATGTCGACCTCGACGTCGACCTTGACATCGACCTCCGTCGCGACACGGCGGTCAGGGCCCGCCCCGACGGCCGCGGGAGAGACGGCGGAACGGCTCTCCGTCACGCTCTTCCCGGAATCGACGAACCGCAGAAGCGCCTCCTGCCCCGACGCTCCGGCCGCCGGCAGCCAGAGCCCTGCGGCGACCGCGAGAATGCCGAGACGGGACCGATTCATGTGTGGCCTGATCATCGCCGACCGTCCAGATAGGGGGGCCTGACGTCGACGCCCTCGGATCATACATTGCGGGAAACTGCGAGCGGCGACGGGCTCTACCCGTTGCGTGGCAGGTCCATGCGCGCCGGCGCTGGCTGGTAATCTCCGGATCCCGCGCGTGGTCGGGTCGAACCGGCCGGACGCGACCAAAGAAAAGAGACAACCCGCCCCCCGGCGCTCTTCCGCGCCGCGACATGGAGAGATAGCGACCAATGACGACGACCACTTCCGAAGGAAGTTCGGATTCGGCCGATCTGGAGCGGCTGCGAGCGATGACCAGGAACATCGAGAGGATCAACGACGGCTACGAGGAGATCAGGAGGTGCCAGGCGGAGACGTCGGAGCAGATGAAGGAAACCGACCGGCGGATGAAGGAGACCGACCGGCAGATGAGGGAGACCGACCGGCGCCTGAAGAAGGCGGAGGACCTGTTCACGACCCAGTGGGGGAAGCTGATGGAGAGCCTGGTGCGAGGCGATCTGGTCCGGCTGCTCAAGGAACGGGGCGTCGAGGTGGAGCGGACGGTGCAGCGGACGAACCAGCGGCGCAACGGCGAGCACTACGAGATCGACATCCTGGCGGTGAACGGCGAGGAGGTCGTGGTGGTGGAGGTCAAGACGACGCTCCGTCCCGAGGACGTGAAGCGCTTCCTGGGCAAGCTGGGGCGCTTCAAGAAGTGGTGGCCGGAGTACCGGGAACGCAAGGTCTACGGCGCGATGGCCTACCTGCAGGCGGGCGACGAGGTGGCGGTTCACGCCGAACGGCAGGGCCTGTTCGTCATCCGCGCCACCGGCGGCAGCTCCTCCATCGTCAACGCCGGGGACTTCGTGCCGCGGGTCTTCGCCTGATCCGGCGGCCGGTCGGGGGCCCCGAACGGTTTCCGTCGTCCGTCTACCGGCAGGGGAAGGCCGCGGTGTCGCTGCGAGGCTCGGCGGTGTGTCCGGCTGCGTTCCGGTGGGTCCAGGTTCGGCCGTCGGGGGCGGTGACGACGAGCTGGAATGCGAGGTCGGTGACGGGGGCGGCGAAGACCCACCTGTGTCCGTTGACGGCGCAGCCGTCGAGGACCTTGACGAGGACTTCCGCATTTTCGCGGTCGAAGAAGTGGAGCAGGGCCGTCGCCCGGCGGGGCAGGCCCCAGTCGCGTGCCTGCCTGATCTCGCCGTCGGGCAGGGCGAAGCACATGTCGACGCGGTGGCCGTCCTCCAGGACGATGCCGGGGCCGTCGGGCTCGCAGACGGGGGCGGCGGGTCGGTTGGCCGGGGCGGCGATGCCGATGGCGGCGGCCGTGGACGGGTCGGAGGCGGTCGGCGGGTTGGCATCATCAAGGCCGGTCGGGCTCGCGCCGGCGCCGACGGGCGCCTCACCGACGGGCGCTTCCGGATAGGCGGCGCCCAGGGCCGCGGCGGCCCGCGCCTCCGGCTCGCAGGGGAAGGCCGCGGTGTCGGCGCGCGTTTCGGCGGTCAGGCTCTTCGGGTTCCGGTGGACGAACCGGCGTCCGGTGGCCCGCTCGGCGATCTCCAGGCTGAAGGCGAGGGTGGTGACGGGGGCGACGAAGACCCACCTGTGTCCGTTGATCGCGCAGCCGTCGAGGACCTTGACGAGGACTTCCACGTTATCCCGGTCGAAGAAGTAGAGGATGCCGGACCCGGTGGCTTCCAGGTGGTAGTTGGATGCGTCCATCTGCGCGCCGGAGGGGGTCTCGAAGCACATGCGGACGTCGTAGCCGCCGTTGAGGGTGGCGGCAACCTGGTTGGGAGCGCAGTCGGTCATGGTTCCCGGCTCGGGCGGCGCGTGCAGCGTGAAGGCGCCCGGCTGGCTGAAGGCGTATCCGCCGGGACTTAGCGCGCCGACGCGGAAGAGGTAGCGGGCGCCGGGCTCGAGTCCGTCGAGGCTGGTCGACCTGGCGTTCGGGGCGAGCGGCGCGGCCGCGGTCCACTCGTCCCCGGCCCCGTTCCGGTACTGGACCGCGAACCCGGTTTCGGAGACGGAGTTGTCGCGCCAGGTCACCCGGACGCTGTCCGGTCCGGCGACCTCGCTGTCGAGGTGGGTGGGCGGCGCGAGCGCGAGCGATACGGCGGCGACGTTGCTCGCAGCGGAGCCGGCGGCGTTGACGGCCGTGACCAGGAACTCGTGGACGAACCCGGCCTGGAGTGCGTCGACGGTGGCCGTCCGGCTGTCGGCGGGCAGCGACCGGAGGGTGTTCCAGCCGCTCTCGCCGGTCCGGTGGAGGAGGACGAAGCCCGCCTCGTTGTCGGAGTTGTCGCTCCAGGTCAGCAGAACGGCCGTGGACGTGAGCAGCGCGGCGTCGATCTCGGTGGGCGCGGCCGGCGCGGTGGGGGCGGGCGGTTCGTCCGTCCGCTCCGGCGCGATGACGACGACGGCCACCTCGCGGCTGGCGGTGGAGGTTCCGTCGGAGGCGACGGCGGAAAAGACGTGGAACGGCTTGGTCTCGTAGTCGAGTTCGGCGCCGGCGGCGACGAAGATCTGGGCTGTCTCCGGGTCGATTCCGAAGGCCGCGGCGTCTTCGCCGGCCAGGGAGTACGTCAGGTCGTCCCCGTCGGGGTCGGTCGCGGTCACCGGGGCGCCGATGTCGCCGACGGCGTCCTCGGGCGCGCTGATCGCGAGCGGCGTGGCGGGAGTGAACGCGGGCGGGCGGTTGGCGGGGGGAGGTGGATCGACGGGCGGCGGCGGATCGACGGGCGGCTGGGGGGCGACGGCCTCGAAGACGTCGGTGACCGTGACCGTGATCGCCGCCGTTCCCGTGATGCCGTCCGCGTCCGTCGCCTTGACGGTGACCTCGTACACGTTGTCCTCGTCGTCGTCGACCGGGTTCTCGTAGTCCCTGGCGACCATGGAGAGGACGCCGGAACTGGAGATCGTGAAGTCGGCGGCGTCGGTTCCTTCCTTGGTCCAGGTCACCGCGCCGCGGTGGCCGGTCACGGTCGGCGCCGCCGAGGCGTAGATCGCGTTCTCGGCGACCGTGCCGTTGGCGAGGCCGGTGATCGTCAAGGACTCGTCCACGTCGGTCACGGTCACCGTGACCGCCCGTGTGGCCGTCAGAGCCGGCGTGGCGCCGTCGGAGACGACGAGGTTGAAGGCGTAGCTGGCCTTCTGCTCGTGGTTGAGCGTCGTGCCGGAGGCGACGGAAAGCTGGCCGGCCGCGGACACGTCGAAGGACGCCGCGTCCGTGCCGGTGAGGCTGTAGGTGAGCGTTGCCCCTTCGGGGTCGCTCGCCGCGACCGGCGAGCCGATGTTGCCGGTCGTGCCTTCCGGCACGCTGATCGCCAGCGCGGCGGCCGTCGCGAAGGCAGGCGCTTCGTTGACGTCGGTGACCGTGACCGTGATTGCCGCCGTTCCCGTGATGTCGTCGGCGTCCGTCGCCTTGACCGTGACCTCGTAGACGTTG
This sequence comes from Thermoanaerobaculia bacterium, assembly GCA_965232105.1. Lineage (GTDB taxonomy): Bacteria > Acidobacteriota > Thermoanaerobaculia > Multivoradales > Multivoraceae > Multivorans. The sequence continues at coordinate 3,427,767 of OZ246956.1, forward strand.
TCCTCGTTGTCGTCGACCGGGTCCTCGTAGTCCCTGGCCACCATCGAGAGGACGCCGGAGCTTGAGATCGTGAAGTCGGCGGCGTCGGTTCCTTCCTTGGTCCAGGTCACGCCGCCGCGGTGGCCGGTCACGGTCGGCGCTGCCGAGGCGTAGACCGCGTTCTCGGCGACCGTGCCGTTGGCGAGGCCCGTGATCGTCAGCGATTCGTCCACGTCGGTGACCGTCACCGTGACCGCGCGGGTGGCCGTCAGGGCCGGCGTGGCGCCGTCGGAGACGACGACGTTGAAGGCGTAGCTGGCCTTCTGCTCATGGTTGAGCGTCGTGCCGGAGGCGACGGAAAGCTGGCCGGTGGAGGACACGTTGAACGAGGCTGCGTCCGTGCCGGTGAGGCTGTACGCGAGCGACGCGCCCTCGGGATCGCTCGCCGCGACCGGCGAGCCGATGTTGCCGGTGGTTCCTTCGGGCACGCTGATCGCCAGCGCGGCGGCCGTCGCGAAGGCCGGGGCCTCGTTGACGTTCGTCACGGTGACCGTGATTGCCGCCGTTCCCGTGATGCCGTCGGCGTCCGTCGCCTTGACGGTGACCTCGTACACGTTGTCCTCGTCGTCGTCGACCGGATCCTCGTAGTCCCTGGCCACCATCGAGAGGACGCCGGAGCTTGAGATCGTGAAGTCCGCGGCGTCGGCCCCCTCCTTCGTCCAGGTCACCGCGCCGCGGTGCCCGGAGACTGTCGGCGCCGGCGACGTGTAGACCGCGTTCTCGGCGACCGTGCCGTTGGCCAGGCCCGTGATCGTCAGCGACTCGTCCACATCGGTGACCGTCACCGTGACCGCGCGGGTCGCCGTCAGAGCCGGCGTGGCGCCGTCGGAGACGACGACGTTGAAGGCGTAGCTGGCCTTCTGTTCGTGGTTGAGCGTCGTGCCGGAGGCGACGGAGATCTGGCCGGTGGACGACACGTCGAACGATGCCGCGTCCGTGCCGGAGAGGCTGTACGTCAACGACGCGCCCTCGGGATCGCTCGCCGCGACCGGCGAACCGATGTTGCCGGTCGTCCCCTCGGGCACGCTGATCGCCAGCGCAGTCGCCGTCGCGAAGGCCGGCGCCTCGTTGACGTCGGTGACCGTGACCGTGATCGCGGCCGTTCCCGTGATGCCGTCCGTGTCCGTCGCCTTGACGGTGACCTCATAGACGTTGTCCTCGTCGTCGTCGACCGGGCGCTCGTAGTCCCTGGCCACCATCGAGAGGACGCCGGAACTGGAGATCGTGAAGTCGGCGGCGTCGGTTCCTTCCTTCGTCCAGGTCACGGCGCCCCGGTGGCCGGAGACCGTCGGCGCCGCGGACGTGTAGACCGCGTTCTCCGCGACAGTGCCGTTCGCCAGTCCCGTGATCGTGAGCGATTCGTCCACGTCGGTGACCGTCACCGTGACCGCCCGGGTCGCCGTAAGTGCCGGCGTCGCTCCGTCGGAGACGACGACGCTGAAGGCGTAGCTCGACTTCTGTTCGTGGTTGAGCGTCGTGCCGGAGGCGACGGAAAGCTGGCCGGTGGAGGACACGTTGAACGAGGCTGCGTCCGTGCCGGTGAGGCTGTACGCGAGCGACGCGCCCTCGGGATCGCTCGCCGCGACCGGCGAGCCGATGTTGCCGGTGGTTCCTTCGGGCACGCTGATCGCCAGCGCGGCGGCCGTCGCGAAGGCCGGGGCCTCGTTGACGTTCGTCACGGTGACCGTGATTGCCGCCGTTCCCGTGATGCCGTCGGCGTCCGTCGCCTTGACGGTGACCTCGTACACGTTGTCCTCGTCGTCGTCGACCGGATCCTCGTAGTCCCTGGCCACCATCGAGAGGACGCCGGAGCTTGAGATCGTGAAGTCGGCGGCGTCGGTTCCTTCCTTGGTCCAGGTCACCGCGCCGCGGTGCCCGGAGACTGTCGGCGCCGGCGACGTGTAGACCGCGTTCTCGGCGACCGTGCCGTTGGCCAGGCTCGTGATCGTCAGCGACTCGTCCACATCGGTGACCGTCACCGTGACCGCGCGGGTCGCCGTCAGAGCCGGCGTGGCGCCGTCGGAGACGACGACGTTGAAGGCGTAGCTGGCCTTCTGTTCGTGGTTGAGCGTCGTGCCGGAGGCGACGGAGATCTGGCCGGTGGACGACACGTCGAACGATGCCGCGTCCGTGCCGGAGAGGCTGTACGTCAACGACGCGCCCTCGGGATCGCTCGCCGCGACCGGCGAACCGATGTTGCCGGTCGTCCCCTCGGGCACGCTGATCGCCAGCGCAGTCGCCGTCGCGAAGGCCGGGGCCTCGTTCACGTTCGTCACGGTGACCGTGATCGCCGCCGTTCCCGTGATGTCGTCCGCGTCCGTCGCCTTGACGGTGACCTCGTACACGTTGTCCTCGTTGTCGTCGACCGGGTTCTCGTAGTCCCTGGCGACCATGGAGAGGACGCCGGAACTGGAGATCGTGAAGTCGGCGGCGTCGGTTCCTTCCTTGGTCCAGGTCACAGCGCCGCGGTGGCCGGAGACCGTCGGCGCCGCGGACGTGTAGACCGCGTTCTCGGCGACCGTGCCGTTGGCGAGGCCGGTGATCGTCAAGGACTCGTCCACGTCCGTGACGGTCACCGTGACCGCGCGGGTGGCCGTCAGGGCCGGCGTGGCGCCGTCGGAGACGACGACGTTGAAGGAGTAGCTCGTCTTCTGCTCGTGGTTGAGCGTTGTGCCGGAAGCGACGGAAAGCTGGCCGGTGGAGGACACGTCGAAGGACGAGGCGTCCGTGCCGGTCAGCGAGTAGGCGAGCGACGCGCCTTCGGGATCGCTCGCCGTGACCGGCGAGCCGATGTTGCCGGTCGTTCCCTCCGGCACGCTGATCGCCAGGGCGGCGGCCGTGGCGAAGGCCGGGGCCTCGTTGACGTTCGTCACCGTGACCGTGATCGCGGCCGTGCCCGTGGTGCCGTCGGCGTCCGTCGCCTTGACGGTGACCTCGTAGACGTTGTCCTCGTCGTCGTCGACCGGATCCTCGTAGTCCCTGGCCACCATCGAGAGGACGCCGGAGGCGGAGATTGTGAAGTCGGCGGCGTCGGTTCCTTCCTTCGTCCAGGTCACGGCGCCGCGGTGGCCGGTCACCGTCGGCGCCGCCGACGTGTAGACAGCGTTCTCGGCGACCGTGCCGTTGGCCAGGCCCGTGATCGTCAGCGATTCGTCCACGTCGGTGACCGTCACCGTGACCGCGCGGGTGGCCGTCAGCGCCGGCGTGGCGCCGTCGGAGACGACGACGTTGAAGGCGTAGCTGGCCTTCTGCTCGTGGTTGAGCGTCGTGCCGGAGGCGACGGAGATCTGGCCGGTGGAGGACACGTCGAACGATGCCGCGTCCGTGCCGGAGAGGCTGTACGTCAACGACGCGCCCTCGGGATCGCTCGCGGCGACCGGCGAGCCGATGTGGCCGGTGGTTCCCTCCGGCACGCTGATCGCCAGCGCCGTAGCGGTGCTGAAGGCCGGGACCTCGTTGACGTTCGTCACCGTGACCGTGATTGCCGCCATTCCCGTGATGCCGTCGGCGTCCGTCGCCTTGACGGTGACCTCGTACACGTTGTCCTCGTTGTCGTCGACCGGGTTCTCGTAGTCCCTGGCGACCATGGAGAGGACGCCGGAACTGGAGATCGTGAAGTCGGCGGCGTCGGTTCCTTCCTTGGTCCAGGTCACCGCGCCGCGGTGGCCGGAGACCGTCGGCGCCGGCGACGTATAGGTCGCGTTCTCGGCGACCGTCCCGTTGGCCAGGCCCGTGATCGTCAGCGACTCGTCCACGTCCGTGACGGTCACCGTGACCGCGCGGGTGGCCGTCAGAGCCGGCGTGGCGCCGTCGGAGACGACGACGTTGAAGGAGTAGCTCGTCTTCTGCTCGTGGTTGAGCGTTGTGCCGGAAGCGACGGAAAGCTGGCCGGTGGAGGACACGTCGAAGGACGAGGCGTCCGTGCCGGTCAGCGAGTAGGCGAGCGACGCGCCTTCGGGATCGCTCGCCGTGACCGGCGAGCCGATGTTGCCGGTCGTTCCCTCCGGCACGCTGATCGCCAGGGCGGCGGCCGTGGCGAAGGCCGGGGCCTCGTTGACGTTCGTCACCGTGACCGTGATCGCGGCCGTGCCCGTGGTGCCGTCGGCGTCCGTCGCCTTGACGGTGACCTCGTAGACGTTGTCCTCGTCGTCGTCGACCGGATCCTCGTAGTCCCTGGCCACCATCGAGAGGACGCCGGAGGCGGAGATTGTGAAGTCGGCGGCGTCGGTTCCTTCCTTCGTCCAGGTCACGGCGCCGCGGTGGCCGGTCACCGTCGGCGCCGCCGACGTGTAGACAGCGTTCTCGGCGACCGTGCCGTTGGCCAGGCCCGTGATCGTCAGCGATTCGTCCACGTCGGTGACCGTCACCGTGACCGCGCGGGTGGCCGTCAGCGCCGGCGTGGCGCCGTCGGAGACGACGACGTTGAAGGAGTAGCTGGCCTTCTGTTCGTGGTTGAGCGTCGTGCCGGAGGCGACGGAGATCTGGCCGGTGGAGGACACGTCGAACGATGCCGCGTCCGTGCCGGAGAGGCTGTACGTCAACGACGCGCCCTCGGGATCGCTCGCGGTGGTCGGCGAGCCGATGTTGCCGGTCGTTCCCTCCGGCACGCTGATCGCCAGCGCGGTCGCCGTGGCGAAGGCTGGCGCCTCGTTGACGTTCGTCACGGTGACCGTGATCGCCGCCGTTCCCGTGATGTCGTCCGCGTCCGTCGCCTTGACGGTGACCTCGTACACGTTGTCCTCGTTGTCGTCGACCGGGTCCTCGTAGTCCCTGGCGACCATGGAGAGGACGCCGGAACTGGAGATCGTGAAGTCGGCGGCGTCGGTTCCTTCCTTCGTCCAGGTCACGGCGCCCCGGTGGCCGGAGACGGTCGGCGCCGCCGAGGCGTACACCGCGTTTTCGGCGACCGTCCCGTTGGCCAGGCCCGTGATCGTCAGCGACTCGTCCACGTCCGTGACGGTCACCGTGACCGCGCGGGTGGCCGTCAGAGCCGGCGTGGCGCCGTCGGAGACGACGACGTTGAAGGAGTAGCTCGTCTTCTGCTCGTGGTTGAGCGTTGTGCCGGAGGCGACGGAGATCTGACCGGTGGAGGACACGTCGAAGGACGAGGCGTCCGTGCCGGTGAGCGAGTAGGCGAGCGACGCACCCTCGGGGTCCGTTGCCGTAACCGGCGAGCCGATGTTGCCGGTCGTTCCCTCCGGCACGCTGATCGCGAGTGCGGTCGCCGTCGCGAAGGCAGGCGCCTCGTTGACGTTCGTCACGCTGACCGTGATCGCCGCCGTGCCCGTGATGCCGTCCGCGTCGGTCGCCTTGACGGTGACCTCGTACACGTTGTCCTCGTCGTCGTCGACCGGGTCCTCGTAGTCCCTGGCCACCATGGAGAGGACGCCGGAGGCGGAGATCGTGAAGTCGGCGGCGTCGGTTCCTTCCTTCGTCCAGGTCACGGCGCCCCGGTGGCCGGAGACGGTCGGCGCCGCCGAGGCGTACACCGCGTTTTCGGCGACCGTGCCGTTGGCCAGGCCTGTGATCGTGAGCGACTCGTCGACGTCCGTGACGGTCACCGCGACCGCTCGCGTCGCCGTCAGGGCGGGCGTGGCGCCGTCGGAGACGACGACGTTGAAGCTGTAGCTGGCCTTCTGCTCGTGGTTGAGCGTCGTGCCGGAGGCGACGGAGATCTGACCGGTGGAGGACACGTCGAAGGACGAGGCGTCCGTGCCGGTGAGCGAGTAGGCGAGCGTCGCCCCTTCGGGGTCGGTTGCGGCGACCGGCGAGCCGATGTTGCCGGTGGTTCCCTCCGGCACGCTGATCGCCAGGGCGGTCGCCGTCGCGAAAGCCGGCGCTTCGTTGACGTTCGTCACGGTGACCGTGATCGCCGCGGTGCCCGTGATGCCGTCCGCGTCCGTCGCCTTGACCGTGACCTCGTAGACGTTGTCCTCGTCGTCGTCGACCGGGTTCTCGTAGTCCCTGGCCACCATGGAGAGGACGCCGGAACTGGAGATCGTGAAGTCGGCGGCGTCGGTTCCTTCCTTCGTCCAGGTGACCGCGCCGCGGTGGCCGGAGACGGTCGGCGCCGCCGACGTGTAGACCGCGTTCTCCGCGACAGTGCCGTTCGCGAGGCCCGTGATCGTCAGCGATTCGTCCACGTCGGTGACCGTCACCGTGACCGCGCGTGTGGCCGTCAGGGCCGGCGTGGCGCCGTCGGAGACGACGACGTTGAAGGCGTAGCTGGCCTTCTGCTCATGGTTGAGCGTCGTGCCGGAGGCGAGGGAGAGCTGGCCGGTGGAGGACACGTCGAAAGACGCCGCATCCGTGCCGGTGAGGCTGTAGGCCAGGGTGGCGCCCTCGGGATCGCTCGCGGTGGTCGGCGAGCCGATGTTGCCGGTCGTTCCCTCCGGCACGCTGATCGCCAGCGCGGTCGCCGTGGCGAAGGCCGGGGCCTCGTTGACGTTCGTCACGGTGACCGTGATCGCCGCCGTGCCCGTGATGCCGTCGGCGTCCGTGGCCTTGACGGTGACCTCGTACACGTTGTCCTCGTTGTCGTCGACCGGGTTCTCGTAGTCCCTGGCGACCATGGAGAGGACGCCGGAACTGGAGATCGTGAAGTCGGCGGCGTCGGTTCCTTCCTTGGTCCAGGTCAGCGCGCCGCGGTGGCCGGAGACCGTCGGCGCCGGCGACGTGTAGACCGCGTTCTCGGCGACCGTGCCGTTGGCGAGGCCGGTGATCGTCAAGGACTCGTCCACGTCGGTCACGGTCACCGTGACCGCCCGTGTGGCCGTCAGAGCCGGCGTGGCGCCGTCGGAGACGACGAGGTTGAAGGCGTAGCTGGCCTTCTGCTCGTGGTTGAGCGTCGTGCCGGAGGCGACGGAAAGCTGGCCGGCCGCGGACACGTCGAAGGACGCCGCGTCCGTGCCGGTGAGGCTGTAGGTGAGCGTTGCCCCTTCGGGGTCGCTCGCCGCGACCGGCGAGCCGATGTTGCCGGTCGTGCCTTCCGGCACGCTGATCGCCAGCACGGTCGCCGTGGCGAAGGCCGGCGCTTCGTTGACGTTCGTCACGGTGACCGTTATCGCCGCCGTGCCCGTGATGCCGTCGGCGTCGGTCGCCTTGACCGTGACCTCGTACACGTTGTCCTCGTCGTCGTCGGCCGGGTCCTCGTAGTCCCTGGCCACCATCGAGAGGACGCCGGAGGCGGAGATCGTGAAGTCCGCCGCGTCGGTCCCTTCCTTGGTCCAGGTCACGGCGCCGCGGTGGCCGGTCACGGTCGGCGCTGCCGAGGCGTAGACCGCGTTCTCGGCGACCGTGCCGTTGGCGAGGCCCGTGATCGTCAGCGATTCGTCCACGTCGGTCACGGTCACCGTGACCGCTCGCGTCGCCGTCAGCGCCGGCGTCGCGCCGTCGGAGACGACGACGTTGAAGGAGTAGCTGGCCTTCTGCTCGTGGTTGAGCGTCGTGCCGGAGGCGAGGGAGAGCTGGCCGGCGGCGGACACGTCGAAGGAGGATGCGTCCGTGCCGGTGAGGCTGTAGGTGAGCGTTGCTCCTTCGGGATCGCTCACCGTGACCGGCGAACCGACGTTGCCGGTGGTCCCCTCGGGCACGCTGATGGCCAGCGCCGTAGCGGTGCTGAAAGTCGGCGCTTCGTTGACGTTGGTCACCGTGACCGTGATCGCCGCCGTTCCCGTGATGTCGTCCGCGTCCGTCGCCTTGACGGTGACCTCGTACACGTTGTCCTCGTTGTCGTCGACCGGGTTCTCGTAGTCCCTGGCGACCATGGAGAGGACGCCGGAGCTGGAGATCGTGAAGTCGGCGGCGTCGGTTCCTTCCTTGGTCCAGGTCACCGCGCCGCGGTGGCCGGAGACCGTCGGCGCCGGCGACGTATAGGTCGCGTTCTCGGCGACCGTCCCGTTGGCCAGGCCCGTGATCGTCAGCGACTCGTCCACGTCCGTGACGGTCACCGTGACCGCTCGCGTCGCCGTCAGCGCCGGCGTCGCTTCGTCGGAGACGACGACGTTGAAGCTGTAGCTCGACTTCTGTTCGTGGTTGAGGGTCGTGCCGGAGGCGACGGAAAGCTGGCCGGTGGAGGAAACGGCGAAGGACGAGGCGTCCGTGCCGGTGAGGCTGTAGGCCAGGGTTGCGCCCTCGGGATCGCTCGCCGCGACTGGCGAGCCGATGTTGCCGGTGGTCCCTTCCGGCACGCTGATCGCCAGCGCGGCGGCCGTCGCGAAGGCCGGGGCCTCGTTGACGTTCGTCACGGTGACCGTGATCGCCGCCGTGCCCGTGATGCCGTCAACGTCCGTCGCCTTGACGGTGACCTCGTAGACGTTGTCCTGGTCGTCGTCGACCGGGTCCTCGTAGTCCCTGGCCACCATGGAGAGGACGCCGGAACCGGAGATCGTGAAGTCCGCGGCGTCCGCGCCCTCCTTGGTCCAGGTCACGGCGCCGCGGTGGCCGGAGACCGTCGGCGCGGCGGACGTATAGGCGGCATTCTCGGCGACCGTGCCGTTGGCGAGGCCGGTAATCGTCAGCGACTCGTCCACATCGGTGACCGTCACCGTGACCGCTCGGGTCGCCGTGAGTGCCGGCGTGGCGCCGTCGGAGGCGACGACGTTGAAGGCGTAGCTGGCCTTCTGTTCGTGGTTGAGCGTCGTGCCGGAGGCGACGGAGATCTGGCCGGTGGAGGACACCTCGAAGGACAAGGCGTCCGTGCCGGTCAGCGAGTAGGCGACCGTTCCTCCTGGCATCGAGGGCGTCGCAACGACGGGACTGCCTATGGCTCCCGTCGTGCCTTCCGGGATCCGAATGGTTACGGTTCCTGGAGGGAAGACAGGCGGGCTACTGAGCGTGAACCGCAGTGGATCGCCGAAGGCGGTACCCTTGGAGTTCTTGGCGCCTACCCGGACTTCGTAGGACCGGCTGCCCTCCAGGCCGACGAGAGTCGTGGTGGTGGCGCCGGCTGCCAGCGCCATCCTGGTCCACAGGGCCTCGCCGGTCCTGTACTCAAGCTGGAACTTGGTTGAGGAGTTGTCTTGCCAGGTTATGGCGGCGCTCGTGGCGCTGAGGACGGCGACAGATACGTTGGTGGGAGCCGAAGGGAGATCGCCTTGCGGCATTCTGAGGTTGGCGGTGCTCGTTGCCGATTCTCCGTGAGAGTTACGGGCGCTGACGGCGAAGCGATACCGCCGTCCAGGCGTCAAGCCGGTGAGCCGCGCAGTTTCGGCGTTCTGAAGAGCCCGGCCGTAGCGCAACCAGCTGTTGCCCTCCCGGTAGCGAACCTCGAACGCCGTTTCGTTGGCGGAATGATCCTCCCATGTGAGCTTCGCCGTCGTCGCGTCTCTGGCGACGGCGGTCAAGTTCTGTGGCGCTGCCGGCTTCCGGCGACTGAGGTCCAGGGAGACGATACTGCTGCCCGCATAACCTGCACCGGTCCACGCCACAATGCGGAAGTGGTAGAGCGCGTCTTGCGTGAGGTTCGTGATCCGGCGGAAGTAGGCGTTCGCGGCGACGTTCAGCTCCTGCCAGGCGCCGTCGTCCCGACGGTAGCTCACTATGTAGCCAGCTTCGCCATCGGTATCGTCCCAGTCGACGAGGGCGCTCGTCGAGCCGTCGATCGTCGCGGTAACATTGGCCGCAGGTTGGACCGTGAAAGGGGCGGTCAGGCTGATCGTGGCCGAGCCCCCGTGGCTTGACCCGTACTCGTTCCTCGAGGAGACGTGAACGCTCCAATTTCCCGGGCCCAAACCTTTGAGCCAGACGGCAGAACTCCCCGAGTCTGCCGGATAAACCCCGTAGGTCATCCGTTCGGCGCCACTGCCGAACTCCACTACGAAAGCGGTCTCGGTCGACGATCCGTCCGTCCACCACAGATTCGCGCCGCCCAACCCGTCACTTTGCACCAGGATCCCGGATGGCGCTACCGGAGGCGCTCTGCTCAGGTCGACCACGATGGTATTGCTGAACCCGCGTCCACCGGCGCCCCAGACTTTCAGCCGCAGTTCGAAGGCGGTCCCGCTGCTCGCGAAGTGAGCCGTTGTAGCGCTGCCGTCGACAGTCTCGGACAGCGTCCAGCTCGACTCGCCGGGACGCCGGTACGTGACATTGATCGAGTCCGCGGTTCCCTTGACCGTCCAGGTCAGCGCGGCTTGGGCTTGCTGGCCGACTCTCACGACGCGGCCGCTCAACTCGGCGCTGGGCGGCGGGACGCCGAGATCGAGGGTCGTAACGTTGCTGTGGGACGGGAGGCCCAACCCCAGCGCGGCGACGCGGAAATCGAATCTTCCGCCTGCGGAAAGGCCGGTTAGCGTGGCGCTATCCGATTGGGCGGGAAGGGTGCGGTACGTGGTCCACGGGGACGTCCCCCGAACGCGGTAATGAACCTCGTATCCCCGTTCGTCCGTGGCTCGGTCGCTCCAGGTCAGGCGCGCACTGGTCTCCGACAGCGTGGCGCCTTCGAGGTTCGCCGGGGCGGCTGGCACCGGATAGCTCTGCGTACTCGTTGACCGTTCCGTGCTCCAGGCGGTTCCGTGGCGGTTGACCGCGCCGACCCGCACGGTGTACGCGGTCCCGGCCGACAGGTTGGTGATCGTGAAGCGGGTGACGTTGGCCGCCAATCTCGCAACCGTGCGGTACTCGCTGGTTCCCGTCTTGGCCTCGAGCGTGTAGCCGGTCTCGGAGATTGAGTTGTCGGACCATTCGGCGAAAATCGAGGTGAATCCTCGTGCCTCCACCCGAAGAGAACCGGCGGGGCCTGTCGGTGGACCGTTTCCCGGGGTGCGGACGTGCCACTCCAGGGCGTCGGACCTCGCCGAGTTCCTCGTTGCGCTGACCCGGAACACGTAGCGGGTAGCCGGCGACAGGCCAGTCAGCTTCACCGCTGTAACGTTCGCGGCCAGCGTCGCGGCGATGGTCCACGAAGTGGAGTTCCATGTTCGGTACTCGACGACGAAGCCGGTCTCGTCGGAGGAGTTGTCGGTCCATCGCAGATCCACCTCCGCTGTTTCGCCCGCCAGGGACGCGGTTCCCGTCAGTGAGGAGGGCGCTCCGTCGGGCGAAATGAGGTCCGGCGCCAGATCCACCGTGACCCAATTGCTGTTGAGGGATCCGTGGGACGACTTGGCGAGAACACGAAAGACATAAGTCGCTCCCTTGGTCAACCCTTGGACGGTAGCGGTCTCGGAATCCTCGGCCACAGGTAGTGCGGTCCAATCTCCAGGATCTGGCCGATAGACCACGTCGAATCCAGTCTCGTCGGTTGCGCTGTCGGTCCATGAAAGATCCACGCGGGTGGGACTCCGCACTCGCGCCGCAAGGCCAGATGCGGCGCTCGGTGGCAACGGCGCTGGCGTTGGCAGGTTCGCATGGGCGACGACGCGCGACTGCCCGTCGCCATAGTCGTTGAATGCCTTGACACTAAAACTGTATGCGCCTGCTGCCAATCCGGTCACACGAACAGACTCGGCGTCCGCAGGCACTCGTGCGTACTCGAAGCGCTCGTTGCGGAAGTCGTAGCTGATATCGAATCCGTCCTCGTCGGCCGATTCGTCGCTCCAGGTCAGGAGGATCTCGGTAGGTCCGGCCTGCTTCGCCGCCGTCGCCGTCGGCGATTTCGGCCTGACCTTGCGAACGTCGACAGAAACCACGTTGCTACGAACGCGACCGCCTCGGTTGCTGGCCTCCACCCGAAAGTCGTGGAGCGTTCCCCAAGTGTCCAGGAACGTATAGGACCTCGCACTTGCTCCCAGGACCGCATAGAACTCCCATCCGTGGCCGGTTCGCCGGTTCTCGACGACCAAATACGTGGGATCCTCCGACGCCGCGTCGATGGTCCAGGCCAACTCGACCTGCACCTCTCCCGTGCTGAGGTCGCGAACGACGTCTGCGGTCAACACGATCTCCGGCGGCGTAACGCTCAAGTCGACCGAAACGTGCCTGCTGAAGGCCGATCCCTGGGCGTTCGTTGCCGCTACCCGAATCTCAACCGCGGAGCTCTCAGGAAGACCAGTTATCACTGTCGCTTCGGAGTTGGCCGCGAGGGAGGAATGTTCGGTCCAGGCGGTGCTTCCCCGAAGACGGGAATAGGCGCGGTACGAGGTCTCGTTGGATGCCTCGTCGTTCCACGTCAGTTGAGCGCTCGATGTGGTCAGGGCGAAAGCAGCGAGATCGCCTGGGGATACGGGAAGAGTGCTGCGAAACGACTCCAAGTGCAGCGTGATCACGTTGCTGGGCACGCGCCCACCGCCGTTCGTGGCCACCACACGGTAGTCACGCGTGGTCGGAGGACTGACGTCGACCAGAATCTGGTTCTGGCCGGTTCCGCGGTTAGTGATTGTTTGGTAGGGTCGCCAGTCAGCGGTACCAGCCTGCCGGTGCTGCACTTCGAACATGACCCCGCTGGCAGGATCAAGCGGCCAGTTGAGCCGCGCCTGGACGCGGCCGCCATGTCGTTCCGCAACACCGGTCAGGGCGGGAGCCATGGGCGGCGCTGTCGAGAGGTTGAGACGGAGAACCCCGCTTCTCGATGTCCCGTGCGAGTTCGTTGCGGCGATCCGGAAGTCGTACAGCGCGCCTGTCGAGAGGCCGCTGACGGAGCCTGCCTCCGTGTTCGCTGGAAGGATCGGGCCGTTGCTCCATTGCTCCTGCGCTCCGGTTCGATACTCGATCTGAAAGCCGCTTTCGGTTTCCGATGCGTCGCTCCAGAGGAGGGAGACCGCGGTTTCGCTCGTGCGTTGCCCCAGGAGATCCGAAGGCGACGCTGGAACGTCGTCCACAAGGAGCGTTACTGACTCGGACCACGAGTGACCGTGTGCGTTGCTGACGGCAACCCTGAAGCTGTACTCGGTGCCCACGGTCAGCCCGGTGATCGTTGTCGAGGTCGTGTCGGCGGGAAGAAAGATGCCATTCTCGGTGCCGCCGGCGGGTGTGTAGTACGCGGCGAAGCCGGTCTCGTTCGTCGATCGATCAGTCCAGGTCAAGGTGACGGCAGACTCGTTGCCGTTCGTTTTTCCGTTTCGTGCCACGAGGTTGGCAGGGTGCTTCGGCGGCAGAAAGTCGCTCATTGTGGCGGCGGCGCCAATGACGTTCCCCAGCAGACGCTCGTTCTCTGCGGCGTTGGTGACGCCCAGAATCCATCCATTAGGAGACACGCGGGTGGTCGAGAAGTACGGCTCCCATACTGTATCGAGGGCGCCATAGCTCATGACCGTCGCGATAGCGGGCCATTGGCTCGAGTCGGTGTATCCGAATGCGTAGGGATAAAGAGGAGGCCCGTCGTCGGGACGCTGGATGTAGTTGGCGGCGTCGTGGTTCATTCCCAGGACATGGCCTATTTCGTGAATGAACGCTCTTCGCATGATCGAGGTGTCGCCATACCTGTAGTTGCTCAGTGCGAAGGCGTAGCTGGACATGTGCTGAATCGTGAAGCGGCTGGTGCGGGTCCATGCCTGGCCGGCCACGTAGGGCTCCGCCGAATCGATCATGGAGTAGACGATGTCGGCGCCGTAGCGTGTGCGGAGCGCTTGAACCGCTGACGAGTCCCTTGCTGCGATGTTCGGGTTGGTGCCTCCGGCTACGGCCGTGAGTACGTCGGCCGGCGACGGTGCCACCGCGACAATGTTGAGGCGGGCGTTGATGTTTGTGTTCCCGATGACGAGGTTCGCGTAGTCGGCGGTAGCCTGGAGTTCAGCTCCGAAGTGGATGAGCCAGGTGTCTCTGATGAGGTTCCGGGTGGCCGTGGTGTAGAGCACCAGGATGTCGAGTTGCGCCTGCGCCATCTGCGGCAATTGAAAGTGTACGTCGGGTACGTCGGATGTGGCGGCAGAGCGCGCTTCGGCGGCGGCTGGAAGGACTACGGGCCGTGAGTCGCACCAGAGTCGAGGCAACGTGCCGGGCGCCCGAACAGGCTTGATGAGGTAGTTGTTCCCGGCTCTTGTGAGTACCTCGAACTTCATCGCGCCGGGTCCGCCGTACTGGCCGAGGATGTGATCCTCGTGGAGCGTGAGCACGACCGTGTCGTGAGGATGGCCGGGTACTCGGCCACGCCAAAGCACGTTGCCGTGGCCGCGGTCCTCGAACCAGGTGCGCTCGGCCGTGAGGACGTCCCGGTCGGGGGTGAGCAGGTCGAGCCGTTCCGGGCCCGATCGGAGCAGTTCGAGGTCCGCCTCGATGGCCACTTCGGCCGCGTCCCGCTCCAGTGCCTCGGAGCCAACGGCGCTGCTTGCTGTGCGTGAAGCGCCGGCCGGTTCGTCGACGATCGTGAAGAGTTGCTGGCCTTCGAGCGCCGCGGCGGTCAGCGCGCCCAGGACCGCGGAGATGGCGAGAACGCTTGCCCGGCCGTTGGGAGTTCTCGTCATCGGTTGGGGGAGAAACCGGAGCGGGCCGAGTCAGCCCACGGCCCGATCCGGGGCGGCCTCGCCGGTTTGGGGCGGAAGGGGAAGCGTCGTGGTTCGCTTGATCTCGTTCAGGACGATGCTGGTGTGCAGCCGGTCGACGCCGGGGATCGCGGCGAGGTGCTCGGTGAGAACGCGCTCCAGGTGCCGATTGTCGGTCGCGACGACCTTTAGGAGATAGTCGTGCTCGCCGGTTAGCAAGTGGCACTCCAGGACTTCCGGCAGATCACGGATACGGTCGGTGAACTCCTGGGTGGGGCCGCGGCGGTGGTGGGTGAGAGTCACCTGGATGAAGCAGAGGAGGCCCAGGCCGACGGCGTGGCGGTCGACGAGGGCGACGCGGCCCTTGATGACCTGCCTGCGTTCCAGCTTGTCCAGGCGTTTCCGGAGTCCGGATGGCGACAGGCCGACCTGGCGGGCGATGTGGGCGTCGCTGCGGCCCGCGTCGTGCTGCAGGAGGTCGAGGACCGCGTGGTCGGTCGCGTCCATTGGCGCTCGCGGCTTTCGGAGCCGGGCGGGGGGCTTCTTGGCGGCGGCAACGTGCTTCGTCATCGTTCTCATGTCGATGGGGTCTTCCGCGGTCGGTCTCGGTGTCCCGGAGGATGTCAGGTTGAGGGAATGATCGTACACCATGATGGCCAAACTGGTGGCGTTCATGCTCGGCGACATAGCGAGTTGGCGTGGTATCGTTCCAAGTATGGTCGCCTCTTCGCCCACCGTCAACAGGCCGCCGACTTCCGTCGAGACCGCCGGCAGGCCGGACGGACCGCTTGACTCCCTGCTCGCGCCGTGGCTTCGCGGCCGGCGCCGGTCGTTGTTGCGCCGGCTGGTCAACCGGGGAACGCGGCCCGGAACGCTGTCGTTGGCCGGAGGGCTGCCGGCGGTGGAGATGTTCCCGGCGGAGACGTACGGGCGAATCCTGAACGACCTCCTGGCTCGCCCGGGCTCGGTCCAGTACGGAGCGCGTTCCGGGGAACTCAGGGAGCGCGTCGTGGAGCTGATGGGGCGGCGCGGAGTGAACTGCGCTCCGGACCGGATTCTCGTCACGACCGGCGCGCAGCAGGCGCTCGACGTTCTGGTCAGGAGCTTCGTCGAGCCCGGCGACGCGGTGGCGCTCGAACGGTACGCGTACACCGGCATGCGGGAGGTTCTGGCGCCGCTGGCGCCGCGGCTGATCACCCTGGAGGCCGGCATCCGGCGCGGGATGGACGTGGAGGACCTTGCCCGGCGGCTCCGCCTCGGCGCCCGTCCGAAGCTCCTCTACGTGATTCCGGACGGCCACAACCCTCTCGGCGTCAGCCTGCCGCTCGATTCGCGCCGGCGGCTGGTGGCTCTCGCTCACGAGTACGACTTCGTGATCGTCGAGGACGATCCCTACGGCCTTCTGTGCTGCGACGGCGAGTTCGAGCCCCCGCTGGCCGCGCTCGACGCGGAGCGAGTCGTTTACGTCGGCTCCCTTTCGAAGGTTCTGGCGCCCGCGTTGCGGCTGGGCTGGGCGCGCGTTCCCGCGGGGCTCGCGGACAGATTGGCCGCGGTCAAGGAGATGGGCGATCTGGAGTGCTCGCGGCTCACCATGCTCGCCGCGGCCAGGCTGCTGGGCGAACTCGACTTCGACAGGCGGCTCCGGGCACTCCGGAGCGTCTACCGGGCGAGGCGGGACGCGATGCTTCAGGCGCTCGGGGAATGTCTGCCGAGCGGTTGTTCGTTCTCCAGGCCTGGCGGCGGGATGTTCGTCTGGGTGGAGTTGCCCGCGGGCATGGACGGCGAGCGGCTGCTGGAGCGGTCCGTGGTCGAGACGGGAGTCGTCTTCGTGCCGGCGGCGGCGTTCGCGGATCCCGGCGACCGCGCCGCGCCGACCAACGCGGTCAGGTTGAGTTTTTCGGGCGGCGAGCCCGAGGTGCTGCGCGAGGCGGTGGAGCGTTTGGCGGCTGTCCTGACGGCCGAGGCCGCCTCCTCGCGGCCGAGCCCCGAGTCGTCGCCGGACGCCGTGGCGTTCTCGGTCACCTCTCCCTGAAAGGAGCGTTCGAATCCATGACTTCAGCGACGATCGACCCGACTTCAGCGACGACGGCCCTCGACGCCAGACCCGAGGCCACTGCCGCCTCGGCCGACGACTCTTTTCCCATTCTCGGCTTCGACCACCTGGAGCTGTACGTCGGCAACGCGAAGCAGTCCGCCGCCTGGTACGGCCACGCCTTCGGCTTCGAGTGCGCGGCGGTGCGGGGGCTCGAGACCGGGGAACGGGCGCGCGCGTCCTACCTGGTGGAGCAGGGCGACATCCGGCTCGTGCTGACCAGTGCGCTGCACTCGTCGCATGACGCCGCCCGGTCGGTACGGCGGCACGGCGACTCCGTGGCGGTCATCGCACTTTCGGTCCCGGACGCGGACGAGGCGTTCGCGGCCGCGGTGTCGCGGGGGGCGGAGGCGGCCGCGGCGCCGGCAACGGCCCGTGACGAGCACGGCGAACTCCGTCACGCTTCGATTCGCCTCTACGGCGATTGCGTGCTGCAGTTCATGGAACGCCGGGACTACGCCGGTCTATTCGGCCCCGGTTTCGAGCCGGCGCCGGACGTGCCCGGCGCGGCGGCGGCCCGAGGCTGCGGCCTGCTCACCATCGACCACGTCGTGGCCAACGTCGAGCTCGGGCGGATGAACGAGTGGGCCCGGTTCTTCTCGCGCGTCCTGGGGTTCAACCAGCTCGTCCACTTCGACGACGAGGCGATCTCGACCGAGTACTCGGCGCTCATGTCGAAGGTGATGCAGGACGGCTCGGGGGTCATCAAGTTCCCGATCAACGAACCGGCCGAGGGACGCAGGAAGTCGCAGATCGAGGAGTTCCTCGACTTTCACGAAGGCCCGGGCGTGCAGCACGTCGCCTGCCGTACCGACGACATCGTGGGCACGGTGTCCCGGCTGCGCGAGAACGGGGTCGAGTTCCTCCACGTGCCCGGCACGTACTACGACGACCTCGAACAGCGAGTCGGGAAGATCGACGAACCGATCGATCGACTGGCGGAACTCGGCATCCTCGCCGACCGCGACGAGGACGGCTACCTGCTGCAGATCTTCACCAAGCCGGTCGAGGACCGGCCGACCCTGTTCTACGAGATCATCGAGCGCCACGGGGCGCGGGGCTTCGGCGAGGGCAACTTCAAGAGCCTGTTCGTTGCCCTTGAACGCGAACAGGGGCTGAGGGGAAACCTGTGAGCTACTACCTGCGTGTGGGCGAAGTTCCGCACAAGCGCCACACCGTGTTCCGCAAGCCCGACGGATCTCTTCACCACGAGGAGGTGATGGGGATCCACGGCTTCTCAGGCGTCCAGTCGATCCTCTACCACCTGAATCCGCCGACCGCGGTGGAGCGGATCGGTGAACGGTCGGGGAACGGTCTCAAGCTCGAGTACGCGGGACCGCTCCGGCACCGGCTGATCCGTGCCGCCAGATCGCCGGAACAGGGAGATGCGGTGAGCGGCCGCGTGCCCCTGATGGCCAATCGCGATCTTGTGTTGTCCGTGGCCCGCTTCCGGGAGTCCATGGACTACTGGTACCGCTACGCGCATGGCGACGAGCTGCTCTTCGTGCACGAGGGGCACGGCGTGCTGGAGACCCAGTTCGGTCACATCGAGTACCGCCCGGGGGACTATCTGGTCCTTCCCACCGGAGTCATCTGGCGACTCCTGCCGCGGGCGGACGAGTCACAGCGGATGCTCTGTGTCGAAGCGGCCGGCCATATCGAACCGCCAGGACGATACGTGAACCGCTACGGCCAGTTCCTTGAGAACTCGCCGTACTGCGAGCGCGACATTCGTGCTCCGCAATGGGTCGAGCCGCGGGACGAGGAGGGCGAGTTCGAGGTCCGGGTCAAGGCGCGCGGCGGCACCACCCGGTACCTGTACGGGCGTCACCCGATGGACGTCGTCGGCTGGGACGGCCACCTGTGGCCGTACGCTTTCAACATCGAGGACTTCGAGCCGATCACCGGCCGCGTCCACCAGCCGCCGCCCGTGCACCAGACCTTCGACGGGCCCGGGTTCGTCGTCTGCTCCTTCGTGCCGCGCCTGTTCGACTACCACCCGCAGGCGATCCCGGCGCCCTACAACCACTCGAACGTCGATTCGGACGAGGTCATCTACTACGTCGAGGGCGACTTCATGTCGCGACGCGGAGTCGAACGGGGCGCGCTGACGGTGCATCCGAACGGGATTCCCCACGGGCCCCATCCGGGCGCCTACGAGGGATCGATCGGCAAGGAGTGCACCGACGAACTCGCGGTGATGGTGGACACCTTCCGGCCGCTGCAGATGACGGCTGCCGCGGCCGATCTGGAGGACGAGAGCTATGCAACGAGTTGGCGTGTTTGAACAGGGGGTGTTGGAGCCGGCCACGGGTCGGGACCTGACGACCGGCCGGGCCGACTTCATCGAGCGAGCACAGACCCGGGGCGAGCTGTTCATCGAGCAGCCCTACGAGCTCTACAGCGAAGCGAACCAGCAGACGTGGCGCCGGCTCTACCGGGCGCTCGCCGGCAAGTGGGAGCAGCACGCCCACCCGCGCTTTCTGGACGGCGTGGCGCGACTCGCGCTCGACCCGGACCGCATCCCGCGGCTGGCGGACATCAACCGGTTCCTGGAACCCCTGAGCGGCTTCACGGCGCGGGCGGTGAGCGGCTACGTGCCTGCGTACCTGTTCTTCGACTGTCTCGGAAGGCGCGAGTTTCCGACCACGATCACCGTCCGCGACGGCGACCGGCTGGACTACCTTCCCGAGCCCGACATCTTCCACGACCTGGCTGGACATGTGCCGATGCACACGGACCCCGCCTTCGCCGACGTTCTGGTCCGTTTCGGCGAGGCGGCGCGGACCGCGGCTCTGCGCGCCCGGGACGGCGACTGTCGCCGCGTCGAGAGCGCCTTCAAGGCGCTGGCGCGGTTCTTCTGGTTCACGATCGAGTTCGGACTGATGCGGCGTCCCGACGGCGACGGTCTGTGCGCCTACGGCAGCGGCCTGCTCAGTTCGGCGGGCGAGATCGGGCACGCGCTCGAGTCGCCCCGGGTGCAGCGGGCGCCCTTCCAGCTCGACCGGGTCGTGAACCAGAGCTTCGAGATCGATTCGCTGCAACCTCTGCTGTTCGTCATCGACGGTTTCGGTCACCTGGAACGCGAAGTGCGTCGCCTGGAGCGCTGGCTCGGGGACGGCCGCCTGGACAACGTGGCGCCGGGAGAGCCGGCGGTCAGCCGGGAGGATCTTCGATCCTTTTGTCCGGACGCCCGCTGACGAGCGTCCGGACTGGTTGGCATGTCGTGCGGTCCGCCCCCGCGCGGCCTCTTGGTGGCGCAGCTCAGCCCTCTTCCAGGACGCGTGCGTGCGTGAGGTCGGTGTCGGCGACGGGGCGAAGCCGCGACGCCGGCACGGTAGCCACTGCCGCGGTGTTGCCGTCGAGGGCCAGGAACTCCACCTCGAAGGCTTCGGCGTCGCGATGGACGTGCACGATCGTGCCGACGTCCCCTCCCTTCAGCCGTCCTGTTGCAAGGTCCTTCGTGAGCACGATCCGATCATGTTCCTGAAGCATCTCGTCTCCTCAGGGGGTAAGCAGTCACGAGGCGTGGCGCGTCACGCTCCGTGGCGACGATCCAGACGGTCCGTATTCGGGGATTGCGCCCGTCCGGGGTGTCGATGTCGCCGTCCACGCTGTACCTCGTCCCGTAGTCCGATCTTGACACCCCGGTGACCTCTCCGTTCCTGCCGTGCTCCCGCAAGGCCCACGCGAACCGCCCACTGCGGAGTGCGCGAAACCCGAACGCCGAGAAGAATGCCCCTTGGTCCTTCCATCCGGGTGGCTTGACGAGAGCAGGTACTCGGCCACCTTCGATTCATCGACGATTGCGCGGTTTGCATTCGGCAGTTTCACTCCGCGCCCAACGTTTCAATCCCCCTGGTCCGGCAGGTCGAAGAGCGCCCGATCGCGTGGCTTGGTCAGGAAGCCGTCGAGGCCCCGGAGGATGCGTTCCCGCAGATCCGGTTCTTCTGCCGCTCGCGCTTCGAAGAACGAGCCGATGAGGATGAGCCGTCGCGTCCTGAGCTTGCGCTGCCGCGCCTTCTCGACCTGTTGCAACCGTAACAGACGGGCGGAGTCCGACTCTGGAGCCCGCTGACCGAACAGGGAAAAGAATGGCTTACACAAACTGAGCGCCTCGCGCGGCTCAACCGGGACCTGGTCGGCGCCGCGTTGCGGCGGACCGGCAACCGGCGACTCGTCCTAAACAGACAAGCCCGGCGGACGCTCGAAGCCCCCGATCCGCCGACTCAGGCGGCGACCGAGGTCGAGGGTCGTTCGATCCTCCAGGAAGGGGCCGGCGATCTGGAGGCCGACGGGGAGGCCGTCGGCGGCCGTGCCGGCCGGGATCACCGTCGCCGGCAGGTAGGCGACGCCGGTGAGTCCGACCCAGAGGGTCTGCTCACCGTACGGTCGTTGCTCGCCGTTGACCGTGATCCGGCGTGCACCCATCGGCGAACTGTGGTCGTGCGGGATGGCCGTCGTCGGCAGGTTGGGGAGGAGCACGGCATCCCAGTCCTTGAAGAACTCGTGCCACTTGCGCCTCATCTGCAGGCGGCGTTCGTTGGCGGAGAGCCAGGCGCGGTGCCGCTGGGAGGCCCAGCGCGCGGCCAGGGCGCCTTCTTCCTCTTCCCGCATGCCGCGCTGGGCGAGGTCCTCCACCTCCTGGTGGCTGAAACCGCCGCACATCGCGGCGCCCAGGAGCTGCCCGAAGACGCGCGTTGCGTAGTCGAAGGTGAAGTCGGGCCGGGCCTCGCGGTCGATGGTGGCGCCGGCTCTCTCCAGCGCGTCGGCCGCGGCTTCGAGTCGCTCACGGACCGCATCGTCGATCGGGCAGGAGGGCTCCTCGAACCACACCGCAACGCGATAGTCAGCGAGGTTCTCGTGGCGCGGGACCGGCAGTTCCAGGCGGTAGCCCGGGGCGTGCCATTCGTCCGGGCCGGCGAGGATGTCGAGGCCGAGTTCCAAGTCCTCGACGTTCCGCGCCATCGGTCCCGCCACGGCGATGTCCGCCTGGGTCAGGGTGCCCGGCGGGCCGGGAATCTGGCCGAGCGCGGGCACGATGCCGTAGCTCGGCTTGTGTCCGAAGACGCCGCAGGTCGAAGCCGGACCGCGGATCGAACCGCCGATGTCGCTGCCGAGTTCGAACGGCGTGAAGCCGGCCGCGAGAGCGGCGGCGGAGCCTCCGGACGAGCCGCCCGGGGTGCGATCGAGGTTCCAGGGGTTGTTCGTCTGGCCGAAGACCGCGTTGTAGCTCTGTGTGTCGCCGGCGTAGATCGGCAGGTTCGTCTTGCCGAAGATGACGGCGCCGGCGGCACGCAGCCGGGCCACGGGCGCCGCGTCTACTTCCGCAATGTGATCGCTGAGTTCGGGCGCGCCGGAGGTTGTGCGCACGCCGGCGGTCTGGAAGGAGTCCTTGATCGTCATCGCGACGCCGTGGAGCGGTCCGAGTGCGCCGCCCTCGGCCAGTGCCCGGTCGGCGGCGTCGGCCTCCCGGCGGGCGCGCTCGGCGTCCAGCGTGACGACGGCGTTTAGCGGCGGGTTCAGGCGGTCGACGCGGTCAAGGAGGAGTTCGAGGTAGTCGCGGGAAGAGATGGCTCGATCGCGGATGGCCGAGGCGACTTGCCCCGCCGTCCAGTACGCGGCGTCTTCGGCGGACCCGGGGGCGCCGGCGGCAACGGGAGAAGACATGCTCATGGCGCGGAGGGTAGCAGCGCCGTAGGTCTCAGTGGCACTGCGCTTGCACTACGTTTGGCTTGGAGGCCACAGTAGATGGACTATCGTGTTTTCTGGAGCAGGCGGACAGGCTGCGGGTCCTGGCAGGCGTGATGCATGAAATGAGCTATCGAGCCAGTCCCCGGCGCCGGCCAGGGCGCAGGGCGTTCGCCCTCGTGTTGGGGGCACTCCTGTTCGGTGTTCCATCGTCAGCCCAGGAGCCGGAGCGCCTGTCTCCGGCCGAACTCGTTTTCGGCGAGGAGGTCGAGGTCCGGGTGGTCAACCTGGAGGTCGTCGTGGAGGACCGTCGCGGTGCCCGGGCCGTTGGCCTCGCCAGTGAGGACTTCCGGCTCTTCGTCGACGGCGAGGAGGTCGACATCGAGTACTTCACCGAGGTTACCCAGAAGCGGGCGGTTCGGGTTGCCGAAGGAGAGATGCCCCCGGCGGTCGGTGAGGAAGAAGCGGTTGCGACAAACTACGTGCTGTTCGTCGACGACGATCACACGCACGTCACGTTCCGGCGCCCCGTGCTGCGGGGATTCGCGGCGCGGCTGGAGGAGCTTGCCGTGCAGGACCAGGTGGCGGTGGTCGTGCAGAGCAGGCACCGCCTGGAGATCCTGAGTCCATTCACGACGGACCGGGAGGCGACCCGAAGCGCGATCGCGGAGCTCGACAAGGGTGGACGCTACGGCGGCTACCTGCGCTCCAGCCGGCGCAGGGGACGGGCTGCGAGTCGGGCGGCGCAGTCCAAGAGGGGAGAATCGATGTCCTCCCGAGAGGACGCGGCGTTGTCCGCCTACCTGCCGGATCGGCTCGCCGGCGCCCTCGGCTCTCTCGACTCCCAGGCCCTGGGCGTCGGTGTGCTGTCGGAAAGCGTGGCGCTTTCCTCGATGCTGGAACAGGACTTGCGGTTCTCGATCAACGCGGTGGTTTCCACGATGCGCGCGCTGGATGTTCCGGAGGGACGGAAGGTGCTCCTGCTCCTGGCGGGAAACTGGCCGACCGGGGATTTTCGCCCGTATGGGGAGGGGGCGGCATTCTCCTCCGACCGCGAACTGCTTGACGGCCTGATCGACACCGCGAACCTGCTCGGCTACACGGTCTATCCGATGGACCAGCAGTCCAGCCGACCGAACACGCGGCTGTGGCAGAACCTGCGCTACATGGCCCGAGACACAGGCGGCCGGGCGTTCATGGCCGGCAGCAACGTGACGGCGCTGGGAATCGTAAACGACGACACCTCGAACTACTACTGGCTCGGTTTCGCGCCGCGGTATCGCCGCGATGACCGGGCGCACGACATTCGGGTCGAGGTGCTGAGGCCCGGGCTCCGCGTGCGTTCGCGCCGCGGCTATGTCGACCTTTCCCGTCGCGCCGAGGCCGAAATGGAGACGCAGCGTGCGCTCCTCTTTCCCGGAGAAGCGGAGTCCGAGGCCGGCCCACTGCGCGTCGATGTCGGTGAACCGGCGCGGGTGAACCGCCGAACGATGAGCGTGCCGGTTACGGTCTACCTGCCGGTGGGGCGGTTCCCGGCTCTTCCGTACGACGGCCGGTTCGTTCAGGAGCTGCAACTGCGCTTTGCCACGGTGGACCGGCTCGGCCGGCAGGCCGAGATCCCGATGATTCCGCTGGCTCTCGGCGGCCGTTCACGGCCGTCGCCGGGGGATGTCGTGGCCTACCGGACATACCTGTCCATGCGTCGAAAGCCCCACGAGCTGGTGGTCACCGTGCACGATCCGCTGTCCCGGTTGACTGCGGCCGCGCGGATGCCGTTGGTTCCGTAGGTCCGAGGGAGGAACGCGCGGAGATCGAGAGGAGAACGACGATGAGGATCTGCACTATGCGGTGTTTGCTGGTTGGCGTGGTCGCGGGAATGGCGGGGGGTGTTCCGGCTACAGGCCAGCCCGGAGAGGATCCCGGCCGCGCACCAGCGGGCGATGTGCTCTTCGGTGAGGAGATCGACGTCCGCGTGGTCAATCTGGAGGTCGTGGTCGAGGGATCCGGCGGAGAGCGGGTGCGAGATCTCGGCCGCGAGGACTTTCGCGTGCTCGTCGATGGCGAGGAAGTGGATGTCGAGTACTTCACCGAGGTGGCGGAGGGCGGGGCGAAGAACGGCAACGGCGAGACGCCGCCCGCCGTCGGCGAGAGTGGTGTCGTGGCGACGAACTACGTTCTCTTCGTGGATGACGATCACACGCAGATGGCCTTCAGGCGGCCCGTGCTGTACGGGTTCAGGGACGGGCTGGCGGAGCTTCCCGCGCAGGATCGGGTCGCCGTGGTCGTGCAGAGCCGCAACCGGCTGGAACTCTTGAGCCCGTTCACGAGGGACAGGGACGTGACGCGAACCGCACTTGCGGAGCTCGATCGGGATGAGCGCTTCGGAGGCGTGCTCAGGTCTCGCCGGTTTCATGAGAACTTTGTCGGCGGTGGGTCGAACCGGGTAACCGGTATCTCTTCGCGGAGGGTCGCCGGTGCGACCGGCGGACCCGGTACGTCGCGGACGGCCTGGGACGTCCGGCGCGATGGGCCAGTGATCACCGGAGCAGCCGCCGCGCAGGGCCAGGCCTATAGCAGTGGAGGAGGCTTCGAGCGGGCGGATGCCGGGGCCGGAGCAGACGGCACTGCCGAGGACCGTCTGTCCGCAGCCGGCTTCAGGCTCGCCGAGATGAGTCCTCAGTCCTTGGCGGACCAGGCAGTGGGCTCGATCCTGGAGCGGGACCTGACCTTGTCGGTCAACGCGGTGATTTCCGCCATGCGCGCGCTCGACCGGCCGGAAGGGCGCAAGGTGCTCCTGCTCGTGGCGGGCCGTTGGCCGTCCGGCGAATTTCGGCCTGGTGATCGAGGGCGCGAACTGCGAACGGACCTCGACCTGTTGGACCGCCTCGTGGACACCGCGAATCTGCTCGGCTACACGGTGTACCCGATCGATCAGCAAGCCAGCTCGCCCGCCATGCGATGGTGGCAGAACCTCCGCTACATGGCCCGCGACACAGGGGGCCTGGCGTTCATGGCCGGAGGCAATCTGGATCCTCTGGGGCGGGTGAGCGCGGACACTTCGAACTACTACTGGCTCGGCTTCGTGCCCGACTACCGGCGGGACGACCAGGTGCACGACATCGAGGTCGAAGTTCTACTGCCGGGCCTCCAGGTTCGCGTGCGCCGAGGCTACGTGGACCTCTCCCGCAACGCGGAAGCGGAGATGGAGGTTCAGCGCGCGCTGCTCTTTCCGCGAGTGGCGGCGCCTGGCGCCGTGCCCCTGCGAGTCCGGGTCGGCAATCCCCGAGGGCTCAGGGGACGAAGGATGGCGGTCCCTATGGATATCGACGTGCCGCTCGGGAGGTTCGCGGCGCTGCCCTACGGAGGGGAGTACGTGCAACGCCTGGAAGTCCGGTTCGCGACGATCGACCGTGGCGGCTGGCTGGCCGAGCAGCCGGCGATTCCACTGGAAGTACGGAGTGATTCCGCTCCGGATCCGGACACGGTGTTCGACTACTACGCCGAAGTAACGCTGCGCCACCGGCCCCACATCGTCGTCGTCACGGTTCACGATCCGGTTTCGGGAGAGACCGCCAGCGCGCGGGTCGAAGTGGCGCCGTGAGACAATGGCCGCTGCATGGCGTCCCGTGAGTGCAGGCGGCCTAAAACCGTGATCGCGTCCGGGCGCAGGGCCCTAGCGGCGCTGGGCCTCGCTCTGTGCCTGGGGTGGTCGGCTTCGGCCGCCGCCCAGACGACGGGCGGAGAAAAGGGTCGAGTACCGCCCGACGATCTGTTCTTCGGCGAGGAGATCGACGTCCGGGTGGTCAACGTGGAGGTCGTCGTCGAGGACGCAGAAGGGAAGCGCGTGAACGGTCTGACCGCCTCCGATTTCCGGATCTACGTGGACGGCGTCGGCGTCGATGTCGACTACTTCACGGAGATCCTGGAGAACCGCGCCGTGGACACGGCGGAGGGAGAGGCGCCGCCAGCAATCGGCGACGGCGAGTCCGTGCCCACGAACTACGTGCTTTTTGTCGATGACGACCACACGATGGCGTCGTCACGAAGGCCGGTACTGAGGGGCTTCGCGGAGGAACTGGCGCGTCTCGGCCTCAGCGACCAGGTGGCGGTCGTCGTGCAGAGCCAGAGGCGGCTCGAACTGCTCAGTCCGTTTACGACCGACCGCGAGCGCACACGCACTGCGCTGCGCGAACTCGAACGCGGCCGCCGCTTCGGAGGCGTTCTGCGTTCGCCGCGACTGATTGATCAGCAGTTGATGAGCGATTCCCGGGTGGAGCCGCCGCCGGGTGCTCGCGTGGAGGAGGACCTGACGTCGGTAGCGGAGGATCTGCCTTCCATCATCCGGCCGATACCCTCGGCGCTTGCGGAACGGCGAGCGGAGACGCTTGCCCGGGACCTGGAGTTCTCGATTGCCGCCGTTACTTCGACACTGCGGGCGCTCGATGCGCCGATGGGCCGCAAGGTGTTGCTTCTCCTGGCCGGCCGGTGGCCCGTCGGTCTCTTCCGGCCGGGGGGCCAGGGGATCGGCGTCCGTACGGACCGGCAGATGCTGACCGCCTTGAGCGATGCGGCGAATCTGCTGGGGTACACGGTCTATCCCGTGGACCAGGTTTCGGGGCCGAACCGTCGCCTGTGGGAGAACCTGAGGCAGGTTGCCAGGGATACCGGTGGCAGGGCGTACATGGGGGGATCGAACCTGACCGCGTTGGGAAGGGTGAGTTCGGATGTTTCGAACTACTACTGGCTCGGCTTCGTGCCGGAGTACCAGCGCGACGACCGGGTCCACGACGTCCGAGTCGAAGTGCGGCGTCCGAATTTGAGGATGCGATCGCGCAGCGGTTACGTCGATCTTTCGCGGCGGGCGGAGGCGGACATGGACACCCGGGGCCGGCTCCTCTTTCCCGAAACGGAACCGACGCCGGGTGAGCCGGTTCTGCGAGTCGAGTTCGGAAAGCCCCAGCCCGGTGGCCTGCGGAAGGTGCGGGTGCCGGTGACCGTGTACGTTCCGGTCGGTCATTTCCCGGTGGTTCCCTTCGAGGGACAGTTTCTGGCCAGGCTGGAACTACGGTTCGCGGTCGTCGACAGCAACGGGCAGCAGGCCGGAATGCCGTTGATACCGATCCACCTCCGGGGGCGGTCGAAACCGGCTCCGGACGCCGTTGTGCCATACGACGCGCTTCTCACCCTGCGACGGAAACCCCACGACCTCGTCGTGTCGATTCACGATCCGCTGAGCCGACAGACGATCTCTACGCGGACTCGGGTGGCGTTCCGTTGACGCCGCAAGCGATATGAGCCTGATCGACGGCGTCGGTGGCGCGTTCATCTTCAGCGAGGATCCCAAGCGCCTCGCCGACTGGTACGCGGAGCACCTCGGGATCGAGTTCGAGGGCGGCGAGGAGTTCGGCGCCTTCTACGTCCGCTACGTGGCGGCCGACCCGGACGACGCAGCGTGGATCATGGACACGACGTTCGCGATCATGAAGGCGAAGGCGCCGGTAGCGCGGCTGGCGCCGAACGAGGGCGCGGAACAGGGGGACATGTACGGCGACCAGCCGTTCATGGTCAACCTGAGAGTGCGCGACCTGGACGCGGTGCTCGCGCACCTCGCGGAACGCGGCGTCGAGCCGTTGCGGCGGGACGACGAGGGCTATGCTCTGTTCGCGTGGATCAGGGATGGGGAAGGCAATCGGGTGGAGCTGTACCAGCCCCGGCCCGAAGCCGCTTCGGAGACAGCCGCGGAGAGCGGCTGAGGCTGAGCCCTATTCGAGTCCCTGGCAGGCGCTCATCGCCCCCGTCGGGTCCATCGCATCGCCGCCTTCCGCGATGTAGGCGATCTTGCCGTCCTTGCCGACCACGTAGGTCACGCGCCTGGCGAGTCCGGCGTACTGCTCCATCGTCCCGCCGTACTGGTTGATCACCGAGGCGTCGACATCGCTCAGGAGCGCGAAGTCGAGTTCCAGGTCCGCGGCGAACTTCTTGTTGTCCTCCAGCTTGTCGGCGCTGATGCCGAAGACGATCGAATCACTGCCCGTGAAGTCGGAGATACCAGCCTGGTATCCCTTCATTTCCATCGTTCACCCAGAGGTGAAGGCCTTGGGGAAGAAGGCCAGGACGACGTTCTTCTCGCCGGCGTAGCTGGACAGGGTGACCTCGCTGCCGTCGGTGCTGGGCAGCGTGAAGTCGGGCGCCACGTCGCCCACGTCGGGGGAGGCGCCGCTGGCGGGGGCTGAGGCGAACGCGGCGGCGGCCAGGAGGAGTGCCGAGGGCGTGCAACGGATCATTCGAGTCTCCAAGTCTTGAGGCTCCAGGTTCTCAGGTTCGTGCTCCCTTGTTCCCTGGTGACGGAAGCCGGCGCCGAGGGAAGCGGGAAGCGCGCGCGAGTGTAGCAGTGCCATGCGGGGGCTGCTGTAGACTCCGCCGCCAGACCACGAGGAGATTCCGATGAAGAGCTTGAAGCAGGTCATGGCGTACTCCACGCGCAGAGCGGATGCGCTGGAGGCCGATGCAGCGGCCGCTTCCACCGGCGGCGAGTAGGCGTACCCTGGGCCGCGGCGTCGCCAGCCCCGCGGCGGCCGCGGCAGTAGCTTTCGCCGCCTGTGCTCCGCCCGCGCCCGACGGGGTGCCGCCGGGCTTCGAAATCCACCCGGCCTTCGAACTGGAACTCGCGGCGGCCGAGCCGGTCGTCGTCGACCCGATCGACCTCGCTTTCGACGAGCGGGGCCGGGCGTTCGTGCTCGAGTTGCCCGGCTATCCCGACATGGAGCGGCCGGCCCGCATCGTCGCCCTGTCGGATCGGGACGGCGACGGGCGCTGGGACGTCCGGCGTCTGTTCGCGGACGACCTCGGCATGGCGGACTCGATCCTGCCCTGGCGTGGTGGACTGCTGGTCGCGGCGCCGCCGGACATTCTCTACCTTGAGGATACGAACGGCGACGGGCGGGCCGACCGGCGTGATGTCCTGCTCAGCGGCTTCGCCGAAGGCAACCCGCAGCACAACGTGAACGCGCTCCGCTACGGCCTGGACAACTGGATTCACGGTGTCAACGGCGGCAATGGCGCCCGCCCGTTCTGGCCCGACTCTCCGGACGAGGCGGTCGAAATCGGCCAGGACGACTTCCGGGTCGACTTCCGGGCTGAGAGGGAGGCGCGCCGCTTCGAGCGGACCGGCCGCGGCGCCGGCGGGTTCGGGATGACCTTCGGACCCTGGGGCCGGACTTTCGGCACCCACAACCTGGATCATCTGAGCCAACTCCTCATCCCCCGCCGGTACCTCGGTCGATTGCCGGCCTCCCGGCAGGACGCCCGCCTCCGCCTGGCCCCGCACCCCGATGGCGGTCCCGCCGAACTGTTCCCGATCGGGGACCGGCAGACCCGGCCCAACCACCCGGAGCAGTCGAGCCGGTTCTCCGCGGCCTGCGCGGTCGCCGCGTACGGAGGCGGCGCTTTCGATGTTGCCGGGCTGACGGACCGGGGCTTTGAGGTCTTCGTGGCCGATCCGTCGGCGAACGTGGTGCACCGGGCGGTTGTCGACACGACCGGCGCGGCCGCCGAGGCGAGGCGCGGGCGGGCGGGCGTCGAGTTCCTGGCCTCGACCGATCCGCTGTTCCGGCCCGTCAATCTGCACGTTGGTCCGGACGGCGCCCTCTACGTGCTCGACATGCACCGCGGCGTGATCGAGCACCCGGAGTGGATTCCCGACACGATGGAGGCCGCGCTCGACGTGTACGAGGGCGATGACCGCGGACGGATCTATCGGGTGGTCCCGGCGAGCGGTCTTCCGGCCTGGGCCGAGGACTTCGACGGTTTCGACAGGTCCCGGCCCGATGAGTTGATCGAAGCGCTTGGCCACGAGAATCGGTGGCGTCGTCTCACCGCGCAGCGGCTCCTTGTCGAAGACCACGGCGGCGCGCCACCGGAGACGCTGGTTCGAGCCCTGCGGGAGCGCATGTCCGGAGCGGGCGCCCCGGTGGGCCGCCTCCACGCGATGTGGACGCTGGCCGGTCTCGACGCTCTCGATTCCGAGGGGCTTCTCGCTCTGCTCGAGGACTCCCATCCGGAACTCCGCCGGAACGCGTTGTTGGCGGTCGAAGAAACGCTGGGGGCGCCGGCGCCGGGCCTGGCGGGCGCCCTGGTCAATCTGATCGCGGACCGGGAACCCGGTGTGCGCATGCAGGCGATCCTGACCGCCGGCCTCCTGCTCGAGTCGGAGGCCTTTTCGGGTCCGGAGTTCGGCGAGGCGGTGGCGGCGGCAGTCGTGGCTGGCGTCGTGCGTCCGGAGGCCGAGCAACCCGCCGAGGCGGAGGTAGGAGCGACGGCCCGGCCGGACGCGGACCGCGACGGACCGTGGCTGCGCCTTGCCGCCGTCTCGGTCCTTGCCGACGACCCGGTGGCGTCGCTCAGACGGCTGCTCGAGTCTGGCGGCGCGGGTGGCGTGGCCGCCGATGTGATCGAGCGGGTGGCGCCGCTCGTCCCCGCGGACCGGATAGGCGAAGTGATTGGTGACCGGGCGATTCTGCGTGCCCTTTCCGGGGCCGGAGACGACGGCTCAAGTGCGGGCCGTGCCCTCCTTGTGGGGCTCGCCGCGGCCTCTGGCGCCGCGAGTACCGAGGTCGAACCTGGGGCCCTGCTCGGCCCCCTGCGCCGCCTGCGCGCATCGAACGACGACCGTCTTGCCGAGGCGGCCTGGCGCCTGAGCGCGGCGCTGGGCGTCGACGTAGCGGCGGAGGAGATCGCGCTCCTCGATTGCGCGGGTTCCCGGGCCACGGACCCGACCCGGGAGACACCCGAGCGGCTTGGAGCTCTGGCCCTCTTCGGTCTGCGTCGAACGTGGGGCGCAGGCCGGGAGGAGGCTGCTCCGGTTTGCCCGGAAGGCCGAAGCGCAGCGAACCGGATGGGTCTCTCCGGCGGGACGTGGCTGGAGCGGATGGGTTCTCTGCTCGAGGCCCGTCAGCCGGAGGCGGTGCAGCGAGCCGCCATGGCGGAACTTGCCGCCGCGGAGGAGCGGTCGGTCGCTGCCTACTTGATCGAGCGTTGGCCCTACCTCGGGCCGGCGGCCAGGCGGGATGCGGGCAGCTACCTGATCCGGGGAAGAGGCCGGCACGGCGCTCTTCTCGACGCGCTCGAGAGTGGGCGCATCCGGCTCGGCGAGATGAACTTCATTCTCGAGCGGCGCCGCTTTCTCCTGCGTTCGCCGGACCCGGACGTGCGCCGGCGGGCCGCGGCCCTGTTCGACGACGCCGGCGTGGTCTCGCGTCCGGAGGCGCTCGCGGCGCTGCGGCCGGCGCTGGAGCTCGACGGCGACCGGGAACGGGGTGAGGCCGTGTTCTTCGAGCTCTGCGCCCGTTGCCATCGCAGCGGGGAGATGGGCGGCGGGCCTGGGCCGGACCTCTCCGGGGTCGGCCGCAAGAGCGCCGAGACGCTCCTGCACGACATCCTGGATCCCAATGCGGCGGTCGACACCGGCTACGTGAACTACATCGTCGAGACGGTCGGGGGCGATGTCTTCTCGGGGCTCCTGGTGGAAGACGCGGACGGCGGCGTGGTTCTCCGCGCGGCCGAGGACGCGTTGATCGAGGTCCCTGCCGAGCGGATCCGGGAAGTGCGCAGCGACGGCCTTTCGATGATGCCCGAGGAGCTCGAGGCGGGCCTCGAGCCGACGGACATCGCCGATCTTCTGGCGTTTCTGGGGCGCTGAACCGGAGCTACCGCCGGCGAACCGCTTCGATCTCCAGGAAGCGCTCCTTGAGGCGCACTGCCTGCTCGAGATTGAGCACGAGATAGATCTCGTTCGGCCGGGGTCCCCGCCGCAGGTAGTCGTACAGGTAGCCCGGGAGCTTGTCGTGACGGCCCAGTGCACGCCAGACCGCCTCGGCGGCGAGATCGCGCGTGCGTTCGAGGAACGGCGTCGTGACGCGGTGCTCGAACGGCCGCAGGTCGTGCATCGCCTCGAGCGCCAGGTAGTTGAGACGGCGCGTCGTCTCGTCGACGGGATAGGAGAGCACCGTCTGGAAGGGAAGCTCGTCCCCGAACCAGGGCGGCAGCGACTCGAGGGCGGTGTTCGGCCCCAGCGGGTAGGGCTCGGCCCGCGTGGGATGGTTCGTGTAGAGCAGCAGCGCGCCGTCCCATCCGCGTTCTTCCAGGGCTTCGATCAGAGCCACGGTCGTGTACTGGTGATCGGCGTGGTTGTCGAGCAGCGGGTTCGGCGCCGCGATCAGTTCCGGCCCCACCCAGTCCACCTCACGGCGGAGGTCCTCCACGAGGGCCGGCCAACTCGACTCGAATGGCCTGGTGGCCAACTGCGGCTCGGTGTTGACTCGCCGAAAGAGGCCCGGCTCCTGTAGCTCCGTCAGGATGGCCGGTACCTTCCGGGGCCGTCGCTCGTGGAGCGTGCGCAACGTGCCGTCGAAGTAGCCCAGGTTGCGGGCCCGGTTGATCGGCACGTGCCCGATAAAGGGCACCGTCAGGCTGTCCCAGGTGCGGATCAGGCCCTTGATCCGGTAGTGCTCGCCGGTCTCCGGAAACAGCCCGCCGTAGTTCTTGCCGCCGTAGTCGCCCGCGGTGACTGTGACGACGTCGGCGAGGGTTGTGGCGTACAGGCCGAAGGCGGCGATCTCCGCGTCGTCGGGATGTGGAGCGACTACCAGCACCCGAGTGGACTCGTCGATCGGTCGGTTCGGGAACACGACCAGACGAGTCGATTCCGTGCGCCAGCCGATCTGCCGGCCGACCATGTCGACCCGCCCGGGGCCGGCGGCAGGCGAGACGTTCAGATAACGACGGCCGGTCGAGCGGGGCGCGAAGGACTGACTGAAGCTCCGGTCGCCGGACCGGAACTCGATGGACGGGTCGAGTGACGGCAGCAGGACCCTCGTCTTGACGTGAAGCTCGAGAAACGCGGTGACGCCGGCCTGGGCGGCTTCCTCCGGCCATTCGAAGCCGTTGCGGGTCAGGCGCACCTCGAACGTCTGGCCGTCACGCCGATCGAGCGCGTAGTCGTGCGCCTGACGCGGATCGTGCCGGAAGAAGTTCCGGTAGGAACTGCCGCGGCAGTGGCCCCAGAGAGCGACCGCCAGCAGGGCGATCAGGAGGGCGATTCGGTGCCGGTGGCGCCGGGGCCGGGAACTCACCGGGGACCAGGCGGCGGGGCGCCGACGTACTCGCAGCGGCCGCGCGCGCCGAGCAGCTCGTCGATCTCGTGCCGGATCGCGTCGTCGATCGGCGCGCGGCTGCCGTTGGCGCCCGCGGTGACGGTCAGGTCGTCGAGTTCGATCCTGAACTCCACCTCGACGCCGCCATTCGGTCTGCCGTTCGAGCCGCGATGACGGTGCTGGTCGAGCAGGTCGCGAAGCCGCTCGAGATCTTCGTTGAGGACGCTGCCGGCGGCCGCCACGGCGCTCGTCCCGTCGAGATGGATCCGGAGGCGCCGCGAGAGCTTCGCTTCGGCTTCGGCGACCCCGATCACCTTGCCGACGACGAGGTTCGGATCCTCGCGGCGCCGGTCGACCCGACCGGTGAAGAAGAGCACGGCGCCGCGATCCAGCGCCGCCTCGTACTCGGCGTAGGCGTCGGCGAACAGGACGCCTTCGATCCGGTCGGTGCGGTCTTCGAGTTGAACGATCGCCATCTTCTGGCCGGGGTTCCGCCCCTTGCGCGTGCGCGTGGTGCGGAGCCCGCCGAGCAACGCTCCCAGGACGACTTCGGTGTCCGCGGGCAGCTTCTTCAACTGCTCGACCGTCACGTTGCCGAAGCGCTGAAGCAGCTCGCGGTGGTCGTCCAGGGGATGGCTGGTGGCGAAGAACCCGAGTGCCTCCTTCTCGTGGGCAAGGAGTTCGCTCGGGGTCCAGGGCGGCACGGAAGGCAGGTCCTGGTCGGCTTCTTCCTCGGTCCCGGACTCGTCCGTGGCGCCGAAGAGCAGGCTCGCCTGGCCGCTCTCCCGGTCGGCTGCGGCACGCTGGCCGGCCTTGATCGCCGGCTCGAGCGCCTGCAGCATGGCGGCCCGCTGGTCCTGGCCGTGGACACGGTCGAAGGCGCCGGACTTGATCAGCGCGTCGATCGCGGTGCGGTTGACGACCTGGAGCGGCACTCGCCGGCAAAAGTCCCACAGACTGCGGAAGGGCCCGCCCTCGCTCCGCGCCTCGAGGATCGCGCGCACCGCCTTCTCGCCCACGCCCTTGACCGCGGACAGGCCGAAGCGGATGTGGCCGTTGGCGCTGACGTGCTTCTCGTCGGGATCGAAGACGACGTGGAAGCGCACGCCGGAGCGGTCGATGTCGGGCGGGCCGACCTCGATTCCGGTCCGGTCGCCCGGGAGCTTCACCCGACCGCACTCGTCGACATAGTGGACCAGCTTGTCCGTGTTGTCGGCGGCGTAGGTGAGGACCGCGGCCATGTACTGGACCGGGAACCAGGTCTTCAGGTAAGCCGTCTGGTAGGCGAGCAGGGTGTAGCCCACCGAGTGGGACTTGTTGAAGCCGTAGCCGGCGAACTCCTCGATCAGGCCGAACAGACGGGTCGCCTGGGCCTTGCTCAGGCCCTTCTCCTGGGAGCCGGCGAGGAACCGCTGCTTCGCCGCGTTGATCGTCTTGCGGCTCTTCTTGCTGATCGCCTTGATCAGCGTGTAGGCCTCCCGCAGCGGCACGTCGCCCAACTCGTGGACGATCTGCATGACCTGTTCCTGGTAGACCATGATGCCGTGGGTGTCGGCGGTGTGCCGGTCGACGATCTCGTGGACCCGGGGCGTCGCTTCGCGGCCGTGCTTGCGGTCGCAGTAGGTGCCGATGAGCGCCATCGGACCGGGGCGGAACAGGGCGTTGGCGGCGACGAGATCCTCGAGCCGGTCGGGCTTCATCTGCAGCAGCAGGTTGCGCATGCCCTCGGACTCGAACTGGAACGTGCCCGCCGTATCGGCGCGGGCGAAGACGTCGAGGACCTGCCGGTCGGCGAGATCGATGTGGTCGAGATCGAGCGGATCGCGACCCTCGGGGGCATTCGGAACGGCCGCCGCAATGGCTTCCGGCGGAAGAGTCTCGCGCACGAGTTGGCGGCAGCGCTCGATGATGGACAGGGTGGTCAACCCCAGGAAGTCCATCTTGAGCAGGCCCATCTTCTCGACGGTCGGGCCGTCCCACTGGGTCACCAGGACGTCTCTGGAGCCCTGGCTGCGATTCGTCGCGAGCGGAACCAGGTTCTCCAGCGGTTGGGTCGCGATGACGAGTCCGGCGGCGTGGACGCCGCTGTGCCGGGTGATCCCCTCGAGCTTCTGCGCGGTGGCGATCACCTCTCGTACCTGCTCGTCTTCGTCCTGGAGCTCCTTGAGTTCCTTCTCGCGCTCCAGAGCCTGCTCGATCGTCACCCCGAGCTCGCCGCCAATCAACTTGCAGATCCGGTCGACCTGGGGCAGCGGCAGCTCGTGGACCCGTCCCACGTCGCGGATCGCGGCGCGGGCCTTCATCGTGCCGAAGGTGATGATCTGGGCAACGTAGCCGTACTTCTCGCGGACGTACTCGAGGATCTCGGCACGGCCGTCCTGGCACAGGTCGATGTCGATGTCGGGGTACTCGCTGCGGTCGGGATCGGTGAAGCGCTCGAACAGGAGGCCGTAGCGCACGGGGCAGGCGTGGGAGAGCCCGAGCGTGTAGCCGACCATCGTGCCGACGCCCGATCCTCGGGCGGTCGCCGGGATGCCTCGCTTGCGGGCCTCGTTCACGAAGTCCCAGACGATCAGGAAATAGGCGCTGATCCGCTTGCCGGAAAGCACGGCAAGTTCGTGGTCGAGGCGTTGCCGGTGCGCATCCTCGATCTGGTCGCCGTAGCGCCACACCAGCCCTGCCTCGCTGAGCTCACGCAGGGCCTTGTCGCAGTCGGCGTGGAGGGCCGCCAGCTCCTCCTCGCCGGGCAGCTCGGCGAGGGGCTCGACCCGGTAGCCGCCGCAGAAGCGATCGAACCATGCGGTGCTGCCGGGCTTCGGTTGATCCGTGCCCGCGGGAAGCGCCTCCGCGGCGAGGCGCTCGACTCGCACCAGGGGAGCATGGTTGGCGGTGAAGTCGAGTTCGATGTTGCAGCGGTCGGCGATCCGGCGGGTGTTCAGGATTGCCCCGGCGGTTTCGGGATCGCTGAACCGCCCGGCCATCTGCTCCGGGCTCTTGACGTAGAGCTCCTTCGGGTAGTGGAGCCGGTTCTCCTCCTGCTTGGACTTGCCGGTCGACACGCAGATCAACGTGTCGTGGCTGTCCCAGTCCGCGGCGGTCAGGAAGTGGGAGTCGTTGTCGCATACGAGCGGCAGATCGAGTTCCGCGGCGAGCCGCAGCACCTGCTCGTTGACCTGGTCCTGCTCGGGGGTGTCGTGGCGCTGCAGCTCCAGGTAGAAGCAGGGCTCGCCGTGTTCGTCGTCGGGGAAGGTCCGCCGGTGCCATTCCGCCTCTTCCCTGGCCCGTTCGTAGTCGCTGTTCCGCAGGTGGTAGGCAAGCGACGAACCGAGGTGACCGTTGATCGCGATCAGCCCCTCGCTCCACTGGCGGAGCGTTTCCTTGTCCATCCTGGGCTTGTAGTAGAAGCCCTCGAGGAAGCTGTCGGAAGAGAGTTTGACCAGGTTCCGCCAGCCGGTCTCGTTGCGTGCCAGCAGAACGAGGTGAAAGCCGCCGTCGGCAACGCCCTGGGTCTCCTTGTAGCGCCGGTCGGATGTCTCCGTCTTGATGTCGGGCGCCACGTACGCCTCGATGCCGAGGATCGGCTTGATGCCCTTCTTGCGACAGGCTTCGTAGAAGGCGACCGCGCCGTACAGATTGCCGTGATCCGTGAGCGCAACCGCGTCCATGCCGAGCGCGTCGATCCGGTCAACCAGAGGCCCTATCCGGTTGCCTCCGTCGAGTAGCGAGTACTCGGAGTGGAGGTGGAGGTGGACGAAGTCCGTTGTCATGCTCGAGGGAGAGTCGGCGTCGCGGGCAATCGGGCTCAGGGCCTTCGCCGCGCGCTCGTGACGGCGCCTAGCTTCTCACCGCGGCGGCGCCGGCGCAAGAGCAGTCAGGCGCCTGAATCGGGTTGCCGCCGGCCGATCCCGTCTAGATCTGTGTGGCCGCGGTCCCGAGGTCAGCGAAGAGGCCCCGGGCGTTGGTCCAGGCGCCGCTCTTGCCCCTGGCCGCGGTGCTTGTCGCCGCGCTTGTCGCCGATGGGCGCGGTCCCGATCAGCCGGGTGTCCTCGACCCCGAACGGCCGGTCACCGCCGACGTCGCCGTTCCGGCGCTCGGCGCGGCGGCCTGGCAACCCGTGTGGCGTGGTCCCGCGCCAGGCGCGGACCACTCCGCGCGCCCCCCATCGGGGGCACGGACGCCGCCCGCCGCGGAGGGTTGGGCCGCGAGGGTGCGGGTCCTGGCGGTCGAGCAGGGCGGCCGGCCGGTTTCGGGACCGGATCGAGCCTGGCTTCGGCTGCGGGGCGCGGCGCGTCCACCACCGGAGCGGCTGCTCCGGGTGCGCGGCTACTTCAGCCGGCGTCAGTCCTACCGGAATCTGAACGTCTCCGAACCGGGAGAATGGGGGCTCAACGTGAAGAGCCGGCGGCTGTTGACCGGCACGGGTGGAGCGCCCGGCCGGCTTCAGGGGGCCGCGCTTCGACTGCGCCACGGCCTCTTCGCCGCCGTGACATCGACCGACCGGCCGGGAGCGATTCTCGCTCAGGCCCTGGTGTTCGGGGATGGGCGTCGGGTGCCTCCGACCTGGAGGACGGGTCTGCGGCGTGCAGGCCTCTCCCACCTGCTCGCGGTTTCGGGTCTCCACGTGGGACTGATTCTGGGAGGTTTCTGGTGGTTGTTCGGCGGCATCTCGAATCGCTTGACCGCCTGGGGCGGCGTGTCCGTCCTCCTGCTCTACGGGTGCCTCGTCGGTCCGCGGCCGTCGCTGTTGCGAGCCGCGCTCATGGCCCTGCTCGTCATCCTGGCGCTGGTGCTCGAACGGCCGCCGCAGGCCCTGAACTCGCTTTGCGCGGCGCTGATCGTCATCCTGTTTCTCGACCCGCGGGCCGCCTTCGATCTGGGCTTCCAGCTCAGTTTCCTGGCAACGGCGGGGATTCTCCTGTTGGCGCCGCGCTTGCTCAGGTCGTGGCGGAGCCGGGAAGTCCGGGGCCGGGGGGGCCATGTGGTCGCCGGTCTGGCGGTGACTGTTGCCGCCCAGCTCGCCACCCTGCCGGTCACCGCGGTCCAGATGGGTCTGCTGACGCCGCTGGCGCCGGCCCTCAACCTCCTGTTCGTGCCCTGGACGGCGTTGGTGCTGGGTGTTTCGCTGCTCTGGGTCGTTGTGGTTGCGGGAGCCGCGCTACCGCTGGTCTGGCGGGTGGCCGAGCCCGCCGCGGGCGTGCTCCTGGGGGTTCTCGACCTGCTGGCCCAACCCTTTGCGTGGCTCGCCGAACTCCCTCCGGGCGCCTGGCTGGCGGTGCCCGTGAGCGTCGAATCCGGCGCCGCGCTGACGCTGGCGCTCTGGCTTGGCGTCCTCCTGTCGGGGATCAGGCGGGGAGCCTACGCGCTGTCGATGGTTCTCGCGTGCACGCCGGCGCCGGCCGACCCCGAGCCGAGGCTGGTCATGCTGGACGTGGGCCAGGGGGAGGCGCTGCTGCTGCGGAGCGGCCAGCGCGGGCCGGTGATCCTGGTCGATGGCGGTGGCTTCCGCCAGGGCAACTTCGCGGAGGCGGCCCTGCTCCGGATCCTGGCTGGGGAAGGGGTCCGCCGGATCGACCTGGCCGTCCTGTCGCACGGGGACGCGGACCACTGCCAGGGCCTGCTTGAACTCACCCGGTACTTGCGGGTTGAACGCCTGTGGGCGGCTCGGGTGGAAACCCGGGATGGCTGCGGCCGGGCGTTGGCCGAGCGCCTGAACGGGCGCGTGACGATGGTCGAGCGCGGGTACGCCGAGACGGTTGGCGCGTGGCGGCTCGAGGTCCACCATCCCGCTCCGGAACCGGGCGTTCACGGCAACTCGGCGTCGCTCGTGGTGCACGCGTGTTCGGAGGGCTCCTGCGTCCTGCTTACCGGCGACCTCGACCTGGCCGGTGAGAGGGAATTGCTGGCCTGGACCAGAAGCAGGGGCGGATCGCTTCGGAGTGACGTGCTCAAGGTTGCTCACCACGGCAGCCGGACGTCGACCGGGGCCGGGTTCCTCGACGCCGTCGACCCCCGGCTGGCGCTGGTGTCGGCCGGCCGACGCAATGCGTACGGCCACCCCTCGCCGGACGTGGTGGAACGGATCGAAACCCGCGGGGCGGGGGTTCTGCGCACGGATCGTCACGGACGGATCGAGGTCCGCTTCCGCCGGCGTCCTTCCGGCGTTCGGCGCCCGGCGTACGAGGTCGCATCCTGGCCGCGCGGGGGCATCGACTGACCGGAGTTCTTCATTGGGGCCGCAGCAGGCCGTAGTGAAGCGTGGGCCGGTTATCCTGCCCCGATGCGGGAACTTCCGTGGCAGGTGATCGCGGTCCTGGGCCCGACGGCGACCGGCAAGAGCGCGTTCGCGATGGAGCTTGCGGAGAAGCTCGGCCGAAGGGGCTGTGGAGTGGAACTGATCAGCGCCGACGCGCTGCAGGCGTACCGCGGCTTCGACATCGGCACCGCCAAGCCCGGGCCGCGAGCGCGATCCCGGGTGCGTCATCACCTCGTCGATGTGATCGAGCCGCACCAGGCGTTTTCGGCCGGCGAGTTCGCGCGCAGGGCGGGGGCCGCGGTCGAGGAGATCGAGGGCCGCGATCGCCTCCCGTTGCTGGTGGGCGGCAGCGGCTTCTACCTTCGTGCGCTGTTCGAGGGGCTCGCTCCGGTGCCGCCGGTTCCGAGCGAGGTGCGCGCGGCATTGCGGGGCGAGTTGCGGTCCGGCGGCCTCGAGCCGTTGCTCGAGGAGTTGCGTGGCGTTGACCCGGAGAGCGCGGCGGGGCTTTCCGCCGGCGACACGCAGCGCATCCTGCGCGCTCTGGAGGTGGTTCGCTTCACGGGCCGGACGCTTCCGGGCTGGCAGCGCGCGGGCTCGGAAGCGGCGCTCGACAGGCGTGTACTCAAGGTTGGATTGACCCTGCCGAGACCCCTTCTGTACGATGCCATCGAGGCGAGGGCCGGACGCATGCTGGAGCGTGGATGGCTGGCCGAAGTGAAGCGCCTGCGGGAACGCGCCGAGTTTCGTGCCGGGGCTTCCTGGGCTGAGTTGCCGGCGTGTCAGGCCATCGGCTACCGGCAGTTTGCCGATCACCTGGATGGGAAGTCGACGCTGGAGCAGGCCTTGGAAGAGACGATCCGCGCCACTCGCCGTTACGCCAAGCGACAGGAGACATGGTTCCATCGGGAGACCGACGTATGCTGGATCGACATCTCCGGCAGGGCAGGAGTGAAACGGGCGTTGCGGCGTATCGTCGAGGCCCAGGTCGAGACACGGGCATCGGCGGCGCCCGCATGAACCCGGATGGCGAGATCCGCGCCACCCGCGACCCGGTCCGTGCGTCCGTCACTCGGGCGCACGGACGACACCGCCACCCGGCCCGGTTCTCCGCTCTGGTTGTCGCGCTGCTGGGTGTTGGAGCCTGCGCGACGAGTTCGACCTTCGAAGCGCCCCCGGAGCCTCCAAGGGCCGAAGTCGACCCGGCCGTTCGAGTTTTCCTGCGCGACCCGTTGCTCGGGTACGGAGGGAGCATCCCCGAGCAGAGCCGGTACGAACTCCAGTCCGCGTCGAGGGCGCTCGGGCGCGGTGAGGTCCAGGTCGCACGAGCCGGCGCCGAAGCCCTTCTCGCCATCGACTCGACCCTCGTGCCGGCCACCGTGCTGCTGGCGCAGACGCTCTTCGCGGCAGGGGAGCCGGCGCGGGTGGTCGAATTGCTGAGGAAGCCTCTGGCCGGTCGATCCGACTACACCGCCGGCCAACTCGTCTTCGCGCGGTCCGCCGAACTGGAGGGCGATGCCGTCGCCGGCTTCGGCGCCTACCTCGGCATCGCGGAGCTCGATCGGGAGGCGGCGACTCGGGCCTCGGCCCTGCGCGCGCGAGCGGTCGTGGAGCTGGGTGAACGTGTCGGCAAGGCCATCGGAGAAGGCCGGTTGGCGGAGGCGCGGGCGGCGCTCGCGATGCTGCGGACGTGGGCGGCGGATGAGGCGGCGACGGTCGATCTGCGGCGACGTCTGGCGCGCGCGGGCGGCAACGCGGAGGAAGAGCTCGAGGCGACCCGGGTGCTGATCGCCGCCGGCGACAGGTCACTGGAGTTGCTGCAGCGGCAGGCGGCGCTCGAAGTCGAGATGGGTGACGCCCGCGTGGGTCTCGACCTCTATGAGCAGCTCGCCGAACGCCATCCGGACAATGTCGACATCGCGGCGGCACTGACGGCGTCGCGTTTCGCCTGGCGCACGAAGCTCCTGCCCGACCGGGTGGCGGGGCTGCTCGATGCATCGAGCTTGCTGCGGGGCGACTTCGCGGCTCTGACGTACTGGCTCGTGGCTGGCATACGGACCGGATCGGCCGGCGGTACCGTGATCGTCAGCGACATCGGGGAGCATCCGCAGCGCAGGGAGATCGCCCGGGTGCTGAATCTGGGGCTCATGGCGCCGGTCGATCCGGCGGTGCGGCGGTTCGCTCCCAACGACTACATGCGGCGCGGCGCGGCGCTGGCCGCCCTGCTTCGCATGCCGGACCGGCTCGGCAGCGGCGCCGCCTGTGTCGGGGATGCCGGCGTTCAGGCGCCCGCGGACACGGAGTCCGTGTGCGCGGCGGCGCTTCGTTGCCGGTTGATCTCCGAACCGGGGGAGTGCCGGCCCCAGGCGGCGATCTCGGGCCGCGAAGCCGCCGAGGCCCTGCGCCGGACCCTCCATCTGATCCAGTAGCAGACCTCAGCCGCGGCGGCGACACCGCCAGGCCGCCCGTGAACCTTAGGGAGAACGCTCCATGACTTCATCCGTGCCATCCTCGATGACCGCTCTCGACCGCGAGAGGGCCGTCGTTCTCGTGATCGACATGCAAGGCCGGCTCGTCGACCTGATGCACCGGCCCCGGATGGTCATCGACGGCGCCTCCCGGCTGCTGCGGCTGGCCGGGATGTTCGATTTGCCGGTCATCGTGACCGAGCAGTACCCGCGGGGATTGGGTCCGACTCGCGAGGAACTCGAGGCGGTGATCGAGGAGACGGATCCCGAAGGCCGCCGCACCCGGAGAGTGGAGAAGGACTCGTTCGGTTGCTGCGGCGAGCCGGCGTTCGAGGAAGCTCTGACGGCGGCGCGGCCGGGTCTCGATCCGGCGGATCGGCAGGTTGTCGTGGCGGGACTCGAAACCCACATCTGCGTCATGCAGACGGCGCTGGATCTCATCTCCCGCGGGACGGATGTCCATGTGTGCTGGGACTGCACGAGTTCGCGAGGCGAGGAGTACCGGCGCCACGCGCTCCAGCGGCTGGGCCACGCCGGCGCCCAGATCACGAACCACGAGTCGGTCGCCTTCGAACTGGCGCGCGACAAGAACCACCCTCGGTTCAAGGGCGTGAACCGGTTGCTGCGCGAGGGCCAGATCGTTTGACCCGGCGCGTGCGGCCGATCGTCGTGGTCGTCGCGCTGGGGCTGGCGACGGTGCTGCCGGCCGCCCAGCCGACGGTCCGGGACGCGGGCGCCGGGGAAGCGGCGGTGCGGGAGACGTTCGAGGCCTACCGCCAGGCCCTGATCGCCGGTGATGGCGAACGGGCCGCGGCCCTCGTCGACCGGGAGACCGGCGACTACTACCGGGAACTGAAGCGATTGGTCCTCGATGGAAGCGAGGAGGAGGTACGGCAGCGAACCTTCGTCGATCGCTTCCTGGTCGTGGCGTTCCGGCACCAGTTCGAAGAGGCCGAGTTGACCGGGATGGAGTTGGCCGACGTGATCGTGCGGGCGATGGAGATCGGCTGGATCAACTCCGCGGCGATCGAGCAGCTTGCCGTGGGCCCAGTCCGGATCGAAGGCGACGAGGCCTGGGCCGCCGCCCGCACCCGTGCCTCCCTCGAGGATCCGGCGCTTGGCGGCGGCATCGACGAGTTGGAGTACCGCTTCGTGAACGAGGATGGCGCCTGGAAGTTCCGCTTCAGCGCACTCGTATCGTCGATCGACGAGGTGATGCGGAACCTGGCGGAGCAGCTTGGCGCCGACGAGGA
The DNA here is from genome assembly GCA_965232105.1 of Thermoanaerobaculia bacterium. Classification (GTDB taxonomy): domain Bacteria; phylum Acidobacteriota; class Thermoanaerobaculia; order Multivoradales; family Multivoraceae; genus Multivorans. Next base: position 3,471,067 of record OZ246956.1, read on the forward strand.
TGACCTGATCTTCACTCTGGTCGAATCCCTGACCGGAGTCGAGGTGCTGCCCGAGGTCTGGGACGCCGTCGAACGCTGAAGTGGCGGCCGCGCCGGCCCCGGGGATTCCCGCGCGCGGCGGGCCAGGTGGGCGCTTCGGGGTGCGGTACGATCCGGCCCGTGCCGATCCGGCGAACAGCGTTCCTGGTGGTTGCCGCCGCTCTGGTGGCCGCCGCGGGCGCCGGCCTGCTTGCCGTCCGAGCGGCGCCGGCGCCGGGTCCCCAGGTCAGGGGTCACGACGACCGGCGCGACGTCCGCACACGGTACCGACGGTCCCTGCCTCCCGAGGCGATGCCGCTCTTCGATCGGTACATGCCGAGGCCGGTTCATCCGGACGATGTGCTCCGCGAGTTCTACTTCACCCGTTTGGCGTACAGCGGCAGTCCGTACATGGGGCGTGGAAGCTGGTCGGTCGACTTCCCCAAGGCGGATGTGCAGTTCATGATCGGCTTGAAGAGGCTGCTCGACCAGTTGGACGCCTACGACTACTACAACGCGCGGCAGGCGACGGACCCGGAGCTCTACCGTTTCCCCTTCCTCTACTCGGTGGAGGTTGGCCACATGGCTCTTCGGGAGGATGAACGCGAGGCGTTGCGCCGATACCTTCTCGCCGGCGGCTTCTGGGTCATCGACGACTTCTGGGGCAGTTGGGAGTGGGCGAACCTGGAGCGGGAGCTGTCCGAGCTCCTGCCCGAGTACTCGATCGTCGATATCCCCCTGGACCACCCGATCTTTCACTGCTTCTACGATGTCGAGGAGATCCTCCAGGTACCGAACGTGGGCCAGGGTCGGTACGGCGGTCCGACGTGGGAGCAGGACGGCTACACGCCGCACGTGCGCGGCATTTTCGACGACCACGGCCGCCTGATGGTGGTGATCAACTGGAACACCGACCTCGGCGACGCCTGGGAGTGGGCGGAAGACGAGTGGTACCCGGTACGGTTCTCGCATTACGCGTACCAGATGGGAGTCAACTTCGTCGTCTACGCCATGTCGCACTGAGCCGACGTTTCGACTCCCCGCCTCTCCGTCTCTTCGTTCCTCATGGCTGGTCTCTTCGAGTTCCTGTTCAAGTACCGGCCGGCCCTCTTCGACGAGGGCCGGTTCGCCCTCGCCGCTCCGGGCTGGATGCAGCTCGCGGCGCTGCTTGCCGGCGCCGCGCTCGTGTTCGCCGCGTTCACCTACCGGCGGATGCGTCCGGGGCCCAGCGGCGGCGCCGAGCGCTACCGCTGGCTGCCGCCGACGTTGCGCTCTCTGGCCATCGCGGTGCTGGTCCTTTGTCTCATGCAACCGGCCCTCGTGCTGTCGACCGTGGTGCCGCAGGAGTCCTTCGTCGGCGTGCTGATCGACGACTCGGGCAGCATGGCGATGCCGGATGAGGACGGTGCCGAGGACGGTACCCGGGGCGGGGCTGTCCGGGAGGCGCTCTCCGGGGAGCCGGATTCCCTGCTGGAGCTCCTGGAGCAGCGCTTTCAGGTACGCCAACTCGCCTTCGGCCGCGGCACGGAGCGGATCGAGTCGGGCGATCAGCTCCGGTTCGCTCGCGCCGACAGCCGCATCGGCGAGGCGCTGGTCGCGGCCTCGGACGAGTTGGCGGGCTTGCCGCTGGCGGGGATCGTCCTGCTCTCCGACGGCGCCGATTCGGCGCCCGCCGAACTCGGTGACGCGCTGCTCGCGCTCAAGGCCGCGGGGACGCCGGTGCATTCCGTCGGGCTGGGTCGCGAGGGTCTGGAGAAGGACATCGAGGTGTCGCGCGTGGTCGCCCCCCGACGGGTACTCCAGGGGTCCACGGTTGAAGTAGAGGTCACCTTGAGTCAGACGGGGTTCGGGGGTAGCAGCGTGAACCTCGAAGTCGAGGATGACGGGCGCATCGTGAACGTGGAACCGGTGACCTTCCCGCGGCGGAGTTCGGCGGTCACGGCCCGGGTGATGTTCGCTGCCAGCGACGCGGGGGCGCGGGAGTTCCGTTTTCGGGTGGCGGAACAGCCGGGCGAGGGTCTCATTCCCAACAACGAGCGGATCGCCCTGGTCGAAGTGACGGACAGGAAGGAGAAGATCTTCTTCTTCGAAGGCGAACCGCGCGATGAGTCGAAGTTCCTGCGCCGGGCGGTCCAGTTCGACGAGAACCTCCACGTCGTGTCGATGACCCGCCAGGCCGCGAACAAGTTCTACGGCATCAACTTCGACGAGGACACGAAGCGCTTCGACGGGTTTCCAACCCGCCGGGAGGATCTGTTCGAGTATCAGGGCATCATTCTGGGCAGCATGGAGGCGAGCTTCTTTACCCACGACCAGATGCGGATGCTCGTCGACTTCGCCGCCCAGCGCGGCGGCGGCGTGCTGCTGCTCGGCAGTCGCCGTTCGTTCTCGGAGGGCGGCTTCGCCGGCACGCCGATCGCGGAACTGTCGCCACTCGTCCTCTACGACGTCGAAACGCCGTCGGGAGAAGCCCGGCCCGAACTGATCCACGACCTGGCATTCGAGTTGACGGCCCAGGGACGTGCCCATCCCGCGACCCTGCTGCGCGACGACCGCGCCGAATCCAACGACCTCTGGTCGACCCTGCCGCGGCTTTCGGCGTACCAGCGGGCGACCGAAGTGAAAGCCGGCGCGACCGCGCTCCTGAGTGCGCAGAGTCCCATGGTGCGTGAGCCACTGGTCGCTCTGGCGCATCACCGGATCGGCCGCGGACGGGCGATCGCCTTCACGCCGCACGACTCCTGGCACTGGCAGATGAGCGCCGACATTCCGCTCGAGGACCAGACCCACGAGCGGCTGTGGCGGCAGATGCTGCGCTGGCTGGTCTCCTACGTCCCCGATCAGGTCGAGGTCGAGACGGACCGGGACCGGTTCGAGCCCGGCAGCACCGTGACGCTGCGCGCCATGGTGCGCGACGCGGCCTTCCGGGAGGTGAACCGGGCGCAGGTCACGGCGGCGATCGAGTTGCCGTCCGGAGATGAGGCCTTTGTCCCGCTCGACTGGTCGGTCGAGCGCGACGGCGAGTTCGTCGGCACGTTCGTGGCGGGCGAGCGCGGCCACTACAAGGTCGAAGTGGACGCGACGTCGGAGGGCGAACTGCTGGGTGTCGCGACCTCGCGGTTTACGGTGGACACCCTGAACGAGGAGTTGTTCGGCGCCGCTCGCCGGGACTCGGTGCTGGGAAGGGTCGCCCGCGAGACCGGCGGCAGGCAGTACGACCTGGACGAGATGGCGAGCCTGGTTGAGGACCTCTCGGTCAGTCGGGAAGGAACGACCGTTCGCGAGGCGAGGGACCTTTGGGACATGCCGATCCTGTTCCTGCTGCTGGTCGCTCTCCTGGGCGGGGAGTGGGCGGTGCGGCGCCGTTTGGGGATGGCGTGAGGCGCCCCGGGTACAGGTGTCTCGTGGCCGCATTCGCGTGTTCCCTTGCCGTGGTCCCGCTCGGAGCCGAGAGCCACCTTCTCGTGGTAACCGGTGTCGGCGGCGAGCAGATGTACACCGAACGCTTCCATTCCTGGGCCGTGCGCGTGGTGGAGGCGGCGCTCGAGGCGGGTCTGAGCGAGGATCGGGTCGTCTACCTCGGCGAGGATCCCGAGCTCGATCCGGAGCGCATTCGGGCACGGTCCACGGGTGAGAACCTGCTCGCGGAGATCGAGGCGCTCGGCGAGCGGTCGAGCGCCGGTGACGACGTGTGGATCCTGCTGTTCGGGCACGGCAGCGGTTCAGCGGGTCCGCCCCGGTTCAATCTGCCGGGGCGGGATCTCGTGGCCGAGCAGTACGCCGCGGCGCTCGAGCCGCTGTCGGACCGCCGCCTCGTGTTCATCAACGCGAGCTCTGCTTCCGGAGGTTTTGTCGCGCCGTTGGCAAGGGAGGGCCGGGTGGTCATCACCGCCACGAAGTCGGGCGCCCAGGGCAACGAGTCGCTGTTCGGCGGCTATCTCGCCGAGGCCTTCGATGGCGCCGCGGGAGATCGAAACAAGGACGGGCGTACGTCCGCCCTCGAGGCGTTCGAGTTCGCTCAACGGGAGGTCGAGCGTTACTACCAGCAGGCAGGGCAGATCCGAACCGAGCATGCGCTTCTCGACGACAACGGTGATGGTGAGGGAACCCTGGAGCCGGTGGGAGTTGATTCCTCCGGACCGGGCGACGGGAGACTCGCGAGTCTCGTCCTCCTGGGCGAGGAGGCGCTTCCGGACGTTCAGACGGAGGAGATGCGGCAGTTGGTCGAACGCCGAGGCGGGATCGAGCGCCGGATCGACGAACTCCGGTTGCAGCGTGAGTCGCTCGACGAGGAGGTCTACCTCAGCGAGCTGCAGGATCTGATGGTCGAACTCGCACTGGTCGACCGGGAGCTGCAGGCGGCCGGGAAGGATGGGGACGGCAGGGGCGACGGCGCCAACGGAAATCCCGATCGATGAACGTGCGCCGCGACCCCCTCGACCGGTGGATCGGACGGGTGGCCGTCGTCCTGGCCGTCGCCGTATGGCTGCAGTCGGCTGCCGTGGCCCAGGACGGGCCGGTTTCCCTGGACGAGATCGAGCAGTGGATTCTGACCGGCCGCTACGACGAGGCGGCGGAGCAGCTCGACGCGCGGGCCGACGAGGCGGACGATCCGCGGGCGCTGAGACTGCGGGTGGAGGCGCTGATCTCGATCGGTCGCTACGACGACGCCGAGGCCGCGTTCGAGGGCAAAGATGGAGCAGCGCTTGGGCTCGGTGTGCTGCGCGGCAGGGTAGCGCTCCTTCGCGGGGACCGGGAAACGGCCGGGCGCTCCTTCGAGGAGGCCCGGGCCACCCAGGGCGCGGACGCCCTCGTCGCTTCGTTCGAACTCGCTCGACTGGCCTGGGAGCGTGGCGAGATCGAAGAGGCGACAGATGGCTTCTACGAAATGATCGACGCCTACAACCGCGGCGCCGCCGATACGGCCGAGGAACTCGTTGCCGTGGGGCAGGCCTGCCAGTTCCTGGGGCGAGACGATCCGGAACTGTTCAAGGACGCGCTTCGGGCCTACGACGAGGCGGTGGCGCTCGCTCCTTCCTGGCCGGTGCCTCGCATCCGGCTCGGCGAGCTGTTCCTCGAGAAGTACGACAGCAGCCAGGCCCGTTCGTCGCTGACCGACGTACTGCGGTCGAATCCCCGTCACGCGGCGGCTCTGCTCGCGATGGCGCAAACGATGCGCTTCGACGGCGACCCCCGAGCGCAGGGCGTCCTGGACTCCGCTCTCGAGGTCAACCCGAACCTGATTCCGGCGCGCGTGTTCCGGGCCCGTCTCCGGTTTCAGGCCGAGCGCTTCGCGGAGGCGAGAGAAGAGGCGGAGAAGGCGCTCGAGATCGACTCGGGTTCGCTCACCGCCCAGACCCTGCTCGCTGCGGCCGCGTTCCTGGAGGGTCGCGACGAGGACTTCGCGGCCCTCCGCGAGGGCGTGCTCGCGGACAATCCGCGCTATGCCGACCTGTTCAACGATCTCGCGGACGCCAGCGTCGACAATCGGCTTTATCCAAAGGCGCGGGATTTCGCGGCCGAGGCCGTGAGGATCGACCCAAAGTCCTGGCGGGGCTACGGCCTGCTGGGCATGAACCAGCTCCGGCTGGGGGATATCGAGGCCGGAAGGGCGAACCTGGAGACTTCCTTCGCTGGCGATCCGTACAACGTCTGGACGAAGAACACGCTCGACCTGCTCGACACGTTCGGCGAGTACCGGAAAGTCGAGAGCGAGCACTTCGAGTTCCACATCCACGATCGCGAGGCGGAACTGCTGGCCCCCTACATGGTCGAGCTGGCGGAGGAGGCCTGGGCGACGCTGGCCGAGCGCTACCGCTTTGAACCTCCGACGCCCATTCGCGTCGAGGTCTATCCGTCGCATGCCGACTTCTCGGTTCGCACCGTCGGGCTGGCCGGGCTCGGTGCGCTCGGCGTCTGCTTCGGGCCGGTGATCGCTCTCGACTCGCCGTCGGCACGCCAGGTCGGCCATTTCAACTGGGGCGGCACGCTCTGGCACGAGATCGCCCACACGTTCACCCTGCTCGTCACGGATTCGAAGATCCCCCGCTGGTTTACCGAGGGACTGTCCGTGTTCGAGGAGCGGCGGGCGATGCCAGGCTGGGGTGACGACGTTCAGGTGGGCTTCCTTGCCGCGCTGCGCGACGAGGAGCTGCTGGGAATTGCCGAGATCAACGACGGCTTCGTGCGGCCGAAGTTCCCCAACCAGATCGCGCTGTCCTACTTCCAGGCGTCGCTGATCAGCGAGTGGATCGAGGAGAACCACGGTTTCGACGCGATCCTTGCGATGCTCGCGGGCTATCGCGACGGGAAGAGCACGGAGGAGGTGTTCGAGGAGGCGATGTCCCTCGGCCTCGACGACTTTGACGAGCGGTTCTTCGGCCATCTCCGCACGCGCTTCGGCGCCGCCATCGCGTCGCTCGGCGAAGCGCCGCCGGAGCCCGACGAGGAGGAGGCGGAATCCGGCGAGGGCGGACCGTCGCGCGCGCCGACGCGCAACCCGTTCGCGACCCGCGGACCGGATCTCGAAGCTCTTGCGCGCGCGGCGAAAGAGAGCCCTGACGACTTCAGAATCCAGATGACCTACGGCGCGGCCCTGTTCCGCGAGGAGCGCTTCGAGGAGGCGGAGGCGCCGCTGCTGCGAGGCCGCGACCTCTTCCCGGACTACGTGGGTCCCGGGAACGCCTACACTCTGCTGGCCGAAATCTACCGGCGGCAGGAACGCGAGGAAGAGGCGATCGAGGCGCTCGACACGTTGGCGGCAAGCAACGAGATGGCCTGGGATGAGCATCTGGCTCTGGCCGGGCTGCTCGAGAGCGCCGGCCGCACCGAGCAGGAGGCGGAGATCCTGGAGCGGTCGCTCTACATTTCGCCGTACGATCTGGAGGTGCACAGCCGTCTCGCCGAACTCGCGGCGGCCTTGGGCCGCTTCGAACTTGCCGTGCGGGAACGTGCCGCCCTGGTCGCTCTCGATCCGCCGGACCGCGCCGTCGCGCTCTACGAGCTGGCGGTGGCCCAGCATCACGCCGGTCAGCCGGAGCAGGCGCGCCGGTCGGTGCTGCGAGCCCTCGAGGTGGCGCCCGGCTACGACCCGGCACAGGAACTCCTGCTCGACCTGGTGGGGGAGGGCTCGTGAACGGCTTCCGGAGGGGACGCCGCGGGCGCCCGGTTCTCGCCGCCGTGGTCGTCCTCGCCGCCCTGGCCGGCGCCCTGTTCGCTCGCGATGACTTCTGGCGGGCCCCGGAGGTGGAGACGCCGTCGTTTCCCTACTCGGGCGGCTTCACCTTCGCCCGGATCAAGTTCGAGCCGACCCAGTGGGGGGGCGGTCCGTTCATGTGGGGTCTGGATCTCAAGTGGAACCACGACTATCCGGACGCGGAACGGAACTTCACCCGGATCGTCGACGAGATGACCCACATCGACGTGTTCACGGGTGGCGGCAACGTGATCGAACTGACCGATCCGCGGCTCTTCGAGCATCCCTGGGCCTACCTCTGCGAAGCGGGCTTCTGGAACCCGACGGAGGAAGAACTCGCCAATCTCCGCTCCTACCTGTTCAAGGGCGGCTTCCTGGTCGTCGACGACATCTTCGACCGGCCCGGTTATCCGATCTACTGGGAGAACACCGAGCGGCAGATGGGCCGCCTCCTGCCCGGCTACGAACTGGTGCCGATGACGATCGACCATCCGGTGTTCCGTGCCTTCTTCCCGCTCGAGGATCTGGACTTCGATCTCGACCTGCCCGGCATCTTTCCCGTGCGCGGCAAGATCTACGGCGTCTTCGAGGACAACGATCCGAATCGGCGGCTGATGGTCGCCATCAACTACAACATGGACATCGGCGACTTCTGGGAATGGTCGGAGTACGCCATCTACCCGGTCGACGTGACTCAGAAGGGCTTCAAGCTGGGCGTGAACTACCTGATCTACGGCATGACTCACTGAGGCTCCGCGGATTCCGATCCCCCGAACATTGCTGAACGATGGAGAAATCGATGAACGACACCCTTGACGACACCCCGGAACAGGCGGTCGACGGCGCGCCTGGCGGCCAGGGCCTGACCAGCGAGAGCGACGTGCAGTTGGCCGCGCGGCTGGCGACTGGCAGGGAGCAGATCATGGCCCAGCTCGCCAAGCAGATCGTCGGCCAGGAAGACGTGCTGGGGCAGGTGTTGATGACGCTCTTCGTCGGCGGCAACAGCATCCTGACCGGGGTGCCGGGGTTGGCCAAGACCTTGATCGTGCAGACGGTGGCCCAGATTCTCGACCTCGACTTCAGCCGCATTCAGTTCACGCCCGACCTGATGCCGAGCGACATCACCGGCACGGACATCATCCAGGAGGATCAGGACACGGGGCGGCGTGAGATGGTGTTCATGAAGGGGCCGATCTTCGCTCAGATCGTGCTCGCGGACGAGATCAACCGCACGCCGCCCAAGACCCAGGCGGCGTTGCTCGAAGCGATGCAGGAGCACCGGGTCACCGTGCAGGGTCGCACCTACGACCTGCAACAGCCGTTCTTCGTGTTCGCGACCCAGAACCCCATCGAACTGGAGGGGACCTACCCGTTGCCGGAAGCCCAGCTCGACCGCTTCATGTTCAACATCGTGATCGACCATTTGCCCGAGGACGAGGAGATGGAGATCGTCGACGCGACGACGACCGTGCGCGAGTTCACGCTGGAGACCCAGGTCTCCGGAGCCGATTTGCGCGCGTTCCACCGCCTGGTAAGACGGGTGCCGATCGCCGATCCGATCCTGCGCTACGCCGTCCACCTGGTGCGGATGACGCGGCCCGACACGCCGGAAGCACCGGACTTCGTGAACCGGTGGGTGCAGTACGGGGCGAGCGTCCGCGCGGCCCAGTTCATGGTGCTTGGGGCCAAGGCCAAGGCGTTGATGGACGGCCGCTACCACGTCGCGCACGAGGATGTCCGCGCCTTGGCGGCGCCGGTCATGAGGCACCGCATCCTGACCAACTTCCATGCCGAGTCGGAACGGATCACGACGGACGAGATCGTCGGCCGGTTGTTGGAGTTGGCGCCGGTGACGGCGAGCAGGATGAAGTGATGGCCAGGAGAGTGGTGCTGAACAGTCGGAGATCGCGGGTCAGAAGACCCGCGTCACGTTGGCGCCGGTGACGGCGAGCAGGATGAAGTGACGGAAGAGCGGCGATGAGTTACGGCCGGTTCGTCGACACGCGGACGCTGAGTCGCATCAGCAGTCTGGATCTGCTCGCCAAAACGGTGGTGGAGGGCTTCGTCAGCGGCCTTCACCGTTCACCGTTCCTGGGCCGTTCGATGGATTTCGCCGAGTACCGCGCCTATCAGCCGGGAGACGACATCCGCCGCGTGGACTGGAAGCTCTTCTGCCGTACCGACCGTTTCTATGTCAAGGAGTTCGAGGCGGACACGAACACGAACCTGACGATCGGGCTCGACGTCTCCCGCTCGATGGATTTCGGCACCGGGGCGTTGACCAAACTGGACTACGGGCGCTATCTGGCGGCGTGCCTTGGCTATTTCGCGTCCAAGCAGAAGGACCGTATCGGCCTGGTGACCTTCGACAACAAGCTGGTCGACTTCGTGCCGCCGGCAGCCAAGCACCTGCAGGTCGTCCTGCACACGATCGACCGCATCGAGCCGGGCGGGGGAGGCAGCCTGCGCGAACCGCTCCTCGAAGTCGTGGACTCCGTGCGCCGGCGGAGCATGGTGGTCCTCATCTCGGACTTCTACGAGGATCCGGAAACGGTGATCAAGGCGGCGGCAGGGTTCCGGCACAAGGGCAACGACGTGATCCTCTTCCACCTGCTCGACCCGGCGGAACTCCGCTTCGAGTTCGAGGGCGAGCTCGATCTTCGCGATCTGGAGACCGGCACGCGGCAGGCGGTCATGCCGGACGTGCTCCGCGACCAGTACCTGGACCTGATTCGCGAGCACACGCAGACACTCGATCGATCCCTGGTCGAGGCCGGTATCGACTACACGCTGGTCGACACCTCGCAACCCCTCGACGCGGCGCTCTACAGCTACCTGTCGGCCCGCCTGCACGCGATGAAGACGAGGTAGAAGACTCGTGGGACTGCTGGCGCCTCTCTTTCTGCTCGGCCTCGCCGCGGTCGCGGTGCCGGTCATCATCCACATGCGTTTGCGTCATCGCAGCCGGATGGTCCCGTTCCCGTCGCTGATGTTCATTTCCAGGGCGCCCTACCGCTCCGTGCGCCGGCGTCGTCTGCGCGATCTCCTGCTTCTGGCGCTGCGCTGCCTGGCGCTCGCGCTCCTGGCTGTGGCCTTCGCGCGGCCCCTGTTTCAGGGTGATGCGGCGGCGAACGCGGCGACGGCCAACCGGCTGACCGTCGTGCTGCTGGACAACTCGTTCAGCATGGGCTTCGGCGGCAGGTGGCAGCGAGCCACCACGGCGGCAGCCTCGGCGTTCGACGGGATGAGTGCGGTGGATCGCGGGGCTCTGATCGTCTACTCGGATCAGGCCGCGATGGTGGCCGCGCCGACCGCGGACAGCGCCCTGCTGGCGACGCTGGCCCGGGAGACGGAGCTCGTACCGCGTGCCACGTCCCTTCTGCCCGCGATTCAGGTGGCCCGGGGAGTCCTCGCGGACGCGGGAAGCGCCGCCGCGCGAGAACTCGTGATCGTCAGCGACTTTCAGCGCTCCTCCTGGGCGCCCGACAACGTGGCGGCATTGCCCCAGGGCGTCGAGCTGCGTCTGGTCGATGTCCGTTCGGAAGAAGAGGACGAAGTCAATGCGGCGGTCACCGACGTGGTGCTCGACCACGCTCGTGTGCCTTCCGGAGGGGCAGGCGCCGGCGAAGCGGGAGAGGGCGCCCGGGAACGCGTCGGTATCGCGGCGCGGGTCAGCTATCAGGGGGTCGGCGCCGCGGCCTACCCGGAGCGAGCGCCCGAGCCCCTGCGGGCGGAAGTCGATCTGCTCTTCGACGGTGAGGTGATCCAGACCCGGGCCGTCGAACTGCCGCTGGACTCCTCGACGATGGTCAGTTTCGCTCCCGAGGTGCTGGAGCGCGAGCGGACCACGCGGGGCACGGTGCGCCTGCGCGAGGACGCCCTCGCCACGGACAACGAGTTTCACTTCGTCCTGTCGCCCGCCCACGAGGTCGGCGTCCTGGTCATCGAACCCGGCGGCGACCGGCGGCGCGGCCGGTACCTCGAGGAGGCCCTGTCGCTCGGGCGCCGTCCCTTCCTGCGGGTGAACCGGGTCCAGGCCTCCGGGTTTCAGCCTGCGATGCTGGAAGGCAAATCCGTCGTCGTGATCAACGACTCGGCGCAGCAGCTTCCCGCCGCGGCGGACGCGGCGGTCGTCCGTTTCGTCCGCGAGGGCGGGGGTCTGCTGATCGGAGTCGAGCGCGGCATGAACTCGACCTCCGCCCTGCTCGGGGAGTTCGGCGTCGAAAGTACGCAACAGGTGGACCGGCTGGCCGGCACACCCGGGGCGCTGGCGTGGTTCGACACCGGCCATCCGGTCTTCGATGTCTTCGCGGCGGCGAGGAGCGGGGACTTTTCCTCGGCGTCGTTCTTCCGCTACCACCGGCTGGAGACACCCGAGGGTGGAATGCCGATCGCCCTGTTCGACGACGGGGCGCCGGCTCTGCTCGACCTGATGCCCGCTCGGGCAGAGGACGGGGTCGCCGATGCCGCCTCGGGCCGGGCCGGGCGTGTGCTGGTGCTGCCCACGTCGTTCGACACCTTCTGGAACACCTTGCCGCTGCAAGCCGTGTTTCTTCCCTTCGTCCATCGTTCGATGCAGTACCTGGCCGGCTACGCGTTGCCCCGTTCGTGGTACCGCGTCGGCGAGGTCGCCTCGGTCGAGTTGCCCGGCACGGTCGGAAGCGAGGGCGATGGGTACATCTCCGTCGCTCCGTCCGGCAGGGAACGCCGCCTGGGCACGGGCGGTGGCGATCTGCTACTCGATGTGGAAGAGCCCGGCTTCTACGACTTCCGGGAGGTGCGGGCCGACGTGACTTCCGAGCGTCTGACGCTCGCGGCCAACGTGCCGGTGTCGGAGTCGGACCTGGGCGGGCTTGACGTGGATGAGTTCGCGTCCCGCATTCGACCGGATCAGGCCGAGGACGCCGCGGCGTCCTCGGCGACGCCGGTGACGGCGGAGGAGCAAGAGCAGCGGCAGCGCCTGTGGTGGTACCTGATTGCGGCGGTGGCGGCGATTCTGGTCGCCGAGGGCCTGTTCGGCAACCGCAGGCGACGTGCGACCGCCGCGCCAGTCGTGACAGCATGGGGGCCAACCGGCGAGGAGACGTGATGGCTGCCAGTTTCGATCCCATCTACGACCCGACATACGGCGAGCTGATGAGCGTCATCCGGCGGGTACGGGCGCGGTGGCGCACGAAGGTCGCACTGCGCGGACTCGTCATGCTGACAATGGCCGGATTCGCCGCCTTCGCCACGTCGGTATGGGGCATGGACTACTTCCTCTACAGCGAGGGAGCGGTCCGGATCTTCCGCTGGCTGACCTACGTGGCCCTGATCGCGCTTGCCGTTCGGCTGCTGGTCGTACCCCTGGCTCAGCGGGTGTCCAGGCAGCAGGTGGCGCTGTACGTCGAAGAGCACGAGCCGACTCTCAAGGCGTCGGTACTGAGCGCGGTCGAACTAGGACCGGTGCAGCAAGGTTCGCTCCGCGATGCCGAGCGCGTGTCGCCCGAGCTCCAGCGGCGGGTTCTCGAAGAAGCGATCGAACGCTGCGAGAACAGCGGCTTCGCCTCGCGGATCGAGCGCGGATCGCTGCGCCGTTTCTCCGTCGCCCTGGCGGGCGTGGCGGGCGCCGGCATGGCCGCGGTCCTGCTCAGTCCGGCCTTTCTGCAGCACGGCGCCATGCTGCTGTTCACGCCCTGGAAGGCGGCCGCGGCGGACAATCCCTACCAGTTGCGGGTGGGACCGGGCAACATGACGGTGGCTCGCGGATCGGACCAGTTGATCAGCGCGGCCGTCCTCGGTTTCGATCCGGACCGCGTCGAGGTCGCGCTCCGGCCGCTGGACGCGAGCGGCGACCCGCGGGGCGAGTGGCGGCTGTGGCCGATGAACAGGGTGAGCGCCGAGGTCGACGTGGACGGCGACCTGATGATCGGTGATGTGCGGGCTACCCACGACTTCATCGCCCTGAACCTGCGCGCGGATACGGACTACTACGTCGACGCCTCGGGGGTGCGTTCCCCGATCTACCGCATCCGGGTCAAGGATCTGCCGTACGTGGAGCAGATCGACCTGCAGTACCAGTTCCCCGACTTCAGCGGTCTGTCCGACCGGACGGTCGAGGACGGAGGAGACATTGCCGTACTCGAGGGTACGCGGGTTCTCTTCAGCATTCTGCCGATCTTCGAGGTGCCGGAGGGACGGCTTCTGATCGAAGGCGAGGAACCGATCGACCTCGGTTCGGGAGACGGGAGCCTGACGGCGGCCTACAGGATCAGCGGCAACACGTACTACCGCATCGAGTTGATGGACGACGAGGGCCGTTGGCACCGGGCCTCGGCTGAGTACATGATCACCGCGCTGGAGAATCAGCCTCCGATCGTTCGCTTCACGAATCCCGGCCGCGACATTCAGGTCACCCTGGTCGACGAGGTCTTCGTCGAAGTGGAAGCCGAGGACGACTACGGCGTGAGTCGACTCGGTATCCGCTACGCGATCAATGGCGGCGAGGAGACGTCGCTGAACCTGCTGGACAGCCGGTCGTCGATGAAGAAGGTCAGCGCCGCACACACCCTCTTCCTCGAGGAGATGGAACTGGGCATCGGAGATTCGATCTCCTACTACGCCGAGGCCTGGGACCGCGGGCGCTCGAAGCCGGTGATCAGCGACATCTACTTCCTGGAGATCAGACCCTTCGACCGGAGATACCGGCGCGCCGAACAGGGCGGCGGTGGCGGCATGGGCGGTGACGGCGGCTTCGACAACACGCTGTCGGTGCAGCAGAAGATGATCATCTCGGCCACCTTCCGCCTGGTCAGGGACGCGGAGGAGTACTCGGACAGGGAGATGTCCGAGAATCTGACGACGGTCGCCCTGATGCAAGGGCGGCTGCGGGACCAGGTCGGCTCCCTGATCACGCGGATGGGCAATCGCGGCCAGCAGTTGCTCGGTGACGAAGAGTTCTCGAAGATCATCGAGTTCCTTCAGCAGGCCGCCACCGAGATGGCGGTCGCGCAGAGGGAGCTCGAGGAGGAGCGGCCCGACGAGGCGATGACGGTGGAGAAGCAGGCCCTGGCGTCGCTGCAGCGCGCGGAATCCGCGTTCCGCGAGTTGACGGTTTCGTTCCAGCAGGGCGGCGGCGGCGGTGGGGGCGGGAGCCAGCAGCAGCTCTCGGAGGACCTTGCCGACCTCTTCGAACTGGAGCTCGACAAGCTGCGAAATCAGTACGAGACGGTGCAGCGGGGTGAAGCGGAGCAGACCCAGGCCGAGATCGACGAACTGATGCAGAAGTTGCGCGAGCTGGGACGCCGCCAGCAGCGCGAGAACGAACGCCAGAACCGGCTGCGCGGCCGCCAGCAACAGGGCGGTGGCGGCGGTGGCAGTCAGCAACAACTGATCGACGAGACCGAGGAACTGGCGCGGCGGCTGGAACGGCTGGCGCGCGAGCGGCAGCGCTCCGAACTTCAGCAGACGACCCAGGCCTTGCGGGAGGCGGTCGAGCAGATGAAGCGGTCACAGGCCGGTTCCTCCGGCTCGCAGTCCAGCGCCGGGGCGCAGGGCATCGCGGCGCTGGACAAGCTGCGCGACGCGCGGCGTCTGCTGGACCGCAACCAACGCCAGCAGCTCGGCCGGGACATGGAGGAGCTCCAGCAGCGAGCGGAGCGCGTATCGCAGATGCAGAGCCGGATCGAGGAGCAGGTCGAAGAGCTGGCGGGACAGGAGGGCGAGGACGGCCGGCGACGGAGCGACCTGACCGCGCAGGAGCGCGCGGAGTTGATCGAGCGGATCATGGAGCGGAAAGACCGGCTGACCGACGAAGTCGGCGGTTTGGAGGCTCAGCTCAACCGGATGACCAGGAGCGCGCGCGAAGAGCAACCCGAGGCGGCGCGCAAGCTGCAGGCGTCGGCCGAACTGATTCGGGACGAGCAGTTGAAGGAGAAGATTCGCTACTCGAAGGGCGTGCTGGCCGGCCGGGACGCCGAGTTCGCGCGCCTGTTCGAGGGTCAGATCCGCCAGGACATAGACGAGGTGAGGGAGCGGATCGCCGAGGCGCAGGCGAGCGTCGGGGAAGGCGGAGGCAACGGTCAGGAGCGGATGCTCGATCAGGCCCGTGATCTGGTGGAGAACATGTCCTCTTTCGAGGCCCGTCTGCGAGACCGTGCCGATGCCGGCAGGCGGCTCGGCCAGCGTCCCGGGAGTCGCGGTGAACAGGAAGGGCGCCAACAGGACGGCGAGCAGCAAGGCGGCCAGCAGCAAAGCGGTGAGCAGTCCGGCGGCAAGCAGCAGGGCGGCGAACAGTCCGGCGGTCAGCAGCAGGGTGGCCAGCAGCAGGGCGGTCAGCCGGGCGATTCCTCACAGCAGGGCGGCGCCCGCAACCAGGAGGGAGGCGGCCGGGATTGGGGTCGTCCCAACCAGTACGGATCGAGCTCCGGCGGCTTCTACCAGCCCGGCGCCTTCACCACGGAGGATCTGCGACAGGCCGAACGCGAGTTGAGCCAGCGGCGCCAGGACCTGGACGCGCTACGGCGGGAACTCAGGCGGGAAGGAATGGACACCTCCGACGTGGACCAGCTCCTGCGCCAGATGGGCGATCTCGACCTGCTCGGGCTCAACAAGGATCCGCTGGCCCTCGAGTCCCTGCGCCGAGACATCGTCGAAGGACTCCGGCAGTTCGAGTACCGCCTCTGGCGCGAACTGCGCGGCGCCGACACGGAACGCGTCTACCTCGGCAACTCCGATCAGGTCCCTCCCGGCTACCGCGAACTCGTCGACGAGTACTTCCGCAAGCTCGCCAACGACAGCTAGCCGCTGCTGCGGCTGCGCGGCGCCGGACCGGCGGCAGGTGAGCCCGCCCTCCCCTCTCCGATCTCCTCGCGGGCTGGAGGGTGCCGGCGTGGCGTCCTCGTCCGTGCGAGGAGCCTCTTCGGTGGAGACGGCTGTCCAGAGGTTTCTCAGCCTGTCGCGAGATGCCTCCGCTACGGCCGTTCCTTGAACAGGATGTGAGCCGCGAATGCACGCCGATCTCGAACGTCGGCGGCCTCGAGTCTTCTGATCGTGAGTCGTGCGGTCTGAAGGTGGCCTTCAACATCAGACTTGAAGAAGACCTGTGCCGGATCATAGTCAGCCGTGTGGCGTTCTTTCTGGAGCACAAGAAAGAGGTCGGCGAAACTCTGTATCTCCTGCGGGAACAGCCGGATCTCGCGCTTCTGCCTGCATGCGTCACGCGCGCGGCCATGGGACAGGGATCGGTAGGCCAGGCTCCAACCGCGGGTCCTTCGGTCGGTCTTCCCGACCAGAGTGTCTGCGCAGCAATTGGCCAGACAGTGGAAGAGCGCGTAGTAGACGGTGCTCACCGCGCGGCGCAGGTGGGTCTGCAACGGCCTCCCGCGACCGGATGGAAGCTGCTGCTCGGCCGATGCCAGAAGATCAGAAGCCTTCAGGACGCCAGTTTCCCGCGTCAGA
This sequence comes from Thermoanaerobaculia bacterium, assembly GCA_965232105.1. GTDB lineage: Bacteria > Acidobacteriota > Thermoanaerobaculia > Multivoradales > Multivoraceae > Multivorans. Next base: position 3,487,718 of record OZ246956.1, read on the forward strand.
CGTGGTGACCATGTGGATGCTGGGCGTCACATCCAGATCGCGGTCCCAGAGCATGTCTCGGACTTTTCTACCGCACAGCAGCCGGCCTTCTGCTTGCTCTAGACCGCCGACATCGCCGTCGTAGATCGCCCAGACGTCGACCACCTCATCCCCGTACCACGACCTGCCGGGCTGTACCCAGACGTTCGCAAATCGCAGGCTGGGGAAGATTTCGTGGACAATCCGGTGGACCTCGTCCCTGATGTGGGGCAGTTCTTGGCGGAGTCCCCGGCTGACCTCCTGAACCGACTGGCTACTCACGTCATTCCTCCCGTCTTGTAGGACGATACCCCTCTGCAACAGAGGCCTCAAGGATCTAGACGGATTGGCTCTCTCGGTTCTCGTGGGCGGACTCCGGTTGAGATCGGAAGCCGTGCCGGGCGGCGCCCGTGTGGGGTCACGGTCTTGCACGATGTACGACGGCTCCTTCTTGGACTGATCGAAGCCCGCGATCAGCGGGAGCTGGGCCGGCTCCAGCAGAGACCAGCGAAGTCCTGTCTTCACAGCACTGGGCCAAGCGTTCTATGGCCGCCAGTTGACCGTCGGAGACTGGTGCTAGGGGCCGCTCGATCAGCTTCCCGTCGGGATGTCGCTGTAGGGAACGTCGCGGTCGACGCGGATCTCGCCGGGAAGGCCGAGGACGCGTTCAGCGATGATGTTGCGCAGGATCTCGTCGGTGCCGCCGGCGATGCGGAGGCCGGGCGAGTAGAGGTAGGACTGCTGGAACAGGGCGGAGGCCGGCATCAGGGAGGGGTCGGTGACCACGCCGCCCATGTCCATCAGGTCGGCGCCGAAGGAGGACACGTTCTGCAGCTTGGACGCGGAGATCACCTTCCCGATCGAGTTCTCGGGGCCGGGGATCTTCCCCTGCGAGAGTGCGGTCAGGGTGCGTGCCTTGGTGTGCTTCATGCCCATCGATTCGACGTACCAGTCGGCGATCTTCTCTCGCACCGCAGAGTCCTCGAGTGCGGGCTTGCCGTCGAGCAGGCAGCTCGCGGCCAGCTTCATCACTTCGCGGAAGTCCGGCGGCGGCGCGTCGCCGACCGCCAGGCGCTCGTTCATCAGGGTTGCGATCGCTACCTGCCAGCCCTCACCGATCGCGCCGAGCCGCTGGCTGTCGGGCACGCGGACGTTGGTGAAGAAGACCTCGTTGAAGTTCGAACCGCCGTTGATCTGCTTGATCGGCTTGATGTCGATACCTGGCGACTTCATGTCGATGAAGAAGAAGGTCAGGCCCTTGTGCTTGGGAAGGGACGAGTCGTGGCGGGCGACCAGGATGCCGTAGTCCGAGTAGTGAGCGCCCGAGGTCCAGACCTTCTGGCCGTTGACCACCCAGTCGTCGCCGTCGCGGTGACAGCGGGTCCGTAGCCCGGCGACGTCGGAGCCGGCCGCCGGCTCGGAGAACAACTGGCACCAGACCTCCTGGCCGCGGATCATCGGCGGGATGTAGCGCGCCTGCTGCTCCTCGGTGGCGTACTTCGCCATGATCGGGCCGCACATGCCGAGCCCGATACTGAAGAAACCGGACGGGACGTCGAAGCCGGCCTCCTCCTGGTCGTAGATGATCGTCTCGATCATCGGCCGGCCCTGGCCGCCGTGCTCGGCCGGCCAGTGACGGCAGGCGTAACCGGCCTCAGCCTTCATGTTCTGCCACTTCTTGGCCAGAATGAGGCCTTCCTCGGCGTCCAGCCTGCGGCTGACGCTGGGGCGGTCCTTGCGCGGTTCCGCGTTGGCAGTGAGCCAGGACCGGACCTCGCTGCGGAACGTGGCCTGTTCGGGGGTGTCGTTGAAGTCCATCAGGCGGCCTCCTCTTCCAGACCGGAAATCAACCGGTCCTTCCATACCCGTTCACTGCCGATGCTGAGCGCGAGCAGCTTGGCACGGCGATAGTAGAGATGGCAGTCGGACTCCCAGGTGAAGCCGATGCCGCCATGCGTCTGGATGTTCTCCTTCGAAGCGAAGTGGAAGGCTTGGGTCGCCGCGACGCGCGCTGCGGCCGCCGCCACCGGCAGTTCGGGGGCGTCGGTCGAAAGGGCCCAGGCGCCGTAGTAGCAGTTGGCGCGGGCGAGTTCGTTCTTGATGTACATGTCGGCGAGCTTGTGCTTGATCGCCTGGAAGGAGCCGATCGGCCGGCCGAAGGCGTAGCGGCCCTTCGCATAGCCGATCGCCATCTCGAGGCAGGCGTCGGCACCGCCGAGCTGTTCCATGGCAAAGAGCACCGCGGCGCGGTCGAAGACGCGATTCTTGAGCTCCCAGCCCTGGCCGGACTCGCCGAGAAGCTCCGCCTCGGCGCCGTCGAAGGTGATCCGGGCGTTCGAGCGTGAGGGATCGAGGGTGTCGACCTGCTCCCGCGACACGCCGTCGGCGCCAAGATCGACGACGGCCAGTGAGGTGCCGTTGCCGTCGCTGGCAACGACGACGCAGAAGTCGGCCACATCGCCGTCGGGTACGGGCACCTTCGTTCCGCTCAGGCGCCCGTTCTTCAGCGTGGTCTGCAGGTTCGCCTCGGTGGCCTGACCGGGACCTTCGGAAAGGGCGAAGGTGCCGATCGCCTCGCCGCCAGCGAGCTTCGGCAGCAGGGCCTGCTTCTGGTCCTCCGAACCTCCCAGCAGCACCGCCTCGGTGGCCAGGTAGACGGAGGAGGAGAAGGGTACCGGCGCGATGGCCCGGCCAAGTTCCTCGGCGACGACGCAGAGTTCGAGGTAGCCGAAGCCGATCCCGCCGTGCTCTTCCGGAATCGCGATTCCAAGGGACTCGTTGGCGCAGATCTGCTGCCAGAGATCGCGGGCGTAGGGTTCGTCCGCGTTCTCCAGCACGCGCCGGGGCACGGTCGTGTCACAGGCGGCGCGGAGAAAGCCGCGGGTCTGCTGTTTTAGCGCCTTCTGGGCGTCCGAGAAATCGAAGTTCATTGCTGCTCCTGGGGTCGGTTTCGGACGCGGAGTGTAGCAAGCCGGCGGACGGTCTTCAGACCTGGTAGGTACGGCCCTCCACAAGGGGTTCGATCTCCAGGCCGCCACGGTTCACCATGTCCTCGCCGAGGTGCGTGAGCAGCATTCGCCGGCAGTCGAAGAGAGGCCGCCGGGCGAGCAGTTCTCGGTAGTTCAGGTGGTTCGGGATCGGCCGGTCGTACGAGTTGCATTCGCAGATGAACAGGTCGGCGCCGGCGGCGGCTTCGACAAGGGCGTCGGTCCACTCGGTGTCGCCGGAGAAGGCGAGCACGCTGCCGCCGTACTCGATTCGCAGCGCATGGCTCGGCGCGCCGGACGGGTGGATGACATCGAACGGGGTCACCCGAAGACCGCCGACGTCGGCCGAACGCCGCTCGTGGAGTTCGACGATCTCAAGCTCGAAGGCGAGGGCGCGGTTGGTGGAGGACGGGTAGAGCGCTTCCCGCGCCTGTGCGAGCCGCTTGGCGAGACCGGGCGGACCGGCCAGGGTCAGCGGCTCGGTGCGCCGCGCGCGGTAGTGGGCGTCCGACAGGAGGAAGGGCAGTCCGCCGAAGTGGTCACCATGCAGGTGCGTGATGAGGATCGTCCGAACCGTCGCCGGCTCGATGCCGCGGCCCTTCATTGCCGCCAGCGAGGTCGCGCCGCAGTCCAGCAGGGTCGGCGGCAGGGCTACGCCATCGGTCTCGCCGCGGAGCAGGAAGCAGGTGTGCAGCCGGCCGCCGCTGCTGAAGGCGTCGCCGCAGCCGAGAACCTGAAGTTGAAGCGTCACGCGGGGGTCAAGGAGAATCTGCGCGGCCCGATATGGCGGCGCCGGCGGACGGCATGATAGAGCACCGGCGTGCCGCGGTAGACGAAGACTGAGAGGAGATCGGACAATGGGAGATGGCAGCGGTTTCGAGACGATCCGGGTCGAAAGCGACGGCAACCTGGGCTTCCTCACTCTGGCGCGCCCTGAACGGTTGAACGCCGTCGACGGGACGATGCTGCGCGAACTGGCCGAGGCAGCCGCCTGGTTCGACGGCCGAAGCGAGGTCGACGCGGTCGTGCTGCGCGGGGAGGGTCGCGCGTTCTGTGCCGGCGCCGACCTAAAGGCGATGGGCGGCGGTTCGGACCTCAACTGGCGGCAGCGTCGCGAGGCGGGGCAGCTCGGCCGGCGCGCGATGGACGCCCTGGAGCAGATGCGCGCGCTTACCGTGGCCCAGGTCCAGGGGTACGCGGTTGGCGGCGGCTTTCTGCTCATGGCGGCCTGCGATCTGCGAGTCGTCGCCGAGGACGCCGTGTTCTTCATCCCCGAGGTCGAGCTCGGTCTGCCGCTGGCCTGGGGCGGCGTGCCGCGGATGGTGCGCGAGATCGGCCCCGCCTTGACCAAGGAGCTGATCATCACCTGCCGCCGTTTCGGCCCGTCGGAGGTCGCTGCGATGGTCAACCGGATCGTTGCGCCGGAGCGTCTCGAGGAAGTGGCTCTGGAACTCGCCCGCAGTCTGGCCGCGATGCCAACGGTGCCCGCGGCGATCACGAAGGACCATGTGAACTCGGTCGCGCGTTCGATTGCCGGCGCCACCGACTTCGCCGACGGCGACACGCTGCAGTGGGTCCGTGGCGACGCGGAGTCCGAGGCGGCGCGGGTCCGCTACACGGAGCGCACGCTGGGCGGCAAGGCCTAGCGCGCAGGGACCGGGTGCGCCGGCGTGCCATCCGTGCGCCCGCTGACGGGCGCACGGACTGGTTCGCGTGTGGCGCGGAACGCGCCACACGGGTTCCCGCCGGCTGCCGCCGGAGGCGGCCAGGAAACACGGGCCGCGAAGCGGCGACCATCCTGCGGGCTTAGTTCGGCGTCTTGTGGACCCGGCCGACCCGCATGACGAACCGGACGTCCTGGAGCCGGGTCACGTCGGCAATCGGATCGCCCTCGACCGCGATCAGGTCGGCCGCCTTGCCGGCCGCGATCGAGCCGGTCTCTTCCCAGATGTCGAGCAGCTTCGCGGTGACGACCGTGGCGGATTGGATCGCCGTCATCGGCGCCATGCCGCCCTCGACCATGTAGAGGAACTCCTGGGCGTTGCTGCCGTGGGGGCAGACGCCGCAGTCGGTGCCAAAAGCGATCGGTACGCCGGCGCGGTAGGCCTTGGTGAACGTGTCCTGGATGACCGGGCCGATCGCTGCGGCCTTGGGCCGGATGATCTCCGGGAAGTAGCCGGGGACAGCCGCCTTCTCGGCGACGAAGTTGCCCGCCGAGATCGTCGGCACGAAGTACGTGCCGTGCTGCTTCATCAGCTCGAACGCCTCTTCGTCCATGTAGGTGCCGTGCTCGATCGTCGTCACGCCGGCCCGGATCGCCCGCTTCATGCCCTCGGCGCCGTGGGCGTGGGCGGCGACCATGAAGCCGTAGTCCTTCGCCGTGTCGACGATCGCGCGAATCTCCTCCTCCGTGAACTGCGGATTCTGGCCGCTCTTGGCGAGGCTCAGGACCCCGCCGGTCGCGGTGATCTTGATCAGGTCGGCGCCTTCCTTGTAGCGCTGCCGGACCGCCTTGCGGGCGTCCTCGATGCCGTTGACGATGCCCTGCTTCGGGCCTGGGTCGCCCTGGAGATCCGGTCTCATGCCGTTCGTCCGGTCTCCGTGGCCCCCGGTCGTGGCGAGCGAGGCGGTGGCGGCGAAGATCCGCGGGCCGGGCATCTCGCCGCGGTTGATCGCGTTGCGCACCGCGAGGATCGCCGTCGTTTCGCCGCCCACGTCGCGGACGGTGGTGAAGCCGGCGAGAAGCGTGCGCTTCGCGTAGATCAGCCCCTTGACCGTCGCGTCCGCCGGAGTCTGCTGGAAGCGTTCGAGGTAGGACGCGGCGCCGGACTGCTCGGAGGTCAGGTGGACGTGCATGTCCATCAGGCCTGGCAGAACGGTGTGGCCGGAGAGGTCGATCAGCGTATCGCCGTCTTCCGGATCGGCCAGCCCCTCTTCGACGGCCGTGATTGCATCGCCTTCCACCACGATCGTGTGCCGGCCGAGGACTTCGCCGGCCTCGACGTCGACGAGGGCGCCGGCATGAATCAGCGTCCGGCCGTCGGCTGCGAAGGCGGAAGTCGCCGCGGACGGGAGGAGCCCGGCCAGGGCGAGGAAGCCGGCGACGGGAGACAGGGCGAGACGGTTCTTCATCGTCGGGAACTCCGTTGATGCCATCCGCGCATCCGATGGTGGTCGCGCGAACTGGTTCGCGGATGGCGCGAAATGCGCCGCCCGGGTGGGAAGCGGAAAGAAGCCGCGACTGTAGCGCAGCACGGGGCGGCGTCTATTGCTGTCCGGAGCGGTGCGCGCGCGTCGTACCGAACCGACTGATGCTCCAGGTCAGGACGAAGCCGGCGGCGGCGAGCCCCAACGCCGACGCGGCCTGAAGCGGTGCGGGGAAGGCCGGACCCTCGAAGGGCCACAGGCCGACGACGGCGCCAAGCAGAAGCCCCATGAGCACCCCCAGCGTTGCCTGACGGAAGCGTCGCAGGGCGAGCCGCACGGCGTTGCTGATCACGGTTGCGCCGACCGCGATCCCCACGAGAACGGGTAGCAGGACGCCTGCCGCTTCGAAGAGCGCCCGGCCATTCAGGTCGCCGAGACCCTCCAGTACCTGGTCGATCGCGCCGAGGATCGGCTCGTACTGGCCGAGGACGAGGAGCAGGTAGGCGCCGCTCACGCCCGGCAGGATCATCGCGGCAGCGCCCGCCGCTCCCGCTACGGCGAGCAGAAACGGTCCGCTGGCGGCTCCCGCTTCGGTCGGGCCGCTCTGGAGCATGGCGAGCCCGGCCATCGCCGCGAAGCCGCCGGCCGCGCCCGCCCAGAACGAGCGGCCGGCGGGTTGGGCGAGACGCCAGACCAGTGGCACGCCGCCCAGGGTCAGGCCGATGAAGGCGCTGTACATGGTCAGACGCTGGTGAACCACCAGGTCGCGCAGCACTCCGGCCAGGAGGAGAATCGCCAGCCCGCCCGCGACGGCGACCGTCGCGAGCAGCAGGAGTGGCTGGCGCCGCAACCGCAGCCGGGTCGTGTCGGCCACCGCGTCGATGAAGCGGGGATAGATGCCGACAGCGAGCAGCATCGTGCCGCCGCTGATCCCGGGCACGACATTCGCCAGGCCCATCAGGACGCCGCCGGCTACCGCGCGCGGCGCCCAGGAAGCGATGCCGTCGCTCCCTGACGGGTTCACTGCGGTGTTCATCGGTCGGAGTCTAAGGGCGCGTGGCGGTTTCGCGGCCGATTGGTCTAGCGTTACGTCCATGACGGACTACGACTACGACCTCTTCGTGATCGGCGCGGGCTCCGGGGGCGTGCGCGCCAGCCGGATGGCGGCCGGCTACGGCGCCCGGGTGGCGGTGGCGGAAGAGCGCTACCTCGGCGGCGCCTGCGTCAACGTCGGCTGCGTGCCGAAGAAGCTCCTGGTTTGCGCCTCGGGGTTTGCCGACCACTACCGGGAGGCCTCCGGATTCGGCTGGACGGCCGACGAACCCGCTTTCGACTGGGGGCGCCTCATCGCGAACAAGAACCGGGAAATCGAGCGGCTGAACGGGATTTACCGTGGCCTGCTCGACGGCGCCGGCGTCGAGCTGTTCGAGGGACGGGCGCGCCTCCTCGATCCGCATGCGGTGGAGATCGAATCCGGCGGGAACGGCCGCGACCGCGTGACGGCGGACCAGGTTCTGATCGCGGTCGGTAGCTGGCCGGACCTGCCGCGCATCCCTGGTATCGAGCACGCGATCAGCTCGAACGAGGCGTTCTACCTGGAGCGGTTGCCGGAGCGGTTCGCGGTCGTCGGCGGCGGGTACATCGGCGTCGAGTTCGCGGGCATCTTCGCGGGCCTCGGCTGCGAGGTGACCCTGATCTACCGCGGGCCGCTCTTCCTGCGCGGATTCGACGAGGAGATTCGAACCCACCTGGCCGACGAGATGCGGTCGCGTGGAATCCAGCTCCGGTTCGAGTGCCAGGTGGAGTCGATCGAAGAGGTGACGGCCGGCGCCGGCGACCGTCTCCGGCTGCACCTCGACGATGGCGCGGCGGTCGAATGCGGCGAGGTGCTTTACGCCACCGGCCGCCGGCCCCTGGTCGCCGACCTGGGCCTGGAGGGCTGCGGCGTGGCGCTGGGCGAGCTGGGCGAGATTCTCGTCGACGAGTTCTCGCGTAGCAACGTGCCGAACATCTGGGCGATCGGCGACGTGACGGACCGCCTGAACCTGACCCCGGTCGCGATCCACGAGGCGATGTGCCTGTCGCGCACCCTGTTCGCGGGCGAGCCGACTCCCGTCGACCACAAGACCGTCGCCACGGCCGTCTTCAGCCAGCCGCCGCTGGCGGCGGTCGGCCTGACGGAAGAGGAGGCGCGGGCGCGGTACGGGGACGTCGACGTCTACCGCAGCCGCTTCCGGCCGCTCAAGCTGACGTTGACCGACAACCCGGAGCGCACCCTGATCAAGCTGGTCGTCGACCGGACCAGCGACCGTGTTCTGGGCGCCCACATGCTCGGCGCCGACGCGCCCGAGATCATCCAGGGGCTCGCCGTGGCGGTGAAGATGGGCGCAACGAAGAAGGACTTCGACGCCGCGATGGCGATCCATCCGACCTCGGCCGAGGAGTTCGTGACGCTCCGGTGACGGATCAGCCGGCGTCGCGGCGGGCTTCGACCGCGTCGAGCACGTCGACCTCGAGCCGAGGTCCGCCGAGGTCGGCGATCTCGCGCAGGCCGGTGGGACTCGTCACGTTGACCTCGGTCAGCCAGCCGCCGATCACGTCGATGCCGGCGAAGACGATCCCGAGGCGCACGAGCTCCGGCCCGACCGCCGCGGCGATCTCGCGGTCGCGGTCGTCGACCTCCGTGGCCGCTGCCTGGCCGCCGACATGGAAGTTCGCCCGCGATTCGCCCTCGGCGGGCACGCGCAGCACCGCGCCGAGCGCCTTGCCTTCGACCAGGATGACCCGCTTGTCGCCCTGGCGGATCTCGGGCAGGTAGCGTTGCGCCATGATGTAGCGGCTCTCGTGGGCGGTCGCGGCCTCGAGGATGGCGCTCGTGTTCCGGTCACCGGCTCTCAGGTGGAAGATCCCCTCGCCGCCGGCGCCGTCGAGGGGCTTGACGATCATCTCGCCGCCCATCTCTTCCTGGAAGGCGAGCAACTCCGAAATCCGGCGGCTCACCCGCGCAGGCGGGCAGACAGCGGGGAAGCGGAGCGCGAACAGCTTCTCGTTCGCGTCGCGAAGCGACAGCGGGTCGTTCACGACCAGGGTGCTCTTCGCCACCATGGACAGCAGGTGGGTGGCGTAGAAGAACGCCATGTCGAACGGCGGATCCTTGCGCATCCAGACGACATCGAACTCGTCGAGGAAGGCTGCCCGCCCGCTGCCGACCTCGTACCAGGCGCCACCGGCTGCCGGCGCCACCGTGCGCGTCGGAATCGCCTCCGCCCGGGGCCGTCCTTCGGGACCCAGTTCCAGGGTGTCGATCGTGCAGACGGTCAGTTCGTGGCCGCGTCCGCCCGCCTCACGCAGAAACGCGATCGTCGTGTCCTTCTCGGGATCGAGACGCTCGATCGGATCGATGACGAAGAGGTGGCGCATGGCGGCGGCGAGGATCGTAGCGCAGCGGCGACGACATTGAACGGACCCTAGAATGCGGCCCGATGATCGGGACTCAACCCCTCTGGATCTTCGGCTACGGCTCGTTGATCTTCCGCCCGGCGATCCCCTTCGTGGAGCGCCGCCCCGCCCGCGTCCGGGGCTGGAGCCGGCGGTTCTGGCAATGGTCGACGGATCACCGAGGCGAGCCCTGGCAGCCTGGCCGCGTCGTGACCCTGGCACCGGCGCCGGATGACACCTGCTGGGGCATGGCCTATCGTCTCGACGAAGTCGACGCCGACGCCATCCTGGCCGACCTGGACGTACGGGAACGCGGGGGCTACGTGCGTATGGAGATCCCGCTTGAACTCGAGGAGCCTGCCACGCAAGCGCCGCACCGTTCAGCAGCGTCGCCGCACGTTGTCGCGGGCCTGACCTACCAGGGCTGGCCCGGCAACCGGAACTACGCTGGTCCGGCCCCAATCGCCGAGATCGCGTCCCAGGTTGCCGAAGCCAACGGCCCGAGTGGCGCCAACGCCGACTACGTGCGGGACCTGTACGAATCCCTCAACATCCTCGGCGCCCAGGACACCCACGTCGCGGCCCTGGCCGCGAGAATAAGGGAGTAGGGGTCGCTGCCAGAGAGCGCTCTCGCTGGCCCGATTCCGTCCAGCCCCCTTGTACCCCTCCGGCTGGCGCGTGCCGCCGACGCCATCCAGCCGCGCTACGGCGCCATCGCGCCGGTGACGCCGACGTCCCGGCCCAGCGGGTCGATCAGCACGCCGGGGTTCATCAGGCCGTCCGGGTCGACCGCCGCCTTGGCCCCGGCCAGTGCCCGGGCAAAGACTTCCGGGCGCTGGCGGTCGTAGCCGCCCGGCCGGTGGTCGCGACCGACGGCGTGGTGATGGGTTACCGTGCCGCCGGCTTCCACGACGGCTTCGTTCGCGGCCAGCTTGATCTCCCGCCACTGGTCCGCGAGGAGTTCCCAGTCGCCGAGAGCGGAGAACGTGAAGTAGGGGGCGGGTCCGTCGGGGTAGACGTGCGTGAAACGGCAGGTGACGCTGCCTGGCCTGCCGGTCGCCTGCTCGAGGATCTCCGCGGTCCGGGCCGTGATCCTGGCGTGGAAGTCGGCGAAGCGGTCCCAGGTGATCGCGGTCTCGAAGGTGTCGCCGATCACGCCCAGCGGCACGCCGACCTCCCGGAAGTACGGCCCCTTGATGAAGGCGTCCCGCCAGGCGCCGGCGGCCCCCTCGCGGTGGGAGCTGCCGGCCGATGCGCTGTGATCGCCGCCGCAGTCCGCGGTCAGTTCGAGCGCCCGCTTCATCCACGCATCGACCGGATGATCGGCGGACTCGAAGCCGAGGACGAGCAGTGATGTCGACCCGTCGCCCGCGCCCGCGTTCGCGGTTTCCCGGGCGTCGATCAGACGGCAGTTCGATGGGTAGAGGCCGCTCTGGGAGAGCATGCGCACCGCCTCGACGGCGCTTCTGTAGTCGGGGAAGTGGACCGTCGCGGAGCCGCGGTGGACCGGACGGTCCTGCAGGCGCATCCAGGCTTCCGTGATCACCCCGAGGATGCCCTCCGAACCGATGACCATCCGGTCGGGGGACGGTCCGGCGCCAGAGCCGGGCAATCGGCGGGTCTCCATCACGCCCCGGGGCGTCACCGTCGTCGTCGCTTCGACGAAGTCGTCGATGTGGGTGTAGAGGCTGGCGAAGTGGCCGCCCGAGCGGGTGGCGATCCAGCCGCCCAGGGTCGAGTGCTCGAAGCTCTGCGGGAAGTGGCGCAGCGTCAGTCCGTGCTCCCGGAGTTGAGCCTCGATGTGAGGCCCACGGGCGCCTGCCTGGATCCGCGCGGCCCGGCTGGCGCGATCCACCTCGAGCACCTGGTCGAGTTTCTGCAGGTCGACCGTCACCGCGCCGGCGTAGCTGCCGCCGACCGCCGGTTCGACGCCGCCCACCACGCTCGAACCGCCGCCGAAGGGGATCACGGCGGCGCCGGCGTCGCCGGCCCAGTCCAGGATGCGGACGACGTCCTCCGTCGTTTCCGGGTAGGCGACCAGATCGGGCGGCTCGGCGACCTCGCGCCGGAACATCCGCACGGCGTCGGGAAACGACTTGCCGTAGGCGTGGAGAAGGCGCTCGTACGGGTCGTCGCGAAACAGGCTCGTGAGCGAGGACGGCGGCTGCAACCGCGTCGGACGCAGGTCGAAGTCCGCGATCTCCGGCGTCGTCGCGCGCGGTTCGAGCGGCGTGCCGAAGCGCTCCGCGGTGCTGGCACGGAAGGCGTCGGCCTCCGCCGGCGTCAGCCCCTGCCCTTCGTAACCCCAACCACAGAGCTTGCGTCTTGCTTCCGTCACATGAACCTGCCGGACGGCGCAGCATAGCGAAGCGAGCGCGCGCCGGGTTGAACGAGTGCGTCAGCCACCACACGCACGCTGTTGGTTCTTCGGCTACGGCTCGCAACCGTCGGGAAACGCGGTCACGTCGGTGATCGCCGGCGCCCGCAGGCCCGGCTCGTTGTGGTACTCCTTCACCGCACCGGTGGCCGTGTCGGTCACCCGGATCACATAGCCTAGGTCCGTCGTCGACGCGCCGTACACCCACGCGTGGCCGTTCACCGAGCAGCCGTCCAACACCTTGATCAGGACCTCCCAGTTGTCCCGGTCGAAGAACGTGAACAGAGCCGAGTCGTCCGTGCCCTCGGACGCCACCCGACCCGCTCCGCTCTGGCCCACCGCGTTCCGCCAATCCACCGTGACCGCGTAGCGCGAGTCCCGGAGGCAACGGGTCAGCGCGTCGGCGACGCACGGCCCCTCGGCTTGCGGATCGTCGTCATCGAGAATGGTCCCCGTTGCCATCAGCGACTCGCCGCCGCCGGCGAGGGTCGCGTTCACCGGACGCCGGAGCGTCAGCGTGAACGTCTCGGGCGCCGCCTCGTACCGGGCGTCGTCCGTAACCGGCACGCGAATCCGACGCGACGTCGAGCCGGCCGGGAACCTCAACGTGCCCTCGGTCGCCGTGTAGTCCTCGCCCGCCTTCGCGGCGCCGTCCCGGGTCGCGTAAGCGACCGTCACCGGACTTCCGGCCGCCGCGCTCAGCCGCACGTCGAAGATCACCTCGCCGGCGCTCTCAGGGGCCCGGGCGTTCGCCGCGGAGATCGTCGGTGGGGGCGGTGGAGGCTCCGGATCAGGATCGTTGCTCCCGGCACCGTAGAGCTTCCGGATGCCGGCGATGTCGTCCCGGGCCAGGTGGTAGCCGCGACCCGGGCGGATCGACCCCCACATGATAGCGGCCGGGGTCGACGAGTGGTCCAGGCCCAGCGCGTGCCCCAACTCATGGGTCATCACCCCCCGCCAGTCGTCGGGCGAGTAGTAGTCGAGGAAGTCGCGGGCGATGGTGACATAGACCCGGGACGGTTCCGTTGCCGGCCCCAGGTTCCCGGCGTCGTAGGAGGAGCCGCCGCAGAAGATCCAGGCTCTACCAACAGTGAAACTGCCCCTCTCCAGAAGGCGAACGCTGTACCCCGTATCGCTGATATGCGTCGGCGTCGGCAGTCGATCGAAATCGGGTTCCAGATCCGCCGAGCCGACGGCGGTGCGACCTTTGGTCTCCACCCGGAGAACCTCCGCCTGCGTTCCACCCTCCGGCGGCGCCGCTATCGAGACCGTGGGAGCGGACGTGTAGCCGGCGCCGCGGTCAATCGGCACGATGTCGACGACTTCGCCGTTGTTGATCCACGCTTCCAGGCGGGCTGCCGTGCCGCCGGCCGGCGGGTCCGAGACCGTGACCGCGGGGGGAGCGACGTAGCCGCTGCCGCGACTCCACCTGAGCCGGGAAAGCGAGCCCTTGTCGACGGGCGCGCTGAACGTTACCTCGATATCGTCGAAGAGGTCGTAGTCGCCCGAGTCGGAAACGTCGACGCGCTCCACGCCGCCCCAGTAGTAATCGATGTTCCTTCCTTGAAGTGAAAAATCCCGCTTGGTGTCCAGTACCGCGACGCCCACCGCTCGCCGGCCGCCGGCCCGAGGGGCCGAGAACGTCACCGTCGGCGGATCGGTGTAGCCGAATCCGTGACCTGGCGGATCCCGGCTTCCGTCGGCCGCCTCGCCGTTGAAGAACAGAACACTCACCACGGGCGTCACCTCCGTCGACGTGAGCGACAACGGCAGCGACGCCGCCGAGACCGCTTCCCAACGCTTCGCCGACGCGACCAGGTCGGACCAGCCGACGGAACCTTTCGTGCCGGACAGGTCCATGCTGTTGGCCGACCACGTGGGAAACCTCCGCCACCGCATGACCCCCGAACCGCAGAGGCGCGTGTACAACCTGTACGGCTGCGCGACCGCGACCGGGCCGACGGGCCGGTAGTCCGCCGGACGCCGGCGCCCGACCGCGCGGTCCACGACCCATGCCCGGAAACGCCCGGCGTTGCGGGCCTCCCCGTCGATGGACACGTAGCGCGCGCCGACCCGGTGCATCCATCCGAGCGCGGAATCGGCGCGGCCGTGGGCGTCGAGGAACCAGGCGCCGCGGTCGCCGAGCACGGCCTGCGGCGCTCCGGGCACGACCCACTCCGTACCGCCGACCTGCCGGATCGTCACCGTGGCGCCCGCGCTGCCCTTGAGCACCCCGTCGACGGCGACGGTCAGGTAGCGGTGGCTCGGCGTCTCGCGCACCCGGACCACTTGGCCGAGGACGATCGTCGCGGCGCGGTCCACCAGTTCGGCGTCCGTCGCCGGAGCGTAGGTCAGGGATGCCGCCGGCGGCGTCAGCACCGCCAGCGCAACGGAGAACAACGTCTTTCGCATCCGTCCTGGCGTCCTTTCCGGCCTCCGAGAAATCCGTTGGCGGAAGCGGACCAAGCCTAGCGAAACTTCGCCTCAGGCCGACGAGCCTGCCGCCGGACCAAATGCCGGCGAGAACCCGGGTGGCGCGGGCCGCGCCACCCGGGTTCGCTGCGTTCTACGGTGCAAGCGCCTAGAATGCCCGTCCATGTCTTGGCAACCCGAGGTCGACGAGATCGAACGGCGCAGGCGCCTGGCGCTGGAAATGGGCGGCGACGAAGCCGTGGCCCGCCAGCACGGACGCGGCCGGTTGACCGTGCGCGAGCGGATCGAACGGGTCGCCGATCCCGGGTCATTCATCGAGGAGGGCCGGCAGGCGGGCGCGGCGGAAGTGGACGAGAAGGGTCGCGTCGTCGCGTTCACCCCGGCCAACTACGTCGTCGGTTTCGCGGATGTCGAGGGGCGGCGGCTGATCGTGGCCGGAGAGGACTTCACCCAGGCGGGCGGCTCGCCGTCGCCTGCCGGGCTGCGCAAGAGCGTCTACTCGGAGGAACTCGCGCTGAAGTACCGCCTGCCCCTGCTGCGGTTTCTCGAAGGTGGCGGCGGCAGCGTCCGGGGCAGCGGCGGACGGGCCAAGGGAGCGCCGAAGACACCGCCGCGGCCGATGGGTGAGCCGGTCTACTCGCGGGCCCGCTTCTGGTCGATCGCCGAGATCCTGCGGACGGTGCCGGTGGCCTCGATCGGAGTCGGTGCGGTGGCGGGATTTCCCGCGGCGCGCCTCGTGGCCTCCCACTTCTCGGTGATGACGCGGCACACGGCGCAGATCCTGATCGGCGGGCCGGCGCTCGTCGAGCGGGCCCTTGGGGAGAAGAAGACGAAGGACGAGCTGGGAGGCTGGCAGGTCCACAGCCGGAGCGGCGTGGTCGACAACGTGGCCGAAGACGAGGACGACGCGATGGAGCAGGTCCGGCGCTTCCTGAGCTACCTGCCGCCCAACGTCGACACGCTTCCGCCGCGGCGCTCAGTGGGCGATCCGGCGGAGCGGCGCGAGGAACGCCTGCTCTCCATCGTGCCGCGGGACCGGCGGTTCCTGTACGACATGCGCGAGCTGATTTCCCTGGTCGTGGACCGGGGCAGCTTCTTCGAGATGACCGCGGGCTACGGGCCCTCCCAGATCACCGGACTGGCGCGCGTCGACGGCCACACGGTCGGCGTGGTCGCCAACGACTGCCGGCACATCGGCGGCGCGATGGACGCCGCCGGGGCGCAGAAGTTCCGGCGCTTCGTCGAGTTCTGCGAGACCTTCCACCTGCCGATCCTGAGCCTGGTCGACGAGCCCGGCTTCATGATCGGCTCCGAGTCGGAGGCGTCCGGCACGATCCGGTACGGCATGGAGGCGATCGCGGCGACCGTGCAGTCCACCGTTCCATGGTGCTCCGTGCAGATTCGCAAGGCCTACGGCGTCGCGGCCGCGGCCCACTACGGGCCTTCCGGCCGGGTACTCATCTGGCCGTCGGCCGAGAGCGGCGCGCTGCCGATCGAGGGCGGGGTGGCGGTCGCCTTCCGGCGGGAGATCGCGGCGGCGCCCGACCCGGACAGGAAACGGGCCGAACTCGAGGCCGAGTTCGCCAAGCGGCGGACTCCCTTCCCGCGGGCTGAGGGGTTCTCGGTCCACGATCTGATCGATCCACGGAACACCCGGGCCGAAGTCGCCAATTGGCTGGAACTGTCCGAACCGCTGCTCGCGTCGCGGGTGCGGTAGACGCTAGAGGAGATCAAGATGGCAGCGAACCGAGTCAAGCAGACCCTGTACCCGTTTCTGGCCGCTGGCCTGCTGGTGACCGCGTCGGCGGCGGCTCAGCAACAGCCGGTGGGTTACGAGGACACGCCCAAGTTGCCTGGATTGCCCTGGAAGGTGCACGACCCGAACCGGCCCGTGCCGCCGGTGGTTACGGCGGGCGCCTCGTTCAGCGAGTTGGCGGCGGCACCCGCCGACGCGATCGTGCTGTTCGACGGCACGGACCTCTCGAAATGGCAGAAGCCGAACGGCGACGAACCCGAGTGGAAGGTCGAGAACGGGTACATGGAGGTCACCTCGACCGGGTCGATCCGCACCCGCGAGGAGTTCGGTGACTTCCAGCTCCACCTGGAGTTCGCGACCCCGGCCAAGGTCGAGAGCAGCAGCCAGGGCCGCGGCAACAGCGGCGTGATGATCTACGGCGACTACGAAGTTCAGATTCTCGACTCGTACGAGAACCGGTCATACGCCGACGGGCAGGCGGGAGCGCTCTACGGCCAGACGCCCCCGATGGTCAACTCGTCACGGGCTCCGGGAGCCTGGCAGACGTACGACATCATCTTCGAGGCGCCGCGCTGGAAGGACGGGGAGCTGACGAAGAAGGCCCAGGTCACCGTGATCCACAACGGTGTGGTCATCCATCACAAGAAGGAGTACATCGGCCGGACGATCCACCGCCGGGTCGGCGTCTACGACCGGCCGCACGAGCCGCGGGGCTGGATCGGGCTCCAGGATCACCGCAATCCGACCCGTTTTCGCAACGTCTGGATCCGGGAGCTCCCGGGCTACGACAGCGGCGGCTGAGGCTTCTTGAAGGTCTCCCTCTTCTACCTGCCCTCGATCGGCTCCCGGGCCGAGATCAAGAAGGGCATGGCCGGCCTGCGCGGCGACCTCTACGACCGGATGCTGGCCGAGGTCTCGGAGCAGGCCCGGCTCGCTGACGACCTGGGCTACGACTCGATCAGCTTCACCGAGCACCACTTCCACATCGAGGGCTTCGAGCTCTCGAACAACCCGGTCCTGCTCGACCTGTTCGTCGGCATGCAGACGAAGAACATCCGGGTCGGGCAGTTGGGCATCGTGCTGCCGGCAAGGAACCCGATCCGGGTCGCCGAGGACATCGCGATGCTCGACCGGATGACCGGGGGCCGGGCCAACGCTGGCTTCGCGCGCGGCTACCAGCGGCGCTGGGTCGACGTGATGGCCCAGCAGACGCACGGAATCTCGGGCGCCCTGCCGCACCAGCGGGACGAGATCGACGCGACGAACCGGGCCGCCTTCGAGGAGTGTTTCCAGATCATCAAGAAGGCGTGGACCGAGCCGATGCTCGACTACGACGGCCGGTTCTGGAAGGTCCCCGTGGGCGGTCCGGAGGGCGGGACGCCGTGGACGCTGGAGGCGACGGAGCAGTGGGGCGCCGGCGTCGAGGACGGCGTGCTGCGCCAGGTGGGTGTGGTGCCGAAACCGGTGCAGCAGCCCTATCCGCCGGTCTTCCAGCCCTTCGCGTCGTCCGAGGCGAGCATCCGCTGGTGCGCGCGGGAAGGCGTGACCGCGATCCTGCCTCCGCTTCACCCCAAGCGGGAGCAGGCGCTGTTCGAACTGTTCGCCGAGGAATCCGGGCGACCTCTGGGCGAGGGGATCGGCGTCCTGCGCGACATCGTGATCGCCGAGTCGGACGTGGAGGCGGAGCGCCTCTGGAAGGCGAGCGGCGCCTTCTGCGGCTCGGCGTGGTTCGAACCGTTCGGGTTCAGCCGCGGCATGCTGGACCCGGACACGGGCGAGGAGTTCGAGGACTTCATGGGTGCAGGGATGGCGCTCGTCGGCACCGTCGACACGGTGACCCGACAGCTCGAGACGCTTTGCGAGCGCCTGCCCGTGACCTGGCTCTACTTCTGGGCCTACAACGGGCTGCTGCCCCACGCGCGGCTGATGTCGACGATCGAGCGCTTCAGGACGGAGGTGCTGCCGCGGGTCGGATAGAGTCCGAGTCCGGGAGGAGCTCACATGACCGCAGGCGCGTGTCTATCGCGCTCATCGCGACTGGCCCCGGCGCCGGCTTCCTCGGCCGTACGTTCGCTCCGTCGGCGTTCGCGGTTGATGGGCGGTCTTGCCGCGGTTCTCCTGATTGCGACGCCGTCGTCGGGGCTTGTCTACGTGATGATGACGGACGAGGAGTTGGTGGATCGATCGCCCGTGATCGTGTACGGCACGGTCGGGGCGTCGTCGCCCGGTCCGGTCGGCGGTGGCGGCATGGTCACGACCGACTTCACGTTTCATGTGGAGGAGAGGCTCAAGGGCAGCCTCGCCGCCGGGCCGATCGTCGTCCGGCAGCCCGGCGGGGTTCTGCGGGACCGGACCGCCCGGTTCATCATGGGCCTGCCGCGGTTGCGGGAGGGGGACCGGATGCTTCTCTTCCTGCGTCCGGAGGTCGACGCCTACGCCACGGTGGAGTTGGCCCTCGGCATGTTCCTGGAGCGCCCAGGCCCGCGAGGGAGTCGACTGCTGGTCCGCGACGGCGCCGTGTCCCCGTCGGTCGGCCTGCCTGACGATCCGGTCGCCGCCAGGCGCCTGCGGGCCGCCTTTCCCCGTCGCGGCGCCGGGTTCCGGAACTGGATTCGGGAGCGCGTGGCCGGGAGGGAACGGGCGTCCGATTACTTCCTCGCCGATCCGCTGGACGAACCGGCCGCGGTCGTCAGCGAGTACAACCTCATGAAGGCGGTCTGCAGCGGAGGCGCCTGGAAGCCCGACGAGGAGCCGGGGGCGCGAGGATCGTTGGTCCGGCAAGGCCGCTTGGACCGTGGTGTCCCCGTCGAGTTCGTCGTGCAAGCCGACGGGCAGCCGCATGTCGAGGGCGGCGCCTTGCGCGACGTATGGCGGAGCATGGCGGTCTGGAACGAGGATCCGGCGAGTCGGATCCGGCTTGCCATGAGGCTCACGGATCGGCGGAGTTCGGAACTGGCGTTCTGGGACGACGGCCTCTCCACGATCGCCTTCGAGGATCCGCACGTGACGTTCGGCGGTGGCGCCGCTCCCGGGGGCGGACTGGCGGCGGCTGCCGTCCGTGTTCGCTGCGACGTTCCGGCCTCCGATCGCCCCGGTGAACCCGCTGTCGAGATAGTGGAAGTCGACATCGTCACGAACGCCGGCTTCGGCGCGTGGCTTCGCGACTTCACCGACGATCCGCGGGCCTACTTCGCCGAGACGATGACCCACGAGATAGGGCACGCCCTGGGAATCGCCCATTCCTGCAGCTACGACCCGGAGACGTGGACGCCGGCGGCGCTGAGTTCGATCATGCGTCCCTGGTCGGACCCCGACAGCGAAGACGCAAGGTCGATCAACGAAGACGACCGCGACGCGGCTTCGCGTCTCTACCCGATGTCCGGGGCAGGCGACGAGTGGATCGAGGCCTGTCCCTGGAACGATCCCGAGACGCTCTGCCTGGCCGAGCAGCAGTACCGGGTGACGGCGGAGTGGACCACCTCCCGGGCCGGCGACGACTGGCGGCCCGCAACGGCCGAGCCGGTCAGCTCGAACGCGGGGTACTTCCACTTCTTCGACGCTCAGAACCCGGAGCTTCTGATCAAGGTGCTGGACGGGTGTGCGATCAACCGGCACAAGTGGGTCTACGCCGCCGGCATGACGGATGTCGGCGCCGGTTTTCGCGTGACCGAGTTGGCCACCGGCCGGGAGCGCGTCTACCGCAAGACGGAAGTGGGCAGGCTGATGCCCACCGTGACGGACACGCAGGCATTTCCCTGCGCCGCCGAGCCGAGCGGCGTTGCGGCCGATCCGGCGGCGACGGAGAGCGCCGGCGCGGGCGTTGCGTCGTTGCCGGCCGCCCATCCCGCGACCGTCCCCGGCGGCCAGCCGGCGCGGGCCCCGGCCTCCGTCACGCAGCCCTTCCAGGGGCCTCCGTGGGCCAACGGCCCGACCTACGTCCTCAACGAGAGGTTCCAGATGTACGGGCGGTGGACGAGCCCGACGGACCGCGGCGCGCTTCACGGAGCGCCGATGACTCGCGACAGCATGGCCATCCACTTCTTCACTCCCGCCAACATCGAGATCGTGGTCAAGGTGCTGGACGGCTGCACGATCAACGGCCATTGGTGGCTCTTCATGGCCGGGATGACCGATGTCGAATTCGACTTCCGGGTGAAGGACATGCAGACGGGACAACTGTGGCGCGTAGCCAACACGCTCGGCAAGCCCTTTGCGCCTGTTCGGAACCTGACGGCGTTTTCCTGCTCGGCGCCTGCTGCGCCGTCGTCCTGATTTGCCCGTGCGTTCGTCGGCGGCGGGCGCCGGCCGGCGGCAGGCGCCGCAAGGCGACGTCCCTGCAACGGGCGCGCGAGGCGACCCCTCCGCCGCGGCAAGCGAATCCGCGGCCGCGGTGGAGCAGCAGGTGAAATCCGCGGGCTAGTTCGGCTTCGCCCGCCTTCGCCGACGTCGGGGTTTCCGTCTCGTCTTGAGCACCAGGCCGTCTTCGAGCGTCGCGCCTTCCTTTGCGTCGACGATGATCTTGCCGCCGTCGGCCAGCTTGCCGAAGAGTATTTCGTCGGCCAGCTTGCGCTTGATCTTCTCGTCGATCAGGCGCCGCATCGGCCGGGCGCCGAAGTCCGGTTCGTAACCGTTCTCGGCCAGCCAGGCGCGGGCGTTGTCGGTCAGATCGATCTTGATGTCGCGGTCCTCGAGCTGGACGCCGAGTTCGCCGACCAGCTTGTCGACGATCAGCCGGACGGAGTCAATCTCCAGGGCCTTGAACACGACCCAGGCGTCGATCCGGTTGCGGAACTCGGGGGTGAACAGGCGCTCGACCGCCGGCTTCGAGGCGGCTTCGGCGGACAGCTTCGAGCGGTCGCCGAAGCCCAACGGCTTCGTCGTCAGCTCCCGGCCGCCGGCGTTCGTCGTCATGATCAGGATCACGTGCCGAAAATCGGCCTTGCGGCCGTTGTTGTCGGTCAGGGTCGCGTGGTCCATGACCTGGAGCAGGATGTTGTAGACGTCCGGGTGCGCCTTCTCGATTTCGTCCAGCAGCAGCACCGTGTGCGGGGTGCGGCGGATCGCGTCGGTCAGCAGTCCACCCTGATCGAAGCCGACGTAGCCCGGGGGCGCGCCGATCAGCCGGGAGACGGTGTGCTTCTCCATGTACTCGCTCATGTCGAAGCGGGTGAAGGCGATGCCGAGCACCTCGGCGAGTTGGCGCGTGAGCTCAGTCTTGCCGACCCCGGTGGGGCCCGAGAACAGGAAGCTGCCGATCGGCCGCTCCAGGGCGCCGAGACCCGCGCGGCCCAGCTTGACCGCGGAGGAGATCGAGCGGATCGCCTCGTCCTGGCCGAAGATCACGGCCTTGAGCTCTTCTTCGAGGTGGGCGAGAGCGTCCCGGTCGTCGCTTGAGACGGACTTCTCAGGGATCTTCGCCATCGAGGCGACGACCCGTTCCATGTCGACCGGGTCGAGAACACTCTTGCGTTCCTTCGCGGTCATCAGGCGGTTCGAGGCGCCGGCCTGGTCGACGAGGTCGATCGCCTTGTCCGGCAGGCGCCGGTCGAGCAGGTAACGGGCGGAGAGGTCGGCGGCCGCGTCCAGCGCCTCGTCCGCGTACTTCACGTCGTGGTGTTCCTCGTAGCGGTCGCGCAGGCCGCGCAGGATCTCCGCCGACTCCTCGATGGTCGGTTCGTCGATCTCGATCATCTGGAAGCGCCGGGCGAGGGCGCGGTCGCGGTCGAACGAGCCCTTGTACTCGGCGTGGGTGGTCGAGCCGATGCAGCGCAGCTTGCCGGAGGCGAGGCCGGGCTTCAGGATGTTCGAAGCGTCGAGCGAGCCGGACGACACCGCGCCGGCGCCGACGATCGTGTGAATCTCGTCGATGAACAGGATGTGCTCGGGCTCGGCGACGATCCGGTCGATCACGGCTTTCAGCCGCTCTTCGAAGTCGCCCCGGTAGCGCGTCCCGGCGAGGAGCGCGCCCATGTCGAGGGCGTAGATCGTGACCTTGGAGATGAGCTCCGGGACGTTGCCCTCGTGGACGGCAAGCGCCAGACCCTCGACGATGGCTGTCTTGCCGACGCCCGGGTCGCCCACCAGGACCGGGTTGTTCTTGCGCCGCCGCGCCAGCGTCTCGCAGACGACACGTACTTCGTCCAGGCGTCCAACCAGCGGATCGATGGAGCCCTCCGCCGCGCGCTCGTTCAGGTTGGACGCGAAGCGCTCGAGGGGATCCTCGACCTCCTCTTCCTCCTCGCCGTCCTCCGCATCTGCTTCCGGGGCCTGGGGCGCCGTGAGGCCGGGCGCCGACTTGACCGTGCCATGGGAGAGGTAACGGATCACGTCGAGGCGTGAGACGTCCTGGGCATGGAGAACGTAGACCGCGTGGGACTCCTGCTCGCGCAGCAGGGAAGCGATGACCGCGCCGGCATCCAGCTCGGTCTTGCCGGCGCCGTGAGCGTGCATCGCTGCCCGCTCGATCACACGCCAGAAGGCGATCGTCTGCTTGGGGGGTTGCTCTTCGGCCTGCTCGTCTCCGGGTGCTTGTGTTGCACCGGGATCCTGGCTGCCGTTCGTCCGATCCGGACTGTCCCCCTCACCGGCCGCCTCGGCGCCGGCGGCGGGTTCCGCCTGGTCCTCCGCGGCCTCCGCTGCCAGCGCGGGCGGGAGGGTCTCGAGCTGATGATCGAGGAACTCCTCGATATCCCGCACCAGGCGGGGTAGCCGGACTCCGACGGCCTGGAGCACGCGGGCGCCCACGGAATCACCGCAGAGGGCGAGCAGGAGGTGCTCGAGCGTCACGTACTCGTGCCGGCGCGACGACGCCTCGAGCATCGCCCGGCGCAGCGACTGCCGCAACTCCTCGGTCATGCGTACGGAAGCGATGGTCGTTTCTCCGGGTCGTCAGTTGACGTCGTCGTTGCCTGAACCGTCGCCGTCGCCGTCACCCTTGCCGTCGCCCTCGTCGGGCTCGATCGTGCACAGCAATGGAACCTCCGCCTGCTGGGCGAGGCTGCCGACCTCGGCGACCTTCGTCTCGGCCACGGAGAACGGGTAGAGCCCGACCACGCCGACGCCGTTCTTGTGGACGTAGAGCATCAGGCGAGAAGCGTCCGACTCGGTCATGTGGAAGACGTGCTGCAGGACCATCACGACGAACTCGCGAGGAGTGAAGTCATCGTTGTGCAGAAGTACCTTGTAGAGCCGCGGCCGGGCCAGACGGGTCTTGGTCTTCGTCTTCGTGAGGACCTTGCTGTCGCCCTGCTGGTCGTCTTCGAAGTGCGGCATGACGCGCTGATTATAGGGCCCGCGCGTGCTTGGCGCGGTCCAGGCCGGGTCGGTGCTGCTGGAGTCCGATGTCGGGAGCGCGGGCATCCTGCTCGCACTCCGAGCGAGATTCGAGCGACAGGCTATCCGCGGACTTCATTGACGAACAGTAGGATGGCCCGTCCCTGCGAAACGTGAACTGGCCTGCGAAATCGGACGATCGCCGGAGAGGACTTCAGGCCCTGGTTCGCAGAGCGCGTAGCAGTCGATTTGCCGGCGCGGGACGACCGAGACAGACGCGTCCAGGCGCTCGAGCAGATGCGCAGGGCGCTTCTGGAGCGGGCGAAGACGGACGTCGGATGGCGGCCTCTCCTCATGGTGAACACGGTCCTCAGCGCGTTGTTTCCCGAGGAGTTGGTCCACCTCCCCTATCAGGCAAATCTCTTCGGTCTCCTCAGGGCCATGGGAGGCCACTGCTCGGAGAATTTTCATGTGCGGGCGAACTCCTGGATTTGTGGCCGGCTGGAGGAGGCCCTGGGGCCGCCGGAAGAAACGCTGGAGGCGATCGCCAGGCGCCAGTACTTGCCGAGTCTCCTCACGGCCAGAATGCGGGAGTCCGAAGACGACGACGCGGACGAACTGCCGGACATCAGGCCACAAGCGAAGCCGTTCAGCGAGGTCTGGACGCGTTTCGAGGCGTTCGTCGGGCAGCAGGGCCTCCTCTTCGACCGGGCCGACGTGGAGTCCCTGCATCTCGGTCTGTGGGCGGACGATCAGCGTCACTTCGCCGTGCTCGCCGGGCTCTCCGGCACCGGCAAGACGCAGCTCGGCTACCACTACGGGCGGGCACTGGTTGTAACCGATGCCGACGAGACAGAGAGCCGGTTGCTGACGGTGCGCGTTCAGCCGGGTTGGCACGACCCGTCACCGCTCCTCGGTTACTCCAACCCGCTCGCCGGCGGCGCCTACCAACGCACGGAGTTCCTGAACTTCCTGCTCCGGGCTTCGCAACGCCCTGCCGAGCCTCATGTGTGCATTCTGGATGAGATGAACCTCTCCCACCCCGAGCAGTACCTGGCGCCGCTGCTCAGCGCGATGGAGCAGCGGGACGGCGTTCTGGACCTACACTTGGGCAGTGCCGGGAACGTCGGCGCATGTTCGGAGGACGGCAGTACCAGCAAGGACGTCTGCGTTCCTCAGAACCTGCCAAGGTCAAGGAACTGAACGAGGACCGAGAAGCGCTTGGTAGCTTCCGATTCTGGCGCTAGTTCGGGAACCGTGGTGTCGGACGTGCCACAGGTGAACCGTGGCATGGCTACGCTTCGGGCCCGCACGTCTTCGGGCTGGCGAGAACTCGAGCGAGGCCGTGCCGGGACGAGGGGAGCGAACCGAGGTTTTCAGGAACTCCGGGAGACCACCTTCGTCGGGCCATCCGGTCTAGATTGCCACTTGCTGATCGACGACGAGGAGATGGCGCCGGTCGTCGCCGAGAGCGCGGTGGGAGATGGTGGCGGCGCCGTGGGCTCGGACAGCCGCGGCCCCATGTGGCGTTGGACGCCCGGCTTCTACGCTGGAGCGGTCCGCGCCGAGCTGATCGACAAGGAAAACGGTCGCAGCCTGGGAACCTGGTGGCTCGACGTGAGTCCGGATCCCGGGAAAGCGGGCAGCGAGATCTTCGATGCGATGGTCGAGGCGATCCTGGATTTCGACGAAGCGTTCCTTGTGGGCACTGAGCCCGCCCGAAGGAAGCTTGGCGCTCTCGGCGGGGACGACAACCTGCATATCCTCTTCGAACGGTTGCGGCGGCGCGAAGACGAATTGGACCGGGCGATCGCCATGATTCAACGGGAGCCCGCGAGCGTGTTGCGGCCGCGCCGCCGCCTCGTGCCGTTCCGCGCGGTGCGTCGGACTGATGTGCGAACTCTACGCGCCGCGCTGCGACACCCCGAGTCGCGCGCCGCCCTCCGGCACGGGCACGACGCCTCCTCCGCGTTCGTGCACAGCGTGGCTGCGGAACCACGCTTCGACGTGCCCGCCGTGGAGCGACGCTTTGACGCGCCGGTCAACCGTTGCGCGCTCTATCTGCTGCGCGCGCTTCAGCGACGCTGCAGGCATCTGAGAAGGCGCTGGAGCTTCCAGGGCGAGCGGGAAAGCGCGACGAGAACACCGCTCCAAAGCCGTCTGGCGCATCGGCTGAGAATCTTGGAGCGCATCGAACGAAAGATGAGGGTTGCCGAGCGGCGTTCTCCGTTCCACGACGCTAGTCGGCCCGAACTCACCTCCGCTGGACTTACCGCGGTCGCGGCGCATCCGCTATACGCGCGCCTTTGGCGAGTGGGGTGGGAAGCGCTCCGGCGAGGCGCGTCACAGCACGATCCACGGGATCTTCTGGCGCTCAGCCCGACATGGGAGGTGTATGAGCGCTGGTGTTTTGTTGAGATGGCAGGTCTCCTGGAGCACTGGCTGCCGGAAGTCGAGTGGTCGAGGGGCCGAAAGGGCGTGGCCTGGTTCTGGCACGGGCGAGACGGGGGGACTTGGAGGTCGTCCTCCACTACCAGAAGACCGCCAGACGCACGAACGGCAGGGACCAGCCGGACCTCTGGTCCGTTTCCCGGGAGTGCCGGCCGGATCTTGTCCTTCACTGGAGGCGGGGAGCCAGCTCTGGCTTCACGATCTTGGACGCGAAGTGGCGAGCCGGCCGCGACGCGATTCTCGACGGTATGGCCCAGTCCGCTCACCTCTATCGGGACGCATTACGGTGGGGAACTGCCCCGCCCGGCGCGTCTCTTCTCCTGGTTCCTCAGGTAAGAGGCGAGCTTCGGTGGCTCGCTGAGAAGGAGTACGTGCGCTGCCACGGCGTCGGCGCGGTGGCATTACGCCCGGACATTGGACCGCCAGGTTGGCTTCGCGGCCTGGTCCTGGGCGAGACATCCGGAACGCCGTAGAGATCGACTGGGACGCCCGGTTCCCGGCGTTCGTATACTGAGACGTAACGAGTTGGCCGGTCGATGTGCCGGAACCTCGTTGGACCCGAAAGACGACAATGGAGAACAACGATGCTCCGACTGCGCTTGAACCTGTCGATGAAGCTCGACCAGGAAGAGGACGTTTGGGTCGCGCTTTGCCCTGAATTGGACGTTGCGAGCCAGGGAGAGACGGTTGAGGAGGCCGCGGACATGCTGGACGAAGCCGTGCGGCTCTTCCTTGAGACCTGTCATGAGATGGGTACGCTGAACGAAGTCCTCGCGGAATCCGGCGTAACGATCGCCGTTGCCGCCGAAGCAGACGGTGGCCCGGAGCCGGTGGCCGTACCGATGGAACTCGTGATCGGTGCCCGGCAAGCGTCGCAAGCTGA
The DNA here is from genome assembly GCA_965232105.1 of Thermoanaerobaculia bacterium. Lineage (GTDB taxonomy): Bacteria > Acidobacteriota > Thermoanaerobaculia > Multivoradales > Multivoraceae > Multivorans. The sequence continues at coordinate 3,514,480 of OZ246956.1, forward strand.
CGCCCATTGAGCCGCGGCGTCTCGTTCGCCTCTTCGAGAGAGACGGGTGGCGCGAAACCGGGCGGTCAGGAAGGCATATCACCTTGACGAAGCCCGGCTTCAAGAGGCCGGTCACGATCTCGTTCGGGCGTAAGCCGATCAGCCTCGGCGTTATCCGCGCCAATATGCGCACCGCGGGTATGACCCGAGAACGGTACTTCGTTTTACTTGACGAAGTCTGACGCCGGAAAGCTCCTTCAGCCCAACTGATGGCGCTGACTTCGCCAGGCCTCGATGCCCCCCAGGTGCCGGGCCGCGTCGCGCTCCAGCGCGGCGGCGAGCAGTGAGTTGAGCTTCTCGTCCAGAAAGAGGTGGGAACTGTAGACCGGCGCGGGCTCGAAGCCCCGGCTGATCTTGTGTTCTCCGCCGGCGCCGCCCTCGAAGACCTCAACGCCCCGTTCGATGCACTCGTCGATCGAGTGGTAGAGGCAGACATTGAAGTGAAGGAAGCGGTGATGCTCGTGGCAGCCCCAGTACCGACCGTACAGATGCGTCGGGGAGCGCAGGTTGATCGCGCCGGCGATGACCCGGTCTTCCCGCTCGGCGATGACCAACTCGACTTCGCCGTCCAGCCGGGCGAACAGATCGCCGAACAGATCGCGGTTGAGATAGCGGCCTCCCCACATGTACCGGTCACAGGTCGTGCCGTAGAGCTCGAAAGCCGTCTCGGCCCACCGTTCAGGATCGCTCGTGATCTCCGCCTCGCGAACGGTCCGGATCGTGATTCCCTGGCGGTTCGGCTCGCGGCGCTCGCGGCGGCACTGTGTGCGCCGTTTGGAGCGCAGGCGGGCCAGCCAGTCCTCCGGAGCCCTGTAGTCGTAGTTGTGCCAGTGGTACTGGACCATGACTCGCTGGGCGAACCCGGCGCTCGCGAAGGCCTCAACCTCCGTCGGAGCGTGGTAGAGGACATGGACGGAAGCGATCCCGACTTCCTGGGCGGTGTGGGCGGCAAGCTGCATCAACATCCTCGCGGCAAGCGTTCTGTCGGTGCCGTCCGAGGTCAGAATGCGGCGCCCGGTCACGGGAGAGAAGGGCACGCCGACGACGAGCTTCGGGTAGAAGCGGCCGCCAGCAGCGCGGACCGCGTCGCCGAAGGCCCAGTCGCGGGAGAAGTCGCCCATCCCATCGTTCTTGATGTAGGCGGGGGCGGCGGCGAGGAGCGTGTCATCCGATGTCCAGGCGGTGAGGTGAAACGGCAGCCAGCCCCGGTCGGCCGCCACGCAGCCGGTCCGCTCGAGCGCCTCGAGGAAGGTCCAGGAGAGAAAGGGGCGGTCGCCCGACTCGAGCAGGCCGTCCCAGCTCGGTTGGGGGATGTCCCCCATCGACTGGACGATCCGCAGTTCGACAGTCCGATCGGCGGCTTCCGGGCGTGACGCTGCGGCGGAGTCGTCCATCGGCCGCGAGTTTGGCATGGCCGCCGCCTGGAGGGCGCCATGGCCTGTGCTGGACCTCGGTTGGTCGGCTGCGCCGCCGCGGCGCTCTAGTAGCCCAGAGCCGCCCCGTCCTTGCGGGGATCGGAGGCGCCGAGCAGGGTGCCGTGGCGGTCGACGCCGATCGCCTGGGCCCCGCCGAACTCGGCCCCGCCCGCGAACCGCACCCGGTGGCCAAGCTCCTCGAGCCCGGCCACGGTCGACAACTCGGTGCCGCGTTCGCAGAGGAGTTCCAGGCCCGCCGTGTGCCGCCAGCGAGGCCGGTCGATCGCGGCCTGAAGGGAGAGGCCGTGGTCGTAGTGGTTGGTCAGGAGCTGGACGTGGCCCTGCGGCTGAAACGGTCCACCCATCACGCCGTAGCAGAGCTCGAGCCTCCCAGCGGACAGGACCATACCGGGGATGATCGTGTGGAAGGGGCGTTTGCCGGGCTGGTACTCGTTGGGGTGCCCGGCCTCCAGGGTGAAGCCGGCGCCCCGGTTGTGAAGCAGGATGCCCGTGTCTCCGCCGGCGATCGCGGAGCCGAAGGGCGCGAACAGGGAGTTGATGAAGGAGGCGGCGTTGCCGTCCCCGTCCACAACCGCCAGATACACGGTCTCCGATCCCACCCGGCCGGCGCCGGTGGGTAGTTCGCCTGGGGTGGCGGTCGATGCGGCGCGCCGGGGATCGATCTGCCGACTCCGTTCCCGCGCGTAGCCCTTGTCCAGCAGCTCGCGCAGCGGCGCGCCGTTGCCGGTGCGCAGGGGAGGACCGTCCGGGTCGCCGACCTGAGCATGGAGGTCGGCGTACGCCAACTTCTTGGCCTCCACCAGGAGGTGGGTGTGCTCCGTGCTGGCCAGGTCCATGGAACCCAGATCGAAGTTCTCAAGCAGGTTGAGCAGGAGCAGAACGCCCAGGCCCTGGCCGTTCGGCGGCAGTTGCACCACATCGCGACCGCGGTACCGGGTGCTGAGGGGCTCGACCCAGGTCGACGTGTGGCGGTTGAAGTCCTCAAGCGTGAGGAAGCCGCCCGTGCCGCGGGAGTAACGGACGATCTCCTCGGCGATCGGCCCACGGTAGAAGGCGTCGCGGCCGTCGCGGGCGATGCGACGCAGGGAGCGCGCGAGGGCGGGGGACCGAAAGAGCGCGCCGAGGTCCGGTGCGTCGCCGTCCACAAGGTAGTGGGTCGCCGCGGCACGATCGCGGCGAAGCCGGTTCACGCAGACGCGCCACATGCCCTGGACCCGCTCGCTTACCGGGAAACCCCGCTCGGCCGTCTCGATCGCGGGGCCGAGAAGGTCGGCAAATCGGAGACGGCCAAACCGCTCATGCGCGGTCTGCCAGAGATCGACTGCACCGGGGACGGTGACGGCAGGCCACGAGTCGGGCTCGATGGCGCGGGTATCATCGATGGCTTCGCGCGTCAACCCCTGCGGTGAACGTCCGCTCCCGTTGAGGCCCAGCAGTTCGCCGGGGCCTCCCTCGGGATCGGCCCGGTAGTAGAGCAGGAAGGCATCGCCGCCGATGCCGGTCATCATCGGCTCGACGACGGCCAGCATTGCGGCCGCCGCGAGCGCTCCGTCGATCGCCGAACCGCCGGCGCGCAGCATGTCGAGGCCGGCGAGCGTCGCCTGGGGATGGGACGTCGCCACCATCCCCCGGCGGGCCATGACCAGGCTCCGGCCGGGCCGGTGGGGACTGGCGGCTCTAGCGGAACACATCGAAGGCGCGGTTGTACTTCACGATGATGCTGCGATCGGGCTCTTGCCGGGCCAGCAGACCGAACTCGGAGATCTCGTTGTAGACCAGGAAGAGGCCCCTGTTCGCCTCGTTCAGCCAACTGAACCGCAGGTTCGTCGAAACATCGTCCGTCGCGTCGTTGTATTGCACCAGCGCCTGGAGCAGGAGGCGGGTGCTGAAGGCGTAGGTCACGCGGAGGCGGCCGAGATTGACCCTGAACGCTCCCACCGGCAGGTCGATGTCGTTGTAGGACCAACTGATCTGGGAGGTCAGGTAGTCGCCGAGCCGGATGCTCACCGAGGGATCGACGGCCAGTTGATCTCCGCCGAAGAAGCCGCCGGCCTGGACCCGTGCGAAGAGACTCACCGCGCGCCCGCGGTTCGTGTTCATGAAGATGAAGATGCCCATGTCGTCGTACTTGCCGGCCTCGATCTCGACGTCCTCCCGGATCAGGAACGGCTCGACGAGACCCTCGTAGCGGCCGCCCCCGGAGAAGCTGATCTGGGCGCCGTTCCGGAACTCGACCTCGCCGCCGACGGAGTAGCGCTGGGTCTGGTGAAAGCCGTCGAAGTCCCAGAAGCTGTCGTAGTAGACGCGGGGGCCGAACTCCTTGACGCGACCCTCGCCGGCCGGTCGGAAGCGCCGCCGGGCGTAGCCGTTGGCCTGCCGGTAGCCGGAGCGGCTGAGAAAGCCGACTTCCGGATTGAAGTCCTCGCCGACTTCCGTGTAGCCGGCGCGCCAACGCCAGAACGGAGAGCTGTAGGAGCTGCCGAGTCCGAAACCGTGGTCGCGGCCGGCAAGTCCCGGCGTCTCGGTCCGGGCGGCCCAGGCGGTGAGTTCCGTGTAGTCTCCGACTCCGATCTGCCCGTCCACCGCGTAGGTGCGGTTGAAGTCGCCGTCGGGCGCCAGGGAGCCTGTACCCTGCCGGTTGACGACGAGTACCCCCGCGCGGCTCCGATTGCGGTACTCGCGGCTCACCCGCGCGACGGTGAAGTTGTTGCCGTGCAGGTCCCCCGACTCGTCCGTCTGCATGTTCAGGAAGCCGACGTTCGTTCCTCCGGCCTTGCCGGATAACCGGACACCGCCGAGGATGGGTACCGGCCGGCCGGCGGCCAGGCCGATCCGTCGGCTGAAGAAGAGTTCCACCCCGCCGCGGCTGGAGCTCCGGCCGCCGACCCTGAACAACCCCGCGTTCTCGAGGAAGAACGGTCTCTTCTCGGGAAAGAAGAGGCTGAAGCGGTCGAGGTTGACTTGCTGATCGTCGGCTTCGACCTGAGCGAAGTCCGTGTTGAGGGTCACGTCCAGCGTCAGGCTCGGGGTGACGCCGTACTTCAGGTCGAGTCCGCCGTCCCACGCGCTCGTTTGGTCGGAAACACCGTCGTCGCGGGCGGAACTCACCACGTAGGGGTTGAGTTGCAGGTTGCGCTGGCGCGGCGTCTCCAGGCCGACGAGTGTGCCGGCTCGGGATACGCGGTGCAGGCCGTGTTGTCGAGCGAGGTGCGCCCAGTAGGCGGTCTCGTTCTTGCGCCGGATGTTGCGCTCGAAGTTGACTCCCCAGGCCCCGCTCCCCGAGTCGAAACGGAGGTTGCGGAAGGGAATCGCCATCTCGGCGCTCCATCCGAAGTCGCCGACCCTGGTCCTGACGGTCCAGGTCGTGTCCCAGTCCAGGTTGGCGCCGGAGAAGGAGCCGCTGGAGAAGGAGCCGCCGCTGCTGGAGCCTTCGTTCGTTACCTGGCCGTCGTACTGGATGCCGCCGACGTTCGTGCCGAACATGAACGCGTTCTGCCCGTCGTGGTAGGTGTCGAGAATGAAGCGGAAGCTGTCTTCGTCGCTGAGCGAGGCGTCGCGACGGCTGTCGGAGATGACCAGCGTCGAGGCGTCGCTGTCGAACAGGACGGCGGCGATGTAGAGGTTGCGGTCGTCGAAGGCGACGCGGACTTCCGTGCGCTCGGAGGCCGGCTGGCCTTCGAAGGGTTCCGTCTGCTGAAAGCCCGTGGCCGTGTCGACCTGCTGCCAGAGGGCCTCGCCGAGGACATCCCCGTCGATGACCGGCTGCTGCTGTAGCCGTTGCGCCCTGAGCTGCGGCCGGTCGCGATTCGTGTCCTGCTGCACCGCCCCGGCGCCGCCCTGGGCCGCAAGAAAGGCTGCCAGCGCGACGGCGCCGCGCCGGAGGAGGAGTCGCTGCATGACGTTCTAGGGCTGGGCGGGAATTCGATTCGCTTCGCGGCTGGTCGGGGGCTGGACGGCGGGGACTTCCAGTTCCCTTGCCCGCCGATTCAAGTCGTCGAGGCGGGGTCCGGTCAACTCGTCTACCGCTTCGAGGATCGGAACCAACTCCGCTTCAAGGTCTTCGAAACGGCGTCGCGCGCCGGCGGTCGGCCGCGCGGTGTTGCCGAAGACGTGAGTGTAAAGGTAGGCGTATTGGTTGTCGATCCTGGGAGGGAAGTTCAGTGCGTCCTGGGATACGCGGCTTCGAGCCTGGATCAGACGATCGTTCAGCTCGCCGGCCCGTTCCGCGACCTCGGCCACGGCGGTCTCCAGTTCGCCGGCTCCAGCGGCGTCGAGCCGATCACCCAGGGCCTCGGCCTGCTCCCGGACGCTGCGAAGTCCCGCGATCGCGTCGTGAACCGCCGTCAACCGCCCGGCCAGGCCGTCGAGCATCTTGTACTGCTCCTCGAGGTCTTCCCGGGTGACGTCGTCAAGGCGCGGGTCGCCGACGACCTCGAAGGTGCGGCTGTCGCTCCAGGGCTCCCCGTCGGAGGATTCGCCGGCCGGCTCGACGCCGAGGGTTGCCCGGTAGGTACCCGGCGGCACGAAGGGGCCCCCGGTGTAGGACAGGGACATGATCGCGCCCTCGACCAGACGGGGGGCCTGGTCCTTCAGGTCCCAGACGACCCGGTTCAGCCCCGTCTCGGCTTCGAAGGACTCGATCCGCGGTCGTTCGTCGTCGCGATCCCGGTTCTGGCCCGCTTCATCTTCGGGCTCGGAGAGGAATCGGCGCAGCACCCTGTCGCCGCCTTCGGGGGTGATCGTCAGCTCGACCCGCCGGTTGGCCGCTCCCGGAAGGTGGAACCAGATCGAGGCGCCGTTGACGAAGCCGCCGCCGCGTCCAGGCCGGTCCACGCGGACAGTGGTCTCGGGTGCGAACAACCGGGGTGTGTCGCGGCCACCGCCGGCCGCCAGTTCGCGAGCCAGCTCCCGAACAACGTTGAGGTCGTCGAGGACCCAGAAGCTCCGGCCCTGGGTTGCCAGCACCAGGTCCGGGTTGCCGGCGTTCTCGTGAAGGGTCAGGTCGGTAACCGGCGTGCGGGGCAGGTTCAACTGGAAGGACTGCCACGAGTCCCCGCGGTCGAACGACGCATAGAGGCCGAACTCCGTGCCGGCGAAGAGAAGCCCGTCGGCCCCCGGATCCTCGCGAACCACGCGGACGAAGTGGTTCTCGGGCAGACCCGAGGTGACCGTCGTCCAGGAGGCGCCGCCGTCCTCGGTGCGGAAGATGTACGGCGTGTAGTCGTTCATCCGGTAGCGGTAGGCAGCGAGGTAGATGCGGTCGGGATCGTGCCGGGACACGTCGATCGAATTCACCGTGCCGTCGGCCGGCATCGCGGCCGGCGTGACGTCGATCCAGGCGCCTCCGTTGTCCCGGCTGACGTGAATGCGGCCGTCGTCACTGCCGGCCCATATCTCGCCGGCCCGGAGGGGCGACTCGGCGAGCGCGAACACCGTGTTGTACACCTCGACGCCGGTGTGGTCGTGCTGGACCGGACCTCCCGGCATGCCCTGCTTCTCGTCGTCGTCCGTCGTCAGATCAGGCGAGATCGTCTCCCAGGTCCAGCCGCCGTCCCGGGTACGGTGCACATAGTTCGAGGTGTGGTACACGACATCCGGGTCGTGCCGGGAGATGAGAATCGGCGCGTTCCACTGGAAGCGGTAGCGCAGGTCCCGGGGGGCGGTGCCGTCCTGCATCTCGGGGTAGAGGATCATGTTCCGCGAGATGCCGCTGCGGTGGTCGTAGCGGTCGATGCGGCCGAGGTAGTTGCCCGAGTAGACGAGGTGCGGCTGCTCGGGGTGAACCGCGATGTGGCCGCTCTCGGCGCCCGCCACCGAGTGCCAGTGCTCGGTCGGCGTCAGTTCGGGCAGCGGGCGCGAGGGCACCGAGATCGTGCTGTTGTCCTGCTGTGCGCCGTAGATGCGGTAGGGGAACTGGTTGTCGACCGTGACCCGGTAGAACTCGGCGGTCGGCTGGTTGTTCTGGGTCGACCAGGACCGGCCGCCGTCCACGCTGACGTTCGCGCCGCCGTCGTTCGCCTGGACCATGATGTGCGGCTGCTCCGGGTTGATCCAGAGGTCGTGGTTGTCGCCGTGGGGAGTGGGTACGCGCTCCCAGTTCGCTCCGCCGTCGACCGATCGGAAGAAGCGGACGTTCGACCCCCAGACCGTGTTCGGGTCCGCGGGATCGGCATGGATGTGGCTGTAGTACCAGCCGCGGGTGAGCAGCTCGGGCTCGTCGCTCACCTTCTTCCACGAGTCGCCGTGGTCCTCGGATCGGAAGATGCCGCCGCGGCCATCCGCGGCGGTGATGATCGTCCAGAGCCGCCCACGCCTTGCCGGCGACGCGGAGACGCCGATGCGGCCGAGCACGCCGTCCGGCAGGCCGCCTTCGAGGCGCTCCCAGGTGTCGCCGCCGTCCGTCGAGCGGAACAGGCCGCCCTCGTCGCTGCCGTCGATCAGTGTCCAGGGCTTGCGCTCGACCCGCCAGGCGGCGGCGTAGAGCACGCGGGGATTGAACGGATCGAGCTCCAGGTCGGCGATCCCGGCGTCGTCCGAGATGCTGAGCACCTGCTGCCAGGTATCGCCGCCATCCGTCGAGCGGTAGACGCCCCGTTCCGGATTGCTGCCGAAGATCTGACCCAGCACGCCGACCCAGAGCACGTTCGGGTCTTCCGGATGGACGCGGACTCGGCTGATCGAGCCCGACCGCTCCAGGCCGATGTGCTGCCAGGAGGCGCCGGCGTCGGTCGAGCGGTACATGCCGTCGCCGATCGAGACGTTGCCGCGCGGGCAGGCCGAGCCCATGCCGACGTAGATCACGTTGGGATCGCTCGGCGCCACGGTCACCGCGCCGACAGAGCCAGCCCGGAAGTCTTCGTCGGTCAGGTTCTCCCAGGAAATGCCCGCGTTCGTCGTGCGCCAGACGCCGCCGCCGGTCGAACCCATGTAGAAGGTGTATGGGTGGGCTACGTGGCCCGCGACCGCGGTGACACGTCCTCCGCGGCTGGGACCGACGAGGCGAAACTCGAGGCCCTCGAAGGCGTCCACCTCCGGCTGGGCCAGGGGCTCCTGGCCGGACACGGCCGCGCTACCGGCGAGAAAGGCGACGATCGGGGCCGTCGGGTACGAAAATCTCTTCATCGGCGGCTTAGTCTATTGCCGCCCGTTGCGGTCTGGCCGGCTGGTACATTCCGCTCGTGAGAACGCAGCCCGTCGGCCGGCCGACGCTCGTGATCTATACCGATGGCGGCGCCAGCCCGAACCCCGGCCCGGGTGGCTGGGCGGCCATCATCCTGGAGCCCGGTAACAGCCCGCGCGAACTTTCGGGCGGTGCTCCAAGCACGACGAACAACCGGATGGAGCTCCAGGCGGCGATCTCGGCCCTGGCGGCTCTCTCCGCACGGAGTACGGTCGAGCTCTACACCGATTCCCAGTACGTCCGGCAGGGCATTACGTCCTGGCTGGCGCGGTGGCGGACCCAGAACTGGCGCCGACGCGACGGCGGGGCGGTCAAGAACGTCGATCTGTGGCGGCGTCTGGAGGGTTTGAACAAACGCCACCGCGTCCACTGGCATTGGGTCAAGGGCCATGCCGGGAACGAGTGGAACGAGCGTGTCGATGCCCTGGCGAGCACGGAGATCGCGGCCCGTGGAGGCGGCGCCGTGGCCGAACCCGATTCGGAAGTGGAGATCCCGGCCGACAGCGCGAGAATCTTCCTGAAAGTCCGTTGCGTCGACGGCCGCGGCGTGTGGGCGGCGGACCTCGAAACGCCCGACGGCTCGCAACGGCGGACGGGAAGGGCGTCGGGGACGACTCCGAACCGCCTGGAACTCGCCTGCGTTCTCGATCTGCTCGCCATCCTGCCGGAGGGCCAGCCGGCGGCGGTCTACACGGGCAACGACTACCTCCGGCGGGGCGCCTCCTTGTGGATCCATTCCTGGAAGCGCAACCGGTGGCGCACGAAAGCCGGCGGACAGGTCAAGAACGCCGAACTCTGGCATCGGCTCGACCGTCAGCTCGAGGACCGGCGCGTGATCTGGCCGCCGCCCGTTGGCGAGGCCGCGGACCGGTTGGCGGACCTGAAGGACCGGGTGCGCGAACTGTTCTAGACCGCCTGCTCCCGCGTAGCCAGGAAGCGCACGTCCGGCGCGTTCTCGGCCGCGCGGTCGAGCCAGTAGCGGTTCGCGGCCAGAAACAGCGGCGCGCCGTTGTGGTCGTGCGCGATCTTCGCTTCGTTGCGGCGGACGAAGTCCCTCACGGTTCGCTCGTCGTCCGACTCGATCCAGCGCGCCAGGGACATCGTCGTCGATTCGAAACGCACCGGCACCTCGTACTCCGTGCGAATGCGATCGGCGAGGACGTCGAACTGCAGGGCGCCGGCGACGCCGACGATCCACTCGTTTCTGGCCCGGGTCCTGAAGACCTGCGCCACACCCTCTTCCGCCAGTTGCAGCAGGGCGCGGCCCAGGTGCTTGGCGCGCAGAGGATCCTCGGGCCGGACCCGGCGGAGGAGATCCGGCGCAAAACTCGGAACGCCGACGAAGCGCAGCGGCTCGCCGCCGGTCAGGGCGTCGCCGATTCGCAGGTTGCCGTGGTTGGGAATGCCGATGATGTCGCCGGGCCAGGCCTCTTCGGCGAGTTCCCGTTCGCGAGCCAGGAAGAGAACCGGGTTGTGCACGTTCAGCGTCCGTCCCGTGCGCGGGTGGAGCAGTTTGATGCCCCGGAAGAAACGTCCCGAGCACAGGCGGACGAAGGCGATCCGGTCCCGGTGCTTGGGGTCCATGTTCGCCTGGATCTTGAACACGAAGCCGGTGACCGGATCCTCGTGGGGAGACACCGTTCGTTCCGCCGCCTGCTGCGGCCTGGGCGCGGGCGCGTGCCGCCCCAGACCGTCGAGCAGAGCCCCCACGCCGAAGCTGCGCAAAGCGCTGCCGAAGTAGACGGGCGTCCGGTTGCCCTCGAGGTACGGCGCGGCGGCGAAGGGGGGACAGAGTTCGCGCACCATCTCGACCTCTTCCCGCAGCTTGGCGGCCGGCCCGGCGCCGATCGCCCGTTCGATCTCGGGGCTCTGCAGGTCCGGCACGATCCGTTCCGCGGCACGCCGTTCCCGGCTCCCGTTCTCGAGCAGCACGAGCCGGTCGCGAACGAGGTCGTAGCAGCCCTGGAAGTCCCGCCCCATGCCGACCGGCCAACTCACGGGGGAGACCTCGAGTTGCAGCGTGTCGGCAATCTCGTCGAGAAGGTCGAACGGATCCCGGACGTCGCGGTCGAGCTTGTTGATGAAGGTCGTGATCGGCACGTCGCGCAGGCGGCAGACCTCGAACAGCTTCCGGGTCTGCGCCTCGATTCCCTTGGCGGCGTCGAGCACCATGACGGCCGAGTCCACTGCGGTCAGCGTGCGGTAGGTGTCCTCGCTGAAGTCCTCGTGGCCGGGTGTGTCGAGCAGATTGAACCGGTTGCCGTCGTGTTCGAACGTCATCACGGAGGCGCTCACCGAGATGCCGCGCTCACGCTCGACCTTCATCCAGTCCGAGTGAGCCCGCCGGGCCTCGCCGCGGGCCTTGACCGCCCCTGCGAGCTGGATCGCCCCGGCGAAGAGCAGGAGCTTCTCGGTCAGGGTCGTCTTGCCCGCGTCCGGGTGGGAGATGATGGCGAACGTGCGGCGGCGGGCGACCGCTTCAGCGGGGATCGTCATGGGTACGGTTTCCGGGCGGCGCTGGATCGGGACGCGGCGGAGCGGGAGTCTATAGTCGCGCTCCCGCAGCGCCGCGGCTCTCTGACGTGGCAGAATGCGCGCCGTCCAACCTGGCTGAGGTACATGCATGAGTGATCTGACCGCGTTTCGAGAGGAGGCCCGCGCCTGGGTCGAGGGGAACGCACCCGAGTTCCTGCGCGGCAAGGCGTCCGACCCGAACGCCTGGGCGGCCGGCGGCCGCAAGGCTTCCTTCATCTACCCGGAGAGTCGGGACTGGCTGCTAGCTGCCGCCGACCGGGGCTTCTCGGTGCCGACCTGGCCGGAGCAGTACGGCGGCGCCGCCCTGTCTCGAGACGAGGCGCTGGTGCTCCAGGAGGAGTTCGCCCGTCTCGCGCTGCCGATGCCGCTGACCGGCTTCGGCTACAGCATGATCGGGCCGACGCTTCTCGATCACGGCACGGAGGCGCAGAAGGCCGAACACCTGCCGAAGATCGCGCGCGGCGAGATCCGCTGGTGCCAGGGGTACTCCGAGCCGAACGCCGGCTCCGACCTCGCGTCACTGGCAACCTCGGCGGTACGCGACGGCGACTTCTACGTGATCAACGGCCAGAAGATCTGGACCTCCGGCGCCGATCAGGCCGACTGGATCTTCATGCTCGTGCGCACGAACCCGGACGTCAAGAAGCAGCGCGGCATCACCTTCATCCTCGTCGACATGGAGTCGCCGGGGGTTGAGGTGCGCCCGATTCGGTTGATCAGCGGCGCCTCGCCGTTCTGCGAGACCTTCTTCCACAACGTGCGGGCGCCCGTGCATCAGGTCATCAGCGAAGTGAACAGCGGCTGGACCGTAGCCAAGGCCCTTCTCGGCCACGAACGGACGTCGATTGGCGGCATGGGGCGCGGCGGCGCCCGCACGTCGCTGCCGGGACTCGCGCGCGACTACGTGGGCGTGGACGACGCGGGGAGGATCGACGATCCGGCGCTCCGCGAGCGGGTCACCCAGTGCGAGATGGACGCGATGTCCTACGGTCTGACCGTCAAGCGCCACGGTGACGGCCTCGAAGCGGGACACAAGCCCGGGCCCGAGAGTTCGATGTTCAAGTACTACGGGACGGAGCTGAACATGCGCCGCGAGGAACTCATGCTCTCGATCCGGGGCCCGCAGGCCTTGGGTTGGGAGGGAGAAGGATTCGAGTCGGAGGAGCTGAACCAGACCCGTACCTGGCTCCGCTCCCGGGCGAACAGCATCGAGGGCGGAACGTCGGAAATTCAACTCAACATCATCGCGAAGCGCGTGCTGGGGCTCCCGGACTGATGGCCACTCTCGTTCTCACCGCTCCCCAGGACATGCTCGCCCGCACGGCGGCCGAGCTCATTTCGAAGCACGGCGGCGTGGACCGCCAACGGAAGCTCCGCGACGACGGCGATGAACTTGCCTACAGCCCCGCGGTGTGGGCCGAGATGGCCGACCTCGGCTGGCTCGGCATTCCCTTCGCGGAGGATCACGGCGGCCTCGGCATGGGCATGGCCGAAACGGTCCTCATCACGGAAGCGATGGGCCGGGGCCTGGCGCCCGAGCCGTTCGTGTCGGCGGTCGTCTTCGGCGGCGGGCTGATCGCCGACGCCGGCACCGCGGAACAGCGCGCCGCGTGGCTGGCGCCACTGATCGACGGGGAGAAGCGCCTGGCGCCGGCTTTGCTCGAGGCTGGAAGCAGGTACGGGCTCGACCGGGTCGAGACCCGAGCGCAGTCGAACGGCGCTGGCTGGTCCCTGTCGGGCGAGAAGGTCCAGGTGGTCGGCGGCGTCGGCGCCGACGGCTTCCTGATCGCGGCTCGAACGGAGGACGGTCTGACGCTCTTCCTCGTCCCGGCGGCCGCCGACGGGCTCGAGGCTGTGGCTCAGAAGCGGGTCGACTCCCGCAACTCGGCGATCGTCAGACTGAACGATGTCCAGGTGGGAGCCGGCGATGTCCTGGGCGACGTCGGCGGCGGTCTGGAGCCGCTGGGTCGAGTCGTGGACCGGGCCACGGTCGCCGTCTGCGGCGAGATGCTCGGTGTGATGACGGAGGCCTTCGAGCGCACGATCGAGTACCTCAAGTCCCGCAGCCAGTTCGGCGTGCTGATCGGGACCTTCCAGGCGCTCAAGCACCGGGCCGCGAAGATGTTCATAGAGATCGAGCTGTCCCGGTCGACCGTCATGGCGGCGGCCAGAGCGCTCGACGCCGGTGACAGCGACGCGGAACTCCAGGTCTCGAACGCCAAGGCCCGCTGCTCCGACGCCCTGATCCTGGTCACGAACGAGGCCCTGCAGATGCACGGCGGAATCGGCATGACCGACGAGCACGACATCGGCCTGTTCATCAAGCGAGCCCGTGCGCTGGAGTTCGCCTTCGGCGACGCCGCGTTCCACCGGCAGCGCTTCGCCCGCCTGCGGGGTTTCTGAGCTACAGCTCGAACCGGAGGCCGATACTCAGCACCCGGCCCAGGGGGTTGTGGGTCGACGGGTCATAGTTCAACTGGCGGAAGACCCAGGGCGGATCCTCGTCGCCGAGGTTGAGGATGGACGCGAAGAGCGTCGCGCGGTCGCCGGGCACGGACCAGGAAACGTGCAGGTCATGGGTGGCATGAGCGTCGATGGGGTAGTCGTCGCCCCAGGGAGCCGGCGCGTCGTGCAGGTAGGAGTCGGTGTAGTTCAAGTGCCAGCGGCCGGTGAAGGCACCGAGGGTGTAGCCGGCATGGAGTCGCCCCTTGAACTCCGGCAGGGCCCGGGCCAGAGACGTGTCGTAGTTCAGGCGGCCCTTCGCGTCGTAGGCGTTTCCCAGTTCCCAACCGTCGATCCGCCAGGAGAGCGTGGCTGTGCCGGATGCACCCAGACTCAGGCGACCGGGACCGGCAGAAGCCTGTAACTCGGCCTTGAAGTCGATGCCGTCCGCGGCAATGTCGGGGCCATTGACGATCCGTACCGCGAGCCTGTCCAGGTTCTCGATGCTCGGCTGGTTGCCACTGATCGTGATGGCATCGAACCAGGAAGAGGCGGGATCGCAGACGGGATGGGTCGCGGCCGGGCAAGCCAGCCCCAGAATGAAGTTGAAGGGCTGGATCACCAGTGGGTCGCTGAACTCGTAGCGCCAGTAGTCGACGGTGGCGAAGAGCCGGCCGCTACCGCCGGCCAGGCCGGTTAGTTCGAAGACCAGACCAGTATTCAGCGTCGTCGCCGATTCCGGGTCCAGTGTCGGGTCGCCGTGGATGTGGAGCGGTTTGAATGTGCCGATCCGGCCGATGAACTGACGGGAGGTGTCGGCGATGCCGTCGATCGTCTGGTTCAGGGTCGGGCCGCGGAACGTGGTGCCGAAGGAGCCTCGAAAAGCCAGCGCGTCGGTCGCCTGCCAGCGCATGGCGACCTTCGGGTCGAGACTCGAGCCGACATCGCCGCCGTAGTCCTCGAAGCGGAGAGAGACCTGGCTCTCGATCGAAGGCGCGAGCGGCAGTGACAGCTCGCCGAACACGGACCCGATGCCGCGGTCGTCCTCGATCGGGAAGGCCGGCGGCAGATAGGCGAACACTCCCTCGCGGTTGTCGCAAGACGTGATCTCCGGACCTCCGGGGCAGGGGTAGATCGCGATGTCGTGCAGGGCCCCACCTCTCGGCGTGGGCGCCCCGACCGTGTACGGCTCCAGCGCGTAGGTCTCGCCCCGCCACTGGGCGCCGACGGCATACTCCGCCGCGCCGCCGGGAAGACGCCATTCGAGGAGACCGCTCGCCACCGCTTCGAGGACGAGCAGGGACGTCTCACCCCGGTTGCCGAGGATCGTCGTCAGGTAGTCGTGCAACGGACCGTTGTCGAAGGCCGGATCGTAGTCCGGATTCGTGGCGCCCGGCACCAGCGAGTGCGGTCTGATCGAGTTGGAGAAGGGGAGCCAGTAGTGGCAGTCGCCCTGGCCCGCGTGCCGCTGGAGCGTCTCGAGTGAGAAAGCCAGGTTCCCGCGCGGGTCGACCTCGTTCGGCACCTGCTCCTCGCAGGCGAAGCCGCCGAGGCCGGCCAGCGCCCGGCGGGCCCGGTACTCCAGGGCGTCGCCGTCCTCGAACTTGCGCACGGCCGTCGACCAGGAGGCGCGGAAGGCCCAGAGAGTCTCGCCGGTCACGCCCTCGAAATCGAACGCGTACCGTTCCGTCTCCGACTCGCGGATGTGACTCCTGAGGGGGCCGTCCTGTCCGAAGGCCCGCCCTCGAATCCAGGCCACCTCCTGCCAGGCGGGATGGAGTCCGGCCGCGTCCTGGGCGCCGCCATCGCCCTGCCAGCCGCAGTAGGGAGCGTCGCAGAAGGCGTAGGGGCCGTAGAGGTCGGGATAGAGCCTTGCCATGTCGACGAGGCCGGGATTGTTCGCGCGCACGGAACGGGTCGGATCGACGACCTTGTTCGGGGGATAGGACGGCGATGTCTGCCAGGAGGGCACGTCGCTTCGTGCGAGCAGAACCTCGGCGCCGAGGTGCCAGCCGCCCTCCGTGTCCCAGGAGGCCTCGGTGAACCACTGTCCGCGGCGGGTGTCCTGGACCAGGTTGTCGAAGGGCGTGTACTGGAAGCGGCACAGCGGGCTGTTGGGACCGCTGACCCCGCCGCCGACCCGTTCGCAGTTCGGGTCGCGGATTCCGGGGGCGCCGGAAAGCGGATAGAAGACCGCGGGGCGTCCGGTTCCCGACCAGCCGCCGCGGGGGTTCTCGGCGTAGGGCCTGACCGCCCAGTTGCGGTCGCGAAGCCGGATCGGGCTGCGCCGCGCGATGCCGATCGAACTGACGGCGTGGCCCCGGCCGCCCGCGAACGGCCCGCCGCCGAGAAGGCCGATCTCTCCGTCGCCGTTCGAACCGTCGATCACGCTGTGCTTGCCCTCGAAGGACAGGCCGTCGAAGTGGCTGCGCGTGATCACGTTCATCACGCCGGCGATCGCGTCCGAGCCGTAGGTCGCGGCCCCGCCGTCACGCAGGAACTCGACCTGCTCGACCGCGACCATCGGCAGCACGTTCGTGTCCACCATCAACTGCGCCTGGTCCGGGATCGCTCCAGGCGACCAGGTGATCCGGTCGCCGTTCAGCAGGACCAGGGACCGGCTGGGTCCGAGTCCGCGCAGGTTGAGTGTCGAGCGGTCCGCACCCGTTCGCGAGCCGAACTGGTCGGACTCGAGGTCGGCGCCAAGGCTGAAGGACAGGTTGCGGATGACGCCGAGCATGGACGGCGATCCCTCAGCTTCAAGATCTTCCCGGGAGAGAACGGACACCGGCTGCGCGGCGTCCTCGGGACTTCCCGGGATCCAGGAGCCGGTCACGGTGACCGCGTGACTGAAAGTCTCGACGTCGTGCGTATGGTGCTCGTGGGAGTGGCCGGCGTCGTCCGCCGAATCGTGCTCGTGTTCCTCAACCGCAGTCGGGCGATCTTCCTGGGCCGCTCCTGGGGCCGCGTAGAGGAAGCAGAGGAAGACGAGCGGTGCCGCGAGCCGTAGCCGCTGAGTCCGGGTCAACTGACGATGCGGTTCGGGTTCATGCCCGAGCAACCGTCATGTTTCGCCGCCGTCGAGCAGCGTCCCGTGTAGCAGGAATTGCCGGCGAAGCCTTGCGGGCGCAGGTTGCCGATCCATCGCTCGACATTTTCCTGGACTTCGGCTGCGCTCTGGCCGTGTTCCGTGATCAGGACCTTGGAAAGTCCCCACCAGGCCCGCCCCAGGTTGCACTGGCAGCAGCATGTGTAGGCCGATCGGTCCCTGCAGCAGGGCGCCGGAATCGGTGTCAGCGCGGCGCGCTTGATCGCCTCCTGCTCGGCGGTCAGTTCGATCTCCGCGTCGTACGCGATCAGCCGCTCCATCGGTAACGCGAGGAGCTCTGCGACCGGATCGTCGCCGACCGCGGCCGTGGCCGGCGGAGAGGTATCGCCGCAGCCCCAGAGGGTGAGTCCGGCGAGGAGGAGAGCCGCCGTCGCGGCGAGAGGGCGGGCACGGTCAGCGAGGAGAATCATGGCCGCAGATGTTAGCGGGAGTGTCCGGCGCCGAGAAGCTCGCGGACCTTGGATCCGGGCCGTTTCATGCCGTTTCGACTACCGTGCACTCCAGGGCGGATACGCGGAGGTAGTCCCGGTCGGATGTGAGCAGGTGGCCGTGACATTCCAGCGCCGAGGCCGCGATCCAGACATCGTTCAGAGGAATGGGCGTGCCCGCTGCCCGTAGCGAGACGAAGACGCGGGCGTAGTGGCGAACGGTACCCGGCGTCACGTCGAGCACGCTGACGTAGGGCAGGGCCAGAAACTCGGCGAGCACGCGGCGATTCTCCGCGGCGCGGCTGCCTAGTTCGAATGCCGCTTCGAGTTCGCCGAGAACGATCACCGGGACCGAGACCTGAACGGCAGCCGTGAGGCTGGCGAGCACCTGCGGGTGTCCCTTGCGGAAGTGCGAGTAGGCGCTCGTGTCCAGGACGAGTCGCTCGATCGACGCCGATGTTTCGCTGCCGGGACTCGACATGCCCCATTCCGTCACGTCGCGGCCGCGGTCTTCATTCCCAGAGCCTCCGGTCGACCACACGCTGTTCGGCCAGGGCTGCGTCGAACTCCTCGGCGTCGTCTTCGGTCCAGGTGGCGTACCGCAGAAGCTGGGCTCGACGAGCGTCCGGTCCCACGGCTTCACGGAGCACCTGGAGTACGGTGGCGTTCAGGCTCTCTCCTCGCTCCGCGCTGATCGAGCGCAGCCGGCGTGCGAGATCGGCGTCCACGTTGCGGATGGTGAGTTGGGACGAAGGCATGACAGCGCGACTATGCCGTCGTGCTGTCGCCGTGTCAATCTGCGGACGGAGTCTCTTGCGTCCGACGGTTTCGCGTTGCGGTCTCAACCGCAGTCGTCGGCCGACCCTCGGTACATCCGGTAGCCCGCCCAGTAGTACGGGTGGGAGGCGTCGAAGTCCACCGGTTCTCGATCCTTACCCTGATCGAAGACGAGGGGTTCGCCCAGTGACCGGAGTTGCGCTTCCCGGAGCGCGGCGGCGGGCGTGGTGCGGTCGACGGCCAGTTTCCCGTAGAACGCGCCGAACAGGTGGGTGGCGGATTCGTCGACGACCGGCCAGAGCGAAGCGACGACGGAACTCGCGCCCGCGGCGCCGAAGGCTTCGACGAACGGTCCGGGGCCGATGCCGCGGTCTCCCGTGTCCAGGCCCGAGAGGACGACGAGCGATCCGCGTTCGAGTGCGAGTCTCGACGCCACCTGGCTGGCCGGGATGGGAAGGGCCTGCTCGTCGTACCTGGCGGGCGAGAGCAGCAGAGCGGAACGCTCGGGATTTCTCCGGTCGAGCCGCGCCTCGACGGCCAGGTGCAGGAACCGAACGGCGTAGCTGTCGGCCGATTCCCAGAAGAGAGCCGGCGAGGCGGCCTGGCCGAACCGAGACAGCACCGGCAGGCCCAGGGCGCTGATCGTGCGCGCCTGATTGCGGCGCGCGGCATGCCGGCGCCAGGAGATGCCGCCATCGCTCATCGAGGCGCCGAGCGGGCGTGCCGGCGGACGGTAGACCGCGTCGGCGATCGCCAGCGTGACCGGCCGTTCGCCCGCCGACGAGTCGGCGGCATCGCTGGCGCCCAGAGCCGGGTCTACCCAGCACAGAGTCCGCGTTTCGATCAGGTAGCGGCCCTGAGGGTCGAGCGACCGGGGGGCGCGGATGGCGCCGAAGGGCAGGTCGCTGAGCGGTCCGTCCGCGACCAGGACGAGACGCGACGCGTCCTGGAGCCGCTCGGCGGCCGGAGCGAGCAGAACCTCTCCCAGCTCGTCCCCGATGCGGACGATCCGGCCGAGGGAAGCCGGTGGCCGGAGGAGCGCAAGCTCACGGATCTCCGTAACGAGAGGCCGCAGGTTCTCGGCAGTCGCATTCAGGGTCAGCGTGGTGGGCGCCGGGCCTGTTGGACCCGGTACGACGGTCAGGCGCACCCGGCGACCGGGCGAGGCGTCGTAGATCAGGGTCGCGACGCCGTCGCCGACGGGCCGGAGGTGGTCGGGGATCGCGGCCCCGTCTCCGCCCCTCTGGGCCCATGCTGCCGATCCGCCGAGAACCGACAAAGCCAGCAGCAGGGCTCCTGCCCGAGCGGTGGTGTGTGTATGGTTGCGCATGCTTCGCAACAGCCGCAGCGTGTCAAGCGTCTCAAGACTGACGGCTTCAGGATACCGACAGTGCCTGGGGAGTGCGGTTCCAGAGGTTCCGGGATGCTTCTCGGCTGCGGACACCCTCGAGGAAGTCGTCCCCGGGGGGAGCCTGTCCGGCCGATGGCGGTACGCTCCCGGACCGATGTCCAACGTTCAGCTCGGTTTCGATGGCAACGTGGCGCGGATCACCCTCACCCGGCGCTCGAGGGCGAACGCGCTCGACTCCGCAACCACGGCGGAGCTGCGCGACGCGGTGCGCCAGTCCGCTGCCGCGAACCCGCGGGTCCTGGTCGTCGCCGGGGACGGGGTCTTCTGCGGCGGCGCCGACATCCGCGAAATGGAGGATCTCGATGCGGTCGCCGCGGAACGCTTCATCCGCGGACTGCACCGGGCGTTCCTGGCGATTCGGGAGCATCCGGCGCCGGTCGTTGCCGGGGTTGGCGGAGCGGCCCTGGGCGCGGGCCTGGAACTCCTCGTCTCCTGCGACCTGTCCGTCGCCGCCGACGATGCGATCTTCGGGATGCCGGAGCCCCATGTCGGTCTGCCCTCGGTCATCGAGGCGGCCCTCTTGCCGGGCGTTGTCGGTCTTGTTCGCGCCCGCGAACTGCTGTTCCTGGGCGATCCGATCGATGCCGCCGAGGCCGGGCGGATCGGGCTGGTCGGCGAGGTCGTTCCGGCCGCGGAGCTGGAGGCGGCAGTCGACGCCAAGGTCGAGCGGCTGATGCGACTGAGCCCGGAGGCCCTGGCGCTGCAGAAGCGCCTGATCGGCCGCTGGCTCAACCTGTCGCTGGACGAGGCCGTGGAAGCAGGCGTTTCCGCGTTCCGGGCCGCCTACGGCACGGACGCTCCCAGGAGGGAGATGGAGAAGTTCTGGCGGCGCCGATCGCAGAGCTCCTAGCCCGCATGTTTCACGGGGTGATTTGAGATCGGGCCTCTTCCCGCGGATAATTCAAGTGTTACGAAGCATTTGGACCATCCGCAGGAGTGAGACCCGTGATCACAGAGTGTACTCGGTCGCAGCTTGAGTTCGGGTTCCACGGTCGTCGCCAGGTGACGGCCTGTTTCGACGGCGGCCGTTTGACGACGGAGGGCGGCGGGCTGCTGCTTCGGGAGACGGACGCTCGCATCGGTCTGCTGGAGCGCATGGCGTCGTGTTTTCGGGACTACCGGAATCCATCGGCGGTGGAGCACACGGTTCAGGACCTGGTGTCTCAGCGGGTCTACGGTCTGGCTCTGGGCTACGAGGACCTGAATGATCACAATCAGCTTCGCCTTGACGCGTTCATGGCGCTGCTGGTGGGCAAGTCGGACATCACGGGCGCCGATCGTCGTCGGGCGCGGGACAAGGGTCGCCCTCTGGCGAGCGCTTCCGGGTTGAATCGTCTGGAGCTGTCCCTGCCGGAGAAGGCTTCAGTGGACCGCTACAAGCGGATTCCCGCGGACAGTGCGGCCCTGGACCGTCTGTTGGTGGACCTGTTCCTGGAGGCTCATGATGAGGCGCCGGCGGAGATCGTGCTGGACCTCGACGCGACGGACGATCCTCTGCACGGGACCCAGGAGGGTCGGTTCTTCCACGGCTACTACCGGTGCTACTGCTACATGCCGCTGTACGCGTTCTGCGGCGAGCACCTGCTGCTGGCGCGTCTGCAGCGGTCGAATCAGGATGCCAGCGTCGGCACGATCCGCGAGTTGGCGCCGATCGTGGCCCGGATTCGGGAGGCGTGGCCGGACACGCGGATCGTTCTGCGCGGCGACTCGGGCTTCTGCCGGGAGCGGATCATGGCCTGGTGCGAGGCGCAGGGGCTCTTCTATGTGGTCGGCGTGGCGAAGAATCGGCGCCTTGCGAGGCGGCTCGCGAAGGCGCTTGCGAAGTCGCGGCGCCGATTTCATGCGACCGAAAAGGCCTCGCGGCGGTATCGGGAGTTCCGCTACCGGACCCGCTCCACCTGGTCCCGCAAGAGGCGAGTGGTGGGCAAGGCGGAATGGCTCGAAAAGGGCTCGAATCCTCGCTTCATCGTCTCCAATCTGCCGAGAAGCCGAGCCGGCAAGCAGCCGCTCTACGAGCAGCTCTACTGCGCCCGCGGAGACATGGAAAACCGCATCAAGGAGCAGCAACTCGACCTCTTCGCCGACCGCACCTCCACCGCCACCATGGCCGCCAATCAACTCCGACTCTACTTCTCCTCCTTCGCCTACGTCCTGCTTGCCGCCGTCCGACGGCTCGCTCTCGCAGGCACCAGCAAAGCCCGACTCCAGTGCGGCACCCTGCGCCTCCGCTTCCTCAAGATCGCCGCCCGAGTACGCATCACCCACCGCCGCATCTGGATCCACCTGTCAAACGCCTTCCCCTGGCAGAACGACTTCGCCCAAGCCCTCGCAAACCTCCAACGAAAACCCCTCTACCACCCGCCGGCCTGAGACCGGACGAGAAACCCGACACCACAACACGCCGCCTCGCATCGACTCCACGCCGGAGTGCGCCCGAAGACCGACCGGACGCGCTGACTCAACCTCCTCCGACGCCTCGATCCGCCAACTCCAACCCCACAGGCCTCCTGCCGAGCCTCCGACAGACCGAGGAACCGCCATCAAGAGGGCTTCCCGGCTTTAAGACCCCACACTGATGCAGCGTCGGTGAAACATGCGGGCTAGCCGACCGTCTCGCAGTCCAACGGCAGGCGCCTCCACTGGGTACAGGTGCGCCAACGTGGCATCCGTGCGCCCGATGACAGGCGCACGGACTGGTTCACGGTAGCGCGGGGCCGCGCCCCCCGGGTTCCGGTCGGCTTTCCGGAGGGATCAGGCGGCCAGCCACCGCAGGCAGCCGGTCGACTCCAGGACCGCGTCGATCTCGCCGCGTTCCGGGAGTTCGGCGTACTTGCCGCGCAGTGCGGCCAGCGACCTGGCGTGGTACTTCTGCGGTTTCTGTGTCCACTCGCCGCTGGCGAGGTCGACGGTGAACTCTTCCTGGCCGCCGGCGATGGCCTTCGCGTTGGCGACGCTCCAGGGCAGGAAGAGGCCGCCCACCTGCCGCTCGAGCAGGGGCGTCAAGGTCGGCGCCAGGGACGCCCAGTCCTCGAAGTCGCCGTTCGCCGTCGGGTCGACGAGGCGCTTGACCCAGGCCACGGTCCGAGGGGCCCGTTCCTCGAGCAGGCGGCCGGCCGTTGGATCGGTCCACGCCTGGTGGATCTGGAAGCCGGCGCCGAAGTCGCCGAAGGCAGGACGGCCGCCGAACAGGTAGTCCCGGCCGTCGAGATGAGTCTCGATCAGATCGACCGCGTCCTGGAACGACTGCTCGATCTGGGGCGCGGTCTGCTCGTTCGAGCCGACGAACCAGACCCTGGGCACCATCCGCTCGCGGACCTGCGCGGTCATCGCCTTGAGAGTGTCCTCGTCGGCGTCGGGATTCATGCCCTGGGCGATGCGCCGGGCGCCCGCCTCCTGGTCCGCCGGCCGGGCCCAGCGGAAATGGAACATCCACTTGTTGCCCCATTCGTCGCCGAACTCCTCGAGCAGCACGGAGACGAAGGCCGCGGTCGGGTCCGGTGGATGGATCGACGGCGCCGGGTACTCGGCCTCCATCGCCTCGAGGATCGGCGTCGAGTCCTGCATGCCGCGGTCGTCCGGCGTGATGACCAGCGGCACGAGGGGAAGCTTCGCGTAGCGCTTGAACTCGTCCTGGTTTGCCGGGCCGCGGCGCAACCACTCATGGGGGATGTTCTTGTACCGGAAGTACGAACGCACCTTGATCGAGTACGGGGACAGTTCGGCGCCGAAAATTCGGTAGGGTCGGACCATTGGCGGAAGCCTCCTGGAGGGGAGTCGTTGTCAGACGGAGGCTGATGCTAGGAGGCTGCGCACCAGAACGCAACGAGTTCTCCGGCGCGACCTGCTGGTGAGTTGGCGACCCCAGGGAAGGACTGACGACGGCGTGACAACGACTCCCGGTCTCGATCGGCGGCTGCGGGAGGTCTTCGGCCACACCGAATTCCGGCCGCACCAGGAGGAGGTCTGCAGCCGCACCGCGGCTGGCGACGATGGTCTGGTCGTCATGCCGACCGGTGCCGGCAAGTCGCTCTGCTACCAGCTTCCGGGCCTGCTTCTCGGCGGCCCCACCCTCGTCTTCTCGCCGCTGATCGCCCTGATGGAGGACCAGACGGCGAAACTGCGCGAGATCGGGCTGCGCGCCGAGCGCATCCACTCGGGCCGGCCGCGCCACGAGTCGAGGCAGGCCTGCCGGCTCTACCGCGACGGCGAACTCGACTTTCTCTTCATCGCGCCCGAGCGGCTCGGCGTGCCCGGCTTCATCGAATTCCTGGAGCGTTGTCGCCCGGCCCTGATCGCGGTCGACGAAGCGCACTGCATCTCGCAGTGGGGCCACGACTTCCGTCCCGACTACCGGCTCCTGGGCCAACGTCTGCCGCGCCTGCGGCCGGCGCCGGTGCTGGCGCTGACCGCCACCGCGACGCCGCGCATCCAGGATGACATCGCCGCCCAGCTCGACCTGCAGGGAGACCAGCGCTACATCTACGGCTTCCGGCGCGAGAACCTGGCAGTCGAGGTGGTGCAGAAACGGCGCGGCGCCCGGGCCGCGGTCGTTGCCGAAGTCCTTGGCGAACCGGAGCGCCGACCGGCCATCGTGTATGCCCCGACGCGCAAGGAGACCGAAGAGCTCGCCGGTCGGCTGGCCGACGAGTTCCCGGCGGCCCCGTACCACGCCGGGATGCCGACGGCCGAGCGGGACGAGGTGCAGACGGCCTTCCTGGACGGTGAGATCGAAGTCGTCGTTGCCACGACCGCCTTCGGCATGGGCATCGACAAGCCGAACATCCGCACCGTGATCCACACCGCGATGCCGGCGACCGTCGAGGGCTACTACCAGGAGATCGGGCGAGCCGGCCGCGACGGCGAGCCGGCCCGGGCGCTGCTCCTGTATTCCTGGGCCGACCGTCGCACCCAGGAGTTCCTGCACAAGCTCTCGTACCCCGAGATCGGCCACCTCAAGGAGCTCTACCAGGCACTGGGGGAGGAGCCGCGGGAACGGGCCGACCTGCAGCGCCGGCTCCGGTTCGACGAGGAAGTGTTCGAAGCCGCGCTGGATCAGCTTCGCATCCACGGCGGCGCCGTGATCGGCGGCGGCTATCGCGTGCGCCGCGGCGGCGACTCGTGGATTGGCGCCTACCGGGTCCAGCGCCAGCACCGGCTGGACCAGATCGACGAGATGACCCGCTTCGCCGACCATCGGGGCTGCCGGATGCTCCGCCTGGTGCGGCACTTTGGCGACCAGGCGGACCGCGGTTCGCTCTGCGGTGTCTGCGATGTCTGCCGGCCGGATGACTGTCTGGTGCGCCGGTTCCGGACTCCCCTGCCCGAAGAAGTCCAGGCGATGGAAACGGTCGTTTCGCTGCTTCGTCGCCGCGAAGGCCAGGGCACCGGACGGCTGTTTCAGGAGTTCAGGGCGGTTCACGGCTCGTACGACCGCGGCGCGTTCGAGGACCTTCTCGGTGCGCTGGGGCAGGCGCGGGTGGTCTTCGTCGAGGACGACTCCTTTCAGAAGGACGGCGAGACGATCCGTTATCAGCGTGCCGGACTGACACCGAGCGGTCGCCGCCGCGGGATCGACCTGACGGGCCAGGTCCTGTTGCCCGACGATCCGCCGGATGCTCCGAAGGCGAACCGCAAGCGGAAAGCGGCGCTGGCCGCGGAAATCGCGGAGGCCGACGCCGATCCGGAACTGGTCGAGGCGCTTCGGGCGTGGCGGCTGGAGGAAGCCCGGAAGAAGCGGTGGCCCGCCTACACCGTGCTCCAGAACCGGGCGCTGATCGCCGTCGCGGCGACCAGGCCCGCGAACGACGACCAACTTCTCGCCATACCCGGTATCGGCCCGACGACCGTCAAGCGCTTCGGCGCCGCGCTGCTCCGGATCGTGGCCGCGGCGGGGGAGGCGGCAGCGAGGTGACACAATCCCCCGCATGACGACATCGACGGCGCAGTGGTTCGGCCATCCCCGGGGCCTGTCCACCCTCTTCTTCACGGAGTTGTGGGAACGCTTCAGCTACTACGGCATGCGGGCGCTGCTGGTGCTGTACATGACCGACATCGCCACCGGCGGGCTCGGCTTCGGGACCGAGACCGCGACGATCGTGCTGGGGCTCTACACCTTCGGCGTCTACGCCCTGGCCCTGCCGGGCGGCTGGATCGCAGACCGGATCCTGGGCCAGAAGAAGGCGGTGCTCTGGGGCGGGATCATCATCGCGCTCGGCCACTACGCCCTGGCCGTGCCGTCCCTGTTCACCTTCTTCCTCGGCCTGTTCCTGGTCGTCGTCGGCACCGGACTGCTCAAGCCGAACGTCTCCGCGGTGGTCGGCGATCTGTACAAGGGCGACGCGGCCGCCCGGCGGGACGCGGGATTCTCGATCTTCTACTCCGGCATAAACGTCGGCGCGATGCTGGGGCCCCTCGTCTGCTCCTGGCTCGGCGAGAAGGTCGACTGGCACCTGGGCTTCGGCGCCGCCGGGGTCGGCATGACCGCGGCGATCATCGCCTACATCAAGGGCCAGAAGCACCTCGAGGGCGCCGGCGATCCGCGGGGGCCCGCGGCGGATCCCGGGAAGCTGGCGAGCGCGAAGCGGAGCCTGATCGCGGGTACCGCCTGCATCGTCGTGCTGGCGGGCGTGCTGTGGTGGCTGGGCGCAAGCGGCATCGCCCCGATCACGCTGCTCGGCTTCGCCGACGCCACGGGTGTGATCGTCGTCGTCCTGGCGGTCGTCTACTTCGCCTACGTGATCGGCTTCGTCTGCGAGGACCAGGTGGAGCGGCGGCGAATCGGCGCCTGCGCGGCGCTCTTCGTCGGCGCGGCGCTGTTCTGGTCGGGATTCGAGCAGGCCTCGTCGTCGCTCAACCTGTTCACGCGCGACTACGTGAACCGCGACCTGTTCGGACTCGAGGTGACGATCGGTTCGCTGCAGGCGATCAATCCCTTCTTCATCATCGTCCTCGCGCCGGTGATGGGAGGGCTCTGGGTGTGGCTCGGCGACCGCAATCCGTCGATCCCGGTCAAATTCGGTCTCGGTCTCGTGCTGCTCGGCGTCGGTTTCCTGGTTCTGGCCTGGGGCGCTTCGCTGACCCAGGCCGGAGGCGGTCAGGCGGCGATGGGCTGGCTGGTCGTGACCTACTTCTTCCACACGGTCGGCGAACTCTGCCTGAGCCCGGTGGGACTCTCGAGCATGACGAAGCTGGCGCCGGACCGCCTCGTGTCCCAGATGATGGGCACCTGGTTCATGGGCGCCGCCCTCGGCAACCTGATCGCGGGCCGGGTGGCCGGCTACATCGAGGCGTTGCCGCCGGCGGAACTGTTCCGCACCGTGGCGCTGATCGCGGTGGTCGCCGGAGTCGTCTTCCTGCTCCTGTTCAAGCCGATCAAGTGGCTGTGTGCGGGAGTGAAGTAGCAGGCGCGGATGGCACGCCGGCGCACCCGGTTCCTGCGGCGCAAGCCCCTCAGTTGATGCCGCGCTCCTTGCCTTCCCAGTAGGGGGCGCGGAGTTCGCGCTTCAGCACCTTCATCGCACCTGAGAGCGGTAGCGGCTCGGCCCGGAACTCGACCGACTTGGGGACCTTGTAGCCGGCGATCGACTCGCGGGCGTGGCTGATGATCGAGGCTTCGGCGCCCTCGTCGACATCGGCGCCCTCCTTGGGCACGACGATCGCGTGGACCTGCTCGCCCCAGACGTCGTGGGGGACGCCGATCACCGCGACCTGGCCGACGACGGGGTGGGTCGAGATCGCGCTCTCGACCTCGGCGGAGTACACGTTCTCGCCGCCGGAGACGATCATGTCCTTGACCCGGTCGACCAGGAACAGGTAGCCCTCTTCGTCCAGGTAGCCGGCGTCGCCGGTGTGGTACCAGCCGCCCTGGAACGCCTCCTCGGTCGCTTCCGGCTTGTTCCAGTACTCCGTCATGTAGTTGCCGCCCTTGGCGCAGACCTCGCCGACCTCGCCGCTCGGCAGCTCGTTGCCGTCCTCGTCCTGGATCGAGAGCACTACGCCGGGCACGGCGCGTCCGACCGAACGCAGGCGGTCACCGCCGACCTTGTGGTCCTCCGCGTCGAGCACGGTGAGTAGTGACGAACTCTCCGTCATCCCGTAGCCCTGTCCGATCTCCATCTCCGGGAACAGGGTCAGCAGCCGGTCGAGCAGGGCCGCCGGCATCGGCGAGGCGCCGTAGCCGAGGTTGCGCAGGGAAGCGAGCTTCTCCGGCGAGAAGTCCGGGTGGCTCATCAACATGTGGATCATCGTCGGCACCATGGTGGTCGTGGTGACCTGGTACTTCTCGATCAGCGCGATGGCCGCGCCGGGGTCGAACATCGGCATCAGGACGAACTTGCCGCCGAAGGTCTGGGTCGCGACGACGCCGACCATGGACGCGGCATGGAAGATCGGCGTCTGCAGCAGCGCAACGCCGTCGGAAAGCTGCGGGAAGCGCATGATCCCGTGGTACGTGTTCAGGATCTCGGCGCGCTGGTTGCAGAGAACGCCCTTGGGCAGGCCGGTTGTGCCGCCGGTGTACATCAGGACGACGGAATCCGTTTCCTCCGGTTCGTCGGGCAGAACGGGGTCGCTGCCTGCGATCAGGTCCTCGTACCGGAGGTCGTGGGGGACGTCCGTATCGTCGTCACCGCCGATCAGGACCGTGCGGCGGACCGTGCATTCGTCGCCCGCGAGCTCCATCGCCTGGGCGAACAGGGGCGCGAAGGTCTTGTCGACGAACACGACTTCGGTGCCCGAGTCGCGGACGATGTAGTCGAGTTCCTTGCCGGCCAGGCGCAGGTTCAGGGGGTTGATCACGCCGGCACCCAGGTACGCCGCGTGGTACAGCTCGACGTACTCGTGGCAGGTGAGCGCCATGACGGCGAAGCGATCCGCACGGCCGACGCCGAGTTCGCCGTCCAGGGCCGCGCACAGGCGCATCGTGCGGTCGGCGTGCTCGCCGAAGGTCGCGCTGTAGGCGCCGTCGATGATCGACTCCTTGTTCGCCAGGTGGTTCATCGCCGGGACGAAGAGCCGATGGAAGATGAGTTCCTTCATGGGGCGCCTTTCTTGGGAACGTTCTTCAGTTCGCCGACAGGGCGGCGATTACGTTGCGCTGGGTCTGTCCGTCGAGAAAGCGCAGGGAGGGGCTGATGCGGTCCACCACGTCACCGTAGCGCGAGAGGACACCCGCGGCGATGCTGTCCGGCTCGCCGACGACGGCGAAGGCGTCGAGCATCTCGTCCGTGATGAGAAGGCCCATCTCGTCCCACTGACCCTGCTTGGACATCCGGTTCAGTTCGAGTTGCAGCTCGCCCCAGCCTTCGGACTCGAGCACCGGGCGGTAGGCGGGAGTCGAACCGTAGAAGGAGATCTGCTTCTTGACCGCTTGCTTCGTCGCCTCGAAGGTCTTCTCGTCGTGGCCGGAGACGATGAAGCCGGGGTAGGTGATCTGGAAGTCGGAGCGGTCGCGGCCGGCGGTTGCGAGGCCGCGCTCGATGGCCGGCAGCGTTGTGTCGCGCATGTAGGACTGGGTCGTGAACGGGTGGACGATCAGACCGTCCGCCACCTCGCCCGCTACCTCGGTCATCAGCGGTCCGACCGCGGCGAGGAACACCCTGGGCGGGCCGTACTCGCTGTCCGTCGGCGTGAACATCGGCGTCATCAGGGTGTGGGAGTAGAAGTCGCCCTGGAAGCGCAGCCGTTCGCCCTCGTACCAGTTGGCCCAGATGGCCCGCATCGCCAGGATCATCTCCCGCATGCGCGCCGCCGGGCTCGACCAGGGCATGCTGAACCGCTTCGTGATGTGGGGACGGATCTGCGATCCAAGGCCGAGGATGAAACGGCCCCGGGAGTAGGCGTTCAGGTCGTGGCCGACATTCGCGAGCGTCATCGGGCTGCGCGCGAAGGCGACGGCGATCGAGGTCATCAGCTCGATCCGTTCGCTGTGTTCGGCGGCCAGCACGAGGGGGAAGAAGGGGTCGTGGGCCGTTTCCGCCGTCATCGCGGCCGCGAAGCCGGCCTCTTCGAGTTCCCTGATCCGACTCGGTACTTCGTGTAGATCGCTGGGCAGTCCGCCGTCTACCTTCATCTCTGTCTCCAGGCAGTTGTTCGAGGGTGGCGCGCGAGTATAGAGGAGGCAGACGCTTGCTACGATCCCGCCTTCCTTCGCAGAGATCCGCTTCCCGTTACCCGCGTTTCCGATCCCTTGGGAGACCGCATGCATCAGGTGCTCGCCGGCGTTCGCGTTCTGGATTTCGGTCGCTACATCGCCGGCCCCTTCTGTGCCGCCCTGCTCGGTGATCTCGGCGCCGACGTGATCCGCATCGAGAAGGTGCGGGGCAGCGAGGACCGCTTCATCGCGCCGATCACGCCTACCGGCGAGGGCGGCATGTTCCTGCAGATGAACCGGAACAAGCGGTCGTTGACGCTCAATCCGATGAAGCCGGCGGGCCGCGAGATCGTCTGCAAGCTGGTCGCGACCGCCGATGTCGTGGTCGCCAACCTGCCGCCGGCGACGCTCGAGGCGATGGGTCTCGACCTGGAGAGTCTGCGCGAGGTGAAGGAGGACGTCATCCTCACCACGGTGTCCGCCTACGGTCGAGGGGGGCCCTACAGCGATCGCGTGGGGTTCGACGGCATCGGTCAGGTCATGTCGGGAATCGCCTACATGACCGGCGACCCGGATCGTCCCCGGCGCGCGGCGGCGCCCTTCGTCGACTTCGGGACCGCGCTCTCCTGCGCCTACGGCACGCTCGCGGCGCTGATGGCCCGGCAGCAGACCGGCAAGGGCCAGATGGTGGAAGGAGCGCTGCTCAAGACGGCGCTGATGATGGGGAACAGCAACCTGATCGAGCAGGCGGTGATCCAGCGGGACCGCCAGCCGACGGGCAACCGTGGCCAGACCTCGGCGCCGTCCGACCTCTACCGGACCGCCGACGGTTGGATTCTGTGTTCGGTGATCGGCGAGCCCCTGTTCAGGCGCTGGGTCGAGTTGATCGCCTCGGACAACGGCGGGGCAGCCGGCGGCGAGGAGATCGACTGGCTGAATGATCCCCGCTTCGCCGACGATCTCGCACGCGGCGACAACGCCGGGCCGATCGGCGAACGGATGAACGCCTGGTGCGCTTCCCGCTCGACGGCCGAAGCCGTCGATGCGTTGAACGGGGCGATGATCCCCTCGGCCCCTGCCTACTCGATGCAGCAGACGCTCGATGACCCGCACATCGCCGAGGTCGAGTCGTTCGTCGACCTGGAGTACCCGGGCATGGCGCGGCCGGCCCCGGTGGCCCGGCCCTCGGTACGGCTCACCGAGACGCCGGCGACCATCCGCCACCGGGCGCCGACCCTGGGTGAGCACACGGACGAGATTCTGGGTGCCCTCGGCTACAGCAATGAAGAAATCGCCGCATTCAGGGCGGAACGGGTTGTGTAGCGTGACGGACGCTGGCGAGCATCGCACTGCGCGCGACTGGGTGCGCCGGCCTGCCATCTGTGCGCCCGATGACGGGCGCACAGACTGGGTCGCGGGTGGCGCGGCTCCGCGCCACCCGGGTTCTGGCCGGCATTCGGCGCGCAGCGCCGGCCTTCTGGCGCCGGTCTTCACGCTCCTTGTGGCGGCGCCTCCCGTAGCCGCCCAACCACCAGCCGACCTCCCAGCCCCCAACGTCCTCTGGGTCTCCAGCGAGGACAACGGCCCCCATCTCGGCGCCTACGGCGACGACTACGCCACGACCCCGAACCTCGACGCGCTGGCGGGCCGGGGCCTGATCTACCGCAACGCCTGGTCGACCGTCCCGGTGTGCGCGCCGGCCCGCACGACGATCATCAGCGGTCTCTACCCGGCATCGACAGGCGCCCATCACATGCGCAGCCGGTCCCGGCTGCCGGACGGCTTCCGTTTCTTTCCGCAGGTCCTGCGCGAAGCCGGCTACTACGTGACGAACAACGCGAAGGAGGACTACAACCTCGTGAAGCCCGGCCGCCGGGGCCCCGGCGGCGGGGATCCCGTGTGGCACGAGTCGTCCCGCGAGGCGCACTGGCGGAACCGTCCGGAGGGCGCGCCCTTCTTCGCCGTCTTCAACTTCACGGTCAGCCACGAGAGCCAGATCCGGCGCCGTCCCCACACGCCCGTCCACGACCCGGCGAAGGTGAGGGTTCCGGCCTACCACCCGGACGTGCCCGAGGTGAGGCAGGACTGGGCGCAGTACTACGACAAGCTGACCGAGATGGACGCCCTGGTCGGCGAGCGCCTGGCCGAGTTGGACGAGGCCGGCCTCGCCGACGACACGATCATCTTCTACTGGGGCGACCATGGGCCCGGTCTGCCCCGTGGCAAGCGGGCGGCGCTCCAGACCGGCCTCGGCGTGCCCCTGATCGTCTCCATCCCTGCGAAGTACCGTCGCCTGGCGCCGGCCGATTACGAGCCCGGAGGGGAGACCGACCGCCTGGTCGGGTTCATCGACTTCGCGCCGACGATGCTCAGCCTGGCCGGTATCGAGCCGCCCGCGCACTTCCAGGGCCGCGCCTTCCTCGGCGCCCACGAGGCTGAGCCGAACGAGGTCGTCTTCGGCTTCTCCGACCGGATGGACGAGCGCTACGACATGGTGCGCAGCGTCCGCGACAAGCGGTACGTCTACGCCCGCAACTTCCTGATCGACCGGCCCTACGGCCAGCGGCTCTCCTACCAGATGGAAACGCCGACCACCCGGGTCTGGCTGCGGCTGTACCAGGAAGGGAAGCTGAACGAGGCCCAGGCGAGGTTCTGGCGGGAGAAACCGAGCGAAGAACTCTATGACCTGGAGAACGATCCGGATCAGGTGAACAACCTCGCGTCAGCTCCGGAACATGGGGCCCACCGGGAACGCCTGGCCCTGGCGCTCCGCAACCACCTGCTCGGGATCCGCGACCTCGGCTTCCTGCCCGAAGGCGAGATGCATTGGCGCGCGGCGGCGATGGGCGCCGTGCCCTGGGCTTACGGCCAGGGCGCTTACCAGGTCGAAAGGGTGCTGGCCGCGGCGGAACTGGCTTCCGACCGGTCCGCCTGGGACGCCGAGGCCACCGACCGGCTCAAGAGGTTCCTTGCCGACCCGGACTCCGCGGTCCGCGCCTGGGCCGCCATCGGGCTCCGGGCGCGCGGCGAGGCGGTCGTGCAGGCATCGCTCGCGGAACTCCGCGCGGCGCTCCGGGACCGATCGGCGCCCGTCCGCATCCATGCCGCCGAGGCCCTGGGCCGCTTCGGCGGGGAGTCCGACCAACAACCGGTGGTCGAGCTACTGCTTGCATCGGCCTCGATCGAGGAGAACGACTTCTTCGATGCCCTGCTGGCCCTCAACGCGTTGGACTATCTCGATCCTGAGGTGCTTGGCGGAACGGAGCCGCTGGCCGAGGCGTGGCGAGAGCGTCTCGCCGCCCTTCCGAGCGCCCTGGAGGGCCTCGACCGCCGGTTCAGGAACTACGTTCCGCGTCTGATCGAGGCGATCCGGCTCGACGTGCCGGAACGTTGACGAGGGACGGGCGCGTTTCATGGGGATTGAAGGCATCGAGTACGGCGCCGCGCACGCTCGCCTGGAAGAGTTGCTGAACTCGGTGGACCGGCCCGGCAGCTACTGCACGGGCGGTCGGCTGTACGTGCCGCTGCCGCGCGTCCAGGCGACGGGCTTGGGGGACCTGTCGCTCCCGGTTCCGCCCGCCCAGATCGAGGCGCTGCTCGCCGCGGCGGAACGCGCGCCGTACGGCAAGGGTACGCGGACGCTCGTGGACACTTCGGTTCGCGACTGCTGGCAGATCGACAGCCGGAAGGTCCGGCTGGCGGGACAGGCGTGGCCGAAATCGCTCGCGAAGATCCTGAGCCTGGTTGCCGAGGGCCTTGGACTGCCCGTCGAACGGCTCGGCGCCGACCTGTACAAGCTGCTCGTCTACCGGCGGGGTGGGTTCTTCGCCGAACACCGCGACACGGAGAAGATCCCCGGGATGGTGGGCACGCTCTCGCTGTCGCTGCCGGCGGCGGGGTCCGGCGGCGAGATCGTGGTGCGGCACCGCGAGAGGGAGACCACTTTCGACACGGCCGCGAGCGAACCGTCGGAGCTCGCGTTCACGGCCTTCTACGCGGATTGCCTGCACGAGGTGAAGCCGGTCACGGCCGGCCGCCGAGTGTCCCTCGTGTTCAACCTGGTTCTGGATTCAGCCGAACGCGGGCTGGGCGCGCCCGACTACTCCGACCTGGCGGGGCCCGTTACTCAGTGTCTGGCCGAGTGGCGCGACGAACGAGAAGTCTCGAAGATCGTGTGGCTCCTCGACCACGAATACAGCGAGGAGGGACTGTCGTTCCGGACGCTGAAGAACACCGATGCGGCCGTGGCCAGGGTGCTCGGAGAGGCAGCGGACCGGGCGGACTGCGAACTGCACGCCACTGTGCTGAAGATCGAGGAGTACGGCACGCCCGACTTCGAATGGGGCTGGGACAACGACCCGGACGCCGTCATGGGCGAGGTCATCGACCGACGGCTGGTCCTGGACGCGTGGGCCGGCCGCGACGGCGGCAGGCCGTCCCTGGGCGAGATCCCGCTCGACGACGGAGAGCTCCTTCCCCTCGGCGCGCTCGACGACGCCGACCCCGACGAGCACCGAACGATCGACGGCTACGGACTCGACATCGATCACGTGACGGAACGGCGCGGCAGCCCCTACACCCTGGTCTGCACCAAGAACCGCAACGGGTACAAGCGGCGGCTTCGCGAGTACGCCGAGGACGTGCAGTGGATGGATGCGCTGCTGGAAGGCACGCCAGACGGCGGCGCCGGGAACGTGTCCCGGGGAAGAGCGGCCCGGTTGGCGGAGGCAGTCGCGATCGGCCGGGCCGCTGCCCGAAGTTGACCGGCCGCGATGCCGAGCGAGAGTACGAACGCGGCCCGAAAACGGGGCGTCCTTTCCGGAGGGCGCTACTCCTCGATCTTGCCGAGCTCGGCGCCGACGTGGTTCAACAGGTCGCCGACGAGGACGATGGCGGCTTCGCGGTCGATCGGTTCCGTCTCCTCGTCGACCCCCTGATAGCGAAACTCGACCGCGTAGGGCGTGTAGCCCGCGAGGCTGCGGAAACGGTCGACGTCGGTCTCGCTGGCGCCGCACTTCTCGAGCTGCTCCAGCAGCGTCTCCAGGCTGTGGGTCAACTCGTACAGTCCGCCCAGGAGGGCAATCCATGCCTTGAGCGCCTTCTCCCCGGCTTGCTGGAGGTGGAAGCCGAACGACTCCTCCGGTCCGTCGTCTTCCAGAAGCCGCATGGATCGCAGGTCCTTCGCGGCCGAGCCGAGCATCATTCGCGCGCACTTAGGGTCGCTCATAGAGCACCTTCCCCTCCCGCAACGCCCGCGCCAGAACGTGGTTGAGGGAGTCCCGCCAGTACTCGACATCCTCCTTGGAGAACACGAGAATGTCCGTCGGCGGGCGAAACGATCTCAGTGCCTTGTACAGCCGGTTCATCTCCCCGCGCCTGCTTCGTCCCGGGCCGAACGGCTCTGCCTCGATGACGAGAAGATCGATGTCCGACGTGTCCCGTGCCTCGCCGCGTGCGCGGGAACCGAACAGGATGACCTGTTCGGGATCCACTTCGTCGACGATGGCGCGGACCATGCGGTGGAGGAGGTCGGGGGTTACGGCGGGCATGACTTGCCGGCGAACTGCTCGAGCCTCTCGGTCCTTCATCGTCGCGGCCCTAGTCGCTCACTTCCGCCTCCGGCGGCCAGCCGAAGGGCAGATCTTCGGGCACGACCTCGATCTCGGTCGAGAACTTGAACGGTGCTTCCCCAGGTCCCGGGAAAGTGAACTCGAGGAAGAAAGCGCTCCAGCCGGTCACCGGGGCGTCGACGGCGCCGACCCACTGGCCGTCGTCTGAGACCTCCACCGGGGTGCTGGTCCAGGCGCGACCGATCGTGTCGACGCGGAAGTCGCGCGTCTCCGTGTTCGACGCCTGCCAGAGCAGGACCTGGCTCGGTTCCATGCCGTTCGCCACCCAGGCGCTGATCGCGCCTCCCGCGTCGTCGGTCTCGATCGACCAGTCGACATCAGGGCGCTCCACGTCCTCAAGGATGGCCTGGTAGAAGGCGACGAAACCCACAGCGGCATCGCTGCCGCCGAGGGAGTGCTCGGTGTTCGGCACGTAGCGCAGGTGCTTCTCGCCGACCAGGTCGTCGAAGTAGAACTGGGAAGAGTCGGAGAGGAAGAACTGGTCTCCGGTCGCGTTGATCAGGTACTTCGGCATGTCCAGCTTCTCGAGGTGCTGGTAGGGTTCCACGATCTGCTGGAGTTCCAGGTAGCGGGGATCGTTGAACCAGTCCATGATCCCCTCGCGTTCGTAGTCGCCGACGGCGGGCGCCCAGAATCCGTAGGCTTTCCAGTGATGAATGAAGGAGGGTTCGAGGTTCAGCATGTCGATCACGATCGGCGCGATCGCGATGACCCGCTCGTCGACGATCGCCGTGGTCCAGGTGGTCCAGCCGCGCTTCGAGCCGCCCGCGACGACGAACCGGTCGACCTCTTTGCCGCCGCCGTCCTCGGAGGCCGCGAAGGCGGTCATCGTGTCCATCGCCCGGACCGCGGCCTTCGTCATCGGCAGCCGCGCCAGCCAGATCTCGTCCTCGCCACGCAGGAACTTGTCCCAGCCGTAGGCGATCAACTGGTCCTCGACGCGCTCGCCGTAGTCGTCGCCGACGAAGGTCAGCGGCTGGTTCGGCACCATCCGCAGCTCGGCGCTGAACGAGCCAGTGGCGAGAGCCGGCTGGAGAGCTAGCGGGTTGGCCTGTTCCGGCGGGTCGCCGCCGTTGCGGCCGCTCGAGATGTAGAGGAAGGCCGCGTCGCTCCTGATCTCGTCCGGCTCCACCAGCATCAGCCAGTGAGTCCACAAGGGCCGGTCCACCTCGGCCTCGGTGAGCCAGGTCTGGCTCGTCATCTCGATCGTGTGCAGCGTGTAGCCGTCTCCGGGTTCGCTGGCGACGAGGTTCCAGGCATAGGCAGGGTCGGGCGTGTCGACGTACTGCTTGAGGATGTCGCCGGGCCCCGGCTCGACAGCGGCACCAGCGTCGGCGACGGTGGAGTCGCCACCGGCGCAGCCGAAGAGCAGCAGCGCCGTGGCGGACAGGGCAAGCGTGTCGCGGATGATTCTCATCGTTGCGTTCCCCTTTTCATCCGGTGTCGGCCAGCCGACGCCCGGCGCGGATCCGTGCCGCGGAGTCAGATCGCCTCCGCGTCACGCAGGCCGCTGATCTTCTCGCGACTGAACCCCCAGTCCGCCAGCACTGCCTCACTGTGTTCTCCGGCCTTGGGCGGCGGCCCCTGGACCGCGACCTCCGTGCGGCTGAAGCGCGGCGCGGGCGCCGGTTGCGCCACGCCGTCGACCTCCACGAAGGTCTGCCGGGACCGGTTGTGCGGGTGATCGATCGCCTCGCCGATGCGGAGCACGGGAGCGAAGCAGATGTCGCTGCCCTCCATGATCGCGCACCACTCGTCGCGCGTCTTCGTGCGGAAGGTCTCGGCCAGCTTCGCCTTGAGTTCGGGCCAGCGGTCCCGGTTCTGGAGGTGCCCCTCCCACTCGCCGCCCGAGAGGCCCGTCTTCTCGAGCAGCAGGGCGTAGAACTGCGGTTCGATCGAGCCGATGGAGACGTACTCGCCGTCCGCGCACTCGTAGGTGTCGTAGAAGTGCGAGCCGCTGTCGAGCATGTTCGAGCCGCGCTCGTCCTTCCACACCCCGGCCGAATGCATGCCGACGACCGCGGCCAGCAGCAGGGCCGAGCCGTCCGTCATCGCCGCGTCGACGACCTGGCCCTGGCCGGACTTCTGCGCCTCGAGCAGACCCGCGACGACGCCCAGGGCCAGCAGCATGCCGCCGCCGCCGAAATCGCCGACCAGGTTGAGCGGTGGCACCGGTTTGCCGCCGTTGGCGCCGATCGAGTGGAGTACGCCGGAGAGCGCGATGTAGTTGATGTCATGGCCGGCGGCGTGGGCGATCGTGCCGTTCTGCCCCCAACCGGTCATCCGTCCGAAGACGAGCTTCGGGTTCCGCTCCAGGCACACGTCCGGACCGAGCCCGAGCCGTTCCATGACCCCGGGACGGAAGCCCTCGATCAGGCCGTCCGCCTGCTCGACCAGGTCGAGCACGGCCTCCACGGCTTCGGGCCGCTTCAGGTCCATGGCCAGCGAACGACGGCCGCGGTTCAGCACGTCGAACTTCGAACCCCGGCCGGCGTAGGCCTTGCGGTCGATCCGCACGACCTCGGCGCCAAGGTCCGAGAGCACCATGGCGCAGAACGGGCCGGGTCCGATGCCGGCGATCTCGAGAATGCGGTAGCCGTCGAGTGGTCCCATGGCGCGAAGTCTCCAGGCGATTCGTATTGCGTGCGAGGCCGGTCAGTATAGGAGAGCCGGTCCATTGTCGATCCGCGCCGGATGCGGGCAGCAATGTCGCCGGTCCCGGGAAGCGGGGCCGCCGCACTGCCAGGCCGCCGCTCTGCCTTACAATCCGCGCTCGACAACCGCGAACCGGAACACTTGTAGAGCTGCGGCCCCGGCCGCCGCTGTGGAGGCTTGCAGACCATGCAGCGATACGGAATGACGATCCCATTCGGCCTGCCCCTGGCGGAGCAGGAAGACCTGATCAAGGAGATGGTGGACCTCGGCTACACGGACTTCTGGTCCTCCGAGTCGAACGGCGCCGACGGCTTCACGC
The DNA here is from genome assembly GCA_965232105.1 of Thermoanaerobaculia bacterium. Classification (GTDB taxonomy): domain Bacteria; phylum Acidobacteriota; class Thermoanaerobaculia; order Multivoradales; family Multivoraceae; genus Multivorans. The sequence goes on from OZ246956.1 coordinate 3,552,531, forward strand.
CGCTCGTTCAGGCGGCGATCTGGGCGCCCACGGCGCGGCTCGGCATCGCGATCATCCCCGCGTACACGCGGGGCCCGGCGTTGATGGCCCAGACCGTGGGCGCGATGGCCGAGGCGGCGCCGGGTCGCTTCGTCATGGGCCTCGGCACCTCCTCCAACGTGATCGTCGAGAACTGGAACGACATCCCGTTCGAACGGCCCTACTACAAGACCCGCGACATGGTGCGCTTCCTCAAGAAGGCGCTGACGGGCGACCGGATCGACGAGGAGTTCGAGACCTTCAACGTGCGCGGCTTCCGCATGGGGAGGCCGCTCCAGGAACGCCCGCCGATCCTGGTCGCCGCTCTGCGCCAGGGAATGCTCAGGATGGCCGGCCGCGAGGGGGACGGCGCGATCCTGAACTGGCTCTCGCCCGAGGACGTGAAGACCGTCGTTCCCTACGTCCACGAGGGCGGCCCCGGCAAGGAGATCGCGGCCCGGATCTTCGTCGTGCCGACCGAGGACAAGGCGATCATCGACTACGTCGCCCGCCGCGGCATGGCCGCCTACCTGAACGTCCCTGTCTACGCCGCCTTCCATGACTGGCTCGGCCGCCGCGACGAGCTCGGTCCGATGTGGGACGCCTGGGCCGCCGGCGACCGCAAGAAGGCGGTCGAGGTGATCCCCGAGGAAACGCTCCACGACATCTTCATCATCGGCTCACCCGGCAAGTGCCGCGAGCGTATCCAGGAGTACATCGAGGCGGGTATCCATACGCCGGCCCTGGCGCTCCAGCACCCGGGCGACGATCTGCGGCAGACGATCCGCGACCTGGCGCCGCAGTAAGGTCCGAGACTGGGTGCGCCGGCCTGCCATCCGTGCGCCCGCTGACGGGCGCACGGACTGGCTCGCGGGTGGCGCGGCTCGCGCCACCCGAGTTCTGGCCGGCATCCGGTCCGTTTCACGTGCCTGAGCCAGAGCCCCACTCATGAACCCCAAGTTCTTCGAACAGCCGATCCTCAACTCCCCATATGAGGCGCCGTCGCGCCACTGGGAACTCGACGGCAACGGCCAGCCGACGCTACCGAACCGATCCCCGCCGTTGCCACGTCGACCACGCCGTGCTCGACAGCGAGTGGGAGGGCGAGTTCTGTCGCGTGGCCGAGGCGCATGACCGGGTGTTCGCCTACGTCAAGAACGACCGACTGGGCCTGTAGGTCCCCTACCTCCATGGCTCCGTCGCACGTCGCTACCGCCCGGACTTCATCGTGTTGGTCGACGACGGCCGAGGACGCGAAGACCCCTTGCAGCTCCTCGTGGAGATCAAGGGACTCCGCGGGGAGGACGCGAAGGCGAAGAAGGAAGCCGCGGAGACCTGGTGGGTCGAGGGGGTGAACAACCTCGGCTCCCACGGCCGGTGGGCGTTCGCCGAATTCACGGACGTGTTCGATGTGGCGGCGGGGTTCGACGAGCTCGTCCAGCGTCACGCGGCGGGCGTGGAGCCCGCGGCCTAGTGCGACCGGAGGGCTGCTGTTTGGCAGACTACGGCGGATGGCTGTGCAGGCGAAGACTGGCCGGGTAGTTCAGGCGGAGACCGCGACGCCGGAACTCAGCGCCGAGGCTCGGGATGCAACCGCTCGCATTCGCGCCGGAGCCTCGCCGATGAGGCGCGATGAGGTGCTCGCGGTTCTGAAGGCTCACAGGCCGGTGTTCGTCGAACAGTTTGACGTTGAGCGTCTGACGCTGTTCGGCTCGGTTGCCCGCGACCAGGCGGAGGAGGGGAGCGACCTGGACCTGCTGGTCGAGTTCACGGGAGCGAAGTCGCGCTCGAAGGCCTACTTCGGCCTCATGTTCTACCTTGAGGATCTGCTGGAGCGGGAGATCGACCTGGTTACCGAGCCGGCGCTCCGGCGTGAGTTCCGGCCGTACGTCGAGAGCGAGGCGATTCGTGTCTGAGCCCAGGCCGAAGCGGCTGTGGCGCTGCTTCGTTCACGACATGATCGGGTGTTGCGACCGGATTCTGGAGGAGACCTTTGAGCGAGTTGATGGCTTGGGGTGATCCGGTAACGCCGGAACTCGTGAACGCGACGTGGCTGGACGGCCATCGCATTCGCCTGGAGTTCGAGGACGGTTGCGCGGGGGTTCTCGACATGGGAAACCGGCGCTGGCGCGGCATGTTCGAGCCCCTGCAGGACGTGGCCCTGTTCAGGCAGTTCCGGCTGGAGCGTGAGTTGAATACCATCGCGTGGCCGACGGGCGCCGATCTGGCCCCGGAGTACCTGTACGAGCAGGCGTCGCACAACCCGGTAGCCAGGATGGAGGGGCAACGCAGGCAGGGGTCAGCGGACGAACTTCCAGACCGTGCAAACGACACCCGTCTGGCTGTGGCGGTGGGTGGTTCGCCGGCGCCATCGGACGCCGAGCGCTGACGGTGGCGAGGAAGCGCGGATCCAGGCCGCCCAGGCGGATCGAGTCCTTTCGTCGCGACGATGCGAGGTGGCCCAACCTGCACTCGCGGAGCACCACTCGGTCTGAGTCCGTGCCGACGAAGGGCGAGGCGGCGAGCAGGTGCGTTCATGCCTGAGGTCAGCAGGTTCTTCGGTATCGTGATCACGATGTACTACAACGACCATGAGCCTCCGCACTTCCACGCCCGCTACGGCGGGGACCACATTCGAATGGCGATCGACAGCGGTGAGACACTCTCGGGGCGATTCTCCCCAAGAGCCCGAGCACTGGCCCGGGACTGGCTGGAAGAGCACCGCGACGAGGTTCGAGAGAACTGGCGCAGAGCGCGGCAGCGACTGCCGCTTGCGCGCATTGCGGGCCTGGAGTGAAGACGTGACGCCTGGACTCGAGGGTGCCGCATACCTGAACGGATACCGGATTCGCCTGCTGTTCGACGATGGTCGCACTGGCGTGCTGGACATGAAAGACGAGCTCTGGGGCGAGGTCTTTGAGCCTCTGAGGGATCTCGAACTCTTCAGGGCCTTCCGGGTGGACCGGAATCTGAGCACCATCGTGTGGCCCACTGGCGCCGACCTGGCGCCGGAGTACCTCTACGAGCAGGCTTTGAAGAACCCGACGGGCGGCGCCGACCCGGGGGATGGGCGGGCGCCCGCGGAGCAAGCTCCCGAACTCGTGGACGACGCCAGTCTGGCCGCGGCGACGGGCGGCTGTACGTCTTCGCCGGGTGCGCCTGTGTCTGGCCGGCGCTCTGGCGGCCGTGACGCTCAGCGGGGCCACGGCCGCGGGGCCGCGCCTTCGGAAGACGAGCGCTGACGGTGCCGAGGAAGCGCGGATACAGGCCGCCCAAGCGGGTCGAATCCTCCCGTCACGACGAGGGCGAAGCGGCCGAACCTGCCTTCGGCCGAGCACCAGTCCGTCATGGCTCCGGAGGAGCAGACGCCGCTCCGCCGCGACGATGCGGTACAAGAGGTTCGCAGGCGACGTCCCTATGCTTCCGCTCACGGACCGATGGGTGTCGACACAGATCGGGACCGAGAGAGTCTACATAGTTCAGACTTCCATGGAAGTGATAAGGCGCTGCATCCTAATGTCTACGGACCCAGGCGATCTCGTCCTCGACCCGACGTGCGGCTCCGGTACGACCGCCTACGTCGCCGAGCAGTGGGGCAGGCGCTGGATCACGATCGACACATCGCGCGTCGCCCTCGCTCTCGCGCGAGCACGGATCATGGGCGCCAGGTATCCCTACTACCTGCTCGCGGACAGTCGCGAGGGGCAGCAGAAGGAAGCGGAGATCACACTGAGCCCGCCGAAGCACGCGGAGACCTACGGCCGACTGCGACAGGTCTTCATCTACGAGCGCGTTCCTCACATCACGCTGAAGGCGATCGCCAACAACGCGGAGATCGACGTCATCTGGGAGCGGCGCCAACCGGCAGTGGACGAAGCGCTCCGCGATCTGAACCGGACGGTGGGACGGGCCGCCATTGGCACGAATCTTGATCCGTCCGTCCGTCCGTCCGTCCGTCCGTTGGCGGCTTCGTCGCCTGCCTCCGGGGGCGGACGTTCGGCTGCGCAAACCAACGAGCCGGGAGAGTTTCCGCGATTCAAGATCACGGCAGGCGGCCGCAAGGGCAGCATGGTCGACTTCGCCGCCCCGGGCGGCGATACGGTCGAACTGCCGTCCGGCGAAAGGGCGCCGGCGAACGGCTTGCTCGAATGGGAGGTTCCCCGCGAACCACCGCCCGATTGGCCGCCGGAAGCGAGTAAGGCTCTGACCGTGTTCTGGGAAGCCCGCATGGCCCGGCAGCAGGAGATCGATGCCTCGATTGCCGCGAAGGCCGAGTTCGAGTACCTGTACGACAAGCCCCACGAGGACAAGACGAAGGTGCGGGTCGCCGGGTCGTTCACGGTCGAATCGCTGTCCCCGCACCGCTCGCTCCTCATCGATGAGGAAGACAACCTCGTCGACACGATCGGCGAAGCGCGGAAAACGAACGGGACCGGCCAGGACTTCGGCGGCATGATCCTGGAGCAACTACGCCGTGCCGGGGTGCAGCAGGCCCACCGTGAAGATCGGATCGAGTTCACGTCGCTCAGGCCCTGGCCCGGCAAGATGATCGCCGCCGAGGGCTCGTACCTGGAGGCCGGAAGTGGAGAAGAGCGCCGTGCCGGCATCCTGGTCGGACCGGAGTTCGGCTCGGTGACCCGCCCCGACCTCGTCGACGCAGCGCGGGAGGCCGCCGACGCCGGCTTCGACGTCCTGATTTCATGCGCCTTCAGCTACGACGCCCAGGCATCCGAGTTCAGCAAGCTCGGCCGGGTTCCGGTGCTCAAGGCCCGGATGAACGCCGACCTCCACATGGCCGAAGACCTGAAGAACACCGGCAAGGGCAACCTCTTCGTCATCTTCGGCGAACCCGACATCGACATCCTGTCCGTCTCTACCGGGAACGGCGACGAAGCGCAGTTCCAGGTCAAGCTCAACGGGGTCGACGTCTTCGATCCCCGCACCGGCAAGGTCCGCAGCGATTCCGCCGACGGCATCGCCTGCTGGTTCATCGACACCGACTACAACGGCGAGAGCTTCTTCGTGCGCCACGCCTACTTCCTCGGCGCCAACGACCCCTACAAGTCCCTCAAGGCCGAGATCGACCGCGAAGCCTGGGAGATCCCCTCCATAGCGACACTTCGCGTCCGTTCCCTCGGCCAAGCTCAGGCCGCATCGCCGTCAAGGTCATCAACCACCTCGGCGACGAGGTGATGAAGGTGTTCCGCGTTGGGCCGGTGCCCTGAAGAGAGCCGGCGTGCGAACCGGGGTCGAGAAAGTGAGAGGAGGGCCGTCGCAAGCGTTCCGCACTTCGGGTTCACAAAGGGGGAAGTCGGGTTCCCGAACGGTGCCACGGGACCTTGGTGGCTTCTCGGTTGTAGGCTGGAAGGGTCATGCCAGCGATCAGCAGCCTCGCGATCGAGGGGTTCAAGAGCTTTCGGGCTCTAGAGCGGCTCGAACTCGGACCCCTGAATGTCCTGATCGGGGCCAACGGGTCCGGGAAATCGAACTTTCTCGCCGCCTTCGAACTGGTCGCGAAGGCGTGCAGCCCTCGGGGAATCGCGAACTACGTGGGATCGGCGGGCGGCACCAACCGCCTCTTGCACTACGGAGCCAAGGCGACGCAGAAGATCCGGTTCGACGTCGGGTTCGGGGACAAACAGGCTGACTTCACGCTTCTGTTGCGCTACGCGGCGGACGATCGGCTCTTCCCCAATCTAAGTGTTGAGACCGAGACGTTGTCGCCGAACTACGCGGACCAGCTCGCGCCGGAGGCGGGTCTTGCCCCGGCCATCGAGTTCCTTCGCCTGAGACTGGCTGACTGGCAGGCATACCACTTCCACGACACGAGCCCGACGTCGCCCATGAGGCAGACCTGCGATCTCCACGACAACCGCCATCTTCGTGGGGACGGGGCCAACTTGGCGGCCTACCTCTACCGCCTACGCTGCACCCATCAGGAGGGCTACAGCCTGATCTGCCGGACGATCGGTCTCGTCGCGCCATTCTTCGAGGCCTTCCAGCTCGAGCCTTCGGCACTCAACGCGGAGAAGCTCCAGATCGAATGGCGGCACCGGGGTTCCGACGACTACTTCGGTGCATCCTCCCTCTCGGATGGCACTCTCCGTTTCATGGCGCTGGCCACCCTGCTCTTGCAGCCAGTGGAGCTTCGGCCCAAGGTGGTCCTGATCGATGAGCCGGAACTCGGTCTGCACCCCTATGGCGTCACACTACTCGCGTCGATGATCCGCAGCGCTTCAGTGGATACGCAGGTCATCGTAGCCACGCAGTCACCCATCCTGTTGGACCACTTCGACCCCGAAGATGTCCTCGTCGCGGACAGGCAGAGTGGCGAAACGAAGCTCAGGCGCCTTGAGGCGGAGCCGCTCAAGGAGTGGCTGGAGGACTACAGCCTCGGCGAACTTTGGGAGAAGAACGAGCTGGGCGGCAGACCGGGAAACGAGTAGGTGGTCCGGCTGCTCCTTCACGTCGAGGGTGAGACGGAAGAGACCTTCGTCAAGGCAGTTCTTCGAGAGCATCTGGCCTTGAAGTGCTACCACTCGGTGGAACCGCGGCTGATGGGCCCGGGCGCGCCTTCGTAGCCAACGCGGGGGGATCTGCTCCTGGCAGAGAGTCTTGAAGGACGTTCTCCAGCACCTGAAGGAGGACTCCCTGCGAATCGTCAGAACGATGGTGGACTACTACGGCCTGCCGGCCAAGGGACGGGGGGCTTGGCCGGGCCGTCTGGAGGCGTCGAAGATCGCCGGGGCCGCAGAGGACAAAGCCGGAACGGTTGAACGCGCGCTATCCGATTCGGTGGCCAATGCGATGGGGAGCAGGTTCAACCGGCGGCGGTTCGTGCCGTACGTGATGATGCACGAGTTTGAGGCGATGCTCTTCAGCGACTGCTCCGGGTTCGCGAGTGCCATCGGGCACGCCCATCTCACAGCTCCGCTCGAGGAGATCCGTGGAGCTTTCGGAACGCCCGAGGACATCGACGACAGTCAGGAAACCGCACCGTCGAAACGGGTCCTGCACCTCCTTTCGTCGTACGAAAAGCCGTTGATGGGGAACCTGGGTGTGCTGCACATCGGGCTCGAGACGATTCGCGGCGAGTGCCCCCACTTGCACGGATGGCTTGAGCGCTTGGAGGAGCTGGGCGGAGGCTAGAGTCCGTCTCCGTGGTGGAGTTCCGGATCGCAGACACGTTCACCGACAGTCTGGCGCGGCTTCGCGCGGATGAACAGAAGGCAGCGAAGACGACGGCGTTCGACCTCCAGGTCGACCCTTCGCGGCCGGGGCTGCGGCTGCACCGGGTGGACGCGGCGCGGGATCGCAACTTCTGGTCGGTTCGGGCGGGCCGCGAGCTGCGGATCATCGTCCATCGCACGTCGTCGAGCTTCCTGATCTGCTACGTCGACCATCACGATCAGGCATACCGGTGGGCCGAGCGTCGTCGACTGGAGCGGCATCCGCGGACCGGCGCGGCCCAGTTGGTGGAGATTCAGGAAATCGTGCGGGAGGCAGAGGCGCCGAGATACGTGCAGCCGCACTGGGCTGCACCAGCCGGCGTGGTGGAGGCTGTACCGGCTGGAGTCCGTCGGATTCCGGCGCCGCTGAACGAGAGACACGCCACGAGACGACGCCCGAGGAGGCGCCCGGCGAGCACCCAGCCGGGGCAGTGATCTTCGCCGACAAGACCGATGACGAACTCCTGGGCTATGGCGTCCCGCCGGATTGGCTGGAGGACGCCAAAGCCGCCACGGAAGACACGCTGCTGGAACTGGCCGATCATCTCCCGGCGGAGGCGGCCGAAGCGCTGCTCGAACTGGCGACCGGAGGAACGCCTCACGTTCCGGCACCGTTGCCGCCCGCTGCCGACGCGTTCTCCCATCCGGATGCCGAGCGCCGCTTCCGCGTCATGGCCGACCGGGAGGAACTGGAGCGGGCTCTGGAGGCTCCGTGGGAGAAGTGGGCGGTCTTTCTTCATCCCGCGCAGAGAGAGTTGGTGGCGCGGGACTATGGCGGTCCGGCCCGCGTCGCGGGTTCGGCGGGTACGGGAAAGACGATCGTCGCACTCCATCGTGCCGTTCACCTGGCCGAGTCGGAGGCCGACGCGCGCGTGCTCCTGGCTACGTTTTCCGAGCCGCTTGCCGAGGCCCTGCGCAGCCGGTTGCGGATCCTCATCGGCAACCGGCCTCGCCTGGGTGAACGGATCGAGGTGCACTCGATGGCGGACCTGGCTCAACGCCTCTATCGACTCAACATAGGCACGCTCAGGCCGGCGTCCGAAGAACAGCAGCGGGAGTTGCTGCGGCGAGCCTCGGCGGAAACACCGGGCCACGGCTTCTCGAACCGTTTCCTGTGGGCAGAGTGGAGCAGTGTGGTCGATGCCTGGCAGTTGAGGAATTGGGACGAGTACCGCGAGGTTCCACGGCTCGGTCGTCGCACGCGGTTGGCGGAGGCGCATCGGAAGGTGCTCTGGGGCATCTTCGCCAGGGTGCGGGATGAACTGGAGCGCCAGGATCTCCTGACGACGGCCGCCATGTTCGGCCGGCTGGAGGCCCACTTCAACCAGACGCGGAGGTCTCCGTTCGACTACTGCGTGATCGACGAGGCACAGGACATCAGCGTCGCTGAGCTCCGGTTCCTGGCCGCCCTCAGCGAAGACCGGCCGAACAGCCTGTTCTTCTCGGGCGATCTCGGCCAGCGCATCTTCCGTGCGCCGTTCTCCTGGCGGAAGCTGGGCGTCGACGTGCGGGGAAGGTCTCGCACCTTGCGGGTCAACTACCGCACGTCGCACCAGATCCGCCGGCAGGCCGACAGCCTGCTCCCCGCCAGGATCGCGGATGTAGACGGAATCGAGGAAGACCGGCGCGGCACGGTCTCCGTGTTCAACGGCCCCGAACCCGAGATTCGCGTCTTCGGATCGGAGGCCGAGGAGACCGCAGCCATTGGGGACTGGCTTCGCGATCTGTCGCTGGCCGGCAGCGAAACCGTGGAGACCGGCCAGGGTCGCGAGGTCATCGGCCTGTTTGTCCGGTCATCGGGTGAGATCGAACGGGCCATGCGAGCAGTGGAAGCGGCTGCTCTGCAGGCCGTCCGCCTCGACGCGGGCGAATCCGCCGTGGCCACAGGAGAGAGTGCGGAGGCCTCCCCGGTCGATTCCGCCGCGGTTCGCGTCGCGGTCGGAACGATGCATCGAGCCAAGGGCCTGGAGTTCTCAGCCGTGTGCGTCATGGCATGCGACGACGAAGTGTTGCCGCGGCAGGCCAGGATCGAGAACGTCGCCGACGAGGCGGACCTGGAGGATGTCTACAACACGGAGCGGCACCTGCTCTACGTCGCCTGCACGCGGGCACGGGATCGGCTGCTCGTCAGCGGGGTCGATCCGGCATCCGAGTTTCTGGACGATCTGGCGTGATGGTCAAGATGCTGGAGGATGGACTGACGTTCTTCGACGTGATGGAGATGTTCGGCAGAAGAAGGAGACTTGCCGACCGGGTATGACCCGGGTCATACTTCCCCTCATGAAGACGGCCATCTCGATTCGCGACGAAGTTTTCGAGTCCGCCGAACGGATGGCCAGGTCGATGGGCATCTCGCGTAGCGACCTCTACACGAGGGCCGTGAGAGATTATGTGTCCCGTCATTCCGGGGAACGAATCACGGAGCGCCTCGACGCGGTGTACGGAGATGCCCCGGACGGCTCGGCGCTGGACGGCACGCTTGCCCGCATCCAGGCCGTCTCGCTGGGCGACGAAGACTGGCGATGAAGCGCGGTGAGATCTGGTGGGCCGAACTGCCGCGTCCCGCCGGATCCGAGCCGGGTTACCGCCGGCCTCTGTTGATCGTTTCCTCGGACGCGTTCAACCGGAGTCGGATTCGGACGGTGTTGGCGGTCGCGATCACGGGGAACCTCGGACTTGCCGACGCGCCGGGAAACGTGCGGTTGCCGCGTTCGGTTTCCGGCTTGCCGCGCCCGTCCGTGGTCAACGTGTCGCAGATCGCGACCGCTGACCGAGCGTTTCTCGCGGCGCGAGCCGGCAGACTCCCAGGCGCCGTCATGCGGCGAGTGGACGAGGGCCTTCGAATGGCACTGGGCCTGGGCCGGCTGCCCGCATGAGGGGTTCGCCCGGTCGCGGCGCCTCCGGCCATCCGTCGTTCCACCCAGGGTCGATGCCCGGGCGCTCGAGCTGTTCTTCGAGGAGGCTCCGATCGAGAACGGGAGCGTCGCCACCGGCCCGAGGCTACGGCCGTGGTACGCCGGAGATTGACGTAGACTCCCGCCTCCCCGAGACCGGGAAAGAGGCCCATAGCCCGACCGGTACGCGTTTCCCAAGAGGAGAACACCCATGGCGCTCAACACCTACCTGACGTTCGACGGCAACTGCCGGGAGGCGTTCGAGTTCTACCGGTCCGTCTTCGGCGGCGAGTTCCAGGACTTGACGACGTTCGGCGAGGGCCCCGAGGGGCTGCCGCTGGCCGAGGGCCAGGAGGACCAGGTCATGCACGTGGCGCTGCCGTTCGGCGACAGCGTGCTGATGGGGAGCGACAGCACGACGTTCGGCCCGCCGCTTCAGGTCGGCAACAACTTCTCGATCTCGGTCGAGGCCGAGAGCCGGGAACAGGCGGATGAACTGCAGGCGAAGCTGTCGGAAGGCGGTGCGGTGACGCTGCCGATGGAGGACCAGTTCTGGGGCGCCTACTTCGGCATGTGCGTCGACCGCTTCGGCATCAACTGGATGCTGGTGTACGCACCCCCGCAGGAGTAGCGGGGAAGCAGGGCTTTCGCCAACAGGGAGTTACAAGGAGCCATCACGATGACCGCTATCTCACCCCACGACGGCCCTGTCGCCGTCACCGGCGTCTCCGGGTTCACCGGTGGCCACATGGTGCGCGAACTCGTCCTCCACGGCTACCGGGTACGCGCCTGCCTGCGAAACGCGGATTCCTGGCGTGGCCGGGACTGCGTGCAGTACCTGAACCGCCTGCCGAACGTCGACATCGTCGACGGTTGCGACCTGTTCGTGCCCGGGTCGTACGACGAGGCGTTTGCCGGGTGCGCCGGCGTGTTCCACGTCGCCGCGGTGCTCGGCAACTCGGCCGACGGCAAGTCGCAGCCGCTGGGCTCGGGGGACGTCTCCACGGACGTCTACGAGGGCGGCATGGCCGGCACGCGGAACGTGATCGACTCGGTGAACCGGAGCGGCAGCGTGAAGCGCGTCGTCTACACGAGCTCGCTGGCGGCAATCTCGGGCCTGGCGCCGCCGCCGATGCTTCCGGGCTTCGCGTGGACGGAGACGCACTGGGCGCCCGACCACTTCGAGCCGGAGGCATGGCAGCACCCGCGGCAATCGTACGCCCGCAGCAAGGTGGACACGGAGCGGCTCCTGAACCAGTCCGCGGACGAGAGCGACGGCCGCTGGGACGTGGTCACGATGAACCCGGCGATGATCTGCGGCCCGGTCCTGTTCAAGGCCCAGGTCGGCCAGTGGATCGAGCAGATCGGCCGGCTGGCCGCGGGGCTCGATGTGACCTGGCCCACGCCGTACGACATGTACTACAACATCATCGACGTTCGCGACCTGGTGAAGGCGGAACGGCTGGCGGCGGAATCGGACGTCGACCACCGGGCCACGAACGGCGGCGCCCGCTACCTCCTGCACGGCAGCGGCGGCCGTTCCGCCGTGCGGCTGAGCACCGAGGTTGCCGGCATCATCCGCGAGGGCTTCCCCTCCTTCGTCGTCGGCGGGGCGGCAGCGCCTGAGGGCGTACCGCCGCGACCCGCGGCGATCAACCACAGCTCGAAGGCGATGTCCCTGCTGGGCGCCACGTTCCGGCCGGTCGAGGACACGATCCGGGACGTGGTGGAGACGTCGGTGGAGTTGGGCGTGATCACGCCGCGGTTGAGGGACGCCTGACGGTCAGCCCGCACGTTGGCCTCGACGAGACCGGACGAAAGCCTGGTCCCGGCCCCGGCCGTTCTGACCGAAAGCCCGCTCCAGGTCTGGTCGGCCTGGCGCCGGCTCTCGTCCTGCTTTCCTTCGGCGGCCTGCTTCGCGCCGACGCCCCGAACCCTGGACGCAACCGGGTCGCTGAAGCGGTGGACCTCCCCGTTTCCTGGGACGTCGCGTCCGGCGAGAACGTGTCGTGGTCCGCCGAACTCGGAACGACCACCTACGGCGGCCCGACGATCGCCGGCGATCTGGTCGTGGTGGGAACGAACAACGAGCGGCCGCGAGATCCGGCGGTGACTGGCGACCGCGGCGTCGTGATGGCCTTCGACCGCCGCGACGGCGGCTTCCGCTGGCAGATCACGCACGAGAAGCTCGAGGCCGGCGATGCGAACGACTGGCCGATCCAGGGCGTGTGCTCGACTCCGTCCTTCGACGGCGAGCGGCTCTACTACGTTTCGAACCGGGGCGAAGTCGTCGCGGCCGACCTCGAGGGCGATGTTGCCTGGTCCTTCGACATGGTCGGGGAGTGGGGCGTGTTCCCGAAGCACATGGCGGCGTCGACGCCTCTGGTCGTCGGTGAGATCGTCTTCGTCGTGACCAGCAACGGCGTCACGGACGACGGCCGCGTGCCGGCGCCGGACGCCCCGAGCTTCGCTGCCTTCGAGCGGGCGACGGGCGAGCCCGTGTGGCGAGACGGCAGCCCCGGCACCGGACTGCTCGACGGCCAGTGGGGGAGTCCGTCCCACGGCCGCGCCGGAGGCCGGCCGCAGGTCGTCTTCCCGGCCGGCGACGGCTGGCTCTACGCCTTCGAGCCGGCGACGGGCAGCCCGCTCTGGCGGTTCGACGGCAACTCGGCGCTCGGCGGCGGCGAGGCCGAGCACGCCGAATCGCGCCATGTGTTCGTCGCCACGCCGGTGCTGCACGAAGGCGCGGTCTATATCGCGGCGGGCCGCGACCCGGAGGCGTCGCTCAAGGCCGGCGTCGTGTGGGCCGTCGACGCGGACGGCAGCGGCGACGTGACGTCGAGCGGCGTTCGCTGGCGCTTTGAGGATCGGGACCTGGGCCGCGCGATCGCTACCGTGGCGGTCGACGGCGGTGTGGTCTACCTGGCGGACCTCGCCGGCTTCCTGTTCGCTCTCGACGCGAAAAGCGGCGAGAAGCTGTGGGTCTACGACGCGCTGGCCCCGTTCTGGAGTTCGCCCCTGGTCGCGGACGGCAAGGTCTACGCGGCCGACACGGAGGGAGACGTGGCGGTTCTCCAGAGTGGCCGGACCCTCGACATCCTTGCCGAGAACGTCTTGCCCGCGCCGGTCTACGCGTCGCCGGCGGCGGCCGGCGCCGTGCTGTACCTGGCCACCGGCGAGGCGCTCTACGCGCTGGGTCGGTGAGGGCGGAGGCTGAAAGAGAGCCGTTGGCTCGTATGGAACCGGCTGCCGAGTGGTCGGGCTTCGCCCCGCAGTCTGTTGGCCGCATCAGGCGGCAGCGGGTCAGGAGCCCCGAGCATCGGTCCTTTGATACCGTTGCCGCCCTTCGGCGGCGGGGCCGCGGCGGCCGGTCGTCGTGGACGGCTTGCCTGACTGCCCTCCGGCGGCGCCTCACACGCTCCTTCGACCAACGGACTGGATCATCATGAAGTCTCGACTTTCCTTACTGGCGGCGCTTCTTCTCGTCGTCTGCGCGGCAGCGGCATCTCTCGCCGCGGCGAACGAACCGCCGGCGATGTTCGGCGGCACGCCGGCCCGCAACATGGTGTCCGACGCCACGGACCTGCCGACCCGGTGGGACGTCAAGAGCGGCGAGAACATCATCTGGCAGGCCAAGGTCGGTTCGCAGACCTACGCCGGTCCGGTGGTGCACGGCGGCCGGGTGTACGCCGGTACGAACAACGAGGGGCTTCGCCGGCCCGGTATCGAGGGCGACAAGGGCGTCGTGATCGCCCTGGACAAGGAGACGGGCCAGCTTCTCTGGCAGGCCACTCACGACAAGCTCGGCGCCGGCCGGGTCAACGACTGGCCGCTCCAGGGCGTCTGCTCGACCCCCTTCGTCGACGACGAGCGCGTCTACTACATCTCGAACCGCGCGACCGTGGTCGCGGTGGATGTCGACGGCTTCCGGGACGGCACGAACGACGGCATGACGGACGAGCAGTACAAGGAGGAACTCGACGCCGACATCGTGTGGGAGTACGACATGATCGCGGAGCTCGACGTGTTTCCCCACAACCTGGCCGCGGGGTCGCCGCTCGTCGTCGGCGACCTCCTGTTCACGGTCACCGGCGCCGGTGTCGATGAGGGGCACATCAATCTCCCCTCGCCGGCTTCGCCGGCCTTCATCGCGCTCGACAAGAACACCGGCGAGCTGGTCTGGGAGAGCATCGACAGCGCCGATGCGGTCCTGCACGGCTCCTGGTCGAACCCCGCTTACGGTGTCGTCGACGGCCAGCCGCAGATCGCCTTCCCGGGCGGCGACGGCTGGCTCTACACCTACGAACCGGCCACGGGCAACTTGCTGTGGAAGTTCGACCTGAATCCGAAGGACTCGATCTGGGAACTCGGCGGCGCCGGCACCCGCAACAACATCATCTCGACGCCGGTCTTCTACAACAACCGTTTCTACCTCGGGGTCGGCCAGGATCCCGAGCACGGCGAGGGCCCGGGTCACTTCTACGCCATGGATGCCAACGTCGAAGGTGACGCGACGGACAGTGCGGCCTTCTGGCACTTCGGGGGCGAGGAGTTCAACCGCACGATCTCGACCGCGGCGATCGCCGACGGCCTGCTCTACATTCCCGACCTGAGCGGTTTCCTCTACGTGCTGGATGTCGAAACCGGCGAGCACCTCTGGACCCACGATACTTTCGCCGCTGTCTGGGGTTCGGCGTTCGTGGCGGACGGCAAGGTCTACCTGGGCGACGAGGACGGGGACATCGTCGTGCTCGAGGCAGGTCGTGAGGAGAAGGTGATTTCCGAGCTCAACATGGGCTCGGCGGTGTACACGACGCCGGTAGCCGAGGATGGCCGGATCTACGTCGCCACCCGTTCCGACGTGTTCGCGATCGGGTCGAAGTAGGGGGACCCGCCGAAGCAGTCGTGGTCATCAAGCGAGGTCAGCGACCCCTCGAAACGGAGGACTCATGGGGCGTCGACGCGGCGCCCGGCCGGGTTCTCTTCGGTTCGGGGATGATTGACCTCATCGGCGACCTGGTCCAGGAGCTCGGCGGCGGCCGCGTCCTGGTGGTAACGGACCCGGGGGTGGCCGCCGCGGGTCACGTGCACCGGGCGGCCGGCTCACTGCGGCGCGCGGCGCTGGAGGTAGAGGTCTTCTCGGGTGTTGAAGAGAACCCCGGAGAGCGTCACGTGGCCGCCGCGGCCGCCGCCGCGCGCGCCCACCGGGCCACCTTCCTGGTCGGCCTGGGCGGCGGTTCGGCGATGGACTGCGCCAAGGGCGCGAACTTCGTCCTGACGAACGGCGGCCGGATGGAGGACTACTGGGGATTCGGAAAGGCCAGCAAGCCGATGCTCCCTTCGGTCGGCGTACCCTGCACGGCCGGCACCGGCAGCGAGGCGCAGTCGTTTGCGGTCATCTCGAGGGAAGACGACCACCGCAAGATGGCCTGCGGCGACCCGAAGGCCCGGTTCCGGGCCACCTTGCTCGATCCGCAACTGGTCCGCACCGCCCCCAGCGACGTGATGGCGGCCTCCGGGCTCGACGCGTTGTCTCACGCGATGGAGAGCTTCGTAACGACGGCCGCAAACCCCTACTCCCGGATGCTGGCTTCGGAGGGCTTCCGTCGTCTGCTGCGGGGCTTCGAGGCGGTGGCCACGGCACGGTCCCCCAACGGCAACCCGACGGAGGAGCCGGAGTCCGAAGCCCGGCTGAACGAACTTTGGGGCGAGATGCTGCTGGGCGCCTACTTCGCCGGGGCGGCGATCGAGGCGTCCATGCTTGGAGCGGCCCACGGGTTGGCGAATCCGCTGACCGCCCGTTACGACATCACGCACGGGGTGGCGGTGGCGGTGGTGCTGGACCACGTCGTCCGGTACAACGGCGAGACGGGCGACGCGCGGTATGCAGGGCTGGCCCGGCTCCTCGACGGTCAGGAGACCTGCGACGGACGGACGCCGGTCAGAAGGCCGGCGCACCCAGTCTCGGACGCGAGCAACCGCCTGGCGGACCGCTGGATCGACTGCCGTCGCCGGGTCGGGGTCGCCGGCAACCTTCGGGAACTCGGCGTAGCGGAGGCGGATCTCGAACTCCTCGCGACGCAGGCAGCGGAGCAGTGGACGGCCCGGTTCAACCCCCGTACGACGAGTGCCTCCGATATGCTCGCGCTGTATCGAGCGGCCTTCTGATGCGCCCGAGCACTTCGTCGAAACAGCCCGTCCGCCCACCGCAAGAGTTCGTCATGGCAGAAACTCCCCCGCCTTCAGGCCGGCCCGCCCGCGCTTCCACGTTGTGGCTCGGACGATGGGCAGGTCACAGTCGGATTCTCGGTCCGATCCTGCTCCTGGGCATCCTGCTGGGCGTCGGCGCGGCCGCTACCGCTGGTGACGGAGAGGATCAGGAGTCGGCGGCGTCAGGGTCATTGTTCCATCCCTCGGCCAATGCCTGGCCGGTGTTCCGCGGCAACCTGCTGGGCACGGGCGTGGCCGCGACGACCTTGCCGGAGGATCCGAAACTACTCTGGACCTTCGACACCGAGAGCGAGATCGAGAGCACGGCCGCGATCGTGGATGGCGTCGTCTTCTTCGGAGACTACGAGGGCAGGGTCTACGCCGTGACTCTGGACGAAGGGAAGGAGCTCTGGCGCTTCGACGCGGGAACGCCGATCAAGGCGCCCCTCTCGGTCTTCGACGGCGTCGTCTACATCGGTGACGAGTACGGTCTCATCCACGCGCTGGACGCCGGGAGCGGCGAAGAGAAGTGGCGGTTCGAGACCCTGGGAGAGATCTACGCCGGCGTCTCGCTGCACGGTGACCGCCTGCTCGTCGGCTCCTACGACAACTCGCTCTACTGCCTGGATCGCGACAGCGGAGAGAAGCTGTGGCAGGTGGAGACGGAAGGCTACGTTCACGGCACGCCGGCGGTTGCCGACGGGCTGACCACGGTGTCCGGTTGCGACGGCTTCATGTGGCTGATCGACATCGAGACCGGTGAGACGATTCACAAGATCGACCTCCGGGGGCAGGCGGCCTCGAGCCCGGCCGTGATCGGCGAGATGGCCTACGTAGCCACCTACGAGAACGAGGTGCTGGGAATCGACCTCGAGCGCCGTGAGGTGGCCTGGGCGTACGAGCACGAAGTGCGCAAGTTTCCGTTCTATGCGTCGGCCGCCGCGGACGACGAGATCGTCGTGATCGGGGGACGGGACAAGATCGTCCATGCCCTGGATCCCCGGACCGGCGAACGGAAATGGGAGTGGAACAGCGGCGCCCGGCTCGACTCCTCCCCGGTCATCGTCGGCGACCGCGTGTTCCTGGGTTCGAAGCGGGGGCCCGTCCTCGCGCTTGACAAGGCGACCGGGGAACCGGTGTGGGAGTTCGACACCGGTTCGGCGATCATGGCTTCGCCGGCCGTGGCGTCGGAACGGCTGGTGATCGGCAGCCTCGACGGCATCCTGTACTGCTTCGGATGAACGGCCCTTCCGGGGAAAGCAGAAATGAGTGAACCCACCGCCACGATGGCGGAGCCGGCTACCGGCCTGCTCGATCTCGAAGCGACCGACATCGGCTCGGTCTTCGTGTCGAACTACCCGCCGTACTCGGCCTGGAACGAGGCCTCGGTGGGGGAGGCGGTCGCGGCGCTCGACCGGGCGCCGATCCCCGGCGCCTCGCTCGGCCTCTACATCCATATCCCGTTCTGCCGAAAGCGCTGCAAGTTCTGCTACTTCCGGGTCTACATCGACAAGAACCACGAGCAGATCGGGCGTTACCTGGACGCCCTCGGCGCGGAGCTCGAGCGCTACGCTGACCGGCCGTCGATCAGCGGCCGGAAGCTCGATTTCGTCTACTTCGGCGGCGGTACGCCTTCCTACATCGCGGCCAAGCAACTGATTCCTCTGGCCGAGCGCCTGCAGGACGTGATGCCCTGGGACGGCGCCGAAGAGGTCGCGTTCGAGTGTGAGCCGGGGACGCTCACCCAGTCCAAGCTGGAGGCGATCCGCAGCATCGGCGTGACCCGCCTCAGCCTCGGGGTGGAGAACTTCGACGACAGGATCCTGGAGGAGAACGGCCGCGCCCACGTGTCGAAGGAGATCTACCGGGTGCGCGACTGGATCCGCGCCCAGGGGTTCCGGCAACTCAACGTCGACCTGATCGCCGGCATGGTCGGCGAGACCTGGGAGAGCTGGAAGCGAACCGTCGACCTGACGATCGAGTACGACCCGGACTCGATCACCATCTACCAGATGGAACTGCCGTTCAACACGGTGTACTCGAAGGCCAAACTGCGCGGCGAGGCCGACGCGCCGGCCTTTGCCGACTGGCGCACGAAGCGGGAATGGCACGCCTACGCGTTCGAGCAGTTCGAGCGCGCCGGCTTCGAGCGCTGGAGCGCCTACACGATGATGCGGCGCGATCGGGGCTGCAAGTTCGTCTACGCCCGGGAAGTCTGGAGCGGCGCGGACATGATCCCGATCGGTGTCTCGTCGTTCGGCCACATGGGTGGAGTCCATCTGCAGAACCACGACCGCTGGGACGACTACCTGGCGGCGATCGAGGACGGCGGCCTGGCCACCCGCAGGGCCTTCGCCACGACCGACCGGGAGCGTCTGACCCGCGAGCTGATCCTGCAGTTGAAGCGGGGCTGGCTCGAACGCGACGCGTTCGAGCGCAAGTTCGGCGTCGATGTCGTGGCGAACTATGCGGACGCCTTCGGCAGCCTGACCGAGCAGGGCCTGGCAACGGTCGGGCCGGAGCGGATCGAGCTGAGCGAAGGCGGACTTCTGCGGGTCGATCAGCTTCTGCCGCGGTTCTACGACGAGCAGTACCGGGGCGCGCGCTACACCTGATCCCTAGAAATCGATGCCGAACTGGATGCCGACCTCGGCCGGCGGCGCCCAGACCGCGAGCGACCCGGTGTAGTTCACGAAGAACTGGCTGAGCCGGTACTCCTCGTCACCGAGGTTGCGGGCGTAGGCGGCCAGGAACAGGCGTCCCTGCGCCGAGGTCCAGCGCAACTGGGCGTGGAGCAGGCCGTAGGAGGGCTGGACGAAGCGTTCGAAGGAGTCGAAGGCCACGTCGTCGGTGTACTGGTACTCGCCGCGCGCGATCAGTGAACCGCTGCTGCCAAGGTCGAACGTGTAGCTCAGCGCCGCCGTGGCGGAGAGATCTGGCGCCCGGGGCAGTCCGTTGCCGGAGAGGTCGGTGGGCGGAATCGGGAGAGCGCCGCCGCCGCCCTGGAGCACCTGGGCTGGATCGATCAAACCCGCCGCCAGCAGTCCCTCGACGAACTGCGCCTGCAGCACGGGATCGAGGGACGTGAAGTCGACGAACTCGTCGTCGAGGACTTCGAAGGACAGATCGAAAGCGAACTGGCGATTCGGCCTCGCCGAGAGCTCGAAGTCCAGGCCGCGGATGCGCGCGTTGGCCGCGTTCTCGACCACCGAACGATCGGGGTAGAGCACCGCCACCTGCAGGTCGTCGTAGTCGTAGTGGAAGGCGGACGCGTTGATTCGCACCTTGCGGTCGGCGAGGGCCGACTTGATGCCGATCTCGTAACTCGTCACGGTCTCTTCGTCGAAGGCCGGCTGCAGGGAAAGGGAGTTGTAGCCCCCGCTCTTGTAGCCGGCGGTTACCGCGCCGTACAGCATCACGTTTTCGCTCGGTCGAACCTCGAGGCCCAGCTTGGGGGTCAGCGCGCTCCAACTGTCGCTCTGGGTCTGGCGCTCCGGCATGAAGGTCGTGAAGTTGAGCGAGGCCTGGTCCTGCTCCTTCTCGTCGGCCGTGTAGCGGGCGCCGGTGGTCAGCGTCACCCGGTCACTCAGCGTCCAGTCGACCTGACCGTACGCGGCGTAGAGCGAGGCGTCGAGGCTCGTCTCGAACGGAAGCGGAGTCGCGACTCCCGGCACCGGCAAGCCGATGAACGGCGCCACGGCGTTGTAGTACTGCGGCCCGCACAGAAACGGGGGCGCGAGGAAGCCGAGGGAACAGTAGGTCGTCGGGTCGAACAGGAACGTCTGGGGACTGTTCGCGAACAGCCAGACGCTGAGCAGTGCGAGGTCGGTCACGTTGTCGACCTGCATCCCGCTCTCCTCGCTGAAGGCGTAGGCGCCGGCCACCCAGTTGGCGCGCTCGTTGCCGCCGTGGAGCTGGAACTCCTGCGACCACCATTCGGAATCGAACGTGCCGCGGTTGGTGATCAGGGCGTTGGGGGAGCCGTCGATGTCCGTGTCCCGCATTGAATCGAACGCGCGCGAACTGCTGATCGAGGTGAAGCTCGTGCCGCCGCCCATCGCCTTGTTCACGGTCAGCGAGAATCCGGTCTCCTCGTACGTGGACAGGGGGGGCGTGTCGGTGGAGATGCGGTGGACGTCGTCCGGATCGGAGTAACCGTAGAACCGGTTCAGGGTCCCGACCGTGCTGTAGGGCGACACGTCGAAGGGCTTGAAGGGGAAGTTCGCGTGGGCGTCGTCGTCCGTGCTGTCGGCGCGGATCGTGAAGGTCAGCGAGTCGGAGGGCAGGAAGGTGAGCGAGCCCCGCAGTGTGACGCCGTCGAAGTTGTCCGCGTTGGCGCCCAGGAAGTCGTTGTACGTGGGATCCTCAACCTGGGCGGTGGCGCCGGTGAAGCGGGCCCAGACCTTGCTCGACACGGGACCCGTAAGGGTCAGACCGTAGCGGCGTCCCTCGGCCGGCTCGCTGGAGTCGAACTCGGAAAGGGACGTGAAGAGGCGCCCGTGGAACTCACTCTCCGGCGCCCGCGTGACCACGTTCACGGCCCCGGCGGTCGAATTCCGTCCCCAAAGCGTGCCCTGGGGACCGCGCAGAACCTCGATTCGCTCAAGGTCGAGGAACGGATTGACCGCCGCCTGCGGACGCGGCATGTAGACGCCGTCCACGTAGTAGCCGACGGTCGGTTCCGTGCCGATGCCGAGCGTGCTCGAGCCGACGCCGCGGATGTAGATGGCGACTTCGCCGGTCGTCGGGCTCTGGCCCGAGATGACGACGCCGGGCGATGCCTCTGCCAGGGCCTGGACGTCGCCGATCGCCTGCTGTTCGAGCTCTTCGCCCGAGCGGGTGACGATCGAGATCGGCACGTCCTGGATGGCCTCCTCGACGCGTTGGGCGGTTACCGTGATTTCGTCCGCGACCGCGGCATCCGGCTCGTCGGGCGCCTGAGCGGCGGCGGGCGGCGGAACCGCCATCACGAACAGACCGAGAACGGAAAGGAAGGGGGACGTAGAGCGCATTGGCGGCTACCTCTGGATCTGATGGGCGGCGGGACTCCCGCAGGCGCGCCGGGCAAACGCCGCGACTGGGAACGCGGAGGGTACAACAAGGAACACTACGCACAGCGAGCCGAGAGGGTTGCCGGTAGTCGTTCCTCTTTCTCTGCCGTAGACTCGCGGCGGTGTTCGCCGCATCTTCCTACGATCTGATCGTGATCGGCGCCGGCCCGGGCGGCTCGGCCGCCGCGGCGATTGCCGCCCGCGGTGGGCTGCGCACGTTGCTGCTCGAGCGGGAACCCGTGCCGACCTTCAAGATCGGCGAGTCCCTGATGCCGGACACGCACGGCGTGTTCGAGAAGATGGGCGCCCTGGAGCGGATGAAGAACAGCAGCTTCGTCGAGAAGCACTCGGTCCAGTTCTTCACCAGGACGGGCAAGGCGTCCATGCCGTTCTACTTCGAGAAAGAGAGGCCGGGGGACGACAGCGCCCGGACCTGGCAGGTACGCCGTTCGGAGTTCGATCAACTCCTGATGGAGACGGCCGCCGGGCAGGGCGCCGAGGTACACCGGGGGGTCAACGTTCGCGACGTGCTGTTCGAGGGCGGCCGGGCGCGCGGGGTGCGCGCCACTGCGGCGGACAACGGTGGTCCGGTGGAGCTCGCGAGCCGCGTCGTCATCGACGCCACGGGCCAGAGCGCGTTGCTTGCACGACGGCTCGACCTGGGCCGTGTGGACTACGGTCTGCGCCACGCGTCGATCTACACCCACTTCCGCGGCGCGCTCCGGGATGAAGGCAAGGACGAGGGAGCGACCCTGATCCTGCACACGGAGTCCGGCGAATGCTGGTTCTGGTACATCCCGCTGGCGGGGGACGTGGTCAGCGTCGGGGTCGTCGGACCGATCGACGGCCTGATCCGGGATCGAAAGTGCAGGCCGCACGAGATCTTCTTCGAGGAAGTCGGGAACTGTGCGGAGATCGAACGCCGGATCGCTCCAGCCCACCAGTGCCGTCCGGTGTCCGTGATGAAGGACTTCTCCTATCGGATCGACAGGATGGCGGGTGACGGCTGGATCGCGATCGGCGATGCGTTCTCCTTCATCGATCCCGTGTACTCGTCCGGCGTATTCCTGGCGCTCAAGTCGGGGGAAATGGCGGCGGAAGCGTCGATCGACGCGGTTGCCGCCGGAGACGTTTCCGGTGAGCGGCTGGGAGCGTTCCAGCCACTCCTGATGCGAGGTGTCGAGGCGGTGCGCCAGTTGGTCAATGTCTTCTACGACCCGAACTTCAGCGTCGGTTCCTTTCTGCGGCTGTACCCCCAGCACCAGAGCAAGGTGACTCGCATTCTGATCGGCGACGTGTTCGAAGTGGACTTCACCTCCATGTTCGAGGACATGGCGGCGTTCGCCGCGGCCGGGGGCGGCAAGACCGTTCCGCCGGCGGTGGACCAAATGGCCCGGGCCGTACCCGCGTCCTGACCGGAAAGGCGGCGGAGTCCATGGCGGCGACAGCGGTTCGGCGGCTGGCGTACGCGACCCTGGCGGTCTTGTACCTGCTCCACAACGACCTTTGGTTCTGGTACGACGAAGACCGGTTCCTTGGGCTGCCTGTCGGATTGACGTACCACCTCCTCTTCGCGGGCGCGGTCGTTCTGACCATGTGGTGGCTTGTTCGAGGCGCCTGGCCCGCCGCCGAACTGGATCGCCTGGCGACCGGCCCCGGCGCGGCGCAACGCGCGAACGGCGGCGAAGGCGAGACCCGGCCTTCCGAGGACGAGGGATGACCCTCACGATCATCTTCGGCTATCTGCTGGCCGTGCTCCTGATCGGTGTGTGGAGCAGCCGGCGCCTGGCCGCAACCGGTGAGGATTTCTTCGTCGCCGGACGGACGATCGGTCCCTTCGTGCTCCTGATGACCCTGTTCGGCACCCACATGACGTCCTTCGCCCTGCTTGGCGCGTCGGCGGAGTCGTACCGGGTCGGGATCGGTGTGTTTTCCCTGATGGCGTCGTCGTCGGCGCTGATGGTGCCCGTCGTGTTCTTCTTCGTCGGTACCCGGGTCTGGGCGGTCGGCAGCCGCCTCGGGCTCCTGACCCAGGTTCAGTTCGTACGCGCCCGCTGGGGCTCCGACGGGGTCGGCCTGCTGCTGTTCGTCGTCCTCGTCGTGCTGCTGGCCCCCTACCTGCTGATCGGCGTGATGGGCGGCGGCATCACTCTCCAGCAGATCACCGACGGCGCGGCGCCGCCGTGGCTGGGCAGCTTGCTGATCTGCGGCGTCGTGATCGGCTACGTGACGAGCGGCGGGCTGCGCGGAACGGCCTGGGTGAACACGTTCCAGACCGGGATGTTCATGCTGCTCGGCGCCGTGACCGCGATACTGATCGTCACGAAGCTGGGCGGCGTCGGCGCGGCGCTCGACCGGGTCGCCGCAAGCCGACCGGACCTGCTGGTTCGAGGCGACGCGATCGACCCGCTGCGGCTGCTCAGTTACACCCTGATCCCGTTATCGGTGGGCGCCTTCCCTCACATCTTCTCGCACTGGCTCTCCGCCCGGCAGGCGGCCACCTTCAAGGCCCCGATCGTGCTCTACCCGGTGTGCATCGCCGTGGTATGGATCCCGAGCGTGTTGTTGGGCGTGTTCGGGAACATCGACTTTCCCGGGCTCGAGGGGCCGGCGTCCAACTCCGTCCTGATTCGGATGATCGCTGCCTACACTCCCGATCTGCTCGCCGGGTTACTCGGGGCTGGCGTCTTCGCCGCGATCATGTCGTCGCTCGACTCGCAGTCGCTGTCACTGGGCACGATGTTCACCCAGGACATCGTGCGCCACTACCGCTGGGGGGGCGAGCTCAGCGAGGCCCGGCAGATCCTGCTGGGCCGCCTGTTCGTCGTGGGCGTGGTGGCGGCGGTTTTCCTCGTGTCCCTGGTTGCCGAGCGGAGCATCTTCGCGCTCTCGGTGTGGTCCTTCACGGGCTTCGCCTCTCTGTTGCCCGTTGTCATTGCAGCCCTCTACTGGCGGCGCAGCACGGCCGGGGGAGCGGCCGCCGCGATCATCACCGTGATCGTCCTCTGGATCTGGTTCTTCGTTCGCGGATTCGGCCAACCGGACTACAGCGTGGGCGGCACCGGCGTGATGCCGGTGGCGGTCATCTTCGCCGGCTCGGTCGCGGCGCTGGTTGTCGGTTCCCTGCTCGGCAGACCGCCCGATTCTGAGCGGGTGGCGCGCTTCATCCCGTGAGCCCGATGACGGACTCACGGCGATGGTCACGCGCGACGCGAAGCGCGCCGCAGGGGTGCATCCCATGACCGGCACCGACCAGCCCCTACGGATCGCCTACCTGGCGGCGGGCGCCGGCGGCATGATCTGCGGCAGTTGCATCCACGACAACGCTCTGGTGCGCGCGCTCCAGCAACGAGGCCACCACGCGGTCCTGCTGCCGATCTACACGCCGCTGCGGACCGACGAGAAGAACATCAGCTACGGCAGAGTCTTCTACGGCGCGGTGAACATCTACCTGGAGCAGAAGCTGCCGCTCTGGAGCCGGGCGCCCGCGAGTCTGCGGCGACTGCTGGACAATCCGCGTCTCCTGGCGCGAGTGACGCGTTCCGCGGCAGCGACGGACGCCCGCGAGCTGGGGGAACTGGCCCTCTCCATGGTGCGCGGCGAGGCGGGGCGCCAACTGGCGGAACTCCAGGGTCTCGCCAAGTGGCTGGGGGACGAATTCCAGCCCGATGTCATTCATCTGACGAACTCCATGCTTCTGGGCATGGTTCATCACCTCCGCGAAGTACTGCCCGGGGCGCTCATCGTCTGCGGCCTCCAGGGCGAGGACATCTTCCTCGAGGACCTGGAGGACCCACACAGGTCGGAGGTCCTTGCCGAAATGCGGCGCCGGGTTCGCGAGGTCGATGTCCTCGTCGCGCCGAACGAGTACTACGCGGCGGCGATGACCGAGCTGCTCGACCTGCCGCCGTCCCGCATCGACGTGGCCCGCCTCGGGATCGACCTCGAAGGTCACGGAAACCGCACCGCGGAGCCCGCGGAGTCGCCCCTGATCATGGGGTACCTGGCCAGGATGTGCCCCGAGAAGGGCTTCCATCTCGCGGCCGAGGCGTTCAAGGAGCTGAGCGATCGCCTGGGCCCCGGTCGCGTCCGCTTCCGTGCCGCCGGCTACCTGGGCGGCCGTGACCGGACCTACTTCGAACTCCAGCGTCGTCGGATTGCCAACTGGGGCCTGGAACCGCACTTCGAGTGGCTCGGCGAGGTGGACCGCCGGCAGAAGATCGACCTCCTTCACGGTGTGCACGTGCTCGTCCTGCCGACGGTCTACCGGGAGGCGAAGGGATTGCCGGCGCTCGAGGCAATGGCGAACGGCGTACCGGCAGTTCTGCCGGACCACGGCGCGTTTCCCGAGATGCTCGAGATGACCGGAGGCGGCACGCTGGTGCCGGCCGGCGACGTGTCGGCGTTGGCTAGCGCGGTCGAGGAGCTGGGCGCCGATGCGGATCGCAGGGCCCAGCTCGGACGCTCGGGCCACCAGGGCGTGCGGAGGCACTACACAGCCAAGTTGATGGCCGCTGACACGCTCGCGTCGTACCGTCGTGGTCTGAGTCGACGAGCGGCCTCAATCGGTTAATCGAGCCGGTGCAGGCACCATAGTGGTGTAGGGTGGTGCAGCGATGGTCGAAGAGTCCCAGAAAAGGGCCGACGGAACCGTCCGACTTTCCGTGTCCCTAGACGCGGAGGACTACTCCGAGCTGAAGAAGATCGCTGGAGGCAATCGCGTATCGATCGCCTGGGTCATCCGTGCGGCGATCGCTCGCTATCTCGACGCTAGAACGCCGCTCTTCCGGCGCGATCAGGATGGGCGTTCTTGACGGCTGCGGTCCAAGGTTCCCTGTTTCGACGGGTGCGTGCCTCGGCGCCGCGGCCGGGACTTTCACTGGCTGCCAGCACCGAGAGGCGCGCGGTCCACGTTCGGGCCGCTGTCGAGGCAGTCAGGCGGGGGCTCGGCGACCGCGAATCCGTGAAGCGGGCATTGTCCTGCCTGATGGCGAGTCGCTGGCGCGGCGAGGGCTTCGTCGAGCCAAATGACATGGCCCTTCACGCGGCATGGTCTCTCGTCAGCGTCCGGATCGTGGGACGTAGCGTCGGGGCCCTTAGCACCAGGGCGTCCTTTCGTGACGCGGAATCGTGGTTCCTGGGAACCGTACGGTCGCCGGTTTCCCTTGCGGAACAGGTGACGGCCATCGCGGACCTGGATGCCGTGCGGTCCCTGGAGAGGATCGCCTACGACCAGGAACTCAGGGACCTGTTGCCCTACGTGCTCGACTCGATCGGGCCTGGCAGCAGGGCGAGCGTAATGCGCAATCCAGCGACGGGCGAGTCCAGACGCGCCCGGAAGGCGGCCGGGGTCTTCTACACGCCTTCCGACGTCGCGGAGTACATCGCGGGCGAGACGCTTTCCGACGTCGATGAGGCGGTCGCCTGTCCCAAAGTCCTTGATCCTGCCTGCGGCTCCGGTGTCTTTCTCAAGGCGGCGCTCGACGCTGCGTCGCTTCGCGATGCAGACGGGGCCCGCTTCAGTTTCGTTGAAGAGTGCCTCTACGGAATCGACATCAGTCCGCTGGCTGTGGAGGCTGCCTGTTTCGTTCTTCTGCGAGAGTGCGTCGACTCGAAGGAGCGGCTTCAAGCGTCGCCGTGGTCGCTCTGGCACCGCATCCGCTGCAACTTCTGCGTGGGCGATGCACTGAACTTCTGTCTTCGACCCTCTCGAACGAACGGCAGTCTGGCCCTCGCCCAACTGCGAACGTCTCTTGATCGGTCGTACATGCCACCGGACGATCGGAACCAAGAGCCCCAAAAGGAGGCAGACCCACTCTTCTCGCGTGGCATATCTCTCGGAGACGCGTTCCCGGGGCTCGCCACCGGCGCCGACGCGGTGATAGGGAACCCGCCCTACGCGGCGATCGGTTCGCATCGCGACGCCGCGGCCCTTGAGCGGCGGTTCGCTTCGGCGCTCGCCGGCTCCATCGAGCGAAGTGACTGCTATCCGCTCTTCGTCGAGATGATGTGGCGTCTCGCTCGCCGGGACAGCAGCTCGTCGGGCATGGTCGTTCCCCTATCGATCGCCTGCAGCCGTCGCGCTCAGCTCGTCGCCCTCAGGCGGGCCATCGCGACCAGCGGAGGCCGGTGGCGGTTTGCGTTCTTCGACCGTGAGCCGCATGGGCTCTTCGGCGAAGAGGTCAAGACGCGCAACGCGATCATCTTCCGGGCGGGGCGTCGCGGACATGACGCTCCCACGTCGGTCGAGACCGGTCCGCTTCGCAGGTGGACGAGCCGACAACGTGCGGAACTTCACGAAGATCGACTTCACCCGTTTGCCAGGGACGGAGATGGCGCACGGCATCCCCAAGGTGGCCGGGCAAGACGCGGCAACTGTGTACGCCGGACTCTTGCGTCGAACCGAGCGTCTGCGCGGCATGTGCAGCGATGTCAAGTCGTGCCTACCTGGCGAGACGCGTAGAACCAGCTCGCAACCACGGGTGTTCGTGGCCGGCACAGCGTACAACTTCCTGAGCATCTTCAGACCGCACAGGTTACTGCCTCCGCAGCAAGCGCCATGGAGTTCCAGCAGAGTTCTCGCGCTGGAGTTCAACAGCGAGGAGTCAGCCGCGCGCGCCTTCGCCTACCTTGGCAGCCGCATCGCATACTGGCTCTGGCACGTCTCGGAGGACGGGTTCCATGTGACCCGCTCCTTCGTGCTCGACCTACCGCTGGCAGACGGAATCTGCGAACCCGGCCGGGAGGCCGCGTTGGCCGATTGCGGCGCCCGATTGTGGGACAGCTTACAGGCGCAGCAGGTGGTCAGCGTCAACGGCGGTCGTCAGACCATCTCTTACCGTCCCTACGGAAGCGACGAAGTCCGCGACGAAATCGACGCTCTCCTGCTCGATGCTCTCGGCATAGGGCCGTCTTTCGGCGCTTACCTCCGCTCTTTCACCCGTCAGACCGTAACGGTCGACGAGCGCGATCCGAGGCGGCGGCTCATGGCGCAGGTCCAGGCCGGAGGCGCAGCATGTTCCGCCTGACTAAGGCGATCAAGGAGAAGAGCCGGCTCAGCAAGGAGGACTGGCGCGAATACACCAAGACGGTTTGGAGCATCGCCAACACGAAGCATGGAGAGCATCCGGCCGTGTTCCCAGCGGAAATCCCCCATCGACTGATCAGGCTCTTCACTTGGCACGGCGAAACGGTTCTCGATCCGTTCGCCGGCGTTGGAACGACCGCAGAAGCGGCCATCCGGCTTGGACGCCGGGTCGTCTGCGTCGACCAGAGTGACGAGTACACGGACATCATCCGGCGGGACTGCGGGCAACTGAGGAACGGTCATCTGACTGCCGAAGAACTGATGGATGTGGTTCACGGAGACAGCCGCGACCTGTCGTTCCTGGACGACTCCTCTGTGGCCCTGGTCGTTACCAGCCCGCCGTACTGGAACAAAGCCGACTACGGCGCTTCCGGTGCCAACCTCGGAAGCATCGCCGGTTACAGGCAGTTCCTGCACGAGATCAGGCCAGTCTTCGAGGAATGCCATCGAGTGCTCCAACCGGGTCGTAAGTGTTGTTTAGTGACGGCAAACGTCAACCAGCATACTGACCGGGGCCTCTTGACCTTTCCGCTTGCCGCGGACTTCGGCGCCATTCTGCGGGACGTAGGTTTCGCGATGGTTACCGAAATCGTCTGGTCGAAGGACGGCACCGGTGGACGTTGGGGATCCGCCAACGCACAGCGACCCATTTTCGGAAGCTATCCGTACCCCCCGAACTTCCTCTTCAAGAACGTCCACGAGTACATCCTGGTCTTCTCGAAGTCGCCGTCCAGGAAGTCGAAGGGACCCAAGGTCGTGCCCTACGACGAACTCATGGCCATGGAGGGCGCACCGGGTGTCGAGCGGGTCCCCGGAGGATGACGGGACATGGAGTACGAGTTTCACCTTCAAGACCCGACATCGCGCGACACCGTCTATCTATTCGAGGCAATCGTCGATGCGTTGTCGGGCGCGGAAACCTGGGAAGGGATGTTCGCTTTTGCGTCTCGCGCTGGTGTGGATTCCCTGATCGGCGACCCGGCCACTCAAAGCTTCCTGAGAGGGTCCACGATGTGGTTGCTCGTCGGCGTGGACGCGGTCACGGATCGTCAAGCTCTTGAGTGTCTGAGGGAGCGTGAGAGGGAACACGACCGCCTGAGCGTACGGGTCTTCAAGAATCCGACAAGCGCGTTGTTCCATCCGAAGATCGCGCGCTTCAGTTATCCGGACGGGCGACGATCCGTGATCGTCGGCTCTGGCAATCTCACCCCGGGAGGTCTTCAACAGAACTTCGAGGCTTTCAGTGTGATGCGGACGGCCGCTGACGAATCCGCAGGCGTATCGTCGTGGGATCGCTTCCTAGCCGATCAAGATTCCTACATCGGAGGGATCGACGCAGAGGCGCTGGAACTTGCGGCCAGGAACGTCTCGAAACGTCCGAGACACAGCCGACGGGGTCCGACGCCGGGTCCCACGGTGGTCGAGGCGGATACGGATGGCAACGTGGTCGGGGAAGGTACGGGCCGGTTCCTCGTCGCGCACGTTCCGAGAGCGGGGGACAGGTGGAATCAGGTCCACTTCAACCGTGCCGTAGTCGAGGACTTCTTCCAGATCCGGTCCGGTACGCACGAGCGGGTGTATCTGCGTGAGTGCCGTGGAGAGTCGGGTTTCGGCGACCAGGAGGTGCGCCCTTGCGTGTACAGCGAGAGCAACAGGAACCTGAAGATCGAGGTGGCTTCGCATGCGGGCGAGGCCTATCCGGATGACGGGCCGCCCATCGCCCTCTTCCAGGAGCTTCAGGTGCGGTCGTTCGCGTACATGCTCCTCATGCCGGGCGAGCCGGGATACGCAGAGTTGAAACGCCTGACGATCGACTTACCTTCGGTCGGCAAGGGGCTTCCTCGCGCCTTACGCGAGGCGATAGGGTCGGGTCGGCATGGCCGAACTGTCCGCTGGTGGAGAAGCTGCCGCCAACCCAATGACGAGCCCAGTCGAGGCGAGGAAGCGCTCGCCCGATGCCCTCCGTCTCGAGCAGGTCACGAAGTCCTACGACACGGAGGCGGGCACCGTCGAGGTTCTGCGGGGAATCTCGCTGGCCCTGAGCGCCGGAGAGGCCCTGGCGGTAACCGGTCCCTCGGGTAGTGGCAAGAGCACTCTCCTGCACCTCGCCTCGACGCTGGAGGCGCCTACGTCAGGCAGCATCCGGATCGCGGGCCAGGCTGCCCACGATTTGCCCGAACGGGAGCTGGCGGCGTTCCGTAGCCGGAGCGTCGGCCTGGTGTTCCAGGATCACTATCTGCTGCCGCAGTACACGATGCTGCAGAACGTGCTTCTTCCGACCGTGGCCGCTGGTGGCGGCGTGGACGGAGGAGAGGAGCGGGCCCGGAGCCTGCTCCAGGCCGTCGGCCTCGGTACGCGCATCGACCACCGGCCTGCGCAGCTCTCGGGGGGAGAGAGGCAGCGAGCGGCCATCGTGCGGGCACTGATCAACCGGCCGAGCCTGCTCCTTTGCGACGAGCCGACCGGCAATCTGGACGCGGAGACCGCCACCTCCGTGGCCGACCTCCTGCTCGACCTCCACGCCGAACGCGACAGCGCCCTGATCGTGGTCACCCACAGCCTGGATCTGGCCGCGCGCCTGCCGCGGCGGGTCGAGTTGCGGGGAGGACTGCTCACGGAAGCGCCGCCGCGACAGGCGGCCGGAGGCTGAAGGCGTGAGTGCGGCCAGGCCCGGCGGAGCCCTGCCCGGTCTGCGGCACTACTGGCGCTCCAACGTCGCCGTCGTGCTGACTGCCGCCGTCGCGGCGTCCGTGCTCACCGGCGCCCTGATGGTTGGCGACTCGGTGCGAGGAAGCCTGCGGGACCTGACCCTCGACCGGCTCGGCGGGATCGACCATGCCCTGCTCGGCGCCGGTTTCTTTCGGGACGGCTTGCGGGACGAGCTGGCGGAGGATTCCGAGTTCGGGTCCCGCTACGGGTTGGTATCGGCGGCAATCCTGATGCAGGGGAGCATCGTGGAGCCCGAGAGCGGCCGGCGCGCCGCGCGGATCAACGTCCAGGGGATCGACGACGCCTTTGCCGCGTTCTTCCCGGGCACGGAGGAGGCCCTCGACCTGTCCCGGCGTGACGGTCAATTGTTCGCGTCGGTTGCGGTCAACCGAACGCTCGCTTCGTCTCTTGCGGTCGAGGAGGGCGACTCCGTCCTGCTCTACCTGGAACGGCCGAGTGAAGCCCCGCGCGCCAGCCTGATGGGGGAGAAGGACCCCGCAAACCAGTTGGAGAGCGTGCGTCTCAGCGTGGTGTCGGTGCTGGAAGACGTCGGCGCGGGCCGCTTCCAGCTCGCCCCGCACCAGAGCCAGCCGCTCGTTGCCTATCTCCGCCTGCGCGACCTCCAAAGGGAACTCGATCGCCGCAACCTCGCCAACACGTTGTTGGTGGGGGAGCGAGTGAAGACCGCTTCCGGCCCGGTGGCTGACCCGGAGGCCGCGGCAGCCGATGTCGAGCGCCGAATCCGTTCCCAGGCCGAAGTGGCCGATTTCGGGCTCACCCTCGAGGCGACGGACGATCACCTGCTCGTGACGACATCCCGGATCATTCTCGGCGCCGAGTTGGCCCGGGAGGTTCAGGCTGCGGCCTCGGAGGTCGGCGCCGAGACGATCGAAGTCTCGACCTATCTGGCCAATCGGACCGCGGCCGACAGCGGCGCGGCCGCGCCGTACTCGACGATCACGGCACTTGATGTGGCGCGAGCTGGCGAACTCGGCGCTCTGCGGTTGACGGACGGTCGACCGGCTCCCGGGCTCGGGCGTGGCGAAGTGCTGGTCAACTCGTTCCTGGCCGAAGATCTCG
Source organism: Thermoanaerobaculia bacterium (assembly GCA_965232105.1). Lineage (GTDB taxonomy): Bacteria > Acidobacteriota > Thermoanaerobaculia > Multivoradales > Multivoraceae > Multivorans. The sequence goes on from OZ246956.1 coordinate 3,584,809, forward strand.
CGGTCGGAGCGGGCGACCGGCTGGCGATCGACTACTTCCAGCTTGGCGACCGGGAACAGTTGATCGAACAGACCGTCGAGACCACGGTGGCCGGGGTCGTCGAGATGAGGGACTGGGGCCTCGACCGAACGCTGACGCCGGACTTTCCCGGAGTCGCCGACGCGGACAACATGAGCGACTGGGATCCGACCTTCCCGGTCGATCTGAGCCGGATACGGGACCGGGACGAGGCCTACTGGGACGAGTTCCGCGCCACTCCCAAGCTGTTCGTCGATCTGGACTACGGGGCCGGGCTCTGGTCGAGCCGCTTCGGCCACCTGACCTCCCTGCGACTTCTGCCGCCGGAAGGCACAACACCGGCACAGCTCCGGGAGACGCTCGAGGATGGGTTGCCGGACCGGGTCGCGCTCCACGCGGCAGGCCTCGCGGTGGAGCCGGTCAAGGCCAGGGGCCTGCGCGGCGCCTCGGGGGCTACGGATTTCGGCGGCCTCTTCGTAGGCTTCAGCCTCTTTCTCATCGTGTCGGCGGCGTTGCTGGTGGGGCTCTTCTTCCGCCTGGGAACCGAGGGCCGCGCGAACGAGATGGGACTTCTGCTGGCGCTTGGCTACGGCGTCGCGCGGGTCCGCCGCCGCTTCCTGCTCGAGGGGGCCCTGCTGGGCGGTGTCGGCGTGCTTCTCGGCCTGGGCGGCGCCGTGCTCTATGCCGGCGCGATGATGGCCGCACTGCGGACCCTGTGGCGCTCGGCGGTCGGCTCGAGTCACCTCTACCTGCACGTCGAACCCCTGACGCTGGCGTTGGGCGGTGCGGCCTCCATTCTGGTCGTGCTGTTCGCGATCCGGGGCGCCGTCGGTCGCCTCGCCGCGGTGTCGCCGATCCGGCTGCTGCGCGGAGAGACGTCGGACCGGCCGGCCGCGGCCCGGACACGGGGGCGACGGGCCCGATGGACCGCGAGCGTCGGCGGCGTGACTGCGGCGGTACTGCTCGGCGCTTCGGCGGCGGCCCCGGCGTCCATCGCTGCCTACCTGTTCTTCGGCGGCGGCGCCTGCCTCCTGATCGCCGGCCTGGCGGGTTTCACGCTCTGGCTCCGGAAGCGTCGGCGGCGCCGCTCGAGAGCTGGTCCTTGCGGGCCGGTTCAAGGATGGCCGCGGCCAACGCGTCTCTCAATCCGGGCCGGAGCCTGCTCTGTGCGGCCCTGGTAGCCAGCGCATCGTTCGTGATCGTCGCCGTCGGCGCCTACGGTTTGCGCTTCGGCGAGGAAACACGCGCCCTGGACTCGGGCGCCGGCGGCTTCGACCTGGTCGCGGAGGCGGACGTTTCGATCCTGGCCGATCTCACGACGGTGGACGGCCGGTACGATCTGGGTTTCGGTGAAGAGGCGTCCACGCTCATCGGACAGAGCCAGGTCATCGCCTTCCGCACCGTGCCCGGCGACGACATCAGTTGCCTGAACCTGTTCCAGCCGGAGCGACCGCGGTTGCTGGGGGCGCCGCCGGAGTTGATAGAGCGGGGCGGTTTTCGGTTCCAGGCGCTCGCGGATCACGCGGGCGAAGAGCCGTGGAAGCTGCTGGAGGAGGATCTCGGGCCGGGAGTCATCCCCGCGATCGGCGACTTCAACTCGGTCATGTGGATCCTGCACTCGGGACTGGGGCAGGGGATCGAGATCGAAACGGAACGCGGCGACACCCTCGAACTCAGGCTGGTCGGTCTGCTTCGCAAGAGCGTCTTCCAGAGCGAGCTCGTGATCTCCGAAGCGAACCTGGCGAAGCACTTCCCGAGCCGCACCGGCGCCTCCTACTTCCTGCTGCGGACGCCGCCGGGCGAGCAGGACCGCACGATGCAGGAACTGGAACGCACGCTCGGCGGTTTCGGCTTCGACGCAGTTCCCACAGCCCAGCGCCTGCAGGCTTTCCAGGCCGTCGAGAACACGTACCTCGGCACCTTCCAGACCCTTGGCGGACTCGGCCTGCTGCTGGGCACGCTGGGGCTGGCGGTCGTCCTGCTGCGGAATCTGCTCGAACGCCGTGGCGAGCTGGCCACCATGCAGGCGATCGGCTTCTGGCGGCGAGCGCTCGCCTGGCTCGTGGTGGCCGAGAACGGCCTGGTCCTGACCGCCGGGGTCGCCGTCGGCGCCGCCTCGGCGCTGGTCGCGGTGAGCCCGCACCTGCTTGGCGGCCACGCACTCGTGCCCTGGCCCTCCCTCGCACTGACGCTGCTGCTGGTGATGGCCGCGGGCACGCTCGCCAGCCTCGCCGCGGTAAGGCGAGTCACCCGCGAGGATCTGCTCCCGGCCCTGCGCGGGAGTTGAAACGACGGGGAGAATCGGAAGCCGGGGGACGACGCCCCCGGGAACCATGGCTGCACGGCGGTACTCACCTGTGCATTTCACGCATTTGACAGGAATCCGTAGCGTCTGCTAAGAGCTTTGTTGAACTCTCGAAGAGTTGAAGTGTGGTGGTTGGGATGGCGATCAGCTTGAGTCGACAGCTTCACGCTGGAATCGGCAGGTCTGGCGGAAGCGTGCGCCGTGGAAGAAACTGGGCGGTGGGGGCCGCGGTCGCGCTGTGGCCGGCGTGGTCCGTGGCGGCTCAGGTCGGGTTCCCCGGCGCCGGTATCGCGGCGCCGGACGCGGTCGCCTCGCCGGCGACCGTCTGGAGCGACTGCGTTCCCTCGACGCCGCTGATCTCGTTTCCCGGCGGTTACACGGTGAGCATGTGCTTCGAGCACGAGAAGGACGGCGAGACCGTGCAGGCGGACGCGGTGGACTATGGGCTGGGAAGCGACAAGTCGGGTTTGCTCTGGTTCTTCGAGCGGGACAACGCGGAAATCCTGGTCAAGGTTCTCGACGGATGCGCGGTCAACGGCCATCGCTGGGTGTTCGCGGCGCCGGTGACCACGCTCGCGTTCAATCTGCGCGTTGACGAGACGGCCACGAGCCGGTCGTGGCGGCACGCGAACCCGCGAGGCGGCCGCGCCGCGTCGACGGCCAGCGACCTGACCGCCTTCCCGTGCGCCGGCGCGTCGGCCGTGCGGGCTGCGTCCGCGCGTGGCGTAGCGGCCGACGGCGGAGACGCTGCCGCCGCCTGGCCGTCGTCGACAGCTCCGGCCGCGTGGACGCCGGCCGGCGACCGGTTGACGGACCCGCTCGCGACGGCTTCGCCGATTCGGGCCGGCGAGGACGCGTCCTGCGCGCCCGGGGCCGTGACGACGCTCGCCGGCGGCTACACCGTGAGGATGTGCGTGGAGTATGAGCGGGACGGCGCGACGGTGGCGCGGAACATGCGGGACTACGGACTGGATTCGCGCCAGTCGGCGCTCCTCTACGCGTTCGAGCGGGACAACGCGGAAGTCCTGATCAAGGTCCTCGACGGCTGCGCCGTCAACGGGCATCGTTGGGTGTTCGTGGCGCCCGTGACGACGCTGGCGTTCAACCTGTCGATCGAGCCTCCGGGCGGCGGCGAGCCCTGGAGCTACGGGAACGCCTTCGGTCGGACGGCGGCCGCGCGAAGCGACCTGTCGGCGTTCCCCTGCGGCGGCTCTCCCGGCGCCGACCCCGACCCCCGCGGCGGTCCCGGACCCGGCGGCCCCGAGTCCTTCCGAGGCCGGATCACGGGTTACCGCGGGGATCCGAAGGACGTGGACGTGCTGCTGATGGCCGAGGGCGTTCTCCGGTCCGCCGGGCCGGACGCGATGGGCTGGTTCGAGTTCAGGAACCTCGCGGCGGGCAAGTACGCCGTCAAGATTCACACGGAAGGCCATCGGACGTTTCCGGCCCGGTTGATCGAGGTGCCGGTCTCAAGGGCGCCCGAACCGTTCGACCTGACGCCGATTCCCACGGATCCCTTCGTCTACCACTGGGAGGAGGACCAGAGCACGGCGGGGACCGAGTACGCGGCGGCCGTGAACCGGCCGATCGAGGTGGAGTTCGAGGGTCTGCCGACGACGGTGGTCGATCACACCGCCTCGAACCAGTTGCGTCACAGCTACAACATGCTCCTCGTGGACACCGACGAGGCCTCCTGGACCCAGGAGCACGCCTGGCGCATGCTCACCACGATGCGCGCCATCCCGCAGGGCACCAGGCTCCCGGAAGGCGAACAGTCACTGCCTTCTTCCCGGTGGCTGCTGACGCCGGAACATCTGCCGAACGACATCCAGGTGACGCGGCGGGGCGGGGAGACGACCGTTCGGGTTTCCGCGGCCGCCTTCGTCAACGCCGAGCGCCGGGTGGCGAAGGTCGAGGGCAAACGGGGCGTCTGGTTCTCGAAGCGGCTGCATCACGCCCTGGTTCGCTACGTCACGGACGACGGCCGGAACGAGAGCGCCTATGAGCGCATCTTCCAGGAGCGCTTCGGCGTATCGACCTACGTGAGGGACTACGTCGCCCTCACGGCGAGCACGACCGGAGAAGACGCGGGCATGTTCCAGAAGTTCCATCCGAGGGAGATCATCGCTCTCCTGAACGCGTTTGAGGAGTTCCCCAGCGGCATGCACAAGACGCAGGGTCTCCGGTACCTCGTTCGCCGTCTCGACGGTCTTCCGCACCCGCTCTATCCGACGGCCGGCGCGGTCGCGTGGACTTTCTCCGGCTACATCGAGTTCATGGAAAAGGGCCTCAGCGGGAACATCGATTCGATGCAGCGCCTGATCCTCCACGAGAAGGCGCACTTCCTGTGGGAGCACGTCTTCGACCATGTGACGAAGGAGCACTGGATCGAGATCGGCGGCTGGCACTACGACGCCGGGCGCGACCTCTGGCAGACCACGAAGCAGACCGAGTTCGTTTCGGCCTACGCTCATTCGTTGGACCCGAACGAGGACATGGCGGAGACGATCGCGTTCTTCGTCTTCAACCCCGACAAGCTCCGCTCCCGTTCCGTCGCCAAGTACGAGTTCGTGCGGGACCGGATCATGCAGGGCGCCCTCTACGTTTCACGCATCCGGGAGGATCTGACGTTCACCGTCTACAACCTGTTCCCCGACTACGTGTTTCCCGGCAAGGTGCGCCGCGTCGACATCCGGATCGAGGGCGGCCCCGACGAGGACAAGGAGATCTTCTTCGAGATCGAACTCCACTCGCTGGACGGCGTTCTCGATGGCGCCTCCAAGGCCGAGACCCGCGTTTTCAGCGACGTCGGCACCTTCTTCGATGTCGTGTTCTATCCAGTGGACGCGGCCGGGCAACCTGCCGACGTCGGTACCGTTCTCCGGGGCAAGTACACGCTGGGCCGGTCCGCCAAGGCGGGCTACTGGGTGCCGCAGCAGATAGAGATCAGGGATCCGGCGGGCAACGAGCGGTTCACGCGGGATGACGATTTCGGCTGGAAGCTCTACATCGCGAACGCGGCCGAGGACTGGATTCCGCCGAAGTACGTGCCCGGGACCGCCCGCCTCGACCACGGCAGGGACGTGGTCGAGGGCCGGGCGGTGCAACTGCTCGAGGCGAGTTGGGGCGTGAAGGAAGACCGGGAGATGCACTACCGCTTGCCCTGCCGGGCGGTGGTGAACGACGAGCTCGCAAGCACCTACAGCCTGGAACGTGACGGGCCATTCGCCGCCGCTTCGGGACGATGCACGGTGAACTTCGTCATGCCCGACTACATGCCGTCGTCCAGGTACTTCCTGAATCGCGTCGTCATGAAGGACGGCGCGCTGAACCTGGGCGACGCCGAGTTCACCAGCAGCCGGTCGAACGAGGCGCCCCCGAGTGTCCGGCTGGTCACCGGCAATCCGGACACGAAGCCGCCGGAGCTCGACCTGAACCGGATCGAGGTCCAGGCGGAGCCCACGAACCCGGAGGCGCCGAACGGCGAGACGATCGTGACGGTCACGTTCCGGGTCCGGGACGACATTTCAGGCTACTACCAACTGGTCATCAACTTGCGTGATCCGCAGGGCGTGACCACTTCCGCTTACCACTTGCCCCCGGACCGCAACGCGAGGTTCCCGAGCGGGGACCCGACCCGATGGACGACGCACACCCACCGTCACGTCCTGCCCGCGGGATCCGCGCCGGGACTCTGGGGGATTCACGACATGACTCTTGAGGATCGGGCGGGCAACTTCGTGTCGCACGACTTCACCGAGGTGCTGCACTTCGAAGTGGAGTGAAGTTCCGGCCGTTTCCCGGGCGTCCCGGCGCGAACGCGCCGGAAGGCCGGGTCGGCTCGACGCCTTGGCGTAGACATGGAGCCGGGGCGGACGGGGCCTTCAGGGCTTCAGGTGGGTCTCGAACAGCTTGAGAACGCGGCGGTACTCGTCGAGCCAGCTTGAGGGCTCGACGAAGCCGTGGGCTTCCGCCGGGTAGACGGCCAGTTCCCAGTCCTCCTTGCCGAGTTCGATCAGGCGCTGGACGAGACGGACGGAGTCCTGGAAGAGGACGTTGTCGTCCAGCATGCCGGTGCAGATCAGGAGCGGTTTCTCCAGGCCCTCGGCGAACTCGATCGGCGAACTGCGCTCGTAGGCCTCGGGGTCCAGTTCCGGTGTGTTCAGGATGTTCGACGTGTAGCCATGGTTGTAGTGGGCCCAGTCGGTGACCGGGCGCAGCGCGGCGCCGGCAGCAAACAGTTCCGGCCGGCGGAACATGGCCATGAAGGTGACGAACCCGCCGTATGAGCCGCCGTAGACGCCGACCCGCTCGCGGTCGACACCGTGTTCGGCGACCAGGTAGTCGATACCGTCCGCCAGATCCTCGAGTTCCGGGGCGCCCATCTGGCGGTAGATCGCGGTGCGCCAGTCGCGGCCGTAGCCGGAGGAGGCGCGGTAGTCCATGTCCAGCACCACGTAGCCGCGACGGGTGAGCAGGGTGTGGAACATGAACTCCCGGAAGTAGGAGGACCAGCCCTGGTGCGCGTTCTGCAGGTAGCCGGCGCCGTGCACGAAGACGACGGCGGGACGGGGGTCTGCGCCCGGTTCCCGGGGCAGGTAGAGCCGAGCGTGTATCGGGCGATCCGCATGGGTCGACGGCACTTCGACGAACCGGGGCGCGGCCCAGTCGATCTCCAGGAACTCCTGCGAAACGGTGTCGGTCAGGCGGACCGGCGCGCTCCCCGGCCCGGTCTCCTGGAGCCACAGTTCGGCGGGCCGCGCAGCAGTCGAATGAACGATCAGGAGTTTGGCGTCGTCCGGTGAGAGCCGGAAGGAGTTCAGGCCGCCGAGGCTCGTGATCTGCTCCAACTCCCCGGCGCCGGCCCCGGAAGTGCCGGTGCGATAGACCTCGAAGACGCCGGGGTGGCTCCGGTTCGCCTCGAAGTAGATGTAACTGCCGTCGGCCGACATCTGCGGCGAACGCACGACGAACGGACCTTCGGTGACCTGAACGCGCTCGCCCGTCACCGTGTCCATCAGCGTCAGGTGGGAGTAGCCGGTCTCCTCGGACAGGAAGAAGACCGTCTCCCCGTCCGGTAACCAGCCGAGATCCCGGAAGGCGTAGTTGATCCACGCCGGATCCGACATCCGGTGCAGGGGACGCAACGCGCCTTCCTCGAAGTCGATCGCCGCGATCCACCGGTCCTTGTTGTCGGTGGAGTAGGCCTGGACGACGGCCCGGGCGCCGTCCCGGTTGAACGAGACGGGGCCGAAGCGGACGCTGCGGGGCGGCGGTTCGTCCTGCTTCGCTTCACCCTCCGGAGCTTCCTCGTCGGCGCCATCCTCACCCGGGTCCGCGGCGTCGTCCGCCTGATCCTGCCGCGCGGCGGCCTGGCGCTGTTGCTTGCGCTCCCGGGCCGCCTCGCGCAGCTCCGCCAGGGGATCGTCGGCGATGCCCGGAAGGACCGAGGCATCGAGGGCGGTCGGCTTGGTATCGCCGCGCCGAAGGAGTACAAGGGTTTCGCCGGTCGGTTCGGCCGTGCCGACCTTCATGCGGACCTCTTCGAGTTCGACCAGGCCGGTGCGCGTCACGTAGTTCGGCATCCTGTCCCTGAGCCCCTCGTCGCGCTGGCCGGGTCGCTGGCGCACGACCAGGTGATCCAGCGCCGGTGACAGCCAGGAACCCGCGACCTCGACGTCCTTGCCGAGGTAGTGGGGCAATGCCAGGCGGCTGGGGTCCGCGGCCCGGCGTTCACGGGACACTTCCTCCCGGCGCTCGTCGCGCTCCCGCCGCAGCCGGACGATCTCGAGCAGGCGCGGCTGCTGGCGCTCCAGATAGCCGGCCTCAAGATCCTCGTCGGCGCGGGCGGTTTCGGGCGCCTCCGCCGCCCGGACATCGAACGGCTGCTGGATCAGACCGGTGGCCCGCTCACGCACGAGCCAGGCGCCCTCGCGCCTGAAGGCGACATCTCCCGCGGCGGTAAAGAACGGGTCTCCCTCGTAGGCCGCAGTGCGGGTGATCTGGGTCAGGCCGCCGTCCGTCTCCAGATCGCGGACGAAGATGTCGCCCGCCTTGACGAAGGCGCGACGTCGCCGCTCGAGGTCCCAGGCGCCGCCGGGGGCGTCGGCGGCTCCGCGGTCAACGTCCGCCACGGGGCTTGCCTGGCGGTCTTCCAGATCGACACGGTAGAGGTCGCGGGTCTCTTCGCCGGCCCGCTTGCGCAGGAAGTAGACGCTGCGGCTGTCGCTGCTCCAGTACGGTCCCTCCGGCTGGCGCCCCAACCAGTCCGGGTCGGCCATGATCCGCTCGAGACTCAGGCCGTCCTGAGCCTCGACGGGAAGCGCGAGCAGGAACCCCGCCGCCAGGATCGCGCTGGCGGCCGCCGAAAAGGCTACTCGAGGTATTGCAGCATCTCCCGGGCGGTGGGAGCGTCCGCGTGATCCGGTGCGAGCTGCAAGAACTTCTCGAACTGGACCTTCGCCTTGGCGGGATCGCTCCCGGCGTAGCAGATGCCCAGCATGTAGTTCGCCTCGGGATGGTTCGGATCCGCGACGAGGAGCTTCTCCAGCTCGACCTGCGCTTCCGGAATCTGGCCGGAGTTGAACAGGTCGGCCGCCTTGTTGAACATGTTCTTGCCGGCCTTGCCCATGTCGGAGGCCTGGAGCGCCTTGAGGGCGGTTTCGGCTTTGTCGTCCATGCCGAGGGCGTCGTAGCCCGCATAGAGAATCTGGTTCATGTTCTCGAGGTCTTCGCCTTCCTCCGCGACCTTCTCCGCGTACTCCACGGCTCTGACGTGATCGCCGCGGTGGGAGTAGACGCGCGCCAGGCCGCCCATCGCGGAAACCAGGTCCGCCTTCTTCTCGAGTGCGCTCACGAACATGAGTTCCGCCGTGTCGTAGTCGCCGGAGTTCAGGGCGTTGCTGCCCTGGTTGTAGAGCTTGATCGCACTGCCGCGCGCCTGCGCTTCGAGGTCGATTTCCGGCGCCGCGCCCAGATCGCCGCCCAGGGCGGCCTGAGCCTGCTGGGCGTTCTCGATGGAAGTGAGGTTCCAGTCACCGCCTCCCGAGAGCTGGCTGAGCCTCGTCTCCTGGCGCGCAGGAATTCGCACGTTGCCAACCCGCCGGGGCACGTAGCCTTCCTTCTTCAGCTCGACGCTGAAGCCCGAGCGTTCGTGCTTGACCACGTTCTTCAGCATGATCCGGAAGCGGCCGTTCTTCCCCGACTGGTGTTCGGCGCGGAAGCTTGGCGCCTCCGGGTCGGTGAAGATGATCTGGACGCCTTCGAGCGTGTCGCCCGTGTGGGCGTCGAAGATCTGTCCGTACACGGTGCCCGGCAGTTGTGCCGCCACCGGTCCGGCCAGAACCAGGGAAAGACCGGCAACGACCGCCGCGAGCACGATGGCGCGTCGCGCCGTCGGCTCGATGGTCCACGATTCGCGAATCGACTTCATGGTTTCCTCCTTCGCCCGCTCACACTGCTCGACGATCTCCTGCAGAACTCCCGCAGCCAGGATCGCCCGTAGAATAACAGAGCCGTGGTTCGGGATCCTGGCTCAGGCTTCGAGCGCAATCCGGCCTGGCCGAGGGTACTGGAGATCTGCCGGGCCGCGGCGGCGGGAGGCGGATCCATGCGCCTCGTCGGGGGCTGCGTTCGGGATGCTCTCCTCGGCCGCGAGTTCCACGAGTTCGACCTGGAGGCGTTCCGGCTCACACCGGAGGCGTTGCAAGGCCTGCTGAGAGGTCTGGGCTTCCAGGTCGACCAGGTGGGGCGCGCGTTCTCCGTTGCCAAGCTGCGCGGCTTTCCGATCGATATCGCCCTGCCGCGGCGAGAGCGGAAGGTGGGGAGGCGTCACCGGGACTTCGTAGTCGACGCGGATCCGAACATGGGAGTGGAGGAGGCGGCCGAGCGCAGGGACTTCACGGTCAACGCGATCTCGTACGACCCCCTGACCGGACGGGTCGACGACCCCCTGAACGGCCGGGAGGACCTGGAGCGACGGCGGCTTCGTCACGCGTCGCACCGCTTTGCGGAGGACCCGCTGCGGGTGTTGCGCGGGATGCAGTTCATCGCCCGGCTGGGGTTCGAGTCCGATCCGGAAACCGAGACTCTCTGCTCCCGCATCGACTGGAAGGACCTGAGTATCGAGCGGGTGTTCGAGGAGTGGCGCAAGATGCTCGTCGACGGCGTCGAGATCGGACGCGGGCTCCGTTTTCTGCAGGCGGTAGGGTGGTTGCCGGCCTACCCGGAGCTGGAAGCCCTGGTCGGTTGCGAGCAGGATCCGGAGTGGCACCCCGAAGGCGACGTCTGGACCCACACCGGGCACGTCCTCGACGCCTTCGCCCGAGACCGGCTCGATGACGAAGAGGAGAATCTCGTGGTGGGACTTGCCTGCCTGTGCCACGATTTGGGAAAGCCGGCGACCACCCGGTTCGTCGACGGTCGGGTGCGGTCGCGCGGACACGAGGCCGCGGGCGAGGGGCCGACCCGCACGTTCCTCGCGCGGCTGACGAACCGCCCCCGACTGGTCGACGACGTGGTGCGCCTGGTCGTCGACCACCTGAAACCGCGCCAGCTCTACCAGGGCGGTGCGGGCGATGCCGCCGTCCGCCGTCTTGCCCACCGCGTCAGGCGGATCGACCGCCTCGTGCGGGTGGCCCGGGCGGACGCTCTCGGACGGCCCCCGCTCCAGCCCGACGAGTGCCGCGACTGCGACTGGCTGCTGGCGCGCGCGAAGGCGCTGCGGATCAGGGACCGGGCGCCGGCGCCGATGGTCCGCGGTCGGGACCTCATCGATCGCGGCATCGCGCCGGGACCGGCGATCGGCGCCATGGTCGATCGCTGCTACCAGGCCCAGTTGAACGGCGACATCGGGTCCAGGGGCGAGGGCCTGCGCTACCTCGACCGGATGCTGCGGCGGGAGTCCGCCGGGGAACTGGCGGAGACGCGGAACGACCCGACGGTGCGCCAGGCGGACCGTCGGTAACCCGATGGACGAAACAAGGACCGGAGGCGGGTCGTCCCTGCAACCAGAGGACGATGACTTGCCAGCACAGAAACCGCGGGGCCGGGAACCGGCCGGTGGAAAAGCCGATGGCCCCGAAGACGGGGAACTCGTTCGGCGTACCGCGGCCGGCGACCGGGAGGCGTTCGAGAACCTCGTCGTGCGTTACGAGGTACCGCTGCGCAAGCTGGTCTACGGCTACGTGCTGGACTGGGAGACCGCGGAGGACGTGGCCCAGGACGCCTTTCTGCTGGCCTTCCGGAAACTCGACCGTCTCGACGAGCACGCGGCCTTCAAGAGCTGGCTCTACCGGATCGCGATCAACCGGGCACACGATGAGTTGCGGCGCAAGTCCCGCTGGAGACGGCGGCTGGACAGCAACGTGGGGGACGAAACTCTCGCCGAACTGCCGGCGGTGGGCGCCGAATCGGCTGTCGAGGCACGGCTGCTGCGGCGTAGCATCGTTGGCGGGCTGGCAAGGTTGCCGAAGGCGCAGCGTTCGGCGGTCGTGTTGAAGGATGTGGTGGGGATGAAGTACGTGGAGATCGCGGAGCTCCTGGACTGTCCGATCGGAACGGCTCAGATTCGGGTTCATCGGGGTCGGCGCCATCTGCGGCGCCTGATCGGCGAGCCGGACCCCAAGGCTGGAGGAAGTAGACGATGAGGGAGGTTGAGAGAGCGAGGCGACCGGCGCAGTCCGGTAGAGGCCTTGATTCCGTGTTCGAGAGACTGCGGCAAGAGTGCGCGAAACCGCCGGCGGCGCCGGGATTTCTGGCGGGTTTTCGCGCTCGCCGCGATACCTGGCTCGAGCGGAACGATCAGGCCGCGCCATGGCGGTTGCTGGCCCTGCGCCTGGCGCCGGCCGGAGCACTGGCAGCCATTGTCGCGATGGCCATGACGCTGGGCATGGGGATTTCTTCAACCGCGCCGGAAGCCGCGGTCGAGGCGCCTGACCTCGTGGAGTATCCGGATCCCTTCGCGGCCGGGATGGAAGAGGCCGGCGTGGCAAGCGTGGGAATGAGCGACGACGAGGCCGGTTATGAACTCGTGGCCGCGCTCTACGACCCGCTGGGGACATGGTGATGGCGAACGGACCCACGCGACTGTGGATGGGGCTGGCTCTGGGCTCGGTCCTGATCGTAGGCCTGAGCGCCGGCCTGCTGGCGGACCGGCTCCTGGCCGAGCGCCAGGTCGTTGATGTCGAGAAGGCGGTGCCGGAGAGGACCCGAGGCGGGCACCCACCGACGTTCCACTTCGATTGTCCCGACTCGGAAGCGACTCCGGCCGGTACGACCGGGAACGCCGCTTCGGAGGAGCATCTGGACGTGGCACGTTCCGAGGCATTCCGGAAGCACCGATCGGGGATGACCCGTCGCATGGCGCGGCGTCTGGAACTCGAAGCTGAGCAGGTCGAGGCGCTCGAACCGATCGTCGAACAGGCCATGTTGAAGGGGAGCCGGTACTGGAGCAGCGCGCGCGACGAGTTCTGCTCCATGCAACGGGAGTTCCACAGGCAGGTGAGTGAGTTGCTCAGCCCCGAGCAGGCCGTTCGTTTCGACGAGATGCGGCTTGAGTTGATGGAACGGGGCCGGCGCCGCGGAGATCGCGACCACGACGGCCACGGTCGCCACGGTGACGGCGACTTGCCGGACGGCTGCCGGTGAGCGCCGACGAGAAGGACGAGAAGGAGGTCGGGATGGAACGGCAGGGAACCGGCTTGCGCGCGGGGTCGGAGGAGCAGGAGGCGGTACTGCAGGAGGCGGCGGCGCACGTCCCCGTCCACCCGCTCATCCGCTTCGCGGTAGAGCGCAGGGTGACGATGTTCATGGCCACGCTGGGCGTGCTGGTGCTCGGCTGGCTGTCTCTTACCCGGCTGCCGCTGGAGTTCCTGCCGCTGTTCCAGTCGTCCAACATCTCGGTCCGGGTGCCTTACCAGTCCTCCTCTCCGGAGGAGGTCGCGCGGTCGATCGTCTGGCCCCTCGAGGACAGCCTGGGAACGATCAACGGTGTCCGGCTGCTGCGCTCGCGCGCCAGCGGCAACTCGGCCTCGGTCGATATCGAGTTCCAGGACGGAACGGACATGGAACTGGCGGCCGTCGACGTCCGCGACCGGATCGACCGGGTGCGCAACGAACTGCCTGGCGACGTGGAGGAGGTCTACGTCCGCCGCTTCGAGAGCACGGACATTCCGGTTCTCCGCAGCAGTCTCAGCGCCTCGTGGACGCAGGACGAGCTGAACGACTTCGTGGAGGACGTACTCCTGCCACGGATCGAGCGGCTGGAGGGCGTGGCGCAGGCGGAAGTGTGGGGCATGCTGAGCCGGGAGCTGCGGATCGAGTTGCTGCCCGACCGGATGGCGGCGCACGGTGTGGACATCCGTGACCTCCGCCAGATCCTGCAGAGCAACCACATGAACGTATCGGGCGGCTATCTGCGCGAGGGCAGCCGCCGGCTGCTGGTGCGCACCCTCGGCGAGTTTCGGACGCCGGACGAGATCCGGCGGCTGCCGATTCGCGGCGACGGCCTGCGGGTGGCCGATATCGCCGACGTGAAGTTCGGCTATCCGGACAAGTACGAGTACAGCTTCCTCAACGGGACCGAGGCGATCAGCCTGAGCGTGAACAAGGCCTCGGACGCGAATCTTCTGGACGTCGTGAGCCGGGTCAAGGAGGAGCTGGAGGCGATCCGGCAGACCCCCGAGGGCGAAGGCCTCGAGTTCCGCCACTTCCACGACACCTCGGTCGACGTGGCGTCCGGGCTGACGGAACTGGGCCGCAGCGGCCTCATCGGCGGCGGTTTGGCGATCGTCTTCATGTTCCTCTTCCTGCGCAAGTTCCGGACCACGCTGCTGGTGGCCCTTGCGGTACCGCTGTCCCTGGTCATGACCTTCGTCATGATGTACCTCGGCCGGCAGGCCGGAGTGACCGAGATCACGTTGAACGTGATGAGCCTGATGGGCCTGATGCTCGCGATCGGGATGCTCCTCGACAACTCGATCGTGGTCATCGAGTCGATCTTCCGGCACCGCCAGGAACTCGGCGCCAATGCGAAGAATGCCGCGCTGGGCGGCGCCAGCGACGTCGCGATGCCGATCATCTGCTCGACGATGACCACGATGTGCGTGTTCGTGCCGCTCATCTTCTTCGGCAGCGGCGGCGGCGGACCGGGCAGCTTCTCGCGCTTCATGGGCGACATCGGTACGACGGTCTGCGTCGTCATGCTCGGTTCGCTGATCATCTCCCTGACCGTGGTGCCGATGATCGCGGCCATCCTGCTCAAGTCGGAGAGCAAGCGCCGGTTCAAGCTGCTCGACCGGATGAACGAGCTGTACGGCAGGATTCTGGGCTTCACCCTCCGCCACCGCTTCGTGTTCACGATGGTGATCGGCGCCCTTCTCTACGGCTCCTGGGAGCTCTACAACAGCATCGAGCGGAGTTTCAACCAGCCGTCCCAGGGCAGGGCGCTGACCATCTTCGTCGACACGCCGCGGCAGATGGGAATGGACGATCGCCTCGCTCTCTACGACGAGGTCTACACGCTGCTCGATTCCAGGCGCGACGAGTGGGAGATCGCGGATATCGCCCACCAGGTACGCCGGGGCGGCGGCCGCAGCCGGGGATACGGCGGCGGCAACCGCTTCGAGGTCTATCTCAAGCCGGAGGAGGTGTCGGAGCTTTCGACGGACGAGGTCACGGAGCTCGTCCGGGAAGCGATGCCGCAGCGGGTCGGCGTGCTGTTCAAACTTGCCCGCACCGAGTTCGGACCGCCGGGTTCCGGGAGATCCGGAATCGAGGTGGAACTGATCGGCGACGACATGGGCACACTCGAGCTCCTCGTGCCGCGGATCACCCAACGGCTGCGCCAGATTCCCATCGTCGGCGACGTCGACAACTCGTTCGAGAGCGGCGACGACGAGATCCGGGTGTCGGTGAACCGCGAGCGAGCGCTCCAGGGCGGCCTCTCGAGTCAGGCGGTGGCAATGACCGTGAATGGCGCGCTTTCGAGCCGTTCGCTCGCGTACTTCAAGACCGCGGAGCGCGAGATCGGCATGGTCATGCAGTACCGCGAGGAGGACCGCGAGACGCTCGATCAGTTGCGGAAGATGCCGGTCCTCGTGTCGGACCCGAACGGAGAGTCGGGAGGGGTCACCCTGCCGATATCGAGCCTGGCCTCGTTCGACATCCAGACAGGCCCGTCCGAGGTGGAGCGTGAGAATCGCCGCGCCAAGGTGGAGATCGACGCGACGGCGGCTGGCGGCGTCCCGGGCTTCATGCTGCGGCGGCCGGTCCAGATGGCTCTTGCCGACGTGCCGCTGCCGCCCGGCTACGAGTGGTCGCTCGGCAGGAGGTTCATGGAGGCCGAGGAGGACGCATCGCGCGCCGTCCTGGCGATGATCCTCGCCGTCGTGCTGATCTACATGATCATGGCGGCGCTGTTCGAGGACTTCCTCCAGCCCTTCACGATCATGCTGTCGATTCCCTTCGCGTTCATCGGCGTCGGCCTGATCATGTACCTCGCCGGCCAGCCGAGGGACGACTCGTCGAACATGGGGCTCCTCATTCTGGCCGGGATCGTGGTGAACAACGCGATCGTCCTGATCGATCACATCAACCGGCTACGGCGCGAAGGCATCTCCCGCTACGAGGCCATCGTCCTCGGCGGCAAGAATCGCCTGCGGCCCATCCTGATGACGGCGATCACGACGATTCTGGGCCTGTCCCCCATGGTCGCGCCCTTCTTCCTGCCCGAGGTGTTCGGGCAGCCTGAGGGTCGGGCGGCCTTCTGGGCGCCGGTGGGTCTCGTGATTCTGGGCGGTCTGACCACCTCGACCTTCCTGACCCTGCTTGTGATTCCGACGGTCTATTCCCTGGTCGATGACGTGAAGCTCTTCGTCCAGCGGGTTGTGCGGGCGGCAGTCGCCGTTCCGCGGAGAAAGATGGCATGAAACGACAACGACTCGTGGGCGCAGGCCAAAAGGCCGGCGCCGTCCTGTTGATCGCGGCACTGGGTGTCGCCGGCATCGGCTGCGGGCAGTCGAACGCCGAACCGGCCGGAGAGAATCCCCGCGCCGGCCAGGGCGGGCCGGGCGGAGGCCGGCCGGGAGGACGCGGTGGCGGCCCACCGGGGGGCTTTCCGGGTGGCATTCCGGGCTTCGGCGGCGCCGCGGCCTCTTCCGCGATTCCGGTCAGGGTGACGAGCGTCATTCGCCGCGACATCGCGGACTACCTGGAAACGAACGGTTCGCTCGAAGCCGAGAACGAGGTCGACATCGTGGCGCGTACGGACGGCCCGGTCGTCGAACTGAACGTGGAGGAGGGTGACTTCGTCCGTGCCGGGCAGGTGCTGGCGCGCATCGACGCGGCGGAGATCGAGGCCCAGCTCGGAATCGCCCGCGTCAACCTGGCCGAGGCGGAACTCGTGTGGAACCGGGCCCAGTCGTCCTACCGCGAGGAGGTGATCAGCCAGGAGGCGTACGACCTCGCGAAGTCGAACTTCGCCGCCGCCGCCGCCCAGATCGTGGGCACCGAGATCCTCCTGGACTACACCGTGATTCAGGCGCCCTTCGACGGCCTGATCATCGAGAGGGTGATCAAGAATGCCGAGCATGTCTCGAACAACGCGAGGCTGTTCCGGATCTCCGATTTCGATCCGCTGCTCTGTCCGATTCAGCTTCCCGAGAAGGACCTGCCGCGTCTCGAGCTGGGTCAAACCGCCTACCTCACGGTCGAGGCGTATCCCGGCGCGCGCTTTCCGGCCCGCGTGCTGCGGATCAGCCCGGTCGTCGATCCGGCGACCGGTACGGTCAAGGTCACTCTCGAAGTGCAGGCCCAGGGCCGCCTGCGTCCCGGAATGTTCGCCAGCGTGTTCGTCGAGACGGATATCCACGAGAACGCGCTCGTCGTGCCGAAGCAGGCCCTGGTCCTGGAGAGCACGTCCGACACCGTGTACGTGGCGATGGACGACGGGGAGGGCGGCACGGTCGCCCGGCGTCGTTCACTCGAACTCGGCTACGAGGAGAGCGACAGCCTGGAGGTGCTCTCCGGCCTGAGCGAGGGAGAGGACGTCGTGATCCTCGGCCAGGACAACCTGTCCGACCAGACGCCGGTGAGGATCGACGAACGGGAGGGACCGGCGGCTGGGCCCACGACGTTCACTTCATTGCCGGACCCGGGCGCCGGGACCCCCGCCCGGGTTGCCAACGCTCAAGCAGCGCCGGCTGCCGGCGGCGCGACGACCGCAGAGCAGGCCGCGCCGCAGGCCCGCCCGCCGGGCGGTCCCGGGGCCCTGCGCGGCGGCCCTCCGGGCGGATTCGATCCGAGTCAACTGACGCCGGAACGGATCGAGATGATGAAGGCCCGGATGAAGGAACGGGGCATGAGCGAGGAACAGATCGACCAGATGATCGAGCGGATCCGGAGCGGCGAGGGGCCGCCGGGAAGACCGCCAGGCGGGCCGCAGGGTGGGCCGCCGAGTCGGCCGCAGAATCGGCCGCAAGGTTGATCCGACTCCGGAGTTCCTGGCCCGGTAACACGACATGAAGGTTGTTTCCTTCGCCACGCGGCGACCGGTCACGGTGTTCATCTTCGCCCTGGCGGCGGTGGTGTTCGGCGGCGTCGCCTTCCGCGATCTCGCGGTCGACCTGCTGCCGGACATCACCTATCCGTCGCTGACCGTCCAGACCCAGTACGAGGGCGCGGCGCCGGTCGAGATGGAGAACCTGATCACGCGGCCGGTCGAGGACGCGGTCGGCGTGGTGAACGGCGTCAACCGGGTTGTCTCCAGTTCGCGGGCCGACATCAGCGAGGTCACCCTGGAGTTCTCCTGGGGAACGAACATGGACTTCGCGTCGCTCGACGTGCGCGAGCGGCTGGATCAGGTGCGGTTGCCGATCGAGGCCGAACGGCCGGTGCTGCTGCGCTACGACCCCTCCCTCGATCCGATCCTGCGGATGGGCCTGGCCGCCGGCGGGAGCGACCTGATCGCGCTGCGCCTGCTGGCCGAAGAGGACCTGAAACGGAAGCTCGAGCGCCTGGAAGGGGTCGCCGCGGTCGTCGTCAGCGGCGGCCTGGAGGAGGAAATCCAGGTCGAGATCGACGAACGTCGCCTGACGAGTCTCGGGTTGACGATGAACCAGGTGATGAACCGCCTGGCGCAGGAAAACGTGAACCTGACCGGCGGCCGGCTGCGCGACGGTCAGACGGACTACCTGGTGCGAACGATCAACGAGCTGCTGCGTCCGGAGGAGATGCGGGAAATCGTGATCGATCGATCCCAGGGCGCGATCGTGCGCCTGGAGGACATCGCCCGCGTCTACCAGGGCGCCAGGGAACGGGAGGTGATCACCCGCATCGACGGCCGGGAGGCCGTGGAGATCGCGGTCTACAAGGAGGGCGGCACGAACACGGTGACCGTCGCATCCGCCGTCCTCGATCGGGTGGAGGAGCTCGAGGAGAATCTCAGGCAGATCGACCCGCAGCTCGAGCTCACGGTGCTCACCGACCAGTCGCGCTACATCCGCGACTCCGTGTCGGCCGTGATCGAAACAGCCCTGATCGGCGGCTCGCTCGCGATCGTCGTCCTGTTCCTGTTCCTTCGCAGTGCGCCCAAGACGCTGATCATCGGGATCTCGATCCCGGTCTCCGTCGTGGCGACCTTCTTCCTGATGTACGTCGCCGGCGTGTCGCTGAACATCATGTCGCTGGGCGGGATCACGCTCGGCATCGGCCTGCTGCTGGACAACTCGATCGTCGTCCTGGAGGCGATCCAGCGTCGCCGGGACCAGGGCGTGGGCGTCGTCGAGGCCGCCCGGGCCGGCGCCTCCGAGGTAGGCCGTGCAGTGATCGCGAGCACGATCACTACCGTCTGCGTGTTCGTGCCGATCGTGTTCGTCGAGGGCGTCGCCGGCCAGATGTTCGGCGATCAGGCGCTGACCGTGACCTTCTCCCTTCTCGTGTCGCTGGGCGTCGCGTTGACCGTGATTCCGATGCTCGCCTCCCGGAAGTTCTTCGCCGGCGGCGAGAAGATCGAGACCGTCGCTCTTGCCGGGCGATCCAATCCGATCACCCGCGGCCTGGCGGCCTTCTTCGGCGCGATAGGGGTTGGAGTCGCGCTGACGGTCAAGACGGTGGTCGGTGGCGTCGCCATGGTCATGTCATGGCTCCTGCGGCCCGTGCTTGCCGGTTTCGACGCCTTGCTGCGGGGAATCACCGCGGTCTACGCACGGATCCTCCGCGGCGCGCTGCGTCATCCCGCTCTCGTCGTCCTGGTGGCCGTCGTGCTCCTGGCCGGCAGCGTGCAACTCGTCGGCTCGCTGGGCAGCGAACTCGTGCCGGAGCTGATCCAGGGCGAGTTCTACGTCGACGCCGAGCTGGCGCCGGGCAGCCGGCTCGAAGTAACGGACCGGCGGCTGGCGGTCATCGACGAGCGCGTGCGCGAGTTTGCAGATGATTTCGGCGTGCAGTCGGTCTACACCGTGGTCGGCACATCGAACGAACAGGGGGGCGCCGCCGGCGAGAGGCGGGAGAACATCGGTCAGGTCAACGTGCGGATGGAACCGCCGATCGACGCCGAGCGCGAGGAGCTGGTGATGAGCTGGATCCGGGACCTGATCGACGGGGAGAATGCGTCCTTCGCCGGCCAGGCGCCGCCCGTCGCGGGCGCGGCGGCGGTTCCGGTCGGCGCGGGCGCCGTCGACGCCGGTTCGGCGCTCGGAGACGACTCGCTGAAGTACCGGTTCGGCCGTCCCACGTACTTCAGCTTCAGGAGTCCGGTCGAAGTCCAGATCCGTGGCCACAATCTCGCCCTGCTGGAGGTGTTGGCCGACCAGGTCGCATCGCGAATGCGCGAGGTCGAGGGGCTCGTCGACGTGAAGTCGTCCACCGAGGGCGGTAACCCGGAGTTGCAGATCGTCTTCGACCGGGAGCGGCTATCGGCATTGAACTACACCGTCGCCCAGTTAGGCGCCGTCATCCGGTCCAAGGTGCAGGGGGATATCGCGACCGACATCGTCCGCGAGGACCGCAACATCGAAGTCCGGATGCGGACCGACGAGGGCTACCGTGACTCCGTTCGCGACCTGCGCAATCTGAACATCCGCCAGAGCGGCGCGACCCCGTTGCCGCTGTCGGCGGTCGCGGAAGTGATCGAGACGGAAGGACCCGCCGAGATTCGCCGCAGCGACGGCGGCCGGGTCGCGGTGATCGAAGCGAACATCGTCGGCCGTGACCTGGGCAGCGTCTCGGACGACATCCAGTCGATTCTCGATTCGACCCGGTTCCCGGTCGGCTTCGATTACTCGGTCGGCGGCCAGCGCCAGGAGATGGAGCGCTCGTTCGACAGCATGCGGCTCGCGATCCTGCTGGCGGTGTTCATGGTCTACCTGGTCATGGCCTCCCAGTTCGAGTCCCTGCTGCACCCCTTCGTCATCCTGTTCGCGGTGCCCTTCTCGGTCATCGGGGCGATCGGCATCCTCTCCCTGACGCGCACCCCGGTCAGCATCGTCGTTCTGATCGGCGGCATCCTGCTCGCGGGGATCGTGGTCAACAACGCGATCATCCTGATCGACTACACGAACCGCCTGCGCCGCGCCGGCAAGGCGAAGATCGACGCCGTGCGCGAGGCCTGCCTGGTCCGTCTGCGGCCGATCCTGATGACGACCTCGACCACGGTGCTGGGCCTGCTGCCGATGGCACTCGGGTTGGGCGAGGGAGCGGAACTCAGAACGCCGATGGCGCTGACCGTGGTCGGCGGGCTGTTGACGTCGACGCTCCTGACCCTGATCGTGATTCCGGCGCTCTACCTGCTGCTGGACCGCCACAAGCACGAGGCTGACCCCGAGGCCGTCGCCGAGGCTGCGAGCTAGTCCGAAGTTCTGAGCCGTTCGCGGCTCCCGAGGGTGCGAAGAGGCTGTTCGCGCTTGGCCTTTTGCGTTTTCGGGGTGCTTACGCACTGCCATTGGTAGCCATGTAATGGTGAGGCTACATGTAGACAATATCGTGTATTTGCCCTACAATAGGAAGCCATGTACATCGAGCGCGTACCCAACCGCAACTCACCACCGGCCGTCCTGCTCCGAGAGTCCTACCGACAGGACGGAAAGGTCAAGAAACGCACCCTCGCAAACCTCTCCAAGTGGCCCGATCAACTCGTCGAAGGATTCAGAACACTGCTCAAGGGAGGCATAGCCCTCCCCTCACTCGACGACGCCTTCCAGATCGTGCGGGCCAAGCCCCACGGACACGTCGCCGCCGTCCTCGGCACAATCAGAAAACTCGGCCTCGAACGACTGCTCGACCGCAAACCCTCCCCGCAACGGGCGCTCGTCGTCGCCATGATCGCCGCGCGCATCCTCGAACCGCGGTCCAAGCTCGCTACTGCCCGAGGACTCGCCAGCGAAACCGCCAACCACACCCTCGCCGAGGAACTCGGCGTCGAAGACGCCTCCGCCGACGACCTCTACGACGCCATGGACTGGCTGCTCTCTCGCCAGGCGAAGATCGAACGCGCTCTCGCCAAGCGGCATCTCGAAGACGGCTCGCTCGTCCTCTGCGACCTGACCTCGGTCTACCTCGAAGGCAGAGAGTGCGCGCTGGCCAGACACGGCTACTCCAGGGACAAGAAGCGAGGCAAGCTACAGATCGTCCTCGCCCTGCTCTGCAACCGGGAGGGATGCCCGGTGGCCGTCGAGGTCTTCGAGGGAAACACCGCCGACCCCGGCGCGCTGAGCAGCCAGGTGCACAAGCTCCGCGACCGCTTCTCGCTGGATCGGATCGTCATCGTCGGAGACCGCGGACTGATCACCAACGCCCGCATCGAGGAAGACCTCGAACCCGCCGGCCTGGCCTGGATCAGCGCCCTGCGCGCGCCGGCGATCCGCACCCTGGCCGAGCAGGGCCACCTGCAACTGTCGCTCTTCGACCAGCGGGACATGGCGGAGATCAGTGTCCCGGAGCTTTACCCCAAGGAACGCCTGATCGTGTGCCGGAACCCGCTTCTGGCCGCCGAACGGCGCCGCAAGCGTCTGGACCTGCTCGACAGGACCGACGAACTCCTCGAAGCCGTCGAAAAGGCCACGAAGCGAAACAACAGGCCGCTTCGCGGCAGCAAGGAAATCGCTGTCAGAGCCGACCGCGCCCTGCGCAAGTACAAGGTCGGCAAGCACTACGACATCGAGGTCGCCGACGACGGCTTCAACTGGCGCCGCAACCAGCAGCGCATCGACAAGGAAGCGGCACTCGACGGCCTCTATGTCATCCGAACCAACGTCCCGGAGGCCGACCTGCCCGCCGAGGAAGCCGTCCGCTCCTACAAGAGCCTCAGCCGCGTCGAACGAGCCTTCCGCAGCCTCAAGAGCGTCGACCTCAAGGTGCGCCCCGTGCATCACCGGCTCGCCGGACGCGTGCGCGCCCATGTCCTCCTCTGCGTCCTCGCCTACTACGTCGAGTGGCACATGCGAAAACGCCTCGCGCCCATCCTCTTTGACGACCACCGCAAGACCGACGACCGAGCGTCCCCCGTCCTGCCGGCGCGGAAATCGAACGCCGCGAAGCTCAAGGCCAACTCCGGACGCACCGACGACGCACTCCCCGTGCACAGCTTCCAGACACTCCTCCAAGACCTCGCCACGATGACCAGAAACCGCGTCAGGATGCCGGGCAACGACTCCGCGACAGCCAACGTCCTCGCGCGGCCCACCACGCTCCAGGACGAAGCCTTCAGACTCCTCGACCTACGACCCTGACCGGAGCGCGTACCCAGTAACGTACACGCCGAATCCACCACAAGCCCAGTACTTACAAGGGATTCCCCATCTCGCTGCGCAGAACTTCGGGCTAGTAGGCCGGCCGCACTACGGGAAGGCTGCTTCGAGTTCCGGGGCCGTCCAGGGATCGACCCGGTCGCTCGTCCGCTGGCGGACGTTGGTCACGAGTTCGGGTGGAACCGGATCGGCCACGTTGCCCCAGCTTCGACGGATGTAGGTGAGCAGCGCCGCGATCGCGGGGTCGGGCAGGCGGGGGTCGGGAGCGAAGCCGGGCATCATGCCGTCCCAGGTCTCGCCGTGAACCTCGATCGGCCCTTCGATTCCCTGGAGGACGAGGGCGATGAGGCGCTCGGGCGAGCCGAGGACCCAGGGCGTGTCGACCAGGCTGGGCCCAAGGCCTTCCTGCCCCTGGCCGTCATTGTTGTGGCAGGAGCTGCAGGCGCGGTAGTGACGGCGGCCGCTGTTGAACTGGGCTGCTTCGGCGGCAGTCAGGGCGGGTGCTTCGGCCCGTGCCTCCGGAGGATCGGCGGCGGCGGCGCCGTTCAGGTTCGCGGCGAGTGCGACCTGGCGGCGGAAGGGGTCGTCGGGACGGGAGGCGACCTGTTCGGAGAGAGCTGTTCCTGCCCAGGGCGTTTGACGGGCCACGGCACCCAGGCTCAGGAGGGCCTGGACGCGGACCTGGGGGGATGAGGAGTCGAGCAGTTCGCCGAGCACGGCAGGGCCGTCGCGGCTGCCACTGGCGAGGTACGTTTCGCCGACTCGCAAGCCGTGGACGACGAGCCAGGGATCCGGGGCCCGAAGTGCGTCCTGCACGGACTCGTCGTCCAGCTCTCCGCGGCCGTGGAGCGTCCACAAGGCGTGGATTCGCGCCAGATTGTCGTCGCCGGAGCGGGCAAGCTCGCGTAGGGCCTCGCTGCTCTCGTCATCGAGTTCGTTCTCGACCAGCAGGCGCTGGGCCGTGTCGCGGTGCCAGCCATTCTGGTGGGCCAGGGCGGCGACTCGCTCGGCCGCGGTCTCGAGGTTCGGCAGGTCTCGGCGGACCGGAGCCGGATCGCCGGCATCGCCTTCCCAGACCACACGATAGATGCGGCCCATGCCGATCGGCCGGTCGAGGCCATGTTCGAGGATGTACTCGCGCAGGTAGGTCGTGACGTACCTCACGTGCTGCAGGATGCCGCGGTACATGTCGATCACGTACAGGGCGCCGTCCGGTCCGATCTTCGCGTCGACGGGCCGGAAGCGCTCGTCGGTCGAGGCCAGGAACTCGCGCTCGACCCACTCGGGATCGCCGTAGCGACGGTGTTCGGCGACCAGGGTCGGGATCCCGCTCTCCACCACGCCGGCGGCGAGATCGAAGTGCGCCACCGCGTTGCCGGCCGGCTCCGGCACGAACACGTCACCCCGGAAGGTGGCGGGGAACTGGTCGCCGCGATAGACCGTCAGCCCGCTGACCGAAGTCGTCACGGCGAGCCTGCCGTCGTCGCGCAGCATGCCGTTCACGTAGCCGCGGTTGATGCCGGGATTGACCCGGATCGAGTAGACGGACTCGTCGTGGACAAGGCGTTCACTGGCGCCGATGCCGCCGCCCCGCGGCTGGTGCTCCGGGTTGGCCAGGGCGTAGTCGGCCGGGATGAGATCGGCGAAGAGGTAGCGCGAGTTCGTGTTGTAGTAGAGGCGGCCGACGTCGTCCTGAGCGATGCCCCACTGACCCCGAAACAGGGTCGAATCGACCTCAACCGAGAGGCCATCGGCATCGCGCCGCAGCCGGAAGCGGCGATCGGACTTCGCGTTGTAGATCCAGTTGTCAAGCGCCCAGAGCAGCCCGTTCTCCGTGTGCTCGAGCAGGTCGGGGTCGGGATCGCCGTAGTCGAGCAACCGCTCTCGGCTCGCGCAGTGGGGCAGAGCTCCATCGTCCGCCTCGCTCCGGCACAGCCACAGGTTCGGCGGTTCGCCGATCAGGATCCCGCCGGAGACGGCGGCGATGGCCCGCGGACTGACCAGGCCGTCCAGGTAGACCCCGTGGCGATCCATCATGCCGTCGTGGTCCGTGTCCTCGAGCACGACGATCCGGCCTATCGGCTCCTGCTCACCCTCGCCGTCGACTGTCGGCATGAAGCCGCGCATCTCGACGACGTAGAGGAGGCCGCGCTCGTCCCAGGCGATTGCCACGGGATCCTCGACCAGAGGTTCCGCGGCCACGAGTTCGAGGCGGAAACCCGGGGCCAGGCGGAAACTCGCCATTGCCTCCGCCGGAGACAGGGCAGGGGCGCCGGGCACCTCGAACTGGCGCCACACATGGTCCATCACGTGACCTTCGCGGTCGCCGCGCTGGGCGGCGACCGGGACCGAGGCCGAAGCCGAAGCCAGGCCAATCAGGGCCACCGCAGCCATCAGTGATCTCCCGCCCATTGCGGTGGAGTAGCCTAGCCGAGATGCCGGAGACCCTGTCTGCTGCCGAGCGGACCGACCTGCAGGTCGGGCTTCGCATGGCCCACCCGCCTGATCCGGGTGCCCTTGCCGAGGAGCGGCAGCGCCTGGCGGAGCTCGATTCGGCGCCTCGAAAGACCCGCTGGCGCGCCTTTGCCGGGCTGATCGGACCCGGCTACATGCAGAGCGCGATGACGCTCGGCAGCGGCACCGCGGCCTCCGCTCTCTTCGCGGGAGCGGTGTTCGGTTACCAGCTCCTGTGGGTGGCGCCGCTGGCGATGCTTCTGGGCCTGGTCATGCTGTCGGCCGTTGCCCACCAGACGCTTTCGACCGGCGTCCGGCCATTCGACGCGATGCGGCGCTTCGCCGGCGCCCCGCTGGCCTGGAGCTGGGCACTGGGCGCGCTGATCGCCTCGATCGTCTGGCACTTCCCGCAGTACGCGCTGGCGTCCGCCGTGCTGGTCGATCTCGGCGAGGCCGCCGGCGTCGAGGGCCTGCCGGCGTCCGCGCTCGGCTTCGTCGTTCTGTTCTGGGCGATCCTCATCTCGTCGCTCTACGGACGCCGGCCGGAACTCATCCGCGTCTACGAGCGCCTGTTGCGGTACATGGTGTGGGGAATCGTTTTCTGTTTCGCCTGGGTCGTGCTCCGCACGGGAGTATCGGACTGGGGAGCGCTCTTGCGCGGCTTCGTCGGCTTCGCGGTGCCGGGAGAACGCAACGGCGTGCTCGGCGTGACGGTGATCCTGAGCGGCCTGTCGGCGGCGGTCGGGATCAACATGGTGTTCCTCTACCCCTACTCGCTGCTCGCGCGCGGCTGGTCGCGGGAACACCGTTCGCTGGCGCGATTCGATCTCTGGACCGGTACGTTCGTGCCCTACGTTCTCGCAGCCAGCCTGATGGTCATCGCGGCGGCAAACACGATTCACCTCGACCCCGCCTACGACGGCACGCGGCTGGGCCCGGTGGAAGCGGCGAAGTCGCTGGCCGCGGTTGCCGGCCCGGCGGTGGGCCGGGTGGTCTTCGACCTCGGCGTGCTCGGAATGGCGCTGTCCACGATCACCCTGCACATGCTGGCCACCGGCTTCGTCGCCTGTGAACTCTTCGGTTGGCGGTTCGGAGGCCGCAAACACCGCCTCGCCATGCTGCTGCCCGCTCCGGGCGTGCTGGGCCCCGTGTTCTGGGGCGATATCGCGGTGTGGCTGGCGGTGCCCACAAACATCGTCTGCGGCCTGTTTCTACCCGCCGCGTACATCGGCTTCGTCATCCTGCAACGCAAGCGGGGCTACCTGGGAGAGGACCGGCCGGAAGGGGCCCGCGGCTGGTTGTGGTGGGGACTGATGGTCGGCGTGACCGTCTTCCTGACCGCTTTCATGGCCTGGTACGTCTTCACCCAGGGACCGGGCTACTTCGGACGCCTGATCGGCTGAAGGCTACGTTCCCAGCTCCATGCTCCAGCTCCGATCGGTCGGTATGCAGTTCGGTGCGGTCGAGGCGCTTCAGTCCGTCGACCTGGATCTTGCGCCCGGCGAAGTCGTCGGGCTGATGGGCGACAACGGGGCCGGAAAGTCGACGCTGCTCAAGATCGTCGCGGGGAACTTCGCACCAACGTCGGGCGAGGTTCGCCTGGACGAGCGCGCCGTGGAGCTCACGCCGCTGTCGGCGCGGGAGCACGGGATCGAGGCCGTCTACCAGGACCTCGCCCTGTGCGACAACCTCTCGGCGGCCGCGAACGTGTTCCTGGGCCGCGAGTTGAGCCGCAGACTGCTCGGGGTTTTGCCAGTGCTGGATCACGCCGCCATGCGCCGGAGATCGGCAAAGCTGTTTGTTGAACTAGGTTCCGACACACGCCCGGCTGACCTCGTGCGAAGGATGTCGGGAGGGCAGCGGCAGGCGGTCGCCATCGCCCGCGCGCGTCTCAGTTCGCCTCGACTCATGCTGCTCGACGAACCGACCGCGGCGATCAGCGTGCGCCAGATCGCCGAGGTCCTGGAACTGATCCGCGGCCTGCGCGAGCGGGGCGTCTGCGTGCTGCTGATCTCCCACCGGATGTCGGACGTCTTCGCGGTCGCGGACCGCGTCGTCGTTCTGCGACGGGGACGAAAGGTGGCCGACAAGGCAACCACGGATTCCTCGCCGGAGGAGGTGACCGCGCTGATCACGGGTGCGATCGAAGCGGCGTGAAGAGCCTCCGCCGGACGCCCCAGTCGCTTTGGGTGATGTTGACGGTCGCCGCTCTGGCCGGCGTGATGAGTCTCGTCTCAGAGCCGTTCGCGAGCGCCGACAACATCTTCAACGTCAGCCGCAACTTCGCCTTCATCGGTCTGGTCGCGCTCGGCCAGACGGCGGTAATCGCCACGGGTGGGATCGATCTCTCCGTCGGCTCCGTGATGGGCCTTTCCGGGATCGTAACGGGACTCGTTCTGGGTTCGGGCCAGCCGCTCGTGCTTGCCGCGGCGGCTGGACTCGGCTGCGCGTTCCTGTGCGGACTGACCAACGGCGCGCTCGTGGGGTATCTCCGATTGTCGCCCTTCGTGGTTACTCTCGGCATGCTGAGCGTCGCGCGCTCCCTGGCCCTGGTGATTTCCAACAACAAGATGATCCACGACTTCGGGCCCGACGAGGGTCTCGTGCTCGCCCTCGGCGGCGGACGCTTCCTGGGACTCGCCAATCCGGTCTGGTTGCTCCTCGTCGCCGCGCTCGGCGCCGCGGCGTGGTTCCGGTACAGCCGCCTGGCCCGTCACGTGCTGGCGGTCGGCGGCAACGAGAACTCGACCCGGTTGGCCGGGGTCCCCGTGGCCCGGGTCAAGCTCACGGTCTATGTTCTGAGCTCTCTTTTGGCCGGCGCTTCCGCGATC
This sequence comes from Thermoanaerobaculia bacterium, assembly GCA_965232105.1. Taxonomy (GTDB): domain Bacteria; phylum Acidobacteriota; class Thermoanaerobaculia; order Multivoradales; family Multivoraceae; genus Multivorans. Next base: position 3,613,158 of record OZ246956.1, read on the forward strand.
CTGATGATCGGGTGGCTGGGAGCGGTCACGAACGCGCTGGGCCAGGGCTACGAACTGCGCGTCATCGCGTCGGCCGTGATCGGTGGCGCCAACCTGATGGGCGGCGAAGGCGGCGCCTTCGGGGCGGTCGCGGGTGCGGCTCTGATCGAGCTGATCCGAAACAGTCTTCTGCTGCTCGGCGTCGACCCCTACTGGCAGGGAGCCTTCGTCGGGGGCTCGATCATCGTCGCTATGCTCGTCGAGCGAGTTCGGCGCGGAAGCCGAACCGCAAGCTATAGCTAGAGCCAGGGGCCGGGGCGTGGGTTCGCTCGGGAGTCCCGGAGCCGGAACGGAGTTGCATGTGAGTCTTGAGAGAGGAACGCGGAGCGTCGGAGCAGGCCCCTGCGGGGCGTTTCTGACGTTCGTTCTGGCCGTTGTCCTCTCCGTCCTGGCCGCAGGCGGCTGCTCCCGGGAAGGGACCGGCTACACCTTCGCCCTCGTGCCGAAGGCGATGAACAACCCCTTCTTCGACTTCGCCCGCGAGGGCTGCATACAAGCGGCCGCGGACCTCGAGGACGTCGAGTGCCTGTACATCGGGCCCAGCGAACACACGGAGGCCGACCAGATTCAGGTGGTGGAGGACCTGATCACCCGCCGCGTGGACGGGATCGCCGTGTCGCCATCGAACGCGACCGCGATGGCGCGGGCGCTCGCGCGGGCAAACGAGATAGGTATCCCCGTGATCACGTGGGATTCCGATCTGCTCGCCGAGGACGCCGGGTTGCGGACGACCTACATCGGCACGGAGAACCGGGCGATGGGGGTGGAGCAGGCGAAGCTGCTGCAGAAGCTGAAACGGAATGGGGGCACGATCTGCATTCAGTCGGGCGGCGCCGCGGCGATGAACCACAACGAGCGGATGCAGGGCTTCCGGGACACGCTCGCCGGCGCCGACTCCGGGGAGCCTCCCGGCGAGCGACTCGAAGGCACGAACGGATGGACGGAAGTCGCGGCCTGTCCCCTCTACACGAACGACGATTTTCCCCTGGCCGTACAGCAGATGGCGGACATCCTGGCCTCGGAGCCGGACCTCGACGTGTTCTCGATCACCGGAGGATTCCCCCAGTTCGTCGACCAGGCCTACCGGCAGGCAGTTGAACCGTATCGGGAACGAATCGAGTCGAAGGACCTTGTGATCATCGGCGCCGACGTCCTGCCGATGCAGCTGGACCTCCTGGCGGAGGGCCTGAGCCACGGCCAGGTCGGGCAGCGGCCGTACGCGATGGGCTACCGGTCGATGGAGGTGCTGCTCCAGCTGGTCAATGGCCAGAGCGTCGAGAACCCGATCTACACCGGCCTGGACGTGCTGACCAGTGCCGGGGACGTGGAGGTCTTCCGGGCAGGGCAAACGGCTGAGGCCGCCGACAGCCCGTAGGCTTCAGGGCAGCGTGATCTCTCTCACCAGGTAGCTGCCGCGGCCGGATGCCTCGTCCCGGACGCCGACCGCAACCGAGAAGTCGCCCGGCGGGAGATCGACGTTCACGACCACCAGGCCCTGCTCCCCATCCGCCGCGAGCTGGGCCCCGCCGACGTTCAAGGTCTTCTGGCGCACAGGTGTGCGTTCGCCGTCTTCGTTCTCGGCGACCAGGAAGATGCGGACCGCGCCCGCTGCACCGACCGGACCTGGCAGGAGAGCGACTTCGGAAAGCGGCACGCGTACCTCGACCGGAACCGTGGTCCGGGTGGATGCCGCCTGCGTCGCAAGCTCGCCAAACGTCACATCGACGTTCAGGGGATTGCTCTGCTCGTTCAACTTCAACGCGGCGTACAGCCGGTCCGCCAAACGTTGCTCCTCGGACTTCACGATGTACGAACGGCGGTAGCGCACCCGCCACCCCTTCTTGGGCCTGGTGAGCCGGACGTCGATCTGGCGGATGGGGTGGCGACGATTCACCGGAGCGCTGTAACCCAGGGAGTAGTAGGAACCGAAGTCCGCGGCGATCTCCTCCAGAGCTTCTTCAGGGTGCGCCTGGTTGAATACGGCTCGACCACCCGTTTCATCCGCGAGCAGGCTCAATGTCGCCTGCAGGTTGTCGATCCTCAGGCGGTCGTTCTGATTGCTGGGAACGAGCACGGTCGAGAGGCGCAGACCGCCCGCTCCGCCCCCGTCCGCGGCGCCAACCGGACCGGCCAGACTCGGATCCACTGACGAAGAGGCCCGGATGCCGCCCGCGTCCACCGGGTAGAGCGTCACGCGACTCGCATTACTGAAGGCGCTGAAACGATTGAAGCGCGTCGTCTCGTCCCACTCGAGCTGCCGCGTGTCGGTTTCGGACTGGCGTTCCGGGCAGATGTCGCCGAGGTAGTGGAACAGCTCGGCCCCGGGCCTCTGGGGCAGCCCGTCGCTGACGTAGATCAGCGCCTTCGGCCCGGGCAGACCGCCCAGCGCGGTGACCAGCTCGCCGAGGGCCGAGATCGAGGCCGCGGCCCGGGATTGCATCTCCGCCGCGTAGTGGTTCGCCGATCCGAGGAAGCTCGACCACATATCCACGCAGGGTACGCAGCCAGGTGCGTTGGGACTTGCCGTGGGTTGGGCGCACGCCTCGTAGGCTCGCCGGACCTCTCTCAGGATCTGGAGGCGGAACAGACCGTCGTCGTGGGCAGGGGATCTGGGCTCGGCGCGCAGTTCGTCCAGCGCGTTCATCAACTCGCCGGGATCAGTCGTGAACGGCACCCGGACGTTGAGCTCCGGATCGCCGCTGGCAAGCAGGAAACGTATCCCGGCGCCCTGATCCCGGCGGGCGCTCAGGAAGGCGGCGAGGTCCCGCTCGATGCGCAGCAGATTGGCATGGCGGGTTCGGTAGCGGTCGATGTAGAGCGCCACCATCAACGGCGGGTCCACACCGTCGACTTCCTTCAGGTCGGCACCCTCCAGCCACTCCCGGTTGTCTCGCGAGGAGCCGTTCAGGAAGTTCGTGATTTCCATCGACTCGCCCTCTTCGAAGACCTCGAAGTCCTCGACCGAGAGGTCGGAGATCGGTCGCCCCCTGCGGTCCGTGACGTGAACGTCGATGTTCACGATGTTCACGGTCACCTGTTCGACGATCGTCGCGGCCGGGGTGTCCGGGGGACGCTCCTGGGCGCCGACGCTGGCGCCCGTCAAGCCGGATGACGCGAACACGAGCGCAGCGAAGCGCGACGTTCGCTGGACGAACGCGGACACCCGTTCACTATACTGCCGCCGATGGTCTGTACGGGCGGGAGAGCCACGGTTCACGCGCTTCCTGCCAGGGCAGGGCTCCTTGCCGTCATCTGTTCCATGGGCGTCGCGTTGGCGCCCGCGGACGCCCAGGTGTCCCGCCCAGACCCGGAGTACACGGGCCCCGACCGGATCGAGGAATGGTCCGACCGCCGCATCCTCGTCGTCACGCCGCATCCGGACGACGAGACGTTCACCTCGGGCGGCACGCTCGCACTGCTGGCTGCCCGGGGGAACGACATCCAGGTCGTCGTCTACACGACGGACAACGCCGGTTCCCGCGATCCGGAGATGACAAAGGACCGCCTGAAGGCGATCCGCCGGGCCGAAGAGGAAGAAGCCTGCCGTATCCTCGGCATTCCGAAGGAGAACATCCACTGGCTGGGGCACGACGACGGCATGCTCGAGTACGTCGACCGCCGCGAGCTGACGCGCCAGGTAGCCCGCGAGATCCGGCGTTTCAAGCCTCACGCCCTGTTTTCCGTCGACCCGGGATCGCCCTCGGAGCAGTACCACAAGTCGGATCACCGTTCGGGCGCCATCGTCACGGTCGACGCGATCCGGGCGGCACGCTGGCGGCTTTACTTTCCGGAACTCGAGGCGGAGGGCTTCGACGCCTGGAGCGTGCCGCTCGTCTTCTTCTACTACAGCGCGAATCCGAACTACACGGTCGACATCACCGAAGTTGCGGAAAAGAAGGCGCGCGCGTCGGCGGCCCACATCAGTCAGTTCGGCTCCCTGGTCGACCGCTACGATCCCGGAAAAGTGGACGAGCAGCGAAAGGTGTGGGCGGCCCGTCTGCTGGAACGCGCGGAGCGCGAGAACGGCAGGGTAGTGGAGCGGTTCCGGCGCTCCGAGGCCTACTGAGTGGCGGCCGCGGAACCGGCTTCGAGCCGAAGTCTTCCGGTGGCATCGCCCTCGCCGGCCCTCGGGCTGAGTGTTCTGGACCAGTGTCCGATACGGGCCGGGATGACCGCGGCGGATGCGATCCGGGAGGCGGTCAAGCTGGCTCGGGAGGCGGACCGACTCGGCTACCGCCGTTACTGGCTGGCCGAACACCACAACTCGGAATCGCTCGCCTGTGCCGCTCCCGAGGCACTGATCGGACAAGTCGCTGCCGCGACGAAGCGGATGCGGGTCGGTTCGGGCGGTGTGATGCTGAGTCACTACAGCGCGCTCAAGGTAGCGGAGGTCTTCAGGATGCTGGAGACCCTGTACCCCGGACGAATCGATCTCGGCATCGGTCGGGCGCCGGGTTCGGACCGCCTGACCGCCCGGATTCTCGCGCACGGCCCTGGCCGACTGGGTGTTCAGCACTACCCGGAGCAGGTCGCCCATCTGCTCGGGTACCTGGGCCGCGGCCACGAGGACGAGCGACTGAACGGCGTCCGCGCCATGCCCCAGGGCGACACGCAGCCAGACGTGTGGCTGCTCGGCTCCAGTCTCGGGTCGGCGCGTTTCGCTGCCTGGTTCGGCTGCCCCTACAGCTTCGCCCACTTCATTCAGCCGCGCGACGCCGAAGCCGCGCTCGACCTCTACCGGAGCGAGTACCGGCCGTCCGAGCGTCATCCGGAACCTCAGGCAAGCGTCGGCGTGAGCGCGATGGTGGCCGAGACGGAGGACGAGGCGCGCCGGCAGTCGCTCAGCCGGTTCCTCTGGTGGATCCGGTTGACCCAGGGGCGTCCGGGGCCCTTCCCGAGCCTGGAGGAGGCAGAAGCCTACGAGTTCACGAAGAGCGACCGGCGCGTGATGGAGAAGATGCGCGCCCGAAGTCTGATCGGATCGCCTGAAGCCGTACGGGAACGGGCTGAGGGGTTGGCCGGGCGACTGGGCGTGGAAGAGCTCGTCGTGCTGACGATCTGTCCCGGTTTCGAGGCCAGGGTGCGCTCGTACGAACTGCTGGCGGAGGCGGTTGGCATGACCGGGCTCCCGGTTGACATCGCCGGCCTTCAAGCCTGAGGATGGACCGCGCCAGCAGAGTGCGCGGCAGAAACCGGGTGCGCCGGCCTTCCGGCCGGTTCCCGGACCTTCTGCCGCGCCAGGAGATGACGACGCCGTTGCATCTCGCTGATCGGCATGGCGCATCAAACGGACCCGTGCGGTCCCGACTCCGGAGACAAGGACATGACTCTCGCAGATAGACGGATCGAGGCCGCTCCGGCGGCCGATGAGTTGGCGCGTACCGCGGCCTCGGACCTGTTTCGGGCGGCAAGCGGCCTGGACCACCGGGTCGCCGACCTGTCCCTCGCCGACGCCGGTCGGCGGCAGATCGAACTCGCCGAACACGAGATGCCGGGGCTGATGGAGCTTCGCCGCCGCTATCGCTCGGAACAACCGCTCGCCGGCGCGCGGATCACCGGCAGCCTGCACATGACGGTGCAGACGGCCGTGCTGATCGAGACTCTGGTCGACCTCGGCGCCGAGGTGCGCTGGGCTTCCTGCAACATCTTTTCGACCCAGGACGAGGCGGCCGCGGCGGTCGTGGTCGGCAGGCCCGAGCGGGGCGGTACCGCGGCGGACCCCAAGGGCGTATCCGTCTTCGCCTGGAAGGGCGAGACGCTGCCGGAGTACTGGTGGTGCACGCTGCGTGCCCTGGACTGGCCGAATGAGGGTGGCCCGACCCTGATCGTCGACGATGGCGGCGACGCCACGCTGCTCATCCACCGGGGCGTCGAATACGAGCGAAGCGGCGTCGTGCCGGACTTCGATGCCGACGCCGAACCGGAGGAATGGGGCGTCATCCTGGAGCTGATCCGTCGCGTCCGAACCTGGGACGAGCAGTACTTCACGCGGCTGGCCGAGGGTCTGCGGGGGATCAGCGAAGAGACGACGACCGGAGTCCTCCGCCTGTACGAACTGCAGGACGACGGCGCTCTGCTCTGCCCGGCGATCAACGTCAACGACTCGGTGACCAAGTCCAAGTTCGACAACGTCTACGGCTGCCGGCACTCCCTGATCGACGGGATCAACCGGGCGACGGACCTGATGATCGGCGGCAAGTCGGCGGTCGTCTGCGGCTACGGCGAAGTCGGCAAGGGCTGCGCCCAGTCCCTGCGGGGTCAGGGCTGCCGCGTGATCGTCACCGAGATCGATCCGATCTGCGCGCTTCAGGCCGCGATGGAGGGCTACCAGGTGGCGCGCCTCGAAGACGTCGTGGAGACCGCCGACATCTTCGTCACCTGCACCGGCAACAAATCGGTGATCACCGCGGAACTCATGAGCCGGATGAAGGACAAGGCCGTGGTCGGCAACATCGGTCATTTCGACAACGAAATCGACATCGCCGGACTGAAGCGAATTCCGGGAATCCGCACCCGCAGCATCAAGGACCAGGTCGATGAGTGGATCCTCCCGGACGGCCGCAGCCTGTTGATGCTCGCCGAGGGACGCCTGCTGAACCTCGGTTGCGCCACCGGACACCCGAGCTTCGTCATGTCGACCTCGTTCGCCAATCAGGTGCTCGCCCAGATCGATCTGCACCGTGGCGACGAGGACAGGGAGCGGGTCGTGTCGCTGCTGCCGCGACACCTCGACGAGGAAGTGGCCCGTCTTCATCTCGACCACCTGGGCGTCGGCCTGACCGAGTTGACCGAGGAGCAGGCCGAGTACATCGGGGTGGAGAAGGGCGGCCCCTACAAGCGGCACGACTATCGCTATTGATATCGCTATTGACCGTTCCAGTGCCTGCCGGGCGGCCTGTTTCCCGGCCTGCGTTCACGACAGCGAACGGCGGGCGGGCCGTCGCGGAGTGCTGCACAAGTCGTTGTTTCTCAGTAAGATAGGAGCCTCATGACGAAAACCTGCAGTAGCTCGCTCCGGGTTCCTGCGCTTGCTTGCAGCGCCCTCCTGATACTCGCCGCGTTCGGGGCTCAAGCCCAGGACCGCTACCACCCGGCGATCGATCCGGCCCTGTTCCCCGTGCCGGAAAGCCTGGAACCGGCGGTGGAGTTCTGGAAGAAGATCTTCGTCACCTACACCAGCGACCAGGTCGTCCTCCACGACGAGAGGCACCTGGACGTCATCTACGCCGTGGTCGACATGAGCGACCTGCGCACGCTGGGCTCCTCGGAGTTGCAGATCGACCGGGCCCGGATCAGGCGGGTCCGCGCCGAGATGAACCGGGTCGCCAAGGCACTGCGTGACCTTGCGGCGGGGCGGCCGGTGATGAACCTGCCGGCGGACCTGCGGTCCATCCCCACGCAGATGGAGCATGTGTCGGGCGGCAGGTCGAAGTACCGGCGGGCTGCTGGAATGATCCGTTCGCAGCGGGGACTGCGGAACCGTTTCGAGGAGGCGATAGAGATTTCCGGCATGTTCATGCCCGGCATCCAAAGAACGCTTTCGGAGTACGGTCTGCCGCTGGAGATCCGCTGCCTGCCGTTCGTGGAATCCATGTTCAACTACCGGGCACGCTCGAAGGTCGGAGCTTCCGGCGCATGGCAGTTCACCGCCTCGACCGGCCGCGCCTTTCTGCAGATGGACGAGGCGGTCGACGCTCGCTCGGACGTACTGCTGGCTGCTGCCGGCGCGGCCCGCAAGCTGCGACGGGACTACGAATCTCTCGAAGCCTGGCCGCTGGCCCTGACAGCGTACAACCACGGCGCCGGCGGCATGGCGCGGGCCGTGCGCCGTCTTGGCACCAGGGATATCGCCGTCGTGGTGGAGAAGTACAAGTCGCGCACGTTCGGTTTCGCGTCGCGCAACTTCTACGCCGAGTTCATCGCCGCCGTCATCGCGTATGTCGAGCGCGAGCGTCACTTTCCGAACGTCGAGCCGTTCCCCGAGCTCCGCTTCGATGTCGCCCTTCGGGAGCGCTACGTGGCCCTGACCGACCTGGCGACGGCGACCGGCGTGGACATGGATCGGCTCGCGGAACTCAATCCCGCGCTGGACCGGACCGTCCTCGCGGGCTCGCTCCTCGTGCCGCCGCGCTACCCGCTTCGCGTGCCGCATGGCATGGGCGCGCAGTTTGAGCGGGCGTACGCCGCCCTGCCGCCGGATCGCAAACCGGATCGCCAGGCCGCATTCGGTTACCGGGTACGCCGGGGCGACACCCTGGGCGGTATCGCGCGCCGTTTCGGCTCCAGCGTTGCCGAGCTCCAGCGCGCGAACCGACTGCCGAGGGCGGACCGCATCTACATCGGCCAGCGGCTCCGTATCCCACAACGCGGAGCGGGCCGCTCCGCGCCGGCTCCGGTCCAGAGAGCCGCGCTCGAGGCGCCCGGGGCGCCAGCGCCGGCATCCTCCGGCCCCGAGGTGGCGAGCAGCGCCGGGCAGACGACCAAGGAGACGGTTCACGTGGTCAGGAGGGGCGAAACGCTGCACCGCATCGCGAAGAAGTACGGCGCCTCGGTCAAGGTCCTGACGGCGGCGAACAACCTGCGACGGCCCGATCTGATTCACGCGGGACAGCGCCTGGTGATTCCGGCGGACGGCAAGGATGTCCTGTACCGCGTGCGGCAAGGCGACACGCTGAGTCAGTTGGCGCGCACGTTCCGAACCTCCGCCGCCCGGATCCGCGAGGCGAACGGACTGCGCGGCAATCTGATCGTCGTCGGGCAGACGCTCCGCATTCCAGCGGGATGACCTTCCCGCCGGGTCACTCGAAACGTACCGCGTCACTGGCGGCGGTCGCCGCATTCATCCTGGTCGGCTGCGGCGACGAGGTGCAGCCGACCGCGGATCTCGTTCTGGTGGGAGGTCGGCTGGTCACCCTGAGCGAAGACGCGGAACGGGCGCCCGCCGAAGCGGAAGCGCTGGCCGCGGTGGACGGCCGCGTCGTGTTCGTCGGTTCCGACGAAGAGGTCAGCCGTTGGATCGGCCCTGACACGGAAGTGCTCGACCTGGAGGGGCGTCTGGCCGTTCCGGGTTTCATCGAAGGGCACGGCCACTTCTGGGGCCTCGGCGAGTCGAAGCTCCAGTTGAGCCTCGAGTCCGCGTCATCCTGGGACGAGATCGTCGCGCAGGTTGCCGCGGCGGTCGAGGAGACCGAACCGGGAACCTGGATCCTGGGCCGGGGTTGGCATCAGTCGAAGTGGTCGGCGCCGCCCGTTCCGGGCGTGCAGGGACTCCCGGTTCATGCCGACCTGAGCGCGGTGTCGCCTCAACATCCCGTACTCCTGACGCACGCGAGCGGTCACATGGCCTTCGCCAATGCCCGCGCGATGGCGCTCGCCGGCATCGACGCGGCGACTCCCGACCCGGAGGGGGGCGAGATCGTGCGCGACGCGAATGGGCAACCGACCGGGGCGCTCAGGGAAACGGCGGAGAACCTCGTCGCGGGGCTGCGTAGCGAGACCCTGGAGTGGAACCACGTTCGGCGCGTCGTCGGCATCGCGGCCGAAGAGTCTCTCGCCAAGGGCATCACGAGCTTTCAGGATGCCGGTTCGAGCTTCGAACTGATCGACGCCTATCGACAGATGGCGGACGACGGGGCCCTTCCTCTGCGTCTGTGGGTGATGGTGGGCGAGGGAAACGAATCCCTGGCGGAGTCCCTGAGCCGCTACCGGATGATCGACCGCGGAGACGGCTTTCTCACCGTTCGCGCGATCAAACGTTCGATCGACGGCGCCCTGGGATCCCACGGCGCCTGGCTGCTGGAGCCCTATGAGGACATGCCGCAATCCAGCGGCTTGAACACGACAAGTCTCGAGGTGATGGAGGAGACGGCCCGGCTGGCGCTGGAGCACGACTTCCAACTGTGCGTTCACGCGATCGGCGACCGGGCGAACCGCGAAACGCTCGACCTCTTCGAGCAGGCTCTTGCCGGCGATCGGGACCGCCGCTGGCGCGTCGAACACGCCCAGCACCTGCACCCGGACGACATTCCGCGCTTTGCCGGCCTGGGCGTGATCGCCTCGATGCAGGCGGTCCATTGCACATCGGATGGACCCTGGGTACCGGATCGGCTCGGAGAAGGACGAACGGCGGAGGGCGCCTACGTCTGGCGGAAACTCATCGACTCGGGGGCCGTCGTGACGAACGGCACGGATGCTCCGGTCGAGGATGTCGATCCGATCGCGTCCTTCCATGCCGCGGTCAGCCGGCGACTCGAGAACGGCGAAGTGTTCGGGGCGGATCAGCGAATGACTCGAGAGGAAGCGCTCCGTTCCTACACGATCGACGCCGCCTGGTCGGCCTTCGAGGAGAATCAGAAGGGCAGTCTGGAAGTCGGCAAGTTCGCCGACGTAACAGTCCTCTCCCGCAACATCATGACGGCGCCCGAGGAGGAGATTCCCGATACCGAGGTCGTCTATACGATCGTGGGTGGCCGAGTTGCCTATCGCCATCCCTCGGCATCCGGTCCAGGCGACGGATGAGGCCCCGGAGGGCTGGCTCGGGTGGAGTGAAGTTGTTGGGCGGCCAGTGGCGGGGCCGCCGTCTGGAGACGCCGGCGGGCATTCGCCCCACCCAGGCGCGTGTTCGCGAAGCGCTGTTCTCGCGCTGGGGCGATCGGATCGAGCGCTGCCGTTTCCTGGAGCTCTACGCGGGTTCCGGCTCCGTCTCGCTGGAGGCGCTGTCTCGCGGCGCCTGCTCCTCCCTGGCGGTCGACCGGGATCGGCGGGCCCTGGACTGCATGGAGGTGAACCGGGATCGCCTGGGCGCCGGCGGCCTGCGCATTGCCCTGGCCGAACTTCCGGAGCGCCTGGCCCGGGTTACGGCAGGCGAAGCCGCCTTCGACCTCGCCTTTGCCGATCCACCATACGACGCGGACGGACTCGAGCAACTCCTGGCCGCGGTCGCCGCGTTGATGACGGACGGCGGACAGCTCGTCCTGGAGCATTCGAGCCGGCGGCGACCACCCGAGGGTGCGGGTCGGCTGTCGCTGAAGGGAACGCGGCGCTACGGCGACAGTGCGCTCGCCTTCTACGAGTGACGCCCAAGCGCTGCGATCCGCGCCGACTGGAAACGGCTCCGCGCGCGGGTCATCGAACGCATCGATCTGAACCCGGATGGTGCGAAAGGGGGGACTCGAACCCCCACGGTATTGCTACCACAAGAACCTGAATCTTGCGCGTCTACCAATTCCGCCACTTTCGCAACGGCCCTGAGCTCCGTCGCTCTCGCGACCGCCAATAGGCCGAGGCGGGATTGTATCCGCATATTCGGCCTGCCGGCGGAGGGGCTGCTAGCTGCTAGGCTCGCTTCATGAGCAGATCACTTCACCGCCGTGCTCTGGCAGGCGGCACTGCGGGTGCGGCGCTCCGATCGCTGCTCGCCATCTCCTGTGTCGCAGGCCTGGCGGCCGCCTGCGGCGAGTCCGGGCCGGACGGAGCGAGCGAAGAGGATCGGCTGGCAATCGAGGCCGTTCTCACGGACTACCTGCCGAAGCTGGGCGACGCCTACGCGAAGGGGGAGTTCGAGCCCCTGGCCTCCGGGGCCGTTCCGAAGGAGGTCGAGACCGTACGAAGGCGCGTTAATGAGTTGGAGACGGGAGAGAGCCGCACCCTGCGGCCAACCCTCCAAAGTTTCGAGATCGAGCGGGTCGACGTCTGGCGCTACTCCAACGCGGCAGTCACCACTCTCGAGGTCTGGGACATCCAGTCCCTGGCCAGCGGCACCGAGCAAGTACTCTCATCGGCTACCGATCGTTACCGGGTGCGTTACCAGTTCAAGCGGCGCGACGAGGGCTGGATGGTGATCGACCGCCGGATCGAGTATCAGTTCGAGTCCTGATTTCGTGCCAGCCGCGGTCGCGATCGTCGGTCGCCCCAACGTCGGCAAGTCGACCCTCTTCAACCGGTTGATCGGTCGCCGGCAGGCGATCGTCCACGGAACGCCAGGCGTGACGCGGGACCGTCTCGTCGGCCGCTTCGACCTGGAGGGGCGTGGCTTCGTCGAGTTGATCGACACCGGGGGACTGGTGCCAGGCGACGACCCCCTGGGATTGAACGCCCAGGTCGAGTTCGCGATTGAAGAGAGTGACGCGTTGTTGCTTGTCGTCGACGGAAGGGAGGGATTGGCCGCGAGCGACGAGCAGGTCATGGACCGCCTGCGCGGCCATGGCCTGCCGATCGTCGTCGTGGTCAACAAGGCGGACACCAAGGCCGCCCAGGAGGGTTACCAGGAGTTCTACGCTCTGGGCGCCGAGGGCCTCGTACTCGTGTCCGCGGAACACGGGGCCGGTCTCGGAGACCTGCACGAAGAGCTGGCCGCCCATCTCCCCGCCGCGGGGCCGGCATTCGAGCCCGAGGCATCCGGTGTCGCGGTCGTCGGTCGGCCGAATGTCGGCAAGTCCTCGGTGATCAACCGGCTGCTGGGAAGCGAGCGAACGCTCGTCTCGCCCACCGCCGGCACGACAAGGGACCCGATCGACAGCCTCCTGCAGCGCGCGGACGGACCGGACTATCTGCTCGTCGACACGGCCGGCATCCGGCGCCGTTCTCAAGTCCAGGACCCACCGGAAGAACTGGCGGTGATGCTCGCCCAGAGACAGATCGAGCGGGCGGAACTGGTCGTCCTCGTGGTCGACGCGAGCCAGGGGATCACGGCCGGTGATCTGGGCATTGCCGATGCAGCCTGGCAGGCGGGACGCTCGGCCGTCATCGCCTGCAACAAATGGGATCTTCTGGATACGGACAGTCGGGAACGGCTCGAAGCGGGTTGGGAACGCCTGGCCGAGGTCTTCGCCAAGCCCTCTCGTGTCAACGTCTCCGCCCTGACGGGACGCGGCATGGGCGGCGTCCTCCCTGCTCTCGACCAGGTCCGGGAGCGCCACGGGCTGCGGGTGAGTACGTCCGAACTCAACCGCGTGATTCACCGGATCGTGGCCCGCCACCAGCCGCCCGCGGAGCGGGGCCGACCGTGGAAGTTCTTCTACGCGGCCCAGGTACGGGGAACGCCCCCGACGTTTCTTCTGTTCGCGAACCGGCGCTTGAAGCGAGGACACACTTACCGGAAGTACCTCGAGAACCGGCTTCGAAGAGCGTTCGATCTCCCGGGAGTTCCGCTGCGCCTCGTGGTCAGGGAACGACGCGGAGAGACCGAGCCGACGTCCGGCTGAGGTGCGGGCGGAAGCAGAGAAGCCGGTTGTTCAGGGTTTCGTATAGTCTTCATTTCGTTTCCCTGACTTCAGTAGACCGGGTGGCCAACGTACCTGGTTGGGCCCGGAAGCTACCTGCGGACCAGGCGGGAGACCGGTCATTCCCTCCAAGCAGCAGTACAAGATCGCCGACGTATGCAGGGTGCTGGACATCCAGCCCTACGTCCTGCGGTATTGGCAAACGGAGTTTCCGGCCCTGGCCTCGAAGAAGGGAGCCGGCGGCCGTCGGGACTACGACGCCGGGGATCTGGAGACCATTCGCCGGATCAAGGAACTCCTGTACGACGAGGGTTTCACCATTGCCAGCGCAAAGAAGAAGCTCTCCGCGGAACTTGAGGAAGGCGGTGTCCGCGGGCAGCCACTGGTCGTGACGGAGGAGCCGGCCAGTGAGGTCGGAAGCGACAACAAGCTGTCCACGGAGAAGGGACTGCCGCCGGAGGGCGACGATTCGGAGACGGAAGCGGTGGGTATGGAGGCGGCGGCGACGGTGGACGCGCTCGATCGTCCGGCCGATGGCGCGCACGCCTCCGGTGTAGGCGAACTGGGGGCCTTGACTCGACGGGTCGAGAGGCTCGAGGGCGGGGTAGCGGCGCTCGTCTCGCAGGCGCGCCAGCTTGCGGCGGAACTCAAGCCGGAGACAGGCGTCGAGGACGACTGACCGGTCGCCACTGCGGTGCGTTGTTGCCAAGCGCGACGATTGCGTAGAGAATGCCGCTCGGTCGGGACGTGGCGCAGTCTGGTAGCGTACCTGAATGGGGTTCAGGGGGTCGCGAGTTCGAATCTCGCCGTCCCGACCATTTGACGATTCCTCTAGCCCTGTAGCAACCGGTCCGCCGCCTGCCCCGAAATGAAGACGGCCTCCGATGCGCCCGGTGTCAGGGTCGGCCTGGTCGCGGCGCGCTTCAACGGCAGCATCGTGGAGCGCCTGCTCGAGGGTGCCCGACGGTTCTTGGTGGAACACGGGGTCAGGGAAGAGGATCTCCTGGTTGTCCGGGTTCCCGGAGCCTGGGAGATACCCGCGGCACTCGACGCCCTGGCCGTCACCGGAAGGGTCGATGCACTGATAGCGCTCGGCGTCGTGATTCGGGGTGAGACCCCGCACTTCGACTACATCTGCAACGAGTGCGCCGCCGGATGCGCCCGGGTCACCGCGCAGACCGCGATCCCAGTGGGCTTCGGGGTTCTCACCTGCAACGACGCCGAGCAGGCCGCTGCGCGTGCCGGAGGAAAGGCGGGGAACAAGGGCGAGGAAGCCGCCGAAGCATCTCTCGAGATGGCGAATCTGCTGGAATCGCTCCGGTCGTGACCAGGCCCGGTGAGGTGCCACCCGGGGAGGCCACGCCGCCGAAGACTCCCGATCGGCTGCGGCGAGCGGGCGGCAAGCGTCGGCAGGCGAGAGAGATGGCGCTGCAGATGCTCTATCAGCGGGAACTGGGCGACGCGGAACCGGCTCTACTGCTCAGGGCCTTCGACATTCACGGATTCCGTGCCGAGACCGCCGACGCCGGCGCCAGCCAACAGATCTCTGAGTTGGCGCTGGACTACGCCCGCACCCTGGTTGAGGGCAGTCTCGCTCACAGGGAGTCGATCGATCGCATGGTCGCCGACCAGGCGGACAACTGGCGACTGGAGCGGATGCCGGTGGTCGATCGCAACGTCCTGCGACTGGCGGTCTACGAGATGCGCTTCCAGTCCGACGTTCCTGCGGTCGTCGTGATCGATGAAGCGATCGAACTCGCCAAGAAGTTCGGCTCCGAACAGTCCGGCCGTTTCGTGAACGGGATCCTCGACGCCCTGCGCGCCACGCTGAACCTGGATCCGAGTCGCTGACTTTCTCTGTCGAGGGCTCCCAGGCCCCGGGACTCCCGCCTCGGACTGTTACGCTGACAGGCATGCAGGGAGCCCGTTTCAAGCGGCTTGTCGAGGCGGCCACCCTGCTGCCCATGCTGGTGCTGGTGAGCTGCGGCTATGCGCTCGTCGGCAAGGCGTCCAACATTCCTGACGACGTGCAGCAGGTGTTCCTGGCGCCATTCGAAAATCGAACCTCCCGAGTGGAGGTCGAGCAGTTCCTGACTCAGGCAATCGCGGACGAACTCCTGACCCGGCGGCGGTTCGAGCTCGTTTCCACGGAAGCGGAGTCGGATGCAACGATTCGCGGCGCCGTCACGGCCTTCCGGGTCGCGCCGATCACCTTCACGAACGACGGTCGCGCCCAGGAGTACGAACTGGCGATCGTGGCCGACGTGTCCTTCCGCCGCACGGTCAAGTCACCCGGCGAGGAAGAAGGTGAGGTGATCTGGGCGAACGACCGCTACCAGTTCAAGGAGAGCTACCCGGTCGAGAGCGCCGACGCTGACTTCTTCGACCGCGAGAACATCGCGATCGAAGACAGCGCGGAACGGTTCGCGGACACGATGGTGACCGACCTGCTGGAAGGCTTCTGACGCCGCTCCAGCCGAAAGATCACGTCCTGCGGATCACTCGGCCGCGGCTCCCGACGCGGATGCGGCCTCGGCGCGACGATTCACGAGCCGGGCAAGTCTCGACTTCCGGCGGGCCGCCGCGTTTGCATGGATAGCGCCCTTGCGGGCCGTGACGTCGATCAGGCTCAATGTCCCGGGAAGCAACTCCCGGGCACGCTCGACATCGGTGTCAGCGGCTGTGCGCAGGGCTTTGACCGAAGTACGGAGCTTCGAGAGCGCGGCACGGTTGCGGTCTCTTCGGACTCGTGACTGCCGGATGCGCTTCTCTGCCTGCTTGCTGTTCGCCATATCGCCTTCTCTCACCTTCCGGGTGTACGTCTCATTCGGACCGGGCGGCCGAGCCACCGGCGGCGCAGTTTACTGCTCGGCGCCCAGGTTGTCGAGTTGCTGGAGCGCCAGGATCGCCTCATCGGTATCAGGGTAGCTGCTTCGAACTCGGAGGAACATCTCAATCGCGAGTTCCCGGTCGCCCAGCTCGTTCAGAGCGACCCCGACCTTGAGCATGGCGCTCGGGACCTTGTCGCTCTCCGGGTAGTCCTGTCGAACCAGACCGAGTTCCTCGATCGCCGCGCGGTACTGCCCACGGCCGAGGTGGGACTCTCCGAGCCAGTACTGCGCACTGTCCGCGTCGGCGCCGTCCGGAAACGTATCCAGATACTGACGAAAGCCGGTGATCGCGCGCTCGTACCTTCCCTCGGAATAGTCCTGGTAGGCGGCGTTGTAGAGAACCTTGGGGTCGACGGCCTCAACCGCGGGCGCCGCGCGGCTGGTTTCCTGCAACTGATCGAGAGCCGAAAGGTACGCTTCCTGCCGTTCGAGGCGACCCTGGATCAGGGCCACGTCCGTTCCGGTCTGCTCAAGGCGGTCCACCGTCGCGTTGAGAATCTGACGCTGCTCCTGGACCAGGTTTCGTAGCGCCTCGAGGTCAGAGAGGATCTGGCGCAGGTCCTCTTTCAGATCGGCGTTCGCGGTGACTTCGCTGTCGACTTGATTCTCGAGCGCCTGAACCACCGCAGCCAGGTCCTGTCGCGTGGGCGTCTGGGATCGAAGTTCGTCCAGCCGCCGTTCCACTGCGGCGAGACCGGTCTCCAGGTCGGCCAGTTGCGTGGACGAGGAGGCGCAGGCCGCCACGAGCAAGATGGCCACCGACCCGCCGACCAGCAGCAACCGGGTGGGGTAGCAGGAGGTCCGAGATTCCGGCAGCCGCATGCTCAGAACCCGCGGCTATCGGCAATGGGGGTTCGCGGCGTGTGCGAGAGGACCAGCCAGTGCCTGGAGCACGCCGCGCTGAGTCAGCTGAAGTCGGTGACCCGGAAGTAGGCGCGACGGTTCAGTTGCCAACAGTCCTCGTTCGTCTCCTCGCACTGCGGGCGCTCCTCGCCGTAGCTGATCGTCTTGAGACGATCCCCGGAAACGCCGAGGGACAGAAGATAGTCCCGCGCCGCGTTGGACCGGCGGTCGCCAAGTGCGAGGTTGTAGTCGTTCGTGCCCCGCTCGTCGCAGTGGCCCTCGATCGTGATCACGAGGTTCTCGCCGTCCCTGGTCTTGAGGAAGTCCGCGTTCTTGCTGAGCTGGGAACGCGTCATGTCGGTGAGAGTCGCCTGGTCGAACTCGAAGTAGACGTCGCCGAGAAGGCCCTTCTCATGGACCTGCCTGTTGGCCTCCATGATGTCCTCGGACCACGGGGACTTGTATTCCGGCTCGACCGGCGGCGCCGGCGGCGGAGGGACCGGTTCCGGCGGTGGGGGCTCCTCGACCGGGGGCGGAGGAGGCGGTGGCGCCGGGGGCTCGGGCTCTGCCTTCTTGCAGGCGCCAACGGCCAGCAGCACAAGAGCCGAGAGGATGAATGCGGGGAACCTTCTGGCCAACATACCGGGACTTCTCCTCGAACCTGAAACCTTGGTTGTTGAGAGCGGGGAAACAGTACCAAAGCGGCGCGGTTGCGGCAACCTGTCGCTTCGGCCGAGGGAACTTGAAATCAGTCGAAATAGCCCGACCAGGACGGGTGCGAGTTGTTGCCCCGCGAGGTGACCTGACGCGTGTACCTGCCGTCCTGGCTCATGATGTAGATGTGGCGGCGACCTCCAGGGCGCCGAGTGTCGAACGCGATCCACTCGCCGTTGGGGGAGAAGGACGGATTCTCGTGGCTTCCGGGACCGGTGGTCAGGAGCTGATCCTGGCCGGTCACCAGGTCGACGACCGCGATGTCGTGACGGTCGCCGCGGTCGGCGCGGCGGGAGTAGACTAGGCGACTGCCGTCCGGGTGCCAGGATGCACCTTCGTTGTAGCGGCCCTCGAACGTCACCCGTTGCAGGTCGGTGCCATCGATGCCCATCAGGTAGATCTGTGGCGTGCCGGAACGGCTCGAGGTGAACGCGATGCGGGTGCCGTCTGGGGAGCATTCCGGGTTCGTGTCGATGCGACTCGACCGGGTGAGCTGCCGGGGGGAGCCGCCGCTGCGCGACACCGCGAAGACCTCCATGTTGGACGTTCGGCGCGCAAAGAGGAGTGTCTCCCCGTCCGGGCAGAGACTGGGGGAGTACGCGGGCTGCTCTTCGGCGATGATGGCCGTCTTCCTGCCAGTAACGAGGTCGGCCCAGTACACGCCGGGCCGCCCCTCGAAGAAGGACAGGTAGACGAGTCCACTGCCGTCCCGAGCCCAGACCGGCGACAGGCTGGTCGAGATGTGCCCGGTGATCCGGCGCTGCGCGTGACCGTCGTAGTCCATCAGGAAGATCTCCTTGCTTCCCTGGGACTCCCGGTCCGAAACGAACGCGATCGCAGTCATCGCGATGCCGCGGCGGCCGGTGAAGTAGAGAACGACCTCGTCGGACATCGCGTGGGCGAAGCGGCGTGCAAGGTCGATTCCCCCGTTGAACCGCTTCCCCAGAATGAACTGGCCGCTGGCCAGGTCGTACACCCGTCCCTCGAGAATCAACTCATCGCCGTTGAGCTTGAACTCGGTGAGGAGCGCCACCTCGTTGCCGTAGGCGCGGTACTGCTCGAGGTCCTCCGCGCGCTCGCCGGTCAGACGCACCGCCGACAACACCTCCGGACCCTGGACGTCGAAGAGCTGGGTGAACGCCAGATCTTCCCGGAGAGTCTGTTCCACCTCGTTCATCGCATCGAGAAACTCCGGTCCGGCTTCCGGCGGCCGACCGGAGCGCGGTACGGCGAGATTGAGCCGAGTGGCCACGTCGCGGTCGAGCACGACTTCGACGTCGGAGGGCAGTTGCTCGGCGGGAAGCGGTTCATCAGGGTCTTCCTGCGCACCCGGGAGCGGCGCCCCGCAGATGAGAAGGACCACCACCGCGGCGCGGACGATCCGGCCCGGCAAAGTCGTTGGATGCAAAGCGCTTCCGCAGGAAGCGGCAGGTGAACAAAAAGCGCTTCCGCAGGAAGCGGCAGGTGAAAAGCACTGCATCGTCATCTAATCCTCATCGTCACGCCGAGGCTTGGCTTCCGGAAGCTGCGCGGCAGCGGCGGCACCGGCGACGCCAGCTCGATCGCGCGCAGACCGGCATTGTCGAACCGTGTGACGCCGGAGGACGCGATCAGTTCGAGTTCGCTCACCGTACCGTCACTCGCGATCCGGAAGCGAACGAGGGCCTCCACGCCCTCGATCGGAGGCCTGGTCCAGCGGGCCCGGATCGCAGCGACCAAGCGCGTCGTGTAGTACGCATAGGTGAAGTCCTCGCTGTCGTAGCCGACCACCGGCGCCTCCGCGTCGTCGCTGCCGGCCAGCGAATCGTCGATGGTCCGGGCGCGCTGGAAGGGCCGCTCCAACTGCGGCCGCGGTTCCGGCTCCGGTTCCGGTGGGGGAGGAGGTGGCTCCGGTTCGGGTTCGGGCTCCGGCGTCGGGGCCTCTTCCTCGACCAGAACCGGCACATCTTCCGGCGGTGGTTCGGGCTCGGGTTCCGGTTCCGGGGCGGGAGGCGGCGGTTCTTCTTCCGGGGGCGGGGTCACCGGAATCGGCTTCGGCCGGATCGTCGTCATGCGAACGATGTCGACAGTCTGGCGCTCCAGGTAGGTCCGTTCGGCGAACAGGCCGGGCCCGAAGAGAATCCCGCCAAGAATCGCGATGTGAAGGGTCAGGGAGGCCGCGAGGCAGGGCCGGTTCAGGCGGGCCGCCCGGCGTTCCCGGCTCTGGAGAGCCAGTTCGACGGATGGCTTGGAAGTGTCCTGACTCGGCACCTGGCTGGGGCTCCGTGGCAGCGGCCGCTAGGGCCCTTGATCCTCGGGTTGCACGACAAGCGCAACGCGATGGATGTCCGCACGTTCGAGAACGTCGAGGACATGGATGATTCTTCCGTACGGCACTTCCGCATCGCCCTTCACGAAGACTGCCTCGTAGTCACGCAGGTCCAGCAGGGGGAGGAGGCGGTCGACGAGCAGCGGCGTGGCCACCGGCTCGTCCTTGATGTAGACGAGGTCGTTCTGCGCCACGGTCAGGATCATCGGATCCTCATCCCGGACCGCCAGCGTCGACGGCGATTCCATTTCCGGCAGGGTTACTTCTACGCCCTGGTGCAGCATCGGCGTCGCGATCATGAAGATGATCAGCAGCACGAGCATCACGTCGACCAGGGGCGTCACATTGATGTCCGCCAGGACGGCGTCATCGCTGTCGGTGTCCTGGAAGAAGGCCAATTCCGACTCCCTTATCCGAACTCAACCGAAGTTGCGCTCTGCCAGATTCAGGAACTCCAGCGTGAAGTCGTCCATTTCCGCGCGGAGCTGCCTGAGTCTGGTGGCGAGGTAGTTGTACCCGACCAGGGCGGGAATCGCCGCGACCAGGCCGGCGGCCGTGTTGACCAGCGCTTCGGCGATGCCCGGCGCCACCGCGGTTATCGTCGCCGTCCCCGAGGTTCCGATGTCGTTGAACGCGATCATGATGCCCCAGACGGTTCCGAACAGGCCGATGAAGGGCGCCGCCGCGGCCGTGGTCGCCAACCACGACGTGTTGCGGGCGAGGACGCGAAGCTCGACGTTCGCGGCTCGCCGAAGCGTCCGCTCGAGCCCCATCAGCGACTGGAGCCGGAAGCTGTCGTCATCCCCCCGCGGTTCCTGGAGGGCCTTGATCTGGGTGTCGATCTCCAGGTAGCCGGCCTGAAACAGCCCGACCAGCGACGAGGCGCGGTGGTCGGGCGCCGCCTTGCCAATGTCGCTGAAGCGGGCGGCCTTCCGGAACACGTCGAGAAAGCCCTGGTTCTGTCGCGCCGTGCGACGGAAGAGCAGCAGGCGTTGCAGCAGCACGTACCAGGAAGACAATGACATCAGGACCAGAATCCCGAGCACGATCTTCGCCACCGGGCCCGAACGCAGAAAGAAGTGGATCACCGCTGAGTCACCGGTGGCCATCAACGTCGCGATGGGGATGGAGAACGCAGGCACCGCCGAGCGAAACTATCAGACAGATAGCCAAAGGTCTATGCCTCCGGCTCCGTGGGCGACCCCTGGTGTGGCGCTATGCTGCCGCGCCAGCAACCAAGGGAGATTCCGGCTTGAGGATCGGCGTGTGCATCAAACAGGTACCGGACAGCGATGCGCACCCGCGGATCGCCGACACCGGCCGCCACATCGACGATCGCGAGGTGAACTGGGTCATCTCGAGCTGCGATCTCTGCGCGCTCGAAGAGGCGCTGCTGCTCGTCGAGGCGGCCGAAGAGGCCGGGCTCGGACGCCCCGAACTCATCGCCTTCAGCCTCGGACCGCCACGGGTCGAGGAGGCCTTGCGCAAGGCCCTGGCGCTGGGGGCCGACCGCGCCGTGCACCTCGCGGACGCGGACTTCCAGGGCGGCGACGCGCTGGCGGACGGACGCGCTCTGGCCGCGGCCGTCGACCGGGCGGCGTGTGATCTCGTCCTTGCCGGCGCCCAGTCCGACGACCTGGGCCAGGCCGCGACCCCGGCTGTGATCGCCGGGCTGCTCGGCCGTCCCTACGCCTGGCTGGTGATGGCCGTCGAACTGGAACCGGCCGGTTCGGTACGTATCGTCCGCGAACTGGAGGGCGGTCTGAACGAGGTTCTCCGTCTTGGACTGCCTGCCGTGCTCGCGGTGCAGGCCGGAATCAACAAGCCGCGTTTCGCTTCGCTGCGCGGCACCCTTCAGGCCCGGAGAAAGCCGCTGGAAACCGTGGATTGCACGACCCTCGGCGTCGAAGCCGGTCAGGTGGGCGAGGCCGGCGCCGGGATCGAGACGACGGCCCTCCGGGTCCCACCGACCGGCGGGGGCGGCCTGCTGATCGAAGGGGGCGCGCCGGAGACAGCGGCGACCGAACTCCTCGCGCACCTGGAGCGGGAGGCTCTGCCATGAGCCGTACGGAACCCGTCGTATGGATCGTCGAGAACGCCGGCTCGGGTCCCGGATCGCGAGAGACACTCGCCTGCGGGCGGATTCTCGGCGCCGACCTGCGGCTCGCGCTACTCGACGACGAACGGCTGGGGCCTTACTCGCCTGGCGTCTATGCCGAGGCCCTTGGCGCGCTCATCGTGCGCGAGAACGGCGACGGAGAGCCTCCATCGACAGTGGTCCTCCTGCCGCACACCTACGAGGTGGCCGAGTTCGCTCCCCAACTCGCCCTGCGACTCGGCGCCGCCTATGTCCCGTCGATCAGCGGGGCGGTGGCGGACGGTCGAGGCGGTCTGTGCTTCCAGCGGTCCATCCTGCAGGCCAAGCTCCAGGCCGAAGTCCGTCCGAAAACCCGCGCCGTCGTCGTTACCGTGCAGAGTGGCGCCTTCAGCGGCGACGAGACGCCGGCGCCGCCGGGGCGAGTCGTGGAAGTCTGTCCGCCGGCCGACATGGAAGAACGACCGGAACGGGAGACCCTGGGCCGTGTGGCGGCTAGCGCCGGCGGCGTCGACCTCCCGGGCGCCGAGCGGATCGTGACCGCGGGGAGGGGAGTGGGCGGAGCGGACGAGGTCTCCGTCGCGGCCGACCTGGCCACGGCTCTCGGCGCCGAGCTCGGCGCGAGCAGGCCGGTCGTGGACAACGGCTGGCTGCCGCGCGCCCACCAGGTCGGATCGAGCGGACATACGGTGGCCCCGGACCTCTACGTGGCGCTCGGAGTGTCGGGCTCGATCCAGCACCTGATGGGCATGAGCGGATCGCGGATCATCGTCGCCGTGAACAAGGACCCGGAGGCCCCGATCTTCAGCGTCGCCCAGTACGGCATCGTCGGCGACCTGCACGAAGTCGCGCCCGCGCTGACCCGCCTGTTGAACGAGCGCGCCGGTCGGTAGCCGCCGGGCGGCGGGTGAGTCCGTCGGCCGATCGGGAAGCTGCCGGCCGTCTTGCTTCAGGTCCGGTCAGGGCGGCGCGGACTTCCAGCGGAACTCACCCCGCAGCCGTTGCAGTTCGAACAGGGCAAGGGAAGCAGCGACCGCTGCGTTGAGGGACTCGACAGCGCGAGCGGTCGGAATCCACAGCGCCATGTCCGCGCGGTCGAGAACCGGACGGGAGAGACCCTTACTCTCGTTTCCAACCGCCAGAATGGCATCGGTGGCGATGAGGTCGGCAGGAACTCTCGGGTCAGGAGTCCCGGCCGTGAAGAGGGACGCGACAGGTAGTGAAGCGCCGTCCTTGTTGCCTTGGGCTGCCAGGACAAGCCACGTGATTCGAGTCTGGACGTGATCGACTCGGACGTCCGTCCAGACCGGGATGCGGAGCAGGCTGCCGGCCGAGGCGCGTAGGGCGCGCGGCTGGCTCGGGCGGGCAGTGCCGGCGGCGAGGAGAAGGGACGCTGCCCCCGCGGCTTCGGCGGAGCGAGCCATGGCGCCCAGGTTGCCTGGATCCTGGATACCGTCGACGTAGAGGTGGAGGCCGGAAGGCGGAACGAGGGTCTCGCCTTCCGCGGAGTGCCAGCCGGCGGGTGGTTCGACCAGGGCGGCGACGCCCTGGGGGGTGTCGGCGTCGGCCTGCTCGCGGAGCCTGTCGGGATCGATCAGGGCGGCTGCGGTTCCTGAACGGTCTTCAAGCCGCCGGATCAACTCGGCGTGGGCCGCGCGGAAATCGGGCGTTGCCAGGAGATGGCGGAACGCGAGTCCGGCCTCGGCGCCGGCTTCGACGAGATGCCGGCCCTCGAGCAGGAGCAGGTCGGACTGCTTCCGGGTGTGGGCGTTGCGGAGGCGGCGAATCGCACGTACCTGGGGGTTGTTGCGGCTGCGAATCATCGCCGGGCGATGTTACGCAGTGATCGAAGAAGGCGGTGTGGCGGGCGACATGCCGGCGAGTTGGTATGGTTCGCTGCCGATGCGAACGAGTGGGACAGGAATACGGCGTCTGTTCACGTCCGAGTCGGTGACCGAGGGTCATCCCGACAAGGTCGCCGATCAGATTTCCGACGCCGTTCTCGATGCGGCCCTGCGGCGAGACCCGAGGGCTCGGGTGGCTTGCGAGACGCTGGTCAGTACCGATCTGGTGCTCCTCGCCGGCGAGCTCACGGTTCGTTCCACCGACCACGAGATCGACTACGAGTCGGTGGCGCGGAAGACCATCCGCGACATTGGCTACGTGGACACCGGGACCGGCTTCGCCGGCGACGACTGCGAGGTGCAGGTCCGGCTCGATCCGCAGTCTCCGGATATCGCCCTCGGCGTCGACACCGGCGGCGCCGGCGATCAAGGCCTGATGTTCGGCTATGCATGCCGTGAAACCGACGAGCTGATGCCACTGCCCATCGTCCTTGCACATCGCCTGACGCGACGCCTTGCCGAGGTGCGGCGCGCGGCCGAGGTCGACTGGTTGCGACCGGACGGCAAGTCCCAGGTCACGGTGGAGTACGACCAGAACGGGGAACCGGTGCGAGCACACACGATCGTCGTTTCGACGCAACACGCGCCGGGAGTCGATCTGGACGAAATCCAGAGGTTCGTGCGGGACCGCGTCGTCCGGCCCGTGATGCTCGCAAACCTGTATCGCGAGGATGGACCGCGGCGAACGAAACTCCTCGTCAATCCAACCGGCCGGTTCGAGGTCGGCGGTCCCCAGGGCGACTGCGGCCTCACGGGGCGCAAGATCATCGTCGACACCTACGGCGGCGTCGGACACCACGGCGGCGGCGCTTTCTCGGGCAAGGACCCGACCAAGGTGGACCGCTCCGCGAGCTACATGGCGCGCTACGTGGCGAAGAACCTGGTAGCCGCCGGCATGGCGGAGCGCCTCGAGGTTCAGTTGGCTTACGCGATCGGTGTCGCGGAACCCGTTTCGGTGCACGTCGATTCGTTCGGTACCGCAAAGGACGGCATTTCAGACCGCTTCCTCGAGGAACTCGTGCGCAGCGAGTTCCCGCTCGAGCCTCAGGCCATCATCGAAGCGCTCGACCTGCGCCAGCCGCGTTACCTCAAGACGGCCGCCTATGGCCACTTCGGTCGGGCCGAGTTCCCCTGGGAAAGCACCGACCGCGCGGCGACCCTGCGCCGGGCTGTGGCCTGAGCCCGCTACCCGCCAGCGGCGGCAGCCGCCGCGCACTCGTTCGCGCCAGTTCCCAGCGCTGACGCCTCTCAGGTCCTCACTCCCAGGAACAGGTAGAGCGCGAGGGTGCCGAACAGCGCGTTCGGGCTCCAGGCCGCAATCAGGGGCGGCAGGGCCTCCGACTGGCCGAGCGTCACGAAGACGCTGATCACGGTGTAGTAGACGATCCCGAGCATGATCGAGATGCCGATGCCGTAGAGCGCCCCCTGGCGGCCGAGGCGGAACGCGAAGGGCAAAGCGACCAGGCCCATGACGAAGCACACGACCGGCAGCGCGGTCTTGTTGTGGAGCTGCATCTGGAGCTCGGGTACCGCGTTGCCAGCTGCTGTCAGATCGCTGACGTACCGCCTGAGTTCGCCACGGTTCATCTGATCGGCGTACTTGACCTCCGTGTCGAAGAACTCGGGTCCCTCCGGAAGATCGACCGGTTGGGGTCCGGCGAATCGGTTGCTGCTGGTGATCGTCAGGCCGTCGAACTCGCGCACCCAGGCGTCGACCAGTTGCCAACCGCCGGTCTCCGCTTCGCTACCCGGCACGAACCGCGCGGCGGCAGCGTACAGGCGCCCGATCAATCGGTGCTCGCGGTCGAACCGGAACACTTGCAGGCGCTGCAGGGTCTGGCGGTCGGCATCGTAGTGGCGATAGTTGTAGATGTAGCCGGAACCGGTGCCGTCCTGGGCATATCGCCACTGACGATCCATGCCCTGGTAGCTCCTGACCGGTCCCGAATTTCCTCGGATCCGGTCCTTCAACTCGGCGACCTTGGCGTTGGAAGCCGGCAGCACCGAGTTCTCGAGAGCCGCGCTGAGCAGGGCGATTGCCGCGGCCGCGACGAGGGCCGGTATCGCCAGCCGGAACAGACTGAAGCCCAGGGCCTTCGCGGCGACGACCTCGTTGCGCTGCGAGAGCAACCCGAACGTGACCAGCGTCGTCACCAGGACGAGGACCGGCGCCACGTCATAGAAGATCTGGAGCGAAAGATAGGGGTAGTAAGCCGCGAAGACGCTCGATGGGACATCGTTGTCGAACATCTCGTCGACGAACTGGGTGAAGTCGGTCACGATGTAGATCGCCAGAGCCGCCGCAACCGTGACCCCAAAGACACGAGCGAAGACACCGAAGACGTAGCGGTCCATGACCCCGGGAAACCGAAGGCCGAACGGTTCGACCCGCAACCTCAGGCGAGGCCGTGTGGGGGAGCCGCCCAGCGACAGCGACTGGGGCCGGGCGCGCGCCAGCCGATCCTCGAGCGCCCGCTTGCGGCGACCCCTGACCTGCCTCCGTCTGCCGAGACGGAGGATTCGTCGCCAGACGTGCACCCTCAGGTAACGGTCGACCGCGCTGATCATCAGCGTCTTGTCGCGGTTTCGGCGCCAGAGAAGGAACGTGCCAAGCACCAGGAGGAGCATGTTCGGCGCCCACATCGCCAACCAGGGCGGCACCTGCCCGTTGACGGCGGCTTCCTCGCCGTTGCCCAGCATGACGTAGTAGAACAGGAACATCGTCACCGAGATGAGGAATCCCGAGGACCGCCCGGTTCGGCGGTTCCGGAAGCCGAGTGGAATCCCGTACAGGCCGAACACGAGACAGGCGCCGGGGATCGCGAACTTCTTCTGGATCTCCACCCGGGCCTTGGTCCGCTTCTCGGCAAACACGCCGGGCTCCTCCGCGGTCTGGACCAGCTCCGAGAGCGTCATCGAGCGCACGTCCTTGGCGAGGACCAACCCCTCGCTGTGCCGGAACTGGCTGTCCTCGATCACGATGTTCGCGTCTCGGAGGCGCTGCAGCCGGTAGGTACTCGGATCGTTCGTGTCGACCTCGTGCACGTCGGCAAGACCGAAGGCCAGGACCGGGGACCGGCCGTCTCCCGGCGTCACGTTGATGCCGCCTGTCTCGCCGACGATGACCTGCTGCTCGGGACCTGGAACCGCGTCGGCCAGGAACACGCCGCGCCAGCCGGCCTCGTTCTCGGGCGACTCGAAAACGTAGAGGACGCGTCCCTGGAGGCCGTCGTAGAACACCCTCGGCTTGACCTGCTGATTCACGCTCCGTTGCAGGATCGCCAACTGGAGTTCGGAGGTCGCCTTGTTGCCCGCCGGCAGCGTGACAGTCATCAGGTAGGTCGTCACGGCCGCCAGAAGCAGACTCATGATCAGGATCGGCCGGTAGATCGAGAACAGGCTGATGCCCGAGGCCCGCATCGCCACAAGTTCGCTGTCGGCGGCCATTCGGCCGATCGCCAGCAGAATGGCGAACAGGAACGCCATCGGGATCGTCAGGACGATGATCTGCGGCAGGCTGTAGGCGAGAAGCCGAAGGACGATCTGAACCTCGACATCCCGCTCGATGATCAGCTCGGCAAGCTGAAACAGTTCCTGCAGGAGGGCGAGGAAGGTGAAGACGAGCAGGCCCAGTCCGAGAGGGCCGATCGTTTCGCGAAGGATGTAGCGATCGAGGAGGCGGAACATCGGCATTCCGGGCCTAAGGGGATTTGGCCCGAACCCCAACTTTGCCACGGACCGCGCCCGGTTGCCGGCCTGGCGGAGTTGACATAATGGACATTATCGGACGTAAAGTGCCCGCGCGGCGCAAGAGAGCACCTTAGCGATCCGCAGCCTCCTGGTCCAAATCCCGTTGCAGAGCCCGAGACCCGGAACGCGGCCGCGCGTAACGCGGGCGACGTCGCGGCCCGGATGCGCTACTCCATCGTCAGGGACGCGGACGCGGGAGCGACGCGGTGAGCGCGAGCGCCGCATCGAAGATCGAGCGGGCCTTCCAGGCCGGCGCGTTGCAGCGGGATGATCGGGAGCTGCTCCTGGCCAACCTTCACGGTGAGCGCATCGATGCGCCCACGGAGCTCGTCCGGGCCGTGGCGATCGAGGCGCTGAGCGACGCGGGGATCGCGGGGATCGAGGTAAGGACGGCGGAGAAACGAGGCTCTGAACGGCCGCTGACGGCGCGCGAGGCCGAAACGCCTAAGACCGCCAGTTCGCGCCGCGCTGGCAGAGGCTCGCGACGGGCGGCGGCGCCTAAGACGGCAGAGGAACGCCGGATCGCCCCGAACATGCGGAAGCGGGCGATCCTGAGCGCGGCGGTCGCTGGCGCGCCGGCGGTACACGTGAGCCGCAGCGACGATGAACGGCTGCCTGCGTTGCGACGGCCGGGGCCAATCCAAGGGACGCTGCCGTTTGTGCCGGAGACGCCGGACCACGTGCTGCCGGTGTTCGTGCATCGGCGCGACGTGCTGGACAGCGGCGGCAACGGGCCGGTCCCGGTCGCCTGGCGGTTCTTCTATGAGGTGCTGCTGTCGGCTCCGCTAGCCGCGTATGGGGGCGGCAGCGCGCTTCTGTCGCCGACTGTCGCGGACCTGGTGGCGTTTGCCGGTTGGCGGCGGTTCGAGCGGACGAAGCACGTTCCAGCCATGAACACCGCGCTGGATGCTCTCTACGACGTGAAGATCCCGTATCGGGGGCGGCACTGGCGTCCGCTGGTGGTCCGGGACGCCGACCTGCCGGTCGACGGGGACCTGCGCGAGCGGATCGGCTTCGACCTGCGGCTACCGGGCGGCACACGCCAGGGGCCGCAGATTGACCGCCAGGTGCTCCGTTCGCTCGCGCCGAAGTCGTTCCCGCGTTACCGGGCCCTGCTGGCGCTGGCGGCGTATTGGGATCGGTACGGGCATCGGCGCGGCGGCACGGATGCGTTGGCATCGAGCGCGGACCGGGAGCGATGGCCGGTCCTGACGCCGGAGACGCTGCGGTTGATGCTGTTCCCAGCGGTCGCGGCGTCGCCCGCTGCGGAACGTCAACACCGGAAACGGGCGGTGGAGCACGTCAAGGCGATGGACGCGGCGGGCGTGGTCGAGATGGTCGAGGACGGGCGCGGCTGGCGCGTGTACCGGGGGCGACGATGACGAGCGTGACAGCAAATCGCGGGGCCGCGATCTGCTGTCCCACGGGCTGCGATCTGCTGTCACGCGGGCTGCGATCTGCTGTCACGCGGGCTGCGAGCTGCTGTCACGCGGCCCCTTACGGGCAGAAGGGATTCCGGCTCTCCCACTCAGAGATCCCACTCAGAGATCCCACTCCAGACGCGCGCGCGAGGCGCGCGAGTGTGAATTCGATCAAGAGGCGGACCGGATGACGGACGGATGGCCCCGCTTATGGCCAGAAACGAAGGGAGGAATGATGACGAAGCAACCACTGACTGACACACCCGACGAGGAGGTCGTCCACGCGACCACCGAGGAAGCCCTCGCCGAGGCCCTGAACGCCGGCAAGACGGTCCATGCGCCACCGGAGCTGTTCGCCCGCTTCGGCATCGCCGATCACGGCGAGGACGTGGGCGAGGTCGAAGAACTCCTCCCCGATCTCCTCCCCCCCACCAGCTAGATGGCTCGATCCAAGGATCGAATCGGGGACTTCCACCAGGACTTCGCCGACCGGCTCCTCGAGCAGATCAAGGCCGGCACCGCGCCATTCCAGAAGGCGTGGAAGCCCGGAGAGCGCTCGCTGCCTGAGAACCTCAGGACCGGAGAGCCCTATCGCGGCGGCAACAGCCTCCGCCTCAGTGTCGCGGCCCAGGACAAGGGTTACACCGACAATCGCTGGGGCACCTACCGTCAGATCGCGGCCGTCGGCGGTCACGTCCGAAAGGGCGAGAAGGGAACAAAGGTGCTCGTCTTCCCCCGGCACAAGGTCGTCCCCGCCAAGGACGACCAGGGCCAACCGCGACTGACCAATGATGGAGAGCCCATCTACACCCGCGTTGGGACCCAGCGCTCCTTCCCAAGGGCCTATACGGTGTTCAACGCCGAGCAGACCCGCGGCCTGCCGGCCCAGCGCCGGGCGACGCCGGCTCCCGAATGGAAGGCCCACGAGCAGGCCGAGGCGATCATCGAGGCCAGCGGCGTCGACGTCCGGCACCAGGCCGGCGACCGCGCCTACTACAACGTCCGGACCGACCAGGTCGTTCTCCCGGAACCTGGCCAGTTCCCCAGCGCCGGCAACTACTACCAGACCGCGCTCCACGAGCTCGGCCACGCCACCGGCCACCCCTCCCGCCTCAACCGCGACACCCTCGGCAAGAAGTTCGGCAGCCCCGACTACGCCAGAGAGGAGCTCCGCGCCGAGATCGCCGCGATGATGACCGGCGAGAAGATCGGCCTCGGCCACGCGCCCCAGAACGGCGCCGACTACATCGCCGGCTGGGTCAAAGCGCTCGAAGACGACCCCCGCGAGATCTACCGCGCCGCCTCCGACGCCGAGAAGATCTCCCGCTACCTGATCGAGCCGGCGCGCGAGCGGATCGAACAGCGCGACCCACCGGCCACGTCCACCCCTGAGCCCGATGGCGACAAGGACCGCGACCCGAGCCAGGAGTTGACTCCCGCGCCGGCGCCGCCGGCCGCGGCGGCCCGTCAGCAGGGCGACTCCGACTTCAACCGGAACATCCAGCTCGCGGCCGACGCCGCGCTGGACAGACTCACCCACAACGGCCACGACGACCGGCCCCCCGACACGCTCGTCCGCCAACTCCAGAACGTCCGCCTGGCCGCCGCCCAGAACGTCTACACCCAGCAGTCCGCCGACTTTCGCGGGCTCCGCAGCGACCTGCACGATCACGCCATCCGCGCCGATGGCTTGAGCCCCGATGACCGAAAGGCCGTCCTCGACCTCGCTGACCACTTCAACAACCAGGCCCAGGGCCACGACCTCCGCGACCTCCACCGACTCGACCTTGACCGGGCTGTCGCGGACGCCACGGGTCGCGACGACGGACCCACCCGCGGGTAGCTGTCGATGAGCCGTTGGCACGACTCCAGAGACGAGTCCCGGCCTGCCGGGCGGGAGCCCGCGCGCGCCAGAGGCCACCGCCGCGAGCTTGACGGCCGGGACAGGGCGCCTGACCGGCGGCCGTTCCAGGACCGCCTCCAGGCGTCCCTGGTCGACGTCGCGGTCCACCGCGCCGTCGCCTCCCGCGACCTGGTCGACCACCAGTTCGGCGGCCACCCCTTCGCCGGCCGCCGCGGGATCGACAGCTTGAAGAAGTCCGGTCTGGTCGAGGAGCACGAACTCCGCGACAAGAAGACCCGGCGCTCCACCAGAGTCCTGACGGCCACGCCCGCCGGCCGGCGTCTCGCCGACCAGGTCGCGCCCGAGCGAGGCTGGGCCTCCGAGCAGCGCACCTGGAGCGGCATCGGCAGGAGCGGTGACCTGAAGCACGACCTCGCCCTCTACCGGGCGGTTGCGGAGACTCGCGCCCGACTGGAGGAGCGCGGCCTTCACGTCCGGCGCCTCCGCCTGGACGCCGAAATGCGCAGCCTCGTCGCCAAGCGCATGGAGGCCGTCCGCGCCCGTGACGGCCGCGCCGAGGCCGAGGCCGTCCGCGAGCAGCTCGCGGCACACCTCAACCTGCCTCTCGACAGCACCAACGGAGGCGTCCTCTACCCCGACGCCCAGATCGAGTACGCCCGCGAGCCGGACGGTCCCATCGAGGGCCGGGTCAACATCGAGATCACCACCGAGCACTACTCCAAGGCGTCGATCGCCGCGAAGAGCGCGGCCGGCTTCGCCCTCTTTGCATCGGGCGCCAAGGCCGCCCGCCACCTGGCCAGCACCCTCGGCAGCCTCTCCTCTCAATCCCCTGGCGCCGCCGGAAGCGGCGGCGGCCGCGGCCGCGGGATCGAGGACGGCCTCCTCGACCTCTGATCCATGTTCCTCCCCTACGCCAAGCTCATGCAGGACAGCATCATCGCCTGCTCCGTCGCCGGCACCGCGGCACTCCTCCTCGTCATCGCCATCGCCGCCTCCGTCGCCGTGTCCGAGCGCCGGGAGCGCCGGCGGCTCGAACGCGCGCTCGCGACGGCGCGGCAACTGCCGCCGTTGCGCACCGATCCTCTTCGGGCCGCGCCGCCCCAGAGCTTCGTCCGTCTCTGGATCTTCCCCGCCCTGGCCATCCTCCTCGGCCTGGTCGTGACCGCCTGGTCCTTCTGGAACGTCCTCGCCCGATGAACCCCTACGTCCGCACCTATGGCGTCTACCTTGCCGTCGCGATCGCGGCGCTCCTCGTCGCGCTCCCCCTCGACTACCTCCTCTTCTTCACCTTCGACGATCACCCCTTCGCCTTCGTGCTCGTCCTCCCAGCGGCAGCCGCCTCCGCAACCGCGCCGCTCGCCGCGGGCGCGCTCATCCTTCAGATCGCCGACGATCTCCAAAGCCGATGACCAGCACCGAAGACCGGATGCGCGAGAACCGCCGCGTACTTGCCGAAGTCACCGACGCCCACCACGCCACCCTCGCCGCGGCCGCGGACGCCAGGAAAGCCGTCGCGGCCATGAAGCTCACCGCCGCACTGATCGCCGCTGTGGTCGGCACCCTGGCGGGCGCCGCCGTCTGCTTCTTCTCCCTCCTCGTCTGACTACTCATGCACACCTGGCGCATCAGCTTCGGCGTGACCCTTTCCCTGATGGCGATCCTCGCCTTCTACGCGATGGGCCGCCTCGACTTCCTCGCGCCCCACGGGCGCTTCATCGTCGAGGAGTACTGGCTGCCCATCGCCCTCTACACCTTCCTCGCCGCCGTGACCTTCATGGTCGCCCTGGCTGCCGTCCTGCGTCGCCTCGGCTTGCACGACGTGGGCAGGAAGGTTGACCTGGTCGAACGCTCTCTCCGCCGTGGAGAGGGCGATCCCGACTTGACGCGCCGCCTCGCCGATCAAGAGCAAGGCGAGTTCGTCGAGTGACTCCGACAACTCCCGAAAGGAGCCCACACCCCATGACCCCAGCAACTCCCGACGCGAAGGCTCAGGCACCGCTCACGCGGCTCCGGAGCCTCTCCATCCAGCTCACGACGTTCGCCTTCCTCTTCCTCGTCCCCGCCATGCTCATGGCCCAGGCCAGCCCGTGGACCAGGGCCGTCAACCGCTTGCAGGCCGCCTTCACCGGCCCGATCGCTCGAGGGTTGAGTCTCGTGGCGCTGGTCATCGGCGGCCTGATGTTCGCCTTCGGCGAAGGCGGCTCCAAGAAGCTCCTGGCCGGAATCGTCTTCGGCCTGGGCATGACCATGGGCGCCGCCAACTTCCTCGGCTGGCTGTTCTGAGGAGGAATCCATGCCCGACCTTGCCGCCATCGCCCTGTTTCCCCCGCCAGGCTTCATCGCTCTGGCCACAGCCGCACTGCTCGGCGCCTTCGGCTACCCGCGCCACCGCCGCTTCCCCGCGGCAGTGGCGCTCGGCGCCCTCTCCACCTACCTGACCGAGCTTCAGGCCGGCTTCTAGCTCCTTGCGCGGCGAAACACCCTGGTACGGCCACCCGGCGCTCTCACGTCCCATGAAGATCCTGGGCGTGGAGCGCCGGTGGTTCCTTCTCTCCGCTACCTTCGGCGCCGTCTGGAACGGCATCAACTCCATCCTCACCGGTGCGGCCATCTTCGCCGTCCTCTACGTCGCCGGCTTCCTCGCCTGGAAACGCGACCCCAACATGCTCTCGATCATCGCCAAGGCCGGCTCGAGCCGCACGCGCTACGACGCCGGCAAGGAGTCCAAGTGGCACCTCCACCTCATCGAATGACCTTCCCCCCGTCCTGGACCTGGACGCCCCGGATCCCACTTCGATGAACCTCCAAGCCGAACGCGCCGACCACGAGGCGGCCGGCAGCCTGGCTGAGGAGCTCCCCTACTGGGGCTGGCTCGAAGACCACCCCTTCTGCCTCACCCGCGGCGGCGAGCTCCTCGCCGTCGCCGAGCTCTCGCAGGCCGTCGTCGACGGCCGCACC
The DNA here is from genome assembly GCA_965232105.1 of Thermoanaerobaculia bacterium. GTDB lineage: Bacteria > Acidobacteriota > Thermoanaerobaculia > Multivoradales > Multivoraceae > Multivorans. The sequence continues at coordinate 3,647,165 of OZ246956.1, forward strand.
CCGCAGCAGATGGACGAGGTCCTCGCTCGCTGGCTCCGCCTCCTGAGCAGTCTCGATCCCGACACCCGGCTCTACTTCTACCTCCTCCGACGACCCGGCCGGCTCCCCGCCATCGACGGCCTCGACGGCCTCGCGGCGATCTCGCAGGAGAAGCGCCGACGTTTCCTCGAGCGGCGGGTCCAGGACCTGCGCGCCTACGTCGTCTGGTCCCACGATCCCAAGCTCAAATCCAACGCGCGCGCCGGCAACGCCGGCGTCGTCGCCGCGGCCCAGGAGTGGATCAAGACCCGCATGAAGCCCGACGGAGTGCGCCTTCCTGCTGCGCCACGTCAACGACGCGGCCGAAGGCTTCCGCCAGCTCGTCGACGCGAGCGCCGCGCTGGCCTCCGACGTGACTCCGCTGCGCATCCTTCCCGCGGCCGAGGCCACCGCCGTCCTCTCCGAGCTCGTCAACCGGCCGGGACAACCCTGGCACGGAGACCACATACCGAGCGCCCTCAACTGGAGGCTCGCCCTGTCCGAACTCGAGGCCGAGCGCCGCTTCCTGCGCCTCGACGGACAGCCCCTGATCCTCTACAACCTCACCTCCCCTCCCGTCCAAGCCACGGCGAACCTGCTGCAGGAGCTCTACCGCCTCGACGCCCTGCTCACCGTGTCCCTCGAGTGGCGGCCCCAGCCGCTCGCTTCCTCGCGGAGGAAGATCCGGAGCGTCCAGCGGCACTACTTCAGCAAGCGCTACTCCATGGTCGCCCACATGCAGGACGCCCAGGGCACCGCCGCGGCCATGGTCGATTCGGCGGCCGACGCCGAATCGAGCCGCATCGCTCACGCGCTCGTCGAACTCGAGACCGAGGGCGTCGCCTACGGCGACATCTCGCTCACCATCGCGCTCCACGGCGACGACCTGGCCCGGATCGAGGCGCTGAACGCCGAACTCTTCCGCATCTTCGGCGCGGCCGACGCCAAGCTCATCCGGGAGGGCTTCGGACAGCTCCCCGCCTGGTGGTCCCGCATGCCCGGGCAACCCCGCAAGCGCCAGATCCGGAGCGTCTTCTCGAGCGCCGGCGTCGCCGCCTGCATGGCGCCCCTGTTCGGGCCGGCGACCGGCCAGGCGGAGTGCAAGCACCTGCGAAGGCCGGCAATGGCCACCTTCGAGACGCAGTGGCGCACCCCCTACCACTACGACCTCTTCGGCGGCAGCGACGTGGGCCACACCCTCATCCTCGGCGCCACCGGAGCCGGCAAGTCCTTCGCCCTCAACTTCCTGCTCGTTCAGTCCCAGCACTACACGCCACGCGTCCTCGTCCTGGACCTGGGCGGCTCCTACAAGTGGCTCACCCAGTTCATCGGCGGCGGCTACCTGGAGCTGAACCCCGACAACCCCGACGCGGACCTCGCCCTCAAGCCGTTCAGCCTCCCGCCCGGCGAGCGGACCTTCAGCTTCCTCACCGGCTGGATCGCCCGCCTGCTCCGCATCGGCGGCTACAGCCTCAGAGGCGAGGACACCACCGAGCTCCGGGAGCGCGTCGAGGACCTCTACAAGGCCCCGGCCGCCGACCGGACCCTCTCCTCGCTCGTGCGCACCCTGCCCCGCGCCATGTGGCCCGCGATGAGCCGATGGCACGGCGACGGCGCGTGGGCGCGCTTCTTCGACGGCGCCGGCGAGGACACCCTCGCACTTGCCGACTGGCAAGTGATCGACCTCGCCGGCGCGGCCGAGCACGACGACCTCTGCGAGGCCGCTCTGTTCTTCCTCCTGGAACGCCTCCGCCTCGCCCTGGACAACCCGGCCGAGGCCGCGCGCGTGAAGCTCATGGTGGTCGACGAGGCGTGGCGCTACCTGAACGATCGCGCCGTCCTCACCTACCTGGCCGAGGCCGCGAAGACCTGGCGAAAGCGCAACGCCGCCCTTGTGCTCGCCACCCAGAGCGCCGTCGACCTCACCGACACGGAGGGCGCCCAGGCGCTGCTCGAATCCCTCCCCACCAAGCTCTTCCTCGCCAACCCGGATCTGCCCGCCGACGTCCAGACGACCTTCCGCCTGAACGACACGGAAATGAAGACCATCCGAGGCCTCCTCCCCAAGCGGGAGCTCTACCTGCGGCGCGCCCAGGAGGCCGGCGTCGTCCGCCTCGAGGTCGATCCCGAGTCCTACTGGCTCTACACCAGCTCCCCCGTCGACGGCGAACGCCGAGCCGAAGCCGTCGCCGAACACGGCCTCGCCTCGGCTCTCGAGATCCTGGCCAACCAACGGAGGTAACCCCTTGTCCATTCGAACCGCCGCGGCCGCGATCGGCCTCTTCACCGCCCTCCCCCTGCTCGCCCAGGACTCCCACATCCTGCGGATCGACCCGTCCGAGGACGAAGTCTGGCGGCTCAGCACCCGCGTACGCCACACCACCGTCATCACCCTCCCGGCGTCCGAGAACATCCTCGACTTCGTCGTCGGCGACCTGGACTTCTGGCACCTCACCGGAAGCGCCAACGTCGCCTTCCTCAAGCCCACCGAGGAAGGCGTCGAGACCAACGTCGCCCTCGTCTGCGAATCCGGGCGCATCTACCCGTTCCTCGTCTCCGAATCCTCCGAGACGCCGCCGCACCTGATCGTCCGCCTCGACGACCTCGAAGCGGACGACGTCGCGGCCGCGGGCGGCGACGCCCACCGGCCCGCCTTCGTCGCCGCGGACCAGGTCGCCTCCTACCAGGCAATGGCCCAACAGGCCGCCGCCGACGCCGCCGCCCAGCGGCGGTCCGCCGACGAGGCGATCGCGGCCGCCAGGGCCGACGCCGGCGACCAGGTCAACTCCTTCCGCGCCGAGTACCCCACCCGCGTCCGCTTCCCCTACCGACTCCAGGACAAGGCGAAGCGCTGGCCCTTCCTCGTCGAAGGGATGTGGAACGACGGCCAGTTCACCTACCTCCGCAGCCGGGCGCAGGAGTCCCCAGCGCTCTACGAGCGCAAGGACGGCGCACCGTCCCTCATCCCCTACGACCTGACCGAGGACGGCCTCTACGTCGTCCGCCGCGTCGTCGGCGCCGGCTGGCTGCAGATCGGCAAGGAACGAGCCGCTTGGACCTTCGACGAACCGGAGCCCCTCCCCTGATGCCCGACTGGAAGAACCTCGTCCAGAAACCCGCTGGCGCGCTGCCGGCGAACCTGATGAACCGGGTCGTCGCCATCCTCGCCGTCGTCCTCGTCGTCGTGATCGTCGCCGCCTCTCTCGGCGGCGCCGGCTCCGAGGAGGAGGAAGCAGAGGGCGCCGCAGCGGAGGCCACCCCGGCCGACCCTGAAATGGCGGACCGCCTCGGCAGCGCCGTGGCAGCCCAGCGCCGGCAGGCCGCCGTCGAACGCGACGAGGCGGAACTCGACGCCCAGCGCGAGGCCGTCCGAGAGCGAAACCTCCGCCTCGCCGAGGAGCAGGAACCTACGGGCCAGCGCATCCTCGAACGCCTCATGGAATCGAGCTCTCCCCCCGAGGAGGAGGCCGATGCCTGGGATCCCGAGGTCTTCTCGCCCCAGGAAGCCGAGCTCCGCCTCCGGCTCCACCTCGAGGCGATCGAACGCCGACAACGCTCCCTCGTCGCCGCTCCCGTCGCCCACTCCGTCCGCGACGCGGACGCACCCCTCCAGGAGGATCCGGAGCCTCCCGCGCCGTCGCCCCGCGACGGTCTCGCCGACCTTTACGAGACTCTCGGGGACGCCGCGCTCCAACTGTCGACCCCGGGGATCACCCCCACGGCACCCCCGCCTGGCGGCACCCTGGACGTCCCGCTGCCGGACTCCAACAACCCTCCCTCCTACGAGCACCCCGGACGCGTCGTCGCCCCCGACGACCCGCCCGGTTTCCACCGCATCCACGAAGGCGCTTTCGTCGAAGCCGTCCTCGTGACCCAGCTCTCCGGAGACTTCCCCTCCCCGGTCGCCGCCGTCGTCGCCGTCCCCTTCTACAGCGGCGACCGGCAGACCGTCCTGATCCCACGCGGCAGCCGCTTCGTCGGCACCGCCCAGGCCGTCCGCGACCAGAACCAGAGCCGACTCGCCGTCGGCTTCCACCGGCTCGTCTTCCCCGACGGCCGCTGGGCCGAGCTCCGGTTCCAGGGACTCAACCAGGTCGGCGAAGGAGCCCTCAAGGACCAGGTCGACCGGCACTACCTGAGCACCTTCCTCGCCGCCGGAGGCGTCGGCATCCTGAGCGGCCTGGCCACGGCCGGCGCCAACTCCTATGACGAAAGCCTCGCGGCGTCCGCCCAGGTCGGCAGCGCGCGGAGCTTCTCCCAGACCGGAATCCAGATCATGGACCGGTTCCTCAACCGGCTGCCCACCGTCACCATCCGCGCCGGCCACCGCCTGCGCGTCTGGTTCACGGCCGACCTCCTCATTCCACCCACACCCACAGGAGCAGAACAATGACCAGCCACCCCCGTCTACGCCGAACGGCCGCCGCCTTCGCCGTCTTCCTCCTCGGCATCGGCGTCCCCTCGTACGCGCTCCTCGGCCTCGTCGCCGGCGCCACAGAGATCACTCAGATCCTCAACGTCGCCGAGAACGCCATCAGCGCCGTCGAAGCGGCCGCGACCAAGCTCGAGATGGTCAAGAACCTCGCGGCACTCGAGGACCAGGTCGAGCAAGACCTCGACACCGCCATGGGCCGGATCGGCGCGCTCCAGCAGCGCTTCGAGGACCTCAGCAGCGATCCGGCTCAGCTGCTCGAGGGAGGCACGCCTCCCGACTGGTACACCGACTTCACCGGCCAGGCACGCCAACAGCTGGCCGCCTTCGCCGACATGAGCGACGACAGCGGGAACTCCCTGCTCACCCACTCGCGCCAGGCCCTCGCCACGGCCGACACCGTCTCACGCCAGCGCTACGCACGCGCTTTCCGCAACGTCCCCCACGCCGCGCAGCACTAGGAGGCCCGCCGCGAGCGGGCGGAGCGCCGGCTGGCCGCCGACTACGTCGTCCTCGACAGCGCCGAGCGCGTCGCCGAACTCCTCGGCAGCGCCGCCGAGTCTGTCGAGCGCAGCAGGCAGCAGACCGAGCTCAGCGAGACCGCCCTCGCTCAGGAGCAGCGCGCCAATCAGCTCACCGACATCGAGATCGACATCGCCGTCGCCCAGCTCACCGCACACCACGCCGGGCGCAACATGCTGGAGCAACTCCAGCTGGAGCAGGAACACCGCGAGCAACTGGCCGCCTGGATGGCCGCGCTCAACGCGGAACGCCAACAGGCCCGTCGCGCGCAGAACCGCGCTCGCAGCCGCGGCAACGCCTTCACCCAGGCCCTCCTCCTCAACTAGCGGATCCCGATGCTCTCCTGCTCCAGATCGCTCTCCACGGCTGGCGAGGCGCGGCCCTCCGCCAGCCAACGCGCAATACCCACCGGAGACGCTCCCTGCGCGCGATACAGGCCGATTCTCGGCGACTTACGCCTCCAAGCGAAAGTGCGCAGGATCCGGAGGCGAGACACGGCGGCCGGCAGGCCGGCGCCGCGCCGCTCTCCTCCTCGCCGCCACCGGCCTCCTCCTGCTCACAGCAGCGCCGGCGGCCGCGCAGCCGATCAACCAGAACGACCTAGTCAACCTGCCGCAGTTCGTCGACGCCACCATCGCGTCGTTCCTCGGCGCCAGCTCCGCCGCGACCAGAATTCACGACGCCGGCGACGACATGACCCAGGCAATCGCCCTCATCCTCATCGTCTGGACCGGCCTGCACGTCGCCTTCAGCGGCGCCTACAACCCCTGGGAACTCATCAAGTTCGTCTTCATCCTCGGCTGGCCGCTCTTCTTCATCAACTTCTACTACACCGACATCCCCGGCCTCGGGCTCAGCTTCCCCCGCCTCGTCGCGGGCATGGGCGACTGGATCTCCGTCCAGTTCGGCGCGAACATCCTCGGCACGGCCCTCGCCAATCTCATGGATCTCGCAGAGAAGCAGGCCGAGATCATCGGCGAGAACTGGGGCTCCACGAACATCTGGACCGCCATCGTCACCGGCGGCCAGCAGGTCATCCACGCCCTCCTCGCCACCGGGATCATCACCACCTTTGTGCTCGGCATGGTCCTGGTCACGGCCCTCGCCCTCGCCCAGGTCATCTTCGCCAAGATCGCCATGGCCATCCTGATCGCGATCGGACCGATCTTCATTCCCTTCATGATCGTCCCGAAGATGGACTTCCTGTTCTGGGGCTGGCTCAAGGCCATGGTCCAGTACTCCCTCTACAGCGCGATCGCCATCATCCAACTGAACATCTGGACCACCATCATCGACCGGTACGTCCTCTCGATGACCAACCTGGCCCCCGGGTTCCAGGCCCTCACCCTCCTCTCCGGCGTCTGGCTCGTTCCCGTGTTTCTCGTCCTCGTCTGCGCCCTCGTCTGCATCCTCAAGATCGGCGACCTCGCCGGCATGATCGTCGGCGCCGGCAGCGACGGCGGCGGCGTCATCGGCGGGGCCTTCATGGCCGGCCGCATCGTCGCCGCTCCCGCGCGGGTCGCCGCGGCGCCCCTCAAGGGAGGACTCCCAGCGTGAGCAAGCCCGACCCCGGCAAGGAGTTCGCCGACATATGGGGCGAGGTCGTCGTCTCGAATCGACACTTCCGACTCGCCACCTACGCCCTCACCGGCGTCCTCGTCCTCCTCCTGGTCGCCGTCGTCCGCCTCTCCAGCGTCGAGCTCCCCAAGCCGATCGTCATCCGCGTGGACGACGTCGGCCGCGCCGAGGCCCTGGCCTACGACGCCCTCGAGGCCCAGGCCGACCCCCTGGACCCGACGACCAAGTACTTCCTCGCCGCCTTCGTCAGCGACCACTTCAGCCGCCGCACGGCCACCGCCCAGCAGGCCTGGCCGCGATCCCTCAATTTCCTCGTCACCTCCCTGGCCGACGCCGCCTTCCGGCGCGACTCGGACGACGTCGCGGCCGTGGCGGCCGGCCTCGTCGAACAGGAGCGCCAAGTGGAGAACGTCGCGCTCTCCATCCGGGCGCTACCGGAGCCGCCCCACGGCGCGGCCGCGAACTTCGACGTCGTAGTCCTCGAGAACGGCGAGGAGGTCGCCCGAGAGCGCTGGACCGTGTCGCTGCAGTTCACGTTCCTGGAGCAGGTCCCCGCGAACATGCTCCCCGTCAACCCGATGGGCATCCTGGTCACCTACCTCCAGGCCGACCAGGTCGCCGACTTCTGAACGTGGCGCCGACCCCTCCGGAAGTCCCGCACCTGGCCGGCCGCGACGCGGCGCTCCGCGAGCTCGGCTACCGCGACTGGGAAGCGGCCTGGCTGACCCTCGTCTGCCTCCACTCCGGCGTCTTCACGCGGCCCCAGGTCACCGCGCATCACTCCGTCACGGTCGAGGCTGCCCGCCAATTCGTCGGCCGCCTCCTCGACGCCGGCGTCGCCAGGGAGCACCCCGTCCCCGGCATGGACAACCACCTCCGCTTCACCCACGTCTTCGGCCGCGGCCTCTACCGCGCCCTGGGAATCGAGAACGTCCGCCACCGCCGGAAGGCCGAGGACCTCGTCCTCTTCCGCCGGCTCCTCTCCCTGGACCACGTCGTCCGCCACCCCGACCTTCCCTGGCTCGCCACCGAGCAGGAGAAGGTCGACCACTTCACCGCCTGCGGCATCCGCCGCGCCCACCTCCCGAGCCGGATCTACGGGCGGCCGGGCAAGCGCACCCGGCGCTACTTCGCGCTCAAGCTGCCGATCGCCGCCGACGAAACGTCGGCGACGTTCGTCTACGTCGACCCGGGGCGCGAGACCGACACGGAGCTCCAGCGCTGGGCCCAGGAACACCTGCCCCTATGGAGCCGCCTCCGCGAGCGCGGAACGGAGCTCCACGTGGCCGTCGTCGCGCGGACCGTGGCGGCCCAGCACGCACTCTCCAGCAAGGTCGCCGCCTGGCTGAACGTCCCGGCGGCGGCGGCGAACGGCGGCAAGCCACTGACCCCGCAGGAGAGGGAGACGCTGGCCGCCGCGGACGCGGCGCTCGACCGCGCGCTCGCCACCGGCGACCCGTCGCCGTGCGCTCCCTGGGGCGGCTTCAATCCCTGCCGCGTCCTCGTCATCCAGCTCCGCAACCGCGCCGATCTCGAGGACTCCGACGGCGCATCCGGGGCTCGAATCGACAGCTACTCCACTCACCACGCTCGCGGCCTGGGACCGCCCGATCTCGCATGACTTCCGCAACTCGCGCGAACCGCACCAGAGGCGCCGGTCAAAGTAGATCCGCTTACCACCCCCCGGATCTACTTTTTCCGGCGACGCGGATCTACCGTCCCCTTTCGAGGACGGCGCGCGAACTGTCCTTGCTGCGCAAGGCGTTTCTCCTCGGAAAGCGCCCTTCGGGCGCAGCGCCCAGACCGCTTGGGGCGGTCTGGGCGGGACGTGAGCGACCCCGCCTTTCGCGCCGCTGGAGCGGCACGAAAGGCTCTCCCGCCGGCGGTAGCGGATCTACCGCCAGGGAGGGTCGCTCACGTCCGGAACTGATCCCTCCGGGAAGGGTCGGAGCGGAGCGATGAGCACCCTGAACGGATCGGCGGCGGAAGCGCCGCCGCGACGGCGGCCGAACCGACTCCGGCGCTTCTGTTCGCACCTCGTCGGCCACCTGCTCTGGCCGGCCGTCGCGGGCTTCGCCGTCCTCCTGATCACCCTCCGCTTCGCCACCTGGCCAAGCCCCGGACGCCTCGCCGCGCTCGACTTCCTCGCCCTGCGCACGCCCGCCGACTTCGCCCTCGCGCGGGCCGCGTGGTGGGCCACCCTCGCGGCCGCGGTCGTCGCCGCGGCCGAACTCGTCCCCGCCGCCGTTCCGCGTCTTCTCGGCCGCGCCGGACGCTTCGGCGGCGCCGGTCTCCGGCGGCGCCTGGGCCGGCTCCTCGAGGTCCTCAAGAGGACCCTGACGATCCGACTCCTGGCTTCCCTGGCGGCCGGCTTCGCGGCCTTCCGTTGGGCCGCCGAAGCCCGGCCGTTCCCCGCCAGCGGCGACGACCCCCTGCTCGATTTCATCGCCTACCACGACCCCGCCGTCCACGCGCTCTTGCGGGGCTGGACTCTCGCAGCCCCGGGAGTCGCCGCCTTCGGAGGAGTCCTGATCCTCTCCGGCGCGGTCCGCGTCTGGATCGGCTCCCGATCCGACTCCGCGCGGCGAGGACGCGGCGCGCTGCCCGACTGGCCGCTCTCCCCCGAGGACGACGCGCCCTCGCTCGTCCTCGGAGAACTCCATCACCCGATCGACGCCAGCGAGGCCACCCGGCCCCGCTGGCTCACCATCCCCGAGCGAGGCCTCTACACCGGCGTCGCCATCTTCGGCGCCGTCGGCACCGGCAAGACCAGCGGCTGCATGCGCCCCTTCGCCGAACAGCTCTTCTCCTGGCAGGCGCACGACCCCAAGCGCCGCGCCGCGGGCCTCGTGCTCGAAGTCAAGGGCGACTTCTGCCACGACGTCCGGGAGCTGCTCGCCGACGCCGGCCGCGAAGACGACTACGTCGAGCTCGCGCTCGGAGGCCGATGGCAGTGGAATCCCCTCGACTCCGACATGGACGGCTACAGCCTCGCCTACTCCCTCGCGACCCTCCTCAACCAGCTCTTCGGACGCGGAAAGGACCCCTTCTGGCAGCAGGCGTCGACCAACCTCATTCGGTGGATCATCGAACTCCACCGCGTCTTCCCGGACCCCTGGATCACCCTCCGCGACGTCTACCGACTCACCATCGACCCCGACGCCTTCGAGCGCAAGATCGCCGAAGCGCGGACTCTCTGCCAGCGTCCGCGGCGCCACCGAATCCAGATTCCCGCCGAACACGCCCGTCATCCCGAATTCGAGGACCTCCCCTTCGAACTCGGACCCGGCGGGCGGCTCGTCGGCGAGGACAACCCCGATCTCCGGAAACGCCTCGAAGAACTCGGCGTCCCCTGGGAGGAGGCCGCCGCGGTCGAGCGGACTGCGCCGCCGGACGACCGCCTCTCACGGCTCGAGGCCGTCGAGCGCTGGTACGCGAACGACTGGATGGAACTGACCCCCAAGCTCCGCACCACCATCGTCGAGGGAATCTCCGTCTTCTTCTCGATCTTCGACCTGCCGGACATCGCACGCCTCTTCGCGCCGCCGTCTCCCCGAACGGCGGCCGCGACCCCTATGGGAAACGGACCGAACAGCCCCGAAACGGAGGCTCCGGACGCTGATCGGCGCGAGGAGACCCCCCAAACGGACGCCCGCGTCGCCGGCGGCACCCTCGCGCCGCTGCCGCCCCTGGCCGAGCTCATCGAGGGAGGCAAGGTCGTCGCCCTCAACATGCCCGCGGGCGCGAACCCCGCCCTCGCCCGGGCCATAGGCGTCCTGCTCAAGAACGCCTGGCTCCAGACCCTCCTGCGGCGCCCCGCACAGATGAAGCGCAACCCCGACCGCTACTTCCGGCCGGCCGTCTTCCTCTGCGACGAGTACCAGAGCTTCGCCACCGTCGGAGAGGACGACCCCTCCGGAGACGAGAAGACCTTCGCGCTCACCCGACAGTGCAAGTGCATCCCCATCGTCGCCACCCAGTCCATCGCCTCGCTGCGGTCCGTCCTCGCCGGCAACGACGCCTGGCGCACACTCCTCCAGACGCTTCGAACCCGCATCTTCCTCACCCTCAGCGACGACAGCAGCGCCGACCTCGCCTCCAACATGTGCGGCAAGGTCGCCCGCCTGTCGCCCTCGTACTCCTTCTCCGAGTCGAGCAAGCCCGCCTTCTCCCTCGTCGCCGCACGAGCGGGAGGCGGCCAGGGCGGCAGTCTGGGCGCCAGCAAGACCTACCGCGAGCAACGCGAACCGATGTTCCATCCCCGCACCTTCACCCTGCTCCAGAACTACCAGGCGATCGCCCTCCCCTACGACGGAGTCCGCTCCCTCCCGGCCACCAGGCTCTACCTCAAGCCCCACTACCTCCGCCGCGAGCGCTCCTGGTGGCGACAGCGCGCCGCCGGCGACATCTGAGAGTCCGTGTTGACGATACATACCGTCCACACCCATACCCGATGACAGACAGTCTCGACTCCCTCAAGACCTTCCTCCCCGGTCTCGAAGAGCTCCTGGACGATCCGGAAGTCACCGAGATCATGATCAACGGCCCACGCAACACCTGGGCCGAGCGCGCAGGCGCCGGGCTCGAACAGGTCGAAGCGCCCCTGCTCGACGACGCCGCGCTTCGCCGCGCGGCGATCAGCATCGCCAGGCCCCTGGGCCTCGATCCCAAGACCGACCCGGCGCTGGACGCCAGGCTCGCGGACGGCTCCCGCGTCGCCATCACCACGCCGCCAGCGGCGCCACACGTGGCCATCACCATCCGGCGCTTCGGCAACAGGTCCTTCTCCGCCCAGGACCTGATCGACAACGGCAGCCTCACCCCCGCCATCCTCGAGGCCGCCAGGAACGCCCTCAAGAACCGCCAGAACATCCTCGTCTCCGGAGGCACAGGCAGCGGCAAGACGACCCTGCTCAACGCCCTCATCGAGCTCCTCCCCCACCACGAGCGCATCGTCTCCATCGAGGACACCCTGGAACTGCGCATCGAACAGGCCAACACCGTCCGCTTCGAGGCCCGCGACCTCGGCGAGGGCTCCCTCACCATCAGGGACCTGGTCAAGCACTCCCTCCGCCACCGACCCGACCACATCGTGGTCGGCGAAGTCCGCGGCCAGGAAGCCGCCGACCTCCTACAGGCCCTCAACACGGGCCACGGCGGCTCCCTGACCACCGTCCACGCGAACAACGCCCGGGCGGCCCTCTCCCGCCTGGCCAGCTGCGCCATGCAGGCCGGAGAGCTCCCCTGGGAAGTCGTCTGCAGGAGCGTCGTCGACGGCATCTCCCTCGTCCTCCACGTGACCCGCCTCCACGGCCGACGCTACGTCGAGGAGGCCATCGCCCTCCGGGGCTGGAACGCCGACGACGAATCCTGGCTCACCGAACAGGTCGCCGCCAGGCCGACGCCCGTACCCGCGCCAAAAGCCCCGCAAGCCGCTAAGCGGAATCCGCCCAGAGCAACAAAGGCCGCCTCCGCGTGACCCTCACGGCCACCTGCGGTCCGGCCGCCCTGATGATGATCCTCCATCATTGGGGCATCGAGGACGCAACCCTCGCCGAACTCGCGGCCGCCACCGGAACCGGCCCGGACGGCACAAGCCTCCTGGCGCTCAAGAAGGCCGCGGAGCAGCGAGGACTGACGGCCCTGGCCCTACGGTTGCAGGTCCAACAGCTCCGCGACATCCCGTTGCCCGCGATAGCGCACGTGCACGGTGATCACTTCGCCGTTCTTCGCGCGGTCGACGACGAAGTGATCGTCGACGACCCTGCCCGCGGCCGCCTGCGCATGAGCACCCGCCTCTTCGCACGCTCCTGGACCGGCGTCGTCCTCATTGCGGGGAAGTGGAATGCGCGGATCGCGCCCTCCGGGGACTGGACCTCTTGAGCCGGCGCGCCCTGTACCTCCTGGCCGTCTCGGCCGGCTGCGTCACCCTCGGCTTCGCCGCCCTCGCCGGCGCCTGGAGCAATCCGGGCTCCGACCTCTACACCTTCCTCGCCAGCGCAGCCGGCTGGCCATGGCTGATCGCCGCCCTCCTGGGCGCCCGCGTCTGGTTCCGGAAGCGCGCGCGTAGCCCCGATCCCCTCGCGCACTTCCTGGCCGTCTACGCCGCCGGCACGGCCGCGGCCGCGATCGCCGGCGCCGCGACCCTCGCGGTCGCCGGATGGGAGTTCCCGGTTCTGCCCTGCCCCGATGGCCCTCTCGCGGCCCCCTGCGCCATGGCCGTCTCCATGACCCTGGCCGCCGTCTTCGCCGGGCTCACGCTCGGCTTCGTCTTCCCGGCCCTGCTCCCCGTCGCCGCGGCGGCCGTCAGCGCCGCCACCCTGCGGCGGCAGCAGCCTTCCCGGCGCCGCCTGCGAACCGGCATCGCCGCGGTCGCCTTCGGCTGGCTTCTCGCGGCCGCTGGCGGCCTCGTGCTCGCTCATGGCTGAACCGTCGACGGCCGAAGCACGGTGTGGACGGTGTAGATCGTCGATACGGCTTGCCGCCGACCGACTCCCCACGGCCCCTCCGCGGGGGCCGCTCCGTCGGAAGCGCGTGACCCGGACTCCCCGCAATGTACGGCCGTACATTCCGAATCTCCTGGCGGTCTCCCACCTCGCGGCCTCTGGCCGACCCCGCTGGACGCCCTTCGTCCCTGGCCCCAAGCGGCCACCTGGTCCCCGGATCGCACAGAGAACCTTGCGCGGCGCACCCCCCTTCGCTGGTCGATGTGGACATTCCGGCGCTGGCGACGGCGACGGCAGCCCCGCGGGCCGGCGCAAGGAGCCGCCAGAACGCTTCGCTCGGCCCCAAGGGCCGTCTGTCATCCCCTTGCCTTGTGCCGGCTTCTCCGCGGCCCGACGACGCCTCTGCCGCATCCTCCTCTTGGGCCGGGCCTGTGCTCGCCGCCTGTTGGGGTGAGCGGCGAAAGCCACAGACCCACCAACCCAAGGAGGAATCAGAAACATGTCCAACAACTCTCCCATCGAGGAAGTCCGCATCGGAACCGTCAAGGCCGCGATCTGGAAGAACCAGGCCGGAGACGACGGAAACGTCCGCTACGGCGTCACCTTCGGCAAGCTCTACCGCGCCGCCGAGGACGGCAAGTGGAAGACCACCCGGAGCTTCAACCTGAACGACCTGCTCGTGCTCAGCAAGCTGGCCGACCAGGTCCACACGCGCATCCACCAACTCCGCGAACAGACCGCGGAGGACGACGCCTAGGGCGTCTCAACAGCCGGCGGCGGCTCCGGCCGTCGCCGGTTACGCTCCACCCCATGCCCGTAACCGTCGAGTACACCGATCAGTTCAGCGCCTGGTGGGACGCCCTCAGCGTCCCTCACCAGCAAGCCACCAACCGCCTCGTCGACGCCCTGATGAAGGATGGCGTCAATCTTCGCCATCCCTACTCCTCCGCCATCAAGACTTCCCGCCACCCTCACATGCGGGAACTCCGTGTTCGCACCCGACCTCCCATTCGCGTCTTCTACGCCTTTGACCCGCGCCGCAACGTCATTCTTCTCATCGGCGGCATCAAGACCGACGAGAAGGGCTTCTACGAACGCTACGTCCGCCTCGCTGATAAGCTCTACGACGAGCACCTTCAGGAGCTCGAAGCCGACTCCCTCCACGGACACCACCGCCACCACAACCCTCGACGAGGACCTTCCCGATGAGCGGACGCCACTCATGGACCGACCTCCTGGAACGCACCTACACTCCGCAAGAGCGTGACGCGATCTCCGCGGACGGAGACAAGATCGTCGCCGACAACCGCCGCCGACAAGCCCTTCGCCAGCCTCGTCGCGACACGGCGGTACCATCCCACGGCCGGCCGGCTCCGACCGCCGAAGGCGCTCGCACCACCTCCCAAGAGCTGGCCTCACGCCAAGCAAGGTGACGAGAAGCCATCGAGTTCCACCTCGAGGGCTTGCGGCGAGACGGCGATCCGGTGCCGCCACCCCAAACGACCGCGGCCCCGGTCGACGTGGCCGCTTAACTCGGTAAAGCCGGTCCGGAGGCCCGGTAGAGCGGATCCGTAGTTCATCTTGCTGGCTAGTCCAGATCGAGCCGCCCTGTTCGTCTAGATCGCCCATACCGTCTTCACCATCGTCCGAAAGAAGCCCGCCAATGAACCCGCCACTGATCGTCTTGACTCTCGGAATGCTGATGTTGGCCCTGACAGCGTGCGGGCGGTCGCCCGAAACGCGATTGGAGGAACTGGAGCAGGAGTTCCACGACCTGGCCGCAAGTGGCGACGCGACGTTCGAGGAACTTGGGGAGCTCCTCGATGAAGCGGAGGAGCTCGCCAACCGGCCTGCGTCTGAGGAGACGCTCCGCGCAGCGCGCCGTGACCTCGACGAACTTCGCGCCGTCTGGGAGGAGCTCCTCGTGCATGTCGCGGAGGCCGATGAGGTCATCGAGCGGGAGGGCTACGCCGACTGGCGCATGATGACCCTCACGCCGGACGAGCGCGATCGCGCGCTCGCTCGACACGCAGAGGCCATCGTCCAAGGCTCCGAGGCGGACGTCACCACCCGACGTCAGCAGATCTCGGCCGACATCGACATGGCTCGCGGGCGCATCGAGAGAGCGCAGGAGATCATCAGCCGGCCTGCCAGAGACGCCGCGCGGCGCGAACAGGCGCTCCGCGACCTCGCCGAACTGGAGCGTCACAACGCACAGGTCCTCGCCCTCTACCGCGCGATCCGCGACGCCCACACGGACCCCTGGGAGAAGCGCTGGGCCGACGACAACGTCCGCCTCAACGAGGAAATGTGGCGCGACGACCTGGCGGCCGCGAGGCAGAACCTCGAAAGCGGCGAGGAGGGCCTCGTAACCTACGCCACCAACTGGATCACCAACGCCCTCGCGAGCGCTCCCCAGCAACTCGAACAGCTCCGCCGCCAGCTCGACGAGCTCCGCGCCGGCGGCGATCACTGACGCGCCGAAACCCTTGCCCCCTCGTCGGCCCGGCAGGGACCGTGGTACGGTTCCTGCCCGTGACCGCCACGCATTCCGCCGTGAGCTACCCCGGCGCGCTACGGATCCGGACTCGGGTGGAGCGCCGGCCCCGGATCTCGCGCTGCAGCATTGCGTGAATTGACGTTATCGGACGTGGATCCGGGGTTCCGCGTCCGATAACGCTCGAAATGTAAACCGCCGGCGCGCCGCGGTGGACCGGAGAAGAAGCCTTACGCCACCTGCTCTCGCGGCGCATCGCGGCGTCACTGGCCGCGATTACGGTCCTCGCCACTCCACGCGGCACCGGGATCGCTGCGATGCACACGCTGCAACGCACGCACACGGATCCGGGGCGGATCGGGGCCGGCTCCGTACTCGGTGGACCAGACCACTCCACCGCGCCCGCTCCCTTCCAGCGACCGCCGCTCCGCTAGCTGGCCAATCCGGGCGGGCCGTCGCATCTCTGTTCTGTCTCTCATGCTCACACTGTTACCGTGTGATCCCTCACGGCTCACTCAACAGGGTTGCGATCCCCTCCGCCGCCACTCCGAAGCGACTGAACCTTCTGCCTGGCGTCCGCAAGCTCCTCTTGCACGAACTCCTTGTGCGCCACCGCGGCATCCAGCGCGGTAGCCAGGATCGCGGAGACCGCTTCCGGCGTCCTGTCCCAGTCGAGTGGACCGCCGCGTTGAGCAAGCTCGATGGCCTCGACCGCGCGTTCCTTGTCCATTCTGGCGATGGTGACGGCGTCGGCGGCCCAGCGCTTCTCCCACTCGTCGGTATGGGCCTCTTGGAGCACCTGGTGCGTCGCGATCAGCTCGTCGTAAAGCGCTTCGACCTCCGCGATGGCCGTCTCCGTCTCCGCCCGCATGACTTCGTCAGGAGGGAGTTCCTCCGGTGGTCCTCCCGTCAGGCCCACCATGACCCCGTCCAGGGCTATCGCCACCGCCATCGCCGGGGCGAACGCCGCTTGAATGTCCACGTTCCTCTGCTCGTCGGACCGCGTGTTCGCCCATACCCAGAGTCCCACTGTCGCAGCCAACCAAAACACCGCCGCCGCAGCGGCCAGCTTGACCAATCTCATCATCGTGCTTCTCTCCCTCTTTAGGGCGTCAGCTTTCCGTACCGCTGCAACACCAGGTCGGCTGCTTCCTCTCCCAGGGCTTGCATGCTCCGGTCGGTCACGGCGGCGGCCACCCGCAACCGCCGGGACGTGTCTGGGTCGAGGTAGATCACCCAAGCCTTCTTCCCCCGCCGAGACCGGGCCACCTTCGTGTGGCCCTCCGGCTCCTCCGCTTGGGCGGCCATGAAGTCCGTCAGCGTCGTCTCCCTCTTCTTGCTCATGCTCCTCCCCCCTCTTTCTTGATCCACACGTGCAGAGCCGCCACCTCCGCCGCGGCGGCGGACCGCGGGTCGAGTTCCTGCGCCGTGCGGCCAGCCATGAACGCGCGGGCGTGAGCTACGCGATAGCCGAGCGTTACTGGACAAACCTCCGCGCCCACGCTGCGCAACGCCTCCGCCGCCTGGGGCGTCCACTGGCCACGAGGCGGGCAGCCGTTCAGCACGACGGCGGCTTTCGCTCCGGCCACCGTCGCCAGCGTCGCCGGCACTGCGGCCAGGTCCACCGCGGCGGGCCGGCAGGGAATCAGCACCAAGTCGGCCAGGCGCGCCGCTTCGGCAGCGCCGCCACCTTCACGCGGCCCCGTATCGATCACCACCACATCGACGCCGGCGCCGCGGGCCGACTCGATGCCTTGCCTCAGCCGCGGCGGATGTCCCGCCACCACTTCGGGAATCTCGTCGCCTCTACGGCGGCCCCACGTCAGCGTTGATCCCTGCGGGTCGAGGTCGATCACCCTGACCTGGTCTCCTGCTCGAGTGGCCGCCACGGCTACCGCGACGCCCAGCGTCGTCTTTCCGCTTCCGCCCTTCTGCGACACGAACGCGAGCACTGTTGCCATGACGGCAATGTTAGCATGGTTCCACTGTTACCGCGCTGCCATCACTGCCCCAGCGGTGCAGTCTCGTGGCTTCCACACCATCCCTCTCGCTGTCTCGGTCAGCGCGACTGACTGGCAAACCAAGGTCTTCGGACGGTCCGCTCTGGTGGGCCGTTCGTCGTTTCAAGGGACCGCACTTGACTAGGTCCTCCGGATTCTTCCTATACTTCCGTCTACCTTGAACAGCTTCGCACTTGATCCACGCCCGCACGGAAGTGCTTCTTCCAGCACGCGGCACGGCATCCGGACACCTCCGATGCGCTCTTCTGAGTGCCGGGGCTCTGCGCCGTTCGAGGGTTCAGTGTCGACACACTGGACATTATCAGACCTGCGATACGACGAACTCACCACGCGAGAGGCCTCTGGGAGCCCTTCCGGCCAGTCGCGTCCTGGCCCGGACGGCGAAGCCGGCCGAGACCGCCGCTAGAACGACGTGGTCGTTTCCTGTTCCCGCCGCAGCGCCGCGAGAAGCTCCTCGAGGGCCCGGATCAGGTCCTCTTCCTCGACGACCCTCTGGCGGAAGCTCAACGAGACGCTGTAGCGCTCATCCGGCGCCTGAAAGCGGAACACATGCGGCTTCGGTCCGGCCTCGCCTCCTTCGACCGGCTCTTCGACCTTCCCGGGTTCCTCATCCCGTCGCGCGTCCGAACGGCGCGCTCGCACCTCATCGCGCACATCGGCTCGCTTGAGATCGTACTCGGCGATGCGCTCCAGCATCTCGATCATCTCGCGCTCCGAGGCCAGCTTCAGTACTTCCAGGAGAATCGACTTCCTCGCCGAAATGCCGAGCGCTATCGCCCGGTCGCGAACGCCCCGGGGCAGGCGGAGCAAGGCGAGCGACTCCGTCACACTGACGCGGGAGCGGCCAAGCGCGGCAGCCACCTGCTCGTGCGTGTAGCCGTGCTGCTCAACCAGTGCGCTCAGGCCGTCAGCTTCCTCGAACGGAGTCAGGTCGACCCGCTGGAGGTTCTCGACCAGTGCGATCTCGAGCGCCTCGCTGCGGGACACATCCATCTCGATCACCGGAATCTCGCTGACCCCGGCCCGCAGGGCGGCGCGAAACCGGCGCTCGCCGGAGATGATCCGGTAGCGCCTCTTGCCCCCGTCGTGGGGGTACGCGGGGGGAAGCGGCCGGGCCAGGATCGGCTCCAGAACGCCCTTCGTGCGGATGGAGGCAGTCAGCTCTTCCAGGCCTTCGAGTTGCTGCCTGGGCTGATCGGGGTCCGGCTCGATCCGGGAAAGAGGGACCATTCGGATGTCCATCAAACGCGCCCGGTTACATCTCGTACTTGCCGAGTGCCTTCGGATCGAGCTCCTCGAGCCACTCCTTCATCTTCTCTTCGTCCATGCCGGCTGTCGGCGCCTCGGCGCCCTCCTCTTTCGCCGTCTGCTTGACCCGGGCCAGATCCGCAACCGACTGGCGCACGAAAAGCGGCGCTCCGGCACGCAGCGCAAGCGCGATGGCATCGCTCGGTCGGGCGTCGAGAAGACGGTGCTCGCCGCTTCGCTCGACGAGTTTGACCACCGCCAGGAAGGTGTTGCCCTCGATCGCCCGCACGACGACCTCGATCACCTCGGCCCCGACGAGGTCGAGCGCGTTCTTCAGCAGATCATGGGTCATCGGGCGGCCCGGATCCTTGCCCTCGATCGCGAGTTGGATCGCACCCGCCTCGAAGATGCCGATCCAGATCGGCACGACGGAACTCTCGCTGGCGTTCTTTTCGTGCAGGCGCAGGATGACGATCGGCTGGTTGGAGTTCGGCTCCATCATGAGGCCGTGGACCTCAGCCGGGATCTTCCGATCGACCGCGTCCTCCCGGGCCGCCGCGCCGCTGCCTCCTCCTTCAGTCGCCATCCCCGACCATCCTACGCCAGCGGCCTAGCAGCGGCCAGCGATCATCTCGCCCAGCAGAGAATGGTCGTAGGCCTCCAGAGTCCGGATGCGGGTCAGCGTCCCCGCCCTGACCGGCTCATCGCCCACCGGAAAGTGGACGATCCGATGACAGTCCGTTCGCCCGGCCTGATAGCCCGGCCGCCTGCTCCAGCCGGTCACCAGGAGGTCGAACTTCCTCCCCACCAGCTCCTCGTTCAGCTCGCGCTGGATGACCGACTGGGCCGCGAAGACGCGCTGGAGCCGCTCGTCGGCGACTTCCCTGGGGACCTCGTCCGCGCTGGGCAGCCGGATCGCGGCCGTATTCGGTCTGGGGCTGTACTTGAACGCGAAAACGGATGCGAAACGGACCTCTTCGACCAGGTCCAGGGTGGCCTGAAAGTCCTCATCGGTTTCCCCGGGAAAACCGACGATCAGATCGGTCGACAGGGCCAGGCCTTCGCGAGCGGCGCGTAAGCGACCCACCAGCCTCCGGTAGTCCTCCACCGTGTAGCCACGTCCCATCCGCCGCAGCACCCGGTTCGAGCCCGACTGAACCGGCAGGTGGAGATAGGGCGAGATGTTGTCGTGACGAGCAACGGCCGCGATCATCGCGTCGGTGAAATCGCGCGGATAGGAGGTCACGAAGCGCAGCCGCTTCAGGCCTGGCACGACGGCCGCGGCGTTCAGCAGATCGGCGAAGTCCAGGTCCTGGCCGCTTCCGAGCGGCGGCGGCGGCTCGCACCAGTGGTTCACGGTCTGTCCAAGCAGTTCCACCTCGAGGAAGCCGTACTCGACCAGGTGCTCGATCTCGCTCATGATCTGCGCCATCGGCCGGCACCGCTCCGGCCCCCGGGTGTTCGGCACAACGCAGAACGTGCAGCGCTTGTTGCAGCCCTCGATGATCGTCACCATCCCCTTGTGAGCGCTGTCCCGACTGATCGCCTCGAAGTCGTAGGGCCGCTCCTCGGGGAACCCGACCGCCAGGACCCGCTCGCCGCGCCGGCTGCGCCTGAGAACCGACTCGATTTCGCCGACCCGACCGGTGCCGACCACGAAATCGATGTCCGGGTTGCGGCGCAGGGCCTCTTCGCCCTCCTGCTGCGCGACGCAGCCGCAGAAACCGATCCGGAGGTTCTTCCGGTGGCGCTTCAGCAACCGGTACTCGCCCAGCCGGGAATAGGACTTCTGGGCCGCTTTCTCCCGTACCGAGCACGAGTTCAGGAGGATCAGATCGGCCTGCTGCAACTCACGGGTCGGCACGAGGCCCTGTTGCATCAACTGGCCCGCCATGCGCTGGCTGTCCAGCTCGTTCATCTGGCAGCCCCAGGTCTCGATGTAGAACCGCTCCACGGCGCGGAGACTACTATCCCGTATGCACCCGCGTCCGCGTGTGCACGGCGGTTGCCCCGAACGCCGCGAGCAGCGCCCCGACCTCCTCCGCCGTCGACGCCGCGACGCACCTGCGAGCAAGCTCCTCGGCGTCGCAGACATCGAGCGAACGCACGACATCCTTGACCCTTGGAATCCCCCGGGGACTCATCGAGAGCTGACGCAGACCAAGCCCCAGCATGAGCGGAACGCACTCGGGGCTTGCCGCCATCTCGCCACACAGGGCGACCGGAACCCGCTGCCTCCGGCCCGCCTCGA
This sequence comes from Thermoanaerobaculia bacterium, assembly GCA_965232105.1. Classification (GTDB taxonomy): domain Bacteria; phylum Acidobacteriota; class Thermoanaerobaculia; order Multivoradales; family Multivoraceae; genus Multivorans. Next base: position 3,668,178 of record OZ246956.1, read on the forward strand.
CCACGAGTCGAATCATGGTCAGCACGGCCGGATGCAGTGGCTGATAAAGGTCGACGACGTACTCGTTCGTCCGATCGACCGCCAGTGTGTACTGGATCAGGTCGTTCGTGCCGATCGAGAGGAAGTCGACTTCGGCCGCGAGCTGGCGGGCGATCATCACCGCCGCCGGTACTTCCACCATTGCGCCCAGCTCCACGTCCCGCCGGTGCTCGGCTCCTTCGGCCTCGAGTTCGGCGCACACCTCATCGCAAAGCACTCGCAGTGCCCGAATCTCCTCGACCGCCGTAACCATCGGCGCCATGATGCGGAGGTTGCCGAAGCGCGCGGCGCGGAAAAGCGCGCGCAACTGGACGCGGAACACGTCTTCCCGGGCCATCGTGAGCCGAATGCCGCGCTGACCGAGCACCGGATTCTCCTCGTCCTGCGGCACGAGACCACTTGCCACCTTGCCGCCGCCCAGATCCAGGGTCCGCACGACGACGGGCTGCGGCGAGAGGGCCTCCAGGAGCTCCCGGAGCACGGCCACGTGCTCTTCTTCGGAAGGCAGCTCGGGGCTCTTCTCCAGGTACAGAAACTCGCTTCGGTAGAGCCCGATGCCGGCGGCGCCGAATCGCTGTACGTCGTCCAGTTCGTCAGGCAGTTCGACGTTGGCCAGCAGTTCGATCTCCGCCCCGTCGACGGTTCGAGCCGGCAGATCCCTGGCAGCGGTCGACAACGCCTCCTCGTTGCGCCGCCGCCGGCGCCGGAGCCTGCGGTACTCGTCAAGCGTTTCCGGTGTCGGATGGAGAGTGAGGCGTCCCTCCTCCCCGTCCACGATCACGGGGTCGTCGTCGGCGACCCGGTTCGTGATCTCCACGATGCCGGTGACCAGCGGGACGTCCAGCGCGCGGGCGACGATCGCCGTGTGCGAGTTGGCCCCGCCGACCTCGATCGCGAAGCCAACCGCCCCGCGGCGTCCCAGGCGCAAGACTTCGTCCGGCGTCAGCTCATGACTGACGACGACCACGTTGCGGTCGAAGTCCTCGCCTACACCCGGCGAAGACCTCTTCCCCGCCAGGGCCCGGAGCAGATAGCGGGTGACGTCGCGAAGGTCCTCGCCCCGCTCCCGCAGGTGCTGACTCTTCACCTGGGCGAACTTCTCGCCAAGGTCGTCGGCCACCGCCTGCACCGCCCATTCCGCATTGACCCGATCGTTGCGGATCATCCGATCGATCCGGCGGGCGAACGACGAGTCCCGCAGAATGACCGAGTGGGCATGGAAGATGGACGCCAGATCGCTGCCAAAGGTCTCGGCGATACGGCTTTCGGTGGCCTCGAGTTCCGCCTCCACGGAGCGTACGGCAGCGCCGAAGCGTGCGACTTCCCGGTCCAGGCCGCTGCTCCGGATCGGCACCCGCAGCACTTCGACGCCGTGTCCGCGGAGGCAGACCGCGGGACCGATCGCGACTCCCGGCGCCGCGGCAGCCCCCTGAAGGTCCTCCTGCGGTTTCAGGTCCTTCACGCGGTTCACGCGTCCTCCCCGAAGCGGGTCTCGACCAGCTCGCATATCGCGGTGATCGCGGCATGCTCGTCCTCGCCGAAGCAGCGGACGGTCAGCCTGGAGCCTTGTCCGGCTCCCAGGAGCAGGACGCCGAGGATGCTCCGCGCCCTGGCTTCACGGGCTCCAACGCGCAACACGACATCGGACCGGAACTGCTTCGCCGTCTGCACCAGCCTGGCCGCGGCACGCGCGTGCAGGCCCAGTTCGTTGACCACCTCGACCACCCGTTCCATCACTCGGGGTCCGGCGAACTGCCACTCGCGGCGAGCTGAATGCTCCTGCGCCCGTTGCTCCAGATCCAGTCCGCCAGATCCGGCAGATCGAGCTCCGGCGCTCCACAGCAGAGACTCAGCACCATCGGCAGGTTGACCCCCGTCACGACCGCGGCGTTCGCCGCTCCGGAGGCCCGCAGCGCACTGTTGCAGGGCGTGTCACCGAACATTTCGGTCAGGATCAGTACCCCTTCTCCATGCTCCTCCTCGAGCCGCCGGACTCTGGCCTCGATGAGGTCCGCCGCCTCGCCGGCCTCGGCCCGCCAGTCGACGCAGAGCGCGTGAATCGGCACGGGACAGGTGTCGTGGTCCTGGCCGGAAATGGCGTGCGCTGACTCGAGCAGGCGCTGGGCGAGTTCGCCATGCGAAACGATGAGCACGGGAATCGTCATCTGTTGCTCGCCGCCCTCGACCGGTGACGCTCCACATCCCGGTGCTGCAACCGGATCTGCCAGGCGCCGGCCACCAGCCGGTCCGCCAGTGCTTCCGAGACCGCGACCGACCGATGCCTCCCTCCCGTGCAGCCGATCGCGACGGTCAGATAGCTGCGGTTCTCGTCCCTGAATCTCGGCAGAAGGTAGGCCAGAAGACTCTCCAGCCGACCGACCAGTTCGGCGAACGCTTCGTGGCCATGCAGGAAACTCCGGACCGCCGGGTCCGTGCCCGGCTTCTCCCGCAGTTCGGCGACGAAGTACGGGTTCGGCAGGAACCGGACATCGAACATCAGGTCGGCGCCCGCCGGGACACCGAACTTGAACCCGAAGCTGACGATGTTGACGGTCAGGCCGCCGGCGTCGCTCGATCCGAACTCGTCGTAGATGGCTGCGCGAAGCTCATGAATCGTCGAGTCCGTCGTGTCGAACACTCGCGCGGCGCGTCCCCGAAGCTCGAGGAGCATCTTCCGCTCCCGCCGGATGCCGTCGATCACGCGCTCCCCCTCGCCCGTCAGGGGATGCCGGCGCCGGGTCTCGGAGTACCGCCGGACCAGCACGTCGTCGGAGCTGTCGAGAAAGATCAACACCGGCTCGACCAGCCCGGGATCCGCTTCATCGAGAAGGCGCGGCAGTTCTTCCGCCAGTCCGGGAGTGCGCAGGTCCGTGACCAGGACGATTGCCTCGAGCCCCGGTGCGGCCGCGGCCGGCTCACGGACGAGGTGCCTCAGGAGAGGCAGCGGCAGGTTGTCGATGCAGTGGTGGCCGAGATCCTCGAAGCACCGGGCAACCGTGCTCTTCCCCGAGCCCGACAGGCCCGTGATCACGAACAGGCGGACCGGCGATTCAGACACGCCCGTTGGCGCACAGCAGCTCGTAGATCTCCTGCGCCTTGGAGACGCGGCGAAGGCGCTCACGGCCGCCACTGTTCACCCACTCGGAGATCGCGGCCAGGGCCTTGAGGTGTCGGCCGGCGCTCTCCCGGGGCGAAAGCAGGACGAAGAAGAAGCGGACCGGCACGCCGTCATCGGCGCCGTAGTCGACGCCGCGCTTCGACACCGCCACTGCGAGCACGATGTCCCGCAAACCACGGATCCGGCCGTGCGGAATGGCCATGCCTCCGCCCACGGCCGTCGAGCCCAACTCCTCCCGCTCCTGCAGGGCGGACAGGACCGCATCGGGATCCGAGAGGCCGAGGACGCGGCAGATCCGCTCGGTCAGTGTTCGCAGTGCGCCGTCGCGGCTCTTCGCCTCGACGTCGGAGAAGATCAATTGCGGTTTCGCCAGACTTGCCAGATCCATCTTGGTTCGGCGGTGCCCCCGTTGTAGCTCTGTCTCAGAAGATCCGTCTGCGATCGGTTGAGGACGGAATACCGAGCTCATCCCGGTACTTGGCCACAGTTCGCCGGGCGATGTTAATGCCCTCCTGTTGCAACTCACGCGTCAATGCCGAATCCGACAGCGGCCTGCGGCTGTTCTCCTCGCCGATCAGGTCGCTCAGCATCCGTTTCACCGTCAACGAGGAAATCTCTCCTCCCTGGTAGCGGTCGATGCCGCTGTGGAAGAAGAACTTCATCGGCAACAGGCCGCGCGGCGTGTGGATGTACTTGTTGGACACCACGCGGCTTACGGTTGATTCATGCATACCGATGTCGTCGGCCACGTCCCGCAGCACCATGGGGCGCAGCTCATCGAGACCATGGTCGAAGAACCTCCGCTGCTGCCGCAGAATGGACTCCGCGACCTTGTAGATCGTTCGCTGGCGCTGATCAAGGCTCTTGATGAGCCACATCGCGGAGCGCATCTTGTCCTTGAGGAAATCCCGCGCCTCCGTCTGGTTGCCGTCGCGCTGCATTGTCCGGAGCATCGAGCGGTAGGCCCGGCTGATCCGCAACTTTGGCAGCCCGTCGTCGTTCAGCTGAATCGCCCACTCGCCGCCGGTCTTGACCGCGACCACGTCGGGCTCGACGTACTCGACGCGCTCGTTCGAGAACTGCCGACCAGGCCTCGTTTCCAACGCCTTGATCTCCTCGACCGGCGCCTCGAGCCGGGCCAACGGCATGCGCAGCCGTCGCGCCATGAGCCGGAACTGCCGTCGAGTGAACGGCCCCCAACACTCGCTGACGATGCGGTACGCCAGCGAGTCCGTTTCGCCCTTTGCCTCGAGTTGCGCCAGCAGGCATTCCCGCAGCGAGTACCAGGCCACGCCGGACGGATCGAAACTCCGCACCAGTTCCAGCGCCCGCTCCACCAGCTCCAGGGGGTATCCCGGCACCGCGACCGGATCGGGCGCCAACTCCGCTGCCTGGTGTTCCGAAACTGACGGAGCGCCGCCATTTTGCTCCTGGCCGGTGGCCAGCGCCTCGTTCATTCCCTGAGCCCTTGCGACTTCCGAGCGGTACCGCTCGGCCTCCGCTTCCCCGGCGCCGAGAAGTCGAATCTCCTCAACCGAAGCCTGCAGAAAGCCATCCGCATCGACGTTGCCGATGATCAGTTCCGCGACCTTCCTGAGCAGTGGCGAGGCGTCGGACATGCGCAACTGCCAGAGCAGGTGGTCGTAGAGATCCGGCTCGCGGCTGAAGTTGTTCTCGATCGGCGAGGTTTCCCTGCTCTCGAAGGTGTTCGCGACCGTCGAGTCCGGCCCGAGGTAGTCGTTGAAGTACGCGTCGAGGTCGATGTCTCCCATCGAGGGGTCGTCCTCATCGCCAGGCTCGGGAGCGTCGCTCCCCTCCCCTTCCTCGGCGCCGTTTGCGCTCGCAGCCTCCTCTCCCGGAGCGTCCGCAACCTCGGCCTTCGTCTCGTCGCCAGCTTCGGAGGGAGCTGCCTCTTCCGGATCCTCTTCCTCGCTGCCATCCTCGAGTACCGGGTTCTCGACCATCTCCTGGTTGAGCACGCCTTCCAGCTCGAGGCGGGTCATCTGCAGCAGCTTGATCGCCTGCTGCAGGGCCGGCGTCATGACCAGCCGCTGGGCCAGTTTGAGGGAGAGCCTCTGTTGGAGCACCATGATCGCGTTCGAACGGCAGCGGTTCCCGGGGCCGGGCCGGTCCAGCCAAAAGCGTCGGCAGCCCGCCACCGTCCGGCGCCGCCTCAACGCGTACCAGCAAGACCAATGCCAAGATGACGGTATCACCTTGCGCCGTCGCTGCGGCGCGGGATCCTAGAGCGTGAACTCGGCGCCGAGGTAGATCTTTCTCACCGTCGGATCGGACGACAGTTCCGTCGGTGTGCCCGTACGGAGAATCCTGCCGTCGTTGATGATGTAGGCCCGGTCGGTGATCTTCAGCGTCTCCCGCACGTTGTGATCCGTGATCAGGACGCCGATACCCATGTCCCGGAGCTGCCGAATGATCGCCTGGATATCGAGCACGGCGATCGGATCGATGCCGGCAAACGGTTCGTCGAGAAGGATGAAGCTGGGGCTGATCGCAAGCGCGCGGGCAATCTCGAGCCGCCGGCGCTCGCCGCCCGAAAGCTGGTTCCCTCTCGAGCGCCGGACCGCGACGAGATCGAAATCTCCGACCAACTGGTTGATCCGGCGGCGCTGCTCGGCACGGCCCAGGCCGAGCGTCTCAAACACCGCACGGAGGTTGCCTTCGACGGAAAGCCGCCTGAACACCGAAGGCTCCTGTGGCAGATAGCTGATGCCCTGCTGCGCACGAAGGTACATGGGAAGGTCGGTGATGTCGACGTCGTCGAGGAAGACGCGGCCGCCATCGGGCCGGGTCAGGCCCACGACCATGTAGAACGTGGTCGTCTTGCCGGCGCCATTCGGTCCGAGCAAACCGACGACTTCCCCCTGGCCGACCTCGATCGACACGTCCTGGACGACTGGTCGGCCCCGATAGACCTTCCGCACATCCCGGGTGCGGATGCGGTGGCCTGAAGCCGGACGGTCGGTCACGGGTAGCCGGCTCCGGCAGCCGTGCCGCCGGACGGCCCCATCGCGTAACGGCCCTCGTCGAGCCAGTAGATCAGGCGCGACCCGCTCAGGAGATCGCCTCCCTTGTCGATGACGACGCCGCCGGAGAGCCGAATCACGCGTTCCGCCACGAGATAGACGACTCGATCGGCCTGGGCCGAAACCGACTGTGCGAGATCCTCGAGCCGCGCGTTCCCCAGGCAGTACAGCGCCCGCGTCTGGACGTTCTCCGCATCGTCGCTCGCAGCCGCAGCCTCGACGGTCAGTTCGTCGCAGTTCAGCCGCTGGTCCCCAAGGGAGGCCGAGGTCCCGCCACTGTAGCGCAACTCGCCCTCGTCCTCGGAGAAGCTCATTCGCTCGGAGACCACGAGCCATTCCTCATCAGTTGTTTCGACCTCCAACTCTCCGGCGGCCGCCGGCGCGAGCCCCGGCGCCGCGCGCCAGGTCGTGCGCACATCGCCCGTCGCCAGGAGGCGCTTGCGGTCTCCGCTGACCTGCAGTTGCGCGGCCGCGAGATGGTACTCCCCGAGGACCGCCTCGACACTCCCCCGGAAGCGGCTGCCCTCCTGTTCGCAGAGTACGGCCTCCTCCGATCGGATCGTCGATGGGCCACTGGTCGAGTCCGCGCCCGCGAGCGGCAGAGAGCTCCTCTCGCCATCGGCGGCTCCCTGAAACGTGATCCGTACGCCACCGCTCGCTTCCGAGCAGGCAGCAGTCTGATCGAACACCGCGCGCGGGGCTTCGAGTTCGCCTTCTGCGACGCTGAGCTTCGCCGGCTCTCCGAGAAACTCGACCCGTCCGGTCACGGGATCGATCGTTGCGCGGTCCGCGAGTGCACGGACCGGATCGCGGCTCCGATCCGTGAGGTCCACGTTGCCTGCCAGGACCAGTTCCGCCAGAGCACCGTCGCCGTCGAAGCGGCCATTCGCGATCCTGCTCGAAGCAATTCGCAGGGGCTGTTTTCGCTGGGGGACCTGCTCGTCGAGCACGACCCTTCCTCGCGCCTCGAACTCGGACGGCACTCCGTCGACAAAGCCGAAGGCGACTACCTGAGCCCGAACCCGCCGCCGGCCTCCATCTCCATCGTCGATGCGCAGCACGCCCGGACCGCCCCGGTTGGGGCCACTCAGCAGCAACCGACTCGGGAGCTGGTTGGCGTCGAATCCGACATCCAGCGCACCGCCGAGCAGGACCATCGTCGAGCTCTCGGCATCCCCCGCCGGAAGTCCGCCACTCGCGAGAGGCGCAAGCAGCACGATCTCCCCGCGGGCCTCGAGTGTCTTCAGCGCATCGCCGGCGTCTCCTGCGAGAACGAGCGTCAGTGAACCGGCGGTGAGGTTCAGCTCGCCGAACCGCGTCGTGGTTCCACCCCGGCCGGTCAGAGTTCCCTCGTTCCAGAAGTACTCCAGCGTTTCGGCGGCCAGGAAGAGAGGCTCGGGCGACTGCCCGAACTCCATCTCGGCACCGCCGGTAGCCCTCATCCGCCCCTCACGCCATCGATACTCGAGCGTCTCGGAAGTCAGGGCCAGCGGCTGGGGGGACGAGTCCGTTTCGCTCGCCACGGCGCTGCCCGTCGCCCGGACGCCGCCGCTGAGGTTTGCCACCTCTCGACGGAAGTCGACCCGCAGTCCGTCTCCAACCGCAGTGATGCCCTCGAAAGTGAAGCGGCTGCCGGGCGCGGCGGTCAGGATCATGCCGCCCTCGGCCAGGTCCATCCAGTCCGTGTCGACAACCAGGCCGTTCGTTCCCTCGAGAGAGACCGCTCCCTCAAGGTGGGTTGCGTTCGTCGCCTCGTTGTACGTCGCACGATCCGCATGCAGGCGAAACTCGTCGTCGCCGCGCGGGTACTCGATCTCGACCTCCTTCAACAGCACGTTGCCCTGGTCGTCGGAACTCGTGCGCGCGCCCCGAATGCGGAACACCTCCACGCCTTCACGCTCGAGCGTCGATTCGAATTGCTCAGCGCTGAGCTGGACGGTTTCCTCGCCCGCCAACGCGGCCTCTCCGGTAGCGGCCGACTCTTCGAGAGTCTCGTCGGCGACCACCGCGATCGCGGCGGGTCGTCCACTGACAAAGACCCAGGCAAGCCCGCCGACGCCGGCAATCAGCACGCCGAGCAGGAACGCCCTCAGCAACCTGGTGCGAAGTTGCCGCCGATGTCCATAGCGCAGGTCTCTCCGGCCACCGGGCCGGTAGACGGAGTCTCCGCGGTCCGCTGCCGGCGAAGGGCGGGTTTCGTCGGCCCCGGGGGGTGTCTCGGTGGCCATGTGCCGAAGTCTACTTGGCCCTGGCGGCCGTCTCCGAGCCGTTGCCGATCTGCCTGGCGTCCTCGATCCTGACCACGGGACCGCCGGCCCAGGCGTCCCACTCCAGGGCCCCGAGCACTTCGAAGCGGCCATCGAGCTCGGCCAGTCGCTTCCGCCAGCCCCAGCCGAGCAGTTGGACGAATCGGCCTGAATCGGAGCCCCTTCCGGCTCGCCTGACGCCCACCTTGACGTGGTCCTTCCCGAACTCGCGCACCGGCCCGCTACGTTCCAACGGGCCCAGCCGAATCAACGGCCGGCGATTCGCCTCGCCATGTGGCTCCAACTGCGCGAGTTCGCGGAACAGGCCTGGCTCGACCTGTTCCGGAGAGAGGGCCAGTTCATACTCCCGGCGTCGCACGAGCACTTCCGGCGGCCAGACCGCGGCCTCTTCCATCTCCGCTTTCAGAGCCGGCAATGCGGACACGTCCACCGACAGGCCAATGGCCTGGGGATGGCCTCCGAATCGCGCCATCCGCCCCTCGAAGCCGGTCATGAACGAGTGGAGATCAAGGCCCGGAATGCTGCGACCTGAGCCGGTACCCGTCTCGCCCTCGACTCCCAGCAGGATCACCGGCCGATGGAACTCGCGGGCGAGGCGGCCGGCGGCAATCCCCACGACGCCCCGATGCCATCCGGGGCTCCAGCCCATGAGGATCCCGGGCCGTCTTTCGTCGGCCGAAAACAGTTCCGTGGCCTCCCTCACCACCCGCCGTTCTTCGGCCTGCCGTTTCCGGTTGAGTGAGTCGAGCTCGCCCGCGAGGCGGTCGGCCTGGGCCTGGTCCCGGGTCAGCAACAGGCGGAGCGCCAGCTCGCCGCTCGCCAGTCGGCCGGCGGCATTGAGCCTCGGTCCCAGCCGAAAGGCGACCTCCGTCGACGAGACACCACCCTCAACGCGAGAGACGCGCATCAGGGCCCGGAGCCCCGGTGACCGTGCCTTTGCCAACGCCTGCAGGCCCAGGGCCGCGATGACCCGGTTCTCTCCCACCAGGGGAACGACATCCGCGATCGTCCCGAGGCATGCCACCCGCAACAGCGCGGCCAGCGGCTCCTCGCGGCCGCTTCGGCGCAGGACGGCCTGCGCCAGCTTGAACGCAAGCCCGGCGCCGCACAGATGGCGGAAAGGGTAGGTACAGCCATCCTGCTGAGGATTGACCTGGATCGCCTGGGACGGAAAGCCGCTTCCGGCAACGTGATGATCCGTCACGACCACGTCCATTCCCTGCCTGATCGCCTCCTCCACCGCCTCGTTCGAGGTCGTCCCGCAGTCCACGGTGACGATCAACGAGGCGCCGGCCCGTCGCGCCTTCTCCACCTGTGCGACCTGAAAGCCGTAGCCGTCGGTCAACCGGTTCGGGATGATCGGAACAACCTCGGCAGCCAGGGCGCGCAGTACGGCCGTGAGCAGCGCGCAGGCGCTGACCCCATCCACGTCGTAGTCCCCCACGACAGCTACCGTGCCGCGGTCCCGGCATACGGCCAGCACACGCTCGGTCGCCTCTTCCATTCCGCTCAGCAGGAAAGGGTCGTGCAGGCCACTGGGATGCGGCCTGAGGAACGTCTCCGCCTCGGCCTCCGTCTTCACGCCCCTACGGGCAAGGGGCGCCGCAAGCAGCCCGTATCCTGCCGCCAGAAGCCGGCCGGTGGCCTCGGGAGCGGGCTTCTCCAGCCACTCCACCGCCTCTTCGCGGCGAACGCCCTGCTCGGGAACAGTCACATCAGGTCCTGGGGATCCACGTCGATCGTGAGATCGGCGGCCGGTGCCGGCGCAATCGCCCGGGCCAACCGCCGGACGTCGGCGCCGCTAACGGAGCGCATCAGGAACTGAAACCGCCAATGTCCCTTGAGGCGCTCGAAGGGTGCCGGTGCGGGCCCGGAAAAGCGCACCCCGGCGGCCAGCACATGGGCGCGGGCAGCCCCCGCTAGCTCCCTGATCCGCCGCCAACCACGTTCCCGATCACGGTCGCGGATCACGAGCTGGACCATGCGGGTGAACGGAGGGTAGTGAAACACCCGGCGAAACCTCATCTCATGACTCGCGAAGGCCTCGTCATCGCCGTTGAGCACCGCCTGAATCGCATAGTGGTCCGGATGGTACGTCTGGACCACGAAGCGGCCCGGCCGTTCACCGCGACCGGCCCGCCCGGCAAGCTGCGTGAGCAGCGCGTAGCTGCGTTCCGCGGCGCGAAAGTCCGGGAACCCGAGATACGAATCCGCGGTAAGCACCGCGGCAAGCGCAACGTCGGGGAAGTGATGGCCCTTCGACACCATCTGGGTGCCGATCAGGATCTGGGTTCGCCCGCCGCGAAAACGTTCCAGGACGGCCGCGGGCCCTCCGACCCGGCGCGTCGCGTCGCGGTCCAGCACATCCACGACCGCCCCCGGAAACCGCTCCTGGACTTCCTCCTCCACCCTCTCCGTGCCGGCGCCGATCGGCTGAAGCGCGTCCTCTCCGCAGTCCGGGCAAAGCCGGGGCGCCTCCTCGCGGACGCCGCAGTAGTGACAGATCAGTCTTCGCTCCCGGCGGTGGAAGCTCTTGGGCAGGCCGCAGTCCTTGCAGGGCATGTTCTCGCCACAGGCACGACACAGGAGCTGCGGCGAATAGCCGCGGCGGTTCCGCAGCAGGATCACCTGCTCTCCCCGCTCCAGGCTGTGGGTGATCTGGTCCACGAGGAGAGCCGAGAACGTCACGTCCCCCGGACGGCGGGGTCCCCCGGCCTCCCTGCGGAGATCGACCAGAATCGGTTCCGGAAGTGAACCCGAACCCACCCTGGCAGTGAGCCGGAGGTGGCGATAGCGACTGCGTTCGACGTTCAACCGGGTCTCGAGACTCGGGGTGGCAGAGACGAGTACGGCGGTCGCGGCGCAGGAGCGTGCCCGTACCAGGGCCAGGTCCCGGCCGCTGTAGCGCGGACGCGTGTCCTGTTTGTAGGCCGCGTCCTGCTCCTCGTCGACGACGACCAGGCCCAGGTTCCGGACGGGAGCAAAGACGGCCGACCGGGGACCCACGACGACCCGGCACTCCCCACCGCGGACACGCTCCCACTCCTGATGGCGCTCCGCGTTGCCGAGGTTCGAATGCAACAGGGCGACCCGGTCGCCGAAGCGCTGCTTCAGCGTCCGCGCGAGCGCCGGTACCAGCGCAATCTCTGGCACCAGAACGATGACGGACCGGTCCCCTTCCAGCGCCGCAGCAGCCGCCTGCAAATAGACCTCGGTCTTTCCGGAGCCGGTCATGCCGCCCAGGAAGCAGGATCGGAACTGGCCGCTCCGGACCGCGGCCACCAGGTCGTCGGCGGCAAGGAGCTGGTCCGGACGCAGCTCGATCGGCTTCGTCTCGCCGTCACCGGCCAGGCGGTGACGGGCCAGATCCATCGTCTCGATCTGCGTGAAGGAGCGGAGAATGCCGAGACGTACCAGGCGCCTGACAACCGCCGCCGAAGCACCGGTTCGGGCACGCAGCTCCTCGAGTGTCGCCGGCCGGTTCAGTTCGGCCAGGTACTCGACCGCCAGACGGCCCTTTGGAGACCGCCCGCAAGCCTGAAGCTGGGCGTCGCGGTCCCCGGCCGGCAGTTCGACGGCCGCCCGGTACCGGGAACTCCGGCTACCAGGCTCGTACAGCCGGATCCGGCCACTCTCGCGCCAGCTCTCGATCCGATCGAAGAGGGTCGCCTCCCCCTGTTCCTCCCAGATCGTCGCCAGGGCAAGGCGGCCTCGATCCAGGAGCAGACGTTGCAGAGCCTGACTCTTCGGATCCCGGCAGTCGTGGAGTGCGCCGCGGTTCGTCAGTTCGGCACGCGCGTCGCCCCGGCCCGGGAGCCGACCGGGGATCATGTTCCTCAGTACCTCGCCGATCGGCGCCGCGTAGTAGGAAGAGGCGAAACGGGCGATCTCCATCAGGTCGTCGGGCAGAACGGGTTCCAGATCGACGACCGATTCAATCGCCCGCAGTTGGGTTTCGACCCCAGCCGGTGGGCGACCGGGAAGGCCGACAATCCAGCCGGTGACCCGTCGTTTCCCGACGGGCACGCGCGCTCGGACGCCGATCCGGGCCAGGCCGCTCCAACGGGCGGGTACGCTGTAAGTCAGAGGATCGGGCAGAGGCAGCGGCACCGCGACTTCGGCAAACCCGCCGCCGGCCGCGCCGGCGCTATCCAGCCCCATCCTCCCCGGCGCAATCGCCGCACACGCCGCCGGTCAACTGGGCTTCAGGCACGTGGACGCCGCATCGCGCACATCGGAGCAGCGGGCTCACCGATCCCGTTGGCCCATTCGTTTTCCGACCGCCCGGCGGGTTCCCGGGCGAGAAACCCCCGGCCGCGCCTCGTGCGCCCCCCGTGCCTCGCGGCCTTCCCGTACCGGAAGAGCCTGCGGCGGATCGCTGCAACACCTGGAGCAGGCGCAGGAACGAGCGCGCCTCCGCGCCACGCGGTGACCGCAAGAGCCCGCGCACCATCCGCGATACCCACATCCATGCCACCAGGAGGGCAATCAGGATGACGAGCAGTTTGGTCACGATCTACATCAGCCCAGGCAGCCTGGACTTCCCCGCCGATTCCTCTCGTGGCCTCAGAGGCGGGGACCGCCGCGGCCGCGGAGCCTCAACTGGCCTTGGCCTTGGAGATCTTCTCGAGGCTGCCCGTCAGAGCCTTCTCGACCAGCACTTCCGCGTCCTCTTCGTTGATCTCCCGGACGTGCAGCACCTCGCTGACGATGAAGTACCTCGCCTTCTCGTACATCTTCTTCTCGCGGAACGAGAGGCTCTTCTTCTGGCTTACCAGACGCAGGTTCTTCAGCACCTGGGCGGCGTCGGTGAGGGAACCGGTCCGCATCTTGTCGAGGTTCTGCTTGTAGCGCCCCTTCCAGTCCTTGTAGACGTCGATGTTGCCGTCCTCGATCAACCGCAGCAGATCCCGGATCTCCCGCGCCTTGGCCAGCCGTCGGAGGCCCACGCGGTCGAGGTTCTCCTCGGGCACCATCACCTTGGAGTCGTTCCCCAGGACCCTCAGGTGGTAGTAGGTCTGTTTCTCTCCACCGTCCGGGGCGCTCAGAGCAATCTGCTCCACGACGCTTACGCCGTGGTTGGGGTATACGACTTTCTCACCGACTCGGAACACTCTGCACCCCCATTTCTGAAAACCCCGTCTGGCACGCTCAAGTCGCCTGCCTCGGCAGACGTCGCCGAAGCCTTCCGAGATCCGCCGCCAGTTTGCTGCTCTGGTTATCCCTAAGTTACGGACAGCCACACAGTTAACGGGCGCGGATTGTAGCCGAGCGGGCCCCGAACGTCAAGCTGTTCCCGCCCCATTTGCGCCTGACCGTGAGTGCTGCCCTAAATCCTTGCAGGCGCTGACTTTGCAGTCCCAGGGCTGGAAGTTGCACAGTGGCGGTGCTACTCTGCGCCCCCGTCGTCGCAGCACCCGCGGAGATGCGGTTTTGCACTGAGGCCGGAGTGGCGGAATGGCAGACGCAGGGGACTCAAAATCCCCCGCCCCTTGGGGCGTGTGGGTTCGACTCCCACCTCCGGCACCACCCGACAATCGCGTAGGGTCCCCTGCGGGGACTCCAGTCACCCCAGCGCCCCTTGGGGCGTGTGGGTTCGACTCCCACCTCCGGCACCACCCGACAATCGCGTAGGGTCCCCTGCGGGGACTCCAGTCACCCCAGCGCCCCTACTGGGCGTGTGGGTTCGACTCCCACCTCCGGCACCACCCGACCTTACCGATGAACGTCAGCTGTCGGTTTCCGCGTCGTCGACGAGTTCGATGCCCTTCTGATCCAGCAGCATGCCGATCGCCTTGAAGTAGGCGAGCAGGGCCCGCCGGTAGTTCGTGATCGCCTCGACCTCGCGGGTCCGAGCCGCGGTGAGATCCTCCTGGATCTCGAGGACCTGGAAGCTAGTCCAGAGTCCGTTCTCGTAGCGCTTCTGGGCGGCGTCCAGGTTCTTTTCCGCCAACTCTCGCGACACCCGGGCGGAGTCGATCTGCTTGCCAGCGGTTTCGACGCCACGTGTCGCGGTACGCACCTCCGTGCGGATCGACAGCGTCAGGTCCCGGAGCTCCAGTCGGCCCTGGTCCAACGCCAGTGCGGCGATCCGATTCTGGGCCTTGGCCGCCCGGTTCTGAAGAGGCTTCGACAGGCTCAGGCCGACGTTCCAGCCCTCGAAGACCTGGCCCAGAATCCCCTGGTAGAACTGGCCCAGGGTCGAGAAGTAGTCCAGCGAGTCCGTCCGCTCGTACTCGGGGGGACACGGCTCGAACAGGTCCGCGATGCTCGGCTCGCCGGGGCGGTCACAAGTGAGCCGGTCGCCGCCAAGAGCGTTGCGCCCGTAGCTCACGTTCAGGCTGAGGTCGGGCCGCGCCTGGTTCTGCAGGAATTTAGAATCGATCACGAGCGTTTCGATCTGAAGCTCCTGCCGGTCGATCTCGGCCCGCCGGTCGAGCGCCCAGCCGAGCGAGGCCTCCAGGTCGATGACGACCCGGGAGATCTCGGGCGACGTGGTCGGCACGATCTCCAGATCCCAGAACGACCTCTCGTCCAGATTGAGCAGCCGCCTGAGCTCGTCCGCCGCGTCCTGGATCTGCGCCTGGACGCGGATGATCTCCTCCTCCCGGGTGGCGATGCCGGCCTCGCTCTGGACGAGTTCGAGCGGCGCCAGGGTGCCGACCTCGATCTGAATCCGGTTCATCTCGTGCAGTTCCTCGGCCAGGGCCAGGCTCTCCTCGGCGACCTTGAGCTGTTCCAGCCCTTCGACCAGGGCCCAGTAGCCGTTCGCCACCGTCTGCACCGTGTCGACGACCTGAACTTCCAGGTCATCCAGGCTCATGTCGCTGTTCAGCCTCGCCACGGCGAGATTGCGCTCGGTGATCCCCCTGCCCCGGTTCCTGAGCAGGGGCTGGTTGAAGGCGAACGTCAGGCTGGAGCGCAGGCTCGGATTGATGTCCGAGAAGCGGGAGTTCGACTGCGAGCGGCTGTTCTGCCAGTCGATCGAAAACTCGCCGCCCGACGCGACCGGCTTGCGCAACTCGACGTTCCCCGTGATCGTCTCGTTCTCCGTGACCAGAGCACCATCGAGTTGCGAGGCCGACGGGCGACTGTCGCTGTTCACGTTGGCATTGACTCCGAGCACCGTGTCGTAGATGCCGTACTCCTGATCGATCCGGAACAGCGACTGCGACCGCTGGTAGCGCTGCACCAGCAGTCCCAGGTTGTTCTTCAGGGCGATCGCGATCGCCTCGTCCAGATCGAGGAGAAGCTCCCCGTCCGCGATGTCCAGTTCGGGTTCGACCGGCTCGGTGATCCAGGTCGAGCCCACCTGCACCTGCGCTTCCGCCGGCGGCGCCGACACCGCGGGCAGAATGAAGACAGTGCAGAGCGCGGCGATGACCACCGCGGATTCTCGGACTCGCTGTACTGGGAACAGGTTCATCGGGATACGTTCCTTCCTTCGACCGCGCTCTGGCCCGAACGGCCGCCACGCATCGTGTCTTCCTCTTTGACGCGAGAGGCGCGAGGTTGTTTCACCAACCCTACGTCAGTCCGCCACGACGCACGGTCCGGTTCACTGCCCGGAAGGGCCAGCGCCGAGTCGCCCGTTCAGCAATCCGTGGGCAACCGACCTGGCCTCGTCCAGGCTTCTTGTCAGTCGGTCCTCGGGAATGCCGCGAAGAATGTCGAGAGTCGACAGCGTTGTGGCGACGGACCCGGAAAGTCCGGTCACGACCACCTCCGTCCCCTCCGCCGCGGCGACTTTGACGAGCCGCCGGACCACCATGGCCGCGCTGTCGTCGAGGTGCACGGCCTCCGAGAAGTCGAAGATGACGACCTCGTGGTCCTTGATGTCTCCTCCGATCACCGAGGACAGCTTGCTCGAAGATGCCACCGTGAGCGTCCCCTTGAGCGCCACCAGGCCGACCCTGGCCGAGTACCTGTCTGCCGCCGGAAGCGCCTGTTCCTGATCGAAGAAGGCGCGGTCGAGAAGCGGAACGGAAACGACGCTGTCCAGTTCGAGCCGCTCCAGGCGCCGCGCGTGCGCCATCCCCGCGGCGATCAGCCCCACCGCCACGGCCGTCACCAGGTCGACGAACACGGTCAGGCCCAGCGTGAGCAGCACGACGAACAGGTGTTCGCGCCGAATCCGGTGGATCCGCACGACTAGCGGCCAGTCGATGATGTCCCAGCCGACCTTCATCATGATGGCGCCCAGCACCGCGTGGGGCACCGGCTCGACGACCGGTCCGAGTCCGACCGCGAGCAGCAGCAGGAACATGGCCCGCAGGACGCCGGAAAGGCGCGTCGACCCGCCGGCGCGGATGTTGACCACGGTGCCCATCGTCGCGCCGGCGCCCGGCAAGCCTCCCAGCACTCCGGACACCATGTTGCCGATCCCCTGCCCCACGAGTTCGCGGTTCGGATTGTGCCGGGTGCCGGTGAGGGAGTCCGCCACCAACGACGTCAGCAGGCTGTCGACGGAACCCAGCAGGGCGAGAATCAGTGCCGGCTGCAGAGCCTGCAGCAGGAAGGCGGCCGGGGGAACCCCGATCTTCAGACCCGGCAGGCCGGCCGGCACGTCGCCGAGGATCGGCGCACCGCCCAGCCACAGCACGCCGAGCAGCGTGCCCACGATCAGGGAGAGCAACGGACCGGGCAGGTACTTCGCGAGACGGCGCGGCCAGAGCACGCCGGCGGCCAGGGTGATCAGTCCCACGGCGAGCGCGTGTCCGTTCAGGGCCCCAAGCGCCTCCGGCAGCGCCCGGACCGCGCCCAGGGCGCCTCCCGGCGCCGGCGGCGACCCGAGCAGGGGCAGAACCTGGATCAGGATGACGATGATGCCGATACCCGTCATGAACCCGGACACGACGACGTAGGGCGTGTAGACCACGTAACGCCCGACCTTGGCCAGCCCGAGCAGCATCTGGAGCAGGCCTCCCAGCACGACCACGGTCAACGCCTCGGTCAGATTCGACGCGTGGGTCGTCAGAATGACCGTCATCGCAACGGTCATCGGCGCCGTCGGTCCGGAGATCTGCGAGCGCGTGCCTCCGAACACCGCCGCAAAGAAGCCGACCGCAATCGCGCCGTGCAACCCGGCCACGGCCCCCATTCCGGAAGCCACGCCCAGGGCCAGGGCGACCGGCAGCGCGACGACCGTTGAGGTCAGCCCGCCGAACAGGTCACCGCGGAACGTCTGAAGGTCGTATCGCACGTGGCGGCGGCTACCGTTTGCTCCCCCGGAACGTCCGGTTCTTCACGATTGGCTCCTTGCGGATCACCCTTCAGGATGTCGAAATCAGACGCCGGCTCCGCGACGAACCCGAGTGGCGCGAGGCGCGCCACCTGCGCCCCATGCCTGCGCTCGTCATCCGGACGCAGGCATGGCACCGCCATGCTACATTCCCGCCGCGATGAACGCTCTGGAAGGCCTTCCGACTCCTCGTCGCGGCAAGGTCCGCGACATCTACGACCTCGGCGACCTCCTGCTCCTGGTGGCCAGCGACCGCGTGTCCGCCTACGACTTCGTTCTCTCGCCGGAGATTCCGGACAAGGGCAAGGTCCTCAACCAGTTGACCAACTTCTGGTTCCGCCGGCTTGGAGACACGATCCCGAATCACCTGGTCGAAACCGACGCAGGCAACTTCCCGGCCGACCTTGGGCGCCACGCCGACTACCTGCAAGGACGCTCGGTGCTGGTCCGCAAGGCGGAAGTGGTCCCCTACGAGTGCGTGGCCCGCGGCTATCTCGCCGGCAGCGCGTTCAGGGAGTATCAGGAGACCGGCCGAGCCTGCGGCCACGACCTGCCCGCGGGCATGCGCCGGGCGGAGAAACTGGACCAGCCGATCTTCACACCGGCGACAAAGGCCGAAGAAGGCCATGACGAGAACATCGACTACGACACCCTTGTCCAGGGCGTCGGCCCTGAGATGGCGTCGACGCTGCGCCGGATCACTCTCGAGCTCTTTGTGGCCGGCCGGGAACTGGCGGCGCAACGGGGCCTGATCCTCGCGGACACGAAGTTCGAGTTCGGACTGGTCGACGGCCAACTGCTGCTGATCGACGAGGTCCTCACCCCGGACTCCTCGCGCTACTGGGACGCCGCGGCCTGGAGTCCGGGCACCGAGCCGGTTTCCTTCGACAAGCAGCCGGTCCGCGACTGGGTCGCCGGCACCGGCTGGGACAAGGCCTCCCCGCCCCCGGAACTCACGCCCGAGGTCGTGAACGAGACCCGGGAGCGCTATCTCGACGCCTTCCGCCGGATCACCGGCCGCGATCCGGTTCTGTAGGTCCGACTCCGCTCACCGGCAAGCGGGGCAGCCGGCTCCTGAAGCCGCACCAGACTTCGTAGGCCGCGACACCGGCCCGAGCGGCAAGATCGGCAACGCCGATCCGCTCGCCCTCCTGCTCGCCCAGCAGGACGCACTCGTCCCCCACCGCCACGTCCGCAAGCGCGGTGACGTCCACGGTCAGCGAGTCCATGCTGATCTGCCCCGCAATCGGACACCGAGCGCCTCGCACCAGGACATCGCCGGGGCCGAAGCCGCTGCTGAAGCCGTCTCCGTAGCCGACCGGGACCAGGGCGATCACGGCCTCGCGCGGTGCCCTCCAGGTACGGCAATAGCCGACGCCGGTGCCGGCCGCTACCTTCCGAAGATCGAGGATTGGCGCCTTCACGCTCATCACCGGGCGCAACCGGGTCGCCGCTCCGGGGTCGGCGAGCGTAGCCAGGTCGAGACCGTAGAGCGCCCCGCCCACACGCACCGCGCTCCAGCGGGCCGCCGGCCGCCTCAGGGCGCCGGACGAGTTCGAGAGATGGAGAACGACGCTCCGGCGTTCGCCCGCATCGAACGCCGCGACGGCGCCGGCGAAGCGCCTTTCCTGCACGCCGCTGAAGCAGCTCTGCGGCAGCTCGGATTCCGCGAAGTGGGACATCAGGCCGACAAGTTTCAACTCTCGCGTCGCGCGGACTTCGTCGAGCGTCGACGGCCAGTCGTCGAGCGGCACACCGTGACGGCTCATGCCGGTGTCCAGCTCGACCACGACGCCGAGAGGGTTCCCCCCGGCGGCCTCCCGCCGGCGCCAGGCCGACCAGTCGGCGACCTGCTCTCGCCGCGTGAGCACGGGCGTCGCGTCCCAACGGACGGCGCGTTCGAGTTCCTCGGTCGAAGCCGGTCCGCCCAGTAGCAGCAACCTGCTCCGGACACCGGAGCGCCGCAGTTCCTCCACCTCGCCCACCCGGGCGACGGCCAGTCCGTCGATTCCCAGCCGCTCCAGTTCGAGGCCCACCGACACCGCCCCGTGACCGTAGGCGTCGGCCTTGACGACTCCGAACGCCCCCCGCCCGCCGATTGCCTGTCGCACCACACTCAGGTTGGCGGCCAGCGCGCCAAGGTCGACCTCGACCCGCGCCCGAACCCTGGCGCTCGAGATCAGATCGGCCCCTCCGGCGGCGCGTGATGGCTGTCGTAGTTGCGGAACGTGGTCGTATCTCCGAGAAAGACGAGACGCACCGACCCCGTCTCGCCGTTCCGGTGCTTGGCGATGATCAGTTCGGCCAGTCCCTTCAGGTCCAGGTCGTCCGGCTCGTACATCTCCTCTCGGTAGACGAAGGCAACGATGTCGGCGTCCTGTTCGATGTTGCCCGACTCCCGGAGATCCGCGAGTTGGGGTCGATGGTCCTTCGTCCTCCGCTCCGGCAACCGCGAGAGCTGGGAGAGCGCCACGACCGGCGCCTCAAGTTCCTTGGCCAGTTGCTTCAGGCCCCGGGTTATCGCTCCGATCTCCAGGTTGCGGTTCTCGTAGCGGCCGCCCGCGTTCATCAACTGGAGGTAGTCCACGACCAGGAGACCGAGGCCGTGCTGCGCCTTCAGCCGGCGCGCCTTCGAGGCAACCTCGAGCAGCGACGGGTTGGCGGAATCGTCGATGAAGAGCTTCGAGTCGCGGGCGCTCTCGACCGCCTGGTGCACGCGGCTCCAGTCGCGAGCCCCGAGCCGGCCGCCGCGAAGCCGGTTGAAGGGAACGTCGGTCGTCGAGCACAGCACCCGCATCGCGATCTCCCGCTCGCTCATCTCGAGCGAGAAGAACCCCGCCGCCTTCTTCTCCTGGTGGGCAACGTGGGTCGCGATGTTCAGGGCCAGACTCGTCTTGCCCATCCCCGGCCGGCCGGCGACGATGACCAGATTTCCGGGCTGAAGACCGTGGGTCATCGCGTCGAACTCGATGAAGCCGGTGCGCAGGCCCGGGAAGTCGTTCCCGGACTGCTGTTCGAGTTCCTCGACCGCATCCTTGTAGACCTGGTCGAGGGGCACGAACGTTCGCGACACCGCCTCCTCGCTCAACGCCATGACGGCCTGTTCCGCGTGGTCCAGCGCTTCCCTGGCCTCCAGACCACCGTCGAATGCCGACTTGTAGATCGTCGTGCAGGCGTCGATCAGGCGCCTGCGCAGAGCCCGCTCCTTGATGATCTCGACGTAGGAATCCACGCGGCCGAGGTCGGGCAGATCGACCTCCAGCGTGGCGAGGTACGCCACCCCGCCCGCGGTTTCGAACTGGTCTCGTTGCTCCAGCCGTGCCTGCACCGTGCGAAGGTCGATCGGGCTGTCCGCCTGCTGGAGGGCGAGCATCGCCTCGTACAGCACTCGATGCCGCTCGGAGTAGTAGTCCTCCGGCTTCAGGCGGACCGCGGTGGCCGCCAGGTGTCGATCAGCGTCGAGCAGAATCGCGGCCAGGACCGCGCGCTCCGACTCCTCGCTGTGCGGCAGGCTGTGGGTTTCTTCGACCGGGGCGCGCACGGTTCCTCAGACTAGGAGCTTGCGCCGCAGAACGCAACGAAGGTCCGCGGTCGCCGAGGCGTCTGCGGAATTCCGGGCGGCATGCGAAGATGAGCGGGCGCCGACGGCTTGGGCCGAAGGCCCTTCCTGCAGCCCCCTGAATCCATGTTGGCGAGACCCAGGCCGCACCCCTTGTGGAGTGGGCTGAAGCTGGTCTGCGCGATCCTCTGCGCTTGGCTCCTCGCCGCCAGTCCGGTCGCAAGCCAGGAAACGTCGGCCGAACCCGAGCCCGGGCAGAATCCACGAGCCGCGGACGAAACCCCAACGGAAGCCGACGTGAGCGCCAGCGAGGCCAACGAGGAGACCGAAGGCGCGGAGGAGGAAGTCGACCCCTGCGCGTCCGAGTACCTCGAAGGGCGCTCCTGGCTCGACTGGCTCAATCTGGGCCTCCACCGCACGGCCTGCGAGACCGCCTTGTGGTTCGACCACCTGTTCGGCGACTACCGTCTGGACGAGGAACTCGAGGCAACTCACGGGCGGGCTCTCGTCGGCGTGATCTGGGACGAGCAGGACGGCTTCGAGGAGGATCTGCGTTTTCGCGCCCGCCTCCACTTCCCGAACATGGAGCGGCGCCTCAACGCCTTCGTCGGCCGCGACGACCGGGAAGATGTGCTGGAGGACGCGCAGCGCCGGGGCGCCACCTCTCTGCCGAGCCTCTTCGATCCGACGGACGACGAATGGCTGGTGGGGCTCGGCTATCGCCCGATCTCCGGCGGCGGCGCCGGAGACCTCGACTTCGACCTCGGCATGAACTTCGACTTTCCCATCGAGCCCTTCGTCCGCGCCCGTTACAAGCACCGGACCTTCCTCTCGGACACGGACCTCGTGCGTTTCCGCCACGCCGTGTTCTGGGAGCGGGACGACGGCTGGGGCATGTCGACCCGGATCGACTACGAGCACGCCTTCATGAATGGCTCGATGATGCGCTGGCGCGGCGCGGGGAAGATCTCCGACATCACGCTCGGCGGCGAGTGGTTCACCGAGTTGAGCTACTACCACCGCCTGGGCCGCCGCCGCGCTCTCGCCCACCAGGTCGGCGCCAACGGAGAGACCGACGCCCCGATTCTCGTCGAGAACTACTTCGTGCGCCTGATCTACCGCCAGCAGGTCTTCCGCGAGTGGCTGTTTCTCGAGATCGGTCCGGGCATGGCCTGGAGACGGGATGAGCCGGGAGCACCCAGGGACTCGGTTCCGATCCTGCGGTTCGGTTTCGAGATGCTCTTCGGCGACTTCCGCGGCGAGGGCACTGCCGCGCCCGTTCCCGGGCAGTAGAGAGGGCTGTCCAAGCGGGCTAGAGTCTCGAACTTCGGGACACAACTCCAGGAGCGAGGAGACGATGAGCGAACATGACGCCGGGAACGGCGAGATTACGGTTGCGGTCGGCGACGACCTGGTCGCCGAAGTGGAGATCCACCGGCCGCCGAACAACTTCTTCGACCAGGATCTGATTGCGGATCTGGCGGCGGCAATCGAGGACCTCGACGAACGCGGCGACTGCCGTGCCGTCGTCCTCTGCTCCGAGGGCAAGCACTTCTGCGCGGGCGCGAATCTGAACTCGCCTCGCCCGGCGACCGGTGGCCCGGAGCGCCATCTCTACGACGAGGCGGTGCGCCTGTTCGAGACCCGGACTCCGGTCGTCGCCGCCATCCAGGGCGCGGCGATCGGCGGCGGCCTCGGGCTCGCTCTCATGCCCGACTTCCGTGTCGCCTGCCCCGAAGCCCGGTTTGCCGCGAACTTCGCTCGCCTGGGCTTCATCCAGGGCTTCGGTCTGACCGTGACCCTCCCCCGCCTGGTCGGCCGCCAGCGCGGGATGGAGATGCTCTACACGGGTCGCCGGGTGAAGGGCGAAGAGGCGTTCCGGATCGGTCTCTGCGACGACCTCGTTCCTCGCGACGACGTGCGGACCCGGGCGCGCGCGCTTGCGCGAGAGATCGCGGCGTCGGCGCCTCTCGCGGTGCGATCGATCCGGGAGACCCTTCGTGGCCGGCTCGCCGCCGAGATCCGCGCCGCCACCGACCACGAGAAAGTCGAGCAGGACCGGCTGCGGCAAACGGCGGACTTCACCGAGGGTGTGCGGGCGATGACGGAGCGCCGCCTGCCCCGCTTCACCGGCGCCTGATCAGCACAACGAGAGCGACGGCCAACGCGACCCCGAGCCCGATCCACCGCCCACCCGGGATGGTGGACCCGTTGCGGGCGGTCCGCCGGCAGGCGGACGCTGCGCCCCGTGCCCGCTCGTCAGGCTCCAGCCGCCGTGGCGGCCAGGAACGTGACCCAGGCGCCGAGCCAGCCCAGTCCGGTCATGTAGACGAAGGTGAAGGCCGGCCAACGCCATTTCCCCGTCTCGCGACGGATCACGGCCAGGGTCGACATGCACTGCATGGCGAACGCGAAGTAGACGAGCAGGGCAAGCGCGGACGGACGGGATAGCAACGGTTCGCCGGAGCCGTCGCCGACACCGGCCAGAACGCCACCAAGCCCCTCGCCTTCCTCGTCTTCGTGGGCGTAGATCTGCGCCAGGGTGGCGACCATGACCTCGCGAGCCGCCTGAGACGCGACGAGGCCCACGTTGATCCGCCAGTCGAAGTCCATGGGCGCGAACACCGGCTCGATGAATCTGCCCACCGAGGCGGCGTAGCTGCCTTCGAGGATCGCCTGCTGGTTGGCCGCGGCACTGAGTTCGGGGTCGGCGGCGCGCCGCGGCAGGTTGAGCAGGAACCAGAGAACGATGCTGACGCAGAGGATGATCGTGCCGGCGCGTCGCAGGAACATCTTCGCCCGGTCCCAGACTCCGAGAAGGATGTCGCTCGGCCGCGGCAGGCGAAAGGGCGGAAGCTCCAGGTAGAACGGCAGCGACGCGCCGCGCCTCAGACCGCGCTGGAGCACCGCGGCCGAAACCAGGGCCGCCGCCGTACCCAGGAGGTAGAGGCCGCCCAGGGTCAGGCCCTGCCAGGTGAAGGGGCCGAACACCGGGTCGGCGGGAATGAAGGCCGCGATCAGCAAGGTGTACACGGGCAGCCGGGCCGAGCAGGTGGCGAACGGCGCCACCAGAATCGTCGTCAGCCGGTCCCTTTCAGAGGGGATCGTCCGGGTCGCCATGATGCCGGGGACCGCGCATGCGTACGAGGAAAGCAGGGCGAGGAAACACCGCCCCTCCAGACCTGCCCAGCCCATCACCCGGTCCACGACGAAGGCGGCCCGGGCCATGTAGCCGCATCCCTCGAGAAACAGGATGACGGTGAACAGGAGCACGATCTGGGGCAGGAAGACGATCACCGCCCCGACTCCCCGGATCACGCCGTCGGCGAGCAGCCGCGTCAGCAACGAGTCCGGCACAACGGTGAGCAACCAGTCGGCGAGGCCGTCCATCAGCCCCGACAGCAGGTCCATCGCGGGAGTGGCCCACGTGAAGATCGCCTGGAAGAAAAGCGCGACGAAGGTGAGAAACACCGCCGGCCCGAGCACCGGATGGAGCAGGAAGCGGTCGAGCCGTCGGCTCCAGTGGTCCGCTCGCGGGACCTTGCGCCGGCATCGCCCGAGGACACCGTACGCCCATTCGAACCTCTGCTCCGGCGTATCGGCCTCGGCGGCTTCCCGCAAGGCCTCCGACCGGGTCCAGTGTCCGGATTCGGCCACCAGGGCCCCCAGATCGTCGATGCCGAGGCCGCGGTTGCCGACCACGCCCAGCACCGGCACACCGAGTTCGGCTCCCAGGGCCTCGAGATCGATCTCGCCATGCCGTGCCTTCAACTCGTCGATCATCGTGAGGGCAATGCAGAGGGGAAGCCCCAGTTCCGCGGCCTCCGCCACCAGGGGCAGAGCCCGCTCGATCGTCGTGGCGTCCAGGACGACCACCACACCCTCCGGCGGCGGCTCTCCGAACTCGCCGCGCAGAACGCGTACCGCGACCGCTTCGTCCTCCGATTGCGGTTCCAGGCTGTACACGCCCGGAAGATCGATGAGCCGGACGGCCAGCTCCGTGAACCGGGCGCGGAGGTCGCCCTCGCGGCGGTCGACCGTCACCCCCGGGTAGTTTCCCGCCTTCGCGCGGTGGCCGGTAAGGGCATTGAACAGGGTCGTCTTGCCCGAGTTGGGCGCCCCGAGAATGGCGATACGCGTTGGCCGCCCGGATGGGGCACCCGTGCCCAACCGGACAAGTTCCGTCATGAGGCGCCCGACCGGACGCGGATCCGACTCGCCTCGCTGCGGCGCAGGCTGAGGGTGGCTCCGTGGAGTTCGTACATCGCCGGGTCGCCCAGCGGCGCGCGGCGAACGAACCGCACCGCCGCTCCACGGCAGAAACCGATCTCCCGCAGACGCCAGCTGACCGGGCCGTCCCCGGTCACTCCCGCGATCTCGACCAGCCGGTCGTCGCCCGAATCCGCCAACTCGGCCAGTGTCCGATCCATTTCGGACCGGGAGAGTACCAGTTTCCCGCGCTACCCGCACGGGCGACTTCCCCAGAGCAGCAGCGGCGTGCCGGAGGTGGGAGTCGAACCCACAAACCCACTAGGGCGCGGGGTTACTGCAAGTCCCCGCAGGGGACGCTCGTCTGGCTTGCAGCGGCGTGCCGGAGGTGGGAGTCGAACCCACAAACCCACAGAGGGGTGGGGGATTTTAAGTCCCCTGCGTCTGCCGTTCCGCCACTCCGGCGTCTACCGCTTCGTCAGGACAGGAAGTCTGGAGGCGACGGCCGGATTCGAACCGGCGAATAAGGGTTTTGCAGACCCTCGCCTTACCACTTGGCCACGTCGCCGTTGCGGACTTCGGTGCCGGTTCTCAGGCGGCACGGCTCGCATGGAGCGGGAAACGGGATTCGAACCCGCGACCCCAACCTTGGCAAGGTTGTGCTCTACCACTGAGCTATTCCCGCGCCGGAGCGAACCCGCCGGACAACCGGCAGGCCCTGAGTCGCGGAGGATACGGTCCTCTCTCCGGCACTGTCAACTCGCAAGCGGCTCCGGCCGGCCTCCGGCCGGCAGAACTAAAGCGGCCTCCGGCCGGCAGAACTAGAGCCAGCTTCGTCTACCCGCGTCGTCGACGGTGAAGGCATCGGGATAGTGAGTGAATCGCCACTCCCCCAGCTCGGGCTGCCAGGTCGCCGCCACGACATCGAAACGGCAGGGACCGAGCCGTAGCGGCGTACGGTCGGGGTCGCTGAGGTAGGCCTCCGCCGCCCGGACCAGTCGGCTCCGCTTGCGACGGTCGACCGCCGCGGCCGCGCCGCCGAAACGCGGGTCGAAGCGGGCCTTGACCTCGACGAAGCAGAGCGTGTCTCCATCCATCGTGATCAGGTCCAGCTCGCCGCCAACCGTGTCGACGTTCCGGCCCACGATCCGGTGTCCGCTCTTCCTGAGCAGATCGGCGGCGGCCTGCTCGGCCTCGGCGCCGTTCAGGCGCGGCTCGACTTCCGTCTCTGCGGTCACGCTGACTCGGGTCAGGACCGTTTCCAGCGACTGCCGCCCGGGGCGTCCTCGACCACCACTCCGGCAGCCGCCAGCTCGTCGCGGATGCGGTCGGCGGCGGCGAAGTCCCGCGCCGCTCTCGCCGCGCTCCTCGACTCCACCAAGCTCTCTATCTCCGCGTCGCTCAGGCCGCCGGGTTCCTCGTCCGACGCGGGCCCGGAATCTCCGTCCCAGGCGCTCGCGTCCAGCACCGCCAGCACCTGATCGGCGCGCTGCAGCAAGCCCTCCACCCGCTCCCGGGCGCCGGACGGCAGACCCCGGTCGATGATGCCGTTCACGTCATGGACGAATCGGAACACCGCGCCGAGGGCGGCGGAAGTGTTCAGGTCGTCGGCCAGGGCGGCGGCGAAGGCTCCCTCGAAGCGCGTCACGACCTCTTCGAGAGGCGCTTTGTCGCTAGCCTGCACCGTCTCATGGGCGAGTCGAAAACGCATGTCGTCGACCCGCTTGAGAGCCCTGTCCGCCTCCGCCACCTTGGCGAAGGTGAAGTCGAGTTGCTGCCGGTAGTGAACCGAGATCAGCAGGTAGCGGATCGAACGGGCCGCCAGCCCTCTCGGTTCGAGATCGGCAAGTGTGTAGCAGTTGCCCAGGGACTTGGACATCTTGTCGCCGTCGACCGTCAGGTGCTCCGAGTGGAGCCAGTACCGAGCCAACGGGCTGCCGTTCGCGGACTCGCTCTGGGCGATCTCGTTCTCGTGATGCGGAAACAGGTTGTCGACCCCTCCGCAATGAATGTCGAAGGTTGTCCCCAGGTACTTCTGGCTCATCGCCGAGCACTCGATGTGCCACCCCGGACGACCGGGTCCCCAGGGTGACGCCCATTGCGGCTCGCCCTCCTTGGCCCCCTTCCAGAGGACGAAGTCGCGCGCATCCTCCTTGCCGTACTCGTCGCTCTGCACACGCTCACCGCGGCGCACCTGATCGAGGTCGATTCCCGACAACTTGCCGTAGTCCTCGTCGGCGGCGATGCGGAAGAAGACGGAGTCGTCGGCCCGGTAGGCGTAGCCTTCCTCCAGTAACTGTTCGACCATCGCGATCATCTCGTCGATGTGACAGGTGGCTCGAGGGTAGTGCTCCACCCTCTCGATCCGGAGGGCGGCCAGGTCCTCGAAGAAGGAACTGACATGGGGCGCGGTAAACGCACCGATGTCGACGCCCGCCTCGAGCGCCGCGGCGATGATCTTGTCCTCGACGTCGGTGAGGTTCATCGCCTGCGTGACCCGGTAGCCGAAGAATCTGAGCGTCCTCCGCAGCACGTCCTCGAACATGAACGTGCGCAGGTTGCCGATGTGAACCCGGTCGTAGACGGTCGGGCCGCAGGTGTAGAGCCGGACGTGACCCGGCTCGAGCGGCTCGAGTTTCTCCAGCCGTCGCCCGAGAGAGTTGTAGAACTTCACCGCTTCCATCAGGCGACTCCATGCCGCGTTGAACCCGGATGGCGCGACTCGCGCCACACGCGACCCACCCGGCGCGCCCGCTGGCGGGCGCGTGGATGGCACCGGCGACAGTAGCAACGGCGACCGGGGCGGGTCCACCCGTCGCGGCCGCCACGACCGAGCGGAACAGCTCAGAGATCGACGCTGACCGTTCCGCCCACCCAGTTCAGCGAGATCCGATCGCCGAAGCCGTCGAAGGCCTCCTGGCCGCTGAAGTCGAAGGTCCCGCTGCCATTGGCCACCGCGGTGAAACGGACGACGGCGACCGTGCCGCCGCCGGTCAGACCGGCCACCGCCCCGAAATGGGTGGCGCCGACGAGAACACGGCCCGCCCCGGCCTCACTAACCTGCAGCGTGGGAAACACGCCGGCGCCCGCGTCCTCGTAGCGCAGCAGATTCGCGGGAAACAGGAGTTCGAAGTTGAGACCGTAAAGACCCTCCACGCCGGCGGCAACGATCTCGACCTCGAGCGTGGTCCCCAGCGCCCGGCCACGCATCCCGATCGACCCGTCCCCGACCTGCGTCGCCAGGAAGTTGACGCCACGTGACGCCGGCGCAGCGGGCGCGGTCGGACTGCCTCCGCCACCGTCGCAGGCCGCGAGACCCAGCGTCAGGACGAGAGCCGCCCGCAGTGCCGGAAGGCTCAGGGCCGTACCCGTTCCCGAAGCGCTCAGCGCTCTTCGCCGGCGCTGACCGGCCCGTTCGCGAGGAGCCGCCGGAGAAAACTCCTGGCCCGCTGTCGGCGTAGTCCACGCAGCCGATCGACGAACAGCACGCCGTCCAGGTGATCCAGCTCATGCTGGATCGCGCGCGCCTCGAGTTCCTCCGCGTCGATCTCGAAGGCTGAGCCCTCCAGGTCGGTGGCCGCGACGCGAACGGTCGCCGGGCGCGTGACCTTCTCGGTGAAGTCGGGAATCGAGAGGCAGCCTTCCGTATCGGTGTCCACGCCGGCCGATTCGACGACGCGAGGGTTCACCAGGACCCGCACCGCTTCAGGGTCCATTCCGGCCGTCGCGTCGACCACCGCGACCCGCAACTCGACGCCAACCTGGGGAGCGGCCAAGCCGACCCCAGGAGCTTCGTGCATCGTCTCGATCATGTCCGCAACCAGGCGCGTCAGATCCGCTCCGTACTCCTCTACCGGTGCACACTCCACCCGCAGCACGGGGTCCGGGTAGAGACGGATCGGAAGAACGGACATGCAATCCCTACGCGGCGCGGCAGCCGGACGTGGATCATACGGGAAGGTCTGCCGCCCAACCGGCCACCGTCCCCGTACGTAGACACCTGTGTGCTGTTCCCGCTACGGTCGATTCCCGGGAGTTGCCCCCAAGAGTCCAGCCATGAACGGAGTCCGCCTTCTGGCATGGGGATTGCTGAGTCAGTTCTGCCGTACAACACCCGCACCCAGGTCGGGCCACGCTGGGCCCGGCAGCCGCCTCCCCGGTGGTAGCGTGCAGACTCCGACCCGGTTGGAGGAAACAAGATGAGATCCACCTTCCCGCAAGTCCTGTTGGTCGTTGTCGCGGCCGGCGCCGCAGTTGCGGCGCAGGGCCAGCAGCCGGTGCAGCAGGAACAGGCAGAACTCAAGGGCGTCTACAGCTTCGTCGGCGCGCTGGACGGCGAGGCGACCCTGTTCGCTGCCCGCTCGGGCGCGCAGAGCGAGTTGGAGATCCATCTCCCGATCCTGCGCGGGGACCGGATCTGGACGCGACCCTACGGCCGCCTGGCCGTGCTGATGTCCGACCGCTCGATCCTCGCCCTCGATCATGACAGCGAAGTCACCTTCACCCAGATCGCCGGCTCTCCGGATGCCGACGACGTGGACTCCCTCTACGTTCTGCACCGCGGCCGCCTGAGCCTGGAAGTCGCGGACCACCTCGTGGATTCCGAGCTGCCCGCCGTCGACACGACGAACGCCAGGATCTACGCCAAGCAGCAGGGCCGCTACCAGGTCGAGAGCGATGGCGACGCCTGGACCGAAGTCGCGGTCCTGGAAGGGTTCGCCGAGATCGTCACGCAGCGGGGTTCGGTGATCGTCCGCGGTGGCGAAGCGCTCCGGGTGCAGGGACTCGACGACCCCTGGATCGAGCTCCAGAACGGAGCCGGCGCCGCCGCCGCGGCACTGGACGAGTGGACGGATGGGCACCGAGCCAGCCTCGCGGCCTATGCGGCGGTCGATGCCAACGGCTACGGCTCCGCGCTGGCCAGCCACGGCAACTGGGTCGAAATCGAGGATCGCCAGGCCTGGAAGCCCGAGGTCGAAGACGACTGGCAGCCCTACAGCCGGGGCCGCTGGACGCACACGCCGGCCGGACTGTACTGGGTCGCCAGGGATCCCTGGGGCCCGCTCACCTACCACTACGGCAGCTGGAACCTGTACCCCGGCCATGGCTGGCTCTGGTTCCCGAGCGCGATCTACTCCCCCAGCCACGTGTACTGGTACTGGGGGCCGTCCTATGTCGGCTGGATCCCCCGGGGCTACTACCAGCGCTACTACGGCGGGCTGGGCTTCGGTCTCCGCCACGGTCTGTACGGATGGGCCGGGGGCTTCTGGGATCCCTTCAACACCTGGATCTTCTGTCCCTCCGGATACCTGGGCTACGGCCGCGGCTACACCTACGGCCGCTCCCTGCGCCGCCGGCATCCGCAGCTCTCCCGCGGCATCATCACGACGGACACGAACGGAATCGACTACCGAAATTGGCGGAACCCCGACGCCGCCCGGCAGGTGCTCCTCTCGAAGAACCCTCGCCTGTCCGAAAGCGAACTCCCCGACGTGACCGACTTCGTCGCCCGCAGAGCAGACCTGACCGAGTCTCTCCAGAGGAGGCTCGTACGGGACGACACCCAATCGCGGTCCGTCACCGTGACCGGCGGCCCCTCCGGTAGCGGTAGCCAGGGCCTCGTCGGCGTCACGGCCGGAGGCGTGAGGGCAACTCCCACCGCACGGGTGACGGGTGCCGGGGGAAGCTCCGCTTCAGGTGTCGCGGTTCGACGAACCACCCCCGGCCAGCTTCGGCCCGCGGGCAGCGGCCCGGCCGGAAGCACGCCCCAACTGCGGCGGGCCGGTTCGGTTCCCACCGACGCGGAACCCTCCGACGCCGTAACCCGGGTCCGACGAGCGGACACCCCCAAACCCGCGAGCGTCAGCAGCGGAGGCGTCAAGGCGGCCCCCGCGCCGACAGCGGCAGTCGAAGCGAACGAACCGGGACAGGCCGGCGCCGAGGCGCCGACCCGCGTGGTCACGCCACGTTCCAGCGGAGGAACGCTCGATCGCAGTCGGAGGCCGACGCCGGGACGGCGCGTGCTCGACGCGATTCGCGGACGCGACGCGGCTCCGGGTCAACCCCGAACGGCAGCTCCTGGGTCCGGGCGACCGGAACGGGTCAACACGCCCCGGCCGGCAACAACTCCCCGCACCAGGGCCACAACGCCGCGAACCTCAAGGCCGCGGTCCACGCCGGCCCCACGGACACGGTCGACACCTCGAACCGCCTCGCCGCGGTCGTCCTCGCCGCCGGCTCGCAGCTACTCGCCACCGTCCAGCTCTTCCGCGCCGAGGGCTTCGTCGCCGCCACCCACGGCGTCCTCATCGTCGCCACCGTCCAGCGGTAGCGGCCGCACGCCTCCCCGTCTTCCCTGACCCCGGGGATCGTGTGCCCGATGACGGGCGCACGGACTGACTGAAAGGGCGGCTGGCCGGCTCCACCCGAGCGCAACAGCAGCAGCGGTCGCGGGACCCGCGCACGGCGGCCGGAGCAGCCAGCCGCCGCGCCCTGAGCCCGTAAGATGCGTCTCCCATGAGGGCTCCTTCCTGATCATGCGCCGGGCGGTCGCCTGGTCGAGTCTGCTCCGCGTTCTGTTCGTCATCTACTGCGTCGAGGCGGGCCTGTTCCTGGTCATCGCACCCTGGCGGGAGTTCTGGAGCCTCCTGGTCAGCAGATCGGCGCTCTCCCAGGCGCACCTGGGAAGCGTCCTCATGCTGCCGTGGGTCCGCGGCGCAGTCAGCGGATTCGGGCTGATTCACCTCATCTGGGGTATCCACGACCTGGAACGCATCCTGCTTGGCAGGCGTGCCGGCAACCGGGAAGCGTCGGTCCCGGAGCCGGACCGGGCGGGATGAAACAGACCGCCGGGATTCCAGACCTGATGGCCATCACCGATCGTCGCCTGTGCGGCGGGGCATCCGGTCTGAGGCGCTGGGCCCTTTCCTTGCCGGCCGGGACCGCGATTCAGCTCCGCGAGAAGGACCTGGAGCCCGAAGCACTCGTCGAGATCGGTCGGACGCTGCGAACGGTCGCGGCCGGTCTCCTGATCGTCAACGGCAGTGTGGAAGTGGCCGTCTCCTGCGGCGCCGACGGGGTACACCTGCGATCCGACCAACCATGGGACGAGGCCGCCCCGGCCGTCCGCCGACAGGGTCTTCTTCTCGGCGTGTCGACCCACAGCCACCGGGAGATCGGGGCCGCGGTCGCGGCCGGTGCCGACTACGCCCTCTTCGGCCCCGTGTTCGCCACGCCCGAGAAGGCCCGATACGGCGCGCCCCAGGGTCTCGAACAACTCGAGCGGGTAACACAGGGCGACCTCCCCGTCCTCGCGGTAGGCGGCGTCGTTGCCTGCAACGCGGCGCTGCTGGCCCGCGCGGGCGCCCACGGCGTGGCCGCCATCCGGGCCTTCGCCGAGTCCGACACGGCCAAGGCTCTCACCAGTGCGTGGGCAATCGCGACTGGTACGATCCCGACCTCGTGAAGTCCAGATTTCTCGTCCTCTCCGCGTGCGTCCTGGCGCTTGACCAGTGGACCAAGTTGTGGATCGAGACCAGCTTCGAGCCCCACGGACGCCTGACGGTCCTTCCGGGCTTCTTCGATCTGGTTTACGTCCGGAACACGGGCATCGCCTTCGGGCTGTTCCCTGCCGGCGGCGAGCTGGCGGGCACCCTTCTGCTGACGGCCCTCGGCTTCGCCGCGCTGGTCGTCGTCTCGCTCTACTTCCGCGCCACATCCGAGCGGGAGCCGCTTCTGCTGCTCTCCCTTTCCCTCGTGCTCGGAGGCGCCGTCGGCAACCTGGTCGACCGGTTACTCATGCGAGCCGTGACGGACTTCCTCGACGTCTACGTCGGCAGCTACCATTGGCCGGCGTTCAACGTGGCTGACAGCGGAGTGACGGTCGGGATCATCCTGATGCTGGCGCACAGTTTCGGACCCCAGCTTCGGCGGCGTTCGAACGCGGCGGAAACGAGCCGCCACGGGTGCCATCCGTGCGCCCGATGAAGGGCGCACGGACTGGTTCACGGGTGGCGCGAATCGCGCCACCCGGGTTTGGTCCAGGCCCGAACATCGAAGTGAACCCGTCCGGCCGGGGCACGTCGCCAGCCCGGGACGCTCCCGAACGCCCCACTCCGCTGCAACACCTGAGCGCGCCGGCGGACGCCGCCGGTGAACGGATCGACCGCTACCTGGCGCGAGTTCTCGACCTGTCTCGCAGCCAGGTCCAGAACCTGCTCCGCGACGGCCGCGTGACCGTGAACGGAGCGCCGCTCAAGTCCTCCTACCTGCTGCGGGGCAACGAACGAATCGACTACCGGATTCCGCCGCCCCGTCCCACGGCCCTGACGCCCGAAGCCGGGCCGATTCGACTGCTGCACGAGGATGAGCATGTGCTGGTGCTCGACAAACCGGCCGGCCTGATCGTCCATCCGGGCTCGGGCGTTCGTAGCGGCACCCTCGTGAACCGGCTTCTGCATCACTATCCCGAGATCGGCGGCGTCGGATCGGCGGAGCGCCCGGGAATCGTCCACCGCCTGGACAGGGGCACAAGTGGCGCTCTCGCCATCGCCCGCACGGATACGGCTTACCGCACGCTCAGCCGGGCCTTCGCCGAACGAGAAGTCGGCAAGTTGTACGTCGCGGTCGTCTACGGCGGGCCGGACCCCGCAACCGGAACGATCGACCGACCGATCGGCCGCCACCCCACCGCCCGCACCCGCATGGCCGTCGTCCCGGAATCCCGCGGAGGCCGTCCCGCGAGAACCCGTTATCGCGTACTCGCCTCTGGATCGGGCGTTTCACTACTGGCGGTTGAACTCCTTACCGGGAGAACGCACCAGATCCGGGTCCATTGCAAGGCGATCGGCCATCCTCTGATTGGCGATCCCGCCTACGGCGAGCAGCGCTGGCGTGGCCTTGCGCCGGCGCTGCGGCGTACCCTTCGGGAGTTTCCACGACCCGCGCTGCACGCCCGGACGCTGACGCTTCCCACTGTCGCCGGCTCACCTGCAGCGAGCTACACGGCACCCGTCCCGACGGATCTGAGGGAACTCTGCGGCGCCTGCGATCTGGCTCCCGGCCTGCCCGCGGACGAGGCCGGCGAACCAGTCGAACCAGGCTGCTAGGAACCGCCGGACTCCGCGACTCCTCCCGCGAAGTCCCGGGCCACCGGCGATTCGATCGCAAGGGTCCCGCTCATCTCGATTCTGCCGTTGCAAACCCCGCCCTCGGCGATCGATACGAGGGGCGCTGCCAGATTTCCCTCGATCGATCCGGAAGGGGCTACCTCGATCTTCTCCGTCGCCCGCACGTTACCTTCCACTTTGCCGGAAATCTGAACCGAGTGCGCTGTGACGTCGCCCCGGATCCGCCCGCGGCGACCGAGAACGAACCGCCCCTTGAGCTCGACGCTCCCCTCCAGCGTGCCGTCGACCAGAACCTCCGTTTCGCCGGAGATGCTGCCCTCGATGTGGGAGCCCGCCGCGACGTAGGTACGGGCCGGCGCCGCCGAAGTCGACCTCACATCACCTGGGGGTGTCAACGCGGCCCGCACCGCCGACTCGTCGGAATCCTTCTTGAACAACGCCATCTGTGTTTTCTCCCGGTACCCGACGCAGCAGGGACGAAAGCCACCTGGACGTGCGGCTGGAGCGGGCAACGGGACTCGAACCCGCGACATCCAGCTTGGGAAGCTGGCACTCTACCAACTGAGTTATGCCCGCCAGGAGCTGCGTGGACCGCCAAGGTAACCCAGCCACTCGCAAGCGGTCAAGCGCCCTCCGAAGCCTGGACGAGCGCGCCACGCTATGATGCTCCGCCGCCCCCTTCCGCGCCCCCGGCCGGCTCCCTTGATGGCTACAAGCTCCTCGCACCAGAATCAGCCCCTCTACTTCTTCCCGGAGCGGCGCGTGACCGCCGAGGAGCTGGATCTGATGCTCCATGGCGGGAATCGAAGCGAACGGTGCTACGCCGTCTCCTGCATGCTCCGATATGCCCAGTGGGAGGACATATGGGACTATGTTTCGCGCGACGAAGTGCGTGACCTGTTCGACGATCTCGACCTCCCGGACAGCCTCCGCGCCGCCTGGGCGCGCATGCTGAAGATCGAAACCGTCGCCACCTGAGAGCCCAGGGCCCTAGCGACGGTCGCCCATCACGAGGCCGCCCAGACCTCCGAGCACCGAGCCCTCGCCTTTGCTCTTGCCGCCGCCCTGGGCCGCGGCCGCGAACACCCGACTCGCCAGGCGGCTGAACGGGAGCGACTGGATCCATACCTTACCTGGTCCGGTCAGGCTGGCGAAAAACAGTCCCTCGCCTCCGAACAGCGCCGTCTTGACCCCGCTGACCATCTGAATGTCGTAGTCGATCTGGTTCTCGAAAGCCACCAGACAGCCGGTATCCAGCCGCAGCGTCTCGCCGGCCGCCAGATCCCGCTCGACGACCGTGCCGCCGGCATGGACGAAAGCGAGCCCATCTCCCTCCAGCTTCTGCAGGATGAACCCCTCGCCGCCGAACAGCCCGGCGCCCAGCTTGCGCTGGAACGCGATGCCGACCGACACGCCCTTGGCGGCGCACAGGAACGCGTCCTTCTGGCAAAGAATCCTGTTGTGGTGGG
The DNA here is from genome assembly GCA_965232105.1 of Thermoanaerobaculia bacterium. Taxonomy (GTDB): domain Bacteria; phylum Acidobacteriota; class Thermoanaerobaculia; order Multivoradales; family Multivoraceae; genus Multivorans. The sequence goes on from OZ246956.1 coordinate 3,704,252, forward strand.
AGGAGAGATCGAGCGGGATGATGCGACCCGGGTAGGGAGACGCGAAGGCCACGTTTCGGCGACCCCCGCCGCTGTTTCCGAACACGGTCATGAACAGCGACTCGCCCGTCAGCACCCGCTTGCCGGCGGAGAGCAGCTTGTCCATGAAGCCGCCACCCCCACGCTCGGAGCCGTCGCCGAAGATCGTGTTCATCTCGATGCCGGGATCCATGTACATGAACGAGCCGGCCTCCGCGACGCAGGCCTCGCCGGGATCGAGGGTGATCTCGACGAACTGCATCTCCTCGCCCACGATCACGTAGTCGATCTCGTCAGCCACGCCCCCGGGCGGCCGCGGGATCGAACTCCCGAAGGCGGCAGCGAACCGGGGCTCGCTGACCACGGGGGCCCAGTTGCCCAGGCCTTCCCGATACACGTGCGCGCTGCGGGATACGGCGCCGGCACGGATCTTCTCCGCGATCTCGTCGGCCAGGAAGGGCCCCTCCTGCTTGCCGGAGGTGGCCAGGTACCAGATGCGGTCGCTCATTCGTCTCAACTCCGTGGTGGGCGGCTCCCGGGTTCGCGGATGACCGCCTATCGTGGGGCGTCGGGATCGTAGCCCACGATCCGTACCTCGAACACCCACGGCCAGTACTTCCCGGTCAGCAGGAACGTTCCCGGACCGGGCCGGTAGGCGATGCCGTTCAGGACATCGGCCGCAGCCGCCTCTTCCTCCGTCAACAGACCTGAGGCGTCGACGATGGCGGTCACCGTGCCAGTGGTCAGTTCGATCACGGCGATCTCGTCGCTGCCATAGAGGTTCGCGAAGAGAAGGTCACCGACCAACTCGAGCTCGTTCAGGTCGGGGAGCGGCATACCCTGGTTCGTCACCCGCAGCCGACGGCGAACCTCGAGCGTAAGAGGATCACGGAGAGTCAGGACCGGCGTGCCGTCACTCATGATCAGGTCGGAACCGTCGTACGCCAAGCCCCAGCCCTCCCCCGAGTACCGAACACGCCTCCGCTCCCGCAGCGGGTCGAGCGACCAGACCAGCGCCTCGCCCCGCCGCCAGGTGAGTTGAACCAACCGCTCCTCGGCACCCGGCAGGATGGCGATGCCTTCTCCGAACAGTCGCCGGTCCAGGTCCACCCGCGCAAGTTCTTCGCCGTCGCTCCAGCGCCACGCCCGCATGCTGGAAGAGCCGTACGAGCCGGTGCTCTCATAGACCACTCCCTCACGCCAGAGCAGACCCTGCGTGTAGGCCTCGAGATCGTGCGGACGCCGGTCCAGCACTTCGACCCGCCACAGCTCGGGCGGCCGCGAAGGCTGTGCGCCGGTCCCCTCCTGCATCGAACTACCGGATCCGGCAGGCGAACACCCAACCGCCCAAGAGAGGCTCAGGGCCAGAGCCAGACAGCCATCCCGCATCCGGGCCACGCTAGCAGTCGCGTCCGCCTCCTGCGCCCTGCCCTTGACCGTTCCTCCCCGGGTTGGAAGAGTGGCGCCCCGTGCACGCGTCCTTCCTTCGCAGGATCTCCCTGCTCGCCGTCGGCGCGCTGCTCGCGGCCGCCTGGTTCGCCTTCGCGCAGCCGGCCGCCGACACCTCGCTGACAAGTCCGCGGGAGACGATGCGCGTCTTCCTTGAAGCGTTCGTGACCGAAGGTGGCCGGCCGGATCTGGATGCCGCCGCGTCCTGCCTCGACCTCGGCGACCTTCCCTTCCCCGTCCGCGCGCGCCAGGGCCGGAACCTGGCGAACGAACTGAAGCACGTGATCGACCGACTCGAGCTTGTGGCGTTCGACGCCATTCCGGACGACGGCGAGTTGGAACAGTGGGTGTTCAGTGAAGAGCTGTCCGTACCCATCGTCCTGGCTCCCGACAGCGACGGCCGCTGGCTGTTCGATCGGTCGACCGTCGCCGCGATTACCGCCCTGTACCAGGAAACAAGCGAGCGTACGGTGGTCGAAGGCGTCGAGGAAGCGCCGGTCACCGCGGCGATCTGGCTCCGGGACCGGGTTCCCGAGTCGTTGCGCAGCGGCGGCTTCATCCTCTACCCCTGGCAGTGGCTGGCGCTGCCGATCCTGCTCCTGCTCGGCCTCCTGATCGACCGGATCGTCGTCTGGATCTCTTACGGATTGCTCGCGAAGCCCCTGAGCGGACGCTACGACAACCTTGACCTGCCGGGCGCCCGCCGCATTCTTCGTCCCACCGGACTGCTGGGCATGGCGGCCGCGTGGTGGCTCGGAATCCAGTGGCTCGGCCTGCCCCCTCAGATCGACGCCTGGCTCGACACGACCCTCCTCGTTCTCCTGCTGCTGGCGCTGGGCCGCGCCGCCTTCGCCCAGATCGACCTCCTGGGGACGGCGCTGCGAGCACGCGCCGCCAGGAGTGAAAACCGTTTCCAGGACCAGTTGGTTCCGTTCGTCACGAAGACCCTGAAGCTGGCAGTCGGCATCTTCGGCGCCGTCTTTCTGATCGCCCGCCTGGGCGGGGATGTCACCGCGCTGCTCGCCGGCCTGGGCCTGAGCGGATTGGCGGTGGCGCTCGCGGCACAGGACCTGCTGAAGAACCTCTTCGGTTCGATCACGGTGCTGCTGGACCGCCCCTTCCGGGTCGGCGACTGGATCAAGATCGGCGATGTCGAGGGCGTAGTCGAAGATGTCGGCTTCCGGAGTACCCGGGTCCGCACCTTCTACGCCTCCCTGATCACCCTGCCCAACGCCCGCCTGATCGACGCCTCGGTCGACAACTACGGCGCCCGACAGTTCCGCCGCTGGAGCACCCGTGTCCAGATCACGTACGACACGCCGCCGGCCAGCGTCGATGCGTTCTGCGAAGGCATCCGGCAGCTCGTGCGCGACAACGAGTCGATGCGGAAAGACGCGTTCGAGATCCACCTGAACGAGTTCGGTCCCCACGCGCTCGAGATCATGCTCTACGTCTTTTTTCTGGCGCCGGACTGGAGCACCGAGTTGCGCCTCCGCCACGACCTGGCGCTGGACATTCTGCGCCTCGCCGATCGTCTGGGTGTCCGGATCGCCTTCCCCACGCAGACGATTCAGCTGGAACCATCGTCCGGCGAGCCTCCGGACGCCTGACCGGCCGGCAGGACAATCCGTACGGACAGTCCCCCACCCGGCCTCCTGGAGGCTGCGATCGTGCCGCCGTGTTCCTCCACGATGCGCCGCGCGATCGGGAGGCCCAGGCCCGTGCCGCCACTCGAAGTCGAAAAATAGGGCTCGAAAATGCGTTCCAGGTCGGGATCCGGGACACCCGGACCCCTGTCGTCGACGGTCACGGCGAGCGCACCGTCGTCGCCGACCGGCGCCACGGTGACACGGACCTCGCCGCCCCCCTCGCTCGCGCCGAGGGCGTTCTCCAGCAGGTTGCGGACGGCCCGCTGCACGAGGCGCCGGTCGAAGGCAATCCGGACCGCCCCCTCGTTCGATTCCGACTGGAACACGACGTCGACACCGTCCGGGGGCGGACTCCGGTAGCCGTCGACGACTTCAAGGACCGCGGCCGCCAGGTTCCCCGGCGCCGGCTGGGCCAGCGGAATCCTGCTGTAGGTCGAGAACTCACCCGCCGTGCGGGCCAGTTCGTCGACCTGCACGAGGATGTTGTCCGTGCAGCGCTCGAAGATCTCCTCCAGCCGCTCCGGGGCATCCCGCCACACCTGCCGCAGATGCTCGGTCGAGAGACGGATCGGGGTCAGAGGGTTCTTTACTTCGTGGGCGATCAGCCGCGCCATTTCTGCCCAGGCCTCGAGTCGCTGCGCCTCCTCCTCCCGGGCCCGGTTCGAAGCGATGCGGGCCGCCATGCCGTCGATCGCGGCGCCCAGCGTCTTCAGTTCCGTCTCCTGAGGCTCGAAGCCGAGCGAGGATGCGCCGCTGGCAATTCGGCCTGCACCGTCGATCATTTGCATCAGCGGCCTTGTGAAGCCCCGGGCGAGACGCGCACCGACGGTGACGAGCAACAGGACCAGGGCCGTCGTGATGACCAGGGCCTGCCGCCTCAGGGCGGCGAGTTCCCGGGTAGCCGCTTCCTGTTGCGCGAGCAGCGGCACGGAAACGAAGAGTCCCGATTCCCCCGGGCGCTCCTCTCCCAGGGAGACGGGCGTGTACAACTCCAGGTAGGAGGCGCCGCCACCGGCCGTCTGGACGCGGGCTGCTGTCGGATGCCCCAGCAGGGCCAGTCTGCTGTAGACGTTGCCGGGAATGCGCTTGGGCATCAGGCCGGCGGTGAAGAGGTCCGGCTTGCTCGACGCGTAGACGCTGCCTCGCCAGTACAGGTTCACTTCATGCCCCACGACCTCGGCAAGCCAGGCCAGGAGTTCGTCGTCCAGTTGAGCGTCCATCGAGAACCCCGCCTCCAGGCCGAGGAGAAAATCCGTCAGGACGTACTCGAGCGACACCAGGGCGGTGCGACCGGCCACCTCTTGCTCCGCCTGGATTTGGGCCCCCAGGTTCCGGAAGAGCAACACGTTGAGCAGCGTCAGCGGCACGATCGCAATCAGGGCCAGCACGGCGGTGAGCCGAACCGAGTAGCGACGGACGTCGGGCAGAAGGGTCTCCCGCAGTTTCGCCGTCGGCAGGCTGATCACGAGGACCGCGAGGGCCGCCGCGGAACCAGCCAGCACGAGCCGCGCGGCGACCGTGGCGATCCGCCACAGGCCCTCCGCCACGGACTGCTCGGGCAGCAGCGCGACAACCCATAGCCCTTCGAGGCCGGTGGGGCTGAACCAAGCCAGGGCGGGTCCCGCCGGTGTCTCCACGCGGAGAGTCCGGCTCGGATCGACGGCTTCCGAGGGCGCCGGCAACAGCCAGTCCTCCTGCCACCGCGAGACGAGCGGTCGGCCTGCACCGTCGACATAGGCGAGCAGTGCCTCTGCTGGCGGACTCGCACCGCTCCGGCCCGGACCACCCCGGAGCAGACGCAACTCGAGTTCAGCGCCAGCTCCCGAGGTGACGCCGCCCCAGACGTCGAGGCGCGGGAACGCTTCCGTCCAGAAGCGAACCGACCCCCAGCCCTGTCCCGCGGAGACCACCGTGACCTCATCCGACGCGCTGCGCCGCTGCTGCCAGATTGGCAGGTCGCCGGGCGGCCAACGGGCGCTGTCGACCGCCAGGTCCCCGGTCGCCGTCTCAACCGGCAGGCCGTACGAGAATGTCGACGAAACCCCGTTCTCCCGAATCACGACGAGAGCCGAGTACAGCTCGGAAACGGCGAGAGGCGACCGGCGCCAGAGCTCCAGCGCCAGATCCTGGTGATCGTCGAGTTCGTTCGGATCGCCGAGAGCCAGTTCCCTCAGGTCGCTCGACGCGACGAAGGAACGCGTTGCCTCCGCCAGCGATGCGACGTCCTCGGGGGCGGGAGCGTCGAGACCGCCTCGAGCACTCTCCAGGAGCAGCGCACGAACCGCGGGCCGATGAGTGACCTCGGCAAGCAGGCCCACGCCCAGGGCCGCCGCGGTAGCGATCAGCAGAAGGTGCATCCAGTCCCGGCCATCCCGCCAACCGATAGTCCACAGCGCGGTTCCGGCGAGCAAGACCCAGGCCGCCAGCAGGACCGCCCAGTGACCGATCGGCCCTCCGAACGAACCTCCGAGATCGGCCGGCGCCCCCGCCGCGTCCGCAGCCCCGATCTGCCAGCGATAGAGGCCGTAGCCCACTGCCGACGCGACTCCCGCCAGGCCGACGGCCGCCGCGGCGCGCCCGGGCCGCTTCCGCGCTCCACCGCTCCAACGGCGAAAGACCCAGGCCAGCGACAGACCAGCTCCCAGGCTGACGGTCACCAGCGCGAGCCAGCCCGCGACTCCTCGTTGCCGTTCCGACGCCGGTTCGAATCGGAGCCTCAGCCACGGTGCCGGAACGCCCTCCGGGGGAGCGAGTTCCCGAATCCCGATTGCCTCCAGGGCCGGCGCCATGGGCTCCGCCGAGTAGTCCCGAACGGACCACCGGACGCCGTAATGCCGCAGTCCGAACGGCGTCGGGATCGGCAACGCGTCGGTCGGAAAGCTGTTGCCGACGACCAGTCTCCATCCGCCCTCACCCGTGCTCATGTCGACGGCCGCGTAGAGCGAGACCGCGGTGAAGCTGGCCGTCTGGTTGACACCGCCGGGAAGCAGGCGATCGAGAGGCAGATCGTGCCTCAGCCCTGAGCCGCCCCAGGCCTGCGCCAGCCCGTCAGGATCAACCAACACGAGAGTGCGGTCGCCCTCGTGACTGGCCCGATCCAGCTCCTCGAAGACCCTTTGCCTGGACAATGCCGATTCGAGCGGGAGCGTCCCGGTCCGGCGGACACCGTCGGCCGCCCGTTCAGCGCCCGCAAGCAGCTCCAGGAGCAGATCCTGGTACGCAGCCTCCATCGCGGCCATCTGCCGTTGACTCGGAAGCGGTGACCCTTCGGCCCGCGGCCAACGCTCGACCGCCAGCAGAATCGCGGCCAGAACGAACAGGCCGAAGATCACGCGAAGCTCGACCGGCCCCCAGCCGCGCTCCGCCCCGGAGGTCGTCATCGTTCGGCCGCTGCAACCGCCGCGCGGACCGACGCGAGAATCCGGGCCGCGATCCGGTCGGCCGCCCCGGTCGAGGTGTCGATCATCTCGTAGCTCGCATCGTGCCGTAGCGGCGAGGCGCTGCGCTGGCGGTCGCGCTCGTCCCGGGCCTGAATCTGCCGCCTCAGGCTCTCGCGGTCGTCGGCATCCAGGCCGCCCAGTTGCCGCAGGCGCCGTTCGGTCCGGACTTCGAGCGGCGCGTCAAGATAGAACTTGTACCTCGTCTGAGGAAACACGACCGTGCCGATATCGCGACCCTCGACCACCGCGCCTTCCCTGGCCGCGAACTCCCGCTGCCTCGCCACCAGCCAGGAACGCACCCGGGGGTGAACCGCGACCCGGGAGGTCGCCGCGTCGACCCGGGGGGTACGAAGCGACGCTCCGGGAGCGAAACCGTCGACAACCACATCCGCTTCAGCTTCCCGGATGCGCAACTCGAACCTGATCCTGCCGATCAACTCCTCCATCGCCGACTCGTCGGCCGGATCCAGACCGTCCTCCAACGCCTTCCACGCCACGGCCCGATACATGGCTCCCGTGTCGAGATAGGGAACGCCAAGTTCCGCCGCGACCCTGCGAGCCACGGTGCTCTTGCCGACTCCGGCCGGGCCATCGATGGCGACGACCGTCACCGGCTCCGAGGTCCCCCCCGCCGGTGGCCACTCGAACGTGGTCGCGAACCCGGCCCCGAATCGGCCCGCAGGGTCGCCACCTCACCCGAGGAGAGTTCGCGCCAGCTCCCGGGTCGCAGCCCGGCATCCTCGAGACGGCCGATCGCGACTCGTCGCAGTCGCTGGACCGGGTGTCCGACCCGGAAGAACATCTCCCTGATCTGTCTGGTCTTCCCTTCACGCAGCTCCATTGACCACCAGCTCGACGACCGCGCGGTCCTGCCGCCCCGGCGGGTTGGCGCCGGACGCGGCGTCACCGGCCTGGTTCGCCGGCCGCCGATGAACATGCCCCGCCCGAGTCGCTCGAGCGCCGCCTTGCCGGGGAAGCCCCGCACCTTGACGAGATAACGCTTGGAGCACCCGAAGCGGGGATGGGTCAGCCGATTCGCGAGATCGCCGTCGTCGGTGAAGAGCAGCAGGCCCTCGGTGCGGTAGTCCAGTCGCCCGACGGGCTTGAGCCGTCCGCGCCACCTCTCGGGGAGCAGGTCCATCACCGTGGGCCGCCCTTCCGGGTCACTACGGGTCGTCACGTGGCCGGCCGGCTTGTTGAGCAGAACGTAGAGCGCCGCGGCAGTCTGCACGACGGGCTCGCCATCGACGCACACCGTCTCCGTTGCCCTTCCACGCTGCTCCACGCGGTCACCGAGCACCGCGATCCGATCGCCGATCGTGACCCGTCCGGCCCGGATCAACTCCTCGGACCCACGCCGCGAGGCGATGCCGGCCCGGGAGAGGATCTTCTGCAGCCGCTCTCCTCGGGGCTCCTCAGCCATCGTCCGGTTCCACAGGCGCCAGGGCGATCGCGGCCTGGGACGGTTCCTCCTCGGCCGCGGCCAGGAACGTCTCTTCGAACTCCTCGAGCGGCGGTAGCTCCGAGAGCGAACGCAGACCGAAGTGCAACAGAAAGTCGCGCGTCGTGGCGTACAGAAACGGACTCCCGACCACCTCCTTGCGGCCGGAGATGCGGATCAACCGGCGCTCGAGGAGGGTCTTCAACACGCCCGAGGAATTCCTGCCCCGCAGCTCCTGGATCTCCGGACTCGTGACCGGCTGTCGGTACGCCACGATCGCCAGGGTTTCGACCGCCGCCATGGACAACCTGCTGCGCCCCGCCACCTCGAAGAACCGGCGAAGGTAGGGGTGAAGGTCGGACCGGGTCACCAGGCGGTAGCCGCCGCCGGCCCGGTCCAGGACGATGCCACGGTCCGGCGATCCGCCCGTATCGTCTGGCCGGTAGCGGTCGAGAACCGCCTGAAGCGCCTCCATCGCGCGTTCCCGATCCTGTTCGGGGAACACCTCCAGGAGCTTCTCCTCCGGCTGCGGGTCGGGGCTGGCAAAGAGCAGCGCCTCGAACACCGCCTCCATCTCGGCCGCGTCGGTCATCCGGCCAGATCCTCAAGCAAGATCGGATCCAGCGCGCGCGTCGTGCGGAACAGGAACACCGAGCCGCCGTCCGATGCGTGGAGGCGAACCAGATTGAGACGGGCCATCTCCAGCACGGCCAGGAAACAGGCGATCGCTTCCGCGCGACTGGACAGGGCGAACAGGTCATCCTTCAGATCAAGCGACCGCCCACCCTCGAAGCGGCTCAGGAGCCGATCGATCTGCTCCCGGACGGTGAAGGTCTCGCCCTGGTAGATCAGCGGACTGGGGTGCTCCTCGTCATAGCGCTTCAGCACACCGCGCAGCACCTGGAGCAGGTCGAACAGGGAAAGATCGCCCAGGTCGAACTCCTCGTCGTCGCCGCTGCCGAGGTTCTCCGTGCCGCCGCGTGTCCAGAGCCCGTGACGCAGGTCGTCGACCTCGGCAAGGGTCTGTGCGGCCTCCTTGAGCCGCTGATACTCCAGCAACCGCTCGATCAGCTCGCGGCGAGGGTCTTCCGGCTCCGCGCCGGGGTCGGGTTCGGGTAGCGGCAGCAGGACTCTGGCCTTGAGCTGAATCAAAAGCGCAGCCTCGTAGATGTACTCGGCGGCGATGTCGAGATCGAGTTCGTCCATCAGGCCAAGGTACTCATGGAACTGATCGCAGATCAGCGCAACCGGGATGTCCGTGATCTCGATCTCGTTGATCCGCACGAGGCGAAGCAGCAGGTCGAGCGGACCCTCGAACTCCGGTAAATCGACCCGCCAGGAGGCCGGCAGCAAACTGGTTGCCGCCCGGGAGCTGGCGGGTCCTGAAGTCATCCGTCTGGATTCTTCCACACCGGCGGGGCCGGTCCACCGGCTCGCTCCACCGCCTGCAGCCCCACCGCCTGCAGCCACTGTTGCGCGGCGTGCCGCGGACGGTAGCCCTGGTCCAGCCGGCGCCGCCCGGCCTCGCCCCGGCGGCGCGCTTCCGCGGCGTCGGAGGTCGCCGCGATCAACGCGTCGGCGAGTGCGCTCGAACGTTCCGGCGGCACCAGCCAGCCGGTTTCCCCGTCAACGACGACCTCCGGAATGCCACTGACCGCGGAAGCGATGACGGGAACACTGTCGTCCATCGCCTCGAGAATCACCAGTGGCATGCCCTCGTAGGTGGAGGGTACGACGAGCGCCGTCGCGCGCCGCCGCAACCGGGCGACGTGCGAGCGTGAGCAGCGGCCCGCGAAGCTCACCGCCGCCCCCAGCCGAAGACCCCGCGCCAGCCTGGAAAGCGACTCGCGCCTCTCCCCGTCGCCCGCGATGACCAGCCGCGGACGGTGTCCCCTCTCACGGACCGCCGCCAGCGCGTGGAGCAGGATCTCGAATCCCTTGCGGATCCGCATCCGGCCGACCGCAAGCACGAACGGCTCCGGGCCGGAGAAATCCTCGCCCGGACTCTCCCCTGTCTCCCGATCGTCCGGGTGGTCCAGGGATGCCCCTGTCGCGTTGGGGACCACTTGAACCCCGTTGACGCCGTAGTCGCCCTCGATCTCCCTCGCCGTGACCCGGCTCGGAGCCAGACGCAGGTCGGCGCACCTGGCCGACATACGGCCCAGGGCGATGTGCACGGGCGTGCGCAAGGCACGAAAGAGACGCTCGCTGCCTCCGGGCCGCGCAACCACCGCGGAGCGGCGATCCGCGTCGACCAGCGGACGGACGGCCTGGCGCTCCCGGACGTAACTCACCTGCTGGAGGGCTGCGAGCAGCGGCCGGTCGGCCCCGCGTAACCGGGCAAGGTCCCGGATCACCAGACCGCCATCGCTCTCGTGGACCTGCACGACATCCGGCCGCCACTCGGCGACCCGGCGGGCAACGGCCCGCCTCGCGTACCAGGGAAACGAGGTCTTCGAGACCTTCGGACCGCACCGGTCCCGGCCCAGGACCTCGACCTCGCAGCCGGCATCACGCAGGCCCCAGGCGAGCTGCAGCACCTGTTCGCCGGCGCCCGAGAGATCCCTCGGGGGCAGGACATTGGCGACCAGGAGGATCCTCACGACACAGCCGCCCCCCGGCTCGAGCCGACGAGCGCCGGAATCCTGCGCTCCAACTGCCGCCGCAGCAACTCGTTCCCGGGCTCCGCGAGCCGGTCGAGGAGCCTCGCGGCGTCGGTACGAGCCGCCACGAGCCATTTCCAGTCCCGGGCCAGGTCGCCGAAGCGGAACTGCGGCAGACCGGCCTGGCGCGTGCCGAGCACCTCACCGGGCCCGCGTTGACGGAGATCCTCCTCCGCGATCCGGAAGCCGTCGTTCGATTCCTCGAAGACCGCCAACCGCCGCTGCGCCTCGGCCGATGACCCGCCGCAGACCGCGATGCAGATCGACTCCCCGAGCGCCTGGTTCGTGCCGCGCCCGATGCGGCCCCGAAGCTGGTGCAGTTGTGCCAGTCCGAACCGCTCCGCCCCGAGGATCACCATCCCGGTGGCCTCCGGCACATCGACGCCGACCTCGATCACCGTCGTCGCCAGCAGCACCTGGATCGAACCGTCGGAGAAGCGACTCATCGTGGCGTCGCGCTCGTCACGCCCCACACGACCGTGGACGACGCCGCACGGCGCTCCAAGCGCATCGGCCCACCAGGAAGCCGACTCCTCGAGAGACGGTAACGCGGCTGCGCTCCCCTCCCCGGCGTCGATCAGGGGAAACACGACGTATGCCCGGCCACCGCGACGAAGCCGCTCGCGCACGAGCTCCACAGCCTGATCCCGCTGGTCCGCGCTCATCACCCGAGTCTCGATCGGACTGCGGCCAGGCGGCATCTCATCCAGAATCGACACGTCGATGTCACCGTACACGGTCAGCGCCAAGGACCTGGGAATCGGCGTCGCGGTCATGACCAGGAGGTCCGGTCGCAGCCCCTTCTCCGCCAGGGACTGCCGCTGGGCGACACCGAAGCGATGCTGCTCGTCGATCACGGCCAGTCCCAGGCGCGCAAAGCGGGTTCGTTCCTGGATCAATGCGTGCGTGCCGACCGTCAGGTCGACCCGGCCGGCGGCGATGCGCTCCCTCACCGCCGCGCCGCCGTCACTGGCGATGTGCTGGCTGGAGGTCACCAGGGCCAGTGTGAGATGCGACCCCAGCAACCGCGCCAGGGAGGTGAAGTGCTGTTCCGCGAGCAGCTCCGTCGGCGCCATCAGGGCCGACTGCAGGCCGCTCCGCGCCGCGACCAGGCAGGCCAGGGCGGCAATCACCGTCTTGCCGCTGCCGACATCCCCCTGCACCAGACGCAGCATCGGCCGCGGGCCGGACAGGTCCCCGACGATCTCCTGAAGTACGCGTTCCTGGGCCCCGGTCAACTGGAACGGCAGCAGACCCCGCGCCTCGCGCCACACCGCATCGCAGATCCGGTAGAGGTGCGGCTTCCCCTGCCGCCGGCGGCGCCGGCGAACGGCGGCGAGCTGTAGCTGCTGGAGCAGGAACTCCCCGTACGCGAGGCGCGCGTGGGCCGGACTCCGCCGCTCGTTCAGTTCGCCGACCGATGCCTCCGGTGAAGGCCGATGGACCTCGGTCAGGGCTTCCGCCAGGCTCGGCAAGCCGTGCCGGGCCCGTTCTTCCTCGGGCAACCACTCGTCGATCCAGTTTGAGCCGCGGGCCGCTGCCAGATCCCGCACGACCCCGCCCACCAGCCGCTCCACCCGCGACGGCGGCACGTCTCCGATGCGCCCGTACACCGGCCGTACGGTGCCCCTGGGCGGTTCCTCGCCCACCCGCTCGACGGTCGGGTTCGCCAGTTCCCAGCCGCCGTCCCGCCCCCGGCGCCTGGGCACGCCGTGAAGCAGGTAGGACGCCCCCTCCTCCAGTTGCTTCAGCAGGTAGGGCCGGTTGAACCAGACCACGTCGGCCCGGTTCTCGCCGTCGTCCGCGATGGCCTGCACGCGCGAGAACCGGCCGCGGCCGAACACCCGCCGCGGCCTCTCCAGCCGCACGACGACGGTCAACGCGCCAGGCGCGGTTTCGGGCGACGCCTCCTCCTCCGGCCCCGGTAACCGCCCGAACGTGCGCCGGTCCTCGTAGCGGATCGGCAGGTGGGCCAGGAGGTCCCTTATCCGCCGGCAACCCGCGTCCGCCAGTTTGCCGCCCAGCACGGGGCCAACACCGCGCGCACTGGTGATCGGGTCGCCCGCTTCCATCGTTGCGCCGGATGCTATGCGCCGGGCGGAAACAGGGTGCGCCGTCCTCAGCCGATCACTTCGAGCATCCCCGCCTCGGGATCGAGCCGGACCGGCGCTCCCAGGGGCAACGTGTGATTGGGCGCCTGGTGGCCCGCCGGCAACCCGACCAGGAGCGGCACACCGAGCGCCTCCGCAAAGTCGATCAAACTGTCGCGCGCGTCGCAGTTCGTGAAGTGGCCGGCCACCACGGCCCGCACACCCGCGATGTGACGGGAAGTCCGGAGCTGGGTCAACAGGCGGTCGATCCGGTACTCGGGCTCGTCGATGTCCTCCAGCAAGAGGACGGAATCCCGAAGATCGGGAAGGAAACCCGTTCCGGTCGTCGCTGCCAGCATCGTCAGACAGCCACCGAGCAGACGCCCCTCCACCACCTCGGGTCGGCCGGCCGACACCCCGACGACCGGCTCCAACTGCCAGGCCGGGCCCGGGTTCCCTGCCAGCGCATCGAGAAAGGACGTCCGCTCCTCCGAACGCAGCCCGCGCGCGAAGTCAACCACCATCGGGCCGTGGTAGGCCACCGTACCGGTGCGAGACACGAGGCCCAGGAGCAAGGGAGTCAGGTCGGAGTAGCCCACGCAGGGCCGCGGACGGGAGGCAAGCAACGGCCAGTCGATCCTCCCCAGCAGCCTGGTCACGCCGTATCCGCCCCGGGCGAAGACGATGCCCGCGACCCTGTCGTCCGCCGCCAGTTCGTGGAACGCAGCCAGGCGCTGACGGTCGGAGCCCGCGAAAAGCGACCTTCCTTCGCGGGTCGCCCCGGACCGCAGGTTGGACGCCAGCACCACCTCGAAGCCGAGGTCTTCGAGCGCCTCCACCCCACCAGAAAGGCGCTCCGCGTCGATCGGGCCAGAGAGCGCCGCGATGCCGATCCGGTCGCCGGGCCGCACGGCAGGCGGACGCGCCGCGCCACGCTGCGTTCCTTTGCTACGAAGGGTCAAGTGCCGGAGGACCTCGTAAGCCGGATTCTGTTCGTCCCGTCACCGTCAGGCGAAAGGAGGCGGCCATTCATCTCTGCGACCTACCCGGAGGGCGTCCCGGACCGCGAACGGTCCGGTATCGGGACGGACAGCCCGAACCGCACTCCCTATTTGGTCTTGCTCCACATGGGGTTTGCCATCGCCTCGCACCGTCGCCGGCCGAGCGGTGCGCTCTTACCGCACCGTTTCACCCTTGCCGGCGCTCCAGCACTGCAAGTCCGAATCGGACTCTGGAACCACTGCGCCGGCGGTCTGCTCTCTGTTGCACTTTCCGTCGCGTCACCACGCCTTGCCGTTAGCAAGCATGCCGTCCGTTGGAGTCCGGACTTTCCTCCCCCGACGGGCAAGCCGCCGGGAGCGACCGCATCCGGTCCTCCGGCGTGGGGAAGACTAGCAGCGTTCATGGTCGCCGCTTCGCGGCGCGTTCTTCTCAGCCGGCGAGGCCGCAGGCGCACCCAGTTCCTGCGACGCAAGCTGCAAGTTCCATACAAGTAGGGACAGCGGCCTTCCGCTGCGCCGACGCGCAGGGAACAGGGGTCTTGTTCCATACAAGTCCCAGGCGCCCGCTCAACCTGCAGAACGGCTAGTTCGCCCGGGGCGCGCCGCAGGCGGCAATCCGCTTCAGTTCGACGCGGTCGAACCAGGCGTCGCCCAGGTTCGCGCCGTCGCGGGCCGCGCGGATACGGACCGCCCCCACCGAAGCGGGTATGCACTTCGTCACCGCCCGGCACTCCCAGGCCCCGGTCGAAGCGGCCACGAGATGAGCGTCGGCGAATTCCGCGTCGCGGCCCCTGCCGTCGTCGAAGTCCACCAGCACGTTGTCCGCGGCGTTCTCCCTCCGCATGCAGGCCGAGAGCCGGTACGTCCCGCCCGCGACCGGAATCCAGTCCTCGGTGATCGCCTCGTCGGCCGCGCCGTCGCCGCCGCCCTCGCTCCCGCGAAGCCGCAGGCTCCAGGCGCCGCCGGCGAGACCCGAAGGCGTCCGGCCGAGCACCGCGTCGTCCGAGTCGGCCGTCCAGCCGGGCGCCGCAAGACTCCCGACCCGCGCGCCTTCAAGGCCGTCCGAGGCGCTTGCGGCGTTCGAGGCGCTCGCGACGTTCGCGGCGCTCTCGAACTCCTCCAGGTTGCCGTTCAACACCGCCGTCTTCGGCCAGCCCGGAGAGAACGGATCGAACCACGGAACCGACGGCGCGGACGGCGCAACCGGCGTCAGCGCCTTCTCGACCGCCCACCACTCGACGACCTCCCCCGGCGCCGCAGCCCCGGAACGCCGCCAGTGCACCGCGCCGAAACCCCGGGCGAGGTGGAACGTGTCGTGAACCTCCGGCCGCTCCGCGTCCGGCCAGAAACGCACCGCCAGCACGTCCTCGAACGCCGGACCCTCGACCGCCGAAACCGTGAACGAAGCCCGGTGCGACAGGACCTCGAGCCGCATCGTCGTCTCCGCGACGCCCTCCTGATTCCGCGTGCGGCCGGACAGCAACCGGCCGGTCACCCGGCTCTCCAACGCGTCGCCCACCGCCATGAAGCGGTTCATCCAGCGGAACGGCCGGTCCAGCGACCAGCTCGGACGGTCTTCGCCGCCAGCCGCTCCGCCGGCCGCGCCGCCTTCGTAGGCGCCCCAGTAGTCCAGGCCGCCCTCGACCTCCTCGAAGATGTCGTAGCGCTCGCCGCCGGGATCCCCCAGGAGGGCCACCTTCCGACCCCAAAGGTCGCCGCGCCAGAACGAACGGACAAGCGCCGAGGCCGGCGCCGCCTCCAGGCGGCCGGCGCCAAGCCGGGCGCGGACCGCGACGGCCTGGCCATGCGGCGCCAGCCAGTACTCGAACATGTCGAACACGCCGGCCGGCGCCGAGGCGGCGCCCATGTCCTCGTCGCTCAGGCCGCCGCCCGGCGCAAGCGCCGTCGACGACTGCGCCGAGGCCAACGGCTCGCTCACCGTGATCGTGAACGCAAGCGTCGCCGCGTCGCCGTCCTCGTCGGTCGCCGTGTACGTGTAGGCCCTCGCCGCCTGGACCGTCGTGGGCATGCCCGCGAGCGTCCGCGCCGACGCGGTGAAGATCACCCCGTCCGGCGGGGCAGGCGACAGCGCATAGGACAACGACCCGTCGCCGCCGGAGGCCGCCGGCAGCACCAGCGTCTCGATCGCCACGTCCCGCACCCACGTCTGGTCCGGAATCGACGCGTCGCCGAACGACGGGTCCTCCACCAGGACCGTCAGGTCGCCCGTGCCCGAACCGAAACGCATCCCGGGGTCACGCACCATCCCCCACGAGAACGTGTAGCTCCCCGTCGTCTCCGGCGCCGTGATCTCGAACGTGAAGGCGTAGCTCTCGTTCGGCGCCACGCTCCCGGACAGCGGCGCCCGCCTGGAACCCCACGTGTCCTTCCCCGAGCTCCGCGAACCGAGACCGTAGCCTCCGGCCGGCGTCCATGTCGTCGTCCCGGTGTTCTTCATCGTCACCGTCACCAAAGCCGAGGCGCCGGCCGCCATCCTCGACGGCACGCCCGAGACCGACACGGACGCCGCGTCGTCCGCCGACGCGGCTTCCACCTCGATCGTGAACGAAAGCGTCGCCGCGTCGCCGTCCTCGTCCGTCGCCGTGTACACGTACTTCGTCGCACCCTGCGCCGTCGTGGGCATGCCCGCAAGCACCCGCGTCGACGCGGTGAAGATCACGCCGTCAGGCGGCGCCGGCGTCAGCGCATAGGTCAACCCCCCGTCGCCGCCGGAAGCCGCCGGCAGCACCAGCGTCTCGATCGCCACGTCCCGCGCCCACGTCTGGTCCGGAATCGTCGCGTCGCCGAACGACGGGTCCTCCACCGTGACCGTCAGATCCCCCGTGACCGAACCGAACCGCACCCCCGGGTCCCGCGCCATCCGCCACGAGAACGCGTAGCTCCCCGTCGTCTCCGGCGCCGTGATCGCGAACTCGAAGGCGAACTCCTCGTTCGGCGCCACGCTGCCGGACACCGGCGCCCGGCTGAGACCCCAGGTCTCGTTGTCCTCCGGACTCCACGAACCCAACGCGTATCCGGCAGCCGATATCCACGTCGTCGTCCCCGCGTTCCGCATCCGCACCGTCACCGTGGCCGTATCGCCGGAAGCCATCCGCGACGGCAGCCCCGAGACCGACACGAAGGACGCGTCGTCCACAGACGCCTCCTCCACCTCGATCGTGAACCTGAGCTCCGCCGAGCCGCCCCCCGCGTCCGTCGCCGTGTACGCGTACTCCGTCGCCGCCTGCAACGCCGTCGGCGTGCCCGACAGCGTCCGCGTCGACTCGGTGAAGGTCACGCCCTCGGGAAGCGAAGGCGTCAACGCGTACGTCAAGGCCCCGCCGCCGCTCGCCTCGGGCAGCGTCAACCCCTCGATGGGCTCGGCCTTCACCCACGTCTGATCGGGAATCGTCGCGCCGCCGAACGACGGGTCCTCCACCGTGATCTTCCGCAGCGCCGTCTTGCGGCCGAACCAGCCGGCCGCACCGCGGACCATCTTCCAGCGGAACGGGTAGGCCCCGGCCTCCGCCGGCGCCGTGATCTCGAACGTGAAATCCACCGTCTCGCCCGGCGCCACGCCCGCGGGCAGAGGTACGCGGCTCACGCCCCACGTCACGTTGTCGTCCGGGCGCTGCGATCCCAACGCGTAGCCGCCAGCCGACGTCCACGTCGTCGTCCCCGCGTTCCGGATCCGCACCGTCACCGTCGCCGACGAACCCGCCGCCATCGTCGAAGGCACGTCCGCGTACGACTCGAAGGACGCGTCGTCCAGGGGCGGCGCCTCGACCTCGATCGTGAACGTCAGCGTCGCCGTGTCGCCGTCCGCGTCCGTCGCCGTGAACGTGTACTCCGTCGCCGCCCGAATCTCCGTCGGCGTGCCCGAGAGCGTGCAGGCCGAGGCGTCCAGCGCCAGACCCGCGGGCAACGCCGGCGCCGCCGAGCACTCCACCGGAGCGTTGCCGCCCGTCACCAGAAGGTCCACCGCGACCGGCTCGCCCTCCACGAAGGTCTCGTCGCCCGTCTTGCCGAACGCCGGCGACGTGTCCGGCGCCGTCACCGTCACGCCGACCGCGGCGGACACTCCGCCGTAATCGCCTCCGGCCCCCGTCAGGGCGACCGCGGCGGCCCCCTCCAGCACGCCAGTCACCGTCACCGTCTTCGCCGCGGCGTAGTCCGTCGCGCTGAACGTCAGGCTCGCCGGGTCCACCGTCGCAGCGGCCGCGTCCCCGCTCGCAACCGACACCGTCACCGTGTCGGACGGCTGCGTCGCGAGGGCCACCGTGAACGTGGCCGATTCGCCCTCCTCCACCTCCACCTTCGCCGCGCTCACCGCCAGAGCGGCCGCGTCGTCGTCCGTCACGAACACGTCCACCGACGCCGAAAGGCCGTCGTAGCCGCCGCCGGAGGCGTCAAGCGAAACCGCGGTCCTCTCGCCCACCGCGTCGGCGTCCTGCACGCCCGCGACCGTCACCGTCCGCGCCGAGGCGTAGTCCGTCGCGGTGAAGGTCAGGCTCGCCGGGTCCGCCGTCGCAGCGTCCGTGTCGCCGCTCGCAACCGTCACCGTCACGTCGGCGGGCGGCGCCGTCGCCAGCCTCACCGTGAACGTCTCCGATTCGCCCTCCCCCACGTTCACGCCCGGCGGCGTCGCCACCAGCGCCGGCGCGTCGTCGTCAATCACCGTCACGTCCACCGACGCCGAGAGACCGTCGTAGCCGCCGCCCGAAGCGCTCAGCGAGACGGTCATCCTCTCGTCCCGCGAGTCCGCGTCCTGCTCGCCCGGTACCGTGACCGTCTGCGGCGCGGCGTAGTTCACCGTCGTGAACGTCAGGCTCGCGGGACCGTCCACCGACGCCGACACGCCGTCCCGGCTCGTCACCGACATCGAGACCGTCACCGTCGCCGTCGGCTGCGTCGCCAGCTTCACGGTGAACGCCTCGGAACCGCCTTCCCTGACCTCCAGCACCGGCGGAACGACGACCAGGCCCGGGTCCGCGTCGCCAGCTTCACCTCGAAGCCGGCCAGACCGCCCTCGTCCATCTCCAGCTTCGCCGGGCCCGCGATCAGCCCCGGCGCCAGGACCTCGACCTTGAACGTCACCGTGTCCGTGTCGCTCGCCGCCGTATTGTCGTCCGAGTCCTTCACCGTCCAGGTGCATGTCCTCTCGGACGACTCCGCTGTCGGCTTGCCGCTCACCCGCCTGCCCGATCGGGTCACGCCCGGAGGAAGGCAATCCGACAACGAATACGACAATTCCCCGTTGCCGCCGCTCCCCTTCGGCAAATCGAACGGGGTGATCGGCTGGTCGACCAACCACGCCCGGTTCGAAATGGTCTCTTCGTTGAACGACGGCGCCGTGTCCGGGTCCGGTTCCGGGTCCGGGTCCGGTTCGGGTTCGGGTTCGGGTTCGGGTTCCGGCAAAGGCTCCACCTCGACCTTGAACGTCCGCTTGTCCGAGTCGCCCTCCGAAGTGTTGTCGTCCGCGTCCGTCACCTTCCAGGTGCAATCCCTTTTGGACCACTCCGCTGTCGGCTTGCCGCTGATCCGCCTGTTCGCCCGGGCTACGCCCGGGGGAAGGCAATCTTCCGTAAACGAATACGACAGCGCCCCGTTGCCGCCCTCCGCATCCGGCAAATCGAACGGCGTGATCGGCTGGTCCACCACTCACACCTGATCCGGAACGGGCCCCTTCAACACCGGCTTGCCATCCACCTCGACCTTGAACGTCCGCTTGTCCGAGTCGCTCTCCGCCATATTGGCGTCCGAGTCCGTCACCTTCCAGGTGCATGTCACCGCCTTCACCGTACTGGGGGTCCCGCTGATTCGCCGAGCCGCCCGGTCGAGCCTCACGCCCTCGGGCAAGCGGCAACCGAAGAACGAATACCGCAAGACCCCGTTGCCGCCCGTCGCCTTCGGCAAAGAAACCGGCGTGATCCTCTTGCCGACCTCCCACTCCTGGTCCGGGATCCTCGCCATGCCGAACGTCGGCGGCGTGTCCGCCTCCACCACGATCAGCTTCCTCGGCGTCGTCGCGCCGAACCCCCAGTCCGGGCTCGCGGGAATCCTCGGCCGCTCGATGACGATCGTGTCGCGCGCCATCCGCCACTGGAAGGGGTACGTTCCGGGTGTATCCGGCGCCGTGATCGTGAACTGAAAACTGCGCGACGCGTTCGGCGCCACGCTGCCTGAGACGTCCACGGCGCCAACGCCCCAGTCGTGGCCGACCGCTCCCAACCGGAAGCTCGTCCTCGTCGTCGTCACGGTCCCTTGCGTGGTCTCCCTGACGAACGTCTTCGCCCATGTCGTCGTGCCGGTGTTCCGCATCGTCACCGTCACCAGTACCTTGTCCTTCGGCTTCATGGTCTTGGGCACATCGGAGTACGACACGAAGGCCGAGTTGTCCCCGGCGCTCGCCGCGCCGGCCGTCAACGCGAAGGCGAGGAACAGCCCCGCCACTGCCGCGCGGCGAAAGGCGACACGACCCGATCCGTCTGCTCTCGAGATGAACATGCGCCCCCCTACCTCACACTCCCTGAATCACTACTCGCGGCGGCGAAGACCGCTCAGCGCCCCGCGGCGCCACCCGCGCAGGCGAAGGCATCGGTGTCGATGATCGCCGGCGCCGGCTGGCCGGGTTCGTTCACGTACTCCCGCGACTCGCCGGTCACCGTGTCGGTGACCTCGATCCGGTAGCCCAGGTCGGTCGTCGAAGCGCCCAGAACCCACATTCGTCCGTTCTCGTCACAGCCGTCCAGCACCTTGATCAGGATCTCCCAGTTCAATGGGTCGAAGAATCGGAACAGGCCCGACTGCGCCGTGCCCTCGTTCACGACCAAGGCACGCCCAATCGCTCCGTCAACGCTCTCCCAAAACGCGGACATCTCGAACCGCGAACCCCACAGGCAGAGCCTGCTGGGGCTGGCGCGGCAGGTTCCGAAGGGCGGCGTCGGCCCAACCAGCACCTCCCGCGGCGCCGAGTCCCGGCCCCAACGATTGCTCACCGTCAGGGTGACGGTGTAGAGGCCCGGCGAAGACCATGCGTGGTTCGGAGACGGCAGAGTCGACGTGGCGCCGTCGCCGAAGCTCCAGCGTCGCTCCGCCGTGTTGGAACTCGTGTCCGTGAAAACGACGCGCTCGCCCGGGAGAGTCCAGCAGAGTTGCTCCTCGCACAGAGCAGAGAGCCGGAACGAAGCCTCCGGAGGAACGCCAGCCGCCACCCCAAGACTGCTGGCGGAGTACCCGCGCTCGTTGTATGCGAAGACCCTGAAAACGTCTCCCAAGGAGTTTATTGGTATCCAGTAATCGGCGACCGATTCCGTGTCCGCGGGGACCGTGAGGAGCCTCTTCCATTGCTGTCTTCCGCTCGCGAGGGGTGTCCCGGTGTACTGAACCTCAAAGCCTGTTTCGTTGTGCGAGTTGTCCTTCCAAATCAGACTCGCCCGGTTGCCTTCCTGAACATAGGCGAAGTCCGAAGGCGCCGACGGCCCCTCGCCGCGCCGCCCGAAGGTCAAGTAGGCCCTGGATCTCGGGCCGTCAGCGATGGTTTCCGTTCTGCCCGCTGCGACCAGAAACCGGTACTCGCCGCCGCGAGCCAAGTTCTCGAAGTCGATGTAGGCGCGGCCGCCGGCAGTCCACGATGGCGCCGATCGATACCACCGGCGCCGGTCTTCCCAGCCTCGAAGCGCTGCGTGAACCGAATAGGCTGCGGCGTCCGGGGCGGCAATCCAACTGACGCGCACCGTCGTCGGCCCGATGGCCGACGCGGAAAGGCCGGCGGGCGGCGGCGGATCAAACGGATTCGCCCACCGGAAGGGCACCGTCTCGCTGCTCTCTGAGTAGCCGGAGGAGTTGTAGGCGAACACCCTCGCCTCGTAGTCGACACGGCCTGACGTCCGCACCTCGCCCCACCTGCCGAACGTTGCGCGCTCGCTGTCCGCCTCTACACGGAGTTGCTGGATCGGCTCGCCGTCCAGGAGAATCTGCACGTCGAAAGCCGTTTCGTTGTCCGAGTTGTCGGTCCAGCGGACCTCCGCATCGGAGAACGCGCTCAGGATCGGCGCCACGGAAACGCCCGACGGCGCCGCGATCGGCTCGCCGGGGACGACCAGACGGACGATGCTGCTGCGTAGCGAACGGACGTTGCCCTTTCGCGCGCGCAGCGAGAAGTGGTAGCGCGCGCCCGGTTTCGCGTGCTCGAGAGGGATGGACGCCCTCGCGCGGCCCTCAAGCGTCACGACATCCGCGCAGCATAGGTCTTCGGGTGAGTACACCAACTCGTATCCGTCCGCGCCCGGTGCGTTGTCCCTCCAGGAAAGCTGCGCGGCGCCGCGGTCGTACCACACTCGAAGTTCGCTCGGCGGCGCCGGAACGCCCTCCAGCGACCGCAGATAGTCGCTGGACCGCGCGACGATGTGAACGGTCTCCCGCAGCAACCGTTCGTTGTCCCGCCGGTTCGCAACGCCCAACACCGCTCCCCAGCGCCGGAGTCGAGGAGTCGAGAAGAACGGCTCGCGCTGGCCGCGATAACTCATCACCGTGCCAAGGCTCGGCATGACATCGTAGTTGCCGTGGCCGTACGCATACGGCCTGAACAGGTCCTTCTCCGGCAAACCCACGTTGGCCGGATCGTGGTGGGCCCCCAGAGCGTGGCCGATCTCGTGTACGAAGATTACTGCGTCGTCCGCGCAGACGGTCGGGTAGATCGTCGTCCAGCCGGGCCTGTGAGAGAAGATCTCCGCGGCTGTAGCGCCCTTTTTCAGCAGAGCCTGGGCGCCGCAGGCGCCCAACAGAGACGATGGCTCCCCGACGAAGAGATGAACCAAGTCGGCCCGATGCACGTGACGCAGGTACTCCAGATCCCCATCCCAACGCAGCTCTCTCGTCAATGGGAGGGTACGGCCCACAGTGCCCTCGGTGTAGCCGTAGTAGTCCCAGAGATGTTCTCTCCCCGCCCGGTCCAGAGCGGCCGACGCCCGCGCGATGTGGACGATGTGCGGCTCGACCCCGATCCTGTTGTTCCGAAACACCATCTTCAGGTAGTCACCGGCGTGGCGGATCGCAGCAAGGGCAGCCTCCTCGCCACCCCAGTTCTCGGCCGCCGTCGCCGTGTAGGCCACCAGGATGTCCAGCCGGTCGTGGCCTTGCGGACTGCTCACGCGCTCGGGAAGGTCCGCCGCGGCGGCCCCCGCAGAGGCCCAGGCAGCACCATGAGAGTGGCCGGCATGCGCCTCCTCCGCCATCGAGTCCACGCCACACCACCCTTCCAGACTCGGACCGAAGATCGGCGCCATGCCGCCAAAGCCGTCCCGCTCCGCGTGGATGCCGTACGCGCCGCCCCCCGCCGCGCCGAAACGGCCCACCAGCCGGCCGCCCTCCACCGTCAGCACCACCGTGTCGTAGCCCGCGCCCGGCTGGCCGCCCGACCACATCAGGTCGCCGCCGCCCCGGTCCTCGAACACGCTCCGCTCGGCGACCAACACGCTGCCGTCCGGAGTCGGCGCCTCCAGCCGCCACGGAGCGCTCCGCAACAGGTCCAGATCGACCTCCACGGCGGCCGGCGCAGGACCCATCGAACCAGGATCGCCCGCCGAGGCGGCCTGAGCGACGCCCGGCGCCAAGGTCAGAAGCTGTTGCGCCCGGGCCGCGGAGGAAGGAAGGAGCAGTGCGCCCAACAGCAACGCCACGGCACCGGATGCGCACAGGATGTCCGCGTCCCCCGGAGTTGATCGCCGGCGCCGAGGATCGGCAGTCAGTAGAGTGAAGAGACTCATCAGTAACACCTCCGAACACGGCCAGCTTGGTCAGGCTGGGTGCAACGGGCAGCAGCCTACGCCAACTCTCCGAGTCGAGCGGCCGGACCAGACTTCTCGGAACGTCGCGCCGCCACGCTCACCGAGCCGAGACGCTGCCGCAGCCGCAGCCGGCGCTCAAGCTTGGGGCGATGCCCCGGGTCTCGGCGCGCGCGCCGCGCAAGACGAGTCATCCAGCGAGGGCAGTCACGGTCTGCACGGCTGCAGGGATCGGCCCGACGCTCAATGGGGTGGCTCCCGGTTGACCGAGGCGTAGACGGAACGGCCGAGCTTCGCGCCGAGAACCTCCCGGAGTTCTTCCTCTGACGCCTGCGTCACGCCGGCGTAGCTGCCGAACCGGCGCACGAGTAGCTTGCGCCGCTGGGGGCCGATGCCCCGCAGGTCGTCGAACCGGCTGTGCAGGGTTCGCCTCGAGCGGCGGCGGCGGTGGCGCGACACGGCGAACCGGTGCGCCTCGTCCCGTACCTGCTGGAGAACCCGCAGGCCGGCGTGATGCCGCTTCAGCCGCAGCGGCGCAGGTCGCACCGGAACGTAGATCTCCTCCTCCCGCTTGGCCAGCCCCACCACCGGCGTCTCGTCGACGCCCAGCTCGGCCAGTGCCTCGAGAGCCGCGTTCAACTGGCCGCGCCCGCCGTCGATCAGGATCAGATCCGGCATCTCGCCGACTTCCTTCAGGCGGCGTCGGTAGCGGCGTTCCACCGCCTGCCGGATCGACGCGAAGTCGTCCGCCTGCTCCAGGCCGCGGATGTTGAAGCTGCGGTACTGGTTCTTGACCATCCGGCCATCGCTCCAGACCACCAGGGAGGCAACGGTCTCGCTGCCGCCGAAGGTCGAAATGTCGAAGCCCTCGATCCGTCGCGGAGGTTCTTCGAGATCGAGCGCACGCCGCAGCGCCTCACCGGCCTCGCCGGCAGCAGCGGCGCCCCGGAACCGCCGGAGAAAGGCCATCCGGGCGTTGCGGTTCGCGAGCGCCACCCGCTGCGCCTTCGGTCCGCGCGATGGCATCCGGAGGTAGACCTTCGATTCGCGGCGTCCGCTCAGCCACGAAACGAGCGCCTCCTCGCCCTCGATCGGCGCCGGCAGGTGGATCTCCTTGGGAATGAGCGTTGTGCGGTCGTAGAGCTGCGGCAACAGCTCCGACAACAGGCGTTCGGCGGTGATCTTCGAAACGCCCTCCCAGAACAACTCGCGGCGATCGAGCACCTGGCCGCCGCGCATGACCAGGACGACGACCGCCGCGTTGTCGCCGCGGACGTGGACGCCGAAGATGTCGACGTCCTCGCCCCGGTCCGAACTCAGCTTCCGCCGCTGGCTGATCGATGCGATCTCCTGCATCGTGTCGCGAAGACGGGCCGCCGTCTCGAACTCCAGGCGGGTCGCCTCAGTCCGCATGCGGCCGCGCAGGTCCCGCAGCAACTCGTCGTTCCTGCCGGCGAGAAACAGACGCGCCTTCTCGACCGCCTCGGCATAGGCATCGTCGGTCGTC
The DNA here is from genome assembly GCA_965232105.1 of Thermoanaerobaculia bacterium. GTDB lineage: Bacteria > Acidobacteriota > Thermoanaerobaculia > Multivoradales > Multivoraceae > Multivorans. Next base: position 3,729,295 of record OZ246956.1, read on the forward strand.
AGGCCGTCGACGCAGGGCCCCAGGCAGCGCTTCATGTCGTAGTAGAGGCAGGGTCGCGGCAGGCTGCCGTCGATCTCGATCCGGCACACCCGGATGCCGAACAGCTTCTGCGTCAGCTTGATCGCCTTGCGCGCCAGTCCGGCGGGCAGGTAGGGACCGTAGTACTCCGCGCCGTCGCGGCGAATGCGTCGCGTGAAGGCGAGGCGCGGATGCCCGTCGGCGAGGGAGAGCTTCAGATAGGGGTACGTCTTGTCGTCTCGCAGGCGGATGTTGAACCGCGGCTGCCGGCGCTTGATCCAGTTGTTCTCGAGCAGCAGCGCTTCGGCTTCCGAGTCCGTGACGACGAACTCGATATCCGCCGCGTCCTGGAGCATCAGGGCGATGCGCGGATCCTCCGCCGGCTTGCGGTAGGACGCCGCACGACGCCTGAGGGACTTCGCCTTGCCGACGTACAGCGCCTCGCCGGCCTCCCCCTTGAAGATGTAGATCCCCGGCTGATCCGGAAGCTCTCCCAGCCGCTGCCGCAGCTCCCGACGCATCAGCCCATCACTTTCAGCTCGTGGAGTTCCTTCAGACGGTCGCGCAGTACGGCCGCCTGCTCGAACTCCAACCGCCGGGAAGCCTGCTTCATCGCCTTCTCCAGGCGTGCAATGCGGCGTTCCAGGGGCATCTCGGGAGCGTCCTCGCGAAGCAGGTCCTCCACCGCCTTCTCAGCCGCCGCGCCCGCCTTGTGCAGGTAGTCCAGGTTGCTCATCTGGACCAGGGGGCTGTGGACCTCCTTCAGGATGGAGGCCGGCTCGATCCCGTGTTTCCGGTTGTAACGGTCCTGGATCCGCCGGCGCCGGGCCGTCTCCTCCACCGACCGGTCGATCGAGTCGGTGCGCCGGTCGGCGTAGAAGATGACCCGCCCGTTCAGATTGCGAGCCGCCCGGCCGGAGGTCTGGATCAGCGACACCTCGCTGCGCAGGAAGCCTTCCTTGTCCGCGTCGAGGATCGCGACCACGGAGACCTCGGGCAGATCAAGTCCCTCCCGCAGCAGGTTGATGCCGACCAGGATGTCGAACTCGCCGCGCCGCAGCGCGGTCGTGATCTCGACCCGCTCCAGGGTGTCGATGTCACTGTGGAGGTAGCGAACCCGCAGGCCGAGCTCGGTCAGGTACTGGGTCAGTTCCTCCGCCATCCGCTTGGTCAGCGTCGTCACCAGGACCCGCTCGCCGCGCTCCATCGCCGCCCGCGCTTCCTCCACCAGGTCGTCGATCTGGTTGGCGGAGGGCCGCAACTCGATCCGCGGATCGAGCAGGCCGGTGGGCCTGATGATCTGCTCCACGACCACGCCTCCGGTGCGCTCCAGCTCGAACGCGCTCGGCGTGGCCGACACGTAGATGCGCTGACCGCAACGCTCCTCGAACTCGTCGAACCGCAGCGGCCGGTTGTCCATGGCGCTCGGCAGGCGAAAGCCGAACTCGACCAGGGTTTCCTTGCGCGCCCGGTCGCCGTGGTACATCCCGTTGACCTGCGGAATCGACTGGTGGCTCTCGTCGACCACGAGCAGGAAGTCGTCTGGCAGGTAGTCGAGGAACGTCGGCGGCGCTTCGCCCGGGGCCCGGCCGGACAGATGGCGCGAGTAGTTCTCGATGCCGGCGCAGGAGCCGAGCTCACGCAGCATCTCCAGGTCGTAGCGGGTCCGCTGCTCCAGTCGCTGCATCTCGAGCAGCCTGTTCTCGCGCTCGAGGACGACCAGGTGCTCACCCAGCTCTTCCTGAATCGACGCGATGGCCCGCCGCATCCGCTCCTCCGGCGTCACGTAGTGGTTCCGCGGGAAGACCGGCGCCTGGTCGACCTCCTCCAGCACCCGGCCCGTGATCACGTCGAAGCGGCAGACCCGGTCGATCTCGTCCCCGAAGTACTCGACCCGAATGCCCCGGTCGTCGTAGGCCGGCAGGATCTCGAGCACGTCGCCGCGCACCCGGAAGCTGCCGTGGAAGAGGTCGAGCCGGGTGCGCTCGTACTGCATCTCGGCCAGGCGCCGCTGCGCCCGCTCGAGCGGCAGTTCGATTCCGCGCTCGAAGAACTGGAGCATCGAGAAGAAGACGTCCGGGGCCCCCAGACCGTAGATGCACGACACGGACGCGACGACGATCACGTCCCGACGTTCGAACAGCGAGATCGTCGCCCGCAGACGCAGCCGGTCGATCTCGTCGTTGATGCTCGTCTCCTTCTCGATATAGGTGTCCGACTGCGGGACGTAGGCCTCCGGCTGGTAGTAGTCGTAGTAGGAAACGAAGTACTCGACCGCGTTGTTCGGGAAGAAGCTCTTGAACTCCTGGTAGAGCTGCGCCGCCAGCGTCTTGTTGTGCGACAGGACCAGGGTGGGACGGTTCACCGCCTCGATCACCTTGGCGACCGTGTAGGTCTTGCCCGAACCCGTCACTCCGAGCAGCACCTGCTCGGGGACGTCGTCCTCAAGACCCGCCACCAGTTCGGCGATCGCCGCCGGCTGATCGCCCTGCGGTTTGAACGGGGAGATCAGCTCGAAACGTCCCGGCCGCGCCTGGCGCCAGCGATCCGCCGGTCCAGGCTCGCCACCCGACCCCCCAGCCAGGGGCCCATTCGTCCGCCCGACATCCCGATGCAAGGTCAGACCTCCGGGCTGGAGGCCGCGATCCGCTCGAGGCGCTCGGTCAGGCGGCGCAAATCGTCGCGGTCCAGCAGTCCCCGCTCCGCCCGCCGCAGCGCGTCGGTGAGCGCCATCTGCAGCCGGCGATTGTCGGCCGGCGTAGCCGGTCGGGTCCGGTAGCGGTCGAGCACGGAATCAAAGGCCCGCTCGAGACGGTTGCGTTCTTCCGACGTGACGTCCTCATGCAGTGCCTCCATGATCCGTTCCCGACCCAGGTCCAGGACGAACTCGAGCAGTTCGTCGGCCTGCGTCAGTGCCACCGCGAGGCCGACCACGAGCAGGAGGGCGAGCAGCCCGCATCCGGCCAGACCCGCAATCAGACAGCCACGCCGCTTTCGGTCCGGATCCCGCGGCCGCACCGGCGACTGCTCGGGAAAGGGTTCCGGCAGAGGCGGCAGGCCGCGCGGCTCCTCGGGTTCGGGAGTCATGAGTCGGGCCGTATGATACGCGCGTGATGGAGGCGCCGCGCAAAGCCCTGCAACCCCTGCTCGACTGGGGCTTGCGGCACTGGCGGTGGCTGACGCCGATCGTCGCGACGCCGGTCGCAGGCGTCCTGCTGGGGATCGGCGTCGCGGCGGCGATCGATCTGCCGCAGGTCGAAACGGTCGCCGAGTTGACGCCCAGCCAGATCACCCGGCTCCTGGATCGCGGGGGCGAGGTCTTCCGGAGCTACTCCGTCGAGAAGCGGATCATGCTCGCCGAAGGCGAGGTGCCGGAGGTCTTCGAGAACGTCCTGCTCACCGCGGAGGACCGGAACTTCTACGCCCACGGCGGCTTCGACATTGTCGGCGTGGTACGCGCAACGGTGCAGAACTGGCGGCGGGGCGAGCGGTTCTCCGGCGCTTCGACGATCACGATGCAGGTCGCGCGAACGCTGTATCTCGGCCGCGAGAAGGTCTGGAGCCGAAAGATCCGCGAGACGCTTCTCGCGATCGAGCTCGAGAAGCGCCTGAGCAAGCAGCAGATCCTCACCCTCTACTGCAACCTGACCTACTTCGGCCACGGCAACTACGGCCTCGAGGCAGCCTCCCGCTACTACTTCGGCAAACCGGCGGCCGAGCTGGATCACGTCGAATCCGCCACTCTCGTGGCCATCCTGCCGGGGCCGAGCGTGTGGACGCCGTATCTGCGACCCGAGGTGGTACGCAACCGCCGCAACACGATCCTGGGCGTCGTGGCCCAACGCGGCGTGATCACGAGAGAGCAGGCCGAGGAAGCGGCGACGCTGCCGCTGGGCGTGGTCAAGCAGCGCGAGACGAAGCCGGTGGCGCCGTACTTCGCCGAGCGGGTCCGGGTCGACCTGTACTCCACCTACGGCCGAAAGGGCCTCTACGAGCGGGGCCTCCAGGTCAGGACGACCCTCGATCCGCGGATGCAAAGCGCCGCCGAGAAGGCGCTGCGCCAGGGCCTGGTCCGAATCGACCGGTTCCGGGGCTACCGTGGGCCAGCGGCCCGCGTCGACCAGGACGATCTCGAGGCGGAGGATCTCGCCGAGTCGGTTGGGGGTCTACTCGCGGCCTGGGTCGGTTTCGAACCGGAGGTCGGCGCCTGGGTCCCCGGTGTCGTCCTCCGGCGCGGGCGTCGCGACGCGGAGATTCGGATCGGCGACCACCGCTTCGTCCTCCAGCCCGAGGGTTACGAATGGACCCGGCGGGACGCGCCGCCTCTCAAGAGGGGTGACATCGCCTGGTTCGAACTCCGTCCCGCAGCGGAGGGCGACCAGGAGGGCGAAGTGGATCCGGAGACGTCCTTCGCGCTCGAGCTCGTCCAGGAGCCGACCCTCGAGGGCGCGGTGCTGCTGCTCGAATCGTCGACGGGCGCCATCCGGGCCATGGTGGGCGGCTGGGACTATGAGCGAAGCGAGTTCAACCGCGCGATCCAGGCCCGGCGCCAGGTCGGCTCGCTCTTCAAGCCGTTCGTCTTCGGCGCCGCCTTCGAACACGGCTTCACCCCCGCCGACACCCTCTTCGACGCGCCGGCGGTCTTCGTGGGCGTCGACAACCTGCCGAGCTACAGCCCGCGCAACTACTACCGCAAGTACCTCGGCATCCTGACGTTGCGCAAAGCGCTCGAGAAGTCGATCAACGTCACCTCGGTCAAGCTCCAGGACGTCGTCGGCGCCGACCGGGTCGTCGACTTCGCCTACCGGACGGGCATCCGTTCGCCTCTGCCGCCATATCCCAGTCTCGCCCTCGGCGCCGCCGACCTGACCGTGCTCGAGGTAGCCGCCGCCTACGCCACGATCGCCAACCTGGGCGTCCACGTCGAGCCCTACCTGATCGAGAGCGTGGCGACCCGGGACGGCCGCGAACTCGAGGCCCACGTGCCCCAGGCGTCGACCGTCCTGACACCGGAAGTCGCGTACCTGCTGACCCACGTGCTCTCCGGCGTGGTGCAGCGCGGGACGGCCCAGTCGGCGAAGAGCCTGGGACTCGCGGCCGTCGCCGGCAAGACCGGCACGACCGACGGTTTCACCGACGCCTGGTTCGCCGGCTACACGCCCCGCTACACCCTCGTGGTCTGGGTCGGCTACGACCAGCAGCGACGTATCGGCCGCAACATGACCGGCGCCGCGGCCGCCCTGCCGATCTGGAACGAGGTTCTGCGCCAGGGGGTCGAGGACGGCTGGATCGATCCTCGCGCCACCTTCACGCGACCGAACCGGGTCCGTCTGGAGCGGATCGAATACAACTCCGGCCTGCGGCCCGCGCGCCGTCCGGTCGGAGGGCAGCACCTGATCGACGAAGCGTTCATCGCCGGTACCGAACCGGTGCTCTCCTTCGACCCCGACACCCGCCCCGTCTACGACCTCCCGTGGTACCAGCAGCGCGCTCTCTACGGCGAACCGAAGGCCGGCGAGAACATGCCCGAGGACGTCACCGACTGGTCTCTCATCCGCTATGCCTGGAGAGAAGACGAATCAGAGTCCGACTAGTGAGCAACCGCCGAGCGCCTCCAGTGCCGGACGGCGGCACCGCTTCCGGCCGCAACGATTCCCGCTCGGACCTCGGCCGTGGCGTCCTGGCGATCGCCGGCTTGAGCAGCCTCGCCTTCGCCCAGCCGATCTACGACCTGCTTCGGCGGTCGCCCGAGTTCTTCGCCGTCCGGGAGCTCGCCGTGACCCACGTCGCGGCCCTGACCGTCTTCCTGGCGGTCGCTCCGACCCTGGTTCTGTCGGTGCCCGCCACCGCGGCGAAACTGCTGCGTCCGACCTGGCTTCGGCCGGTGGTCGCAACGACCGTGGGGCTTCTCGCGGGCGTGATCGGCCTCCAGGCCGCGAGCGCTCTGCCACCGCTTGGCGCCGTGCTTCTTGCCGCGTTCGTCGCCGGCGGGGCCGCCATTGCCTACGGGTCCTCGAACGCGGCCCGCTCCCTCGCCCTGCTGCTGTCGACGGCAGCCGTCGTTTCCCCCGCGGTGCTGTTAGCGGACCGCGACGTGCGGCGCAGCATCGGCGCATCTTCCGTCCTCGTCGCCGCCGAAGACACGGGCTCCCGGACGCCCATCGTCCTGGCGATCTTCGACGAATGGCCGCTGACCTCGATCCTCGACGGGGAGGCCGCAATCGACCGCCTGCGTTTTCCCAATCTGGCACGGTTCGCCGACCGCGCCACGTGGCATGCCAACGCGACGGCCGTCTCCAACATGACGCACCACGCGGTGCCGGCGATGCTGACCGGCCTGCCCCCCGAAAAGGGCCGGCTCCCCATCGCCGCCGACCATCCAGTCAACCTCTTCACACTGCTTGCTCCGAGCCACGACCTGTTCGTCCATGAGCCGATCACCTCACTGTGTCCGCCCGGCCTGAACCTGCTCGAGGGACCTCCCGTTCCCTTCTCCCACCGTTTCGCCCTGCTCGTCGAGGATCTCGGCGTGGTGTGGCTCGCCGCGACCCTGCCGGCGTCCTGGACCGGGTCGCTACCGTCCGTCACCCAGACCTGGAGCGGCTTCAACCTGAGCAAATCACCGTCTGCCCGGGAACCGCAGCCCGACCGGCAACTGGCCAGGGAGCAGCCTCATCGGCGAAATGCCAACAGGGTCGCCGATTTCCGGCGTTTGGTCGAGGCGATCAGGCCCCCCGGCGAGCGGCCGGGCCTCTACTTCACGCACACCTTGCTCCCGCATGCGCCCGCGGAGTACCTGCCGTCCGGCCGTAGGTACCGGCGCGGCGGAATCGGCGGCCTCGAAGACGGCGTCTGGACCGAAATCCCAGGACTGGTGCAACGCCACCAGAAGGCGCATCTGCTCCAGGTCCAGTTCATGGATCGACTGATCGGCGAACTGATGGCGAAGCTGGAAGCACTCGATCTGTTCGATCGCAGCGTGATTGCCATCACTGCCGACCACGGCGCCTCGTTTCAACCCGGCCGGCCCCACCGGCTGCCGGATCCGACGGATCCCACCGGCGGCCAGGTGCTCGATCTCCTCGCGGTGCCCCTGATCGTCAAGGCTCCATTCCAGGAACGCGGCGAGATCAACTACGACCCGGTTTCGCTGAGCGAACTCACGCCGCGCCTGCTCGATCTAGCGGGGGCGGACGCCCGAACCGCAGCATTCCGCCCCGCGGAAGCCGTCGCGCCGTTGCTACTCGGTGAAGGCGCCGCCGACTTGACCATACCGGCCGACCGAGACGGCTGGAAACAAGCCCGGCTGACGGAGCAGAGCGCCCTGCTGGGAGAGGCGAACGACCCGAACGGGATCGGCGCCCTTCCGGAATTGCACGGCCTTCCTGTCTCCGATCTGCCCCTGCGCGACGGACCAACCAGGATCCGCCTCCTCAGCGCGGACGCCTGGGACGACGTGGATCTGGAAGCCGAGACGCTGCCGGCCGTCGCCCTCGCCGCGTTCACCGAGGGCGAAGCGCCCCGCGACACTCCGGTCGTCGTCGCGCTGAACGGCATCGTCGCCGACTCCGTTCACCCCTACCTCGACGCGCGCGGCAGGGAGCGCGTCGCCGCGATGCTGCCCGAAGAGCTGTTCCGGGCAGGCAGGAACGAAGTCGCGCTGTTTCTGGCCTCGCGCCGCCTCGGCCACCTGGAACTGGAGCCGCTTCAGCCGCCGCCGACCTTCGTCTTCGAAGAGGACCCCCTCTACCGCTTCGAGACTCTGCGCAATGAGCAGGGTCTCATCCGGGGACTGCTCCGCCACTCGAGCGGCGACCCCTCCCGGAAGCCGGACCGACTACGCGTGGTTCCACACCGACCCAAGCTGCGCGGGTACCTGGTCGCTACCGTCGCCGAGCACGGAGCTGAGGGCGACGCCCGCCAGCACTTTGAAGTCCGCGGCTGGACCCTGGATCGGACGAGCGGTGGCCAACGCAAGACGGTGGTCGTCGTGGTGGGCGGCCGCGACGCGACGACCTTCTCCGGCCCCGGGTCGACGGACAGCGGCTTCAGCCTTCGAGCCGCGGCCGACCGCGAGCGGGTCGAGCGCGATGGGATCGTCGCCTTCACTGTCGGCAGCCCCGACATCGCGACTCGCCTTCGTTTCGCCTATCTCCCACTCGAGCAAGGGAGTAGGGGTGAGGAGATCATGCCCATCTCCGACGGTCGTCGGCTGGAGGTGGTGGCCGCCGGCGACCGTTTCGTCGGCGCGGTGGATGCCGTGGAAGCTGTCGACCGAACGACCCGGATTCGAGGTTGGGCCGCCGACCTCGACCGTGGAGAAGGTGCGCGGCAGATCGTCGTGTACCGCGACGGCAAGCTCCTGGTCAATCTGGGCCATCCGAACCGGAAACGCCCCGAGATCGCCGAGCAGCTCGAGGATCCCGACCTGCTGCGGACCGGCTTCCTCGGCGTGGTGCCGGGCGCGCCCCTGCCATCCGACTTTGCGGGGCGCCACCGCGTGTTCGCGGTGCTCACCCGGGGAGTAGCAGTGGAACTGCCGGTCCGACCGTCGCCGACCGATCGTTAGCCGTCAGCCGGGGCGCGTTCCGATCAGCGCGTAGTCGCGACAACCGTAGAGCAGGTCGTCGAGCTCGTCGCGGAGACGGTTGAGCCGGTCCGCCAGCTCCCGAGTCTGCCCGTCAAGCCCATCGAGCGGGACTTCCGGCAGGCGCTCTTCTTCGGGGTAGGGACGCAGGTCGAACTGTTCGACTCCCGCGAACCCGGCGCTCTCGTAGCAGGCGCGCAGCATCTCCGGGTGAACCGGCCGCACATGCGTCGGGTCGAGCCAGAAGCTACCCGCGGTCACGGCCACCGAGAGTGGATTCGGCGTCTCGAGCAGGAGAAGTCCCCCCGGGCGCAGGGCCGTGTAGGCAAGCCGCACCAGGCGGTCGACCGCTTTCGGCGGCAGGTGTTCGATCACGTGGAAGGACACGATCCCGCCCAGCGATCCGGGCTCCACGCCGGCCAGGGCTCCCGGCAGCTCCCCCTGCTCGACCTGGAGGCCCTGCTGGGAGCAGCGACGCACCATGGCGCCGGAGGAATCGATGCCGCGGCAACGGATGCCCTCCTCCTGAAGCAGCGCCAGCGCCTCGCCACGGCCGCAGCCGAGGTCCAGGACCGGCGTCGCCTCGCGAAGCCGTGGCAGATAGGAATGGACGCGCTGCCGGATCTCCCGTTCGCCGCCGCGAAACCGGTTCTCGAAGTCCAGGTAGGAGGCATCGTCGACGCTCGAGCGAAGCCTGGCCGCCTCCCCGTCACCGTCCCTGGCCAGGGCCGAGCGCAGGAGACCGGCGAGTTCGTCCGCTTCGCGCCGATACCGGTCCAGCTTGCGGTCGACGCGCCCGAAGAGCGCGTCGTCGTGACGCATGACCTCGTCCAGCCCCTGGCGCAGGAAGTTCTCCAGGTGCCTGGTCCTCCGGTCCAGATGCTCGATGCGTCCCGTCAGGTCCCGGTCGACCCGTTCCTGGTGCCGGCGCCAGTCCTGGAAGCGCTGATCGAGATCCCGGAAGTGCCCCAGCAGGATCAGGTTGAAGATCCGCTGGCGCTCCCACAGGTCCTTCTGCGGCAGGTGGACCAGCGGACGCAGCAGCCGCTTGAAGGCCACCAGGACCCGCCCGGCAAGGCCGCGGTGGCTACGAATGGGGAACGGGAGATCCCGTTCCCAGAGCTGGCGCCAGTCCTCTAGCCGACGAGTGGGCCGGTCGCCGAGAAAGGTCTCGACTTCCGGCGGTCCGCCATCGCCGCCAACCGCTCCTCCGCCCGCCGTTTCTCCGCCGGTTTGCCCGGTTGGCCCGGCCGGAACGTTCCCGTCGCTGGAATCCTCAGGTCTCAGGCACGACCTCGACTGCGATCTCGGCGATGACCTCCGTGTGGAGGTCGACCCGAACTACATGCTCGCCCAAGGCCTTGATTCCGCCCGTCAGGTCCACCATCCGGCGATGAACCTGGACACCCTTGGAGGCGAGCGCCTCGACGATCTCCGTCGGCGTCACGGAGCCGTAGAGAGTTCCCGTCTCGCTGGCCCGCTTGGCGATCTTGATCTTCAGCGCCGCCAGTTCGGCAGCGACCTCAGCGGCAGCCGAGCGTTCGGCCGCGTGCCGGGCATCGAACTTCGATCGCTGCGACTCGAACCAGTGCCGGTTCGCCACCGTGGACGGCGCCGCGAGTTCCCTCGGATACAGGTAGTTCCGCGCGTAACCGGGCTTCACGTCGACGACCTCGCCACGCCCGCCGAGCCCCCTCATGTCCTGAAGCAGGATGACTTCCATGTTGCGTTCCTCTTCCCTTCCCTGTCCTGCGGCCGTTCAGTCCGTGGTGTACGGAATCAGGGCCAGGAAGCGCGCACGCCGAATGGCGCGGGCCAGCATTCTCTGGTGGCGGGCTGAATTGCCCGAGATTCTGCGGGGGAGGACCTTCGCCCTCTCGGGCACGAAGGGCCGCAGGGTCGCTATGTCCTTGTAGTCGATGTACTCGATCCCGTCCACGGTGAACTTGCACACCTTGCGGCGGCGGAAGAAGGTCTTTCGTTTCGGCATTCTCTGTTCCCCTCTAGCCTGTGGCCTCGGCGAGGACCGTCGTCTGGACCGGCGCCTTGCCCTTGCTTGCCGCGCGCTTCAGGTCGCGGTCCGTCCGCACGACAAGGTGGCGCAGCACGCGCTCGTTCTGGAGCATCCGCTGCCCGACCTCGGCGAGGCTGTTGTCGCCACCGTCCGACTCCAGGTAGTAGATGTGGTAGCGACCCTCGGTGAACTTCTTGATCGGATAGGCGAGTCGCCGCTTGCCCCAGGACTCTTCCTGGGTGATCCGGGTCTTGCCGTCCGCCACCAGCATCTCGCCAAAACCGTCGCTCAACTGCACCGCCTCCTCATCCGAGAGACGTGGGTCCGCAATGAAGACCAGTTCGTATGTCCGTGTCAATCGTTCATCCTCGTCAGGTTCGCCACGAAGCCGCGCATCGTCGCGAGTTCGGTTGGCTGTTTTCTCCGTTCCACGCTGGCAGGCACCAGGGCCGCAACGAATTTCTTCCCTGCCGCTTCCTGCGGAAGCGCTTTCGGCGGCGGAATTTATCACGGTTGTCGGTCACAGGACGAGCAGGGGCGCGATGACCAGGGACACGACGGACATCAGCTTGATCAGGATGTTCAGACTCGGACCGGCGGTGTCCTTGAACGGGTCACCCACCGTATCGCCGACGACCGCTGCCTTGTGCGCGTCCGAGCCCTTGCCGCCGTGGGCGCCGGCTTCGATGTACTTCTTCGCGTTGTCCCAGGCGCCGCCGGCATTCGACATGAAGATCGCCAGCAGCACGCCGCCCGCCGTGACCCCGGCAAGCACACCGGCCAGCGCCTCGACATCGTGGAAACCGACCGCGACCGGCACCAGGATGGCGAGCAGACCCGGAGCGACCATCTGTCGGAGCGCCGCCGCCGTCGAAATGTCCACGCAGCGGGCGTACTCCGCCTTCGCCTTCCCCTCCATCAGTCCGGGAATCGTGCGGAACTGCCGCCGCACTTCCTCGATCATCTCGAAGGCCGCCTTGCCTACGGCCTTCATCGCCATCGACGAGAACAGGAACGGCAACATGGCGCCGATGAACAGGCCGCACATCACGCGGGGGTTGACCAGGTCCATGCTCTCCAGACCGACCGTGGTGCGGAACGCCGCGAACAGAACCAGGGCGGTCAACGCGGCCGAGCCGATCGCGAAGCCCTTGCCGATCGCCGCGGTCGTGTTGCCGACCGCGTCCAGCTTGTCCGTCCTCGCTCGCACGTCCTCGCCCAGGTGGCTCATCTCGGCGATGCCGCCGGCGTTGTCGGCGACCGGGCCGTAGGCGTCGACGGCGAGTTGAATCCCGGTCGTCGACAGCATGCCCAGGGCGGCGATCGCAATGCCGTACAGGCCCGCCTGAGAGTGGGCCACCAGGACGGCCGCGGTCAGCACGACGATCGGAAGCGCCGTCGACTGCATGCCGACGGCCAGACCGCCGATGATGTTCGTCGCGCTGCCGGTCTGGCTGTCCTTCGCGATGCTCTGGGCCGGCGCCTTGGACTCCGCGGTGTAGTACTGCGTGATCAGACCGATCAGGAGGCCGGCCAGCAGACCGGCGACCGTGGCCAGGAAGACGCCCATGTAGCCGAACTCCTGGCCCTCGATGACGTACTGGGTGTCCCCGAGCAGCCCGCGGGCCACGAAGAAGGTCACGACCAGCATGATTCCCGCGGCGGCGAAGGTGCCGAAATCCAGGGCGTGCTGGGGATTGCCCCCCTCCCGGGTGCGCACCAGGAAGGTCGAGGCCAGCGAGACGAGGATGCCGAGGCCGGCCAGGAGCATCGGCAGGAGAATCAGGTTCGGCGTGAAATCCTCGCCGGCCAGGGTCGTCGTGCTGACGCCGAGGACGAGCGTGCCGACGATCGCGCCGACGTAGGACTCGAACAGGTCGGCGCCCATCCCGGCGACGTCGCCGACGTTGTCGCCGACGTTGTCCGCGATGACCGCCGGGTTGCGCGGGTCGTCCTCCGGAATGCCCGCCTCGACCTTGCCGACCAGATCGGCGCCGACGTCGGCTGCCTTGGTGTAGATGCCGCCGCCGACGCGTGCGAACAGAGCGATCGAGGAGGCGCCGAAGGAGAAGCCGGTCAGCACCGTGACGACCTGCCCGAGCGTGTCGTTGTCGGCACTCCCGAACAGCGAGGCGTACAGCAGGTACAGCAGGGACAGGCCCAGGATCCCCAGCCCGACGACCGCGAAGCCCATCACGGCGCCGCCCGAGAAGGCCACGGCCAGGGCCCGGTTCAGGCTCGTCCGGGCGGCGGCGGCCGTGCGTACGTTGGCCGAAGTGGCCACGCGCATGCCGAAGAAGCCGGCCAGACCGGAACAGAGCGCGCCGCCGAGAACCGAGACCCCGATCCAGGCGGAACTGCCCGCACGGTCGGAATTGGCAAGCGCCAGCAGGCCCGCCGCCAGAAGGACGAAGATCGCGAGGATCCTGTACTCCCGTCCCAGGAAGGCCATCGCGCCGTCGCGAATGTGGCCCGCAATCTCGGCCATCACGCCGTCGCCGGCATCCTGTTTGTTGATCCACCGGCTCCGCAGCCAAGCGTAGAACAGAGCAGCCGCGCCGCACACCGGCAGCAGGTAGTAAATGGTGTCCACTATCCGTCCCCCCTCATCCCTGGTAGGAATTCATCCGTTCCTGCAAACTCATCCGTTGTACTCGTTCATCGTGATGTCGACGCCCCGGTCGACCCAGCTCAGGACGCAGTCGGCGGCGCGACGCACCATGCGTCCTGCGGCTTCGACTTCCCCGGCAGCGAACGGGGCGAGCACGAAGTCCGTGAGCCCCGCCTCCCTGTCGCCGGCACAGCCATCCGCCAGTTCCGCCTCGTCCGCTGCGATGCCCAGCCTCAGCCGGGGTACCGCCGTGGTGCGCAGGTTCTCGATGATCGACTCCATTCCGCGATGGCCGCCCGGACTGCCCCTGCCGCGAAGGCGCAACCTTCCCAGAGGCAGATGGACTTCGTCGTAGACGACCAGGATGTTCTCGGGAGCATAGCCATTCCGTTCACTGAGGCATCGCGCGCTGTAGCCGCTGCGGTTCATGTAGGTCCGGGGAGTCGCCAGGTCGACCCGCCCGGCGGCGGCCCAGAGTGCGCCGCAGACCTCCACACCGAGGCGGACGTCGAGTCGCTGTGCCAGTTCCTCGACAACGCGGAAGCCGAGATTGTGCCGGGTGCCGGCATACTCCTCCCCCGGATTGCCAAGGCCGAGGACCAGCCGCGATGTACTAGTCGTCTTCGCCCTCCGCCTCGGCCCCGTCGCCGACCATTTCGGGCTCCTCGCCGAACGCCTCGAGCAGTTCGTCCTCCTCGGAGACCTCATCTTCCTCTTCCACGAGCCTCGGGGCGGCAACCGACACGACAACGCGGCTTTCGTCGTCTTCGAGCCGCACCGCATCCGGGAGCGTGAGCTCGCCGATTTCCACATGCTGGCCGATGTGCAGCGGCTCAACGTCGAGTTCGATCGAAGACGGGATGTCGCCCGGCAGGCAGACGACGGCGATCTCGCGGGTGACGAACTCCACGATGCCGCCCTCGTTCCTGACCCCTTCGGGGGTTCCGATCAGCGCGATCGGGACCGAAACCTGGACTTCCTGATCCATCTTGACTCGTTGAAAGTCGATGTGGACCAGCGCGCCCGTCAGGGGATTCCACTGCAGGTCGCGAATCATCGTATGGCGCGTGCGATCCGTTCCCTCCAACTGGAGCTGGAAGACCGCGTTCTCGCCGCCTTCCCGGATCAGGGTCTGCACGCTCTTGCCGTCGACGCGTATGGCAGCCGAGTCCGCGTCGCCGCCGTAGACCACGGCCGGGATCTCGCCCGCCGCGCGCAGGCGGCGGTTGGCGTTCTTGCCGGTCTGCTCACGCAGCCGCACACTGACTGTCGGTTCGCTCATTTCGAGCTCCTTCGAGAAACGAACAGCTCAGACGAAAAGGGACGTCACGGAACTGTTGTCGTGGATTCTGCGGATTGCCTCGCCCAGCAGGGCCGCGACACTATGGGGACGCAGCCGCGTGCTCCGGGCGAGCTTGTCCTCGAGCGGCGTCGTGTTCGTCACCAGGACGCCCTCGAGCTTCGATTCTTCGATTCGTTCGATCGCGGAAGCCGAGAGGACGCCGTGTATTCCGGCGGCGAAGATCCTCCGAGCTCCCTGGGCGTCCAGCGACTCGACCGAGTTGAGCAAGGTGCCGCCGGTATCGATGATGTCGTCGAGGATCAGGACGTCCCGGCCCTTCACGTCGCCGATCACGTTCATCACTTCGGCCTTGTTCGCGGCCACCCGCCGCTTGTCGATGATGGCGAGTTCCGTGTCCAGGCGCTTGGCGATGGCCCGCGCCCTCGCCACGCCGCCGGCGTCCGGCGCCACGATCATCAGATCGTCGATGCCCAGCGCCCTGATCGCGTCGAGGAGAACCGGCGCCGCGAAGAGGTGATCGACCGGAATGTCGAAGTAGCCCGAGATCTGCGCGGCGTGGACGTCCATCGTCAGCAGCCGGTCCGCTCCAGCAGCGGTGATGACGTCCGCCACCAGCTTGGCGGTGATCGGCACCCGCGGCTTGTCCTTCTTGTCCTGGCGGGCGTACCCGTAGTAGGGAATCACGGCAGTCACCCGCGCCGCCGAAGCTCGCTTGACCGCGTCCAGCATGATGAGCAGCTCAACGAAGTTGTCGTTGACCGGAGTACAGGTCGGCTGGACGATGAACACGTCGGTGCCGCGAACGTTCTCCTGGATCTGACAGAAGATCTCGCCGTCGGCGAAGTTGTAGGCCGTGACCTGCCCCGGCACCATGCCCAGATAGCTGCAGATCTCGTTCGTCAGTGCCGGGTGCGCCCGGCCACCGAAGATCTTCAGCTCCGTGTACATGGCGCGCTCTACCTTGCTGGCATGAACTGTCATCAGGCCGCCCCATCGCGAAACCGCGCACGATTGCAGGGACCTTCGCGCCAGCCGCGACAATCGACGCGTACGGAGACTCTCGACACGGACAACCTCGGGCTCTGAATCTGTTGCAAGGGGGAGAAGGCCGGCGCATCCCCGTGGTTGGGGCGGGAGGATTCGAACCCCCGATAGCGAGATCCAAAGTCTCGTGCCTTACCACTTGGCGACGCCCCAGACGGGCCGGCGGATTGTACATGAAGCGCGCGAGCCTCACGAGTCCGAATCCGCACCGCGCCGCCTGCGTCGGGTCGCGGTTCGAATCACTCGCACGGCGAGGCCTTCGACCGCGCGCTCCGCGTCCTTCCAGCTACCGATCCCGAACACCGCGCCGCCGCTGCCGGAAACCTGGGGACCCCGGTCCGACCGGCCGGGCGCGGCGCCGCGCAATGCGAGCAGGAGCCGGTCCACCTCCGGATGCAGCCTTCGCGCGACGGGTTCCAGATCGTTGCCCCGAAGCCACGAAGCGGCTTCCGCCCGCGCTGCCTCCGCGGGCAGCAGGTCCACTCCCCGGCGCTCCCCGACCGGCGACCGGGCACCGCTCCAGCACCGGAAGACCTCCTCGGTGGAGACCTCCACCGCAGGCACCGCAACGACGACCGAAGCGGTCCCGATGTCCGGCAGCGCCCTCAGTTCCTCGCCGCGGCCGGTTGCCAGCACCGTCCCGCCGACCAGGAAGAAGGGAACATCCGAGCCGACAGCGGCGGCAACCGCGTGCAGATCGTCGGAGCCGAGTGGTTCGCCCCAGAGTTCCTGCAGCGCCGCCAGAGTCCCCGCCGCGTCGCTGCTCCCGCCGCCCAAGCCGCTGCCGGCCGGAATCCTCTTCCTCAGTTCGAACCGGACGCCCCGCGCTGGCTCGCCGATCGCTTCGAAGAAGGTTCGCGCGGCCACCAGGAGGAGGTTCGAGTCATCCTCCGGCGCACCGCCGTCCGGCAACTCGAGAGCCAGGGGCGCGGCCGAGTCGGTCCGGCTCGCCCTCAACCGATCGCAGAGATCGATCGTCTGCAGCACGGTCGTGATCGCGTGGAAGCCGTCCAGGCGGCGACCGAGAACCCGCAGGCTCAGGTTCACCTTGGCGGGACACTCCAGACAGACACTGGTCTTCGACGGTCGCCGCCTGGCCGGTCGCGACTTCGCTAGTCGCGACGTCACGGATCGCCCGCCTGGCAGGCGCCCGGCAAGAAACCGTTCGGCACCTCCGGTGGCGGCAGCGCGCCCGCCAGGTCCCGTGCCGGCCGTGTCTGTTCCCAGAGCAGTTCGAGACCGGTCTCGGGCTCGACCAGCCGGGAAAGACCATCCGCGTCGAGATCCCACGAGGCTCTCGTCTCCGCTCCCCGGTGAAGAGTCCATCGGCGCGGGCCGTTCGTGGCCGTCGCAGCCGTCCAGCGCCGGTCCCAACGGTCCTCGAAGTCGAGTTCGACGATGGCGGCTCCGGACCTGGCGGCCGCCGCCACGGTTCCGGTGTCGAGCGGCGGCGCCGGCAGTCGCCGCAGCAGCAGCGCGGCAACCGCACCGGCGGGCACCGGGCCCAGGGACAGGGCGGGAACTTCCAGTTCCCCTCGATACCGGCAGAACGTCCGCTCCCGCACCCACAGCACCAGGGCATCGCTTTCCTGGACGTTCAGATCCCACCATCGGCGCCCCAACCGATCCGAGGCCTCCACCTGAAAGCGCTCCGGCGACTCGAAACGCAACACCAGGCGCAACGTGCCTCTCCCCTCCGGGCCGGCGTACCGCATCCGGAAGATGCGTTGGCTACGCCACTCCCCCGCCGGAATCTCCCACGGCAACACCGCGGCAGCAGCGCCGTCGCCGCTCGCGGACAGGCCCGGACCCGAGCCGCCAGTGGCACAAGCCGCAAGCCAGAAAAGCAGCACCGGCAGCAGCGCCGCCGCGGGCCGGTTCGCAGGTGTCAGCGGACCTCCAGCAGCCGCCCGGCTAACGCCGGGCCAGTTCGCCCAGCTTGCGACGCACGGATTCGACGTTCTCCTCGTCATCGATCTCCAGTGCGTGCTCGTAAGCCTCCCGAGCTCGCCGGATATCGCCGAGCGCGACATAGACATCGCCGAGATGCTCCAGGATGGTGGAATCCTCCGGCGCCAACTGGTTCGCCCGCTCCAGGTGGCGGCTAGCCTCCTCGAACTGACCCAGCCGGAACAGCGCCCAGCCCAGCGAGTCGACGTAGGCGCCGTTGTTCGGTTCGAGCGCCACGGCCCGACGCACGAGTTCAAGCGCCTGCTCCAGGTTCTCCCCGTTGTCGGCCCACATGTAGCCCAGGTAATTCATCGCCGCGCTGTTCTCGGGCTGGATCTCGAGCACCGCCTGGAACTGCTCGGCCGCCTCCTCGAACCGGCGCGTGCGCTCGTACGCCTCGCCGAGCTGGAAGAACAGACCCGCCCTGAGCGTCTCCGGGTCCAGATCGAAGCCGGTCTCCGCGGCGCCACTCATCCGCACCAACGCCAGCTCGATCAGGGGCGCGGACTCCTCGAAGCGGCCGCGTGCGCGCCAGAAATCGGCGATCCCGACCAACTGCCGGACGTCTCCAGCCGCCGCGAAACGATCCAGCACCCGGACGGCGTGGCGCGCCTCGTCGAGGTCGACGTAGATCCCGGCCTTCCTGAGGATGGCCTGCACGTCGGGCTCACCGGCCTCGCCGCCACGAAGCAACCGCTCGGTGGCCATCGTGTCGCGGCGGAGGATGGCCATCGCACGCCGCTTTCGGCCCGCCTCGGCAAGCAACTCCGCCTGACTCAGCAGGAGTTCCACCGACTCACCGCGCCGCTCGGTTTCGGACTCCAGTTCGGCGAGGGCCTGATCCGTCTTGCCCAACCGCCGAAGCGCCTCGACCAGGAGACCGAGACCGAAGTCCGCGCTGTCCCGGCCCTGCTGCGTTCCCCGATCAGCGCGGTCGACCATGCCCCGGCCGATCTGGCGGATCCGCTCCCACTCACCCGCTTCCATCAGCCGTCCGACGAGCTCCCTGAGAAGCTGGGGGTCGTCCGGCTGCTCTCTTCGCAGATCCTCGAGAATCTCTATTGCCTCCGGTCCACGGCCCGAGGCGCCCAGGATGCGAGCTTCGAGTGCGCGAGCTCCCCGGTCCCGACGGACGGCCCGCGGCAGCTCCCGTAGACGACGGAGGGCCTCGGCAAGATCCGCTGCGCGCTGATCCGGCGTGCGCCCGGGGGACATGGCCCGCCGGTAGTACTCCTCCGCCAGCGCCCCCTGGACGGGGATGCTGTCGGTCAACTCCGCGGCCAGGCCCTCCAACATCTCGATCGCCCTGGTGTGATTGCCCTGGCGACTCTCCCGCCCCGCGAGTCCCAGCCGCTCCTCGACCGAGCGCTCCTCGGCCGAACGCTCATCGAACCTGCGGATGTCGGCCTCGACCTGCCGCGCCCGTTCGTCCTCGCCGGCCTCCCTCAGGGCGTCGGCCAGCATGCGCTGGAGTTGACGGTTGCCGTTGTGGTAGCTGACCAACTCTTCGAGCACGGCCGCCGCCTCACGCTGCTGCCCCAAGGCCGCTCGGATCTGTGTCAGGAGCAGCATGCCCTCGATGTCGTTCGGCGCCAACTCCCGTAGCGCCCCGAGCGCCTCCAGGGCGCGGTCTACCGCTTCCCTGTCCCGGGCCCGGTCGGAGAGCCCCATCTGGATCCGCCCGTATCTGCGCAACACGTCGACGTCATCAGGCGCGTTCCTGTACGCAACGTCCAGGTGTTCCACCGCCTCCTCGAGCCGCTGAAGCTGAATCAGGAAGTCGGCGAGTCCCACCCGGAGAAAGGGCGCCTCGGGGTCCAACGCCACCGCCCGCTCGAAGAGCTCCAGCGCCTCGTCGGTTCGGCCTGGCTCGCCGGCCAGCATCCGGGCGGCCGCGAACAGGAACGGGCCGCGTTCGGCGGTCGGCTCATCGCCCTCCTGGCCGGCGGCGCCGAGGGCGCCAAGGCAAAGCAGAACGAGCCACGCCGCAAGTGTCTTTCGACGCCGCATCCCTGGCGTCGATGACGCCTGGCTGAGTCCCGGGAAGTCCATGCGGCCGCCAAGGTTAGCAGTCCCGGCGACCGGTTCCCGGCGGCAACGCGGCCCCGTGATGCCTTTACGGAAACCGCCCCCACGCGCTAGAATGACCGATCCACGGCCTATCGCCCGGCGGTCTTCGACATTCCGTCCGTAGCCTGGCCAACGGCTTTGAGGAGGCGCTCTACATGATCAAGGCGGACATCGTGAACCGGGTCGCTGAGAACTCGGATCTTCCCCGCGTCAAGGCCGCCCGAGCCGTCGACACGATCCTCGGCGCGATGAAGAACGCCCTTGGCGACGGCAAGCGGATCGAGCTCCGCGGCTTCGGCGTCTTCCAGGTTCGCAACCGCAAACGCGGCGTGGGGCGCAACCCGAAGACCGGCGTCGAGGTGACGATCGCCCCCGGCAAGACGGTCCGCTTCAAGCCCGGCAAGGAACTCAAGAACCTCTAGTTCTTCGGTCGAAAGTCGAGCACGAAGGTCACCGGACCGTCGTTCACCAGGCGCACCTCCATCCGGGCTCCGAAACGGCCGCCCTCGACGACCAGTCCCGCCTCCTGCAGCCGCCCGCGCAGTCTGGCCAGCAACGGCTCGGCCACCTCGGGACGTGCCGCCCGGTCGAAGGACGGCCGTCTTCCCTTCCGTGTCGAGGCCGCGAGCGTGAACTGCGAAACCAGCAGAATCGCGCCGCCGGCCTGGCGCACGTCGAGGTTCATCCTCCCCTGCTCGTCTTCAAAGAGGCGCAGACGGGCCAGCCTGGCCGCCGCCGCGGCCGCCTGTTCCTCGCCGTCGCCGACCTCCACTCCCGCCAGCACGAGCAGACCGCCGGCGATCCGGCCGACGATCCGGCCATCGACCGTCACCGACGCTGAACCGACCCGCTGCACGACCAGCCGCACGCCGGAACGATACAGGCGAAGCCGCTGCCCGGCCTGCCGGTCCAGCGGTTACGATCAGGCCACGGGCCGGGCGACGCTCCGGGCCCGGGCTCCGTACAACAAGGCGAGAGACACGATGCCGGTCGTGCCGGGGACACTCGCCTGCCGAACACCAACCGCCCCTCCCTCCCGAACCACCAGAAAGGACGACTCGCCCGCCATGTTGAACCATGTGATCCTGATCGGCCACCTCGGCCGCGACCCGGAACTCCGCACGACCCAATCCGGTCAGACCGTCGCCAACCTGAGGCTCGCCACGAGCCGGCGCTGGACCGACCGCGACGGCAACCGCCAGGAGCAGACGGAATGGCACACGATCGTCTGCTGGGGCCGTCAGGCGGAAGTCGCCGGCCAGTACCTGACCAGAGGCAAGTTGATCTCGGTCGAAGGTCGCCTGCAAACCCGTTCGTGGGAGGACAAGCAGACCGGCCAGAAGCGCTACGCGACCGAGATCGTCTGCCGCAACTTCCAGATGCTCGGCGGCCGCGGCGACAGCGGCGGACAGCAGGACGGTCAGCCCGGCTATGGGCGAAGCCAGAGCGCGTCCGCCTCGTCCGCGCCCCAGGACCCCGGCTTCGACCCCGCCGGCGCAGACGACGACATCCCCTTCTGAACAACCGCGTCGCCGGCCTGTTGCCGCGGGTTTTCCGACCCGCGGCAGCCAACAGCCGACGCCGCGAAGCGGCAAGTTCGAAACGTCGAGACGGTCTACCCGCCGCCGGACCCTGAAGTTTCCGGCGGCTTCGCGCCGGACCTGAGCCGATCCTGGAGGGTCTGCAGAAGGTTCAACGCGGCCACCGGCGTCAACTTGTTCACGTCGACCGCCCGCAGCGCCTCGACCACCGCCTCGTCCTGGCCGTCCCATAGCGCGAGCTGGTCGGGAGGCTCGTCAAGCGGCGCACCGGCCGCGCCAAGCGCGACCCGCGGCTTGCCGGAGAAGCTGAACTGCTGGGATTCGATGTTGGCCAGTACGGCCGCCGCTCGCTCGACCACCTCCGTGGGGACTCCGGCCAGGCGGGCGACGTGCAGTCCGTAGGACTTGTCCGCGCGACCGGCCGCGACCCGGTGAAGGAACAGGATCTGGTCCTGCCATTCCTTGACCGCCATCCGACGATTCGCAACCCGAACAAGCGTGGCCGGCAGACCGGTCAACTCGTGGTAGTGGGTGGCAAAGAGCGCCAGACACCCGTTGTGCTCGTGGAGGCGTTCGACGATCGCCCAGGCCAGCGACAGCCCGTCGTAGGTCGAGGTGCCGCGCCCTACCTCGTCGAGCACGACCAGGCTGTCGCGTGTCGCGTGGCGCAGGATGTTCGCGGTTTCGACCATCTCCACCATGAAGGTGGACTCCCCGCGCGCCAGATCGTCGCTCGCGCCGACGCGGGTGAAGATCCGGTCGACCAGACCGATCTCAGCGCTCTCGGCGGGCACGAAGCTGCCGGCATGGGCCATGAGCACGATCAGCGCCACCTGCCTCAGGTAGGTCGACTTGCCGCCCATGTTGGGACCGGTGAGCAGCACGATCTGCTCCTTCTCGCGGTCGAGTACGGCATCGTTCGGAACGAAGCCCGAGGCGCCGCGTACCGCCGCCACGGACCGTTCGACCACCGGATGGCGCCCTTCGCGAATGTCGATCCGGCCCCCGGCCGGCAGCATGCGCGGCCGCACATAGGCGTAGCGGCCGGCAGCCTCGGCCAGAGCCACCAGGCAGTCGACTTCGGCCAGGGCGGCGGCCAGTTCCAGCAGCCCCGGCGCCTGGCCCGCAGCCTCCCTGCGCAAGTTCTCGAACAACTCCTGTTCCAGCGCCAGTTGCCCGCTCTCCGCGCCGAGAATCTGTTCCTCCAGCGTCTTCAGTTCATCCGTCACGTAGCGCTCGGCGTTGGTCAGCGTCTGCCGGCGGACATAGTGGTCGGGAACGCGATCCTGCTGGGTCTTGCGGACCTCGAAGTAGTAGCCGAAGACCCGGTTGTAGCCGACCTTGAGCGTCGCGATGCCGGTCGCCTCGCGCTCCCCGGCTTCGAGCGCCGCAATGTGGCCCTTGCCGTCCCGCGCCAGCGACCGGAGCCGGTCCAGCTCGTCGTCGACGCCAGCCGCGATCACGCCGCCCTCCGTCAGGGACCCGGGCGTCTCCGCCAGCACCGCGTCCAGCCTCCCGCGGAGTTCGGCCCGCGGATTGACCGCCCGCAGACGTGCCAGCCGGTCCGCGTGAAGCCCCTCGAGGGCCTCCAGCACGGACGGCGCCTCGCGCAGGGTGTCCCTAAGCGCGCCCGCCTCACGCGGCGTGATCCGCCCCAGGACCGCACGCGACGTCAGACGCTCCAGATCGGCAATCCGTTTCAAGCGCGACCGAAGCGCCTCCCTCCGGGCGATGCTCGAAAGCATGGCGGCCACTGCGTCATGACGGTCGCCAAGCGCGGCCAGATCCCGCAGCGGCCGGCCCAGCCAGCGCCGCAGCATGCGCGCCCCCGGCCCGGTGAGGGTCAGGTCGAGCACCTCGACCAGGGTCCGGCCCGCCTGGTGCCGGAGGTGGCGGAAGACCTCCAGGTTGCGCAGCGTCGTCTCGTCCAGGACGACAGACCGATCGTCGTGCTGGACTTCGAGGGCGGCAACGTGGTCGACGTCGGACCGGGCGGCGCTGCGGGCATAGTCCAGGACCAGGGCCGCCGCGGTCACCGCGGCCTCGCCCTCCGCCAGACCGAAGCCGCGCAGATTCTGAACGCCGAACTGCCGCCGCAGCGCACGCTCGGCGGCCGTGGGCCGGGGAGCCCCGGCCTCGTCGACTTCCGTGTGCGGCGTTCCGGCGCGCGCGAGCCACGCCGCCAGACGGCCGTCCGGGTCGGCTCCGCCGACCCCGAAGTCGGCGGCGCAGGTGAGCACTTCCCGCGGCGCCAGCCGTTCCAGGTCCTCGACCGCCTCCGCCGCGTCCGGCCAACGTCGCACGAAGAACTCGCCGGTCGAGACGTCGAGGAAGGCGCCCGCCCCGGACTCCCCGTCGAACCGGATTCCGGCCAAGTAGTTGGGGCGGGCCTGGTCCAGCATCTCGAGGTCGTTGATCGTGCCCGGCGTCACGATCCGCGTCACCTCGCGGCGGACGAGACCACGCGCCTGCGCCGGATCCTCCACCTGATCGCAGACCGCGACCTTGAAGCCGGCGTCCAGCAATCGCCCGATGTAGGCCTCGGCCGCATGATGGGGGACGCCGCACATCGGCGCCTCGCTGGCCGTCCCCTTCTGACGCGCGGTCAGGGCCACGTCGAGCACCGGCGCCGCGGTCACCGCGTCCTCGAAGAACATCTCGAAGAAGTCGCCCATCCGATAGAGGAGGATGGCGTCGGGATGCTCCTCCTTCACCGTCAGGTAGTGCCGGAGCATCGGCGTCATCGCCGAGAGCTCCCGCGCCGGCGCTCGCGATCCGGCGGCCGACGACCGCGAATCCTCCGCGTCTTCGGCGGTGCTCGATCTAACCACGGGCGACCGCCAGTATATTGACCGGCATGGTGCCGCTGCTCGCACTCGACACCGGCTCGGCGGTCGTCAGCGTGGCGGTCGGCGAGCCGGGCAATCTCGAGGTCCTGTCCGCGCCCCAGGGGCGCTCGTCGCGCGAGCTGATCGCGATGATCGACGAGCTGCTGGGCCGCGGCGGCATGACACTGCGGGACGTCGCGGGCATCGGGGCCGCTCGCGGACCGGGCAGCTTCACCGGCCTGCGGGTTGGATTGGCGACGGCGCTGGGACTTCACCAAGCCTCCGGCGTCAGAGCGGGCGCCACATCGACGTTCGAGATCCTGGCCGCCCACTACTTCGAGCGCACAGGCAACGACGCGTCCGAGGTGGTGGCCGTCGTCGACGCCCTGCGTGAGCGCTGGTACGCCCAGCCCGTGCGACGGCAGGAGAACGGCAGGATCGAAGTCGTCGGTCCGCCAGAGATCAGAGATCAAGCCGACCTCGTCCGCGGCCGGCTTCCGCTCGTCGGGCACGGCGTGTTCCGGCTTCCCGGCCCGGCAAGTCGTGCGATCGAAGCGTCCGAGCTCGCGCCGACCCTGCTCCGGCTCATGGCGGACGGCGACCTGAGCTGGGATGGCCGAGCACTGACCGAGCCGCTCTACCTGCGCTCGCCGGCCACCAGCCCGTCGACCCGCCCGCCCGGCAGCCCGCGACCGAACCGGCGGCGTCGCCGCGCTCGAAGATCGACCTGACGGAAGCGGGTGCAAGCCTTCAAGCTGCTAGTCTCCTTGCAGAGATTCTTCGGACCCCGGGACAAAGCGCTTCCGCAGGAAGCGGCAGGAAGAAACCACGAAGGGAGGCGCGTACCGAATGAGCGATGACGCAGTCAAGGAAGAGCTTCTGGCCCAGGAGGGTGAGTTCCGCAAGCTCTACGACGAGCACCAGGCCTGTGAGAGCCAACTCGAAGAACTGGTGGGTCGTCCCGTCCTGTCGCCGATCGACCACTCCGAGGCCAAGCGCATCAAGCTCCACAAACTCGCCCTCAAGGACCGCATGGAGTCGATCCTCCGGTCACACGCTCTTCAAGCCGCCAGGTAGCGCGGCAAGGCTCCATCCCCCGCCGTCTCACGCCCGGCGAGGCGGACGCGTCGGGGCGCACCTGAACGGATGAGATTCGCACGGGAAGCCTGGCCCTTCGTGCTGCCATTCCTTGCCGGCGCCGGCGTGTTCTGGCTCGTCGGCGTTCTTCCGGCTGCTGTCGCGATGACAGCGCTCGGTTTCCTGGTGCTTCTCTTCTTCCGCGATCCAACGCGGAGCTATGACGGCCCCCCCGACGTCGTTCTCGCACCCGCCGAGGGCACGGTCACCGCGGTCGAGGTCATCACGGACAGCGCTCTCGGAGACGAAACGTGGCGCCGCATCTCGATCTTCCTGTCGGTGTTCAACGTGCATACCCAGAAAACGCCAGTGGAGGGGGTCGTGATCGGCAGCATCGCGACACCGGGCAAGAAGCTGCCGGCGTACCGCAAGGAAGCGGGCGACGTGAACGAGAACCACCTGACCCTGCTCCGGCGCACCCAGGGCGACCTGATCGCGGTGCGCCAGATTGCCGGCCTGGTCGCGCGTCGCGTCGTCTCCCGCCTGCAGGCAGGTCAACGGGTGATCCAGGGCGAGCCTCTCGGCCTGATCAAGTTCGGTTCCAGGGTCGATGTGTTCGTACCGATGTCCTACGACCCGCTGGTCGAGAAGGGCCAGCGCGTGATTTCCGGGGAGACGCCGATCGCCATGCCCACCGATCCGTCGACCCCGCCGCCCACCGACTTTCCCGTCCGCAGACCCTCGACTCCCCCTTCAGGCGCCCAATGACCTGGAAGCGACCCGGTAGACGCGGCAGGCCTTCGCGAGCAGGGGCCGACTCCAGCCTGGATGCCGGGTCGTCGGCCCGACCGCGCAGGCCCTTGCGAGCGGGGGCTTACCTCATCCCCAGCCTGTTCACGACGGCGAACATGCTGCTCGGTTTCTACGCTCTGCTGGCCGGGCTGGAAGGACAGTTTCGGGCCGCGGTTCTGATGCTCTTCGCGGCCGCCGTGCTCGACACGCTGGACGGGCGGATCGCGCGCCTCACCGGTACCGCCAGCCATTTCGGACGGGAGTACGACTCGCTGGCCGATCTGGTTTCCTTCGGCCTCGCGCCCGCCCTGCTCTGCTACCTGTGGGGCCTGGACGAACTCGGCCGGGTCGGCTTCGCGGCCCCCGCCGTCTACCTGCTCTGCAGCGCGGCGAGGCTCGCCCGCTTCAACGTCAGCCGGCGCACCACCGATCCCAGGTACTTCATCGGCTTGCCCGCGCCCGCTGCAGCCGGCGCCATCGGCTCGATCCTCTTCTTCGTCGACACCAGGGGCGATTCCTTCGTGCTCCAACTCGCGGTCCTGGGCGCCCTGGTCCTCGTCGGTCTGCTCTCGGTGTCCACGTTCCGCTACCTGAGCTTCAAGGAGATCGATTTCCGGCGCCGCAGGGGCTTCCGCGTCGTCGTGGTCATCGCCGCGATCACGGTCCTCGCCCTGATCCACATCGGTCTCTTCTTCCTCGTGGGCGCCGCGAGCTACGCGCTCTCGGGACCGACGGCCTGGTTGGGAAGAAGGCTGCGCCGACGAGGCCGGACCGGTCGCACCGAGGCCGAGGCGACAACCGGCCCCGGCCCCTGAAGCGACGGAAGACTCACGAGAGACGGCACACCCGGTTCAGCCGCCCGCTGCTACTCTCCCCGGCCCATGACGACTGCCTCGCCCAGCAACCACCATCGCCTCACGATCCTCGGCTCGGGGCCGGCCGGCCTCACCGCGGCCCTCTACGCCGCCCGGGCCGACCTGGCGCCCCTTGTCCTCGAGGGCAGTCAGCCCGGCGGCCAGTTGACGATCACCACCGACGTCGAGAACTACCCGGGATTCCCCGATGGGATCATGGGACCCGAACTGATCGACCAGATGCGGGCCCAGGCCCAGCGCTTCGGCGCCGACACCCGATTCGAGACCGGCGCCTTCGTGGACCTGAACGAGCGGCCGTTCCGGATCGAGACGGACGGTGGCGAGTACTCGGCCGACTCCCTGATCATCGCCACCGGCGCCTCGGCCCGCCAGTTGGGCCTTTCTTCGGAAGCGGAGCTCATGGGGTACGGCGTCTCGGCCTGCGCCACCTGCGACGGCTTCTTTTTCCGCGACAAGGAGCTCGTCGTGGTGGGCGGCGGCGACACGGCGATGGAAGAGGCCACATTCCTGACCAAGTTCGCCAGCAAGGTGACGATCGTTCACCGTCGCGGCGAGCTGCGGGCCTCGGCGATCATGCGCGACCGCGCCGCCGCCAACGAGAAGATCGACTGGCGATTCCACGCAACGGTAGAGGAAATCCACGGTTCTCAGGCGGAGGGCGTGCGAGGCGTGCGCCTCCGCGACCCCCGCTCGGGCGACGAATCGGACTTCGCCTGCCAGGGCGTCTTCATGGCCATCGGCCATACCCCGAACACCGAGTTGTTCCGGGACAAGCTGGCCATGGACGAGGTCGGCTATCTCAAGGTGCACCATCCGGGCACCGCGACGGACATCGAGGGCGTGTTCGCCTGCGGCGACGTGATGGATCCGATCTACCGCCAGGCGGTCACCGCCGCCGGAACCGGCTGCCAGGCCGCGATCGACGCCGAACGCTGGCTGAGCGAATGATGGACGAGGTCACCCCCGACGGGCCGGCCCGCCGAGGCATCGCGGGTCCAGCCCGGCGAAGTAGACTGACCGCCCACAACCGCACCACCCGACGAGGACGGCACGCATGACCAAGCTGAGACGCAGGGATTTTCTGGGCAAAGCCGCCCTGGCCACCGCCGGAGCGGGCGCCGTCGCAGCCTGCGGAGGACCGGCGCCAGGGCCGGACGGCGCGCCCGCCGTGGTGTCGAAACCGCGTCTGAACTGGCGCCTGGCCTCCAGCTTCCCACGCGGACTGGACACGATCTTCGGTGGCGCGGAAGTCCTCGCGGAGCGGGTCGAGAGCCTGTCCGAGGGCCGGTTCCGGATCCGCGCCTACCCCGCCGGTGAACTCGTGCCCGGGCTCGGCGTGCTGGACGCCGTCCAGCAGGGCACGGTCGAACTCGGCCACACGGCGAGCTACTACTACACCGGCAAGAACCCGGCCGTCGCCTTCGACACGGCGATGCCCTTCGGCCTGAACACCCGCCAGCAGAACGCCTGGCTCTACCACGGCGGCGGCCTGGAGTTGATGCGCGAGGTGTTCGCCGACTTCAACATCGTGAACTTCCCGGCCGGCAACACGGGCGGCCAGATGGGTGGATGGTTCCGGCGCGAGATCAGCACGCTGGACGAGTTGCGCGGTCTGAAGATGCGCATTCCCGGCCTCGGCGCCGAGGTCCTGAGTCGACTGGGCGTTACGGTCCAGACGATTCCGGGCGGCGAGATCTATCCCGCACTCGAGCGCGGCGTCGTCGACGCCGCCGAGTGGGTCGGTCCCTACGACGACGAGAAGCTCGGCTTCCAGCGCGTCGCGAAGAACTACTACTACCCCGGCTGGTGGGAGCCCGGCCCGACCCTCTCCGCGTATGTCAACCGGACCGCCTGGGATTCCCTGCCCTCCGAGTACCAGGAGATCTTCCAGTCCGCCGCCGCCGAGGCGAACATCGACATGATCTCCCGCTATGACGCACTCAACCCGGAAGCGCTCCAACGGCTCGTCGACGGCGGCGTCTCGCTGCGGCCGTTCTCCGACGAGATTCTGAACGCGGCCCGGAACGCCGCCTTCGAACTGATGAACGAGAACGCGGCCGCCGATCCCGCCTACCGCAGGATCTTCGACCCCTGGGACGAGGTGCGCAAGTCGTCCTTCCGCTGGTTCAGCACTGCCGAACAGGCGTACGCGCGGTTCTCGTTCGGCGGCGGTTGAGCGACGCGCACCTTCCTGCACAGGACTGAAAGCTGTCCGTCCCGGATCCGAGTAGCTCCCGAGGGAGTATCATCCCGCCGACCATCGTGAGCCAAGCTGGAGGAAGAACAGCGGCCGCGCATCGGCGGTTCACCGCCGGAGCCCTGTTCAGCGGCATGGGAGGCTTTGCCACTGGCATGAGCCAGGCAGGTTTCGATGTGCGCTGGGCAAACGACGCTGACGCGGCCGCCTGCAGCACGTTTCGCCACCGATTCCCCGACGTGCCAGTCTTCGAGAGAGGGCTCTTCAGGGTTTCGTGTGGAATGTGAGCGAATCGGGGTAGAGGTGGAGCCGGCCGAGATGGAAGTAGATGGCGGTGCGGAAGCGATCCCGGTTTCGGTAGCCGCGGGCTGACTTCTTGAGCCACTGGATCACCGAGTTGATGCCTTCGAGGCGTGCGTTGGTGACGCCTCGCTCGATGGCGTTCAGCACGCCGTCGAGATGGGCCTTGATCATCCGGGCCACCCGTTTCATCGGCTCCAGGCGGCTGCGGATCGCCCACGAGTACCAGCCCCTGAACGTAGCCAGCGCCTCGGCGCGGTCCGATGTCTCCCACATCATCATCGCCACCTCCTTCAGATGCCAGCAGCGGGCCGTCTTCGAGGTGCCGTCGATCAACTCCTTGAAGCGAGGCCATCGGTGCTCCGGCACCCGGTCCGGGTGGTACAGCCACAAGTAGCGCGTGTCGGTCAGGCGTTCGTCGCCCAGGCCGCGCAAGTGTCGGTGCTCCTCCCTGCGCACTTCGTCCACGGCATCGCCGAGATGAGCCGCGACGTGGAACGTGTCGTACGCGATCTTGTCCCCGCCGTCCGGCAGGCAGGACACCGTGGCCGAAATGTACGCCGGCCACATGTCCATCGCCACCGTCTCGATCTTTGAACGCTCGGCCTCCGACAACGACTGGTAGTACGAAGACAGAGAGTCCTTGCCGCGACCGTCCGCCACATGGTGAACGCGCGGCTCACCCTCGATGTCCGCGACAACCGTCACGTACTCGTGACGCTTCTGAAACGACGTCTCGTCCACGCCGAGACAGCGAGACGCGGGCGCCGGGCCGCGACGCGCCAGACCACGCTTCACCGCCCTCTGCATCACACCGTCCACCTGGTCCCAACTCAAGTCCAGCTGCCGCGCCACTGCCGACATGCTCGCCTCGCCCAGCCAGTCAATGACCAAGGCCTCGAACAACGCCGTGAAACGAGAGCCTGCATCCGACCACGGCACGCCGACCGTGTGCACTCCGTGCTTCGCGCAACGCACCCGCGGCACGTCCGCCGTCAGAATCGTCCGGTACTGGCACGTCGGCAGATGCCGCCAGCGCCGGCGACGCGAATCGTGACGACTCGCCGAGCCGCCGCACTCGGGGCAACGGTACGACTCGTCCCTGCCACGAGCCACGAACACCTCCACCTCCCCGGCCTCAAGCCGCAACTCGACGCTCGTCACCTCCCAAGGACTCTCGACACCCAGAATCCGGCCGTACAAGTCTGTGTCTCGCATCGCGCGAGACTACGGCATCTCCACCATCAACCCGGAAGAGCCCCGCGGGTAAAGCGCCTGAGCCCAAAGAAACGTGGACAACCAGATCAGCACCTCTCGACGCTCAAGATCTCGCGGCACTGCTCAAGCCGTGCGGCACAAGGGCGCCCGAGACCGACGGGGCCAATGCCCTCCTTGTCTACGACGCCCTCCAAGAACTCAGCCCGCATCAAGCGACGGACGAGAGACTCTGGGCCTACTTCTGCCACAACGGTTGCTCGGAGTACGTGGCTTGGCGTTGGCTCGCGCGCCGGCCAGACGGCGCCGAAGCTGCAGCCAGGAAGGTTCGGAATCACTTCTTTGCCCGCCGAAACGGTTCCCGATCCTTGGTTCGTGACAACGGCGTAGCGAGGCTCTGGTGGCTCGGTCACATCGCCCGTCAGGTCGATTCCGAGTCGCCCGGCAGCTTCCTGGAAATCCTCCTCCATCGGCAGGACGTTCGATCGGCTCTCATCGAGCGGCCGGCGGTCTCGATGAACCTGGAGGTTCTCAAGGCCATCTACGGCGTGATGCTAGAGCATTGGCAAGGCGAGACGAAGAACCTGTTTAGGCGGGAAGCCTTCCGAACCTGGATGGTGAACGTCAACCGGCGTGGCGGCGTTGTGCTTCTCGATGCTCTTCCGTCGAATGCCCTAGCCGCGCTGCTGCGCGACGAGGCCGCCCGAGCCCTGGAAACCGCCGCCGAGTGACGGACAATCTGAGCCCCGCGGACCGTTCAAGATGCATGGCGAACATTCGTTCGCACGGGATGAGACCCGAGCGTGCAGTCCGCTCCATGGCACACCGGCTTGGTTACCGGTTCCGCCTGCACCGTTGGGACCTCCCCGGCACACCCGACCTCGTCTTCCCGCGACACCGCGCGGTGGTGTTTGTCAACGGTTGCTTCTGGCACTGGCACCCCGATCCCGCGTGCCCGATCGCCGGCCTTCCGAAGTCCAACCTCCGCTACTGGAAGCCGAAGCTCGCCCGCACCAGGTCTCGTGACGAGGAGAACACTGCCGAGCTGGGCTGCCTGGGCTGGCGAGTACTCACTATCTGGGAGTGCGAACTACGGGAGCCGGAGACCGCACTCGTGCGGCTCGATGCTTTCCTGTCAGGTGTGAGAGGGCCTGCAGCGCCCGAGGAGCGAATTCCTTGAACGACACGGTCAAGGGAGTTCGTACGGGGTCGTCTAGCCGAGTAGACGGAGCAGCGCCAGCACCGCGGCCAGCTGCCCCGCGAGCAGCGCCGCCGCGACGCCGTACAGCGTCCGCGTCATCCGCGTCTCGAGCTGTGCCAGCGCCGAGTCCAGATCGGACCGCGTGACCAGACCGTCCTCCGCCACGGCGGCGCGGATCGTTGCCGTCACGGCGGCGGCCTGGTTCGCATCCATACCGGCCTCTTCGAGGCCGCGGGCCGCGGTGAGCGTGTCGAACGTCGTCATGGGCACCAGTCTATCCACTCCGCCCGCTACAGGAGCTTCTACATGAAGTTCTTCGCCGCCCGAGATTGAACCCCGCCCCCGCCCGCGTCGCGGAGCTAGTCGGCCTAGGTCACAGGCCGATTCAGTCCGCCGCGTCCTCGCCCCGGGCATGCGCGCGTTCGCGTGCGCTCGGATTGACGGAGGGACGGAACGGGACCTCGCAAACCCGGGCGCGGTCGAGTTGGCCCGGTTCGCTGGCGTACTCGTCCGGCAACCGGACCCGCAGTTGTGTCCCGACCGCCGACCTGGTCACAGGCACATAGCCGAGGGCGATGTTGCAACCGAGTTCGGGCGCGTACCACGGGGAAGTCAGGTAGCCGATCGGCTTGCCGCCGTCCGCGTCCGACACCAGCCAGAAGTCCGGTGCGTAGTCGTCGATCGGCCTGCCGCCCAGGGTCATGCCGACCAGGACCATCGAGAACGGCGGCCGGCCGGCCTCGATCCCGGCGCGCATCCGCTCCAGGGCCTCCCGGCCGACATAGTCGCCCCGCTTCTTGCGCGGCACCTGGTACGCGAGATTGCACTGGAACGGCGTCGTTTCGTGGTCCATGTCCTGTCCCCAGGACAGGATTCCGGCCTGGATGCGGCGCTGGTGGCCCGGCGCGATGACCATGAGCTGGTGGCGTTCGCCCGCCCGAAGCACCGCGTTCCACAGCGTCTCGGCGTGCAGCGTCGCGTCGCGCAGGTAGATCTCGTAGCCCTTCTCGCCGGAGAAGCCGGACTGGGACACCACCACCCGGCAACCCTCGATCTCGGCTTCCAGCAGGCCGTAGTAAGGAGCGTTCCGGATCCGGTCGCCGACCAGGTCGACCATCAGCGCCAGCGACTTCGGCCCCTGGATCTGCAACGGACAGACGTCGATCTCGTCGATCTCCACGTCCATCCGCAGACCGACGTTCACGCCCTGGAGCCAGAAGAGGATGTCGGAGTCCGCGAGCGAAAACCAGAACTCGTCCTCGGACAGCCGCAGCAGCACCGGGTCGTTCAGGATGCCGCCCTTCTCGTTGCACAGGATGACGTATCTCCCGTGCATCGGACGGATGCGGGTCGCGTCGCGGGTGATCACGTAGTCCGTGAAGCGCTCGGCGTCCGGGCCCGCGACCCGGATCTGGCGCTCCACCGCGACGTTCCACATCGTCACGTGCTTCGTCAGCGCCTCGTGCTCGGCGGCGGCCCCGCCGGCCTCCGGCCGGACGTAGCCGCGCGGGTGATAAATGCGGTTGTAGACCGTCGCCCGCCAGCAGCCGGCCTGGTGGGACAGGTGCCAGTAGGGGGACTTGCGGACCCGGGTCGAGACGAGCAACTCGACCGGCGTCCGGCCGCTCTGGCGCAGGTTGATCGGGACGATCCGGTCGGACTGATCGACGCTTCGCGGCTGGCCGTTCATTGCTCCTCCTTTCGCCTCGTTGCGAAGGGCTAGAGTAGCCCCCGTCTCAACCGCCTGCCGGCGCCACGCCGGTCGAACGATCGAAATGAGCCAAGACGCTACCGGAAGTCCGCGCGTGGCGGGATCGCCCGCGCGGGAGCGCAGGCCGCCCGAGCGGGCGACGATCGCGGTGATCGGCGCCGGCATCGTCGGCAACTTCCTCGTCGCCCACCTGGCCGACCTCGGCTGGCGCGATCTCGTGCTGATCGACAAGGGACCGCTGCCGAATCCCGGCGGTTCGACGGGCCACGCCTCGAACTTCATCTTCCCCACGGACCACAACCGCGAGATCGCGATGCTGACGCTGGAGAGCCAGCGCCAGTACGCCGCTCTCGGCGTGAACACGACCTGCGGCGGCATCGAGGTGGCGCGCACGGAGGAGCGCATGGAGGAACTGCGCCGGCGGATGACGTCGGCGCGGGCCTGGGGGATCGAGACCGACCTGTTGACCCCGGCCGAAGTCGTCGAGAAGGTTCCTTTCGTCAACGGCGAGGTCATCCTGGGCGGCTTCTTCACCCCGAGCGCCTCCGTGGTCGACTCGATACGGGCCGGAACCCTCGCGCGCGAGCGGGCGCTGGCGAAGGGCGCGCTCACCGTGCTCGACGAGACGGAGGTGACCGGCATCGATGTCGAGCGGAGACCGTTCGCCAGGCCGCGGGTCCGCGCCGTGGCGACGGACCGCGGCACGATCGCGGCGGATCGGATCGTCGTCGCCTGCGGCGTCTGGAGCCCGAGGATCGCCGCGATGGCGGGCGCCTCGATTCCGCTCACGCCGGCGGTGCACCAGATGGCCGACTTCGGGCCGATCGACCTCCTGCGGCGGACGGGCGTCGAGATCGCCTACCCGATCGTGCGCGACATGGACACGTTCATGTACGAGCGGCAGGACCACGACGCGATGGAGGTCGGCTCCTACGCCCACCGGCCGATCCTCGTTCGGCCCGGCGAGATTCCGTCGCTCCCGGAGGCCGAACGCACGCCGACCGAGA
Organism: Thermoanaerobaculia bacterium; assembly: GCA_965232105.1. GTDB lineage: Bacteria > Acidobacteriota > Thermoanaerobaculia > Multivoradales > Multivoraceae > Multivorans. The sequence goes on from OZ246956.1 coordinate 3,763,636, forward strand.
TGCCGTTCACCGCCGGAGACTTCGCGCCCCAGCTCGAGGAAGCGCGCCGGCTGATGGGCGGACTGCTCGCCGACTCCGGGATGCGCTACTCCGTGAACGGGCTGTTGTCCCTGACGCCGGACGCGCAGCAGGTGCTGGGCGAGACCGCCGAGGTCGAGAAGCTCTGGTCGGCGGCGGCGGTCTGGATCAAGGAGGGTCCGGGCAGCGCGCGCCTGATCGCCGAGTGGATCACCCACGGCCACCCCCGCCTGTGCGACCCGCACGGGTCCGACGTGACCCGCTTCCATCCCCACGAGAAGACGGAGCGCCACGTCCGGCGGCGTTGCCGGGAACACTTCAACAAGACTTACGGAATCGTCCATCCGCGCGAGCAGTGGGAGTCCGAACGCGGCGTCCAGCGCGCGCCCTTCCACGACCGCACGGCGGCTCTTGGCGCTGAGTTCCACGAAGCGCGCGGCTGGGAGCGCCCCCAGTGGTACGCCTCGAACGAGGACCTCGTCGCCCGCTACGGCGTCGCCGACCGCCCCCACGAGTGGGACCGCCGCTGGTGGTCGCCGATCATCGACGCGGAGCACCTGCACCTGCGCGAGAAGGCCGGCGTCGTCGACCTCAGCGCGTTCCGGATCTTCGAGGTCTCAGGCCCGGGCGTCGTGCCCTACCTCGAACGGCTCGTGGTCAACCGCTGCGACCGGCCGGTGGGCCGCTCGATCTACACCCCGCTGCTGACGCCGGAGGGCGGCATCCGCGCCGACCTCACGGTTCAGCGCCTGGCGGAGAACCGCTTCCGCGTCGTCACCGGCGCTTTCGACGGGGCGCGCGACGCGGCCTGGTTTCGCCGCCACCTTCCCGCCGACGGCTCCGTCCAGTTCGAGGACCGTTCAGCCGCCCTGTGCACGATCGGCGTCTGGGGTCCGCGCGCCGAGGCGCTCCTCTCCAGGATCGCCGACATCCCCCTCTCGCAAAAGGCGTTCCCGTACGGCACGGGGCGGGAAGCGGTTTTGGCCGGCGTGCCGGCGACGATGCTTCGCATCTCCTACGTCGGCGAGAGCGGCTGGGAGATCTATGCGCCGGCGCCCTGTGGCCTCCGCCTGTGGGACGCGATCCGGGAGGCCGGCAGCGACCTGGACGCACGGCCCGTCGGCATCGGCGTCTACGGCACGACCGGCCGCCTCGAGAAGGGCTACGCGCTGATGGGCGCCGATCTGACCTCGGAGTACACGCCGGTCGAGGCCGGTCTGGCGCGCCGGGGCGTCAAGAAGGCGGACTTCATCGGCAGGGATGCCTACCTCCGGGCACGGGCCGAAGGCCCGGCGGCAAAGCTCTGCACGCTGACGATGGACGACCACGCGAGCGCCTCCGGCGTCGCCCGCTTCCCCACCGGCGGCGCCGAGCCGATCCTCACCCGCGACGGAGAACGGATCGTCGACGCCCGCGGGCGGGAATCCCGCGTCACCTCCGCCGGCATGGGGCCGTCCGTCGGCAGGTACATCCTGCTCGCCTACCTGCCGCCCGAGCGCGCCGCGCCCGGCACGCGGCTCCAGGTCCTGTACATGAACGAGCCCTTTCCCGTCACGGTCGCCGCCGGCACGACCCTGTTCGACCCGGACGGCGCACGGATGAAGGCGTAGCCGGCCAGCCGGCGCGTCCGCGCCGCTCGGCCCGCCTTCCCGGGGATGCGAGCACCCCCGACCGCCTCCGACCGGCTACAGCAACGCCGTGACCAGCTCCGGATACAGGCAGATCAGCGCCAGCCCGATGAGCTGAATGACGATGAAGGGGATGACGCCCCGGTACATCTGAACCGTCGTGATCCGGCGCGGCGCCACCCCCCGCAGGTAGAAGATCGCGAAGCCGAACGGCGGCGTCAGGAAGGACGTCTGCAGGTTCATGCCGATCATCACGCCGAACCACACCATGTCGACATCGAGGATGCGCGCCGCCGGCGCGATCAGCGGGATCACGATGAAGGCGATCTCGAAGAAGTCGATGAAGAACCCGAGAATGAAGATCGCGAGATTCGCGACGATCAGCAGGCCGATCTTCCCGCCCGGGAGGCCGGTCAGCAGATCCTCGATCCAGATGTCCCCGTAGAGCCCCCGGAAGACGAGCGCGAACGCGGTCGAGCCGATGAGCAGGAAGATGACCATCGTGGTCAGTTTCGCCGTCGCGTCCATCGTTTCCTTGACGGCCTTCATCGTCAGGCGTCCGCGCGACAGGGCCAGCGCGATCGCGCCGACGGCGCCCAGGGCCCCCGCCTCGGTCGGGGTCGCGATGCCGGCGAAGATGCTGCCCAGGACGACCAGGATCAGCACCATGGGCGGCAGCATGACGACGGCCACCTGCCGGGCCAGCGCGGCGCCGCCGAGCGTCCGCTCTTCGGCGGGCAGCGCCGGGGCGGCGGCCGGTTTGGCGATCGCGACACCAACGACATACACAGCGTAGAAGCCCGCCAGCATCAGGCCCGGAATCAGGGAGCCGATGAACAGGTCGCCGACCGAGATGCCGAGCTGGTCGGCAAGCACGACGAGCACGACGCTGGGCGGAATGATCTGGCCCAGCGTGCCCGCGGCGCTGATCACGCCCGTGGCGAGCATCGGCGAGTAGTCGTAGCGCAGCATGACCGGCAGCGAGATCAGCCCCATCGCAACGACCGACGCGCCGACCACACCGGTTGCCGCGGCGAGCATCGCGCCGACCACGACAACGGCCAGCGCCAGGCCTCCGCGCAAGCGCCCGAAAAGCATCCCGATCGTGCGCAGGAGATCCTCCGCGAGCTTCGACTTCTCGAGCATCGTTCCCATGAAGATGAAGAAGGGCACGGCGAGCAGGACGCCGTTCGACATGACGCCGAAGACCCGCTCGGGGAACGCGTAGAGGAGGTTCCAGGAGAAGAGCCCGAGCTCGATACCGATGAAGGCGAAGATCAGGGCCGTGCCGCCGAGCGAGAAGGCGACCGGATAGCCCGCGAAGATGAACAGGAAGACGACGACGAACATCAGCGGGCCGAGGAAGTCGCCGCTCACAACAGCCCCTCCTGCTCCATCTCCTCCTCTTCGGCACCGGCCTTGAGCGCGCGCAGGCGCTGCCAGTGCCGCACCGCCTCAGCGAGCCCCTGCAGCGCCAGGAGCGTGAACGCCACGAGCAGCACGCTCTTGATCGGGTAGCGCGGCAGGCCGCCGGGATCCGACGACACCTCGAGTACCGCCCAGGAGTTCCGCACCGCCGGCCACGACATGATGAGCCCGAAGACCGCGAACGGGATCAGAAACAGCAGCGAGCCCCACAGGTCGATGTGCCGCCGCCACCGTTCCGGCAACCGGCTGTAGACCACGTCGACCCGGACGTGGGCGTTGGTCTTGAGCGCGTAGGCGGCGCCCAGCAGGAAGACCAGGCTGAACATGTACCACTGCAACTCGAGGTACGCGTTGGAGCTCAGGTTCCAGCCCGTGAACCGGCCCAGGTAGCGGACCACCGCGTTGTACGCTCCGACGACGACCATGGCCAGGGTCAGCCAGGAGACAGCGACCCCGAGTCGCGAGTTGAAGCGATCGACCCAGCCGACGAAGCCGGACAGGAAGACGCCCGAAGCACGTTCTGACGCCATGAGCGGGCGCAGGCTAGCAGCAGCCGGCCGTGACTGAGGCGGCGACACCCGGCCTGACCCGCCGATTCGCGCGGCTGACGGCGCTCAACACGGCTTCCAACCTGACCGTGCCGGTGGCCGGTCTGGCCGACACGGTAATGCTCGGCCGACTCGACGACGTGCGCTTTCTAGCCGGCGTGGTCCTGGGCGCCCTGATCTTCGACTACCTGTACTTCGGGTTCGCCTTTCTGCGCATGGGGACCACCGGAGTCACCGCCCAGTCCTGGGGCCGCGGCGACACCGGGGAGGTCGCCGCACACCTCTATCGCGCGCTCCTGCTGGCGGCCCTTCTCGGCTTCGTCACGGTCGCGCTCCGCGGCCCGCTCGGCGACCTCGGCTTCCGACTCCTTTCCGGCGCCGCGGAGGTAGAAGACGCCGGCCGCCTCTACTACGACGCCCGGATCTGGGGTGCGCCCGCGACCTTCGCGAATCTGGCGTTCGTCGGCTGGTTCCTGGGCCGGGGCGAAGCGGCACGGGCCCTGCTCGTCGTCGCGGCAGCGAACGTCGGCAATATCGTGCTGAATTGGTGGTTCATCCTTCACCTGGGTTGGGCCGCGTTCGGCGCCGGAATCGCCACCGCCACGGCACAGTGGCTGGCAGCCGGCATCGGTCTGATCCTGACCCTCGGCGCGGGCGCCGCGTCATGCTCCTGGCGGACCGTGCTCGACCGTGCCGCGTTGCGCCGGCTCGTCGCCCTGAGCGGGCACCTGGTGGTCCGGACCCTGCTCCTGATCACGGCCTTCGCCGTGTTCACGAACGCCAGCGCGCTCCTCGGCACCGCCCGCCTGGCGGCGAACGGCCTGATCCTCCGAATGCTGAGTCTCGCCTCCTACCTGGTCGACGGCGCGGCCTTCGCCGGCGAGACTCTCGCAGGCATGGCCTACGGCGCCGGCGACCGCAAGGAGCTGCGGCGCGTCCTGATCCTGACCGTGGCGGCCGCGGAGATCTGCGCCGTCGCCTTCCTGTTGCCGGTGTTGATCTTCCCCCGCGGCACATACGGCCTCCTGGTCGGTTACGACGATGTCGTGGCGCTCGCCGTCGACAGCAACATCTGGCTGCTGCCCGTGCTCCTCTTCGCCGCCCTCGCCTACGCGTTCGACGGCTTCTTCCTCGGCCTCACCCAGGGCAAGCTGCTCAGCCGGGCGATGGCGATCAGCCTGGGGCTCGGTTTCGCGCCGCTCGCCTGGGCCGCGATCCACTTCCGGGACAGCAACCTGCTCTGGCTCAGCATGGTCGGCATGATGGCCGGCCGGGCGGCCACGCTGGGCTTCGCGGCGCGGCGCTACCTGCTGCCGAACCGGGGAGACTCGGGCGTCGCCGCCAGGAACTGAGCAGGGGCTAGACTCCGGGCCGCAAACCGACTTGGGACAGCATCAGGGGAGACCGGAGGCCATGGGAAAGCTCGAAGGAAAGATCACTCTCGTCACCGGCGGCGGCACCGGCATCGGCCGGGCAACCGCCCTGCTCTTCGCCCGTGAAGGCGCGACCGTCATCGTGTCCGGCCGGCGGCTCGAACCGCTCGAGGCGGTCGTGTCCGAGATCGAGGGAGCGGGCGGCAGCGCCTGGGCTCACTCCGCCGACATGGAGGACGCCGGCGCGGTCCGGGGCCTCGCCGCGGCGGTGCTCGACCGCCACCCCACGGTCGACGTCCTGGTCCACAACGCGGGTCACAGCTCCAAGGTCCGCAGCACGCGCTACATCTCCCAGGAGGAGTGGGACAGCGTGATCGCGGTCAACGCGACCGGGCCGGCGATGCTGACGAAGGCCCTGCTGCCGGCGATGCTCGGCCACGGCGGCGCCAGCGTGATCATGGTCTCCTCGATGGCGGCGATCCGCCCGGGCGTCATGGCCGGCACCGCCTACGGCGCCGCGAAGGCCGCCTCCCGCAACTACATCTTCGGCCTCGGCGCGGAACTCCGCCAGCTCGGCATCCGCGCCACCAGCGTCCTGCCCGGCGAGGTCGACACGCCGATCCTCGACAACCGGCCGCGACCGCCGTCAACCGAGGAGCGGGCGAACATGATGGCCTCCGAGGACATCGCCGAGGCGATCCTGACCGCCGCGGCCCTTCCCGAACGCACCGTGATCGAGGAAATGACCCTGATGCCGACGAAGCTCCGCGACTACTCCGCCGACATCGCGGCGGCGCGGACCCTCGGCGCGCCGGAGGACGACTGAGGTGCCGACGATGACCGACGGCGAGCGCGACGACTTCCTCGCCGAGCCCGGCATCCTGATGCGGATCGGTACCGTCTGCGACGACGGCCGGCCCCTGGTGACTCCGATCTGGTTCATCTTCGAGGAGGAAGCGATCTGGTTTACCCCGCGCGAGAACTCGGTCTGGTTCGCCAACCTGCGGCGCGACCCTCGGACCTGTCTCGCGATCGACGAGCAGAACCTCCCCTACCGCAAGGTCCTCGTCGAGGGCGAAGCGGAACTCGCCCACGACATCGGCGTCGACGACGCGTGGCGTGACCGCTACCGCCGCATCGCCTGCCGGTACGTGCCTGAGGACGCCGCCGAGGACTACATCCAGGCGACGATCGATCAGCCCCGGGGGCTCTACCGGCTCTCTCTCGCCCAAGCGTCCGTCCGCACCTGGCGCATGCCGGTGGACGACGAGGACCAGGCCGGCATCTGGCACCAGCGCTACTACCGGCCGGGGACGAACCTCAGCCGCTGACTCGTACCGACAGGGCCTACTCCGTTGCGGGCACCGCCTTCTTGTGCACCACGGCCGCTCCGATCACGCCGCCGATCGTCGAGAAGACGACGTTGATCATCAGCGAGAAAGCGACGATCGCGATGATGCCAAGCCCGGCAATCGTGCTGAAGAGGCTCAGGGCCTCGAAGTCCTCGGTGGATTCCGCGGCGAGAGCGCCGATCCCCATCGCACCTGTGAGGCCCCCGAGGATCAGGAGCCCCAGCAGAATGCTCAGCACGGAGCCGAAGACGCCGGCCAGCGCTCCGATCTTCGCGCCCTCGCCGTACGGAGCAGTCGCGGCGGGCGGGTCGTCCTTCAGCGCGAGGTAGACCGCCAGAATGCCACCGCCCACGACCAGGGCGCAGCAGGCTATGTTCAGCAGTTGGAGGCCGGGAATCTGCGAGGCGATCGCTCCCGCCCCGCCACCGATTGCCGCGGCGCCGATCTTCTTTCCAGTCATGGAGTCTCCTCAGGTTGCTGAGATACGCGGTGCGCTGGCGGCGGCACGGCAGGAACATCGGACTGCGCGATGTTTGCGCGGCGCACGCTCCTAAGCCGAGGGCTTCTTGTGGAACACCGCGGCGCCGATCACACCGCCGATAGCGGAGAAGATCACGTCGACGACGAGGCTGATCAGGAACGCAACCGCGCCGAAAGCGGCCACCGCGCCGGCTTCCTCGCCGGACATCGCATCGAGCACTTCCGGTGGCAGCCCCTCGATGCCCTCCATGACCCCCCGCATCATCTCCATCGGATCACCGACGATCATCGTCATCGGTATCGCGACAATCGCGCCGACGACCGCCGCGACGACACCGGCCAGAACACCGATCATCGCGCCGTCGCCGTAGGGGGTCGCGGGCGTAGGGGGTTCATCCCTCATCGCCAGGTAGACCGCCAGCATGCCGCCGCCAACCACGAGGGCGCAGCACAGGCAGTTGGCGAAATTGACGATCGGAATCTGCGAGGCGATCCCCGCCGCTCCACCGCCAATGGCCGCCGCTTTCAGTTTCTTCGGTGTCATGGAATCTCCTCGGACGGGTCGAACCCGAGCACGCGCCGGTCAAGACGCTCTACGGGTTCTCGCGTGGCAAGTTTCGGGGCATTTGTTGGACGATCTGGCCGACTGCGGCCCAGACCAGGACGGCGATGGCCGCCGCCGCCAGCACGCCGGTCGAGAACCGGCTCACCGGTGTGTTCATCGGCAGCAGCCAGTCGATCCCGGCGGGCGCCAGGAACAGGAGAACGCGCCTGGGTTTCTCGAGCAACCAGTCACGTGCCGGACGAAGCCACGGCAGGACGATCAGCCCCAGCGTGAACCCGACGTAGAAGCCGAAGCAGCGGTGGCACACGGCCAGGGGGTGACCAGCCAGATTGAAGCTGCGCTCGGCGATCTGATGGCAGACCGGCGCGAAGATCTCGTACATCAGGGGCGCCAGGAACCCTCCTCGCGCGGCCGACATGGGAGCGACGACGACCATCGCGACGGCGAAGCAGCACCCCAGTGCAACGACAGCCGTTACCGCTGGGGCCCCGAACCGCTGGCCAAGCATCGTACGCCTAGTGTAGCTGCGCGACGGCAACCGCCGTAGCGGCTCCGCATGCCACGCGCTACACTCGCGCCCGCCCCACGCCAACCACCAGGAGCACTCATGTCCCCGAACCGAGTGAAGGCTGCCGCGATCGGCGGTGCAGCCGCGGGCGTCGCGTCCTCGATACCGATTCTGGAGTGGATCAACGTCGCGTGCTGCGCCCTCATCGTAGGCGGCGCCGTACTCGCGGTCCATCTGGCGCTCCGAAACGAACCCCCCACGGAGAAGGCGCCCCTGGGCGCCGGCGCCGCGATCGGTGCGCTCAGCGGCGTATTCGCCGCGGTCGCCGGCACGATCGTCTCCATCCCGATCGCTCTCATCGCCGGCAACGCCGGCGCTGGAGCACTCCAGGAATTCCTGGAGAGCAGCGACGCGGTAGCGATCGAGGGGCCCGTCAGAGACCTGCTCGAGAGCCTCGCCGGTTCAGGCGAGGGGATCGCCTTGGGGGCTCTCCTTTTCGGCTTGGGGTTCAGCCTTGTCATCAACACGATCTTCGGCACCCTCGGCGGCATCCTCGGAGCGGCGATCTTCAACAAGAAGGAGTAGGTACCTCGAGCAACGGCTCGATCCCGCCCGCCGGTATGATCGCGCCGTGAGGAGCGATAGGTGAGCGGCTGGAATGTGGTCCGAGTCCCGCGCGGCTTCGCGGTGGCCCGCAGGTCCCCCCGTCGCCACGAGTAGTCAGCAGTGGAACTTCAGCACTTCAGCGTGGACCGCTACAAGGGCTACGCGGAGCCGGCAACCTTGGAACTCGCTCCGCTGACCATCCTGGTAGGCGCGAACAACTCGGGCAAGACTGCCCTTGCTCGGGGAATCCAGTTGATGGCGAGCGGACTGACCGCTCCGGCTAGCAACACCTCGGAGCCGCTGCCGCTGGAATCCGGCGGCATCCGTCACGGACGTAGATTCGAGGACTTGGTCGCCGGGCGCAACGTGCACGGCCGCCTGACTCTCTCGGCCACGCTTGGAGACGCAGGCGACGAGGTCTCGTTTTCCGCCACGGTCGGGAATGTCGTAGCGCCTGGACAACCCTCCGAACGCCAGATCGCCCGTTGGAAGCTCAAACGCGGTGCCGACGAGCTGGTCCTGGAGCGTCAGGGATTCGAGAAGGGGGCTCTCTACGATGTCGTTGTGTCAGGACGACCCGCGAGTCCGTGTTCGATCAACTGGCGAGGACTGGCGCCGGAACCGGCCGATCCGCTGCCATCCTGGGTAGCCTCGTCGACCGGCCGCCTGGGAGCCTGGGCGGGTGGTATTCGTTACCTTGAGTGTCCACGCAGCCTTCTCGACAAGCCCTACATCGCGCCCGAACAGCCGCCCCAAACACTCGGGGCGCGGGGTGAAGGCGCGCCGTTGGCTCTGGCGGCGGACGACAGCCTGTGGCGCAAGGTTCGAGACTGGTACAGGGCAGCCTTCGGGGTCCATCTTGAGCTCGTGGCACAGGGCGACTACTTCAATCTCACCGCACGCCACTCGGGAAGCACCACGCGGGTCGCACTTGCCCAGTCGGGTCGGGGACTCGCGCAAGCACTGCCCGTTGTCGTAGCCGCCCTGATGGCGCCAACGGCCGGACCAGGCGTCGACATTATCGAGCACCCCGAAGCAGAACTCCACCCGGCGGCGCATGCCGAGATCGCCGAGGTGCTCCTCCGTCATCTCGCTGGATCCGCTCGGCCTATGATCATAGAAACGCACTCCGAGATGGTGCTGCTTCGTGCCAGGCGCTGGATAGCCGAAGGATGGCTTCCCGCCGAAGACGTTCTCGTCTACTGGGTTCACTCGGAGCCGAACACCGGTTCCTCCCTGCGGAAGATCAGGATCCGCGAAGACGGCAAAGCCGACAACTGGCCGGATGGAGTGTTCATCGAGGACTACGAGGAGATCCTGGCAATCCGGCGTGCGGCCCGCGAGAAAGGCCAGGGTCGGTGCTAATCGAGATCGATGTGAAGGTCGCTGACGACGGGATGTTCCACAATTGGCTGGACCGCATCCTCCACAAGATCGACGATGGCTGGCACGTCTGGGACACCTCTAGCACGGTCGATTCTCAGGGCCTTCGAAAGATCCTCGTGGATTCGCGACCGCGGGAGCCAAGGCGACTGGGTTCGTGAACTCCTCGTCGCCTCGTTCCAGCGGGACGTGTGGACCTCGGCGCCACACGGCAGACGCGTGCTCGTGACGACAGAACCACTCGGAGACTACGAGCTAACACCGGAGGACGCCGCCCGGCTTAGCGAGGAGCCGCTGGTCCTGTTGGTCGAGAACAGGAATAGCGACGGCAGCTTTGCGAAGCGCATCGTGACCGAGTGCGACAGAGCCTTGGGAGGGCTTTGGCGTCGGTCTGGGAGTCCCATCAGGGTCGACAGCGTCGGCGGCATCGGGGAGATTCCGCGAGAGATTGAGCGGCGGGTTCAAGAAGCACGGATCCGCCCACGCCTAGTCGTCATCGTGGACAGCGATCGAAAGGCACCGGCTACCAAGGAAGGCCCCGAGGCTCGCAAGGTCAAGAAGGCTGCCAAGAAGCACGGAATCGCGTGCTGGATCCTGGCCAAGCGGGAAGCGGAGAACTACTTGCCCCGAGCTCTTCTCGAGGGGCGTCGAGATGCGGGTCGCGATCACGCAGTTCGCGTCGAGGCGTGGGACCGGCTGAACGCCGACCAGAAGGACTTCTACGACATGAAGGAGGGGCTGTCGGAGGAACCAACCGAGCCTGAAGAGGCCCTGTTCGACGGTCTCGGGTCAGAGGACCGGTCCGTACTCTCCGGTGGACTCGGTTCCGGTGTGTGGCACTGCTGGTCCCTCAACGTCCCGGTCCGCAGCGAACTGCTCGAGCGTGGTCGAGGCGACTTGGAACACGGCATCGACTTGATCCGCAAGGAGGCCTAGGCGAATGACGAACGAGAGCCAAGTTCGAGCTGAGGTGAGCCCGGAAGTCGCGTTTCTGGGCAATCTGGTGGACCGCATTGCCGCAGGGAAGGTCCGTGTACCTCGGTTTCAGCGGGGGTTCGTCTGGAAGCAGCAAGACCTCCACGCTCTACTCGACAGTGTCCTACGCGGCTTCCCGATCGGCTCAGTGCTCGTTTGGGACACTGACATGAACATCGCTACCGTACCGCGAATCGGTCCAGTCGATGTCGGGCCACCGCCAACCGGCCTCGTCGGCTACCTCCTAGACGGCCAGCAGCGTCTTTCGACGCTCGTCGGGACACTCAGGCTCCCCTCCCAGGAAGCCGCAACGGAGGATCATGTGGACTGGCGCATCTGCTGCGATCTCGAAACCTGGGAATTCCGCCGCGCATCCGCCGACGACAACGGACCCCAACTGTTCCCGATGAGCAGCCTACTCGACACGACCGCATTCTTCGGCGCCTGCCGCCGAATTGTCGAGGAGGCCCCGGGCCCCAAACAGGCCCAGCGCTGGCTCGATAGAGCGGACCGCCTAGCCAACGCGTACAGGGACTACCAGATCCCTGTCATTCATGTACGCGAAGCAGACTTAGACACGGCGGTCATGGTGTTCGCCCGGCTCAACCGCACCGGCCGCAAAATGGCAGCGGACGAGATGGTCTCTGCCCTGACATATCGCGAAGGAGAGTTCCACCTTGCCCACGAGTTGGACGAAATCAAGCAGGAGCTTCTCCGAAGCGGCTTCGGCAACCTCGATCGAGTACTTCTTCTGAGATCCGTGCTCGCAGCCCTGGATCGGGACATCTACGCGAAGGATTGGGCCGACTTGCTCGTCAAACCCGAAGTGCGCTCGCGGCTTCCGGAGAGTTTCGAGTCGGCGGCGGAAGGGATCCGATCTGGAGTGAAGTTCCTGGAGAGCTTGGGCGTTACCTCGGACCGACTCTTGCCCTACGGGCTGCAGTTGGTCTTGCTCGGTGAGTTCTTCCGACTTTGCCCCGAGCCGGATGCAACCGCGACCGACCTGCTCAGTCGCTGGTTCTGGGTAACATCGTTCACGGGCTGGTTCGGAGGCGTTAGCACGTCGCAAGCGACTCGCGCCTTGCGCGAGATACAGGACTTGGCGAAGGGCGCCACCATAGGAGTCACGGTAGTGAACCTCGAGGCACCCGCGCAGCCGTTTCCGGAACGCTTCGATGGCCGGAGCGCCCGTGTCCGCGCCTTCTTGCTCTACCTTGCATCACTTAAGCCTTGCTCTCTCCCTAGCCAAGAGACCATCAATCCGGGGCAACTGCTCTCCGCCCGCGGTACCGGGGCCCTCGGTTACCTCGCTCCCGGAAGGGATGTACCTAAGGAACTCCGTAGCAGTCCTGCGAACCGGATGTTCGCCGACGAGCTCCCAATTTTCGGGGATTATATCTGTAGGTTGACCGCAACCTGTCACGCCTCGCCCTTCTTCGCGGCCTTGACCGGCTTCGCACGGTCCTTCATCAGTAGCACCTTGGCGACCTGTTCGGGTGTTGCGCCGTTGTAGTTCGCCTTGCGGCCCTTCTTGCGAGGCTTCTTCATCGTCTCCCTTCCCAGATAGCGCCATAGTCCGCCTTCATCTCGGCGACGAAGTGGGCTTGCGACTTCGTTCCCTTCCGGCGATTACAGGCGTTGCAGAGTAGTTGCAGGTTGTCAAGGTGGTCAGTGCCACCTTTCGATGCAGGAATGATGTGATCGACCTCAAAGTTGCGGAACGGAAAGACGACGCGGCAACCCGCGCAGCGACCTTCCTGCTTGCCGAACAGCGTGTGCTTGTGGGTCCGGTAGTGCGGAACCGGCCCCTGGTCGGTTCGCTTCGGCAGGTCGGTCCGATGATGGATCGAACCGAAGATGCCCTTCTCCTTGTGCAGCCTCGACTTCACCAGTTCGGCCGCGAGCGGCGACAAGTCGATCCCGACCCACTGGCGGTTCAGTGAGTCCGCCGACACGAGCGCCGTCGCGCAACCGCAGAACGGATCGAACACGACATCGTTCTCGTTGCTGCTCGCTTCGATGATCCGGTCCAGTAGCGCGAGCGGCTTCTGAGTCGGATAGCCGACCCGCTCCTTCGCGTGGGTCTGAACCGGCAGAACGTCAACGATCACGTCGGTAACAGGCTGGCCGGAAGTCGGCAACAGGTAGCGCTTGAACCGGGGGATAGAACCTCGCAGCGGCCAATAGATCAAGCCTTGCGAGTTGAGGACTTCCAGCCGCTCTCTCGCCTTCAGGTCCGCGTATCCAACCGGGAACTCGAACCACGGCGGCAGCGCCCTGTCGGGCGGGACCTCCCAATGCCGCGACTTCTCGGTTGGATCGACGTTCCGCCACGGTTTGCCGGTGTCGCCCGTGCGCGTTCCCGGTCCTGTCAGGTCTCCGACTTGGAAACGTCCTTTGTCGTCTTCGTAGCGAAAGAACTTGCTGATGTAGTCGGGATCAAGAGGTTGCAGCGTGCGGTTCCATGTCGGCTTCTCGCCGTAGTAGAGCAGCGTGTCATGAACCGGCCCCCACCGTTTGGCGCGGTTGTGGCTGGACGTGCGTTTCCACACGATCTCGTTGCGGTAGTTCTTTGCTCCGAACACGGTGTCCATCATCATCTTGAGGTAGTGGCTCGCGGTCGGGTCACAGTGCAGGTAGACCGAGCCGTTCGGCTTGAGGATGCGGCGCATCTCCAACAGCCGAACCGCCATCATGATGAGGTAGGACTTCATGCCCGCACCGTGCGCGTCGCCAGTCGCGTTCAGAATCGAGTACAGCGCCGGTTGTTGCTCCGCGATCTCGCCGTGCCACGCTTCGTCCACGTCGCTCAAGGTCCAAGTGTCCTTGAACGAGGCTCCTGCCGCTTCGCTTCCGATGGGTGCCGCGTAGTCCTGGTTGGAGTTGAACGGAGGATCGAGGTAGATCAGGTCCACCGACTCCGAGTTCATGCCCCGCATGACTTCGAGGTTGTCGCCGGTCCAGAGCGTGCGGTTCTTCCAGTTCGGCTCCGAAGTTGCAGGGACAATTCCGGCCCGGTCGTCACGCCGCTGCTTCCCGTGCGCCGGACGGCAGGCCGTTGTCGGCGATCAGGTCACGGTATTGGAGGCGCTTGCCCGCCAGCCCCTCGGTGACGGACGCCATTTGCGCCAGCGTGTCGAGGTCGCGGAAGTTGTGACGACCTGCGAACTGGTTGACGTAGCGCTGTAGGTGCTTCGGGCTGAGCTTGTGGTACACGCCCTTGTGAGCGCGCTTGAGCATCGACCAGAACGACTCGATCGAGTTCGTGTGAACTCGGTCGGCGACGTACTCGCCGACCGAGTGCTTGACCGTCTCGTGGTTCGGCAGGCCCCGGTAGGCACTCGCGTCATCGGTGAAGACCTCCGCGCCCTCCGCCGCGTGCTCGTTCACGAATCCCTTGAGTGTTTCGCCGTCCGTGCGGCGGACCACGCGGGCCGTGACCTTGCCGGTAGCGCGGTCCTTCGCGCCCACCACGGCCGTCTTGCCGACACCGCCGCGGCCTTCGTGCTTCCGCTCCGATTCGTGCTTGTTCTTCTCCAAACCGCCGACGTAGGTTTCATCGACCTCTACCGGCCCCTCGAACCGCACCGTCGGCCCCGAGTCGCTGAACTCGCGGATGCGCTGCAACATGAACCACGCGGTCTTCTGCGTCACGCCCAGGTCACGGTGAATCTTCATGCTCGACACGCCCTTGAGGCTTGTTGTGTCGAGGTAGATCGCGTACAGCCACTTGAGCAGAGGCAGCTTCGACCGCGCCATGACGGTACCGGTCTTGACCGAGAAGTACCGCTTGCAGTCCCGGCAGCGGTACGGCATCTTCGCGTGGCTGCATTCGTGGTTGTTGTCGGTGCCGCAGTGCGGGCAGAACCGCTCGCCGCCCGGCCAGACAATCGCCTCGAACCACTGCCGCGCCGCCGCTTCGTCGGGGAACATCCGCTGCAAGTCGAACAGCGTCACGCCGCGCCGATGGGCCTTGCCGGGTGCCTTCAATTCTGTGTCGTTCATCGTCTTTCTCCCTCAACCGTTGTACATAGAACGGTAACAGGGAACGGGGCGCTTGTCAACCTACGGATATAATCCCCCAATTTTCGCTCCCCTCACCGCATTGGCAGACGACGAACTGAGCAATGTCCTGCCGAGACACGGCTTTCCCGAGGAGTCGATGGAATTGCTGCGTGCCGGAGATCGAGAAGGGCTGATCCGAGCGCGGCTCGACTCACTGATCGAAGGCGAGCGGGCCTTTCTCAACACTCGGGGCGTGACCCTGCCGACGATGCGAACCGCGACCGCGATCGCCGACAGCGACACTTCCGACGACGACGGGTTAATAGACGATGGCGGTTGACATGGCCACACCTCTCTGACTCTGTCCCACCCGCCGGTATGATCGCGTCGTGAGGAGCGACCCGTGAGCGGCTGGCACTCGATCCCCGAGCTGGGCGCGCTCGTCGGCGAGGAAGTCCGCCTGCGCGGCTGGGTCGACGGGCGGCGTTCGAGCGGCCGGATCGGCTTCATTCAGCTCCGGGAATCGGGCGCCACGGTGCAGCTCGTCATCAGTCGCAAGGAGGTCGACGAGGCGTCGTGGGAGGCGCTCCAGAGCGCCACCCAGGAATCGACCGTCGCGGTGACCGGCACCGCCGCCGCCGATCCGCGCTCGCCGGGCGGAGTCGAGGTCCACGTGTCATCGCTGGCCCTGGTCCACGGCGCCGACGGCTATCCGATCACGCCGAAAGAGCACGGCACCGCCTTCCTGATGGACCACCGCCACCTCTGGCTGCGCTCGAGCCGGCAGCGGGCCGTGCTGCGGATCCGCAGCGAGGTCTGCCAGGCGATTCACGACTTCCACCGCGAGCGCGGCTACTACCTGGTCGACTCGCCGATCCTGACGCCCGCGGCCTGCGAGGGCACGTCGACCCTGTTCGAGACCCCGTACTTCGGCCACGGCAACGCCTACCTCAGCCAGTCCGGCCAGCTCTACCTCGAGCCCGCGGCCGCCGCACTCGGCAAGGTCTACTGCTTCGGTCCCACGTTCCGGGCCGAGAAGTCTAAGACCCGGCGCCACCTGATGGAGTTCTGGATGGTCGAGCCGGAGGCCGCCTTCCTCGACTTCAAGGGCCTGACCGAGCTCGCCGAGGACTTCGTCGTCTATCTCGCGGAGCGGGTCCTGGAGCACTGCGCCGAACCGCTCAAGGTCCTTGAGCGCGACGCCTCCAGGCTCGAGGCGATCCGCAAGCCGTTCCCCCGGCTCCGCTACGCGGAAGCGGTCGATCTCCTCCGCGGTCAGGGCTCAGAGATCGAGTTCGGCGACGACTTCGGCGCTCCCGAGGAGACCTCGATCGCCGAGGCGTTCGATCGGCCGGTCATGGTCACCCACTACCCGACCTCGCTCAAGGCCTTCTACATGGAGCCCGACCCGGACGATCCGACCCTCGCTCTGGCCCTCGACCTGATCGCCCCCGAGGGCTACGGCGAGATCATCGGCGGCAGCCAGCGCATCCACGACCACGACCTGCTCCTGTCCCGACTCAAGGAGCATGATCTGCCGATCGAGGCCTTTCAGTGGTACCTCGACATCCGCCGCTACGGCACGTTCGAGCACAGCGGCTTCGGCATGGGCGTCGAACGCTTCGTCGCCTGGATGGCCGGCGTCCCCCATCTGCGGGAGACGATCCCCTATCCCCGAACGATGGACCGGATCTACCCCTGACGCTTCGAACCGACGAACTCGAAGGGCGGATTGGCTACCGCTTCAAGAACCGCGACCTGCTCGAGCAGGCCCTGACCCACACCTCCTTCGCCAACGAACAGGGATTGGAGAAGCACAACGAGCGTCTCGAGTTCCTGGGCGATTCCGTGTTGGGACTCGTCGCGGCGAGCTGGCTCTACCAGGGTCGACCGCTCGAGCCGGAGGGCGACCTGTCCCGTGTCAAGTCGCACGTCGTCAGCGCCGAAGTCCTGGCCCATTTCGCGCGCCGCCTGGAGCTCGGTTCGGCACTCCGGCTAGGGCGCGGCGAAGAGCGCTCCGGGGGACGCGACAAGCAGTCCCTGCTGGCCTGCGCGCTCGAAGCGGTGATCGGAGCGGCGTACATCGACGGCGGTCTGGAGGCCGCCCGCACCCTGGTCGAGCCGTGGATCGAGTCCGAGGCCACCGAGGCGATCGACACCCCGGACGCGAAGTCCGATCTTCAGGAACTGCTCCAGGCACGGGGTCTGGCGCCCCCCGTCTACCGGCACGTCGGTCGTGAGGGGCCCGACCACGATCCGATCTTCCACGTCGAGTGCCTGATCGACGGCGAGGTCGCCGGCAGTGCGACGGGTAGATCGAAGAAGGTGGCCGAGCGCCGCGCCGCCCGCCAGGCGCTCGCAGGACTCGAACCGGCCCGCGATCCGTAGGACTCCCGCCGGCGCCCGAATCGGGGCTGGGACGTGCCGCCGAAGATGCCGATGGAGAAAGTAGACTCTGCTCGCGACGATGAACGTAAAGGTCAGGGTGCGCGACGAGAGCGCGAAAGAAGTCGACGAATGACCGCGGGCACAGAATGGCCCACGGCAGCGTCCCGGACCGGTGCCGTGGAGAAGGAGTTCCAGCGGCTCGAGCAGGTAGCCGGAAGGCCGAAAGTGAGGACGTTCCTTCAGCGCTGCTGGAGAGTTCCGCTAACGGCCATGTCGTTTGCTCTCTTCGGCGCCGGAGGCCTCGTTCTGGGCGCCGTCCTCTTTCCCGCGATCCGTCTCCTGAGCCGTCAAGAAGCGACCGGGCGGCGTTGCCGCAGAGCGATCCAGCTGTCCTTCCGCCTGTTCCTGGCCTTCTTGTCCGTTCTACGGCTGATGCGGTTCGAGTTCCGCGGGGAAGAGGGCCTGCTTCATCATCGTGGTCGGCTGGTGGTCGCCAACCATCCATCACTGATCGATGTCGTGGTCCTGGTCTCCCGCCTTCCCGACGCGCGCTGCGTCGTCAAACGGGCCGTGTGGCGCAGCCCGTTTCTGGGCACGGTCGTCCGTCTCGCCGGCTACGTGCCGAGCGTCGACCCCCATGACGTCGTGGACCGGACGGTCCGTCTCCTGCGGGCCGGCGAGACGGTCGTCCTCTTTCCGGAAGGGACGCGCACGAGGAAGGACCGGCCAGCCGCCGTGCAGCGCGGTGCGGCGTTGATTCTCTTGCGGTCTGGGCGGCCGGCGGTTCCGATCCGCCTGCGTGTTCGCCCACCCGCTCTCGGCAAGACAGACTCTCTCGCGCGCCTTCCGCCGGAGGCCGTGCGCTTCACGATGAGCGTCGGCGACGAGGTCCATCCATCAACGTTCGGCACCCACGGCAGCGAGCGCGAGAGGTCGCAGTCGGGATGCAAGATTCTGGAGCGGGCCTTGGGACTACCACCGGCCGATTGCCTGGATCCGTAGATGGCCGACTGGTAGGGTCCGACGTTGCTTGCAGGAGCCGCAGGGGAAGATGACGCGCGACGAAATCGAGGCCAAACTGAGGGACATCCTGGTGGAGATGTACGAGCTCGAGCCGGGCCGGATCGCCCTTGACGCCCGCCTCTACGAGGATCTTGCCCTCGACAGCATCGACGCGGTGGATCTGATCGTCCGACTCAAGGAGTTCACTCAGGCCGACATCGCTCCGGAACGGGTCAAGGAGATTCGTACGGTCGAGGACGTGGTCGACCTCGTAGCCGAGTTGCTACAGGTCAATTGAGGTGAGCCCTCTGGTCAGCGCAGTCGAACGCCTGGAGTCCGTCGAGAGCGCCCGGTTCGATGCTGGAGAACTTCTTGTCGTGCCGACCGAGGCTGGTTGGGAGACCTTGGCGCACAAGGGCAAGAAGGCGCTGATTCGGGAACTGACCAACCTGGTTACGACCGCGGCGACCGCCGAACAGGCGCCGGGGCGATGGCGGTTCGTGCGGCGTCTTCCCGCCACGGGAAGAGCCGGTCGCGATCGCCCCCTCCACCCGCGATGGGAGGAACTCGAGCGCACCGCCGTCAGGTGGCTCGGCGAGGCTGCCGTGACGGCCGACCTGGCGGTCCTGGAGGGCCACTTTCCCAATGAGCCGATCGTTCCCGGCCTCGCCCAGTTGCTGTGGGCAGAGAAGCTCTCGCTCCGGGTCTTTGCGCGGCACACCGCGACCGCCGAGATCCGTAACCTGAAGTTCGCGCGGCTGATCGCGCCAGGCATCAGGCTTCGGGTCGCACTGGTCCACGAGCTCCACGCGCGCTCACGGGTCGCGTTCAGGTTCACCTCGGACGCCGGCACGCACAGCAGCGGCGTGCTCATCGGCGCGTAGCGCCGCGCGCGGTCCGTGTCAGATCGAGCCGCAACCGTCCCGGCGCCGAGCATCGAGGCGCTCCTGCCACATGCCGCACCGATGATCCTGATCGACTGCGCCGCGGCGCAAGGCTCCTCGGCGACCCGAAGCGTGGTCCGCATCGGCGAAGACTCGATGTTCTACGAGGCGCCGCACGGGGTTCCCGCCTACGTCGGTATCGAGTACATCGCCCAGACCGTCGCGGCTCACGCCGGACTCCACGCCTTTCGGCGAGGGGAACCCGTGCGGGTCGGCTTCCTTCTTGGTACGCGGGAGTACAAGTGCGCCGAGACCTGGTTCCGTCTCGGCGCCCACCTGACCATCGACGTGTCTCCTGTCCTCGAAACGACCGATGTCTCCAAGTTCAGAGGCGTCATCACAGACCGGTTCAGGGGTAAACTGGCGGACTGCGCCGTTACCGTCTACCTGCGATCCGGAAGCGAGTGAACACCTGATGACCGGACCGCGCCGCGCGCTCGTGACCGGGGCGTCACGCGGCATAGGCCGCGCGGTCGCCCTGGCCTTGGCCGGGGACGGTTTCGACGTGGCCTGCAATGCCCGAGGCGACGTAGAGGCCATCGTGACCGAGATCCGCTCGCGAGGCGGTAGCGCCAGCGCGCTTCCCGGCGACGTCTCGGAGCGCGGCGCCATTCGTTCCGCCCTGGACCGGGACATGGCCGACCGGGGCGCGTTCTACGGCGTCGTCTGCAACGCGGGCACCCACGCCGACGCTGCGTTCCCCGCGCTGACGGAGGCGGAGTGGGACGATGTCCTGCGCACAAACCTGGACTCTTTCTTCAACGTCGTTCAGCCGTGTGTGATGCCGATGATCCGCCTGCGCGACGGCGGCCGCATCGTGGCCATGTCGTCCATCTCCGGCATCGCCGGCAATCGCGGCCAGGTCAACTACAGCGCTGCCAAGGCGGGGCTGATCGGCGCCGTGAAGTCCCTGGCCGTCGAGCTCGGCAAACGGAAGATCACCGTGAACTGCGTCGCTCCGGGTATCGTCGGGACCGACATGACCCAAAGCACCTCCGACGAGATCATCCAGCGGCTCGTGCCGCTGCGGCGGAAAGGAAGGCCCGAGGAGGTCGCCAGCCTTGTCCGGTATCTATTCTCCGACCTAGCCGCCTATGTGACCCGACAGGTCCTGTCGGTCAACGGGGGCATGATCTAGCGGAGCCGACTCCGTGTTCCGCCACATCTCACATCTCTCTCACGCCCGGGCGCTTTCGGGATGAGCAGGCGGGTCGTTGTGACCGGCGTCGCCGGCATTTCGCCCATCGGCACGGATTGGCCTTCGGTCCGGTCCCGTCTGTTGGCGGGAGAGGGCGGCGTCGAACGGATGGACGAGTGGAGTCGCGTAAAGGGGTTGAGGTCCTGGCTGGGCGCTCCAGCCGAGTTCGAGACGCCCCTCCGCTGGCCGCGCAAAATGCGCCGGTCCATGGGCCGCGTGTCGGCCATGGCCGTCCGCGCGACCGAACTGGCCCTAGAGCAGGCGGGCCTGCGAGACGACCCTGTCCTTCGATCCGGTCGCGTCGGCGTGGCGTACGGATCCTCGATCGGATCCACTGACAGCCTGCGGGAGGTCGGCCGCTTTCTCGCGACCGGATCCACTGAGGGCGTCACCTCGAACGTCTACGTCAAGCTGATGCCGCATACGACCACGGCGGCAATCGGCATGTTCTTCGGCCTCACCGGCCGTCTCCTCCCCTCGTCCTCCGCCTGCACATCGGGGAGTCTGTCGCTCGGTATGGCCTACGAGTCGATCAAACACGGCTACCAGGACGCGATGGTCGCCGGCGGCGCGGACGAACTCGACCTTCCGGCAGTAGCGACCTTCGATACGCTGTACGCCACGAGCCGCCGCAACCAGACGCCGTCGCGTACGCCGAGACCTTTCGACTCTGACCGCGACGGCCTGGTGGTCGGAGAAGGCGCCGGCACGTTCGTGCTCGAAAGCCGGCGCCACGCTCTCGAACGCGGCGCGACGATCCTGGCCGAACTCGTCGGCTTCGGCGCCAACTCCGACGGCGCCCATCCAACCCAGCCCGCCCAACGAACCATGGCCGAAGCGATGCGTCTGGCTCTCGCCGACGCCGGTCTGGGCGCGGACCAGATCGCCTACGTGAACGCCCACGGCACCGCCACCGAACTGGGAGACATCGCGGAGAGCCGGGCCACCCTGGAGGTGTTCGGCCGTCCAGTACCGATCAGCTCGCTGAAGAGCTACATCGGTCACACCCTGGGCGCCTGTGGCAGTCTAGAGGCATGGATGAGCCTCGAGATGCTCCGTGAGAGCTGGGCCGCTCCGACGATCAACCTGGAGAATCCCGATCCGCGCTGTGCCGCGCTCGGCTACGTCGTAGACGAGCCGATGCGCATCAAGGCGAACTACTTGATGACCAACAACTTCGCCTTCGGCGGCGTGAACACGTCGCTCGTGTTCAGGCTGCCCCCCCCAGGAAGGAACCACTCCTCGTGAACCAGACGCCTGAGCAGAGCCGGATGGCCGTCCTCATCGTCGATGCGCTGAACCTGGAGGACATCGATCCTGCCGACATCGACCCGGACGAGTTGATGTTCGGCGACGAGGGTCTCGCTCTCGATTCCATCGACGCGCTGGAGATCGCCGTCGCGGTCGCGGAGGGTTTCGGGGTCCACTTCAGCGCCAAGGACGAAACGACGCGGGAAGCGTTCGCCACTCTCGGCAGCCTGACGGACTTCGTGATGAAGGAAGTAAGTGCGCGAACGTGAGGCGCCGTCGACGACCCCTCTGATCGACCGGTCGGAAGAGGCGGCGCCGTGGGCGTACGCTGGCGACCGCCCGGTCGCCGTCTCGCAGTTCGCCCGGGACGCGCTGCTGTGCGCCGACAGTCTGCCCAACCGCCCCTGGCTGATCAACATCTGCTCCGACCGGTACCTCTTCGGGGTTGCGTTCTTCGCCGCGCTCCTCAGGGGAAGCGTCAACCTTCTGCCGTCTCAACGAAGTTCAGACGCCCTGAACGCGCTGCGCCGACGGTACCCGGACAGCGCGATCGTCGCCGACGACAAGGCGGTCGTCCCCGGGCCCTCGCCCGGCACAGCGGAACCGTCCGCCATTCTGCCCGCCATCGACACGGCCCAGCTCGCCGCGATCGTCTTCACCTCCGGCAGCACCGGCGCGCCGAGTCCGCATCCGAAGACCTGGGGGCTGCTCAGCGATTTCCGCGCCATCCACTGGCGTCGCCTGACCCGAGCTCTGGAGGAAACCGGGACTTCTACCGGCGAGCTGGCGATCGTGTCGACCGTTCCGCCGTGGCACCTGTACGGGCTCGAGTGGACGCTGCTCCTGCCGAGCATCGCTCCCGTCTCGGTCCACTGCGAACGTGCCTTCTTTCCCAAGGACGTGGTCGACACGCTCGGCTCCTCAAGCGCCCCCACCGTCCTGGTGACGACACCGACGCACCTGCGGGCGTTGCTCAAGGCGCCTCCTCCCGCTCGCTCGGTGAGCGTGACGATCTGCGCAACCGCCCCTCTCGATGCGAACCTCGCAGCCCAGGCGGAACGACACCTCGGCGCGCCGATTCTGGAACTCTACGGTTGCAGCGAAGTGGGAACGTTGGCCTCCCGCCGGCCTGCCGAAGGTCGTGGGTGGAGCTTCTTCGACTACTTCCAACTGGCTTTCTCCGAGAGCGGTCTGACGGTAAGCGCGCCCCGCCTGGAGGCGCCCGTCGACCTCGCGGACCGCTTCGAGCGCCTCGCGGATGGACGGTTCGAGTTTCTTGGACGGTCCACGGACATCGTGAAGATCGCCGGAAAGCGAGAGTCTCTCGCGAACCTGAATACTCTCCTTCTGGAACTCCCTGGAGTCCGGGACGGCGTGATCTTCCAGCCCCGGCGCGACGGCAGGCCTTCGGAACGGCTCGCGGCCCTCGTGGTAGCGCCGGACCTCGAGCCGCGAGACATCCGAAAGGCGATGGCGAATCGGCTGGATCCAGCCTTCGTGCCGCGACCGATCCGGATCGTGGATGCGGTTCCGCGCAATCGCACGGGCAAGACACCTCTCGGCAGCCTGACAAGCTTGCTGGGCGGTCGCGCCGTCGAGTTCAATGACTGATGCCGTCCACTGGCAGGAGCGATCCGAAGCAGGAAACCGGCTCGCCATCCGCACCACGGCGTGGATAGCTCGAAGGCTGGGTCGCAAGGCCGTCCATCTCCTGCTCTACCCGACGGTCCTGTACTTCTACCTGGCGCGGGCGCCGGAACGCAGAGCCTCCCGAGACTTCCTGAGACGAGCCCTGAAGCGGCCCGTACGGGAGACCGACGTGCTACGCCACTTTCTCAGTTTCGCTCGGGTCGCGGCGGACCGCTTCTTCGCTCTCAGCCGCAGTCCCGAAGCGAGAGAAGTCAGGTTCGTACGGGACGAGGGAGTCCAACAGGTGGTGGAAGAGAACAGCGCGGGTATCTTCGTGACCGCGCATTTCGGTTCGTTCGACGCGCCCAGAGTCGTCGACGCGGACCGCCGGGAGTTCGGGATTCGCATCGTCCTGGACAAGGGCGTCAACGCTCACTTCGTCCGGGTCATGGAGGAGATCGATCCAGCGATGGCGGAACGGATAATCGACTCGGAGCAAAGCGCGGCGTCTCTGGGAATCTCGATCGCGGAAGCGCTCCGTGAAAACGAGTGGGTCGGGTTCATGGCGGATCGCTGTCGACCGGGAGACCGGACCCTGTCGCTTCCCTTCCTCGGTGCCCCGGCGACTTTCCCGCTCGGCCCGTACCTCGTTGCCTGCGCCTTCAAGGCGCCGATCATCTGCGTGTTCTGCCGTCTGGACCCGCCCGGCTATGAGGTGCACTGCGAGGTTCTGTGGACCGGCGGCCAGGTGCCTCGATCCCAACGAGCGAGCACGGTCGCCGCGCTGGCTCGGGGATACGCGGAGAGACTGGAGCGCCATGTCCGCGCGGCGCCGCTTTCCTGGTTCAACTTCTTTGACTTCTGGGCGCAGCATGCGACCGAGGCGCAACCGCCCGGCAGTGGCAGGGCGCGCTGACGCGGCCCGCTTCGGGCGGGCGGCCGCCGCCGTTCTTGCCCTCCTGGCCGCAGTCCCGGTCGCCGCCGACGACGCTGCCTGGGAGCGGCTCGCGGGCCTGGAGTTCCCGCGGGAACAGCGCGTCACCTTCGTTGAGCGACACCTGAATCGACTGCTGCGCGCGCCGGCTGAACAGCGCGGCGAACTCTGGCTGACAAGCGACGGCGTCGCGGTCATGCGGGTGCACGCCCCACGCCTCGAGGAACGAAGAATCGAGGGCGACCGGCTCGTCCTGCGGCGCCCGCACCGGCGGCGAAGCGGTCCCGAGGAGCGGGACGCCGCACTCGACCAGGGCACTGAGCGGCGCCGCAAACTGAACCGCGAGCGGGGCGCTCACCTGGTGCTGGCGATCATCCTCGACGTGCTGTCCGGCGACGTTACGGAACTTCGGCAGACCTTCGACTCCACGTTGACCTCCTTCGGTGACTCTTCGGAAGGCCATGACTGGGAGATCGAGCTGGTTCCGCGGGACCCCCGATTGCGCGGCGAACTCGTCTCCGTGCGTCTTCGAGGCACAGGCCGGCGCCTCGCCTTCCTCCACCTGAGCCGCGGCGGCCGGAACTGGCGGGAGATCCGGCTTCTCTCCCCATCCCGAAGCGACCAGAGCATCAACTGATCTTGACTCTCGCCCAACGCACCGCCGTCCTCCTGATCCTTGCCGCGATGGTCGCCGGCGCAGCGACCCTCGATCTCTCGATCGGTTACGACCTGGCCTCCTTCCTGCCCAGGCCCACTACTCCCGGCCAGCGCCTGCTCGTGGAACGCCTGGGGCAGGTGTCCGGCGCCGACGCGATCTACGTGGTTCTGCCGGAGGCGTCGGAGTCAAGGGCCGAAGCCGTAGCGGAAGACCTGCGAGCGATGCCGAGGGCTCGCCGGGTTCTTCCAGAGGCGGAAATGCTCGACCCGGACTCGATCCCACTCCCGATCTGGCGTAAACGGTTGCTGCTCCACGACCTGCCCGCGGGAGAAGACGGCTGGCGCGAGGTCCTGGAAGCCCGGCTAGCGGACTCCACGCTGGCCGACTCGGACGAGGCCCTGGAACTGATCGCCGCTGACCCGTTGCTGGCGAGCGTCTCCGCGCTCGAACGGATGGCCTCCGCACCGCGCATGTTCGGAGACGGCGACGCACGGTACCTTCTGATTCTCCCGGCGGCAGCCATGTTCGACATCGGCGCGCATGCCGAGTTGATCACGGACGTGAGACGGACTCTCACCGGCCATGGTTTCGACGATGCCCGGCTCTACGGCACCGGCGTCTACAGCGTCGATCTGCAGGCCAGGACGCAGCAGGAAGCGAAGCTGTTCAGTGCGCTGGCCGCGGTCGCGCTGGCGCTCCTGCTGTTGTGGCACTTCCGCTCGCCCACCGCGGTCGTCGCCGCAGGAGCGCCCATGCTCGCCGGCGCGGCAGCGGGGCTCGGAGTCGCGGCGCTCCTCTACGACGAGGTTCACGGCATCGCTCTAGCCTTCGGCTTCACCCTTCTGGGCGTCGCGGTGGACTACCCCCTGCACGCGCTCAGCCACCGGTCGAACCCGGGCGCCGTCTGGGCAACCCTTCGCATGGGGGTGGGCAGCACGCTGATCGCCTACTCCGTGTTCCTCGTGGGCGGTGCCTCGGGTCTTCAGCAGCTCGGCGTGTTCGCTCTTTCGGGCATCGCCGCGGCCGCGCTGGCGACCGCCTGGTTGACGGCAGGAAGCGCGGGCGCGGCGTTACCAGCGACGGCGGCGAAGCCAGCGCCCGCCTGCGGTACGGCACTGCGCCCCTGGCCGTGGATCGTCGTGGCCGCGGCTGCTGCCTTCCCGCTGACCACGCGCGGCCCGTTCCTGGACGACCTCGACGCGCTGACACCCGTGCCCAGAGAGACGCTGGCGGCCGACGCGGAAGTTCGCAGGCAAGTGGGGGCGAGCGACATGCGCCATGTGGCGGCAAGCCGCGCCGCCAATCTCGAGGACGCCCTTCGACTCACGGAAGCCCTCGCCGCGCGTCTGGACGAGGCAGTACTGGCGGGCGAAGTTGAAGCCCACCGAAGCATCTCACCGCTGCTCCCCAGCCGATCGCGCCAGCGTGAGCGAATGGCCGAACTACGCCAGTTTCTTGTCCAGGGCGGCGTGTACTCGGGCGCCTTCGCTCACGCCGCAGCCGACCTGTCTTTCGCCGGGGATGCATTCCGACCCTTCCACGACGATGCGGTCGCCATCGAAGGAACTACGAACTGGCTCGTGATCGACGATCTGCGGGACCACCCGGACCTCGCAGCGCTGACCGGCCTTCACCTGCTGGAAACGACCGTTGGATGGACCAGCCTCACATTCCTGAGCGGCATGGCTGACACAGGTGCAGTGGCCACGCGGCTCGACGGCCTGGACGGGGTTCAGTTCGTCGACCTCGTCGAAGCTTCCAGCACTCTGGTGACGGACCTCCGACGCAGAATCGCTGTTCTGCTCCTGGCCGCGCTCCTGGCCGCCGGCGTGGTGCTTTCGCTGCTCACCCGAGACTTCCGCCGTTCGGTCTGGCTGCTCGGAAACGTCGCCGCCGCACTGGCGGTCGCGGCAAGTCTCGGGACATGGCTGCGGGGCGGCCTCTCGCCCTTCGACCTGATGGCGCTGGCGCTGGTGGCGGGGCTCGGCCTGGACTACGGCCTGTTTCACAGCCGAACGCCGGCCGACGCGGCGGACGCCAGCGAAACGGAAGCCGCTGTGCTGATCTGCGCACTTTCGAGTTTCGTCGTGTTCGCGCTCCTCGCCTTCTCCAGCATTCCGGTTCTCGCCGGAATCGGTCAGACTGTGGCAAGTGGAGTGGCCGCAGCGTACCTGCTGACGCACTTCGGCCGCTATCCGAAACCTGGAACCTGACCGAGCGACCGCCGCGCCAGGCCGCCTTCGTCATCTCCCAGGATGCACCGGATGCCGCTCGCCGCCGCCTTTAGGCGCTCGAGGTTACGCGTCAGCCGCGTTTGGTCACCGCCCGGGTCGCCTTCCAGCAGGTCGCCCTGCAGCTCGTGGAACAGAGGCACGGCGTGGTGGTCGAAAAAGCGGCCCTCGCCGCCAACCCGGCCGGCGCTCGCCGCGCGGCGGCGGAACAACTTCTGCACGCCTGAGTGCAGGGCCGCGGCCCGTAGCAACAGGTTCTCGTTGCGCCGCATGAACTCCAGATCGGTGAACCTGCCCGAGAAGAACAGCTTGGCCGGAATGGACCAGTAGAAGGCGTAGTCCCAAAGCGTCTTCGCGACGATCAGCGTACGGTCTCCGAAGCCCGGGTACTGTCCGCGGTACAGGAGCATCGTGTTACCGAAGAAGGCTTGGTAGTTCTGCTGGTAGTTCTGCACCCGCTCAGCCGGAAATCCGCGCGCGATCAAGTCGACGGCATAGATATTGGCCAGGGCGATGAAGTCGGCGCCCGGCGAGTAGAACGGGTCGGCAAACAGACTGGCATCGCCGGTCGCCGCCCAACCATCCTCCGAGAACACCTCGGAGTTGCCGACCGCGTAGTTGCTCAGGAAGGAGTGATCCAGGGCCTCCCGCCCCGCAAGTTCCGCCGCCACCAGCGGGTGCCGGCGCTCCAGCCAGCGGATCAGATCGGTACGACTGCGGACCTCCTCGAGGGCGACTCGCGCAGGGTCAAACACCAGACCCACACTGGTCATGCCGGACGCGAGCGGAATCAGCCAAAGCCAGTAGCCCGGGCCGGTGAAGTGGATCGTGCTGGCGCGACGCGGCAGTTCCCCGGAACACCGTGACAGCCAATCGCTGTCAGCGCTAAGGGATTCGACGTCGACCGGCCCCCGGATCCGGAACCAGACGGCATGCTGGCGGTGACGAGCCGAACGGGCGGTGCCCCGCAAGCGCCGCAGGAAACCGCGGCGACCGCTGGCGTCGATCAGGTATCTGCAACGAAGCGTCTTCTCCCTTCCCTCCCCCGCATCCCGAAGAACGACCCGATGCTCCCCACGTTCGATCTCAACCGACCGTACGGCTGTTCCCTCGCGAAGTTCTCCGACGTCCTTCCAGGTCCGGGCCAGGTGATTCTCGAAGCGGCCCCGGTCAAGCTGGTAGGTGGGGATCGGGAGCGCCGCGCTGGGCCCAATCTCGTCGTAGGCTGCCAGATCGCGCTCGATGGGGGTCTCGCCGCAGCAGAAAAGGCGCAAGCCGAACTTCCGAAGTTGTTCCCGCTCCAGATTCTCCTTCAGACCGAGCCCGTTGGCCAGGTAGTGAGAGGCAATCTCGACCGTGGATTCGCCAACCTTGTGCGCCGCCTCCGGCACCGGGAAGCGCCTGCGCTCGACCACGGCAATGTCGAGCTCGGGCAGTCGTTGGCGGAGATGGCGGGCGAGGGTCAGGCCCGCAAGCCCTCCACCGACGATACACACGTCACGGCGTTGCACGGAATCAGGCGCGCCAGCCACGACCGCCCTCAAGGCGCAGCTCGACGCCGCAACGCGGCCCGGCTGCAAAGCAGAGCAACCCGTGCCGCGACGGATCCCCTTCCGGGGCTGCAAGGCGATCCGCGAGCGTGAGCGCGCATCCCATCGGATTCGCCTGCCCGAGCCAATCCAGGCCGGCTGGAGGCGGGGTCGTCCGGAGCCCACCCGTTCTGAACCGGATCTCCGCCCGCAGACAAGGACGGTCCCGGGCCACGACGCCCGCCGGTTCCAGAACGAAGGCTGCCCCGAGCGTCTGCCGAACGTCCGCTACCGCCGTAAGCGGCGGCTTCGTCGCGATGTCGCAGGCAACGAAGAGCACAGGGCCGCGAGCCGCGACCGACTGGCTGGCGGTCTCCAGCAATCCGGCCCCGAAGCTCTCCAGGAAGGCGCCGACGAACGTGCTCGGCGAACGATTGCGGGTGCTGATCGTCCAGTAGCCCGACGCCGCGTTGTGAACCGAGTTGTGGAACCTGGTCGGCGACAGCACCTTCGCAGGCTGCGCCAGCCGCCGGCACATGTACTCCGTAACCGCCGTGTCGCCGAGCGCGGACGCGAAGACCGACGGCACGGCGTCCTTCGGGACACCGGCAACCTCGCAGGCCTGGTGCGCGACCTCGACGCCCAGGCTGATCATCAAACCCGCCCTGCGCCGCTCCCGCGCCGGAAGCGAGGCGGGTCTCGGCACCTGGAACTCACTGGCGTCCAGATCCGCGAAACCGAGGCTTCTTGCCGCGCCGAACTCCGCGAAGCTGGTCAACCCCCGCGTCCAGAGGCCGACGCCGGTAATCGCCACTCGAAGCACCGGCCGAGTCACCGGCCGAACGCCACCGAACAGTTGGCGCCGCCGAACCCGAAGGAGTTCGTGAGAGCTACATCGACGGAGCGCCTCACGCTCTCGAGCAGCAAGTTGAACGGCGCATCGGGAATCGTCGTGTTCCTGGTACCCGGCACGAAGCCGGTGGCGAGAACCTCAAGGCACAACACTGCCTCCACGATGCCGCTTGCCCCGAGCGCGTGACCCGTCCAGCCCTTCGTGGCACTGGCCAGAACGTCGCCTTCCATCATCGCCGCGCACACCTTTCCTTCGACCTCGTCATTGCCCTGGGTGCCGGTGCCGTGGAGATTCAGGTAGTCGACTTCGCTCATGGAGATACCGGCGTCGGCCAGCGCCCGCTCCATCGCAAGCCGGGCGCCCAGACCTTCCGGGTGGCTGCTGGACATGTGGTACGCGTCGCAGCTCTCGCCCACCCCAAGCAACCGCAGATCCCCCGGCGCCGCTTCCCGGGACAACAGGACGAACCCCGCAGCCTCGCCGAGACTGATGCCCATCCGATCTTCCGAGAAGGGTCGGCAGGGCTCGGGCGAAACGAGCTGCAGCGAATGGAAGCCGTGGATCACGCTGAGGCAGAGGCTGTCGGCGCCTCCAACCACGACCGCATCGACGAGGTCCTGCTCCAGCCAGCGCTTCGCGGTGGCGAACACCTTGGCGCTGGAGGCGCAGGCGGCGCTCACCGTGATCCTCGGGCCCTCGATTCCCAACCGCTCGGCCGCGAAGGCGGTCGGGGCATGGGGACTATGCACCCCGGGCTGGCGGAACCGGGAAGGGAAACTGCCGTCGTCTTCGAGTTGCCGATACGCCTCCTCGGTCCGGTCGATAGCTGAAGTGCTTGTGCCCACGACAAGCCCGAGCCGGTCGTGCTCCACCTGGTCCCGCACTTCAGCGACAGCGTCGACGAAACCGTCCTGCTGCAGCCCGAGCTCGACGAGGCGCGTGTTGCGGCTCCATTGACTCGGCGGCACTTCGACCGACTCGGGCAGATCGACCCGGCCGAGAAAGCACGGAACGTCACTGCCCCGCCACTCGCGGTCATCGAGGCCAGTTCGGTTCGTTCGCAGAGATGTCCGCAACGCCCCGACACCCGCTCCCAACGCCGAAGTGAGGGTGTATGCCCTCACCCACACAGTCACAAGGCGACCTCCAATGTGACGTTGCGGGACAGGGCGCGTTGCGCTCCATACAGCCACGGCCCAAACCACTGCTCTCCTGGACCTGGGCTCATGATCGGCGATATCCTAGCGGCCGTTCCGCGCAACAGACAAAACCCCGAGAAACGCACCGAATCGGTCACTCAAATGCGCTCAACCTCACTCGTCCCCCTGTGCTCGCTCTTTCTGGTGGTGCTGACCGGGTGCGCCACCCCCATCAACCACATGCTCGGCTCTCCGCTGCCTCCAGACCAGAACGCCGACGAGATGACCTACTACGTCGTGCGCCACGACAGGGACGGACGCGACCTCGCCTCCAGCATCGCTGCTGCGCTCCGCCAACGCGGACTGGAGACATCCTCCGGACGCTCCGGCGCTACGCCCGAAGGAACCGACAGGCTGGTCACTTACGTCGACAACTGGAGTTGGGACGTGCGATTGTTCCTGCACACTCTGCGCATTGAAGTCCGGGACGCGGCCACAGAAGCGATTCTCGCCTGGGGAGAATCCGCTCAGTACACGTGGGCCGCGATGGGCAAGACGTTCTCCGACGTCATCGACCGTGCGCTGGCGGGCCTGTTCGGAGAGCCTGCACCCTGGTGAGGTCCCGAGGCTTGGCGGCGCTCCCCCGCACAACGCCCGTAAACGCCGTCACGGCGCTGGCGCTCCTTGCCTATCCTCTCCTGGTCTACATGCTGCTGGATCGCGTATCGCCTGCCTTGATGATTGTCGGCCTGGGCATCCTTGGCGCTGCGCGAATCGCGACCGGGAGCTCGATCCACCGGAAGCACCGGACTCTCCTTCTGGGCATGCTGGTCCTGTTCTGTACGGTGGCCTATCTGGATGCCCGCTGGGAGTGGGTGAAGCTCTACCCCGTTCTGGTCAATGTTGCGGGGGCTGCCTGGTTTGCGTGGACCCTGATTCGCCCGCCCTCGGCGGCGGAGCGTTTCGCGCGGCTTGCGAATCCCAGGGAGAGGTTCGACTGGCGCAAGTCCTCATACACGAAGCGCGTCACGCAAGTCTGGGTGGCCTTCTTCCTTCTCAACGGCGGCGCCGCAACGTACACGGCCCTTGCGGCGTCCACCGGTGTCTGGGCGATCTACAACGGACTGATCAGCTACCTGCTGATCGGATTGCTGCTTGGCGGGGAGTACCTGTTCCGCCTCCGGTACCGGAAACGCCACTTCGCGGGCATGGAGGCATGCCGGAGCGCTACCATCTCCTGATTCCACACTACCGCCACGTCGACCAGCTCGCGGGGTTCCTCCCCCAGCTAGCGACAGCCGGCCTGCCGGCGCTCGTCGTCGACGACGGCAGCGATTCCAAGACCCGCCAACGGCTGCGCCGGTTGATCGCGAGTCACTCTTGGGCGTCACTGCTCCAACGGAACCGCAACGGTGGCAAGGGCGCGGCGATGATCACCGGCATGAAGTACCTGTACGCTCAGGGTGTCACGCACGTCATCTCGGTGGATGCAGACGGCCAACACGACCCAGCGGAGATCACGCGACTTCGACTGGCCTCGCAGCGACACCCGGCGCGAGTGGTTTCCGGCAAGCCGGTCTTCGGAGACGACATGCCGAAGGTTCGCCTGCACGGCCGGAAGCTCACGAACGTGTTGGCTCGGTTGGCGGCGGGCGACGGCCAGGTCGAGGACGCGATGTGCGGGCTTCGGCTCTACCCACTGAACTCCGTGTTGCCTCTATTCGCGACTCTCGGAAAGCGAGTCCGCATGGAGTTCGATGTCGAGATCCTCGTCAGGGCCTGCTGGGCCGGTCTTGAACTGGAGTTCATACCGACACGAGTCGTGTATCCGCCGGACGGCCGTTCTCACTTCCGGCTGTTCGCGGACAACGCCAGGTTCTGTCGCATGCACACGGTTCTGATCTTGCAGGCACTTGGACGGCTGTTAACTCCCGGGCATCGCTCCCGTCAACACCACGAGCCATGAACTCGACTCTCACCCAAGGCCGTCGCGCTTTATGGAAAAAACGCTGGCCGGACCATCCGGCCCTGCGGGCGCGGGCTACCTTCAAAGTGCCCTTTCAGGACGCGGACCCGACCGGCGTCGTCTGGCATGGAAACTACTTTCGGTACTACGAAACGGCACGCTCAGCGCTACTCGACAAGCTCGGCTTCAGCTATCGCCACCTCGGCGCCAGGGGCCAACTCTGGCCCATCGTCGACACCCGGGTGCGTTTTCGCAGGAGCATTCCTTACGGAGATCCAATCACTGTGTCAGCGCAACTCGTGGAGTGGGAGTTTCGGCTGAAGATCTACTACGAGCTCCGCAAGTTCGACGGAGAACTCGCGAATGAGGCCTTCACCGTGCAAGTGCCCGTTGATGCCGATTCGGAGAAGCTCATCGTTGGAATGCCCCCCTACCTTCGCGACAGAATCGCTGAGATAGTCGGATGAGCACCGC
This sequence comes from Thermoanaerobaculia bacterium, assembly GCA_965232105.1. Lineage (GTDB taxonomy): Bacteria > Acidobacteriota > Thermoanaerobaculia > Multivoradales > Multivoraceae > Multivorans. The sequence continues at coordinate 3,796,701 of OZ246956.1, forward strand.
ACACGACGCAGCGTCCATCAGCCTCCAGAGCCACCCACACGACACTCCGCAAGAGGAGCCTCCATGAAACTGACCCCATACCTCATTGCCGCGGCACTGCTCTTCGGTAGCTCGGCGACCCATGCCGCGGCCCCGATCGTCGACATCGAAAACGCACCCGTTCCTGCCGGCCTCACCATGGAGCAGATTCAGCAACGACTGATTGCCGGCGTGTTGAGTCGGAGAGGCTGGACAGTGGAAGCAGTCGCGGCGGGCCACGTAGAGGCACGGCTGTCGGTGCGATCACACTTGGCGTTCGTGGATATCACGTTCGACGAAGCCGCCTACTCCATCACCTACAAGGACAGCCACAACCTCGACTACAAGCCAAAGAAACGGAAGATCCACGCCAACTACAACAAGTGGATCGGCAACCTGAACGCGGAGCTTCAGAAGAGCCTGTTCACGCCGACCGCGGACCCGGCTGTGGGGCCAGGCGCCACCCCGGCAACAGCAACGGGGCCTGGAGGCGCGGCCGAACCCGGGGCCAGGGGCTCCTACGGGGGCGGAGTCGTGACCATCCCGGCCACGATCGACCTGGCTCCGGGTGTGAACGCGCCGAAAGCAGTCTCCGAGTGTCGAATCGACGTGCTGCTCGCCCAATGGCTGGCCGACAGCTCGACCGCGATCCAGATCGGCGATGTCAACAACGCCAGTCACTACATGGAACTCGCCATCACGGAGATCCACATGCCTGGCGGCGGCGGCTTTTCCGGTCCGAAGTGGATGGAACTGACGGGAGCGCTGCGAGAAGGCGACGGCGATGTCGTGTCGTCCTTCCGAGCCAAGCGCTTCAGCACCGTCGCCCTCAACCCCCTAAAGAGGCCTACCTGTCAAATGCTGCAACGGGCCGGCAAGGCCATCGCACGGGATGTCGGCCGGTGGCTCCAGCACCCCTCGGATGGGGCCGAACTCGGTAACGCGCGGTAATCGGGACAGAAGCGACAGTCCGGCTCAGCGCCGCTTGAAGCGACGCTCCAGGTCCCGGTCCGTCAGCTCCAGCACGACCGGCCTGCCGTGCGGGCAGGTGTAGGGATGCTCGCAGGCGAAGAGCTCCCCGATCAGGCTCTCCATCTTCTCCGCCGACAGGGCCTGATGCATCTTGACCGCGGCCCGGCAGGCGCGGCTTGCCGCCAACTGGGTCAGGAGGTACTCGGCCAGCGCCTCCTCCTCGCTCGGCAGCTCGTCGCCGCCGGCGACACGGGTCGCGATACGGAGCACCAGGCTCTCCGCTTCGGCGTCCGGAAGCACGGCCGGAATCGCGGTGATCGCGGCGCTGCCGCCGGAGAGGCTGCTGACCGAGTAGCCGCACCGCGCGAGACCCGCGGAGCATTCGGCCAGCGCCGCGCTTTCCGCCGCGGAGAGCTCCAGCACGCGGGGCACGAGCAGCGTCTGACTCCTGGACTCCTGCTCGGCAAGACTGAGGCGGAACCGCTCGTACAGGATGCGCTCGTGGGCCACGTGCTGGTCCACGACAAGCAACGACTCAGGTCCCTCGAGCAGGATCATCGTTCCCTTGTACTGCCCGATCAGCCGGAGCGACTCCCGGCCCTTCCCCGACAGGGGGACCGGAGAGGAGGGCTGCGGCCGGTAGGCGACCTCCGCCAGCTTCCCCGCCGGCCCGGTCTGGCTACCGCCGTAGCGCGCGGCAAGTTCGGCCGCCCAGGCGGGCGCCTCGGGCGCCGGATCGCCTTCTTCAGGGCGACCCTCTCCTGCCGCGCCGGCGCGGCGCCAGGACACCGCGCGTCCGGTCTCGCGGACCTGTCCTGCGCCGGTCCAGGCCGGGGGCGCCACCGGTCCGCCGAGCTCCCGCAGGGGCGCCGGCTCCTCGCCCTTTGCCGCCTCCAGCCCTCTGCGGAGCGCGCTGCCGATACGCCCGAGAATCGCCGCGTCGCGAAAGCGGACCTCCGCCTTCTGCGGGTGAACGTTCACGTCGACCGATTCCGGAGGCACGTCGAGGAACAGGAACAAGGCTGGTGCAGGGTCGCCCTTCATCAGGTCCCGGACCGCCTTGTAGTAGATGCCGAGCACGGCCCGGTCGCGCAACAGGCGACCGTTGACGAAGACGAACTGCCGCCTGCCCCTGGAAGTCTCCCGGTCGCCGACGAAACCGTCGACGCCCTGCCGCCTCCTGGCCTCGGGCAGCGGAATCAGGTGATTCGCCAGATCGGGGCCGAACAACTGGGCGATCCGTTCCAGCCGGCCGGCCGAGTCGTTTCCGGTCGCCTGGGTGCGCAGAACCTCTCGCAGGGAAGACGGCCCGTCGGGAGCGTGGCGCAGAACGAAGGTCACATCCGGACGCGCCAGGGCATATCCCTGGACCACCGTCGTCGCATGCCGCAGTTCGGTTGCCGGCCGCTTGAGGAACTGCTTGCGCGCCGGCACGTTGTAGAACAACGACTCCACCGTCACCGTGGTCCCGCGCGGCCGGCTCACCGGCTCATCGATCGCGACCTTCCCGCCCTCGACCAGGAGCCTGTGGCCCTCGCCGGGGCTTCGCGCCGTGAGCAGTTCGCACTTCGAGACGGCGGCGATCGAAGACAACGCCTCGCCCCGGAAACCCAGGGTCGCGACCTCGAGCAGGTCCTCGAAAGAGCCGATCTTGCTCGTCGCGTGGCGCTCGACCGCCAGGATCGCTTCTTCGGCCGCGATGCCGCTGCCGTCGTCCGACACCACGATCAGGTCCTTGCCGCCGTTCACGAGATCGACCTCGAGCCGCGACGCACCGGCGTCGAGCGCATTCTCGACGAGTTCCTTGACCACTGACGACGGTCGCTCGATGACCTCGCCCGCCGCGATCTTGGAGATCAGCGTGTCGGGCAGCCGCCGCAGCGGGCGGCGCGCCGGCGCGCTCTCGAAGTCGGCGCCCATCAGGGCGCGAGGTCCCGCAGCGTCCGCTGCATCACGCCGTAGCTGCGGAGTTCCTTGCCCAGGAAGGCACGCCGGACCTCCCGCGCGATCGCCTCGACCGACTTGAGCGTCGACTCCTCGAACCCTCCGTTCTCCTGCAACCGGGAAAGATCGGCGCGGCCGATGCGGCGCAGGAAAGAAAGGGCCGTTTCGCCGACCCGGCGATTCGCGCCGGCGCCCGCTCCGCACGAAGGGCAAAGAAGGCCTTGCCCTTCGACCGCCAGCATCGCCTCGTCACCGAGCTCGTTGCCGCAGGACGGGCACTGCCGGGGCGCCGGAAACACGCCGGAGAGCCGCAGGGTCCAGCATTCCAGATAGCGCGCCGCCAGGGAGCGATCGCAACCGGCGATCAGCGCCTGCACGGTCGAATCCAGGAGCCGGTAGAGGTGATTGTCCGGCTCGTCCTCCTGGGCGAACACCTGCATGTGCTCGGCGAGATACGAAGAGACGAGAATCCCCTCGAGGTCGGTATGCAGGGCGCCGGGACTCCTGATCATCTCCGCGTCGCCGAGCCGGACCAGATCCCGGTTCGGCTTCTCGAACCAGGACAGGTGAACCTTCGCAAGCTGCTGCAACTCGCCGCCGAAGCGGCTGAAGCGCGCCCGGGCGCTGCGCGCGGCGCCTCGCTTCAGCCCCCAGTCACGGCTGAGAAAGACGACGATCCGGTCGCGCTCGTGGAGATCGATCGTCTGAAGCAGCAGTGCCTCGCCGCTTCGCCGCTTCATCGCGTCATCGCTCGTTCAGCGGACCAGCCAGTCGATCATCAGGGTGGCGAGACCGAAGTACACGAGGATGCCGGTGATGTCGCTGGACGTCGTGACCATGGGGCCGCTGGCCACCGCCGGGTCGATGCCCATCCGCTCGAAGGCCATCGGCAGCAGCGAGCCGATCAGCGAGGCGAGCATGATCGCGAGAAAGAGCGAACTCGCAACCACCGCGCTGAAGGCCGGGTTCTGTTCGAGGAACGCAGCGACCCCCGCGGCGACCGTCGAGCAGACCAGGCCCACGACGAGACCGATCCGGATCTGCTGCATCAGGAAGCGCCGCATCCGGCCGCCGCCCTCCCCGATCCTGCCGGTGGCCAGGCCGCGCACGGTCAGCGTCATCGTCTGACTGCCGATGTTGCCGCCCATGCCCATGACCACCGGTGCGAAGGCGAGCAGGAAGACCTCGTTCAGTCTCAACTGGAACTGCTTCATCAGGACGCCGGTCAGCGTCAGGCCGATCAGATTGACGAGCAGCCAGGGCAGCCGGATGCCGGCGACGCGCCAGGACCGTTCCCGGTACAGCAGCTCGTCGTCCGACGTCCCCACCATCTTGTAGAAGTCCTCTTCCGCCTCCTCCTGCACGATGTCGATCACGTCGTCGACCGTCACGAGGCCCAGCAGCCGGCGGCGGTCGTCGACGACCGGAATGGCGAGGAAGTCGTAGCGCGACGCGAGCCGCGCCACGTCCTCCTGGTCCGTATCCGTGTGCGCGGTGACGAGACCGCGGTTCATGATCTCGCCCAGGGTGCGGCTCGGCACCGAGAGCAGGAGCTCCCGCAGCGACAGGACACCGGCCAGGCGGCCCTCCGGATCGACGACGTAGAGGTAGAAGATCATCTCGACCTCGCCGTGCTCCCGAATCTTGGCGATCGCGTCGCCGACCGGCGTGTCCTCCGGCAGGGAGAAGAACTCCGTGTTCATGATCCGCCCGGCCGTGTCCTCCTCGTAGGCGAACTGGGTCTGGAGTTCGTCCCGGTCGGGCCGGTCGAGCAGAGCCAGGACGGACTCGCGCAGCTCGTCTTCGAGCCCGTCGACGATCTCGACACTGTCGTCGACCGCCAGCGGCGCGAGCAGCCCCGCGATCTCGGACGGCGCGAGCTCCTCGAGCAACGGCCGCCGCTCACCGGGCTCCAGTTCCAGCAATACCTCGCCGGCCGAGTCCGGGTAGTCCTCGAGTGCGAGGCGGACGACGAACAACTGCTCCGTGGGTACGAGTTTCCTCAGCGCGGCGGCGACGTCTCCGGGCCGCACCTTGCTCAGTACGCGCGACAGGTTCAGCCGCGCGCCGCGGCGTGCGAGCCGCCGCATCGTGTCGCCGAGAATCTCTACCCGCTGGGTGGACATGGCGGGCTGAATGGTACCAGCCGGGCGTGGCCCGTCGGCCCGGCCTGGACCCGCTACGAGCCGCTAAGCTTCGGCGCCTCAGGCATTTGGCGAACGGCTCTTGGCCCCGGCCGGCGCCGCTATCCGGCTCGGCCTCAGCCACCGGACGACCTGCCGGGGCATCGCCGCTTGGAACGACCCGCAACGCCCGGGCTGCCCCCGCCGCTGCGGCGCTCAGTCGACTTCGAAAACAGCGTCGATCTCGACCGGGACGTTGAACGGCAGCTCGTTCGCGCCGACCGCGAAGCGGGCGTGCCGCCCCCTGTCGCCGAAGACCTCCACCATCAGGTCCGAGGCTCCGTTGATCACCGCCGGATGGTTGTCGAAGTCGTCGCTGCAGTTGACGAAGCCGCCGAGCTTCACGCAACGGACGACGCGTTCCAGGTCGCCATCGCAGGCTGCCGCGACGACGGCCACGATGTTCACCCCGACCAGGCGGGCGGCCTCCCGCGCCTCCTCCAGCGAGTAGTCGACACCCACCTTGCCCCGGTACGCCAACCTCCCGTCCTTCACCGGCACCTGGCCGGAAACGAAGACGAGCGACCCGGTGCGCACGAAAGGCACGTAGTTCGCGGCGGGCGCCGCGGGTTCGGGGAGTTCCAGGCCGAGCGCTTCGAGACGCTCCTTGACTGTCTTCGTCATCGAAACAGGCTCCTGCCTACGAGTAGGCGGCGAACAGCTCCTCGAACGCCTTGATCTGGTTGCCGGCCGCCGACGACGGCACCAGGATCGGCGTGCCGATACCGGCGTCGAACCAGCGCTCGACCCCCTCGCGCACCTCCGCCGCGGTGCCGAACAGCGTGCAATCGGCCAGCCAGCGATCCGAGAGGAGGGCCGGAATGCGGTCCATCTCGCCCTGCTCGACGGCCTGCTCCACCGCCTCCATCTCCTCGACGTAGCCGGCTGCCTTCCAGTAGTTGCGGTAGTTCGGCAGCAGGACGTAGCGGGACAGCGTCTTCCGGTTGCGCGCCGCCGCCAGGTCGCGGTCGTCGGAGATGACCGTCGGGATCATGTTGCCGACGAAGAAGTCGGGATCGGCGACCCTTCCCCCCGTTGCCGCCAGGGAATGCGCCATGTGGGAGCGGGCGCCATTCGCGAACACCATGCCGTCGCCGATCTCCGCGGCGGTGGCGATCATCCGGTCGCGCAGCGTGGCGAGAACGATCGGCGGCAGTTCGCCGGCGCCACGCACCGCCTTCAGTTCGTCGACGAAGGCGCGGATGTCGCCCAGCGGCTTGCCGACGGTGACGCCCAGGCGCTTGTGAGCCGGCGCGTGCCCGACGCCGACGCCGAACCGGAAGCGGCCCCGGGACACCTCGTGGATGAAGGACGCCGTGTGGGCGAACTCCGTCACGTGGCGGGTGTAGATGTTCACGATCGAGGTGCCGAAGTGGATGCGCTCGGTGCGCAGCGCGATCGCCTCGCAGAGCGCCAGACCGTCGCCCATGCTCGGACAGTAGATGCCGCTGAAGCCGCGGCCTTCGGTCTCCGCCGCCAGGTCGAGGGTCATCCGGCGGCGGCCGGCCACGGCGGCCAGCGAAATCGCAGGGGCGCGTTCGCTTGAGGGTGTCGTCGTCATGGCCGCGGCAGGGTATCAGCGTCCCGGAACGAACAGGGAGTCCGTCGCAGCGTGCGGCTACGCTACGGGCCGCGATGGAGAAACTCGCTCCCGAACAAGTCGGCGCGCTGCTCCGCCCCGGCATGAAGGTGGCCGTTCTGGGCGGCTGCAACGAACCTCGCGGCATTGCCGCCGCCCTGCACGCTCAGCCGGAAGCGACCGCCGGCGTGGAGTTCACGGTCACCCGCATCCCCGGCATCGCCTCACCAACGCTCGCACCCTGGGCCGGCTCGACGGTGCGGAGCTTCTTCGTCACGCCCGAGATGCGCGCCGGCTTCGAGGCCGGCTCGGTCCGTTTCGCGCCGATGCAGTACCGGCACGTCTGGGACGATCTCGTCGCGGCGCCCTTCGATCTGGCGATCGCGCAGTTCACGCCGCCGGACGAGAGCGGAGACTGTTCACTCGGCATCGGCGCCGGGTTTCTGCCGGCCCTGCTGAAGCGCTCGGAGATCCCCTTCGTCGCGGAGTGGAACCGCGCGCTGCCCCGGCTGCCGGGCGCACCGACGGTCAACGCCGACCGTTTCGACTACGTGGTCGAGACCGACATCGCACCGCCCACCCTTGCCAGCCGGAGCGGCCCCGTCGCCGAGCGCATCGGCGGCCTGGTCGCGGGCCTCGTTCGCGACGGCGACTGCATCGAAACCGGCGTCGGAGCGATCCCGGGCGCGGTGCTGGCCGCGCTCCACGGTCACCGCGACCTCGGCTTTCACTCGGGCCTGCTGTCGGACGGCGTGATGGACCTCGTGGAAGCCGGCGCCGTCACGGGCGCCCGAAAGACGCTCGACAAGGGACGTCTGGTCGCCGCCATGGTCCTCGGATCGCCGGCGCTGTACGACTGGGCGAGCCGCTGCGACCTGATCGACCTTCGTACCGTCGACTACACCCACGACGTGCGGGTCATCGCAGCGCTCGGCAACTTCGTCGCGCTGAACTCCGCGGTCGAAGTGGACCTGTTCGGCCAGGTCAACTCGGAAATCGTCCGCGGACGCCAGATCAGCGGCACGGGCGGCGCTGTCGACTTCATGCGCGGCGCACGGATGTCACCCGGCGGGCGGTCGATCGTCGCCTTCGAGGCGACCGCCGGCGGAGACCGCTTCTCCCGCATCGTCCCGGCGCTGCCGCCCGAGCACGCCGCCACAGCGCTCCGCACCGACGCGGACGTCTTTGTCACAGAGTACGGCGTCGCCGAGGTGCGCGGACTCGACACCCTCGAGCGGGCCCGCCGGCTCATCGCGATTGCGGCGCCGCAGTTCCGTGAAGAGTTGGAGAAGGAGGCAACGGCGCAGTTCCTCTAGCTCTCAGAGGCCCTCAGGCGCAGTCTTGCATCGGCGAACCGGTGTCCCAGACGGATCCGACACGTGTAGCTCTCGTGCTATACATGTAGCCATGGCTCTCAACATCAGGAACGCAGAAGCAGAGCGCCTGGCCACCGAACTGGTGCGCCTGACGGGGCAAACCAAGACCGACGCAGTCACGGAGGCCCTTCGTGAGCATCTGGAACGGCGTCGCCGAGAACAGTCCGGTCGAACGCTGGCAGGCGAACTCAACGAGATCGGTCTTCGGTGCGCGAAGCTGCCGGTACGAGACGGGCGGTCCGCAGACGAGATCCTCGGGTACGACGAGAACGGCCTTCCCCGCTGATGGTCATCGATACGTCGGCGCTGATTGCGATTCTGCAGGACGAACCGGAACGCGTCTCATTCAGCGAGGAGATCGCGGCTGCGGCCGTGTGCCGGACATCGGCGGCCACTTTCTTCGAGGCGTCGATGGTCCTCGAAGCGCGTCACGGGGCCGAAGGCGTTCGGTTGCTCGACCTGTTGCTCGAATCGGCGAGCGTTGAGGTGGTTGCCGTCGACTTCACTCAGGCCAGGATCGCGCGCCAGGCGTTCGCCAACTTCGGGAAAGGGCGGCACCCGGCCCGACTCAACTACGGCGACTGCTTTTCCTATGCACTCTCCCGTCATCTCGGGGAGCCGCTGCTCTGCAAGGGCAACGACTTCTCGCGGACGGATCTCCCGCTGGTCCCGACCCCAGGCCGCTGAGAGCGGCAAGTGACGCCTCGGCTTGGGGCGTCCCTACGCCTTGGCGCTCGGCCGCGCCGACACGGCCTGGTGCCAGCGCAGCAGGTTCGGCGTCTCCTCGGTGACCTTGAACTTGGTCACCCGGCCGAAGTCGATCCCGATCTGGGCGGTGATGTCGGCGATCGAGTACTCGTCGCCCGCGACGAACTCGCGGTCCGCGAGTTCCTTGTCCAGCCACTCCAGACGCTTCGACGCCTGGCTGCGCTGGCCTTCCCCGTAGTCCGGGTACTGCTCGATGCGATCGGCGAAGTAGGGGTGGGTGTTGCGGAAGACCTGCATGATCGGCAGCGCGATCTCGAGCTCCATCCGCCGCTGCCACATCTCGATTCGGGCCGCCTGCTCCGGGTCGTTGCCGCCCATCAGGGCCGGTTCGGGCTGCGATTGCTCGAAGTAGCGGCAGATGGCGACCGACTCGGCGATGAACGTACCGTCGTCGAGCTCGAGCACCGGGACGCGGCCCATCGGGTTCTTCTTGCGGAAGGGCGCCTGCCTGTTCTCGGCGCTGCCCAGGTCGACCGGCACGATGGGAACCTCGATGCCCTTCTCGGCCAGGAAGATGCGGACGCGGCGGCAGTTGGGGGCGGTGGCGGCTTCGTGTAGCTTCATGGCTCAGGACATCTCCTGGAGGTCGGCTGCTGATGGTCAAGGCTTGGAAAACGACGGGCGCGCAGTGTAACCGCATCCGGCGCGCGAATCACCGGGAGCCCCGCCGATGATCGAGCTCATCGCCCAGCCCTCGTTCTGGGCCGCGCTCTTCTCCGTCACGCTGATCCAGATCGCGCTCGGCGCGGACAACCTGATCATCATCACGATCATCGCCAACAAGCTCCCCGAGACTCGGCGCAAGCAGGCGATCCAGCTCGGCCTGGTGCTGGCGATGACGCTCCGCATCGTGCTGCTCCTGATCCTGAGCCTGGTGCTCGGGGCCGCGACGGCCGAACTCTGGACCTTCGACGGAGCGTTCCTCGGCGTCGAGATGGCCGGCAGCGTCGACGGCAAGTCGCTGGTGCTCGTGATCGGCGGACTGTTCCTGATCTGGAAGGGCGTCAAGGAGCTGCGCATCAAGCTGAAGGCGGTCGAGCACGAGGTCGCGAAGGCAAGCCGCTTCGCCGAGGTCGTCACCCTGATCGTGGGCATGAACCTGATCTTCTCCGTCGACTCGATCCTGACCGTCGTCGGCATGACGGACATCTTCGCGGTCATGGTCGGCTCGGTGCTCATCTCGGTCGCGCTGATGCTGGTCTTCGCCGGTCCGATCTCGCGCTTCCTCAGCTCCAACCCCGAGTTCGAGATCCTCGGCCTGTTCGTTCTCCTTCTGATCGGCTTCGTGCTGATCCTGGAAGGCGGCCACAGCGCCCACCTGACCGTGAACGGCTCCCCCACCCCGTACATCCCGCAGTGGATCGTCATCTTCATCCTGCTGCTGATGTTCGCGCTCGACCTCTACCAGAACTGGTGGGAGCGAAAGCAGGAGGTCGACGCGGTGGCGCTCCACCGGCGACGAAAGTAGAGCGTGCTGCTAGACCTTGCGGATCGGTCCGGGGTAGCGGGCCACAACCTTGTCGGCTGTAAGCAGCGTCAGGCCCTCCACCTGAGCCTGCGCGACAAGCAGGCGGTCGAACGGATCACGGTGGATCGGTGGCAGCAGATCCACTGCCGCCGCATGAACGCCGGTCACCGGCAGTTCCGTGTAGCCGACCTCGAGCAGACCCCGGCGAAGCACCCGGGGGTCCAGCGGAAAGTCCCGGCGCCGCAGCCCGTGCTTGATCGCGACCTCCCAGATCGATGCCGCGCTGAAGATGAGCTCCGACTCCGGTTCCTGGAGCAACCGCCGCACCTCAAGCGGCAGCACGGGCGAGTCGACGGCCGACCAAACCAGGAGGTGGGTATCGAGGAGCAACGTCACTCGTCGCCGTGGAAGAGCTTCTCGATCTCCTCCGCCGCCATCCGATCGAAGTCATCCGGGATCGCCATCTCGCCCTTGATGAAGCCGATCCGGCTCTTGCGAAGCCCCGGTCGGTCCACCGGGACGACCTTGGCCACCGGCTTTCCGGCACGCGCGATGATGAAGGGATCTCCGTCGACGACTTCGCGCAAGAGGCGGGAGAGATGAGTCTTTGCTTGATGGATGTTGACGACTCGCATCGTGAGGCTCCACGGAGTGGACTAACTCCGATTAGTTTACACCAGAGAACTCCGCTCACATGGCCGGCGCAGCTACCTGCGGCGAAGTTGACGAGTCGACACTCCGAGGCGGTGTACGATCGCCGCCCTCGCGTCCTGGCCCGATGCTGCGAGGACGAAGAGTGCCACCGAAAGCCACTGGAACCGCCATGTCAGACCATCAACCAGTCCACAACTCACTGCCCACTCTCGCCATGCTCGGCGCCACCGGCGACCTCGGCGGCGGCCTCGCCCGGCGCTGGGCGGCGGCCGGCTACTCGATCGTCATCGGCTCGCGCTCACGGGAAAAGGGCGCCGGCTCGGCCGAGGACGTGAACGAGCAGCTTCGCGCCCAGGGCCTGGCCCCCTCGGTCCGCGGCACGGACAACCTGAGCGCCGCCGAGGAAGGCGACCTCGTCGTGCTGACCGTGCCCTACGCCTTCCAGCGCGGCACGCTGGAGGCCGTGCGCGACGCGCTTCAGGGCAAGATCCTGGTCGACTGCACCGTGCCGCTCGTCCCGCCGAAGGTCGCGCGGGTCCAGCTTCCCGACGAGGGCTGCGCCGCGGTCATCGCCCAGCAGGCCGTCGGCCCGGACGTGCGGGTCGTCTCCGCCTTCCAGAACGTCGGCGCCGCCCATCTGCGCGAGGACGACGCAGTGGACTGCGACGTACTGGTAACCGGTGACGACCCGGCGGCACGCGCCGAGGTCATCGAGCTGATCGAGGCGCTCGGGATGCGAGGCTGGCACGCCGGGCCGCTCGATAACGCCGCCGCGGCCGAGGCCCTGACATCGATCCTCATCCAGTTGAACCGGAAGTACGGCATTGCCGGCGCGGGGATCCGGATCACCGGCGAGGTGACCCGGCAGGCCTGAGGTCGTCCGCCTCGGCATCGTCAGGTGCGACCCGCTTACCGGCCGGCTATCCGCACGGTGCGGCGGCGACCGTCGCCGCGTGGCGGGTAGCCTTCCGTCTCCAAAGCTTCCTTCCCGCTCGATAATGCTGAATCTCAAGTCGGTACCCGGCCTGCCCGACATCCAACCGGGCGACGATCTGGCCTCCCTGATCGCGGAAGCGATGCGTCAGGCGCGCCTGAAGTTGCGCGCCGGCGATGTACTCGTCGTCGCGCAGAAGATCGTCTCCAAAGCGGAGGGCCGAATCGTCGAACTGGCGACTGTCGAACCCCGTGCGGAAGCCGTGCGGCTGGCGGCGGAGTGCGACAAGGATCCGCGGCTGGTCGAACTCGTGCTCCGGGAATCGACCGAAGTGCTCCGCACCGTGCCGGGAGTCATCATCGTCGAGCATCGGCTCGGTCTCGTGCTGGCGAACGCGGGGATCGACCAGTCGAACCTGCGGCCCGGCGACGACCACGGCTACGCCCTGCTCCTGCCGGAGGATCCGGACGCGTCGGCGGCGGCCCTGCGTGAAGCGCTCGCGGCCCGTTTCGGAATCGAGGACGTCGGCGTGATCATCAACGACAGCGTCGGCCGGGCCTGGCGTCTCGGCACCGTCGGGCTGGCGATCGGCGTCGCCGGCATGACCGCCCTGTGGGACCTGCGCGGCGACCGCGACCTGTTCGGTCGCGAACTCATGGTGTCTGAGACCGGCATCGCCGACCAGGTGGCGAGCGCCGCCCAGATCGTCCAGGGCGAGGGCAGCGAAGGAGCGCCCGTGGTCCGCGTCCGCGGTTTGAAGAAACTCGGGCCGGCCCAGACCGCCCGGGGCCTGCTGCGGCCCCGCAACCAGGACCTGTTCCGATGAGCGAAGCCGCGGGCCGCTGTCTCGCGCTGTCCGGCGGTGTCGGCGGCGCCAAGCTGGCACTCGGGCTGTCTCGGGTGCTGCCGCCTGAAGCACTGACGATCGTCTGCAACACGGCGGACGACTTCGATCATCTCGGGCTCCGCGTCTGCCCCGATCTCGACACGGTGATGTACACGCTGGCCGGTGTCTCCAACCGCGTCACCGGATGGGGTCAGGCGCACGAAACGTGGTCCTTCCTCGAGGCGCTTTCCCAACTCGGCGGCGAGACCTGGTTCCGGCTCGGCGACCGGGATCTGGCGACGCACGTCGAGCGCACGCGGAGGCTCCGGAAGGGCGAGAGCCTGACCACGGTGACGGACGCGCTGTGCCGGGCACTCGGCGTCGAAGCGACCGTGCTGCCGATGAGCGACGACCCGGTGCGCACCGTCGTCGGCACGTCCGGCGGTGAACTGAGCTTCCAGCACTACTTCGTGCGCGACCAGTGCGCCCCGGCGGTGACGGGCTTCCGGTTCGAGGGCGTCGATGCCGCGCGGCCGGCGCCGGACTTCCTCGCCGCCCTGGAAGACGACGCGACGGCGGCGATCGTCGTCTGCCCCTCGAACCCGTTCGTCAGCGTGGATCCCGTGCTCGCCCTACCGGGAGTCGAGGCGGCGCTGCGGAGCACGCGGGCGCCCGTCATCGCGGTTTCCCCCATCGTCGGCGGCCAGGCCATCAAGGGTCCGGCGGCCAAGATGATGGTGGAACTGCAGATGCCCGTGACAGCCGCGGCCGTGGCCCGCCACTACCGGGAGCGCCACCTCCTCGATGGCTTCGTCGTCGACCATGCGGACGCCGGCGAAGCGGCGGAGATCGAGCGGGAGGGCCTGCCGACCCTGGTCACCGGCACGGTGATGGAGAGCCTGGCCGACCGGGAGCGTCTGGCGCGCGCGGTGCTCGACTTCGCTCGTAGCATCGCCGTACCGGATCGCCGAACGTGAGTGCGGGCGGTCTCTGGGCGGTCCTGCCGGTCAAGGCCTGGTCCGAGGCCAAGCGACGCCTGTCGCCGATCCTGAGCGGCGAAGAACGGCAGGAGCTGGCCCGCGCGATGCTGGACGACGTGCTCGGCGCGATCGCGGGCGCCTCACGGATCGCCGGAACACTTGCGGTCACCGCGGACAGGGTTGCTGCGAGCTACCTGGAAGGGGCCGGATGCGAGGTCCTGGCGGAGCCCAGGCGCGGCCTGAACCGGGCACTGGGCACCGCCGCGGACGAGCTGCGGCGCCGCGACGCCTCGACGATGCTGGTGTTGCCCATCGACCTGCCGCTTGTCGTGGCCGACGATCTCGACCGGCTCTGCGGCCACCACCTGGAACAGGGGACCGGGCAAACCCGGAGCCCGGCTGGCCGGGCGACCGTCACCGTGGCGCCTGACCGATTCCGCTCCGGCACCAACGCCCTCGTCTGCTCGCCGCCTGGCTGCATTCCGTTCCGCTTCGGCGACGGCAGTTTCCATGCCCATCTCCGGGAAGCGGAACGGGCACAGGCCGCCCACGCGAGCGTCACCCTCAGGAACCTCAGCCTCGACGTTGACCATCCGGACGACCTGGCCGAACTGCTGCGGCTCAACCACGCCAGCCGCACCGGACGTCTTCTACGCCGACTCGGTGCTCCGTCACGGCTCGAAGGCCACTGAACCGGGACTGATACCGTTCGCTATCCGCCGTTGGCGCGTTCTTTCCCGCCGTCATAGCCATGCCGCATCAGCTCAGCGCGTTCCTGGACCGTCGCCCGACCCCCGACGAAGCCCGTGCGCTTGCCCGCATCGAGCCAGGCGCCGGCCTCGACGAGTTGGTCGATGTCGCCGGTGAACTGCGTGACCGGGGCCACGGCAACCTCGTCTCCTACTCGCGCAAGGTCTTCCTGCCGCTGACTCACCTGTGCCGGGACATCTGTCACTACTGCGTCTTCGCCCAGCCGCCGAAGAAGGGCGAGGCGGCGTACATGCCGCTGGACACGGTCCTGAGCCAGGCGCGCCTGGCCGCCCAGGCCGGCTGCAAAGAGGCGCTCTTCACCCTCGGGGACAAGCCTGAGCTGCGCTACAAGGCGGCCCGCGAGGGCCTGGCCGAGCTCGGCCACGAGTCGACCCTCTCCTACCTCCGCGAGGCCGCGGAACGGGTGTTTACCGAGACCGGGCTCCTGCCCCACCTCAACCCGGGCCTGATGACGGCGGAGGACATCGAGCGTCTGCGGCCCGTATCGCCGTCGATGGGCATCATGCTGGAGAGCGTGTCCATGCGGCTGCACGAGAAGGGCCAGGCCCACTACGGCTGCCCCGACAAGGTGCCGCACCGCAGGCTGGAGACCCTCCGGCTGGCCGGCGAGGCGCGGGTGCCCTTCACCTCGGGGATCCTGATCGGCATCGGCGAGACCCGCGAGGAACGGATCGACGCCCTGCTCGCGATGCGCGACCTGCACGACGAGTACGGCCACATCCAGGAAGTCATCGTCCAGAACTTCCGGGCCAAGCCCGAGACCCGGATGGCCGACGCGCCCGAGCCGACACTCGCGGACCTGCTGTGGACGATCGCCGCGGCGCGCCTCGTGCTCGGACCCGGGATGCACATCCAGGCGCCGCCCAACCTGAGCCCCGGCGTCCTGCCGCAGCTCATAGCGGCCGGCATCGACGACTGGGGCGGCGTCTCGCCGGTCACTCCGGACTTCGTCAACCCCGAGGCCCCCTGGCCGCACCTCGAACGCCTGGCCGAGGAGACGGCCGCCGCCGGCAAGACCCTGGTCGAGCGTCTGACGGTCTATCCCGAGTGGGCGCTCGACGGGGAACGCTGGCTCGACGACGGCCGCGGCCAGAGCCGCGACATTCGCCGCCTGGGAGGCGTCCGCGCCGCGGTGCTGCAGCGGATCGACGCCACCGGGCTGCCGCGCACGGACGAGTGGTCGCCCGGCGAACAGACGCCGCCGCCACGCGCCGTCCTGGACGCGGTCACGGCGCCGGTCGCCCGAAACGGCAACGGCAGTGGCCACAGCGCCGTCGACGCGGTCTCAGCGCCTGTCCAGGCCATCCTCGATCGGGGCCGCTCGGGCTCGGATCTGACCGAGGAGCAGATCGCCACCCTGTTCCGCGCCCGCGGCGCCGACTTCACCGCCGTCTGTTCCGCTGCCGACGCGATCCGCCGCGAGGTGAACGGCGACACGGTGAGCTACGTCGTCAACCGGAACATCAACTACACGAACGTCTGCTACTTCAAGTGCCAGTTCTGCGCCTTCTCGAAGGGCAAGCTGAGCGAGAACCTGCGCGGCAAGCCCTACGACCTCGAACTGGAAGAGGTCATGCGCCGCACGGTCGAGGCCTGGCAGCGCGGCGCGACGGAAGTCTGCATGCAGGGCGGCATCCACCCGGACTACACGGGCGAGACGTATCTCGGAATCTGCCGCGCGGTGAAGGAGGCCGTGCCCGAAATCCACGTCCACGCCTTCTCGCCGCTCGAGGTCTGGCAGGGCGCCGCGACCCTCGACATGCCGCTCCGCGACTACCTGCTGCTCCTCAAGGAGGCCGGCCTGGGCACCCTGCCCGGCACCGCCGCCGAGATCCTCGACGACGAGATTCGCGCAATCATCTGCCCCGACAAGCTGAACACGGACCAGTGGCTCGAGGTGATGGAGACCGCCCACGGGGTCGGCTACCGCACGACGGCGACGATCATGTACGGCCACGTCGACGGCCCGCGAAACTGGGCCCGCCACCTGCTACGCCTGCGCGACCTGCAGAAGCGCACCCGCGGCTTCACCGAGTTCGTGCCCCTTCCCTTCGTCCACATGGAGGCGCCGCTCTACCTCAAGGGCCGCGCCCGCAAGGGGCCGACCTTCCGCGAGGCCGTGCTGATGCACGCGGTGGCCCGGCTGGCGCTCCACCCCTGGTTCGAAAACGTCCAGGCCTCCTGGGTCAAGATGGGGCCGGAAGGCGTCGCGGCCTGCCTCAACGCCGGCGTGAACGACCTCGGCGGCACGTTGATGAACGAGAGCATCACCCGCGCCGCCGGTTCCGAGCATGGCCAGGAACTGTCACCGTCCGAGATGGAGGCGCTGATCCAAAGCGCCGGCCGCGTTCCGAGACAGCGCACGACGCCCTATGGCACGCCGCCGCCGGAACGGGTCGAGACGTCCTTCCAGGCCGCGGAACTGGCCGCCGTGCTGAACACGCCGGCCCACCGCTATGAGCGCACTGGCCCCTTGCGACTGGTGCGCCCGGGCCTGGAAGCGGACGGCAGCTAAGACTGGGTGCGCCGGCCCGCCATCCGTGCGCCCGCTGACGGACGCACGGACTGGTTCACGGGTGGCGCGGACCGCGCCACCCGGGTTCTGGCCGGCATCCGGCGCGGAGCACCGGCTCCGAAGATTCGGCCACAGAAAGGGGGCCTCCGGTACCATGCACGACGCAGGAGGTCATCGATGGAACTCGCGATCACCAAGGCCAAGGCCCGCCTCTCCGAACTTGTCGCCGCCGCGCAAGACGGCGAGCGCGTCGTCATCACGAAGAACGGCGAACCCGCCGTCGAGCTGGTTCGTTGCAAGCAGCGTAAGCGCAAGGGCGGCTTCGACTTCGACAAGTGGGAAGCCACCCGGCGCCGGATGGGGATCAAGGACGCGCCGCCGGAAGAGGCCAAGGCGATGCGCGAAGCGTTCCACGACGCAGCGCTGAGCCGGCGGGTCCTCGGCCTCGACGACTAGCTCCGGCCGTTCGACGATTCGGAAGCGCCGAAGCGCATCCTGCTGGACGCGTCCTACATCTACAGGCTGATGGAGTTGTACGGGCGATTCCCGGAAGATGCCCGTGCCTTGATTGAGGAGAACGACGCGGAACTCTACGTGAGCGCGGTGTCCATCTGGGAGATGCGCCTGAAGTACCGCGCTCTTCATCCCTCGGGCGATCGCAAGAGCCCCCACAACCCCAGCGATGTCCTCAAAACACTGGAGGGCCACGACGTCACGTTCCTGCCAATCGATGCCCATCACGCGGCCCGCGATCTGAACGTGCCGCTCGGGCACAAGGATCCGTTCGATGAGTTATTGCTCGTTCAGGCCCAGGAAGAGAGGCTCAGATTCCTGACGGCGGACCGGCAGCTCGACGGACATCCCCTGGCCATCACCGTGTAGCTAGCTGTTGGATCGAGGGATGGTCGCTGAAGCCACAACTGCTGGGCGTTCCGTGCTACACCTTGCCTCCAACGCCGCCAGGAGCTCGTCGTCGCGGAGGAACGCGTAGGACTGCGGCGGGTGAAACGCCGGTGTCTCGCTCCGCGCGCAGAGAGGCACCTCAAGTTCGGTTATCTCGGTCAGAGTCAGCGCGGCTACGAGTGCGGCATCTCCGACGTAGGCGTCAAACTCCCAGCGGTCGATGCCGACTCGGTCGCCGAACGCATGCCAGATTTCGTCTGGCGCTTCCAGGGCCACTCCTTGAAGCCGGGCGAATGCCACCACCTGCCGGCGCGGACTCGTTGCGTAGATCCAGATTCTTGCTCCGGCGGGCGCTCGGACTGCTCGTTTGCGGATCTCGACCGTCTTGCAACCCGAGATGAGCATGTCGACGTACGGCGGCTTAACCGACATGAGGATGTCGGTCACGAGTCCACTTCTCCGAATCCCGCCGACACGATCCTCAGGAGTTGGTCGTGTGAAATCGCTTCCGCCGCGACGTAGTTCGCGGGACCGACGCAATCGAGCGTCTTGAGTTCGCTGTAGGAGACTGGCCGGGGGATGCCCGTCAGGCAGTCGAAGGTGAACGCCGTTACTCGACCTTCAGCGTCGGCGCGGGCTTCGATGTCGGCGGACGTCAGGACACCTTGGCGGCTGAGTGTTGCGACGGCCTCCTCCTTCGAGAGTGTGGCGGAGAAGGTCGCGCGAGCCACAGCAGCCACTTCCATCCTCGGCTCACTGAGATAGAAGACAACGATCGTCCCGCGTGGTAGGAGCCCGTGCCGGCCGGCCCGAAAGAAGTAGGCCCGTTCAAGCCGGAGAGCTGCCTCCCGGCCCGGCAGCAGCGACGACTGTGTGACTGTGGGTGGCAGGAGCTGCTCCGCATAGCTTGGCCGAACCGGCACCACCACGCTCGTGCGGCCGACGGGGAGTAGAAGGCCCGGAGAGATGAGAGTCTCGAAGTCGAAGAGAGGGATGCGATTCTCGACGGCCTCTGCTTGCCTGATCTCGATGCCCTTGTCGCTTGCTTCGCTCCAGGCGGGCATAGTCGGTGCCAACCGAAGCCCGGTTTGCTCCCTGAAGTCAGCGGAGAAACTCCGCCAACCGTCTGGCAGCAAGAAGCCGCCGTAGACCAGCTTCGAGAGTGTCGCGCTCGGCCCGCCATTGCCTGTTCGTACCCGACGAAAGCCGCAATCGAGCGCGACCTGTTTCGTCGTGAACTTCCCAGCTGCGGAATGGAGGTCAATTCGATAGAGCTTGCCAAAGCTACGGGGCCTTAGTAGCCAATCGAACAGATGCTCGGCCGTAACCAGCGACTCGGCGCGCGATTCCTCAACGTACACATGGGCAGTCCACGGCTGGCCGAGGATGGTCGGAGGTGCCAACGCGGCGACCCCGAGGATCCGGTCGGCTGCCCTAACCACGCGCTGTTCGGTGGGTTGCTGGGTCGTGCCCGGATTCAGGACGGCATCCCTGCGGTCAGCCGGTAGGCCGAGGCGTTCAAGGAAGTTCGCTAGGGCTGCGCGATCGCTGTCCTTCAGCGGACCTCCAGACAGGAGGCTATGGTCGACCTCGGCGGTGACCCGTGAAGCGCCGTGTCCGGCTGCGGTGGGGAGCGGCGGAGCCAGATCCGCCGGTGCGGCGACCCTGAGGCCGTATTGATCCCGTAGTAGTTCGGCGTGCGAAAGGATCCGACCGTCTCGCGAGACAAAGCCGTAGGCGCGATGGTAGATGCAGGCTGCGAGATGGCGTAGGTCGGAAGTGTCCGTGATGCCACGCTTGCTGGTGACATCGGAGGTCAGCCCCATCGAGTCTCGCAGTGCGCTCGTCAGCCGAGCAACCTGGTCTACCGGGGGCTCTGGAAGGCGGGGGAGACTGCGGGCTGCTTGCAGGAACTCGTCGTTCGGTTCGACGGACGTCCTCTCCAACTCACGTATCAGTTCAGCGGTGACGACGATGGGGACTGCTCCAAGCAGCCACAACGATTGCCCCCGGTCGCGCTGCCTCAGGGCGTCGAACACGACATTCAAGTCGAGCACCCAGCGACGTGCCGGAAGTCGTGGCCTGTCGCGGAACGTGATCGCCTCGGCGGCGGGCGGTGGGCTTTCGTCCCGCGGCGACGGCTTGCGGAAGAGCGACGGAACATCGAGTTCCCTAAGGTAGACGTTGATCTCCCGGTTGGTCGTCCTGCCGCCGAGTTCCGTGCGGTGGAGCGCAAAGCCGTGGCGCACCCAGAACTGGTTCGCCGGGAGATCTGCGGCCACGCGGGCCGTGATGCCGAGGACGGAGTGCTGTTCGCCGTAGCGCACAAGCTCGTTGAGCAGCCCTCCCGCCACACCTTGTCGTCGTGCGGTTTCAAGCGTGAAGATCTGAAACACCTTCAACTGCTGGTGAGTGCCTCCGAAGCGGAGGAATCCGGCCACTTCCCCACTGCTCGGCCGAGTCGCGACCCAGAGCCGACGCCTGCGCGCTGACTGCCGATAGACCGCTGGCGTGAAGAACCCGAGTTCCCTCGTGTGGACGTCGGCCGTGGCGACTATCTGGTCGACGTAGGGGAGTACGTCGCTCGGCTGCTTGAGAATCGTGATTCGGGTCA
This sequence comes from Thermoanaerobaculia bacterium, assembly GCA_965232105.1. GTDB lineage: Bacteria > Acidobacteriota > Thermoanaerobaculia > Multivoradales > Multivoraceae > Multivorans. Next base: position 3,817,206 of record OZ246956.1, read on the forward strand.
AACGGGTTTCTCGCATGTGGTCAGGGAATCCTCCTGGGTAAACGCGACGTTGCGCACCGAGTCCTTCATGGACCAAGACGGATTCCATCTGACAATCTTATGCCTATGTTGCTATGGCCTCTCTGAGAGAGCGAGCGGACGAACCTTGACGAGCCGCAACTGCCCCATTTCTCGGCCCGACTCGCTCCAAGTGGAGCTCGAGGAGGCGAACCAGAACCGCGCTGGGCACCTACCGCCTCGGAGGTAGCCGCCTCCGAGGCCGTTTCCTAGTTCCGCGAACCGCCTCGACTGAGATCGGCGCCTGCATCCGTTCGTAGAGTCCGAGAAGGTGTTCCAGACGGTCACTCTCGCTCTTGAAGCGCTCAGGTCGATAGAGCCTGTCAACGGCCCGATCGAGGTTCTGATGGGCTCTCCTCAGAGCGGCGGGCATAAGGTCGGGGTCGTAGAGATCGGCCAGGGTCGCGTCCAAGTGTTCCGAACGAGCGTCGAGGACCGCCTGCGCCAGCGGACTCAGCCCCGACCTCCCTGACTCTGCCGGTTCGGAGAAACCCGCCGGGGTCGGAAAGGTGTTGTAGACGACGCCGACGGAGTACATGTAGTCGCTCTTCATCCGTCCCGTGACAGTTCGCACCCACGCCATGTGCATGGCGGACGTCAGTAAAGCGAACTCCGGCAGAGTCGCCTCCGGCAGGATCCGGAGCTTCTGATTCGCCACGACCTCAGGCGTAAGCCAGCCGATTGGAATGTAATGTCGTCGCTCCGAGCTCGTGTTGGGCAACACCAGGAACGGCTCCGCGAGCCTGTGGTCGACGCCAACCTGGGTCGGAAAGCTCGCCATCCTCACCGTGCTCTCCCGCGAACGGGACGCTCGATAGCGCCTCACCGCGGCCACCCGCTCCGCCACCTGCGGAAGCCGCCGGAGTTCGGTCGGTGACGCGTCCGCCAAGTACAGAATCCACCGATGAAAGCCGTTGATGTACTCGTCGCCTCCGATATAGCGCCGAAAGAACTTCGCCGCGCCGGGTTCATGGGCGAGAAACTCCTCGCGTTCATCTCCGGTGAAGGTCAGGAGTCCGTTGTCGATCATCTGAACACCGGTCTTGAGGCGACGAAGCCCGTTGATGGGGTGGCTGACCTTTCTGACCGTCAGATGTGGGTCCGTCATTCTGGTGGCGTCGAACAGATACGGCGAGAGAGCCCGACAACGCTGCTCGTCGGGCTCGCCATTCACGTCCGCGTAGCTGAACAGGCGCTTGACCGGACGCTCGTCCTGGCGCCGGTCAACACCCACGATCACGACATGCACATGGGCCTTCCCACGGGCGTCCGACCCCCAGGCAAAGGTCCGATGCGCGAAGGCAAGGTCAAGGTCATACCTGTCGAAGAGAACTGGCCACAGGAGGCCGACCTGCTCGCCCTGCGTCACGGAGTTGGTCGCAACAAGGCCGATGCGGACAGGCTTGCCAGCTTGGCTGACGTAAGCTCCTGCCTTGATGAACCAGGCGGCCACGTAGTCAAGAGTGCCCCCTTGCTTGCCGAGTTGGGCGACTCGGCGCACTTGGGCGGCCTGCTCCTTGCTCTGCTGACTCTTACCCCGAAACGGCGGATTGCCGAAGACATAGTCGCAGTTCCCGGGTGGCAGGACATCAGCCCAGTCCATCTCCAACGCATCCCCGTGCACGATGTCCGGGGTCGTCCGAAGCGGAATCCGCGTGTAGGTTGCACCGAACTCCAGGCTCAGGCGGTTGTTCATCATGTGGTCCATCATCCACAGCGCGGTCTCTGCGATGCGGGCGGGGAACTCCCCCAGCTCGATGCCGTGGAACTGGTCGACATCGATCATCGACATCCGATCGGCAAGGCTCTCCAGCACGGGCCCCGTATACAGTTCCTTCAGCACCTCGAGTTCGAGAACGCGAAGCTCCCGGTAGGCGATGATCAGGAAATTGCCGCAGCCGCAGGCCGGGTCGAAGAAGGTCACTTCGCCGAGGCGTCTCTGGAACCTCAACAGCTCGGCCCGGCGCCGGCCGTCCTTGCGGGCCTGAAGCCGTTTGAATTCGGCCCGAAGATCGTCGAGAAACAACGGCTCGATCACCTTCAGGATGTTCTTCTCGGTCGTGTAGTGCGCCCCTTGCGCGCGCCGCTCCGCGGGTGCCATGACGGACTGGAACAGGGCACCGAAGATCGCGGGCGAGATCGTAGACCAGTCGAAGCTGCACGCATCAAGGACGGCCCTGCGCATCAAGGCGTCGAAGGACGGGATCGTCAGAGGCCCGTCGAACAGGTCGCCGTTGACGTAAGGGAAACGGGCGAGATCCTCGTCCAACGTCGCCTGACGGGTCTCCGCAGGAGTGTTCAGAACCTGAAACAACTGCGACAGCCAAAGTCCGAAGTCCGCACCGTCCTCGCCGGTTCGACTCTCGAGAAGGTCGAAAAGGATGTCGCGAGGCTCGAAGATGCCCGTATCGTCCGCGAAAAGACAGAACACGAGCCGGACCAGGAAGCGCTCCAGATCAGGCCCAGCGTAGCCGGCTGCCGCGAGGGCGTCGTGGACCTTGCCAACCAGTTCGGCCGCCTCGATGTTCGCCGGGTCCTGGTCGCGAAACACCCGGCGCTCGACGCCAAGAATGAAGCCGAAGCTCTCGACATTCTCCGGCAGGTCCTGGAGAGCGAAGCTGGTGACCGCCCGCTCTCCAAGATCGTGTAGTTCGAAGGTCTGGAAGTCGCTGACCAGGATGTACCGGGGTCGCTCCCGGTCCGCAAGAGCATCCGAGTACTCTCCCGCCTGACCGTACGCTTTGTCTAGATCGCGCCCGGCGCTCTTCTGCTCCACGATGAGCACGCCAGGCCAGAAGAGGTCGATGAAGCCGCTCCTGTCGTCCAGCTTCCGAACGTGTTCCTCGTAGCGCGCGACCGTGCGGCGACGGACCCCGAAGACTTCGAAGAACTCGTTGTAGAAGCTATGCGTCTCTCCCTTCTCGTACTCCGCGTCCCGCCATTCCTTGGCGAACGCCGCGGCGCGAACCCTTACCTCGTTCCAGGAGAGACGCACTTCCGACCTACAGCACCGCCTCCGCGATCGCGTCGAGCGCCTCCGGCTGCTGGCAGCCCAACAGCATCGAAGCGACCTGGCCGTTGCGGCCGGCTTCCTTCCAGGCCGCGAGACGGTCGACGATCCGCTCCTTCGGGCCGACCAGGGCGAGATCGTCGACCAGGGCATCCGGCACGGCGCCGATGGCCTCGCTTTTCTTGCCGCCGAGGAAGTTGTCCTGGATGACCTTGGCCGCGTCAGGGTAGCCGAGGCGCCTGGCGTAGTCGTTGTAGAAGTTCTTGTCGCGCGCGCCCATGCCGCCGATGTACAGGGCAAGATTCATCTTGACCGGAGTGCGGCACTGTTCCACGTCGTCGCCCATCACGACGGTGACGAAGGGCATGACCTTGAAGTCGTCCAGGCTCTTGCCGCCGCCGGCCTTGGCGAAGCCCCGTCCCAGCGCATCTTCGAACAGATCGAAGCGCTCCGGGTTCATCCACACCGGGAACACGCCGTCAGCGACCTCGGCACTGCACTCGACGCCCTTCGGGCTGATCGACGCGGTGTAGATCGGGATCGATGTGTCGGCGGCGAGAATGCTCCGGAGCGGCTTGCCGAGACCCGTCCCGTCATCGCCGCGGTACGGCAATTGGTAGTGATAGCCGTCGTAGGTCGCGGGCTCCTCGCGAGCGAAGATCTGACGCACGATGTCGATGTACTCCTTCGTGCGCGTCAGCGGCCGGCCATAGGCGACGCCGTGCCAGCCCTCGATCACCTGCGGTCCTGACGGCCCCAGGCCAAGCAGGAAGCGGCCCCCGGAGAGCTGATTCAGGGTCAAGGCGGTCATCGCGGTCATCGCCGGGCTGCGCGCCGGCATCTGCATGATCGCGGTGCCGACCTTGATCTTCTCGGTCTGAGCGAGGATCCACGCCGCGGGCGTCACCGCGTCGTTGCCGTAGGCCTCGGCCGTCCAAACCGAAGTAAAGCCGGCGCTCTCCGCCTGCCGGATGCGGTCGATCGGAATGTTGATCTGGCTGCCGAAGCCGCCCGAGAGCAGTCCTAGTTCCATGGTCCGGTCTCTCCTCGTTCAGAGTCTTTTTCGGGGTTCTTCCAGCGAAACGCGCGCGAGGCTAGCAGGTCGGACATAGACTGCGCTCCATGGCCGAGACACCGGCACCGGAGCGCGGTTCCAGCCCCGGCTCGCGGAAGCCCCGCAGCCAGGTGCTCTGGCCGCTCGCGTTCGTCACTCTGACCCTGGGGATGGTCGTCGTGATCGTGATCGGCTTCGTCATCATCCGACTGACCCAGGTCCCCGGCGACGTGGTGGAGGGCGGCCGCGAACTCGCCCGCGACGCCGCCCTTGCCGTCGAACGGATCGCGGAGGCGTTCCACACGGGCACCGTGCAGACATCCTTCGTGAGCTACGCCACCGAGATCTCCGGCAGCGCCTTCCTCCAGTTCGCGTCTCTCGACCAGACCGAGGTGATCGAGCGCAGGGACTCGGCGAGCCTGCTGTGGGGCCGACTCAGGCTGCCGGACGTGATGGTCGAAGCGCGGGTCCCGGTGCGCTACACCTACTACCTCGACCTCGAGGACGAGTGGTCACTCACCCTCGAGGGAACGACGGTCCACGTGTTGGCGCCTGGTGTCCGCGCGAACCGGCCCGCCGTGGACGCCTCAGCGATCGAGTACAGGGTCCAGGCGGACTCCGTGCTCCGCGACGAGGAAGCGGTGTTGGAGCAACTCCGCCTCCGCATCACGGACCAGTTGGCGTCCCGCGCGGGCGAGAACATCGCCCTCGTGCGGGAACTCGGGCGCCGCAGGACGGCCGACTTCGTGCGCACGTTCCTGCTGTCGCAGTTCGGAGAAGACGTGGACGGGTATCGAATCGAGGTCCGCTTCCGCGATGAAGTCGACCTTGAGGCCTCGCCCGAACCCGCGCCTGGACGCTCGCCGGCGGTAACCGAGGAAGAGCGGAATTGACCGACCGCCTGGCGCGCCGGCGCCAGCGACTCCGCGCGCGACAGGCGGACCGCTTCGGCCGCATGGCGGAGCAGGTCCACGTTCACAACCCGTTCTACCGGGCGAAGTGGCAAGCCGCCGGCTTCGACTCCCCGCCGACCCTGGACGACCTGACCGGTCTTCCCTTCACGACCAAGGCCGAGCTCGCCGCCGACCAGGACGCGAACCCGCCCCGGGGCAGCAACCTGACCTTCCCGTTCGACCGCTACGTCCGCGTCCACCGCACCTCGGGGACGACCGGCAAGCCGCTGCGCTGGTTCGACACCCCGGCAAGCTGGCAGTGGTTCCTCGACTGCTGGCTCGAGACCTACAAGGGAGCCGGCGTCGGTCCCGACGACCGAGTCTTCGTCGCCTTCGGCTTCGGCCCCTTCGTGGGCTTCTGGACCGCCTTCGAGGCGGCGCAGCAGCTCGGCTGCCTGGTCATGCCCGGCGGGCACCTGAGCACCGAGCAGCGCCTCAACGTGATCCGCGAGGAAGGCGCCACGGTCCTGGTGGCGACGCCGACCTATGGCCTGCGCCTCCTCGAGGTCGCACGCCAACTCGGCGTCGATCTCGCCGTCAGTTCGATCGAGCGGACGATCCATGGCGGCGAGCCGGGCGCCGGTGTACCGGCGGTCAAACGTCAGCTCGCGGAGGGGTTCGGAGCTCGTGTCTTCGACCACGCCGGCGCGACGGAGGTCGGCGCCTGGGGCTACCCCTGCGGCGTCGGCGAACACCTTCATGTCTTCGAGGAGGAGTTCATCGTCGAGTGGCTCGACCGGACGACCGGAGAGCTGCTCCGGCCGCTCGACCCAGGCGCCAGGGAGTCCGACCCGCCCCTCGGCGAACTCGTGCTGACCAACCTCGGACGGATCGGCAGCCCGGTCGTCCGCTATCGCACCGGCGACGTCGGACGGCTTTGCGCCGCCGGCTGTTCCTGCGGCCGGCCGACCGTCTACCTCGATGGCGGTGTTCGCGCCCGCGCCGACGACATGTTCATCGTCCGCGGCGTAAACGTCTACCCGAGCTCGATCGACGCGATGATCCGGGAAGCCGGCGGAGTCGCCGAGTACCGCGCGACGGTACGCGAACGCCGGCAGATGGTCGAAGTCGAACTGGAGGTCGAGCCGGAGCCCGGCCGCGAGGCCGAGGTTCTCCGGACCCGACTCCAGGATCTGTTCCAGAAGCGCCTCAGTCTCCGGATACCGGTACGCATCGCGGCGACCGGTTCCCTGCCCCGCTATGAACTCAAGGCGAACCGCTTCACGCTCGACCGACCGTAGCTGAACCGGACTCGACGGCCCGTCGTGGGTGGGCTGGCATACCAGCAGGACGAAGTCACGTCTCTTGGTTCCGACCCGGTTCTCGACGCATAATCAGCCGATGCCGCAAATGAAGCGCATTCTCTGCTTGGCCAACTCCCGGAAACTGAGCGGGCGCTGTCTCGCTGGCCGGGAGTTCGACGGGCTCAAGGCTGGACCCTGGATACGGCCGGTTAGCGACCGGGAGCACGAGGAGGTCTCCGAACGCGAACGGCAGTACGAGGACGGTAGCGATCCGCGGGTCCTCGATGTGATCGACGTGCCACTCCGCGAACCGCGTCCAAGCGGGTACCAGGTGGAGAACTGGCTGCTCGATCCGAAGTACTACTGGCAGAAAGCGGGGAGACTGCCCCACACCGAGTTGCCGAGATTCAGCGAGCCGAACCGGACTCTCTGGATCGACGGGCACAGCACCAGGACCGGCAGGAACGACAAGATCCCGCTGGATCTCCTGCCTTCGGTCAAGAGTTCTCTTCGTTTGATCCATGTCGAGGCCCTGACTCTCGCCGTGTTCGCGCCAAGCGAGGCGTTCGGCAATCCGAAGCGCCGGGTGCAGGGCCGGTTCGCCTATGCCGGCTGCGACTACGCTTTCTGGGTCACTGATCCGAGTCTTGAGAAGCAGTACCTGGTACGGCCCGACGGCGACTACGAGATGGGCGAGTGCTACCTGACCGTCAGCCTGGGCGAGCCCTACGGCGATGCCTGCTACAAGCTGATCGCAGCCGTGATCGAGCTCGACTAGAGAACCGTGAGGCGCACCCGCAGTTCGACCGTCTTGACCGTCGGCCATTCGAATCACTCGATCGAGCGGCTCAAGGAACTGCTGCACACGTATCGAGTCACAGCCGTCGCCGACATTCGCTCGGCACCCTACAGCCGCTTTAGCCCTCAGTTCAACAAGGAAAGCCTCGCGGCATGGTTGCACAACACGGGTATCGCCTATGTGTTCCTGGGACGCGAACTGGGCGGCCGCTCCCAGGATCCGTCCGACTACGAGAATGGGCACGTCTGCTACGACCGGCTGGCGGCGAAACCGACCTTCGAGTCCGGCATCGAACGTATCCTGCTGGGAGCGTTGAAGGAGAGGATTGCCCTGCTCTGCGCCGAGAGGGAACCCCTCGACTGCCACCGCACCTTGCTCGTAGGCCGAGCCTTGGCCGAGCGGGGGGTCCAGGTCGAGCATATTCTCGCCGACGGAGGATTGGAGAACCACGCCCAGACGATGGACCGCTTACTGGACATGACCGGGCTAAGGCAGGCGGACCTGTTCAACCGGGCCGACAACGGTTCCCGCAGAGCCGTTGACGCAATCTCTGAAGCAATCGACCTGCGGGCGGCCCAAGTGGGTCACACCCGGACCGATCAGCCCACCAAGGACGAATCGAGGAACCGATGAAACTGTCAACGATCGGCTTCACGAAGAAGCCGGCTTCCCGCTTCTTCAGCCTCTTGCGGATCTCCGGCGCCAAGAGGGTCGTTGACGTTCGGCTCCATAACGTGTCCCAACTCGCCGGCTTCGCCAAGCGAGATGACCTTGCCTACTTCCTGCGCGAGATCTGCGGCATCGAGTACATCCACGTCCCGGAACTCGCCCCCACCAAGGACATCCTCGACGACTACAAGAAGCGTAGAGGCGACTGGGAGACCTACGAGGTCCGCTTCCGCGAGCTAATGCGTGAACGTCGCATCGAAGAAACCGTCACAAGAGAGATCATCTCCGACGGTTGCCTCCTGTGCAGCGAGCACGAACCCCATCACTGTCACCGCCGCCTAGTCGCTGAGTACCTGAATGAACACTGGGGCGACATCGAAGTAGCCCACCTGCAGTAGACCCTCCCGACCTGAGGCTGAGCCTCAACCCAGTGCGTGCGACCTGCGGGCCCGTCAGGCCCGAGCAACCGCCGGCCGGTTCAGGACCGCGAGCGCCACGAACAGGACCGCTCCCACCCCGTTCACCGCGACGCCCAGAGCCGGACCGCCCAGGTCGGGAACGAGCAGCAGGGCCGCCGAAACCAGCATCAGGACCCGCAGAGGCCTGCTCAACTCGGAGCGCAGGTAGCCGCTGACCCCCGCGGCCAGAGCCAGGATCCCGACGACCGCCGCGCCCAGGGCGAGCAACAGCGGCGGCAGGCCGGCGGCCCCGGCCGCGAAGAGGCTCCCACCGTCCTCGTCCATCAACAGCAGCGCCGGCCGGTAGACGAACATGTAGGGCAGCGTGAAGCCGACGAGGGCGAAGCGGAACGCCGCCAGCGCCGTGCGCATGACTGGCGCCTGCGCCAGGCTGGCTGCCGCGTAGGCCGCCAGCGCTACCGGCGGCGTAACCATGGACATCATCCCGAAGTAGAAGATGAACAGGTGCGCGGCGAGCGGAATCACGCCGAGTTCCGACAGCAGCGACCCCATCAGCGTCGCCATGAGCAGGTAGCAGACGACGGACGGCACGCCCATCCCGAGGGCGAGCGACGTGACCATGATCCCGAGCAGGGCCAGGAACAGGTTGGTCGCCACGACCGACTTGATCGCGGCGCTGAAGTCAACCGCGATGCCGGTCTGCTGGACGATGCCGATGATCGTGCCGACGCAGGCGCTCGCGGCGACCAGCGGAATCCCGTTGCGGGCCGCCTTGGTCAGGGCGCCGAGGATGTGCGGGCGCCACGCGTGGTGAATCAGCCCGAAGACCATCAGCCCGAGCATCGCCACGATCCCCGAGGAGAGCCAGGACTCGAAGACCTGCCGGAAAGACGGGTCGGCCGGCGTGTCCGCCCACACGAGCTGATGGACGATCGCAACCGCGCCGAAGCAGCCCAATGTCAGGTAGCGCAGCCTCTTCGGCAGGTCGAACTCCTTGCGCACCACCGCGAGGAGCAGGATCACGATCAACGACCCGGTGACCGCTCGGAACGGCGAGAACCGCAGCAGCAACAACAGGATCAGAGCCCCGAGCGCGGAAACGAAGACGATCGCGTCGAAGCGCCGCACCGGCAGCGGCTCGCCTTCCCGCTCCGGCGTCCCGACCCGTCTAGCGTAGAAGTGGACGATCAGGAAGATCGACAGGTAGAAGAGCACCGCCGGCAACAGGGCCGCCTGCACGATCTGCAGGAAGGTCACCTGGGGCTCGACGATCTCGAGCATCATGTAGGCGCCGGCGCCCATGACCGGCGGCACCAGCGCACCGCCGGACGCAGCCGCCGCCTCGACCGCCGCCGCCACGTGCCGCCTGAAGCCGTTGCTGCGCATCATCGGGATGGTGAAGGCGCCGGTCGTCACCGCGTTCGCGACCGCGCTGCCGGACAGCGAGCCCAGAAGGCCGCTGCTGAGTACCGCGACCTTTGCCGGGCCGCCGGGCTTGGTGCCGAACACCCGTTCGGCGAACCGCATGATGAACTGCGTCGCGCCGGACATCTCGAGGAAGGCCCCGAACACGACGAACAGGAAAACGTAGCGGAACATGACCGAGGCCGCCGGGCCGAACACGCCCAGGCTCTGCAGGAAGGTGGTGCCGACCACGTCGCGGGGGTTCTGGCCGGCATGCGGGAAGAGCCAGTCCGGCAGGATCGGCCACCCGTTGCGGAGGCTGTAGTAGCAGTACAGCGTGTGCGCGACGAAGACCAGCGCCAGCGCCGGCACGATCCAGCCGATGCTGCGCCGGGCCGCCTCGAGGACGAGCACCAGGCCGATCAGCCCGAGCACGATGTCGGCGCCGGTTTCGATTCCGGCCCGGTTGCCGAGCGATCGGCCTCCCGACCAGAGATGCTCGAAGGCGGGCTCCGTCTGCACGACGACGTACGCGCAGGCCGCCGCCGCCGCGAGGCCCAGCACCAGGTCCAGACCGCGCAGCCAACGGTTCGAAGCCAGCCTCGCGTGAACGGGAAAGGCGAGAAAACAGAGCAGCAGGCCGCCGCCGACGAACACCGCCAGCGACGACTGCGGCAGCAGGACGCCGTAGTTGACCTCGAACAGGACGAAGAAGCACAGACCGACGCCGAGCGCCGCGATCAGGAAGCGGCGGAACCGTTCAAGGCTCGCCGGACCTGAGCTCGATTCCTCGGCTCCGGCGGATGCGGGCGAGACGCCCGCGTTCCCGGAAGGCACGGCGACTGGCGTGGGCGACTGGTCTGGCGCGCTCAACCGGCGGCTTCGGGCCAGACGCCGATCTCGCGGTAGAAGCGTTCCGCGCCCGGATGGAAGGGGGTGCCGGTGTAGCGCGCCACGTTCGCCTCGTTGATCGCGCGCCCGGCGGGATGCTTGTCGGCCACCGACTGGCGATTGTCCCAAAGCGTCTTCGTGATCCGGTAGACCAGCTCCTCGTCCGCGTCGGCCGAGGCAATCAGGTGCATCGAGCCGACGTTGAGCCCCGGATAGTCCTCGCTCAGGTCCGAGTAGGCGTCGGCCGGAATCGTCGCGAGCTGGAAGAAGGGATAATCGGCGGCCAGGCGCTGCCGCGTCTCCTCGTCGAATGGCACGAAGCGGATGTCGTAGGTGCTGCTCGCCTGGGTTACCGCGCCGGTGGGCACCGCACCACCCAGGAACGCGGCGTCGATCGCACCATCACCCAGCATGTCGACCGCGCCGCTCTGGGTGCCGTACACCTGGGTGAAGTCGTCGTAGGTCACGCCGTGGGCGGCCAGCAACGGCTCGACGAACATCTCGAAGCCGGCGCCGGCGACGCCGACCATCGCCCGCCGGCCCGCCAGATCGCCCATCCTCGTCACGCCCGAATCCGTCTTCGTCACGAAGGTCGCGATGTTCGGCGCCAGGGTGGCCACGGCGCGGATGTCGTAGCTCTGCTCCCAACCGGACTCGCCGAGGACCGCGAAGTAGCTGATCGCCGAGTTGGAGAGTGCGAGTTGCAGTTCGCCCCGCACCAGCCGCCGGATGTTCTCCTGCGATCCCTTGGTGCCCCGCGGTTGCACGCGCCACTCGTTCTCGCCCCGGTTCTCGTTCAGCACCTCGGCGATCGCGCCGCCGACGACCGGAAAGGCGCCGCCGACCGGCGCGGTTCCCATGCTGAGGAACTGCGGACCGCCGGACGCTGCGTCGCCGGCGTCGCCGCCACCGCCACCGCCGCAGGCGAGGAAGAAGACGAGCAGAGGGAGCGAAGCGAGGGGTCGAATCTTCATGCGGGGATTCCTCTCGAACCGCGAAAACGCCAGAACCGGCAAAGCGGGAGCGCGAGATCCTAGCAGGCTGCCGACCGCCCTCAGCCGCCCGGCTCGGCGATGCAGTAGAGGAAGCTCGCGGTGCGCAGATAGAGCCTGCCGGGCGCCACCCCCAGCGACGACAGCGTGAAGCCCTGGACCTCGTTCCTGGACAGGATCTCGAACTCGGGACCGTCGCGGACGACCGTGGTCACCCCGTCCTCGTTCGTCGCGTAGACCTTGCCGTCGGCAACCAGCAGGGAGGCGCTGTAGGTGCCCGGGGCCAGCCGCTGGTTCTCCCAGACCGGCTCCCCGGTAGCCGCGTCCAGCCGCGACAGCAAACCGTTGTCTCTCAGGAGATAGAGGGTCTCCCCGTCGGTCGCCGGCGTCGGCACGTCCGGTCCGCGGTCGGTCTCCCAGAGGATTTCGGGATCGCCGCCGTCGCCAAGTCGCAGCGCCTTCATCGGACTGACGCGGGTGGGCACGAAGACCAGGTCGCCCGAAGCGACCGGCGACGCAACGACCCGGTACATCGGGCTGTCCCTCGGGTTGAAGCCCTCCACCCGCCACAGTTCGCGGCCGCTGCCGGGATCGTGGCCGGTCGCGACGTCGCCTCCGTTCAAGACGAGAACGTGTCGTTCGCCGCTCTCGACCAGGGCCGGCGTGATGTAGGCGTCCGGCGACTCCATCCGCGCGCTGGTGGGCCGCTCCTGCCGCCAGATCGTCTCCCCCGAGTCGGCGTCGATTGCCAGCAGGTAGGACGGATCGTCCGTCTTCATGCCGTGCAGTACCGGCACGAAGAGCACGTTCCGCCACAGCAGCGCGGAGGAGCCGTAGCCGTGGTTCAGCCCGAAGGCGCCGTAGTCCTGCTCGAGTTCGCGCGCCCAGAGCTGGTTGCCCTCGAAATCGTAGGCCTGCAGGACGCCGGTGCCGGTCAGCACCCAGACCCGCTCGCCGTCCGTGACCGGCGACGGCGACGACATGTTGTGCTTGCGCTGGAACCGGTTGCCGCCTGCCACTTTCCGCCGCCAAACGACTTCGCCGGAGTCGGCGTCGACCAGCCACAGGAAGAGGTCGTCCCCTTCCGCCACGTTCAGGAAGAGGCGCTTGCCGACGACGATCGGGGTCGAGCCCGAGCGATCCGGAAGGGGCAGTTTCCAGACGATGTTCCGCTCCGTTTCGCCGTCGTGGGACCACTCTGTTGGCAGACCGGTGTGGGCGCTGTAGCCGTTGCGGTCGGGGCCTCGCCAGTTCGGCCACTCCGAGGCCCAGGTTGCCGTGGCCGCGGCGCAGCCGGCGAGGACCACGCCGCAGAGCGCCGACCGCCGGCGAGCCCGCCAGCTTTGCCGTCCCGGCTTGACGGGCCCCAATTCCACTGCCGCTCCGTTCACGCCGCCTCCCTTGCCGCGGCCGGCTCGTCCTTTTCTCCCTCTCCGCCGGCCTCATCGCCGGCGGCGTCCGAAGCCTCCGGCATCAGCAGAACCTGGATCAGGTTGTCGCCGCCGAGGTAGTCTCGGGCCGCGCCCTGGATCATCTCCGCGTCGAGCCGGTCGAACAACTCCTCGTACTCCAGGATGCTCAAGGGATCGTCCCCGAACTGGTAGACCGACTGCAGCACGCCCAGCCAGAAGCCGTTCGTCTCCTTCGCCGTCTCCCGTCCCCGCCGCTGCTGTTCGCTGACCTGGCCGACTTCGTCGTCCGTCGCCGGTTCCTCGCGGATGCGGGCGATCTCCTCGTCGACGGCCTGGAGCATCTCCTCAACCCGGTCCGGATCGCAGCCGAAGCTGATCTGGACGGCGAACGCCGACACCGGGACGCGCTCGGCGCCGCCGCCGACATTGACGCCGTAGGTCCCGCCGAGTTCCTCCCTCAGACGCTCGCGCAGGCGTTCCCGCAGCAGCGAAGCCATCGAGTTCAGCCGATAGCGGTTCAACTGGCTCTGCTCGAACGGCCCCGTGTACACCAGGGCGACCTGGCTCTTGTCCTCCAGCCCCTTGTAGACCGTCCGCTCGATCTGGCCTTCCGGCGTGCGCACGCCCACGTCGCGCCACGTCTCCTCGCGGCCGGAGGACGGGAGGCCGCCAAGCCATGTAGCGACCAGCGGTTCTATCGCCTCCAGCTCGAAGCTGCCGGCAAAGAAGAAGATGAAGTCGGAGAAGTCACGAAACCGATCCTCGTAGACGGCGAAGATCCGGTCCTCGTCCAGATCCGCCAGCATGTCCTCGGTGAGGATGCGGCGCCGAGGATGCTCCTGGGTGACGACCTCCTGCAGCGTCTTGATCCATGCGTACGTCGGCATCGCGCTCTGGTTCCGCAACAGAGCCCCCTGCCGGGTCAGGAAGGACTCGTACGCCTCCGCGTCGCGGCGGGGCGACGTTCCGTTCAGGTAGATCAACTCGAACAGCGTCTCCAGGTCCTTGGGCGAGCCACGCCCGCTGATGCCCTCGAAGAGGGGGCCGATGACCGCACCGACCCGCGCGACCTTGCCGGTCAGCGCCTTGTTCAACTGGGTGAGGCTGAAGTTCCCCAACCCGGAAAGCTGAACCACCGAGGTCGCCAGATTGGCCTCCAGCCAGTCCTCGTCCGAAACCAGTGAGGCGCCCCCCGGGCTGAAGGAGGCGACCAGGATCTCGTCGTTCTTGAAGTCGCTCGGGCGTAGCACGACCCGGACGCCGTTCGAGAGCCGCCATTCGGTGACCCCGAGTTCCTCGATCGTCGACCGTTCGACGATCCGGCCCGGCGACGGTCGAACGGGCACCAGCGCGCCCTCGCCGACATCGTCCTCGTAGGCCGCGACCTCGACCTGTTCGACCCGGTCGAAGGCGGCCAGCAGTTCCTCTTCCCGTGGCTGCTCGAGCCCCTCCTTCTCCGGGCCGCTGGCAAGAATCACGCGATCGTGGTCGTGGATCCAGGAATCGGCGATCGCGTTGACTTCGGCCAACTCGATGTCCGGCACGTACCGCCGCGCCAGCTCCCGTTCGTAGGCGACCTCCGGAAACGGCTCATCGGTCAGGAAGTTGCGCTGGTACTCGCCGGTGTAGGCGGCGGAGTGGGTCTTGTCCCGCTCGTCGTAGGCCCGGTCCATCGACCGCAGCGTGTTGACCTTCGCCCGCTCCAGCTCGCTCTCTTCGAAACCATGCCTGCGGGCTCGCTCCGACTCCGTCAGCACCGCTTCAAGCGCCCGCACGGCGCCACCCTCGCGAGCACCGGCCGCGAGCACATAGAGGCTGCGCCTGCGAGCGAGGGTTCCCCTGCTACTGATGGCGCCGAGGAACGGCGGGTCGGCCTCCTCGGCCCGCTCCGCCAACCGGTTGTTCAGTATCCCGTTGTAGAGGCCGCGGACCAGCCGCGCGCGGTAGTCGGCCACGGTGACGAACGGATCCGCCGGCCCCTTGTACGCAACCGAGACCGAGGAGCGCGGCAACTCGCGGTCGCTGAACACGGACACCAGCGTCTCTTCGTGTGGAGGTATCTCGGCTTCGAACCGCTCACGCGGCTCGTCCGGCCCCTCGAGCCTGCCGAATCGGTCCCGGATCTCCGACTCCACTTCCTCCGCGTCGAAATCGCCGACGGCGACCACCGCCATCAGATCGGGCCGGTACCAGTCGCGGTAGAAGTCCCGGAGCCGCTCGGGCGGCGCTTCCCGCAGCATCTCCGGATCGCCGATCGGCAACCGCTCGGCGTAGCGCGAGCCGTGGAAGCGGTACGGAATCTCGGCATCCAGGAGGCGCGCTCCGGCGCCCCGGTCGCCCCTCCACTCCTCGATGACCACGCCCCGCTCGCGCTCGATCTCCTCGTCCTCCAGGCTGACGCCGGACGCCCAGTCCTCAAGCACCAGAAGCGCCGTGTCGAGAATCTCAGGGTCGTCGGTCGGCACTTCCAGCATGTAGACCGTTTCGTCGAAGCCCGTGTAGGCGTTGATGTCGGGCCCGAAGCGCATCCCGATGCCTTGCAGGTAGTCGAGCAACTCCGACTTCTCGAAGTTCCTCGTGCCCTTGAACGCCATGTGCTCGACGAAGTGCGCCAGACCGCGCTGGTCGTCGTCCTCGAGCACGGAGCCCGCACGCACGATGAGCCGCAGGAAGGCCCGGTTCTCCGGCCGGCCATTGGCGCGCACGTAGTACCGAAGACCGTTGTCCAGTTCTCCGGTCAGCACGGCAGGATCCTGGGGCAGGACCTCGGTCAGCTCCCAGGTCCAGTCGCCGCCAACCTCCGCCGTTTCGCCGGCGGCTTCCTCCTGCGCGACGGCGGCGGTGACGCCGGCGACGAAGACAGACAGCGAGACGATTCCAACCAGGACACCGCGTTTCACCCTCAGCCCCGAAGGGCAACTCCACTCGATCATCGTTCCTCCCAATAGTCCGAGGCGTCAGCGCCCGCCTGCGGCAGCCGCCCCGCCTTCCACTCGCACCACCGCGCCGGCGGGGAGCGCCTCGACCAGCGCCGCGAGCGCCAGGTCCGCGGCGCCGCGGCTACGGCTGTCCACCGTCAGTTTGACCCGATAGTCGCCGTCCATCACCGGATAGCTCCCGATCTCCACCTCGGCGTGGGCCGCAACGACAAGATCGAGCATCTCGGCGATGTCCGTTTCGCGGCACATCGTGTACACCGCCCGGCTGTAGAAACGGCGACCGGCCGCCAACCGGTCCCGCAGCAGGGGCAGCTTCATGCGGAAGATCCGCGGCACCCCCGGCAGGACGTATACGTTGTCCATCACGACGGAAGGCCAGGGCACGTCCGGCGTGCTGACCAGGTCGGCGCCTTCCGGCACGTCGGCCATTCGCAGGTGGCCCTCCGTGCAGCGCTCCCCCACCATCTCGCGGATCCTGGTCACCAGTTCCGGCGAGCGCACCAGGGGCCGGTCAAAGGCGGCAGCCACCGCCTTCAGGGTGACGTCGTCGTGCGTCGGACCGACGCCGCCCGAAGTGATCACGTAGTCGAAGCGGTCTCTGAGCCGCTCGATGTCGCCCGCGATGCCGGCGATGTCGTCGGGGCAGACGACCACTCGGCGCAGCTCGATTCCCAGGCCGAACAACTCGCGCGCAAGCAGCGTCAGGTTCGCCTCCTCGACCTTGCCGGTGAGGATTTCGTTCCCGATGATCAACGCCGCCGCCGTGGGCATCGGCGTAGCTTACCGGCCCACGAAACGGGGCGGCCGGCGCTCGGTCAATGCCTGCACCCCCTCGCGCGCATCGGCCGTGCGGAAGGTGACCTCCTGCTCCGTGCTCTCCAGTTCGAGGGCCTCGTCGATCGACCGCTCGAAGGCGCCGCGCACGGTCCGCTTGGTCGCCTTCACCGCCACCGGGCCCGAGGCCGCGATCTCCATCGCCAGGTCTTCGACGACCTGGTCGAAGTCGTCGTCCGCCTCGCGACTGGCGATGCCCCAGTCGACCGCCGTCGCCGCATCGATCAGCCGGCCGCTGTACAGGAGTTCGGCGGCGCGTGCGGGACCGATCAGGCGCGGGAGCGTCCAGGTCGCCGCCATGCCGGGGTGGATACCGAGACGCACGAAGGTCATCCCCACCCGCGCGCCCGTCCTGATCACCCGCATGTCGCACCCGAGCGCGAAGCACAGGCCGGCGCCGATCGCATGGCCGTTGATCGCCGCTATCGACGGCGCCTCAAGGTCGCGGACGGAGAGGTAGAGACGGTAGAAGTTCGCGCCGCCGCCAAGGCCGGGGCCCGAATCCGGATCTTCGCTGACCTCCTCCTGGATGCTCTTCAGGCTGCCGCCGGCGCTGAACGCGCGGCCGGCGCCGCGGACGATGACCACCCGGGTGTCGTCCCGTTCGTTGATCAGCGGCACGGCCTCCCGGATCTCGGCGCCCATCGCGGACGTCATCGCGTTCAACTGCGACGGCACGTTCAGGGTCAACCGCGTGATCGGGCCCTGGTGGTCCAGCAGGATGTGTTCGAAGCTCATGGCGTGCGTACTCCTTCGACTATGAGGATTCCGGGGCTAGAATGCGGCGCATGCTAACGATCACCGAGCTGGCACAGAAGAAGGTCGCCGAAGCGATGAAGGACGAGGAGCGCGACGACCTCGCTCTTCGCATCGCGATCACCGGCCGCGGCGGTGGCGGTTTCCGCTACCAGATGGACCTGGTGGGAACAGACGAGACCCGGCCCGGCGACGAGGTGGTGGACACCGACGCGTTCAAGGTCTTCATCGACCCGGAGAGCGCCCCGGACCTCGAGGGCGCCACGATCGACTTCATCACCCGACTCTCCGAGAGCGGCTTCAAGTTCGACAACCCGAACTCCGTCTGGGGCGAGGGCGCCGCCGCCGACGTACAGCGCGTCCTCGACGACCAGATCAATCCTCAGATCGCCGCCCATGGCGGCTTCGTCACCCTGCTCGAGGTCAAGGACGAGACGGCGTTCATCACGATGGGCGGCGGCTGCCAGGGCTGCGGCATGGCCGACCAAACCCTGAAGCAGGGCGTCGAACAGGCCATTCTCGAGGCGGTGCCGACCGTGCGTCGCGTGCTCGACACGACGGACCACGCCGCCGGCACGAACCCGTACTACGCGCCGTAGGGCCGGGTACCAGGGGGGAGCCGGCTGTCCTCCTTGCGTGTTGCCGATCCCCCACCGTTGTGGAATAGTCCCTCACTGGTTGAGCGACGCGTTCCGATTCGCCCTCGCTCGCCGGAATAGAGCTCGATCGCCGGAATAGAGCACGTCTCGATCGATGGGCACACACCGTTTCAGACGGGGATTGCGCGTGCCCATTTCGGGAGCTCCCGAGCAGACGCTGGACGACGCGGCCGCTCCCGGCGCCGTCGCGGTCGTCGCGGCCGACTATCCCGGCATGAAGCCGGCGATGCATGTCTCGCCGGGGGACGCAGTGCGGCGCGGGCAGCTCCTGTTCGAGGACCGCAAGCAGCTTGGCGTCCGATTCACGTCGCCTGCGGCGGGCACCGTCACGGCGGTGAACCGGGGTGCCAAGCGGGCCCTGATCTCGGTCGTCGTTCGTGTGGACGCCTCCGACCGCGCGAGCGGCGGCGCCCAGGTCGGCTTCGCGAGCTACACCGGACGTCACCCCGGCGCCCTCTCCCGCGAGGAAGTCGAGGCGCTGCTCGTCGAGTCCGGCGACTGGGCCGCCCTCCGGGCCCGCCCGTTCGGCCGCACCGCGGCGCCGGGATCGACGCCGAAGTCGATCTTCGTGACCGGGATGAACAGCGAGCCCTTCGCGCCCGAAGCCGACCGGATCGTGGCAGGTCGAACCGGCGACCTGGAACGGGGCCTCGCGGCTCTCGCCAGGCTGACCGAAGGGCCGGTCTACGTCTGCCGTGCTCCCGGAACCCTGGCCGGCCTCGAGGCCAGCGGCCGGATACAAATCGAGGAGTTCGTCGGCCCCCACCCCGCCGGCGCGCCGGGACTGCACATCCACACCCTGGACCCGGTCGATCGCAGCAAGCTCATCTGGCAGATCGGGCTCCAGGACACATTGGCGATCGGTCGCCTGTTCGCGTCCGGCGAGCCGGACGTTTCGCGGATCGTCGCCCTCGCCGGGCCCCCGGTCCGCAGGCCACGGCTGCTTCGCACGCGGCTTGGCGCCTCGCTCGCCGACGTGACCCGGGGCGAGCTCGGCGACGGCGCGGTAGTGATCCCCGACGATGCCGTGCGAGTCGTCACCGGCTCGCCGCTCAGCGGGCGAACCGCGATCGGCGAGGGTGCACCGGCCGACCTGCACGGCTACCTGGGCCGCTTCCACGACACGGTCAGCGTGCTGGAGGACGACCACGACCGCCGCTTCCTGGGCTGGCTGCAGCCGGGCTTCGGCGCGTTCTCGCGAGCCCGCGCCTTCGCCTCCTCCTTGCTGCCGCGCAAGTCGTTCGCGATGACGACGACTACCTACGGATCGCCGCGCGCGATCGTTCCTGTCGGCCTCTACGAGAGCGTCTTTCCCTGGGATCTGCAGCCGACCTTCCTGCTCAAGTCGCTGGTTGCCGGCGACATCGAGCGCGCCGAGGAACTCGGGTGCCTCGAACTGCTCGAGGAGGATCTGGCGCTCTGCACCTTCGTTTGCCCCGGCAAGACGGAGTACGGCCCTTACCTGCGCGACGCGCTCGAACTGATCGAGAAGGAAGGCTAGACGCCGCCTGCCGACAATGAAGTTCCTGCGCAGAATCCTCGACCGTCAAGCCCGCCACTTCGAGCGGGGCGGCAGGTTCGAGCGCTTCTATCCCCTGTACGAAGCGCCGGACACCTTCCTGTACACGCCCGGCAAGACGACCGCCGGCGCCGCCCACGTGCGCGACGCGCTCGATCTGAAGCGGTTGATGATGACGGTCGTCGTCGCGCTCGTGCCCTGCGTCCTGATGGCGATGTGGAATACCGGCCGGCAGATCCACGTGGCGATCGCCGGCGGCGCCGGCGCGCTGCCCAACTGGCGGACCGACGCGATGGAGATGCTTGGGCTGCCCTTCGACGCCACCAGCCTGCTCGCGAACTCGGTCCACGGCGCGCTCTACTACCTGCCGGTCCTGATCGTGACCTTCGCCGTCGGCGGACTCTGGGAGGGCCTGTTCGCGGTCGTCCGCCGCCACGACGTGAACGAGGGCTTCCTGGTTACCGGCATGCTCTTTCCGCTCGTGCTGCCGCCGACCATCCCGCTGTGGCAGGTCGCGATCGGCATCACGTTCGGCGTCGTCGTCGGCAAGGAGATCTTCGGCGGCACGGGCTTCAACGTCCTGAACCCCGCGCTCACCGCGCGCGTGTTTCTCTTCTTCGCCTATCCGGCCCAGATTTCAGGCGACGCGGTGTGGATCGCGGCAGGCACTTCGGCCCCGCCCGACGGATACAGCGGCGCCACCGCGCTCGGCGACATCGCGGTGCACGAGGCGGAATCCGGTTCGACCGCCCGGCTCAACGGCCTGGACGCCATCGAGGGCTCCGTGACCTGGATGCAGGCCTTCCTGGGCGACATTCCGGGTTCGATGGGCGAAACCTCGACCCTGGCCTGCCTGATCGGCGCCGCGATCCTGATCGCCACGGGCATCGGCTCCTGGCGCATCATGGTCGCCGCCACCGCCGGGTCCTTCGCCATCTCCATGCTGCTCAACCTGATCGCGTCGACGACGAATCCGATGCTCTCCGTGCCCTTCGGCTGGCATGTCGTGCTCGGCGGCTGGGCCTTCGGCATCGTCTTCATGGCCACCGATCCGGTCAGCGCGGCACAGACGAACCGTGGCCGCTACATCTACGGTTTCCTGGTCGGCGTGCTGGCGATTCTCATTCGCACCGTGAATCCCGCCTTCCCGGAAGGCGTGATGCTCGGCATCCTGTTCATGAATCTGTTCGCACCCCTGATCGACCACTACGTGTTGAAGGCGAACATCAAGCGCCGGAAGGCGCGTTACGCTCAGTAGAGCCGCCAAACCTGTCGCAGACTCCATGTTTGGCCCCAGCCCCCACCTCACCAGGAGCTTACGCCGCAGCACTCGCTTCGCTGCATTCTGCGGCGTAAGCTCCTAGTCAGGAACGAGACCGGCAACACCCTCATGGCAAACCGACAGGCCACCGGCTACATCCTCCTGTTCGCGACGGCGATCTGCATCGTCTGCGGCATTCTCGTCTCCTCCTTCGCGGTCAGCCTGGAGCCGCTCCAGGATGAGAACGCGGCACTCGACAAGCAGAGGCGGGTGCTCGAGGCTGTGGATCTTCTCCAACCGGGCGAGCGAGTCACGCCGGAAGAGGTAGCCGCGCGCTTCGAACCGATCAAACCGGTGATCATCGACCTCGCGACGGGCGAAGCGCAGGCCGACGCCGACACGGCAACGTTCGACCAGCAGCGGCGGGCTCGCAATCCCTCGACCAGCGTCGAGTTGCCGAAGAACAGGGCGAGCGTCAAGCGCCTTCCGGATCAGGCGCTGCTCTACGAGATGCGCGGCGACGACGGCGAACTCGAGATGGTCGTGCTGCCGATCGAGGGCCTCGGGCTTTGGGGCACCCTCTACGGCTTCCTGGCGCTCGACGCGGACACGACGACCGTGCGCGGCATCACCTACTACCTCCACAAGGAGACGCCCGGCCTCGGCGGCGAGGTGGACAACCCGAGCTGGAAGGCGAAGTGGCCGGGGCGCCGCGCGTTCGACGAGGACGGCGAGTTCCAGTTGGCGGTGATCAAGGGCCAGGCCGGCGTCGCGGCAGAGGACCCCTTCCGCGTCGACGGTCTGAGCGGCGCGACGATCACGAGCAACGGAGTGACGAACATGCTCGATTTCTGGCTCGGCGAGCGAGGTTTCGAGCCGTATCTCGCCCGAATCCGGGGGGAGGCGAACTGATGGCAGTCAAGAAGAGCGAAGCGGCGCTCGATCCGCTCTGGAACAACAACCCGATCGCGCTCCAGGTGCTCGGCATCTGCTCGGCGCTCGCGGTGACCACGAAGATGGAGACCTCGCTCGTCATGTGCGTGGCCGTCATCTGCGTGCTCACCCTCTCCAACCTCACGATCAGCCTGCTGCGCCACCAGATCCCGAACAGCATCCGGATCATCGTCCAGTTGACGGTGATCGCCTCGCTGGTCATCGTCACCGACCAGATCCTGAAGGCCTACGTATACGAGATCAGCAAGCAGCTCTCCGTGTTCGTGGGGCTGATCATCACGAACTGCATCATCATGGGGCGGGCCGAGGCGTTCGCGATGCAGAACCCGCCGTCGCTGGCGATGCTCGACGGCATCGGCAACGGTCTCGGCTACAGCGCGATCCTGATGGCCACCGCCGTGCTGCGCGAACTGTTCGGCTCCGGGAAGCTGTACGGCTACTCGATCCTGCCTACGGTCTCCGAGGGCGGCTGGTACCTCCCGAACGGCCTGATGCTGCTGTCGCCGGCCGCTTTCTTCATCATCGGGGGATTGATCTGGGCCATCCGGGTCTGGAAGCCCGCACAAGTCGAAATGGACGGCTAGAGGGGGATCAGGGACGATGTTCGAGGAATACCTCAACCTCGCGGTCAAGGCCATCTTCGTCGAGAACATGGCCCTGACCTTCTTTCTGGGCATGTGCTCGTTCCTCGCCGTGTCGAAGAAGGTGGAGACGGCGGTCGGCCTCGGCCTGGCGGTCATCTTCGTGCTCACCGTCACCGTGCCGGCCAACAACCTGATTCAGACCCACCTCCTCAGCGAGGGAGCGCTTACCTGGATCAGCCCTGAGTTCGCCGACGTCGATCTCACCTTCCTGAACCTGCTGTGCTTCATCGGCACGATCGCCGCGATGGTTCAGCTCGTCGAGATGACGACCGACCGCTTCTTCCCGGCGCTTCACGCCAACCTGGGGATCTTTCTGCCCCTGATCGCGGTGAACTGCGCGATCCTGGGCGGCTCCCTGTTCATGGTCGAACGTGACTACGACTTCGGCGAAAGCGTGGTCTTCGGTCTGGGCTCCGGCATCGGCTGGTTCCTGGCGATCGTCGCCCTCGCGTCGATCCGCGAGCGCCTGCGCTACAGCAACGTGCCCCACGGGCTGCGCGGCCTGGGCATGACCTTCGTCATCACCGGCCTGATGGCGTTCGGTTTCATGGCCTTCGGAGGCATCCAACTGTGATCACCGTCGCCCTCGGGGTGGCGATGTTCACCATCGTCATCCTCGCCCTGGTCACGATCCTGATGCAGGCCAAGACCCGGCTCGTCGCCGGCGGCGAGGTGTCGATCCTGATCAACAACGAGAAGACGCTGACCGCTACGACCGGCGGCACCCTGCTCGGCACCCTGGCCGAGCACCAGATCTTCATCCCCTCCGCCTGCGGTGGCCAGGGCACCTGCGGCGTCTGCACCGTCGACGTGCTCGACGGCGGCGGCGCGATGCTGCCGACCGAGAAGACCCACATCAGCCGCCGCGAGGCCCGTGAGGGCTGCCGCCTGAGCTGCCAGGTGAAGATCAAGGAGGACTTGAAGATCGGCATCCCGGCCGAGGTCTTCGGGGTCAAGAAGTGGCAGTGCAAGGTGCGCTCGAACGAGAACGTCGCCACCTTCATCAAGGAACTCATCCTGGAGCTTCCGGCCGACGAGGAGGTGCCCTTCCGCGCCGGCGGCTACATCCAGATCGAGTGCCCGCCCCACGTCGTGAACTACAGCGACTTCCAGGTGGAGGACGAGTACCACGAGGACTGGGACCGCTTCAAGCTCTGGAGCCTGGTTTCCAAGGTCGACGAAACGGTGGTTCGCGCCTACTCGATGGCGAACTACCCGGAGGAGAAGGGCATCATCATGCTGAACGTCCGCGTGGCGACGCCGCCGCCTCGCGAGATGGATCTTCCGCCCGGCCAGATGTCCTCATACATCTTCGACCTGAAGCCAGGCGACGACGTAACGATCGCCGGCCCCTTCGGCGAGTTCTTCGCCAAGGACACGGACGCCGAGATGATCTTCATCGGCGGCGGCGCCGGCATGGCGCCGATGCGCTCCCACATCTTCGATCAGTTCCAGCGCATCCACACGGACCGGAAGGTGTCCTTCTGGTACGGCGCCCGCTCCTACCGCGAGGCCTTCTACATCGACCACTTCGACAAGATCGCGGAAGAGAACCCGAACTTCACCTGGCACCTGGCGCTCTCCGATCCCCTCGAAGAGGACAACTGGGACGGCTACACCGGCTTCATCCACCAGGTCCTGTACGACAACTACCTGAAGGACCACCCCTGTCCGGAAGACGTCGAGTACTACCTCTGCGGACCGCCCCTGATGCTCCAGGCCTGCATGAAAATGCTCGACGACCTGGGAGTCGAGCCTGAGAACATCGCCTTCGACGACTTCGGCTAGGTCGCGGCCACACCCACCTGGCGGGGCTCCGCGAGCGGCTGCATGCTGCGATGGGTCGGCTGCGATGCGGTGCCGGAGGTGGAGGCGGCCGCTGTTCCTGGTCCTTGCCTGTCTGGCCCTGGGCTGTACCCCGACAGCGAATGAGGTCGTGCTCCAGGGACCCACGATGGGGACCTACTACCGAGTTCGTGCGATCGCGGAGACTGGTGATCACGAGGCGATCCAAGGCCTTGTCGAGGAACGGCTGGACGCGGTCGACCGGGCGATGTCGACCTACCGAGACGACTCGGAGATCTCGCGATTCAACCGGCTTGCGGCCGGCGAATCGTTGGTCTTCTCCGAGGAAACCTGGGCGGTTCTGGAGCTTGCGTGGCGAGTCCGCGAGGAGAGCGGCGGTGCGTTCGATCCGACGGTAGGGCCATTGGTCGACGCCTGGGGATTCGGCGCTCCGGGACGAGGCGCCGAACCGATGCCTCCCGGCGAGGACGAACGCACCTGGTTGCGGCAGGGCGTTGGCGCGATCGAACTGTCGCCGGAGGATCGACGAGTACTCAAGCTTGGCGACGGCGCGGCGCTTGACCTTTCAGCCATCGCCAAGGGATGGGCCGTGGACCGGGTCTCCGAGGATCTGACCAACACCGGTTATTCGAACCACCTGGTCGAGATCGGCGGCGAACTGCGAACCGCCGGTCACAGCAGCACCGGTGATCCGTGGCGCATCGCGATCGAGCGCCCCCCGGCGCAATCCGACACGTCCGATGCGGAAGGATCGGAGGACACGCTGCCGCCCGGCCTGCAACAGGTCCTGGAGTTCACCGACGGAGCCCTGGCAACCTCGGGCGACTACCGTAACTATTGGGAACGGGACGGCACCCGTTACTCCCACACGATCGATCCCCGCACCGGCCGGCCCGTGGAACACGCCCTCGCCTCGGCCAGCGTGGTCCACGAAACCTGCGCCCTCGCCGACGCCTACGCGACCGCCCTGATGGTCCTGGGCCCTGAAGACGGCCTCCATTGGGCGAACCAGAATGACATTGCGGCCTTGCTCCTGGTCTACCGTGAAGACTCGCTGGTAGCACTCCCCAGCACCGCCTTCCGCGACCGCTTCCAGACCACCGACTAGCGAGGCTTCGCGTCAGACCGACGAGCGTGCAGGCCGGAGCAGATGCCGGCCAGAAGGCCGGCGCACCCAGTGGGGGGAACTTGCCTCAACTGGAAAGGGCAGACCTGTTCAAGGAGTCGTGGAACACTGACCTCAAGGGGCAGAGTGGCCGCATGAGACCGTGGGCTTGACAGTGCGCTAGCCCGCATGTTTCACGGGGTGATTTGAGATCGGGCCTCTTCCCGCGGATAATTCAAGTGTTACGAAGCATTTGGACCATCCGCAGGAGTGAGACCCGTGATCACAGAGTGTACTCGGTCGCAGCTTGAGTTCGGGTTCCACGGTCGTCGCCAGGTGACGGCCTGTTTCGACGGCGGCCGTTTGACGACGGAGGGCGGCGGGCTGCTGCTTCGGGAGACGGACGCTCGCATCGGTCTGCTGGAGCGCATGGCGTCGTGTTTTCGGGACTACCGGAATCCATCGGCGGTGGAGCACACGGTTCAGGACCTGGTGTCTCAGCGGGTCTACGGTCTGGCTCTGGGCTACGAGGACCTGAATGATCACAATCAGCTTCGCCTTGACGCGTTCATGGCGCTGCTGGTGGGCAAGTCGGACATCACGGGCGCCGATCGTCGTCGGGCGCGGGACAAGGGTCGCCCTCTGGCGAGCGCTTCCGGGTTGAATCGTCTGGAGCTGTCCCTGCCGGAGAAGGCTTCAGTGGACCGCTACAAGCGGATTCCCGCGGACAGTGCGGCCCTGGACCGTCTGTTGGTGGACCTGTTCCTGGAGGCTCATGATGAGGCGCCGGCGGAGATCGTGCTGGACCTCGACGCGACGGACGATCCTCTGCACGGGACCCAGGAGGGTCGGTTCTTCCACGGCTACTACCGGTGCTACTGCTACATGCCGCTGTACGCGTTCTGCGGCGAGCACCTGCTGCTGGCGCGTCTGCAGCGGTCGAATCAGGATGCCAGCGTCGGCACGATCCGCGAGTTGGCGCCGATCGTGGCCCGGATTCGGGAGGCGTGGCCGGACACGCGGATCGTTCTGCGCGGCGACTCGGGCTTCTGCCGGGAGCGGATCATGGCCTGGTGCGAGGCGCAGGGGCTCTTCTATGTGGTCGGCGTGGCGAAGAATCGGCGCCTTGCGAGGCGGCTCGCGAAGGCGCTTGCGAAGTCGCGGCGCCGATTTCATGCGACCGAAAAGGCCTCGCGGCGGTATCGGGAGTTCCGCTACCGGACCCGCTCCACCTGGTCCCGCAAGAGGCGAGTGGTGGGCAAGGCGGAATGGCTCGAAAAGGGCTCGAATCCTCGCTTCATCGTCTCCAATCTGCCGAGAAGCCGAGCCGGCAAGCAGCCGCTCTACGAGCAGCTCTACTGCGCCCGCGGAGACATGGAAAACCGCATCAAGGAGCAGCAACTCGACCTCTTCGCCGACCGCACCTCCACCGCCACCATGGCCGCCAATCAACTCCGACTCTACTTCTCCTCCTTCGCCTACGTCCTGCTTGCCGCCGTCCGACGGCTCGCTCTCGCAGGCACCAGCAAAGCCCGACTCCAGTGCGGCACCCTGCGCCTCCGCTTCCTCAAGATCGCCGCCCGAGTACGCATCACCCACCGCCGCATCTGGATCCACCTGTCAAACGCCTTCCCCTGGCAGAACGACTTCGCCCAAGCCCTCGCAAACCTCCAACGAAAACCCCTCTACCACCCGCCGGCCTGAGACCGGACGAGAAACCCGACACCACAACACGCCGCCTCGCATCGACTCCACGCCGGAGTGCGCCCGAAGACCGACCGGACGCGCTGACTCAACCTCCTCCGACGCCTCGATCCGCCAACTCCAACCCCACAGGCCTCCTGCCGAGCCTCCGACAGACCGAGGAACCGCCATCAAGAGGGCTTCCCGGCTTTAAGACCCCCCACTGATGCAGCGTCGGTGAAACATGCGGGCTAGGCCCGTCTGATAATCTGCCGCCACCCACAACAGGAGGTCCTCCACAACAGGAGGTCCTCCATGAGGAAAGAAACTTGGTTCCGTGGCCCGCTGCTGAGCGTGCTGTTCTTCGCAGTTCTGATCGGCGGCGCGCCGGCTACGGCGGCCGCTTCGAGCGAGAAGCCCCAGTCCACCAGCCAGCATCTGATGATCGGCGGCTGGATGATCACCGGAGCGTGCAACTTGTTTGGGGCTGGCCACAACATCACAAACTTCGGCACGGCGCTGATGACCGTTGTTGGGATTCTCAGCGGCAACGGCGGCGTAGCTGCTGCCGGCGCTGGCGGATGGGCGTACAACCGAATGATTGACTCGGCGTGTGCACAGATGGGATTGGGTCGCCATGCCGACGACGGTGATGACGACGATGGTGACGACTAGCCCGACCAGTTCACCGCGACAGGCAAAGCCGCTGCCCGAGGTTGACCTCACGCAGTCGAACACCCGGATAGTGTGTGTCTGGGTGGAGTGGTTCAACAGGTTCCTTCGGCGAACGGCGCTACAGCGGTTCAAGGAGAACGGCACGAACCCGGGTTGGTTCTGAAGCCTGAGCTGCTCTTGCTAGCTCTTTCTGCCTCGACCATGCGCTGAGCTGTAGCCGAAGATCGATCATCTACTCCCCGCCGCCTCCAGGAAACTGGAGGCGGCGGCTCTCACTTCATCTCCCGCATCCGCCGATCAGGAGTGGTTGCGGTCGATTAGCGTGCCCGGGCAGCCCGACGCCGTCCAGCCGTTCCGGGGTTCCGCCCACTGCCGCCCGCTGCCACGCGCCGCCGCAGCGCGACCGTTAGACTCTGGTTCGAGTCATGGCGATTCTGTTTCTGAGCATCACCGTCATCGCTGTTTGCGTCGTCCTCATGTCGGTCGGCGTGCTGCTGAGTGGCCGCTGCCTGCGCGGTTCCTGCGGTGGTCCGGATGTTCTCGGACCCGACGGCGAGTCCCTCAGTTGCGCCAGCTGTCCGCTGCGACGGGCACGGGAGGACACCTGATCGCCACCGGTGGTGGTCCGGAGCGCCCGATCCAGGTCACCCATCACGGCGAGGCGCAGCCGTTCTCCCGCGGGCTGCTTGCACGAAGCCTCTACGCGGCCGGACTCGACTTCGACCGGGCCTACCGCCGGGTGGAACAACTTCAGCGACAGTTGCAGCACGAAGGCACGACCGGCCTAGAAAAGCAGCAACTCGCCCAGCGGATCGCCGAGCTCCTCGAGGCGGAAGAGGGCGCGGACACGGCTCGTCGTTACCGTTTGATCCGTCGTCTGAGACGGCTCCCCAAACCCCTCGTCATCTACATCGGCGGCGCGGGAGGCACCGGAAAGTCGACTCTGGCGCTCGATCTGGCGCCGCAGCTCCGCATCTACCGGATCAACGCGACCGACACGGTGCGTCAGGTCATGCGGATGGTGTTTGCCCCGGCGATCCTTCCGGCTCTGCACGTCTCTAGCTACGAGACCCCCGTTGACCCAACGAGCGAGTTCGCGCCCGGCGCCGGCAACCCCCAGGTTGCAACCCTCGAAGAGCAGGCCACCCGGGTATGTGTCGGCGTGCGGGCCGTCGTCGAACGAGCGATCGCGGAGAACCTGAGCCTGGTCGTCGAGGGCGTCCACCTGCTGCCCGGCCTGGTGCCTTTCGCCGACCTCGAAGGTGAGGCCTACCAGTTCTTCACGATGCTCTCGACGCCGGACGAGGAGATCCACCGCAGCCACTTCCTTGCCCGCGAGTCGTTCGCCGGCCGGAGACCGAACCGGCAACTCGACCATTTTCGGGTCATCCGCGGGCAACAGCGCCACCTGTCGCGTCTGGCGAAGGAGGCAGGGGTTCCGATCCTCGACACGGCGGATCGCGAGGACCTGCTTCCTACCACCATCGCCCTGCTCGGGCAGAGCCTCTCCCAGCGGCTGCCGTGGCTCACCCGGGCGTCGGTGACGTCTCTGGGCGAGCGGCGTAGCCCCGCTCTACTGCTGGTCATCGACGGTCTCCCGGATCGGCCCCTACGCTCGCTCGGGGCGCGGACGCCGCTCGAGGCCGCGCAGACACCCACGCTCGACCGGCTGGCACTGGAAGGCGTATGCGGCCTGGCCGACCCGGTAGCGCCGGGCGTGGTTCCCGACACGGCATCGGGAAACCTGGCGCTGTTCGCCCAGTCGCCCCGGGTGATGACCCGTGGGCCGATCGAGGCCCTGGGCGCCGGCCTGAAGCTGAAGACGGGCACGATCGCCATCCGGGGCAACTTCGCCACTCTCGACGATCGTGGCTTCGTCGCCGATCGTCGGGCCGGCCGCATCCGCGAGGGGGCCAAGAAGCTGGCCAAGGCGATCGACCGCCTCGACCTGCCGGCCTCGGACCGGGTCAAGGTCCGCGTGCGAGCGACGACGGAGCATCGCATCGCGATCACCCTGCGCGGCGAAGGCCTCACGTCGGCCATCGAAGGTTCCGACCCGGGCGATGGCGCTCCCTCGGGGCGACCGCTGGCGCCGAGACCCCTCGACCCGAACGACGACAGCGCCGAGCACACCGCGCGCGTCCTGGCCCTCTTCGAGCAGGAGGCGCGACGCGTGCTGGCGCGGCATCCGGTCAACGAGGAACGACGAAAGAACGGCGAACTGCCGGCGAACGCCGTCCTGACCCGGGGGGTGGGCCGGGTGCATCAGCTCCTGCCTCTGGAGCCGGGCGGCCTCCCGCTCAGTGCGGCCTGTATCAGCGGCGATCGGACGGTGATGGGGATCGCCTCGGCTCTCGGCGCCTCGGTGATCCGGCGCCGCGGCATGACCGCGAACGTCGACACGGACCTGAAACTCAAGTTCGACTGCGCCGCGGAGGCCCTCGACGAACACGACCTGGTCATGATCCACGTGAAGGGCGCCGACATCGCGGCTCACGACCGCCGCCCCGATCTGAAGGTCGCCTTCCTCGAGCGGGTCGACCGCGAACTAGGTGCGTTGCTAGAGAAGCTCGAACAGCCGATCCGGATCGCCGTGACGGCGGACCACGCCACCCTGTCCGAAGCGGGCGCTCATGGCGCCGATCCGGTGCCGGTGCTGATCTGGGGCAACGGGATCGCGGCCGACTCGGTGACCAGCTTCGGTGAACGCGCCGCCGGCACCGGCAAGCTGAACCGGTTCCCGCTCCAGCTCCTGATCGAGCGGCTGTTCGAGCAGTACGGCGACGAGGCGCCCTGAATGGCGAAAAGAAACGAGCGACCGGTCCAGCGACGGGCGGATTTGGCCGGCGGCCGGGGCTTCGCCTGCATAGCACTTGACAGGCCCGCCGATCCGGTGAACGTCGGCCACGTTCTGCGCGCGGCGCTCTGCTTCCAGGCTCGCATGATCATCCTGGGACAGCCATCCGCGGACATCAACGTCCGCCGGCTGCCGACGGATCCGACCAAGGCCTACCGGCACGTTCCGGTCGTCGAAGTCGACGACCTGCTCGAGGCGACGCCTCGCGACACGGCCCTGGTCGCAGTCGAGATCGTGCCGGACGCGATCGCGCTTCCCGACTTCGTTCACCCGGAGCGGGCCTGCTACGTCTTCGGGCCGGAGAGCGGCGCGGTCGCCGACCGCATCCTCAAACGGAGCGACTTCCGTCTCCGCGTCCCCACCGCCGTGTCGCTGAACCTGGGCATGACGGTCGGCATCGTCCTCTACGACCGCTGCGCCGACCGTTGGCGGCGAACCAGCCAGGAACAGAGCGGCTGACTCGCATGTCTTGACGGACGGGCCGCGGCGAGGGCGCCTCGCAGCACGCCGACCCGGTCAGTCCACCGCCGTCGACGGGGCCGGCTCGGCAAACAGGGACAACAACGGCAACCCGAGACTCTCGTGCACCGAACGGCGCACCAGGCGCTGCCTGAGATCCGCCAACCTCTCCTTGTCCACTCTTCCCGCCATCCGGCCCAGCGCCTCGTCGGCGCCCGCCAGGACGGCCTCGCGCTCCGACGGGGGCAGGGACTCGAATGCCAACCGAGTGAGCTCGACATCCAACTCGGCCAGCCGCGCTTCCACCTCGGGCGCCGGGCCGCTCAGCGCAAGCAGCCGACTCCGCCAGGCGTCGACGCCCTCCAGGGTCGCCGGCAGCGCGGACGCCAGGGCTCCAAGCCGTGCCGGCACATCGATTGCGGCCGGGCGCCGACGCACAGGCGGCACCGCCCCCAGTTCCCGGTACGTCGACCACGCCTTCTCCACCGCCGCCCGGCAGTAGCGCAGGCTGCTGACACGCCGCTTCGGCGCCGTCGCCGAGGCGGCCGCCCGCTCTGCCCGGCGCGCGAATACCTCGCGGACGCTCTCCAGGACCAACGTGAGCGGTATGCCCTCCTGCCGCCACTGCTGCGCCAGGCGCCAGTCGGCGGGACTCAACAGCAACGGCGCGCCCCGCAGCCGGATGAACTCCTCCTCGATCGCCTCGAAGTAGTCGCGGTCTCTTCGCTCGGGATCCGCCCCCGGTTTCACTCCTCGATCACCTCGCCCGACGCGATCGTGCGGAGACCGGCCTGCGTCTCGAGCCGGAAGCGGCCGCCTTCGTCGAAGCCCGCGAACCGGCCGGACACCTTCTCCCCACCGATCCGGCAGGTCACTTCGTCGCCCTCCCGGTGTACCGTGCAGGCGCGGTAGGCGTCCAGCGTGTACTCGGGTTCCCCGGCACGGCCCAGTTCGCGTTCCAGCGACGTCGCGAGCCGTTCGACAACGGCTGCCCGGGAAGGAGGACGTTCCGTTTCGAGCGCCAGCGACGTCGCTACCGGCGTCGGCAGTTCACCGTCGGCGCCGAAGTCGTAGTTCACTCCGAACCCGATCACAGCCACCGTCTCGCCTTCGCCGCCCACCACCGTCTCGATCAGAATACCGGCGATCTTGCGACCGTCCACGAGCACGTCGTTGGGCCACTTCAGACCCGCCCGGCCGTTCACGAACGCCGCGAGTCCACGGCACACGGCGATTCCGGCCAGAAGCGGCAACGCACCGAGCTGATTCTCCAGCGAGCCGGCACCGGCGATCGGCAGCGGCTGCAACCAGGTGCAGTAGAGGCCGCGCCCGGCGGTGCTGACCCAGGAGCGCCCTTGCCGTCCCCTGCCGGCCGTCTGTTCGAAGGCCACGACGAAGGCCGTTCGCGGCGTGGACTCCTCTTCGAGAGACCGTTCGACAAGCGCCTTGACGAAGCGGTTCGTCGAATCGACCGT
Organism: Thermoanaerobaculia bacterium; assembly: GCA_965232105.1. Classification (GTDB taxonomy): domain Bacteria; phylum Acidobacteriota; class Thermoanaerobaculia; order Multivoradales; family Multivoraceae; genus Multivorans. The sequence continues at coordinate 3,849,736 of OZ246956.1, forward strand.
GTCCATCAGCACCAGGTTCTCCGGCAACCGCCGGGAACGGGAGCGAAGATCGGCGACGAACAGGTCGAAATCAGAAGAGCCGCGCCCCATAGGGCAGCGAGCCTAGGAGCTTGCGCTGCGGAAGGCAACGAGTGAGGCCCTGCTCACAGCGCCAGGATCTCCGCCACCCGGTTCCGCTGCTCCTCCAGCTCGGCCAGGCGGACGCGGTTGCCCTCGACGACGTGAGCTGGAGCCCGTTCGAGAAACCGGGCGTTCGACAGGCGGCCCCGGGCGCCGGCGATCTCGGCCTCGATCTTCTGCAGATCCTTGCTGAGCTTCGCCCGCTCGGCCTCGCTCATCGGCGGCGCTTCGACCTCGAACGCCAGGTTCAGGCCCCCGGCCCGATCCCGAACCGAGCCGGCCGGACCCGGGCCCGCGGTGACCTGGCCGACACCGGCGACCGCGCCAAGGAGCGCCGCCTGCTCGACGACGAAGGCGGTCGGACTCTCCGCGCCCGCCTCGACGAAGACCGACATCTTCGCGGCCCCGGCGAGGTTCCGTTCACGGCGAAGGCTCCGGGCGGTCTGCGTGACCGCGATGAGAACGTCCATGCCCCGTTCGATCTCCGGCGAGAGGAGGTCGCCATCGCCCAGCGGGTAAGCCTCGATGGCGATGCTCCGGGGACCGGGGGATTCCGGCGCCGGGTCGCGCGGCAGCCGTTGCCAGAGCTCCTCCGTCAAATGCGGCATGACCGGGTGAAGCAGCCTGAGGCTGGAATCGATCGCGAAGAGAAGGGTCTCGGCAGTCCGCGGCCGCGGAGCCCTTCCTGAGAGCGCCGGCTTCGCGAACTCGATGTACCAGTCGCAGAGCTCGTGCCAGAAGAAGCGGTAGAGCGCGTTGCACGCTCGGTCGAAACGGAGCTCTTCCAGGGCCTCGTTGACCGCGGCGGCGGTAGCCGACAGTCGCGAGAGGATCCACCGCTCCGGAGCAGCCAGGTCGGCGCCCGTCAGTTCCGCCGCCGACGCCGGGGTCTTCGCCCCCCCGGTGCGCGCCAGGGCGAAACGGACCGCATTCCAGATCTTGTTGCCGAAGGCCCGATAGCCGGCCATCCGTTCCAGATCGAGCGGAATGTCGCGCCCGGGCACGTCGAGCACCGCCAGGGTAAAGCGCATCGCGTCCGCCCCGTACTCCTCGACCAGCTCCATCGGGTCGACCGTGTTCCCCTTGGTCTTCGACATCTTCTCGCCATCTGCGTCGCGCACGAGCCCGGTCAGATGAACCGTGCCGAACGGGATGTCGCGACGGAAGTGGTTCGAGAGCATGACCATCCGCGCCACCCAGAAGAACAGGATGTCGTAGCCGGTGATCAGGACATCCGTGGGATACCAGGTGCGGAGGTCCGCCGCTTCCTCGTCCGGCCAACCCAGGGTCGAGATCGGCCACAACCCGGACGAGAACCAGGTGTCCAGCACGTCCGCGTCCCGGGTCAGGTCCGCCGTGCCGGCCAACTCCTCGGCTTCCTCGCGGTTCATCGCCACGTAGCAGGTGCCGTCGCGGTCGTACCAGGCAGGAATGCGGTGCCCCCACCAGAGCTGGCGCGAGAGGACCCAGGGCCGGATGTTCGTGAGCCAGTGCTCCCACGTCTTGTCCCAGGAGTCCGGGATCAACGCCAGGCGTCCGTCTTCGACGGCCGTGAGCGCCTCCTTCGCCATGCCTGAGACGTCGGCGAACCACTGTGGCGACAGCATCGGTTCGATCGGCTCACCGCTTCGCTGCGAGTGGCCCACACTGTGGACGTGCCGCTCGGCCCTGACCAGACGGTTCTCCGCCTGGAGACGCTCCACGACGCGACGCCGGGCTTCGAAGCGATCCAGGCCTTCGAAGTCCGGCCCCGCCTCGGCCGTCATCCGGCCGTCCAGACCGATCACCCGCACGCCGGGAAGATCGTGCCTTTGGGCAATCTCGTAGTCGTTCGGATCGTGGAACGGCGTGACCTTGACCAGCCCGGTGCCGAACTCCGGGTCGACGTGCTCGTCGGCGACCAGGCGAAGCCGCCGGTCCAGGATCGGAAGCCGCGCGAAGCGCCCTGCCAGGTGGCGGTAGCGCTCGTCTTCCGGGTGGAAAGCAACCGCGGTATCGCCCAACATGGTCTCGGGACGGGTGGTCGCGACGATCAACGTCTCCTCGCTGGACGGACCGCTTCCCTCCCCGGGTTCAAGCGGGTAGGCCAGATGGTAGAGCGTGCCCTCCACCTCACGGTTCTCCACCTCCAGATCCGACACGGCGGTCCGCAGGACGGGCGACCAATTCACCATGTGCTCGCCGCGGTAGATCAGGCCCTCCCGGTAGAGACTGACAAAGGCGGTGCGCACCGCGAGCGCCAGACCCTCGTCGAGAGTGAACCGCTCGCGGGACCAGTCGCACGAGGCGCCCAGGCACTGCAACTGCCGCTTGATGTTCGCGTGGTACTCGTTCTTCCACGCCCACACCCGATCGAGGAACTTCTCCCGCCCGAGTTCGAGCCGGCTCGTACCCTCCCGCTCGAGCTGGCGTTCGACCATGAGCTGGGTTGCGATGCCGGCGTGGTCGGTTCCCGGAAGCCACAGGGCGTTGTCGCCTCGCATCCGTCGCCATCGGGTGACCAGATCCTGAAGCGTGCTCTGGAGCGCGTGCCCCATGTGCAGCTTGCCGGTCACGTTGGGAGGTGGGATCAGAACGCAGTAGGGCGAGGGTCCCTGACCGTCCGGATCCTCCGGACACCGGAACAGGTCCTGCTCCTCCCACCAGGCCTGCCACCTGGTCTCGTACGAGGCCGGATCGAAGCGCTTCTCCATCGCCGCGCCCGCCGTTGGGGCGCCCGCCGCCGCCTCGTTGTCCGGCATCAGTCGCCGGCCCCGAACGGTCGGCCGCGACTCGGTTCGCCATCCACCTGAGGCGTCATGGCGACCCCAGGGACCGGTTCAGGTACTCGATGATCGCGGTCGTGCTCGAGCCCGGGGGAAAGACCTCGTCCACCCCGGCGGTCTTGAGATCTTCGATATCCCGATCCGGCACGATGCCGCCCGCGAACACGAGCACGTCACCGGCGTCCGCCGCGCGCAGACCTTCGACCACTTCGGGGAGGAGCGTGTTGTGGGCGCCGGAAAGGATCGACAAACCGACGGCCCGAACGTCCTCCTGCACGGCGGCCGCGACGATCTGCTCCGGCGTCTTGCGCAGCCCCGTGTAGATCACCTCGAAACCGGCATCCCGGAGCGCCCGCGCCACGACCTTCGCGCCGCGGTCGTGCCCGTCGAGCCCGGGCTTGGCCACCAGAATCCGGTGCGGGACTACCGCGCCCGGGCGCGCCGCGCTCAAGTCGCGTCCGCCCGGCGGAGGTTGAGCTGATCCATCTTCTTGTACAGGTTGCTTCTCGGTGTTCCGATCGCCTTGGCCGTCCGGGTCACGTTCCAGCCGTTCTCCTCGAGCTTCTTAGCAAGATAGAGGCGTTCCGCCGTATCCCTGAACTCCCGCAGGCTGGACAACGCGAGAATAGCCTCCGACAACTCCCCGCGCACCGGACCCGCAAGGCGAAGCACGTCGTCGCGGCCGATCTCGTCGTCCGGCGTGAGGATCAGCAGACGCTCGACCAGGTTCTTCAGTTCGCGGACGTTGCCCCGCCACGGCATCTCCTGCAATTGACGGATCGCCGCCCCGTTCAGGGTCTTCTGCCGGTAGTTGTTCTCGGCGGCGAAGCGGTCGATGAAGTGGTCCACGAGGAGCGGCAGGTCGTCCAGGCGCTCCCGCAACGGCGGCGCACAAATCGGGACCACGTTGAGCCGGTAGAAGAGGTCCTCGCGGAAACGCCCCGCTTCGATCTCGGCCATCAGGTCCCTGTGCGTCGCCGCCACGACCCGGACATCGACGGTCACCGTGGTGCGGGAACCGACCGGCTCGATCTCGCCGCTCTGGAGCGCCCGCAGCACTTTCGCCTGCGTGCGTGCGGACATGTCACCCACTTCGTCCAGGAAGATCGTGCCGCCGTCGGCGGCGGTGAACTTGCCGATCTGGCGGCGCACGGCGCCCGTGAACGCGCCCTTTTCGTGGCCGAACAGCTCCGACTCGATCAGTTCGTCAGGAATTGCGGCGCAGTTGACCTGAACCAGCGGCACCTCGGCGCGCGGGCTGCCGGCGTGGATGGCGCGCGCCACGAGTTCCTTACCCACGCCGCTCTCCCCCGTGATCAGCACGGTAGCCGGAGTCGGTGCGGCCCGCTCGATCGTCGCCCGAAGCTCCTGCATCGGAGCCGACTCCCCGACCAGTTCGGACGGCGCCCCACGCAGGAGACGGTTCTCGTCCTCGAGCCGCCGTCGCTCGATCGCATTGCGAAGAGCCAGTAGCACGCGGTCCCGTTCAAGCGGCTTCTCCAGAAAGTCGTAAGCGCCCAGCCGGGTCGCTTCCACCGCTGCGGCGATGTCGCCGTGGCCACTGATCATCACGACCGGCATGTCGTGCCCGCGCTCCCGGAGGGTGGAGAGCGTGGCCAGACCGTCCGATTCGGGCATCTTGATGTCCAGCAGCACGGCAGCCGGGGGCCTCCTCATCACGCGTCGAAGCGCCTCCCGGCCGGTCGACGCCTCCTCGACCCGGTAGCGCTCGAACTCGAGGATCATCCGCAGCGAGCTTCGGATCGACTCCTCGTCGTCGACCACGAGCACGCGAGGACCCATGAGCGTCAGGGTATTTCGATGACCGAGAAGAACCGCTGGCCGCCCGGGACAATCGCCTCGACACGGACCAGATCCCCCGAATCCAGATCGGCAACCGTCCGCTCGAGGTCGTCCAGATCGCGAATCTCGGCGTCGTCGATGCCAGAGATCACGACTCCGGCCTGGAAGCCTCTCTCCGCGAAGACGCTGCGCGCCGAAACACCCGAGACGTAGACGCCCCGCTGTCGGCGGTCCAGTCCCGAACGCTGCCGGAGATTCGCGGTCAGAGGCCGCAGTTCGAGTCCGAGCCACTCGGTGGCCTCTTCGCGCGGCGGCGCCGGCATCGGCGCCTCGCTTTGGGCGACCTGGACCGGCCGTTCCTCCAGCACGACCTCGAGGTTGATCCGCTTCGAGTCGCGGAGGATCTCGAGTTCGACTCTCTCGCCGGGCGCCAGCGCCGCCACGTAGTCGATCAGGTCGCGCGTGCCCACGACATCGTGGTCGTCGACGCCGAGAATCACGTCTCCGAACTCGACTCCGGCCTTCTCCGCCGGCGTATCCGGTTGCACGCTCTGCACCTGGGCGCCGTTCGGCTCATCCAGCTTGTAGTACCTGGCCTCGATGTGCTCCAGATCCCGGATCTGCACGCCAAGGTAGCCGCGACTGACCTTGCCCTCGGCGCGCAACTGCGGGAGGACTCCCTCCAGCACGTCCACCGGCACCGCGAAGCCGATGTTCTCGGCCCAGGCCATCGCGGTGGCGATGCCGACGACCTCGCCGGCAGTGTTCACCAGGGGTCCCCCGGAGTTGCCGCGATTGATCGCGGCATCGGTCTGAATGTAGTTCGCGAAGCTGGTGGGTCCGCCCTCGATGCCGAAGGACCGTCCCTTGGCGCTGACCACGCCGACGGTCACCGATGCCTCGAAGCTCAGCGGGCTGCCGATCGCCATGATCCAGTCACCGACCCGAAGCGCCTCCGAATCGCCGAGCGGCAGGAACGGCAGGTCCTGCTCCGCTTCGATCTTGATCAGGGCCAGATCGGTCTCCTGGTCGCGGCCCCGGACCTCGGCTTCGTACTCACGGCCCTCCAGACGCACCGTGACGTCCTCTGCTCTGTCGATCACATGGTTGTTCGTCACGATCCAGCCGTCGGCAGAGATGACGAAGCCGCTGCCGGCGCCCTGAAGCCGCTGTTCGTCGGGTTCCGCCTCCCGGTCCGGCTGCCGCTGGAAAGGGCTGCGCTGGAAGAAGAAATCGGGGCCCGAACTCTCCTCGATCCGCGCCACTTCGACCGTGACCACGGCCGGCAGCACGGCTTCCGCCAGATCGGCGAAGCTGTCGATCGAGGTCCTGGCGTGGCCTTCGATCCGCCTTGCCTGTGCGGTCCGCGAGTCGTCCTCGGAAGCCGCCGCGGCCCGACCTGCCTCTTCCGCCCGGGTCGGTTCGGTGAGGTTCAGACCACCCGCAATGATCATGCCGAACACCAGGGCGCCGAACACCATCAGGGCGGTGAAAAGGATCTGCTGCTTCGTATTCATCGTCAGGAGTACCTCAGCCAAAAGAAGGGAAGCATACAACCGTCCCGGCCCCCCTCTTCCCGCAGGGCGTGGCCGGCAGCGCCGCACGCTGCAATTCGCTTCTCCCGCTTTTGCAATCCCCCTGCCAACGCCGCGCTGGTCCGGTTGTCCGCACAGCGCGGCGCCGCACCGCCCGCTGGCCGCCACGCTCTCCACCGGGAGTGCGCCATTCTGGCGCAATGGCGCGGAGAATGGTTGCCCACCCCAACCATCGGTTGTATAGTCCTCAATCGACTGCCGGCGCTTCTCCCTCGCTTCAACCAGAAGAAGGGGAACGCCTCCGAGTCGAAGACTGTCTTCGGTGACCGGGGCGCGAAGCGGCCGCGTGAAGCGGCGGAAACCGGCAGGCGGCTGCTGAGAGTGGGTGCTTCGGCCCGCTCTCTTTTGTTTAGGGACTGTTTAGGGACCTTCCGGGGACTTTGTTTAGGGACGTTGTGGAAAGCGCGATCGACTCGAACCTCATGGGGCCACTGGAGCGCCTCGTAGCGAGCCACTCATGCGAGTTGCTCGATGCCTCGTTTCGGGGCGGCAGTCTCCGCCTGGTGATCGACCATCCCGACGGGGTCACCCACGATCATTGTGCCGGTGTCTCCAGGGAAGCGTCCGTCCTGCTCGACGCGGAGGACTTCGGTCCCACCTCCGGCTACGTGCTGGAGGTCAGTTCGCCGGGACTCGACCGTGAACTCTACGCAGCGCGCGACTACGAGCGCTTCCGCGGACACAGGGTCAAGGTGACCTTCACCGAGCGGGCGACCGGAAACCGGCGCACGGTGCGTGGTCTCCTCGAGGGCCCAAGCGCCGAGAATCCCGCCGTCGCACTCATCCTCGAGGACGACACCGGCGACACCCTGCCTCTCACGATCGACAGCATTCACAAGGCCAAACTACTGGTCGAACTCTGACTCCGGGGACTCTGACAATGGTTCAGCCACACACTCCCGAAGTGAACATCAACGAGGTCCTCAGGCAGGTCGCCCACGAGAAGGACATCGATCTCGACCGGTGGATCGTCGCCCTTGAGGACGCGGTGGCCTCGGCGGCCAAGAAACAGCACCACATCAAGGAGCCGGTGCGCTCCTACATGGACCGCGAGACCGGCCAGTTCAGCGCCTTCCTCTACCGCCAGGTGGTCGACGAGGTGGAGGATCCCGCCGCCGAGTGGACACTCGAGGAGGCGCGCGAGCACAAGGAGGACGCCGAGATCGGCGAGGAGATCGAGATCCCCATCTCCACCGATGGGCTTGGACGGATCGCTGCCCAGTCCGCGAAGCAGGTCCTCTACCAGCGTGTCCGGGAAGCCGAGCGGGAGAAGATCTTCGGCGAATTCGAGAATCGCGTCGGCGAGGTGGTCAACGGCACGGTCCGACGTTTCGAGCGCGGCGACATCATCGTCGATCTCGGCCGCACCGAGGCAATCGTTCCCCGCAACGAGCAGTCCCGTCACGAACGCTACAGCCAGGGTGAACGTATCCGCGGAGTGATCGTCGAGGTCCACAAGCAGCCCAAGGGACCGCAGATCGTGATGTCCCGGACCGACCCCCGTCTGCTGGTCAAGCTGTTCGAGATGGAAGTGCCCGAGATCTACGACGGCACCGTCGTGATCAAGACCGCGGTGCGTGCCCCCGGCGAACGGGCCAAGGTCGCCGTCCTGAGTCGGGAGCGCGACGTGGACCCGGTCGGCGCCTGCGTCGGAATGAAGGGATCGCGCGTACAGTCGATCATCCGCGAACTCCGGGGCGAGAAGATCGACATCATCGAGTACTCGGAAGACCAGGTGACCTTCGCGCAGAGCGCTCTGGCGCCGGCGCGGATCACCCGCGTATCGGTGACCCACGAGGGCGCCACCCCGCACCTCGACGTCATCGTCGAAGACGAGCAACTCTCACTGGCGATCGGCAAGCGGGGCCAGAACGTACGTCTGGCCAGCGAACTGATCGGCGCCCGGATCGACATCAAGAGCGAGACGGACGTCAAGGACGAGGTCGCCGATGCACTCGCCAGAATGCTGAACGTCGACCGCGGTGCGGATGAACTCGACCTGACCGAGATTCCAGGCGTCGACGACGCAACGGCGGCCGCCCTCTCCGGGGCCGGCTTTGGCGAACTCGAGACGCTCGAAACCGCCGGCACGGAAGCTCTGACCATGGTTCCGGGCGTCGACGCCGAACTGGCGGCCACGATCCTCGAGTGGGCCGCCCAACACTCGGGCGCCGCCGAGGAGAGCGAGGCTGAAGCGGAAAGCGACGGCCCCGCGATGGACGAAGACGACTTCATGGCGGCGCTGACCCGCGCCTTCAGCGAAGAGGCCGGCGAAGAAGAGGCCGGGGCTGCAGATGAGGGTGGCGACCACGACACGGGGAGCGGCGCAGCCTGAGGGCGCCCGAGCCGACGAGAAGCTAAGGGGAACCGAGGAATCCATGGCAAAAATCCGGCTCCAGGATCTGGCCAAGCGGATGAACGTGCCTGAACAGGACCTGCTGTTCAAGTTCCGATCGATCGGTGTTCGCGTCGAAGGCGAAGACTCGATGATCGACACGGACATCATCAAGGCTCTGCTGGAAGGCAAGAAGATCGCCGGTCCTCAGCGCGAGGTCATCCTGCGCGACCGCGCAGCCCCACCGGCCGCCCCCCGGCGCCGCCCCATCTCGAGTCTGCGGCCACCCACCGGGCCAATGCGTCCGAATCGACGGCGACAGGTCGTCCACAAGCACACGATCCGCACCCTGACGCCGACCGAGACGAAGCCGAAGCCTCCTACGCCCGAGGAGATCGCCGCCAAGGAGATCGCGGCCGAAGAGGCGGCAAGAGCCGCGAGTACACCAGCGCAGGCCGCGACCCCGCAGAACCGGGACGCCGCGGCGCCGACCGTCCAACCCGCGACCGATACGCCGGCCGCCGCGCCACCCGCGTCTCCGGCCACCGCGGCACCGGCGCCCGGACCGTCCGCTCGGTCCACCGTTTCTCCCGAAGCACCCGTAGCGGCACCGGTTGACGTCGACCTCCGCAGCCGTCCCGAGCCCCAGGAGGAACAGCAGGACGAAGCGGCCGCCGAGGACGCGTCGCGCCGCACCGTGACCGTCTCGGACGGCCTGCAGGTGCGGGACCTGGCCGAGAAGATGGGGGTCAAGTCGAAGGACCTGCTCAAGCGGCTGTTCGATCGCGGCGTAATGGCCACCGTGAACCACGTCCTGGAACCCGAAGTGGCGGTGGAACTCGCGGAACAGATGGGCTTCGACGCCCTGATCGTCTCCTTCGAAGAGGAGATCCAGCTCGAGCAGGAAGAGGAGCTGGAGGCAACCGGGGAAGGCACCGAGGCGGCGGCGCAGGTCGAGCGGCCGCCGATCGTGACGATCATGGGTCACGTCGACCACGGCAAGACGTCCCTGCTCGACGCGATTCGCAAGTCGAGACTGACCGAAGGTGAGTTCGGCGGCATCACGCAGCACATCGCCGCCTACCAGGTCGACCACAATGACGGTCGCATCACCTTCCTCGACACGCCCGGCCACGAAGCGTTCACCCAGCTCCGGGCCCGCGGCGCGAAGGTCACGGACATGGTGGTCCTGGTCGTCGCCGCCGACGACGGCGTGATGCCCCAGACCCTGGAAGCGCTCGACCACGCCCGCGCGGCCGAGGTGCCCATCCTGGTCGCGATCAACAAGATCGACCGGCCGAACGCCAACGTCGACCGGGTCAAGCAGCAGTTGGCGGACCGCGACCTGGTGGTCGAGGATTGGGGCGGCGACGTGATCGCGGTGCCCATCTCGGCTCTCAAGGGTGAGGGAATCGACGATCTGCTCGAGATGCTCTCATTGACCGCGGAGGTGGCTGAACTGCGGGCGAATCCGGAGTTGCAGGCCCAGGGGGTCGTCATCGAGGCGAGCAAGGAGACGGGTCGCGGTTCCGTCGCGACGGTTCTGGTTCAGAACGGCACCCTCCGCCTCGGCGACGTCTTCGTCTGCGGTTCCACCTGGGGCCGCGTCCGGTCGCTGATGAACGACCTGGGCAACCGGGTCAAGGAAGCTCCTCCGGCCATGCCGGTCGAGGTCGCGGGCTTCAACGACCTTCCCGACGCCGGCGATCCCTTCCAGGTCGCTGTCAAGGAGGCGAAGGCGCGCTCGATCGCCGACTTCCGCCGCGAGGAAAAACGCCGCGTGGAGCTAGCTCCAACCGCGGGCGGCGTCTCCCTGGAAAGCCTGTTCGCGAGTCTGCAGGAGGGCGAAGTCAAGGAACTGCCGGTCATCCTCAAGGCCGACGTCCAGGGTTCCGTCGAAGTGCTCCGGGACACGCTGCAGAAGGTCTCGACGGACAAGGTCAAGGTGCGGGTGATTCGTGCCGCCGTCGGCGCGGTGACGACCCACGACGTGCTCCTGGCATCCGCCGGCGGAGCGATCATCTACGGCTTCAACGTCCGCCCCGAACGCAGCGCCGCCGACCTGGCCGCCAAGGAGGATGTCGAGGTACGGCTCCATACGGTGATCTACGAGTTGACCGAAGAACTCCTCGCGGCGATGACCGGACTCCTGGAACCGACCTGGCGCGAGATCTCCAAGGGGCGTGCCGAGGTGCGCGAGGTGTTCAAAGTGCCGAAGGTCGGCATGGTCGCCGGCTGCCACGTGGTCGCGGGCGTCATCCCGCGGAACGCGCAGATTCGCCTGGTACGAGACAGCGTCGTCGTTCACGAGGGCCGAATCGGCTCTTTGCGCCGGTTCAAGGACGACACGGCCGAGGTGCGTAGCGGCTTCGACTGCGGTATCGGCATCGACCGCTTCCAGGACGTGAAGCCCGGCGATCTGATCGAGGCCTTCGACCACGAAGCCGTCGCTCCCACGCTCTGATTCGATGAAATCGGCATCCCAGGCCCGCGCACGCGATCTGCTGCGCCGGGAGCTGACGGACATCCTGCGGCGTGAGGTCCAGGATCCCCGTGCGGCACTCGTCAGCATCGCCGATCTCACTCTGAGCGCCGACCGCGGCCACGCACGCATCCTGCTCTCCGCACTCGGGAGCGACGATGAACGCCAGACCGCGATCCGAGCCGTGCGACGGGCAGCCAGCTTCATTCGCGGTCGCCTCGGACGGCGCCTTCGCCTGAGACGAACGCCCGAACTCCACTTCGAGCTGTACCGCGGCGCGGAACACGCCGAGCGGATCGACCAGCTCCTGGGTGAGTTGTGAACCCGGAAAGCCGCTCCCCCGCCGTCCCCCCGGAGTTCGTCGATGCCCTGCGCGACGGCAGGAACTTCCTGCTCTCGAGTCACGCTCATCCGGACGGCGACGCGATCGGCTCCGAGGTGGCGCTCGCCCGGCTCCTCCGATCGGTCGGGCGATCAGCCACGATCTGGAACGTCGACCCGGCCCCGGCCACCTATGCCGGCGTGATCGGAGACATGGCCATTCACGTCGGCGCGACGCCGCCCCCCGGCTTTCCCGGCGACTTCGACTTCGTCGTACCGCTCGAGTGTCCCCAACTCGACCGCACGGGCCTGGAGCAGTCGCTCGGTCGGCTACCGATTCTGAACATGGACCACCACCTGGGCAATCGTCTCTACGGAGTGGCCAACTGGGTCGACACGGAGGCTCCCGCCGTCGCCGAGATGGTTCTTCACCTCGCTCACGCCCTGGACGCCCCAATCGATGCGGCAACCGCGAACGCGCTCTATCTCGGACTCTCAACGGACACGGGCAGCTTCCGGTTCTCGAATGCCACCCCGCGGGCGTTCGACGCAGCGGCGGAACTCGTGCGCCTGGGCGCCCGTCCGGAGCAGATCGCAGGGTGGCTCTACGAATCCCAGCCGCCCGGCGCGGTGCGGCTGCTGGGGGAGGTGCTGGACACGCTGGAACTGCACTGCGAACAGCGCATCGCCAGCGTCCGCCTCGAACTGGACATGTTCGACCGCGCCGGCGCGGCGCAAACGGACTCCGAGGGCCTGATCGACTACCCGCGGTCGATCCGCGGCGTCGAGGCGGTCGCCCTGTTCCGCGAACGCCCCGAAGGAGACGTCAAGGTCTCTCTGCGCAGCCGCGGCAGGGTCGATGTCGGAGCGATCGCCAGCCGGCGCGGCGGCGGCGGCCATCGCAACGCCGCCGGTTGCCTGATCGGCAGCAGGGAGGACGAGTCCGGCGTAATCGCCGAACTGGCAACCGCGGTCGCAGCGAGCGCGGAGGAGGCGGTCGCAGCGAGCGCGGAGGAGGCGGTCGCAGCGAGCGCGAAGGAGGCGGTCAAGACGACCGCGCAGTCGGATTGCACACACGCCACGGCTCTGGAGGGCGGCACATGACGCCCCCGCCGGCGCTCCACGGTCTGCTCCTGGTCGACAAGCGACCGGGCGGCACGTCGCACGACGTGGTGCGCGCGGCGCGGCGCGCCCTCGGCGAACGGAAGATCGGTCACTGCGGCACCCTCGACCCCAACGCGACCGGCCTGTTGCTGCTCACGGTCGGACGCAGCACCCGTCTCACCCGCTTCCTGATCGGCGCACCGAAGGTCTATCAAGGCGAGATCCGGTTCGGCATCGCCACGGACACCTACGACGCCGCCGGCGAAGTGACCCGGGAGGGCAGCGTCGCCGATCTGACGCATGAGCGGGTCGTCCAGGCAATGTGCGGCTTCGAGGGGCAGCAGCACCAGTTGCCGCCGCCCTATTCGGCCAAGAAGATCGGCGGTCGCAAGTACTACGAGCTCGCGCGCCGCGGGGAGGAGTTCGAGCGCCAGGGCAAGGACGTGGAGATCTTCCAGTTCGAGGCGACAGGCCTCCTGGGAGCATCGGGATCTGACCGGATCTCCTTCCGGCTCAGTTGTTCGACGGGGGCCTACGCACGCTCCCTCGCCCACGATCTGGGTGAGCACCTCGGCTGTGGCGGACACCTGGCCGCGCTTCGCCGACTAAGCATCGGCTCCTTCCAGGTCGCGGACGCCCTCGACTCGCAACGGCTCGAGGCGATCGAGCGTGACGCCGAACCGCTCGCAGCCGACGATCTGGGAGTGTCCTGGGTGCCCTTCGACGACATCCCCCTTCCCTTTCCCCGGGTCGCGATGGACGCGACACAGGAACGCCGCATAGCTCACGGCCAGTCCGTGCTGGCGCCCGGAAGCGAAGCCGAAGAGGGAGACTGGGTACAGATCACGGACAACCGCGGCCGGTTCCTCGCCGTCGGCGCGGTCGCGGAGCGGATCGGCGACCGCGGTCTCGCCGTCGTCCGTCCGAAGATCGTCTTCCAGTGAGCGCCGGTCGGCTCCAAGGTCCTCACAGGGAGTAACTTCTGAGAGAGCCTAGTCCCATACAGAGATGAGCCTGAACGGGGGTCTCATCGGCAGTGATGCCGAGAGGTGTGTGGGGTGTTGTTTCAGGTCTGCTGATTGGAGCGAAGCGGAGATCAGCACCAGGGACCAACGGTAGCGCGGGGACGGCGAGGCCGCGGCCAGGTGCAGTGAGAGAGATGGGTGAGCTGCTCATGCGACGGTTGCATCGCGGCGTCGGATTTCGGCGAAGAGGGCGACCAGCGCCTCGTTGACGGTGCCCGCCGCGGCGAGGTCGTCGCGCGCCAGGGCCTCTTGGTCGAGCTGCTCGAAGGTGACGCCAGGCCGCAGGCTGAGGGCAGCTTGGTCGAGCGACTTCAGCTTGAGGTAGGGCGTGGTGACCTTGTCGAAGGGGTAGGTCTTGCGCTTCTTGCCCTTGGCGTCCTTGATCTCGACGGGGAAGTGGCAGGGGCGGTGGTAGTTGAGGTAGGGAGCGAGGATGTCGCGCAGGAAGTCGTTGACGAGGGCGGCGTGATGGCGGGGAATGTGGTCGTAGCCGAGGTAGCGCCGCACCACCGAGGCATTCTTGCTCTCGACCAGGGCGTTGTCGTTGCAGCGTCTCGGGCGGGACTTGGTGAACTCCTCGATGTGCAGCTTGCGCAGCATCGCGGCCACCTGGTGGTTGATGTACTCGGAGCCGTTGTCGGCGTGGAAACCCAGGACGACGAAGGGGAAGGCTTCGATCAACCCCTGAAGCGCCGGAACCAGGAACCGCTCCGAAATGCCCTCCACAGCGGCCACGAACTCGTACTGCGTGACCTCGTCCACGAGGTTGATCTCGTACAGACCCTTCTCCCCGTCGAGGTCGCCCTGATGAACCGAGTCCACTCGCAGAAAGCCCGCCCGCCCGGCCGGATGGGGCTTCCGCCGCTCTCCGATGCTCACCTGCGTCGCCCGGGTCCTGGTCACCGTCAGCCGCCGCCGGCGGTAGGTCACCGACTGGCGAAGACGGTACAGATGGCTGTTGGAGAGTCCCGCCAAACGCTCGAACCGCGGATCGCCGAAGACGTCGTACTGGCGCTGCATCATGCGTCGAGTCACCGCGCCGCACAGGCCGCCGAGGGTCTCGTCCACCTCCGCCAGCAGACCGATGTCCGCCTTCGAGTAGCGCCGGGAAAACGGACGTGACGGGCCCCGGCGCCGGTCCTCGATGCGCCCGGTCTCCCGGTACTGGGAGATCAGCCGCGACACCTGCGCCCGGCTGAAACCCGTCACCTTGATCAGAAACCGCCGGATCAGACCCTTGTCGGGCCTCGATAGCCGAACGTAACGAAAACGGACCAGAACCCGTCGCGCGAAGCCGTAGGCGTCGGCGCGATCCACGAATCGGAAGTCGACCGGCGCGCTGCCGGCCATGAAGTCCCGGACCTCGTCCAGGCTGCGAAGCCGCTCGATGTCGAGTTGCAAGATCATCCTCCAATGATCCCCAACACCCGCTCAGGCTCATCTCTCGTGGGACTGACATCAAGCCTCCAGGCTCACCTCACGTGGGACAAGGCTGAGAGGTGCGCCCGTCAGCCTGACCGTGCTACACTGCGCGCCGCGAAAGGACAGAGGAACAGACGAAGGAGCCTCAAGAAGGCAACACGAAGGCAACTAGAGAGCCAACCAGAACGGAACAAGCAGAGTCAGCGAGGAATCAGAGAGTGCCACAGACAACCGAAGTGAAAGACCAGATCATCCGTGACTTCCGTGTCCACGAGACGGACACGGGATCCCCCGAGGTCCAGGTCGCGCTCCTGACGAACCGCATCAACGAACTCACCGAGCACTTCAAGGTCCACAAGCACGACCATCATGGCCGTCGCGGCCTGTTGAAGCTGGTCGGGCGCCGGCGTCGGCTGCTCGGCTACCTCCGCAGCGAGAGCTTCGAGCGCTACCGGACGACGATCGAGCGCCTCGGAATTCGCAGGTAGCGAACTTCCGCAGGTAGACCTCAGAGCCCGGAGCCGCCGAGCGGCTCCGCCTCTCTGGAACCGACCGATTCGACAGCCAGGTGAGTTCGGATCCGACGACGGATCCAACTGACGAGACTGGGTGCGCCGGCCTTCTGGCCGGCTGCCGCCGAAGGCGGCCAGAAACCCCCCGGAACCTCGGACTTGGCCGACTCCTTCCCTTCGGGTCACTTCCCACAGATCATTCGCCGATGAAGGCACATGCCCCGCCACTCAAGTCGCCGGGCGCAAACAACAGAGTAAGGAAGACAAGAGAACGCAATGAAGTTCACCAAGGACATCCCGATCGGGAACTCCACCATCACCCTGGAATCCGGGCGCATGGCCAGGCAGGCCAACGGTTCCTGCACCGTGCAGCTCGGCGAGACGATCGTGCTGACCACCGCCTGCATGGCGCCGGACAGCACACCGCGCGGCTTTCTGCCCCTCACCGTCGACTACCGCGAGTACACCTCGGCGGCGGGTCGCTTCCCGGGCGGCTTCTTCAAGCGCGAGGGACGCCCCTCGGAGAAGGAGATCATCACCTGCCGCCTGACCGACCGGCCGCTGCGGCCGCTCTTCCCGTCGGGGTACTTCTACGAGACCCAGATCATCACCAACGTTCTCTCGGCCGACCAGGAGAACGACCCCGACATCCTCGCGATCAACGGCGCATCGACTGCGCTCGTGCTCTCCGACATCCCCTTCTACCACCCGGTAGGCGCCGTTCGCGTCGGACTGATCGACGACGAGATCGTCTTCAACCCGACCGGCGCCGAGCGCGATGTCTCCGACCTCGACCTGATCGTCGTCGGCACGGAGGACGCGGTGACGATGGTCGAGGCCGGCGCCAACCAGCTCGATGAGAGCGTGATCCTCGACTGCATCTTCGCGGGCCACCAGGAACTGCAGAAGATCGTTCGCGCACAGCAGGACCTCTTCCGCGAGATGAACCTCGAGAAGCCCGACTGGCAGGCGCCCGAGCCCTACACGGCCGAGTTCCAGCAGCAGGTCGAGAGCGCGATCTGGGACGACTTCACCGCGGCGCTCAACACGCCCGCGAAGTTCGAGCGCCGCGACGCCGTCAAGGCCGTGGTGAACGGCTTCCTCGAGCAGCTACCCGAGGACGACGAGCGCCGCGCCCAGGTCGGCAAGATCGTCAGCGAGCTCGAAGACAGGGCGCTGCGCGAGATCGTGATGAACGAGAGCAAGCGCTTCGACAACCGGGCGCTCGACGAGGTCCGGGCGCTCGACAGTGAAACGGGACTTCTGCCCCGCGTCCACGGTTCGGCCCTCTTCACCCGCGGTGAGACGCAGGCTCTCGCCTCGGTCACTCTCGGTACCCGTCGCGATGCGCAGCTCATCGAGGAGTACGAGGGGGAGACCCACCAGAAGTTCCTCCTCCACTACAACTTCCCGCCCTTCTCCGTGGGTGAGGTGCGCTTCCTGCGCGGCTCCAGCCGGCGCGAGATCGGACACGGCGTTCTGGCCCGCCGGGCCCTGATTCCCGTGCTGCCGACCGAGGACGACTTCCCCTACACGGTGCGCGTCGTCTCGGAGATCCTGGAATCGAACGGTTCTTCGTCGATGGCGACCGTCTGTGCCGGCTCCCTGGCGTTGTTCGACGCCGGCGTTCCCATGCTGGCCCCGGTCGCGGGCGTCGCGATGGGCCTGGTCAAGGACGACGAGGACTTCGCCGTCCTCAGCGACATCGCCGGCCAGGAGGACCACCACGGCGACATGGACTTCAAGGTCGCCGGAACCCGCGGCGGCATCACCGCCCTGCAGATGGACATCAAGATCACCGGCGTGACCCGCGACATCATGGGTCAGGCCCTGACCCAGGCCAAGGCCGGCCGGATGCACATCCTCGACCACATGGCCGCCGAAATCGGCGAGCCGCGCGAGGAAATGTCGGACCACGCCCCGCGCCTGCACGTGATGATGGTCGCCCGCGACCGGATTCGCGACGTGATCGGACCGGGCGGCAAGACGATCCGCGGCATCACGGAGGAGACAGGCTGCCAGGTCGACATCGAGGACGACGGCCGCGTCGTCGTCGCCTCGCCGAACTCGACCGCGGCCGACCAGGCGATCGCGATGATCGAACGGCTGACCGAGGTGCCGGAGGTCGACAAGGTCTATACCGGCCAGGTGCGCAGGGTGGAACCGTTCGGCGCGTTCGTCGAGATTCTCCCCGGCACGGACGGCCTGGTCCACATCAGCGAACTCGCGCCCTACCGGGTCGGTGAGATTCGCGACCTGGTCACGGAGGGCGACGAGATGACCGTCAAGGTGATCGACATCGATCCCTCGGGCAAGGTGAGACTCTCGCGGAAGGCCGTGATCATGGACGATCCGGACTTCGACCCCAAGGACTACGAGGGCATGGGCGTTCCGGCACCCGCCGGTGGCGACCGCAGGGGCGGTCCCGGTGGGCGCGGTGGCGACCGCAGGGGCGGTCCCGGCGGACGCGGTGGTCGTGGCGGCCCAGGCGGACGCGGTGGACGCGGCGGCCCGGGTGGCCGTGGTCGCGGTCCGAGGCCAGGTGGCGGTGGCGGTCGCGGTCGCGGCCCGCGCCGCGACTAGGAGGCCGGACTAGCCGGATCCGTCGGCCGGCCGACCCGGTCGGCCGACGGCTTCAGTCCGCCGCGCGGAGGGCAGCGCGATAGATCGTCCGGAAGGGGATCCCACTCTCCCGGGCGATCCGTCGGACGTCCTCGTACTCCGGCGCCGCCCCCAGGGCCCGGCCACCGATGGCGGCCGTCTTGACCCTGACTTCGCCAAAGGGCGTCGTCACCGGCACAACCGAGCGCTCGGCCTCCAGTCGGTCCACGACCATCCGCCGGCACCCCAGGGAACCCGTCTCGAGGAGCAGCCGCTCGGCGAGTTCGGATGCCTGCTCCGGGCGGCAGATGACCGTGACGGCAACGCCCGGACGCGACTTCTTCATCTGCACCGGGGTGGCGAACACATCGAGCGCGCCGGCCCGAAGCAGCGCCTCGGCGCCGTAGCCGATCGCCTCGCCGGTCGTATCGTCGACCTGGCACTCGAGCACCGCGACACGGTTCCACGGCGAACCTGCCGTCGCCGGCCTCGCCAGTTGAACCCGCAGGGCGTTCGGCCGATCCGCGAGTTCCCTGCTGCCCAACCCGACACCGACCTGCTCGATCCGCCGCGGGCTGTCGGCCGCCGAGGGCTCGAAGGAGTCGACGAACTCCCGCACGATCACGGCGCCGGTCGGCGTCGTCATCTCACCTTCCACGCCGCCGGTGCTGATCGGCACCCCCTGGAGCAGGACGGCCGTGGCCGGCGCCGGCACCGGCATCACGCCGTGCCGCGTCCGCACCGTGCCACCGCCGACGACCACGGTGGAGCAGGAGATGCGGGCCGGAGCGAAGTGCTCGACGGCGAGCGCGGCGCCGACCAGATCGACGATCGAATCGTCGGCGCCGACTTCATGAAAGTGCACCTCGTCCAGACCGACGCCATGGACGCTCGCTTCGGCCTCTCCCAGACGGCAAAAGAGCGCCGCCGCCCGTTCCCTGGTGCCGGCCTCGAGGCCGCTTCGCTCGATCATGCGCAGGATCGTGGGCAGGTTCCGATGGCAGGCGCCCTCGCCGCCACCGCCCTCGACCGGCCTGCCGCCGCGCAGCACGCTGAAACGCACGCCCGCCAGTGCGCCACGCTTCGCGCGCTGCACCCGTAGCTCAACGCCGTCAAGGCCCAGGCGCTCGACCATCTCCTCCAGCAGCGCAACCGGCAACCCGAGGTCGAGGCTGGCGCTCAGGAACATGTCGCCCGAGATGCCGCTCGCACAGTCCATGTGGAGTAGTACGGGGCCTCCGGCAGCCATCGGGCGGACCATAGCAGTCCACCACCCAGCCACGGGGAGCCACGCTAGATGAACCCCCGTTCACGCATCGACACCCAACGGCCGCCGCCGCCCAGGACGAGGTGGTCAACGAGTTCGATTCCGACCGCGGCACCGGCCCGCGCCAGCCTGCGTGTGAAGGCCAAATCCTCCCGGCTTGGATCCGGGTCGCCACTGGGGTGGTTGTGGAACACGACCGCGGCCATCGCTCCCAACCGCAGCGCCTCCTTGAGGACCACCCGCGGCTCGACCGAGGCACGGTCCAGAGAGCCGACGAAGTGCTCCCGCTCGCTGATCACGCGGCCCCGCACATCGACGTAGATCGCGCCCATCACCTCCTGGTCGCGCCGCGCGTACCGCAGATTCAGGTAGCGGGCGACCCCGACCATGTCCCCCAGGGGCCTTCTCTCGGGGAGCTGGGCCCGGGCCAGGCGCCGGGACAATTCCACTGCCGCCAGGATCGTCGCCGCCTTGGCATCTCCCAGGCCCTTGCGGTGCAACGACGGCAGGTCGTGCTCAACCAGTAGCGCGAGCGCCGGCAGGCCGCCGAGCCCGCGCCCTTCGTCGTAGAGCAGGTCGTATGCGAGATCGAGCACCGAGCAACCCCGATGCCCGGTCCGCAGCAGAATGGCGATCAGTTCGCAGTCGGTCAAGACACCCGCTCCGTGCGCCAGCAATCGCTCGCGGGGACGTTGCCCCGAAGGCATCTCTCTCAACGTGCTGCGGTTCATCCCGTCCTGCCCGGTCATCGGCGTCTCCTGTTGACCAAGACGCTTTTCGCCCCGCACTGCTACCGTGCTGCCGCCATGCGCGGCTCAGAACTACCGCCGTTCCTCGAGTTCGAGGCGCCCGCCGGCGAGCCCGCGGTCGCCGTGCTGCCGGTTCCCTACGAACGCACGACATCGTGGGGACGGGGCGCCGAGGATGGGCCGGCGGCCCTGCTCCGCGCCTCCCACTACGTGGAGCTCTACGACGAGGAACTCCGACTCGAACCGTTTCGCGTCGGCATCGAGACTCTGCCGCCGGTCGACGTCGAGGCCGCGGAGGACGTGGCGCTGGACCGAATCCGCACCGCCGCCCGGGTGGCGATCGAACGCGGTCGCTTCCTGGCCGCAATCGGCGGCGAACACACGGTCACGCCGGCTCTGGTGCGCGGCGTGGTCGAGGCGGCTGGCTCCGACCTCGGCCCCGATCTGGGAATTGTGCAATTCGACGCGCACACCGACCTCAGGCCGACCTACGCGGGAACACGCTGGAACCATGCCTGTGCGATGAGCCGCGTGCTCGATCTCGGCGTGTCCACCCTGGCCATCGGCATCCGGTCTCTGAGCCGTCCGGAGGCCGTGCGCATCGAAACGGAGCGCCTGCCCGTCATCTGGGCCAGCCAGTTGGAGGCCCTGGCCGACGACGAACTCCAGAACCTGTTCCTGGGCCTGCTCGCGTCGCTTCCCGACACGATCTACCTGACCTTCGACCTCGACTTCTTCGACCCATCCCTGCTGCCGGCCACGGGAACGCCAGAGCCCGGCGGCGGCACCTGGCACCAGGCTCTGGCGCTGCTACGGCTGCTGTTCGAACACAAGCACGTCATCGCAATGGACGTGGTCGAACTGGCTCCGATCCCCGGCAACCCGGCCAGCGACTACACGGCAGCCAGACTGCTCTACAAGTGCATCGGCTACAGGTACGCGCGTGAGCTGGGCGGCCTTGCCGACGATGGCTACAGACCGATCAGGCCTCCCGCGACGTAGACCCAGAACACGACGAGAACCAGTCCGATCACGTTCAGCCACAGTCCGGCCCGCACCATCTGGGGAATCGTGATTTCCCCGGAACCGAAGACGATCGCGTTCGGCGGCGTCGCGACCGGCATCATGAAGGCGCAGCTCGCCGCCAGCGTGGCGGGCACGATCAGGAGCAGCGGGTCGACGTTGATCGCCGCCGCGGTCGCGCCCAGGATCGGCAGGAAGGTCGCGGTCGTCGCCGTATTGCTGGTGACCTCCGTCAGCATGATCAACAGGGCGGCGGCGCCGATGACGAGAACGAGCACCGGCATGCCCTCGAGCACGAGCAGGAGGCTGCCGATGAAACGGTCGACGCCGGTACTGACCACCGCGGCCGCGAGGCTGAGCCCGCCCCCGAACAGGAGCAGGATTCCCCACGGCGCCTCGAGCGCCTTCTTCCAGCTCAGCAGGAACACGCCGCGCCGGAAGTGGACCGGAACCGTGAACAGCAACAGGCCGGCGCCGATCGCAATGCCCGGGTCCGTCAGTCCCGCCAGCGGCGCTGCCCCGCCGATCTCGATCCCCGCAAGCCAGGTTCGGGAGGTCCACAGCGCGGCGGCCGAAACGAAGATCGCCAGCACCGCCTTCTCAGGGGCCGTCATCGGCCCCAGCTTCCGTAGCTCGCCGCGGATGAGTTCCGCGCCGCCGGGCACCTCGGTGATCTGCAAGCGGTAGACGAACCGCGTGAGCACCAGCCAGGCCAGGGGCAGAAAGGACACGGTGAGCAGGAGACCGAACGGCATCCACTGCGCGAACGAGATCTCGCGACCGTAGGTGTCCTCGACGAAGGACATCATCTGAATGTTGGGAGGGGTGCCGATCTTCGTCGCCACACCTCCGATCGAGGCGCCGTAGGCCGTCCCGAGCAGCAGATTCAGGGCGAAGGGAAACGGCTTCCCGACCGGGGCAACGTCCGGACCCAACCGCTGGCGCACGAGATCGATCACCGACAGGGCGATCGGCAGCATCATGACCGTCGTCGCGGTGTTCGAAATCCACATGCTCAGGAAAGCGCTCGCCACCATGAAGCCGAGCACCAGGCGGTCCGGCCGGCTGCCGACCAGGAGGATGATGTGGAGCGCCATCCGACGGTGCAGGCCCCAGGTCTGCATCGAGAGGGCGATCATGAAACCGCCCAGGAAGAGGAAGATGTTCGGATTCGCATAGGGTGCCGCAACCTGGGAAATCGCGATCTCGCCACCGGTCAGAAGCGGAATCGCGACCAGCGGCAGCAACGAGGTGACGGCCACGGGCAGTGCCTCGGTCAGCCACAACACGCCCATGAGAACCCCGGTCGCCGCCACCGCGCGGCCGGCGCCGGAAAGCCCGGAGACGACCTGGCCGTCGGCACCTGTGACCGCCTCGGGAATCAGGAACCAGGCGAGCGCCGCCAGAATCGGCGCGGCGATCAGGCCGGTCGCAACGGACGCCCAGGGGCCCCGGTCGCGGCTGTGCTCAGCCATTCCCTTCGCCGCCGCCCTTGCCGAGCTGGCGGCGGAAGTAGGACCTCGTCATGCCGGCGACCGCTCCCGAAAGCAACAGCAGGGAAATCAGGTTCGGGAAGGACATCAACCCCAGCGCCACGTCGCCGAAAGTCCAGACGGTCGAGAGCGGCAACAGGCAGCCCAGGAAGAAGAAGCCGACGTAGATCCAGCGGTAGACCGGAATCGCCCTGGCCCCGAAAAGGTACTCGGTCGACCGGTCGCCGTAGTACGACCACGAAATCGCCGTGGAAACAGCGAACAGCAACACGGACAGCGTGACGATCAGGTCGCCCCGGCTGCCCGGCAGACCGAGACTGAAAGCGCGCGCCGTCAGCGGCGCTCCGGTCAACAGCGCTCCGCCCTCGATCCGGGGCGCATCGCCCGCGGCGTTCAGCGACCCGTCACCGGCGACCTCCAGTCTGCCGCTCCAGGGAGCGCCCGCGCCGTCTACCAGCCGCGGCTCGGCGATCATCGAGTGAAGCACGACGAAGGAGCCGCCCGCCACACCCCCCTCGACGTCAACCGCACCCCCGCCGCGCGTGGACCGCTCGTCGCGCGCCGCGAGCAACTCGGAGTCCTCCCCGAGAACGCGGTGAATGCCCTCGACCTCGTCGAGCCCGAAGCTCTGCGGCGTGTGGTCGCGCCAGGCGTCCGTCGTGACGATGACGAGACCCGTCATCGTGCAGATGACCAGCGTGTCGATGAACGGCTCGAGCGAAGCGACCAGCCCCTCGCGCACCGGCTCGTCGGTGCGGGCCGCCGCGTGGGCGATGGGCGCGCTGCCCTGTCCCGCCTCGTTGCTGAACAGACCCCGGCGAATGCCCCACATCATCGTCATCAGGAAGGAGCCGGCGGCGCCCCCGACCATGGAGGTGGGCCGGAACGCCTGCTCGACGATCATGGCCAGGCTCCCGGGAACGCTTTCGATGTTCATCAGCAGAATGATCAGGGCGCCGCCGACGTAGATCACCGCCATGCCCGGCGCCAGGATCGAGGTCACCCTGCCGATGCGGCGAATGCCGCCGATGATGACCAGCGCCACGACGGAGGCGAAGACGAGACCGGTCCAGACCGGCGCCAGGCCGAACTGGGACTCGAGCTGATCGGCCATCGTGTTCGCCTGGTTCATGTTTCCGGTGCCGAAGGAGCACATGACCGCCAGACCGGCGAACAGCATCGCCATCCACTTCCAGTTCTCGCCGAGCCCCTTCTCGATGTAGTACATCGGACCGCCCGACACGGAACCGTCCTTGTGCACCCGGCGATAGGCGACCGCCAGGGTGCACTCGGCGAACTTGAGCGCCATGCCGAAGAAGGCCGTCACCCACATCCAGAACAAGGCCCCGGGACCGCCCATGCGAATCGCGATCGCAACGCCGGCGATGTTGCCGATGCCGACGGTCGCCGAGAGCGCGGTCGTCAGGGCCTGGAAGTGAACGAGGTCGCCGTCGTCGTCCGGATCGTCGTACTTGCCGCCCAGGATCGCCCAGGCGTGCCGGAAGCCACGCAACTGGATCAGGCCCAGGCGCACGGTGACGAAGAGCCCCGTTCCCAGGAGCACCAGCGCCAGGATCGGAGCCTGGGGCGGCGTGTTCCAGACCAGCCCCTCGAGCCAGCCGGCTACCGGTCCGAGCAACCCGTTGATCCCGTCCGCTACCTTCCCGAACAGCTCCTCGGGCATCGCGACTTGCATAAAACCCTGCTCCCTGTGCATCAGCGCGGCGCGGACGCCGCGACTCGACTCCTAGAGATAGTTGGCCGGATGGCCGGTAGCGAAGACCAAAACGGACTCGCCGGGACGGATCGTACCGGAGTCGCTCAGATGGAAGAGCGCCGCCATCGCCGCCGCGGTCTCCGGGCCGACCAGGAGCCCTTCCTCCGCCGCCACCCGCGCCGCGGTCGCCGCGACCTCCGCCTCTTCCACCGCCACGGCGGCGCCACCGCTGTCCCGCAGCGCCCGCAGGATGAGGAAGTCGCCGATCGCCGCGGGCACCCGCAGCCCCCAAACTTCCGTATCCGGTTCCCGCCAGGGATCGGCGTGGTCACTGCCTGCCTCGTGGGCACGCACGATCGGCGCGCAGCCGGCCATCTGGACGACGGCGAACCTGGCCGGCGGACCGCTCAGAATGCCCAGCCTGCGCAGCTCGGCGAAGGCCTTCGCCATGCCGACGATGCCGGTCCCGCCGCCGGTGGGATAGATGATCCAGTCCGGTAGCCGCCAGCCGAACTGCTCCGCGACCTCGAAGCCCATCGTCTTCTTTCCTTCCACGCGGTACGGCTCACGCAGGGTCGAGAGATCCCACAAGTCGCCGCCCCGCTCCCTGAGCGCGGCGCCGGCGTCAACCAGTGTCCCGCCGGCCTCGATGACCTCGGCCCCGAAGGCGCGACAACGCTCGCGAACCGTCGCCGGCGTATCCTCGGGCAGGGCCACACGGCAGGGCAGCCCCGCGGCGGCGGCGTAGGCAGCGGCTGCGACGCCCGCGTTGCCGGCACTCGGAAGCTGCACGCCAGGGGCGCCGAGTTCCCGCGCCCGGTTCACCGCCAGCGACAGCCCCCGATCCTTGAAGGAACCGGTCGGATTACCCGCTTCGTTCTTCAGAAAGACCCGAACCTTGTCAGGCGCCAGTCGACGAAGCTGAACCACCGGCGTGCCCCCCTCGCCGAGATCGACCCGGTCGTGGAAAGAGGCAACCGGCAACAGCTCGCGGTAGCGCCACAAGGTCCACGGTCGCCTGGGCAGAGCCCCGGCGAAGGCGCTTCCCCGCTTCCGGTCGAGATCGTAGTCGACCAACCAGGGCTTGCCCGCGGGCGACAGAAAGGCCGGTTCGTCAAGTGGCGCCCGCGCCCCGGTCGCGGAGCAGACGAGGCCCCTCGCCCACGTGTTCCCGTTCGCCTGCATTTCAACCGATCTCGGCGCCGGAGGCTAGCACCAGTTCCCGAAGGCAACCCCCTCAACAAGGACACAACACACTGAAAAACAACAACTTAGGCCCAAAACGTGCTATGATCGGCTTCTACCGACAATCAACTTCTTCGCATTAGTCCATGAGCAAAAGAATCGGCGACTTCGAAATCGTCGGCCGTCTCGAGGCCCACGCTGGAGCCGCTTCCTATCTGGCCCGCCACGCGACCGACGGCTCTTCGGCCACGATCGACATCTGGACGCCCGAGACTCCCGACGCACAGGCGCGATTCCTGGATCGCGCCACAGCCAGCGAGCGGCTCGAGCACGATGGCATCGCCCGCATCCTCGACTTCGGAATCGACGGCACCACCTCCTGCCGCATCGAAGCGTTCGCCGACGGTGAGACCCTGGCGGAGAAGCTCAGGCAAACCGGCGACCTGAACAGAGAGACCATCCTGGCCTGGCTGGCCCAGATCGCGCGTGCCCTCGAGTACGCGCACGGCCTGGGCGTCGTTCACGGCGACCTGCACCCCGGGTTGGTGACCATCCGTTCCGACGCCACCGCTCAACTGCGCGGCTTCGCCAATCCGCGCACAACCGGCGAACTCCGGTATCGCGCCCCCGAACTCATCCGCGGCGAAGCGGTCGATGTGCGGACCGACCTGTACGCCTTCGGTGTTCTGCTCCATCGCCTGGCGGCCTGCCAGCCGGACGCGAATCCGGTCCTTGGCCGCAGGCTGAAGACCAACCCTTCCCCGCCGCTGGCCGATTTGCCCGCGAACTTCCCGCGCCGCCTGATTCCCGTCCTCGAAGGTTGCCTCAGCGACGATCCCGCAGATCGCCCCGACAACTTCACGACCGTCGTCGGCGCAATCGAGGCCGCTATCCACGACACGGCCAGCGTCGCCGCGATCGCCGAGCAAACCTCCCCGCCGGCTGACGTTCCCGATTCCCCCGCCGCGTCTCCGAGCTGGGACTCGGCCACCGTGGCGGCAGGCCGGGACGCTTCGAGCGCCGGCCCGATCGCGGACATCCCGGTGCGGAAACCGACCGGAAGAGACGCACCCCTGATCGACGTCGAGCTCCGCGGCAACGAGTCCGGCAAGGGCGACGCGACTCCGCCCAGTCTTGAGACGGTGGCGGCGGCGATCAAGCGGCCCTCGCGCTACCGCTTCCGCCGACGCTGGCTGACTTTCGCGACCGTAGCCGGAACCGCGCTCTGGCTCGGCGGCACCCTGTGGTGGTCCAAGGGCAGTCCGGCCGTGGCCGGTTCCGAAGTGCCCGCGACCGCGGAGGAAACGGTTTCCGGGCCGCCGCCGCCAGGCAACCCGGCGGCGACCGGCGAGGCCGTCTCCCCCGTCGACCTCCAGTCCCCGGCAGACGTCGCGCCGTCGCCCCCTCCGGACCGGTTCGATGCGGTAGAGCCCGCCCGCCGTGGCACGGGCCGCCTCGCTCTGGCGCCCGCCTGGCACCCGGAGATCACCGTCTCGGTGGCAGGTGCGGAACCTGTCGTCCTCGACCGCCGGCGCGTCTT
This sequence comes from Thermoanaerobaculia bacterium, assembly GCA_965232105.1. Taxonomy (GTDB): domain Bacteria; phylum Acidobacteriota; class Thermoanaerobaculia; order Multivoradales; family Multivoraceae; genus Multivorans. The sequence goes on from OZ246956.1 coordinate 3,876,795, forward strand.
CGAAGTGGAAGCCGGCGTCGACCACGTGCTCACGTTCGAACTCGCAACGCGCGACTACCAGATTCGGGAGCAGGTCGTCGCCCAGGTCCCGTCGGGCCGGCTGCTGGAAACGCCCGTGCCCCTGGTGCGCCCCGGCTTCCTCAGCGTGGCCCCGGCGGAGGAGTCTGCGCGCCCCGTCTTCGTGCGCATCGGGGACGAGGCGATCGGCTGGACACCGATCGCGCGCCTGCAACTGCCCGTCGGCGCCCACGTGATCAGCGTCTTCAAGAACCCCACATGGCGGCCCGAGGAGCGGATCGAGCAGCAGATCCGCGTACGGTCCAGGCAGGAAACCACCGTGCAGTTCGACCTCGAATCCGAACCGCCGGCATTGATCGTCGACGGTCGGAGGATCGAGTACGCTCCGGTCGATGCCGAGCCTGGACCGTAGCACCGACGCCAGTGTCGAGCGGTCGCCCCTCGATGTCAGTGTGCTGGTTCCGGTGCTCAATGAGGAAGCCACCGTAGCCAGCCTGGCTGAACGCGTGCTCGCGAATCTGGATGCCATCGGCGCCCGCTCCGAGCTCGTGTTCATCGACGATGGCTCAACCGACACAACGTCGGACGAGGTGCGGCGGCAGCACGAGCGGGATTCGAGGGTCCGCCTGCTCCGCCTGCGCCGAAACTTCGGCAAGGCGGCAGCGCTCTCCGCGGGCGTCGATCATGCTCGCGGCGCCATTCTGATCACGATGGACGGCGATCTCCAGGACGATCCGGACGAGATTCCCCGCCTCCTCCAGGCGCTCGAAGACGGCCCTCTCGACCTGGTCAGCGGCTGGAAGCGAACCCGCCGCGACCCGTTGCGGCGCCGCCTGGCGTCGAAGGTCTTCAACTGGGTCACGCGAACGCTCTCCAACGTCAATCTGCACGACTTCAACTCGGGCTTCAAGGCCTACCGCCGCGAGGTCCTCGAGCAGGTGGCCGTCTACGGCGAACTCCATCGCTATATTCCCGTCCTCGCCAGCCGCCGCGGCTTCGTCATCGGCGAGATTCCAGTCGCCCACCATCCGCGCCGGGTCGGCCGCAGCCGGTACGGCTGGGATCGGTCCTACAAGGGCCCGGTCGACCTGATCACCGTGCTCTTCATCAGCCGGTTTACTCGCCGACCCCTCCACCTGTTCGGGCCGATCGGGCTGATCAGTTGTGCCCTGGGCTTCGGCATTTGCGCCTATCTGGCCGCGCTCTGGTTCGCGGGCGCCTCCCTCTCCAACCGGCCCCTGCTGCTCCTCGGCGTCCTGCTCATGGTGCTCGGCATACAGATCGTCACGACCGGCCTGATCGGCGAACTGATTACCTTCAAGAACTTCCGCAGGCACGACAGCTACTCGATAAGAGAGCGGGTCGGCTGACTCCGGTCCGGAGGCGATTTGCCTGAACGGATCCTGACCTCGGCGGCGGAACGGGGCGGGCAAACCGGCTCACCCGCCGCGGGTCTGCGGATCCTCTTCCTCACCCAGACCTACCCCCGCTGGCCAGGCGATACGGCAGGACCGTTCATCCGCGAACTGGCCCGGGGCCTGGTCCGCGGCGGCGACCGCGTCACCGTGCTGACGCCGCGCGCTGAGGGCGTACGCCTTTCCTGGCTCGACGACGGCGTCGACGTCCACGCGTTCGCCTACGCGCCACGACGCCTCGAGGTGCTCGGTTACGGGCGCAGTCTGGCCTCCGATGAGCGCATCCGGATTGGAGCGGGTCTGGCGGTGCCCCTCTACCTGCGCGCCGCAGCCGCCGCGGTCGGCCGCCTTCTCACGCGCGACGCCTACGACCTGCTGCACGCGCACTGGCTCGCCCCGAACGGACTGGTCGCGCTGTGGCCGGGCGTTCGCAAGCACGACGCCGTGATCGCCGCGGGGCTGCACGGTAGCGACGTCTTCATCGCGGAGAAGGCAGCGGCCCGTCCCGCGATCCGGCGCGCCCTGAAGCGCTGCGAACTCCTGACCGGCTGCTCGCCGGAACTTGTCGAGCGAGTCGTGAAACTGGGCTACCGCGGCAAGCCCTGCCGGGTCATTCCCTATGGCGTCGATGTGGACCTCTTCTGCCCCGCTGACGAGGCCGCGCACCAGTCGAGCGCCACTGGGTGGCGCGAGCGGCTCGGCATCCCCGACGACGCCACGATGCTGCTCGGCGTCGGGCGGCTGGCCACGAAGAAGGGATTCCACGTCCTGGTCGACGTACTGCCGCGGCTCCTGGCCGAGTTCGACGAGTTGCACGCCGTGATCGCCGGCGGCGGCGACCAGATGCCAGAACTCCTGGCCGCCGTCGCGGAGTGGTCGCCGGAGCACGTCGCCCGAATCCACCTTCCCGGTCTCGTCGCCCACGACGATCTGCCCGACCTCTACCGCAGTGCCGACCTCTTCGTCCTGCCCGCGGTCCACGACCCGCGGGGCAACGTCGACGGTCTCCCCAACGTGATCCTCGAAGCGCTGGCGAGCGGTCTGCCCGTGGTTTCAACCGTAATTTCGGGGATCCCGTTGGCGGTCGAATCCGGCGTCGAGGGAATCCTCGTACCCGAGCAGGATCGCACTGCCCTCAAGGACGCGATCGCCAGCCTGCTGCGATCTCCCGACCGCCGCGCCCGGATGGGCGCCCGGGCCCGCGCCAGGGCCGTCTCCCAACTGACCTGGGACCAGGTCGCCGCCGCGTACCGCGACGCCTACCTGGAGGCCCTGTCCGAACGCCAACGACAGTGAAGAGCGTGCGCCAGAAAGCAGCGTTCGGCCCACGCAGCCGAAGGGTCTGGTGGGGCGTCCTGGTCGCCGCGATGACCCTGCCCACCCTGGCCTCGCTCGCGTACTTCGTCCGGCTCGAAGGCACTGCCTGGGTCGCCCCTGCCTATCTCGGCGCCAAGGCGCTCCAATTCGCCGGGCCGGTAGCAGGCCTGGCGGTGCTGCTGGCGGCCGCGACGGGCTCCGCGCGGCCGGGTCGTTCCGTGGCCCTCGGTCTGGGCACGGGGATCGCCGGGGCAGCGTTCACCTGGTTCAGCTACGTCGTGCTGTTTCGCGGCGGCGAGATGGCCGCCACCGCGGCCGAGGCGATCACGGTCAAGCTGGCCGACTTCCATCTTGACAGTCTCTGGCGCTACGTCGTCGCCGCGCTCCTCATCAGCTTCCTCCACTCCTGGCTCGAGGAGGTCTACTGGCGCGCGTTCGTCTACCGCTGGCTCGACCGCCTGATGCACTCGGAGTGGTCCCTGGTCGTGGCCGCCCTCGGCTTCGCAGCCCACCATGTCGTCGTCATCACCGTCTATCTGGGCGACGTATCCGTCATCGTCCTGGCCCTCATGTCCCTGCCGGTCGCCCTGAGCGGAGTTCTCTGGAGCCTTCTCTACCGCACCACGGGAAACCGCCTGCTGGCGCCCTGGATCAGCCACATCTGTCTCGACCTCGCCATCATGGCGGTGGGCTACGACCTGATCTTCGTCGACTGAGTTCCCAATGCGACAGCGCAGCGAGTCCCCTGGGAACCCCTTGCCCCCGGACGCCCTCGGACCGGCGGGTGCGCTAGCGCTGACCGCGCGCCGTCGGCAGGCCTTGCCCGCGTAGCCAGTCGTCGTTGTAGATCGTGCTCAGGTAGCGGGTGCCGGAATCCGGGAAGAGGGTCACGACGCGGGCGCCGGGCCGTAGTTCGGGGAGCATCTCGCGTACGCCCCAGAGCGCGGCGCCGCTCGATCCGCCCACGAGCATCGCCTCGTCGCGAGCGAGTTCCCGCGCGGCCAGAAAGGCCTCCGCGTCGCTGACCTGGAGCATCCGGTCGAAGACGTCGAATTCCGGGCAGTCGATGATCTCCTCGTCACCCAGTCCCTCGAGCAGATAGCGGCGAGGAGGCGCGGAGTCGTCCTCGGCCCCCGCCAGGGCCGCGAAATGGCGACTGAACACCGAGCCTTCGACATCGACCGCGATCACCCGAATCTTCGGATTCCGTTCCTTCAGATAGCGGCCCACACCGGAGACGGTGCCGCCGGTGCCGATGCCACCGACGAAGACGTCGATCCGCCCACCCATCTGGCGCCAGATCTCCGGAGCGGTCGTCTCGTAGTGGCAGCGATTGTTGTCGCGGTTGTTGTGCTGATCGGGGAAGAAGGCCTCCGGATGCGAGGCGGCCAGGCCCTGCGCCTTCCGGTTGTACGACTCCGGGTGCTCCGGGGGCAGATCGCCATCCACGAGGATCAACTCGACCCCCAGCGCCCGCAGGCAGTCCAGCTTCTCGCGGCTGGTCTGGCGGCGGACGACCGCGCGGCAGCGCAGCCCGCGGTTCGTGGCCATCATCGCCAGTCCCATCGCCGTGTTGCCGGACGAAGCCTCGATCACGACGCCTCCCGGCGAAAGCTCTCCCGAGGCGAGCGCCCGGTCCACCAGATACCGCGCAACACGGTCCTTCACGCTGCCCATCGGGTTCAGGTACTCGAGCTTCGCGAACGCCTCGACTTCCTTCGCTCCCGCACCCAGCGAGCGGCGGAGACGCACCAACGGAGTTCCGCCGATCGCCTCGCTCACGTCCTCGCAGGTCTTCTCGCGGAGCACCGCGGAAGCGGGGACGCCCGCGGCCTTCAAGGCGCCTCCAGCAGACGATCACGGACGAGCTGCATGTCTTCCCAGGTGGCTCGCTTGTGGGACGGATCCCGGAGCAGGAAGGCCGGGTGGTAGGTGACCCGAACCGGCACTCCCGCCACGTCGTGCCAGCGACCGCGAAGACGGCCCACGGAGTCTCTCGTCCGCAGCAGTTGCTGGGCCGCGACGCCGCCGAGGGCGACGATCACCCGGGGCGCGATGAGTTCGATCTGCCGGTCGAGGAACGAACGGCAGGCGGCGGCCTCGTCGGGCTGCGGATTGCGGTTGTTCGGCGGCCGGCACTTGACCACGTTCGTGATGTAGACGTCCTCGCGCCGCAGGTCGATGGCCTGGATGATCCGGTTCAGGAGCTGGCCGGCGGGCCCCACGAAGGGCAGGCCCTGCCGATCCTCGTTGTAGCCGGGGCCCTCGCCGACGAACATCAGGTCCGCGTCGCCGTCGCCGGCCCCGAACACGACCGTGTTGCGCTGTTCGCAGAGCCGGCACGCGGTACAGCCCCGGGCCTCGTCCGCAACCGCCTGCAAGCGTTCCAGGCGGCCTGCCCCACCCTCCGGCGCGGCCTGCGCCGGCCCTGGCGGATAGGCGTCCTCGAAGCCGAGTTCCCGCAGGAGACGTAACTCCTGGCCCACCGAGAGTTGAAGTCGCGTCACGAGCCCCTCAGCTCGAAACGGTCCCGCCGCCGGCGAACAACTCCAGCAAGCGGCCCGCCAATTCGTCTTTCGACTGCTTCGGGAAGCGAACGGGGGCGCCGCTCCGACCGAAGACGACCACCTCGTTGTCCGTCGCCTCGAAGCCGATGTCGGGCCGCGACACGTCATTCGCGACGATCCAGTGCGCCTGCTTCGCTTCCAGCTTGCCTCGCGCAGAGTCCTCGAGGTCTTCCGTCTCGGCCGCGAAACCGACCCGCATCGCCTCAGGCGCCAATGACGACAGACCGGCGAGGAGGTCGGGGTTCTGCGTCAATTCGAGCACCATGCCGTCGGCGCCGGACTTCTTGAGCTTCTGGTCGGCGCGCTCACGCGGCCGGTAGTCGGCCACCGCGGCCGCCATCACGACCAGGTCGGCCGCCGGCGCCGCTTCCTCGAGGGCCGCCTGCATTTCGCTCGCCGCGACGACATCGATCCGCCGCACGCCCTCCGGGGTCTCCTGGTTCACGGGGCCGGCGACGAGGGTGACTTCCGCGCCGCGAAGGGCCGCCTGCCGCGCCAGGGCGAAGCCCATCCGCCCACTCGACCGATTGCCGAGGAAACGAACCGGGTCGATCGCCTCGTAGGTCGGTCCGGCCGTGACGACGACTCGCCAGCCCGCCAGTGGCCCCATCGGCGAGGCGGCCGCGCCCTCCGGCAGCTCCAGCTTCCGGCACACGGCATCCACGATCGCCTCCGGTTCCACCATGCGGCCCCATCCCCGCTCACCCGAAGCCAGCGCGCCCTCGACCGGCCCCACCATCTCCACGCCGCGGGCGCACAGCGCCTCGACCTGGGCCTCAACCTGCGGCTTGCGCCACATCGCATCGTGCATCGCGGGCGCCACGACCACCGGTCCCTCGAACATCAGGGCAGTCGTACTCAGGAAGTCGTCCGCGAGTCCAAGAGACAGGCGGGCCAGGGTGTTGGCCGTTGCCGGCGCCACGCAGAGCAGATCGGCCCACTGCGCCGCCTCGACATGGAGTTCAGCGCCGTCCACCCCGCCGTCGCGGGAGAGGTAGCTCTGGCCATAGACGCGTTCACCACTCAACACCTCGAGCGTGAGCGGCGACACGAAGCTCTCGGCCGCCAGGGTCGGCGCGCAGCGCACGGCGATTCCGCGCTCCCGGAGCCGGCGGACCAGGTAGGCGCCCTTGTAGGCGGCGATCCCGCCACTTATGCCGAGAAGAACTCGGGCAGCCCGTGCAAGCGCGTCGGGCACACTCGTGGCGACTCTAGTGGACTGTGCCGCGCGGCCCGAAGGCATCGTCGCCGGGCTGCGAGCCGCCGTCCTCTCCACTCGCCGCCGCGGAAGACTCGGGCGCCTCGCCAAAGTCCCACTCGACCAGATCGCGCTGCATCTCGCTCATCGCGTGGCGGGCGAACTTCGGGCTCTCCCGGGGCATGCGCTCCTGGGCGCCGCGAATCAACTGCTCGGCGCGACGCGCGGCCAGGAGGACAAAACGGAACTTGCTATCTACTTTCTCAGGAAAACGGCCCATGTGCATGAAAGTCCGCGAGAACGCTGAGTACGCGCTCCCGCATCCGCTCCCTCCGCTGTCGTTTCTCGAGAATGATGGCAGCCAGGGTGTTGCTGGCTGCCTCGGCGCGATCGTTGACAATAACATAGTCGTACTCCCGGACGCGGCCCAGTTCGCCCAACGCTCCCTGCAACCTCTGCCGGATCGCCGGCGCCTCGTCCAGGTCGCGCCCCCGGAGGCGCTCCACGAGCGCCCTTGGGCTCGGCGGCATGACGAAGATGCCGTGCACGGCGGTGTCCAACTGGCCGGCCGCGCCCCCGGCCGCCATCACCTGAGCCGCGCCCTGGACATCGATGTCCAGGAGCACGTCCGTGCCACTCTCGATACGCGGCAGCACTTCGTCGACCGAGGTCCCGTAACTGTTCCCGTGGACCTCCGCCCACTCCAGGAACCGGTTCGTCGCCACCATGGAAGCGAACGCGTCCCTGGCGACGAAGTGGTAGTCCACTCCGTTCCTTTCGTTCTCGCGCGGGCGACGGGTCGTGTGGCTGATCGAGAACTCGACCCCGTCCACCAGTTCCATCGCCCGATGCACGAGCGTCGTCTTCCCGGCGCCTGACGGGGCCGAGAGTATGAACAACTCCCCTCTCGCCGTGCCCGCCGTCATTCGATGTTCTGCACCTGTTCGCGTAGCTGATCGCACGCCACCTTACCCTCGACGACCGCGCGCTGCATCGCCAGATCGCGGCATTTCGAGCCGATCGTGTTCAGTTCGCGCTGGATCTCCTGAGTCAGGAAATCGAGACGCTTCCCGATCGCACCCTCCTCCGCCATCGCCGCCTCGAAGCCCTCCAGATGGCCGCTCAGCCGTTCCAGCTCCTCGGCCGTGTCGCTGCGTTCGATCAACAGGGCGACCTCCTGAACCACGCGCGCCGGGTCGAGTTTGGCGGCCGCACCGCCGTGCCTCGCGAGCAGGTCGCGCACTCGCCCCTCCAACTCGTCGAGGGCCCGGTCGACGACTTCCTCACGGCGCCCGGCAAGTGCCTCCACGCTGCCTCGCAGCTCCCCGAGATGCCCGCGAAGTGCCTTCTCCAGAACCCGTCCCTCGCGTACCCGCTCGGCCACGAGCGCCGCCACCGCGCGCCGGCAGACCCGCTCCACGAGTGCCCTGTCACCGGCCCCCATCACCGACGACCCGGCTTCCGCCGCCGACACCCGAGCGGCCGACATCAACTCGCCCGCGCTCAGTTCCGACGACACGAGGCCCAACCGCCGCCAGCGCCGCGCGGCTCGCTGCAGAGCGTCGGCCGTCTCGTCACATACCTCCACGCTCCCCGCGGCAACACGAGTCTCGACCTCGACGCCGAGTTCAACGCGGCCGCGCCGGATCTCCTCCGCCACCGCCGCTCGCAACAACGGTTCCAGGCCCCGATGGGGCGCCCGCAAACGCACCGCGATATCGAGGTAGCGGTGATTGACGGAGCGCGCGGTCACCGTCACCCGACAGGCCCCGCCCTGCTCAGCCGCCTCACCGATTCCGGTCATGCTTCTCAGGGTCGGCCCCCTTCCCGGCACTCCCGGGCAACCTGCAGCTCGTGCAGGAGGCTTCGCGCGGCCCGCTCGCTGGCGCCCGACTCCCCGAGCGCCGGCCGGAGTTCGGCCAGAGCCCCGCGCATCCTGTCGATCCGGCCCCGACTGGACAGGAGTTCCCGCGCCGCCGCCGCCATTCCCGCCTCTCCGGCTTCTCGCTGGAGGAGTTCCGGGACCACTCGCCGGCCGAGCACGAGGTTGACCAGGCTGACGAACGGCAAGTCGACCAACCACCGGCCGATCAACCCGGTCACCGGCGCCACCCGGTAGACCACGACCAACGGCGTGCCGAGCAGTCCCACCTCCAGCGTCGCCGTGCCGGAGGCGCAGAGCGCGAGATGAGAGCCGGCGACGGCCGCAAACCGTTCGGTCCGCACGATTTCCAGGTCCTTGCCGGCGAGCGGACTCGACGCGACCAGACGGCGGACCAGGTCCCTGTCGACCGTGGACGCGAGGATCAGGCGAACACGCGCCGCGTCGTTGCCGGAGTCGCCACCCCTCCGTATGCGCCCCGTTCCGCCCCCCACGACTGCCGCGGCCCGCAGCATCGGCGGCAGGATGCGTCGCACCTCACTGTTGCGCGACCCCGGAAGCAGGGCCAGCGTCGGGCGTTCCGGCAGGTTCGCTTCCCGCTCCCACACCGACGGGAGTTCCGGAACCTCGTCGACCAGAGGATGGCCCACATGCTCCACTTCGAGTTCGCGCCCCCGGTACACGTCGACCTCGAACGGAAAGAGCACGAGCATTCGTTTGACCAGGCGGGCAATCGTTCTCACCCGGCGACGCCGCCATGCCCACACCTGCGGCGACACGTAGTAGAGAACGGGCACACCGCGACGGTAAAGGCGGCGGGCCAAACGGAGATTGAAGTCCGGAAAGTCGACCAGCACCGCCAGCTCCGGCTGCCGACTCTCGACCGCCTCGAGCAGCCGCCGAAAGACCTGCCGGATCCTCGGCAACTCCCTCAGCACCTCGACGATACCGACCACCGCGACCTCGTCGCTGTGGGCAACCGACTCGAGGCCCGCGGCGGCCATCGCGTCGCCGCCGAGTCCGAAGAAGCGAACCCGTCTCTCGTCTCCAGCCAGACGCCGCACCGCTTCCATCATTCGCGCCGCGTGGTGGTCGCCGGAAGCCTCGCCGGCGGAGATCAGGACGGCCGGGCTGCCTTGGTTCAGCGGGATTGCCCTCAGGGAATCGGCGCCGGCGGCGAGAGCGGAAACGGGTACATCAACCATGCCAAAACCAGGCCCCCGCCCACCATGCCGATCATCATCTGGAGGAAGAGCCGCACCCGGTCCCTGAGCCGACGCCGCCACAGCACGGCGAAGAACAGGCTGACCTGCACGGCGTAGATCACCATCAAGGCGAAGTGGCTGGTGAGCATTAGTCCTTCGATCCGCTGGCAATGTCCCAGGCGTCGAGGACCGCCAGGAAATTGAGAAGCCCCGCAGTCAGCAGGAAGGCCTTGCCGTACTCGAAGGTCGAAGACAGGATGTCGCCGCTGTACTCCAACGCGTAGCGGGCCACGAAGTACGGCGCGCCGGCGCCCATCGAACTCAGCGTCGCCAGCCGGCTGAGCGGCTGCTCCGGCACGACGACGTAGAGATGTCCACGGAGCCAGCAGCCGAACAGAAAGGAGAAGAAGACCACGCCGAAGATGACCGCGGCGCGACGCGGCTTGCGCAGGATCAGGTGGCCGCAACCGGGCAGAGCCCACGCAGCGACCGCGACCAGGACCGGCCGCAGAACACCGATGGACTCGGCGGAAGGGCCGGCTGGAGGCGAAGTCGTCGTCATCTGGGCGCGGCGGGCGGGGCCCGGGATTCGCGGGGCCCGGTCACTCGTCAGAGTTCAGACGCTCCTTGAGTTCCTTGCCGGGCTTGAAGTAGGGGATCTTCTTGGACGGCACATCGACCGGCGCGCCGGTCTTCGGGTTGCGACCGATCCTGGAACCGCGCTCGCGGATGCGAAAGCTGCCGAAGCCGCGAAGCTCGATCTTGTCGCCATCCTTCAGGGAGTCGACGATGCTCTCGAGTACCGTGCTCACGATGACTTCCGCGTCCTTCTTCGTCAAGTCCGCGCTGCGCGCCACTTCCTCGACCAGGTGAGCCTTGGTCATCCCCTGACGAATGGCTTCAGAGATCTGGATCGCATCTTTCATTTTTGGGCATTCTCCCCTTAGCCGGCCTACCTAGTCCTCTTTCGATGAACTCTCCGCCGCACCTGCTTCCTCGGCGCTCCCGGCCTCTTCGGGCTGAGCCGCCTCGACCTCAGGAGTCTCTGCCGCGTCACCGGTCTCGCCGGTGACCGCGGCCTCCGCGGCGTCCTCGGCGTCGGCAGCCTCCGCAGCCTCCACGGCGTCGGCAGTCTCCTCGGCATCCTCGGCGCCGGCAGCCTCTACGGCATCCTCGGCACCGGATGCCTCCTCGGCGTCCTCGGCTTCGGATGCCTCCTCGGCGGCAGCAGCGGCGGCCGTAGCCTCGGCGAGCTTCCGCTCCCGCTCGGCCGCCAACTCGTCCGCCTCGTCGTCGGTCAGTTCAACCACGCCGCGCAGCGTGAGGCCGACCTTCTTGTCCTCGTCCTCGATCCGGAGGATGCGGGCGCGGACGAACTCGCCGATCCTGTAGTGATCCTCGAGCTTGCCGCCCGGCACGTCGACCTCGCTGACGTGCGCCAGACCCTCCAGCCCGTCGTAGACATCGATGAAGAGCCCGAAGTCGGTCACGTTGACCACCCGGCCAACGATGTCGTCGCCGATGCGGTTGCTGTCCACGAAGTCCTGCCACTCGTTGGGCAGGAAATCCTTGATCGAGAGGGACACCCGCTGCCCGGTCACGTCGATGTTCGTGATCCGCGCCCGGACCGCGTCGCCCTTCGCCAGCACCTCGCTCGGGTGCTTCACGCGCTTGGTCCAGCTCATGTCCGAGACATGGACGAGGCCGTCGATCTCCTCCGTGATCTCGACGAAGGCGCCGAACTCGGTCAGGTTGCGCACCCGGCCCTCGACAATCGTGCCGACCGGGAACCGTGCCGCGAGATCCTCCCACGGGTTCGATTCGACCTGGCGCAGCGAGAGGCTGATCCGACGCTGCTGCATGTCGAGCTCCGAAACGATCGCCTCGACTTCCTGGCCGACGCTGACGATCTTGGACGGCGGTACGACCTTCTTCGTCCACGACATCTCGCTGACGTGGACCAGGCCCTCGACACCCTCCTCCAGCTCGACGAAGGCGCCGTAGTCGACCAGGCTGACCACCCGGCCGCGCACCCTCGACCCGAGCGGATACTTCTTGTCGACCAGGGTCCACGGGTCCTCCGTGGTCTGCTTGTAACCCAGGGAGACACGCTCGGTTTCCGGGTCGAAACGGAGAACGACGACCCCGACCTCGTCGCCTACCCCGAAGTGCTCCGAGGGATGGTTGACCCGGCCCCAGGAGATGTCCGTGATGTGGAGCAGGCCGTCGATGCCGCCCAGGTCGACGAAGACGCCGTAGTCCGTGATGTTCTTGACCACGCCCGGAAGCCTTGCCCCTTCCTTGAGCTTGGTCAGGGTCTCGGCCTTCTTCTTGGCGTACTCCTTCTCGAGAACCGCGCGCCGCGACAGCACGATGTTGTTGCGCCGGCGATCCAGGCTGATCACCTTGAACTCGAGTTCCTCGCCCTTGAACGACTCAAGGTACTTGACCGGCTTGATGTCCACCAGGGAACCTGGCAGGAAGGCACGCAGGCCGACGTCGACGGTCAGGCCTCCCTTGATGCGGTCGATCACACGGCCCGTGATCACCTTTCCTTCCTTGAAGCTGTTCTCGACCTCCGCCCAGATTCGCATGCGCTCGGCCTTGACCTTGGACAGCATCACGTGCCCGTCGGCACCCTCCGTCTGCTCGAGCAGCACCTCGACATCGTCGCCGACGCTGACTTGAAGTTCGTCGCCCCGGGCAGTGAATTCGTGGATCGGCACCAGGCCTTCGGACTTGTAGCCGACGTCCACGACGACGTCGTTCGATGTGATCGCGATCACCTTGCCGGGGACGATCTCCCCTTCGTTGAGATGACGCATGCTGTCGTCGTACATCTCGAGGAGTTGCTCGTAGGAGAGGCTGTCGGTATCGGTTGCCTTCGCTTCCGTGGGAAGCGTCTCTACGGAAGGTGCATCCTGAGGAAGCGCCTCTACGGAGGGCGCCTCCTTCGGAAGCGCCTCTACGGTGTGTTCTTCGGTGGATTCCATGGGTTCCTGTGTTCTCGCTTCGGTCGCCGTGACCGTGCGGTGGGCGTTTCGAGGTAAGGCGGCGCAGCGACAATCCGGGCCCGTGACGCACTGCCGACGGCAGGCATCGGGGCCGGAACGGACGCCAAGGGTCAGACCGACAAGTATAGGGACGCGGCCTGAGGCGGTCAACCGTCGGACGCTTCCCGGAATCTGCCGTCGAGCAAGGCTTAATCACTCATTCCACGACACTTATGTGCCGCCCGCCCGCCCCTGAAGGCTGTCGCTTCGGCTCTCAGGGACCTTTCTCGGCCGCGCGGGATTCGGGCCGCTTCCGGAGCGCCGCCAGGGACCAGGAAGCGTGAGTCCGGACCACCGGGTCACGGCTTGCCCGTGCCCGTTCGAGCGCCGGGATGTAGGACGCCTTGCCCCGGTTTCCCATCGCAAGGGCCGCGTTTCGTCGTAGTCCGGACCGTCCGGGCCGCTTCATCGGGCTACCGCGAAAACGGGTCCGGTACTCTTCCTCCGAAAGTGCGAGAAGCGCCGTCAGATCGAGCTCGGCGCGATGCGCCGGCAGGGAGAAGGCTCCGCTGCGCTCGCCCTTTGCCGGCGTTGTCCGGTGTTCGTTCCAGGGGCAGACCTCCTGGCAGACGTCGCAACCGAAGACCCAGTCGCCAACCAGCGAACGGGCCTCCTCCGGCACTTCACCCCGGTGCTCGATCGTCCAGTAGCTGATGCACCTCGCGGCGTCCAGAACATGGGGGGCCGGCAGCGCACCCGTCGGGCAGGCGTCGAGGCAGCGCCGGCAGTTGCCGCACAGGTCCTCGGCGAGCGGCTCGGACGGTTCGAGTTCCAGGGTGAGGAACAGCTCTCCGAGCAGGAACCACGACCCGGTTCGACCGAGCAACTGAGTGTTCTTGGCGATGGCGCCAAGCCCCGCCCGCGCCGCCAGTTCTCTCTCCAGCACCGGTCCGGTGTCGACGTAGAGGCGCGCTCCGGAGCCCGGGAACGCCTCCCTGATACGGGCGGCCAGGGCCCGCAGGCGTCGCTCCATCAGCGGGTGGTAGTCATCGCCGCGGGCGTACCGGGCCACCCGGGGCCAGAGATCGCCTTCCGGTTCGGGCTCGCCCTCCAGGGGGTGGTAGTGAAGCGCCACGCACAAAGCGGATCTCGCGCCATCGAGCAACGAGGCCGGCGCCAGTCGACGCCGCGGCCGTTTGCCGAGCCAGGCCATCGAAGCGAAGAGGCCCCGCTCCAACCGGCGCAGGAAGGACGAGCCGACGCCGGCGTACGGTTCCAGGGAAGCCACCCCCACGCGGTCGAAACCGGCCTCCAGAGCCCACCCGGCCAGCAGTTCCGCGCGGTCCTTCGCCGACCCCGGCACCGCACTCACGCCCGGGCTTCGGGCTGCAGGAGGATCTCGAAGCGGGTGGCGTGATCGTCGTCCGGACCGGCGGGAACGTCCTCCGAGGTGTCGACCCGCCAGTCCTCGAGAGGCCCGAGGTCGACCGATGTATCGCCCTCGACCTCGGCCAGCACACGGGTCAGGTAGACGCGGTCGGCGAAACGGAACGCGGCCTGGAACAGACCGGCGCCGCCGATCACGAACGTCTCCTCCTCCCCCGCATCGCGGGCCGCGTCGAGCGCCTCGTCGAGCGAGTGGAACCTGGCGGCGCCCGGCGCCTCGAAGTCCGGCCGGGTGCTCAGCACGATGCACTTTCTGCCCGGCAGCGGCCGGCAGCCGATCTCCTCCCAGGTCCTCCGGCCCATCACCACGTGGCGGCCCACTGTCAGCCGCTTGAAGCGCCTGACATCCGTCCGCAGCCGCCACGGAAGCTGGCCGTTCAGACCGATCACCCCGTTCGCAGCCGCCGCCAGGATCACCGAGAGCCGCATCTCCACCTCCCTGGCCGGAACACGGAAACGATCAGACCGCGACCGCGGCGCGAATCGCCGGATGCGGGTCGTAGCCCACGAGCTCGAAGTCGTCGGGCCCGAAATCAAAGATGGAGCGGACGTCCGGGTTGAGCCTCATTTCGGGCAACGGCCTAGGCTGTCTCGACAACTGCTCCTCCGCCTGCTCCACGTGGTTGCTGTACAGGTGGGCATCGCCGAACGTGTGAACCAACTCCCCGGGCGCGAGATCGCAGACCTGGGCGACCATCATCAGCAGCAGAGCGTACGACGCGATGTTGAACGGGACCCCCAGGAAGAGATCCCCGCTGCGCTGGTAGAGCTGACAGGAGAGGCGGCCGTTCGCGACGTAGAACTGGAACAGCGTGTGGCAGGGCGGCAGGGCCATCGAGTCGACCTCGGCCACGTTCCACGCGCTGACGATCAGGCGGCGCGAGTTCGGCTCGCGCCGGATGCGATCGACGACACCCGCGATCTGATCGATCGACCTCCCGTCCGGCGTCGCCCAGGACCGCCACTGGGAGCCGTAGACGGGACCCAGATCACCGTTCTCGTCTGCCCATTCGTCCCAGATCGTCACCCCGTGGCGGTGCAGGAAATCGACGTTCGTCTCCCCGCGCAGGAACCACAGCAACTCGACGATGATCGATCGCAAGTGAAGGCGCTTCGTCGTCAGCGCCGGGAATCCGTCGGCCAGGTCGTAGCGCAACTGCCGGCCGAACACGCTGCGGGTGCCAGTGCCCGTGCGGTCGTCGCGGACAACCCCGTGATCGAGCACCTCCCGTAGCAGATCGAGGTACTGGCGCATCGACACCGAAGACCTTACCAACCGGTCACGCCTCGTCCAGCAACCGGAGCATCGCGTTCCTGTGCTTCTCGTCGCCGATTCCACGGAACCTCCGGCGCAGGCGCCGGCGCAGGACCGCCCACTCCCAACGGGGCCGATGGAGTTTGTAGTAACGCAACTGGGAGGCACGGTAGAAGCGCTCCACGCCGGGGGTCAGAGAGCGCTCGCCATCCGCGCCCGTCATCGCTCCCCGCACGTGCCACGCCCTAGCCCCGGCCACCTCGCGCTGCCTGTATCCGGCCCGGTGGAGCCGAAGACAGAGATCCGCGTCCTCGAAGTAGAGAAAGAAGCCCTCGTCGAAACCGCCGACCTCCTCGAAGGCCGAACGGCGGACGAGCAGACAGGCGGCCGTGTGCCACCCGGCGCCGACCAGCGGCTTGAGCAAACGCGGCAGCAGACCATGGTTCCACGCGGTCCTCTCGAACCGGTTGCGGAATCTCTGGATCGCCTCGCCGGGAACACCGACCGGCGGCGACCATACGAACTGCCTGGATCCGTCCGGGTAACGAAGAGCGGGCGCCGCAACCGCGAGCCGCTCGTCCAACTCCTGCGCCTCGACCAGGCCTCGCAGGGACTCCTCGTCGATCCGTGCATCCGGGTTCAGAAGCAGCAGATGACGGCCGGCCGACTTCGCGGCGGCCAGATTGCAGGCGGCGCCGAAGCCGAGGTTGCGACCCGCCTCGACGAGTCGCACCGGCAACGCGGTCGACGCGTCCGCCGCGAGCTCGCGAACCGTCCCCGTGGAACCGTCAACAGATGCATTGTCGACCACAACCGCCTCGAGAGTGCTCGCGGAACCACGCTCTACTTCCCCATCGTCCGACCGCCACGCCTCCGCGATCGCCTCGAGGCTCTCCAAACAGACTCTGAGCCAGTCCCCGGCATTGTGGTTGACGACCAGGGCGCTTACCGCCGGAGGTTCCGATCCGCTCACGGGACCTGCTTCCGGAACATGCGCCAGGCCGTCTCCACCTCGTCGGCGAAGCACTCGGCAGCACGGTCCCAGGTCAGGGAGCCCACGCGGCCGGGCCCCTCCGATATCGCCAACCGACGCGCTTCGCCGTCCCCCACCAGCCGCCGGAGCCCCTCGGTCAGGTCCTCGACTTCGAGCCGGTCACACCGCAGCGGGTACTCCGGCCACAACTCCGTCAGAGCGGGCGCGTCCGATACGAGGACCGGAACCCCGGCCGCGAGCGATTCGAGAGGCGGCAGGCCGTAGCCCTCGTACTCCGAGACGTAGATCGTTCCCAGGGCCCGCGCGTAGAGTCGCGGCAGCAGGTCGTCCTCGACGTAGCCGAGGCGAATCACCCGATCGCCAAGATCCGCGGCGCGGACGATGCGGTCCAGTTCCTCCCGCCGGGGCAACTGGTTCCGGCCCGCGATGACCAGGCGGACCTCGGCCGGATTCGGAGCCCCGGGGCACGTCACCGACCCGGTTGGCGACTCCTCGCGCACCAGCCGACCCAGAGCCGGCAGCACCAGGTCGAGCCTCCGGCGCGGCAGAACCGAGCCAAGCATCAGCAGGTAGGGCGGCCGAACGCCCAGGTCCGCCAGCACCCGGTCCTGCTCCACCCCTCCCGTCCCGTCCGAAGCGGCAGCGGCCTCGAAGCGCGGCGACACCCCCAGAGGCACGACCGCCACCCGTCCCGGCGGCACGCCGTAGCGTTGCTGCAACTCGGCGGCGGTGCGCCGGGTGTCGGTCAGCACCCGGGTCGCCGTTCGCGCCGCGCCGCGCGCGAGGTAACGGCGACGCCACAACTCGCGGAAGCTGAAGTCCGCCGGGAAGTGCTCGAAAGAGAGATCGTGGATCGTGACCAGAGACGGTCGTCCGCGGGTTCGGGGCAGGCTGTAGCCGGGCGAAAAGATGAGGTCCACCGGCTGACGCCTGAGCAGCCTGGGCAACCGGAACTGCTCCCACAGGACCGGATGCGCGCCGGGCCGCCGATCGAAGACCGGCTCGACGCTGCAGCTCCCGCTCGCTGGGTCGGCCCACAGCGGGTGCTCAAAGGGATCACCCTTGAAGAACAGCCGCAAACGCCACCCTTCGGCCCGCGGAATCCGACCAAGCGCCGTCAGAATCTCCTCGGTGTAGCGGCCGACGCCGGTCGGCTCCCCCTCCATCTCGTAGGCGACGACGCCGATCGAGCGCGAAACTGGCCCCGTCTCGTTCATCGGACCGCGCCCACCATCCCGTCGTAGATCTCGATCACTTCCTTCGCCGCGATGCGCCAGGAGAACCCGGCAGCGCGAACGAGACCGGCCCGCCGGTAGTTCCGTCGCAGCGCACCGTCGCCGAGCAGTTCTTCCAGGCCGCGGCGAATAGCCGCCACATCGAGCGGGTCGACGCAAACTGCGGCGTCTCCGCCCACCTCGGTGAGCGAGGACGTGTTCGACGTCAGCACTGGCGTTCCGCATGCCATCGCCTCCACCACGGGCAGACCGAACCCCTCGACGAGGGACGGATACGCCACGACCGAAGCGACGTTGTAGAGGGCGATCAGGTCCTCCTCCCCGACCGCGCCCAGGCGCCGCACGAAGGCGGGCCAGTCGCCGCCGAACGCGTCATCCTCCTTCCAGCTGCTGCCGCCCACGAGCACCAGCGGCGTACTCTCCCGCAACTCGGGATCGAGCCCGGCGTAGGCCTCGACCAGACGGGCGATGTTCTTGCGCGGCTCGAGCGAGCCTACCGAGAGGACGAACCGACCCTCGAGCCCGAAGCGCGCCGCGACGCGCTCCCGGGCGGCTGCCAGTTCCGTGCCGTCGAAGGCGACGAAGAACGGCGACGCCGCCTCGTAGACGACGCGAAGCCGATCCTCCGGCAGCACGAACCACTTCCGCACTTCCTTCGCCGTCGCCTCCGAAACGGCCAGAATCGTGGCCTGCCGCGACACCGCCCGCAGAGTGCCCAGCAGGCACTGATTGCGGTTGTCCGGCATGTGGAACTCCGGGTGGGTCAGGAACGTCAAGTCGTGGATCGTGAACACGACCGGGCCATCGAAGCAGGCAGGATCGGAGAACGACGGGATGTGGAACAGGTCCAGGTCGGCGCGGCGCGGCCAGCGACCGGTCCCCTTCCGGACGTTTCCCGGCAGTTCATCCAGCAGGCGCTTCCAGGCCCGGGAATCCGGCTCCGCGCCCAGGGGGTAGAGGCGAAGCGCCGGCGTACCCGCCCGCTCCTCCGCCTCCTCGGCGAGCGCCTGCAGGAGGCTGACCGAGTACCGGGCGACGCCGTCCCGCGGGCCGAAGATCTTGCTGACGTCGAAACCGACGCGCATCACTGCCTAGGCCGGCCTCGAAGCCTGCGATTCCCGTCTCGTCTCGGCCCGGATTCCAAGCGCCACGCCCCGCAATCTCTTCGCCGCACCGGCCACCAGGTGTCCCTCGCCGTCGAGCTGCTCGATCAGCGGCAGGATGTCCTCGTGCAGCGGATCAACCTGGACCGCCTGCTTCGTCCTCACCCAGACGCCAAGACGGAGGCGGTCATAGCGTTCCCGGCCGACCACCAGCCGCAACAGGTGGCGTAGCGGTCTGGCGGCGCCCGATCGTGTGAACCGGCCCAGCAGCACAACGAAGGGTCGGAGCAGGTCCAGGAGCCGGGTCGCCTGCCGCATGGCACCCGGAGCGTACCCCAGAGCCCTAAGCCCGAGCCATTTCACCGTAGATGGCAATCACCTGGTCCGCCGCCCTTTGCCAGGAGAACCGTGCGGCGTGCCGGAAGCCGGCTTCACGACACCGCCGGCGGAGGGACCCGTCCCGGAGCAGGGACTCCAGGCCACGCCGAATCGCCGATACATCGAGGGGATCGACGCACACCGCCGCGTCGCCGCCCACTTCCACGAGCGAAGAAACGTTCGACGTCAGCACAGGCGTGCCACACGCCATCGCCTCGACGACCGGCAGGCCGAATCCCTCAACCAGGGACGGGTAGGCCACGACCGACGCCGCGTTGTACAGGGCCACCAGCTCCCGCTCGTCAACCTTGCCGAGGCGGCGCACGGACTCGGGCCAGTCCGCGGTAAAGACGACCTGCTGCTTCCAGCCGCCGTCCCCCACCAGCACCAGGGGCGTGCTGCCCTGCAGGTCCGGTTCGAGCCCCGAGTACGCCTCGATCAGGCGGGCGACGTTCTTGCGCGGCTCGAGCGTTCCGACCGACAGGACGAACGGACCTTCGATTCCGAAACGACCCGCGAGTCGTCGTTTCGCGGCTGCCAGATTCTCCCCCTCCAGCGCGACGAACACCGACGACGGCGCCGGGTAGACCACCTGCATGCGCTCGGCAGGTACATGAAACCAGCGACGCACCTCGTCCGCCGTGGCCTGCGAGTCGACCGCCAGCATCGCGTCCTGCCACACGGCACGCAGCGTCGAACGGAGGCAATGGGCCCGGTTGACCGGCCGGTGGTACTCGGGGTGAGTGAGAAAGGTCAGGTCGTGAACGGTGAAGAGCACCGGCCCGTCGAAGAAGTCCGTGTCGGTGAACGAGGTCGTGTGGAAGAGGTCGAGGTCGTCCTGCTCCGGATGACGCCCGGGATGCCGCACGGCGCTGTCCGGCAGTCGGCCCAGGGTCCGCTCCCAGTCCGCCGGCTCGACCTCGACATCCGGGGCGTAGAGATGCAGGGAGTACTCGTCGCCCTTCTCCGCCCGATCCGCCAAGACCCCCAGAAGGCTCGTCGTGTAACTGGCAATGCCGTCGCGCGGCCCGAAGACCTTGGCGACATCGAAGCCGATGCGCATGGTGCGGCGCTAGCTGCTGGTCATCTGGTGGTCGCTCGTAGGCCCGGCGGCGCCCGTCTCCTGGTCGGACCACGCCTCCGCCCGAATATCCAGCGTCAGTCGCCGCAGCCGTTCGGCGGTGCCCTCGGTCAGCCGGCCGCCGCGGTCGAGCCGGTCGATCAAGGGCAGCACCCGAGCCGGATAGAGCTCGAAGAAGAGCGCCTCTTCGAGTTCCGCCGCCCGATCCGACACTTCGTCGATTCTCGTCTGCAGCGCCCCGCACAGCGTCGCAACCCGCGTCACTTCGAGCCGCAGGGCGTGGATCCGCTGCCGGGCGCGCAAGAGCACGAAAGCCGCGGCGGCCACCACCCCGGCGCAGAGCAGCACGACGAGAACCACGGACGGCCACACAACGGCCGCAGACTAGCAGTCGTCGCGGTCTTCCCGTCTCACGCCGGATCGGGATCCTCCGCCAGCCCGATCACCTCGTCGTACAGCTCGGCACGCCGCCGCCGCAGGCGCTCCACGGTGCCGGTGCGCAGGCCCACCGTCCATAGTGCCCTCAGACCGTGACCGAGCTCGGCGATCAGGCGGTGGTAACGGAGGCCGAGCAGCGCCGATACCGAGCAGAGACCGAGCATTCCGGCAACGCGCACCCAGAGGGCCTCGGGCACCCAGTCGAACCCCGGCAAGGGCTCGGTCCAGGCGATGCCGACCGCCAGGCTGGCGACGATCCACGCCGTCGGCAGGATGACGAGACCGAGCATCATCTTGAGCCCCGCCTGCTCCTTTCTGGTCTTCGAGAGCTTCTTCGCGCCGAGCACCACGAGGAGGGCCGCCGGCAGGTTGATCAGGCTGCCGACCAGAACGACCGTCGGCAGAAGAAGAAGCATGACCAGGGCCTCGGCACCGAGCAGCCCCAGGCGCAGGACCGTCCGTGCCAGCGGCACGCCGTCCAGCTCCCGGTCATTCAGGCCCAGCAGTCGAAGCGCGTCGTCGTAGCGCCTCACCCTGTCCAGGAGGCGTGCCGTCCCCTCAGGGTCGATGGCGCTCCGCGTACCGTAGCCGGTCCAGACGCGGGCAAAGCCCTGGTCCCTTTCGCGCATCGGAGCCCGCCGCAACCGCTCGCCCGCCCGGGCGGCAGTCTCGGCCCGCACCAACGACCGCACCCGCTCCATCGCCCGGTGAATGCCCCAACTCTCCGTCGGGTGGGTCACCTCGACCAGTTGCTCCTCGATCACGCCCGTCATCCGTTCGACGAACGTGTCCGTCGACGGGTCGCCCGCAAGATCGGCCGACAACCCAACCGGTGGGTGGAAGGTCACCAGAGCCCGGGACCGGAACCTGTGCTTTCGCTCGTAGTGCAGCCCGACCGGCACGAGCGCCGGATCGCCCCCGCTCTCCCGCGCCAGCTGGAACAGGCGCGCCGCTCCGGCCCGCAACTCGAGCAGGCTCGGCTCGTCGTGGGTGGCCCCTTCGGGGAAGATGGCCACGAAAGACTGGTGGGCCGCCCTGGCAAGGGCGGCAACACTCTGGTGGTTCGCCGCCCGGCGTTCCCGATCGCTTGCGGGGGCACCCGCTTCACCAAGATCTCGAGCCCGGTACAGCGGCACGGCGCCGACGCCGCGCAGCAGCCAGCCCACGATGGGCAGACGGAACAGGCCGTGACGGGCCCCGAACG
This sequence comes from Thermoanaerobaculia bacterium, assembly GCA_965232105.1. Classification (GTDB taxonomy): domain Bacteria; phylum Acidobacteriota; class Thermoanaerobaculia; order Multivoradales; family Multivoraceae; genus Multivorans. Next base: position 3,898,524 of record OZ246956.1, read on the forward strand.
TGACCGGCCGCGGACAGAAGCCGAGGATCAGGATGCCGTCGGCGAGACCGTTGGGGTGCCAGGCGACGAGCAGGCCTCCACCATCCTGAGGTACGTTCTCCGTCCCCGTGACCTCGACCCTGCGGAAGAACAGCCTCGCCAGCATCCGCAGAAAGAACGTCAGGCAACGCTTTCGGAACCCGGGTGGCGCGTTCCGCGCCACCCGTGAACCATCCGTACGGCCGTCATCGGGCGTAACGGATGGCACCCGGTGGATCGACGCAGTTCATAGACGCAGTTCGCAGACGCAACTGTACGCCACCGGAGACCCCGGGCATCGCCCCAACCGTCCGACCGGTCGGACGCTTGACAACTCCTTTCCCCGGCCCTAGCGTCTCCTCATCGATGCAATGGAAGGAGGCGCCATGACACCGCCGGGCCATCTCCAGCCCCCGGCCCACCTGAGCCGAAGCGCCCAGGATGCGAAGCCGGGGGCCGCCAAGTCCGCAGCCTGAGTGGACGAACGACATCCGGCCGCTTGACCGTCACCCGAATCGCCCGAGCATCTCAGTCGGATCACTGATCTGAACCGGATCGCGACGAGGCCAACCGGGACGAGTCAAGGCCCAGCGGGCGCCGAACGCCCACAGCGAAAACGCATCCATCCAGGCTTTGGACACCTCCGAGAGCGCAGGTTGACACCTGCGCTCTCGCTGCGTTCAGGCGTTGCGAACGCGCTGCAACCGGCCGCAGCCGCGTCCCCTTCCGGTGCCGGATCGAGCTTCCCGGAGGTGATTTGCGTCTAAGTCAATGTGATTGCCTACATGAGTTCCGCGACCCCCTGGGGCATCGAGGCGCGAGAGGTCCAGGTGGAGGTCGGGGCCGACTTCGGCCTGCCCGCGATGCAGTTGATCGGGCTGCCGGACACCGCCGTGCGCGAAAGCCGCGACCGGGTCCGTTCCGCGATCCGCAACAGCGGCTACGACCTGAAGAACCGCAACGTGGTGATCAATCTCGCCCCGGCCGACCTGAAGAAGGAAGGCAATCAGCTCGACCTGGCGATCGCCCTCGGCCTCCTCACCGCCCACCGCGAGCTGACCACCGATTCGCTTGAAGGCCGCATGGCCTGCGGCGAACTGGGCCTGGACGGCGAGGTACGTCCCATCCGGGGCGCCCTTCAGGTCGCCGAGTTGGCAGGCCGGCTCGGCATCCGCGAACTTCTGCTCCCGGCCGCCAACAGCCGCCAGGCGGCGGCGCTTTCCGGGACCCCGGTGATTCCGATCACGCACCTCCGCGAGGCGATCCAGCACCTGAGCGGCGACCTGGCCATCGCCCCGGCCACCCCGCTGCCGCGTGCCCGGGCGAACGGCTCGATTCCGGACTTCTCCGATGTCCGGGGCCAGGAAACCGCCAAACGAGCGCTCGAAGTCGCGGCCGCCGGGGGCCACAACGTCCTCTTCATGGGGCCGCCGGGCACCGGCAAGACGATGCTCGCTCGCCGGTTGCCGGGCATCCTGCCTCCACTCGGTGAAACGGAAGCGATTACCGTGACCAAGATTCACTCGCTGTCGGGCTCCGCGCGCGGCAACGCACTGCTGTGGACACGCCCTTTCCGCAGCCCGCACGCCGGGGTTTCGTCGTCCGGATTGATCGGGGGCGGCTCCATGCCGCGCCCCGGAGAGATCAGCCTCGCCCACGGCGGCGTGCTGTTCCTCGACGAACTGCCCGAGTTCCGGCGCGACGCGCTGGAAGCGCTGCGCCAGCCGCTCGAGGACGGCGTCGTCACCGTCGTCAGGGCTCAGGCCCGGCTCACCTTTCCTGCCCGCTTCACCCTGATCGCCGCCTGCAACCCCTGCCGTTGCGGCCATCTTGGAGATCCTCGCGCGGAATGCGTCTGTACCACCCGGGACATCGACCGCTACCGCCGTCAGCTCTCGGGACCTCTGCTCGACCGCATCGATCTCCACGTCGAGATGCCGGTGCCCAGTCTGGAGGAACTCAAGGGCCCGGCATGTGAAACCTCCGCCTCGATCGCCGAGCGCGTGGCGGCCGCCAGACGCACCCAGGCCTCCCGGTTCCCAACCGGACATCCGACTCCGTTGAACAGCGCGATGGCCCGACGGGAACTCGATCGGTACTGCCGACCGACGGCCGCCGCGCAAAGCCTCATCGACGCCGCGTTCGAGCGCCTGGCCATGTCCGCGCGGGCTCTGACCCGTGCGCTCAAGGTCGCTCGCACGATCGCCGACCTGGACGAGTCCCCCAAGGTCGACGTCACCCACGTTGCGGAGGCGATCCAGTACCGACCTCTGGATCGCAGCGGACCGTGACGTCGAAGCAGAAGGCGGCCGGGCGGGGCTCTCCCCTCCGCCCCGTCCGGCCGCCCACTTACGACCGCAGGCGTTTGCTGCTAGAGTCACTCCGTCGATCCGGTACTCTTCGCCGCCCTCGGGAGAATCGGTTTGTTGACACCGATCCGCGCAAGACGGACAATATTCGGGTTCTTCTATACATCGCGCCCCGGCGACTGACGCCCGCAGCGACTCAGCCCCACACAGGCTCCTTTCAGCATGCGATCCAGGTTTCACACGATTGTCTTCGTCCCGCATTCCCAGAAGCGGACCCGACAGTTCCGTGTCAGCAGTCGCTGGTTGACGGCGGTCGCGGCCGCGACCGCCCTCGTCCTGGGGTTGGTCGGCTGGGTCACCGTCACCCAGATGCGGTCGGCGGCGGAACTCCGCGACCTTGCGCGCATCGAGCGCGAAAACGAGCAGCTGCGTCGTGCGAGCGACACCTTCGAAACCAGCATCTCCCGCCTGCAGCGAGCGCTGACCGACGCCGAGGACCGCACCCGCGACCTTGCGATCGTCGCCGGTCTCGAGCAGATGGTGGGTGGCGAACCGGAGACTCGTCCATCCGAAACCGGCGCCGGCGGCGGCTACTCGAGCCCCGCGGTTCCCAGCAGTCACGACCTGTCGCTGCTCGAAGCCCGAGCCTCCCGGCTCGACGGCCAGCTCGACGAGGTGAAGGGGGCCGTCGAGGATCGTCTCCTCCTGCTCCGTTCCACGCCCATGATCTCGCCCGTGCGTGGCGTGATCAACAGCGGTTTCGGTTTCCGCCGCGATCCGATCACCGGTCAGCGTGCCCACCACGACGGCATCGACATCTCGGCAGACCGCGGTCAGCCGGTCTTCGCGACGGCCGACGGCATCGTCGTGCGCGCCGCGAGGGCGGGCAACCTGGGCCGCGCCGTCTACATGGTCCACCGCTTCGGCTACGAAACGCGCTTCGGCCATCTGTCGAAAATCCTGGTCGAAGAGGGCCAGGAAGTGCGGCGCGGCGACACGCTGGGCTGGGTCGGCAACTCCGGGCGAGCGACCGGCTACCACCTGCACTACGAAGTCCGTCGCGGCGGCGACACGCGCGACCCCTTCGAGTTCATGCGAGACCAGGGATAGCGGCAGCACCGCGACGGCGGACGTGTCGCGCCCCGGGGAACTCACACACGGCGCATCGTCGCTGCGAATCGGCATGATGTTCGGGCTCGCCGCGTCCGGACTCGCCGCGGTCGCGCGCCTTCCCACGGAAACGAGTCGATGATCTCCAAAGCGATCACCCGCGTCTTCGGCAGCAAGCATGACCGCGACCTGAAGCGGCTTCAGCCGCTCGTCGACGCGATCAACGCCCTCGAACCGGAACTCGAGTCGCTGAGCGACGATCAGTTGCGGGCCCGCACCAGCGAGGCCCGAACGCGGCTCGACCAGGGCGCCGACCTCGACGATCTGCTGGCGCCCGCTTTCGCCACGGTCCGCGAGGCCTCGCGGCGCACCCTGGGGATGCGGCACTACGACGTCCAGTTGCTGGGCGGGATCGTGCTTCACCAGGGGAAGATCGCCGAGATGAAGACCGGAGAGGGCAAGACCCTCGTCGCGACCCTGCCGGTCTACCTCAACGCCCTCGCCGGCCAGGGCGCCCACGTGGTCACCGTGAACGACTACCTGGCCCGCCGCGACGCCGAGTGGATGGGGCAGATTTACCGGTTCCTCGGTCTCGATGTCGGCGTGGTCCAGCACGGCCTGACGGACCAGGAACGCCAGCAGGCCTACGGCGCGGACATCACTTACGGGACGAACAACGAACTCGGCTTCGACTACCTGCGCGACAACATGAAGTTCACGCTCGAGTCCATGGTTCAGCGTGGCCACCACTTCGCGATCGTGGACGAGGTCGACTCGATCCTGATCGACGAAGCGAGAACACCGCTGATCATTTCCGGACCCTCGGAGCAGTCGACTGAGAAGTACACCCTCGTCAACCGGATCATCCCCAAACTCGAGCGCGGCGAGGAGCTTCGCGACGGCGACCGGAAGTACACGACCGGCGACTTCGTCTGCGACGAGAAGACCCATACCGCGAACCTGACGGACGAGGGCGCGGCCAAGGTCGAGAAGCTCCTCGGCATCGGCAACCTGTACGAGATGGAGAACATGGATGTGCTCCACGCGGTCAACCAGGGGCTGCGCGCGCACCATCTCTACCGGCGAGACGTCGAGTACCTGATGGAGAACGGCCAGGTCGTCATCGTCGACGAGTTCACCGGCCGCAAGATGCCCGGCCGGCGCTGGTCGGACGGCCTGCACCAGGCGGTCGAGGCGAAGGAAGGCGTGCGGATCGAACGCGAGAACCAGACCCTGGCCACGATCACGTTCCAGAACTACTTCCGCATGTACGAGAAGCTGGCCGGCATGACCGGCACGGCCGACACCGAGGCCGGCGAGTTCAGCCAGATCTACGACCTCGACGTGATCGTCGTGCCGACGAACGAGCCGATGATCCGCGACGACCGCTCGGATCTCGTCTACCGTACGGCGCCCGAAAAGTGGAATGCCGTGGTCGAGGAGATCCAGGACTGCCAGAAGCACGGCCAACCGGTGCTGGTCGGCACGATCTCGATCGAGAACAGCGAGATGCTGTCGCGCCTGCTGAAAAGGAACAGGGTCCAGCATGTCGTGCTGAACGCGAAGTACCACGAGCGCGAAGCGTCGATCGTGGCGCAGGCCGGCCGCCGCGGCGCGGTGACGATCGCCACGAACATGGCCGGTCGCGGCACGGACATCGTCCTCGGTGGCAACCCCGAACAGATGGCGCAGGCCGAGGTCGACAGGGACAAGGACCCGGAAGGCTTCGCCCAGGCGCTGGAGCGCTACAAGAAACTGTGCGCAGCGGAACGGGAAGAGGTGGTCGCCGCCGGCGGTGTGCACATCCTCGGCACCGAGCGGCACGAGTCGCGTCGGATCGACAACCAGCTTCGTGGCCGTTCGGGCCGCCAGGGCGATCCCGGTTCCTCGCGCTTCTATCTCTCCCTGCAGGACGACCTGATGCGTATCTTCGCTTCGGATCGCGTCCAGGCTCTGATGAAGCGGCTCGGCATGGAGGAAGGGGTGCCGATCGAGGCCGGCATGGTCAACCGGGCGATCGAGCGCGCCCAGACGCAGGTCGAGGGCCGGAACTTCGAGATCCGCAAGAACCTCCTCGAGTACGACGACGTGATGAACAAGCAGCGCGAAGCGATCTACGAGCTGCGCCGCGACATCCTGCTCGGTCGCGAGGGGCGTGACTACGTGATGAAGATCGCCAGCGACGTCGTCGACTACCTGATCGAGCGGCACTGCCCCGCCAAACTGGACCCCCGCGACTGGAAGCTCGAGGAGATGCGTTCCGAGATCCGAACGTTCTTCGATCTCGAGGAGGCCGACCTGGGGGCGCCGCTCGACGAACTGGGCACCGAGGAACTCCAGGACGCGATCCTGAGCGCCGCCGAGCGGAGCTACAGCGAAAAGGAGGAGACGCACGGCGCCGATGCGCTGCGCGCCGCCGAGCGCCACCACATGCTCCGCGTGGTCGATACCGCCTGGAAGGACCATCTGCTCGCTCTCGATCACCTCAAGGAGGGCATCGGCCTGCGCGGCTATGGCCAGCGGGACCCGAAGAACGAGTACAAGCGCGAAAGCTACGAGCTGTTCACCGAAATGAAAGAGCGGACGGAGGACACGATCATCAAGGATCTGTTCCGTCTACGGCCCGTTTCCGCCGAGGAGATCGCGGAACTCGAACGCCGCCGCCGTGCGATCGGCCCGCGGGGAATGAGCTTCCGCCATCCGAGCGCCCTCGGCCTGCCGGCTGCTCCCGCCGGTAGCCAACCCGGCGCGGGACCCGGCATGCCCGGCATGCCCGGCATGCCCGGCGGCGGTCCTTCCGGTCCCGCACCCGCCGGATTCCCGCCGCCGCAGGGCCCCACCGGACCGCCCATGCGGCCGCAGAAGCCGCGCACCGTCGTCCGTCCGCAAGCCAAGGTCGGCCGCAACGCCCCATGCCCCTGCGGCTCCGGCAAGAAGTACAAGAAGTGCCACGGCGCTCCCGTCGCCGTGTAGAAGCCGGCACGAACGTCCAGGAAGCCGCACGGTAGCGGCGCCGGGAACAGCCCCCCGCCGACCAGGCGTACGGAGCCTAGTCCCATACAGAGATGAGCCTGAACGGGGGTCTCATCGGCAGTGATGCCGAGAGGTGTGTGGGGTGTTGTTTCAGGTCTGCTGATTGGAGCGAAGCGGAGATCAGCACCAGGGACCAACGGTAGCGCGGGGACGGCGAGGCCGCGGCCAGGTGCAGTGAGAGAGATGGGTGAGCTGCTCATGCGACGGTTGCATCGCGGCGTCGGATTTCGGCGAAGAGGGCGACCAGCGCCTCGTTGACGGTGCCCGCCGCGGCGAGGTCGTCGCGCGCCAGGGCCTCTTGGTCGAGCTGCTCGAAGGTGACGCCAGGCCGCAGGCTGAGGGCAGCTTGGTCGAGCGACTTCAGCTTGAGGTAGGGCGTGGTGACCTTGTCGAAGGGGTAGGTCTTGCGCTTCTTGCCCTTGGCGTCCTTGATCTCGACGGGGAAGTGGCAGGGGCGGTGGTAGTTGAGGTAGGGAGCGAGGATGTCGCGCAGGAAGTCGTTGACGAGGGCGGCGTGATGGCGGGGAATGTGGTCGTAGCCGAGGTAGCGCCGCACCACCGAGGCATTCTTGCTCTCGACCAGGGCGTTGTCGTTGCAGCGTCTCGGGCGGGACTTGGTGAACTCCTCGATGTGCAGCTTGCGCAGCATCGCGGCCACCTGGTGGTTGATGTACTCGGAGCCGTTGTCGGCGTGGAAACCCAGGACGACGAAGGGGAAGGCTTCGATCAACCCCTGAAGCGCCGGAACCAGGAACCGCTCCGAAATGCCCTCCACAGCGGCCACGAACTCGTACTGCGTGACCTCGTCCACGAGGTTGATCTCGTACAGACCCTTCTCCCCGTCGAGGTCGCCCTGATGAACCGAGTCCACTCGCAGAAAGCCCGCCCGCCCGGCCGGATGGGGCTTCCGCCGCTCTCCGATGCTCACCTGCGTCGCCCGGGTCCTGGTCACCGTCAGCCGCCGCCGGCGGTAGGTCACCGACTGGCGAAGACGGTACAGATGGCTGTTGGAGAGTCCCGCCAAACGCTCGAACCGCGGATCGCCGAAGACGTCGTACTGGCGCTGCATCATGCGTCGAGTCACCGCGCCGCACAGGCCGCCGAGGGTCTCGTCCACCTCCGCCAGCAGACCGATGTCCGCCTTCGAGTAGCGCCGGGAAAACGGACGTGACGGGCCCCGGCGCCGGTCCTCGATGCGCCCGGTCTCCCGGTACTGGGAGATCAGCCGCGACACCTGCGCCCGGCTGAAACCCGTCACCTTGATCAGAAACCGCCGGATCAGACCCTTGTCGGGCCTCGATAGCCGAACGTAACGAAAACGGACCAGAACCCGTCGCGCGAAGCCGTAGGCGTCGGCGCGATCCACGAATCGGAAGTCGACCGGCGCGCTGCCGGCCATGAAGTCCCGGACCTCGTCCAGGCTGCGAAGCCGCTCGATGTCGAGTTGCAAGATCATCCTCCAATGATCCCCAACACCCGCTCAGGCTCATCTCTCGTGGGACTGACATCAAGCCTCCAGGCTCACCTCACGTGGGACAAGGCTCCTTCCCAGTTGATAGCGTTCGGCATGGAAACGCCGGACTCCGGGGGTGACGCCCCCGCACTTGCCCTTACCTTCGACGACGTCCTTCTGGCGCCGGGTCTGTCGGAGGTACACCCGAACGAGGTCCGCCTCGACACCCGCATCACGCGCGGGATCGAGCTGAACATCCCGTTGATCTCGGCCGCGATGGACACCGTGACCGAGGCCGAGTTGGCGATTGCCCTGGCTCAGGAGGGCGGCATCGGGGTAGTCCACAAGAACCTGACGATCGACGACCAGGCCACCGAGGTTGATCGTGTCAAACGTTCGGAGGCCGGCATGATCGTCAATCCGATCACGATCCGGCCCGAGCAGCGCATTCGCGAGGCGCTCGACCTGATGGCCCGCTACAAGATCTCCGGCGTCCCGGTGACCGACCGCGACGGCCACCTGGTCGGCATCCTGACCAACCGCGACCTGCGGTTCGAGACGAACCTGGGCCTGCCCGTGTCCGACCTGATGACCCACGAGAACCTCGTCACGGTTCCGGAGGGAACGACCCTCGAACAGGCCAAGGCCCAGCTTCACCGCCACCGGATCGAGAAACTCCTCGTCGTGGACGACGAAGGCAACCTGAAGGGCCTGATCACGGTCAAGGACATCCAGAAGATGATGCAGTACCCGATCGCCTGCAAGGACGACCTGGGTCGTCTCCGCGTGGCGGCGGCGGTCGGGACAGCAGGCGACTACCTGGAACGGGCGCGCGCGCTGGCGGCGGCCCAGGCCGATGTCCTCGTCGTGGACTCCTCCCACGCCCACAGCCGCGGCGTCCTCGAGGCGACCGCCCGGATCCGCCAGGCGCTGCCCGACGCTCAACTCCTCGTCGGCAACGTGGCGACGGCCGAGGGCGCACGATCGCTCGCCGAGCGCGGCGCGGACGGAATCAAGGTCGGCATCGGCCCGGGGAGCATCTGCACCACACGCGTCGTCACCGGCGCCGGCATGCCCCAGGTGACGGCAATCCGCGACGCCGCCGGCGCCGCCGGCGATCTGCCCATCGTCGCCGACGGCGGTATCCGCTTCTCGGGCGACCTGACCAAGGCGCTGGCCTGCGGCGCCCACGGCGTGATGGTCGGTTCCCTGCTCGCCGGCACCGAGGAAAGCCCCGGCGAGACGATCCTCTATCAGGGCCGCAGCTACAAGGCGTATCGCGGCATGGGCTCCCTGTCCGCGATGGCCGAAGGCAGCGCCGAGCGGTACTTCCAATCGGACGATCAGCCGCTATCGAAGCTGGTCCCGGAGGGCATCGAGGGAATGGTCCCCCACAAGGGCAGCGTGCACCAGGTCATCGCCCAACTGACCGGCGGCCTGCGCTCCGGCATGGGCCTCTCCGGCTGCGCGAGCATCGGCGAACTGAGAACCTCCGCCCGCATGGTCCGCGTCACCGCCGCCGGCCAGAAGGAAGGCCACGCCCACGACGTGGTGATCACGAAGGAGTCGCCGAACTACTGGGTCGACCGGAGTTGAGCCTGGCAGGACCGGGTGCGCCGCGCAACTGCGACCCCTCTACCACACCGCGGGATCAAGAGCGTACGGAAGCGGTGTGAGGTTCTTCATGCCGTTCTCCGTCACCACCGCCAGGTCCTCGAGACGCACGCCCCATCCGGCTTCCGGATCGTAGAGCCCGGGTTCGATCGTCACCACGTCGCCGGCCTGCAGTTCCTCCGTGCCCGGTCCGCCTTCGCGAAAGCTGGGCAGTTCGTGCAGTTCGTAGCCGACGCCGTGGCCGAGGAGGTGGAAGTAGCCCGTCTGCGCGCCGGGGTTCTTGTCGGGCACCTCGAAGCCCGCGTTCTCCAACAGGCGGCACACACGCTCGTGCAGGGTCCATCCCCGCACGCCGGGCCGAACGGCCTCGAGACTCGTCTCGAGCGCTTCCAGCACGAGGCCGTGCGCTCGCAGCAGGTTCTCCGGCGGCTCGCCGACGCAGAAGGTCCTCGTGCAATCGGCGAACAGCAGGCCGCGCGGGAACAGATCGACGACGACGGATTCGCCAGCCCGCAGCACCCGGTCGGGGGTCCCCGTGCTGTGACCGGTGGCGCCCTCCTCCGCTGGAGCGACAATGGAGCTCTCGGGCTGTTCCAGACCGTGGCCGGCGAACACCTGAGCCGCAAGGGCCTTGACCCGGGCCACGGTAAGCCGCTCCTCCGCGAACCACAACTCCTCTCTCGTCCGGATCGAGCAGCCGGCCAGCATCCGCGCCACCGATTCGAAGGCCTCGACCGTTGCTCGCGCGACGGCGGCAATCCCCTCGATCTCGCTCCCGGTCTTGGTCCGACGGAGCGCCAGCATCACTCGGCGTCCCGAGACAGGCTTCCACCCGCCTTCTTCGAGCGTCCCCGCCATTGCCAGGGCAGCGCCCGCCGCCGGCCGGCCAGCAACCGCCACTCGACCCGGAACGACGCCGGCTCGATCGAATGCCGCCATGACCGCCGCCGCGAGAATCTCCTCGGAGGTCTTCCCATCGCGCCGAAGTGTCTCCATCCCGAAGTCGGCCGGGTGAATCAGCTCGACGCCCCCGGCCTCAGCGCGGGCCGCCTCATCCCGCTCCATCGGCGTGAAGTACGCAACAAGGACAACGCCACCATGCGCCACCACGCAGGAATCGCCCAGGCGCGCACCTCCCACGAAGGGCAGAAGATCCGGATCGCGACTCGACCCGGCGAGCACCAGGAGAGCCTCGGCCTCCTCCCCGGCCAGCAACTCGGCCAGAAGTTCGCTGCGCGGCCAGGTCATCCCGGCGCCCCAAAGCTCCCTAGACGTGGTCGTCCAGGAACGCCTGGAACCGCATCTTCGGAGCCGCGCCGGTCATGCGACCGGCGATCTCGCCGTCCTTGAACAGGATGAAGTGCGGGATCCCCTGCACGCCGTAACGCACGGCGACGTCCTGGGCATGGTCGACATCCAGCTTGGCGATCCTCAGCCGGCCGTCGTATTCATCCGCGAGCTCGTCGAGTACCGGGGCCACCATGCGGCAGGGGCCGCACCAGGTAGCCCAGAAGTCGACCAGGACCGGGCTGTCCGCGCCCAGCACCTGGTCCTCGAAGCTCTGGCTGTCCACGTTGAAAATCTGTTCGCTTGCCATGGGGTTTAGGTCCCTCGTGTCAGGTTGGTCAGTTGGTGGAACTCTCGAGACGGAGAAAGTACTCCCGCGCCGCGTCGGCGTCACGTCCTATCTGCGCGGAAAGGTCCATCATCGACGAGAACAGCTTCTCCTCGCGAAGGTGCCGACAGAACGACAGCTCGACGCGCTCGCCATACACATCGCTCGAAAAGTCCAGGATGTGGCTCTCGATCACCCGCCGGTAGTTCTCGTACACGGTCGGCCGGGTGCCGATGTTCGTCACGGACCGGAACGTCGCCTCGAAGCTGGGAAAGTACACCTTGGTCACGTACACGCCGTTGTGCGGGTAGAGCTCGTTGTCGGGCGCCAGGTTGATCGTCGGCCACCCGAGCCGCTGCCCCATCCGGTCCCCGCGGGCGATCGTGCCCGTCATTGTGTACGGACGTCCGAGCAGATCGTTCGCCTCGGCAATCCTGCCCTCCAGCACGAGGCCGCGGATCCGGCTGCTCGACACCCGCTCGCCACCCGAACGCACTTCGTCGATCTCCACCGCCGCGAAGCCGCAGGACGCTCCCATCTCCTTGAGCAGCGCCATGTTGCCCTCACGCCGGCGGCCGAAGGTGAAGTTCGAGCCGACATAGAGCTCGGCAACCCCGAGCTGGCCATGCAGAAAGTCCCGCACGAACGATCGCGCCCGAGTGTTCGAGAACTCATGCGAGAAGTGGATCGTGAGCACGTACTCGATGCCGGCGGCCGCCAGCAGGGCCTCCTTCTGGTCCTGGGTCACCAGCCGGGCCGGCGCTTCCTCCGGTCGGACGACACTCAGAGGGTGCGGATCGAAGGTGATCACGGCAGAAGGAACGCCGACTTCCCGGCCCCGGCCGGTCACCATGTCCAGCACGCTCTGCTGACCGATGTGGATTCCGTCGTAGTTGCCGATCGTGGCGATCACGCCACGCGGCAGTTCCGTCGACTTCATCGCGTCCCGGATCGCCGGCATCAGGGATCCGCCTCCACCGTGGCCGGCGCGGCGTTCGACGTCCCCTCCAGGGCGACGACCCGGCCCACCAGGTCGTCCGCGAAGGCGTCGGTCACCTCGACCTGCGCGATCCCGCCCGCGACGATGTCGGCCAGCGACAGGTCGTTCCTGCCGTTGCCTGCACCGCGAGAGGCGACGTCGTTGATCAGCACCCGGCCGTCGACGTCCGGCGCCATGCCCTGGTGCCGGGCACATAGCAGGTGCTCCGTCTCCTCGCAGGGGCCCTCGATCAGCATCGGCAGGGTCCTGCCGACGAAACGCTGGCGTCGCTCCAGGGCGATCTCCCGTTGCAACTCGAGCAACCGCTCCTTGCGCTCTTCCGCCACCCGTCGCGGTACCTGGTCCGGCAGCGCCGCCGACGGCGTGTCGCTCTCGCGGCTGTACAAGAACGCCCCGAGGTGGTCGAAGCGAACTTCGGCAACGAACTCGAGCAGGTCCTCGAAGGCCGCTTCGTCCTCCCCCGGAAAACCGACGATGAAGGTCGTGCGCAGGCTCACTTCGGGGTCGAGTTCGCGCGCCCGGTCGAAGATCCGCCGGTAGCGGTCGGCGGTTCCGCCCCGGCGCATTGCCCGCAGCATGCGCCGGTCGCTGTGTTGCAGCGGCATGTCGAGGTACGACGCGACTCGCGGCTCGGCCGCCATCAGCTCGAGCAGCGCGTCGTCGAGGGTGGTCGGGTACGCATAGAGGAACCGGATCCACTCGGCGTCGGTGCCCGCGAGAAGCGCCTCCACCAGGCGCGCAAGCCCATGCCGGCCGTACCCCAGATCCTCCCCGTACCTGGTCGTGTCCTGAGCGACGAGGACGAGTTCGCGCGCGCCGCGCGCCACGAGGTCGCGCGCCTCCGCCACCAGGCTGTCCGTCGTTCGGCTGCGCAGCCGGCCCCGCCACACCGGAATGGCGCAGAAGGTGCAGGGATTGTTGCACCCCTCCGCGACCTTGAGGTACGCGTAGCCGCTCGTGGTGAGCAACCGGCTGTCCCGGTGGTCGAACACGAGGTGAGACGCCGAGGGGTCCGCGGCCGGCGCGCCGCCGAGCCGCACCAGGGAACCCACCTGCCGCAGCGAGTCGAGACCTATGAAGCCGTCGATCTCCGGGATTTCGGCCTGGAGTTCCTGGCCGTACCGGTTCGCCATGCAGCCCGCGACCAGGACCTTCCGGACCGGCGCGCCGCCGTCTGACTTGCGGGCCGCAGCGTCCAGAATCGCGTCGATCGACTCGTCCCTGGCCTCGTCGATGAAGCCGCAGGTGTTCACGATGACCGTCTCCGCCTCGTCCAGTTCCGCGACCAACCGGTAGCCCTGGCGGTCCAGGACCCCGAGCATGATCTCGCTGTCGACGTGATTCTTGGCGCAACCGAGGCTGACCAGGCCTACCGCGACCCGGCGACCCGGCCCGCCGGACTGGCCGCCCGGCTCCGCCCTGCTCCCAGGGTTCGACACGGGGACGGCTACGAGGCGGCGGCCGCCGCCTGGCGCTGGCGCGCCGACGGATCGATCGCGTCCAGGAGTTCCTCGCGGCCGACATGCTGACCCTTCATCACGTCCTGGGCCGTGCTGTACTTCAGCGCGTCGTCGTTGTGCCACAGCTCGTGGAAGAGCTGCTTCACCCGCCGCCGCGACATGCGGCAGAACAGGTCGCAGAGCGCCGCCGACCGGGCGGCCGATTCGGCACCGTTCTGCACCTCGCCGTGGGCCCGCGAGATCGAGGCGGCCATGGCGAAGAGTTCGTTGACCACGTCCACGAGCCGGAACAGGAACATCTGGCGACGCTCCATCTTCTCGCGGTAGACGAGCATGCCGTGAAAGCTCTCGCGCGCCAGCTTGCGCGCCGCGCGATCGATGAAGCGGAGGTGCCGGGCGTGGCGACCATACCCGGCGTAACGGGGCCAGCGACCCCACGCCAGCCACCGGGTCGGATACCACCAGGCGTAGAAGAGACCGATCTTCGGCAGGGCCGCCAGCTTGGTGCCGAAGCCGGCACGCTTGTCGATCAGGGCGCCCGCGACCTGGAGGTGCTTGTCCACCGCCTCGCGAGCCATGATCAGGTGCATGATCTCGCTCGAGCCCTCGAAGATGCGGTTGATCCGGAAGTCGCGCATCATCCGCTCGATGCCGACCGGGTCCTCGCCGCGGTCACGCAGCGAGGACTCCGTCTCGTAGCCGCGGCCGCCCCGCACCTGCATCGTCTCGTCGATGATCTGCCAGCCGCGCCAGGTGTTCCACTCCTTGCAGGCCGCGCTCTCGAGCCGCAGGTCGAGCTTCTTGTTGTTCGACATGTGGCTGGCCAGCTTGACGATCGCCTCCATGGCGAAGCCGTAGGCCGCGATGTCCGAGATCTTCTGCGCGATCGCCTCGTGCTTGCCGATCGGCACGCCCCACTGAACCCGGCTGCTGCTGAACTCGCGCACCGCCTTCAGGCAGTACTTGGCGGCGCCGACCGAGCTGTTGGGGATCGACAGGCGGCCGTCATTCAACGTGGTCAGGGCGATCTTGAGACCCTTGCCCTCCTTGCCGATCAGGTTCTCCTTCGGCACCTTCACGTTGTCGAACTGGATGATTCCGTTGGCGAGCGCCCTGAGCCCCATGAAGTGGCAGCGGCGCTCCACCGTGACCCCTTCCCAGTCCGTTTCCACGACGAAGGAGCTGATCTTCTCCGTCGCGGGGTCCATCGCCATGACCACCAGGAGGCCGGCCTTGGTGCCGTTCGTGCACCACAGCTTGGTGCCGTTGAGCAGGTAGAAGTCGCCGTCCAGCACCGCCGTAGTCGACAGGCGCGCAGGATCGGAGCCCACCTCGTGCTCGGTCAGGGCGAAGGCGGAGATTTCGCCGGAGGCGCAGCGCGGCAGGTACTTCCGCTTGAGCTCCTCCGTGCCGAACAGATTGAGCGGTTGCGGTACGCCGATCGACTGGTGAGCCGACAGCAGAGCCGTCAGGTTTCCGTCGAAGGCGCCGATCAGCTCCATGACCTGGGCGTACTCGACCTGGTCGAAGCCGAGCCCCCCGTACTCCGTCGGGATCTTCATGCCGAAGGCGCCAAGCCTGGCGAGACCGTCGAGCACGTGGTCCGGGTAGTCGGCCGAGGCGTCGATCTCGATCGGATCGACCTCGTCCCGGAGAAAGTCGCTGAGCGCCGAGTAGAAGGACTCGAACTCCGGGCGCCACTCGTCCCGCGTGGGATAGGGGTTGATCAGGTCGAAGCGGAAGTTGCCAAGGAACATCTCCTTCATGAAGGACGGGTTCTTCCACTCCTTCTGGCGGGATGCCTCGGCGACCGCACGGGCCTTCTCTTCGCTCACTCGAACCTGTTGCTGGCTCATCGACTCGGCTCCTGTTGGATGCAGACTGGCAAGGGTTCGTCCCGACGCGCGGGGACGGGCGCATTGTACCCGGCCGCGACCCCGAACGCCGCTTCCTCGCGCGGCAGAAGGTCCAGAAACCGGCGCACCCGGCTTCTGCCGCGCAAGCTCCTACTAGCCTTCTTCCTGCTCGCTCTCGCCCCAGGCGCCGCCGCCCGGCGTTTCGAGCACCAGGAGGTCTCCCGGCTCGACATCGGCCTGATCGACGGAGGCCAGTTCCCGAACCCCGCCGGAGGCACGCAGGATGCGGGCGCGGCCAACGGTTCCGCTCGCGCCGCCGAGGACGCCGAACGGCCGCTCCACACGGTGCTGCCCGAGCACCGACACCTGCTGCCGGGTCAGGAACCGCAACTCGCGCCGAAGACCGTCGCCGCCCGGAAACTTCCCGGCACCGCCCGAACCCGGCCGCAGGCTGAATCGCTCGAGACGCACCGGATAGCGGTGCTCCAGCACTTCAGGGTCGGTGATCCGCGTATTCGTCATGTGCGTGTGGACGCCGCTGGCCCCGGCGAACCCGGGACCGGCGCCGGCGCCCCCACCGACCGTCTCGTAGTAGCCGAAGCTGTCGTCGCCGAACAGCGTGTTGTTCATCGTGCCCTGTCCGCAGGCGCAGAGTCCCAGCGCCCGGATCAGCGTGTCGACCACCCGCTGGCTCGTCTCGACGTTGCCCCCAACGACCGCCGGGCAACGCTTCGGGTCGGCCGGGAACTCGGGATTCAGCATGCCGCGCGGAATCTCGATCTCGACCGGTTCGAGCAACCCCTCGTTGAGCTGCAGCGGCACTCCGATGAGCAGCCGCAGAACGTAGATCGTGGCGCTCCGAACGATCGCCGGCGTCGCGTTCAGGTTGCCCGGGTGGACCGGGGCACTGCCGGTGAAGTCGATTCGCGCCGACCCGCGCTCGATCGTCACCTCGACTTCGATCGGGGAACCGTCGTCCAGCCGCTCGAGAGCGTGAAAGGACTGGCGTCCCGTGCTCCGCACGTGTTCCTCGAGGGCGACCTCCATCCGGTCGGCGGCGCGCGAGTAGAGCGCCGTCATGTAGCGGCGCACCTCGTCCTCGCCGTGATCGGCAGCGAGTTGCCGTAGCGCGGCCACTCCGCGCCGGTTGGCCGCGACCGCCGCGCCGAGATCGGCGAGATTCTCCGCCACTGACCGGGACGGGGACGGCCCGCGGCTCAGCAGCGCCTCCATCCGCTCCCAGCGGGGCTCGCCGGCCTGCACCAGGAGCTGCGGCGCGATGACGACGCCCTCCTCGGCCAGGTTGGCGGCCTTTGGCGGCATCGACCCGGGACGAATGCCGCCCAGTTCGGCGTGGTGCGCCCGGTTGGCGACGTAGCCGAGCAGCCGGCCGTCTACATGGGCCGGGGCGATGACCGTGATGTCCGGCAGGTGGGACCCGCCGTAGCCCGGATGGTTCGTGACCGCGACATCGCCAGGCCTGAGCTCGAGCTCGGCGGCGAGGCCGCGCACGCACTCGCCGAGGGCGCCCAGATGCACCGGAATGTGGGGCGCATTGACGAGCAGACGCCCACCGGCATCGAGCAAGCCGCACGAGAAGTCGAGCCGCTCCTTCACGTTCACCGACATCGCCGTCCGCTGAAGCATCACACCCATTTCGGACGCGATCGCGGCGAACCGGTTACTGAACAACTCGAGCCGGACGGGGTCCATCGGGCGCAGTCTACGCCGGGGCCTCAGGAGTCGCTAAGGTACCGCTTCCACGTCCACCGAGACCTCAGGAGCCGCCATGACCGACAGCACGATGATGGACTTCCCGTTGACGATCCGCATGATCTTCGATCACGGCCGCCGCGTCTACGCGGATAGCCGCGTGATCACCTGCCAGGCGGACGGCGCGCGGATCGGCACCTACGCCGAGGTCGCGGACCACGCCGCGCAACTCGCCCACGCGCTGAAGGGCCTCGGTATCAAACCAGGCGACCGCGTCGGCACCTTCGCCTGGAACAACCAGGAGCACATGGAGGCCTACTTCGCCATCCCGTGCATGGGCGCCGTCCTCCACACCCTGAACATCCGGTTGTTCCCGGAGCAGTTGACCTACGTGACGAACCACGCCGAGGACCGCGTGGTGATCGTCGACGACTCCCTCATCCCGCTGCTGGGCCAGGTCGCCGCCGACCTGACTACCGTGGAGCACTTCATCGTGGTCGGCGACGGCGACGCCTCGGCACTCGCCGCGGGCGGGGCGACCATCCACCGCTACCACGACCTGCTCGAAGGCCAGCCGACAAGCTTCGACTGGCCCGAGATCGACGAGCGGGCCGCCTGCGCCATGTGCTACACGAGCGGCACGACCGGCAACCCGAAGGGCGTCGCCTACAGCCACCGATCCTCCTTCCTGCACGCGCTCGGCGTCGCCTCGGGCGGCGCACTGGGCATCAGCCAGCAGGACAGCATCCTGGCGATCGTGCCGATGTTCCACGCGAACGCCTGGGGCCTGCCCCACGTCGGCTGGTTCACCGGCGCCGACTTCGTGATGCCCGACCGTTTCCTGCAGGCCGAGCCCCTGTGCCGGATCATCGCCGAGCACCGGCCGACCCTATCCGGCGCGGTGCCGACGATCTGGAACGACGTCCTTCGCTACTCGGAGAACCACGAGGTCGACTTCTCCTCGTTTCGCGCCGTCCTCTGCGGCGGCTCGGCCGTGCCGCGGTCCCTGATCGAAGGGTTCCGGGATCGATTCGGCGTCGACATCATCCAGGGCTGGGGCATGACCGAGACCTCGCCCCTCGCGGCGATGGCGATTCCCCCGCGCGACACGCCCCGGGAGGAGGAAGTCGACTGGCGGGTCAAGACCGGCCGCATCATCTCCGGCGTCGAGATCCGGATCACGAACGACGCCGGCGAGGTCATGCCCTGGGACGGCGAGGCGGTCGGCGAGATCGAGATCCGCGGCCCCTGGATCACCGGCTCGTACTACCTGGACGACGATCCCGAGAAGTTCCACGACGGCTGGCTGCGGACCGGCGACGTCGCCTCGATCGACCCGCACGGTTTCCTCCAGATCACGGACCGCGCCAAGGACGTGATCAAGTCCGGCGGCGAGTGGATCTCGTCCGTCGACCTCGAGAACGAGCTGATGGGCCACCCGGCGGTCGCCGAAGCGGCGGTCGTCGGCGTGCCGGACGACCGCTGGGACGAGCGACCCCTCGCCTGCGTCGTCCTCAGCGAGGGCGCGGAAGCGGGCCCCGCCGAACTCAGGAGCTACCTGGCCGACCGCGTCGCCCGCTGGTGGGTCCCCGAGCGCTGGACCTTCATCGACGAAGTTCCGAAGACCAGCGTCGGCAAGTTCGACAAGAAGGTCCTGCGGGCCCGGTACGGGGAAGGCGAGCTGGAGGTTCTGACCTCGTGACAGCCGCGACAAAGGTCCGCGCGAACTGGCGACCGCCAGCGGATCGAGCCAAACCGGACGCCACGGTTTCCCGACGCCAGGAGGTTGCGCGGCAGAAACTGGGTGCGCCGGCCTTCTGGCCGGCATTCGGCGCGAAGCGCCGGCTTCCGGACCTTCTGCCGGGCTAGATGGCCGTGCGACTTGAGGACTTGAAACCGGGCGCCGCTGTCCGCGGACTCGACCCGACCGGCCCCGCCACAGTTGCGGCGGTGACGTCGCACGGGTCCGAAGTCGTGGAGGTCTTCTACAAGAGGGCCGACGGCCGGGCAGCCTCCGAACTGCTCTACCGTTCGGACGAGGACCGGCTGGAGCTCTCCTCCGCCGGCAGAGCCTGGGCCTTCGACGGCGACGGCGCCCTGTTCAGGCTGGCGGCCGAGGCGCAGCGCATCCGCCTAGCCCACCTCTTTGATCCGCTGCTCGCCGTCCACACCTCCGACGTCGAGCCGCTGCCCCACCAGATCACCGCGGTCTATGAGGAGATGCTGCCGCGCCAGCCGCTTCGTTTCCTTCTGGCCGACGACCCGGGCGCCGGAAAGACGATCATGGCGGGTCTGCTCATCCGGGAGCTCATCGCCCGCGGCGACCTGGAGCGCTGTCTCATCGTCTGCCCGGGATCGCTCGCCGAACAGTGGCAGGACGAACTGGAGCAACGCTTCAACCTTCGGTTCGCCATCCTCACGAATCAGGGTCTGGAAGCGACTCGCGGCAACTGGTTCGAGCAGAACGACCTGGTCATCGCCCGTCTGGACAAGCTCTCTCGCGATGAGGAACTCCAGCAGAAGCTGCGGTCCCGGGACGCCGACTGGGACCTCGTGGTGTGCGACGAGGCGCACAAGTTCTCGGCCCGCCGTTTCGGCAGCGAGGTCCGCTACACGAAGCGCTACCAGCTCGGTCGGCTCCTGTCCGACCGCACGCGTCACTTCCTGCTGATGACTGCCACGCCGCACAACGGCAAGGAGGAAGACTTCCAGCTCTTCATGGCGCTGCTCGACGGAGACCGTTTTGAGGGCAGGCCGCGCGACGGAGTCCACGCTGCCGACACCTCCGACCTGATGAGGAGGATGGTCAAGGAAAAGCTCGTTACCTTCGACAACAAGCCACTCTTCCCGGAGCGGATCGCGACCACGGTTCCCTACCGCCTCTCGGACGACGAGACCCGGCTGTATGGCGAAGTGACCGGCTACGTCCGGGGTGAGTTCAATCGCGCCGAGGCCCTAGCCAACCGTAAGAGGGCAGGCACCGTCGGATTCGCATTGACCATGCTTCAGCGCCGGCTCGCCTCCTCGCCCGAGGCGATCTACCAGTCCCTCAAACGCCGCCGCCAACGGCTACAGGAGCGGCTGCGCGAGTTCGAGACACTCCAGCGTGGCGGCCAGCACGCCCTGATCGTGCAGTCCCTCCAGCCGCCCGAGCTGGACGAAGACGACTTTGAGGACCTCGAGGACGCTCCCGAGGAAGAGTTCCGAGAGACCGAATCACAGGTTCTGGACCAGGCGACCGCCGCCCAATCGATCAACGAACTGAAGGCCGAAATCAACACCCTCGCCCAGCTCGAGTCGCTGGCTCGCAAGGTCCGCGACAGCGGGCAGGACACGAAGTGGCGTGAACTATCGAGTGTTCTGAACGACGAACTCTTCCGGCCCACCGATCGCCGTTCGACAGACGAACCCGCGGCCGCCAGAAAGCTCGTTCTCTTCACCGAGCACGTGGACACACTGCACTACCTGCGCGAGCGCATCGCGACGCTGTTGGGTCGGGACTCCGCCATCGCCGTCATCTTCGGCGGCGTCGGAAGGGAGGAACGGCTCAAGGTCCAGGAGTCCTTCCGGAACGACCCGCGGGTCCACCTCCTGCTAGCGACCGACGCCGCCGGCGAAGGCATCAACCTCCAACGAGCGCACTTGATGGTGAACTACGACCTGCCGTGGAATCCGAACCGCTTGGAGCAGCGGTTCGGGCGCATTCACCGGATTGGCCAGACGGAGGTCTGCCGCCTCTGGAACTTGGTAGCCGAGGACACGCGGGAGGGCGACGTCTACCGTCGGCTTCTGGAGAAGCTCGAACAGGCCCGCGAAGCGCTCGGCGGCCAGGTCTTCGACGTGCTCGGCAAACTGGAGTTCGGCGGCAAACCCCTGCGCGACCTATTGCTGGAAGCCATCCGCTACGGCGAACGCCCGGAGGTTCGCGCCCGGCTCAACACTACGCTCGCCGAAGCGCTCGACACGGCCGCATTGACCAATCTGCTCGAAGAAAAGCAACTCGTCCACGACGCAATGGACGACACAAGGGTCCGGCGGGTGCGGGAGGCCATGGAGCGGGCGGAAGCGCGACGCCTCCAGCCTCACTACATCGAGTCCTTCTTTCGCGATGCGTTCGCCCGGCTCGGCGGCAGCCTCGCGCGGCGCGAGCGAGGCCGCCATGAGGCTACTCGGGTGCCGGCCGCGGTGCGCCGTCGTGACGGGCAGCTTGCCGCAGCGTCCGCTCCCGTCCTTCCGCGCTACGAACGGGTCACCTTCGAGAAACACCTGATCGCCATTCCCGGCCAGCCCCGAGCCGCATTCGTCTGCCCAGGCCATCCACTTCTCGACGCCGTGCTCGATCTCACGCTCGAACGTCATCGAGACCTGCTGAGGAAAGGCACGCTGCTCATCGACGACCGGGACGACGGCACGGCGCCGAGGGTGCTCTTCTCCATCGAGCACGAGCTGCAGGACGGCTCACTGACTCGCGGCGGCAACCGTCGAATCGTCTCCAAGCGCATGCTCTACGTCGAGGTCGATGCCGAAGGCCAAGAACGGACCGCTGCCCACGCTCCCTACCTCGACTACCGCCCAATCGCCCCTGACGAACCCTCCGTCGAAGCAATCCTCGGCCGGCCGGAATGCGGCTTTCTCCACGACGACCTGGAGCAGCAGGCTCTGACCTACGCCGTGCGACAGGTGGTTCCGCAACACCTGGAGGAAGTGCGAGAGGAGCGGGCCGGCAGGCTCGACAAGGCGGAAGCGGAGGTCAAGAAGCGCCTTACCCGCGAAATCGCCTACTGGAGCCACCGGGCCGAGGAACTCAAGGTCGCCGAAGCGGCGGGTAAACGGGCGGCGAAACTCAATGCCGCGCAGGCCCGCGACCGGGCGGAGAATCTCGCCGCTCGGCTTGAGGCCCGAATGAAGCAGATCAAGCTGGACCGCCAGATCTCGCCGCTGCCGCCGCGGGTTCAGGGAGGCGTACTCGTCGTGCCCCGCGGGCTCCTCCGCAAGATGACGGGCCAACAGCCGGTCGAACCGCCGTCGCCGGACACGCAGGCAGCGGCCGCCCGCGCCCGGGAGATCGTGATGGCAGCCGAGCGAGGGCTCGGTCATGAGCCGACGGACCGCGAGTTTGAACGTCTGGGTTATGACATCGAGAGTCACGATAGGGAGAGCGGCAAGCTCCGCCTGATCGAGGTCAAGGGACGACGAGGTGACGCCGACACGATCACCGTGACCAAGAACGAAGTGCTCACCTCGTTGAACAAGCCAGAGAGCTACATCCTCGCGCTCGTCCTCTTCGGCGACGACGGCGGCCATTCGCTGCACTACGTCCGCCGGCCATTCCGTCGCGAACCCGACTTCGGCGTGACGAGTTCGAACTACCGCATCGCCGACCTTCTCGAACGCGCGGAACCGCCCGGCTAGCAACGCGCCGTAAACGCCACGTTGCATTGGTGCGCCCTGCATCCCGCGGCGCGCAACTTCCCTTGACGTGGCTGGCACGCGCCTGCGTAGCGCCATAGACTGCGCCACTCCCCATGGCGATCACGAACCATGAGCGCGTCGGAAAGGCGCTCGAACTTCTCAAGGACGGGTTGGGCCCGTTCGTCGACCGCGAACTGAAGCGGGCGGTCAAGGCCAAGCGAATCTCCCGCGAGGCGATCCGGTTCGACGACCCGAACCTGCGCGGTCGGCCGGCGACCGCGTGGGACGCAGCGGCACTGCTCAAGGTCATGTGGGACTTCTGGAACGCCGTGTTCCGAGACGTCCTGGGGCCGGGCGAGCGCAACTTAGTCAACGAACTCCGCGGCCATCGAAACAAGTGGGCGCACCAGGAGCCCTTCTCGAGCGACGACGCCTATCGGGCGCTCGACACCGCGAGTCGGCTGCTGAAGGCGGTGTCCGCTGAGCAGGCAGCCGAAGTGGACGGGATGAAGAGTGAGCTCCTCCGGTTGATTCATGAGGAGCAGGCCCGCAGCGCCCGCCGCCGTCAGGCGAGGCTGGTTCCCGCCGGGACGGCCTCCGAGGGTGCCGATGGCCTCAAGCCTTGGCGCAGCGTCGTCTTCCCCCATCGCGACGTCCGGCGCGGCAGCTATGAACAGGCCGAGTTCGCAGCCGACCTGTGGCAGGTGCACCAGGGCCAGGGAGCGAGCGAGTACCGCGACCCGGTGGAGTTCTTCAACCGTACTTACCTCACCGCCAGTCTGCGAGCGATGCTGTGCTCGGCCATGCGCCGACTGTCTGGTGTCGCGGGCGACCCGGTGGTTCAACTGCAGACGAACTTCGGTGGCGGTAAGACGCACTCGATGCTGGCGCTCTACCACCTCTTCGCCGACACGGGCACCGGTGCGAGCATCAAGCCCGGCCGCCTGGAGGGAATCGAAGATCTGATGCAGGAGGCCGGGGTTGACGCACTCCCCTCGGCCAAGCCGGTCGTTCTCGTCGGCAACCGCGTTGCCCCGGGCAGTCCGAGCCCAAAGACCGACGGCGCCGAGGTCCACACGATGTGGGGGGAACTGGCGTGGCAGTTGGGCGGACGCGAAGCCTGGGAGCGAATCGCCGAGGACGACCGGCGCGCCACTAACCCTGGCGACGCACTACGCGAACTCCTGCTAGACCACTCCCCGTGTCTGATCCTCATCGACGAATGGGTCGCCTACGCCCGCCAGCTCCACGACGATCCGACCCTCCCTGGCGGCACCTTCGAGACGCAGTTCACTTTCGCGCAGACCCTCACGGAGACTGTCAAGGCAACGCCGGACTGCCTGCTCGTGGTCAGCCTGCCCGCCTCCGATGTCGGCGCGACGTCGAGCGAGGCAGAGAACATCGAAGTGGGGGGCAGCCGGGGACGAGAGGCCCTGCACCGGCTGCAGAACGTGATCGGACGAATCGAAGCGGCGTGGCAACCGGCAACCGCGGAAGAGGGTTTCGAGATCGTGCGCCGGCGCCTGTTCGAACCGCTTCGGGCGAAAGCGCACCCGGACCGGGACGTGACCGCCCGCCGCTTCGTCGATCTCTATGGTGACGCCCAGGCCGACTTTCCGCCCGAGTGCCGCGAACGGGAGTACGAGCAACGAATCCGGAACGCCTACCCGATTCACCCCGAGGTCTTCGACCGCCTCTACACGGACTGGTCCACGTTGCCGACGTTCCAGCGCACTCGGGGCGTCCTCCGCCTGATGGCGGCCGTGATCCACGCTCTGTGGCAGCGGAACGACTCAAGTCCGCTCATCCTCCCGGGCCACCTGCCGGTAGACGATCCGCGGGTGCAGCCGGAGCTGATCCGCTACCTGCCGGACAACTGGCCTCCGGTGATCGGCAGCGACATCGACGGCGAGCGTTCCCTTCCGGTCAGACTCGACAGCGAGCATCCGAATCTGGGCCGCCTGCAAGCCTGCCGAAGGGTCGCCAGAACGATCTTCCTCGGCTCCGCCCCCAGCGCCTCCTCGAAGCTCGCCGGCTCGGGGCGCGAGGCCCAGCGCGGCCTCGACGACCGCCGCGTCAAGCTCGGATGCGCCGTGCCGGGAGAACCGCAGGCCACATACGGCGACGCGCTTCGCCGGCTCTCCGACCAGGCGACTTACCTGTATCAGGACGGCAATCGCTACTGGCACGACGTACGTCCGACCGTGGCCAAGCTCGCCGCGGATCGCACCGAACAACTCCTCGCCGACGGCGAACGGATCGAACAGGAGACGCTCGCACGACTCCGCCGGGCGGTGGAGGCCGAAGGGCGCGACGCAGGCTTCGCCCGGACCCACGTTGCGCCACGCTCGGCAGACGACGTACCCGACGAGCGAGAAACCCGTCTGGTCATCCTCGGGCCCGGCAGCGAGCACCGAAAGGACGGCAGTTCCCCGGCGCAGACGGCAGCCCGCGCGCTCCTCGACTCGCGCGGCAGGTCGCCCCGCATCTTCCGCAACACGCTCGTGTTCCTGGCCCCGGACCAGACGCAGCTTCAGGACCTCCGCGAGGCCGTGAGCCGCCTTCTCGCCTGGGAGTCCATCCTCGAGGAGACCGGCACGCTCGACCTCTCGAACGCGCAGAAGCGAACGGCTGAGGTACAGGCCGAGAACGCGCGCACTACCGTGGCGGCCCGCCTGCCGGAAACGTGGTGCTGGCTGGTCGTGCCGGAACAAACGGATCCCGCAGCGGAAGTCACCTGGAAGAGCTCGAACCTCCGCGGCGGCGGCCCGCTGGCCCAGCGTGCCGGCAGGAAGCTTCGGCGGGACGAGGATCTTCTCGGACGGATAGGCAGCACACTGCTCCGGCACGAACTCGACTCCGTCCCACTCTGGCGTGGCGAAGAGGCGGCGCATGTCGAACTCCGGCAACTCGCGGACGACTTCGCCAGCTATCTCTACCTGCCGCGGCTTGAAGGCCCCCACGTCCTCCTGCGATCCGTCGAGGAGGGACTCGCCCTGCTGACCTGGGAGCAGGAGACCTTCGCTTGGGCCGAGGCCTTCGACGAACCTCTGGGCCGCCACCGCGGCCTACGCTGCGGCCAGGCGGTTGCCCTCGTCGACGCCGACAGCCCCGGGCTGCTCGTCCGGCCCGAGGCGGCGCGTCGCCAACTCGACGCCGACCGGGAGGCCGCCGCGCCCGACGACGAGCCGACCAATGGCGACCTTCCGCAGCCGCAACCCGGCGGAGACCCGCCGCCGGTTTCTCCACCGCCGCAGCCGAAACCAGAACCGCCCAACCGCTACTTCGGCAGTGTTTCACTAGATGCAGCCCGTGCCGGCCTCGACGCAAGCCGCATCGCCGACGAGGTCGTCTCGCATCTCGCCGGCCTCGTGGGCGCCGAAGTCGAGGTCACGCTGGAGATCGCCGCGCGCATCCCCACCGGCGCCCCCGAACAGGTCGTCCGTACCGTCACCGAGAACAGCCGCACCCTGAAGTTCAAGGCTCACGGCTTCGAGCGAGAGTAGAGGACGGGCGAACCAAACAGACCCGAAGCCAGCGCCGCCCCGAACGACCTCATGCCCGGCCGGCGCAGCTTCTACCGGAACAAGGGAGACTACGAAGGAGCTATCCGGACCTGCTCCGGATGCTGTGCGAGCCGCTGAATCTCGGGCCAGCTTTGCACTAGGCCGTTATAGGACTGAGCCTCCCGCGCACGCTTCTTCTTCTCGCACCCGGTGTAGAGCCGATAGCAGAGTTCTCGTGCCATCTCCGCCATGCCACCCCCAAGCTTGCGCACTAAGTCAGCGGCCGCCTCCTCGCCCCCACCCACCTCCAGAGCACGGACAAGGTGGTGCACCACCTCCCATACGACAAGCCGCGAATCCTCGCGAGGATCCCATTCTTCCGGCAACTCCGCCGGTTGCAGCAGCCGGACTCGGCCGGCCGCCGAATGCGCGATGCCTGCCTCTACCATCCCCTCAATGCTGGTGTCCTTCGCCTTGGAGAGAAGCTCGGCGCGGCCGAACGCCCCTTCCTCGAAGGCATGCTCCTCGAACCACGCGAGCGCCCAGCGGCTGTCCGCGTCGAGGTCGCCCTCTTGCTCCTCCAGGATCTCGGCGAGCACTTCGTTGATGAGGGCGAGAGCCTCACGGACGGACATCGTCTCGCCCGTGGCGTGAAGCACCTTCGCGTACCGCGTGTAGACCCGCATCCCCGGTCCGATGGCGGCCTGCGCCAAGTCGACCGGGGCGATGTTTCCCTCCTGGAGCAGGTGGAGTGCGGAAGGCAGTTCGTGGCGAAGCGCGGCCAGGAACTCACGGCGAGTGGCGAGCGGAGCGTCGGCGGAGCGGGGGCGGCAGACCAGGACGATGCTGGAGGCAAGGGCGTTAGTGTTGATCCCGATCACACGCCCCTTCTTCTCTGTCCGCAGTGGCCACGTGCCAGAGACCGCGAAACCTGCTCGGATTACGGCGTCAAGGAAGGTCTCCCAACCCGTGCTTACTGGGCCAGGAGCTGTCCGACTCTCGGACTGTTTGAAAGCGTAGTAGATGGTCATCGGGAAGCCCGTGTGAGCTTGTCCCGCGAGTCCTCGCATTGCGCGCGTCATCCCCGTGAGGAAGAACCTCTCAGCCGGTCCTTTGCCGCCGTGGCGGTAAGGAGAGGCCACGAGTTCCTCGGCCTTGGGGACGCCTACGGTCGCGAACAAGTCCGGTAGCACGAGCCTAAGTGCACGGCGCAGCCAGACGTAGAAGAAGTCCGAGAGGTCTGCATAGCCGATGTTGTCGTAGTAGGGGGGATCGGTCGAAACCAGCTTTCCGGATGAAACCGACTGCCTGCATACGTCGTCTTGCGAGGCTGTGCCGACTGTGCCGCGTCCGAGCGCCAAGAAACCCTTCAACTGACGTTCGAAGAGGTTCGTGTAGCTCCCGGAAGATGCACAGAACGGATTGCTCTCGGCGTAGTCCCAGACCATAGGGATGGCCTGCCGAGCAAAGACACTGCGCATCTGGGCGTTCACGTTGTTCCATCCGCACGCGGATGACGAGTGGTTTGCTACTTGGTTGACGAGGAGCGCAAGATACACGCCTACCGCCTCGGCATACGCGGTCGCACCGGTTCCACCGTCGCGCAGTGGTTGACCGTCGTCGCGCAGCCCCACGGTCGCCGCGTCGATCCGGACGCGTTCCGTCGCCTCCCCGACTAGGTCGGAGAAGGTCGTGAGCGCGACGAGTTGTCGGAAGGTGAAGAGGTCGCTGTACTTCTTCAGTCCGTATTGGACGGTCCAGAAGTTCCGAGGATCGTCCGGCAAAGTCTGGTCCGGTTGCCACGCCGCTTCAGCCTTGCGTGCCGCGTCTTCGTGCCCGGTGGAGGGCATCAGGTAGACACGGCCTCGGTCACCCTCTGCCACAACGGCCATTAGCCTAGACCCCATTCGCTTGGCTTGACCTTCGGCCTTGATGTGGTTGGCGTTCATCGGCGTTCCCGACATCAGGCACCGGAAATTCGCGCCTCGCGACAACTTCGTGCCCGTTTTCGTTGCCGCCAAGTCAGGCGGCGCGCCCGCTTTCACCTCGAACCGGTACCCCCGCCCCTCGACTACCGGCTCAACGTAAGCCTCCTTCCCCTTCTTCGTGGACAGCATGAACGTCGACACGAGGGGCACCTCCACGTCAGCGAATGCCGGGTTCGGGCTCTTGACGGTGCGCGCCCACAGCCACGCAATCACCGTCAGTTTCCGGCCCTCGTACTGCTTCAAGTCCGGCCGTTCCCGCACCATCTCCGGCGTGACATCGACCTTTGGGTACAGATGACCGATGCGCTTCTCCGCCTCGTCCCGCATCCAGCGACCGTAGAACCGCACATCCTCCGCCAGCCCCTGCGCGCCCCGCCACTGCTCGCTGCCGATCCTCGCCTGGCCTCGCCGCTGCTTTCCGCCGCTCGGCCCGGCATCCGCGGCACCGAGATTCCGGAAGTCCGGGTTCACCGGCGGCCTGCCCGCGAACCGCGGGGGAATCTCTATCATCGCCTTGTTGATCAGGACCGCCACCGGATTCAGGTCGCTCGCGTGCGCCTCAAGCCCCAGCCGCTGAGCCTCCAGCGGCAGTGCCCCGCCGCCGGCGAACGGATCGTGAAACGCCGGCAGCTTCTCCGGATCGAACAGATCTCCGGCCCTCGGATGACCGGCGTTCCGCTCGCATGTCCGCCGCCAACTCTTCCTGATCTCCTCTCGGGCCGGTTCCAGAACCCTCTCGTCCGTGGTACTTTCCCACTTCACGAGCTCTCTGAGAATCCCGAACAACCGCTCCCGTTCGAGTTCCGCCGCCACTTCCGCCAGGGTCTGCCGATCGTCTCCGGCAGCGGCGTTTGAAGCCGAAGGCGTCCCGCTGTTCGCGCGGCGACTCGCCAGCTCCGTCTCCGCTTCGCGAGTCTTCGCCGGGTCCGCCAGGAGCTCGTCCACGTACTCCGACGGATCGTCGACCATCTGCGACCAGATCACCGCCCGCGCCGCCGCCAAGGGGCGCCGCGCCCACCACAGGTGCAACGTCGACGGATGGCCGTGCCGAATCGACTTCTCACGCGCCGACGCCACGTTGATTGCATCCAACGGCAACGCCACCTCGATCAGCTTCTTGTGCACTCCGTCCTCCTTGGCCATCGTCACGACT
This sequence comes from Thermoanaerobaculia bacterium, assembly GCA_965232105.1. Classification (GTDB taxonomy): domain Bacteria; phylum Acidobacteriota; class Thermoanaerobaculia; order Multivoradales; family Multivoraceae; genus Multivorans. The sequence goes on from OZ246956.1 coordinate 3,927,764, forward strand.
GTTCGGGTTTCCGCCTAGGCGTTCCGCCGCGGCAAGTCAGGGGCGCGCCTCGGCGTCCGCCGCACCCAGCGCATGCCCTGGTCCCGAACTGGCCCCGAGCACCCTTGCGAGTCCCTCGACGCCGACGAGCCGAGCGGCGCGCGCGTCGGCGGTCAGCCAGACGCCGCCGGACAGCGCGGCCAGCGCGGCGTAGATCGCCTCGAACCCCGAAAGATGCCAACGGCCAGCCAGGTCGGCGGCGTGCGAGAGCAGCTCGTGACCATTGCCGACCCGCTTCATGCCGAGCGCCTCCACAAGTTCCAGCGCCTCCCGAACCTGTTCCGGTCCGCGGGGTCGAAGACGGCAAAGAACAGCCAGCAACTCGTTCATGAACAGTTCCGGCACGACGTAGGCAGACGGGTCCGATTCGATGTGGCTGAGGACGACCTGCGCCTCGTCGGCGAGCGGCTCGCGGTCCACGAACCACTTGGCCGCCACGGAAGCGTCCAGAACGATCACGCGCGCAGGTCGCGCAGCAGGTCGAGCGTCGTTGCGGCGCCCGGGGACCCGAACTTCAGTTTCCTGATCTCGCGGACGACTTGGCGCCGGCGTTCGTCCGCCTCGCGGTCTACGAAGCGTTCCCGGTAGTCCTTCAGACTGACGAGGGCGGCCGCTGGCTTTCGCCGACGGTACACCAGGATGGGAGCTCCATCCTGGTCGAGTTGCTCCAGCACTTTGCCCAGCGACTGGCGAAGCTCAAGGGCGTTGACCGATTTCATGACAGCGCGGAGCTTCGTTCCTGCACGCTTCGCTGTCAAGTCCGGCGCGGGAAAGTCCGGCGGAGACGAGCTCTCGCGCGGCTTCGAGCCGGGCCGCCCGGTAGCCGGCCTGGCAGCAGGCGAGGCTCCGTTCGGCCGACCGTCCGAGGGCGATCCGATCACCGCCGCGATCGACCTACCAACCCGCTCCGCCGCTGCCTCCGTTTCCCGGTCGCCGACATGGGCGTATCGAAGCGTCATCCGCGGCTGGCGGTGGCCGAGCAACCTAGATACTACCGGGATCGGCGCCCCCGCCATGACCGCGTGGCTACCGACGGTGTGACGAAGATCGTGCAGCCGCACGTCGCCTAGTCCAGCCTTCAGCTTCACCTTGCGCCACAGCGAGAGTTCCGAGGATCGCGGCCGAAGCGGGTCGTCGAGCGACGGGAAAACGAAGTTGCTTTCATTCCGCGGCTGTCGGGCGAGAACGGCCCGCGCTTGCACGTTCAGGTACACGAGCCGCGGCCCGGTCTTACTGTCCCGCAGTCGGAGCACGTCGCCGTCGACCTCTGACCAGCGGAGACCGATGATCTCGCCCTTTCGGCAGCCCGTGAACAGGAGAAGCCGAATAACGTCGGCCTGCTGGCGACCCGACCCACGCCCGCGGTGGGCGTCGAGCACGGAGTGGAGGCGGGCGACCTCGGCGCGAGAAAGGAACCGACTGTTGGCGGGCCGGCGATTGCGCCGAACGTTCCTCGACGGGTTGGCTCCGATGTGCCCGCAAGAGACGGCGAAGTTGAGTATCTGTCGCAGCACGTCCAGGGTGCGATTGGCGCCCGCCGGCGCTGTCAGGCTGTACTCGTCGAACCATCGATGCACACCGGTGGTCTCGATGCGATCGAGGGGCAGGTGGCCGAAGGTGGGCAGGAGTTGCGTGCCGAGCGCGCTGTCCATACGCCTGCGGGTGGAGGCTCGGCAGCGTTCGTAGCAGGAGCAACGCCACGGCCCTTCGACGAAGTCCCGGAAGAGCGGCAAGACCACGGCCCCTAACCCCTCAGGGAGGAACCGACGAGGGCAGCCGCTTCGCGGACTGCGCCCTCGTCGAGGTGGGTGTAGCGCAGGGTCGTCGTCGGGTCCCGATGACCGAGGAGCCGACCGATCGTAGGAACCGCCTCGCCGCGTCTCAGGGCGAAGCTGGCGTAGCTGTGGCGCAGATCGTGGAGGCGGAGCCCCGGCAGGCCGGCCTGCTGCCGGAGCGGCCGCCAGAATCGATAGAGGGACTCGGTGCACATCGGGCCCTCTCGTCGGGACGCCGGAAACGCGAACGGACCGTTGCGGGGCAGCCTTTCCAGCAGGGTACGCGCCGGCGAGGACAACCAGACCAGTCGAGGCCCGCTCTTGCCGTCCTCCAGGTGAAGATGGCCCTCGCTGTACGCCTGCCAGCGGAGCGTTCGAATCTCGCTCTGCCGGCAGCCGGTGAGGATGAGCAGGCGAACCAGGGCGGTGGTTAGCGGCGCTTCGACTTCGGCCATGCGTAACGCCGAGCCCAGCCGCCGCAACTCCTCATCGTTCAGGAAACGCTCGCATCGACGCTCCGCGTAGCGCCTGATGCCCCGGCATGGGTTGCTTCCCTCGGGTCTCAGCCCGTAGGTCTCGGCCTGCTCCAGGACGACGGAGAACACGGCCAGAGCCCGGTTCGCCGCAGCGGGAGTCCGGCCGAGCGAGGCGAACCACTGCTGCACGTCGGCATGGGAGATAGCCGCAACGTCTCGCTCCCCGAATGAAGGCAGCAGTTGGCTCCGCAGGCAGGACCGGTTCACCTTCGCCGTGCTCGGCTTCCACGTACGCCCGTAGCGTCGAAACACCTCGGCGGCGACGGTTCGGAACCTCGGACCTCTGGTAGTTGGAGCGGCGGTTTCGCCGGTCCCGATGCCCTGCGCTGTCACGGTGGTATGGTTTGCCATATGAAGACGACCCTCAACATCGATGAATCGGTTATGCAGCGCCTACGCGAAGAGGCGGCGCGACGGGGGACGACCATGTCCGCTCTGGTCGAGGCGGGGCTGCGCCGCGTGCTCGCGCCGGAACTCCCGGCGGCAGACGAAGCGAACAACCTGCCGCCGTTGCCGACGTGGCGCGGCGGACCGGAACTCGTCGACATCTCGGACCGCGACGCGCTCTACCGCGCCATGGAGGAAGAGGATTGACGTGCGGGTGATCGATGCGAATGTCCTCATCTACGCCGCGAACGTCGAGTCACCATTTCACTCTCCGTGCAGCCGCTTAGTGGATCTGGAGTGCCGCGAACCATCGCCCGCGTTTCTGACTTGGAGTATCTGCTACGAGTTCCTTCGAGTTTCCACTCATCCGCGAGTCCTCGCGACTCCTTGGGACTCCGACAAGGCGTGCGGCTTCCTCTCGAAGCTGATCGAATCGCCGGGCTTCGACATACTCGTCGCCACGCCTCGCCATCCCACGGTCCTGGCGCGAACGATCTCAGAACTCCCCGAACTGCGGGGCAACGTGCTCCACGACCTGCACACGGCTGTGCTGATGCGCGAGCACGGGATCAGCCGCATCTGCACCAGAGACCGTGACTTCGAGCGATTCCCGTTCCTGACCGTTGTCGATCCGCTGAGCGAAGCGGGATGAGCTCGATCAGGCCCCAGTACGACGAACCGATTCCGCACGCTCACCCGCCGGCGCTTCGACCCTAGTCGGAGGGCGGTGACGGCCTCCCGCGGGCGGGACCTTACCGTTGGAGGGTCAGTGACCGGGACTCGATGCGCACGCGAGCGACCTGAATCCGGTGGCGGTCCTGATCAACAAGGCGATGATAGAGATTCCCCCGCGGTTCGCGGGCAGGCCGCCGGTGAACCCGGACTTCCGGAATCTCGCTGCCGCGGATGCCGGGCCGAGCGGCGGGAAGGACCGGCGAGGGCAGGCGAGGATCGGCAGCGAGCAGTGGCGGGGCGCGCAAGGGCTCGCCGAGGACGTGCGGTTCTACGGTCGCTGGATGCGGGAGGAGGCAGAGAAACGCATCGGGCATCTGTACCCGAAGGTCGAGATCACGCCGGAGATGGTGCGGGAACGGCCGGACTTGAAGCAGTACGAGGGCCGGAAACTGACGGTGATTGCGTGGCTATGGGCGCGCACCGTCAAGAGCCCGAACCCGGCATTCGCTGACGTGGACGTGCCGCTGGTGTCGACGTGGATGCTCTCGACGAAGAAGAGGAAGGAGGCGTATGTCGAGCCGGTGATCGAGGGGCGGGGGTACCGGTTCACGGTGAAGGCAGGCGCTCCGCCGGATGTGGCTCGGGCGAAGCGGGGGACGACGGTTGGCAAACGCCAAGCCTTCAGATGCCTCATGTCGGATGTGCCTGTTGGGTACGAGCACATTCGCGGCGAAGGGAGGGCTGGTGCTATGGGCCAACGCCTCATGGCCATCGTGGCGGAGGGTGACCGAAGCCGTGTCTACCTCACCCCCGCGCCCGAGCAGGAAGCCCTAGCCAAGGAGATTCGCGGGGCCTGGAGTCCCGACATGCCGTTGCCGGACAACCCGCGTGACTTCAAGACTCCCAACTACGGGTTGGCGACGTTCGGTGACCTCTTCACCTCCCGGCAACTCGTCGCACTCACGACCTTCTCCGACCTAGTCGAGGCGGCGAGCGAACGCGTCCGGCTCGACGCGGCGGACGCCGGTCTGCCCGACGACCGCGGCCCCCTGCGCGACGGCGGCACCGGTGCGACCGCGTATGCCGAGGCGGTAGGCGTGTATCTGGCCTTCGCGCTATCGAAGCTAGCCGACCGCGGATCAACAATCTGCACATGGTTCACGGAACGTGACTCGACACGAAACACGTTTGCCCGGCAGAGCATCCCCATGACGTGGGACTATGCCGAGTTGAACACTCTTCTTCGTGGCACAGGCAGTTTCCTCGGCGCCGTAAGGTGGACTGCCGAGAGCATTGAGGGTCTTGTAGCCAGCCATGGCCCGGAAACCGGTGTTGGCGTACAAGCAGACGCCGCGAAACAGACCGTGAGTACCGACAAAATCGTGGCCACGGACCCGCCCTACTACGACAACATCGGGTACGCCGACCTGTCGGACTTCTTCTACGTCTGGCTGCGCAGGTCTCTGAGGTCTTCGTTCCCTGATCTCTTCGCAACCCTGGCCGTTCCGAAGGCTGAAGAACTGGTAGCCACACCGTACCGTCACGGAAGTAAGGACGCCGCCGAGACTTTCTTCCTGAGTGGAATGACCCAGGCAATGGGCCGCCTAGCTGGACAGGTACATCCAGGACTTCCCGTCACCCTCTACTACGCCTTCAAGCAGTCGGAGAGAAGAGGAGACGCAGGAACCTCGAGGACAGGCTGGGAGACGTTCTTGGATGCCGTGATCCATTCCGGCTTGGCCGTCACGGGCACTTGGCCAATGCGAACCGAACTCAGCAACAGGATGGTCGGCAGGGGTACTAACGCCCTCGCCTCAAGCATCGTCCTCGTCTGCCGACCTCGCCCCGCCGACGCTCCGCTCGCCACCCGCCGCGAGTTTCTGGCCGCGCTCCGCTCCGAGCTCCCGCCAGGTCTCGGCCTCCTACAGACTGGCAACATCGCCCCGGTGGACCTCGCCCAGGCCGCCATCGGACCAGGGATGCGGGTGTACACGCGGTACGCCAAAGTGCTCCACGCCTCGGGCGAGCCGATGACCGTACGAGAGGCCCTCGCGCTGATCAACGAGGTGCTGGACGAGGTGTTGGAAGGGCAGGAGGGCGACCTGGACGCGGGGAGCCGCTGGGCGCTCGCGTGGTTCGAGGAGTACGGGTTCGACAAGGGGGACTTCGGCCGGGCAGAAGACCTCAGCAAGGCCAAGAACACCAGCGTCGACGGGATGAGAGAGGCCGGCGTCCTGGATTCGACCGGCGGCCGGGTGTGGCTGCTTCGCCCGAGCGAGATGCCGGACGGATGGGATCCACTTGCCGATTCGCGTCTGGTGGCCTGGGAGGCCCTGCACCACCTCGTTCGCGTCCTTGAGACGGACGGCGAGCAGGCCGCCGCAGGTCTTGTTCGAAAGCTTGGCAGCGGCATGGCCGAGACGACTCGCGACCTGTGCTATCGGCTCTACGTGCTATGCGAGCGGAAGAAGCGCTCCGCCGAAGCTCTGGTCTACAACAGCCTCGTCCAGAGTTGGCCAGAGATCAAGGCCCTGGCGAGTCGCCGAACTGCTCCTGAACAAACGCGCCTCGACGCTTCGTAGCAGCCCTCTTCGACGACACCTCAAGGCAAGCCGCAGTCGTCGAGAACCTGCAGTCGAACCGGCTTGGACCTGTCGCCTGGTGGGGACTCAGTCCCCCGACACCCCAAGGTGCTCGTTGAACCAGGCGACCAGCGCGCTCGAGGCGCGCTCACCGTCCTCGCCGCGGAAACCGTGGGCGGCGCCCTCGATCACGATCAGCTCGGACGTCACGCTCGCCTCGTCGAAGGCGGCCTTGATCCGCTCGCTGTTGCTGATCGGCACGAGCGCGTCCTGGTCGCCGTGAATCAGCAGCGTCGGTGGGTCGTCCTCGCTGACGAACAGGACGGGTGAGATAGCGGCAGCCTTCTCCGCGTCGAATTCGAGCGCCGGGAAGCGCTCGTTCGGACCGGTCAGCCCCTGCAGGTCGACGGGCGGGAAGTAGGCGACGACCGCCGCGACGCGGTTGCCGGTCTGCTCGATGGGGTCGTTGCTGCCACTGTTCCCCTCGTCCGAGGCGTTGCCGAGCATCAGGGACAGGTGGCCGCCGGCGCTGCCGCCGGTGACGCCCAGCCGTTCCGGGTCGACGCCGAAGTCGTCCGCGTTGAGCCGGATGTAGCGGACCGCGCGGCGCACGTCGGCGACCGCCTCCGGCACCTTGAACAACGGGGCCGAGCCGTGGCGGACCATGAAGACGGCGTAGCCGTTGTCCAGGAGGTCGCCGATCGCGCCGAACCGGCGGCCCTCGCCTGACGCGATGCCGTGCGGGTCCGACCAGCGTGAGAACCACCCGCCGCTGACCATGAACAGGACGCCGGCGCCGTTCTGGTCCGCGGGCAGGAGTGCATCGAAGGTCAGGGCCATGCCCATCTTGTGGCCGTAGACCACGTCGGCGTGGACCTTGGCCCTGGAGCCGGCCGAAAGCGGGGCGGCAAGCAGGGCGGCGGCGAGCAGGATTGCGGCTGAGTGCTTCACGAGTGTCTGTTTCATTGGGTTCTCCTTGTTCTCTGGCTGCACCGATGGCCGGGTCTCGCCCGGCTGCTACGGCCGCGCTCCTCCCGCCGTCTCCCGCGGCGCTTCGGGCTTCATCCGTTCGGCGGCAACCATATCCGCCACGTCGGCGAGCAGCTTCTTCGCGTCGAAGACGATGCCGTCCTTGATCGTGTAGCGCACGCCGCCGACCCGCTCGGGGCGGCCGGTGTCGTCGTTGAGGCGGACCGCGCCGGTGCCGTAGAGCACCTTGAGGTTCGCGACCGGGTTCTCGCCGACCACGAGCAGGTCCGCCAGCATGCCTTCGCGCACTATGCCGAACTCCATCTCGGCGCCGCTCGCCCGGGTCAGCTCCTCGGCGCCGTACATCGTCGCCGAGCGGATCACCTCCAGCGGATGGAAGCCGGCCTCCTGAAGGAGTTCAAGTTCCAGGATCGTGCCGAAGCCGTAGGTCTGGTAGATGAACCCGGAGTCCGAGCCGATCGTGACCCGGCCGCCGCGGTTCTTGTACTCGTTCAGGAACTGCATCCACACCCGGTAGAAGTTCTTCCAGGCCACCTCGTCCCAGGTCGTCCAGTCGTACCAGTACGAACCATGGTCCAGGCGGCTGGGGGCGTAGAACTCGGCCAGCGTGGGCAGCGTGTAGTCGGCGTGCCAGTCCGCGTTGCGCGCCCGCATCACATCGCGGCCGGCCGAGTAGATCGTCATCGTCGGGTTGATGAAGAAGTCGAGTTCCAGGAACTCGTCGAGCAGGGCCTTCCAGCGCTCGCCGCCGGGCTCGACCAGGCTCCACTGGCGGGCCACCTGGCCGAAGCGGAACTGCTCGTCCATGTAGTTCATCTCCGCGGGCCACGGCTGGACGTCGGCGCCGTCATACATCGACTCGAACAGGCCGTAGAAGTGGGTCATCCCGACCAGGCCGAGCCGGGCGGCGTCGAGGGCGTTCATGTGCGCCACGCCCATCTGGTCGAGGTGGGCCGTCGAGCCCATTCCCAGGCTGCCGGCCTCGTCGATCAACGCCGCCATGATCTTCGGCGGATAGGCGCCGAGCTTCAGTCCCTCAACCCCCTTCTCGTGCGCGTAGCGGACCCACTCCCGCGCATCGGCGGGGGTGCGGATGTCCCGGTCCTTCCACTCCGTGCCGCCGCCGGGGCGTTGGTAGGAGACGATGCGTGGCGCAGTGATCTCGTTCTTCTCGCTTCGCGCCTTCTCACTCAGGTCCCATTCCAGCGGCCCGGTCGGCACGCCGCGAACCGTCGTGATGCCGTGCGCCAGCCAGAGCTTGTAGACGTACTCCGCCGTCGGCACCTTCGGCACGCCGCCCGTGTGGACGTGGAGGTCGACCAGGCCCGGCAGCACGTACGAGCCGTCGAGATCGAGTTCGACATCGGCATCTTTCGGCCGCTTGCTCTCGTCGATTTCGGTGTTGGCCATGCCGAGGCTCTTGATCTCTTCGATCCGGTTGCCTTCGATCACGATGTCGACCGGCCCCATCGGCGGCGCGCCGGTGCCGTCGACGACCGTCACGCCTCGCAGGATCAGGCGGTCGAAGGGACCTTGGCCCTCGTCGTCCGGGCGCGGCGGCGCCGGCTCGACGAGCTTCGGCTCTTCCTCTTCCGCGGCCGCCGCGGCGGCACCAGGAGCCATGACCCCCGAAAGCAGAACCACGAGAGCGACGAAGCTGACCGGAGCGCAGTTCAAGGCATCAAGGATCCGTCTGGACACGTTCCCCTCCTGACTGAATGACCCACTCCGAATTGGAAGACGGGGCGGCCGAAGCTATCGCGCCGCCCCGGTTCGAGACTCACGACAGCGATGGGCGGTCGCCGGAATCCACGACCGCGCTCAGATAGAGCAGCGCCTGACCCGGCTGGGGCGCCTGGACGAGGAGGCCGTGGGTGGCGGCGAGCACGTCCCGGCGGCTGATCTGCCCGGCCAGCCTGCGGCCCCGGAGCACCGGCAGCCGGCGGTACGGAGTGCTCTTGAAGATACGCGCGATGCTCAAGAGGTCCGTCTCCTCGGAGATCGTGCGCGCCTTGCGGTCCATGAAGGCCGACGCGTCCGTCGAGTCGAGTTCGAAGTCCCCGGATTCGCCGTCCTCGTCCGGCGCCGCCAGATCCTCCAGGCCAAGCTCGCTACTGCGCTCACGCAGGATCGAGCGCCGCCCCGCGAGCGCCGACGTGAGGTGGTGGGATGCCGCGAGCACGTCCCGGCGGCTGACCTGCCCGACCAGGGTGCCGTCCCGGACCACGGGCAAACGCCGGTACGGCGTGTCCAGGAATCGCTGCGCGATCTCGAGCAGCGGCTCGGAACCGTCGATCACGCGCCCGAAGTCGGTGTTCATGAAGGCGTCGACGGGCGCCGCGGGCAATTGGTCGTAGGCCAGCCCCAGCAGGACATCCATCGAGAACTTCTCCGAGAAGACCCCCAGCAGCCGGCCGCCGCGGTCCACGACCGGCGCACCCGAGATTCGGTTCTTGAGCAACAGACCGATCGCATCAAGAGCCGACATGCCCGCCTGCAGGGTGACCAGGCGCCTGGCCATGAAGTCACTCGCCCGGGTCGGTCGGCTCCGCGCCAGCCCCTGTTCGTCCGCGGCACGGGCCGTCACCGTGAGCACCGTGAGGCAGCTCTTCTCCGACAGCATGCCGAGGTAGCGGTGCCGGTCGCCGATCACCGGCGCACCCGTGATGCGATGCCGCAGGAGCGCCGCGATGCCGTCGTAGACGTGGGTACGCGGATGCAACGTGACCAGCTTGGTCACCATGATGTCCCGCGCGAGCTTGGGCCGGTCGATCGTTCTTTCCATCGGAACTCCTGATCGTAGCAGCGGCAGTGCCGACCGGGAGCCCGGAGCCCGCCAGCGGCTGGTAGACTTTCGCGTTTCCGCGACATCCCCAACTCACCAGCAAGTCGAGGGAGAACCCATGATTCGTGCCGCCACGCTGCCCCGCCTGTTGACCGCCCTCCTCGCGGTCGCTTTCCTGAGCCTCGGCCTTACCGCCTGCGATCAGTCTCGCGCCGACGTTCCCCTTCAGGGTCCCCGCGACCTCGCCACAGTGGCGCCCGAAGAGGTCGGCATGTCGAGCGACCGGCTCGAACGCCTGAACGGCGCGATGCAGGGTCTCGTCGACGACGGCCTCCTCGCCGGCATCACGACGATGATCTCCCGCCACGGCAAGGTCGCCCACTTCGGCACCTTCGGACACCAGAACATCGAGGACGGCGCCTTGATGAGCGAGGACACGATCTTCCGCATCTACTCGATGACGAAGCCGATCACCGGCGTCGCGCTGATGATCCTCTACGAAGAGGGCAAGTTCCGCCTCTCCGACCCGGTCCACCGGTACATCCCCGAGTTCGAGGGGCTCGTCGTCGCCAAGGAGGACGGGCCGAACGGCCAGCCGATCACGGAGCCGGCCGACCACCCGATGACCATCCGCGAGCTGATGGCCCACACCGCCGGCCTCAGCTACGGCATCTTCTCGCAGTCCCAGGTCGACGCTCTCTACAACGAAGCGAATGTCCTCGACAACAACTCGACCCTCAAGGACATGATCGACAAGCTGTCGAAGATCCCCCTGCGCCAGCAGCCCGGATCGATGTGGCACTACAGCGTCGCCGTCGACGTCCAGGGTTACCTCGTCGAGGTCCTCTCCGGCCAACGCTTCGACGAATTCCTGAACGAGCGCATCTTCGGCCCCTTGGGCATGAACGACACGGCCTTCCACGTCGCCGCGGACAAGGCGGACCGCTTCTCCCAAGTCTACACCCACGACGCCGACGGCAACCTGATGGCCCAGGAGGGCTTCGGCGGCCGCCGCGACTACCTCGACCCGCCGAACTTCCTGTCCGGCGGCGGCGGCCTGGTCTCGACCACGATGGACTACATGCGCTTCAGCCAGATGCTGCTCAACGGCGGCGAACTGGACGGCGTCCGCATCCTGGCGCCCTCGACCGTCAAGCTGATGCACCTGAACCACCTGCCCCGCGAACTCAAGGAGATGTCCCCGGGCACCGGCTTCGGCCTCGACTTCGCCGTCGTCCTCGACCCCGTCGCCGCTGACGGCATCTCGAAGGGCGAGTACTACTGGGGCGGCGCCGCCGGCACCTGGTTCTGGATCGACCCCAAGGAAGACCTCGTCTTCGTCGGCATGATCCAGCACTTCGGACCGCGGCGGCCGGACGTCCGGTCGCTGAGCCGCCGCCTCACCTACCAGGCGATCCTCGAACCGAGCTCGTAGGCCGGGCGCCGACCCGGCGTTGCCAGCCGGAAGGGCGCTCGTACGGGCATTTCCGGCGCCCCCCGGACCTGCGCGCTCGTCTGCCTACCCGAGCAGTCGGAACAGGGCCGCGGCAGCCGCCACCAGGCCGGCCAGGAGCGCTGTCTGCCGGTGCAGCTGCTTGGTAAGCCTCAGTTCCAGCGCTGCCAGGTCGGCCCGGATATCGACGATATCCGCCTTCGTCGCGGTTCCTTCAACCACGGCCGAGCGCACTGTCTCGACGACGACCGCCGCCTGCGCGGCGTCCATCCCGGCGCCTTCGAGGGCGCGGGCAGCGGAGAGGGTGTCGAACGTCGCCGTGCTCATGCGACGGAGTCTACTACCGCTTCGCCCGCTTGCCGAACATGATCCCCGCGACGCGGCGGATCTGGATCTCTTCGGAGCCTTCGGTGATCCGGTACCGCCGGTGGTGGCGGTAGATGTGCTCGAACGGCATGTGCCGCGTGTAGCCGATGCCGCCGTGGGTCTGGATCGCCCGGTCGGCGGCGTTGCAGACGAGGCGGTTCGCGCGGTAGTTGCACATGGAGACCTTGTCGGTGACCTCCATGTGGTGCTGCTGGTCGAGTTCCCAGGCCGTCTTGTAGACGAGGTTGCGGACCATCTCGCATTCCGTCTGGAGTTCGGCGAGGGGGAACTGGATCGCCTGGTTCAGCCATAGCGGCTTGCCGAAGACCGTCCGTTCGCGGGCGTACTTCACGCTTTCGTTGATGCAGAACTGGGCGGCGCCGACACCGGAGGCGGCCTGGCGAATGCGGTTCTCGTGGACGAAGGTCTGGGCCAGGGCGAGGCCGCGGCCCTCTTCGCCGAGGATCGCTTCGTTCGGGACCCGCACGTCGGTCAACGACACCTCCGCGTGATCCGTCGGCATGTTGAAGGTCCACCACATGAAGGGGATCTCGAAACCGGGTGAGTTCGTCGGCACGATGAAGCAGGTCACGCCGTCCGCCTTCCCGGGATCGCCCGAGGTGCGGGCGAAGATCAGGTCGTGAGTCGCCGCGTGGAGGCCCGAGTTGAACCGCTTGGCGCCGTTGATCACCCAGTCGTCGCCATCTCGGACACCGGAGGTCTCGAGCCAGGTCGCGTCGGAGCCGTGATTCGGTTCGGTCAGGCCGAAGCCCATCCGCACCGCGCCGGTCATCATGCCCTCCATGAACTGCTCCTTCTGGGAGGGCGTCCCGAAGCGGTGCATCATGATCACGGTCGGGAAGTTGCCGACGATCGAGGACTCGTTCTGCAGGTCGTTGTGCAGGCCGAGGCCCTTGGCGGCGAGGTGTTCGCGGATCACCGCCATCGCCAGGTTCGAGCCGTCCTGGCCGCCGAGTTCCTTCGGCAGGCCGAAGCGAAGGTGACCGGCCGCGTCGGCTCGGCGCTTCATCTCGCGTAGCAGAGCCTCCCACTCGGGGCGCGGCGTGCCGTCGTTCTCGAAGTCGGTCCGCGCCCACTCGCGGCGCTGGTCGAAGAACCGGATGTTGTCGTCCTGCTGCTCCAGAGCACTGATCTCGCGCTCGATGAAGTCGTCGAGCTCGGCCAGCTTGTCGCGTATGTCCTGCGGGATCTCGAAGTCCATGTCTCTCCCGTTATCCGGCTTCCAGGTAGGCGTCGATGATCTCGCCCAGCCGTTCCGGCGCGTCGAAGTGGACCATGTGGCCCGCCTCCGGGATCTCGACGTGGTGAACGTTGCGGAACAGGCGGGCCCGGCGCTCGATCTCGTCCGGCGCGGCCGGCGTGTCGTGATCGATCCCGCCACGGCCGCGGTAAAACTCGGCGGAACGGCCTCCGGTGACCACGAGCACCGGGCAGGAAACCCAGGGCCAGCGTTCCTCGGACAACCGGCTCGACATCGTCAGCCCCGTCGTCTCGACCTGCGGATCCCACTTCCACTGCAGGCCGCCGTATGGGTGCTCGGTCGTCCCGATCTCGACCAGGTGCCGCGCCAGGTCGTGGTCGAGCCCGGGATGGAACCGGCAATACAGCCGCCAGGCGTCCTCCAGGTCCATCATCGGCCGCTTGTGCCCTCCGGGCCGCAAGAGGCTGGTATGCCCGTTCTGGAGGCGGAGCTGCCGGTTCTCCACCGGCATGTCGCTCTCCCGGAACGGCGCGCCGACGCCGTCGATGTTGACGACCACGCTGGGCACGTCGGTGAACACCGCCGCGTAGTGGCTGACGATGTGGCCGCCCAGGCTGTGGCCGACCAGCACCGGGCGCTCCAGTTGGAGCTGGAAGATGACCGCGTGGAGGTCGGCGATGAAGTGCGGCAGGGCGTAGACCCCCGGCTTGCCGCTGTCGCCGTGACCGCGCAGATCGAAGGAAACGACCCGGTAACGGTCGCGGAACCGGGTCGCTACCGGCTCGAACGCCAGCGCCAGGTCCTGCATGCCGTGCAGCAGGACGAGAGGCGGCGCACCCTCGTTGCCGTAGTCGTAGACCTGCAGTTCGATGCCGCCCGCGCCTGGAAGGCGCAGGCTCTGGGGCGAGGATGGGTTTTCCGGCATGGTGCGGGAGGATACGCCAAGCCCGACGAACGTCCCGGCCCCGGGGCGGTATCCTTGCCGCTTCAGCTCAGCAGCCTCGGAGGAAACACAACCCCGATGACCCAGCCCCAGCACGGCAACGGCCAAACGAACGGCCTCTACGGCGCCCACGGCCGCGCGCTCGTCGTCGACCTCTCGACCGGTGAACACCACGTGGAGACAATCCCGGCGGACGTTTTCCGCCAGTACCTGGGCGGCTACGGTCTCGGCGCCTGGCTGATGTGGAAGCACTTCCCCGCCGGCGCCGAGGCGACGGCGCCAGAGGCCTGCTTCGCCCTCGTCTCGGGTCTGCTCACGGGGCTCCGCACGCCGTTCTCGGGGCGCATTCAGATCGTCGGCAAGTCGCCGCTCACCGGCACCTGGGCCGACTCGAACTCCGGGGGCAGCACGGCGATCCACCTGCGCCATGCCGGCTACGACGCGCTCATCGTGCGCGGAAGGGCCGTCGAACCGTCGGTGCTCGTCGTTCGCTCCGACGGGGTCTCGGTGGAACCCGCCGGCAATCTGTGGGGCATGCAGATTCCTGAAGCCTTCGACGCCCTCCAGGAGCGCTACGGCACGAAGTTCCGTGTCGGCGTGTCGGCGATCGGCCCGGCCGGCGAACGCGGCGCCCGCATCGCCTCGGTGATGAACGACCGCTACCACGCCTTCGGACGCCAGGGGTTCGGCGCGATCTTCGGCTCGAAGAACCTGAAGGCCGTGGTCGTGGACGGCGGGGAAAACACCGGCGACACGGTGCCGATCCGCGACGAGAAGCGCTTCCGCGCCCTGTGCGACGGAGTCAACCGCGAGTACCGAAGCGACATCAGCCTGCCGATGCGCCTCGTCGTCAAGATGGCGACGCCGAAGAGGCACCTCGGCTTCATGTACCGGATGTTCGCGAAGTTCGGGATCAAGATCGAGTCGCCGCAGCCGGCGATGCGGCAATTGTGGGCGGACCGGGGAACGACGGCGGCGGTGGCGCTGTCGGTCGAGAACGGCGACGCGCCGCTCAAGAACTGGACCGGCGTCGGCGCTCGCGATTTCCCGCTCTCGAAGAAGGGCTGGAAGCTCGACGGCGCGGAGGTCGACAAGCTGATCACGAAGAAACTGAGCTGCGGCGACTGCCCGGCGCCCTGCAAGGGGATCGTCGGCGTGAAGAGCCGTGGTCTGTCGGACGTGCGCCGCCCGGACTACGAGACGATCGTCGGCTTCGGGGCCAACATCCTGAACGATGACCTGGAGCTCGTCACCGCCTGCCACGACGCCTGCAACCGGTACGGCATGGACGCCGTGAGCTCAAGCGCCACGATCGCCTGGGTGTGCGAGGCCGTCGAACGCGGCGACATGACCGCCGACGATCTCGACGGCGTAGACATGCGCTGGGGCAACGGCGAAGGGGCCCTCACCCTGACGATCAAGATGGGCGAAGGCGAGGGCTGCGGGCAGTGGCTCCGGCACGGCCTCGCTTCCGCGTCGCGGCACGTCGGCCGCGGCACTGAGACCTACGCGGTTCACGTCGGCGGCCAGGAGCCCGCGTACCACGATCCGCGCTTCACTTCGCTGATGGGAGTCACCTACATCTCCGATCCCACGCCCGGCCGGCACACCGCCGGTTCCGGCTCCTGGAACGAGACCTTCGGCGCCGCCTTCCCGCTGCCGGAGGCCGCCCCGAAGGACGAAGTCCAGATCGCCTGGAAGGGCACGAAGAACAAGGGCGTCGCCCAGGCCCACCACAGCAACGCCCACCAGACCCTGAACGGCCTCGGCCTGTGCATGTTCACCGGCCTCACCGGCGGCCTGCCCTGGGTGGACATGGTGAACGCCCTGACCGGTTGGGGTGTGGACCAGAAGGAGCTGCTGCTCTGCGGCGAGCGGATCCAGAACCTGCGCAACGCTTTCAACGTCCGCGAGGGGGTCCGGCCCGCGGACTTCCAGCCCCACGCCCGGATGATGGGCGAAGGCGACGGGCTGCTCGAAGCCGGTCCGTTGGCCGGAGTCCAGGCGCCGCTCGAACAGTTGAAGCGGGACTACTACCAGGCGATGGCCTGGGATCCCGACACCGGCCGGCTCGGGCGAGAGCGCGCCGAGCAACTGGGAATGGCCGAGTTGCTGGACTCCCAACTGGCCTGACTGAGGCGTAGGTCGTTCTCCTCGATGGGCCTTCTGCGCAGCCTCGTTCGTCCCCGTTCCGAAACGAAGATCCGTGTCCGCGTCCTGATCCGTGGCCGCATCGGAGCCGGCTGGCACGATGTCGACCGCACGTTCCGGCTGCCGCAGGGCGCCACGCTGGCGGAGCTCCTGCCGCTTGCCGACCGCGCCGGCGTACCGCTCTCCGAAGCAATCGAGAATTCCCCGCATCTGCGCGACACGTTGATGGTCAACGGCGAGCGCTGCCCGCTGGAGAGCAACCGCGAACGGCCGCTCGAGGACGGTGACGAGATCTACCTGCTCGCACCGGTGGCCGGCGGCAGCGGCCGTGACGCCCGGACCCCGGACAGCTTCGAAGCCCGGCTGGAGTCCGTACTTCGGCGTGAGATCGCGGGCTGCAGACGACTGGCCGCCGTCGAACGTCTCTCCGGCGGCGCCAGCCAGGAGACCTACCGCCTGCGGATCGAAACCGAGGCCGGCGATCGCCAGCTCGCCCTCCGGCGATCCCAGGGCGGCAAGCAGGAAGAAGCCCGTGCCGTCGAGCGCAGCGCACCGGGACTTCGGATCGAGGCGAAGCTGATGCAGGTCGCCCGCGAGAACGGCATCCCCGAACCCGAAGTGTTCTACGTGCTGGAGACCGCCGACGAACTCGGCGGCGGTTTCGTCATGGAATGGCTCCACGGCATCGCCCTCGGCGCGCGAATCGTCCGCTCCCCGGACCTCGCCGAGGTACGCCCCAAGCTGGCCCGGCAATGCGGCGAGATCCTCGGCCGGCTGCACACGATCGACCTGGAAGCCCACGGCCTCGACCGCGATCTGGCAAGCCTGAGCGCGGCGGACTTCATCGAGCAGACCCGCGGACGCTACGAAGCCCTCGACACGCCGCAGCCGATGATCGACTTCACCGCCCGCTGGCTGATGGAGAACCTGCCTGAGTCGCCTGACCGGACCCTGGTCCACAACGACTTCCGCAACGGCAACCTGATGGTCGACCGGACAGGCGTCAACGCGGTGCTCGACTGGGAGATCGCCCACATCGGCGACCCGATGCGCGATCTGGGCTGGATCTGCACGAACTCCTGGCGCTACGGCGCGGGACCCGAGCTGCCGGTCGGCGGCTTCGGCACGTACGAGGACCTGTTCGCCGGCTACGAGGCGACCAGTGGCAAGGCGGTAGACGTGAAGCGCGTGCAGTACTGGGAGGTGTTCGGCTCCTTCTGGTGGGCCGTTTCGACCCTCGGCATGACTGAAGCCTACCGTCAGGGGCTGGACCGTTCGGTCGAGCGCGTCACGATCGGCCGCCGGACGACGGAGTGCCAGGTCGACTGCGTCAACCTCCTGATCCCCGGTCCGGTGGAACTCGTCGCGGCGCCCGAGCAGCTCCCCGACCCCGACATGCCGCGGCTCGAGGAACTCGTCGGGGCAACCCGCGACTTCCTGCACGGTCAGGTGAGGGACGAGACCGCCGGGCGCACCCGCTTCCATGCCCTGGTCGCCGGCAACGCACTCGACATCGTCTACCGGGACCTTCACTCCGGCGCCGAGCACCGCCGCCGCGAGCACGAGCGTCTGCGCCGTCTGCTCGACGCCGAGGGCTCGCTGCTCGAACTGCGATGGAAGCTGGTCCGCGCGATCCGCGAGGACGCCATCGGGCTCGGCGACACCGGCCTCCATGCACATCTTCGCGCCACCGTGGTCAACCAGATCGCGATCGATCAGCCGAAGTACTCAGGCTTCAAGACCGCCGCGGCGCGACGGGCCTGACTCGGGCCTAACGTTTCCCGAAGCTATAGTCAGCGAAAACGTCGTGTCGCAGAAGATTCCCCGGAGGACGCCAATGAAGACGTATGCCATCCGCAAAACCGCCATCTCCGTCCTCGCACTGGCACTCGTGGCCACGTCGGCTTCGGCCCAGTGGCAACGACGCGAGACCGGGCCGAGAATTCCACCAGTCGAAGACGTGCAGAGCATCAACCTGATCCGCACGCTCTCGCATCATCCTCCCCTGATGGAGGCCTGGGGTCCCTTCGGTGGCTACATCCTGCGCGGCAGCACCCTCCCCGACCGCGACCGCGAGATGATCATTCTGCGCACCGCGTGGCTGAACGGGGCCGAGTACGAGTGGGGGTACCACGCCCGGGCCGGGAAGGCGGCCGGGATGACGGACGAGGAGGTCCGCAACGTCGCCGTGGGCGAGAACGCCGGACCCTGGAGCAGCTTCGAGCGCTACCTCCTCCGCGCCGCGACGGAGTTGCACCGGAACTCCGCGATCTCCGAGCGGACCTGGGCCTTCCTGAAGGCCCGTTACACGGACCAGCAGATGATCGACCTCATCTTCACGGTCGGCCAGTACCGCATGGTCTCGATGGCTCTGCGGAGCATCGGCGTCGAGCTGGACGAAGGCCTCGAGCCGTTCCCCGAAGACGTGCCCAGACGCTAGGGAACTGCGCTGCAGGAACTGGGTGCGCCGGCCAGCCATCCGTGCGTCCGCTGACGGACGCACGGACTGGTTCGCGGGTGGCGCGGATCGCGCCACCCGGGTTCTGGCCGGCGTCCGGAACTCCGCCTCCCTACCTCTCCAGCACTACCTCTACATCGCCGAGGCGTCCGATGGAATCGAGCGCGCGCGCCGGATCCTGCACCAGGTGCCGGACGACGACCTCGTCGTAACCCATCGCACCGAGTTCAGCGAACGCGGTTGCGACCCGTTCCACGTCGCCAACGATGAGCGCCTCCGGCGGGAAGCCCCGATAGCCGCGAGCGATCATCTTCCCCGCCAGGGTCTCGGCTTCCTCCGCCGTCTCGCCGACGTAGATGTCGCGCCGGATCGCGCACACGCCGACCGGGCGGTTGTGCCGCTCACAGGCCTCACGGTAGAAACGGAGTTGATCCGCCGCCTCAGCGGGCGCCAACCCCGGCGCGGCCAGCCAGCCGTCTCCCAGGCGCGCCGCGCGGTCGATCGCCGGCGGCGCGGACGCGCCGATCCAGACCTCGACCGGCTCCGGCGGGCAGGGAGCGATCCGGGCCTCCCGCAGTTCGAAACGGTCGTTCTCGCCGCCAGTCGTCACCGTCTCGCCCGCCCATAGACGGCGGAGGATCGAGAGCGACTGCTCGAACCGCGACGGTCGCTGTCGAGCCGGGACGCCCATCGCCTCGAACTGGTTGTCGGCCGGGCCGATCGCGCACTGCAGGATGAACCGGCCCTCCATCACGCTGGCCAATGTCCCGACCTGCTCCGCGACGATCAGCGGATGCCAGAGCGGCAGCAGGTAGAGGGCGCCCGCGGGACGATCCCCCCACTCCGCCAGCATCCTGCCGAGGATCGCCGTGTTCTGGTAGTACGGCCCCGGCGTCGCGTGATGGTCGCCCACGAACAGGGCATCCAGACCGGCGTCCCGGGCTGCCCGAGCACGGTCCACCATGCGAGCCGCCCCCTCGCGGACGTCGCTCACGTTGTAGGCGCTCTGAACAGAAATGCTGACCCGCATGGCTACCCCTCCACCGCCAATGTACTGCAATCCGAGGGCTGCTACGATTCGCTCCCCGAACCGAGATGGCGCCTTTCGCGCCACCTGTGAAGCGCAGCGAGCGCCCTCAGAGGCGCACGCTGCGGAACAACCCGCCACAACCTTGGGACCCTGATATGCCTGAACTGATCCTCGCCGCATACGTCTACCCCGCCGGCGCCCTGATCGCCGGCGTTCTCGGCGCCGCCGTCGGCGTCCTGGTCGTCATCATCATCGCCGAGGGCGCCAGCACGGAACCCGTCGCGCGGCGGATGATTCCCATCTGGATGTGGCTCGTGTTCTGGACCCCGCTCGGTCTGATCCTGGTTATGACCGACATGCCGGGCTGGCTCCGTACGCTGCTCTTCGTGATCCCCCTGGCTCTGACTATTGGACTGTTCAATCGGCGTGCAGCCTGACAGGCACGCGACTGCGGCGGACGGCGCAACGCTCCGCTATCGGCTCGCGGGCAGCGGGCCGGTCGTCGTCCTGACGCACGGCCTGGGCGGTTACCTGGACTCCTGGGAGCAGACTGTAGATGCGCTCCAGGACCGCTACACCGTATCTGACCTGGGACGTCCGGGGCTTCGGCGGCTCGGAGCGACGCCCCGACACGATGGCGCCCGAGGTCTGGGCCTCCGATCTCGCCGCGGTGCTCGACGAAGTCGGCACCGACGACGCGGTGATCGGCGGGATCTCGATGGGCGGCGTCGTCTCCCAGCGCTTCGCCCTCGACTTCCCCGATCGCACCCGGGCCCTGATCCTGATCAGCACCTCGAGCGAGGTGAACGAACGCGCCACTGCCGGCTGGAACGCCCGCGCCGACCTGATCGAGCGGGACGGTCTTGCCAAGGCGCTCACGCCGACCGGCCCCGCCCTCTCCTACGGCAAGGAGTACCGCGAACGCCACACCGACGACATCGCGGACGCCGCCCACCTCACCATCGAGCGTAACGACGCAGCCTGCTACGCCGCCGCCTGCCGCGCGGTCTCGGACATCGACTACACCGCGGACCTGGCCACGATCTCCTGCCCGACCCTGATTCTCCAGGGCCTCGAAGACGCCCTCACGCCACCCGGCGGCAGCGTAATCATGTCCCGCCGCATCCCCGGCGCCCGCCTCGTCATGCTCGAACACTGCGGCCACGGCATCCCCACTGAACGCCCCGACGAATTCCACGCCGAAGTCGGCGCGTTCCTCGCGAACGTCGCGTAGATCCGGAGCCGGAGCAGAGCCGGAGAGACGGCTGGCCACGGGCGGCGGCTGCACCCGCCTGCCTGGTCGGGGCTCAGGGGGAGGGGTCCCAGGTGGCTCGGAGCGAGCGACGCCCGATGCCCCGACGCCAGGCGACACCCAACCGGAGCGAGCGGAGTGCAGTGAGCGCAAACCCTTACAGGAACTCAGAAAGCGCGAACGGAACCTGGGACCTTACCCCTCCGGACCCCAAGACCCAGGCGGGTGCCACCTCCGCCCGTCCGGCAAAGCCGCGCAACAGCCGGCGCTCCCCGCTACTTCAGGTGGCGGTCGAAGAAGTCGATCTCGGCCGCCATTGCCTTGTCGAGCCAGTCGCCGCTGTAGATGTCGTAATGGCCCATTTCCCAGGCGTGGTACTCGACGGGAACGCGGCCGGACAGGATTTGGGCGACTCGCTGGCCGTGTTCGCGGATGTCGAAGTAGTGCTCCTGCTTCGCGTCGATGATGATGGTCGGAGCGGTGATGCGGTGGGCGTGCTCGACGGGTGAGAACTTCGCGAAGCGCTCGTAGTACGGGCTGCCGGTCAGGCCCTCGGGCTGAGGGCCGCCGACCGGCACCGGCGCCACTTCGCCGCGGGCCCGCTGGATGGCGGTGTGGTGGAAGCCCTCGAGGCCGCCGGGCGCCGTGACCAGGCCGGAGCGCTGGTCCATCGCGCCGACCTGGGCGGCGACCGCCTTGACGCGACGGTCGTGGGCGGCGCGCCAGACGACGTGGCCCCCGCCGAAGCTCGAGCCCCAGATGCCGATCCGGGACGGGTCCGCGTGCGGTTCGCCTTCAACGAACGTGATTGCGGCGTCGATGTCCTCCTGCTGGTCGAGCGGATCCACTAGCTGCCGGATGGCCTGCGCCTTGACCATGACGTAGCCGTCCTCGTCCGGCTCCGGCATCTTCCCGCGGA
This sequence comes from Thermoanaerobaculia bacterium, assembly GCA_965232105.1. GTDB lineage: Bacteria > Acidobacteriota > Thermoanaerobaculia > Multivoradales > Multivoraceae > Multivorans. Next base: position 3,949,327 of record OZ246956.1, read on the forward strand.
CGACGAGGCGGGCATCGCTCTCGCCCCAGCCGCGGTAGTCGAAGGCCAGTACGAGGTAACCGGCGGCTGCGAAGCGCGGCGCGATGCCGCGGTTCAGATGCGATTTCGTGCCGCCCCAGCCGTGGCAGAGGACAATTGTCGGCAGCTTCTCGCCCTCGGCCGTCGCCTTCGGGTAGAAGACGTCTCCGGCCAGGCGGGTACCGTCGCTCCAGATCTCGACCGGCTTGCGGACGAGGGACGGATAGCCCTCCACGTCCATCAGTTCTCCGGCCGCCAGCGCCGGCGCTGCCGTCCAGACGGCGAACAGGATTGCCGTCAGGGCGAGCGCGTACCAGCGGGTAGTTCGGGTGTGCTTCCGCATTGCCGATCCTCCTCAGAAGTCCATCGAGTCGTTTCCGCCGATGCTACCGGAGAGAGTTGCCGCGGAGCAGGTGGTCGGGCCCGCGTCCCGATTCCCATTCGGAGTAGAGTCGCGGGCCGTGAAGCGCATTCCCACGGCGGCCATCGCCGCAATCCTGTCGCTGTGGGCCGCCACGTCCGAGGCCCAGACCGCACGTCCGTCCGCGACGGCAGTGGCGATCGGAGAGGTCCCCGAGCTGGACGGCGCCGTTCTTGGCGACCCCGTCTGGCAAGCCATCGAGCCGGCATCGGGCCTGACACAGACGCGGCCCTACGCCGGCGAGCCGGGCACCGAGCACACGGAGGTCCGCTTCGCGTACACCGAGGACACCCTGTTCGTGGCCGTCGTCTGCCACGACCGGGAACCGGACGGGATCGTCATCTCCGATAGTCGCCGCGACGCGGCCCTGGACGAGACGGACAGCTTCCAGGTCATCTTCGACACGTTCCAGGACGGGCGCAACGGTTTCGTCTTCGGCACGAATCCCGCCGGCATCGAGTACGACGGCCAGGTTCTCGAAGGCGGCTCGGGCGTGTTCAGCGGCATGGGCGGCGGCGGCCGCTTCCGGGGCGCCCTGTCCACGGGCTTCAACCTGAACTGGGACGGCGCCTGGAACGTGGCGACGCAGGTCGGCGAGTTCGGCTGGAGCGCCGAGTTCGCGATTCCCTTCCGCACCCTGCGATATCCCCCTACCGACGTGCAGACCTGGGGCCTCAACTTTCAGCGCAACATCGCCCGCCACAGGGAGGTCGCCTTCTGGTCCGAACTCGACCGTAACCACGACCTGGACAGGCTGACCGACGCGGGCGCGCTTCAGGGCGTCGAGCCGCCGCCGCAGCGCAACCTGAAGCTGATCCCCTACGCGATCGGCTCGGGCCGGGAGCCGCCCACGGTCGGCAGGGACAACGAGTCGGACTCCGACCTCGGCGTCGACCTCAAGTACAGCATGACGCCGAGCCTGACCCTCGACCTGACCTACAACACGGACTTCGCCCAGGTCGAGGTCGACGAGCAGCAGGTGAACCTCGACCGGTTCAACCTGTTCTTCCCCGAGAAGCGGCCCTTTTTCCTGGAGAACGCCGGACTGTTCACCGTCGGAGCGCGCTCCGGCGGCAGCCGCGCGTCGGCCCGCGTCGACCTGTTCTTCAGCCGCCGCATCGGCATCGGCCCAGGCGGTGAGCTGATCCCGATCGACTACGGCGGCCGGCTCTCCGGCAAGGCGGGCCGCTTCAACGTCGGACTGCTCCACATGCAGACGGCCACGGTCGGAGGGCTGCACGGAAACAACTACGCCGTCGCCCGCGTCAACCGGGAACTGGGCGAACGCTCCAGCATCGGCGGGATGTTCGTCAGCCGCGAAGGCGTGGGCAGCCTGGCCCTGCAGGACGACACGAACCGCACTTTCGCCATCGACGGCAAGTGGGGCATCGGCGAGCACCACACGATCGAGTCGTACGTCGCCCAGACGGACACGCCGGGACTCGACGGCGACGACAGCTCGATGCTCCTGAGCTACAACCTCGGCAAGCCGGAATGGCGCGGCAGCGTCAGCGTCGCCGAAGCCCGTGCGAACTTCAATCCGGAAGTCGGCTTCATGTCACGACGGGACTTTCGGAACTTCTCCGCGTTCGGCATGCGCACGATGCGACCGAAGAACCTCGCCGGCCTGCACGAGATCAGGCCCCATGCCTCGTACAGCGGCATCTGGGACTTCGACGACTACAAGGAAACCCAGTACATCCATGTCGATACGCACTGGGAGTGGCGCAACGGCTTCCAGATCCACACCGGCGTGAACTTCACGGAGGAGGGCGTCAAGGAGACGTTCGAGATCGTCGACGGTTTCGCGGTCCAGGCCGGCAGGTACAGCCACGACGAGCTGCAGACCGTGTTCTCGACGAACCAGGCGAAGCCGTTCTCGGTCTACATCCGCAACATCACGGGCGGCTTCTTCGGCGGCGACCGGAGTTCCACCTCGCTCACCCTGCTCGCCCGGCGTGGTGAACGACTGACGTCGGAAGTGACCTGGGACCACAACGACGTCGACATCGCCTCCGGCAGCTTCCAGGTCAATCTTGGCCGCCTGCGGCTCTCCTACTCGATCACCCCGCGGATGCTCGTCCAGGCCCTCGCCCAGTACAACGACCAGTCGGACAACGTGTCCGCGAACCTCCGCTTCTCCTGGCTGCAGGATGCGAACACGGGGCTGTTCGTCGTCTACAACGAGATCGACGAGCTGGGTGCGCGGCTTCTCTACGAGCGCCCGGACCGTACTGTCATCGTCAAGTACAGCCGCCTGATCGACGTCTTCCGTTGAACCCGACCGCAACCGCCGAGGCTCGTTCCGCATGACCGACTCCGACCTGCGCATCTACTTCTCCTTCCGCTCCCAGTTCTCCTGGCTGGCTTTCCACCGGATCACGACGACCGGCGTGCTCGACTGGAACGAGGTCGACGCGGTCCCCATCTTCCCGTTCGGCAAGGGCGCCACCCTCTCGGCCGGACGCGCCAAGTCGTCCTACATGCGGGAGGACACGGAGCGCATCGCAAAGGCCTATGGGCTAACCGTCAAGTGGCCGGAGTCGGAAGGCGATCCCGACTGGTTCCCGCCCCACCAGATCTACCTTTGGGCCCGAGAGCAGGGCAAGGCGATCGACTATGCGCGCGAGGCCTTCTCCGCACGCTTCGAACGCGGCCTCGACCTCGCCAGCGACGAGGTGATGAAGGCCGCCGCCGAAGCAGTGGGTCTCGACGGCGACGAAGCCCTCGCCGTCGCCCACGACCCGAAGTGGAAGGATGCCATCATGGCCGGTTTCGCCCACACGAGAGGAGACGGCGCCTTCGGCGTACCGCTCTTCATCTACCGCGGCGAGCGCTTCTGGGGCAACGACCGGCTCGACTGGCTGCTCCGCGCAGTCGCCCGAAGCGAGGGCAAGGAACTGCCGGACCTGGCAGCGGATCCGCTGGCGCCGGTCTACTCCACGTAGCCGCGGGCGGCCGCGGCAACGTGGCCCACGACGAGGACGCAGGGCGGCTCGATGGTGCCGGAGAATTCACCCACCGCGAGGGACTCCAGCGTGGCGGAGACGATCTTCTCCTCCGGTGTGCTGGCTCGCTCGACGATTACTGCAGGCGTGGACGGTTTTCGACCGCCGGCGATCAACCCCTGGCCGATGCGCGCCAGTCGGCGCGACGCCATGAGGACGACGACCGTGTCGGCGCCGGAGAGCCCCTCCCAGTCCGGTTCGCCGCCCTCGGCGTTTCGCGCCGAGACGACGGCGAAGCCCAGGGAAACGCCCCGATGCGTCAACGGGATCCCGGCCGCCGCGGCCGCCGCGGTGAAGCTGCTCACTCCCGGTACGACTTCGCAGGGCACGCCGGCCGCGGCGCAGGCCTCGATCTCCTCGCCGCCGCGACCGAAGACGGCCGGGTCGCCGCCCTTGAGCCGGACCACGTGAAAGCCGGTCAAGGCCCGTTCGATCATCAGCTTCTCGATCCGGCGCTGCCGGGCCTGCACGTCGTCGCCGGGGCGCTTGCCGACGTCGACGATCTCGGCGTCCTCTTTGGCCTCGGAGAGAAGCTCGGGCGCCGCCAGGCGATCGTGCAGCACGACATCGGCGGCCCTCAACCGCCTCAGACCCAGGACGGTGATCAGGTCGGGGTCGCCCGGACCGGCGCCGATCAAGGTCACGCGTCCGGGCTCGCTTCCCCGGGACGATTCGGCGGCGCCGCTCATCGCTCCGGTTCCTCGGCGGCCACGCCCAACATCTGCTCCGCCAGTTCAGACGCTTCGGCAGTCTTGCCGTCCCGGAACAGGGCAAGCACTTCCGAGTCGACGAGTTCATACCAACGGCGCCGCCGTTCCTCGAAATCGGGTACCGCTCGTGCCAGGGGGCGCCGAAGACGGCCGGCGAGTTCCAGTAGCGCCCCGTACTCAGGTCCCAGCTCCTGCTCGAGTCGCTGCCGGAGACGAACCGCCAGGGCCGGCGCCCGGCCGGAGGTCGAGATGGCGATCACCAGGTCGCCGCGCCGCACGATGGAGGGCGCGATGAAGCTGCAGCACTCGACCACATCTTCCACGTTGGCGAAGATGCCCCGAGCTTCCGCCTCCGTGGAGAACGCCTCGTCCCGCACCGCGCCGCCGGGCTCCGCGAGCGCCAGGAAGGCGCCCTCCAGATCACCCGGTCGGTAGTCGCGCGCGCGGTGCTCGATCTCGCCGCTGCCGGCCAGTCGCGCCAGCTCGGGCGTCAACTCAAGCGCAACGACCCGTACCCGCGCTCCACTGGGGAGAAGACCCGCCACCTTTCGTTCGGCAATCGAACCGCCGCCGATCACGACCACCAGCCGATCGGCCAGCGACAGGTAGACCGGGTAGTAGGCCGCCTGGAGCCGGCTCAACGCGGCTGCAGCACGTGGAGCCCGCATTCCTTGCCGGTCTGGGACTCCCACCACCAGCGTCCGCCGCGGGCGCCTTCACCGGGCCGCGAAGGCCGCGTGCACGGCGCGCATCCGATCGTCCGGTAGCCGCGGTCGTAGAGCGGGTGGTACGGCACTCCCTGCTCGTGGATGTAGGCCCAGACCTGATCCTCGGTCCAGTCGAGCAACGGGCAGACCTTGACCAGACGTCCCTTCGTCCGCGTCACCCGGTCGACCTCCACCTTGTTCAGGACGTCCCGGGTCGGGGTCTGATCGCGGCGCAGACCGCTGAGCCAGGCCGGTGTGCGCGCCAGGGCCCGGCCCATCGGTTCCACCTTGCGCACGTTGCAGCAACGCTGCCTCCCGGCAACCGAGGCGTAGAAGAGATTCGGCCCCTCCCGCCGCACCAGTCGCGCAACCTCGGAGGCGCGCGGAGCGACCACCTCGACCTCGACGCCGTAGTGCAACCGCACGTGCTCGATGTGCCGGAAGGTCTCCTCCGGCAGCCGCCCGGTGTCGAGCGTCACGACACGGACCGGCAGGCCGAGTTCATGGCACATGTGGAGGAGGATCATGCCCTCCGCCTGGAACGAGGTCGCCAGGGTCAGCTCGTTCCCCCAACGGCCGTGGGCCCAGCGCAGGACCTGTTCCGGCGTCGCGAGCTCCAACTCCATCGCCCAGCCGAGGACGCAAAGATCGCCGTCGGCGGCCTGGCCGGGGAACTCCAGAACGGCGCCACCGAGGTCGTGCGAATGGGGATCTTGCTGCATTTGTGACAAATACGATCACAAATGTCTCTTGGTTGCAACGGACCAGCGGCCGGGGCCCGCCGAGCGGCTTGAATCGAGCCGCTACAACGCCCGCAACGTCGCCGCCAGGGCCTCCAGGTCCGAGCTGTCGTTGTAGACTTGGGGCGCCACCCGGATCGCCGTACCCCGCACCGAGACGAACACCCGAGCCTGCCGCAGCGCCGCTGCGGTGGCGTCGGCATCGAGACCGCGCCGCGAGCGCAGACCGAACAGGTGGGCGCCGCGCCACATCCGGTCCTCCAGGTCGAAGCCGGCCTCGCGGAAGGCGTCCTCGAACGGTTGGAGCAGCGTCGCGCAGTACTCCTGGACCCGCTCGGGCCGCCACTCGAGCACCATGTCCAGGGCCGCGTTCAGCATCGGCAACTGAATCTGGTTGCTCCGCTCTCCCACGTCATAGCGCGCCGCCGCCGGCCGGTACTCCTGCACGTACTCGAGCCGGTCGCTGCTCTCCCGCGCGGCCCACGGCTCCTCCAGCGGAACGCCGTCGTCGAACCGCTCGCCGAACCACGCCAGGCCGCTCTGGTACGGGCCGAACAGGGTCTTGTAGCCGGCGACGACCAGGGCGTCCGGCGCGACCTCCTCGACATCGAAGGGCATCGCGCCGATCGACTGCGTGCCGTCGATGACGAAGGCCGCACCGACCTCGCGTGCCCTCCGCCCGACCGCCGCCACATCGAACCGGGTGCCGTCCGCCCAGTGGACGATCGGCGTCGCCACGACCGCCGTGTCCCGATCGATCGCGTCGAGCAGCCGTTCGTTCCAGACCGCGCCTGCGCCGTGCTCCCCCACCGTAGGCCGATCGACCGTGCGGATCGTCGCGCCACTCTCCTTCGCCTTCCGCATCCACACATAGACGTTGCTCGGGAACTGCTCGCCCAGGATGACGATGTTCTGGTCCCGGGAAACCGCCGCATTGCGGGCCGCCGTCGCGATGCCGTACGACACCGCCGGGATGATCGCGACCCGTCGCGAATCGGAGCCGCCGATCAAACGCGCGAACCGCTCGCGCAGGGCGTCTGCCAGGTCGAAGAAGTCGTCCACGACGATCGTCGACGGATCGCGCCGCCGCGCCATCCCCTCCAGCCCCGCCGCCTCCACCTCGCGAGCCAGCGGCGCCATGTACGCGCAGTTCAGGTAGTGCAAATCCGACGGAAGCTGGAACCTGGGCCGCTGGCAGTCGAGCATGGCGGGCGATCTTACGCCCCCTACAAGTACCGCACCCGATCCGACCCGAGGACCTGCGCGAAGCGCTGGCCAAAGTGCAGGGCTCGGGCATGGATCGGGATGCGGCCGGCACTCCGTTTCGTGGCGCTGACGGCGGCGCGCAGCGGGGAGCGAGGTAGCGGGAGGTCGATCCGGAGTCGGCCACATGGACCGTTCCTGCTGGGCGCTGAAGCTAACGACGGCGGAAGCGGAACGCCCTCGGGCCTGCGAGCCACATAAGGCCCATCAGAGCCCAACCGGCGACTGAGGCCGGGGCGAAGAACTCTGCGAATCCAAAGCGGCTCCGAAGGAGCAACCCTGCGAACATGGCGGCCGCTCCGCTACCCCCGACAAGACGGACGGCCCAGTCAGGCACGCCCTGCAGCCGCTCCAAGAGCCTCCCGCTTCGCGCCAGCGCCTGACCTTTAGGAAGCAGTGCCGGAGCCAGGACGCCGAGATACGCACCCGCCACGACAGTAGCAGCCAGAGCGAGCCACCGCCGCTCGCCGGATTCCCAAGCGATGATCGTCGCCGACCCGGCGCAGAAGCCGCACAGCCAGAACAAGCCCCACCGTATGACAGGGCTCAAGAGCCCCTCTCCTCGGCGGGCCTCTGCGCCTGTTGATTGAGAATCGTCCACTAAGTCGCCGCTCGCGGTTGGAACAACCTTCATCGAGGTCCTTCAGGATCGACGCCCATGGGTCGCGTTCACTGTCGTCGTAGTAGACGGCCATGCCTTGTTGAGAAGGGCCGCAGCTTCAAGGAAAGCGGCCAACACGAGCGATGTGGCCGCAGTCTCGCCATCGTCAAGTGGTCGCTTGTCGCGCGCTTTCATGGACCGCTGCGCCGCCCGCCGACCCACGCTTGCGTGGCCCTGGACCAGACCAGTACTCCGGCGCCCGTGAGTCCTCCAGTGAGAAGTCGCCAGAGATCAGAAGCACTCTCGCCAAAGATGATCGCGTGGAGGCCAGCTACCGCGAAGGCGATAGCGACGACTCCAGCTAAGAAGAAGAGCGGCGCTCGCCGGATGCTCATGTAGGGTTCTTCCGCCCAAAGCGACATCGCCTCCGACTATACCGGCGGTGCCGCAGGTCTCCATTCGGCCCGCGGCCGTCAGCCAGTCCGGGGGCCTGAGGGGAGGGTCCCAGCGGCCTCGAAGCGAAGGTTCAACATCATGATGAGTTCCTCTTTGGAAGTGGCGGTCGGAGCGTGGCCCCTAGCTGAGGCGCGGACCCGCGTTCAGGGGCGATCCTGCCGCTCGAAACCACGATACGTCAGCTTGGAATGAGGGGGTCGGACATGGAGACCACGGCCAAGAAGCTGCTCAAGAGCGTACTGATCGTCGCTAGCGTTCTGGGGGTGGCACTCTGGCTGTCCCCAGTCGCCTACCAGTCCTGCGCATTGACCAGCGGTTCCAGCGAGGTCTACTACGACCCTTCCTCCAACAACCCCGATAAGGACGACCCGTGCGTGGCGGTCCACGAACGCTTCATGACCGCCTCGGAGGAAGGCGATGTCCTGACCCTGAACGCGCTGGCTGCGGACTTGGAGGAATGCAGTGGTCCAGGACAGGTAGGCGTCGTACTGGGACCGAGCGGCGCGGTAGGTGTGGGCCTAGGCCTCGTCTACTGGGTGGTCCCGGTCGTTGTCGCTGTGGTTATCGGGAACGCGATCTACGACGCTCTGCGCACCATCGTCCGACGCAAGAACGACTAGCCGAGGCGGTCCACACGGTCAGTCCGGGACAACCCCGGCGCCAAGCGGGACCATGTTCGGGGACACGACCAGGTGTGATTCCCGACAAGTGCCTGCACTATCTGACACTTCGCCCAGGACCAGAAGGGTAAGAGACAAGCGCCATCCCCTACAGATTCCGACCAAGCGCGAACCCCGGAGGCGCGATCCGCGCCACCCGTGAACCAGTCCGTGCGCCCGTCAGCGGGCGCACGGATGGCACGACCGCTGGGACCCTACCCTCAGGCCCGCCGGACTGGCGGGTGCAACCGCCCGCGCTACGCGGCCGCCAGCGCGCGGTCGAGGTCGCGGATCAGGTCGTCCACCGTCTCCAGGCCGATCGACAGCCGAACCACTTCCGGGCCGGCGCCGGCGGCGACGCGCTGCTCGTCCGTGAGCTGCCGGTGCGTCGTCGACGCCGGATGGATGATCAACGAGCGGGCATCGCCAATGTTCGCCAGGTGCGAGAACAGCTCGCAGGCCTCGACGACCTTGACACCCGCGTCGTAGCCGCCCCGCACACCGAAGGTGAACACGGCGCCCGCGCCGTTCGGCAGGTACTTCTTCGCCAGTTCTCGGTACGGACTCGTCGGCAGGCCGGCGTGAGACACCCATTCGACCTTCGGGTGCTCGGTCAGCCACTCGGCGATCGCCAGAGCGTTCCGGCAGTGGCGTTCCATTCGCAGGGCGAGGGTCTCCGTCCCGAGCAGCGTCAGAAAGGCGTTCATCGGCGCCATCGAAGCGCCCAGGTCCCGCAGGCCAACCGCGTGCGAGTGGACGGTGAAGGCAAGGTCGCCGAATGTCTCGCTGAACTTCAGGCCATGGTAGGCCGGCTCCGGCTCGGAGAGGCCGGGGAAACGCCCCGACGCCGTCCAGTCGAACCGGCCGCTGTCCACCACGGCGCCGCCGATCACCGTACCGCTACCGGAGAGGAACTTCGTCGCCGAATGGACGATCAGATCGGCGCCCCACTCGAAGGGTCGGCAGAGCCAGGGCGTGGCCAGTGTGTTGTCGACGATCAGCAGGGCGCCCGCGGCTCGAGTCAGTCCGGCCAGGGTCTCCAGGTCGGTGACCACGCCGCCAGGGTTCGCGAGGCTCTCGACGAACAACGCCTTGGCGCCCTGGGCCAGGACCGCCTCGACCGCGGAGAGATCCTCCGTGTCGACAAAGTCACAGCGCCAGTCGAACTTCGGGAACGTCCGGCTGAACTGGGTGACCGAGCCGCCGTAGAGCCGATTCGATGCCGCGAACCGTTCGCCGGCTTCGATCAGCGGAAAGAACGCGAGGACCTGGGCGGCGTGTCCCGAGGCGGCGCAGGTGGCGCCGCGACCGCCCTCCAGGCTGGCGATGCGCTCTTCCAGCGTGGCGACGGTGGGATTCCCCAGACGGGAGTAGATGAAGCCGAAAGTCTGGAGATTGAACAGGGACGCCGCATGGTCCGCGTCGTGGAACGCATAGGCCGAGGTCTGGTGAATCGGGGTCTGGCGCGAGCCCGAAACCGGATCCGGGCCGGCGCCGGCATGGATCATCCGCGTCTCGAACCCCCAGTCGGTACCCGCCTCGCTGCCGCTTTCCTGCTTCGCTTCCTCGCTCATCTCGATCTCCTTCTCCCCTGAGGCCAGTGTCAACCGTGGGTGCCGGCTGGAGATGACCCCGCTGTCGACGCCGCCCCAGCCCAGCTCGCCCGACAGGCGACCGTACTCAATCTTGGGGCACCGGTCCATGACCACCGTCAGTCCGGCCGCCACGGCCTCCGCCGCGGCCTCGTCGTTGCGCACACCGAGCTGCATCCACACGACCTCGATCCGCTTCTCCTCCCGCAACCGGAGCGCCTCGCGGGTAATCTCGAGCGCCGCCTCGGAAGACCGGAAAACGTCGACCATGTCGACCGGCGCCGGCACGTCGGCCAGGGACGCACAGGCCGGTTCTCCGAGGATCGAAACTCCTTTCGCCGCCGCCAGTGGATTCACCGGGATCACGCGGTAGCCCTTCTCCTGCAGGTACTTCATCGCGAAGTTCGATGGCCGCTTCCAGTTCGGCGAAGCGCCGACCATGGCGATCGTCCGCACCCGGCGCAGAATGCCCGAGATCAGTGCGTCGCTGTAGTGGAGGGCGGAAGCCACGGCGCGGGATGTTAGCGACGGAGCGCGGGAAGGACCTTAGCGCGGCGGATGGGCCGCAAGCCCCCCCTCGTCCGGCTCCGTGCCCCAACCTGGCCGATCCGGGACGACCAGGTAGCCGCCGTCCTCGAACTCGGGCTCGTGGGTGAAGACCTCCCCGTCCCAGGGCAGGCGGTCGATGTCCGTCTCCATGATCCGCAGGTTCGGCGCCGCCGCGCTCATGTGGGCGTTCATCATCGTCGCGAGATGCCCGTAGTAGTTGTGCGGTGCGACGTTCACTTCGTACGCGCCGGCCAGGGCCGCGATCTTCATCGACTGCCAGACGCCGTTCCAGACCGCGTCGATGATCGCCACGTCGACCGCCTCGGCGCGCAGGAACGGCAGAAAGGCGGCGGGCGTGATCAGCGTCTCGCAGGAGCTGATCGGGTGCGGGCTCTCCTGGCGCACCGTCGCCAGCCCCTCAGGTGACGGCGTATCGATCTCGATCCAGAACAGGTCGAGGTCGGCGAGCGCCCGCACGATCTGGCGGTAGCCGGAGATCTTCGCGTTGAAGTTCAGGTCGAGCAGGATGTCCATGTCCGCTCCCGCCCCCTCGCGCAGCGCCCCGAGGTGCCTCCGCAGGTTCGAGATCACCTTGCGGTCGACGTTCTGGCCGGGCTCGAAGGGACGGCCGAAGCCCGGCGCCCAGCCGCGGGGCGAGCCGCTCGAGTAGTCGAAGATGTTCGTCTTGAGCGCCGTGAAACCCCGCTCCCGGACCTCGGCGCCGAGCGCCTTGACGCCATCGATGTCCGTGATCGCGTTCCCGTAGTACTGCGGCAGCCCGATCCGCCAGGTCCCGCAGTGCGACCAGTAGACCCGCACGCGGTCGCGCACGCGGCCACCCAGAAGGTCGCAGCAGGGTACTCCGAGCTCCTTGGCCCGGGCATCCAGCAGCGCGTTCTCGATCGCGCCGATCGCCATCGCCATGACCCCCGACATGGACTGCCGCGCCCGGGTCAGCAGCCGCTGGTAGATCCGCTCCAAATCCGCGACCCGCATGCCAACGACCACCTCGCCCAACTGCTCGATCACGGTCGTCACACCGAGCGCGCCCTGGTGCTGGTCGTACTCGCTCCAGCCGACGACGCCATCGTCGGTCGTGAGCTTCACGAAGTGGTAGTTCCGCCAACCGGCGTCGCAGTGGCGGGTTTCGATGCGGGCGATCTTCATGGGGCACTCCTCTCGTCAGATGCTTCACCGAGCCACTCGGCGATCACCGCGTCCGTGTCGCGGCCGAGTTCGGGACTCGGCTCGAGCGGACCCGAAGACCGGGCATCGAAACGGAGCGGACTCGTCGGCAGCGCGAGCTCACCCAGCGCCGGATGGTCGACGGTCTCGAAGAAGCCGCGCTCCCAGAGATGGGGATCCGCGTTCACCTCGGCGAGATCGCGGACGGGCGCGCACGGAACGTGGCACTCGCGTGCGATCCGGCAGACCTCCTCCCGGCTTCGCTCGGCGGTCCAGGCCGCGACCAGGGCTTCCGCCTCCTCCATGTGGGCCACCCGCGCCTCGTTGTGCTCGAAACGCGGGTCCGAAGCGAGCTCCTCCCTACCCATCGCTCCCACCAGGTTCCGCCAGTGCCTCTCGTTGACGCAGATGATCGCGACGAAGCCGTCGTTGCAGGGATAGACGTTGTACGGCGATACCCGTCCATGGCGGTTGCCGATCCGCTCCGGCGGCCGGCCATCCGTGTGCATCAGGCCGAGCTTCGAGAGCATGCTCGGATAGACGGCTTCCTGCATCGCCACCTCGACGAGGCGGCCGCGGCCGGTCCGTTCCCGCTCGTAGAGCGCGCTCACGATGCCCGCATAAAGGTGGACGCCGCCGAGGAAGTCGATCAACGCCGGTCCGGCCTTCAGCGGCGGACGGCCGGCCTCACCGGTGATGCTCATCACGCCGGACGCGGCCTGGACCGTGATGTCCATGCCCAGCCGGTCGCGGTCCGGCCCACTCAGGCCGTAGGCGGTGCCCGAGGCGTAGATCAGCCGCGGGTTGAGATCCCTGAGCGTCTTCCAACCCACTTCGAGCCGGTCCAGGACGCCGGGCGCGAAGTTCTCGAGCAGCACGTCGGCAGCGCCCGCCAGCCGGCGCAGCAGTTCGCGCCCCTCCTCCGCCTTCAGGTCGCATACCGCGGACCGCTTGTCCGAGTTCAGGAACGCGAGCGGGTAGGACGGTGGCCCGCCGTGGACCTCTCGGCGCCGCAGCGGCTCGCCTCCCGGCGGCTCTATCTTGACCACGTCGGCGCCAGCCTGGGCGAGCAGAAAGCCGGCGTAAGGCCCCTGGTAGATCTGACCAAGATCGAGCACGCGGACTCCCGCGAGAGGCTTCGGGGCCTGCGCTTCACCGGTCACGGCGCTGCCAATCCTCAGTGGAAGGACCCGCCGATCACGTCGCGGGCGACGATCAGACGCTGAATCTCGTTCGGGCCCTCGCCGACCCGGCGTATTCGGAGCTCCCTGTACCAGCGCTCGAGCGGCAGGTCCTTCGTCATGCCGTAGCCGCCGTGGATCTGCATCGCCCGGTCGACGACGCGGCTCGCTCCCTCGCTGGCCACCAGCTTGCAGATCGCCGCCTCGGTCCGGAACGGCCTGCCGGCATCGGCCCGCGCAGCCGCCTCGAGGGTCACGGCCCGGGCGGTGCGGAGATCGATCTCGTTGTCGACGATCATCCACTGCACCGCCTGCCGGGTCGACAGGTAATCGCCGAACGTCTTGCGCGTCTTCGCGTAGGCGATCGCCATCTCCTGGGCCTTGAGCGCCACGCCGATGCAGCCCGCCGCGTACGGAATCCGGTTGCGGCTCAGCCGGTCATTGGCGATCGCGAAGCCCTGGTTCACTTCACCGAGCACGTTGCGGCCCGGCACCCTCACCCGGTTGAACTCGAGTTCCGCCGCGTAGTGCGTCGAACGCAGCGTATGGACGATGCGCCGGACCCGGAAGCCCGGCATATCCGTGTCGACCAGGAAGCAGGTGATCCCCTTTCGTCCGAGCTCGGGATCGGTGCGGGCGAAGACGATGCCGAAGTCCGCCTTGTCGGCGCCGGAAATGAACGTCTTCTCGCCGTCGATGATCCAGTCGTCGCCGTCGCGCACCGCCGTCGTGCGAATCGCGCGGGCCGGATCGCTGCCGCCCGAGGGCTCGGTCAGCGCGAAGAAACCGCGCTTCTCGCCCCGCAGAACGGGATAGAGGTAGCGCTCCTTCTGGTCGTCGTCCGCCTCGTACAACTGGGCCAGACCCGCGCCGCCGAACACGCCGTAACAGGGCGCGTAGAGGCCGGCCCGGTGCTGCGCCATCTCGAACGCCATCAGGGTCCGGGTCACGAGATCGATACCAGGGCCTCCGTACTCCTCCGGGATGTCCAGCCCGTAGAAGCCGAGTTCCTTCGTCATCGCGACGAGGCGCTCGCGGTGGTGCGGCGGCAGTTCGCTCGCGTCCGGGTCGAGGTCCGCTTCGAGCGGCACGATCTCCTCGTGCACGAAGCGGCGTACCGTCTCGAGGATCAGTCGCTGTTCGGTAGTGAGTTCGAAGTCCATTGCCTCACCTGACCTTGATTCGCTGGAAACTCCACACACGTCATCCCGCAAGGCCCCCCGGCCTTCTCGTCACGTCAACCAACGCTTCGTCCCCGCGAATCAAGGCTAACCCGGCGCGGCGATCCGGCCGACCCGCCGGTCGCCCCGGTCCGTGTTCCCGGCCGGCAACTCGCCGTGATCCGCGACGTAGACGGCCAGCAACTCCTCGAAGCGGCTCCAGTACTGCATCGTCACCTCGTAGCGGAACCTGGCCGCCCGTTCGTGTTTCGCGGCCGTTTCGGCGATCGCGCTGCGCAGGCCGAAGCGTGAGTTGCCGCCGGCGAAACCAAGTTCCAACGTTGCGCCCTCGTCGTCGCCGATCTCGAAGACGCCCAACTGCCCCGGCAACGCGGCGATCGCGGCATCGTCCAGATCGCGCCAGGGCTTGGTGAGCCGGACTCCGGTCATGCTGGCTGCCGCCCGAACATCGGCGGGATCGTATCCCGCACTCCGATGTGTCCAGCAGCCCGTGGCAGAAGTCCGTGTCGCACCGAGAGCGGCAAGGCGCGCGTCCAACAAGGCGCGATGAGGGAGCATATCGGTGCATACTCGACCGAAGAGCAACGATGTTGGACGTGATGCATCGCCGCTCGAATGCAGCGCGACTTCTGCCACGGGCTGCCAAGCCCTATGTCACAATCCCGCCGCTCTGAGTAGAAATCGCCAATCTCCGCACGGCGGGAAGCCGGCGTGACCTCAAGTTCGCCGGTCGACCAGCCGGGCGCCCTCCAGCCTGGCCCGGAAGGGGCCCTGCTCGGAGGCGTCCGCGTGGTGGAACTTGCCACGATCGTCATGGCGCCCTCCGCCTGCGCCATGCTCTCCGACTTCGGGGCCGAAGTGATCAAGATCGAGGCGCCGGGCCGGGGCGATCTCTACCGCTACTTCCAGGATCTGCCCGGCATGCCGGACTCGGAGATCCCATACTGCTTCCTGCTCGACGGCCGGAACAAGAAGAGCGTCGTGATCGACCTCAAGCAGGAGAGCGGCCAGGCGGTCGCCCACCGGCTGATCGAGACGGCGGACGTTTTCCTGACCAACTGCCACAACTCCGTCCTCGACGATCTGGGCATGACCTGGGACCGGCTGCGGGAGGTCAACCCGCGGCTCATCTTCGCTCACGGCACCGGTTACGGCCACACTGGACCCGAGGCCGAGAAACCCGGCTACGACCAGGTCTGCTACTGGACCCGCTCCGGGCTCGTCGCGACGTTCACGCCGGTCGACGGTCACCTGGGGCCACTGGGCTGCGGCACCGGCGACCACCCGACCGGCGTCACGCTCTTCTCGGCAGTGCTCGCCGGTCTGCTGAAGCGGGAACGGACCGGCAACGGTTCCTACGTCACCACTTCGCTGCTCGCGGCCGGCGCTTGGGCCAACGCCTGCGCCATCCAGGCCAAGCTGGTCGGCGCCGAGTTCCACGAGAAGCGGCCGCGTGAACGGACGATGAACTTCGGCCAGCTCTACTACCGCACGCGTGACGACCGCCTGATCAAGCTCAGCATCGTCGAGCAAGACCGTGACTGGGAGCGCTTCTGCCTCGCCCTCGACCGCCCCGACCTCATCGCCGCCGAACGCTTCTGCACCACACCGGAGCGGATCGAGAACATGCCCGAGTTCGTCGCCCTGCTCGACGCCGACTTCGCGATGCGGGACTTCGCGGAGTGGAGCGAACGCTTCACCCACTACGAGATCGCCTACAGCCTCGTCTCCAACCTGGACGACATCGTCGCCGACGAGCAGTTGGAGGCCATCGGCATGTTCCGCGACCTGGACCACCCGAAGTACGGGCGTCTGCGAACGGTGGACAGCCCCGTGCTCATCGAGGGCGAAGACAAGGTGAAGCCCCAACCGGCCCCCGAACTCGGCGAGCACACAGGCGACCTGCTGCGCGAACTCGGACTCGACGCCGCGGAGATCGAAGGGCTGGCCGACCGGGGTGTCATCTCGGGCCGGCTCTGAACCACACCGCGAACCGGACTACAATCACCACTTCTCCGAACCAACCGCACCGCTGCCCAGGAGACGCTCCATGGACTTTCAGGACTCACCGCAGGAAGCCGCCTTCCGAGCCGAGGCGCGCGCCTGGCTCGAAGCCAACGCCGAACCCCTGGCGCCTGGCGATACGTCTCGCTACGCCGGGCTCTCCGAAGACGAGGGGCTCGCCGCGGTCAAGGAGTGGCAACAGAAGAAGTACGACGACGGCTGGGCCTGCATCACCTGGCCGAAGGAGCACGGCGGCCGCGGCGCGACCTTCATGGAGGGCGTGATCTGGGACCAGGAGCAAGCGAAGTTCGACGTTCCCGATGGCTACCTCAACATCGGCCACGGCACCTGCGCGCCGGCGATCATGGCCCACGGCACCGAGGAGCAGAAGCGCCGCTACCTGCCGAAGCTGGCGAGCGGCGAGGAAATCTGGTGCCAGCTTTTCTCCGAGCCCGGAGCGGGTTCCGACCTCGCCGGCCTTCGCACCCGCGCCGAGCGGGACGGCGACGAGTGGATCGTCAACGGTCAGAAGGTCTGGAACTCGGGCGCCCACTTCGCCGACTGGGGAATCCTGGTCACCCGCCACGACCCGGCGGTGCCCAAACACAAGGGTCTGACCTTCTTCGTCGTCGACATGAAGTCGGCCGGCATCGATCCGCGGCCGATCCGCCAGATCCCCGGCACCGCGGAGTTCAATGAGGTCTTCCTGCAGAACGTCAGGGTCCCCGACCACAACCGCCTCGGCAACGTCGGCGACGGCTGGCAGGTGGCGATCACCACCCTGATGAACGAGCGGCACGGCCGCTACCAGATGACGCCCGACTGGAGCGACGCCCTGCGCATCGCCTCCGAACTTGAGATCGACGGCGAACCCGCGGCGGCCCAGAGCGCCGTTCGCGACCGGATCGCCGACTGGTACGTGCAGTGCCGCGGCGTCGAACTGACCTTCCTGCGCACGTTGACGGCCATCTCCCAGGGCAAGCAGCCGGGACCCGAGAACTCGATCTGCAAGGTGATCACCGCCACCGCCCGGCAGGACATCGCCTCCTTCGCGGCCGACCTGCTCGATGTCGCCGGTTCCGTCAGCGGCCGCGACGATGCCCCCTCGGGCGGCATGTTCCACTACGCCTACCTGGCGGCTCCCGGCATGCGAATCGCCGCCGGGACGGACGAGATCCTGCGCAACATCATCGCCGAGCGCGTCCTCACCCTGCCCGGCGAGATCCGCGTCGACCGCGACCGGGCCTTCAGCGACATCCCGACCGGCTCGAACTAAGGCGGTTCGGTACCGGCCAGGAACTAAGGCGGTTCGGTACCGGCCAGGAACTAAGGCGGTTCCGTACCGGCCAGAAGACTAAGGCGGTTCCGTACCGGCCAGAAGACTAAGGCGGTTCCGTACCGGCCAAACCTGACGCTTGAGTGCGAGCGACCGCTGGGACCCTCCCCTCCGGCCGCGGGAGCGGACGGGTGAGCCCTCCTCCGACCGCGCCCTAGCTGGCGACCTCGCTCTCGCTGCCCGGGAACAGGAGCTTGGCCATCTGGGTCTGCGAGCGGTGGACGAACAGGATGACCTGATCGTCGGCGCGCAGCATGTTGCTGCGCTCCGGCATGAACACGCGGTCGCCCCGCACCACCGCGCCAACGATCAGTCCCCTGGGCGCCTGGAGGTCGGCGAGCGTGGCGCCGGCCGCCGGGCTGGCTTCGTGAATCACGCGCTGGACGACCTGAAGCGCGCCGTCGGCCAGGTTGACGAGGTTCGCCTTGTAGCCGTTGGCGACGAAGTTCCGGACGTGGTCGATCGCCAGGGAGTGCGGCGACACGAGCTCCACCTCGCCGACGCGCTGCCAGAGCCGGCTCGTCGTGTGGTGGATCAGCGCGACGACCTGCGGCACGCCCAGTTCCTGGGCGATCAGCCCCGCGACCACGTTGCTGTCGTCGTGGCTGGTGGCCGCGATCAGCACGTCGGCCCGGCCGAGACCTTCGCTCTCCATCGTCGCCGCGTCGATCGGGTCGCCGTGCAGGACCTCGACGTCGGGGAACGACTGGGCCAGGAACTCCGCCCGGCGCCGGTCACGCTCGATCCACCGCAAGCGCTTGACCTCGTTGCGCAGCGCCTTGACCACCGCGACCGCGGCCGAACTGCCGCCGGCAACGGCAACGGTGTGCGGATGCTCGACACGCGATGCGAACAACTCCTCCACATCGTGGGTCGACTGCGTCCGGCACAGGACCATGGCCAGCCCACCCGGCATCGCCTGCAGGTCCGGCCCCGGGATCGATAACTCGTGCTCCGCGTCGAAGTAGCCGACAACTCGTGCGCCCTCGGGTAGCGGCACTTCCCTGAGCGGCAGGCGGGCGACCGTGCTGTTCGCCTGCACCTGGATCGTCCTCAGTTCGAAGCGGCCCTTGGCCAGGTAGTCGACTTCGTAGGTGTGGTGGCCGAGTACGACGTTCAGGATCGCGTTGGTCGCCAGACTCTGGGGCGACAGCAGCAGGTCGGCGCCGAACAACCGCTCGTAGGAGCGGCGGTAAACGGTCAGATCCTCGGAGGTGTCGAGCCGCACCACGCACCGCTTCGCGCCCAGGTTGCGGGCGATCACCGACGCGACCAGGTTCGCCTCCTCCGAGGAAGAGGCGGCGATGAACAGGTCCGCGGCATCGACGTGCGCCCGCTCGAGCACCGCCTGGTGGGCGCCGTTGCCGACGACGAAGGCGGCGTCCAGCTCCTCCTCGATGCGGTGCCCCTTGTCCGGATCCGTGTCGATCAGGGTCAGACTCCGGCCTTCGCGCCCGAACGCCTCGGCGATGTGGAAGCCCATGTCGCCGATGCCCATGACGCAGTAATGGCCCTTCCCGCTCACGACCAGTCGAGCATAAGCCACGTGCACGAGTCACTGAACGCCCGGATGACTTCACCGGAGGTTCCGTGGGGGCTCGGGCGGCGGGTCACGGTCTGCTACGGTTGCCCACTTCTTCTACAGAACCACTGCCTTTCGCAGGGAGGCGAGCGGCCATCACCGAGGATCGCTTGTGAGCGAACTGAAGACGAAGCAGAACGACGCCAGCGTCGAGGCGTTCCTCGGCGCCGTCGACAACGATCGGCGGCGCGAGGACAGCTTCACGGTCCTCGAACTGATGAAGCGGATCACCGGTGAGGCACCCCGCATGTGGGGCACCGCGATCGTCGGCTTTGGAAGCTACCGGTACCGCTACGCAAGCGGCCGCACCGGCGAATGGCCGCGCATCGGCTTCTCGCCCCGCAAGCAGAGCCTGACCGTCTACGTCATGCCCGGGTTCTCGAGCTACGACGAACTCCTCTCCCGACTCGGCAAGCACCGGACCGGCAAGTCCTGCCTCTACATCAACAAGCTGGCCGACGTAGACATGGGCGTGCTCGAAGACCTGATCAGAAACTCGCTCAAGACGATGAGCGAGAAATACCCCGAGTAATAGGGAAGTCAATGAACTACGAACGGATCCTGCTCGAACAGGACGGCAGTCTCGCCACGATCACGCTGAACCACCCGGAGGTGCTGAACGCCACGGACGCCACGATGGTCGCCGAACTGGGCGACGCGGTGCTGCGCATCCGCGATCCGGAGAGCGGCGTGCGCGCCCTCCTGCTTACCGGAGCGGGCCGCGCCTTCTGTTCCGGGGCCAACCTCTCCGGCCGCGGCAGCCAGGAAGAGGGGGCCGTGAACCCGACGGCCCGCGAGAACCTGCGCAACAACTACCACCCCCTGCTGCTCTCACTGCGCGACCTGGACATGCCGATCGTGACGGCAGTGCACGGGGCCGCGGCGGGCGTAGGCATGAGCTTCGCCCTGATCGGCGACCTCGTCTGCGCCTCGAAGCAGGCCTTCTTCCTGCAGGCGTTCGCGCGCATCGGCCTGGTGCCCGACGGCGGCGCCACCTTCATGCTGCCGCGCCTGATCGGCTGGGGCCGCGCGGTCGAACTTTCCATGCTCGCGGAACGTCTGCCGGCCGACAAGGCGTTCGAGTGGGGTCTGATCAACCGCCTCTACGACGACCAGGAGTCCCTGATGAAGGGGGCCACCGAGCTGGCCCAACGCCTGGCCAACGGTCCGCGATCCCTGGCGATGATCCGCAAGGCCTACTGGGCCACGTGGCAGAACGTCTACGAGCAGCAACTCGACCTCGAAGCGAGGCTCCAGGCGGAGGCCGGCGCTACGGAAGACTCCCGCGAGGGAGTCCTTGCCTTCCTCGAGAAGCGGCCGGCCGAATTCAAGGGACGCTGATCGTGGTGCCAGCCCGCCTCGTCCTCATCGCCTCGCTCACGTGCTCTACCGCGCTGGCGGCGCAGGAGACGGTCGAATGGCGCCACTACGCCGCTGATCGCGCCAGCACGAAGTACTCGCCAGCGGCCGAGGTCGACGCCTCGAACGTGTCGGAGCTCGAGGTCGCCTGGCGCTGGATCACACCGGACAGCCGGGTCGAAGCGCAGACCCTTGCCGGGGACCTCAAGGGCACGCCGCTCATGGTGAACGGCACGCTGTACGCCGTGTCGGCCATGAACCTCGTCAGCGCGGTCAACCCCGCGACCGGCGAGGAGCTCTGGACCTACGACCCGTTGGCCTACGAGCGCGGCATCCCGACCCACGGCGGCTTCACCCAGCGCGGCATCGAGTACTGGGAGCACCGGGGCATGCAGCGCATCGTGCTGGTCACCGGCACCCACCAGCTCATCTCGCTCGACGCGAAGACAGGCAAGCCCGATCTGGAGTTCGGCGAAGCGGGGATGGTCGACATGCGCGGCGACATCAGCCGGCCGGACCAGATGCGCCACACCGGCGCGAACTCGCCCGGCATCGTCTGCGGCGACACCGTCCTCATGGGCATGACGATCATGGACTTCTCCCTGACCCAGGAGATGCCGGCGGGCCACATCCGCGGCTACGACATCCGCACCGGCCAGAAGAAGTGGGTCTTCCATACCGTGCCCCAGGGCGACGAGCCCGGCGCCGAGACCTGGCACGACGAGTCCTGGCGCTACTCGGGCAACACGAACGTGTGGTCCTGGATGAGCTGCGACGACGAGACGGGCTGGGTCTACTTCGGCACCGGCACGCCGACGAGCGACTACTACGGCGGCCACCGCCACGGCGACAACCTCTACGCCGAGAGCCTGGTCGCCATCGACACGGCGACGGGTGAGAAGAAGTGGCACTTCCAGGCGGTGCGTCACGGACTGTGGGACTACGACTTTCCGTGCGCGCCGATCCTGCTCGACATCGAAGTCGACGGGAAGCGGATCGAGGCGGTGGCCCAGGTCAGCAAGCAGGCGTTCACCTACGTCTTCGACCGCAAGACCGGGAAGCCCGTGTGGCCGATCGAGGAGCGCAAGGTCCCCGAGAGCCTGGTTCCCGGGGAATGGACCGCAAGCATGCAGCCCTTCCCCACCAAGCCGCCGCCCTTCGACCGCCAGGGGGTACGCGAGAGCGACCTGATCGACTTCACGCCGGACCTCAATGCGAAGGCGAAGGAGATCTACCGCGAGACCCTCCTGGGCGGCCCGATGTTCACACCACCGACCCTGGCCGGAGAGGGCCGGAGGGTGATGGCTCAGTTGCCCGGCCAGGCGGGTGGCGCAAACTGGGGCGGCGCCGCGGTCGATCCGACCAGCGGCGTCCTGTTCGTCCCCTCGCAGACCCGTCTCGGCACGATGGCGCTCACCCCGCCGACGGCGCGCCAGCCCTCCGACCGAGACTACCTGCCCACGTTCACGTTCCCGGCCGGGCCCGAGGGTCTACCGCTTGTCAAGCCGCCCTGGAGCCGGCTCACCGCGATCGATCTGAACCGCGGTGAGATCCTGTGGCAGACCCCGGTCGGAGACGGTCCGCGCGACCACCCGGCGATCGCCGACCTCGGCCTCGGACCGCTCGGCGCCTGGCCGCTCGCCGGCCTGGCAGCGGGCTGGCCGATGGCGACCCGGACGCTCGTCTTCGTCGTCACCAGCGAGCAGGTGCCCGGCACCTACCAGGAAGGCCCCGGCGGCTTCGGGTCCCGCGGCCCCTCGACCGGCTTCATCTACGCATTCGACAAAGGGACGGGCGAAGAAGTCTGGCGGACCGAACTGCCCGACACCCCGGGCGGCGGCCCGATGACCTACACCGTCGCGGGGCGCCAGTTCATCGTCGTACCGGTCGGCAACCGTGGCCAGGATCACTCCCTGGTGGCCTACGCCCTGCCGGCCGGCTAGACACTGGGTATGCCGGCGTCCGCGCCGGCCGCGGCCCTAACGCCGTTTCGACAACCGCGCATCCGGCGGATCGCTGATCCACTCGGCGCCCTGTTCCCAGCCGTCGTCGAACACCGTGTCGCGGATCGGCCGCCGGCGCAGCGGGCCGTGGCGTCCCAGGGGCTTGCCGATCGTGATCGTCAGCGAAAGCTCGACGTTGTCGGGGATCTCGAGAATCTCCCGCAGCTCGTCCGACACCGCGTGGTGCCAGCCGCTGTAGCAGGCGCCGTAGCCCAGCGCCCGCGCCATGAGGAACAGGTTCTGGCAGGCCGGGAAGACGGACGCGCCCTCGGAGTGGGTCAACGGCCGGTACCGGACGTAGCAGGCGATGATGACCGCCGGAATCCGCTCGAAGTGATCCACGTAGTGCTGGATCGCGCGGTTCACCCGCGACTTCGGTGAATTCGGATCGGCGGCCGAGCCCGTGTTCCAGCCTTCCTCCGCCGTCTTGCGAGCCCAGCCGCGACGGAAGGACTCCCCGAGGAGGCGGCGGGCGCGCTGGGCGCGCGGTCCGTCGCGCAAAACGACGAAGCGGAAGGGCTGGCGGTTCGTGCCGGACGGCGCGCGGCTCCCGGCGTAGAGGATTCTTGCCAGATCCTCGTCGGGGATCGGTTCCGGGCTGTAGCGGCGAACCGAGCGTGCAGTGGAGAGAAGCTCGAAGAAGTCGTCGGAATCCATGGTCCGTACGATCCCCCACTCGCGAAGGTTGCGTCAAGCGCTAGAATCTGCGGAATCCCTCCACTCTTCCCCGGTGAAGCGCCGGCCCGCGGGTGCGGCGGTCGACCTTGAGGACCCAGACCATGCAGAAACTCGCCCTTCGACTCCTTCCCCTCGCCCTGCTCCTCTTCGCCTCCACCGCGACGGCCCAGCGCAGCGAGCTGAACGTGCAGGTCGTCGACATGAACGGCGCCGAAGTGGGGCCAGTGAGTCTCACCTTCACGTCGCCCGAGGGCGAGGTGGTCGAAGCGGCCACCAAGAAGAACGGCAAGCTCAAGATCCGGCTGACGGCGTCGGAAGAGCCATGGACGGTGATGTTGCGGATGGAGGGCTATCCGGACCAGGAGCAGGAGTTCCGCCTCAACGAAGGCCGCGACGCTTCGTTTACCGCCACGCTCTACGACGAAGCCACGATGACGAAGCAGCAGGCCGTCGACAACTTCAACGACGGCATCCGGGCGATTCAGGGGGGCGACGCCGAGAGCGCTCTGGAGCTGTTCCAGAAGGCGGTGGGACTCGATCCCACTCTCTCCGCCGCCCACCGGACGATCGCCGCGATCCTGCACGGCATGGGTAAGCCCGCGGAAGCGCTGGGGCCGCTGGACAAGTACCTCGAGTTCGAGGAACTGCCGCCGGAGTTCGTCGGCATGGCGTTCGACATCTTCCTCGCCGCGGAAGACCCCCGGGTCGAGGAAATGAAGCGGCGGGCGGTCGAAGCCGGCCAGGGAATGGAGATCGCGGCCGGCGTCTTCTCTCAGGGTGTCCAGGCAGTACGTGACAGCGATGACGAGCGTGCCGTCGAGCTGTTCACCGAGGCGGCTTCGCTCAATCCGAAGCTCTACCAGGCCTACCGGAACATCGGCACGATCCACTTCAACAACCAGAACTGGGAGCCCGCCCTGGAGGCGCTCGAGAAGACGCTGGAACTCGATCCGAGGAACACCGAGGCGATGCGGATGAGGTTCTTCACCTACGCTCTGCAGGAGCAACTGGAGGCCTCAATCGAGGCCGGCAACGCTTGGATCGCCGTGGATCCGACCGCCGGGCGGCAGGTGCAGCATCAGGCTGACCAGCTCTTCGAGCAAGAGGTCTACGGCAACGCGAAGCTCTACGACCAGTCGCTCATCGCCTGGGACGACAACCACCCCCGTGCTCACTTTCGGCTCGGCGTGATCTTCCGCCGCAGCGCCGACTCCGCCCTCGCCAAGGACCATCTGACGAAGTACCTCGAACGGGCGCCGGCAGATGAAGACGGTCGGCCAAGGGCGCACTACGAACTCGGCATGCTTGGCGTGAACGCGAGCGACGCGGACGCGGCCCGCGAACACCTGAACAGGTTCCTGGAGCTGGCGCCGAACGACAAGAACGCGGACGTGGCGCGGGCGGCCCTCGAGCAACTATAGGGCGACCGGGCCGCCCTCCAGCGGGGCGGGCCGCCTACGCGCCGGAGCCGCCCGAGAACACCCGGAAGAGCTTCTTCAGCGGATCGTAGAACTCCGACACGACGCGCTCCTTGAGCGGGATGATCGCGTTGTCGGTGATCGTGATGTGCTCGGGGCAGACCTTGGTGCAGCACTTCGTGATGTTGCAGTACCCGATGCCCTCATCCTGCTTGAGCGCCGACAACCGGTCGCCGGTGTCGAGAGGATGCATCTCCAGAGCCGCGTTGTAGACGAAGAAGCGGGGCCCGACGAACTCGTCGTGCAGGTGGTGGTCCCGGAGCACGTGGCAGACGTCCTGGCACAGGAAGCACTCGATGCACTTGCGGAACTCCTGCACCCGCTCGACATCCTCCTGGGCGATCCGCCAGGTCCCGTCCTCGGCATCAGGCGGCCGGGGCTCGAAGGGCTGGATCTTCTTCTTGACCTCGTAGTTCCAGGACACGTCGCAGACGAGGTCCCGGATGACCGGGAACGCCCGCATCGGTTCGACCGTCACCGGGCGATCTGCCGGCAGGTCGCTCATCCGCGTCATGCACATGAGCCGCGGGTTGCCGTTCACCTCCGCGGAGCAGGAGCCGCACTTGCCGGCCTTGCAATTCCAGCGCACGGCCAGATCGTTCGCCGACTCGGCCTGGATCTGGTGGACCGCGTCCAGCACCACCATGCCCTCGGTGACCTCCGTCGTGTAGTCCCGGTAGCCGCCCTCGCCTTCGGCGCCGTCCTGACGCCAGATCCTGAACCGTGTCGCGGCCATCTCAGCCCATCTCCTCGACCAGCCTGGTCAGTTCGTCGCTCATTGGTTCCACCGGGATCTCTTCCACCACCATCTCGCCGTCCGTTCCCCTGGCGATCCGGATGTTCACCTTGCCGAAGTGTTCGTCCTTCTGCGGGTAGTCGTCACGGAACTGCGCGCCGCGGCTCTCGCGGCGCAACAGGCCGGCCCTCGCCACCGCCTCGGAGACGACGAGCAGGTTGTGAAGGTCGAGGGCCGTGTGCCAACCGGGGTTGTACTCGCGGTTGCCGGGCGCCGATACGGCCTTCGCTCGTTCAGACAGGCCATCGATCTCCTCCACCGCCTCCTCGAGCTCGGACTCGACGCGGACGATGCCGACCTTCTCCTGCATCAGGTCCTGGAGCTCGTACTGGATCTGGTACGGCCCTTCGCCGCCCTCCCGCTCGAGCGGCTCGAGGGCCTCGTTGATCCCGGCGTCGACCGCCGCATCGTCGAGACGGACATCGCCTTGCTCCTTGGCAAAAGCGGCCGCGTACGCGCCGGCCCGCTGCCCGAACACGAGCAGGTCGGAAAGCGAGTTGCCGCCCAGCCGGTTCGCGCCGTGGAGCCCCGCGGCGCACTCGCCGGCGGCGTAGAGGCCGGGGACGGTCGACATCTGGCTTTCCGCATCGACCCGGACGCCGCCCATCACGTAGTGCGTCGTCGGCCCGACTTCCATCCTTTCCTTCGTGATGTCGAGACCGGCCAGCTCCTTGAACTGGTGGTACATCGACGGCAGCTTCTTCCTGATGTGGTCCTCGGAGTTGCTGATCTTCTCCTTGATCCAGGCGATGTCGAGGTACACGCCGCCGTGGGGGGAGCCCTTGCCGGACTTGATCTGGTTCACGATGCAACGGGCGACGTGATCCCGGGTCAGGAGCTCCGGCGGACGCCGCGCGTCGCGGTCGCCGACGACGTAGCGCCAGCCCTCCTCGGCGCTGTCCGCGGTCTGGTCCTTGTACAGAGCCGGGATCTCGTCGAACAGGAACCGTTCGCCGTCCGAGTTCAGCAGGATGCCACCCTCGCCGCGCACGCCCTCGGTCACCAGGATGCCGCGCACGCTCGGTGGCCACACCATGCCGGTCGGGTGGAACTGGACGAACTCCATGTCGATCAGGTCGGCGCCCGCGTCGTAGGCCAGCGTATGGCCGTCGCCCGTGTACTCCCAACTGTTGCTGGTGATCTTGAAGGCGCGACCGATACCGCCCGTGGCGAGCACGACCGCCTTCGCCCGGTAGACCCGGAACCGGCCCCGCTCGCGGTCGTACGCGAGCGCGCCGGCGACCCGGCCGTCGTCGAGCAGTAGCCGGAACACCGTGTACTCCATGTGGAAGTCGATGCCGCGGTGGATGCCGTGGTCCTGCAGGGTGCGGATCATCTCCAGCCCGGTCCGGTCGCCGACATGCGCGAGCCGCGGATAGCGGTGGCCGCCAAAGTTCCGCTGCAGGATGCGGCCGTCCTTCGTGCGGTCGAACAGCGCTCCCCAGGCCTCCAGCTCCAGCGCCCGGGCCGGGGCCTCCTTCGCGTGGATCTCGGCCATCTTCGGGTTGCTCAGGTACTGGCCGCCGCGCAGGGTGTCCGTCACGTGGACCTTCCAGTCGTCGCGCTCGTCCACGTTGCCGATCGCGGCCGCCATGCCGCCCTCGGCCATCACCGTATGCGCCTTGCCCAGCAACGACTTGCAGATCACGCCGCAGGAAGCCCCCGCGGCCGAGACTTCGATCGCGGCGCGCAGCCCGGCGCCGCCCGCGCCGATGACCAGCACGTCGTATTCGTAGGGGGTCTGCTCCATCAGACGAATCTCAGGTCCGTCCAGATGCCCATCGAGCAGAGCCGGACGTAGACGTCGGTGAAGCTGACCCACGCCAGACTCAGCCACGCCCAGAGCATGTGGCGCCGGTTCAGGCAGGAGACGCAGCGGTAACAAGCCCGCCGAGCGGGCCGACGAGCCATGACGTCGAGAAAGCCGCCCACCAGATGGCGCAGGGAATGGCAGCCGAGCGTGTAGCCGCCGAGCAGGACGACGTTCACCAGCAGGACCAGCGTGCCCACGCCGATGCCGAACTCGTGGCCGCCGCCGGCGGCCTCGAACTCCATCCCCTTGAACACGTCTATCGTGAGAATGACGATGAAGACCAGCGCCGCGTAGAGGAAGTAGCGGTGAACGTTCTGCAGGATGAGCGGCAGGGAGTTCTCGCCGCGATACCGGTTCCGAGGCTCCCCGACCGCGCAGGCCGGCGGATCGGCCCAGAATCCCTTGTAGTAGGCGCCACGGTAGTAGTAGCAGGTGAGCCGGAAACCCGCCGGGAACGCCAGGATCAGGAAGGCCGGCGAGTACGGCAGGAAGGCCGGCCACCAGGCGGGAACGCCGCCCTCGACGTGAAACAGCGCATGGTGCGACGCTCCGAAGATCTCGGGCGAATAGAGCGGGGACAGATACCCCTCGTAGGTGTAGTGAGCACCCTGGAAGGCTGCCCAGGTCATGTAGACGATGGCGGCGCCGAGCCCGGCGACGACGGCGGCCGGCTGCAGCCACCAGACGTCCCGACGCTGGGTTTCGCCGAACGGTCGCCGCTTCAGCGCGGCGGAAATGGCCATCTCGGAATCCGTCCTCTCTCGGTTGCCGGCAGGTGGGGTGAAATCGGGGCCTCGCGCCCGGCAGCGATCATAGCCACAAAGGCGGTTCCCGATCGACCGCGGCCGGACGCGACAGGCGGCCGCCGGTTCTTCACCCCGACCTGACGAGGCTGCCCCGACGCGGGGATAGTCTCGGGTCGCCATGCGGACACGGCTTCTCGCTTCCGGTTGCCTCTGCCTGCTGACGGCTCCGGCCTTGACCGGACCGGCGCTCGCGCAGCCGATCGCCTCGCCCGAAACGCGCATCGTCCGCGCCTGGTTCGACAACGACGCGGACGCGGTCAAGCTGATCGTCTCGCTCGAACACCTGGAAGTGAACTGGGACGAAGGCTACGTCGTTCTTGACGCCACCGACCGGGAGATCGCGGACGTCCGCGCGGCCGGCATGCGCGTCGAGGATAGTCCGGACTTCGTCGTGGTCGAGCAGCCCGTCATTCAGGGCGTCGTGTCCGACGCTTCGATCCCTGGTTTCTCCTGCTACCGGACCGTGGAGCAGACCTACGCCGCCGCCCGGGACCTGGTCGCCCGCTTTCCCGCCCTCGCGACCTGGACCGACGTCGGCGACTCATGGAAGAAGACGCAGAGTTCAAGCGACGGCTACGACCTGATGGTGCTCAGCCTGACCAACTCCCAGACCTCGGGAACCAAGCCCGCGCTCTTCATCTCGGCGGCGCTGCATGCCCGCGAGTACACCCCGGCCGAACTCGCCATCCGCTTCGCGGAACGCCTGCTCGACTCCTACGGCATCGACCCGGACATCACCTGGCTGCTCGACCACCAACGCATCGACCTGATGCTCCACGCGAACCCGGACGGTCGCAAACGGGCGGAGCAAGGGCTCTCCTGGCGGAAGAACCACAACACGAACCACTGCGCGGGCTGGGCGGCCAGCCGGAGACCCGGCGTCGACCTGAACCGGAACTTCAGTTTCCTCTGGGCGAGCACGACAGGCGCCTCCACCTCGGAGTGCTCCCAGACCTATCGCGGTTCAGGGGCCGCCTCGGAGCCCGAGACGCAGGCCGTGGTCTCCCATCTGAACAGCCTGTTCCCGGACGACCGGAACGGCGACGGCGGCGCCGACGACACGAACACGGCGCCCACGACGAAGAGCGGGATCTATCTGGACATCCACAGCTACTCCAGGCTCATTCTCTACCCTTGGGGACACGCGGCGACCGCGGCGCCCAACGGACCGGCGCTGGCCACTCTCGCCCGCAAACTCGCCCGATTCAACAACTACAGGCCGATGCAGGCGATCGGGCTCTACCCGACCACCGGCACCGCGGAAGACTACGGCTACGGCGAACTCGGCGTCGCGTCGTTTACCTACGAGTTGGGGACCACGTTCTTTCAGAGCTGCCACAGCTTCCACTCGTCCATCCTCGAACAGAACATCGAGTCGCTTGTCTACGCCTTCAAGGCGTCCCGCCTGCCCTATCGGCTTCCGGCCGGTCCGGACGCCGTCGACGTAACGACCAGCGGCGACGCCTCTACCTGGAGCGTGGCGGCGGGAACCTCCGTCACCCTGACGGCGACGATCGACGACACGCGATTCAACAACAGCCAGGGCACGGAGCCGACCCAGAACATCGCGGCCGCCGAGTACTACCTGGATGCGCCGCCCTGGGCGAGCGGCGCCGCGGCCGTCGCGATGTCCGCGACGGACGGCGCCTTCGACAGCACTTCCGAGGGCGTGGGGGCGACGATCGACACGACCGGGATGGCCGCGGGGCGCCACATCGTCTTCGTCCGAGGCAAGGACGCCGACGACAACTGGGGGCCGGTCAGCGCGGCCTTCCTGTTCGTCGACGTGGGGCTCCCCTATCCGCCCCTCCAGCCCACGATCACTCCGGCGCCGGCGAAACTCCAGCTTTCCTGGTCGCCGCGGGACGCCAACGGCTCGCCCGTGACCGGTTACGTGATCCGCTACAGGTCGAACGTGCGCGACTGGTGGACCTACGTCCGGATCGACCAGGCGTCCACCGTCACGACGACGCTGACCGACCTGGAGGCAGGGACCTACCAGGTGGGCATCCGCGCGGTCAACGGGGCGGGACCGGGCCCCTGGCAGGCGGCGCGCCAGGCCATCGTGCCCGTTCCCGTGGCCGTTCCCCCGGAGATCAGCATCGCCGGCGGAGGCCAGGTCGCGGAAGGCGCCAGCGCGTCCTTCACGCTGACGGCGGATCCGGCGCCTCGAGCCGACCTGCGGGTCGCCGTCGCGGTCTCTCAACAGGGCGATTTCGTCCCCGGTTCCGCCCTGGGCGCCGCCACCGTGACGATTCCAACGACCGGTTCCGCGACGCACACGGTCGCCACGATGAACGACGACGACGACGAAGCGAACGGCTGGGTGCGAACGACGATCCAGAGGGGCGCCGGCTACTCGATAGCCGCCGGACGCGGCGTCGCCGAAGTCGTCGTGAACGACGACGACCTGCCGCCGCCCGGTACGCCCGTCGTTCGTTTCGACAGCTCCACGGCGCACGCGGGAGAGGACGGCGGCAGCCAGGACGTGGGAGTTTCCCTGTCGCCGACGCCGAACGCGAACCTTGCGATCGGATACGCGGTCTCCGGCACGGCGACGCGAGGCGCGGACTACGGTATCGCCGGCCTGACGACGAGTACGGGCTCGATCTCCGTAGCCGCCGGCGACGCCGCGGCCTCCCTGACCCTGTCGGTGACGGACGACAGCCTGGACGAGCCGGAGGAAAGCGTGATCCTCGTGATCGAGGCCGGCCCGGACTACTCGGTGGGAGAGCCGAGCGTCTACCGTCTGACGATCGGCGACGACGACGAACCCGCCTCGCCGCCGCCGCCGCCGGCCGGGCCTGCTCCTCCCCCCCCGCCGCCGCCACCCCCGGCCGGGCCTGCTCCTCCCCCGCCGCCGCCGGCTACCCCGCCGGAACCTCTCCGCGCGGCCTTCGGCGTGGACGCCGACTGCGCCGGAGATCCGTGCCGTGTGCGCACCCGCGAGGCGGTCGTTTTCGCGGACGGGAGTTCAGGCGCCGTCTCGGAACGCCGCTGGAGGTTCGGAGACGGCCGGACGTCCGGAAGCACCGACCCGGTGCATTCCTGGTCCTCGCCGGGTTTCTTCACCGTGGTCCTCACCGTGACCGACGGCGCCGTGGAATCGGTCGCCTCCAGGACCTTCCTGGTCGAGGCGAGCAAGCCGGCCGGAACGTGCGAACCGGACGCCCACACCCTGTGCCTCCAGGATTCCCGCTACGCGGTCGCCGTGGATTGGTGGCAAACCGAGGGCGAACGCCAACGGGCCAACGTCGTCCACGAAGGCTCCAACGACTCGGGCCTCTTCCGGTTCTTCGGCGAGGCCAACTGGGAAGTGCTCGTCAAGATCCTGGACGGCTGCTCGATCAACGAGCACGTCTGGGTCTACGCCGCCTCGTCGACGAACCTCGGCTTCTCGATCCAGGTCGAGGACACGGTCACTCCGGAGAGGAGGGAGTACCGCAACGAGACGGGTGTCCCGGCGGCGGCGGTCGCCGACGCCGACGCGTTTAGCCGGGGCTGCGCCCCGTAGTCATCGCCAGGCGTCGCCGGCGGCGCCAACCCGGGGCGGGTCAGGGAGTCGCGGGGGAACCCACTTCGTCCATCTCGGACACGCTCGCCGTTGCGCCGCCGCCCACCCGCTCCGCATCGAGCAGAGAGGCGCCGCGTTCGATCCAGGTTCGGCCGCGCACCCGGATGGCGAGCAGGCCTGCGAGCAGCCCTACATGGACGATGAAACAGCTCCAGGCGCCGACCAGGCCCCAGTTCCGGGTGGCGAAGAACACGAGCGGCACGAAGACGAGCCAGGCCACGCCGATGTTCACCACCATCGGGTAGGTCGTGTCGCCGGCGCCCCGAAGAGCGCCGGAGTAGATGTTGAACGGCAGCTCGAAGATCAGGCACAGGGTGGCGATGAGAAACAGCGGCCGGGCGTACGGCAAGAGCGCGGCGAGATCGCCGGCCTCCCGCGCGAACAACTGCATGAGCCAACCGGGGAACCCGACGTAGACGACAGCCATGATCGCCATCGCCCCGTAGCCCAACCACATCACGCGCCCCACCACGACGCGTACGTCGTCGAGCTGTCTGGCGCCAAGGCACTGTCCGACCAGCGTCGTGCAGCCGACAGCCAGCGCGACAGCAAGCATGAAGGAGACGGACCAGGCGTGGATCACGGCGTTCGTCGCCGCCATCTCCGCGTCGCCCAGGTTTGCCACGAGGGCCGTGAAGACACTGATCCCGCCCATCTCCATGAACACCTGGACGCCTATCGGCAGGCTGACGCGGAGCATCGAGCCGAGCAGGGCCGCCTCCGGCGGCCGAGGGCGGGTCGCACCGTAGTCGCGCCCAATCTTCGTCGCGAGCACTCCGGCCAGCAGGCCCAGCGCGACAAGAAACTGGGCGATGACCGTGCCCACCGCGGTGCCCGCGGCGCCTAGCTCCGGGAACCCCCAGACGCCGAAGATCAGCAGGTAGTTCAGACCGCAGTTCAGGGCCAACTGAATCAGCCCCGCGAACATCGGGATGTCGGTGCGTCCAAGTCCTCGGTAGTAGTTCTCCGCGACGAGGAAGATCATCAGCCCGACCGCGGCGCCCAGCCGCACCTCGGTGTATTCCGTGGCGATCGCCTGGACTTCCGCCGACGCCCCCATCACGCGGAACGCCCAGCCGGAAAGCGGCGCGACGAGCAGGACGACGATGCCCGCGCCGGCGGCCAGGTAGAGACCCTGCCAGAAGGCGACGCCGACCCGATCCTTCTTGCCGGCGCCGAAGAACTGGGCGACGAACGTGTTCACGCCCTGGAGAAGGCCGACGAAGAAGCCGAGCAGCCACCAGGAGATGATCGCGCCCAGGCCGACCCCGGCCAGGGCGACGACCCCCAGACGGCCGACCATCATCGCATCGATCAACCCCATCGCCGTATGGGTCATCTGGGTGATGACGACCGGCGCGGTCAACGCCAGGATGCGCCGATAGGAGATGTCGATGTTCATGGCTTGGGCTCGTCGCCGTTCGGGTGCGTGCGTTGTGGCTCGGGCTCGCACGCCGCGGCTTGGGGTTCGCGTGCGGTGGTTCAGGATTCCGAGAGCAGGGTCTCGAACTGAGCCGCCATGCGCGGCCCCGCCCCTTCGTCTTCGTGCTTGAAGAAAACGTAAGCCTCGCGCCAGGGTTGCAGGCGAATCCGGTCGGCCCAGGAGCGAAGCGCGGCCTCGTCGTAGTCCTCGCGGCGAAGCCGCAGATAGCCGAAATCGGCGGTGGACACCACCGGGGCGTCGTGGTCGCCACCGGCATCGGCAATGCACAACGCGGCGCCGGCGCCCTCGAGCAATGCGAACACATCGTCCTCGAACCAACTCGCATGGCGGAACTCAAACGCGGCGCGCATCCCGTCCGGAAGGACCTCCAGGAAGCTCGACAGCCGATCGACATCGCGCCTGAGGTACGGCGGCAACTGGAAGAGGAAGGGGCCAAGACGCTCGCCGAGCGCCCCCGCGGTGCGAAACAGGTAGTCGACCGAATCCCCGGCGTCCCGCAGGCGTTGCTGATGGGTGATCCGGCGCGATGCCTTCAGCGCGAAACGAAAGCCGTCAGGCGCCACGCCACGCCAACGCTCCAGCAGATCCGTCTTCGGCATGCGGTAGAACGTGTTGTTGATTTCCACCGCACCGAGTCGGGAAGCATAGAAGGCGAGCATGTCCGGCCGCTTCGTGCCGGACGGGTAGAAGGGTCCCGTCCACGCCGGGTAGGAGAACCCGCTGGTGCCGGTGCGTACCCGCACTGTTCAGTCTGTGTCGAGCCGGTCGAACGGAACTAGGCGCCGTCGTCCAGGAACGGACGGAGCTTCTGGGCCCAGTCCGGATGCCGGAGCTTGCGCAGCGCCTTCGATTCGATCTGCCGGATGCGTTCCCGGGTCACGTTGAACGACTTCCCGACCTCTTCCAGCGTGTGCTCGGAACCTTCGCCGACACCGAAGCGCATCCGCAGCACCAGCTCCTCCCGCGGCGAAAGCGAACGCAGGACGTTGCCCGTCTGCTCGCGCAGGTTGGCGGAGATGACTTCGTCCACCGGCGACGGCGAGTTCTTGTCCTCGATGAAGTCGCCGAGATGGGAGTCCTCTTCCTCGCCCACCGGCGTCTCCAGGGAAACGGGAGCCTGGGCGATCTTCATGATCTTGCGCACCTTGGAGGCGGGCAGGTCCATGTGCTCGCCGATCTCCTCGGCGGTCGGTTCGCGCCCCAGCTCCTGCACCAGGGATCGCGACGTGCGGGTCAGCTTGTTGATGTTCTCGATCATGTGGACCGGAATGCGGATCGTCCGCGACTGATCGGCGATCGCCCGCGCGACAGCCTGACGAATCCACCAGGTCGCGTAGGTCGAGAACTTGTAGCCGCGGCGGTACTCGAACTTCTCCACCGCCTTCATCAGGCCGATGTTGCCCTCCTGGATCAGATCCAGGAACTGGAGGCCGCGGTTCGTGTACTTCTTGGCGATCGAGACGACCAGGCGCAGGTTCGACATGATGAGCTGCTCCTTGGCGCGCTCACTCAACGCCTCGCCCCGCTTGACCTTCGCGACCAGCGCGCGCAGTTCGCCCTGGGTGATCGAGTAGCGAGCCTCGAGCGCCCGCACCGCTTCGCGGTACTTCTGAATGCGCCGGCGATGCAGCGCCTTGAGCTCCTCGTTGCTTTCGCGCTCGAGCGCCACCTGGGCGCGGCTGATGTCCCGCTCGCTGCGCCGGAAGCGGTTGTCGATCAGCTTGACCAGGTCGACGACCCTGTTGCGGTCCGGACCGGTGAAGGCCAGCTCGACGATCAGTGAGGAGACCTTCTCTTCCAGCCGGTCGATCTCCCGCTCGATCTCCTGGAAGCGGTCGCCGCGGGGGCTGTAGCGCTTCTGCCGCCGGCGCGTGCGTTCGAGCTCCCCTTCCAGCTCCTTCATCTTCTCGAACACTCCGACGCGCTTGGCGATCCGCTTCAGCCCGTTCTCGTCGAGCAGCGACAGTGGATGGTCGATCTCGACCAACTGCGACAGCGGCTTCGCGTTCTTGCGGTCCGCCAGTTCGGTGAGCGCCAGCAGCCGGGTCATCAAATCGGGGTTGCCGGCCATCGCCTGGAAGATCAGCCACTCGCCGTCCTCGAGCGCCCGCGCGATCTCGACCTCGCCGTCGCGGTCGAGCAGCGGCACGGTGCTCATCTCGCGCAGGTACATCCGCACCGGATCGCTCGTGTTGACCGGCTCGCTGACCGTCGGCGTCGCCGGATCGTCGTCCGCCTTGTCGATCTCGAGGGTCACCGTCTCGTCGAGATTGGCCACGTACCAGCCCGGACGCCGGATGACTCCCACCCGGAGTTCCCGGAGCCGGTCATGGAGCTCGCGGATCTCGCCATCCACCCCAACCATGTCGGCCGGCATCATGTCCTGGATTTCGTCGCCCAGGAGATAGGTCTTCGCCTTCCCCAGTTCCAGCAACTGACGGATCGAGGCGTACCTCGCCTCGATCGGTTTTCCTGTGTCCTTGACGGGAGCAACTGCCATGCTTCGTTCTCCGGAAGTTCGATTCGGCCGCGGGGCGTGTGTTCTCTCGGCGTGCCTTCAGCCTACAGATCAACCCCTCCGCTGGAGGCGCCTCTCAGCGGGGTTGCGGATCATCTCACGGCCGACGACGCGCAAGTGTACCAGTATGAAGACGATCAACCACCCTCGGGTGTTTCGCTCCGTTCTCCTTCAGGGGCTGCGTGCGTACCCTGACCAACACCAGAAGCGCCAGGACTTCTTCCCCTTTCCTGAAGGACCTGACGGATCATGTACTCGATCTGCCCGTTCACACTCCGGAGCTCCGACGCCGCGAGGCGCCGGAGCTCCTCGTAGACGCGTGCGTCGAGCCGCAGCAGGAACGCCTTGCGCGGGGCCGCCACCAATCACCTCCTTGCTTACGGATAGAGCGTGCCGGTGTTCACGACCGGCTGCGTATGCCGATCGCTGCAGAGGACGGCCAACAGGTTGCTGACCATCGCCGCCTTGCGCTCGTCGTCGAGATGGACGACATCCTTCTCGCTCAGCATGTTGAGCGCCTGCTCCACCATCCCGACCGCGCCGTCGACGATCTGGGCCCGCGCGGCAACCACAGCGGCCGCCTGCTGGCGCTGCAGCATGGCCGCGGCAATCTCGGCCGCGTAGGCGAGGTGACTGATTCGCGCCTCGATCACGTCCACCCCGGCGGCAGCCAGCCGCTCCTGCACCTCGCCGCGCAGCCGTTCCGAGATCTCGGCCGTATGGTGCGAGAGGGAGATCTCCCCCTCCTCGTGTGCGTCGTACGGATAGCCGGTGGCCATGTTCCGCAGCGCCGCCTCGCTCTGCACCTGAACGTAGTCTTCGTAGTCGTCGACATTGAAGAGAGCCTCGGCGCTGTCCACGACCCGCCACACGACGACGGCTCCGATCTCGATCGGGTTGCCGGCGTTGTCGTTGACCTTGAGCTTTCCGGTTTCGAAGTTCCTGGTCCGCACGGACACGCGGCGCTTGGTCAGGAACGGGTTCGCCCATCGCAGGCCGGTGTCGTAGACACTCCCCCGGTAGTCGCCGAAGAGCTGCAGCACCTTTGCTTCGTTTGGGTGGACCATGAACAGGCCGAACATGAGGAGGAGTAGAACGGGAATGCAAACCGCGCAGAAGATCACGACGGGGATGACCTGCCAGATCCCGAAGACGACGGTCCCGGCAATCGCGAGCAGGATGAGAAGGACGAGCAGGCACAGCATGCCCAGGCCCGACCCAACCGCGAGACGCTCTTCCCGGTGCTCTACCATCTTGTTTTCCATGAATGATGACTCCTATGGTCTTGAGGGACACGGCCCCGACCGGCCGCGAGGATGTTTGATATGACGATGATATCATCAACATATCTCGATGCAATCTCCCGCTCTCCACACTTCCCTCCATGACGGCGAGGCGACCACGGCCCGGACCGGAGAGCGTCCTGCGAACCGCCGCACGCTTCCAGCTCGGCGGCGAGCCGACCGCCGCCGTTGAGCTGAAGAGCGGCCACATCAACGACTCCTACGTCATCACGAGCCGCGACGGCCGCCGGGGACTGCTGCAACGGATCAACGAACGCGTCTTCGCCGATCCGCGCCGGCTGATGGAGAACGTCGAGCGGATCACCCGACACCTCGCCGAGAGGCTCGGTCCCGGAAACCGGAGGCGCCGCCTGACCCTGATTCCGGCCGACACCGGTCGCTCCTGGATCGAGATCAGGAGCGGCAGAAGGAAAAGCGCTTCCGCAGGAGGCGGCAGGGGAAAAAGCGCTTCCGCAGGAAGCGGCAGGGGAAAAAGCGCTTCCGCAGGAAGCGGCAGGGGAGAAAGCGCTTCCGCAGGAAGCGGCAGAAAGAAGGACGGCAACGGCGCCGACGGCTGGTGGCGGATGTACGAATTCCTCGAAGACACAACAAACCGGGTCACCGCCTCGTCGGGCGATCAGGTCTTCCGGGCGGCGCAGGCGTTCGGACACTTCCAGGGCGTGCTCTTTGACCTTCCCCCACCGCCCCTGTTCGAGACGATTCCCCGCTTCCACGACACCGTCGGCCGCTTCGAGGCTCTGGACCATGCGTTGGCCGCCAAGGCGGCCGGCGCGGTCCGCAACAAGCAGGCCCAAGCCGAAGTCCAGGCCGCCGCCACGCATCGAGGCCTGGCCGACCGGTTGATCAAAGCCGCGGCCCGAGGGCTACCCCAGCGCACCGTTCACAACGACTGCAAGATCAGCAACGTCCTCTTCGACCGGCAGAACGGCGAAGCGCTCTGCGTCGTCGACCTGGATACCGCGATGCCCGGTCTGGCCGCCTTCGATTTCGGCGACATGGCGCGGTCCATGGCCCATCGGACCGACGAAGACGCCCGCGATCCAGAGACCGTCGAGGTCGACCTGGAACTGTTCGGCGCCCTTGCCTCCGGCTATCTCGACGGAGCCCGTTTCCTGACCCCCGACGAGCGCCAAAGCCTCGTCGACGGCGCCCTGGTACTGACTCTCGAGCAGGCAGTACGGTTCCTCACGGACTACCTGGAAGGAGACGTCTACTTCCGCGTCGAGCGCCCGGAACAGAACCTCGAGCGCTGTCGCGTGCAGTTTGCACTCCTGGAATCGTTGCTCGACCGGGAAGCGGACCTGAGGCGGATCGTGGCCCAGGGGGAGAACTCCGCGGCTCCAGTCTGAGCGCACCAGTCACACTTCTGCCGAACGAAACTCCTGGAAGGTCTCCGTGTCGACCATTCCGCAAATGCTCCCCTGCTCGTTGGTGTAGTTCTCCGTGAGGCCGGTTACGGTATCGGTGACCGTCAGCGTGTACTCGACATCCGAGACGCCACCGTAGAGCAGCCAGAAGCGGCCGTTGATCGCCCGGCCGTCGAGCACTTTCGCCGCCAACTCGATGTTCGACGGGGTGAAGAACCAGAAGAAGCCCGTCTCCGCCGTCGTCAACGAGTCGACAACCGTCGCCGCCTTCTCCGGATCGACACCCGGATTCGACTCGTTGGGGTCGATGAACCGGACCTCGATCGAGAACCGGTTGTCCTGGACGCACAGGCGTTCCGGGCCCGGTTCGCAGTGGCCGTCGCGTTCGACCGGCAGAGCGACCCCGGTCGGCCCGAACGGGAGTGCCTCGATCCGAAGCAGATCCACGCCGCTGGACCCCATGGAACCGCGTTCCGCAGCCGTGGCCGCAACAGCGGAATCGCCACTCTCGGGGAACGCCTTCGTGTCGTTCTGACCGCAGATCCGGCCCTGCATGTTGTGGTAGGTGCGCCTGACGCCCGCCACGACGTCTTGCACCGTGATCCAGTACTCGACGTCGGAGAGCGCACCGTAGAACACCCAGTGGTGGTCGTCGATCTTACGGCCGTCGAGAACCTTGACCACGAGCTCGAGGTTCTCCGGATTGAAGAACCAGAACAGTCCGGACTCATCGGAGACGTCGTCCGGAACGCTGCGGCCGATCCCGTAGTCGCCGACTCGCTCGTTGTTCTTCCAGTGGACCTGAACCTCGAAGCGGCCCCCCCGCAGACAGAGAAACTCCTCGCCGGCGCGGCACTCGTCGCCGTAGGCGCCCGTCGTGGCGCTGACCTGTTCCGAGTACTCGAGACCGCCACCGGCTTTCTCAGCGCCCAGCCGGAATGTGTACGGTGCACCTGTCTCAAGGCCGTCGATGCGCACCTGACCGTCTGGAGCGCTGACGGTCACGAGTCGGGTCCAGTCGGTCTTCTGGCTACGCGCCTCGATGCTCAAAGTGCCTCTTTCCGGTTCGGCCCACTCCCCGCTCCAGGACACGGTGACGGCGGTGTCTTCGGTCGGCGTCGCCACAACGTCGCCGGAAAACCGAGCTTCGCCGTCGTCCGGATCGTCGGATTCCAGCAGCTCGAAGGTCAGCTTCGCCATCGGCGCATCGGTGAACTTGCCCATTCCCCGAATGCTCGTAATCGTGCCCCGAGGCACGGTGGCCGCGTTGTCCAGAGAGAACTCGGTTCCCTCTTCGGTCCCCGCGTCGTAGGGAAACAGGTCGACCTCGCGGCTCGTCAGCCATTCGCCCCCATCGAGCAACGACAGCCTGGACACGCCCACAAACCAATCCGGACTAGGCGCGATCATGGTGACCAGGCTAAACAGGGAATGGGTACGAGTCGCCTCGAACTCGATCGTCGTCCGAGCCGTACCGCCTCTCCCCGGGTCCTTCTCGATCACCTCCAGCACCTGCTGGCGGTTTCGCTCCAGGAACGCTCGCATCCTCCTGTTGACGCCAATCTCCGCTACCTGCTCCAGTTCCGTGCTGGCTGTCCGGTCAGAACGCCAGACTTCCAGATCGTCGTTGTGTACGGCGCCGATCAGCGGCGAGAAGTGCGCGTTGCCCGGCAGGCCGCCCGGCGTGGCGGCGCGGGTCCAGGTGCCTTCGAACGTCAACCGATACCTGGCCGACCCGCCGCCGGAAGACTGCGCGCCGGCGGGAGCCGCCAGCCAGCAACACACGCCCGCCGCAGCCAGCCAGAGGCCCAGACGGCGAAGACGCGCCGCTAGCCTGAGCTTGGCTACGCTCCCGTCAGCCCCCATCGGGCAACGTAGCGCTGCAGGGACGAATGGGCTCGAGGAAGGCGGCAAGCGCCTCGCTCCCGGGCGCTGAATCGGCAGCTTCGTCGTTCTGCGTTGCATCCGCTCCCTCGCTCTCCTCCGCGGGCCCGAACCAGATGCCCATGCGCATCCGCTCGTCCCCCGGGCAGTCGAACTCAATCAACGTCACGAACTCCCCGATCTGTTCCCCCGGCCCGAACATCGTGCTTCCACGGAAGTTCTCCCACCGTACGGCGACATCCTCCCGGTCCAGATCGCCAC
Source organism: Thermoanaerobaculia bacterium (assembly GCA_965232105.1). Classification (GTDB taxonomy): domain Bacteria; phylum Acidobacteriota; class Thermoanaerobaculia; order Multivoradales; family Multivoraceae; genus Multivorans. The sequence continues at coordinate 3,989,805 of OZ246956.1, forward strand.
GCCCGAGGGTCTCCTCGAGATCAAGCTCCAGCCCCATTTCCCGCAAGGCCGCTGCTTCCGATGTCTCGCCGTCGAAGAACGCCCTCAGGTCTTCTCCTCCCCACAGCGCCTGGACGTAGTAGAAGCCCCGCTCCCCGAACTCCCCCGCCCAAGGCTCCGCCCCCGGAGCCAGGTCCGAGAAGATGGCCATGTCGAGCACGAAGGGAACGGAAACCACAGTCACCGCGTGGTAGCCGCCAGGCGCCTCGCCAGCGCCCAGAATCTCGAGAGCCCGGTCACGCCGGCGCTCCGGATCTTCGTTGTCCGCCGCGATGTTCCGGGCGGTGCGAACGCCGAAGAACACAAGCCCGCCGACCACCACGGCTCCCAGAACCAGGAGTCCCAGACAGCCCAGCAGAACGTAGACCCAGGGTGAACGACGCTCGGTGGCCATTTGGCGGGGACCGTAGCACGCGCGTGCGACAGGAGCCGGCGGCGCTATGCTTCGCCCATGACCGGCATCGGCCGTCCTCTCGCCACGAATAACGCTTCAGGAAGAGCAGTGGTTCGCGGCACCGCTCTCGAACAGGCGATCCGCGCCAAGCTGATGGAAGCCACCGGCGCTGAGGTGCTGGAGGTCCTCAACGAGAGCCGCATGCACAACGTACCGCCCAAGGCCGAGACCCACTTCCGGGTAGTCGTCGTCAGCAGCCGGTTCGAGGGCGCGACACGCCTGCGCAGGCACCGCGTCGTCCACAGCGCTCTGGCCGAGGAACTGGCGGGCCCGATCCACGCTCTGGCGATCGACGCCCTCACCCCCGACGAATGGCGGGCACGGGGTGAGAACCGGAGCCTGTCCCCCGACTGCCGGGGTGGTTCCGGGGTCGACGCCGCGGACTAGCCCCGGAAGACCGGACCTGGACCTGCGCCGCTACGGCTGCGGGACGACCCGGATGTACGGCAGCGGCTGCTGCCAGCCCTGCGGGTACTTCGCCCTGGCCGCCTCGTCCGACACCGCCGGCAGGATGATCACGTCGTCGCCCTGCTCCCAGTTCGCCGGCGTCGCCACCTGCTCCCTGGCGGTCAACTGCACGGAGTCGACCAGGCGAAGGATCTCCGCGAAGTTGCGGCCGGTGCTCATCGGGTAGGTCAGAGTCGCCCTGATCCGCTTGTCCGGGCCGATGATGAACACCGATCGGGCGGTCGCGTTGTCCATCGGCGTGCGTCCTTCCGAGGAGTCGCCGGCACCCGCGGGCAGCATGTCGTACTGCTTGACGATGTCCAGCGTCGGATCGCCGATCAGCGGATAGTTCACGGCGTGCCCCTGGGACGCCTCGATGTCCTTCGACCAGGCCTCGTGGTCCGAGACGCCGTCGACGCTGACACCGATCACCTTGCAGTCGCGCCGGTCGAACTCGCCCTTGAGACCCGCCACCGTGCCCAGCTCCGTCGTGCACACCGGTGTGAAGTCCTTGGGATGGGAGAACAGAACGCACCAGCCCTCGCCGATCCACTCGTGGAAGTCGATCTCTCCCTCCGTGGTCTGGGCGGTGAAGTTCGGTGCCTCGTCGTTGATTCTGAGCGTCATGGTTCCTCCGGTCTATATCGGGTCGACTGTTGTCGGTTCGGGTTGATGCGCCAAAAGATGACCATTCTAGTCATGTTTAGGCCCCGCACGATAGAAACGAGCCATGCGCGGCGTACCCAAGGCCTTGCTCCTCGCCGCGCTGACCGGAGCATGCGTAGCGCCCGAGTCGCCGCCCCGCCCGAACGTCGTCCTGTTCCTCGCCGACGACCAGGGCTGGGGCGATCTGAGCGTCAACGGCAACGCGAGCGTCCGCACACCGAACATCGACGCTCTGGCCCGCGAGGGCGCCGCCTTCACCCACTTCTTCGTCAGTCCCGTCTGCTCGCCAACGCGCGCCGAGCTGCTCACCGGCCGCCACCACCTCCGCTCCGGGGTCTACGCGACGACCGCCGGCGGTGAACGGATCGATCTCGACGAGACGACCCTCGCCGAGATCTTTCGCGACGCCGGCTACGCCACCGCCGCCTTCGGCAAGTGGCACAACGGGTCGCAACCGCCCTACCACCCGAACGCGCGGGGATTCGACGAGTTCTACGGCTTCACTTCGGGCCACTGGGGCAACTACTTCGACCCTCCTCTGGACCACAACGGCCGCGTCGTGCAGGGGAACGGCTACGTCACGGACGACTTCACGGAACGCGCGATCCGCTTCATCGAGAATCACCGAACGGAGCCCTTCTTCGTCTGGGTCGCCTACAACACGCCGCACAGCCCGATGCAGGTGCCCGACCGCTGGTGGGACCGTTTCGCGGGCAATCCCATCTCCCAGCGCCACCGCGATCCCGAGAAGGAAAGCCTCGCTCACACCCGGGCCGCCCTGGCGATGACCGAGAACATCGACTGGAACGTCGGACGCGTCACATCACGCCTCGCGGCGCTGGACCTCACAGACAACACGATCGTCGTCTACCTCACGGACAACGGTCCCAACGGTTGGCGCTGGAACGACGGGTTGAAGGGGCGAAAGGGCTCGACCGACGAGGGCGGCGTCCGGTCTCCCCTGTTCATTCGCTGGCCCCGGTCCATCGGAGCAGGCGCCACGGTCGATCGGATCGCCGGCGCGATCGACCTGCTGCCCACCCTCGCCGACCTGGCCGGGATCGCCCACGATACGGCCCACCCCGTTGACGGCCTCAGCCTGAAGCCGCTGGTCGTCACAGAACCGGAGGCCGTCGCCTGGCCCGATCGCCATCTCGTGAACCACTGGCGCGGGCGGACGAGCATCCGTGGCCAGCGCTACCGGCTCGACCATGCAGGCCGACTCTTCAACATGGCCTCCGATCCGGGCCAGCAAACCGACATCGCAATGGAGCAGCCCGGCGCGGCGGCCCGGCTCACGGCCGTCCGTGAAGCCTTCCTGTCCGACGTACTGCCCGAACTTCCCGAGCACGACACCCGTCCGTTTCCGATCGGCCATCCGGAACACGAGTACACCCATCTGCCCGCCCGCGACGGCATCGCAAGCGGCGGCATCCACCATTCCAGCCGCTACCGCAACGACTCCTACTTCAGCAACTGGACCAGCACCGAGGACGTGATCACGTGGAACGTCGAGGTCCTGGCCGACGGCCGCTTCGAGGCCGTCCTCTACGCCACCTGCGCCGAAGCCGACACCGGCTCGCTCATCGAGCTGCGCCTCGGCGATCAGACCGTCGCCGGCCGAATCACCGAAGCCCACGACCCGCCCCTGATCGGCATGGAACACGACCGCGCCGAGCGCATCGAGTCGTACGTGAAGGACTTCCGGCCCATGGTCCTCGGTACCTTTGAACTCACGGCGGGCAGCGGAACACTCACCCTCCAGGCGCTCGAGATCCCCGGCGAACAGGCAATGGACTTCCGCCTGCTGACTCTGCGCCGGCTCCGCTGATCAACTCGGACGCCGGTCCGTCCCGATGTCGACCTGCCGGCGCAACTCCTCGAGTTCGCCGCGGTCCGGCCTCAGGTTGGCCGCGCCGTGAATGTAGACGTGTTCGATCCCGGAGGCGGGCAGGGTCGTGTTCCAGTGCAGCAGGATGCGTACGCAGCGATCCAGACCGCCCGGGACCGCCATCTCGTGACCGCATAGCAGGGCCACATCGCGCCAGCCCATCAGACGGGCCGCCAGGGCCGGATACTCCGCGGTCAGGTCGGGCGTCGTCGTGAACATGGCGCTCGCCACGTCCTCCGGCTCGATGCCGTTGCCCTGGACCATCCTCTGCAGGAGTTCCGCCGTCGCGGCCAGAATCTCTTCCCGGCTCGCGCCCTCAACCGTCGTCGCGCCGCGGACGCCGCGGCAAACGGGGTGGCGCGAACGCTTGGCCTTCGTGCGCGGCTTGGGAGGCATGGAACGAGGTCAGCGCTACGATCGAAGGCGGTAGGACACCTCGAACTGTAACGCGAACGAAGAACTCGACAGACTGGGGGATCGCACCACGTGGCCGACCGAGTCATCGAACTGGAGCGGGAAGTCGAACAACTCAAGGCGCAGTTGGAGACTAGAGGCGCGCGAGAAACCGGCCTCTGATGCGTGCGAGAAAAGCTGCGCAGCAGTGTTGACTATCTCAACGAAGTGTTGACACGCGGGCGCCAGGTTCGCTCGATCCAGCTTCGCTTCTCGTCGGCGGACAGCAGAAGCGGCGGATAGAGGATCGGCAGTTCAGCGGCCGAGGAGCGCGCCGGATCAACGAGCGCCGCGGCCTTGCCCCGAAGGGGTTCCAGCGCCTCCTCATGGGAGTATGTTCGCTGAACGCTGCCGGGCGTCGTCCGGTCGACGACCATCCAGTCCGAAGCCATCGTCAGCCAGTAGGTCAGCTCACCCCGCTGGTGGGAGGAGAGAAGAGCCAGGGACATCAGCGTGTCCTCGCCGATCGCCAGCTCCTCGTCGAACCGCCAGCGCGCCGCGGCGGAACGACTCAGAAGGCGGATCATGTCCGGGTTCGCCGTCGTACCGGGCTCCTCCCATAGAGGCGCGGCGCCCGGTCCCGCAGAGTCGAAAGGGTAGGCCGCCGACGTGCTCCAAACGCCGGCAGCGACATCCGGCGCGACCTCGAACGCAAAGCCCTCGGAAGAACCCAGGCAGTCGATCGGCACGATTCCCAGGGCATCGACTTCCGGGAGGCGACGGACATGCTCAGCCACCGATTCGGCCCAGGTTGGGTAGAGCCAATCGTCTCCGTCGAGCTGGCAGAGATAGTCGCTGTCGCTCCGCAGGAACAGGTCCAGACAGGCGTTCTTGCCACGCCCCGGTTCAGGAGCTCTTTGGGCGAGTTACGGAACGGTAAGCCGAACGCGCGGAACCGAGTTTCCCGACGACGTCCCGACGTTTCCGTGGTCCTGGACCACGCCAGTGCAGATAGAAGGGCCGGCGGGCCCGAAGGGCGACGAGGGGGACAAGGGCGACCAGGGAGACAAGGGCGGGCAGGTCCGCAAGGTAAACAGGGCGTGCAGGGGGTGCCGGGCCTTCAGGGCAGGCAGGGTCCACGGGGAGTCCATGGCGGTCCCGGCCCCATCGGCCCGATCGGCCCGGACGGACCTGTAGGTCCTCGTGGCGACCGCGGCTTCCAAGGCCTGCAGGGCAGGAAAGGGGACCAAGGCCCATGCGGGAATCAAGGTCAACAGGGTTCGCGCGGCTCTGAGGGCCGGCAGGGACCACGTGGAACCCCGGACGCGGACCCCCTAAGCGTCCAGCCGGCGGAGGGCAACGCGAAGTTCCCCTGCGGGACTTCGCTCCCGGGGCGGTCGTAGACCTCGGTGTAGTCGTAGTACGCGGCGTCGGGCCGGTCCCATCGCAGCCAGTAGCCGCCTGGCGCGGCGACCACCGTCAGTTCCGGCGGATCGAGGACGTCCGTCTTGCCGTCGGCAAAGAACTCGGCCGATTCCTTCCACGCGGACGACGCCTCCTCGTCCGACCGGAACCGGGCCCGCACCTTGTACCGCCCCAACGCCACGTCGCGCTCCACGATGCTCCTGGCAGTCGTGATCCGCAGAGGCTCCCACGCGCCTCGAGGCGAGAGAGCCTGTGCAGCAGTGTTGGCACTGCCAACACCGCGTTGACGAACCGCGGCGCCGTCTCTACGCGGTGGACAGGTGGCAGGCTCTAGACTAGGCGATCGCGGGACGCAACGGGTCGTAGATCAGCTCTCGCTGCGGGATCGGCTGTGCAGTCCACTCACGGACCTCGGCCGCCACCCGGTGCTGGGCCTCAGTCTCGATACCGAACACTCCGGGCTCGACGACAAACACGCGAACGTGCGCCTTCACCATCGCCCGGACTGCTCCACAGTCTCGGGCGTAGGCCTGCATATCGGCCACCAGCGTCAACACCTCTTCTGGATGACATGTGCCCGGGACGGTCCAGCCCTCGACCAAGGCCGATCGGTTGGCATTCAACGTGACCTCGACGTGACCGATGATCTGCTTGCCGCACTCGGCCACGAGAACACGCTTGCCGGCGTCCTGACTCTGATAGCCGCGGCCTCCATGCAGTGCGTCGAGGCCCAGATCGTCATCGAGCTGGCTGTCCACAGCAGCGCGCACCGCTGCGTAGCCCGGACCTCCGGGTGTCCGGAGCGCTTCGTAGATGACGCTTTCGTCGCCCGCCAGACAGGTGCGGTACATCGTGTCGTTCGGTGCGTAGATCCGCATTAGCTAACCGTCCGTGACCGTTCAGCGCCCCATCCGTTGGTCGAGGTAAGCGCGATCAAGTGCTGAGTGCCTGAGCCGTCAGTGGCGCCGTTTCGCCTCCAGACAACGAAGCCGAGCGACCGCGCTCCTGCCGGTAAGGACGGATGGCTGGTAACGGTGCCCCACGACACCGGAGCCACGAAGTCGAGATCCGCGCTCCAGTAGTCGTCGAGGTCGGTGCCGAGATCGTGGAGCAGGGACAGGTTGGTGTTGAAGAAGGCGTTCGTGACCGTGTTCCGCATCCTGTTTGCGTTGGTGAGGAACGCTTGGAAGGTCTGGATGACGGTGACGGTGCCGTTCAGGTTGACCGAGTGAACGCCGCACACCCCCAGTTGGCCACCGCCCGCCCACACGCCCTGAGTCGGTGTCCAGCCGTGCCGTGTGTTCCAGCCGCCGATCGAGCCGTCCGTCTCAAAGGCGGCGATGTCGGGAATCGGGATGACGTAGTCCGAAGGCGGCTGGATGCCTCGACTCCATCCGAAGAACCCAACGTAAGCGCCCCAACGGCCCACCGGGGTAGCCGCGTCCGTTGTTGCAGTGTCGGAGACATAGGCGCTGTTGCCGTCCGCGGTTTCGGCCCGAACCTGAGCTCTGTACGCGGTCTCCGCGGTGAGGCCGGTGAACCGACGCGAAGTACTGGTCGTAGTGCCGCTGGTAACGAGAGTCGAGCCCTGATGCAGTTCGAACCGATAGAGCCTGCTGCTCGATGAACCCGTGCCCCAGCTCGAGGGGCTGTCCCAATCGAAGTCGGCGGCGCTCTCTCCGTCCGCCGTGAGGTCCTGGTTCCGCGGAGCGCTCGGCGGCGTCGTCGGGACCTGGCCCGCCATCGGTGTCGCCGTCACGATGTTGGAGTAGGAGCTTTGTTGGCTAGCGCTCTCGGCTCTCACCCGATAGCTGTAAGCGGTGCTGTTGACGGCCGTGTTGTCGCGATAGGTGGTCAAGGGCGCGGCAACTGTCGCGAGATCGGACCACGCTCCCCTGTTCACTCCGGTCCCGGTTGCCCGTTGGATCCGGTAGGTGACTGTTCCGGAGACCACACTCCAGCCAAGACCGACGAGCCCATCGCCGCTGCTCGCGGGACTCAGAACCGGCGTGACCAATCCCGTTCCGGGAGTGGTAACGAGCGCCTCGATGTACTCGTGACCACCCACCACATACCCGGACCCGCTCTTCGTGGCAGGCGCGATCCGCGCCAGCACTCGCTGTCCAACCAAGCTAGTCGGCAGCAGCGAAGTGTCCAGCGCGCGGGTCGTCGCCGTGCCCACAACGTAGGCCGCCGATCCCCAAGTGATGATGTCCGGCTCGACGCCGTTCGGCCACGCAAACTGGACCTGCCAGAACTCCGGAACGTCCGTTTCCGGCAGCGTCCAGGTCAGGCGCCACTCGAGCGCGGTGGCGGTGAACGTGCAGCTCTCGCAGTGCCGCCCGATCGACGTGCCGCCCCGCTTCGTCTCGACGATCACAGAAACCCAATTGCTCGCGTTGTCCCCGTTCACCTCGATGTCGATCGCCCGCACCCATACCTTGACCCGTTTCGCCGACTCAAAGCCCACAAACACGCACTGTGGGCTCGCCGTACGCTGAACGTAGCTCCCTGCCGGCGGGTTCGCCGGGAAGTTGCCGTCGGCATCCTCCTCAACATGAAACCACGACCACGCGTCAACGTCCGCACTCCGAGCCGCCTCGATCTCCGCCGACGTTCCGGTCAACGGAATCTCCCGCGGGTCGTCGCATGAGGCCTCGTATCCGCCCTGGATTCCGATCACGGTCAAGTTGGCCGGGTCTGCCGGAGGGTCCAAATCTCCGGACAACTCGATCTCCACAGCCTCGGACCATTCCGGATCGTGTTGGGTTTCGCCCGTGGCCGGGTCGCCACGCTGCGCCTGGACTTCGTACGTCGCTCCGACCTCGCCCGGATAGATCAGTCGATTACCCCAGATCCCTGTCGTCCATGCACTCAGATCCGGCGCCGGCCCGAACGACGCTTCGGTGATGCGCCAACGCAACCGCACTTCGAAGTCACTGCCGTCGTCAGTCCAGCCTGCGCGCAACCCGCGCACAACGCGGTCACCAAATCGATAGCCGTGCTTGGTGACGACCAAACCAGCGACCGGCGCGATCCGCTGCCCATCGACCACAAACGGGGCGCTCAGCGTCCACTCGGACCGCCGGCGGCGGCGCGCCAAGAAGCGCGCGCGCAGCCGGTACCCACCGCGGGCGGCGTTTCGCTCGATAAGGCTTCGCGCCGATGTCGTCTGCAGCGGCTCCCACTTGCCACGAGGCAGCACCGTCCAATTCCCGGCCGTGATCTCCGCCGCGGTAGCCGGCCGCAACGGCCGTTGAATCTGATACTCGACTTGAGCGATCCGCGGATCGTCACCTCCTTCGACGGCGATCTCGAGCAGGCTGCGGACGACGCCGCGGTCAACGTAGGTCTTTTCGACGGCCGTCACCGCCGTGGGCGCCAGAATCGACGCCAGCGGGTCCGCCACCGGGGGCGCCAGCATCCGGCGCTGCTCCACGGCCGGGTACTTCGCGGCGTTGTAGCGCCTTGCCTCCACCGCCACTTCGACCGGGTCGCGCTCCTCCAGCCTCGTGACGATCCAGTCGATCGCCCCGGCGGCGTTCAGCACGAGGTCGCCGGGCGTCAGGCCGGTGGGCACGTCGTTCGTGAGGAGTTCGACGCTGCTTGCGACGCTGCGGGGAATCCGCAGCTCGATGTGGCCTGCGTTGCTTCCGTTGTCGAGGTAGCCGTCGGCCCAGGCCCTCAACGCCGTCTGCTCGGCGGCGGAAGGCGCCCAATCGTAGGGCTCCGTCGAGTCCGGCCGGACCGACCCCGGCGCCGTAGGCCCGCCCACGGTCACCGACGTGCTCCCGGCCCTAAACGTCACCGCACGCGGATGATCTTCCCACTCCGCCGGTAGCTCGCCCGACGCCCAGAGGTGGATCCTCGTGCCGGCCCCGGAGGTGCGAATGAGTCGCAATCTCTCCAAACGCACGCCACCGAACACCGCCGGCAGGTCCAGGTTCGCCGACGCCCAGTAGATGTTCGCAGGCACTACGGCACCGCCTCCCAGCCAACCCTCGAACGAAGCCTCGCCCCGCGAACTGACCGCAGCGGACCGATTCTCCCCCCACACGATCCGGCCGCCGGCCGCCAAACGCGGCGCGGGGGCGTCCAGAGTCAGCGTCTCGCGGCCGGCCACCGAGGCGTCCACGCCAGCCAGACGCCAGGCTGCCCGCGCCTCGAAGCGTCGTTCGTCGGCCACCCGAATCCGGTCGCCGGGACGCAAGTGCATCCCCTCGAGCGCCATGCGGAAACGCACAGTCTCCGATTCCGTCTCCTGCTCGCTCAACACCAGCAGGCCCACCCGGTGCGCCTGGCCACGGGACGTGCAGCCCATCGCAGCAACGTCCCGCTGGCGGTAGCCGTGCCGTTCCACGAGCTCGTCCGACACCACAAGCTCTATCGTCGACCGATAGGCGTCGTCCGGGTCCTGCCACGTGACGGCGACCGCCGAGTACCTGTCTTGCCAGCGCACCCCCTGGTACTCGAACTCTCCGTCGATCACGTTCGCGTTGCCCACCGCGGCCGCGACGTCGCGCTCGTTGTCGACCGCCACGGCCGCCGCGCCGGCGCTCCACGCCAGGCCGGCACGGCATGACGACAGCACCCAATCCACTACCTTCCGCGCTTCTTCGCGACGCTGGATCACGCCGTTGAACCGCCACCGCGGCTCCATGGCCGCCTCGCTGTCCGGCGCCGGCACCAGCTCGTCGCACCAGCGCGACATCTCGAGAAAGTCCGCGCGCGCGGCCCCCACCGCATCCGCCATGCCTGGCACGCCGCCAAGGCCGGCGCGCCGGTCCGTCAGCAGGTCGTAGACGATCCACGCCGGGTTGTCCGTCCACCGCCGCACCATCTTGCCGTCCCAGATGCCAGCGCCGTACGTCGCTGCCGACGTCGCTGTCTTCGCGTCCGGATTCCAGACGCTGTTCGGCGGCGTCAGCACCTTTCGACCCTTGACTTCGTACTCCCGGCGGGTGGGATTCACCTCCGCCTTCGCGGCGTCAATCACCAGGCCCACAACCACGCTGCGCGGATAGGTCTGCTTCACGTCCCGCAGGCCCGCGGTGCCTACCCAATGGAACGCGTCCACCGTACGCGTATCCTCGGGCGCCGCCGTCTGCCGCGACACCTCGATCTCCCACCTGCCGGAGTCGCCTACGTTCTCCGGCCGCTCCACGCGCCACGCGAGCTCCCGCGGGCCCAAGGACAGATCCCGGATTGTCTGCGTCAGCACGGTGGTCCATGCACCCGCACCGGCGGGCCGCGACCTGATCCGCAACTCCACCTCGGCCGCGACTTCGCGGCCGCCTTCGTCGTACGACAACAAGCTCGGCCAACGCAGGGTCACCCGGGCCGCGTCGTACCCCCGCGGAACTTCCTGCTCCTCTGGATCACCGTGCTCCACCTCGGCGCTGTCGTGACCCAGATTCGTGGCCGTCACGTCGTAGCCGGCCAAAGCCTCCTGGCCGACCGACCCGTGTGCCAGGCCTCGCAGCACCTGAGCCGTTACGCCCTCGACCGTGCGGTTTCCGTCCGCGTCTTCTACCGCCACGCCGTCCAGGTAGACCGACTTGAGCCCGTCTTCAGCCAGACCCTCGATCTCTCCTTCTCCCAAGAGGTCGACGACCCGCAGAGACGTCCGCTCGCGTGATGCCTCGGCCGCTTCCGGATCCGGATCCTGAAACGGATCGAACCGGTCCTCCGGCGGGGATGTCGGCGGACTGCCAGGCGCCGGTTGACCGCCCAGACCAATCGCCGACGGCGACGCATGATCTCCGCCGGTCGGGCGGTCCGGGCTCACGCCGCCGGAAACCACGGTGGACCCCACCCGGCAGCGGCCGTAGATCAACGGCACCGCGCCGCCCTGGGCGGCCGTGTTGATCGGCCCCGAGAACAGCGTCCGCCGACCCGCGGAGTCCTCGAGGTGATTCGTGTCCGGAATCGACGGAATCTGCGTAACGGCGTATAGCAGCGAGGCTCCGGTCAGCACCCAACTCACCCAGGTCGGGATTGCCAGCGCCGGCCCGGCCCCGGACAACTCGGGTGCCACCGACACATACGCCCGGTCCGGCAACCGCAGGTCGAGCTCTCGCACGTCCCGCGCCGGCGACCCGTCGACCGTGATTCGCCACCGGCCGATCATCAGCGCCTCGGCGAGTCCCGGCACCTGCGGCGCCACCAGGCGCAAGGCTTGGGCCACGCTCCCGGCATCGAGCTCCAGCACTTCGTCGACCACGACATCTTGTGGTTCCGTCTGGCCGATCAGCGCCCGATCGCCACGAGACGTTGTGGCGGCGTCCCGCACAAGGTGCGCCAGAGCGCCCTGAAGGCGCAGTTTGATCATCAGACGGCCTCCGGGGGCCTGGCCACGCCCACGACGCGGCGTGACAACCGCCCAAGCCGAGTGCGCCTGGAGAGGCTAGTAGGGTCGTATGGCCGCGGCGACGGGTGGTGAAGCAGCAGGCCGTCCTCGAGGAGCACGCCAGCATGATCAGCGACGCCGGCGTCCGACATCGAGAGCATGACCAGGTCGCCCGGCATCGCCACCGACGGCTCGACCTCAGTCCAACCTTCCCGGCGGCTCCAGACCGAGTACAGGTTGAGCCCGGGGTCGCTCTCGTGCCAGCCCCAGCCGTACGCAACCGGCGGCAGCGACAGGCCGCGCTCCCGCTGATACCAATCGCGCACGAGCGTGTAGCAATCCGTCACGCCGTGGCGGTAGGGGCGGCCGAGGTAGGGGCGCTCGGTATCCGGCCACCAGAACGGCGACAGAACTCTCAGGGCCGGGTTACAGTTCGTTTCCACGACCGGCACGACGGCGAACGGCAGGCCGGCCGCGGCCTGACACTCCAGGTCTGAACGCGACGGCCACTCGGAGCCAGACGGGTGCGAATGCACGATCGCCAAGGAGTCGATCAACTCCTCCGGCAGGGCCTCCCAGGTCAACTCGGGCGTCCGGGACCGATTCTCGAGGCGCTCGTACTCGAGGCAGTCCGACTCGCGACGGAGCACACCTACCGACTCTTGCGGCCACTCAGCGATCGCATGACTCGTCATCGCGTCGAACGCCGCCGCGTCTCGGTCCGGATCCAGGATCACCGCCGGATCCTCGACACGCCGGCAAACCCGCCGAACGGCAGGCTCCCATGCTCACCGAACCGCAACCGGCAACCGCTCAACCGCCGACTGCAGACGTCTTTGGACGGGTCCGTCACCGACTCGTCCTTGGCGTTCCAGTACGACCCGCCGCGGTACGGGCAGCCATCGTCGGCCGGCGGGTTCTTCCACGCACCGCCCACGCGGCGACGGTACGGCCACGCGCACACGTCGCGCAGAACCTGGCGGCCCGGAATCATCGCCCGCTCCAGGTCGAGCGGCGAACTCAGGTCCCACACCGCTTCGTCTCGGCCTCGGCTCGACAGCCGGTCCACGATCCACGACTCCGCTGGCCAGTGGCGGTTCGGGTCCGCCTCCGAAGCGCCGTCCAGGTACCGGGACAGCGTACGCACACGCTCCACCGTCGCACCCTGCCACTCGAGCGGAAAGACCGACGCGTCCAGCAGCGATACGCGCAGGGAAGGCCGCACCGAGGCCCCGGACCCGCTGAATCCCGCGCCCTCGAGCGCGATCGGCAGCGGCGCGTAGTCCCGGCCCGCGAAGCGGACCGCAGCGCCGTCTGAGGGACCGGTGGTGTAGCGCTGCGCGACGGGGTGATCCTGTAGACGCACCGTGAACAGGTCGACGATGGCGCCGGCGTCCATGCGCTTCTGGTCTGGAAGGCTCACAGGCCGATCTCCTCCTTGAACATGGCGCGGGCGTTGCTGAATGCCATCGCTGTCGATCTCCTTGGTTCCTGGCCGCCATCGCCGTGCGGTGGGAGGGCCGGCGTGTGCTGGCGGAAATACTGCAGGCGCACCGTGACACTGGCCGCCGCCACCGTGTCACTTTCTACAGGCCGGCCCGGCCCGGCGCGTGGGGCTACCTGCGCGCGGCGGCCGCGGCTTAGCAGCTCGGCCGCACACCCTGGCGGCACGGCCGCCCGCCTCTAGACGAAGAAGAGCCCCGCCCCTATCTGCAGGGAAAGAAGCTCGTATCCGACCTGGTTGACGCGGTCACGCCCAGTCGGTTCCGGTGCGTCCAGAGCAGGCCGCGGCTGTCCGTCACGTGGAGGTTGAACGCCACGTCCGTCACCGGCGCCACGAACACCCACCGCCGGCCGTTGTGGGAGCACCCGTCGAGCACCTTGATCAGCACCTCCGCGTTGCCGCGATCGAAGAACCAGAGAAGACCCGACTGACCAGAAGCCCAGATGCCGGCCTTCGCCTCGCCCACCTCGCCTTTCGCCGTCTCGTAGCAGAGGCTCACCTTGTAGTCGCCGGCGAACACAAGGGACGTGGTCGTGGGGCGGCAGTCCGTGTACTCGCCGGGAGAGAGCGAGCCTGGGCCGCCCGGGCCAGCCTCCACGCCCATGCGAATGGCGTAGGCCTGCCGCCGTGGCGGAACCAGAGCGCGACTCTGATGATTCGGATACCAGCGATTCACGCGGCTCGGCCCAAAAAAGTTTCGCTTCCGCCACTCCGGATCTCCGGCGGAAACGAACGCGGAAACGAACCGCGTGTCGACTCCCAGGTTTGCCTCCGACACCCGCAGCTCCCTCACCAGGCCAGTTCCGGGTATCCGGACACTGACCCACACGGAACCTCTTGCCACCGCAAGCGCAGTCGAGTGCTTGACACACGTGTACGCCTGTGGGATGTCCAGGCCGGCGAAGGGGAGAAGGGCACGCACCGTGCTGGGGCCACTCAGGACCTCTCCCGGCCGGCTTCCCCTGTCGTAGACCTGACTCGACTCATCCCAGATCGTCCTCGTCTCGTCCGCGTAGACGACGAAGTCGAACACATACTCCTGCACGGCAGCGCTCCAAAAGAGCTCGAAACATGCCTCCAACCAAACGATCGTGCCGGCCGCCGGCAGATCGTAGCGCATGGCGTACTCGCTGACGTAGGCATCGGCGTTCGTAGAGGTGTCGAAGTCCCCGTCGTCGTGTTGATACCGCGCAACGCCGCTCCGGCTGCTCTCCCAGGCAAGGATTCCGCCGACCTCGCCTACTTCACGCCCAACCGGCGCGTCAGGAACCTGCGCCGCCGATTCGCACGGAGTAACCAACATCGCCAACCCAAACCCGATCACGAGTCCAACCGCGCGCTCAACCATGGCTCCCACCTCCTCCAACATCCTCATCGAGCGTGCGCCGAATCCAGGGCGCACAACGGCATCCGGCTGGAGACTAGCAGCGGGCGAAGGCCGTCCGGTCGTCTAGCACTGCACGGCGACGAGGGCGTCTTGGAGACGCACCGTGAACAAGCCGACGTTCGCGCGAGCGTCCATGCGCTTCTGGTACTGGGGGCTCACAAGCTGAAGTCCTCCTCCAACATCGCGCGGACATTGCGGCGCTCCGCCGAGACCCATTCCTCGGACCAGTTCTTGCAGACCCACTTCTTCTCATTCAGGGGAAGCGGCAGCTTCTCAACCTTGAACGGCTCGATTCCTGCCCGACCCTGGAAGAACTCAACCAGAGCTTCCGCTTCCGTACTAGTCAGCCCGGCCCAAACCGCCTCATACTTCAGCGCCACGTTGTTCAACCCGTCGGCGGCGCGCTGCGTGTAGCCGTCGCCGAGCTTCTTCTCCAACACCCGGACCTGGTGCCGGACGCCTGAGCCCGCGCTAACAGGCAGTTCGATCTTCTTAGTAGGCATGGACTCGATCCGTAGGGTTCAGGACGCCGCCAGGGCGCCGTTCGTTGACCATCACGTCACGGATCAGGGGCTCCAGCTCGCGCCGGATGCGGAGCCCAACTTCTGAGCCGAAGCCGCGGGCGTCGCCGCCAGCCGAGGACTCGACCGTGACGTGAATGGAGGGACTGAAGATGACGTCGCCGCGGCCGCCGACCGCCTCGACGCCCAGGCGCCCGGAGCTCGACCGCCTGAGCGGCAGGATGGCCTCCGGACCCGCTTCGCCGGCGAGGCCGAAGCCGCCCCGGTGGCTGAAGAAGGTCGGGCTGTCGACGATGCCGCCGTAGGCGTATGCCTGGGGCGGCTTCTGGGCTCTGATCGCGGCAATCTGAGCCGCGCCCGCGGCGGCCATCAGGCCGGCGAAGACGAACCGGATCGGTGTCGGCTTGAGCGAGGGGTCTCCCAGTACCGCGGCGATAGCCGAGTGAGTCGCGATGACCGCCTGTGCGATTGCGGCCGCCTGGTTGAGACGGAACGCCTTGCGGTTGTGTGCGGCCAGACCTTCCGTACCGGCCTTGACCGCGTCCAGGAAGGAAACCGCGCGCACAGCTCCAGTGGTGGCGGCATCGTACTTCTCTACGGACGCCGCTACACGGTCGACGCCGGTTGCGTAGCCCTTGAGCGCGTCCGAGTCCTTTTCCGTCAACGTAGTGTTGGTGACGTCGGGTAGGGGCTCCAACTGCTGAACGAACTGCTGGAAGCGTTCCTTCTTCGCCTCGTTCTGTTCCCGGATCGACTCCTCCAGTTCCTCGGTAGCCAGGGTTTCGGCCACGATCTGCTCGATGACTTCCGGAGTGGCCTCCTTGTACAGTGCTCGCGCCTGCTCCCGGATCTCTCGGGCTCGGGTCTCCCGCTCCAGCGCTTCGGTCGACGCGTTCGTGGCCCCGAGCAAAGCAGCCTGACGCTGCTTCAGCGCCTCCAGAGCCGCTAGACCCGAAGCTCGCTCCTTGTCCGCCCGCTCTGCAGCTTCGGCGGCTTCGATCTCGGCCAGCGCCGACTGCCTGGCGGCCTCGGCACGCTCCCGAAGCTCCTTCTTTCGACCCTCGTCGACTCCTGCATCGGGGTTCTCGATGGCCGCGATTCGCTCCTCGAACTGAGCGATCACCCGCTCACGCTCTGTCTGCAGGTCCTGTTCGATCTGGAGTAGAGCGGCCGCGGCATCGGTCTGACTCTGCTCCCGCTCCGCATTCGCCTCGCGAAGCCGTGCTACTTCCGAGTCGAAAGCGCCGTCAAGTGCATCCGGATCAAGGTCGGTCCCCACGGGAGCGCGGTCGGCCTGCGCCAACGCGGAGAAGTGATTGGCGAGGCGCTGCTCTACGTCGCGCAATCTCTGCTCAGCGCTGTCCAGAGCCGCCTGGGCTTCCGAAATCGACCTCTGGCTAGCCTTGCTCCGAATTCCGCTGCCCGAACGCCCCTCGCGTCGTGCCAGCAAACTACTGGCCTCTTGGACCTCCTTGAGCGCTTCCGTGCGCTCGTCCTTCAACTGGTAGCGGGCGACCTCGCGCTGAGCCGCCGTCAAGTCCCGCATCTTCTCGGTGGTATCTTCGACCGATGCGCCCCAGTCTTCAAAGCCCTCGGGAAGTCCCGCGGTGCTTTCCTTGAGAGACTTGTTGGCGGCCACCATCTCGAAGATCGCCGAGACACCGAGCAGAATGAGACCGGCCGGTCCGGTTAGGAAGGCCAAAGCAGTCTTGAACCCTCGGGCTGCCACGGTGGCACCACGCATCGCCGTCCCGAAAGTGACGGCCGCACCGGAGCCGGCACGCAGCGCAACGGTTAGCACCGACGCTCTCTGGAAGGCCCCCGCCGCGGCACCCGCGAACTTCTTGGTCTGAAGGTTGAGCAGGGCCTGAGCGGTGACGTGCGCGATCGTCGCGTCCTTCGCGACCCGGAGCGTGTCGCTCATCTTCTTGTTAGCCGTGGCGTAGTTGTTCGCCACCCCACTGGCGCTCTTCGCCGCGCGGGTCAGCTTGTCGAGCTCCCGCGCCGCGTCGCGGATGGCGCCCACGAAGTCCCTGCCGTCTGCGGTGAGGCGAATGCCGACTCTCAGTTCTTCTCCAGCCATGACCTAGTTCTCCAGTCGCCTGGCATGGCGAGTCGCCGCATCGGGCCGCCTGGCGCGACACCGGCCGCTCATCGCTTGCCTACCTCTTCCAGCACGGCCGCCTCCATCACTCGCAGGCCGCTGAACACGCTCCGCCATCTCAACCTCCCGCCCTGCCGGGCGCTGCCCAGGCCGTCGGCCACGAGTCCCCGCACCGCGGCGCGGACGCCCGCGTAGTCCAGGCCCACGAGCCGGCCGCTCGGGCCGTGCCGCCACTGCGTCTGGGCAGCGAGGAAGGCATGGAGCGTGTCCCAATTCTCGGGTAGAACATCGAAGTCTTGTGTTCCTGGCAGCGAGTCCGGATCTAGCTGGATGCCGAACGCGCGCGCGTCTTCTTCCGTCTCGTCCGCGCCGCTCCCCTGCCCGAACCAGTGGCGAGCGGCGCCACGGAGTTTTTTGCCGGCAGGCCCTGGCTGAAGCGGCCGTAGGCCTCGGCGACGGAACGGGTGAAGTAGCCGATCCGGGCCAGCTTCTCGACGTTCTTCTCGTTGAACTCGAGCGGCTCGCCGTCGAAGTCGCTGATCTCCTCCCAGCCGGCGAGGATGCCCGCCAGGTACGCCTCGTCCCCTTCCAGGGCGAGGTTTCGCACCTCGGAAGCCTCGAGCAGGCGGAAGTGCAGTACGCAGCCGAGTTTCTCGGTCTTCCCGTCCGTAGCGGGCGCCTCGATCGCCACCGGCGTGGGGTAGGTCGCTTCGGGGTCAGCGAGTCTGAATGCCATCGTTGTCGATCTCCTTGGTTCCTGCGGACGAAACCGGTCCGCCGGCCCTCCCCCGGGTGGTTTACGAGGGGGAAGGGGAGGGCCGACGAACCGTGAGTTCGTTCCCTAGCGGAAGGTGAACCTGATCTCGTCGTTGCCCTTGTTCGGGGTCAGCTTGAGACCCGCCGAGACCTGGAGGACGCCCTCCTCGTCGGCGTACTGCGGGTCGACCAACTGCACCTTCGGACAGTTGATCTCGACCAGGTCGCCGGCGTTCTTCGTCGTGTCGGCGGCGCCATGGACCATCTTCAGCTTGCCGGTCGTGCCGGCCTTCGCGGTCGTGAAGGCGTTGAACGACGACAGCGTGGGCGCGTCGAAGGTGATCGAGCCCGCCGGCTGGCGGCCGGTGATGATCACCTCGTTGGTCGCGCCGATCACCTCGCGGTGAACCGTCTGGACGGCGTAGTCCAGATCCAGCTTCGACAGGGCCAGGTCGCCCTGACCGTGCAACTGGAACGTGGGGGTGTCCGTCGTGGAACCGGGAGTCGGCGCCTGCCAGGAGGAGTAGTTTCCGGTGATGGCCGCCACGCTTGAGGGGTCGTTCCACTTGCCGAGGAAGGTGAACTTGAGCCGCGGAATGAGCTGGGCGCCCGACGTGAGCTGCCAGGTTCCCCGACAACCGGTGAGGGTGTGCTGCTGGCCCGCCCAGTTGCAGACGATGGTCAGCGTCTTCTCGTCCTTGCTCACCGGCGTGTAGTCGACCTTCTTGTTCGCGGTCACGGTTTCGCTCATGCCGCAGGCCTGGAGCAGCTTGCCCAACTGCGGCGCGGTGCCGGCGGTGCCCGAGGCGGCGAGTTCCACCGAGAACTCGATCTGCTGGTGCGAACCGACCTGGAAGTCCTCCGAGGCGCCGTAGAAGCTGCGCACCAGGTCGCGGCTCACCGTGCCGCCCACGAGGGGTGTGAGGGTCGGCTCGATCGCGAGAATCGCGTCGGCCGCGGCGGGCGCCACCGCGGTGCCGGCCGTGGTTTCGATCTTCGCCAAGATCAGTTTTCGTCCTGCCGATAGGGCCATCATTCGCTCCTTCTGGTCAAGACGCCGACCGTAGTTGCGGCGCCTGGTAAATGTCTCTCCACCACTCCACCCCTTCGTCTTCTCGATCCAGCACTCTCCCGCTCCGGTGCGTGACGGGGCCCGTAGCCCCCGGCGGAGTCCAGCCGAGCAGGGCCGCGTCGACCTGGTCGCGCACCGCCTCGAGGCCCGAGACGCTCTCCGAGTCCGCCTCCCGGCGGACCGGCGCCCGAAGCAGCACGGAGATCGCCACAACGTGCTCCTGGCGCGGCGGACCGATCACGGTCGAGGGCTGCGCCTCGTCCGCGAAGTAGGTCAGGAACGCCGCGTCATGGTCGGCGCTCGACTGCACAGCGGCCTTCGTGTAGACGCCGTGAACCGCCATGTCGGTCCGCGAGCGCAGGCGCGCCACCCAGTCGGCGAGTCGCATGCTCATCGCCTGCATCCGACCGGGGCGGGCGCCCGGAAAGTGAATCGCTTGGTCATTGGCGGCGATCCTGCGGGCCCGATGGGACACCCGGCGCCGCCTCGGCGTCACTTTCGCGGGATGGCGGCCTGTCGGCGTCGGAGGGCCCCGGCCGCGCATTCGCGGCCGGGACGAATTGGGAAAGCCGCCAGCCCTGCGGCTGGCGGCTTTCCGTGGCGCGGAGGCTGAACGCCTCGTGGATCGACGACACTCGGGCCTTCGTCTGCCCGCGAAGCTCTTGCGCTCTAGCGCGTGTTGAAGGCGGGCGCAGTCACCGACATGGAACGATCTCCAAGCTGCCGCCTGCCCCGTTGGACCCGCTGGGACCGCTGCGCCCGTTGTAGTCCGACCTCGGGCCTGTTCCGCCCTCTCCACCACTCCCACCTGAGCCACCTGCGCCGATCGTGATGGCCAGGGAGTCGGTCTTTGACAGACCCGTGACGAGGACGACCTTGGCAACCGCGAGAGTTCCGGCGCCTCCGACCCCACCGTTGTTGCCGGGCGAAAACGCGACTCCAGTGGACGGTCGCGGAGCTGCGGGGCCTCCCGCTCCACCGTACCCCCCCACACCGCCAACAGCCACGTGTGTTGCGCCGTTCACGACGACACGGGTCGTGCCTCCCGCTGCGCCGGCGCCACCGGGGCCACCGTCCGTGCCAGCCGTGGACGACCAGCTCCCGGCACCGCCACCGCCGTCGCCACCGCGGCCGCCGCCGCCGCCTTTCATGATCAGAACGGCTCTGTCGTGGTCGGCGTAGGGCCAACTGAATGTCTGGCTCGATGTGAAGACATGGGTGGTCGCTTCTTCGTCTGATTCGTCGTCGATCGGAACCTCCGGCGCCGGATCCGGCAGCGGCGGCGCCATCGGCGTGAACTCGAACTCGTTGGACGAGTGCCCGACCCCGTAGTGCTCGCTGATGCCGAGCACCCGGAACACATATGGCACATCGTTCTCGAGATCGGTGATCTCCAGTTCTGTTGCGGTGGTCTTGGCTTGCCCGTCGTCGTCTGGATACTCGGCGTCAGCGGCCTTCTTCCAGTGGACCTCCCAGAGGTCCACGGGAGGCCACCAGGAGACGGTCGCCTTTCCGTCGCCCACTTCTGCGGCCAATCCCAATGGCGAAGCCGGGCGAAGACCAGTCGTCGGATCCGGCGTGGAAACATGCTCTGTCATCTGTTCTCCTCATTCAGGAGGCCTGCCCCGACTCTTCGGGTGTGGCCTCGGTGGTTGCGTATGGCAGCGCCGGAGGTGGCACCGCGTCCTCGTGCGCTCCGCACGGTTCCCGTTGCCCGCCTGATCGGTCCGGGAGCGAAGCCGCTCCAGCCAGTCGGCAAGCCCTTGGTCATGGTGGACCTCCGGCCAGGGCGAGTGCTCGGGACGTGAGTCGCTCAGTCATTCTGGCGGCGATCCTGAAGGCTGCATGTGACGCAAGGTGTCGGCGCCAGGTCACTGTTCGGGCGGGCCTGTTGGGGGCAGCTGTAAATGTCCCGTTCGTGGCAACCGAAAACGGCACAGTTGGTGGCTTGCCGTAGGTCGCGAGTCGTTCGATGCTGGAGGCTTTGCCAACAGCGATGGAGCGACGTTCGGATGCACGAATGGGAGACGAGGATGTTGTTGAGGCACTACCTGAAGCGGGGCGTCTCGAAGGCGGAGCTGTCGAGGCGCTTCGGGGTGAGCCGCCGGACGATCCACAGGTGGTTCGAGTCGGGCCAGCTGGACCGTGATCTGTCGTCGGCCGCGGCTCAGTACTCGCCGCGGCCACGGGTCGCGCACAAGCTGGACCCATACAAGGAGTTGATCGAGGTCCGGCTCGGCGAGTTCCCCAAGCTGTCGGCGAAGCGCCTGTTCGACGAGGTGCGTGCGGCCGGTTACGACGGCGGGTACAGCCGCGTGAGGGACTACGTGCGGGAGGTGCGGCCGCGGGAGCCCCTGGAGGCACCGGTGCGGTTCGAGACGCCGGCGGGCCATCAGGGCCAGGTGGACTTCGGTACGTTCAGGCTGCCCTGGGGACGTCGGCATGCGCTGCTGGTGGTGCTCGGCTACTCCCGGCTCTTGTGGCTGCGTTTCTACCCGCGGCAGACGATGTCGGTCCTCGTCGAGGGGCTCGAGAGCGCGTCTTGTCGGTTCGGCGGCGTGCCGCAGGAGCTCCTCTTCGATCAGATGCGCGCGGTGGTCGTATCGGACGACCGCGCCTCGGGCGGCGAGCTGGCGCTGAATGCCGAGTTTCTGCGGTTCGCGGCCCACTGGGGATTCGTGCCGCGGTCGTGCCGTCCTTACCGGGCGCAGACCAAGGGCAAGGTGGAGCGGCCGATCCGGTACGTGCGGGAGTGCTTCTTCTACGGCCGGCCATTCACAAATGACGCCGACCTGAATGAGCAGGCCTCGCGCTGGCTGGAGGGCACCGCCAATGTGCGCCGGCATGGCACGACGGGTGAGCGCCCGGTGGATCGTTTCGAGCGTGACGAGCGCGAAGCGCTCCGTCCCCTGGCCAACCGTCCTTACCGACCTCTGGGCGCCCGGCAGCCCGAAGCGGCGTCTCGGGGCCGCTTCGTGGCGCCGACGGTACAGGTGCAGCGGCGTCCCTTGCGGGAGTACTCGGAGGCAGTCCGATGAAGGCGCCGGCGGGTGATCGGCGGGCTCGGCTACGAGAGATGCTGGCGGACTTGAAAATGCCCGGAGCACTGGAAGCCGTGGACGGCATTCTGGCCCAGGCCGACAGCGGAGCGGTGACCGCGGGCGAAGCGATCGAGGATCTGCTTTCCGCCCAGATCGTGCTGCGCAACAACCGCCGACTGCAGGCGGCGATGCGCTCGTCGCGCCTCCCGGCGGTCAAGACGCTCGACCAGTTCGACTTCAGCTTCCAGCCCAGCATCAAGCGGGAGCAGATCGAGAGCCTCCACGAGTTGGGCTTCCTGGCGCGGGCCGAAAATGTGATTCTCCTGGGGCCGCCGGGAGTGGGTAAGACCCACCTGGCGATCAGCCTGGCCATCGCAGCAGCCGAGTCGGGCCGCAAGGTCTACTACGGCACCCTGGCGGCCCTGATCGAGTCACTGACCGAGGCGAAGGCCGCGGGCAACCTGTCGCGCCGGCTCCGCGTGCTCACCCATCCCGCCCTGCTGGTCGTGGACGAGATCGGCTACCTGCCGATCAGCCAGGACGGCGCCGTGCTCTTCTTTCAGTTGATCAACGCCCGACACGAGCGGGCCTCCACGGTGCTCACCTCCAACAAGGGCTTCGAGGAGTGGGGCGGCGTGCTCGGAGACGAGATCATGGCCGCGGCCCTCATCGATCGCCTCCTTCACCACTGCCACATCGTCAACATCCGGGGCAACAGCTACCGGATGAGAGCGCACCAGGACCTCCTTCGCCCCGCCCGCGAAGAGCGTCACCAGGAAACCGGCTCGTGTGTGGAAGGCGGGCGCAGTCACCGACATGGAACGATCTGGCGGCGACCCCGAAGGCTGCATGTGACGCAAGGCGCCGGCGCCATTCACTGTTCGGGCGGGCGACGACGTGGCGCCCGTTGTATCGCCGCCTGCGACGTCGTGAGCGCATCAGTGCTGGGGATAGATCACTACCTTGCCGGATGCCCCTGCACTGCCCGCGACACCCTCCGACCCCGCCGATCCGCCGGTGTTGCCACCACCGCCGCCGGCGCCCCCCGCTCCACCTGCGCCGATCGTCATGTCGAAGACCGAGGAGGCGCTCAGGCCGGTGAGTTGAACCAGCTTCTCGACATGGCTGCCGATTCCGCCAGCTCCGCCGGCACCACCCGCGCCGCCACTGAAGACGATCTCTTCTGCATCGGTGGGCGCTACCGTCTCACCTGAACCACCAGAGCCGCCGGCGCCGCCCATACCGCCGCCGCCGTCATGACCGTCGACTGCTGTCTGGAGCTGAGTACCCCCACCGCCGCCGCCACCACCACCGGATCCTCCGACTCCCGGGCCCGAGGAGTACGTCTTTGCTTCAACCGTCACGCTCGTCTCGCTTCCGGCCGCACCCTGCTCACCTCCGCCGCCGCCGCCGCTCACGAAGTAGGAGTACGGAGTGCCTCCGTACTGCAACCCGATGCCGTCCGCCCCGCTGCCACCTTTCGGCCCGCCCCCACCACCGCCGCCGCCGTGGTTGGATGCGTTGATTGTGTTCGCCGTGCTACCGCGGCCGCCGCTACCGCCAAAGTTGCCGCCCCGCCCGCCACTCACGGCGCTCACACTTCCGGAACCGCCACCGCGCCCTGTTCCGTCACGTCGCGAGAAGTTCGCGGTCGAACTGGTGATCTGTTCGCCTCCGTCGGTACCGCCCCCAGCACCGCCTGCATGTCCGCCGTGGGTACTGGAGCCGAACTTCACGCCGCCTCCTCCACCTCCACCGCCACCCCCGGCACCGCCTGTACCACTCCGAAGCACCATGAGAGCACCACTCAAATCGCTGTACGGCCAAGTGAATGTCGCGTCGCTCGTGAACTCGTGGCGGAGAGACGACAGAGGCGGCAACGGGCGCGTCTCGCGCGTAGTCGTCGATACGGCCGACCAGTCGCTTTCGCCGGCGGCCGTGATCGCCTTGACATGAGCCTCGTAATCACTGGTGGAGCTCATCTGCGCATTGACAACGGTCGCGGTTCGTCCGTCCACGAGCGCCGGTGTGCTCCATTCACCGCCTACCTGACGCCACTCGAACTTGTACCCGCTGATCGGCAGGCCATTGCCGGCAGGTTCGCTCCACGCCCACTTGAGGCCCCCTCGAATGCCGGTCGGCACGGGCGCACCGGGAGCGTCGGGCAACGGCGGCGCAACCGGCGTTACGGAAAATTCCTTGCTCCACGGACCGGGCCCGAACGCGAAGTCCAACGCCCTGATCTGGAAGGCGTACGCGACATCGTTGGTCAGCCCCGTGACCGTGTGGGTCTCGAGTTCCGGCCCCACGACTGTCTTGTTGGAGTCGGTGTACCCGGCGCTGGTCTCTCGCCACCGGATCTCGTATCCGGTGACGTTCTGGTCCCACTTCACATAGGCGGCCTGGTCTCTCGATTGGACAACGAAGCCCAGTACCAGACGGGGGATGACGAGGACGGGCTCGGCGACAGGCGACATCTCGAAGGCCTCCTAGCAGGTCGGGTAAACGCGGCCACCCAGGTCGTCTGACCGGGCGTCGACGGATTGATCGCGTTCTGCGCCGTCGGGCCAGTAGCACTCGCGGCGGCGTACACAAGGCCTTCGTGAAGCACGACGGCGTCCGCCGCATAGTCGGTGTTGGCGTCCCACAGCGCGAGAAACGAAACTCATCTTCCAACTCCCTGTCGGGGGTGTGGTTCTACGGGGTAGGGACGACGATCCTGCCCTCACCCCGTGACATCGTCGCGGCCTCGCCCGTCCCCTTTCTCGAGGGAGCGCCGAGCCCGAACGCCCTACAAGCGAAAACGCCGACGGGTCCACCCGCCGACGCCGTCTCCTCCGACGCCCCGCGCTCTCACATTACGACGGTGCCGCAGTGGCTGCAGAGGCTCCCGTCGGATGCCGCCTCCGCCGCCAGCCGCGCGATCGTCTCCAGGTCGATCCGCAGATTCCGAACATCCGCACTCACGGTCTCGCCGTCCAGGTGCGACGCCAACTGCCGCTCCAGGTTCCGTATCGCCCCGACCGCTCCGATGCTGAGCTGCACAACCGCTCGCGCAGCTCCTCGTTTTCCGTCTTCACTCGTCATCCTCCCGCCGTCTCCATGAAACCGGCTCCCGTACTTCAAACCCTACGCGGCGGAGACTCTCCGCGACCGTCCGCAACGCGTGCATGAACTGACAGGGATTCGCTGAGTTCGCGGCCGCTGGACTATGGGCTGGCTCGTCAGACGGTGGCGGCCGCGCGCGGCCGATATAGATCGCCAGCCCAAGGGTCGAACAGAGAGCTTCAAATGTGTCTAGTCGAGGCGTAGCCCCCCGCCGAATGTTGCGAATCGTGTCCGTAGTGCCTGTCGCCACAATGGACAACTGGCGATCAGAGCGCTCGCTTTCATCTATTGCCGCCAGCAGATCCTCTGTGAGTCCCAAAGCGCGGTAATCCTACCGCACTTGTCTCTCACGAGCAAGCCAACAGGTTATCCCTGCGGGACTTGCGCATGCGGTATCTCTACCGTATGGTCCCGCGCCGTGAATCACAGAGAAGTCGTTCTTCGCCTCTTTTCCATCTACTGCGGAGCCTCAGGTCGTAGCGCTTCGCGGGTTTCCACGCTGATCTGGAACCACGGCGCCAGACATCGGCAGATCTCCCGCGGCGCCGATCTTCGGACCCGCAGCTTCGAGCGCGCGCTGCGCTGGTTCTCGGCACACTGGCCCGAGCATCTCTCATGGCCGCTCGGCATCGCTCGTCCTGAGCCGCCTCAAGGTGTCGAGGCCACAACACCGGACGGCAGACGCCAGCCGTCGGTCAGCGAGGCCATGGCCCTGAGCGCGAACGGGCGGCTGCGGTCGCCGGCTGCGCTCTGCAAGGCGCTCCGCATCCGCCGCACGACGTACGACTATGTAGTCCGCCGCTACTCCGACGCCGGCGACCGGGCCGGCGCTGTGCCACAGCCCGATACCTGGACTCGCCAACTGCTCGACCACCTGGTAGCCAGCGGCGATGGGCGCTTCGCATTGCGTCGCGCCCGGATCGAAAAGGCGGCCGAGATCGGGCGCCGCTACCTCAGCACGCGGAACTCCGAACAGCCGCCCTCGAAGAAACGGTCCGATGCGGTCTGATTCCGGCGAGTACATTTCACCGGCGTCCCAGGTCCTGATTTCAGTGGTGGCGGCGCTAGGGCGGCGGCCTCTCGAACCGCGGACGGTCGTCTCGCTCTCCGGGCACATCGGCGCTTCGCGGGACCAGGTGTTCCGCGCACTGAAGAACATGGAAGCGGCCGATTGGGCCGAGCGGCTGCCAGGCGGCTGGCGTCTCTCGCCCGGGATCGTCCGTATCAGTGAGAGATACAGGCTGGCACTTGCGGATGCCTGCCGCGACTACCTGGGAGACGTTCGATGAAGAAACGCGACGAGTCGCTGATCCCACACGGCGCGACGGGAATGACGCCCACGCCCGCAGCTCACTAGGCGGCTGGCCGCATTCGCGCGCTGCACATGACTGCGCGTACGTTCGCGCAGTTGATCGAGGCTCAGATCATGGAGTCGCTGTGGGTCATCCGCCGTGAGCTGCCCGTCGACGCCGAGTTCTATGCCTTCGTCGAGTCGCAGACGCCGATCGACCGTCGCCGGGCGCGTCTGATGGTGGACACCTGGTCCGTCGCACGACGCCGGCGAGAGCTGCGCGAGCTGGCGCAGAGCCGGCCCTCGGAGGCGCTGTCCCTGATGAAGAGCGCGATCGACGCCGGCGTCCAGCTAGCCGACGCGACCGACAAGCAGGTCGCGGATCTGTTGTCCCGGCCGCCTCGCCAACGCAACAGGGCGATCCGTGAACTGATCGAATCCCACCAGGCGAAGGAAGAGACACCGCTCGTCAAGAAGCCAGAGCGGTCGACGGTCGAGGCGGTCGGCCGGAACGAGGAGAACCCGAACCGCCGGCTCAGGGAGTTGCTCGAGGCGCTGCAGAAGATCGAGGGCGAACTCGCCGACCTCCTGCTGACCGCCGAGATGGTGCTGGGAGAAACGCGTCCGATTCCGGGGGCGGGCCGGGAACGGCTGCTCAGCCTCGCCGCGATCGCCACCGACCACATCGAGCGGATCAACGATCTCGCGCTGTCCTCTCGCCAGAATTCGCCGACAGGCCCTGCGCGATGAGCACGGACTGTCGGCCCCTCCAGTAGTGCGTCAGGTCGCGACCTCTCCCGTACCGAGTCTTCGTGCCGCCGTCCCTCTCGCCCGCCGCCGTGACCACCATCGTTGAAACCATGAGCAAAGCGCCGAGAGGCTCGCGAACTCGCACCGTGGCCCGTCTCGCCACGCTGTTCGGCGTGTCCGAGGCAACCGTCTGGCGCGCCGCCGGAGTGGGCGGAGCGAGCAGGAAACGGCCTCCGCGGCAGCCACGGTATCGGGACTGGACGCGGACCGCGGTGGCCATCGCGCACCGCGCACCGAAGCCCGTACCGCTCGACCTGGCAATCCAGGCCGGACTCGAGAGCGGGGAACTCCCGCCGGAGGCATCCATCATGCCGGTCGCCACCGCACAGAGGATCGCCCGCACGGAGCTGGGCCTGCGACGACCGAAGCTGCGCGGTCGAGTGCGGGCCGACTACCCGATGCAGGCGGTCCAGCTCGACGGTTCCTCTTCGGAACATCTCGTCCCGGTGCGGCGGATCCGGACCGGGGACGACGAGGACGACTGGCTCCTCAGGACGCACCGACGGCCATATGCCGCGACGGGCTACAAGAACAAGCCGCTTGGCCCTGACCGGAACCGCGTGCTCGTGTACGCGCTCTGGGATATGTGCACCGGCTACGTCGTGTCCCGGTACGCCGTGGCCCGGGGTGAGGACGCCATCGGCGCGATCGAGTTCCTTTGCTGGGCGCTCGCCGAAAAGGGCGATCCCAGGGCTCCCCTGCACGGAGTACCGGACGACCTCTGGACGGACCAGGGAGCGCTGTTCAAGTCCCGGGCCGCCGGCGATCTGCTCCGCCGCCTCGGCATCGCCCTCGTCACCGGAGCTCCGTACGCAAAGGAGCGCATGGGCGGTGTGGAGCGCAGCCACCGCACCCGCTGGTCGCGATTCGAGCGAAGCCTGTTCCTCAAGGCGAAGGACCATCTCGCCCTCACCGAAGTGAACGCGCGGCTTGCCGAGTTCGAAGCCAGGGAGAACCAGCGAAGACCGTCGCGGACCAGGGTCGCGGGCCGCACGGTCAGCCGAACCGCCGCCTGGACCGCCTTGAGCAACGGGCGTCCCGCCGACAACCGGCTTCGCCGGCTGCCCGAGAACCCGCTAGAGACGCTGGCAAAGGAAGCTCGGCGCCGGGTCGACATCTCAGGCATCGTCCGCTGGGGTGGCCGGGAGTACGAAATCGAGGCGGAGGCCGCGCCTCGACTGACGGGTCGACGCGTCATCGCCCGCCGCGGTCTCCTCGCGGACCCGGACGAGGACGTCCTGGTGATCGAAGACCCCGCCACGGGCGAACGGGCGCTCGCGCGACCCTACCGGCCACGCCCCTACGGCGAGGTCCGGTCGACGCCGGCCACGCCTCTTGAGCGACTGACCGAGGCCGACGCTGTCGCCCGGCAAACCGCTCCGAACAGGGCCGGCGCCGACCTCTACCGTCGCAACGACACCGTCCCGACGCCTGCCGTCGCGGCCATGCCGACCCGATCAGTGCCTCCCCTCCCCCTCGACAATCCCCTGGACGCCGATCGCTACCGGAACCTGGAGCAGGCCATGCGGGACCTGGCCGCGCTCTACCCCCATCCGCTCTCCCCCGCCAATCGCGACTCCGCGGCCGCATACCTCGAGCGCCACGGGCTGAAACGGCAGGCCGTCGTCGAGCTCGCGAATCGGCTCCACGCCCTCGCCGCGACAGCAAGCTGACCGAAGAAAGGACTCATCCGTGAAGGCACTGCTGCACAGACGCTTCGGACTCCCGGCCGACCCCTGGGCGGGCTGTCACCTGGCGACCACCGACGCCACCCGGGTCGCCCAGGCGGTCCAGGCGGCTGCCGAGGCGCAGCTCCTCGTCTCCATTCTCGGCGCCCGCGGCGCCGGCAAGACTCACGCAGTACGCCAGGCGCTACGCGGCCTCCGGGATATCCGGATGGTCGAGCCGCTGCGCCTGGGCCGAGAGCGGCTTCACATAGGCGACATCGAGAGCGCGATCATCCGCGAGCTCGCTCCCCACGAGCGTCCACGCCGTTCAGGCGAAGCGCGCAGCTACCAGGTACGGCGCGTACTCGGACAGGGTGCCCAGGCACACCCGGTCATCCTGCTGATCGACGATGCACACGTCCTGCACCCCACGACGCTCCGGGCTCTCAAGCGCCTTCGAGAGCTGTCCTGGCTCGGCGTCGCCCGGCTGCTCGGGATCGTGCTGCTCGGCCAGGCCGACCGGACGGCGTCCATGCCGGAGCTTGGACTGCGTTCCGACCGTCTCTGGCTCGCGGGCCTTCTGCCTGAGGAAGCCGAAACCGCCCTCGAACAGGCGCTCAACCGGCGCGGCCGCCCCATCGTGATCGAGCTGGAAGCGGCCGCTGCGCTCGGCGCCTCGGAACGGGCGCGCAACTGGCTCGACCTGGCCGCTCTGGCCGACCACTGCCTCCTCGAGGCCGCGGCCCGCGGCGAGGATCGCATCACCGCCGGCGTCGCGGACGCGGTACTCCATCCGGAACGGCACGCAGAGCGGAACCAGAAAGAGCCGATGCTCCCCGACGACGGAGCGGTGGCCGCGCTTATCGACCGCCTCGACGAGGCCGGGAAGCGAGAGACCAGGGTGGCCTGAGTGTGGCTGGTTCAGTGGCCACGGCCGGGGCACCCAGGTGACGGCCGCCCAGAAGAGCGTAGCCAGCCTTCTTTCCGCGGTCTGGCGCACGATGCGCTCGCCCGATTGGCTCGCCGCGGTCGGCAACGAGGAAGAGCGCGCAGCCATGATCGTGCTGGCCGTGGCCGAGAGCCTTGACGGCGCCGCACCCACCGCGAGTACGGTGAGGGCGGAGCTGGGACGCGCGCGCAGGAACGCGAGAATCAAGAAGCAGTTCGACGGCGCAAACTACAGCGCCATCGCCCGCCGGCACGGTCTGAGCGTCCGCCAGGTGCGTCGCATCGTCGACGGTCGCTGAAGCCGGCCTGTTCCGAGCCTTCGCGTCGTGACACGTCGCCCGGAAGCCGAGTCACGACACGGCCGCAGAATGACCGGCCATGGCGGACATCCAACATCTCGGTGCTCACTTCACTCTTGCCGAGCTGACCGAGTCGGGCACGGCTCGCCGGGACCCCGTTCTCTGGCGCCGTCAGTGCGCACCGCCAGCCGGGGTCGTCGACGCGTTGCGAAGGCTCACGGCGACCACGCTGGATCCTCTTCGACACCTCTTCGACTGGCCGATCCGCGTCAACAGCGGCTACCGCTGCGTCGAACTGAACCGGCGCATTGGCGGTGCGGAGCGATCCCAACACTGTCTCGGAGAAGCCGCCGACATCCGTCTCGGGCCCGGATGGACGCCGGAACAGGCGTCCGGCCGGCTCCCGATCGATCTGGTATCCGACAGTCTCAACGGCCGCGTCGACCTCTTGACCGCGACCGGCCGGCTGTTCGCGGTCGCAGCGGTCCTGGTCGAAGAACTCGGCATCGACCAGGTCATTCACGAGTACGGCGGCGGCTTCGGTCGTCCAGCCTGGGTACATGTCTCCCACGGCACGCGCCGGCGACGGAGAATCCTCGCCATTGGCGACTGGACCGGCGGCACGTACCGGAGCTACGCATCGCTGGCCGATATGGCCGCAGAAGCCGGCCAGTGACCTGGTGAACCTCGACGCCATCGCTACTCTGTGGCCCGTCCTCCTCGTGGTCGTCAACGGGGTCTACTCCCACCTGACCGCACGCGGCAAAGCGAACGAGAGCAAGATCATCGAGATCGAGGCCGTGCACACCGGCGAGATCAACGGCCTGCGGGGCGAACTCTCCAATGCCAAGGAACGCATCTCAGTGCTCGAAGCGACCGGCAGCCAACTCCCCACCTACAGCGACCTGTCCCGGCTCGACGGACGCGTCACGGAAGTCGCCAAATCCGTTTCCGAGATCAAGGGTGAGATACGGGCCGGTAACCGGCTCCTCGACAACATCCACAAGGTCCTCCTCGCCGAACGCGGCGAGTAGCGCAGCGACCGGGTCGGCAACCACGCGCTGAAGAAGCGTGTGGCCGAGCCTTACGCGTCGGCGGGGCCTGACCGCGGAAGCTGAGGTCGACTTCCTCGAGCGACTCAGGCGGGGATCGACCAGGGCGCATCGGCGCTGACCACGGGCCAACGGCCGATGCCGGCGTCGGCGTGCGTCTCGTGGAGACACATGCCGGTGACCATCCGCTCGTCGATCGCGCTGCGGTCACTCCGGCGCAGCACCCTCGGCGTGCGCGGCGCCCGGTCAAGCGGCGGAGGAGCGTCGGGCAGGTCGACGCCGGCCTCACGAGCGCAAGCGACCATCCAGCGGACGGAGTCGTCGGCGGTCACGCCTCCGATGTCGCCGTGGTGGCCGGGGAACCATGCCTGAGCGACGTGGCGGCCGCGCGCCGGCGACGTCCAGATCGCCGGACGGAACGACCAGCGCTTCTCGTCCGCCGCGAGCGCCTGCGCCGCTGCCTCTACGCAGTCCGGCAGGTCGAGTTCGTGGCGGCCGAACGTGGCGCGAGCCAGCCAGCGGGGCATGCCCATCCCGGCCGCCCCTACCGCGTCGAAGACACCGAGGAACGCGACCCGCGGTCTCCAGTGGCGACTTCGGTGGCGTTCGGCGAAGCGCGCGGCGGCCCAGTTCCGGTAGCCCTCACGACTGGAGTAGGCGCTCATCGCCTCTCGCGCCACGCGGTCCGCCTCGGCGTCGTCGTTGATTTCCACCAGGCCGCACCGGTCGAGCAGGTTGGCCAGGGAGATCACTGCCGAGCCGCCGCGGCTATAGCCGAGCAGGACGATCCGGTCGTTTGGGTCCGCGACCACGGCCAGCCACGACCAGGCGAGCCGCATCTGTCTTGACAGACCGAACCCGCCGGCGCCGCCTCTCACCCTCGAGTGCCACTGAGAGCCGACACCGCGCAGGTACCGCGGCAACATCCCCGCCGCCTCCAACGGCTCCGCCAGGCGCGAAACCGCGCTGCCGGCGCGCCTGTCGCAGCCCGTCCCGTCGATCAGCACGACGTGTGTCTTCGGGATGCTCACGATGCCACCCAGTGGACGCCGGCGGCGTCGATCCGCAGGTCGACGACCCTCTCGTCGAGCCAGGGGACCAAGGATCTCCGTCCGCTGACCTGGCAGACGGCCTCGCAGCCGCGGCTGTCCCATTTCACTCCAGGCGCCCTGGACACCCGCCGGAGAGGCGAGACGGCCTGGATCTCGATGCCCCGCGGATCGAGACGCGCCGCGGTCACCGCACCCTTCTGCCAGCTCGTGGCCCTGTCGACCGCCGCAACCACGAGCCTCTCGCGCCGCTGGACGCGGACCCGCAGTCCGCCCCACGCGCGGATCGGCGATTCCACGAGCCGTGTCGCGCACTGGCGAACGGCCCGTTCCTCGCCGCGGACGACACGGCGCAAACGGTCCCGGACCGGCCCGCTGAGGTGCTGTCCGCCCAGAGCCAGAACGGCGGCCAGTTCCCGTCCGGAGATTGGCTTCCGGTGGGAGCGGGGGTCTGTCGGCATCGGATGCCGGCGCTCCTGCCGGCGAGCCTTGGCCGCCGCGTGGCGGCGAGCGTGCGGCCACCCGATAAGCAGCCCCAGGAGATCGGTCGCGCCGCTGCACAGTGCGGTCCACCGATTCGCTCTCATCCCGGTCGGGCACACGTGCAGGTTGCGAACTCGGGTCCGAACCCGCTCGCCACCGTACTCGCCCGTCCGGACGCCGGGCCTGGCGGGCACGGCGAGCAACGCCAGCAGATCGCACCACTCGCGGACAGCGCGGGACAGAGCCAGTCGATCGGCGCGTCGATCGGCGAGGGCGGCGCCGACAACCAGGGCGGTCAGCACCCGACCCGTGTAGGTGGGGCTGTTCCATTCCCGGAGCTGCCAACCCTCGCGCTCGTAGCGGCGGACCCAATCCACCAGGCCCGGCCAGTCACC
Organism: Thermoanaerobaculia bacterium; assembly: GCA_965232105.1. Lineage (GTDB taxonomy): Bacteria > Acidobacteriota > Thermoanaerobaculia > Multivoradales > Multivoraceae > Multivorans. Next base: position 4,022,956 of record OZ246956.1, read on the forward strand.
GAGACCGGCAAGCAGGACCGGGCGGAAGTTCATGCTGTTGTCGCGGTCCGTGTTCCGCAGGAGGAGGCCGTCGCGCCGGCCGCGGCCGCGCCGGGGGTCCCTGGCGAACGCTTCCGCCAGGTCGCGCCGGCCGTGCGCCCGCCAGTAGAGCGCAATGTCGCCCAGGTCGCGCGGACCGACCTCAGTCGCCGGCATCCGAGTCCTCGACGTTGCGGCGGCCCGACATGGCGGCACCGTAGCCGTAGAAGGCGGACGCGCAGCACCGGTTCGGCGTCCTGAACCGAGCTGCCGAAGACCGCGTCAGAAGACCGCGCTCGCTCCCGCCGCCTTCCAGTCGTCAACAGAGTGCGCACCCGAGATCGCGCGGCCCTCTGCTGCGCAGGGCTTCTCGCAGCACCTTGCTCCGTGTTTCTCGCAATCCTCTACACAAGGCGCCGCATAGCGGCGAACATCCTGCTGCGCTACCGGTCCAGGTCCGCGCCCTCGTCCAGGAAACGGATCAGGCTCGTCAAGTCGCTCAGGGTCATCGCGTCGAGCAGGCCCTCGGGCATGATCGAAAGCGCGGACGGCTCCTGGCTGCTGATCCGTGACTTGTCCAAATCGAGCCGGTTGCCGCCCGCGTCGATCAACGTCAGGCGCGCCGCCGTGTCCTCGACGACCATGCCGCTGTGGAGATTGCCGTCGTCGAGTTCGACATCGACCGCCTGGTACTGGTCCGAGATCACCCGCGAGGGAAACATGATCGACTCGAGCACCTCGCGGCGGCGGAACCGCTTGACCACGGTCGAGAGGTCCGGGCCGCCGCCACTGCCGATGTCACCGAACACGTGACACGCGGAGCAGCGGGCGCGGTGGAACACCCGCTCGCCGTGCTCCGGGTCGTAGCGCTCGTACGCCATCACGTCGTACTCCAGGTACTCGGCGAGTTCCTCGAAACTCATCTGGGCGAGGTCGCTTCTGCCCGGCCGATCGCCCTCGACGTCCGTGATCAGTTCGGCGGCGCGCCGGGCGCGCTCGGCGCGCTGGAGTTCCAGCCGTTCCTCCGCGGCGGCTCGCTCCTCGCCGGGGAACCGGGCCAGGACGTCGTTCCAGATCGCGTTGACGTACCCCTCCATGCTGGCCGCGCCCCGGAACTCCCGGGCGTCGTCGAACCAGGCCACGACCCGGTTTCGCAAGTCCGGGGTCCAGCCACTATCCATCGCGCGCAGGCAGTAGGCGGTGTGGATTTGCTCCTCTGGCGGTCGCTCCTCGTCCAGACGATCGACCATCTTCGGTAGCGCGCCGTCCGGCTGCAGGAAGGCCAGCAGCCGCTCGAGCTGCCTGCTCACCCGGTCGTCGGCGTGCGGGTAACGCGCCAGCAGCAGCGGACCCAGGCGCGCCCGGGCATCGGCGCGTCCGGGCGCCTCCGGATCCTCATCGCGGATGAGGAAGAGCTCCAGCATGCGCAGATAGTCGAGCTCTCCCTCGACGTCCAGGTCGGTCCGCGCCACCTGAAACAGCCTGCCGGTCAGGAAGTTGTACTCCAGCTTGTGCTCCTGGCGGTAGATCGTGGCCACCATCGCCTCGAAGAAGCCGCGCGGACGTTGCTCGGGTGAAGCCATGAACGCCTGGTCGAACCAATAGCCGTGCGGGATCCGCAGGATCGCCTCACGCGCCGCATAGCGCAGGAACCGGTCCTCGTGATCCAGCAGCTCGTAGAGGGCCTCGGAAGTTGCGACCTCCAGTCCCCGGACACGTGGATGCAGCCCCGACCGGGCGAGCGACTCGGCCGCGCGCCGCGCCACCAGCGCATCGGGGTCCGCGAGCGCTCCACGAAGCGGTTCCTGCACCTGCGCGAGGGTGTAAGAGCCGAGGAGCGACGCCGCCGCGGCGCGCACCAACGGCTCGTCGCTCGACAGCAGGGCCGACGTCTCGTCGAGGGTCGGCCTTGGGCCGTGGACCTGGAGCAGTTCGAGCGCGCGTTGGCGATCCAGCGCCTCGCTGCCCGAGTCGCGGACGATCCGCCACAGCTCCGGCGCCCACGCATCCCCGGCCTCCGCCCGTACGGCGATGATCGCCTCCTTCCCCCACCCGGACCGCGGCATGGGCTGCCGCACGGCGCGGAGCACGCCGGTCGCCTCCGAAGGCGCGCCCGGCTGCTCGTAGGTGACGCGGTAGAGGCCGCCCGAAGTCCCCCGGCCGCCAGTTGCGAAGTAGAGCCAGCCGTCGGGTCCGACATCCATGTCGGTCACGTTGAGCGGCTCGCCGAGCACGAAGTCGTGCGCTTCACCCGTCCAGGTGGCCCCGGATCGTTCGGGAAACAGGACCCGGATGCGGCCCCGCGACCAGTCGCCCATGAAGTACGCGCCGAGGTACCGCTCGGGGTAGGCGGAGTGGTAGTAGAAGGCGACGCCGACCGGCGACCCGCGACCGATGTCGACGACCCCGGGCAGCGTGTCGATCTCGTAGAACGCGAACTTCCCGGAGCCCGTCCGCCAGCCGTAGTCTCCGGCCGGAATCAGGTGAACGACCCGGGTTGGCCTGAACCATGGCAGACCCCGGTCCCACTCCATGTCGGCCTCGTAGGCGAAGACCTCACCGGCCGCCCCGATCGCCAGATCGAACGGGTTGCGCAGACCGCCGGAGAGCCGTTCCCAGGTGTTCGCCTCCGGATCGAAGCGGTACAGCGTGCCGCCGGGCGCGCGCAAGCTGTTCGCGTGGCCCCGTGGATCGAGGATGCGCGGCAGGAGTTGATCCTCCTGCAGCTCGCGCAGCGCCGACGATTCGGCCAGCCGCACGTCGGGGCCGGAGAAATTCCCGTACAGCAGGTAGAGCGCCCCGTCAGGACCGAGGGCGATCGTGTGTGGGCCGTGCTCCTGGATCCGGCCCGTTGCCCGGGCGATCCGTTCGACCTGGTCGATCCGGTCATCGCCATCGGTATCCCGCAGCCGGTAGAGCCCGGTGTCCTCGACGGATCCGCTGGAGCGCGCCTCGCCCTCGACACCGGCGGCTTCCGCCAGACGGCCATCGCCGTTGGCATGCACGAGCAGGTCGCCCGGGCCCATGACGTAAAGGCCGTGCGCCGTCCGGACCTGGGGCGCGATATCGATTCTTCGGTCGTAGACACCGTCGCCGTCGCCGTCCTCGAGCACCGCCAGACCCTCGTTCTCGAGCGCCAGCAAGGCTCGACCCGAGGCGTCGAAGGTCATGTTGACGACCGAGCCGAAAAGCCCCGGCACCGCCGCCGACTCGACCTGGAAGCCCTCCGCCGTCCGGAAGCGATCGCCACCGTAGTCGAGCCGCTCCCGGCGCGAAGCGTCGTGATCCGGCATCACCTCCTGAGCGCTCGCCTCGGTGGCCAAGCCCAGAACGAGTACCAGACCGAGAGTCAGCGAGACGGCTTTGTTCATCGACTGCAGGATCAGGGAAGAGGCCGCCAATCGTCGCCAGCGCCGGTGCGGCGCTGCGTCCCGACATGTGCGCCGCATCCTGTTTATCCTACCCCCGAACGTCTTGTCTTCGGGCGCTACTCCTCCGTAGGATGGTAGGGCTGTGCCCGACGCACCCTGCACGATCGCAGTCCTCGCCACCCTCGACACGAAGGGCGGCGAAGTCTCCTATCTCGTGGATCGCATCGTCGACGATTGGGGTTGTCGCGCGTTCGTCATCGACCTCGGCGTGTTCGGCGAACCGGCGCTCGACGGAAGCTGGCTTCCCGACGTGAGCCGCCGCGAGGTCGCCAACGCCGGCGGCGAGAAGATCGAGCAACTGGCCCAGGAGGCTGACCAAAGGCGGGCGATCGCTGCGATGTCCGCAGGCGCCGAGGAAGTCGTCCGCCGCAACTACGGCCACGGAAGCTTCGACGCGATCGTCGGTCTCGGCGGCCGGGCCGGCACGGCGATGGCGACGACCGCCATGCGCGCGCTACCCCTGGGCGTGCCCAAGGTCATGGTCTCCACGATGGCCGGCGGCGACGCTTCGGGCTACGTCGGCGTCAAGGACATCGTCATGGTGCCTTCGATCGTGGACATCGACGGCGTCAACCGTATCAGCCGGCAGGTCCTGAGCCGCACGGCGGCCGCGGTCTGCGCCATGGCCCGGGTCGAGGTCCAAAGCGGCGACGACCGACCGTTGATCGCGGCCTCCACTTTCCGCAGCGCCACCCCCTGCGCGGACGCCTGCCGGCGCCAACTCGAGACGGAGGGGATCGAGGTGCTCGTCTTTCAGGCCACCGGCGCCGGCGGCCGTACGATGGAAAGCCTGATCGAAGCCGGTTTCGTGCGCGGCGTGCTCGATCTGACCACCACGGAGTGCGCGGACGAACTGGTCGGCGGCGTGCGTACCGCCGGCCCGTCCCGCCTGGAGGCCGCCGCGAAGAGCGGCACCCCGGCGATCGTCGTACCCGGCTGCCTGGACATGGTCAGCTTCTTCGCCCGCGACACGGTCCCCAACGAGTTCGCGGGGCGCGTGTTCCACCACCAGAGCGACAACATGACCCTGATGCGCACATCGCCGAAAGAGTGCGGCGAACTCGGCCAGGTCCTTGCCTCGAAACTGAACGCCTCGACCGGCCCGGTCGAGGTCTATCTGCCCCTCGGCGGCGTCTCCACGCTCGCCGCTCCCGGAGGACCGTTCCACGACCCGGAAGCCGACCACGCACTCTTCAGCGCCCTGCGAAACAACCTGAAGCAGTCGGTGCCGGTCACCGAGGTCGACGCGAACATCAACGACCCGCGGTTCTCCTACGCCGTCAGCGACGCGATGCTGCGGCTGGTACGGGACGCGAACTAGCGCCACTGGGTGCGCCGGCCTGCCACCCGCGCGCCCGCTGACGGGCGCGCGGACTGGTTCACGGGTGGCGCGGATCGCGCCACCCGGGTCCTGGCCGGCATTCCGCGTGCGTTGCCGGCCCACGGGCACTCTGCCGGGCGCGAAACTCAGCCTCGATACAACACACGCTCCCCGAGAGGCTGAACGGGCCGGTAGTTGTTCGGATAGATCGCCGCGAACGCTTCGATCTGGCCGGACGAGATCGACAGCACCTCGGTAAGGACCACCCATGCGACCCCTTCGGTGCAGGGCGGCGTGGTGAGCGAACCCCGGTACCGCCACGAGGTCCGGTCGTCGGGCAGCAGTGAAGCGAGGTCGAGGTCGCCCGCCATCGCGTGCGGCTGCGTGGGTCGGGTCGGAAGATGAGCCCAGACCGGCCTCAGGGCGTCAGTCTCCTCGCCCTCGTCGAGCAGAACACCGACGACCGCGAGCGCGCCGTCGGCGCTCTCGTGCACAAGATGCATCTCCATCGCCAACCGCGCACCTTCGACCGTGTGCTCGCTTTCGCGGTGGAAGTGGAACTGGCGCAGTTCGTACCGGACCCCGTCGAGCACGATGCCGCTGCCGGGGACGGGGTTCACCTGGATGCCGTGCCCAGTGTTCTCGATCGTCGCACAACCCTGCCGGTAGTCGAACTCGACCTCCGGCAGATGGGCTCGCTGGCCGCCGGTCAGGTCGATCGGAGACTGCTCGGTTCCCAGGGCGCACGTCGCGTACGCCGGGTCGAGCCCGGCCCACAGCCCCGGACCATCGTCCGCGTCGTACCCCCACGGCGCACCCGCGCCCTCCCGTTCACACATCGGCGCGGAAAATACAACGAACCGCGGGGCCTGTCATCCGTGCGCCCGACGGACGGGCGCACGGACTGGTTCGCGTGTGGCGCGTCCCGCGCCACCCGGGTTCCTACCGGTACGGTAAATTTTGCGCATGCCGAGCCCGCTACCCCGCCTTCGGTCACCTGGTTGGCTCTGCATCCTCCTGGGCCTCGTGGCGCCGGCCGCCGGCCCCGCGCGTGCGGCGGTCGCCGATCCGCTGGCGATCGAACGCGGCGCCGTGATCTTCCGCCAGGGAACGTGTCCCGTTTGCCACCACTGGGAGGGGCAGGGCAACCGCCGCGGCCCGGACCTGACGGACGACGAGTGGCTCCACGGCGACGGCTCGCCGGCGGCCGTGCGCCAGGCGATCGAAACCGGGTTCCGGCACGGCGCCGGCCGTCGCTTCCGCGGCAAGTACGAGATGTGGCCGTTCGGCGGCATGGAGCTCGACGAACCCGACGTCGATGCTCTGACCGCCTACGTGTGGTCCCTCCACCGTCGGCGTCGCGCCGCGGACACCCTGACCCGGGAGGTGGTCAGCCGCATCGCCTTCGGTTCCGGAGCCGATCAGGATCGGTCGCAACCGGTCTGGGACACGGTGCTCGCGCTCCGGCCCCAGCTCATGCTGATGCTCGGCAACAGCGTCCTCGCCGGCACGGACGACATGGACGAACTCCGTCTTCAGTACGACAAGCTCGCCGCGAAACCGGGCTTTGCCGAGTTGCGCGGACAGAGCCGCTTCCTGGCCACCTGGAACGACCTGGACTTCGGCCGCGAGGACGGTGGCGCCGACTTTGCGAAACGGGCCGAGTCGCAGCGGGTGTTCCTGGATTTCTGGAACGAACCGTCGGGCTCGCCGCGACGGCAGCAGGACGGCGTGTACACGTCGCAGCGTTTCGGCCCTCCCGGCCGGCGCCTGCAGGTCATTCTCCTCGACACCCGATACGGTCGTGGACCGCTGTGGAACGTGTCGCCCGACGAAGCGGCAGACCGCAGACTGCGACGAATGGGACCGTACCTGCCGAACGACCACGAGCGCGCGCGGATGCTGGGCGAGGAACAGTGGCGCTGGCTCGAGGAGCAACTCCGTCAGCCGGCCGACCTGCGCCTGATCGTGACGAGCATCCCGTTCGTCATGGAGTTCAACGGCTGGGAGAGCTGGGCCAACATGCCGCTCGAACGAAGGCGGCTGATCGACCTGATCCGGACCACCCGCGCGAACGGCGTCCTCCTGCTCAGTGGCGACACGCCCTGGTCCGAGGTCTCCCGCCTGGACGGGGAGCTCTCGTACCCTCTCTGGGACATCACGTCGAGTTCGCTCAACCGACGCGGCGCCGGCATCGGCCCCAACCGCCACCGCGTCGGCAATCCGACTACGGAGCCGAACTTCGGCTACATGGAGATCGACTGGACCCAGGCCGACCCGGCCATCCGGATCGAGTTGCGCACCGTCGCGAACCGGAGCCTGCTGGGCAGGACACTGCGGTTGTCGGAGTTGCAGCCGAAGTAGACGCGGCGCAGGTTTCTAGAAGAACACGTAGGAGCGGACGACGACGTTCCTCCGGCAGGGAGCATCGTCGGGCGCGGTCGGATCGATACAGGCCGTGTGGAACGACCAGCGCGAGACGGAGCCGTCTGTAACCGAGTCGTAGCACTTGAGCATCGAGACCTCGGTGGGCGTCTGCTGGGGAAACCAGTACCACTCGTGGTGCGGGCGGTAGGTGAAGCGCGTGGTTTCACCGACGCGGTCATCGTAGATGCGGTAGTTCGTGATGTACGGCTGGTCGGCGAACGACGGCCAGGCGCAGAGCACGAAGGGATTCTGGCGCACGGTCTCCATCGGTTTGGCGAGATTGATCGACATGAAGCGCCTCGACATCTTCGCGTCCGCATGCTCTTCGGTGTAGTGCTGCTCGCGTCCGAAATTCCGCAGATTCCTGGTGAGCAGCTCGCGGCAGCGTACGCGGCCGCTGTTGTCGTTCAGGTCGTTGTGCACGAGGTTCGCGTAGTTGGCGTTCACACCGGGGTTCTTGTTGTCCTGATCCTCCGTCCGGTCTCCCTGGTAGTCCTTGTCGAACACGTCGTGGTTGTACACGAACGCATCCGTCGCATCCGGGAAGAACTCCAGGAGGAGCTTCTCCATCTCCGGGTAGAACACGCGTTCCACCTCCGCCGCGTCGTAGAAGTTCTCGCACCTGGACTCACAGTGCGCCAGCGACAGGCCAAGCTTGTCCATGCACTCGGCGCTGTCGGGCTCAAGACCCGGGTAGACCTCCCCGATTCGCCGCGCGTCGCGCATCACGTGCGGGAAGTACAGGCACCCCCGCGCGATGTCCCGTTCGTACTGGCGCAACGCCTTCGCGTCGGCCTGTCGCGCCGGATCCCGCCACAGTGCGTTGGACGAGACGATCGAGTAGGAAGGCTCCTCGCGGACCGAGTAGCGCAGCGGCAACGCCAGGCCGCCTTCAGGGGCTTCGATGTTGTTCGCTCGAATGTACTCGAGGCACTCTCCGTAGCGGCGAAACCCGAGGCCCCACCTGGTCTCGATCGGTCCGGGAGGGGCATTGTCGAGCATGTCCGCAAACACCTTCTCGTGCCCCTCGGCAACCTGTGTGAAGGCCGCCTCCGTCGCCGCGGCGGTTCCCGCGTCTCCGTCCCGATCGAACGACATGTAGGACAGGCCCCCGTTCGCGGCAACGGGCGGCGGCTGCCCCTTCGTGAGTTGCAGGGGAGGCACATAGGCCGACGTAACTGTGTCCGTAGCCGTCGCAATGTGATTCGCACTCATTTGCTCAGCTCCTTTGCTTCCCACGCCCGCACCCTGCGGTTCGCCTCGTCGAAGATGCGCTCGTAGTTACCGATCGTCAACGCGTGCAGCGTGGCTTCGCTGAGCCGTTCCCGGAGCGGCTCGTAGTCACGCCACGTCTTCAAGTACCTGTCGCGGTCTCCCGGCGCGACGGAATCCGTCCCGAAGAGGAACCGGTCGGGGTGGCGTTCCAGCAGCGCAACCCAGGCCTCGAGCACGGCCTCGTCGCGGACGATGTACTTCGCCACTTCGTCCCATGACAGATCGCAGTACACATGGGAGAACGCCGCGTCGGAGAGCAGCGCGTCAAGCAGTTCCACATGGTCCGCGGCCGGCGCCACGAACCGGCCCAGCCCGGTGTGCGCCCAGATGATCGTGACGTCGGAGTGAGTCCGAAGGACTCCGCGCAAGGCCTCCAGGTGGACAGGGGCGGCGGCCCCGGTCGGCAGGACGGTGTCGACATCGTTGTGCAGTATGACCGCGAGGCCGACCTCGGCCGCGAAGTCGAGCACCCGGTCCAGCGCCGGGTTGCGCAGGCTTGCCGCGTGGCCGGCGATCTTGGAAGTCACGAACTCCTTGTGGATCGAGAATTCGCCGATGCCGGAGAAGACGCCCGGGTAGAGCTCCAGCACCCGCCGAACGTGATCCGCGGCATACATGTCCGTCGGGTTGAACCCCGTGATCATCGGGTCGAAGCGGGCCTGGTCCTCCGGCGGCAGCGCCTGGTACGCCTTGGCGATGATCGCGTCGACGAACGAGTAGTAGTAGAGCGCCGCGTCCGAGTGCAGGTAGTAGTCCGGCGCCCGCTCACCCGACTCGAAGTAGTCCCACTTCTGCTGCAGCGGGATGCCGAAGACGGCCGTGCGCCCGACTTCGTTGCCCGCCGTTTCAAGGAACTCGCCGAGCGTGATTCCGCGCTGGACGTAGTTCGTCAGGTGGAAGTGGACGTCGTGGAACGACGGCCCCTTCCCCTCCGGCTCCTCCGCCCCAGCCGCGAGAGCCGCGGTCCATGCGAAGGCCAGTACGGCTACAGCGGCAACAGGCACCTTCAATTGACTCAGCTCGTCACGCTCTCCTGTGCCGCCTTCGCCGCCTGCATGTCGTCCTCGTCCGGCATGAGGATGAACTCGGGGTATGACTCGATGCCGAGTTCGGCCATGTCCTGGCCGAGTTCCTCGACTTCGGCCGAGACTCGCACGCCCATCGTCTTCTCGAGCACCCACCACAGGAGCAGGGAGATCCCGAAGACGAACACGCCCACGGCCACGATGCCGATGAGCTGAGGGACCATGCTGCCCCCCGCCGCGATGCAGACCGCGAGAGTGCCCCAGATGCCGGCGAACAGGTGGACCGGAACGGCGCCGACGACGTCGTCCAGCTTTATCCGCTCGAGCAGCTTCATGCCGGCGACGGTGACCACCCCGCCGACGGCGCCGATGAGCAACGCCCAGTGATGGCCGATGAGGTCGGGCCCGGCGGTCACGCCGACCAATCCCCCGAGCGCGCCGTTGAGCACCGCCAGAAGGTCGACACGGCCCAGCAGCGGCCGCGACAGGACGAGGGCCGCCACGACGCCCGCGGCGGCGCCCAGGTTCGTGTTGATCAACAGGTTGCCCATCGCCGTCGCGTCGGCGGCGCCGCCGAGCGCAAGCTGGGAGCCGCCGTTGAATCCGAACCAGCCCAGCCAGAGAATGAACACGCCGAGGGTGACGATCGGCACGTTGGACGGCGGCGTTACCTTCACGCTGCCGTCGGAACGGAACTTGTTGCGCCTCGCTCCGACCATCACGATGCCTGCCAACGCCGCCCATCCACCGGTCGAATGGACGATCGTGGACCCGGCAAAGTCCTGGAACCCGAGCTCGGCCAGCCAGCCGCCGCCCCAGGTCCAGGCGCCGACGATCGGGTAGATGACCGCGGTGAGGACGGCCGTGAAAACAAGAAACGACCAGAGCTTGACCCGCTCGGCCAGGGCGCCCGAAACGATGGACGCCGTGGTGGCCACGAAGGTCATCTGGAAGAACCAGCTCGACATCTCCGAGTAGCCGCTTCCCACAACCGCCGCGGTCTTGTCCGCGTCGCCGCCTAGCAACGCCATCTCGTCCGCCGACGCCTCGAAGAAGGGCGTGATCGAACCGATCCAGCCGCTCACGTCGACATACATCAGGTTGTAGCCGATCGCGTAGTAGGCGATCCCCGCGATCGAGTAGAGACCGATGTTCTTGAGGCAGATGACGGAGGCGTTCTTGGTCCGCACCGAACCCGCCTCCAGCATCGTGAAGCCGGCGCACATCCACATGATGAACGCGCCCCAGACCAGGAACGCGTACGTGTTGAAGACGTAGGTCGCCTCCCCGGACACCTGAGCGCCCGCCGCGGACGCGACGAGCAGAAGCGCTACGCCGGCAAGGAGCACCTTGGAGACGATCCGTCGTGAAGAAGGCGGCTTGAACTGGGGCTTCATCTCTACCCTCCGGCTGTCGGTGGAGGCCCGCCCCCTCTCTCGAGGACCTGGACGGCGCGGCCGGTTCTCGTTCACATGCGGAGCGCGAACATTGTAGCGTCCGGCACGGGCCCTCCGCGGCGGCCTGGATCCGCAACGGATCCAGGCCGGATGCAGCCTCGGTCGGCGCGCTTGATCATGGCGCCCAGCACCATGCCGCCGATGCCGAAGGCGCAGCCGAACCGTCAGGCCAGTATCTCCTCGACCACCCGGCCATGGACGTCGGTGAGACGGAAGTCGCGACCACTGTAGCGGTACGTCAGCCGCTCGTGGTCGATCCCGAGCTGGTGCAGGATCGTGGCGTTCAGGTCGTGGATGTGCACGCCGCCCGAGACGATGTTGTAGCAGTGGTCGTCCGTTTCGCCGTACGTCTTCCCGGGCTCGATGCCCGCCCCGGCCATCCAGACGGTGTAGCAGCGGCCGTGATGGTCGCGGCCGTAGTTGTCCTCCGAGAGCGCGCCCTGGCAGTACACGGTGCGGCCGAACTCGCCGCCCCAGACGACGAGCGTGTCCTCGAGCAGCCCCCGCTGTTCCAGGTCCGTGACCAGAGCGGCCGAAGCGCGGTCCACGTCTCCGCACTGCAGACGGATGTCGCTCGGCAGGTCGCCGTGCTGATCCCACCCCCGGTGGTAGAGCTGGATGAAGCGCACGTCCCGCTCGGCAAGCCGCCGCGCGAGCAGGCAGTTGGCCGCGTAGGTTCCCGGCGTGCGCGCATCCTCCCCGTAGAGGTCGAAGGTGCTCTGGGGTTCACCGGAGGTGTCGACGAGTTCAGGGACCGAAGCCTGCATCCGGTAGGCCATTTCGTACTGCGCGATGCGGGCCGAAATCTCCGGGTCGCCGAACTCCTCGTGGTGCTCCTCGTTGAGCCGCGCCACCACGTCCAGCATCCGGCGGCGGACGCCCCGGTCGATTCCCGGCGGATCGGAGAGGTAGAGCACCGGGTCCTCCGCCGCCCGAAGGTTCACACCCTGGTGCTCCGAGGGCAGAAAGCCCGAACCCCAGAGGCGCTGGAACAGGGCCTGCGACTCGCGCTTCGCGCTGCCCTGGGAGATCAGGACGATGAAGGCCGGCAGGTCCTGGTTCTCCGAGCCGATTCCGTAGCTCAGCCACGCGCCGAGGCTCGGACGACCAGGCTGCTGATGACCGGTCTGCAGGTACGTGATGCCCGGGTCGTGGTTGATCGCCTCCGTGTTCACCGCCTTGAGGAAGCAGAGCTTGTCGGCAATCCGGGCCGTGTTGGGCATCAACTCGCTGACCCAGGCGCCGCTCTCGCCGTGCTGCGCGAACTCGAACATCGACGCCGTGATCGGGAACTCGGCCTGGTTCGCCGTCATGCCGGTGACACGCTGATCGCCCCGCACCGACGCCGGCAGTTCCTCGCCGTGCCACTCGGGCAGCCGCGGCTTGTAGTCGAACAGATCGATCTGGGAGGGCGCTCCCGACTGGAACAGGTAGATCACCCGCTTTGCCCGGGCCGGGAAGTGGGTGCCGTCCAGCGCGCCGAGCGCCCTCGAGGCCTCTGTCCGTGCAGCCCACGATGGCCCCGGGCCGAGCAACGAAGAGAGCGCCGCGACGCCGATGCCGGTGCTGGCAAGACCGAAGAACTGCCGCCGGTTCACGCCCAGGGCGTAGTCGGCCTGAGGATCGACTCCGGGCGTCGGGGCGCAGGTGGAACAGAAGGGATCGAAAGGTCGCCTGCTCATAGCCTCGTCACCGCCTCGTCCAGGTTGAGTACCGCGCTTGCCGCGACGCTCCAGGCCGCGAGTTCCACGACCGGAACGCTCTCGTCCACGGGTTGCTCACCGACCCGCAGCAGGGCGGCGGCCGCGCGCGGATTCCGTTCGTAGCTCCGTCGCAGGTCGGCCAGCAGGTCGCGAATCGCCGCACGTTCCACTTCGCTCGGCAGTCGCGCCAGCACCCGGACGTAGAGTTCGGTCATTCGCTCGTCGTCGCCGGCGCGGCCCGGACCGTCATGTCCGGCGAACAGGCTCGTCGCCAGCACCCGGGCCGCCTCGACGAACTGGGGATCGTTCATCAGCACCAGCGCCTGCAGCGGCGTGTTCGAGCGCGACCGTTCGACCGTGCAGGTCTCCCGGTTCGGTGCGTCGAACACGAGCATGTTGGGCGGCGGCACCGTCCGCTTCCAGAAAGTGTAGAGGCTGCGCCGGTAGAGCGCGTCGCCCTCGTCCTGCTCGAAGATTCCGGCGGTGAAGCGACCCCGGCTCTCGTAGCCGATTTCTCGCCACAGCCCCGGCGGCTGATAGGGCTTGACGCTCGGACCGCCCAGCTTCTCCACCAGCAGACCGGCCGCGGCGAGCGCGCCGTCGCGGATCACCTCGGCGTCCAGCCGGAAGCGGGAAGCCCGCGCCAGCAAGCGGTTCTCCGGATCCAGTTCGATGAGTTCCGGGCTCGCCTTCGAGCTTTGACGATAGGTCGAGGACATCACGATCGTCTTCTGAAGGGCCTTCAGGTCCCAGTCCAACCGGACCAGTTCAGTGGCCAGCCAGTCGAGCAGCCCGGGGTGGGACGGCCATTCGCCCTGGGAACCGAAGTCGCCGGAAGTCCCTACCAGGCCGCGCCCGAAGAACCTCTGCCACGTCCGGTTCGCCGTCACTCGCGCGGTGAGCGGATGGTCCTCGCTGATCAGCCAGCGCGCCAGGCCGAGCCGGTTCTTCGGCAACTCTTCCGGAATCGGCGGCAGGAAGGACGGAACGGCCGCCTCGACCTCGTCGGCCTGCTGGTCGTACTCGCCCCGGCGCAGCACGAAGGTCGGCCGCGGCTCCTCCATCTCGCGCATGATCATCGTCGTCGGCACTTCCGCCGCGACTTGCCGACGCCGCTCCGCAAGCTCCGTGTAACGCGCCTCGTTCGGTTGCCAGGGCGGCCAGTCGTTGCGACGGAAGCGGCGCCGCACTTCGTCCGCCTGCTCCTCCGTGCGCTGGTCCACGGGCAGCGCCACCAGGTACTCGAACTCCCGGTAAGCCAGGGCAAGCGTCGAGTACGGCGCCGGCAACGACTCCGGCGGAGCGGTCTGGAAGGCAGCCTCCGGTGCAGCGGTCACCGATAACCGGAAGCGCCGCAACGTGCGCTGGGGATAGGGCGACTCCTGCCGCAGCACGATCCGCAACCGCGCTCCGCCGGCAAACGACGACGACGTCGACTCGTCCGAGCCCGCGTCCCCAGCGGCGCCGGCGAGGAACACCGCGGTTCGCGACGACCGCTTGCCCGGATAGTCGGCCGACCAGCCCGTCTTCCCGTCCCCGTCGATCGCCAGACCAATCGGCAGGGTGGAGACTTCGTGATCGGCCCAGGCGTGAGAGAAACCCAGTGCCCGCGGCGGACCGCCGGCAAGGGGCGTCGCCTCGACCTCGATCTCGGTTACGACCACACTGCCGTTGTCTCCACGCCCTATACCGGTGGCGGGATCGGAAGGATCTCGTAGCGCCTCCAGGCGCACAGCAACGATCCGCTCAAGCTCCGTCTCCGCCTCGATCACGTAGACATCCTCGGCCGGGTTTTCGCCCGACACCTCGATCGACCCGTCCGCCAGCAGCGTCATCTCGGCGCCGGCACGAGATTCGACCCTGGCGGGTTCCAGCCGGCGCCACTTGTCAGCCACCTTCCCATCCCACTCGCCCTGCCACGCCCCCTGTGCCGCCTCCGCATCCTCGTTCGCGTCGTCGAGCAGGGCATCGAGCGGCGCCAGCTCGGCATCCAGTTCCTCCAGCACCGCCCGCTGACCCGGGTCCGGCGCCGGCACCTTGGGTTCCGCGTTGCCCCGGCTGCCGTCGAGGCCGACCTCCGCGATCGTGTTGAAGAAGGCGGCGAGCTGGTAGTACTCGCGCTGGCTGATCGGATCGAACTTGTGGTCGTGGCACTTGGCGCAGCCGGCCGTCAACCCCATCCATACGGTGGACGTCGTGTCGGTCCGGTCGAAAACGTACTGGACCCGGTACTCCTCGGGCACGGCGCCGCCTTCGAAGTTGATCATGTGGTTGCGGTGAAAACCGGTGGCCAGCAACTGCTCCGGCGTCGGTTCCGGCAGCAGGTCCCCGGCCAGTTGCTCGACCGTGAACTCGTCGAACGGCTGGTTGCGATTGAAGGCGTCGATAACCCAGTCGCGCCACCGCCACATGTGCCGCTCGTTGTCGATGTGGTAGCCGTTCGTGTCGGCGTAGCGGGCGGCGTCGAGCCAGGTGCGCGCCATGTGCTCGCCATAGCGTTCCGAAACCAGAAGCCGGTCGACCAGGCGCTCGTAGGCGCCGGGCCGGTCGTCGGCGAGGAACGCCTCGACTTCGACGGGCGTCGGGGGCAGACCCACGAGATCGAGCGACAGCCGGCGAACGAGGGTACGGCGATCCGCCTCCGAGGAAGGCTCCAGCCCCTCCTTCTCCAACCGCTCCAGGACGAACCGATCAAGGTCGCCGCGAGCCCAATCGTCCTTCGCGACGGCAGGTGGCTCAGGCCGCACCGGCGCCCGGTAAGCCCAGTGATCCTCAAACGCGGCACCCTGCAGGACGAAGCGCCCCAGGATCCCGATCTCGCGCTCCGTCAGAGTCGAGTCCGCATGCGGCGGCGGCATGCGGTCAAGCGCATCCACGGCCGCGATTCGCTGGAACAACTGACTCCGGTCCAGGTCACCCGGCACCAGCGCGCGCCGCCCCGACGGCAACACGCCATGCGCGGAATCAGCCTGGTCCAGCCGGAGTCCAGCCTGCCGGACCGCCTCGTCCGGCCCGTGGCACTCGTAGCAGTTCTCCGAGAGGATCGGTCGCACGTCCCGATTGAACGACAGCGGCTCGCCGGGCCCCATGATGCCGTGCTCCACCGGCGGCACCTCCCTCGCCGCAACGTGCACCCCAGCCTCAGCGTCATCCGCCAACGGCCACTCCGCCCCAGCCTGAATCCAGGCCTCGAGCAGCTCCCGCTCCGCATCGTCCAGCGCCCGCGGCGGCGGCATCTCCAGCTCATCCTCGCGCCGAATCGCCGACACCATCAAACTGGCCTCGGCATTCCCCGGCACGATCGCCGCCCCCCGACCGCCCCCGATCAACATCGCCGGCCGCGAATCAAGCCGCAGGTCCCCCCGCTGCCTGAGCGGCCCATGACAAGCGAAACACCGGCTCTCCAGCACCGGCAGCACTTCCGATTCAAAGTCCGGTGCCGTGGAAGCGACCAGCGACGCCCAGCCTCCGAAGCTCAGGCTACAAACGACCCAACCCGCGACCCAGCCCGCTCGTGAACCCATCCGTCTCCGCGTCCCTACAATCGCTGTCGTACCGAAAGTCGCATGTTACCGCGCCCTTCCTTGCGGCCATGTCCGCCGCCGCGGCACGCGGCGCTACACTGCGCCCTTCGCCAACGGCACGGGACACGGCATGGACTTCGGCATCTGCGTCGCCAGCAAGATCGACGACATCGGTTACATCGAACGGGCAGAGGCGCTCGGGTACAGCCACGCCTGGATCGCGGACAGCCAGATGATCTGGTCGGACTGTTACGCGGTGCTGGCGCTGGCGGCGGAGCGGACGAGCCGGATCAAGCTCGGCACCGGGGTCGCGATCACGGGCACGCGAATCGCACCGGTGACGGCCCACAGCATCGCGACGATCAACCGGATCGCTCCGGGACGGACGTTCCTCGGCATCGGCGCCGGCAACACGGCGCTCCGTCTGATGGGCCACCGGCCCGTCGGCGTCGCCGAGTTCGGCGAGTACCTCCGTGTCGTACGCGCGCTGCTCGACGGCGAGGAGGCCGACTTCGCGTTCCGCGGCCGCACGGAGCCGCTGCGCTTCCTGATGGAGGAACAGGGCTTCATCGCCACCGAGCCCCGCATTCCGATGTACGTCTCCGGCTTCGGCCCCAAGAGCCAGGGTCTGGCGGGCGAAGTCGGCGATGGCCTGGTCATGTCGATCCCGCCCAACGCCTCCCTCTTCGACCGGGCGATCGAGAACTGCCGCCGCGGCGCCGAGGCGGCGGGCCGCAAGTTCGACCGGGACGACTTCTACACTTGCTCGCTAACCACCGCCGTGATTCTCGAGCCCGGCGAGGATCTGACCTCTCCGCGAGTGATCGAGGAGTGCGGTCCATTCGTGCTCTCCGGCCTGCACTACCTCTACGACCAGCAGCATCAGTTCAACCGGCAGCCGCCGCCCCACGTGCGCCCGGTCTGGGACGAGTATTGCGGCCTGGTTGAGCAGACCCCGGCACGCGGCCGCCACCTGCGCGTTCACGCCGGTCACTGCACCTACTCCCTGCCGGAAGAGGAGAAGTTCGTCACCCCGGATCTGATCCGGGCCTCCTGTCTGGCCGGAACGGCGGACGAGGTCAGGGCCCAGGTTCGCACCCTTGCCGACGCCGGGCTAGATCAACTCATGCTGTTGCCGTCGCTCGCCACGCAGGAGCGGGTGATCGGGCAGTTCCACGACCAGGTAATGGTCCACCTGTAGCGGCTCCGCGCCCGCGAGATGACCTGCCTGTTCCTCATCCTTCACGTCAGCGCACTCGTCGTGCAGCCACTGGCGCTGTTCGTGACGATCCCCCTCCACATCATCGCGTCCGTCATCGCGAACAAGAAGGACTCGTAGGGCCGTCGGGCCCGCGTACGATCGCTTCATGTTGCTGCTGGTCCTGCCCTGGGACGCCGAGGCCGAGGCATCCCCCGAGTGGTGGTACCTCCGCCGCTGGCTCATCGGTGAAGCGCGCGCCGTCTTCGGCGACGTAGAGGTCTTCTCCGAGCTTCCGGCCAAGCCACCTGAACGCACGGAGGCGACGCTTGTCCTGAGCTCCTGCCGCGTCCTGATCGGCCGCGCTTCTCTACGCGGGATGCGGCGAGCACTCGCGGCGAACACCCGTGACGGCGGCTGCGGCGCCGTCTACGCCACCGACCTGACGACGACCGGCCCCGAGGCAAGCAGCGATCTCTTCACCCTGGCGGACTTCGAACAGGCCGAGACGGCGTGGCTGGCCGCCGAGGCCACGAACACGGCCGCGCAGCAGGCCGGCGAAGGGCCGTCCCCCGCCGCCCTCCTGTCGACGGCGGGCGCTGGTCGACTGGCCTCGGGCGACCGGTTGCCGGGCCCGCGCGCCGGTCTCTGCTACGAGTTCATCGACTACTACGGCGGCGAGCGCGCCGACGTTCTGCCCCTGCTGCCCGAGGACCTCGGACCCGCGTCATCCGTGCTGGAAATCGGCTGCGGACGCGGAGCAACCGCGGCGCTCATCAAGCAGCGCTTCGGCTGCCGGGTGGTCGGGCTCGAACTGAATCCCGAGGCAGCCGCGGCCGCCGAACGCCGACTCGACCAGATGATCCGCGGCGATGTCCAGGATGTCGAACCCGGCGAGACCTTCGACGCGATCGTCGCCTTCGAGCTGTTCGAGCATCTGACCGACGGGCAGGCGTTCCTCGAACGCGCGGCAACCTGGCTCCGTCCCGGCGGCCGGATCGTGCTCTCGGTACCCAATGTCGGTCACTACTCCGTCGTCGAGGACCTGATCGCCGGGCGCTGGGACTACATCCCCATGGGCCTGCTCTGCGCCACGCACGTCCGGTTCTTCACCCGCCGCACCCTGGAGGACTGGCTGCACGCCGCAGGCTTCGACCGCTACCGGATCGACGCCCAGACGACTCCCCTGCCGAAGCGCATCGATGCGCTTCCCGAGTCGCTCTCTCCTGACCGCGACAGTCTGACCACGGCCGGCTTCTACGTTTCGATCTTCAGGTAGGCAAGCGCCGGAACGCCCGCATCAGCGCTTCGGCCGTCCGTCGCTCCGTGTACGTCTCGGCGATGGTGCGGCCGGCTACGCCAAGCCTGCCGCGTAGATCCCGGTCGTGCCACAGCCGCTCCACCGCCTGGCGAAGGGCTGGGCCGTCTCCAAACGGCACCTTGATCGAAGCCTCACTGTCCGGATCCAGGTCGCGGTGGGAGGGAATGTCCGTCAGCACGCATGCCCGGCCGCAGCCCATCGCCTCGAGCCCGATCAGGCCGAAGCCCTCGAGGGGCGAGGACGGCCCGATGCACAGGTCGACCCCCTGCAAGAGCGCAGGCACCTCCGCCGGCGGCACGTGCCTGTGCCGGGCCGCCTCGGGCCACAGGGCCACTTCCTCGTCGTCCGCGTCGAGGGACAGGCGCACCAGCTCGATTCCGCCGCCCGTCCGCTCGAAGAGGGGCCGGAGCGCCCGCATGCACCAGGCCACGCCCTTGACCTCGAGTTCCCAGTGCCCGCTGACCAGGACACGCAGCCGGCCGTTCTCGACGCGCTCCCGTTCCGGCGGACGAAACAGGTGCGGCTCGAAGGGCTGCGGAATCCACCGCGCTTCGACGCCGTGCCTGTCGCGCACCGTACGAAGAAGGTGCGGCGACACGACCAGCTTGAGTGCCGGCAGGTCGTAGGCCGCCCGCATCACCTCGCGAGCGCCCGCCTCCAGCGTGTCGTGGCCCGGCTCGTAGCCCTGGCAGAGGTGGCAGGCCAGCCGTTCCGCGATCTCGAGCGCGGGGACGACGGTCGGCGCCAGCGTACCGACCGCCACCTCGACCCGCGGCAGGAATCGGCGTTCGAGCGCCGGCACCTGCCGGTAGAAGGCGCGGGCGCCCTCAAACCAGTCCGGACAGGGATCGGGCGAATGGACCGTGACCTCGACCCCGAGCCGACTCAAGGCCCGGGCGTGCTGGAAGACGACCTTGACGCCACCGTAGAGCGCGGCGCCGGGCAGAAGATATGCGACCCTCAGACCCGAAGACTCCTCACGCGACGATTCCCAGCGGCGGCCGTGTCCGGTAGGCGCCGCGCGTGAAATCCGGGAACTCGACCGGCTCGCTACCCCGAGCCACCGACAGCTCGCTCAGTTCCACCGGGGCCGAGAGCGCCGCCGCGTCATAGACGTCCATGTCCGTCGGCGTGCCCGCCAGCAGGCAGCGCACCAGCCGGTAGTCCTCCAGGTAGTCCATGCCGCCGTGGCCGGCGCCCTCGGCGTCGTCCGCCTGCTCCGACCACAGCGGGTGCTCGAACCGCTCCCGGTAGGGCTCGACGTCGCTCCACTCGTGCCGCCCGTCCTCGCTCTCGCTTTCGCCCTCGATGAAGATGCGATCCGGAAAGCCCGCGAAGACGCCGCGCGTTCCCTGGACCAGGTTCAGGCGGCTGTACGGCCGGGGCGTCGTCGTGTCGTGCTGCAACAGAATGCTGCGCCCGCGCCGGGTCCGGACCAGGCTCGAGTTCATGTCGCCCAGGGCGTAGCGGACCCTGGCACGCGGGTCGTCGGCGCCGAAGCGCTCCGCCGCGTACTTCGCCAGACCGCGGGCCGGGCTCGAGAGCGAAACGAGGTAGTCGAAGCAGTCGCCCCGGTTGATGTCCATGCACTGGGCGACCGGCCCGAGCCCGTGGGTCGGATAGAGGTTCGCGTTGCGTTCGACCGAATGCTGGAGCCGCCACACGCCCTCGTTCGCGTCCGAGAACTTGATCGACCGGAGGTCGTGGATGTACGCCGCCTCGCCGTGCAGGAGCTCGCCAAGCAGCCCCTGGCGCACCATGTTCAGGACCATCATCTCGCTGCGGCCGTAGTTGCAGTTCTCCATCATCACGCAGTGGCGGGCTGTGCGCTCGGCCGTTTCGACGAGTCGCCAGCAGCCCTCGAGCGTGATCGCGGCCGGCACCTCGACCGCGGTGTGCTTGCCGGTCTCCATCGCCTCGGCGCAGACCGGCACGTGCCACCGCCAAGGCGTCGCGTTGAACACCAGGTCAACGTCATCGCGCTCGCACATGCGCTTGAAGTCCGTCTCGCCGCGCGTGTAGAGATCCGGCGGCTCCTTCTCCGCGTCGACCACCCACGATGCAACTTCCTCCGCACGTGGTTCGTCGATGTCGCAGATCGCGACGACGTCGACGCCGTCCAGCGCCAAGAAGTTGCGCACGTGCCCGCCGCCCTGGAGACCGACGCCGACGAAGCCGATCCGCACACGTTCCAGGGGCGGCGCGGCGAAGCCGGCACGGTACGCCTCGGCGGCCGCGTCGTCCTCCTGCGGCGCGACCGCCCCGCCGTCAGGTTCCTGTCCCGCCGTGGCGCCGGCGCGCAAGACCGCAGCGGCCGCCGCAGGCCCCACCCAAGCCGCCTTCAGCAGGTCGCGGCGGCCCCACTGGGGAATCCACCCACTCATCGCCCTGAGCGTACACCCCAGTCCCGGCGCCGCGCCAGGATTCCTAGTTGAAGAAGTCGTCCGTGCCGCTGTCGCCGAGGTACGAAGCCTCTTCGTCGAGCCAGGCCTGGAACTCTTCCTCCGTGTGGACGGTCAGGAAGCCGCGCATCGAGTAGTGGCTGTTGCCGCAGAGCTGGGCGCAGGCGATCTCGTACACGTAGTCCGGATTGCCCGTCTCCTCGCGGATTTGCACTGTCGTCTTCGTCGGCACGAACCAGACCGGAATCGAGAGTCCGGGAATCGCGTCCTGCTTGATCCGCATGTTCGGCAGGTTGAAGCTGTGGATCACGTCCTTGGAGGTCAGGTGGATGATCGCCGCCTTGTCGACCGGAAGGTGCAACTGGTTCACCGTCCAGATGTCGTCGGCGCCGGCGCCATCCCGGTCCAGGCCGATCGGATTCGTCGCCTCGTCGGTCAGGTACGGATCCGCCTCCCCGAACACGCCATCGGCGCCCGGGTACCAGACGTTCCAGGCGAACTGCTGGGCTACAACCCGCACGACCGTCGAATCTGCCTCGCTGGGGATCTCGTCCACCCGTTCGGCCCACATGGGAATCGAGAAGCCGAGGAGCAGAATGCCCTCCGCGATCGCCACGGCGACCTCTCCGTACGTGCTCATCTTGCTCTTGACGCCGACGTAGTCCGCCTTCGGGTTGCGGCCCGCGCGGAAACGCAGCAGCGTGTAGATGAAGAAGGCCCCCCAGACAATGAAGAGCGCGAGCATCAGGTAGTGCACCGCGTCGATCATGTTGTCGATCTCGCCGGCGTGCTCAGACGCCGCAGCGGGAAACATCGCATCCATCATGATTTGAGAGGCTCCTCAACTGTGCTCCACCAGGGAGGCACTGGGTCTTTCCGAGAATCTTCGCGGTAACGACGCGCGCGGCGCCGGAGATAGAGAAAGAAGAGAACGAAGGCGCCCTGCATCAGGAACACCGCCCCGAGCAGGAACCAGACGCCGGCGCGGGCGGCGTCGATCATCGAACCCTCCGCAGCCCCGTAGCAGACGGAGCAGGCCCACGCCGTCTGTTCGGATCCGAACAGCCACAGGCCGACCACCACCGGCACCGTGCGGAACAGCTTGCGGCGGCGATTCCACTCCTCTTCCGGGGTCGTGACCTTGCGCCAGAACCAGAAGCCGTACCACACCAACACGCCCGCGACCGCGAAGGACAGGAATGCGCCGACGGCGTACCCACCGCCCTGCGCCAGGCACCAGCCTCCAAAGAACAGCGCCAGCAGAACGGCGCTGCCCACGAAGACGATGTGGATGACCTTGAGGTTCATGGCTGGTTCAACGAGTTTCTGGCCGGATCAGTGCGCCGCCGGTGCTCCGCTCGACGTGAAGTGCCCAGCCTGGTCAATGACCGAAGTCAGAAGGGGTACCGCCATCAGCACGATGAAGAACGCCACGGTCAGGAGCAGCACCCAGTAGATCAGCTTCTTCTCCGCGATCAGGTGCATGAAGAAGCAGGCGACGAGCGACGCCTTGACACTGGCGATAAACAGGCCGATGGCGAGTGCCACCGGCACGGAAACGTCAAGGTAGTACGCGCCGACCGTAGCCCCGGTACCCACCATCAGGGCGCCGAACACCATGAAGTACGTACGGACGGTCTTGTCGATATCGACGTGGTCACTCATGGGATGCAACTCGCTCCAGGGTAGCTATCGGATCAGGCGAAAACGGTGCAGCTACAGCAGGTAGAAGACGGGGAAGAGGAAGATCCACACCAGGTCGACGAAGTGCCAGAACAGGCCCGAGTGCTCGACGCGGTCCGTCAGCCATTGGCGGTTGGTGTGGAACAGCTTCGATCCCGGTCCCGAGAAGTAGGCGTTCCACGCCATGCCGCCGATCACGTGCAGGGCATGGAGGCCCGTCATCGTGAAGTAGATCGCGAGGTAGGTGTTCGACGAGGGGAAGTGGTCGTGCGCGAACTTCGCCGTGTACTCGAAGTACTTGATGACGAGGAAGATCGCGCCGCAACCTACGGTCAGCCAGCCGAACAGCCGGAACTTGTTCAACTGTCCACGCACCAACGACGCCCATGCCATGACCATGGTGAGACTCGAGGCGATGAGGACCGCGGTGTTGAGCGTCGCCAGCGGAATGTTCAGCTCCGCCTCGGCCTGCATGTGCGCCCACTCGCCGTCCGACCCGATGCGGAGCATGATGAAGGTCGCGAACAGCGCGCCGAACAGCATGACCTCCGAGGTCAGGAACAGCCAGATCCCGATCTTGCCGTTGTTGAGGCCCGTCTCGGGGTGGGCTTCTACCGTGTAGGGGATTTCCATCTCTTCAGGTCCTCGAACGGTCAGGTGGAGGCCGGTTCGGCCTGTGGGGCGTAGTCCTTGTCGCTACCCGGGACGCTGTACTCGTACGGCCCGCGCGTGACCTCGATCGCCTGATCGAAATTGCCGTGCGGCGCCGGCGAGGGCGCCAACCACTCGAGGGTGGTCGAGTTCCAGGGGTTGCGGCCGGCCTTCTCGCCGTTCCGGATGCTCATGAAGAAGTTGATGATGAACGGAATCTGGGCCACCGCCAGGCACCAGGCCGAAACCGACATCATCCGGTTCAGACCGGCAACCTCGCCCGCGAAGTCGTAGGTGATGCCGCCGTCGGCGAGTCGCCGGGACACGCCGTTCAGGCCCTGGATCATCATCGGGAAGAAGACGCCGTTCATGAAGACGAGCGAGGGCCAGAAGTGGAGTTTGCCCAGGAACTCGTTCATCTTGCGGCCGGTGACCTTCGGGAACCAGTAATAGACGCCGGCAAAAAGCGCGAACAGGGTTCCCGGAGCGACCACGTAGTGGAAGTGCCCGATCACGTAGTACGTGTCGTGTAGCGGGATGTCCGCCGCCGAGAGCCCGAGCGGCAAGCCCGTCAAGCCCCCGATGCCGAACATCGGCAGGAAACCGAGCGCGAACAGCATCGGCGTGTTGTAGCGGATGGAGCCGCCCCAGAGCGAGATGAACAGCGCGCTCAGGATGATCACCGACGGGATGGAGATGATCATCGTCGTGGTCTGGAAGAACGTGGACATCACCGAGCCCATGCCGGTGATGAACATGTGGTGCGCCCAGACGATGAAACTCATGAAGCCGAGGAAGATCAGCGAGTACACCATCGAGCGGTAGCCCCACAGCGGCTTCCGGCTGTTGTTCGCGATGACCTCGGCCACGATGCCCATCGCCGGCAGGATCAGGACGTAGACCTCCGGATGGGCGAGGAACCAGAACAGGTGCTGCCAGAGCAGCGGACTGCCGCCACCGCTGACTTCCAGCACCTCGCCGCCGACGACCAGGCCGTCAGGCAGGAAGAAGCTGGTTGCAGCGATCCGATCCATCAACTGAAGCACACCCGCGGCCTCGAGCGGCGGGAAGGCGAGCAAGAGCAGGAAGGCGGTGACGATCTGGGCCCAGCAGAAGAACGGCAGGCGCATCCAGGTCAGCCCTGGCGCCCTGAGCTGGACCGCGGTCGTGATGAAGTTCACCGCGCCCAGCAGCGACGACGTA
Source organism: Thermoanaerobaculia bacterium (assembly GCA_965232105.1). Taxonomy (GTDB): domain Bacteria; phylum Acidobacteriota; class Thermoanaerobaculia; order Multivoradales; family Multivoraceae; genus Multivorans. The sequence goes on from OZ246956.1 coordinate 4,047,595, forward strand.
ATCAGGAAGATCATCCCGATCAGCCACGCCGTCTGTCCGTTGAGCGCAATGTCGGCGAGCGGCGAGTAGGAGGTCCAGCCGTTGCCAGCCGCGCCGTTGGGCAGGAAGAAACTGGCGAACATCGTCACGCCGCCCAGGAACAGGCACCAGTAGCTGATCATGTTGATCCGCGGGAACGCCATGTCCGGCGCGCCGAGCTGCAGCGGCATGACGAAGTTGCCGAAGCCGCCGACCGCCAGAGGCACGACGCCCAGGAACACCATGATCGTGCCGTGCATCGCGCCGAGCTCGTTGTAGAAATCCGGCAGCATGATGCCGCCCGGCGCCCGGTTCTCGCCCAGGAGGGAGCCAATCAACGGGATCGGCTCGCCCGGGTAGGCGAGTTGCCAGCGCATGATCATCATCAGACAGAACCCGAAGAACAGAAACGCCAGACCCGTAACGGAGTACTGGACGCCGATCACCTTGTGATCGGTCGAGAAGATGAACTTCCGCCAGAAGCTCTGCTCGTGGTGATGTTCTTCGTGTGCGTGTGAGGCTTGAACGGGCTCCGCCATGGACGCCGCTCCTTTCCTGATCCTTCTAACTCGATCCGGTCGCTATGCCTGCGGACCTACTGGGGGCCCTGGAACACGAAGTTCAGGGTCTGCGTATCGCTGGCGCCGACGGTCACCGTCTCAGTGAGGGCTCCGCCATCGCCGAAGCGCTCGACTTCATGGCGGGCCTCGATCGTGTAGGTGCCGGCCGGCACGTTCTCGATCCGGAACGAGCCGTCCATGCCGGTCACCGCGTAGAACGGATGGTCGACGACGGTCACCCAGGAACCCATCCAGGGATGGACGTCGCACTTGATCCGGAAGCGCTCCGTCTTCGCGAACTCGTAGTCGGCCTCGGTCACGTTGGCCGGCATCGCCCGGTTGAAGGGGGGGTTGTCCTTGGACAGCGAGTGGACGTTGTGCAGCAGGCCGTCCGAGTTCTTCACCTTGAACTGCTGGCCGACCTGGATGCCCAGGACGTGCGGCGTGTAGATGCAGCCGTTCTGATCCATGACCACCGGCTCGGACGGCACATCGAAGCTCTTGCCGTCAAGACCATCCGTGATCATCACGAAGACGTTGGCAAGGGCCTGGTCGGCGCCGAGCACGAGCGTTTCCGGCTTGACCGCGCCGCTGTGCTTCGCCTCGCACTTGGGATCGGCGCCCATCTTGAGCGGCGGGAGGTTCGGCACGCGGCCGTCGTACGTGATCTTGCCCACGATCGTGCCGCCGAAAGCCATCGAGGACGAGGCCAGGGCGATGGCGAGAAGAACAGCACAGACGCGGATCGTCTGCTTCGAAATCATGTCGATGCTCCTTGAAGGGAGGTGATGTTGAGGTTGATGAACCGGGGGGCGGCCGGCTGACCGCGCCTACCGTGACGGCATGGCGCTCAGCGACTGCCGGATGACTTCCCCGGATGCAGGAAACGTTCTCCTAAGAGCTGAGGGGAGCGTAGCAAGGACCGGGACGCGGAACAAGACGGATCGGCGGTGCGGCGGGTCGAGCGACGGGACGTCAAATGTTCTCGAAGGCCAGCGACTCGACCAGGCGCGGATCGCGGGTCGGCAGCAAGGCGCCGCGCCCCAGGAGCCAGGTCACGACCGCCACGAAGAATCCACCGACGCCGAGGATCGACGTTACGTCGAGCAGCGAGAAACTCACGCCGTCGTGATGGAGGTTCGGCATCACCAGCCAGTAGACGTCCCAGAAGTGCATCGCCAGCATCCAGAGCGCGCCGACCAGCAGCAGAACGCGGTTCCGCTTGATCGTCCGGGGCATGAGAAAGAAGAAGGGAATGGCGAAGTGACCGATGGCCAGCATCATCGTCGCCGGGCGCCAGCTCCCCTCGAGGCGATGCAGGAACCACGCCGTCTCCTCCGGGATGTTCGCGTACCAGATCAGGAAGAACTGGCTGAAGGCGATGTAGGCCCAGAACACCATGAAGGCCCACAGCAGCTTGCCCAGGTCGTGCAGATGTTCGCCGGTGATCACGCCGCGGAAGTAGCCCGCGAAGTCGAGGGCGAGCGTGAGCACCGTGAGCGCCGCGAAGGCGGAAACGATGGCGCCGGCGAAGAAGTAGACGCCGAACATCGTCGAGTACCAGTGCGGGTCGAGCGACATGAGCCAGTCGAACCCCGCGAAGGTGATGGTCAGCGCGAAGAGGGCGATACACGGCGGACTCAACCGCGCCATGCGCCGGGAGAGAGCCTCGTCGCCGCTCTCGTCCTGCCGCCGCGACGAGTTCCGGAAGAAGAGCGCCAACCCGGTCCAGACCGCGAAGTAGACGATCGCGCGGATCCGGAAGCCGCCCTCGTTGAGCCACGGCGCCTTGACCTGGATCAGGCGGTCGTGGGCCACGGCCTCGCTGTGGGTCCAGTGGAACAGGTCGTGCATCCCGAACGCGGCGATGGGTATGAACAGGACCGCCAGCACCGGCGCCGCGCACGCCAGGTTCTCGGCCAGACGCCGCACGACGACACCCCAACCGGCCTTCGCCGCGTGGTGGATCAGCACGAAGAACAGACACCCCAGACCGATGCAGAGGAAGAAGACGACCGCCACCAGCCACGAGTGGTAGAACTGCTTCGCGCTCTCCTCCGACCCCCGCGCCAGCAGCATCGACGCCGCCGTGCCGAGCAGCCCGACCGCGCCGGCGATCAGCGGCAGGCGCGCCCAGGCGCTGCCCGGCCGGATCACGAGCTGGTCGAGATGAATGATGCGCGGTCCGTGACTCATCAGGCTTCCTCGCCTCCGGCGCCGCCGGCCGGCGGATCTTCGATCGGCACGTGCTCGACCTCGACCGCGCCCAGCCCGCTCAGAAAGTCGGCCGTACCCTGATCGTCGTACTTCGGATCCCAGGATTCGATGGCGATGAAGAGGCCATCGTCGGTGACCCGGGCGAACGTCTCGGAGCGGAACAGCGGATGGTGGTAGGTAGGCAGCTTGTTCAGGGCGAACATGCCGAGCACCGCCCCCAGCGCCGCGCCGAGCACGCCGAGCTCGAAGGTCACCGGCACGAACGCCGGCCACGTGAACAGCGGCTTGCCGCTGATGACGAGCGGATAGGCCATGATGTGAACCCAGCTCTGGAGGCCGAACCCCAGCCCGGCGCCGGTCAGACCGGTCGTCAGCACGAGGAACGGCAGCTTGGACGGCTTGAGGCCCATCGCCTTCTCCAAACCGTGGACCGGGAAGGGAGTCAACGCGTCCCACTTCGAGTAGCCGGCGTCCCGAACCGCCTCGCAAGCACGGTAAAGCGCCTTCGCGGTCCTGAAGCGGGCCAGCACGCCGTAGTGGTTGTAGCCGCCGGACGCCTCGGGGACTTCGAGATGCATCAGGCCCATGTCAGGCCCCTCCCCCGCCGGCCGGCGCCGGCTGCGCCGCCGCGGCCGTGTCCGAGCCGCCCCTCACGACGCGAACGAGTTCCTCGCCCTGGTGCGGATCCGCCTCCGGCAGCACCGTCTTGACCTCCGCGGTCGCCACCATGGGCAGGAAGCGGGCGAACAGGCAGAACATCGTGAAGAACAGGCCAAAGCTGCCGATCAGGGAGGCGAAGTCCCAGAACGTCGCCTGGTAATAGTCCCAGCTCGCGGGCAGGAAGTCGCGGTGCAGCGACGAGGCGACGATCACGAAGCGCTCGAACCACATGCCGATGTTGATCAGGATGGAGGAGACGAACAGCCAGCCGATGTGGTTGCGCAACTTCTTGAACCAGAACAACTGCGGCGTGATCACGTTGCAGCTCACCATGATCCAGTAGGCCCACGCGTAGGGTCCGAGGGCCCGGTTGGCGAAGGCGAACTGCTCGTACGGGTTGCCGCTGTACCAGGCGATGAACATCTCGATCGCGTACGCGTAGCCGACCATGCAGCCGGTCAGCAGCATGATCTTGGCCATGTTCTCGAGGTGGCGCATCGTGATGATGTCCTCCATCTCGAACAGGACCCGGCATATCAGCATCAGGGTCATGACCATCGCGAAGCCGGAGAAGATCGCGCCGGCGACGAAGTAGGGCGGGAAGATCGTCGTGTGCCAGCCGGGCAACTGCGCGGTGGCGAAGTCCATCGACACGACGGAGTGGACCGAGAGAACCAGCGGCGTCGCCAGCCCGGCCAGCATCAGGTAGGCCCGCTCGTAGTGCAGCCAGTTCCGGTGCGAGCCGCGCCAGCCGAGCGCGAAGGCGCCGTAGACGAGCTTGCGAATCCGCGTCTTCGCGCGGTCCCGGATCGTCGCCAGGTCCGGGATCAGCCCGACGTACCAGAACATCAGCGACACCGTGCCGTAGATCGAGACCGCGAACACGTCCCAGATCAGCGGACTGCGGAAGTTCGGCCACATGTCCATCTGGTTCGGGAGCGGGAACATCCAGTACGCGACCCACACGCGGCCGACGTGGATGCCCGGGAACACCATCGCGCACATGACCGCGAAGATGGTCATCGCCTCGGCGGCGCGGTTGATCGACGTGCGCCACTTCTGCCGGAACAGGAACAGGATCGCGGAAATCAGGGTGCCGGCGTGGCCGATGCCGACCCAGAAGACGAAGTTGACGATCGCGAAGCCCCAGTTGACCGGGTTGTTCAGGCCCCAGATGCCGGTGCCCTCCCAGAACAGCCAGCCGATCGAGACGCCGAACAGGCCAAGCAGCGCCAGCGACGGCAGGAAGAAGAACCACCAGCCGAGCGGCGTCTTGCGTTCCACCGGGACCGCAACGGCCTCCGTCATCGAACGGAAGTCGTAGCCGCCGACAATCAGCGGCGCACGTCCGGTGACGGGCTCGTGAGTGTTGTCCTGACTCTGTGCCATCGAGGGCGAAGAAGTAGGGCGTCGTACCCCTTGAGGGCGGGTCGGGCCACGAATCGCGGGGAAGCTAACACCGGCCCCCATCCGGGTCAAGGAAAACGGGCCGTGGAGCCCCGATTCCGCCCCCACCGGCTGAGGTGAAGCCCATAGAATGGCCGCCATGATCGACTTCAAGTACTCCCACCGTGGATTCGCACTTCCCATCCTCCTTCTGGCGCTTGCCAGCCTGAGCGGCTGCGGCGGCGAAGGCGGCGACGCCGGCCAGGCCGAACCGGAGGCTCAGGCGCCGCCTACGGAGCCGCTCGGAAGCTCCACGATCGCCGGCGCCATCCGCTACGACGGCGACCTGCCCGCGCTGCAGCCGCTGAACATGGACGCCGACCCGGCCTGCGCCGCCAAGCACACCGAGGCCGTCTATCCGGAGATTCTCGAGGTCGACGAACAGGCCGGTCTCGCCAACGTTCTCGTCTACGTGGTCAACGGCCTCCCCGGCGGCCCGTATCCCGTCGCGGAGCCGCCCGTGATCGACCAGCAGGGCTGCAAGTACACGCCCCATGTCGCCGGCATCATGGTCGGCCAGGAACTCGAGGTCCTGAACTCCGACGACCTCCTCCACAACGTCCATTCGCTGTCCGAGATCAACCGGCCCTTCAACCGTGCGATGCCGGGGGCGATCAAGCGGGCCAGCTTCTCGTTCACCGACGAGGAACCGGCCTTCCGGATCAAGTGCGACGTTCACCCCTGGATGTCGACCTGGCTCGGCGTGTTCAGTCACCCCTACTTCGCCGTCACCGGGGCCAACGGTTCGTTCGAGATCCCCGGCCTGCCCGCCGGCACCTACGAGATCGAGGCGTGGCACGAACGCCTGGGGACCCTGAAGTCCCCCGTCACCCTGCTCGACGGACTCACCGGCATGGTCGATCTCACCTTCGCCCTGCCGGAATAGCCAGCGTCCGCCAGAGTTCGGCCAGGGCCTCATCCGGGTCGTCCACCTTGATCGTCGTCATGCCGAGCGCGCGCGCCGCCTTCAGGTTCGACCCGATGTCGTCCAGGAAGACCGCCTCGCTGAACTCCACCCCGATTCGACCGCAGGCCAACTCGTAGATGGCCGGGTCCGGTTTACGCAGGCCGACGACGCTCGACTCGATGTAGTGATCGAACAGGGCGCGGACTTCCGCCCGCATCGCGGCCTCTTCGGCGTCCTTCGGTTCCCTCTCCTTCTCGCTGACCCAGTTGTTCGTCAGCGCCGCCACCGTGTAGCCGTCCGCCCGAAGCCGGCGCAGGGCGTCGATCATCTGCGGCCGCGGTCCGGACTCCTCGGCAATCGCCGCCATCATCGCCTCGGCCGAGAACCGCTCGGCGACCGCCGGATCGGCCGCCCTGACGTCGCGGTCGAAGGCGGCGAAGAAACCCGGCCCCATGACCAGCTCGCCCCGCTCCATCCGTTGCCAGGATCCCGCCGGCCCGGCCGAAACGACCAGATGGTTGACGAAGTTCTCCTCGATCCCGTTCGCCAGCTCGTAGCGCCGGATCGCATGCAGGGGAGATCCGAAGACCACGCCCCCAAGGTCGAAGATCACGGCTCGGTACTTCATGCGCAAATCACTCCGTGTCGCCTCAGGTCCAGTGCGCCGCTTTCTATCTCAGCAACACGCCTCACCTCAGAAGGGTCGCCGGCAGCCGCGGAAGAGCCTCCGGCGCCGCTACGACCCCGGAGACGATGGCCTGCTCGTTGTTCCAGCGGTAGTCGAGGATGTGAATCCTCGGGTCGACGGGCCTGTAGCTCCCATCGCGCCCGCGCTTCAGGACCGCGTAGTGCAGGTTCGGCTCCACGCTCCAGCCGGTTGCCCCGACCGAACCGATCGTCTGGCCGCGCTCGACATTCCGTCCAGCGCCGATCCCGGTCGCTTCCAGGTGACCGAAGATGGTGATGAAGCCGTCGCCGTGGCGAATCCCCAGCATCCGACCGTACCGTCTCCACTCGGGTCCCAGCGCGGAGCCGCGACCGGCGAAGGTCACCCGGCCATCCGCGGTGGCCCGCACCGGCGCGCCGGCGGAAGCCGCGAGATCGATGCCGACGTGAAACTCGGCCGCCCCGGTCACCCGGTTCGTCGTCTCTCCGAAAGGGGCGACGAGAACGAAGTCATCACCGGCCAGGGGAGACGCGAACGGCGTGAACTCGACCAGGTCAGGGCGCGAAGCCTCGGTCTCGACCGCGGCCTCCAGCCGGCTCGCGAAGCGAGCGGCGACGCTCTCCACGTCATCCTCGATCGCGGTTCGCACGGAGCGCACCCGGTCCTCCGAGATCGTCGCCCCCGTTGCGGCGACGGGATCGGGCGGCCGGCCGCAGGCGTCCACGGCGGCGCCTTCGACACCGTACGCGAGGACCACCTTGCAGAGCCGGTTGTCGAGATCGGAGGCCTCGCGACGCATCTCCCCGTAGCGTCCCATCAGGGCGTCGAACCTCTCCCCGAACCGCTGGCGCGCCTCGACCAGCTCGACCTGGTCGGCCCGAAACAATGCGACCTGCACCACGCCCGGCGCCGCCACGACAGCGTTGACGAAGAACCCCAGAAAGACGACGGCGACGGCCAGGGCGAGTTGCAGCCACAACTTCGTCAGCGTCAGGTAGCGCACCCGGCCGCGAGGGCTGTGGAACTGGATCTCCCAGAGTCGCGGATCGCCGCCATGGGTCCCCTCAGCCATCGTGTCCCGCCGCCCCGGCGCCGGCGATCCGGCCGAACACCGCGCCGGCCGTCAGGCCGGAACCGCCGGGGTAGTTGTCGTAGAAGAGCCCCCCGACCAGCTCGCCGGCCGCGAACAGGCCGGCCAACGGCCGGCCCTCTTCGTCCAGCACCCGCGCGAGCGAGTCAACCCGAAGGCCGCCAAAGGTGAACGTGATGCCGCAGGTCACCGCGAACGCCTCGAACGGTGGCCGATCCAACGGGTTGGCCCAGTTCGACTTGTTCGGGACGAGCCCGCGGGTCGAGCGGCCGTCGCGGGCGCTGGGGTCGAAGCGCACGTCCCTCCGGACGGCGGCGTTGAAGTCGCGCAGCGTGCGCAGAAAACCCTCTTCATCGACCCCGTCGAGGCGTCTCGCGAGTTCCTCCACCGAGTCGGCCGTCACCCGGCTCGCATGGGACCGGCGGTACTCGTCCCGCAACAGGCCGGAGACCCGGGAGTCGAAGACCTGCCACGCGAAGCGCCCGGGCTGCTCCAGTACCTTGCGCCCGTAGCGGGCGTAGGTGTAGTTGCGAAAGTCCGCACCCTCGTCGAGGAAGCGTTCGCCGCGCGCGTTGACGACGATGCCGAGCGGATAGCTGTGTTTCTGGTAGCGGTGCCGAACCTCGAGGTTGCCCACCTCGGGCGCGTTCAGGTCCCAGGCGACCGCGTGACACCCGGTCCACTGCCCGGCGCGGGCGGCGCCGGCTTCGAGCGCCATCCGAATGCCGTCGCCCGTGTTGAAGCGGCTGCCCCGCACCTTCGCCGCCTCCCAGCCTTCGCCCAGGTGCTGCCGCCGCCACTCGCGGTTCGCCTCGAAACCGCCGCTGGCCAGCACGACGGCGCCGGCCGGCAGCGTACGGGAACCGGAAGGTCCCTCCACCTCGACGCCGCGGACCGACCCGCCCTCCACATGCAACCGGACCGCGCGGCTCTCGTAGAGGACCTCGATCCCGGCCCGCTCCGCGGCCCGCTGAAGCGACGCCACCAGGCCGGGGCCGCCACCCCGGGCCTGCAGGGTCAGGCCGCCCCAGAACCTGTGCTTGCCGTCGACCTCGAACGCCTGACCCGCATACAGAGGGACGAACTCAACGCCCAGCCCGCGCATCCAGCGCAGCGTCGAACGACTCCGGGAAACCAGGGTGGCGACCAGATCCGGGTCGGCCCGGCCGCCGCTCATCCGCTCCAGATCACGGACGAACCGACTTTCCGGGTACGACCCGAAGTCGCTCGTCGCGGTCTCCTCGGCGCTCAGCCGCCCGGCCACTTCCTGTAGTTCGTCCAGGCCTCCGTACGCGAAGCGCATGGACGCCATCGTGAATCGGCTGTTGCCGCCGTGCTCCGCGCGCGGCGCGCGTTCGAGCACCGTCACCGCGGCCCCGCCATCCCGCGCCGAGAGCGCCGCGCAAAACGCCGCGTTCCCCGCGCCGACGACGACGACACGCCGCTTGCCTGGTACTTGATCCCGCATCGTCCGAAGCGGCGTCCGCCGCCGGCAGGTAGCGTACGCCAACGCCCGGGTGGCGCGAATCCGCGCCACCCGCGAACCAGTCCGTGCACCCGTCAGCGGGTGCACGGATGGCACTCAAGGAGACCTTCACTATGGACGACCCGAAGACCGGCGCCAACCTCGCGCGCACCGCCGAAGACCTCACACGCGACGCCGGGCGCTTCGCCGGCAAGGTCGCGGTCGTGACCGGCGCCGCGGGCGGCTTCGGCCGGGCGATCGCCCGGCGGCTCGCCGGCGAGGGCGCCGCCGTGGCGCTGGCGGACATCGATTCACCTAAGGGGAAACGGACCACAGCCCAGCTCGCGAAACGCGGGGCCAGCGTTCTCTTCGAAACCGTCGACGTCTCGCGTGGCGACGACCTGTGCCGACTGATGGAGCACACCTGCGGCGCGTTCGGGGGCATCGACATCCTGATCAACAACGCCGGCTACTGCCACCGGGCCAAGGCGCTCTGGGAGCTGCCGGAGGCCGACTACGACCGCATCTTCGAAGTCAACGTGAAGAGCGTCTACCTGGGCGCCGTGCATGGCGTGCCGCGGCTGCTCGAACGCGGCGGCGGCGTGATCGTGAACACCGCCTCGATCGGCGCGCTTCGACCGCGCCCCCGTCTGACCGCCTACAACGCGAGCAAGGGCGCCGTCGTCACCCTGACCCGCGGTCTCGCCGCGGAACTCGCCCCCCACGGCATCCGCGTCAACGCGGTCAACCCGGTCGCGGCCGACACGGACTTCATGAAGGGTCCGTCCGGCGGCCGTCCGCTGGGTGAGAAGGGCCGCGAGATCCTCAAGGCGACGATCCCGCTCGGGCGCCTCGCCGAACCGAAGGACGTCGCCGCGGCCGTCGCCTATCTCGCCTCCGACGACGCGGCCTTCCTCACCGGCGTCTGCCTCGATGTGGACGGTGGGCGCAGCATCGGGTAGCGCTCCTTCAGGGCAGCTCGATCACGCGGCCGCCGACGATCGTGCCGGCCGGCGCGCCGCGGAGAGTCCAGCCCGCGAAGGGCGTGTTGCGCGACCTGCCCCGGAAGGCGGCCGGATCGACCTCGACCTCGCGGTCCAGGTCGATCAGGGTGACATCACCGGGTGAGCCGGGGGACAGGCTGCCGCCGGGCACGCCGAGGATGTGCGCCGGCGACGCCGACAGCAAGTCGACGAGGCGCGGCAGATCGATCACGCCCTTCCCCACCAGGCGGTCCAGGCACAGGCTGAGAGTCGTCTCGAGTCCGACGATGCCGTTCGGGGCGGCGACGAAGTCGAGTTCCTTCTCGTCCGGGTGATGGGGTGCGTGGTCGCTGGCAATCGCGTCGATCGACCCGTCCGCGATGCCGGCGACCAGGGCATCCCGATCGTCGGCGCTACGCAGCGGCGGATGCATCTTGAAGTCCGGGTCGAGCCCTGAGTCGTACACGTCCTCGTCCGTCAGCAGCAGGTGGTGTGCCGACACCTCGCTCGTCACCCGGCGGCCGGCCTCCTTCGCGCCCCGGATGAGTTCCAGGCTGCGCGCCGTCGACATGTGCGCCAGGTGGTAGCGGCCGCCGGCGTCGGCGGTCAGGATGAGGTCGCGGGCGACCATCGCGTCGTCGGCGGCGCCGGGAGTGCCTTCGACCCCGAGCCGGGTCGAGAAAGCGCCCTCGTGCATCACGCCGTCGCCCGAGAGTTCGAGTTCCTCCGCGTGCTGGATCACGGGCAGGTCGAAGTGCCTCGCGTAGCGAAGCGCCTGCCGCATGAGAGCCGCGTTCCAGACCGGCCGGCCGTCGTCCGAAACCGCGACCGCGCCGGCCCTGCGCTGGGCGCCGAACTCGGTGAGCTCCCGCCCTTCGAGGCCCCGCGTGACCGCCGAGATCGGGTAGACGCGGGCCCTGCCGGCACGCGCCGCCTGGGCCAGGATGAACTCGGTGATCGAAGGATCGTCGTTGACCGGTTCCGTGTTCGGCATGCAGGCGACCGCGGTGAAGCCGCCCGCGGCCGCCGCGCAGGTCCCGCTCTCGATCGTCTCCTTGTACTCCTGGCCCGGCTCACGCAGGTGGACGTGCATGTCGATCAGTCCCGGCACGACGACCAGGCCGGACACGTCCATCCGGCGCGCCTCCTCCGGCGCCTCGAGGCCAGCGCCGCAGGCGGTCACCGCGCCGTCCTCGATCAGCACGTCCGCCGTGCCGTCCAGGCCCTGGCTCGGGTCGACGACCCGCCCGCCGCGAAGGACCAGCGCCGCGCTCAAGCGGAGCCCTCGCCGCTCTTGACGCCGGCCAGCAGGTAGAGCACCGCCATGCGCACCGCGACCCCGTTCGCCACCTGTTCGAGGATCACCGACCAGGGGCCGTCCGCGACTTCGCTCGCGATCTCGATGCCGCGGTTCATCGGCCCCGGGTGCATGATGATCACGTCGTCCGCCGCGGCTTGCAGCCGGCCGGCGGTGAGACCGAAGAACTCGAAGTACTCGCGCTCGGAGGGAAAGGACGCCCGCGCCTGCCGCTCCAGTTGCACCCGCAGCATCATGATCACGTCCGCTCCCGCGATCGCTTCCTCGAGCGAGTAGGCGACCCGCGCGCCGAGCGCTTCCGGCTGCTCGGGCATCATCGTGCGCGGGCCGGCGATCGTCACCTCGGCGCCCAGCTTGCGCAGGCACAGGACGTTCGAGCGGACCACGCGGCTGTGCGCCACGTCACCGACGATCGCCACCCTGAGGCCCTCGACGCGGCCCTTGCGGCGGCGAATCGTGAAGGCGTCGAGCAATGCCTGGGTCGGATGCTCGTGGGCGCCGTCGCCCGCGTTGATGACCCCCGCGCCGACTCGCTCCGCAAGACCGTGCGGCACCCGCGGGTGCGCGTGCCGGATCACGACCAGGTCCGGCGCCATCGCCTCCAGGTTGCGGGTCGTGTCGAGGAGGGTCTCCCCCTTGGACAGCGACGACCCGGAAGTCGAGAAGTTGATGTTGTCGGCCGAGAGCCGCTTCTCGGCAATCTCGAAACTCGAGCGGGTGCGCGTGGAGGCCTCGAAGAAGAGGTTGATCACCGTCTTGCCGCGCAGCGTCGGCACCTTCTTGATCGGCCGCGTCGCGACCTCGACGAACGACTCCGCCGTGTCGAGAATGTGAACGACCTCCGCTGTGGACAACCCGGCGACCCCGAGCAGGTCGCCTCGCTGCCACTTGTGTTCGCTCACGCTTCGCGCTCGAGGAGCTCGACCAGCTCCTTGCCGTCGTCCGTCGCGGCGTAGGAGACCTTGATCACTTCGGTGTCCGTCGTCTGGACGTTCTCGCCGACGCAGTCCGCGTGGATCGGCAGTTCCCGGTGACCGCGGTCGATCAGCACCGCGAGCCGGATCGCCTTCGGCCGGCCGTAGTCCATCAGCGCGTCCATCGCGGCGCGGATCGTCCGGCCGCTGTAGAGCACGTCGTCGCAGAGCACGACGATCTTGTTGTCGATCGCCACCGGCAGCACGCTCTCCTTGACCACCGGCTGCGGCGCGATCGTCGACAGGTCGTCCCGGTAGAGAGTGATGTCCAGCACGCCGACCGGAAGGTCTACTCCCTCGGTGCGGACGATCTCGGCGGCGACGAAGTCCGCGAGCGGCACGCCGCGGGTGCGCACGCCCACCAGCATCAACGTCTCCGTGCCGCCGGCGCGCTCGACGATCTCGGCTGCCATCCGGCGCATCATGCGAGCCATCTGGCGGGCGTCGAACAGCGTCCTCTTGACGGTCAGCTTGCTCACTGGCGCGGCAGCGTATCAGCCTGTCCCGCCTGACGCTACATGTTGTGGAAAGCGAAGCGTACGGGCACAATGAGTTGTGACTTATGCGCGAAAGCTGCTAAGTTCTCCCATGGCGACGGCTCCCCTTTCCACTGCCGAAACGTACCCCCGGCTGAAACAACCAGGCCCTCCCGAAACAACCAAGCCATGCTCAAACTCGAACGCCTGGAAGTCAACGGCTTCAAGACCTTCGTCGAGCCGGTGGTGAGCCACTTCGCGCCCGGGATCACGGCGATCGTCGGGCCGAACGGTTGCGGCAAGAGCAATCTGGCCGAGGCCGTCACCTGGGTGCTGGGCGAGCAGAGCGCCAAGTCCCTGCGCGGCAGCTCGATGGAGGAGGTCATCTTCAACGGAACCCACGAGCGCAAGCCTCTGGGGTTCGCCGAGGTCAGCCTCTCGTTCCGGACCGACGGCAGCATCGAGGAGGCCGAGGACGGCCGGATCACGATCGGGCGCCGCATCTTCCGCGGCGGCGAAGGCCAGTACCGGTTGAACGATCGGGTCGTCCGGCTCAAGGACGTCCGCGACATCCTGATGGACACGGGCCTCGGCATCCGCGCCTACTCCGTGATCGAGCAGGGGCGGATCGGGATGATCCTGTCCGGCAAGCCCCAGGACCGCCGCAAGCTGATCGAAGAGGCGGCGGGGATCACCCGTTACAAGAACCGCAAGCGGCTGGCGACGCTCAAGCTCGAGGACGCGACCGCCGACCTGCTTCGCCTCGACGACATCATCCTCGAGGTGGAGCGACGACTGCGTTCGCTCAAGCGACAGGCGAACGCCGCCCGGCGCTACGGCGAACGCCGGAAGGCCTACCGGGAGTTGCTCGAGGCCGTGCTCCAGGAACGCTGGGCCCTGCTCCGTGCCGACCTGGACGACCTGGCCACGAGCCTCAAGCAGGAAACGGATCGCGAGGCCGACCTGCTGGCGGAACTCGCGCGCGGCAACGCGGAACTCGCCGCCTGCCGGCAGGTGATCGACGCCCGCACGGAAGAGGCCGTACGCTCCCACGAGCACCAGGCGAAACTGCTCGCCGTCATCGAGGGTCGCCAGGAACTGATCAAGGGTGCCCGCACCACGCTCGAGGAGATCGCCGAACGGCTCGAATCCGGCGGCGAGCGCGCCGAACGGCGACAACGCGATCTCCAGGCCGCCGAAGAGCGGCTCGCCGACCTGCTCGGCAGGCGCCGGATGCTCACATCCAGGCGCGAGCAGGCACTGGCCGAAGTCCAGGAGGACCGGCGGCGCATCGGCAGCGCCGACGCCGCGATCGCCGAGGCACGCAAGCGGCAGCGGCTGCTGCTGGACGAGCTCGCCACGTGCCGGGCGCGGCAGGGCGAACTGCGCAGCCGCCTCGTCGCCGAGCGCATCGGCAGCGAGCGGGCGGTCGACCGCCGGGACCGGGCCGAGGCGGTCCTCGGCCGCAGCAAGGACGCGCTCACGGCCATCGACGACGAAGTCGCGGCCGTCCGCACCAAGATCGAGTCTCTCGAGGTCGCGTTGACCACCGAAACCGAGACCGCGCGGCGGGTGGCGGCCGACCTCGAGGCGAATCGGGAGCGCCGCAAGCAGGCCCAGGTTGAGCTGGAAGCCCGGCGCGAGGAACTCGTCGAGGCACAGAAGCGGGCGGCCGTGCTCGACGAACTCGGTCAGCGCGACGCCGAGCAGCGAAGCGAGATTCGCCAGGCACTGCTCGAGCTGGGTCTGCCGGAGCCGCGCTTCCTCGGCGATGAGCTCACCGTGCCGGAAGGCTGGGAGCACAGCCTCGACCTGTTCCTGGGCCCCCTGCGCAACGCGGTGATGGCCCCCGGAGACGAGGACGCCCTGGCCATCGCCCGCTCCATCGGCGGTTCCGATCTCCAGGCCACCCTGCTGCGCTCCGGCAACGTCGCGAAGCCGCTGCCGGCGGTCGAGGATCCGGCGATCGTCAGCGATCTCGCCGCGGCGCTCGGACTTCCCTCGGAAACGCGCAGCGCCCTTCCCCCCGCCTACCTCGTGGAGAGTGCGGAGGATGCGGAGCGTCTCGCGCCGGAACATCCAGGGATTGCCTTCCTGTGCCGGGACCGGCTCTGGATCGAGGCCGGCCGGGTCACGATACGCGGCGAGCAGGCGGCGCTGGGCGCACTCGGCCGCCAGCGTGAGATGGACGACCTCGGGCGCCGAATCGCCGAGCTGGAGCAACAGCGTTCGGCCCTTGACGGCGAGATCGAGGCAACCGGCGAGCGCGCCCGCCAGGCCGCTACCGAGGGCCAGCGCCTGGAACGGGCGGCCGCGGAACTTCGTCAGCAACTGGCGGTTGCCAAGTCGCGCCTCCAGGACATCGGCGAGCGTCGCGCCGCTTTACGCGGTGAGCACGGCGCCGCCCAGTCCGAGCATGACGAGCTGGAACGCGAGATCGAGGTGAGAGAAGCGCGCCGCCTGAAGGTCGAAGCGGAGGTCGCGGACACGGAGAGCCGACTTGCCGACCTGGTGAAGGCAGCCGACGAAGCGAGCGGGGCCGTCGAGCAGGCGCGAGAGGAGCGCGAAGAGCGCATCACCGCGGGCGCCGGCCGCCAGGGGCAACTCGAACTGATCGAGGAACGCGCGGCCCTGGATCGAAGCGAGCGGGAGCGAGTCGAGGCTCAGATCGCATCGCTGCGCGAGGCCGACGCGGCCTGGGCCGCCGAAACGGAACAACTTCGCGGCCGGATCAGCGAGCACGAAGCAGCCGCGACCAGCGCGCGGCGCGAGCTGGACGAAGCCCTCGCCGAACGGACGAACGCCCGGGACGAAGCCGCCGGCGCCCAGCGCGTCCTCGACGACGAAAGAGAACGGGGCCGAACGCTCGAAGCCCGGCTCCGGGAACAGGGCGCGCGACGCGACGAGCTGCGCGGCCGGATCGAGGACCTGCGCGTGCGCCAGGCCGGCCTGCAACAGGACGCGGAGCACCTGGGCCAGGACTACCTCCAGGAGTTCGGCCGCGAACTGGACGGCCGGGAGCCGCGGACACCCGAGACCGGCGAAGCGCCCGACCTGGAGGCGATGACCGAGGAGCTCGAACGGCGCCGGGCCCTGCTGGAGCGGATGGGGCCGGTCAACGTTCTCGCCGCCGAGGAGTACGACGAACACCAGGAACGTCACGAGTTCCTGACCGGACAGCGATCCGACGTGACGGAATCGATCGAGAGCCTCAGGCGCACGATCCGCGACATCGACAAGACCTCGTCCGAGCGCTTCGTCACCGCCTTCCGCGAGGTCAACGAGAACTTCGGCCACATCTTCACCGAGCTGTTCCGCGGCGGCGAAGCGGAGATGCGTCTGATGGACGAGGACGACCCGCTGGACTGCGGCATCGAGATCACGGCCCGGCCGCCCGGAAAGCGCGTGCAGAACATCATGCTGCTCTCGGGCGGCGAAAAGGCGCTGGCCGCGATCGCCCTGCTGTTCGCCCTGTTCCAGACCAAGCCTTCGCCCTTCTGCATCCTCGACGAGGTCGACGCGCCGCTCGACGACGCGAACATCCTGCGTTTCATCGACATGCTGAAGCGCATGTCGGCCGACACCCAGTTCCTCGTCATCACGCACAACAAGCTGACGATGCAGGCGGCGAGCACGCTCTACGGCGTCACGATGGAGGAACGGGGCGTCTCGAAGATCGTCGGCGTCGACGTCGACGAGATGCACCCGGAACAGCAACTGGCCACCGCCTGACCGGCGACCGCTGCTACGCTGACGCCATGAAGCGCTCAGCCCTGCCCTGCCTGCTCCTGCCGCTCGCCCTCCTCGCCGCGCCGGCCGCCGCCGCCGACCGCGACGCGCCAACCTTCTACGCGGACGTGCTGCCCGTGCTCCAGATGCACTGCCAGGACTGCCACCGGCCCGCGGGCGCGAACTACGGCGGCATGCGCGCGCCGATGGCGCTGACCAGCTACGCCGACGTGCGACCCTGGGCGAAGTCGATCGCGCGGACGGTAGCGGCCCGCGAGATGCCGCCCTGGGACGCGCACCCCCGGCATGACGGCGCCTTCGCCAACGAACGCGTGCTCAGCACGGCCGAGATCGAAACCCTCGTGAACTGGGCCGGAACCGGCGCCGCCGCCGGCGACCTCGCGGACGCTCCGCCGCCGCGCGAGTTTCCGGTCACCGGCGGCTGGGTGGTCGGCGAACCCGACCTGGTCGTCACGATGCCCGAGCGCTACTTCGTCGAGGACGACGTGGACGACCTCTACGCCGCCTTCTCCTACGTCCTGACCGAAGAGGACCTGCCGGAGGACCGCTGGGTCGTCGCCTTCCAGTGCAAGCCGGACAGCGACGTCATCCACCACTTCAACCTCCACCTGCTGCCACCGGACGAGAACGGCGAGCTGCCGCCACCGCCCGGGTTCCCGAACCAGGATCAGATCGCCCCGTCGCCGGAGAACGCCGGCAGCTACATGGGCGGCGTCTCCTCCGGCAGCGACGCGAACCGCTACCCGGAGGGGTACGGTTTCCTGCTCAGGAAGGGCTCGCGGGTGACCTTCGACATCCACTACCACAAGGAAGCCGGCGACGGCACCGGGGTGTGGGACCAGTCGTCGATCGGCTTCGTCTTCGCCGACGAGCCCGTCGAACGTTCGCTCGGCTCCGGCCTCCGGCCGATCATGAACTTCACCTTCGCGATCCCGCCGAACGACGGCAACCACCAGGTCGGGCCCTACTCCACCGTCGCCCGCCACGACACGGACATCATCGCCCTGATGCCGCACATGCACATGCGGGGCAAGGCGGCCCGCTTCGAGGCCTTCTACCCCGACGGCACGACGGAGGTCCTCCTCGACGTGCCGCAGTTCGACTTTTCCTGGCAGACCGTCTACTACTACGACGAGTTGAAGCGCATCCCGAAGGGCACGCGGGTCGAGTACACCGCCTGGTACGACAACTCCGCCGAGAAGGCGGCCCGCTACGGCTTCAACTCGGACCGAACCGTGCGCTTCGGCCAGCCCTCGACGGACGAGATGATGATGGGCTTCATGATGAGCGCCGCGGCGCCGGAGCAGTAACAGCTCAGCGACTACTGCCCTAACTCCGCGACAGCCGGTGCGCAGCAACCAGGCAAGCTCCCGCTATCACCAGTCCCAACAGTTCCCGGCTGTGCTCGATGTACATCCGGTCCGTAGACATCGGCGCCCAGAGATCGCTGGTCGGGCGGTTCAGAATCCAGTCGGCAAAGCCCGGCAGGGTAAGCACCGCGCCGGCCGCGGTCACGGCGGCCAGGCCCAGGAACGCGACCGTGGGAAGCGGCCGGTAGGCGGCGACCGTACAGGCGCAGGCGATTGCCGCGTAGTAGCTCACCCAGATGAGGGGATCCGGGTCGTTGAGCTGCAACAGGGCAAAGACCAGCATGCCCAGACCCAGAAGCAGGGGCAGGAGGCCGGGGCTCGAGCGAGGACTTGAGGACCGCATCGTCGCGAGCCTAGCGCCCCGCCCCCGGACCGGCGCC
This sequence comes from Thermoanaerobaculia bacterium, assembly GCA_965232105.1. Classification (GTDB taxonomy): domain Bacteria; phylum Acidobacteriota; class Thermoanaerobaculia; order Multivoradales; family Multivoraceae; genus Multivorans. Next base: position 4,065,876 of record OZ246956.1, read on the forward strand.
CGCTTTCCGCGAAGAGGCGTCCGTTCAACCCGTTCACCTTGTTCAGTCTTGACAAAACAAACCGGATGTTCCAAACTCCCTGACCAATGACCGTCTCCGAACCGATTCCCGTTCCGGACCGATCCGCCGAGCCCGCTGCCGCGGCGGAATTCGCCCGTCAGGCCGCCGAGGAGCGCTTCATCGAGGGCATGGGGCTGGCGCTCGAAGAAGACCGCCTGCCCCGGATCGCGGGCCGCCTGGTCGGCCTGCTCATCGTGTCGCCCCAGCCCCTTCGCTTCGACCACCTGGCCGAGCGTCTTCGCGTCAGCCGCGGCAGCATCAGCACGAACACCCGTCTGCTGGAGAACATGGGCGTCATCGAACGGGTCACCCGCCCGGGCGACCGCCGCGACTACTTCCAGATCAACGAGCAGCCCGGCCTGCTGCAACGGGTCGCGGACCGCTTCCGCGACCGGCAGGCCATGGCCGAGGAGATGAAGCAGGCCCTCCCTCCCGGCACCGACGGCGGCGACGTCGTCGGCGACCGCCTGGACGGGCTCATCCGCTTCTACGCCGTCCTCGCCGACAGCCTCAACTCCATGCTCGCAGTGATCGAGGAAGCTGGCGGCAACTCCCGATCCGGTACCCCGTAGACCATCCCGAACGGCTGCCTCGAAACAACCTGAGAGAACCCACAACCATGGCGATAGTCCAACCCGAAGGAGCTGGCGCCGGACCCGCGCCGCCCCGCTCCCGACCAACCGCCGGACCGGCGGCCACCCCGCCCGGTCAGGCGGGGCACACTCACGGCTCCGAGCGCCCCGTCCCGGCCGCCTCCAACGCCGGCGTCAAGCCGCCAAGGCGGATCAGCGGTCGACAGATCGCCGGCATTGCGGCCGCGGTCGTCGTCCTGGCTGCCGCCGCCGTCATCGCGTTCGGCCGCCCGCCGCAGTCCGGAGCCGGGACGTCCGGCGCCGACGCCCTGTTGGCCCAGGCGGTGCCGGTCCGCGCCGAAGCCGCCCGCAGGGGCAACCTCTCCGTTCGCACTGCCTACTCCGGCGAACTCGTCGGCGAGGTCGCCGACATCGCGCCCCAGGTCTCCGGACTGCTGGTCGACGTCCCGGCGCGAATCGGCCAGCGGGTCGCGGCCGGCGCCGTTCTCGCCGTGATCGCGGATATCGACCTCAAGAACCAGTTGCAGGAAGCCCGCGGTCAACTCGGCGTCGCCGAGGCGAACCGGGACAAGGCGGCGGCCGAACTCGTCGGCGTCGAGGCGAACTACCAGCGGGCGATGGAGCTCTACGAGCAGAGTCTCCTGTCGGAGCAGGAGCAACAGCAGGAGACGTCCCAGTACGCCACGGCGAGGGCGAACCTCGCCGCCTCCGAAGCCCAGGTTCGGCAGTCCGCGGCGCGCGAGGCCCAACTCGCGGAGGCATTCGCGAACACACGGATCCGGGCCCCGTTCAACGCCGTCGTCGCCGACCGCTATCTCGACCGCGGCGCCCTGGTCCAGCCCGGCACGCCGGTCCTGCGACTGGTCGAGGAGGCGCCGCTCATGGTTCAGTTCCGCGTGCCGGAACGGGACCTGGCCTCGGTCCGGGCCGGCGCGGCATTCGACGTTTCCACCGAGGCCACGGGCGAGCAGACCTTCTCCGGCACCGTGCGCCGGGTCGCCGGCGAGGTACGCCGCAACGATCGCACCGTCCTCGTCGAGGGCGAACTCGTCGAGAATGACGAGTTGCTGCGGCCCGGCATGTACGCGGACGTATCCGTGAGCCTGCGCGATCTCGACGACGCGCTGATCATCCCAGGCACCGCCCTGCTGGAGCGCGTGGCGATGGACGGCGCCCGATCGGTTGGTGTTCTGGTGCCGGTCGACGGCCTGGCGGAGTGGAGGACGGTGACCGTCGCCGGGCGTTCCGGCGAGTTCAGCGCCGTCGACGGCCGCCTCGCGGCCGGCGAGCTCGTGCTGACCCTGGGACACGACCAGCTTGGCAACGGCGCGCCGGTGCGAGTGGTCAACGCGGTCAACGAGCCGGGCGGGGCATCTCCGGCTGGCGCAGCAGGACCCTAGGAGCGGCCGATGAACCTCCCCCGTCTCTCCGCCAACCGTCCGGTCGGCGTCGGCATGCTCTACGTGTGCGTCGCCGTGCTCGGCCTCGTCGCCGTCCGCCAGCTTGCCGTGGACCTGATGCCCGAAGTCGACATGCCACGGATCTCGATCTCCACGACCTACGAAGGCGTGGCGCCCGAGGAGATGGAGACCCTGATCACGCGGCCGATCGAGCAGGCCCTGTCCACCGTGACCGGTCTCGACAAGTTGACCTCCATGTCCGCGGAGGGCATGAGCAGCATTCAGGCCCAGTTCGACTGGGGCGTCGACCTGAACGAGGTCGTCAACGACATCCGCGAGCAACTCGACTTCGTGCGCGGAATGCTGCCGGAAGACGCCTCGGAACCGACCCTGTTCAAGTTCAACCTGTCGGACATGCCGGTCGTCTTTCTGGGCCTTGCCGGCGAAGGCGACGCACGCCAGGTCCGCCACCTGGCCGAACAGACGATCAGCCGGCGACTGGAACGCCTTCAGGGCGTCGCCTCGGTAGAGGTCCAGGGCGGTCGCGTGCGGGAGATTCAGGTTCAGCTCGCCGCCGATCGGATGGCCGCCCTCGGCGTCACGCCGAGCGAGGTCACCAACGCCCTGTCGCGGGAAAACCGCAACGTCTCCGCCGGCGACATGCTGGAAACCGGCCGCGAGGTCCTGATCCGCGCGATCGGAGAGTTCGAGCGCAAGGTGGACATCGAGAACACGATCGTCGCCATCCGCGACGGACGGCCGATCCTGGTGCGAGATGTCGGACGGGTCGACGACGGCATCCGCGAACTGACCAACGAGCTGTGGATCAACGGCGACGAAGGCATGCGGATGTACGTGATGAAACAGTCCGGTACGAACACCGTCGAGGTCGTCGACCGGTTGAAGCGCGAGATCGACGCGATCAACCGCGAGTACGCCGGCCGCGCCGAGATCTCGGTCCTCATGGACGGTGCCGAGTTCATCCGGCAAGCCGTGAACAACGTCCAGATGGGGGCAATGTTCGGCGCCGTGCTGGCGGTGCTCGTCCTGATGTTCTTCCTCCGCGACCTGAGAGCGACGCTGATCGTGGGCGCCGCCATCCCGATCTCCGTGCTGGCAACGCTCGCCCTGATGTACTTCAACGGCTTCACCCTGAACGTGATCTCCCTTGCCGGCATCGCGCTCGGGGTCGGCATGCTGGTCGACGGCTCGATCGTGGTGCTCGAGAGCATCTACCGCCGGCTTCACGAGGGTGAACGCCCCACCGCCGCCGCGGTCGCCGGCAGCAACGAGGTGGCGATGGCGATCGCCGCCGGCACGCTGACCACCGTGGCCGTCTTCCTGCCGGTTGTCTTTATCTCCGGCTTCGCCGGCATCTTCTTCAACCAGTTGGCGATCACCGTCAGCTTCGCCCTGCTGTGCGCGCTGTTCGTCGCCCTCACGCTGATTCCGGCCGCCGCCGCCCGCTGGTTGCGGCAGGTCCCGAAGAGCCGCCAGGTCGACGACGAGTGTGTCGCCGAGCTCGGCCCGATCGACATGGCCTACGGCCGGCTGATCGAGCGGGCCCTTGCACGGCCCGGCCTGGTGATGGCCACGGCTGTCGTGCTCCTGTTCGGCTCCTTCGCCCTGGTGCCCGTGATCGGTCTCGAGCTGATGCCCGAGAGCGACGAGGGCCGGCTCAACATGCAGGTCGAGATGCCCGTGGGCGCTCCACTTGATGTGACCACGAGCACGATGAAGGAGATCGAGGCCCAGGTCCGCGGTGCTCTCCGCCCCGACGAGCTCGACAGCCTGATCACCACCGCCGGTCCCGAGAGCTGGTGGCGCCCCGCCCAGTCCAACCAGGGCACGATGGAGATCATGCTCACACCGTTGACCGAGCGCAGCCGCGGCCAGGAGGAGATCCTCGCGTCGATCCGCCACGCGATCGCCGACGTGCCGGCCGCCCAGATGCAGCTCTACGCCTCCTCCAGCAACATGATGATGCGCATGATGCGCGGCGGAGGGGACGCCCGCCTGGTGGTCGAGATCCGCGGCCACGACCTGGACCAGGGCGACGAGCTCGCCCAGCGCGTGATCGACGCGATGGCGGCGGTCCCCGGAGTCGTCCACCCCCGGCTCGACCGCGAATCCGGGCAGCTCGAACGAACGCTGCGGGTCGACCGCGCCCGGCTGGCGGAGCTGGGCCTGAATGGCAGTCAGGTCGCCAACGCCGTCGAGCACTACGTCCTCGGGCGGGTTGCGACGAAATTCCGCGACCAGGGCGACGAGTTCGACATCCGGGTCCAGCTCCAGCCCGAGGACCGGTTGCGAATCGAGCAGTTGCCGCAACTGCCCATCGTCACTCCGCGCGGCGACATCGTGCCCCTGGGTTCGATCGCCAGCATCAACCCCGGCGAAGGGCCCCTGTCCATCAACCGCGAGAACCAGGAGCGCTTCATGCAGGTCCTCGCCGGTATCGACGGTCGCCGTTTCAGCGACGTGGCGAGCGACGTCGAAACCGCGCTGGCCCGCGTCGAGACACCCTACGGCTTCACGATCGACATGGGCGGCGAGCTGGAAGAGCAGCGTCAGGTCTTCGTGGAGCTCCTGATCGGCGTGCTGCTCGCGGTCTTCCTCGTCTACACCGTGATGGCGGTCCAGTTCGAGTCCCTGGTCCAGCCGCTGGTCATCATGACCGCGGTGCCGTTCTCCCTGCTCGGCGTGCTGCTGACCCTGGCGATCACCGGCACGACCCTGAACATGAACTCCTTCCTCGGCCTCGTCGTCCTGGTCGGCATCGTGGTCAACAACGCGATCGTCCTCGTCGACAACGTGAACCGCATGCGCCGTGACGTCGGCTGCACCCTGCACGAAGCCCTGATCCGCGGCTCGCGCCGCCGCCTGCGGCCGATCCTGATGACGACGCTGACCACCGCCCTCGGCCTGCTGCCGCTGACGCTGGGAATCGGCGAGGGCTCCGAGCTGCAGGCGCCCTTGGCCCGTGTCGTCGTCGGCGGGCTACTCGCCTCGACGCTGATCACGCTGGTCTTCGTGCCTTCGCTCTACCTGCTGGTCGAACGCGGCCGCGAACGGCGGCGGGCGATTCGTGGCCGACGGAAGGCGGCCCGGAGAGCCGGCGTCCACCTCCCACAAGCGGCGCCGGCGATGCAGCGGTCCCGGGTTCAGGCCTGAACGTGCTGGCGATTCAGTTCCCGCTTCCCCAGCGGTACTGCAATCGCGCGTAGTAGAAGCCGCCGTTCACGTCGAACGGGGCGCGGGTGCTGTAGACGTTGCCGATCGCCGCCGGGTTCGGATTGCGGTCGGCTGTGCCGTCGAGCGCGTTGCGGCCGCCGATCACGAACCGGGTCCGGTCGTCGACCCTGAACGCGGCCTCCAGGTCGAAGAGGTAGGCGCCGCCGTAGGCCCAGGCGTCCCTCGGATCCCACCAGCCGTCGAAGTAGCCGAGGCGTCCCAGCAACTCCACGCGACCGATCTCGTGACGCACGGCGGCGTTCCAGCGCAGGCCGGGAAGAGCGTCGCGAAGTTCGCGGATCCGCCGTGCGTCCAGGGTCGCCGGGTTGTACTCGACGACTTCCGTGCGGGTCAGGTTGATCGCGAAGTCGAGCGTCGTATGCCCGTCCAAAGCCCGTGGACTCCAGGACGCGACGAGGTCGACGCCCTCCGTGCGGCTCTCGAAGTCATTGGCGAAGAAACGGAAGTTCGCGAGATTCGCGGCGCTCGTGATCCCCTCGGCCAGAAGCTGGTCCACCTCGTCCGCCGCCAGGGCGAAGAGCTGGGTCACGCCCAGACGGTCGCGCAGGTCGATCCGGAACACGTCCGCCGTGAGCAGGAACGATCCCCGCTCCAGGACCATGCCGGCCGCCAGGTTGAGGGACTTCTCGGCGTCGAGAGCCTTGCCCCCGCGCAGCGCCGCGACCCGCGACGTGGACGGGATCGTGCCGTTGTTGACGAGCTCCATCAGGTCGGCGTCCCACTGCGTCGAAACGTTGAAGGCGTTCTGCTGACCGGGCGTGGGTGCCCGGAAGCCGGTGCTGACGCCGCCACGGAGCGCCAAGCCGGGGGCGATCCCCCTTCGACCCGCGAGCTTCCCGTTCACCGTCGAGCCGAAATCGTCGTAGTTCTCGAAACGGAGCGCCGCCCCGATGGTCCACGAGTGGTCCGGAGGTCCGTACTCCAGGTCCCCGTACACGGCCGTATTGGAGCGGTTCCAGTCGCCGGCCGCGATCGGGCTGAACCCCGGGAAGCCGTTCGCTCCCGAACTGAAGCCCTGCGCCGCGTAGGGGCCGATCCGCCAGGAGTCCCGGTCGCCCAGGCCGATCTCGAACCCTTCGTTGCGCCACTCCAGGCCGGCCGCGAGATGGAGCCGTTCGCTCAGGTTGCGGGCGACGTCGAAGTTTGCGCTCAGCTCCTCCTGAGCGTACGAGCCCGGCTCGAAGGCGGTCGGCGTGTCCGGCCCCAGCGAGGCGTTCACGCTGTCGTAGAGGAAGAAATCCGCCTCGTTCGAACCGGTGCTGACGCTCGCGTCCCAGGTCAGACCGGAGGTCGTGTACCCGCGCACGCCGGCGACCAGGGAAGCGTCGGCGCGGTCGCCGCCGAACACGGGCTGGAAGCCGCCGGGGAACATCTCCTGGAAACTGAAGCAGTTCGGGTCGGCAAACACGCGGGCCAGCGCGTCCTGGTCCGGCAGGCCGTTCGCCACGGACACGGCGGGACAGCCGGCCGACCCGTCGAAGACCCCATCCGCCGCGTCGAGCGCGTCGCCGATGAGCAGCGTCGCCCCGCCGTCGTTGCTGAACACCGCGTCCCGCGTGTTCGGGTTGCGGAAGAAGAAGTTGCGGCTCCCCACCCGCCGGCTGGCGTAGTTCGCGTGGCCATGGAACTGCGCGCGACCGCCGCTCAGGGGGCGACCGAAGTTCGCCCACAGCTTGAGGTCGTCTTCGACCTCGGGGACGCCCCAGCGCTGCGCCGGGTCGGCGACGTGCGTGTTGCCGACGGCGATCAGCAGAGCCGCGTCCGCCCGCTGGACGTTCCGGTTCGTCGGTTCCGCGCCGCCGTACTCCAGGCTCAGATTGACGAAGCCGGTATCGCCCCACGGCAGGCCGACGTTGCCCGCGAAGGTCACGGACTCCCCATCCCCCCGGCCATAGGCGCCGGCAAGCAATTCGAAGGACCCGCCGGAGCTTGCGTCCTTGAGCAGGAAGTTCATCACCCCGGCGATCGCGTCCGAACCGTACTGCGCCGAGGCGCCGTCGCGGAGCACCTCGACCTGGCGCAGGGCGATGGCCGGAATCGCAGACAGATCCGGCCCCTGGGCGCCGTGAGAGACCCCGACCCGGGACCAGATGATGACCGCGCCCCGGTGGCGGCGCCGCCCGTTGACCAGCACCAGTGCGTGATCGGGCGCCAGTCCCCGCAGATTGATGGGCCGGACCACGAGAGCGGCGTCGCCGTCCACCGAACTGATGTTCAGCGAAGGCGCGACGTTCCGCAGCAGCATGTCGAGGTTCGTTTCGCCCTGACCCGCCACGCGCTCCGCGGAGATGACGTCGACCGGCGCCATCGACTCGGTGACCGACCGCTGCCTCGCTCGGGTGCCGGTGACCACGATCTCGTCGTGGACATGTGCGGCCGGATGGTCGGACTCGGCCTCGTCGTGCCCATCGCGCTCCTCGTGGCCGCCCTCTGCCGCGGCATCCCACTCGTCCGCGCGCGACGCCGCCTGGTCCTCTACCTGTTGGGCCCACGCCGAACGGGGCCCCGCGAAGCCTGCGAGGAGCAGCCCAACCGCGGCGAGCCAAGCGCCGCGGCGCAAGGAAGAACCGTCACCGCTCATCCGGCTGGGACTCGTTCCAGTAGCGGTCATGGAACCCCAACAAATCCACGCCGTGGGTTTCGTAGAACCACACCGGGTTGTGATCCACACCTGGCGCCACCAGCCGTTCGGCCGGAACGCCCAGTCCAACCAGGTAGCCCAGGTACTCCAGGCTGGCCTCGTAGTTGAATCCCTTGTTTCCCAGCCAGATCATGATGTTCAGTGGCGGCTGCATTCCATCTTGCGCGTAGGACCGGGCAAGGCTGTACGCATCGTTGCCCTTGCCGAAGTCGAATGAACTGGCGCTCTCCGCCGGCCGCGCCCTTGGGTCCCGTTCAACGCCATCGTTCTCGAAGACCAGCTTTTCAACCGCGTAGCCGGGGCCGCCAGGTGCGGCGGAGATGAACAGGTGGGGATACTTGAACATGATCCGCGTAGTCCCTCGTCCACCCTGGGAAAACCCCTGCAAGCCACGCCCACCGCGGTATGCCCGGGTGCGGTAGGTGCGGTCGATGTGTGGAATCAATTCCCGGACAAAGACCTCTTCCCCCCTGGACTCCTCGTAGTCGTACCAGCTCACCTGGCCACCGTTCCCCCAGACGAAGATCACCGGGCGCACGGCGCCGGAGGCAACGGCGGCATGCATGTGCTCCGCTATGCCGATGCTCCTTGATTCGTTGCCCGGTCGCCCGCCGTGCAGGTAGTAGATCACCGGATAGCGGGTGTTGCGATTCGCGGCATCGTCGTACCCTGGCGGAAGGTAGATGTTGTAGCCCACCGGAGTACCCATCGACGGACTGTCGAACGTCGCGTGAGTCACTCCCGGAATCCCCCGATCCTCGGCAGGCGGGTTGACCCAACCGAAGGGTCCACTCTCGCGCCCGCGAGCAAGAAACGCGCTCACCTCGCCGGGGTCCGCTCGGCCGTCTCTGTTTGCATCCAGCAGGGAGAACGCGCCTGGCATCACTTCGTCTTCCGTCAGCACGCCATCGCCGTTTCGATCGACCATGAAGGCGTTCTCCGCCGAGCCATTCGCATCGTCGTCCGGCTCTTGAGTCTCCGCCTGGAGACTGCCGGTTTGGACCTCATCGGTCTGAGTACCGCCGTTTTGACTGGCTGCCGTCGCCAGTAGCGGCTGTGCAGTCGCCAGCACCAGAAACGCACTGGCGAGGTTGCGGCCGAGCCTGGAACCGTCGCTTCTGAAACGACTGCTCCAACACGACTTCCAAGACACCATCAGGGAACCCCCAGTTTCCTAGTCTCCGCCCGGTTCGTGCCGACCCGCCAGGACCCTACTCCTTCGCCAGGCCGAAAACAAAGACGACGTTGCCCATCGCGACGACGATCCGCTGCTCACCGCCCACGGCGTAGCTCATCGGCGAGGCGTGCGGTGCAGCGCCCAGGGAAATCCGCCACAACGCCTCACCGGTTTCCTCGTCGAGAGCGAAGAAGTAGCCATCGACGCTGGCGCTCCAAACCAACCCCCCCGCGGTGGCGAGGACTCCGCTGCGGGTCCGCGGCGTGATCGGGAACTCCCAACGGACCTTGCCCGTCGTCGCCTCGATCGCCCGGATCGCGCTGTGGTAGCGATCGGCCTCACCGGGCATCCGGTGACCGCCGCCGAGGAAGATGCTGCCCTCCTCGTACTCGTCGTCCCGCTGGTAGTAGATGCCCTCCGCGTCGAAGGAGTTCACGTAGAGCAACCCGGCGCGCGGACTGTAGGCGGGCGACCACCAGTTTGTCGCGCCGCCGGCGATCGGCGCGACGCGGGTGCCCTCCGTCGTCGGCAACACGTTCTCGCGCAGGATCGGCCGGCCGTTCTCGTCCAGGCCGTGGGCCCAGGTCTGGAGGGCAAACGGCTCGCCGAGCAGGAACTGTCCACTCTCCCGATCCAGCAGGTAGTAGAAGGCGTTGCGGTTTGCCCACAGCATCACCTTCCGCAACTCGCCCGACAGCTCGACGTCGGCGAGCACCGGCACCTGGATCGCGTCCCAGTCCCAGACGTCGTGGGGCGTGAACTGAAAGTGCCAGACGATCTCCCCGGTCTTCCCGTCGAGGGCCAGCACGGAAGACGAATACAGGTTGTCGCCAAGCCGCAGGTCGCCGTTCCAGTCCGGCGCCGGATTGCCGCCACCCCAGTAGATGAGGTCGAGTTCCGCGTCGTACACGCCGGTGAGCCAGGTCGGCGCTCCGCCCGTGCGCCACGAATCGCCCGCCCAGGTCTCATTGCCCGGCTCTCCCGGTCCCGGCACCGTGTACGTGCGCCACCTGCGCTCGCCGGTCGCCGCGTCGTAGCCGTCGATGAAGCCGCGGATGCCGAACTCGCCGCCCGCGATGCCGGTCACCACCGTGTCGCCGACGACGAGCGGCGCAGCCGTCTTGCTGTAGCCCTTCGTGTGGTCGGCAACTTCCGTGTCCCAGAGCAGGGACCCGGAACGCGCGTCGATCGCCACCAGGTGGGCGTCGTTCGTGCTCATGTACAGGGTCTCGCCCACGATCGCCACGCCGCGGTTGTTCCGGCCGCAACACAACCGGATGTCGTCCGGCAGGGGGTGCTCGTAGCGCCAGTAGGCCCGCCCCGTCGCCGCATCGACCGCGGTCACGTTGCTTGGCGACTCGGTGACGAACATGACCCCGTCGACCACCAGCGGCGTCGTCTGGTTCCGGTCGAGCTGCTGGATCTGGTGCGCCCACTTCAACTCCAGGCGGCCCACGTTCTCGCGGTCGATCTGATCCAGCCGGCTGTAGCGCTGCCCGTGCAGCGCCCCGTGGTACATCAACCAGTTGTGCGGCTCGTTGTCCGAGTTGACGAGCCGTTCCCAGGTCACCGGCGACAGAACCGGCATGCCATCGCCCGCCAACTCCTGGCCCGGCGCAGTCTGCGCGGCCAGCAGGAGCAGTACCGCTCCGACCCGGCCCGTCCGCCTCACGATTCGCTCCCCCGCAGCGAGGCCAGGTAGGCGACCAGGTCGTCCCGCTCGTCGTCCGACAACGGCTCCGCGGGCATCGTCGATTCGAGGATCCGTTCCACGGACCGCAGACCCGCCTTGGCGAAGGAACGCAGTCGCTCCTCGCCGTCCATGATCCGAAGGTTGAACGTGTCCTCGCCCATCCGCAGCCCCTCGAACACCGTGCCGTCGGCGCGAGTCACCCGCAACGTCCACCATCTCGGCGCGACCTCGGCGCTCGGCGCACTCAGGTCCTCGGCCAGTTCGTCGGGACCGCGCCGCTCGCCCACCCGCGACAGGTCCGGGCCCAACCGGCCGCCGCGCCCGTCCACCATGTGGCAGCGCCCGCAGTCCAACCGCCCAAACACCTGCCGACCCGTTTCCGGCGAACCCGGCAGAGACGTCAGGTCGACATTGGTCGACAGAGTGCGCAGATAGGTCACCAGTTGCCAGATCACCTGCTCCTTCTCACGCCGCAGGCCGCGCATGGACGTCCCATCGATGCCGTCCCGTATGACCCGATAGAGCCCGGCATCCGTCGTCGCGTGCCGGAAATTCCCTGTCGTCAGATCCGGACCGTCCGCCTCGACCCCGCCCTTCGCGTCCACCCCGTGGCAACTCGTGCACTTCGACAGAAAGAACCGCTGCCCCATCCGCACATCGATGCCACCGGTGTACGGGTTCTCCAGCTCTTCCGCCGCCACGCTCGTCGTCAACACCACGAGAAGCAGCAGCACGTTCAGCCCACCCCACGCCACCGCTTTGACGATGCTGAGCGGACTGCGAACGCGGCCCCGGTACGGCCCGCGAGCCCGACGCCGTCCAGCCGGTTCGGGGCTCCGAGGGGAGGGTCCCGGCGAAGCTGTCGGCAAGCGACGGCCGACGACCTCGAAGCAACCTGCGCCCAACCGGAGCGCAGCCGACCGCAGCGAGCGCCAACCTCCCATCAATCCGACAAGCGCGAGCGGTCGCTGGGACCCTCTCCTCGGAGCCCCGGACCGGCGGGTGCAGCCAGTGCCGCCAGTGCCGCTACTCGCCACCGCCCTCCGGCTCCGGCCGCCGTTTCGGCTCGACCTTCGCCACGGACAGCAGCGATTCGACGCAGTCGCGCAGCGACTCGTCGAAGGGTCGGAAGGTGACTCCGGTCGCCTCGCGCATCCGGTCGTTGCGCAGTTCGACGCCGGCCCAGATGCCGCGCAGTTCCTCTTCCCGCTTCTGGATGTGCTCGGGATGGCCGTCCTCGACCTCCGGCGTGTCATGGCGGAGCTCCGGCAGCAGACGGTCGATGCCGTTGTTGATCTCCTCCACCGGCACCGCGTCCGCCGACCAGGCGATGTAGCGCTCGCCGTTCTTGACGTTGATGCTCTCGAGCAGCCGGATGTGGCACTCCGCGTCGTCGCGCACGTCCACCGTCATCCACGGCCGGTAGGCCTGGTTCTGCGCGCACTCGCCGAGCAGCATGAGCTCGATGTTGTGCTGCCAGGGGCCCTTGTCCTTCTGGTGGGCCGACAGGATGGGGCCCACGTTGTCGCCCGGGCAGCACGTGATCGCGTCCCAGCGGCCGCTCTTCTCCGCCGCCTCGCTGAACGCCTTCTGAGCGTGGATCTTGCTCATCGAGTAGCCGTGGCCGCGCTCCGGCGTCCGCTTCGGATTCGACTCGTCCGGATAGCGGTCCTCGTACAGGACGGGCCGCCGAACGAACTCGTAGATGTCGGCCTCCATGATCACCGCGGCGATGCTCGACGTGACAACGACCCGCGTGACCGAGGCCGACTTCTCGATGCTCGCGACGATGTGGTCGCACACGTTCTTCACGTAGTCGAAGTCGTTGTAGTCGCTGACGTGCGCGATGTGGGCGACGCCGTGGCAGCCGGCGAAGATGCCGTCGAAGCAACCCGCCTCGTCCAGGTTCGCCGAGTGGATCGTGAGCCGGCCCGAGGCGAAGCCGTTCATCTCGCGAAGAAACGTCGTCTTCGCCGGATCGTTCGCGTCGCGCACGCAGGCGCGCACCCGGTAGCCCTCGTCCAGCAGCAATCGAACCGTCCAACCGCCAACGAAACCGGCGGCGCCGGTCACCGCGACCGTGCCGCCCTTCGGAATCGGAGCCATGCAGTTTCTCCTTCGTTTGGTTCGCGCGACGATACCCGACGGCGAACCTGCTAGCTTTGCAGTGTTTGACCGAGCGGCCCGTGAACACCGAATCCGTCGAAAAGGTCCAGTGCGGCGACCGCACATACGACCTGCGCCGCCTGCGACCCGAAGCCCGCGACGACATCGTGGGCCTGGCCCGCGCCCTGCCCGAGATCGACCTGCAGTTCCTGCGCTCCGACCTCACCGACCCGGACGTGGTCGAGGGCTGGATCCGCGACGCGAGTTCAGGCAGCCGCTTCACGACCCTGGCCTACTACGACGACGAACTCGTGGGCTATGGAAGCCTCAATCTGCGAAGCCTCCAGTGGATGAGCCACATGGGCGAGATCCGGGTGATCATCGCCGAGGGGCACCGCCGCTCCGGGCTCGGACGGGTCCTGACCCAGCGCGTCTTCGATATCGCGCACGATCTCGGCCTGCTCAAGATCGTGGCGCAGATGACGCGCGAGCAGATCGGCGCCCGCCGGCTCTTCGAACGGCTCGGCTTCTCGCCCGAAGCCCTGCTCACGGACTGGGTGATCGATCGCTCCGGGCGCACGCGCGACATGATGATCATGTCGTACGACGTCGACCCGGGGGACCGGAGCGGCAACTGAGCCCCCGCCACCGGCGCCGCATCCGCGTCGTCTCCTGGAACGTGAACGGTCTGCGCGCCTGCGGGCGCAAGGGCTTCCTCGACTGGCTGGGAACCAGCCGGGCGCAGATCGTCGGTCTGCAGGAGACGAAGGCCCGCGCCGAACAGTTGCTGCCGGAGCTGCGAAAGCCGACCCGCTGGCACACGAACTTCTTCAGCGCCGAACGCCCCGGCTACTCGGGCGTCGGCCTCTACTCGCGCCTGAAGCCGACCTGGGTGCGCACTTCCCTCGATGAGCACCGCTTCGACGCCGAGGGTCGTCTTCAACTGGCTCTCTTCGGGCAACTGCTCGTCGCCAACGTCTACTTCCCCAAGGGCAGCGGCAGCAAGCGGGACAACAGCCGCGTCCCGTACAAGCTGGACTTCTACCGCGCGCTGTTCGATCAGCTCGATCAGGCCAGACAGGCCGGTTACCGCGTCCTCGTCATGGGCGACTTCAACACCGCGCCGCAACCGATCGACCTGGCGCGGCCCAGGCAGAACAGGAAGAACTCCGGGTTCCTGCCCGAAGAGTGCGAAGAACTCCAGCGCTGGCTCGACGCCGGCTGGGTCGACACCTTCCGCAGCCTGCACCCGGACACGGTGCGCTATAGCTGGTGGAAGCAGGCGTTCCATGCCCGTGACCGCAACGTCGGCTGGCGGATCGACCTCGTGCTTGCCTCCGAAGCGGCCATGGCCTTCGTGGAACGCGCCTTCATCTCCACCCGGGTCACCGGTTCCGACCACTGCCCGGTGGGCGTCGACCTCTCGGCCGAGGTGCTGGAGTGAACGACACGGGTTCGACGCCGCGCCGCGCTACCACCGCCGAGGGCATCCGCCGCCGCATGGCCGGCTTCTCCACACGGGAAGGGATCGAAAAGGGGCTGAACTTCCAACTGCAGCCGACCGACGTCCTGATCGCCACCTACCCCAAGGCCGGTACGACCCTGATGCAGCAGATCGTCCACGGTCTCCGCACCGGCGGCGACATGAACTTCGACGAGATCACGGAGGTCGTGCCGTGGCTCGAGCTTGCCCACGACCTGGGCCTCGACCTGGAGGCCCCGCAGCAGGCCGAGCCCAGGGCGTTCAAGACCCACCTGAGCCGGGACCTGGCCCCGAAGGACGGACGCAACATCTTCGTCGTCCGCGACCCGGTCGATTCGCTCGTCTCCTTCTTCCACTTCTTCAGCGGCTGGGTTTTCGAGCCTGGAACCGTCTCGATCCGCGACTTCGCCCTCGACTTCGTCCTCCACGGCACCCGCAGCGGCCGCTACTGGGAGCATCTCGTGTCCTGGTGGCCCGAGCGCCTAGACCCGGACACGCTCTGGCTCTGCTTCGAGGACATCGTCGCCGACCTTCCGACCGCTACCGCGCGCGTCGCCCGGTTTCTTGGACTCGACCCGGAGCACCCCAACGTCCGTATCGCGACCCGCCAGGCATCGATCGACTTCATGCGCGAAAACGGTTCCAGGTTCGACGACCACCTGGTCCGCAACGCCCGCAACGCCGCCTGCAGCCTGCCCGCCTCCGGCACCACCTCGAAAGTCCGCAAGGGCAAGTCCGGCGAAGGTTCCCGCGAGGTACCCCCCGAGGTCCTCGAAGTCTGGAACCGGGAGTGGAAGGAGGTCGTCGAACCCACAACGGGTCATGGGTCGTACGCGGACCTGCGTGGCGCCGTCGGAGGCCTTTCCTGCGGCTGAGAAGCCTTGTACCACCGGTCTCGGGCTCGTCGCGCACCCAGAGCACGGCCGTTGCACTGGCTAGCGCTAGCGAGGCTTCGCCTCAGACCGACGAGCGTTCAGGCCGGAGCAGATGCCGGCCAGAGGGCCGGCGCACCCAGTGGGCGGAACTTGCCTCAGCCGTAGAGGTCAGCCCTGTCAGGCAGGAGAAACCCCCAGTCGTGCCTTCGCCTCGCGCACCAGCCCGCTCGGCACCGACGTCCAGCCCAGTCGGGGCAGCCGGGGTCGGCTCCCAGGTGCCTCTGAACGAGCGACCCTCGACGACGTTGCCCTAACCACCGCCCAACCGGAGCGAGTGAAGCGGAGTGAGCGCAACCCCCTCCCATCTCCCTCTCAAGCGCTCACGCCACCTGGGAGCCGACCCCTCCTGACCCAAGACGGGCGGGTGCGTCCTCCGCTCCGCCGCTGCGGCACTCCGCCGCTGTGGCGCTGCGGCGCCGCTACAGCAGGCCGCCCTCCGGCGCCGGCCGTGCGCGCTGGTTGTAGAGCAGCCTCTTCAGGCGTGCGCGTTCCTCGTCGGAGAGGTTCGCGTAGTCAATCGCCTCGCCGCTCGAGACGCCCATGCCGCGCTGAACCGCCGGACGGGCGCCGACGTCCTCGAACCAGCGCTTGAAGTACGGGAAGTCCTCGATGTCCTGCTCCTGGTCCTGCCAGCGGACCGTCCACGGGTAGCAGATCATGTCGGCGATCGTGTACTCGTCGCCGATCAGGTACCGCCGGTCGTAGAGGCGGTTGTTCATCACGCCGTACAGACGGTTCACCTCGTCCGTGAAGCGGCGTACCGCGTAGCTCTGGTCGCCCTCCGTGTCGCGCAGGCGACGGAAGTGACCGCACTCGCCCGACTTCGGCCCCTGGTTCGCCATCTGCCAGATGAGCCACTGGTTCACCTCGTGACGCGCGCGCAGCTCCTGGGGGTAGAACTGCCCTGCCTTCCCCGCGATGTACATCATGATCGCGCCCGACTCGAAGAGTGCTATCGGTTCGCCGCCGTCCGCCGGCTCGTGGTCGACCATCGCCGGCATCCGGTTGTTCGGCGAGATGGCCAGGAACTCCTCCTTGAACTGGTCGCCGAAGCCAATCCGGCAGGGCACGATGCGGTACGGCAAACCGCACTCCTCGAGCAGGATGGTGACCTTCTTGCCGTTCGGCGTCGGCCAGTAGTGCAGATCGATCATGGGCGATGCTCCCTGGGCAGAGCCCGGCGCGGCGGCCTCGACCGCCGAAGTTCAGGTGAAACGCCGGAGGTTAGCCGACTCGCGACCCGGCCGCGATACGCTGACTCACTCACCCGAAGCTCACGCTGCAACAGGAGATACACGGTGTACGCCATGACGAGAACCTTGAGAACGACGATCACCGTGCTCGCACTGGGCTGTATGGCGACGGCCTCGGTGGCCGCGGAGCCCTCTGACGCTGCGACCCAGCTCGCCGCAGCGGTCCAGGCCGCGCCCGACGACCGGCGGGACGGAGCGCGCGTCCTCGGCTGGGACGACGACGGCATGGTCGTCGAGCTCCGCGCCGGCAGCAACGACCTGGTCTGCCTGGCCGCCATGCCGGGCGCTCCCCAGTGGAGCGTTGCCTGCTACCACGAGTCGCTGGAGCCGTTCATGGCCCGCGGCCGCGAGCTGCTTGCCCAGGGCATCGAAGGCCAGGAGCGGATCGACATTCGCGAGAAGGAGATCGCGGAGGGCAAGCTCCAGATGCCACGCGAGCCGCGCACCCTCTACGTCCTCCACGGCAGCGGCTTCGATGCCGAGGCCGGCGAAGTCACGGACGCCTACCTGCGCTGGGTCATCTACACCCCCTTCGCGACCGCGGAGTCGACCGGCCTGACGACCCGCCCGGTTCCCGGAGCCCCGTGGCTCATGGCGCCCGGAACCGCCGGCGCTCACGTCATGATCAACCCGCCCCGCCCCGACACCAGCGGCCAATGACAGATCTCCCTACCCCGCCACGGGAGGGCGCCCGCGCCCACATCATGATCGCAACAACCTCCGAACCCCGCCCCGACGCCAACCGGTGAGCACCGCCTTCAGCGACAGTCCCTTCCGGGACATCGTCGGCCCGTCTTCCCAGTTCTACATCTCGCAGCGCCTCCGGCTCCACTACCTGAGCTGGGGCAACGAGGACAAGCCGCCCCTGGTGCTGATCCACGGCGGCCGGGACCACGCGCACAACTGGGACTGGGTGGCGAACGCGCTCCGCCGCGACTACCACATCGTGGCCCCCGACCTGCGCGGCCACGGCGACAGCGAGTGGGCGATCGGCGGCATGTACGCGATCACCGACTTCGTGCTCGACATCGCGCAACTGCTCGAGGCGCTCGACCGCTTTCCGGTGCGGATCGTGGCGCACTCCCTGGGCGCGAACATCGCGCTCCACTACACCGGGTTCTACCCGGACAACGTCCACAAGCTGGTGGCGATCGAAGGCATGGGGCCGCCTCCCCGCATCCTCAGTGACCGGGTCAACGCGGCGGTCGATGAGCGCATGCGAGGCTGGGTCGGCAGCATGCAGAGGCTCGCCGGGCGCCAACCGCGCCGGTACCCGTCACTCGACGCGGCGGCCGAGCGGATGCAGGAGGTGAACAGCTTCCTGAGCCCCGAGCAGGCCCGCCACCTCACCGTCAACGGGATGGCGCGCAACGAGGACGGTACCTACACATGGAAGTTCGACAACTACGTTCGCTCCTTCCCGCCCTACCGCTACGACGAGGAGGAACTGCGCAGCATCTGGGGCCGGATCACCTGCCCCACGCTGCTCGTGCGCGGCACGGAGAGCTGGGCCAGCGACCCGGTCGAGGACGGCCGCATCGACGCGTTCCAGAACGCGGAACTGCGCAACTTCGAGGGCGCCGGGCACTGGGTCCACCACGACCAGCTCGACGAGTTCGTCGCCGTGACGCGGCATTTTCTGGCCGACTAGCCACCTTCCACGTTCGCCCGAAGCCCCGACCCGGCAGCCGACCGCGCCGAGTCCCCGCACGAGAGGAATGAGACGATGACCGAAACGACCACGGCAGACGGCGCCGGCCCCGCTCGGCGGCCACCCTCTCCAGTCAAGTCCGGCGAGCGCATCGCCGCGCTCGACGTCCTGCGCGGCTTCGCGGTGCTCGGCATCCTCGTGATGAACGTGCAGAGCTACTCGATGGTCGAGGCGGCCTACCTGAACCCGGCCGCCAACGACTGGATCGACGGCGCCGGCTACTGGGCATGGCTCGCCGCGCACCTGTTCTTCGACATGAAGTTCATCTCGATCTTCTCGGCCCTGTTCGGCGCGGGCATGGCACTGATGGCGGAGCGGGCCGCCGCCCGCGGCGCCTCGGCGACCGGCGTTCACTACCGCCGGCAGTTCTGGCTGCTGCTGATCGGCCTCGCCCACGCCCACCTCATCTGGTACGGCGACATTCTGGTCCCCTACGCCCTGTGCGGCTTCCTCCTCTACAGCCTTCGCAACCTGAGCCCGAAGAAGCTGCTGATCAGCGGCTTCGCGATGACCGCGATACCGGCGGCGTTCTTCCTGCTGACCGGCATGTCGATACCGGCCATGCCGGCCGAGGCCCAGGCCCTGTTGGCCGCCGACTGGGCGCCGTCGGCGGCCGCGATCGAGGCCGAGATCGCCACTTACCGGGGAAGCTGGCTCACCCAGCTTCCCCACCGGAGCGCCACGGCCCTGGGCGCGGAGACCTTCGTCTTCCTCGTGCTGTTCTTCTGGCGCAGCGGGGGCCTGATGCTGGTGGGCATGGGCCTCTACAAGCTCGGCGTGTTCTCCGCCCGCCGCTCGCCCGCGTTCTACCGCCGGCTTCTGGCCGGCGGCTTCGGCGCCGGACTGCCGATCGTCATCCTCGGCGCGCTGTTCAACACGCGGCACGGCTTCGCCTTCGAGTACTCCATGTTCCAGGGGATGGTCTTCAACCTCGTCGGGGCGACGGTCGTGTTCCTCGGCTACGTCGCGCTCGTCATGCTGGCCGTTCTTCACGGCTGGCTGCCCGGTCTTCAGCGCCGCCTCCAGGCTGCCGGGCGCATGGCGCTGTCGAACTACATCAGCCAGAGCGTCATCTGCACGCTCGTCTTCTACGGCCACGGCCTCGGACAGTTCGAGCAGATAGGCCGCCTGGGCCAGTTCGGCATCGTCGCTGCAACCTGGAGTCTGCAGCTCGCCTGGTCCCCGTGGTGGCTCGCCCGCTTCCGCTTCGGTCCGCTCGAGTGGCTGTGGCGGTCGCTCACCTACATGAAACTGCAACCGATGGCGTTGCGCTGACAAGCCGTGACGGTGTAGCCACCGCGGCGCCCACCCAACCACCCGTCGCCGGATGCGGGCAAGATGCCCGCATTCCCGAGCGACGAAGCCTCGACCCAGGCGCCGAAAGCGCCAAGCCGAAAGGAGCTCCCCATGAACCGCAAGCTCTCCGTCGCAACGTCCATCGCCTCCTTCACCGCGGTCATGCTGGTCGCGGGAGGCGCGATGGCCCAGATCGCCCCCGAACCCGAACAGATCGAGGAACTCCAGAAGGGACCGGCCGAGGGTCCGGTCGTCATGGTCAACCTGCTCCGGTTCAAGGACAAGGCCGACGCTCCCGACGAAGGTCTTTCCGGCGAGGAGGCCTACGGAAGGTACGGCGCCCGGATGGTTCAGTGGATCACCTCCCAGGGCGCCCGCGTGATCTGGTCGGGCCGGGTCGACTCGATGGTGATCGGAGACACGGAGGAACGCTTCCACTCGATCGCCCTGGTCGAGTACCCCTCGCGCGCGGAGTTTCTGCGCATCGCGGGCGATCCGCGCGTCGCCGAGTACTCCGTCCATCGCACGGCCGGCCTCGAAATGCAGTGGCTGATCGCGACCACGACACGGGCCGAACCGACCAGGAGTACGGCCGCCGAAACCTCGAACGACTGAGTTACACTCCCGGCTCGCGAGCCCGCGAACCACCTCAACAACGCTGTTCCCTTTTGAGGGAAGGAGATCCGCAAATGCGCTTGAGCAAACTGGCGCCGATCCTGGCCGCGGCAGTGTTTCTCGCCGCCTTCACGACGATCGCCGCGGCACCCGTCGCCGCCTCCGAGACCGAGGAACCGGTCGGCAACCTGGCCGAATTGATGCGCGCCATCCTGTTCCCGAACTCGAACTTCCTGTTCGACGTCCAGACGACGGATCCGGGCGCCCCGCCCGAAGCCGGCAACGAGGACGATCGCTCCGCCTCGTCCCTGTTCTCCGGCATCTACACCGGCTGGAAGGTGCCGCAACAGGCGGCCCTGGCGCTGGCCGAGGTCGAGCCGCTGATCATGAACGCCGAGCGCAAGTGCGAGAACGGCAAGGACGCTCCGGTCGCCAACGAGGACTACCAGAAGTGGGCGAAGCAGTTGACCGAGGTCGCGAAGCAGATCTACGCCGCGGCGCACGAGGAAGATCAGGAGAAGGTAAGCGATCTGACGAATCAACTGGCCGGCGCCTGCGAGGACTGCCACGCGGTCTACCGGAAGTACCAGGACCGCTGCCGCAGGTAGGACCGGACCGGCTCCGGCCGGCTGAGTCGACTTCCTGACCATGCGTAGCGCCTTCGAGTGGGTTGACGCCCTTCCCAGCAGCATCGCGCTGCGGGAATCGCTGAACGCCTACCCCACCCTGCTGACGACCCACGTCGTCAGCATGTGCCTGTTCGCCGGCCTGATCGCCTTCTGGGACATGCGGCTGGTCGGGTTGACGCTCAAGAAGGTGCCGGTGTCCAACATCCCGACCCGGCTCTTCCCGTGGGCTCTGACCGGCTACGGAATCAACCTGATCACCGGCGGACTGCTGCTCTACAGCCAGCCGATGCGCTACTACGACAACTTCTACTTCTGGGCCAAGATGGCGCTGATGGTGGTCGCCGGCATCAACATGCTCTGGTTCCACTACGCGACCTACAAGTCGGTCCAGGCGTGGGACCAGGGACGCGAGATCCCGATGAGCGCCCGGCTCGCCGGCGTCGTTTCGCTGGTGCTGTGGGCAGGTGTCGTGGTCACCGGCCGCATGATGGCCTACGCCGGCCTGATGCCCGAGTGGTGGAACAACCTGAACATCGGCGCCTGAGCCGACCGCGGAGGATGGATCAGTGACGCAGTCCTTTTTCGAGTGGATGCAGGGTCTGTCCTTCAGTGCCTGGATGCTGGAAGAGACCTGGGCGTCGCCGATCATCCAGTGCATGCACCTGGTCGCTCTGGTGGCATTCGCCGGCGCCGTCCTGGTGGTCGACATGCGGCTGCTCGGCCGCGGCCTGATCAAGACGCCGACCGCCCGGCTCGCGCGCGAGCTGGACCGCTGGATGATCTGGAGCTTCGTCGCCCTGTTCGTCACCGGCGCGCCCCAGGTGCTGTCCACCGCGCTCAAGCAGTACTACAGCCCGTTCTTCTGGTGGAAGATGCAGATCATCGTCATCGGGCTGCTCTTCACCTTCACCATCCGCCGCCGCGTCGCGTTCGCGGAGGAAGGAACGCTGGGGCACTGGCCCAAGGTGGTCGGCGTGCTGTCGATCGGCATCTGGACCAGCGTCTCGGTCTGGGCGCGGCTGATCGGCCTCCTGTCCTGACCAGGCATTTCACTTCACGCCTCGCCGCGGCCGGTCTTGCGCTCGCCGCGGCGCTCGCGAGCCCGCCGCTCGCGGCCCAGACGGGCGCCTCCGGCGACTGGCCGGTCTTCGGCGGCGATCCCGGCAACAGCAAGTACTCGACGCTCGACCAGATCGACCGCGACAACTTCCAGGACGTCGAGATCGTCTGGCGCTGGCGCTCGGTCGCCGCCGACACGGAGGTCCCGAGCACCGTGCGGCGCGGTCAGTTCAAGGCGATCCCGATCGAGATCAACGGCCGGATCTTCGTCTCCACTTCCCTCAGCCAGGTCGCCGCGATCGACGCCGGGAGCGGAGAGACGATCTGGACCTGGGACCCGGAGAGCTGGCGAGCCGGCCGACCCGCGAACCTGGGCTTCCATCACCGGGGCGTCGCCTGGTGGACGGACGGCGAGCAGGAACGGGTGCTCATTCCCACCCATGATCGCCGGCTCGTGTCGCTCGACGCCGCGACCGGCGAACCGGACCCCGACTTCGGAGACGGCGGCGCGGTCGAGATGACGCCCCACCTCGGGCGCGAGGTGATGGAGCGTCTGACGACTCACAGTTCGCCGCCCGCGATCTGCGGCAACACGGTGATCGTCGGCTCGATCGTCGCCGACTTCGCCACCCACAAGGAGGCCCCGCCCGGCTTCGTCCGCGCCTACGACATTCCGACCGGCGATCTCGCCTGGGTCTTCCACACGATCCCCCAGGAGGACGAACTCGGCGTCGAGACCTGGGAGGAGGAGTCCTGGCGCTACAGCGGCAACACGAACGTCTGGTCGATGATCGCGGTCGACGAGGAAGCGGGAACCGCCTACCTTCCCATCGGCACACCGACGAACGACCTCTACGGCGGCCACCGTCTCGGCGACAACCTGTACGCCGAGAGCATCGTCGCCGTCGATTGCGAGACAGGCGAACGCCAGTGGCACTACCAGTTCGTCCACCACGGCCTGTGGGACTACGACCCGCCGACCGCGCCGAATCTGTTCGAGGCGACAGTGGACGGAAAGCCGGTACGCGGAGTCGTCCAGGTCACGAAGCAGGCCTTCGCCTTCGTCTTCGACCGGACGACCGGCAGGCCGGTGTGGGAGATCGAAGAGCGCGAAGTGCCGCCCAGCGAAGTGCCGGGCGAGCGCGCGGCGCCGACCCAACCCTTCCCCACCCGGCCCGCTCCGTTCGACCGCCAGGGCGTCACCGAGGACGACCTGATCGACTGGACGCCCGAACTCCGCGCCGAGGCGCTCGAGATCGCAGCCGACTACGACCTCGTGCCCCTGTACACGCCGCCGCGGATCGAGGGGGCCGGCAAACCGACGGTCCAGTTGCCGGCCGACGGCGGCGGCGCGAACTGGACGGGCGCCGCCGTCGACCCGGCGAGCGGCGTGCTCTACGTCTTCTCCCACACCCGAGCGGCCAGCGTCTCCCTGATCAAGCCAGACCCCAACCGATCCGATCTGAACTTCGTTCCCGACCGCTGGTACGCGACGGTCGAAGGACCCCGGGGGCTGCCCCTGGTGAAGCCGCCATACGGGCGGATCACGGCAATCGACCTGAACAGCGGCGAGCACCTGTGGATGGTTCCGCATGGCGTAGGGCCAGTGAACCACCCCGCGATCGCTCACCTGGAACTCGGGCGGCTGGGCCATGCCAACCACACGGCGGCACCGCTGGTCACGCCCACGCTGCTCTTCGTCACAGCAGCGCGAGAACCCGACGTACCGCCCGAGATCAGCGTCTACGACAAGTCAAGCGGTGAGTACCTGGGCGGCATCGAGTTGCCGGAGACACCGAACTCGAACGTGATCAGTTACGAACACGCCGGCCGGCAGTACCTCGCCGTCGCCACCGGCGGCGGCAGGTTCGGCGCCGGCGGCGGCGGCACGCCGCCTGAACTCGTCGTCCTGGCCCTGCCTGCCGCCGCGGAGGAACCGAACGCATGAGAGTCCACACACAGGTCGCCACGCTCACTGCACTCCTTCTCGCCACTGCCGCAGCCTCCCAACCGCCGCAACGCCGGGCCGAAGCCGCCTACGGCATCGACGACGCCGCCCTCGTCGGCGCCGCCGGCCGCACCGCCGACTGGCTGACCTACGGCGGCACCTACAAGGAGCAGCGCTACAGCCCGCTCGACCAGATCAACGACGGCAACGTAGGTGAACTCGGCATCGCCTGGGTCCAGGAGACGAACACGAAGCGGGGCCTCGAGGCCACGCCGCTGATCGTCGACGGCGTGATGTACGCGACCGGCGCCTGGAACGTGATCTACGCAATGGACGCGGTGACCGGCGAACCGCTGTGGACGTACGACCCGGAGGTGCCGCGCGCCATCGCGATGAAGACCTGCTGCGATGCCGTGAACCGCGGCGCCGCCCTGTACCGCGGCAAGGTGATCTCGGCCACTCTCGACGGACGCCTGATCGCCATCGACGCGGAGACAGGCGAACTCGCCTGGTCGACGATGACGGTGCCCGAGGACTCGATGTACACGATCACCGGCGCCCCCCGGATCGCGAAGGGCAAGGTGATCATCGGCAACAGCGGCGCCGAGTACGGCGTACGCGGCTACGTCGACGCCTACGACGCGGAGACGGGCGAGCGCGCCTGGCGCTTCTACACGGTGCCGGGCAATCCGGCGGACGGCTTCGAGAACGAGGCGATGCGGATGGCCGCCGAGACCTGGACCGGCGAGTGGTGGACCGGCGGTGGCGGCGGCACCGTGTGGGACTCCATCGTCTACGACCCGGAACTCGACCTGCTCTACATCGGCGTCGGCAACGGCGCGCCCTGGGACCGCAACCTCCGCAGCCCCGGCGGAGGCGACAACCTGTTCCTGTCGTCGATCGTGGCGCTCAGGCCCGACACCGGCGAGTACGTCTGGCACTACCAGACGACTCCCGGCGACACCTGGGACTACACCGCCACCCAGCCGATCATGCTCGCCGAGCTGCCGATCGGCGGCCGCGTCCGCCAGGTCCTCATGCAGGCGCCGAAGAACGGCTTCTTCTACGTCCTGGACCGCCGCACCGGCGAGCTCATCTCGGCCGAGGAGTTCGTCACCGTGACCTGGGCCAGCCACGTCGATCTCGCGTCTGGACGGCCCGTCGAGCTCGCCGGAGCGCGCTACGCCGACCAGGCCGTCGCCGTCTCGCCCGGCCCGCTCGGCGGGCACAACTGGCACCCGATGGCGTTCAGTCCGGACACCGGGCTCGTCTACATCCCCGCGATGGAGATGTCGAACTTCTACGTGCCGGACCCGAACTTCGAGTACACGCCGGGCCAGTGGAACCTCGGTGTGCGCGCCGCCGCTCCCGAGGACATTCCCCAGGCCGTCGTCGACGCGACCGGCCTGTCCGGTCAGATGCTGGCTGAGGACGCCCCGCCGGCCCTGCTGTCCGGCCACCTCCTGGCCTGGGATCCCGTCGAGCAACGCGAGGTCTGGCGCGCGCAATACACGATGCCGTGGTCCGGCGGCACGCTCGCCACGGCCGGCAACCTCGTCTTCCAGGGCACGCCCTTCGGACAACTGACCGCCTACCGCGCCGACGACGGCGAGAAGCTCTGGGAGAGCTACACCGGCAGCGGCGTGATCGCGCCGCCGATCACCTTCGAGTCCGGCGGCACCCAGTACATCGCCGTGATGTCCGGTTGGGGCGGCGCCTTCGGCATCGTCGGCAGCCGTTCGGCTAGGCAGGCCGTCGAGTCGGAGGGCCGGATCGTCGTCTACGCCCTCGGCGCCACCGGCCGGGCGATCGAGCGGCAGGAACGCCGCGAAATCCGGGTCTCCCGGGTCGACCACGGCGCTTCGGCCGCGGACATCGACGCCGGCCGCCGGCTCTTCAACCAGTACTGCCTCGTCTGCCACGGCTACGGCGCCGTCTCCGGCGGCGTCACCCCCGACCTGCGGCAGTCCTCCCAGCGCGTCTTCGACTCCTACGAAGCCGCCCTGCTCGAAGGCGCCCTCGTCGACCTCGGCATGCCCGATTTCTCCCCCGTCCTCGACCGCGACGACGTCACCCTCCTCAAGGCCTACGTGCTGCACCGCCGCAACATGCTCGCCGACGAGCAGGCCGTTGGCGAGGCGCCCTGATCGTGGAGGCATGGCGGCGGTACCTGCTGTACATCCTGCTCTTCGGAGCAGTCGGTCTAGTGGCGGAGCTGTATCTGCTGAGCCACTACGAGGATCGGAAGCAGTGGATTCCGCTGGTGGTTTTGGGTGCGGGTACGGCTGCCGGTGTGTGGTTGGCGGTGCGGCCGTCCCGGGGGGCAGTACGCGTCTTTCGAGTTCTGTTCGCAGCCTGCGTGGCGGCGGGTCTGCTTGGCATCTACTTCCACTTCCAGTCCAACGTCGAGTTCGAGCGTGAGCTCCACCCGAACTCCAGCGGATTAGAGCTCGTCACGGAGAGTCTCGGTGGCGCGATGCCGACGCTGGCGCCAGGGGCGATGATCATGCTCGGCATGCTCGGTATACTCATCGCCCTCCAGCACCCGGCTGCCGGCGGCGACCCCGCCGTGGACGACTAACGCCGCGGACTCCGCCGGCCCAACATCTACCTACGCCACGAAGGACCCCGTGATGAATCGACGCAACATAATCTGGACCGCGACAGTCCTGTTCTCTATCTCGGTAGCCGCCTGCGCACAGGTCGGCGCCAACGACGGCCTCCTCAACCCGAACCTCGCCAGCGAGGAGGAACTGTCGGCAGTCGACGGTCTCGACGGTGATGCGGTCGAGGCTCTGGTCGACGGCCGTCCCTTCCTGCGCGCCGCGGACCTCCACGCCGTGGTCTCGGCCCACGTCGCCGAGGACGCATACGACGCGATCTACGGCGCCATCTGGGTCCCCATCGACCTGAACGACGCGACCTCCGAGGAAATCGGCCTCATCCCGGGCGTCGGCGAGCGGATGACTCATGAGTTCGAGGAGTACCGTCCCTACACCGCGCTGGCCCAGTTCCACCGGGAGATCGGCAAGTACGTCGACGACGACGAAGTGGCGCGCCTGGCGCAGTACGTCTACGTCCGCATCGACCTGAACACGGCCTCGGGCGAGGAGATCCTGAGCATCCCCGGCGTCGGCCTCCGGATGCGGCACGAGTTCAGGGAGTACCGGCCCTACGAGGCGATGGCCCAGTTCCGCCGCGAGATCGGGAAGTACGTCGACGACGACGAGGTCGAACGGCTCGCGCGCTACGTCGAGATCCGGTAGCCCAACGTCACGCCGAACACCGGCAGCGCCTCAGCGATCGTCAGTCGCAGCCTGCTGAAGCTCAACCAGGAACTCCAGAAAAGCCGTTCGGACGTACTCCTTCTGGCCGCCACTCAAGACATCGCCACCAATCGCCGCGCTCGACCTCGCCAACAGACTCGCGTCGATCGGCTTGGGCCGAAAGCCGGTCGCCTGAATGTGGCGGATCAACTCTTCTCGTTCGGCCGCCGGGACGTTCCCCGCCTCGGCCTGCGCCATCTTCGAGAGTTCCCGGTTCGCCTCTTCGGACGTGAGTGGCTCGGCCTCTTCGCCAGCCGGCTGAGGCTGCGGGATGCAAGTCAGAAAGGGATGCAGGTCGTCCGCTTCCCACTCCCAATGCTCGTCCGCTTCCTGGACAAGCAGCTCAGACTGGTTGCTCGTCTGGAGCTTCGTGCCGGTGAGGACCCGCGAACCCTGGGCGAACAGGTAGCCAGCATCCACGAAGACCGCCACGTAGTCCATCGACCCTCCGCCTCAAACTAACGGGGGGCTCCCGAGGGAGCCCCCATGAAAAGCCAGCCGCCCATTGTAGTTGCTTAGCGCTTCGGGCAAGGATGGCTACTGCGACCTGCTGCCTTTCGGCGCGAGTCGCATTGGCGAATGCGACCACACCCGAATCTCGGTGTCAACCGCAAGCTCAGGCCGGACCGCTCAATGCACGGCGGTTGAGTCAAGGACAGCTACCCGGTCCCGGAAACGGTGACGGTGCTCGCCGCTTGACTTGCCGTGGCTGCCGAAGGGTGGGCAGCACGATCCTGCCGCCGAATGACTGAGATCGACCGCAACCCGTCGCTCGAAGAACCGATGACCGCGACTCCCGCCGCGACCCGTTGCGCTCGGCGCCGCCGACCGACTACATCGCTCACTTATCCTGTTGGCAGCCGGATGGCTTCCCCTCATCATCCTGTCGGCCGTTCACGCCGCCGTGCTGAGCCAGCGCGGCAGGCGTCGGCCCTGAGCGCGGATGAGCGCGACCGTATCGGCAGTGCCGCTGCGATCCCGCCCGACGCTGCCGGCGCGCTGCTCGCGCCCCTGGCCCCGCTGGCGTCCTCGATTCGAGATTCCGCCGAAGCCGATGCCACGGCGGCGGAGCTTGTGTTCGTCGGCCCTGCCGGCGAGCCGGCCAGCTACGCCGCCGGTTCGCCCGCCCGGACTCAAGCGCGGCCGTTCATGGCGCGCCCTGCCGGCGGAACCCGGATGCGCCGACGTGCTGCGGCTAGCGGAGGGGACTGGCCGACCTCCCGTAGCGTCCGCGCCCGTCACTCTCGACCCGAACCAATCACCGTACCGGCCACGGACACCGCCAGCCGGGCGCCGTCGATGGCGCGCCTCGCGTCCTCGCTGGTGTAGCGCTCGGTCGGAATGAAGTCGTCGTCGCCGTAGAAGGCGAGCTCCCGGTTTTCGCGCAGCCATTTGGAGAGTTCGGCGAGACTGTCGATCGTGGCCCGCGTCACCGCGGGAAACCGACCCGCGTGCTCGCGCAGCACGCCGCCGACGTCGTGCCAGTGCGGCGCCTCGATGCCCGCCTGACGCAACATGCCCTTGAGCGCGAGTTCGACGATCTCCTGCGCCTCGCGAACCACGTCCGAGTACCCCGCCCGCGCGAAGAGCACGGGCAGGATGTCGAGGCGCAGCGTCGCCTTGGCCAGGTAACTGGCGGCGAGCGAGCCGTTCGTCACGGCCCGAACAGCTCGAAGATCTCGCCCGGCCGGTAGTCCGGCTTGAGATCCCAGTACCAGCGGTGACCCCGCCAGATGCGCCGCGAGCCCAGTTCGCGGAGCCGCCGCCGAAGCCGGTCGAGCGCGGCCGCGAGCAGCCCTTGCGGATCGTGCAGGATGAGAGCGTCCTCCGTCATGTCGAGCAGGAGCGGCGTGCCCCGGTCGAGCTCGGCGCGGGTCTTGATGATTGGCGACAGTTCCGGGTGCAATCCCCTCGCCCCGAGCGCCTCGAGGCTCGGGGCCATGGCCGCCCTGACCGCTCGGAACTCCTCGTTGCGAGCCACCGGCCCGTCCGGCAGGTCGGCTGCGACGAGCAACAGGTCGATATCCGAATCGGACCGCGGCGTGCCCCGGCCGACCGATCCGAAGACGGCGAGAGAGAGCAGGCGCTCGGCGTAGAAGCGGCGGCATGCGGCCGTGACCTCGGCAAGCAGCCGGTCGTACACGGCGTCCATCGCGCCATTATAGGCAGACCGGGAAGGTCGGGCGCCGGTCGGGGCGCAGCCCCCGACGTCCCGGTCGATGTGGGCCTTCGACCACCATGCAGGGCGCCGGGAACCGTCGCGGATGCCTTGCCTCAAAGAGCGGGAGAAGACCGGCGCCGATCTACGTCACGCCGAACACCGGCAGCGCCGGGAACTCGCCCTTGAGGATGGCGGAGGCATCGTCCATGCCCATCCAGCCCTCGATCATCGACGCGTAGACCCGCCGGAAGTCGGTCGTCATCTTCAGGTTGCCGTCGTCGAGGTCGACCAGATCAGGCGTGTCGCCGTAGAAGCCTCCGGCGACGCCCTTGCCGGCGACGAACATCGGGCCGGCGGTGCCGTGGTCGGTGCCGAGGCTGCCGTTCTCCTCGACCCGGCGGCCGAACTCGGTGAACATGAGCACAGCCACGTCGTCGGCGCGGCCGATCCGCTCGACGTCGCGAATGAAGCCCGCGACGGCGTCGGACATGTACATCAGCAGCCGGGCATGGGTGTCGGCCTGGTGAACGTGGGTGTCGAAGGAGTTGCCGCGGAAGCTGACGTAGTAGATGCGCGTGGGCAGCTCGGCCTGGATCAGGGCCGCGACCTTGCGCAGGTCGGCGCCGAGGCCGCCGATGCCGTAGTCGACCGGCGTGCGGTAGCCCGACCAGGCGTCGCGCACCAGCGTCGCGCTGGAGGCGGCGTTCGAGGCCGTGCCGCGCAGGAAGTCGAGGGCGTCGTTGCCGCTCGCGTCCTCCGTTCCGAGCTGCTCGAGCGCGTGCTTCTGCCGCGGCGTCCCCTGACGGCGAAGGCGGCCCGGATCGTCGAACACAAGGGGCGAGTGCCGGGCCGCTCGCACAGCCGGGGACTGCGAGCTGGCCACGTTGACGATGTAGTTCGGCGTGCCGTCGGGACCGTGGTCATCGGCGAGGCGGCCGAGCCAGCCGAGGGCCTCGCCGCCGTTCGGCACGCCGGTGTGCCAGAAGCCCATCGACGAGAAGTGGGAGAGGCTCGGGTTCGGGTAACCGCAGCCTTCGACGACGGCCATCCGCCCCTCCTTGTACAACCGCTCCATGCCGACGAGCGAGGGATGAAACCCCGCCTCGTCCGTGAGCCCGAGCACCTGCCGCGGGCGGATGCCCAGGTTGGGCCGCACCCGGTAGTACTCGTCGTTGCGGAACGGGACGACCGTGTTCAGCCCGTCGTTGCCGCCGGACAGTTCGACCACGACGAGGACACGCCGCGACGCGTCGGAAACGCCGGTTTGCAGCTCTTCGAGCGCGAGCGCCGCGGAGGTCCGGCCAAGCATCGCCGGCAGGCCGGCTGCTACGCCGATGCCGTACAGGCCGCGGCGCATGAAGTCGCGCCGCGAGCAGCCGCAGGGTAGTCGTTCAGGCATATCGGCTCCTTCTCCCAAGTCTCGGGCGGCTCTAGCCCAACTGGTACTCCGGCGAACTGAAGATGAGGTAGAGCGTCGAGCGCAGCGCTTCCTCGACCTTCTCCGGCGCTCCCGCCGCTTCTGTGTCCAGCGAGGCCGAATCGAGTTCCGCGACGAGGTAGTCCACCAGCGCGCCCCGACCGGCGTCGGTCAACGGCACGCGCAGGAACCGGCCCAGCAGATGGTCGACCGCGCCCTCCGCGCCGGTCGCACCGGCCGCCAGCACCATCGCCCGCAGGTCGACGTCCAGTACATGCCGGGGAATCAGCTTGACCCGCTCGTACGCCATCGCGTAGCCGCGGTAGCCGCCGTAGCGCGTGTTGTACTCCTCGTCGGCATCGGCCATCGCATTCGACGCCGCATCACCCTGCTTCGTCGCCGCGGTGATCGTCATGCCCTGCGCCAGCCGCTCCTCGACCTGCCGGTAGATGCCCGGAAGGCGCCGGTCCGGGTGTCCGAACTCTTCGGGACCGGGAGGAAATAGCACGGAGCGCATCGCGTTGCCGCGCTCCAGCAGCGTCGCCGGCGTGATCCAGGTCCGGCCGCCCGCCCAGCCGGCCACATTCGGCGGGTAGAGCAGTTGCTGTCCCAGGCGGCCGGTCAGACTGTTCATGTCAGGCGCCGTGGGCGCCTTCCCGACGCCGAGCTTGCGGTAGGTCGAGACGACGAGCTGGACCGGACTCTTGATCTGCGTGGCGACCGATGGCGGGCTGTAGAAGTCGCGCGACGAGAGGATCTTTCCCAGCAACGCCTTCAGCTCGTACCCGGACTCGCGCAGGTGGCGACCCAGTTCCGCCTGGAGCGCGGGCTCCAGGTCCTCGCGAACGAGGTAGCGGTACACCTTGCCGGCGATGAACTCTCCGGTCGCCGGCTGCTCGAGAATGATGTCGAGCACCTCCGCCCCGCCCAGATTCCCCTCGCGCCCCAGGAAGGTCTTCGGGCCGTCGTCGTGGAGCTCCGCGTCGAACTGGAAGTCGAGCACCTCGTTGGTCCAGCCGGTGAACGCCCGCGACGCCTCCCGGATGTCCTGCTCCGTGTAGTTGCCGACCCCCATCGTGAACAATTCGAGCAACTCGCGGCCGAAGTTCTCGTTCGGGTGGTCCTTCACGTTCTCCCGGTTGTCCAGGTAGACCAGCATTGCCGGATCGCGCATCACCGCGAGCACCAGGCTCTTGAAGTCGGCCGTGGCGTGCTTGCGCAGGGTCCGGTTCTGCAGGTGCATCTTCCGAACGTCGCGGACCTTCACCTCCGAGGTGGCGAAGTGGTCGTGCCAGAAGAGGGTCATCTTCTCTTCGAGCGGCCGCGGCGTCACCACCATCCGGTCGCCCCACCAGAGCGCCAGCCGCCGCGTCTCCAGGACGTTGCTGCGCAGGCCGTAGAAAAACTTGTCGACCACCGGCTGCAGCGGGCGCGAGGAGCCTTCCGGCAGCACATCGACGCCCAGGGCATGGCCGTTCCGGCGCCCCCTCCTCACCGCCGCGGCGCGGCTGGGCGGAAACGGGTCCATCCCGGTGTCCCAGATCCCGGACTCGTCGAACGGAAGAAGAACCGAGTCGTCTACCTGCTCATAGTCCACGAGCCGCGAGACTGCGCCGTGAAGGCCCAGGGAAACGAGCGCCTCGATCTCCGCCGGCGTGCCGCCGAAGCCGGCGCGTTCAAGCAGGTGCGCCGCCTGTTCGTAGCCGAAGTCCGCTTCGGCGAGAGGCTCCAGGTCGCCGATCCAGGCGTGACCGGCCGAGTCGACCGGTGCACCGAAGGCTGCCGTCGCGAGCGCGACCGCGCAAACGACCGTCACTGCCCCGCGGATTCCTGGGTAGGCGCGATGCCGCAACCGGGGTTCCCCCTCAATTGTCAGAGTGCGAAGACCGGTGCCGATGATAGCGCTTCAGGCAGACACCGGGCGGGCACCGCGCTGCCGTATCGGCGCAGGCTGCGGCCGACGGCGGCGCTCACTGTTCAGGAGTGACCGAGCGAAAGCAGATTCTCCACCGGCTGGTACAGCTCCTCCAGGTAAGCGATGTCCTCCGCATCGAGCTCGATCGACGTCGCCTCGACGAGCTGCTCGATCTGGGAGACCTTCGACACGCCGACGACGGGCGAGGTCACCTCGGGCTTGCTCAGCAACCAGGCAAGGGAAACCTGCGCCGGCGTGCGGCCGTACTTCTGCGCCACCTCGACCACCCGGTCGGCGATGTCGAAGGTCGCGGCGCCGCGGTAGAGCATCTCCGTGCGGGACCGGTCGCCGCCCTTCGAGCGGTCGGTACCGCCCTCGTCGAAGCTGCCCTTGTAGGAACCGGTCAGGATGCCGCGCGCGAGCGGAGACCATGGAGTCAGCGCGACGCCCGTCCGGGCGCAGTAGGGGTTCATCTCCCGCTCTTCCTCGCGATAGACCAAGTTGTAGTGGTTCTGCATCGAGACGAACTCGGTCCAGCCGTTCTGCCGCGCGGTCATCTGGAGTTCGACGAACTGCCACGCGAACATGGACGAGGCGCCCAGGTACAGGGCCTTGCCGGCCTTGACGACGTCATGCAGGGCCTCCAGCGATTCCTCGATCGGCGCCTTGACCTGCCCCGGAATCCCGTGCGGATGGCGGTGGATGATCAACTGGTCGATGTAGTCGAGACCGAGCCGCTTGAGGCAGCCGTCGACGCCTTCCATGACGTGCTTGCGCGACAGTCCGCCCTGGTTCGGGGACCGGCCCATCGGCATGGACACCTTCGTCGAGATCACGTACTCGTCGCGAGGCAACAGCTCGCGCAGGAGCGACCCGACGACCCGCTCGCAGGCGCCGATGCCGTAGATGTCGGCGCAGTCGAAGTAGAACAGGCCGCGCTCGATCGCGGCCTGGAAGATCGGTCGCGAAGCATCGATGTCGAGCGTCCAGTCGCCCTGGTGGCCGCGGCCCGGCTCGCCGAAGTTCATCGTCCCCAGGCACAACTCGGACACCCGGAGCCCGCATTCCCGTCCCAGTTGAACCGCCTTCAACATGCTCTCGCCTTCCTTTCGTCCGTGTGCTCGATGACGAGCGTTCGGGCACGGCTCCTCCGCGGCGCGAACACGCCGCAGAGGTTTCAACCGAACGCGCGATGATAGCGAGACGCGTGGCCCCCGCGAAACTCGCTCCGCAGCGTTCTGCGGCCCAAGCTCCTAGCGGCCGGCGACGCAAGGAAACGCGGTGACGTCGAACATCGTCGCGAAGGGCGAGCCCTCGGGGCTCCTGTACGCCTTCGCCTCGGTATCGGACATCGCGTCCCGCACGACGACCTCGACACCGACGTCCGTCAGACCGCCCATCAGGACCCATCGGTGCCCGTTCAAGGCGCAGCCGTCAAGCACCTTGACGACGAGCTCCACGTTGTCCGGCGAGAAGAACCAGAACATCCCGGTGTCCACCGTGCGCGGAACGCCCGTCGCGGCGCCGGTCTCCTCGCCGACCCGCCAGTTCGCACGCACGTCGTAGCGGCCGTTCTGGAGACAGAGCGACCCGTCGTCCCCGGTGCAGGCCGCCGCCGCAGCCAGGGATCGGAGCCGATCGGGGCCGCCGCGCGAGCCGCTCCCATGGCCGCCGCCGGCCCGGTGCCGGTCGAACGCCCCGAGCGGAGCGCCGCTCAACACGTTCCGGCCGTAACCTGCCGCAGCCGAGGCGGCGGGCAGCGGGCCGCAGGTGGCGAACGCCTCAAGGTCGGAGATCGGATCGAAGCGATCGCCCAGCGCCGTGGTCCACGTCTTCTCGGCCATCGAAGTCGCCACTCCGGCGAACGGACTGCCGGCATGAAGATCGCGCACGGTCATCCTCACGGCGACATCCGTGAGACCGACGGCGTAGACCCAGTAGTGGCCGTTGATCGAACAACCGTCGAGCACCTTCACGACGAGTTCGATGTTCGCCGGATCGAAGAACCAGAAGTCGCCGCTCCGGGCAGTCAGCCGCTCGGCCGTTCCCCGACCGGTGCGCCCCTCGGCGTCCTCCCAGTCGACTTCCACCTGGAACCTGCCGAGGCAGAGATAGTCGCCCTCACCGCAGTGCGCCGTCTCCACCGTCCAGGTCGTCGCGGTGGCCTTCGGCGTCCGCTCCGAGCGCAGCGCGCCGTTCCGCGACTCGACCGCGAAGCGATAGGTCACGTTCGGCACCAGGTCGCGCACGACCGTCGACATGCTGTTCGCCGGCGCCGTCCCGACCAGACGCAGCTTCGAATCGCCCGGCCCCTGCTGATACACGGCGAACCCCGTTTCCGTACTCGAGTTGTCCTTCCAGCGCAGTTCGATTTCCGTGCCGCTTCGCGGGGTAGCCACGAGGTCGGTCGGCGCAGCCGGCGGCCCGAGCGGCAGCGTGGCCGTCACCGTGTCGTTGCCGGGTCGCGGGTCCGGCGTGTCGCTCTTCACCGCGCCCGTGTAGCCAAGCGACGGCCCGCCCGCCCCCGCGCTGGGGACATCGATCGTGAACGAGGCCGAGCCGTCCGCGGCCAAGTCACCGAGCGTGCATCTTGCCAGACCGTCAGGATCCTCCTCGCAACCCGACGTCGAAGCCCCGGCCGCGTTCCCGGTTCCGCTCAGGGCGCTGCTCACGAGGACCCCACGGGCGCTGCCCGGCCCGGCGTTTCGAACGGTCACCGTGAAGCGCGCGCGGCCGTCCGCCACGAACGGACCGGCGACGGAGAGGCCCAGGTCCGCCTCGCCGTCGCCGGGCGGCAAACCTCCACCGTTACCGCCACCACCGCCGCCGCCGCCATCGGATCGCCCGGGGGCGCTGAGCCAGACGACGAAACCGTCGTGGTCGGAGGTCCGGAGCGGGGAATCGATGTTGTTCTCCTCCCTTCCCGCGGCATCGACGTTGCCGCGGGCGTACTGCATCCCGACCACGGCCGGCAGCATCCGCTCGTTCACCAACGCGTGGTCGAGCACCTGGGCGTTGTTCCGGAAGGAGTAGGAGTAGCGCTGCGGCGCCGGCACGCGCTCGATCAGGTTCGTCAGGTCCGGGTCGACCAGATCGGGCCCCGACGATACGTTTTCGCTCGCCGTCACGTTGCCGGTGATCTGGCCGATCACGTCGACGTAGCCGTCCGTGAACTGGAAGGCGTTGAAGTC
This sequence comes from Thermoanaerobaculia bacterium, assembly GCA_965232105.1. Taxonomy (GTDB): domain Bacteria; phylum Acidobacteriota; class Thermoanaerobaculia; order Multivoradales; family Multivoraceae; genus Multivorans. The sequence goes on from OZ246956.1 coordinate 4,101,740, forward strand.
GCCAAGGATGATGAGCTTGCGGTCCTGTAGCGACTGCGCCAGCCGGGCCACCGACTGCGCCTGGGCGAGGCGTTTCGCCTGCACCCTTTCCGTGTTGACGGAGATGAGTGACCGGTTGTGAACGACAATGACCGAGAACTCGACGCTCCCGACGGACGCGTCGAGCCGAAGCGGCGGCCGGTCGTGCAGGAGATCCTGCATGTTCGTCGACGGGTTCAGGTACGTCTCCGTCTTGCCATGCTGAGTCACCGCCTGGACCGTGATGCCGGAACGGACGAGGAAGCCGACGTTGATGCCCGGATCCCGATTCCCAACCTCCAGGTAGGCGGCGTAGCGAACGTTCGGATCGTCCCTCCGGATCTCCAGGGCGAGGCCTTCCAGCGCGGCGAGCGAGTACACCTCCTGCACGCCGATGATGTCCGGAGCGCGCAGTACCTCGAGGATGTACTGCGACAGCTTGTCGCGCTTCGTTCCGTAGGAGGCCGCGTCCCGATCGAAGTTCAGCATGTTGAGAGAAGCGACGGCAACCTCGTTGCTCGCCCTCGCCCGAACAGGATGCGGCAGCGGCGGCGCGCTGGCGATCACGCTCAGTTCGGTGGCCCAGAGTTCGTAGCCGCTGAACTCGTAGCCCAGCACGCCGGTGGCCGAGAAGGTGGTGCCCGGCACCCAGGACTGGTTCGCCAGTCCCAGCTTGTCGGGGTCGAGTTCGAACACCTCCGGGTTGCCGTCCCACACCGGGACGCTCGGATGCATGGGATCGCCGGGATACTCCAGTCCCTTCTCTCGAAACGCCCGCGAACCGGTCGGAGTGATGTGCATCTCGGCGACCGGATCGCTATTGAAGTACTGGCTCGGCCCGCTGACGGTGCCGGTGGCGATCCGGATCCGCATGCCCTCGTAGCACTCGTACTCCATCGCGCAACTCGGGTTCGCCGGGTCGGGCGAGGGCCGCGACGCGCCGAACTCCACCGGCGCGGGCAGCGGCTGGTTGCTTGCGTCCACGGTGACCGAGGCGTCGTCCACCGTTGCATCGAGACGTGTGAAACCGAAGAATTCCTCCACCGTTCCCGTCACGTCGACCTGGTCGCCGACCTCGATCATGAGCGTCCCGTCGTAGAGCACGAAAATGCCGTCCGACGTGTCGGCGTCGTTGTCGCTGCTGGCGGTCGGCGTCTGGATGAAGAAACCGCCAGCGCCGACGGCGGTGACGATGTTGTTCTCCGTGGTCGCCAACTTGCCCACCTCGGGACTCGCGCCGCCGTTGCCCTGAATCTGGAAAATCTCCGCCATGACGGCTCCCCCCCCACCGCCACCGTCGCAGTCGTTGGCGGCGCCGGGCGTCCCCAGTGCTCCCGTCCCGTACGCGGTTGAGGAAACACACCAGTTGGCCGCACTGTTGTTGTTGAACGTCGCGTAGTTCATCGTCGCCTTGAGAGCGATCGAAGCACCGTCGCCGACTGGCCACGCGTTTCTCTCGTCGTACTCCACTCTGTCCTGCTCCACGCTGCCGCCGTCGACCATGATGACTTCGTCGTCGGTGTTCGCCAACGCAAAACTCGAGGGGTACTGGTAGTCCACGGCGACACCGCCATTCGCGTTGGTGTCGGAGTTCCGGCCGAGGACAAGATAGCCGCCGGCCCCGATGAACAGATCTCCGCTGACCGTAAAGGTGTTGGGGTTCGTAGCGCCGTCGCTGAAGGTCCAGTCCTTGAGATTGACCTGTGCGCTTCCAGCGTTGTACACCTCGAACCACTCTCCGTTGGTGGAGTGGGCGGGCGGATTGGGGTCGTACATGATCTCGTTGACCACGACCTGTCCAGTCGCAACGCTCGTCCAGCCAAACACAAACATGCATGTCGCCGCCCCACGCAACACCGCACATCGAAACGTCCTGCTCATGCCCCTCCCCCCGAACTATGGTCCCCAAGACCTCCACGCCGAACACGAGGCTGACTTCGGGGCCGCAGTTCAACGTAGAGACCCTCATCCCGGTCGTAGTCGCCGGAATCCGAGATAGCCGCCCAGAAGGTGTCGGTATCGCCCTGCAACGTCCCTGCAAACCAGCCACTCCCAAGAGCATTCAGTGGAGCTGTAACGAGCGGTACGCCATCTTTGTCAACGAGCGCCTCATCCAGCCCGCGATCATGAACCGCAAAGGTGATTCGCCAGCCGAACATCCACGGTACCGGCGCCAAGGACCCCGTCGGTGATGTCGAGAGCCTGACCCTGACCTGCGTCCCCAACTCCTCTGGAGGCGGCTTCGGAACGATACGCAACTCACGGAAGTACACCGCCGGCTGGTAGCTGGTCCCGTACGCGTCCCGCAGCCGCCAGACTCCGTTCGCAAAGATCTCCCACCCGTCGTAGGGATTCACCTCCGACACCGACGGCACCGTGCCTGGCGCCGTCAAAGCCGCCGTCAGCTTCGTCTCCACGGGCATCGCCACGGCCGCGCTCGTGGGCGTGCCAGCGACCCTCCTGACGCCATTGTGGGCATTCCCAGCCGGGCGCACCTCCACCGTGTACGTTGTGCCGTTGACCAGACCGCCCAACTCGTGCCGGCGCTTCGACGAGCAGGGGACGACCAGCCACTCGTTGAATGTCCCGGTGGCCGAACGCCAGCGCACTTCGTACACCGCGACGTCGACCGCAGCCCGCGAGCCGGGCCATCTCAAAGTCAGCTTGCCGTCGCCCGGCATGGCAATCAGGTGAGTCGGCGCGGCGACTCTGACCGACGGTATCTCCGAGACCACGACGTTCACTCCCCGGTCCCGGAGCGTGGTCACGTCGTTGGCGATCACGTCTGCGCTCAGAGAATTCTCCCGCAGCCGAACGGTGTCGCCTGGGCCCAATCCCGCGTTGCTCGCCAGCGGCTTGACGCTCGTTACGCAGTTGCCTTCGAGATTCAGCTCACGGAGGCTAACCAGCCCGGAGAGCGGCCGGATATCCGTGATCACGTTGTCGAACAGCGACAGCTCCGTCAGCGCGCTCAGGCCTGCAAGTGGTGTCAGGTCGCTGATGAGATTCCGAGAGAGGTACAGGCCGGTGACGTTGACAAGGCCCGAGAGGCTCGACGCATCCTTCATCTGAGTCTCGGACAAGTTCAGGATCCTGAGTCCAGGCAGCGCTTGAAGGGGGGACAGATCCCGCACCGGGTTGTTCGAGAGAACCAGCTCCACGAGATTCGTCAGACCAGAGAGCGGGGTCAGCTTCGTCACCGCGTTCTCGTCCAGCTGTAAATCCGAGAGCGAAATGGCGGACTCCAAACCGGTCAGATCGCTGACTCCGCAGGATTCGCAGAGGAAGGTCTCCAAGCGCTCCATCTCCGCGTTGTCGATGGTCTCCCCTGCTTCCTTTTCGAGCCACGACTCCAAGCCGGAGCGGAGTTTCGCGTCGGGTATCCTGACCGGAACCGGGGCCATCGCGTTGACGCTGAAGACAACCGCCGGCGACCGAGACCCTTTCGGATCGCTCGCCACGACCGTCACGGCGGTCTTCCCCGATGTCACAGCGGAGACGATCAGCACGTCCTTCGCGATGGCCGCGGTGACCGTTTCCGAACTGGCGGAGGTCGCTGAGAAGGACAGTTCCTCTCCCTCAGGGTCCCGAAAGTGGGATGGCAGCGCGATGGTCCCGGTCCGGCCGCCCACCGTGAGCGTCAGGTCGTCGATTGGCGCCAGAACCACGGGGGCCTTGTTGGCTGGTCTCACGGTCACGGAGAACCCGAGTTCGGCGTAGAGCCCCGAAGGGTCCGCGGCCCTGATCGTGATCGTCTCGCTGCCCTGCTTCAGGGGCGTTACCGTCAATACCGCCCCATCGAAGCCCAGGCCGACGAAAGCCGGAATCGCCATCCCGTAGCCGAGAGGGTCGCCGTCCGGGTCCGTGACGAGGTCCTCCAGAGCGATCCTGGCCGGTTTTCCGCGCTCGGTGAGAGTCAGCGGGCCGACCTGGCCGTGAACGACCGGCGCCCGGTTCTCCGAAGCCGTTGCGAACGTGCTGGCTGCGCTCGCACAGACGGACAGCGCCAGACAAGCGCACCAGCGGAGAGAGGGGTGCGTGTGGCGCCGGCGGCGGCCCGAAGAAGGCCGCGCTTGGCCACCAACCGCGTTTGGTTCAGCCGTTCCGGCCACCACTTCCGACCATCCCTTCACTTTCGGGAGAACCGACAAACCCCGCGACGACCTCCGATTCCTCGTGCACGAGGCAATCCCGACCGCTTGAAGGGTCATGAGTCTCCATCCACGACGCGCGGGGCAAGGGTGACGAGCCCAGGAGTTCAGACTAGCGCGGAGCTTCCTCCACGCCCCCAAGGCTGTGGAAAATCTCGCGGGCGCGCGGATGGTCCGGGTCGATTTCGAGCGCCTTCTCCAACTGCCTGAGGCCCTCCTCGGCGCGCCCCGTCCTGATGTAGGCGATGGTCAGCAAAGCGTAGGCGTCGGCCCGGTTCGGGTCGATGTCGATCGCACGCTCCAAGGCCGCGGCGGCCTCCCGGTTGCGGTCGGCCAGACCGTGGAGCACGCCGAGGTTGAGATGCGCGTCATAGGAGTCGGGGTCGAGCCGGAGGACCTCGCGGTACAGGCGCTCGGCACTTGCCCGGTCCCCTTCCTCCAGCCGCCGGTTCGCGGTTCGGATCATCGTCCGGGTATCCCGCACCAGGACCTGGACCGCCTCCAGCATCGGGTCGTCGAGGCTTGGCGCCTCCGCTTCCTCGAGGCCGCGAAGCAACTCTTCGGCGCGCGCGGGGTTACCGAGCTGCCGCTCGGTCATTGCCAGCAGATAGCGCGTCTCGCGATGCTCCGGGTCGACCGCCAGGGCCGAGCGCAGGTGCTCGGCGGCCTCCTCGAAGCGCCCCCGACGTCGCGCCGTCTTGCCCATGCCGAGTTCGCCCCAGGGAGCGGCCGGCGCTGCCGACCGCGCCGCCTGGAAGGCCTCGCCCGCTCCGTCCAGATCGCCGGTAGCGAGCAACGCGTTGCCGAGCCGCACGCGCGCCGCCCAGTACGACGGACGAAGCTCGAGAGCGCGTTCGAATCGGCGCGCCGCCTCGATGTGCGCGCCGCGGCCGGCGGCAAGAAAGCCCAGGTAGTACGGCCATTCCGCGATCCCCGGATCGAGTTCCGCGGCGCGTTCGTAGCAGCGGCGAGCCTGGTCGACGTACCGGTGCGCCTGGTAGAGGCGGCCCAGACCGCCGACCGCGCGCCCGCTCGACGGGTCGCGTTCCACGGCCGCCACAGCGTCGCGGACAGCGGTGGCGAAGCCGGGGTCGAGTTCGGAGAGGTTCGGGATGCGGGGAATGTCGGCAATCGCCGCTATCTGTGGCGGCGGTTCGCTGCACGCGAGAAGAAGCGAAGCAAGAAAGGCCAGCCCCCCGCGATCACCTCGCATCACGGCACACTCCCTCCGCCGGCGCGGTACCGCCCGGCGCGAGCAGACGCAAGACGCTGTTCACCGGCACACCCGACCGTTCGGTGACCCCGCCGTGGGACCAGCGCACCTCGATGTGGTCGACGCCCGGAATGTCGCCGAACGCGAAGTGAACCCGCGGATCGTTGGCGGCGGCGAAACCCTGCGCCGGCCGCGCGTCCCGGGTCCAGCTCCTGCCTCCCCCGCGGACGGTGACGCGCGAGCCGATGGCGGAACGGTCGAGGATGCCGCCGCCGCAGAGGTCGACGATCAGCCAGGGCGCGGCGTTCCCTACTTCGTTGCGGAGCAGCCGGGCCGGCCCCTCGTTGTTCACGACGACGATGTCCACGTCGCCGTCGTTGTCCAGGTCGCCGAACGCCGCGGCCCGGCTTACCTCGAGCAGCTCCAGGGCCGCGCCGGCCCGGCCCGAAACGTCCTCGTAGCGGCCGGAGGGCGTACCGCGCAACAACTGATTCGGCTCGCGATAGTCGAAAGCGGCGGTATCCCCCGGCGTCACCTTGCCGTTGGCGATGAACAGATCGAGCACCCCGTCCCCGTCGTAGTCGAACCAGGACGTGCCGAAGCCGGTGTATGGCTGGCTGACGCCGCCCAGCCGTACTTCGTCGGTCGCGTCCACGAAGAAACCGGCGCCGTCGTTGCGGTAGAACGTGTTCGTCTCCCCGCTCAGGTGGGTCAGGAAGAGGTCGAGGTCGCCGTCGCCGTCGGGGTCGGCCACCGCGATGCCCATCCCGGCTTCCGGTTGACCGAGCTCGTTGAGCGCCGCGCCGCGCGGAAGAGCGTCCTCCCGGAAGGCGCCGTCACCCTGATTGAGCCAGAGATGGTTCACCGCCTGGTCGTTCGCCACGTAGAGGTCGACGAGACCGTCGCCGTCGAGGTCGGCCGCGACGACGCCCAGGCCGGGACCGGCCACCCGTCGGATTCCCGCGGCCTCGCTCACGTCGACGAACCGGCCGTTCCCTTCGTTGCGGTAGAGCGTGTCCGGCGCTGGCGGATACTCAGCCGGATTGCAGTAGTTGCGGAGACCGTTCGGCCCCAGGCAGGGGCGCTCCCGGTCGGCGCTCCAGACGACGTAGTTGGCGACGAAGAGGTCCAGATCCAGGTCGCCGTCGTAGTCGAAGAAGACGCTGCTCGATGACCAGGAGGCATCGCCGACGCCGGCGCGTTCCGTCGCGTCCTCGAACGCGCCGCCGCCCAGGTTGCGGTAGAGCCTGTTCGGGCCGACGTTCGTCACGTAGAGGTCGACGAAGCCGTCCCGGTCGTAGTCGGCCGCGGTGGCGCCGGCGCCGTAGCTCGTATCGCCGACGCCGGCCGCGGCGGTCACGTCCTCGAAGGCGCCGTCACCCTGGTTGCGGTAGAGCCGGTTGCCTGGCGGGCTGCCGGATGCCGGCGCGACGCCCGCGCTCCCAGTGGTTCCGGGCACGGGACCGCTCTGCACAAGGTACACATCCAGAAGACCATCGTCGTCGTAGTCGAGCAGCGCCCCGCCGCCCACCAGGAGCTCGGGGTAGTTGTACTCGCCGGTCGCGCCGCTTTGATGGATGAAGTCCAGCCCCGCTTGGGAAGCCCGCTCGACGAAGATCGGTGTCCGCGAGGGAGCCGCCGTCGATGGTTCCACACCGCCGTCCGCTTCGCCGCACGCCAGGAGAACCGCGACCACACCGATCGAGAAGAAGACGGAAGAACGCCACATGGCCCGAGCAGACACTATCCGCGAGAGGCCGCCGCCCGGTACCGGAGACTCGACGACACCCCATGGTCACTGGGCCGCTTCGGACGACCGTGTCGTAGATGGGGCTGTCGCCGTGAGGGCGGTGCTTGCCCATCACGTACTCCGTTGACAGAAACCCGGCCCCGGTGATACAGATTTCTGTATGAAAACCACGCTGAACTTCGACGACCACCTGATCCGGGCGGCCAAGGTGCGCGCGGCAGAGAACGGCGAACCGCTGACGCGCCTGATCCAACGGGCGCTTCGTCAGTACCTGCGGCCCCCGGAACGTACCGAACCCCCTTTCAAACTGAAACCTCTCACGAAGTCGGGCCGTTTGCTGCCGGGAGTCAACCTGGACGACCGAAAGTCCCTCTACGACATCATGGAAGGGCTCGATTGATCGCCGTCGATACGAACGTGCTCGTCTACGCCCACCGTCGGGAGTCGCCGAAGCACCAATCCGCGTGCTCGCGTTTGATCGAACTCGCCGAGTTCACGGCCCAATGGGCGATCCCGGTGTTCTGCCTGACCGAGTTCATGCGGCTGGTGACCCATCCTCGCCTGTTCGATTCGCCCCACTCGGCGGACGAGGCCTGCAACGCGGTGTCTCGCCTGCTGGCCTCGCCGCGCCTGACTCTGCTCCGACCTGGTCCCGACTATCCGGAACTGCTGTTCGAAGCCATTCGCGAGGCGAACGCGATCGGCAACCTCGTCTTCGACGCCCAGATCGTCGCGCTCTGCCGGGAGCACGGAGTCTCCAGGTTGTTGACGGAGGACCGCGACTTCGACCGCTTCAGGGGGCTGCGCGCGGAGCGGCTTGAGCCATGAGCCGACCCGGCGCGGGGACTGGCGCCGTGACTGGCTAGACTCCCCAACCGGAGGTCACCCCGAATGTCCGCGACACACATGCTTCGCCCGGCCGGCGGTTTCCCCGTCGCGGCCTCTATCCTGCTCCTGGGTTTCGCCTCGCTGGCGCCGATTCCGGCCGCCGGCGCCGAGAAGGACCCGGTCTTCGCCACCCGCGGCAACGTCGCCATCCGCGGCTACGACCCCGTGGCCTACTTCACGGAAGGGGAAGCCGTGAAGGGCCGCAAGGAGTTCACCCTCGGCTGGCAGGGCGCCGACTGGCGCTTCGCGAGCGAGGAGAACCGCGATCTCTTCGACGACGACCCGGAGAAGTACGCGCCGCAGTACGGCGGCTACTGCGCCTGGGCGGTGAGCCGCAACTACACCGCGCCCACCGACCCGGACGCGTTCACCGTCGTGGGCGACAAGCTCTACCTGAACTACAACAGGAAGATCATGGAGCAGTGGCTCGAGAACCGCGACGCGAACATCGAGAGCGCCGACGGGAACTGGCCGACCGTGCTGAAGGAGTAGGCGTCTATCCCCTACCACACCGGCCGCGCCGTCACATTCGCCGACCGATGCCGCGCCCCGCCCGCTGAGGTTCGCAGATGAAGCTCCTCGCCTTCAGCGACGTCCACCTGGACTCGAAGTTCGGCTGGGCGAACCGACACGTCGCCCGCCGGCAGCGGCAGCGGCTGCGCGAGGGGGTGACCTGGGCGTTCGAGCAGGCACAGGCCGAGGGCGCGGCCGCCGTACTCATCGCCGGCGACCTCTTTGAGCATGAACTCGTGTCCCCGGACACGGTGGCCTTTCTGCGTCGGACGTTCGAGCGCGCCGGGCTCCAGGTCTTCGCCGCGCCCGGCAACCACGACCCCGCCAGCAAGGAAAGCCCCTACCGGCGCCAGGACTGGTCGGACAACGTCCATGTCTTCCGGGAGACGAGATTCACTTCGAGGCGCCTCGACGACGGAGTCACGCTGTGGGGCGCGGCCCACCGAAAGCCCGTCGACACGCCCGGCTTCTTCGACGACGGCTTCCGGGTCGAGGGTTCATCCGAGCGCGGATCGACGGACGGCGGCAGCGAGGGCGTCCACATCGCCGTCTTCCACGGCGAAGAGCGCAACGCCGCCTTCCAGGGCCGGCACCGGCACGCTCCCTTCGACAGCGACCAGATCGCGGCGGCTGGCTTCGACCACGCCGTCGTCGGGCATTCCCACAACCGCGCCGACCGCCCGACCTGGACTCGCCTCGGCGCCCTGGAACAGCTCGCGTTCAACAGCGCCTACGGCGGCCCCGTTCTACTGGAGGTCGAGAACGGCGAGGTCACGCGGCGCCGGCTGGACCCGCGGCCGCCCTCGCTCCACAGCCTGAGTGTCGACCTCACCGAGGCGGAAACGGCCGACGAGGCCAGGGAGCGGGTCGCGCGAGCGCTTGCTGACCTGGCCGGCGCTGCGCGCGTCCGGCTGACGGGAGAACCGGAGAACCTCCATCTTCACACCGACGACTTCGCCGGCGGAACCTTCGACAGGCCGGATGACATCGACCAGGTGCTGGTCGACACCTCCGGTCTGACCCCGCCCTACGACCTGGAGCAGATCGAGAAGGAACCGACCGTGCGCGGCATGTTCGTGCAGCGAGTCCGAAGAGCCGAACTCGACGAGGAGACGGAGCGACTTGTTCTGCTCGCCGGCCTGCGCGCGCTCGACGACCGGGACATCGGCGTCCTCGACGAACTCCACCTGCGAGCCGCGGCGACAGGACCGCCGGAGATCGAGCCGGCAGCCGCGTCGGCCAATGGGGGCTCCTGATGAAGATCCTCCGGGTGCGAGCGCACGACTTCGGCAAGCTGAACGGCGCGCTGGATCTGGCACCGGGCCTGTCCGTCGTTCACGGCCCGAACGAAGCCGGCAAATCGACTTGGCTGCAGGCCATCTTTGCCGGGCTCTGCGGCCGGCGGCGCGGACGCGGCGCGAACACGCTGGAAGAACGGGAGTTTGAACGGCAGTACGGGCCCTGGAACGGCAAGCCATGGCGGGCGACCGTGAAGTTCGAGCTCGACGACCGTCGCCGCATCGAGATTCAGCAGCGCGACCTGAAGGCGAAGGAGAGCGTCGCCCACGACGCCGATACCGGCCGCCCGATCGGCGATGAGCTCATCTACAGCGGCAGCATCGACGGCTCCAGGTTCCTGGGTCTCAACCGCCAGGTGATGCCGTCGACCCTGGTGATCGCACAGGGTGACATCCAGCGGCTACGCCAGAAGAAAGGCGACGAAGCCTCGGCGCTGCGCGAGGAACTGCAACGGGCTGCCGCCTCGGAGGGCGGCGCCGCGACCGCCGTGCAGGCACTCAGCAATCTCAAGAGCTATGCCGGCACGCGGGTCGGAACCGAGCGCAAGAACTCTACGCGACCTTTACAGCGGGCAATCGACCGCGCCGCGCGAGCGGACCAGACCCTGGAGGCCGGAAGACGACGACACCAGGAGCGGGGCCGGATCGAGGACAGCTTGAGAGCCGCCAGCGACCGGGCAGAGCGGGCGAACCTCCTTGTCGAAGCCTGCGAGCAGGTCAGGACCGAGCGAGAACTGAAGCGGCTCGGCTCCCGGCTCGCGGAGATCGAGCGTCTCGAGGGGCTGTTCCCCGACAGCGAACCGCCTCCCATACCCGCCGAGGCTCCCGACGCCGCCAAGGCGAAGGAACTGCGCGAAGCCGCGTTCGAGTACGGCAGACGGCCGGAGGCTCCTCCGGAACCCAAGGGGCCGAGCGTTGAAGAGATGGCCCGGAAACTCGCCGACCTGCCCGAGGCGGCGGAGGGCGACCGGGAGGTGGCGCCCGAGGTCGCCGCGGCGGCAAGCAGATGGAGGGAGGCGCGCGAGGCGCGCGCCGTGCGCGAACGGCTCGGCCCGGGCGACCCGCCCCAACCGGCCGCCGCCCCGGCGAGCGAACCGGTTCTCCGGCGTGCCCTCTCGGCCCTGGAGGCGCCGCCACCGGAACCGTTCGACGACCTGGAGCGACGCGTCGAGGAGTTGGCGCGCGAGGAAGCGGCGCAACGGACAGAGCGACGGGGGCGACTCGAAGCGAGTTTCGGGCGCTGGCCCTGGATCGGCGCGGTCGGGGGCACGCTGCTGGGCCTGCTGGGGACCCTGGAGATCGTGCCGCGAGCCGTCGGTGCCGGCGGCTGGTTGCTCGCCGTCCTCGGTTGGATCCTCATCTACATCGCCCAGAAGCGGGCCCGTCTGCCGTCCATGATCGACCACACTGCGGGCATGGACCTGTTCGACGCCCGGGCGCAACTCCGCGACCTGAAGAGGCAGCATCGGCGCCGGCGCCACCAGGGGGAGGCCGCGGCACGCGATCTCGCGCCGCTCGGCGTCGAACCCGACGTCTCCGCCGTGCGACGTGCGCTGGACGACCTGAGGCGGCGCGATGCATGGGAACGGGAACGCTCGGGTTGGCAGGAACGCGTGGCGTCGGCCCGCGAGGCCGAGGAGGCTGCCGAGCGGGCCCTGCGCGGGGCGCTTTCCGGCCGGGGCGTCGAAGACGCCGAAGCGCCGGCCGCTGCCCTGCTCGACCGGTATGAAAGCGCATGCCACCAGAACCTCGCGCTCGCCTCGGGGACGGATCGTCGACAGGCACTAACCGCGCGCCTGGAGGCGCGCCAGCAACTCGACCGGACGGCGGCGCACGCGCGGAATCAGGGCGAAGCAGCCGAAGCACGTTTTCGGGCGGCCCTCATCGCCGCCGGCTTCCCCGGCGACTCGACGACCGACCCTGAGCAGTGGGCCGCCGACTGGCTTGAGCAGCGTGAGCGACATCTCCACCTCCTGCGCAACGACTGGGGGCAGATGCAACGGCTCCTCGATGGTCGGACGCGCCAGGAGCTCCAAACGGAACGCGATGCCCTCTTGAACCGGCTGAACGCGCTCAGCGACACTGGCCTGGTCGATTCCCCGGGCCTGGAAGAGCTGACCGAGGACGCCCTCGAACGAAAGCTCGCCGACGCCCGGCGAAGCGCCGCCGAGGCGACCAACGAAGCGAGCAACTACGAGGGGCGCCTCGACGCGGACGCAGACCTGCCGCCGCTGGCCGAGCTCGAGGAAGAGCAGGCCGCCGCCGAACGCGAAGTCGCCCTGCTACGGCGGGCGGCGGCCATCCTGGAAACCGCCCAGGAGCACCTGGAAGCGGCCCAGGACGAAGTCCACCGCATGCTGGCCCCCGATCTCCGCGAGGCCCTGGCCGAGCACTTGAGTCTGGTGACCGGCGGCCGCTACTCCGATGTGCGCATTGACCCCGAAGAAGGTCTCGAAGTCCGTCTCGAAGTGGAGGACGGCATCTACCGCCCGGCTACCGAGCTATCCCATGGGACGGTCGACCAGGTCTACCTACTGCTCCGCATCGCACTTGCCGAAGCGCTCGGGGACCGAACCGAGTCCGCGCCGCTCTTCCTTGACGACGCGACAGTGCATATCGACACCGATCGGACGATGCGCTTTCTCGACCTGCTGCTCGCTCTCAGCAAGGAACGACAGATCGTTGTCTTCACGCAAGAGGAGGAGGTCCGAGAGTGGGCCGAGCGAAGCCTCGCCGGAGACGCAAAGCACTGCCTGATCGAGCTCGACCGGGATGGCCTTCCACTTCAACCGCGGAGCGAAGCCGACTCGGGAGACGGCGACGGTAGCCGCGAACCCGCCCCCGCTGCTGAACGCCAGCACTCGCTTCTATAATCGCCGCCCCATGCGCCGTCTCCTGATAGCGAACCGCGGCGAGATCGCGGTACGGATAGCCCGCGCGGCGATGGATCTGGGCATCCATACGGTCGCGATCTACTCCGAGGACGACGCGAACGGACTCCACCTGCGAATCGCCGACGAGGCAGTCCCGCTCGGCGGACGCGGAGTGCCGGCATATCTCGACATCGAGGATGTCGTGGCCCGGGCCACTTCCGCGGACTGCGACGCGATCCATCCCGGCTACGGCTTCCTGGCCGAGAACGCCGACTTCGCCGCTGCCTGCGCGGAGGCCGGGATCACCTTCGTCGGCCCGCGGCCGGAGGTGCTGGAACTGTTCGGCGACAAGGGCCGGGCGCGGGCGGCGTCGACCGAGGTGGACGTGCCGGTGCTGCGCGGAACGGACCGGCCGACGACGGTTGAGGAAACGCGGGAGTTCTTCGCCGCCCTGGCGCCGGGCAAGGCAATGATCGTCAAGGCACTTGCCGGCGGCGGTGGACGCGGAACCCGGATCGTCACGTCGGCCGACGAGATCGAGCAGGCCTACGACCGCTGCCGGTCCGAGGCCGAACGCTCGTTCGGCAACGGCGGCCTCTACGTCGAGGAACTGGTCCCCCGGGCGCGCCACATCGAAGTCCAGCTTCTGGGCGACGAAAACGGCGGGCTGGTCGATTTCGGCGAACGCGAGTGCAGCGCGCAGCGCCGTCACCAGAAGGTCGTCGAGACCGCGCCGGCGCCCAATCTCTGCCCCACCCTGCGCGCCGCGATCGTCGACGCCGCCCTGCGCCTCGGTCGCTCCACGCGGTACAACAGCCTGGGCACCTTCGAGTTCCTGGTCGACGCCGGAGAGAGCAGCGACGGCGGTAACGGCGGCAGCCCGCAGGACGAAACGCGCGCACGCTTCGCATTCATCGAGGCGAACGCCCGCCTCCAGGTCGAGCACACGGTCACCGAAGCGGTCACCGGAGTCGACCTGGTCCAGGCTCAACTGCGGCTCGCCGGCGGCGAAACACTCGCGGACTTGGGGCTAGGGACGCCCGACGCCGTCCGCCCGCGGGGCTTCGCGATCCAGGCCCGCGTCAACCTGGAGACCCTGGACGCCGACGGCGCCGTGCGCCCGTCCTCCGGCGTCCTCGCAGCCTACGAACCGCCGAGCGGTCCGGGTGTCCGGATCGACGGCTGCGGCTACGCGGGCTACGAGGCGAACCCGGCCTTCGACTCGTTGCTCGCCAAGGTGATCGCGCACTCGCCCTCGGATGACTTCACCAGCGCCGTGAAGCGAACCTCGCGGGCGCTCGACGAGTTCCGGATCGGCGGCCCGGACACGAACATCCCGTGGCTGCAGGGCGTCCTCGGCCACCCCGACTTTGCCGCCGGCAAGCTGTACACGCGCTGGCTCGACGACCACGCCGGAGAACTGGCCGAGGCCGCCGGCAACGGCCGGAAGCAGCGCTTCGTTCCGGCCGCGAGCGCCGGCGGCGCGGCGCCGGGCGCCGGCGATGTGCCGAGCGACGACGCGCGTGGCGGCGGTTTCGCCGGCGCGCGCGTCGACACGGTCGATCCTCTCGCCCTGTTCACGTACGACCAGGACACCAAGGCCGCCCAGGCGGATCAACCGGATGCCGTCGGCGAGGCGCCGGCAACATCGGCCGGACTCGAAGGAGCGGTCGGCGTCACAGCGCCGATCCAGGGCACGATCGTCGGCATCGACGTCGAAGAGGGCGACGAGGTCCTGCGCGGACAGCAGGTCGCGGTGATCGAGGCGATGAAGATGGAGCACGTACTGTGCTCCGACACGAGCGGAACGGTGAGCCAGGTCACGATGGCCGTCGGCGACACGATCCGCGAGGGCTACCCGCTGGTTTTCGTCGAGGCGGCCGAGGGCGGCGAGGCGGCGGACGCCGCGGAGGAGATCGACCCCGACTACATCCGGCCCGACCTCGAAGAGAACATCCGCCGCCACGCCTACACCCTGGACGAGAACCGGCCGGAGGCCGTCGCCCGGCGCCGGCGGTTCGGCTTCCGGACGCCCCGGGAGAACATCGAGCAGCTCGTCGACCCCGGATCGTTCAAGGAGTACTGGCCGCTGATCGTGGCGCGGCAGCACCAGAAGTACAGCGACGAGAAGCTGCGCGAGTACACGCCCGCCGACGGCGTGGTGGCCGGCACCGCATCGATCAACGGCGACCTCTTCGACGACGAGCACTCCCGGGCGATGGTCCTCTCCTACGACTACACGGTGCTCGCCGGCACCCAGGGCGGCCGCAACCACTACAAGCAGGACCGCCTGTTCGACCTGGCGAATCGTTTCCGGCTGCCGCTCGTGTTCTTCACCGAGGGCGGCGGCGGCCGGCCCGGCGACGACTACACGGGGCCGCGGGTCGCTTTCGACACCTACACCTTCACCCAGTTCTCCAAGCTCTCGGGGCTCATTCCCCTGGTCGGCGTGAACAACGGCCGCTGCTTCGCCGGCAACACGGCCCTGCTCGCCTGCTGCGACGTGATCATCGCCACCGAGGCGTCGACCATCGCGATGGGCGGCCCGGCGATGATCGAGGGCGGCGGCCTGGGCGTCTACACGCCGGAGGAAGTCGGCCCGATGTCCTTCCAGGTGCCGAACGGCGTGATCGACATCCTGGTCAAGGACGAGGAAGCGGCGGTCGAGACGACGAAGAAGTACCTCTCCTACTTCCAGGGGCCGGTCTCCGACTGGGAGGCCCACGACCAGCGGCCGCTCCGCCACGTGATTCCCGAGAACCGGCTTCGTCTCTACGACATGCAGGAGATCGTTCACACCCTGGCCGACGTCGGCTCGGTACTGGAGATCCGGCCGAAGTTCGGGATCGGCGTGATCACCGCCTTCCTCCGGGTCGAGGGGAAGCCGATGGGAGTGATCGCGAACAACCCGCATCACCTGGCCGGCGCGATCGATTCCGACGGCGCGGACAAGGGCGCCCGCTTCCTGCAACTCTGCGACGCCTTCGACATCCCGGTGCTCAGCCTGATGGACTGCCCGGGGATCATGGTCGGTCCGGACCACGAGAAGACCGCCCTGGTCCGTCACTGCGCGCGCATGTTCAACACCGGCGCCAACCTGTCGGTGCCCATGTTCGGCGTCGTCGTGCGCAAGGCCTACGGCCTCGGCGTGCAGGCAATGTGCGGAGCGAGTTCGCTGGTCGGCTTCTTCACTGTCGGCTGGCCGACAGCCGAGTTCGCCGGCATGAACATCGAGGGTGCGGTCAAGCTCGGCTACCGCAAGGAGCTCGCCGCGATCGAGGATCCGGAAGAGCGTCGCCTCGAGTTCGAGCGACGGGTCGAGGCCTCCTACGAGCGTGCAAAGGCCGTCAACTCCGCGGCTGGAGGTGGCCTCGACGACGTGATCGATCCGGCCGAGACCCGCTCCTGGATCGCCGAGAGCATGAAGCGGCTGCCGCCCACGCCGCCCCGGACCGGCAAGAAGCGGCCCTACATCGATACCTGGTAAACCGCACGGTACCCGTCAACCCGCACCGTACCTGGCAGCCGGCAACATCCGGCACGCCGTCCACCCGCCTTTCAACTTCCACCAACCCGAGAGCTCATCTGAATGTCCTATGAACCGCCCAAGGTCTGGAAGTGGGACGCCGAAAGCGGCGGCCGCTTCGCGAAGATCAACCGCCCGATCGCGGGCCCCACGCATGAGAAGGAGCTGCCGGTAGGCGACCACCCCTTCCAGCTCTATTCGCTGGCCACTCCTAACGGGGTCAAGGTCACGGTCATGTTCGAGGAGCTGCTGGCCCTCGGCCACAGCGGCGCCGAGTACGACGCGTACCTGATCAACATTGGCGAAGGCGACCAGTTCTCGAGCGGGTTCGTCGCCGCCAACCCGAACTCGAAGATTCCGGCGCTCGTCGACCGGAGCACGGAACCGCCGACGCGGGTCTTCGAGTCCGGCGCGATCCTCCTCTACCTGGCCGAGAGGTTCGGCGAGTTCCTGCCTGAAGATCACGCGGCGCGGACCGAGTGCCTGTGCTGGCTCTTCTGGCAGATGGGTAGCGCGCCCTACCTGGGCGGCGGATTCGGCCACTTCTACGCCTACGCCCCCGAGAAGTTCGAGTACGCGATCAACCGCTTCACGATGGAGGTCAAGCGGCAGCTCGACGTGCTGGACCGTCACCTGGCCGACTCCGAGTACATGGCGGGCAGCGAGTACACGATCGCCGACATGGCGATCTGGCCCTGGTACGGGGCGCTGGCCGCCGGCAAACTCTACGGCTCCGCCGAGTTCATCGAGGCGCACACTTACGAGCACGTGAACCGGTGGTCGAGCCAGATCGCCAGGCGCCCGGCGGTCAAGCGCGGCCAGATGGTGAACCGCGCCTTCGGCCGGCCCGAGAAGCAGCTCCGCGAGCGCCACGCCGCCAGCGACTTCGAGACCAGGACCCAGGACAAGCTCGAGCCGGCCGAAGACGACTAGCGCCCCGGCGAGCGGCTACGCGGGAAGTGCCGATTCGACGTCCGTCAACGAGAAGTCGTTGCCCTTGAAGAGAAGCGGGAGGTCCTTCTGGCGCGCGAGGGCGTAGGCGAACGTGTCGCCGAAGTTCAGGCGGGCGGGATGAAGGCCCTTGCCGAACCGTCGATACGCTTCGACGGCTACCAGCGCCTGTTCCGCGTCAACCGGTTCGATCTCGACGAAAGGAAGCAGGAGGAACTCGTCGAAGGAGGCGGACGCCTGTGCCTTCCCTGCGGTAACGGCAGCCAACTCGACCACCGAACCGGCCGAGAGAACCGCGCCGCCAGCACCCAGGATGCAGTCCAGAAATGCCCGAAACTCCGGTTCCTCATGGAGAATCGCCACAACCGCCGAAGAATCGACCGCAATCACTTCGGTAAGCCCCGCTCATCGTAGAGCTTCTCGAAGAGCGTCTCGGACAGGGGCCGGTCCGGGTCAAGCGTCGGGTCAGCAGCCAGGGCCTCGGCCCGCAACTCGGGCCCCCTCTCGGCGAGCTTCGTCAGGGCCGCCCGAATCTCCTCTGGACTGCACTTCCGGACGCCCCGCTTCTCCTCGAGCGCCTCGATCGCGCTCTCGATC
Source organism: Thermoanaerobaculia bacterium (assembly GCA_965232105.1). Taxonomy (GTDB): domain Bacteria; phylum Acidobacteriota; class Thermoanaerobaculia; order Multivoradales; family Multivoraceae; genus Multivorans. The sequence goes on from OZ246956.1 coordinate 4,119,518, forward strand.
ACCTTGACCTTGCTACCGCGGGCGCCTCCGTGCAGGACCTTGGCCAAGTACTCCACCCGCTCGTCGAGATCAGGTCGGTGCGCAATGTTGATGGCCACGTCGATTGTCTCCGCTCGGGTCTCTTCTTTCTCTCTCTCTCTCTCTCAAGAGGACTTCATCGTAGCATCGATCGTAGCAACCAGACGGACGGATGTCGGCCACCGGAGCGGGCGCAGCGACGCGGCCCTGCCTCCCCCCGGACACGGCCGTCACGAAGGCAGCGGACGCGGCTTTACTCGGCCGTCCCCTCCAGCACCGTGTACATCCTCTGCACTCCGCGAAGGTCCACCCGAACACGGGCCGCCGGCAGGTTCTCCGCGTGGTGGGACAGGTCGATCCGTTCCACGGCATCCTCGGCAGAGACGCCCTCGGCGTGGAGGGCGGAGACGACCTCCCAGAGCTCCCTGTGGAACGCCTGGACGTAGTCGATCAGCTCAAGGTCACGGAAGTACGGGCCGTGGCCCGGCAGAATGAGATCGAAGTCGAGCTGCTTCAGCCGTTCCAGGGTGGCGGGCCATTCGTTGACCCAGCCGTCGCCGGGCCAGGGCGGCCCGCCTAGCATCATGTCGCCGGTGAACACCAACCGCTCCGCGGGCAGGAAGACGACGACGTCGCCTCCCGTGTGGGCGCGGCCCAGGAAGTGGAGCTCGATCTCCCGGCCGCCGCGAAAGAAGGTCATCTTCTCCAGCAGAGTCGTGTCCGGCGCCACGGGATCGATCTCGACGGTCGACTCGACATGGGCAGCCTGGATGCTGATCTGCGTCTCGAGAGCTTGCCGCTCCTCGTCCGAAACCGTCTCCAGGGCCGCCCGCAACTCCTCCAGGGCCTGCCTGTCTCGCTCGCTTGAACCCACGAAGGTGTGCTCCTCGAGCGGCGCCGTCGCCATCTTCTGGCGGGTGTACTCGTGTCCCACAACGCGCACGCCGGGCCCGAACGCCTGGTTGCCATGGGAGTGGTCGTAGTGGAAGTGGGTGTTGACCAGGGTCCTGATCGGCTTGTCCGTGATCCGGCCGACGCCCTCGACCAACGCCCGACCGGCGGCCGGCGTGATGTGAGAGTCGACGACGAGGACATCCTCTTCGGTCACCACGACCATCGCGTTGCTCCGCGTGACCATCGCCCCGGTCCCGGCGACGAAGTAAACACCGTCGGCCACCTCCTCGAAGCGGTGCGTCTCCGTCTCGACGACGTGCTCCTGGGCGGCCAAACCCGAGGTCAGCAGGCCCGTCACGAACACGCAAAGAAGAACTCTCATGGCTCGTTTCCTTTCCGCTGGTTGCGCCGGCCTGCCCAGCCGAGCGCCCTGGCACGGTGAACGATCTGCTCCGCCGCGCCCGGGAAGCCGAGTCGCTCCGTGTTGAGGACGAGGTCGTAGTGGCGCGGATCGTCGCAGTCCCGGGCGTAGTACTCGCGGTGGTAACGGACCCGGTTCGCGTCACGCCGGACGACCACCGCTTCCGCTTCCTTCTCGGGCACGCCCATCACCTCAACGGCGACTCGCTTCCTGAACTCCGGTCCCGCGACGAGGCGCGCATGGAGCGCATCCTCGCGCCACGCCAGGACGGCTGCCGAGGCCCGGCCCACGAACACGCAGCGTCCCTCGGCCGCGATCTCACAGACGACGCTGCGGGTGACGCGGACGAGGTTCCCCTCGCCGATCGGCTGCCCGATCGGCGGCGCCGGAAGGAACAGATCCGGTAGCTGAACGCTGGCGATGCGGGCAAGACGCTCCACGAAGCCCGGAGGCCGATCCTCCCGAGCCTGGACCTCCTCCGGCGGAACGCCCGCGCGATCCGCCACCGCGTCGATCAACGCGTTGCCGACCAGCCGCCACCCGAGCTGTTCCGCGACCAGCGAAGCCACCTGGGTACCGCCGGAAGCGTACTGCCTCGAGATCGTGATCAGCATCGAGTACCTCCTGTCAACACACCGCGAGTCGATCGACTCCGGCAGCAGTTCGACAGCATGTTCATCGTCTCCCTCCCGCTTCCTCAGGTAACCGACCCACGAGTGACCGCCGGTGCGGGCCTCTCCGATCTCACCGGCCGTTCGGCATCCGCGCGCGCGGCGTCCCGAAACGCCCTTCGGATCAACACGTCCATCCGTCGCAGGTCGGAACTTGCAAGGTAGAACACGATCGCCACGACGACGGCGAGCAGCGAGGACAGCCCCACCGCGACCGGCGCGCCCCAGACCTCGGCCAGGGCGCTGATCGGCGCCACGCCCAGCATCGGCAACGAGAACGACATGGTCAGGAAACCGGACACCCGGCCGCGCACCGAGTCCGGGATCAGGACATGAATCGCCGTGTTGTTCAGCGTCGTGTAGATGGCCTGGAACGCCGAGCCCGCCATCACCAGGGGAAGGCCGAGCCAGAACCACGGACTGAGCGCGAAGCCCATCATGAACATGCCGAAGGCGAAGACGCTGGTCATCATCAACCGGAGCCGGCGGGTCGAGTAGGACCGCCAGGCGACGAACGCGGCTCCCAGTACGCCGCCGACGCCCGCGGCGCCGCTCAACGCCCCGAGGCCGCCCGCGCCCACTTGCCAGATGTCTTCGGCGAAGACCACGAGCAGGGTCTGGAAGGGCATGACGAGGAACATCGGCACCAGGCCGAAGAACAGCAGGATGAGGACCAGCCGGTTCTCCGCCACGTAGCGGAAGCCCTGCCCCATGTTGTGCAGCATCGAGTGCTTCGACGGGTCGGCCACCGGCGCCCGATCAACCCCCATCATGCCGGCAAGCGCCAGCGCGTAGAGGCCGGTGTTGATCGAGTACGCCACGTTGACGCCCGCGGCCCAGATCAGGAAGCCGCCCACCGCAGGCCCCACGACCCTGGTCACGTTGACCGCGGTCATGCTCAGCGCCATCGCGTTCGTCAACCGGCGCCGGCCGACCACGTCGGCGACGATCGCGTTCCTCGCCGGCATGACGAAGGGGAAGACCGCGCCTACCACCGTGACCTGGACCAGGATGTGCCAGTAATCGAGCTTCCCGCTCAGAAGCAGGGAGAGCACGATCACCTCGGCCACCACCACCGTAGCCTGTCCGGCGGCCACCAGGCCCCTGCGTTCGAACCGGTCGGCCGCAGCTCCTCCGACCGGCCCCAGACTGAGCATCGAGAGCGCCACCATCAGGCTGACGAGCCCCAACGCGAACTCGCTGCCGGTCAGGGAGTAGACGAGCCACGAACGGACGACGAGCTGGCCCTGCATGGCCAGGAAGAAGGTCGTGTTCGACAGGTAGAGCCAGCGGAACTGGGGGATCCGGAGCGACTCCCACATTCCGCCACGTCCAGGCGGCGGCCCCGGGGTCCGGCTGGGAAATCGTTGGACGGTCATCAGTTGCGCACCAGCCTCGCGGCAGGGTATCCCGGAGCGGGCTGACGGAGTCAATCCGCTGCTACACTCCGGCGTCCTCGCGCCGCGACCGGCGAGTCTCACCCGGTCATGCCGACGTAGCTCAGTGGCAGAGCAGCTGATTCGTAATCAGCAGGTCAGCGGTTCAAATCCGCTCGTCGGCTCCAGTTCTCCGAGGCCAGCAGTGCCCCAATGAACGACGCTCTATCGCAGCTCTCGGAGGCGATTCGCGCCGGGCTCCCCGGACCAAGCAAGGGCTGCAAGCCCCTGATCGAGGGCCTGTTCGGGAGGCGCTACCACCGACGCCACTTCCAGACCGCCTTCATGCGGGATGCCTACGCGCTGGCGAGCGACGGCGGCGGCAAAGTCCCCTACGCCGGGATCATCAATCCGGAGAACCCTCCGAGCGGCCCCTACGGGGGGACGAGCCTGGTCTGGTTCCCGGCCGAAGTTGGCTCGCTGATCGTCTTCGTCGTGGGCACCCGCGGTTTGTCACCCGACGAGGGCATTCTGATGAGACCCGGCCATCGGCGCCGCATCGCATCGCTTCGACGGTACCTCTCCCGCGAGGGCGTAGCGACGTGGACCAAGCCCGACCCGGCGGCACTCGGCGTGAAGGTCCCTGAGTCGATCAGCGGGAAGTTCCCGAGCTTCGCCGCGGCATTCAAGAGATACGGCTCCGAGGTCTACGCAGCGGCGGAAGTTCCCGAAGACCCGGACGGCGCCCGGCGGGTGGTTCGGGCTTTCCTCGACCTGTACGCGTTCGAACGCGGCTGGCAACCCATGGCGGCCGCCAGGGCGGAGTACGAGCAGCTTCAGTCGAAGCTGCGTGAGGACCTGTTTCCAGCGGTCGATGCGGAGTCACTCCACAAGTTGTTGCGAGAGCGCCGCTTCGTCGTCCTTGAGGGACCGCCCGGCACCGGCAAGACGCGTCTCGCGGAAGAGATACGGCGTACCAGGTTCAATGGCTCCGGTATGACAGTGCAGTTTCACCCGGCCGTGACCTATGAGGACTTCATGATCGGCCTGAGCCCAGATGCGAGCAGCGACGATCTGCGGTTCGATGTTCGGCCAGGTGTTCTGCTGCAGGCGAGCGCCCTCGCCGCGGAGCGGCCGGCACTCCTGATCATCGACGAGGTCAATCGGGCGGACCTCGGCAAGGTCCTTGGAGAGGCGATCTACCTCTTCGAGCCGAACACCGTCGGCGGGGAACAGGCTCGGAGCGTCCAACTCTCCCACACCTGGAACGGGAATTCGTCCTTCCAACTCCCGGAAAATCTCTACGTACTTGCGACGATGAACACGGCAGATCGCAGCATCGCGAGTATGGATCTTGCGGTCCGACGGCGTTTCGCCTTCGTCACCATGTATCCGGACCGAAGGGTCGTGGAAACCCATGCGCCCGCGGTTGCCCTGGAGATTTTCGACCAGGTGGCCGACATCTTCGTTGAACATGCTCCACTGGACGCTCTGAGCCTGATGCCTGGGCATGCGTACTACTTGGCGAAGACTGAAGAAGAGCTGGGAAATCGTCTGCGATTCGAGCTGATTCCTCTCTTCGACGAATACCTGCGACAGGGCGTGCTAGGCGCGGCAAGCACCGAACTCCATGCCTTGCGGGACTCGCTCGCGGACCGGGTTGCTTGAGGTGGCCCGCAGACCGCCCGGACAGAGAAGGCGCCCGAGGATGCGCAACCCACGCCGCCCTCGAAGACCCAACCGGTCGGCGAACCCGCCCGAACAGAGACCGCTGCACGTCGGGACCGACCACGGGGAACCAGTCCTGATTCCACCCTCCAGCCACTTTGCTCCGCCCCAACGAGACCGCGGCTGGGGAGCCTTCGCCGAGCCCTTCATTCGAGCGAACGAAGCAGCCCTGGCGGAACTCGACGTGAAGCCAACGCTTGAGGCTGGCGAAGAAGGTCTCCGGATACGGCTCCGGCCCGGCGGACGAGCCGGCGCCGTGCCTCTCTGCTCCGCACAGACCCAACGCCCCATTGGGGGGTTCGTCGTCCGTCCGCGTTTCGGATGGGCCGGTGTGGGCCGGGTGCTGCATGCCACCGGTTGGGCCGCGGCGCCACGACTGGGAGCCTTCCCGCTAGTCCCCGGTAGCGGACGCGAGGTGCCACCCTGGGTGATTGCCGGTCCCGTTCTGGAGAGGCTCCGGCAGCTTCTCGACTCGCAAGAGCGCGGCTACGAGGAACGCGAAGCGATCCTTGCGAAGCCGCGAGGCCGCATCCTCTGGGATCAGTACAGGACGGTCAGCCTGGCCCGCGGGAGGTGGCACCGGCTACCCTGCCGCTACCCGGAACTGGACGCGGATCCGAAGCTCCGGCGATTCATCCGCTGGACCCTCGAGCAGGTCCACCGGTCGCTCCTCGCGGCCGGCTACGACGACCTGATGGGCCGGTTCCTTGCAACCGAAGCCGCCGGGCTCCTCGACCGGCTTTCCGAGGTGACAGGCCAGGCCCCCTCCCGACAACAACTCGACGAATTGACCCGGAACCGCCAGGTCTCCGGCACCGTGTTCCGCCAGGGGCTGGAGGCCATGGCGTGGACCTTTGACGAGCGGGGCCTCGGAGGGGGCCGCACCCTGGACGGTCTGGCCTGGCACCTCCCGCTGGCTGAGGCATGGTAGGCCTATGTGGAGGCGATCGTTCGGGAGGAAGCTGCCCGGACCGGCGGGGATGTACGAGTCGGCCGCCTGCGGGAGACAATTTTCCCCATCTCCTGGTCCGACCCTGTGCACAGGTCTCTTGGGCACCTTGAGCCGGACATCGTCGTCCGGCATGGCTCACGCGTTCAGATCGTCGACGCCAAGTACAAGAGTCACCTCGTTGAACTCGATGAACATGGCTGGCGAAGGTTCGCCGACGATCTCCGGGGGCGGCACCGGGCTGACCTTCACCAGGTTCTCGCCTACGCCTCCCTCTTCGAAGCAAGCGAAGTGAAAGCAACCCTGGCGTATCCGCTCCGTTGGGACACTTGGGAATCCCTGAGTTCGCGCGGGCGGGACCGGTCGCTCGCGGAGCTCCTGCACGGCGGTCGCCGAGTCCTTCTTGAGCTGCGCGGCCTGCCATTCGGACAACCGCCAGGGGCGACTCGCGCACTCGGGAGGGAGGACATCGTCTCCTGGTCTCCTTCTGGACCAGGAACTGGCGGCCGTTCTCAACTCTCTTGACCGGTACCGTCCTACATGCAATTCTGCATGTATGAGCACGAAGACGATCGCACTCGAGTCCAGCATCTACGGCCGCCTCGCGGCGTTGAAGAGAGATGGCGAGTCCTTCTCCAAGGTCATCGACCGTCTGTTGTCTGAGGTAGCGGACGCACACACCGGGCGCGACATTCTCCGAGGCCTCGGGGGCTTTTCGCGCTTGACGGAGAGTGACGCGGACCGGTTCCTGACCGTTGTCGCCGAGAATCGCGACAGCGAGCACTGGGAGCAATGATCTGCTTCGACACGACCTTGCTGGTCGATCTCTGGCGAAGTCACGAGTCTCATGACTCCTCGGCAAGGTCGCTACTCGAGAGGCACTCCGGGGAGGAGTTCGTCGTTCCATGCCACGCCGCCGGGGAGTTCCTCGAGGGGGGAGCCACGATCTCCGAGGCACGCCTCGCAGAGTCGCTGCGCTTTCTGCGACTCTTCCGGATCGGCGACGTCACGATCGAGACGGCGCTGCGCTACGCCCGCATCGTCTCTCACCTGAGGACGAGCGGCGGTCTCACGGGGCGTTCCAAACCCGATCTATGGATCGCAGCCTGGGCAGCGCAGAACGCCGCCCTACTGGCCACTCGAAACACGAAGCACTTCGATGGCATCCCGGGCCTCGAGTTGTTGCCCTACTGAAACCACCGCGACCGCCGGAGCAACGGCTTGAGCGGAGCCATGCCGTGGTAGCTTTCCCGGCAGTTCTCCAACGAACCGAGGAGGTGGTCCCATGAGGCTGCACCGGCTTCTCCTTTTCGCCGCCGTCGTTCTCCTGACCCTCGCGGCCGTGGCGTGCTCGCAGCAGGCCGAAGCGACGGACGCAGACGTATCCGCCGAAGCGCCGTCAGAGAACGGGAGCTTTCCGCTGAGCGCGAAGGGTTCGTGGACCATGGAGCGGTTGCTGGCGCTCGACCACGAGAGCACGGTCGCCCTGTGGAAGACCCTCCCAGCCGCGGACATGGCGGAACTGAACGGCCACTACCAGGGCGTCATCCCCAACGCCGGTGACCCCGAGCGTCAGGCGAGCAGTTCCGGCTTCATGTACGACGAAGACTCGCCGCGCGGCTACTGGCTCGGCAAGGCCTACCGGCCGCTGACCGAAACGGAAGGCGAGGGCTACAACCGCTGGCGCTTCCCGGAAGGCAAGATCGTCCGGAACGGCCGCTTCGCCACCCGCATGGGTCCGTCGCTCATCGACGGCAAGCCGACGTACATCATGGACTACAGCGCGTTCAACGACACGACTCTCGTCGACGAGATCCGCAAGCTGGACGAAGGCGTCTACCTCGGCGTCGGAACGACGGAAACCGACGACGGCGGACGCAGCGCCCCCGGCCACTTCGCGTTGGTCGGACCGACGGACGAGTGGATCGGCGTCGAAGAGTGACGCGGCAACAAGCCGGCGCACCGGCGGTCGCAGCCTGTCTCGCGACTGTCGCAGTACTCGCGTGCGGCCCGGGCGACGGGCCGGATGACGACGCCGAGCCACGCCCGACAGGCCTGAACTACGTCACCCAGGAGTGGAGCCCGCCGAGCGCGCCGGCCGCTCCTGCCGACTTGGCTTCGCGGCAACCCTGCGCGCAGAACGACCCGCTCCGGCAGGCCTTCTTCGGCGATCTCCACACGCACACCGCCTTCTCTCTGGACGCCCTCGGCCGGGGCGGCTTCCAGACCCCTGACGACGCCTACCGCTTCGCCCGCGGCGAGGCGATCGGTCTCGGTCCGCTGGACGACCAGGGACAGCCGACGCGCACGGCACAGCTCGTTCGGCCGCTCGACTTCGCCGCCGTCACCGACCACTCCGAGTGGCTGGGCGAGGTCTCCGTCTGCACCGACCCGTCCTCGCCTCTCTACGACGAACCCGCCTGCCGCGGGATGAGGCCGGGAAGCACCGCCGAGGAACGCGCCGCGTGGATGGACCATCGCGTCACCGGCCGCGTACCGGGACTGTGCGGCGAGGACACGAGTGTCTGCCGCAACGGCCTGCTTACCGCCTGGGGTGCAACTCAGGCCGCAGCCGAACAGCACTACGACCGGTCGAGCGACTGCTCCTTCACGGCGTTCCACGGCTGGGAGTACACCCGCATGCCGGGCCTGTCCAAGGCGCATCGCAACGTCATTCTGCGCAACGAGATCGCGCCGGAGCTGCCGATCTCCTGGATGGACGCCGCCGAGCCGCGGGATCTCTGGACCCGGCTCAAGGACCGTTGCAACGACACCGGCACCGGCTGCCAGGCACTGACCATCCCCCACAACTCGAACATCTCGAACGGGCAGATGTTCACCGTCGACTGGGCCAGCATGCCTCTGGACGAACAGCGCGCACGGGCGGCGCTACAGGCAGAGATGGATCCACTGGTGGAGATCATGCAGGCCAAGGGCGACTCCGAGTGCCGGCGCGGCATGTGGGGAGTCGCAGGAGGAGAAGACGAGTTCTGCGACTTCGAGAAGGTGCGCTACATCGACGGGGAGAGGCCGCCAGACTGCGAGGAGGGCACCGGCGCCGGCGGGCTGCGCGGCCAGGGTTGCCAGTCCCGGCTCGACTTCGTGCGCTACGCGCTGATCGACGGTCTGGCCCAGGAGGAGCGCCTCGGGGTCAACCCGTTCCAGTTCGGGATCACGGCCTCGACCGACGGCCACAACGGTCTCCCGGGCGACACGGATGAGTTCGACTACCAGGGACAGAACGCGAACGTCGACTCGGACCTCGAGAAGCGGCTCACGACACCCGCCTACGCCCCGCACCGACTCAGGAACCCCGGCGGCCTGATCGGCATCTGGGCCGAGGAGAACTCCCGGGACTCGCTGTTCGACGCGATGCTGCGCAAGGAGACCTTCGGCACCAGCGGCGTGCGGATCAAGGCGCGTCTCTTCGGCGGCTGGGACCTGCCCGATCTTTGCTCCAGCGGCGACATGATCGCCGACGCCTATGACACGGCGGTGCCGATGGGCGGCGTGCTGCCGGAGAGCGGAGGTTCCGGGGCGCCGTCCCTGTTCGTCTCCGCCATCGCCGACCTGGGGACCGCCGACCACCCGGGTACGCCCCTGCAGCGCATCCAGATCGTCAAGGGCTGGGCCGGCGACGACGGTCTGTTCCACGAACGGACCTTCGACGTCGCCGGCGACCCGGACAACGGCGCCGACGTCTCGCGGTCCACCTGCGAACGAAGCGGTGACGGCGCCGCTTCCCTGTGCGCCACGTGGACCGATCCCGAGTTCGATCCGGCCCGCTCGGCCGTCTACTACGCGAGAGTCCTCGAGAACCCGAGTTGCCGCTGGAACGCGCTCCAGTGCTCGGCCCTGCCCGAAGCCGAACGCCCGGCGGCCTGTGCCGATCCCGACCAGCCGTGGCGAATCCAGGAGCGCGCCTGGACCTCGCCGATCTGGTACCGGGCCAGCGATCCGTAGCGTCGCCGCCACCGAACGCTCTTTGGTTGATTTGGTTGATCTCAGGCGCCTAGGCGCTTAGGCTACCAGTGAACTACGCGAGGAGCTTGCACCATGGCTACAGCGACAGTCCGAATCCCGGCCGAGAAACGGGATGTCCTGAGGATCATCGCGGGTATCGAGAGAACGGAGATGAAGACGATTCTCTCCGACCTGATCGACGAGTACATCGAGCGCCACAAGGAGACTCTCGACCTTCTGTCCCGCCCCGAATGGGTGGAAGCGATCGAGCAGGGAGAAGCCGAAGTGGATGCGGGAGTCCCGGGCAAGGGGCTTGATGAACTGGAGGATTGAAGTCAAGCCTTCTGCGTACAAGCACTACCTCAAGCTGGACAGCACGACTCGGCGCCGGATCAGGGAAAGTCTGTACCAACTTGAGAGCTGCAAACGGCCGTTGGCGCACCCACGGGTGCGCCCTCTGATGGGCAGGCTCAAAGGTCGCTACCGAGTGCGCGTGGGCAACTGGCGGATCCTCATCAGACCCGATCGAGAACACCGGATTCTCCACGTCTACGCGATCCTCCCCCGCGGCGCCGCCTACTGAACACCTTCTCACCGAGGCATCCCGCACCCCTCATGCGACCGTACCTCAGGGCCCTGAAACGTTGACAGCGGACGCTAAGGCACTTAGGTTGCCCGGCGAACCTCCGAGGAACTTGAAGATGAGAGAACCAACCGAAACGTCACGGTGGGCAGCCTGCACACCCCTTCTCCTTCTGCTGGCAGCCGCTTGCGGCGGCGGCAACGGCGGCGACGCCGACACGGCCCCGACCGCCGGCAACGTCGACGACGAGCGGATCATCCGCGCCGCCGAGGCTGAGCCCGGGAGCTGGCTGACCTACGGCCAGACCTACAAGGAGCAGCGTTTCTCGACGCTCGACCAGATCACCCGCGACAACGTCGCGGACTTGAAGCTCGCCTGGTCCAAGCCGATCGGCGCCCGCAGCGAGCGGATGCAGGGCACGCCGCTTGTCGTCGACGGAGTGATGTACGCGACGAACGGCTGGGGCGTGATCCATGCGCTGGACCCCGCGACCGGCGAGGAGATCTGGACCCACGACCCGCAGACGGACCGCACCTACGTCAAGTACTCCTGCTGCGGCGGCGTGGCGAACCGCGGCGTCGCGGTCTACAAGGGCAAGGTCTATGTCGCCCTGTTCGACGGCCGGCTGGTCGCGGTCGACGCGGCGACCGGCGAGGAGGTCTGGGACGTCGACACGTGGCATCCCTCGGCGCTCGGCCGCTTCAACATCACCGGCGCCCCGCGCGCCGCCGCGGGGAAGATCTTCATCGGCCAGGGCAGTTCCGAAAGCGGCAAGCGCCGCGGCTACGTCTCCGCCTACGACGCCGAGACCGGCGAACTCGCCTGGCGCTTCTACCTCGTCCCCGGCGACCCGTCCAAGCCGTTCGAGCACCCCGAGATGGAGATGGCCGCCAAGACCTGGGGCGGCGAGTGGTGGAAGATGGGCGGTGGCGGCACCGCCTGGAACTCGCTCGTCTACGACGAGGAACTCAACCAGCTCTACATCGGCGTGGGCAACGGCGCACCCTGGTCGCGCCACGTCCGCTCACCGGGCGGCGGCGACGACCTCTTCCTGACCGCGATCGTGGCGGTCGACGCGGACACCGCGGAGATGAAGTGGTACTACCAGACGGTTCCGGGCGACAACTGGGACTACAGTTCGGCGATGGACATCGCCCTCGGCGAACTGACCGTCGACGGCACGGACCGCAAGGTCCTGCTCCAGGCGCCGAAGAACGGCTTCTTCTACGTGATCGACCGCGAGACCGGCGAACTCCTGCGTGCACACCCCTACACCGACAGGATCGAGTGGGCGACCCACGTCGACATGGAAACCGGCCGCCCCATCGAGAATCCCGACGTGGTCTTCGAGGAGAAGCCGCAGTGGATCACACCCGCGAACGCCGGCGCGCACAACTGGGAGCCGATGTCCTGGGACGAGGACAAGGGCGTCATGTACTTCTACTACCACGACTACTCGAACTTCTACGCCCTGCCCGAGGAGTTCGTGGAGACCGGCGCCTACACGATCCGGGAGTGGGGACTGAGCCTCGGCGTCGCCTCCGGCGCCTACCGCCAGAAGCTCCAGGACCAGGCGGGCCCGCGCCCGGAGGACAGGGGTTTCCTCGTCGCCTTCGACCCGTTGTCGGGCGAGAAGGTGTGGGAGAACCGGCTTCCCTCGGCCTTCAACGGCGGCGTCCTGGCGACGGCAACCGGCGTGCTCTTCCACGGCGGCGGCGGAGGCGACTTCAACGCCTACGACAAGGACACGGGCGAGAAGCTGTGGGAGTTCGACGCCTACGGCTCGTTCTCCTCGTCGATCATCAGCTACATGGAGCGCGGCACTCAGTACGTCGCCACGATGGTCGGCGGCAGCACGCCGTACGACCGGCCCGGCGAGCTCCTCATCTTCTCGCTCGAAGGCGAGGCCACCCTTGCCGAACCGCCCACGCGCGACTACTCGATCCCCGAGCAACCGCCGCTGGTGGCCGACGCCGAGACGATCGACCGCGGCAACACGCTCTACCACGAGCACTGCGCGCTCTGTCACCGCGGCCTCGGCCAGAGCTCGATCGTCGCCACCGCCTCGCCGGACCTGCGCCGGATGTCCCCCGAAGTCCACGACGACTTCAACGCGATCGTCCAGGACGGCCTGCTGCCACTCGGCATGCCCGGCTACGCCGAGGCCTTCGACGAAGAGGCGACGACAGCGATCCACCAGTTCGTCATCTCGAAGGCGCTGGAGTTGAAGGACGCGCAGTAGCTCTCATGAAGCTCGTCCTGGACTGCGATCCCGGACTCGACGACGCGGTCGCGATCCTCGTCGCGGCGCGGTACGCCGACCTGATCGGCATCACAACCGTCGCCGGCAACGTCGGGATCAACCGGACGACACGGAACGCGCTCACGGTCGCGCAGCTTGCCGGTCTGGACCTGCCCGTCCACCGGGGCGCCGCGAAGCCACTTGCCGGACCGGCCGTCGACGGGAGCCGGATCCACGGCGAAACCGGTCTCGGCAACGCGCTTCTACCCGACCTGAACCGGGCCGAGTCTTCGGCCGACGCCGTCGGCTACATCTGCGACACCGCCCGCTCCGTCGACGACCTGCACCTGCTGGCGGTCGGCCCGCTGACCAACGTGGCGTTGGCAATCGAACGCGACCCCGACCTGCGCCGTCACCTCACCAGCCTGACGATCATGGGCGGCAGCGCGGGCCCCGGCAACATCACGTCCGTCGCCGAGTTCAACATCCTGGCCGATCCGGAGGCCGCGGCCATCGTCTTCGAGAAGGCCGCGCCGGTGACCATGGTCGGGCTCGACGTGACGAGCAAGGTCGTCGTCGGCGCCGGAGAGACCACGCGAATGCGGGCCGCCGGGACGCCCGCCGCCACCCTCGCCGCCGAGGTCACCGACTTCCTGCGCGACCGCTTCCGGCAGTACGTAGGGCAATCCGTCGTTCCGCTGCACGACGCGACCGCCGTCATCGCCGCAACGCACCCTCATCTGTTCGAGCGTTCGCGTCATCCCGTCGCGGTCGAGGTGCGCGGCGAGATCACCCGCGGCATGACCGTGGCCGACCTTCGGCCGCCGGCGCTGATCGAGGCGATCGGTCCAGCCGGGGTCCCCGCGAGCGACATCGTCTGGGACACCGATGTCGACGCGGTGCGAGAGCTGATCGTGGAAGCGGTGGAGGCGTACTAGCCGTCGGTCAGCCGCTCCGCCCGCTGGTCCATGTCGTTCTGGTGCAGCACCAGATGGTCGACGGCACCGTCGTCGCCGCGCCCGAACGTGATCTGCGCGTCAACGACCCGGTAGAAGTACCTCGCCTCCGACTCGGGAAACACCTGGAACCGCGGCTGCCCGGTGATCTCGACGTACAACCCGTCGCCCTGCCGGGTCACCGTGAAGACCAGGTTCTCGGCGAGCTCATACCGGCCGACGTAGTCGTCGTAAATCGCCGGATCGACCTCCACCACGGTCCGTAGCGCCGGCGGTACGACGAGCCGGTAGCGCGAGTCCAGCAGGTGAAAGCCCAGGTCGTCGACGCTGTCGCCGGAGTTCGACAGCACGACGACGCCGGTCTGTGATTCGAGGTCGAAGCCCAGGAAAGAGCGGTAGCCGCCGGTGCCGCCGTTGTGCCAGTGGAGCTCCCGGCCGTGCCCGCTACGGATGACCCACCCGAGCCCGATGCGCATGCCTGGCGCCGGAAAGTCCCGGCGAGACTGATGGCTGTCCGCCATCGCCTCCTGCAGCGCCGACTCGCGCAGACCGAGATTCGCCTCGACGAAGGTCAACATGTCGTTGACCGTTGAGCGCAGCGCCCCTGCGCCGGCAAGAGTCGGAAGATCCCAGTTCGCGACCGGCCTGAGCTGGACGCTGTGGCCAATGGCCAGCCGTTCCTGTTGGGACGGTGACAAGCTGACCGAAGTGTCCGACATTCCGAGAGGTTCCAGAAGCCGTTCGGACACCAGGGTTTCGTAGTCCGTCCCCTGGTTCAAAGCGAGCGCGTGTCCCAGGAGACCGGCGCCGAGGTTCGAGTACTCCACCGCCTCGCCGATGTCCCGCTCCAATTCGTAGGACGAGAGGAACTCATTGAGCTGGGCTACCGTGTAGTCCCCGTAGGGGTTCGCCGCGTTGCCCGGCCGCATGTTCGAAGGCAGCCGCGGCAATCCCGAACTGTGCGTCGCGAGGTGAAGCAGCGTGATCTCCGCGCCGCTTCGCGTCGGCACCGTAACGTCCGGCCCGAGCAGACGCTGGACCGGGGTCTCAAGCTCAACGGCACCCTCTCCCGCCAGGTCCGCCAGCAGGATCGCCGTGAACGCCTTGGTGATCGAGCCGATCTCGAACACGGTGTCGCCGTCGACCTCGCTCGGGTTGTCGGTCGCCAGTTGACCGTGGGCGACAACCCGCCGGCCTCCGGGCTCGACGACGCCGACCACGATGCCGACGCTCCGCTTCTGTTCGTCGATCCGGTTCACCAGGATCTGGCGAATCTCTGCTTCGGTCAGAATCGGGCCGGCGGGCTGGAGCGCGAAGCCGGTTACACCACCAAGCAGCAAGCAGACGAAAGTGCCCACCACCATCGCCATCTGTTGCATCGAGCCGCAAGCCCTCAAGCGAGTGGATCGAGTTCTTGACGAGCGGTTGGGCTCGTTCATCAGCCCGCCCGAGCGAGTACTTCGACCTGCGTCTCGAGCAGCTCCCCGAGACGGTCCTTCTCCACTTCAAGATCGAAGCGCGTCTGGAGATTGAGCCAGAACCGATCGCTCGTGCCGAAGAAACGCGATAGGCGAAGGGCAGTGTCCGCCGTCACGGCCCGCTTTCCGTGGACGATCTCGTTGATCCGGCGGGGAGGCACACTGATGCCCTTGGCGAGCCGGTACTGGCTCAGGCCCAGAGGCTCCAGGAACTCCCTGAGCAGAACCCTGCCCGGGTGGATTGGCTCCAGTACTTTCTTCGCCATCACGCGCTCCAATAGCACCGTTGGAACCGAACTGTACCTGTGTCCGGCCATCACAGGCGGCACCGGTCGGACGAGCCGTATCATTCCGTCCCATGTGCGGCCGCTACACGCTCCGCTCCAAGCCGCGAACCGTAGCCGACCACTTCGAGCTGGACGAGCTGCCGGACCTTGAGCCCCGCTACAACATCGCCCCGACCCAAGAGGTGGCCGTGGTGGCGCTGAACCGCGACGGCCGGCGCGCCTTGGGCACGATGCGCTGGGGCTTCCCGCGGAAGCGCGGCGGCCCCCAAATCAACCTCCGCGACGATACCGCCGTCGAGACGCCCAGGTTCCGCACCCTCCTGAGCCGGCGCCGCTGCCTGGTCGTCGCCGACGGCTGGTACGAGTGGCAGGCGCAACCCGACGGCTCCCGGCTCCCCCACTACATCCGGATGCCGGGCGGCGGACCCTTCGGCTTCGCCGGAGTCTGGAACCACACGCCGGACGGCCTGGCCTGCACGATCATGACTTGTCCTCCCGGCAAGGCCATCGCAGCGATTCACGACCGGATGCCGGTGATCGCACGGCCGCCTTACGACCAATGGCTGGACGGTCCACTGCAGGATCCCGACGCGCTGAGCGAGCAACTGGCGACGTACACCGGCGACCTCGAGTTCTTTCCCGTCTCGAACCGGGTCGGGAACTACCGCAACGACGATTCGTCCCTGATCGAGCCGGCCTGAGCGAGACCAATCGACCGCCACACGAAGTACATCGCCGGGAACACGAACGTCACCGCAAGAAACACCGTCACCAGCCCCCCGACCATCGGCGCGGCGATCCGCTTCATCACGTCGGCGCCGGTGCCGGTCGCCCACAGGATCGGCACCAGGGCGACGAAGGTCGTCAGCACGGTCATCGTGATCGGGCGGATCCGCCGCACCGCGGCTTCGATCACCGCCTCGCGGAGATCGCGCAGGGTCTCCATCGCGCCGGCGCCCTTCCGTTCGTTGTAGACCAGGTCGAGATAGAGCAGCATCACGGCCCCGGTTTCGGCCGCCAGTCCCGCGAGCGCGATCATCCCCACCCAGACGGCGACGGACCAGTTGTAGCCAAGCTGATCCAGCAGCCAGACCGATCCGACGAGCGAGAACGGCACTGCCGAGACGATGAACGCGGTCTTGATCACCGAGCGCGTGCTCAGGTACAGCAGGGCGAACGTGAGAAGGAACGTGAGCGGAACGATGACCAGGAAGCGGTCGCGGGCTCGCTCCATGTACTCGTACTGCCCTGACCAGAGCAGCGTGTAGCCCGGAGGCAGCGCCACCTTGTCGGCGACTTCCTCGCGCGCGCGGCGGATCCAGCCGCCGATGTCGCTGCTCTCGAGGTCGACGTAGACCCAAGCGTTCGGCCTCGCTCCCTCGGACTTGATTCCCGGCGGCCCGTCACGGAACTCGATCGCCGCGACCTGGCCCAGCGGCACCTGGGCGCCGCCGGGCGCCGTCACCAGGATCTGCTCCAGCGCCTCGGGATCGTCCCGCAGTTCCCGCGGATAGCGCAGGTTGATCGGGTAGCGCTCCAGGCCTTCGACGGTCCAGGACACGTTCATGCCGCCGATCGCGGACTGGATCGTGTCCTGGATGTCGGCAATCCGCAGGCCGAAGCGCGCCGCAGCCTCCCGGTCGATGTCGAAGTCGAGATAGGCGCCGCCCATCACCCGTTCGGCGTACGCCGAAAGCGTGCCGGGCAGCGGCTTGACGACGGCCTCCACCTGCTCCGCGAGCCGCTCCAGCGTCGCCAGGTCCGGGCCGCCCAGCTTGATCCCGACCGGCGTCTTGATCCCGGTGGACAGCATGTCGATCCGGGTCTTGATCGGCATCGTCCAGGAGTTCGTCACACCCGGGAACTGGAGCGCCCGGTCGAGCTCGGCGATCAGGCCGTCCGGGGTCAGGCCGGGACGCCACTCGTCCTGATCCTTCAGCACGATCGTCGTCTCGAGCATCGACAGCGGCGCCGGGTCGGTCGCCGTCTCGGCCCGGCCGACCTTGCCGAACACGGTCTCGACCTCGGGGAAGCTGCGGATGATCCGGTCCGTCTGCTGAACGATCTCCCGTGCCTTCCCGATCGACACCCCCGGCAACGTCGTCGGCATGTAGAGCAGGTCGCCTTCCCACAGCGGCGGCATGAACTCGGAGCCGATCCGCTTGAGCGGCGCGAGGCTCGAGGCCAGCACCCCGACCATCAGCACGATGACCAGCCAGCGCAGCCGCACCGCTCCGGCGACGAGCGGGCGATAGACGAAGCGCAGGAACCGCGACACCGGATTGCGCTCTTCCGAGACGATCCGCCCGCGAACCAGCCAGAACATGAGCACCGGCACCACGGTCACGGCGACCACGGACGCCATCGCCATGGAGTACGTCTTGGTCAGCGCCAGCGGCTTGAACAGCCGACCCTCCTGGGCCTCCAGCGTGAAGACAGGCAGGAAAGAGACGGTGATGACCAGCAGGCTGAAGAAGAGCGTCGGGCCGACTTCCTGGGCGGCCCGCAGAACGATCTCGAAGTGGGGCCGCTTTCCCTTGTCCGCCGCGAGGTGACGGTGGACGTTCTCCACCATGACAATCGAAGCGTCGACGAGTACGCCGATCGAGATCGCGATGCCGCCCAGCGACATGATGTTCGAGCCGAGCCCCTGGGCCCGCATCACGACGAAGGCGAGCAACACCGACACCGGAATCGCCAGGATCGGCACGAGGGCGGAACGGAAGTGGAACAGGAAGACCAGGCAAACCACCGCGACGACGATCGACTCCTCTACCAGGGTGTCCGTCAGCGTCTCGATGGAGCGTTCGATCAGTCCGGTCCGGTCGTAGGCGACCGAGATCTCGACGTCGTCGGGCATGCCGCCGGCCAGTTCGGCCAGGCGCTCCTTCACCCTCTCGATCGTCGACCGGGTGTCGGCGCCGGAGCGGACGACGACGATGCCGCCCACCGTCTCGCCCTCGCCGTTCCAGTCGACCAGGCCCCGGCGGATCTCCGGTCCGATCGTCACGTTCGCCACGTCCCGGACCAGCACCGGCACGCCGCCGGGGCCGGACGCCAGAACGATCGTCTCCAGGTCCCGCAGTTCCCGCACGTAGCCGCGGCCGCGCACCATGTACTCGCGTTCGGCCACCTCGATCAGGCGGCCGCCGACGTCCGCGTTCGACTCCTGGATCGCCTGCCGCACGACCGGCAGGGAGAGACCGTAGGCGCGCAGCCGGACCGGGTCCACCTCGACCTGGTACTGGCGCACGAAGCCGCCGATCGACGCGACTTCGGAGACTCCTTCGACCGCGAGCAAGCCGTACTTCAGGTACCAGTCCTGGAGCGAACGGAGTTCGGCCAGGGACCGCGATTCGGAGTTCAGCACGTACATGAAGGCCCAACCGACGCCGGTGGCGTCCGGCCCGAGTTGCGGCGAGACACCCTGCGGCAGCCGGCTCTGAAGCCCCGCCACCGACTCGAGCACCCGGGAGCGCGCCCAGTAGAGGTCCGTGCCGTCCTCGAAGATGACGTAGACGAAGGAGAAGCCGAAGAACGAGTACCCGCGGACGACCTTCGCGTACGGAACCGAGAGCATCGTCGAGGTGATCGGGTAGGTCACCTGGTCCTCCACGACCTGGGGCGACTGGCCCGGGAACTCCGTGTAGAGAATGACCTGGACATCGGAGAGGTCGGGGATCGCGTCGATGCGCGTCGTCCTGACCGACCACACGCCGGCCGCAATCGCCACGACGAGCCCGGCCGCCACCAGTAACTGGTTGCGCAGGGACCACTCGATAAGCCGGTTCAGCACCGGCTCACCTGCCGTGGTTCTCGTGCATGTGCTGGGGCTCGGCCGCGTCCTCTGGTTCGGCAGCGGAGTGACCCTCGTGGTTCATGTCGTGGTCCATCCCACCCATGTCGTGGCCCTTACCGTTCATCCCGCCCATGTCGTGGCCTTCACGACCCGCCGCCGACGTCGCGGCTCCGCTCAGCATCTGTTGCACCGCCGCGCGCAGCTTGGACTCCGAGTCCAGGAGGAACTGCGATGACGTCACGATCCGGTCGCCCGCCTCCAGGCCCGAGTGCACTTCCACCAGCCCTCCGTGCGCATGACCCAGTTCGACTTCCCGAGGCTCGAACCGACCGCCGCCCAGCGCCACGACGACCACGCTGCGGCGTCCGGTCCGCAGAACCGACTCGCTCGGAACCGTCACTGCACCCCGTACGATCACCGGATCGAAGACCACCGTGGCGAACATCCCCTTGCGCAGGCGGCCGTCCGGATTCGGTACGGCGATCTTGACCGTCAGCGTCCGGGTCTGTTCCGACAGTTCGGGTTCGATGAACTCGACCGTGCCGCGGATCGACTCGCCCGGGAAGTAGGTGAAGGTCACCTCCGCCTCGGTACCGGGACGGATCCACACCACCTGGTCCTCGAAGACCTCGACCGACAGCCACAGGGAGGTGATGTCGGCGATGTGGTACGCCTCCATGCCAGGCGTTACCGCCATGCCCTCGAGACCCGGCATCCGCTTCATCACCAGACCGCCCGCCGGCGCGGTCACCGTCAGCGTCCGGAAGATCTCTCCCGTTTCCTCGAGACGTGCGATCTGATCCGCGGAGATGTCCCAGAACGTGAGCCGCGTCCGTGCCGCCTCGACCAGAGCCTCGGCATGAAGCCGGGCGTCGTCCGGCGCGTTGCCCAGTCTGGCCGCGTACCGGATGGCCGACAGCAGTTCATGCGCGGTCTGGACCAGCTCCGGCGAGTAGACCTCGAACAGCCCCTCGCCTTTCGCCACCGGCTCGCCGACGTAGTTGACGTGGACCTTCTCGACCCAGCCGTCGTACTTCGTCGTCACGGTGACCATCCGCTCCTGGTCGTACTCGAGGTAGCCGACGGTCCTGATCTCGTGCCGGAGATCCCCCTTCTCCACCATCCGCGTCTGAACGTTCATGTTCTGGACCACGACCGGGTCGATCGTGACGGTCGTTCCAGCGCCGAGCGCCCGCTCCGCCTCGTCGGCGTAGACCGGCACGTAGTCCATGCCCATCTCGTCCTTGGCCGGTACCGGCGAGGTGATCGTCGGATCCATCGGATTCCGGTAGAAGACGACCTCGCGTTCGCCGCTGGACGCCGAGGCTCCCTCACCGCCGCTCGTCGCCATCGACCCCGTCTGGTAGCCGACCGTCCGCTGCAGCCAGCCGTCCACCGGGTGAACGCCCAGCGGATCGAAGAAAAGGACGTAGAAGGCCGCGAAGCTGCCCGCGACCCACCCCGCGGACCGGAGCCAGGTTCGGACCGCATGTCCGGCGCTGTTCGTCTCGTTCGTCATCGCTCCGTCCCTCCACTCGCTGGCGCCGGCAGCGGTCTGCCGACAGCACCCTCCAGTTCCGCCAGGCCGATCAGATAGTCCACCCGCGCCTTGTCAACCGCCGTGAGCGCCTCGAACAGCACCTCCTCGGCGTCGACCAGGTCGAGAGTGTTCAGAATGCCCGCGATGTACCCCGCCTCGGCCGACTCGAGCGCCTCGTCCGCCTGGACGACCAGCAGGTCCTCGAGCAACCGCAATCGGCGCCAGGCCAACGGCA
The DNA here is from genome assembly GCA_965232105.1 of Thermoanaerobaculia bacterium. Lineage (GTDB taxonomy): Bacteria > Acidobacteriota > Thermoanaerobaculia > Multivoradales > Multivoraceae > Multivorans. The sequence continues at coordinate 4,140,658 of OZ246956.1, forward strand.
GCCGCTCGGTCAGGTCGCCCACTTCCGTTTCGATCGCCAGTTCCGCGTGCCGTCTCTCATCGACGGCATGCGACCGAAGGTCGAGCGCCTCCTGGATCGCGGCGGCGCGGCTGCGTTTCCGGACCGGCAGGGTGACGCCACCGCGCAGGCCGAACACGTCGTTCCCGTCACCCTGAATCGCCAGCAGGCGCGCGGCATCGTCGTCGCGCGATGTGACCAGCGTGTAGGTGACGCCGACCCTGAAGTCGGGACGGCGCGCCATCCGCGCCAGGCGTTCCACCAGGTCGGCACGCGCCAGCCGTGCATCGGCGGCCTGCAGCTCAGGCCGCGCACTTCGTGCCCGGTCGAGTAGACGCTCCGGCTTCAGGTCGACCTCCCCTATCGCCTCCGGCAACGTCCCCCTTGTCACCGGCGTCGCCGCCGGCCGATCCCGCAGGCCATTCAGCCGCGCGCGAAGAGCGGCTTCCCTGGAGTCGAGGTCCAGCAACTCCTGGCTGGCCTGCGTCATCTCCGCCTGCAGCTTCAGCACCGCCTGCGTCGAACCGACGCCGGTCGCGTAGCGGGCCTGGGCAACTTCCTCGTGCTGGTCCAGGTCTTCCAGCAGGGTGGTCACCGTGGTCCGCGAACGATCCAGAAAGAGGAGTTCGTAGTACAGCCGCCGCACGTCGGTGACCAGCCGCAGGCGATCCGCCTGCACTTCGCGTTCCAGCGCGACCGCCTCCTGGAGTGCGGCGGCTTCCTTCAGATCCAGCTTCGCCAGCCACGGCAGAGCCTGGCTGAAGCCAAGCATGAGCCGCTGAGGACCTACGCGGGTCTCCGGCGGGAGGAGAAAGGCCGTCGCTTCGGCCGTCGGGTCGGGCAGCGACGCGACCTGGGGGGCCTTCTGCGCCGCGGCACGGGCACGGGCAAAGCCGGCTTTGAGACCCGGATTGCGCGCCAGTGCCTCCTGGACGAGCACACGCAGCGACTCGTCCGCGATCCCCTGGGCGACCCGGTCCGCCGGCGCCCGATCCGGGGCCGGTTGGCCTGTCTCGGCCATCGATGTTCCCGCCCAGGCGACCGTCCACAGGACGGCGGCGAGCAGGCAAGGCGTATGTCGATCAAACAGGCGCCCGCGCCTGCCTCTGTTGCCTGTGTAGTGACCCTTGCACAATCGGTACATCTGATTCCTCCGCGGAAACGTGTTCCCGCGGCCGCCCGCTTCCGGGGGCGACCGCTGCGACTCGCTTCAGCGGAGGATCAGAGCAACAGGGCCGAGAACAGCCTGTAGCGCGGTACAGAGGGCGGCGGGTCCCCGTCGCAGGCGAGCACCGAGGTGCCGGAGCTTTCGTCGCCGGGCGCGTCCAGCCGGCTGTGCGCGAGCGCGGGCGGGTCGATGTCGCCGGCCGGACCGGGGAGGATCCCGGCCGCGGCGGGGTCGACGGAATCGGCGCTGCAACAGGCCGTCATCACCATATCGGTGTGCCCGCACGACACGACTTCATGCGACTCCCGCATGTTGCAGGGGTCCTCGGCCGAGGCGAGCGCGGCGCACATTCCCGCCACCGGCGCCGCCAGCACGGCGAACACCAGCAACGAACCTGCCAACCGGAACGCGGTGCGCATCGCGACCATTGTACGCCTCTTTGCCCGTTCCTCCTGAAATACTCCGGTCACCCTCACGAAAACGCTCCGCACCACATCCCCGATTCCGGAGGCTCCGATGATCCACTCCCCCGTCCTGTCGCGCCGCGCCTTCCTGCACACAACGGGCGTCCTGGCCGGCGCCCTGGCGCTGCCCCGCCTCTCCCATGGTGCCGAGGTCCGACCGGCGCCCGGCATGCCGGCGCCCCGATTCGTCCAGACGAACGGCATCCGCATGGCCGTCTACGAGCAGGGAGCGGGCGTCCCCGTCGTCCTCTGCCATGGCTTCCCCGAACTCGCGTTCTCCTGGCGATTCCAGTTCCCGGCGCTGGCCGACGCCGGGTTCCGGGCCATCGCCCCCGATCAGCGCGGCTACGGTCTGACCGACCGGCCGGACGACGTGAACGACTACAGCCTCAGGCACCTCTGCGACGACATGGCCGGCATGCTCGACGCGCTGGAGATCGACAAGGCCGTCTTCGTCGGCCACGACTGGGGCGGCGGCGTGGTGTGGATGATGGCGCGGCTGCACCCGGATCGCTGCCTCGGCATCGTCGGAGTCAACACACCGGGCGGGCGGCCTCCCGGCATGCCGCGACCGGAGCCGATCGAGGAACCGTTGATCGTCCGGTCCGGGAACTACTACACGGTCCAGTTCCAGGAGCCCGGCCGGGCCGAGAAGGCGCTGTCCGCCGACGTGCGCAAGACCTTTCAGATGATGCTGCGACGCGGTTACATCTGGGACGTCGAGGCGTTCAAGGCGATGCCGGAGGACTCGCCAGAGCGGCAGATGGACCTGCTCCGGATGCTCGACCGCGACGATTTCCCCGGCGAGGTCTTCCTGTCGGAGGAGGCGCTCGACTACTTCACCGAGACCTTCGAGATCACCGGCTTCACCGGCGGCCTGAACTGGTATCGCAGGGCCGGCCGCCCCTTCCCGGGCATCGAGAACGCGATGTGGGAGATCGACGTGCCGTGTCTCTACATCGGCGCGGAGAACGACGTCATCCTGAGACCCTCCTCCGCCGACGGGATGGAGGACTTCATCGACGACATCGAGAAGTACACGGTTGCTGACTGCGGCCACTGGACGCAGCAGGAGAAGCCCGAGGAGACGAACCGGGTCCTGATCGACTGGCTCCAGCGGAAGATCGCGAAGTCCGCGTAGTCGCACACTGGGTGCGCCGGCGTCCCCGCCGGCATCCAACGAGCCGCGAAGCGGCGAGGAGGTCCGTCGTTGAGAGGAGGTGCCTCCTACTAGCCCATCCGCCTCCAGACCAGCGAGTCCTGCACCATCTGGCCGTCGACCTCCCGAGCCGGTGGCTGGAGCGTCAGCGTTCCGTCGCCGAACTCGTAGAAGCGCTGGGCGTCGGTATCCATGCAGCTCGGGTACCAGCAGCCCGACCGGTGGTGGACGACGTAACCGTCATCGGCGTGGATCGTGTAAGGCCCGAAGTAGCTGATGTAGGTGCGGATCGCGGCCGTGGCCTCTTCGGCGGTCGGCCGCCCGTCGGCGAACGGCTGACGGTCCGGCCGGACGAGGTGAACGGCCATGTGCCCGGAGGCGGTGTAGATGATGAACCCGTCCACCCAGGTCCGCTCGACCGGCAGCGCGTCTCCGGCTTCGTTCCGCCGCTCGAGCCGGTCGAACTGCCAGAAGCCGACGAAGCGCCGGTGCTCGTCGGTCAGGTCGGCCAGATCCGGCAGTTTCCGCCAAGTCAGCCGGACGGCGCCGCCGTCCGCGCCGGCCGGCGGCTGAAGCGTCAGCCGGTCCTCGGAGAACTCGTAGTTGCGCACATAGTCCGCGCCGGCCCCGCTCGGGTTCATGCTCGACCGCAGGTGGTGGGTGACGGCACCGGCTTCCGGGTCGACCGAGAACGCGCCGAAGTAGGCCGTGTACGACCGGTAAGCGGCGAGACGGTCTTCCGGCGTGGGCTGCCCCTCGGCGGACGGCTGACGGTCCGCTCCCTGGATGACCACGCCCATCGTCCCGGCCGGGTCGTACATGATGAAGCCGGTCGACGACTCGTTGCGCGACAGCGCCATCCGTGCGCCCGATGACGGGCGCACGGACTGGTTCGCGGGTGGGCGCGGATCGCGCCACCCGGGTTCCTCGCCTTCGCCCGAGTAGCGGACGACCGAGGCGAGTTCCCAGGCGCCGTGGAATGGAGCGCCGGGATCGTCGGCCGGAAGCGCGACGGTAGCCGGAACCTCGTCCCTTGTCGGACCCGCGCAGCCGCCGAGCAACAGGGCGACGCCGATGAGGGCGCAGTGACTCAAACGGTGACTCGAACGCATGGAAGGCATGGTCAGAATCCTACCGACTCGGTGGCATCGGCGTCCGGAAACTGCCAATTCGGCGGCGGCTCGAACCCTTCCCCGCCTGCGCCGAAAGGCTCCACCGGGTTCGGTGGCTGCAGGGCGCGGAACTCTCGCGCCTTGTCGAGGAGACGCGCCGCCACGTCCGGATGATCCGCGGCCAGGTCCCGTTCTTCGAACGGATCCTCCTCGATCCGATACAGGAGCTGGTCGGACGCCTCCGCCGATCCCAGCCGATCGAGCGGCGGGCCGATGACGACGAGCTTCCAGACGTCAGACATGACCGACACCTGCTCCCGCGCCGGGTTCTTCTGACCGACGAAGGAGTACAGGTCGCGTATCGGTCCGTCCAGGTCCGAGCCGGCGAGGACCTCGCGGACGTTCCGGCCGTCGAGCTCCTTCCCGCCGTGATCCTCGAGGCCCGCGATTCCCATCAAGGTCGGCAGAACGTCGATGTAGGCGACCGGCGCCTTCACCCGGCCGCCGCCGGAGATGCCGCCCGCCGGCCAGCGCGCCGCCGCGGCGACCCGTGTGCCCCCCTCGAAGACGGTGCTCTTCGCGCCCCGGTAGGGCCCGTTGTCGCCGACGTCGACGCCGCCGCCGTTGTCGCTGAAGAAGAGGACGAGGGTGTTCTCCGCGATGTCGCGATCGTCGATCGCCTGGAGGATGCGGCCAACCCCCTCGTCCAGCGCGTGGACCATCGCCGCGTGGACGCGACGCCTTTCGCGGCGTTGTTCCTCCGGCGCCAGGGGCCGGCCGGCGGTGATTTCCTCCCAACTGCGCGGCGGCTCGATCGCCTCAAGGTCGGCGTAGAGCGGCAGGTCCTCCTCCTTCGCCTGCAACGGAGAGTGCGCTGCGTTGAACGGAACGTAGAGAAAGAACGGCGCCTCGCCGCCCGCGTGGCGGTCGATGAACCGGACCGCGTGCCCGGCCACCAGGTCCGTGACGTAGCCCTCTTCCGAGGCGGGCTCGTAGCCGTGAAACCAGTCCCGTTCGCCGAACCGCTCCTTGGTGAAGTAGTCGATCGAGGTGTTGTGACCCACGGACTCCGTGAAGCCTCGCCGCAGCGGGTGGTACTTCCGGCTGATGTGACCGAGGTGCCACTTGCCGAAGACGCCGCGGTGCTCGTAGCCCGCCCTTGCCAGCACCTCGGGAAGCGTGACCTCCTCGGTGTCCAGCCCGAAGTCCTGCCAGGGCGAGATGACGTTCCGCATCAGCCCGTAGCGGATGGGATAGCGGCCCGTCATCAGGCCTGCCCGGGTCGGCGAGCAGATCGGCGCCGTGTAGAAGCGCTCGATCAGCACCCCCTCGGTGGCGATCCGATCGATGTTCGGCGTCGCGATCTCGCCGCCGTGGAAGCTCACGTCGTGGCGGCCGAGGTCGTCCGGGACGATCAGGACGATGTTCGGAAGCCGGGGCTCCGGCGGAGGCGCCGGCGCCCCGCAAGCCGCCAGCAGGATCGCCACACCGGCCAGACCCGCGGGGAAACGGCGGGGCGCCGGTCGTCGCCGGCTGCGACTACCCACCAAGGCCCTCGACCATCGCGGCGCGCAGTCTGGCCATGGCCGCGGCTGCCTCTTCCGTCAGGTCGTCGCCGTCGAGGGGGCTCTGTTCCCGCACGTCCTTCTCGAAGTCGAAGAAGCGGCCGTCGTCGTACAGCTTGTAGCGGTGATCGTGGACGAAGGTCACTTCCGGGAAGTTGAGGAAGCGCGGCCGGAAGTCGGTGAAGATCCAGTCGCGGGCGGAGTCCGCTTCGCCGCGCAGCACGGGAAGGAAACTCCTGCCGTCGAACACACGGTCCTCAGGCAGCGCGGCGCCCGCCGCCTCCACAGCCGAGGGCAGGAAATCGCTGAAGTCGACCAGTGCGTCGGACACCCGATCGCCCTCGAACCCGGCCGGCCAGTTGGCGATGAACGGAACATGGCTCCCATGGTCGATCGTCGCGCCCTTGCCGCCGGGGATTGTGGCGCCGTCCTGCATCGTGCTGGTGATCTGGCTGGGAGTGCCGTTGTCCGCGGTCAGCAGAATCAGCGTGTCGTCGCGAACCCCCAGCTCTTCGAGCCCCGCAACCGTCCGGCCGATCAGCTTGTCCGTGTAGGCGACCATGTCCCCGAAGTAGGCCGGGTCCCGGGCTTTGCGGTTCGCGGTCCAGTCCGCGCTGTCCGGCGTCGGCACGAACGGGGCGTGGACCAGTGCCATCGAGTAATAGGCGAAGAACGGCCGGTCGGAATCAACAGCGACCAGCGACCCGATTCGGTCCAGCAGGAAGTCCACGAACAGGTCGGGACCGTACTCGCCCTCGTGAATTCCGCCTTCGCCGCCGGGGCCCCACAGCAGCGGATCGGCGTAGCGCTCTCCCTTCTCGTGGTAGTGCCACACGAGATAGTCGTCGAAGCCGGCCTCCTCCGGCGTCTGCCCCTGACCCTCGCAACAGTCCTTCCCCGGCGCCCAGACCTGTTCGAAGCCCGACATCTGCCACTTGCCGGCCATGAAGGTCGCGTAGCCGGCGTCCTGTAGCAGGTTGGCAACGGTCATTTCGTCCGGCGGCAGGACTCCCCACTCCGTGTAGTTGCGGCTGTTGTACCTCCCGGTCATCAGCTTGAGTCGTGAGGGCGCACAGAGCGGCATCGAGTAGGCGTATGCAAAGCGAACCCCGTCCGCGGCGAGTCGATCGATGTTCGAGGTCTCGTAGGACGCGCCGCCGTAGGAACCGATCGCTTCGAAACCCAGGTCATCGATCAGGACGAGGAGGATGTTGGGTCTCTCCTGCGACTGGGTGGCAGCGTTTTCATCCACGTCTGGCGCCGCGGCGCAACCGGCCGCGAGCGCCACGAGAACCGGGAACCAACGCCAGGGTCCGCCCATCATTCCTCCCCGAACTGCCAGTTCGGCGGCGGCTGGAAGCCCTCGCGGCCTGCGAAGAACGGCGCCACCGGGTTCAGCGGCTGCAGTGCCCGGAACTCGGAGGCCTTCTCGAGCAGCCGAGCCACCAGATCGGGATGTTCAGCCGACACGTCCCGCTCTTCGAGCGCATCCTCCGCCAGTTGGAACAACATCGTCCGCGACACGTCCGCGGCGCCCTCCCGCACGAGCGGCGGCCCGACGACGACGAGCTTCCACTCGCCCTCCGTCACGGAAACCTGCTCCCGCTCGGGGTCGAGCTGGGCGATGAAGGAGTAGAGATCCCGCCCCGGGCTTGCCTCGGCCTCACCCGACAGCACGTCGCCGACGTCAACACCGTCGAGCGGCTCGCCGCCGTGATCGTCGATGCCGGCGATCCCCATCAGCGTCGGCAACACGTCGATGTAGGACACCGGCGCCTCGATCCGGCCGCCGCCCTCGATGTTTCCCGCCGGCCAGCGCGCGGCGGCGGCCACCCGGGTGCCGCCTTCGAAGACGCTGCCCTTGGCGCCCCGGTAGGGGCCGTTGTCGCCGATGCCGACGGAGCCGCCGTTGTCACTGAAGAAGAGGACCAGCGTGTTCTCGGCAATACCGTGATCGTCGATCGCGTCCAGGACGCGGCCCACGCCCTCGTCGAGCGAGTGGACCATCGCCGCATGAACGCGACGCCCGTTGCGACGCCGCTCGTCGGCTGCAAGCGGTCGGCCGGCCGTCGACTCCTCCCAGCCGCGCGGCGGCTCAAGCGGGTCGAGGTGCTCATAGAGCGGCAGATCCTCCTCCTTCGCCTGCAGCGGAGAGTGCGGGGCGCTGAACGGCACGTAGAGGAAGAACGGCGCCTCGCCGCCGGCGTGCCGGTCGATGAACCGCACCGCGTGCTCGGCCACCAGGTCCGTCACATACCCATCCTCGTCGACCGACTCGTAGTCGTGGCTCCAGTCCCGCTCTCCCTCGCGCTCCTTGGTGAAGTAGTCGACCGCCGTGTTGTGGCCCACGAACTCGGTGAAGCCGCGGCGCAGCGGGTGGTACTTGCGCTCGAAGTGGCCGAGGTGCCACTTGCCGAAGATGCCGCGGTCCTCGTAACCCGCCCTGGCCAGGACCTCCGGCAACGTGACCTCCGACGTGTCCATCCCGTAGTCGCGCCACGGCGCGATGACCGCCCGCATCAGGCCGAAACGGATCGGATAGCGGCCCGTCATCAGGCCGGCCCGGGTCGGCGAACAGACCGGCGCGCTGTAGAAGCGCTCGAACCGCACGCCCTCGGCGGCAATCCGGTCGATGTTCGGCGTCGCGATGTCGCCGCCGTGGAAACTCACGTCGTGGCGGCCGAGGTCGTCGGGAACGATCAGGACGATGTTGGGAAGCGGCGGCGCCGGCGGAGGCGCCGACCCTCCGCAGGCCGCCAGCATGATCCCCGCTCCCGCCAGACACGCGCGGAACCGGCAGGAAGCCGTTCGTCGCCCGCGGCGCGCCCGCTCTCGAGGGGGGCGGAAGATCATGGAACGAGCCACATGGGGACCTGGGCCGGACGCCGCCTGGCCGGCGGGCGGCCAACCGAGACTAACCGGCCTGACTCAGGCCGCCGCGGCCCGCCCTCCGGCTTAGGGCCGAGGGCGCCTTTCCGTGGATGCAGCGCCGGAGGACGGGACAGGTAGCCACGGGTATGATGCCGAGCGAAGAGTGCCCCGCCGAAGGGAGACATGGCAACTCAGCAACGGTGTTCAAGCAGGAATCGGATGTCGATCCCCTGCCTGCCCTCGGGCAAGCGAGTCCGGGGCCGGAGCTAGAGAGCCAGGGGCCGAGCTTGCACGGGACTGCCGAATCGGTGCGGAACCCGGTCGCGCCGAAGGTGCGGAACCCGGTCGCGCCCAAACCGCTGGCGTTCGCGTTGACGTTGACGTTGACGTTGCTGGGGCTTCTCCTCCCCGGCCTTGCCGCGGCGCAGCAGTTGCTGCGGTTCGGCCCCGCCGGTGCGGACGCCGAACGCGCCGCGAGCGTCCAGTCGCAGGCGGCCTTTCCGGGCGCTTCCGGCGCCGAGCACCCGGTCGAGGTGGACATCGCGCTGCTCCGGTCGGCCCCCTCCCGCCTCGAACTCGCGACGCCGGACGGGCGGCTGCTGAGAGCGGCTCTCAGCCACTTCGAGGATCGCGGGAACGGAGACGTTCTGTGGTCGGGACGGATCGTCGGCGCCAGCTACGACACGGTCCTTCTGGCGGTCCGCGGCGGCCGGGTCACGGGGACCTACGGCGAACCGGCGCGACCCGGCTACTCGCTGCGTTCGGACGCCTCCGGTCTCGGCGCGGTCACGGCGCCGTCGACCGCGGGCGTGCCGATCGAGGATCTCCTGACCGTTCCCTGGTGTCAGAACGTGACGGCGAAGCTCGATCCCGACGACCCGGAGCCGCCGATGATCCCGCCGCCGGTGTCGCTGGGGACGACCTGGAGCGAAGACGCGCCCCCCGAAGACCCCGGGAGGCTCGCGTCCGGGGCGCCGACAAGGGTGGAACAGGCGCAGAACGCGGTGACCGTGGAACTCGCCGTGGCGCCGGCGGCGGTGGACGAGGACGCCGGTTCGGCCCAGACGATCACGGTGACCGCCACGATCACCGCGGGCGGCGCGTTCACGATCGACCAGACGATCCTCGTGAGCGTCGCCGGCGGCAGCGCGACCGCCGGCGTCGACTTCGCCGCCGTCGCGGACTTCTCCATCACGCTCGCCGCGTCCGCGACGAGCGGCGACGCCGCCTTCTCGTTCACCCCGACGAACGACACGGAACCGGAAGCTCACGAGACGGTGCGGGTGAGCGGCTCGCTCACCGGCGCGACCGTGACGCCGGCCGACCTCCGCATCACGGACGACGACCAGCACCGGATCGACCTGTTGCTCCTGTACACGCCCTCGGCGAAGGGGGAGCTGGACATGTTCGGCGTCACCGCCGAGATCCTGGACGACTTCGTCGACTACGTGAACCTGATCTGGCGCAACAACGCGTTCCCGGCGTACGTGAGGCTGGTCCACGTGGCGGCCCTGCCGAGAGCGGCCCTCGACAACGCGTTGGAAGGCACTCCGTTCGTGACGGCGATGCGGGCCGACGCCGAGGTGCTCAAGCTGCGGGAGGAGCACGGAGCGGATCTGGTCTTTCTCGCGGTTCACCTTCCGGGAGCTCTCGGACTGCCCTGCGGACTGGCCTACCAGCGCGTCGCGGCCCACACCACCGAGCGGATGGCGCCCTCGGGCTTCGGCTGGTTCAGCGTCCACGACGACTGCGAACAACCCGGCGCCGGAGGCGGATGGGGACCGTGGGCGTCCATTCTCGCCCACGAGATCGGGCACAACCTGGGCTTGAATCACGACCCCGCCCACTATGCGGGCAGCCGCTACCCGCCGGTGGCGCCCTACGCCTTCGGCCATACGGACATCCGCGCCGGCGAGGTCAACGTGGCGACGATCATGAGCTACGGCACGGACCGGAGCTGCAGACTCATCCTCGGACGCATCTTCTGCTCCGATACCTTCACCCGCGAGCCGTTCTACTCGACCGCGCGAATACAGGGCGACGGCGGCGTGATCTTCGGCATCGCCGACGAACGGGAGAACGAGCGCGCCGCCAGCTTGACCCTCGCCTCCACCGAGCGGTTCAACGAGTTCATGCAGGCGGCGCCCCCGGCGAATCTGACCGGCACGGTGACGCCGAACGGCGGCAGCGTCGACGTCGCCCTGACCTGGGACGACGTGTCCAGCCGCGAGGCGCACTACGTCGTGCAGTACCGGGTCTTCGGCCAGGCATGGCAGGACGGCGCCACCCTGGTCGCCGGCGTCACGGGAACGACTCTGATGGGGCTGGCCCCCGCCACGCGCTACGGGTTCCGCGTCGCGGCGCCGAACGCCTGGGGCTGGACCAGCTACAGCTACGAATGGGTGACGCGCACGCCGGGAGACGGCCCGCCGACGCCGCCCGGAAATCTCAGGGCGACGACGCCGGGCAGTCAGCTCGTCCAGGGCAGGGTGGATCTGACCTGGGAGGACTACGCGCAGTCGGAAACCGGCTTCGTCGTCCAGTACCGCGAACTCGGGGCCGCGAGCTGGACCGACGGCCCGAACCTGGCGGCCGATGCGACGGGGGCCGCGGTGACCGGCCTCCTCCCGGACCAGGACTACGAATTTCGCGTCGGCGCGACGAACAGTCACGGCACCGCCTGGAGTCTGCCGGTGACGGTGAGAACGGACGCTCCGCGCCCGCCCCGGGCGCCCGAGAACCTGGTCGGCATTCGCCTGAGTTCGACCACTGTGCGGTTGTCCTGGGGCGACGGCGGGGACGACGAGACGCTCTACGAAATCCAGATGCGTTCTTCCGGCGGCGGCTCGGCCTGGACGCCCATCGACGAGGCGCCGCGCGACGCCGAGACGAAGGTGGTCGGCGGCCTGCCGGAAGGGGAGCGGCTGGACTTCCGGGTCGTCGCTCTGGGCCTGGGCGGACAGGCGCCCGGCAACGTGGCCACGGTGGACCTGAGCGTCGAGCCCCCGGGCGTTCCGGTCCTGACGGCCTGGGTCGACCGGGATTCGCGGAATCAGGCCGTCGCCCGTTTCCTGGTCTCGGTCGAACCGCTGAACGGAGCGGCGTTCCGGGTCGAGAAGCGCGCTACGGTCTTCGGGGACTTCGTCTGGCGCCGCGTGACCGGCGACGTGGTGCTCGACGGCGACACGGATCTCTTCCGGGCGGTGGCCGCGAACGCGGGCGGCACCAGGATCAGCCGGATCGCGAGGCTCGACGACGAACGGCGAACGCTGGTCAGGGCCCCGGACAGACTGGAGGCGCGGCAGACGGGCCCCACCGAAGTTCGTCTGACCTGGCGCGACCGGGCGTCCGACGAGCTCTGGTACCGGGTCGGTCTGAGCAGGGACGGCGGGGCCGAACTCGTGTACGCCGTCTACCCGCCCGACACCACCGAGGCGACGCTGGTCGGATTGCGGCCCGGAAGCTACGAGTTCGGGCTGACCGTGGCGAACGTTCACGGCGGGATCAGCCCCCGGACGACCTCCCTCGCTCTTCCTCCTTCCGACCCGCCGCCGCCGGCGGCGGCGAGCGGTCTCACGGCCGGCTACGGCCCGACGGCGACCGAGGCGACGCTCTCCTGGAACGACAACTCCTCCGACGAAACCGGGTTCCGCGTCGGGTCCCGACCCGACGACGGCCCGTGGACCTTCATCGACGTTGCCGCGGACCAGGTGACGGCCACCGTGTCCAACCTCCGGGCCGACACGATCCATCACTTCCGGGTACTGGCGGAATCGGCCCGGGGCAGCTTCGAGAGCAACCTGGCGACCCTGGACCTCCAGCGGACGCCAAGGCCGCCCACCGGCCTGCGGGTCAGGGCCGACGGGTCGACATCGGTCGTTCTCGACTGGAAGGACGAGGCGTCCAACGAGACCGGATTCCGGATCGAGTACAGGCAGGGCACGGGATCGTGGGTTCAGGCCGGCGCCCTGACCGCGGCCGACGCCGTGACGGCCGCGGTGACCGGCCTTCAGCCGTCGACCGGCTACGGCTTCCGCGTGGTCGCCGTCAACGCCGCGGGCGAGAACGCGACCGACGAAGCAACGCTGACGACGCCGCCCGCCGCGCCGTCGAATCTCCAGGCATCGGCTTCGAGCGCGACTTCGGCGGACCTGACCTGGACGGACAACTCGTCGGACGAAACCGGCTTCCTGATCCAGTACCGGGCCAGCGACGAAACGGGATGGACGACCTGGGAACCCGACCCGGCGGCGAACGCCGTTTCCGTCACGATCGAAGGGCTCGTCCCGGGCTCCGACTACGAGTTCCGGGCATTCGCCCTGGGCGACCACGGACGCTCCTCGCCCTCCAACGCGGCGTCGGCCAGCAACTTCCCCAGGCTCCCGGAAGCCGCGTCGGAACTGCGCGTCAGCTTCCTCGACTCCCACGCCTGCTCCGTCTCGTGGACGGACAACTCGTCCGACGAAACCGGCTTCCTGATCCAGTACCGGCTCGTCGGCAGGACGGAATGGGACACGAGCCCGGCCTTTCCGGCCGACGCGACGGCCGGGACGGTAAGCGGTCTCCTCCCGAGCCGGACCTACCGCTTCCGGGTGCTGGCCAGCAACGCGAACGGGGCGCGGCCGAGCTACCAGCGGGAAGCGACGTCGCCGCCGGCGGCGCCCACGGAACTCACGGCCAGCCGAGCCTCCGGGACTTCCGCCGCGCTGGAGTGGAAGGACAACGCGCTCGACGCAAGCGGGTTCGTGGTCGAGGAACGGCAGGGTTCGAGCCCCTGGTACTCGATAGGAACCATCGTGAATCCCCGCGCCGAGATCGGCGGCGTCAAACCGTTCGTGGTCCTCGAATGGCGCGTCCGCGCGTTCAACGACAACGGAGTCTCCGGGCCCAGCAACGTCGTCACCTACGTCGAACGGAGCGCCCCGCCGGCGCCCGTCGGGCTGACCGCCGTCGCGACCGGGTCGACGAGCGTGGACCTGTCCTGGGTCGACAACTCGGAGGTGGAGGCCGGCTTCCGCCTGGAGCGGCGGGAGACGGGCGGCACGACGTGGACGGCCGCCGGCGCCGCCCCGCCCGACACGACCCGGGCCTCGCTCACGGGACTCGCCGCCAGCACCGGCTACGCCTTCCGGGTCGTCGCCTGGAACGCGAACGGCGTCGGGGAAAGCGATTCCGTGTCCCTCACCATGCCGCCGGCCGCGCCCACCGGACTCTCGGCGACCCAGACCACCCCCACGAGCGCCCAGCTCTCCTGGACCGACAACGCGGTGGACGAGACCGGCAACTCGATCCAGTACAGCGATGGCAGCATGTGGCTGACCGGGCAGACGACCGGCGCCGACGGAACGTCGGTGGCGCTCTCCGGGCTGACCGCGGGAGCGGGCTACGAATTCCGGGTGCTGGCCCTGAACGCGAACGGCAATTCGTCGCCGAGCAACGTGGTCGGCCTGGGGCCGGCGCTCGCGCCGCCGGCGCCGTCCGGTCTCGTCGCCGCGGCGTCCGGCTCCACCGGCGTGAACCTGACCTGGAGCGACGGATCCAGCAACGAGACCGGCTTCAAGGTCGAGGTCGAACCGAGCGGGGGCGCGTGGACCACCGCGTCGACCACTCCGCCCGACGTGGAAGCGGCCGCGGTGACGGGACTCACGCCGAGCGCCGGGTACCGGTTTCGGGTAACGGCGACGAACGCGAACGGCGCCAGCTCGAGCGGCGTCGCGTCGCTCGTCATGCCGCCGGCGGCGCCGACCGGGCTCTCGGCCCGCGCCGCGTCCGCCACCGCGGTCGACCTCGCCTGGACGGATGCCGCCTCGGACGAGTCCGGGTTCCTGATCGAGTACCGTCGGCAAGTCGACCCGGGCTGGACGGCCTGGGGAACGCGGCCGGCGGCGAACGCGACCGCCGCCTCGGTAACCGGTTTGCGAAGCGGAACCGCCTACCTGTTCAGGGTGCGGGCCGTCCACTCGACGAACGGCGCCTCGACGCCCAGCAACGTGGCCGAGACCTCGACCTCGGGAACGCGAGTGCCCACGGGGCTGCGCGTCGTGGCGACCGGTTCGACAAGCGCGAGCGCGAGTTGGGAAGACGAGTCCCACGACGAGACGGGATTCGTCCTCGAACACCGCCCGACGGGCGGCGACTGGAGCGTCGGCGCCACGGTCGACGTGGATGTCGAATCCGCGACCCTGACAAACCTGCTGCCGAGCACGACGTACGAGTTCCGCGTGGGCGCGGTCAACTCCGGCGGCGCCGCCCTGAGCGGAACGGTTGCGCTCGCCATGCCGCCGGCCGCGCCCACCGACCTCGAGGCGACCGCCGCCTCGGCCACCTCCGCCCGACTCGCGTGGACGGACGCGTCGTCCGACGAGACGAGCTTCGTCATCCAGTACCGGGAAGAGTCCGCGTCGGACTGGACGTTGTCGCCGAGCGAGGCTGGCGCGGACGCCACTGCCTGGACCGCGACGGGTCTCGAGGCCGGCAAGGCGTACGTGTTCCGTATCTATGCGAAGCACTCGACGAACGGCCTCTCGTCGCCCAGCAACGAGGCGCGAACGAGCGACCTGGGCGCTCCGCGGGCGCCGTCGGGGCTCGCGGCGATGGCGGCCGGTTCGACGACGTTGAACCTGACCTGGACCGACAACGCGTCGGACGAGACGGACTTCCTGGTGGAGTACCGGAGCGGCGCGGAAACGTGGATGGCGGCCTCTTCGACTCCACCGGCCGACGCCGAATCCGCGACGGTGACCGGGTTGAGGGCGAGCCGCGGCTACGAGTTTCGGGTAAGCGCCCGCAACGCGCGCGGCGCGGCTGCGTCCGGGTCCGCGACCGTGGTCATGCCGCCCGCGCCGCCCACGGGACTCCAGGCGGCCATCGATGGCGAAACCGGGGTCCTGGTGACCTGGGAGGACGCGTCCGAGGACGAGACGGGCTACGCGCTCGAGTACCGGCAGTCCTCCGCCCCGGGCTGGACGGAGTGGTCCGCCAGCCTGCCGACGAACCCGACCTCGGCTCTGGTCACCGGGCTCACCGTCGGCGGCTCGTACGAGTTCCGCGCCTTCGCGATGCACGTACGCAACGGCAGGTCCTCGCCGAGCGGGACCGCCTCCCTGAACATGGTCGGCGCGCCGGAGGCGCCTTCCCGGCTCGTCGCCACCGCCGTGGGATCGACCGACGTACGACTGCACTGGATCGACAACTCGGCCAACGAGACGGCCTTCGTCGTGGAGCAGCGAGTCGGATCGGGCCCCTGGTCCACGGCGGCGACGAACGGCCCGGACGTGAACTGGGCATTGATCAAGGGTCTCGCCCCCAGCACCGAACACGGTTTCCGCGTCGCCGCTCGCAATGCGAACGGTCAGCGAACCGGTCCGCCCGTCAC
This sequence comes from Thermoanaerobaculia bacterium, assembly GCA_965232105.1. Classification (GTDB taxonomy): domain Bacteria; phylum Acidobacteriota; class Thermoanaerobaculia; order Multivoradales; family Multivoraceae; genus Multivorans. Next base: position 4,156,390 of record OZ246956.1, read on the forward strand.
CCTGACGATGCCGCCGGCGGCGCCGACGGACCTCGTCGCGACCGAGGTGAGGCCGGGAAGCGACGATCCGGGCGTCAGACTGACCTGGACGGACAACGCGACGGACGAGCGGGACTTCCTGGTCGAGTATCGCGGGGCGGGCGAGGAGGCCTGGAGCGCCTTCTCCACTCGGCCGCCGGCGGATTCGACGTCGTTCGAAACGACGGAACTCGCTGCGGGCGGAGCGTACGAGTTCCGCGTGCTGGCGATCTCCCGCCACGGGAACTCCTCGCCAAGCAACGTGGCGAGCGTCGGCGACCTGGGGGTGCCGGAAGCGCCCACGGACTTCGGCATCATTGCCACCGGTTCCACGACCGCCCTGGCGACATGGACGGACAGTTCGACCAAGGAGGCCGTCTTCCGGGTCCAGCGCCGTTCGCCCGGGGCAGAGGAATGGATCGAGGCGGCGCTCGCCAACCGGAACGAGACCTCGGTCGAGGTGCCGGATCTCCTCGCGAGCACGGCCTACGAGTTCCGGGTCGTCTCCTGGACGGTCAGCGGTTCGAGCGGCAGCAACGTCGCGACCCTGACCATGCCGCCGGCGCCGCCCGTCGATCTCGTGGCGGGTCCCGCCAGCCCGACCAGCGTGACGCTCCGCTGGACCGACGCATCGTTGGACGAAACGAGCTTCGTCGTCGAGTACAAACGCGCGCAGCGCAAGGACTGGAACGTGTTCGCGACCGAAGCCGCGACGAACGCCACGTCGCTGACCGTGACGGGTCTCACGTCCGGGTTGACCTGGGAGTTCCGGGTCTACGCCAAGCACAACGCGAACGGCCGGTCGAGCCCGAGCAACGAGGCGAGAGTGCGGCGCCTCGGCGCCGCCGGGGTGCCCGCGGACGTCGCGGCGACCGCGTCCGGATCGACGAGCGTCGTGCTCACCTGGACGGACAACGGCAGCGACGAAACCGGCTTCCGCGTCGAGTACCGCATCGGCAGGCGCGCCTGGGCCGGAACGGAGGTCGCGGCGGACTCCACGACCGCGACGGTGACCGGCCTTCTTCCCAGCACGTCCTACGAGTTCCGCGTCTCTTCGCTGAACGCCCACGGCGCGGCCGCGAGCGACTCCGTGTTCCTCGTCATGCCCCCCGCCGCCCCGACCGGCCTGACCGCCGCCCAGGCCTCGTCGACCAGCGTGAGCCTCGCCTGGACCGACGCTTCCACCGACGAGGACCGGTTCGTGGCGGAGTACCGGGAAGCTGGGACGACGGCCGCCTGGACCGCCTTCGGAACCGACGCGGCGGCCGGCGCCGAGTCGATCACGGTGACAGGCCTCGTGAGCGGCCGGAGTTACGAATTCCGCGTGTTCGCGGAGAACGGCAACGGTCGCTCGTCGCCGAGCGGGGCGGCCTCGGTCGCCTCCGGCGCCGCGCCGGCGGCGCCGAGCGGAGTCACCGCGACCGCCCAAGGCTCGACGGCGGCGCTGGTCGCCTGGTCCGACAACTCTAGCGACGAGACGGGCTTCGAAGTCGAGTACCGCGCCGGTTCCGGGCCGTGGCAAATGGCCGCCCGGACGACGGCGAGCGTCACCCGGACGGCGGTCGCCGGACTCGAACCCGCGACGGCCTACGAGTTCCGCGTCAGCGCCACGAACGGAAACGGCAGCAGCGCGGCGGCGGCCGCCCCGGTCCTCACGATGCCGCCCGCCGCGCCGACCGCCCTGACGGCGACCCGGACGGGCCCGACGGGCGTGACGCTCACGTGGACGGACAACTCGACGGACGAGACGAGTTTCGTCATCGAGTACAAGGCCCTGAACGCGGCCGCCTGGACCGCCTTCGGAGAAGCCGCCGCGGACGCGACATCGACCACGGTGACCGGTCTCGTCACGGGAACGAGCTATGCGTTTCGCGTGTTCGCGAAACACAGCGCGAACGGGCTGTCGACGCCGAGCCACACGGTCTCGGTCGGCGCTCTGGGCGCTCCGGCGCCGCCGACGGGCCTGACCGCCGCCGCAACGGCCTCGACCGTCGTGGCGCTTTCCTGGACGGACGCGTCCAGCGACGAGACCGGCTTCCGGGTGGACGTCCGGCGCGCCGCCGCCGGGGTTCCCTGGACCCTGAACGCAACGCTGGCCCCCGACACGACCACCGCAACGGTCACGGGGCTTGTGGCCGGCGCGGCCTACGAGTTCCGGGTGGGCGCCGAAAACACCGTCGGCGTCTCCTGGACCGCGGTCGTCGGGGTGCGCACCCCGGCGGATTCCGTTCCCGCGGCGCCGACCGGGCTCGTGGTCGCCGCCGAGGGGCCGACGAGAGTGCGGTTGACCTGGAACGATCAGGCGGACAACGAGGCGAACTACGTCGTCAGGTACCGGTTCGGCGGGGACGCGCGCGCCGTGTGGTCCATCTATCCGGCGGATCAGCAGCAGGCGACCCTGACCGGTCTCGCAAGCGGGCAATACACTTTCGACGTTCAGGCGACGAACGCGGCCGGCGGAAGCGCCACGGCGCTCGCCAGTTGGACGCTGCCCAGACCTCGCCCCAACCCGCCGAAAGCCGCCGCCGGCCTCAAGGTCAAGCTGACCGGTCCCTACACCGCCGAACTGCGCTGGAAGGACAAGGCCAGCGACGAGACGGAGTACCTCGCGGCGATCCGCCCGGACGACGGCGCCTGGGAGTACGCCTCGTCGGCGGCCGACTCCACGCGGGGCTTCTTCCACGGTCTGGCGCCGGGCAAGACCTACCACGCCCGCGTCATCGCGTACCACGAGGACAACGGCGGGCTGAACAGCAATGTCGTCACGTTCGAGAACCCGGCCGCCGAACCTCGTGCTCCCCGTGACGTGACGATCACGCCGACCGGCTCGACGTCGCTCGTCATCGCCTGGAACGACGTCTCGCTGGAGGAAACGGGCTACGAAGTCCTGTACCAGATCGTCGAGAACGACCCGGAGGCCGTCGGGGAGGCGCCCTGGACCACTGCGGCGACGCTCGCGGCGGACGTCGAACGGTTGAGCCTCGACCGGCTCTTCTCCAGCACGACCTACCGTTTCGCGGTCTGGACGGTCAAGAACGGGAAGCGGGAGAGCAGCGAAGTGGTCGAGACGACCATGCCGCCGCCGCCGCCGACGGGAACGGCCGCGAGGGCCGCGTCCACATCGAGCGCCGAAGTGTCCTGGAGGGACGCGTCGACCGACGAGACCGGCTTCCTCGTCGAGTACAGGGCCTCGGGGGCGACGGTCTGGACGGCCTTCGCCCGCGAGGCCGCCGCCGACGGGACCGCGCTCGTCGTGACCGGCCTCGCGCCGAGCACCGGCTACGACTTCCGGGTGTTCGCCAGGCACCGCGTGAACGGTCTGTCGTCGCCGTCGAACGAGGCCTCGGCGACCACCGCCGACGAGTCCCTGACGATCGGCGGCCTGAGCGACGGCACGGTGGCCGAGAACTCGCCCTGGGCGTCGGCGACGCCGACGGTTGCGGGTGCTACGGGCGCCGTGACGTGGACGGCGGAGGGCGTCGACGCTTCCGACTTCACGATCGACGGCTCGACCGGCGTGGTCTCGATGGTCGCCAGGGACTTCGAGGCGCCGGCGGACGACGACGCGGACAACGTCTACGCCGTGACCGTCAAGGCGACGGACGCGGGCGGCGTCGTCGGCACGGCGTCCCTGACCGTCACGGTGACTAACGTGAACGAGGCGCCGGCGTTCACGACGTCCGCCGCGCTCGTCCTGAGCGTGATGGAGGGAACCTCGGGCGCCATCGGCTCGCCGGTGTCGGCGACCGATCCGGAGGGCGGCACGATCACGTACACGCTGACCGGCGCGGACGCGTCGTCCTTCGCGATCGACTCGGCGACCGGCCAGTTGTCCGTGGGCACGGGCACGACGCTGAACCACGAGCAGAAGGCGAGCTACGGCTTCAACGTCGTGGCGACCGACGACGACGCCACCCCGCTCTCGGCCAGCCGGGCGGTGACGGTCAACGTGTCCGACGTCGACGAGTCCCTGACGATCGGCGGCCTGAGCAACGGCACGGTGGCGGAGAACGCGGTCTACGCGTCGGCGACGCCGACGGTTACGGGTGCTACGGGCACGGTGACGTGGACGGTGGAGGGCGTCGACGCTTCGGACTTCACGATCGACGGTTCGACCGGCGCGCTGTCGATGGTCGCCAGGGACTTCGAGGCCCCGGCGGACGACGACACGGACAACGTCTACGCCGTCACCGTCAAGGCGACGGACGCGGACGGCATCGTCGGCACGGCGGCCCTGACCGTGACGGTGACGAACGTGAACGAGGCGCCGGCGTTCGCGACGTCCGCGGCCCTCGTCCTGAGCGTGATGGAGGGAGCCTCGGGCGCCATCGGCTCGCCGGTGTCGGCGACCGACCCCGAGGGCGACGCGATCGCGTACACGCTGACCGGCGCGGACGCGTCGTCCTTCGCGATCGACTCGGCGACCGGCCAGTTGTCCGTGGGTACGGGCACGACGCTGAATCACGAGCAGAAGGCGAGCTACGGCTTCGACGTCGTGGCGACCGACGACGACGCCACCCCGCTCTCGGCCAGCCGGGCGGTGACGGTCAACGTGTCGGACGTCGACGAGTCCCTGACGATCGGCGGCCTGAGCAACGGCACGGTGGCCGAGAACGCGGTCTACGCGTCGGCGACGCCGACGGTGGCCGGCGCGACGGGCACGGTGACGTGGACGGTGGAGGGCGTCGACGCTTCCGACTTCACGATCGACGGTTCGACCGGCGCGCTCTCGATGGTCGCCAGGGACTTCGAGGCCCCGGCGGACGACAACACGGACAACGTCTACGCCGTCACCGTCAAGGCGACGGACGCGGACGGCATCGTCGGCACGGCGGCCCTGACCGTGACGGTGACGAACGTGAACGAGGCGCCGGCGTTCGCGACGTCCGCCACGCTCGTGCTGAGCGTGGCGGAGGGAACCTCGGGCGCCATCGGCTCGCCGGTGTCGGCAACCGACCCGGAGGGCGACGCGATCGCGTACACGCTGACCGGCGCGGACGCGTCGTCGTTCGCGATCGACTCGGCGACCGGGCAGTTGTCCGTGGGTACGGGCACGACGCTGAATCACGAGCAGAAGCAGAGCTACGGCTTCACCGTCGTGGCGACCGACGACGACGCCACCCCGCTCTCGGCCAGCCGGGCGGTGACGGTCAACGTGACGGACGTCGACGAGTCCCTGACGATCGGCGGCCTGAGCAACGGCACGGTGGCCGAGAACTCGCCCTGGGCGTCGGCGACGCCGACGGTCGCCGGCGCGACGGGCGCCGTCGCGTGGACGCTGGAGGGCGTGGACGCTTCGGACTTCACGATCGACGGCTCGACCGGCGCGCTCTCGATGGTCGCCAGGGACTTCGAGGCCCCGGCGGACGACGACAGGGACAACGTCTACGCCGTGACCGTCAAGGCGACGGACGCGAACGGCATCGTCGGCACGGCGGCCCTGACCGTCACGGTAACGAACGTGAACGAGGCGCCGGTGTTCGCGACGTCGACGGCGCTCGTGCTGAGCGTGGCGGAGGGAACCTCGGGCGCCATCGGCTCGCCGGTGTCGGCGACCGATCCGGAGGCCGACGCGATCGCGTACTCGCTGACGGGCGCGGACGCGGCGTCGTTCGCGATCGACTCGGCGACCGGGCAGTTATCCGTGGGTACGGGCACGACGCTGAACCACGAGCAGAAGGCGAGCTATGGCTTCAACGTCGTGGCGACCGACGACGACGCATCCCCCCTCTCGGCCAGCCGGGCGGTGACGGTCAACGTCGCCGACGCCGACGTGATCATGCCGCCGGCGTCGCCGTCCGGCGTCGCCGCCACGCCTCAGGGGGCGGCCAGCGTTCTCGTGACCTGGACGGACAACTCCTCCAACGAGACCGGGTTCGTCGTCGAGTACCGCGAAGCCCGGACGGAGGCATGGACCGCGTTCGGTACGGAGACCCTGGCGGACGCAACCTCGGTCACGGTGACGGGACTGACCGCGGGCAGGAGCTACGACTTCCGGGTGATCGCGAAGCACGCGACGATCGGCCTCTCTTCGCCCAGCGAGGTGAAGCGCGCGGGCGCCTTCGGAGCTCCCGCGCCGCCGACGGACCTGACCGTTTCGACGATCGACGAGACGTCGGTGCGTCTGGAGTGGACGGACGAATCGACGGACGAAACGGGCTTCGAGATCGAGTATCGGGAAACGAACCCCGGCGTCTGGAGGAAGTTCGAGACGGAGGCGCCGGCGAACGCGACGTCGATCGTGGTGACGGGCCTCGCCGCCGGCACGAGGTACGACTTCCGCGTCATCGCGAAGAGCGACTCGGGCTTGTCGACGCCTTCCCTCCCGCGGACCGAGACGACGACGACGCCGCCACCCTTCATTCCTCCCAACCGCCCGCCGACCTTCGACCAGGACGGACCCCTGGCGCTCACGGTGGTCGAGAGCGCCGCCGGCCCGATCGGATCGGTGTCGGCGACCGATCCCGACGGCGACCGGGTGAGCTACGGCCTGGGCGGTCCGGACGCGCGCTCGTTCAGGGTGGACCCTGACGGCGGCGTTCTCTCGCTCTCGCCCCGGACGTCTCTGGACGCATCGAGGAAGGACGCGTACGCCTTCTCCGTGACCGCGTCCGACGGCAGACTGAGCGCCATCCTGGCGGTGACGCTGACCGTGGTGGAGCCGGAGCGGCCCGGCGACGCGCCGACCGCCCTCCGGCCGGCGCCGCCTTCGGAGCTTGAGGCGTCGCTGCTGACCTCGGAGGTCGTGGTGCTGAGTTGGCGGGACAACGCGGACGACGAGACGGGCTTCGAGGTGTTCCGCCGCGAGGACACGGGCGACTGGGAGTCCTCGCGCTCGCTGCCGGCGGACACCGAGACGGCGACGATGGAAGACCTCGCCGCCGGGATCGAGTACGAGTTCGCGGTCACGGCGAAGAACGTCAACGGGAGCACGGCGAGCAACGTGGCGTCGGCCGAGCTGTCGCTGGCGCCGCCGACCCGCATGGACGCGGCGCCGCGAAGCGAAACGAGCGCGCGCGTGACCTGGCGCGACAACTCGGTTGCCGAAGCCGGCTTCGAAGTCCAGGTGCGATTCGCGGACACCGGGGACGGCGACGACGGCGCCGGCGAAGGCGGGACGGCGGCCGCGGGCTGGACGCTCGGCGCCGCGGTGGGGCCGAACGCGACGGAAGCCTTGCTGACCGGCCTGACGCCGGGAGGCGTGTACCGGTTCAGGGTGGCCGCCCTGAACCCGCGGCCGGGCGGCGATCCGGCTCTCAGCGCGGTCGGGAGGTTCAGGTTGCTCGAGCCGCCGCCGGCGGGCGCGATGACGGATTGCGAGCCCGGCGGGAGCGCGGTCACCCTCGGCGGCGACTACGAGGTGGCGATGTGCTTCGAGACGCCGTCCGGCGCGCAGATGGACGCCTCGAACTACCACCTGGAATCGACTGCCTCCGGGTTGCTCTACTTCTTCGATCGGGACAACGTGGAAGTCCTCGTCAAGGTCCTCGACGGCTGCGCGATCAACGGACACAGGTGGGTCTTCGTCGCCCCCGTCACCACCCTCGCCTTCAGTCTGGAGATCACGGAGCGAAGCACCGGACGCCGGTTCGCGCACCGGAATCCGAAGAGCCTCACCGCCGAAACGCGCGCCGACACCGCCGCGTTCCCCTGCGAACCGGAGGCGCGTGCCGCCGCCGCCCTGAACGCCGTCCCGCAAGCCGCCGTCGATCCGTCTGCTGCCGCGGCCGCCGCCGTCACGGAACCCGCCTCCCCGATCTGCGAGCCCGAGGGCCCCGGCATCCTGCTCGAGGACGGCCACCGCATCGACATGTGCTTCGAGATGCCGAACGGCGAGATCAGGCAGGCCCGCGACTGGGGCCTGACGAGACGCTCGACCGCGCTCCTCTACTTCTTCGATCGCGAGAACGCGGAAGTCCTCGTCAAGGTGCTCGACGGCTGCGCCGTCAACGGCCACCGATGGGTCTTCGCCGCTCCCGTGACCGACCTCGCGTTCCACCTCGTCGTCACCGACCCCGCGGGCCGACGGTGGACCCACTCGAACGAGGCGGGGCGAACCGCGCCGCCAAGGAGCGATACCGCCGCCTTCAGATGCGACTGATCCCCCGTCCCGGTTGGCGCCCCGTGGGGCCTGTGCGGGCCTACGCTTCGCGCAGCAGGTCCGTGATCTTCCGCCGCGAGGCGCCGAAGGCGGGCAGCAGGCCGCCGAGGACGCCGGTGATCGTCGCCAGGAAGATGCCGGAGAACATGGCGAACGGCGTGGTGCGCAACTGGAACGTGATCTCGCTGAACGTGACCTGGTTCATCGTGCCGGTCTGAATCGCGTTCAGGGGCAGGGCGAGGAGCGCGCCGAAGGCGCCCGCGACAACACCGAGCAACACCGCTTCGAGGAAGAAGCTGCCCATGATCGAACGCCGCTTGAAACCGAGGGCGCGCAGGGTACCGATCTCGCGGGCGCGCGCCGCGACCTGCGCGTACATCGTGTTCGCGGCGGCGAAGCAGGCGCCGATCGCCATCAGCACAGCCAACACATTGCCGAGGATGATGAACTGGCCCGATGACGTTTCCGACTGGAGCTCGTAGTACTCGGGTTCCGTAAGGGCCTGCACCTGGAGCCGCTGCTCGGCCTTGACCGTCTCGATCAGGTCTCGGGCCGCCGCGGGCGACGCGGCCTGGAGCCGGGTCGAGGAGTAGTAGCCACTGCGGCGGAACGAATCGCCCAGGTCGCGGTAGTCCCCCCAGATCTCGGAACCGTGGGCGCCCACGCCGGTGAACAGGCCGACGACCCGGAACGTGTTCCGTCCCAACTCGCGCTCGTCGCCAACCCGCAGGCCAAGCCGGCCGGCCAGGCTGCGGCCGACGATGATCTCGCCCCGGCCGGGCTCGAAGCGCCGGCCCTCCGTGATCTCGAAAGCAGGCCGGATGGCGAACCCTCCGGGCTCCAACCCGCGGACCATCACGTTCGTTTCGGTACCGTCGACCCGTTCGAAGATCTGGATCGTCACCGTCTCGCCAGACGCCGCCACGTCGCCGCCGGCCGTTCGCTCGACGCCGGGCATCGCGGTCAGCAGGCGGTGGCTCTCCTGCGCGTAGGAACTCTCCATCTCGGCGCGTGTGCCGTCCCGCATCACGATGACGACCGAGGGGTCGCCGGTGTCCGCGAACGCGGCCCGCAGGCCGCCGGCCAGGGCGAGCACACCGATGTAGACGAGCACGACGAAGCCGATCGAAGCCAGGGTCATGAAGGCCACGCCGCGGCGTTCGAAGAGGTTGCGGTAGGTGTACTTGATCGGGATCATGCCGTCTCCTTGCGCATGCGGCCGCCCAACGTCAGAGCCGCCTCAGTCCGTCGACGATCTTGAGCCGGGCCGCCGCGACCGCCGGGAAGACACCGCTCAGCAGGCCCACCGCGATGCCGATAGTGACCGCGGTCACGAGGACCTGGGCATCGAGCGCGAACCCGCCGAACCCGAAGCCCATCTGGTCCAGGAACGGGGTGGCGCCCCGAATCGCCACCGCGGTGAAGGCGATGCCGAGCGCCGAACCCAGCACACCGACCGCCAGCGACTCGCCGATCACCATGCCGAGCACCTGGTTGCGCCGGAAGCCCAGGGTGCGGAGCACGGAGACCTCGGTGGTCCGCTCGCGCGCCGCCATCGCCATCGTGTTCGCGGTGATCAGGAAGATGGAGATGACGATCGCGAGACCGATCATCGAGAAGAAGAACGTCAAGTTGCCCAGCATCTCCGTGAACGAGGCCGCGAACGCCTCTGCCGTCTCCGCCCGCACCTGGTTGTCCGAGTTCTCGAACATGGCCTCGGCGGCAGCAATGACCGCGGGCGCGGCCTCCGGGTCGTCGAGCAGCAACCAGTACGTCCCGTTCTGGCCGGGATTGCCCATCGCCTCCTCGACGTAGCGCCGGTGGAAGAAGATCTGCCGCTCCTGGCCCGGCTCGTCGAAATCGTAGATCGCCCGCAACTGGAGCTCCACGTCGATCGGGTAGATGTCCCCCTTGATCGTGATCACATCACCGAGCGACCAACCCTGGATCTCGGTCAGTTCGCGGCCGGCCGCGAAGGCGGTGCGCTGCGCCGCGAAGGCTTCCCACTCCTCCTCGTTCCATTCCAGGTCGTAGAAGACACTCCGGAACGTCGCCGGATCGATCGTGAAGCGCGGAAAGAAGTTCTCGGGTCTCTGGTCCTTGTAGACGCCCTGGAACCAGTTCTGGGGCGTTACGGACACCACGTTGTCGATCGTCCGCAGCCGCTGCTCGTATGCCTCGGGCAACGGGAACGTGAGCGAAATCGCGTTGCGCACGACCAGCCGGTCGGGAATCGCCGACTCGTCGGCGAAACTCATCGCGTCGTTGACCACCCCAAGCAGGGACAGGATGAACAGCGCCATCGCCAGGCTGGCCATGGTCAGGAAGGTGCGCCGCTTGTTGCGCAGCAGGTTGCGCCGAATCAGCTTGATCATGCTCCGGTTCCTCCTCCCGGCTCCGACGCGACCAGCCACCCCTTGTCGAGCCGCACCAGGCGTTTGGCGCGCGCCGCGGCGTTCGGATCGTGCGTCACCATCAGGATCGTCTTGTTGAACTGCTCGTTCAACTGACCGAGCAGGTCGAGCACTTCGCGGCCGGATTCGGCGTCCAGATCGCCGGTCGGCTCGTCGGCGAGCAGCAGGGTCGGGTCGGTGACGATCGCGCGGGCGATCGCCACGCGCTGCTCCTGGCCGCCGGAGAGTTGCCGCGGGTAGTGCTTCATCCGGTTCTGCAGACCAACGACGGAAAGCGCCGTCTCGACTCGCTTCCTGCGCGACGCCCGCGACGATTTCCGGAGGGTGAGCGGCAGTTCAACGTTCTCGTACGCGGTGAGCACGGGAATCAGGTTGTAGAACTGGAAGATGAAGCCGATGTGGCGCTGGCGCCACAGCGCCAGCTTGCTTTCGCCGAGTCGGCTCACCTGCTGGCCGGCCACGACGAGTTCGCCGCTCGTCGGCTGGTCGATGCCCGCGAGCAGGTTGAGCAGCGTGCTCTTGCCGGAGCCCGACGGGCCCATCAGGGCGACGTAGTCGCCCGCCTCAACGTCGAGCGTAATGCCCTGCAGCACCTTCAGCTCGAAGGCGTCGCGCCGGTAGTTCTTCGTCACGTCCCGCAGTTGGACGACGGTCTCAGCCATGGATCGACTCCTCCATCGCGCCGTGTGTACGCGCGCCTCTTCGCTCCGCCTCAGTCATGGATCGGTTCCTCCATGGCGCCTCGTGCAACGGACGCCCTTCGTGCAGCTTTACTCATCTTCCCCTGCCCAGTCAGGAAACCTCGCGCACCCGCATTCCGTCGACGAGATCGGCCGACGGTTGCCGCACGACCGTTTCGCCACCGCTCAAACCCGACAGCACCTCGAAGTCGTTGTCCTGCTCCAGGCCCAACTCGATCGACGAGCGGACCAGGGCGCCATCGCGAACCACCCACGTGTAGCTTCGGTCGCCTTCGGTCACGATGGCGGCCGCCGGGATCAGGACCTTCGGCGCCGCCTCGAGCGCGGCCTGGTCCGTGCCCTCCTGCAGGAAGGTCACGGTGCAGCTCATGTCCGGCACCAAGCGCTCGTCCCGGTCGTCGATCGTCACCTTCACCTGAACCACGGCGCGCTGCCGGTCGGCGGTCGGCACGATCTGGCGCAAGCTGCCGGTGTACTCATGGTCGGGCACGGCATCGACCCGGATCGAAGCCGGCTGACCAAGCTCGATGCGGGCGATGTAACTCTCGTTGATGTCCGCCTCGACCTCGAGCGAGGTCGGATCGGCGATCCGCACCAGGGCGCCCGTCGCCTGCTGGCTGGTGAAACCGCCCGGCGCGACCATCTCCCCCACCTCGACCGTCCGCTCGATGACGACGCCGTCGACCGGAGCACGGATGATGGTGTACTCCAGTTGGGCCCGGACCGAGTCGAGATTGGCCCGCGCGGTGCCCACCTGCGCCCTCGCGACCTGGAGCGTCGTGATCGCCGCGTCGAGATCGGCGCTGGGTGCCACCCCCGCCTCGACGATCCGCCGCTGGCGGGCCTCCTCCCGGACCGCGTCGGCAAGCCGGGCCGCCGATTCGAGCAGGGACGCTTCGGATCGGCGCACGGCAGCCTGGAGATCCTCGCTGTCCAGCACGGCAATCATGTCGCCGGCCGCCACTGCGTCCCCTTCGTCGACGTAGAGCTCTGTAATCCGGCCGATGATCTTCGCGCCCACCGCAGCTCGCACGCGGGCATAGGTGTAGCCCGTCGCGTTCAGCACCGCCGACGCCTGCTCCGCGGTCAGCCGCTGCACGGTCGCCGTTTCGACCTCCGGCATGAGCCACGGCGCGTACTGCTCGAACGGCACGGTGCGCCAAGCGTAGACCGCCGCGATGACGAGCACCAGAAGGATGCCCCACTTGATGTAGCGGCCCCGGCGCGGCCTGTATTCGTACTCGTCGTCCGCGCGGAGGATGGAGAGATCCGGTCGCGCCGGCGGCTCGGCGCCACCGCCCGGACTCGCCAAGGCGCTCACCGGCGCACCGGCAGCACCGGCGGACGCACTCCACCGGTCAGTCGTTCCATGCCGCGCATTCTATGGTCCTAACCTACGCGCGGCGGGCACAAGGGTTTCCTGCTAGCGCCGACGGCGAAGCGCCTGGAGCTCCTCGGGCGTCATCAGATCACGCGCGGTGCCGGCTTGTTTGAGCCAGTTCCGCCACGCGCGTCGAGCGATCCGTCATGAACACGTACTCCGTCACCTGACGGTATGTCTCGCCGGGCCGAAGAACGGTGCTCGGGAACCCCGGCTGATTCGGTGAGTCGGGAAAGTGCTGGGTCTCGAGGCAGAGGCCACCTCGACGGACGTATGGCCGGCCGCTCTTGCCGACCAGAGTTCCGTCGAGGAAGTTCCCGGTGTAGAGCTGCAGGCCGGGGGCGGTGCTGGTGACGAGGAGCAGCCGACCGCTCTCCGGTTCGTGGAGCCGCGCCACGGGTTCCGGTTCGGCAACAGCGGCGCCAGACTCCTGTACGACCCAGTTGTGATCGTAGCCGCCGCCGAAGCGAAGCTGTTCAAAGTCCTCGTCGATCCGGTCGCCGACCCGCGTCAACGGAACGAAGTTCATCGGTGTTCCCTGGACGGACGCGATCTCGCCGGTTGGGATCAGGTCGGCGCCAACCGGGGTGTAGGCCAGGCTGGGCAGAGCGAGTTCGTGATCCAGAATGTCCCCTTCGCCTTCCCCCTTGAGGTTGAAGTAGGAGTGGAAGGACAGGTTCACTACGGTGGGCTTGTCGGTCACGGCCTCCGCTTCGATTCGCAGATCGTCGACGCCCAACACATACCGAACCTCGAAGTCGACGTTGCCCGGATAGCCCTCCTCGCCGTCAGGGCTCCGGTAGCGAAGCGCCACGCCCCTGCCGTGCTCGGTCCGGATCGGCTCGCCGTCCCAGACGACTCGGGTCAGCCCGCGGACACCGCCGTGAAGGCTGTTCTCTCCGTCGTTCTGCGGCAGGGTGTAGGTCTCCCCATCGAGCGTGAACCGGCCGCCGGCGATGCGATTCGCGTAGCGCCCGACGATGGCGCCGAAGTACGGGTTCGTGTCCGCCAGGTAGGACTCGAGATCGTTGAACCCCAGCACGACATCGGCGAACTCGCCGTCGCGGTCCGCTGCCGTCAAGGACACGATCGCACCGCCCAGCTCCGAGATCTCCACGCTGGCGCCGGAACGCGATTCGAGGCGGAACAGTTCGACCTCCTTTCCGTCGACTTCGCCCCACGGGCGCCGGGTCACTTCCACGAAGAGCCCCGGGCCAAGACAACCGCCGGCGAGCGCCGCGGCAAGCAGGAGAACGGAAACAGGTCTGCGCATGGCACGCCGCAGGCTACCAGCGGTACTTCACCGGCAGCCGTCATCCGGGCTAACCTCGCGCCATGCCTGACTTCCGCCACCAGCACCTCTTCGAACACCGCGGCGACGAGCCGGAGTACCGCCTTCTCACCACGGACCACGTCCGCCTCGAGTCCGCCGGCGGCCGCGAGACGCTCCACATCGACCCCGAAGCGCTGCGGTTGATCGCCCGCGACGCGATGGACGACATCGCCCACCTGCTGCGGGCCAGCCACCTGGAGCAATTGCGCCGCGTCCTCGACGACCCGGAGTCGTCGGCGAACGACCGCTTCGTCGCGATGGAGCTGCTCAAGAACGCGAACATCGCCGCCGGCCGGGTGCTCCCCGGCTGCCAGGACACGGGCACCGCGATCGTCCTCGGCTACAAGGGTCAGGACGTCTACACGGACTGCGACGATGAAGAGGTGCTCTGCCGCGGCATCTACGACGCCTACCAGGAGCGCAACCTGCGCTACTCCCAGATGGCGCCGCTGTCGATGTACGAGGAGAAGAACACCGGCACGAACCTGCCTGCCCAGGTCGACCTCTACGCCGCCCGCGGCGACGAGTACCGGTTCCTGTTCATCGCCAAGGGCGGCGGCTCGGCGAACAAGTGCTTCCTGTACCAGGAGACGAAGGCGATCCTGAACCCCATCTCGCTGATGAACTTTGTCGACGAGAAGCTCCGCACTCTCGGCACCTCGGCCTGCCCGCCCTACCACATCGCCCTGGTCGTCGGCGGCACCTCGGCCGAAGCGACGATGAAGACGCTGAAGCTCGCGACCTGCCACGCGATGGACGACCTGCCGACGAGCGGCAACGAACTCGGCCGCGCCTTCCGGGACCTCGATCTGGAGCAGCAGATCTTCGACCTCTGCACCCGCATCGGCATCGGCGCCCAGTTCGGCGGCAAGTACTTCGCCCACGACGTGCGGGTCATCCGGCTGCCCCGCCACGGCGCCTCGCTGCCGGTCGGCCTCGGCGTCTCCTGCTCGGCGGACCGGCAGATCCTCGGCCGGATCAACCGCGACGGCGTGTTCCTCGAACAGCTCGAGGCCAACCCGGCGAAGTACCTGCCGGAGGTCGAGGAAGACGAACTCAGCGGTCAGGTCGTCGCGATCGACCTGAACCGTCCGATGGACGAGATCCGCGCCGAACTCTCGAAGTACCCTGTGGCCACCCGCCTTTCCCTCACCGGACCGCTGGTCGTCGCCCGCGACATCGCCCACGCCCGCCTCAAGGAACTGCTCGACTCGGGGCAAGACCTGCCCCAGTACTTCAAGGACCAGCCCGTCTACTACGCCGGCCCCGCGAAGAAACCCGAAGGCAAGGCGTCCGGCTCGTTCGGCCCAACGACCGCCGGGCGCATGGACCCCTACGTCGACCTGTTCCAGAGCCGTGGCGGCAGCATGGTCATGCTCGCCAAGGGCAACCGCTCACCCGAAGTCCGGCGCGCCTGCGAGAAGCACGGCGGCTTCTACCTCGGCTCGATCGGCGGCCCGGCGGCCGCCCTCGCCGAACAGAGCATCCGCAAGGTCGAGGTCCGCGAGTTCGAAGACCTGGGGATGGAAGCGATCTGGCAGATCGAAGTCGAGAATTTCCCCGCCTTCATCGTGATCGACGACAAGGGGAACGATTTCTTCGCGCCGTTCGCGAAATCTGGCTCGGTAGCGATCGGCGGCGGAAGAATGTGACAGAAATCTCCGATACGAGCTCCAAGAAAATGTCCCTCTCCGTAGAAATTCAGAGAAAACTCTTCTGTGGAGCCATGTTCCTCACGTTTTTCTTCGGAGCCTTCACCACAGCGACGGCCCAGCGGGCCACCTATCCGCCCGAAGAGTTCGCCGAGCGCCGGGCAAAGCTCTGCGAACGCCTCGACGGCGGCGCGGTGCTCATGTTCTCGGAGACGATGCCGCGATACGGCGCCCGCTTCCGGCAGGACCACGACTTCTTCTACCTGACCGGCTACGAGGGCCGGAACGCCGTGCTGCTGCTCGAGGTCGACGACTGCGAGGCGAGGCTCTACCTCCCTCACCAGGGCGACCGCGAGAAGTTCATCGACGGCCCGAACTGGCTCTACGCGCCCGAGCAGGCAGAGGGCACAGGCTTCGAGGTCGACCACCTCGCCTATCTGCCGGAGCACCTGGCTCGGCGGCGCGGCCGGCTGCCCGGCGAGGCAGGAAAACTGCTCTGGATGCGCCTCGGCGAGCGCGACGAACTCGACCTCGCCCGCAGTGAGAAGGGGCTGTACCTCGGCCGACGCGAGCAGAACCCCTGGGGCGGCCAGCCGACCGAGCAGGCTCACCAGATCGCGACGATCCGCGGCCGGTACCCCTACGCCAAGCTCCGCGACCTGACGCCGCACCTCGACCGCCTGCGCACGCTCAAGACACCGCGCGAGATCGAAGTCCTGCGCCGCGCCGGCAAGGTCAGCGCCGACGGCATCTCCGCCGCGATCCGCGCCACCCGAGCCGGCGGCTGGGAGTACGAGCTGGAGGCGGCAGCGAAACACGTCTTCCTCAAGCACGGCGCCGAGATGGAGGCCTACCCCGCGATCGTCGGTTCCGGACCGAACGGCCTGATCTGGCACTGGGTGAAGAACGACCGGCAACTCGAGAACGGCGACCTCGTCGTCATGGACTACGGCGCCTCCTTCGCCTACATGACGATGGACATCACCCGCACCTGGCCGGTTACGGGCAAGTTCGACGAGGTCCAGGAACGCGCCTACCGCGCCGTCCTGGAAGCCCAGAAGGCGATCATCGCCGCGTTGCGCCCGGGCGCGACACGCCGCGAGACCACCGCGATCTGCCGCGAGATCTACGACCGCTGGGGCTTCGAAGACAAGCCCGCCCACGGCGCCGGCCACTTCGTGGGCCTCTCCGTCCACGACGTCGGCGACGGCTCCCTCCCCTTCGAACCCGGCATGGTCATCGCCGTCGAGCCGATCATCGAGATCCCCGAACGGAACATCCACATCCGCATCGAGGACACGGTACTGATCACAGACGGCGAGCCGGAGATCCTGAGCGCGGCCGTGCCGAAGGAGGTCGACGAGTTGCTAGCCTTGGTCGGGTCGTCGAAGTAGCGATTGCCCCCAGGAAGGAGAACGACTCGTGGCTGCTCTCACACTCGACTACTGGATTGAGGACGGTTGGTACGTCGGGAAGCTCAGGGAAGTCCCGGGGATCTTCAGTCAAGCCGAGACACTGGAGGACCTGAAGGTAAACATCCGGGACGCATTCGTGCTCATGCTGGAGGAAGAAGCACCCCTTCCGGTGCCGGACTACGAGTCCGTGGAGCTTCAAGTAGAAGTCGCTTGAAGCGCCGACGCCTCCTGAAACACCTTTCCAGGAACGGATGCGAGCTGAAGCGACACGGCCGACGCCACGACATCTTCGTCAATCCTGAGAACCGTCGAAGAGCGCCAGTTCCGAGGCATCAAGAGGTCAAGGACAGCTTGGTCCGCTTGATCTGCCGCCAGCTCGACATCCAACAACCGTAGCCTCAGAGCCCGACCTCGGTCGTCGGTCTCCCGCCGCAGCTCCAGCGAATCGCCGAATCGCAGCCTGCCCGGCTGTCGAATGGCGAGTCCCTACTCGGTCATCAGGCGGTCTGCGAGTACTTCCAGCGGCTCCCTGCCCTGCCGGACCTCCGCGAGCCGCTCGCGCCAGCGGCTCGGAATCGCACTCAGGCCGAACCGGGCGCCCAGCACAGCACCTGCCACCGCCCCGTTCGTGTCCGTATCTCCACCCGCGCTGACGACAGCGACCAGCGCCTCCTCGAAGTCGGCGGCCTGGTCCGCGCACCAGAGTGCGACCTGCATTGCCTTCAGCGTGTAGCCCATGCCGTGGCCGTCGAGCACCAGGTCCGCCAGTGTGATGCCACTCGGGATGGAACAGGCCTCCAGAACGGCTTCCGGAACGGCTCTGGCGACTCGGAAGTAGTCCGCGAGCGAATCACCAAGTCGCCCCGCCGCCTGCAGGCTCCGGGCAACGACATCCGGCACTTCGACCGCTGCGCCCCGAAGGAGCATCGCGATTGCGACGTTCACCACAGCCGCCGACCAGATGCAACGACGATCCGCGTGGGTCACCACCGCGCTCAGCGCCGTGTTCCTGGCCAAGGCGACGTCGTCCCCCATCCAGCGGATCGCCAACGGCGCACAGCGCATGACGGCGCCGTTGCCGGCCGAGTACCGGCCCGACTCCTCCCAGACCTGGCACGCGGCCTCCAACGCCGGTACGCCGCTCGGCTCGCGCGCCTGCACTCCGGCGCCACCAGCGCAACGAGGCCTGTCACCGCCGATCCGCGACAGGACGTCCGCGGTCTGAATCCCGATCCCGCGGCCGTTCTCCTCGGCCCAGACCCAGAATCGACGGCCGATCTCCTCCACAGCGAGTTCGCCGGCCCCGCCCTCGATGGCCGCCTCGGCCAGGATGATCGCCTGGGCCAGATCGTCGTCGTCCGGCTCACCGGGTCCTAGTTCGATCTCACGGATTCCGTTCGGGTAGGAAGCCTCGACCGCGTAACGCGGCCAACCCTCTTGGGGGATGCCAAGCAGGTTGCCGACGCCGAGGCCGACCATCAGGCCGCGGCAGCGGTGTTGGGCATCGGCCCTCACGATGTGCTTCCCGCACGCGGATACCGCGCCCGGCACCCGGCGCCCCCTTCAGGAGCTGGCCGCAGCACCGGGTCTCTGGTCGTACCACTTCTCCATCTCAAACGGGGAAGCCTCGCTGAGACCTTCCTTTCTCCACGCATTCCTCACGGTCCGAAGCCGGTTCCGCCTCCACTGGTCATAGGCAGTCTTGGGCGCCACACATTGCCACTCTGCAACTCGCTCCTGGAACCGCCCGTCCTCCCTACTCTTAGCTTCCATGGCCCTCTCCACGTATGCCCCGGTTTGACTACGAGGGTCGGGGAAGTAGGTCCCGTATTCGTGACTGTGGTCGCCGGCGTGGTTGGAGTAGCCCGGCATCGTCAGCGTGCCCAGCTTCGTGTGGCTCTTGATCTTCCGCTTGGGCTCTTCACGCCACGTCAGGTTGAAGGCGGCGTTCCTGGGGTAGAAGACCATCTCCGAGTACGGGAGATGATCGTGAATGAACCATGCCAACGGGCGCCAGTCCTCCCCATCTTCGTAGCCGGGCGAATCGATGAACCATGGAATGACGATGCAGGCCGTCGCGCCCATGAAGCCATCACTGTCCTTGTGGTCCCAGATGTGTTTGGCGAAGTTCGATTCGTTGGCGGCCATCTTCATGTTCCCCTGCTGCGCGCCGAAGCCGTTTACGTTGAAGCTCCGGAAGGCGGAACGGATTGTCACGTGGCCGAAGATGCTACGGAGCGGCTCCAAGAGGTTCTCGCAAAGTCGGCGGCCAGCCTTGATCGCCAACTCCGCGTCATCCGGGACATTCGCGATCCCGTGAACCGCGGCAACCTCCGAGTACAGAAAATCACGCATGAAGTAGTGGCTGGACAAGCGGACACGACCGAGTGCATCGAGAGCTCCAAGGACCTTCTTGTTCGGCGCCAGACCGGGCAGTAGCTTCTTTTGCTGCTCAGTTGCAAAGTCCTTCAGGGTCTTCACATTGGCTTTGCTGATTCCGTCATTCACTTGTGCCGTCTCCGGTTGTTCTTCTCAAGAGCAGCCGGTGCGAACCCGTCCCGGCATCTAGGGATCATGGAGTTTCCGGCTCACCGATGCCGGCCAGAAGGCCGGCGCACCGGCAGTCGGCGGGGCGTGACCCTATGCCGAAAACGACCGGATGTCGCCGCAGCATGCGGACCAGAAGGTCCGCGCACCCAGAGACACGTCGTCACTGCGATCGAAGCACCCTGCTAGCGCGCGACGCACAGGTCGGAGCTCCCCGGCGCACGTCAGCCCGCTCGGCGCCGACTTCCAGCCCAGTCGGGGCAGGAGGGGTCAGCTCCCAGGTGCCTCTGAACGAGCGACGCTCAACGACATTGAACCAACCGACGGCAAACCGGAGCGAGTGAAGCGGAGTGAGCGTAGTCCCCTCCCATCTCCTCTCAAACGCTCACGCCACCTGGGAGCTGACCCCTCCTGACCCAAGACGGGCGGGCGCCACCGCCGCCATCGCGGCGGGTGCAGCCGACGCCGTACCGACGCCGACCCGGTGCCGACGGACTATTCGGCGCCCGTGCTCGCTCCGCTCAGAGCGTCTGCCTCAAGGATTCGAGCTCCTCTAAGCGTGCCGCCCATCGAGTAGTTGCCTTCGTGGCAGGCGTACTCGTAGACCCGATCGTCGCTTGCCTTCCAGAGATACTCGCCGGTCCAGGGCGCAGTCCAGACGGTGTCGTCCTCGACGGTGAAGTTGTAGAGGACGTTCCCGTCGTGCTGCACGCTGAAGCGCTCGACGACATGGGTGTTCTCCGAGCCGCCGCGGAATCCGCGTCCGCCGGGACGGAAGTTCGTCGTGTCGACGACGAGCGTGTCGCCTTCCCACCAGCCGATCGAGTCACCCAGCCACTTCGTCACCTCGGGGCCGGGATGCTCGGAGTCGAGCCGAACGATCCGCGCGTCGTGGATCATCTCGAGGAGGATGACGACGTGGGTCTCGGTCTGCACGATCCTCTTGAAGTTGTTGTACAGACTCGGGAAGGTTGGCGCGGCGCCGGTGAAGCCGACGAGGCACCGCTCGCTCGTGGGCAGCGATTCGGGGCCGTCGTAGGGGCCGGGCCCGTCGTGCTCGACCCACCAGGCGCTGCCGTCGTTGGGGCGAAGCAAGCCAGCGAGGGTGGTCCGCAGCCGTTGCTGCGCCTCTTCGGTCATCGGCGGCATCCGGCCGTTCGGGGGATCGATGATGATCGATGTCGGGATCTGCCCGTCGACCCGGTACGTATCGGTGCCGCGGTCGATCCAGAAGAGATTGTAGCCGCCGACGTTGCCGGCGCCGAACTCGTTGCCGCCGCCAGCGGTGTGCTCCAGGCCGACAACCTTGGCGCCTCCTTCGGGCGGCGCCTCACGGTTCGCGTCCGAGCGCTGGACCGCGCCCTCCTGGATCGCACGCTCCTCCTCGGCGATCTCAGCGGCTTCCTCGGGCGTCAGGTAGGCCCGTTCGCCGAGATGGACCGGCCGCTCGAGCGGGGTCAGGGTCGCGGCGTCGAAGTTTCCGTTCAAGTCGGGGCGACCGCTGGCGGTGCGCGGAATGCCGTCGTCCTGGGCGACCAGTGCCGGGACACCGACGAGAACGAGTACGGCTACCGACAGCAAGCTTGTGAGGCGCTTCATCTTTCGGGACCTCCGGTCGAGACTGAAATGGTCGATCTAGTGTAACGCCACCTCACTCCGTGGCGCCACCTGCCGAAGCGGACGCCACCCCAGAGGCGGGCCAAACGCCCGCGTTCCCCGGCCTACTCCCCCGAAGTCCCGCCGGCCTCCGCGGCCCGCAGGACCCGCAGGAAGTTGCCGCCCCAGATCTTCGCGATGTCCTCCTCGCTGTAGCCGCGCTCGAGCAGGCCCACGGTGACACCCAGAGCCTCGCTGGCATCGGCGAAGCCCTCGACTCCCCCGCCGTGGTTGAAGTCCGACCCGATACCGACGTGGTCGACGCCGATCCGGTCGACGATGTAGTCGAGGTGATCGAGCATCGAGTCCACGCTGCCAGGGCCGAGGAGATCGCTGATCGACTGCGTGAAGGCTGAGCGAGCCTCGGGGTCGTCGATTTCCCAGTACAGCTCGAACGGATAGAGGTAGTCCTCCAGGACGCCTGCTTCGCGCCGCGCCTCCCGAATCGCCTGGTCCAACGCCTGATCCGCCGAGTCGAAGAGGTAGCCCCGGAACGGGCACAGGTGGATCACGCCGCCGATCGCGCCGATGCCGTCGATCTCCTCGTCGGTCAGGTTCCGGGTGGCCTCGGTGAGCTGCCGCACGTTGGAGTGGCTGGCAATGACAGGAGCCGTCGAGGTCTCGAGCACCTGCAACACCGCGTCCCGCGACAACTGGGACACGTCGACCACGCCGCCAAGAGCATTGATCCGCTGGATCGCGGCGACACCCAGATCGGACAGTCCTCCGTGCTCAGGCGGTTCGTGGGTACCCGTCTCCGCGTCGAAGACCGGGCGCGACGAGTCGGCGAAGTCGTTGTTCCCCAAGTGCGTGAGCGCGAACACGCGCGCTCCGCCGTCGTAGAAGTCGTCCAGCGCCGAGACGTCCGTGCCGAGGATCATGCCGTTCTGGAAGCCGAGAATGAGGGCCGCCTTGCCTTGCTCGTGCGCAGCGACGATCTCGTCGGCCGACCGGGCGACCACCGCGTTGTTCGCGGGGTCCGCAGCCAACTCCAAGACGGCCGCGACCTCTTCGTCCGCTCTCGACCGGGCGGCTGCGTAGCCTTCCGGCGTTCGCGGCCCGGAGCCGACCGCGACGGACATGACGACCGCGTCGACGCCGCCCGCGTGCAGCTTCGCCGGGTCGACCTGGGACAGGCCATCGTCGCCGACGTAGGGGGAAGGCGCGTCCGGAAGCTCCGTGTCCGCGTGCGCGTCGAGGACCAGCACCCGCTCATGGATGGCGCGCGCCTGTTCGAGCAGCGCCTCGGGCGACGGGTCGGCATCCGAGGCGACCTCGCCCGAAGGACCGCCACATCCCCACGTCAACGCGGCGACGACTACCGCGGTCGCCAGGGTCCGGAGTGCTCTTCGGTTCATCGCTCCCCTCCCCACCATCACGAGGCAACCCGCACGATCCGGGTGCCGACATTGCCGCCCGCCAGCAGGTCGACGAACGCCTCCGGCGCCTTCTCCAGGCCTTCGAAGACGTCCTGCTTCGGGACCAGTTTGCCGGCCTCGACCCACTCGCGCATCCGGCTCCAGGCCTCCGGGTAGCGCTTGGCGTAGTCGAAGACGAGGAAGCCCTCCATGCGCACCCGGAAGTTGATCAGCAGGCCCGGAACCCCGCGCGGCCCCGGCGAGGGGTTCGAAGTGTCGTACTGGGACACCACGCCGCAGCAGACGATGCGGCCACCGACTT
Organism: Thermoanaerobaculia bacterium; assembly: GCA_965232105.1. Classification (GTDB taxonomy): domain Bacteria; phylum Acidobacteriota; class Thermoanaerobaculia; order Multivoradales; family Multivoraceae; genus Multivorans. The sequence continues at coordinate 4,179,288 of OZ246956.1, forward strand.
TCATCCGCCGCAGCGCGCCTCCCAGTACCTCGCCGCCCGTGTTGTCGAAGTAGATGTCGATCCGCTCGGGTAGCGCTTCCTTGAACTCGAGTCGGAAGTTGGGGCTCTTGTAGTCCACGGCCGCGTCGAAGCCGAGCTCCTCGGTGAGCAGTCGGCACTTCGCCTCGCCGCCGGCGACGCCGACCACCCGGCAGCCGGCGAGCTTCGCCATCTGGCCAACGAGGTGGCCGACCGAACCGGCAGCCGCCGAGACGAGGACCGTCTGGCCCTCCTTCGGTTCGCCGACGTCGAAGAGCCCGAAGTAAGCGGTCAGCCCGTTAGTGCCGTAGACGCCGAGCTGGTGGGCCGGGTCGCCGGCGTCATTGACGCCATCGACGACGCGGACCTTCGCGGCAGCATGAACCGAGTAGTCCTGCCAGCCCGCCGGACAGACGACGAGCTTGCCGACCGGCACCGAGTCGGCGTTCGACGCCTCGACACGGGCCACGGCCGTGCCACCCATCACCATTCCGGCCCGCGGCGCTCCCGCGTAGCTCGCACTGCCCTGGAGTCCGGCCCGCTGGCCGGCCCCGATCGTGATCGCCAGGGTGCGGCACAGCACTTCGCCGTCGCCCGGCGCCGGCACCTCCACCGTGCGGAGCGCGTAGTTGCCCGGCTCAAGCCGGTCCTTGGGCAGCGAGTCGATGATGATCTGGCGGTTCTCGGTCATGGTCGGCTCCCGGTCGTGGCTTCTGCACCGGCCTCGCGCCGGTCGCGGCACCCTATCCTCCGCCGCCGTTGCCCAACCGCTTCTCGATCCGCAGCAGCGCATCCCTGATCTCGGTCAGCAGCTTGCCGGACGCCACCGCCGCGTCACCCGCCGCCGCGGCCGCAGATGAGGAAGCCGACGATGCTCCGCCCGATGCTCCGACGCGCTCGCGCTGCGCCAATACCGCCGCACGGAACTCCTCGGTTCCTTCGATGCCGACCAGCTTGATCAGGCTGCCCGGGCCGGACTGTCCGGCCGTTTCGACCGAGAGCCCCCGCAGGCCGAGGGACCTCATGATCGGCCCATGGGACATCGCCAGGTCCGTGATCTTGTCCAGGGGCACCGTCTTCTCCTGCCGGACCAGCACGCCGCGCGCGACGTGGAGGTTCTTCTCCGTCAGCACGCAGCGGAGCCGCTCCATGTACCGCCCCGTGAGCGCGTAGCCGATGGGGAACCAGAAGATGAGGAGCGGGATGCCGACGATGGAAACCGTCAGGATCAACGCTCCCGTCAGCAACCAGTAGGTGCGCACCTGCGGGTTGAACGTGGCCCGGCGAAGGACCGCCTCATCGCCCATGTGGAGTTCCGGATCGGCTATGGCGACATCGGTCATTGCGACTCCTCTGTGACGGCGACTCGTAGGATGGGGACGAAGGCGACCGGGAGAAATGTAGCCGATGAAGAACTTCCCCGGCGGTGGTTCCTAGCTCACGGCGATCCGACCGGCAGTTCGAAACAAGCCCGGGCGCCCCTGCCCTCCAGCCGGTTCTCCAGCACCAGCGATCCTTCGTGGTTCTGGGCGATGTGCTGACTCAGTACCAGACCGATCCCCGCTCCTCCGACCTTCGTCGAGTAGAACGGGACGAACAGGTTCTCGGTTTCTCCGAACCCCGGCCCCTCATCCTCGACCACGATCCTCACGCGGTCGGCGCGGCGCTCCCACGCCGCCTCGACACCACCACCTGTCTCCATTGCCGCATCGGCAGCATTGCGAATCACGTTGACAAGAGCCTGTTCGAGTTGGTCGGGATCGGCGCGGAGCGTGATCTCAGGTCCGGCGCGAACCGCCACGGACAGCCGTGTTTCCAACGCCGCGATGCGGCGCACCAGGGGGCCGATCTCGACTTCCCTGAGTTCGGGCGGCGGCAGCCGTGCAAGATTCGAGTATGCCGCCATGAAGCGCTGCAGGGATTCTGAGCGGCACGACACGATCTCAAGGCCCCGCTCTACGTCGCCCCGCCAGTCGGTCGGAAGCGGTTGACGCAGAATGACCTCACGCAGGCTCGCGGCGATCGACCTGATCGGCGCCAGAGAGTTGTTGATCTCGTGACTCAGGACGCGCACAAGACGCCTCCAGGTCTGACGCTCCTCTTCGCGCAGCGCAACGGAGAGGTCTGTGAGCGCCACCAGCGTTAGAGGCTCACCGCCTCTGCGGATCACGCTGCGCTGTACCTGCCACTGACGTGAACCGGCGGGATCCCGGCGAGCGATTGTCCGGGGTGCGACGCCGACCAGCGTGTCACCGAGACCGAGTGCCGTCGCCGTCCTGCCAAGCAGCTCCCTGCTCTCTCCCCCAAGGAACTGCTCGCCAGCCCGGTTCACCAACTGGAGACAGCTACCGCCATCGAACGCGAAGACCGCTACATCGATCTCGACCAGTACCCGCTGCAGTAGGTTGCTCGCTTCCTCCTCACCCCAACGCTGGTCGCGGAAACGCTCTTCGAGCTGTCCGATTGCCGTCAGCGTGAGCGTCCAGGGATCATCCTGGCCCGTACTGTCAGTCTGGTCAGCACCAGCGGCGCGTACCGAGTACTCACCCTCCCGGAGCGCAGCGAGCAAGCTCGCGACGACTCTCAACCGTCGGTTCACGCTCCGACGCAGGTAGAAGGCGAGCAGGATCCACAACCCCACAACCGCCACGCTCAGGGACCAGCGCAGTGCAACCGAGTAGCCTACGGACCACAAGAGGACGATGGCCGTCGCCACGCCGGGGGCACCGGTCAACAAAGCGAGCGCGAGGACGCGACGATCGCGGTTCATGCGGCCGAGGCGCAGCGCGTTCTTCGTCGCGCACGCTGGTCACAACCCATGACGCTTCATCTTGCGGTAGAGGGCTGCGCGGCTCACGCCGAGCTCTTCCGCGGCTCGCGTGACGTTCCCAGCGTGTCGGACGAGGGCCTTCTCCACGAGCAGGCCTTCAGCCTCACGCAGCGTCATCGTCGCAAGAGATTCCTGCCCGGCGACCACAGGTCGCAGGGCCAGGTCCTCGGCGGTGATCTTCCAGCCGGAAGCAACGAGCACGGCCCGCTCGACGGCGTGCATCAGTTCGCGAACGTTACCTGGCCAGGAATGGCCTAACAGTGCCCTCAGCGCGTCGTCCTCGAATCCGTCGATCCTCTTGTCGTAGCGACGCGACTCACGCGTGAGGAAGTGCCGGGCGAGGATGGGAATGTCCTCCCGCCTGTCGCGCAGAGTTGGAAGACGGATCTCAACCGTGTTCAGGCGATAGAGCAGGTCTTCGCGGAACTCGCCGCAGGCGACCGCGGCGCCGATATCCGCGTTCGTGGCCGACAGTACTCGGACATCGACACGTTGCATCTTCGCCGAACCGACGCGCCGGATCTCGCCGGTCTCGAGAACCCGCAGCAGCACCGCCTGCTGCCGATACGGGACGTTGGCGATTTCGTCGAGGAACAGGGTGCCCCGGTCCGCAAGCTCGAAACACCCGGCACGATCGTTCTTGGCGTCCGTGAAGGCCCCTCTTACGTGGCCCAGAATCTCGCTCTCGAACACACCCTCGCCGAAACCGCCGGCGTTTACCGGCACGAACGACTCACCCGACCGGCCCGACACCTTGTACAACCAGCGCGCGGCTACATCCTTGCCGGTACCATGCTCTCCGCAGATGAGCACATTGGCGTCCGAAGGCCCCACTTTGGCCATCAGGTCGAGCACCGGCTTCATCGCCGCCGATTCGGCGATGAAGTCCTCCATGCCGGCAGCGTTGCGTCGGTTGGCGCCCGCGAGGCGCTCTCCGTGCCGTTTCGCCCGGCCGAACTCCACCTGCGTCGCCAGTGTCGCCAGGAGGCGGTCGTTGTTCCAGGGCTTCTCTATGTAGTCCCGCGCGCCCCGCCGCATCGCTTCGACAGCGCCGTCAACGCTTCCCCAACCTGTCATGACAACGACCGGCAGGTGCGGATCCTGGTTCCCGAGGTTCCGAAGCAGATCGAGCCCCTCGCTCCCCGATGTCGTGTCGCGCGTGTAGTTCAGGTCCATCAGCACGCAATCGAGGTCACGTGTTGCGACAGTCGAAACAACGGCTTCCGGCGAACCGGCGGTGAGCACCTCGAAGCCGGCGTTCTTCAGCAGGATGCGTAGCGCATCAACGACGTCCGACTGATCGTCGGCCACCAACACGCGGGGCCTTGCGCTCGGCACCGCTACTCGACCCGCAGGGCTTCCACCGGTGACACGCCGGCAGCACGCCCGGCCGCGACCCAAGTCGCCAGACCCGCCGCGAGTATCAGCGCCAACGCCGCCAGCACCAGGACCAGGGGGGCGGTGGAATCGATCCCGAACAGCCGGCTGCGCAGAGCAGCTTCGGCAGCAAGGCTGGCCAGGCAACCAATAACCAGCCCCCCTGCGACGGGCCTTGACATTTCCGCCACCATCATCCGACGCACCTGCCATCGCTTCGCGCCGAGAGCCATCCGTACGCCGACCTCGCGTGTTCGTTGGGCAGCGAGGTACACGACGACACCGTACAACCCGACCATGGCCAGGATCAAAGCGCCCGCGGCCATGCCGGCCAGCAACGCGAGCGCGAACCGCGTGCCGCTCATCGAGCGCTGGACGACTGCCGTCATGGCCTCGACGTCTTCCACGATGATCTCCGGATCGACTGCCCCCACCGTGGTCACGATCTCGGGAACCAAGGCCGACGGCTGGGTGAGTTCCGTACGAATTGCCACTTTCAGATCGTAGTTGCCCCAGCGCGCTCCGGGAATCGGCGCGAGCGGGTAGTACACGACGAGAGCCGGGTCGCCGTTGACAGAAGCTCCGAAGACATCCCGACAACACCCACGATCGTGTGCCATGGTGCACCATAGGCGGCGATCCGTTTTCCCAGCGGATCCTCGCCCGGGTAGAAGCGCTCGGCAAAGGCCCGGCTGACAACAACGGCGCCAACCGCCGGATCATCCAGGTCGGACTCTTCGAACGCCCTGCCCCTCAAGACAGGGACACCCATTGCATCGAACCATCCTGGAGTAGCGAGCGCGAAGACGGCACAGGAGTTCAGATCAGACGCGCCGAGCCGTTCCCTCGCCACAGGATCTTCGAACTCCTGGGCCACACAGCCAACCAGCCGGCCGGTCAGAGGAAGGGCCGAAGACGCACCGACATCGCTGACTCCGGGAAGGGCCCCGAGGTCTTCGCGCATCTCCTGAACGACCCGCCACCAGCTTGGCCCGTCCACGTGTCCGCTGTTCGGATAGACGGATGCAGTGATGACCGAGTCGGCGTTGATCCCGGGATCCACATTCGACAGTGCCCGAAAGCTGGTCAGCACGAGCCCGGCGGCAAAGACCAACGTCAACGACAGCGTGACCTGCGCAACGAGCATCGCGGTACGGGTCTTTCGCCGGCGCCTTCCTCCTGTGGCGCCGCGACCGGCCCCAGCCAGGTGGGCAGCCCGTCCAGCTGGCCATCCAGCCAGCACCGCGAGAGCAAGGGCAGCAACCAGAGAGAGAACGACGACGAAGCTCAACACGCCACCATCCATTGCGACCTCGTCCAGCCGAGGAAGCGGTGGCGCCGCACCAACCAACCATCGTGTGATGAACCAGGCGGCAAAGCAACCCGTCACGGCGCCTCCGGCCGCGATCAGCAGACTCTGCACCGCCAGGTAGCGGACGACGTGACGCCGCATGGCGCCCAGAGACGTTCGCACCGCCAACTGGGCTCGGTTCATCTCGACCCTCGCCAGCATGAGATTCACTGCATTCGCCCACGCAATCAAAAGCAGAAGCGCAACAGCGCCCTGAAGAAGCCACAGCCTCAGGGCGACATCCCCCAACACCGCATCCTTGACACTGTAGGCGCGCGTCTGAAAGCCGAAGCGTTGCACGAAGTCCCTGTCGTAGACCTGCGGATATGCCTCTTCGAGCTGGCCTGTGAGGAGCTCGAGTTCCGCTCTCGCTTCCCTCACCGTGTGACCGGATGCGAGGCTCGCCAGTACATTCAGACCGTGATCGTTAAAGAAGGGCCCGGCGGGATCCAGAACATACGGAATCCAGATCTCCGGGCGCTCGAGTCCCGCGCCACCGCTGGTCGTGGTGCCCGGGATGGAGGTGCCGGGCTCCAGCACGCCGACAACCTCGAACGTCAACCTCTGCAAGATGATCGCCTCGGGGAGCGGCTGCCCGATGATCCCCGGGTCGAACCGGATCGTCTTTCCGACGATGTCGGGGTCCGCACCCAGGCGCCGCTGCCAGTACCCGTGGGAAAGCACTGTAACGAGGGGACTGCCCGGGTCGTCGTCTGCCTCCTCGAGGAGGCGACCAAGCCGCGCTCGTGCACCAACCAACGGCAGGACTCCTGCCGTAGCCTCGGTGACGATAACGCGGTGGAACCCGTCCCCCGCCAGTACATTCTGTGTGCCCGTTGCGTATGCCCCAAGGACGGAGAGCGACTTGGCGTTGAGGTATTGCCGAAAGTTGTGGATCGGCGATTTGATCAGGCAGCGTTCCTGACCTGAGTTCCGTCGGTGAATGGTACTCCTTCTCTGACCAGAGCAACGAGGTGCGGGGCGTTGACTCGTCGCCAGCGTTTCTGCGCCATGTCGAGCAGCTTGAAGGCCATCAGCAGGGCCTTGGTGCGTGAGCCGGCGCCCTTGGTGACCCGCTGCCGCAGCTTGACGGTGGCAAACGTCGATTCGACTGCGTTGGTGGTGCGCAGGTGCTGCCAGTGCTCGGCCGGGAAGTCGAAGAAGCTGAGCAGGCAGTCCTGGTCCCTTTGCAGGGATTCGACCGCCTTGGGGTACTTGGCGCCGTAGTCCTCGGCGAAACTCTCGATCTCCGCCTCGGCATCCTCGCGGCACTCCGCGTACATGATCTCGTGCAGAGCCCTCTTGGCCTTGGCCTGCAGCCGCTTCGGCAGCTTGTCCAGCACGTTCCTCAGCCGATGCACCCAGCATCTCTGCTCCCTGGTTTCGGGCCACACGTCGCGGATTGCCCGCCACAGGCCCAGAGCGCCGTCGCCGATGGCCAGGACCGGCGCTCGCAGGCCGCGGCGCTTCAGGTCCCGCAGGACGCTCGCCCAGCTCTCCGCGCTCTCCCGGTAGCCGTCCTCCACCGCGATCAGCTCCTTGGTCCCGTCACGGCGCACGCCAAGCAGGACCAGCGTGCACAGGCGATCGTCCTCCAGACGGACCCGGAAATGCACGCCGTCCGCCCACACGTACACGTAGTCCTCGGCGCTCAGGTCTCGTTGCCGGAAGGACCGGTACTCCTTCTCCCACGACGAGGTCATCCGCGCGATGCTGGATGCAGACAGGCCCGAGGCCTTCTCCCCCAGCAAGGCGCCGAGCGCTTCCTTGAAGTCGCCTGTCGACAAACCCCGCAGGTACAACACCGGCAGGACCTCCTCGACCTTCGGCGAGCGGCGCATGTACGGCGGCAGGATCGAGCTCGTGAAGCGATGATCAGGCCGCCGGTCGTCGACCCGGGGAGCCCTGACCTCCACCGTGCCGGCGCCCATCGTCACCTGCCGCGCGCGGGCCCGGCCGTTGCGCACCACCAGTGCACGGCCGTCCTCCCCGCGTTCCGCGCGGTGTCTCTCCACGTACTCGGAGACTTCCACCTCCAGGGCCTCCACCAGCATCCGGCGAGCGCCCTCGCGGAAAAGCTCGTCGAGAGGCACGACGGTGTTCCCCTCCGAGGCGGTTTCGACTATCTTGAGCATGGGCGGCGTGTCCTTTCTCCCGGCATCCGACCGGGCGTCTTGTTGAACACCCAGGAGGATACGCCGCCTGATCTGCATCACCGGATCCACAACTTCTGGCAGTAGCTCCTTGGCGTTTCCGGCCAAATGGAACAACTGGGCTGACGAGAGTCCCCACTCCACCTCGGGACCGACGCCCGGTACACCACTACGCAGTACCAGCAGTCGGTCGACCTCCGGATAGTCGAGCGGGTCGAACACGACCTGCCTCAGCACCGTGTACGCCGCCGTCGCAGCTCCCATGCCGACTCCGAGCGTCAGAACTGCCAATGCAGTGAAGGCGGGCGAACGAGCCAGGCTGCGCGCCGCGTGCTTGAGTTCAGTCAACACGTTCATCGCTCTCCCCGGTCACGTTCCTTCTCGTCGACGATGCGCCCGTCCAGCAGATGCACGGTACGGCCAGCGAGCCCGTTGTAGCGCGGATCGTGCGTCACCATGCAGACCGTCGCTCCACCGCCATGCAGTTCGCCGAGGAGCCTCATCACGGCTTAGCCGTTGGCCGAATCCAGGTTGCCGGTGGGCTCGTCCGCCAGCAGAATGAGCGGGTCGCCGACAATCGCCCGGGATACAGCGACGCGCTGCTGCTGGCCTCCGGACAATTACGCCGGGAAGTGGTTCGCTCGATGAGTCATGCCAACGCGCTCCAGGGCGCTGAACGCGCGCTTCCTGCGCTCCTTGCGGGGAGTGCCCCGATAGACCAACGGCAGCTCGACATTCTCGTAGACAGTGAGCTCGCCGATCAGATTGAATGCCTGAAAGATGAATCCGATCGCCTCGTTGCGGACGCGCGCACGTACCGACGGCCCGAAGCTCTCCACGGGTCTTCCGTCGAGTTCGTAGCTGCCCTCGGTGGCGGCATCGAGCAGACCGATGATGCTGAGCAGCGTCGACTTGCCGCAGCCCGAGGGCCCGGCGATGGCCACAAACTCTCCGCGTTCTATGTCCAGGTGGACCTTGCTGAGCGCGTGGGTCTCGACTTCGTCAGTGTAGTACACCTTGTCCAGATCCCGCAGGTGAATGATGGGGTGGGCAGTCTTCGCCATGACACCTCTCCGTTCGCTGTTCTCCCTGGGAATTGCCCAGCCGCCCTCACCAGTCCAGGCGAAGACGTTCGTGTTCGTCCCAGGCGGACATGTCCGACAGGATCACGCGGTCACCGGGACTCAGACCTTCCACAACTTCGACTTCGTTGACCGATACTCGGCCTACAAGCACATTCACTCGCTCAGCCATCTCTCCCTCCTCGTCGAGACGGAACAGGACGAGCCTCTCCTCGGATCTCGCGGCCACCGGCCGAGTCATATAGATCACGTCGGCCACTCGATCAACAACTACGGTGCCGTCGACGCTCAGATTCAGCCGCGCACTGGCCGGAAGCTCGGCGGCCAGGGAGACATCCACGGTGACGGTGCCGTCACGAACGCCAGGATCGATCCGCACTACCCGTCCGTCCACCAGGTCGGTGCGAGTGTCGATTACTGCCTGCTGACCGATCAGCACCTGCTCCGCCTGGTTCTGCGGGACCCGAAGCTCCGCCTTCAGGCGTTCCGGCTGCACCACGCGACCGAGGGTCTCGCCGGCTTGAACCCACTGGCCTTCCTCGACCGCGATCTCGGCCAGTACACCTGCTACGCCAGCACGCGCCACGAGCGAATCGGAGCGTGTCTCGCTCGCTCGCACGATGGAACGCAAGCGATCCACATGGACGCTCCGCGCCGCGAGCTGCTCCGCCGCCGATTCGTCGAGCAGGGCCAGACGCCGATTCTCGATTTCCAGGCGCTCTTCCAGTTCAGCGACCATCTCCTCGCCGCGCGCCAAGTCGAACCTGGACACCAGTCCGGGGCTCTTCGTCTCCAGCTCGCGGTTCGTTTCGTCCCGATGTCTGGCTTCCAGATACTGCGTACGTACCTGCACGAGGAGTGCTCGCTGCGCCAACTCCTCAGACTCCAGAGAAGCGTTCAGGGCCACGAGTTCCGCCTCCGCGTCGGAGAGCTGCTGGCGTACGGTGAGAAGTTCGACCGCAACATCTGGATTCGTCAGCCGGAACAGCGGCGTACCGGGCGACACCGCGGTTCCCGGCTGAAGAAGGACCTCGTCGACCCGGCCCGGCGTCAACGCCGTAATCCAGCGATGCCTCATCGGCACGAGTCTGCCGGGGCCGCGCACGTCGCGCACGAACTCGCCGCGTTCCACGGTGTCGATCCAGATCCTGTCCGCATGGACGACGGGCATCGCCGGCTCCAAGTTCGCCACGAAGACGAATGCCGCGATCAGACCCACGGCTCCAACGCCAATGCTCGCAAGACGAAGGACGCGTCCTCCGCGACGACTCCGAGGCACATCCATGGAGGACGGATTCCCGTGCGGGAAATCCCCCATGACGGTCTTCGGTTCTCCGGCTGCCGAAGGACCGCTCTGCGCGTCATGCTGTACACGGAGTTGGGCGACCATGAACTCTGCCTGCCGTTCGGGAATGGAGCCGTCTCACACGGCGACTTGCAACGCGATGTGTGCAATCCCCATGCCGACCCGGATACATCCCCTTAGATGTTGGAATTGCTCGCCGGGCGGCCGGGCCACGGCGACTTCATATGTCCGCGTTCGGACAGGAACCGTTCGGAACCGGGCACCGTGCGGAAAGTCCCGGGATTCCCGCCAAGCCACCCGCCTAGCGGGTCACGGCCACATACAACGATGCTTCGGACCAATCACCACCGCGGCTCAACTCAACGATCATCGGCCGCGCGTCCGGCTTCCAGCCGTAGCGGGGAGACCAGTCGCGAAACCAGGCTTCGTAGGTCTCACGCAGCGAAGCCGGGCCGCAATGGTGCACCACAGCGTAGGCGCCGCCGGGAAGATGGCGCTCCTGGATGCCAGGACCGACTACACGTCCCAGATCGTCCGGCACCTCGATCGCCGCGTCGGAGCGCGTCTTCTCAGGCTCCGTGATCGTCTGGTCGTCCCAGTAGATACCGAGCATGTTCCGGTGCTCAAGAAGGCCCAGGGGCTCCGCCCAGTGCCGGAGATGGTCGTACGCATCGTTCGCTTCGTCGTAGGGCCCGGCAAAGCGAACGCAGGCAACACGGGACGGCAGGCGTCGCACGATTTCGAACGCCTCCGTGCGCTCCCGACGCCGGGCTCGAACCCCTCGCCGGTACTCGCTCGGCGACACGCCGAACCGCGAACGAAAGGCCCGGGTAAACGCTTCCGGCGCCTTGTAGCCGGAGTCCAGGGCCACGTCCGTGACGGTCGCTCCCGCTCGACTCAGGTGCCACGCGGCCCGCTCGAGCCGCAGTCGCCGCGCGCACTCCGCGGGCGATTCCCCCACCTGCGCCCGGAAGATTCTCTGCAAGTACGTAGGCGACAGGCCGATGTAGCGGGCCAGATCCACGAGTCGAACCGGCTCGTCGCTGTGGTCGGCGATGTAGTCCATCGCCGCTTGCACATAGAGACGATGTCGGCTGTCCGTGGAGGCTCTCATCCGGCGTCATTCGAAGATACCCGGTCGCGAAGACAGCACGACCTCGTCGCGCACCGCTGGTGGCGTCCATTCCTCGTAGCGGTTGCCGTTCCAGACCATCCACAGGTAGCGGTCGGCCTCCAGCGGCTCAACGAAGTCATACCTCACCGACGACGGCCCTCCTCCATCCGCAGCCACTTCGAGGATCTCGACGCGAAGGTCGCCCAGATCGACCACATCGCCAATCTCGAAGGGTCGCTCCTTCGAATCGACGAGCAGGGCAATGAAGCCACCGGGGGCACCGAGAGGATCGACGTACACGCCGGACCCCCGCGCGCCGAAGCCACCCAGTCGATAGGTGAGAAGCCAACCGACCGCCACGCCAGCGTGCGGCGCCAGCGACAGGAGTCGTGCCCGCCAGGTGCCGCGGTCGAGGACCAGCGCCCACGCCCCGAGAAGAGCGAGCGTCGAGACGCCCAGCTCGGCGGAAAGCAACGCCAGGACGAGACACGCCGGCGCCAATACGCCGCCGGCACGCCACCCGTCGTCGCGCCATCTCACGTGGCAGTGAAGGCTCAGGAGGCCGAAGAACGTCGCCAGGAGAGCGTTGCGATTCGCGAGATACGCCGCCGGCAAGGAGTGGGCGTCATCCACCGCGTAGAGAAGCGCCGCCAATCCGGCCGCCCACAGGGCTCCACGGGCCTCCCGACCGAACAGGCGGCGGTACAACAAACCCGCTACACCTACGCAAAGCCCCAACCACACGAGGCTGTGCAGATGCATGAGCGCCGGAGAGTCCGGCCACAACAGATAGTCGAGCTGCATCGACAGCACGCTCAGGTAGCGGAAGTTGGCGTGCCGCAGATCCGGGCTCGCCCACCAGGGCAGCGTGCCCGCCTCCATCTCGGCTCGGTTGCTCTCCGTGCTGCCGTCGTAGAAGACGAAGAGCTGCAGGGGATCGTCGCCGAGCCCCAGCAGGTGGTGGCGCTGGAGGTGGTCGTCGAGCTGAAAGCCACCCCAGAGCGCCGGAACCAACAGGACGGCTGCCAACAGTCCCGCGGCAGCCGGCAATCGCTTGTCCTGCAGGACTCGAGTGACCAAGGAGAGAGCTTTCCCCATGCCGGAAGTCTGCCGCGCGGAGACCCTCCCCGCCTGACCGAAGCCGCGCGAAGACCCGACCGATCTTGCGATCTTCGGGGACGATAGGATGCCCGCCTGTCTCAACCACAGACCTTCGCCGTCCAGGGAGGAAGTCCGGCATGAAAGTACCGGCCACGTTGGCATTCGCAGTCGTCGTTCTTGCGGCACTCAGCATCGGTTGCACGCAGAGCACGGGCGCCGAAGGAGCAGAAGCCCAGGAGTCCGAAAACACGGTCCCGCTCCGCGCGGTCCAGGACGCGGAGACCGGCTCGATCGCGATCTACCGTGAGGGCGAAGACGAACCCATCGTCACCCAGAACGCCGGTGCCGAGCACCGTCCGTTCCTGCACCCGATCGCGGCCCCGGACGGCAAGGGGCTGGCGACGCAGTACAGCCCGGGGCATCACCCTCACCAGACCGGGCTCTACTGGGGCTTCACGCGGGTCAACGGCGAGCCGATGGACGAGGACACGCTCCGCCAGTGGTTCTACCGGCGTGACAAGCCGGAAGACATCGCCAGGGCGGTCGGCCGGGACTACTTCCACAACCCGGGCGGCGACTACTGGCGCCGCGATTCGGCCACCGTGGTCACCGAGTCCGGCTCCGAAGTGCAGTGGCAGACGGTCTACGGGATGCTCGACGCCGACGGCAACGCCTTCATGACGGAGACCCAGAACTGGACGATGCGGGCCGAGGAAGACCGCTTCATTCTCGATCTCGAATGGGCCGGCGAGGCGGTCGGCGGCGACGTCTCGATCAACGAGATGTCCTACGGCGGCATGTTCCTGCGCATGCCCTGGCACAAGGACATCCCCGGCGAGGCGGTCAACGCGGCCCGCCAGCGCAACAGGCAGGCCGAGGGTCAGCGCGCGATGTGGGTCGACGTCGGCATGCAGGTCGAGGGCCGCGACGACTTCCTCCACGTCGCCATCTTCGACCACCCGATGAACGCCGGCTACCCCCAGACCTGGCGCGTCGACGGCCAGCTCGGCGTCGGCCCCGCTCGGGCGCGGATGGGCGACTGGCACATCCCCGAGGGCGCCACCGAGGTCATCCGCCACCGGCTGATCGTTTACACCGGCGAACTCAACGATCTCGAACTCACGGAAGACTGGCACGAGTACACGGGCGCGGGAGAAGACGCCTACTCCACCGCGTCGCTCTGGGGCATCGCCCAGCAGGAGGCGAAGCAGGAGAAGTTCCTGACCCCGGAAGAGGCGGTCGCGGCGATGACGGTGCGCGACGGATTCCAGGTCAACGCCTGGGCCTCGGAGCCGATGATCACCCAGCCGATGGCCTTCGCCTGGGACGACCGTGGCCGCATGTGGATCGCCGAGAACCGCGACTACGAGACCCGCGGCCGCGGCTTCTCCGGCTCGGGCGACAGCCGCATCCTGATCCTGGAGGACACGGATCGCGACGGGACAGCCGACAGCAAAAAGGTCTTCGCGGAAGGCATCCCCTTCCCGGCGGCGCTGGCGGTCGGCTTCGACGGCGTTTTCCTCGGCGCGCCGCCCCACCTGCTCTACCTCCCCGACCGCGACGGCGACGACGTGGCCGACATGGACGACGCCGAGATCCTGCTGACCGGCTGGGGCATCCGGGACCGTCACGAAACGATCAACAGCTTCCACTGGGGGCCCGATGGCTGGCTCTATGGCCTCGAAGGGTTCGCGACGCCCTCCAGGATCCGCAAGCCGGGCCCAGAGGAGACGATCTACGGCCACAACGATCCCTTCCCGGACGACCTCTTCGAAGCGGACGGGGTCGACATCAACGGCGGCGTCTGGCGCTACCACCCGACGAAGGACCGCTTCGAGGTCGTCGCCCACGGCTTCAGCAACCCCTGGGGCATCGACTACGACGCGAAGGGCCAGATCTTCATCACCGCCTGCGTGATCCCGCACCTGTTCCATGTCGTCCCCGGCGGCATCTACCATCGGCAGGGCGGCTCGCACTTCAATCCGTACGTCTACGGCGACATCCGCACGATCGTCGACCACCGGCACCGCTCCGCGCACGGCGGCGCTCGCGTCTACCTGTCGGACGCCTTCCCCGAAGAGCACTACGGCCGGCTGTTCATGGCGAACATCCACGAGCACGCGGTGCTCTCCGACGAGCTCAAGCCCAGGGGTTCGGGCTTCGTCGCCAGCCACGGCGAGGACTTCCTGCTCGCCAACAACAAGCAGTGGGTCGGCTTCAGCATGGAGATCGGACCAAGCGGCGACGTCTACGTCCTCGACTGGCACGACGCGGAAATCTGCGGCAACGACGTCCAGCACAAGGACACGGGGCGCATCTTCCGCATCACTCCCGAGCAGTCCCGCGCGGACGACTGGGAGGGCCGCTACGACGACGTCAAGGAGATGTCGAACGAGAAGCTGGTCGAACTGCAGATCTCGAAGAGCTCCTGGCACGCGCGCCGGGCGCGGGTCGTCCTGCAGGGCCGCGCGGCCAAGGGCGAAGTCGACGCCTCGGTTCACGACGCGCTGCACGAGATGTTCGCGTCCAACCCGGACGGCGACCTTCGTCTGCGGGCCATGTGGGCCCTCCACGTGACCGGCGGCTTCACTCCAGACCAGTTGACCGAAGCCCTCGACGACCAGGATCAGCACGTCCGCGCCTGGGCGATCCAGCTCCTGACCGAGGATCACGACGCATCCGCCGCGGCCACCGAGAAGTTCATCGAGCTGGCCGAGCGCGACGCCTCCCCCATCGTGCGGCTGTACCTGGCGGCTGCTCTCCAGCGTGTCGAGCACGACGTGCGGTGGCCGATCGCCGAGCACCTGGCGACGAAGGGCGACGACGCGGACGACCACAACATCCCCAAGATGATCTGGTTCGGCCTCGAGCCCCTGGTTCCGGAAGACCCGCGGCGCGCGCTCCGGCTCGCCCGGACCTCCCGGATCCCGATGCTCTCCGAGAACATCGCGCGCCGCGCCGTCGCCGCGAACCAGCTCGAGTTCCTCGTCACCTCGCTCGACGACCGGTCCGACGCCAGGCCGGCGCTTCTTCGCGGCATGCGGGACGGACTGGAAGGCCAGTTCGAGCTCGACCGGCCGGAGGAGTGGGCTTCCGTCTACCGCAAGCTGAAGAGGGACAAGTCGCTCGCCGACCTCGCCGAGGAAGTCGACCGGCAGTTCGGCGGCGTCGAGGTCGCGCGTCGATTCCTCGCCACGCTCGACGACGAGAGCGCGCCGGCCGAAGACCGGCGGGGGGCCATCCGCGGCCTCGCCGACCAGCAGCACTCGGAACTCTTCGAGCGGCTCCCCGCCCTGTTGGAAGTACCGGAGCTCCGCCTCGCCACGATTCGGGCCTACGCCGCGTTCGACGGCCGCTGGGAATCCGCGTTCCTGCTGCTGGGGCACTACGGCTCCTTCAACGCGGACGAGAAGCTCGCCGCCGTGCAAACGCTGTCGTCCCGGCCCATCTACGGCCGGGTGCTGATGGGCGCGATCAAGAGCGAGGACATCCCCCGGCGCGATGTGCCGGCCTACGTCGCCCGCCAGCTCCACCGCGTCGTCGGCAGCGGCTTCCTCGAGGTCTGGGGACCGATCACCCGGGTCTCCAGCGAGAAGACCGCCGCCATCGCGAAGTACACGACGATGCTGAACGACGAGGCGATCGCGGCGGCCGACCCGGCTCACGGCGAGCAGATGTTCAGCGAGCTTTGCGGCGTCTGCCACCAGATGTTCGGTGAGGGCGGCATGATCGGACCCGACCTCACCGGTTCCAACCGCACCGAGCTCGACTACCTGCTGACGAACATCATCGACCCGAGCGGCGACATGCAGGACGCCTACCAGACCCTGATGGTGACCACCCGAGACGGCCGCACGTACTCAGGCACCGTCGCCACGAAGGACGCCCGAGCCATGACGCTCCGGGTCGTCGGCCAGGACGAGATCGTCATCCCCCATTCGGACATCCAGTCGCACGACTACTTCCCGCTGTCGATGATGCCGGAGGGACTGCTCGACGGGTACGACGACGACGAGGTGACGAACCTCGTCGCGTACCTGATGACCGCCCAGGAAGAGACGAACCCTCAGGGCCCCTGAGAGCCCTGAGGACACCGAAATGACGAACGTCGCGATGATCGGACTCGGCTTCGGCGCCGAGTTCATCCCCATCTACCAGGCGTACCCCGGCGCCAACGTCCACGCGATCTGCCGCCGCGACGAAGCAGAGCTGAACCAGGTCGGCGACCAGTTCGGCATCGAGCATCGCTACACGGACTACGACGACGTGCTCGCCGACCCGGCCGTCGACTACGTCCACATCAACACGCCGATCCCCGACCACGCCTGGATGTCGCTGGCCGCGCTCGACGCCGGCAAGCACGTCATGTGCACCGTGCCGATGGCGACCACCGTCGACGACTGCCGCAAGATCGTCGAGAAGGTCGAGGAGACCGGCCTCAGGTACATGATGGCCGAGACGGTCGTGTACAGCCGCGAGTTCCTGTTCATCAAGGAGCTGTACGAGAAGGGCGAACTGGGCGACATCCAGCACCTCGCCGCCTCGCACCCGCAGGACATGGACGGCTGGCCGTCCTACTGGGAGCGGATGATCCCGATGCACTACGCGACCCACGTCGTCAGCCCGTGCCTCGGACTCACAGGCGGACTGGCCGAGTACGTGAGCTGTTTCGGCTCCGGCTCGGTCCGCTCTGACATCGCCGCGAAGTCGGGCAACCGCTTCGCCGTCGAGACCTGCCACATCAAGTTCAAGGACCGCGAGCTCACCGCGCACATCTGGCGCTTCCTCTACGACGTCGCCAGGCAGTACCGCGAGAGCTTCGACGTCTACGGCACGAAGAAGAGCTTCGAGTGGACCCTGATCGAGGACGAGCCGCACGTCCTGCACACGGCGAAGAAGCCCGAGCACGAGATCCCGGAGAAGATCGAGGCGCCGGACTACGCGCACCTCCTGCCTGAGGAGATCCGGCACTTCACCCTGCCGCAGGAAATCCACGACGCGGAGCACCTCTCCTTCATCCAGGGCGGCGGCCACGGCGGCTCCCACCCCCACCTCGTCCACGAGTTCCTCAGCGCGCTTCGTGACGACCGCGATCCCTGGCCGAACGCGACAACCAGCGCCAACTGGACCTGCGTCGGCATCTGCGCCCACGAGTCCGCCACGAAGGGCGGCGAGATCGTCCGCCTACCCGGCTTCACTCTCAGTATCTGACACGTCACCACGAGTCCACTCCGACTTACAGAGGGCCCATGAACAAAACCAAGCTACTGATCGCGAGCTTCCTCACCATTTTGGTTGCCGGACTTGGCACGGCGGTCCGGGGCGGCCTCCTCCTGGAGTGGGGCACGGAGTTCGGCTTCACGCAGACGGAACTCGGACAGATCACCGGCGGCGGTTTCGTCGGCTTCGGACTCGTCATTCTCCTGGCCAGCGCCTTCCTCGACCGCTACGGCTATAAGCCGTTCCTGATGGGCGCGGGCGTTCTGCACGTGCTGTCGGTCATCATCGCCCTTGCGGCCACCTTCGTCTACAACGGAGCGATCGACACGGACCCGGACCTTGCCCGGGCCGGGGCCTACTTCTGCCTGTTCTGGGGCGTCTTCATCTTCGCGGTCGCGAACGGCATCTGCGAAGCGGTGATCAACCCGCTGGTCGCGACGCTGTACCCCAAGGAGAAGACCCACTACCTCAACATCCTGCACGCCGGCTGGCCCGCCGGTCTGATCGCCGGCTCTCTTTTGGGTATCGGCCTGATCGGCCGCGTGCGCTGGGAGATCGTCCTCGCGCTCTATCTCGTTCCGACCCTCATCTACGTCCTGATGATGGCCAAGGAGAAGTTCCCCAGGTCCGAGGCGGCGGCCGCGGGCGTCAAGTTCATCGACATGGTCAAGGAGTTCGCGGCGCCCATGCTGCTCTTCCTGCTCGTGCTCCACGTCTGCATCGGCTACGTCGAGCTCGGAACGGACAGTTGGATCGTCAACATCATGGACACGGTGCTCGGAGGCAAGGGGCTGTTCATCCTCCTCTACACCTCCATCCTGATGTTCGTGCTGCGCTTCTTCGCCGGCCCGATCGTCCACCGGATCAACCCCCTCGGGCTGCTGTTCGTCAGCGCCTGCGTCGCCGCCATCGGCCTCTACTCGCTCGGCTCGCTGGCCGGCGCGGTCACCGTGATCATCGCCGCCACGATCTACGGCGCCGGCAAGGCATTCTTCTGGCCGACGATGCTGGCCGTCGTCTCCGAGCGCTTCCCCAAGGGCGGCGCCCTGACGCTCGGCGCCGTCGGCGGCGTCGGCATGCTCTCGGCGGGCCTCCTCGGCGGCCCGGGCATCGGCTACCTGCAGGACCGGCACGCCTCGAACGACCTGCAGGCGAAGGCGCCCGCCGTCTACGAGGAGTACAAGGCCGAGGGAACGAACAGCTTCCTGTTCTTCGCCCCCGTCCAGGGCCTCGACGGCTCCAAGGCGGGGCCCGTCATGGAGAAGGCGAAGGATTTCAGCATCGAACTGCCCCCGGACGAGCAGGCGGTGCGCGACGCGTCCTTCCACGGCGGCCAGACCGCTCTGCGGATCACGGCGGCCGTACCCGTGTTCATGGCGCTCGGCTTCCTCTACCTGATCATTCACTTCAGGCGGAAGGGCGGCTACAAGCAGATCGAACTGACGTCGTCGAGCGAGGCCTGATCCTTCGGACCAGCCGGACTGGGGTTCCGTCGCACCGGCTGCCCCGCCGGCGCCGGCGCTTCCCCGGGTCTTGCCCGTGGTCGGGACGCCGCGATAGCGTCGGTCTGCGCCCCGACGGAGGAGACATGCCCGTCAACCACAACCGACCGCCGGAAACGGAGAACGAGGTCGCGCGATGAGCGTCAAGACCGACACCCTCCGCACCGCCCAGACCCTGACCGAGGCCGGAGTCCCCGAACGCCAGGCCGCCGCCCATGCCCGAGCAATCGACGAAGCAATGACCGACGCGGTCGGCGACCTGGTAACCCGCGCCGATCTCGCAGCTCTGCGAGCCGACCTGTACCGGGCTCTGTGGATACAGGGCGGCGTGATCATCGGTGTCGTGGTAGCCCTGATCCGCCTGATCCCCTGACCCACTGGCGCGGAGCGCCCCAAGCCGGCAGCGGTCTAGCGCTGTCGACGTCGGTCAGAGCCGGTCGCTCCTCGTTTCGCCCAGCAGTTTCATGCCCTCCTCGAAGGTCATGACCGGCTTCGGCTTCGGCAGCCGCCGCGAACCCGGCTCGATCGCGCGTGGCGTCAGAATGCCCTCCCGCACCATCTCGGCGAACTCCAAGTCGGCCAGCCTCGGGCTCCGGTCGGGACGAGGCGGTCCGAGCTCGGCTACGACGCGGTCGCGGTTAGTGACCAGACCCACCTCTACTGCGACGGCGCCTGGTACAGCTCGATCTCGTAACCGTCCGGGTCGCGGAAGAAAATGATCGTAGGCGGATTGTCGCCGGAAATCGTGACGTGACGCAGGATCGAGCCTGCGGCCTCGGCCCGCTTCGCCAGCGCCTTGGCGTTTGCTGTGTTGACGATGATCCGGCCGTACCGTCCCTTCCCCTCGGGCAGCGGATCGTCGTTCAGGTGCGCAAGGGCGAGGCCCGCACCACCGCCAGGCGCCACCAGACCGATCTCGATCGGATCGTCCGAGTCCGGCGGGTACTGCCAGGCACGAGTGAACCCCAGCACTTCGGCGTAGTACTTCTCCGACCGCTCGAGGTCTGCCACGTTGATGGCTACCAGCCCCAGTTCAGCGTCCGACTTGTCGTCTCCCGCCATCACCAGGCCGCAAACGCCCAACAACATCGCCGCAGCAGCGACACCAACGGTCCACTTCGCCATTTCCAGCTCCCTTCGAAGCACCAAGATTCCCTGTCAACAAGAGGGGCGCGAGCATAGCGCGCCCCGTGCGCGGCGATCAAAGACCGCCGGCCATCGCTTCGAGCTTCAACACCGTTCTCCAGTTCCGAACGGTCATCGTCGTCGACAGCTTCGACTCGAAGTACTGGGTGGTCAGCTTTGTGCGCGCAACCCCGTCCGGGCAGTAGAAGTACACCTCTCGTCCGGCCACCGCGAACTCGTCCGGCGGCGAGCGGTCGGGGTCGAGCGCGTCGATGTCCGCGGCTTCCGGCCGATCCGCCAGGAATCCGACGTGCAGTTGGCCGATGTTCGCACCGGCCTGGAGGAAGAGGTTCTTGCGGACGACCGTCGCAAGCTCATCGGCCGCTCGGATCAGCACCGGTACGCGCCGGCCCAGTCTCACCGCGACTGCCTCCTGGATCAGGCCAGGCACACAGCCGGCCAGGGCCGGACCCGCTCGAAAGACGACGTTGCCACTCTGGATGTACGTCCGAACATCCCCGCAACCCGCGTTCTTGAACATCGCGGAGAGGTCTTTCATGAGCAGCCTGTTCTTGCCGCCGACGTTGATGCCGCGCAGCAAGGCAACGTGCGTGTCCGCCGTCATGCCCTTCGCATCGCCACGCCCTGAGGCGCAAGCCCCTACTCCACCCGATTCGCCGCGATGAACTCGTTGATGATGCGGGCGAGTTCCTCGCCGTGGGTCTCCTGGATGAAGTGGCCCGCGCCCTCGACCGTCACGTGGGGCTGGCCCTGCGCGCCGGGAACCCGGCGCTGGAATGGTCTCTCGCCGCCGCGCGTGACCGGGTCGCTGTCTCCGTAGGCGGTCAGGAGCGGCTTCTCCCAGCGCTCGAACACCTCCCAGGCTTCGCGGTTCGCCTCGTTCGCCGGATCGTCGGCGAAGACCGGTACCCGCTGCGGCATGATCAGCGGGCCTGCCTTGTAGGCCGGCTCGGGGAACGGCGCATCGTAGGCGGCCGCGACCGACGGGTCGCCCGTGTTGTTCGCCAGCATGCCGCCGGTGGGAATGTCGCCACGATCGATCATCGCCTGGTTCCTGCGCTTCCATCGAATGAAGGCGCTGTTCTCCGGGAAGTCCTCCGGGCCGGCCGCCCCGCCGACCGGCAGGCCGGTGTTCGACACGACGACGCGCGCGAAGCGCTCCTCGTTCTCCGCCACCACCCGCAGGCCGATCAGTCCCCCCCAGTCCTGGCCGAAGAACGTAGCGTCCCGGAGATCAAGGGCCTCGACCAGTTCGGTCATCGCGTCGACGTGGAACTTGTAGGTATGGGTGTCCATGCTCGCCGGCTTGTCGGAGCGCCCGAAGCCGATCAGGTCGGGCACGATGCAGCGGTGGCCGGCCGCGACCAGGACGGGGATCATCTTCCGGTAGAGGTACGACCAGGTCGGCTCCCCGTGGATCAGCAGGATCGGTTCGCCGTCGGCCGGCCCCTCGTCGAGGTAGGCAACCCGGTAGCCGTCGACCTCCAGGTAGTGCGGCGCGAAGTCGAAGTCGGGCAGGTTCTCGAACCGGGCGTCGGGGGTGCGGTAAACGCCGGGACGGATCTCCTCGGCAAGAGCTGGCGCCGCCATCGTCGCGATGACCAGGGCGATGACGCCCAGTCTCGCCACAGCTATGGGGGTTCTCCGTGATCTCTTCATCTCGCGTCCTCCGTTCTCTCGGATAAAGGCTGTGGCACTGTCGCGACAGCCTATCGGGCGCTATCCTCTCCGCGCCCCCAGAAGCGGAAGTAGGCCCCATGACTCAAAACGGAACCGCAGTGCGCCTGACCGGCGTCCGCAAGACGTTCGGCGCCCACACGGCCGTTGACGACCTGGACCTCACAATCGAGCCCGGCACGATCTACGGCCTGCTGGGCCCCAACGGCTCCGGCAAGACGACCACGATCCGCATGATGATGGGCATTCTCCTGCCCGACAGCGGCCGGGTGGAGCTCTTCGGCGGCCCGCCCGACTTCGAGCGACGCAGCCGGGTCGGCTACCTGCCCGAGGAGCGCGGCGTCTACGAGAAGATGAAGGTCCTCGACCAGCTCGTGTTCTTCGGCGAGATCCGCGGCGTCGCGCGGCCCCTGGCACGCACCCGGGCCGAGGAGTGGCTGGAGCGCCTGGGCCTGACCGAATGGGCCTCCAAGAAGGTCCAGACCCTGTCGAAGGGGATGCAGCAGAAGGTCCAGTTCATCTCGACGGTGCTCCACGACCCGGAGCTGCTGATTCTCGATGAGCCCTTCAGCGGCCTCGACCCGATCAACCAGGACGTGCTGGAAGAGATCGTCCTCGAGGAGAAGGAGCGCGGCAAGACGATCCTCTTCTCCACCCACCTCATGGAGCAGGCGGAGCGGCTCTGCGAACGGGTCTGCCTCATCTCGCGGGCCCGCAAGGTGCTCGACGACGACCTGAAGGAGTTGAAGCGCCGCGAGCGAACCGGTGTCGTGGCCGTCGAGTTCGACGGTGAGGCGCCCCGGATCGCGTGGCCGGAAGTCCTGGAAGTCGAGCAGGTGGGAGCCGCGTTCCACCTGTCCCTTCACGACGGGGTGCGTCCGGAGGAGGTCCTGGGGGCGGTGCTCGCGGAAGGCGTCAGCCTGCGCCGGTTTGAACTGCTCGAGCCGCGGCTGCACGAGATCTTCGTCCGCCATGCCGGAGACCCCGGCGACGACGACTCGGCCCAGCCGGCGGGAGGTGCGTCATGAAGCAGGTCTGGTCGGTGATCCGGCGGGAGTACGTGGAGCGGGTCAAGACGAGGGCGTTCATCCTCTCGACGCTCGGCATGCCGCTGCTCATGATCGGCATCATGGCGGTCGTTGGCTTCGTGGCGTTTCTCTCCGAGCAGTCGGAGCGGCAGATCGTCCTCGTCGACCAGAGCGGACAACTCGGTGAACGGGTCCAGCAAGCCCTCGATGAGGCGGGCTACGACGTGGAACTCGCGGCGCCCGCGACCGGCACGGACGAGCTGGACCAGCAGGTGCTCGACGACGAACTCGAGGCGTACATCCTTCTGGACGAAGCGACGGCAAGCGAAGCCGTCTTCCACTACCGGGCGAAGGAACCGCCGGGAAGCGTGCGTTCCCAGTTGATGCGTGCGGCGATCGTCGAGGAAGTCGTCGACCTGCGCCTGGGCCAGATGGAGGACGGCGAAGCGGTCCGAAGGCTGTTCGAGGGTGGCTCGCTGGAGTACGAGCCCGTGGGCCTCGACGAGGCCGAAGCGGAGGAAGCCGAAGCCGAACGCATCTCCGGGATGATCACCGGCATCGCCGGCGGCCTCATCCTCTACATCATGATGCTCGCCTACGGCGCACAGACGCTGCAATCGGTCCTTGAGGAGAAACAGAGCCGCGTCGTCGAACTGGTGATCTCGTCGCTGCGGCCGTGGCAGCTCATGCTCGGCAAGATCGTGGGCGTCGGCGCCGTCGGGCTCACCCAGGTGGCGATCTGGATCGGCTGCGTGGCCCTGCTGGCCGGGCTGGCGCTTCCCGGCCTGATCTCCGCTGCGCCGGATCTCGAAGAACTGGGGCAGGTCCGCCAGTACTTGCCGGGCCCTGGCGCCATCGTCCTGCTCCTTATCTTCTTCCTGCTCGGTTACTTCCTCTACTCGAGCCTCTTCGCCGCGGTCGGCGCCATGTGCAAGAACCTGCAGGAGGCCGGTCAGGCGCAGACGCCCCTGATCATCGTGATCATCGTCCCGTTCATGATGCAGATGATGACGTTCCAGGGAAACAACATGCCCTGGATGAACTGGGTCGCCCTCTTCCCCTTCTTCAGCCCGATCATGATGTACCCGCGAGCCGTCATGGGCGACGTACCGGCCTGGATGGTCGCCCTCTCGATCGTGTTGATGGCGGTGACCGTATGGGGCGCCGCCTGGGTGGCGGGCAGGATCTACAAGGTCGGCATCCTCAGTCAGGGCAACCGGCCCAGCCTGCGGGAGCTGCTGCGCTGGATCCGGGAGGCGTAAGCAGCTACCCGCCAGTCACCAACTCGGCAGAATCGGCGGCATCGGGCAGTTGATCCAGGTCGCAACGACCCGCAGAAGCTCTCCCTCCTCCACCGTGACCTCGTGGTCGGCGGTGATGCAGGCGACCGCCGCTTCCAGGGTCCGTTTCTTCACCTGCGGCGCAGCCCGGTCCAGTTCAACGAGAGCCGAATCGAGTGCGGTGAAGCCGCACTCCTCGGGTGGCAGCAGGTGCCGCTCCGGCAGCGGCAGAACGCGCCACCCTTCCGCGAACGCGCCTTCGGCCGCTCGCCGTTCCCGATGGCCGACGTACGCCAGTACCGACATCAACACCGTCAGCGAGGACTGCACCGCGCCGGCCGAACGGTGCCGCACACGCGTGGGCCGGGATCGCCCGAAGGAGGCCTGCATGTCCCGCAGCAGGATGCGCTGGAGCGACCACTCGAACAGGTCGATGACCTCATCCGCTTCCACGAGTTCGACCACGTTCTCCTGGAACCGCCCGCACTGCCGCGGGGTCAGGGCGCGCAGCGCCTGGAGAGCGATCTCGAGCACCGGCAAGCGCGATCTCGGATCGAGCTGCTCGACGAGCGGCGCCAGCCGCACGGTTTCCTCGTAGACGCCGTCGTCTGCCGCCGCTTCGAGGTGGGCGAGCTGTACCTGCCGCGGCGCCGGGTCGCCGTCGAGTAGAAGGGCGTAGACCAGGGCACGGGCGCCGTAGGGCTCGTGCGCCGCCGCGACGACCGGTCCGGGCAAACGTTCGATCAAAGCCGCCGCGTACTCGACGTGCGCCTGCGTCGGCTGGCCGACCTGGTTGACCGCGTTCGAGATGTCCGGACTGGCAGCCCCTCCGGCTTCGCCGCCCGCGAAACCAGCAGCCCCCGGCGAGCCAACCATGCCGGGAGCACCCTCGCCCGTTTCAGGCAACTCCGGAAAGTCACCGTCCCAGGACGGATCGATCCGCCTGATCCGCTCCCCTAGCGGCGGATGGGTCGAGAACATCGCGCTGAAGCCGGAGGTCGCCCGGCCGAAGAACATGTGACTGGCCTGCGGAGCGTTCGGGTTCTCCACCTTCGAGCCGGTCACGAAGCCGCCGATCTTCTTCAACGCGCCGGCGATTCCTCCGGGATGTCGTGTGAACTGCACGGCCGAGGAGTCGGCAAGAAACTCGCGCTGCCGGCTGACCGCAGCCTTGATCATGTTGCCGAAGAAGGTGCCGGCGAAACCGACGACCGCGAGACCGGCGCCGAACGCGAGGATCGGAAGAGCCCCCTTGTTGTCCCTCGATCGTCCGCCGCCGCTGTAGAACGACATCCGCAGAACGAAGTAGCCGATCATCCCGATGAGAAAGATGCCGTGCAGCAGGCCCATCAGACGGATGTTGAGGCGCATGTCGCCGTTCAGAATGTGGCTGAACTCGTGCGCGATCACGCCCTGCAGTTCGTCGCGATCGAGTGTCGTCGCCGCCCCGCGAGTCACGCCGATCACCGCATCCTGCGGCGCGAATCCGGCGGCGAACGCGTTGATGCCCGCTTCACCGTCCATCATGTAGACCGGCGGCGTCGAGGTGCCCGAGGCGATGGCCATCTCCTCGACGACGTTGAGCAGCTTCCGCTCGACCGGGTCCGACGTGCTGCCGTCCACCAGCCGGCCGCCCAGTTCCTCGGCGATCACCCTGCCGCCGCCGCGCAACTGGGCGATCTTGTACAGGCTCCCCCCGCCGACCACGACCAGGGTGCCAAAGATGGCCAGGATCAGCA
Organism: Thermoanaerobaculia bacterium; assembly: GCA_965232105.1. Classification (GTDB taxonomy): domain Bacteria; phylum Acidobacteriota; class Thermoanaerobaculia; order Multivoradales; family Multivoraceae; genus Multivorans. Next base: position 4,205,212 of record OZ246956.1, read on the forward strand.
GCCGCGGATCGGCGACGGCGGTCCAGTCGATCTCGTTCGTTTCGGGATCGCGGCCCAGGAAGCCCATCGTGGCGGCCAGCAGAAGCTCGACGGAGACCACGATCGCCAGCACGGCAAGCGCGAAGAGCACGACGAGCCGGGTCGTGCCCCGCCTTGCCGCATCCTGTTGCTGAAAGAAGTCCGTGGCCATCTCGCCGCCGCCGGAACCGGGAATCCCTACTACTCGAACGAGATTTCTGGCGCTTCGGCGATCGCCTCGCTGTCGAACTCGAGCAGCGTCGCATCCTGGCCGTGACCGAACATCCCAGCGACCATGACAGCCGGGAACCTCTGCTTGAACGTGTTGTAGACGGTCACGGCGTCGTTGAAGGCCTGGCGTGAGAAGGCGACCTTGTTCTCCGTCGAGCGCAGCTCTTCGCTGACCTGCATCATGTTCTGGTTGGCCTTCAGATCGGGGTAGGCCTCAGCCAGGGCGAACAGGCGGCCAAGCGTGCCGGTGAGTACGCCTTCGGCCGACGCCAGGCCCTGGATCGCCGCGGCGTCGCCCGGGTTCGCGGCCGCCTGCTCCAGTCCGCCGGCCGCCATGTTCCGGGCCTGGATCACCGCCTCCAGGGTTTCCCGCTCGTGACTCATGTAGCCCTTCGCTACCTCGACCATGTTCGGGATCAGGTCGTAGCGGCGCTTGAGCTGGACCTCGATCTGCGCGAACGCGTTCTGGTAGCGGTTCTTCAGGGTGACGAGCTTGTTGAACGTCCCGATCAGCGACGCGCCGAAGATGACGGCGAGGAGGACCAGACCCGCCAGAATGACGATCGTGAGAATGCTCATGACGGCATGCTGTCACAGGCGGAATGTGTACTGCGCCTTCACCGCCAGCCTCGAGTCCTGCTGCCGGAAGTCGGAGCCACGGTCACCGAGTTCCTGCACCCAGCCCTGACCGAAGATGAAGAAGACGTCGTTCCCCTGTTCGAGGGTCCAGCGAACCCGGCCCTGAAAACCGAGGTTGCCCGAACGGTTGTCGAACTGGACCAGGTTCGCGAACGAAAGCCTGGGCGAGACCGCGTAGTTGACCTCCGCCCGGTGGATCCTGGCGACGAAGTCGCCCTGCGGCAGGCGGGCGAAGGTCTGATTCGTGTTCACGCTGATCGTCAACCGTGGGGGCGCGGAGTACCGGAGGCCGGCACTGAACGTCTCGGCATCGCCCGACCAGAAGCTGCCGAAGGTGACTCCGAAGCTCCCCTGGAGTCTGCGCTTCTGCGCCGAGGTGAAGAAGATCCGAAGCGGCGTGAAGTCGTACTCGCCCGGCGGGAGAACCACGCCCGGAGAGATCTCGAACGGCTCGAAGAGGCGCTCGTACGTCGGGTTCACGTCGAACAGGCTGTGCAGCGAGTCGCCCGACTGGAAATGCCAGTCGACGATCGTGAAGTAGAAGTCCCGGCTTTCGACCAGGCCGTTGTCGAGCCGGGTGAACTCCGTGTAGAAGATGTCGTGGTACATCTGCTGGATGCCCAGCCACTGGTTCTTCGGCCGCGGGTTGAAGCTGGCGCCGAGCCGTAACATCTGTACGTTGCGGCGCTGAACGAACCCGAGCGCGGGATCGAAGTTCTCCTGGGTCTCGCGCCACTGGATCTGGGCGTCGTAACGGTCGTTCGGGAAGGCGGCTGCGAAGCCGAACGACGCATCGTTGTCCGAACTGCCTTCCCCGGAGATGCCCTCGTTGTCGCTCTCGAGTCCCCAGGCGTTGAAGACGAAGTTCCTGCCGCTGCCCAGCACGTCGGACGTGGCCAGGCGCAGATCCACGCCCATCGTGGTGGCGTCAGCCGAAAGGGCGGGGTTGCCGCTGGTGACGAGCGCTCCGACGTAGGACTGCTGCCAGAAGTTCTGCCGCACGCGCCCGACGAACAGGCTTTGCTCGTCGACGAAAGAGGTGTCGCGCGCGCCCACGTTGAGGACCCCGACCTCGGTTCGGCCTACCCTGCCAGTCAGCTTGACCCCGTAGTCGAGCGGCACTTCCCGCCCTCCCAGCAGACCGATTCGCCGGCTGAAGAACGGGAAGATCTCCGCTCCCGTGCTGGGAATGCCGCCCGGCTGGCTGACCCCGGTCGTGGCGAAGTTGAAGACGCCCGCGTCCTGCAGGAAGAAGGACCGCTTCTCGGGGAAGAAGATCGAGAAACGGGTAAGGTTGATCTGGCGCGCGTCGACTTCCGTCTCGCCGAAGTCCGTGTTGAAGGTGGCCGTCAGCTTCAGATTGGGGGTCACGTTGTAGAACAGATCGAGCCCCGGCTTGCCGCGCAGGCTGTCCTCGCCGCTGCCGGCGCTGTGATCCCAGCGCCCCGCGACGAACGGCCGGATATCCAGGCTCAGGCCCTGCTCGAGGCCTTCCATGCCGGTGATCTCGCCCGCCTCCGAGACCTGGACGAACTGCGCGTCGAAACGAGCTCCCGCCCAGCGGACCTCCTCGAACTTGCGCTCGATCTGGCGGCTGATGTTGAATCCCCAGACCGTGCCGTCCGGCGGGAAGTTCAGGCTCTTGAAGGGGATGGCGAACTCCGCGCTCCAGCCCCGATCCGACCGCTGCGTCGCGACGTTCCAGATGGCGTCCCAATCCTCGTTCGTCTCGCCGTTCGCGAACACGAGGCCGTCGACCAGAGCGCCGTTCGGGTTCGTCGAGAAGTAGAAGGCGTTGCTCTGATCGCGGAACGTGTCGAGCAGCAGTTCGATGCTGTCGTCGGGCCCGAGGGAGGCGTCGCGAGCCATCTGCGACGCAAGGACCCTGTCCGGCTCGGAGTCGTGGCACATCACGCCGATGTAGAGGTTGTCCTCGTCGCGCAGCAGGGTGACCTCGGTGCGTTCGCTCGGCTCGGCGCCCTCCGTCGGAATGCGTTGGACCAGGGCGCCGATCTTCGGCGACGATCCCCACGCCGGTTCGTCCAGGACGCCGTCGAGGACAATCGGCTCCGTCACGGTCGTCACGACGGCCGTCCGGGTCGGCCTGTCCGGCTCCTCCTGAGACGGAGCGGCGACGGACGCGGCCGGAGCGGCAAGCGCCAGCAAGCCGAACGGCGCCAGTAGCGACAGAGCGGCCCGGAGCCTGCTCAAGTCGCTCGCTGCCAGGGACAACCTGTTGACCGCTTTGATCGCTGCGCCGTCCTACGGCGTCGGCAGAAGTCCGTCCCGGTCGACCCACTCGCCACGCAGCATCACGCGGTCGATCTGGAGGGTGTTCCGGATGTCGCCCAGAGGATCAGCGTTCAACACGATCAGGTCCGCGCTCATGCCGGCAGTCAGCGTGCCGAAATCCGCCTCCCCGACCGGCGGCACGCGGCTGGCGCCCGTGGCCGTCGCGGCGACGAGCGTTTCCATCGGCGTCAGCCCGGCCTCGACGTACAGCTCGAGTTCATGGTGGGTACCCCACCCCATCGGCACGTTCGGCGTACCGCTGTCGGTGCCGAGCGCCACCTTGATGCCGTGGTCGTGAAGCGTCTTGACGAAGTCCTGCACATGCCGGAAGGAGAGCTTGCGCCCCTCGAAGCCATCCGCCGCGAGAACGGCGGCACGGGTGTCCTCGTCGCTCCACCGCTCAAGCACCGCGGGGTTCATCACCGCTCGCAGTTCCGGGTCATCCAGCAGCTCCGGGTGTTCGGCGAAGTGCCAGTTGTTCTGAATGATCGACAGGGTCGGCGCGAAGGCGCAGTCCTTCTCCAGGCACAGGTCGAGGAACGCCCGGCTGGGCGCCGGGTCCTCCATCGGCACGCCACCCCCGGGCCCGAAAGTCCGCACCGTGCTGTGCATGAACTCGTTCAGGCCGACCTCGAGGAGCTGAACGCCGTCCGCCTCCTCGTTGATGTGGGCGACCGGAATGAGCCCGTTCTTGTAGGACTCGTCGACGATCGCGGCCCGGATCTCATGCGGAATCTTGAGCCCGGGCTCCGCAACCTCGTTGATCCACATCTTCGTGAAGTGGACGCCGAGGGCCGCCTGTTCCCGCACCATCGCGCGCGCCTCTTCCGGGGTCGTCGGCGTGTTCGGAAAGCTGGAGTTGAATCCGCCCGGATAGGAGAAGCCGAGGCCCGCCGTGTACGCCCGGGGCAGGTCCGGGCGTCCGGCGTTCGCCTCCAGCATCAGAGCCACCTTCTCGGGGTCGTCCGCGCCGATGCTGCGGGTGGTCGTCACGCCGTAGTAGAGCTGAGAGCGAAGCGCCTGCTCCGTCGCCTCCACGGGGCCGCCGTAGTGGGCGTGGAGGTCGACCAAGCCGGGGATGATCGTCTTGCCGGCGGCGTCGACGACCTCGGTGCCGTCGGGCACCTCGACCTCGTCGCGCGAACCAGCCGCCCGCACACGGCCGTCGTCGATCAGGATGACCGCGTCGACGACCGGCTCCCCGCCCGAGCCGTCGATGAGCCGGGCGCCGACGATCGCCAGGTCGGCCGGCTCGGCCGGAGGAGCGGCAGAACCGCCGCCGCAGGCGGCGAGGAAGGCGATCGCCAGGAGGGCGAGAACCGGAACCGTAGCGTTTCTCGTCATGGTGCGGGCAGGCTACCAGCCGCACTACGCCACCCGCCGGACGGCACGCCGCTCAAGGCCCCGCGCCAGCGACATCCTGAAGCACTCTCGGAGTGACGCCTGCCTCACTCACGTCAACTCGACGGGGCGCCTCCGGCGAGGTCAAGGCCCTGCGCCGCCGACGCAGGGCCGGGCGAAGGCCTCCGTATCGAGGACCGCCGGCGCCGCCTGGCCCGGCTCGTTCACGTACGACCGCGACTCGCCGGTGACCGTGTCGGTGACCTGGATCCGGTACCCCAGATCGGTCGTCGAAGCGCCCAGAACCCACACTCTTCCGTTGATCCCGCAGCCGTCCAGCACCTTGATCAGGATCTCCCAGTTCAGGGGGTCGAAGAACCGGAACAGGCCCGAGTCGTTGGTGCCCGCGTAGACCACCCGCCCCGATCCAGACCGGCTGCCGCCGGTCCACCAGTTCGCCTTCACCTCAAAGCGCGAGTCCTGAAGGCAGGCCGTTTCCTGATCGAAGAGGCAGGAACCGTCGGGTACAGCCGACTCAACCAGCACTGTCCGAGTTGCCGAGTCCGAACTCGTGCCGTCGCTCACCGTCAGCGTGACGGTGAAGAACCCGGGCGTGGAGCACGTATGCGTCGGCGACATCAGGCTCGACGTGGCGCCGTCACCGAAGTCCCAGTCCCACTCCATCACGTTGTCGGCGCCCGCGTGGAAGAAAGACACCCGCGTGCCCGTCAGCGTCCGGCACAGATCTTCGTCACACGAGATGTCGAGCCGGATGGAAGTTCCCGGCGGCCCGCGCGGCGTTGCCCTCGCGACCGTTGCCGGACCCGCACCCGAAGTCTGCACGGCACGCACGGCGAACGCGTACTCCATTTCGTTGGTGAGCCCCGCAACCTTGAAGTCCCGAGCCCCGGCCCGCAGGTCCGTCCAGGCGTCGGCCGCGTCGTCGAACGGCAGGTCAGCCGAGGCCTTCCACCGCACCTGCATCCCGGTCACGGCCTCGCCGAGCTTCACGTTCCAGGTCAAGCCGACCTCTGCATCGCCGGCCGTGGCGGTCAAGTTCTCGACAGTCGGTGATTGCTTCTCAACAGTCGGTGAAAGCGGAGTAGCGCAGGCCCCCGGGAAGGCCTCCCTGTGCACAACCGATCTCCCGCCGCGCCGTCCAGCGTAGACGTGGCCTCCCCAAAACGCGCCCGGTGCTCTGTAGTACACGGTCAGGTCGAACTCCAGATCGCTCGCCGCCGCGGCGAGCACCCAGTAGTGTCCGTTGATCGCACAGCCGTCCACCACCTTGACGAGGAGGTCCCAACTGTCCGGATCGGAGAAGTAGAAGATCGCGACCCCGTCCGTGCCTGCCGGCACGACCCGGCCATGCCACTCTCCGCCAAAAAAGTCGCCGACTTCCACCCCGAAACGGCGGTTGTGGAGACACAGTCCGATTTTCTCGGCGCGGCCCGACTCGGTCATGTCTGCTGGACAGACTTCCCCGGCGCCGGAGGTGGCCGTCATCCACTCAACGTACGGCACTCCGTGCGCCCAGCGGCTGCTCGCCGAGAACCCGCGCTCGTTGTAGGCGAAGACTCGGAAGTTTCTCCGCAGCAAGAAGTTGGACGAGACGACGACCGACTCCGTGTCCGGTGGGACAGCGGCCAGCCTTTTCCAGGAATCACTTCCGCTTACGGCGGACTGGAGCTCGAAGCCCAGTTCGTCGCTCGAAATGTCCTTCCAGCTCACACGGACCTGTCCATCGTCCGTCATCGCCCAGGAGAGGTTCGTAGGCGCTCGCGGCCCCCTACCGCGCCCGCCCAGAGTCAAGTCGGTACGGGACACCAACGCCCCATGGGAACTGAAGCCTGAGGGATGCACTTCGAACGTGTAGCGACCGCCGCGAGCAAGGCCCTCCAGGTCGGCCCACCCGACACCGTCCTCGACATGGAAGCCTCCATGCTTCCAGCCTGGAAGCGCCGCAGTGACCCAGTAGAAGTCACTCTCGGGGTTGTCGACCCAGCTCAAGCGTACCGTCGTCGGTCCGATCGCCGACGCGTCCAGACCGGTGACCGGTTGGGGCGCCCGCGGGAGGGTCCAGCGGAAAGTCACCGTCTCGCTGCTCTCGGAGTAGCCCGACGAGTTGTAGGCGAAGACCCGCACCTGGTACTCCGCGCCGCCTTGAAGCGCCCCGTCGTAGCTGTAGAACTCGGAACTCCCGCTGTCTGCCGCCTCCTGGTTCCGAGCGATCACCTCGCCGCCCTTCAGAAGCTGTACGTCGAACCCCGATTCGTTGTCCGAGTTGTCGGTCCAACCGACCTCGATCCAACCGAGCTCGGGGGGCGCGACCCTCACGACGACGCCCGATGGAGCTTCGATCGGCTCAGCGGGGACGGCCAGAACCACGATGCCGCTGCGCAGGGACCGCCTCTCGCCCTTCACCGCTCTGACCCAGAACTCGTAGAGTCTTCCCGGCTCGATCATGTTCGCCGGGAGAATCGCCTCGGAGCGGCCTTCAAGCGCCAAGAGCGACTCGACACTCGACTGGTCGTTTCGCAGCAACCTGTAGACCAACTCGTACCCGTCCGCGTCAGGTGCGTTGTCCCGCCAGGCGAGGCGCACGGAAGCGCCGTCGAACCAGGCTCTCATACCGCTCGGCGCGGCCGGAAGGCCCTCCAGCGACATCAGGTAGTCGCCGTAGCGCGCCCCGATGTGGACAGTCTCCTGCAGCAACCGCTCCTGGTCCTGCTCGCCTGCAACGCCGACCACCGCGCCGTATGGCCGAATCCGCGGCGTGGAGAAGAACGGCTCGATCTGGCCCTGGTAGCTCATCGCCGTGCCGACGCTCGGCATCACGTCAAAGTTCACATGACCGAGGGCGTACGGCCTGAACCGCCTGGACGTTGGCCCGGCGTTGTCCGGCTCGTGATTGGCGCCCAGCCCGTGACCAACCTCGTGCGCGAAGGTGACGGCGTAATCCCCGCAGAACGAGTGATTCGTGGTCCATCCGTAGGCCCGATCGGAGAAGCTCTGTGCGGTACCACCATTCTGCAGCAGTCTGGCCGAGCCGCAGGCGTTGCGGAGCAGGATCGGGTTCTCGCCCGTGAAAAGATGCACAAGGTCGGCCCGGTGCTCGTGGCGCAGACGCAACATGTCCCCGTCCCGGTCAATCCCTACCCACAGGGGGTGGTCGCCTCTCTGCCGTTCGTTCCAGCCCAGATCCCTCGCCGCCCGATCCAGAGCGGTCGACGCCTGAGCAACATGCACGATGCGCGGCTCGACAGGAAGTTGGTTGTTCCGAAACACCATCTTCAGGTAGTCGCCGGCGTGGCGGATCGCCGCCCGGGCCCCGCCTCGGCCGGCCCAGTTCTCCGCCGCGGTGGCGGTGTACGCCACCAGGATGTCGAGCCGGTCGTGGCTCTGCGGATCGCTCACACGCTCAGGAAGATCCGCGGCCCCTGCACCGACAACGGCATGGGCGTCGCGGGCGCCTTCCGCGCCCGCCTCCACCGCGCACCACGGCTCGGACCCGTCCAGAACCGGCCCCACGACCGGCGCCATGCCGCCCCGGCCGTCCCTCTCCGCGTGGACCTGGTAGACGCCGCCGCCCGGCGCCCCGAACCGACCCACCAGCCGGCCGCCCTCCACCGTCAACACGACCGTGTCGTACCCCGCGCCGGGCTCACCGCCGGACCACATCAGGTCGCCGCCGCCGCGGTCCTCGAACATGCTCCGCTCCGCGGACAAGACGCTGCCCTCGGGCGTCGGCACCTCGAGCCGCGCCGGCGCGCCGCGCAGCAACTCCAGGTCCACCTGCACCGACGTCGGCGCGGGCCCGATCGAAGGACCGGGAGCGCCCGCCGACGCCGCTTCTTCTACGCTCGGCGCCAGAGTCAGCAGCCGCTGCGCCTGAGCCGACGAAGCCGACGCCAGCAACGCCATCGCCAAGACGCTCGGCGCCGCCGCGCGTAGACATCCCGCAAGCAGCGTAGCCGATCGAATCATCAACAGGCGAGGAGACGCAGAATCAAGGTCAAGGGGCGGGTCGAAGTCTAGCTGCTCGGACTGCTTCCGAGTCTTGCTCTCAAGCAGCCACTGTCGATCGACCCGGCACGCACCACGGAATGAGAGAATCCCAGCCGTCAAGACCGGAGCACCCCATGAGCTGGAACGACGACGTCAACGAGATCGAACGGCAGCGCCGCATGGCCGAAGAGATGGGCGGCGCCGACAGCGTCGCCTTTCAGCACGGCCGCGGCAAGCTGACGGTGCGGGAGCGCATCGACCTGCTCGCGGACCCGGGAAGCTTCCACGAGATCGGCGCGCTCGCCGGCACGGCGACCTGGGAGGACGGTTCGGTCGCGGCGCTCAAGCCGTCCAACATGGTAGTCGGCACGGTGCGGGTCGACGGCCGCAAGGTCGCATTCTCGGGCGGCGATTTCACGATCCGAGGCGGCGCGTCGGACGCGAACATCGGCAACAAGAGCCGCTTTGCGGAGCAGTTCGCGCTGCGGAGCCGGTTGCCCTTCGTCCGGCTTCTCGATGCGACGGGCGGGAGCGTGAAGACCTTCGAGCAGATCGGCAGGACGTACCTGCCCGGCGGCGCCGGGACCGACGTGTCGGCTCGGCTCCTGCAGACCGTTCCGGTGGTCTCGGCCGTGCTTGGCTCGGTCGCCGGTCTGCCGGCCGTGCAGGCGTGCCTCTGCCACTTCAGCGTGATGGTCAAGGGGACGAGCCAGGTGTTCGTCGCCGGTCCGAAGGTCGTCGAGCAGGCGACCGGCCAGCGGATCACGAAGGAAGAGCTGGGAGACGAGCGCACTCAGGTGAAGAACGGCGTCGTGATGAACCTCGCCGAGGACGAGGCCGACGCGATCTCCCAGGTGCGGCGGTTCCTCTCGTACCTGCCATCGAGCGTCTGGGCGGCGCCGCCGGAGCGGACACCGGACGACGATTCGGACCGGCGCGCCGAGTCGCTGCTGTCCGTCGTGCCGCAGGACCGGCGCCGGACCTACGACCCCCACGCGATCATCGAGGCCGTCGTCGACGAGGGCAGCTTCTTCGAGATCGGGCCGCTCTACGGCCAGGCCCGCGTCACCGGTCTCGCCCGGGTCGACGGCATCCCCTGCGGGGTCATGAGCAACGATCCGCGCTTCAACGGCGGTTCGATGGACATCGCGGCCGGCGAGAAGATGCTCCGGCTGCTCGAGCTCTGCGAGACCTTCCACCTGCCGCTGGTCTACTTCGCCGACGAGCCCGGGTTCTCCGTCGGCCCTGCACAGGAACGTCTCGGCATCGTGAGGGCCGGCGCCCGCGTCGTGACGGCGCTCAACCTGACGCAGACCCCATACATCTGCTTCGTCGTCCGTCAGCTCTACGGAGTCGCCGGCGGACTCCATTGGCGTAGCCAGGGTCTCTACCGTCGCTACGCCTGGCCTTCGGCGCACGGCGGTTCGATGCACATCCAGGGCGGCACCGCGATCGCCTACAAGCGCGAGATCGAAGCGGCCGAGGACCCGGAGGCCAAGCGCGCCGAGATCGAGGCGCGACTCTTGGCCATCTCCTCGCCCTTCCGCAATGCCCACGCCTTCGGCGTCGAGGAGATCATCGACCCGCGGGACACGAGGCCGCTGCTGGTGGACTTCATCCGCGACGCGAGGCGCGTGGTGGCGGCGGAGCTTGTCGGACCGGCGGCGGGGCCGAGCTACCGGCCGTAGCGACCGTTCTCGCTAACCACACCTTCAGCGGCACATGCGCGGCCGCGTGACGGAAGTCCTGATCCGTAGTCAACAAGACCAACTCGTGTCGAATCGCGAGCTGAGCCAGGAGGGCATCGATCGTCCCTATCTGAACACCATTGCGCCGGCAGCGGTTGCGAACCTCGGCCGCTTCGACATGGTCGTCGCGGTCGGGCGTGATCGTTGGCAGCACAGAGAAACGATGCAGGATCGCGTCCCGCTGACGAGGGCCCCTGAACCCCTGCAGTAGCTCCTGCAGGATGAGCCCCGTGGTGTAGATCGACTCTCGCGCGAAGAGCGCTTCACGAAGCCGCGCCACCTCTCTCTCGGCTCCGGGTTCGCTTCGACGCAAAGCCAGCGACCAGACGCTCGTGTCCACCAGGAAGTTCATGCGCCGGCGGCTTCGGCGTCAGCCCTGGTCGACCTCAGGCGACCTCAGCCTTCTCGATCGCTCCTGCTTGTAGTCGTAGGTTTCGTCCCACTCCAGGGCTCCGAACAGATCGAGAATGCCGGCCTGCTCCCGTCGCGCGAGGAACTCGCGGAGGGCAACAGTTACGGCAGCCGTCTTCGTCTTCTCGCCGCTCACTTCGAGGGCTCTGTTCAGGAGTTCAGGATCGATCGCGAGGTTCGTCGCCACTGTGCGGATACTCGCACAAGGATACGCACAGAGCAAGGCCCGCCTGTGTAGTCCGGCACACACATGGCGCAGATCGCCGCCGCTTCGCGGCGCGTTCCTTCTCGGAAGCCGGCGGGAACCCGGGTGGCGCGGTCCGCGCCACCCGCGAACCACTCCGTGCGCCCGTCACTCGGGCGCACGGATGGCACGCCGGCGCACCCAGTGCGCCGGTGGCTTCTAGCTGAACACAGCGCCGGTGACGCCGCGTTCGAGGAGGTCGTCGATCTCGGTATCGGAGAGACCGAGGCGCACCCGCAACAGTTCACGGCTGTGCTCGCCGAGGCGAGGCGGCGGCAGGTCGGACCGCTCCAGCAGGCCGTCCATTCGCCAGGGGTGGCCGGCGTATCGGTGTTCGCCTACGTCGGCGTGCTTGATCCTGCGGAACCAGGCCCGCTGGTCGAGATGGGAACAGGCCATCAACTCGGCGGTCGTGCGCACGACGCCGGCCGAGATGCCGGCGGCCTGCAGGCGCTGCATCAGGTGCTCGGCCCGCTGGGTAGACGTCCACTCGGCGAGCGCCTCGTCGATCTTCTCGGCGTTGGCAATCCGGTCGCGGTGCCGGTCGAATGCCGAATCCGCGAGGGTCTCGGAACCTGAGACCGCCACCAGCCGCCGCCAGATCTCGTCGGATTCGACCGCCACGGCGATCCAGCGGTCGTCCCCGGCGCACGGGTAAACGCCGTGCGGCGCAAGGTCGAGATCGACGTTGCCCGCGGGTGTCTGGTCGCCACCGACGGCGGCATCGAGGAGCACTTCGCCGAGGTAGCCGACCGCCGCCTCGACCATGCTGCCGTCGATCGACTGACCCTCGCCGGTACGCCGGCTGTGAAAGAGCGCGACGAGAGTCGTCGCCGCCATCTGCATGCCGGTGATCGCATCGGCCTGGTAGAAGCCCATGACCATCGGGTCGCCATCGGGATACCGGTGGAGCCAATCCCAGCCGGCAAGCGCCTCGATCGAGGTTCCGTTCGCCTTGTAGTCGCTCAGCGGTCCGGTCTTGCCGAAGCCGGACCAGTGGGTCATGACGAGCCCCGGGTTCTCCGCCGAGAGCTCCGGCCACTCGAGGCCGAAGCGCTCCATGACGCGCGGCGTGAAGTTCTCCATCACCACGTCGGCGGCGGCGGTCAGACGTCGGAGCAGGTCCTTGCCCTCCTCGGTCTTGAGGTCCAGGCAAAGAGAGCGCTTGTTGCGGTTGACGCTGTTGTAGTTCGGGCTCGAGTTCACGAGGCCGGGAGGCGGGTTCACCATCGGCACCGGACTCGCCAGCCATCGCCGCCAGACGTCCGGCCGGTTGTGAGACTCGATCTTGATCACGCTGGCGCCGAGGTCGGCCAGGAGCATCGTGGCGAAGGGACCGATCCAGGCCTGGGTCAGGTCGACGATCTCGACGCCGGCCAGCGGCAGCGACTCGTCCTCCTCCCCTGCCCCGGCCCGCGGCTCGACGGTCTGCCAGTCGAGCGCCGACGGATCCATCTGCTCACCTGCTGTCGGAGCTCGCGCCGGCGGTACCGCGTCGGTCAGTCCGAACCTCGCAGCGGGGCCGGCGAATGGGAGATCGCCCAAGTGCTGGTGGCGGAGGGTTCGGAAGAAACCGCGAGCCGCCAGGTGCTCGTCAGCGAGCAGTTCGGCGGGCTTCACCACCTTGCCGCAGACGATCTTCCGCTCGAGGAGATCGTGGAACACCTCTTGCGCCGTCTTGTCACGCACGCGCCGGGCCAGGAACGGAAGCAGGCGCCGAATACGCGCGACGGGATCCTCACCTTCCACGGGCTGCGGCCACTCCTCGTCCTCGACGCCCAGCGCCGCGCCGTAGTCGCCGAGCTGGTCCTCGGGCGGCGGAACGAACGTCACCCATCCGTCGCGGCAGCGATGGGCGCGTACGCCGGTCGAGGGACCGCCGTCGCGCTCTGGGTGCACGCCGGTGTACTCGATCCGCAGCAGCGGCAGGATGGCGGCCAGCGTCTCCATCTCGGACACCTCGATGAAGCGGCCTGGCCCGTTGCCGAGGCGCGCGATCAGGGCCGCGAGAGCGGCGACGAAGGCGCTGACCCCGCATGTGTAGCCGAGGATGTGGCCGGGCGCCTTGAGGGGGGCTCGGCCCTTCTCACCGTTGAGTACGGCGTAACCAGAGAGCGCCTGGACCACCAGCTCCGAACCGGAGAGACCGGCATAGGGGCCGTTCCGCCCGAACGGGGAGACTGACACCAGAACGAGACCTGGGAGCTGCTCGCGCAGATCCGCGAGGCTGAGACCCCAGCGGCCGAGGTCGACGTCGGTCCAGTCGGTTACGAGAACGTCGGCGCGCCGCAGCAGATCGAGCAACGCGTCCTCGCCTGGGCACGCAGAGGACAGCGAGATCGCCCGCTTGTTCGCGGCGACGAACTGCCAGAGAAGCGACTCTCTGGAGACTCCTTCCCCGCCGCGCGGACCCATCCGTCGCAGCGGCGATCCGCCGTCGGGCTCCAGGACGACCACGTCGGCGCCCCAAAGCGCGAACTGCCGGCCGCAGTACGCGGCGGCTACGCCGTCGGCGAGTTCAAGGACGCGGACGCCGTCAAGCGGCGGGCGCGGTTGCGATCCCGTCACGCGCCAATCGTCTTGCCCGCCTACGACCAGGTCAGCGAGCCGCTGCTCTGGCCGAACTGGTCCGTCTCGACACCCATCGCCTGCAGCAGCGTGACGTAGAGGTTGCTGAGCGGCGCGTCGTGGTCGCCGTCGTGACGGTGGTGCTTGCCGTGCCTGAAGCCGCCGCCGGCGACCAGGATCGGCAGGTGCTTGGGCTCGTGGGAGTTCGCGTTGCCGAGGTTCGAACCGAACAGCACGGACGTTGTGTCGAGCAGCGGGCCGTGGCTGTCGCCGCGTTCCCTGAGCTTCGTCAACAGCCCGTCGAACTCGCCGATGAGCTGAGTCTCGATCTTCTTGAGCTGCGCGATCTTCGCTTCGTCCTGGCCATGGTGCGACAGGTTGTGGTGAGAGCCGTTGACACCCTGGACCTTCGGCACGACGCCGTGGTCCTGGATCATGATGCTGATCACCCTCGACGAATCCGTCTCGAGGATCAGCGGGACCATGTTGAACAACAGTCGGACACGGCCAATCAGGTCCGCCTTGTCGGGAATGTCGGTTGGTTGATCCTCGATCACCACCGGCTTCGGCCGTTTGAGCCAGGCACCGGCCTCGCTCAGTTCCTGCTCGGCTGTGCGCACCGCGGCGTAGTAGGCGTCCAGCCTCACCTGGTCCGCGGAACTCACGCGGCGGCGTAGCGCCGAGGCCTCGGCCTTCACGCGGTCGAGGATGCTGCCGCCGCTCGCCAAGTTGCGGGACTCGCGCTCGACTTCCTCCGGCTCGCCGGCGAGGAACATCTTCCTGAACAGTCTGGCCGGGCTGGTCTCGGCAGGAATCATCACCCCGTTCGCGGTGTACGACTGGCTCTGCCCGCTTGCGGTCCCCAGGGTGACCGACGGGAAACGCGTCACGTAGCCGAGATGGTTGGCGGCCGCCTGGTCAATCGAGATCGAGTTCTTGAACCCGTCCCGGCCCGGGCCGCGGGCGGCCGTCAGGAACGTGACCTCGGAGTTGTGCGGCTGGCGCCCCGTCTGGTCCTCGTGCGAGTAGTTCGAGAACAGCGAGTAGTGCTCGCGGTGCCTGTCGATGAGCGACAGGTACTCCGTCGTCTCGTAGCCGGCGCCCGTCTGCTTCGGCCGCCACGCCTCGGGATAGATGCCGAGGGTGCTGCAGATGTTGACCATCCGCCGTGGCGACCCACCGGTCGCGGCATGCAGGAGCCCGGGCTGCATCGTCTCGAGCAGCGGCAGGGCGAGCGCGACGCCCGACGCGCGCAGGAAGGTCCGTCTGTCGATTGATTGACTCATGTCGTGTTCCCGTAGTGGCTGCTGCCTCAGAGGCTGGCGAAGAGATCGCTTCTTACGACCTCCCGGATCAGGCTGCGGAGCGGATAGCCCTCGCCCTCGAGCTTGCCGAGGAGGCTCTCCACGTCGTCGCGGTCCGCGAACTCGACGGGAGCGCCCGTGGCGAAGGCGATCAACTGGGACGCCAGGTGACGCGCGACCTGGTCGAGCTCGTTGCCGTAGAGCAGCTTCTTGTACTCCTCGATGCCGACGAAGACCTGTCCTTGCGGTGTGATGCCGGTCACGTCGACCGGAAGCCCCTTGCGATAGCTGCCGGCGCCCTCCTCGCCCGGGATGCGGTACGCCTCGCGGAAGCCGCCGATCGGGTCGAAGGACTCGAGCGCGAAGCCCGGCGGATCGATGTTGCGGTGGCAACTGTTGCAGACCGTGTCCGTACGGTGCCTGTCGAGTTGCTCGCGGATCGTCGTCGCCCCGCGCGTGTCCGGTTCGAGACCCTCCACGCCCGCGGGAGGCGGTGGCGCCGGCTGGCCGAGCAGGTTCGCGAGCACGAAGTTGCCGCGCGGCACTGGCGACGTCGTCGTGCCGTTGGCGGTGATCTTGTGAATGCTGGCCTGGGTCAGCAGGCCGCCGCGTGGACTGGCCTCGGGGATGGCCACCTTGCGCATGTGCTGGCCCGTGATCCCTTCGATGCCGTAGTGCTCGGCGAGGCGGCGATTGAGGAACGTGAAGTCCGAGTCGATCAGGTTGCCGACGCTCCGGTCTTCCGCCACGAGTTCGGCCAGGAAGAGCTGCGTCTCGCGGGCCATCGCCTGTCCGAGCCGGCTGTCGTACTCGGGATAGAGGGCCTTGTCGGGCGTCGTCGCGTTCATCTCGTAGAGACGGAACGCCTGGCCGGCGAAGTCCGTGGTGAAGCGCTCGCTCTTCGGATCGTCGAGCATCCGGTCGACCTGGCGTCCCAGTACGTCGTCATCCGACAGCCGGCCGGCGGCAGCCAGATCGAAGAGTTCCTGGTCGGGCATCGACCGCCAGAGGAAGTAGGAGAGCCGTGTCGCGATCTGGAAGTCGTCGAGCGCCATGCCCTGGTCGCCCACGTGGTAGACGAAGGCCGGGGCGATCAGCAACGCGCGCAGCGGCTCGCGGACCGCCTCGAGGAACCCCAGTCCGTCTTCGAGGGCGGGTCTCGCCAGCGCCGCGTAGGTTTCCAGTTCGCCCTCCGAGAGCGGCCGCCGAAACGCGCGCGGCCCGAACTGCGCCACGACATCGACGACGTGCTCGTAGGGCGGCTTGGTGAGCACCGGCTCGCCGGCCTCGTCGAACTCGATCCCCGCCAGCAGTGCCCGCACACTGCGCGGCGGCCAGTCGTCGAAGAGCGGCCCCTCGATCGTCATCGTCCGGAATGCGATGCCCTCCCACGGGTAGTCCTGCACGTTGCGGTCCGCCGCGAAGTACGACACCTTGTCGTCCGGCGGCCGGTACGCGTCGGCCAGTGAGGGAGCGACCAGGTCACGCGGGCGCAGGTAGGGCGTGACTTCGACGACGCGGCCCTCGGGTTCCACCAGGTCGAACGAGCCGATCAGGCTGTTCAGCGCGGCGGTCGCAACGCCCTGCTGGTTGCCGTGGAAGAGGGTCAACGTGATCGGCGACGTCGCCTGGTAGGGGTAGGCGTCGATCGTCACCCGGTACCGGCCCGGCATGTCGACGAGGAAGCCCTCGGTCATGCTGTGGAAGGTGTAGGTCGAGCCGCCCTCGAAGAACATGACCGCCGCGTCGTCGACGATCTTGACGATGCCGGCGCCGAGGTATCTGCCGACCGAGTTCCCGTTCAGGTAGGGCGACTTCGGGTAGTCGATCTCGACGGTCCGCGTCTCGGGCCGTGGGCCGGTCCTGAGCGCCTCGTCCAGCGCACCGGCCGCGGCGGAAAGAAAGCTGCGGACATGAAGCGGCGAGATGCCCTGGTTCTCGGCAACCACGTCGAAACCGCCGGTGTCCGTCTCTTCCGGCAGGTCGTTGGCCAGGCTCGCGGCGACATCGGGATCGATCCCCAGCAGGTCCTGGATCGTGTACTCGTACTCCAGCCTGGTGAGCCGCCGCAGCGGCGTTCGCTGACCGGCACGTTCCGCGCGGTTTGCTTCAAGCAGCGCTTCTCTCACCGCGCCGAGCGCCGAGTCGACGATGCGCTGGGCCGGCCTGCGAGCGCCGGGCGGTGGCATCTCGCCTTCGGTGACGCGATCGAAGATGCGCTCCCACAGACGGAAGGTCTCCCGGTCGGCAAGGTCATGGCCGAGGGCGGTCAGGTCGAGCGGCGTCGTCTCCGTTCCGACATGGCACTTGAGGCAAGACGCCTCCAAGAGGGGCGCTACGTCCGCCTCGAATGAACCGGCGTCGGCGCCGCCCGGGACGAATCCCGAGACCAGCAGCGCCAGGCACGCCAGCAGCGCTGACTTTCTTCCGTGCGTGGCTTTCTCCTCGGTGGGTCGGCCGATCTTACAACGGCGTTCCAGGAACGTCGAAGCGCGGCAGACACTGGGTGCGCCGCAGAAACTGGGTGCGCCGGCCTGCCATCCGTGCGCCCGATGACGGGCGCACGGACTGGTTCGCGGGTGGCGCGGGTCCGCGCCACCCGGGTTCTGGCCGGCTTTCCGAAAAACGCAGCGCGGGCGCGCAGCGCTGGCTTCTACGGTTCGAAGCGCTCGCCGTAGTTCTCGGCGCCCACCGAACGGATGTCGGCGAGCCAGTCCCCGTCGTAGGGCCATGCCTCCGGGTCGGCCTCGTTCGGGCCCTGCCAGAACCGCGAGAACGGTCCTCCGGGGCCCTCCTCGAGCGACCAGGCCTGGCGGCGAAAGCTCCAGCTATCGGGAACCAGCCGGTGCGCTTCGCGGAAGTGCCTGACGGCCGCTTCGTGGTGCCCCTCGCTCTCCAGGTGCGTCGCGAGTTCGAAGTGGGCGTGTCCGAGGGCCACGTCGGCGTTGCGCGGTCGGGATCGCTCGACCACCTGCTCCGGGGAGAGGGCGAATCGACTCGCCGCGCCCTTCTCCACCCAGTCGCGGAGCGCCCGGTGGTAGGCGCCGGTGTCATTGGGGATCTTCCTCGCCTCCTCCAGCATCTGGCTGAAACGATCGGTGCCCCCGGTGGACGAGCCGAAGCTGGGCGCCTTGTCCTGCGGGGGCGCGGGCGCGGCCTCCGCGGGCCGGACGATCGTGCCCGATTCGTCGATCCACACCGAACTCGGGATGTTGATCACGCCGAAGAGCCGGGCAAGAAGGTGATGCTGGTCCACGAGCGCGGGGTGCGTTGGCTTGGCGGCCTCGATGAAGCGGCGGCAGCCTTCGGCTCCCGGCGTGTCGAGGCCGACCGTGACGAGCTCGAATCCCTGCGGATTGAACTCGTCGCGCAACTCCTGCCACACGGGCAGGTGGGCTGAGCACCCTCAGTAGGGCGCCCAGGCGTAGACGAGGACCTTCTGCCCGCGCAGGCTCGAGAGCCGGATGGGCTTCCCCTCCAGGTCCGGCAACTCGAAGTCGGCGTCTTCGGCCGAAACCAGCGCCCGCGAGCCGACCGACTCGGGCCCGATGGCCCACGCACCGTGTTCCTCGTCGTGAACGACCGGGAGGCCGATGGCCTCGGCGACTGCAACCCCGTCCACGTGGCTCTGGGACGCCACCGCACCGTCGGCGAGCGGCACGCAGACCGTCCCCTTGCAGGCGCCTTCAGGTTTGAGCTGCCAGCCCGTGCCGGCCTCGAACGTCTCGCGGGACACTTTCGCTTTGGTGAGGATCATCGGTCCATTGTAGGAGAGCGTAAGCTGACAGCCCAAGCGGCCTGCACCGCAAGGGAGACAGCCAAGTGCCAGCAAGCAGCAGTGCAACGGTCAGCCTGACGGACGGGCCGGTCGTTCTTGAGAACGGCATCACCGGTGAGGTGTTGCGAATCCCTACCGCCGATCCAACCGGCTTCCACCAGGCGATCTCCGAACCCGGCGCCATGCCGGAAACGGAGATCCTCGGCAGCCTGTTCCTGCCCGCGGGCGAGGGTCCGTGGGCCGTCGTGATCGTCGTCCCGGGAAGTCTCGGCGTCGCGCCTTCCCACGTCGCGAAGGCGGACCTGCTGACAGAGGCCGGGATCGCCTGCTGCGTGATCGACCCGTTCGGCACCCGCGGCGTGACGTCGACCGTCACCAACCAGGCCCAGTACTCCTTCGCGGCGAGCGCCTGGGACGTGCTCGCGGCCGCCACGGTCCTGGTCGCACACGCGGACATCGACGCCGCGCGCATCGGCGCCCAGGGCCACAGCCGCGGCGGCTCGGCGGTGCTGTCCGCGGCCTGCCTGTCCCCCATTGTGGGCCCTGAGCGGGCGCCCGAACTCGCCGCCGTCTACGCGGCCTACCCGTGGTCGGGCATGCAGTTCCTGCGGCCCGATGTCGGTCGCACCGTCGTGCGCTCCGTCATCGGCGACCTGGACGAGTGGTGCCTGCCACTCCAGGTCCAGGCCCACATGCACGCGATGACGCTGTGCGGATGCGACGCCAGCTTCCGGCTCTTCCCGGACACCCACCACAGCTTCGACCGCGACACGCCGGTGGAACTCGTCGCCGCCGCATCGGTCAGCCCGGGATCTCCGACGATCTACATCCGCAACGACGGCGCTCTCGTTCATCCGGTGACCGGCAAGGCCGATCCCAGCTTCACCGAACGCGACGCGATGATCTACCAGGTCAAGTCGCCGTACGGGCGCAGGGGCGCACGGATCGGCACCGCCGGCGACCAGGCGCGGGCGTTCCACGAGGACATGATGACGTTCTGGAGCGCCGCGCTCAGTCCCCCACATCCGAGAAGTTCGTGATCGCGACCTCTCCTTCCGGAAACTCGGCCACGATCTTCAGCTTCCCGCCCACTGCCTCGATGTAGGAACGCAAGCTCGACACGTACACGTCGGCCCGCTGCTCCAGCTTGCAAACGGCTGGCTGGTTCACCTCCAACGTCTCGGCCAGGTCCCGCTGGGTCAGAGCCCGCGCCCTGCGAAGCTCGTGCAGCGGCATCTCCGCCGCCAGCTTCCTCTTCAGGGCGTCGACTCGCCGCCGACGCTCTGGCCTAAAGTCCTTGGTCAGCTTGCTGAACGGCTGCCGTCCACTCATTCGATCAGCCCTTCCTTTCGCAGTTCGTCCAGATGCTCGTCGTAGAGATTGTCAGCGACCGGCACATACTCCTCGTAGAAGCGGTCGTTGCCCGTCTTGTCCCCACCGATGAGCAGGATCGACGTTCGCCTGGGGTCGAAGGCGTAGAACACCCGCAGGGGCCTACCGCCGCTCTGCACCCGAAGCTCTCGCATGACTCCATGGCGTGAACTCCGAATGTTCGAGGAGTAGGGGTACGGCAGGCTGGGGCCATTCTCCATCATCAACTCCACATTTGCCGCAACTGCGTTCTGCTGCCCCTCCGGGAGCGCGCGCCACCACAGCCCGAAGTCGTCTGTGTACTCCACGTCCCAAAGCACGCGCCAGTGTATTCCCGTTGTGGAATGTCACGCAAGGGGCGAGTACGTGCAAGAGAGCCTCCCTATAGGGTGAACCGCCCAATACCTCGCCCCGCTCCCGGATCCACATGTTGAAGCTTCTCGCAGTCGTCCTGCTGCTTGCCGCGTTGTCCGCCAACGCCGTGGCGCAGGAACCGGACCAGACGCAGAGCGAGCCCGAGCCAGCAATAGAGATCGAGGAAGAGGTGACCGTGGTCGCCAGCACCCGCACGGGTCGCCGGATCGAGGACCAGCCGATGCGGGTCGAGGTGCTCGACCGGGAGGAGATCGAAGAGAAGATGCTCATGACGCCCGGCGACATCGTCATGATGCTCAACGAGATGGGCGGCATGCGGGTGCAGGCGACCTCGCCCTCGCTAGGTGCCGCGAGCGTGCGCATTCAGGGCATGCGGGGGCGCTACACGCGCATTCTCTCGGACGGCTTGCCGCTCTACGGCGCTCAGCCCGGTGGTCTCGGACTGCTCCAGATTCCGCCGATGGACCTCGGACAGGTCGAGGTGATCAAGGGGGTGGCGTCCGCCCTGCATGGGGCCGGCGCGATGGGAGGCGTGGTCAACCTGTTGTCCCGGCGGCCGGGCGAGGAAGCGGAACGGGAGATCCTGCTCAACCAGTCGACGGAAGGCGGCACGGACGGTGTGCTGTGGCTGTCTACCCCACTGTCCGGCAACTGGGGGATGACCCTGGTCGGCGGCGGACACTGGCAGAGCCTCGCGGACATCGACGGCGACGGCTGGGCGGACATGGCCCGCTACGCCCGCGGCGTCGTGCGTCCGCGCGTGTTCTGGGACGGCGAACAGGGCCGGTCGCTCCTGCTCACAGCCGGTGCGACCCGCGAGAGCCGTAGCGGCGGCACGGAGCCGGGCCACACGCTCGCGGCCACGGGTGCGCCGTACCGGGAGGCCCTCGACACTCGTCGCCGCGACTTCGGAGCGCTGTGGCAGACCGTGGCCGGAAGCTCCGTGATCAACGCGCGCGCCGCGATCGCGCAGAGTCGGCACGAACATCGCTTCGGGGCGATCCTCGAACGCGACCGCCACGAAACCGGCTTCGCCGAAGTCACCGTGCGCCGAGCGGCGGGACGGCATACCTGGGTCGCCGGCGCCGCGGTCGAGCACGACACGTACGAACCAAGGGACCTTCCCCGCTTCGACTACTCCTTCACGACGCCGGGCGTGTTCGTCCAGGACGACATTGACGTGAACGAGCGCCTGGCGCTGTCGATCAGCGGCAGGCTGGACCGCCACAGCGAGTACGGCTGGTTCTTCAGCCCCCGCGTCTCGGCGCTTCTCCGCTTCGGCGACTGGGCGACGCGCATCTCGGCCGGGACCGGGTTCTTCGGGCCGACGCCGCTCACGGAAGAGGCAGAGGCGGCCGGACTGACCCGCCTCACGGTCGACGGCCCGCTGCGGGCGGAACGGGGACGTAGCGCCTCGATCGACCTCACGCGCACCCACGGTCCGCTCGCCTTCACCACGACCCTGTTCACATCGCGCATCGCCGACCCGCTGCATGTCGACCGCGAGACGTTCGCGCTGCGCAATCTCGATCTGCCCACCACCAACATCGGCGTGGAAGTGCTGGGAACGTATCGGCGGCCGCCGTTCGGCGTCACCGTCACCTACACCCATGTCCAAGCGCGCGAACGGGTCGGCGACGCGACCTTCGACGTGCCGCAAACCCCGAGGCACAGCCTGGGCGCCGTCGCGATGGCCGAGAACGAAGACGGCCGGGTCGGCCTCGAGGTGTACCACACGGGGGAACAGAGGCTCGAGGCGAACCCCTATCGCGACTCGAGCGAGCCCTACACGTTGGTCGGCGTCCTGCTTGAGCGCCGGTTCGGACCGGTCCGCCTCTTCGTCAACCTGGAGAACCTCACCGACGTGCGGCAGCACCGTTGGCACTCGTCGCTGCGTCCGGACCGCGCACCCGACGGACGCTGGACCGTCGACGCCTGGGCCCCCCTCGACGGGCGCGTGATCAACGGTGGCCTGCGGGTCCGGTTCTAGTGTCCAAGGCCGAGCCGCCGCCGTCGCGGTAAAGTCGTGGAACACAAGTGACTTCCAACGACAGCAGCCACGGCGAACGGTCCGGACCGATCGCCTACATGGCGAGCAACAGCGTCGCCGCCAACCTGTTGATGTGGGCGATCATCGCCGCGGGAGTCGTGTCGCTGACCGGCCTCCAGCGGGAGGCGTGGCCGGAGGTGCCCTTCTTCCAGATCGAAGTCTCCATGGCCTACCCCGGCGCGACCCCGGAGGAGGTGGAGGAGTCCATCGTCGTCAAGATCGAGGACGAGGTCAGCGGTCTGGACGACGTGAAGTCGGTCAAGTCGATCGCGGCTCCGGGCATGGCTTCCGTCCGGGTGGAGGTGAAGTCCGGCACCGACATGGGCGAGGCGATGGACGAAATCAAGTCCGCGGTCGGCCGAATCCAGTCGTTCCCCGGCGAAGCCGAACGTCCCCAGTTCCGGGAGATGACGAACCGCCAGAGCATGATGCGGCTCATCGTCCATGGCGATGTCGCGGAACGCTCCCTGAAGGAGCTGGCGCATCGCATCGAGGATGAACTCACATCCCTTTCCGGTGTGTCCCAGGTCGAGATCAGCGGCGTGCGGAACTACGAGATCTCCATCGAGGTGCCGCTGCGGCAGCTTCGAGCTCTCGGACTCACCCTGAGCGACATAGCCGGCGCGGTTCGCCGCAGTTCCCTGGACCTGTCCGCGGGCAGCATCGACACCCGCGAATCGCAGGTGCGAGTCCGTACCCTCGGCCAGCGCTACGAACAGCAGGAGTTCGAGGACATCGTCGTCCTCAGCCGACCCGACGGCACGGTGCTGCGGCTGGGCGAGATCGCCGAGGTCCACGATGGCTTCCAGGACATCGACCTGATCGTCCGGCACGAGGACCAGCCGGCGGTCTTCATTGAGGTCTACCGGGCCGACGACGAGAAGGTGATGAGCGTCGCCAACGCGGTCCAGGAGCACATCGCGAACGACGTGATCCCTTCCCTGCCCGACGGCGTCGGCGTCACGATCTGGAACGACGAATCCTCCGCCTATGCGGAGCGCGCGGCCCTACTGCTCAAGAACGGTCTTCTTGGGCTGCTGCTGGTCCTCATCGCGCTGGGTCTGTTCCTCGAGATCCGGCTCGCCGTGTGGGTCGCCGCCGGACTCCTCATTTCGGGCATCGGCGCGCTGGCCGTGATGTTCGCGCTCGATCTCGCGATCAACACGATCTCCCTGTTCTCCTTCGTCCTCGCCATCGGCATCGTCGTGGACGACGCGATCGTCGTGGCCGACCACATCTACTCCGAACGGAAGCGGGGCACCCCCGGTATCGTGGCCGCGATCCGTGGCGCCCGGCGGATCGTGGTGCCGCTGACCTTCGCCGTCCTCACCTCCGTGGCGGCCTTCATTCCGTTGCTCTTCATCCCCGGAGGCATCGGCGAGATATGGGGCGCCCTGCCGGTCATCCTCATCTCGATGCTGCTGTTCTCGCTCGTCGAATCGGTGTTCGTCCTGCCCAACCACCTGTCGCATCTGCGCGACCCGGCAAGTCCGGCGACGAACCCTGTCGAGCGGTTCATCAAGCGGATTCAGGGTGGGGTGGACTTCGGGCTGAACAGGTTCGTACAAGGCCCCCTCGATCGGGGGCTGCAGTTCGCGACGGACCAGCCCGCCGTAACGATGGCGGGAGCCGTCGGACTGCTCATCCTGAGCATCTCCCTGCTACCGGCCGGCATCGTGCCGACGACGTTCGCCGATGTGGTCGAGGGGGACTTCGCCACCGCAAGTCTGGAAATGCCTGACGGCACGACGGCAGAACGGACGTACGAAGTCGCGCAGGAACTGGAAGCGGCGGGCCACCGGGTGATCGAGCGACTCTCCCGCGACCGGCCACCGGACGCGCCGCCGCTGCTGTCGGGCGTCACGGTAACTGTTGGCCAGAAGCCGCGGGTCGAGGGCGGCGGCCTCAGCCCGGAGCCCAGCCTGAATCCGGAAGCCAACGTCGCCACGATCGACTTCAAGCTGCTCAGCGCGCAACAACGACAGATCTCCAGCGGCGAGGTCGTCCAGGCGTGGCGCGAGGAGGTCGGTGTGCTGCCGTACGTGCGCGGCATCACGTTCAGCGGCGAGATCATCGACCTCGGCAGCCCCGTCGCGGCCGTACTTTCCCACCCGGAACCGGCGAAACTCGTCGACGCCGCCGAAACCGTAGTGAACGGCCTGCAGGGACTGGGCGGCGTCTTCGACATCCGCTCGGACCACACGCCCGGCGTTCCCGAGATCCGGCTTGAGCTTCGGCCCGAAGCGCAGACCCTCGGCCTGACAGTCGACCAGTTGGCCGGACAGGCCCGGGACGCCTTCTTCGGCTCGGAAGCCCTGCGGGTACAGCGCGGCGGTGAAGAGGTTCGGGTCTACGTGCGCTTACCCGCCGATGAACGAAACGCGATCACGGACATCGAGGGCTACCTGCTCCGTACCCCCAACGGGGCCGAGGTTCCCCTCCACCAGGTGGCGAGCCTGAACTCAGGCACATCGCCGCCCGCCGTTCGGCGTGAGGACGGCCAGCGCGTCGTTACCGTCACAGCGGATGTGGACTCCACGGTGATTAGCGGCGGTGAGGCGAACGGCATCCTCGAAGACACGATCCTTGCGGAACTTGTCGCCTCCGACCCCGAGCTGACCTACAGCTTCGGCGGCGAGCAGCAGCAGCAGCTCGAGTCCGTAGATTCGCTGTACCGCGGGTTCGCGATCGCCCTCCTCCTGATCTTCGCGCTGCTGGCGATCCCCCTCCGCTCGTACACCAAGCCGTTCATCATCATGGCCGTCATTCCGTTCGGATTCATCGGCGTCATCCTCGGACACCTGATCCTCGGAATCGAGATGAGCGCGGTCTCTTTCATGGGGATCTTCGGCCTCAGCGGCGTCGTCGTGAACGATTCGCTCGTCATGATCGACTTCATCGACCAGAAACTCCGCGAGGGCGCCCCCGCGCGGACCGCGATCATCGAGGGCGCGAAGGGGCGTTTCCGCCCCATCATGCTCACTTCGCTGACGACCTTCCTCGGCTTCACGCCGCTCATTCTCGAGCCGGCCATCCAGGCGCAGTTCCTGGTCCCCTTTGCCGCGTCGCTCGGTTGCGGCATCGTCATCACGACGGCCATCCTGATGTTCGTCGTGCCCGCGCTGTCGGCACTCCACCTGCACGTCACCGGCGCCCACCGCGACACCCTTGCTCCCGAGGCTGCGGTGGAAGCTCAGCCGGCGGCCTAGGGATCAGCCCTTCGCCTTCCTCAACCTCCAGCCGTACATGATGCCGCCGTAGTGGTTGAACGACGCCCGCGCCTCGGGGTCGTTGAAGGGGTAGTCCGCCCCGATCTGCCTCGCCGCGGCGAGCCCGGTAACGAAGCAGGTCTCCTGGCTGTTGATCAGCGTATGGGCGCCGCAGTGCCAGGCGCCCTTCTTGCCCTGAATGAAGCGGAAGAGGGGCACCAGTAGCGCTACCTGGCGCACGTCATGGACGACGTGCTGAAACCACCACCTCTTGACGACCTTCCGGTCATCGATCCGGCTGATGGGGTTGTAGGTCACCAGACACGGCTTGTCCGAGCCATGGGCCCACGGCTGCTGGTTGTGCATGATGTAGGTGATCTCGTAGTTGTCCGGTCTGGCGCCGTACTGCTCGATGTGGTTGCTCCGCGTCTCTAGCGCCTTCACGTTGCTCACCGGCAACACGGACTCATCCGAATGGACGATCGCGTGGTTGTGCAGCTCGCTCTCGTAGCGAATCGACGAGAGGAGGTAGCGCTCGAGGAACGTGGGCTTGTCGAGCATCATCAGGGTCTGATTCGCGTTGCAGGCGAAGATCACCTCGTCGAAGGTCTCCTCCACGCCGTTCTCGTCCTTCACGACGACGCCGGATGACCGCCGATACACCTTTCGAACCGGGCGGCTGAGGTAGATCTTGTCCCGGAAGCCGGCGGACAGGTTCTCGTAGATGCGGCGGGTTCCCTGGTCCCACGTCTGCATGGGAGTCGCGCGTTCGATGTCGAAGAACTCCAGGTACCTGCTGAACAGCGACGCCGGCATGTCGAAGACGTTGGTCGCCATCAGAAAGTTGACGAACATCGGCTTGAGGACCTTGTACCTGAAGTCGCCGGAGAACCCGCCCCAGTTCAACACGGTTCCCATGCTGATGTAGTTGTACGGGTTGAGGGCGTTCAGGAACTTCGACCGGGAGTGGGTCAAGCGGCCGAACCGGTGCAGGCGCTTCAGGAGCCGCTGGAACTTCGCGATCTCGACCTGCAACTCCTCCCGGATATCCGAGTCGAAATCGTGGGCATAGACCTGGCCGCGGTACTTCACGCTGTAGCTGAACCTGGTATCGAGCAGCTCGATCCCGAACTTCTCCATCAGCAGGACGAGGTGGTGGTACACCGAAGGAATGCAGGCAGTCACGGAGATGTCGAAGGGGATCGTGCTGCCGTCCTCCTGCGGCATGTCGGCGGTAATCGCGTTGCCGCCAAGCTGGGCCTGGGCTTCGAACAGGCGGAAATCGAATCGGTCCGAGCTGTGATGGAGCGCCCAGGCCGCCCCCAGGCCCGAAGCGCCGCCGCCGATGATCGCTACTCTGCGCATACTTGCCCCTGCTTCCCTCACTCGCCGCGAGCTCTCGCGGGCCTTACTGGCCTCTGACGAGCGGATGCCGGTGTCCGGTGACCTTGAACTTGAACTTCCTGTTGACGCTGTTCTTGGGTATCGGGCTCAGCTTCAACTGGTAGTCGCGGGGCACCGTTTCCGCCTCCAGGTAGTGGGCGAACGTCATCAGGTTCATCACCATCTGCAGACGGGTCCAGTTCGCCCCGCCGCAGACGTGCGTCCCGACGCCGAACGGCGCGTAGACCCCGGGATGCCTGTGTTCGTTGCGCGGTTCCAGATAGCGATCGATATCCAGCATCTCCGGCTCCGCGAAGTGCTTCTCCATGTGGTGCGGCGCGGAGAACGCGACCATCACCGTGCTGTAGGCCGGCACTTCAGTGCCTTCGATCTCGAAGGCATTCATGGCGGTCCGCAGGTGCACCGGCACGACCTCGTGAAGCCGCAGCACCTCCATGATGAAGCGGCGAGACGCATCGGTCGCTTCTGGAGTCAGGTCCGCCGCCGTCGGCTCTCCGCCCGAGAACAGCGCGTCCGCTTCGGCGACGATCCGCTCGTGGTAGTCCGGGTGCTTCAGCAGTTCGCAGATAGAGAATGCCACCGCACTGCCCGTGTAGTGACCGGCAATGATCGGGGCGATAAACGCGAAACCCAGGTCCGTTTCGGGCAGGAACTGCGGGTCAGCATGGTGCAACTCCATCAGGTCGTCGACCAGGTCTCGCCGCTTGCCGGCTCGCTGCGCCTCGGTGTGGGTTGCGTGGATCATCGCGTAGAGCTCCAGCACCCGCTGCTTGTAGCGCTTCATTCTCGGCGTGCGCATCATGAACTTCGGCAGCAGACCCTGTGTATGGACCTTCAGCGCCCGATACTCGAAGTGCAGCAAATCGTCGAGGAGGTCGCTCGGGGGATCGAAGCTCACGCTGAGCCGGGCGACCTGCGCGCCGATCAGGCGCTGGCAGGTCATCTCGCCGGGAAGCACGTTTCCGATTCCCCACCTCCGGAAGGAGCCCCGGCAAAGCGCCAGCAACTCGTCGAGCCGGTCCTCGACGACCTTGCGGGAATTGCCGGCTCGAACCGCCCTGCGCATGCGGAAGTGGTCCGCCCCGTCCATGCTGGCGATGGAACGTGCCGTACCCCACTCCTGCTGAAAGTCCTCCAGGTAGTCGCGAGTCCGGAGATGCAGACGGCCTTTCTTGGCTGCCCATCTGTTGACCTCGACCCCGGCGAGCACGACAAACCGTTTGCCCGGCAACCTGAATTCGAAGACCGGGCCCATCTCCTCAGCCTTCTCCGCGAAGAACTTGGGAATGTTCCCGCCACGGAACGTTTTCGAGGCCAGAGCGTCGCGAAGCCCCACCCTCGGCATGGATCGCCGCCGCCGCGACGCGCGCATGCTGGCCGGCGGCCGGTAGGAACTGCGCACGGCCGGGCCGATCGCCCTGCCGATCAGATCCATGTTGCTGTAGAGCTCGATGAGCTCCTCGGCGGCCTCGTACTCCTCCGGCTCCATCATGGCCTTGAAGCCGTCGCAGTAGTGGACGAGACCGATAATCACGATGTCCCTGGGATCCGGGAACTCCTTGTCCAGGAGGGTGCGGAAAATGCGACCCTTGATCTCCTCCCCCGCCCAGCCGTCGACCAGCGGATAGCGGCCGGTGCGGGTCACCTTCTTCGAGAGGGTCCAGAAACCGCCGGCGTCGGATTCGAAGATGCCCTTCTTGACCAGCCTCTCGATCGCATCGTCGCTGATCTGGTCGCCCCGCCGGGCCAGCCGCTCCACCCAGTACTGCGGCGGATGAACCTTGTCCTCGCTACCGAGTTCCTCGAGCGAAGGATCCAGCAGCTCGTCCCCTGTGGGAGTCTTGTCGACGACGGTCAGTGTTTCGACGTCCGAATCGATCCGGTTCTCCATCGCGAGATCCATGAGTACCGCGCCCGCGAGGGCGCAGGACATCCTCCACTCGGGAATGGGCACGAAATACCCCGTGTCCTGGCTGTGCAGCAGCAGAAGAAGCTGTTCGGCGAATCTCATGTCAACTCGCGTTCGGAGGGAACCCGGAAAGCGTCCCTCCCCTCAGATGGCCCGCAGTTTCGGCCGGC
Source organism: Thermoanaerobaculia bacterium (assembly GCA_965232105.1). Lineage (GTDB taxonomy): Bacteria > Acidobacteriota > Thermoanaerobaculia > Multivoradales > Multivoraceae > Multivorans. The sequence continues at coordinate 4,234,282 of OZ246956.1, forward strand.
GTTCCGCCTCGAGTTCCGGATAGAACTGCCGGCAGTACTGGCGGAACTTGCCGATCGGACCGTCGGCACGGCACAGCCGGGGGGGAGACTTGTACTGCTTCCTCTCCCAGATGACGACATCCTCCTTGACGTAGCGCTTCTCCTGCGCGTTCACCACGTAGTTCAGCAACCGATGGCGCAGGGCTACCGGCAGAAAGCGGAGACCGGCACAGAAACGCCCCGGCTTGCGTAGCTTGTGCACTTGGCTGACCAGCGTCACTTCGCACAACGTCCCGTCGACCGGTGTGGCCAGGACCCACAGCCTCGAGTCGATACCGATCGTCTTCTCATGGAACTCGACGAAGGAGTAGCCCAGCCCATGGACGTGGGTGTCGGCCGAGACGTTGTTGACGATCAGCCTCAGTCCCGCGATCGTCTGCGTGGTGGTGAAATCGAAGCGACTCCTGAGGTACGCACCGTCAACCGCTACGGAGCCGACCGGCTCCACGTTGTCGTAGCCGTGGGTGTAGCTCAGGTGTTCCACGTCCACGGAGTTTTCCGTTGTTTCCTGGGGATGGCCCCGGAATCGCAGGGTGCAGGACCGCAGCCCGCTCCACTCGGCGCCCGCGGGCGGTTCGTCCGGCAGGCACCACTGGGACGGCCGTCCGGCGGCGCCCCACCAGGCGAAGACCATGCCGAGAATCTCGGCCGTCTCATGGACGTTCAGCTTCGCGCCGCTGGGCGGCGGAGCATGTGGAGTGGCCACGCACTGGCCCGTCGCCTCGAATTCGAAGCCGTGAAACGGACAGACCAGGCAACCGTCGCGGACCTTGCCGCCAACTGTCGGCCCAAGGTGCGACCCCAGGTGCGGACAGGCCGCGTCCGAGACGCAGATGCGCCCCTCATCGTCGCACCAGGCGACGATCTCCTGCCCCATCCAGGTCTTCTCGATCAGTTTCTTCCGCAGAATCGACTCGCGATTCGCGACGAAGTACCAGCCCTCGGGGAAGGGCGGCAATTCAGCGTTCGGACTCAGCGGACGTCCATCCGTGTTCGTGATCATGGGCCAGCGTTGCTCTTGAGAGTGACACGCACCGGCGGTTGGGGCACCAGGGTCGACCTCCCGACCAACTCGCCCGCCTGTAAGGCCAACTATTCTAGCAACATAGCTCCCGAATCGAGTGGAGCCGATGATAGCCACCCCATTGGGGGGCACGGCTACTGCGATGACGCGAGCGCCCTCCGCCGGTCAAGCGGCGACACGGTCAGCGTCCAGCTCAGCGGCACTGACGCCGGGTCGTAGCAGACCCTGTCGTCGCACGCCTGGTAGTCCAGGCGCCCAGTGAGCGTCAACGCGTCGATCTCGGCGATCTGGGCCGACGACTCCTGGTCGCCCTCCACGACGACTTCCTGCACCAGGCGGAACGGCTCCTGGTAAACGGGTACCCGCTCGTCGAGCGGCTCGAAGTAGTAGACCTCCGACTCTGGATACTCCGGCGGCAAAACACGGAGGAAGCTCGGCGCGTCCAGCGCCAGGCCGATGACCCGGTAGCCGGAATCGCCGGCGCCCGGCGCATAGACGTGCATGCCCGGCTTCGGTGTGATGTCGAGTGCCAGGTGGAAACGGCTGCCGACCCCGATGGCGGGGGCGCTCTGTGAAGCGTTGATCTCGAGATGCGCCGTCTCACCGCTGGAGCCGGCGATGCCCGAGAGCGGCGAGCCGAGCTTCAGCATGATGTTCGCCGCGGTGTTCCGCTCGCGGTAGAACTCCTCGAAAAAGCGCGATGTCACGCGTCCCTTGCGGTCGACGACGAACGTCCCGGGAAACGGCGTGCCGACAACGATCGGCATGGCGCCGAAGACCGCAACGTAGCGCAGTCGACTTCACGGGCGGAACCTAACACCTGCGCCGTGGAACTCCCGGCCTTCCGCGAGTCTCAGCCTATTGCGTCACCTACCTGCCAGCCGGCGTCCGCCAGTTCGGATGCGGAACATGGGCCTGTTCCATGATCTCCTCGATCTCCGTGACCACTTCCGGGTAGTTCCGGGCCACGTCGTACCGTTCGCCCTCGTCCCGCAGGACGTCGTAGAACTCGAGACGTCCGGTCAGCATCGGCTTGCGGACGCCCTTCCACTGACCTATCCGAACCGCCTGGGATGATCCGGCTTCGTAGAACTCCCAGTACAGGTAGTCGTGCGTCCGCTGCTCGCCGGCACGGCCCAGGAGGGTCGGAGCAAAGCTGATCGAGTCGGTGTCCGGCGGCGCGTCAACGCCGGAGAGGTCGGCGGCCGTGGCCATCAGATCGCCAAAGTAGCCGATGTGGTCCGAGACCTGTCCGGCCCGGATCGTCCCCGGCCACCAAGCCAGAAAGGGCACACGGATGCCGCCGTCGTACAGGTCCCGCTTGATGCCGCGCAGGTCGCCGGAAGGGTTGAACCGGAGCAAGTCATGGTTCGATTCGTTGTGGGGTCCGTTGTCCGACGAGAACAGGACGAGCGTCTTCTCAGCGATCCCCAGTTCCGCGAGCCGCCTGAGCAACTTTCCCACATCCCGGTCCATCCGGGTGATCATCGCTGCCTGGCCCTTGTCGGGATTCGGCCAGTCCTCCGCGTCGTAGACGCCGTACTCCGGCACCTCCGCCCCGTCGCCCGTCCCCCGCGTGGCTTCGTTGTTGGCGTGCGGAATCGTCAGAGCGAGGTAGAGGAAGAAGGGTGATTCCTTCTGCTCGTCCACCCAAGCCAGAGCCTCGCGCATGATCAGGTCGTGGGAGTACTCGTTGCGCTCCGTAGCCCAACCGCCCTCGAAACCGCCATAGGGTCGCGGCGTCCTCTCGACCTTGTTCCGGAGCGGCACCTTCTCCAGACCCCGCCAAAGGAACTCCGGGTAGTAGTTGTGGGCGTGAACCTGGTTGAGGTAGCCGAAGAAGGCGTCGAACCCCTGGCTGAGGGGATGGCCCTCCATGCCAACTTCGCCGAGGCCCCACTTGCCGAACAGACCGGTGGCGTAGCCGGCGGACTTGAGCACCTCGGCGACTGTGACGTCTTCGTCGCGAAGCGACTGAGCGGTTCCCCTCGCGTTGCCCCGAACGTGCGTGCGCCCCGTGTGCTGCCCGGTCATCAGGACACTGCGGGACGGCGCGCAGACCGTCGCCCCAGCGTAGAACTGTGTGAACCGGATCCCCTCCGCCGCCATCCGGTCCAGGCTGGGCGTCCGGATCACCTGCTGGCCGTAGGACCCGAGATCACCGTAGCCGAGGTCATCGGCAAGGATGAAGATCATGTTCGGGCGATCGGCAGCGCCCGCGGTGCCCGCCGCGACACCGAGCAGAACCGACAGACCGAAGAGGGCGGACCGGGTTCGAAACGTAAACACCCGACTCTCTCTTACCGGACGCGGCGGTAGGTCTCGTCGAGCGGCGGCAGGTAGACCGGCGGACTGCCGTAGAAGTGACCGCGCAGGAACCGCACCGATGTCTCGAGCGTAAGGTCGCGCCGGCGCTCCAGCGCTTCGACGCACGCCTGGTAGTCGGGGCCGTTGCCGCCGAGCCGCGCCATGACGGCGGGCCGGGTCGCCTGCCAGTGCTCGTAGCTGGCGTATCGAGCCATCATGTAGACCTCGTCGAGATCCGCGCTCTCCGTTGCGCCGACTGCGGTTCCACCGCGGTCGAGCGCATCCGGTGTCGGGTAGACGCGCCGCCATTGCCCCACGATCCGCGTGCCGTTCTTCTCGAAGTACGGCCAGACTCCTTCGCGGCTCAATTCGAAGAACCGCTCGTGTGCGCCCTTCTCGAGCTTCTGGTGGCGGAGGACGAGGAACTCCTCGCCGGCCCGGGCAATGTCGTTACGGACCGGGCGCGGGGTTTCCTGGGCCGGGAGGGCAAGCGCACCTGCGAGGGTGACGCCGCAGGCAAGCGGGAACGGGATCCGTTGCATGGGAGAACCGCTCAGGGCGGGGCGGGCGGCTTGTCCGGGTCGTCCTTCTTCGGCTCGACCTCCGCCGGCTTCGGCACAGGCTTGGCGTAGATGTCGACCGCCTTGGCGTCCTCCTCCTCTTCCGTGGGCGGACGCACACCCTCGGCGCGCATGATCGTCTCGATCGCTGCGACGGTGACCGGGGACGGCTTGAAGTTGCCGAAGCGGTAGCCGCGCGCGATCGTCAGCGGAGTCCAGCCGTACTTGTTGCGCTGGTTCCAGACCTCGATGTCGGCGCCGTTGTCCGCCAGATAGTGGACGACTCGCGGCAGGTTCTTGTAGGCGGCGCTGTGCATCGGGGTATCGCCGTTGACGTTCACCGCATTGATGTCGGCGCCGAACTCGAGAGCCGTCCGCACCGCCTCGAGCACTTCCTCCTCGGTGCCGGCGTCCTCGCCGGGCGAGCGGGTGCCGAGGCCGGCGGCTGCCATCAGCGCCGTCGAGCCGTCGTCGGTTCTGGCCAGTGGGTCGGCGCCGACCTCCACCAGAACGCGCATCAGGTCCGCGTCGGCGACGAGTGCCGCCAGGACGAAGGGCGTCGCACCCAGCTCGTTCAGCGACGTGTTGTTCAGGCGGGCCCTGGTCGTCATCCGGGCCTCGAGATCGGCGCCGTGCGCGACCATGTCACGGACGAAGTCCAGGCCGTCCATCGAACCGGAACCGTCGGGCCGGGGGTTGTTGTCGCCGGTGCCCGGCTTGCGCACCCGCGGCAGCATGTGCAGCGGCGCGTAGCCGGGGTGCGCCGCATTCGGATCAGCGCCCGCGTCGAGCAGCCGCGACGCGAGTTCGAAGTGGCCGTTGGTCACCGCGACCAGCAGCGGCGTCGAACCGGGTTTCACAGACCGTCCACCGGGTAGCGGACGGTCCCGCTTCACCGGCTGGCGCGGCGTTGCCGCGTTCACGTCGACGCCAGCCCGCAGCAAGGCCTCCATCACGTCGATTCGACCTTCGCGTACCGCGAACAGCAGTGGCGTGAAGCCGGAGTCGAGCGTCGCGTTCGGATCGGCGCCCACCTCGAGCAACAGTTCGACGACCTTCAGGTTGCCCTCTGCCGCCGCCCACATCAGCGCGGTCTGGCCGCGCTTGGGATCCCGGAAGTAGATGTCGGCGCCGGCCTCGTAGAGGGCTTCGACTACCTCGATCCGGCCCGTCCGCGCCGCGGTCATGAACACCGTCTCGCCTCCGGGCAGTACGGAATTCGGATCGGCGCCCGCCGCCAGGAGCGATTCCACGACTTCCGAATTGCCATTGGCGCAGGCCAGGGACAGGGGGATGACGCCGTAACGGTTCGCGGCGGAGGCGTCGGCGCCGCCGTCGAGCAGGCGACGGACGAGGTCGCCGCGGTCGTGGTAGACGGCCCAGTGGAGGGCCGTCATGCCGTCGACCTGGGTGGCGTTGATGTCGTCGGGGGTCGGTGCGGCGGCGAGGAGGCGCTCGAGGGTGGCGGTGTCGAGCGCTTCGGCGGCGTCGGCGAGGTGGGCGGTCGTGGTGGCGGTTGCCGGGCCGGCCAGGAGGAACGTCAGACCGAGGATCCGGAGCAGATTCCGGCCTTGCGGCCGGATGCCGGCCAGAGGGCCGGCGCACCCAGTGGGGGACTTTCGCTTCCAGTTGTTCGAGACCACCACGTCCTCCTCAGCCTGCCAGGTGGACGGGTTCGGCCAACGTGTCGATCCGGCCGGTGCTGTCGGCGAAGGAGTCGAGCCGGACGCCGACGCTGTCGAGCAGGGTCAGGTGAAGGTTGGCCATCGGGGTCGGCTCGTCGTAGACGATGTGCTGGCCGCCCCGGACATTGCCAGCGCCACCTCCGGCGACGACGATCGGCAGATCCACGTGGTCGTGGACGTTCGGGTTGCCCATGCCGCTGCCGTAGAGGTAGAGCGAGTTGTCCAGCAGGGTGCCGTCGCCCTCCGGCACGGACGCCAGCTTCTCCAGGAAGTGGGTGAACAGCGAGACGTGGAACTGGTTGATCTTCGCCAGCTTCGCCACCTTCTCCGGGTCGTTGCCGTGATGCGACGTCGGATGGTGCGGATCCGGCACGCCGATCTCGGGATACGTCCGGTTGCTCGACTCGCGGGCAAGCTGGAAGGTAATGACCCGGGTCACATCGGCCTGGAGGGCCAGCACCTGCAGATCGAACATCAGCCGGGCGTGATCGGCATAGGCCGGAGGCACGCCGACCGGCCGGTCCACGTCGGGCAGCGCACCGTCGTCGGCCTGCGTCTCCGCCTTCTGGATGCGCCGCTCAACCTCGCGCACCGTGTCCAGGTACTCGCTGACCTTGACGCGATCGCCGGGGCCGAGCATGCCCTGGAGGCGGGTGATGTCCTCGTGGACCCAGTCGAGCAGGCTGGCCTTGCGGTTCAGCCCCGCGCGCCGCTCGACCGCCGTGCCGCCTTCGCCGAACAGCCGCTCGAACACGATCCGCGGGTGCGCTTCGGCCGGTAGCGGCGTGGTCGGCGACGACCAGGAGAGGTTGTTCTGGTAGACGCAGGCGTAACCGTTGTCGCACTGGCCGACCATGTCCATCAGGTCCATTGCCAGTTCGAGCGACGGCAACTGGGTATCCTGTCCGATCTGCTGGGCCGCGATCTGATCGACCGTCGTGCCCAGGTAGTAGTCCGTGCTCTCCGTCCACTTCGCCTTCGCCGCGCTCAGGAAGGCCGCGTTCGAAGTGGCATGGGTCCCGGGATAGGCGTTCTTGAGTTCCAGGTTGCTGATCACCGAGATCTGTTTCCTGAAGCTCTCCAGCGGGCTCAGGGACGGCGAGAGTGCGCCGAGCGGACCGGCGCCGCCGGCCGGACGCCAGCGCGTGATGTCGGAGCCCATCGGCACATAGACGAAACCCAGTCGCCGCACCGGTTTGGCCGCCGTCTTCGCCCAGGCCGTCATCGAGGGCACCATCGCGTCGAGCAGGGGCAGGGCGATCGCCGCTCCCATGCCGCGCAGGAAGGTCCGCCGCGGGAGCGATTTCTTGGTCAGGATCATGACGATGCTCTCCTCATCTGGAAGGGATCGCTGGCGACGACGGCCTGGATCAGGGAGGTCAGACGGTAGTCGTCGGCCTCGGCGCGGCGCAGGATCGCGCGAACCGCGGGGGCGTCGTGAGCTGTGACACCGCGGCCGGTGCCGAACACCAGGAGCTTCTCGGTCAACGTGGTTAGGAACAGCTCGGGCCGCGCCAGCATCGCCGACTCGAGTTCCTTGACGCCGCCCAGGGGGGTTCCGTCCCAGAGCTCGCCCGAGGCGTCGATCGGGAATCCCGAGTCCTCCGTGCGCCAGCGGCCGATCGCGTCGTAGTTCTCGAGCGCGAAGCCGACCGGGTCCATCAGCCGATGGCAGCCCGAGCAGGCCGGGTTGTCGCGATGGGCCGACAGCCGCTCGCGCATCGGCAGTTCCCTGGCGACGATCTTCGCTTCCGGCAGATCGGGCACGTCGGGCGGGGGCGGCGGCGGCGGCACGCCGAGCAGGTTGCCCAGCACCCAGTTGCCGCGCACGACCGGCGAGGTGCGGTTGGCGAACGAGGTCACGGTCAGGATGCTGCCGTGACGCAGCAGGCCGCCGCGCACGCTGTCGTCGTCCAGTTCTACCCGCCGAAAGCGACTGCCATAGACGTGCGGAATGCCATAGTGCTTGGCCAGCCGCTCGTTCAGGAAGGTGTAGTCGGCCCGCAGCAGGTCGAGTGCGCTGCGGTCCTCGCGCAGGATGCTGTCGAAGAAGAGTTCCGTCTCGCGCCGCAGGGACTGACGCAGGTTGTCGTCGAAGTCCGGGAACAGGCGCTTGTCGGGCGTGACGCCCTCCAGGTTGCGCAGGTGCAGCCACTGGGCCGTGAAGTTCGTGACCAGGTTCGAGGCCCGCGGGTCCTCGAGCATGCGCTCGACCTGACGCCCCAGCTCTCCCGGCGCGCTCAGTCGGCCGGCGGACGCGGTCTCGAGCAGCTCGTCGTCCGGAATGCTGCTCCACAGGAAAAAGGCCAGCCGCGACGCGAGTTCCAAATCGCTGATGCGGTAAGGCATGCCCGGCTCCACGCCCGCCGGTTCCCGCTCGATCCGGAACAGGAACTCGGGACTGACCAGAACCGCGGCCAACCCCATCTCGACGCCGGCTTCGAACCCGTTCTCGAGACTCGTGTGGCGGTAGAGGGCGAACGGCCCGTCCACGTCCTCGGCCGTCACCGGGCGGCGGTAGGCGCGGCGCATCAGGTTGCCGAGGATCTCCCTCGCGCAGCCGTCCTCCTCCGCGGCGCTCTGCGGCTGGCAGACGAACAGCCGCTGCCGACTCGGCGTGTTGCCGGCGCCCAGCGGCAGGTACGGTCCGACGATCGACACCGAGAAGATCGCCGGCTGCACCCGCGGGTGCCGGTAGTAGTTGAAGTGGGACTCGTACGGCTGGCGAGCGGTCTCCAGCAGCACCCAGGGGCGCGCCGGAAAAGTGACGCCGACATCGTGTGGCCCCGCCGTCACCGGCACGCGGACGACGAGGTGGTCGTCGACATCGTCCTGCGAAGGCTGGTAGTTCAGCGCCACGTCGTCCATCAGCTCCGGCGGCGCCACGGTGAACGTCTCGATCCGTTCCCGGTCGACCAGAAGCTCCAGATCGTGCGGCTCGCGCAGGCCCTCGACGTGCTCGTTGCGGTCGCGCGCCAGCCGGATCGAAAACTCGTAGACCCCGTCGGCCGGGAAGTTCCAGGTCGCGAGCAGGCCGCCGCGGGTGCCGAGCGGCAGACCCTCGACGTGCTTCTCCTGGGTCAGATCGGGATCCGTGCGGAACGTGACGCCGGTCGGCTCGGCCACCCGGCCCACGGCGAGCCGGCTGATCTTCTCCGCCGCGCCGACGTAGCGCTCCAGCAGGGTCGGCGAGAGATCGCCGACCGTCACGTTGTCGAAGCCATAGCTCGCGGAGTCCGCCGGCAGCAGCGAGGCGACGTCGACCTCCAGCGCCAGCAGGTCGCGGATCGCGTTGTGGTACTCCGTGCGGTTCAGCCGGCGGAAGGTCTCCGTGCGGCCCGGGTCGGGCTGTTCCGCCGCGATTCGATCGAGTTCCCCCTCGAGAGACGAGAGCGCCTCCCGGTACGCACTCTCGTCCGGACGACGACGGCCCGGCGGCGGCATCTGCCGCGCGCGGAGCTTGCGGGCCACCTTCTCCCAGGTCGCGCGGTCGAGGCCCGTGTGCTGCTCGACCAGTGCGTCCAGTTCCAGTCCCGCCGTCTTCAACCGGTTGTTGTGGCAGCCCAGGCAGTGCCGCGAGATCAGGACGCGGTGCGGCGCGTCGGCGTCGAACGCCGGGGCGGCCACCGGCGTCGCCGGCGGGGTCCCGGCAGTTGCAGTCGATCCAGCCACCGCAAGAAGCGCCCCAAGACACACGACAGCCACGCGAATCGCCTGAGGGCGACGACTGCTACTGCGTCGTGGGTGGCGCATCTCCAACTTCCAGGCTGAAGACCAGTTCTGCATACAGGTGTACGCGCGGCAGTCTAACAGTCGGTCCAGTCGCTGCATGTTCAACAAACCGTAGTTCCTAGGTTCCTTCCGCACGCGGTCCTAGGATTCTCGACAGTGACGGGAATCGACCATCGAATCCGGGCGCTGCTGGTGGCCGCGGTCATCGTCGCTCAGCCGGTAACGGGCGAGGAGTCAGAGCCTGCCCGATACGAGAGTGCTCTTGCCAAATGGCGTGCCGGTCGGCTGGCGAGCCTCAAGGGCCCGGATGGCTGGTTGAACCTGGCCGGCCTGTACTGGCTCGAAGAGGGCCCAAACAGCTTCGGTGCCGCGGCCGGCAACGATCTCGTCGCGCCCGAAGGCTCAGCGCCGCCGAGGCTCGGCGATTTCGTGGTCGACAACAACACGGTGACCTTCAGAACCGAACCAGGCGTCGAAGTGTTCCACGGCGAGTCACCCGTCACTGACGTGCTTCTGACGGACGATCTGGATGGCGAGCCCACCCTGCTCACTCACGGCTCCCTGGCCTGGACCGTGATCCGGCGCATGGACCGGCTGGGTGTCCGCTTGCGGGACTATGACCACCCGGCCATCGCTGCCTTTGAAGGCATCGAGTCCTACCCCGCTGACCCCGATTGGCGGCTCGAAGCCAGGTTCGAGGCCTATCCCGAACCCCGGAAGATCCGTGTCGCGACCGTAGTTCAGGGCCTGGGGTGGGAGCCAACCGTTCCCGGCACCCTCGAGTTCGAGGCCCGAGGGCAATCGCTGTCACTGGAGGCCTACCGATCCAACGATGGGTTCTTCATCGTCTTCGCCGACGGCACGACCGGCGACACGACCTACCCCGCCGGCCGCTACCTCGCCGCCGACCTGCCCGGCGACGACGGCACCACCGTTCTCGACTTCAACAGGGCCTACAACCCGCCCTGTGTCTTCAGCGAGTTCGCCACCTGCCCGCTGGCCACGCCGCGCAATCGGTTGCCTGTCGCCGTCGAGGCGGGCGAGAAGTACGCACACGCTCCACCACCGGACACGGTTGACTAGGATCGGCGCTAGAGATTTCGCTCGACAAATGCGCCGACATCAGGTACTTTTCTGGAGTGAGATCCAGGCAGAGTCGCCGGAGGGCCTCCGACCTGCTTCGTGACTGGGCCTCCCGCGGTAGCTATCACTTCTCGACAGAGGAACTCGCCAACGAACTCGGCGTCTCGCTGACGGCAGCGAGGTCAGGGCTCAGACGTCTCAAGAAGAAGGGGCTCGTGGCGACGCCCTACCGAGGCTTTCACGTCGCTATCCCGGCGGAGCACCAGGTACTCGGCAGTCTGCCCGCCGAGCAGTTCGTGCCTCAACTCATGGACCGGCTTGGAATCCCCTACTATGCAGGGCTCTTGACAGCCGCTCGATACCACGGAGCTGCACACCAGCAACCGCAGGTCTTCCAGGTCGTCGTCCCCAGGAACCGGCCGCCGATCCACTGTGGACTAGTCAAGGTCGCGTTTGTCGCACGCCGAAACGGGGCCGCGATGCCGACAAAGAGGGTGAACACGCCGCGGGGTTTCCTCCGGATCTCGTCCCCCGAGGTCACCGCCTACGACCTCGTCGGCTACCAAGCGCACTGCGGTGGTCTCGAGAACGTGGCTACCGTTCTCTCGGAACTGGGAGAGAGTCTCGATCCGGCAGAACTCCCGTCGCTCAGTCACTTCTCGCCTATCCCCTGGTCCCAGCGGCTCGGTTTCCTCCTCGACCTGGTCGGGCACTCATCCCGGAGCAGGGCTCTGGCCGACTTCGTGAAGAACCGCGCTACGGAAACAGCGGTACTGGTCCCCGGCGGGAGCGAGGCCTCTGCCAACCGCAATGCCCGCTGGAAGCTCCTGGTCAACGCCGATCTGGAACCGGACCTTTGATCCCGGCTGACTTCATCGCCGAATGGCGGGAGCAGGTCCCATGGGTCCAGGAGTCGCAAGTGGAACAGGATCTGGTCATCAGCCGAGCTCTGGCCGAGATCTTCGCCGACGATCACCTGGCCAGAGCTCTCGCCTTTCGAGGAGGCACCGCGCTCTTCAAGCTCTATCTGGCTCCACCGCCGCGCTACTCGGAAGACATCGACCTCGTCCAAACGGTCGCCGAGCCGATAGGCCCGACCCTGGACCGTTTGCGCCATCGGCTCGACTCATGGCTCGGCAAACCGAGGCGCTCCTTCAAGGAAGGGCGCGTGACCCTCCTCTATCGATTTGCGTCGGAGGACGCGCCTTCTCTTCCACTGCGCCTCAAGATCGAGATCAACTCGCGGGAGCACTTCAACGTCCTCGGTGTGGCTCACAAGCGCTTTAGAATCCGATCCCGTTGGTTCTCGGGCACGGCTCGGATCCCGACGTACGCCCTGGACGAGCTACTCGGAACGAAGCTGCGCGCCCTGTACCAGCGCAAGAAGGGTCGTGACCTGTTCGATCTCTGGTGGGCTTCACGGCAGCTCGAGGTCGACTTCGATCGCGTCGTTCATTGCTTTGTCGAGTACCTCGCAGCGGAGGGACACAACGTCTCCCGAGCCGAGTTCGAAGCGAACCTGGCGGGCAAACTCCAGGATCCGGTGTTTCTCGCCGATCTCCAGCCTCTCCTGGCTCCGGGGATCACGTGGGATCTCGACGCCGCGGCTGAATGGACCTTCGGGGAGATCATGCCCCGGCTTAGGGGAATGCCCTGGAAGGGGATCAGGGAAAGCTGACGATCCGGTGCAAAGTGCTGCCGGAGAACAACCAACCCACAGTCCAGCGAATTCCGATCCGCTACGGCGCTACGTGCTAGCCGGACGGCTGCGGACAAGCCGGCCCGGCAGGGCGCCGGTGACTTCGTCGTTCTCCAGCACGACTTCGCCGGCGCAGATCGTCGCGTCGTAGCCCTGCGGGCGCTGCATGTAGCGCTTCGCGTTCTCGGGCAGGTCGTAGACGAGGTAGGGCGCCTCGGACGACAGCCGGTCGAAGTCGATCACGCTGATGTCGGCCCGCTTGCCGGGTTCCAGGACGCCGCGGTCGGTCAGACCGTAGAGCGCGGCGTTCGCGCCGGTCTGCTTGTGGACGATCGTCTCCAGCTCGATCCGGTCGCCGCGGGTCCGGTCGCGTCCCCAGAAGGAGAGGTTCCAGGTCGGCATGTGCGCGTCGCTGACCGCGCCGACGTGGGCGCCGGCGTCGCTCAGGCCGTTGCAGGTCAGCGGGTGCCGCATCAGGCCGGCCATGTAGTCGAAGTTCCGCTTCGAGTAGCCGTCCAGGTAGAAGAGCAGCAGCGTGCTGCCGTCGCCCTGGGTCAGGAGATCGTAGAACGCCTCCGGCCCGGTGAGGCCGTGTCGCTTCGCGTAGGTGGCGACGCTCGCCTCGTCGTCCGGCTCGTAATTCGGCGGGTCGCCGAGAACGTAGACGGCCTCAGGCTGCGAGTGCATGAGTTCCAGCAGGCCCGGCAGAAGGCTGCCCGGCGTCGCGTCGACCAGGAACGGGTGGTCGACGTCCTCCGGACTGTTGCGCCGGGCGTCGTTCGTCATGTCCCAGTCGCTGGCCAGGATCTTCGCTCGCACTTCCGGGTCGCGCATCCGCGCGAGGCGCTCCGGCATCGGCAGGTCGCCGACCAGCTCCCGGAAGGCGTAGTTCAGGACGTAGGGGTGCAGCGACCCCTCCAGGTTCATCAGCACCGTCGTGCCACGGCCCCGGATCTGCGGAAACACCCGGATCCCCTTGTAGCGACGCGCCTCGAGCGCGGTCAATGTCTCCTGCGCCGCCTCGCCTGAGAGATAGGTCACGGTGATCCCGTCCTTGTGGCCGAGGCCAAGCAACCACTCGCGCTCGAACGGCCCGACGAACTGGAACACGCCCCCGCCGGCCTCGCTCATGCCGGTGGCGATCGCCTCGAGCTCCGGGTAACGGGCGAAGGTGCCCGGGATCATCTCGCCCTCCTTCGTGCGGTGGGCCAGCAGCCGGTTGGACGAGACGCCGAAGGCGCCGGCACGCACGCTCTCACGCACCAGACGCGCCATCTCGGCCAGTTCGTCATCCGTCGGGTGGACGTCCTCGGCGCCGCGCTCCCCCATCACGTAGGTGCGAAGCGCGCAGTGCGGCACCTGGGTGATCACGTCCATGATCCGCGGCTTGCCGTCGATCGCGTCGAGATACTCGGGGAAGGTCTCCCACTTCCACTCCATTCCCGCCGACATGGCGATCGCCGGAATGTCCTCGACCGCGTCCATCAGGTCGAGCAGCCAGTCGCGATCCTTCGGCTTGACCGGCGCGAAGCCGACGCCGCAGTTGCCCATGACGATCGTCGTCACCCCGTTCCAGCAGGACGGCGTCAGGTACGGATCCCAGGAAACCTGCGCGTCGAAGTGGGTGTGGATGTCGATCCACCCCGGCACGACCAGCTTGCCCTCGGCATCGATCTCCCGGCGCGCCTTGCCGGTCCCGTTGCCGACGGACGTGATCGTCGTGCCGTCGATGGCGATGTCGCCGTGAAACTCGGGGGCGCCGGTGCCGTCGATGATGCGGCCGTTACGGATTGCGATGTCGTGCATGGTCGGTCCTCTTGTGCAGGGTCGCGGATTTCAACTCAGGGGGGCAGCGATGTTACCTGCGCCGAAACTCGCTGCAGAGGGCCGATCGGCTTGACAGATTCAAGGTGGCACTTTGAATCGGTCAGCCAGAGATTCTGTTCCTCAGAAGTAGAGCTGGATCGCCTGACCGTGCAATTCGGCCAGCGTCGAACGCCTGCTGGTCCACATCGGTTCGGCCAGTTCCGCCTCCCAGGCGGCCAGGGCCGCTTCGAGGCGCTCGACGACCTCCGGGTGCTCGCCGGCCACGTTCTCCCGCTCGCCGATGTCCGCCTCGAGGTCGTGGAGCACCGTGATCTGGCCGTGCGCGGACACCGGCGGGTAGTTCTCCTCCGCCAGCAAACGGCCGCCGCGGCTGAGCACGGAAGCCGGGTCCTGGTCGGTCAGGTCGACCCGCCACAGCTTCCACTTGCCCGAGCGGACCGCCGCGTTGGGCAGGGACCGCCAGAAAAGGTACTCGTGGGGCGCCTCCTCGATCTCGCCCCGCAGGTACGGCAGGAGGTTCACGCTGTCCTCGGTACCTGCGTCCGACCCGGCTGCCGCGGCAAACGTCGCGTACAGGTCGAGCGCGCTCGCCGGCTGGCTGTAGACCTCGCCCTGGGGCAGACCCGCCGGCCACTTGACCAGGTACGGCACCCGGATGCCGCCGTCCAGGTGATAGCGCTTGCCGCCGGAGAGCGGCGAGTTCGTGCAGATGACGGCCGGCATGTAGTTGATGCAGCCGTTGTCGGAGATGAAGACGACGAGCGTGTTCTCCTCCAGCCCGTGCTCGCGGAGCGTCGCCGTGACCCGGCCCACCATGTCGTCGACGGACGAGACCATCGCCGCGAAGATGCGCGCTCCCTCTTCCTCGATGTGCGCGTAGCGGGAGACGTACTTGTCCGTCGCCTGAATCGGCGTGTGGGGCGCGTTCGGCGCCAGCATGAGGAAGAAGGGCTCCTCCGCGTGGCGCTCGATGAACGAGACGGCACGGTCGGCGAACACGTCCGTCAGGTACTCGTCGACCTCGACGACCTCGTAGCCGTCCATGATCGCGCGGGGGCCGTCGCCGCGGTCCCCGACCACCGGCGCCGACCCGACCGCGCCCGGCTCCGTCGCGGCGGGCTCCCTCCGCGGCCACCTATGGGCGGTCTGGTCGTTGGGATCGACGTAGCTCGTGCCGCCGCCCAGATGGCCGAAGAACTCGTCGAAGCCCCGCTTCAGCGGGTGGTACTGCTCGCGGAAACCAAGATGCCACTTCCCCACCAGGCCGTTCGCGTAGCCGGCCCCTCGCATCATGTCGCCGAGCGTCGTCTCGTCCTCGGGCAACCCGAGTTCGGCGTCGGCGTTGCGCACGTAGTTCGCGGTCGGGTTGTACTCGTAGCCGAACCGGTTCTGGTAGCGGCCGGTGTAGAGACCCGCCCGCATCGGGCTGCAGACGGCTGCCGAGACGTAACCGTCTGTCAGGCGAACGCCGTTTGCGGCAAGTTCGTCGATGTTCGGGGTCGAGATGACCGTCGAGCCGTTGGCGCCGATGTCGCCGTAGCCCAGGTCGTCGGCGAGGATGACGATCACGTTGGGGGGAGACGGCGGTTCGTCCGGCGCGTCGGGCGTGGGAGCGCAACCGGCCAACGAGAGTGTTAGGGCGACGGTCGGAGCGGTGATCGTCCAGCTACGCGTCTTCATCTCAGGTTCCTCCCTCTGTTTTCCGCGGCGCCGGCTACTTGCAGCTCCAGTTCGCCGCGTCGTTCACGTCGCCCTCGCCGTTGTACTTCGCGGCCTCGGGATACGCGCATAGCGGCCGCGTGAACTCGGGCTCGGGCCCCGGGCGACTCGCCTTGATCCGGTCGGGTACTACGCCCTTCTCGGTCCAGGCGACCAGCGGGTCGACGTAGTCGGCGACCCAGGCGCCGGGGCCGCGGGCGCAGTGGATCATGCCGGGGACCATGAACAGGCGGAAGAAGTCCGCCGCCGCCTCGGCGTCGCCGCTGGCCTTCTCCACGTCGTGCAGGTAGTCGATCGCGCGTTGCGGGCGCAGCGGATAGTCATTCCAGCCCTGGTACATCAACAGCTTGCCGCCGCGTTCGCGGAACGCCGAGAGGTCCGCGGTCAGCACGTCGAGCGGCGCGGTAGCCGCGGCGAGCAGGTCGCGGTCGGTGACCGGGTCGAACGCCTCGACGTCGAAGTCCTGCTCGAACCGCATCAGGGCCCCGAGCAACACGTCCATACCGTCGATCAACGACTGCTCCGGCGCCCCGCGCCGGGCGGTCGGCAGCATCCAGGTCGCCCAGTCGCCCGCGTCCTCGGCGCCCGGCGGCACGCCCGGCGAGAGCACGTTACCGTCCGCGTCCACGACGTCTTCGTACATGTAGCGGGCGGTCTGGAGCTGGCCCGCCGTCAGGCAGTTCTCCGTCGAGTCCGGCGGGCACTGCAGCGCGTTCAGGTCGAAGACGTCCGCGGTGCACTTCGTCGGATCGTCGATCACGCCGTCCCCGACGCCGTCCAGGGCGTCGCAGGCCTCGCGGGACGCCTTGCCGAGCAACTGGAACGACTCCTCGGTCAGCGGATGCTTCGCTTGCAGCCGCGCGCCGCCGATCATCCAGGGCACGAACTCCTGGAAACGGAAGGCCGGCGCTCCGGCCAGAATGCCGTCGTAGTCGTCCGGGAAGCGGGTCGCCTCGAGCATCGCCGCGCGGCCTCCGTTCGAGCAGCCCTTGACGTAGGAGTAGTCGATCTCCCGGCCGTAGTAGTGCTGGATCACCCGCTTGGCGGCCGTGGTTGCGAGATGCACGCCGCGATAGGCATAGTCGAGCAGCGCCTCGGGCTGCCGCATGTAGTCGCGGTCCTGGCCCTCGTGGCCGGTGTCGGTCGAGGCCATCGCAAAGCCGCGGCCGAGCAGGCTCGTCGTGTCGCCGATAAAGCCGGCGGCGCCGCCGACGGTGCTGAACATCATCCGCCCGTTCCAGTCGTCGGGCAGGGTGACCTCGAAGCGGATCGCCCGGTTGACGACGCCGCGCACCCGGCAGTGGGCCGGCACGCCTTCCGAAGCAGGCACCCGGAAGCCCGGCTCGACCGCGTGGTCGAGGTCGGTCAGCGCGACCAGACCCCGGCAGTCGCCGCCGGTGTCGTTCGCGGCCAGGGGCATTGCGCCAACCAGGAGAAGCAGCGGCAGCGCGAAGGCGGAAGGCGCGAAGGCGGAAGGTCGGGTCTTCATGAGTGCTCCTCTACGGAAGGTGTCGAGAATCAGGCTGCAACGCCGGCGCGGGCGATCAGCGCCACCGTGCCGTCCGCCTTGGCGATCCACACGAAGGCCGCGGTGCGTTCGGGATCGTCCGGGTCGGGGCCGGTCACGACACCATTGACGGTGATCGCGTCCCCGGGCCACACCGGGTTCGTGAACTTGAGGTCGAAGGAGCCGCTACGCCACCACGCCTCGCCGAAGCGCTCTTCCAGGATGTGACCCACGTAGCCCATCGTCATCCGGCCGCCCACCACGACGTCCTGGAAGCCCAGCTCCCGGGACGCATCCCTGTCGGTGTGGTAGCTCGCGTTGCCGTGAAAGAACTGGCCGCACATCTCGAGCGAGATCGTGCGCTCCAGGCCCCCGAACCGTTCACCCTCGGGGACATCGAAGCGTCGCGCTCCCGGCTTCTTTCGGGGATCGCGCAGCTCGACATCCCCTGCGTACTCCTGGTCGCGCAGGAAGCTCTGGTGGTGGTGGGTCTCCAGTACCTGCCGACCGGCGCCGTCCCGGAGTCGGACGCGGTAGTCGACGACGACGCGGTTGCGCCGGTCGTAGATGTCGCAGATGTCGCCCTCGACGCCGTACACCGCGCCGGCCTCAAGCGGCGCGGAGAGCGCCCACTCCTCGCGCATCCAGAGATGGCCCGTCTGGTTGGCGAACGCGATCTCGCGGAAGTAGTCGCCGTCGGGGCCGCTTGCGATCGTCGACGGCAGGAAGCCGGAACTCGGCGGTTCGAGTTCCAGGCCGCCGTAGTAGTCGGCGAGCACGGCGTCATCGACGACGAAGGTCCCCGTGCTCAGGCGCTTGCCGACGTACGGCCCGTTCCCGTTCGACTGATCCATCACGTCCTCCCTGCAGTCTGGCTTGGTGTGGCCGGGAGCCTATCGCCCGGTAGCGCTACCCACTGGCCAGCAACGGCCACAGACCCGCGCCACCGGCTTCGACCGCCAAAGAGCCGACCTTCTGCTGCCAGTAGCCCTCGTCGCCGTCGGCGTCGCGCCACGTCCAAAGCCGGCGAGTGAAGCGGTGCAGATCGTGCTCGCGGGTGTAGCCGATCGCTCCGTGGAGTTGGTGAGCGATGCGGGTCACCTCGTAACAGGCGTCACTGGCCCGCGCCTTGGCGCAGGCCGCCATGAAGGCGGCGTCGGCGCTGCCGCCATCGAATGCGCCCTCGATGGCCGCGATCGCTGTGTCCGATGCGACACCGACCACAGCCGCCTGACTCGCCATGACGGCAACCAATTGCTGCACGGCCTGAAACCGGGCCAGCGGCCGCCCGAACTGGACCCGGCCCTGCACGTGCTCGATCGTCAGATCGAGGATGCGTTCCATGGCGCCCGCGATCATCGCGCTGCGGGCGGCGGCCATCAGAATCGAGGCCGATGGCCCTGCGGCCGAACTGCCCGTCTGGCCCTCCGGGATGGACGGCGACGCACCCAACCGCCCCACCGGTTCGCCGGCGCTGTTCGTGTCGGGCTCGAAGTCGACCTTGCCGGCAGCGACCCAGCCCACCGCGTCGTCCCTGTCGACAATCACCAACCCGCTGACCTCGTCCGGCCAGAGAACGTTCGCCACACCGGCGCCGGTGACGAGCCCCAGCGGCCCGGACGGCGCCTCCAGACCGGCATCTGCGAGCACCCGCCGACCGACCATTGTCTCGACGAGGGGCAACGGCACAGCGAAGGCTCCAGCCGCCCGCGCCACGGCCATCGCGTCGCCGAAGTCGACGCCGGCGCCTCCGGCCTCCTCGGGCAGCAGCATGTCCACGAGACCGTTCTCCTCGACCGCCCGCCAGTGCTCGGCGGGGAAGCGCCCAGCCTCGACACTCTCGAAGACCGCGTCCTCCGTCGCCGCCTCGAAGAGCCGGGAAGCGGTGTCGAGCAGGAGCTGGCGCAACGCCATCCGAGCACCCGAAGACGGGCCCTCGGACTGGTTCGCGGATTGGCGCGGATCGCGCCGCCCGGGTTCGCTCACCGCAGTCTCAGCCCGCGGGCGACGATGCCGCGGAGAATCTCCGTCGCGCCGCCCTGGATCGTGTAGGACGGCGCGGCCATGACCACCTGCTGCAGGGTGTCGAGGAGCGTCCGATCGCGGAACCCCTCATCGGCCGCGATCCGTCGCGCCGCCTCAGACAGTTCCTGCTGGAAGTTCGTGCCCAGGTCCTTCACCAGGGCCGACTCCACGTTCGGCGTGCCGCCTGCCTCCAGCGCTGCCGCCACGGAGACCGAAGCGGAGCGCAGCGCCCAGAGCCGACTGACCAGCCGGCCCGTCTCGCGCCGGGCTGCCGGCGAAGCGCCCTCGCCCAGAACCTCGACAAGCGCGCGCAGTAGATGGAAGTTGGTCAGGAACCGCTCCGGACCGCTCCGTTCGTAGGCCAGTTCGGACGTGACCTGTGCCCAACCGTCACCCGGATTGCCGAGCACGCAGTCGTCCGGGACGAAGGTGTCCTCGAAGAAGACCTCGTTGAAGTCGTGACGACCCGGCAGGTCGATGATCGGCCGCACCGTGATCCCGTTCGCGTTCTTCAGGTCGATGATGACCTGGCTCATGCCGGCATGGCGCTTGTCCGACTTAGGCTCGGTACGCACCAGGGCGACGCAGTACTCCGCTTGGTGCGCGTAGGAGGTCCAGATCTTCGATCCACTGAGACGCCAGCCGCCGTCGGTGCGCTCGGCACGGGTACGGATCGACGCTAGATCGGACCCCGAGTCGGGCTCGCTCATGCCGACCGCGAACGCGGTCTCGCCGCGGGCGATAGGCGGCAGGAAGCGCCGCTTTTGCTCTTCGGTGCCGTAACTCAGGATGCTCGGACCGATCTGGCGGTCGGCGAACCAGTGGAACGCGGTCGGCGCTCCCGCCGCCAGCAGTTCCTCGGTGACGACGTAGCGCTCGAGGTAGCTCCTCTCGGAACCGCCGTATTCCGTCGGCCAGGTCATGCCGATGAACCCCGCATCGCCGAGCGCCCGGCTGAGAGCCGGGTTGCGGCCCCACCACGAGAGCCCGTCCGGTAACCAGACGCCCGCGGCGCGCGTTTCTTCCAACAGGGCGCGAACCTGCGCACGCAGGCGCCCTGCAGTCTCGGGAAGAACGGCGGGCGAGAAACGAAGGTGGATGCTCGGTGCCTTCACGGCGGGGCGGCAGCGTAGCAACGATGACTGGAGACCCAACCAGTAGGATGCCCGGCAGATGACCAAGACCAGGAAACCCAGCAGATCTCTCGCCTTCCTGAAGTGGACCGGCATCACCGTCGTCGGCCTGGCCGGGCTGGCGCTGGTGCTGAACCTGACCACTGGAATGCACCTCCAGATGACCGGCAACTTCATGCCTCAACTGGACTTTCATCACGAAGACCGCCACTACCGCGCCCTCGAGGCACATCGAAACCAAAGGGGCGAACTCGCGCCGGTCGCCGCCATATCGGAGCCGCCGGAGTCGGAAGCCGAGGCCCCAAGTGCCGTCGCCGCACCGGAACTCCAAACGGACGGCGCCGGCGCCGCGGTCGACCCGCCCAGCAAGGGCGGAGACGACACTCTCCCGATTGCCGAGGCGAAAGACGGTTCCGAGTCGGCACCGACGGCCGAAGAAACCCCCGCCGCCGGCTCCTGGCCCTACTACCGGGGCATCAACATGGACGGGCGGTATCCCGAACCGATCAACACTGCCTGGCCCAAGGCGGGACCGCCCGAGTTGTGGCGAGTTCCCGTCGGCGGAGGCTACGCATCCTTCGTCGTCGGCCACGGACTCGCCTACACCATCGAGCAGCGCCGTGAGCAGGAAGTCGTCGCGGCCTACGACGTCATGACCGGCGTCGAGCGCTGGACCGTGAGTTGGGACGCCCGCTTCGAGGAGAGCATGGGCGGCGACGGTCCCCGGGCCACGCCGGCCCTTCACGGCAACACCGTGGTTGCACTCGGCGCCACGGGCGAGCTTCGGGCACTCGACGCGGAAACCGGCGGCGAGATCTGGAGCACGAACATCCTTGAAGACGCGGGCTCCACCAACCTGATCTGGGGAATGGCCGCGTCGCCCTCGATCATGGCCGATGCCGTGCTCACCGCGCCCGGCGGCCCGAACGGCGCGGTGATCGCCTACGAGTTGGACACCGGCGCGATCCGCTGGCGGGCACTCGACGCCCAGGGCGCGTACACGGCGCCCGCCGTCTTCACCCTCGACGGGTTGCCGCAGATTGTCCTGATCGGGGGAGATCAGGTGATCTCGCTGGCCATCGACGGCAGCAAGACCTACTGGACGCGGCCCTGGGAGACGATGAACGGGATCAATGCCGCGCAGCCGCTGCAGGTAGCACCAGATCGCGTGTTCGTGTCGTCCGGCTACGGCCACGGCGCCGCGATGCTCGAAGTCGACGCGGACGTCGAGGCCAACACCGCCTCGGTGAGCGAGATCTGGTTCAGCAACCAGATGAAGAACAAGTTCTCGAGCTCCGTGCTCCATGAGGGGTATATCTATGGTCTCGACGAGGGCATCCTCGCCTGCATCGACCCGGCCACCGGCGATCGGGTGTGGAAGGGCGGCCGCTACGGCCATGGTCAGATCCTGCTCGCCTCGGGCCACCTGGTGATCACGACCGAGAGGGGCCACCTCGTCCTGGTGCGCGCGACACCCGAAAGCCACCAGGAGCTAGCCGCCCTGCCGGCGGTGCCGGGCCGGACCTGGAACAACCCGGCCATCGCCGAGGGGATCCTGCTCGTAAGAAACGACCGCGAAGCCGTGGCGTACGACCTGCGGCCGCAGACGTAGCGCTACAGACCGGCCTCGTTCCCGGTCACTGTTCGAGCTGCCAGACGTGACCCTCCGTTTCTGCCCCTGGGGTTTCGCCATTTCTGGCCCCATGCAGGAGGCGTTCATGCCCGTGTTCTGCACCCGAATCTACCTCTACCTTATCGCCACACATGCCTTCCAACGGACGCCAATACTGCCCCTATCGGTTGTCTGTCCTGGTTGATCGCGCTATCGTCCAGACAAACGGAGAGACCCTTCTCCTGGAACCTCTCGGCTCATGGACTACTTGCCTCGCATCGTCGAAGCCGAACTCAGGGAACGCCTTGAGGCAATCGGCGCCGTCGTCATCGAGGGCCCGAAGACATGCGGCAAGACGGCTACCGCGAGACAGCTCGCAGCCAGCGAGGTCCTGCTGGATGTCGACCAGAACGCCAAGCGAATGGCCGGCGTCAACCCATGGAGGCTCCTTCGCGGCGACAGACCCCGACTCATCGACGAATGGCAGGAGGAACCGGTCATCTGGAACCACGTCCGTCGCGCCGTGGACGATGCCACAGCGCCCGGCCAGTTCCTCCTCACTGGATCCGCCGTACCGCCGGACGACATCACGCGACACACGGGCGCCGGCCGCTTCGCCCGAGTACGCATGCGACCGCTTACCCTCTTTGAGGCTGGCCAATCCACCGGTGGCATTTCACTGAGCCGGCTACTGGACCGCACCCCCCAAGAGACGGATCGCTCCACCCTCGCCGTCCAGGAACTTGCCGAACTCGTCTGCGCGGGCGGCTGGCCAGCCAACCTGGCGAGTACGTTGAAGCAGACTCTGATCGCCAACCGCGACTACCTGAACGAGATCCGGCGAGCCGATGTCCACCGAGTGAGCGGCGGCAGACGTGATCCGGTCAAGATCGGCCGTCTGCTGCGTTCCCTCGCGCGGAACATTGCGACTCCAGTCGCAACCTCCAAGCTAGCGGCCGAAGCCGGGAGCCACCGCGAGCCACTGAAGCCTCAAACCGCGGCCCTTTACCTGGAGGCCCTGGAGCGACTGATGATCGTGGAAGACCAGCCGGCATGGTCTCCCCACCTCCGTTCGCGGACCGTTCTACGCGCCGCGCCTGTGCGGCATTTCGTTGATCCATCGCTCGCCGTGGCAGCTCTTCGCGCCACGCCGGAACGCCTGCTGCAGGACCTCCGTTTCTTCGGTTTCCTGTTCGAGTCGTTGGTTGTTCGGGACCTCAGGGTCTACGCTCAGGCCGCCGACGCGGAAGTCTTCCACTACCGGGAGAAGGACGGCCTGGAAGTCGACGCTGTCATCGAAGCCACAGACGGGCGGTGGGCCGCGTTTGAGGTCAAGCTGGGCGAGCGCTGGGTCGAGCAAGGCGCCCGCAACCTCCGACGATTGGCGGACCGCATCAAGATGAGCCGCCACCTCGATCCCGAACCCTGCGCCCTGGCCGTCATCGTGCCGAACGGCTACGGCTACGTTCGGAAGGACGATGTGGGCGTCATACCGGTCGGAGCATTGGGCCCGTAGCACCTGTAGCCTGGCGCGATGGGACCTTGCCTGGCGTTCCGGGAATCTCGACGACCAGGTACTCGCCCTCGCGGGCAACCGGGTATGTCTCGGCCGTGTACGGGCCCTTGACCATGCCCGGGGCGGGGGCGTCCGGGTCTTCGACCGGCACAGCCACATCCTCGGCAGCCTCAGCCAGTTTCTCACCGGCGACGGTCTCGACCTCGTAGCGGCGCACGCGCAGGCGCTCGGGGGCGCACCAGGACTGGCCTGTGCGGACGTGGAACTCCCAGCCGTGCCAGGGGCAGCAGAGGATCTCGCGGCTCGGGCGGTACTCGAAGTCGCCGGGAAGGTCGGAACGGATGACGCCCCAGAGCTTGCCCTCGCAGAGCTTCCCGCCCTGGTGCGGGCAGCGGTTGCGCAGCGCGAAGAACTCGCCGTCCAGGTTGAAGACGCCGATCGACCGGCCGGCGACGGTCACGATCTTGCGGCCGCCCGATTCGATCTCGGACGCCTCGGCGACGACGTACTTCATGCGGGGGATGCCTGCGCGGACGTCGAGTCGGACTGTGGTCCCGCAGCGACCGAGCCCTCGGAGGCCGGCGTTTCGCGCCGGAGGCCGGCCAGAAGGCCGGCGCACCCAGTCACTCCTACAGCCCGTAGAGAGCCCGGGCGTTCTCGCACTGGATGCCGCGGACGAGTTTGTCGTCGAGTCCCGAAGGCAGCACGACATCCGGGTTGTCGCCATCCCAGTGCGGGTAGTCGCTGGCGATCAGGATGTGGCTCGAGAGCTCGCCGAAGTGCTCGATCAGGTTCAGGAAGTCGCGGCGCCGAGGCGGTTCCTCGATCGGCTGGGTGGTCACGTAGACGTGCTCGCAGATCACCTCGGACGGCAGACGTTCGAGGTGCGGCGCCTCGTCACGCAGCAGGCTCCAGGCGGAGTCGAGCCGCCAGATCAGGGGCGGCAGCCAGGCGAAGCCGTTCTCGACCGAGATCATCCGCAGGCTCGGGAAACGGTCGAAGACCCCTTCGACGACCATGCTCGTGATGTTCGCCTGCACCGCCTGGGGCGGACTCGTATGGTCCTCGATGTAGTACGAGGCGTGGCCGGCACCGGTGATCGGGTGCCCGTAGGCACCGAAGGCGTGGGAGGCGACGTGCATTCCCGTCTCGACGCAGGCCTCGTAGATCGGCCAGAACCTGCGGCGGCCCATCGGTTCCTGTAACCGGCCCATGAACAGCACCTGGGCGAAGCGCCCGTCGGCGCCGCAACGCCGAATCTCCGCCGCCGCGGCGACCGGATCCTGCGGGGTGACGACGACCGAGGCCCGCAGCCGCGGCTCGGGATCGAGCCACTCCG
Organism: Thermoanaerobaculia bacterium; assembly: GCA_965232105.1. Lineage (GTDB taxonomy): Bacteria > Acidobacteriota > Thermoanaerobaculia > Multivoradales > Multivoraceae > Multivorans. The sequence continues at coordinate 4,259,089 of OZ246956.1, forward strand.
CGATCTGCCAGTCGTTGGCGGCACTCGCGAGCGCCGCGCCGAGTTCCAGGTCGAGCGCCGAACTGACCGGAGACAGCGGGTTCAGGATCGCGTACTCGACGTTGTAGGGATCAAGGAAGTCCTCCCGCGCGAAGCCGACTTCCGAGCCGGGGGTTCGCCCCGACGGCGGCCGGGCCTCCTCGCGGTGGTCCATGAAGCGCGGGTAGTAGCCGCTGTTCGGATGACGGATACCGAACGTCTCGAGGTGCTTGCGCCACCGCTTCGACAGGTACGGATAGAGATCCTTGATCGAGTCGAGTTCGTTGTGGAAGTCGCAGTCGATGATCGGCGGTCGCTTCGGCTCGATCGCGGTAGGAAGCGCCGAGGCCTCCGTGGATGGCTCGATCAGGGTCACGGTCATCTGGCTACCCTCCTTCTTCTTCTGGGAGACGGTAGAAGCTGCGCGCGTTCTCCGACCTGATCTTACGCCCAAGCCCATCCGGCAGCAGCCGCAGTAGCAGATCGCCGGCGTCGGACGCGTGAATGTGGGGGTAGTCGCTCGCGTATAGCAGCAGGTCTTCCGAGCCGAGCTGGTCGACGACTTCGGACAGGTGCGCCGGGTCGGGCGGCGAATCGAGCGGCTGGATGCCGACGCGGACGTGCTCGCGGAAGTAGTCCGACGGCGGGCGGCGCACCCAGGGCACGAGCCGCCTCAGATTCCGCCACTCCTTGTCCATGCGCCAGAGGTGGGCCGGTATCCAGGTGAACCCGGACTCCAGGAAGACGACCCGTAGATCAGGACAGGCGTCGAACACGCCTTCGACGATCATGCTCGTGAGCTGGGTGGCGAACACCTGCGCCATCGCCGTGTACTCCTCCAGGAAGAAGGACGGCCACCCGGTCGGCGTCGGCGGCATGACGGGGGCGCCGCCGAAGTGAATCGCCGCGACCAGGCCGCTCTGCTCGATCGTCTTCCACAGCGGGTGGTAGAGCCGGCTTCCGAGCGGATGCTCGGTGCGCACGGGTATCAGGACCTGGACGAACCCGGGCCGGTCGGCGCAGCGCTCGATCTCCTCCGCCGCGACGTCCGGCAACTGGATCGGCGCGACGACCGAACCGCGGAGCCGCGGTTCCCGCTCCAGCCATTCCCGGGACTGCCAGTCGTTCGTGGCGGTCGCGAGCGCGATGGCGACATCCGGGTTGTGGACGCTGTCGACCGCGTAGAGGCAGCTCGAGATCGCCAACTCGGCGCCGCCCTGCTCGAACACGGCCTCCCGGAGTTCCGCCAGGCCGCCGCGGCGGCCCGCGACGGGCGACCGCGGCGGGTAGTACTCCTGGGAAGCGCCCTTGTCCACCGTGTTGTTGAAGTGCTCCACCCAGTGCTCCGGCAGCACTGGCAGCAGATCCCGGAGGCGCGGATTCGGGATGTGTACGTCGACGTCGATCACGGCAGTGCCAGGGCCACCAGTCTGGGCGTCGTCCCCCCCGCCGACAGCGCGGCGATCTGCCCCTCCGAGAGCTCGACGCCGGCCTCCTCCAGGAGCTCGCGGATACCGGCGATGGCCGGGCCGCCACCGACCGCGACGACGATGTACTGCCGGCCGTTCACCATGTACGTGACCGGGTTGCCGTTCGCCGTGTCCGGCAACGGCACGTGACCAAGCAGCTCCCCGGTCTGCTTGTCGAAGACGTTGATCCGCGGCGAGTTGTCTTCGCCCCAACCCCGCCGCTGGGTGACGAAGAGCAGGGTGCTGGTGAGCATCGGCGCTCCGGAACCGCCACCGAGCATCGGCAGATCGAGACCGGCGAGCGCCGGATGATCCTTCGGCCCGTGGCCGTTCGGCGTCATCCAGACGTGCTCGCCGGTGTTCAGGTCGATCGCGGTCACCCGGCCCCAGGGAGGCTTGACCAGGGGCAGCCCCTGCGGACTGCCGGAGGGGGCGAAGAAGGAGCCGACGTAGTTCAGGTTGGAACGCGCCGGATCGGGCTTGCTCAACGGGTGGACGCTGATCGAGGTCGACGAGGGGACGTAGAGGACACCTGTCTCCGGATCGACCGCCGCGCCGGGCCAGTTCGCGCCGCCGCCCGCACTCGGCAGCATGAGAACGCCGCTATCCGTGCTCGGCGGCGTGAACAGCGGCCCCATCCGGAACCCGGAGGCGATCTTCTTCGCCTCGGCCAGCAGTTCCGGCGTCAGGTCGATCAGGTCGTCCTCGCTGACCCCCTGGCGGTCGAACGGTGGCGGTTTCGTCGGAAACGGCTGGGTCGGCGACGCGCGCTCGCCCGGGACGTCCGACTCCGGCACCGGACGCTCCTCGATCGGCCACACCTCTTCCCCGGTCACCCGGTCGAAGACGTAGGTGAACGCCTGCTTGGAGACCTGCGCCAGAGCCTTGATCTCACGCCCGTCCACCGTGATGTCGACGAGCTGCGGCGGGGTCGGGAAGTCGTAGTCCCAGAGGCCGTGGTGGACGGCCTGAAAATGCCAGACCCGCTCGCCGGTATCGGCATCCAGGCAGACGATGCTCTCGGCGAACAGGTTGTCGCCCAGCCGGTGACCGCCGTAGAAGTCGTTCGTCGGCGTCGAGACCGGCAGGTAGACGTAACCGAGCTCCTCGTCGACGGCCATCATGTTCCACACGTTCGTGTTGCCGCTGTACTTCCAGGAGTCGTTCTCCCAGGTGTCGACGCCGTACTCGCCCTCCTGGGGAATCGTGTGGAAGATCCACTTGAGCTCGCCGGTGCGCACGTCGTAGCCACGGATGTGGCCCGGCGGCGCCGCCTGCCGGATCGCCCCGTCGCTGACCACGGAGCCGACGACCACCGTGTCGCCGACGACCGCCGGCGGCGAACTGTGGGTGATCGCGCGCGGGTTGACCCGGCGTCCGAAGTCGGCCTCGCCCCGGTCGGCCAACAGGTCGACCTCGCCGCCCTCGCCGAAGCCGCCGATCGGCTCTCCCGTCCTCGCGTCCAGGGCAATCAACCGCCGATCGTGGGTGGCGAGGAAGATCCGCGTTTCCTCCCGCTCGCGCTCCCCGTCGGCGACCGTTCCCCGCCAGGACACGACGCCGCGGTGCTGGAAGCCGATGTTCGCCGGACGGCCGGCCCGCCAGGACTCGGGATCGTAGGTCCAGAGGGTCTCGCCGGTGGCCGCGTCGATCGCGGCCGCCTGGGCCACCTCGGTGGCCACGTAGACCACGCCGTCCAGCATGATCGGGACCGGCTTGAACTGGCCCGGCTTGACCCCGGGATTCGCTTCCACGACGGCGGTCGATGGGGACTCCCACTCCCAGGCGACCTGGAGCTCCTGGAAGTTCGACCGGTCGATCTGATCGAGTGCCGAGTACTTCGTGTTGTCAGGGCCGTTGCCGAACGCCGGCCACTCGACCATGGCTCCGGTGTCTTGCGCGCCGGCGGATGGAGACAGCGCCAGAATGACGAGCGCTGAAACCACGCTTCGCACCGCGAGGTCGAAGCGACTTCCGATCTGCATGCGTTACCCCTCTTCGAGATTCCGCCGGAGCCTATCGCCGGCACTGCAACGTCCACCCGGAACGGGTTATCGTATGCGCCCGCAACGCACAGCCAGGAGGCCACCCATGCCAGCACTCGACGGTCTGCGCATTCTCGATCTGACGCAGTACGAAGCCGGGACATCGTGTACTCAGGCCCTCGCCTGGCTGGGCGCCGACGTGGTCAAGGTGGAGCGCCCCGGCACGGGCGATCCCGGACGCGGACTCGCGGGCGGACGGACCACGGACGACTCCGAGTACTTCATCAACTGGAACAGCAACAAGCGCAGCATCGCGATCAACCTCGCGTCCGAGGAGGGCCGCGATCTGCTGCTGAAGATGGCGCCCCGATTCGACATCCTGGTCGAGAACTTCGGGCCCGGCGTGGTCGAGAAGCTCCGGCTCGACTACGACTCGGTTCGCAAGGTCCACCCCGACGTGATCTACGGCCGGATCAAGGGCTTCGGCGCCAGCGGCCCCTACAGCGACTACAAGTGCTTCGACCCGGTGGCTCAGGCCGCGGGCGGTTCGATGTCGATCACCGGCGACCCGGACGGGCCGCCGCTGCGGCCCGGCACGACGATCGGCGATTGCGGCACCGGGGTGCTGATGGCGCTGGCACTCTGCGCGGCTCACGCCAACAAGCTGCGCACCGGCAAGGGTCAACTCGTCGAGATGTCGATGCAGGAGGGCGTGACCTGGTTCATGCGCACGGCGGTCGCGATGGGCGGCGAGTTTGGCACCAGGGCGGCCCCGCGCAGCGGCACCGGCCGCGGGGCAATGATGAACCTCTACCCCTGCAAGCCGTTCGGCCCCAACGACTACGTCTACATGCTCGTGGTCACGAACCGGATGTGGGAGGCGCTGTGCGGCGCGATCGGCCGCGAGGACCTCGCCGACGATCCCCGCTACAGCACACCCAAGGGGCGCTTCGAGAACGGCGACGATCTGGCGGAAGTCATCTCCGAGTGGACCGGCGGCTACACGAAGCAGGAGGCGATGGCGATCCTCGGCGACGCCGGCGTGCCGGCCAGCGCGGTGCTCGACACGCTCGACCTGTTCGCGGATCCCCACCTCAACGAACGCGGTTTCGTCCATACCGTCGACCACGAGGCCAAGGGGCCGGTGCGCGTGCTCGGCTCGCCGATGAACCTCAGCGACAGCCAGGTCGAGATCGAGGCGGCGCCGCTCCTGGGCCGCCACACGGATAGCGTCCTGGCCGACGAACTCAACCTCACCCAAACTGAAATCGACCGGCTGCGCGCGGACGGTGTGCTGGGCGCTCTGCCCACTCCCGCCGCCGACAGCCAGGAGACCACGACATGACCCTGACCGGAGACGCCCTGATCGCCCGCAGCCTGAAGCAGCAGGGTGTCGACTACATGTTCGGCATCGTCGGTTTCCCCGTCTACGGGGTAGCCCACGCCGCACAACAGGCGGGAATCCAGTACTACGGCTTCCGCAACGAGCAGGCGGCAAGCTACGCCGCCGGCGCGGTTGGCTACCTGACCGGCCGACCCGGGGCCTGCCTCGGCGTGTCGGGCCCGGGCATGGTGCACGGCATCGCGGGTCTCGCCAACGCGGAGAAGAACTGCTGGCCGATGGTGCTGCTCGGCGGCGCGAACGACCGGTACCAGAACGGCCAGGGCGCGTTCCAGGAGTGCCCGCAGGTCGAGGCGGCGCGCCCGTTCTCGAAGTACTCGGCGGAAATCGACGCCGCTCACCGGGCGCCTTTCTACGTGGAACAGGCGGTCCGCACGTCGATTTACGGTCGTCCCGGCGCCTCCTACCTGAACCTGACGAACGACGTGCTGACCGCCCAGGTCGACGAGGAAGATGTCGAGTTCCCGCCCCGCTGTCCGGAGCCGCCGACCTCGCTCGCCGACCCCAGGGAAGTCGAGCGCGCCGTCTCCGTGCTGCGCGAGGCGAAGAACCCGCTGGTCATCGTCGGCAAGGGCGCCGCATACGCCCGCGCCGAGAGCGAAGTGCGCCGGTTCGTCCAGCGCACGAACTTGCCCGTGCTGCCGACGCCGATGGGCAAGGGCGTCGTCTCCGACGACGATCCCCACCTGGTCGCCCCGGCGCGCTCGTTCGCGCTCCAGAACGCGGACGTGATCCTGCTGATCGGCGCCCGGCTGAACTGGATTCTCCACTTCGGGCTGCCGCCGCGCTTCAAGAAGGGCGTGCGGGTGCTCCAGATCGACCTCAATGCCGAGGAGATCGGCACGAACGTCCCGACCGAGGTCGGCATGGTCGGCGACGCGCGGGCGGTCACCGCGCAGTTGAACGAGGCGCTCGACGCGGAACCCTTCGCGCTCTCGGCCGACAACGAGTGGCTTGCCAACCTGCGCGAGAGCGCGACCCGGAACCAGGCCGCGGTCCAGGCGATGCTCGATGACGATAGCGAGCCGATGGGCTACTACCGGGCCCTGCGGGAGATCGCCGACCGTCTGGAACCCCAGGACATGCTGGTCGCCGAAGGCGCGAACACGATGGACATCTCGCGCACCGTGCTGCCGAACATGGAACCGCGCAAGCGGCTCGACGCCGGCACGTTCGGCACGATGGGCGTCGGCACGGGGCTGGCGATCGCGGCCGCCGTCGTCCATCCGGACCGGCGCACGATCTGCGTCCAGGGCGACTCGGCCTTCGGCTTCTCCGGCATGGAGGTCGAAGTCGCCTGCCGCTACAACTTGGCCGTAACGTTCGTCGTGATCAACAACAACGGCATCGGTGGCGGCGTCAGCGAGTACCTCCCCGGCAAGCCGCTGCCGCCCTCCACCTACACTCTCGGCGCCCGCTACGAACGCGTGATCGAGGCTTTCGGCGGCAAGGGCTACCTGGTCGAGAAGGTGGCCGACCTCGGACCCACGCTCGATGCGGCGCTCGCCTCCGACCGGCCGGCGCTGGTCAACGTGCTGATCGACCCGAAAGCGCAGCGCAAGCCGCAGAAGTTCGCCTGGCTCACCCGCTGACGCGCGGGTACCGAAGCCGCAGTTCAGAGCACTCAAGCTGGAGAGGGTCTTTCCCATGGGCATCAAGATCGGCGACGTGTCGATTACCCCGATCATCGAGATCGACTATCCGGTCCCGGCATCCTTTCTGTTGCCGGACGCCACACCGGACAACCTCGCGCCGGACCTGGACTGGCTCGAACCTCACTTCGTCACGCCTGGCGGCGAGCGGCTCAAGATGATCATCCAGGCCTTTCTCGTCGAATCGTGCGGACTCAAGATCGTCGTCGACACCTGCGTGGGCAACGACAAGAAACGCGCCCTGCCGGCCTGGAACGAACTCGACGGTCCGTTCCTGCAGGAGATCCGAGACGCCGGTTTCCCGCGCGAACAGGTCGACCTCGTGGTCTGCACCCACCTGCACATCGACCACGTGGGCTGGAACACGATGAAGGTCGACGGCGAGTGGGTGCCCACGTTCCCCAATGCGCGATATGTCATGGCGCGCCCCGAGTTCGAGTACTGGAGGGACGAGGGGGAGGCCAACTGGGGCGACGTCTTCGGCGACTCGGTGGCGCCGGTGTTCGAGGCCGGCCTGGTCGATCTCGTCGATTGCAACCACCAGATCAACCCCGAGCTCCAGTTCTTCCCCACCCCTGGGCATACGCCCGGCCACTGCAGCATCGCCGTCTCGTCCGGCAGCGAGGAAGGCGTGATCTCGGGCGACGTGATGCACCACCCGTGTCAGTGCGCCCACCCGGAGTGGTGCTCGATCGCCGACATCGACCGCGAGGCGGCGGTTGCCGCGCGCCGCAGCTTCTGCGAGAAGTTCAGCGACAGCGGCATCACGGTCGTCGGCACCCACTGGGCGTCGCCGACCGCGGTGCAGATCATCGCCCACGGCGACGTCTGGAGGACAGCGGTTTGAGGCAGGGGAGTCCGCTACACTCCCCTGCCGTCATGAGCCGCGCCCGCAGATTCCCGGTTCTGGCCGCCGTCGTCGCGGCGGTGGCGCTTGCATCGTGCACCGCCGAGGAGACCGGTCCCCCCTTCCGCGAGGTCGCGGGTACGCGGCTCTTGATGGCGTCCGTCATGGAACCGGCCGCCGACCACCTCTGGGCTTCGGTCGGCTGGATCATCACCCCCGAGGGCGAGGAGAAGATCCAGCCCCAGACGGATGAGGAATGGATTCTCGTCCGCAACTCCGCGGTCACGGTCGCCGAGTCCGGCAACCTCCTGATGATGGACCGGCGCAAGATGGACGACGAGGACTGGATCGGCTGGAGCCGGGACCTGATCGATGCCGGCGACGCCGCGATGCAGGCGGCCGACGCGCGCGATGTCCAGGGCGTGTTCGATACCGGCGAACAGGTCTACTTCGCCTGCGCCGGCTGCCACGCGCAGTACTGGGCCAACGATCCGAATCAGTTCCGCCAATAGGCGCCGGCTGAAGGCCGCGCGGACAGGGCTCGGAGGAGGACCGGGTTGCAACGCGCGCTGATCCTCCTCCACCGCTGGCTCGGTATCGCCGGCAACCTGCTGTTCGTCGTCTGGTTCGCTTCGGCGCTGGTCATGATGTATGCGCGGATGCCGGCGCTCGATCCCGGCGACCGGCTGAACAGGCTGCCCCCTCTCGACCTGGACGCGGTCCAGGTGGCGCCGGCGCAGGCCGCGTCCGCAGCCGGTTTGGATGCCGGCAGCCAGGAGGCGGTTCAGATCCGCCTCGGCATGGCAGGCGACCGGCCGATCTACCGGCTACGCACGCCGGCCGGCTGGACCGCGGTGTACGCGGACACGGGCAGCCCGATGCTGCAACTGTCCGAAGGGCAGGCGACCGCAATCGCCGAGCAGTGGTTGGACGACGCGACGCGACACACAACCACCTACGACCGGCTTCTTTCCCGCCCCGACCAGTGGACACTACAGATTCAGCCTCTGCTTCCCGCCCATCGGATCCGATCGGGAAGCGACGTGCTCTACGTGTCCGACCGCACCGCCGAGGTCGTGTTGGAGACGAGCGCGACGTCCCGGTTCTGGGGCACCGCCGGCGCCGTGTTCCACTGGCTCTACTTCACGCCGCTGCGCTCGCACTCCACGCTCTGGTACCAGTTGGTCGTCTGGGCATCCGCAGCCGGCTGCCTGCTGACCCTGTCTGGCCTCGCTGTCGGCCTGATGCGCCTGAACCGGCGGAATCGCTCGCCCTACTCCGGCATCATGCGCTGGCATCACTACAGCGGCCTCGCCTTCGGCGCCGCGGCGTTCACGTGGCTGCTGAGCGGCGCCCTGTCGATGGATCCCCTCGGCTGGCACGCGGGAAGATCGCCGAGTCCGGGTCAGCACGCCGCGGTCGCGGGCAGTGGAACACGGCTCGCCGACTTCGACCTGGCCTCAATTCGGACCAGCCTCGACTCGCTCTCCGGGGCGTTCCCGCTGCGCGAGGTCGAGTTTCACTCGTTCGCCGCCGAGCCCCTGCTCCTGGCGTACCGCCCGCCCGTCGCCCCTGGCCGGGGTCGCTACCGCGGCGCCTCGTACGGTGGCGGTCCCTCAGCGTTCCTGGCTACCGTGCAGCCGTTCGAGCAGCGGCTCGTCCCGTTGGGCAGTGGGGAAACGCGCCGCTTCAACCGCGACGAACTGATGGCCGCGGCCACCGCCGCCATGCCCGGGGCGGCGGTCGTCGACGCGGACGAACTGTCCGAGTACGACGCCTACTACCGCGACCGCAGGCATCGCCGCGATCCGCTACCCGTCCTCCGCGTCCGCTTCGACGATCCGGACCGGACCTGGCTCTATCTCGACCCGGCGCTGGGCCGCATCGTCCACCGCGAACAGCGCCGGAGCCGCGTCGACCGCTGGCTGTATCGGGGCCTGCACCGGCTCGACTTCCCGGGCTTCTACCACCGGCGGCCGCTTTGGGACATCGTCGTCATCGTCCTCCTGCTGGGCGGCCTGTTCTCAGCGGCCTCTTCCTTCGTCCCGGCGGCAAAACGCCTCAGGCGGCATGGAGCACGCCTGAGGCGCAAGCAGCTAAAGAAGAACTGAATCCGGCTACGTCACGGCGCGGACCGTGCGGCTCCGGCCCCGGGAACGTGAGCATCGTGCTCGCATTCCCGGAAGCCGGCGCTGCGCGCCGAGTGCCGGCCAGACGGCCGGCGCACCCAGTGGTTTACCGGGGCGGTTCAGTCGGGTCACGACCGTCGCGCGGGGCGCCGGTACCCGAGGAACCCATGAAGATCTTGCTGCCGTCCTCGAAGGTCACGTCACGGCCGTTCGCGCGGCGTGAGCGGTCCTTGCTCTGGTAGCCGTCCACGATGATCACCGTGCCGGGCTGGAGGTCGTCCCGGGAGAGGCCGCGGCGCAGGAGGGTGTTGGGCGTGCCGCCCTCGACCATCCAGACGTGCTCCGTGCCGTCTTCCTCGGTGTGCGTTATGTGAATCCAGGTGTGCGGATTGACCCACTCGACCTTGACGACCGGGCCCTTCAGCAGCAGCGGACGGTTGGGATCGAACTCGGCGCCGAACGCGTGGTGAGCTACCAGGGGCACCGTCACCGCGATTGCCGCGACGACAAAGCCGACCCCCGTGATGATCATGGCTCGCTTACTCATGGACGTCTCTCACTCCTCTGTTTGTGTCAGTGGGTTCGGTTCGGAAAACAGACTCTAGCAGGATCCGGGCGCGGCTTTACTCTCCGGCAGCTACTCTCCGGAGCTGCCCGTACTGGCGGCCTTGGCCAAGGCGTCCTCCTCCAGAAGGCGGGCGCCGCGCATGATGTTGCCGAGGGCGTAATTGCCCTCGTGGCAGGCGTACTCGTAAACGAGGGCGTCGCTGCGAGGCCAGGCGTACTCGCCGCTCCACGGCGCCGTCCACACGTTCGGATCCTCGACGGTGAACTCGTACCGCAAGTGATCCGGGCCCATCGGAGTGAACCGCTCGACCACGTGCAGGTCGCGGGTCGCCGAACGCAGCGCCGGCCGGTCCGCGAAGTTCGTCGTGTCGATGACGAGAGTGTCGCCTTCCCACCAGCCGATCGAATCGCCCATCCACCGGCGCTCCGATGCCGGGGCGTGCTCGCCGCCGATGCGGACGACGCGCGCGTCGTGGACCATCTCGACCAGGATCATCACGTGGTCCTCGGTCTGCACGATCCGCTTCAGGTTGTTGTAGAGGGCCGGCAGCATCGGCGGCCCACCGGTCGAGCTGAAGCCCAGCAGGCAGCGCTCCGCCAGCGGTCGCAGTTCCGGATCATCGTAGGGGCCCGGCCCCTCCCGCTCGAGCCACCAGGCCTCGCCCGTGTTGGCGCGGAAGAAGCCCCTCCGGGCGGCGAATCGTTCCCGGACCGCCTCGGTCACCGGCGGATAACGGCCATTCTTCGGGTCGACGATGATCGAGGTGCGGAACTTGCCGTCGACCTCGAAGACATCCGTCCCCCGCTCGATCCAGAACGCGTTGTAGCCGCCGACGTTGCCGGCGGCGCCGGGCGAGCCGTCGCCGCCCTCGGGGGGCGCTTCGCGGTCGGGATCGCTGACCTGAGCCTCAGCCTGCATGCGTTGGCGCTCTTCTTCGGCGATCCTGTCGGCTTCCTCCCGCGACAGGTACAGGTTGTCGCCGAACGCCTGCGGCCGCACCAGCGGCGTCAGGGTACCCACGTTGTAGTAGCCGGAGATGTCTGGCCGGCCGGAGGAGGTCCGGGCGACCTCCTCGTCGCCGGCGGCCACGGCAGGCGCGGCGAGTCCGACCACCGCAAGAAGAACAACAGCAACCTTGAGTCCGGATTCGCGCATGCCTGACCTCGCTTTAACCCCTGGCGGAAGCGGCGCGACACGAGGGCGCGACTCCCAACGGGCGGCTCCGTTTCTAGTCGACCAGCTTCATCCGCGGCAGTGGATTGCGGCGGTACTCGCCGTACATCAGCTCCTCGACGAACTCGACGCACCGGAAGTCCATCAACCGGGCGTTCGGCTCCATCCGCCGGTAGAGCGGCATCTCGATCGTCCACGGCTCGGTGTACGTCATCGGATCGGTGAGCGTCGCCTCGTAGTGGATGTGGTTCGGGCCGGCAAGCGTGAAGCGCTCCTCCACCTGCACCTGGTTGCTGTAGTGGTTGCCCGAGCGGTCGAGCCAGCCGCCGCAGCCGGGCATGTCTTCCGCGCGCTCGGCGCAGTCCTTGGCCAGCAGGCCGCTGACATCCACGACCAGCGTGTCGCCATCCCAGCGGCCGTAGGACGTCCCCATCCAACTGTCGACCTGCGAAGGCTTCGGATCCTCCATGTAGATGTCGCGGACCGCGCCAGCGTACTGGTAGGCGATGAAGACCGCGTTCTCGCTGTGAAAGATCTGGAACGGCTGCGGCATGTAAGTCGCACGCGGCACGCCGGGCAGGTAGCAGAAGACTTCCTGGTCGCGGGTGGACCAGTTCGCCATGTTCTCCATCTTCTTCGCGGCCGCCGCGTCCGTGTACGGGATGTTCCCGCCACCCTTGATCACGCCCATGCCCGGGGGCACCGAGCCGACCGCGCCGAAGTTGAGGACTTCGGCCGCGGGCAAGGGGCCGTGAGGACCTTCGCGCAACTGCATCGAGGCGCGGGCCATGTGCAGCTCCAGGTCATAGTTTGCTTCGTTCAGGGCCTGCCAGATGCCGTTCAGATCGGGCTTGCCGTCCGAGAGCCGGTTCGGCTCGAAGTCCTGGGCCGCGAGCGGAGCCACCGCCACGGCGAGCGCCGCGGCCACGACCACGGCAATACGAGAAGACACGCTAGTTCCGAGTTTCATGACGTTGGCCATACTCCTCTTCGGCGAAACGCCGAGTTGTCTGAACGGAAGGAAGGCGAACCCTGTCAGCTTAGGCGCATGGGGTCAACCCCGAAGTGGTCCGCCCTGCCGCAGGCGCTAGCGCCCGTGGTTCTCGTCGACCTGCTGCTCAAGGTACCGCGCGCCGCGGAGCGTGTTGCCCATCGAGTAGTTCCCCTCCTGGCACGCGAACTCGTAGAGGCGGTCGTCGGTGCGCGGCCAGGGCAGCGACCCGCTGTAGGGAGCGGTGAACTCCGGGTCGTTCACCGTGTACTCGTAGAACATGTTGTTCTCGTCCTGGAAGCTCAGCCGCTCGACGACATGGGCGCCCTTGCGGTGGAAGCCCCAGTCGCCCAGCAGGTTCCTCGTCTCGATGACCAGCGTGTCCCCTTCCCACCGTCCGACGGAATCACCGGCGTAGGAGCGGTAGTCCTCCGGAATGTGCTCCGCCACCAGGCGCACGATCCGGGCCCAGTGCATCCACTCGATCAGGATGACGACGTGGGTGTCGGTCTGCACGATCGTCTTCAGGTTGTTGTACGCCCTCGGGCCGATCGGCATCGTCGAGCCCTGGTGGAACACGCAACGGTTGCCCAGCGTGAGGGACTCGGGCCCGTCGTACGGATCGTCGCCGTTGTCGAGCCACCAGGCCGTGCCGGTGTTCTCGTAGCTGAACGGCGGCAGCGTGTCGAAACGCGCCTGCCCCGCCTCGGTTCGGGCCGGCAAGCGCCCGTTCGGCGGATCGGTGAGCACGGAAGTCCGGTACTTCCCGTCGACCTTGAAGGCGGAGGTGCCCCGATCGAGCCAGAAGAGGTTGTAGCCGCCGACGCCCCGGAAACCCTCATCGGACAGGCCAGCGATCACGCCGCGGTTCGATTCCCGGACCTCCAGGTCGCGGGCGTTGGCAGCCGCCGTTCCGTTGGCGATCGCCTCCGCTTCCTCTTCGGTCAGGTACATCCGGTCGCCGAACCTCGGATCGCGCTCCAGCGGCGTCAGGAACGAGACGTCGTAGTTGCCGGAGAAATCCGGCCTGCCGCTCGGCGTGCGCAGAATGTCGTCGGCGGCGAGGCACGGCACGAGGAGCAGGCTCGCGGCTGCAAAGAGAGAGAGGGCCCGGGTCTTCATTCTCGACCTCCTGGTACGCGCTGTCGGTAGGGTGCGACGAGCGTAACGCACCGTACCGGCCTCAAGGCACCGCGAACACGAACAGAGTGTTGTTCGAGCTGGGTCGGAGCTCCGCCGTCAGCCGGCGAAAGGTCGACGTCGAGCCGCCCTCGGCGCCGGTGCCGACGGCCACGTACTGCCGGCCGTCAACCGCGTAGCTGATCGGGAAGCCGGTCACCGAGGAGCCGAGGTTGATCTCCCACAGCACCTCCCCGGTTTCCTGGTCCAGGGCCCAGAAGCGGCCGCCGATGTCGCCGCCGAAGACCAAGCCGCCACCAGTCGCGGCGAGCGACATCGTCGCGGGCAACCGCTCGTGGAGCCAGCGCGTCTCACCGGTCTCGGCGGAAATCGCGTAGACGGCGCCGAGCAGTTCCTTCCCGGGCGCGAACTGGGTCTCGTTGACCAGTGCGTAGTGCATCGCGCCACGGCCGACGCGCGTCGTCATCTGGGAGCACAGGTTCCGGAGCGGGTAGTACATCGTGTTCGTCAGCGGACTGTAGGCGCCCGCCTCCCAGTCCTTGCCGCCGAGGAGCGAGGGGCAGATCAGGCGTTCCTGTTCCAGCTCGGTGAACACGACTTCCGGGTTCTCGACCACGGCGCCGGTTTCGCCGTCGATCCGCTCGATCACGTTCTGGGGCACCGTCGGCCGCGCCCACAGGAACTCGCCGGTCTCGCGGTCGAGGGTGTAGACCAGGCCGGTCTTGCCCGGAACGCCGGTCACGACCTTGCGCATCTCGCCCGCTTCGATCCGGGGATTCCGCCACGCGACGGCGTCGGCGTCCGGCGCGACCGCCGTGTCGACGAGCAGCCGCTCGAAGGGATGGTCCAGATCCCAGTGGTCGTTCAGGTGCTGGTAGTACCAGCGCACCTCGCCGGTATCGATCTCCAGGGCCAGGGTGCTGTTGTGGTAGAGGTGCCTCTTTTCGTGGCCGCCGAGCAGGAACTTGGGCGCCGGCGACGTGACCGAAGTGCCGAGGATCAGCAGCTCGAGTTCCGGGTCGTAGCTCGGCGCCATCCAGGACCCGACGTGATGCCGGTCCTCGAACGGCAGGTCGCCCCAGGTCTCGTTTCCGGGCTCGCCCGGTCCCGGAATCAGCGGGCGACGCCAGAGCTCCTCGCCCGTCGCAGCGTCGTGGGCCGCGATGAAGCAGGCCTCGGGGCCCCGGTGCGGCCGGCAGCTACGCCCTGAGATCACCCGGCCGGCGGCAACGATCGGCCCCGTCGAGTGCCTCGCCGGTTCCTCCTCGTAGTCGACGATCCGGGTCTCCCAGACCAGCTCGCCGGTCACCGCGTCGAGCGCGTAGGCGTAGCCGTCGTTCGCCGTGTCGATGATCAGCCCCCCGTAGATCGCGAGACTGCGGTTGACCGTCTCCAGGCCGCCCACGTAGGTCGCGATGTCGTCGGGGATCGGCCGCTTGTACTCCCACAGGAGATCGCCCGTCGCAGCGTCGATCGCCTGGGTGACGCTGCTCGGATTCGGGTAGTACATGACGCCGTCGTAGACGAGCGGCGTTCCCTGCTGGCTCCCCTCCTCCAGCCCGCGCGACCAGGCCAGGGTGAGGTCCGCCACGTTCTCCCGATCGATCTGGTCGAGGGGGCTGTACGCCCAACCGTTCTGGGTGCGACGCCAGTGGAGCCAATCCGCCGGGGCCGGGTCTTCCAGCATCCCGTCGGTGACGGGAACGAACGAGCCGTCGGACTGGGCGCCGGCAGGCAGGCCGATGGCCAGCAGAAGCGCGGGGACCCCGACGATCCGTAGTGTCAACCGAAGGACAGGCTCTCGACTCATACTCGGACTCCCAACTCCGTGCTCGACGCCCCGCCGCCCGATGGCGGCCGGGAGGTCGGCCCAACCGATGCGTCAATTCAAGCTTGCTGCGAAGAGAGCAGCGAGCGTAGCGCAGGCAGCGGCGCTATCCTCGCGCGATGCCTGCGACCGACAACGGCCGGATCGTGATCACGGGGCTCGGCGCCGTAACGCCGGTTGGCAATGACGTGCCGACCTTCTGGCGGCGGATGAAGGCCGGGGACTCGGGCGCCGGCCCGATCACCGCGTTCGACACGGAGGCGTTCAACGTCAAGATCGCCTGCGAGGTACACGACTTCGACCCAACCGAGTGGCTGGCCGGCAAGGCGGCGCGCAGGATCGCGCGCTCGACCCACTTCGCGGTGGCCTCGGCCAAGCAGGCGGTCGCCCACGCGGGCCTGGAAATCGACCCGGCCGTTGCTCATCGGCACGGCGTCGCTTTCAACACCGGGGGCGGGGGCGCGTCGAGCATGGAGAGCGGCACGCGCCGGCTCGTCGCTCGTGGTCCGCGAAAGGCGAACCCGTTTCTCGTCACCGACGTGATGCCGAACGCGGTCTCCTGCCTGATCTCGATCGAACTCGGCGTCACCGGGCCGACAACGACCTCCACCCTGGCCTGCGCAAGCGGCAACTATGCCCTGCTCGAGGCCTACCGGCTGCTGCGCTCGGGCGAAGTCGACGCAGTGATCGCCGGCGGCACGGAGGCGGCCATCACACCGCTGATCGTCGCGACCTTCTCACGGCTCCAGGCTCTCTCCACGCGCAACGACGACCCGCCGGCCGCCAGCCGGCCGTTCGACGCCGACCGCGACGGCTTCGTCTTCGGCGAGGGCGCCGCCGCGTTCGTCGTCGAGACCGAGCGTCACGCAGAGCAACGCGGCGCCCACATCTACGCCGAGGTGCGCGGGGGCGCCGTGACCGCCGACGCGCATCACCTGACCGCTCCGCGTCCGGACGGGGCCGGCGCAGCGGCCGCGATGACGCGAGCCCTCGAATCGAGCAACACGGACCCCGGCGAGGTCGACGCGGTGTTCGCTCATGGCACGGCCACGCCCCTCGGCGACGTCGCCGAGACCCTGGCGATCAAGGCCGCTCTCGGGGACCGGGCTCGACACGTCGCGGTGACCGCCACGAAGTCCCAGGTCGGCCACATGCTGGGCGCCGCCGGAGCGGTGTCGGCCCTCGCCGCGGTCAAGACGATCGAGGAGGGCACGATCTGCCCGACGATCAACCTCGAGCAGCCGGACCCGGACTGCGACCTGGACTACGTTCCGAACCGGGCCCGAGCCCACCCCACCGGTGTGGCGCTCGTCAACGCCTTCGGTTTCGGCGGCCAGAACGTGGTCGTGGTCCTGGCCGGCACGAAGTAAAACGCCCCGACCCGAACTCAATCGCGCGACGACACTCGCTCCCGCACCGCCTCCAGCACGCTGCGAAGCGTGCGAGGCGCCGCGTAGTCGACGATCCAGGCCGGGAGCCTGCCGCCAGGGTCGGTCAGAACCCGGTAGATGACCACCGTGCGATCTGGCTCGACGGGAAGAAGCGTCCACGAACCAATGCTCCCCCGGATGTTCCCGGAGCCTTCCACGTGGTTCCAGCGGGCCTGCCAGCCCGGGCCGGAGTTGGTCTCGAAGCTGTGGGTCTCGACCCGCACCGTGTAGTGGCGATCCTCGGCGGGGAAAGGCGTGTCCAGGACCTGCCGGTTCAGGTACACGCCCGGTGCCACCGGCTCGACCTCGGACTCGAGCATCCGGGGCATGAACTCGTCGAACTCCGCCGCGGCGTCGATCACCTCGCGCACTGCGGCCAGCGGCGCCTCGATAAGCCCGGCGCCGCAGCCCTCACGGATCCGCCTGCCGACATCCCGGCTCGATATGCGCCACTGTCCGGCGGGAGGTAGATCCAGGGCCAGTTCAGGCCCACCACCTTGCGCGACTCCACCGGCCGGGGTGAGGTCGGTTCTACAGGGATCGACCGCCGGCGCAGGCGCGACATTCAGAGCCAGACAAACCGCGACCGCGCTGGCCGCTCTCTTCATGCTGCCGACACTACTGCGGAAGAACTCACCGTCCTCGTCGTGTCCTGGCATGCCGTCATACGAAGGTCCAATCGATCGTGATACCGTTGCACGCCATGACCGAAGTGACTCTCTCGCCCAAGTACCAGGTCGTCATCCCGCTTGAGATCCGCACCGCTCTGCGACTCAAGCCAGGCCAGAAGATCCAGGCCATTCGCGTCGGCCGCTGCATTGAGCTGATCCCGGTCAAGCCGATGCGGGAGTACCGGGGGTTCCTCAAGGGCATCGACACCACCGTCGACCGCGAACCTGATCGGCTGTGAACGTCGTCGACTCGTCGGCATGGCTCGAGTTCTTCGCCGACTCCGAGCGTGCAGATCTGTATGAAGAACCGATCCTCGACACAGGGAGGCTCCTCGTACCGGTGATCTGCCTCTACGAGGTGTACAGGGTCATGGCCCGACAGCGTTCCGAGGCCGCGACATTGGAGGCCATTGCGGCCATGCAGCAAGGTACGGTCATCGATCTGTCGGCCGAACTCGCGCTCAGTGCAGCGCAGTTGTCACTTGAACACTCCCTGCCGATGGCCGACGCCTCGATTCTCGCAACCGCCTACTCCGAAGAGGCGGAACTCTGGACCCAGGACGCGGACTTCGAAGGCTTGCCGAGCGTGCGCTACTTCCCGAAACAGGCGGCGAGTAGCGGCTCCCGCTCGCTCCCGATGCGATAAGCGTAGTCCCATACGAAGATGAGCCTGAAGGGGCGGTTCATCTGGAGTTGTGCCGTGCGCGCGGGTCGGGGCGGTTTGCTGATTGCTGAATCGAAGCGAATCCCGCCAAACGCTCGAACCGCGCATCGCCGAACACCTCGTACTGCCGCTGCATCATGCGCGGCGTCACCGCGCCGCACAGGCCGCCCAGGGTCTCGTCCACCCCCGCCAGCAGGCCGATGTCCGCCTTCGTGTAGCGGCGGGGAAAGGGATGCGTCGGCCCCCGGCGCCGGTCCTCGATGCGTCCGGTCTCCCGGTACTGGGAGGTCAGCCGCGCGACCTGGGCCCGACTGAACGAAATCTGCGGCGATGCCACAGAGCACATGATCGGAATGACGATTCTCGGCTTCGGAGGAATGTGCCGCCCTTGGCTTCTTGGACGCTGCGGCAACCTTCCTCGGCAACGACTGCCACAGGTAGCCAGTCCGGAACAACGAAGTCGCCGTCACAAGCGGACTTTGGAGCAGGCACCGAAGCCGCTGGACGAGTTACTCGTCCGAGGCTTCGCTGCAACCGGAACAACACCGGTCGCCGCGTCCATCGGGGCGCGGTGACCGGTACCGACGGGCAGCCGATCCCAGAACGCCGTACCCGCAAGGAGTCGCCCCATATCACTCAGAGTGGTGGCGAAACCCCCGACACCGCGACACCAACCCGACCCGACTCGCAGACCTCGAATTCAGCGACCTGCGCCGACCCTCTTGCCAACCCGCACTTGATCAAAGTAGTCAAACGCTGCCTGCTTGACCTTCGGCGCGAGCAGGAGCGTCGCGATCAGATTCGGCACGGCCATGAGCGCAAGAGCCGAGTCGATCAGGTTGACCACGGTCTCGACGTCGACGATCGCGCCACCAAACAGGCCAATCAGGTACAGCCAAGTGTAGAGCCAGTCCGATCTGGCGCCGAACAGGTAGCCGAAGCACCGCTTGCCGTAGTACGAGTAGCTCACCATCGTCGAGACCGCGAACATCATTACGATCAACACCAGGAGTACCCGGCCTGGCGTGCCGAGGGTGCTCTGAACCGCGTCGGCGGTGAGCGAGACTCCCGAGATCTCGCCGACGGTCTCCAGGCCGCTGGAGAGGATGACGAAGGCGGTGAGAGAGCAGACGACGATCGTGTCGATGAACGGGCCGAGCATCGCCACCAAGCCCTCGCGCACGGGTTCGTTCGTCTTCGCCGCGCCGTGTGCGAGCGGCGCGGTGCCGAGTCCCGCCTCGTTCGAGAAGGCGGCTCGACGGACACCGGTCATCATCGCTTGCTGGAAACCGATGCCCATCGCGGCGCCCGTCGCGGCCGTGCCGGTGAACGCCTCGCGAAAGATCCGACCGAACACGTCGATAGCCACGTCGGAGCGGGCGACGAGAATGCAGAGCGCCATTCCCAGGTACAGGAGGCACATCACGGGAACGAAACGGGCCGTCACCGCGCCGATCCGTTCCACGCCCCCGAAAGCGACCAGGGCGACGAGTCCCACGCAGGCCGCGCCCGTCCAGAGTGGCGGTACCGCGAGCTGCGCCTCCAAGAGTTCCGCTACCTGGTTGCTCTGGAACATCGGCAGGCAGCCGACAAGCCCGAAGGTGCAGAACATGATCGCCAGCGGCTTGAACTTCCGCCCCAGGCCGAGCTCGATCGTGTACATCGGCCCGCCCTGGAGCGCTCCGCGCTCATCTGGACGGCGGTAGATCTGGGACAGCGTGCAGGAGCAGAACTTGGTCGCCATGCCGACGAAAGCAGCCACCCACATCCAGAACACGGCCCCGGCGCCGCCCTGAGTCACCGCGATCGCGACACCGCCGATGTTGCCGACCCCGATCGTGGCCGCCAGAGCCGTCGACAGGGCCTGAAAGTGGCTGATGTGGCCCGGATCGTCGTCGGAGTCGTACTTCCCGAGGGTGACCGCGGTGGCGTGCCCTATGTGGAACAGCGGCCGCAGGCGCAAGTAGAGGCAGAAGAAGGCGCCCGAACCGATCAGGAGGACGACCAGGGGCATGCCCCAGGCGTACCCGACGACCACCTCCAGGAAGCTGTCTAGAGCCTGCAAACGATCACGGTCCGTTCAACGCCGGCCGCCTGTGGCTCAGGTCTCACTGCTCCACCAATTCCAGACTCACCGCTTCCAGACTCACTGGATCGCGCACCGGCAGCATGGTGACCCCGCCCCCGATCTTGCCCGCGACCTCCGCCATCGTGGCGCGGCCGTCGCTGTCGCCCGGCTCGATCGCCTCCCAGTCGCCGACGATCAGCATGACGAGCCGGTCTGGCGAGAGGTAGCGCCTGGCCACCCGCTGCACGTCCGCCGTCGTCACGGCCTCGACGTTCTGCCGGTAGGTCCGCCAGTAACTGTGCGGTCGGCCCAGGAACTCGTCCTGCGCGAATACCTGCGCCACGGCGAGAGCCGAGTCGAAGCTGTTCGGGAAGGTCTCGACAGCGGCCGCCTTGACCGTCCGGAGCTCGTCCTCGCCGACCGGCTCGGCGCGAATGCGATCGATCTCCTCGAGCGCGATCTTCGCCGCATAGGCCACCGTTTCGCTCTTCGACTGGAAGGTGACACTGAGATTCGCGGGCCAGTAGTTGCCGATGCGGAAGTTCGAGTACGCGCCGTAGGCCAGACCTTCGTCCGAACGGATCCTCTTCATCAACCGGGTCGTGAAGCCGCCGTTGCCGAGAACACTGTCCATCATCGCCAGGGCGAAGTGATCCGGGCTCCCCCAATCCTGGCGCTTGAACGTCCGGTGGCCGATCTGCACTCGCCCCTGCGGAATGTCCTGCTGGGCGACGTACACACCCGGCGCGGGCTCGTACGCCGCACCCCGCGGCGGCCACGACGCCTGCTGGCGGCCCTCGCCGCCGAAGCGGTCGAGCAGCGCGGACAGCTTGGCGGCGAGTTCGTCGCTGTCGAAGTCTCCGGCTCCTGCTATGACCATGTGACCAGGATGCACATAGCCGCGGTGGAAGGCGGCGAGGTCTTCCCGCCCGATCGCCGAGAGCGACGAATCGGTAACGAAACGCGACTCGACGTGGTCCCGTCCGTAGAGCAGCCACTGACCTTCCCTGCCCGCGACGGAAGCGGGATCGTCGTTGCGCTGCTTCAGGTTCTCCAGTTCGTTCTGCTTCGCGAGATCGAGTCGATCGGCATCGAAGCGGGGCTCGCCGAGCATCGAGAAGAACAGGTCCAGGCACTCGTCGAGCATCGTGGACAGACAGTTCATCGACATCCGGCCACTCGTGCTTCCGATGAAGGAGGAGAAGTTGCCGGCAACCGCTTCCACCGCCTCATCGAAGGCCTTCGCATCGAGCTCTCCGGCGCCGCCCGTGCGCATCAGGGCGCCGGTCAGGTCGGCCAGCCCCGCCTGCTCCGCCGGCTCCAGGTACGAACCGATGCGGAGACGCACCGTGATGTCCACCAGCGGCAGCGCGCGGTCTTCCACCAGGTACGCCGGAACGCCGCCCGCAAGTTCGCGCCGGTAGGAATCGGCATCGGGCAGCTCGAAAGCGAGCGGGCCGTACGTCAGTTCGGCCGGGTGATCGACGATCTCGGCGCCACTCTGGGCGCCGCCGGGAACGGCCAGCCCCACAAACAGCGCAAGGACGGACAGGGTCCTCAGTTGCGGACGGTTGATCATTCCTCACCTCCGTCGTCTTCCCGCAGTTCGGCGAGCCGGTCCTCGATCACACCCCGCATCCACTCGATAGCGGGCCGCATCTCGTCCGGCACCTGACCCGCCTGGGAATCGACCTGCTGCAGAACCGCCTCCAGTTGGGCCGGGTCCTCGATCGCCTGGATCGCCTCCGCCTGGGACAGGAGAGCCGTCCGCATCTCCGGCGGCAGGGCCTCCAGCTCGGCGGGCGTCTCCCGCGCCTCCGTGCCCGCCTTGCGGTAGTACAGGCTGACCAGGCGCTTCGACGGCTCGAAGTATCTGGCCGCCACCCGCTGCACCTCCTCCGCGGTGACCCGGTTCGTGCGCGCCGCGACCGTGTTCAGGTACCGCCAGTCGCCCAGCGCGTCCATGACGGCCAACTGGATCATCAGGAAGAACGGATCCCGAAGTTGACGGTAGGTGTCGGCCGACACCCGGTTCTTGACCTTGGCCAGTTCGTCTTCAGGCACTCGCTCGGCGATCAGTTCCGCGACGATCCCGTCCCAGGCGGCCAGGAGCTGCTCAGGCGTGGCATCTCCCTTCGTCTCGGCGCGCACGTTGAACACGCCGGCGTACTTCCTCGCCTCGAAGAAAGCGCTGGCGCTGGACGCGATCTCGACGCCTTCGACGATCTCCTCGTACAGGCGCCCGGTGCGGCCGTTCAGGACGCCCGCGATGACGTCGAGCGCGTAGCCGTCCGCGTGGCCGAACGGCGCCGCGTGATAGCGGACCTGAAGTTGCGGCTGACAGTCGCACTCCGCGGTCAGCCGCTTCTCCGCCAGTTGCTCGCCCTCGAGGGTGACGACGTCGGGAGCCTCGTGCTGGCCCCGTTCCAGGCGGCCGAAGTACCGTTCGGCCAGTTCCCGGACCTCGGCCGGGTCGAAGTTGCCGACCAGCACCCCGGTCAGGTTGTTCGGCGCGTAGTAGGTGGCGAAGAACTCGTCGGCCTGGGCCTTGCTGATGACTTCCAGGTCGGACGGCCAGCCGATGACCGGCCAACTGTACGGGTGGGACTGCCAGAACATCGCGTCCGCCTGCTCGTCGTAGCGGCCCGTCGGCGTCGATTCGGTGCGCAGGCGGCGCTCTTCATAGACCACGTCGCGCTCGGCGTAGAACTCCCTGAACACCGGATTGAGCAGCCGGTCCGACTCGAGCCAGAACCAGAGTTCGAGCCGGTTTGCCGGCAACTGGTTGATGTAGACCGTGAAGTCGTTGCTGGTGAAGGCGTTGAGGCTGGTCCCTCCGCCGTCCGTGTAGACCTTGTCCAGCTCGTCCTTGACCATGAGTCCCCGCTGCTCCTCGACGAGTTCCTGGAACTCCGCCCGCAGGGCGTTCAGGGCGTCGGTGCGGTGGGCCGGATCGTAGGGGTCGTCGATCTCGCCCAGCCTGTAGCGACGACGCTGCTCCCGCAGTTCGGCGCGGATCTTCTCCTGGACCGACTCCTGCTCCGCGATGATCTCAAGGTCCCGCTCGATGTCCGTCGTGCCGATCGTGTGGGTGCCCTTGAACATCATGTGCTCGAAGAAGTGGGCGAGACCGGTGATTCCCGGCCGCTCGTTCGCCGAGCCCACGTGGGCCGCCCAGGCGGCCGCCACCGTCGTCAGCTCCGGGCGCCTGACGAGCAGGAAGCGCATGCCGTTGTCCAGTTCGAACTCCTCGACCGGCACCGCCGCCGCAGTGGCGGCGTCCTGCGCCCCGACACCGACCGGAGCGACGAGCGGCAAGGCAAGTGCGACCGTCGCGACCAGCATCGAGCCGGCAACCCCCGCTCCGCCGCCGTTGTCAGAAAACCTGCTCAAGACCGGTTCCTCCATCTCTGGTCCCTGGACCCGCGCCGCGCGCGGATGTCCGGCGCGCGACCCGGAGACTCTACCGCCTCGACCGCAACGGCGCCGCACCGGCGGCCCCTCAGGGTCGCCGAAAGACGTGAGAGGTCACGAGAAGTTGACATTCGCCCCGCAGCCCCCCTATTGTTAGCACTCGTGCGGGACGAGTGCTGACAGCGACTGCCGAAAGAGCCGGCGACTCCGGCTTCCGCAGCCTCGCACAGCAAGTCGACCAACCGCAACGAGCACATCCCACCGACACCAACCCAAGGAGGAGTTTGCTGGTGAGTGTACGTCCGCTTCATGACCGGGTTCTCGTCAAGAGGCTCGAGGAGGAGGAGCAGGTCCGGGGAGGCATCATCATCCCGGACGCTGCGAAGGAGAAGCCGCAGGAGGCCGAGGTAGTCGCCGTCGGTCCCGGCAAGGTACAGGACAACGGCGAGCGTTCCGCGCTCGACGTCAGCGTCGGTGACCGCGTACTGATCGGAAAGTACTCGGGCAGCGACATCAAGATCGACGACGAAGACATGGTCATCCTCCGCGAGGACGAGATCCTCGCGGTCGTGGAATAGACCGGAACCGAAGGCTGGAGAACAAGATACATGGCAAAGCAGATCGTCTACTCCGAGGAAGCGCGCGGCGCTGTCCTGCGCGGAGTCAACAAGCTCGCCGACGCGGTCAAGGTGACGCTCGGCCCCAAGGGCCGCAACGTCGTCCTTGAGAAGTCGTTCGGCTCCCCCACGATCACCAAGGACGGCGTGACCGTCGCCAAGGAGATCGAACTGAAGGACGGCCTCGAGAACAT
Source organism: Thermoanaerobaculia bacterium (assembly GCA_965232105.1). Taxonomy (GTDB): domain Bacteria; phylum Acidobacteriota; class Thermoanaerobaculia; order Multivoradales; family Multivoraceae; genus Multivorans. Next base: position 4,283,349 of record OZ246956.1, read on the forward strand.
GGGCGCGCAGATGGTGCGCGAGGTGGCCTCGAAGACCTCCGACGTGGCCGGCGACGGCACGACCACCGCGACCGTCCTGGCGCAGGCCATCCTGCGCGAGGGCGCCAAGAACGTGACCGCCGGCGCCAACCCGATGGAGCTGAAGCGGGGAATCGACCTCGCGGTCGCCGTCGCCGTCGACGCGATCCACGGCCTGGCCAAGGAGGTCAAGGACAGCGAAGAGATCGCCAACGTCGGCACGATCTCCGCGAACAACGACGCCGAGATCGGCCAGATCATCGCCGAGGCGATGGACAAGGTCGGCAAGGACGGCGTGATCACGGTCGAGGAGGCCAAGGGCCTCGCGACCGAGCTCGAGGTCGTCGAGGGCATGCAGTTCGACCGCGGTTACCTGTCGCCCTACTTCGTGAGCGACGCCGACCGGATGGAGTGCGTGCTCGAGAATTGCGTCGTGCTCCTGCACGAGAAGAAGATCAGCTCGATGAAGGACCTGCTGCCCGTCCTCGAACAGGTGGCGAAGCAGGGTCGGCCGATGCTGATCGTCGCCGAAGACGTCGAGGGCGAGGCTCTGGCCACGCTCGTCGTCAACAAGCTGCGCGGGACGCTGCAGGCGGCCGCGGTCAAGGCGCCCGGTTTCGGCGATCGCCGCAAGGCGATGCTCGAGGACATCGCGATCCTCACCGGCGGCCGGGTGATCACGGAGGACCTCGGCATCAAGCTCGAGAACGTCCAGTGGCAGGACTTAGGCGACGCGAAGAAGATCGTCCTCTCCAAGGACGAGACGACGATCGTCACCGAATCCGGCGACACGAGCCGCCAGGCAGCGATTGCCGGCAGGGTCAAGCAGATCCGCAACCAGATCGAGGAGACGACCTCCGACTACGACCGCGAGAAGCTCCAGGAGCGGCTGGCGAAGCTCGTCGGCGGCGTCGCCGTGATCCGGGTGGGCGCCGCGACCGAGACCGAGATGAAGGAGAAGAAAGCTCGGGTCGAGGACGCGATGCACGCGACCAAGGCCGCCGTCGAGGAAGGCGTCGTGCCGGGCGGCGGCGTGGCCCTGCTGCGGGCCATCGACGCCGTGCGCGGCGTCGAGGAGGACGGCGACCTGGGCGTCGGCGTCGCGATCGTCGAGCGCGCGCTCGAGGAGCCGACCCGGCAGATCGCCGAGAACGCCGGCGTCGAGGGCTCGGTCATCGTCCGCGACGCGAAGGCGGAGACCGGCTCCACCGGCTACAACGCCGCCACGAACGGCATGGAGGACCTGCTCGCCGCCGGCGTCATCGACCCGGCCAAGGTCACCACGACGGCGCTGCAGAACGCCGCGTCGATCGCCGGCCTCATGCTGACCACGGAGGCCCTGGTCTCCGAGATCAAGGAAGACAAGCCGGATGCCCCGCCCGCGCCCGACATGGGCGGCATGGGCGGCATGATGTAGGCAAGCCGGCTACAACAGCGCGTCCCGGGACTCTCGGGAACAACTCGAAGGGCGGCCATCCTGGCCGCCCTTCCTTTTCCTGGCGAAGCGTGTGTGGAGAGCTGACCAGAAGACAGCCGCCTGCACCACGCCGCTCGGACGGGCCGAGTTCGATCGTCGGCCGATGCCGATCCGGGCGGCGACGCCCCACTCAGGTCTCAACCATCGTCTCCAAGTAGACCTGTTCCAGGTTCGCCCGATCCAGCGCCGGCCGATCCAGCACCGTTTCCATCCGCCCCTTGCGCATGATGCCGACCCGGTCGCAGAGCTGCTGGGCGCGGAAGATGTCGTGAGTGCACATCAAGATCGCGGCGCCTTGCTCACGCATGCCGTTCAGCAGTGCGAGCAGATCGGCGGCGGCCTTCGGATCCAGCCCCGAAGTCGGCTCGTCCAAGAGAACCGCTGGAGCTTCACGCACCAACGAGATGGCGAGCCCCGTCTTCTGCCGCATTCCCTTGGAGAAGCTGGAAACTCGCCGATCGAGATCCTCTCCCGCAAGGCCCACGCTTAGCAACGCATCGCGGACGCGTTCCCGACCCGGCGCCTCTCCGAGACCCACGGAGCTGAAGAACTCGACGTTCTGGACCGCCGTCAACGTGGGATAGAGCGCCACGTTCTCCGGGATGAGTTCCACGAAGCGCTTCGCCTTGCGGGGCTCGGTGGCGACCTCGATGTCGTTGATCAGCGCCCTGCCGCATGTGGGTTGGATGAAGTCGAGAAACAAGTTAACCGTCGTCGTCTTGCCGGCGCCGTTGGGGCCGAGGAGGCCGAAGATCTCGCCTTCGTCAACCTTGAAGCTCACTCCGTCGACGGCCTTCGTACCGTCCTTGAACTCCATCATGAGGTCGATCGCCTGAATCATCACTGGCTTCCCTTGGCGCTCACCGCCGGCTCAGAGCAATACCGCCCCGGACCAGGGCGAAGAGCACGACGGCCGTCACAAACACCAACGCCAGAAGCAGCCATGGGTTCCCCGCTGCCGTGACGTGAAGGCGCAACGTTTTCGGCCCGCTCTCGACCAACCGGTTACCAGCCAAACTTCGCACCCGAATCGTGCCCTCGTAGTCGCCCAGAACCACCTCCGGCGGTGGCGCCAAGACGACGGTCGCCGACTGTGTCGCACCGGGCGCCAGCGACGGCAGCAGCGCCGGCGCTACTTCCGCTTGCCAGCCGAACGGCAGATCGACCGAGAGTGCCACTTGCTCCAGCGTCCGGCTCCCCGGATTCACGACCCGGATCTCAAACGAGAGCGACTCGCCCCGATTCACTTCGTGATAGAGGTTCGCAGCCTCGACGTTGAGATCGGCGACGCCCCGCGGGATCACCGCGAGGTCGAGCCGGCCAGCCGCGACGCTGGTGCTCCCGCCAGCACCGCCAGCCCGGGCGAAGAGAACCGAGAACGGAATGGCGCGGTCCGGCGAGACACTCGCAGTCGGGCGAGCCGGCATGGTCAGTTTGAGCTGCAGCTTTCGATCGGTCACGCCCTCCGGGAAGAACAACTGACTGAGAACTGCTCCCGAATCAGGGTCTGCGGCCTGGAGCGCGACTTCCGGCGGCAGATCCTCCGACTCGATCTCGTAGCTGATGCTCGAATCGTCGAACCGTTCAAGGCTTAACTCGAACACAGCCTCGGTACCCAATTCGGCATCGAGGGTGATCTGGTCCGCGCGCACCAGAAGCGGCCCGTGGGCGCCGGCGCGCTTGCCCAGCAGCACCTGCCGCTCATGGACACGGTCGTTGTAGCGCAGTTGCACGAGCAGTTCCTGGACGTCAGGCAACAGCAACCCGAAGTCGACAAGGACCGGCTCATCGAAACGTAAAAGCGGAATGCGATGCTCGTAAGGCACCGAGACGATGGTCGGCTCGAGCAGAACACCCTCGCTGCTGTAGCCCCGCGTGGTCTTGAGGCTGACCACGGCGTTCGAGACACCTTCGAGAGCCGGCAGTTCGAGGCGGCTACCGTCTGCGTCTTCCGGGACGGCAGCGTCGAGTCCGACAGACCATCGAGCGACGAGTTCGATTTCCACTCGCACTCCCCCACCTTGACTGTCCTGGCTTCCGGCCTGTTGGTACTTCCTCGCCGCACGGAGCACGACCTCTGGGTCGGCGAGGGCCATCCGAAGCCAGGCCCGCCTCATCGCAATGTCCGCCAAGCGAAGTCGCGCATCCTCACGCTCGAGTTCGGCTTGGGAAATCAGGCCGTTCTGCTGGAGCTCTGTCGCGCGTTCAAGCTCCTTTTCGGCTTCCTCGTGGCCAATCCGGGCCTCCACGAAGGCGAGGCGGCGCTCCTCCGCGTTCCCGACCGCCGCTCCACCGCCCTGCGCCGCGGGCTGTGCCTGACCGACGCCCGAGGCCGAGGCAAGAACCACGATAGACAGGGCGATGACGCCGCTTGGCCCTCGGGCCGCCGGCGCCCTGGCGTTCTGTCGCATTGCGGACGCAAGTGCCGAGTCGAGGCAGCGGTCTTCCCTACTCTCCGACCAACCGACCATCCGCAATGTCCAGTTCATCGGCAATCGTACCTCGCGAAGCGCCACAAAACGAACGACAAGGCCAGGGTGACGAATAGGAACAGCCACAGCAGATCCGGCACCGCTCGCGCCACCAGCCCTGCGACAGACGGCTCCCGCCACTCAAACCGGGGAAACGCCTCGGCGGGAACCGCCACTTCCGAGTAGTCGAGGCGGCTCAGGGCGCGCAGTTCGTACTCCCGGCCTTCGTCGTCGACGTCTTTCGCCGATGGACCGTTCTCGCGCGCCTCGTCGCGACGCAGTTTCCTCTGCTCCAACACGAAGGATGTAAAGACCGGCTCAAACCGCTCAACCTGGCGAAGAAACTCGCTCCTGCCGCTCCACCCGGCGAGCGTGATCCGGTCCAGAGACGCGCTCAGCAAGGCATGGGGTGAAAGGACGCTCCAGCGGTCGACCCACTTCTCCTGGACCGACGACTGCAACAGGTAGTCCCGCCGAAGGTCCGCATAGCCACGCTCCATCTCCGCCAGCGCGACCTCCTGTTCCGACCACATCTCCGCCTCCAGCGTTGCGATTCGGCGCCGCTTCTCCTCGGCCGAGATTCCGGGCGTTCTCACGATCTCGGTCAGGGGCCGGGAAGAGACACCAAGCCTCCACATGAAGTCGCTCTCATGCAGTTGGACGTTGCTTCGAAAGTCCATCTCGGACGGCAGCGGATGCAGGCGCGATCCCAGCACCGCGACAAGACCCGGAACCGCAAGCGCCAGCAGCACCCAGGCACCGAGGGCCCGCTGCAGCGCCGCCTGCGGCCGGGTCGTGCTTACTGAAGCCGCCACACCCAACAAGACGCTGAACAGCAGGAACGACAGGATCTCGACCAACGCCAACGCCACCACACCTCCTTCGAACCAACTCACGGCCAAGCCGCCACCGACGGCCAGTGCGAGCGCCGCCAAGACGCCTAGTACCAGAGAACCGGCTACCACCAGCCAACCGGCGCAGATCTTGCTCACAATCAGCGACAGCCTCCCGATCGGCCGACTGGCAACGACCCGCAACGTGCCGGAGGCCTTCTCCCCGGCGACCGCGTCGTAGCTGAGCGCCACCGCCATCAGGCTGTAGAAGGTCAGGATCACGATGCTCCAGTCGAACGGCTCGGTCGCTACCGTCCAGGAGCGCTCTTCAGGCGGGGCCTGCGGAACATCCACGAGGTGCGCCTGGAGAACCGCCGCCTCGTCCCACTGCTCGCGAGGGGTCGCCCGAAGAAAACCCAGGAGAGAGTATGGCCTCGGAACCACCATCTTCTCCAGGTTGGCCGAGCGCTCCGCCTCCAGCGACAGTCGCGACCACCTGGCACGGCGCTCCTCGAAGTCGCCAAGGTAGGCGAGCGATGCGATCGTCAACAGCACGGGGCCGCCAACAACCAGCACCAGCAGGCGATAGTCCCGGAGGTGCCGGGCCAGTTCGCAGCGGATGATCGGTACAAGCACCAGGAGATCGTCCAGCCGGCACGGCACCTACCGGACGTCCAGCCCTTCGAGGCCCTTTATGGCACCCAGCAGCAGGAGCACGGTTCCGAGGGCGAGCGCCCCCACCGACAACCGCGATTCACGGAGCGACTCGATCACCGACACCGGCCGGTAGGCCGGCTCCGGCAAGCCCTCGATGTTCAGTGGCTCGTCGGGTCGAACCCACAATTCCCGATCCGGATGACGAGCCAGCTTCTCGGCCTGCCAAGCCATGAACGTGCGCTCGACCTCATCCACGATCTCCAGGTAGCGCTGGTGGTCGGCGGCGGACGTCGTGGCCAGGGTCTGACCGGCATGGAGGAAGGCGGTGACTGGCATCAGCGCCGCCAACGCCCGGTACCGCCGAAACTCCCGGGAGTGAACATTGCGACGCGCGAGCATACGATTTCGATCCGCCGTGTTCTCCCGAGCTCCTTGAACACGGCTGGCCGCCGCTCCATACGGATCGGATACCGGAGGCGCCAACTGCGCTGCACTCCAACCGGCCCCAGCCGGGTAGAGAACCGCCGCGATCACCCATGCCAGGATGCCAAGCACGAGGGCGGTATCGGACTCTCGACAGACCACCGAGAGGACAAGCGAGAGCGAGATCCAGAAGCACCCGTAGAGAACCACGAGTGGGAAGAACAACACGAGCCGCAGCCACTCAGCCCCTTCGAGCGCCGGCCCCCCAAGAGCCGCCCACGCGGCAAAACCGAGCAGGAGAAGCGCGGACGGCAGGGCTACCATCAGCACCGCGCCCAGGAATTCGCCCAGCAAGAGACTGGAGCGCGGCAGGCCCCTCGCCAATTGCTGCTTCAACGTGCCCTGCCGTCGCTCGCCGTTGATCACGCCGTGAGTAAAGAACACCGAAGTGCATCCGACGACCAAGGCCAGTACCCAGGAAAGATCGACGTTCGCCCTGTAGGCGTTCTGGGTCACGGGCTGATCCCGTCGGGACAACGCCACAGCGCCGTACCGACCCGGAATCGCCGCGCTCGAGCCCAACCGCTCCCCAACGCCGCGATTCAGAAGACTCAGGGGAGTCGGCGGGCGGTCAAGACCGATCTCCAAGGTTCGGTAGTTCCTGGCCCGTTCCGACCGGACTTGATGGTCCAAGCGGCTGGCCTCGTACAGACTGGAGCGCTCCTGGAAGCCGACCCACGAGACGCTGACTGCCGCGAAGGCCAGAACTCCACCAACGCTCCAAGTCGCGAGGAACCAACCGTTCCGCAGGCTCAGCCGGCAACGCTTGAGGACAACCGCCAACATAGAACTCCTGCACGGCTTAGCCGGCGCACAAACGCGAACTCACTCGCGACACCGTACTGGTCGCCGGCCGTGGCCGGGAACCGGCGGGAGTGCTCACCCGCAACTCGACTGGAAATCAGCGAATTCGCTACTTGCTGCAGTCCCATGCGAAGCACATGCCGAAGCCCGCGAAGCAGCACATCCCATCGCCACCGCAGATCTCGTCGCCACTGCTACACCACCCTGCGTCGGCCGGAAGCACACTCAGAGACACAGTCGTCAGAACGGCAGCCACGAACAAAGTCAGCTTCTTCTTCATCTTTCTTCCTCCCTGTGATGATGCTCGCACTCCAGTCGGACGAGCCGTCAATTCTCCCGAACGAACAATCCGTCCGGCACACTCGCCAAGTAGAGCTTGGAATGGCTTGTCAGCCAGATCACACCGCCCTCAGCCGAGATACTCCAAAGAGCCTCGCTTTCTTCGCCCGAAGGACTGAGCACCGCCACCTGGTCGCCGACAGCAGAAAGGACGTGGATCTCCTTTCCTCCGACGAGGCAGAACAGGAGACCGCTCTCCGTGTCCACGTCAACTCCCTGAACGATCTGAAGCGCGTTCACGCCATCCGTGTCCAGGTTGGAGCTCATGTACGGAGTCCAGGATTCCCGGTCCTGCATGGCCACATCCACGAGCTCATCGACGAAGGCGCTACGCAGCCGGGTCTCGAACTCAAGGTCGCCGGCGGCGGAGTACCGCCGGACGATCGGCGCTGCAGTAAACGCAAGGACCAAGGCATCATCTTTCGTTGCCTGAGACGTCACTACGCGATTGAGCCGGATGGCAAAGCGCCGATCACGGCACAGGCTGTGTTCTGCGCATTCCGCGAACACTTCGTTCGGAACGAGCAACTCGCCGATCAACGCCTCCGGTTCGCCCTCCGCCGAGTACCGGGTCATGACCGCTCCCTGCCGAGGTTGGTTGAGGTAGATGCGGTCCCGGGAATCCACCATGATGGCGGAACTCATGAACAGTTCGTACTCCTCCGGCGAAGTCCCCTGGTGGATCACATCGAGGAATCCCCCGTCCGGCGAGAAACTGTGGACAGACATCCGAACGACCCCGGGGGCCAGGATGTAGACCGATCCGGAACCACCGAGGGCGTAGTCCAGCGGAAAGCGCAGCTCGCCGGGCCCCTGACCTGCCTGGCCGAACTGAAGCAGTACCTCACCCGACCCGCCCAACTCCAACAGGCGGTGGTTGAAGCGGTCGAGAACGAAAATCCTGTCTCGATCCGGACCGAAACGCCAAGCGCCGTCGAGGGCCAACTCCGCGAACATATGCGTCGCGTCGTAGGTAGCCTGCAGGATCTCGCCGACCGGAGCAGCCGCAGCCATCGCTGCCTTTGGCCCCCCGGTGGCGACCTCGTCGCCGACAGCTCCGTTCTCCTCGTAGACGGCCGCATCGGGGCTGGCGCAACTCAACGCAAGGACGCCGCCAGCGACCATGCCGAGCAACGCTGTCACACTAGCGGCCAAGGAACTGCCCCGCTGCCCGCTCCAGCCTCGAAACTGCCAAGGCCCGGCGATCATGTCCCATCGTGAGAACGAGAGCCTCGGGGATGTCGCTCTGACGCTTCGTGAAGTACTCGTCCTCAAGCCCTGCCAGGACGCTCGTTGCCCGATAGGCTCTCAAGCGCTCCAGACCCCTGGCTTGCAGCGCCGAGAGCAGGTCGGAGGTAGGAAACCCGGCAGTGACCAGAAGCTCCACAGGACACTCGGCCTCGCTCGCCTGACACTTGCTGCGGTAGAGCGCGGCCACTTCGTCATAGGCCTCGTCGGGCCCACAGGCGGCACAGAGGGCAGCCGCGAAAGCCACGACCGTGGCACCCGCAGCAGGGGAGTACGTGACAGCTTCGCTGCCCGCTCCATCCCTTACATTGACGACCTTGTACTCCGGCAAAAGCGCACCCGGCCCCAGCAGGGCCAGCGGTGACGCCGAGTACTGGATCTCGCCGAGCAGGTGCTTCTCAACATGCTGGCGCAGTTCATCCCTGGTCAGCAGACCTTGGGAGGAGAACGCCAACCGTTCGCTGGGCTCGACCAGAAAGCTGTGCTCCGTATGCTGCGCCAGCCCCAGAGCACGGCGCAGATCGCCCTCCGAGTCGTACACGACGGGAAACTCGACATCGCGGCCCAGATCCTCCGCCACAGCCCTGCCCAGATGTTCCGGAGCGAGAATCAGCGCTACGCGAAGACCGGCGCCGTGATCCCGGTAGCGGTCAAGCAGGATCTGGAGATAGCGTACGAGACGAGCATCCGGTTCTCCGTGAGCGTAGAGAAGGACGCCGAAATGGCCTCTGAAGAACTCGCTGTCAACGGCACCCACATCACCCGTCGCAGTCCCGTTCCACGGCGGCATCGGATCGTCGTAGGCCGGAACCACTGGCAGTGGAGACGGCGAGAAACGCCACGCCAGGTAGACGACGTTGACGAGTACAACTACAGCCGCCAGCCTTGTCACCCACGAGCCCGTCCAAGCGACGCCGCGCACTCTGACGCCGTCATTCTCGGAAGGTGCCGGGCGAGCGGTCGCCGCCGAGTGCCGCTTCAAGTTCACTACGACTTAGCTTTCGTGCTCGGAGCAGGCTGGCGCAATACCCATCCGGGCCTACCCATCCGGGCCTACCCAAACGGGTACGTTGACGGCTCTCACAGGCTGCGGGGACGCGTCGTCGACTAGGGCGGGGCGCGCCCGGACACCGGGTCAGTCCAGAGCTTCGTCCTGGGGCACGGGCAGCCGCGACACAGAGAGAGCGAGCCGCACCAAGTCGGCCTGCCTGGAGCACCAGGTCTTGGCCAGTGCCTGCTTGACGAGTCGACGAACGGACTCCTCGCTCCGGTTCCGCGCCGTCGCGATGTCGCACACCGTCATGCCTTCGGCCAAGGCCGCGACCACGCTGCCTTCCGCAGGCGTTAGACAAAGCGATCGGGCAACACGGATCGCATTCACCGGCCCGCGGACCCACGGATCGACGACCGCAACCAAGGCCGCAATCCCCGCGCAGCCCCGCAGCCGGTCGGCAAGGGACCTCATGTAGACGGTGAGAGGACGCTGATCGGGCCAGCCACCCACCGTCGTGGACGGCCATGCCTGCGGCTTCGCCGTGCGGTCGAGAGCCGCGTCTAGTAGGCGGTCGAGGCTGGCCGCGTCCTGCGGGCGGTGGGCACAGAGTCGCCCCCGTCGCACACGCAAGCCGCCTGCTGCCGAGAGCACGTCCCGGCCCCGCTGATTCGTCTCGACGACGGCACCGATCGAATCAAGCAGGAGGAGTCCAACCAGGGACTCATCGACCAGGGCGCCGGCCAATCCGGCAAGGTGGCCATCGCCCGCCGACGACGCTTGCAACGTCATTGCGCAACCAGCCGGAGAAGAGCTTCCCGCTCGTCCCTCACGGACCGTTCGAGCTGCCTTCTCCGCTCCTCGATGCCGCCTTCGCCAAGGGCCGACGGCTGGCTTTGCACCCGCCAGGGCGGATTCACGCCGCCGTGGTTCAGGTAGGCGCCGATCACCGTGAACACGAGGTTCTGCCATTCGCGAGCCGTCGCGTCGAAGGGCCGTTCGCGCCCGTCGATGCTCCAGGCGTGTTCAGGCCCGCCGGTACCGCCCTTCACGACCAGCCGATGCCGGCGTTCGCCCACGGATTCCAAAACGAGCCAGCCGTCCTCACCCACTTCCAGTACACCGCCGTTGTCCTCCCGCAAGACGATGTCTCCCGCGAGGCCGATGCAGAGAAGAAGCCCGTCGGGATCGCCCTTGAAGTGAAAGTCGGAGCGCCGACCATCGATCTGGTCGACCTGGCAGTCCCGCACCGCTGGAGGTACGGGCGAAGGGCCGTTCCCCTCCGCCTCCATCGGCGTCAGACTGGCCATCGAGACCGAGATCACGCCGACTCCAAGGACGAGCGAGCACTGCAGGCCGGCGAAACCTCGGCGGTACAGCGGTCGAGCCGCGACAATGGAGCGGATCCTCCCTTCCAGCTTGGAGCGATGGAGGATGGCCAGCGCAGCCACAGCCGGCTGCCGCCCCAGCCCTTCGGCAAGTTCCAGCAGATGCCGGGCGTAGTCCGAAGGCCGCGTGCCCGCCGCGAGCACCGCCTCGTCGCAGGCTTCCTCGCAGCTGTCGGCAGCGAGCCGCGACGCCAGCCAGCTCAAGGGGTGAAACCAGTAGAGCGCCAGGACCGCGCGGCACGCGATCACCCGGAGCGGGTCGTGCCGGCGTACATGGACCAATTCGTGCGTGAGCACGACCCCGCGGCGCTCAGCCGACCAGTTCGCCGCCGCCGCGGGCAGCAGGATGACGGGGCGCCTAAACCCGCCGGCCATTGGCGTGCATACATCCGGACCGATCAGCAGCCGGACGTCCTCGCGAACGCTCAACTTCCGGCACAGCAACTCCAGATCGCCGAGCCAGAGCGGATCCTGGACCGGGCGCGCAGCCGCCACGAGCCGCCGGAAGCGGCCAACGCCCACGATCGTCGCCCGGAACGCCGCGGCGCAACCCGCAGCCCACACCAACAGGACCAAGATAGCGAGGCGCCCACCGACCCAGACGGTCTCGTTGGCCCCTTGCCGCCCAGATGCCAGCGGCGGCACGCGTGGCAAAGCGGCCTCCGGGCTCGGCTCCTCCTCAAGCTGCTGCAATGCCGCGACCGTCTCGCCCGTGAAGAGTGCCTCGGCCGGCACTGCTGGCAGCAAAGGAAGCTCCCACGAAGGCCCGACCCAGGTCAGGACCGGTAGGGCGAGCAGCAGCACGAACGCCGTCGTCCACAGATGATGACGGGTCTCCGCAGCGCGGTGCCGCGCGAGCCACGCCAAGCCGAGTGCCAAACAAAACACGACGGTGGCCCGAACCGCAAGCGCGAGTCCACTCGATATCCAGAAGCCCTCCGGAACGCCGTTCATCGCCCCTCCTCCGCCGCCCGGTCGATCAGGGCCTGGATGCGCGCCTTGTCTTCTCCACTCAGGTTCCCGTGCTCAAGTTCGAGCAGCGTGGACACGGCGCCCTCGACCGACCCGCCGAAGAACGTCCTCACGACGTGCTGCAAAGCCGAACGCCGCGCCACGGAGGCCGACACGGTGGAGGAGTAGATGTAACGCGTTCCGTCCGATTCGGTTTTCAGTTCACCCTTCTCCACCAGAATCCGCAACGTCGAGCGCACGGCCGAGTAGCTGGGCGCGTCGGCCATGCGCGCGCGTATCTGCGCCGCCGGAGCGCGTTGAAGCTCGTGGACGATGTCCATGACTTCTCGCTCCCTCCGACTGAGCCGCGGCGGGTCACTCGCCGCCGTCGCGGCTCCCGTTTCACCATCCAGTTTCATCCCAGTTTCATCGCTTCGGTCATGCGATCAGCATAGACGATCGGTGCTGAAATATCAACACGCGCCGGAAGGCCGCCTCTCGCCGCGAGGCCGCGGGGAAGGGCCTGCGCCGCCGGCACGCCACGAGTTCTCGCATCGCGCCGGGAGCCGCCCGTTTCTGCGAGGTCTCAAGTGCCGGAATCAGCGTCGAGAACGAGCAGACGTCGGCTCGCTTTCGCCCAACAGGGCCGCGATCACATCGTCCACCGGCACGGCCCCCGCCTCGCCGCGAAATCCGGCCAACCGACGGTACGCCTCAGCCGCGCCGCGGTGGAAGCCTTCCGGGAGGCCGGCCGCCGCCAACGTGTCGGCGATCTCACCCATCTCGCCGGCAAAACGCCATGCCTTCGGAGCGGTCGCCGAGGCAGATCGCCGACGACGCCGGCACCGAGAGTTCGGTCACCGTCCACGACGCGCTGAAGGACCCGGCTCGACCGCTACAACGAGGCCACCGGACAGGCTGGAGCACCTGCCGCGGCTCGGCTGGCGCCATCACTTTCCGCCTCAGGGCGGCAGGTCACTTCGAGCATCCGTCAGAGCCAAATCGGCGCAGCGCAACGCAGCTTCGTTCCTTGCTGCCAAGCCTGCGGGCGGACCGGCAGGAACCACGACCACAGAGCGACTCCGTCTTTCCCGTCGGAAGCCGAGTTCGACAGGAATCCCCTCCCTGACCTTGCTCCCCACGCTAGCCAGCGCCTCGCGATGTGACGCGAATCTCACTTCGGCACCCGCAACCCTCGTGAGGACATCAGACTCTCTGATGCCGGCTGCTTCAGCAGGGCTGCCCTGTACGACGTACGCGATGGCAAGCAGCCCCGATCTCAAGTCGACCTCGAATCCGACTCCCAGGTAGCCGGGCTTCTCGGATGCTCCGACAGCCTGTGCTCCACCAAGGCAAAGACCAAGAACCACCACAAGACGGATCGTCGATTTCTGCATCTGGAATCTCCTATTGCTCTACTTGACTCTCGGCCCACGGCAAGACGCTGGCCGGCTTACACACGGCGTGGACAGAGGCGCACCACAGGTACTGTCCGGGGGACAGATCGCGGACGACGATCTCCTCTCCATCGTCCAGGACTGCATGGCCGGCGAGACTCCTGAGGCGGTCCAGTTCGATTCCTGCTCCCGACTCGGTAACGAGCCGGCCCCCCAGCCGCTTCGCCAGCCGGAGGCCGCCTCTGCTCCGGCCCAATTCCACGGTGATCACGCCGCCGGGCGTCACGTTCCGCCGCACGCCTGTCGCGCCGAATCCGTCCGCCCAAACGAAGACATCCACAGTCGAAACCGGCGGCGGAAGCCAGAACACCCCTTGTCCGCCCGAAGACAGGGGCGATCTCCCATCGATGGCTGACCCGGATCGGACCCATACGGCCGCTCCGTTGACTGGCGCCCCGCCCGAACGGACCGCCACTCTTACCGCCTTCTCCTCTCGTAGCCGCAACTCCAAGTCGGGGGGCGAAAGCCCAGTGTCAACGCGGAATTGGACATCGCCGGACGCGCGCTTGCTTTCGCTGTTGTCCGGCGCTTCGGCGACGGCCGTGTAGTTACCGGCAGGCAGCCCCTCGACCACGAAACTGCCGGACTCCTCGGATCGCGTCTGCCAGGGGCCTATGCCGATGGCCCCCTGCCGGAACGTCGCCTCTGCACGCTTGATCGTGACCCGAACCCCCTCAACTCCACGGAGGCCATCCTCACCGACAGCGACGACACGACCATTCACACGCCCTGCAGGCAGATCGATCTCCATGCGGACCACGCCGTCGTCGTCCGCCTCGGCCTCGACGAACCCGATGCGCTCGACAGTCTCCGAGTCGAGCCCCTGCCAACCTTGCTCCCAGGACCCCTCGCAGGGGTTGCACAGCGGCGCAGCGGTGAGTTCCACGAACCAATCGTCTTCCTGCGGCAAGAATCCTCGGAAGACGCCACCCTCCAGACTCCGCATTGCAACCCGCTGGGCGCCCCGCATGCCACCGAACCACAGCATGGCGCCTTCCACCGGGTCGCCACCGCGGCGCAGGACGCCCTCCACCCGCAGCAACTCGATGTCCAGAACCGAGTAGTCCATGCCCAGGAACTCGATCGACTCCTGGTGATATCTGTCTCCCTGTCGGCTTGAGACGTCAAGTTCGTAGTGACCCTGCGGAAGTCCATCCCATGTGAAGAGACCGCCCTCCTGCAGTTTTCCTTGGACCGACGATCCGTAGTTGACGACTTGATTCTGGCCATTCAGGTCAACCGGTGTAGCGGCCACGGCGAGATCCGTCAGCGAAGCGCCAAGAGAGCCCCTGACCTCGACCGTCAGGCGGTTCGACGCCGCACTCCGCAGGTCGCCCAAGTCGACCCAATCCTCAAGAGACCGGATGCGGACAGGCCACCGGTCCAGTGGCGAGTTGACCAGCCTCAACGAAAAGTGCCCAGGGGACAGTCCTTCGAGCGTGAACGAACCTGCCGAATCCGTCCACGCCGCCGACGGAAGGCGCCCGTCGTCCGCGGCCAGAAAGACTGCGGCCGGCGAGCCGGACAATCGCCCGGTAACCGTTGCTCCGAGCCTCGGTTCATCCAGGTCGAAGGCCAAGTCTTCGAAATCGTCCGTGACGGTCGTCGTCCACGCCTGAAAGGGGCCCAGCCAAACGCGAAGGCGCGCCGTCTCACCGCCAGCGAATGGGCACGTGACGAGAAACTCTCTCCCCTCGTCCGCCCATTCGCCGTTGCAGGGCCCACGATAGAGGCCGGGCGCCAGCCGCCTTCCCGGCGCCCAGACCCGACCAAGGATGTAGAGATTCTCGTGAGCAAGACGCTCCAACGCTCGCTGTGAACTGCGGACCTTCAGAACGATCCTGCGCTCTGGAACCAGCAACAGTGGTTTCAGCACGCCACCGGGCGGTACGAACAACGATGGCGACCAGGCTCCTGGAGCCGTCGCCCGAACCACTACGCCGACCTCAGACGCGGGAACTTCGACCCGCAGGCCCTCCAAGGCGACCTCCCTGGGGAGCTCCCAGGAAGCGGTCCTTTCGCGAGTAATCGGGTCCAGTACCTCGAACGTGGCTGACTCCAGTTCCGGCAGCTCCCGGTCGGCAACGGCCTTCAACTCCAACGGCATCTGCGCCATACCAGAGGCAGCTATCCAGGAGAGCATCAAGCACGATGCGGCAAAGGCGGCCGGTCTCACAGTTCAGGCGGCCCGAAGTCTCCGCAAGCACCAGTGATGGTCTCACAGGTGGTGATCGTCTTGCACTTGACGACCAGGGTCTTCGGGTCCTCCTCACATTCCCTGGTGGACGTCGTCATACAGCCACCTTGGCCGGTATCGAACGAACCTGACGCCGAGCACCCACTCTCGGTGCAGGTGTAGTTGCAGTCACCGGCAATGGCGAACTGGGCGGGAACCAAGAGCCCAAAGAACAGAATGAACAGGATCAGGTCACGCATCGGCGTCGATCTCTTGAAGAACACTCGCATAAAGCCTCCTCCGGTTGGGTTGTTACATCTAGTCGCGGCCTAAGCTCGTCAACCGACATCACCCTAGCGAGTCTTCCGCGCCTCTTGACATGCCCGGCCGAGACACGAACCGGACAAGAGACGACGCGAACCGGACAGCAGGGAACTGACCGCCTCCGGCAACCAGACTCTGGCGGGCGCCGCCGGTCTCCCCGCTCGCCCCGGTTGTGGAAGCTGGTAGCTTCAACCTGCCCGGGGTACCGCTCGTTGAGAACGGAGAACGTCCGATACATGTCAGCTATTCTGCACGATCAACCCGTCTGGCTCTGGTGGAGCGGCGGCAAGGACTCGGCGTGGGCCCTGCACACGCTGCGGAACGATCCGCGGTGGGAGGTGCGCGGGCTCGTGACGCAGA
The DNA here is from genome assembly GCA_965232105.1 of Thermoanaerobaculia bacterium. GTDB lineage: Bacteria > Acidobacteriota > Thermoanaerobaculia > Multivoradales > Multivoraceae > Multivorans. The sequence goes on from OZ246956.1 coordinate 4,299,326, forward strand.
TCAACCAGCACAACGGCCGGGTGGCCCTGCATGGCGTCCGCCGGCACATGGTCGAGCGGCAGGCGGCCGCGGTCCGCCTCCCGCTCCACGTGATCGATTTCGACTGGACGGCGACCGGGAAGGACCACGACCTCGCCATCGAGGAGGGCCTGCTCCTCTTGCACCATGAACACAGCGGGAAGTTCGTTGCGTTCAGCGAACTTCTCCCGGGCCGCGCCACCAGGCGCCGTTCGGCGCTTCTCGGCCGCATCGGACTCCACCCTGTGTTCCCACTGCTGGGCCGAGATCCGGCCGACCACGCCGCCGAGATTCTCAGGGAGGGCGTCAGCGCCCGGGTGTGCTCGCTGGAGGCGGACCGCTTGCCGGCCAACCGTGTGGGTCGCCGCTTCAACGAGGACTTCGTCTCGGCGCTGCCCCGGGACGTCGACCCCTGTGGCGAGGGCGACGAGTTCCACACGTTCGTCGAATGGGCGCCCGGCTGGGCGGCACGAGTTGCGGCGACCCCCGGCAACAGGATCGAGTGCTACGGCTTCGCGTTCGCGGAAATGGAGGAGCCCTCTCGGGAGCTGAAGGCGGTCAGCTCCTCCTGCCACAAGGCCGGCAAACGCGACCCGTTCACCTACTACGCCAGGCTACGACGGGTACGTGAGCACGTCGACCAGCATCTCGCGGAGCATCTCGACCTGCGCGCCTTGGCGCAGATCGCCGCGATGAGTCCCGGGGGGCTCGGGAGGTTCTTCCGAAAGGCTACCGGCAGGTCGTTTCACGACTGGCTGGGCGACCGTCGCCTCGAACGAGCAATCGTGCTCCTCCGCAATCACAACGAGCCGATCGGTCGAGTGGCCGAAGCCGTCGGCTTCGGCTCTGAACGCACGTTCCGCAGGCTGTTCCAGAAGAGATTCGGCTGCACTCCGTCCCGGTTCCGGTCGCAGGTACGGGATGGGCGCACCTGATCCTAGTCCTCTCGGCCAGTCCTATTGCCGCCCAGCAAAGCCGCAACCACCTCCTCGACCGACACGCCCTCCGGCTCGCCCCGGAATCCGGCCAACCGACGGTACGCCTCAGCCGCGCCGCGGTGGAAGCCTTCCGGGAGGCCGGCCGCCGCCAACGTGTCGGCGATCTCATCCATCTCGCCGGCAAAACGCCATGCCTTCGGAGCCGTCGCCGAGGCCGAACGCGTGCTGCGCTTCTCCAGGTCAGGCTGAGAGCGGGCCCACTCCCCGAGCAGGCCGTCCTCGACGCCGTAGGCGCGCGCGGCGGCGCGCAGGGCCAGCAGTAGCGCCGCGCTGCCCTTGGTGAATCCCGCGTAGCACATCTTGAGCGCCGAGGCGGCGCCGATCTCCGCCCCCAGGTCGATCGCCTCGAGCGGGGAACCGGCGAACAGGGCCGCCATCTCCGGAGCACCGTCGCCGGAGAGGTAAAGCCGCGTCGTGCCGGGTTCAACCGCCGGCGGGCCGACGATGCCGCCGTCCACGGGCCGTGCGCCGCCCGCGCTGGCGACCTGTCCGATCTCGAGTGCGGCGGCCGGGGACACGGCGTTCGCATCGAGGTACAGACCGTCGTAGCCGGTCTTCGCGACCGCCTCCGCGAGCGCCTGCGCGCCGTGCGGCGGGCAAACCGACACCACGGCATCGGCCACCGCCGCCATGGCGCCCAGCGTCTCCAGGTCCTCGAAGCCGGCGCCCTCGGCCCGTGCACGGGTGTCCCGGCTGCGCCCCTCGGAGGCCCAAACCACCCGGACCGGTTCCGCCACCGCGGCACCGACCGTGACGCCCATCGCTCCGGGGTGGAGCAAACCGACAGTGGCGATGGTCAAGGGATCGCTTGCCGTCGTTCGGCCGGCGTCAGCCGCCCGATGTCTCCGCCGCCCTGGCGGCCGCCTCGGCTTCCGCGTCCTCAGCCCGGGCGCCGCGCAGCAGGTTCAACATGCCGTAGTTCCCCTCGTGGCAGGCGTACTCGAACATCGGCAACGGGTTCCTCGTCATCGGCACGACGGCCGTCCAGGGTCCGGCGAAGGATTCCGGATCGTCGATCGTGTACTCGTAGACGAGCCGGTCCTCCCCCACGCGGGTGAACCTCTCGGTCAGGCGCATGTTCGGGCCCGAACCCCGGAAGCTCGTCCGGTGGGTGAAGTTCGTCGTCACGACGACCAGGGTGTCCCCGTCCCAGTGGCCTCGCGAGTCGCCCCGCCACTGGCGGACGTCCTCGGGCAGCGGGGAGCGTCCGTCGAGCGGCACGATGCGCGAGTCGTGCACCATCTCGACCAGCAGCACGACCGTCTCCTCGGTCTGGAAGATCTGGACGTTGTTGTTGTACGCACTCGGGCTCATCGGCGGTCCGGCGTTGAAGCCCAGGATGCACCGTTCGGCGACGCCGCGGTCCTCGGGGCCGTGGGCGGGTCGGCGACGCGCCGCGGTGCGCTCGGCGACCCGTTGCTTCGCCGCCTGGGTCAGCTCGGGAATCCGGCCGTCCGGCGGATCGACGATGAGCGACGTCCGCCGATCCTCGGTCAGCTTGTCCCCGTAGTCCCACCAGAACTGGTTGTAGGCGTTCGCCACGTCCGCCTGGGCCGACAGACCGTCCTCGGTACGCCTATCCTTGTCCCGCCGCGCCAGCGTCCGCTGCTCGAAATCGGCGGCCTCCGCGCTGCTGAACCTCTCCTGCTCGCCAAGTTCCTCGGGACGCTCGAGCGGCGTGATCGTCCGGAAGTCCCAGACCCCGCGCAGGTCGGGCGCGCCCCAGGGAGTGGGCTCCAGCTCCGGCGCGCCCTGCTGCGCGGCGAGGGGCGTTCCAGCCAGCACGACGATGGCGAACACTGCTACCGGCGCCTTGCGCTTGCCCATGCGAGTTCCTCCTTCGTGGGGTTGAGGCAGTCTACCGCCCCGTCTGTCGCTCGCCCGTCAACAGGGATCGGTCCGGCGGCCGGCAGAACCAGATCGACGCCGCGCCCAGGACCGCCAGGGCGACGAGGGTCCAGAGCGTGCCGCCATAGGAACCCGTTCGGTCCGCCGCGGCGCCGGCCAGGACGGGTCCGAAAGCGCCGATCACGCCGATGAGGAAGAGTCGGACGCTGGTCGTGCCGACGAAGGCCGCCCGCCCGAAGAACCAGCCGAACACGACGACTTCGCTCGTGTAGGCAAGGCCGTAGGCGACGCCGATCGCGATGACGCAGGAATACGCCACGACCGCGGAAGTCGCCGACACAAAGACCGACAGACCGACAGCGTTGACCAGCAGGGCCAGCGCGAGGACGCGCGTCGGCGCGATGAAGTCGCCCAGCGAGCCGCTCAGCCGGCCGAACAGGCTGGCGCCCACCCGGAAGCCCAGAATGGCCGACGCGGCAAGCGTGGTGAAGCCGAGATCCTCCAGATGAAGGCCGCCGTGGGCGGACACGACTCGCCACGGCACGGTGTTCGCCGCCGTCGCGAAGGTGGCGATCCAGAACTGGGGAGTGCGCAGAGCGCGCAACACGACGCCCTTGGGCGCCGAACCGCCGGCGGCTTCAGCACTGTTCCCCGCCGGCCGACCCGGCTCGCCGAAGTCACTGGGTGCGCCGGCCATCTGGCCGGCTTCCGGGAAGGGACCCGCCGCGCCCGGACCGCCAGCCTCGACAGGCGGCAGTCCGTCTCGACGCTGGCCGATGTCGCTTGGCTGGTTCCGGATGAAGAGCACGGCGATCACCGCGACGAACAGGGAGAGCCCGGCGACGATCTGCCAGCCGACGCGCCAGTCCCACGACTCGAGCACGAGCCCGGCCGCCGGCTGCCACAGAAAGCCGACGATCGCGGCGCCCGACAGGATGATCGCCGTCGCCCTCGCCCGATACCTGCGGAACCAGAAGACCGGGATCGTCTGGGCGGGTAGCAGCGTCGAGAAACCGATCCCGATGCCGCCGACGAGCGAGTAGCCGACGTACAGCTCGGTCGCGCTCGTCGCATGGCTCACCAGCCAGAAGCCACTGGCTGCACACAGCGCGCCCGCGGTCACCGTGGCCCGGATGCCCCAACGACGGATCACGGCCGCCGCGACCGGACTGACCAGGCCGTACGTGAACGTGAACGCCCCGAACATCTGGCCGATCTGCTGGCGGGTCAGTTCCAGATCGGCGATCAACGACGACGCGAAGATGCCCAGGCCGTAGTAGGACGGAGCCATGCCCAGGCCGTAGGTCAGGAAACCCACGCCGACCATCGGCCAGCCGTAGAACCTTCGTCCAGATTCGGGCGAAACGGTCAAACCACCAGGTCCCCGGCCTGGCCAGCGCCGCCGGCGGGCGGCGACGAATCAGGGTACAGGTGGCAGGCGACCCGCGCCGGTCCAACCGCTTCGAGCAGGGGCTCCGTGCGATCGCAATGCCCGAGCGCCTTCGGACAGCGCGGGTGGAAGCGGCAGCCGGACGGCGGGTTGCGGACGCTCGGCACCTCGCCGGCGATCAGGTGGTGCGCCCGCGCCGCCTCGACCACGGGATCCGGCGTCGGCACGGAGGCCAGGAGAGCCTCGGTGTACGGATGCCTCGGCCGGTCGAACAGCTCGTCGCGACTGGCGATCTCGACGATCCGACCGAGGTACATCACCCCGATCCGGTCGCTGATGTGGCGCACGACCGACAGGTCGTGGGCGATGAACAGGTACGTCAGCCCCAGCTTCGCCTGCAGGTCGTTCAGCAGGTTGAGCACCTGCGCCTGAATCGAAACGTCGAGCGCCGACACCGCCTCGTCGCAGATCAGCAGATCGGGCTCGAGCGCCAGAGCCCGGGCGATGCCGATCCGCTGGCGTTGACCGCCGGAGAACTGGTGCGGGTAGCGGTTGGCCATCGACGGCAGCAAGCCGACCAGGTCGAGCAGTTCCGCGACCCGCTCCCGGAAGCGGCGGCGACTCCCCGCCACGCCGTGGACCTTGAGCGGTTCGCCGACGATCTCCCGCACCCGCATCCGCGGATTGAGCGACCCGAACGGATCCTGGAAGACCATCTGCATCCGCCGGCGAAGCGGCCGCAGCCGGCTCTGGCTGGCCTGCGAGATGTCCTCGCCGTCGAAGACGATGCGGCCGGCCGTCGGCGCCAGCATGCGCAGGATCGCCAGCGCCGTCGTCGACTTGCCGCAGCCGCTCTCCCCCACCAGGCCGAAGGTCTCGCCGCGCCTGAGATCGAAGGACACCCCGTCGACCGCCTTGACCGATCCCACCCGGCGCCGCATGAGTACCCCTTCGGTGACCGGGAAGTGGACCTTGAGATCCTCGACACGAAGCAGCACCCGGTTGGCGGCGGAACTCACGGCGCAGATTCCCCCTCGTAGCCGTAGCAGGCCCAGGCCCGCGCGCCGGCAGCGGCTTCGAGCGGCGGCGGCGCGACCAGGCAATGATCGTGCGTGTACGGACAGCGCGGCGCGAAGGCGCATCCCGCGGGCAGCGCGGCGAGGTCGGGCGGCTGACCGTCGATCGAGTCGAGGCGGCCGCCGCACTCGCCCTCCAGGCGCGGCACGGAGCGGAGCAGCCCCTGGGTGTAGGGGTGACGCGGGTCGGCATAGAGCGCCGCCGCGGGTCCGCTCTCCACGATCCGGCCGCCGTACATGACCGCGACCCGGTCGGCATAGCGGGCGACCACGCCGAGGTCGTGGGTGATCAGAATGAGGGCCGAATCGGCCTCGCGGGTCCGCTCCTTGAGCAGTTCGAGGATCTGCGCCTGCACCGTCACGTCGAGCGCCGTCGTCGGCTCGTCGGCGATCAGCAGCCGCGGGTGGCAGGCGAGCGCCATCGCGATCATCACCCGCTGGCGCATGCCGCCGGAGAACTGGTGGGGATAGTCGCCAAGCCGCTTCGCGGCATCGGGAATGGCCACCGACTCGAGGAGTTCCACCGCCTGCTCGAGCGCCTCCCTCCGGCCGAGCCCGCGGTGCAGCCTCAGGGGCTCGGCGACCTGCCGGCCGATCGTCAGCACCGGATTGAGCGACGACATCGGCTCCTGGAAGATCATCGCGATGCGGTTGCCCCGCACAGACCGGATGCCGGCATCGTCGAGCGCCAGCAGGTCCTGGCCCTCGAACAGGATCGTGCCGTTCTCGATCCGTCCCGGGTCGGGAATCAGCCGCAGGATGGAGAGCGCCGTGACGCTCTTGCCCGAGCCGCTTTCGCCGACGATCGCCAGCGTCTCGCCCGGCGCGACATCGAGCGACAGCGACGTCACCGCCCTGACCTTCGGCCGGTTGCCGAAGCCGCCGCGGAAGGTGACGTCCAGGTTCTCGATCCGGAGGAGAGGTTCCGTCACGACGACTCAGACGCCCCCACCGGCGGCAGGCCGTCGTCGACTCCCCGCCACCATCAGAAGCCCATCTCCCGCTTCATCTCCTGATCGACCCACAGCCGCGCGTAAATCGGACCCGGACGAACCGCCCCGGCCCGCAGTTCGCCGCCGTAGTTCTTTACCCACGGCCACCAGGCCGTGTAGAGGTAGGGCACGGGCAGCCACAGGTACGGGGCCTCGTCGAGCATCTCCTTCGTGATCTGCTTGACGATCTCCTGCCGCTCGACTTCGTCCCGGGTCAGGAACATCTCGTGGATCCGGCGGTCGAGTTGGGGATCCGACCACATCGACGGATTCCAGGTCTGTCCGGTGACGAAGTTCTTGCGCAGCGTGGTCGTCGGATTCACGTGGCCGCTGCCCATCAGGTAGCCAGGCCCGTGGGTGCGGGTGGTCATCATGGACAGGTAGGCCGCGTACTCCATGACCTCGATCTCGATCGTCACGCCGATCCGGTCCAGGTAGCTGGCCAGCAGCGGCGCCAGCTCCATCCGCATCGAGTTGTTGGCCGACACCTGCATCCTGAACGTGAAGCCGTCGGGGTAGCCCGCCTCGGCGAGCAGGCGGCGCGCCTTCTCGGGCTTGTACTCGAACAGTTCCTGCACGGAAGGCGGCATCGCCTCGAGCGGCTCGAAGTAGCCCTCGAACGTTGGGTGCTGCGGATAGGCGAACAGCTCGGCGTTGCCGCCGAAGAACAGGTCGACGATCTCGCGCTGGTTCACCGCCAGGTTCATCGCCCGCCGCACTCTCACATCGTCGAACGGCTCCTGGTCGACCCGCATGACCATGAAGGTGCCGCCGGTCGACAACCACCGTGACCAGCGCAGTTCAGGCGTCGTCTTCTTCAGATGATCGACGGCGATCCAGCGGATGTACTCGAGGATGTCCAGCTTTCCCGTCCGAAGGGCCGTCAGGTACGTCGCCTCGTCCTTGATCGTGCGGTATGTGAGTTCGTCGATGAAGGGGATCTCGTAAGTCTCCCCGCCGATCGTCGTCCGGTCCCAGTAGTCCGGGCGGCGGACGTAGGTCTGCGAGTTGCCGGTAATGAACCGATCCAGCGTGAAGGGACCGGAGCCCGTGAGGTTGCGCCACTCCTTCGCGTCCACGTCGCCGAGTTCGCGCGGCACGATGCCGGAGAAGTAGCCGTAGCCGAACCGGTAGTCCCACTCGGCGTTGAACTCGCCGAACTCGAAGACGACCGTGTGGTCGTCGCGGGCCACCACGCGGTCGATGTGGTCGAAGTAGGTCGGGATCGCCTTCGGACTGTCCCGCTGGCGCTCGAAGCTGAAGACGACATCGTGGGCGTCGAACTCCCGCGACTTCATGACGCCTGGCTTGTCCGGGAACATCACGCCCCGCCGAAGCCGGATCGCCAGCGTCAACGGATCTTCCCATTCCCAGCTCTCGGCCAGCTCGCCGCGAATCGTCTCGGCGGCGAGGTACGCCTCGGAAACGAAGCGCTGGTCACCGCCCCGGACCCCCGCCTGGTCGAGGTCGCCCACGAAGAGATGCTCGTAGATCATCCCCGTGTCGTGGTTCTGCTTCCAGTTCCAGTCCGTCGTGTCCCACGACAGCGCCGACAGCGTGACGTAGACCGTGCCCACGTCCAGTTCGCCGCCGTACCGCGGGACCTCGGGCGCGAGGCGATCCGGCATCAGGCCGCCGCTGCCCATGTCCGTGCCGGAAGCCGTCGCGTGACGGCGGTCCGGCCCGTCGAGACACCCGCTCAGGAGTGCTGCCAGAACCCCGGCAGCGATACACCCTCCTGTCCCTGACCCGGAATGCCCCATGATGCTCAAGTTCCTCTCATTCTCGGATCCAGCAGATCGCGCAGCGCATCCCCGAAGACGTTCGCCGAGTAGACCACTACGGTAAGGCAGACGCCCGGCGCCAACGCCAGCCACGGCCCCAGGTAAAGGTACGTACGGCCGTCGCCGCTCAGCATGCCGCCCCAAGTCGGCGCCGGCGGCGGCACGCCGAGACCCAGAAACGAAAGCGCCGCCTCCGACAGGATGACGGCGCCGACGCGGGTCGTGAACAGGACGATGACGACCGGCATCACGTTCGGCAGGATGTGCCGGCGAAGGATGTGGAAGGTGCCCGCGCCGATCGACTGGGCGGCGTGGGTGTAGACGTGCTCGCGCACCGACGTCACCGCGCCGCGCACGATCCGCGATCCCGCGATGCCGTAGAGCAGCCCCAGGATGATGACGATCTGGGTGATCCCCGGACCGACCACGGAAACGATGACGATCAGGAGCACCAGGTCCGGGAAGGTCATCCAGGCGTCGACCATGCGCTGCGTCAGCATGTCGAACCAGCCGCCGAGGTAGCCCGAGAGCAGGCCGATCACGATCGACACGACGGTCGCGAGGGCGGCGGCGCAGAAGCCGACGATCATCGACAGGCGGGCGCCCATCAGAACCCGCGAGAACAGGTCGCGGCCGAGGTGGTCCGTGCCGAGCAGGAACTGCCGGGACGGCGGCTCCAGGCGATGCGCCAGATCGGTCTCGTTGATGCCGTATGGCGCGAGCACGCCGGCGAAGATCCCGCTCAGCAGGAAGATCACGAAGACCACGGCGCCGGCGGCGCCAAGCGGCTTGGTCCGGAACAGGCGAACCACAAAACGCCGCCACCGCGACTGGCCACGCTCCGGCAGGGCGTCGGTTCCGGCTGCGGCAACGGTGGTCATGCCGCGCTCATCCGTACCGCACCTTCGGATCGAGCCAGCCGTAGCTCAGGTCGACCAGCAGGTTGATCAGGAGCACCGCGACGCCGACGACCAAAAAGACGCCGGAGATCACCGGGTAGTCCCGCTCGTAGACGCCGTCGAGCAGGAGCAGCCCCATGCCGGGGATGACGAAGATCTGCTCCATCACCACCGTGCCGCCGATCAGCAGCGGCGCCTGCAGGCCGATCAGCGTGACGACCGGGATCAGCCCGTTCTTCAGCGCATGCTGGACGACGACCGCCCGCTCCCGCAGACCCTTGGCCCGCGCGGTGCGCACGTAGTCCTGGCGCATCACCTCGAGCATCATCGTCCGCGTCATCCGCATCGTGATCGCCGACATGGACAGTCCGAGCAGGATCGCCGGCACGATCAGGTGGGTCAGGTTCGCGATCGGGTCGACGAGAAACGGCGTGTACTCGAGTTCCGGCGCCCACCGCCACCAGACGGACGGAAAGACCATGACCAGGGTGCCGAGCCAGAAGCCGGGGATGGCCAGCATGACGAGCGAGAACGACCGCGCCGTGTAGTCGAGTGTCGAGTCCTGACGGGTGGCCGAGAAGATGCCGATCGGCACGGCGACGGACAACGCGACGACCAGTGCCAGGAACCCCAGTTCGAACGTCACCGGCAAGCGTTCCAGGATCTGCTCCGTCACCGGCGTGCTGCGCCAGAGCGACTGGCCGAGATCGCCCTGCAGCGCGCTGCCCGCCCAGCGAACGTACTGCGAGGCCATCGGCTGATCGAGCCCCATCGCCGCCTCGAGGGCCTCCCGGTCGAGGGAAGTCGAGACGTCGTTCTGCGCCAGCATCAGGTCGATCACGTCGCCGGGAATGACCCGCATCGACACGAAGACGATCAGGCTGGCGAAGAACAGCGTCGGCACCATCGCCAGCAGCCGTCGCAGGATGTATGTCTTCATGGGTGGGGTGTCAGAGAATACAGGCGCGCGGAACCTGTTGGGGACACCGGCGTCCCCGAAGGGCGACAGACGCCCGGTTAACCTCCGCGCACAGCCATGCTCGCCGTTGCCCCAACTCCGCTTCGTCTCTGGCGTGCAGCCTCGCTGGGGGCCTTCTCCTGCGTCCTCACCCTCGGAGTTGCCTTTCCGTCAGCCTCGCGCGCCCAGGTGGAGCCTTTCCGTGAGGGCCGCGGGCCTGACGCCGCCGGCCTCTCCACGGCCCTGGCAGGTTCCTGGGTCCGAAACGAGGAACTGAGCGAAGACCCGTTGCCGGGCCCGCCGAGCGACTTCATCGGCGGCTTCGCCCCGGGAGCGCTACGCCAGTTCGCCGACGGTCTCGCGGGCCGCCGCGACAGCCTCGACATCGAGTTCCCGGGGCGGCACGTTCTGATCACAAACGCCGTGAACGAGAGAGTCCGGCTTCCGACTGACGGTCTGCCCAGAGCCGACAGAACGAACAACGTGAGCAGGGCCCTGATCGCCGAGGATTCGCTCGAGATCGTCACCGCCGGAGCGAATGAGGCCTGGCTCTGGATCGAGACGTTCTACCGGCAAGGCGACCGTCTCGTCCACCTGACCGAAACCCAGAACTTCTCGATCCCCGACCTGCGCTTCCGTACCGTGTACGACCACGCGGACGGCCTGCCGCCCCCGTCGCGGCCGGGCAGCGTCGAACCGCCGGCGGCGACTGCCGCGATTCGAATCGTGCCGCCACGACGGTCCTACCGCGGACTGCTCGCCGGTCCGGTCGACATCCAGACCCTGGTCATCGACCCGCTCGTCCGGTCAGTCGAGTTCTTCCTCGACGAAGCCCACGTGAAGCAGGCCAGGAAAGCGCCCTTCAGGGCCCGGATCCGCCTCGACGACCCTCCGAGGCCGCAAACTCTGGAAGTCCGGGCCTACCGCGACCCGGGAGGGTTCGCCGGCTCCGACCGCATCGTTCTCAACCGTCTCGACTCGCCGTTCGGCGTTCGCATTGCGCAGATTCGCCCTGAAGGCGAGGACGACGCGGCGCTACACGTCGCGGCGAACGTCTCCGTGCCTCGTACCGCGGCGCTCGAACAGGTCGCGTTCTATCGCGGCGACCATCCGGTAGCGACCTTCGACGACCTCGACGCGGCCGCGAATCGCGGCGAAGCGCGGACGATTCCGGTGAACGCGCTGATCGAAGGCATCTCGCCCGGTGACTTCGTACGGGTCACTGCCCGGCTCGCCGACGGCCGGGAGATGGAGGACGCCGAGCTCCTCCAGGGTGCAGACCACCGCGCCGAAATCGATGTGCAGCTCGTGCAACTCCAGGTCCTCGTCGTGGACCGCAAGGGCAATCCGGTAGGCGACCTGAAGGCAACCGACTTCGAGGTACGCGAGAAGGGCGCCTGGCGCCCGGCCGAGAACCTGCATGTCTCGGATGACGTCCCCCTGGTTCTCGGAATCGCGATCGATTCCTCGGAGAGCATGCACTTCGTCTGGCGCCAGTTGCACGATGTCGTGCGGGTCTTCTTCGAGGGCGCCCTGGCGGTGGACGATCGAGCCTTCCTGGTCGACTTCGACCACACGGTTCGGGCCGTCCAGCCGTTGACCGCCAGCCGGCCCCTGCTCAAGGCCCGGCTCCATCGGCTGCTTGCCCAGGGCGGCACGGCGCTGAACGACGGGCTCCTGTTCTCCCTCCTCCAGTTCCGCAACGAACCGGGCCGCCGGGCCTTGATCGTCGTCACCGACGGCGACGACCACCACAGCCGCGCGAAGCGCGCGCAGGTCACGGAGTATGCCGAGCGAGTGGGTGTCCCGATCTACTTCATCACTCTGGGTTGGAGTGAACCTCGCGGCCCCCTCGTCAAGAGGCTCAGCCGGCAAACCGGCGGCCGCCTGTTCCGCATCCACCCCGGCCAGTCGCGGACCGCTCTGGGCCGAGAGATGCGGCAGGTCTTCGACCGGATCAACGAGGACCTGCGTCACCAGAACGTCCTGACCTACTACACCGAACAGCAGCCGGGCGCGGGCGTCGAGCCCGAGGTCCGGACGACACGCACGGGGCTTAGAGTCAAGAGCGTCCTGCCGCTTGAAGCGCTTCGCTGACGCTCCCCGATGATCGCGACCGCCATCCTGCTGACGGTGCTCGCGACGGCGATCATCTCGGGCGTGCTCGGCATGGCCGGGGGCCTGGCGCTGATGGCCGTACTCGCGAGCCTCCTCCCCGTGACCGGCGCGATGATCCTGCACGGCGCGGTCCAGGCGGCTTCCAACGGCGCCCGCTTCCTGTTTCTGCGGGACCGCATGATGTGGGGCGTCCTGCCCTGGTACGGCGCGGGCGCCGCTTTCTCGGTGCTCGTGTTCGTGTCGCTCGTCGTCGTTCCCGACCCGGCGCTGGTGCTGATCCTGGTCGGCAGCTTTCCGTGGCTCGCCCGGCTGCTGCCGACGCTACGGGGGCTGGACGTGCGCAGCCCCAGGACTGCCGCCGCGTGCGGCGCTACCGTGACCGCGGCGCAGCTCCTGGCAGGCGCTTCCGGGCCGCTGCTGGACGCGTTCTACCTCGAAACGGACGTGGACCGGCGCACGATCGTCGCCACGAAGGCGTTCACCCAGATGGTGGGCCATCTGCTGAAGATCGGCTACTACGTCTGGGTCTCGCGCACTCTGCTCACCGAGTTGCCCGGAAACGTGCCCACGCCCTGGTTGATCGCCGGAGGCATGCTCCTCGCGATTACCGGCGCCCGCATTGGCACGCTCCTGCTCACCCGGCTCGACGACCGGCAGTTCCGGCGTGTCACCGGACCGGTGATCCTGACGCTTGGAGCAGTGTGCGTCGTGCAGGGTGTACGCGAACTGCTGGCCGGCTAAAGGACTGGGCGCGCTGGCCTGTATCCTGCATGAATCGGGTTCGAGTTCTCACCTAAACATGACCAGGAACACCGACAACCGGAGCCGACGGCGGCGCCCGCACTGCGTTCGATCGACAGCGCTGATCGCCAGCGTCCTCGGCTGCACTCTCCTCCTGCCCATTGGAAACCCGGCAGGCGCCCAGGAACCCGCCGACCGGGAACAGCCCTCGACCCCGGTCGCCGGCGATCCGGTCGTCGCGATCCCCGGCATCTGGATTCGCGACGAAAGGCTGAGCGAGGATCCGACCGAGAAGCTTGAGGAGACCTACGGCCAGACCTTCGGCGGGGGCCCCGGACGCTCCCAGGGCGCTACGCCCGGCAGCGGCCGCACCGGTGGCTTCGGCCGAGGGGGAACCGGCGGCCAGGGCGGCTTCGGCGGCGGCCAGGGAGGCTCTGGCCGCGGACGCGGCGGCGGCCAGGGAGGCAATCAGGACGGACCGTCGACGATGCGGGAGATGGCGCGGGAGCTCGCGGAGCGGCTGGACGTCCTCATGATCCGCATCGACGACCCGCAACTCCTCATCCGCAACGCGAAGCGGGAAGACCGTGTCCTCTTCCTCGACGGGCGCGACATCGCCGACGGCTTCGGCGGCCGCAGCCGAGCCCGACTCGTCGGCGACTCGCTCGAGGTGGAGACCTCTTCCCTGGGCCGGCAGCGGATCGAGACCTTCTACCTGGAAGGCGATCAACTCGTGCTCGTGACCGACCTGCAGGGCGGCCGCTTTGCGGACCTCTCCTTCCGCACGGTCTACGAGCGCTCGGGCGACGCTCCCCCGTCTCCGACGCCCGTGAACACGACGCGCGCGACCGACGCCAGCCCGCCACCGGACGACGGCTTCAACAGGGCGGACTACCTGCCGCCGGTCAGAGGCACCGCGGACCGACAGTCCGAACATGCCGACACCGCCCGAAGCGCCCGGCCGGCGACGATCCGCATCCTGCCGCCCGAGAAGGGCCACCGGGAACTCCTCAGCGGCCGGGTGCTGATTCAGACGTTGACGATCGACCCGCAGATCGCCGTCGTCGAGTTTCTGCTCGACGGCGAGGAGGCGGACCGCTCGACCCGGCCACCCTTCGAGGCCCGGATCGAACTCGCCGACCCGCCGCGCGAACACACGATCGAAGTCAAGGCGTACGGAGCCCGGGGCGCCTACGCGGGCAGCGACAGGATCGTCCTGAACCGCCTCGATCCCCCGTTCGCGGTACGGCTGGCGGGAATCAGCCCGATCCGCAGCGGAGGCGAGCAGGCAGTGCGGGTCGAAGCCGGCATCTCCGTCCCCCGCGCCGAGACCCTCGAACGCGTCGAGTTCTACCGCACGGAACAACTCGTCGCAGTCTTCGAGCACTTCGAAGGGCAGACGGGACCGAGCGGCGTGCGCAACGTGATCGCCGACGTGCCCACCTCCGGCGTCTCGCCACAGGACTTCATCCGGGTCGTGGCGCGGCTCGGCGACGGCCGCGAACTCGAGGACGTCGAACTGCTCCAGGGCGCCGAGTTCAGCAGCGAGATCGACGTCCAGCTCGTCCAGCTCCAGGTTCTGGTCGTCGACCGCGGCGGAGACCCGGTCGCCGGCCTCCGGCCCGAGGACTTCGAAGTCCGCGAGGACGGCGAGCGACGCCAGGTGGAGAACCTCTACGTCTCGAACGACGTGCCCCTCTCTCTGGGTCTTGCGATCGACTCCTCCGGCAGCATGGAGCCCATCTGGCAGCAGACCAACTCGATCGCGGCGGCGTTTTTCGACGGCGCGCTGACCTGGCGCGACCAGGCGTTCCTGGTCGACTTCGATTCCACCCTGCGCCTCGTGCAACCGCTCACCGGCAGCAAGCCGCTGCTGGCCCGCGGCCTGGAACGGCTCTTCCCGCAGGGCAACACCGCCCTCTATGACGCGATCCTGTTCTCGCTGCTTCAGTACGGCGAAGCGCCCGGCCGACGGGCCCTGGTCGTCGTCACGGACGGCTACGACTCGAACAGCCGCTCCGACCCCACCCGGGCGATCGACTTCGGCAAACGCCTCGGCGTTCCCGTCTACGTCGTCGCGATGCGATCGGTCGGCTTCGGGCCGACGACGATGGAAGACGCGAACCTCCGCAACAGCATGCGGCTGATCACGGGGCCGACCGGCGGGCGCCTGTTCCAGATCGAGTCGATCGACCAGATGGCGCGCGTGTTCGACCACATCGAGGAGGAACTCCGGCGCCAGTACGTGCTGACGTACTACAGCGAACGACCGTTCGGCGCCGCCGTGGAACCCGACGTGCGCGTGACCAGGAAGGGGCTCAAGGTGCGGAGCGCCCTGCCGCTCGAGGCGATCGAGTAGCCGCGGCGTGGGCATGCCAGGAACGACCCCGGTTCCAGAGTGGGCACGCGCCGCCAGCTAGCGGTTCCGGCGGCGCTGACACTGCTGGCGCTGGCCCTCCCGGCGCCCGGCGCGGGGCAGGTTCCCAGTGACCCCGGAACCGGCGGTCCCGCCATCGGCCAGGATCAAGCCTTCTCCGAACTCCTCGGTCCATGGATCAGGAACGACGGGTTCAGCGAACATCCGGTCCAAAAGGCCCGGAGCCTCGGTCTGGCGCCGGAACAAGCCTCGTCGATGCGCGCGCTCGCACAGAACGTCGCCGACAAGTACGCCACCGTCATGATCAGGGCTATCGAGAACCGACTCGCCATCCTCGACAGCCGCGGCGGCACGCTGATGCTCCCAATCGACGGCAAGGAGCACCGCCTCGGCCGCGGTCTCACGGCGAGCATCCTCGAGGCCGGCGAGAAACTCACGATCGAGATGGTCGCCGCGGACGGTCGGCAGGTGGAGACCTTCCTTCGGGACGGCGAGTGGCTCGTGCGGTGGACCGACGTGGAACCCCGCGGCCTGCCCTCGCTGCAGATCGACACGGTCTACGAGCGGCCCGGACCGACACCGGACGCTGACGACCTCGCGGCCTCCCCCGCGGCCATCCGGATCGTGCCGCCCGAGCGCGGCTACGGCGAGCTGCTCACCGGACGGGTCGAGATCCAGACCTTGATCATCGACTCGCGGACCGTCAGGATCGAGTTCATCCTGGACGGCAGGCGCGCCGGGCGGGCCCGGAAGCGTCCGTTCCGGACTCGCATCCGCCTGGCCAACCCGCCGCGCCGCCAGACGCTGGAGGTCCTGGCCTACGCCGAAGACGACGAGTACCTGGGCCGGGACGAGTTCGTACTCAACCGGATCGACAGACCGTTCGCGGTCCGCATCGGAGAGATCAGCCGGTTGCAGGCGGACACGGGCGCCCCGATCCGCGTGGCGGCATCCGTGTCGCTGCCGGACTCGGCGAACCTCGAACGGGTCGAGTTCTACCGCAGCGAGTCTCTCGTGGAAGCGGTACGCGACTTTGGCGACGAGTCCCCAGGCGGCACCGCCGGCCCGACTCTCGTCGAGGCGTCGATCGAGGACGCCCGGGCGGACGACTTCATCCGCGTCGTGGCGAAGCTGGCCGACGGCCGCGAACGAGAAGACGCCAAACTCATCCAGGGGGCCGAGCATCAGGGCGAGATCGACGTCCAGTTGGTCCAGTTCCAGGTTCTCGTTACGGACCGCGAAGGAAACCCGGTCAGCGGGCTCTCACCAGAGGACTTCGAGATCCGCGACAACGGCCGGAGGCGGCCGGCGGTGGCGCTTCACACCGCCTACGACGTGCCCCTGATCCTTGGTCTCGCGATCGACTCGTCGGACAGCATGCTGCCCGTCTGGAGCCGCCTGAAGTTCATCGCGCGGAGTTTCCTCGAGACCGCGGTCACGCCGGGCGACCGGGCCTTCCTGGTCGACTTCGACGACTCGATCCGTCTGGTCCAGCCGCTTACGGGGGACCGCCAGTTGCTGGCCGACCGACTCGACCACCTCATCCCGATGGGCGGCACGGCCCTGAACGACGGGCTCCTCTTCTCTCTTCTCCAGTACCGCAGCGAACCCGGTCGACGAGCGCTGGTCGTCATCACCGACGGCGCCGACCAGCACAGCCGTTCCCGACCCGAACAGTCCAGCGAGTTCGCAGAGCGCCTGGGCCTGCCGATCTACTTCATCGAGCTGGACGCATCCGATCCGGGAGACGCCGGCGGTGTGTTCCTTCCCCGCGACCGCAGGCGACTCCAGCACATCGCCGAACAGACGGGCGGACGCCTCCTCCGCCTCCCGCTCCGCGGCGACGCGCCCTGGTGGGGCAACCCCATCGAGCAGATCTTCGACCGGATCGAAGAGGACCTGCGCCACCAGCATGTGCTCACCTACTACACCAACCAACCTCGCGGAGTACCGGTCGAGCCGGAGATCCGGGTGACCAGGCGAGATCTGAAACTGCGGAGCGCGGTGCCTCTCGAGGCAATCGAGTAAGCCGGCAGAGGAGATGGGCAAGTGAGGATGGCCGCGGCGCTTCGAACCCACGCCGCGAAGCCGACGATTTCCACCACGTGCGCGCTGATACTCGGCGTCTCGTTCCACGCACCCGCACAGGCGCAGGACAGCTCCGCCAGGGAGGGAGCCGCAACCCCTGCGGCCACGATGCGGAAGATGATCCACATCGTGCCGCCGGACCGCGGATACCGCGAACCGTACAGCGGCAGAGTCGAGATCCAGACCCTGCCTATTCACCCACTGATCAGAGCAGTCGACTTCGTCCTCGATGCCAAGCCGGTGAAACGCACAAGGAAGCCGCCCTACCAGACCCACATCGAACTGGCCCATCCGCCTCGCGAACAGATCCTCGAGGTCCGGGGATACGACGCTCTGGGCAACGTCCTCGGCACGGACAGGATGACTTTCAACCAGCCGGACGTTCCCTTTGGCGTCCACATCGCCACAATGCGCCGCGTGGAGGTGAACGGATACGACGCACTCCGAATCGAGGTGGATGTTTCGCTGCCCCGGCCCGCGACACTCGAGCGCGTCGCGTTCTATCGCGGCGAGCGTCTGGTCGAGGCCGTGCGCAACTTCGGCGACGACGCGGCGCCCGGCGCCCCCCCGCACGATCCTGGTCGACGCCCTGATGGAGGACACCTCCGTGGATGACTTCGTCCGCGTCACGGCGACGCTCGAAGGCGGTCGCCAGTTGGAGGACGCCCAGCTCCTCCAGGGTGCCGAGTACCAGGACGAAATCGACATCGGGTTGATCCAACTCCAGTTGCTGGTCAGCGACAACGACGGCAACCCTGTTCGCGGCCTGAAGCCGGAGGATCTCGAGATTCGCGAAAACGGGAGGAAGCGCCCGGTGCAGAACCTCCACACTGCCCACGACGTCCCCCTGGTTCTTGGTCTGGCCATCGACATGTCAGACAGCATGTGGCCCATCTGGCACCAGGTGAAAGAGGTGTCCGCCAGCTTCGTCGACGCGGCCCTGGCGCCGGGCGATCGGGCTTTCGTTGTCGATTTCTCCGGCGAGGTGCGTCTGACCCAAACACTGACAGGCAACAAGCCACTGCTCGGTACCCGGGTGCGCTCGCTCATGCCCCGACTGGGAACGGCGCTCAACGACGGGATCCTGTTCTCCCTGCTCCAGTACGGCAGCGAACCGGGTCGCCGCGCACTGGTCGTGGTGACGGACGGCGTCGACCAGCACAGTCGAACCACCCCAACGCAGTCCGCCGACTTCGCAGAGCGCCTTGGTCTTCCGATCTACTTCATCGAACTGGACAGACCGACCGCGAGGACCAGGAGTCGGCGTGGCGGACAAATCCACATCCCGAGGGAGTTGAAACGGCGACATCACCGGAAACGGCTCGAAACGATCAGCCGCCAAACGGGCGGACGGCTGTTCTACGTGAACCTGTCCACCGACAACCCGCCCTGGGCGCGACGGATCCAAAATGTGTTCAGACAGATCGAAGAAGACCTGCGTCATCAGCACGTGCTGACCTACTACACCGGCGAACGGTCGGGCACCGCGGTCGCACCCGAAGTCCGAGTAGTCCGGCGCGGCCTCGTGCTGCGCAGTGCGGTGCCGCTGGAGGCCATCGAGTAACGCCGGCAAGGGGGGCCGCGCTTACTGGCCGCCGCCGCTCGCTGCCGCTTCCCGCTCCTGGGCGCGGGCGCCGGAGAGGATGTTCGTCAGGCCGTAGTTGCCCTCGTGGCAGGCGTACTCGAAGATCGGATCCTCGGTGCGGGCGAGCCGGATCATCATCGTCCAGGGCCGGACCCACGTCGCTTCGTCCTCGTAGGTGATCTCCCACTCGAGTACATCCGCCCCCGTGCGGGTGAAGCGCTCCAGCACTCGCAGGCCCTGTGTGGCGTTCGATCTCGAACCGCCGTCCGCGGAGTAGTTCTTCGTCTCGATCACCAGCGAGTCGCCCTCGAACCAGCCGCGCGAGTTGCCGTGCCAGAGCAGCAGACCGCCGGGAAGCGGCGCCTGTTCCACCAGCGGAATGATCCGGACGTCGTGAATCAGTTCCTGGAGGATGGCGACATGATCCGCCGTCTGGAGGATCTGGAAGTAGCTGTTGTACCCGGCCAGGGTGTTTGGCACGCCGTAGCTGATGCAGCGCACACTGACCGGCATGTCCTCGGGGCCGGCGGGTACCTCGGCGCCGTAGGCCACCGCTGCCCGCATGCGTTCCAACGCCTCGTCCGTCAGGGCCGGAATGCGCCCGTTCGGCGGATCGATCACGAGCGACGTGCGGTTGTCCAGTTCCCGGTCGACGAGCCAGAACGAGTTGTAGTTGCCCGTCACCTGGTCGAAGCCGCGGAACTCGGGATCCTCGAGCACGCGCTGGATCAGGTAGTCGCCGAGCAGATCGCCGGCCTGGGAACCCTCCCGGATCTCCTCGAGTCGCCGCTTCAGGTCGGCGAGCTCCTCGTCGGTCAGGGTCGCCTTGTCGCCGAAGGCCTCCGGCCGTTCGAGCGGCGTGGCGCTGTTGTTGGCCCAGATGCCCTGGAAGTCGGGTTGACCGGCGGCGGTGCGCGGCGCGGCCCACTCCTCCGCTGCCACCGTCCCGGCGGCCATGAGCAGAACCAGGAGCACCGGCATCAGTACCCGGACCGAACAGAATCTCGGCATCGTCTCAGCCTCCTTGATGTGCGGAACACCCAGTATACGGAGGCCCGGTTATCCTCCCGGCGCCAATCCCCGGGGAGATCACAGTCATGCAGCTCAGCCAGTCCGTAGCCGTCGAACGTCACGAGGAGCCGGGACTTGGCGTCGTCGGCGCGATCTGGATCGATAATCCGCCGGTCAACGCTCTGAGCCAGCACGTGCGTGAAGGCCTCGCGGCGGCGGTGCCGGCAGTAGCCGACGATCCCGAGATGCAGGCCGCCGTGATCGTCTGCCGCGGCCGGACCTTCATCGCCGGCGCCGACATCCGCGAGTTCGGCAAGCCGCGGTTGCCCCCGGACACGAACGAGGTCCGTCGGATGATCGAGAAGTCGCCCAAGCCCTTCGTCGCCGCGATCCACGGCACCGCGCTGGGCGGCGGACTGGAGATGGCGATGGCCTGCCACTTTCGCGTCGCCGACAAGGAAGCGCGGCTCGGCCTGCCCGAGGTCAAGCTCGGCATCCTGCCCGGCGGCGGCGGCACCCAGCGCCTGCCCCGCCTGGTCGGCGTTCCGAGGGCGCTCGAGATGGTCACCAGCGGCGAGCACATCACCGCCGCCGAAGCGCTGGACTTGGGCCTGATCGACGGCGTCGTCGACGGACTGGCGAGCACGAGCCTGGCTGTCGGCGCGTTCCGTTTCGCGCTCCGCGCCGTGGCCGAGGGCCGCGGCCTGCCCCGGGTCCGGGACATCAAGAGCCACCGCGACGCCGTGCGGGAGAACCCGGGGATCTTCGACGACTTCCGCCGCCGGATCGTCCGCAAGACCCGCGGGTTCAACGCTCCCGAGGTTTGCATCCAGTGCATCGAGGCGGCGGCAGAACTGCCGTTCGACGAGGGTCTCCTGCGCGAGGCGGAGCTGTCGCGAACGCTCCATGCGGACCCGCAGTCACGGGCGCAGCGCTACTACTTCTTCGCCGAGCGCGCGGCGCGCAAGATCCCGGACATCCCGGCGGACACGCCGGTTCGGGAGATTGCCAAGGTCGGCGTCCTCGGTGCCGGCACGATGGGCGGCGGCATCTCGATGGCCTTCGCCAACGCCGGCCTGCAGGTTCAGATCGTCGAGCAGAGCCGCGAGGCGCTCGCCCGCGGCCTGGCCACGGTACGGCGCAACTACGAACGCAGCGCCTCTCGCGGACGGTTTTCCCACGACGAGGTCGAGGAACGGATCGGCCTCCTTCGGGGCGGCACGGACCGGGACGCGCTCGCCGAATGCGACCTGGTGATCGAGGCCGTGTTCGAGGACATGGAGTTGAAGAAGAAAGTGTTCGCGGGACTCGACCGGATCGTCAGGCCGGGTGCGTTGCTGGCAACGAATACGTCGTACCTCGACGTGAACGAAATCGCCGGCGAGACGGGGCGGCCCGAGGACGTCGTGGGCATGCACTTCTTCAGCCCGGCGAACGTGATGAAGCTTGTCGAGGTCGTTCGCGGCGAGAAGTCCGCGCCCGACACCGTCGCGACCGCGATGTCGATCTCCCGAACGATCGCCAAGGTGCCGGTGCTGGTCGGCGTCTGCCACGGCTTCGTCGGCAACCGGATGCTCTTCCAGCGCCGACTGCAGGCGGACCGCCTGGTGCTCGAGGGAGCACTGCCCTGGGACATCGACCGTGTGCTCTACGACTTCGGCATGCCGATGGGTCCCTTCCAGATGAGCGATCTGGCCGGTCTCGACGTGGGCTGGAACGCGGCGACCTCGTCGTCCAGTACGTTGCGCGAGATGCTCTGCGAGCGCGACCGGCGGGGTCAGAAGACGGGCCGCGGCTACTACGTCTACGACTCGGCCACCCGAGCCGCCGCGCCCGACCCCGAGGTGTTGGATCTCGCCCGGGAACTGGCCGAGCGGCTCGGCATCGAACAGCGCGAGATCGACGACGAGGAGATCCTGAACCGCTGCCTGCTCTCCTCCGTCAACGAGGGAGCGAAGATCCTCGAAGAGGGCATCGCCGTCCGCGCCAGCGACATCGACGTCATCTGGATCAACGGCTACGGCTGGCCCGTCTACCGGGGCGGCCCCATGTTCTGGGCCGACGAGTTCGGCCTCGACAACATAGTCAACATCCTCGACGACTACGCCGCCCGCTTCGACCCCGA
The DNA here is from genome assembly GCA_965232105.1 of Thermoanaerobaculia bacterium. Taxonomy (GTDB): domain Bacteria; phylum Acidobacteriota; class Thermoanaerobaculia; order Multivoradales; family Multivoraceae; genus Multivorans. Next base: position 4,321,334 of record OZ246956.1, read on the forward strand.
CCAATGGCAGGCCGCGCCGTTGCTCCGCAAAACGGCCGCTGCCGGCGGCCGGCTCAGCGGCTAGCGGCGGGCTCACCCGCCCGCTCCGGGTCACAAGGGGGAGGGGTCCCAGCGGCCGTGCGCGCTTTCTCGGATGGGGGGAGGTTGGCGCGCACTTCACTACGTTCGCTCCGGCAGGCCGTTGCACGGCGTTGGGTGGTCGGGCGTCGCTCACTCCGAGCCCGCTGGGACCCCTCCCCCTTGTGGCCCTGCGCAGGCTCGACGGTGTCGACGAACCGGGGCCAGACCTCGCTGCTACTGTTCGCCGATGCTTGGCCAGAGGTCTTGTCGGGGTCTGAGGTGGCTGCCAGTCGGGCTTGCGATGGCGATCGGGGCGACGGTGGCCGCGTTGGCCCAGGAACCCGCCGACACGGACTGGCTGGTTGTTACCGGCAACAACGCGAGTCAGCGGTATGCGCCGCTTGGGCAGATCGATCGGGACAACTTCGGGGAACTCGAGGTCGCCTGGCGATGGTTGTCGCCGGACAACGAGTTGATGACCGGCGATGTCGGAACGGGCGGGCGGCGCATGGTGCCGCGGAACCATGAGGCGATTCCGATCAAGGTGGGTGACCGGCTCTATGTGACGACCGGCTACGGGCAGATCGCGGCGATCGATATCGAGCAGGGGAAGAGCTCCTGGACCTACGATCCGAAGGCCTACGCTCACGGCCGGCCGACGAACCTCGGCTTCACGCACCGGGGCGCCGCGTACTGGAAGGACCCGGACCTGCCCGGCGAAGGCGGCCGGCTGGTGTGGGCTGGAGGCGACTCCTTCCTGCGCGCGGTCGACACGCTGAGCGGCGAACCGATCGCGTCGTTCGGAGACGGCGGCGGGGTCGACCTGACCCTCGGTCTGCACCGCGAGGTGTCGCGCCGGGTCTACAGCGTGAGCTCGCCGGTCACGCTGTGCCGCGACGTGGTGATCGTCGGCTCTTCGATCTCGGACGGTCCGCGCGCGCCGGAGGGGCCGCCGGGGGACGTGCGCGGATTCGACGTCCGCACCGGGGAGCAGCTCTGGACCTTCCACTCCGTCCCGCAGGAGGGGGAACCCGGGCGCGATACGTGGGAGAACGGTTCGTGGAAGGTCAGCGGCAACACGAACGTATGGACCCTGATGAGTGCGGACCCGGAGCTCGGCCTCGCCTACCTGCCGTTCGGAACGCCGACCAACGACTGGTACGGCGGGCACCGCCTCGGCGACAACCTCTACGCCGAGTCGCTCGTCGCGGTCGACTGCGAGACCGGTGAGCGGCGCTGGCACTTCCAGACGGTCCACCACGGCCTGTGGGACTACGACCTGCCGACGCCGGCGATCATCGGCGACATCGAGGTCGAGGGCCGCTCGATCCGCGCGGCGATGCAGCTCTCCAAGCAGGGCTTCCTCTACGTCTTCGACGCCCGCACTGGCGAAGACGTCTGGCCGATTCTGGAGCGCGAAGTGCCGCAGTCCGGCATTGTCGGCGAGCGGACATCGCCGACGCAACCCTTCCCCACCAGGCCGCCGGCCTTCGAACGCCAGGGCATCGGCCCGGACGATCTGATCGACTTCACGCCGGAACTCCGCGCCGAGGCGATGGCGATTCTCTCCCAGTACCAGTACGGCCCGATCTTCACGCCGCCCACGGAACGCGGCACGTTTCTGATGCCCGGCTACGGCGGCGGCGCGAGCTGGCCCGGTGGCGCGTTCGACCCGGAGACCGGCATGCTCTACGTGCCGTCCTTCACCTGGCCCGTGGTCAACACGCTCCGCAAGCCGGACGCGAGCCGGTCGTCCTTCGACTACGTCGGCCGCATCAACAGCGATGTCCGCGGGCCCCGCGACCTGCCCCTGGTCAAGCCGCCCTACTCACGGGTCACCGCCTACGAGTTGAACCGCGGCGAGATCGGCTGGACCGTGCCCCTGGGCTACGGCCCGCGGCGCCATCCGGACCTGGCCGCGCTCGACCTGCCGCCGCTCGGTTCGGGCGCCCGCGGCCACGTCGTGGCAACGAAGACGCTCCTGTTCGTGACCTCCGGCCGGTCGCTCGCCTTCCGCGGGATCGACCGGGAGGCCACAGCCGAGGGCGCGGGACGCGACGACTGGCGCGTCGAGACGCCGGCGCTGCGGGCGTTCGACAAGATGACGGGGGAACTCGTTGGCGAGATCGAGCTCCCGGCGCACACCGACGGCAGTCCGATCACCTTCCTGCATCACGGCCGGCAATACCTGGTGTTCGCGCTCGGCGGACGCGGCGCGCCGTTCGAGTTGATCGCCTACCGGCTGCCGGCCTGACCCGTTCAGGCGCTTGGCCGGCCGCTCCGCATCACGAGAGCAGCCGTCGATCCCACCACACGGGCGTCTCCAGCCCGACCTCGATTCGCAGGCCCTCGTACTCCGGGTGGCGAGTGTTGATCACCACGTTGCGCTCCATGCGCGCGACGACCGAAGGCACGACGAGGACGACACTGCGGCGCTCCTGGTACCACGCGCTGCCGAGGCGCCGGGCCGCGTCCTCGTCGGGATGGAAACACTCCGGCAGAACGTCGGGCGTGACGACCTCGTAGCTGGTTCCCGCGGGTATGGCAGCCTCCACGAAGTGCTGGTTGCGCGGCGTCGTGAGATGCCAGCGCGCCAGCACCTCGAGCAGGGCAGTCGAGTAGTTCTCGGAGGCGTAGATCACCTCGGCGCCGTACTCGTGCCATCGACCCGAGGAGCGGCGCGCCCCTTGCGCGCTCCACACTGGGAACACTCCGTTCGCGTCGCCGACGCGAAAGACGCGCATCGGCGCCGCCAGAACAGGCGCCATCAGACGGGAATGCCGGCCTGGGCCCTGCGAATCAGCTTCAGCACGGCCCGCGCGCCCGCGGCGCCGGAGCACGCCACCTCGAGCGGCGTCCGGTTCTCCAGCAGAGGATGCCGATTGGTCAGAAAGCCCTCGATCAGTTCCCGCTCCCCGTGGTACGCCCGGCTCAACACGTCGACGACGCGTACCAGTTCGTAGAGCCTCTCGCTCATCTCTCTCGACAGCGGCTTGCCCGCGTTGCGGGCGCGCCGCAGCGTCGCCTCGGGAATCACTGGTCCCACGACGTTCATCCGGCCGAGAACGTCGACCAGCACCGACGCGGCATCCGGGTGCAATCCGCCGCCGACGCGGTCCGCGAGCTGAACGTCGGTCAGCACTTCACCCTCGATCCCGAGGAGCGTCGCCACGCGGCCAGTCTCCGTTAGCGGGAGGTCCGTCGGGGTGGCGTAGGACTCGAGTACGGCAGCTTTCTCGGTATCGTTCGTCATATGACGATGGTATCTCCGTCATTTGACGCAGGTCAAGAGCTCATCACCAGCGTCCACAATCGACGGGTAGCGACGCCGTCCGTGCCGACAGCACTGCATGTGATCGCGTACCAGCCAACGAGGGTTGCTGCAACGCCCGCATCACGGTCGATCGTCGCACGGAGCCGCAGGTCTCCGCTGCGCTCCGCTCCCTTCGCGCCGTCCCGCCGTTCGAGTTCGACATCCGAAAACCCGAGCACACGGCGATGGACCGGAAACAGGGCCTTGTACGCGCTCTCCTTGGCCGAGAACGCGAGCGTGAACATCTCCTCCCTGGTCAGGTCGCCGTTCACGCCCCATCGGAGATCGAGCTCCCGGTCGGTCAAGACCCGCGGTCCAAGACGCGCAGCCTGACCCGCGGAAACGACACGTTCCACGTCGACGCCGAGACCCCGGCAACAGCTCGCGGAAGCGACCGCAGCGAAGCCAAAGCCGGCGCCGTGGGAAATCGAACCGACCACCCCGCCGGGCCACAGCGGGACTTCGTCGTCGTCCGCGGCGACATCGCCCTCGGCGATGGCTGTTCCCAACAAGTCCGACAGAGCACGCCGAGCGCTGATGCGACCCGCCAGGTACTCCCGGCGGCGCTTGTCGATGGAGCGTTCGAGGGAGGCCGGAAGAGTGATCTCCAGACGCTCCGCCTCGTCGCGGAGGTCCTCAATCCGGCCGATCCGGTGCGCCGCCGCGCTGATGTGGCGAGGAAGGTGGCGCGCCAGGCTGGGAGGAACTCCGTTGGCGGCCTTCACGCCAGGAAGTAGCGCCGCTGTTCCGGCGTCGGCACCGGGCACTCGGCCAGCCGCCGGCCGACGCGCTGGCGATTCCTCGCCACCTGCCCGTAGCCCCAGTCCAGAATCGCCCGGGGCGCCACCCACGGCAGCAACGCCAGCCATCGCTCGGGCCCTCGCAGCCGGGACGCGAGCCAGATCACCGCCTCGCTGCGCACACGGATTTCACCTGCCGAATCAGCCGGCGCTCCGCCCTGGTCCGGGTCGCCACCGGGGAAGCTCTGGATCACCATGCTGTCGACCCCGGCGAGGTCGGGCCGTAGATCGATCAGGCGACCGAACAACTCGCCGTCCTGGGGCGCGAAGCGGACCCCCTGGGGCACGCCCCGGGCCAGACACCGCGCCACGGACCAGTTGCAGAGCGCGCAGTCCGCGTCGTAGTAGACGATGACGCTCGCCGGCCAAGGCTCGAAGCGCTTGTCCATGGCGGCGCTACCGGTTGGCCGCCTCGTCGAGGACCCGCAGAAACGTCCGGCCGCTCATGAGTTGCGGAGCACCGCCGACCATTTCCATGCGCTCGACGTAGGACGCCGTCCGGCCGTCGGCGCTGTACATCACCAGCGTCGGATAGCCGCGCACTCCGAATCTCCGGGCCAACTGGCTCTCGCGGCCGCCCGATTCGGGGTTGAGGCGCACGGCGAGTACCGCATCGAGATAGCTGTCGACCTCCGCGTCCGTAAGCAGCTCCCGCTCGAACTGCCGGCAGTACGGGCACCAGTCGGTGTAGATGTAGAGGAACAGGGGCAGGTTGTCGCGCTCCTGAACCTCCAGCGCCCGCGCCAGACCGGCCGCTCCCTCGTACCAACCCTCGAAGTCCGGAAGCCTGGGCGAGTCGGCCGCCGCCGCGGGGAGCGCATACGTGACGAGCGCAACGAAACCGGCCAGGACGAGAACCGCGATTCCCGCCAGACCTGCTCCCAGACCCCACCGCCGCATGCCGGGACAGCACCTCATGGCGTGACCGAGACTATCACCCGGCCGCCGCCGCGCCGTGGTTCGGGGCCGCTCCCGGCAGCAGCGGCACGGTCCTGCCCATCGCCTCCTCGGCGGCGTCCACGAGCCGGTCCAGACCCGCCCGCGTGTGCGCGCTGACGGCGATCGCATCGAGCCGATCCGCCAGCAGGCCGGCGCGCTCGTCCGTCACCAGATCGCACTTGTTCAACACGACCAGCAGCGGCTTCGAACCGAGCGACAACTCCTCGATCAGCCCGTCCACCGCTTCCGCCTTGGTCCGCCACGCCGGATCGGAACCATCGACGACGTGGAGCAGCAGATCCGCGTCGCCGAGTTCCTCCAGGGTGGCCCGGAACGCCCGCACGAGGTCCGGCGGGAGTTCGGCGATGAATCCGACCGTGTCGGTGATCACGACCTCGCCCTCCCTCGGAAAGCGAATCCGCCGGCTGGTCGGGTCCAGGGTCACGAAGAGCTGCGACGCGGTTTCCACCGAACTGCGGGTCAGCGCGTTGAGGAGCGTGCTCTTGCCGGCGTTCGTATAGCCGATCAGGGACAGCACCGGCACCCGCCGGTCGCGCCGCCGGCTGCGGGCAACGTCCCGCTGCCGCGACAGCCGTTCGACCTGCTTCTCGAGCTTGCGGATCCGGTCGCGAATACGACGGCGCCCCACCTCAAGGACCGTTTCGCCCGGCCCTCGGCCGCCGATGCCTCCCGCGAGCCGGGACAGTCCCTTGTCCTTCTCGGTCAGCCGCGGCAGGGAGTACCGCAACTGGGCCAGTTCGACCTGCAGCTTGCCGTCCCGCGAGCGGGCACGCTGCGCGAACACGTCCAGAATCAGTTGGGTGCGGTCGATCGCCTTCAGGCCGGTCGCGTCCTCGAACGCTCGAGCCTGTGCAGGCTTCAGGTCGATGTCGAAGATCGCGACCTCGGCGCCCGCGCGCATGCTCTGCAGCACGATTTCCGTCAGCTTGCCCCGCCCCACGACGGTTCGAGGGTGAATACGCGAACGGCGCTGACGCATCACGCCCGCGACTTCGACACCGGCCGAGCGCACGAGCTCGACCGTCTCCCTGAAGTGGCCATCGTCCGGTCTGACACCGATCACGAGGGCGCGCTCGCGCTGCGCTTCGCGGCCGCCGCGCCGCCGGCCCATTTCCCGTTCGACGGCCCGGATCGTCGCCGCGAAGTCGAGGTCCAGTTCGTAGACCTGCGGCGCGTCGACGCGAAGGAACTGTGCCGACCCGGCAGTGACGTCCGCCGCGGGTTCGGGCGCCAGGTAGGCCACTTCGATACCGCCCGCGGAACCGTCCTCGAGGGCCTGGACCACCGCGACCATGTCCAGTCGCAGCAGGGCCAGATCGTTCAGGTCGTCGGCCGTCAGACTCTCGCCCCGCAGGTGGGTATGGACGAGACGCAGCCGCCGGAAGCGTCCCGGGCCTCCCCTGAGGCGCCCGATGTCCGGAATCTCGAGCTGCCTGGCATCGCCGACGATCACCTTGCTGACCGCACCGTCGCGGGTCAACAGCACGCCGACCTGACGTCCGATCTCTCGGGACAGCGAGCACAGATGACGGGCCAGCTCGGTCGACACGACCTGGTCCGGGCGGACCTTCCGCCGGTAGGTGCGCTCGAGAGCGCCTCGCTGCGCGGCCCTGAGTCCGCGAACGTCGCCGTGAAGGGGTCTCATTCGGGCCAACCGCCGGTTTTGAGTCGCAAAGTCAAGAAACTGCTATGCTTGCCGCCTCGGCGGCGACGCTGGCCCCACTTGGCACGCGCCGCGCACTCGACAGTACGAGTCAGCGCTTGGCTTCAGCCTTTGTCCTTTAGACAATCCGTCCATTCAGAGACGACTCAGGTCGCCCGAGGGCCGTCTAGACAGCCCGTCGTGCACTCAAGGCTACACCCGCCGCCGACTGGAATGACGATCCGGTTCTTCAAGCTTCTCGCGCAGGTGGAACTGCAGCGAACGCGGGGCAGCCGCCCAGCGGATTCCGTTCACGGAGTTCCGCCGTGGCCCGGCGCCCGCGCAACCGGAAGCGTCCCACCCGACTCAACCGACGGCGCACTCGCCGTCACCCGGAGATTTTGTGACCCGAAGAATGCTCATCAACGCGCAGAGCTCGACCGAGCTCCGCATCGCCATCGCCAACGACTCGGTACTCGAAGACCTGAAGGTCGACATCGCCGAGCGTGGTCTGACCCGCGGCAACATCTACTACGGCAAGATCGCGAACATTGAACCGAGCCTGAACGCCGCGTTCATCGACTACGGCGCTCCGAAGCACGGCTTCCTGGCCATTCAGGACGTGGTGCCCGACGCGTACTACCAGGCGGTCTCCAAGTCGAAGCGGCCGAAGATCGAGGACGTGCTCGTCCGCGGCCGTCCGATCGTCGTTCAGATCACCCGCGAGCCCGAGGGCAACAAGGGCGCCGCCCTGACGACCAACCTGAGTCTGGCGGGCCGCTACCTCGTTCTCTCTCCCTTCGACAAGACCTGCGGCGTCTCCCGCAAGGTCGACACGGAGGAAGTCCGCCTCAAGCTGAAGGCGTTGGCGGAGTCCTTGCCGGTACCGGACGGCGGTGGCGTGATCGTGCGGACCAACGCCCTGGGCCAGACGAAGACGGCGCTCAGCCGGGACATGAACGCACTGCTGCGCCTGTGGAAGCGCATTTCCCGCGATGCCCGCGACTCGAAGGGCACGAAGCTCCTCTACAGCGACCAGGACATCGTGCTCCAGGGGCTCCGCGACTACCTGGACAGCTCGATCCAGGAGGTCTGGGTCGATGAGGACACCGCCTACGGCCGCGCCGAGCAATACATGCGGGCCTTCATGCCCCGCAGCAAGACGTCTCTCAACCGCTACACCGGCCGCCGGCCGCTCTTTTCGGTCTACGACCTGGAACCCCAGATCGAGAACATCTTCGAACGACGAGCCGAGCTGCCCTCGGGCGGTTCGATCGTGATCGACCCGACCGAGGCGCTGACCGCGATCGACGTGAACTCGGGCCGCTCCAAGAAGGGGTCGAGCCAGGAAGAAACCGCGGTGAACACGAACGTCGAGGCCGCGGCGGAGGTCGGCCGGCAACTCCGGCTGCGCGATATCGGCGGCCTGCTCGTCGTCGATTTCATCGACATGCGCAGCCCCCGCAACCGGCGCAAGGTCGAGAAGGCGATGAAGGACGCGATGAAGGCGGACAAAGCGCGCTTCAGCGTCGGCCGGATCAGCGCCAACGGACTGCTCGAAATCAACCGCCAGCGCATCCACCAGGCGCTCCAGTTGCGGACCCACGGCGATTGCCCCAACTGCGCCGGCACCGGCCGCGTCGCCAGTCCGGACCTCGTCGCCCTGCGTCTGCTGCGGAACATCGAGTCCCACGGCGCCGGCGGCTACATGCGCGGCGTGCAGATTGCCGCGCAACCTGAGCTGGCCGATTTCGTCCAGAACCGTCATCGTCAGGCGCTCGTCAACCTGGCCAGTGAGTTCGATCTCGAGATCGAGATTTCGGGGCAGCCGCAAATGGAGGGTCGCGAGCCGGACATCAGTTGGATCGCGCGCGACCTGGCCGACGTGAAGAAGAGGGAGAAGGAAGAGGCCAATGAGAAGAGGCTCGAGCAGGAAATGCTGGCCACACCCTCGATTGGCGACACCGACGACGAATCGGTAGAGCCCGAGGCCGAAGCCGAGGACCGCGTCGCCGAAGCCGAGGACCTCGCCGCTGAAGCCGGCGAGAGCACGGGGGAGAGTCCGCCGAAGCGACGGCGCCGGCGCGGCGGACGGAGGCGGCGGTCCACAGCCGCTCGCAAGGCGAAGGCGAAGGAGGAGGCGCCCGGGGACAAAGCCCCCAAGGAGGACCGCGCCGCCAAACAGGACGGCGCCGGAAGGGCGAAGAAGAGCACGAGGAAACCCGCCGCCAGGACGAAGAAGACGGCCGGAACGGAAGCCATCAAGGTGCCAGGCATCGACACTCCCGCGGCCGACGCCGCGGACGGAAGCGGCACGGACAGCGAGTCGGCCGCGGCAAGCGGCAACGGAACACCGCGCCCAACCAAGCGCCGCAGGCGAAGGCGGAGGCGGCCCCGCAGGTCGCCGAGTTCCGCGGCAAGCGGCGACTCGTCACCGGCCGAGACGAGCCCCTGACGCGTCGGTCTCGCCTGGCCCAAGCTCCTAACCCCTTGCGAACATGGAGGTTTGACAAGGACGGGGCGAATCCATAACTATTCCTTCGTAGTTCGTTCCGCTCGCGTCGCGAGGCGTCGGCGGCGGTCCCGGGGTCATTCGGGGCGATCCCGCGACCGGGTGGGGTGGGACCCACCACTTGTGGATGTGCCCGGAAAGGAGGTGGTCTAGTGGAGTATTGCAGTAGCGGCTTGATGGAGGTGGCGGCTCCCTAGGAAACCCCTACCAGGCGTAGGACATCTCCTCCGGGAAGTAATCCCACGCCATCCCATCGGCCAAAATCACGCTCAGCCGAGCCGCTAAAACCGCGGTCCAAGAGCGTCGACGGAGCCCCGAGGCGCATACGCCTCGGGGCTCTTTTTCTTCCCGCCACGGAGCCGCACTTCCCTTACGACTCCGGTTCCGTACAATCGCCCCCCACAATCCCGACCAACGGACTCACCGTCGACCGGCGGCGACAGCACGGAGACAACTCATGGCGGCGATCGGCACACCCACGAAACTGCTAGAGGGCGAACCCAAGGTCAAGGGATCGCTGCGCTTCTGCGGCGACCTCGAACGGCCAGGGCTACTTCACGCCCGCCTGGTCACCAGCCCGCATGCCCACGCCGAAGTGCTGAGCGTCGACGCCGCCGCCGCGGAGGCGCTCCCGGGGGTCGCCGCCGTGATCACCGCCGCCGACCTGCCGGAGCTGCCCGCCCGGAACCGGCCGACGCTCCTTCTGGCGCGTGAGCGGGTCATCTTCGTCGGTCACCCGGTCGCCCTCGTTCTCGCCGAGAACGAAGCGGCTGCGGCAGACGGCGCCGAGGCCGTCCTCGTCGACTACGAGCCGCTCGAGGCGGTCGTGACGATCGAGCAGGCGGAGGCCGCCTCTGCCCCCGCCGTCTGGCCCGACGGTCTTCCCGGCCAGTCCGAGGAGGCAGCCGCGCACGGGGCCGGCGACGTGTCGGAGGAGGACGCGCCGGCCTCCTCGTCGCCCAACGTGACGAACAGCATGCGCTTCGAGCGCGGCGATCTCGACCGCGGCTTCGCCGAGGCGGACGCGGTCGTCGAAAGGGTCTTCCACACGGCGTCCGTCCATCAGTCCTACATCGAGCCCCACGCCGCCCTGATCGACCCGGACCCGATGGGCAACGGGATGACCGTCTACAGCTCGACCCAGGCGCCTTTCTTCGTTCGCGACGCGGTTGCCGGAATGGTCGGCCTGTCCCAGGACCAGGTCAAGGTGATCGGCACTCCCGTCGGCGGCGGCTTCGGCGCCAAGTTCGTGCTGTACGAGCCCCTCCTCGCGCTCGCTTCCGTACAGCACCAGCGACCCGTCCGCCTCGTGATGACCCGGACCGAAGAGATGCTCGCGGCGACACCCGCGCCTTCGACCCGGATCACGATTCGGGCCGGAGCGAAACGCAGTGGAGAGCTCACCGCTCTCGAGGCCGACCTGGCGATCGACTGCGGCTGCTTCCCTTCGTCGATGACCGCCCTGGCCGGAACCCTGCTGGGAAGCTCCTACCAGACCCCGAACCAGGCGGTAGGCGGCTTCGAGGTCACGACGAACAAGCCGTCGGTCGGCGCCTACCGCGCGCCGCTCGCTCCCCAGGCGGCCTTCGTCGTCGAAACGGTTCTCGACCAGCTCGCTCGCGAACTCGACCTCGACCCGGTCGAGTTCCGACTGCAGAACGCCTCGGAGAAGGGCAATCCGATGGCGTCCGGCATGCCCTGGGCCGGGATGGGCCAGCAACAGGTCCTGGAAGCTCTTCGCGATCACCCGGCCTGGCGGAACCGCGAGCAGGCACGCGCCGAGGGACGAGGCGTCGGTATCGCGCTCGGCGCCTGGCCCGGCGGCACGGAGCCCGCTTCCGCGGCCTGCGCGCTGCAGACGGACGGCACGCTGAAGGTCCACATCAGCACGGCCGACATCAACGGAACGAACACGAGCATGGCCCTGATGGCGGCCGAGGCGTTCGGACTCGATCCGGACAAGGTCACCGTCGCAACGGGAGACACGTCGTCGGGTCCGTACGCCGGCGCTTCGGGTGGCAGCAAGACGATCTACACGGTCGGTCCGGCCGTCATTCAGGCGGCCAGGGAGGCACGCCGCCAGACGCTGGAACTCGCGGCCGAGACGTTCGAAGCGGACCCCGAGGATCTCGAGATCAAGGACGGCACGGTTCAGGTCAAGGGCTCGCCCGACAAGGCGATTCCACTGCGCAAGATCGCCCAGCGGACGATGCGCTTCGGCGGGCGGCAGGCGCCGGTCTTCGGTCACGGACGGCACGCCCAGACGAGTCAGGCGCCAGGCTTCTGCGCCCAGCTTGCCGAGGTGCGGGTCGACCGGGAGACGGGACGGGTCGACGTCGACCGGGTTGTCGTCATCCAGGACTGCGGCCGGGCGATCAATCCGGCCGCCGTCGAGGGCCAGATGATGGGCGGCGCCCTGCAGGGCGTCGGCTGGGCGCTCTACGAGGAGATGTCGTACAGCGAAGACGGCCAGTTGTTGACCGCGACGTTGAACGACTACGCTCTGCCCGATTTCGCCCAGGGTCCAGCCGAACTCGAGACGGTTCTGGTCGAGGTGCCGTCGGACCATGGCCCCTTCGGCGCTCGCGGCGTCGGGGAACCGCCGGTCGTCCCCACCGCGGCCGCGATCGCCAATGCGATTGCCGACGCCTGCGGCGCGCGACCGGCTGAACTGCCGATGACGCCGCCCAGGGTCCTCGCCGCGCTGAACGGAGCCTGAACCACGGCCTTCCGGCGCGGCTACACTGCGGACGAAGATGGTCCGCGGCCGAATCGAAACCTGGGCGCTGGCGGCTGCCGGGCTGCTCGCCGCGGCGGCGCTCGGCGCGCCGCTCCTCGGCGTCGACGGATGGCAGCCCCTTGTCGTGGGCGCGGCCGTGGCGCTCGGTCTCCTCTATGTGGTCCGTCGCGTTCTGGCGCTGGAATCGCTCCTCGAGCGCGCCGCCTCCTCGAAGCGGCCCGCGCTCGTCTTCCTGCTCCTGCCCTTCGCCTTCTACCTGGCGCTGATTCCCTGGTCGATCGGGGAACGGGCGCCGGACGGCGACGAGCCCTGGTTTCTCCTCGTCACCCACAGCATCGCCTACGACTTGGACCGCGACCTCGCGAACAACTACCGCGACGAGGACTCACTCGCCTTCATGCCGCGAGCGATCGAGCCGCAGCCCGGAGACCCCGAAGGGCCCGACGGCGCCGTCTACTCGCGGCACGGCGTCGTCCTGCAGACCGTCATGGCCCCGGCCTACCGGCTCGGCGGCCGGGCCGGAGCGATGGTCGTGATCGCGGCCCTGGCCGCCCTTGCCGCCTGGCTCTTCCTCGATCTGACCGCCTTCAGCCCGGACGCCCGCGCACGGCTGATCGCCTACCTCGTGTTCGGCTTCGCCGCGCCCTTCCTGATCTACAGCCAGCAGATCTGGGCCGAAGTCGCCGCCGTTCTCCTCGCGGTCGCAGCTCTCCGCTGGATCAACCGGCTTACTCGCGACCGGAACGACCCGGCGGCGGAACCCGGCCGCGACGACCGGATCGTCTGGCTCCTGCTCGCCCTGGCGCTGGCCTTGATGCCCGCGCTCAAGCTCCGTCTCGTTCTGGTCAGCGCGGCCCTCGCCCTGATCTGTGTCCTGCGCCTTGCGCCCGGTCTCCGCCGGCGCGGCGCGCTGGTCCTGGCGGCGGTCCTTGCTCCGACCGGGGCCCTGGTCCTGTGGTTGAACCGCGCCACATTCGGCACCGTGCTCGGCATGCACTCCTGGAGCGAGCTGGAGCTCTACCGGGAATCCGCCATGTCGATGGCGCTTGGCCTGAACGGACTGTTCTTCGATCTCGCCTACGGCCTGGTCGCCTGCGCACCGATCTGGCTGCTCCTGTTTCCCGCCGCCGTCGTGGCCTGGCGGCGCCACCGCCGCCTCCTGGGCGAAGTCGCGCTGATCGCCGCACCAACCCTGTTGCTGGTCGCCTCCCGTTCCGAGTGGTACGGCGGCTGGTCGCCGCCCTTCCGCTACGGCCTCGTCCTGCTGCCCTTCCTCTCCCTGCTGCTGGTACCGCTGTTCGAGCGGCGATTCGATGCGGGCGGCGCCGCCCCGGTCCGCGGCGCCGCGGCCGGAGCACTCCCGGCAGGCGTCTCGACCCTGGCCCTGGCCCTGGCCCTCCTGAGCGGCGCGCTGGCCGTCCTCTACATCGTGGAACCGGGCTGGACCTACAACCTGGCCGACGGCCGCCACCACCTGGTCCACTACCTGGAGGCGCGAAGCGGCGTCGACTTCGCGCGCTTTCTGCCCTCAGCTACCCGGCCCCGGAGTGCGACGTGGCTCGTCCCGCTCGCGGCCATCTGCCTGGCGCTGGCTGCCGGACGGGTCAGGCACAAGGCGCTCGCGGCGACGCTGGCCGCCGTGCCCGTGCTCGCCATCGCCGGCCTCCCGATCCTCGCCGGCGCCCTGCCCACGCGGCACGTGGAGATCGAGAGCGCCGCGGTCGACCGGACCGGCGGCAATCTGGAACCCGAACGATGGACGATGGACCGCACCCGCTACCCGGAAGCCTGGGTGCTCCCTGAGGGCGTCCGAGCCGAAACCACCGTCATTCCCGGCGGCAACGAGGTCGAACTGACCGTGACCCTCCGGCCGGTGCGAAACCGTCCAGCGCCTCTCACGCTGATCGCCCGCTCCGGCCCCCGCGAGATCGGTCGTCTGTCGTTTCCCGGCAACAACGGCGAAGCGGCAGGCTGGCAGACGCGCAGGCTCCCGACCGCGACGTGGACTTCAGGCGCTCCGCTCGTCCTCGAAGTCCCCTACGGTGACGGCGAAGCCCTGCCGCCGAATGGCGTCGCGATCGACCGGGTCGACCTGCGCTGGGACTGACCGCAGTACGGCCGGATCAGGGACGGACTTCGTAGTAGAGGTTCGCGGGGTCGTCGAAGTCGTGCATCTGGAAGCGGGTGAAACCGCCTTCCCGCACCATCCGCTCGGCGACCACCGGGTTGAAGCCCAGGGTTCCGAGCCCGAGGCCGTCGGGCTCGGACAGGGCGGACGACATGCAGGCCGAAACGGAGAACCCGTAGAGCAGGGCAAGCACCGGGTTGCGCAGGTTGTCCTCGAACCGGGGACTGCTGCGGATGTCCTTGATCAGCCAGGTGCCGTCGTCCCGGATGGCGCCGCGGATGGCCGCGATCACGAGATCCGGCCGCGTCATGTCGTGGACGCAATCGAAGGTCACGACCAGATCGAACGTCGGCTCGGCCGGCAGATCCTCGCCGCGGGCCACCCGCCACTCGGCGTTCTCGACGCCGGCTTCCGCGGTCCGCTCGCGGGCGATCTCGATCGCATACTCGGAAGGGTCGATCCCTACAAAGCGCGAAGCCGGAAAGGCGCGGGCCAGCGAGAGAAGCGCCACTCCCCCGCCGCAGCCGACGTCGACGACGTCGATGCCCGCACGCAGGCGCTCCTCGACACCGTCTAGCGCCGGAATGATCCGCGGCACCAGCGCCTGGCGGGTCCACGGGCCGAGCATCCGCTCGGTGCGATGGGCGGCACAGGGTCCGAGCCGCTGATAGGAGAGGCCGACGCCGGTCTGGAACGCTTCCGCCAGACCGTCGATCACGTCGTGGCTGGGCGGATACCCGAAGGCGCCGCCCGCGAAAGCAACCGAGCCCTCCTCGTCGGCCAGGACAGCGGCCCCCACATCGCTGAGCTCGAAGCGCGGCTCACCGCCGTTCTCCGCACCGTGGTACTCGAGCAGGCCGGCCGCGGTCTGGCCGCGCAACCACTCAAGCAACCAGCGTTCGTTGAGCCCGCTCGCTTCGGCCAGCTCGGCAACGGTTACCGGTCCCCGGCCCTGCAGGGTCCGGTAGATCCCCAGGCGGTCGCCGAGGTGGATCATCAGGGAAACCAGTTCGCCCTGCTTGTACTGCCACACCTTCAGGCCGAAGGCGCCGACCTGTTCCGGGTCGAGCCGGCCGTAGAGGCTCTGCGTGCCGCTGTCGTCGTCCGTCATTCTCGTTTCTCCTTAGCGTGGCGGGCAGATCGGGCGCCGGACCGATGGCCGGAAACGCGCTGCACGGTATCATCCGCGGTTCGCGTCAACGGCGGCCCGACAGCACCGTTCCGCGACATCCAGGACGACATCAGGAGGGAGTTTGTCGATGCGAGCCACGCCGCTTCAAGGAACAGCACATGCCGGGACCTCGAAGATTCGGACAGGAGCTCGGCGATGGCGCCCCGCGACCTGCGCGATGGCCATCCTCGCAGCCGGGGCGATCCCGCTCGCTGCCCAGGAGGAAGGCGTGGCCGCGCCACCCCGGAACCACTGGCCTGCGGCGACCGAGGTGGGCGACGGTGCGGGACCCGTCGAGCAGGCGCTTCTCGAAGAGGCGCCGACCCGCGAGTCCTGGCTCCACTACGGCGGCAACTACGCAAGCTGGCGCCACTCTCCGATCACCGAGCTGACGCCGGAGAGCGTCTCCAACCTCCGTCTCGCCTGGATCGCCCAGACCGGCGTCGCCGGCCAGCTCGAATCCTCCCCCGTGGTCTACGACGGGGTCCTCTACCTGACCTCGTCGATGAACCGCCTGCTCGCCTACGACGCGGGAAACGGGAGCCTGCTCTGGCGCTACGACCACGAGAACCCCTCCGACCTGCGGATCTGCTGCGGGCCGGTGAACCGCGGCGTCGGCATCTCCGGCGACCTCGTCGTGATGGGCACCCTGGACGCCCGTCTGCTGGCCTTCAACCGCAAGACAGGCGAACTCGCCTGGAACATCGAGGTCATTCCCTACGCCAAGGGCTTCTCCATCACGTCGGCCCCGCTCATCGCGGAGGGCGTCGTGGTCATCGGCATCGGCGGCGGCGAGTACGGCGTCCGGGGCTTCTTCGACGGCTACGACCTTGAAACCGGCGAGCTCCTCTGGCGCCACTACACGGTGCCGGACACGGGCGAGGCCGGAGTCGAGACCTGGGCCGGCGAGTCGTACAAGACGGGCGGCGCCGCCACCTGGGCGACCGGCAGCTACGACCCGGCGACGAAGACCCTGTTCTGGACCACCGGCAACCCGTCTCCCGACTGGAGCGGCGACACGCGGGCCGGCGACAACCTCTACAGCGACAGCGTCCTGGCGGTCGACATCGAGACCGGAGAGCGCAAGTGGTACTTCCAGTTCACGCCCCATGACGTCTGGGACTACGACGGCAACTCCGAGGTCTGGCTGGTCGACGTCCAGGTCAACGAACAGTCCATCCCCGCCCTCGTCCAGGCGAATCGCAACGGTTACTTCTACGTTTTGGACCGCCGCGACGGGAGCTTTCTGCACGCCAGCCAGTACGTCCACCAGTTGAACTGGGCGACGCTGGACGAGAACGGCCGTCCGGTCGTCAACCCCGCGATGAAGCCGACCGAGGAGCCGACCCAGCGGGTCTGCCCCGGCCTCGCCGGCGGCAACAACGCCGCCTACGCCGGCGCCTACAGCCCGGACACGGGTCTCGCCTACGTGCCGACGATCGAGAGTTGCATGATGTTCCGCAAGGGCGTCGTCGTCTTCGTCGAGGGGATTCCGTTCTTCGGCGGAGAGCCGATTCCGACTGACACCGCCGAGGGCAAGTCCTACGGCCATCTGGCGGCGATCGACGTGAGCACCGGCGAGACAAAGTGGACGTACCGGGATCCGGTGCCGATGCTCGCCGGTGTGCTGAGCACCGCCGGCGGCCTGGTCGTCACGGGCAACGCGAGCGGACATCTGCTCGGTTTCGACGCCGAGACCGGTGAGGAGGTGTGGCGCTACCAGACCGGCTCGGGCATCCGCAGCCATCCGATCGCCTACGAGTACGAAGGCCGGACCTACCTCGCCGTCGGCTCCGGCGGCGGCGGCATCGTCCAGACCACGGTCGGCACGGCGCCGTCCCTGCCGGAAGGCAGCGTCCTGCTGGTCTTCGAACTCACGCAGTGACACGAATGGCGCCGAAGGCCGGCGTACTCTCGATCCTCCTCTGGGCAGCCGTCCCCGTCCAGGCGGAGGACCTCCGCGTGTGCCTGCTCGAGGACGATCTGCCACGGGCTCACCGCGCAAACGCCTCCGGCTTCGACCACGACCTCTTCCGTGAGGCGGCAAACCGCCTTGGGCGCAACTTCGTGCCCGTATGGCGTCCGAACGCACCGCCCTACTCCGAGATCGACGACACGGACCTGCCGTTGGAGGAACTCCTGGACGGTACCTGCGACCTCGTGCCCTCCGTGCCCGGAGAGCTTGCGCTGGGACGGCTGGCCGCGGCGATCGACCTCAGCCCGCCGTACTACGCGGCCGCCTTCGAGATCTACATGCCGCCGGCCGACCGCCTCGAATGGACCGCTCTGCCTGAGGTCGCAGCCGGTCGCAGGGTAGCGGTGCGCCTGCAGTCGCTCGGGCACTTCGCGGCCGAATGGGCCGGGCTCGACTGGACCTCGTTACCCACCGCAGCGGACGTGGCCGCGGCCGTGGATGACGGCCGGGCAACCGCCGCACTCATCTGGGGACCAGCGCTGGGGCGACTGCAGAAAGAGCCCGTGCGCGTTTTCGAGCCGCCTCCCGGGCTCCGTTTCAACGAGCACGCCGCGATGCGCTCCGGCGACAGCCTTGCTCCCGAGATCGAGCAGATGCTCGAGGAGTTGCGTCGCGACGCCACGCTGAAACGTCTGGCCGAGCGCTACGGCATCTTCCGAACCGAACCCTTCCCCACCGTGTCCTCGCCGGCCGCGATTCGCGCGCTCGGCGTGGGCGCCCAGTAGCAGCCCCAGTAGAGTCGAGGGAGCCGACACCTTGTCCATGACCACCCGAACACGCCTCGAGTCGACCAGCTTCGCCAGGCACGCGACGATCGCGCTGCCACTTCTGCTGGCCGCCTGCGCCACCGGCGGCGGGCCGCCTCCCGGACAGCCAAAAACTCCGGCCGCGTCGGAGGCACCGGCTCCAGCCGCGGCGCAGCCGACAACCATCGACGACGCACCGCCCGCCGAGCCTGCCGCGAGTCCTTCTCCCGTCGCCGCCTATCTCGACGATCCCGCGGCGATCACCGCCGGTCGGCGCATGTTCCGGGCCGTCTGCACCGGCTACTGCCACTCGACCACGCCGGGCGTCACGAAGGACGCACCGAATCTCTTCGACTGCAACTGGGACCACGGCAACACGGACGCCGCTCTCTACCGCGTGATCACCCAGGGCGTGCCCGACACGGAGATGCTGCCGTTCGACGGCAAGATCCCGGAAGACACGATCTGGCAGGTGATCGCGTACGTGCGCTCGAACAGTATGGACTGCGGTTAGGCGCCGCCACAAGCAGGGCGGCTCGGACGTGCTCCGGAGTAAACGGACCAAACCGATCCTTGCCTGCCCGACGAGAACCGCTGGCAGCGGCTGATGGCCCTGCCGTCCGGCCGCTCCTCGCACGATCTCGCCGTGGTCAACGATCTCCTCGTCGTCGCGGGCGGCTGGGAGCTGCGCGGCTCCGCCTCCGATCCCCTTTGGGAACGAACGGTCTTCGCGCTTGATCTGACGACGCTCGATGACGATTCCATCGGCGAGTGGAGCGTACTGACGGAGACCCCGGTCGGCGTCCGTGCCAACACCGCGGTGGGACTCGACGGCAAGCTCTGGGTGCTGGGCGGGATCGACGACAACGGCGACACGACCAGGCGAGTTGACATCTACGATCCGGCCACCGGCACCTGGACGTCCGGCCCGGCCCTGCCGGCGTCCGGCAGCCTGAACGGCTTCGGCGCCGACGCGGTCACGGTGAACGGTGTGCTCCTCGTGAGCCAGGCCGACGGCCGCATCTACAGCATCCGCAACGGCGACGAGTCCTGGAACCACGCCGGGGACCTCCACGAGCGACGCTTCTTCCACCGCCTGGTGAGCGACGGCGAATCGCTGCTGGCGATAGCCGGTGCGAACCGCACCGGGCACCTGAGCTCGGTCGAGCGACACGCCCTCTCCGATCTCCAGATAGATGACCGGTCGCCTCACGTGGCCCCGACGCCGTCGTCCGATCAGGAAACCGAGTGGGCCACCTTCCGCGACGGCGGCGCCAGCATCGCCGAAGGCTCCGCCCTGCCGCTGGCATGGACCCAACCGGCCTGGACCGCCGAGCTACCGTCCTTCGGCCACTCGAGCCCTGTCGTCCGGAACGGTGTTGCCTACGTGACCTCGGTGGACGCCGATGGCGAGGACGCAAAGGACACTCTCTGGCTCACCGCGATTCGGGTCACGGACGGCGAGGAACTCTGGCGCCAAAGCTGGCCGGCCTCCGAGCGCCTGCCCTACAACCAGTACACGGCCCGTGCCGCCCCGACCCCTGCGATCGACGCCGACCGGATCACGCTCTTCTTCGGCACCGGCGACCTGTTCGCCACGAACCACGACGGGAACCGCCTCTGGCACCGGAACCTCTCCGACGACCACGGCAGCTTCGCCGGCAACCACGGCGTCGGCGGCTCGGTGCTTCTGACGGATGACCACGCCGTGGTCCTGTTGGCCCGCAAGACGTACTCCTATCTTCTCGCCGTGGACCGAGCCACAGGCGAAGACCGGTGGAAGGCGGAGCGGGAACCGGGCGTCTCCTGGACCACGCCGACCGTGTCGCCCGATCGTCGGGAGATCGTCGTCAGCTCGAACGGTTCGGTCGAGGGCTACGACGCGGCCACCGGCGAGAAGCTCTGGTGGATACCGGGCGTGAAGTCGAACACGACCCAGTCGCCCCTGATTACGGACGAGGTGGTCGTCATCTCAGGATCGGAGCGGCCGGCCAACTTCGCCGTACGGCGCGGCGCCCGGGGAGAACTCGGCGAGGACGACATCGTCTGGCGATCAGAATCGACAGGGCACTTCGCCTCTCCGGTTCTGGCCGGCGAGTGCATCTACTGGGCCAACGCCGCCGGCGTCGCGCAGTGCATCGACCCTGAGAACGGCAAGTCCCACTGGCAGCAGAGGCTCTCGCAGCCGGCCTGGGTGACTCCCATCGCCGCCGGCGACCGGATCTTCTTCTTCGGCGAGAAGGGCGCGACCGATGTCCTGAGCGCCGGCCCCGGGGGCGGCGAGGTCCTGGCAAAGAGCCGCGTCGAGGTAGACGAGTACCTCACCGGCGTCGTCCCCGCCGGCGACGCGTTCCTGCTCCGCACCGGCAAGCTGCTGCACGCGGTACGCGGTGAGCCGGCGCCCGGAGAATGAGCCCACACACGTCGAACGGAAGCATCAAAACAAGACGCCCCACCGCGGCAGCCGTGGAAAGCAAAGCGGTGAGGCGCCTGACCCGTAACAACCGGCAGCGGAAGCCGCCAGAGCCCGGAGGTCCATCCTATGACCGTTTCCTACCCAACCACCCAATGTTCCGGTGCCGCAGTGCTGTCGTCGGCGACAGGGAACACCGCGTACCCCGTCTCCCGGCGAAGCGGGATGGTCACCCTGGGTCTGTCGTGCGTCCTGCTGTGGGCCGCGCCGATCATGAGCCAGGAAGCACCCCCGGCGGCCGGCGATTCTCAGACGGACAGCGAAGAAGCCAGCGCGGACGAAGCGACCTTCCTTGACGAGGTCACCGTCACGGCCGCTCACGTACCCACATCCCTGCGTGACACGCCGGGACAGGTTTCCATCGTCACGGACGAGGACATCGAAGACCACCTGCTCGAGGACATCGCGGATCTCGTGAAGTACGAGCCCGGCGTCTACGTCGAGGGCGACGCAACCCGCCTGGGTCTCAACGGCTTCAACATCCGCGGCATCGGCGGCAATCGGGTGCTGACCCAGGTCGACGGCGTGCCGACCGCCGAGCAGTTCGACTTCGGGCCCTTCAACGTCCACCAGCAGGCGATTGACATCGACACGCTGAAGTCCGCCGAGATCGTCCGCAGCGCGGGTTCGGCGCTCTACGGCAGCGACGCGGTCGGCGGCGTGATCTCACTGATCACCAAGAACCCCTCTGACTACCTCGGCAGCGGCAACCACCACTTCGGTTTGAAGACCGGGTTCGACGGCCGCAGCCGCGACCGCAACCTGAACCTCACGGCCGCTGGCGGCGGCGAGGCGGCGCGCGCGTCCCTCTTCGTCAGCACCGGACGGAGCGATGAGCTCGACAACGCCGGGCAGACCGGCGGCACCGGCATGGACAGGGACCAACCGAACCCGCAGGAACGGGAGCGGCTGCAGGCCCTGGGCAAGGCCGCCTACGACATCGCCACCGGCAACACCCTCCGCGCGACTTTCGAGCTGAACACCACGGATGCGGAAACGGAGGTCATCTCCGCCCTCGGCACCAGCCGCCTTGGCCCGTTCACGATCACGAACTTCGAGGTCCTGGCGGACGACACCCAGGATCGCAACCGGGCTTCCCTGGAACAGGTCATCACGAGCCGCGGCACCGTCGACCAGTGGAGATGGCGGATCAACACCCAGAGCGTGGACACGGCGCAGAATGTCAGGGAGCACCGCCTGTTCGCCGCGTTCGGCCCGCCGATCATGACGAACCGGAGCGGTGACCTGACCTTCGAACAGAAGACCTTCGGCGCCGACCTGGGCGGCCTGGTCGAGACGGGAACCGGGGACTCGTTCAGCAGCGCGTTTCATTTCGGCGGCAGTTTCCTCGCCGACGAGTTCGACATGCTGCGCGACCGGATCGAGCACGATCTTTCCGGCAGGGTCGTGCCGACCCAACTCGTCTTCCCAAGCAAGTACTTTCCGCAGACCGACACGGAAGAAACCGGCGCCTACGCCCAGGCCGAACTGCGCTGGAACCGGATCACCCTGATCCCCGGGGTCCGCTACGACCGCTTCATCGTCGACGCAGACCCGAGCGACGCGATCTACATCGCTGCCGGCGGTCTGCCGGCGGCCAGCCTGGACGCGGACGCCGTCTCGCCCAAGCTGGGTGCGGCGTTCGAACTCCACAGCACGACCACTCTGACCGCCCAGTACGCGGGCGGCTTCCGGGCGCCGCCCTACAGTTCGATCAACACCGGGTTTACCAACCTGGCCGGCGGCTACCAGACGATCGCCAACCCCGATCTC
Source organism: Thermoanaerobaculia bacterium (assembly GCA_965232105.1). Taxonomy (GTDB): domain Bacteria; phylum Acidobacteriota; class Thermoanaerobaculia; order Multivoradales; family Multivoraceae; genus Multivorans. Next base: position 4,343,627 of record OZ246956.1, read on the forward strand.
GATCCCGAGATCAGCGACAACTTCGAACTCGGCCTGCGCTGGAGCGCCGGCGGCACGAGCTGGAGTGTCAACGGCTTCCGCAACCACTACGACGACTTCATCGAGTTCCAGACCGCCGGCTTCAACCGGCAACTCAACGTGGTCGAGTTCCAGAACGTGAACCTCACCGAGGTCGAGATCGATGGAGTCGAGTTCCGGCTCGAGTCGCGCCTCGGCGACAACGTCCTGCTCCGCGCGGCGTACGCCCACATCGACGGCCACGACACGACCGGCGAGATCGACGTTCCGCTGGCCTCGATCGCTCCCAACGAGGGCGTGGTGGGACTGCGCTACCTGGCCGACTCGGCGAAATGGGGCCTCGACGGATCGATCCGCATCGTGGACGACCGCGACCCGGAGAAGGTCCCCGAAGGCGAACACATCCCGGATGGCTACCAGGTCGTCGATGTCGTCGCGTTCTTCGCTCTGCCGGCCGACATGAAGCTGCGGGTCGGCGTGCTCAATGCGACGGACGAGGCGTACTTCGAGTCCTGGCACGTGCGCGGTCGCCAGGCGAACGATCCGAGACTCCTGCTCTATTCGAGTCCGGGCCGGAACGTGGTCGCTTCGCTGACCTACAACTGGTAAAAGCGGCCGGTCGTCCGGATCGCGAACGCCGGGCTGGTGGCAGCCCGGCGGCGCCCAGTCGAAGGCTCGCTGCTACCGTAGTCCGCGCCGATGAAGAAAGGCCGGACAACGGCGACGCAGCTCACGCGGCGGCAGATGGTTGCGGCGGCCGGTGCGGCAGCGTCGCTGCCCGTCGCCGCCTCCCCCGTGCTCGCTACCCAGCCGTCTGGAGCGGCCGAACGGTCACTGCGCGTCGAGGAGATGTCGCTCACCTCCGTGCGGGTGAGCGAACGGACGGCCTGGATGTTCGTCCACCTGCATACGAACCTCGGCCTCTCCGGTCTCGGCGAGTGCTCGCTCGGCAACCGCCGCGAGCTACCGGCCCTGAATGAGGCCTTCGAGGTCGCCCGCGGCCGCTCGCCCTTCGACATCGAGGCCTACCGGGCCGCCGGGCGCGCGCGGGCGGCGGCCGGCAGCATCTTCGAGACGACCGCTTTCTCCGCCATCGAGCAGGCGCTCTGGGACCTGGTCGGAAAGGCCGTGGACGCACCCGTCCACCAGTTGGCCGGCGGTCGGCTGCGCGAGAACCTCCCGGCCTACGCGAACATCAACCGCGTCACCCGGGAACGCACTCCCGCCGCCTTCGCCGCCAATGCCCGCGCCGCGGTCGCGGAGGGCTTCACGGCGATCAAGGCCGCACCGTTCGACGGCTTCCCCGCTCTCGACGCTCCCGCGTCCCAAGTCGCCGCGGCCGCCGACCTCGGCGTTGCCTGCGTCGAGGCGATCCGGGCCGCAATCGGGCCGGATGTCGACATCCTGATCGACTGCCACAGCTTCTTCGACGTCGATCTCGCGATCGAGATTGCCGGTCGACTCGAGCCCCAGGACCTCGCCTGGTACGAGGAGCCGGTCGCCCCCACCGATGTCGCCGCGACGAAGGCAATCGAACGCGGCATCGAACAGCGGATGGCCGGCGGCGAGTTCCTGTTCGGGATCGAGGGATTCGGTCCGCTGTGCCGCGAACAGGCGGTCGACGTGATCATGCCCGACGTGAAGCACTGCGGCGGGCTCCACGAGGCCCGCAAGATCGCAACAGTCGCCGAACTCGACGGCGTCGCCGTGTCTCCCCACAACCCGAGCGGCCCGGTCGCCACGGCGGCCTCCGCCCAACTCTGCGCGGGCTTGCCGAACTTCGAGATCCTCGAGATGCAGTGGGGCGAAGCCGCCTGGCGCGGCGAGCTCGTCGAGCCGCCGGAGCGCTTCGAGAACGGTTCGATCGCGGTGCCGGAAGGTCCCGGCCTCGGCGTCGAGCTGAACGACTCGGTGGTCCGGGAGCACGCCTGAGCCGGGAACCCAGGCGCCGGTCCGGGCGGCGCTAGCCCGGCGACCGCCTGTAGCGTCCTTTGCCGTACTCGTTGACCCAGCGACGTGAGCTGCGCCACCGGCCATCAGGATCACGAATCGCTCTGAGACGTCCACGGATGGCTGCGACGCGGAGCGCCCCTGCCTTGAGATCGGCGGTGGCCAGGGCGGCAAGAGGCACAAGCCGAGCTGGACCCGCAACCGCCGGAATGACATTCCGGTAGAGGTTGTCGAGGATCGCCCGGGCCAGGAGCTCCGCCAGCGGCCCGTGCTCACCGGCGTCGGCTCGTCGCAGGGCCTCCAGGTACTTGCCTCTGTCGCGCTTGTAGACAATCGCCGGCGGGAAGCCGAGACGAACGAGGATCAGGTTCAGCAGCAGCCGCCCTGTGCGGCCGTTGCCGTCAAGGAACGGATGGATCTGCTCGAACCGGCAGTGAATCTGAGCAAGCGCCTCGGGGAACGCCGGAGCATCCGCATCCAGGGCATTGGCCGCCGCCACCCAGGTTTCGATCTCGCTGGCTACCAGAGGCCATGTGACGGGGATCATGCCCCCGGGAAACGGTCGAATCTCGTGCTCGCGAAAGGAGCCCGGGGCTTCCCGCTCGGTGGCATCGGGATGTGGAGCGACGTCCCACACCGGTGCCATCGCCGCGTGGTGAACGTGGCGCACCTCAGCCAGAGTCAGGAGCGCGTCCGGCCGGCCGCTTCCACCGGAGCCAACTGCCTGTCGGTAGACCCACTCGGCCGCCGTGCCGTAGCCCCGCACTTCAAGATACTCGCGAAGCTCCTTGTTGCCGACCGCCCGACCCTCTGCGAGCAACTGCTCCACCTGCTTGAGCACCAGGGTGTTGCCCTCGATCGCGGTCGAGTGATGGGCCTCCTCGTACCAGATTCCGCGCCAGATACCGTCCGCCTCCAGCGGGGTCGGCAGGCCGCCCAGTCGGCCACGCAGGTCGGCGACATCGGCGTGCAGACGGCGGTACAACTCCGGCCGGGAGGGTCTCCCTCGGCGCCTCGGCTGCTCAAAGTGTTCGCTCACAGCAGATCCAACTGTACCGTACAAAACACTGCGGAAAAAAGTGTGCGCTTGTGACGCTACAAAACGAACCGTACAAATTGCTCTACGAAAACCCTGCCGCGAAACACTCGTCGATGTTCCGCAGCGAGCAACCAGCTCCCCCGGCTGTACAACGCAGTGAAAACTCGAGCAACGACCGCCGGATATAGTCCCGTCCGCCTTCCCGCAGTCCTCCAACGCACCCGCGCTCGCCCAAACAGCCCACGGAGAATCCCGTGCTCGAGATCCAGACGATCCCCGTCCTGAGCGACAACTACTCCTATCTGCTCCACGAGACCGGAAGCGGCAAGACGGCGGTCGTCGATCCGCCGGAAACCGGCCCGATCGAGGCGGCGCTCGCGGCGCGCGGCTTCGGGATCGACTGGATCGTCATCACCCACCACCACATGGACCACATCGCCGCCGTGCCGGACCTGAAGGCGAAGTACGGCTGCCAGGTGGTGGGGCCCGCCGCCGACGAACACCGGATTCCGGGGCTCGATCTGACCGTCGCGGAAGGCGACCGCTTCGAGCTCGGCGAGGCCGAGGCGGAGGTGATCGATACGCCCGGGCACACCACGGGGCACATCACCTACTGGTTCGAGAAGGACCGCGCCCTCTTCTGCGCCGACACCCTGTTCGCCCTGGGCTGCGGCCGGGTCTTCGAGGGCACGATGGCCCAGATGTGGGAATCCCTGGCCAAGCTCCGCGCCCTGCCCAACGACGCGATCGTCCACTGCGGCCACGAGTACACGCTCTCGAACGCCCACTTCGCGGTCACCGTCGACCCGGACAACGAGGAACTGATGGAGCGGGTCGCGGAGATCGAGGAGCTGCGGCGGGACGGTAAGCCGACGGTGCCCTCGAACCTTGGGGTCGAGAAGCGGACCAACCCGTTCCTGCGCCCCGACGATTCCGGTATCCGCGCTCTGCTCGCCATGGCGGGCGCCTCCGACGCCGAGGTCTTCGGCGAAATCCGAACCCGCAAGGACAACTCCTGACGCCCCCGCGCGTCGTATGGGCCAACGAACACGACCCGTCTTCGTCAAGACAGGAATCACGCGCATGAACGAACAGGAAGCTGCCTGGCTGGCCCGAACGCAGGAAGAGCCGATCGACCCGGACCGGGAGATCTGCGACCCCCATCACCACCTTTGGGACTACCGCGAATCCCGGTACATGCTGGAGGAGCTCCACGGCGACACGGGCGTCGGCCACAACGTGACCTCGACCGTGTTCGTCGAGTGCGCGTCCGGCTACCGGGAGGACGGTCCCGAGGAGATGCGGGTCGTCGGCGAGACCGAGTTCGTGCTGGAGGTCGCCGAACGAAGCGACGCCGCCGGCGCGTCGGTCGCCGGCATCGTCAGCCACGCGAACATGCTGCTCGAAGATCGCGCCAAGGGCGTCCTGGAAGCGCACATCGAGGCGGGCGGCGGACGCTTTCGCGGCATCCGGCACTCCGCCGCCTACGACCCCAGCCCGGACATCCGGGTCTCCCACTCGAAGCCGCCGCCGAGCATGCTGCTGCGCTCGGACTTTCGCCGCGGGTTCGCCTGTCTCGGCCCGCTCGACCTGAGCTTCGACGCCTGGCTCTACCATCCCCAGATCGACGAACTGACCGATCTGGCGCACGCCTTCCCGGGCACCCGGATCATCCTCGATCACGTCGGCGGCCCGCTCGGGATCGGGCCCTACAAAGGCCGGCGGCGGGACGTCGAGGCGGACTGGCGCAAGTCGATCGACGGACTCGCCCGGTGCGACAACGTGGTCGTGAAGCTCGGCGGGTTGCCGATGAAGATCTGCGGCTTCGGCTGGCACAAGCGGGACGAGCCGCCCTCCTCGGCCGAGACCGCCGAGGCCCACCGCCCGTACTACCTTCACTGCATCGACCGCTTCGGTGTCGACCGCTGCATGTTCGAGTCGAACTTCCCGGTCGATCGGGCGGGCGGCTCGTACACCCTGCTCTGGAACTCCTTCCAGCGCATCGTTGCGGACTTCTCCGAGGACGAAAAGACGGCGCTCTTCCGCGACACGGCGCGGCACGTCTACCGGCTGGGAGACTGAGCCCCGGGTTCGGCTACCCGCGTGTCGCGACTCGAGAAGACGCTCGACGAGGTCCGCGACCTGCTCGCGGCAGACGGGGTCACGTCCGAACTCCACGGAGACGGCAGGTTCCTGTGTTGCTCGGTCGCCTCCCTGGAGCAGGCCGGCCCCGACCAGTTGGCCTTCGCCAAGGATGAGCGGACGCTGCGGGCCACGGAGACGCGGGCCGGCGCGCTGTTCGTACCCCTGGCGACAAGCAGTCTTTCGGCTCACCAGATCCTCGTCGAGGATCCGTTCGCCGCCTTCGTCGTCGTGCTCCGCCACATCGACCTCAAGCGCCGGCGCGAAGCGGCGGGAGTTCATCCGACCGCCGTTGTCTCCGCAAACGCCTCGATAGGCGCCGACGTGGTGATCGGTCCAGGCGTCACGGTGCGCGACGAGGCCGAAATCGGCGACCGCTCCGTACTCCACGCGAACTCCTGCGTCGGCCGGCGCAGCCGGATCGGCCCCGACTGCATCCTGTTTCCCGGCGTCGTCCTGATGGAGGACGTGACGGTCGGCGCGCGCGTTGCGGTCCACGGCGGCACCGTGATCGGCTGCGACGGCTACGGGTATCTGCAGCGCGGCGGCCGCCACGTGAAGATCCCCCAGGTCGGTACGGTCGAGATCGGCGACGACGTGGAGATCGGCTCCCAGGTCACGATCGACCGTGCCGCTCTCGACGCGACGGTGATCGGCCGCGGCTGCAAGATCGGCGACCTCGTCCACATCGCCCACAACGTGACGATCGGCGAGCACACCCTGGTCGTGCCCACGGCGAGGATTGCCGGCCGAGCGAAAATCGGCAGCGGCGTCGTGCTCGCCGGCGCCGCCGGCGTCGCGGACGGCATCGTAATCGGCGACGGCGCGGTACTCGGCGGCACGACGGTGGCCTACCGCGACGTGCCGGCGGGTGCAGTGCTCTTCGGCGACCCGGCCCGGCCGAAGACGCAGCAGTTGCGTATTCAGGCGGTGCTCAACCGCCTGCCCCGGATGGAGCGCGACCTGCGCAAGCTGCTGCGCCGGGCGGCGAGCCGCGACGACGAAGACTGAGCGCGGGACGATGAACTGGAAGCCCGAGATCGAGGAACTCGAACGCCGGCGGGCGCTCGCCCGGGAGATGGGCGGCCCCGAGAAGGTCGAGCGCCAGCACCATTTCGGCAAGCTGACCGTGCGCGAGCGGATCGACGCGATGACGGATGCCGGCAGCTTCCACGAAGTGGGCGAAATCGCGGGGCGCTCCGAGTACACCGAGGACGGCGAACTCGTAGCCTTCCGCCCCTCGAACTTCGTCTTCGGGATGGGCGAGATCGACGGCCGTCCCGCGATTGTCTCCGGCGACGATTTCACGGTCCGCGGCGGATCGGCCGACGCCTCGATCCCGGCCAAGCGCAGCCACGCCGAGGGTCTGGCGCTGGAGATGAAACTCCCCCACGTACGCCTCGTCGACGGCATGGGCGGCGGCGGCTCGGTCAAGACGATCGAGATGGCGGGCCGCACCTACATCCCCCAACTTCGCGGCTGGGAAGTCGTCGTCCAGCACCTCGCGGTCGCTCCGTCCGTGTCTCTCGCGCTCGGGTCGGTGGCCGGCATCGGAGCGGCCCGCGTGTGCACCGCCCACTACTCGGTCATCGTCCGCGACACCGCCCAGATGATGATCGCCGGGCCGGCCCTGGTCGAGTGGGCCGGCGGCGGCGTGGTGCCGAAGGAGGAACTGGGCCACGCCCGCATCCACACCTCGAACGGGGCGATCGACGATGCCGTGGACTCGGAGGAGGAGGCGTTCGAGCGCGCCCGGCGTTTCCTCTCCTACCTGCCGACGAACGTGGACGAGTTGCCGCCGCGTCTTCCCGAATCGGAGCGCTCCGACGATCCCGACCGACGCGACCCGGAGCTGCTCGACATCGTCCCCCGCGATCCGAAGCGGACGTACAGGATGCGCGAGGTGATGGGCCGGATCGTCGACCACGACTCCTTCTTCGAGATCGGCCGCGACTGGGGGAAGTCGATCATCACGGGACTCGCGCGCCTGGACGGCTGGCCGATCGCGATCTTCGCCGAGGACGTGAACGTCTACGGCGGCGGCTGGGACGCCGACTCCTGCCGCAAGCTCTCCCGACTGATCGACCTCGCCGCCACCTTCCACCTGCCGCTGCTGCACCTCGAGGACTGCCCGGGCTTCCTGATCGGGCGCGAGTCGGAGCACACCGCCACGATCCGCTTCGGCTCCCAGGTCCTGGCCGCGCTGGGCCAGTGCCCCACGCCGTTCTGCTGCGTCGTGATCCGCAAGGCCTTCGGCGTCGCCGGCGGCGCGAACCACAAGCCCGGCAGCTACCACTTCCGCTACGCCTGGCCCTCGGGCGATTGGGGCTCGCTGCCGATCGAGGGCGGCATCGAGGTGGCCTACAAGGCGGAACTCGCCGAAGCGGACGACTACGACGCGCACCTCGCCAGGATCAAGGAGCGCCTGAACCGGGTCCGCTCGCCGTTCCGCTCCGCCGAGTACTTCGAGATCGAGGAGATCATCGACCCGCGCGACACGCGGCCGATCCTCTGCCGCTGGGCCAAACTGGCCGCCGGATCGCTGACCACCGGACCCCAGGCATTCACCTACCGGCCGTGATGCAGGCGTAGACTAGGACCTCAAGCCCCGGGGCGACTCACCGTGCGCAGCAAAGTCCTTACGAAAGCCCTACCGATCGCGGCCGCGACACTGCTCCTGGCCGCCGGCGCCGCATCGGCCGCCAAGAAGAAGCGCCCGCCCTGCAACGACGGCCGCCAGCCGGATCCGGCCACCCTGCCCGCCCACCACTGGGAGTGGGTCGAGGAGGTCCTGCTGCTGCTCACGGAAGACGAGATCCAGTCGTTCCTCTGCCTTTCCCAGGACTACCAGCGGGATGCCTTCATCGAGGAGTTCTGGAAGGCGCGCGACCCCTACCCCGACACCGCCCGCAACGAGTTCCGGGAGCACTGGGACGAGAGGCTCTCCATGGTCCGCCAGTTGTTCGACAGCACGGACGACGAACGGGCGCGCTACTACCTCCTGAACGGACCGCCCGACATCCACGTCGACATCTGTCCCCGGCGTTCCGCAACCAAGATCGAAGCCTGGTTCTACGGCTTCCAGGACATGAGCCAGGTGATCGGCGCGATCTACAGCCGCCGCCTGCGGCCCGACCAGTACGCGGTCATCTTCTACCGGCGCCTGGGAGTCGGCGCCTGGCGTGCCTGGGTACCGAGCGAGTCCCTCAGCATCAGCCTGCTCCAACCGGGCGGCCGGACCGACCTGCCCGGCGCCGGGATCGGCGGCCTCGGCCGGGAGGACCTCGGCGCCGGCTGCAAGGAGGAGGAACTCGGCTACGCGCTGGGCATCATCAAGATCCTGAACGACTGGGGTGGCGCGCTCGGCTTCTTCTACGAACGGATGATCGGCGAGAAGCTCGAACCGATCGAAGCGCCCTCGAACGAGTGGCTGCGCACCTTCGAGTCCTACTCCACCGACCTCCCCTCCGGCGCGCCCCAACTCGAGGCTTCGCTCGACGTGACCTTCCCGGGCCGCAAGGAGAGCCGCACCGTCGTCCAGACGCTGGTCCAGGTCGAGGCGGCGAGCGCGACACTCGCCGACCTCGCCGGCGCCCGTTCCTACGGCTTCGAACTGATCGGCGAGATCCTGAGGGCGGACGCGGACACCGGCGACGACCGGCTGTTCGAGAGCTTCCGCTACCGCTTCGAGTTCCCGGTCGAGGAGGCCGACGGCGACGCACTGCCCGCCATGCCCCTCGTCGCCCAGCGGTACCTCAGGCCCGGCGAGTTCAAGCTGATCCTCCGGGTCGACGATCTGAACGGGAACGCCGTCTGGCGCCACGCCCAGCCGCTCGAAGTGCCCCGGATCGACGAGGCCGCCGCCTACACGGACGCCGATCTCGAGCCGATCTTCGCCGAGGCGAACCGGGCGCTCGTCGCCGGCGAACCGTCGATCCGCATCATCGCGCCCGGCGGCGATCTCGTCTCGGGCTACCTGCGCTTCGACACCGCGGTCACCGGGCCCGTCGACAAGGTGCGGTTCACCCTCGACGACAAGGACCTCTTCACCACCAAGCGGGCGCCCTACAGCGCCGACGTACGCCTGGGCGAACTGCCCCGCAGCCAGATGCTGCGCGCCATCGCCTACGACGCGAACGGCGACCAGATCGCCAGCGATTCCTACCTGATCAACGGCTCGCCCCACCGCTTCGACGTGCGGATCATCGAGCCGATCCCCGGCAACCGGCACAACGACAGCGTCCGCATGCGGGCGCAGGTGACGGTCCCCGAGGGACGGAGCCTCGAAGAACTCCAGGTGTTCCGCAACGACGACCAGGTGGCGACGCTCTACAAGGAGCCCTTCACCGTCCCGATCGAGCTGCCCGACGGACCGGCGCTGACCATCGTCCGCATCGTCGGCAAGCTGGCGGACGCCGAGGGGCCGGCGGCGTTCGTCGAGGACACCGCGATCATCAACGGACCGGCGACGCTGGAGGAAGTCCAGGTCGACTTCGTCGAGCTCTACACGACCGTCGACGACCGCGATCGCCGGCCCCTGCTCGACCTCGGAGAGGACGCTTTCCAGGTGCTCGAGGACGGCGTCGCACAGGAGGTCGTCCGCTTCGAACGGGTCGACGACACGCCGCTCATCGGCACGATCCTGCTCGACGTGTCGGCTTCGATGGAGGAACGTCTGCAGCAGTCCGTCCAGGCCGCGGCCGACTTCTTCCAGCAGGTGATCACCGAGCGCGACGAACTCTCGATCGTCACCTTCAACGATCGGCCGCACCTCGCGGCGCCATTCACCCGCGACCGGATCGACTTCGCCAAGGGCCTGATGGGCCTGCGCGCCGAGCGCGGCACCGCGCTCTACGACAGCCTGATCTTCACTCTGTACCACCTGAACGGACTGCCAGGGCAGCGCGCCGTGCTGCTGCTCTCCGACGGTGTCGACGAACACAGCCGCTACGACCTGGACGACGCCCTGGAGTACGCCCGCCGCTCCGAGGCCGCGATCTACGCGATCGGGCTGGCGCTGCCTCGCAAGTCGAAGGAGAGCCCGAAGAAGGTGCTCGAGCAACTGGCGACCGAGACCGGTGGCCGCGCGTTCTTCGTCGACGACGCGAGCCAGCTTGGCGCCGTCTACGACCAGATCGCTGTCGAACTCCGGTCGAAGTACTTCCTCGCCTACCAGTCGTCGAGCACCCAACCGAGCGACGCGTTCCGCCGGGTCGAGGTCGTGGTCGACGTCAAGGGCGCCAAGGCCCGGACGATCCGCGGCTACTACCCGTAGCTGCCGGACCGGCTCGCGGAACGAAGACAGGAATGACCCGGACACGCTGCGGCTGGGCGGGCGACGATCCTCTGTACCTCGCCTACCACGACGAGGAATGGGGCGTGCCCGTCCGGGACGACCGCCGGCTCTTCGAGATGCTGGTGCTCGAGGGCGCCCAGGCCGGCCTGAGCTGGTACACGATCCTCAGGAAGCGTGAGACCTACCGGCTCGCATTCGACGGCTTCAATCCGGAACGCATCGCCCGGTACGACGAGCAGAAGGTCGCATCGCTTCTGCAAGACCCGGGCATCGTCCGCAACCGCCTCAAGGTGCGTGCCGCGATCGGCAACGCCCGTGCGTGGCTGGACCTCCGCGAGTCGGGAACGGGTTTCTCGGACTTCCTGTGGGAGTTCACCGGCGGCGCGCCCGTCGTCAACGCCTGGCGCCGGCTCGAAGACATCCCCGCCGCGACCCCGGCCTCCGAGGCGATGAGCAAGGCGCTCAAGGCGCGCGGCTTCCGCTTCGTCGGGCCCACCATCTGCTACGCCTTCATGCAGGCGGTCGGGATGGTGAACGATCATGTGACGTCGTGCTTCCGGTGGAGAGAATGCAGGGGCCCGGTGGAGTGCGCGCACTGAAACTGCCGGCGAGCGTGGCCCTGGCCCTCTGCGCTGCAACGGCCCTTCACGCTGGCGACTGGCCGCAGTTCCGGGGGCCGACCGGGCAGGGCCACGCACCCGACGGGGCGGTTCCGCTCACATGGAGCGAGACGGAGAACGTGACCTGGAAGTCGGCGGTTCCAGGCCGGGGCTGGTCGTCGCCGGTGATCGCCGGCGGACTGGCGTGGCTGACGACCGCGGTAACCGGCCGGGAATCCGGAACCTCGCTCCGACTGCTGGCCTACGACGTGACCACCGGCGGCGTGGCCGTGGACGTCGAGGTCTTCGCCATCTCCGACACGACACTCCTGAACCAGAAGAACAGCTTCGCCTCGCCGACGCCGGTCATCGACCCGGTCGGCGGCCGGATCTACGTCCATTTCGGCGCCCAGGGCACGGCCTCGGTCGCCGCGGGCGGCGCCTCCCCCGGCGAGGTTCTCTGGCGAGCCCGCTTCCCCTACACGTCGCAACACGGGAACGGCGGCTCTCCGATCCTTCACGACGGACGCCTGATCGTCAGCATCGACGGCTACGACACCGCCTTCCTGGTCGCCGTGGACGCTGGGACCGGCGAGGAGCGCTGGCGCTCCGTGCGGCCGAAGCCGATCTCGCAGGCCTACTCCACTCCGCTGGCCATTCGCGTTGGCGACGCCGAGCAGATCATAGGCGTCAGCGCGTTCCGGACCACGGCGCACGAACCGGCCACAGGCCGCGAGATCTGGCGGGTCGAATACCGGGGTGGCTTCTCCAACGTCTCCCGGCCGGTCTACGGACACGGGCTCGTCTATCTGTCGACCGGCTTCAACGAGCCGGTCCTGCTCGCCGTCCGGCCGACCGGCGAGGGCGATGTGTCGGATTCCGAGATCGCCTGGCGGCTCCGCCGCGGCGCGCCGCTCACGGTGTCCCCCATCCTGGTCGGCGACGAGCTCTACACCGTCACCGACGCCGGCATCGCCACCTGCATCGATGCCCTGACCGGCGCGATCCACTGGCAGCAGCGTCTCGGCGGCAACCACTCCGCTTCGCCGGTCCATGCCGGAGGCCGGATCTACTTCCAGAACGAAGACGGAATCACGACCGTCGTCGCGCCGGGCAGGGAGTTCGAACAACTGGCCCGCAACGAGCTCGACGGTTCTACACTCGCCTCGATCGCCGTAGCCGACGGCGCCTTCTTCGTCCGCACCGGGACACATCTCTACCGGATCGAGGGGTCGCCCTAGGTTCCCGGTGCTGTAACCTCTCGCCGATGCCGAAGACAACCTCTTCGCGATCCAAGGGAAGCGATCGGGCGCGCGACGAACAGATTCCGAAAGCCCGTGCTGGTCTGGCCGAGCAGATTCGCGAAACGCTCCGGGCGATGTTCGGAGCGGCGCCGGACGCCACGGTCCCCAGCCGGAACGAATGGGACAACCGGGACGCCCGGCTGTGGCGAAGCAGCTCGGAATGAAGCGGATGCTCACGGCGGTGCTGGCGTTCCTGCTCCCCGGCGCGCTTGCTGCGCAGACGGTCAACGCCAGCGGCCACTGGGAAGGCTCGATCGAGGTCCCCGGCCAGGTTCTCGTCGTCCAAGTCGATCTGGAGCAAACCGACGGCGCGTGGTCCGGGACGATCGACATTCCAGCCCAGGGAGCGGACGACCTGCCGCTGTCGGATGTCACGGTGGACGGCGAGACGGTCCAGTTCACGATCAGCGGCGTGCCCGGCGAACCGACCTTCGACGGCACGCTGGCCGGCGGCGAGATCTCGGGCGAGTTCACTCAGGGTCCGGCCCGGCTCCCGTTCAGACTCGGCCGAGAAGCGGTCGAGGTCGAGGCGCCACCACGACCACAAGAGCCCGAACCGCCCTTCCCTTACGACGAGGAGGAAGTCGAGTACGCGAACGGCGCCGTGACGATCGTCGGCACCCTGACCCTTCCGCCAGTCGAAGGAAGGGGCCCGGCCGCGTTGTTGATCAGCGGCAGCGGCGCGCTGAACCGCGATCTCGAACTCGCCGGCCACAAGCCCTTCCTCGTGCTCGCCGACCACCTGACCCGGCTCGGCGTCGCTGTGCTTCGGGTTGACGACCGCGGAGTCGGCGGATCGACCGGCAGCACGTCGCAGTCGACATCCCGGAACAAGGCCGCCGACGTTCTGGCCGGCGTGCGCTTCCTGCGCACACACGATCGGATCGACCCGGAACGGGTCGGCCTGATCGGCATCTCCGAGGGCGGCCTGGTGGCGCCGCTGGCGCTCAACCGGGTTCCTCCGGGCACGGTCGCATTCACGGTTCTGCTCGCCGGCCCCGGCGTTCCGGGCGGCGATCTCCTGCGCCAGCAACTCCGCCGAATCGCGGCCGCGAACGGTGCCCCGGCAGAGATGATCGAGAAACTCGCCGCTCTGCAGGACCGGGCGCTCAGGATCATCGGCGGCGAAATGCCTCCAGCCGAAGCCGAGGCCGCACTGCGCGAGATCGTCCGGGAACAGTTGGCCGTCTCGCCCGAGACGGCGCAGTTGAGCGGCGAAGCGCTCGAATCGACCGTGTCGGCCGCCGTGGAATCGAACCTGAGCCCGTGGTTTCGGTTCTTCATCCGCTACGACCCGGCGCCCGCGCTCGGTGGCCTCGCCGTGCCGACGCTCGCCCTGTTCGGCGGCAAGGACACCCAGGTGGACGCGGACCAGAACCAGTCCGCGATGGAGGCCGCCTTCGCCGGCTCAAACAACACGGACATCACCGTGCGGCGCTTCCCCGAAATGAACCACCTGTTCCAGACCGCCGGCACCGGATCGCCCGCCGAGTACGCCCGGATCGAGGAGACAATGGCGCCCGAAGTCCTCGCAACGATCAGCGACTGGATCCTGGAGCGGTTCGTCGACTGAACGCCGAGCGGGTCGACTAGACTCCGTCCGGCTGCGGCGAAGGTCGGGCTGGTCGAACGACGGCAGGTTGGGTCCAGATGCCCAAAGATGACCTGCCTGGACCGCAGGAACCGGCCGCTTGCCGTGACGAAGGAGGAGAAGACCATGCTGACACGAGAAGAAATGTCGAGCGCGTTCGCGAAATGGGGAGCTGCCTGGAACGAGCACGACCTCGACGGCGTGATGGATCTGTTTCACGACGAGATCTACTTCGAGAACTGGACCGGAGGCTGGGTCAGGGGCAAGGAGAATCTGCGTCAGGCCTGGGCGCCCTGGTTTGCCAATCATGGAGACTTCCAGTTCACGGACGAAGAGACCTTCATCGACGAGATCGAACAGAAGATGCTCTACCGCTGGCAGCTCGACTCGCCCTCGTTCGAGAAGGGCCAGGAGAAGAAACACGAAGCCCGGCGCGGGCTCGATGTCCTGCACTTCAAGGACGGCAAGATCATCCGGAAGCTCACCTACTCCAAGACCACGCTCGAACTGGACGGGGAACGGGTGCGTCTGACGACGCCGTGAGGCCTACGGTCCGAATGCCCAGGATCACCTACATCGCCCAGGACGGCAGCTCGCGCGTGGTCGAGGCGCCGGTGGGACACACCGTGATGGAAGGCGCGCTGGACAATGACGTGGACGGCATCGTCGCCGCCTGCGGCGGCTCCTGCTCCTGCAGCACCTGCCACGTCTACGTAGACGAAGCCTGGATCGAGGCCGTCGGCCCGCGCCACGCCGAAGAGGACTTCGTTCTCGAGCAGGGCATCGACGTCCGGCCCAACAGCCGCCTGAGCTGCCAGATCGACGTGACCGAGGCCCTCGACGGCCTCGTCGTCCACCTGCCCGCCGAACAGGCCGAGTAGCGGACTCCAGGACACCCCCGGCTCGCCTCGACAGGCATCAAAGGAGACAGCACGCCATGGCCCTCGACCTCACCTTTCTCGGTCACTCCGGTTTCCTGTTCCGCTCTGGCGACCACACCCTGGCGGTCGACCCCTTCCTGACCGGCAACCCGGTGGCGACGATCGGCGCCGACGATGTCGAATGCGGGTACATCGCTCTGACGCACGGCCACTCGGATCACTTCGGCGACACGCTGGCCATCGCCCAGGCGAACAACGCGAACGTGATCGCCGCGTTCGAGATGTGCAACTACCTGCAGGAGCAGGGCCACGACAACGTGAATCCCGGCAACCCGGGCGGCAGGATCGACACGGAGTTCGGCTGGGTGGCCTTCACCCACGCCTTCCATTCCTCTTCATTCGAGGGCCGCTACATGGGCATGCCCTGCGGCCTCGTCGTCCACATGGGCGGCAAGACGGTCTACCACTGCGGCGACACGGGACTCTTCGGCGACATGAAGCTGATCGGCAAGATCTACAAACCCGACGCCGCCTGCGTGCCGATCGGCGACCGCTTCACGATGGGGCCGGAACTGGCGACGAAGGCCGCCGAACTGATCGGCGCGCCGGTCGCGGTCCCGATCCACTACAACACCTGGCCGCCCATCGCGCAGGACCCGGCGGACTTCGCGCCCGCCGGCGTCGAAGTCAAGGTGATGGCGCCAGGCGATACGCTCGCGATCTGACCGCGACGACGTACCGTGGCGGGCTGGTAATCGTGACCCGCCGGAAACAAGCGCCGCCCCATCCCGTAACGGGGAGCTGACCGCCAGTGCTTCTGTTCGACCACGTCAGCAAGTCCTTCGGCGATCTCCGGGCCGTTTCCGACCTCTCGTTCGAGCTGGAGGACGGCGAGGTGTTCGGCCTGCTGGGGCCGAACGGCGCCGGCAAGACGACCGCGATCAACATGGCGGTCGGTCTGCTGGAGCCGGACGAGGGCGTGGTCCGCTTTGCGGGCGAGACCTTCGACCGGGATCCCCGCGAAGCCCGGAATCGCCAAGCGCTCGGGCTGGCGCCGCAGTCCATCGCGCTCTACGAGGAGCTTCCCGCCGTCGACAATCTGCGCTTCTTCGGCCGTCTCCACGGTCTCAGGGGGTCCGCCCTCAACGAGCGCGTCACCGCCTGTCTCGACTTCGTCGATCTGACCGACGTCCGGAAGAAGGCGGTTGCCAAGTACTCGGGCGGCATGAAGCGCCGGCTCAACCTCGCGGTCGCGATCATCCATGAGCCGCACCTGGTCCTGCTCGACGAGCCGACGGTCGGCGTCGATCCGCAGTCCCGGAACGCGATCTTCGACCGTGTCGAGCAACTCCGGGACGACGGCAAGCAGATCGTCTACACGACCCACTACATGGAAGAGGCGCAGCGGCTCTGCGACCGGGTCGCGATCATGGACCGCGGGCGGCTGATGGCGCTCGACACGGTTTCGGCGCTGATCTCGGCGCACGGCGGCCCGGGCAACCTGGTCATCCACGCAGGCGACCAGGAGAGCCGCTACGAGACGACGGACCCGCTGAAGACGCTCGCCGAACTCCGCGAGCGGGAGGCGGTGGACCACTTCGAGTACCTTCCGCCGAACCTGGAAACGGTGTTTCTCAACCTCACCGGCCGGGCGCTCCGGGACTGAGGCATATCGAACGGGGACAGGAGCAGCCTGTGAGCAACATCGTCACGATGGCCCTGAAGGACATCCGGCTTCTGTTCCGGGATCGCCAGAGCCTCTTCTTCGTCATCCTCTGGCCCCTGACGATGGCCGTCTTCTTCGGCGCCATGTTCGCCGGCCTGACCAGCGGTCCCGAGAGCGTCCCGGTCGCCGTGGCGGACGAGGACCGTACCGCCGGCGCCGAGCGGTTCCTGGCCCGGCTCGAGAACGCGAACGGTCTGGCGGTGAAACGGGTGTCCAGCGAACAGGGCCTCGATCTGCTCCGTCGCGGCGACACGGCCGTCCTCGTGACGCTGGCGCCCGGCTTCGGCGCCGCCCTGGACAACCCCTTCGTCGCCACGCCGCAGCTCGGAATCACGGTCGATCCCGCCCAGATGGCGGTAGCCGGCATGGTTCGCGGTCTCCTGCTCGAGTCGGCCGGCGCGGAACTCGGCGACCTGATCACGAACCCCGCCCGCATGGCCGACGCGAACGCCGCGAACCGGAGCGGCATCGCGGCGCTGCCTCCCTCCCCCGCGCGCGACGAGTTTCTCGCCTTCCTGGACATGACGCCGCGCATTTCGTCGCTCATCGAAGAACTGGGAATCGGCGGCTCGACGACCACGGCCACCGGCGCCGGGGCGCCGCTCCAGATCGAACAGGCGACGATCCAGCGGGAGCGGGTTGGCCCGCCAAACGCCTACGCCACGACCTTCCCCCAGGCGATGATCTGGGCGCTGATCGGCGGCGCGGCATCCTTCAGCCTGTCGCTCACCGTCGAGCGGAGTCGAGGCACACTGCTGCGGCTTCTCGTATCGCCGACCTCCACCAGGCAGGTGCTGACGTCGAAGGCGCTGGCCGCCCTGACCACCTCGGTTGCCGTGACCACGGCCCTGATCGCGCTTGGAATCGCCGCGTTCGGTGTCCGGCCCACGTCGTACCTCCTGCTGGCGCTGGCCGTCCTGTGCGGAGCGATCTGCTTCAGCGGCCTGACGATGGCCTTCTCCGTACTCGGCTCGACGGAGGGCGGCACCGCGGGCTTGAGCTGGGGCGCGATGCTTCCCCTGTCCCTGCTCGGCGGCGTCATGTTCCCGCTATACCTGATGCCCCAGTGGATGCAGACCCTGAGCAACATCAGCCCGATGAAGTGGACGCTGCTCGCTCTCGAGGGCGCCGTGTGGCGCGGCTTCACGCCGGTCGAGATGCTCCTGCCCTGCGCCGTGCTGGTTCTGATCGGCGGCGTCGCCTTCGGTTTCGGCGCCTCCCGGCTGCGCTGGAGCGCGGACTGAACCCTTGGCCGGTCACCTCCTCGTCATCGGCTCGGTCAACCACGACCTGATCTTCCGGCATCCACGGCTGCCCCGGCAGGGCGAGACGATCGCCGGCGCGGAGCTCTTCGAGTCCTGCGGCGGCAAGGGCGCCAACCAGGCCGTGTCCGCGGTGCGTTGCCGCGGCGGTCTCGGCGACGGTGAGATCGCCGTCCGCTTCGCCGGCGCGATCGGCAATGACGCCAACGGCGCCGTCCAGCGCGCGGTGTTCGCCGAGGACGACCTGGACACCGAGCACCTGCAGGTCCTGGGCGACATCCACACCGGTCTGTCCGCGGTCTGGGTCGAGGCCGGTACCGGCGACAACCGGATCATGAACTCTCCCGGCGCCAACGGCCGAGTGACCGCGGACGCGCTGGCTTCGGCGCCGGTGGAAGATGCAGGGCTACTCCTGATCCAGAACGAGACGCCGGCCGACGGCGTGCGCAGCGCAGTCCAGCGAGCCGCCGACGCCGGCGTGCCGGTGATCTGGAACCCGGCGCCCATCGACGAGCAGAACGACCCCGGTCTCGACCCGGAGCGGATCGCCTGGGTCACGCCGAACGAGGTCGAGTGCGCGGTCCTGCTGGGCCGGGCCGGCGAGCGGATCGATACCGGCAGCGCCCCGGACGCGGCGATGGACCTGCTCGCCATGGGCTACGGCGGCGCCGCTCTGACCCTCGGGCCGGCGGGCGTCCTGCTCGCGGAGCCGGGCTCGCCGCCGACCCTGGTTCCCGCGCCCGAAGTGGAAGCCGTCGACACGACCGGCGCCGGCGACGCCTTCAACGGCGCCTTCGCCGCCGCCCTGCTCGCGTCCGCCGGCAACACGGCCGATCCCCGTCGGGCCGCCCTGTTCGGCGTCCGCTACGCCAGCGACTCCGTCACCCGGCACGGCACGCAGACCTCCTTCGCTCGCTGGTAGCGGCGCATCAAGCGCTGTGAAGCAAAGCGGGCGCTCCTGCTTCCTTCGCGCGCTGCTAGCGTCGCCAGGTGACCACCACCGAACTCGCCCTGCTGGGCGGTACCCCGGTCCGCGGCAATCCGTGGCCGCAGTGGCCGGCGCGGGGGCCCGAAGAGGAGCGCGCCCTCATCGCGGCGCTGCGTGACGGAGACTGGGGCGGCTTTCCGCTGCCGAACGAGCGCGCCGCTGCCTTCGCCGCCGCATTCGCCGAACGCCACGACAGCACCCACGCCATGTGCGTGGCGAACGGCACCGTTTCTCTCGAGGCGGCGCTTCAGGCGATGGGCGTCGAGCCCGGCGCCGAAGTCATCGTCCCCGCCTACACCTTCGAGGCAACGGCCTCGGCCGCCCTGTTCGCCGGCTGCGTGCCCGTGTTCGCCGACATCGATCCGGACACGTACTGCATCGACGTCGGCGCGGCGGATGCCCTGATCACGGAACGCACCCAGGCGATCGTGCCGGTCCACCTGGCAATGACCGTCGCCGACCTCGACGCGATCGGCACACTCGCCGAGAACCACGGACTCGCCGTACTCGAGGACTGCGCCCACGCCCACGGCGCCCGCTGGCGCGGCCGCGGCGTCGGCTCCTGGGGCGACGCCGGTTCGTTCAGCTTCCAGAGCTCCAAGCTGATGACATCAGGCGAGGGCGGCATCGTGACGACATCGGACGACGCGACTCTCGACCGCCTCCACGCCCTGGTGAACTGCGGGCGCCAGCGCCCGGGCGCCGCGGAGCCTGCCGCAGCGATCGGCCACAACTACCGAATGACCGACCTCCAGGCCGCGATCCTCGAAGTCCAGCTCAGGCGGCTCGACCGCCAGCACGAGATCCGTGCTGTCAACGCCCGGCGTCTCCGGGCCGCAATCGAGGACATCGACGGGCTTACGAACCTCCGGATCGACGACCGGGTGACGACCCAGGCCATCTACCAGTTCGTCTTCCGCTTCGACAGCGACGCCTTCGCCAGCCTCGACCGCGACACCTTCGTCGCCGCTCTCCAGGCCGAAGGCGTGCCGTCCGACGGCCGCTTCTACGAATCGCTGCCGAAGAGCGAACTGCTCCGCCCCGACCCGGCCCGTTACCCGGCGTGGAGCGTGGCGCTGGCGGACGCTACGGCAGCAGACTGCCCGAACGCCGCACAGGCTGCGTACCGGGAGTCCATCTGGCTGCCCCACCCGCTCCTGCTGGGAACGGCGGCCGATGTAGACGACATCGTCGAAGCCGTACTCAAGGTGCAGCAGAGTGCTCGCAACCTCGCCGGACTCGAAAGCGCTGAAGTCGAGAGGCTGCGACTGGCTCGTTCGGCACGCCAACGCTAGAGCCAGAGCCAGTTGGCGCCCCAGCGGACTCGAGGACACCGTTCGGCCATAGGCGCCGCGCCCGAATCCTACCGAGGATCCTGTAGTGCCTCAGCACCTATGAGACTACGGGGGTCAGGGACTACCCCTCCTCCTCGAACCGCTCCAGGAAGTCCGGGAGGTCCACGAGCGGCAGCGCCTCGCCGGCGCTCCGTGACTGTCGCTGCAGGCCGCCATGAACGACGGCTCGCGCGGACACGTCAGGAACCAGTTCCGCCACTCGACCCAGGGCCGAGAAGAAGTCGGAGTTGACCGTGGCCCCCGACTTGATCTCGATGGCCGCGACGCCACTCCCCGCCGTGTAGAGCAGGTCGCACTCCAGACCCCGACGATCGCGAAAGAAGGAGAGGTTCGACCGGCGGCCGCGGTTGAACCGATGCTTGAGCGCCTCCACGACGACCATGTTCTCGAACAGGGCCCCCCGCAGCGGGTGCGTGGCGAGCTGCCGCGCCTGCTCGATTCCCAGCAGATGGCAGGCCAGGCCGACATCGTGGAAGTACAGCTTCGGCGATCTGACCAGGCGCTTGCGGATGTTTGCGTGGTAGGGAGGCAGCAGGAACGCGACGTAGCTGGCTTCGAGCAGGGTGAGCCAGTGTCGCGCGGTCACGTGGGTTACCCCGGCGTCGGCGCCCAGACCGGACAGATTCACCAACTGGCCCACCCTTCCGGCGCAAAGGCGAACGAATCGCTGGAAGTTCGACAGGTTGCGGACCTCCGCGAGCTGGCGGAGGTCACGCTCGACGTAGGTCTCGAAGTAGTCGGCATAGGCCTGCGCCGGTTCGAGGTCATGGTCGAAGACGCGCGGGTAGAAACCGCCGAAGAGCAACTCGTCGACCGATCCTTCCGGGCTCGCACGAAGCCGCTCCGACAGCGTGAACGGCAGGAGCCGAAGAAGAGCCGTGCGTCCCGCAAGAGACTGGCTGATCGCATTCGACAGCCCGAAGTGCTGACTGCCGGTCAGAACGAACAGGCCGTTCTCGCGGCGTTCGTCCACCAGAACCTGGAGATAGGAAAGGAGGCTCGGAACCCGTTGAATCTCGTCCAGAATCGCGCCGGCGCCGAATCGGGCCAGAAAACGACGCGGATCCTGCTCCGCAAACTCGCGCTCGTCGAGGGCTTCGAGATTGACGTACTCCCGGTCGGGGAACGTATCGCGACACAGCGTTGTCTTGCCGGATTGGCGAGGCCCCGTCACCGTGACGACGGGATGCTGCCCGAAGAGCTTGACCAGAACCGGCTGAATCTCGCGCCGAATCACGGCGTCACTCTAGCGCAGCGCCGGGCTATCTGAAAGTACAACTTTCAAACAGCCCCTTCTCCTCCCCGCCAGTCACACCCAGCAACCGATCGGCGAAAGGCTCGCCCGCGCTACGCCCAGGTCAGCGTGCTGGTGCTCTGACCGAAGGCGTCCGTCTCCACGCCCATGCCCTGGAGCAACGTCACGTAGAGGTTGCACAGCGGCGCGTTGTGCTCGCCGTCGTGGACGATGTGCTGGCCGTGGCTGTAGCCGCCGCCGGCGACGAGAATCGGCAGATCCCTGGGTTCGTGCGAATTCGCGTTGCCCAGGTTGCTGCCGAACAGGACCGTCGTGCTGTCGAGCAGCGAACCGTCGCCATCGCCGCGCTCGCCCAGGTCGGTCAACAGATCGTCGAAGCTCTCGACGATCTCGGTCTCGATCTGCTTGAGCTGCGCGATCTTCGCCGGGTCCTGGCCGTGGTGCGAGAGGCTGTGCTGGTCGGAGTTGATGCCAGGCAGGTCGATCACGACTCCATGATCCTGAATCATCAGGCTGATGACCCGGGACGAATCGGTCTCCAGGATCAGCGGGATCATCCGGAACATGAGCTTGACGCGGCCGATCAGATCGGAACGGGAGGGGATGTCGGTAGGCGCCTCCGCATCGACCACCGGCTTCGGCTTCTGCTGCCAGGCCTTGACTTCGGCCAGGTCGAGTTCCGCGGTCCGCACCGCGTTGTAATACGCATCGAGCTTCGTCCGGTCGGACAGGCTCACGCGCCGCCGCAGCGCCGAGGTCTGCGACTTGAGCCGGTCGAGGATGCTGCCGCCGTCGTTCAGGCTCTGCTTCTCGCGTTCGACTTCCTCGGGCGTGCCCTGCAGGAACAACTGGCGGAACAGGTTCTCCGGGCTCGTCTCGGCCGGCACCATCGCGCCGCTCCTGGTGTAGGACTGACTCTGCGGCGCCGCGGTACCGAGCACGACCGAAGGGAACCGGGTCGTGTAGCCGAGATGGTTCGCGGCCACCTGGTCCATCGAGATCGTGTTGCGGAAGCCGTCGAGGCCGGGGCGTCGCGCCGCGGTCAGGAAGGTGATCTCCGAGTTGTGGGGCTGCCGGCCGGTCTGCTCCTCGTGCGAGAAGCCCGAGAAGAGGGTGAAGTTCCGACGATGCTTCTCCAGCAGCGAGAGGTACTCCGTCGTCTCGTAGCCGGCGCCGGCAGTCTTGGGGAACCAGGCCTCCTTGTAGAGGCCGAGCGTGTTGCAGATGTTGACCATCCGCCGGGGCTCGGTAGCCGCGGCCCGGGCCAGCCCGGGGCTCATCGACTCGAGCATGGGCAACGCCAGGGCAACGCCCGAGGCGCGCAGGAACGTGCGGCGGTCCAGAGGCTGTCTCAGGTTCATTGCTACCTCATCCTGAAGAGGTCGCTCTTCGTGACCTCGTGAATCATCGTTCTGAACGGGTACCCGTCGTCGCGGAGCTTCACGACGACATCCTCGACGCCGTCCCGGTCCGCGAACTCGATCTCGGCGCCGGTCGAGTAGACGAGAAGCTGGGAAACCAAGTGGCGGGCCACCTGCTCCACGTCCCTCTGGAGCAGCCGCTTGTACTCCTCGATCCCCGCGAACGGCTCGCCGTCGGAGGTTATGCCGGAAGCATCGACCGGGCGCCCCTGCTTGTAGGGCATTCGATACTCGTACCCTTCCGCAGTCGTGCCCGAGCCGCCATCCGCCCGGTAGTGGGTGCGGAAGCCGCCGATCGGGTCGAACGACTCGAGCGCGAATCCCGGCGGATCGATCACCCGGTGACAACTGTTGCAGACGGGCTCGTTGCGGTGCTTCGCCAACTGCTCGCGGATCGTCGTTGCGCCCCGGGTGTCCGGCTCGAGCGCGGTGACGCTCTCGGGTGGCGGCGGCGCCGGCTGACCGAGCAGGTTCGCCAGCACGAAATTGCCGCGCGGAATCGGCGAGGTGATCGTGCCGTTGGCGGTGATCTTGTGGATGCTGGCCTGGGTGATCAGCCCGCCCCGCGGACTGTCCGGCGGCAGGGTCACCTTGCGCATCGTCTGGCCCTCGATCCCCGATATGCCGTAGTGCTCGGCCAGGCGGCGGTTGAGGAACGTGAAGTCCGCGTCGATCAGGCTCCCCACGCCGAGGTCCTCGGCGATCAGCTCCGCCAGGAAGAGTTGCGTCTCCTGGGCCATCGCCTGGCCCAGGCGATCGTCGTACTCCGGGTAGAGCCCGGCGTCGGGGTTCGTCGCCTTCATCTCGTAGAGCCGGAACGCCTGCCCCGCGAAATCGACAACGAAGCGCTCCGCCCTGGGATCGTCGAGCAGCCGCTCGACCTGAGCGGCGAAGACCTCCGGATCGGACAGGCTGCCGTTGCCGGCGTGAGCGAGCAGCTCGTCGTCCGGCATGCTCCGCCACAGGAAGTAGGAGAGCCTGGACGCGAGCGCGTGTTCGTCGAGCCGGCCCGGGTCGCCCGACTGGAACAGGAAGGGCGGCGCGCTCAGAATGGCCCGCAGCGGCAGGCGCACCGCATCGATGAACGGACGGCCGCTCTCGAGAAGCGGCCGCGCGAGTTCCGCGTAGGCCTCGAGTTCGCCTTCGGCGAGCGGGCGCCTGAACGCGCGCGGCGCGAACTCGGCGACGACATCGACCACGTGCTCGTACGGGGCCTTGGCCAGGACGACCTCGCCTGCATCGTCGAACTCGAGGCCGGCCAGCAGCTTCCGGGCGCTCGGGGGCGGCCAGTCATCGAACAACGGCCCCTCGATCACGAGCGACCGGAGCGCGATCCCTTCCCCCTCGTAGTTCTCGACATTCCGGTCAGGAGCGTAGTAGTCGAAGTACTGGCCCGGCGGCGGATCCGCCTCGGCAAGCGACGGAGCGAGCAGGTCGCCGGGCCGCAGGAAGGTCTCGAACCGCACCGTCCGCGGTTCCTCGCCGACCAGATCCCAGTAGGCGATCAGTTCGTCGAGCGAAGCGGCGGCCGCCTGCTTCGAACCCCGGTAGACGGTCAGCGTCACCGGTCCTCTGGCCTGATACGCCCAACCCTCGAGCGTGGCGCGATAGCGACCGGCGTAGGGAACGTTGTAGCCCTCGGTCTGGCTGTGCATCAGGTACGTGGACCCGCCGTCGACGAACATGACCGCGGCTTCGTCCAGCATCTTCGTGATCCCGCCGCCCAGGATCTCCGCCTTGCTCATGTAGGTCAGGTAGCCCGAGTCCGCGTAGGCGATCTCCCGCCGGCCAGTGGCGGGCCGCGGTCCAATCCTGATCGCCCGGTCGAGCGCCCGGTCCGCAACTTCGAGGTAGGCCCGAACATGCAGGGGCGACATGCTCTGGTTCGCCGCCACGGTGTCGAAGCCCCCCGAGTCGGCCTCGGCCGGCAGGGACTGGCTCAGTTCCATAGCCACCGCCTCGTCGATGGCTAGCAGATCCTGAATCGTGTAGGCGTACTCAAGCCGGGTCAGGCGCCGGAGCGGAACGCGCTGACCGCCGCGGCTCTCGAGATTCGCATCGACCAACGCCGTCTTGAGCGACGCGAGCGCGGCCTCGATCAGTTCCGCCTCGGGCCTGGGGGCCTCGGGAGGCGGCATCTCGCCGTTCGCGACCCGATCGTGGATCCGCTGCCACGTGCGGAATGCCTTCGGATCCGAGAGATCCTGGCTGAGACGCGGAATGCTGAGCGGCGTCGCGGTCCGGCCCCCGTGACACCGAATACAGGACCGGTCGACCAGGGGCGCCACGCCCTCGAAGAACGAAGCGGTGTCTCCCGGGCCCTGGGCCAGGGCGACCGGTACGAAAACCAGGAGCGGCACAAGGGCGGCCGCGAGACTCTTGGGGGCCATCGTTCTAATCCCTCACCTATGGCACAGTCCGGCTTTGGCCGCCGGATAGCGGAACCACAATCTCGTATACGACTTGTTCGGGCGGAAGTTTAGCAGCCGGTCGAGTTCCCAATGCGCCAACGCGCCGGAGCGGCGTCTCACTCGAGCGGGAGCACGCCCCCGATGTGATCCCTGATCCACTTCGCATCGAACCACTCCAGCGGATTGACGGGCAGACCGCCGAGCAGGACGGCGAAGTGCAGGTGGTCCCCACCGGCCATGCCCGTCTCGCCGGTCAGGCCCAGGCGCTCGCCGGCCGCGACCTCCTGCCCCACCTCGACATCGATCCGCGACAGGTGTGAATAGAGGGTCATGAGGCCGTAGCCGTGATCGACCACCACGGTATTGCCGTAGATGCCCAGGTACTCCGCGAAGACCACGGCGCCGGCGTTCGAGGCCGGCGCCTCGTCCTGAAGCCGCGATGCGAGATCGAAGCCCAGGTGGTCCTGCGTGTCCACCACGCGGCCCTCGTACAGATACTGCCGACGGGTTGCGAACCGGTCCATGACCTGGGTGTTCCGCATCTGCCGGAACGGACCGCTCCAGAGCTGCCGCGACACGGAACCGGACGCCAGCTCGATCAGCCGCACGGCGTTCATCTGCCGCAGTTCGCCGTTCAGCATCAGGTAGTTCTCGAGCAGGCCGCCGCGGTCCGCCAGGTCACGTGTCCGCGCCATGATCGCCGGCACGACACGCGCCATGAAGCTGTCGCTGAGGCGAATCGTCGAGGAGTTGAGCGGCGACGGCTCGATTTCGCCCAGGAAGGGCGCCCTCGCCTCGTTGCCGAGGTCGTCCCGCGCCACCAGCCGGAAGGTCGACGGATCGGCACTGTCGTACGGCACGCCGAAGAGAACGAATCGGTCCCGAACACCACCTCCGGGCAGGAGGTAGCCTGGGAACCAGTAGTCGCCGACCTCTACGCCGCTCTCCACGGCGCTGGCGCCGACGGTGTAGCGGAGCACACCGCTGCCCGACTGCGTGGGCGTCGCCGTCACCCCGACCGACCCGAGCGTGGGCGGCCGCAGGCGGACCGGCAACGACAGCTCCGCGACCTGCGGAGGCGGCCGCCGCAACAAGGTGCCCGGCCGCTCGACGGTGACCCGCACGACGCCAAAGCCCTCCACCAGGTCAGGCACCCTGTCGCGACCGACTTCGGTCTCCAGGACCGCCTCCCGGACCGGGTCGCCGCCGAACGACCAGGGACCTGGAGGCGTGAGCGCGCGCTCTTCGAGCAGCAGCGACTTTCCGTCCTGGATGACTTCGACCCGGATCGAGCCGAGGCCGCGGCCGCCTGCCCGCGCCGTTGCCGTCACGATCGTGCGCGGACCGATGCCGGGCAGATCGGATGTCATCGTGACTTCAGGTTCCGGGCCGACCCGCAACCAGAGGACCGCGACCGCGCCGAGGATCACCGTCGCGAGAATCGTGGCGGTGGCCGCCACCGGCAGCCGGCGACGGCGGGGCGAACCCAGGCGAGCGGCTTGTCTGTCGCTGAACGGCAAGTCCGCAGACTCGTCAGCCGAGTTGCAGCAACTCGACCCAGTTGCCGTCCGGGTCCTCGATCATCGAGATCTTGATGCCTGGCCGAATCTCACGCGGCGAGATGACGACCTTGTGACCCGCTTCTTCCGCCTGGGCGGTGACCTCTTCCAGGTTCGAAACGGACAGCGTCCAGTACCGGTAGCCGGTCGCTCCCGCGATGCCTCCCGGCGGCGCGGAAGCCTCCGGCAGCTTCGACAGGGACACGAGCTTGATCAGACTCGTGCCGCAAAGCAGGCGGTGCATCGTTCCGCCCGGCATCGGCATCTCGCCCTGGTCCTCGAGGCCGATCACGTCACGGTAGAAGCGCAGCGACGCCTCCGCGTCACGCACCACGATGCCCAGGTCGACCGAATTCTTCGTCAGTTCTACGCCCACAACAGCTTTCCTCCGGTGCCGTCCTTACGCCCCATGACGAGCGGACGGAGTATGTTGGTGGAGACCGCCTTCCGTCGTGGCAGCTTGCCCACGTCCTGGCAGCGTCCTCCCGTTACCGGCAGCCGATGTTATCCGCATGCCGGGGCCAGTTGCGGGACCGAAGGAAGGACGACGGCTGATCAGGGATCGAAGCGCCGCGAGTCTGCCGCTTTCTGCCGCGAAACCACTCCCCGGAACAGCAGAAACAGGCCAACCGCCATCACCGCGACGGGCCAGAAGTCGAGTATCTGATCCGCCCACTCCCACTCCGGAAAACCCGCGATCACGAGGACGCCGCCGGGAATCAGCGGCCACCAGCGGTGCACGCGTTCGTAGAGCAGGGAGACGACGTAGATCAGGAGGAACCCGACCCCGATGCCGAACGCGGCGCTTTCGCCGTCCAGGAACGAGTCAGAGTAGAGGTCGTCGTACGCCAGGCAGGAGCCGAGTCCGATCAGGATTCCGCCCGGGATCAGCAGCCCGAACGCCTTCTTGTAGAAGTAGCCCGCTGCGAAGACGCCGCCGACCAGAATGAGGAACAGATGATCCGGCGAGCCATCAAGTCGCTCGAGCGCCAGCAAAGCACCGCCCAGGACGATCAGGGCAAGACCCGCCGCAACCTGGCCGGCCAGCGTCGGCCCGGCGTCTTGGGTCGCAGCAGGTGGCGGCGCCGGCGGCCCGGAGGACGCTGCTGCCGATGATTCGGCCTCGGAACCCGGGGACGGCGCCGCGGTGTCTTCGTTCATCTCTTCATGTTCCATATCGTCCCCCGTGAGCCAACAGTCCGAGTCCTCCAGACACTCTACGCGGCTCGATACGCCCGGGTTCCATCGAGTTCGCGTCAAAGCCTAGTCCCATACAGAGATGAGCCTGAACGGGGGTCTCATCGGCAGTGATGCCGAGAGGGGTGTGGGGTGTTGTTTCAGGTCTGCTGATTGGAGCGAAGCGGAGATCAGCACCAGGGACCAACGGTAGCGCGGGGACCGCGAGGCCGCGGCCAGGTGCAGTGAGAGAGATGGGTGAGCTGCTCATGCGACGGTTGCATCGCGGCGTCGGATTTCGGCGAAGAGCGCAACCAGCGCCTTGTTGACGGTGCCCGCCGCGGCGAGGTCGTCGAATGCGAGGGCCTCTTGGTCGAGCTGCTTGAAGGTGACGCCGGGCCGGAGGTACCGGGCAGCGCCGTCGAGGGATTTCAGCTTGAGGTAGGGCGTGGTGACCTTGTCGAAGGGGTAGGTCTTGCGGATGCGTCCCTTGGCGTCGACCGTCTCGACGGGAAAGTGGCAGGGCCGGTGGTAGTTGAGGAAGGGGGCGAGCACGTCGCGCAGGAAGCCGTTGACGAGGGCGGCGTGATGCCGGGGAATGTGGTCGTAGCCGAGGTAGCGCCGGACCACGGAGGCGTTCTTGCTTTCGACCAGGGCGTTGTCGTTGCAGCGTCTCGGGCGGGACTTGGTGAACTGCTCGATGTGCAGCTTGCGCAGCAACCCGGCCACGCGGTGGTTGACGTACTCGGAGCCGTTGTCGGCGTGGAAACCCTGGACGACGAAGGGGAAAGCCTCGATCGACCCTTCGAGAGCCGGGACCAGGAAACGCTCCGAAATGCCTTCTACGGCGGCCACAAACTCGTACTGCGTGACCTCGTCCACGAGGTTGATCTCGTACAGACCCTTCTCCCCGTCCAAGTCGCCCTGATGCACGGAATCCACCCGCAGGAAGCCCGGGCGACCGGCGGGATGAGGCTTGCGGCGCTCCCCGATGCGCACCCGAGTCGACCGCGTCTTCGCCACCGTCAGCCGACGGCGCCGGTACGTCACAGACTGCCGGAGGCGGTACAGGTGGCTGTTGGAGAGCCCCGCCAGACGCTTGAACCGAGCATCGCCGAAGACTTCGTACTGACGCTGCATCATGCGCCGCGTCACCGCGCCGCACAGGCCGCCCAGAGTCTCGTCCACCTCCGCCAGCAGACCGATGTCCGCCTTCGAGTAGCGCCGGGAAAACGGACGTGACGGGCCCCGGCGCCGGTCCTCGATGCGCCCGGTCTCCCGGTACTGGGAGATCAGCCGCGACACCTGCGCCCGGCTGAAACCCGTCACCTTGATCAGAAACCGCCGGATCAGACCCTTGTCGGGCCTCGATAGCCGAACGTAACGAGAACGGACCAGAACCCGTCGCGCGAAGCCGTAGGCGTCGGCGCGATCCACGAATCGGAAGTCGACCGGCGCGCTGCCGGCCATGAAGTCCCGGACCTCGTCCAGGCTGCGAAGCCGCTCGATGTCGAGTTGCAAGATCATCCTCCAATGATCCCCAACACCCGCTCAGGCTCATCTCTCGTGGGACTGACATCAAGCCTCCAGGCTCACCTCACGTGGGACAAGGCTTCAACGGGCCGCGGCCGCCGTGACTGGTACGCTTGCTCCATGCCTGTCTTTGAACGAGGCGAGACGCGAATTCACTGGTGGGAGGCCGGCGCCGGCTACCCCGTGCTCCTGTTCGCGCCCGGAGGCATGCGCTCGGCCGCCGACGTCTGGGGCGCCAGCCCGTTCGATCCGCGTCGCGAACTGGCGCAGTCCTTCCGGGTCATCTCGATGGACCAGCGCAATGCGGGCAAGTCCACCGCGCCGGTCACGGCCGACGACGGCTGGCACACCTACGCGGCCGACCATCTCGCGTTGCTCGACCACCTGGGTATCGAGACGTGCCACCTGATGGGCGGCTGCATCGGCTCCTCGTACTGCCTGGGAGTGCTTGAGGCGGACGCCTCGCGGGTTAGCGCCGCGGTGCTCCAGAACCCGATCGGCCGCCACGAGAACAAGGACCTGTTCTACGGCATGTTCGACACCTGGGCCGAGGCGCTGATGGACGAGCGCGACGACGTCGACGCCGGGGCCCTGCCCCCGTTCCGCGAGCGCATGTACGGCGGCGACTTCACCTTCAACGTCGACCGCGACTTCGTCGCCGGCATCGAGACGCCGCTCCTGATCCTGGCGGGAAACGACGCCTACCACCCCCGCCCGGTGGCGGAGGAGATCGCCGCCCTGGCGCCGAACAACGAACTGATCCTCGAGTGGAAGAGCGAAGACGCGGCACCGGTGGCCGCGGCGAAGGTCAGAGCTTTCCTCGAACGCCACACGCCCCCCAGCAGCTAGAGGCGCCAACATGATCGGAGCAACTCTCTTCGGCCTGCTTCTGGTCTTCGGCGCCCCGCTCCAGCCGGCCGCGACCCCCGAGGCCCAGCAGGACACCTCCATCGGCCGGGGTTTGGGCGACCTGAGCGACATCGTCGAGGTCACCGTCGTCAACGTGGACATCGTCGCCACCGACCGCGACGGCCAGCCGGCCCGCGATCTGACGCAGCAGAACTTCCGCGTCTTCGACAACGACAAGCCGGTCGAGATCAGCTACTTCAGCCGCGGCGGAGGCAACGGTGACGGCCCCGCCGCGGGTCCACTGCAAGAACCTCTGTCGATCGCTTTCTTCTTCGACAACACCCACCTCTCCGTCGCGAGCCGCTCCGCGGTCCTCGACCAGATCAAGGACTTCGCACGCGGCCAGCTCGAAGCAGGAGAGGGGGCCGCTCCGGTCCACGCCATGGTCGTCGCCTTCGACGGCGAACTGCGGATGCTCCAGGACCTCACGACGGATCACCTGGCCCTTGCCCAGGGCCTGAACCGCGTCGAAGCCGCGCATCAGGTCTTCACGGAAGCGCAGAACCTGAAACGGCGGTCCCAGGCGAGCTTCCTCCAGTTGATGGACCAACTGAACGCCGACCCCCGCCGGTCGGCGGGCAGCATCGGCGCCCTGCGCGCCACGCTCAACGAGATGGTCGCCTACGCCAGGGTCCTCCACGAGGACAGCGCCCGTACGGCGGACGCGATCGAAGCGGTGGTTGAATCCCTGGCGCTGGTTCCCGGTCGCAAGGCCTTCTTCCTGATCAGCGACGGCTTGCCGGCGCGCCCCTTCGACCGCCTCCTGCAACATGTTCAGAAACGAGTTGCCGGCCGACGGGAGGAAACGGGCGTCGAACTGATGCAGAACCGCGCCGTCGACGCTCCGGAAGGCTTCGACGCGCCGAACAACCTGTACACCCGGAACTCGAACATCCAGGGCACCGCGGCGCTGACCACCACTTCCTTCCAGCAGCGGCTGTCCACTTTCGATCTCAGCTCCCGCTTCACCGAAATCGCCGCGCGAGCCAACTCCTATCGCGTGTCCTTCTACGCCTTCAAGCCGCCCGAAACGGAGGTCGCCGCGGCGACGCTTTCGGAGCGGGTGGCCGACCAGCAGAAGTTGACCTACCTGTCCGACCTGCGCGGCGTGCTCCACCAGCTCGCCGGCGACACGGGCGGTCGGGCCTGGGTTTCGGGACGCAACGTGGACGCATTCTTCGACCAGGCGGCCGAAGACCTCCGCTCCTACTACTCGCTCGGCTACGTGCTGGACGAGTTCATCGAGGGCTCGGTCCACGAGATCCGCGTCAAGCCGAGGCCGCGGCAGCTGCGTCTGAGGCACCGCACCAGCTACGTCGCCCGCTCGTTGCGCGAGCGGATCGCGGAGCGGACGATCGGCGCTCTCCTGCTGGGCTGGACCGAGAACCCGCACGCGCTGCACATCGACAGCATCGAGTGGGACACCGGCGCCGGCGGCTTCTACGATGTCGACTTCACGGTGTCGGTCCCCCTCAACAGGCTGGCGATGGTCGAACAGGCCGGCAATCGCACGGACCAGGTGCGCGTCGTCGCCACCGTGCTGACCGAGGACGGCGAACAGATGACCCCCAGCCACATCGTCCTGCCGCTGACCATCCCCGCCAGCGATTGGGCACAGGCGCAAGACCAGTTCTTCGCCGTCAGCTTCGAGTACCCGATCCCGCGCGGCAACCACCGGGTGGCCATCGGGCTCTGGGACGAGAACGGCGGCAACGGCTCATACATCCGCCGCGAGTTCAACGTCCGCTAACGCCGTCCAACCGGTCGCAGACTCGAGGTTCGCCCCAGCCCCGACATCGCCGGGAGCTTGCGCCAGAGAACACGCTCCGTTACGTTCGGCGGCGCAATGTCCTGGAGGAGAACAAGATGAAGGGAGCCAGCAGTGCGGCCGGCGGCCCGACCGCCGACGCAGCAAACCACCGCACCGCAGCCGAGTTGGAGGCCGGCTTCGGCCACGTTCTCGACTCGCCCGGTGACGGCGGCGCCCTCGAGATGATCGTCCGGCGCCCCGGAGTGGACCGCCGCGAGGCGGTCGAAGAGGGCCGGCTCAGCTTCGAGGCCGGTCTGGAAGGCGACACCTGGGACCGTCGCAAGGGCTATGTAACCGAGGACGGTTCGCCCGATCCGGACGCGCAACTCACGCTGACGAACTCCCGCTTCGCCGACCTCATCGCCGGCAGCCGCGACCGCTGGCCCCTGGCCGGCGACCAGCTCTACGTCGACCTCGACCTCGGCGTCGAGAATCTCCCGACCGGCACGAAGCTCGGCCTCGGCGAATCCGTGATCCAGGTCACCGCCCTGCCCCATACCGGCTGCAAGAAGTACGCCCGGCGCTTCGGCGCGGAAGCCCTCAAGTTCACCGCCCAACCGGAAGGCCGGCGGCGCAATCTCCGCGGCGTCTACGCGCGGGTCGTCGTGGCGGGAACCGTCCGCGTGGGCGACATCGCCCGCAAGGTCCGCTGATTCCCATGACGATCACCAAGGGCGTACGGCAGCTCGTCGCGGAAGCGGACGCCGCCGTCGAAACCGTGACGGTCGCCGACGCCCGGCAGCGTCAAGCTCAGGGCGCCGTCATCGTCGACCTGCGCGACATCCGCGAGCGGGCGCGCGACGGCTTCATCCCAGATTCCTTCCACGCCCCGCGGGGCATGATCGAGTTCTGGGTCGATCCCGCCAGCCCCTACTTCAAGGACGTCTTCGGCAGCGGCCGGGAGTTCATCTTCCACTGCGCCAGCGGCTGGCGTTCGGCCCTCGCGACGAAGGCCGTCCAGGACATGGGACTGGGGCCGGTAAGCCACATCGGCGGCGGCTTCACCGCCTGGAAGAATGCTGACGCGCCCGTGTTGAAGACCGGAGACGGGCGCGAACCGGGATAGACGCGTCGCCTTTCGCTCGCCATGTTTCGGCTCCTGAAGCGATCCTTGAACAGGGTGGTCAACGGCGAGGCGTTCGCCGGCTTCGCCATCGCCGCCTCGCTGGCACTCTTCCTTCCCGCCGGCGCGGAAGGGCAGGAGGCTCTGTTTCGGTTCGTGGATTCCGCGCCCGGCACGGAGGAAGGCCGGCCAGCCGCTTCGTCGGCCGGCGGCGAGACCTCGGCCCGCCGGATCGAGATCGGCGCCGTCCTGGATGCGGAGGTCGAGATCGAGGTCGACCTCGAGTTGCTGCGGTCAGGCCCGCTTCGACTGGCGATCCCCGTTCCCGGCGGCGGCGCTCTGACGGTCGAGCGGTCGGCGTTCGAGGACCGGGGCGACGGCAACGTGCTGTGGGCGGGTCGGGTCGCCGGTTCCGAAGCGGAGACCGTCGTCCTCACCTTGCAGGACGGTCAACTCGCCGGCGGCTACGGAGAACTGGGCGAACCGGGCTTCGAACTCGCCGCCGGTCCCGGCGGCGGAGGCCGGACGCGGGCGAAGGCGGCGGCCGCTCCTCCCGAGGACGCGGCCGGATGGAGCTTCTGCGCCACGCCCGACCCGGCCGCTCTCCCGCCCGGGCCTCCGGGAGAAAGCGAGCGGTCCGCGGACCCGCCCTCGCGCGTCGCCTCCGGGACCGGCACGCAGACCGCGACGCACGCGATCGACCTCCTCATCATCTACGACCAGTCGGCCGAGACCCTTTTCTCCGGCAGGGGACGAACCGCGACGGCGGAGAGCCAGATCCTCGTCGACCACGCGAATTCGGTGCTGCGGAACGGCAACCTCCCCGCCGCCTTCAGCGTTGCCCACGTGGCGAAGATCACGCCTCCGTCCGACCCGAACACGGCCTACGTGAACTCCTCGCCGGAACTGGAGTTCCTCAAGGACAGCGCCGAAGTGGCGGACCTGCGCGACGCCCACGCCGCCGATCTCGTCGTCTATCTCACCGGGAACTCGAATCACTGGTTTTGCGGGTATGCCCTGTCTCTCTTCGAGAAGGGCACGACCGCCAGCGAGCAGGCGGCCACGGCGTTCGCCGAGGTGAACTTCGCACTAGGCTGCACCACGGCGGACACCTTCATTCACGAGATCGGCCACCTGCTGGGAGGCTGGCACGGCACCAGGCGGGCACGCAACCTTGGACGGTCCCGATACCCCTACGTCTTCGGTCACGAGGACTCCACCCAGGATCCGACGCTGTACACCGTGATGCGCGCCGGCGCAACCGACGCGACGACCCCCTACTTCTCCACCACGCGGGTGACGCCGAACGGCTGGACACTGGGCGTCGCCGACCAGAGGGACAACGAGCGAGCCTTCCGGCTGACGATCCCGGAAGCGGCCGGTTTCAGCGACCTGATCCCGCCCGCGAGGCCGAGCGGCCTCGCGGGCACGCCGGCCAATGGCCGGGGCGCGGCGCGTGTGACGTTGGCCTGGACGGACCGGTCGCCGAGCGAGACCGGCTTCGAGGCGCAGTACCGGAAGTCGGGCGGGACGGCCTGGACGACGGCGGCGACGCTGTCCGCGAACGTCCAGACGGCGACGATCGCCGGTCTCGACCACGCGACGGACTACGAGTTCCGCGTCGGCGCCTCGAACAAGAACGGCGTCCGCCATACGGACGCGCTCGCGCTGCGCACGCCCGACGCTCCTCCGGTCCTGACCGTCACCGGCCTGTCGAACGCCACGGTCTCCGAGAACGCGTCGTGGACCTCGGCGGCGCCGACGGTGTCCGGCCACCGCGGCGCGGTGACCTG
Organism: Thermoanaerobaculia bacterium; assembly: GCA_965232105.1. GTDB lineage: Bacteria > Acidobacteriota > Thermoanaerobaculia > Multivoradales > Multivoraceae > Multivorans. Next base: position 4,378,708 of record OZ246956.1, read on the forward strand.
GTCCGTCGAGGGCGCGGACGCATCCGATTTTGCGATCGGCTCGTCGACGGGCGTCCTGTCCATGGCCGCCCGGAATCACGAGGACCCGCGGGACGCCGACGGCGACAACGAATACGAGGTCACGGCCAGGGCCACCGACGCGGACGGCGTCGAGGGTTCGCTTTCCATCACGGTGACGGTGACGGACATCAACGAGGCGCCGTCGTTCAACACGGCGACCACGCTGACGCTGAGCGTGCCCGAGGGAACCGTCGGCGACATCGGCAGTCCGGTCGCCGCGACCGACCCGGACGGCGACGTTCTCGCCTGGTCGCTGACTGGAACCGACGCCGGCGCCTTTCGCGTCTCCTCCTCCGGTCAGCTCTCCGTCGCGACCGGCACGACGCTGAATCACGAGACGAAGTCGAGCTACGGCTTCGACGTCGTCGTGTCCGACAGCGCCACCCCGCCGCTCAGCGCAAGTCGCGCCGTGTCGCTCGCCGTGACCGACGTGGACGAGGCTCTGACCGTCACCGGCCTGTCGAACGAAACGGTCCCCGAGCACTCGCCCTGGACATCGGCCGCGCCGTCCGTGTCCGGCCACCGCGGCGCGGTGATTTGGTCCGTCGAGGGCACGGACGCCTCCAGCTTCGCCATCGACTCGTCGACGGGCGTCCTGTCGATGGGTGGCCGCGACTACGAGGATCCGCGGGACGACGACCGCGACAACGACTACGAGGTCACGGCCAGGGCCACGGACGAGGACGGCGTCACGGGCGCGGCGGCCCTCACCGTGACGGTGACCGGCGTCAACGAGGCGCCGTCGTTCGACGCGGCGACTCCGCTGGCGCTCAGCGTGCCCGAGGGGACCGTCGGCGACATCGGCGAGCCGGTCGCCGCTACCGACCCGGACGGCGACGTTCTCGCCTGGTCGCTGAGCGGCGCGGACGCCGGCGCCTTTCGCGTCTCTTCCTCCGGTCAGCTCTCCATCGCGGCGGGGACGACGCTGGACTACGAGGCGAAGTCGAGCTACGGCTTCGGCATCGTCGTCTCCGACGGCGGGGCGCCGCCGCTGAGCGCAAGCCGCGCCGTCACCCTCGCCGTGACGGACGTGAAGGAAGCGCCGCCGACGCCGACGCCGCAGCCAGGGCCGCCAGGGCCGCAGCCCCCGCCGCCGCCGCCACCACCACCGCCAGGGCCACAGCCACCGCCAGGGCCGCCACCACCGCCAGGGCCACAGCCACCGGCGGCGTCCGGGGACCCCGCGGCGCCTTCGGAGGTTCGAGCTTCCATGCTCACGTCGACCGCCGCGTTGCTGACCTGGCGGGACAACTCCGACGACGAGGCCGGATTCGAGATCTCCCAGCGCCGGGGGCCCGCCGCCTGGCGGGTCGTCCGGTCCCTGCCGCCGAACGCTGAGTGGGCGACGGTGAACAGCCTGGCGCCCGGCGACGGACACGAGTTCCGGGTCGCGGCCAAGGGCAAGACCGGGGCGTCGGCGAGCCGCTCCGCCTTCCTCTCCCTGGCGTTGGCGCCGCCGACCCACCTCGACGCCGCATTCGTCGCGCCGGACGCCGTCCGGCTCACGTGGCGGGACAACTCGCTCGACGAGACCGGCTTCGAGGTCCAGGTCCGGCGCGGCGCCGACGAGGAGTGGACGACCGTCCGGACCCCGGGGCCGAACGCGACGACAACGACGCTCGACGGTTTGGCGCCCGGCGAAGAATACGCGTTCCGCGTCGCCGCAGTGGCCGCCGACGCCGCCGCCGTCTTCAGCCTGCCCGCCGCCTTCGCCGCGGCGGCGCCGCCGGCGCCGGGCTCGATGACCGACTGCACGCCGCGGGCCGTCGCGGTTGCGCTCTCCGGCGGCTACGAGGTGCGGATGTGCTTCGAGACGCCGTCGGGCGCGCGGATGGACGCCTCGAACTACCACCTGGAGTCGAGCGCCTCGGGCCTGCTCTACTTCTTCGACCGGGACAACGTCGAGGTCCTGGTCAAGGTGCTCGACGGCTGCGCGATCAACGGCCATCGGTGGGTGTTCGTCGCCCCCGTCACCGACTTGGCGTTCAACCTGGAGATCGCCGAGAGAGGCGCCGGGCGGGCCTTTCGGCGCCGGAACCCGAAGGGCCGCACGGCGGAACCGATCGCGGACACCGCCGCCTTCCCGTGCGAGCCCGGACCGGCGGCAAGCGTCGCGGCCACGACCGGCGCCGCGGGCGCCCCGGCGACGCCGGGAGCGGCCGCCGCGCCGGGAACGGCCGCCGCCGCCGGCCCGCTCGAGAAGCCTGTCTGCGAACCTTCCGGCCCCGGCATCGAACTCGACGGCGGCTACCGGATCGACATGTGCTTCCTGCTTCCCGACGGCGAACCGCGCGCCGCCCGCGACTGGGGGCTGCCGGCCCGGTCCTCGGCGCTCCTCCACTTCTTCGACCGGGACAACGCCGAGGTCCTGGTCAAGGTGCTCGACGGCTGCGCGATCAACGGCCACCGGTGGGTGTTCGCCGCGCCGGTCACCGACCTCGCCTTCCACCTCGCGATCACGGGACCGGACGAGCAGACCTGGCGCCACGGAAACGCCGCGGGCCAAACCGCCGCGCCAAGGAGCGACACCCAAGCCTTCGAGTGCCGGTGAAAGCGGGAGGGGAGCGCCGGGAAGAGCGATGCCCGCGGCTCGTCAAGCAGTTCACCGCCATCGATCCCATCTCGATAGGGTTCGCCGCGATGGCGGCAAGTCACGCCCGCATACCCAGGAGAAAACCGACATGAAACCGCAGACCGCAAGCGCCCGGTCCGAGTGCCCCGAGTGCTTCGACGAGATCAGGCTCGAAGAAGTGATGCAGAACGAGATCGTCCAGTGCGCCGGCTGCGGAGTCGACCTCGAGGTGATCGAGCTCGATCCCGTGACGCTCGAACTTGCGCCGGAAGAAGAAGAGGACTGGGGCGAGTAGCCGGCAGGCGATGCGCATCGGAGTCCTGTACAGCCGGGTCCGGCCCGAAGAGAAGCTCCTGTTCCAGGAGCTCGAGCGACGGAGTGCGGAGGTCGAACTGATCGACGACCGCAAGGTCGTCCTCTCGTTCGGCGGCTCGAGCACACTGGAACCGGCCTTCGACTTCGATGTCGTCTTCGACCGCTCGCTCAGCCACAGCCGGGCCCTGGTCCACCTGCGAGTGCTCGCCGACCGCGGCGTTCCGACGGTGAACCGGATCGAAGTGGTCGAGAACTGCGGCGACAAGCTGCGGACTTCCAGCCTGCTGCAGGGCGCGGACATCCCCACTCCGGACACCCGGGTCGCCTCGACGCCGGAAGCGGCGCTGCGGGCGATCGAGGAACTCGGCTACCCGGTGGTGCTCAAGCCGATCGTCGGCTCCTGGGGTCGGCTGATCGCCCGGATCAACGATCGCGACGCCGCCGAAGCGCTCGTCGAGCACAAGAGCACTCTCGGCTCCTACCAGCACTCGATCTTCTACCTGCAGCGGTACGTGGACAAGCCGGAACGCGACATCCGGGCGTTCGTCGTGGACGGCGAAGCGATCTGCGCCATCTACCGCCGCGCGCCGCATTGGGTTACGAACACGGCCCGCGGGGCAATCGCGACGAACTGTCCAGTGACCCCTGAACTGGCCGCCCTGTGCCGGCGGTCCGCGGCAGCCGTCGGCGGCGGGCTCCTGGCCGTCGACCTGGTCGAGGACAGACATCGCGGACTGCTGGTGCTGGAGGTCAACCACACGATGGAGTTCCGCAACTCGGTCGAACCGACCGGCGTCGACATTCCCGCCCGCATGATCGACTTCGTCGAGCGGGTGGCCAACACCGGCTGGCCAGCCGGCCGGCCCGGGAGCGGCGCGTGACGATGCGCGCCAGCATCGTCGGCGGCTCCGGCTACGCCGGCGGCGAGCTGCTCCGGCTGCTGCTCGGCCATCCTGAGTTCGAGATAGCGGGGGTCACCTCGCGGCGTCTGGCCGGCTCCTTCGTCCACTTCACGCACCCGAACCTCCGCGACCACACCGACCTCCGCTACAGCACACTCGACGAGCTCGAACGCTGCGACCTGCTCTTTCTCTGCGTGCCCCACGGCAGCGCGGCCGGCGACATCGATGTCTACTCCGCACTCGCCCCGCGGATCGTCGACCTGTCGGCCGACTTCCGGCTCCGCTCGCCATCAGCCTACGAGGACTGGTACGGCGCCACGCACCCGGCGCCCGAGTGGCTCGATCGCTTCGTCTACGGCCTGCCCGAACTCGACCGCGAGGCGGTAGCCGGCGCATCCCACGTCAGCGGCGTCGGGTGCAACGCGACGGCCACCCTGCTCGGGCTACTGCCGCTGCTCGAACCCGAACCGGCGGAACGCGGTCTCGTCGACTGGCGCCGCGGCGTCGTCACCGAACTGAAGGTCGGCAGCAGCGAGGGCGGCGCGGCGTCGTCGGACGCCTCCCACCACCCCGAACGATCCGGTGTGGTGCGCAGCTTCCGCCCCACCGGCCACCGCCACACCGCGGAAGTCGAACAGGCGCTGGCCATGCGCGGCGTCGACTCCGCCGGCCGCGTCCACCTGTCGGTGACCTCGGTCGAGATGGTGCGCGGCGTCCTCGCCACCAGCCACCTGTTCCTGAACCGGCCCGTTGCCGGCAGGTCAACCGAGCGAGACCTCTTTCGCGCCTACCGGACCTTCTGCCGGCGGCAGCCGTTCGTTCGCCTCGTCAAGGACCGTCGCGGCATCCACCGGCACCCCGAGCCGAAGATCCTCGCCGGCAGCAACCACGCCGAAGTCGGCTTCGACCTCGATCCCCGTACCGGACGCCTGGTCGTCATCTGCGCGATCGACAACCTGATGAAGGGCGCGGCCGGCAACGCGGTGCAGTGCGCGAACCTGATGCACGGATTCCCCGAAACCGAGGGTCTGTCCTTCCCGGGCTTGCACCCGCTGTAAGGAACGGGTCGTGCCTGAATCCCACCCCGCCGACGCGCCGACCGGCCCTCACCAGGCCGGCGAGGGTCCGCTGGTGATCAAGGCCGGGGGCGGCAAGTCGCTCGACCTCGACGCGATCGCCGCCGACATCGCCGAACTGTCGGGAGCGGGCCTCCGAGTCGTCCTCGTTCACGGCGGCGCCGAGACGACGAACGAGGTCGCGGAGCAGTTGGGGCATCCGCCTCAGTTCGTGACCAGCGAGAGCGGCTACAGCAGCCGCCGCACCGACCGGCGCACGCTCGAGATCTTCGAGATGGTCTACTGCGGGCTGCTCAACAAGCGCTGGGTGGAACTGCTGCAGCGCCGGGGCATTCCCGCGGTCGGGCTCTCCGGCCTCGACGGTCGCCTGTTCGAAGGCCGGCGCAAGGACAAGCTGCGCATCCGGCTCGGCGCACGGCGACTCGTGCTGCGCGACGACTGGACTGGCACGGTCGATCGGGTCAACGCGGAGCTCCTGCGGCTACTGCTCGACGGCGGGTACCTGCCTGTGCTGACGCCGCCGGGATCGTCCTACGACGGCGAGGCGGTCAACGTCGACGGCGACCGGGCGGCGGCCGCCGTCGCCGGGGCCCTCGGTGCTTCGACCCTGGTGTACCTCTCCGGCGCCCCGGGCCTGCTCGCCGACTTTCCCGACGAGGCCTCCCTGATCTCGCGCCTCGACGTCGCTCGCGACGACCTGGCCGGCCCCGAAGCCCATGCCGGGCTCGAACCGCTGATGGCGGCCGCCCAGGACCGGATGAAGAAGAAGGTACTGGGCGCGGCGGAGGCGCTGCGTGGGGGACTGTCGCGGGTCGTCCTTGCCGACGGCCGCATCGAACGCCCGGTGCGGGCCGCGCTTGAAGGCGCCGGCACCCACGTCGTCGTCCGGTCGGCGAACCAGGAGGAGAACGCGTCATGAGCGCCCACGCCACGCAGAACGTTCCCGGCGCCGAGGATCGACGCCTCGGCACCTGGGCGCCGCGCAAGTCGACTCCCGGAATCGTCCGCGGTGAGGGCAGCGAACTGATCGCGGCGAACGGCGACCGCTACCTCGACCTGACCGCCGGCTACGGCGTCTGCTGCCTCGGCTACAACCATCCCGCGATGGTCCAGGCGCTGACCGCCCAGGCGGAGCGGCTCACCTACTGTCCGATGAACATGCCCAGCCAGGACCGGGCCGCTTACGTCGAGACGCTGGCCGGCGTGCTGCCCGATTCGCTTGACCGGGTCTTCCTGTGCAACAGCGGCACGGAGGCGGTCGAGGGCGCGCTCAAGTTCGCCGCCCTGGTGACCGGACGCAGCCGCACCGTCGCGCTTCGAAACAGCTTCCACGGCCGCACCCTGGGGGCGCAGGCGACGATGTGGAACCCCGCCGCCCGCAAGCCCTACACCGGCCTGCTCCACGACAACGTCTTCGTCCAGCCCGAAGTCGAGGCGATCGAAGCGGCGGTCGACGAGACCACCGCGGCGGTCCTCCTCGAGCCGGTCCAGGGCGAGGGCGGAGTCGGCGTGCTGAGCGACGAGGTCCTGCTCGCGACGCGTCATGCCTGCGACCGGCACGGGGCGCTCCTCATCCTCGACGAAGTGCAGACCGGTTTCGGGCGCTGCGGAAGCTGGTTCGCCCACCGCCAAACGCCCGGACTGGAGCCGGATCTGATGCCGCTCGCCAAGGGAATCGGCGGCGGCTTCCCGCTCGGGGCGATCGCCTACGGCGAGCGAGTCGCCGACGCGCTCCGACCCGGCTGCCACGGCTCGACCTACGGCGGCAATCCGCTCGCCTGCGCCGCCGGCCTGGCCGTGATCGAGACGATGCAGGCGCTCGACCTGCCGGCCCGGGCGGCGAAGGTCGGCGCCCGCTTCCTCGACTCGCTGCGCGATCGGCTGGCCGCGAATCCGCTGGTGCGGGAAGTGCGCGGCCGCGGCCTGATGCTGGGCGTCGTCCTGCGCCGGCGCGCCGGTCGCCATCTCGCCCGTCTGACCTCGGAACACCGGATCCTGGCCCTGCCCGCCGGGCCGAACGTGATCCGCATGCTGCCGCCGCTCATCGTCCGCGAGGAGGAACTGGAGCGCGCCGGCGACGCCCTGGAAGCCGTCCTCCGGGAGGAATGACGATGCCGAGCAACTCGCCTCTGCCGTCGCCGCCACCGAACGCGAGCGGCCCATGATGGACACTGGAGCCGGCGGCCGACCCGACGCTCTTCCCCACCGGAGCCGCGACGCGGGCCGTGACCGGTCCGAGATCGAACTCGTGCGGGGCCTCGTCTCGGTGCCGTCGCTCTCCCGTCACGAGGCCGCCGCCAGCGGCTGGCTGGCCTCACAGATGGAGGCTCGCGGCCTCGAGCGCTGCCAGGTCGACGGCGCGCTGAACGCGGTCGGAGAACTCGGTGAACCTGATGCCTCGCGCCTCGTCGTCCTGCTTGGACACATCGACACCGTGCCGGGGAACATCCCGGTCCGGATCGAGGACGACGGATCGCCCCACGGAGTGCTTCACGGTCGCGGTGCCGTCGACGCGAAGGGGCCGCTCGCCTCCTTCGTCGCGGCGGCCGCCCGGCTCGGCGGCGACTGGGCGCGCGCGCACGACCTGCGCCTGATCGTCGCCGGAGCGACGGAGGAAGAGGCGGCCACCTCCCGAGGCGCGCACCACCTGCTCAAGCGTCTGAACGGTCGCGACGAACCGATGCCCGACTTCTGCATCATCGGCGAACCAAGCCACTGGCACCGGGTCACGCTCGGTTACAAGGGACGCCTGCTGATCGACCTGCTGGCCCGGCGGCCCAGCAGCCACACGGCCGGCCCGGAGGCCGGCGTCGGCATCACGGCCTTCGACCTCTGGCAACGCCTGGAGGCGGTGGCCGAACAAAGCGGCGGGCGAACCTCCTTCGAGCGCGTCCTGCCCAGCCTGCGCACGATCAACACGACGACCGACGGCCTCTACGACACGGTCCGCGCGGACTACGGACTGCGGCTGCCGGTGGACTTCGACGTCGCCGCACTGATCGCCGAACTCGAGGACTGGTTCGGCGACGCCGCCGCGGACATCGACGGGCCACTGTTCTCCGACCTGAATGCGCTTCGCGCGACCGGCACGATCCGCTGCGAGCAGGGCCATGCCAGCCTGGAACTCAGCCTGCGCGGCTACGAAGTGGGCGTCCGCGCCGACCGTCACTCCCCCCTGGTGCGAGCCTTTCTCGGCGCCATCCGCACCGTCGGTCCCGAGACCGATCCTAAGTTCGTCGTGAAGACCGGGACCTGCGACATGAACATCGTCTGGCCCGTCTGGCGCTGCCCCATCGTGGCCTACGGACCGGGAGACAGTACACTCGACCACACTCCGAACGAGCATCTGGAACTGGACGAGTACCTGTTGGCGGTCGATACCGTGGAACTAGCGCTGAGGAACCTGGCCGCCGCCCCGCCGGCCGCCCGCTGACTGCGTGGCAGAGCGCCCACCACGCGTCGATCGCATCGCGTTCGGCGTCAGCGCCGGGCTGATCGCCCTCGTCTGCATTCCGCTCGCCCTGTCGCCCCAGACCGGAGGCGCCCTGGTCGTCCGCGCCTACGAATCGCTGACCGAGCGTTTCGGGTTGCTCTACCAGTGGGCGACGTTGCTCGTCACCGTGTTCCTGCTGTGGCTGGCCTTCAGCCGTCATGGAGCAAAGCGGCTTGGGGACGACGACAGCCGGCCGGACTTCAACATCTTCAGTTGGATGGCCATGCTGTTCTGCGCCGGCATCGGCGCGGGACTTCTCTACTGGTCGACGATCGAGTGGGTCACCTACCTCGACGCGCCGCCCTTCGGTCTGGCGCCCAGCTCCACGGAGGCAGTCGAGTGGGCCGCCACCTACGGCATCTTCCACTGGGGGATCTCGGCCTGGGCGCTCTACTGCTTCCCGGCGGTGGCGATCGCCATCCCCTACTACCGGCAGCACGCCCCGGCCCTGCGCCTGAGCACCGGCCTGCACGCCCTGATCGGCCGCGAAGGCTACGACCGCGCGCCCGCCCGGATCGTCGACGTGCTGTTCATCCTGGCGCTGGTCGGCGGTACGGGGACCTCGCTCGGGCTCGGCACGCCGATGGTCGCCGCCTGCGTCAGCGAGGTGTTTGGCGTCGAGCAGACCTTCGGACTCCAGGTAGGAATCCTCGTCGTCTGCGTCATCCTGTTCGCGATCAGCGTCTACCTGGGACTCGAACGCGGCATCAAGCCCCTGTCGGACGGCTCCGTCATCGCGGCGATTCTCCTGCTGGCTTTCGTGCTGATGGTCGGCCCGACGAACTTCCTCCTGCGCACGGGCACGAACTCGATCGGCCTGATGCTCGAGAACTTCATCCGGCTCAACACCTGGACCGATCCGGTGGCCAGGACGGGATTCATCGAGGACATGACCGTCTTCTACTGGGCCTGGTGGATCGCGTACGGACCGTTCATGGGCCTGTTCGTGACCCGCATCTCACGCGGCCGGACGGTGCGGCAACTCATCTTCGGGATGCTGATCCTGGGCACTCTGGGCTGCGCCGTCTTCTACGGCATCCTCGGCAACTACAGCATGCACCTCGATCTGTCGGGGGCCCTGCCGGTACGCGAGATCGCCCAGGCGGCAGGTAGCGACACCGCGATCGCACAGACGTTTCGCGCCCTGCCGCTCGGAACCGCGGCGCTCGCGGTCTTCGCGCTCGTCGCCATCGTCTTCATCGCGACGACCTACGACTCTGCCTCCTACTGCCTCGCCGCGTCGGCGACCCGCAACCTGACGGAAGGCAAACATCCCGCTCGCTGGCACCGCCTGTTCTGGGCCGTCGCCGTCGGCGTGCTGCCGATCACCCTCATGTTCATCGGCCAGGAAGGCGGCGCCGATCAACTGCGCGTGATCCAGTCCGCCACCCTGGTCGTCTCCCTGCCGCTCCTGGTCGTGGGAGTCCTGATGGCGGTCTCGCTCCTCCGGTCGCTCAGACAGGCCGAGGGACTCGCGGACGGCGGGTCCGCGGACAGCGCCTGAAGCCCGGATCAGCGGCCGCCGCCGGCGAGGGCGCCCTCGAGTTCCCCTAGGAGGTCCTCCAGTTCGCCCAGAGCGGCGTCCCAATCGTCCCAGTGGAACGCATGGCCCGCCTCGATCGCCTCCTCCCAGGACTGGTTCACCTGGAACAGGGCATCGGCCGCCTCATGTCGATCCGACGGATCCTGCACCCGCAGGGTGTCGCGCGACACCCTGGCGCGAGCGCCACGAAGGGCCCGCATCCGCGCCAGGAGTTCGCCGCCCTTCGCCAGCGCGCCCTGCCCGGACGTTCCAGCCTCACGATGGTCGGCTTCGGGACCGTGGCAGCGGTTGCAACGCGCCTGCAACCCACCCTCGCCCAGCGACTGCACGGCCACGCTGCCATGGCAGGTGCGGCAGGTCGGGGCGGCGCGGACCTTTCGTTCGAAGAGCGCGAAATGCGCGCTCTCCTGCACCGCCAGGTACTCCGTGTCGTGGCAGCGGCCGCAGGTCCGGGGCAGGTTCCACTGATGGGTCGGACTCTTCGGGTGACCGCTGTTCAGCACCCCCTTGTGCGCGCGGAGCTGTACGAAGGTGGAACTGTTTCCTCCGTGACAGTCCGCGCAGGAGACCCCGGCCGCGGCATGCGCCGAGTTCCGCCACTGGCGCAGATGGAACTCCTCCGTCTCCTCGAGTTCCTGCGCCGCGTGGCAATCGGCGCAGGGATCCTGCGCCCAGGCACCGACCGCCAACGCGGTCATCGCCAGCAGGAGAAGCGGAAAACGGAGCGGACCCATGTTCGTCAGACTACCAACGCCGGGCGCCCGACGGTGCGGATGGTGTCGAGGCGGCGTTCAGTCCCAACCGAGTTCAGTCCCAACGAAAGGCCGGGGTGAGGAACACGTCGCGGTCGCCGCCCTCCGGAGTCCCTGGCAGGACCAGTCGGTAGTAGTGCAGAGGAATCCCTCCGTACGAGTAGCGGTGGCGCGCGATCCGGCGCGGTCGCTCCACGACGACGCTGACCGGCTCACCGACCCCCGCTTCGACGGATACGAGTTCCACCGTCAGGCCGGCCAGCGGCACGGGCGACCCGATCAACAGCTCGCCTTCCGCCCCGGGCCGGCAGCGGATGCCACCGTCGCCGTGAGGCCAGACGCCGTTGCCGACCAGCCGTACCCGGAGGTCGCCGTGCTGGACGTCCCCCGGCGCTGAGCTCAGGTGGATCTGAGACGTCTCGAGCGGCAGGAGCCGCTTCGCTGCCGGAGAAACGTAGCGCAGCCGGCGGGCGCCGGACTCCGCATCGATCTCGACCGGGAAGGCCGCGGCGGAATGCCAGAGCGGACCCACGAAGAGAGCCGCGGCGACCGCCGAGGCCGCGAGCCACCGCCGAGCCGGCGGGCGCTCGATCAGGAACCAGCACACCGGATAAAGCGGAAGGAACCAGCGGTTGGCAATCGCGCCCGCGCCGCCGTAGAAGTTGTGTGGGCTCTTGATCAGGAAGGCCAGGAGACCCAGTGCGACGGCAACGAGCAACCATCGGCGTCGCGAACCCCGCCGGAGACAGGCGCACGCGACGACCAGAGGCAGGAAGTAGGGCACGATGCCGATGCTCCGCCCTAGAGCGGCATAGACGAGGTTGTGTCCGAGCAGCCCGGCGTCGAAGGATGGCAACAGGAATCCCTCCCGAAGCCAGGAGGCGTCGCCCCGTGCCGCCAGCAGTTCAGGCCAGTCCTGCCTGTCGAAGTCGATGTCGGGATAGCCGGTCGCACTGCTGAATCCCTGCCGTTCGCCCATGTAGGGACTCCAGGCGCCGCCGCTCCCGGCGTGAAACCACGCCGAACCGGCCAGAAGCAACGCGGCGCCACCGAGGACGATCGCCGAGGCCTTTCGCCCCCACCCCTGCCGGAGGCTCGGCGCCGCCGCCAGCAGCACGCCGACCAGGACGGCCAGGTAGAACGGTCGGCCGGATCCGGCGATCGCCAGCAGAACGCCGCCGGCGAACAGCCGGGCAGGCGGAAGCCGCTCGCCTTCGAACCACGGATCGAGGCAACAGAGCCCGAACGCAGTGGCTCCGAGATAGAACAGGTCGGCGTGAACCCAGAACACGTGGCCGAAGGTGACCGAGAAGAAGAGCAGGAACGCGGCCATCAGCGGTCCATCGGCGCCGACGCGCCGCAGCAGCAGGCACTCCAGCAAGAGGGCGGCCAAGACAAGCAGCAGCAGATTCGCCACGGCCGGCCCCCGCTCCGGCGCGAGGCGTACGAAGGGCGCAAGAAAGAGCGAGTAGAAGACCGGCTTGGCGTACACGAGCGTGTCTCCGCCGTCCCTGCTCTGCAGGATCAGCGGGTCCGGGACCTTGCCGGTCGTCTCCAGGTAACGCCGGTAGTCCGACGCCTCGTACCGCCGGTCGAAGTCGAACGCCAGGCTCTGGGCCTGCATCGCGTACACGCCTTCGTCGCCCACCGTGTAGGGCCAGTCCGCCGGGTCGAAGGCGACCACGGCCACCGTCAGGGCCAGAACCAGGGCCCAGAGCACGGCCCGCTGCCATGTCAGCCCGCCACACATGGGCCACCGCCGCCCACGGCTGGAGGGAGTGTCCATACCTGCCGCGACGGTAGCAGCCCCGACGATCCCGTACCGGCGATCCGTCTTCGATTCGGGCCGCGGGAGCGGCGGCATGGACCGCGCACGTCGAGAGGGATAGGCTTGCCGCCGGGGGGATCGACCATCGCTGATCCGGTCGATACGCCCCTACCTGTCCCGACGGCGTTCCTGATGTAGCCTTCAGGAACGGTCGACGCAAACTGGAACACATAGGAGTGTCTCGTGAAGAAACCTCAAACCGGTCCTTCCATCCTGTTGCCCTTCGTCGCCCTCCTGCTGGCGCTCTGTCTGGGCGCACCGCTTCCGGCACAAGAAGCGGAGGCGCCGGACGAAGGCGAAGCGGCTGAAGAAACACCCGAATTCGGCGAGGCGATCGTCGTCGTCGGTACCCGTACCGAGGGCCGCACCGTAACCGCATCCCCGGTGCCGGTCGACGTTATTCCCGAGACCGAACTCGTCAGCCAGGGAAACAACGACCTGACGAACCGGATTCGGACCGTCGTCCCGTCCTACAACGTCGGCGCGCAGCCGATCAGCGACGCGGCGACCCTGGTTCGGCCTGCCAACCTGCGCGGTCTGGCGCCGGACCACACCCTGATTCTCGTCAACGGCAAGCGTCGCCACCGCGCAGCGGTCATCGCCTGGCTCGGGAACGGGATCTCGGACGGCTCCCAGGGGCCGGACATTTCCGTCATCCCGGCCATCGCCCTGCGACAGGTCGAGGTGCTTCGAGACGGCGCCTCCGCCCAGTACGGCTCCGACGCAATCGCCGGCGTGATCAACTTCCAGCTCAAGGACGCGAGTTCCGGCGGCAGCGTTGAGGTGCGCACGGGGCAGTTCCAGGACTCGAACCCCGGCTCCAGCAGTGGATTCGGCGGCCAGTACACGTTTGCCGGCGAGAAGGGACCGTCGTACGCCGTCGCCGCCAACCTGGGCATGCCGATGGGCGCGAACGGCTTCTTCAACCTGAGCATGGAGTACGGCGGTGCCGATCCGACCAGCCGCAGCGTGCAGCGGAACGACGCGATCAACATCATCAACGCCGGTAACTCGATGATCCGCAACCCGGCCCAGGTCTGGGGTACGCCGCTGCTGGAGGACGACACCAAGGTGTTCGCCAACTTCGGCTCGCTGTTCGACAACGGCACCCAGTTCTACGGCCACGCGAACTACGCCACGCGCACCACGACCGGCGGCTTCTACTTCCGCAACCCGCACACACGATCGGGCGTGTTCAGGGGGCCGACCCTCCCCGACGGACGATCGTCCGTGCTGGTCGGCGACCGCGAATGGGCAAGAACCGGTGTCGTGAACGCAGGCGGCTGTGCAATCTTCGTCCCAAACAAGAATGGAGGTTCCTTAGGCATCCCGGTCGTCGATCACGCGCCCGACCCCGCCATACTGGCAGCCGTCGAGGCGGATCCGAACTGCTTCACCCTCTACTCGCGCTTTCCCGGCGGCTTCACGCCCCAGTTCGGCGGAGACCTGACGGACTCGTCGATCGTCGCCGGCCTCCGGGGCTATCTCGACAGCGGCATGACCTGGGACTTCAGCGTCAACGTCGGCAACAGCAAGGTCGATCAGTTCATCTACAACACGGTGAACGCATCCCTCGGCTACGACACCCCGACGTCCTTCATGCCCGGCATCTACGAGCAGACGGACACGAACGTCAACTTCGACGTCACGTATCCGGTCAGGGACAACGTTAGCCTCGCCGCGGGCGTCGAGTGGCGGAACGAGCAGTTCCGGATCGGTGCCGGCGACCCGGCTTCCTGGGAGATCGGTCCCTATGCGGCGCAGGGGTTCGGCCCCGGCTCGAACGGCTTCAACGGCTACCGCCCCGAGAACTCGGGAACCTGGGACCGCGCGAACGTCGCGATCTACGGCGATGTCGAGATCGACTCGCCTGATGAGCGGGGCACCTTCACCGCGGCGCTCAGGGTCGAGGACTTCGATGGCTTCGGCAACACGGTGAACGCGAAGGTGTCCGGCCGTCGCCAGGTCTCGGACGTCGTGTCGCTGCGCGCCGCCGCCAGCACCGGTTTCCGCGCGCCGACGCCCGGCCAGCAGAACGCGTTCAACGTGACGACGGCCTTCGATCCGGAGACCGGCGGCCTGTCCAACAGCGGCACCGTGCCGTCGACCTCGGCGCCGGCCGCTCTGCGAGGCGGCGAGGATCTTCAGCCCGAGGAGGCGATCAATTTCTCCGCCGGTCTCGTCGTCGACAGGGGCGAGTTCACCCTGACGGCGGACGTCTTCCACATCGACGTGGACGACCGGCTCGCCGTGTCCGAGACGTTCCGTCAGTGCGCCCTCATTCAGGAGGCGAACTGCGTAACGGACGGGGAGATCGAGCAGTTGCTCTCCGGCGGCTTCGTCGAGGCGCGGAACCTGAAGAACTTCCGGTTCTTCGTCAACGACTTCGCGACCCAGACGCAGGGTCTCGACGTGGTGGGCACTTGGGCGCCGCCGGAACTCGGCGGCGACACGACCTTCAGCCTCGTGTTCAACTACACGAAGACGGAGGTCACGGACCACAATCCGGACACCGTCGGCCCGTTCCGCATCGCGACGATCGAGAAGGGCCTGCCGGAGTTCCGCTACAACATCTCGATGAACCACGGCGCCGAGCGCTGGTCCCTGATGACCCGCCTGAACTACTTCGACGGCTGGTGGGACAGCGAGGACGCGCAGAATCTCCTGGGGCGGAACAACGCGCCGATGTACGCGGACTACAGCGGCGAGTTCCTGCTCGACGTCGAAGTCGGCATTCCCCTGCCGAACGACACGTCGATCGCCATCGGCGTCCAGAACCTCTTGAACACCTACCCGGACGTGAACCCCGGCGCCGCCGACGCGGTCGGCAACCAGTACGGCCAGTTCTCACCGTTCGGCTTCAACGGGGCCTACTACTACGTTCGCTTCAACTACGCCTGGGGCCAGAACTTCTAGGAAGCCTGCTCTCAGCGTCTACTTCTTCACCCGGCGGCGGTCCCCGACCCCGCCGGGTGAACTGCTTCTGGACCACGGACAGCCGGCCCGGACCCCTCCGGGGAGATGCCGCTTCACCCGGCAGCAGGTTGGAAGACGTCTGCCGGTCGCTCCCGCTCCAGGCTCTGCAACAGCCAGTACCGCCGGTAGAGCTCGTTCGTTTCGTACAGTTCCTCGTGGCTGCCCGCGGCGACCAGCCGGCCCTGATCGAGTACGTGAATGCGACGGGCCCGGCGGGCGGTGGCAAGGCGATGAGCGATGACGATCGTCGTCCTGCCCTCCAGCAGGTTCTCGATCGCCCGCTGGACCGTCGCCTCCGAGTCGGGGTCGAGCGCGCTCGTCGCCTCGTCCAGCAGCAGGATCCGCGGGTCACGGAGAAACGCGCGGGCGATCGCGATTCTCTGGCGCTGGCCTGCCGAGAGCCGCACACCCCGCTCGCCGACCTCGGTTTCAAAGCCGTCGTCCAACTGCTCGATGAACGACGCGGCGCCCGCCGCCTCGGCGGCCGCCAGGACTTCGCCGTCTTCCGCACCCGGCCTGGCCAGTCGGATGTTCTCGGCCACGGAACCCGAGAACAGAAAGATGTCCTGCGGCACGAGGGCCATCCGGCGCCGCAGATCGCCAAGCGCGACATCCCGGAGCCGCGTTCCGTCGATCAGTATCTCCCCCTGCTGCGCCTCATAGAAGCGAAGCAGCAAGCCGAAGAACGTGCTCTTCCCTGAGCCGGACGGGCCGACCAGGGCCACCAGTTCACCTGGCGCGATCTCTAGTGAGACGTCGGTGAGGGCCGGCTGCTCCGCGCCCTCGTACCGGAAGCCGACCGAACGCACGCTGAGTCTGCCGGGGGCTGCAGCCAGTCTCACCGGCGCCGGCGCATCGACGATCGCCGACTGCTCGTCGAGTAGCTCGAATACACGAGCGCTGGATCCGCGCAACCGCTTGTAGCCGGCGTAGAGCGCCCCCAACTGCCCCACCGATGTCCCGATGGAGAACGTGTAGAGAAGAAACGAGGCCAGCCTTCCGGGCGAGAGAGCTCCCTCGAGCATCAGGCTTCCGCCGTATCCCAGCACCAGGGCGAACGCGGTGAAGCCGAAGAACGTCATCAGACCACTGAAGGCGCCGTACAACCGGACGTTGTGCAATTGGACGCCGAGCAGGTCCGCGAGCCGTACCCGGTAGCGACTGCGGGCCTGATCCTCCGCCGAGAAGGCCTGCACGGTCCGGATACCCGCCAGCGCCTCCTCGGCCCAGGCGGAGGTCTCGGCGACCGCATCCCGCTCTTCCTGCGCCACCCGCTCCAGTCTCCGCCCGTAGAAGATCGCGAACAGGACAACCGGCGGCACGACGAGGAGCGCGACCACCGTCAACCGGGTGTGCAGAATGAGCAGGATGACCAGGACGGCCAGGAACCGCACCGCGGCCTGGAGGCCGGAGGGTATCTGCTCGGTCAGGGCGTTCTGGACGACCGTCAGGTCCGAGGCCATCCGGGACAGGAGTTCGCCGACGCGCCGGCGGTCGTAGAAGTCGACAGACAGGCCGACCAGGTGGTGAAAGAGCCGACCCCTCAGGTCCCGCAGCAGCCGCGCCCCGGCAGAGCCGAGGAACCAGGTCTGGAAGTAGGTGACAACGCCAAGAATCGCGCAGAGGCCGATCAGCGTAGCGACGATCTGACCCAGCCTTTCCTGAAGGTCCGCCTGAATCGCGGTATCCACCAGGTCGCCCACCTGCTTGGGCACCAGGACGAAGACACCGGTCCCGGCCAGAAGCAGGACGGTTCCAGCGCCCAGGGGCCGTGCATACGGCCGGGCCAGCCCCACCAGTCGACGGAACGGAACCCGCGCGGAGGAGCTCTCCTCCTCCACCCGCCTCTTCGCTCTCACTTCCCGACGGCAAGCGTGATGACGAGATCGGGTCGCTCAGGGTCCGCCACGACAGAGTCGAAGACCTCCACGTCCATCGACAGTCTGACCACGACGGCCACCGAGCCGTACTGAATCTGTTCCGGGATGCTCCGCCCAACGCGGCCAGAAGCACTTCCCGATGCAACGACGGCCTCAGTGGCGGGCTGCCCGGACCGACGCAGTTCGACCGAAACGTCAACCGCCCGGCTGACCTGGCGACCATGAACCGCAAGCTCCACCTCGAGTTCGACCCGACCGCGTCGCTGCCGCCGCCCGACCTCCAGGCGCTCGATCGTGACTCCCTCGCACAGATAGGGCGCCGTGTCCCGCGTGATCCAGGCGTAGCCCCTGGGAAGCGCTTCGACCGACCCCAGCGGCAGTCGTAGCACCATGGGCGACGCCATCGCGATCCGCTCGATTGCCTCGGCATCGGCGGCGCGCGCCGAAGCCGGTGTGACTTCACCCGCGGCCGGCGCCATCGCTTCGGATTCCGCGACCGCCAGTGCCGGTTCGAGCTCGACCGGCGCCCCGACGGGTTCAGCCTCCGCCGGAGACGCCGCGGGGCTGTCGGACGCGGAGGGCGGTTCGTTCTCCAAAGTCTCCGCCTCCACCGGCGCAGCGGGCGCGGGCACCTCGGTGACGGCTAGTCCAACGCGTTCGTAGTAGCCATCGAACAGAGCGTCTCCGCCACGATCGCCCCGTCCTCGCGCGGCCGAACCACCTGCCGACAGACGGATTCGGCCGCCGGCTTCCGGAACCCAGCGCTCGCGCCATCTCGACGTCTCGCCGCCGGCAGAGACGTGCTCGCCGCGCAGCAACAACTCGCCTCCCTCCACCGTGCCGGCCGACTTGACCACGACTCCGCGGTTCGAGACGCTGAATCGTCGCCACACGCCGGCGGCCCGGTCAAGGAAACTGTAGGTCCGGCCGGCGCGGCCGTCCACGAACGACCAGATCTCGGCGATCAGGCAGCCGTCTTCGAGCTTCTCGACCCGGCTCCGGCCAACCACCTCGCCGTCAGAGACCAGGCGCCAGTCACCGAGTTGGAAATCGAGGGCGCGGTGGTCCTCGCCGTCGCATGCGCGGTCAGCCTGCGCCGCCAGGGGCGCCGCGGCCAGGGCCGCGAAGCAGCCCGCCAGCAGGAACAGCGCCGAGACGGTCGCCGCGATCGGCCCCGTGCGCCCGTCATCGGGAGTACGAATGGCGGGCCGGCGCACCCGGTCTCTGCCGCGCATGCTCCTAGCCGTCCGCAACCGGTCTGACGACGAACAGGAGATCGCCCTGGTTCACGACCTGGCCGTTCGCCGCGTTGACCCGCATCACCTCGTACCGGGCGTCGCGGGGATACAGATCGCCCCCTGAATCGATCGACGACAGGGACACCGGGCGGAAGAGCTTCATCGCCTCGATCAAGCCCAGAGTCTTCTCCGTGCCCAGGATGTCCCCGACGCGAACGAACGGCGGATCGTTGGGAGAGGAAGCGGCATAGAAGAGGCCGCCGGACGGCGCGCTGACCTTCAGTTCGTCGCTGCCCTCGATCTCGATCTCGGCCCGGTCCATCGTCGCGGACACGCCTGCGGACCGCTCGACTTCGCGGGCCAGCTCACCGGCATCGATGCGGGCCAGGAAGCCCGGCAGGTACCGCGTGTCGTACTCCCCGGAACGGAACTGCTCGTCGTCGAGCACGCGGCAAAGCAGGGGGAGGTTCGTGCAGACTCCCTCGATCGTGACCTCGTCGAGGTAGGAGCGAATGCGGTCGATCGTGTCGGCGCGATCCTTGCCGTGGCAGACGATCTGCGCCACGAGGCTGTCGTAGTACGGCGAAACCACTGTTCCCGTGTCGATCGTCGCCAGGACGTCGATGTCGGGGCGCTGCGGGAACTCGCAGCGGCTCACCGTCCCCGGCGACGGCAGCAGGTCGACCCCGTCCGGCGTTATGACCACACGCTCGGCGTTGATCCGGACCTCCATCGCGTAGCCGTCCTCGGCGTCCGAAGAGTCCGGGATTCGCGACCCGCCCGCGATCTCGAACTGGGCCTTGACGATGTCCGTACCGCTCGTCGCCTCGGTCACCGGGTGCTCCACCTGGAGGCGGGTGTTCATCTCCATGAAGTAGAGCTTCTGCGCCTCCAGGTCGAAGATGAACTCCACCGTCCCCGCGCCCACGTAGCCGATCTGCCGGGCGATCGCGGCGGCATGGCGAAAACTCTCCTCGCGCAGGGCGTCCGGCAGCGCGGTGGAACCCGACTCCTCGATCAGTTTCTGGTTGTTCCGCTGCACGCTGCAATCGCGAAGGCCCAGAACGCTCACCGCTCCGTGCTGGTCGCATAGCACCTGGACCTCGACGTGGCGAAGCGAGACGACGCACTTCTCCAGGTAGCAGTCCGCGTTGCCGAAGCCGCTCTCCGCTTCGATGCGGATCTGCGCGAACGCGTCCCGGAAGTCCTCCGCCCGGTCGACCCGGCGAATGCCCTTGCCGCCGCCGCCGTGGACCGCCTTGAGCATCACCGGAAAACCGATCGATTCCGCCACTTCCAGCGCCGTGTCCGCGTCGGTGAGGACGCCCTCGCTGCCCGGCACGACCGGGACACCGACCTGCACCGCGGTCTGGATCGCGTTCGACTTGTTGCCCATCCGCCGCATCGCGTCGCCGGTCGGGCCGATGAAGGTCAGACCGTGCCCCCGGCAGAGGTCGGCGAACGAGGCGCTCTCGGACAGGAAGCCGATCCCCGGATGGAGCGCGTCGACCTCTTCCCGCTCGGCGATCCGAATCACCGAGTGGGCGTTCAGGTAGCTCTCATCGGGGGTGCTGCCGCCGATACAGACCAGGCTGTCGCGTTCCCGAAGCATCGCCGCCGCCGGCGACTCGATATCGGGATCCGACTGGACCAGCACAACTTCCACGCCGGACCGCTGGGCGACCCGCACGAGCTTGGTCGCGGTGCAACCCCGCGCATGGATCAGAGCCCGCCGCACCGGGCGCGGAGCGACCGTCGGAGCGGGCTCGACGGCTTCCGGCTCCCGCCGGCGCCGCCGCGCCGACAGGAACTCGACCCGCCGCTCCTCCTGCAGGAGCCGCTCCAGAACATCCTCGACCGTCTCCTCCGGCACCGGAATCTGCGAATCGACGTGACGCAGGTGATCGTCGAGATCCTCGCCAAAGGGATGCTGCACGAGACCTTCCATCGAACCTTCGACCTCGGCCAGGTAGTTCGACAGCGTCGAGGCCATCGGCAGGTGAGAAGGCACGACGATCTGGCCGGCGAACGGCATGTTCGTACCCGAGAAGTAGTAGGTCTGGACCAGCGGGTGGGTCACCAGGCTCGCCTGAGCGCCGCCCGTGCAGTCGCCGTAGCCGAAACAGATCACCGGCAGTTCGTTGTCGCGCACGAACCGCGTCAGCCGATCGTTCACGATCGACATCGAAAACAGGGCGCCGGCGCCCTCCTTGGTCAGCATGCCGCCGGACGAGATGAAGCACACGACCGGCAGCCGCTCCTCGGCGCAGCGCAGCAAAAGCTTGCAGAACTTCTCCGAGCTCGCCATGTCGAACGAGCCGGCCTGGAACGCCAGGTTGGAGATCAGAACGCCGACCCTGCTGCCTCCGGAACCGCTCTCCGCCTCACCCGCCGCGCCGGTCCGGATCCGGGCCAGCGCCGCCACCGTTCCGCACGGCGTGACTCCCTGTTCAAGCGCCCGCTCGATCGAGACCCGGAGCCCCGGGAAGCCCACCGGATCGGCGGTCATCCGGTCCGGCTCGATCTCCTGCACGTCGGCGAAGAAGCGGTCCAGGATGGCCTGGGGACGCCGCGGCGTCTTCCGCTTCTGCTCGGCAAGCACGTCCTCGAGCAGCAGATCGCGGTAGGCCGCGTCAAGCCGGTTCCAGAAGTCCTTGATGCCGATGTTGCGCGGGGAAATGCGGCCGTCGTAAGCGCGGATCCCCTGCTCGTCCTCGTAGAAGTTCGGCAGCAGGCGCTCGAAGAGGAACGTGACCAGCCCGAACAGCGGCTCGGAGATGCGGGGCATCTGCAGCCGCTTCCATTCCGCGACGGACTTGAGCAGCCGGCCCCGGCGGGGGTGGCGGGAGAAGTGCCGCAGCCAGGAACGGAACCGCCGGCGCAACCGCGCCTCCGCCTCGGCGGCCTCCTCCGGATCGAGTCCCGCCGTCAGCTCGCCGAGCGCCGCGTTCAACGAGTGGCGCAGCAACAGGTGAACCGACTCGCGGGCGATCACGTTCTCTTCCCGCGCTTCAGCCGCGATGTCTCGCAGGTGCAGGAAGATGTGATCGTAGAGCCGGTCGAAAGAGATGAAGTTCTCGCACTCGCGCCGGAACAGCGCCAGGAGCTGCGGCTGGAGAATCACGTCGAGCACGGTGAGGTCCGTGGTATCCGGAGCGGCGCCCCGGGGAGCTTCCGAGGCCGGCTCCTCCAGCGCCTCCGCCTCGACGGCGCGCATCACCTCCAGCAACCGACCGAAGTTGTCCTCGGCCGCGTCCTTCCACTGGTTGTACAGGTGGAAGCCGAACTCGAGCAGCAGCTCGGCTCGAGCACGATTGAAGTGGTACTCGCGGCTGCCCAGCAGGAACGAGGCGAGCCGTCCCCGCCCCTCATGCAGCGAGTCACGGGCCGCGGCGTAGCGCTTGTAGGTCCGGTTGAGCACGTCGTCGTACCGAACGGCAAGCGGGTTCTCGAACCAGCGCTCGAAGGACAGGCGGCGTTGCCGGTCCCGGCGCGCCTTGGCCGCCCCGGCGGGAACCTCGGCCGCCGCCAGCCGACCGTAGCCGGACACGGTGGTCGACACCAGGCGCCGGCGCAACCCCAAGTAGCGCAGGTAGCGAAAGGCGACGCCGAAGATGTTGACCTGCTCCGCCGGACTCCGCAGGCGCGACAGCGGCGCCACTTCCTCGAGGGCCAGCAGACTGCGTGAGGGATCGACGTAGCGTCGCGTATTCAGGCGGTAGTGCTCGAACACGGCCGGCTCGTCGCGCACGAAGGTCTTCGCTCGCCGCTCCACCACCGCGATCGACGACGCCACCGCCCTCTCGAAACAGGAGAGCCGGTCGCCGCCCTCGCCCGGAACGAAGTCGATCACACCGTCGAGGTAACCCTGGTCGAAGAGCTCGTACGCCGAAACCCCGACCGCCTTCGCGCACTCCTCCCAGGACAAGTCGTAGCGGCGCACGATGTTCGCCAGGCCCCGGGGCTGGATCGTGTTGAAGACGCCGTCGCGCACCGAGAGCAGCACGTTGGTCGTCGCCAGTGGGATGGCGCCGCCCGAGTAGCCGTTGCCGAGCACGATGCCCACCGTCGGCGCGTGAAGCTGAGCCATCTCCGCGATCAGCCGCGAGATCGCGTGGGCCTGGTTACCGCGATTCGCCAGCTCGCCCGCGTCCGCTCCCGGCGTGTCCATCAAGGCGACGACGGGGAGATTGCGACCCGCGTAGGAGCGAATCACATCGACCGCCAGGCTGTGGTGCTCCGGCATCCAGACACCGTTCTGCACGGAACGTTCCTGGGCGAGAACGCCGAACCGGCGCCGCCAGCCCTCGATCCCGGTCTCGAACACGGCGGCGTAGAGGGGACCGTGGTGGCGCTCCTCCACCAGGTCCCAACTCGTGGCGGCCAGGACCTCCCCGGCGCCGACGCGGCCCGGGTCTTCGGCCGGAGCTACCGTGCGGCGAATGTACTCGTCGACCTCGAGGACGGCGAGGCTCTTGAGCGTGCGGCGAATACGCCGGTCGGAGATCAGACCGGCGATCCGGCCGCTGCCGGCGGCGACATGCGGATCACGGGACTCCGGAAACAGCGAGAAGGCCCGCGCCCGCTGCTCCGCGTCGCGGAACAGGGGGTCGACCGCTCCCCGCGAAGGCTCCGCCTGACTCTTGAACAGAATCGTCATAAACCGCTTACTCTACTCGCTTTCCGGTCGCTCTTCCGCTCGGGTCGGGCCGATTTCCGCCAGCGTCGCCGGGCTCGGCGCCACCATCACACGCGCCGCGGTTTCCGCGTAGGCCGCGTACATCGACGGCAGCTTCCGCCGCAGGTCCTCCTGGTCGCGAATCGTCCACTCTTCTTCCCACACAGGTCCGTAGGGCGCCTGAAGATTCCAGGCCGTCGAGATGAACCAGTAGGCGAACTCCTGCATCTGCACCCGGAAGCGCACCTCCTCGTCGTCGATGTCCTCGTACTGGTTCGCCTGGTAGTAGCCCTCGTCGACGGCCTTCGCCATCGCCCTCGCGAGTTCCGAGTCCTCCGAGATGCCCCAGACGTCCGGGAACGTGTAGTGCAGGCCAATGTCCGTCACGTAGTGGAGGATGTGCTCGACCACCTCCATCACCTGGCCTTCGGGCACGTCCTGCATGATCACGTCGCAGACCGAGTTGTCGCGCTCGATCGCCGCCCAGCGCTCGTCCGTTTCGTCCATGAAGCCGTAGTCGAACCCCAGGGGAACCGGAATCAGCGCCCTGTAGCGGTAGTGGTTCGCGAGCAGTTCGCGCTGAAGATCGGCGTCAAGCCCGGCATCCCGCGGAAACGACTCGGCGATCGTCCTCGCGACCAGTCGCATGTAGTCGTCGGAGATGTCGTCGCGCGCCGCGAGCTTGAGGCCGTAGACCTGCAGTTCCTTGGTGAAGGGCGGGATCACGTCCGTGGCGACGACATCGCCATGCTCGTACACGTCCTCGGGGACATCCCCGACCGGAGACAGGAGGATGCAGCCGCCGAGGTGGGTCGGACCGGCATCGGCCGCCTCGGCGCCGGCCGGTGTGGCTGGTTCGGCCTCCAGTTGGCCCCCGCAGCCGGCTACCGCCAAGGTCAGAAGCGCGAACAAGAAGCGTACGTCCATCCCGGCCTCCCCTCTGTTTGATCCCTTCCGCGGCTCCCTACCCTATGCCCTGAACTCTGGCGCGACGAAACCCGACGGGAGCGTACTGGGACACCCCCAAGGACTTGGATAGCTTGTCGATCGGACTCTAGACCGGTAGCGTTCAGTGCAAGACGACCCATCGGACTGCCGCCCAGACAGGGGAACACGGCCTCTGATCGTTCTGACCCCAGGGACGCCTCGAGCGTCCCTGTTCTACTTTCGGGCACCGCGCCTTCACAACGGCGATCCAACTCACGGCCCCGCTGCTGCCGCTGCGTCCGCATGCTCCTCGCCTGGAACGACACGCTCGCCGTGGACGACGTAGACGGAGAGCGCGGCGTCGACTGGTCGAAGAAGCTCTTGGCCAGCGACCGCTCAGATTTGATTTCCGCCCTATTTCCGCTTACTGTTCAACTCGCCAGCGACGAACCCTGATCTCCAACGGCAAGCGGAGACAGCAATGGCCGACAACAGCACGATCGAGTGGACCGACGCCACCTGGAACCCCGTACTCGGGTGCACCAAAGTTAGCGCCGGCTGCGCCCACTGCTACGCGGAGCGCTTCACCGAACGCTTCCGTGGCGTGCCCGGACACCCATTCGAGCACGGCTTCGACCTTCGGCCGGTACCCGCGAAGCTCGACCAACCACGGCGCTGGCGCCGGCCGCGCCGGATCTTCGTGAACTCGATGAGCGATCTCTTCCATCCGCAAGTGCCTGAGGCCTACATAGCCGAGGTGGGGCATGTGATGAGCGAGGTCCGGCGGCACACCTACCAGGTTCTCACGAAGCGCCACGACCGCATGCGGGAACTGCTGAGCGGCCAACTCGCATGGATGGGCAAGCTCCCGAACGTCTGGTTCGGTGTCAGCGTCGAGAATCGCAGCCAGGGCCTGCCTCGCCTCGACGCGCTGCGCGAGACGCCCGCCGCCATGCGCTTCGCCTCGATCGAACCCCTGCTCGAGGACCTGGGCCCCTTCGACCTCACGGCCATCGATTGGGTCATCGCTGGCGGGGAAAGCGGCCCTGGCGCGCGCCCGATGCGCGAGGACTGGCTGCTCGGCATCCTCCATCAGTGTCGCCGGCAGGGTGTGCCATTCTTCTTCAAGCAGTGGGGCGGCGCCCGCAAGAGCCGCAACGGCCGTCTGCTGCTGGGCAGGACATACGACGAGTTTCCCGGTCAACTGGCCGGGTGATGGGGTCCGGGGCGATGGCTCACGAGCGCTTCGGCGGTGCCTGGACCAAGGCGAAGCTCAACGTCCTGCAGCGATACCTGGAGGCGTACACCACCGCCCTCAAGAACCAGCCGTTTCGGCTCTGGTACATCGACGCCTTCGCAGGAACTGGGAGCGTCCAGTTGAGGAAACCGACCGACGGCGCCGACGAGTTCCTCGACGGTTCTGTCCGTAGGGCCCTTGAGGTCTCAGACCCGCCATTTGATCGACTGGTGTTCATCGAGAAGGATCCGAACCGCTGTGCCGCCCTCGACGGATTGCGGTCCGCGTACGTCGGCCGGGACATCCGAGTCCAGAACGACGAAGCCAACTCCTATCTTCAGGGACTGAAGCCGCCATCGAACGTCCGGGGCGTTCTCTTCCTGGATCCGTTCGCAACACAGGTCTCCATGAAGACCCTGAGGCACGTGGCGACTCTCAACTGCTTCGACACATGGATCCTCTTCCCGGTGAGCGCGGTCGCTCGTCTGCTGCCCCAGTCCCGCCAACCGGCCGATATCTCACCGAAATGGGCAGAGCGCCTGCGCCATGTGTATGGGGACGACAGTTGGCTGAGTCTCTACCGTCCTGCATCCCAGCAGAGCCTCTGGGAGACTGCTGACACCACACGAGAGCCCGGCGTGGCCGGACTGACAGGCATCTACCGGGAACGACTCTCAGAGGCCTTCGGCGGCAGACTCCTTGCAGAATCCGCGGAACTCAAGAACTCGCGAGGTTCCGTTCTCTTTGAACTCCTCTTCTGCGTGGGGCACCCCAAGGGCATCGGCCCAGCCAAGTCCATCGCGGCGCACCTGTTGAACAAGATCTGAGGCGCTGTAGCAACTAGGTCTCAGACGGCACCCGTCGGGTAAGAGTAGTTTGGTGGACGACGGGAGGCAGTCCTTGGCCCTCGCCGCGAGCTAGTCGCGCTTCCGGCCGGGTAGCGAACACGTCCTGGAGCCGCTCGGCCCACACAGTCGAGCGTCGCTGGCTGTGCGGGAAAGACCAGGACTGCCCCGATTGCCTATGCTCGAACCGTCAGCGACCACGGGCCGGTCCCGTCGCGCCACTTCGGGAAGAGACAACGCCGCCAACGACCATCGCCTCTCTCGCAGGAGACTGTCGAACATGAACTTTCTGCCCCACATCGTCGGCTCCTTCGCCGACCCGGCGGCCGAGAATCCGACCGTCGAGATGGTCGAGGCGGCCTTCCGCCATCACGGCCTGCACTGGCGCTACCTGAACTGCGAAGTGCCGCCCGATCTGCTGGCCGACGCGGTCGCCGGCGCCCGCGCGATGGGCTGGGCGGGGTTCAACTGCTCGCTGCCGCACAAGGTCGCCGTGATCGAGCACCTCGACGGCCTCGGCGAGTCGGCCCGCCTGATCGGGGCAGTGAACTGCGTCGTCCGTGACGACGAAGGCCCCTTCATCGGCCAGAACACGGACGGCAAGGGCTTCCTCCGTTCCCTCGAGGAGATCACGCCGGCGGCCGGAAAGCGGGCGTTGATCTTCGGTGCCGGCGGCGCCGCGCGGGCGATCGCGGTCGAACTCGCCCTGGCTGGGGCCAGCTCGATCACTGTCGTCAATCGGACGAGCGAACGCGGCGAGGAACTCGCGGCGCACATCGGCAGCCACACCGCGACCCGCGCCCGGTTCGGGCCCTGGCGCGGCGTCTACCGGATCCCCGCGGCGGTCGACATCGTGATCAACGCGACCTCGATCGGGCTGTTTCCGGATGTCGACGCGGAACTGCCCCTCGACACCCGCACCCTCGAACCCGGAATGCTGGTCGCGGACGTGATTCCGAATCCCCCGAAGACACGCCTGCTCCGGGCGGCGGCGGAGCACGGCTGCACCACGCTCGACGGACTCGGCATGCTCGTCAACCAGGGTGTCGCCGGTATCCGCTACTGGACGGGAGTCGACGTCGACCCTCGGGTCATGCGAGCCCGCCTGGAGGCGATCTTCGGCTGAAGCCGGTCGAGCAGCACGGCGGCCAGGATCAGGGCTCCGAACACGACCTTCTGCTCGTAGGACGCGACCCCCGCGATGTTCAGGCCGTTCTGGATGACGGCGATGATCATCGCGCCGATCAGGGTGCCCGAAATGCGGCCTCGACCGCCCGCCAAACTCGCTCCGCCGACCACGACGGCCGCGATCACCTGGAGTTCGTAGAGCTCGCCGGCGTTGGGCCGGCCGCCTTCGAACCGGGAAGCGTCGACGATGCCTGCCAGCCCGGCGAACGCTCCGCACAGACAGTAGACGGCGAGCAGGACCGCGGTCACCGGCACACCCGACAGCCGCGCCGCTTCCGGGTTGCCGCCCACGGCGTAGACGTAGCGCCCGAACATGGTCCGCGTCATCAGCAGGTGAGCGGCCACGAAGAGGAGGAGCATGAGAAGGATCGGATTCGGCACACCGAACACGGAACCGTTGCCAAGCCAGGCGAAGACGGGCGCTCCAACACGCACCGCCTCGGGCGTGCCCTCGGCGCCGCCGCCCACGAGGCGTCGCTGGTGACCGACAGCGAGAATCAGGGCCAGGCCGCGCGCCAGCATCATCAGACCCAGAGTGGCGACGAAGGGCGGCACCCGGAAGGCGGTGACCATCGTCCCGCTCAGCAGACCGCCCAGCGCAGCGGCCGCCACGCCAAGAAGCATCGCCGCCAGCAGGCCGGCCGGCGAGGCCGCGGCGCCGCCGAACCACTCCTGCGCCGTCACCGCGGCGATCACTCCGGCCAGCGCCAGCAGGCTGCCGACCGAGAGGTCGATGCCCGCGGTCAGGATGACCAGGGTCATCCCGAGCGCGATGATCGCGATGTCCGCGTTCTGGTTGACCACGTTGAGCAGGTTGCGAGGGGTCAGGAAGGTTGGCCAGTAGTAGCTCCCCGGCGCCACGACCGGCGCTCCGGCCGACCGCACCGGGCCCCACTCCGACGCGATCCGGTGGGTGGCGATCGCGTCAACCGAGCCGCCGGTGCGGGCAATCCGCTCCAGCTTCAGGCGCACGTCCCGCGGCTGGCCAGACACCCGGCCGGCGATCGGGGCGCCGGCATCCGCGAGGCCACGCTCGATCGCCGCCGCGAACGCCCGGTCGACCGCCGTGTCCCGCACGACGACGAGCACTTCGCACGGCGCGGGACAAACCTCCAGGACCTGGTGGGCGACCGCCGCGCCGGCGCGCTTCGTGATCGGGTTCTGTTCACGCCAGGTCGCCGCGCTCGAGATCAGGCAAAGGAGGAGCAGCACGACGATCGAGAGACGGCGGCCGGCCAGGTCGACCAGACCCGAGAGCAGGCGACGCATCCGGCCACGGACCGGCTGACCAGTCTCCTCAGGCAACGGAGGGCTCCTCCGACAGACCGACACCCGCCGCGATCCGCAGAACGCCGGCCGGGTCGGCACCCGCCGGTTCCACGATCTCACCCCGGATCCGCCCCTCGTGCATGACCAGGACGCGGTCGCTCATGCCCAGAACCTCCTCCAGCTCCGAGCTGATCAGGAGCACGGCCTTGCCCTCCGACGCCATGCGGCGGATCCACTCGTAGATCTCGTACCGGGCCCCGACATCGATTCCCCTGGTCGGTTCGTCGCAGAGCACGACCCCCGCGCCGCGTTCCAGCCACTTGGCGATCACGACCTTCTGCTGGTTGCCGCCAGACAGGGTCGCCACCCGCTGGCCGGATCGAGCAAGCCGGATGTCGAGTTGCCCCCGCCATCGGGCGAAGGCGCGCCCCTCGCGACGGCGATCGACCACACCGCGGAGCCGGCGGAAGCGATCCAGGTTGGGAAGCGCGAAGTTGGCCCGCGCGCTCTCTGTCAACACCAGGCCGTGGCCCCTGCGATCCTCCGGCAGAAGGCAGATACCGCCGGCGATCGCCTGGCGCGGCGACCGCGGGTCGAGCCGCCTGCCGTCGAGCCAGACCTCGCCGCTGTCGCGCGCTACGGCGCCGAACACCAGGCGCGCGACCTCGCTGCGGCCGGCGCCCACCAGCCCCGCGAGCCCCAGGACCTCGCCGCGGCGGATGCTGAAGGACACGTCGCGGACACGGTGTCCTGCCGATATCTCCTTGACCTCGAGCCGGGGTTCGCCGAGCTCCTCGTGGAGACGAGGCGGGAACTCCGCGCTCAGGCTCCGGCCCACCATCGCCTCGATCAGCGCATCGCGATCGAGCGGCGCGAGGCCGCCACCGCCAGCGGCCGGGACGCGCCGGTCGATGCTGTGCACGAGTTCGCCGTCGCGCAGCACGGCGACCCGGTCGGCGACCGCCTCGATCTCCTCCAGTCGATGGCTGACGTAGATCGCGGCAGCCCCGCGACCCGCGAGTTCGCGCACCTGGCGCAGCAGAGCGCGAGCCTCGCGCGGCGACAGCGCCGCGGTCGGCTCGTCCAGAATCAGCAGCCTGGGCCCCTGCGCCAGCGCCTTCGCGATCTCCACCGCCTGCCGCGCGCCGAGCGACAGCCCGGAACAGGAGGCGGCCGGGTCGATGTCGATCTCCAGCAATCCGAGCAGCCGGCGCGTCTCGCGCTCTTCCCAGCGTCGGCGGACGAAGCCTCGCCGGGACCAGCCGGCGCCGAGAAAGAGATTCTCGCGCACACTCAACTGCGGGATCAAACTGAGTTCCTGGTGCATCACCGCGATCCCCCGCCGGCGCGCCTCCGCCGGTGAATCGAACGCCGCCGGCTCGCCATCGAACTCGATCCGGCCGCCGTCCGGACGTTCGGCGCCCGAGACGACCCGGATCAGGGTGCTCTTGCCGGCGCCGTTCTCTCCGACCAGGCCCAGCACCTCGCCGGCGCCCACGGAAAGGCTGACGCCGCGAAGGGCGTCCACGCCCGGATAGCTCTTCGAGGTCCGGTGAAGTTCGAGCAACTGGCTGCTTACGGGCCCTGGTCGAGCGTCGGGTCCCGCTCGGCGTCCGCCTGCCGGTAGAGCTCCGTCGGGATCAGGTGGACGCGCTCGAAGTCCTCGCCGTCGAGATAGCTCACGATGTTCCGCACGGTCATGGCCCCCATCCGGTCCGGATACTGGATCGGATCGGCGTAGATCTTCCCCTCCCGGATCGCCTGCCTGCCCGCCATCTCACCGTCGAAACCCACGATCTTCACCTGGTCCGCCCGGCCCGCCTGCTCGAGCGCGGTCCGGGCCCCAAGCGCGGAGGGGTCGTTGATCGCGAACACGCCGGCGAGGTCCGGGTGGGCCTGGATGCCGTCCGCCATCGCCCGGTACCCCTCGTCACGAAGGCCGCCGCCCTCTAGTTCGGCGACGATCTCGATCCGGCCGTCCGAGCGGTCGTTGTTGTACTCCTCGATCGCCCGGCGGAAGCCGTCCACGCGCAGCACGCAGGAGTTTGCCTGCTTGAAGTGCAGGATCAGGACTTCGCCGCCCGCCTCGCCGAGCGCTTCGATCATCGCCTCGCCCGCGAGCAGACCGCCCTGGTAGTTGTCCGTGCCGACGTGGCCCGCGATCTCGACGCCCTCGGCGACGGCCTGCAGGTCGGACGTGAATACCGGCACACCCGCTTCGTTCGCCCTCCGCACCGCGGGACCGATCGCGATCCGGTCGACGGGATTGAGCACGATCGCGGCCACGCCGGAGGCCAGGAAGTTGTCGACCTGCTGCGATTGAAGATTCACGTCCCGATCGGCATCGGTGACCACGACCTCGAAGCCGTGGCGTTCGGCCTCCTCGGTCATCGTGTCCGCGATGATCTTGAAGAACGGGTTCGTCAGCGTCATCGCCGAAAAGCCGATCGTGCCGCGAGCGGCGACGCCGTCACGCCCTTCGACCGCGCCCGTTTCCGCACCGCCCCCGCACGCGCCAAGCGTGAAGAAGAGCGCCACCGCCGCGATCCCGGTCAGCGCACGCTTCACGATCCCTTCTCCATCATTCCGACCTCCCCGCATCCGGTGGCAACTGGTGAACGACAGATTGTGACACGCGTCCTCGGCCGGATCGGCCATAGGTCAGGCACCGAGGCGGTAGGTGAGAACCGCCTTGAGCCGACGGCCCTTTGCGTTGTGGATCAGCGCGTCGAAGGCCCGCTCGAAGTCGGCCCACGGCGGCTCCTCGTCGGTCAGGTTGAGTGCCGACAGCGCCACGTCGAAGCCGAGATTCGGGAACTTCCAGAGAAACGTGAGGTCCGCGGTCAGGAAGTCGCCGATGTAGGGAACGTTCGTCCTCGGGTTGGCATCCCGGTAGGACGAGATGTGGTTCAGATAGGCGACGAGGCCGTAGTCCGCCCAGTGGTAGCCCGCCGACACCCGGGAGCGGAACTCCGGCAGCGAGGGTGCAGCCTGCACGTTCTGATTGAACAGGCCTGCGACATCGCCCCCGCTCACGTACTCGACGCCCTCTCTGACGAGGGGCTTGAGCTCGTACTCGAGCAGGTAGGAACCGCTGGCGCTGACGGCGAAGGCGCCGTTGCCCGCGGGCATGCCGCCGTGCAGGTGAAAGTCGAGCCCCGAGGTCTCTACTCCGGGCCAGTTGATCACGCGCAGGAGAATCCGCTCGACTTCGCCGGGAAGGCAGGAGGCGTCGGCCAGCCCGCCCGGACAGACGATGTTGTTCCGCACCGCCGCCAGCTTGACCGGATCGACGATCCGGCTCGGATCGGGGTCGAGGCCGCGCCCCTCACCATACAGCCGGACGATGTTGCTCGCCGGCTCGCGGGCGATCACGTCTTCGATGTCGTAGCTCCAGTAGTCGAGCGTCATGTCGAAGCCCGGGGAGGCGAAGAGCACGAGGCCGATGTCGTAGGTGAGCGCCTGCTCGGGCGACAGATCGGGGCTGCCGGACGTGTCGAAGGGCCGGTACGCCCCCACCGGCGGCACGAACTCGAGCGCGGTCAGGGCGTTCTCGTTCAGGTCGTCGAGGGACGGCGCCCGGAATGTCGTCTGTACCGAGCCTCTCAGCGACAGGACGTGCCGGTCGCCCTCGGAGAGCCGCCAGCGGGCGGACAACTTCGGGTCGAAGCTCGAAACCTCGTCGTGCAGCTCGTAGTTCGCCGCAACCTGCATGTCGCCGCGGTCGCCGATGTCGAGCGACAGTTCACCGAACACGCGGTGCACGGCCTGCGAGGCCTCGTACGGGTAGTAGCCGGTCGCAAAGGTGAACTGACCAGCCCGCGCACCGGTCTGTCTGCCGGTTCGCGGATCGACGCACGAGCGGTCGCCCGGCACGATGCAAGGGTTGATCTCGTAGTTCGCGGGATCATTCGGCAACGCCTGTGCTTCGAGCCTCCGGAACTGGTAGCCAAGCGCGTAGTCCACCCGATCCTCGATCCAGTTGCCGGAGAGCGTCGCGTCGGCCACGAAGAGCTCGACCTCGTTGTCGAGGTCCGCGACGTCGCCTAGCCAGGCCATCATCGCGGGGTCGTTGGCGAGCCCCGGCCGGTAGAAGGGATTCGGCGTCTCCCGCCACGGTGCGCCGGGCTGAGCCGAAAACTCGACCGCGCTGCCGAACGGATTGTAGTAGCCGCAGTCACCGACTCCCGGCTGGGCGCCTCCGGTCGGTCCGAGCCGCATCCCCGTGGGCGCGGTCGGATCGGCGATGACCCCGACGCCGCAGTTCGGACCGCCGTACCCGCGAAAGGCCAGGAACTTCCGGTAGCTGTACTCGGCCGGAAGATTCATGTTGCCGGCGCTACGGGACCAGGCGACGCCCAGGTCGAGCTTCGCGGCCCGGCCCGCGAGGGTGAGGTCGCGGTCGACCGAAGCGGCAAGCCGCGCCATGTCGGTGTCCCGGCGCACGTTGCGGCTTGGACCCGCGTTGCCCACGGTCCGGCCGAAGAAGAACCAGTCACCCTGAAGGCAGGCCTCCGTCGAGGAGAATCCGCCTGAAGCGTAGGAGTCGTCGCAGAAGTCCGCCCGGCCCGGATGAGCGTTCGAGACGAGGTGCAGGCCGTCGAACAGCGAGGTCGGCGGAAAGGACGGGGAGTTCGGCACGCGCGGGACGGCCACGTCACTGAACATCGCCTCGATCCTGTACTCCGTCCGCTCGTCGATCGGGCCGTGGAGTTCGGCGAAGAGCCGGGTGTGGGCCATCTTCTCGATCAGACTGCCGGACCACGGCTGGTAGCGGAAGGCGCAGGTGAAGCCGCGGTCGAAACCGCCCATCCCGCTGCAGGCAGGATCGACGAAGTAGTCCCGGCCGACGTTGCCGCTCTGCGCCAGCGACAGCGCATCGACGAACTCCTGCGCCGTTTCGTCGCCGGTCAGGTTCGGCACCAGGAAGGCGCCCGGGTTGCCGGTGTTCGACCAGCCCCAGGGCGTCTCGGTGCGTGGCCTCAGGGCGAACGGCCTCTCGGCCACGCTCAGTTGCGAACGGTGCGCGCGCTCGAGCGCCAGCACGACGTGCGACGAGCCTAGATCTCGGCCCCAGATGAAGCCGGCCATGCTGTCCCCCGCGCCCTCGAAGTACTCGTGAGACAGGATGACCTCGAAGCCGTCGAAGTTGTCGCGGGTGACGAAGTTCGCCACCCCGGCGACGGCATCGGAACCGTAGATCGCCGCCGCTCCCTCCTTGAGCACCTCGATCCGCTCGACCGCGATGCTCGGGATCATGTTCACGTCGACGAACCGGCCGCCGAACAGCCGGGCCGGGATGGGCGCCTGACGGCGGTTGTTCACCAGCACCAGGGTGCGGGAGGCGCCCAGGCTCCGCAGGTTCACGTTGGCGACATTTTCGGCCACTCCGAAGCCGAGGCCGTTGAACCCGCTGAACGCCTCCCCGATCACCGCCCCGTTGGCGGTCAGGTTCTTGAACAGATCGATGGCCAGAGGTGAGCCCTGCTCCCGCAACAGGTCGCGGTCGAGAACCGAGACGGCATACGGCAGATCGATCGCCGGCGACTCGATCGACGAACCGGTGACGACCACCGTCTCGTGAGCGTGAAAGGCGTGGATGTCGTCCTCGCCTTCGTGATGCTCGAAACCCTCCTGGTGCTCGTGGTCGTGGTCGTGGTCGTCGTCATCGACGTGATCGTCGGTCTGGCTCCGGGCCGCTCCGGATGGAGTCGAGTCGCCGCCTCCGACCGCGGCCGGCTCCGACCCCAGCAGCAGGAACGTGATGAAAGCCAGCAATGGGGCGGACATTCTCCCTCCTTACGTCGACCATGGGGACGGATTCTGGCATGCCCGGGTCAGACACCCGGATAGAGTCACGGCAATGACCGAGACCGGGACGACCTCGCCACCCGCCGCGGCCCCGCCCCTGCTCCGGATCCGGGAGCTGCGCACCTACTTCCACGGCAAGCGGGAAACCGTCCGCGCGGTCGACGACATCGACCTGCTGATCGAGGAAGGCGAAACGCTCGGCCTGGTCGGCGAGTCGGGCTCGGGCAAATCGGTCACCTCCCTGTCCGTCATGCGCCTGCTCGAAAGCACGGCGAACATCGAGAGCGGCGAGATCTCCTACTTCGGGCGCGACCTGGTCCACCTCCCCAGCCGGGACATGCGCGACCTGCGCGGCAAGGACATCGGGATGATCTTCCAGGAGCCCGGCACCTCGCTGAACCCGGTCTTCCGGGTCGGCGACCAGGTGGGCGAGGCGCTCCGGGTCCATCTTGGAATGAGCCGGAAGGAGGCGCGACAACGGACGATCGAGCTGTTCGACGAGGTCGGCATCCCGGAACCCAAGCGCCGCATCGACAGCTATCCGCACGAGATGTCGGGCGGCCAGAAGCAGCGCGTGATGATCGCGATGGCCCTGTCCTGCAATCCGAAACTGCTGATCGCCGACGAGCCGACGACCGCCCTCGACGTGACGATCCAGGCGCAGATCCTCGACCTGATCCGGCGCCTCCGCGACGAGCGGGGCATGTCCATCCTGTTCATCAGCCACGACCTGGGCGTGATCGCGGAGATCGCGGACCGGATCGCGGTCATGTTCCGGGGCCGGATCGTCGAGCGCGGATCCGTAACCGGGGTGTTCAACAACCCGCGGCACCCCTACACGAAGGGGCTGCTTGCCTGCCGTCCCCACCTCGACCGGGACTTCCGGCGTCTGCCGACCGTCGCCGATTTCATGGACGTCGACGAGGACGGCGATGGCGGCGAGATCCAGATCACCGAGCGCGACCTGAGCGCGGAGGCGCTGGGCGAACTCGTCGGACGCGGACGCGGACGCCTGCTCCACCCCCAGCCTGCCCTGGAGAGCCTCGGCTACTCGGAGGATCCCGGGCCCGGGGACCTGATCGACAAGGACGCGGAGCCGCTGCTCACGGTGCGCGACCTCAAGGTCTACTACCCGATCAAGAGCGGTTTCCTGCGCCGCCAGGTCGGCGAGGTCAAGGCGGTCGATGGCATCTCCTTCGACGTCTACTCGGGCCAGACTCTGGGCCTCGTCGGCGAGTCCGGCTGCGGCAAGACGACCACCGGGCTGGCGCTGCTGCGGCTGATCGACATCACGGGCGGCAGGGTCCATTTCGACGACCAGGATGTGACCAGAATTCCCGCCAGCCGCCTGCGCGCCCTCCGCGGGCAGATGCAGATCATCCTCCAGGATCCCTACTCGTCGCTGAATCCCCGGATGACGGTCGAGGCGATGCTCACCGAAGCGATGGCGATCCACAAGATCGGCGACAGCCGGCGCGACCGCCGCGACCGCGCCGCCCGTCTGCTGGAAGAAGTCGGCATGGAAGCCGATCACCTGCGCCGCTACCCGCACGAGTTCTCCGGCGGCCAGCGCCAGCGCGTATCGGTGGCACGGGCGCTGGCGGTGCAGCCGGAGCTGATCATCTGCGACGAATCCGTGTCCGCGCTCGATGTCTCGGTGCAGGCACAGGTGCTCAACCTGCTCAAGGACCTCCAGGAAGAGCACGGCCTGACCTACATCTTCATCAGCCACGACCTGTCCGTCGTCAAGTTCATGTCCGACATGATGGCGGTGATGCTCGACGGCAAGATCGTCGAGCAGGGGCCGTCCGAGGCGATCTACAGGACGCCACGGGAGGAGTACACGCGCCGCCTGATCGAGGCCGTGCCGGACGACACGATCGCCAACATCGAACGTCGCCAGCACGAACGCCGGGAAGCCCGCAGCCGCCGCCACGCGAATTGACGGCGCCCCTGCCATGACCAGCGCGAACGGCAACCGTTGCCATCGCCGTGCGCGGCGGCCGCGCCCGCCGAGTGGTTCGCATGCGGCGCGGAACGCGCCGCATGGGTTCCCGGAAGCCCTCGTGCTGATCTTCGCCATGATCGTGGCGGCGCAGATCCTCACCTACGTCCTGCCCGCCGGTGAGTACGAGCGCGATGGCCGGCAGGTGCTGGCCGGCACGTACCACGCCGTCGAAGCGGCGGCCCTGCCCTGGCACGCCGCCCTGACCAAGGTGCCCAGGGGCCTCGAGGCAGCCGCCGAGATCATCTTCTTCGTCTTCCTGGTCGGCGGCGCGATCGGAGTCATCCGCGCCACGGGCGCGATCGACGCGGCGATCGGGCGCGCAATCAGCACGCTCGGGGGCCGACCGATCCTGCTGGTCGGCGGGATGACGGCCCTGTTCGCCGTCGGCTCGTCGACGATCGGCATGGCGGAGGAGTACATGCCCTTCGTGCCCATCCTGGTCGCGATGTGCATCGCTCTCAAGATGGACGCCGTGGTCGCCCTGGGCATGGTCTACCTCGGCGCCGGGATCGGTTACGGAGCGGCGGCGATCAACCCGTTCACGGTGATGATCGCCAAGGACATCGCCGGCCAGGATCCGGGTACCGGTTTCGGGCTCAGGTGGGCGCTGCTGGCGGTCATGCTCCTCGTCGCCGTCCACCACCTGCTCCGGTACGCGCGGCGCATCGCCGCCGATCCCGAACGGAGCCTGGTCCGGGACGTCGACTACGGCGGCGGCGGCCACGAACTGACGGCCGCTGATCTGACGCCGGCGCGCCTCGGCATCCTCGCCGCGTTCGCCCTGATGATCGGCATCTTCATCTGGGGCGTGAACGTCCACGGCTGGTACCTGGTCGAACTCGCGGCCCTGTTCCTCGGCGTGACGATCATCGCCGCCGCCCTCGGCCGCGTGTCGCCGAACCGCACCGCGCGGGCGTTCACGATCGGCGCCGCCGAACTGACCGGCACCGCGCTCCTGATCGGCTTCGCCCGCACGATCGAGGTCGTGCTCTCGGACGCGCGGGTCATCGACACCGTGATCCACGGCATCGCCTCGTTGTTGCAGAAAGCCGAGGGTCTGGGCGCGGGCGCCGCGGTCGTCTCGGCCTGGGGCATGCTCCTGGTCCAGAGCGTGTGCAACTTCCTGATCCCCTCGGGCAGCGGGCAGGCCTACGTGACGATGCCGATCATGGCGCCGCTCGCGGACCTCACCGGCGTCGGCCGCGAGACCTCGGTGCTCGCCTACCAGCTCGGTGACGGACTGATGAACCTGATCGTGCCGACGAACGCCCTGCTGATGGGCATGCTGCTCCTCGCCCGCATCCCGTACCAGCGCTGGCTGCGCTTCATCCTGCCCGCCATCGTCAAGCTCTACCTGGTCGCGATGGCGGTCCTGGCGGTCGCCGCCCTGATGCGCTTCGAGTAGTCGCGCTCCCGGCCCGCGGCCTTCCCCCGCGCCGCGGCTACAGGTTCAGTTTCGCCGGCAGGTAGCGGTCGATCAAACCCTGGTAGTAGGGACGCAGTTCCGTCGCCCGCGGGGGCCGGTCGCTCTTCGAGTACAGATCGTAGTTGTTGAACGACCTCACCCATTCGAACATCTCGCGGTCGCGGTCGTTCATCAACTCGCGGTACGCGCCTTCGCGGTGGCAGGCGTAGAACGAGTGGTAGCGAATCATGTAGAGCGCCGGCTCGGGCAGGCAGTCGCGGAGCACATGGTACAGGTATTCGTCGTGTCCCCAGGACAGGTCGACGCGGTCCAGGCCGCAGCCCGCTTCGTAGACGCCCAGGGGCGTGGAGTAGGCCGGATTCGTGCTGTCCGCGTTGGCGGCGAACAACTCCGGATACACGACCCGG
Organism: Thermoanaerobaculia bacterium; assembly: GCA_965232105.1. Classification (GTDB taxonomy): domain Bacteria; phylum Acidobacteriota; class Thermoanaerobaculia; order Multivoradales; family Multivoraceae; genus Multivorans. Next base: position 4,417,139 of record OZ246956.1, read on the forward strand.
TCGGAGAACGCACAGCCGACCGGAAACGTGTCGCCGACCACGGCCCATTGCGGCTCGCCCCACAGGCAGAGCACCTTGCCCAGATCGTGTAGCAGCCCGGTCAGGACGAACCAGTCCGGGTGTCCGTCGGCGCGGATCGCCTCGGCGGTCTGCAGCAGGTGGTCGAGTTGCGACAGGTCGAGGTCCGGATCGGAGTCGTCGACCAGGGTGTTGAGGAACTCGAGCGCCTCCCACGCAGGCAGTTCCGCCCGGTCGAGAGCGAGGTACTCCGCCTTCTTCCGCTGGACGAAGTTCCAGGTCTGACCACGGTGATTCAGGCGATAGAACTCCCGCACCGTGTCGCGGGGCGGCTCGTCGAAGTCCCGGTAGTCCTCGCGGCGCTTTCCCCCGGCCTCCGCCGGTTCCGGGTAGAGTTCCGCCACGAAGTCGTCCCAGTCGTCGAGTCGATCAAGCGGCGCCACGGGCGATACGCTAGCAGTCACAGGCTGTTGGCAGCGTCGACACACACCAGTCCAGGAACCGGGGAGAACGATGTCCTATCTCGCCTACAAGCTGCTGCACGTGCTCGGAGTGCTGCTCGTCCTGGCAGCGGCCGGCGGCGTCGCAGTCCACGCCGCGACGGGGGGTCGGCGTGAGGACAACGATCTACGCGGCGTCCTCGCTTCGATGCACGGCGTCGGCCTGGTCCTGAGTGTCGTCACCGGCTTCGGGCTGCTTGCCACGCTCGGAGCAGGTATGCCGCCCCCATGGGCGTGGGCAAAGCTCGTTATCTGGCTGTTCTTCGGGGCCGCGCTAACCCTGCCCTACCGCAATACCTCCCTGGCCAGGGCACTGGTCGTCGCGCTGCCGCTACTCGCCGCGATCGCGTCCTACCTCGCGATGTACAAGCCGTTCGCGTAGCCCTTCCGGGACCGGTCACCGCCAGGTCAGCAACTGGTCAGACAAACCGCCGCTGCCTATTGAGAAAATGACGCCGAAACGAACAGACAGGGGAATCCGACCGTAACCCTGCTTGTTTCCTTTCGTACACAAGGTCGGGTCCGTGCCCTAAAGGGGCAAGGCGCGGACTCGACCGGCGCCGGGCGGAGCGAGCGTGTCGCACCGCCCGGCGCCTTTTCCCTGAAGGGGCGGTGGGTCGATGGCCCGCGGTTCAAAGGAAGACGCAGGTGGGGCATGCACCGGCGTGCTCCGCAAGCCGGCGATCGGCATCTCTCTGGTAGACGGGCTCAGCCGAACGATCCGTCCTCGCATCGCCGCTGAGCATCACTTCCCGTTTCCACTCGTCGTCCTCCGACCAGCGGCAGGGCAGCATCTTCACGGCTCCCGGCCTGTCCAACTCCTCAAACGCGGCAAGCCCCGCGGCCACGATTTCCGCCTGCAGACCAGCCTCGAGAGGCTTACCCGTCGTGTGACCCAACGGGTAGTCGAGAAACACGGCGCGAGGCGGATTGACCGATCGCGTGATCGAGAATGCCGAAGTCATCGACAGGGTCGGAATGCCGTCCGCCTCGACGCGGCGCGCGATCAGTCCCACGGACTGATGGCAGACAGGTCACACGGGGACCAGCAGCGCGAGGTCGACCTGATCCGCCGCCAGGCGGCGGCTGATCTCGGGCGCCAGTGTTTCGCGCGCCCGCCGCGCCGAGTAGATCCCTCCCATGAACGTGTAGGCGCGTGGCGACAGCTCACCGATCACGCCTTCCGCGGCCAGGGCACGCAGCGTGTCGACGGGAAAGACGACGTTCGGATCGATCCGGGCATCCGTCTGGTCGTAGGCGAAGTGGCTCGTCCGCAGTTCCACCGCCGGCACGCTGGTGTCGATGACCCGCAGCGAGACATCGTCCCGATGATGGAAGGCGACCTGTCCCGCCCGGTAGACGCCGCCCGAAGCCACCAGACCGACCCGGCAATCCCTGAGCGGCTTCTCCAGCTCCGTCCACGGCGGCGGGGTCTCGCTGTGGACCCATCGGTAGGGTTCGTGGCCCAGACTCGAGTACAGGTCGCGCGTGCGGACGATGTGGTCGACAGGCGGCCTCCGTGTTTTCAGGCTCTCGGGTGTTCTCATGCTCCCGATTCTGCCTCACTCGACCCGCAAAGGTAGGATGCCCGCGCATGACGACGAGGATCCAGCACCCACAGAGCCCCGATCCGGGTTCTCCGCCGGCGACCGAGGGCGAGAGAATCAGTCTCCCGGAGTCCAAGTGGCGCGCGCGACTCGAGAGCGCCGAGTTTCGCGTTCTGCGCAAGGAGGCGACCGAGCCGGCTTTCACCTCCCCGCTCAACGCGGAGCACCGGGACGGAGTCTTCGTCTGCGCCGGTTGCGGCGCGGAACTGTTCCGGTCGGACTCGAAGTTCGACAGCGGCACGGGCTGGCCCAGCTTCAGCGACGCCATCCCCGGCGCGGTCTCGACGAAGCGCGATTTCAAGCTCTTCGTGCCCCGTACCGAGTACCACTGCAGCCGCTGCGGCGGACATCAGGGACACGTGTTCGGCGACGGTCCGGCACCGACGGGTCTGCGCTACTGCAACAACGGGGTCGCCCTGCGCTTCCGCCCGGCGGGAGAAGATGGCGATCCGGTGAGAGGCCCCAACCCAGGCAAGGAGGACTGAACATGTCGACCAACACAAACACCCACCGCGGCACAGCCGGGGTGCTGGCAATCCTTGCACTGGCACTTGGACTGGCCTGCGGCGGCGGCGAGTCGGTCGAGCCCCTGACGCCAACGGTGGCGACGGAACTCGGCGTCGTCGAGGGAGTCCAGCTCGACTCCGGAATCCTCCAGTTCAGCGGCATTCCCTTCGTCGCGCCTCCGGTCGGCGACCTGCGCTGGCAAGCTCCCCAACCGGCCGCAGCCTGGGAGGGATCCCGCGATGCCAGCGAGTTCTCCCCGGCCTGCTGGCAGCAGCTGTCTCCGCCGGGTGCCTTCTACGAGTCCGGAGAGATCGAGCGCAGCGAAGACTGCCTCTACCTGAACGTCTGGACCGGCGCGGAACACGCCGAAGCCGCCTATCCGGTCATGGTCTGGATCCACGGCGGCGGCCTCCAGACCGGCACCGGCAGCACGTCGCTCTACGACGGCGAGAGTCTGGCGGGGCGCGGTGTCGTCCTGGTAACGATCAACTACCGACTCGGCCCCATGGGCTTCCTGGCCCATCCGGAACTCTCGGCCGAGGCTGAACTCCTGGCCGGAAATGGGACCGGCACGTCCGGGAACTACGGCATCCTCGACCAGATCGCGGCGCTCCAGTGGGTGCAGGCGAACATCGCCCACTTCGGCGGCGACCCCGGCCGGGTGACGATCTTCGGCGAGTCCGCAGGCTCCTGGAGCGTGAACTACCTGACCGCTACCCCTCTGGCGGCAGGCCTCTTCCAGCGCGCGATCGGTCACAGCGGCGGCATCTTCTGGCCGATGCCGCGGCTTGCCGACGCGGAGTCCGAAGGCGCACGCGTCGCGGAACGGCTCGGAGCGAACGATCTCGGCGAGATGCGCGCGGCTTCCGTCGAAGAGGTCTATCAAGCGGCGGCTGAGTCCGAGGCGCTCCAGTTCGTCGGCCTGAACGACGGCCACATGTTCCCGCGCGATGTCCACGACATCTTCGCGGCAGGCGAGCAGAACGACGTCGACACGATCGTCGGTTTCAACAGCGACGAGGGTACCGCCCTGTTCGCCGGCGCCGCGGACGTCACGGTCGCCGACTATCGTCAGTCGCTCGAGGCCACCTACGGCGAGCACGCCGACGCGATGTTCGCGGTCTATCCCGCCGAGACCGACGAACAGGCACGCGAGGCCGCCTACGTAAACACGGCCGACAGCTTCTTCGCTTGGCAGATGCGAACCTGGGCACGGCTGCAGAGCAGTACCGGCTCCCAGCCCATCCGCATGTACTTCTTCTCCCGCGTTCCTCCCTGGGACGAAGCCGAAACGTACGGCTCGTACCACGCGGCCGAGATCATCTACGCATTCGACAACCTCCACCTGAGCGGCGAAGCACGCAACGAGATCGGCCCCTTCAACCACGCCTGGGACGACACCGACCGGGCGCTGGCGAGCACGATGGCGGACTACTGGGTGAACTTCGCCGCCACCGGCGACCCGAATGGCGACGGTCTTCCCGACTGGCCCGTCTACGACCCGGACGCCGACGGGGTGCTCGAACTCGGAGACGAGATCGGCGTGATCCAGGGTCTCCTGAAAGACCGGCTCGACACCTTCGACGCCTACTACGAGGACCTGCGTAGCGGCGGCTGAAGCCCGGCTCTCCGACCTCGTCAGGGCCGGAGACTCCAGCATCGCGGCACCCCCGTCGCGCTCTTTGTGTTAGCCTGCCGCTCCCAAGGCAGTGGGTGCAGAGCTCACGCGGCGAACCAGGATGCGCCTGTAGTTCTCGAGCGTTGATTGATGTGGAACCCCGGAGCCGAGAACAGGAGCAGCAGATGGCAACGAGAATCTATGTGGGCAACCTGCCCTTCGATACGACGGAAGAAGCGGTGCGCAACCTCTTTTCCTCACATGGCGAGGTTTCCGAAGTCTCGCTGATCAACGACCGCGAGACGGGGCGCCCCCGGGGTTTCGGTTTCGTGGAGATGGCGAGCGGCGGCCAGGAAGCGATCGCCGCATTGGACCAGCAGCAGTTCGGAGGCCGGACCCTCCGCGTCAACGAGGCCAGACCTCGCGAGGAGCGACGGCCCCGCTGGTAACGCCCCGTTACATCACCGGGTTGTAGTGCTGCGCCACGGCCAGATCGGGCTGGGGTGAGGGCGTCAGTTCGAGGATCTCGTCGCGGACGCCGCCCTTCGTCATCTTGAAGGTGGCGTTCACGCGCGCCGGCGCGTCCCAGAGAACCACGGCGAACTCGCCGTTCTTCTCGATCGGGCCGGTCGCGGTGAACCCGCCGTTCCCTGACGTGATCGTGACTTCGCCTCCACCCTTGACCGGCTTGCCCCGCTTGTTCTCGACGCGGCCGACGAGCACGGTGCGAACGCCTTCGGCCTCCATCGACTCGCCTTCCCGGAAGAGGATGGGAAAGACCTGCTGAAGTCCGTCTCGCTGTACCGCGACACGCGCTACGACCGACCGGTGGCCGTCGCGCTCGAAGGTGATCCGAAGCACGATCCCTTCGTAGTCCTCACGACTGAAGACCCGGCCCATGTTGCGGAGCAGGAAGGTCCCCGTCTTGCGGCCCTTGGCGCGCAGCCTGGGCGCCGGCATGTTGTCGTTCTGGTACCAGATGTCCACATCCGACATCGGGTTGCCGCTGGAGTCGAGGATCGTGCCGACGACGCGGGTGTTGTCGCGGCCGCCGACCGCGCCCGTCACATCGCCGCCCCGCAGGTCGCCGCCCACGTTGACCGGGCCCGGATCCTGCCCAAACACCGGGCCGGCGAGGAACAGCATCGGAACGAGCAGCAGCGGGAACAGGAGTCTCTTCGTCATTTCGTGGCGCCTCCGGGGCGGTTGCCGAGATCGATAGTCCTCAGGATTGGACCAACGAGACTATCAGCGCCATCCCGCTAGGATGACCGGGATGCCGGCACCCGAACCCGATCCGGCTGCGCGGCCGCGACCGCGACAGATACTGGCCGCGGCCGTGATCGGCGTCGCGGCGGCGCTGCTGATCCTCAGGTGGACGGCGCCCGACGACGCCGCGACGTTTCCGGGCGACCGCGCCGGCGTCACGCCACCCCCTCTCCCGCCAAGGCCGGAACCCACGCCAATCGCGCCACTCCCGACTCAACTCAGCGAGGCGCTCGATCTGATGGCGGAGGGCCGGCTACGCGAGGCTCAGCGCCTGATGCTGGACTTCAGCCACGGACCGGACGCCGACGCACTGCCGCCCGAGCATCGCGAAACGATGACTGCAATGCTCGCCAGGCTCGCGAACGACCGGGTCCTGGCGGCCGCGGTGGAACTGGAAGGCGGCTTCGAGGACGCGGACCTGAGCCGCCTGCGCCTCACCCTGGGTTCCCTCACCCGCGAGCAGATGATCGCCCTGCGGCGCGATCCGCAAGCTGCTCGTCGCGTCGACGACGCGCGCCGGTTGGCAGCCGAGGTGGACGCGATCGAAGCCCGCCTCGGTAGTGACCGGCTGGCCGCACTGCGTCTGGCCCAGGACTTCCGCCGCCGCCATCCGCGCTTCGCCGCAAGCCTCGCCTTCGAACGTCGAGCCGCCCTTGCGATCGACGAAACGGCCGGCCGATTGATCGCGGCGAATCGCCTCGACGAAGCCAGGGTACTGCTGCTGGAACTCAAGGTACTGCGCGGCGACCAGGCAAGCGAGAGCCCCCGGGTCGAGGCGAAGCTGGCAGCCATCGACGAGGTGTTCCAGCGCCGCAACGATCTCGAGGCCACGGTCCGGGAGATCGAGGTCCTGGGCTGGGAACGGCCGCACGAGGCGCTGGACCTCCTGGCCCGAATGGAGCGGACACCCGAGAACCGGGAGCGCTTCGCCCAGTTGGAATCGACCCTGACCATGCTGATGGAAGACCTCGACGGGACTGGACCCGAGGTGAAGATCCTGGTCCCGGGCCGACCGGAGGCGACACGGGGCGTGTACGAGCGAGACGAGGACGTCGTCGCCCGCGTCCGTGCCAGCGACGACTACGAGGTCATGACGGTGCGCTTCTTCTGGCGCTGGTTCGATCAGGACGGCAGCGGCGAAGTCGTCGAGATGCCTCTCAGGCCAGCGACCGGGGCCGCTTCGACTGAGTCGACCAACACAGCGGGCGCCGGGCCGGGCCGGGTCGAGCTGGAGGCCAGGATCACCGTCGCCGAGCACCAGGGCAGGAACCTGCAGTTCTGGGCCGAGGCGGTGGACCGCGGCGGACGCACGGCAAGAAGCGCCGAGCATGAGCTCGCGCCGGAGAAGCGCGGCTTCCTGCGACGCCTCGGGCTGCGCCGCAACCGATGACTCCCGTTGCCGGAAACCCAGGTGGCGCGACTCGGGCCACGAACCTGTTGATTTCAGACCACTTAGCAGCGCCTTGAGCGCTGGTATGATCCCGCGCGTGGCCGACGGCAGCAGGACTGGAAACGGGGATCCCGAAACACCGGGCGCCCTTGCCGGCATTCCCCAGCATCCGGTGGAGACGACGGACCGCGACTTCATCGGCCTGGGCCTCGAACCGGCGGTTCTGGAAGTAGTCGAGCGGATCGGCTTCGAGCATCCGACACCGATCCAGGCCGCGGTGATCCCTGACGCCATCACCGGCACGGATCTGATCGGCCTGGCCGAAACCGGCTCCGGGAAGACGGCCGCCTTCGTGCTGCCGATTGTGCAGCGCCTGCGCCGCGGCACCGGCGTGCGCGCGCTGATCGTCTCGCCCACCCGGGAGATTGCCCTGCAGACCAAGGCATTCCTGGATCTGTTCCGCGAGAGCCGTCTGCGCGTGAACTCCGCCTGTCTGATCGGCGGCGTGAAGATCGGTCCGCAATTCGACCAGTTACGGACCGACCCGGACGTGCTGGTCGTCACGCCGGGACGACTGCTGGATCACGTCGAGCGGGGCACGGCGAGTCTGGCCGGCGTCGAGGAACTCGTCCTGGACGAGGCCGATCACATGCTCGATCTCGGCTTCATGCCTCAGATTCAACGCATCGTGAGCCAGTTGCCCAGGCAGCGCCACACGATGCTCTTCTCCGCCACGATGCCGCCGCCGATCGAACGTCTGGCGAACCGTTACATGAAGGATCCGGTCCGCATCGACCTGTCGCCCAAGGGCGCCGCATCGGGGATCGAGCATCGCCTCTACCTCGTCGACGAAAGGGACAAGAAGCGCTGCGCCGTGGCCCTGCTCGACACGGTGCCCGGCTCGACGCTCGTGTTCACCAAGCGCCGATCCGACGCCGAGTGGCTCTGCCGGGTCCTGGAGCGCGGCGAGCACAGCGTCGCGCGCATCCACTCCGACCGCTCCCAAAGCCACCGGGTGGCGGCACTGGAGAGCTTCCGCGCCGGCCGACACCGCATCCTCGTCGCAACGAACATCGCGGCACGCGGCATCGACGTCCGGGGTATCGAGCACATCCTGAACTACGACCTTCCCGACACGCCCGAGGACTACATTCACCGGGCCGGCCGCACCGCCCGCGGCGCCGCGGAAGGCGTCGTTTCGTCGATTGGCACGTGGCTCGACAAGTCGCTGATCAGGCAGGTCGAGACCGCGCTCGGACACCCCCTGCCCCGCTGCGAGGTCGAGGGTGTGGCCGCCTACCGCGAGCTGCGTTCCCTCAAGGAAAGACGCAAGCGTTCGCCGTTGCGTCGATAGGGCCGACAGCCAGCAATACCCACCGGCCATGATCCCCATCCCGGACCTGCTCAACCGGGAGCCCTTCCTCGGCATCGACGAGAAGGCTCTCTCGGACCTGCTGGGTCTCGCCATTCTCGGTCGTGAGATCGGCACCGAGTTCCATGACCTGATGGCGGAGGCGGAAGTCACGCCGGTGGCCACCTGGCGGCCCGAGTTCTTCGAAGACGACCTGTTCGTCGAACGCCTGATCGAGGAGAGTTTCGAGCTGCGCATCGACGGGGTTCACTACCCGATCAACGAGCGCTTCCTCCGGCGCGCCCTGACCGCCACGCCGACCGATCTGGAGACGACCCGGTTCCGCCAGGAGGTGCTGCGCGAACTGGACGAGGACGAGAAGGTCCTCGCCGCCGCCGAACGCCTCTACCGCGAGTTGTTCGGCCTGCTCTCGCTTCACCGCATGCCCCGCTACCACAGCGTCCTCGATACCGCCTCCCACAACCTGGACATCCTCAAACAGAGCCGGTTGGTCATCGACCTGATGCACGACCTCTTCGGGACGGCCCGTTCGGGCCTCCGACGACTGCACGACGGCGCCGTGGCGATCCGTGAAACCGAGGAGTACAAGACGCTGGCCGCCCTCCTCGACTACGAGAGCCGGCTTGCCGAACTGAACCTCGACATCACCCTCGGAGGCGACGGGCGCATCCGGGGACTCGAGGTGCGGTCTCTCGAGGAGTGCCGCGACAACCCCTTCTGGACCCGGCCGATCAAGCGGCTCTGGAGCCGTGTGCGGCTGGGAATCGGGGGGCACTCGATGAGCAACCGGGAGCTTCTGAACCGCGTCGTCGAGCGGGTCTACGTGTCCCTGTCGCCCGCCCTGATTCCCCTCGTCCAGATGCTCGGTCAGCTCGAGCTCTACCTCGCCGCGCGGGCTCTGCGGGACCGCGCCGCGGAACGCGGCCTCGCGATGTGCATTCCCGAGTTCCGGCCGGATCACGCCGGCGGCGCCGCGCTCGAGTGCGAGGACCTGTTCAATCCGCTGCTGCTCAGCCAGGAGCAGGCACCCGTGCCCACCTCGGTGAGAACGGTGGGCAGCGTGCCGATCACCGTCGTCACCGGACCGAACTCGGGTGGCAAGACAAGGTTGATCCAGGCCATCGCGCTGACTCAACTACTCGGTCAGTCCGGACTCTACGCTCCCTGCAGCCGCGCCCGGCTACGGGTCCAGCAGGGGCTGTTCGTGTCCCTGATCGAGCGCGAGAGCGCGGATCAGGTCGAGGGCCGCCTGGGACGTGAACTCGTGCGGATCCGGACCCTGTTCGAGGAGATGGAGCACGGCTCGATGGTGGTCCTGGACGAACTGTGCTCGGGCACGAACCCTTCCGAGGGCATCGAGGTCTTCACCCTGGTGCTCCAGCTCCTCCGGCGGGTCGAGCCGGTCGCCTATGTCACGACCCACTTCCTGGACCATGCCCGCGCCCTCCAGGAGAACCACGCCGAGCTGGGTCTCGAGTTCCTCCAGGTACAACTCGACCCCGACCGCCGAAGCACCTACCAGTTTGTCGACGGCGTGGCGCGCACCTCCCTGGCCGCGCTCACCGCCGAGCGGCTCGGCGTCACCTTCGAGAACCTGTCGGCGGCCGTCGACGGGCGGCAGGCGAAGGCGGGCTAGGCGCCGGCCTCAGTACGGGACGCCGGTCGCCCGGCAAACGAAGCGCATCAGGGGAGAGGCGGCGACACAGAGCCCGGTGAACTCGTCGAGGAAGCCGCGGCCGAGCAGCCGGGTCTGGTTCAGAGTAGCCACGGCCATGAACGACTTGCGCTTGATGTCGTCGATCCGCGGGTGCGCGGCGTCGAATCCGCGCGGCGCCCGTTTCAGGCTCTCGCCGCCGAGTTGCAGCGAGTCGCCGAGCCCGGGATCGACGGTCACCTCCCGCCAGCCCTCGCCATCGGCCACGATCTGCCGCCGGATCGCCCGTAGCGCCTCCGGATGGGGTCGCCACATCCCCCCGCCCATGAACACGTTGCCGGGCGCTATGTGGAGATAGAAGCCCGGCGCATGGGCGTCCTTGTGCTGCTTGTGGCGGAAGTGAATGCCCACCTGGGTCTTGTAGGGACTCTTGTCGCGCGAGAACCGGACATCGCGGTGGATGCGGAAGAGCGAGCCGCCGACCTTCTTCGGCACCGCGTCGAAGTGCTTCGACACCTCGTCGATCCGGGTACCGAAGTCGCTGATGAACTGGAGCGCCGGCTCCCGGACGGCGTCCTCGTAGCGCTCGCCGTTGGCCTTGAACCAGTCGCGATCGTTGTTCTCCGCGAGGTCGCGCAGAAAGGCGAACGTCTCGCGCGAGAACGGGTTCTTCCATGGGTCCATAGCGTCTCTCCTCGTCGTGCCGGCAACCAGCGGCGCGAAGTGTATTCTCGAATCCACTCAAACCAGGAGGCCCACATTGGACATCTTCGTCGCCGAACTGGTCGGCACCGCGCTATTGATCATCCTTGGCGACGGCGTGGTCGCCAACGTCGTCCTCGCCCGCACCAAGGGCAACGACAGCGGCTGGATCGTCATCGCGACGGGCTGGGGTCTGGCCGTCGCGCTCGCGGTCTATTGCGTCGGCCGGATCAGCGGCGCTCACATCAACCCGGCGGTGAGCGCCGGCATGTGGGCCATCGGCGAACTCGAACCCGCCCTGCTGCCGACCTACATCGGCGCTCAGATTCTCGGCGCCTTCCTCGGCGCGGTCATCGTCTGGCTCACGTACCGCCCGCACTGGAGCGCCACCTCCGACCAGGCGGCCAAGCTGGGCGTGTTCTGCACGGCGCCGGAGATTCCCGGGCGCCGCGGCGCGAACTTCCTCACCGAAGTGGTGGGCGCCGCGGTGCTGGTGTTCGGTGTGCTCGCGATCGCCGCCAACGCCTCGGAACTCTCAGGCGGCGGAATCGACCTTTCGGCCGTCTTCGCCACCGGCATCAATCCGCTGCTGGTCGGCTTCCTGGTCTGGGGGATCGGCCTTGGTCTGGGCGGCCCCACGGGCTACGCCATCAACCCGGCCCGCGACCTCGGACCGCGGATCGCTCACGCCGTGCTGCCGATCCCCGGCAAGGGCGGCTCCGACTGGGGCTACGCGTGGGTACCGATCCTGGGTCCACTGACCGGCGGCGTCCTCGGCGCCCTGGCCTTCCAGAGCCTCGGCTGGTAGACCGGCGAACATGAGCTACATCCTCGCCCTGGACCAGGGCACCACCTCCAGCCGCACCATCCTGTTCGAGCGCCGGGGAACCGCCGCGGCCTCCGCCCAGGAAGAGTTCCCGCAGCTCTACCCCTCCCCCGGCCATGTCGAGCACGACCCCGAGGCGATCTGGAGCACCCAACTCGCCACGGCGCGCGCCGCCATCAGGAAGGCCGGTGCGGAAGCCTCGGACCTCGAAGCGATCGGCATCGCCAACCAGCGCGAGACCGTCGTGCTCTGGGAGCGCGACAGCGGCAGGCCGGTCGCCAACGCGATCGTCTGGCAGAGCCGCATCACCGCACCGCTCTGCGAGCAGCTCAAGGAACAGGGCCGCGAGGACCTGTTCCGCGCCAGAACGGGCCTCGTGCTCGACCCCTACTTCTCCGGCACCAAGATCGCCCACCTGCTGGACGAGCACGACCTGCACGCGCGGGCGGCGCGGGGCGAGATCCTGGCCGGCACGATCGACAGCTTCCTGCTCTGGCGACTGACCGGCGGCGAGGTCCACGCCACGGATGCGAGCAACGCCTCCCGCACCCTGCTGTTCGACATCCACAAGCTCGACTGGGACGACGAATTGCTCGAGATTCTGCGCGTGCCGCGGGCCATGCTGCCGGAGGTCCGGGATTCGAGCGGCGACTTCGGTCACACGGAGAAGAGCCTGTTCGGCCGGCGGATCCCGATCGCCGGCATCGCGGGCGACCAGCAGGCGGCGACCTTCGGGCAGGCCTGCTTCGAACCCGGAACGTGCAAGAACACCTACGGCACCGGCTGCTTCATCCTGATGAACACGGGCAGCCGGGCCGTGGCCTCGGACAACGGTCTGCTCTCCACCGTCGGCTGGGTACTCGACGGGCAGCCCACGTACTGTCTCGAGGGCTCCGTCTTCGTCGGCGGCGCGGCGGTGCAGTGGTTGCGGGACGGCCTCGGCCTGATCGAGAGTTCCGAGCAGATCGAGAAGCTCGCCGCGAGCGAGGAGGACAGCGGCGGGGTCTACCTGGTGCCCGCCTTCGTCGGCCTCGGCGCGCCCTACTGGGATCCCTACGCGAGGGGCCTCCTGATCGGCCTGGAGCGGTCCACCACTGCCGGCCATGTGGCCCGGGCCACCGTCGAATCGATGGCGTATCAGAGCCTCGATGTCGTCCGCGCGATGGAAGCCGACGCTGGCGCCAGCATGACCGGTCTGCGGGTCGACGGAGGCGCGGCGGTCAACAACGCCTTGATGCAGTTCCAGGCCGACCTGCTGGGTACGGGGGTCCAGCGGCCGGTGGTCGGCGAAACGACGGCGCTGGGCGCCGCCTACCTGGCCGGCCTGGCGGTCGGCTTCTGGGCCGACCAGGACGACGTGACGAGGAACTGGGCCCTCGACCGCCAGTTCGAACCGCACTCCACGCCGGCCGAGCGCGAACGCCTCGCCGCGGGCTGGCAACGGGCGGTCGAGAGGTCGCGGGGCTGGGCCGAACCGTAGCTGCGGTACGCTCTCGCTCTTTCGACAATCCCGGACCGGCTTCGTCGCGCGCAGCACCCGGCGGCGCCACAAGAGCACCAAACAAGCACCCGGAGAACCTCATGACCGATGTAGCCGCCCGCCCCCGCCTCACCGTCGACATCGAAGCCGGCGTCGCCGACGTCCGTCTCGACCGCGCCGACAAGATGAACGCGCTGGACAACGCGATGTTCGACGGTCTGGCCGCCACCGCCCGCGAACTTGCCGAGGATCGATCGGTGCGCGCGGTCGTGCTCTCCGGCAACGGCCGCGCTTTCTGCGCCGGCCTCGACTTCGGCAGCTTCCGCGCGATGCAGCAGAGCGGCGACAGCGACGCCTCGACGCGTGAGCTGGTCCAGCGGACCGACGAGAACCCCGCCAACCGCGCTCAGTTCGCGGCGTGGGGCTGGCATGCGATGCCCGTTCCCGTCATCGTGGCGGTTCACGGCGTGGCTTACGGCGGCGGCTTCCAGATCGCACTCGGCGCCGACCTGCGCATCGTCCACCCGGAAGCCAGACTCTCCGTGCGCGAGATCGTCTGGGGTCTGATCCCCGACATGGCCGGCCCGCAGTTGCTGCAGCACGTCGTGCGGTCCGACATCGCCAAGGAGCTGACCTTCACGGGCCGGGTGATCAGCGGCGTCGAGGCCGCCGAGCTCGGTCTCGTCACCCGACTGTCCGAAGAGCCGCTCGACGACGCCCTTGCCCTCGCGCGGGAGATCGCCGCCAACTCGCCGCACGCGATCCGCGCCGCCAAGCAGGTCCTCGACACCGCAAGGACGGCCGACGTCCGCGAGGGGCTCGAGACGGAGGAGCGGCTACAGGTCAGCCTGATCGGCTCGCCCAATCAGGTCGAGGCCGTGACCGCGAACATGGAGAAGCGGGCGCCGAACTTCGCCGACGTCGACTGACGCGTGGGCTACTCCAGGTGCCAGCCGTGGTCGGGCTGGAGCAGCGCCCGCTGCGAGTCGAACGGCTCATCCCGATCGTCGGACTCGACCCGCCTGTAGGCGCCGTCCGGTTCCAGGCGACGGCAGTTCGCCGTATCGACCAGGTGGAGCGCAAGGATGTCGCGCAGAGCGGCCCGGCGCAGACCCTCGTCGAGAATCGGACACAGCAGCTCGACCCGGCCGTTCAGGTTGCGCGGCATCATGTCCGCGCTGCCGGTGAACAACTCCTCGTCGCCACCGTTGCGGAAGTAGTAGAGGCGCGAGTGCTCCAGAAACCGCCCAACGACCGAGGTCACGGAGATGTTCTCGGACAGGCCCGGCACACCGGGTCTCAAACAACAGATTCCGCGCACCTGGAGGAGGACCTCCACACCCGCCTGTGACGCGCGGTAGAGCGCGTCGATGCACTCCCGGTCGACGAGCGAGTTCATCTTGAAGATCAGACGGCCGCCGCCATCGTGCCAATGGTTCTCGATCTCCCGGTCGATCCGCCGGATCAGCTCCGGCCGCATCTGCACCGGCGCGACCAGGAGCCGGCCGTAGCTCTCCTCGCGGGCATAGCCGGTGATCGAGTTGAACAGCTTGCCGACGTCAGATGCGATCTCGCCATCGTCGGTCAGCAGGCCGATGTCCGTGTAGATGCGCGCCGTGACCGGGTTGTAGTTGCCCGTCGCGAGGTGCACGTACGAGTGCAGCTTGCCGGCCTCGCGGCGCAGGACGAGACACATCTTGGCGTGCGTCTTCAGTCCCATCACGCCGTAGACCACGTGGACGCCGGCAGCTTCCAGCGCCCGCGCCCAGCCGATGTTGTACTCCTCGTCGAAGCGAGCCTTCAACTCGACCAGGACCGAGACCTGCTTGCCCTTGGCGCGCGCTTCCATCAGCGCCTCGACCACGGGCGAGTTGGCCCCGACGCGGTAGAGCGTCTGCTTGATCGCGATCACGTCCGGGTCGGCGGCCGCCTCGCGCAGCAGCCGCACCACCGGCGAGAAGCTGTCGTACGGGTGGTACAGCAGGTGGTCCCGCCGGCGGATCGACTGGAACAGAGGTTCGTCGCTACGCAGCGCCGGGTGACGGACAGGCCGGATTGGCGCGTCCCGCAGTTCGGGCCGGTCGAGGAAGGCGATCTCACTCAGATCGGCGAGCCCCAGGGGCGACGGCAACGTGTCGACCTGGAATGGCGCCAGCCCGAGGTTGCGCACGAGGATGGAGCGGATCTTCTTGGGCATGTCCTCCCGCACCTCGAGCCGCACGACCGAACCGAAGTGCCGCTGGCCGACGACCTCCACGATCGCGGTCAGCAGATCATCCGCTTCATCGTCCTCGATCTCCATGTCGGCATCGCGCGTGACGCGGAACGTGTAGGCCGCGGCAACCTCCAAGCCCGGAAACAGCAGGTCGAGATTGGCCGCGATCAGCTCCTCGATCCACACGAACTTGCCGCGCGCCGCATCGTCCAGGCCGAGTTCGTCCCTGCCACCGCCAGGCGCGCGAACCAGCCGCGGCAGGAGTGTCGGCACCTTGACGCGGGCGAAGCGCTGCCCCTGGTTCCCGTCGTCGATCACCACCGCCAGGTTCAGGCTCAGGTTGGAAACGTGGGGGAAGGGATGGCTCGGATCGAAGGCGAGCGGCGTCAGGACCGGGAAGATCTCGCGCTTGAAGTAAGCACGCAGCTTGCGCTTCTTCTTCACGGAAAGGTCGTCGTGGGAAACGATCTCGATCCCGGCGTCCCGAAGCTTCGGCAGCAGATCGTCGTGCCAGCAGCCATAGACGAGTTCCCGCTCGGCCTTCAGGTGCGAACGGATACCGGCCAACTGCTCGGACGGCGTCATGCCGTCAGGCGGCGCCTCCAGCGCGCCCCGTTCGAGCTGCCGCACCAGGCCGGCGACGCGGACCATGAAGAACTCGTCCAGGTTGCTGCCGTAGATCGACAGGAACTTGACCCGCTCAAGCAGGGGATGCCGGGGATCGCGCGCCTCTTCCTGAACCCGGCTGTTGAACTGCAGCCAGCTCAACTCCCGGTTGATGTAGTGCTCGGGCAAGCCCGGTTCAACCGCGAGCGGCTCGACTCCGGCCTCCGGCTCCGGTTGCGGCTCCGGTTGCGGCTCCGGTTCCACGCCGGCAGGCGCGGGAACCGCCGCCAGGGCCGGCCCGATCAGATCTGCAGCGGCTGAGGACTCTGGATTCGCCACGGTAACCACTGATTTTACACCACTTCCGGCGCCGCCGCAGCGGCCGGCAGGCCTGGCCTTGTACCGTGCTCCGAAGGCGGCGTGCTACTCCGCGCGCCTCCGAACCACGACGAAGGTCACGTCGTCGGCGGGAACTCCACCCGGCGAGAGCTCTTCGACCCAGCGTTCGAACTCGGCAACCGCCTCCGCAGCGGGCCGCTGGCCAACCTCGCGCCAGCGAGCGGCGACGGCCGGATAGCTCACCGGCTCGCCACCGGCGTCCAGCATCTCGGGCAGGCCGTCGCTCAGCAGAAGCGCCGCGTCGCCGGGATCGAGCCGGACTCGATGTCCCTGGTACGAAGCGTGGGCCATCGTGCCGAGGGGCACGCCGGAACTCATGATCTCCTCAACCTCACCCGACGTACAGCGACTGACGAGCACCGGCGGCATGCCGGCGGAAGCGAGGTCGAGCACCCCCTCGTGATAGCGCGCCAGGACCAGCGCCATCGCCCGGCGCCCAAGGTGCATCGACCGGATCGTCGCCGTCGCATGGGACAGGAACGCCGCCAGATCGAGGCCCAGGTCGGCGGAGGCAAGCAGCGTCTTGACCACGGTGACCATCGTGCCGGCCCGCGCACCGTGCCCGGTGGCGTCGCCCACCGCGATGATCAGGGAGCCGTCGTGCCGGGGCCGGAAGTCGTAGTAGTCGCCTCCGACCTCCGAGGCCGTGCGCAGGAACACCGCGATCTCGAGGTCGGGATGCTCCGGCAGCATCCCGGGCAGCAACGAGAGCTGGAAGCGTCGCGCCTCCTCCAACTCCACCGTCTGCCGCTCGTTCTCCGCTTCCAGCAGCCGGCGGTCGACCTCCTCCTGCCGGCGCAGGCGTTCCTGTTCCAGCAACTGCCGCCGGTTCTTCTCCTGGTCGCGGGCCATGCGATTGAACGCCTCGCCCAGCTTGCCCACCTCGTCGCGACCGCCCAGACGCGCCCGGGCACCGGCGTCGCCCCGGGCCAGCCGGTCGACCTGCCTGGTCAGGTGGCTGAGCCGCCGCGTGAGGCGGTTGGCCAGCGGCGCCGCGGCCAGGAGCGACAGGCTCATCAGGCCGACGCCGACCCCGAAGTTCCGCAGCGACACGTTGCGCATTTCCGCCAGAGACTGACCGATCGGACGCACGATGCCGTAGACAAGGTCGCCCTCGGCCGCGGCCTGGGTCACCACCACCCAATCGCTCATCGCCCGCCACAGGTCCTCGTTTCCGGCAACGAGGGCCTCTGGAAGCGGCTGCCCATTCGGAGATCGCACCCCTTGGAGCAACTCCAGGTCCTCCGGCTCGGAGGTGTAGATCTCGCCTTCCGCGTCGATCGCGAACGGCACCGCGCCGCCCGTCCGGGGAATCCGGCTCAGCACGTTCCGCATCACCCTCTCGGGCCGGATGCCGGCGTGCAGCTCGCCCACCAGGCTCCCGTCCCGGTGGACGGGAGTCGAAACCGGACCGCCGAAGATGCGGGCCATGCGATCCTGCGCTCGGCGGACCCACTCCGGCGCCTCCTCCCGCATACCAGGTTCGCCGTCTCCCTCCGTCGTTTCCGGCCGCTCGGGGCGTCCCGAACGCGACCACAGGAAGCGCCTGTCCGGCCTCCTCGGCCGATCCGAAGTGCCGGGAGCGGCCGCGCCGAGCGCATCGCCCGGAGGAACCGTTCCCTCGGTCCCCGGCCCGCCGACGGGCACGAACTCGAGCACCTCGACGAAGTTCCCGCTGTCGCCAAGGTTCTCGAAGAGAAACTCCCGGAGCGCATCCGGGTCGGCGTACTGGGGATCGTCGAAGGGCAACGTCGTGCCGAGCCGCCCCACGTAGTTGCGCAGATCCTCGCGGGTACGGCGAAGTCCTACCGAAATTTGTCTCGCGACCTCCACCGACTCGGCCTGGACCGCGAGGCGGAACGCGTTGGCCGACGAGACGTACGAGTAGCCCACGATGCCGGCCAGCGGCAGGACCGCCAGCACCAGGAAGGCGAGGATGAGTTGGCTGCGCAGCTTCATCGTCAGCTCGTTCAACAAGATCCAGGTCCGCCGTCTTCCCGATCGGGCTCCGCCCTGATCGTCGGCTGCCTCACCAACCCGCCATCCTTCCGGCGGCCGACCAACGAGCTGACCACGCCGTGAAGGGCCCTCACCTCGTGTTCCCTGAGTTCGGCACGGTGCAGGATACTCCGCAGGTTGCGGACCATGATCCCCCGCTTCTCCGTCACGCGCAGAAACCCGGAAGCGTCGAGTTCCTGCTCCAGGTGCTCGAAGAGGTTGACAAGCTGCGCCGCGGTAGCGAGCGGCGTCGTCGACTTCGGACCGCCGGCCGGCGCCGCGTGACCCGCCGCGGCCTCGAACCAGGCATGGGCGACCAGCAAGACCGCCTGGGCCAGGTTGAGCGACGAGTACGCGGGGTTGAGCGGAATGTGAACGACGTGCGACGCCAGGGCGACGTCGTCGTTGTCGAGGCCGGTCCGCTCGGCGCCGAACAACACCCCCGAGCGGAGCCCCTGCACGGCGCGGGTCCGGATCTCGGTCGCCAGCTCCCGCGGTCCGATCGCCGGCTTGAGCAGGTCACGGCGACGCGCGGTCGTCGCGTAGACGCGGTGAAGGTCGGCGACGGCCTCCGCGGTGGTCCCGAATACCGCTGCCCGGTCAACGATCTCCCGCGAAGCCCCGGTCGCCATCGCCTGCGCGCGCTCGTTTGGCCAGCCGTCGCGCGGCGCCACCAGGCGCAACTCGACGAGCCCGCAGTTCAGCATCGCCCGTGCCGCCGCACCGATGTTCTCACCCATCTGGGGGCCCACCAGGACGAACACCGGTTGCGTCGAAGGCGCAGTGTCTCCCGATGGCTCGCCGGCAACCGCCCCGACACCTTCCGTCCTCGTTCCTCGATCAGCCATCGCGTCCTCACCACGTAGGCTACACAGGTGACTGCCGCGACCCTGGGCGACCGACTGCCCGAAACCCCGGGGACGATCTCTCCCGACGACATCCTGGAACGGTTCCTGGACTGGGTCGCCGGGCTCGACTTCGAGCTCTTCCCACCGCAGGAGGAGGCGCTGCTCGAACTGATCGCCGGCCGCCATGTGGTCCTCGACACGCCGACCGGGTCCGGCAAGTCGCTTGTCGCGATGGGCCTTCTGTTCAAGGGCCTGTGCGAAGGCCGGAGGAGCTTCTACACGGCGCCGGTCAAGGCCCTCGCTTCGGAGCAGTTCTTCCGCATGTGCGACGACTTCGGCGCCGAGCGGGTCGGCATGCTGACCGGCGACGCGAGCATCAACCCGGAAGCCCCGATCGTCTGCTGCACCGCCGAGGTGCTCGCCAACATGGCCCTGCGCCAGGGTGCGACGCTGCCGGTCGACTACGTGGTGATGGACGAGTTCCACTACTACTCGGACCCGGAGCGCGGCGTCTCGTGGCAGGTACCCCTGATCACGCTCCCCGCCACGACCTTCCTGTTGATGTCGGCGACGCTGGGCAACATGGCGCCGATCAGCGAGGCTCTGGAGCGGGCCACGCAGCGGCCGGTCGCCCTGGTCAGCAGCCGGACCCGCCCCGTGCCCCTCGAGTACGAGTACCGCGAAACGCCCCTGGGGACGACGATCGACGAACTCGTCGCGGAAGGCAGGGCGCCGATCTACGTCGTCAACTTCACCCAGCGTGACTGCGCCCGGCTCGCCCAGAACCTGACCAGTCTGAGGCTCTGCACGCGGGACGAGAAGAAAGCGATCTTCGACGCCGTCGGAGACTTCCGATTCGACACCGCCTACGGCAGGCAGGTACGGCGGTTCCTGAGTTTCGGGATCGGCGTTCACCACGCCGGGTTGCTGCCGAAGTACCGGCTGCTGGTCGAGAAGCTCGCCCAACTCGGACTGCTCAAGGTCATTGCCGGCACGGACACTCTGGGAGTCGGCGTCAACGTGCCGATCCGCACCGTTCTCTTCAGCCAGCTCAGCAAGTACGACGGCCAGGATGTGGCGATCCTCAAGGTCCGGGACTTCCAGCAGATCGCAGGGCGGGCCGGCCGCAAGGGGTTCGACGAGCAGGGCTGGGTCGTGTGCCAGGCGCCGGAGCACGAGATCGACAACCAGCGCCGCCGGATGAAAGCCCAGGCCACGCCTCGCGGCAGGAGCCGCAGCCAGTTCCGCAAGCGACCGCCGCCGCGTGGGTTCGTACCCTGGGACGAACCCACGTTCCGCCGCCTGATCCACAGTCCGCCTGAAACGCTCGAATCACGCTTCCGCCTCAGTCACGGCATGGTCTTCGACCTGATCCAGGCCGACGAGCCGGCCGGGAACGGCGAGTCCCGCCAGAACTTCACCTCCATCCGGCGGTTGATCGCCGCCTGCCATGAGAGACCGGCCCGAAAGAAACGCCTCCTCGGCCAGTCGGCGGAACTGGTCCGGTCGCTGCACCGCGGCCGGATCCTGAGCATGGCGCGATCGAACGGCGACGGCTACCGGGTCGTGGCCGACCGGGACCTGCAGCTCGAGTTCTCGATGCACCAGAACCTGTCGCTCTACCTGGTCTCGACCCTGGAGTTGCTCGACCCGGAGGATCCCGACTACGCCCTGGACCTGCTCAGCCTGGTCGAGGCGATCCTCGAGAACCCGGAGATCGTGCTCCGCCAGCAGGCTCGAAAACTGCGCGACGAACTGGCGGCCAGACTCAAGGCCCGGAGGGTGCCGTTCGAGGAACGGATGGAGCGGCTCCGTCAGGTCACGCATCCCAGACCGCTCATCGAGCTCATCGAGCCGACGTTCGAGGAGTTCCGCCGCTCCCACCCCTGGGTCCGCGGCGACTCGATCCGGCCGAAGCGGATCGGCCGGGAGGTGTACGAGGACTTCCTGAGCTTCGGCGAGTTCATCGGCCGCTACCGGCTGCAGCGCTCCGAGGGACTCGTGCTCCGCTACCTGAGCCGGCTGTTCAAGGTCCTGAGCCGCGGTGTGCCGGACCGGTTCAAGACGGAGGCCGTGTTCGACCAGCTCGGCTACTTCCACTCCCTGCTCAACGGGGTCGACAACAGCCTGCTGAACGAGTGGGAGCGGCTGTGGTCACTTGAAGCGGCCGTCGACGGGCCGGGCGTCCTCAACGACTCCGCTCGATCCCCAACTTCGGACACCACTCCTCGACCGGGCAGCGCGAGCACCACGGGCTGACCGGCACGCAGAGCTTCTGGCCGAAACTGACCAGCGTCTTGTTCAGGTCGATCCACTGACTCCGCGGGAGCTTCGCGCGCAGGGCCATCTCCGTTTCCAGCGGATTGCGGGTGTCCACGTAGCCCCACAGGTTCGTGATCCGGTGGACGTGGGTGTCGACACAGATGCCGGGTCGCCGGAAGCCCTCCGTGACGACGAGGTTCGCGGTCTTGCGCCCGACGCCGGGCAGCTCGACCAGCTCCTCCACCGTCCGCGGCACTTCGCCGCCGAACCGATCGAGCAGCACGCCCATCGCAAGCCGGAGGTTCTTCGCCTTCGTGCGGTAGAAGCCGACCGGGAAGATGAGCCGTTCGATCTCGGCAGCCGGCAGGGCCCCGATCTCCTCCGGGGTCGAAGCCGCGTCGAACAACCTCCGCGTCGCGGCCGCGGTCGCCTCGTCCTTCGTTCGCGCGCTCAGGATCGTCGACACGAGCACCTTGAACGGGTCGCGTTCCGTTTCCGCGATCAGGGTCACGATCGGGAGCTGGGAGCCCTGCAGGCGCCGCCGGATGCGGCGCAGCATCGCCGCCAGACGGCGGTTCGATGGCGGCGTCGGGGGAGCGGGCACGGCGAAGCGAGAATAGCGCTGCCGGTCACGGCGTTACCCTTGACCAACTGCTGCTACCTGAGCCCATGCCGTTCCCTGCACCTGCCGTTGCTACGTTGAAGCGATGAAGATCGCGGTGAGCGGCGGCTCGGGGCTGATCGGCAGCGCCCTGACCCGGACTCTGGAGGGGTCGGGCCACGACTGCCGCCAACTCGTGCGGCGCGCGCCCCGGAACGCCGGCGAACTGGAGTGGCGTCCCGAGCGCGGCCTGGCCGAACCTGCCGCCGCCGAAGGACTCGACGCCGTCGTCCACCTGGCCGGCGAGAGCGTCGCCGGCGGCCGCTGGACGGCCGCCAAACGCCATCGGATTCGGTCCTCCCGCGCCCCGGCGACCCTCCGGCTGGTGGAGTCCCTGAGCGCTCTCGAGCAGCCCCCGCGCGTGTTCGTCTGCGCTTCCGCGGTCGGGTACTACGGCGACCGGGGCGATGAGCTGCTCGATGAGGATTCCCCCGCCGGCGACGGATTCCTGGCCTCCGTCTGCCGCGACTGGGAGGCCGCCGCGGCGACCGCGGCGACGATCTGCGAACGGGTCGTGATGCTCCGCTTCGGCGTCGTGCTCTCCGCCGCCGGCGGCGCCCTGCCCCGGATGCTGAAGCCCTTCCGCTTCGGACTCGGCGGCCGCCTCGGATCGGGCCGTCAGTACTTCCCGTGGATTCACCTGGAAGACGCGGCAGCCGCGATCCGTCATCTGCTCGACCACGGCGAAGGGCCCGTCAATCTCACCGCGCCGGAACAGGTGACGAACGCGGACCTCACCCGATCGTTGGCCCGCCTCCTGCAGCGGCCGGCACTGTTCCCGGTGCCGACCCCGGCGCTCGTCGCGCTCTTCGGCGACATGGCGCGCGAGACTCTGCTCGCCAGCGCCCGCGCGGTCCCGGCGCGCCTCCTGGGCAGCGGCTTCGCGTATCGCTACCCTACTCTGAACTCGGCCATCGCTCACGAACTGTAGAATCCGGGAAGCCCGGCGGCACCTGGCGTGTTGGGATGGATGAGCGCCGCCGACGGCCCGCTCTGCCGGCGCCAGGACTCGGCCGGCAGCAAGCGAAGCTTCCATCCCCTTCGCCCGTTTCCGCCAACGGACGACCCCCCCACAGCAAGACATGGCCTTCAAACTCGAGAGACGCAAGACCTCCGGGTCCAAGTCCGCGACCTCATCTCTTCATCTGGGAGGCGCGCCCTACGAACTAGCGCCGCAGAACAGGACCCCGCTCCGCGTCGGCATCATCGTGACGATCGCCTTCCACGCCCTGCTGTTCCTGCTCAGCTTCCCCAAAACGAAGCCTCGGGCTCTCCAGGCAGCGCAGGCGCCGAAGACCTTCATGGTCACGACGGTGCGCTTCAAGCCGCCACCGCCGGCGAAGGCCAAGCCCATCCCAAAGCGCAAGGCACGAAAGATCCCGGTCCCGGACCCGACCCCCGACGACCCCGAACCGCTGATCGAGGAAGAGGTCTTCGATGCGCCCGAGGTCGACTTCGACGGCATCAGCGATCTGCTGTTCGAAATCCCTCCAGCCCCCGCCCCTTCCGGTCCGCCGGGAACCATGTGGGTCGAAGGCGACGTCCTGCCGCCGAAGAGAACCTTCGCCCCCCGGCCCAACTACACGGAAGAGGCGCGCCGGGCGCGGGTCCAGGGCGTCGTCATTCTCCAGGCCGTGGTCGACGCCGTGGGCAACGTGGGCTACGTCAAGGTCCTGAAGGGCCTGCCCGAAGGTCTCACCGAATCCGCCGTACAGGTCGTCGAGCAGTGGCGCTACGAGCCCGCGACGCTGAACGGCGAACCGGTCCCCGTCTACATCAACCTGACCGTCAACTTCTCGCTGCAGTAGCCGGCGCCGGCCGCCACCGTCGGCGTTGTGTTGCACCTGTGCGCGTCAAGACGGTTTATTCAACACTTGAGGGCAACAAGTGTACGACAAACCAGTTTGTCGTACAGATGTGCTCGACAAGAAGATCCCGTACCCACCTCCTTCTCTAGTCGTGCACTTTTGTACGCCAACGAGTTTTGTGAGACACTTCGAGCAACAGAGTGTTCGACAAACGGGTTTGTCGTGCAGAAACGGTCCACAAAAGAGGATCCGTACAGAGAACTCGAGAGCAAGCCATGGCGCCAGTTCACTATCGACCCGAGAGCTTCCCACCCGACGACCGCCTCGACTGGGCCGCGCTCGTACCCCTGATCGGCCCCACGTCGGTCGCGGTCGCCAGGTACGACGGCCTCCTGGAGGCCGTGCCCAACCCCGATGTCCTGGTTGCCCCGCTGGGCACACGGGAAGCCGTACTCTCGTCCCGCATCGAAGGCACGCTGGCGACCACCCGGCAGGTACTTGAGTATCAGGCCGGCCAGGCGCCCCCCTCCCCGGATCTTCGCGACGATGTCGTCGAAGTCCTGAACTACCGCGCCGCCATGCGCGAAGCGCAGGACCTGTTGAAAGACCTGCCGCTCTGCCTCAAGGTCATCCGCAGAACCCACCGGGTCCTCCTTCAGGGCGCACGGGGCAAGGGCAGCGCTCCGGGCGAGTTCCGGCGCGTCCCGACCTGGATCGGCCCACCCGGCAGCACGATCGACACGGCCAGCTTCGTCCCCATCGAGGCAGGCGAACTGACCGATGGCCTCGGCAGGTGGGAGAAGTACCTCCACCACGAGGCTCGGGACCGCCTCGTCCAACTCGCCGTGCTGCACGCCGAGTTCGAGGCCCTGCACCCGTTCCTCGACGGCAATGGTCGCCTGGGGCGGATGCTCGTTCCGCTCTACCTATGGCAGATGGGCATCATCAACCAGCCCAACTTCTACATCAGCGCCTTCTTCGAAGCGAACCGGGCCGTCTACTACGAGCGCCTTCTCGCCGTATCCCGCGACGATGACTGGACCGGCTGGTGTCTGTTCTTCCTGGAAGCAGTGCGCGCACAGGCCGAGGACAGCACCGCCAGAGCCCGGAGAATCCGCGAACTGTACGACGAGACCAGGCGGCGTGTAGCGGGCCTGACCCACGCTCGCTACGCCCTCGACGCTCTCGACTTCATCTTCGAAAATCCCATCTTCACGAGCGCGGACTTCAGCACCCACCGAAGCCTGCCGGCCTACGCCGCACGTCGTGTCCTGAACACCTTCCGCGAAGGCGGCATCCTCCAGCTCACACGCCCGGCGAGCGGACGCCAGTCCGCCATCTTCGAGTTCACGGACCTTCTGGACATCGCCGAAGGCGACATCGCCCCCCGATTGCCGGCCGGTCGCCGCCGATGAGACTCTCCTGGAACGAGATCCGCCCCCGAGCCGCCGAATTCGCCCGCAAGTGGGCCGATGCAGGCTACGAGAAGGGCGAGACACAGAGCTTCTACAACGCCTTCTTCCGGATTTTCGGCGTGGAGCGGCGCAGCGTCGCCCGCTACGAGGAGCACGTCAAGCGCCTCGACTGCTGTGCGACTTCCAGAACTTCGAACTGCTCGACCTCGACGAAGGCGAAGAAGCGCGGTTCACGCTCGCCGAGCTGCCCCGGCACGTCGAGAAGTTCGGCTTCATCCTCGGCGTCCAGCGTCGCACGTTCCGGGACCAGGATCCGGTCAACGTCGAGGCGTCCGAACTGATGGCCCAACTCCACGACCGGCTCCGGGAGACCGGCTATGGCGGTCACGACCTCGAGCTGTTCCTGGTGCGGACGGTGTTCTCCTCTTCGCCGACGACACCGGCATCTTCGAGCCCCGCGACCAACTTCTGGAACTTCTCGAACAGCGCACTGCGGAAGACGGCAGTGACCTCGGCGGCTGGCTGGCGCGCCTGTTCCAGACACTGAACACCCCCGAAGACAGTCGCCAGGAGACCCTGGACGAGGACTTGGCCCGCTTCCCCTACGTCAACGGCGACCTGTTCGCCAAGACGCTATCGATCCCGGAGTTCGACTCAGACATGCGCGCGGCCCTGCTCGACGCCTGCCGCTTCGATTGGACCGCGATCTCGCCGGCCATCTTCGGAACCCTGTTCCAGTCCGTCATGGAGCCGGCGGAGCAGCGGATCAAGGGCAGCCACTACACCTCCGAAGCGAACGTCCTGAAGGTCATCGAGCCGCTGTTCCTGGACGACCTGAGAGCCGAATTCGAGCGCCTCAAGCGGAGTCGCGGCACGCGCCGCAACGTCGAACTCCATGCCTATCGGCAGCGCCTGGGGAGCCTGAACTTTCTCGACCCGGCCTGCGGATGCCGCAACTTTCTCGTCATCGGCTCAAAGCCCATCGACGGAGGCCACTACATCTTCAAGCCGAAAGAGCGCGACGCGTTCCTGGAGAAGGAGCTGCGCGCCGAGCCCTTCCTGCGCCCCTACATCGGTTCGCGCGAGTACCTTCAAGGCGGCGAGCGCTACATCCTCGCCCTGCACGACGCGCCGCCGGAAGTCCTCAGCAGCCTGCCTCACGTTCGCAAGCGAATCGCCTCGGTGCGCGCCTACCGCTCCGCCAGCCGGAGCAGGCCGACGCAGGCCCTCGGACTGACGCCCAAGCTCTACCACGTCAACGTCCTCCCCACCGAGCCGTTCCTCGTCGTCCCCAAGGTCAGTTCGGAACGCCGCGAGTACGTCCCCATCGGCTGGCTCGAACCGCCGACGATTCCAAGCGATCTCGTCTTCGTTCTACAGGGCGCCACCAAGCCCCTCTTCGCTCTCCTGACCTCCGCCATGCACATGGCGTGGCTCCGCCAGATCGGTGGCCGCCTGAAGAGCGACTACAGATACTCCATCGGACTCGTCTACAACACGTTCCCACCTCCCACCGTCAAGCCCGAGGCGCTTGAACGCCTGACGCCTCTGGCCGACGCCGTACTCAAAGCCCGCGCTGCCCACCCCGGCGCGACCCTGGCCGAGATCTACGACCCCGATCTCATGCCGGTGGACCTGCGTCGCGCCCACCGAGCAATCGACCGCGCCGTCGACCGCCTCTACCGTCCGCGCCGATTCGACACGGAGAGAGACCGCCTGGAGCATCTATTGACGCTGTACGAGCGAATGACCGCGCCCATCTCAACCACGGCCAAACCCAAGCTTGGACGACGACGACGACGAACGCGACATCCGCGACGGTAGCGGAACCCCAAAACGCGATCCTCCCGGGTTCGCGAGCTCGCTACTTCTTCGGCTTCGGCGGCTTGGGCTTGGGGGGGGGCGGCTTGATCGGGCGCGGCATGGCCGGCCCGCCGCGTATCTCGCCTGGCTTGGAATCACTCACGAAGCGACGGCCTCGGCCTGGTCCAGCGCCTTGAGGAGCAGCCGGCGACGCTCGGGCTCCGCGGCCGTGTCCTCGTCGATGTACAACTGGTTCTCCCGGACTCTCTCCAGTGCATCGCGGACATCCCCATGATCCGCATCACCGGCCTCGACCTCGATCCAGAGACCGTCAAGCCGGTGATGGAGCTTCGCCCAAGCCACCGAGTGCATCGCCATGGACATCGAGGATTCCCCGAACTTGAGGAGCCCCAGAAGAATGCCAGTGATGCCTGTCAGGAGGGCTGGCCACACCACCGGTACGCCCAGCGACTCGGTCGCCGCGGCAACTGTCGCGGAGCCGAAGACCGCCGTGACGAGAGCCAATCCCCGTTCAAGCCTTCGGTAGCGTGCCGCCAGCCGCGCGAAGTAGATCTCCCGGGTATGGGCGGCGATCCGCTCCTCCCACACACGACGGCGAAGTTGCTCGGAAGGCGCCTTCATCATGCCGACCATGATAACGGACGCAGCCTCACGGAAATCCCGAAGGAACCGTTCGGTGAGCGGAACAGGCGGCCCTACTCCCCGCCCGAGCCTGCGGCTCTTTTCTCGTAGTACTCCTTCTCCAGCAGTCGGGCGCCGCGGAGGATGTTGCCCATCGCGTAGTTGCCCTCGTGGCAGGCGTACTCGTAGAGGAGGTCGTCGGTTCCGGGCCAGATCAACTCACCGCTGTAGGGCGCCTCGTAGTCCGTGTCGTGGACGGTGAAGCCGTAGAGGAGGTCCTTCGGTCCGTGGCGGCTGAATCGTTCGATGACCTTCAGGCCGTCGCGCGGGTCGCTCTGGCTGTCCAGGAAGTTCGTCGTCTCGACGACCAGGGTGTCGCCTTCCCACCAACCGATCGAGTCGCCGCCGATGGAGCGGTACTCGGCCGGCGGGTGTTCCGCGTTCAGTCGCACGACCTTGGCCCAGTGCATCCACTCGACCATGATGACGACGTGGTCCTCGGTCTGGGTGATCGTCTTCAGGTTGTTGTAGGGCAGGGAGCGAACCGGCGTCGTGGCCACGCTCGTGTAGATGCAGCGGTCTCCCGGCGTCAGCGACTCGGGTCCGTCGTAGGGGTCGTCGCCGGCCTCGATCCACCAGGCGCTGCCCGTGTTGCGGTACATGTACGGGTTGACCCGGGCCCTGCGTGCCTTGCCCGCCTCGGTGAGCTCCGGCATGCGGCCGTTTGGCGGGTCCGTCAGGACCGAGGTGCGGTACTGGCCGTCGATCGGATAGGTCCGGTTGCCGAAGTCGAGCCAGAAGAAGTTGTAGCCGCCGACCGCGCCCGCGGCGCCGGCTGAACCGTCGCCGCCCGGCGGGGGCGCCTCCCGGCCCGGGTCGCTCTCCGCGTCCGCGGCGGCCCGTGCCGCCTCCATCCCCCTGGCGATCTGCTCCGCCTCCTCGACCGTCATGTGGAGCTTGTCGCCGAAGCGGGGATCCCGCTCGAAGGGAGTCAGGTTGGCGACATCGTAGTTGCCGGAGAGGTCCGGCCGGCCGCTTGCCGTACGTGGAATGTCCTCGTCACCGGCGGCTGCCAGCGGCGCGGCCAGAAGCGACGCCAGGGCGAGAACGATGAACGGAAGGTTCGTGCTGCGGTTGGCCATCTCTCGGCTCTCCTCGCCACAAGGCGGGTCGGGTACGCGGATGCTCTGGGCCTGAACGGGAACGAGGGTACCGCATGGCCTCAGCGCGGCGGCAGCCATCCACGCGGGGGCCGGAAGTACACCTTCAGGTTGGCTTCGCGCCGGTCGTCGGGCGACAGGTTCTCGAACACTCCGTAAACGAGCGTGCCGTGATCGTGACGGTGGATGACGGGATTCCCCCGCCACTGCGCCTCGCCGATCTCGCACGGCTGGTCGGGGAAACAGCCGCCCCGGGCGTTGAGATCGGCAGCCTCGTACTGGAAACCGACGAACCTCACATCCTTCGGCAGCAGAACGCCGATGACCTGACAGGAGCGCTCCGGATCGAGGACGGGGACCAGCAATGCCCGGACCTCCGTCCGCGTCGCCTCCGGCAACAGCCGCAGGACGTCGTTGCCTTCGGGCGACGCCAGCGCTCCGATGTAGACACGGAACTCCTCCGGCAGCGACCCTTCGATCATTCCCGCCGCGCGCTCCAGACGCCCGGCCAGATCGGCCGCGCACGCCGTCGTCCCGGCGGTACGGGGTTCCGCCGGCCAGTTGCTCGACACGGACCACTCACCGGGCGCGCACTCTGGGCACGCTCCGGCTCGAAGCAGGGTGGGGTTCGGAAGCAGGCGAACCACGACCGGCGCGGGTTCAGGTTCCGGCTCGGCTTCGGGTTGCGGCGCGGGCGGCTCCGCCCTGCCAGCCGGCGCCCGGTCGGGGACCGGCTGCTCCGCGACCACAACCGGCTCGGGTGAAGGCGGCTCGGGCGGAGGCGGATGCTCTTCACCTCGCTGCGCCGCGGCAGCGACGGTTTCCGTGGCCGCCGGCTCCTCCACCGGGGATGCCGGCGTCTCCGGCGCCGGCGCTTCGGCCTTTGGCGCCTCCACGACGCGAGCGACATTCTCCTGCCGAAGCCGTCGTTCCCGCTGCTCGGCCCGGCGCTCCGCCCGGCGTTGCGCCCGAGTCGTCGCTCGCGCCGAGCCCGCGCTGGCCGCAGCCGTCGCCACGCCGAGACTCGAGTAGCCAACGTTCAGCGGCGCCCAGAACGGGCCCGTTCGCTGGCGCGAAGTAAACCCGACCTGGGGCCGCTTCCCATCCTCCAGCCTCAGGTAGGAGTTCACGATCATGAACCCCTGCCGTCGCAGTTGAATCTCCCATTCACCGGCGGCAAGGTCCGACACGTCCAGCGTGCCCGCTTCGTCCGTCAGCATCGGGGGCGGCCCTCCCGACCGGTCGGCCTCGGCCAGCCGCGCGATGACCGTCACCTCGGGGACGGGCTGCCCGGCATCGTCGGTTACAAGAATACGGAAGCCGTTGGCGCCGCTCCAGTCCTGAGCCGCCGCGACCGACGGCAGAGCCGCGAGCGCCACTGCCAACGTCGGCAGGAGGCGGCGCAGCTTCATCCACGCGCCTCCGGCGGCGTCACGTTCTTTTCGGGAGGTTTGTCCGGCGGAGTGCGCCGGTCGCGCCACAGGCCGGTCATCAGCGTGAGCAGGCCAAGGACGGCCTCGTCGACGAGGGGCAGGAAATCGGGAACGAACAGGTCGACGAGGAAGATGACCGCCAGCAGAACGAAGAGCTGCGGGAAGCGCAACCTGCCCAGGAACGGGAGCAGAATCGCGCCGACGCGCACGGGATTCGGAGAGGGCATCAGGCAAGACTCTATCGCCGGAGCGAAACCGAACGGCGGATCGGAAGCCCGAAACCGCGGCCCGCCGCCGGAATGCCGGCCAGAACCCGGGTGGCGCACCGCGCCACCCGTGAACCAGTCCGTGCGCCCGTCAGCGGGCGCACGGGTGGCAGGCCGGCGTACCCGGTGGACCCGGACCGCGCTAACCTCCGAGGCGGTGAACGAGCCAGCGATCGTCTACCCCTCCCTCGCGCTCGCCGGCTTCGTTGCCGGGGCCCTGAACGTCGTCGCCGGCGGCGGTTCCTTCCTCACCCTGCCGATTCTCATTTTCTTCGGGTTGCCGCCCGGAGTCGCCAACGGCACGAACCGGGTGGCGATCCTGCTCCAGAACCTGGTCGCCTCGTGGGGCTTCCACCGTCACGGCGTCCTCGACCCCAGGGCGGTCGTGTGGGCGGCCCTGCCGGCGACCGCCGGCGCCGGTCTCGGCGCCTGGGCCGCGCTCTCGATCAGCGACGACGCCTTCCGCCGGGTGCTCGCGGCGCTGATGGTCGTCGTCACCCTGTGGACCCTGGTTTCCCGCCGCTCGGAACCGAAGGAGCAGCCCGCGGCGCTGCGCGTCGGCATGCTGGCGGTCGGCTTCTTCGGTGTCGGCATGTACGGCGGGTTCGTCCAGGCGGGGGTCGGCTTCTTCATCCTCGCCGCAACCTCGCTGGCGGGCCTCGACCTCGTCCGGGGCAACGCGGTCAAGGTGCTGAGCATCCTGTGCTTCAGCACCATCTCCCTGGCCCTGTTCGCGCTCTCGGGCAAGGTCGACTGGACCCTCGGCCTGGTTCTGGCGGTCGGCAACATGGCGGGGGGTTGGCTCGGCGTCCGACTGACCGTGCTCAAGGGTCACGTCTGGATCGGCCGGGTCGTCACGGTGACCGTGATCGTGTTCGCGATCCGGCTGTGGTTCGGCTAGGAGCGGTACCGCGCGGGTACGGCTATGCTCCGCGCCGCACTCTCGAACAGGAATCGAGTCGCGGCGTCCGCGCCGCGCTGACGCACAGGAAACAGGGCTCATGCAAGGAGATCAACCGTGGCTTACAACGCATTCGACCTGAGCGGCACCGTGGCGCTGGTGACCGGTGGCAACTCCGGCATCGGACTGGGCTTCGCCGAAGGCCTGGCCCAGGCGGGGGCCGATGTCTGCATCTGGGGAACGAACGAGACGAAGAACGCGGCCGCCAGGGAGCAGTTGGAGCGCCACGGCACGAAGGTCGAGGCCCTCATCTGCGATGTCGGCGACGCCGACGCGGTGGCCGCATCGTTCGAGCGCACGGTGGAACTCCTGGGCAAGGTCGACTCCTGCTTCGCCAACGCCGGCATCGGCGGTCGCGGTACGCCTTTCGTCGACATGTCGATGGAAGAGTGGCGCCGGATCTTCCAGGTCAACATGGAGGGCGTCTTCCAGACGTTCCAGCAGGCCATCCGCCACATGGTCGAGCGCGGCGAAGGCGGGTCTCTGGTCGCGACCAGCAGCCTGTCCGCGATCTTCGGCGCACCACGCAGCGAACACTACGCTTCGACCAAGGCGGGCCTCAACGCGATGGTCCGCGGGCTCGCGGTCGAGCACGCTCGCCACGGCATTCGCATCAACTCGATCCTGCCCGGCTGGATCGACACCGCGATGACCGAACGGGCCATCAACACCGAAGCCTTCCAGACCAAGGTCCTGCGCCGCGTTCCCCTGCGGCGCTGGGGTGTCGGAGCGGACTTCAGCGGCATCGCCGTCTACCTGGCGAGCAACGCCTCCAGCTACCACACCGGCGACGAGTTCGTGATCGACGGCGGCTACGCCTGCTTCTAGGAGGGTTGTCGACCCTCCATCGACCGGAACACCGGCACGACGACCTCCGGCATCCGGCAGTGGCTGCCGGTCCTCTTGTCGACCCAGACGTGGTCGGTCCGGCCGGAGGCGAGGACCCGGCCGCCCGCCTCCACGCGGTAGCCGAAACTCATCGCGCGGCTCTTCAGCCCGTCGAGCCAGCAGCGGACGCGGACCGGGTCGCCGTACAGCGCCGAGCCCCGGTACTTGAGCTGAACGCCGGTGACCATCAGCCAGTAGCCCTCGTCCTCCATGTTCCGGTAGGCCATGCCCGCGACACGGCAGTGGTGAGTCCGGGCGAGCTCGAACCACACGAGGTAGTTCGAATGGTGAACCACGCCCATCTGGTCCGTTTCCTTGTAGCGGACCTCGATGTCGACTTCGCTCGCCGGCACCTCGCGGCCGACGGAGTTCACTTCCGTGCTCTCCATCCCACTCATATCGGGCCGCGACTGTAACGGAGAACGGTCGCAATGATCTTCCAGCCGGCCCGCACCGTCCCGGAGACCGTGCCGGTGATCTTCGAGACACCCGTTCGGCAGCGGTAACTCACGGGCTTCTCCGCCACGCGCAAACCCCGCCGCAGAGCCTTGACCTGCATCTCCGCTGTCCAGCCGAAGTTCGGATCCCGCATCCGAAGCGATTCGAGGGCTCGCCAGGAGATGGCTCGGAACGGTCCCAGGTCGGTGTATCGGTGGCCGTACAGCAGCCGCACGAGCAGGCAGGCGAACCGGTTGCCCCAGCGCGCCTGCGGTAGCAGAGCGCCCGGTTCGGCGTCTCCCAGCACCCGTGAACCGATGACCAGGTCGATCTCGCCACGGGCGATCGGCTCGACCAGTCCCGGCATCTCCTCGGGATGGTCCGAGTAGTCCGCGTCGAGGAACACGACGACATCGGGTGGCCCGGTCCGGCCCACGTGGCCGAGCGCCGCCAGACAGGCGCTGCCGTAGCCCTGGACCGGCGCCGGCACGACCTCCGCCCCCGCTTCACATGCCCGAACCGCGGTCGCGTCCCGGGAGTTGTTGTCGGCGACGACGACCCGGCGCACAAGACGCGGCGGAATGTCCGCGAGCACCAGGCCGATCGAATCTTCCTCGTTGTACGCCGGGATGACGACGTCGATCACGGGGGCGCCGGCCTCGGACGCCGACGACGCGGTCCCCCGATCGGCCGGCGCGCCCTTGGTCACAGAGTGACGCCGAAGCGGTTCCGCAATGCGAACGCCAGCGCGATCGACAGGACCAGGAAGGCGATCAGCCAGTGGACATCGAACAGGCCGAAGAAGGAGATCGAGGCTGCGGCGTACTGGACGTCGATCCTCTCGACCGGCCCGCCGCGGGGAAGCGAGGGCTCCGCGGGGTAGAGCAACTGATCGAGGATCGCCGCCCGGCGGCGCGTGGGCGAGCGACGCACCCAGCGGGCGCCACCTTCCGGATCGGCGACGAACAGGCTCTTCGTGAACGCCTCGCCGCCGGTGCTGACGACCAGTTCATGGTCCCCGGATTCTTCGGCCCTAAGCCGCCAGACGACCTGGCGAAGGCTCGGAATCCACACAGCGTCGGTCTCCACGGCAACGCCCGGCGGCGCCTCGATCTCGATCGGCGGACGGGGCTCGGCCTCGACTGCCGCAGCGCCCGCCGAACCCGTCCCCGCCAGGTCGACGACGAGCAGCGTCCGCTCGCCGACTTCGACCCCCTCGTAGCCATAGTGGAACTGGAGCTGGGCGATCACCAGCATGAACGGCACGATCATCCAGAGCAGCGGCGCCAGGTTGAGCCGCAGGTACGTCAGGTTCTCCCTCAGCAGCCGCAGTTGGGCCTGAAGCACCGCCCGCAGGTCGTCGTTGAAGAGCCGCACCTCGAGTAAATGGGCGAACAGCCGCCGCTTGACCGCGGCGAGGGCTTCCTGGTTCGAGGTCCAGCGGTAGACCAGCAACGCGAAGATGCCCGACAGCAACGCCACCAGGGTGACCGGCACGATCGGCGACAGAGCCGCGAAGGGGCCGAGCGCTGCATCGAAGACAGCGCGGAAAACGGCGTTGACGAAGGACATCGGCCAAAGAGGAAACCCGCTCGGGGCGCCCTAGGAGATGTACCCCAGGCCGCGGAGCCGCTTCTCGATCTCCTCACGCGATTCCGCGCCCTCGAGCTTGGCCAGCTCCTTCTCCAGCGCGTGAGTGATGAACTCCTCCACGGACGAGTAACCCGCGATGTCGCTGTAGCGCTTGACCCGCGCGATGAGTTCCTTGTCGAGCTTGACCTTGCCGCCGCCGAACATGTTCTTCTCCTTGGTTGGCGCCGTCGTCCGGCCCGGTTCAGGGCGAGCCCGTCGCGGCGCCACCGGCCAGTGTCGGAAACTCCTCCACGCCGTACTCGGCGAGGATCGACGCCGCCAGATCGGCGATGCCCCGCGCCGGCCGGCCGAGCGGCCGACTCACGAGCAACACTCCCGGCACCGTCCGGTGGTCCATCATGTGATCGCCGCTCCAGGCGCTGTCGTTGTCGCTGAAGACTTCGCCCACGACCTCGCCCGACGCCGACTCCGTCGCACCACGATAGCCCCTGGCGTAGCCGACGACCAGATCCGGGCCGATCGCGGTCTGTTGCTGGAAGGCGTAGTCCTCGCGAAGCTGCACTTCCGTGATCGCGCGTTCGCCGGTCTCCGGATCAACCACCGCCAGCAGCTCCTCCTTCAACTCCTGGACCAGGGCGAGCCGCTCGGCCGCCGTCACCGTGCCGTCCCGCTCCCGGCCTCGCAGGTTGACGTAGAGACCCGAGAAGCCGATCCCGTAGGCCCGGGTCTTCTCCCAGTCGACGTTCAGGAGGAAACCCTCGTCCGTGAAGGGATCCTCGCTCCTCGCCGTCAGGTACCCCTGCTGGATCAGCCAGGCGTTCAGGTGAAACGCGCGGCGCCAGGAGGCGAAGCCGTGGTCCGACATGACGATGACCAACGGCTCGTCACCACCGCCGTCACCGAGCCCGGCTTCGGCTTCGAGGCGATCCAGGGTCTGCCCAACGATGACGTCGAGTCCCTCGTAGAGGGTCGGGATCAGGTCCTCGTGCACGGCGTCGGCGGCCGGATCGTAGGCGGGATGCTCGGGGTCGCGCGACCGCCAGCGGACGTGGCCGATCTGATCCACGTTGCCGAAGTAGTAGAACAGGAAGCCGCCCTCCTGTTCGAGGTAGCGGTCGAGCACGTAGCCGTACTGCTCGGCAACCTCGTCGCCCGCGATCTTCGCCTGGGCCAGGAACTCCTCCGGCGTGAAGACGCCTTCCGTCAGGGTCTTCGTGTCCTCGGGCATCCCCTCTGTGTAGAAGCGGTCCACCGCCTCGGCCAGCTCGGCCGCGAAGTCGGGCGGCGTCGAGATGGGCGCCGCGGGCGCCATCGGATCGTGGTCGATCGGGCTCACGTAGAGCTCGAACTCCGGCTCGAGTGCCCGCAGGTACATTCGGCAGATGCCGCGCAGATGCTGGGTCGGCATCATCTCGAACTCGACCGCCAGCCAGTCGCTCCACTCTCCGACCCGGAGCACGATCTGCTGGTCGCCGAGCTCGATCTTCGCGCTCTCCGTGTCCGGATCGAGGTAAACGGTGAACGGCGCCGTCAGCTTCACGGGTTCCCGCAGCAACGGGTTGTCCGGTCCGAGCAACTCAGCCTCGACGACGTTGTCGTAGATGTCGAGTTCGACGATGTCGCCGCCGCTGATGTCCCGGTCCGCGAACAGCTCAGACGTGTAGAAGGTGAACGTGCCGTCCGTACCCTGGATGTCGCTCGTCCCCATGCCCGAGAGTTCGCGGCTCGCCGTGCCGGAGACGGGGAAGTTCGCCGGCATGCGGATGACGGTCGTGCGCACGCCGTGCTCTTCCAGCACTTCCCAGAACGGCGTCCCGTGCCGGAACTGCACGTAGTCCCCGCTGGTGAGCGGAAACTGCCAGGGCCCCACCTCCAGGAAGCGGCCGCCGGAGGACGCCGCGGCGGTCGACGAGTACGGGATCATCGTCTCCGGGTCCCGGTGCAGGAAGTCGAAGATGCCGTGCCCGCCAGGGTCCATGCCCGTGACGAAGCTCGACCAGGCGACCGGGCTGTGCGGCGGGATCGTCGTCTCCAGCCGCGTGAAGCCGCCCATCGACTCGAGGCGCGCGAAGTTCGGCAGCCTGCCCTCGTCGATCAACTGCCGCGTCAGCGCGTAGTCCAGGCCGTCGAAGCCGAGCACGACGACCTTCGGCCCCTCGGACGGGCCGACGCCCCCGCCGCCGCAGGCAAGCAGGAGGACGGCCGAGAGCATGGCCGCCGGCGCCAGGCGCCGTGGGTTCACGCCGCCGCTCCGGCCGCACCGCGGTCGAGACTCGCAGGGTCGAAGACGGACTCGCCCTCCATGTAGTCCGGCCTGTCGATCCCGAAGAGGGCCAGGGCGGTGGGCGCCATGTCGAGCAGCGAAAGGTCGTCATCCCGATCGACCGGGCGGCTGCTGAAGAACACGCCGGGCACGAGCCGCGGGTCGACGCAGTGGTCGCCGCTCCAGGCCTTCGTGTTGTCGGCGAACACCGGGCCCGCGACCACGCCGACCGCGCAATCCCAGGACACGCGGTAGCCGTCGTTGTAGCCCACGATCAGGTCGGGGGCGTTGCCCTTGTAGGGGCCGGTGTACAAATCCTCGGCATCGAAGGCGTCATTGATGCCGACCGCGTCCCGGTCCTCGTCGCGCAGTCCGTTCCAGGCCGAGATGAGTTCGCGCTTGAGGGAGCGCGCCTCGTCGCCCGGCTCCACGATGCCGGAGGCCTCGCGGCCCTTCAGGTTGAGGAACACGCCGGCCAGGCCAAGCGCGTACGCCCGCGTGCGCGACCAGTCCACGCCCTCCAGCCACTCCTCGCTGCCGTCGGCATCCTCCCGGAGCACGAGGTAGCCGTGGTCGAGTAGCCAGCGGTTCAGGTTCACGCCGCGCCGGAACGAGGCGAAGCCGTGGTCCGAGAGCACGATCAGCAGATCGTCGTCGCCCAGCTTCTCCATCACCCGACCGACCAGGGCGTCGTTGTGCCGGTAGTGGTCTTCGATCGTCCGGCGGTGCCTGCCGGTCTTCCGCCCCGGAGCGGCCGGGTGGCCGTTCTCCATGTAGCGCCAGAACATGTGCTGGATGCGGTCGGTGGCGTCGAAGACGCAGGTCAGACTCCCCCGCCGCAGGCGCTCCAGAGCGGCGAAGAACATCTCCTCCCGCTCACGGTCGATGTCGTACGACTGCTGGAGGAAGGTCGCATCGTCCGTCACGCCCTCGTTGAGCGCGGTCGTGTCCTCCGCCAGACCCAGAGTGGCGAAGTCGCCGACCCGTTTCGCCAGGTAGGGCGCGTAGTACGACGGATGCGAGATCGGCATCGCCGGCTTCTCGGGATCGATGTGGATGGCCGTCAGGTAGAGCGAGGTGTGCTCACCGGTTTCGGTCAGCATCATCCGGGTCAGGCCGTGGACCTTGACTCCGGGCGCGGCGCGGAACTCGAGACGCACCCAGTCGGAGAGCGTTCCCCGCACAAGTTCGACCGTCTCGCCCGCCACCGTCACCGTCGCGGCCCCGGCCTTGCGGTCGACCCTTACCGTCATTGGCACGCGAAGCGGCGGCGGCGGGTCGCCCTCCAGGAAGCTGTTCTCGGGCCCCTCGATCAGGCAGTCGAAGTGGCCGGGGCCGGAGCCGTTCGAGGCCAGCGGCACGCGCACACCGCCCTCCCGGATCGTCTCCGTCGCCGGCCGCGTCGTGTAGTAGAGGAACGTACCCTGGCTGCCCACCAGGTCCGGCACGCACATCGCCGCCAGTTGGGCGCCGTAGAACCGGTCCGGCGGGAAGGTGATCGGAACCCGGAGCACCGTGCTCCAGACGTTCCGTTCACCGAGCACGGTCCAGAACGGCTTCGACCGCCGGAGCATGCGGATCTCGGGCTTCTGCAGCGGGATCTTCCATTTTCCGAGCTTCAGAAAGCGCTCGACTCGGCCGATGTGAGCCGAGGACAGCTTGGGCAGGTAGCTCCGCAGGTCCCGGTCGAGGAAGTCGAAGATGTTGTGCTTGCCCGGATTCGCCCCGGTCGCGAAGGTCGACCAGGCGACCGGCGACAGCGCCGGGTAGGTGCTGGCGATCCGCCGGTAGCTCCCCTGCTTGCTCAGGCGCTTGAAGTTGGGCAGTTCGCCCTCCTTCATCATCCGTTCCGTCAACCGGGGATCCTGGCCGTCGAGACCGACGAACACGAGCCTCTTGACGTGCGCCTTCGGCGGCTTCTTCCGCCGCACGACCCGCCACAGCGTCCGCACCGGCCACGCCAGCAGCGAGACGAAGGCGAGCACGACCGTCGCCAGCAGCACGAGGAACGACGACATCAGCGCGAACCCCGCCCCGGGGCCTATGTAGGCCGCCACCGGCGCCGCGGCAAAGAGCGCCGCGAGAAGCGCCAGCGCGACGGTTACTGAACGCGGAGCTGGCAACGGTTTCTCCAAGGACTGGCGCCGCCTGAGCGCAGTAAGCGGCGGCTCGCCAAGCGCCTCGGAGCATAGCAAGGCTCATGTCGACGCACCGACGGCTGGAGGCTAGTCTCTACGCCGCCCACCGATTCGACCGAACCAGACTTGGAAGATGGCCGAATTCACGACGGACAAGGCACCTGCGGAGAACCGGAAGGATCCCAGTCCGGATCCCGGACCACCTACAGGCTTCTCCAGAATTGTCGGAGTCGACTTCGCGACGGAGGACGCCAAGAAGGGCTTGGTCCTGGCGACCAGGAAGCGCGGCCGTCTTCGACTGGATCGCACCTGGAACCGGCGCAGGCCTTTCCTCGACGTTCTCACGAAATGGGTGGCCGAAGCCAGGGAAGCCACGCTGATTGCCGTCGATGCACCGCTGGGATGGCCGGCGCCCTTGGGGAAGGCCCTGAAGTCGCACGAAGCCGGCAAGGCCATCGAGACGCCAGCCGACTGCATGTTCCGGCGAAGGACCGACGCCTTCGTTCAACACGCCATCGGGAAGAAGCCGCTCGAGGTCGGCGCGGACCGCATTGCCCGGACAGCCCACGCCGCTCTGGCTTTCCTGAGCAAGCTGCGCGAAACACTAGGGACATCTGTTCCCCTTGCCTGGACCCCCACCGGTGTGGAGGGACCGGCGGCAATCGAGGTGTATCCTGCCGCGACGCTCAAGGCCTACCGAATCCGGCATGCCGGCTACAAGAAGGTCGATCAGCGGAACGAGCGCCGCGAGATCGTCGAGGGCCTCAAGCGCCAATGGATGACGATCCCGGACTGTCTGGCCAGCGAACTTCACCGCAGCGCGGACACCCTGGACGCCACAGTCTGTGTCCTCGCCGCCGAGGACTTCATCGCAGGGCGAGCCGCGGGTCCGGAAGATCAAGACCTGGCTCGCCGTGAAGGTTGGATCTGGGTCCTTCCGGGACGAGAGCAACGCTACCGAATGGCGGACCTCCGGTACGGCAAGTCAGGCGATCCCGACCCTTTGGCGGCGCTCTCGTGGGAGGAGATTCGCGACATCATCTACGATGGTCGTTGAGTTGCCATGAAGGCGCGAAGAACCTGGCGCCGGCTCCGCTTCGGCCGGCCGATTGTCGTCGTCTCCGGTCTCCCCCGTTCGGGGACCTCGATGGCAATGAAGATGCTCGAAGCCGGGGGCATGGAGATCGTGACCGACGGCCAACGCGAAGCCGACGAGGACAACCCGCGGGGCTACTACGAGGACGAACGGGTCAAGGACCTGGCGAACACGCCGGACAAGTCCTGGCTCCGGGCCTCACGCGGCCGCGCCGTCAAGGTCATCTCCTTCCTGCTCAAGGACCTGCCGCCCAACCTGAACTACAACGTGGTTCTCATGCGCCGCGACCTGAGCGAGGTCCTGGCCTCGCAGCGCAAGATGCTCGACCGCCGCGACGAGACCGACGAGACGCCCGATGAGCGGATGATGGAGCTGTGGGAGAACCAGATGTGGCGGGTGAACTACCTGCTTCGGAAGGCGCCGCAGTTCGAGTGGGTCGAGATCGAGTATCGCGAGGCACTGCGGGACCCGGCGGCGGCGGCAACGAAAATAGCCCGCCTCGTGGACGGCCTGGATGCGAGGGCGATGGCCGAGGTGGTGGACCCGGCGCTCTACCGGAACCGGGCCGCCCCGTAGCCGCGGACCGGATGGCCGCTCATAGCCGGTCTGCTATGTTGGTCCCGCCTCGCTAGCCGTCCCAACAGACGGTCAGTGAGAACGCCCAACGAAGAGAAGTACTCCGATGCAGCACGGCATTGAACCCCGCTACCCTCTCGCGGAGGCGGCGAAGATCATCGGAATGCCCACCCCTACGCTGCGGACCTGGTTCTGCGGCTGGCCTACCGGCAAGCCTCCCGTGCTCGCTGCAGACGGAGGCACCGACGCTCCGCTGATCCTCAGCTTCTTCAACGTCGTCGAAGCACGCTTCCTCGATGCGTATCGCCGAGGAGGCGTTTCCATGCAACGAGTCCGCCTCGCGTTGGACTTCGTCAGTGAGCATCTCTCCGGTTTCGAGCGGCCGCTCCTGAGGCCCGACTTTGAGACCGACGGGAAGGCCCTGTTCATCGAACTACAGGAGTCCAGCGATGCGCCCATGCTCCTGGACGTCACCGGCGGCGGTCAACTCGTTTGGCCGGAGGTGGTCCAGGAACACTTCCAATCGCTCGTTTTCGACGATCACGGCGATCCTTCAAGGCTCTGGCTCGATAGCCGGCACGACCTAATGCTGGATCCGCGTTTCGGCTGGGGTCTTCCGGTGATCGCGGGCTCCGGAGTCAGGACCGACATCCTCTTCGAACGCCTGGAGGCCGGCGAAGGGCTCCACGCGATCGCCGAGGACTTCTCCCTGGAAGCGTCCGAAGTCGAAACTGCCGTGGCCTGGGAACGGGCGGCCAGGCGAGCCGCGTAGCCTGTCCCAGCTACGAGGCGAATGATCTCCGATGGCGGCAAGCCCCGAAGGCGACTCTTGCCTGACGTTCTTCTTCGACCGCTCGATCGGCAAGGCCGTGCCGCAGGCCCTCCGAGCCGTACGTGTATACGCCGTCTCCCACGATGATCACTACCCGGCCCAACGGAGAGTCCCGGACGAGACGTGGATCGCGGAACAGACCGAACTCAGGCATGTCCTGGTCACCAAGGATAAGGGGATCCAGCACCGAGCCTCAGAAGTGGCGGCCATACCTTCAGCCGACGCGCGACTCCTTGTGCTCACCGACAGACGGGCCAACCGACTACGAATGTTGCGGGCGATCATGATCGCGTGGCCGAAGATCGAGAGCACCGTCAATGCCGAACTGATCGGTCCGTGGATCATCACGATCAGCGCGGCCGGAGCGTTCAGGAAGGTGCTCTAGCCTCCCTGGCCCGCTGAACGGCTAGAGGAGGAGCCTGCGAGTCGTGGGTCACGCGGAACGCGACTCTACAATCAGTTCCTTGCCGAACTCGATGCCGGCGCACTCGCAGGCAGCTTGGATCCACTTCAGCTTCTGCTGACTGCCGGAATGGACGTTCAGATACCAGCCACCCGGTAGCGGCCTTATCGACCGCTCCTGCGGATCAGCCTCCCTGGGCGACTCGCCGATGTGAGAGCGCGTTTTCGTTGCAATTTCGTCTCGGAATCTCCTATAGAAGGAGACGCCGCCGCGATCGTTGTACAGCTTCCCGACGATGTGCTCGTACATGTCGGCTGCGTTCTTCTCCGATCGACCCTCACCAAAGTACGACCATCGACCGGCCCGAGGTGAAGAGCGACGCGTGCGCTCGACTGACGACATCTTGGCACTGCCTTCGGGCTCGTTGGGTGGACGTTGAGTCGTCCTCGAGGCACTCTCGAATCGTTCGAAGTACTCGCTGTCGATCGTTACGTCTTCGACGGTACGCTCCCTGACCACCACGCCCAAGCCGCGCTCCTTCAGGAGTTCACAGAGGTTGTCGCCATCGATGAGATCGAGAGTAGTAGCCCCGTCTCGCGTGGCCTCGCGCTTGGCGTCAGAAGTGAATGAGCCCGTGGTGATGATGAGGCCCCTGTCGCTGCGTCCCGCCATGGCACCTCGGAAGTCCCTCACAACTGGCGCCCCTACGGTCCCCTTGTGCCTCTTGCACTGGAAGTACACCGGAAAGGAAATCAGGGAGAAGCGGTACAGGGCAGTCCCATCAATGCCTCCGTCCCCGCTGCCTCCGATTACCTTGACGGCCTCGAAACCAGACGAACGGAGAAGTTCTTGCGCAAGCCGCTCGAACGCTGCCGGCGACATCTTCAGAAGCCGGGCGAGAAGTTCGTCGCTCCAGGATCCGTTCCCGGTTTCATCATCCCGGACAGCGCGCGCTGTAACGGCACTTTGCTGATTCGTCGCTCGCCCGAGCTTCTCTTGACGACGGTCACGAAGGTACTCGGCCAAGCGCCGTTCAACCGTCTCCTCGCCCATATCGACGCCTTCCGGAGTCAGCCGCCAATAGCCCCGACGCTCGCTCTTCAGAGCGCCGACGATCTTCAAGTGCGATCGACAGAAACCCACTCGAAACGCGAGTTCCGACTTGGTTCCGTTGGCAGCTCGCACAGCGCGCTGAACCGGGGTCGGCTTCAGGTT
This sequence comes from Thermoanaerobaculia bacterium, assembly GCA_965232105.1. GTDB lineage: Bacteria > Acidobacteriota > Thermoanaerobaculia > Multivoradales > Multivoraceae > Multivorans. The sequence continues at coordinate 4,460,001 of OZ246956.1, forward strand.
CGTCGCCACGGCCTCGTCGATTTCGTCGTTCGTCGCCGGCATGGGCAGGCGGCGTATCGCCTCCAGCGTCATCCAGCGCAGTTCACGATAGAGAGGAAGTCCCGCAGTCTCTCGTGAGCTCATCGTTGTCTCCTCCTCGCGACGATTCGGCCTCCGAGACATTCACGCCACAGGTCAAGCCACGGAAGCCAAGCGGCCAGACAGCCTGACGCCGATCAGCCGCTCCGCCGCCGAACCTGCCGGCACGTTAGTACACCCCCACCGTCGTCGCCGACGCCAACTGGGCGAACGGACGCACGCCGCTGACACCGTCCCACGGGTAGTCGACGTAGGGCTGCTCCCGCTCCCCCTCGTCGCGCTCGAGGAAGCCCGGCACGAAGAACTCACGAGTCAGCGTCGTGAGCCGCACCCGGCCGGTGGCGCCGTAGTCGACGACCTGGTCCGGATCGTCCGGATCGACGACTTCGAGCACGGCTCGCGGCTGCGGCGCGTAGTAGGCGATCGTGTAGCCCTCGGCGGCGGTCACCGGCCGTGAGGCCGCTAGACCCATCAGGGTGTTGCCGTAGGTCGGCGTCATGTAGACGCCTTCAAGCAGTTCCTCGACCGCGAACCGGGTCCACTGCGGCGTGAACTCGGTGCCGCCCGAGAAAATGCCCTTGATGCCGGTGTCGGCGAGCGTCTGGCCCCGGTCCTCGAGTGCCATGCACAGGGATTCGAGCAACTTGGGCGTCGCGAACATCGCCTGGATGTCGTGCCCGGCCGAGAGGACGGACAGCGCCTGGTCGGTCACATGGTCCTTGTACGCCTCGAGGTGCTCCATCCAGCCCTTCTTGATCAGCTTGATCACCCAGCGCGGATCGAGGTCTACGCAGAAGCAGATGCCGCCCCGGTACTGGCAGAGGTGCTCCACCGCCAGACGAAGACGGCGCGGACCGGACGGCCCCAGCATCAACCAGTTGGACCCCGGCGGGAAGTGCTCGTCCGGCAGGCTGGCGCTGAACAGCTCGTAGTCCGTGCGAAAGTCGTTCAGCGCCACCCGGCTCTTCGGGATCCCCGTCGTGCCGCCGGTCTCGAACACGTAGATCGGATCGTCGGCCATCGCCTTCGGCACCCAGCGCCGTACCGGGCCGCCGCGCAGCCACTCGTCCTCGAAGGGCGGGAACTTGCGCAGGTCTTCGTAACCGGCGATGTCGCTGCGCGGATCGAAGTCGAGCTTCGAGGCGAAGTCCAGCCAGAACGGCGTTCCGGTCTCCGGGTTGAAATGCCACTCCATCATGTCGCGGACGTGGGCGTCGAGTTGTTCCTTGGCCTGTGCCTGAGCCTCAGCGCTGGCGACTTCCATTTTCGGGCTCCAATCGGGATCGGTCTTGCTCGTTCGGCGGTTGCTGTTCCGCGGTTCCCGCGGCGGGCGGCAGATTACAGCACTCGCGGCGCCAGCCCGGCGGCCGGCGTCAGGACTCCTACTCCGGCAACGCGAACACCCAGAGCACTCCGCCCTGGGGTACGTAGGTCCGTGTACCGATCGCGCCGTCCAGGTGAGCCGTCCCGCGCTGCGCGTCGACGCCCCAGCCGGACTGGACGGCGATGTACTGCACGCCGTCGACCTCGTAGGACGTGGGCACGCCGGTGACGCCGGAGTTCGTCCGTTGCTGCCAGAGCGTTTCGCCATTCGCCGCATCGAAGGCCCGGAAGTAACGATCGCTGGTGCCGCCCATGAAGACCAGGCCGCCGGCTGTCGTCAGCACCGGTCCCCAGAGCGGGCGCTCGAAGTCGACGGTCCACACCTTCTGCCGCGTGTCGAGGTTCCAGGCCTGCAGCTCGCCGTAGTGGTCAGCGCCCTCTCGCGACACGAAGCCGCCCTCCATTCCCATGAACGTGCGCCCGGGGCGGTAGTCCTGCTCGACGCCCTCGAGGTACGAGCAGGTGTTCTCGTTGGCCGGGATGTAGAGCAGCCTCGTGCCGGGGTTCCAGGCGGCGGGAGGCCAGTTCTTGCCGCCCGACCAGGACGGGCAGAAGACCGCCCGTTCACCGGTGCCCGGGGTCTTCGCCGGGTCGTACTCGGGGCGGCCGGTGTCGGGATCGACCGACGTGAACACGTCCTGGTAGACGAACTGCGTGGCGTCCAGGAAGTCGATCGAGTCCGCGCTCCGCTCCAGGACCCACAGGTAAGCGTTCCGCCCCGGATGGACCAGGGCCTTGCGGGTCGTGCCGCCGCGCTCCACGTCGATCAGCAGCGGCGGGTCCACCTCGTCCCAGTCCCAACTGTCGTTCCAGTGGTACTGGTGGTGAGCCCTGAGTTCGCCGGTGTCGACGTCGAGCGCCAGCACCGAGGTGGCGTAGAGGTTGTCGCCCGGGCGAGCGTCGCCCATCCAGGGGCCGCCGTTGCCGGTGCCCCAGTAGGTCAACCGCAGTTGGGGATCGTAGGTCCCCGTGACCCAGACCGGCACGCCACCGGTTCGCCAGGTATCGCCGGGCCAACTGTCATGGCCGGGCTCCCCCGGGCCCGGAATCGTGTACGTCTTCCAGAGTTCGTCCCCGCTGTTCGCGTCGTAGGCGGCAACGAAGCCGCGGATTCCCCACTCGCCGCCGGAAACGCCGACCATCACCTTGCCTTCGACAGCCAGCGGCGCAAGGGTCATGTAGTAGCCGCGGGAGTAGTCCTCCACCGCGGTCTCCCAGGCCACCCTGCCAGTTCCCGCGTCGAGCGCGATCAGGCGCGCATCGACCGTGGCGACATAGACCCGATCGCCCCACAGCGCCACGCCGCGGTTCGTCGGGTGCATCTGCTGCAGGTCTTCGGGCAACTCCGGCACGAAGCGCCACAGCAACTCGCCCGTCCTGGCGTCCAGCGCCAGCACGCGGCTGCCTGGCGTCGTGATGAAGAGCGTGCCGTCGTTGACGATCGGCGGCGCCTGGTGGCCTTCGTTGATGCTGGTCGAGAAGGTCCAGGCCGTTGCCAGCGAACCGACGTTCGAGGTGTCGATCCGGTCGAGCGGGCTGTAGCCCCAGCCGTCGTAGGTGCGCCGGTACATGAGCCAGTTCTCCGGCTCCGGCGACAGCAGCCGCTCCGACGTCACGAGACGGTAGGAACGTTCCTGGGCAACCGCCGGGGCGGCGGCGGCCAAGACGAGACATCCAGCCACCCATCGAGGGACTGCGTGCCGATACGCCATCACTAGAACTCCTTCTGGAACCGGATCGTGGCGCTGAAGCCTCCGGCGGCGACGAGCACACCGTCCTCCGAACGGAGCGGCAGCGAGGGCAACCGCCGGGGCGCCGGGCCCGAGATGACCTCCGCCGCGTCCCTGGGGTCGAACTCCGACTCGTGGCACGAACAGACCAGGAACTCCGTCTCCTCGGACCAGTCCTCGATGTCGCAGCCGGTGTGGGGGCAGATGCCCGAGTAGGCGACGACGCCGTCGGCCGAAGCCTCCCTCGTCTCGGGCGCGAGGGACTGTGGATCGAAGCGCAGCAGCAGGACCTGGTTCAGCCGCGAGCCGTCGCGGACCGCGCCGGTCGCGGGGTCCACCGCGTAGCAGATGAGCTGTTCGCTCGCGAGCGGCACGTCCTCGACCCGGATCGTCTCGCCTTCGCGCGCACCGAACGCGAAGACGAAGCGGTCGCCCTCCTGCGGCCGGGCCTTGCGTGGATCGTCCGCCTGGGCATGGAGCACGTTCAGGCTGCGCAACCCCAGGCCAAGCGCCAGGCCCGACTTGAGAAGGGTCCTGCGATCCTCCAGGCTGGTCCTGCGGTCCTCCATCGCTACAGAGGCTAACAGCCCCCGGTGCTACGATTCCGCCTCTTCGCAACCGCCCGAATCCATCCTCCGGCCCAGTTTCGGACCGCCTACAGGTACCCAGAATGATCGACATCCCCGCCATCCGTTGGGGCAGGCCCTACGAGTCGCTCGAGAAGGCGACGATCGTCCACTTCGAGACCGGCGAGGAGCTGGCGACGCTCCACCAAACGAACCCCGGCCTGGTCCAGCGTGACATGCGCCGCGCCCAGCGCGCCCGCGACATCCTCCGCGAGATCCCGTCGAGCGACCTGATCTCCATGGTGATCGAGGCCGCCGACCTCTACCTGAACGCGGACCTGCCTCTGGGCAGCGGCACGCAGACACCGCAGGACTTCGTCCACTACCAGTCGGCGACCACCGGTCTGCCCGAGCACATGTGCCGGGCGAACATGGACAAGAACCACTTCGTGCTGACGAACATGGGCGAGGTGCTGGAAGCCCTGACCCGCGGTCTCGATCTGGACATTCTCGGCCGCGGGCACGGCATCGAGGAACGCGGGGTACCGGTCAGCTACCAGGCGCAGGCGCCAGTGATTGGTCTCGTGCTGCCGTCCAACTCCCCCGGCGTGCATACACTATGGATGCCGGTCATTCCGCTTCAGGTCGGCCTCGTCTTCAAGCCGGGCCCCCAGGAACCCTGGACCCCCTACCGGATGACCGAGGCCTTCGCCCAGGCCGGCGTGCCCCGCGAAGCGATCTCGATCTACCCTGGCGAAGGCGACATCGGCGCGGCGGTTCTCGCCTCCTGCTCCCGGAGCATGATCTTCGGCGGCGCGGACACCGTGGCCCGCTACCAGAACGATCCCCGAGTCCAGCCGCACGGCCCCGGCTTCAGCAAGATCCTGCTCGGCGACGATGTCGTCGACGACTGGGAGAAGTACCTCGACGTGATGGTCGACAGCGTGCTGGTCAACAGCGGCCGGAGCTGCATTTCCTGCTCCGGCGTCTGGGCCTCCCGCCACACGGAGGAGATCGCCCAGGCGCTCGCCGAGAGACTGGCGCCGGTGCTGCCCAAGGCGGCCGACGACCCGGAGTCGCCGCTCGCCGCCTTCACCGTGCCGGGAATGGCGAAGGCGATCGACGGCATGATCGAGCGGCAGGTGGACGTCCCCGGCGTGCGCGACCTGACTTCCGAGATCCGCGGCAACGGCCGGCTCGACGAACGCGAACGCTGCGACTATCTGCTGCCGACTGTCCTCCACTGCGCCGACGCCGAGATCGAAGCCGCGAACGTCGAGTACATGTTCCCCTTCGTGTCCGTCGTCGAGTGCCCGCAGGCGAAGATGTTGGGCTCGATCGGCGACACGCTCGTGTGCAGCGCGATCACGAACGACGAGCAATGGCGGCGGCAACTGATCGACGCCACCCACGTCGACCGTCTGAACCTCGGCCCGGTGCCGACGATTCAGCTCAACTGGCTGCAGCCCCACGAGGGGAACATCATCGACTTCCTGTTCCGGGCGCGGGCGTTCCAGCAGGCGGAGGTGGCGTAACTCAGCCGGTCGCCTCGCTCGGCGGTCGCTCCCCGGCGCCGACGACCCTCAACTCGTCGTACCAGGCCTTGACCCGCTCCGCTGACCACGGAGTCACAGCGCTGTCGGCCACGAAGTAAACCTGGTCCGCTATCTCCTCGACGAGTTCGAGGCGGTGCGAGGACAGCAGGACGCCTCGACCGCCGGCTGCGAAGTCCTGGAGCATCCGGCAGAGGCGCGCGACCGCTACCGGGTCCAGGCCGCTAAATGGCTCATCCAGAATCAGCAGTTCCGGTTCGTGCAGCAGGGCCGCGGCGAGGGCCAACTGCCGGCGGTTGCCGGTCGACAGTTGGTGGCACAGTCGACCGGAGGCGGGCACCTCCAGGGCCTCCAGGAGATCCACGGCACGGGCGCGGGCCGCACCGGCGTCCAGGCCGTACAACGCGGCGCAGTAGTCGAGGAACTCGAGCGGCCTGAGAAAGTCGAACAGCTCGTCCTCCTCGAGCAGGATGCCGACGCGGGCCATGATCTCCGGATGGACGCGCGGGTCGAACCCGAACATCCGCACGGTCCCGCCGTTCGGCTCGGTCAGGCCAAGTCCGAGGCGCATCAGCGTCGTCTTCCCGGCGCCGTTTCGCCCGACCAGGCAGTGCACGCCGGCCCCGATCTCCAGGTTCACGGAGCGCAGGACTTCCAGATCGCCGTAGGACTTGTCGACCGAGTCGAACCACAACATCGTCACACCGCCACCGCCCATTCCCGCAGCCGCCGCCGCAGCCAGTCACCCCTGGACAACCCGGCCACCAGGACCGCACACCCCGCCGCCGCGAGAAGCAGCAGCACCGTCATCGTCATCACGGCGACCCCCGGGCCGCCGAGCAACCGCGCCGCGACCACCGCACCGCCGAAGATCGCCACCTGAATCAGCCACCCGCACCCCAGCGCCACCATCGCCAACACGCTGCAGTAGAAGTCTCGCTGCTCGTGGAGCTTCGGTTTCCTGGGCAGCCAGATCGAAACCACTGCGCCGCCACCCGCCAACGCAAGCAGAGAGAAAGCGGCCATCAAGAACGGAATCGCCCGATCCATGGTCGGAATCCGACCGGCGAGCAGCGCGACCACGATCACCGTCTGCGCGAACACCAGCCCTCCGACCACGGCGAGAGCACCGAGTACCTTGCCGGGCATGCAGGCGCCAAGCGCTTTCTCCGCCGACATCGACAGCCGCCGGGCGCCGTCGGCCGTGAACCCGAGCAGGTTGGCGAAGAACGCGACCCAGAACACCGCCAGCAAGGCCGCGAGGCCGGCGGCCATCCACAAGACGAACTGCCCGGGCCCGCCGTCGCCCGGGAGCTCGCTACGGAACATGAACACCATGACCAGCGGCATGAACCAACTGAGGACCAGGTTCAGGCGCACCTGTCGGAAGCGAAGCAACATCCGCGCCTCCGCCAGCGCGACGACGAAGATCGGCCGCGACCAGAGGCCCGCCGGCGCCCGCTCGACGGTTGCCGCGTGCCGCTGCCTCCCCGCGTTCGCCGCGGTAGGCCGTCCACGGCGCTTCCTCGTCCTCACACCACGATCGTCGGGGCTACGCTGCTCCAGGGCGAAGGCTCCGGTCACTACGGCCAACAGCAAGGCAAGCCGCCCGCCGCTCACGGCAGCACCGGCCCACAACGCCTCGCCAGCCCACAACGGCTCCACCGCGCTCGCGCCGAGCGCGCCGAGCAGCAGAATCCCGAGTCCAACCCCGAGCCAGCGCCTGCGACCGCGCCCGCCCATGATGACCGCCCCCAGCGGGCCAGCCGCAACCAGAGCGCCCACGGCGCCGACCACATCCATGCCCTCGAAAGCCCACTCGGCTCCCCCTGGCCAACCGCTCCCCGCGAACACGAGCGCCAGGACCTCGTTCAACAACACGAAAACCATCGGCAGACCGACCAGACCGGTGCCCACAGCCAAAGCCGCACGCCGCTCCAGCGCAAGCCCGAACTTCGCCCCCTGATGCCGGCTGTACCAGTGGGCCACCGGCGCCACCTGGAAGACCGTCACCAGCACGAAGAGGGACACCAACACGAACAGCATGTCCACCGGTACGTCTTCGAACGGCGACTCCTCCATGCTGTTGAGGCTGAACGTGTAGTTCACGATCAGGAAGCCACCCAACAGGACGCCGAACACCAGCTTCGCCTTCTCGCTCAGCGCCTTCCGCCACCCGGCGAGCGCACGGAGCCGGACGACGGTCAGGATCAAGTGCGTCATCGGTCTTTCATCAACTCTTCCCACCGGCTGTTCACGGTCCTCCCGTCGCCGTGCAGTATCCAGCCGCCTGTGGTCTCGCCCGCGGACCATAGACCGCCCGCCGGCTATGCTACTCGTGTCGAGGCCGACCGGTAAATCGCCAGTCGGCGGGCCGCATTGGGCTCAGCGCGCCCTGCCTCGATCGCTCGCAGGACCTCGCCGCCGCTGCGGCGCAACTCCTGCAGGCCCGGTCGCTCCCCGGTCCAGCCGGTGCCCGCGAGAACAAGTGCATCCTGTGGCAGCGCGGCGAACGCCTGGTCCAGCATGAGGTGCAGCGCTTCGAGGTGCTCCGGTGTACCGGCCGCGACGTAACGCTCGAACTTGATCAGGTTGACGTTCAACTCGACCCACCGGAAGAACCGCTCCTGGTCGCCGGAGCGCCGGGATCCGCGGGCGCGAGCGGCTTCCACTGCAAGAGCGACATCGTCGCTGCGGCTGAACGCGACTCGCCCGCCGCCGAGCCAGGTGCTCAGGTCCAGAAGCCGCCCATCCAGCGCCGCATCGACGTTGGCGATCCGGCGAATTCAGTCGAGGTTGGTGAACACGAGATCGGCCGGACGGCCATCGACCGAGCCGAACTCGACATCGAACGCGGGCCCGTCGGCGAGCACGACGAGGAGATCGATGTCGCTCCACTCCTCGAGCCGACCAGCCGTCGACCCGATCAGGACAACCGCGACGACTGCTCGGCACGCCCGAAGCCGCTCAACGACCTGGTCGAGCGTGAGATCCGCCGACCCGGACCGAACCGCCGCGAACCCTTGGCCAAGGTCGTCTCCCTTCATCCGCCTAACCTACTCTTCCTCGCACCGCTGTACGATCCCGCACCATGCGCAAGCAGCTTGCCTCCGGCGTCGAACTCCGGAACGTGAGTTCCGACGAGGAGTACGAGGCCGTGGTCGCCCTCGAGCGCGAGACCTGGGGCGTGGGTTTCGAGGACACGGTTCCTCCGACGATCCTGATGATCTCGCAGAAGATGAGCGGCGTCCTCGCCGGGGCCTTCGACCCGAACGGCCGCATGCTCGGATTCATCTATGGACTGAGTGGCTTCCGTTACGGGCGGCGGGCGCACTGGTCGCACATGCTCGCGGTCACCCGAGAGGCGCGCGGCCTCGGCCTGGGGCGCGAGCTCAAGGTGTTTCAGCGTGAACTGCTCCTGCCGCTCGGCGTCGAGACGGTCTACTGGACCTACGATCCCCTCGTCGCGCGCAACGCGAACCTGAATCTGAACCGGCTCGGCGCGCTGCCGGTCGAGTACGTGGAGAACATGTACGGCGAGGACACGGGCAGCGTTCTGCACAGCGGCCTGGGCACGGACCGCTTCGTCGTCGCCTGGGCGATTGCGAGTTCCCGTGTGGACTGGCTGATCAACGGGGCGCCGGCTGCCACGCCGACGCGGGCCGCGCCCCCCTTCGCCGTGGACGAAGAGCTCGCGGAGACGGCGTGGGTCGAGGTGCCGCCGAACATCGGCGCCATCCTGCACTCCTCGCCGGAGACCGCGTTCGACTGGCGGCGGAGGACCCGGGCGCAGTTCCAGGAACTCCTGGGGGCGGGTTATGAAGTGACCGGGTTCACCTGGCGGAACGAGGGAGCGGAACCGGATGCCGGCCGGATAGCCGGCGCACCCAGTGGTTTGGCGCGTCGCTACTACTATCGGCTCGAGAAGCTCGAAGGAACGGAGGCGCAATGAGCCTGAAGATCGAGACGATCACCCTTCGGGAGATCCGGCTGCCCCTGGTCGAGCCGTTCCGTATCTCGTCCGGCGTCACAACGACGCGGCGCATCCTGCTTCTGGAGATCATCGACGCGGACGGCGCCTCGACCTGGTCCGAATGCGTCGCCGGCGACTTCCCGAACTACTCGCCGGAGAGCATCGACACGGCGACGCTGGCGATCCGCGAGTGGCTGGCGCCGCGCGTGCTCGGCCGGCGCTTCGAGACACCGCAGCAGATAGCACAGGCTCTGTCCGAGGACCTCCGCGGCCACGAGATGGCGCAAGCGGCGATTGAGATGGGCGCCTGGGCGCTCGCCGCGACGAAAGCCGGACAGAGTCTCTCGTCCCTGCTCGGCGGCACGCGCAAGCGGATCGGCACCGGCATCTCGATCGGCATCCAGAGTTCGCCCGAGGATCTGGCGGCAAAGGCCGAGAAGGCTCTGGCGGACGGCTACCGAAAGATCAAGCTGAAGATCAAGCCGGGGCAGGACCTCCCGTATCTGCAGGCCGTCCGCGACCGGCTCGGCCCCGACGCCCCCCTGATGGCCGACGCGAACAACGCGTACACCCTCGACGACGTCGACCACCTCGTCCAGCTCGACGACTTCGACCTGGTGATGATCGAGCAACCGCTGGCCTGGGACGACGTCGCCCGCCACGCCGAACTCCAGCGCCGCATGCGGACGCCGATCTGCCTCGACGAATCGATCACGAACATCTCCCGCGCCGAGGACATGATCCGCCTCCGAGCCGGCCGAATCGTCAACATCAAGCCGGGCCGGGTCGCCGGCTTCACGGCCTCGAAGGCCATCCACGACCTCTGCGAGGCGCACGACATCCCGGTCTGGTGCGGAGGGATGCTCGAGAGCGGCATCGGCCGCGCCTACAACGTCGCCCTGGCCTCCCTGCCGAACTTCACGATCCCCGGCGACGTCAGCCCGAGCAACCGCTACTGGGCACGGGATGTCGTGTCACCCGAGTGGACGATGGATTCCAACGGCTGGGTCGACGTGCCGGACGGCCCCGGTCTCGGCGTCGAGGTCGACCGCGAGCGGGTCGAGGCGCTGACGGTGCAGCGGGAGACGCTGCGGGAGTAGAGCCTCGCGGGTCTACAGGCTCCAGCCGCCATCGACGGTCACCGTGTGGCCGGTCACGAACACGTTGCGCTCGATCAGGGCGAGGATCGCGTCGGCGCAGGTGTCGGGAGTCGCCACGCCCCTGAGCGGCGCCCCCGCGCTCACCCGCTGTTGGGCCTTGTCGTAGGTCTCGTCGCCGAGTCCGCCGCGCAGCCACCGCCCCTCGATGAACCCGGGGGCGATCGTGTTGACCCGGATTTCGGGACCCAGGACGCGCGCCAGGGACTTCGTCATCACGATGACCGCGGCCTTCGACGCGGCATAGGGGATGCTGCTGCCGCCGCCACCGATTCCGGCGATCGAAGCGACGTTGACCACCGCGCCTTCGCCGGCCGCCTTCATGTGGGTCGCGGCCGCACGGGTGCAGTTGAACAGGCCGCGCAGGTTCGCGCCGAGGATGTCGTCCCAGACCTCGTCGGTCACGCCTTCCAGGTCATCGTGGGCGATGAAGTGCGTCATCCCCGCGTTGTTCACCAGGATGTGCAGGGCGCCGAAGGCCTCGACCGCCGAGTCGATCAGGCGCCGGCAATCGGCGTCCTTGCGCATGTCGGCCTGAACGGCGACCGCCTTGCCGCCGGCCCCCTTGATGCCCTCAACGATCCGCTCGGCGGCCTCGGCGCCGCTGTGGTAGTTGACGACCACCGAGGCGCCCAGGCTCGCCAGCAGCTCCGCCGTCGCCTGGCCGACGCCCGACGACGAACCGGTGACGACGGCGACCTTGCCTTCGATATCCATCCTCTGCTCCGCGCGACCGTGCCAACGACCGCTTCGTAGTTCCTACCGGCCCTTCCAGTTCGGCGGCCGCTTCTCGGCGAAGGCCTTCGGGCCCTCGATCAGGTCCTCCGACGTGTTCATCGCCGCCGTCCAGGGGAAGATCGATCCCGCCGCCTGCTCGAGCGCCATGCCGAGACCCCTGTTCGCCGCCTCCTTGCTCGCACGCACGGACAGCGGCGCGCACTCCAGGATCTGCGCCGCCCAGGCGCGGGCCCGGTCGAGGAGTTCGTCGTGGGCGCAGATCTCATTGACGATGCCAAGCTCCTTCGCCTCCTGCGGCGTGATGTGGCGCCCGGTGAGCAGCATGCCCATCGCCTGGTGGTAGGGGATCTGCCGCGGCAGCCGGTGGACGCCCAGCGCGCCCGCCATCAGACCCACGCGAGGCTCGGGCAGCCCGAACGTCGCCTTCTCGGAGGCGAGGATGATGTCGCAGGCGAGCACCAGCTCGAAGCCGCCGCCCAGCGCGAAGCCGTTGACCGCCGCGATCATCGGCTTGTGCAGGTCGAAGCGGGCGGTGATGCCGCCGAAGCCGCCGCGCACACCCTTCATTCCGGCGCGCACGGTCTTGCTGCCGTGCTCGGCCTGGTACTTCAAATCGTTGCCGGCGGAAAACGCCCGGTCGCCGGCGCCGGTGAGGATCGCCACCCAGGCGTCATCGTCGGCCGCGAAGTCGTTGAACACCGAATCGAGCTCCTGGCTCGTCGGCGGGTGGATCGCGTTCATGCGCTCCGGTCGGTTGAGAGTCACCTCCCAGACGTGATCGTTCTTTTCGACCTGGAGAAACTCGTAGCTCACTTGCCTGCTCCTGTTCGCTTTGCGGTGGCCTTTATGGCCGTTTTAGGGAAGGCCGCGAGAGTAACAGCAGTCCCGGGACGCTCGGCCCAGGACTGGCCCGTAGCCCGCCACAACTTGCTAGCGTCTAGCCCCACATGACACTCCTGCCCCTCCCCGCCGGCCCCGGAACGGATGCCGATCCGTACAAGGCCGGCGAATGGTCCTACAACCCGGATCCCAACCGGGTCGCGGCGGCAGCGGCCGCATGGCGACGGCGCCACAGCCTGCCCGCCGCCACCGAGGACACGACCCGCCGCATCCTCCTGCTGGTCGACGAGCAGCGCGACTTCTGCCTGCCCGAGGGCGCGCTCTACGTCGGCGGCCGCTCGGGCCGCGGCGCGATCGAGGACACCGACCGCGTGGTTCGTTTCATCTACCGCAACCTCGGCAGCCTGACCGAGATTGCCTCGAGCCTCGACAGCCACACGCCGCAACAGATCTTCTTCTCTTCGTTCTGGGTGGACGCCTCGGGCAAGCAGCTCGACGGCTACCGGGAAGTGCTCGCCTCAGAGGTCGAAGCCGGCGAGGCGGTCCCCAACCCCGCCCTCGCCGGCTGGTTCGGCGACGGCACCGCGAAGTGGCTCAGGCGTCAGGTCCTGGACTACTGCCGGCGGCTCGAGGAAGCCGGCCGCTACCGCCTCTACCTGTGGCCGCCGCACTGCTTCCTCGGCAGCGAGGGACACGGCCTTGCCGGCGCCGTGCAGGAGGCGAGGCTCTTCTTCAGCTACGCCCGCAGGGCCGAAACGCCGATGCTGATCAAGGGCACGAACGCCCTGACTGAGTACTACTCCGTGCTCTCGCCAGAGGTTCTCGTCCGCCACGACGACGAGAAGCTCGACGAGCGCAACGACACGCTGATCGACTGGCTGCTCCAAGCCGACGCCCTGATCGTCGCCGGCCAGGCCGCCAGCCACTGCGTGCGCAGCACGGTCGATGACCTGCTGGCCGCGATGGATGACCGCGGTGCGCCTGCCGGCAAACTCCACGTCCTCGCCGACTGCATGTCGGCGGTCGCGGTGCCGAACCCCGAGAAGAGCGGCGAGTTCGTGGCGGACTTCACGCCCGAAGTCGAAGCCTCGATGAAACGCTGGCAGGAGGCCGGCGTACATATCGCGAGTTCGGAGGACGACGCCTCCGACTGGGGCTGAAGACTGGGTGCGCCGGCCCAGGGCCGGCACCCTCACGGCACGTTCCGGCTCAGCTCCTCCACCCACACCGCCGGCCCACCATCCGACGGCGCCCGCCAGTCGCCACGCGGCGAAAGCGACCCGCCCGATCCCACCTTGGGGCCGTTCGGCAGCGCCGAGCGCTTGAACTGGCTGGTGCCGAAGAAGCGGACCAGGAAGACCTCCAGCCATTGCTTGATTTCGGCCAGGGAGTACTCCCGGCGGTCGGACTCGGGCATCGTGTCGAGCCAGGCGCCACGCCCGCGGTCTCCCCAGGCCCGGTGAGCCAGCCAGGCGACGCGGCTCGGCCGGTAGCCGTACCGGCTCAGGTAGTACAGATGGAAGTCCTGGAGTTCGAAGGGCCCGATGACCGCCTCGGTCGACTGGGCGGGTTCTCCGTTGTCCGCCTCCTGCCCCTCCACGGCCGGCACCAGCTCCGGTGAGATCTCCGTATCGACGATCGACTGCAGGGTCTCGCTGGCTTCGGCGCCGAACTCGCCGCGCTCCACCTCCCAGCGGATCAGGTGCTGGATCAGGGTCTTGGGCACCGACGAGTTCACGCTGTAGTGGGCCATCTGGTCGCCGACGCCGTACGTGCACCAGCCGAGAGCGAGTTCGGAGAGATCGCCCGTGCCGATGACGAGGCCGCGGTTCAGGTTGGCCAACCGGAACAGGTGGGACGTCCGTTCGCCGGCCTGGACGTTCTCGAAGGTCGCGTCGTAGACCTCCGCGCCGCGCTCGCCCCGGCTGTAGGGATGATCGATTGATTCCAGCATCCGCTCGCTCGCCGGCCGGATGTCGATCTCCGACGCGCTGACGCCGAGCGCCGCCATCAACCGCTTCGCATTCTCGTAGGTGCGCGAGGAAGTGCCGAAACCGGGCAGCGTGTAGGCGAGGATGTTCTCCCGCGGCAGGCCGAGCCTGTCGACGGCGCGGACGCAGACGATCAGCGCGTGGCTCGAATCGAGCCCACCCGAGACGCCGATCACGACCTTCTCGATGCCGGTCGCGCGCAGGCGCTGGACCAGGCCCGCGACCTGAATGTCGAACGCTTCGGCGCAGCGCTCGTCCCGCTCGCCGCTGTCCGCCGGCACGTACGGAAAGCGCGGGATCTCGCGATCGAGCGCCACCGTGGCGGCCGGACGCTCCACCGCGACGCTGACCCGCCGGAACCGCCCGGCGGCCGACTCCCGGCGCGCCGCGTCCCGGAAGGTCGACATGCGGAGCCGCTCCTGCGCCAGCCGCTCCAGGTCGAGGTCGGCGGTGATGATCTGGGCCTCCTGGCTGAAGCGCTCCGACTCGGCCAGCCGTTCGCCGTTCTCGTAGATCAGACCGTGGCTGTCCCAGGCCAGGTCCGTCGTCGACTCGCCAGCGCCCGCCCCGGCGTAGACGTAGGCCGCCACGGAGCGTCCCGACTGGGACGCGCACAGCAGCCGCCGGTAGTCGGCCTTGCCGATCGTCACGTTGCTCGCCGACAGGTTGAACAGCACCGAGGCCCCGGCCAGCGCGCCGTGAGTGCTCGGCGGCAGCGGCGACCACAGGTCCTCGCAGATCTCGACGTGGAAGCGGAACCCGGGGGTCGGTCCCAGGTCAAACAGCAGGTCCTCGCCGAAGGGCACCTCCTCGCCACCCAGGGACACGACCTCGGATCGGCGTGATTCGGCGGCGGCGAAGTAACGCTTCTCGTAGTACTCCCGGTAGTTCGGCAGATAGATCTTCGGCACGATCCCGGCGATCCGCCCGCCCTGGACGACCGCCGCCACGTTGAAGACCGCGCCGTCGGCCACCAGGGGCAGGCCGACGATCAGCACCGTCCGCATGTCGCCCGAGGCCGCGGCCAGTTCGAGCAGCGCCTCCCGCGAACCATCGAGCACCGCCGACTGGTGGAACAGGTCGTCCAGCGAGTAGCCGCTCAGGTTCAGTTCGGGGAAGACGGCTGCCGCCGCTCCGGCCTCGTCGGCGCGCCGCGCCAGCGCGAGCGTGCGCTCCAGGTTCGCGGCCGGATCAGCGATTTCCGCCCGCGGCAGGCAGACGGCGACGCGCGCGAACCCGTGTTCGTACAGGTCGTCGAAACGGCGCGCAGCGCCACGAGCACCCGGAGCGGCCATGCGGGATTATGAACGACAAACCGGCAAACGCCTCAAACCACGACACTTCGGCCTCAGGTGGGCGTTGCCCCCTCGGTCACTCCGAACGGTCTGAAACCCGATGCTCCGCGGCCAACTCGTCGCACAGGTCGAGCAGCTCCGGCGCGACCTCCACCGGCGCCGGTGCGTGGCAGTCGAGTTCGAGCAGGCCGACGGGCAGGGCTGCGACCTCACGCCCCGCAACCTCCCGGCAAATCTCGAGCGTGGGCAGAGGTTCCACCAGTCGGCCACGGTCGAGGACCGGCCTCAGCAGGTCGTCGCCGCCCTCCGGGTCGGAACCTGTCCCCGGACTGCTCCCCTCGTCCCGGGCGTAGATCACGTCGCGCTCCAGAACCCCTCCGCCGGACCGGTATCGCCGCACCTGCAGCCGTCCCGGCAGCGACGCCTTACCGACCCCGGCGCCGAGCTTGAACACCGGCCGCCACCGCTTGTCGCCGGCACGTCTGATCGCCGACAGCTTGTAGACGCCGCCCAGCGCGCCGGCGCCCGCGGCCGTCACGAGCGACGTGCCGACCCCCCAGATATCGATCGCGGCGCCGGCCCGCCGCAGCTCCATCATCCGCTTCTCGTCCAGGTTGTCGCTGACCACGATCGCCACGTCCTCGAGCCCCGCCCCGTCCAGCCGTCGACGCGCCATCCGGCTCTGCTGCAGCAAGTCGCCCGAATCGAGACGGATGCCCAGCAGCCGCTGACCGCGCCGCTCGAGTTCCCGCCCGGTGGCGATCGCGTTCTCGATGCCCCGGTCGACATCGTACGTATCGACCAGGAGTACGCAGTTGTTCGGCATCGTCTCGGCGAAGGCGTCGAACGCCTCGGGTTCCGAGTCGAACGCCTGGACCCAACTGTGGGCATGCGTGCCGCGCACGGGAATGCCGAACCGCTGACCCGCCTGCACGTTCGACGTCGCGGTACAGCCGCCGACGTAGGCAGCCCGGCAGGCGCTGAGCGCGCCGTCGAAGCCCTGCGCTCGCCGCAGGCCGAACTCCAGCACCGGCTGGCCGGGAGCGGCGATATGGCAGAGCCGCGCCGCCTTGGTCGCCACCAGGGTCTGGAAGTTGATGATGTTCAGGATCGGCGTCTCGATCAGTTGACCGACGAGCAGCGGCGCCTCCACCCGCAGCAGCGGCTCGCGGGCGAACACCGCGGTCCCCTCCGGGACAGCGGCAAGGGAAACGGAGAGATCGAGCGCCGGCAGCGCGTCGAGGAACTCGGGCGCGAACAGCCTCCCGCCGTTGCCGCCCGAAAGGCCACGCAGGTAGTCGATGTCTTGGGGCTCGAAGCGCAAGCCCTGCAGGAAGGACACGATCCGCTCCAGGCCGGCCGCGATGGCGAAGCCGCCGCCGAACGGAGTCCGGCGCATCGACATGTAGAAGCTGGCCCGGTCGAGGTGGCGACCGTGCTGCCAGTACCCCTGAGCCATCGTCAACTGGTAGAGGTCGGTGGTCAGGGCGCTCACGGCGAGGACTCCCCGAGCGCCGGCGCCGTCGGCCGGTGCTGGTACAGCTCGCCGTCGGCGAAACCGAGGCCCCTGTAGTACTCGCGGGTGCCGACCGACGAGATGACCGCCATCCGCTCGAAGCCGGCATCTCTGGCGATCTTCAGTGCCTCGGCGATCAGACGGCGGCCGAGGCCGACGTGCTGCGATCTCCCCTCGCCTCGCTCCCCGAAGCCGACCACCGCGCCGTAGACGTGGACCTCCCGGATGACCGCTCTGCCGGCCAGCTCCGCCGGGCGACTCTCGGCCGACCCGGCCGCCGCCGGAAGCCGCAGCCTGAGGAACCCGGCGATCCTGTCCTCCGCGTCCACGAACTCGAGGAACGTCTCCCGCCCCGAAGCCGCCTCGTAGTCGGTGCGCCGCGTGCGGAGTCGGCCCGGATCGACCGGGCGACCGCCGATCTCGCGGGCGCGGATGTCCCGGCAGACGACGCCGCGATCCCGGGCCTCGGCTTCCGCCACCTGCCGCATGTTCGTCGTCCGGTTGCCGGTCACGATGTCCGTCCCGGGAATGTCACGGATCACCCGGGTCAGCCGGCAATAGCGCGGCGTAGCGCTGAGACTGTGCACGAGCACGTCGAGCAGTTCATCGCGGTCATAGGGCCGCCAGGCGCCGCGGCGGTAGTAGGCCATCAGTTCGGCACTCTCGATCAGCGAACACGGGTAGATCTTGAGTTCGTCCGGGCGAAGATCGGGATCGCGGAACAGGCGGTCGAAGTCCTCGCAGTCCTTGTCCGGCGCCGAGCCGTAAAGGTTCGGCATCCAGTGCGCCTGGATCTTGAACCCCGCGCCGCGTAGCAGCCGGATCGCGCGCCGGGTTCGTGCCGTGTCGTGGCCGCGCTTGTTGAGCGCCAGCACGTCGTCGTCCATGCTCTGGATACCGATCTGCACCTTGGTGGCCCCGAGCCGCCGCATCCGCAGAGCCTCATCGCGGTCGAGCCGGTCGGGACGGGTCTCGAGCGACAGGCCCACGCAACGGGTGGACGCCGTTTCGTTCGCCCGCTGGGCGCTCTCGAGATCGGCCCAGCTCGCGGTCTGACGCCGGGCCTGGTCCGCAACTCGGGGATGCGCGGAAGTCCAGGCGGAGACGACCTGGTTGTAGTTCCATCGGTGCGCCCGTTGACGAGCGCACCGACTGGTTCGCGTCTTGCTCGTTTCCTCGCAAGCCGGGTTGCGCCGGTGGGCGTCCGGATCGTCGCCGGCGGCCTCCCCCGACGCCAGCAGCACCCCCTCGACCGTCCGAACGAGTTCGCGGAAATCGACCTCGGGTTCGAAATGCGCAAGCGGGTCGCGCGCAGCCGGCCCAATGGTCGCGGAGAATCGGTTCATCGCCTCGAAACAGCGCAGGATGAACCAGATCTGGTACGCCTCCGGGTAGCTCGACCAGGTGCCGCCGAGCACGATCAGCTCGATCTTGTCCGTCGGGTGACCGGTGTGATGGAACGAACGGAGGCGAGACAGGGTCTGCCGGAACGGGTCGAACTGATGCTCCGCCGCACGCTGGGCGCCGGGCTCGGACGACAGATAGCTCTTCGGCATCCGCACGTCGCTCGGACAGAAGATGCAGCGGCCGGGGCAGGGGAACGGCTTGGTCAGCACGGTGACCGGCGCCACGCCACTGCGGGTCCGCACCGGCTTCATGCGCACCCGTTCGACGAACGCGTGCTCGGCCGCCGAACCGGGCCGGAGCGCCCGGTAGCCGCGGATCAGCTCGCTCTTGGAGAAGAAGCCTCTGCCGTCCTTCGGATGCCGGCGAAGCAGGTCCTCCAGGTCGCGCTCCCCGAACCGCGGCGCCCGTTCGATGGCGCCGATGATCGCCTCGAGCTCTGAGGCGTGTTCCTCGGGCTCGAAGGGGTACGCGCTCGTGTCCGTGTTCATCGACCGGACACTCCACGGAGCACCCGGGCAGGAGCGCCAGGCGACCGCAGCACGGAGTCCGATGAGCACACGACGCGTTTCGGGGCTATTGTCGCCGCCATGACGGGAACCTACTACGGCCAGGTCAGGCAACTGCACACCCTGGCAGGGTAAGAACGATGGCGATCGAACCGACGACGGCGGGGCGCTTCGAAGGCCGAGCGGCCGTGGTCACCGGCGGGGGCAGCGGCATCGGACTCGCGGTCGCAAGGGCCCTCGCCTGGGGCGGAGCCCGCGTCGCCCTCGGCGGCCGCCGGCCTGATGTGGTCGAGACGGCCGCCGCCGGCCTGCGCGCGCTGGGCCTCGCCTGCACCGCCGTCAGCGGCGACGTTTCCGTCGCCGGCGATGCGAGTCGACTCGTACACGAAGCGGCGCGCGAACTCGACGGGCTCGACATCCTGGTCAACTGCGCCGGCGTCTACCGGGCGGGCCCGCTCGCCGACGCGAGCCCAGCCGAGCCCGACCCGGTCGACCTCGTCGTCGACGTCGACCTGAAGGGCGTGCTGTTCGCGACCCGGGCCGCGATCCCCCACCTCCGCGCAAGTGGTGGCGGCGCCTCGATCGTCAACATCTCGTCCTCCGTCACCCAGTCGCCGCTCGCCAACTGCTCCGTCTACTCCGCAGCCAAGGCCGGCGTCGACGCGTTGACCCGAAGCCTCGCCGCGGAACTCGCCAGCGACCGGATTCGCGTCAACGCGGTGCTGCCCGGCGTCGTACGCACCCCGATCTTCGAGACTGTGATGGAGCCCGAGGATGCGGCCCGTTTCCTCGACGGCTTCGGCGCCCAGGTGCCGCTCGGCCGCATCGGCGAGCCGGACGACGTCGCCCGCGCCGTGGCCTTCCTCTGCGATCCCGAGAACGACTGGATCACGGGTGCCCTGCTCGCCGTCGACGGTGGATTGAGTCTGGGCTCCGGGTAGGGCCGGTTGGACGCGTCAACCCAAGCCGCCCTCCGCCAGATCAACCGCGACTTCTACAGCCGTAGCGCCACCGACTTCGACCGCACCCGCCACCCCGGCGGCTGGCTTGGCTGGCGAAGCGTCGTCGAGACCGCGGCACCGCCCACGGACCGTCCCCTCCGCGTCCTCGATCTCGGCTGCGGCAACGGCCGCTTCGCCCTCTTCCTGGAGCGCAACGCCGAACTCCGCGGGCATCAGCCCTTCACCTACGTCGGCATCGACCTCAGCTCCGAGCTGATCGACCACGCCCGAACCGCCGCCGCCGACCTCGACCACATCCGCTTCGAAGTCGATGACATCGAGGAATGCACGGTCAACCGCGCCGCCTACGACCTCGTGACCCTCTTCGGCGTCCTCCACCACCTCCCGGGCTTCGGCTCCCGACGACGCGCTCTGGAACGCGCCGCCTCGGCAGTGGCCCCCAGCGGCCTCGTCGCCTTCACCTGCTGGCAGTTCGCCGACGATCCCCGGTTCGAGAGCCGCCGGCTCGACTGGAGTTCGGAAGCCGGCGTCGCCCCGGCCGAAATCGAACCCGACGACCACCTCCTGCGCTGGGGACCGGCCGACTCCGGAGCCCGACGCTACTGCCACCACACCGACGAACCGGAACTCGATCGCCTCGTCGCAGGCCTGCCGCTCACCAAAGTGGCCCGCTACCGCGCCGACGGTGCCGGAGGCCGTCAGAACCTGTACTGGCTGGGCGCGCGCGACGATGCTGCTGTTAGTTTGCCGTGAAGGAGGATCGCAACCGATGAAGTCCCTGTGCCTCGCTCTGGCCGCCGCCATCCTGCTCACGGCCTTCCCCATCGCCGCACAGCAGGAGGAGACCTACGACTACTGGCAACCGCAACGCCAGATGGTCCGCCAGGGCCAGCAGGCCATCTTCATGTGCAACGGCCTGTTCACGTCGAACCGGACGATCGAACAGGTCTTCGCGCAGGAACTCGCTTTCCTTCAAGAGCCGGTCGGAACGCCGGGCGGCGGCGACTATGAGGTCGACCGGGAGCGCAAAGCCGTGACGATCGGCTCAGGCCACGGCGTGCCGAAGATGCGAGCCGCCTTCCGCGAAGGAATCGGCTGCATCATCCTGGCGCCCGACCAGACCCTGGACGACATCGACGACCTGCCGGCCATCGACTTGCCGCCCCCGCCGGGCAAACCCGCCGAAGTCCCATGGCCGAACGGCGACAGGACCGGTCCCATCAAGCCGCCCGCGGACGTCGACGCGGCCGCGCTCCAGGCCGCCTCCGACTGGGCTTTCGACCGCGAGTCGCCCCACCAGGTCACGCTCAGCCTGCTCGTCGTCCATCGCGGCAAGATCGTCCACGAGCGCTACGCCGACGGAGTCGACAGGACGACCCGGACCCGCACCTGGTCGACGGCGAAGAGCATCGCCTCGACCCTGATCGGCATGCTCGTCGACGAGGGGAAGCTGGCGCTCGACGCGCCGCTCGGCTTCCACTTCCTGCCAAAGGAAGCCGCCGCGCCCGAAACCGACCCGCGGTCCGCGATCACGCTCCGCCACGCGCTCAACATGTCGAGCGGCCTCCAGACCGTGGACAACGACGGCCAGGAGTACGCCGTCGGCTCCGGCATGTCCTACTGGGCCGGCGCCAGTTCCGTTCAAGGCGCCCGCCGCCGCGCCCTGATCCGCGAGCCCGGCGCGAACTGGGACTACGAGAACTACGACACCCTACTCGCCGTCTTCGCGATGAAGCGCGTCCTGGGCAGCGAGACGAAGTACGTCGAGTTCCCCCGCAAACGCCTGCTCGACCCCATCGGCATGAGGAACACCCTCCTCAGCACTGACCGCTTCGGCGACTTCATCCTCAGCAGTCAGGTCTACACGAACGCCCGTGACCTCGCCCGCTTCGGTCTCCTCTACCTCCAGAGCGGCCTCTGGAACGGCGAACGCCTCCTCTCCGAGGAGTGGATCGACTTCGTCCGCACCCCCGCCCCTTCGACCGCCGGCCGCGGCAACTTCTACGGCGGCCAGTTCTGGCTCGTCCCCGACGAACGCACCGACGTCCCGAAGGACGCCTACTCCACCGCCGGTAACCGCGGCCAGTTCGTCGTCATCGTCCCTTCCCACGACCTCGTCATCGTCCGCCGCGGCCTCGACTGGGGACGGCAAGGCTTCGACCGCTGGGACATGACGCGAGAAGTGATCAAGGCGTTCCCGGCTGCTGCGGTTGCGGCGGCGGCGGACTGAGTCGGAGTCGGAACCGGAGCCGCGACGGAGCGGCGGATCGCATCGGTTACACCCGCCTGCCCGGGCGGGCGCGAACGGGGGCGGTCCCTGCGGCCGTGTCATCCGTGCGCCCGCTGACGGGCGCACGGACTGGTTCACGGGTGGCGCGGGTCGCGCCACCCGGGTTCGCGCTTGGTCGGAAGATGGAAGGGGGTGCGCTCACTGCACTCCACTCGCTCCGGTTGGTCATCGGTCACTGCAACGTCGTCGGGCGTCGCTCGCTCCGAGCCCGCTGGGACCGCCCCCCTTCGCGCCCTGGGCAGGCTGGAGGCCGGAGATCTTCGGACGATCGAATCCACTTCACGACTGTGCCCTTGACTGCCGGACCACCTCCGCTATACCCTCTCGGCCGAGACGCAGGGTTGGTTGGTTCCATCCTTGCTCTCCTTCCGAGGCCCACGCAATCGCGTGGGTCTTCGTGTATCTCCACCTCCAAAGTGACGAGGACATACCTAGCCTATCTCGACGAGTTCGGCCATATTGGGCCGTACATCAGTCGTCATGACCCGAAGCATCGTACGAGTCCGGTGTTCGGACTTGCCGGCTACGTCCTCCCCGCAGATCAGGTCAGATGGTTCGCGACCTGGTTCTTCAAGCGCAAGTGCGAGCTACTCGACTTCGAGATCCGCCGATCTGGCAAGCAGGCCGCCGTTTGGGAGAAGAAGGGATCCAGTCTCTACACCGTCAAGAACGTGCAACGATATCCGGCGGTGCGAGGTTTCACCTATCGGATGTTCAAGGAACTTCACGGCCTCGGTGGAGCAGTGTTCTTCGTCGGCACGGAAAAGACGCTGCCACTGAAGAAGCACAATCCCAAAGCGCTGTACACAGCCGTGTTTCGCGAAGCGATCAAGCGGCTAGATGACTTCTGTGTGAGAGATGCCCAATCAGCCAACTTCCTCCTCGCCCTGGACCAGCACGCTCTGCGGCCCACTCTGATCACCCACGCGGCGCGTGCCATGTTTGGAGGTCACTCTCCGAGACGCCGCCTCATCGAGCCTCCGATTCATCTCGAAAGCCACCGCTATCAGACGATTCAAGCTGCCGACTGGATCGCCGGATTGCTGGGTCGCCTCGGGTCGATCTGGGCCGAGCCCGAGTCCTATCCAGAGAACCAGATCTTCCGGCGGTACTTCGAACAGCGTCTAAACGACATCGCACGACGGAGCGGCATCAGAACGAACCGACAAGCCAGTAATCCGCCCACCTAGACTCCGTGAACAAGCGTAGCCTTTACAGTTGAGGCAAGTTTCCGCCCACCGGGTGCGCCGGCATCCGCTCCGGTCTGCACGCTCGTCGGCCTGAGACGACGCCTCGTTAGACCTCGGCGAGGAAAGTAGCCTCCCTTAGTGGCCTTCATTGCCAGCACACCGCTTGGCTAGTCCGAATGGCCACAGGCTCTCAGGACGGCACCGACGTGCTCTTTGGCACCCGTGAGCGAGAAGTACATGCCGTCGAATGACAGACCTCCGCCCTCCACTAGCTCCCGCGCCAGCGGAACCGGACTGGACGCCATGACGATCCGGGAACCTGCATGCACCGACCAGCTCCCCTCATGGCTGATTCCGTCTATGACGTAGGGAGTCCGGGAATCAGTGAACCGAGGAAACTCCAGCTGCATTCCCACGGTCAGAAGAGGAGAAATGGGAGCGCCCTGCGGCGTACCCTTCCGTTCTCGACGCGCGCGGTTCGTGCGGCGTTTGCCGCCCTTGCCGTCGTCCTCCTCCACCGCCATCTCCAGCCACGCCTTGATCCACCCAAGCATCCGACCGTCGCTCACGCGACGGGCGATCGACTTGAGCAGCTCGGCGTGCGGGATCTGGCCGAAGTAGTCCGACATGTCCGCGTCCACCACCTCGCGGCGGCCCTTGCTCACCAACTCGCGCACCCGCTCGACCGCGGCCTGCGCGCTGCGACCCGGCCGATAGGCGTACTGCTCCGGTTCCAAGTCCGCCTCGAAGATCGGCGATAACACCAGCATCGCCGCCGTCTGGGCCACCCGGTCCCGTACGCAGGGTATGCCCAACGCCCGGTACTTCCCCTTCTGCTTCTTCGGGATCAGCACCTGCCGCACCGCTTGCGGACGGTAAGCGCCTTCCCTCATGTCCCGCGACAGTCCCCCAAGCCAACGCTCCACTCCAAACGACGCGATCTCCGCCACCGTCTCACCGTCAACGCCCGCAGTGCCGCCATTGCGGCGGACTGCCTGCCAGGCCACCAACAGCACGTCGGCGCGCCACACCCTGTCGCTCAGCGAGTAGAAACGGAAGCTCGGAGCTTCCTTCGCTTTTGCATGCAACGCCTTCCGGAGTCTCCGAACACTCTCTGAGGCGGCTAGGCTCTCGCCAGTCCCCACGTCCTTTCCTCCTTCACTGCGTCATTCCCGAACCAAGGCCCCTTCCCTCCTCCGGCATTACCCGGACTCACCGGTACTACGGGCCTCTCCGCCACCCACAATGGCCCGGACTGTCGCTCGCGGGATTCCGGTTTGGCGCGTGCCACGCCACCGATGGGGCTTCCCGTGTTGCCTCCTTCTCCCTCTTGCATGCGTGCCGCCGCCATTACCCCGGCGGAATCGACCGGTGCTTCCGTCGCTCGCTTCCCGGCCGATGCCAGCCTTCCCCACTCCACTGACGGGTCGGCTTCCGCATCGCGCGTTTCGAGGCCTGCTCAGCGTTCACTCGCGTTGCGGCCCGCATGCTCGCCAGACCGCCCAAGGCGGCCCTTGATCGAAGTGCTTCAGACGATCTCGTTTCCTCCATCATCCGCTCCGATTGCTTCCGGCTGGAACGACAGTTAGCCGGGCGGGATTCGCACCCGCTGGGATTAGGCGCCTTACCACGGCGCACAGCGAAGCGAGCGCAAACCTCCCACTTGTCCGAGAGAGCGTAAGCGGCCGCTGGGACCCCTCCCCCTGAGACCCTCGGTGGATGGGTGCCACCAAGTTCATCGCGCCGCAGCACAGCTCTTCCAGAGGCCGGCTGCGAGGCGCGCCTTACCAAGTGCCTGTGGCCGGATAAAGTACGCTCAATCCCGGACGGACTGCTGATGACGCGTCTCTTGAGAGCAAGAACCAACACGGTCGTGCTCGGCCTCGCTTCGGCGTTCGCCGGCCCGGCCATTGGCATCGCCGCCGAGCCCGTGGTCTTCAGTAGCGACGTTGCGCCAATCCTGATGCGCCACTGCGTCGGCTGCCACCGGCCGGGCGAGATCGCTCCGATGTCGCTCTTGACGTACCGTGAAGCGCGGCCGTGGGCGCGCTCCATTCAGCGAGCGGTCGCAAGCGGAAAGATGCCGCCCTGGTTTGCCAATCCGGAACACGGAAAGTGGGCGAACGATGCGCGCCTGAGCCAGGAGGAGATCGACACGATCGTCGCCTGGGTCGAGGGCGGTGCAAAGCCGGGGGATCGGTCGCAGATGCCCAAACCGCCGGTGTTCACCGAGGGGTGGCAATTGGGCGAGCCGGACTACGTGATCGAACTGCCCGCCGTCACCGTACCGGCGGAAGGGCCGGATGTGTTTCGGAACCCGATCGTGCGGATCGACCTGCCGGAGCGTCGCTGGGTGCGCGCCGTCGAGTTTCGGCCCGGCGACCGCGAGGTGAGTCACCACCAGGGGGCCTTCATGGTCGACCTGGCCGGACTGATGGCCACGGGCGGAGGGGAGACTCCGTCTCTCGTCATCGCGCCTGGCGCGATCAGCCCCGTCGATGAACAGGGACACTTCAATGCGCTCGGGCTGTGGGCCCCAGGCATGGCGCCGATCGTCTTTCCGGAAGGCACGGGGCGCTGGATTGAGCCGGGAATGATGTTGATCCTGAACCAGCACTTCCACCCGAACGGCAAGTCGGAGCGCGTCGACAAGACCCGCATCGGCCTGTTTTTCGGTGAGGGAGAACCCGAGGCCGAGGTCCTGGCGATACTCGCCGGCCCGATGGACCTCGAGATTCCGGCGGGCGCCCCGAACCACCGGATCGACTTCCGGTACGAACTCAAGACGGATTCACGGATCGTCTCGTACCTTCCGCACATGCACCTGCGCGGCAAACAGATGTCGTTCACTGCCATCCATGCCGACGGACGCCGCGAGATCCTCCTCGACGTGCCCGAGTTCGACTTCAACTGGCAGACCTTCTACTACCCCGAGGAGCCGAAGCTCCTGCCCAGGGGCACCGTGATCGAGGTTGTGGCGCACTTCGACAACTCGGCCGACAACCCGGCCAATCCGGACCCGAACCAGGACGTAGGCTGGGGCCTCGACGCGACCAACGAGATGATGTTCGGCGTCTTCGAGCTGATCGAGGTCGGACTCGACACAGCATCGGCGGAGACCACCGGAGACGAGTGACGCCTTGGAGCCGGACGGGTTCCTGACCGCCCTCGGTGGAACGCCACTCCGTCAACGGGCTGCTAGGGTTCCCCCTCTGGAACATGGGAGCTTGCGATGACGATGGATGAAATCGTCGCCGACATGGCGGTGAAGGCGGCAGCAATCGACCCGCTCGGGAAGACGCTGCTCTTCCACTTCGACGAGGAGCGCATGCTGATCGACGGAACGGGCGAGGTGAACGAGGTCTCGAACGTGTCCGGCCAGGACGTCGAGGCGGACTGCACGATCCGGATGTCCATCGACACGTTCCTCAAGTTGCAGAACAAGCAGATCAAGCCCTTCATGGCGGTGGCGTCGGGGAAGATCAAGGTCCGGGGCGACATGTCGATTGCAGCCAAGCTGAAGAAGCTGACCTGAGCTTGGCGAGTCCGTCGATCCGAATCCGGCAGCCGGTCGCGCTCAAGGCCGTCAACCGTGTCGGGGCGGTGGCGCGGCGGTTGGGACTCGACCCCTTCTCGCTGGTGCCGGAGCGGATTCTGGGAAACGCGCAGCGGGCCAGCGAGTTCGCCGTTGACGACCCCATGTTTCACGAGGGGCTCGAACGCCTGGTTCACGGGCTCCAAACGCACGCGCGGTTGACCACCTTCGGACGGCTGGCCGCGCGGGGCACCGTGCAGCGCTCGGCCGATTCGCGCTCGAAGGTTGAACGAGCGCTTTCGGAACACCCTGAGATCAGCGAGGAGCATGTCCGCGCTCCGCTCTTCATCGTCGGGATGCCCAGAAGCGGGACGACGATCCTCCACGCCCTGTTGCACCTGGACCGGAACCATCGGGCGCCGCTGTCCTGGGAGTGTCTCCTTCCCGCCCCGGCGCCGCGGCCGGAAGACCACGACGACAACGACCGAATCGAGACGGTGCGCAGGGAGTTCGACCAGATCTTCCGGCTCGTGCCGGACTTCAGACGCAAGCACTACATGACGGCCGACTCGCCACAGGAGTGCGTCGGCATCACGGCGCTCAACTTCGCGAGCTTCCAGTACCTGGCGATGGCCTACCTGCCGGAGTACCACGACTGGTTCGCGAACTTGGACCAGGTACGGAACCTCCGCTGGCACAAGCAGTTCCTGCAGTTCCTGCAGTCGGGCGGCGTTCGCACTCGTCGCTGGCTGCTGAAGTCGCCGGTGCACCTGATGCGGCTGCGGCCCCTGTTCGAGGTCTATCCGGATGCACGGGTCATCGTGACCCACCGCCATCCGGCGTCCGTCGTGCCGTCGGTGGCGAGCCTGATCTCGTCGATGCGGTCGTTCTACTCGGACCACGAGGACACGCTGCGAACCGGTAGGGAGCAACTCCTGATCTGGGCCGACTACTTCGCCCGATTTCTCCGCGACCGCCGCGAGCTCGGTCGCGAGGACCAGATGGTCGACGTCTTCTTCGACGACTTCGTCAAGAACCAGATGGCGGTCGTCGACTCGATCTACTCACGCTTCGGCTGGGAGCTGCGGCCAGAGGACCGGGCCCGAATGAAGAAGTTGCTGCAACGGGAGCAGCGGGGGAAGCACGGCGTCCACCAGTACTCGCTCGCCCGGATCGGGGTCACCCGACCCGAGATCGACGACAAGTACGCGCACTACCTGGATTTCTTGGAACCTGGTTGATCTGCCCGGGAGCAACGCGAGCATGAGTGAAAACGACTTCGAGAGCCGGCAGGCGCTGCACGAATTCCTGGACGTGATCCGCAACGCGGAGCAGACGTTCCTGGACCCGGAGAAGGAACTCGACCACCAGGGACACGTGGACGGCTACCAGCACCTGTTTCACCTGATGCAGGTGACGGTGGACTTCTACCTGCACAACGATCCCCTGCGTCCAAGGCTGATGCGGCTCACGGACGGAACCCGCAAGCTCTACGGGGACAACGTCGACGCGGTCTACTACTTCTCCCAGGTCCGCGGCGACCAGGAGTACGTCATCCGGGGCCGGCGTTTCGACAGTTGCTACCTGAGCTTCTGCCTCTACGGCGGAGATCCGAACGGCGAACTCGCGGATCGGGTAACGCTCAACGTGAACCAGCGCGACATCGTGTTCGAGGACGACGGGTCTTTCGAGATCCGGCTGACGCACGACCCGAAGGGCCCGAACGAGTTCCGGATCGAACCCGACTCGGTGTCGCTGTTCACCCGCGAGTACTTCTTCGACCATGCGGCGTCACGGGAGAGCAGCCTCAGCATCGAGAACGCCTCGCCGCAGCCGCCTGCCCTGCCGCTCGACGACGCCGCACTGGCGAGACGCATCCGCAGCATGGCGATGTTCTTCATGTGCACCACGTGGATCGCTCCGCTGCCGGTCCACCTCCCCTTCAACGAATTCTGCCCGCCGTGGGAGTTCGACCCGGAGCAGGGCGGCTGGGGGACCGTCGACAACATCTACTGCTTCTGCCGCTTCCGGCTGCAGGAGCACCAGTACCTGAAGGTGCGGTTCCGGTCGCCCGAGGCCTGCTACTGGGGACTCCAGACGTGGAACTACTTCATGCAGTCGACGAACTACGCCGACTTCCCGGTGTGCATCAACAAGCAGACCGCCGTGCCCGAGCCGGACGGCAGCTACGTCATCTACCTGAGCCACAAGGAGGCGCCGAAGAACTGGATCAGCACGGCCGGCTACAACGAGGGGACGTTGTTCGCCCGCTGGTTGCTCGCGGATGAACTGCCGGAGACGCCGGAGGTCGAGCTGGGGGAGTGGTGATGCGGCCCTACAGCCAGTCGCGGTCGGCGATCTTCTTCGGCAGGAACTCTTCGGTGACGAAGGAGAGGCCCTTGCTGGAGAGGGCTTCGAGTTCCCACTTGACGCCGGTGCGGAGCATGTTCCTGATTTCTTTTTGCCAGGCCTTGGCCTTGAACCACTCGTAGTTCAGGATTTCCCTGGCGCGGGAGCGGTCCTGGTCGTTGAGGCGGATGCTGACGTCTTCGGAGAGGTCGTAGGCGGCGGGATCGAAGCTGGAGAGGCCGATGAAGCGGGCCTTGGGGACCGCCATTCGCTTCGACTCGAAGGCGAGGCCGATCGAGCCCTGCTTGACGACGGAGTGGATGTAGTAGCCCCAGGGGTCGTTGTCGACGAAAACGTAGAGCGGCAGCTTCAGCTCGTGGACCATGCGGAAGAGGAGCCGGCGGACGCCGCGTGGGGGCTGGCCCTGGCCGGTGACGAGGATGCAGTTGTGGCGCTTCCAGAACTTGTCCTCGTTGAGCCGCGCCCAGACAGCCTCCTTCTCGACGAGGAGGATGAACTTCGCCCCGTGGCCGACGAAGCGGATCGTGTCCGGTTCGACGATGCCGGGAACCGACCAGCCGCCTGAGCCCATGCGGGACAGGTCGATCACGTCGCCGGCATCGACCAGGGTGAGCGGACCGACGACAGAGCCGCGCTTGGCCGCGAACAGGTGCAACTCCTCGCGCAGACTGCCGAGGGTGACTTCCAGGTCCTCGATGATCGGGTCCGATTCCTCCTGGCCTTCGAAGGTGTTCTCCTTGCCGTCGGCCAGGGTGTGCTTGGTCATGTAGTAGAGGTCGCGGATGCTGGTCGTCTTCTGCTCGTCGAGGAGTTGGGTGCAGCCGCGGGCGACCAGGAGCGTCTGCATGTACTTGCGGGCCTGGTTCAGGTTGAACAGCGAGCGGCGCTGGGTCGCGTCGCCCATCTCGATGATCCTCTTGCGCTTGGAGAAGGTGACGTTCGAGAGCGTCCGCGAGGGGATGTCCACGTAGGGGTCGACCTCGCGGCGGGCCATCGCGATCGTTTTCTTCGCCAGGTGCTCGATCTTGGCCCTGGCGTCGAGGCGGGCCGGGATCTTGAGCCGCCCCTCCTCGGGGGTCGCGCCTTCTTCCTTGCTCGCCACGTTCAGGCTCCCGCAGCCATCAAACCAGTTCCAACTGCGCCGCGGGCTCGCGCTCGGCTTCGGCCGGGATCGGCGGCGGCAGGTGCTTAGCCGAATCGACTTCCTCGACGTCGGCGGCAGCCTCTTCCGCAGACGTGTCCCCGCCATCTTCGGCCGCCTCGGCCACAGCAGGCAGGGCCGCGGGCGGCTCCGCATCCGGATCGACCACCAGCACGTTCTCGCAAGCCTCCAGGTCGTCGCCGGCCGCTGCACCCTTCGCCTCTTCGAGCATGCCCGCCAGCTCCGTCTTGCGGCGGCTGATCGCCAACAACCGGTCGCGGAACAGCTCCTGGTCCTTGCCCGTGATCGCCTCGACCGAGTTGACGACTTCCTCGATGTAGAGGTTGAACACCTCGCGGCGACGGGCTTCGCTCTTGGCTCGCGCCTTGCGCTTGACGTACTGCCCAAGCCGGCGGCCGCAGGTCTGCACCGCGAGCTTGATCTCCTTGCGGATCTCGTCGTAGTCGGCGACCGCCACCTTGCTCTCCGAACTGAACGGCACCCAGACCGAGGCGAGATGAACGAGCACGATCAGCGGCCCCGAGGGCAGCGCGCCGCGCGACTGGGTCAGGCCGTAGTTGCGCCAGGAGACGTCCATCACCGCCTTGGTGATGCAGCACGAGCCGGCGTAGTACTGGAGCGGCACCCGGTTGGCGAAGCGCAGTACCTTGGCCAGCTCGTCGCCGGCGAGGTCGCCGCCCCAGGCCAGGCCGACCTCGACCTGGAACGGGTTGCCCCGGTAGACCGCCGGCCGGCGCGTCTCCACGCCGTAGAACTCGGCCCGGACGCCCCGGGTCAGACCCGCCAGAAGCTCCTGCACGCCAATCGGCGACAGGCAGTCCGTCGACGGCGGCCGGATGCGGGTGCGTTTGTCGTTGATCGCCTCGTACAGCGCGTCGACGGTCTGCCGGGCGACGGTGTTCGGGCGCGCCTTCGGGTTGATCCCGGCCCGCTTCGCCAGCCCCCCCGCAAGCTGCGGCGAGATACGGCTGAAGTCCCGCGACAGGAACTGGGTGACCGTCTTGTGCCGCGTCGACTGGAGCATCTTCATCAGCACGCCGAGCTCGACGCCGTGCGGGTGCGGCTTGATCTCCTGCGGTGCTGTCGGGTTCTGCTCCACGGTACGCGCCCAGGACTCGGTCTCGCCGTTCGGGCTCCGGTAGTGCAGGGTCGCGTGCGGGTTCGCGACCGCGACCTGGTGCAGGAACTCCTCGACCGACTGGCGGCCCTTGAGGTACTTCGCCTCCAGTTCCAGCTCGACCAGCGTCCCGTGGTCCAGGTGCCAGTCGGGCAGGTCCCGGCGTCCGATCGCCTTCGGCTTGTTCGTGTTCGTGTCGATCATCACCTGCATCGCGTAGGCCGGTGACCGCCGGCCCGTGCGCGACTCCACGGACACCGGCTTGCCGGTCGTCAACTGGCCGTACATCGCCGCCGCGGAGATGCCGATGCCCTGCTGGCCCCGGCTCTGCTTCATGCTGTGAAACTTCGAGCCGTAGAGCAGTTGGCCGAAGATCTTCGGCGCCTGCTCGGGGACGATGCCGGGGCCATTGTCGGTGATCCGCACAAGATAGCGGTTCGTGCCCTTCGCGGCCTCGAGCTCGACCCAGATCTCGGGCAGGATGCCGGCTTCTTCGCAGGCGTCGAGCGAGTTGTCCACCGCCTCCTTGACCGTCGTCAGGAGGGCCTTGCGCAGCGAGTCGAAGCCGAGCAGGTGCCGGTTCTTGGCGAAGAACTCCGAGACCGAAATCTCCCGCTGGCGTCGGGAAAGCGTTTCGGCGGTGACTCGGGTCATGGGTTGTTTCAGCGGACCACGGGCGGGTCTAGGGCCCCAGCGTGTGACGCACCCCCAGGTGCACCATGCGCGGCGCGCCGACGGTGAAAAGACCGGTTCCGGAGATACCGACCCGGACTTCCTCGTCGAGCAAATTCTCGAACCCGGCGAAGACCTGCCAGCGGCTGCCAAGAGCGCGGGCCAGACTCAGGTCGACGACCGCGAAGCTCGAAAGCGGCCGCGTGTTCAGGTCATCCTCGTACTGCTCGCCGACAAAGCGCACGCCCAGCCGCGCCTGCACAAGCGCGGCGTTCGTGTACTCGAGGCCGAGGCTCGCCGACTGCTCGGGCGTCTGCGCCAGCCTTTTCCCTTCGAGTTGCGGGAACTCGGCCGCGCTGTCGACCTCCGCGTTGCTGTACAGGTAGGACACGTCGAGCCGCCAGTCGTCGCCGAGACTCTGGCGAAGTTCCGCCTCGAGCCCCTGGATGCGGGTACGGTCCAGGTTGAGCCGCTGGCGGCAGGATCCGCCGCCCGGGACGAAGCCGCAGGGCTGGAAGAACCGGCTGCTGGGAATCGAGGCCAGGGTCACGTTGGCGATCGGGTTCTCGACCCGGTTCATGAAGGCGTTGAGCGACAGCCTGGAGCCGCCCTGGTAGCGGACCGCGCCGAACTCGATGCCGCTGAGGCGCTCGGGCTCCAGGGTCTCGTTCGCTTCCGTGATGTCGTTGCGGACCCGGAACGGCCGGTAGAGCTCGTTGACCGTCGGCGCCCGGAAGGAGCCGTACACCGAACCGCGCAGGCCCCAGCCGAAGTCCAGAGCGTAGAGGAAGCCGATCCGTGGCGAAGCGGCCGTCTCCTCCCGGTCCTCGAAGGCATCGTCGCGGCGAACCGAACCATCCGCCTTGTTGAATTCGAACCGGCTGCCCGAACCCGTCTCCCAGCGATCGAGTCGGGCCCCGAGTTCCAGCGTCAGCCGGTCGCCGAACTCCGCCCGCCGCTGCACATAGGCGCCCGTGATCTGTTGGTCGCCGCCGGCCATCCGGCGGCGGTTGAACTGCGTCGTGTAGAAGAAGTCCTCGTTGGTCGCCCCGTCGACGCTCCGCCACTCGGCGCCGGCGACCCACAGGCCCGATCCGACTTCCCCCTGCCCCAATTCACCTTGCCATTGCGCGCCAAGGCCGGTCGCTTCCGAGTCGACCAGGAACTGGTCGAGAGCCGGCCGCTCCGAGGAACGGTCGACCTGCTGGGCGCTGAACCGGCTCGCGAACTCCTGCTCGTGGGTGAACCCGCGCACCGTCCACGTATCGCCCCGGCCGCTTACGATGTCCGCGCTCAGGCGGAACGACGTCAACTCCGTGTCGTTGCCGGTCAGTGGCGTGCCGTTGCCCCGGTCCTCCGAGAGGGTGTCGCCGCCGATGCTCACGGAGACCGACTCGCTGGGCGAGAACGCCAGGCGTCCGCCGACGCTGGTCTGCTCGGAGAACGCGTCGACATCGATCGGACCGCGCTGGTCGTCGCGCACGACCGGGTAGCCGTCGCTATCGAAACTCCTCGCCGACAGGGTCAACGACGCACTCTCGAACCCCTGGCCGAACCAGGCTTCACCGGCGAGCACGCCGTGGTCGCCGCCGAGCGCCGAAAGCCGCAGCCCGGGACCCGACTCCGGCGGAGTCGCCGTGACGAGGTGGATCACGCCTCCCAGGGCCGAGTTGCCCCACAGGCTCGAGCCGCCGCCGCGAACGACCTCGATCCGGTCCAGGCTCTCGCGGCCCACACGGCCCCAGTAGATCCAGCCACCGAACGGGTCGTTCAGGGGCAGCCCGTCGAGCAGCACCAGGGTCCTGCTGACGCCGCTGGGGCCGATGCCGCGCAGCGAAACGCCCTGGCTGGTCGGATGAGCGACCATCGAGCTGTTGCGGCGAAAGAGACTGAAGCCGGGCACCCGGCGCAACGTGTCGTCCAGGGTCACGGCCGGGCTCGCGCGGAGTTCGTCGCCGGTCACAACGGAGACGTTGGAGGTCACCTGCCCGAGTTCCTGCTCCGCCCGGGCCGCGGTGACGACGATCGTCTCGGCAAGGGCGGGGTCCTCGACCGGGTCCGCGTCATCGTCGCTCGAAGCGTCCGCCGCGGCCGGCGCCGCGGGGGCGAGAAGCGCCAGGGCGAACGCCGCAGCGAGGAGGAGAAAGTGATCGCGAAGACGACCGGCGGGCAATCGCGTTGTCGAGGCGGCAAGCAGAGTCGGCATGCGCAAGCTCCTAGAGAGCCGGACCCGGCGTCTCCGGGTCGGCGGGAGCGGGCATGGTAAACGATGCGGGATCGATGTCCGCGCCGGCTTCAGCCTCCTGGATCCTCAGTTCAACCGCGACCACGCCCTCTACGGCGATCCGGATCGTGCCCGGCACCTTGAGTCCAGCCACGTCCATGTAGTCGCCGATCGTCACGTCGATCTCTCCTGTCGACCCCAGAAACGCCCCGTCGAAGACGATCCGGCGCTCCAGGAAGTCCTCGCCGCCCAGGTAGAGAGCGCGCGCTTCGCCCTCCGCCGTCGCGATGTCCAGGCGGTAGGTCTCGTCGCGCTCGACCTTCTCGACACCCGCCAGCGACGCCTCCCCTGTCCCCGCAAGCCCGCCCCACAGGAAGTCGGAGAGAATCCCCACCGCCCCGACCATTTCCTCAGGCAAGGGCGTCGGCTCGATGACGCCCTGCATCGGCGACACGTTCCAGGCGGTCTCGCCGTCGTACGCGAGGACCATCGGCAGGCCCTGCATGTCGATGTCGATGCGGAAGGAACTGGGGCGCGCGAAAGCCACCGTCATCGGCACCTCGAAGCCGAGCATGACGACCGTGCCGGTGGCGCTCACCGTCTGCACCTCGGCAGCCGAGGCTCCGCGGGCCGCCTCGTGGCGCTCCAGGATCGCGTCCAGACCGAGTGCGGAGTTGGCCATCTGGCCCGGCATGAAGAAGATGTCGGCATCGATCTCGGGGTTGATCTCGTAGGAATCCAGGGTCAACGGCATCTCACCCATCGAACTGCTCAGGATCTGCCGGTGCGCCAGCATCAGGCCGTCGACCTCCCGATAATCCTCGAAACGGGTCTCCGAATCCTCCAGCCCGAATCCCAGGTCGGCCTTGGAGATCCTCTTCTTCTCCAGCCCGTCTTCCGTGCCGATGAAGACCTGGTGCGTCACACCGCCAGGCGCGGTGACCACGAGCTTCCAGGCTTCACCGCTCTCGATCTCCTCGCGACCGGCAAGGTCCACCTCGTAGCCCGGCTCCGTGTACTCGAACCAAGGGCTGCTCAGCACGGCGTCGGCGGCCTGAGCGGCCGCCACGTCTCCTTCGAAGGCGGCCGGCTTGGGCTGGCCGGGCGCCTGGCCCCAGGCCTGCTCGCCGTCGTACGCCTGGATCAGGGCCATGCCGCCGAAGTCGCCTTCCACCCGAACCTGGTTCGGCCGACGCAGTTGAATCGTGAATGGGGCCTCCATGCCCTGCACGGACATCGTTCCGGTGGCTCGCGCTGACTGAATCGAGCGCAGCTTCTCGAGGCCGCCCCGGGCCTCGAGGTGCATCGTGAGCACCCGGTCGAGTTCGCTGGGTTCTTCCGCCTCCTGGGCCCAGCCGCCACCGGCAGCGAGAGCAAGCGCCAAAACGGCCAGACACGCACGAACCCCTTGCCCTTGCCGCCTGTTCCGTACGCCGCGCCCCGCTCCCGGGCGAGTTGCCGAGCCGATCCGTGCAGGTCCCTTCATCTCATCCTCCGCTGGCCGTAAGCCGCGAGGCCCGCCGGTGACCGCCAAGCCGGCTCGCTACCCAGAATCTGTGTCGGCATGATACCTGAACGGGGCTGCCGAAGAACGGAGCAAACGACCACGCCATGACGCAGGATACCGCCTCCTGGTCTTTACGCAAACTCTGAAAACAAAGAGGTTACGGCCAACGCCTACGTTGTGGCTCCGCGCCGCGTCCAAGCCCCCACCAGGCCGGCCCTGCTAGCCTCTCGTCCGCCGGTCTGGAATTGCCCCGTTTCACGCTTGGCGTTCTCCTCTACGATTCGCCGAAGAACCGCTCAATGAACGAGGAAAGACAGGGCAACGGGGCTGGCGAGCCCCAGGCCCGGCGCCTGCGCTTCACCGCCAGCGGATGGGAGTACTTCCGCATCTGGATCGTGAACGTCGCGCTGACGCTCCTGACCCTGGGCATCTACTCGGCGTGGGCGAAAGTCCGGGCGCGGCGCTACCTGTACGGCAACGTCTGGCTCGGCGACTCTGCCTTCGACTACACGGCCAACCCGGTGGCCATCCTGCGGGGGCGGATTCTGGTTGTCATCGTCCTGGCGCTGCTGACGTTCGCCCAGTTCTTCTCGATCCTCTACTACTACGCGGCGCTTCTCGCCCTGATGCCGCTGGTGCCGTGGGTCGTTGTCCGTGCCCGCTCCTTCCAGATGCGTAACTCCAGGTATCGCGGCATTGCTCTCGACTTCCAGGGCAAGTACTGGGACGCCGCGGTCTGGTATCCCCTGTCCTGGGCCGCCTCGGTCGCGACCCTGGGCCTGGCAAGACCGTTCACCGTGTTCGGCCGCGACCGCTACCTGGTCACGGAATCCCGCTTCGGCAACCAGCCGTTCGGCTTCGCCGGCAAGCCGCGGCCCTATTACGGGATGTACGTGGTCACCGCGGTCGTCGTCGGAGTCCTGTACATCGGAGGAATCGTCGCCCTGTTCGTCGTCCTGGGCGCGGTGTTGGCCGCGACGAGTTCCAATGCGGAAGCCGCCGAACCCGACATGCGGTTGATCCTTGTCGGCCTGGTGGCCATTGTGGCCGCAGTCAGCCTGTTCGTCCTGGCGTACCTGCGCACCCGACTGCTCAGCTACCGCTGGAGCAACACCCGACTCGGCGAGGACACGTGCAGCCTGGATCTGTCCTTCACCGAGATGCTGTGGCTGTACTCGAGCAACGCCGTCCTGATCCTTGCCACGTTCGGGCTGTTCATTCCCTTCGCCCGCATCCGAGTCCTCCGATATGTCGTGGGCCAGTTCTCCGTCACCCAGACCGACGCCGAACGGATCTTCGAGGCGGGCGAATCGCAAGGCGTAGCCGCGACCGGTGCGGAGGCTGCCGGCGAGTTCGGACTGGAGATCGGCATATGAGTGGCATTCCGTGTCACTACTACGACGGGCGCACTTCGCACCGCCACAACGCCGTTCTTGCGCTCACCGCTCGAGGCGGGCTCGTCATCGCCTGCGAGGGCGCAGACGAGCGCCTCAACTACGAGGACGTACGGATCCCCGGTCGCGTCGCCGACACGCCGCGCTATCTCCACCTTCCGGACGGCGGGGTGTGCGAGGTTCAGGACAACGACGCTCTGGACGGCGAGCAGGCTCGCACTCGCCGTGACCCTGAACCGCGAGCCGACCGTTTCGGTCGCCTGCGCCACCTCTTGGACAGCACCTGGCGGGGCGCGGCCGCGGCCCTGGCGGTCACGGCGGCGATCCTCTACTCGTTCACCGAGTGGGGCGCACCGGCGGTAGCTACCGTCGCCGTCGCCGCGACACCACCCGAAGTGGAAGCGGTCATCGGCGAGAACTTCCTGACCCTGCTCGAACAACTGCGACTGCTCAAGCCATCCGAACTCGAGCCGAACCGTCAAGGCGAACTCCTGGCGGCCTTCGAGGAGATGCGCAGGGAGACCGGCGTCGAAGACGCGGACCTCCGGTTCCACTCCGTCGGTGTTCCCAACGCCTTTGCCCTGCCGGGCGGCACCGTAGTGCTCACGGACCTGCTGGTCGAACTGGCCGAGGACGACGAGGAGGTCATTGCGGTTCTGGCCCACGAACTGGGACACGTCTCGGGACGCCACGTAATGCGACGTTTTGCCCAGACCTCCTCGATGCTCGTCCTGTGGACAGCGTTCACGGGCGACGTGTCGGTCGCCACACTCTCCTTCCTGGGGCCGGACCGGTTGCTGGCCCAGCGCTACTCGCGCTCCTTCGAGAACGACGCCGACCGCTTCGCCTTCGACTACCTGCTCAGCGCCGGTATTCCGCCAACGCGACTCTCCGACATCATCCAGCGGCTCAGCGGCGCCGACCGCGAAGCAGGCGCGAGCGCAGGCGGCAGCACTCTGGACTGGCTCGCCAGCCACCCCGGCGCGGCGGAACGCGCACGCAACGCCACGGAGGCCGCGAAGCGAGCCCGCGAGGGTGCCGCGGCAGACGAATGAGCTTCACGGGCGAGAGGCTCCATCCTCCTGGCCGGCATACTCTCAGCAACACAACCGAAGCAAGACACATGGCCCTGGCAGGAGACCCGTCATGCAGAAACTGACCCAGGCCCAGCGCGAGCAGTGGGCAATCGACGGCTACATCCGCGTCGAACAGGCGCTGTCACAGGAACAGGTCGCGTTCTTCGACGCCGAACTCGACCGCGTCCGCCAGCTTCCCGGCTGGGAGCCGAACCCCGACGGACCACTTGGCCACTACGCTTGGCTGGACCACGCCGTCGACCGGGATCCCGAAGGCTTCATGGACCGCCGCGTGCTGCTCCACTATGACCAGGCGTTCCTCGACCTGACGGACGCCTCGCCCGTCTTCGACCTGGTCACGGACATCATGGGCCCCTACGTCGTGCTCAGCATGAGCCAGGCGATCGTGCGTCCGCCCAACCCCAGGTGGCCCGGCTACACCCACACCGACGGCGGCGAGGCGCTCCGCCGAATCCGGGTGACGGAGACGAGTCTGCCGCTGGCGATCAAGGGCATGTACCTGCTCTCAGACGTGACGGACGAAGACTGCGGCAACTTCACCGTCTTCCCCGGCAGCCACATGCGCCCGTTCCCGGATCGCCCGTACCCGGCGCCGGGGCCGAAGACCCCGGGCGCGGTCCAGCTCACCGGCAAGGCCGGCGACTGCATCCTCTTCCCGCACTCGCTTTGGCACGGCCCGTCGGTGAACGCCGCGCCGCGCGCCCGCAAGACGATCCTCTACAACTACTGCCAGTTGTTCCTGCGCACCTACGATCCGGA
This sequence comes from Thermoanaerobaculia bacterium, assembly GCA_965232105.1. GTDB lineage: Bacteria > Acidobacteriota > Thermoanaerobaculia > Multivoradales > Multivoraceae > Multivorans. The sequence continues at coordinate 4,499,013 of OZ246956.1, forward strand.
GCCCACGCCCGAAATCCTGGAGCGCTGCACCCCGCGCCAGCGCCGCCTTCTCGGCGACCTCGGCTACGACTTCCGGCCGGGCTCCTACTTCTACGCGCCGCAGGACCAGGTCGACGTGATCGTCGGCGGAGACTCGAACTGAGCTTGCGGCGCACAAACTGGATGCGCCGGCGTGTCATCCGTGCGCCCGATGACGGGCGCACGGACTGTTTCGCGGGTGGGCGCGGATCGCGCCACCCGGGTTCCCGCCGGCACATGTTGACGTGCACTGCGCTCTCCGCGGGAATGGCTCTGGGGTGCTCAACCATCGCCGTTCCGGGCCCGGACGTCCCCGCGTCTGCCGAGGAACCGCGGCAAGAAAGCACGCTGCCCGATCTCCTCGCCGATCTGGCCAGCATCGTCGGCCGCGAAACCGTCGATCGCGGAGACGAACTCCTGCGCATGTTCCGGGAGCGCGGATTCGATCCGGGCGTTCACGAGTTTTCGACCACGCCGTCGGAACGGCAGCCGAGAGAAGTCGGCCGCAATCTGATCGCCACCCTCGGCGCAGGAAGCCGCGACATCGTGGTCGGCGCGCACTACGACGTGGTCCGCCTCCAGGACGGCTCCGTCGTCGGCGGCGCGGTGGACAACGGCGCCGCGTCGGTCGTCCTCACGAGGGTGGCCGAGACCCTGCAACAGCACGAGTTGCGGCACCGCGTCCGGGTCGTCCTCTTCGACCTCGAGGAGTCCGGCCTTCTCGGCTCCCGGGCCTGGGTGCAGGACGAGGATCGGGACCGCATCGCCGCCATGGTCAACGTCGACGTGGTCGTCGGCGACGGCACCCTGATGTACGGACCGACTTCCCACGACGGAAACGAGGCGGTCTATCGCGGTCTCCGCGTCGCCTGCGCCGCGAGCGGGACCCGGTGCATGGACTTCCCCCGCTATCCCCCGAGCGATGACCGTGCCTTCCAGGCCGCCGGGATCCCCAACGTCTCCATCGGCATGAACGGAACAACCGAAGCGCACCAGATGTGGCTCGTTCTGAACGGGGGCGCCGAGTCCGGACTCCGCGAGGGCTTCATGCCGGAGGTCTTCCAGGTCATTCACACGAGCAGAGACTCGATCGAACGTGCGAACGAGGCCGCGATGAAGCAGCTTCACGACGTGGTCGTGGCCCTGGTGCTCGAACTGGACAGGACTCTCTAGGAGCTGCGCCGTAGAAGCTGGGTGCGCCGGCCGTCAGGCCGGCGGCGGCAGTAACGGCGAGGCGTCTGTTCAGGGCAGATCCGCGTAGGGCTCGTCCTCGGGCACGAACTCCGTCTCCAACCGGGCCGCCCCGCTCCACTCGCGCATCGCCTTCGTGTCCAGCAGCACGGCACAGTAGTCGGCGGCTTTGGGATCCAGCGGCGGCTCGTAGGTCGCGAACCGCGAGGCGACGGGCAGGAAACAGGCGTCGGCGGCCGAGTAGCTGCCGAAGAGGAACGGGCCTCCCCCGCCGAACTCGGCACGGGCGGCCCGCCAGAGGGTCGTCAGCCGGTCGATATCGGCCATGACCTCGGGCTCGCGGCCCTTCCCCGGATAGCTCGAGCGGATGTTCATCGGCATCGCCGAGCGCAACGCCGCGAAGCCGGAGTGGAAGGTCGCGACCAGGGAGCGGGCCCGGGCCCGGGCCCGGTCGTCCGCCGGCCAGACGCGACGGTCGGGGTAGAGATCGCCCAAACGCTCGACGATCGCCGAGGTATCGAAGGTGGCGAAGCCCTGCCCGGGCTCGCCCTCCCAGAGCACCGGCACGAGACGCGTGGGCGACAGCCTGGCGATGTTCTCCTCCCAGTCCTCCGAATCGAACTTGAGCATCCGTTCCGCGAACGGAATGCCGAGCTCGGTCATCAGCGCCCAGGGACGCAGCGACCAGGACGAGTAGTTCTTGTTGCCGATAACGAGAGTAAGGGGCTGCGTCATGGGCGGCGGACGCTACACCAGCATCACCCCTAAGGCCTGGCGGTTGACGGGCGCAAGCCAGCCGCTATCCTGAAAGATCGTGTCCCGCTACAGCCTGCTCCGCACCCGGGTCGCCCCGGCCGCGACCCTCCTGGTCGTGTTCACCGGCGCGCCGGTCTGCGCCCAGGCCGGCTCGAACTGGCAACCGCCGGGCGACATCGACGGCCTGTGGGACTTCGCCACGGCGACGCCGCTACAGAGACCCGCGGACTACGCGGAGCAGGAGTACTTCACCGCCGAAGAGGCAACCCGGTTCGAGCGCGACCTGATCGCACGCCGCGCCGAGGCCCAGAAGCGCAGCCCCAGCGTCCACGCCCCCTACTGGCTCGACCACGGCCGCAACGTGCAGGAGTCACGCCGCACCTCGCTGATCCTCGACCCGCCGAACGGCCGGATCCCGGCGATGACCGAGGACGGCCGACGGCGTGCCCAGGAACGACGCGACAAGCGCCAGAAGGTGCCGGCAGGACCCGAGGATCGCTCCCTCTGGGAGCGCTGCCTGATGGGCTTCAACGCCGGGCCGCCGATGAACCCGGGGGCCTACAACAACAACGTGCTCATCCTGGTCACGCCCGACACCGTCGCGCTCCTGAACGAGATGGTCCACGAAACCCGGATCGTCCCTCTCGACGATCAGCCCCGTCTGCCCGAGCACCTGCGGCAGTTCAAGGGCGACTCCCGCGGCTACTGGGACGGCGAGACCCTGGTCATCAAGACCCGCAACTTCGAACCCCGGATCAGCTTCCAGGGCTCCGGCGGCAACATGCGCCTCGTCGAGCGCTTCACCCGATTCGACGACGCCACGCTGATCTACGAATACACGATCGACGACCCGGAGTCCTTCAACCGCCCCTGGAGCGCGCGCCTCGAGATGAAGAAGTCCGACCAGGCGCTCTTCGAGTACGCCTGCCACGAAGGCAACTACGGCCTGCTCAACATCCTCGAGTACGCACGGACCAACGAGAACCGGGCTAGCGAGCCCCCAGCAGAGTGACGCCCGGCAAGCGCGCCGCCTTCCGGTCGAAGGTGTAGAGGGGTACAGCCCCGGCCCGTCTCGCCGCGGCCGCGATCATGCGGTCCGCGAAATCCGCGCCGCCGAGGCGATAGCCACCGGCAGCCTCCACTACATCGCTCGCGCATTCGATCTCGACCGCCGCGACGTGGAGGAGTTGATTGAGGATTGTGGCGATCTGCTCTCGTCCGAAGCGGAACGTGTACTCCAGTGCCCAAACCAGCTCGACCAGAACCTCTCGACTGACGAAGCCCGGCTCGTCGAGCGTCAATTGCAGCATCAGTCTCTCCGCCGCCTCCGCCTGCTCCTCGTCATCCCGGAGCAGGAACCGAAGGAGGACGTTCGTGTCGAGCGCGATCACTTGCGACCGGCACCACCGGCGGCGATCCGCTCAGCTTCCTCTACTGTTTCCGGCGACCAGTCTTCCCCGAGTGCGCTGCGGCACGCTCCCTCGATGATGCCGCGTTCCATGTCCTTCAGACTCACCGGAGGCCCGTCGTACTCCAGGATGCCGAACAGGCGGCTGATCGGCTTCACGGCCGCAACGCGAACCTCCCCATGATGGATGAAGTACCTCACCTTGTCCCCTGGCTTCAGGTCAAGCGCGTCGCGCACCTCCTTGGGCAAGGTGGTCTGACCACGGGAAGTAATCGTCGACTCTGGCAAGCGAGTTGGCTGTGTTGCATTCATTTTTCTAGTTTGCATTACTCATCGATGCTCTGCAAGGCTCAATGACTCGGTCCTCTTCTCCGATCCGGGTCCGCCATCTCACCCATTCCTCCTCCGCAGGTCAGAAACCCACGGCTACGTGCCGCCGAGGACGCCGACGTTCCCAGCCGCCCACGCCCTCCAGCCTGCCCCAGGGGCTCAGGGGGGAGGGGTCCCAGGTGGCTCGGAGCGAGCGACGGCCCATGCCGCTACAGCCACCTCCAACCGACCGGAGCGAGCGGAGTGCAGTGAGCGCACCCCCTTTCAACTTCCGACCAAGCGCGAACCCGGGTGGCGCGATCCGCGCCACCAGTGAACCAGTCGGTGCGCCCGTCAGCGGGCGCACCGATGGCACGCCACCTGGGACCCCTCCCCCCTGAGCCCCGACCAGGCAGGCGGGTGCAGCCGACGCCGCCGCGCCGCGCCGCGCCGCGCAACGCCTAGCCGCCGCTGGCAACCGAAACGACGTCGTCGCGGTGGGTCCACCAGCCGGGGCTCGTCCACCAGTCGCTGCCGGGGGGCGGGGTGGGCTGGAACAGAAAGACGCCGGAGGGGGCGAACTCGACGCCGCGGAGGCGCTTGCTGAAGGCCCGGATCTCGGTGTAGTTCCACATCATCGTGAACGGCTGGTCCTCGGCGACGACGCGGGCCAGTTCGCGGTAGATCGCGGCGCGGGCCTCGGGGTCGAACTCGCGCCGGCCGCGCTCCAGCAGGTCGTCGACCCGGTCGCTCTTGTAGCCGACGTAGTTGCGGGCATTGTCGTAGCTCGTCGAGTGCAGGCGGATCGACCACTGGTCCGGGTCGGTCGTCACCTCGTCGGCGTCGGCGTGGGCCTGGAACTCGTGCTCCAGCAGGTGCTGCTCGTGGGTCGCGTTCTCGAAGATCCGGAGCGTCAGCTCGACGCCGATGCTGCGCAGGTCCTCGCGGTAGATGTCGGCCATCTTCACCGCGTCGGCGAAGGTCTGGGCGAGTTCCAGTTCGAACGAGAACTTGACCTTCTCGCCATCGATCTCCTTGTAGCGCCAGCCGTCGTCGGGATCCGGCAGCCAGCCGGCCTCGTCCAGCAACTCGCCGGCGCGCAGCAGGTCGAACGGGTACTTCGGAACGTCCGGGTTGTAGCCCATGTGGTCCTTGTCCCAGAGCTGATCCGTCTCCAGGTAGACGCCGTAGGTCACATCGCGGATCACCCGCTTCTGGTCGTAGGCGTGGGTCATCGCGCGCCGCACGCGGACATCGGTGAAGAAGGGGTTGCTGCCGTCCTGGTTCCAGCCGATCCGCGAGATCCGGCGAGCCGGCGCCCAGCCCTTGACGCCCAGCCGCTCGAACTCGGCGTCGTTGCTCTGGGTGGCGAACTGCTGCGGCGTGAACCAGTACTCGTCGAGTTCGCCCTTCTTGAACAGCAACAAACCCAGGTTGCGATCGCTCTGTGGCCGGTAGATCACCCGCTTGAAGGGCGCGATCCGGGCCGCGTCCGGGAAGTCGTCCCAGCGGTCGACGACGATACGGTCGGTCAGTGCCCAGGACACGAACTGGTACGGCCCCGAACCGATGACTTCCTCCCGCGCGTAGTGGTTGAAGTACTCGCTGCTCCGCATCGTCGGGTCGTTCGCGAGTTCCTCCGGGTTGTTCCAGATGTGCTCCGGTATCGGCGGCACACGCATCGCGAGCATGTTCGTCACCAGGGCGTCCTTGAAGTGGAACTCGACGGTCAGATCGTCGATCACGTCGATCCGCTCGATCTGGTCCACGTCGTGCTTGTACATCGCCGCCGGCACGTCGTCGGAAGCGACCGCGTCGTACGTGAACTTCAGGTCCCGCATCGTCCACGGCTTGCCGTCGTGCCAGGTCAACCCCGGCCGGATGCGCACTCGGGCGCTCATGAAGTCGTCGGCCATCACGCCCTCTTCGACCATCGTCCGGTTCCACACCGTCGTCATGTCCGCGTTGCGCGTCGTCAGCGCCTGGAACAGGGCGCTCGAGAGGTAGTAGTCCTCCCAGAAGATCGCGAAGATCGGGTTGAGCGTCCGCGGATCGCCGAGCATGTAGCGCACCAGCGTGTCGTCCCGGGCGACGACCTCCGGCCGGTCGAACGGGTACGGCTCGGTGAGGGTCGGCGGGTTGACCAGGGGGTCGGTTGCCGGATCGTAGACCGGACCCGAGGGACCCGTGCGCTCCGGCAGCGGGCCGGTGCAGGCGACCGCTAGCGGCACGACGAGCCCGACGAGGACGGGGACAGCGGCGGATCGGAACAATGACGCTTCTTTGGGCATAGTGGCGAGACTGTAGCGCGCCGGCGCGCCGTCTTCGCTAACGCAGGCGGTCGATCAACCTTCGGTCCCGCTTGGTCGGCCGGCCCGCGCCGCGACGCCGATGGGCGGGGACCACGACGGCCTGAGCATCCCGCCGCGGCGGTTCGGGCTTCGGCGGGCTCAGATCCTCGTAGAGCCGCGGCGCCTCGGCCTTCGGCAGCGAGCGCTCCCGCAGTTCACGGACGATGAGGATCCGCTGCCAATCACGGATTCGGAACTCGATCCGGTCGCCTACCGCGAGACGCCGGTGCGCCTTCGCCTGCTGGCCGTTGACCGTGATCCGGCCGGCCGCACAGGCCGCAGTCGCCTTCGAGCGGGTCCGGAACATCCGCGACACCTGCAACCACTTGTCGAGACGATTCAACGGTCCGATTCCAGGTACCGAGCGCGCCGCGTCCATGGCGTGCCGCCGGCTCGCTTCATCGTAGTCCAAGGCGGTGCGTCTTCCCGATCCGCTGCACGTCGCGCTTCCCGACACCCGCCTCCGCGGCGAACCGAGGCCAGTCGGCGACGGCTTCGAGCACCTCCTCGATGACGCGCGCAGCCCGGGGTACCTTCAGCCCGGAGGTCTCCGCCAGTCGGAGCAGGTCGGCCCGTTCGAAGCTGTGGCGCTTGCCCGCCAGGCTCATCTGATGTTGACCGGTCCTCGAGCCCTGCCGGTTGTACGCGTACGTTACGTCGTACGCTGGCGACAGCCGCCATTCCCCGGCCCGGTTCATCAGAAACGAGATGTTCTTCACATGATCGTCCTGGTTCCGTGCGACGAGGTTGAAGACGGTCCGACGGTACTGCTCCTCGACCACCGCCATACCGAGCCCAAGCTCACGGATCGTCTCGATCGCCTGCTCATAGGAGTATGCCCCCGAGTCGTTGTAGTCGAAGTGCCGCAAGGCCGCGAGGGACTGCATGTGGATCTTGCCGCCCGTGTCGAACTCGCGGTCGAACCGTCGGGTCATGAAGTGCGTCCTCCCACCCTCGCACTGCAGCCGGCATTCGCACATCTCGATCCCGGCGGCAAGCGCCATCAGGTGATACGCGTACTCGATCCGGCCGTAGCCCAGCGGGTCCGCCAGTTCCCGGTCACGGTTGTCGGTCACGCCGTCGAACTTCAGGATCCAGTGCTCGAAGCCGGCTTCCGCGTCCACTTGGCCGGAACGGAACTTCCCGGTGTCCCGATTCCAGGCAACTATCGCTTTCGCCCTGGCGCCGCCCGCGGACGTTCCCACGCGGAGGAGGTCCTCGAGCCCCTCGGTGTCGCCAAGGCGGCCGGACAGTCGATTCCGCTCGTCGAGAACGCGATTCGCGAGGTTGACGAGTCGAGCGACCTCAACCTCCTCCCGCCGGTCTCCCCTGTGTACCGCCGGTTGGTACTCCAACGCCCCCATGCCACGGGCACCGACGTAGCCGAGCCTGTCCACCGGATTGAAGCTCTCGAGACTCCGTTCGTTTTCCGCCAGCCAGGCATCGATCAGCAAGTTGCCGAAGCGGTCAGGCAACGAATCCGCCACGAGACCAGGCAAGCCCATGAATGATTGCCCGAGCGCCGGGAAGTCGTACGTGCCCTCACGGACGGGCATCGCCAGCGGAGAGAGCTCGACGCCGGCCACCAGGAACGCGGGGTCATACTCGAAGATCCCGACTTCCCGTCCGGCGTCCCACGAGACCGCGCCGATGCGGCGTCCCCACAGGTTGACGCTGGCGTCGATCATTCAAGCGCCCGGTGCCAGCAACGCGCTAGGCAGGAAGACCGGCGCACGCGATGCCCCGCGCCGCACGCTCTCAGGCCCAGGACCATGGCTCTTCCCGCGACCTGCTCTTCCGGGGACGGGCGCGTCGGCGTTCACGGCCGCCGGAGTCCACCCGTTCGATGGGCCGGATTTCCTGCGACGGCACCGCGTTCAGCAGACCGTCAGCCAGTCCGAGTGCGCTCGCGAGCCGCAGCACGCTGTCCAGGCTGCTGGGCTGACCGGCCTCGATACGCCGAAGCGTGCGCGGAGCGATTCCCGCGTCCTCGGCCAGAGCGCTCTGCGTGATGTTCCTGGCAAGACGCAACTTCGCCAGACGACGCCCCAGTTCAGTGCGCAGGACGCGGGAAGTCGGATTTGGACGGGGCATCCCATTGGCCATGAATCGCTCCTCTACTCGTAGTCCCTCGTGCCCGTTGCCAATGTTGCCGCTACCTTGAAGGCAATGCAAGTGTCCATATCTCGCCTTTTACTTCTCTATTTCATGTTTAGAGGCCAAACATTACCTCTAAAACTGACACGGAGGAAACCGGAGCGGCCCCGGAGAGCGTTGTGACCCGCGCAGGCGTTTAGGCTCCGGGCAGCGCCGGCTAGCGCCTGCGACGCGGCAGATAGAGATCGGTGATCGTCCCCTCGTAGGCCTCGGCGGCGAAGGCGACCGTCTCGGACAGGGTCGGATGCGGATGCACCGTGAGCGCCAGATCGGCGGCGTCCGCGTTCATCTCGATCGCCAGGGCCGCTTCGGCGATCAGGTCGCCCGCGTTCACACCGACGATGCCGGCGCCGACGACCCGCCCGCTCGAGGGATCGAACAGCAGCTTGGTCAGACCTTCGGGCCGGCCGAGAGTCAGGGCACGACCGGACGCGCCCCAGGGGAAGACGCCCTTCTCGTAGGCCGTGCCGTTCTGCTTCGCCTCCGTCTCGGTGAGGCCCACCCAGGCGACTTCCGGGTCGGTGTAGGCCACGGACGGAATGACCCGCGCTTCGAAGCCGCTCTTCTCGCCCGCCGCGACCTCCGCCGCGACCTTGCCCTCGTGGGTCGCCTTGTGCGCCAGCATCGGGCCGGGAACAAGATCGCCGATCGCGAAGATGTGCGGCACGTTCGTGCGCTGCTGGTCGTCGACCGGCACGAAGCCTTGTTCGTCGACGTGGACGCCCGCGGCCTCGGCGCCGAAGAGGTCGCTGGTGGGCCGGCGGCCGACCGCGACGAGGACCCGACCGAACAGGCCGGAACGGGCCTCGCCGTCGTCGGCCTCCATCGAGGCCATCAGACCGTTCTTCTGCGCCTTGACGCCGGTCACCCTGGTCGAAGTGTGAATGCCCTCCAGGCGGCCTGCGAGACGGCGCTGGAGCGGGCGGACCAGATCGCGGTCGACGCCGGTCAGCAGCTGCGGCAACAGCTCGACGACCGTCACCCGGTAGCCGAGGGCGGCGTAGACCGTCGCCATCTCGAGGCCGATGATGCCGCCGCCGATCACGAGCAACCGGCCGTCTGGCTCGAAGTCGGGATCGAGTTCCAGCGCGTCGGTCGAGTCCCACACCCGAGGATCGCCCTCCGGCAGGCCCGGGATCATCGCCGGACGCGAGCCGACGGCGACGATCGCCTGGCCGAAGGTCAGCGTGCGGCGGCTGCCGTCCGCGTCCACGATCTCGACCTCGTGGGGACCGACGAAGCGGCCGTGGCCGCGCACGACGTCGACCTTGCGCCGCTCGGCGAGCTGCGCAAGGCCCCCCGTCAGCCGCCCGACGACCTCCTCCTTCCAGCCCGCCAGGCGCGCACGGTCGATGTTCGGCCGACCGAAGTCGATGCCGTGGGCGGCGAACTCCGCCGCTTCCTCGATCACCCGACCGGCGTGCAGCAGCGCCTTGGACGGAATGCAGCCGACGTTCAGGCACACGCCGCCGAGGTTCGCGTGCGGCTCGACCAGGACGACCTGGCGGCCGAGGTCGGCGGCACGGAAGGCGGCGGTGTAGCCGCCCGGCCCGGCGCCGAGTACGAGGATTTCAGCGTCGACGTCCCGCGGCGCGGCGACGGCGGGGGCGGCCGACTCCGCCCCGACCTCTTCGGCCACCCTCTCCCCGGCTGCCGCGGGCGGCGCATGCGGATGCCGCGGACGCTCCGCCCGCTGGTCGGGGTGCGACTCGTCCCCGGCGTCCAGCACGACGATCAGGTCCCCTTCCCCCACCTTGTCACCAAGCGACACGGCGACCTCCAGCACGACACCGCAATGGGTAGCCGGCACCTCCATCGATGCCTTGTCGCTCTCGAGCGTGATCAACCCGGCATCGACGTCGACGTGCTCGCCCGGCGAGACGAGGACCTCGACCACGTCGACGGAGTCGAAGTCGCCGAGGTCGGGTACGACGATGCGGATCGGTTCGGCCATCTCGCCAGCGTCAGAGAACGACCCGGCGGATGTCGGCCAGCATCGAGCACAGGTGGGTCGTGAAGCGCACCGCGTAGGCACCGTCGATCACCCGGTGGTCGTAGGAGAGCGAAACCGGCAGCATGAGCCGGGGCGCGAGACCCGCGCCGACGTAGACCGGCCGCCGCATCGAGCGCGACACGCCCAGGATGCCGACTTCCGGCGCGTTGACGATCGGCGTGAACGCGGTGCCGCCGATGCCGCCGAGGCTCGAGATCGTGAAGGTCGCCCCCTGTATGTCGGCGGGCCGCAGCTTGCGCTCGCGCGCCCGGCCACTGACTTCGGCGAGTTCACCGGCCAGTTCGTAGACGGTCTTGCGGTCCACCTCGCGCACCACGGGCACGACCAGGCCGTCCGGCGTGTCGACGGCGACACCCAGGTTGTAGTAGCCCTTGAGGATCAGCGATTCCTCGTCCGGGGCCAGCGACGAGTTCATCTCCGGAAACTCGGCCAGCGACGCCGCAACCGCCTTCATCAGAAAGGCCAGCAGGGTGAGCCGGACGCCCCGCTCGCGCGCCGCCTCGAGATGCGCCTTGCGGAAGGCCTCCAGATCCGTGATGTCCGCTTCGTCGTGCTGGGTCACGTGCGGCACGTTGAGCCAGCTCCGATGGAGACTCGTCGCGGACAGCTTGCGAATGCGGCTGAGCGGCTTCGATTCGACCGGGCCGAACTTCGAGAAGTCGATCTCCGGGACGGGGGGAATCCCGGCGCCGGCAACCTGCGGTCCGCGGCCGGTCATCACCTCCTTGACGAAGCCCTCGACGTCCTCGCGCAGGATGCGTCCCTTGGCGCCGGTGCCCGACACTCGGCGCAGGTCGACGCCGAGCATTCGGGCGAACCGTCGCACGCCCGGGCTGGCGTGAGGCGGCGCCGAGGTCCTGGCCGGCCCGGCGGCCGCGGGAGGCGGCGGCCGGCGACCGCGACGCGACGGGGGCGGTTCCGCGGCGGGGGCGGGCTTGGGAGGCTCTGCCGGTGCCACCGGCTCCGGTGCGGCGGCTGACTCCTTCCCTGCCTCGGCTTCCGCTCCTACACGGGCCGTGTCGATCGTCAGGATCAGATCGCCTTCGCCGACCTGGCCGCCGAGATCCACCGCGATCTCGACCACCCGGCCCGCCGCCGGCGACGGCACCTCCATCGACGCCTTGTCGCTCTCGAGGGTGATCAGCGACTGATCGACCGAGACCTCGTCGCCGACCCCCACCAGGACCTCGACGACATCGACGGAATCGAAGTCGCCGATATCGGGGACGACGACGGAGAGGACCTCGCTCACGCGGTGGCCGGGTTCGGTGCGTTCGCGTCGATGCCGTAGGCGGCGATCGCCCTGGACGGCGCCCCGGAATCGATCTCGCCGTTCTCGGCCAGGGAGGCCAGCGCGGAGACGACGATATGCCGGCGGTCGACCTCGAAGAAGGCGCGCAACTGCTCGCGGGTGTCGCTGCGGCCGAAGCCGTCGGTGCCGAGCGTCCGGTACGGACCGGGCACGAAGGCGCGGATCTGGTCGGTGAAGACCTTCATGTAGTCGCTCGCCGCGACCGTCACGCCGCCGCGCCCGGTCAGGCACTGGCGGACGTAGGACACTCTCTTCTCCTCGCCCGGATGGAGGCGGTTCCAGCGCTCCACCTCCAGCCCATCGCGCCGCAGTTCGTTGAAGCTGGTCGCCGACCACACCTCGGCGGACACCTTCCAGTCCGCCTCCAGCATCTCGGCCGCGGCCTCCGCCTCGCGCAGGATCGCTCCGGAGGCAAGCAACGTGGCCCGCCTCTTGTGGCGCGAACCGGGCCGGATTCGGTGCAGACCGCGCCGGATGCCGTCTTCGGCGCCGGCCGGCATCCGGGGGTGTTCGTAGTTCTCGTTCAGCGTCGTCAGGTAGTAGAAGACCGGCTCTTCCTCGGCGTACATCCGCCGCAGGCCGTCCTGGAGGATCACCGCGAGCTCGTAGGCGTAGGTCGGGTCGTAGGAGACGCAGTTCGGCACCGTCGAGGCGGCCAGGTGGCTGTGGCCGTCCTGGTGCTGCAGGCCCTCGCCGTTGAGCGTCGTCCGCCCCGACGTGCCGCCGATCAGGAAGCCCCGCGCCTGCATGTCGGCCGCCGCCCAGATCAGATCGCCGACGCGCTGGAACCCGAACATCGAGTAGAAGATGAAGAAGGGGATCATGTGGAAGCCGTGGTTGGCTGCCGAGGTGCCCGCCGCCATCCAGGAGCAGAGCGACCCCGCCTCGTTGATCCCTTCCTGGAGGATCTGACCGTCCCGGGCCTCCTTGTAGGGCGCGATCTTGTGCGCGTCGACCGGTTCGTAGAGCTGGCCCGTCGGAGCGTAGATGCCGAGTTGCCGGAACATGCCCTCCATGCCGAAGGTGCGCGCCTCGTCGGCGACGATCGGCACCAGGCGGTTGCGGATCGCCGGATTCCGCGTGAGCAACGTGAACAGGCGCACGAACGCCATCGTGGTCGAGAACTGGCGCCCGCGGCTCGACCTCAGCAGGGTGTCGAACGCGTCCAGGTCCGGCACGTCGAGCGGCGTAGCGGTAACGGTCCGCGCCGGCAGGTAGCCGCCCAAGGCCTTGCGACGCTCCTTCAGGTAGCGGATCTCCGGACTGTCGTCCGGCGGCCGGTAGAACGGGGTCTCCTCCAGTTCCTCGTCGGAGACCGGGATGTCGAGCCGATCGCGGTATCCCCTCAGCGCCCGCAGCCCCATCTTCTTCTGCTGGTGGGTGATGTTCATCCCCTCGCCGGCCTCGCCCATGCCGTAGCCCTTGACCGTCTTGGCCAGGATGACCGTCGGCTGCCCCGTGTGATTCACGGCCGCGGCGTAGGCGGCATACGTCTTGTGAGGGTCGTGGCCCCCGCGGTTGAGCCGCCAGATGTCCTCGTCGGTCAGGTGGGCCACCATCGCCTTGAGTTCCGGGTACTTGCCGAAGAAGTGCTCGCGTACGAAGCCGCCGTCCTGGCTCGCCTTGTACGCCTGGTACTCGCCGTCGACGGCCTCCTCCATCCGCCGCCGCAGCAGCCCGTGGCGGTCTCGAGCCAGCAGCGGATCCCAGTACGACCCCCAGATCAGCTTGATCACGTTCCAGCCGGCGCCGCGGAACACGGCTTCCAACTCCTGGATGATCTTGCCGTTGCCTCGCACCGGGCCATCGAGCCGCTGCAGGTTGCAGTTGACGACGAAGATCAGGTTGTCGAGCTTCTCCCGCGAGGCCAGGGAGATGGAGCCCAGGGACTCCGGTTCGTCCATCTCGCCGTCGCCCATGAAGGCCCAGACCTTGCGGCCCCCGGTGTCGAGCAGGTCGCGGTCGTGGAGGTACTTCATGAACCGGGCCTGGTAGATCGCCATCAACGGCCCGAGCCCCATGGACACCGTCGGGTACTGCCAGAAGTGCGGCATCAGCCAGGGATGTGGATAGGACGACAAACCTCCCGGCCCCGCCTCGCGCCGGAAGCCGAGCAGATCCTCTTCGCTCAGGCGGCCCTCCAGGAAGGCGCGGGCGTAGATACCCGGCGAGGAGTGACCCTGGATCATGACCAGGTCGCCGCCGTGGTCCTCGGAGGGCGCCCGGAAGAAGTGGTTGAAGCCCACGTCGTAGAGCGTCGCGGCGGAGGCGAAGGACGCGATGTGCCCGCCCAGACCCTCGTAGTCGTGGTTCGCGCGCACGACCATCGCCATCGCGTTCCAGCGAATGATGCTGCGGATCCGCCACTCGAGTTCCGTGTCGCCCGGCAAGGGCTCCTGCGCCCTGACCGGGATCGTGTTCAGGTAGGCGGTGGTCGCCTTGTACGGGAGATAGGCGCCGGAACGGCGAGCCTGATCGACCAGCGCCTCGAGCAGGAAGTGGGCGCGCTCGGGACCCTGGCGGTCCATCACCGCTTCCAGGGCCTCCAGCCACTCGGTGGTTTCCGCCGGATCGACGTCCTGACGCGCCTTGTCGAGGGGGTCCATGTACATGTCTTTGCTGCCCAAGAGTTTCCGGCGCACGCTCCGCGCGATCCTGAACGTCGCGATTCTACTCGCCCATGGACTTTCAACCGGGCCCCGGAAGACTTGACTCGCATCTCAGTTCATCGTCTAATGAACTGACGCGCGTCTCAGAGCTTTGCGAATCTCGACACGGAACGGACCTGGAACATTGATGCCAACCACCCCCCAATGCGACTCCGAAGCCCAGTCTCGCCATTCCCTCGACCGCAGACAGCGCGCTCTCCTGGTCCTGCATGGCGTTGGTCTGGTGATCTCGGCTGCCCTGAGCGGCTGGCTCTACTTCTTTCATCTGCTTGGCTCCGTCGAGCTATGGCCCCTGTTCAACGAGATCCCTGCCGACATCCCCGGCGACCGACGAGCCTGGAACATGGCCCACCTCGAAGGCATCACGAACGGCGTCCTGTTGATGGCGGTTGCCGCCTGTGCGCCCTTCCTCCGGCTTTCCACGCGCACAGCAAAGGTCCTGTTCTGGTCGTGCCCGATCTTCGGCTGGGGCTTCACCCTGCCGGCGATCGCAAACGCCTGGTTCGGGACACGTGGCCTGGCGATGGGCGGCGGTCCGTTCGGGGGAAGCCTGGCCAATGATCTGATCTTCCTCTCCGGCTGGCCCCCGATGATCGCAGCCCACGTCGCGTTCTTCCTCCTGGCGATGGGCGCGTGGCGCGGCTATCGCTCGATCGCCGCCGCCGCGTAGCGCTCCCATGCCGTACCGCAAGACGGACTTCGTGGAGCGCAAGCGGCTCGCCACTCGAGCGCGGATCATCGACGCCGCCACGGACCTGGTCCAGACCGGTGGTTGGAAGGCCTGCCAACTCAAATCCGTCGCGGCGGCCGCCGGCGTCTCGACGGGATCGGTCTACACCCACTTCGACCGCATCGCGGATCTCTACATCGAGGTTTTTCGTGGCATTGCCGAAGCAGAACTCGAGGTCATCGCGGAGGTTGCGGACGGCCCGGAACCGGCCACAGAGCGGCTTGACGTTGCCGTCGATCGATTCGCGGCCCGCGCACTGCGAGGTCGCGTGAAGTCGTACGCCGTGATCGGCGAACCGGTTCCACGCCAGGTCGAGGTGGTCCGACAGCGCTACCGGCGGCGGTTCGTGGCACTCTTCCGGCAGATCATCGAGGACGGCATGGCAGAGGAGGCGTTCGACGTACAGGACGCGGCCACCACCGCCGCCTGCACGCTCGGAGCGCTCGCGGAGGCACTGATTCTGCCGCTGGCGCCTGAGGCCGAAGCCCTGCCGGACCGAGGCAACGCGCTCAGGTGGGAGGTCCGGGCTTTCTGTCGTCGCGCCGTCGGCGCCAGAACGACTCACCCGGCCAGGAAACTCCATCTTCCTGCCACCGCGGAGGAACCCTGATGAGCCAGATGCCACGCGAAGTCGACTACCTGGTCGGCGGCGCCGGCGCCATGGGCATGGCATTCACCGACACCATTCTTCACGAAAGTGACGCGACGATCGCGCTCGTCGACCGTCTGGACCGTCCCGGCGGCCATTGGAATCACGCCTACCCGTTCGTGCGTCTGCACCAACCGTCCGCCTACTACGGGGTGAACTCTCGTCCACTCGGCGAGGATCGCCTCGACGCCTCGGGTCGCAACGCGGGAATGATGGAACTCGCCGGCGCCCACGAGCTCCTGGCCTACTTCGACACCGTCCTGCGGCGCGACTTCCTCCCCTGCGGCAGGGTGTCCTGGTACCCACAGTGCACATACCTCGGCGACTCCTCCTTCCGTTCGGCGGCAACCGGCGAAACGCGGCATGTGAAGGCCGGGAAGGTGGTCGACGCCACCTACATGAACGTCCAGGTTCCGAAGGTCACGCCGCCCGGCTTCGAAGTGGCTGAGGGAGTGACCTGCGTCCCGCCCAACGGACTGGCAACCGTGCGGAAGGCCCACCGGGGCTTCGTCGTGGTCGGCGCCGGAAAGACCGCGATCGACAGTTGTCTCTACCTGCTCGACCTGGGAGTCGCGCCGGACCGGATCACCTGGATCAAGCCGCGCGAGAGCTGGCTGTTCGACCGGGCGCAGATGCAGCCGGAGGGCTTCGGCGATCACTCGATTCTCGACTACATCCTGCTGCAGGCACAGGAAATCGCTGCCTCCACGTCGCGCGCCGACCTCTTCCAGCGCCTCGAGGCTTGTGGAGCTCTGGTGCGCATCGAGCCGGACATCGAGCCGACGATGTTCCGCTGCGCCACCGTGTCCCAAGCCGAGCTGGCCGACCTGCGCCGGATCAGGAACGTGGTGCGATTTGGCCGGGTGCGGCGCATCGAGACCACACGCATGGTGCTCGACCAGGGCGAGGTGGCGTGCCATACCGCCGACACCCTCTTCATCGACTGCACCGCCGACGGTCTCGAGAAGCGCCCCACCAAGCCGATCTTCCGCGACGGAAAGATCACGCTGCAGACGGTTCGCCCGTGCCAGCAGCTCTTCGCCGCGGCGATGATCGGTCACGTCGAATGCGCCTATGCCGACGAGGCGCAGAAGAACGCACTCTGCGTTCCGGTACCTCATCCCGACGTCACCGACGACTACCTGCACATGATGCGCGACATCATGCGCGCTCAGATGGCCTGGGCAGCCGACCCGGGACTGTTCCAGTGGTTGGTGGGGTCGCGACTCGACGGCCTGACCACACCCGGCTTCCGTGCGCTCCTCGAGGGCAACGGCTCGGTGCCCCCGGAACAGATCGTGGACACGGTGCGACGGGCGATCGAGAACCTGGGACGCTTCATGGAGAGTCGCTGAACTCCGCGCTTGCTCCGCAGGCTCGGCACCGCGGGAGGAGAGACTGCTATCGTCGTCCGCACGCTGGGTGCGGCTGAAACGACAGCCTGAGATCGTGCTGGCCGACAGGCCTGTGCACGGGAGCCTTCGAACCTGAAACGGTTGACACCGACGTAGGGAATGCAGCCATGACGATTGCCGACCGAATTCCGCTGACCGCGGCTCCCCTGCTGAGCCGCGATCCCCTCCCCAACTCGCGCAAGGTCTACGTGGAGGGGTCGGACCCCTCGATCCGCGTCCCGATGCGCGAGATCTCCCAGTCGCCGACGACCGCCGGCGCGGGGCCGTCCGCCGCGAGCGGACTGACGGCCCTTGGGCCGAAGGAGCACAACCCGCCGGTCGTTGTCTACGACACATCGGGGCCCTACTCGGACCCAGGTGTCAAGATCGACGTCCGCCGCGGCCTGGCGCCGCTCCGCCTGCCGTGGATCGAGGCGCGGGGCGATGTCGAGGAGCTGGATGGCGTCTCTTCGAGCTACGGGCGGGAGCGCGCCGCGAACCCGCGGCTCGACCGTGTGCGCTTCGTCGCCGGCCGCAGGCCGCTACGAGCCAGGGCCGGCAGCCGCGTCACGCAGATGCGCGTCACTCAAATGCACTATGCGAAGCGCGGCGAGATCACGCCGGAGATGGAGTTTGTCGCGATCCGCGAGAACCAGCGCCGCGAAGAGGCGGCCGCCGAGATCGCGGCCCAGCACGCGGGCGAGAGCTTCGGCGCCGCGATCCCGCAGACGATCACGCCCGAGTTCGTGCGCTCCGAGGTTGCACGCGGCCGCGCGATCATCCCCGCCAACATCAACCATCCCGAGCTTGAGCCGATGGCGATCGGCCGCAACTTCCTGGTCAAGATCAACGCGAACATCGGCAACTCGGCCGTCACCTCGTCGATCGAGGAGGAGGTCGAGAAGATGGTCTGGGCGATCCGCTGGGGCGCCGACACGGTGATGGACCTCTCCACCGGCCGCAACATCCACGAGACGCGGGAGTGGATCCTGCGCAACTCGCCGGTGCCGATCGGCACCGTGCCGATCTACCAGGCCCTGGAGAAGGTCGACGGCAGCCCCGAGGAACTGACCTGGGAGATGTTCCGGGACACCCTGGTCGAGCAGGCTGAACAGGGCGTGGACTACTTCACGATCCACGCCGGCGTCCTGCTGCGCTACGTGCCCCTGACCGCGAAGAGGCGCACGGGAATCGTCAGCCGCGGCGGCTCGATCATGGCCAAGTGGTGCCTCGCCCATCACCAGGAGAGCTTCCTCTACACCCACTGGGACGACATCTGCGAGATCATGGCCGCCTACGACGTCTCCTTCTCGATCGGCGACGGGCTGCGCCCCGGCTCGATCGAGGACGCGAACGACGAGGCGCAGTTCGCCGAGCTGAAGACCCAGGGCGAGCTGACCCGCCGCGCCTGGGAGTTCGACGTCCAGGTGATGAACGAGGGCCCAGGTCACGTGCCGATGCACATGATCAAGGAGAACATGGACAAGCAGCTCGAGTGGTGCGAAGAGGCGCCGTTCTACACCCTCGGACCGCTCACCACCGACATCGCCCCCGGCTACGACCACATCACGTCCGGCATCGGCGCCGCGATGATCGGCTGGTTCGGCACCGCGATGCTCTGCTACGTCACGCCGAAGGAACACCTCGGCCTGCCAAACCGCGAAGACGTCCGGGAAGGCGTGATCACCTACAAGATCGCGGCCCACGCCGCCGACCTGGCCAAGGGCCACCCCGGCGCCCAGGCCCGGGACAACGCCGTCTCCAAGGCCCGCTTCGAGTTCCGCTGGGAGGACCAGTTCAACCTCTCGCTCGACCCGGAGCGCGCCCGGGCCTTCCACGACGAGACCCTGCCCCAGGAAGGCGCCAAGGTCGCCCACTTCTGTTCCATGTGCGGCCCCAAGTTCTGCTCGATGGAGATCACCCAGCAGATCCGTGACTACGCCGCGGAGAAGGGCCTCGACGACGCGGAGGCTCTGGAAGCAGGGCTACAGGAGAAGGCAGGCGAGTTCCGGGAGGCCGGCGGCGAGGTCTACCTGCCGGCGAAGTCCGGCGGATAGACGTCAAGGACGTCAGCCCGGGAACGCGAGGTCGCCGTCTTGCCCAGGTCGCGTGGTTTCCGCGTCGCTCGCCCGGCCGGCGGGGCGCTCGCGGCCGCCCTGAACCTGGTCGCTTGGGCGGCGGCGTCCGCGCAGCCCGGCCTGGCGCCGATTGCGCCGGAGATCGACGGACTGGCGCCGCTCAGCGAAGTGCCGGTGCTGGAGACTCCGGCGGTCCGTGTCGCCGTTGCCGCCGCTCGGACGGAGAGCTCGGTCGACGGGCCGGTTTCGTTCGCGGAACCCTTCACGGTCGACGCAAGCACGACCAGCCACGGGCGCTGGGAGAGCAGCAGCGACGGACGGGTCGCCGTTTGGCGGCTGCGCGTGGTCTCCGCCGCGGCGGTGTCGCTGAATCTGGGATTCGGCAGCTACCGCATGCCGCCCGGCGGCCGGTTGCGCGTCTACACGCCGTCCGGCGACGAGGTCGCCGGACCGTTCACGGAGACGGACAATCGGCCGCATGGCGAACTCTGGACTCCGATCCTCCCCGGCGGGGACGTCGTGATCGAAGTGGCCGTTCCGGCGGCCCGCCTCGGCGAGGTCGGGCTTCGACTCGACGCCGTCAACCGCGGTTTTCGCGACCTCTCGTCCGTCCCCTCTCCGAGCCACGGATCCTGCAACGTCGACGTGGCGTGTCCGGAGGGCGACGCGCACCGCGACCAGATCCGCAGCGTCGGGTTGTACACCGTTGAAGGCAGGTTCGTCTGCACGGGCGTCTTGGTGAACAATGCGGCGGCGGACAGCCGGCTGTTCTTCCTGACCGCCTCGCACTGCTTCGACGACAGCAGCCGGCAGGCCCCCAGCGTGGTCGCGTACTGGAACTTCCAACGCCCGGCGTGCGGGCTCGGCGGCGGGATGAGGAGGCGCCACAGTCAAAGCGGCGCCACTCTCCGCGTCCGGGACCTGCAGTCCGACGTGGTCCTGCTCGAGCTGGACGGCGAGCCGGACCCAGCCCACGAGTTGTACCTGGCGGGCTGGGACTTGAGCTCCGCCGCTCCGGTCTCGGCCACGGGCATCCACCATCCCTGGACGCACTTCAAGTCGATCAGCGCCGAGAACGACCCTCTGACGAGGACCTCCCTGAACGGCAACCTCCCGCGCCAGGACGGCAGGTACTGGCGGGTCGAGGACTGGGACTCGGGCACGACCGAACCGGGGTCGTCGGGCTCGCCGTTGTTCGACCAGAACAAGCGCATCGTCGGAGTGCTCTCCGTAGGCGACGCTGACTGCGGCAACGACCTGCCGGACTGGTACGCGGCCCTGGACTTCTCGGCGAGTCTCTTGTCGGGCTGGCTCGATCCGGGCGACGCGGGAGCGACCTCGCTCGACGGGATGGACCCGAACCACCGGCCGCGCAGCCTCCTCCCGCTCGACGACAAGACGGTGCGCGCGCCCGCGGTCGGCGAGGCGGCCGCGGCGCTGTCGGTTGATCTCGCGCCGTTCTTCGAAGACCCGGACGGCGACGCCCTCACGTACACGGCGACCTCGTCGAACGAGTCGTTCGTCACGGTGTCGGTGTCGGGTTCCTCGCTCGCCGTGACGCCGGTAGCGGCCGGCAGCGCCACGATCACGGTCACGGCGACCGACGCCGCCGGTTCCAACCTCGAGGCAACGCGGACGTTCCGGGTCACGGCCGGCGCCAACCGTTCGCCGGAGCCGTCAGGCACGTTGGCGGACTGGTCGTTGAACGAAGGCGGCACGGCGCAGGTCGACCTGAACGGCGCGTTCACGGACGACGACGGCGACGATCTGACGCTGGCCGCGTCGTCCACCGACACGTCCGTCGCGACGGTTGCGCTCTCCGGATCGATGGTGACGGTCACCGCGGCGGACGGGCCCGGCGCGGCGACCATCGACGTGACGGCGACCGACGCCGGCGGTTCGAACACCAGGGGAAGGCACCGGTTCGTCGTCACCGTCGCCAACGAAGCGCCTCGGCCGGTCGGTTCGCTTGCCGACGTGGTGGTCAACGTCGGCGACCCCAGGGAGGTAGTGAACGTCGCCTCGGCTTTCCACGATCCGGAGAACGAGGCGCTGACGTACCGCGCCAGATCTTCGGCGCGACAAGTGGTCAGGGCCGCGGTTTCGAACTCGCGGGTCAGGTTGACCCCGGTGGCCCGAGGGAACGCGACGATCACCGTCACGGCGACGGACCTGGGCGGTTCGGTCAAGACGGCGACCCAGACGATCGACGTGCGGGTGAAGGGCCGGCGAGGCGTGACCGTGTCGACCGGGGACCTGACGGTGACCGAGGGGGCGACGGCCACCTACACGGTGCAGCTCGATTCCGAGCCGACGGGAGAGGTGACGATCGAGCCGTCCGCGGTTCCGAGCGGAAAGATCACGGTGGCGCCGTCGGTGCTGACGTTCGACGACACGGACTGGGACTCCGCGCGGACGGTGACGGTCGAGGGCGTGCAGGACAACGACAGGGTCGCCGAGTCGGCGACGATCCGTCACGGCGTGAGCGGCGGCGACTACGGTTCGGTCACCGCCGCTCCGGTGAACGTGAAGGTCCTGGACGACGACGGGCCGCCCGTCCTGTCGGCCGCTCCGGCGTCCGGCTCGGAGAGCGGGGGTTCGCTGAGCTTCGAGGCGACACTGGCGTTCGCCGCCAGCGTCGAGGTGACGGTGGACTACGCGACGTCCGACGGCGCCGGGGCCGCCGGAGCTCGGTCCGGCTCGGACTACACGCCGGCGAGCGGAACGCTGACGTTCCCCGCCGGAACGACCGCCAAGCAGATCGTCGTGGACATCGCGGACGACGACGTGGACGAGGAAGAGGAGGAGACTTTCCGGCTGACGCTGCGGAACCCGCGGAACGCGACGCTTCAGGGCGGCGGTTCGACGCTGGAGGTCCTGGGAACGATCCAGGACGACGACGACCCGGAAGTCGCGGCGCGATTCGGTTCGGCGAACTACAGCGTGACGGAGGGCCGATCGGTGAATGTGATCGTGCGGCTCGACCGGGACCCGGAGCGAAACGTGGAGATCTTTCTGGACCGTACCCATCACGGCGGGGTCGAAGACGCCGACTACGGGGGCGTGCCGACGAGCGTCGAGTTCGACGCGGGTGAGCAAACCCGGAGTTTCCAGGTGACGGCGACCGACGACGAAGTCGACGAAACCGGCGAGGCCGTGGAACTGAGCCTGTTCCCGGCGTCGCCGCGGGTCACCGCCGACCACCGGACGACGATCACGATCCGGGACGACGCCGGCAGTGGCGGAGGCGGCGACGGCGGTGGCGGTGGCGGTGGCGGTGGCGGTGGCGGTGGCGATCCCGGCGACCCGCCTCCTGACGACGGAGATGGCGGCGCCGTCGTCACGCCGCCTCGAGCCGCGATCACCGTGGACGCGGAGTGCGCGGCCGGCCTCTGCCGCACGCGAACCGGCTCTCCGGTGTCGTTCGAGGACACGAGCAGCGGAACCGTGACCACGCGGCACTGGGAGTTCGGCGACGGCCGGCAATCGCGGCGCCGGACAGTCGACCACGCCTGGTCTTCGCCGGGGTTCTACGAGGTCACGCTCATCGTGTCCAACGGCACGGTCGAGTCGTCAGCGGCGCTGACCTTCCTGGTCGAGGCGCGCGAACCGGCCGGAAACTGCGCTGCCGACGCGGAGACGCGCTGCCTGCTGGACTCGCGCTACGCCGTCGCCGTGGACTGGCAGCGGGCCGACGGCGAGGTCGGCAGCGGCAGCGTGGTCCACTCGGGCACGAACGACTCCGGCGTGTTCCGCTTCTTCGGCCCGAACAACTGGGAGGTTCTGATCAAGGTGCTGGACGGCTGCGCCCTGAACGGCCACGTCTGGGTGTTCGGTGCGTCGACAACGGATCTCGGCTACGTGATCCGGGTCACCGACACGGTCACGGACGTGTCGAGGGAGTACCGCAACGAGCCGGGTACGCCAGCGGCCGCCATCACGGACGCCCGGGCGTTCGCGGAAAGCTGCTCGCGCTAACATCCGCCGCCGATGACGGAAAGCCGACAGGAGAAGTTCTCGGGCACCAGGGAGGTCGCCGAGCGCCTCAGCTTCGACCTCGAGCCGCTGCAGCGATACCTCGAGGAGCACGTGGAGGGGTTCTCCGGCGAACTCAGCGTCCAGCAGTTCAAGGGCGGGCAGTCCTGCCCCACCTACCTGCTCGAGGCCGGCGGCAAGAGCTACGTGCTGCGCCGCAAGCCGCCGGGCAAGCTGCTGCCCTCCGCGCACGCGGTGGACCGGGAGTACCGGGTGATGACGGCGCTCGCGGACACGAACGTGCCGGTGCCGCGGACCTACAGCCTGTGCACCGACGAGTCGGTCGTCGGCACGGTGTTCTTCGTCATGGAGCACGTGAAGGGCCGGATCCTCTGGGAGGCGCTGCTGCCGGGGATGGAACCGAACGAGCGCCTGGCGATCTACGACGCAATGAACAGGACGCTCGCCCGCCTGCACGCGGTCGACTACGAAGCCGTTGGGCTTTCGACGTACGGCAAGCCCGGCAACTACTTCGCCCGCCAGATCCACCGCTGGACGAAGCAGTACCTCGCCTCGGAGACCCGTGACATCCCGGCAATGAACGCGCTGATCGAGTGGTTGCCGGCGAACATCCCCGGCGACGACGAGACGACGATCGTCCACGGCGACTTCCGGCTGGACAACATGATCCTGCATCCCGAACGGGCCGAAGTGATCGCGATCCTCGACTGGGAGCTGGGCACGCTCGGCCATCCGCTTGCCGACTTCAGCTACCACACGATGCAGTGGGAGATCCCGAAGGAGAAGGGCGGCCTGAAGGGCCGCGACCTGGCCGCCATCGGCCTGCCGACCCTCGAGCAATACCGCGACGCCTATTGCCGGCGAACCGGCCGCGACGGCATTCCGCACTGGAACTTCTACCTGGCCTACAACCTGTTCCGGAGCGCCGGTATCGCCCAGGGCATCGCCGGACGGGTGCGGGACGGCACCGCCGCGAGCGCCCACGCGAAAGAGGTCGGCGAATCGGTGCCGCGCACCGCGGGTCTGGCCTGGGAAGTCGCGCAGCGCGCCTGAACCCCGCGGCCCGTTCCGCCGTAGAGGAGGTCTGATGGACTGGATCGCCATCCGGCTGCTCTACCTGAGCGAACTCCGCTCCGCCCTGCGCGAGCGGTCGGTCCTGATCAACGGGATCCTCGTCCCCCTGCTGATGTACCCACTGATGATGTGGGTCATGTTCTCGGGCATCCTGTTCGTCACCGCGCGCTTCGAGAGCTTCGCTTCGCGGGTCGAGATCGCGGGCCTGCCCGCCGAGCACCGAGGGATCCTCGAGAGCCTGGACGAAGACGGTCGAACCGAGATCAACGAAGTCGACGCGCCACCGGCCGGCGCTGCCTCCGCCTACCGCGAAGAAGTCGAGGAGCGCCTTCTCGCCGGTGAACTCGACGCGGCACTGATCTTCGAAGCCACCGGCGACCCGCCCGGCAACGCCGCGGTCTCGCTGCTGAGCAACGGCTCGAGCGACCAGTCTCAAAGTGCGCGTCGCCGGCTGGAGCGCGCGCTGTCCGCCGAGCGCACCGCCTGGCTCGAGCGGATCGCCGCTCAGCACGGCCTCGACGGCGCCGAGTGGCAGGTCTTCGACGTGCGCTCGAACAACCTGGCTACCGGCCGCCAGATGGGCCAGTTCCTGATGGGGATGATGATTCCGCTGTTCTTCGTCATCATGATCGCGAACGGCTGCCTCTACCCCGCGATCGACTCGACGGCCGGGGAACGCGAGCGCAACACCTGGGAGACCACGAGCACGCTCGCCACCCGGCGCCTCAACGTCGTGACCGCCAAGTACCTCTACGTCGCCACGATGGGCACCGTCGCCGGGGCGCTGAACGCGGCGGCCATGGTCGTTTCCTTCCGCTCCTTCCTCGGGCCGCTCTTCGCCCGGCTGGGAGGCGGCGACGCCGGCGGCCTCGCCTTCGAGCTGCCCCTGGGCTCTCTGCCGGTCCTGTTCCTCACCGCCGTACTGCTGGGCGCCCTGATCGGCGCCGCGATGATGATCCTCGCGGCCTTTGCCCGCACCTTCAAGGAAGGCCAGTCCATGGTCACTCCCATCATTCTGCTCGTCGTCTTTCCGGTCATCGTCCTGAACGACCCCAGCATGGTGTTCACGCCGGCGCTGGCCGGCATCCCGGTCGTCAACGTCGTCCTGCTCTTGCGCCAGGCGATCGCCGGCAACGTGCTCTGGCTGCAGCTCGGAATCACGGTGCTCGCCAACGGCGCCGCGATCGTCGCCTGCCTGTGGATCGCCTCGCGCGTCCTGCGGGTCGAGGAGATCGCCACCGGCTCCTTCGAGGGCAACTTCTTCCAGTTCCTGCGCCAGCGACTTCGCCCGGCGGGAGGTAAACCGTGAGCACTGTCCAGGTCGAGGTCCAGGGCCTCTCCAAGAACTTCTTCGATCAGTCGCGGGGCGAAGTCCACGCCGTCCAGCAGGTGGACTTCGAGTGCCGGCGCGGCGAGATTCTCGGTCTGCTCGGCGCCAACGGGGCCGGCAAGACGACGACGCTGCGGATGATCTCGACCGTGCTCCAGCCGACCTCCGGAACGGCTCGCGTGCTCGGGCACGACGTCGCGAGCGAACCGGTGGAGGTGCGCCGCAACCTCGGCTTCTACTCGGCGAGCACCGCGCTCTACCCGCGGCTGACCGCCCGCGAGACGCTGACCCTGTTCGCGCGGGTCAACAAGTACCCGGCCGAGCGCACGAAGAGCCGGGTCGAAGAGATGATCGAGCGGTTCGGCCTCGGCGAGTACGCCGGTGTGCGCATCGAGAAGCTCTCGAGCGGCATGAAGCAGAAGGTGTCGATCGCCCGCACGGTCGTCCACGATCCGCCGGTACTCATCTTCGACGAGCCGACCGTCGGCCTCGATGTGCTGAACGCGCTCGACCTCCAGCAAGCGATCCAGGAACTGCGCGAGGACGGCAAGGCGATCCTCTTCTCGACCCACATCATGAGCGAGGCCGAGCGTCTCTGCGACCGGATCGCGATCATCGACAAGGGGCGGATCCGCGCCTGCGACGACCTCGAGGGGCTGAGAGCGGCGACGTCCCGGCACTACCTCGAGGACATCTTCGTCCACTACGTCACCGCCAACGCAGACTCGTAGCGCCGGATGAACCGCCGCACCGTCAGCGCGCTGGTCGGCAACGATCTGCGCCAGCTCGCCCGGAACCCCCGGGTGCTGGTGTTCGCCGTCGCGTTGCCACTCGTCATCTGGCCGCTGATGTGGTTCCTGACCTCCCTGACGACGGAGCGGCGGCAGGAGCGACTCGATAGTCGGACGTACATGTACGCCGTGGCCGAAGACCCGCGCGACGCCGAACACGCCGCCGACACGAGGGCATGGCTCGAGCGCGCTCTGGCCGTCGTCGGCGAAGAGGCTCAGGCCGACGACGCCGACACGACGGACGCTCCCGCGGTTCGTTTCGAGCGCGTCGAGGCGCGCGACGACTTCGAGGCCGCCCTCGATGAGGAACAACTCCACGTCCACGTCGCGTGGGAAGCCGGGGCCGACGACGGTGCGGACGAGAACGTGGACATGGACAGCGAAACGGTCGGCAACGCCGGCGACGCCGCGAAGCGCATCGTCCTCTCGTACCGCGCGGACCTCGACGCCTCGGACGCCGCCGAGGGGTACCTGCGGCGAGCTCTCGAGCGCACGCGGGTAGAGGTCCGCGAGGGACGACTGGCGGCCGCCGGGTTCGAGGCGCCGCCCGAAGATCTGCTGCCGGTCGAGCGGATCGAAACCGCAAGCGAAGAACAGACCTCGGGGCTCCTCCTGGGCCGCATCCTGACCGCGATCATCGTGATGATGATGCTCACCGGCGGCTCGATCGTCGCCACCGACGCGCTGGCGGGCGAGAAGGAACGCGGCACGCTCGAAACCCTGCTGACCACGGCCGCCAGCCGGATCGAGATCGTCACCGCGAAGAACCTCTCGATCCTGACCGTCGCCTTCGCCACAAGCGTGCTCAACATCGCGAACATCGTCCTCTGGATGCAGCTCGACGCGATCCCGGCGCCGGCGGGCCTGAAGCTGGTCATCCCGGTCGGCGCGGCATTGCTGCTGCTGTTCCTTTACGCGCCGGCAGCGGTGCTTCTCTCGAGCAGCCTGCTGCTCGTCTCGGGCCGGTCGAAGACCTACAAGGAAGCGCAGTTGCTGTTCGCGCCCGTGATGCTCGTCTCCCTGGCCGTCGCGGCGATTCCCGTGCTGCCTGGCATCGCGCTGCGCAGCGCGATCGTCGCCGTGCCGATCGCCAATCTCGGTGTCGCCGCGAGGGAGATCCTGACGGGGCAGTACGACTGGCCGCTGATCGTCGCTGCCTGGGCGGTGACCGCCGCTGCCGCCGCCGTTCTCGCCCGCGCCTCGGTACGCGCGCTTTCGGCGGAGAAGCTGATCACGGCCAGCGACATCGACGCCGCGGACCTCACCGGGGGCCCCGCCCTCTTCCCGCGCCGTGTCGGTCGCTGGTTCGCGGTGCTCTGGGCGCTGCTCCTGGTCTGGCAACTGAACGTCGGCGGCGGCATCGACAGTCGGCTGCTGATCGTGATCAACATGGCGATCTTCGGCGCCGCGGCGTGGCTGATGCTCGCCCGCTACCGGCTGCCAATCCGCGAGACGCTGTCGCTCAGGGCGCCACCTCCGGCGGCCTGGCTCGGCGTCCTGATCGGCGTGCCGGCAGGCCTCCTCCTGGCCGACGGCGTCGTCCGCCTCGCGAGCCTGGCGATGCCGATTCCGGAGGAGTGGATCGAAGCGATGGCCGAGGCATTCGGCGCGGACGTCCCGGTCTGGCAGATGCTCTTCTTCTTCGCCATCCTCCCCGGGCTCTTCGAGGAGATCGCCTTCCGCGGCGTCCTGCTTCACGGTCTGAAGAACCGGTTCAGACCCGTCCAGCTCGTGCTCGTCGCGGGTATCGCCTTCGGCTTCTTCCACGTCGACCTGTTCCGGATTCCGGGGACGTCCTTTCTCGGCGTCCTCCTGGTGATCGCCGTTCTTCGCTCCGGCTCGATCTACCCCGCGATGGCCTGGCACGCCCTGCACAACGCCCTGGCTCTCGGCAGCGCACGGGTCGAGCAGATCCGGCTCCCGGACCAGCCGACCTGGTGGCACTACGTCCTGGCCACCCTGGCGATCCTCGTGGCTTTCCGGCTGATGGACTCGTCGAAGCGGAGCGACCAGCCTCCAGCTAGTTGACCCAGGGCCCGCGGCGGACGCTGTCGTCTTCGTCCTTCGGCTTCTTGCCGCCGGGCACGACGCGGAAGCGGCGGCGGCCACGGCTCAGCTTCTGCTTCACGTACCAGCGCTCGTAGCGGAGCTGTATCTCGCGCATCAGACCCTTCGTACGCCCGGGTCGCAGGAGCACGAACACGGTGCCGATCGCCGTGCAGATGCCGAGGAAGCCGGCCAGATCGGTGGTCGCGAGAAAACCCACCCAGGCGAACGCGATCTCGATCCAGATGAACCACTTGGCGCGGATCGGCAGAACGAAGAACAGCATGATCGTCGCGTCGCGGCGGATCAGGGCGAAGGCGGCGATGACGATCGCGATCAGCATCCGCTGGCCCTGCATGAGGACGAAGGCGGTGGTCCCCGCGCCTCCTGCCGACTGCAGCAGCACCTGCACCAGGCAAGCCACCAGAGCGGCGGCGCCCGCCGACATCCAGAGCAGATTCCAGAAACGCTGGCGGCCCAGCGCCCAGCGCAGATCGCCGGCGAACATGTAGAAGATCAGGAGCTCCAGCAGGAACCAGATCGACGGCCCGCCCCAACCCGCCGCCGGGTAGGTCACGAGCTGCCAGATCATCCCCTGCTGCCACACGGAACTCGACAGCCGCATCAGGTCCGGCACGAAGGCCAGCCCGGGCAGGAACTGCATCGAGAAGGTGCCGAAGAGCACCGCCACGAGGAGCAGCAGGTCGCGCGCGTGCGGCCCGGAAAGGCCGCCGAAACTCATTCGGCGCGCATAAGGTCCTCCGCCCATCGTCATGGCGCAGGGATTGTAGCCACGACCGGCCTCCCGGCGGCCGCTGCGGTGCCGTGGGCGGCGTACAATCGCCGGCCACCTGGAACCGGAGGGCGACGAAGATGGACCGAGAAGCAGCCTGGAAGACAGTGCAGGAGTTCGTGGCCGCCCCGGGGCTGCGCAAACACATGCTCGCCGTGGAAGGGGCGATGCGCTGGTACGCCGAACAGCTCGGCGGCGACCCGGAGGCATGGGGCCTCGCCGGACTCCTTCACGACTTCGACTGGGAGATCCACCCCACTCTCGAACAGCACCCGGCGGACGGCGCCGCCATCCTCCGCGAACGCGGGCTGGACGAGGAGATCATCCGCACGATCCTCTCGCACAACACGGAGGGCACCGGCGTCGAACGGCAGACCGCGCGCGACTATGCGCTGCTGGCCTGCGACGAGATCACCGGCCTGATCAGCGCCGCCGCCCTGATCCGACCCAGCAAGGACGTTCGCGACGTACCGCTCAAGTCCGTCCGCAAGCGCTGGAAGCAGCGGGCCTTCGCCGCCGGCGTCGACCGCGAGCACGTCGAGGAAGTCACGGCCGACTTCAGCCGCGAGTGCTTCGGCGGCGAGCTCGAACTCTGGCAGCACGCCGGCAACGTGCTCGCGGCGATGCAGGGCATCGCCGCGGAGCTCGAGCTCGACGGCCGCCTGGCGAAGTGATCCTCCTGGCTCTGTTGGCATTGCTCGCGGGGGCCGCAGCGGCGCCACAACACACTGCCCCACCCAACGTCCTCTGGATCGACATCGACGATCAGTCGCCCTGGTATTCGAGCTACGGGCACAACCTCGTCGAGACGCCCAACATCGACGCACTGACGCGACAGGGCGTGCTGTTCGAGCGGGCGTACGCGCCGACGCCGGTGTGCAGCCCGACCCGTTCCTCGCTGATCACCGGCAGCTACGCGATTCGGATCGGGGCGCATGACCATCGTTCGGGGCGTGTTCCCGGCTACCAGATCCATCTGCCGGAAGGGGTCGTGACCGTTCCCGAACTGTTCCGGGCTGCGGGCTACGAGACCTACAACGCGAGCAAGGAAGACTTCAACTTCACCTACGACCGCACGAAGCTCTACACGATCGGCCCCCAGCCGTCGGAGATCCCGTCCTGGAAGGGCCCGCAGGGCGGTGGACACTGGCGCGACGTGTCCGAAGGCAAGCCGTTCTTCGGTCATATGAAGGTGTCCGGCGGCAAGGGCGTCGCGGACATCGCCGAGGAAGTGAAGGCGCTTGGCCTTGAACCCGTGGATCCGGCGGATGTGCCGGTGCCGGCCCAGTATCCCGACATTCCCCAGGTGCGCCGGCACATCGCCAACCACTACAACTCGATCCTGCGCACCGACTACCAGGTAGGCGAGCTGGTGGCGCAACTGAAGGCCGACGGCCTCTGGGAAAGCACCATCCTCGTGCTCTTCTCGGACCACGGTTCGGATCTGCCCCGGAGCAAGGAGTTCTCCTACGACGAGGGCTTGCGGATACCGCTGATCGTCGTCGCGCCGGGACTTGCGGAGGTCGTGAAGCCCGGTACGCGGCGGGCCGATCTCGTCAACCTGATGGACATTGCGGCCACGTCTCTGGCGCTCGCCGGCCTCGACGTGCCAAGGTTCATGGACGCGAAGAACATCTTCGGTCCGGGCTACCGCCGCGACTACGTGTTCACCTCGGCCGACCGCATGTCGAACGTCATCGACCGGGTCCGATCGGTGGTGGGGCCGCGCTTCCACTACATCAGGAACTTCATGCTGGACCGACCGCTCATCAACTGGGGCCACCGGGAGATGATCGACCTCGTGCGCAATTCGGAAGACAGCAGTTTTCTGACGATCCGGCGATTGGCCGAGGAAGGCAAGCTGACGCCCGCCCAGGCCGCGCCCTACGGACAACGCGTCGCCGAAGAACTCTACGATCTCGAGAACGATCCGGACGAAGTGGTCAACCTGGCCGAAGATCCCGCCCATACCGACGTGCTGAACGAGATGCGCGAAGCGCTGGCAGACTGGATCGAAGACACCGACGACAAGGGCCAGTACCCCAGGTCCCAGGCCGCGATGGACGAGATCACGGAGCGCTTCGCCAGGGACTGGCTTCGAAGCCCCGAGTTCCGCGATCTACCGTAGGGAAGACACCGTCGTCGTCCGAAGCGCGCCGGTGCCTGTGCCCGCTACGAAGCCTTCTTTGGGGCACGACGGCCGGGCTCGGACTCGACAGGCGACTGGCGAAGGTAGGGGTCGGCAACAGCCCGCCGAACCGCCTAGCCACGGAGAGCCACGAGCGAGCCGTGCCGACTTGACTTTGTCAGACAACATCCCCGAGAATCCTGACACCGAGGCGTGCGATGAGCGATGGACCACACCGAAGCCTGCCTTTGGATCGCCACTGGAAGCGTTTCACCGAACGCTCCGGCAACCCGGCCTTCACTGTTGACGAGGTTCGCGATGCCCTTCAGAGCGCTCTTGAGGCCGACGCTCGAAGGACCCTCCCCAGGAGCCTCCTAGGGAGCCTTGCGGCCCTCTTGGCCGACCGTCAGATCTCCCTAAACCGAAACTCGAAGCTTGAGCGTCTCAAACAGCTTAAGACGCAGGCGAGATCCGACTTGGCACGCGACTTAGTCGATCACGCGGTTCTCGCAACGAGAAGCGGGCGCCAACCAGTGCTGCCACATGCGATGCAGAGTGCCCTGCTAGCCCTAGAGGCGAGGCGGCTACGCCAGATCGAAGAGCACTGCCTCCGCCACTCCTCGCCCCAAGCCGAACTCGTGCCTACTCGGGCGGTAGAGGCCCTTCGAACCGCGCACATCGCGGACCCAGTCCACCGGCTGCTTGAAGCCGACCGTGCCCCTGCACCAACCTCACGCACAGCAAAGACCGGACTCGATGACGGAATCTCACTGCCGGACGTCGGCCCATGACGAGGCCGGCACCTCAACTCCATGTGGATGTCGTAGAGCGTGGCGGAAAGCCACGACGCAACCGTGAACGCTGTGAGATCGGCCGCAACCTTCGATTCGACGCGTCGCGACTGAGTAGCTACTGCCTACGGAACTGGAACAACCGAATCTTCGACGCGTTCGTCCTCGCGGCAGCCGTGCAGTTTTGCGACCACACGACCGCCCGTTCTTACGTGAACTGGGCGAGGACCTTCAGTGTCCAGATTCCTGTCCACGAACCGGACCGGTGGAACGCGCCCCAAGTCTCCACTCCCCTCATCGAGGCCCTGAATCTCGTGACCGGAGACGAATGGCACATCGATTTCGTCGGACGCCGCGCGACGGAACCACCCCCGCTACAGCGTTTCCTTCGGCCCCCCGCTGGGTCACCATGCATCGTCGTTCCATACAGCGATGGCCTCGATTCCCTCATGGTTGCCCGCCTCATCGAATCCAAGGACAGGGGCAAGCTCATCCGCGTTCGGCTCGGAACGACCTCCGTGAGCAACGGGCCCTCGGCCAATGGTGTCGTTCCCTTCGCGTCGGTTCCCTACAGGGTGTCGTACGGTCCTCGTCGGGCTGTGGAAGGCAGTGCGCGCTCCCGGGGATTCAGGTTCGCCCTCCTGAGCGGTGTCGCGGCCTATCTGGCTCAGACTACGGAGGTCATTCTCCCTGAAAGTGGACAGGGAAGCCTAGGTCCCTCACTCATCCCTGTGGGGCAAGCGGAGAGGGACTATCGAACTCACCCTGTGTTCACAACTGCCATGGAGAACTTCCTGTCGGCTCTTCTGGGTCATCGCCCACGGTACGCCTTTCCCCAACTGTGGTCCACGAAAGGAGAGACTCTCCGCCTCTTCTTGGAGAACAGCCCAAAGGACGAGAGCTGGATAGGTACTCGATCGTGTTGGCAGGATCCTAGGCACGTCTCGGTGGAGAAGAAGTGGCGACAGTGCGGCGTTTGCGCCGCCTGCATGCTGCGACGAATGAGTGTGCATGCGGCAGGGGCCAAGGAGCCCAAGACGACCTATGTCTGGGAGGACCTGAGCGTCGAGCGCTACGAGGCCGGCGCCGCCCGCACATTCGAGAAGCGCCAACCCAAAGGGGCGATGCATGAGTACGCCGTTGCCGGCACACTCCATCTTGAGCATTTGGCTCGGTTGAGCCGTCGACTAGGTGAGGACGACAGCGAACTCGATCTTGACATCTTTCGTCTAGCCGAAGCCCTCGCTTCTTCGGATCTCACCGCGGAAGAGAAGATCAGAACGCGATTATTCAGGATGTTGGGAGCACATGAACAAGAGTGGAACGCCTTCCTCGACGAGCTCGGTCCAGGCTCCTTCGTTACCCGCTGGGCCACCCGGTTTCGCTAGCCGGGAGCCGGCCCTCGACGCGACGGAAGTCGGTCGACGGCTGAGGAACGCCCGCGAGGCAGTGGGCATGACGCAAGCACAAGCTGCGGCCACCATTCGAGTCGCACGGACGACGCTCCTGGCCATCGAGCAGGGACAGCGTCGCTGGCAGCCCGCTGAGCTTCAGCGGCTCGCAGTGACCTATGGCACGTCCGCGAACGAACTCTTGCGGCGCGAGTCAGTGCATGTCGACCTCACGCCTCGGTTCCGGAAGGATGGTCGGTACGTAGACGTGGAAGCCGGCAAGGCGGCCCGGATACTGGTAGGTCTGGTCCGCGCAGAGGTAGAGCTCGAGAATCTGCTCGGCGTCCAAAGGCCTAGCAACTACCCGGCTGAACGCCCTCTCCTCGCGGGAGACGTCCGGACTCAGGCCGAGAGCGATGCGCTCGAACTCCGCCAGCGCATCGGCCTCGGTCTGGCGCCCGTTCGCGACATCGAGAACCTGCTTGAACTCGAGTTCGGAGTGCGCGTCTTCGTGCCTCCCCTCCCCTCCCGGATCTCTGGCCTCTTCGCCTACGATGTCGAAGTCGGAGCGTGCGTGTTGTTGAACGCAAACCACCCGGTGACCAGACGCGCCCTTACCGCGGTCCACGAGCTGGCCCACCTGGTCTCCGTTCGCCACGCAACGAGCATCCACTACCGCGACGACCGGCCAAAGTCGCGAGCGGAGTTCTACGCCGACGCATTTGCCCGAACGTTCTTGATGCCGCCGAGAACTGTCATTGAGAAGTTCCGCGAGTACACGTCGGGATTCTCCACTCTGACTCGCCGCCACGTCATCCTGTTGAGCGATACCTTCGGCGTGTCGCGCGAGGCAATGGTCCGCCGCATCGAGGAACTGAAGCTCGTTCCGGCCGGCGCATGGGACTGGTTCCAGGCGAATGGCGGCATTACCGACAAACAGGCGCTAGAGGTTCTTGGCGAGCCAGCGCCTGGCAAGACCGGTACCGCTCAACCGGGGCACTACATACCCCCCCGCATCGCCGCTCTCGCGGCCGAGGCGCATAGGCAGGAGCTTCTCAGCGAGGGACAACTGGCACGCCTCCTGGATCTCAATCGGGTAGCCCTCCGTGAGGTGCTCGACGAAGAAGCTGCGGAGGGCCAACCAAGTGCCGCCACGCCACTTTCTCTATAGCTTCACCGGCCCGGTGGTCGCGGACACCAGCGTCGTCATCAACCTGAACGCCACCGGGTGTTCGGAGGCTCTCCTGGCCGCCTTACCGAACCAGGTTCTCGTTGCAGAGCAGATTGTGTGGGAACTGCAGGACCAGTGGAGCCGCCAGCACCACGACCGGGAGATGCTCTCCGACCTGGTGGCCCTCGATCTCATCAAGGTGGTAGCTCTTGAAGAAGACGGCCACCAGGTCTTCGCCGAACTGGTCAGCGGGGCCGCGGTTGCGACCCTGGACGAAGGCGAGGCCGCCACTATCGCCGCTGCTCTCGAACAAGGTGGCCTCGCAATAATCGATGAGCGAAAGGCCCTTAACATATGCGCATCGCGGTTTGACGAACTCCACACCGCCACCACTGTCGATCTGCTCCGGAATCCACGGATACAGGAGACCCTACCGAGGGATGAACTAGCCGACGCGGTCTTCAACGCCGCCTACAAGGCTCGCATGAGAGTTCAACATCATCATGGCGAGTGGGTCTTGGACCTGCTCGGTCGCAAGCGAGCAAGCTTGTGCAGCTCCCTCAACAGGATCCTGCGGAGCACAAGGCCGCAAGGACCGCCGCCTGCCAGTGAGGTCCACGAGGAACGAGCACCCTGCGATTTCGGTAGCGGTCTCTGATCCTTCCGCCGCTGCACTTGCCAGAACAAACTTCGACCGCCGCCGCGTCGACGTTGACCGTGATCCGCACCAGCTCCGATGCGGTTTGCTTCACGCCAGCTTCAGACCGCTAGTCGCGAACCGGCTAAAGTCGCGTCTATTCGACGTTGCGATTGCCGCGCTATCCGCGAGCGCAGCCGCCCCGATCATGCAATCAATGAGCAGTGCCCGCCGCCGTCCCGATTCGTTGAACAACCGCGCCGCGAGCGCGGCCTGGTCCGGCGTGAAGTCCCGTTGCCCTCTACCGTCGAGGCCGGCGACGATCCGTTGTCGATCCTGGCGGCCGTCCGGGAGTGGCCGCGACTCTGAGCGACTCGGTGCTTCTGCAGGTCCAGTTGCCGCCGGTCGAAGGCGCCGGCGCGGGCGCGCGGTTCAACCGCGAGACGCTGCGGAGGCTCGGGCTGCGGTCGGCGCCGGCCTATCGCCTGTATCTCGGGCTGGTCGCGGAATGGGACCGCCTCGGCCGCCGCGGCGTTCCACCGGCGTGGCCCGGATTCGACAAAGCCGCTCGGCGGCGTCTGATCTTCGGTCCCGATGAGACGGTTGGTGCGGACCGGCCACGGAGAGGCGCAACGGAGTCCTCGCATGAGGGGGTGTCTATTCCAACTCTACGCCGAACAGGTCGCGGGTGCCGTGGCGGGCCGATCTGGAACAGCGTAACAGGTTGCCGCCCGGCTCCTTTAGCTGCTACGCTCCTCGGCGTCTATTCCAACCTACGGTCGCGGTCGGTTGCGGATGAGCCGCTTGCCGACCGGCCGTAGCGCCTACAAAGGAGCTATGAGAAATGAGGGAGACGTTGCGCGGCGCGCTGCTGAGCGTGCTGTTCTTTGCATGTCTGATCGGCGGTGCCCCGTCGATGGCAGCTGCGGACTATCCGCGGTCGGTGAGGTCGGCACACGCAAGCCCCGGCGGATGTGCGGATGGCGGCGGATCGTGGATTGCGAAGGGGAACGCGGCAAACCCAAACGGCTACTGTGAATATGGGGACTTGTCGTGGGATCAAATGGTTGGAACTGATCCTTGGTGCCGGCTCGCAAATGCGGGTTCGAACATCTTGGCCATTGACGCCACGATTATGGGTGCCGGTGGTGGATTCGCCGCTGGCGGTCCTCTTGGTGCCTTGTTCGGTGGTGTTGGCGGCCTTTTCGTTGGTGCTATGGGGAAGCTCTACGTGGGCTACCATTGTTGGTGATGCGGTTACCTCGTCGCCATGACCTGCGAGGGCTCGCGTGGTATTCGTGGCTTCTAGCCGCGTTTGCAGTGTACGCCGGGGTGACGATCGCGTTGCTTTGGCCGTGAGACGGGCGATCGAGTTGCTCCGCTGGCCCGTGCCTGCGTTGCAGATCCTTGGTCCCCTGGCTGCTGCTGGTCGCCGTGATCGTGTGTCGCTTCGGCGGCCGTACACGGCGGACGATCCGCCGCAAGTCTCGGTCTGGCCAGTCTACGGCGCGGGGTACTGCATCGACTAGGGGTTCAAGGGTTCAACCTTCGCCGCCGTCTCCGGGCAACCGGGGGCGGCGGCGCAGTTCTGTTCGGCGGTCGCCGGCGCGCATCGCCTCCGCTTGATCGTGCTCGGCGGCATTGGCGGTATCGCCGGAACGGTCGTCGGCTTCTGGTTCGGCGGCCGCCGCCTGTCGCAGGACAAGAAGGCGAAAAAGTCGGGCCAGGACAAGGGGCAACAGCCCGAAGCCGGCGGCTCCGCCGCAGCCCAGGCGGAGTTCGGGGCGATTCGCCCGGGAGCGCGACAAAGTCCGGGCGAGGACCAGGCCGACGCTGGCTAGCGCAGGAGTGCGGGGTGAGGATCGTCGGCAGGCCGGCATCGCGCAGCCGCCGCTTCAGCAGGTCGCGGATGAGCTGCGGATAGATGGACCGCGAAGCGAGACGGGAGCGGTCGTGGATGTCGAGCGGCCGGAGGAGCGGCGAGTTCTTGGGCTCGTCTTCGAGGCGGCCTGCCGCCAGGTAGTCGGCGAGCCAGCGGTCCAGGTCGATGCGGACTGGAATCTCCCGGCGTTTGCCGCCCTTCTCACGGAAGCAGAGGGTCCGGTGATCGCCGTAGTCACGAAGATCCTGGAGGCGCAGCTGGGTGAGGGCGCCGACCCGCGCTCCGGTGTAGGTGAGCGTGCCGATCACGGCCCGATCCCGAAGCCCGGCCAAGTGGGTGACGTCGATGGAATCGAGGAGTTGTCTGGCCTGGGCGACGGTGATCTCGGGCGTTCTGCCCGCCCCGGCGGGTTGGCGGGGTCCGCGGACGGAGGCGAAGGGGTTGAGCATGACGACGTGTCTGGTGACGAGGAGGTCGAAGAAGCGCCGTAGCGCGGCGAGGGCGACCTTCTTGGTGGAGACGGATTGCAGGTCGCGGATGAAGCGCGCCGCGTCTCCGGGGGTGATCTCGCGCAGTGCGAGGTCTTCGGCCTCGCACCGTTCGAGGAAGTTGCGCACGTAGCGGCCGTAGGCGCGTCGGGTGTGCTCGTTGGCTAGCCTGGCCTCGAAGAACTCCTCGGCCGCGAAGGCCGCCGCGTTGCCGGCGTCCTGGAGGATGGCCGGCAGGTCGTGTTTGGGCGCTAGCTCAGTGGTCGCCACGACTCAACGATAACAGCCTTTATTGGCGTGCTCATCATCCTCATTTCTCCTCTCGTGGACGGTCTGGTAGGGCGGACTGGTTATCGTAAACTGTTCGAACACTGGTTTGCAACAAGGTTGATGAACCGCGAGGAGCAGGCATGCTGAGGAAAGAGGAAGTCTCGAAGGTCCTGGACGTTGCGGCAGGGAATCACCAGGTGACCGACGACTCCGCCCGGCTGGTCCTCGGGTGGATGGATCCGGACGGCCGGATCGCCGCGGCCAACGAGCGTTGCGCCGGGCTGGCGCGAGAAGTCCTGGAGGCCGCTGGCCTCGAGTTCAGGCTCGCGAAGGGGCCTGATCCGGCGAAGACCCCTTACGGGGAAGCCGGGCGAACAGAGCCCGAAACGGCGGCTCCGGACGCCGATCGGCGCGAGAAGGCCGGAGAGGAACCCGCCGCGTCGAAGCCGGCAACGAGGTCCGCGGCGGCCCGCAGCCGGAGCGCGGCGGCAAGGGCCCGGAAGCATCCGCTCGAAGCATCTGCGATGCTCGCGCATCATCCGGGCGTCATGGACGAGCTGCTGGCGGCAGACGCCGCCGGTAGCGCGGACGGTGTCGAGCTCCGCGAGGTGCTGGAGTACGTGGCGCTGAACGACATCGAAGGTGTGCCGCAGTCGATCACCGATCGCGTGTTCCTGCTTGCGTCACGGTCGGCGTTCAAGGAACCGGTCAGCCAGTTCCCCATCGCCGCTGCCAAGCGGCCCGCAAAGGAACTCCGTCCAGGCAACTGAACTCCATGACCAGTGCCTAGCCCTGCCCGAGCCATCCACGCAGCTTCGCCTCTTCCGGCGTTCCCGGAATCAGTGCGCGAATGAGAAAGCTGGTATCCAGGTGAATCACTGCGACTAGGAGGCGCGCCGTTGGGCGGCCGCCTGCCGTCCAGCCTCCACATCTCGCGCCCACTGCTTGAGATCGACATCGCGCGCGCTCAGCGAGGCCTGAAGCTGATCCAGGGCTGCCACCGCGTCTTCACCCTGAGCGGGCTGCCGGCAAGCTTCATTCCGGATCGCTCGCCGCAACGCCTCGGACTTCGAAACCTGCTGCCGACGGGCCAGATCCTCGAGCGCCCGCACGGACTCGACATCGAGCGAGTAAGTCGACTTGATTGTCATGGTGGCCATACCCGGAGAGTGTGGCCGTAGTTTCCCGTGGCCGTCAAGCGGAATCCAACGCAGCATTTCTCGCGTCGATTCGAGGAGCTTCCTCAACAGCTACCCGCGTGCCTCGGCGCCCGGACATGAAGAGAGCCAAAGCAACTCCGACAGGGAGGCTCAGCGCGCCGACGCGACCCACAGTCACACCCTGGCCGGATACCGGCTTTCCACGTACTCCGCGACGATCCGCGTGAACTGCTCCGACAGCTGCGCCGCGGTGCCGCGAAGGGTCGTGAACTGCCGGCCGTCGACGTAGACCGGGCAGGTCGGCGCCTCGCCGGCGCCCGGCAGCGAGATGCCGATGTCCGCCGCCTTCGACTCGCCGGGGCCGTTCACGACGCAGCCCATCACGGCGAGCTTCAGTTCCTCGACGCCTTCGTAGCGGTCGCGCCACTCGGGCATCCTGCTGTCGATGAAGTCCTCGACCTGCAAGGCGAGTTCCTGGAAGGTCGTGCTCGTCGTGCGGCCGCAGCCGGGGCAGGCGGTGACGCTGGGAGCGAAGGCGCGCAGTCCCAGTGCCTGCAGGAGCTCGCGGCAGGCCTGGACCTCCTCGCGCCGGTCGCCACCGGGACGCGGGGTCAACGAGACGCGGATCGTGTCGCCGATGCCTTCCGCCAGCAGGACGGACATCGCCGAGGACGACCAGACCAGGCCCTTGATGCCCATGCCGGCCTCGGTCAGGCCGAGGTGTAGCGGCTGCCGCGTCCGCTTCGCCAGATCCCGGTAGACGCCGATCAGGTCTCGTGGCGAGGACGTCTTGCACGAAATGACGATCTGCTCCTCGGTCAGACCGCATTCGAGCGCCAATTCGGTCGAGCGGAGAGCCGACAGGACCATGCACTCGCCGACGATCTCCTCGGAGGTCTTGCCGAGGTCCCGCTCGGTGTTCTCCTCCATCTTCGCCACCAGCAGATCCTGGTCGAGCGACCCGCCGTTGACCCCGATGCGCACCGGCTTGCCGAGTCTCCGCGCCACCTCGCATATCGCCGCGAACTGAGGGTCCCGGCGGCCGCCGCGGCCGACATTGCCGGGGTTGATGCGCAGCTTCGCCAGCGCGCGGGCGCAGTCCGGGTGGCGCTCGAGCAGGACGTGGCCGTTGTAGTGGAAGTCCCCAACCAGGGGCACGTCGCAACCCTCCGCGTCGAGCCGGGCGCGAATCTCGGGCACCGCGACCGCCGCCGCGTCGACGTTCACGGTGATCCGCACCAACTCGGAGCCGGCCTCCGCCAGCGCCAGCGCCTGGGCCGTCGTCGCGTCGACGTCCGCGGTGTCCGTGCTGGTCATCGACTGGACGACCACCGGCGCCCCGCCACCGACGACCACGCCGCCGATGTCGACCGGGTGGGTCGTGCTGCGATGGGTTTCCGATGCGGTTTGCTTCACGCCAGCTTCAGACCGCTAGTCGCGAACCGGCTGAAGTCGCGTCTGTTCGACGTTGCGATTGCCGCGCTATCCGCGAGTGCGGCAGCCCCGATCATGCAATCGACAAGCAGTGCCCGTCGCCGGCCCGATTCGTTGAACAACCGCGCCGCGAGTGCGGCCTGGCCCGGCGTGAAGTCCCGTCGGCGTTCAATGAACCGATCCGCCAGTTCCCGATCGCTACTGCCGAGCGGCCCGCAAAGGAACTCCGTCCAGGCAACTGAACTCATAACCAGTGCCTCGCCCTGCCCGAGCCAACCACGCAGCTTCGCCTCTTCCGGCGTTCCCGGAATCAGTGCGCGAATGAGAAAGCTCGTATCCAGGTGAATCACTGCGACTAGGAGGCGCGCCGTTGGGCGGCCGCCTGCCGTCCAGCCTCCACATCTCGCGCCCACTGCTTGAGATCGACATCGCGCGCGCTCAGCGAGGCCTGAAGCTGATCCAGGGCTGCCACCGCGTCTTCACCCTGAGCGGGCTGCCGGCATGCTTCATTCCGGATCGCTCGCCGCAACGCCTCGGACTTCGAAACCTGCTGCCGACGGGCCAGATCCTCGAGCGCCCGCACGGACTCGACATCGAGCGAGTAGGTCGACTTGATTGTCATGGTGGCCATACCCAGAGAGTATGGCCGTAAGTTCCCGTGGCCGTCAAGCCGAATCCAACGCTGCATGCTGGCCGCGCTTCCCGATATCCGCTGGCCGTCTCCACGACGGCTATCATCGCCGCCCATGCCGGCAAGCCGCGAGAATCCGGCCGGGCAGGATCGCCCAGACGGAGTCGAGACGTCCCGGACCGTTGACGCGACGCTGCGGACACGACGAACGACGCGGGCCGACGCGGGCCGTGCGGACCCGTTGCTACAGAGCGTTCTCGCCATTGCCGGCCTGAGCAGTCTCGCCTTCGCCCAGCCGCTCTACGACCTCCTGAGGCGCTCGCCCGAGTTCTTCGCCATCCGGGACCTCTACATGGGCGATCTCCTCGCCCTGGTCGCGGGGCTCCTCGTGGGTCCCACCCTCGCTTTCTCGGCACCGGGCATCGTGGCGCGATTCCTCCGCCCCTCGTGGACCCGGTGGGCAATCGCGCCGCCCGTCGGGCTGCTTGCCGCCCTGATCGCCCTGCAGGCGGTCCGCGATCTGCCCACGGTGGCCGCCATGGCCCTGGCGCTGGCTGCCGGATCCGGCTGCGCCTGGGCCTATCTCCGCTTCCGGGGGGTCCGCTCCTTTGCCCTTCTTCTGTCCGCCGCCGCGGTCGTCGTGCCGGCGCTGCTGGTGTTCGACCAACAGGTCCGCAAGAGCGCCGCCCGGCCCGGCCAGGGAATCCCCACGGAGCTCGGTGACACCGGCGCCCGCGCGCCGATCGTCCTGCTCGTATTCGACGAATGGTCCCTGACGTCGATCCTCGACCCGGAAGGAGCGATCGACCGCGACCGGCTTCCCAACCTGGCCCGCCTGGCCGACCGCGCCACCTGGTATCCGAACGCCACGGCCGCCGCCAACGTGTCCGAACTCGCGGTACCCGCCATGCTGACCGGCAGGAAGGCCGAGCAGGGTCGTCTTCCCACGCTCGCCGAGCAGCCCGTCAACCTGTTCACTCTCCTTGCGGCGAGCCACGACATACACGCCGTCGAACCGGTCACGTCGCTCTGCCCGCCGGAGCTGAACCTCCTGGCCGAGCCGCGTCCCTCCTTCGGGCAGCGCTTCAGCCTCCTGATCTCCGACCTTTCCGTTGTCTGGCTGAACCTGACGCTACCCACGGTCTGGGCCGAACGTTTGCCCGCGGTGACGCAGACCTGGAGCGCGTTTGGTCACGACCAGGCCCCCAGTCGGCCCAGCCCGTCTGCGGACAAGCCTGTCCAGCGGGCGCTCTTTCATCTGCGTGAAGCGGACCGGGCAGCCGAGTTCCGCCGCTTCGGCGATTCGATCAAGCCCCCTGGTCAGCGCCCGGGCTTCTACTTCCTGCACTCCCTGCTACCCCACTTCCCGTGGGAGTACCTACCGTCGGGACGCAGCTACCGCGTCACCCGGACCCGCGCGCATGGCCTGGCGGGAGAACGGTGGACGGAGGACTCCTGGCCCGTTCGCCACCACCAGAAGCGCTACCTGCTTCAGGTCCAGTTCGTCGACCTCCTTATCGGCGAGCTGGTCGACCGACTGAAGTCGGTCGGCCTGTTCGAACAGAGCGTGATCGTCGTCACGGCGGATCACGGCGTAGCCTTCGAGCCCGGCAGGTCCCGTCGCCTCCTCGACCTCGACGACGCCTCCGGCTTCCAGCCGCTGGACCTGGCCACGGTCCCGCTGATCATCAAGGCGCCGTTTCAGAGCGAGACCGCGATCGACAACGCAAGTACCTCCCTGGTCGGCC
The DNA here is from genome assembly GCA_965232105.1 of Thermoanaerobaculia bacterium. Lineage (GTDB taxonomy): Bacteria > Acidobacteriota > Thermoanaerobaculia > Multivoradales > Multivoraceae > Multivorans. The sequence goes on from OZ246956.1 coordinate 4,541,810, forward strand.
TGACGCCACGAATCCTCGAACTCGCCGGAGCCACCACCAGTGCGGTACCGCCCAACCCGGACGTCGGAACACCCTCCCTGGTCGGCAAGTACGCCGCCCATGTGGAGCTCCCTCTCGACCGCGAACCCTGGCGGCGCGAACGGCTCGAAGAGCAGACCAGACTCCTGCAGGGAACCGGGGATCCCATGGCAATCGGCACCGTTTCCAGGCTCCACGGTCGACAGGTCGCCGATCTTCCGCGCCGGAGCAGCGAAGTCGGCATCCGTCTTGACTCGCCCGATCTCTGGGACCACGTCGATACCGAGCGAAGATCGCTGCCGGCAATCGTCCAGGGCGTTCTCAGCGGACCGGAGTCACTCGTCGAACGCTCCGTCGCCGTGGCCATCAACGGCGTCGTCGGCGCCACCGTGCAGCCGCACCAGACCAGCGACGGCGACATCCGGATCACCGCCCTCCTGCCGGAACGACACTTCCAGCCCGGATTCAACCAGGTCGAGGTGTTCCTGGTCTCGGAGCAACCGGGTGCCCTCGGCCTCGAGCATGTGGCACGCCCGCCGGGCTTCCTCTACGAACTTGCATGGGGGCAGCCAAGTGGGGGCGCCGCGCTGCTGCGCCGGTCCAGGAGTGCAATCGAAGCCGACCCCGTTCGAATACCTATCCAGCGGCCAGACAAAGCCCAGATCCACGGCTACCTCGAGGGAGGCCATCGCGCCGACGCCGCGCTTCACGGTTGGGCCACTGACCTCACCGATCCTGGAAGCACACTCAGAATCGTTGCCTTTCTCGAGGGCAGACGGTTCTGGGCCGGCACGACGATTTCCGAGCGAGAAAGCGTCGCAGCGCGCTTCGGAGGCGAACACCTGTACAGCGGATTCGACGAAAACCCCGGATCGGTAGGCAAGAGAGACCCCGAGACTCTGGAGATAGTCCGCCGCGAGGGCTTCGTGGCCTACGCCGTCTCGCGCCGAAACATCGCCATCCGACTGCAGTTCTTCTACGCGCCACTCGAGGAAGAGAACGGCGCCTGGGTCCTGCCCGTCAGCGATGGCCGCCGGCTCCCCGTGCTGCGAACCGGCGGCCGCTTCGATGGGGCCGTCGATCGTGTCGTCAAGCGTGGAGAACGTACTTTGATCGAGGGCTGGGCCGCCGATCTTGGACGCGGGGAACGCCCGCGTCAGATCGTCGTCTATCGCGACGGCGAGTTCCAGTTCGCTCTGGGGGCCAACCTCCAACGCGCGGACGTCGCCGAGCGCCTGGAAAACCCGAGACTGCTGCGCACGGGCTTCCGGCGCGCCGTTCCCGGCGCTCCCGAACCGGCTTCGTTCACCAGAAGCCACCGAGTCTTCGCCCTGATGCTGAGCGGGGCCGCCGTCGAGCTGCCACACGTTGTGCGAGCGGAACCGCCGCAGTGACGGCCGCCGTGCCGGGACGCGGAGAAGGTAACTCCCGGTCCCTGGAGCTTTCGGCTCCTAGGCAGCGCCTGCTCGGAGCCATCTCCTGGGCCGCCTTCGCCATCTTCGGCGCGTGGTTCGCCGCACGCCTGATCCCCAACCTCGTGCTGCGGCTGCAGTTCGAAGACCAGCTGATCGTTCTCCGGTACGCGCGCAACCTCGCGGAGGGCAACGGTCTGGTCTACAACGTCGGCGAGCGGGTCATGGGCTTTACGACGCCCCTGTTCACCGTGCTGAGCAGCGTGTTCGTGCTCTTCGGCGGTGATCAAGCCGCGGCCTGGCAGAACGGGTTCGGCCTGCTCTGCATGCTGGGCACGGCCGCCCTCGCCGCCAGACTGCTGGTCCACCTCGGTGCCGGACCCGCGACGCCTCTGGCGATCGCCCTGGTCACCTTCAATCCCGCTGTGGCCTACAACTACCTCTACCTGGGGATGGAGATCCACCTCTTCGCCCTGCTCTTCCTCCTGACGCTCGACCTCCACCTGAGCGATCGCGCCACGGCCGCCGCGGTCACATCCGCGCTGCTGTTCCTGACCCGACCGGAGGGCGCACTGCTCGCGGCCATGCTGATCGCTCATGGCTGGCTGCGCGAACGCAAACCACCCCTGCGCCAGGCGGTGGCCGCGCTCACTGTGGCGCTGCCATGGCTCCTCTTCTCACTTGGCTACTACGGCGGTGTCCTGCCGAAGACGCTGGGAGCAAAGGAGGGCGAGAGCATCGCCTCCGCGTGGCGCTATCTGGATCTGGTGCGAGAGGCCTACGCCGAGGCGGGAAGCAGTCTGCTGGCGGCGTACAGTCCCTGGCTGGCGCAGTCCATTGCCGGGCCACTGCTCCTCCTGGGGCTTCTGTTAGCCGGCGCCGCCGCGCTGTTGCGCCGCCGGGCCGACCTCTGGCCGCTGATCGCGTTCCCGCTCGGCGCCCTTCTCGGCTACGCCGCGATCGGCTCGCTGCCGGGATACACGTGGCACTACTACACCCTGAACATCCTCTGCGCGTTCCTGCTCGCACTGGGCGGCCACGCCAGTCTCGTCGGAGCGGGCCGGCTCTGCCTGAAGGCGGTGGAACATCTTCCCGCCGCCGTCCGCGCAGTCCCGAAGCGGCCGCTCGCTACGGCGCTGCTGGCGGCAGTTCCGATGCTCGCACTCACCCTGCCCGTGCTGCGCAACACGTCGCAGCAGATCGCATACCGCGCCGAACCAACGGACCGCCAGCAAGGTCTCGAGAACATCGGACGATGGCTCGCCAAGCGCTACGACCCGAGCACGTCCGTTCTGGTTCGAGAGATCGGCCACGTCGGCTGGCTCAGCGGGCTGCGCATCGTCGATCGGGGCGGCCTTGTCACGCTCGGCCTGCGCTATGACGTTCCGCGCCGCGTCGCCACGGAACGCTTCCTGCCCGACCTGCTGCTCCTGCGAGCGGACAACTACGGAGTCCGGGACCCACGAGAAGGCGCCGGTTTCCCGTCGAACCTCGGCTACGAAGAGGTGGAGGACTTCGACCACGGCGAGGAGTGGAGTCTCCATGCGTTGATCGAGGGCGATCCCGGATTCTCCCGAGAAGACGGCCCGTACCGGTACGAAGTTGCCAGAGACCCAACCGGCAACCTCGAGGCTGTGCTTCGCTACTACGTCGGACCGGGCGAGCCGGGGCCGCCGGTCCGAATCCCGATCGTCCCGCCCCCAACCGGCTTCGACGGCGCTCTGGATGCGGTACTTCCACGACCGGGCCCCGAGACAAGCGGAAGCACGGACGCGTTCCTGGTCAGCGGCTTCATCCGCGACGAGCCGCCGGACCCGCGTGGGGTCGAAGCGGTCGTTCTCTTCATCGGTGGCGAGATGACCGTCCACCAGCCCGGCTCCCACCGCAGGCCCGATCTCGGCGCCCTCTACGGACCGTCGTTCGAGAGCAGCGGCTTCGCGTTCCGGGCCTCAGCCGATCGAGGTCTGGTGGAGCGCGAAGGTGTGCTCGCCTACGCCGTGTCGCGGCGTGGGGTGGCCAGCCGCCTCCGCTTTTCCTACCTGCCTCTCGACGCGGAGCCCGGCAATCTCGAGGTCATGCCGACCAGCGACGGCCGCCGCCTGCCCGTGCGTCGGACCGGCGACGGCTACGAAGGGGAACTATCTCTGGTCACATCAGAGAACGGGATACAGGTCGAAGGCTGGGCGGTCGACACACAGCGAGGTGAACGACCGCGCCAGATCGTCCTCTACCGGGACGGCCACTTCCTGACCAACATGGGGCTCACCCAGGAACGGCCCGACATCGCCGAACGCTTCGGGAATCCGGGTCTCCTGCGCGTCGGCTTCCGGGGAACGGTTCCCGGTGAGACCGACGCCGCTTCCTTCGACGAGCGCTACCGCGTGTTCGCCGTCATGCTGCGCGGCGCCGCCGTGGAACTCGCCCGGCAACTCTCGCCGCAAGCGTCCAAGACCCCGACGGGCCAATGACACCGGGCAGCCGGCTCACTCCTCCCCGGCCAACGCCTTGACCAACCTGTACAGGAACTCCTGCCCCTCGTGGAAGTGGTCGATCCGGATCCGTTCGTCCTGGCCGTGGGCGCGAACGTCGTCCATGTCGCCGAAGATGCCGCTGACACCGTAGACGGGAATACCCGCGTTGCGCAGGTAGAGACCGTCCGTGGCGCCGGTCGACATGGTCGGAAGGACGGGAACGCCCGGCCACATCTCCTCCGTGATCCGCGTGATCGCGCCCAGTACCTCGTCGGTCATGGGTGACGGCGGGCTGGGTGTCGTGTCGGCCTTCGCTTCCACCGTCACGCCGAACGGCTCGACCAGCTCCTGAAGCGTCCGTGCTACCTCGACCGGGGCATGGTCCGGAAGGAGGCGGCAGTTCACATTCGCCCGCGCCAGTTGCGGCAGCGCGTTCTCGGCGTGACCGCCCTCGATCTGCGTGGCGACGCAGGTGGTTCGCAGGCGCGCGTTGTAGGCGGGCTGCCGCGACAGGACCGCCAGCGCGGCCGCGTCGCTCGGGTCGGCGGCAATGCGCCGCATCGCCTCACCGGTCTCGCCACCGATCAGCTCGGCCGCGCGATCGAAGAACTCTTCGGTCACTTCGTTCAACATGACCGGGAAGTCGTACTCCTGAACCGCGAGCAACGCCTGAGACAGGTCGTAGATCGCGTTCTTCCTGACCGGCAGCGAAGAGTGGCCGCCGGGATTCCTGGCCACGACGTCGAAGGACTGGTACACCTTCTCGGCGCCCTGCACGTTGTTCGACACCTTGCGGCCGTTCCGCTCCATGCCGCCACCGCCCTCGTTGAGAGCGAAGGCGGCGTCGATCAGCTCCCGGTGCTCCTCGAGCAGGAACTGGACGCCGTTGCGGGTCCCGCTCTCCTCGTCGGCGGTCAGGGCGATCACGATGTCCCGTTCGGGCACGAGCCCCTCGCGGTGCAACCGAATCAGGTTCGCGGTGTGGATGGCGCATTCGTCCTTGTCATCCGCCGTGCCGCGGCCGTAGAAGTAGCCGTCGCGCTCCAACAACTCGAACGGAGGGATGTCCGGGCTCCAGTCCTCGGGCAACGCCTCGACGACGTCGAGATGGGCGAGAAGCAGGATCGGCTCGGCCTCGGGGTCGCTGCCCCGGAGCCGGGCGACCAGGTTGCCCTTCGTCGGGAAGTCGTCCGGCACCAGCACGTGGACGTCCTCGGGCGGCAGGCCGGCCTCGAGCAGCGCGCCCGCCATCGCCTGAGCTGCGCGCGTGTTATCGCCTCGTTCGGTATCCGTCGTGTCAATCTCGATGAGTTGTTCCAGGAAGCCACGGGCCAGCGCCATGTCCTCGGCCGGAGGCAACGTCTCCGACGCCGGGGAGTCCTGAGTGAACGCGGGCGTGCCGGCGCAAACCAGCACCGCCGCCGAGGCGAGAGTCGACACCGGGAGCTTTGCACGCATTCGCGCTAATCTACGCGCAATCCCTCCAAAGGAGATCGTCATGCGCCAGACTCGCCCGTTCCTCGCGGCCGTCGCCATCCTCTCGCTCGCGTTCCTCGGCTGCTCCACCGGCGGCGACGACGCCGGGGGCGACGACGCCGTCACCGGCGACAGCGCGGCGCCGAACCCGCTCAAGGACGCCTACTTCGGCGACCTGCACGTGCACACGAAGTACTCCTTCGACGCCTACCTGTTCGGGACGCGGACGAATCCCGACGACGCCTACCGGTTCGCCAAGGGTGAGGCGATCGAGCACGCGAGCGGCCACCAGATCCAGCTCCAGAGCGGCGCCCTCGACTTCCAGGCCGTGACCGATCACGGCCTCTATCTCGGCGCGCTCCCGGAGATGGACAACCCCGAGAATCCCCTCTACACGACCGAGCTCGGGACCGATCTGCGGGAAGGCGGCGGTTTCGCCCGCGCCATCCAGGGGCTCCGCAGCGGCGAGTTCGCCGCACTACCGCAGGACGCGCAGGACGACGCCAAGCGCGGCGCCTGGCAGGCGATCATCGACGCCGCCGAGGCCCACAACGACCCCGGAAACTTCACCACCTTCGTCGGCTACGAGTACACGACCTCGGCGGACGACCGGGGCAACCTGCACCGCAACGTGATCTTCAGGGGCAGCAACGTGCCGCCCATGCCCTTCGCCTCGACCGACTCGCGCAATCCCGAGGACCTCTGGCGCTGGCTCGACGAACGCCGGGACGAGGGCATCGAGGGCCTTGCCATCCCGCACAACTCGAACGGCAGCAACGGCCACATGTTCAAGCTCGAGACGGTCGGCGGCGAGCCGCTCGACGCGGCCTACGCCGAGCTGCGGATGCGCAACGAACCCCTGGTCGAGATGACCCAGGTCAAAGGCACCTCGGAGACGCACCCGCTGCTGTCGCCGAACGACGAGTGGGCGGACTTCGAGATCTTCCCCTACCGCATCGCCACGCAGCTCTACAGCGAACCGAAGGGCAGCTACGTCCGCGAGGCCTACGTGAACGGCCTCGTGCTCCAGGAGACCCAGGGCTTCAACCCGTTCCGCTTCGGCGTCGTCGGAGCGACGGACACCCACAACTCCGGCGGCACACCCGAAGAGGACAACTTCCACGGCAAGGTCGGCAGGGGCGACGGCACCGGCCAGCTTCGCGGCGCCGTGCCAGTCGACGAGCCCACCGAGAACGGCGAGAAGTACAGACCGAGAAGGTACTGGGGCGGTTCCGGGTTGGCCGTGGTCTGGGCCGAAGAGAACACCCGCGACTCGATCTACGACGCCTTCCGGCGCAAGGAGACCTACGCCACCAGCGGCCCGCGGATGCGGCTCCGGTTCTTCGGCGGCTACGGCTACACGGACGACCTGGCCTCCGATCCGGAGATGATCGCCGCCGCCTACGAGGGCGGCGTGCCAATGGGCGGCGACCTGCTCGCCGACGAAGGCCGGAGCCCCCGCTTCCTCGTCTGGGCCGCCCACGACGCGGACAGCGCCCCGCTCCAGCGCCTGCAGATGGTCAAGGGCTGGGTCGAAGACGGCGAGGCGCGTGAACAGGTCACTGACATCGCCTGCGCGGACGGCGGCATGCCCTCCGGCGACCCGCTCCGCTGCCCGGACAACGGCGCCGAAGTCGATCTTTCCGACTGCAGCTACTCCCAGGACCTGGGCGCCGCCGAACTGTCGGCCATCTGGAGCGACCCGGACTTCGACGCGGCACAGCACGCCATCTACTACGTGCGTGTACTGGAGAACCCGACCTGCCGCTGGTCGACCTGGGACGCGCTCCGCGCCGGCGCGGAGCCCAATCCCGACATGCCGGCGACGATCCAGGAACGCGCCTGGTCGTCGGCGATCTGGTACGTCCCGGGCGGGTAGGGGTTTGGCCGTCAGCCCAGCGCGTCACAGAGCCCTGGAACGGCGGGCAGCCCGTCTGACGCTGCTCTGCTGCGTCGCTCTGTCTCCGGCCCTGCTCACAGCCGCGGAGACCACGGCCCCACCGAACCCGCTCAAGGACGCCTACTTCGGCGATCTCCACGTCCACACGCGGTACTCCATCGACGCCTACCTCTTCGGCGTCCGCACCGATCCGGACCACGCCTACCGGTTCGCGCGCGGAGAAGCGATCGAGCATCCGAGCGGCTTTCGCTTCCAGCTTCGGACCGGCCCGCTCGACTTCCTGGCGGTGACCGATCACGGCGCCTTTCTCTACGTAATGCCGGCCACTTACGACCCGGAGAATTCGTTCTTCGCCGCGATGGGCCCGGGCGGCAACCGGGCGAACGCACCGGTCGCCGCCGACACAGGCGACGGGCGCAACGCCTGGCAGGCCACGATCGAAGCCGCCGAACGCCACAACGACCCGGGCAGCTTCACCACCTTTATCGCCTACGAGTACACCGCGTTCTCGGAGGGCCGCGGCAACCTGCACCGCAACGTGATCTTCAAGGGCGACGAAGCGCCTTCGAAGCCGTTCACCGCCGACGACTCGAACAACCCCGAGGATCTCTGGCGGTGGCTGGACGCGCGCCGCGACGAGGGCTTCGAAGCGCTCGCGATCCCCCACAACTCGAACGGCAGCAACGGCCAGATGTTCCGGCTCGAGCGCGCGGACGGCCGGGACTTCGACCCTGCCTACGCCGCGCAGCGCAACCGCAACGAGCCCCTGGTCGAGATCACCCAGGGCAAGGGCACGTCGGACACACATCCGCTGCTGTCGCCGAACGACGAGTGGGCCGACTTCGAGATCTACGCCTTCCGCATCGGCACGACGCTCCCGAGCCAGGCTCCCGGGAGCTATGTCCGCGAGGCCTACCTGAACGGCCTCGTGCTCCAGGAGACCCGCGGTTTCAACCCCTTCCGCTTCGGCCTGATCGGCGCCACCGACTCCCACAACGCGGGCGGCACGACGGGAGAGTCCAACTTCCACGGCAACTTCGGCACCGGCGACGGCACCCCTGAGCGGCGGGGCGCGGTGCCGCTCGAAGCCGGGGACTCGTCCGGCCGGAAGTACAGCCAGACCAACAACCGCTACTACAGCGGCTCCGGGCTCACCGGAGTCTGGGCCGAGCAGAACACCCGCGACTCGATCTACGACGCGCTGCGGCGCAAGGAGACCTTCGCCACGACGGGGCCGCGCGTCCGCGTCCGGTTCTTCGCTGGATACGACTACCCCGACGACCTCGCGGCGGACCCGGAGATGATCGAGAGGGCCTCCGCGGGCGGCGTGCCGATGGGCGGCGACCTGCTCGCCTCTGCCGGCAAGAGCCCCCGTTTCCTGGTCTGGGCCTCCCGCGACAAGGACAGCGCCCCGCTCCAGCGCCTCCAGGTGGTAAAGGGCTGGGTCGAGAACGGCGAGGGTCGCGAGCAGGTCGTCGACGTCGCCTGCGCGAACGGCGGCGCACCGTCGGGGAGCCCGCCCCGTTGCCCCGACAACGGCGCCGCCGTCGACCTGTCGGACTGCAGCTTCCCCCAGAACGCGGGCGCCGCGGAACTCTCGGCCCTGTGGCGGGACCCCGACTTCGACCCGGCTCAGCGAGCTGTCTACTACGTCCGGGTGCTCGAGAACCCGACCTGCCGCTGGTCGACCTGGGACGCCCTGCGGGCCGGCGTCGAGCCCCGGCCCGACCTGCCGGCGACACTCCAGGAACGGGCCTGGTCGTCGCCGATCTGGTACGTACCGGGAGACTAGCTATAGCTAGACTCGCAGGATCACAGTCAGGGAGGAGCTCGATGAGCATCAACGGTCGTACTCGCATCGCCTTCGTTCTCGCAGTCGCGGTCGCCGGTGCCGGAACCGCAGCCGCGGGAGACGACATCCCCCGCACACCGAGCGGCAAGCCCGACTTCTCCGGCAACTACGACATCGCTCATCTGACGCCGATCCAACGCAGCCCCGAGCTGGGGAATCGGCTCACCTTGACCGCCGAGGAAGCCCAGGCGATCCGCGACCGGGAAGCCCAGAACATCGACCGGAGGTCGCGGGCCAGCGATCCCGATCGTAAAGCTCCCCCGGTCGGCGGCAGCGTCGGCGCCTACAACTACTTCTTCATGGACCGCGGCACCGGCGGCTTCCAGATCGACGGCAAGTACCGCACCTCGGTGCTCATCGACCCGCCGAACGGCCGCTTCCCGCCGCTGACCGAACGCGGCAAGGCCCGCCGGGAGGGACTGTACGGTTTCTCGAAGAGGAACACCGGACCGGCCTGGTGGCGCGATCGGGAAGTCGGCCCCTACGACGGCCCCGAGTCGCTCTCGATCGCCGATCGCTGCATCTTCTCGCTCGAAGCGACGATCCCGGTGTACTCGAAGAGCTACAACAACATCAAGACGGTGGTGCAGACCGACACCCACCTCATGATCCTGATCGAGTGGATGCACTATGCACGGATCATCCCGATCAGCCCGTCCCGGGACGCGGCGATCCATCTCCCGGACACCATCCGCTCCCGCGCCGGCGACTCGGTCGCCTGGTGGGAGGGCGACACGCTGGTTGTCGACACGACGAACTTCCTGGAAGAGAACTGGATCGCGACGACTCTCTTCGGCGAGCCTTCCCCGCCGGCCGACCAGCACGTGGTCGAGCGCTTCTCCTTCCAGGACGCGGACACTCTCCTCTACCGATACACGCTCGAGAGCGGCGACTGGGAGACCCCGTACAGCGGCGAGTACACCTGGCCGGCCACCGACGACAAGCTGTACGAGTTCGCCTGCCACGAGGGGAACTACGCCACCGGGAACACCCTGCGCGGCGCGCGCTTCGAGGAGCGCGATGTCGCGGCGCAGAGCAGCGGCGCCCCATGAGCACTCGGAGAAACACCCGCGTCGCCTTCGTCCTCGCGCTCGCGATCGCCAGCGCCACGGCCGCCCTGGCAGATGACATCCCGAGAACGCCGGGCGGCAAGCCCGACTTCTCCGGCAACTACGACATCAGCACCCTGACGCCGATCGAGCGCAGCCCCCAGCTAGGCGACCGCCTCCACCTGACCGAGGAAGAGGCCGAACGGATCCGGTCGCAGGAAGCGGCGCGGATCGACCTCAGCTACCAGGCCAGCGACCCGGACCGCAAGGCGCCGACCGCCGGCGCCAGCGTGGGCGGCTACAACTACTTCTTCATGGACCGCGGAACCTCGGCGGTCAAGGTCGACGGCCTGTACCGGACCTCACTGCTCGTCGACCCGCCGAACGGCCGCTTCCCGCCGCTGACCGAGCGCGGAAAGGCGCGACGTGAAGGCGTCTACGGGTTCTTCCTGCAGAACGCCGGGAAGGCCTGGTGGCGCGACCGCGAGGTCGGCCCCTACGACGACCCGGAATCGCTGTCGATCGCGGACCGCTGCATCTTCTCGCTCGAGGGGACGATCCCGATCTACCCGAAGTTCTACAACAACCTGAAGACCGTCACCCAGACCGAGACCCACCTGATGATCCTGATTGAGTGGATGCACTACGCGCGGATCATCCCGATCAGTCCGTCCCGGGAAGCCGCCCGCCACGCGCCGCCCGGGTACCGCTCGCGGGCCGGCGACTCCGTCGCCTGGTGGGAGGGCGACACTCTGATCATCGAGACGACGAACTTCCAGGAAGAGAACTGGATGACGTTCGCCCTCTACGGCGACCCTTCGCCCCCCGCCGATCAGCGCGTTGTCGAGCGCTTCTCCTTCCAGGACGCGGACACCCTCCTCTACCGGTTCACCGTCGAGAACGGGGATTGGGAAGCGCCGTACACAGGCGAGTACACCTGGCCCGCGACCGAAGACAAGCTCTACGAGTACGCCTGCCACGAGGGGAACTACTCCCTCGGGAATACCCTTCGCGGCGCGCGGCTTGAAGAGAGGGAAGTCGAAGAGCAAGCGGGCGGCTGACCAGCTCCGTACAATCAAACGGACCCACAACCGAGGGGAGGCGTGTGCATGTCCGAAGTTCAACCCAGACGTGAGGGGGGCAACCCCGGCGTGAGGCGACCGTTCCTGCGGTGGGTGCTGATCGGCCTGTGCGGCATCGCTCTCGCCACGGTACCTCTTGCCGGCCAGTCGATCGTCCTGGACGCGATGAAAGCGGAGCTCGACCGGTCGCTGAAGTTGCTCGGCGAGCAGGAGGTGCCGCCGTACTTCCTGAGCTACGAGATCACGGAGAGCCACAGCGTGTCCGTCAGCGGCGCCTTCGGGGCCCTGACCGACAGCAGCGAGAACCGGGGGCGGCTGCTCGACATCGACCTCCGGGTCGGCGACTACGAGTTCGACAACACCCGCCCCATCCGGGACCGGTTCCCGTCACTCTCGTTTCTCCGTGACGGGCGAACCCAGATGCCCGTCGACAACGATGAGGCGGCGATTCGAAGCATCCTGTGGAGCGAAACGGACAAGCACTACAAGCGCGCCCTCGAACAGCTCACCCAGGTGAAGACGAACGTCCAGGTCAAGGTCGAGGCGGAGGACCAGTCCGACGACTTCTCGCGCGAGGAACCGTCGAAGGGTGTGGACGAACCGGCGCCGATCGATATCGACCGGGCCGATTGGGAGCGGAAGGTCCGCCACTACACGGCCCCGTTCGCCGAACACGCCGAGTTCCTGAACGGCAGCGCCACCTTCACAGCCGGTACCGAAACCCGATGGTTCACGAACAGCGAGGGCTCGGAGATTCAGACCTCAGAGACCAGGTACCGACTGTTCCTGCGCGCGATGACCAAGGCGGACGACGGGATGGAGCTGCCGCTCCACAAGAGCTACAGCGCCTTCTCGCCCACCGGTCTGCCCGACGCGGAAACCGTGGCGCAGGATGTCGACAAGATGATCGAGACCCTGCTCGCACAGCGTGAGGCGCCCATGGTGGACCCCTACACCGGCCCGGCAATCCTCTCAGGCGAGGCCAGCGGCGTGTTCTTCCACGAGATCCTCGGCCACCGGCTGGAGGGTCACCGTCTGAAGGAAGCCGACGACAGCCACACGTTCAGGGAGCAACTGAACGAGAGGGTCCTGCCGGAGGGTTTCTCGGTCCACTTCGATCCGACGATCAGAACCTGGGGGCCTTCCGATCTGGTCGGCAGCTACCGGTATGACAACCAGGGCGTAGCGGCGCGCCGGGTGACCGCGATCGACAAGGGGATCCTCAAGAACTTCCTCATGTCACGTTCGCCGGTAGAGGGCTTCCCGAACTCGAACGGTCACGGCCGCAAGCAGGCCGGCCTCAAACCCGTGGCCAGGCAATCCAACCTGATCGTCGAGGTGGAAGACCCGCTGACGGGCGAGGAGTTACAGGCACGATTCGTCGCGGCGATCAAGGCAGCCGACAAGCCCTTTGGGCTGCGCATCGAAGAGATCCAGGGCGGCTTCACCTTCACGGGTCGCTCCATCCCGAACTCGTTCAACGTGACGCCGCTACTGGTCTACCGCGTCTATCCCGACGGACGCGAGGAACTTGTCCGCGGCGTCGACCTGATCGGCACCCCCCTTACGACGTTCAGCCGGGTCGTCGCGGCCGATGACCAGATCGGCGTGTTCAACGGCTTCTGCGGCGCGGAGTCGGGCATGGTGCCAGTCTCCGCGGCCGCGCCCTCGATCCTCGTGTCGCAGATCGAGGTGCAGAAGAAAGAGAAGTCCCAGGACCGACCACCCATCCTGCCTGCTCCTGTGGGGGATCTCTAGACCATGGCCGTGCACATGCCACCAACACGACGGCGAAGGGTCAAGGCCGCACTGGCCGTCCTGTTGCTCACTACGGTTCTCTGGCCACTCTCCAATGCCGGAGCCCAGGAAGAGCCCGGACTCAGCGTCGTGATGCAGGCCATGCGCGATGAACTGGCCCGCAGCTCCGAGCAACTCGAGATGGAGGGGCTCGAGAAGCCCTACTTCATTGCCTACACCGTGCACGAAACCGAGCGGTTACAGGCCTCCGGGAGCTTCGGAGCCCTGCTGTCGAGCACGGAGACCGAGAACCGACGCCTGAACGTCGAAGTACGGGTCGGAGATTCCTCGTTCGACAACACGAACTTCGGCAGCATGTCGTTCCTGCCGTCGAGTCTTGGCCGGATTGCCGGGCTGCCCCTGGAGAACGACTACCGGGAAATCCGAAGAGCGATCTGGCTGGCTACCGACAGGGCCTACAAGGCCGCTCTGGAGTCCCTGGCCGAGAAGCGGGCGGCGCTTCAGAACGAGACGCGGGCTGAGGAAATCGGCGACTTCACCGCAGAGGAGCAGTTCACTCTCTTCGCAGGTAACGGCCTGGACCTGCCACCACCGCGCGCTCTCGAAGACCTGGTCCGGGAGCTTTCCGAGTCGTTTCGGAGCGTGCCCGACGTCTTCAGTTCGAAGGCCGAGGCGTCGGTCAGCAATCGGCACACCTACTACGTGAACACCGAGGGATCCGCGTTCATCCGCTCCGATCCCACCGCCTCGGTTGTCGTCGAGGCACGCACCCAGGCCGAAGATGGCGTCGTCCTGAACGACTCTGTCGAGGCATGGGGAGATTCATGGGACGACGTGGACGATCGCGCGGCCCTGCAGGCCCGCGTCGATGCAATGGGCGCCAGCCTGACTGCCCGGCGCACCGCCGCGGCGCTCGACCCCTACAACGGTCCCGTGCTGTTCGAAGGCCAGGCCGCCGCCGAGCTGTTCGCCCAGGCCTTCATGCCCAGACTGCTCGGCAACCGGGTACCGGATGCTGAACCGAGCTTCGCCAGGATGCTGCAGATGAGCCGCAACCCATTCCTCGATCGCATCGGGGCGAGGGTGTTGCCGAGATTCCTCAGCATCGAGGACAACCCCACTCTGGCGGACGACGGTTTTCTCGGCAGCTACGCGGTCGACGACGACGGCGTCGAAGCCGGGCCAACGGCCCTGGTGCAGAACGGCGTCCTGAGATCCCTGGTGACCAGCCGGAATCCGATCCCCGGAATCGACAGGAGTTCCGGCAACCGCCGCGGCGACGGTCCCGCTCCAAGCAACCTGGTCGTGAGCTCGAGCCGCGGAATGAGCCACGATGAGCTCTACGCCGAGTTCAAGCTGCTGATCGAGGAACGGGGCTCGGATTACGGGATCGTCGTGCGCCGCATGGCGAAGCTCGGCGCCGACGACGGAGCGTCGGATCCTCTCAGCCTCCTGCGGGGCGGCCCCCAGGCGGGGCCCACGCTCGGCCACATCAGCGTGGCGTACAAGGTCTACCCGGACGGGCGCGAGGAGCTGATTCCCAAGGCCGAACTGGTGGCCCTCAGCGAAGCAGCCTTTCGCGACATCGTCGCCGTTTCGGACACGTCCACCGTGCACAGCTTCACCCACTCCCCCGCCGGCGGGTTGATCCCGTCCTTCCTGTCCGGCGCGCTAGGTGCGCTCGGGCTTGGCGAGGTCGTCTCGGTCTCGGTCCCCGACCTGCTCTTCGAGGAGTTGAGCCTGCGCAAGCCGTCCGGGAACGCACCCCACCTGCCGGTGGCGAAGCACCCGTACTTCGACGAGTAGCCGCCTTCTCAGCGATCCAGGCCCCAAAGGGCCGCCGTCGCGAACTCGAGACTGTTCCCGTCCGGGTCGCGGAAGTAGATGGATCGGCCCCGGCTGCCGCCCCACTCGACCTCCTGCTCGATCTCGATCCCGTGGCTCTCGAGGTGAGCCCGCCAGATATCGATCTCGCGGGCCTCCACTCTGAACGCGAGATGCCCGGGACCGTGGGCGCCATGGGAGCCGAGGCCCCTCGGAGTCAAGTCTGGGTCGGCCGTAGCCTCCGGGTTGAAGAGGAGGACCATCTGGTTGCCGCAGCGGAAGAAGACGTGTCTCCCCTCAAGCCTGGAATGGAGGGTGAGCCCCAGAACCGAGGCGTAGAAGAGCTCCGCCGCATCGAGATCCGTGACGTAGAGCGACGCCTCAAGCACCTGACGCAGCTTCTCCGGACCACGCCCCTCCCGCTCCGCTGCGACCGCGTCGTGCATTGCCAGCGTGCAGCGTATCCCGCGGAATCCGGACGCGTCCGTGGCAGGTCCAATCGGCCATCAGTTCTTCTTGACGCCGCGGCCGGTTGCGCCCTCAGGCGGCGTGTCGCGCAGCATTCCGGCGCGTTCCAGCTCGTCCACGCGCGACGGCGGGAACCCGAGGACCTCGACGAGTACCTCCCGGTTGTGCTCACCAAGGCAGGGGGCGCCGCGGCGGTACGTCGGCGGCGTCGCGCTCAGACGGATCGGCAGCCCCGGGTACCGGCGCCGGCCGACTTCCGGGTGATCCACTTCGGCCCAGAATCCGCGCGCCTCGAGGAACGGGTCTTCGGCCATGTCGCGTGCGTCGGCGACCGACGCCGCCGTGACGCCAGCGCGGAGCAAGGAGGACACCAGATCGTCCCGCTCCCGGCCCCGGGTCCACACGGATAGCAACTTGTCGATCCGGTCCTCGTCCGCCTGTCGAGCAGGCAGCGACATCGAGGCGAACGTTTCCGGCAAGCCGGCGACGCCGCACAGCGCCCGCCATTCCTGGTCGCTCTCCACGCTGATCGCGGTCCATCGGTCCTCGCCCAGGCACGGATAGCAGCCCTGGGGCGCCCGCTCCGGTTCGCGGTTGCCGCGCCGAGGAGCGGCCGCTCCGCGAAGCTGGGCCGCCAGGATGTGGTCGCCGAACATCGTCGCCATCGCCTCGACCATCGGGGTCTCCACCGTGCCGCCCCGGCCCTCCGGCGACTGCGCTCGGCCGTAGAGCATGGCCAGCGTCCCGACGGCGGTGTGCAGAGCGGTCATCGGATCCGGCCAGGCGATGCCGGACCGGTGCGGACCGCCGTCCCGGTACCCGAGCGCGGACGTCAGCCCCACCGTCGACTCGATCAGCGGACCGTATGCGAGCCGGTCGCGGTAGGGACCCGAGTTGCCGAACC
Source organism: Thermoanaerobaculia bacterium (assembly GCA_965232105.1). GTDB lineage: Bacteria > Acidobacteriota > Thermoanaerobaculia > Multivoradales > Multivoraceae > Multivorans. The sequence goes on from OZ246956.1 coordinate 4,558,024, forward strand.
CGGGCATCGAGACCGCGATGACACCGGGATTCACCTCGCGCAGCCGCTCCGGGTCGAGCCCCAGCTTCGGCATGACCCGCGGGCTGAAGTTGTCGCAGACGACATCCGAGCGCTCGACCAGAGCCTCGAAGATGCGTCGCCCCTCGGGGTCGGCCAGATCGAGCGTCACGGAGCGTTTGCTCCGGTTCATCTTGTTGAAGGCCGCGCCGCGATTGAAAGGACGTTCGCCGGCGTCGTTCTCCGGGAACAGGTGGGTGAGGCGAGCGATTCTCGCGGCTTGGGTCGCCGGGCCCCGGGCCCAGGCGGCCTCGACCTTGATCACGTCCGCGCCGAGGTCGCCAAGGATCCGGGTGGCCAGTGGTCCCGCCCAGACCCGCGTGAGATCGAGGACGCGGACCCCCTGAAGCGGCCCGTCGACCAGTGCCGGAGACTCCGAACTGCCGCCGTTGGCCCTTTGGCGCGCCCGCCAACCCGCCGAGCCGCCGACTGGCGGCGGCGCCCCCGCGACCGAGGAATCGATCAACGGCGGCGCCGCCTCGCCGTTCAGCAGAAACGGCCCGCGCGGAACGAGCGGCCCTTCACCACCGTCGATCGGCACGAAGAAGCCGCGAGCCCGGAAGTGCGGGTCGTCCAGCACCTCCAGCGCGTCGAGCACCGGACCGATCGGCACCCTGACTCGCTCGCCCAGCTCGATGATCTCGGCCGCCGTGTGGGCCATCATCCACGGATCGATCGCGGAATCGAACTCCTTCCGATGCTCCGCCCGATCGGCATCTTCGGCAAAGCGTGGATCCTCCAGGACGTGGGCCAGACCCGCCGCTTCGAGAAAGGGCTCGAGCATTTCCCGGCTCGGCATCGACAGCGCCACGTGCCCGTCCTTGCAGCGGTGGACGCCGACCGGATGCCACGGCCCGCCCTGGGAGTTGCCGACCCGGCCGAGGATGTAGCCCGCCTGGGTCCACATCACCGTCGTGTACTGGTGCAGAGCCGCCAGCGCCTCGACATGGGAGACATCGACCGTCTGGCCTCGTCCGACGGCGGGCCGCGCCAGGAGCGCAGCCAGACCGCCGATCACCGCGTGGGCACCCGCCTGGCAGCACGAATGAAGGCCCGGCCGCCCTATCGGCTCCCGGTCGGGAGCACCGTTCAGGTAGAGATGGCCGGACCATGCATCGTCCGTGAAACCGTTCGAACGCGGCGAACCCATCTCTCCCCAGACCTCGCGCGTCCCGGCGCCCAGACCGAACGGTGAGATCCGCAGCAGCACGACCTGCGCCGCATCCGCCTCCTCGACCAGGGGTTCAAGCGGCCCCGGCGCAGAACTCTCGATCACGACGTCGACACCGTCGCGCTCGACCAGTTCCAGAATCTGCTCCCGGCCCTGATCCCCGCTCCGCCGCAGCCGCGCCGCCCGCTTGCCGACGTTCAGGTACGCGTACTCCGCCCCAGCGCCCCGCCAACGCGCACCGACCTCACGCCACGGATCGCCGCCGGGCGGCTCGAGCCGCAACACATCGGCCCCACAGGCCCCCAGCAGCCGCCCCGCATAGGCGCCCGCCGGCGAGCCGGCGACCTCGATCACGCGCAGGTTGGCACAGGGATGATCCGTCACGAAACCGGGAACGGTAGCAGCCGCCGGAGACCACGCTTCAGCGAATCCGCCCTCAAGAGTCCCGTGCCTTCGCGCCCGGATTCGCCGGGACGTGCCGGAGGGACCGGCGCTAGAGTGCAGGCGATGAGTAGATCCGCCTCCAGAAGACACAAGGCTCCTCACGTTCGGACCGCTCTAGCCGCAGTGGCAGTACTACTTCTGACGGGGGCATGCGAACGCGCCAGCGTTTCGGAGCCACCAAGCACCGAAGATCCCTGGACCACCGCCTCTCGGAACGCGAGCCCGGACTGGGAGGTCGTGCAGGAGTACATCGACCAGACCGAGACCTCTGACATCTACCGTGCCGCCTCGGCAGCGAGGGCGATCCTCGAAGAGGACGGCGACCACAGGAAGACGATCGAAGCCGCGGAGTTCCTAGCCAACCTGACCAGCTTCGATCGGAACGCCGCCACCGTTCTCCCGGGCGTCGACGAGCAGATCCGAACCGGCGCGAAGGCCCTACTCGCACACGCACCCGAGTATGAAGAGTGGCAGCAGGTGCTGCTCGAACTCGACATCTTCAATCGGCTCACAACGTCAAGCGGGTCCGCCCTACCTGTGACCAACTCGTTTCTCCAGGAGATGACCTCCCGGGCCGAGGACCCCCGGCTACGGGCCGCCGCCCGCTACCACCTGGCGGCCGGACTGATGCGTTCCGCGAACCTCCTCGACCTGTCGCGAAAGGAGCGCGAAGACAGGCGGCGCCGCGCCCTGGAGGTGGCCACCGGACTAATGGCGGGAGTGGAGCGGGAGGAGTTTCTTGTACCTGGATTCCGCCTCACAGCAACAGAGAGGACATTTGCGGACGCGGAGGCCGACCTGGTCCGCCGCATCCAGCTGGCAACCGTGGGCGGCACGCTTGCCGACTTGGCCGGCACCCGGCTCGATGGCGTCGAGGAAAGCCTCGCGGACTACCGGGGCCGCGTCGTGCTCCTCGACTTCTGGGCTACCTGGTGCGCGCCCTGCATCGGCGCGCTGCCCGATCTTCGCGAACTGGCCACCCGTTTGCCGGCCGATCGGTTCGCCCTGTTGGCAATCAGCGTCGATGTCGATCGGAACTCTGTCACCGAGTTCTTCACCTGGGACGTCGTGACCGAGCTTCTCAACAAAGAGCCCGTGCCCTGGGAAAACTGGCACGTCGGCGAGCGGAGCACCATGGAATGGCAACTCGACATCGACCGATTCCCGACCTACATAGTCGCCGACGAGCGCGGGAAGATCCTCGCCCGAACGTCCCAACTCTCAGAAGAACTCGTGTCCCTGATCGAACAGGCCGTCGCGAACGTCTCGACAGGCTGATCGACCCGGCGCGCCCGTCGCCACCAGCTTCAGGTAGGCCGCAGCCCACGACGCCGACCAGGGATCGGCGATAATCCACCGTGGCCCGCAGCATCCTGGAGACGATCGATCAACTCAAGTCGGACCTCGACGCGCTCCGGCCGCTTCCGCCCCACGTCGTCGGTCGCGTCAACCAGAAGCTCCGGCTGGAGTGGAACTACCACTCCAACGCGGTCGAGGGGAACTCACTCACACTGGGTGAAACGAGGAGTCTGATCCTCCACGGCATCACCGCTCACGGCAAACCGATGCGGGACCACCTGGACATCCAGGGTCACGACAACGCGGTCAAGGCGGTCGAAGACGCGGTGAGGAACGAGGAGGCCCTGAACGAGGTCTTCATTCGCAATCTGCACCGGGTGCTCCTGAAAGAGCCGTACGAGATGGACGCGCGGACTCCGGACGGGCGCATCGTCCAACGGCCGATAGCGATCGGCAACTACAAGACGGCACCGAACAACGTCCTGACCACCACCGGCGAGGTCCACTACTTCACGGCGCCCGAACTCGTGAAGCCCGAGATGACAGACCTGCTCGACTGGTACCACGAGAGCGAACGGACGAGCGAGCACCCGATCGTTCTGGCGGCGGTCTTCCACTACCGCTTTGTCGCGATTCACCCCTTCGACGACGGCAACGGCCGCATGGCCCGTCTGCTGATGAACCTCATTCTCATCCGGCACGGCTACACGGTGGCCATGATCCGCGCCGAGGACCGTGGCCTGTACATCGACATCCTGGAGCGAGGGCAGCGAACCGGCCGTTCCCCAGTCGCCGGGGACTTGAGGGAGTTCATCGAGTTCGTCGCCTCCTGTTGCGAAAGCAGCCTGAGACTCCACCTGAGAGCCGCGCAAGGAGAGTCCATCGACGAGCCGGGAGACATCCGGCGTGAGATCGACCTGTTCAAGAAATCGCTCGATCGGCCACCAGGCGGGCAATGATCACGCGCTGAAACAGGCGTGAGGCGGCGTCCCGGGGCCGGCGCTCGTCGTATGCTCACGCGCCGAACCGGAACCCCGGTGGCGCCTCGCGCTACCAGCGAACCACTCCGTGCGTCCGTCATCAGACGCACGGATGGCACACAGGAGACCTAAGACCATGCCCATCGTCGACTTCAGCCTCAACGACCAAGTAGCTCTCGTCACCGGCGCCTCGCGCGGCATCGGCGAAGCGATCGCCCGCGGCTTCGCCGAGCAGGGCGCGACGGTGGTTCTCGCCTCGCGCAAGCAGGAGGGGCTCGACAAGGTCGCCGAGTCGATTGAGGCCGACGGCGGCAAGGCAGTCCCGATCGCCTGTCACGCCGGCAACGTAGAGCAGATCGCGGCCCTGTTCGAGCGCATCGAGAGCGAGTTCGGACGGCTTGACATCCTGGTCAACAACGCGGCGACGAACCCCTACTTCGGTCCCGCGATCGACATGCCGGAGTGGGCCTTCGACAAGACACTCGAAGTCAACCTGAAGGGCTACTTCGTCCACATCCAGCAGGCCGCCCGGCTGATGAAGAAGCAGGGCTCGGGCAACGTGATCAGCGTCGCCTCGATCGCCGGTCTGCGCCCGGGGCCGAACGAGCTGACCTACGCGCTGACCAAGGCGGCGGTGCTCAACATGACCCGCGGCTGGGCCAAGGAACTCGGTCAGTTCGGCATCCGGGTCAATGCGATCGCACCCGGTGTGGTCGAGACCTACTTCGCCAGCGTCCTCGTCGATTCCGAGGAGAAGCGGCAGGCGATCGCCAGCCGGACGCCGGTCGGGCGGCACGCGCAGCCGAACGAGATCGCCGGCGCGGCGGTGTTCCTGGCCTCGAAGATGGGCAGCTACGTGACGGGGGCCACGATCGTCATGGATGGCGGCTCCTCGGCCTGAACCGCTTCGAGCAGATAGCCCAGCAGGTCGCCGTCGACGTAGTCGTTGTCGACGACGTTGACCAGGAAGTACGTGTCGTGGATGCGCTGCAGCAGGCGCCGCGACTCGCTGTCCTCTTCGTAGACCGCCGCCCACGACGTCAGCCACAGGTCGAAGGCCTCGTCCTTCCAGACCACGAAGGACCCCGGATCGACGATCGTCGGCTGCCGGACCTCACCGCCCGGGAAGACACCCCAGGTCACCGCGTTGACCGTGTCGCTGTTGCTGATCGCGTTGCCGGAGCGGTCGATCGCGTGGTAGGTCAGGCTCTCGCTGGCGTCCATGGCCGCCAGCAGCGGAGGCGCCTGCTCCGGCGCCACGAAGAACTCGAGGTACGCCTTCTGGTACACGCGGCCGCCCGAGCCGCCCCAGCCCACGGCGGGATCGTCGGACGGTGCGCCGTCGACCCGCGGCTGAGAGTTGATCGTCAGGAGCCCCGACCGGTTCAACTTCACCAGCGCGTCCTTCAGCGGTTCGCTCTCCAGGTCGAGCGGCCAGTCGTACCAGGGAATGCCGTCGACATCGCCGCGGCAGAACCCCGCAAACACCTCACGCACCTGATCGATCGAGCGCAGTTCGCGGCCCCAACGGTCAAGGGCCACCTCCGGCTTCACGGGACGGAACGCCAGGTGATGGTCGGCGAGGTCGCCGAACGCGGGCGAACCTGAATCGCCCCAACGGCCGTTCGGGAACTCGTCCCAGTCCTGGGTGCGGGCGAGATAGCTCTTCGGCCGGTTGGCCCAGAAGATCGGCCGCACGTCCTCCTTGGGGCGGCGGACCGCGGCGGCGCTGCGCCACGGCAGCACCCGCTCGCTGTGCCGCGGCACAACTCCGAGCCGGTCGAGGATGACCTGCACGGAACGCTCGAGATTCAGGGTGTAGAAGTGCAGGCCGGGAGCCCCGCCGTCGAGCAGGCGGCGGCAGATATCCGTCAGAACATTCTGTCCGTACTCGCGGACCGAAGCGTCGTGGAAGCGGCGCGCCTCGATCTCCCGCGCAATCTCCGGCGGCGCGCTGGCGCCGAAACCGGTGATTCGCTGGAACGACTGGTAGCCATTGATCGGCGCCAGACCCGGAACGATCGGACAGTCGATGCCGCGCTCGCGGCAACCCTCCACGAAGCGGAAGTACAACTCCGGCTCGTAGAACATCTGGGTGATGACGAAGTCCGCGCCGGTCGCGACTTTCTCAGCCAGATGGTCGAGGTCCCGCTCCCGACTCGAGGCCTCTGGATGACCTTCCGGGTAGCCGCCGACACAGATGCCGAAGTGGTCTCCATGCTCTTCGCGGATGAACCGCACGAGGTCCGACGCGTACGAAAAGCCGTCTGCGATGGGCGACCAGGAACCGCGGCCGCGGGGCGGATCGCCGCGCAGGGCCAGGATGTTGCCGATGCCACGCTCGCGACAGTTCTCGAGTACTGCCGCGATCTTCCGGCGCGGCATGTTGGTACACGTCAGGTGCATCATCGTCTCGATGCCCAGCACGTTCTCGATCGTGCTCGCCAGTTCGAAGGTGAGCTCGGCGGTGCTGCCGCCGGCGCCCCAGGTCACGTCGACGAACGCGGGCTCCAGCCGCCCCATGCGCTCGATTCGCGCATAGAGGTTCTCGATCCCGGTCTCCGTCTTCGGCGGGAAGTACTCGAACGAGTAGAACGGCCGTCCCTCGGACGCCGCGGAGCGCAGCTTGTCGATCAGTTTCACGGCGGGCCGGATCCTACGCTGACCGCCGCTGTCGCACCCAGTCAGAACGGGACTTCGTCCTCCGCTTCCGCCCGCCCGGCGGCGAGCCGCTCAACCTGCTGAACGAGTCCCGGCGCCTTCAGCCTCTCCGCGATGGCCGCCAGTTCCGGGGCGGGTCCCCGCCACCCCAGCTCGTCGACCAAAGAGCTGACCGGTGCGTCCCGCACCAGAGTGGCAAGTTCGCGGAACAACTCCGCGGCCTCCCGCTCCTCCCGCAGCGTTGCCGCCAGCCGGTCCCGGCTTCGCACCTTGACCGCCCACTCCCAGGGTTCGTCCGGTATCTCCTCCAGGTGGACGTAGTGCGCCAGTACCGCCGCCGCCGACTTGGCGCCCCAGCCCCGCAGGCCCGGGAAGCCGTCGGCGCTGTCGCCGACAAGGGCGAGGTAGTCGGGGATCGACTCCGGTTCGACGCCGAACTTCTCCCGAATGCCGTCTGCGTCCCAGCGCACGCCGCGCCGCCGGTCAACCTGGACGATCCGGCCGCCCCGACCGGAATCCACGCACTGGGCCAGGTCCTTGTCCGGCGTGCAGATCCGAACCTCGACGACGCGCTCGTCGGCGGCCGCCATCGCCGCGCCGCTGGCCAGTCCGTCGTCCGCTTCGTGCTCCACCATCGGCCACACGGCGATGCCGACAGCGGCCAGAGCCTCCTCGAGCAACGGGAACTGGGCCAGCAGTTCCGGGTCGATCCCCTCGCCGGTCTTGTAGCCCGGCCAGAGATCGTTGCGGAAGGACTCGATCACGTGGTCCGTCGCCACGGCCATGTGGGTCGCGCCGTCGCGGAACATCCCGAGCAGCGAGAAGACGACGCCCCGCACAGCGCCGACCTCGAGCCCATCATCGTTCTGGTAGCTCGGAGCACCGAAATGGTGACGGAAGAGTTCGTAGGTGCCGTCGATCAGATGGACGTACATGCCTGACTCGTGACCTGGGACATCGCGGGCAAGCTACCATCAGCCGCCATGCTCCCTTTCCGCTCCGTGCTCCTGCTCGCCTTCGCGGTGAGTGCAGCGATACCCGCGACCGCCGCCAACCTTCCCGGCGATCCCCTGACCGGATCGGGAGAGGTCGAGCGGAGCCTGCTGCCGGCGGCTCAACTGCAAGCCGGAGAGTTGCCGTCGCCGATCGACAACTCGGCCTTCGCGCTGCCGGAGAACGCCGCGCCGCCACGCCACGAGATGGATGGAACGCTGCAACTCTTTGGCGGCGGGGCCTCTTCGTGGACCGTTCATCACGATTTCTACTCCCGGGCGCTCGAACCGCCGATCACCTCCGCGCTGCGCCGCATCCCGAGGCTCAATGTCGTTCTCACCCAGAGCGGCTCCCACCTGATCCCGGCCAACCGGGGTCTGCGCTTCACCGGCGACGCCTATTGGAACGCGATCGTCGGCGCGGGGCGCATCTGGAGCGAGCGCGGAGACGGCGGCAAGAGCCGGGCCTCGCTGCCGATCACCCTGGTCGAGCGCAACCAGAACTGCGCCTACCACGGCGTCGTGTCCTTCCTCTTCGACGGCAACAGCACGTCGCCGGCCGCCTTTCAGGTGACCCAGGAAACCTGCAAGTACTTCAAGTTCGACCTCTGGGACGCCGGCCCCACCCGGTTCGTCGCCGGCGAGGCGCCGGACGCCGGAGCGGTCGCGGCCGCCTACGCCGCCGAGGTCGCCGCCCGAATACCGGTGCGCCCGATCGACCAGATCCGGGACGACTACCCGCGGTCCCGGGTCTACCCGCAGTCGTTCGCCGGCGGCATGGACCGCGAACACATCACCGCCTACGGCGTCGCCTTCGACGGCGTCCACTACGCCGGCCCGGTCCGCACGCGGCGCGGCGACTATCCCTATCCGAACCAGATCCGCCTGCCGTCCTACTCCACCGCGAAGACCGCCTTCGCCGCGGTCGCGCTGATGCGGCTGGCCCAGATCCACGGCGAGGAGTTCGCCAGCCTGCACCTCAGGGACTATCTGCCGAAACCGCCCAGGGACGCCTGGCAGGGCGTGACCTTCGAGCACCTTCTGGACATGGCGACCGGCCACTACTGGGATCCCGGCGACCAGGAGGACGAGAAGGACACGACGACCGAGCTGAACTTCTTCGTCGTCGAGAACCAGAACCGCAAGCTTCGCGGCGCGATGGCCTTCACCACCAAGGAGCCGCCCGGGCAGCGCTGGGTGTACCACACGACGGACACGTACCTGCTGACCTACGCGATGACCGAACACGTGGGCCGCCTGACCGGCGCGACGAAGAAGAAGCCGGCCGACCTGCTGGGATTCGTCGCCGACGAGGTCTACAAGCCCCTGGGTCTGTCGGCCGGCGCGCTCCAGGCCGTACGAACGGACAATCGCGCCGACGGCCGGCCCTTCGGCGGCTTCGGCATGTTCTGGGCCCCGGACGACATCCTCAAGATCGCGAATCTGATGAACGCCCAGCGCGGCAAGATCGGCGACCGGCAGGTCCTCCACCCGGACATCCTGGCCGCGACCATGCAGGAGAACCCCGACGACCGCGGCCTCGACGCCCTTCACCAGACCAAGCCGAACAAGTACAACAACTCCGTCTGGTCCCGCCAGATCGAGGTGACTTCCGGCGCCACCGGCACCGAGCAAGTCTGGGTGCGCCAGATGCTGGGCTACGGAGGCATCGGCGTCTTGATGCTGCCGAACGGAGCGGTCTTCTACTACTTCGGGGACGACGACGACCATGAGTGGCTGCGCTCAGCGCGGGAGGCGTACAAGCTGAGATGACGAATTCGGAGAGGGAAGCTCCCGAAACAGAGACCAACAGCGGACCGTTCGCGGGGTTCCGTGTCATCGAACTGGCCGAGGACGTGGCCGGCCCGTACTGCGGAAAGCTGCTGGCCGACCTCGGGGCCGACGTGATCAAGGTCGAGCCGCCGGCCGGCGACCGGGCCCGCCGGGCGACCGGCGGCGACCCGGCGAAGACCCTTGACCCGGAAGGCTCGCCGCTGTTCCTCTACTGCAACACGAGCAAACGCGGGATGGTCCTCGACCTGGACGACGACGGCGACCGCGAGACGTTCGCCGCGCTGCTCGGCGACGCGGCCGTCCTGATCACCGACCGGCAACCGCCCGTCGAGGCGCCAGACGACCTGATCGTCGCAGCCGTCACTCCCTACGGCCTTGCCGGCCCGAGGGCCGCCGCACCGGCCGGGGAGCTGACGCTCACCCACGGCGGCGGTCTCGTCAACCAGATGCCGGTGCGGTCCCGCGACGTCGACCGGGCGCCGGTCACCCTGGGCGGTCACCAGGCCGGCTACCACGCCGGCCTGGTCGCGGCGCTCGCCGTCGCGTCCATGCTGTATGGGCGCCGCCGCGGCGGCGACGGCGCCAGGGTCGATGTCTCGATCCAGGACGTGATGGTCAGCATGGTGGCGCCGCTCCTCGCCAGCGCCCGCTACCACGAGACGACCTGGTCGCGGGTGCCGGACCGGCCGCCCGCCATGGGCCGCCTGAGGACCAGCGACGGCTACGTGATCCTGAACGCCTTCGACGACCACCACTTCGTGCTCTTCCGCGAACTGATGGGCAACCCCTCCTGGTGCGCGGGCGACGAGTGGAAGGACATGGCCTACCGCAGCCACCACCTGATGGAGATCGCACCCCAGGTCGACGCCTGGGCACTCGAGCAGAAGCGGGACGACCTCTACCACCGCGCCGCCCGTCTCGGCATTCCCGTCGGTCCGATCCACGACGCCGCCGACGTGATGGCGTACGAGCAGTACGCGGCACGCGACTACTTCACCGAGGTCGACCACCCGAGCACCGGGCCGAAGCGCTACGCCGGCTGGCCGTACCGGATGGGCGCGTCGAAGCCGCGTGTGTCCTGCCCGGCGCCGCTGCTGGACGAGCACGCGGCGGAGATCCGGAGCGAACTGAACGGCAACGCCGCCGGTGCGCGAACGTCGATCGCCTCATCGGGCGGCGAGACCGCCGCCGCCGCGACCGGACCCGCCCTGCCGCTGGAGGGCATCCGCGTCGCCGAGTTCGCCTGGGTCTGGGCCGGGCCCTACGCCGGAGTTCTTCTCTCGACCCTGGGCGCCGAAGTGATCAAGGTCGAGGGGCCCAAGCGCCTCGACCTGACCCGCCGCTCCGTCGTCTGGCCGCGCGCCGAGGAGGCGCCGCTGAAGATCGGTCCCGACGCTGGCATGGCCTTCAACACGATGAACCTGAACAAGCGGTCGCTGGCACTCGACCTGTCGCAGGCCGAGGGCCGCGAACTCGCCCTTCGCCTCGCCTCCGAGTGCGACGTGATCTACGACAACATGCGCCCCGGGGCCATGGTCAAGCTCGGCCTCGACTACGAGAACCTGCAGCGTGTGAACCCCGGGCTGATCGTCGCGTCCTCGTCGGGCCGCGGCCACGGCGGTCCGGAAACCGAGTACCTCGGCTACGCGATGGTCCACCAGGGCGTAGCCGGCGGCGCCTACATCTCCGGCTACCCGGACGACCATCCGACGCACAGCGGCGGCGACGTCGACCTGATGAACGCGATCACCCTCGCCTTCTCCATCGTCGCGGCGCTCCACCACCGCGAACGAAGCGGCGAAGGCCAGTTCATCGACTACTCGCAGTGCGAGGGCGTCAGCTCGATCCTCGGCGAAGTGCTGCTCGAGTACGAGATGACGGGGAAGATCCCCGAACGCGCCGGCAACGCGCACCGCTCGTCGGCACCCCACAGCGTTTACCGCTGCTGGGGAATCGACCGCTGGCTCGCGATCGAGGTCCACAGCGACGAGGAGTTCGGCCGCCTGGCGGCGACGATGGGCCGGTCCGAGTTGGCCGAGGATCCGCTCTTCGCCACCGCGGCCGCACGCAAGCAGAACGAAGCCGAGCTCGACCGGATCATCGGCGACTGGACCCGGGAACGGGACCGCGACTGGCTGGCGAGGGAGCTCCTGGGCGCCGCGGTCGCCGCCGCGCCGTCCCGCGACGCTCGCGACCTTTACGCCGACTCCCACCTGCGGACCCGCGGCACCTTCGCTACCGTCGAACACCCCGAGTGGGGCGACCTGGAACTCGTCGGGCCACCGTTCCGCATCGAAGGGCGCGACCTGAGCCCCCGCCGCGCGCCCCTTCTCGGCGAGCACACCGACGCGGTCCTTGAAGGCCTGCTCGGCTGCTCCGAGAAAGAACTAGCCGACTACCGCCGCCGCGGCGTCATCGGCTGACTGGGTGCGCCGCCCTCGACGCTACACTCGCCCTCCACTATCCAGAATCCCCATTCGCCAAGGGAGGTCCCTGTGACTCGACTCCGCCGAACTTCGCGCACGGCCGCGATCGCCGCCGCCTGCATCGCCGCCGCACTGCTCGTCGCCGCCCCCGCCCTCGCCCAGGACGGCGACTCCGTCACCGTCGACATCATGAGCAAGTACCGCGTGGCGCCGAACATCACCTACCTCACGGCCTCCGGCTACGAGTCCAAGCTCGACGTGATGACGCCCCGGGGCCAGGATCCGGCACCGACCCTGATCTACATCCACGGCGGCGGCTGGGTCGGCGGCACGAAGGAAGCGAGCGTGCTGCGCGCGCTCCCCTACCTGGAGATGGGATGGGCGGTCGTCAACGTCGAGTACCGCATGGCCCGCAACGAGCTTGCGCCCGGAGCGGTCGAAGACTGCCGCTGCGCCCTGCGCTGGATCTACGAGAACGCAGAGGACTACAACATCGACACGAGCCGCCTCGTCGTGACCGGCGCCTCGGCCGGCGGTCACCTGTCGTTGACCACGGGCATGCTGCCGGCCTCCGCCGGCCTGGACCGGCTCTGCCCCGGCCGCGATGCCAGTCGCCCGGGCTGGGCCGCGTCCGACGAGTACGAGATGCCGGTCGCGGCGATCGTCAACTGGTTCGGGATCACGGATGTTGGCGACCTGCTGGAGGGGGTGAACGCCAAGAGCTACGCCGTCGCCTGGATGGGCTCCCGGCCTGACCGCATGGAACTCGCCAAGCACGTGTCGCCGATGACCTACGTCCGGCCCGGCCTGCCGCCGATCCTGACGATCCACGGCGATGTCGACAACATCGTCCCGTACCAGCACGCGCTCGATCTGCACGCCGCCCTCGACGAGGCGGGAGTCAGCAACAAGGTCCACACGGTGCCCGGCAAGGGCCACGGCAACTTCTCGGCCGAAGAAGCACAGGAGATCTTCCGCGTCATCCGCGCCTTCCTCGACGAACACGTGACCGGCGGAGGCGGCGCAAGCACCGGCGCCGAGTAGCGCCTGCCACTGGGTGCGCCGGCCCTCTGGGCCGGCATCCGGCACCGGGTGGGCCGGCGTCCCCGCCGGCATCCGGCACTGGGTGCGTCGGCGTCCCCGCCGGCATCCGGCACTGGGTGCGCCGGCCTTCTGGCCGGCATCCGGTGAAAACCACACGTGACCTCCAACCCCGCATCCGGCGCTCCCGACCTCTGCACCCGCACCGCGGTCGACCTCGCCGCGCTCCTAGCCCGTGGCGAGGTCTCCGCCGTCGAGGTCCTCGACGCACACCTCGAGTGGATTGACCAGCGCAACCCGGCACTCAACGCGATCTGCACCCTCGACCGCGACCGGGCCCGCGCCAACGCGCGAGCCGCCGACGACCTGCGCCGCCGCGACCCGGACGCCGCCGCCGCGAAACCCCTCCTCGGCTTGCCCACCGCGGTCAAGGACCTCGTCTCGACGAAGGGCATCCGCACCACCTTCGGCTCGCCGATCTTCGCCGACAACGTCCCGGACTTCGACGCCCTGATCGTCGAGCGGATCCGCCGTGCCGGCGCGATCGTCATCGGCAAGACGAACACGCCTGAGTTCGGCGCCGGCTCGCAGACTTTCAACCCGGTCTTCGGCAAGACCCGCAACCCCTGGGACCCCAGCCGCACCTGCGGCGGTTCGAGCGGCGGCGCGGCTGCCGCGCTCGCGAGCGGCATGCTGCCCATCGCCGACGGCAGCGACCTCGGAGGGTCGCTGCGCAACCCGGCGAGCTTCTGCGGCGTGGTCGGCTTCCGGCCGACCCCCGGGCGCGTCCCCCGGGTCCCTCCCGAGCAGGGCTGGGACGACCTTGCCGTGCTCGGGCCGATGGGCCGCAATGTCGCCGACGCGGCGCTGCTGTTCTCCGTCATCGCAGGACCGGACTCCAGGGACCCGATCTCCCTTGGCCCGCCGGCCACACCCTTCCACCCGGTCGAGCCTGCAGATCTTCGCGGCCTACGCCTCGCCTGGACGCCCAACCTCGGCCGCTACCCGGTCGAACGGGAAGTCGTCCAGGTCTGCCAAACCGCCCTGAGCGCCTTCCGCGACCTCGGAGCCGATGTCGAAGAGGCCGCGCCCGACCTCTCCGCCGCCGACTCCATCTTTCGCACCCTGCGCGCGAACCTGTTCGCCGACAAGCTGGGCCCCCTGCTCGCCGACCACCGACGCCAGATGAAGGACACCGTAATCGAGGAGATCGAGCGCGGCCTGGCTCTCACCGGACCGGACATCGCGACCGCTCAGGCCGAACGCACCCGCCTGCATTGCCGGGCTGTCGAGTTCTTCGAACGCTATGACGCGCTGGTCCTGCCCACCGTCCAGGTCCTGCCGTTCGACGTCGAGCAGCCCTACCCGACCGAGATCGAGGGCGAGCGGCTATCGTCCTACACGGACTGGATGGCCTCCTGTTACTCGATCACAGTGGCCGGCTGTCCGGCGATCTCGGTCCCCTGCGGCGTCGGGCCCTCGGGCCTGCCGGTGGGCCTGCAGATCGTCACCCCAAGGGGCAGTGACCGCAGAACGCTTGCTCTTGCGGCGGCGCTCGAAACCGCGGCCAGTGCCTGAGCCAGCCGGGAATGCCTCTCCTCAATCAGATGTTGCCACCGGAAATGCCCCGACTACTGCCGTGTCTTGGGTTCGTCGGCATCGCCGTACTTGCGGCCGGCTCCCTCACCGCCCAGCCGAGCGGCAACACAGCCGCCATCGAGGCTCCCATCCGTGGGCTGGTGACCGATGCCTCCGGTGCAGCGATAGAGGGCGTCAGGATTCGGGCCCAGCCCGGAGGCGCTCTGGTCTCGCCTTTCAACTCGCTCCGGCTGGGATCCACAACCTCGGCGTCCGACGGTTCCTTCCGCATAGAAGAAGTCGTCTACGACCACACCTACCGTCTCACCGCCAAGGCGGCCGGCTACGCGACTGCGTTCTTCGACCTGCCGCCGCTGGAACCCGGTGCGAAGATCGACCCTGTCCACCTGGTGCTCGGGAGAGGCCGCCAGGTCCACGGCGCCGCGGTCGACACCGACGGAAATCCAGTGGCCGAAGCGAAGGTGTCCTTGCTGTGGCCCCTGGACCAATCCGACTTCAGATCCACCTTCGAGGCTCCGGCCGTAGCTACCACGACGAACGCACAGGGCGCGTTCGTGTTTTCAGCCGTGGCTCCGGGTGCCTACGAACTGCGCCTTCGCCATCCCGAGTACGTTGACCGTCCGCCCTCGGAGATCGACGTTCCTGCCGGAGATACGGACCTCGATCTCGGCGTCCTGACTTTCGTCTCCGGTGGAACGGTCCACGGGGTCGTAATCGGCGCCGACGGGGATGCCGTCGCCGGCGCCTGGATAAGGGCGCAGGCCCGACACCAATTCGGCGGCACTCCGCGGACGGCCACGGCCGACGCGGACGGCCGTTTCAGGCTCGACGGCCTCTCCACCGACCTGGTCGACCTCGCCGTGCGGGGGGCCGGCTACCCGCTGCTCGTTCGGCCGGGCGTACGGGTCGACAGCGAGGACCCTGTCCTGATCGAACTCCTGCACGGAGGGGTCGTGACGGGCCGCGTCGTCGACGCAGGCGGGAACAGTGCCGCCGGCGTCCCGGTAAGGCTCAGGATCAAGTTCGACCGCCGTTCCAGCGGCAGTGCGGTCCTGTGGGGGCCGAGAGACATGTTCCCTCGGCGAGTCACAGATGCCGAAGGCCGTTTCCGGTTCGATGAAGTTCCGTCCGGCACCTGGTCGGCCGAGGCGAGGAAGGGGGCGGAAGCAGCCAAGGTCGAGGCTTTCGAGCTGACGGCGGGAGCCGAGCGCGAGATCGAACTCGTCCTGGGGACTCCCGACCGGTTGACCGTGATCGTCACAACGTCTCTCGGCGAACCCGTGGCCGGTGCAACCGTCCTGGTCCGGTCCGAAGGAGAGACCCGGCCGAGCGGCTACGGCCGAACCGGCGGCAACGGCGAAGCGCAGGTCGACATCTCCCCCGGCCCCGCGGTGGTCAACGTGGAACACGAGCGACTAAGGGACGAGCGGCGGCAAGTGGAACTGTCGATGGGGGCCAACGAGTTCCGGATCGAACTCCATGCCGCCGCGGAGATCGCAGGCACGGTGAGCTCGCATGACGGTGCTCCACTGGCGTTGGCCACCATCGAGGCCGTGACGGAGTACTCCCCAGACACCCAGCGCCACCAGAGGAACACCGTTTCGGACCAGGACGGCGCGTTCCGCGTCACAGGCGTCGAGCCCGGCAGTTACATCGTCACCGCGCGATCGCCCGGCCATGCCGACGGCGGTCCCGAGTCGCCTGTCCGCGTCGACGGCGACTCCATCGAGGGCATCGAGATCGTGCTCCAGCCGGAGGCGAGGATTGTCGGCGTCGTAGCAGGGTTGACCCCCTCCGACCTGGCACAGGTGGAGATCAGGGCGTGGAAAGACTCCCGCTCGCGCGAGGCAACGCCGGACACCGAAGGGAACTTCGTCCTCAAGGGAATCGGCCCGGGTACGTGGCGTGTCACCCTGACCAAGGGCGTCCCGGGGTCGGAGCGAAGGGTCTCACGCGAAGTCGCGGTCGATCGGGGCTCCTCGGAGGTCTTCGTCGAGTTGCGTTTCGAGCCGGGCTTCCGCCTGTCAGGACAAGTCTTCGACACGGGCGAGCCCCTGTCCGGCGCACGGCTCGGAGTTGCCGGTCAGTCCGCCCACACCGACCACGAAGGCCGTTTCGTATTGGATGGACTCAAGCCGGGTCGGCTTCAGTTGAGGATCAGCCGGCCGAACCTCGGCGGCTCGCAGTACCGCTCGATTGACCTGCAGGCAGACCTGGAAGGCCTCCGCATCGAACTTGACCCGGCCACCGCCATTCTCTCGGGAGTCGTCGTCAACGCGCAAACGGGCCAACCGCTCTCCCTCGCTCACCTGACCGCCGCCGACGCGGCCACGATCGCCGCTCTCGCGGAGAGTGGCGGTGGACCGTTCTCCCCCGACGCCAGGTCCTCATTCAGCGGCAACGACGGCACGTTTACGCTCGAACTCGGGCCGACCTCCGAACTGGTGTACGTGTCCTCCCGGGGCTACGAGAGCACTCAGATTCCGCTCAACGTCGCGCCGGGCGAGCACCGCGAGGGTTTGGTCATCGAACTGCAGCCGTCGCCAGAAGCTCCGGACCAGTAGCCACCCAACCGAAGGAAGGCAGTGCATCGCCACACCCACGCACCGCGGCTACGCCTGTCGCGACTGCTGCTGTGTTCTGGCCTGCTTGGGCTTTCCGTCACCAGTCTTTGGGCCCAGCCAATTGCCGACCCGACGCTCACCGTCACCGGCGCCCTGGTCGACGAGCGCGGTGCTTCCACCGCCGGTGTCGAGGTCGTCCTGCGGCCGCAACCAAGCGCCTACGAACTCGACCGCGACCTGCTCGGTCAACCGGACGCGCTACCCGAGGCCGTCGACCGGATCCGCTCGGACGCCGGCGGCACCTTCTCGCTCTCCACACCGGTGCCGGGGCCGTTCCGCCTTGAGATCCGGCCGGAAACGCCAGCCGACGCAACCGGCGTCGCGATGCCCATGGTGTACGGCTACCTGTCGGCGTTCAGCGCACCGCTCTTTCTCCAGCCCAACGAACTACCCGACCGCCATCCCGTCGCCGTCCGGGTTCTCGACGCCGACAACCAACCAATCGAGGCAGCCCTCGTCGTCGCGACTCCCACCAGCCAACGATCCGCCCGGTACGAGCGCTCCGCCTCGAACGAGCCGCCGCCGCAACGCCTCTACCCCAGGTTCCTGCGCGCCGCCGCGAAGACGGACGCCGAAGGCATCGCCCGCTTTCTGATGCCGACGGCGGAGGTCAACGCCGTCGTCTCGCGGCCAGGGTTCGTCGCCGCCACGGCGAAGACGGAGGCGGGGCGCGCCGCATTGCGCCTCGAACGCGACCCAGGGCTGAGGTTTCGCGTCCGCGGCCCGGAAGGCAGACCCGCGCCCGGAGTCGTGATCCGGACCCGAGGCGAAGTGTTTGTCCCTCTGGCGGAAACCAACGAGGATGGCGAGGCACTGGTCAGCCCCTTCGTCGACCCCGGCGTGACCTTCGAACTCGAGCGTGCCGACCGGGCCTTCGCTCGGGTTTCGCGGCCAGCGCCGACTACACGGGACCCGTCCACGGGCGAGCAGGTCGTAGACGTTCGGCTCGAACCGCCACTCCGCGTCTACGGGCGTGTGGTCGATGCCGACTCGAGCGTTCCGGTGGCCGGCGCGACCGTCCTGATCTCCGGAACTCCCGGTCACGCGACCTCGAGTGACCAGGCCGGCGCCTTCGAACTGAACACCTCGCCGTTCCGAACCGAAGTCCGCCTCTGGGCCACCGCCTACGGCTACGCCTCGGCCCAGGTGAACGCGGGGCCCACCGGGCAGGCTGGTCCAACCGACGTCACCATCGGCCTCAAACCGGCTGCTCCCCTGTTCGGGCTGGTCAGGGATGCCTCCGGCCAGCCCGTCGCCAGAGCGGGTCTTTCGGCCCAACTGGCGGATGACCAGCTAGCAATTGCCCGACGTTCGTACCGTGCGCTGCAAGCGACCTCGGCCTACGACGGTTCCTTCCGCTTCCCGGACGCCCTGTACGACAGCCCCTACCGGATCACGGTTCGCGCCCAGGGATTCGCGAGTGCCGCCGTTGACGTGCCGCCCCTCACACCGGATGTAGCCGCCGAACCGGTCTGGATCGTGCTGACCAGAGGCCGCCATACCGTGGGCAGGATCGTTGACACCGACGACAATCCGGTCGCTGGGGCCGAGGTCAGGCTGCGATGGCCGCCATCGAGCGAGACAGTCCTGTTCTTCGATCAGCTCGACGCCACCAAGCCGACGACGACGGACGAACGGGGGGAGTTTCGCTTCCCGGCCGTCCGTGCGGGCGAGTACGAAGTCCGCGCGGTTCACAACGAGTTCCTGGCGCCCGGCAACGCGAGAACCGACGTGCCGGAGGGCGAGGGCGACTTCGATCTCGGTTCCTTCACGCTGATCCCCGGTGCGGAGATCCACGGCGTCGTGACGGACCCAAATGGTGATGGCGTCGCCGACGCCACGATTCAGGTCAGCAGATACGGCCCGGATCGGGACCAGGAACGCACGGCCACAACGGACATCGACGGGGCGTTTCGACTCGGAGGGCTGGCGCATGAACCCGTGGACCTCAACGTCAGCGCCGACGGCTACGCCCCGCTGGCGCTGCGGCCGGCGCGGCCGGGAACGGGAGAGCCGATCCTGATCGAACTGAAGGCCGGTGCATCACTGGCCGGGCGCGTCGTGGACGACACCGGCAAGCCAGTTGCCCGGGCCGAGGTTCAGGTGGAGCCCGATATGGAGACTCTGATACGAGCCGGAGTGGGGGCCGCGCGGGACTACTACAAGCGAACCGACGGCGATGGCCGCTTCCGCTTCGGGCACTTGAACGCGGGAACCTGGTCCCTTGAGGCAACGGAGGGGGCGTCGGTCGCCAATCTCGACCATATCGAGCTGGCGCAGGGGTCGGAACACGAAGTCGAGCTGCGGTTGCGCAGCCAGGATCAGTTGACGGTGATCGTCTCGACCCAGCTCGGAGAAGCTGTGGCCGATGCGAGGATTCGCGTCGAGCCCGAAGGGGACCCTCGCTCCGGTGCCTACGGCACCACTGATGCTGGCGGACGTGCACAGATCGGCGTGACTCCCGGCGCCGCGACGGTGTCAATCCAACACCCGGAGCAACAGAACGAGTCGAGAGACATCGTTCTCGAACCCGGGAACAACGAACTGGCGATCCAGTTGCAATCAGGCGGTGCAATCGGTGGTGTCGTTCGTTCGGCCGACGGCGGTCCGCTGAGCCAGGCCACTGTCTGGGCTTTCGCGACGGACCGCGTTGATGGGCCGGCCTTCGTTCGCCGGTATGCCCGGCCGGCCGCCCAAACCACCTCCGATCGCAACGGACAGTTCCGCCTCACGGGTTTGGAGCCCAACGCGTACTTCATCGGCGCGGGCGCGACCGGCTTCGCGGAGAACGGTCCGGCACAGGCGATCGAGATCGACGGAAACACCGTGAGCGGAATCGACATCGTGCTCACACCAGGCGGCTCGATCGCCGGGGCTGTGGTCGGCCTCCGCACCGCGGAACTGAGCCAGGTGGGAATCACGGCCACTCAGAACGCCCTATGGGACACCGCAAAGCCCGACGCGGAGGGTAATTTCGCCCTGGAGAACCTGGCCCCTGGTACCTGGAACGTCGTCGCCAGCACGGGTGACGACTTCACCGGGCGAACCGTGGAGCGGACCGTCACGCTCGGTCCCGGAAGCTCCTCGGCTTTCGTGGAGCTTCCGTTTGAGCGAGGCATCCGCTTGAGTGGACAGGTGCTGGTGGCGGGCGAACCGATGATCGGCGGGTTCCTGGATCTCGCCCCTCAAGACGAGGACGAGTACCAGTCGACTCGAACCGACCACCGAGGCGCCTTCGAGATGGACGGGCTTGAACCCGGCTCCTACACACTGACGATCCAGGCGTTAGGCGGCAGATCCGAGAACCGATCGATCGACCTGCAAGGCGATCTGGAGGGTCTGCGCATCGATCTCGAGGTTCCGGGCACTCTCACCGGCGTCGTCCTTGACGCGGCAACCGGTCGACCTCTCGCCGGGGCCTACCTGGCTGCCGGCAACGCGGCGCAGATCGCCGTCCTCCGGAACGAGGACGCTGACAGAGTCCGACTTGCGGGACGGTCAGACAGCACGGGCGGAGGCCGGTTCAGGATCCAATTCGGACCCGGCGCCGAACAGTTGTGGGTCACCCGCGACGGCTACCAGGGCGCGCTCCTCCCCCTCAGCGTCCCACCGGGCCAGCACCACCAGGGCCTCGTGATCGAACTCCAACCGGACCCGTCCGGGGCTCCGAACCCCTAGCGTGCGGACCGAAACGCCCCGAATGGTGCGCGGGCTCTGCCTCGGAATGCTCCGTATGCAGGCCTTTCTCGCCCTCGCGGTGCTCTCGGCCGCCTCGTTGTGGTCCCAGCCCGCGGATCCGCCGCTCATCGTCACCGGCACCCTCCTCGACAAGCGTGGGACGCCGGCCGCCGACGTCGAGGTCACGCTCCGGCCCTATCCGAGCGCCTACGCCATCGACCTCGACCTGCTGGGCGAAGCGGATGCCCTTCCGAAGCCGGCAGACCGGGCCCTGACCAGACCGGACGGGGCCTTCTATCTGTCGGCGCCCGCGATTGGCCCGTATCGCCTGGAGATCCGGCCGAGCCCGCCGACTGACAAAGCCCCGGTCGCCGTCCCGCTCGTCTATCGCGACATCCTGCCGCTCAGGGTGCCGCTGCACCTGGAACCTATCGAGCTGCCTGCCCGGCATCCACTGACCGTGAGGGCGCTGGACCCGAACGGCCAGCCGATCGCGGGCGCCTTCGTGGTCGTCGAGGCCATACCGGAACAACCGGCAGATCAGCCCTACCGGGAAGCGCATGAGCAACCGGAGCGGCTCCACCCGGAGTTCGACCGCGCGTCCATGCCCACCGACGCCGAGGGTCTGGCACGGTTCCTCATGCCAGCCAACAGAGCACGCGTTGCCGTTGCCGCGGCCGGGTTCGCTCACCGCGCTGGCACGGCGACCGGCGACCGGGCCGCATTCCGGCTCGATCCCGCCCCTTCGGTCGCGCTGCGCGTCCGCGGACCGGACGGACAGCCCGCAGGCCGCGCGCTAGTCCGCACGCCGAGCGAACCACCGATTCCCCTGGCCCTGACCGATGAGCACGGGGAAACGACCATCGGGATCACCTCCGACGGCCAGGCGATCTTCCGGGTGGAAACGGCCGGAGGCGCTTTCGCCCGCGCACTCGCTCGAGCCCACCCCACTCGAGGCGGCACGCCCGAGCCATCCATCGTCGAAGTCCAACTCCAACCGCCGGTTGCGCTTCCCGGCCGCGTCGCGGACGCTTCGACGGGATTCGCCGTCCCCGACGCGGTCGTCTGGATCAGCTCCGACCCCGGGCGCCGCACGGTCGCCGGCGGGTCGGGTGGTTTCGACCTCGACGCCCCGCTACCGCGAGACGGGCTCGAACTCGGCGTCGCCGCAGACGGCTACAGCACGGCGAAGGCGAGGGTCACCGGAGATCGATTCCAGAACCCGAAGCAGGTGTCGATCGGGCTTGTGCCTGCCGCGCCCGTGGCCGGCTGGGTCGTGGACGCCTTCGACCACCCGGTCGGCGGCGCGAACGTCTACGTCGAGCCACGGAGTCGGGGCCAGTTCGAAACCGCGATTTGGGGGCTGTCCGGGCGCGCGACCTCGGGGCCGGATGGTTCATTCTGGATCGCCGACGCGATCTACGGCAGCAGCTACCGGCTGACCGTGGAGGCCCCCACGTTCGCCGCAGTGCAACGCGACTTGCCGGCCCTCGAGCGGAGCGCCCCGGCGGACCCGGTCCGCGTCGTCCTGACGCGAGGGCGGCAGCCGTGGGGCACGGTCGTCAATCCGGAGGGAACGCCGGTGACAGGCGCCCAGGTCCGGCTGCTCTGGCCACCGGACGACCCGGTAGCAGGGCAGGCCGACGGCAACCGGGACGCTGCCGAGCCAGCGCACTCCAACGACCGGGGTGAGTTCGAGTTTCCGCTCGTCGCACCAGGCCCGTACGGTCTGGCCATCTCCCATCCCGAACACCTCGACCTGACGGGAAAGATCGCCGGCGTGCCCCACGGCGAGGGCTACAGCGACCTCGGCGTCTTCACACTGACGCCCGGCGCCGAGATCCACGGCACGGTCGTCGATTCGATCCGCCGGCCCGTGCCGGGGGCCGAGGTTCAGACCAGCCAGCGAGGCCAGGCCCTCGCCCGACAGAGTCGAACCACGACCACCGACCAGGACGGGCGCTTTCGGCTGAGCGGGTTGCTGCCGGTCCTGGCCGACCTCAGGGCCGTCGCGGACGGCTACATCGGTTCCGTCGTCGAATCGGTCCGACCGGCTACCGGTGAGCCCATCGTGATCGAGCTCGGGGAAGGCGCATCGCTCGCCGGCCGGGTTCTGGGCACCGACGGAACCGGCGCCGCCGATGTCGAGGTCCGGCTGACCTTGTCCATGGATGAGCAGTTTCGTACCGGCGCCAGCCTGTTGTGGCGGGATGTCTTCAAGCGAGGCCGGACGGACGCCGACGGACGCTTCCGTTTCAACGACTTGACCCCAGCACGATGGACCGCGGAAGCCAACAACGAGGAGGGTGGAGCGACCGAGGACGGGATCGAACTCACGGCTGGAGAACCCCGCGAGATCGAGCTCCGGTTGCAGCCTCTCGATCAACTGACGGTGCACGTCACGAACCACCTCGGCGAACCGGTGACGAACGCCCGAGTCGTCGTGAGTCCACGAGGTCGCGGCGAGCAGCAGGCTCGAGGACATACAGACTCCGGAGGCCACGTCCACCTGTGGATCTCTCCCGGGCCCGCAACCGCCAAGGCCGAACACCCAAACCTGCTCTCCCGATCGAGGGACATCGAGCTGGAGCCAGGCGACAATGAACTCCACATGCAGCTCGATCCAGGGTGGGAGATCAGCGGCACGGTACGCTCTGCCTCCGGGCTCCCGATCCAGGGAACGGTGGTCGAGGCAGGCCAGCCGCTCCCGAGGAGTTCCGGAACGGACGCTTCCAGGGCTCTCACCCTCTCGCTGCGCGGGTTGCAACGAGGGCTCAAGCCACCATCCCGGACCGTCTCCGCCGCGGACGGCAGCTTTCGCCTTACCCGCCTCGACCGGGGCCGCTACCCTCTCATCGCCCGGTTGCCCGGCTACACCGAGCGGGAATCAGCCGACGAGATCAAGATCGACGGCCAATCGGTTGCCGGCGTCGAGATCGTGCTCGTGCCGGAAGCCTCCATCCTCGGCACGGTGACCGGCTTGCCATCTTCCGAGATTCCGACCGCCGAGATTCTCGCGTGGAGCGACACTTCGTTTCGCGGCGCCACTCCCGATAGCGAGGGCAGATTCGAACTCAGGGCCCTCGCGCCCGGCACGTGGCGCTTGATCGCGTCGGCCGGCGATCGCCGGTCCGTTGCACAGAGCCTGACGCTCGAACCGGGAGCCGCGGGCGCATCCGTCGAACTCCGGTTCGAACCGGGCTTCCGCCTCACCGGCCAGGTGCTGATCGCCGGAGAACCCGCGAGTGGCGGATTCGTCACCGCTCTGCTGAAGAAGCGACTCGGACCGAAGAACCGGCTCCGCATACGAACGGATCACCAGGGCCGTTTCGACGTGGAAGGCTTGCCTCCCGGCACCTATGAACTCGAGTTCGGACACCGCGAGGCGACCCGTCAAGAGCAGCCGCTCGACCTCCGGAGCGACCACTACAACCTGCTCGTCAACCTGCAGCCGCGCCCCGCCCAGCCGAACTGACCCGGCGGACCGCCTGGGTCACCTCCGCTTGTACGTATACAACCGCCGCCCGCTCTCCGACACCGTCTCCACGCGCCGAATCACGGCATAGGGTCCCAGCGCCGCCTCCCACGCTTCCGGCGTGTAGTCGGCAAACCGGTCCCCGCGCAGCGTGAGCAGATCGTCGACCCGCGGGTCGCCCTGGGGAACGAACTCGACCAGTCCACGGGGCGCCAGCGAGACGAGCCAGGCCGCGATCCGGGGCAGCGGCACGTTGCGGCCGATCGCCAGGTGGTGGAGGACGGCCAGCGCCACCAGGGCGCCCGCGCTCCGGGACCGGCGCCCCAGCGAACGTCTCTCGACCTGCGACCAGCCCTGGTCCGGCGACGGATTCGCGAGGTCCTGGTACAGGGGAAGGAAGCGCAGTCGATCGGACCGCGCCCGCGCACAGGCGCTTTCCAGCGCCCCGAAGTCGGCATCGAAACCGATCACGTCGCGAACTCCTTCCTCCAGCGCAATCGCGGAGAACTCGCCCGTGTTGCAGCCGAGATCCCAGAGCTGCTCTGGCGGCGCTTCGGCGACGAAGGCGCGCACGGCCTCCGCCTTGCGCGAGGCTTCGCTCGTGTCGTAGCTGGTCAGTGTCGAGTAGTCGCTCCAGGTCGTGTCGGTGCCCCTGGGCTCCAGGCTCTTGATCCAGCGCCGGAGTTGGGTCAGAAGACCGCGGTAGGCGTTGCGCGGCAGAGGCCGCCGCTCCGTCCGCTTCGCCGCTTCGCCGCGTGAGCCGGCTCGGCGTTCGAAGCGAAGAGGCAGCAGGACGTGCGCCTGCATCCTGGGCGACCAGCGCATGCGCCGCGGCAGCAGGGCCGCCAGCTCCCGGGCCGGTATCCCTTCCTGCATCCCGCGGTACCACGCGTTGTGCGGGGCGCCGAGCTTCGCTGCCAGGAGCAGGGGGTTCAGGAACTGTTCGCAGAACTGGGAGTGACCCTGCCAGTACTCGCCCTCGCGATAGCGCCGCAGCGACAGCCAGTCGATGAAGACAGGCTTGGCGCCCTTGAACTGCACGTTGTAGGCGCTCGCGTCCGAGAGCGAGATTCCCCGGTCGAGCAACCGGATCTGCGTTTCCAGATGGTGCAGGGCGGCCGTCTTCAACAGCGAAAAGGGCCACTCGTACGGGTAGGAGATGAACGGCAGCCGGGGATGCTCCAGGACGAGGCCCCCGGGCGGCGGTAGAACGCCGGCTTCGACCGGGTCGACTTCCTCCGCCGCCACCAGCGCCCCCTCGACGACCAGAGCGTCGACGAGGCCGCACTTCCGCACGTGGCGATACTCCTCGACCGCCGCCGGAGCAACGCTCCGAAAGATGCGGCCGTCGCGACCCTCGATCACCTGGCCCGCAGGGTCCCGAAAGGACGAAGGCTCAGCTTCGGACGCGGGGGTCTTCGCGGCCCCGGTTCGCACTACTCGGACTCTGGCTCGTCGCTGCCGCCGTAGCCGAAGAAAGCCAGAATGCGATGCCAGTAGAACTTGAAGGCGAGCGCCGCGGCCGCCACGCCACCGATCACCGCCTGCAGGATCATGCTGCCCGACGCCGGGTCAAGGTAGGCGTGGGCCGTCTGCGGCACGATCAGGGCCACGATCAAGGCGACCAGGAGACTGGTTCTTCGGTTTTGCGGCATTCGTCTCACTCCACGCTGCCCGGCACTGGGAACAGTCCGTGAAGACGAACAGATCGCGGGCGTTTCGTCAAGCGATCCGGGCCGCTCCACGCCCTCGCCAACGGTGACGATCGCTCCTCGCGCGCTAGAGTAGACAGAGGGTCGCCGAACCGACATGCCCCGCCCCATCCTCTGGAACGGGAGTCGCATCGCATGAAAGCGCCTACCATTCGCCGTACCCGCCAGCGACGTCGCTGCGCGTTCAGGTTCGCGACCACGCTGACCACGGTGCTGCTCTTTGTGCCGGCGCTGCCAGGTCCGCCTGACGGCGCCCTGCATGCACAGCAGCAGGCTGCCCCGCCCACCGTAGCCGGAAGACTCGTCGGCCCGGACCTCAAACCGGCAGTCGGCCTTGAAGTGCAACTGATCCCGGTCCCGGGCAGCTACGTCCGCCGGCTGCGCGAACTCGGCGTGGCTGACGCCGTCCCGATCATTGACCGCACCCGCTCCGATTCCGAGGGGCGCTTCGAACTCGTGGCATCACGGGCGGGTCCCCACCAGATCGAGGTGTTGGCCGCCGCTCCGCAGACCGAAACACCCGCCGTCGTCGCTCCGGTCTACGTCAGACGGGTCCTGCGCGCCAAGCCGAACACCCTCGCGCCAGTCCAGCTTCCGAAGATGCACGACCTGGTCATCGGCGTCGTGGACGACGCAGGCCGGCCGGTCAAAGGAGCGCTGGTCCTTGTTCAGGCCTCGGAGTGGTCCGACCCCTCGTCCTGGGTGCACAAAGGGAAGACGTCTCCGACCTTTGGCCGCGCGAGCGCACGCACCAACGAAGAGGGAATGGCCAGATTCTCTCTTCCCACGGCCGCGTCAAGCGTCGCCGTGTCGGCCCCCGGCTTCAACCTCAGCGTCGACGACCTGTCCCGAGACCGGGCTGCGTTCAGGCTCACCCGTGGCGACGGCGTCACGTTCCGGGTTCTGGATCGCGACGGAGTACCCGTCCCTCGAGCCGTGATCCGGGTCGGCGAGTACCAGGCCATTCCCCTCGCTCTCACCAACGACCGCGGCGAGGCCACCGTCGGGCTCGCCAAGAGAAAGGGCATCTCCTACCAGATCGAAGCCCAGGACGGCTCCTTCGCGCGCACTGCACCCGTAAAGCGCGAGCCCCCAACCTCCGGCGGACCGCAAGTTGTCGAAGTCCGTGTCTGGCCCGGCTTCGAGCTTCAAGGTCAGGTGGTGGACGCCGCGACCAAGCGGCCCGTCGAGCTTGCCGCGCTCTGGATAGATGACGAGCTCGAAGGAACTGATCGCGGACTCGACAGACTCGTCTGGGCCGGTCCTGGTGGGGAGTTCACACTGAAGACCCGCGCCGACTACGTGCCAGAGTCGATCCGGATCGCCGCCGCGGGCTATGTCACGAAGCGAGTCTGGCTCGGCCCGGAGCACTACGTGGCCGCTGACCAGCGCAAACCGCTCCTGGTCGAGCTCAAGCCCCGGAAGAGCCGATCCGCCCGGAGATGACGAAACCCACGGTCCCAAACCGGCGGGGCGCGGTAGTGCGCTTGCCGTACGATCACGTCCGCTCCGATGTGAGGACGGCTGCCGACGACGCTGAAGGCCCGCTCAACGCCGAGGTGAACCGGCACGGCACGCTGGCCGGGCGCGTCGTCGATTCGAAGGGCGTCGCGGTCCCCGACGCCATGGTGCTCCTCTGGAACGTGGAACCCAGGTCCTCCGGCCAGTCGACGGTGCAACCACCGACCGCCCAGACCGACGCCCAGGGGTGTTTCCGGTTCGAGTCCCTGGTCGCCGGCCCCTGGGTTGCCACGGCCTCGATGGCTGAGCTTGAGTCGGACCACATGGAACCGTCGACCGGGGGCCGCCAGCACCGCGATAGCCGTTGCGGGTTCTCCCTGGCGGCCGCGCTCGCCCGGGTTGTGGCGACCGGCATGGCGACCTTGTGGCTTGGTCTGCCGACCGGCCTGACCACCGATCGTCTGCACGCGCAACCACCGCCCGGTCCCGCACTGACGGTCACGGGAACCCTGGTCGACGAGGAGGGCGCGCCGGCCGCGGGTCTGGATCTCGAACTGAGGCCCTACCCGAGCCGCTACGAGCGCCGGCTCGACGATCTTGGCGAGTCCGGCCGCTCGAGCGCGGCCGTGGACTCGACGCGATCCGGCCCGGACGGCACTTTCCGGCTAACCGCGCCTGCCGTGGGGCCCTACCGGCTGGACATCTCCGCTCCGCCAGAGAACGCGGCGTCCGGTACTCGCCACGTTGCCGTGGCGCCCGTCTCCCACGCCCTGACGCCCCTGGCGGCGCCGATCGTCCTGCCGCCCATTGAAGTCCCGGACTGGCACACCCTGACGATCGGCGCTAAGGATCTCGACGGCCAACCCGTCGAAGGCGCTCTGGTCGTTGCCGACCCCGCGCTGTGGCGTTCGGAACGCGCCGATGCGAACGCCGCGCGGCCGCGATGGAATCAGCCCCGGCAACGGATCTACCCGCGCTTCTGGCGCACCGCCACCCGCACGGACGTCGCCGGACTGGCCACGTTCTCGATGCCGACCGCGGAGGTGAACGCCTTCGTTTCGGCGCACGGGTTCCGTCTGCGTGCAGGCCCGATCGGAGACCGTGGTGGTGTCTTCGAGTTGACACCGGGGGTCGGCGTCACCGTCCGCGTGCTCGATCCGCACGGCAAGCCGGCGCCCCGAGCCGCGATCACCGTCGGCGAAAGCCAGGACGTACCGCTCGCGCTGACCGACGAACGCGGCGAAGCGACGGTAGGCCTCACATCGGACCAGAGCCTCATCTACCAGGCGGTTGGCGAGGACCATTCGCTTGCCTGGACCGCTCCTCTGGGACCGGAGGCCAGCGACGCCGGCACGCCCGCCGACGTCGAGGTTCGGCTCAAGCCACCGGCCGAGATCACCGGCAGCGTCACCGACGCCAGCACCGGACGTCCGGTCCCCGGCGCCGCGATCTGGCACCGGCCCGGCGAGAAGACGCACTCAGGCCCGGCCGGCGCCTTCGTCTTGCGCACCTGGCTCCATCGGGACCGGGCGCAGGTCGGCATCGCCGCCGACGGCTACGAG
The DNA here is from genome assembly GCA_965232105.1 of Thermoanaerobaculia bacterium. GTDB lineage: Bacteria > Acidobacteriota > Thermoanaerobaculia > Multivoradales > Multivoraceae > Multivorans. Next base: position 4,587,000 of record OZ246956.1, read on the forward strand.
GCGACCATTGCCACGGTGACGGCCGAGCGACTCGGTTCCGCCGAAGGCGTCGACATTGTGCTGGCGCCAGCGGCGCTCCTCGGCGGTGAGGTCGTCGATGCGGCCGGCCGGCCGGTCGCGGGCGCCGCGGTGTGGATCGAACCGACCGGCCGAAGTGGGGGGTGGAGCCTGGGCCCCGGAGCCTGGAGGGCGACCTCGGCCGCCGATGGGTCCTTTTTCATCTCCGGCGTCGCGTCCGGTCACGCGTACCGTCTCCACGCCGAGGCGAACAGCTACGCGCCTGGAACCACCTCCATTCCGGCGGCGCCCGCAGGCTCGACGCGGGAGCCCGTTCGCGTCGTGCTCACGCGCGGTCGGCTTGTCCAGGGGGTAATCACCGATACGCACGGCACTCCCATTGCGGGCGCTGAGGTCGCCCTGCTACCGGTCGCGGCGACCGGAGACGGCGGCTACTCACAGAACATCGCGGCCAGGAGGACCAGCACGACTGACATCCGCGGTGTGTTCGACTTCGCCGGCACCCCACCCGGCCGCCATGAACTGACCGCGAGCCATCCGGAACACGTCAGTGTCCGGGCGATGGCGATCGAGGTGCCTGCGGGGGAGGGAACGAAGGACGTGGGGACCCTCACGCTCGATGCCGGCGCGGTGATCGAGGGCGTCGTGCGTGACTTCCAGCGCCGCCCGGTAGGCGGCGCCCAAGTCAAGGTCTACCAGAACAACATCGACCATCGCCGGCCTCACGACCCGGAAATCCGAACCGCCGTCACGGCTGCGGACGGCACGTTTCGCGTCGCTGGATTGCGCACCGAGCCGGCGGACCTCGTGGTCGAGGCCGAAGGCTACGAACGGTTCGAGATGGCCGCGGTGCGCCCGCAGGCAGGGGGCCTGATCGAAGTCCAGTTGGGCGAGGGGGCCAGGCTCGTGGGCCGGGTTCTCGATGCGGACGGCGAAGGCGTCGCCAACGCGTACATCTCGCTGGCACTCGACCGCAACCCGGTCCTCAGCCGCACCGCGTGGAGTACCGCTCTGACCGGACACGAAGCAAGGACTGACGGCAACGGTCGCTTCCAGTTCGAAGCTCTCGGCGCGGGACCCTGGACGGTCGACCTCAGCGGCGAGCAGTTGGCGGAAGACATCGGCGTCATTCGGCTGCGGCCGGGCGAGGAACGCGAGATCGAACTGCGCCTGCGCGTCCAGGGTCGGCTCGCCGGCGTGGTAACCGACCCGTACGGCGAGCCGGTCGCCGGAGCGGAAGTCCTCGTTCAGCCGCTTGACGCGACAGGTGGCGTGACAAGCACACACCAGGGCGCACGAACCGACGCAGGCGGCGGCTACCAGGCCTACCGCGTCCCCTCGGGTCGCGCCCGGATCGTCGCCCGCCATCCGGACTACCGGGACGGTGTGGCGGAGGTCGTGATCGAGCGCGGTACGAACCAGGTCGATCTCAAGCTACAGCCGGGCTGGGAGATCTCAGGGACCGTCAGCACCGCCGCCGGCGCGCCGGTGCCGCTCGCCAGAGTCGAGGCCCATCCGGTCGAGCCGCCGGCTTCGCTGGACGAGTTGGCCGACGCCCGCCGACAGCTCGTTCCCAGGCTCCCGCTAGAGGCCGTCACCGACCAGGGCGGAAGCTACCGAATCGGCGGTCTGGACGACGGTAGGTACAACCTGCGGGCCCACGCCGACGGCTACGCGCGCGCCGCGTCAGGGCGTTTCCCGGTTCGCATCGAGGGCGGGTCCGTCGCCGGCATCGATTTCGTGCTGTATCCGGGCATCACCCTCCGGGGCGTCGTAACGGGACGGCCGCCCGACGCGCTCACCGGCATCAAGGTGAGGGCGGCGCAGGAACGCCTCCTCGGCGGCATGACGACACCCGACCTCGAGGGCCGCTTCCGAATCGATGAACTCGGACCGGGCACCTGGACAGTCAGCGCCGAGGAGCGCGACGGACGCACCGTCGAGCGTTCGATCACGCTCGACAGCGGCTCGGGAGAGGCCTTCGTCGAACTGAACTTCGAGGCCGGCCTCACCTTGACGGGTGAGATTCGATCCCAGAACCAACCTCTCGCCGGCGGCGAGGTCTACCTGGTCGAAGCCGCCCGGCGCTACGGTTCGGCACGCATCGCGAGGATCGATCAGCAGAGCCGGTTTCGCATCGACGGGCTGAAAGCCGGTCAGTACATGGTGATGGTCGCGGAACCGAACGGCGTCACCCACTCCCGGCAGATCGAAATCCAGGGCGACCAGAATGTCCTCTTCGACCTGGCCCCCCCGGCCGTGCTGGCCGGGACCGTGATCGACGCCGCCACCCGGGAACCCCTCGCCGGCGCCAACCTGATCGCCATTGTCGTGGACCCCGATGCGGAGGTCGCCTCGGGCGCCGAGGAAGCATGGGCCCCGGCCGGGTTCACCCAGAGCAACGCTCACGGCGAGTATCGGCTCGAGTTCGCGCCCGGAGCCTCTACCTCTCTGATGGTCCAGCGAGAGGGTTACGAGGGGTTCGGCCTACCCCTCGACCTGGTTGCGGGCGAGCGCCGCGGAGGTTTCATGATCGAGTTGCAGCCCAAGTAATCGCCCCGACAAAAGAACCGATCCGGCCAAACCAACGCCCGAGCCCGGCTCGGCACCTTCCAATCGCTCGTGCCACAGACCGTAGTCCGATCGTCCACGCCTCCGCGCGGCGCTCAACAGCCGAAGCTCTCCGCGAGTTCCGGCAGATGCCTTTGAAACCGGCGCTGGAAGCTCTTGCTCTCCGCACAAACGATCTTCACGGTCTTGGCCACGGCGTCTTCGATCACCGGCGGCAGCGGCGACTCGAGATCCCAATAGAAGAAGCGCCGCTCTGTGAAACCGGGTACCTCGTACCATTCGAGCCGGAACAGCGGCACTCGATCCGCGTCGCCTCGCGGTCCACCGTCGTTGCGAAGGAACTTCCCCACGGTTTCAGCACAGGCCGGAGAGAGCCGTACCGCCGCGAAGCTGCTGGATCCCGGGGGGCCGGGCGACTCGTCCCTCCAGAACGCGAAACCCCCATTGCACGGCTTCTCCTGTCCGGTCGAAACGACGGTCGGATGTTCCCAAAGCGCCCTTAGCCGGTCCATGTCGCCCGCCGCCATCCGACCGCAGTATTGGGGCCCTGGCTCACCGCGCAAGAACGCCGTGAAACCGTCATCGTGTACGCGAAAGCTGGCGTACTGGTGATAGGAGCCGCGGGGGAACGGGCCGATGCCCACGTTCACGCGCGGCAATCCGTGGCTCAACCGCATGAGACATGCGGGATCCCAACTACTGATGCAAGAGCTGAGAATCGGCGGCACGACCAGCAATGGCGTGCAGCACAGCGCTCGGCGGATCCCGGCGACCATTCGCTGACGTTGGTCAACTGAAACCGCCACACACGGCATCCTATGGCACCCGCGCGCCTCAGCGCGTCACCTCGTAGGATTGCCAACCGAACCGCTCGAGAGGCGGTACCAACGGTTCAACGGCGAAGGAGAATCACAGTGGACATAGCGAACAGGATCATGGTCGTCACCGGCGGAGCTTCCGGAATCGGGAAGGCACTAGCCGAAGCCTTCAACCGCGAGGGCGCCCGTCACGTCGTCGTCGCCGACCTGGACGAGGCCGGGGCCAAGGAAGTCGCCGAGGCGATCGGCGGCACGGGCGTCGGGCTCGACGTGGCCGACGAAGGCGCGGTGCGCGACCTGGTCGCGGCGACGCAGTCGAACATCGGCCCGATCGACCTGTTCATGTCGAACGCCGGCTTCGTGACGATGGGCGGTCTCGAAGTCCCCAACAAGGAGATCAACGACCAGTGGAACGTCCACGTGATGTCCCACGTGTACGCCGCGCGGGCCGTTCTACCCTCGATGATCGAGCGCGGCGAGGGGTACATCATGAGCACCGCCTCGGCGGCGGGCCTGCTGACCCAGATCGGTTCGCTCGCCTACTCGCTGACCAAGCACGCGGCGGTTGCCCTGGCCGAGTGGATCGCGATCACGCACGACCACCAGGGCATTCGCGTCTCGGTGCATTGCCCGCAGGCGGTGAAGACGAACATCGGCGCCAACAGCCCCGACCGGAACCGGCGCCAGGGCCTGTCCGTCGGGGTCGCCTCCGGCGACGGCGTACTCACGGCCGAGCAGGCCGCCGATGCCTGCGTCGATGCGGTCCGCGAGGAGCGCTTCTGGGTCCTGCCCCACCCGGAGGTCGCGGAGTACGTCCGCCGCAAGGGAACCGACATCGACCGCTGGCTCCACGGCATGAGGCGGTTCCAGGGACGCCTGTACGAGGGCCAGCCACTGCCCGGAGACTGGTTCGTCGACGCCCAGGGCGACTGACGTGTCCTCCCCCGACGATCCGGTCTACTCGACCCGCGAAGGCAGCGTCGCCGAGATCGTGCTCAACCGGCCGGCCCGCCGCAACGCGGTGATCGGGCCGCTTGCCGAGCGCCTGCACGCCGAGATCGTCGCCGCGACCGAAGACGACGACGTGGCCGTCCTGCTGCTGCGCGGCGCGGGCGGCGCCTTCTGTTCCGGCCTCGACCTCGGTGAGTTCCGGGCCGACCCGCCACCCGAGTGGATGCCCGCTTTCAGCGGTCTCTGGCTCGACGTCCACGCGGCGCTCTACGACTGCCCGAAGCCGACCGTGGCTGCGCTCGAACGCTTCGCGATCAACGCCGGTTCCGCCCTGGCGCTTGCCGCCGACCTCCTCGTGGCCGGCGAGCAGGCGTTCCTTCACGTCGGCGAGATTCAGATGGGCATGGCGGCGCCGATGAACATGGCCTGGCTGCGGCTGCGTCACCCGGAAAGCGTGGCGGCCCGCCTCGCGATCGTCGGCCGGCGCTACACGGGAACAGAGCTCGAGCGGATGGGGGTGGCCGCCGAAGTCACAGCCGACGATCAGGTCCTGAACCGGGCACGGGAACTTTCCGCGACGATTGCCGGTTACCCCAGGAACGGAGTTCGGTCGATCAAACAGACCGTCCTCAGCGGCCGGACCGCAGCGTCCGGTCACGAGTGGTTCGCCCGGATTCGCGGCGATTGAGAGTTCCAGATGAGACCGGCGCATCGCGCCGAATGCCGGCGGGACGCCCGCGCTCCGAGGCCGGACAGTGACCGCACCGGCGCGGTAAGATAGGAAGTAATGACGGCCTTCTCACTAGACGACAAGTACACGCTCACTGAAGGCCGCGTGGCGATAACCGGTATCCAGGCTCTGGTCCGGCTGCCGATGGACCAGCACCGCCGGGACCGCGACGCCGGCCTGAGAGTAGGTGCGTTCATCAGCGGCTATCCCGGATCGCCGCTCGGCGAATACGACAAGCAGCTCATGCGGAACGGCCGGCTGCTGGCCGAACACGACGTGGTCTTCCAGCCGGGGATCAACGAGGAGACCGCGGCGACGTCGATCTACGGCGCCCAGCTCCTCGAGCGGTTCCCCCACCAGCGCTACGACGGCGTGGTCGGCATCTGGTACGGCAAGACCCCCGGCGTCGACCGCACCGGGGACGCCTTCCGCCACGGCAACTTCATCGGCACCGGCAAGCACGGCGGCGTGCTCGTGCTGGCCGGCGACGACACCGCCTGCAAGAGTTCAACGATTCCCGGCGACAGCACGATCAGCCTGTACGACCTCTCGATGCCGGTGCTGTATCCGGGCGACCCGGCCGAGGTCCTGGAGTTCGGCCTGCACGGCATCGCCCTGTCCCGGTTCTCCGGCTTGTGGACGGCCCTGAAGATCGTGACCAACGTCGCCGACGGCGGCGCGATCATCGACCTGCCCCGGACGGCACCGCCGGTTCTGCCGGATCTCGAAATCGACGGCCGGCCGTTCCAGAAGCACCTCGACATGCGGCTGCTGCCGCCGCATACGGTCGAGATGGAGCGCCAGATCTTCACCGAGCGCACCGTGGCCGCCCTGGAGTACGTCCACGCCAACGGCCTCGACAGCATTCGTTGCGCCAGCCCCGGCGACCGCCTGGGCCTGATCGCGGCCGGCAAGCCCTACCGCGACCTGCGTCTCGCGCTCAACCTGCTGGGCCTCGACGAAGCCGCGCTCGACCGCCACGGCATCCGCGTCCTGAAGCTCGGCTGCATCGCGCCGATCGAATCGCGACGCCTGCGCGAGTTCGCCGACGGCCTCGACGAGATCGTCGTCGTCGAGGACAAGCGGGGCTTCATCGAGACCCAGGTCCGTCAAGCGCTCTACAACCTGCCCGATCGGCCGCTCGTCAGCGGCAAGGAGACGCCGGGCGGCGAGGCGCTGTTCCCGATGCACGGCGAACTCGAGGGTCACCAGATGGCCCTGATCCTCGGCGCCTACCTGGGGCAGCGGTTGCCGGGCGCCGTGCCGGCAGAGAACCTGTCGCACCTGCGAACCGGCGCCGAATCCGCCGACCTGGCGACATCCCTGCCGGCCGCACTGCCGCGCACGCCCTACTTCTGCAGCGGCTGCCCCCACAACACGTCGACCCAGTTGCCCGAGGGCTCCGACTACGCCGGCGGCGGCATCGGCTGCCACGCGATGGCGATGTGGATGGACCGGGGAGTGAGCTGGCTGCCGCAGATGGGCGGCGAGGGCGCCTGCTGGATCGGGCTGGCGCCCTTCACCGAGCAGGAGCACGTCTTCCAGAACGTCGGCGACGGCACCTACGCCCACTCCGCCAGCAAGGCGATCGAGGCGTGCATCGCCGCCAACCTCCACATGACCTTCCGGATCCTCTACAACGCGGCGGTCGCGATGACCGGCGGCCAGGACGCGGTCGGACTGCTGAGTTCAATGGGCGTGGCGAAACAGCTCCAGCTCCAGGGCATGAAGCGGGTCGTCCTGGTGACCGAAGACCTGGAGCGCTTCCCCCACCGCGACGACAACGGCGTCGAGATCCGCCATCGCCGCGACTACGACGACGTGCTCAAGGAGCTCCGCGCGATCAAGGGTCCCACGGCCGTCGTCTACGACCAGCAGTGCGCCGCGGAGAAGCGCCGGGAGCGCAAGCGCGGCATCCAGGAGACGCCGAGCCAGCGGGTCTACATCAACCCGGCGGTCTGCGAGGGTTGCGGCGACTGCGCCGCGAAGTCGAACTGCCTGTCCGTCGCGCCGCTCGAGACGGAGTACGGGCGCAAGACCCAGATCCACCAGTCGTCCTGCAACCTGGACTACTCGTGCATCGAGGGCGACTGCCCCGCCTTCATGACCGTCGACCTGGGGGTGGCCACGAAGCCGGTGCGGCGCGCCGCGGCCGCGCCGCTAGGTGAAGACGAAACGCCGGCGCCCGTCCGTCAACTGCCCGACGACGCCACCTTCCGAGCTCTGCTCGTGGGCATCGGCGGCACCGGCGTCGTGACCGTCGACGCGATCCTGGTCACCGCGGCGCTGCTCGAAGGCAGGTACGCGGTCCATCTCGACCAGACCGGCCTCGCCCAGAAAGGCGGCGCGGTGGTTTCGAACCTCCTGCTCAGCAGCAAGCCGATCGACCGGGCGAACAAGCTCGGCGAGAGCGAGGCCGACCTGGCCCTGTCGTTCGACCTGCTCGCCACGGTCGCCACGGACAACATCAAGCGGTTCTCGAAGGAGACGACCGCCGTCGTCGCGAACACCTCCGGCATCAGCCCGGCGGCCGTGATCACCGACAGCGCGGCGCGCATGCCGCCGCTCGACGAGTTGCGCAAGCGACTCGCCCTGTTCACCGACAGCGGCCGGAGCTACTTCGTCGACGCGGAGGCCGCCACGGAACGGCTACTCGGCAACAGCGTCACCGGCAACATCTTCCTGGTCGGCGCCGCCTACCAGCAGGGCCTGCTGCCGCTCCAGTCCCGCTTCATCGAGGAAGCGCTGAGGGCAAACGGCGTAGCGGTCGAGGACAACATCCAGGCCTTCCGCTACGGCCGGCTTTCCGTCGCGGACCCGCGGCGGTTCCGAAGCGCCGCAGGTCTCGAGGGCCCCCCCGCACAGACCCCCGCCTCGGCCCAGGAGGCCGCCCGCGCAAGGATCGAGCGTTGGGCGCCGAAGTTCGGGACAGCACTCGCCCGCATGGTCCAGGGGGCCCCCCGGGGAGGCGAACTCGATCGTCTCCTGCCCGGTCGGATCGCCGACCTGCTCCTCTACCAGGGCACAGGAATCGCCGAGCGCTACCTCCGGTTCGTCGACGAGATCGGGCAGGCTGAGGAAGCCAGACTCCCAGGCCACACGGAAGTGCGCGAAGAAGCCGCCCGCTACGGCTTCAAGCTGCTCGCGGTGAAGGACGAGTACGAGGTCGCGCGCCTGTGGCTGCAGGACCCGATCTGGGACCAGATCGCCAACGACTACGACGGTCCGGTCACTCGCCGGGTCCTCCTCCACCCGCCGACCCTGCGGCGCATGGGCTGGGGGCGGAAGATCAGGTTCGGTGCCTGGTCCCGGCCGATTTTCCGGCTGCTCTACGGGGCGCGCCGGCTCCGCGGCACCGTCCTCGACATCTTCGGCGCCACCCGCCACCGCCGGCTGGAGCGCGCCCTGTTCGACTGGTACCGCGAGCTTCTGTACCGCGCGATCGACCGGCTCGACGCGGAGTCCGGCCCGCTGGTCGTCGAGGCGGCCAAACTGCCCGATTCGATCCGTGGCTACGAAGGCGTCAAGGAACGCACGATCGCCACCGCGAAGACGCGGGCGAAGCAGCTTCTGGACCAGCTCGACGAGCAATCCCTCGGCTCTCGCGTCGCCTGACCTGCTCCCCACGATGCCGCGCATCGCGGCGGGTTCCGCCACTGGGTGCGCCGGCGTCCCCGCCGGCATCCGGCGCGAAGCGCCGGCTTCTGACCTTCTGCCGCGCTAGCAGCTTGCGCGGCTACGGGACGCTCCGTCGCTAGCCGGCCCTCACGGAAGGAGCCGATCCAACACCGTCACGATGGTCGCGAAGCCGCCCATCGCCAGGATGATCCGCCACGTCAGGGCCTCCTTCAGTTGCGCGAGATCTTCCTTCGTAGCGCCATGCCTCTCGATACTGCGAAGCCGTTCGTCGACTCGGGCTCGCCACGCCACCCAGTCGTCATTGATTGCCGGGGGATCAACGGTCGTCATTCCAACTCACTCCTGTTCAGGTCCAGAATCGTGGAGCCCCGACCAGCTGGCCCTCTCCCCCAGCTCGCTCCCGGTCAGTGTCTCGCATCGGGGGTCGCTCGCCCTCGAGGCCGGTCCATTATCGCGACAATGCGCGTCGTTCCGCAAGCGATCCGGCTGGCCGCTTCGCGCCCTCAGCCGGCACGACGGACTGCTAGCATCCTCCGCCGTGACGAGCCACCGGATCGCTGCCGCCCTTCGCTTTCTTCCGGCTCTGCTGGCCGCCGTGGCCGTTTCGGCAGCCGCCCAATCCACGCCGCACCCGGTGCTGAGCGCGTTCATGCCGATCGACGAGTACATCCTCGAAATCGACGGCGAGGCCGATCCCGACGCCAGGCTCTACCTTTCCCAGCGAGCGGCGGCGATGCTGATCGTCAGCGACTCTCTCGGCGAGCCCGTCCTGCTGTGGGCGCGGAGCATGGCCGTCGATCGGCTCCAAGGCTCCGATCTTTTGGCTTCGGGCTCCGGCTACGACGTCGTCGCCGAACCGGCCAAGACCTACCTCGGCGACGCGACGCCGGACCAGGCCACCATCGACCTGCCGATCGAGGGACGTGCCGTCCGCATCCTCCCCCGGCCGCCGCTCCTGGGCGACCGCACCCTCGGCGAACTGCTGGAGCACTCCCCCGGCTACCGCGCCGGCATGGATGCCTTCACACCAAACGCCGCGGCGATGACCGCGCTACGCGAAGCCGGACCGGTCCGCGTTCGCGTCTTCTTCGGCTCCTGGTGCGGCGTCTGCAAGCGGGTCCTGCCCAACCTGCTCGAGGTCAACGCCGGCCTCGAAAGCTCGAACATCGCCTTCGACTACTACGGCCTCGACGCACCGCCGGGCGGCTGGGAAGACCCCGAGGTCAAGGGCAACGGGGTCACCGGCCTGCCGATGGCGATCATCTACCGTGACAGCGAGGAAGTCGGCCGCTTCGGCGGCGCGAACGACTTCGCGCAGCCCGCGCAGGTGCTGCAAAGCCTCCTTGCGGGCTCGCGATAGCCCGCCGACTCCGGTCACTGGGTGCGCCGGCGTGCCATCCGTGCACCCGCCGACGGGTGCACGGACTGGTTCGCGTGTGGCGTGAGATCGCGCCACACGGGTTCTCGCCGGCATTCGGCCACCGACTCACCAGCCGCGGCCCTTCAATCCGCAGAGGCGTTACCTCGCGAAGGAGATCGACGGCCGACGGAATCTCCTGGGGTGTCACCGACGTTGGCAGGACCAGTACCACCACAACACTGACGGCTATGGCGAAGCGCCCGGCCATTCCGGAACGCTAGCCGCCCGGCCTGCGAACAACAGGCTCGCTGAGAAAGGACAGCTCTCATGAACACGGTTCAGCGGCGTTCGACGCTCTTCCTGATCCTGGCGCTTCTGCTGGTTCAATGCAGCGCGGTCACGTTGCCGCAACCCGGCGAGACGTTTTCCGACCTGCTCAGTTCCGGGGAACCGGGACCCGAGATGGTGGTGATAGCGGCCGGCGAGTTCCTGATGGGTTGCTTCGGCAGCCCCCCGCCGCTGCCGGGTGTGGATTGCCATCCCCGCGAGGAACCTGTGCACAGGGTGAAGATCCCGCGGCCGTTCGCCGTATCGAAGTACGAGGTTACGTTCGAGGACTACGACCGCTTCACCGGCGCGACGGAGCGAGCCGCCGACGATGGATGGGGCCGCGGTCGCCGTCCGGCGATCAACGTGTCGTGGCCGGATGCTCAGGCCTACGTCGAGTGGTTGTCGCGCGAGACCGGAGCAACCTACCGCCTCCTGAGCGAGGCGGAGTGGGAGTACGCTGCGCGTGCCGGCTCCACAGGAAGGATGGACTGGGGAGAGAACGAGGCGAACTGCGGGCGCTGCGGCAGCCGCTGGGATGGGAAACAAACCGCGCCGGCGGGCTCCTTCCCGGCCAACGCCTGGGGCCTCCACGACATGCTGGGCAACGTCCAGGAGTGGGTGCAGGACTGCTGGAACCGCAACTATGTCGGCGCTCCGTCGGACAGCGTGGCGTGGATCGAAGGAAACTGCGAGCGACGTGTCATGCGCGGCGGTAGCTGGCTGAGTGGCGGAAGCTCGAGAACAGGGGATCCACTCAAGACTGAGGTTCGCAAACGCTGGCCCGCGTCGAGCGGCGTGCAGATCATCGGGTTCCGAGTCGCCAGAACGCTCGGTCGCTAAGCGCCCAAGAAAAAGGCCAACTGAGGGCGACCTACTGCCCGGCCTCCCGGCCATTCACGATCACCGGCTCCTCCAGGGCTCCGCTGCTCCCGACATTGACCTCAGCACCCCACCGGCGGCCAGCCGCCCAAAACGAGACTTCGTAGGCGCCGGGAGTCACGCAACCGAGGCCGAGACGGCCGGCGTCTGAGAAGCGGACACCCTCGCCGGCGCCGGTCAGGTGGCTCACGATCTCGGCGCCCGACTCGGTCGTCACGCTGAGGAAGGAGAGGGGTTCACCGGCGCAGTCGGCGGCCCGGCACCGGAGTTCGAGCAGACGGCCGGTTGCCAGCAACTCCCGCACTCTGGATGTGCGGCCCTCTTCGACGTTAGACCCCACGCCGCCGACGCAGGCGGCAGTGTCGTTCCAGACCACCGACACGTCGCCCGTCTGCACCTTCGGATTCACGTAGCTGCCGGCAGCGGTCGCCAGCCCGGTTCCGACCACATCGCCTGAGGTGTTCACCAGTTGCAGCCAGGCACCCCCTGCGGGAGCTCCTCCGGCCCACCGAAGCTCCACTTCGACCACGCCCGACTCCTCGCTGCTGACTCTCAGCAACTGGTGCGGCGGCGGATCGAGACCGAGCAAGAGCTCCTGCGTCACTTTTCCGGTGACGCCGCTCCTTCCCCGGCGCACCAGCGTCGGCGACAGGCCCACATCGGCTTCGAGCCGGTACGAGCCCGGCGGCGCAGGCGGCAGTTCGAAGCTCCCGTGGTCGTCCGTTTCGGCGTAGGCGACCATCCTCCCCAGATCGCCGAGCAAGGAGACCTGGCCAGCGGCAGGCGCTCCGGTCTCATCGAACAACTGACCTGTGATGCGGACTCCGCTCAGGTCAACCTGGGGTAGTGGGTCCGCCGACCACAGGCGTCCGACGCTGGTCCCGTCGCCAGGAGACCAGGTCATCCACAGCAGGCCCGCTGGAACCCTCTCGACAGCAAAGGCGCCATTCGGGCCCACCTCACCGGACAATCTCCGGACAGAACCCGCACCCCCGGGGAACAGGCGCTGATGGTTGCCTCTGCCGCTCTGGCTGACGATCATGAACATCGAGGAACTCCGCCTCGGATTCAACACGCTGCCGAAGGAAACGGTTCCCCCGGACACCGGTCGCCCATCCAGAACCAGCACGCTGCGGATCGTTCGCGTCGGTAGCTGCACATCCACCGTCTGAACGTCGGCCGGGCCCTCCTCGACAGCAATCTCCTGCGAGACGCGAAGCCCGCCCGTCTCATCCGACACCTCGAGACGATAGGTGCCCGGAGCGGCCAGAAACTCGGCCCGAACTCGCGTTTCCTTGTCGCCCCGCTCCCCGGCGCCGGCATCGGCCGAAGACTGCAGCGGCGTGTCGACGATCAGCGCCCCAGATTCCCGGAACCGGTCCAGCAAACGAACGGCGCCGCCGCCCAGCCCGTCGACGACGACCGCGACACGGCGGCCCGGGTGCAGCCACGATTCGCCCTGATCCGCCAACTCGTTCGCGCCCAGCGCGAGGAACCGGTCTGTAACCGGCACGTCGGGGCACTGCAGACGCAGGTGGTAGCGGCCTACCTCAAGACCGCCGAGCAGGTACTTACCGTCCGCATCGGATACCGCCAGATGCTGGTCCCTCATTCGAGCGGTTTGGATGGCTGGGCCGCCACCCGCCAGGAGGAGTTCGACCAGGCAGCCGGCAGCAGGTTCCGCACCCGCCGCGTTGAAGAGCCGACCCTGCACGACCGCCCCGCGGTCCAGGGCGACCAGGCCGAGATCGGTCTCGCCGCCCGGTACCGGTGCAACGCGGATGAGTCGAGATCGGAGGTAGTCGTCGGCCTGGAACGCGATGTCGATCGCGGTCTCGCCGGCGAAAAAGGCGTTGATCGGCACCGACACCGGACCGTCCGCGTTCTCGACGGCGGACCCTGCACTTCCCCGCTGCGCCACCCCGAAGGCCCACATCGTGAAGTTCCGGATCGGCTCACCGACTCCCCCTACGAGTTCCACCCGAACATTGGCAGACGCCGGCGCGGCCTCCGCCCCTCCAGCCGCGTCCTCCTTGGCTACGAGCTCGAAGACGACGCGAGAGGGCCGCCGGCCCTGCTCGACGGTGCGCGCGTCCGTCTCGAAACCGGGCGCCTCAGCCGTCGCCTGGAGGTTCCCTGCCGGCAGGCCCGCAAGCTCGAAGAGACCCCGTTCGCCGCTGTCGACGCACCGCCTTGTCGGTCCGAACGAACCGAGAGACCCTGGGTTCCGCCAGAAGGCGCAGACCCGCGCTCCGGCTACCGTGTCTCCGTCCTCGCTCTCCCGGACGACGCCATTCGCCGTTCGCCCGGCTTGAAGTCGGATCACGCCGGGCGGCGGCTCGTTCGGATACGAGCCAAAGAACGGCAGGTGCGCGGGATGGTCTACGACCAGGCCAAGCCCGCGAAGCCGGGGCAGGTGATCCTTGACCACGCCCTCCGCGGTCGTCGCCGTCCGCAGCAGGAGCGCTTCCGTCGGGGAAGCGCCCTGAGCCGACGATTGAGGCGTGACCGCTCCGACAGCGGCAACCTGCTGTGCCGCCGGCCGAAGGACCGTGACCGTGGCCCCGGCGGCGGGTTCGCCATTCGCCCCGAGGACCACGACTTGCCCAGGTTCCGAAGCCACCTGGGAAACAGCCGGAGTCGCGGAAACAAGAGCACCAACCAGTAGGGACGTGCCGAGGACAGCGAGAACAGGAAACCACTTCATCACGAACACACCTCCTTGCGATTCAACCTGCGAAGGCTCGGTCCACTACTGTCCAGCCTCCCGGCCGTTGACGATCACAGGCTCCTCCAGATCCCCCTTGCTGCTTGCCCTGACTTCCGCGCCCCAGCGGCGGCCAGCCGCCCAGAACGAGACCTCGTAGGAGCCGGGCGTCACGCAGCCAAGGCCGAGGTGGCCGGACTCGGAGAAGCGGACGGCATCGCCGGCGCCGGTCAGGTGGCTCGCCATCTCGGCGCCCGACTCGGTCGTCACGCTGAGGAAGGAGAGGGGCTCGTCGGCGCAGTCGGCCGCCGGGCAGCGGAGTTCGAGCAAACGGCCCATCGGGAGCGACTCCCGCAATGTCGACGTGCGGCCCTCCTCAACGTTCAGCCCGACGCCACCGGCGCAGGCGGCGGCGTCGTTCCAGACCACGGCCACCTCTCCGGCGGGCACGTTCCGGGTTCTCTGCCCGCCGGCCGATGCGAGGCCGCCTCCGATCACGTCGCCCGCCGCGTTGACGAAGTTGAGCCAGACGCCACCGGCCGGACTGCCGTCGGCACGCCGCAGTTCCACTTCGAGCGTGCCGGGTTCCGCCTCCTCGACACGCAGGACCTGGTGAAGCGGCGGCTCAGTGGCGACCACGAGTTCCTCGACCGCCGTTCCCGCCAGGCTGCTCCCGCCCTCCCGAGCACGGCTTGGGGACACCCCCGCACTGGCCTTGAGCCGGTAGTTCCCCGGCGGCGCCGGCGGCAGCACGAAGCGGCCGTCGTCACCGACCTCCGCGAACGCGACGACGCGGCCCACGTCTCCGATCAGGGCAACCTGGCCGCCGACCGGCGTGCCGTTCACGTCGAGCAGCGAGCCGATCACCCGAACACCGTCCAGGTCCATGCGCGGTACGGGCTCGGCCGGCCACAACCGCCCGACGTAGGTGCCGTCGCCGGCGTACCAAATCATCCACAGCAGGTCATCTGCCACGCCGTCGACCTCGAACGAGCCGTCCGCGCCGACAGTGGCGCGCACCGTGGGGCTTCCCATCCCCAACATCCGGCTCTGCTGCGCGCCGCCGCGGCGCTGCGAAGAGAGCTGGATCTTGAAGGTACTGCGGGACGGCTCGAAGACGCTGCCGAAGGTAACGGCGCCGCCCGCCGCCGGGCGGCCGTCCCGCACCAGGACACTGCGGATCGTCCGGGTCGACAGCGCCACGTCGACCGTCTGCACGTCGGCCGGCCCCTCCTCGACCGCGATCTCCTGCGACACGCGGAGGCGGCCGGCACCGTCGACGACGTCCAGCCTGTACAGGCCGGGAACCGCCAGGAACTCGGCTTGCACCGTCGAGTCCCCGTCGCCGCCTCGGCCTGCCCCGGCTTCCGCCAATGACCGCAGCGCCGTCTCGACGATCGGGCTCTCGATCTCCTTGAACCGGTCCAGAACGCGAACCATCCCTCCGTCCAAACCCTGGACACGCACCGCGACCTGCCGGCCGGAGCCGATCCAGGACTCGCCCTGGTCGGCCAGTTCGTTGGCGCCCAGCACGACGAGCCGATCCGTGACCGGCGCCCCCGGGCACTGCAGACGCAGGTGATAGCGGCCCGCCCCGAGGCCGCCGAGCAGGTACCGGCCCTCCGCACCGGAGACCGTCAGGTGACGCTGTCGCAACATCAGGGCCGCGATGGCGCCCGGGCCCGGATAAAGAAGCTCGACCACGCAGCCGGCAGCGGGTTCCGCCCCCACCGCGTCGAAGAGTCGCCCCTGCACCACGGCCCCGGGCTCGAGCGCGATCAGGCCGAGTTCGATCTCGCCGCCGGGGACCGGCGCGACGCGGACGAACCGGGACTCGAGGTAGTTCTCCGCCCGGAACGAAAGGTCGACCGCGGCATCGCCCGCGAACGAAGCGCTGATCGGAACCAGCATCGGACCTTCGGCGTCCTCGACGTCGTGCGAGGCGCCGGCCATCCGGCCGACCCCGTTGGTCCGCATCGTGAAGTTCCGGATCGGCTCGCCGGCGGCGCCCACGAGTTCGACGCGCACTTCGCCGGCCGAGGCCGGCCCCGCCGACGCCTCGCCGGCCGGCTGCTCGCTGGCGATGAGCTCGAACTCGACGCGCGAGGCCCGCCGACCCTGTTCGATGGTGCTGGCGTCCGTCTCGAAACCGGGTGCCTCGGCCGTCGCCTGGAGGTTCCCGGCCGCCAGGCCAGGAAGCTCGAACGCGCCGCGTTCGCCGCTGTCCGTGCAGCGGCGTAGGGTTCCAAACCAGTCGGGAAGTGCCGCGTCGCGCCAGGACGCGCAGACCTCCGCTCCAGTCACCGTGCGACCGGCGGCGGCTTCCCGTACGACGCCCTTCGCCGTCCGCCCCGGCTGCAGCCGGATCACCTCCGGCGGCGGCTGGCTCGGGTACGCGGCCACGAACGGCAGGTGCGCCGGATGGTCGACGACCACCGTCAGTCCGTGCAGCCGCGGCACAGCGTCCTCGACGACGCCGTCCTGCGCCGTCTCGCTGCGCACCAGGAACGCGTCCACCGGCGACAGGCCGGCCCGGCTCGGCTGGAGCACCGTGACCGACGCGTCGGCGACCGGCCGGCCGTCCGCTCCCAGGACGACGAGCTGGCCCGGAGTAAGCGTTGGTGCCTGTTGAGCCGTGCCGAACGCCGCAAGCGGATGGAGGATGGCAAGGCAGGCGAGAACAGAACTCAATCGCATGATGGAACCTCCCCAGCGCGAATCGCGGCCGCGTCGATCAAGAGAAGCCGGAGCGGCGACCGGAATAGATCCTCAACACCGCTGCTCGACTCCTCCAGGACCCAGTACGTCCGGCCAGGCAGCAAGCTCACATGGGCAGCGTTGGTCGGCAAGCGGACCTTGCCGACGACTTCGTCGCGTTGCGGGTCGATCCGGTGGAGGTCCCAGACTGGTCGGCCAGCCGTCGCATCCCGCATCAGGACGTAGAGGCTGTCTTCGTCGCCGTAGAGACCGGCCGGATAGCTGGACGCCTCCAATGTCGCGTAGAAGGCTTCGCGCCCCTCGGGACCATCGCGAGGCAGCACTGGCATCGGCGCCGGCAGGTCCGGGAAGGCCTCCAGTCGCTGTCCGTCCGCTACGAGCTCTTGAACGAACGGCCCAGCCGGCGAAAACCGCAATGCGAACACTGCGGCGGCTCGACCGTCGACAGACGCAAGATCGTGCAACGATCCATGCCACTCACGCTCCCCCTCCAAACCGGGCCAGGCTGCTACCTCTCGCAGCACACGCCTTGCGTCGCCAAGCCCGAGGTCAACCGCGAACTCGGCATACTCCCGATTGGCGCTTTCCGGGCCCGTGAAGCGATCGCCCTGTAGATACAAGCTGTCGCGCAGGGTGACCAACTCGTCAATGTTGGTGATCTCCTCGCCCTCCCAGCCGGTCGCAGTGCGTCTCGCGTCGCCCTCCCAAAGTGAGCGCAGCGGGCGTAGGTTGACGTCCAACTCAAAGAGCTGCTCGACACTGCGAAATGAATCGGCAACCACGAAGCCGCTCCCCAAAGGCTCGATGTCCATGGGTGACACGAAGCTCAGCTCCGGGTCGTCGGTCTCCCACCCGTTGACGATGCGAACGAGACCCTCGGACGTGCTGTAGACCAGGAGGCGGGACTGATGGAGATCGGCCAGCACGAAGCGCTCATCGTCCATCCAAGTACCGCGAGTACCACCCAGCAGAGGGAACTCGGAGACATCCAGCGGGCGGCAGATGGGCTCGGGCGTACGCACCGCGGAACACCCACTGAGAAGCAGCAAAGTGACGACCGGGCCGGCCGCAGCAAACCTCAGTCGCACGACACAGGCTCCCCGGCACGAATCGCCGACGCGTCCAGCAGGAGGAGCCGAATTGGCGGCCGACGCGGATTCTCCAGCCCGCTGCTTGCCTCCTCCAGAACCCAGTACCTGCTGCCCGGCAGCAGACTCACATGAGGCGCGTTCGTGGGCAGGCGCAGCTTGCCTACGACGGCGTCCAGCTCCGGGTCGATGCGATGCAGGTCCCACACGACCGCATCACCGGTCGCGTCGCGTATCAGGACGTAGAGGCTGTCTTCGTCGCCGTAGAGACCGGCGGGATAGCTGGACGCCTCTTGGGCCGCCCAGCCGACCCAACCGACCCCGCCGGCGCGAAGAAACTCCGCCAATGGCACCGGCAGGTCCGGAAAGGCTTCAAGCCGCCGGCCTTTACCAATGAGCTCTTGAACAAAGGGACCATCCGGTGCGAAGCGAAGGGCAAACATCGAACCCGTTCGACCACCCGTAGCGGCAAGGTCGGAGGCAGATCCGTACCACCCAAGCTCTCCCGCGAAACCCGGCCAGGCAGCTGTTTCCCGCAGCGCGCCTGCCGGCCCACTTGGCCGGGGTTCCGCCCCGAACTGCGCGAACTCCCGTTCCGGGTTCCCCTCATCGTCCTGCCGACTGGCCTCTACGTAGAGCCTGCCGCTCAGACCCGCCAACTGAGTGATGGCATTCACCTCCTCGCCGCTCCACGCGCCATCCGACTGCTCCACGTCGCTCTCCCAGAGCACCCGGAGCGGTCTCAGCTTCCGATCCAGTGCGAGCAGACGATCCTCATTGCCGAAGCCGACCGCCAGCACGAACCCTCGTCCCCACGGCTGGACATCCATCGGCGACACGAAGTTCAGCGCCAGGTTCTCGCTCTCTCGGCCGTTGACGATCCGCACGAGCCCCCGGGGAATGTCGTAGACGAGTAAGCGGGACTGGTGCAAATCCACCAGCACGAACTGCTCCTCGTCCAGCCATGTGCCCCTGACAAGGCCGAGCGCCGGCCGTTCGGCGGTCTCCAATGGGCGGCAGGCGGGACCGGGTGTGCGGACGGCCGCGCAGCCGCCGAGGAGCAGAGCGGCAACCAGGGTCGCTGCGAACAGTGGTGATGAACCTGTGAATCGTTCCGCCCTGCCGCCTGCGGTTCGTGCGCGCCGCTTCGCGGCGGCGCGCTTGATGGGGGCCAGAGGGCCCGCGCACCCAGAGACACGCTCCGGTGTGGCGCACTTCTCTACTGTGAGTGGCTTGACACCGCTGCGGGCGGATGCGGGCCGATCACGCACCGACCAACGGCCGGCTCCGTCAAGGCGACGATGGCCGCGCCGACGGTCGGCGCGGATAGGGCGCTTCGGCCACCGCATACAACCTGACCTCCCTGTTACAAGGCTTACTCCAGGGCCAACGCCACCAGGGCCGGACTTTGTTCCCCACGGCCGGTGCCCACGGTGAACGCCACGTACTGCCGCCCTTCGTGGAGATAGGTCATCGGCGTGCCGTGCGGCGTCGGTTCCACCCGGTGCTCCCAGAGCTTCGCGCCGTCGCGCTTGGCGTAGGCGCGGATGTGACCGGCGTCGCCCATGAAGGTCATCCGGCTCGGGTCGTAGTCGGCCTGGATGATGAAGATCAGTTCCTTCGTCAGCACCAGGCCGCCGTTCGAGAGGATGCCGTGGGAATCGCTGCCCAGGTCGGGCAGATCGAGGTGGGCGATCTCGGGATGGTCCTTCGGGCCCGGGCCGTGGGCGACCTGCCAGAGGTGCTCGCCGGTGTTCAGATCGATCGCGGTGATCCGGCTGTAGGGCGGCTTGACCAGGGGAAGACCTCGCGGCCCCGCCACGATGCCGAGAGCGTCGACGTAGCGGAACTCGGAGCGGGCCGGGTCGGCCGGGCGCACGCCGAAGCTCATCACCTTGGTGATCGACGGCACGTAGAGGACGCCGGCCTCGGGATCGACCGCGGCGCCCCGCCAGTTCGCGCCGCCGGCGGCGGACGGCAGCGTCACCGCGCCGAGCTTGCCGCCCTCCTTGACCTCGAGCGGCGGAGTGAAGATCGGGCCGAGCACGTAGTCATCGACGATCTCGAGCGCCTCGGCGCGCAGTTCCGGCGTGAAGTCGATCAGGTCGTCCTCGGTGAGTCCGAGCCGTTCGAAGGGCACGGGCTTCGTCGGCATCGGCTGGGTCGGCGAACTCCATTCGCCGGGGACCGTCGTCTGCGGCACCGGGATCTCGTCGATCGGCCACACGGGCTCGCCCGTTTCCCGGTCGAAGACGTAGGTGATGCCCTGCTTGCTGACCTGGGCCACCGCCCTGATCTCGCGGCCATCGACCGTCACGTCGACCAGGTTCGGGGCGGAAGCAAAGTCGTAGTCCCAAAGACCGTGGTGAACGGCCTGAAAGTGCCACTCTCGCTCACCCGTGCGGGCGTCCAGCGCCACGAGACTCTCCGCGAACAGGTTGTCGCCCGGCCGGTGCCCGCCGTACCAGTCGTTCGTCGGCGTCGACACCGGCAGGTAGACCATGCCGAGCTCGTCGTCGCAGCTCATCATCGTCCACACGTTCGTGTTCCCTGAGTACTCCCAGGATCCGTCGAGCCAGGTGTCGTTGCCGAACTCGCCGGGCCGGGGAATCGTGTGGAAGATCCAGCGCATCTCGCCGGTGCGCACGTCGTAGCCGCGGACATGGCCCGGAGGCATCTTCGGGCCGCGCGGGCCGTCCGAGATGATCGAGCCGAGCACGATCACGTCGGCGCAGACGATCGGCGGCGCCGAGTGGGTGTACTGACTCTCGTTGATCTCCCGGCCCAGGCCGAGGGCGGTGTTCACCATGCCGCCATCGCCGAACGCCGGGTCCGGCGCGCCGGTGATCAGGTCGAGCGAGATCAGGCGCCGGTGGTGGGCCGCGTAGATCAGCCGTTCGACGGGTTCACCGTCGACTTCCCCGCTCCAGTACTCGAGTCCGCGCTGCTGGAAGCCGGCGTTGGCCGGACGACCGGCGTCGTAGCTCCTCGGGTCGTAGACCCAGCGCGTTTCGCCCGTGGCCGGGTCGAGCGCCGCCACCTGGCTGAGGGAGGTCGTGATGTAGAGGGTGCCGTCGATGTAGAGCGGCGTGCTCTTGTACATCCCGCCGCGGAACTCCGTGTCGGCCTCGGTTTCGACCGAGGCCCAGCGCCAGACTTCGCGCAGTTGGTCGACGTTGGCGGGGTTGATCTGGTCGAGCGGCGAGTACTTCGTCGACGCGCGGTCGGCGGCGTAGTGGCGCCACTCGCCGACCGGCGCCTGGGTGCCTGCATAGGCGTCGCCAGTGCGGTCGCTGCCGCAGGCCATTGCATGGAGAGACAGGAGGAGCACCGCGGCGGGCGAGAACACGCGGAAGCCGGAAGCCGACCAGAGGGCCGGCGCACCCACTGTGCGGGCGCCGTGCCGAGAGCCGGATGCCGGCGGGGACGCCGGCGCACCCAGTAGGGAGGCGTTGTTCGTGGTCATCCGGCGAGTCTACGCGTCCATCTTGTACGCTAAGCGGCCCTCAACAACACGGCGCAACAGGAGAAGAGCAATGGCGTGGGACTTCGAAACGGACCCTGAGTTTCAGGACAAGCTGGACTGGATGGACGAGTTCGTCCGGGACGAGATCGAGCCGTTGCGGTTCGTCCTCGGCAGCCCCTACGACCTCTCCTGCCCGAACCGCCAGAAGCTGATCCCGCCGCTCCAGGAGGAGGTCAAGAAACGACAGCTCTGGGCCTGCCACCTGGGGCCCGACCTCGGCGGCCAGGGGTACGGCCAGGTCAAGCTGGCGCTGATGAACGAGATCCTCGGCCGATCGCCGCACGCGCCGATCGTCTTCGGCTGCCAGGCGCCGGACTCGGGCAACGCGGAGATCCTCGCCCACTACGGCACGGACGAGCAGAAGGCGCGTTTCCTGCAGCCCCTGCTCGACAACCAGATCGTCTCCGCCTACTCGATGACCGAGCCGCACGGCGGCTCCGATCCGAAGGTGTTCAAGACGAGCGCCGTCCTCGACGGCGACGAGTGGGTGATCAACGGCGAGAAGTGGTTCTCCTCGAACGCACGCTACGCCTCCTTCCTGATCGTCATGGTGGTCACCGACCCGGAGGCTCCGCCCTACAACAAGATGTCCATGTTCCTGGTGCCAAAGGAGACGCCGGGCGTCAGAATCGTCCGCAACGTCGGCGTCGGCACGGGGACCGAGGAGGGCTCGCACGGCTACGTCCGCTACACGGACGTCCGGATCCCCAAGGATCACCTGCTGGGCCAGCGCGGACAGGGCTTCGTCGTCGCCCAGACCCGCCTCGGCGGCGGCCGCATTCACCACGCGATGCGGACGATCGCCAAGGTGCGCACCGCTTTCGACCAGATGTGCGAGCGGGTGCTCTCCCGCGAGACCCAGGGCGAGCTGCTGGCGCAGAAGCAACTCGTGCAGGAGAAGATCGCCGACTCCTGGACCCAGATCGAACAGTTCCGGCTCTTCGTGCTCCAGACCGCCTGGAAGATCGACAAGTACAAGGACTACCGGATGGTCCGCAAGGACATCTCGGCGGTCAAGACGGTCATGCCGAAGGTCTACCTCGACGTCTTCTCACGGGCGCTGATGATCCACGGCTCGCTCGGCGTCTCGAACGAGATGCCCTACTCGGCGGGCGTCATCGACTCGTTCCACATGGCCCTGGCGGACGGTCCGACCGAGGTCCACAAGGTCACGGTGGCGCGCCAACTCCTGCGCGAGTACGCGGGCACGGACGACCTGTTCCCGACCACCCACCTGCCGAAGCTGCGGCAGGCGGCGTACGACAAGTACGCCGGCGTGCTGGAGCAGGAAGTGGCGGCGCTGTAAGACAGACAAGGTCGCCGCTTCGCGGCGCATCGTCTTCCAGAAGCCGGCCAGAGGGCCGGCGCACCCAGTGGCGGCGCTGTAGGCCGCAGCTAGGCGTGCGCCATGGCCGTGGCGCGGACGCCAAGACCGGCCACGACCGCGAACAGCAGCGCGAAGACCAGGTTCGCGATGCCGCCGGTTTCGCCCATCAGGCCCATCACCGCGAGAACGAGCAGCGCCACCGCGGTCAGAATCGAGAAGACGTTGCCCATCTTCTGGGCATCTTCCTCGCTGCCCCCCATGCAGCCGATGCGGACCAGGAAAAAGGTCAGCACGGCGAAGAAGGCCAGCAGGTTCCACCAGGAGCCGGCGGCGGCGTCGACCATGGCCTGACTGGCCCACCAACCGGCGCCGAGAAGGTACGCGATCGCAAACAGGAAGTTCTTCAACATGGCGAACGGGAATCTAGCCGACCGGCCCCGGATCGGCAAGCCCGGCGGGTCTTCCCAAGCGCCGGGACCGCTCGATCGAGTAGCGGAACACACACGTTCCTCACCGGACCTTCACACGCCAGCGTGCTAACGTCTCGCGTTCACCGAATCGTCACTCCCCGGGCCCCGGCCCGGCCTTCCGACGGAGGCACCCGACATGCTCCTCGATCTCGCCAAGAACCGTTCGATCCTCGTTGTGGCGGCAGCCGCGCTTCTGCTCTTCTTCGCCGGCTGCGCCGCGGAATCCGGTGAGGACCACGCGGACCACGACCACGCGGAAGGTGACATGGATCACGCCGAAGAAGTGGCCGATGACGGTGAGCCGAGGGTCTACTTCGTGGGGCTGGAGAACCACGCCACGATCCCGAGCCTGGTCAACCTGCAGTTCGCGGCCGAGAACTTCATCATCGAACCGGTAGGCGACGGCGCGATCAACGAGGGCGCCGGCCACTACCACATCGCGATCGACGGTGAGTGCCTGGAGCCCGGCATCGTGATCCCCACCGCCGACCCGTGGATCCACTTCGGTGACGGCTCGGACTCGATCGAACTCGAGCTGGGCCCCGGCGAGCACTACCTCTGCCTGCAGATCGGCGATGGCGAGCACCGCACGCTCGACGAGCCCGGTCTCTCGCAGTACATCATGGTGCACGTCGAAGAAGAGGCGGCCGAGTAACCCGCTACTCGAAGAAAAACGGGCTCGTCCAGGCGGCGCCACCGTCAGTCTGGACGACGCGCAGGTAGAGATAACCGCCGGACCGAAAGGCGGGCAGTGTGACCGTCAGGCTGCACTCGCGCTCCCGTTCCGGGCACAGGGCTTCGCCCGCGATCGCGCCGGTGCCGGTCGCACTCGGGCGGCTGATCACGTCGATCCGGGCGATCTCGGCCGGCGCCACCGCCCGCACCACGAGCGTGCCTTCCGGCACGCCGGCAATCGGCCCCACTTCACCGGCGGCTGCCGCGGCGGCCGGGATGTCGGCGCCGATCGGCCAGCCGGCGTAGCTCGCGCGGACCACGATCCGCGGTCCGTTCGTCGCGTATGTACGGCGAGCCCGCAGCGCTTCGTGTATCCCTTCCCGCGTCGCGTCGTCGGCGAGGATCGCCGCCACCCCGCCGCTGGGAGACGCGAGGTGCCCGAGACCGGGATGGCCGTCATGGCCGTCGCTCGAGCCGACGAATCCCAGCCGGTAGCCATGGTCGAGCGCGTCACGCACGTAGTTGCCCTGGAGGGCGCCCCGGACCACCACGCCGGGTGAGTCCGCCGACTCGCTCGACCCGTGGACCGAGACGATCTCGGTGACCGGCTCCAGTCCGGGCGGAGGCTCCTGCGACCAGTCCGTGGGAATCGGATCGCCGGCCGAATGGTGGGCGAAAGTCAGTGCGCGAACCCCGTCAAGCCCCGCCCACAGCTCGTGCGCCTCGCCGTAGCTCTCGTCGATCGAACTCAGGAGCAGACCGGCCGCCGCCTCGGTGGTCGGTTCGAAGAAGACGACGTGCCGGTGACCCTCGACCCAGTTCGTCCACTCGTATCCCGCAAGCGCCACGAAGCGGCCGGGATCGTGCAGGCGATCGACGGCGTCCAGCGTCCGCCTCCAGATCGCCGGTTCGCGGTCCATGAAGCGCATGCCCCAGTGGTCGTGGTCGGTCACCGCCGCCGCGTCCAGGGCCGCGATCTCGCGGGCGTAGCGCAGGAGGTCGTCCGGGGTCGCCGAGCCGTCGGAGAGGCCGGAGTGATTCTGGAGGTCCGCCCACAGAATGCGCCGGCCGGCCGGTGAGACGAGGAGGGGAGTGCTCTCGGCTTCGAAGCCGGCGCCCGCCGAGCCGCCGTCTGCTCTACCCACCACGCGCACCACGCCGCCCAGTTCGGCGGAGAGCCGGAGCGGGACGACGAGGCGGCCGCGGTCCTCCTCCGCCAACGCCAGGGACACGACCCTCCGGGTAGCGCCGTCCCCGCCCGGTCTGTCGCGGCCGTCAGCCACCGCGACGCCCGCAGGCAGCCGCAGTTCGAGCGTGCCGCGAAACTCGGGCCAGCCGTTGCCGGCCGCATCGACCAGGGCCGCGACCAGGTCGACCGACTCCCCTGGTCGCGCCGTCGACGGCAGGTGCAGCAGCAGGCGCGACGCCGGCCCCGGCAGCACGTCGACCGCGGGGGACTCCGAGATCAGCTCTCGCACGCCATCGCCGTCGCCGTCGACGGCCACCCAGAACCGGGAGTCCCGCTCCGCATACCGGTCCGCCAACGCGCCCGCGGGCCCGGCGCCGTAGGTGATCTCGATCAGCTCCCCTTCTTCCAACGCCCGGCCGCGGACATGGATGGCCAGCAACTGTTGATCGAGCGTCTCGGCCGACAGATCGACACCTCCGGCGTCCGTTGCAATCGTCGTGTAGCCCAAGGCCGCTTCGCGCTCCGTCTGCGGTGTGCTCCAACCCCAGAACGGCGATACCTGGAGGTAGACCGCACCGCCAACCGCTACGCCAAGCGGCCCCGCCCGATACACGATGCGCCACGTCCCCGGCCGGCCCGCGACCGCTGGTCCGCTGATCTCCTCGACGGAAGCAGTGCCGCCGCCGTCCGACTCCGCGCGAGGCCTCGAGAGATCGGCACGGAGCTCTTCGACGATCTCGACCCGCGGCGACCGGTCAGGCCAGTCACCGCCCGAGGCCTCATCCGGCGCGGGCCCACACGCCGCAACCGCCAGAACCGGGGCCATAGCGAATCCGAGAGCGCGCACCCGGGAGATCTTCTCACGACCGCGAGAACGGCTGTAGTCTGGCCAACGCCCATGCCCTTCAAGATCGCCTTCATCGGCACCCACGGAGTCGGCAAGACGACCCTCGCCTACGGTCTGGCCGCGCGCCTGAAACGCCGGGACATCAACCTCGATGTCGTCGTCGAGGTGGCGCGCCGCTGCCCGCTGCCGCTCAACGAGCGGACGACCCTGGAGGCGCAGTCGTGGATCCTTCACTCCCAGATCGCGGACGAACTCGTGGCGGAAGCGCGCGCGCCGGTCGTGATCTGCGACCGCAGCGTGCTCGACAACTACGTCTACCTGCTGTTCGCCCGCGGCCGCCAACCGCCGCTCGAACCGCTGATCGAGTCCTGGTGCGCGACGTACGGCCTGTTGGTCTACGTACCCATCCTGCACGGCAGCGAGGCTCAGGCGGACGGCATCCGCGCTACCGACCCCGCCTTCCGTCAGCAGATCGACGACCGACTCTGGAACGAACTGGAGGATCGAAGGATCCCGGTTCTGGCCCTGCACCCCGAACAACGCGCCAAGTGGCTGGACACAGCGGAAGAGGCCGTGGCGAACGAGCTCCGCATGCCCCAACTCGATCTGCTGTGAAGTGCCGGCGGCGCGCGTATACTCACGCCCCGAAAACGCTCGACACCGAACACCGATACGCATTGACGACCGTGACTGCGGCCCCTCAGGCGAGCCGCAGGTCGACGAGCCCGAGAGGAGCCGCCATGTCCCGTCCCTACCTTCGCACCGAACTCTGCGACATGCTGGGTATCGAGTATCCCGTTTTTTCCGCCGGCATGGGTCCGGTTGCGGGCGGCGCCGAACCCGTCGCCAAGGCCGAACTGGTGGCCGCCGTTTCCGAGGCTGGCGGTCTGGGCGTGATCGGAGGCGTTGCCTACAGCCCCGAGGACCTGCGGGCCGAAATCAACAAGGTGCGCGCGAAGACGGACAAGCCGTTCGGGGTCGACCTGCTGCTGGCTTCGAACTTCCTCGAGAAGGCAGGCACCGGACCGACCTCGGCGACGGCGCCGACCCGCGACCTGGTGCCGACGGAAACACGCGACGCACTCAGGAAGATGGCCGAGCACCTGGGTATCGAGTGGATCGAGGCGCCTCCCCCGGAGCCGAGTTGGGCGGTTCCCGAGGGCAAGAGCTACGCCGGCGCCCAGATGGAAGTCCTGCTGGAGGAGAAAGTGCCCGTGTTCGCCTCCGGTCTCGGTTCCCCGGCGCCCTTCTCGAGAGCGCTGAAGGACGCCGGCATCAAGATCGTCTCCCTGGTCGGTAACGCCCGCGCCGCGCGTCGCGTGGCCGACGGCGGCGCCGACATCGTGGTCGCCCAGGGCACCGAGGCGGGCGGTCACACCGGCAAGATCGGCACCCTGGCGCTTCTGCCCCAGGTCATGGACGCGGTGGCGCCGCTGCCCGTCGTCGCGGCGGGCGGCGTCGCCGACGGCCGCGGACTGGCGGCGGTCATCGCGGCCGGCGCGATCGGCGGCTGGTGCGGCACCGCCTTCCTGGTTTCCGACGAGGCGAACCAGCCCGCACTGCAGAAGGAACGCATCATCGATGCATCCACCGAAGACACGGTCGTGACCAGGCTCTACAGCGGCAAGACGATGCGCAACATCACGAACCCGCTGATCGAGTCCTGGGAGCAGAGCGGCATCCGGGCCCTCCCGATGGGGCTCCAGGGCGTTCTCACGCGCGACCTGCTCCACTCCATCAGCACCGCCGGCAGGGACGACCTGCTGATGAACGCCGCCGGGCAGACGTCGGGCATGCTGACGAAGACCCGGCCGGCGAGCGAGATCCTCCACGAGATGGTCGCGGACGCCTCGCACCTCCTGGGTGCGCGGCTCTCGGAACGGGTTCAGGTCCAGGTCGCTGTGTAACCACTGCGTGCGCCGGCCTACCAGCGTCGCGCGTCAGGCTCGATCGCCTCGAGGTCGAAGCAGTCGTAACCCGCCTGATGCCGCCAGAAGCGCTCCCGGTACGGGTACGTCCGCAGTGACGCCTGGTCCGTGGGCGCGTCGAGGCTGAACGTTGCGCAGAGTTCGTATGCCTTCTCCCCGGTGGTCCGGAAGGCGTAGGGCTCCCGGGTCTCCGGATCGACGATCGACACGATGTTGATGTCGCGTTCGCTGCTGAGCGCTTCCAGACTCGCGGGCAGGGAATCGCTCCTCTCCCAGTAGATGTCCACGCCCCGGACGATGTCCCGCAGGTTCCCCACCCGGGCCACATCGAGTCCCCGTTCGCGCGCCGTTCCGGGCGAACCGACGACAACCAGTCCCAGAACCACCGCGACGACGACGGAGACCGCGGATGCCCCGGCGAAGATCGCGGGCAACCGGGGCGCCTGACCGCCTTCGGCCGTCTCGACGTCATCCTGGCGCAGGTCCCAGAAGTAGTAGCCGAAGACGCTGCCCGCGATGGCGGCAACGACCGCCACCTTCAGGAGGAACCGCACGGCCAGTTCGCCGCCAAGGCCGAAGAAGACCAGGGCGATCAGGTCCCCGGCCAGGACGCCCGCCGCGACGAACAGGGTCAGGTACGTGAGCCACTTCCTGATCCGCGACGAGCGGAGTTCCGGATCGCCCCGCAGTGCGCACCGCACCCGCCGCTGAATCAGCAGGAAGGCCGGGAAGGAGATGACGAGATACGCCAGACCCCAGCGCAGCATCTCGGCGGAGGCCGCAGCCGGCGGCGTAAAGGCCACGTCCGTGAAGGCACGATTGATCAGCACGAACATCACGTTGCCGAAGCTGATCGCCGCCGTGTAGAGGGCGGCGAAGAGGACCAGGTAGAGAAAGGCCTCACGGGCGCCCAGGTACGGTCGGGGCCGCGGGATCGGCGCCACGAAGTCGCGGTCGACCCAGGCGGCGAGCGCCTTGTCGATGTCCGCCGGTCGCCAACTCGCGTCGGCCAGTGCTTCCCTGATCTCCTCGTGGCTGGCGCCGCGCGACAGCGCCTCCCTTGTAAATCGGCTCAGTTCTTCGTTCACGGTGTCTCCTCGGCGCTGTTGACAACGTCAACATACACCGCTACCGGCGACGGTGTCAACAGGCAAAGCGGCGCTATCATCCGCGCCATGACTTCGACAGCCCTCCTCGACGCCCTCCGATCCCTCGACACGCCGACCGTCTGCAACGCCCTGGAGGTCGTGGTTCCCAAGCGCCGCGGCCACGGCTACACGGTGGACCCCCTGGTCTGCGCCAAGCCCGAGTTGCCGCCCATCGTCGGATTTGCCCGTACCGCGCGCATTCGCGCCCAGCACCCGAGTTCCATCGACCCGAAGCAGGCCCGCCGCACGTCCGTCGGCTACTACGAGTATCTGGCCGCCGGCGACGACCCCACGATCACCGTGATCCAGGACCTCGACGACCACGCCCGCGGCTACGGCGCCTTCTGGGGCGAGGTCAACTCGAACATCCACCGCGGCCTGGGCTGCCTCGGCGTGATCACGGACGGCAGCATCCGCGACCTCGACGACGTCGCCGAGGGATTCCAATTGCTCGCCGGCCGCATCGGACCGTCACACGCCCACGTCCACGTGGTGGACTACGGCGAGCCGGTGACCGTCGCCGGCATGGCCGTCGCGGACGGCGACCTGATCCACGCCGACCAGCACGGCGCCGTGGTGATCCCCGCCGATGTCGCCGACCAGGTCGAAGCAGCCGCCGACCTGATCGCCCGGCGCGAACGGGTGATCATCGACGCGGCCAAGCAGGACGACTTCAGCTTCGAGAAGCTGAAGGCCGCCTGGGGCGAGGCGGCGGAGATTCACTGAATCGCCGGCGGGTCAACACCTTCCGCGCGATGGGGACACCCACGCCGTTCACGCTCAATTCTCGCTGGATTCACGCTCCCCGTTCACGCTCACTTCTCGCTGGACAGCACGAGGGGTTGACAACCGTCATCGACGGGTTTACCGTTACCCATCAGGTAACGGTGGAGCCGTGGAGATCGCGTTCAAGACGAAACGGCTCCAGAAGACATGCAACTCACACGTTCTGCTCCAGAAGACCTACGGCAAGCTCGCAAAGAAGATTGAGGTGCGCCTCAGTCTGCTGAAGAACGCCCAGAATCTGAGCTTGGTGCCGACGACACCGCCTGTTCGGCGACACCTGCTCCGAGGCGACCGTCAAGACACGTTCGCCGTCGACTTGGGCCACCCATACCGGCTGGTGTTCACGGCCAACCACGACCCGATTCCACGACGGTCCGACGGTGGCATCGCGACGGAGCAGGTCACCGCTATCAGAATCCTCGAAATCACCGACTACCACTGACCCGGAGAACGACATGGCCACGGGAACCAACGCCTACCAACCCGACCACGCGGTTCCGCCCGGCTATCTGCTGGAGGAGTACCTCGACGCCAGAGCCTTCTCCCAAGCCGAGTTTGCACGCCGCTGCGGCCGGTCGCCGAAGCTGATCAGCGAGATCCTGGCGGGCAAGGCGCCTGTCGAACCCAAGACCGCAATCGAGTTCGAGAGGGTACTGGGACTGGACGCGAGCATCTGGCTCGGCATGGAGAGCGACTACCGGCTGTACGTTGCACGAGAGGCCGAGGCCTCGGCGCGGGCTGCCGAGTCCGCATGGGCCAAGGCCTTCCCCGTCGGCGAACTGGTCAAGCGTGGGTACATCCCAAAGGCCAGGTCACGCGCCGAGACGGTCGCCCATTTGCTGGCCTTTTTCAACGTGGCTTCGGCTGAAGCGTGGAACGCCAAGCACTTGACAGAGCAGGCCGCGTACCGGCACTCGCCGAGCTTCAAGAGCAGGCCGGAGGCACTCGCAGCGTGGCTCCGGCTTGGAGAACTTGAAGCGGAGAAGCAGGACTGCCCTGACTACAACCGCAAGGCCTTCGTGGCGTCCCTCCAGGAGATCCGTAGCTTCACGGTCATGAATCCAGAAGCGGCGCTGGCTGAGGCCCAACGCGGCTGCAACGACGCAGGAGTAGCCCTGGCGCGAGTGGAAGCCCTGCCTCGCGCCGCCGTCAGCGGCGCTGCCTGGTGGCTGTCGCCGAAGAAGCCTGTCATCGCGTTGAGCCTTCGTCACCGAACGGACGATCATCTTTGGTTCAGCTTCTTCCATGAAGCGGCCCACATCCTCCTCCACTCAAAGAAGCAGGTCTTCGTCGAGGGCGACCGCCACCAGACGGCAGGAGAAATGTCCGGCGCCCAGGATCCGCAACAGGACCAGGAAGCCGAAGCGAACAGGTGGGCAGCCGACTTCCTCGCACCACCGGAATCCTGGCGCCGGTTCGTGGCGAAGTTTCGCGGCACCAAGGCGGAAGTACGAGCGTTCGGCGAAGAGTTGACTGTGGCGCCGGGCATCATCGTCGGTCGACTACAGCACGAGGGTCACCTTCCCCACTCACACCTGAACCGCCTGAAGATCAGGGTGTCGCCATCTACAGCGAACAGTCCCACCCTCTAACGTAAGGTACCGGCTCGGAGCCGACCCCAGGGCGGATTCGTCCGTTGATTCAGCAAGAAGGGAGACGCCGCCCAATGGTAGTTGAACTCTTCAACTGCTCCTCGCTACCTTACGAACACGAGAGTACTCATACTCGAGAGTCCCGATCTGCTCCCGATCACCCCATCACGGGATCGATCGGCGTGATGATGCCGAGGGCGTCCTCGATCGCCTGGGCGGCTTCCAGGCAGAGGCCTTCGCGGTAGCGGCCGCCGATCACCTCGACGCCCTGCGGCAGGCCGTTGGCCACGCCGGTGGGCACGCAGACCGCGGGTAAACCGAGCAGGTTGATCGCGACCTCGAAGCGCATCTGGCGAAGCACCGCCCCGGGGTCCTCCAGGTCGAGGCCGATGACGAACGGCGGTTCAGTCATTACGGGGCCTACGATCAACGGATAGTCCTCCTGGAACTCCTGCCAGGCGGTGGCGATCGCATGCCGGTTCGCGAACATCGCGACGTACTCGGTCGCCTGATCGACACCGAACAGGTCAAGCGCCTCCGTGAGGAAACCGTACGCGTCCTCCGACATGATCTCCCGGAGCGCCGGACGGGCCAGGTTCAGCTCGTAGCCGAGGAAGACCTCCCAGGCCCGAAGCGCCTCGGCGGTCATCGGCGGTTCGACCTCCTCGACGGCGTAGCCGGCTGCCTCGAGCGCTTCCCCCGCGGCACGGACGCCGGCGGCGACGTCCGGGTGGGTGGCGCCGCCGCTCGGTTCGGGCACGAGCGCGACCTTGACCGGCGACGCGGGGGGCTCCAGGTCGAGCGGCACGGGCACGGACCACGGATCGCTCGCGTGGTACCGCCCGAGGAGCTCGTACGCCTTGCGCAGGTCGGCAACCCGGCGCGCCATCGGGCCGTCGACGGCCATCAGTTGACCCGACAAGTCGCCGCCTGTCGGGCTGGCGATCCGACCCAGGGTCGGCTTGAGCGACGCGATGCCGTTGCACTGCGCCGGAACACGGAGCGAGCCGCCGATGTCGTTGCCGAGCCCCAGACAGCTCATCCCGGCGGCCAGGGCAGCGCCTTCGCCGCCGCTCGATCCGCCGACGTTGCGGTCGGCTGCCCAGGGGTTCCGGGTCAAGCCGTAGAGCCCGCTGTCGGTATGGACGCGCAGCCCCAAGTCGGGGAGATTCGTCCGGGTGAGCGGGATCGCGCCAGCCGCCTTGAGCCGGGAGACGATCAGCGCGTCCTCCTCCGCCACCACGTCGGCGAGGGCGGGAACGCCGTTCGTCGTCGGCGTGCCGGCGACGGCGATGTTGTCCTTGACCGAGACCGGCACGCCGTGAAGCGGCCCCAGCTCGGCGCCGGCCGCCACCGCCTCGTCGGCGGCCTGCGCGGCCGCGCGCGCTTCGTCGGCGAGCACCCGGACGACCGCGTTGAGATGGCCGTTCACCGCATCGACGCGCGCGAGGTGGGACTCGACGACTTCGAGGCTCGAGGCGTCGCCGCGCCGGATCGCCGCAGCGAGTTCGCCGGCACTGGCGCGCCACAGGTCGTCGGGCATCGGGCCGGCCGCAACATTGGCAGCGCCATCCGAAGGTGCTGCCGCCTCACCGTCGCACCCGGCCAGCAGGCCGGCGGCGCCGGCCAAGGACAGGGCGTGGATCACTTGGCGCCGCGAGACGCCCGCGATCTCCTGAGGTTCGGGTTCGTGGGTCGTCATGAGTCGTGCCTCCTTGTTCCAGGAACTTGCGCCGCGGGAACCGGGTGCGCCGGGGTGCCATCCGTGCGCCCGATGACGGGTCCACGGACTGGTTCGCGGTTGGCGCGGATCCGCGCCAACCGGGTTCCCGCCGGCATCCGGCGCGACGCGTCGGCCTTCCTTCGTTCTACGGCGCTAACCACTGCCGCGCATGGCGTCGAGGTTGAGCGTCTCGCTGAGCACCGGCTCACCGTCGATGCCGCGAACTTCCACCGTGACGCTGCGGGACGACCAGTCGATCGACAGCGCGCCGTAGTTCTCGGGCCGGTAGGTCGGGCCCAATCGGTAGGGCCCCGCCTCTTCCCCGCTGCTGGATGGCGAGTTCAGCGAACTCGCGGTGAGTTCCAGGAGCGGGTAGTCGAGCGCCTCGTCGTGGCGGTAGATGCCTGCCCGGTGACGGTCTCCGGAGACGATCACGACGCCGTTGGCCTCCGTCTCGCGGAGCAGACCGTAGAGGCGCTCGCGCTCGGCCGGAAGATGCCGCCAGGCCTCGTAGCCGTGACCGTCGGCGATGACCTGGATCGACGACGCGAGGATGCGCAGGTCTGCCTCCTCGTCGAGGACGCCGCGAAGCCAGGCCCACTGCTCCTCGCCGAGCATCGTCTTCGCCGGGTCGGGATCCGGCAGGTAGCGCTCCTTTCCCGGCACCCCACGCTCGTCCGTCGGCCGCAGAGGGGAACGGAAGTAGCGGGTGTCGAGCAGGATGAGTTGGACGCGCTCGCCCGACGGGCCGTAGCTCACCGCGTCGTAGACGCCCGGCCGGGACGCCCGCTCGGAGTCCGCCGGCACGTCCCAGAAGTCCTCGAAGATACGCTGTGCTTCCTCGCGCCCGAAGAAGCCCGCACCGCCGTCGTTCAGGCCATAGTCGTGGTCGTCCCAGGTCGCGGCCAGCGGCACCGCCTCGCGCAGCCTGCTGAACCCGTCGGCCGCGGCCTGCATCGCGTACGCATCGCTCAGCTCCCGCAGGTCCTCCGACTCGACGTCGCCGTAAACGTTGTCGCCGAGGAAGACGAACAGGTCGAAGTCGTCGTCGAGGACGGCGTCGAAGATCGGCTGCGGCAGGTCCTGCTTCAGGCAGGAACCGACGCCGATGCGCTCGAGCGCCGGCTCGGCCGGAGCAGCCTCTGACTCCAACGCCGAATCTGCCGCGCCGCCGCAGGCCGCGGCGAGAAGAAGCACCGCCGGCAGCAGAGCGGCGAACGTCCCGCCCTGTCTGGTTGGATGCGGGAAGGATGCCCGCGTCCCCAACAGCAGCGTTTCAATCCGCGGCTTCACGGCACACACTCTCGATCGTGAACTGCGACGGGTCGGGCAGCTTCCCCGCGACGACCATCTCCTCGATCAACTTCTCCGTCTCCGTGACCCGGTCCCTCGCCGAATAGGCCTCGCGCATCGTCCTCACCTGTGGATGTTCAAGCATTCGACAGTATCTCAGCATCCGCTGACTCACCTTCGGCCACTTCCGCCGCATGACGATGTTCGGCTGGTAGGACTCGTCCCATTCGGGGGTCACGTAGTCACGCAGATCGAACGGCCGGCGAAGCCGCCACACGCCTTCGTCGTAGACGATGTTCGGGTCGTCGCCCGCGCACAGATGCTCGTAGAACCACATGCCTTCGTAGTTCGCCTCCAGGTCGGCCAGGGACAGGACGCCCGAGACGGCCCGGCCGAGAATCGTGATCTCGTGGCCCAAGCCGCGACGAACCGCCCGATCCTCCGCCTCGGCGAGCGGCGCGCCCCGGGAGCGGGCCTTGCGGAACCAGCGATGGTAGTACCAGGCGGTTCCCAGCAGGTGGGTCAGCTTGTCCGTGCCGAACCGGACGCCGCCGACCTCCACCGTCGGACTTGGCGGCATCCACCGGCCGGTGTCGAACACCGACGATGTGCCCCCGTACAGATAATGCTGCTTGAACTCCCGCATCTCATCCGCTCCCGACGGTGACCGGCTGACCAGCGGTGAATTGACCGACCACGTCTCGAAACCGTCGAAGAACAGCATGCGATGGCGCTTGAAGAACCGGAACCGCACCTTCTGGCACGGGCGGTCCCGGCCGTCCCGGTTCAACTCGGCAACGAGACGCTCGAGTTCCAGGTTGACGCGGGCGTTCAACACCCCGGTCATGTCCTCCAGGGGCCGGCCCCAGGCGAAGAACTGGTCCGTCTCGAGGCTCGGCGCGGCGCCGGCGCCGCCAAGTCCGAGGAACGCCGCCGCGACTGCCGCGACCCTGGCAAAGCGCACAGCCCCCCCACGAGCCGGATCCTGCATCAGAAGCCCCAGCCGATCCCGGCGGTGTACACGTAGCGGTCGGCGTCCTCGTGAGCGGAGCTGATCCGCCGCAGGACGCCCAGGTTGAACGTGATGCGAGGCAGGGCGAACTGCCCTTCGAAACCGGCCAACGTCTGTCGCGCCGGATCGAGTCCGGAGTCCCCCCACGTGCGGACCAGCACGGCCCGAGCGCTCCAGCCGACGTAGACGTTGTTCAGGAACGCGGAACGCGGCTTGTGCGCGCCGATCAGGCGGGCGTAGCCGACGCCTAGCTGGCCGCCGGCCGAACCCGGCTCGAGCTGCGCGACGAACCCGCGGTACTCGCAGAAAGTGGCACAGTCATGGCTGGCCGGCACCCGCGCCACGACCACTCCGCCGCCCACCGAGAACTCAAGCGGGATCGAGTACCGAACCCGTGTGATGCCGAGCCAGCGAAGCGAGGTCTCGTCGACATCCGCTTGGACCCGCTCCACGAGCGACCCGGGGTCTTCTGACCGTGGCCGGGGGTCCTGCGAAGCCAGCGGCCCCGCCCAGAACCAGAGAAGAACAGCCCCCGCGGCCAAGTGCGACGAGCGAGCCCGGACAAATCGGAAAGCAGCTTGCATCGGCGGCGAACGCGGCGGGGCTGGGCCCGTTCCTTCTCTCAGCGCCGATGCTACACCCGTCAACACGGCCTGCGATCCGGCGGCGCACCGCCGAACCGGGCCGTAAAGGGCATCGAAGATGCGAGGGGCCGGTGGCTACGAACCGCCGCCGAAGCGATAGCTCATCACCGCCTTCAAGCGGCGACCCTTCGGGTTCGCGGTCAACGCGTCGAACGACTGCTCGAAGAAGACGAGCGGCGGATCCTCGTCGGTCAGGTTGAGCGCCGACAGAGCAAGATCGAAACCGTGCCGCGGGAAGCGCCACAGGAACGTCAGATCGAAGGTGAGCCACTCGTCGATCGGCAGCAGTTCAGGCGGCGTCCAGGCCACGTTGCTGTCCTCGTAGGACGAAATGTGGTTGGCCCAGCCGATCAGACTGTAGTCGCCCCAGCGATAGCCGAGCGAGGCCCGCGTCTTCATCTCCGGCAGCGGCGGCGCGATCGGCGTATCGCGATTCAGCAGACCGACGACATCCTTCTGCTCTCGATAGACGACGCCGTCGCGTTCGAGCTTCTTCAGTTCGTAGCTCTGCGTGTACGTGCTGTCGAGCCCGAAGGTGAGTTCGCCCCTGCCCGCGTCCACATGGCCGTGCAGATGGAAATCGAAGCCCGACGTCTTGATGCCCGGCCAGTTGATCAGGTCGATCCGCACGCGCTCGATGTCCCCGGGAGAGCAGGACCCGTCCGCCAGGCCGCCCGGGCAGACGACGCGACCCATGACCGCGTTGAGAGCCGCCTGGCTGCCCGCGGCCCCCTCGGCGTAGAGCCGCACTACATCCTGCTGCGGCATCGGAGCGATCACATCATCGAAGTCGTAGCTCCAGTAGTCCAGCGTGACGTCGATCCCGGGCGAGGCGAAGAGCACCAGACCCAGGTTGTAGGTGAAGGCCTGCTCCGGAAGCAGCGACCGGCTTCCGAACGCGTCGACCGCCTTGTAGACGCCGACCGTGTTCAGGTACTCGAGGGTCGTTCGAACCTCCTCGTTCAGATCGTCGACCGACGGCGCCCGGAAGGTCGTCTGCACCGAAGTACGGAACGACAGCACGTGATCCTCGCCCGCCGAGAGCTGCCAGCGGCCGGAGAACTTCGGGTCGAAGCTGTCGATTTCGTCGTGAAGTTCGTAGTTCGCCGCGAACTGCATGTCGCCGCCCAGCGCGTTGACCGACAGTTCGCCGAACACCCGGTGAACCGCCTGGGAGTCGCCGTACGGGTAGTAACCCGACGTGAACGTGAAGGCGCCGGCTCGGGCGCCGGTCTGCCTGCCGGTCACCGGATCGACGCAGGACCGGTCGCCCGGCACCAGGCACGGGTTCAACTCGTAGTTGCCGGCGTCGTTCGGAACCGCGGCCACGTCGAGAAACCGGTACTGGTAACCCACGGCGTAGTCGAGCTTGCCGGGCAGCCAGTTCCCGGAGAGCGTCGCATCGGCGACGACGAGCTCGGCTTCGTTGTCGACGTTCACCTCGTCGTTGATCCAGTCGAGAAGCGCCGCGCTGTTCTCCAGGCCCGCGCGGTACATCGGATTCGGGCTGTCCTCCCAGGGCGCGCCCGGCTGGGCGGAGAACTCGATCCCGTTGCCGAACGGGTTGAAGTACATGCAGGCGCCCACGCCCGGCTGGGCCGAGCCCGTGTCTCCCAGCCGCATGCCCGAGGGGGTCGTACCGTCGGCCACGACGCCGACGCCGCAGTTCGGGCCGCCGTAGCCGCGGAAGGCGAGGAACTTGCGGTATGCGTACTCGGCCGCGTCGTTCATGTTGCCGGCGGTCCGCGAGTAGTTCACGCCGACATCCAGGTTGGCGGCCTTGCCGCCGATGGACAGGTCGTGGTCGATGTTCGCCGCGATGCGGGTCGTCTCCATGGCCCGCCGCAGAGCGCGTCCCGGTCCCGCGTTGCCGACCAGACGGCCCCAGAAGTACAAGTCGCCCTCCAGACAGGCCTCCTCGGAAGCGAAGCCGCCGATGCTGAAGGAACTCCCGCAGAACTCCGACCGACCAGGGTGCCCGCTTCCGACCTGATAGAGGCCGTCCAGCAGGGACACCGGCGGGAAGGAGGGCGTGGTGTCGTAGTCCGGGATGATCGACTCGGCGTACAGCGCCTCCACGTGATAGCGCGTGCCGTCCGCCAACGGCCCGTTCAACTCGGCGAAGAACCGGTTCGTCTCCGTCGCCTCGATCAGGCTGTCCCACGGCTGATAGCGGAAAGCGCAGGTCCAGCCGCGGTCGTAGCCCCCCAGACCGTTGCACGCGGGATCGACGAAGTAGTCCGTGCCGGCCGTACCGTTGCGCGCCCGGGCCAACTCCGTCACGAAGTCGGCGGCGGTTTCGTTGCCGCTCAGACGCGGACGCAGGAAGATGCCCGGGTTGCCGGTGTTGGACCAACCCCAGAACCAACCGTCGTCGCGCGGCATGAGCGTGTACGGCCGCTCCGCCGCTTCGAGATGCGAGCGCTCCGCCCGTTCGAGCGAGAACACGAGGTGATGCTCGGATCCGCCCAGCTTGCCGCCCCAGATCGCGCCCGCCGTCGAGTCTCCGGCGCCGTCGAAGCTCTCGTGCGAGAGAGCCACCTCGAAGCCCGTAAACTCGTCGCGGGTAACGAAGTTCGCGACGCCGGCAACCGCGTCGGAACCGTAGATCGCGGCGGCGCCCTCCTTCAGGACCTCGATGCGGTCGAGTGCGATCGAAGGAAACGCGCTGACATCGACGAAGCGGCCGCCGAACAGCCGCGCCGGCACCGGCGCCTGGCGACGACCATTGAGCAGCACCAGGCTCCGCGACGCCCCGAGGCCCCGCAGGTTGACGTTCGCTACGTTCTCGGGAAGCGCATGACCCTGGTCGTTGTACCAACTGTTCGCCTCGCCGATGACGCCGGACGAGGCGGTCAGGTTCTTCATCAGATCGACCACCTGCAACGAACCCTGCTCCTTCTGGGTCTCCCGGTTCAACACCTCGACGGCGAAGGGAAGGTCGACCGCCGGCTCCTCGATCGCCGAGCCGGTGACGACCACGACATCATGGGCGTGGAAGTCGAGGACGCCCTCCTCGTCCTCGTGCTCTTCGCCCTCGTGGTCCTCGTCGTCGTGTTCTTCGTCTTCCTGGGGCAAGGCCGGGTCAACCGGGGTAGCCGGGGAAGTCTCCGAGGGAGAACCGCCGGGGGCGTCGTCGGCGTCGACCGCGGCTGCCGGCGTCGCGACCAGTGCGACGATCGTCAGGATACGCAGAATCGCTGTGGGCATGTCGTGTTCCTCCTGTTAGGACCCCGAGCACCGAAGCTTCTCCGCGAACCAGATGAGAACGTCCGAAACCCGCCACGGTCCACGGCAAAGGGGCTTTGTTCTCTATAGGATACACAGCCGGCCCGCTTCCGCCACCCCCGCGGACGCTCCGGGCGGAGCGAGCCACCGCGGTTCGTGGCGGATTCCGGTCGTCCCTTCTTCGCGAAGCGCCGTCAACTAAGATCAACGGCGCAACAGGAGGTCAACACATGTCCAGACAAGTCCACCGAATCCTGCCCGCGGCCATTCTCGCACTGACCCTGAGCGCGGCCGGCCCCTCCCCCGCTCACCACGCCTTCTCGGCCGAGTTCGACGCGAACCTGCCGATCAAGATCGAGG
This sequence comes from Thermoanaerobaculia bacterium, assembly GCA_965232105.1. Taxonomy (GTDB): domain Bacteria; phylum Acidobacteriota; class Thermoanaerobaculia; order Multivoradales; family Multivoraceae; genus Multivorans. The sequence goes on from OZ246956.1 coordinate 4,626,557, forward strand.
GCACGATCACCAAGGTCGAGTGGATCAACCCTCACGCCTGGGTCCACGTCGAGACGACCCTCGACAACGGCGAGACGATGACCTGGGAACTCGAGGCCGGCACCCCGAACACGCTGGTGCGCCGTGGCCTGACCCGCACCCTGCTGCGCCCCGGCACGGAAGTCGTCGTCCGCGGCTACCAGAGCAAGGACCGGATGTGTGTTCCGAACTGCCGCGGTAGCGGCCGCGACATGAAGCTCCCCGACGGCCGCAGCCTGTTCATGGGCTCATCCGGCACCGGCGCGCCGCGCGACGGCGCCGACCCGACCGAGCAGTAGCCACGAAGGGGCGGCCAGCGCCACACCGGCGGCCACCGGATGTGCTCGCCTGATGCCGACCGGCTACTGGTCGCCCGCCGGGTTCGACTCCGTCTCGTCGTCGATCAGACCGAACGCCGCGACGATCTCCAGGGCGATGAACGCCACCGCCAGGAGGATGAAGAAGTTGAAGTCACTCATGTGCCGCCCTCTTGCCGCGCAATCGGCGAAGTTCCGCGCGCGGACGTTACCTCACCGGATCGTCCCCGGCTACTGATCCTGCTCTTCCTTCGCGGCCTCCAGGGCCTCCCGCGCCGCGTCGACGCGGTTCTGGCCGCCGTACCAGCTCGCGAGCCAGTCCTTGCCGTCTTCGGCCTTGCCTTCCTGCTCGCGGTGGCGGGCGCCGCGCAGCATGAGGGTCATCGCGCGGTTGCCTTCGTGGCAGGCGTACTCGAGGACGGGGTCATCGCTGCGACGCATCTCCAGGGCGCTCGTCCAGGGCGCTTCGTACGACTCGGGATCGTTGACGGTGTACTCGTAGAGGAGGGCGTCGGGGCCGGTGCGGGTGAAGCGTTCAGTCAGGACCAGGTTCGGGCCGGTGCCGCGGAAGGCTGTGTGCTCCGTGTAGTTCTTCGTCGTCACGACGAAGGTGTCGCCGTCCCAGACGCCTGACGAGTCGCCCTTCCAGAAACGCATGCTCTCATCGGCGTGCTCGCGACCGTCGGTCGGGATCACCCGGTGGTCATTGATCATCTCGGTCATGATCGCGACGTAGCCCGGCGACTGGAAGATCTCCATCATGTTGTTGTAGGCGCCCGGGGTCATCGGCGGGCCGGCGTTGAAGCCGAGGATGCAGCGCTCGTAGGTGTTCCGCTCTTCCGGGCCGGCCGGCGGCTGACCCCAGAGGGCGTAGCGCTCGTTCGACCGGCGCTGCGCATCATCCGTCAGCGCGGGCACACGGCCGTTCGGCGGATCGATGACCAGGGAAGTCCGCATCGTGCCGGAGACCTTGTCACCGAGATCGAGCCAGAAGGAGTTGTAGCCCACGTCGACGTCGCCCTGACTGGGATCGACATCCTGGACGCCGGAAGTCGCCCGCGCGGCGCGTTCCTCGCGGCGCCGCTCTTCCCACTCGGCCGCCTCTTCGGCGGTCAGGGTCGCCTTGTCGCCGAAGGCAGCCGGACGTTCGAGGGGCGTGATCGAGCGGAAGTCCCAGGTACCCTGCAGGTCGGGAACGCCCCAGGACGTCTTGAGTTCCGCGTCCTCGGCGGCTGCCAGGCCGGCAAAGGCGACGGCCGCAGCGACAAAACAGACGATGCTTGCAAGCGGTCGATTCCTCATCTCTTCTGCTCCTTCCGATTCTTCAGACAGCGGCTGCCCGTCCTACTCCGGCGTCGCTCCACGACGCAGGTGACCGTAGGCGGCGTCCTCGCCGCCAAGGGGAATGCACTTGAACTCGAGCAGCCGCGCGTTCTCTTCCAGGCGCCGGTAGAGCGGCATGCTGATCGTCCAGGGCTCGGTGAACACCTGGGGATCCGTGATCGTGGCCTCGTAGCGCATCGAGTTCGGGCCGGTCCGCGTTAAGCGTTCCTCCACCACGAGTTCTTCGCTGTGGAAGTTGCCCGAGGCGTCGAACCAGGTGTCCGCCACCTGGTCCGTCACCTCGACCACGAGGGTGTCGCCCTCGAAGCGGCCGAGCGAGTACCCCATCCACGACGGCAACTCGGCCCGCGTGCCTGGCCGGTCGAGCCGGACCGCGCGGCTGTTGCCGCCCCACTCGTAGGCGAAGAAGACCGCCTTCGGCGTCTGCACGATCTGGAACGGCAGCGGCATGTAGGTAGCGCGCGGAATGCCGGGCATGAAGCACTTCGCAGCCGGGTCCAGGTTCAGCCAGTCCGCACGGTTCGCGTTGCGCTGCTCGAGCGCCCAGTCCTGATACGGAATGCTGCCGCCTTCGACCACGCTCAACCCACCCGGAATCGCTCCGAACGCGCCGTACTCCGGCACCGGAGTGCGCCGCGCATGGTGCGCTTCGAGATCCCAGTGCGCACTGTTCATCGTTTGCCAGATGCCGTTCAGGTCCGGATCGCCGTCGGGCGTCCGCGGCGCCTCGTAGGCGCCGTCTTGCGCCTGCGTCGCGGCAGACATGACCAGAAGCAGCATCGCCGGCAGCGACACGGCCAGACTGTGCTTTTGCATGATGGTGGACTATAACGAAGGCCGCGTTTACGGGAGGCGGAACACGAACAGACCGTTGCCGCTGCGGGGATAGCGAATCTCCGGACTGACCCGGGCCGGTACGAAGCGCGGACTGCCGCCGCCGAGGCCGGTGGAAACCGCCACGTACTGGACCTCGTCGACCGCGTAGCTGATCGGGAAGCCCTGCACCGAGGTCGGCAGACGGGTTCCCCAGAGCTCCCGACCGGTTGCGGTGTCCCAGGCGCGGAACCGGCGGTCGATGTCGCCGGCAAAGACGATGCCTCCCCCGGTCGTCAGCGCCGCGGTCAGGAAGGCGGGCCGCTGCTCGACGCTCCAGACTTCCTCCATCGTGTCCACGTCGTAGGCCGCCAGCTTGCCGAGACGGCCCTCCGTTCCCGGCATCTCGAACCACTTGCGGTCTGCTCCCTCGCCGCCCGATCCCTCCTCGAACCGGATCTCGCGGCCCGAGATCTCGAGACAGCTCTGGCTCAGCGGCACGACCAGCAGCCCGTGCGCCGGGCTGTAGGACGATGCCTGCCAGTTGTGGCCGCCCGCCGTGCTGGGACACACCGACACCCACTCGCCGACCTCGGCCGAGGCGATGTCCTCCCGGTAGCGGACCTCGCCGGTTTCGCGGTCGATGTGGTCGAAGACGTTCTGGAACACCATCTCCCTGAGCGCGACGAAGGCGCCGTCGGACCGGTCGAGCTTCCAGAGGATCCCGTGCTTGCCGGAGGTGAGCAGGAGCCTCTGCCCGCCGCGGTCGATCAGGACCTGCTCGAACGCTTCGTCGAAGTCGAGCGCCTCGCCCGGCACGTGCTGGCGGTAGAAGGCGATCTCCCCGTCGCCGGGACGCAGCGCCAGGGTCGAGTTCGTGTACAGCACCTCGTGGTCGATCGTCAGGCCCCGGCTCGCCGGCACCCACGGCTTCGCCTGGGCCACCGGCCAGTAGAGCAGTTCGAGCGCCGGATCGTAGCTGCCCGGAATCCACGAATCGCCGCCGCCTCGCAACATGAGCGGCAGATCACCCCAGGTCTCGCCTCCCGGCTCCCCGGGCCGGGCGATCGTGTACGTGCGCCATCGTTCCTCACCGGTTTCCGCATCGTGGGCGGTGATGAAGCAACTGTCCTCGAAGTAGCGGATGCAGCCGTTGATCCCGTTGATCACGAGTCCGTTTCTTGCGCCGGTTCCTTGCCCCCCCGCGCCGCGATCGCCCTCGGCGTGGATGTCCGGTACGACGATCGGTCCGCTCGTGTTCCGGTAACCCTTTGCCGGATCGGCGATCCGGGTCTCCCACACCGGCCGTCCGCTCCGGGCGTCGAGCGCGAGCATCGCCGCGTCCTTGGTGGCGACGAAGACCTTGTCGCCCCAGATCGCGAGGTTGCGGAGCTGGTTGAACCCGCGCGCCGCATCGCCCTCCAGGCCGCGCCGGTACTCCCAGATCAGCGTACCGGTGTCGGCCTCCAGCGCCTGGATGATGTTGCGCGGGTTGGCGAGATACATCACTCCGCGGTAGACCAGCGGCGTCGGCTGGTTCACGCCGTCCGCCATCGCCCAGGACCAGGCCAGCCGCAGCTCGCCGACGTTGCCCGCGTCGACCTGATCGAGCGGGCTGTGGCCCTGGCCGTCGTAGGTGCGCCGGAACATCAGCCAGTCGCCGGGGGCGGGATCGAGCAGTATCTCGGCGGTGACCGGCTCGAAGTCCTCGATCTCGCGTTCGCCGGGAGGCCTGACGACCTCCTCCGCTGTCGCCGCGACCGGGCCGCGGCGGTCCGCGACGGCGGCCGGGGCCGTGGAACCAGCCGACGCCGGCCCGCCATCCAGGCCCAGGGTGCCCAACACCGCACTCAAGCCCGGTGCATCGGCCACCAAGGCTTCCTCACCGGCCACGGCGCCGTTCGCCTGCAGCACGAAGGCGGCGAGATCGTACGCCTGTTGGGGACTCAGAGAGTTCCGGTCCTCCGGCGGCATCGTGACCCGCATCGTGTCTGCGAGGTCGACGACGGCGCCGGTTCCCCAGGCGCCCAAAAAGTCCGCGCCACGCAGTGGCGGCGCCTCGTTCGCACCCCCGATCAGGCTCGACAGGTGGCAATCGACGCAAACCTCTTCGTAGAGTGCCCGCCCGCGCTCCGCCTGCTCGGTGGTGTAGATGCGCACCGGCGCCGCCGGCGGTTGCGCCGCCGCGCCTGCTGCGACCGCCGCGAGCAGGGTCGCCCACGCCATCGACCCGCATACACTCCGCGCCATGGCACGCATACTAGTTGTCGGCGGGACGGGGCCGACCGGACCTCTGATCGTCAACAGTTTCCTCGCCGCCGGCTTCGAAGTATCGATCTTCCACTCCGGACGCCACCCCGTGGACTTCGACGGTCCCGTGGAGCGCATCGTCGGCAACGCCCGCGACCGGGACGACATCCGCTCGAAGATCGCCTCCCGCGAGTGGGATCTCGCGGTGTGCATGTACGGCCGGTTGCGGACGCTGGCCGAAGAACTCGCGGGCAAGACGACGCGCCTCGTTGGCATCACGGGCCAGCCCGTCTACAAGGGCTCGCAGCCGCCGACGCCCGAGGGACGTATCCCGCTGCCGGTGCCGGAGTTCGCCCCGCGCCAGTACGACGCGAAGAACTACACCGGCAAGGTCGCGGCCGGCGAAGATCAGCTCTTCGAGCAGCACGGTCGCGGCGACTTCGAGGTCGTCATCCTGCGGTACCCCGGGGTCTACGGCCCGCGGACGCCAATGAACCACGAGTGGGCGGTGGTCAAGCGCATCCTCGACCGGCGGCCCTTCATGATCCTCCCCCACGACGGGGTCACCTACTTCCAGCGCGGCTACGCCGAGAACCTGGCCCGGCTCGTGTTCCTGGCCTCCACCCGGCCCGAGGCGGCGGGTCAGGCCTTCAACGCCGGCGACGAACGGGTCATCAGTTGCCGGGCCGTGGCGGAGGTCATCGTCGACGAACTCGACGCCGACATGGAGTTGATCGGCGTGCCGGCCCCGTTCTGCCGCGGCGTCTTTCCGCTGGCCGAGAAGTCGAACCAGATCCTCGATATGTCGAAGGCCCGGACGCTGCTCGGCTACCGCGACACGGTGGACCCGGAAACCGCGACCCGCGCCACCGCCCGCCACCTTGCCGCCGACCCGCCCGACGAGAAGGATCTCTACGCCGCTGGCACGGGCCGCTTCGACTACGAGAACGAGGACCGGATCGTCGAGCGCTGGCGGCGGGCCGTTTCCGTGATGGCCGCTGACTGAGGGGTTGGCTGTTACCCTTCTTTCACCGAACGCTGAAACGGAGGAGTCGTCGATGATCAGACGAACGATGATCGCTCTTGCCCTGGCTGCCGCCCTCGTCGCGGCGCCCGTCCTCGCGGCGGACGACTGGGAGATGCCACGCACTCCCTGGGGCCACCCGGACCTGCAGGGGTTGTGGACGAACACCACCCTGACGCCCTTCGAACGACCGGTCGAGATGGGGGACAAAGAGTTCCTGACCGAGGAAGAGGTCGCCCAGGCGGAGGCGGCGCGGCAGGCCATGATCGAGAACCGCGCCGAGCAGCCGGCACAGAAGGCGGAGGCCGGCCAGAACGTCGGCGCCTACAACCTGCACTGGCTGGAGCTGGGCACGAAGATCGTCGGCAGCCGGCGAACCTCCCTGGTCGTCGATCCCCCGAACGGTCGCGTGCCGGTGCGCCCGGTTGCCCAACAGGTCCGCACCGACAACCTGGTCAAGATGTTCGACTCCTACGAGTACATGAGCGTATGGGACCGTTGCATCACCCGCGGCGTTCCCGGGCACCTGTTCCCGGCCGGCTACAACAACAACTACCGGATCGCGCAGACGCCCGAGTACGTCGTCATCTACTCCGAGATGATCAATGACGTCCGCCTCATCCCGGTCGACGGCCGGGAACGGCTCCCCGAGGACCTCCACCTCTGGAACGGCGATTCCCGCGGCCACTGGGACGGCGACACGCTGGTCGTCGAAACGAAGAACTTCTCGGACAAGGGCTGGATCGCGACCAGCGGCTCCCAGGGCCGGATCAAGGGGATTCCGGTCAGCACGGAGCTGGTCACGGTCGAACGCTTCACCCGGATCGACGAGGATACGGTGGACTGGACGGTCACGATCGACGATCCGGTCAACTACACGGACACCTGGACGGTGAACATCCCGCTCTACTTCGATCCGGACAACGAGATGTTCGAGTACGCCTGCCACGAAGGGAACTGGGCGGTCACGAACACGCTGAGCGGCGCTCGCCACCTGGAGAAGACGGGCGGGAACAGCAGCCCGTGAGTCCGTTGCGCGCACCGATCACGCCGGGCTGGACGACCACCTGACCGCTCCCGGTGCGACACGGTCTCGCCCGATCGGCGCCACTCCGTCGCCGCCTGCTCCAGGGCTGGCAGCGACTGCGAACCGCGGCGCCTCCCCCTCTGCCCGAAACCACCCGGGAACAACAGTACGTCTTCCTGCGCTTCGCAGGTTTGTGGTGCCTTGCCGTAGCCCAGCCGATCTTCGACCTGGTGGGGCGCAGCCCCGAGTTCTTCATCGCCCACGACACGCAACCGGGCCAGCTTCTGGTCCTTGTCGCCCTGATCAGCCTCGGCGGTCCCGGCGCCTGCCTGCTGATTGTCCGTGCCGTCGGCGTCGCCGGGCCGCCCTGGCGCCGACGTGCCGAAGCCGCCCTCTACGCGGGCCTCGCCGGCCTCATCGTGCTGATCATCCTCAACCAATGGTCCAGCGTTCCGGCGCGCCCGTCGGTGGCTCTGGCGGCGCTGGTCGGCGCGGCCGCCGCCGCTGCGATTCGCCGGCTCGCGCCGGCACGGACATTCGCCACCTTCCTGGCCTCCGCCGTGCTTGTGGCGCCAACGGTCCTCCTGCTCAAGCCGGGCGTCAAACGGATCCTGGCGCCACCAAGAGAAGTTCAGCCGATCGAAGGCGTGCAACTCGCCGCCACGCCGCCCGTCGTCGTCGTGGTCTTCGATCAGTTTCAACTGGGCGCTCTGCTCGATCGACAGGCCCACATCGACCGCGCGGCCTTCCCCAACTTCGCGGCGCTGGCCGACAACGCCATCTGGTTCCGAAACGCGACCGCGGTGGCGGAGTACACAACCTACGCGCTGCCTGCCGTGCTGACGGGAATGCGCCCGTCGCAAGGTCTGTCGCCAACGGCGGCCGACCACCCGGCGAGTCTGTTCACGTTGCTCGGCGGGCACTACCGACTGCACATCCAGGAACCGTTGACCCAACTCTGTCCGGAGACGCTCTGCCCGCGCGAGGCGGCCGGCTTCGTCGCTTCGCTCGCGGCCATCCTGCAGGATCTGACGATCGCCTATCTGACCGTCGCCCTTCCGGAGGAGTTGGCGTCGCCGCTGCCCCCGGTGAACCAGTCCTGGAAGGACTTCGCCGCCAGCGGACCGGACGACCTTGTCGGCGCCCGCTGGGCGCAGGAGCGCTCCGGCGACCGGAGAAAGACCTTCGACGAGTTCATCTCCGCCATCGACCAGGCCGCGAGGCCCACGCTGCACTTCGCCCACGTTCTGCTGCCTCACGAGCCGTTCATCTACCTGCCGACGGGCCAGCAATTCACCTTTCACCGTCGGACCAGCGGCCTGCGCAACGACATGTGGAACGCGGACCGATGGGCGGCGGCGCTCAACCACCATCGCTACCTCCTGCAGGTCGGATTCGTCGACGAGGTCCTTGGCAGGCTGGTCGCGCGCCTGCGAGAAGTGGGCATCTACGACGATGCCCTGATCGTCGTCACCGCGGACCACGGCTGCAGCCTCCGTCCCGGCCATTCGTTTCGGGCGCCGTCGCGCTCGACATTCGCGGACGTCGCAGCGGTGCCGCTGTTCCTCAAGATGCCGGCCCAGGTTCACGGTTCGGTCGTCGACGCCAACGTCGAGGTGATCGACATCGTCCCGACGCTGGCCGCCGCTCTCGGCATCGATCTGCCGTGGCCGGCCGACGGATCGAACGTCCTCGAACCGGGGCATGAACCGCGCCCCTCCAAGGTGCTGTTCCACGCCAACGCAAGTCGCCGGATGGAGGTTCCGGGCGATCAGCTCACCGCCCTTCGGGAGAGCGCGTCTTCCAAATTCGAGTGGCTGGACGACCGCGATCTGATGGCGGCGCCAACGCCGGAGCGACGCTACGACGACCTGATCGGCAAGGCGGTCGATCCGATGCGGGCGGAGTCCGCCGCCGACCTGGAAGTCACCATGGACCCGCAACCGATGTTTCAGGATCTCGATTTGAGCGACGACTTCCTGCCGGCCCACATCACCGGCGCCGTGGCGGCCCCCGGTGGCGCGCAGCCGACGCCGGCGCTGGCCATCGCGTTGAACGGCCGGGTGGCGGCGGTCACGCGCCCCTACCCCTTTCGGGTAGGCGGTCGAAACGGAATGTGGGAGGCGATCATCCCTTCTCGACGCCTCGTCGCCGGCGCGACCTCACTGGAGGTCCTGGAGGTGCGGGAGCACGCCGGAGGCAGCGGCTTCACTCTTGCCGCCACCGCCGCCGGCCAGGATACCGATCGTCCACTGAACCTGATTCGACAAACGGAACTTGAGTTCCTGCACGGCTCGGCGACGGGCTTTCACGGCGAGGAGTGGGTCGGCGCGGCGCCGCTGCGCTGGACGGATGGGAATGCGCGTCTGAACGTTCCGTTCGACCCGAGGAAGCCGCCGGCCGTTCTCGAAGTCGACGTGGCGCTGACCGGCAAGAGAAAGCGGCTCAGCATCACGGTCGACGACTGCAAGATCTTCGACCATGAGATCAATGAGCCGTGGAGTGCCGAGCTCAGCCTGGGGGACTGCCGTCTGAGTTCGCCTTCGCTGAGCGTGGCCCTGAGGAGCGATACCCACGTTCCGAACACGCACGACACCCGGGAGCTGGGGGTCGGAATCAGCCGCATCTCCCTGCTTGGCCCCGCCAGGAAGACACCATGATCAGATGGAGTACGCTCGCTTTCGTCGCAGCGACGGCGCATTCGCCGCCTGGAAGACCGTGGCGGAGAACACCTGTGGAGAGTCGGACCGAATGAGCTTCGAAGACCCCCGCTTTCCGGTTTCCGTCCGGAAGGATCTGACGACCGCGCTGCGCAGGTCGTGGGCCGACGTCGGCCGGCCCGGCGCCTGGTGGACCGGCCCTGAGCGCGTAGCCATCGCGGGTCTCGCGCGGGCCGAGCGCGTCCAGCGCAACGACCCGCCCTGGAGCCGCGACCGTTCGCAGCCGCTGCTGGCGCCGCTGCCTGAGAAAGCGATCGAGGCGGCGCGCAAGATCGGGGCGGATCCGACCCACCTCGACCGCGACTGGGCCGAAGCCACGATCGCCGGGCTCGGTGACGCGCTCTACGTCGAACTGGCCTCGGTCGTCGTGACGACGGTTGCCGCGGACGCCTTCTGCGAGGCAATGGGGATCGAGCACGAGCCTCTGCCCGAACCGGAGGCCGGCGAACCGACCCGGGAGCGCCCGGACGGCATGGGCGACATCGGCGCCTGGGTCCCGGTCCAGGTCGTCGACTGGAACCGGGCGAACGTCGCGCGTGCCCTGAGCCTGGTGCCGGAAGGCGTGCGCACCTTCTTCCGGATGGTCGCCGCCATGTACTCGGGAACGGCCACCGACTTCGAGAAAATGGTCTGGGACCACCGGCCGCTATCCCGACCCCAGGTCGAGTTGCTGGCGGCGAGGGTTTCGGCCCTCAACCAGTGCTTCTACTGAACGACCGCGCACACCATGCTGCTCCGGGCGAGCAGCGACGCAGTCGGAGCGAAAGTCGACCTGAGCGCGGCGGTGGAAGATGCCGCTGACGGCGGCGTCGAGCACGGCGCGATCCTGACCGCCTTCGCGGAAGCCGTCGTCCGTGCCACGGACGAACTCGACGATGCCCGCGCACGCACCCTGGAAACCCTGGGCCCGGCAAAGTTCGTCGAAGCCGCCGCCACCGTCGGGATCTTCAACGGCCTCGTCCGCGTCGCCGACTCGACCGGCATCCCGAGCGACCCGATGACCCTGGAACGCACCGCCGACGTCCGTGGCGACCTCGGCTTCAATGACTGGGGCGGCGCCAGGTCATCCGGCGTCGCCGAGGCGCCCGCCTAGCGGCGCGAACTAGCCCGCGAACTTCGGAACCGGCAGTTCCGCGAGGCGCCGGTGGCACATCTCGCAGCTCGACACGCCGCGGGCTTCGGCCGCGGGATCGAGTTCCTCGTCCACCCACCGCAGGAAGGAGCGATAGTTCCCGAACACGGTTTCGGACTTCGTACCGACCGCGCCAAGGTCGAAGTGGGGCGAGTCGACCTCGGCGGCGAACGGACAGGCGTGGAACCGGCCCTTCGTCGTCAGCACCGGGAAGCACCGCACGCAGCGGGCGCCCATGCCGTGGTACTCCGACTCGCGATCCCGGTCGAACTCCTGCTCCGCCCCGCCTCCGGCGTGGAAGAGCACCTTGTAACCCTGGAAGATGCGGTTCGGATTCTCGCGCGCCCAGTCCTCGAGGCGCTCCCGCGCATAGCGCGGCATCGGTTTGGCGTCGCGGCCGTGGTAGATCGAGTAGTTGAGAACCGCTTCGCTCTTCGGGTCCGACTCGAGAATCGAGATCAGCTTCTCCGCCTGGATGCCGTTCGAAAACACGGTGATCAGGCCGGTGAAGCCACGCCCTCGCACGTAGCGCATCGCGGCGACGATCTCGGGCGTGTGCAGCGTGGGCTCGCCGCCGTAGAACTTCAGGTTGCCGTCGGCGGCCAGGGCGTCGAGCGCCTGGTCGAGCACCTCCGGCGTGTAGGCCTCGTACCACCCATTCGGCGAGCCCTGGATCGTGCACCAGGAACAGTCCCGGTTGCAGAAGTTGCCCTCGTAGAGGTGGAGTTCCCGCAGTTCGCCGTCCGCCTCGGCGAAGTGCTCCACCGGCTCATGGAACGTGATCGGGCCGATGTTCGGGTCACGGTGCGTGTCGTTCAGGCCCCAGTCGTAGGTGTTGTAGACGACTTCGTAAGCAGCGATCCGCTCTGCATCGAGGCCAGCGTGCTCGGCGACGAAACCCAGCACGCCCCGCCGGTACTCCTCCGTCGAGCCGGCGCCGCCGGCGAAGTCCTCCGCGTACATCCGGAAGATGCGGGAGATGAAGATCTTCCCCGCCTCGTGGTCCACCCGGCAGTTCCACGGGTTGGCCAGGAACGCCTCCGTCGCCTGGCGCAGCGTGTCGCGAAGACCTTCGCCGCGGTAGGCCGAGGGCCGCACCGCCGGACAGCCGTTCGCGCCGCAGTTGATCGCGAAGTGAATCCGGGGCTCCGCGAAGTCCGAGCGCAGAATCTCGTGCTCGATGTCATCCAGACTGAGCGAGGCGCCGCCCGCGATGTGGCGGCGGCGCTGGAAGAACTGTCCGTTCCGCGTCTTCCAGACCGACCGGATCGGGTACTCGTCGACGATCGCGTCCAGGGTGAACGCGTTGTATGCGTTGATCCAGTACGCCAGCCCCTCCTCCTCGCTGCCGAAGAGTTCGGGACGGCTGTCCGGAGACGCCGCGCCGAGACCGACGACGAACTCCTTGAGCAGCCCGCGCCGCGCCGCGAGACGCTCGTAGTCGACCTTGCCGTCCTCGGCGACGACCTCGGCCAGCAGCCGGTCCCACGCGTCGTAGGAGAACGTGTCCATCAACGCCCTGGGAACTACTCGAGCCCCCCGGAGCCCGTGCTGCCCGCCTCCGCCTTCTGCTCGTGGTACTCGCGCTCGAGCAACCGCGCGCCGCGCAGAATGCCGCCCATCGCGTAGTTGCCTTCGTGGCAGGCGTACTCGTAGTTCTGTTCGTCCGTCTGCGGCCAGATGAACTCGCCGCCGTAGGGCGCCGTGTAGTCCGGATCGTGGACCGTGAACTGGTACAGGAGCTCGTCCTTGCTCTGGCGCGTGAAGCGCTCGACAACCTTCAAGCCTTCGCGCGGCACACGGGGCGCGGCGAGGAAGTTCGTCGTCTCGACGACCAGGGTGTCACCTTCCCACCAGCCGATCGAGTCGCCGCCGAGCGAGCGCACGTCGGCCGGCGCTTGCTCCGCGTTCAGGCGCACCACCTTCGCCCAGTGCATCCATTCGACCAGGATGACCACATGGTCTTCGGTCTGCGTGATCGTCTTCATGTTGTTGTAGAGGATCGGCCGCGCCGGCGTGGCGGCCGCGCTGAGATACAGGCAGCGATCCAGCAGGGACAGCGTCTCGGGGCCGTCGTACGGATCATCGCCGGTCTCGATCCACCACGCGGTTCCCGTGTTCTTGTAGGCATAGGGATGCAGGCCGGCGCGACGCGCCTTGCCCGCCTCCGAAACCGGCGGCATGCGGCCGTTCGGCGGATCCGTCAGGATCGAGGTCTGGAACTGGCCGTCGATCGCATGGCGCGTGCTGCCGCTGTCGGTCCAGAAGGCGTTGTAGCCGCCGACCGCGCCCGCGGGACCGCCGGAACCGTCGCCTCCGGCCGGAGGCGCCGACCGGTTGGGGTCGCTGGCCGCGTTCGCTCTGGCCATCGCCGCCGCGGTCGCAGCCATGATCCGCTCCGCCTCCTCGACGCTCATGTACTTCTTGTCGCCGAAACGGGAATCCCGTTCGAACGGAGTCGAACTCGCGATGTTGTAGCGGCCGCTCAGGTCCGGCTTGCCGCTCGCGGTGCGCGGGATGCCGTCGCCGGCCGCCAGGGCCGGCGCCGCGACCAGCAGAGCGGCGCCAATGATCGAGAGGGCGCCAGGAATCGCGGGGATGGCAGTGAATCGTTCAGTACCCATGGAAGATGCCTCCGTTCGTTCGGCAGAAAGGGGCCGCGCCATGACGACGCAGGCTCAAGAGACAGGCACGAAGAGAGGCGTCGAGCCTACCCCACCGGACCCGGAGCGGACACCCCCGCTGGTAGAGTCCGAACCCGATCAGCAACCACCGATCATCAACCCGCAAGGGCGGGAGGGCGAAGCGTATGAGGTTCCCGATCCACAGGCACCGGCGCCCACTCACGGCGCTCCTCGCGACCGCCGCACTTCTCGTCGCAACGGCCGCCGGCGCCGCAGAAACGCCCACGTTCAGCGGCGACGTCGCGCCGATCCTGTTCGAGAAGTGCGTCCAGTGCCACCGGCCGAACCAGGCGGCGCCGATGTCCCTGCTCTCGTACCGCGAGGCGAGGCCCTGGGCCCGTGGGATGGCGCGCGCGGTCGAAAACGGCGACATGCCGCCCTGGAGCGGCGAGTCCGAGCACGTCGTCTTTCGCAACGACCTCTCCCTCTCCGCCGAGCAGGTCGCCACGATCGTCGACTGGGCGGCTGGCGGCGCGCCCGAGGGAGACCCCGCCGACCTGCCGCCGACCCCGACCTTCTCCGAGGGCTGGACCCTGGGCGAACCGGACTACGTGCTCACGCTCGACCGGGTCGACGTACCGGCCGACGGCCCTGACCTCTTCCCCAAGCAGCGGATCGCGCTCGACCTGGGCGAGGAGCGGTGGGTGCAGGCGATCGAGTTCCTCCCCGGCGACCGCCGCGCAACCCACCACTTTCAGGCCTCCTACACGACGCCGCGGCGCGCCAGCGACGGAACGATCGGCGCCGGCGCGAGGGTGAGCGAGGGCGCCGCCGGCAGCGGCGTGTTCGGGATCTGGACCGCGGGCATGCCGCCCTACGTGTTCCCCGAGGGCACGGGCCGCGTTCTGGGCCCGGGCACGACGATCACGATGGACTCGCACTACCACCCGTTCGGCGAAGCGACGTCGGATGTGACCCGCATCGGCATTCACTTCGGCGAAGGCGAACTGAAGCGGGAGGTGGCGACCGTCTCGGTCGCGAACACCGGCATCCGGATTCCGGCGGGCGCCGGTCACCACGCCGAGGAAGGCTTCTTCCAACCGGACGAGGACATGCAGATCCTCGCTTTCAGCCCCCACATGCACGTGCGCGGCAAAGCGATGACCTACCGCATCGTCCACGCCGACGGGTCCACCGAGACGCTGCTCGACGTGCCGAAGTACGACTACAACTGGCAGTGGCTCTACTACCCCACCGAGCCGGTCGATCTGCCGGCCTCGAGCCGGATCGAGGTCACGGCGGTCTGGGACAACTCGGAGGACAACCCGGCCAACCCCGACCCGACGCGCGAGATCATCTACCGGGGCGACGTATGGGGCGAGATGTTCGTGGGCTTCATGGAGGTCGTCCGCAAGGAGGGCGGCTACCACAGGCCGAAGAAGAACGTCGACAAGTTGCAGGACCTGATCGCACGACACCCCGGAGGTACGTCCTTCCTGACCGACGGATTCCTGTCCGTTGCTTTCTGGGCGCCGCGCGATGGCGAGGGCATCCTCTACGTGGTGACCGGGCTGCAGATGTTCACGATCACCCTCGACGACATCGCCTGGTCCGGCGACCGTCTGCGGATCAAGACGCACTTCCCCACCCCGGAGGCATCGGCCATCACGACGGTGATCGACGGCGAACTCGATGCGGAGGGAGTGCTCCAGGGCACGATCACGCTGGGCGCCGACACCGAGCGGCCCTTCGAGATGAAGATGGTCGGCCAGCCCGCGGGCCGGGCGCCGTCTACCGAGGCCGCCGGGGCCGCTGCCGGAGAGTGACGACGGCCCTCCTCCCGAGCACCGGACCTCGGCGGCGCCTCGTCGCCCTGTTGCTGGCGGCGCCGCTGGCACTGCACTGCGGCGGATCGAGCATGTCCCAGCTCAAGGCGCTGGTGCGCGCGAGCTTTCCCGGCGTGCCCCAGATGAGCATCGAGGAACTCGACCGGCGGCTGGGCGAGGATCCGCGGCCCCTCGTGATCGACGTCCGGGAACCGTTCGAGTACGAAGTGAGCCACCTGCCCGGCGCCGTCCATGCCCAGGGCAAGGACATCGCGGAGGTGATCGCGGAGGCCGAACCGGAGCGGCCGGTCGTCCTCTACTGTTCCGTCGGCTACCGTTCGTCTGCGGCGGTCGCCGATCTGATCCAGTTGAACGACCCGGGCCTCTACGACCGGCTCTGGAACCTGGAAGGCTCGATCTTCGAGTGGGCCAACTCGGGCCGCCCCGTGTACCGGGGCCGGGAGGAGGTCGACCGCGTTCACCCCTACGGTGAACAGTGGGGCAAGCTGCTCGAGCCGCACCTGCGGCCCTGACAGGCCGCCACCGACGACCGCCCGAAAACGGGAAACCCGAATGGACTCCTGTCGTAGGCAGTACCGGCACGAGGAGGCTGTCATGAGTTGGACGAAGTTCTCGGGCCTCTCCCTGGTCTGCACTATGGCCATCCTCTGGTGCGGAATCCGTACTCCGGCCGGGGCCCAGGAAACGCGATCGGAGGAAGTCGAGGCGCCCGGCCAGACCTTCTCCGAGGAGCTTACCGTGACGGCCCGCAAGCGCGAGGAGAACCTCCAGGAGGTTCCCTTCTCCGTCGTCGCGCCCAGCGAAGACGTGCTGCGCAACCGCGGCGCCTCCAACCTGGAGGAGATCGCGGCCAACGTGGCCGGGTTCACCGTGCAGAACCTCGGCCCCGGCCAGAGCCAGGTCGCGATGCGCGGCGTCGCCGCGGGACAGATCGTCCGCGACCAGCCGGGTGTCAAGGAGCAGGTGGGCATCTACCTCGACGAGTCGGTCATCTCGCTGTCGCTCTTTGTGCCGGACATCGACCTGTTCGACATGTCGCGGATCGAAGTCCTGCGCGGGCCCCAGGGCACCCTGTTCGGCTCCGGGTCGCTCGCGGGCACCGTCCGCTACATCACGAACCAGCCGCAGGTCGGCGTCTCGGAAGGGTTCGGCCAGTTCTCCCTCAACTCGGTCGGTGACGGTGGCAACGGCGGCAGCGCGAAGGTCGCGGTCAACGTTCCCGTCGGCGACACGTCGGCGATGCGGATCACGGCCTACCACACGACCTTCGGCGGTTTCATGGACGCCGTGCAGCCAGACCTGAGCGTCGACGAGAACGTGAACTCCGGCGAGCGGACCGGCGCCCGCTGGGCCATGCGCTTCGAGCCCGGCGAAAACGTGACGGTCACTCCGCGCCTCCTCTACCAGGAACTCAAGATGGACGGCTGGAACCGCATCGACGACTTCAACATCCTCGCCAACCCCTACACGACGACCCGACCGGCGGTGGACCTCGGCGAGCGCCAACTCTTCACGCAGTTCGAGGAGCCCTACACGGACGAGTTCCTGCTCGCCGACGTGAAGGTCGAGATCGGCTTGCCCGACGGCTACTACTTCACCTCGATCACGTCGGCGACCGACCGCGACGTGCTCGTCGTGCGAGACTCGACCGCCCTCTTCGCCAGCGTCGCCGGGGCAACGATCGGCCTTCCGGAGCCGATCTACACACTCGACGCACCGCTGATCGACGCGACGACCGCGACCGGCCTGACCCAGGAACTGCGGCTCGCCAGCGGCGACGAGTTCACGCACTGGGTCCTCGGCCTGTTCTACAGCAGCAGTGAACGGGACTACGGCCAGAGCCTGCCGGTCACGGGCTTCGAGGCTCTGAGCGGAATCCCCACCGCGGGCGCCTTCGGCGCCGCCACCGACGAGTTGTTCTACTCCGACCTCAGCTACGAGTTCGAACAGACAGCAGCGTTCTTCGAGATCACCTGGACCGCCAGCGAGAGAGTCGACCTGACGGCGGGCGCGCGCTGGTACGACTACGAGGAGACCCGCAGCCAGGTCTTCGACGGCCTGTTCGCCGATCCGGGACCAACGGTTGGCGAAACCGGCGCGGACGGCATCGCTCCCCGCTTCATCGCCAGCTTCCAGGCCAGCGAGAACACGCGACTCAACGCCCAGGTCTCCAAGGGGTTCCGGCTCGGCGGCATCAACGATCCGCTCAACACACCCGTCTGCTCGCCGGAAGATCTCGTGACGTTCAGCGGCCGCGACAGTTGGGACGACGAGGAACTCTGGAACGTCGAGGTCGGATCGAAATCCACGATCCTGGGCGGCCGCGGCACCTTCAACGTCGCCGCCTTCACGATGGACATCGCGGACCTGCAGACGACCGTCACCGCGGGATCCTGTTCGTCGAGGCTCGTCTTCAACGTTCCGAGCGCCCGCAGCACCGGCCTCGAACTCGAGCTGACGGCTCAGCCCACGGGCGCCTTCGACTTCGCCATCTCCGCCAGCTACGCGGACTCCCAACTCGGGTCGACTCTGACCTCGACGGCGCCGGACGGCACGACCAGCGTCGTGTCCGGCATCGAGAAGGGCAATCGGCTGCCGACGGTGCCGGAGTTCCAGGCCGCGGTCGCGGCGACTTACCGCTGGGAGGCCGGCGACTGGGGCGGCTACCTCTCCGCTGTGTTCCAGCACGTCGGTTCCCGCTACACCCAGATCGGCGACCATGCCCCCGGCTTCGGCACCGTGGACCTGTTGGCTCTCTCCGCCACGAACCCGGTCGGCGGTCCCCTGACGGGGTCCGTGTTCCGGTTCGATCCCGAACTGCCGGCCTACGACCTCCTGAACCTGCGGCTCGGCTTCCTCAACGAGCGTTGGGACGTCGCGCTGTTCGTCAACAACGCGCTCGACGAGCGGGCGTTGCTGGCCCTCGACCAGGAGCGCGGGACGCTTGCCCGGGTCGGCTACCTGACGAACCCTCCTCGGACGATCGGCATCTCGAGCCGCATCAACTTCTGATGCAGCACCAGAAAGGCCCGCGCTTCAGGCCGGCGTAAGCAGCCGAATCAGCTTCCAGACCCTGCCACTGCTCAGTGCATATCGGGCTGCGCCGTGCTCGTGAGCACGCCTGTAGCAACCAGGACTAGCACGGCGAACACGACTTCCAGGGCCACGGTCCTCGGCAAGGGGTCCGTGTGCGAGTCGGGCCGGAAGTGCATCGAAACCGAGTTCGCGGCGCCGTAACCGAGCACGAGCACGCTCAGTCCGACCTTCGCCAGGACGATCTGGCCGTATGGCTCCATCCACAGCGTCTCCCAGGCCGGCAGGTAGCGGAACGCAAGCAGCGCACCGCTTGCCACGAGCAGTGAGGCGGCGGCAACCGCCAGGGGTGAGAAGGAGCGCAGCCAGTAGCGCCGTATCGATGCCGACTCCGCCCGAGAGGTACCGCCGAAGCCCAACGGCACAAGGAGCACAACAACCAGGGTGCCGATCCAGAACCCGGCGGCCAGAATGTGCACGCTCTGGGCAGTCCAGGCCAGCGAGTCGCCGTACGCGTGGCCCGTCATCGGCAATGCGGCGGCCACACCGAACGCGCCGACCCAGGCGAGCGAACCGCCGAGAACGGGACTCCTCAGGGCGATGAACATGCCGATCGTCGTCGATGCGGCGGCTGCCGCCTGCCACTGCCACCTCATCCCCCACCGGCTCTCGATCGCCACTGTCCGCAGACCCTCGAAAGACAGCCCCTCGATCGGCCCCCAGACCTCGATCGACTGGAAGACGCACCGGAGCAACAGCGCCGCAAGCAGCACGAGGGACGACAACCAGCCCAGACTTCCCAGACCGACTCGAGGATCCCGGACCGAGAGCGCGGCTCCCGGGGCAGCGACCAGGAGGCGGAGGCCCAGGACGCCGTAGACCAGCAGAAGCGGCAGGTAGACCGACCAGCGGCCAGCCATCTCCCAGCTCATTGCCGGAAAGGCTGCCAGCGGATCAGCGGCCGCCGCGGTCGACCGTGAAGGTCCATTCGCCGGTGAGGACGTGTCCGTCGTCGCCCGCCGTCTGCCAGCGCGCCGTGTAGACACCGTCGGGCATCCGCCCCGTGACTCGAGCCATCAGGTCCTTCTCTCCCATCGAGTGAAGGCCTTCGACGTTCATCGCGCCGGCCGGACCCTCGAGCTCGAGCTTGCTGAGCGGCAAATCCGGCTCCTGGTTGAACCAGACACGAACGGTACGCGCAGGGCCGTTCAACATTGCGCCCTGTTCCGGACTCGTCTTGAGCGCCTTCAGGTGCGCGAAGGCCGCCGCCGCGAGCAGCAACGCGAACAGGACGACACCGAGTCCAACGATCCGGGGGAAGCGATTCCGGTCTCTCATCGAGATCGTCTCCGTACTTGCGTGGCGCCGACGCCAGTGCCGGCGCGGGTCATCCAGAGTAACAGCCCGCAGCGTGCCGTCCGGCGGCTCCGGTGTAGAGTCCCGCCTTCACCCCCGATGAGCGATTCTCCCAGTCCGAGGAGCGATCCGTACACCGTCCGTGAGGGCGGCGCGGTCGAACCGCCGTCCACCTGGCGCAGCCGGCTGCGCTACCTCGGTCCCAGCATCGTCATCTCGGGATCGATCGTCGGCTCGGGCGAGATCATCCTCACCTCGGGTCTCGGCGCCGCCGCCGGCTTCGTCATGCTCTGGTGGGTGCTCCTGTCGTGCTGGATCAAGTCTCTGATCCAGGCAGAGCTGAGCCGCTACATCCTGGTCTCGGGAGACACCTACGTCCGGGCAATGAACCGGCTGCCCGGCAAGATTCCGCTCGGCAGGGGACTGATCAGCTTCCCCGTCGTCATCGCCCTGATCGCCATCATCCCGGGGTTACTGGGGCTGGGCGGGATCATCGGCGGCGCAGGGCAGGCGCTGACGCTGCTTGTTCCCGACGTGTCGTCGATCTGGGCCGCCGGTCTGATCGCCGCCGTGACGATCGCCCTGCTGGTCACCGGCTCCTACAAGGTGCTGGAAAACGCCATGCTCGGGCTGGTAATGATCTTCACCGCCGCGACGCTGGTGTGCGCCGTCCTGATGCAGAAAACCCAGTACGCGGTGACCGGTGCCGACCTCCTGTCGGGCCTCACGTTCAGTTTCCCGCCCGAGTACCTGGTCGCGGCGATCGCCGTGTACGGCTACACCGGTGTCAACGCGTCGGAGACCTCCGCCTACCAGTACTGGTGCGTCGAGAAGGGCTACCCGAACTTCATCGGCCGCAGCGACGCACCGGGATGGGAGGCCAGAGCCCGCGGCTGGATCAAGGTGCTCCAGACCGACGTCTGGGTCACGCTGGCGCTCCTGACCTGCGCCACCCTGCCCTTCTACATCCTGGGCGCCGGTGTCCTGCGCGCCCGCGGCAAGGTGCCGGACGGCCTCGAGACGATCTCCTTGCTGTCCGAGATGTTCACCGAGACCCTCGGAGCGTGGTCGCTGTGGCTGTTCGGCATCGGCGCCTTCTGCATCCTGTTCTCGACCATGCTCGCCGCGGTCGGCGGCGCCGCCCGTTTCATTCCGGACTACATCATGGAGCTCGGTTATCTCAACCGGCAGAACCTGGTCGCTCGTCGCAACTGGATCCGCGGCTACTGCACGCTCATCCCGGTAGTCGCCTTCGTCATCTACATGACGATCCCCAACCCCCGGCTGCTGGTGACGATCGGGGCTCTGACGCTGGCCATGCTGCTGCCGATCCAGAGCGGCGCGGTCCTGTGGTTCCAGAAGAACCGGATGGACCCGAGGATCCGGCCTGGCCCGTGGATCCGGCTCGCGATCTGGGGCATCTTTCTGTTCGAGTTGGCGATGACCTGGTTCGTCGTCCGCTACGTGGTCCTCGGCCCCTTTCTCGACTGAGGAGAGAACCACGACCGCACGTAAGTCCAATGTCTTCAATCACTTACGTCGACCAGCGTAGCGATCCCTATACCGTCCGCGAAGGCGGCGCCACCGCACCGCCCACGAGCTGGCGAAGGCGGCTTCGCTATCTCGGCCCGAGCGTCGTCACTTCCGGAGCGATCGTCGGTTCGGGCGAGATAATCCTTACCTCGGGTCTGGGCGCCGCGGCGGGCTTCGTCATGCTGTGGTGGGTGCTCCTCTCCTGCTGGATCAAGTCCCTGATCCAGGCGGAACTCGCCCGGTACACGTTGGTCTCGGGCGACACCTACGTGCGGGCGATAAACCGCCTCCCCTTCCGGATCCGGATCGGCCGTGGCCACGTCAGCTTCGCCGTCGCCATCTCCCTGATCGCCCTGGTTCCCTCACTGGTGGGTCTGGGGGGAGTCATCGGCGGTGCGAGCCAGGCTCTGACCCTGCTGGCCCCGGCGGTGCCGTCGACCCTGGCAGCCGGACTGCTGGCCGCAATCACGATCGCCGTCCTGATCACGGGCTCCTACCGGATCCTGGAGAACGTGATGCTGGTGCTGGTCATGATCTTCACCGGCGCCACGCTCGTGTCCGCCATCCTGATGCAGGGCACGGAGTTCGCCGTCACGCGGGCCGAACTCGCCTCGGGCTTCACGTTCAGCTTCCCACCCGAGCTCATCGTCGCCGCCATGGCCGTCTACGGATTCACGGGCGTCAACTCCCTGGAGATCTCCGCCTACCAGTACTGGTGCGTCGAGAAGGGCTACCCGAACTTCGTCGGCCGCAGCGATGCACCGGGGTGGGAGACGCGCGCCCGGGGGTGGATCAAGGTGATGCAGACGGACGTCTGGGTCACGCTGGCCTTGCTGACCTGCGCGACGGTGCCCTTCTACATGCTCGGTGCCGGCGTGCTGAAGAAACTCGGCAAGGAGCCCGACGGCCTGGAAACGATCTCCATGCTCTCGGAAATGTTCACCCAGACCCTGGGCCCCTGGTCGCTGTGGCTGTTCGGCATCGGCGCCTTCAGCATCCTGTTCTCGACGATGATCTCGGCCGTCGCCGGCGGCGCCCGCTACATCCCGGACTACATCATGGAGCTGGGCTACCTGAAGCGTCGGAACCTGGCCGCCCGCAAGTCCTGGATCCGCGGCTACTGCACGGTCGGCCCGATCTTCTGCTTCACCGTCTACATGTGGATCCAGAACCCGCGACTGCTGATCACGATCAGCGCCCTGGTCGCCGGGCTGCTGCTACCGATTCAGAGCGGCGCCGTGCTCTGGCTGCACAAGAAGCGGATGGATCCCCGTCTTCTCCCGGGCCGGGGGATCCGGGCCGGAATCTGGGCCATCTTCCTGGTCGAGCTGGCCCTGGTCGGATTCGTCATCCGCTACGTGGCTCTCGAGCCATTTCTCAACTGAGGAGCAACGATGTTCTCGCGATCGGCCATTGGCATTCGCACACGCACAGGACTGGCCTTCAACACTGCATGTCTTGGCGCCCTGACCCTGCTGGCCGGGTGCGCTTCCCCGGACGCCGACGTGATGGAAGCGGGCGCCGCAGGCGTCCGAACGATCGGTGAGAGCGCCAGCTTCCGCGGCATCAACGGCATCCTCTTCGGACCGGACGGAGACCTCTACCTGACTTCCGTCGTCACCCCGGCGTTGGCGCGGATCGACCCGGAGAGCGGCGAGATCCTAGACAACTGGGGCCTTGAGGACGGAGCCAAGTCGCCTGACGATCTGGCCTTCGGATCCGATGGCTCGGTGTACTGGACCGACATCAGCAACGGCGAGGTCGCCATGCGCACGCCCACTGGCGAGACGCGCGTGGTCGCCTCGCCAGGCGTCGGGGTCAACCCGATCACCTTCTCGGACGACGGCCGGCTCTTCGTCTCCCAGTGCTTCATGGACACGAACCTGTTCGAGCTCGACCCGGCTGGCGAGGCCGAGCCACGGCTCATCCGTGACGACCTTGGGCCGGGTTGTGGCCTGAACGGCATGGACTGGGGTTCCGCCGACGGCAAGCTCTACGGCCCGCGCTGGTTCCGCGGCGAGGTCGTGCGCCTGGATGTCGACAGCGGCGAGATGGAGACGGTCGCCAGCGGCTTCGAAGTGCCGGCGGCGGTCAAGTTCAACAGCGAAGGCGTGCTCCACGTGCTCGACTCGCTCCGGGGCGAGGTCGTCCGGGTGAACGAGGACGGCGGCAAGCAGGTCGTCGCCCGCGTTCAGCCCGGGCTCGACAACTTCGCCTTCGACGCAGACGACCGCCTGTTCATCTCCAGCTTCGCCGACGGCTTCATCGTCGAGGCGCTGTCCCCTGAGACGAACCGCATGGTGCTCGAGGGCGGGCTGAACATGCCCGGCGGCCTGGCGTTGATCGGGGCCGGAGACGCGACCCGGCTCGTCGTCGCCGACTTCTTCGCCCTGCGCCAGCTCGACCCGGCAACCGGCGACGTACTCGGCGTCGTCCGCGACGTGATCGGCTTCTCCGACATCGGCACGTCGATGTCGGTTCATGCCGCGGACGACGGCCAGATCATCCTCTCGAGCTGGTTCGACAACGCGGTGCGGCTCTGGGATCCGGCTGCGGACGCACTGGTCCAAATCTTCGGCGAACTGGCCGCCCCCATCGACGCGATCCAGTTCGAGGGCGACATCGTCGCCAGCCAGTGGGGCGCCGGCAACGTGATCGCGTTCTCGCCGCAGAGCCCGGAAGAGAAGCGAGTCCTCGCAGACGGTCTCGAAGGGCCGGCCGGTCTGACGGAGTTGGACGGCAGCCTCTACGTCACCGACAACCTCGCCGGCGCCCTGCTCCGCATCGGCGCCGCAGGCGCCGAGGAAGTAGCGAGCGGACTCGAGCAACCGGAAGGGCTGGCAGCGGCCAACGGCTCGATCTACGTCGTCGAAGCCGGCGCGGGCCGGGTCACGGCCATCGACCCCGTGAACGGAGCGACATGGGGCGTTGCCGAGAACCTCGAACTCCATGTGCCGCCAAGCGGCGCCTTCCCGAACACGATGCTGTTCAACGGGATCACGACCGACGGCGAGACCGCCTGGGTCGCCGGCGACGCCGCGAACACGATCTACGTGGTGGACCTGGAGTAGCGGCAAATCCGGGTGTCGTGCAGTAAGCGGTCAGGTCGTCGCAGGCGACGCCGCGGCCATAACCCCAGCCATCTACGTCATCGACCTCGACTAGTCACCCAAACCGTGGTCGCCGTACGTCGTGGCCGCCCCCGTCCCGCCCGGCCCCAACCGGCCGCCCTCGCCGAAGTGCCCCTTGCCCGGGACGTGGTTCACCTCGACCCGGATGCCGTCCGGGTCCTCGACCAGGATCGAGTAGTAGCCCGGCGCGAACCGTGAACCCTCCTCGGGGCCGTGAACGATCGTCGCGTCGAGTTCCGACTCGATGAAGCGGTAGATCGAGTCGACATCCGCGCGGCTCCGGGCCCGGAAGCAGACGTGGTGGAGCCCCGGCCGATCCTGATCGAACCGCCTGTCCCGCTTGTCCGGCGGCGCCGCCCGCACCAGGATGCCGGTGCGACTGCCGATGCAGTACAGCACCTCCTCGCCGCGGATCAGTGTCTTCATCTCGAGGAAGTTGCAGAGCCGCTCCCAGAACGGCAGGCAGCGTTCCGGGTCGCGGACCGTCAACTGGATGTGCGCGATCCCGTTGACGCCAACGGTCTGGCCGGCGCTGCTCACTCCCCGCCTGTCGCGGCCGACTTCGCCCTCTCGCCCGGATCGACCTCGATCAACTCGAAGATGCCGACCATCATCTCGTCCGTCGACTGGAAGCCGAAGCCGACATCGCGGTTCGGATCCGGATTGACGGGGTTCGCCGCCGAGTTGTCGTAGTGCGCCACGACCTCGACCACGCTTCCCGCCGGCAGCAGTGTCGGCGCCTCCGGGTAGTAGAAGAGTTGCCAGTCGAAGTCGTACTCCGGCACCTCGAGAAGGACCTCGCGGCTGCCGTCCGGGTAGACCGCGGTGAATGACATCGCCTTGCCGCGCAAGTGCATGTGCGGGAAGTAGGAGACGATCCGCGAATCGGCCTTGAGTTCGTGACGGGCCTCGATCCGATGGTTCGTGGCGCCGGCCGGGATCGTGAAGTCCATTCTGCTCGCGAGGATCGCCTCGACCTCGACCTCCAGCGGACCCTCGCCGAAGTAGAGGCCGATCCGGGTCCTGTCGGTACGTTCCGAGTCGCCATTCGGATGGTAGTGCTGGTTGATCACCAGCATGGCGCCGGGGTTCACCCAGCGCCCGGCGCCGTCCGGGAACACGGTCGGCGACGCTCCTACCGCCCAGATCCCGAGAATCTCCAGGTCAACGCCACCTGCTTCCCCGCCCGGCCGTTCCTGCTCCTTACCCGAACCCAGGCCGCCGAATCCGCCCATGAAGGCGACCTGGTGGTGGTTCACGGTGCGGTCGCCGGGGAGGAACTCCACCGCCCGCAGCCAGCGACGTTCCGGGATGTCCAGCCGCACGAGCGGATTGGGAACCAGGTCCGGCCCGGTCGCCGGCACGGTCACGGGAGGCAGTTCGATCACGTAGTCCGGTTCGCCCACCTGCCAACCATCCCTGAACCGCGGCGGCTCGGGCATCAGCGTCGGGTCGCCCGCTTTGGCGCCGCCATCGACCCAGGCGACGATCGTCTCCATCTCCTCCCTGCTCAGCCGGGCGTCGTTCGCCCAGACGCCGTGTTCAGGGCTCGCGAACCACGGAGGCATCTCGCCGCTCAAGACGACGCGCCGGATCGAGCGCGCCCAGGGCCGCGCCTCCCGGTAGGTCAGGAGCGACATCGGTGCGATCTCGCCCGGCCGGTGGCAGCCGACGCAGTGGCGCATCAGGATCGGCGCCACGTCACTGCTGAACAGGACCCCGTCACCCTCCGCCGCGCCGACCGGCCCCGGGATGGCGGCCACGGCGACGATCAATGCCCCGGCACCCAGCACACACAAGACAGTGAAACCGGGCGAACGGACTACCGGCGACGGATGCTGCATGGACGACTCCCTCCGAAGACCGACCTCAGACTACCGCAGCCACCAGGCCACTCCGCCCCGCATGCACGTGCAGGCGGACGGCGGAAGGACAAGGAGGGAAGTCCGGACTCCGCCGTCCGCCCCACGGCAAAGACAACTCGGGAGGCAACCCATGTGCCAGCACTGGCTGTCACGGCACAAAGACCCCGAATCCTTGTCCCGACTACCCCGTTTCGGAGGTTCCGGGCCCCGAGGGAGCCATCCCGGGACAACAAAATCGTAGGGCCAGGGGACCACGCCGACATGAACGTCCGAGCCGCTCCCTTGGCTCGAGTGCAGCTCTTCCGCCCGAACCGGTGCCACCCGCTCCTCAAACAGGGGACGATTCCAACCTGAGGGAAGCACCTTTCCCTGGGCTGCTAAAGTCCGCCCCCAACATTCCAGCACCCCTTTTCAGGAGAACCACCCAGAATGCACCGACACACCATCTGCCGCCTTCTCGTGCTCAGCTTGTGCCTCGCCGTCATGGGCTTCGCACCCGTCGCCGCGCAGGAGCGTCCGTCCAGCCCCGAGGGCGCCGCGTCGACCCAGATCGGCGACGCCTGGATCGACATCACCTACTCCCGGCCGATCCTCCGCGGACGCAACGGCATTTTCGGCGCGGGCGACGAGTACGGCCAGGCGCTCAACCCGCGGGGCGGACATCACCTACTCCCGGCCGTCTCGGGCGGGCGACGAGTACGGCCAGGCGCTCAACGCGGGCGGCCCCGTCTGGCGCGCGGGCGCGAACGACCCGGATCAAGACCGGAGCCGACCTGATGATCGGCGGCACGACGGTGCCGGCCGGCGAGTACAGCTTCTTCATCGAACTGAAGGAGGGCGCCTGGACCGCGATCATCTCGAAGCAGGACTACATGGAGACGTTCGACCGCGACAGGATGGCGGAGGGCCTCACCTGGGGCGCCTACGGCTACAACCCCGAGCACGACGTCGTACGGGCCGACATGGTCACGGCGACAGAAGCGTTCTCCATCGACCAGATGACGATCCTGTTCACCGGCGTCTCGGACGCCGGCGGCGAGATCGTCGTCATGTGGGACAACCAGATGGGCACACTGCCGTTCGGCGTCGCTCCGTAACGGCAGCCCTCCGGCAGTCTCAGTCTTCCGCGGCGACCCGGGCTTCCTCGGCCCGGGCGCCGCTCAGGCGTCGCACGCCCGGTAGGCGTCGATGACCGCGCGCTCGCCCTCGCGGCCCGGCTTCGCGTTGCCGTGCTCCATCCCCACGTTGCCGTCGAAGCCCCTGCTCTTCAGGTGACGGAAGACGTTGAGATAGTTGATCTCGCCCGTGGTCGGCTCCTTCCGCCCCGGGTTGTCGCCGACCTGGATGTACGCGATCTCGTCCCAGGCACGGTCGAGGTTCGGAATCAGGTTCCCCTCGGTGATCTGCTGGTGGTAGAGGTCGTCGAGGATCTTGACCGAAGGTGAGCCGACCGCCTTGCAGATCTGGTACGCCTGCGGAATCCCGGTCAGGAACACGCCGGGGTGGTTCGTCCAGTGGTTGAGCGGCTCGAGTACCGCGACCAGGCCGGCCGGCTCCAGGATCGCCGCGGCCCGTTTCAGGTTCTCGACCACGTTTACCGTCTGGTACTCCCATTCGAGGCCCGGGTCGAGCTGGCCAGGCACCACGGTGCACCACGTCGCGTTCACCCTCTTGCCGATCTCGACCGCCTTTCGCATGTCCGCCTCGATCGCCTCGCGCACCGAGGAGTCGGAGGAGGCGAAGCTCACGCCTCCCCAGGAGGTGTGGGCGACGAAGACGCCCATCTCCATGCCCAGCCGGTCGAGTTCGGCGGCGATCTTCTCCTGGAGCGAAACCTCGCGACCGCCCATGCCGTTGTCCTCAAGGGCCCGAAAGCCCTCGTCGTGCATGAACCGGAGTTGATCGAGGTGGTCGTCGCCGGCGTGATGCCGGAACATCCCGAAGTGTGGCGCGTACTTGAGCCCGAATGCACCGTTCCCGGCGGGCTGCGCGGCCCGCGCTCTCGCCGCTCCCGGCACGGAGACCTCGACCGCAAGCGCGGCGCCGGCCGCGGCGCCCCCGGCAAGCAGTTCGCGACGGCCGATCGGTCTCGCGCGGTGGCCCTTCGATTGACCGCTCCCGGCTTCGATCTCGGAGTCTCCATTTGATCGTCGCATCGTGGCAGAGTAGCACTCCCGCTTGCCGCCCCACCGCGGCCTGAACCGGAAGGAAGGACGATGAGCAACCCCCTCAGGCAACGCATCCTCTGGACCGTCCTGGTCGCCGCCGCGACGGCTACCGCGACGTGGGCGGTCGACGTCTCGGACACCCGGCTCCTGTCCCAACCCGCGGTCAGCGACGAACACGTGGTCTTCGCCTACGCCGGCGACCTCTGGATCACCAGCCGCGACGGCGGATCTTCCCGGCGCCTGACTTCCCACCCGGGCAACGAGACGAGCCCCCGGTTCTCGCCCGACGGCTCGCTCGTCGCCTTCAGCGGCGAGTACGACGGCAACGTCGACGTGTTCGTCATTCCGGCCGCCGGCGGCGAGCCGAAGCGCCTGACCTGGCACCCGGGCGCCGATCTCGTCCAGGCGTTCACCCCCTCCGGCTCGGCGGTGCTCTTCGCCTCCCAGCGCAGCATGTTCACGAACCGTCACTTCCAGCTCTTCACCGTCCCGCTGACCGGCGGTCTGCCCGCGAAGCTGCCGATCCCGCACGGTCTGCGCGCCAGCTACTCGCCGGACGGCAGCCGGATCGCCTACATTCCCACGCCCGAGCGTTTCCAGCAGTGGAAGAACTACCGCGGCGGCACGACCTCGCGAATCTGGATCTACAACACTGGCGACCACTCGGTGCAGACGATCCCGCAGCCCGAGGGCCGCTCGAACGACACGAACCCGACCTGGATCGGCAGCCGTGTCTTCTTCCGCTCCGACCGGGACGGCGAGTTCAACCTGTTCTCCTTCGACACCGGAAGCGGCGAGATCGTCCGGCACTCGGACTTCGAGGACTTCCACGTCGAGAATCTCTCAGGGTCCGCGGACACATTGATCTACGAACAGGCCGGCTACCTGCATCTCTACGACCCGGGTTCGGACCGCCACGAACGGCTACGGATCGGCGTCGCCGCGGACCTGACCGAAACCCGGCCCCGCTGGGTCGAGGGCCCCGAGTACATTCGCAGCGCCTCGATCTCACCCTCCGGGGCCCGCGCGGTCTTCGGCTATCGCGGCGACATCCTCACGCTCCCCGCCAAGAAGGGCGACGCCCGCAACACGACCCGAACGTCCGCCATCCACGAGCGCTTTCCCGCCTGGTCGCCCGACGGCGCCAGCATCGCCTTCTTTTCGGACGAGGGCGGCGAGTACGGGCTCCACGTCCGCGACCAGGACAGCGGCGAGGTCCGCCGCCACGAACTCGGCGGCGAGCGCGGCGGCAACGGCTTCTACGAGAACCCCGAGTGGTCGCCCGACGGCGAGCGGATCAGCTACGTCGACAATTCGATGTCCCTGTTCGTGATCGACGTCGAAAGCGGCGAGGTCGCCAAGATCGCCAGCGAGCACTACTACGGTCCCTCCGCTCCGGCGCGCGCCCCGGCCACTCCTGGTCGCCCGACTCGCGCTACATCGCCTACACGCTGAACACCCGCTCCTACATGCAGCAGGTGTTCGTCTACGACGTGGAGGCCGGGACCTCCCATCCAGTGACCGACGGCCTGAGCGAGGTCGGCGAACCGGTGTTCGACCGCGGCGGCGACTACCTCTACTTCTCAGCCTCGACCGACGCCGGACCGGTGAAGCACTGGTTCGCCATGTCGAACGCCGACATGGAGGCGTCGAGTTCCATCTACGTCGCCGTCCTGCGCGCGGACGGCGAATCGCCCCTGGCCCCGGAGAGCGACGAGGAAGCCGTCGCGTCAGGCGGCGAGGAAGCGGACGGCAAAACCAACGGGGACGAGGAAGCCGACGCCGAAGGAGAAGGCAACGAAGACGAAGACGAGGACCGGGTCGAGATCGACTTCGAGGGGCTCAACCAGCGCATCCTGGCGCTTCCCGTCCAGACCGGCGGCTACGGCAATCTGGAGGCCGGCGCCGCCGGCAAGCTCTACTACCTCCGCAGTTCGCCCGCCGGCAGGTTCGGGGGCGGCGGCGGCGATCTCGTCCGCTTCGACCTCGACGAGCGCGAGGAGACGGTCCTGCTCTCGGGGGTCGTCGGCTTCTCCCTCAGCGCCGACGGCAAGAAGCTGCTCTACGCCGGCCGGAACGACTTCGGCATCGCGGACGCCGGCGGCAAGATCGACCGCGCGAAGAGCGCGATCCCGACCGACAAGCTGACGGTGCGCATCGACCCGCGGGCCGAATGGCAGCAGATCTACGACGAGGTCTGGCGGATCAACCGCGACTACTTCTACGACCCCGGCATGCACGGCGCGGACTGGGCGGCGATGGCCGAGAAGTACAGCGGCTTCCTGACCGACGTCACGTCCCGGGCCGACCTGAACAGGGTGCTGCGCTGGATGTGCAGCGAGATCGCGGTCGGCCACCACCGCGTCGGCGGCGGCGACCAGCGCGCGGACCCGGAGCGGGTAGGCGGCGGGCTGCTCGGCGCCGACTTCGAGGTCGCCGACGGACGCTACCGCTTCGCCCACGTGCTCGGCGGCCTGAACTGGAATCCGGAACTCCGCGCGCCGCTCACCGAGCCCGGCGTCTCGGTGACGACCGGCGAGTACCTGCTGGCGGTCGACGGAATCGATCTCGTGGCCGACGACAACGTGTTCGCCCGGTTCGAGAACACCGCCGGCAAGATCGTGGAACTGACCGTCGGCCCGAATGCGGACGGCTCGGACTCGCGCACCGTCTCCGTGGTCCCGATCCCGAACGAGTCGGCGCTCCGCAACCGGGAGTGGGTCGAGCGCAACCTGGCCAAGGTCGAGGAAGCGACCGACGGCCGGGTCGCCTACGTCTACGTGCCGAACACGACCACCCTCGGCCACACGTACTTCAAGCGCTACTTCTTCCCGCAGGTCCACAAGCAGGCCCTGATCGTCGATGAGCGGTTCAACGGCGGCGGCCAGGTCGCCGACTACTACATCGACCACCTCCGGCGGCCCTACATCAGCCACTGGGCGACCCGTTACGGCGCCGACTTCCGCACGCCGAGCGCGGCGATCCTGGGGCCGAAGGTCATGATCATCGACGAGACGGCCGGTTCGGGCGGCGACCTGCTGCCGTGGATGTTCAACAAACTCGGTCTCGGCACCCTGGTCGGCAAGCGGACCTGGGGCGGCCTGGTCGGCACCCTCGGCTTCCCCGTCCTGATGGACGGCGGCTTCGTCACCGCCCCGAACCTCGCGATCTGGACGGAGGACGGCTTCGTCGTCGAGAACGTCGGCGTGCCGCCCGACGTCGACGTCGAGCAGTGGCCCGCGGACGTCATCGCCGGCCGCGACCCGCAACTCGAGAAGGCGATCGAGATCGTCCTCGAGCAACTCGAGGAGAACCCGCCCGCCGAACCGGTCAAACCACCCTTCCCCGTGCGGGTCCGCCGCTAGGGTCGGCACGGCAACCGTCGGTGCGCCGGCCTTCTGGCCGGCATCGGGTCCGCGCGAAGCGAAGCTACGGTCTGCGTCCACATGAACTTCTCCTACCTCCTCCCACGCATCCGCGCCGAGTGGCGCAAGACGATCGGGCGCGAGCTCTCCGAGGTCGACGTTCGTCCCCACTTCCGGGTGCGGGAACGACACTTCCGCTCGCCGCCGATGACGGCGGAGATGGTGGCCGCGATCGCCCGCCTGTCCCCCCAGTTCCACCTGGAAACAGGCGAGAGTTCGCGGGCGTTCTGGGAACTGACCCAGAACGGCTCCTGCTGGGGGGAGTTCGACGCCGCGGAGCCGGTGCTCCGGGCAATGCCGCGCCCAGCCAAGGCGCTCGACATCGGCTCCGGCCTGGGGCGCTCGACCGCCTTCTTCCAGCGCGCCTTGGGCTGGAGCGACACCGAGTTCCACCTCTACGACGGCGACGGTCCGCGCATCGACTATCCGCGCAGCGCCGAGCGCACCGACCGCTCCTTCTGCGGCGACCTGAACACCCTCCGGGCGGTGCTCGAACACAACGAAGTCCCGAACTTCCGCATCTTCGACGCCCACGAGCTGGACCACCGCCTCGACGCCCTGCCGGGCCCGTACGACCTCGTCTACTCCTTCTACGCCGCCGGCTTCCACTGGTCCCTGGCCGACTTCTGGAGCGAGTTCGAAGCGATCTCGCACGGGAGGACCGTCGGTATCTTCACGATCCACCGCAACTTCGAGGAGTTCCCGGCGCTACGGAACTGGGCCACCCGCATCGTCCCCTTCGAGCGCAGCCTGATCAAGGACCGGCCCCACCGGCTGCTGATCGCCTCGCGCGACGACGAACTGCTGGCCGGCGTGTAGGCGCGACGACGCTGACTTTGCAGACGACGCAACCACGCCAGGTGTTCCGGGCTCCCTGGTACGATCCGGCGGCCCCGGCCAGGACCTGACGAGAGCACACGATGGAAGTACAGCCGACAACGGTGCGCCTTGCCTTCCCTCACGGGAAGCAGTACGCAATCCCCAGCTACCAGCGAAACTACGTCTGGACCCGCGATGGCCAGTGGGGGCCGCTCTGGGATGACCTGAAGACCTTGGCCGAACACTCCATCGAGGACTCCAGCACGAGGTCGCACTTTCTCGGCACGATCATTACGAAGCAAATAGGAACCCAGGGCTTTACGGATCGTTGGTCGGTAGTCGATGGGCAACAGCGCCTCACGACACTTCAGATTCTCATGGCGGCGGTTCGTGGTCGACATCCGGCTGGACCGTCAGGAGAACGGCCATGCAATCTTCGAAGCTCTGAATGCACGGGCTGAACCACTGACGGAGTGGGAGAAGACCAAGAACTACATCCTCTCGATCGCGGCTCGGGATGATGACCCCGACGGCGACCGGGCCTACTCAGCGCATCTTGAGCGGTACGACAGCGATCCTTACTGGGACCAGTCCTTCTCCGAGCAGCGCTTCTCAGGGAAGCGCGTCGAGTACTTCCTGTTCTTCTTTGCTCAGATCGAGCTACCCAAGCGCCGCCATGAGGCGACTGGCAAGCCAGTCCTGGACACCCTGCCAAGAACCCGCCTCTATCGCGAGTTCCGGTCTGTCGGCGAGCATGACTACCGCCGCTCGCCAGAGGCCCTGCAGGGTTTCCTCCGGAGACTCAAGCGCTACGCGGACATTTACAGGCAGTTGGACGAGGCCAGCAGCGACACGTTCTCGGGCTACGCTCGGCTCGTCATGCATCGAAGACGCGGGCTCCGTCTCGCTTCTCTGATTCCAGTCTTCATGGTCCTCGTGGACAAGCTGGGCCACGACGAACGTCTAGATCGGGCGCTGCGAATCATCGACAGCTACTTGATGCGTAGAGTCGCAGTCAAGGCGAACTACTCCGGTTTTGACGACGTCGCCTTCCGCTTCGTGCAGGCACTTGCCGACACTGAGCCGAACGAAGTCGT
This sequence comes from Thermoanaerobaculia bacterium, assembly GCA_965232105.1. Classification (GTDB taxonomy): domain Bacteria; phylum Acidobacteriota; class Thermoanaerobaculia; order Multivoradales; family Multivoraceae; genus Multivorans. Next base: position 4,660,100 of record OZ246956.1, read on the forward strand.
AGCTGTCCTGATCCGACAGTTCGACCAGGCCACCACCTGGACGAGCCGATGGCCGAACGACGAAGAAGTAGGTGACCGCCTTCGGGAAACCGACATGTACCACCGATGCGCCGGCAAAGGGCTCTTGCTGAGCGGAATCGCCGAGCGGATGCACGACGAGCGTAGCGGCGACCTCACGATGCACTTCAGGCCCAAGGACAAGTTGACGGTCGAGCATGTCGCGCCGCAGAACTGGAACCGTCACTGGAAAAGCGAACTCGGCTTTGGCGACACCGACGAAGAGAGACACCGGTTGAACCGGCTCGTCCACCGAGTCGGCAACCTGACTCTTGTCACCAGCAAGCTGAACAACAATCTGGGTGACCACCCATGGCGCCACAAGGCGAAGCTCCTTCGAACCGACAATCTGGAGATGAACCGCCGGCTCCTTGACGACATGGAAGGCGCTACCTGGAACCAGGAGGAGATCGACCGTCGCAGTCGACTTATCGCGAACTACGTGAAGGAGATCTGGCCTCACACTGCCGCGCTTCGTCGGGAGATGGGAATCGTGGCGCCGGTAGAGGAAGCAGCCGACCGGATCTCCGGAATCCTTCCGGAGGTCGCCCAACGCCTCGTAGACAGCGTGACGGAGACAGGCATTGCGGACGGATGGGCGGGCAGGGACGGCTTGAACAGGGCGCGCCGCGAAGAACGCTACGGTCGCTATCTGAACTTGGGAGGTGGTGCTCGCTGGCACTGCTACTGGTTCGGTGAGAGCACAGAGTACCGCCACCTCATCCTGGATTCAGGGGAGGAATCGGACAGCCATCTCATCCAGATTCCCGAGGACCTTGACTTTGACGATGTCCTTGAGTCCTTAACGACTCAAGTGCGCGATGTCGCCGACTCCATCGGCTCGACTGGCGTCTCAGCGGGCGGCTAGCTGCCGCTGCGATCGTGCTGCCAAGTGCGCGAGACGCCCACGACGCCGTTGAGATCCCAACGCTCCGAGGAAGCCGATCGCGGGGACGCTAGGCTTAGACTTAGAGAGGCCCGACACTCGACCACCCAGGGAGGAACGCGATGCTCGACTCGCTCAAGAACTGCCAGCCCCAGACCTACGCCGCGCTGCGGATCTTCGCCGGCTTTCTCTTCCTCTGGCACGGGGCGCAGAAACTCCTTGGCTTCCCGCTGCCCACTCCTGAAGGCGCTCCCGGCTTCATCCTGTACATCGCCGGGCCCATCGAGCTGATCGGCGGCACGTTGATCATGCTCGGCCTCTTCACTCGCCCCGTCGCCTTCCTCGCGAGCGGCCTGATGGCCTTTGCCTACTTCATCGGTCACGTCTTCCGGCCGGTCGAAGACCCCGGTGTCTGGCACTATCTGTTGCCCTTGGTGAATCGCGGCGAGTCGGCCGTTCTCTTCTGCTTCGTGTTCCTCTACATCGCGGCCAAGGGCAACGGCGTCTGCAGCCTCGGCGGCGACGAGGACTGAAGGAGCCTCGGCGGCCTATTTCTCGCCCGCCGCCGCAAGGACCTTCTCCATGAGCAGCGGAGCCAACCGGTAGCCCGCGTCAGAGAGCGCTCGCAGGATTGGGGCCACCGCCTCGACCTCCTGCCGGCCCTTCGCCGCCAGGAGTACGCCGGCCACGCCCGCTACAGGTACGCCACGGCTGCGGGCGATCCTCCGGCCCCTCGCGTCGTCGATGAGCAGAAGGCGAGCCTGCCGCTGTTCAGCCAGGGCAATCGCTTCAGCCTCGCCCTGACCAAGCAGCTTGAAGAGGTCCTGAAGGGCAGCTCCGTCCGGGATGCCGTCAACCCGAATCCAACCGGCGTCCAGCGCGCCCTCCAGGACTGTCACTCCAGGGCGGTCGGAACCAATCGCCAACTCGGACTCTACGGCTGGCGGCACTGCAACTCGGCCGTACAGCCGCTGAAGCAGGTCAAGCCGACCGATACGCGCAAGTGCGATGAGCGGCCCAGTGTCCGCCACGACCGCTTCGCTCACCCGGCTGCAGCGATCTCCTGCTCCACCTCTTCGGGCGGATAGTCGACGGCAGGAATGCCTGCCTCGCCCAGGAGCGAGACGAAGTCGTGGGCGATCATTCCCGCGACCTTCGCAGCCTGCGTCAACGTGAGATGGCCGTTTTCGAATAGATGCAGCGCCAGCGCTCGCTGAGCGCCATGGTCGAGAAGTCGATCATCGAACGGTACGGCGAGGATTGTCGGACGTCCGTGCTTGGTGACGATCGCGAGGCGCCCTTGCTCGGCGCCGCGCAGCAGTTCGCCCGAACGTTGCCGCAGGTCTCGTACGCTGAAGATGCCGAGTGCAGTCATCGTGACCCCACAATCTGTGCCCACAAACCGTAGCACAAACTGCGAGATCAACTCACCGCGAAGATGCCGCCGTCGACCGGGATCGCGGCGCCGGTGACGTAGGCCGCCGCACGCGACGCCAGGTAGATCGCAACGCCGGCCATGTCCTCCGGCGTGCCGATCCTCTTCCTGGGGTTGCGGGCGCGGATCTCGTCGCCGAACTTCTTCAGGTTGTACTCCATCATCTTGCTCTCGAACGGCCCGGGACAAACGGCATTGACCGTGATGTCTTCTGACGCGAGCCGGCGCGCGAGGGCGCGGGTGAGGTGGATCATCCCGGCCTTGCTGGCGCTGTAGGGGTAGTGCTCCTGCGGGTTGACGTGCAGACCGTCGATCGAGGCGATGTTGATCACCCTCCCCGGATCGTCCTCCGTGGCAGCGGCGCGCAGTTCCGGCAGCAACCGCACCGTGAGGAAGAAGGGCCCCTTCAGGTTGATGTCCATCACCTTGTCCCAGCCAGACTCGGGAAACTCCTCGAGCGGCGCGCCCCAGGCGGCGCCGGCGTTGTTGACGAGGATGTGGAGCTTGTCTTCGCGTTCCCGGAACTCGGCGCGGAAGCGCTCGACGCCTTCGACCGAGGCCAGGTCGTTCGGTAGCGAGATGCACTCCCCGTAGGCGGAGAGTTCCTCCGCCATCGCGTCGCAGACCTCGGCCTTGCGCGAACTGATGTAGGTCCGCACACCGTTCTCCACGTAGCCGCGGGCGATCATCGCGCCGATCCCGCGGGAGCCGCCGGTGACCACCGCCACCTTGCCGGAAACATCGAACAGGTTCTTCATTCTTCTTACTCCACGGTCAGTGCGTCGGTCAGCACGGAGCCTGCCCGTGCGGTCTGGTCCCAGAGTCCAAGTGCAATGCGCTGCCGGCCCGCCGGCAGCCGAACTCGCAACCCTGCACGGTAGTGGCTTTCCAGAGCTTCCGCCAGCAATTCGGCGGGTACCTGAAGGGGTACATCGAGATGCTGGGCCGCGGTCAGCGCGTCGTCGTCGTCCATCGCGACGACAACCAGCCGGGTCGCGGAGGTGTGAACACCGTCGACCTCGAACAGTTCGACGCTATTGATCGGGAACTCGATCCACATCTGTACGTCGAACAGGTCCTCGCCCTCGACGGGAATCATCGCGTCCACGCTGACCTCCATCCGGTGCGAGTTGTCGCTCTCGCCAACGTACACGGCCGCGAGCGCCCGCTCCGAGATGCGGGAGCGCACGCCCTTCTTGATGTAGCTCTGCCGGTAGTCCGCGTTCATCCCCCGGCCCTTGACGCGAACCTCGATCGCGGTGAACTCCCCCTCGGCCTTGTCCCCCGCCGACAGCCCGAGCGAGTAGTACGACTGCATTCCGCCGACGGCCCGAGGCAGCAGGCCGGTCAGACTCCCGCCGCCGGTGCGCGCAAACCCGCCCGTGCCTTCGGCCAGGCCGTGCAACGCTTCCCGGTAGTCCGAAATCTCGAGCAGGGCGCCCCGCCCCTTGGAGCGCCGGGCACTCGTCGCCGCGTCGCCGGGCGGCGGCTTGGCCGCGAAGAGGGTCACGCCGTAGGTGTTCGCCTCCGCGATGATCGCGCGGATGGTCGCCGTGGCCCGGTACTGCTCGACCTCCTGCTGAAGGCGACCGACCTCCTGGCTCGTGTCGCGGTCGAAGACGCCGCCGGTGCCCGGGGTGCCTCCGGCCAAACCGCCCGACCGGTTCTCCACCAGCCCGCCGGCGGTGCTGGCGCTTCCCGTCAGCAGATCCTGCAGATGCTCCATCAGGGAGCCGAGCGGCCGCTCCACCACGCCGTCCGAGACGTAGATCAGCGCCTTGCGGCCCTCAAGCCAGGACAGGGTGCGCACGAAGTTGCCCAGAGCCTCGAAGCTGCTCTCCGAGTCGGCGTAGATCTCGCGCGCATAGGTCCGCATCTCACCCAGCAGCGCGTCGATGGACAGGGCGGCGTTCTGGCGGTCGAGGCGGTCGCTGCCGCGCATCCGCTGGAACGCGGAGGTCACGGAGAGTTGGGCGCTCTGACGCAGACCGTCCCGGGCGTCGCCGACCGTCTCCTGGCCCTTGAGACGGCCCAGCGCGCTCCGGATCGCCCCCCAATCGCGGGTGAAGCCCTGGAGCACCCGGGGCTCCTGATCGTGCGCGGCGATCATCACCCGCACGCGGCGGTCTTCCAGCACCGCCGGCAGGTCGATCTCGAGTTCGGACAGCGCCCGGTCGCGGTTCGCGGACAGCATGTTGTGCTGATCGAAGTACAGGGTGAGCCAGATCGGCGTTGACGCCTCCGGATCGTCGCTCACGACTTCGTAGAAGTTCACCGGATCGACCCGGCTCCCGTGTTCGAAGACCTGGAAGTCAGACACGGTGAGGCCCGTAACAGACGCCCCCTGCCGGTCGGTGACCCGCACGTCGATGTTCACGACTTCGACGTCGACGGTCTCCTGGATGACGCCAGCCCCTGGCTCAGGCTGCTGGGCGCTCACGGACGCTGCCCCGAGAACAAGGAGGGTGGAAAGTAAGGCGAGGCCGGTTCTCTTGCTGTTCTTCATGACAGTTCGAACCCCTCATAGTGGTTGGCCGCTACTGCGTTGCATTTCTCCACGTACGGAGGAAAGCCGAGGTAGGGCATGAACACGCGCGGCTTGCCGGGCACGTTGGCCCCCAGGTACCACGAGTTGCAGGTCGGATAGAGCGTGTGGCTCGCTACCTCGCCGACGTGGGCCACCCATTCGTCCTCGGCCTCCGGCGTGGCCTCGATTGCCGCGTGGCCGCGATCTCGCATGTAGGCCATACAGTCGGCGATCCAGTCGACATGCTGTTCGATCGACGGCAGCATGTTCGACAGGACGGACGGACTTCCCGGGCCGGTGATGACGAACAGATTCGGAAAGCCGGCGATGCCGAGTCCCAGGTAGGCGCGCGGACCTTCCTCCCACTTCGCGCACAGGCTCCGCCCGTCGCGGCCGCGAATGTCGATCCGCGTGAGAGCGCCGGTCATCGCATCGAAACCGGTAGCGAAGACGATCGCATCGAGTTCATGGTCGCGGCCATCGACACGGACACCCGACCGGGTGATTCTCTCGATCGGCGAGGAACTGACGTCGACCAGCGAAACGTTGGGCCGGTTGTAGGTCTCGAAGTAGCCGCTGTCGAGACAGATCCGCTTGCAACCGATCACGTTGTGGGGACTCAGGCGATCGGCGACTTCCGGATCGTGGACGATGCCGCGGATCTGCTCGCGGACGAACCCGGCGGCGGCGGCGTTCGCCTCCTGGCTCTGCAGCAGGTCGGCGAAGGAGGCCATGAAGGAGAAGCCTCCGTGTTCCCAGCGTTGCTCGAAGCGGCGCCGCCGTTCCTCCGGAGACACCTCCTCGAACGCGTCGTGCATCGGGTTCATGTCGGCGCCGAGTCCGGCAGGCATGCTCTTGTTGCGGGCCCGGAAGGCCGCATACTCCGCCTTGACATCGGCCTCCCGCTCCCGGTCCATCGAGGCGTTGCGAGCCGGAATCGAGAAGTTCGGCGTGCGCTGGAAGACGGTCAGGTGACCTGCCTGCTCCGCGATCAGCGGAATCGCCTGGATCGCCGACGACCCGGTGCCGATGATGCCGACCCGGAGACCTGTGAAGTCGACGTCGTCATGTGGCCAGGCGCCGGTGTGGTACTTCGCACCCTCGAAGTCGTCGAGGCCATCGAAGTCCGGCAGGTTCGCCGCCGACAGGCAGCCCGTCGCCATGATGACGAAGCGGGCGCGGACCGTTTCGCGTGCCTTGTCTTCGCCACGTCGGTCACCGTTACTCCCACCGTTGCCCCAGAGTTTCGTGTCTGTCGGCTCCGCCGCCGCGAGTTCGACCTGCCAGTCGGACGTCTCCGGGCGGAAATGGGCCGACACCACGCGGGTGCTGAACTCGATGTCGCGCCTGAGGTCGAATCGGTCGGCGACATGGTTCGCGTAGCGGAGAATCTCCGGCTGACCGGCATAGCGCTCGCTCCAGGACCACTCCTGCTGCAGCTCCTCCGAGAACTGGTACGAGTACTCCAGGCTTTCGACGTCGCAGCGCGCGCCCGGATAGCGATTCCAGTACCAGGTGCCGCCGACATCTTCACCGGCCTCGAAGGTCCGCACGGAAAACCCGAGCGACCGCAGGCGGTGAATCATGTAGAGGCCGGCGAACCCCGCGCCGACCACCACCGCATCGAACTTGCGCATCGCGCCGAATCGTATGCTAAGCGTCCACTCCACGTCCGGCGACCGCGACCGGGCGTCCACGCCAGCAGGAACGCCACACATGCCAGCTCTCGACGGTCTCCGCATCCTGGATCTCACCCGGATCCTCGCCGGACCGACCTGCACCCAGTTGCTTGGCGACCTCGGTGCCGACGTGATCAAGATCGAACGGCCCGGTCACGGCGACGACACCCGCTCCTGGGGGCCACCCTTCGTCAAGGACGGCGACGGCGAAGATACGTCGGAGAGCGCCTACTACCTGTGCGCCAACCGGAACAAGCGGTCCGTCGCCGTCGATCTTGCAAGTTCACAGGGCGCGGATCTGGTGCGCCGCCTCGCCGCCCGATCCGACGTGCTGATCGAGAACTTCAAGGTCGGCACGCTCGGCCGCTACGGCCTCGGCTACGACGACCTCAAGGACGACCTGCCGGGGCTCGTCTATTGCTCGATCACGGGTTTCGGCCAGACCGGTCCGAACGCGCATCGCGCCGGGTACGACCTGCTGGCCCAGGGCTACGGCGGCATCATGAGCCTCACCGGCGAACCGGACGGAGAGCCGATGAAGGTCGGCGTCGGCATCGCGGACATCGTCTGCGGCATGTACGCCTCGACCGCGATCCTGGCGGCGCTGCGCCACCGCGACCGCACCGGCAACGGCCAGCACATCGACCTCGCTCTGGTCGACACGCAAATGGCCTGGCTGGTCAACGAGGGGACGAACTACCTGACCTCAGGCGAGGCGCCCCGGCGGCGCGGCAACGAACACCCGAACATCGTTCCCTACGGCGTGTTCGAGACCGCGGACGGCCACGTGATCGTCGCGGTCGGCAACGACGCGCAGTACGAACGATTCTGCGAACTCCTCGGCGCACCCGAACTCGCATCGGACGAGCGCTACCGCACGAACGCCGGCCGGCTCGCCCACCGCGACGAGCTGGTGGCCGAGCTGTCGCGCCGCGTTCGCAAGCTGAGCAGCGCCGACGTGCTCGGCGGCCTCGAAGCCCGCGGCGTGCCCGGCGGACCGATCCACGACCTGGAAGAGGCACTGGCCTCCGACCAGGCGCAGGCCCGCGGGATGACGATCGACATGCCGCACCCCCTGGCCGGCAGCGGCAGCGTCAAGGTGATCGCCAACCCGATCAGGATGTCGGCAACGCCGGTTGCGTACCGCCGTTCGCCGCCCGTCTGCGGCGCCGACACGGACGACGTGATCGCGGAGCTGCTGGGCGACGACGACTGAGAAGGCGGCTACCCGCGGCGAGCCCGCCCCCCGCCCCCACGAGCCTGCGCCGCCAAACCTGGGTTCGCCGGTCGTCTGCCCGGCTTCCAAAGAGCTGCCGCCGCCAAGCCGCGACCGGCACTCCGGTCGCTAGCTGCGCGCCCTGCGAGCGTTCGCGAGTTCCCGAACGAACCGCGGCTCGTCCGGCAACAAGTCGAGCGCCTTCGCGTAGGCCTCTTCAACGTCCCGAAGCGGCAGGCGAAGCCGGTTGAGCGTCCGCGCCAAGTCGCGCCAAGCCCACGCATGCCGCGTAGGCGGCGCATCGAGTTGCAGCACCCGCTCAAGAAGCGAGCGCGCCTCCGTGAGGAACCTGCGGTTCGAACTGCGCCGTCCTCTCCGGTGCGCGGCCCGCGCCAACTGGATCTTCGTCTGCGCGAACTCGTGCAAGGCGCGCGGGTCGCCGTCGACCGTATCGCCCGCCCGCTCGAAGTACCGGTGGGCGGCCCTGGGTTCCTTCAGCCGTCGCGCCAGGATGGCGGTGTCGATGGCGTCCTGACCAGACGCCGACGGCCGACGCGACTGAAGCACGCGACGAGCACGGTCCGCTTCGCCGGCATTCGCCAACACGTCGATCAGGGCGTTCGCAACGTGTGGAATCGCCGCTTCCGAGCCCTGCCGCTCGAACGTCGCCAGGACCTCTTCCGCTCGTTCGATCTCGTCACGGTCCGCGTACGACCGGATCATCGCCGAGGCAAGCACGGCCGAAGCAGGGTTCGATTCCCACGCCGACTCGATGCGGCGAAGAGCTTCCTCCCGTTCATCCAGGGCCTGGAGGTGGGCTGCGTCCCGCAACGTCGAAAGCGCCAGATACTCCGGATGGGCGGGCAGGGTGGCCCGAAAATAGGTCCGTTGCTCGTCGAAGTCGAAGCTCGGTGGCGGCGACCCATTCGCTTCCATTGTGCGAAACACCTTCGGCAGACCGGTGAGTCTTCCTTCCGCAAGCCCCAAGTCCTTCAGGAACTCCCCTATACGACGGTTTCGAGCAGGCGCCGGAGCAACCTGGGCGTCGGCGATCAGGTGCTTGCGCTCGATGCCCGCTACGGGTCCGGGATAACTGATCACCTCGAGCCGGCCCGGATAGAGATAGACCTTGACCGGTTCGGGTTGATCAACGTCGTATCCGCGATGGTATGCCGCGTTGACGAGAGTCTCCCGCAGCGCGGGCAGCGGGTAACTCACCCACCCTCGAACCTGACTTCGGTCACGCTGCTTCTGCAAGTGCGAGACGGACAGGTTCTCAAGGTGGTTCAGGCAGTCGCGAAGCTGGTCGACCAGTCCACCACGAAAGACGCGCTCTTCCTGCATGTCGCCCCAACTGTCCGCCGCGAACTGGACGACTTCAATCGTCGCACCGCGAAACCAGCGCGTAGGGTCCGCGGAAAACAGGAGCAAACCGGCATTCTTCGGCACTTCATGGTCGTTGGCCCGCGCCGTGATCCGCATGCGCCGGTAGATTTCCCTGTGATCCGGCTCGTCGAGAAGACCGCTGCGCACATCCCGCAGGTACTCCCTCACCTTGGCTTCGCGGATGTCCTCCACCTCCGCCTCGCGGGCCAAACGATCATCCCACGGCACCCGGTTCGTCTGCTCGATGAGAGCCCGAAGCATGTCGCCACGTTGCTCGGCGTCGACCGTCTCGGCACCCAGCCGAATCCAGTACCGACCGCGTGCCCCGTCGCCCGATGGCGCTCGATGAGGGCGCATGTCGCTTGCCGGCACCCAGACGACCAGGATGAGCCGGTCGCCCACGAGTTCCGGTGACATGATGGGACGAGCGTACGGCGGATCGAGGCGCTGACAGTTGCCGCGAATCCACTTCTGCGCCGCCTCCACCTGGTCGGCCGGCAGGCCCTCGGGGGGCATGACAGCCCGCCCACCCTGCTCACGCACTCCGATGACGATGTAGCCGCCGTTGAGGTTCTGAAAATCGTTGGCGAACGCACAGATCGTCCGCAACACCTGCCGCCCAGTGGTTTCGGGTCTCCACGACGCCTTGAACTCCACCCGCGCCGACTCCACGCTTCGGCCGTGGAGCAGATCGTCGAGGTTGATGGGGAGGATGCTGGTCACGACTACCGCCGCCCGTCGCCGGCTTCTGGCCCCGGCCTACTGCCGGTCGAAGATCGGGCCACGAGCCCGCTCCGGCTGAGTCTAGTCCGCCCACAGCGGTCAAACGGTCCCCCGCTCCCGGGTACCGCTCCCCAACCGGTGGTACCGTGACGGAGCCATACGGCGATCCCACGCCCCTAGGAGACCACTTGACGAATACGGCCGTAGGAATCAGCGGCTTCGGCGGCTACGTGCCGAAGCGCGTGATGACGAACCAGGACTGGATGGAGCACGTCGACACATCCGACGAGTGGATCGTCGAACGAACCGGCATCCACCGGCGCCGCTTCGCGGCGGAAGACGAATCCACCGCCGACCTGGCAATCGCCGCTGCCCACTCGGCGCTCGAGAGCCGAGGCGTCACCGCCGACGAGATCGACGAGATCATCGTCGCCACGGACACGCCCGAGGTCTACACGCCGGACACCGCGTCCTTCGTGCAAGAGGGAATCGGCGCGCGGGAGATCCCCTCCTACGACCTGGGCGGCAGCGGCTGCGCCGGCTTCGTGCAGGCACTGGACGTCGCCCAATCGCGAGTGCTCACCGGCACGCGTCGAGTGCTTGTAATCGGGGTCGAGCTCATTTCGCGTCTGGTGAGCTGGAAGATCCGCGAGACCTGCGTACTGTTCGGCGACGCCGCGGCCGGCGTGATCATCGAGCGCGGACCGCAGATGGCCGAGATTCTCGGCGCGAAGACCGGCACCGATGGCAGCCAGTGGAGCATTCTTACCCTGGAGATCGGCGGCACCCGCAAGCCGTTCAGCCTGGAGTACGCAAAGAAGGAAGAGCATATGAAGCTGATCATGGAGGGCCGGGCCGTCTTCCGTCACGCCGTCCACCGCATGTCTCAGGTCGGCCTCGACGTGCTGGAATCGGTAGGCGCAAAGCTCGAAGACGTGGCAATGATCGTGCCCCACCAGGCGAACCTGCGTATTGTCCAGGCAGTCGCGAAGAACCTGTCTGTACCGATGGAAAAGGTCTACACGAACCTCCAGGAGTACGGCAACACCGGCTCCGCCTCTGTGCCGCTTGCCCTGTGGGAAGCCCATCGCAAGGGCCGCATCTCCCCGGGCGACCTGGTCCTCCTGACCTCCTTCGGCGCCGGCTTCCACTGGGGCGCCATGCTGTTGCGCTTCAACGGCTGAGGGGTACCGGAACGCGGAGCGCATTCGCCCCGCCCTCGCACCGCAAACCCGGTCGCCCGGGTCCACTCGAAACACCTTGGCGCGGGTCGTGCACCGGTCAACCGGCGACTCGACACAGCCCGCACTGACGCTGACCCTCTCGGCTGGACTGACGCGGACACTGGGGCGCGCATGCTGGGTACTTGAGCCGGGAGGATTTGAATCGCGCGCAGACGAGCCATAGAGTTGGGCGCACAAACCAATCACGCTGGCGACTGTTCGTCGGGGAGGGGTACCAAGTCAAGATGAGCAAGAAGAAGGGCGGCAGCCGCCACGTCACTCAACGGCCGAGCGGCAAGTGGGCAAACACCAAGGCGGGCGCTGATCGCGCTACGAGCGTTCACCGCACGCAGAGGCAGGCCGAGAACGCGGCGCGGGAGAACCTGAGGAACCAGGGCGGAGGCGAGCTGATTACACACGGTCGCGACGGCAAGATCAGGAGCAAGGACACGATCAGTCGTCCTGACCCGTTTCCCCCGCGAGACACGGAACACTGAGGTCGACGACCCGGTACCACCGCCGCCACCACCGAAGCGCAACAAATGAATCTCCTATGATAGAGGGGCCATGAATGAGCAAAGGCCGGAAGCCGACCAGGCCACAGCCGAGGAAGCCAGCGACACGACCGAGCGTCAGGAAGGGGTACGACGGGCCACCACCGAAGATCCGAGAGCGGCCCCAGCCGTCGACCCAGGTCGAGGACCCAACGCCGCCGCCGGAGCGCCCGAAGAAGAACTAGGCGACCTGGCGTACAAGCTCCTGGTCGGCATTCGCATGTCCGTCCGGTACCACACGCGCCGAAGGGCGTGGTTTTTAGGGTGGCACAACGGCACTCTGATCGGGGTCGTTCTTTTCGCTGGTGGCGTGACCGCGCGGCTAGAACCACTTGGCTATTCATGGCTGCTGACTCTGCTCACAGGTGCCTTTGTCGCCTTGAACATCGTGTTTCGCTTTGCCGACACCGCTGCAGTCCACCAGTCACTGGCGGTCCGGTTTAGGGTGCTTGAGCAGCAGATCGTGCCACCACAACGGGTGAACGAAGCTGACTATCTACGGCTTCACGGGGAACGACTCGCGATCGAGAGCGAGGAGCCCCCTCCGAAGCGACTACTGAGCGTGCTCTGTCAGTACGAGGTGATCCGCGCGACTCGGGCCGACCTGGGAGAGGACGTGACGAACATGATGGCCAGGATCGGTTGGTGCCGCCGTGCCCTTTCGCCGATGTGGAGTCAGGCTGGTTTCGTGACGCGGCAGCTCAGAGGGATCCGACTCAACGCCTGACCGCCAGGAGCCGAAGCCGCGCCAAACTGAGACACTACCGATATGCTCCCTGCTGTCGTTCTCGGCACCGATCCGGGCCGCGCAGAGAGCGCAGCGCGGTTGATGCACCGGTTGGTTCGTGTCTCACCTCCTCACTGGGTTTGGTATCGCCCAGGTGAACTCTGCCCGACCTCCGGCTTTTCAGGCGTTCACTCGCGCCCGATCAACGTGATCGCTGCGAGCCGTCTGGCGGTCTCTGAAAAGTGCTGGACTTCGGCAGGTTTGAGGTCACGACCCAAGACTGGCCGCTCTCGATACGATAGCCACTTCTTCAGAACGCGGTAGCCGCCTAGCTTGTAGCGCCAAACAACGGCCGGGATGTTACTCCAGCAGGCTCCGGCATTCAGGTATACATCGAAGGTACTCTCGCCCAGCTTCGGCGCTGCAGTCCCCAGGGCGGCTCGCTCTTGGGATGTGTAGGCCCGCTCGACTACACGGCCCTGGCCTGGCATGACGGCATCGCCAGCGCCATAGTGGCCCCAGCCGGCAGTAAGCGCAAAGTCGTGCCCCGCCATCTGCCGATGGTCGACCGTGGCTGGGACGGCAATCGCTGCGATCTCCGGGCGCAGATGGCCTCCGGTCACGCCAAGGACAGGCGTCTCGGGATCAAGCAGGCAGGCCAGCCGCCGTCCTCTTTCCGCCGACTGGAGGAGGATAGGTGCCGCGCCACGAGCACTTCCTTCGGGCCAGCCCGGAACTGGAATACGCGGCCACTCCATAGCAAGAGCGCCTGCGTTGGCCTCCCGATAGGAACGATCATGGAGAGTAGCGACGACATGGTAGAACAGGTCCTCCACCTTTGCACCCAAACCGACCAGATAGCGCTCTGCCGCAACGGAGAGATTCGGCCGACGACCCCCTGAACTCGCCTCTCCGATACCGTCGGCGTGAAGCCACGCTGGGAACATCGCAGCACCTCGCTCAATCAGATGGAATGATCCCATGTGCGATGCTACGCAGGCCTGAGGTTCCGCCGCACCCTTTCGCAGGTGCTTGGCCGAGGAAAGCCAACAGTTCGCTTCAAGAACGTGGGCTCTATAGCCTGGAGCCGGAGCCGTCAGTAGACGGCGGTCGGATTCCCAGTAAAGCCAGCGATTGTCGAAAGGCCGGTATGTGACTCGGATGAAGCCCGAGTCAATCGGTCCCCCACGTGAGATGAGTGCGTCTCGGACCCTCTTTGCGTCAGCCACCTTGAACGCTGTCGAGTTCCTCATTGCTGCCGGATACCGCCGGGCGATCTCCTCGTGACTCCGGTCCCGATCAAAGTACTCTTCCAGCCGTACACGCAGACGCCCCTCGTCGATGTCCACGAGAAACCCATCACGCCCCGTATGAACCCCTGGAAATGACGCCGGAAGCAATTCAGGGAGCGTCGGCCAGTCGAACCAGTGCTCGCCAACTGCCGTCTGCAAGAACGGGAGGCCGAGTCGTAGCACGGGCTCAACCGCCCCATACAGTGCCTCCGGCTCAGATCGCGCCGTATCGGAGAGGCACTCACGCTTACTTGCACCCCAAAGGTGGCGGAAACCAACGGATTTTGCTGGCGCGTGATCCACCTTGCGCACCAACGTCGCAATCGCAGTACCGACCTGAATACCGATCGGGTCAGTCTCGGTCGAGAACACGCTCGGATCGGGTGCACCATCAGGCGCGATCTTGCCGGTCTTGTACTTGTCGCCGTTGAGACAATCGACTCGGATGACGTCGAACCCTTCGAGAAAACGTTCACGCATACCGGCAAAGGACAACCCATCGAGCCACGAATAGTTCGAGATGAAGCAAACTATGCCTCGGCCTGTACCTTCGGTAATACGGCGTTCCGCCATGCGAAAGAAGCGGACGTAGAGATCGTTCAACCCGCGACGGCCGCGGCGCAGCACCTCTTTCGTAGCACTGTAGGTCTCCGTGAGCTCCAGTTCCTCAGGATCCACAGGCACACCAGGGTTCCCGTTGTAGGGAGGGTTGCCGAGAATCACCAAGACGGGCGTCGCCTGTTTGACCCTCTCGGCTCGGTCGCGCTCTTGCTCCAACTCCGGAAAGGGAAGCGGCTTGTTCCTCCTCGGCTCCCACCCGGTGAGCGCGTTGGTCAGGAAGACACCCGCCCGTTCCGAGCCGTCCTCTGCCAACGGTGCATCGAGGTCCTGCATCGTCAAGCCGACCTGCAGATGGGCGATCACAAACGGGGCCGGCATGATCTCGAAGCCGAAGACGCGCTCCGTGGCGGCCTGCTTGACGCGAGCGCCCGCGAGCGCTCCAAGTCCTCGTCCTTCGAGATTCGCGGCAATACGCTTCAGTACTTCCGCGAGATAGGCGCCGGTCCCACAACACGGGTCGAGGACGTAGACGTTGTCAGCCGCCAGGCCGTCGGGAATGTCCAGGTCGTCGCGGAGCGCTTTGTCCACACGGGCGACCATGTACTGCACCACTTCGGTCGGCGTGTACCAGACCCCCAACTGCTTTCGCAGCGCCGGATCGAAGGCCTGCAGGAACGGTTCGTAGAAGTACGGCACCGCCTCACCCTCGTTGAAGCTGGCGAAGAAAGCGGCACGGTCCACGCGGTCAAGCGCTGCCGCCGTCCAGTCCAACACCTCGATCAAGCCGAGAGGCCGCAAACGCCCTGGGTCGGCGAGCTGCTGAAACAACGCCCGCAGGACCGGCGCCCGCAGATGCCAGACGGCAGTCCGCCAGTCGAACACGCTGCCGCGCTCTGGCGCCTGCCGCGACCACAACACCCACGCGGAGAAGACGCCGTAGAAGAGCGTCTGCACCAGAGTCGAGTGAAAGAACCGTGCGCCCTTCGCACCCTCGAACCGGACTCCAAGCGCCTCCTCCAGTGCGGAACGAACGGTTCCGAGCGAAGGCGAGTCCCCTGCCCGCTCGACCCGAGCAAGACCATCTCGGGCGTAGGAAGCCAGCAACCAGGCGAGGTCCTTCGGGTCGGTCAACGCCGCCTGGTGAGACAGCGCCCGCGCCAGGTACTCGCCGAGCCCCCGGCCGAGCTTGCGTGCCGCCGCCCGCGGCTTCTCGAGGAGACAACCGAACTCCGGCTCAGTCGCGGCCAAGCTGAACGTCTCCACCTTCACTTCGTCGCCCGAGGCGTTGCGGCCCACGAGCTCGAACTCACGGAGGCTGGTCACCAACACGAGCTGATAGCGCGACCAGTAGCGGTCTACCTGCTCCCGAACCTCCGTCGCCCCCAGAGCCACTTGAGGTGACTTCACCTCCACGACCCCGCGCTCAGGAACCTGGTCCTCGCGCGGCCTCCCCTTCCGAACCTGACTCCCCGCGTAGAGCCCCATGTCGGGATGGCCAGAGCCCTGGTCAGCGAGCTCGATGATGCAGAACACCCTCGGCTTGAGTGCTCCGCCGACCGCGTTCAACAGATTCGCGAGCGGAACGTAGCTCGACCGCTCGTCCGTCGCGCCACCCGACGCACGAAGGCGCCGAAGATCCTCGAAGTACGCCTCGACCGCCGTCGTCAGCTTCTTGGCCGGGATCACTCGGCAACCCTACTTGCCTATGCCAACCGAGATCAACTACTCGCGATTCTCTGGCCACCATGGCGTAGCCATTGAAGGCCGTCTCAAGCCCACCAGCCAGGGCGACACTCTTCCGACGCAGGCGTCGATTCCTTGCTATTCGAAAGCATTTCAGATAGCCTATCTCCTTCAAACGGAGACGCGGCGTGCCTCTATCCACCCCTTCCACGGCCCCTTCCAGACACCTGAACGCAGGCTGCCAATGATTGACAACCGGACCGACATGAGTCCCAAGGAACGCTTGGGCGAAGAGATCGCAACGCTGGCCGCCCGCATCGATGCGGCGACCTACGAACTGCTCGTTCTGATTCGCGAGTTCGACGAACGGGAAGGCTGGAACAACGGCTTCCTGAGTTGCGCCCACTGGCTCACGTGGCGCATCGGGCTTGCCCCCAGCGCGGCGCGGGAGCGGGTGCGAGTCGCTCGTGCCCTGGGCGAGTTGCCCCTGCTGAGCGAGGCGATGAAGCATGGCCGGCTCTCCTACTCGAAGGTCAGGGCACTGACCCGTGTCGCGAGGCCCGACACCGAAGAGTCGCTCGTGGATCTGGGCAGGGCCGCAACCGCCGCGCACATCGAACGGGTGGTCAGGGCATGGCGCAGAGCCGACCACACCATTGAGGCTCACGACGACGAGCTGCGCGATGCCGCCAGTCACGTGGCTACACACATCGATGAGAACGGCATGTTCGCGATCCGCGGACGGCTGGCGCCGGAGGTCGGCGAAGTGCTTGTGAAGGCACTCGACGCGGCGACCGAGAAGCTGTACGACGAGAGCCGCAGCGAGAGGGACAAGGCTGATCGCCCCCCTGCCGGCAAGCTGCGCGCGGATGCTCTCGGGCTCGTGGCAGAGAGCGCTCTCGCGGGCGGGCTTGATCCCCGGCCAAGCGGCGACCGCTACCAGGTCGTCGTCCATGTGAACGAGGCGGAACTCCAAGCTGAGGAGCCGGCAGTGGCAAGTAACGCCAAGCCACGCGCTTCCGCGGAAACGCTCAAGCCTGGAGTCGCGACGGAAGCGACCATCGACCATGCCTGCGCCGAGACCGCGGAGCCGGGTGTTTCCGCGGAGACGCCGCCAGTGAACGGAGCCTGGCTCGGCGACGCCCACGTTCCTGTTTCCGCGGAAACAGCAAGGCGGATCGCCTGTGACGCCGGCAAGGTGCGAATGACACACCGCAACGGGGAGATCCTGAGCGTCGGTCGCAAGACGCGCACCATTCCGCCGCCGGTCCGGCGAGCTCTGGAGTTCCGCGACCGTGGATGTCGCTTCCCCGGCTGCACCTCCCGCCACTGCGACGCTCATCACATCCACCACTGGGCCGATGGAGGCGAAACGAAGCTCTCGAACCTGGTGCTTCTCTGCCGCCGGCATCATCGGCTCCTGCACGAGGGCGGCTTTGAGGTGCGAATGGGCGCCGACGGCTCCGTGCAGTTCTTCCATCCTCGCGGACGACCGCTCCACGAGAGTCCCGCACCTCCACCAGTCGGCCCCTACCCTTGCGACGACCTCCTCCGAGACCTCGAAGATGCCGGCATCCTCGTCACCGGCAACGAGTCCATGCCGTCTTGGGACGGCACGCCGATGGATCTGCGCTACGTGATGGAGTGCCTGTGGAAGCCGCCACCCCATCTGCAGGCGGTGGTTGATCGGGAACGGTACGGTGCAACGGTCCGAAAGCAGACGGACCAGCGGGCGGCGTAGCAGGGCGCGGGCGGGACGGCACAGGCGGCCAGGCCTTCGGGCGAGGTCACAGCGTACTTCGACCAGAACGATCGACAGGCATGCCGTGCACGAGGCACCCGCTACCTGCAACGTGATCCGTTGCGCGTTACAGTCGGGTGGTCATGGCTGGAATCTACGATCCCGCTCACCCGGGTGAGATCATCCGGGAAGCGATTGAGGCGGAGGGCTGGACTGTTTCCGACGCTGCCGCCCGACTTGGCGTTACCCGGAACACGTTGTCCCGCGTGGTCAACGGTCGGGCCGGAGTGTCCCCCCGGCTAGCGCTGGCCCTGGAACGTCTCGGCTGGAGCGACGCCGGGCACTGGGTACGAATGCAGGGAGCGTTCGATCTGGCTAGAGCGCGCCGAAGCGAGTCTGCAGCATGACCAGTAAGAAGACGGCCGATCCGCACCCGCGCGGCCAGGATCTCCGAGGACATGAGGCCGTTCAGGACGGGCGATCTTTCGTGCGCGCCGTGGGAGAAGGCATGGCAAGCGCCGAGGAAGGCCGGGAACTCACGCTGGCTGAGGTCAAGGCGCGCCTTCGCGAAGCCTGAATGCGGCTACCTGGCGACTCATCCCCGCCGCGCCGCGTCGTCCGGATGCCGGCCAGAAGCCCGCGGGTTCCCAAGGCTCGGATCACCCGAAGATCAGGCCCCAGATCGTGTACAGGGTGAAGGACACGTAGACGGTCGACGCGATCACCATCATCACGATGTTGAGCGCCTTCGGACGGGCGGACTTCGGCAGCCTGGTCAGGTTCACGTAGAGCGTCAGCGGCACGTAGATCGCCATCGCGAAGCCGCCCAGGAGGGCGGCGTTGAAGATGAAGCCGAGCGCCGAAACACCGGTGACTTCGAAGAACGCGGTGGATGCGGTGCCGGCGACCATGAACATGATGGCGAAGATCAGGTACCACTGGCTCTGGGTGCGCTTCTTGCCGAACTTGAACATGGAGCCCAGCAGGTAGGACCAGGTGCGGGCGCCGCCGTCGACGCCGCCGAGCTGGGAGCTGAACAGCGCCGCCATGCCGATCAGGAGGAAGATGTACCTTCCGGGCGTTCCGAGGCTCGACTCCAGGATGACCGACATGTCCCAGACGATCTGGCCCTCCTCAGGGACAATCCCGGCCGGCCGCAGCACGGTCAGCGCTCCGAACATGAAGAGGAACATCGTGAACGTGTTCCCCAACCAGAAGAAGATGACCTGGTCCTGGATCACGAAGCGCATCCAGCGCCTGAACCGGCTCGCATTCTCCGGAGTCTCCCGGTACCGGAAACCGGTCTGGACCTCCGCCGTCTTGTGCACACGCAGCGGGTTCGCCAGCACCGGGATGCGTCCGCCCATGCCGATGTTCTTGTCCCGCAGGTAGAAGGCGTACCAGAGGTTGCCGGCGCCGCCGATGCCGGCGAAGACGACGGCGCCGAAGAACCTGGCGAAGGTGAACTCGTCGTCGAGTTCGATGTGCCCGAAGTTGACGAGACCTCTGCCCATCTCCTTGACCGCGTCCCAGGTGCCCACCGAAAAGGCAACGTAGATCAGGCCGATCGTGATCACCAGGACCATGATCCCGATCGCCCGCTCGACCGCCCTGTACATCTGTTTGGGCCCGAACAGGATGAGCGCGATGAAGCCGAACGTGACCGCGGTCCAGAACCACTCGGGGCCCGGCCCGTCGGGGCCGAAGATCAGCGCCTTGAGCGCCGCGCCCGACATCCTCGCCCAGCCCGGCAGGAACAGGCCGACGAACCCCAGCGTGAGGAACGCGTAGATGACGGTCATCGACATGCGGGCGTACGACGTGTACGGGTGCTCGCCCGTGACGACCGCCCAGCGGCCGATCTCGATGTTGATCCAGAGCTGAAGGAAGACGCCGAGCGCCGCCGCCCACAACATGACCGTGCCGAACTTCGCGGTTACCCAGGGCCACACCGCGAGTTCGCCCGCGCCGATCGCGAGGCCGATCATGATCGCGCCCGGACCGGCGAGCTGCCAGAAGGACAGCTTGCGCTCGGGCAGGTTCTCCTCGCGAAGCGGTGGGATCGGTACCGGCATCTGAGCGACCTCCTCTATGCCGGTACGGGCCGAGGCCGCCGATCCGGCTTCTCGCGATTCAAGGCCAGCTTCTCGCGATTCAAGAAACTCTGGAGCGCGAAAGACTGTAGCAGCGGGCAAGTCGCCTGCACGCACCGGGGAGGCAGCGGGTACCATGTCGCCGCCACCCGCAACAGACACGACCGTTCCCGCGAGGAGACACGCCGATGACTCGACGCCTGATCCCGAACTGCCGCACGATCGCGGCCCTGCTGCTCACACTGACCCTCGCCGCCGCCCCGGCGCTGGCCGCCGCCGACGCGACCCTCACGGTCACCAAGCCCGAACAGGTCGGTCTCTCGTCCGAACGCCTCGCACGCATCGACGCGGCGATGAACGGCTACGTCGAGGCCGGCAAGATCGCCGGCGCCACGGGCCTGATCGCCCGCCGCGGCGAGATCGCGTACTTCAACACCTACGGCTACCGCGACCTCGAATCGAAGGAGCCGATGCCGAAGGACGCCCTCTTCCGCATCTACTCGATGTCCAAGGCGGTCACTGGCGTCGCCGTGATGATCCTGCACGAGAAGTACGGTTTCCCGCTCCGCACGCCTGCGTCCCGGTGGATCCCCGCCCTCGGCGACATGGAGGTCGCCGAGTGGAGCGTCGATCCGGGGACCGGCGACCCGAGCATGGAACTCGTGCCCGCGAACCGCGACATGACGGTCCAGGACCTGCTCACCCACACCGCCGGCATCAGCTACGGCGGACCGCGCAACGCCCAGGGCCAGTCGTTCTACGCCGAACTCGGGGTAAGCAGCCGCGACCAGAACCTCGCGGAGTTCGTCGAGAAGCTGGGTCAGTCGCCCCTCCACGATCACCCCGGCACGGTCTGGCGCTACGGCCTCTCCATGGATGTCCTGGGCCGCCTGGTCGAGGTGATCTCAGGCAAGACCTTCGACGTCTTCCTGGAGGACGAGATCTTCGCGCCCCTCGGCATGAAGGACACGGCGTTCTACGTGCGCCCGGGCACCGAGGACCGGCTGGCCGTTCTCTACACGCCGGACCGCGAAGCCCGCGACGGCACGATCGTCCGCTCGAACGCACCGCCGCAGGACTCCTACCTGCAGAAGCCGCAAATCTTCTACGGCGGCGCCGGCCTCGTGTCGACGACAACCGACTACTTCCGAATGATCCAGATGCTGCTCGACGGCGGGAAGTACGAGGGCGGCCAGATGCTCAGCCCGAAATCCGTCAAGCTCCTGTCTTCCGACCACATCGGCGACATGCCGCGCGTCGGACAGTTGATGGGACCGGGCGACGGCTTCGGCCTCACCTTCCGGGTCAATCAGAACCCGGGAATCAACGGCGCATTGGGTTCCCCCGGCGAATACAGTTGGGGCGGCGCCGCGGGCACCCGGTTCTGGATCGACCCCGACGAGGAGATGGTCGGCGTGTTCATGATCCAGATCCTCCCCCACGGCGGCCTGACGTACGGCACGGAGTTCCACAACCTCGCCTACCAGGCGATCGTCGACTGATCTGTTTGGAGAAAAGAGACATGACCGACCGCAGCCTGGAAGTCCGCCTCGCCTCGCGTCCCGCGGGCGAGCCGGAAGCCGCGAACTTCGACGTCGTCGAAACCGACGTGCCAAGCGCCGGCGAGGGACAGGCCCTCGTGCGCAACGTGTACATGTCGGTCGATCCCTACATGCGGGGTCGGATGCGGGACATCCAGTCCTACACGCCGCCCTTCCAGATCGGGAAGGCGCTCGACGGCGGCGCGGTCGGCGTCGTCGAGGCGTCGAACTCGGACGCCCTGGCTCCAGGCGACCTGGTGTCGAGCCGCTTCGGCTGGCGCAGCCACTTCGCCGCTTCCGCCGCGGAGTTGCAGAAGATCGACACCCACGGCGCGCCGCTTTCCGCCTTCCTCGGCGTGCTCGGCATGCCGGGCATGACCGCCTATGTCGGCCTGCTCGACATCGGCGAACCGAAGGAGGGCGAGACGGTGTTCGTCTCCGCCGCGGCGGGGGCCGTCGGCAGCCTGGTCGGCCAGATCGCGAAGATCAAGGGCTGCCGGGCCGTCGGTAGCGCCGGATCGGCCGACAAGGTCGCCCACCTGGTCTCCGACCTCGGCTACGACGCCGCCTTCGACTACCACGGCGACCTGAACCGGAATCTCGCCGACACCTGCCCGGACGGCATCGACGTCTACTTCGAGAACGTCGGCGGCCCCACGCTCGAGGCGGTCTTCCTGCACATGAACATGTTCGGCCGCATCCCCGTCTGCGGCATGATCGCGCACTACAACGACAAGGAACCCCGCCCCGGCCCCAAAACGCTCATCTCGATCATCCCCAAGCGTCTCAAGATGCAGGGCTTCATCGTCTCCGACCACATGGACCGCCGCGCCGACTTCGTCCGCGACACAGCGGGCTGGATCGCCGAAGGCAAGGTCACCTACCGCGAAACGATCGTCTCCGGCCTCGAAAAGGCCCCCGAGGCGTTCATGGGCCTCTTCCGTGGCGAGAACACCGGCAAGATGGTGGTCCAGATCTCCGACGACCCGACGAAGTAGCACGGGACGGAGCCTGGCTTCCGCGAAGGCGGCGCGAGAGGAGAGGAGCCAAGCGCAGCGACGAAGCAGACCTACGGCATAATGTCCTCGCGCGGCCGAGGGGCAACCGGCAGGGAGCATGGACCATAGCTACTTCGCTGAGATTTCCTGGGACGACGAAGCCGGCGTCTGGTACGTCTCGGACACGGACTTCCCCGGCCTGGTTGCCGAGGCGCCGTCGGAGCGCGACCTGATGAAGAAGATACGGACGCTGGTGCCTGAGCTGTACGAGCTGAACCGGCATCTCTTCGGTGGACCCGCCCCGAAAGCGATTCCGCTCCGGATGACATCGAGCAGGCTGGAGACGATCCGCCTCGCCGGATAGTGGCCAGCTTCACGCGAGCGCTGAAGCGGAAGCTGCGGGAAGCGGGTTGCCGTCGGGTGCGTCAAGGGCGCGGGGACCATGAGATCTGGTTCAGCCCCCTTTTCCGGCAAGCACTTCCCTGTGGACGGGAACATCAAGTCGCGGCACACGGCGAACGCCGTGCTCGCCCAGGCGGGCCTGGCAAAGAGCTTCCGATTCGACGAGGGACTACGCGCCAGGCCGCGTCGCGCTCAGAGGTATGGATAGTCGAGGTCCAGGAACGGGATCGCGCTCAGGACGTCCGGCCGGTCCACCGGCAACGCGCGATGGAGGTAGGACTCATCGAGTGGCCGCATTCATCCCACCAGGGCAGGGCCCCAGACGAGGTCTATCGCGGCGCCAGCCCCGATGCGACTTCCGACACTCGCCTCCGGGACGAATCGGGTTTTCCACAGATCCCGCAGTTTTCCACAGCCCCGGCGGCTGCGGCGGACTGCTTCATCAACCAAGGGAGTACACGCTACCTTGGACCCGGAACTGTCCAACGAACCAGGACCACCTCAGTCCTCCAGTCCCGCCGGCACGAAGGCCGCTCTCGGACGACGTTGTTCGTAACATCGCCACAGGACTGTCGTACCCTCCATATGGGGCCGTTTGCGTCTCATTCTGGCGATCTTCTCGAAGGAGTTGAAGGACTTGCTGTTCACGCGTTCCCGACTGGCATTGGCGAGCGTCCTGGTGGCCGCGGCGGGCCTCCTGGTTGGCGGGCCACAGGCCTCCCTTGCTGCGCCTGACGGCGAGCCTGCAGTCGACCATCTCCTGGAGCCGGATGATGTCGTCACGGCGACTGCGGCCGAGTTCCGCGCCATCCTCGAGCGCCATCGCGGCAGCGCTGTCATCGTCAACTTCTGGGC
Organism: Thermoanaerobaculia bacterium; assembly: GCA_965232105.1. Classification (GTDB taxonomy): domain Bacteria; phylum Acidobacteriota; class Thermoanaerobaculia; order Multivoradales; family Multivoraceae; genus Multivorans. The sequence continues at coordinate 4,683,679 of OZ246956.1, forward strand.
CACCTACTGCGTGCCCTGCTTGAAGGAACTGCCGGATCTCGACCGACTTCAGGAGGAGTTCCGCGACCAGGGGTTGAGGGTGCTCGCTGTCTCCATCGACCGCCCGAAGAAACTCGAGAAGACGGTCAGGCCCTCTTTCGCGAAGTACGCGCCGAACCTGGTCTCCTACCTTGCCGTCGGCGACAAGAAAGCGGTCTCAAGGATCGGGAGCTTCAGGGACGCACAGAAGTTCGTTTACGCCCTCTACCCCGAGTGGGAGGGCGCCGTTCCCGCAACGGTCATCTTCGATGCGGGAGGTTCACGGTTGACGGCGTTCAGCGGATCGCGGACGTACGAGCAATTCGAGAAGTTCTTGCAGGAGCACGTGTTCGCTCAGCCCTGACCTTCTCCGGCAGCCATTCGCCAGTCTGACACCGAGGCGCAATGTTCCGGCAACTCCCGGCGTAGCGCGTGCTCAGTGATGGTGTCGAGGGCAAGGCCACCGATGCCTCGACGTGTGGCCGTCGAGTCCCCTCTGGAGCCGGCCCGTGGCCGGGGTGCAGGTCTTCGTGTCCCCGCCTTCCGGGGGAATGCTCCACGCGCGCGTTGGCAGCCGTGGTCGTGGCGTTCCGCCCAACCTCCGAGCATTCCGCAGGGATCAACTCTGCCAGGAGCGACCCCTCCCGAACGGCGCCACGGGAGGCACATCGAGAGAAGCCGACGCCGAGGACGTCGACCGCCTCTCCTACGTCGTGTTCGAGTGGCCTTGCGAAGACCCGTTTGGCCGGCCCTTTCTCGGCTTGCTCGGCATGACCGAGAAGTCCGAGCCGCCTGACGATCCGCGAACCGCGTTGGTGGAGCCGGCCGATGACAGCGAACCCGACGAACCAGGTCCTGGCGTACCTGCGCCGCGGACCCGAAGACGGCCAGGATCTCGCGACGTGTTTCGACCGGACTGAACCAGGCCCTTGCGTGAGCCGGGGGATGGATGAAGCGGCCCGGGCGCCGGCGCTCGACGAGTGACACTGTTCCGCCAGCGGCGCGGAGCAGTGAGATTGTGAAAGCTAGACGGGACAAGCGCGACCTGGCGCTCAGGGGAGGATGGTCGGTGCGCGGCTCAGGGGTACGGATAGTCGAGGTCCAGGAACGGCAGCGCGCTCAACACGCCCGGCCGGTCCACCGGCAGCGCGCGGTGGAGGTAGGACTCATCGAGTTCCTCCCAACTCGTGACGCCGAGGAGGCCGAGGCAGGTCGTGATCTCGTGTTCGAGGATGCGGAGCATCCGGACGACGCCTTCGCGGCCGCCGGCGGCCATGGCGATGCACTCGAGCCGGCCGATGCCGACGGCGTCGGCGCCGAGAATCTTCGCCTTGACGATGTCCGTGCCGCGCAGGAAGCCGCCGTCGACGACGACTTCGGTGCGGCCGTCGACTTCCTTGACGACCTCGGGAAGGGTGTCGAGGGTGCCGCGGACGTGGTCGAGTTGCCGGCCGCCGTGGTTCGAGACGTAGACCACGTCGACGCCGTGCTCGCAGGCGAGGCCGGCGTCCTCCGCCGTGGCGATGCCCTTGAGGATCAACGGAATGTCGAACTCGTCCTTGATCCGCTTGACCAGGTCCCAGGTCATCCGGGCCTGGTAGTTCAGCGGCGCGGCACGGGTCGTCGCCTCGCCGACCGACGGCGGACGCCACCGCTTGAGGATGTCCCGTTCACGCCGGCTGTAAACCTGGGTGTCGACCGTGAGGCAGAAGCCGTTGTAACCCGCGGTCTGCGCCCGGCGAATCAGTCCCCGCATCCAGTCCTCGTCGTCGGCGAGATAGAGCTGGTACGCCTTGGTTGAATCGGAAGCCTCGGCGGAACCTTCGAGACCGGGAAGGCACACCGAGCTGACGAAGTTCATGATCCCGAAGTCCTCGGCGGCCTTCCCGGCGGTGGCGCCACCGCCTTCCTCGAACAACTGCAGCGAACCGATCGGCGCCAGGATGACGGGGATGCGGAGGTCGTGTCCCAGGAGCGAACCTGCGGGTTCGATCTCCGCGACGTTGGTCAGCACGCGCGGCCGAAACGCGACCGAGTCCAGCGCCTGCCGGTTGCGCTTGACCGACGTCTCCGTCTCGGCGCCGCCGATCAGGTAGTCCCACACGTCCTGGGTCAGCTTGCGGCGCGCCGCCACGACCAGTTCATGGAAGGTCAGAGCGCTCTTCGCGACGGCCCCGGATTCGAACGGGTCGTCGGTCAGGTATCGGCGCGGGTCGGTCACGGAGTCGCTCGGTTCGTGGTTCGGCGGACCCTAGCAGCAGCCGATCGCCCCCCGGTGGACAGCGTGGCTCGGGGAATGGAAGGCTAGCCGCCGATGATCGAAGTGGACCTGCCGCGATTCGAGCGGCTGCTGGCCAGAGCCCTGGACACGTTGCCGGCGGCTTTCGCCGAAATGCTCGACAACATCGCGGTCGTCGTCGAGGAGGAACCCACCGAGGAGGACCTGCGTCTGGTCGGCCTGGACCCGGAAGAGGACGACCTGCTCGGCCTCTACCACGGCGTGCCGCTCGACGAGCGCGGCGCCGGCTACAGCTCCCTGCCCGACCGGGTCGTGATCTACCGCCTGCCGATCCTGTGGATCTGCGAGACGGAGGCGGACGTGGTGCGCGAGGTGCGCGACACCCTGGTCCACGAACTGGGTCACCACTTCGGGCTGGGCGACGACGACATGCCGTACTGAGCCAGACTCCGGCTGCTAGGTTCTCCCAGGCATGCCAAAGTCAACTCCCTACCTGGCCATCGCCGGGGCGCTCCTCGCCGGGGCGCTGATGGCGGCGGCCGGCGGCAGCCACGGCGTCGAGGCCGGTGGCCTGCCGGCCTTCGCGGTCCTCGTCGCCGCCGCCTTCGCGGTCCAGTGGATCGCCTTCGTTCCAGCCTGGCTCCTCCAGACCGAGCGCTACTTCGACCTGACCGGGAGCATCACCTTCCTGGTCGCTACCGGAGGCGCGCTCGCGATCCGCGGCGCGTTCGACGCCCGCTCGCTCGTCATCGCCGCGGCGATCGGGATCTGGGCCCTGCGGCTCGGACCGTTCCTCTTCCTGCGCGTTCGCCGTGACGGTGAGGATCGCCGCTTCCGCCAGATCAAGCCGAACTTCCCCGTCTTCCTGATGACCTGGACGCTCCAGGGACTCTGGGTGTCGCTGACCGCCGGCCCGGCGCTCGCCGCACTGCTCGCGAGCGAGGTCAGGCCGCCCGACTGGACTCTCGCCGCCGGCTCGGCGCTCTGGGTCCTCGGCTTCGCGATCGAAGTCACGGCCGACGCCCAGAAGACCCGCTTCCGCTCGGTGCCCGAGAATCGGAGCCGCTACATCGCGTCCGGTCTCTGGGCCTGGTCGCGCCACCCGAACTACTTCGGCGAGATCCTGCTCTGGATCGGCATCGCGGTGATCGCGGCCCCCGCGCTCGAGGGTTGGCAACTGGCAACGCTGATCTCCCCGGTCTTCGTCTGGCTGCTGCTTACCAGGATCAGCGGCGTCCGCATGCTCGAAGCGCGTGCGAACCGCCGCTGGCGCGACGATCCCGGCTACCAGGACTACGTCCGGCGCACGAACGCCCTGCTACTCCGGCCTCCGCGCCGCACTTGACGTTTCCGGGCCACCTGAGGGCGGCAGCCTGTCTTGCCGCGATCACGCTGAACCTGGCCTTCTGGGCCGCTCTGCTTCTGCTCCTCCTGCCGGCCAAGGCGGTGCGCCGCAGCCGAGGCTGGTTTCGCCGCGTCTCCAACCGCATCTACCGGGCCGCGGTGCGCATCGACAACACTCTGCTCCGGCGCGTCTCACGGGCCGTCTGGAGCTTCGAAGAACTCACCCTCGACCCGACCCGGCCGCACATCGTCCTCTCCAACCACCGCTCCTGGGCCGACATCCTGATCGTCCAAAGCGTCGTCGCAACCCACGGTCCGATCATCGTGTTCCTCGGCAAGCGGGAGCTCATCTACATGCCGATCTTCGGCGTGATCATCCTTGCCTTCGACTTCCCCGTGCTGCGTCGCCGGACCCGGCGAGGAGCGAGCCCGGCAACCCGGCGGGACGACGACCGGCGCCGGGTGGGCGAAGCGGCCGCGGCTCTGATCGAGTCGCCGGCGGCCATCCTCTCCTTCGCCGAGGGCACGCGGTTCACCGAGGCCAAGCGCGCCGCCAGGGGCGGGTCCTACGACCACGTGCTTCCGCCCAGGGCCGGCGGCGTCGCCGCCATGATCGAGGCGCTCGCCCCCGGCGGCGGCACGATCGTCGACCTGACGCTCGCCTATCCGCGTGCCGTTTCGTTCTGGGAGTTCCTCGGCGGAGCGGCCGGGCCAGTGGATGTCGCCTGGGAGACAGTCCCGATCACGGACGTGGCACCCGAGCGCGTCCAGGAATGGCTCAATGGCCGCTGGCAGCGCAAAGACACGCTGCTCGGGAGCACGAACCTTATGGATTCCAACTCAGATCTAGCCAACTTAAGCGAAATGGAATAAGATCTCTCGCCAGCCCTGTTCCGTCGACCAACTCGACCGACAGGCGAACCGGACACCGAGGGACAACGACATGACCGAACACGACGACCTGCACGGCCCCCGGGAGCCCGACCCCAGGGCCCTGGCCGCCGAGCCGGCCTCCGACGCGCTTCTTTCGCCGCGAACGACCGGCCCCAAACCCGAGTTGCCGGTCATCGTCCTGCGTGACCTGGTGATCTATCCAGGCGTCACCATGCCCATGTCCGTTGGCCGGTCGGACTCCCTGAGCGCCATCCAGGCCGCGGCCGAGAGTCCGGACCGCAGGTTCTTCGCCCTCCTGCAACGGGAGAAGAGCGAGGATGTCGATCCGCTCGGCCTGCACACCATCGGCGTCATTGCGCGCGTGGTCCAGCTCCAGCAGGGCCTCGGCGGCACGCAGGCCCTCATCCAGGGTCTGCACCGCGGCATCGCGCTGCGCATCGACACGACGGAGGAGCATCTCCTCGCCACCGTCTCGCCGGCCGAGGAACTCATGCCGGTGGACCCGGATGACCTCGCCTTCGTCGCCCTCGACGAGGAACTCCGCAACCGGGCCGCTGAACTCGGTGAGCGCGCCGGCATCCCCAGCGACGTACTCAACAAGACGCTGCGCGCGGTGAGCGACCCAGGGCGGCTCGCCGACCTGGTAGCAGGTCATCTCGAACTGCCAGCCGGCGACCACCAGTCCCTGCTCGAGACGCTGGCCGTCGAAGAGCGGATGCGGCGGGTGCTGATGCTGGTCCAGCGACGGATCAAGGTTCTCGACGCCCAGCAGGACATCAACACCCAGGTCGAGGAGGAGATCGGCGACCGCCAGCGCGAGATGTACCTGCGCGAACAGTTGAAGGCCATCCGCAAGGAACTCGGCGATGACGACGGCTCGGAGGATCTCGAGGAACTGAAAGAGCGGGTCGCCGGGCTGGAGCTGCCGCCAGCGGCGAGGAAGGAAGTCGACCGCGAACTCAAGCGACTCGAGCGGATGGGCCGCGAGTCGATGGAATCCCAGGTCATCCGCACCTACATCGAAACGGTGTGCGAGCTGCCGTGGAGCGAAATCAGCGAAGAAAGGCTGGACCTCTCGGACGCGGCGCGCATCCTGGACGAGGACCACTACGGCCTCGAGGACACGAAGGACCGGATCCTGGAGTTCCTCGCGGTGCGGGTCATGCACGATCGCCAGGCGCGCAGACGGGAGCGCGACGCGGAAGCAGCCGACGATGACTCCGCGGCCGGTCCCGAGGATGCCGGCGACGGCCCGACCGACGAGCCGGGGGTCGAAGACACCGAAGGGGAACGCAGCCCGATTCTCCTCTTCTCGGGACCTCCCGGTGTCGGCAAAACCTCGATCGCGAAGTCGATCGCCAGGGCCATGGGCCGCGAGTACGTGCGGGTCTCCCTCGGCGGCGCCCGGGACGAAGCGGACATCCGCGGCCACCGGCGCACCTACGTCGGAGCGATGCCGGGCCGCATCCTCCACGGCATGAGGCAGGCCGGCGTCAAGAACCCGGTGTTCCTGCTCGACGAAGTGGACAAGCTGGGCGCCTCGCTCCAGGGCGATCCGTCGGCCGCGCTGCTCGAGGTTCTGGACCCGGCGCAGAACGGCGCCTTCATCGATCACTACCTCGGAGTGCCTTACGACCTGAGCCAGGTGCTGTTCATCGCCACCGCGAACTTCATCCAGAACATCCCGGCGCCGCTTCGCGACCGGATGGAGACGGTGGAGTTCTCGGGCTACACCGAGCACGAGAAGGAGAACATCGCCCGCCAGTTCCTGCTGCCCCGGGCCGTTCGCTCGGGAGGCCTGCTGCCGGAGCAGATCGAGGTCGGCGACGAAGCGCTCCGTGAGGTGATCTCCAGCTACACGCACGAAGCCGGCGTCCGGCAACTCGAGCGGGAACTCGGCCGCATGGTGCGCAAGGTAGCCCGCAAGCTCGCCGTGGCGCCCGAGAAAGCCGTGGCGCCCGAGAAAGCGGAGGCTGAACACGACGACGCGCCAACGCAGGTCGGCGCCGACGAGGTCCGGGAGTTCCTGGGTCGCCCACGGGTCCGGCCCGAACGCGCACTGGAACGCGACGCCGTCGGCGTGGCCACCGGCATGTACTACACGCCGATGGGCGGCGACATCATGTTCGTCGAAGTCGAGACGACGAAGGGCAAGGGCCGGCTCGAGCTCACGGGCCAGCTCGGCGACGTGATGAAGGAGTCGGCCCGCGCGGCCAGGACCTACGCCAGATCGAACGCCGAGGCGCTCCAGATCCCTCCGGCCGCCTTCGAGACGGACGTCCACATCCACGTTCCGGCCGGCGCCATCCCCAAGGACGGCCCCTCGGCCGGTGTGACGATGGCCGCGGCGCTGGTTTCGGCCCTCTCCGGCCGGCCGGCGAAGGCAAACCTCGCGATGACCGGCGAGATCACGCTGTCCGGGCGCGTCCTTCCGATCGGCGGCGTCAAGGAGAAAGTGCTGGGCGCCGTCCGGGCCGGCATCCACGAGATCGTGCTGCCGAAGCAGAACGAAGCCGATCTCGAGGATCTGCCCGATGACGTGCGCGCAACGCTGACCGTCCACGCCGTCGAGGAGTTGGGCGAAGTCCTCGCGGTGGCGCTGCCTGACGCCCGCTTCGTCGACGGCCGACTTCTCTTCGAGGGCGACGACCCGGAACAGGTCCGCCGCCTGTCCTACAACTAGGTCAGCCCAGAACCTGGCTCAGCGCCTCTTCGTGGTAGCCGACGATCAGCGTCGTGCCCACGCGGACAACCGGCGCCCTCAGGTTGCCGGTCGGCCCGAGCATCAGGTCGGCCGCGCCCTGGTCGGACGCCGAAAGCTCGGTCTGCTTGCGCCCCTTGGCGACGTACAGCGTCTCCGCATCGGCCAGTAGAGCTTCAGCGTCCGCCCGCCCCAGCTTCCGGCTCGCCGGGGTCCTGTCCGCAATCTCCGCACCGCGTGCGTCCATCAACTTGGACGCTCTCTTGCAGCTCGTTCAGCCGTTGCGGTGGTAGTACCAGTCGACTCTGCTCATCTCTTCTCTCCTTCGCCAAGTGTGAGGCAACTCTAGCCTCACGCCGGTGGCTCGTCGACCGCCCAGTCCTCGTTCACGCGGCGGCCGTAGTAGGGGTAGTAGTCCCAGGGCGCGGGAAGGCCCAGAGCCCGCGGATCGCCCGTCGCCGCCAGGTGATCCATCAGCCGATCGCGCAACTGACCGATGACCTGCTGTGCCGACGGCTGGCCCGCCAGGTTGTTCAGTTGCCCCGGATCGCTGAGCAGATCGTAGAGCTCGTGCTCAGGCCGGGTGCCGAAGGAGAGCTCCGCCAGGTGGTCGATCCCGGGCTCGCCCCGCGACTCCATCATCAGCGTCTTGGTCGGCGACGAATCGATCTCGCCATAGGGGATGCCCCGGGCACAGTCCTTCGCGCTCGGCGAGCCCGATGGCCACCGCGTGGGCTCGAAGTTGCGGATGTACAGGTGGTTCCCGGTCCGGATCGCCCGGCACGGATAGCCCTTGCCGCCGCGACGGCAGCCGTCGTGCCTCTCCATCGCGATGAAGGCCGCGTCGCGCGAGGGTTCCACCTGGCCACTCGCCGACGACTCAAGGAGCGGCAGCAGGCTGCTCGCCGTCATCTCCGCGGGCGCCTCGAGACCGGCGGCCTGCAGGAAGGTCGGCGCCAGGTCGCTCAGGCTGACGAAGTCGTCGACGACCCGACCGCCCGGAATGCGATCTCCCCAGCGAACGGCCAGAGGTACCCGACTGCCGTAGTCGTACAGGCTGGCCTTGGCCCGCGGGAACGGCATGCCGTGGTCACTGGTGACGACGACCAGAGTGTTCTCGAGCTCGCCCGCCTGTTCGAGGAGATCGAGCGCGGCTTCCACCCTGCCGTCGAAGCGCTCCACCTCGACGTAGTAGTCGAGGATGTCGTCGCGCACGACGGGGTGATCGGGCAGGTGAGCCGGCACCTCGACCTGCGCCGGGTCCTTGCCCGATTCCTGCCCCGAGCCCGCCGTGTACGGGCGGTGCGGGTCGTAACTGCCGAGCCAGAAGCAGAACGGCTGATCTTCGCCGCGGGTCGGGAGAAAGGCCTCGAAGCTGTCGAACTTGTCGCCCGCCGGGTTGCGTGTGCGGCCTCCCGGCGGCAGCCGGCCCGGCCCCCAACCCTTGAGCGTGTGACCGATCGCGTAGCCCACCTGCTCCAGCATTTCGGTGTACGTGGCGAACTTCGCCGGCAGCGTGCTGTGGATGTTCCCGGCCTCCTCGAGGCGCCAGATCGGCTGACCGGTCACGAGCGCGCTCCGCGAAGGGCCGCAGGTCGGTGCGTCGCAGAAGGCGTGCGGGAAACGGACCCCCTCCTCCGCCACCCGGTCGAAGCCCGGGGTGCGGACGATCGGATCGCCTCCCGCCCCGGTGTGCAACCACGACTGGTCGTCGGAGATGCACAGGAGAATGTTCGGGGCGCGCTCCGCTTGCGGTCGTCTGGCGGGCAGCGCCGCAGCACTCAGCATCGCGGCGGAGGAGGTCAGGAACGTCCTGCGTGTCTGCACGGCCCTGACTCTAGCGCCTCAGTCCGGCCCTATAGTAGGAGGGTGACTCGAAGGCGAGCGATACCCATGGCCCGGTTCCTGTTCGTCGTGCAGATCATCGCCCTGTCGGCGTTCGCCGCTTCGCCGGCACACGCGCAGGATCGGCCGCCGAACATCCTGTTCATCGCCGTCGACGACCTGAACGACTGGGTCGGCCACCTGGGGGGACACCCGCAGGCGAGGACTCCGAACATCGATCGGCTGGCCGGTCGCGGCGTGGCGTTCACCAGGGCCTACGCACCGGCGCCCCTCTGCAATCCGTCTCGCGTCAGCCTGCTCACCGGCGTCCTGCCATCGAACTCCGGCGTCTACGGGAACGGCGAGCGACTTCGCGAGAAACTGCCCGACGCCGTCACGCTGATGCAGCACCTGAGGGCGCACGGCTACTCGGCAAAAGGCGGCGGGAAGATCTTCCACGGCGTACGCGCCGGCGATCCGGACTCCTGGGACGACTACTACACGCCGCCTCGGCCGAGGAGCGCCCGACACATCGGCGCCAGGCAGGAAGGCGTGCCGGACTCCGCCTGGGCCCCCTGGGGACCGCTCGACGTGGACGATTCCGAGATGTTCGACGTCCAGGTCGTCGACTGGACGATCGGGGAGCTTCGCAAGTCTCACGACAAGCCCTTCTTCCTGGCCTGCGGTTTCACCAAACCCCACCTGCCCTGGTACGTGCCGAGGAAGTACTTCGACATGCATCCCCTGGAGAGCATCGAGCTGCCGGAGACCCTGGAAAGCGATCGGGACGACCTTCCCGCGTTCGGCAAGAAGCTCGCGGCGGAGGTGTACGCGGTCTCGGACGCGCGGAACTTCAGCACCCATGGCGAGGACCACGCGATGGTCCTGAAGCACGACCAGTGGCATCGGGCGGTGCAGAGCTACCTGGCCACGATCAGCTTCGCTGATGCGCATGTCGGCCGGCTGCTGGATGCCCTGGACGAAAGCGAGCATGCTGAAGACACAATCGTCGTGCTCTGGGGCGATCATGGCTGGCACCTCGGCCAGAAGCAGCACTGGCGCAAGCACGCGCTCTGGGAGGTGGCTACCCGAACGACGCTGATCATCTCTTCGCCGGGAGGAGCTCAGCGTGATGTGACGAGCCCCCGGCCGGTGAGCCTGATCGACCTCTACCCGACCCTGGTGGAGTTATCCCGGGTGCCGGGCCGAACCGGACTCGACGGCCAGAGCCTCGTGCCCCTGCTCGGGAACCCGCAGTTGGAGTGGCCGCGGCCCGTGCTGACGACCTTCGGCTACCGCAACCACTCCGTCCGCACCGAGCGCTGGCGCTACATCGAGTACCACGACGGCGGCAAGGAGCTCTACGACCACGACGCCGACCCGAACGAATGGACCAACCTGGCTTCCCTGCCGGAGTACGCCTCCGTCGTCGAGGAACTCGCCGGGTTCCTGCCGGCGACGAACGTCAGGTAGCTGGCGACGCTAACCGAGCACCGGGGCGCTGCGCGGCTCGCGCTTGTACTTCTCCAGCAGGGTCATCAGCCGGTCGACCACCTCGGGATGCTCCGCGTGGACGTTTCTCTGTTCGCCGACGTCCGCCGACAGGTCGTAGAGCTGGATCTCCGGCAGGCCCCTTTCGCGGGCCTCTTCGCGGGACACGCGGTAGTAGCCGCCGGAGCTCGGCGTGTCCTCCAGCTTCCAGCGCCCCTGGCGGATCGCGTACGAGCCGTCGCCCGCCTGGTACACCGTCGCTTCGCGAATCGGCGCGGCAAGGGGCTCGCCGAGGAGGGCCGGGAGAATGTCGTAGCTGTCCTCGCCGGCGTCTTCCCCGAGCCTCGTGCCCGTGATTCCGGCACAGGTCGCCAGCAGGTCCGTCAGGCAGATGATCTCGTCCGAACGGGTTCCCGCCGGAATCCGCCGCGGCCAGCGGGCCGCGAACGGTATGCGGTGGCCACCCTCGTAGATATCCGACTTGTAGCCCCGGTAGATGTAGCTGGGGTAATGCCCCCGCTCGTTCATCTCCTCGACCCCGATGTAGGGCGCGCACCCGTTGTCGGCGGTGAAGATGACCAGGGTGTCGTCGGCCAGGCCCTTGCGATCGAGGGCGTCGAGCACCTGCCCCACCGTGTCGTCGACCTCGAGACAGAAATCGCCATAGGGCCCGAGCTCGCTCAGGCCGCGGAACTTCTCCGAAGGGACGATCGGGATGTGCGGCGCGGTAAGACCGAGAAAGACGAAGAAGGGGTCGTCGGGGCTCTGGGCCTCGATCGTCTCGACCGTGCGACGGGTCAGCTTCGGCATCACCTCGTCGGCCCGGAAGTCGGCATGGGCCGGGCCGAGGTTGTCGCCGTAGCGCTCTTCGCGGGTGTCCTCGGTGGTGAAGAGCAGGTCGTTCTCGACCGTGCACTCCCCGAGGAAGCGGTCGTCCTCGATGTAGATGTAGGGATGCATGTCGAGCGACGCCGAGATGCCGTAGAACGTGTCGAAGCCGTTGGCGACCGGTCCGTTCGCGATCCGGCCCGGCCAGTCGACGTCGCCCGTGTACGAGCGCTGGTCGACGACCTCGTCGCCCTCGGGGAACCCGCTCCCTCCCCGCGCCGGCATGTCCATGCCCAGGTGCCACTTGCCGATGCAGTGGGTCCGGTAGCCGCTTTCCTTCAGGAGCGAGGCGACCGTCGTGCGCTCGGGCTCGATCAGGTGACGGCTGTAGCCCCAGAGGACGCTGCGCTTCACCCGGGTGCGGAAGCAGTAGCGTCCGGTGAGCACGCCGTAGCGCGTCGGCGTGCACAGGGCCGAAGGCGAGTGGGCGTCGGTGAAGTACCGGCCCTCGCGGATCAGGCGATCGATGTTCGCGGTCGGGATCCGGGAGTCGCGGTTCAGCCCGGTGATGTCGCCGTAGCCCATGTCGTCGGCCAGGATGAAGACGACGTTGGGCATGCCGCCCTGGTCCCGCTCGGAGCGCAGGCTGCACGCTACCGCCACACCGGCCGTCGCCGCTCCCATGGTCCTGAGGAATTCGCGTCGATGGGTTCGCTTCATCTTGGGTGTTCTCCTGACCCGGCCGTTACAGAGTGAGTATCCTAGGCGTTCATGTCCCAAAACGACTCCGAGGCCGTTCGCGAAGCCGCGAAGCCGGCGCAACGCTACCTGGTGCCCGAGGGCACGAAACGCTTCGACCCGCGGCAATGGCGCACGGCGCCGCCGGAAGACGCCCCCCGTCACAACGAACTCCGCAAGCTGCGGCGGCGCGCCGTGCGCGACATCAGCCGTCAACAGAGGCTGCTGTATGCCGAGAACCGCCGCGCGCTGCTGCTCATCTTCCAGGCGATGGACGCCGCCGGCAAGGACAGCACGATCAACGCCCTGCTGACCGGCGTCAATCCGGCGGGCTGCCAGGTGTTCAACTTCAAGCAGCCTTCAAGCGAGGAGCTCGATCACGACTTCCTGTGGCGCACCGCCCGCAGCCTGCCCGAGCGCGGCCGCATCGGCGTCTTCAATCGCAGCTACTACGAGGAGGTTCTCGTCGTCCGGGTCCATCCCGAGCTGCTCGAGAAGCAGCACCTGCCCCACGTGGACTCGGGCGGCGTGTGGCAACAGCGCATGGAGTCGATCGTCGAGCACGAGCGGCACCTGGCGCGCAACGGCACGGTGATCCTCAAGTTCTTCCTCAACATCTCCCGCGACGAGCAGAAGGCGCGCTTCATGCGCCGGCTCGACCGTCCCGACAAGCACTGGAAGTTCGCGATCAGCGATGTGCGCGAACGGGGCTTCTGGAACGAGTACATGAGCGCCTACGGCGAGGCGATCCGGTCCACCACGAGGAGCCACGCGCCGTGGTACGCGATTCCCGCCGACAACAAGCCGTACATGCGCTGGGTGGTGGCCGACATCGTGCGCGACGCGCTCGCGCGCCTCGACCTGCGCAACCCCGAGCCCTCGCTGGCCGACCTGGCCATGTTCGACGAGATGCGCCAGCGACTCGAGAACGACTAGAAACCCGCCAGCCGGGCCGCTCGGCTATCATTCGCCGCCTGCACGATCTTGACTCCCGGGGCCCCCGACGCTCCGAACGACACGGGTCCCGACGAGGACCGGAAAGGCCACCATGAACCCCGCAAACGGGACACTCCGCAACTACCTCCTCCTCGCGCTCGCCGCCGCCCTGCTCGCCGCCGGCTGCAGCGCCTACGGCGCACCCGCCCTGCCCGCCGCCGTGGGTTCCTGGAACATGTCGATCGAGACGCCGCTCGGCACCCAGACCCCGACCATCAACGTGACCGGCGACGCCAGCGGTCTGATGGTGGGAATGGCCTCGCCCGACGGCACAGTGGAAGCCACCGACGTCACCTTTGGCGAAGACGGCTCTCTGGGCTTCACGGTTGAGATCGACGCCGGCGGCCAGCAGCTCACCCTGGTCTTCAGCGGCATGGTCGAGGGCGACGCGCTGAACGGCACGTTCTCCACCGACTTCGGCGACATGGAAGCGACGGCGACGCGCGCCGTCGAGTAGGCGAGAACCCGCCTCGCACGCCGGCTGAACCCAGCCGGATCGGCTGATCCTGGCCGGGATCGGAGACGATCCCGGCCCCATCTCGTGCTGCGCTCGCCGCGCCGCCTTCGGTCCACTTGACAAACAGGACCGATTCAATCCACTATCCGCGGCCATGAAACGAAAGCGCTTTCTCGTCGCGGCTCTGGCGATGGTCCTGGCGACCGGAACGGCGATCGCCCAGGAGCCAACGCAGGACCGCCTCGACGCACTGGAACAGCAGGTAGCCGAACTGCGCCAGGCCATCGCGGAGCTGGCCGCCGAGGCCGGGGACGATCGCGTCGCCGAACTGGAACGACGGATCGAGGTCCTGGCCGAAGAGATCGAGGAACTGACTCTCGGCGAGGCGGCGACGGACAGCGCCGAGGATGCGGAGGGTCTCTACGGCCTGGGCATCGCCGCCTCGAAGGTCTACCGCGTGGAGGAAGGCCTGTCGATCGGCGGCTACGGTGAGATGGTCTTCGAGAGCTACGCGAGCGAACGCGAGAACGGCGAGCCGACCCGCGTCGGCGACGTGTTCGACTTCCTCCGGGCCATTGTCTACGTCGGCTACAAGTTCGACGACCGCTGGGTGTTCAACTCGGAGATCGAGTTCGAGCACGCCTCGACGAGCAAGTCCGGCAGCGCCTCGGTCGAGTTCGCCTACGTCGACTACCTGTGGAAGCCGCAGTTGAGCTTCCGCACCGGAATCCTGCTGCTCCCGATGGGCTGGCTCAACGAACTGCACGAGCCGACCCTGTTCCCGAGCGCGGAGCGCCCCTTCGTGGAGCAGGCGCTCATCCCCAGCACCTGGCGCGAGAACGGCGCCGGCATCTTCGGCGACGTGGGGCCGTTCTCCTACCGCAGCTACGTGGTCAACGGCCTGAAGGGCGCCGGCTTCACCTCCGGGAACGGGCTGCGCGGCGGGCGCCAGAAGGGCGCGCAGGCGCAGGCCGAGGACTTCGCCTGGACCGGACGGCTCGACTACACCGCGACCCCCGGCTTGATCGTCGGCGTCTCGGCCTACGTCGGGAACTCCGGCCAGGGACTCCTCGACCCCGCCGGCAGGACGATCGACGCGCGCACCGAAATCCTCGACTTCCACTTCGACTGGAGCCGCCGGGGTTTCCGGTTGCGCGGGCTGTGGGCCCAGGGTGACGTTGGCGACGCCGCGCGGCTGAACAGAACCCTCGGCAAGACCGGCACGGACTCGATCGGCGAACGGCTCGCGGGCCACTACCTCGAACTGGCCTACGATGTCCTCGCCCGCCGCGGCGGGCGTGCTTCCCTGTCGCCCTTCGTCCGCATCGAGTCGATCGACACCCAGGTCCAGGTACCGGTCGGATTCGACAGCGACCCGATCTTCGACCGGGAGATCCTGACCTGGGGCGCCGCGTACCAGCCGATCGACCGGCTCGTCTTCAAGGTCGGCTACCAGGACTGGACCAACCCCGGCGGCACCGGGTTCGACGAGTGGAACCTGGCGATGGGCTACCTTTTCTAGGAGTACACGCAGCGTGACCGCGGCGCGAACTCGCATGGATCCGGCCGCCCACTGGGTGCGCCGGCCTTCTGGCCGGCTTCCGTTTGCGGCGGCCGGGAAGACGCGCCGGCCGTCAGGCCGGCCCCGCTTCGGCGGCCAGCTCCATACAAGTCCGCGCGGCAGAAACAGGACATCGTGAGTTTCGCCGAGAACAGCCAGCGTGCGTCGCTTGCGGCTGCGGCAGCCGGCGCCCTGGTGCTGTCCCTGTGGGCGCCGCAGCCGGCTGCCGGCGGAGTGTTCCTGACCCGCGACGAAGCGCTGGAACTCGCCTTCCCGGGCTGCATGGTCGATCGCGAGACCCTCTACCTCACCCGGAACGAACGACAACGCGCCGCCGATCTGGCCGACGCCCGGATCGACTCACGGCTCGTCATTCGCTACCGCTCCGATTGCGGAGACATCGCGTACTTCGATGCCCACCGCGTCCGCACCCTCGCCGAGACCCTGATGGTCGTCGTCGACGCCGAGGGCCGCGTCACGCGACTGGAAGTCCTGTCCTTCCTGGAGCCCGAGGAGTACATCCCGCGCCGCACCTGGTACGACCAGTTCCTGAAGCAACGCCTCGACTCGAGACTGCGACTCAAGCGGTCGATTCACGCCGTCACCGGCGCCACGCTGACGGCTCGCGCCACGACGGATGCGGTGCGCAGGATCCTGGCGCTCGATCAGGTGCTCAGGGAAGCCGCGTCCCAAGGCGGAAGGCTCGTGCCGTGAACCGGTTGACCGCCTGGACCGTTCACACGTCGACCGTCCTCGTCGGCGGCACGGGTCTGGTCTACGCGTGGATGCGCTACTTCACCACGCCGGCCGACGAGTTTGCGGTCGTCGGCCACCCCTGGCAACCGCACCTTCAGCACCTCCACCTCTGGACAGCGCCCCTGCTCGTCTTCGCCGTCGGCCTGATCTGGCGCGACC
The DNA here is from genome assembly GCA_965232105.1 of Thermoanaerobaculia bacterium. Taxonomy (GTDB): domain Bacteria; phylum Acidobacteriota; class Thermoanaerobaculia; order Multivoradales; family Multivoraceae; genus Multivorans. The sequence continues at coordinate 4,699,685 of OZ246956.1, forward strand.
ACGCCTGGCGTCACTACCGGCGCCGGGTCCGCGACCGTCGCCGCAGCGGCCTGTCGCTGCTGCTGGGTTGTGCGCCGATGATCGTGTCCGGCTACCTGATCCAGACCGCCGTCGGCGAGCTCTGGCGGCAGACCTGGATCGCGACGCACCTCGTCGCGTCGGCACTGTTCCTTCTCGGCTACGGCGCCCACATGGTCAAGCCGCTCCGGGCCGCGCTCACGCGACGGCCGACGTAGTCGACGATGCAGGAGGCGCCCCAGTTGAGACGGGTCGAGATCGTCGACATGAGTCAGGACGACGGGCCCGTACCGCCGCCTTCCTCGCTTACCGCCGCCTGCTCGCCGTGCCCGCCGCCAGGCGGCCCGGGGTGCGGCGTATTCGTCGTGATCAGGACGACCGAGATCAGCATGCCGGCGATGCCGACCCAGAGCAGGGGACTCACCTCGAGCTGGCCCCGGCCGCGGTACAGCGTGTAAAGCGCGGTGACCGTCACCGCGCCGCCGAACACGACCGGCATCACCGCGTAGGGAATCCTCGCTCCGCCGCTGAACATGGCGAGCGTCAGCGAGAGCGCCCCGAAAGCTCCCAGGGTGCCCGCGTAGATGCCCCAGACACCGGACGGCCCGGTGGGTTCGAAACTGTCGCCCATGACCCGCATGCCGATCAGACCGCCGACGATCGCGATCACCAGGTAGGCGATGCCGATGCCGACGTAGGGCTTGAAGGGAGACATCGTCTCGTCCACCAGGCGCGCCCTGCCCAGCACCGGGCCGTAGAGGCCCCAGCACAACGCCGTGCCGAGGGCGAAAACGAAGGGGAGTAAGTTCTTCATCGATGTCTCCAGATGCGCTTGTCTCAAGGTGCGCGTGTCTCAAGGTGCGTTGGGGGGGCCTGACGCCTGGCGGCGCCGGATCGAAGCGTTCGTGCGGTTGGGCTGAGCGATCCAGGTTCCGTCGCCGGAGGTTATCCCCTGAGCAGGGACACCGCAGCCGTTCGACCAGGCAGGCCGGTCACGCCGCCGCCCGGATGGCAACCGGCGCCTCCCAGCCAGAGACCGCCGATCGGCAGTTCCTCGCCGGCCCACGCGCCCGCCGTCGGCCGCAGCCAGAGGCTCTGGCCCGGGTTCATCTCGCCGTGGTGGAGCCCGCCCTCCGTGGCGCCGTACTCCGACTCGTAGTCCGCGGGAAGCAAGAGCGCGTGTTCCCGGATCAGGCCGCTGACACCTGGCGCCCAGCGATCGAGCTCGGCCACCATCCGGTCCAGGAGCTCCGGACCCGCAGTACTCCAGCCGCCATCGACATCGAACGGGAGGTGGTGCGCCGTCGCCAGCAACAGGTGCCGCCCGGAAGGCGCCAGCGACGGGTCGAGAGCCGTCGGCAAAGCCGCCTCGATCCACGGACACTCCGGCAAGCGGCCGTACTTCGCTGCGTCGGCCGCGCGCTCGATGTCGTCGGGATCCCGGGCCAGCACGATCCGTCCGGTGAGGGCCGGCCGTTCGAGGCCCTCGAACGGCGGCAGGTCGTCGAGGGATAGTGCCAGCCGTGCGGCGGCGCCGCGGTACTTCACCTTGAGCAAGCGGCGGACGAAGCGGGGCTCGAGTTGTGGCGCTCCGACCAGGTCGAGGAAGGTGACGGCGGGGGTCGCGGTCGAGATGACCGCCCCGGCTTCGATGCGCTCACCGTCGGCCAGTTGCACACCCGCGACGCGGCGCCCGTCCACGACGATGCGCGAGACGACGGCGTCGGTCCGGAACACGGCGCCCGAGGCAGCGGCCGAGGCCGCGAGCGCTCCCGCCAGCCCGCCCGCGCCGCCCCGGGCCCGCACCACGGGCGCCAGACGGTCGGGCCCACCGAGAGCGCTGTGGTAGAGCAGCGGCCAACCGGTGCCGTTCGCCCGCGGACCGAGGCCGGTTGCGGGAAGCGCCAGACCGCATAGCGCCGCACGCAGCGCCGGAGTCTCGAACCACTCGCGCAGCAGTTCGTCCAGCGGCGCGGACACGAAGCGCAGCAGTTCCGGCGCGATCAGCAGGCGCCCCATGTCGGCAAGTTCCGGCGGCCGCCCGAGCAGTGGTTCGAACGACGCCGCCTGCTCCGCGAGTTCGGCGACGAAGCGCGGCCAGGCGGCTGCGTCGCGGGGACTCGCCGCGGCAAGCGCCTCGGCGGTCCGCTCGGCTTCAGGCCAGAGCACCACGGCGCCCGAGTCCGTGGATGCCGGAACCGCCGCCACGGCCGGCGCCTCGATCAGTTCCAGGCCGAAGCGTTGCAGTTCGAGTTCGTCGATCAGAGAACGGCGGAACATCCCCAGGTCGTTGGCGCCTACGTCCACCCTGTGCCCGGGAATCAGCTCCCGGGTCGAGGCCAAGCCCCCGAGTTCTCTCCGCGCCTCGAGCAGCACGACTTCCCGCCCGGAGCGAGCGAGCAGGGCGGCGGCAACCAGGCCGTTGTGGCCCCCGCCGACGATCGCGACGCGGTCGCTCACCCCGCCTCCGCCCCGCGACGCTTCAGGTCGTCGAGGATCCTGAGCGCCGCCAGTCGTCCCGGTCCGCCCGAGATGCCGCCACCGAACTGCGTCGACGAACCGCAGAGGTAGTACCCCGGCAATGGCGTACGGAAGGCCGCGGCGGCCGGGTCCGGACGCAACAGGAAGAGCTGCGACAACCGCAACTCGCCGTGGAAGATGTTCCCGCCGGGAATGCCGGCGATCGATTCGATGTCCGGCGGCACCCGTACCTGCCGGTGCAGTACCTGGTCTTCGATCCCGGGGGCGTACTCGGCCAGGGTACGCACAACGGCGTCGCCGAACGCGTCGCGCTGCTCGTCCCAGGTGGTCCCGGCCAGCTCGTAGGGCGCGTACTGCACAAAGCACGAGACGACGCACTTCCCCGGCGGCGCCATGTCCGGGTCGAGCACGGACGGGATGATCATGTCGATGAACGGGCGCTTCGAGAAGCCCCCGTACTTCGCGTCGTCGTAGGCGCGGTCGACGTAGTCGAGACCCGGAGCGATCGTGATGCCGCCGGCGAGGTGGGGTCCCGGTTCCGGCATGCACTCGAAACGAGGCAGCCCGTCGAGCGCCAGGTTGACCTTGCCCGCGCAGCCGCCGCTCTGCCACCGGGCCGCCCGGTCGATGAGTGCTTCCCCCTCGCCGCCCGGAACGTCCTCGGCCTCGAGCAGGCGGCCGAGACTGATCTGGGGCGCCGCCGACGAGACGACGATGTCGGCAGTCAGTTCGTCGCCGTTCGCAAGCACGACGCCGCAGGCGCCGCCGTCGCGAGCCAGCACACGCGCGACCGGGCAGTCCGTGCGGATCTCGGCGCCGTACCCGCGCGCCGCCGACGCGATGGCCGCGGCCACGCCGCCGGTGCCGCCCTTCTGGAAGCCCCACTCCCGGTACACGCCGTCGACCTCGCCCATGTAGTGGTGCAGCAGCACGTAGGCTGAGCCCGGCGTGCGCGGCGATAGGAAGGACCCGATGATGCTGGAGGACGAGAGCGCCGCCTTGAGCACGTCGCACTCGAACCACTGGCCGAGGAAGTCCGCCGAGCTCATCGTCAGCATCTGCAGAAAGGAGCGCATCCGCTCCTTCGGCAGGTCGAGGAAGTAGCGAGCGATGTCGGCGACTTCCGCCGACACCTCGGCGCCAGCCTGGTCCGGCGCCTCCCCGACGTGGCCCGCGACCGCCGCCGCGAGCTCGTCGGGCGCCGCCCGCTGCAGCTTGAACATCAGGTGCCCCATGCGCCGCATCTCGAGCTTGTACTCCGACAGCGCCTCGGCGTCGCGCCGCGAGTGGCGTGCGATGTGGTGATACGTCCGCTGGGGGTCCGACTCCCGGAACAGGCAGTCGCCGTTCGGCAGCGGGTTGAGCGTGCTGGCCGTCGGCACCAGGAACAGTCCGTGCTTCACCAGGTCCAGTTCGTGAATGACCTCCGGGCGCAGCAGCGACACGAGGTACGAGAACACGCTGTACCGGAACCCCGGGAACGCCTCCTCGCTCAGCGTGGCGCCGCCGATGACGGGTGCGCGCTCCAGCACGACGACATCCAGGCCGGCCCGGGCCAGGTAGGCCGCCGACACCAGGCCGTTGTGCCCGGCGCCGACGACGATCGCATCGAAGCGGCCGCTGCCGCGTTCCGGGGCGCCGCTTGCGGTCCCGGCGGCCTCCACCGCGGCGTCAGTCACCCGGCGGCACCCGCTGTCGAAGCCACGGCGGTCTTCCGCGCCGGGTTGAAGAACGGCCGCTTCACCACCCGCGCACCGGCCCGCCGGCGCCCGTAGCCGACCGCGACCTCGATCTCGAGGACGGTCCCGAGCGCCGCCGCATCGGCCTGCACCGTGGCAAGACCGATGTACTTCTTGAGCAGCGGCGAGAAGAACCGCGTCGTGCATTGCCCCACTTGCGCCCCCCCGGGCGCGAACACCGGCGTCGGTTCCCGCGACGCGGGAACGCCTACCACCTGCGGGCGCAGGTCGATCTCTTCCCACAGCCGCTCCAGTTCGAACCAGTCGACTTCGAGCCCGACCGTCGCCCAGGCCGGTCCCCGCTCACGCTCGCGTTCCAGCGCCCGGCGACCTACGAAGTCGGCCTCCTTGTCGAGCTTCACCGTAAAGCCCAGGCCGGCCTCGGCCGGAGTGACCTTGAGCACCTCGATCTCGGCGTGGGCCGCCGAGACGTAGTCGACGTCGATCAGCACCAGGCCGGCCTCGACCCGCACCATGTCCAGCGCGAAAAGACCGGCCGGCCGCAGGCCGTGATCGGCGCCGGCGACGGTGAGTGAATCCCACAGGGCCTCCGCGTCCTCGGACGCGACCCAGAACTCGTAGCCCAGGTCGCCGGTGTAGCCGGTCCGGGTCACCGTGACCGGAACGCCCCGGTCCTCGCCGGCCGCGTCGCCAAGCTCACCGCCGGCCAGATCGAAGTAGCGCATCCCGGCGAAGTCGACGCCCTGAATCGCCGCCTCGGCGATCGCCCGCGCCCGCGGCCCCTGAAGCGCGAGCACGCCCAGGTCGGTGGAGACGTCCCGCACAAGGGCGTCCATGCCGAGGCCGCAGTCCTCGAACCAGCGCAGGCACGGTTCCGCGGCACTGACCAGGAACCGTTCGCGCTCCAGGCGCTGCACGTTGCCGTCCTGCAACAGATGACCGTCCTCGTTGCACCACGACGTGTACATGACCCGGCCGACCCGGCACTTCGTGAAGTCCCGCGTCATCATCCGGTCGAGCAGCCGTTCCGCATCCACCCCCGTGATCTCGTACTTGAACAGCGGCGACACATCGATCAGCGCGGCCGTGTTGCGCACCGCCCAGTACTCGTGGTCCGGCTGCGGCTCGTAGTTCAGGGCGCAGGCGTAGCCCGACCAGTCCCGCCAGGCGTCGCTTTCGCACAGCGCCTCGGTCCGGCGATGAAACGGTGTCCGGAGCGGCGCCAGCAATCGCATGCCGTTGCGGCGGACCGGACGCTCGGCGCCGCCATAGCCGCTCTCGGGCAGCCAGAGGTAGCCCTGGGTGTCCGGATTGCGGCCCACGAGCCCTTCCGCTTCCAGCACACCGAGCAACCGGTGCGCCGTCGAGGGATGGAGTCCGTGCGCCGCGGCCAGGTCCGTCAGCCGATGCTCCGGCTGTTCAGGGGTAAACGACCGGTAGAGCGACAGCGCCCGCTGAATGGCCTGTGTTCCCTGCGGAGCCCTGCGCGGCATGGGAGGATGATCTCACATCGTGGGAGGCTCTGGACATAGGCGTTCCGCCTGAGATCCATACACCGACGACGAGGGCGAATCTGCCGCTGGACATCTTGAACCGGCGTAGCCTTTCCAGTTGAGTCAAGTTCCGCCCACTGGGTGCGCCGGCCCTCTGGCCGGCATCTGCTCCGGCCTGCGGCTCGTCGGTCTGAGGCGAAGCCTCGCTAGCACTAGCCTTCGTCGGCGGCTGCGAGAACGCCATGGGCCGCCGCCAGCGTGCCACCACAAGCCCTCAACCAATCCGGTTCCTGGCCCACCCTCACAGACAGCCAGGAAGTGTCTCTCGCATCCGCGCCCGTATGCTGACCCATGTGACCGATCACGTAGCGGTTCAGTACAGTCTTGGAAATGACCCATGCATGCGCGTCAAGAGGAGAGATACCCAAGGCGAAGACGAGATCGTAGTTCTGGTCACGAATCTGCTGGAACTTGTACACGCCGGATTGCCACAGCGTAGAGAACTTGATTTCGACTCTACGCCCCTCAATGATCCGGTCAGCTTCCGAGTCCGGCGACTTGACAACATCGAGACCCTTGGCGGCGCACCAAGCCGATACGAGCCGCTCACCAATGGCGCCAACCTGCCGCGAGGGCCGCTTCTTGATCCAGCCAAACGGACTCTCCTGCCACGGATCCACTCCCGGCTGCACGTACTCCTCGCGGAGCATTTGGGCGTACATGGCCAACTCCCGTACTTCCGCGTCCTTGATCCGTCGACTCCGCTCGCTCATTTGAGGAGCCCCAGTTGCTCCGACTGACCCACCTGAACCGGCAAGGTCTGCAACGAACGGTCAACATAGTGCACACCGATCGTGCCTAAACGCTGGGCCATCACCGAGATGGCCTCCTCGTTGCTGTCGACCATCACGAAGCGCCGGCCCATCTTCTGGGCGACCGCCGCGGTCGTCCCCGACCCGGCAAAGAAGTCCAACACCCAATCGCCCTCCTGCGAGGAGGCGCTCACTATGCGGCGCAGGACTCCCTCGGGTTTCTGCGAGGCATAGCCCGTCTTCTCCTTGCCGTTCGTGGGAACAATGGTGTGCCACCACACGTCCGTCGGGAGTTTCCCGCGCGCCGCCTTGGCCTTCGACACGAGACCGGGCGCCATGTACGGGATCCGTTCGATCGCATCCTGGTCAAAGAAGTAGCGTTCCGGGTCCTTGGCGTAGACGAGGATCGTGTCGTGCTTCGCAGGCCATCTTCGGCGGGAGCGGCCGCCGTAGTCGTAGGCCCAGATGATCTCGTTGACGAAGCACCCACGGCCGAAGATCTGGTCGAGAAGGACCTTGCAATAGTGCGCCTCCCGCTGGTCTAGATGTAGATAGAGCGTGCCGTCGACGGTCAGCAGGCGGCGAGCCTGCTCCAGGCGCGGCCCGATGAAGCCGAGGTAGTCGTCAAAGGCATCCTCGTAGGAGGTTGTTCCGAGCTCGACGGTGCGGTACCGCCGGCCGCCGAACCCGACCCTGTTGCCGTTGCCGGAGCGAATCGTCGAGATCTCCGTCCGTCGCTGCACCTTGCCCGTGTTGAACGGCGGGTCGATGTAGATGAGCCGGAAAGATCCGTCCGGGAGCGCTGGGAGCACCTGGGCGTTGTCGGCGTGTACGACCCAGTCACGGTTGGCGTCGGGGCGAAAGAGCCCAAGCCACTCCTCACACTCATCGGTCTGTGGCTCCCTGTCCCTCGCAGCGACAGCCGCTCGATCTTCCCGATCCTCCAGCTTTGCGGCTGGCGCAGTCACGCGATGCACTCCGAGGGGCAGCCCATGCGAGGAGTCTACCGTTCTATCGCCAGTTCAAACCGCCCCTTGAGCTTGCCCCGGTTTCGTGGACACTTCATCCTTGGAGGAGGAGGTACCCACGATGCCAAGATCAAGACCTCGGTACCCGGCAGAGTACCGGCAACAGATGGTGGATCTGGTCCGGTCCGGGCGCAGCCCGGACCACCTGGCCCGCGAGTTCGAGCCCTCAGCGCAGTCCATCCGTAACTGGGTGGCCCAGGCAGACCGGGACGAGGGCCGCCGGGCGGACGGACTGACCACGGCGGAGCGCAAGGAGCTGCGGCGCCTGCGCCGCGACAATCGCCGGCTGCGCGAGGAGCGGGAGATCCTGGCAAAAGCAACGGCCTGGTTCGCTCGGGAGACGGGACCGAAGGGGTCTTCAGGTTCATGAGGGCGTGCCAGGCCGGGTTCCGGATCACGACAATGGCCCGTGTGCTCGGCGTCTCCACGAGCGGGTACTACGCCTGGTTGAAGCGACCGCGGTCGGCAAGGGAGAGGTCGGACGCTGCTCTCGTCGAGCGGATGCAGGCGATCCATAGGCGGAGCCGGGGCACCTACGGCGCTCCCCGCATTCAGGCCGAGTTGGCTGACGACGGGGTCCTGGTAAGCCGCAAGCGGGTCGCCAGACTCATGCGAGAGTCCGGCTTGTCGGGCGTCAGCCGGCGCAAGCGGCCGACGACCACCCGCCGCGCCGCTTCGGCGCGTCCGGCGCCGGACCTGGTCGACCGGGAGTTTGCGGCCGAGGCACCGGACCGGCTTTGGCTGGCCGACATCACCTACGTGCCGACGCTGTCGGGCTTCCTCTACCTGGCCGTCGTCCTTGACGTGTTCAGTCGGCGAATCGTCGGCTGGGCCATGGATTCGTCTCTCGCGACAGAGCTCGTGGTCGGTGCGCTGGATATGGCGATCGCCCAGCGCCGGCCGGAGGAGGTGATCCATCACTCCGATCAGGGCAGCCAGTACACTTCCTTGACCTTCGGGAAGCGCTGCCGAGACGAAGGCATCGCGCTCTCGATGGGTTCCGTCGGAGATTGCTACGACAACGCCATGGCAGAGAGCTTCTTCGCCAGCCTCGAGTGCGAACTGCTCGACCGGACGACCTTCCGAAATCGCGCCGAAGCGAAAACCGAGCTCTTCCGTTGGATCGAGGGCTGGTACAACCCGCATCGGCGCCACTCAGGCATCGAACACCGGTCGCCCATCAACTTCGAAAGGTCCTACTGCGAAGCAGCCTGAACCCCAAACCTAAACCGTCCACGAAACCGGGGCAACTTCACCTACCGGCCCCAGCGGTAGTGCAGGCGCGCGTAGTAGTAGCCGCCCAGGCCCCAGGGCGTGAACTGGCTGTACGGCAGGCCGAACCGCGCGGCGAACAGATCCATGCGATCCGAAAAGGTGTCGAACACGTTCTGGCCGCCGACGGAGAGCGTCGTGTCGCGCACGAGCGGGATGCTGACCTCCAGATCGAAGATGTAGCGGCCATCGAGAACCGGCGCGTCGGCGCGCCTCACCGAGCGGGCGTCCCAGGTGAAACCGGCCTTCGTCGTCCGGCGTACTCCGGCCACGGCCGAGGTGTCGGTCATCACACCGCTGAAGTACGGCGTGAATCCGCCCGGAGCGATCTCCTGGAAGGAGAAGCAGTTCGGGTCGGCGAACACCTGCGCCGGGTCGAGGACGTGCGTGTTGCCCGCGGCAATCAGCGCCGCCGCGTCGGCGCGCTGAACGCTGCGGCTGGTCGGGTCGGCGTTGCCGTACTCCATGCTGAGATGAGCGAACCCGTTCTCCCCCAGCGGCAGGCGGATGTCGCCGGCGATCGTGTACGCCTGACCGTCGCCCGCGCCGTAGACGCCCCTCTTCACTTCCAGGCTGCCGCCCGACGGATCGTCCTTGAGCAGGAAGTTCATCACGCCGGCGATCGCGTCGGAGCCGTACTGCGCCGAGGCGCCGTCGCGCAGCACCTCGACCTGGCGCAGCGCCATCGCCGGGATGGTCGAGATGTCCGGCCCCTGGGTGCCGCCCATCACGCCCCCGAACCAGACCAGAATCGCCGAGCGATGCCGCGGTCGCCGTTCACGAGAACCAGCGTGTGGTCGTGGACCAGATTGCGCAGACTGGCAGGCGGCACGAGCGACGCGGCGCCGCTGATCGGATGGGTGGCTACGTTGAACGAGGGCACCAGGTTCCGCAACAGGTAGTCGAGCGAGTTGGCGCCTTGGCTGACGACATCCTCGACCGGAATGGCGTCGATCAGGACGGAGGACTCGGTCACCGACCGCGGGCGTGCGCGGCTGCCAACGACGACCAACTCCTCATCGAACTCCGCGACCACCTCCCCTTCCGTGTCAGCCGCTTCCGCAGCAACACCGTCGGCGGAAACGACGCCTTCGGTGCCGGCTTCCTGGGCCGAAGCGGCCCCGGGCACTGAGAGTGCGACCAGCAACGGGATGAGCAGACGCAGTACGGCCCGAGATGATGGCACATCAACAGCGCTAGGATTCGTCCATGATTCCCCGCAAGGCGCCCCGGCCCCTGGACGGCCACCTCTACACCGACCCGGATGTCTTCGACGAGGAGATGGAGCGCATCTTCTCGCGCACGTGGGTGTGCGGAGGACGGCTCGAGGAACTGGACGAACCGGGCAGCTTCGTGACCCGCGAGATCGGCGGCGAGTCGGTGATCGCGGTGCGGACCGCGGCTGACGACGCCGGCGCCGGATCGAACGGCAACGGCGCCGCAGCGGACACCGCAGCCAGCGGGCTGGCCGCCTTCTACAACGTCTGTCGCCACCGCGGATCGCGGGTCGTCGACGAATGCGCCGGCCGGACGAAGGTCTTCCAGTGCCCGTACCACGCCTGGACCTACGGGCTCGACGGACGGCTCGTCGGCGCGCCGCACATGGGCCAGGACTTCGACGCAAAGGGCGCCGGCCTCGTGCCGGTGCGGATCGGCGCGCTGAACGGCTTCTTCTACCTGTCGCTGACGGCCGACGGTCCGCCCCTTGCCGAGGTCGCCGCCGACCTCCCCGACCTGTCCCGGTTCACGCCCGACCGGCTCGTCCGCGGCGACCGCCACGAATACGAGGCACAGGCGAACTGGAAGATCCTGTGCGAGAACTACAACGAGTGCTACCACTGCGCCGTCGTCCATCCGGAGTTGAATCGGGTCTCGGACTATCGCAATGGCGGCAACCTGGAGACCGGGCGTTTCTTCGTCGGCGGCCCGATGACGCTGAACGACGGCTGCAACTCGATGACCGCCACCGGTCGCAGCATCCGGCCCGACCTGCCCGCGATCGACGTCGCCGACCGGACCTCGGTGCAGTACTTCCACATGTACCCCAATCTGCTGATCAGCCTGCATCGGGACTACGTAGTGACGCACACCCTCTGGCCGATCGCCGCCGACCGTACGCGGATCGTGTGCGAGTGGCTGTTCGATCCCGACACGGCAGCCGCCCCCGGCTTCGACCCCAGCGACGCCGTGGACTTCTGGCACCTCGTCAACAGCCAGGACTGGGAAATCTGCGCCCGTACCCAACTGGGCGTCGCGTCGCGCGGCTACCGCCCGACCGCCTTCGAAGAAAGCGAAGCCTGCATTCAGGTCTTCGACGGCTGGTACCTGGACCAGATGGGACTGTGAGCCCGCGACCTCGGCCGCTGCGCACTCCGCCACGCGAACATCGAGGCTGAAGACCGCCTATGTGGTTCCGTGAACACGCGCTGATCCTCGTCCTGTTCGCCCTCTACACGGGCGTCCTGGTCCACCATGCCCTGATCGGCCAGCGCCGAACGCGCGACCTTGCCGACTTCCTGGTCGGCGGCCGCTCGCTCGGCGGCATCATCCTCGGCGTCTCCTTCTTCGCCACCTACGCCAGCACGAACAGCTTCCTCGGCTTCGCCGGCAGGGCCTACGCCTCGGGTATCGCCTGGCTGCTGATCATCCCGACCGCGGTCATCCTGTCCTTCGTCGCCTGGGCGTGGCTGGCGCCGCGGCTGCGCGGCGTGACCGAGACGCTCGGCTCGGTGACCATCCCGGACTACATCGGCTTCCGCTTCAACAGCCACGCCGCCCGCTTCGCCGCCGCGTTGATCGTCATCTTCTCGAGCTTCCTGTACATGACTGCGGTGTTCAAGGGCATCGGCTCGCTGCTCGTCGAGCTCCTCGACCTGAGCTATGGCCTGTCGCTCTTCGTCGTCGTCCTGATCGTCTGCCTCTACACGATGATCGGCGGCTTCCACTCCGTCGCGCGAACCGACTTTGTCCAGGGCATCCTGATGACGATGGCCGCGGTTCTCATGTTCTTCCTCATTACGCGCGCCGCGGGCGGCATCGGCCGCCTCGCCGACCTGGCGCAGATCGGCGACGGCTCGCTTGCCCGCTGGGACACGGCACAGCCCCTGGGGATACTGATCGGCGTCGTCTTCGCATCGACCGTCAAGCTCGTCGTCGAACCGCGCCAGCTCTCCCGCTTCTACGCCCTGGAGACCGAGAGCGCCGCGAAGAGCGGCCTGGTCGTCTCGACCCTGAGCTTCCTCATCGTCTTCAGCCTGCTGGCGCCGCTCGGGCTCTACGCCCACTTCGTGTTAGGCCAGGGCGTCGCCGACACGGACCAGGTCATCCCGATGATGCTGAGCGATCCCGCCATCTTCCCGCCGGTCGTCCAGGCTCTCCTGTTCCTCGCCCTGGTCTCCGCCGCCATGTCCTCCCTCGACAGCGTCCTCCTGGTCATGGCCTCGACAGCGCAGCGCGACCTCCTCGGCCTGCTCGTCCCCGCCGACGACCGCCACGCCGTCCGCAACACCCGCGTCTGCGTCGTCCTGTTCGCGGCGATCACCGCGATTCTCGCGATCGACCCGCCGGGCGGCATCGTCGAACTGACGTCCTTCTCCGGCGCCCTCTACGCCGCCTGCTTCCTGCCCTCCCTCGCCCTGGGCCTGACCTGGCGGCGCGGCAACGGCGCGGCGGCTCTATGGTCCTTCGCAGCCGGCGGCGGGACTCTGGGCCTCTGGATGCTGTTCGACATCCAGGGCATGCACGCGGTGTTCCCGGCGATGGCGATCTCGTTCGCGGCCTACTGCGTTGCCGCTTTGGCGGCGCCGGAGGCGAAGGCGGCGAAGGGGTTGTTCGGGTAGCGACGCTGCCAGACCTGTTTCTCAGCGATCGTACGGGACGAGGGCGACACGTAGTCAGTCCAAGGTGTAGATTGGTCTAACCAGTCTGTATCCCCACGGGGATCCGTCATGCGTTACATCGGCGCCTTTGAAGCCAAGACCCACCTTTCTCGCCTGCTCGACGCTGCGGAGAGCGGTGAAGTGTTCACCATCACCAAGCGAGGACGAGCGCGTGCCCGGCGCCGACAGGATCCTCGGGCAGGCCGGGACCCACGGTGCATCGGCGCCCGGCCTGTTCCGGGCTGAACTGCGAAACGCCCTTGTTATGGCGGAACGCCGAGGTCGGCTCACGCCCGCACAGACACTGACAGCGCTGGCCGAAATCGGGCACCTCGACGTCGAACTGGACCACACGCCCGATGAAGAGACCACGATGCGTCTCGCTCGCGAGCACCGGCTATCGGTGTACGACGCGCTGTACCTGGAACTGGCAATCCGTCAGAAGCGAGAGCACGCCACCAAGTGCCGCGGTTCTCGTTTCCGCTGCCGGCGCAAGCCCGCTCGTCGTCGCCGCGACCGCCACGCTCATCGCATGCTCAGGCGGCTACGCGCTTGCAACGGCCACTGCCAGAATTCGGAATCTGCGCGCAGAGCATCGGGGTTTCAGTCAGACGGGCCGAACTTCCGTTCAACGGCGGCCCAGAGTGCGTCGACGTCCAGTCCGAGGCCGGTCAGCACCGGAGACGTCCAGCTTCCGCCGCTTGGCACATGGGCGACGAAGCGACCGCCGTCGCTCACCCTGAACTCGATCGTTCGGGCGACAGGATCGACCAGCCAGTACTCCCGCACACCCGCCTCGGCGTAGCGGTTCAGCTTCAACACCCGATCCGTGCGCGCGGTGCTTGGCGACAGCACCTCCACGACGAGGTCCGGCGCGCCTTCGATCCAGGCCTGCACGATGTCCCGACGCTCGGGAGAGACGTACAGGACATCGGGCTGCGCCACCGTGTGATCCGCGAGATGGACATCGGAAGGTGCGGGAAGCGCGAGTCCGCCCGTCGCTTCGGCCAGATCGTAGAGCACGCGGCATAGATGAGCAACCACGAACTGGTGAAGCGGGCTCGGACTCGGACTCAAGTAGAACCTGCCATGGATCAGTTCGCAGCGGGGTTCGTCGGGAAGTGCAGCGTAGTCGGCCCGGCGATAGGGACCGGGACCGCGGGGCACGGTCGGCGGCGGCTGTTCAAGCAGCGTCACGGACATGCGTTGAAGTATACGGAGCGACCCCTTGAGGCGTCTAACGACCCGGATGCCGGCCAGAACCCGGGTGGCGCGATGCGCGCCACCCGTGAACCAGTCCGTGCGCCCGTCAGCGGGCGCACGGATGGCAGGCCGGCGCACCCGGTGGGGCCCCGCCCTACCGACGCCGGTTCTTCTTCGCCTGCTGGACCGACTTGTAGAACGCTCCCAACCGGCGATCCTCGGCCCGCCGGGACGCCTCGTCGCGGCGCTGCTCTAGCCGGCGCTGTTCTTCCCGGAGGTCGCTGTAGTTGCGCAGCCGTGCCGGCGCCAGTGCGCCGTCCCGGATCGCTGCCCGCACGGCGCAGCCGGGCTCCTGTCCGTGGCCGCAGTCGCGGAAGCGGCATTCGCGACCGATTGCCTCGATATCGTCGAAGGTCTCCTCCAGGCTGCTCTCGTCGTCCGCCCAGAGCTGGAGTTCTCGGATGCCCGGATTGTCGATCAGGAGACCGCCGCCGGGCAACTGGACGAGTCGCCGGTGGGTCGTCGTGTGGCGTCCGCGGTCGTCGCCTTCGCGGACCGGCGCGGTGCGCATGACTTCCTCGCCGCAGAGGGCGTTGAGCAGGGTGGACTTGCCGGCGCCGGACGACCCGACCATGACGACCGTGCGGCCCGGCGCAAGGTGAGCGGCCAGCGGCTCGAGGTTCTCGTTCGCCAGCGCGGCGACCGCGACGACGGTCGTTCCCGGCGACGCGTCAGCGGCCTGATCGCGCATCGCTTCCGGATCGTCGACGAGGTCCGCCTTGGTCAGGACGACCACCGGCTCGGCGCCGCTCTCCGTGGCCATCGCGACGAAGCGCTCGAGCCGGCGCGGGTTGAAGTCGCCGTCGAGGCCCATGACCAGGAACACGGCGTCCAGGTTGGCCGCCACGACCTGCTCCTCGGTGCGCGCGCCGGCGGCCTTCCGGGAGAGGCGGCTGCGCCGGTCGAGCACATGGACGATCCGCGGGTCGACGCCAACTGCCGGCGCGGCCTCGACGACCACCCAGTCACCGACCGCTGGACTGCCCGCCGGCGCGCGGCGAACCCGCCTCAGGAGGCGTGCGTCGATCTCGCCCTCTGCGCCGGCGACGTGGAACACGCCGCGCGAGATCGAGACCACGCGCGCCGGGAACAGTCGCTCGGGCGCGCCCGCTGACTCGATGAACCGGCTAAGAGAGTCCGCGAAGTCGGGCGCCCAGCCCCAGGCTCTCAGCGCGGCTCCGTTCACTCCGGCCACTACGTGATCCGCCGTTTCGGGTCGAACGTATCCCGCAACCAGTCGCCAAGCAGGTTCGACGCCAGGCAGGACGCCATGATCGCCAGGCCCGGCATCGTGATCAGCCACCAGGCGACCTCGATGAAGTTCCTGCCGTCGGCCAGCATGCCGCCCCACGAGACCTGCGGCGGCTGGATGCCGAGACCAAGAAAACTCAGTCCCGCCTCGAAGACGATCACGCTCCCGAACTGCAGCGTGGCCAGCACCAGGAGGGTGTTCAAGACGTTCGGGGTCAGGTGCCGGATGAGGATCATGGGACTAGAGACTCCAGCCACCTTGGCCACGGTAATGAAGTCCCGTTCGCGCAGGCTGAGCACCTCGCCGCGCACGATCCGCGCGTACCAGGTCCAGTACGTCAGGACGATGATCGTGATCACCATGCCCTCGCCGGGCGGCAGCACGGCCGCGAACAGCATCGCAAGAGGAATCGCCGGAATCGACATCTGGATGTCGATCAGCCGCGAGATCAGGGCATCGGCGACGCCGCCGAAGTAGCCGGCGGAGATGCCCAGCGCCGCTCCGAGGCCGCCGGAGAGCGCGATCGCGTACGCCGCCACGGTGACCGATACGCGGGCGCCGGCGATGATCCGGCTCAGGATGTCCCGACCCAGCATGTCGGTCCCCAGCGGATAGGTGAGGCTGCCGCCGGACCGCCAGAACGGCGGCGTCATCGACTCGGCAAGCGCGATCTCGGAGGCCTCGTGGGGCGCCAGCCACGGTCCCGCGACGGCGCACAGCACGACGAGGCCGAGCACCGCGCACGACACGACGGGAACCCTGGTGGCGCGTCCTCGCGCCGCCAGCGTCACAGTCCGAGCGCCCGTCTTCGGGTGGTCGGATGTCACCCTGGTGGCGCGTCCTCGCGCCGCCAGCGTCACAGTCCGAACGCCCGTCTTCGGGCGGTCGGATGTCATCCGCCGGTTGTTGACGAACTTCGTCACCGAAGCGTCCCTCCGCCTACGCCGAACCGCTCAGCCATGGCGAATCCGTGGATCGATCAATCCGTAGCTCAGGTCGACGAGGAGGTTCACGACGACGAAGATGACGGCCGACAGAACGACCCCGGCCTGCACCACCGGGAAGTCGCGGGCGAAGACGGCATCCACGACCGTGCGGCCCACGCCGGGCCAGGCGAACACGACCTCGATCACGAAGGCGCCGCCGAGCATGTTCGCGAAGTAGACGCCGATCATCGTCGCCAGCGGTACGGCGGCGTTGCGCAGCGCGTACCGCCAGATCACGGTGCGCTCCGGCAGGCCCATCACCCGTCCCGTGCGGATGTAGTCGCTATCGAGGATGTCGAGCATCGACGAGCGCAACGTGCGAGTCATCGCGGCGACCGGGTACCAGCCGAGGGCGATCGCCGGCAGCACGAGGTGAAGAGGCCCGCCGCGGCCGAAGGCCGGCAGCCACTGGAGTCGCACCGCCAGGTACAGGATGAGCAGCAGGCCGACCCAGAAGCCGGGCATCGCCTGGCCGAGAAGAGCCAGCACCTTCGCCAGCCGATCCACCCAGCGGCCGCGGTAGACCGCCGACAGCACGCCAAGGGGCACGGCCAGGAGAAGCGCGAACACGAGCCCCGCGAGGGCCAGTTCGAGGGTCGCCGGCAAGCGCTCGAGGAGCAGAGGCATCGCCGGCGCCTGCCACTGGTACGAGTCGCCGAAGTCTCCGGTGAACGCGTCGCGCAGGAAGACGACGAACTGCACGGGCAACGGCCGATCGAGCCCCAGCGACGCCCGCATCGCCGCGAAGTCCTCCGCGGTCGCCTCCATCGGCAGCAGGAGGGCCACCGGGTCGCCGGCCAGACGCTGCGCCACGAAGACGATCAGCAGGGCGCCGAGCACCGCCACGCCGCCTTGCCAGAGACGGCGGATCAGGTAGGCGCGCATCGCTCCGTCGTCGTCAACGGGCCGGGGACTCCGCGCCCGTGGGCTTCGCCAGCCCGATGTCCCGCATCATCCGCCAGTTGGCCTGAGGCCAGGGCGCGAACCGCAGCGTGTCGCGCCAGGCCAGCGTGACGAGCGGCCGGTAGGTCGGAATGCCCCCGGCTACCCGCTCATGCTTGAGCCGCGCGATCTCCCGCAGCAGCCCCTCCTTCGCCTCCGGTTCGACCGTCACGCGCAGGGTCTGGACCATCTCGTCCAGCTCGGGATCGTCGTGGTACGAGTACCAGCCCCAGCCGTCGCCGTACGAGTGGAGGTGGCCGGACCAGGCGTCCGTCGGATCGCCCAGCGTGCCGTGGCCCCACATCCAGCTCGCGATGCCGTCCATATCCGGGCGGGCGTCCCGGCGGCCAAGGTTGATCCAGGCGCCGTACTCGAGCTGCACGATCCGGCAGCGAATGCCGGCCGCCGAAAGAAACGCGAACATCGCCTCGCCGACCTCCTTGAGGTAGGGCTCGCGCGGCGTCGTCAGGTTGTAGCAGTTCAGGTTGACGCCCCGCCCGTAGCCGGCCTGGCGGAGCAACTCGCGGGAGCGATCGGGGTCGAAGGCGTGGGGCTCGAGCGCTGGGTCATGCCCCGGCGCGCCCGGCGTCAGTTGCGCGGTTCGAATCCCCTGCCCGTGGAGGATGTACTTGATGATCGCGTCGAAGTCGATCGCGTGGGCCACCGCCCGGCGCACCCGGACGTCGCCCAGCGGGCTCCTCGAGTCGAGGGCGTTCAGCGCCAGGAACAGATTGTTCGCGGTCGGAAGCGACGCGACTTCGACGCCGGGCATCTGCTCGAAGTCCGCGACCTGGGCCGGCGGCACCGCGTCAATCCAGTCGACCGCGCCCGTCTTGAAGGCCGCGACCCGGGTCGTGTCCTCGGGGATGATCTTGATCGTCAGCCGGCGAATGCCCGGCAACGCGGCAGGGTCCCAGTAATCGTCGAACCGCTCGACGACGATCTCCTCACGCAGCTTGCGCGACACGAACTTCCACGGCCCCGTGCCGATCGGATGCGCCTGCACTCCGTCGTTGCCGACCTCCTCGTAGTAGCCGCGCGGAATCGCCCACATGTCGAGGTTGAGCGGCAGCAGCGCCGAGTCCGGCAGGCCCTTGAAGACGATCTCCAGCTCATGGTCGCCCAGGACTCGCACGTCATCCACATGCCGCCACCGGCCCGCCTGCCGCGACAGGCCCGGATCCCGCTGGCGGAGATAGCAGTACCGGAGGTCGTGCGCCGTCAGTTCTTCCCCGTTGTGGAACCGGACGCCGCGCCGCAACTCGACGCCGATGATCCACACCCCGTCGCGCTCGAACAGCCGCCACGACTCGGCCAGCCACTTCCGCTGCTTGAGGTCCGGGCCCGTAGCCAGCAACTGCTCGTAGAACAGCGCCATGAAGTACTGGTCGACGCCGGCCGAGGTCCGCGTGGGGTCGATCTGGGTCGGCTCGGCGGCGAAGGCGACCACGACGTGCGCGTCATTGCCGTCATCGGCGGCTGCGAGCGGCGGCGGCAGCAGCAGCAAGGAGGCGCCGCACAGGCACGCCGCCGCCACAACTCCACGCCGCATGGGCGAAACCTACCGCAAGGAGGGAGAGGCCTCGCAAGACAAGCCAAACATGACGGCGCCCCGCCAACCGGATCCACCGAGACACGCCCATCCATTGGGGGAACCCGCGCGCAGCCCCCTTCGTGGTACGTTTGCCGCGGCGCAGCTTCCAAATGCCCCTTGCGGGCAGCCCTTGTGTCTGCCCGGGGAAGGTGCGCCACTGCCTCGGTAGCGGAGTCGGGTCACCATGCTGGTGAACGGGGTACGCTCGCAGGCTCCCATCCCGGCTCTCGCGACGAGGCAGACACGCACGGTTTCCGCCTTTCACGCACAAGCAGCGATCGGTTAGGCTCCGCGGAGCGATGCTCACGGGTGCCTGTCTCTGCGGCGACATCGGATTCCAGGTCGACGGCGATCTGATCGAGATCGCCCATTGCCACTGCTCCGCGTGCAGGAAGTTCCACGGCTCGGCGTACGCCACCTTCGGCGCGGTCGATCCGAAGTTCTTCCGCTTCACCCGCGGCGAGCAGAAGATCGTTCACTACCGGTCTTCTCCCCATGGCGTCCGGCACTTCTGCCCGCGTTGCGGTTCCGCCGTTCCGGCCAACCCGGAAGGCGGGCCGGTCGCTCTCGTCACGATGGGCAGCGTCGCAGAGGATCCCGGCATCCGGCCGGCGGTGCACATCTTCGCCGGCTCGAAGGCGCCCTGGTACACGATCGTCGACGATCTGGCCCAGCACGAGGAGTATCCGCCCGGCTGGGGCGCGCCGCCCGGCATCGAGCAGCCGATTCGAGAGGCCGAAACACAGGGAGCCACGCCGGGAAGCTGCCTCTGCGGCAAGGTGCGCTACGAGTACGACGGCTCGCCGGAGCGGATGGTGAACTGTCACTGCTCCCGCTGCCGCCGTCAGACGAGCGCCGCCTACGGCGCCTTCGTCTTCGTCGCCGAGGACGCCTTCCGATGGCTGAGCGGCCGCGAATCGATCGTTGACTACAAGATGCCGGAAGCAGCCATCAAGGGCGCCGCGTTCTGCGCCCACTGCGGCAGCCTGGTTCCCCGGCTCCGGGACCCCGGCGGGATGCAGATTCCGGCCGGCTCGCTGGACGCCGACCCGGGCGTCAAGCCGGCCGTGAACATCTTCGTCGACTCCAGGGCGCCGTGGAGCGAGCTCGACCAGAGCATCCCCTGTTTCGCCGAGTACCCGGTGTAGCGCCACTCCGCGTCAGGTAGCGGCTGCCCGCCCGAAGAGGCGGGGTTCGGCGCCTCAGGCGCCCCACACCGTCACGGTCCGGCCGCCAAGCGACTCCTCGCGTCGGAAGTTCTTCTCCTCCCACGGCTTCGACTCGTCCCGGTCGAAAATCACCAGGTGGCCGGACTCGCCGCCGCACCTGTCCATGTAGTCCAGGGTCTGCTCCAACCCCTCGCGGACCGTCGCGTCCAGGCTGCCGCGCAGAATCTTGCACTCCACCACGTAGCGGCGCGCCGGCACGCCCGGCTCGGCCACGCCGGCGAAGCGGCCCGGCGGCCACACGATGAGCAGGTCGGTCCGACGGCTGCCCAGCGCGTACTCGCGCTCGATCCGCCCGCCGCCATTTACAACCCGCTGCAGGAACGCTTGAAGAAGCAACTGCGGACCCGCTTCCTTGTACTGGAACCGCTCGAGCCAATGCTCCGAATGCTCCCGGAAGAACCGCTGGAAGGCCGCCAGCAGGCCCTCCACGTCGAGACCGCCGTCGGGCTTCACGTACCACTCCGTCTCCTGGAGGATCGAGTCCTCGCGGGCGTACATCAACTCCCGCGGGATCACCTCCCGATAGATCGGGTTCGCGATCCGGCGCGGCCCGCGCCGGGCCAGCAGACCCAGATCGCGAACGTACTCCACGTCGTCCGGACTGGCTCTGCCCGCGTCGGCCCCGCTCAGGACCGGCTCCACAACCCGCCGCACCCGCTCCTCGCGCAGCTTGTCCGCCAATTGGTGCAGGTGCGTCTGCCGACCCAGGACCAGCTCCTCCCTGGCATCCATGATCGCTTCCTCATCGATCGTCAGTGAGCGGTCCCGGGCCGCCTTGTTCTTGAAGCAGGCCTGGTAGGCCAGCGCGTTGACCAGCCACGGCTGGCCTTGAGACAGGCTCCACACCGCGGCGAACGCCGCTTCGGTAAACGGCTGCCCCGTCTCCTCGGTGTGCTGGCCCAACAGCGCGCGCACGTCGGCCTCGTCAAAGTCGCCCAGCCGCAGCGACTCGGCCTTGATGTTGAACGCGCTGCCGCCGGCGATGATCTCCCCCGCCGACTCCGAGTGGATGCGGTAGTCGCGCACGTCCCGGATCCCGCACAGGATCACGCTCTGCGGAAACGCCTCGGGGCGCTCGTCGTACCCCGCCCGCAATTGCCGCAGCACCGAGATCAGCGTGTCGCCCACGAGCGCGTCGATCTCGTCCAGGAACAGCACCAGCGGCCGCGCGTCGCTCTGCGACCACAGGCCCAACGCCCGTCGCAGCGCCCCGTGCGGCCCTTCGGTGTCCAGAACGCGGCCCCGTATGCCGTCGAGACGATCGTCGCCAAGCGCCGTCCGCTCCCGGCCCGCCAACTCCCCCAGTATCGCCCGCATCGCCTCCAGCACGTCTTGGCGCGCGGTCTGGGCGATCTCGACGTTGGCGTACACGCAGCGGTACTCGTCGCCCGCGTTCAGCAGGTCGCGCAGAGCCAGCAGCGCCGACGTCTTCCCCGTCTGCCGAGGCGCGTGCAGCACGAAGTACCGCTCGTCCCGGATGAGGCGCAGAACCTCGTCGAGATCGAACCGCTCCAGCGGCGGGATGCTGTAGTGCTTGGCCGGAACCACCGGCCCGGAAGTGTTGAAGAAGCGCTCGGCCATCGTGCCGCCCTCGCCGCTCGGCGAAGCCGGCCGCCATCGTACCGCGCACCGTCGCGATCAGTGACGTTCATGAAGAACTCCCGAGAGGTAATTCTGGACAGGACGCCCGGCAGCCGACACAATGCACCGGTCCAAGCTGTCCAATCTTCTTGACTTCGGGCTCGTCGGCGGCGCCGTCCTGCGTGGACTCCGCCGTTGCGCCCTCGCGAAGTGCGCCCCCTGCTCCGCCATCCACTCGCCGTCCGCCGCGGAGTTGCGTTCCTTTTCGGCATCCTCGCCGCCGCCGCGGCGCCGGGCCCGCCCGTGTGGAGCGTTCTCGCGCCACACGCGAACCAGTCGGAGCGCCCGTCCGCGGACGCTCCGACGGCACTCGTGGAACGAGTCGTCGATGGCGACACGATCATCGTCGAAGGCGTGGGCCGGGTCCGCCTGATCGGTGTCGACACGCCGGAGACCGTCCACCCGAACCGGCCGGTGGAGTTCTTCGGCAAGGAGGCGAGCGCCTTCACGAAGCGGCTGCTCGAGGGGAAGCGGGTGCGGCTCGAGTACGACCAGGAGCGAACTGACCGCTACGGCCGCACGCTGGCCTACGCGTACCTGGCCGACGGCACGTTCGTGAACGCCGAGATCATCCGCCGCGGCTACGGCCACGCCTACACGCGCTTCCCCTTCCAGCACATGGAAGCGTTCCGGCAGTTCGAGCGAGAGGCACGGAACAGCCGGAGAGGCCTGTGGGGCGACGTGGTCGGCGGCTCGAACTCAAGCGCCTCCGCCTCGCCCCAGGCGCGGCGCTCGGCCGGAGGAACCGACACGGTCTACGTGACCCGCACCGGTCGCAAGTACCACAAGGAAGGCTGCCGCTTCCTGAGCAAGAGCAAGATCCCGATGAAGCGAAACGAGGCAGTGGAGCGCCACGAACCCTGCGGCGTCTGCGAACCGGACTGACGCCGGCGGCCCGGCTTCGACACGGCCCGGTTGACGCGGCAGTCGAAGGCCGCGACTGGCGAGTCTTACGCGAGAACGCGCTCGCACTGGCGTCCGGACGAACCGCTTTGGCGCATAGACTCGGCACATGGCTGAACCGGTCGCCAAGCCCGCGCAACGAGTTCCGGACGACTCTCCCCCGCCCCGTGCCGACGACTTTCCCGGCTGCCGCGAGGTGTGGATCCCGAGCGCCGAGATCGAGGCCTACGACGGCCGCATCGAGTACTGGGACGCCCGCAACGAAGCCGCGTTCATCGCGGAGCCGACGACCACCTATCACGAGTACGGCACACGGCGTCTGACCCGTCTCATGGCGCTGATCGCGATGCGGCGCGGCGCGGCGATCACGGTCGTGGGATCCGCCGACCTCGTGGTACGGGAGAAAGAGCGTCATCGCCGCGTCATGCAAGCCGACGAGAGCGTGTACCTGCGGACGGCGGACGCTCCTGAAGACCCGTGGATCGAAGCCGGCGTCCACTGCCTTCCAGACGTTGTCCTGGAGGTCGACTACAGCACGGATGCGAGGCGCTACAAACTCGGCGTCTACGAGTCCTGGGGCTTCCCGGAGGTCTGGATCGAAGTGCCGGACATCCGTTGGCGTCACCGTCCCGGGAACCGCCGCTCGGCCCTCACGATTCATGTGCTGGAAGGCGGCCGATACGTCACGGCGCCTTCGAGCCGGGCGTTTCCGGGCTGGAACGCCGAGGAGATCCACGCGGCGCTGAACGAGAGCGAGCCGTCCGCGGGGACCGTCGCGAGCGTGCGCCGCGTGGCCGATGCGCTCGCCGCCGCCGGCGGCACGGGCCCCGACGACGATCCACTGCTGCGCCGGGAACGGGCCGAAGGTCGAGCCGAGGGCCGAACCGACGAGCGCCTCGAGCTCGTGCGAAGCGCCGTTCGCGACGCCTTCGCCGTGCGCGGCCTCGCGATCACGCCCGGTCTGCGGTCCTGGCTCGCCGAAGCGGATCCGGCCCTCGCCGCGGTCGCGCTGATCCGTCTGGCATGGGAATGCCGCGACGCGGACGACTTCCTGCGCCGCGCGTTTGCGTCAAGGTCGCCTGGAAACCACGGAGCACCGCCCGCTACCGACTCGTCGCCGAGGACATAGACCATGACGAGCCCAAGAGTGGCCGACCTGACGGTAAGCGAGTTCAGAGAACTCTGCCGGGATACGTTCGCGCAGGTCGTGGAAGAGGTTCTGGACGATCCGGACCGCGGTCTGGCGCTGCATGACGACGTTGCGAAGAGGCTCGAGCGCTCGCTTGCCGAAGTCGACACCGTCGGAGCTACCGCGAGCCACGCGGAAGTCGCGGAGAGACTCCGAACGTCACGGTGACGGACGAGGTTGTCTGGCCGGCGGACGCCGAAGCAGACCTACATCGACTGAACGCCGCCGCCGCGGACCGGATCATGGCGAAGATACGGTGGCTGGCAGAGAACGCAGACAGCGTCAGAGTAGAGACATTGGCGGGCCGCTGGCGAGGTGTCCGCAAGCTCCGAATAGGGAACTACCGCCCTTCGAGCACCACGGACTCGGTGCGAGCGACCAACGCCGGGACTCGCCGCCTGCGGCTGTGCCGCGGTCCTGTCGCGCGGCCGGTCCGTATTGCAGCACCGCCGAACATGAGGGCCCAACGCCACTACGCCGACGACGCACACGGAAACGCCGACACGTCGCTCGCCGCGTCCGCCGTCCGGCCAAGGCGATTGCTGTGGGTCCAGCGCTCGCCGCCCGGACTCTCGACAACCAGGTTGAACGCCAGGTCGGTCACCGGCGCCACGAACACCCAGCGATGGCCGTTCACGCCGCAGCCGTCCAGCACCTTGATCAGGACTTCCGCGTTGTTGCGCTCGAAGAAGTACATTAGCCCCGATTGGGTCGAGTCGAGACCCCATCCCTGGCGTCGCCGACCTCGCCCCTGTAGGTCTCGTAGCACATGCTGACCGTGTAGCCGCCGCGGAGGGTCAGGGTGGGGCCGCCGGGCTCGCAGTCCGTCGTCGAACCAGCCCTCCGTGACCGGATGGGGCTCTCGGACGCCGTCAGGGGACCGCCGACCGAAGCGAACCCCGGGGCGCTCGGGTTGTCCGCGGATGCTGCCTTGGCGGCGGCAATCTCAGCCGTGGTGCAGGGGAATGCAGTCGTGTCGCGCACCGTGCGTGCCGTCCGGCCTTTCGGGTTGCCGACACGCTCGTAGCGAACCCTGCCCTGCGACCGACGCTCGGAGTCGTAGTGCCAAATCTGCCTCCTGTTCGCGATGTAGGGACCTGGCTCCCGGATCTGGAGCCGGAACGTCAGGGTCGTCACCGGAGCGACGAACACCCAGCGGTAGCCGTTGATCGCGCAGCCATCCAGAACCTTGACCAGAATCTCGGCGTTGTCCCGGTCGAAGAAGTAGAGGAGCCCCGATTGGTCGGCCTCAAGCCGGTAGTCCCACGCACGCCGACGGGCGCCGTCGGGCGTCTCCAGGCAGGCGTCGATCTGGAACCCGTCCACGTCGATGCCCGTGAACCGGCGCGCGCAATCCGTTACCTTCCCGGATACCGTCCGCTCTGGAGGAGGTTCCGGCATGAACTCCAGGTGGAACGTCTCGCTGGCGTTCCATCCCCTGTCGTTGTAGGCGACGACCACGAACGAGTAGAACCCGACTTTGGTTATGTTACCGGGAATCAAGATCTCTATTCCTCCGTCGCCCGTGTAGTGCTCCCCCGTGAGCGTTCGCTCCCGATCCGCTACCAAACCGTCCACCTCCACGAGGCGAGCCCCCGCAGGCAGCGGTTCGCCGTACAGCCGCCAGACCGGCTCCTGGCGCTTCGGGCACCCCGAGCAGCTCCACCCCACTTTGCGATACCAAACCTCGTGGCCGTCCTCGACACGGGAGTTGTCGCGCCAGTGAAGGCGGACGCTGTTAGGACCCGTTACCGCCGCCCCGACGTTGTTCGGTGCCGCGGGAGAGCCGGAGGCGCGCTCCGGGGGTTTCAGAAGGAACACGTCGCTAGGCAGGGCCTGGATCGTCGGCTCGCCCACTGCCACCCGACGGTCAGGACCCTGTACAGCCAGCCTATAGCTGCCGCCCGGCCGCAGGCCCGATACTTCGACGCCCACCTGGGATCCGTTGGCCTTAAGGATCGGCGCGACGTTCGGGTCGCTCTGGTTGTCCCAAGACCACTCGTATGTGTCGTTTGTTCCTTCCGCGAGAGTCAGCCGAATCAAGCCACCGTCCCGAGAACGCCAGTCTTCCGACCAGTCCACCCGCAGCGTGTCGCGACCGGTCCACCGGGCACCGGTCACCCTGCGCGGATGCTGCTCGGCCCTCCAAGGCTCTTGGCCGCTGCGTGCCTGGACCGGCACCGTCTCATGGAAGAGGCGTTCGACCTCGCTCGTCCCAGCCTTGCCAATCGTCCAGCCGTTCGGCTTGTGCCGGACGGAGGAGTAGAAGGGCTCGTAGCTGTGCCACGTTCTGGGATCGTCATCTAGCGTCGCGTCGAAGCCATAGCTCATGATCGTGCTCGGGCAGATCAAGCGTGAGTCGGGCCAGCCCTCACGCTTCGCGCACGAGGTCATGTCCGTGTGGCCGAAGCGGTAAGGCCTGAAGCTGGCGGATTGGTACTCCTCGAACCCGTCTCCGAACGTCACCGGCTCATGGTGCCCTCCAAGGTTGTGGCCGACCTCATGCGCGAAGGTGTACGGATCAGGAGAGGAGAAGCCGAAGTTCACGTACGGATCAAGACTCCCCCGCAAGGCCCCTGCGCCGCCCTCTTGTGCCGAGACGAAATACATCAGATCCGGTTTCCAGGCCCTGCGCAGTCGGTCAACTTCAACGCTGGAACGGTACTCCCAATGCCAAAGGGAGGTCACCGCAAGGTGCCCTGCTTGAACCTTCGCCTCGGCCGCGAGCTTGGGGTTCCACTGCACCGGAATCAGGTTAGCGGTCGCGGGGATCTCCCCGTTGCGAAACACCATGTTCAGGTAGTCGCCGAGCTGCCGGACGCCGACCGCCGACCCGCCGATCACCCGCCAGTAGTGCCCGGTCTCCTCGGGATAGAGCACTAGGATGTCCAGGCTGTCGTCGCTCGCCCCGGACGCCACGGTCGCAGGCCGGTGCGATGCCGCAGCCGCGTCCCGCATCAGGTCGTGGCCAGGCGAGTTCTTCACGCCGCACCAGTCACCCGCCGGTCCGACCTCGACGGCCAGCGAGCCGCGGCCGTCCGGGCCGGCGTAGACGACGTACTTCGGCCCTCCCGGCTCCCCGAACCATCCCACCAGGTGCCCGTCCTGGACCGTGAGCACCACGCTCTCGTAGCCGGCGCCCGGCACCTCCCCGGTCCACATCAGGTCGCCGCCGCCGCGGTCCTCGAAGACCGCGTTCTCGGCAGCGATCATCGAGCCGTCCGGCAGCGGCAGTTCCAAGAAGCCCATGCCGAGCCGGAGGTAGTCGAACGCCACCCGCACCGTCGCCGCCCCGGTGGTCGGGGCGCCGGCGGCCGCGGCGCTTACCGCCACGCCGTCCATGACGATCGGCGGCACGGGCTGTGCCGTGACTTCCTCGATGTTCCAGAGCTGCTGGGCGCCCGCCATGCCGGCCGACAGGCCCAGGCCGAATGCGCATCCGACGACCTGCCGGAAACCAGCTCGGAGGTCCCTTCGTTCATGTGTCATCACTCTTCTCTCCTTGTGTCCGTCACGGCGACCTCCAGCCCGAAGTGGCGCTTGCTACCCCCGAAGACGAGCATGGAAACGCCGCCCCGTCGCAACGCCCGGAATGCCCGCGGTGCCCAGCATCATGCGGGCGCGGGGCGCTAACCGCGCGTCACCCATGGCCACCGCAGGCCCGTCCGCCGGGCGGGAAACCTCGCCCACGCTCCAGAGCCGCTGCGCGTTCGCCGCCGCGGCCCCGAACAAGCAAGCCGCGAGCAGCGCCGCCGCAATCCGACACCGGCGCATCGTCTCTGCCTTGCGTTCACTACTCTTGTTCTTCATCGATTGCCTCCTCCTCACTTGCTGAATGACCCTCGAACTTGTCGCCATCCCAGCCTCCTTTGGCCTCCAGCCAGCGCTTGAGCGCTTTGGGGTCGTACCGGTTCCTTGCTCTCTCCTCCTTCTTGAGCGCGTCGTGGCGGCTCTTCACGGATCGATGCACGAGAGCATTCTTCGGAACCTCTCGCACCTTCTTGCCGAGAATCCGCCAGACATGCTTGTATGACCGGTGCCGTTCGGCCGTGTCAAGCCCTCTCGTGTCGCGCTCCAGATGAGGCTCCAGCGCGAGGCCGCAGCACTCGGCTTCCATCGCCATCCAGGCCAGTGCCAGATCGCTCAGCAGACCCGTTACGCGACGAGCCACGTCACCTTGGCCGCACACCTCGGCGCCAACCTGCATCCAGCCGTTCTCCCCCCTGCCTGTCGTGCCGATGTCGTGGAGCTAGTACGTCCGGCATCAAAATGTCAATCCTGGTAACGGTTCAGCACACGACCGGGGCAGGCGCCGGTCTTACGCTGGCGGCCCCGCGCCCGGGCGGTGGCCGTTCCCGCCGCGCCGCAGGCCCGCAGGCAGGCCGCCGGTCGGGTTCGGGTTCTTGTAGAACCGGGACTCAAGCACGCGCATCCGCCGTTTGTAGAGTTCCTTCTGGTCGGCGGCGACGCGGTCGAACGCTCTGACGAAGAAGCGGCATTGACGCGCGACGCTCCAGTCGTAGACGGGCAGGGTCTGGCGCAGAAACTGATCTTCCGTGAGTAGGCGGCTCGTCTGGACCGATCCGACTGGAAGCAGCTTGCGTTCGGCGTCATGTTCGGGAGCTCGCGCCAGGTCCACGACGAAGCCGCCGGCCACGAGCGCGACATCGAACAGGTAGGCGACCGTGCCGTCACCGTCGTACCAGCAGCTCGGGTGATCCAGTCCGTCGCCTCCCCGTGCCGCCGCCTGGGCCTCCAGCCGCTCGATCCGTTCCCGGGCTCGGCCGAGTTGGCCTGCAAGCACCGCCGGGTCCGCACTGGCCGCCGCGGCTTCCACCTCGTCCCGGCTCTCGATCGCTTCCCGGACTTCGGCCGGGGACATGCCGCGTCGTGCGGCCGCGTTCATCGCCTCGGCCATGTCGCGGATCTCACCAGGCGTCGCCGCGAGGCCGGCCTCCTCCATCGCCTGTTCGAGCCCGGCGTAGGCATCGGCCGCCTCCACCGCTCGATGCGCCGCCAGCAGATCCTCGGCCTCGGCCGGCGACATGCGGCCGATCTCCGACTCCTGGATCCGTTCGACGACTTCCCGTACCGACGGCTCGGGGAAGGCCGTCTCGATCTCGCGCGCGAGTTCCCGCCAACGGTCCGCGTCGTGGTGCTCGTCCACCCGCTCCCGCAACACGGACCGGAGAGCCACCGGGTCCTCCGGCAGCGCCTCGTCCTGAAACAGAGTCTCGATCTGCCCGTAACGCACCAGCCTCTGTTCGGCGTCCTGCCGCCTCTCCGACTCGCGCGCCAGCAAGGCGGCCAGTGCCAGCAGCAGCACGAAGATGATCAGGATGGCGATCTCGGCCATCGTCAGACCGAGGACGAGGCCCCGCGGGAACGTCCGCCCGCGGTTCGTCACCAGGCGCCCCAGCCCTGCGCCCGCCGCCGCTCCCGCACCTCCTCTTCGGCGACAGCGTCGAGCCGGTCCGCCATCCGCAGCAGAGACCGGTTCATCGCCTCCATCCGCTCCGGCGCATCGTGCAACTGGCGCCTCGCCGCGGCGAGCTCGCTCACGACCGCGCGCGTTCCCTCGCTGTACCGGTCGATGTGGGCTCGCAGAGACACGAGCGCCTCCGTGGCGTTCCTGAAGCCGTTCGCCGCCCGCGCGTTCGCCTGGGAGAAGCGACGGTTCTCTTCGAGGATCTCCGCCAGGCGCGCCACCGCGCTCTGGTTCTGTTCCATGACCCGCAACTGACCCGCCTCCAGTCGACGCAGGCCCTCCACCACGGACAGGAACTCCCTCGCCAGACCCTGAAACTGCCGGGATGTCGGCTCGATGAGTTCCTCGATGAACTCGCGCCGGAAGTCGACGGAGCGGAAGTGTTCCAGCATCTGCCGCAGCGAGTCGCTCACGCCCTGAGCCTCGGAAACGAAGAGTTCCCGCTGGGCCTGAATGTCCGCAACCGCCGCGGCGGCGGACGCATCGACCTGGGCAACCCGCTCCCGGAGCGCTCCGAACCTCGCGGCGCCCCCTTCGAGCTGTTCGATCTGTCCCTCGAGCGACGCGCCGGCGGCGCTCACACCCTGATCCAACTGCTCGAACACCCGCTTCGCTTCGGTCCGGAACTGTTGGAACTCGTCGATCGAGTACTCCATCTCCGCTCGCAGGCGGCGATTCGCGCGCGCCAGGTCCTCGCGGGCCCGCGACTCGGCATCGGTCGTTGCTTCGTCCTGCGGCTGGTTCAGGAGGATGCGGCCCGCGAGCCCGAGGATCGTGCTGGTGAGGGCGAGGCCGAAGTTCGTGATGATCGCGCTCGTCGCGCCCTCCGTGTTGAACTGGTAGAGGGAGATGGCCAGCGAAATCAGCGTGTAGAGAAAGCCGAGGTAGTAGAGGTTGTCGCCGGCGAACTCGTAGCGCGGACGCAGATCGGGCCACTCGACCAGCAGCAGGGCGTAGGTCCCCATCAAGAGGACCGGCAGGACGACCGCCAGGACCGGACTGTCGCTTAGCGACTTCATCAACAGGATGGCTACTGCGCCACCGAGAAAGAAGCTCAGGAACAGACCGCGGCCGCTCGGCAACTCGGGTCCAGCGGGCGGGCGGCGGGACCCCGGCGCCATCAGTTCACGCCGTCGATGCGAGCGACGCGATTCAGAGTGCCTCCCTGGTCCTCGATCCACCGCTCCCAGAAGTCGATCAGGCCGCGGGCGCCGTCCAGACGCTGGTGGGCGGCGCGTTGCACGAACAGGACCTCGACCGCGGTCCCCCGCAGGTCGGTGCTCAGTGCATCCGCGCCGACCGTCGCGGCGAAGCCGTCATAGTCGACCGCCTGGCGGAAGAACGAGAGATTGTCCGTGTTCTGCATCAGGTCCGACACGAGGATCAGACGTTTCGGAAGATCCGCGTACTCGTGCCGGCCGAGAACGGAAACCGCCACGCTCTGCACGCTCTCCATGAGCGGCGACGTGGGCGCCTCCTCGCGGCCGAGGAGGTCCGCAAAGAGGCCCTCGAGCGGACGTTCGAATCGCTCCTCCAGTCGGCGCCGGATCAGCCGCGGGTTCTCCGTCCACTCGCTCGCGGCCTCGGGGTCGCCCGGGTGGCAGACCGAA
Source organism: Thermoanaerobaculia bacterium (assembly GCA_965232105.1). Classification (GTDB taxonomy): domain Bacteria; phylum Acidobacteriota; class Thermoanaerobaculia; order Multivoradales; family Multivoraceae; genus Multivorans. The sequence continues at coordinate 4,730,464 of OZ246956.1, forward strand.
AGCAGCGGGTCGCCGATCTCACTTCCGACCGGTTTCGCCTCGTAGGCCAGGACCATCTCGTCCTCCCGGCTGCCTGCTAGGTACTCGTCGAGGTGCGCGAGCACGTCCGCGCGGCTGATCGCGCCGACCTGGTCCGTCACGTCGACGAGGATCGCGGTCAAAGCCGCCGGTCCGCCCTCCGGACAACCCGTCTCGGCGTCACGGTCCGGCGGCTTCGGCGCGAAGATCGTGTAGCGCGCGCCGACGGCCAGCAGAACGAGCAGGACGACCGCGACCGTTCCTCCCAGAAGCGCGTCTCGCGGCGAGAGGTCTCCGCGCCGGGAGCGGCGACGACGGCGTCTACGGGCCGGCATCGACCGCGGGCACCTGGCCGGGCGAACGTGTGCGAGAGATCGAACCCTCCAGGTCCAGCCGCGACTGGGTCTGCTCCCACTCCTCGTGCACGCGGTGGAGCGCCGCCTCGTATTGCCGGTTCAGGGGATCCAGATCCACCTCCCCGACCAGACCCGCGTCGCGGCGTTCCCGGTGGGGCGCCGGCGGCGCCATCGTCCAGGGTGCGGCGTGGGCCTCGGGATGGCCACGATCGAAACGCACCGAACGGTTCGCTTCCCGGTACTCCTCGATCAGCATCGTCCCGAAGCGCTGCAACTGCTCGACATGGGCGTCGAATGCCGCCAGCAGCTTCGCCTCGCTCTCCGCCGCCCGCCGCCGCTCGACAGGCTGGCTCTTCGCTTGGTGGGCCGTACGCCGGATCGCGTCGAGGCCCTCTTCGCGGATTGTCCGCAATTGGTCGACCACGTCCTGCCAGAGGTCGTCATGGTCGGCGCGGGCGTCCTCCATCTTGCGGTGCTTCCGGGAGTAGCCGGGATAGGCATCGCCGAAGAGCTTGCGGCCGTCGAAGAAGGCGACGCCGGAGAAGAAGAAGCCGAGCACGAACAGAAGCCACGACTCCGCGTCTTGCAGCCCCAGCGGCGAGGCCTGGAAGCGGCTCAGAGCCTCGGCGCCGATGTTCTCGCTCAGATCGGCCGAGGCGTCCCGGAAGTGCGCGAGTCCGAGATTGAGCACCAGCGCAGTGCCGAGCCAGCCGAGGATGCCAAGCACGCCCACTCCCTTGAGGAGCAGGCTGATGTGGCTTGCATAGCGACTGACGGGTCCGAAGAAGAGTGCCGGCAACACCAGGTTCACGACGCTGAAACCGAGCGCCAGCCCCCATCCGCCGACCAGCCCGCCCTCGCTGCCGACGGCAAGGAAGGCGCCGTTCAGACCGCTCTCGACGACGAACAGGAGAACCACGAGTCCGATCAGGATCGCCGTCGTGCGCGGACTCACGTAGTCCGGCTCCCGGTCCAGCCCGTTGCGGTGCTTGAAGTCGAAGAAGTCCCGCCGCTTGCGCTCGAACTCGTGCAGGCTCGCCTTGAGCGCCTGCAGTTCGCTCTGCTCGACCTCCCGGAACTCTGTCGCCGCCTTGCGCGCCGACGATTCCAGGTCGCCAGCGAGCACCGCCTGGTCGAGCTGGTCCAGGTGACGGTCCACCTCCTCGAGTTGCGCGTCGCGCACCTGTACCGCCTCGTTCTTCTTCGCCTCGACGTACTCCTCGATCTCCGTCTGGCCGGGGTCGTCCGTCGCGGTCAGCGGCGGCATGCCGCGCTCTCCCGCCTGACGTCCCAGCCGTTCCGGCTCGATCTCCGCGCGCAGATCCTCGATCAGCAGTTCCGGGAAGACCTTCATCGCCGGCTGAGGGCTTCCTTACTCCACCGGCAACGCGAAGGTGAACAGCGCCCGGCCGGCGGCGATCGTCACATGCTGCTGCCCGCCGGCCTCGTAGCTGATCGGCGCCGCGAAGACGTTGCCGCCCAGGCGCCGATGCCAGAGCTCCTCACCGGTCTCGGCGTCGAGGGCGTAGAAGATGCCCGCCACGCTGCCGCCGAACACCAGGCCGCCCTGCGTGGCGAGCAGGCCGGACGTGGACCGGGGCTGCACCTGGTACTCCCACATGCGGTCGCCCGTCAGCGGATCGATCGCGCGCACCGCGCTGACGTACTGGTCGCCGGGCCCGGCCGCCTTGCCGTAGCCGCCGACGAAGAGCTCGCCCTCTTCGTACTCGGCCTCGGCCATGTAGTAGAGCATCTCCGCGTCGTAGGCCTGAATGTAGAAGAGGCCGGTGTCGGGGCTGTAGCTGGGCGAGAACCAGTTCGCGGCGCCCCCGATCGTCGGCGCGACGAGGGTTCCCTCCTCGCTGGGGAACATGTTCGGCACCCGGATCGGCCGGCCGGTGTCCTGGTCGATCCCCTCGGCCCAGGTCTGGCGCGCGAACTCGCGCGCGAACAGGAACTCGCCCGTCTCGCGATCCAGCAGGTAGAAGAAGGCGTTGCGGTTGGCGAAGGCCATCAGCTTGCGCTGCTCGCCCTGGTACTCCGCGTCGAACAGGATCGGCACCTGGCAGGCGTCCCAGTCGTGGACGTCGTGCGGCGTGAACTGGAACGTCCAGATGATCTCTCCCGTATCCGGGCGGATCGCGAGCACCGAGTCCGAGTGCAGGTTGTCGCCCTCGCGGACCTCGCCGTTCCAGTCCGGACCCGGATTGCCGGTTCCCCAGTACAGGAGGTCGAGTTCGGGGTCGTAGGAACCGGTCATCCAGGTCGGCGCGCCGCCCGTCTTCCAGGAGTCGCCCTCCCACGTCTCGTTGCCGGGCTCGCCGGGCCCGGGAATCGTGTAGGTGCGCCAGCGGAGCTCGCCGGTGTCCGCGTCGTAGGCGTCGAGGAAGCCGCGGATGCCGTACTCGCCGCCGCCGATGCCGGTGATCACCAGGTCGCGGATGACCATCGGCGCGGCGGTGATCGACTGGCCCGTGCGCGGGCTGCCCACCTCCGTGTCCCAGATCGCCGCGCCGGTCTTCGCGTCCAGGGAGACCAGGTGCGCGTCGATCGTGCCCATGTAGAGCCGGTCGCCGCGAACGGACACGCCCCGGTTCTGCTTGCCGCAGCAGAGGGCGAGCTGGTCCGGCAGCTCGTGAGCGTAGGACCAGTACCGCCGGCCGGTGCGCGCGTCGAGCGCGATGACGACGTTGTCGGCCGTCGTCGCGTACATCACTTCGTCGATCACGAGCGGCGTCGTTTCCAGCCGACCAAGGGTCGGCATCTGATGGACCCATCGGAGCTGGAGTTCGGCCGCGTTCGAACGGTCGACCTCGTCGAGGCGGCTGAAGCGCTGGCTGTTGAATTGGCCCGAGTACATGAGCCAGTTGCCCGGTTCATCGGCGGCCGCCTCGAGCCGCTCGTAGGACACTTCCGTCTGGGCGGAGACGCCCGCGGCCGCGGCGAAGATCGCCACAACGGCGAGGATGCCGGTCCGCCCTATCGGAGCCGGCGCTGCGCGCCGAATGCCGGCCAGAACCCGCGTGGCGCGGGACGCGCCACGCGTGAACCAGTCCGTGCGCCCGTCCGTCGGGTGCACGGATGACCGCCCGGCGCACCCAGTTCCTGACTCGATCATCACGATTACTCCGGCCGCAACGAGTAGAGGTAGGCCACCAGATCGTCCAGATCGCGACCGCGGAAGAAGCTGCCGAGCGGCGGCATCAACGATGCCTCGGGTTTCTCGATCGCTGCCAGGTCCGCCTTCTGGAAGGACCTGAGGTTCTCGAACTCGTCGAAGAGCTGGATCGAGTAGCGGTCCTCGTTCCGCAACACGCCGCGCACGATGGCGCCGCTCTGCGTCCTGACCTCGACCGTCCTGTAGGTCCTGTCGATCGCTTCAGAGGGCTCCGCGATCGAAGCGCGGATGTGGTCGGGCGCGCGGCGCCAGCCCAGATCGCTGAGGTCGGGGCCAAGCCGGCCGCCCGAGCCGTTCAGCCGGTGGCAGTCGGAGCAGGAGCCGCGGCTCATGTACAGCATCCGGCCGCGTCGCGGATCGCCCGGCACCTCTTCCTCGCCGCCGCCCCGGCTGAGCGAACGCACGTAGGACACGACCTGCCAGATCGACTTGTCCGGCTGGTAGATGCCGCCCATGCCGGTGTTCGAGATGCCGGTCAGGATGTTCCGGAACAGCGCGGCATCGCTGCTGCCGTGACGGAAGACGCCGCGGGTCAGGTCGGGCCCGTCGCCGCCGGTGCCGTCCGCTCCGTGGCAGAGCGAGCAACTGCGCTGGAACACCTTGGCGCCCGCCTCGACATCCGCTTCGGTGGTGTGGGGATTCTCCTGAACGCGGTCCTGGAGCGCCTTCGAGAGCACGTTCTGGGCGGCCAGGCTGTCGGCCCACCAGAGGCTCGACGCGAAGACGACTACCGCCAGTGTGAAGGACTGGGTGCGCCGGCCCTCTGGCCGGCATCCGGCGCGCAAGGTCCGAAACCGGCAGCCAGAAGACCTCCGGCTGCACAGGGTAGCGGTACGGGGACCCGCTGTGCGAAAGAAGCCCCGCCCGCGTGCCGATTCGACCGGAAACATGCCATCGAGCGTAGCACTGCGTTTCGCCCGGAAGCCGAAACCCGAAGCCCCGATCGCCGTATAGTCGGGTACTGTCGAAACCACCTCAGTCACCGAGTGCAACACCCTGAGCTGTAAACGCATCCGGCGGCCGCCGTGTTTCCACGAACACGTTCAAACCCGCTCTCGAGGACCAGTCATGAACCGGAAACCCCTGCTTCGTCCCGCGACAATGGTCGCCAACGTCGCGCTGCTCGCCATCCCTGCCGCGAGCCTGGCCCTGAACATGGACCAGCCCACCTTCGTCGACGACATCGCGCCGATCCTCCACGAGAACTGCGCTTCCTGCCATCAGCCGGACGAGATCGCGCCAATGGCGCTCCGCACCTACCGCGAGGTCAGGCCGTGGGCGCGCTCGATCGCCCGGGCGGTCGAGAACCGCGACATGCCGCCCTGGGACGCCGACCCGGGCTACGGCCCCTTCACGAACGACATCTCCCTGAGCGACGCGGAGATCGAGGCGATCACCCGCTGGGCCGGTAGCGGCGCTCCCCGCGGCGACGGAGACGAACCCGTCTACCAGCCTCCGGCAAGCGCCGCCGAGTGGGCCTTCGGCGAACCGGACTGGGTCTACGAGTTCGATCCCTTCGAGGTCGCCGCCGACGGACCCGACGAGTTCGCCATGATCCCGGTCGAAACCGGCTTTGAGGAGGACCGCTGGATCCGGGCGGTCGAGGTCCAGCCCGGCGACCGCGAAGTCGTACACCACTTCATCCTCTGGCGAGCCGCTCCGGGCAGCCAAATCCAGGACGCCTGGATCGACGCCTGGGCCGCCGGTGCGACGCCGAACGAGTTCCCCGCCGGCACGGCCCGCCTGTTGCCTGCAGGCCAGAACCTGATCGGCGACTTCCACTACCACCCGAACGGCGAAGCTTCGACCGACAAGACCCGCATCGGCATCTGGTTCGCCGAGCCGGACGAGGTCGAGAAGGAACTGATCAACCTCTGGGTCATGAACTCCACGTTCAAGATCCCGGCCGGCGACGCGAACTACGAAGCGCGCGCGAACCACGTCTTCACCGAGGACGTCGTGATCCGTTCGCTGACGCCCCACATGCACTATCGCGGCAAGAACGCGACGTACACCGCGTTCCTGCCCAACGGCGACGAGATGGAGTTGCTGAGCGTCAGCCGCTACGACTTCAACTGGCAGACCGGCTACGAGTTCGTCGAGCCGATCGCCCTGCCGGCCGGTACCCGGATCGAGGTCACAGCCCACTGGGACAACTCGGCCGACAACCCGTTCAACCCCGATCCGACGATCGACGTCACCTGGGGCACCGACTCGACGGACGAGATGCTGATCGGATTCGTCGACTTCGTGGCCGCCGAGGGCGTGAGCCCCAAGCCGGCAAGCCCGGTCATCGCCAAGCTGGCGGAACTGGCCCAGACCCATCCCGGCCAGGCGTGGCGGTTCGACGTCCAGCGCGAGCCCGGCAAGGGCCCCGAACCCACCGCGATGCTCCTGCCCCGCGGCGGCGTCCCGGGCGGCTGGTTCGTCCAGTTCGGCACGCTGGCGTTGCCAGCGCCGATCGTCGACATCATCTGGGACGGCAACAACGTGACCGCCACCGCGCAGACGCCCGGCAACACGATGCAGCTCAAGGGTTCCATCCAGGAGGACGGCACGCTGCGGATGCACATGGGAGCGGGCGAAATGATCGGTACGCCGGCCGAGAACGAGACGCCGTCCACCCTGCCGACCGGGTAGAAACAGGGCGGGGGCCTATCCCCGGGTACAATCGGACGCACCTTCGAACAGTTCCGGAGAGCACCCAATGAACCGAGCCCGCCGCCTGATTCACCTCGTAGCCGCCTCGACGGCTGTCCTCCTTCTGGCGCCGGCCGTCGCCGCCGGCGTGAACCTCGACCAGCCCACATTCGTCAACGACGTGGCGCCGATCCTCCACGCGAACTGCGTCTCATGCCATCAGCCCGACGAGATCGGACCGATGTCGCTGCGCACCTATCGCGAAGTGCGGCCCTGGGCCCGCTCGATCGCCCGCGCCGTCGAGCACCGGGACATGCCGCCCTGGGACGCCGACCCGGGATACGGACCCTGGGCGAACGACATCAGCCTGAGTGACGACGAGGTCGCGGCGATCACCCGCTGGGCGGCAAACGGCGCGCCCCGCGGCGAAGGCGACGAGCCCGTTTACGAGACGCCGGAGAAGGCCAGCGAGTGGACGTTCGGCGAGCCGGACTGGGTGTACGAGTTCTATCCTCACGACGTGGCCGCCGATGGGCCGGACGAGTTCCTCGACATCCCGATCAAGACCGGGTTCGACGAGGACCGCTGGATCCGCGCCATCGAGGTCCAGGCCGGCGATCGCACGGTCCTTCACCACTTCATCCTCTGGCGGGCCAGTGAGAACAGCCCGGTCCAGGAAGGTTGGGTTGGCGCCTGGGCCGCTGGCTTCGCGCCCCAGCACTTCCCGCCCGGAACGGGCCGTCTGCTGCCCAAGGGCAGCGACCTGATCGGCGACTTCCACTACCACCCGACCGGTAACGCGGCGACAGACAGGACCCGCGTCGCCCTCTGGTTCGCGGCGCCGGAGGAAGTCGAGAGGGAGCTGGTCAACCTCTGGATCGTGAACAACACGTTCCACATCCCGGCCGGCGAAGCGGACTACCGGGCGCAGGCGACCCACGTCTTCGACGAGGACGTGGTGGTCCGCTCGCTAACGCCCCACATGCACTACCGCGGCAAGTCGATGACCTACACCGCCTTCCTGCCCAACGGTGAACAGCGGGAACTGCTCAGCGTCAGCCGCTACGACTTCAACTGGCAGACGTCCTACGATCTGGCCGAGCCGCTCCGGCTCCCCGCGGGCACGCGGATCGAGGTGCGGGCTTCGTTCGACAACTCGGCCGAGAACCCGTCCAACCCGGATCCGACCGTGGACGTCACCTGGGGCGCCGACTCGACCGACGAGATGCTGATCGGCTTCATCGACTACGTCGCCGCCGACAGCGGCGCCGCCAAGGCGGCGACCCCGGCGGGCCCCGCCGGGCAGTGAGCCCTTCGCGGGCCGCCGTCGTCGCGTCCGTGGCCTTCGCGGCGACGGCGCTCGGCTGTGGCGCCGACGGGCCGCCTCCATCGGGCGAGGACGCCGGCACTTTGTCGGCGGTGGCGGCGGAGCCTGAGTTCACCGCCCCAATCGTCTTTCAGCGCTTCGCCAACACCGGCGCCACGCCCACCGTCCCCGGTTTCTACGGCGGCGCCGACATCTGGATCATGGAGGGAGACGGCAGCGGAGTTCGTCTGGTGCGCAAAGGCGTGCCTCAGCATCTGGACCACCCCTCGTTGACCTACGACCTCAAGAGCGTGGTCTACGCCGAGTTCACCGACGCGGAGGCCGGCGTCGAGGCGGGCGCCCGGATCTTCCGCGAGGACCTTCTGACCGGCGAGCGCGAAGTGCTGCGGGAGGTCGAAGGCTGCGCCGTCCACCACGCGAGCATCTCGCCGATCACCCGGCAGCTCACCTACGCCCGGAACTGTCCTGAGGGCGACGGCTTCAACAAGAGGCTGATCACCGAGTTCGGCGACCGACGCCAGCTCGATGCCGCGAACACGACAGCGCTCGACGTCGGCAACGGCGTCGGTCTCCAGCGCGCCGTCGTGTTCCAGGCCGAAAGCGAGCCCGTAGACGGCGAGCGACGGATGGAGATCGCGATCGTCCGCTTCGACGGCTACGGCCAGGGCACCTACACCGCGCTCACCGACCGAGAGCACCGCCATCGCCGGCCCGCGGTCTCACCCGACGGCGGGACGATCGCCTGGCAGACGAACCGGACCGGCCCCACGGACGACATCTTCCTGGCCGGCATCGACGGCTCGAACCAGCGCCGCCTGACCATGTCCGACGCGAACGACGGCCATCCCTGGTTCTCCCGCGACGGCCGCTGGATCGTCTTCGAGTCGGACCGCTCCGGGAACTGGGAGATCTGGAAGATCGAGATCGAGACGGGCGAGGCCGTGCAACTGACGGACGACCCGGCCTACGTCAGCACGCGGCCGCGCTGGTAGCAGGACATTCCAGCAGGCGCCGAGTTCAATCGAGCTCATCTCTTGTTGATGCGCTGATGCTATGATGCCCCCATGCGCACTACGGTGACCCTAGACGACGACGTGCTGGCGGTAGCCAAGGCGCTAGCTTCAAGAAGAGGCAGCAGCCTGGGCAGCGCCCTTTCGGAACTGGCCCGGCGCGGATTCAGGAGCGCCGTTCCCGTCCGAAAGGGCGAAGACGATACGGTGTTCGCCGTCCGCGCCGATGCGGAGGCCATCACGAACGAGGACGTGTACCGATCACTGGCCGACTGGCCGTGACCGCGTTGCTGGACGTCAACGTCCTCGTCGCTCTCGCCTGGCCCAACCATGTGCACCACGCCGCCGCCAGGTCTTGGTTCGGGCAGCATCGCGGGGACGGCTGGGCGACCTGCTCCTTGACGGAGGCTGGTTTCGTCCGCGTGTCCTGCAACCCGGCGGCCGTACGGCATACGATCACGCCGCTCGACGCGATCGCTCTGCTGGGAAGACTGACCCGACTGGGGTCTCATGAGTTCTGGCCGCTGGACTGGTCCATCGCCGAACTGCCAGGGACCATCGCCAACCGACTACAGGGGTACCGGCAAGTCACGGACGCCATGCTGCTTGCCGCGGCCATACGACGGGGCGGACGGCTGGCCACGCTGGACAGCGGCATCGAAGGACTCGTGTCGACTGACGAACGCTCCTTCCTTCACGTCATTTCGGTCTGACATTGAAGCTCCTCGTTTCGACCACCGTCAGCAAACCAGATCGACCACTCCGGTATCCGCCACGTTCGGTAACGTAGCAGGCAAGAGTCGCGTCGTGAGCCAAGCCCCCACACGAGGCGCCGACCAGCACGACGCTGGAGCGGTGGCGCCATGACCGCTGACGCCAAGGGCCGCGACCTCTTCATCGTCGACAACAGCGTCTCCGGTTGGACCGGGCTTCGCTATCTTCTCCACCATCCGGGATACGGACGAGCCGCGACTTCGCCATCTTGACCGGCAGCATCGCGCCGATCTTCGAGATGATCTCCTCCGTTACGCACTCCCGCTCCGCTGCCGAGAAGCGCCCCTTCTTGGCGATGAACCCACTGGTAGCGATCAGCAGCGGATCCTGTTCTGACCCCTCGCTCTTCGAGCGTTTGGGCAAGCCATAGGCCAGATAGTCCTTCGGAACCGCCCCAGCGAGGGCCACTTCCCGCGCCGAGAGGAGCCGCCATCCGCTCGCCGGCAGGACCGGGATCGCGTGTACGTTGATCTCGACTCTGCTTGGCGTGGCCCGAAATCGGGGCTTTTGACGCTTCCTCACTGGCGAGGGACAACAACGCGGCAGCAGCCCGCCGCCGCTACTCCACCCGCGACAGCAACCACCACTTCATCGTCGTCGCGACGAGGTCGGCCGCGTCTTCCTGGACGAAGTGGTTCGCGCCCGGGATGGTGACCAGCGTCAGGTCGCTGTCCAGCCAGTCCCAAGTGTTGTTCAGGCCGTCCGAGTGGAGCGCCGTGTCGTCCAGGCCGTGGAACTGGAGCACCGGCATGCCCAGACGGGGCAGCTCCTGCCCCGGCGCCTGGCCGATGCCGCCACCGCCTTCGCGCGGGTAGTTCTGCTTGTAGTAGGCCAGCATCGCGTCGAAGTCGGAGCGCTCAAAGGCCGCCCGGTAGTGCGCTCTCGCGTCCTCGTCCGTGACCCAGCCGGAGAGCGTCATCGCGTTCATCGGCATGCCGAAGAAGATGTCCGGGTCGCTGGCCTTGCCCTCCTGGAACTTGCGGGCGTAGCCGCTGTTCGCCTGCTGCTCCGCGTTGTTCGCGAGTTCCCGACCCATCCCGTTCGGGTGCGGCAGGTTCAGGATGATCAGCCGCTCCGTCATCTGGGGCACATGAAAAGCGAACTGCCAGGCGACGGCGCCGCCCCAGTCATGCCCGACGATCGTCGCCTTGTCGCGCCCCAAGTGACGGATCACCGCCGCGACGTCGCCGACCAGGTAGCGCATGTTGTAGTTCTCTTCGCCGTCGGGCGAGTCGCTCTTGTTGTAGCCGCGCTGGTCGATCGCGACGACCTGGAAGTCGCTCGAGAGCGCCTCCATCTGGTGGCGCCACGAGTACCAGAAATCCGGGAAGCCGTGGATCATCACGACCAGTGGACCCTCGCCGATCGTCGCGTAGTGGATCTTCACGCCGTCGGAGTCGGCGTAACCGTGCTCCACGCGGTCCATCAGGTCACTGCCCATCGCCGCTCCCCCTACCGATGCCAACAGGAAGACGCAGGCGGTCACCACCGCCAGACGCCGTCGATTCGTCCGTTCGCCAGCTCGCCACATCTTCGTTCTCCTTGGTTGCTCGGTGCGGGAAAGGTGCCCGAGGGATTGTACGCGCCGAAACTCAGCCTGTTTCTCCCGGAAGCGCAAAGGCGATCAACTCCGACGGCACCCCGCTGCCGCCTACGGCGAGGACCACGTACTGGCGGCCCCCATGCAGGTAGGTCATCGGCGACCCGCCGACGCCGGCCTCGATCTCCACCGACCACGCCGTCTCGCCGGTCGTCTTGTCGAGGGCCGAGAAAGTCGACGGCTCGAAACGCCAGTCGCGGCTCGCCGCGATCTCGGCGAGCGCCGCCGCCTGTTCTTCGTCCGCCACGGCCAGCTCCTCGAGCGCCGAGGACTCCAGGTCCATCGACTCGGCTTCCATCTCGGCGTCCGGATGGACGGTCGCCTCCAGTCCCACGAACAGTAGCTCCGGCGTCAGGAGCACATGGGCGCGCGAACCCGAGCCCATCGGCTCCAGGTCCAGATCGCGGATCGCCGGATGGACGGTCGGTCCCTGCCCCAGCGGCCGCATCCACTCGATCTCGCCCCGGTTCAGGTCGTAGGCCGTCATCCGGCTGTAGGGCGGCTTGACGATCGGCAGGCCGAACGGACCGGGCGGGCTGGTCTGGATCGAGCCGATGTAGTCGAAGGACGACCGGTTCGGATCCGGCTTCTTGATCGTCAGCACGACCGGCCGGTTGAAGGAAGGCACATAGAGCCAGCCTGTCTCCGGGTCGAAGGCGCCGCCGGGCCAACTCGCGCCGCCGCCCCACCCCGGCAGGTTCCAGGTGCCGCGCAGCGAAGGAGGCGTGTAGAGCGGACCATGGTCGTACTGCTCCATGATCTCCTTCGCTCGGGCCAGGATCTCCGGCGTCAGGTCCAGCAATTGGCCCTCGTGCATGCCCTGACGTTCGTAGGCCGGCGGCTTGGTCGGGAACCTCTGGGTGGGCGCCGACCGCTCGCCGGGCACCCTGCTCCGGGGTACCGGCCGCTCCTCGATCGGCCACACCGGATCGCCGGTGCTGGCATCGAAGACGTAGACGAAACCCTGCTTGCTGAGCTGCGCGGCGGCCTTGATCTTGCGGCCGTCGACCTCGATATCCCCGAGGATCGGCGGCGTCACCAGGTCGTAGTCCCAGAGACCGTGGCGGATCGCCTGGAAGTGCCACTTGCGCTCGCCCGTCTCGCAGTCGAGGGCCACGAGGCTCTCGGCGAACAGGTTGTCGCCCAGCCGGTGGCCGCCGTACCAGTCGTTGGTCGGCGTGCCGAACGGCAGATAGACGAGACCGAGACCCTCGTCCGCGGTGATCAGCGTCCACACGTTCGCGTTGCCGGTGTACTGCCAGGAGTCGTTCTCCCAGGTCTCGTGCCCGAACTCCCCCGGCTCCGGAATCGAGTGGAAGGTCCAGCGCAGCTCGCCGGTCACCGGATCGAAGCCGCGGACGTCTCCCGGCGGCGCGTCGGGATGGTTCGGCGCGTCCGAGATCGACGCGCCGACGATCACGGTGTCGCGGCAGACCATGACCGGTGAACTCACGGCGTAGGCGCGCCGCCGCTTCACCTCGCGGCGCAGTCCTGAGATCAGGTCGACCGCTCCGCCATCGCCGAAGCTGCCGACCGGTTCGCCCGTCAACGGATCGACGGCCAGGAGCCTCGCGTCGCCGGTGCCGTAGAACAGCCGCGCCGGCAGCGCGTCAACGCCGTCAGCGGCCGGTCTGCCGGGCCAGTAGCTGGCGCCCCGGTGGACGAAGCCGAGGTTCGTGGGCCGGCCCGCGTCGTAAGACTCCGGGTCGTAGACCCACTCCGTCTCGCCCGTCCCCGGATCGAGCGCGGCGATCTGGCTCAGGCCGGTCGTCGCGTAGAGGCGATTCCCGATCTTGATCGGCGTGACCTGGTGGCCGCCGGGCTGCATCCGGCGGCTCCGCAGCCGCCGATCCTCCGCGACCGCAACATTGTCAGGTGACGACCAGCGCCACGCGATCTCGAGATCGCCGACGTTGCCCGCATCGATCTGGTCGAGCGACGAGTAGCGCTGTCCGCCCTTGTCGCCGGTGGTCACCGGCCACTCGCTGTCCTGGGCCGCGCCCGGAAGCGGGACAACAAGGCAGAGGGTCGCCACCAGAACTACCAGCCGCGTTCCCGGGTTCATCCGACTCCTCCCGCTCAGTCGCTCACGCGTTGACGTAGACCTGCTCAGGCATTCACGTCGATGACCACCCTGCCACGGGTCTGGCCCGCCAGGATCGACGCCGCCAGTTCCTCGATCCTGCTCATCGGCTCGACCGACGTCATCTCGGACAACAGGTCGGCCGGAAGCTCCGCCGCCAGCCGGCGCCATGCCTCCTGGCGCTGCTCCATCGGCGCCATCACGGAGTCGACGCCCGCCAACACCACGCTGCGCAGAATGAACGGATAGACGCTCGACGGCAGGTCCATGCCGCCGGCCAGTCCGCAGGCGGCCACACAGCCGCCGTACCGGGTCTGGGCGATCAGGTTCGCAAGCGTCGAGGACCCGACCACGTCGACCGCGCCCGCCCAATTCTCCCGGCCGATCGGCCGCGGCTTCGCGGACAGCGTGTCGCGAGCGATGAAGTCGGCCGCCCCCAGACTGCTCAGGTAGTCATGTTCCGTCTCGCGCCCGGTGGAAGCGATCACCCGGTAGCCGGCCCGCGCCAAGAGCGCCACCGCCACCGAGCCCACGCCACCGGCGGCGCCGGTCACCACGACGTCGCCACTCTCCGGCGTCACACCGTGGTCCTGCAATGCCATGACGCACAACATCGCCGTGTACCCGGCAGTGCCGACCGCCATCGCCTGCTGGTTGGTGAATGCGTCCGGCACCGGAACAAGCCACTCCGACTTCATCCGCGCCCGCTGCGAGTAGCCGCCCCAGTGGCTCTCGCTCAGGCCGTAGCCGTTGACCAGTACGCGGTCGCCCGGCGAGAAGGAGTCCGAAGCGGACTCCGCCACCGTTCCCGCCAGATCGATGCCGCAGACCATCGGCGCCGACCGGCAGATCGGCGCGGCGCCGGTGATCGCCAGTCCGTCCTTGTAGTTCAGGGTGGAGTACTCGACGTCAACCAGCACGTCGTGCTCGGGCAGATCGCCCAGCGTCAAGTCACGCAGGCCGGCCGTGTGCTGATCGTCGACCTTGTCGACGACGACGGCTCGAAAGGTGTCGCTCATTCTCGGAGTTCCCTCGGTGTCTGGATCAGGCCAAGCGGGTGTCTGGATTCAGGCCAAGCGCGGCAGAAGGTCGGAAGCCGGCGCTCGCGCCGGATGGCGGCGCACCCGGTTTCCGCCGCGTTGGGTCCGAGGGTTCTATCATTGCGCCATGACTTCCAAGACGCCGATTCGACTGTTCGTCGCCGCCCTGCTACTCACGGCGCTCGCCGTAAACCCCGCCCCCGCCAGCGAACTGGCGCGGATGACGCCCGCCGCCGCCGATCCCGCCGAAACCTGGCCGCAGTGGCGAGGGCCGAGTGGACAGGGCGAAGTCGTGGGTACCGGCTATGTCGACCGTTGGGGCCCGGAGGAGAACGTTCGCTGGAAGGTCCCGGTACCGGGCAGCGGCAACTCCTCGCCGATCGTCTGGGGCGACCGGATCTTCCTGACCACCGCCGAAGCGGCCGGCGCCAAGCGCTCGGTGCTCGCCTTCGACCGGGCAACCGGCGAGCGGCTCTGGACCACCGCGGCGCCCAATGCGAACCCCGAACGCGCCTACCCCAAGAACGGACACGCCTCCTCGACCCCGACAACCGACGGAGAGCGGGTATACGCGTACTTCGGCAACCACGGCCTGCTGGCGCTCGACATGGATGGCGAGATCGTCTGGCACAAGTCGTTCGGCGAGCTGAACGCATTCCATGGCACCGCCTCGTCGCCGCTACTACTCGGCGAACGGTTGATCATCGTCCAGGAACAGCAGCGCTCGCCATCCTTCATCGCCGCCTTCGACCGCACCACAGGCGAAGAGCTGTGGCGCACGGAGAGGGAAACGCAGGTCGGCTGGAGCTCGCCTGCCGCCGTCTCGGTGACCACCGACGATGGGGAAGAGCGCGACGAGATCGTTGTCAACAGCCAGCACCACGTGATCGCCTACGCCCCAGAGGATGGCCGAGAGCTGTGGCGTGCCAGCGGGACGACGTTCGAGGTCATCCCCAGCCCCGTCGTCGGCCACGACCTGCTGTTCAGCACCTCCGGCCGCGCCGGCCCGACCCTGGCCATCCGCCCCGGCGGCAACGGCGACGTGACGGACAGCCGGATTGTCTGGACCGCGGCCAAGGGTTCACCCTTCGTCGTCGCGCCGATGCTCGTCGGCGACTACCTCTACATGGTCAACGACATGGCGAGCGTGATCACCGTCTACGAGGCGAAGGCCGGCGAGGTCGTCTGGCAGGAACGCCTGGGCGAACGGATGCGGGAGGGCTTCTCGGCGGCGCCGGTCGCCACAGGCGGCAAGGTCTTCTTCACCAACGACAACGGCGAGACCTTCGTGATCAAGGAGGGGCCGGACTTCCAGCTTCTCCACGTCAACCGGATCGGCGAACGGACGATCGCCTCACCCGCCCTGGTCGGCGGCGTCTGGTACATGCGCACCGACGGGCACTTGTGGGCGCTTGGCTCCCCGCAATGAGCGAGGGGCATTGCTCTTTGTCGGCGGTGTCGAAGGCGTTGCCGACTGGTCTGCCGAGCAGCACCACGATGCATCGCGGCGCCTGAAGGCGGCAGAGAGTTGCCGAGTGCCTTCGGCGACCCTCAGCCCTCGACCATAGGCGATGCCTCGCTCTTCTTGGGCTCTTCGTCGACCTGCGGCGCCACTTGGGGCGGCGGCTTCTTCCAAGCGCGAAGATGTTGGCCAACACGCTCGTAGTAGCGGTCAACGACATTCTCCAGGCGGCTCTTCAGGGTTTCGTGTGGAATGTGAGCGAATCGGGGTAGAGGTGGAGCCCGCCGAGATGGAAGTAGATGGCGGTGCGGAAGCGATCCCGGTTTCGGTAGCCGCGGGCTGACTTCTTGAGCCACTGGATCACCGAGTTGATGCCTTCGAGGCGTGCGTTGGTGACGCCTCGCTCGATGGCGTTCAGCACGCCGTCGAGATGGGCCTTGATCATCCGGGCCACCCGTTTCATCGGCTCCAGGCGGCTGCGGATCGCCCACGAGTACCAGCCCCTGAACGTAGCCAGCGCCTCGGCGCGGTCCGATGTCTCCCACATCATCATCGCCACCTCCTTCAGATGCCAGCAGCGGGCCGTCTTCGAGGTGCCGTCGATCAACTCCTTGAAGCGAGGCCATCGGTGCTCCGGCACCCGGTCCGGGTGGTACAGCCACAAGTAGCGCGTGTCGGTCAGGCGTTCGTCGCCCAGGCCGCGCAAGTGTCGGTGCTCCTCCCTGCGCACTTCGTCCACGGCATCGCCGAGATGAGCCGCGACGTGGAACGTGTCGTACGCGATCTTGTCCCCGCCGTCCGGCAGGCAGGACACCGTGGCCGAAATGTACGCCGGCCACATGTCCATCGCCACCGTCTCGATCTTTGAACGCTCGGCCTCCGACAACGACTGGTAGTACGAAGACAGAGAGTCCTTGCCGCGACCGTCCGCCACATGGTGAACGCGCGGCTCACCCTCGATGTCCGCGACAACCGTCACGTACTCGTGACGCTTCTGAAACGACGTCTCGTCCACGCCGAGACAGCGAGACGCGGGCGCCGGGCCGCGACGCGCCAGACCACGCTTCACCGCCCTCTGCATCACACCGTCCACCTGGTCCCAACTCAAGTCCAGCTGCCGCGCCACTGCCGACATGCTCGCCTCGCACAGCCAGTCGATCACCAAGGCCTCGAACAACGCCGTGAAACGAGAGCCTGCATCCGACCACGGCACGCCGATCGTGTGCACTCCGTGCTGCGCGCAACGCACCCGCGGCACATCCGCCGTCAGGATCGTCCGGTACTGGCACGTCGGCAGATGCCGCCAGCGCCGGCGACGCGAATCGTGACGACTCGCCGAGCCGCCGCACTCGGGGCAACGGTACGACTCGTCCCTGCCACGAGCCACGAACACCTCCACCTCCCCGGCCTCAAGCCGCAACTCGACGCTCGTCACCTCCCAAGGACTCTCGACACCCAGAATCCGACCGTACAAGTCTGTGTCTCGCATCGCGCGAGACTACGGCATCTCCACCATCAACCCGGAAGAGCCCTCCAGGCTGGTCACGAACTGCCTACCATCTCGATTCCGGAAACGGTTGCCCAGTCCCTCCCGCATGAAAATGACGAATTTGGTCAGATTCGGGCTGCTCTCGCTCTCCAGCGGCCACGTCTGATCCCTGATCTCGGCCAAGGTCGCCTGGGTGTGCTTCCCCTTGCCCCGCCAAAGCGCCCGAACATGCACTTTGCCCGGACTCACGGATCCGTTCTCGAACTTCCTTCCCAGAAGCTGTTGCTTCAACCAGTTGATCCTGGCGCTCGCCCTCATTCTGTCCGGCGGCGCCTTCAGCTCCATGGCGCAGGAGATCGTTCGCCTCCGAAAGTCAGCCGCGACAGCTATGTCGTCAGCCGCGTTCGGCACGCGGAGCCTGGCATCGAGCCGCCAGGACTCTCGCACTCTTCTGCAGTCGTCCCTAAGTCGTATTGCTGCTCCCTGGGGCCCCCTGTGCTTGAGGGGAAGGAAGGTGTCCACGCGTTCATGCGTACGACGGCTGAGAATCAGGCATAGATCCCTAACTTCCTGGTGCCACGCGCCCACCGCAGCTTCGACTTCGTCGTCGCTCAGGGGCGAGCCGCTGACAGCCGCATCGGCAACGCGCTGCCATTGCCGGTTCATCCGGTCGAAGTGAAGCACTCCCGACTTTAGATGCCTGAAGTAGTGAACCATCTCCTCAAGGATGTAGCGTTGCTCCGGGTCCACCTCGTCCTTCTCGTCTTCCGGCGGCTTGCTGTTCAGAATCAGCTCCGCCTCCGTGCGCATCGAGGCCCAGGATCCGTGCCGAAGTGGGATTCTGTTCTTCTTCCGTGTCTGTGGATCGCCATAGGGCACATGTTCAGGTACCGCGACCCGCTGGTTGGAGACGCTCAGGACCGCGTCGATTCCGTAGCTTTCGGCCACACTCACATAACTCCCGATCTGGTTCTCCTCGACTGCCGCCGTTCCGGCCTTGGCTTCGACCAGCGCGGTCCATCGTTGCCTGCCCGTTTGCAGGACCAGCAAGCCGTCGGCGCGAAGGCGGAGCTTGCCTCGGGAAACCGGGAAGCTAACCTCCGTGTAGGTATCGAGTCGGGCCCTCTTGCCGTACCGCCGACCCGCCCAATTCTCCAACAGGCTCTTGGCGAGCGGCCGTACGACCTTCATCGCCGCAAGAAGCACCGTCGTCAGCCGGAGCTCCTGCTGCTTTCCTGTCGGGATCAACCGAGCTGGTGTCGCCTTTTCGATGACCTGGTCGAGAGACGGATGGGGAGGAGCTGGCATTGTGCTATCTCCGTTCTATGAGTTGATTCAGGTGGGCCCAGCGGGGCGGCCCGAGCTCCAGACCGAAACGGAACACGGCAACATGATCGCCGTGAAGAGCCCCACCGGATCGACTACGACGAGGGATCAATCTCACAAGGGGATCCGCTCCGTAGGCGCAGATCGCGTTCCGACATCCGCCGTCGACCCAGGACCGTGGGACTAGCCGCCTTGCGTACTCAGACGGATGCCCACTTCCCGTCGTGCAGTGGCGCTGGTCGAGAAGCATGAGGGGCCTCGGCGAGAATAGCACCGGCCAGAAGTCCGCCGTCGGGCGGTTGAGAAAGTCGGCGCCCCGGGAACGCCGTTCGGCGCGAACCCGGAAGCGCCTTACCGAACCGCCTCACGGAAGCAGCTTGACCAGAGCCACCGTCATCCCCACGATGCCGGCACCCATGACCCACAGATGCCGGTAGATGTCCGCGCGCAGGGACTGGACTTCGGTGCGGACCGTCTGGATCTCGCCCCGCAGGTCCGCCTTCGTCAGCCGCAGGTCCGCCTTCGTCACAAGGTCGCCTTCAACCGCCAGCTTCATCGTCTGCAAGAAGGCCTCCGCCTGAGCCTCGGTGAAGCCCGCTTCCCGGAACGTTCGAGCCGCCTGCAGAGTGTCGATCACGAAGTCATCGTACTCACGATCGCAGAGCGCGCCAAATCGGCACATGTTTCTTTGACACGGGTAGCAACAGAGCGCCGCGCCCGACGCCGACGGCACCACCCGTCAACGAGGCAACCGCCTGTGCACACGCGCCACCTCGACCATGTAGCCGCGGTTCGGTAGCGAAGCGGCACGCTCGATCGCCTCGGCGGCCTTCTCAGCTTCGCCGATCAGTTCGTAGTAGAGCCCGAGGTAGAGATCGGCGTAGAAGCGGGCGCCCACGCCTTCCGCCGTCGCCGCCGCCTCGACCTCCTCGACCGAGCCCTTGCCCCGAAACAGAGCATCGATCTCCTTCATCGGCCGGCGCGCGTCCGGGCCGACCGGCAGCATCGCCTCCTGAGCGGCCTCCAGACCGTCCTCGGCGGCCACGCAGAGCAGGTGCCAGACCGCGTTCTCGACGTCGTTCGGATTGACCAGGCGGTGGCCCTCGAACTGGCCGCGGCAGTCGGCGAAGCGCCCGGCGTAGTAGTACGAGATGCCCCGCTGCCACAGGTACGGGTCCTGGGACGGCTCCAGGGCCACGACCTCGTCGAAGTCCTCGATCGAGGCCTCGATCTGACCGGCCTTGAAGCGGGCCGAGCCGCGCAGCAGGTAGAGCTGCCAGTCGCCCGGCTCGACTTCGAGCGCCCGGTCGTAGCCGGCGATGGCCGACTCGTAGTCGCCCCGGGACTCGTGGAGGCTCGCCTGACGGACGAGCATGCCGACGCTGGGTTCGTCGTGGTGCTGCTGTGCTTTTCGCGCCCAACTGTTGGTGGCGACAGCGGTGAGGCACACGGCGACCGTGGCCACCCTGACTGCCCTGCTGAGAGCTTGCGCAGCGGAAACTGGGTGCGCCGGCCTTCTGGCCGGCATTCGGCGCGCAGCGCCGGCCTTCCGGCGTTCTGCCGCGCCAGCGAGTGTCTTCATCGAGGCGACTCTACCGGGATGCGGCACGCGGGCTGCATCGCCTCGTCGCTTCGCGGGCTCGGCCCGGATGCCGGCCGGAAGGCCGGCGCACCCAGTGTTTGCGGCTACACTTCGCGCGTTTCGGCTACAGCCACATCACGACAAGACGACGATAAGAAAGGGAATCCACCATGGGTCTGCTCGACGGAAAGGTTGCACTCGTTACAGGCGCCGGCGGCGGTCTGGGCCGCACGCACGCGCTGCTTTTGGCGCGGGAAGGCGCTGCGGTCGTGGTCAACGATCTCGGCGGAGCTCGCGACGGCACTGGCGCGGGCACCTCGATGGCCGACCAGGTCGTCCAGGAGATCAAGGACGCCGGCGGCCGGGCGGTCGCCGACTACGGTTCCGTCTCGGACGGCGACGCCGCCAGGGCGATGGTCCAGCGTGCCGTGGACGAGTTCGGCAAGCTCGACATAGCGATCAACAACGCCGGCATCCTGCGCGACAAGTCGTTCAAGAACATGACGGACGAGATGTGGGACATCGTCCTCGACGTCCACCTGCGAGGCACCTACCTCGTGACCAAGGCGGCCTATGACCAGATGATCGAGCAGGAGTCGGGCGGCCGGATCATCATGACGAGTTCGACTTCCGGCCTGCTCGGCAACTTCGGCCAGACGAACTATGGCGCCGCGAAGGCCGGGATGGCCGGCTTCATGCGCTGCCTGGCTCTCGAGGGCGCGAAGTACGGCGTCACGGTGAACCTGCTCGCTCCAGCCGCCTGGTCACGCCTGACCGAGGACGTCATGCCGGAAGCGACCGCCGAGCCGCTGGCGCCCGAGAAGGTGTCGCCGGCCGTCGTCTGGCTGTGCACCGACGACGCCGCCGATATCACCGGCCGCATCTTCGCGGTCGGCGGCAACACGGTGACCCTGCTCGCCTGGCAGTCGTTCGAGATCGCGCGCCGGCCCAACGACCAGGATCCCTGGAGCGTCGCCGCGATCGGCGAAAAGATGCGCGCCGCTTCCGCCAACTTCCCCGAGCCCGTCCGCTTCCAGGACTTGATGTAACCCGTCCGCGGGCCGACGACCCCGCCGGCGGGGTCGCCACCCCTTCACGCAAACGGGCGCGGTTGCAACGTTGGGTGCCGATCAGCGTAGAATGATGACCAATATGACCATTATGGTCACGAATACACCGGCGCCGCCCGGTCCGCGTCCCGCAGCGGACGGCCGATCCCCCAAGAAGCAAGCGAGAACCGATCGATGAGCCAGCCAACCGCCGACTCCACCGCCACCTGGGAAGCCGCACTCGAAGGCCGCATCCCGCCCCACCTCAGCGAAGAGATCGACATCTTCGAGACCCAGATCGCGCAGAAGCGCCAGGGCAAGATCGACGACAAGGTCTTTGCCGAGACCCGCCTGCGCCGCGGCGTCTACGGCCAGCGCTATGACAACGGCCAGCGCCACGACGGTGTCGCCAGCCGGACCCTCGAGTTCCCATGCGACGACCTGACCAAGGGGCCCAACACGGTCTGGGACGCCCCTGGCATGCTGCGGATCAAGATCCCGTTCGGCGCGATGGACGCGGTCCAGATGGAGGCACTCGCCGACTTGGCCGAGGAATACTCGGACGGCATCTCCCACGTCACGACGCGCCAGGACATCCAGCTCCACTTCATCCACATCGACGACACACCGGACATCATGCGGCGTCTCGCCGCCGTCGGCATCACGACCCAGGAGGCGTGCGGAAACTCGGTGCGCAACGTGACGGCCTGCCCGTTGGCCGGCGTATGCCGCGACGAACCCTTCGACGTCTCGCCCTACGCCCACGCCCTGACCCACTTTCTTCTCGGCCACAAGGACGCCCAGGACTTCGGCCGCAAGTTCAAGATCGCCTTCTCCGGCTGCGCCCAACACGCCTGCGGTCTGGCGAACATGCACGACCTCGGCGCCGTCGCCCAGCTCCGCCCGACCGGCAACGGCAGCGCCAGCGGCGCGGAGCGCGGATTCAAGGTCTACGTCGGCGGCGGCCTGGGCGCCGTGCCGCACCAGGCCAAGGTGCTGCGCGAGTTCGTCGCCGAAGACGAACTCCTGCCCCTGGCGCAGGCGGTGTGCCGCGTCTTCGGGCGGCTGGGCGAGAAGCGCAACCGGGCCCGGGCCCGGGTCAAGTTCCTGGTCGCAAAGCTGGGGATCGAGGAGTTCACCCGTCTCGTCGACGAGGAACTGGCGGTCCTCCCGCCTGACGATCGCTGGAGCGCCTTCCTGACCGACCTGTCCGTCGTGGACGAGGCGCCCTCCCGGGCGGCGCTGGCGCTCGAACCCGGACCGCGGCCCGACGGTTTCGCCGACTGGCTCGGCTCGAATGTCCAGCGGCAGCGGCAGCCAGGCTACGTGGCGGTCGCGATCAACCTGCCCCTCGGTGACCTGACCTCGACCCAGTTGCGGGCGCTGGCCGATACGGCCCGGCACTTCAACGGAGGCCATGTGCGCAACACCGTCGAGCAGAACATCCTGCTCCGGAACATCAGCGAAGCGGACCTGCCCGCGCTGTACACGGAACTTCACGCCCAAGGCCTGGGCGAGCCCGGCGCCTCTTCCCTGGTCGACGTCACCTCCTGCCCGGGGACGGACACCTGCAAGCTGGGCATCTCGGCGTCGCGCGGACTCGCGGGCGAACTGCGCAAACGGATCGCCACCTCCATCAGAACGACAGGAGTGCTTGCCGACGAAGCGGTCAAGGACCTGCGGATCAAGGTCTCCGGCTGCTTCAACTCCTGCGGCCAGCACCACGTCGCGGACATCGGTTTCTATGGCGTCAGCCGCAAGAGCGACGGCCGCACGGTGCCGCACTTCCAGGTCATCCTGGGCGGTCAGTGGAGCGAGAACGGAGGCTCCTACGGTCTCGCCGTCGTCGCGGTGCCGGCCAAGCGCATCCCCGAAGCGGTCGAACGGATCGCCGGTCTGTACGTCGCCGAGCGGGAGAAGGGCGAGACCTTCCAGCACTTCATCGCCCGCATCGGCAAGGCCCGCGTTCGGCAACTGCTCGACGACCTGACCAAGCTGCCGACCTACCTCGAGGACCGGACGCTCTACTCCGACTGGGGCGACCCGCGCGAGTACACGATCGGCGACCTCGGCGTAGGCGAGTGCGCCGGCGAAGTCGTGACCGCGGTCGAGTTCGGCCTTTCGGCCGCCGAGCGCGAGGTGTTTCAGGGCCTGCTCGAACTCGACCGAGGCGCCGCGGGCGCCGCCGCGGCGAAGGCCTACGCGGCGATGCTGCAGGCAGCGCGCGCCCTGATCACGACGGAGAACATCGACATCGGCAACGAACCCGACGAGATCGTCGACGAGTTCCGGCGCCGCTTCCACGACACGGAGCTGTTCTTCGACCCGTACGCAGGCGCCAAGTTCGCCAACTACCTGTTCCGCATCCACGGCGACGCCGAGACGGACTCCAGCGAGGAGGCGCACCGCAGGATCGAAGAGGCGCAGTTGTTCATCGAGGCGGCCCACGCCTGCAACCAGCGGATCTCCCAGGTCCAGGCCGCCCGGGTCGCTTGATGACGGGCATCGTTCTGGACCGGGAAGCGGAGAGCGCTTCCGGTTGCGCGCTCGACCATCTGGTCAAGCTGGACCTCAAGGTTCTCGTCCGGGACCCGTCTCGCGCGGAGGCGGAGGAGTTCATCCCCGTCTTCCACCGCTGGATCACGGAGCGCGTGCTGCCCGAACTGCTGATCGATGTCGCCGACTACAGCCATGTCCACGAAGGGCCCGGAGTACTGCTCGTCGGGCACGACGCGATCTACGCCTACGACCTGAGCCGCGGCGAGCCCGGTCTGCTCTACAGCCGCCGGCGCGAGACGTCACCGCAACTCGAGGGAATCGGCACGCTGGAAAGCCGAATCGAGTCCTTGCTCAAGTGCGCGTTCCGGGCCTGCGACCTGATCGAAGCGGAGCCCCAGCTCGAAGGCCGGGTGGCTTTCGACCGCCACCGGCTCGAACTCAGCGTCAACGACCGGCTGTTTCCATCTGACGAGCAGACTGCCTTGACCCTCGCGAGCGCCTTCCAAAGAGCGCTAGCCGAAGCTGGCGTCCTCGATGGCGATGCCCCGGTTGAGGTGAAGCGGATCGGTGAGTCCCGCGAACGGCTGACCCTCAGGACCCGCTGACCGCGTCCGTCGCCTGCGCCACAAGCCTCCGCAGCTCGGGCTTCAGTTCCAGGCCGACGGCAGCTTCACGGCCCGCGTCCGACATCTTGGGCCAGGTCCGGGCCAGTACTTCGGTCGTCTTGTCAGCACCGAGCCGGCTCGCCAGGACCTCCAGGTCGCGCTCCAGGAACACGAGGCAGGCCGCGTCCTCCAGCGTCTGCGCCTCCTGGGGCGAACTCCGGACCGCCCGCTTAAGCACCAGGTTCTGCACGCGCTCGATCCTCTCCCGCCTGTAGCCGGCGTCGCGCAGCACGGCGGCGGCAAGCCGCGCGTGCTCCAGGGCCGCCGCCCGCCGCCAAGCGAGGTAGCCTTTCCGCCCGGCCGGGTAGTCTGTCCGCGGCAGCTTGAAACGACGCAGATGCTGGCAATGGGCCGCAAGCATCAGGATCTCGCCGGCGTCCGGATCGAGACGCGTGACCCAGGCCGCCATCCGTCGCGCATAGGCCCACTCCCGCGGGACCTGCTCGCCGTCGACCGTCTCAGTCTCCGGGTCCTCCCGGTGAAACAGGTCGAACCCGGCCACCGCGTTCTCGAAACGCGGCATCAACTCGAAGCTCTTCACGGTCCTCTACTCGCCAGCCAATTCCCGCTCGACGACGAGCTTCTCCTCGGCGTTCCTCTGCAGTTCGGCGAGCCAGGCGACGTAGCCCTCAGGGTCGACGAAGGGGTGGGGATCGCCCTCGGCCCGCGACGTCAACTGCTCGGCCCGCTCGAAGATCCTCCCCATCGAGGCGTGGTTCGAGACGTTCACATCGATCGGGTTGCCCTCCTCGGCGGCGAGCCTCCGGATCCGGGCGACGCTGTCCAGGTAGAGGTTCGTGCGGTGGACGCCCTCGAAGTTGAGCCCCACGCCGCCGAACACGAAGGCGCGGTGCTCTTCGCCGTCGTCACGCACCGGAAACTCCATCGACAGAACCCCTTCGGTGTGCCCGGGCGTCACGTAGAAGCGGAGCTCCGTGTCGCCCAACTCGAGCGTGTCGCCGTCGGCGATGACCATGTCGTGAACCGGCACGTCCATCTCCCAGTCCGGGTTGTCCGGCGGAGTTTCAGCCAGTTCCCAGTCCGCCGCGGTCATGCCGACGCGCGCTCCGTACGTCTCCTGGAAGCGGGCGGCGCCGCCGACGTGGTCGAAGTGGCCGTGAGTGGCCAGCACGTACTTCAGATCGGCCGGGTCGTACCCCAGGGTCCGGATGCCGTCGATCGCCGTATCGATGTGGTCGCCGTAGAGCGAGTCGATCAGGATGAGCCCATCCGTGGTCACCAGCAGGTAGCACGAGACCCACTGGATGCCTATGTAGTAGAGGTTGTCGAAGATCGGGAAGGGCTCGACCCGCTGGGCGACCGGATCGTTCAGATCCGCCCCTTCCGGATCGGACGACACGGCCGGTTCGGCGGCCGCGGCATCCGTTTCGGCCGCGTCGTCCGCTAACGGAGAAGTCGCCTCGCCGCCGCAGGCCAGGGTGCCCAACGAGACCAGGAGAACTGCCGCGATCAGGAGAACCGCCAGAACGGCTGGAAAGGAACGTGTCATCCCGCGAAGTTACCACGCGCGGAACGCCGATTGGAGGCCGCGCGGAGCCCCTACCAGCTCTCCCCGTACGGCCTCATCTCGACGTCGAAGCTCCAGGCCGACGGGTCCTGGTGGGCAACATGCCAGACGTTCTCGGCGATCGCATCCGGCTTGATGAAGAAGTCGTCCGGCTGATCGGGCATGCGCCGGCGCGTCCATTCCAGGTCGATCACCGCGTCGATCACGAAGTACGCGACGTGGATGCCCCGCGGCCCCAGCGTCCTCGCCATCGACTCGGCCAGAATGCGCTGCCCAGCCTTGGTCGGAGCGAACCCGGCGAAGCGCGGCATGCCGCGGCGAGCCGCCGTGTTGCCGGTGACCATGATCGCGCCGCGCCCGGCCTCGATCATCGCCGGCGCGACGGCGCGCGCCAGGTAGAGCAGGCCCATCACGTTGACCTCGAAGTTGGCGCGCAGCCGCTCCGGCTCGATCTCCAGGAAGTCGCCGAAGGCGCCGCCCACCGCGTTGTGGACGAGCACCGACGGGGCGCCCAGGTCCCCGCCGACGAGCGCCACGGTCGTCCGCACCGCCTCCGGGTCCGACACGTCGCAGACGCAGCCGCGCGAACCCTCGATCTCGGACTCCAGAGCCTCCAGTCGCTCAGCGCTACGCGCGAGCATCGCCACCCTGTAGCCGCCGGCCGCGAAACGCCGGGCCAGCGAGGCTCCGGTTCCGGGACCGACGCCGGAGATGAGGCAGACCGGTTCGCTCATGTGGCGTCCGGACACTACCGGATCCGGGCGGCAGGGGTCCGACCCGCGCGCCCACCAGCATATAGCCATTCCTGTATGATTCCGATGTCGAGTCCACCGCCATCTTCCCGGAGATGCCACGATGAAGAGACCACGCACCTGGACGCCCCGTATCCTGCTGGCGGCAACGCCCATCGCTCTGCTCGCGGCAGCCCTTGCCGCAACGCCGGCGGCGGCCGAGCGCGGCGACTTCTACGTCGGCGCCTACTTCAGCCTGGCCGACGTCGAGGTCCGGTCGAGCGGGGCGTTCGACCAGATCATCGACGGTGACGAGAACGCCCTGAGCTACGAGGTCGGCTACCGGTTCCACCCCAACGTCGGCATCGAGGCCGGCTACCACGACCTGTCGAAGGTCGACGGTTCGATCCTGCCCTGCGCGGAAGGCGTGCCGTGCGCGGAGATTCCCATCAAGAGCAAGTTCACGGGCCTGACCCTCGCCGTGGCGCCGCGCTTCGAGGTCGGAGGCCGGGTCGGCGTCTTCGCCAAGGCGGGCCTCGTCGCCTGGGGCGCCAGCATCGAGGACGCGGCCGACAACCTCGATGTCGTCGTGGACGATCTCGAACGAGGCGACACGATGTTCGGCTTCGGAGTCGACGTGAGGATCGTCAACGGCCTGTCGGGTGTGGCGAAGTGGGAGTCGATGGGCGATATCGAACTCGTCTCGGTGGGCCTTCGCCTGACGTTCTAGGAGTCAGGGCAGCGCGTGCGCTGCACTGGCGCGCATGGAACTGGCCGCGTACCGGGTGCGCCGGCCTGTCATCCGTGCGTCCGATGACGGACGCACGGACTGTGTCGCGGGTGACGCGGGGTCGCGCCACCCGGGTTCTGGCCGGCATCCGGCGCACGGATGGCAGGCCGGCGCACCAGCCTTGCTGCCGCGCAAGCTCCTGGTGCTAGCGTCGGCGCATGACCGACATCACGCCCTACCGCATCGAAATCGACGACGAGCAATTGACCGATCTGCGCCGGCGGCTGGCCGCCACGCGCTGGCCTGAACGGGAGACGGTCGGTGACTGGACCCAGGGCATCCCCCTCGCCTACACGAAGGAACTGTGCGAGTACTGGGCGTCCTCCTACGACTGGCGACGGCTGGAGGGCCGCCTGAACGACCTCGATCAGTTCAAGACCGAGATCGACGGCCTGGGGATCCACTTCCTCCACCTCCGTTCCCGGCACACCGGCGCCGCGCCCCTGGTGCTCACCCACGGCTGGCCGGGGTCGATCGTCGAGTTCCTGGAAGTCCTCGATCCGCTGCTCGACCCGACGGCCCACGGCGGCTCGGCAGAGGACGCCTTTCACCTTGTCGTCCCCACCTTGCCCGGCTTCGGCTTCTCGGACAAACCGGCATCTCCCGGCTGGAGCGTCGAGAAGACGGCCGATGCCTGGGCTCAGTTGATGGCCCGCCTCGGCTACGAGTGGTACTTCGCCCAGGGAGGTGACTGGGGCGCCGCGGTCAGCACGGCGATCGCGATCCAGGACCACGAACATTGCCACGGCATCCACGTGAACATGCCGACCGTCGGCGTCGACCAGAGCACGATGGGCGACCTGACGGACAACGAGAAGGACGCCCTCGCGGGGATCCAGCACTACCGCGACTGGGACTCGGGCTACTCGAAGCAGCAGTCCACACGGCCGCAGACCCTGGGCTACGGACTCGTCGATTCGCCGGCCGGCCAGGCCGCCTGGATCGTCGAGAAGTTCTGGTCCTGGACCGACAACGACGGCCATCCCGAAGACGTGCTCAGCCGCGACCAGTTGCTCGACAACGTGATGATGTACTGGCTGCCGGCCTGCGGCGCCTCGTCGGGACGCATCTACTGGGAGAGCTTCGGCAAGGGCGGCAATGACCCGGTCGAGATTCCGGTCGGCTGCAGCATCTTCCCCAAGGAGATCTTCCGCGCTTCGCGCCGCTGGGCCGAGAAGCGCTACCGCAACCTCGTGTACTGGAACCGGCTGGAGAAGGGCGGACACTTCGCCGCCTTCGAGGTGCCGGACGTCTTCGTCGGCGAGTTGCGGAAGTGCTTCCGGGAGATGAGGGCGTAGAGGCGCTGGCGAGCTCCGAGGACCGTCAAACCTCGTCGACGCGGGCGCGAAACCGCGGCGGCCGCCGGTGCTCCGTCGCCTGCTCGAAGGCCCAGGCAATGCGGATCAGCGTCGGCTCGCTCCACGCCGCGCCGAAGAACGAGACGCCGACAGGCAGGCCGTGGACGTGGCCGGCCGGGACGGTCACGTTGGGATAACCCGCGACGGCCGCCGCGCCCGAACTGCCGACCGAGAAGTGGTCGCCGTGGACCAGGTCGGTCACCCATGCAGGTCCGCCGCTCGGGCCGAGAATGGCGTCCAGACGGTGCTGGGCGAGCGCCGCGTCGAGCCCCTCCTCGCGGGATAGCCGGTTCGCCGTGTCGCGCGCGGTCTGGTAGGCGGCCTCGGTAAGCGGCCCCTTGCCCTCCGCCTCGATCAGGATCTCCTGGCCGAAGAACGGCATTTCGCGCTCCGCGTTCGCCTCGTTGAAGGCGATCACGTCGGCGAGGGAAGCGACCGGCGCGTCATCTCCGAGTCCGGCGAGGTAATCGTTCAGGCCGGCCTTGAACTCGTAGAGCATGGCCTCGTACTCGCGCCGCCCGACTTCCCCGCGATGGGGGATCGGCGCGGGGTCGACGATCTCGGCGCCCAGGCCGGCGAGCACCTCGATCGCCTCCTCCATCACGCCGTCCACGCGGCTGTCGCGGTCGAAGAACTGGCGGCCTATGCCGATCCGCAGGCCGCTCAGGTCTGCCGAGCGAAGCTCAATCAGGTCTGCCGAGCGAAGCTCGCTTAGGTGACGGGTCAGATCGGTCGGGGTCGGTGACGCCGCCGTGGCATCGTCCCGCGGATCCGCCCCGGTCATGCCGCTGAGCAACGCCGCCGCGTCGGCCACCGTCCGCGCCATCGGACCGGCGGTGTCCTGCACCGCCGAGATCGGAACGATGCCGCTGCGGCTGACCATGCCCACGGTCGGCTTGATCCCGACCAGACCGTTCGCCGATGACGGGCAGATGATCGAGCCGTCGGTCTCCGTGCCCACCGCGGCCGCGCAGAGATTCGCCGACGTTGCCGCACCGGACCCGGAACTCGAACCGCACGGATTGCGATTGAGGACGTAGGGGTTGCGGCACTGCCCGCCGCGCGCGCTCCAGCCCGAACTCGACCGGTTCGACCGGAAGTTGGCCCACTCGCTCAGGTTCGCCTTGCCGAGCAGAACCGCGCCCGCCCGCCGGAGCTGCGCCGCGACGAAGGCGTCCTGGTCAGAAATCGACCCCTCGAGCGCCAGCGAACCGGCCGTCGTCGTGTTCCGGTCGGCGGTGGCGATGTTGTCCTTGAGCAGGATCGGGACGCCGTGCAGCGGACCACGCACGTTGCCCGCGGCGCGCTCCGCGTCGAGTTGCCCGGCGATCGCCAGAGCATCGGGGTTTGTCTCGATCACCGAGCAGAGGCTTGGTCCCTGCCGGTCGAGCGACTCGATCCGCTCGAGGTAGAGCCGCGTGATCTCGGCGCTCGTCCGTTCGCCCGACGCCATCTGGCTGCCAAGTTCGGCGATCGTCGCCTCTTCCAGTTCGAAGCCGCTGACCTCCGAATCGGACCCATCACCCGACCTGATGTCCGCTTCCCGCTCGGAAGTCGAACAGCCGGCGCCGACGACCGCCGCCGCGCCCAGCGCGCCGGCCGCAGCCATCACCTGCCTTCGCGTGGCGCCTCCCTTCTCACTCATGTCGCCACGCTAGCAAGAACCCTGCTGCGCCTCACTAGGTGCGCCGGCGCCCTCGCCGGTTGCCGCCGAGGGCGGCAAAGTCACGCGCCGGTCAACGGCCGGCTCCTCGTTGCGCCCGCTCAATCCCAGCCCCCACAGCCATGCCACCGCAGCTCCCAGCGGCACATACCAGGGCCAGGCCAGCAGTTCTCCGGCGGGCCCCTGCGCCCATCGCCACAGCGCCAGCACCAGCGCGACGCCCCCGAACAGCAGCAAGCCGGCCCCGAGCCGCGCGCGGCCATCCGAGCGCAACCAGGCGCCAAACAGCACAGCACCGCCCAGCAGACAGATCCAACCCGCCACGGTCTGATGCCAGGCCACTGCGAACACGGCAAGCACGGACAAGGGCCCGGACCACAGAAAGCCGCGGCCGTCCCGTCCGCAGGGCGCAAGCGCCAGAAGCACCGCGGCCATCAACGCCCCGCCGGTGTAGCCGGCCATCGCCAGCGCCAGGTCGAGCAACGCGTCGTACCGCGCCGCGACCTCGTCCATCAGCAGCGACGTCACGCCCAGTACCAGACCCCAACCGAGAACCAGCAGCCTGGCCAATCGCAGACCGTCACCTCCCCGCACGCGCGTGCCAAGGAGCGAGGACGTGGTCTGCGCCAGCGCGGCGAGGATGGAGTCGAGACTGGAAACAGCCGCAGCCAGCGCACCGGCCACGACCAGGCCCTTCAGGCCGACAGTGACCGCCTCGACCGCGAACACCGCGAACACCCGATCGGGCTGCTCCGCCACCATCGCCGCACCGACGCCCTGAAGCGGCGCCTGCTCGTAGTAAGCCCACAGCCCGATTCCGACCAGGGCGAACGCGAAGGAAACGAGCACGGACACGCTGCTGGCCACGACCGCACGCTGGGCGTCCCGCGCATTCCGGCAGCAGAAGATGCGCTGGGCCATCAACTGGTCTGTGCCGAAGGCCGCGAAGCCACCGACCGACGCGCCGATCAACGCCGCCCACAGGGTGTACGGGGTCGAAAGAGAGGCCGACAGGTCGAAGAGCGTGAACTTCCCCTCCGTCCAGGCATCCCCGAGCGTCGTCGCGATTCCGGCCTCGATCTCCCGCACGACGACGCCGAGACTGACCGCGACGCCCACGAGGAACAGCAGAAACAGCGCCGCGTCCGTCCAGACGACGGCCGCGATGCCGCCGAGCCAGGTCCACAGGATGGCAATGCCGATCACCGCGGCCACCGCGGCCACGTGGGGCGGCAGGCCGGTCGCGCTCTCGAGCCAACCCAGCTCCCGGTGCAGCAGCACCCCGAGCACGACGGCCGAGAGGTAGACCCGGGCCGACTGGGCCAGCACGCCTCCAAGCCAGAACAGGCCGGTCGCCGTCTTCC
This sequence comes from Thermoanaerobaculia bacterium, assembly GCA_965232105.1. Lineage (GTDB taxonomy): Bacteria > Acidobacteriota > Thermoanaerobaculia > Multivoradales > Multivoraceae > Multivorans. The sequence continues at coordinate 4,761,996 of OZ246956.1, forward strand.
GGACCGCGGCGCCCGAGTCGCCGAGCCGACGCTCGATCAGGTCGTACGGGCTCATCACGTCGTACCGGTAGTACGCCGGCACCAGAAAGCGCGCAACGAGCAGCCGGGCGGCGACGTAGCCGAACAGCCCGATTTGCAGGTACGTCAGGTTGCCGCCCGGGCGGTGGACGATCGCGGGCAGGCTGATGTACGTGACGGCGCTGATCTCGGTCGCCACGAGGGAAGCCGCCACCGCGTACCACGGCAGGCTGCGCGAACCACCGAAGTAGTCGCGCTCCGTTTTCTGTCGCCGCGACAGCGATCGCGACAGCAGGGTCAGACCGACCAGAATCGCGGCGAGGATCAGCCAGTCGAGCGCGCCGAAGGAACCGCCCAGATGCATGTGGCGCTACCCGGAACGGCGCCGCATCGCCCGGATGCCGGCCGGCGTTCGACTACTCGCCGCCAGCGTAAACGAGGCCCCGCGTACTCGTCCTGACCCGGTACAGGCCGGTGCGAGCGGTCATGTAGAGCGTGCCGCCGTCGCCGCCGAAGGCGGCGTTGGCGGGCAGCTCGGCCGGCGCGATCGTGCCCAGGTGACGACCGTCGGGCGCGAAGACCATCACGCCGCCCGGCCCGGTCGCGAAGACGTTGCCGTCGACGTCGACGGCCAGTCCGTCCGGCGCTCCCTGCAGGTCCACCATGTCGCTGGCGTCGAAGAACATCTCGCCTTCGCCCAGGCTCAGGTCGTCGTTTACCGCGTACTTCTTCCAGTACCGGTTGGGCGCCGCGTCCGAGTTCGCCACATACAGAACCGTCTCGTCCGGGGACAGCCCGAGGCCGTTGGGCCGGGTCTGACCGGTCTCGAGGAGGGTCACCGTGCCGTCCGCGTCGAGCCGATAGATGCCGTTGTGCTCCTGCTCCTTGTTCTCCGATGCGTCCTGGCCCTCGAGGCCGTAGGGCGGATCCGTGAAGAAGGCGGCGCCGCTCGAGTGGAACACGATGTCGTTCGGACTGTTGAGCCGCTTGCCGTCATGGCTGTCGGCCAGAGCGACCCGCTCGCCGTCGAGAGCCATCGCGGACACGACGCGGTTGCCGTGTTCGCAGAGGACGAGCCGGCCGTCGGGGTGGAGCGCCAGACCGTTCGAGCCGCCGGCGCCGCCGGTGTCGGCGTCGTCCGGAAGCACGGGATCGAGGAACACGACCGCGCCCTCGCTCTCGGACCAACGGTAGACCTTGTTCTCCGGGATGTCGCTGAAATAGAGCCGGTCCGGATCGCCGGGAACCCACACCGGACCCTCGGTGAACGTGAAGCCGTCCGCGACCTTCTCGACCGCGGCGTCCAGCGGCACCAGGGCGTCCATCGCCGGGTCGTTGCGCAGCACCGAGCCGTCCATCTCCGCTGCTTGTGTCGCCTCATCCACCATCGGTTCCGCCTCCTCCGTCTCGCCGCCGTAACCGCAACCAGCGGCAACCACGACCAGCGCCAACGCCACGCCGACGGACTCCCTTCCCATCTTGGCCAACCTCCGCGCGAACGACTCCACTCCCGGCCCAAGCCGCCCCCAGTGGGCGGCCTGCGGCGAGGCCCGACTCTACCGCAAGAAACGCGAGCGGTCCTTCAATCCGGCTCGCAGGCGTCCGGGAAGGCCCTGACGTCCGTTACGCCGGCGGCGGGCTCGCCGGGCTCGTTGCGGTACAGCCTCTGCTCGCCGTCGGTCGTGTCCGTCACGCGAATCGCGTACCCGAGGTCGGTCGTGGACGCCGCGAACACCCAGACGTGGCCGTTGACCGCGCAGCCGTCCAGCACCTTGACGAGGACTTCCCAGTTGTCCGGATCGAAGAACCTGAACAGGCCCGAATCGTCCGTGCCGGCGTGAACCACGGTTCCGGCGCCGCTCGCGCCGCCGGCCCCGAACCAGTCCACCGCGATCTCGTAGCGGGACTTCCGCAGACAGCGCGACGACTTCCCATGCTCGCAATCGCCCGCCGGTTCGGCGGCCTCGACCAGGAACATCATGGACATCTCGGACTCCTCGACTCCGTCGCTCACCTCCAGCCGCACTTCGTAGAAGCCGGGCGCGTCCCACCTGTGCGCGGGACTCGAACTTCGCGAAACGCTCCCGTCGCCGAACTCCCAGCGGCGGTCGCCGACCGGGCCGGAGCTTGTGTCCTGGAACCTGACCGGTTCGCCCGTGAAGACGATGCACGGCTCGCTCTCGCACTCGACGCTGACCGAGAAAGCGGCCTGGAGCGCACCGCCGGGCGACGGCGGAGGCGGCGCGGGACCTGGAGGCGGGGGCGAAGGAGGAGGAGGCGGTCCCGGCGGCCCCGGCGGCCCCGGCGGCCCCGGCGGCGGTATGCTCCCGGCGCCGCCGATCGTCACCGTCGCGCTCGACGGCGACCCGGCGGTCACCCGGGCCGGCAGGGTTCCGACCCCGATCAGCACCCGCTCGCCGTCATCCGCCGCGTCGTCGACCGTCGCCGCGAACAGGAACTCCGTTGCCGTGACGCCCTGGTCGAAGACCACGTGCCCGGGTACCCCCGAGTAGTCGGCGGCGTCGGCGCCTCCCTGTTCCGTCGCCACGAGAAAGATCTCCAGCCGCCGCTCCGGATCGCGGTCGAGACGAACCGGAATCCTCGCGCTGCCCCCTTCCGCCACCGTGTAGCCCGAGGCGCCGAACGAAACCGACACCATCGGGTCGTCGTCGTCCAGAATCGTCCCGCTCACCCGCAGCGTCGAGCCTCCGCCGGCAAGCACCGCGTTCGCGGGGTTCGACAACGTGAAGCCGAACGTCTCGGATTCCGCTTCGTCCATGTCGTCGTCCACGACATCGATCGCCACCTGCCGCGAGAGAGAGCCGCCAGGCGGGAAGGTGAGCGTCCCCGAAGCCGACCCATAGTCCGACGGCGACGACGCCCCGCCCGTCCCCGCGCCGTTGGACGTGGCGTAAGCGACCGTTACCGTGTTGCCGCTGGCGACGCTGAGCGTCACGTCGAACCCGAGCGAACCATCGCTCTCCGCAACGGAAGCCGGCGACTCGACCGACAAGGTCGGGGCATCGTCCTCGACGATCAGGACCTCCACCGACGGCGCGGTCACCGGCCCGTAGTCGGCGCCGGAAACCGCGTGGAGGATCGAGAACTTCGCGTCGGCCAGAGCATCCGCGTCGTCCGTCGCCGTCACCGTGACCGTCCCCGCGGAGTCCCAATCCAACGGGCCGAACTCCAGCGACGCCGGGGCCAGCGTCACGTCGGCGCCGGCGGCGGCGGAAGGCGTCACGGTCACCGGCCCGGTCGGCTCCGAGTCGAGCGTCACCGTGTAGCTATCCGTAGCCCCCTCGTCGATCGTCAAGCTGGAAGCGGAAAGCGAGACCCCTCGCCGGCCCTTGACCCGAACGTCGACGGTCTGGGTGGCCCGATTGTTCGATCCCCCGGCATCGGTCGCGGTCACCGACACGCTCGCCGTGCCGCGGCTCTTCGGCGTCAAGGTGAGCGTGGCGCCGGAGATGGCGACGCCAAGGATGGCCGGCTCGTCGGTCCGCGCCGCATAGGTCAGCGCGTCGAGGTCCGCGTCGCGGAACGCGCCGGAGACGGCGAGGGTCCGGGGGCCGTCGCCCACCTGAAGCGGCGGCGCCGCGATCGTCCCCACGGTTTCGGGCGCATCGTTCCTCACGCTCACCGCGAACTGCTGCCGCGCGGACGTGTTCGACCCGGCCGCGTCGGTCGCCGTGACCGTCACCGTTGCGGCGCCCGGACCCGTCGGAACGAGCTTCACGCTCGCGTTCGTCGCGGTCGCCGTCACCACTGCCGAAGTCGAGGAAGTCACCCCGTAGGTCAGCGCATCGCCTTCCGGATCCTCGAAGGCCGCGGAGACATCCACCGTCCGCCCCGCCGGGTTCTGGTTCATCGTCACGTCGGCCAGAGCGCCCTTCGGCGACGGCGGTTGGTTGGCCAGAACCTCCACGTCGAACTGCTGAATCGCCGTCGTGTCGGAACCGCCGCTGTCCGTCGCCGTCACGGAGATTCGCGTGACGCCCGGCCTGACGGGTTCGACCGTCAGGGTCGAATCCGTCAACGTCACCGTCGCGACGGCCGACTTCGAGGACTTCGCCGCGTACGTCAGGGCGTCGTTGTCGGGGTCCTGGAACGCCGACGCCACGTCCACGGGAACGGCGATCAGGCCCACGCGCGACTCCCGAGCCGGGAGGGACCCGACAGGCTCGGGCGAGCCGTTGGCGCCCACCGTCACATCCAGACTCCGTTCGAAGGCGACGTTCAAGCCCGCCGGGTCGGTGGCGCTCACGGCGACGGTCGCCGAACCGGCGGCGACCGGCGCAAGAACGACGGCCGAGCCGGAGACCGTCGCGGTCACCACCTGTTGGTCGCCGGAAACAGCCGCGAAGGTCAGGTCATCCCCGTCCGGGTCGTGGAACGCGTGCGAAACGTCGTGCGAGCGGGCGCCGTCCTGGACGCGCAGCGCCACGCCGTAGAGATCTTCCCCGCTTTCCGGAGGAGCGTTCCAGTCCCGACCGTCCAGCACCGTCTTGTCGGTACCGTCCGGGTCCAGCCAGTCGCTGAGACGAGTCGCCTTCGTGCCGTCGTGTTCGAAGTACTTGCCGGTCCATGCCGAGTCGATTCTCCTGTAGTAGAAGTTGGTGCTTGCGGAACAGGCGGCGCCGTCCTGCGAACCGAGGACGCCAATCACACGCTTGTCCTGGTCGAACAACGCCGAACCCGACGAACCGGGCTCGAGGCCGCCCTGCCGCAGATTCACCCGCCAACTTCCCGGGTCGACTCGAGTTGCGCTGCCGAGAGAGATGGACTTCACGTGGTAGGCGGGGTGACTTATGGCGACCGACGACGTAGGCACGTCGTCCGTCCGGCGCCAACCGGCCAGGTACACGTTGTGGCTGGCCGCCGGGGGATCGTCCAGCTCGAGGAGAGCGAAGTCGAGGACGCTGTTGCGCGCCCGCAGGTAGGCGCCGGTCTGAAAGTCCGTCCGACTCACGCCTCCCCGATCGCCGCAAGACGCGCTCTCATAGTTCCAGTAGACGACCGCGCTGGCGGCCGTCAAGGTTCTCACGCAGTGCTCGGCCGTGAGGAAGTACGGTTTCGGAACGGCGGACGTGCTGTTCAACAGGACCATCGAGCAACCGCTTACTCCTCCATTCGTGAACAGCCCGACGCTGCGCACCTGGTCGCGATACGGGTTCGCAACGGAACAGGCCACGTCGATGTGGCAGTTGGCGTGGCTGCCGGAGACCGTCCCCTCGGGCCGGATGTCCCGGAATCCCCGGTTCACCGCGCCGAGCTGCAATTCGAGCTCTCCCCGGCGCCGCTCAGGCACGGCGACCTCGACGACGACCTGGGACCCGGCGAGAATCGGCGTCCACAGCTCGCCGTGCGTCTCGTTGTCGTCCTCAGTGAAGGGACCGACGACCTCGCTCCCGTCCGCCGCGTACACCCACAACCGGCCGCCCGGAGGCATCCGGTAGCGAGTGAACCCCAGGTTCAGCGACACGGCGCCCTCCGACGCCGCGCGCAGCCGCCAGACCGCCGTTCGCCCGTCCGCGCTGGTCTCCCAGCGCCCGTGCGTGACCGGCGTCGCCTCGACCGCGTAGGGGTCGGCGAAGCGGTACGGCCCGCCCTCCGCGCGGCCGGCGGTGTCCGCGAGGCGGGCGTCGTCCGCGGCCTGTTCCTGCGCCACGCGAATCAGCGGCACGATCGGCGGGGCATCGAGAACGGGAACCTCGCTCAACGGCGCCAGGGCCGCCGCCTCCGGCGACGCAGAACGGGTCGGCGGCGCCTCCTGGGCCCCGGCCTCCGCCGCCACGCCGACCATGAGGAGCGCCGCGGCAGCCATCTTTGTCGTAGCGCCTCGCACGAGAGAACGAAGATTAGCTGCTTCGCGTACCGTCGCCGAGGTCTCCCGGCGCCCGTGCGTCAGCGGGGCGGCCTCGACCGCGAAAGGGTCGGCGAGCGGCACGGCCCCACGACGCACGCCACGGTCAGGTCTCGCGGCCCCGCTCCACTCGAGAATGCCCGCCCCCTCACGGCCGGATTCCGCTCAACCTCGACCGCCAGAACAAGTAACGTAGCGTGCCGTGGACAGCGAACCAGCCGGGCCGCCGCAAGAGCACCTTCCGGCGGCGTCCGTCCTCTTCCGCTCCGGCAGGCCGTTCGAGGTCCGGTCCCGGACTGCCCCGACACGGCGCGCCGCGGTTATTCTGGCCCTGACCGCCGCTCTCCAGGCCTGCGAGTCGCCCGCGCCCCGGAGTTTCCCGGAGAGCCCGCAACCAGGAACGAGCGGCTTGCACATGCTCCCACCCACCTCGAAAGACGCGGCCGGGATCGGAACGACGCCGGGCGCCGCCACGCCGGAGACCGCCGGCTTCGACCCGGAACGGCTCGGGAAGGCCGCCGACCTGCTGGAGAGAGCGGTCGCGGACGGCGTGACTCCCGGCGGCGTCCTGATCGTCGCCCGCCGCGGAACCGTGGTCCTCGAAGAGGCCGCGGGGCGCTTGACCTACGACGAAGGCTCGCCCGCCGTCACCCCGTCGACGATCTACGACCTGGCTTCCCTGACCAAGGTCATCGCGACGACGACCCTCGTCATGCGCCGGGTCGAGGAGGGCGTTCTGGACCTGGACGCCACCGCCGCGTCCCGCCTGCCCGAACTCGAGGAGTCGGCGGTCGGCGGCGCAACTCTGCGGGACCTGCTCGCCCACTCGAGCGGCCTTCCCTGCTGCACCGAGTTGTTCCGGGAGCTACGCGAGGACCTCGATCGCGACGAGGCTCGCGCCCGCTACCTGGAGCACATCGCCGGCACGGAACTCCCGGCCGCGCGGCGTGAACGCGCGATCTACTCGGACCTCGGCGTGCTGCTTCTGGGCGAGATCCTGGAGCGCGGCTCGGATCGCGGCTTGGCGCTGCAGGTCGAGGAGGAGGTTCTGGCGCCGCTGGGCCTGACGGACACCGGCTACCTCCCGCCGGAAGATCTGCGCGAGCGGATCGCACCCACGGAGTTCGATTCGTGGCGCGGCCGACTCCCCCACGGCGAAGTCCACGACGAGAACGCGCACGCGCTGGGAGGCGTCGCACCCCATGCCGGACTCTTCGGCACTGCCCGCGATGTCGCCGTCTTCGGCCAGGCGATGCTGAACGGAGGCGCTTACGGGGCGCACCGCCTTGCCGCGGCAGAAACGGTCCACATCTTCACCCGCCGCGCCGAACTCGTCCCAGGCAGCAGCCGAGCGCTCGGCTGGGACACGCCCTCCGACCCAAGCTCCGCCGGCCGCTACTTCTCCGCACGCTCCTTCGGCCATACCGGCTTCACCGGCACATCGCTCTGGATCGACCCGGAACTCGATCTGATCGTCGTCCTGCTGACGAACCGCGTCCACCCGACCCGGGACAACATTGCGATCCGAAGGCTCCGCCCCGCGATCCACGACGCCATCGTCCTGGCGATCGACGATCGCGAGGTCGAACCGCGCGACGCCGGGTGAACGCGACCCACTGGGTGCGCCGGCCCCGCGCCAGCCCTACAACTCGACGCCCAGCCCCCGCAGATCGCGCTCCGCCTGCTCCTCCCAACCGCGATTGGCGGCCGGACTCGCTGGGCTCGGATGGAGCATCCGCCCGATCGGCACGCCCAGACCGTCGAGCGCGCGCCGCGACCGGCCCTCGGCGAACACGCCGATGCCGACGACGAGGCGCGGCTCGAGCGCGTCGACCGCCCGCCGCAACGCCCGGTCGCAGGCCACGAGGAGCGGCGCCTTCTCGCGCGCCGGCAACCGGTCCGGGGTCAGGTTCGCGCCGCTCTCCGCCAGGAACGCCAGCGGACAGTAGTTCCAGATCAGGAATCGCTCGAAGAACGCCGCCGGCGTGCCGAAGCGCCGCTTCGCCCAACCCCAGACCCGGCGGCCGCTGACCTCGCTTCGCTCGCAGCCAAAGCCCAGGATCGGCCGCCTGGGATGCTGGACGGCCGGCGGTTCGACCCCGCCAGCAATCCCCAGCCAGTCGCGTACGTGAGCCACCTCGCCGAACGGCACGCCGGTCTGGGTCATGCCCCAGGGCCCCGGGTTCATTCCCAGCAGCAGCACCCTGCCCGTTGCGGCACCTGCCGTGCGCAGGTACGCATGGTGTGCCCCGCGGGCATGGATCAGGGGGTTGTAGACCTGCGCGACCGGCGGCCCGAACTCGAGCCGGTCGACCTCCCGCGCCAGTTCGTCCGCGATCGCCGTCAGCGCCGGGGCCGGCACCGGCAGGTCACACGATCCGCGACATGCGGCCCGTCCAGTAGCGGTCCCGCAGCAGGCGCTTGTAGAGCTTCCCGGTCGGCAGGCGCGGAAGCTGCTCCTCGAAGTCGATCGACCTCGGCGCCTTGTAGTGCGCAACGCGCTCCCGAGCGTAGGCCATGAGCTCCTCGACCGTTTCCGGCCCCTCCTCGAATCCGGGCATCAACTGGACGACCGCCTTGACCTCTTCCCCCATGTCCTCGTTCGGCACGCCGATGACCGCCACGTCGGCAACCTTGGGGTGGACGATCAGTGCGTCCTCGATCTCCTGCGGGTAGATGTTCACGCCGCCCGAGATGATCATGAAGGCCTTGCGGTCGGTGAGGAACAGGTAGTCGTCCTCGTCCACGTAGCCGACATCGCCCAGCGTGCTCCAGCGCGGATGGACCGGGTGGCGCGAGCCCAGGGTCTTCTCCTCGTCGCCGTGATACTCGAACAGGTCAGCGTCTTCGGGTGGCTCGAAGAAGATCGTCCCCGGTTCGCCAGCGGGCAATTCCTCGCCCTCGTCATCGCAGATGTGGAGCGTCGCCGTAAGGCATCGGCCGACCGTACCGGGACGTTCCAGCCACTCGTCGGTCTCCACCGCGCACATCCCGTTGCCCTCGGAGCCGGCGTAGTACTCGAAGATGATCGGCCCCCACCACTCGATCATCCGACGCTTGACGTCGACCGGGCACGGAGCGGCGGCGTGAATCGCCCGCCGGTGGCTCGACAGGTCGTAGCGTGTCCGCGCGTCCTCCGGCAGCTTGAGCATCCGGTTGAACATCGTCGGCACCCACTGGCTCACCGTAATCCCAAAGTCCTCGATCGCCTTGAGCGAGAGTTCCGGGTCGAACCGCTCCATCACGACGACGGTGCCGCCGAGCATCTGCGTACCCGCGGTAAAGCCGATCGGGGCAGCGTGGTAGAGGGGCGCCGGCGAAAGGTAGATCGAATCGGCGTCGATGCCGTAGATGCTGGTGAGCACCTCGAACCGCTGGTCCGGCATCTCCTCCACCGCCAGACCCGTCAGCGGCCGCAGGATTCCCTTCGGGCGGCCGGTCGTGCCCGAGCTGTACAGCATCGTGCTGCCGCGCGGTTGCTCAGCGAGCGGTTCGGCAGGGAACCGGGCCGTGGCCTCGCCGTAGTCGTCCCAGCCCGGGGGACAGCCAGGTTTGTCGTCGTCGACCATCAGCCGGCCCGGACAGGTCGGGATCAGGCCGGTCAACTCGTCACAGGCTTCAGCCAGCTTCGCCGACGCCACGATGCTCCGCGCGCCGCAGTCCTTGACGATGTAGGCGGCTTCCTCGGCGCTGAGATAGCGGTTGACGGTGGTCAGGTAGAGACCCGAACGGATCGCTGCCCAGTAGACGTCGAAGTAGCGCGGCTGGTTCTCCATGAAGATCGCCACGTGGTCGCCGCATCGGAGACCTTGCGCGTACCAGAGCTGGGCCAGCCGGTTCGATCGGCGGTCGAGTTGGAGGTAGGTGACCGATTCACCGCTCCCGGCCATGACGACGGCCGGCTTGTCAGGGGTGTCGCGCGCGTACCTGCCGGGATACATCGGGCCTGTCAGCTACCTGATCGCTTCGCCCGCGACTCAGGAGCCCGCCGGCTCCATCTGCCAACTGACCATGAACTCGCCGCGGCACGGGACGACACGGGTCGTGTCGATCTCGATGTCCGCGTCGACCATCGCGCTGTCCGGTGAGTCAAAGCTGCCCCTGATCTCCGCTCTGATGAAGCCGTCGTTGTCGACCCGGAAGTCATCCGGTGTGCGGAACCTGAAACCGGCGCCACGAACCGGCACGCTGATTTCCAGATTGCCGAAGCTGCTGAAGGCGTCGACCAGTACGCTGCAGGCCTCCGGATCACCTTGCAGCACGTCAGCGAGGCCGGGCAGACTGACGAGGAACGCGGTGAGAACCGCTTCGTCGTCGTCGCGCTCGAGCAGGAAACGCAGCTCCTCACCCTGTGCGCCGGTTCCCACCCACTCGCCAACCGTGAACACGACGAGCTCGACTCCGAGCAGGTCGCCCCGCTTGTCGCAACCCCCGAGCAACAGCACCAGCAGCGAGGCGGCCAGCACGATCGCGGCGCGGCGGCGTGGGCGGTCGGCAGGCCCCGAAGTCGGAAGGTCTCGTACGAGCATCGAAGGAGCTCACACTATCGCAGCGCCACGCAGCCGCCGCCACCGCGAAACCAGCAACCCCACCCCGAAGATCGTCAGCGTGCCGATGACCGTGACCATGTAGCTGTGGAGCGGGTTCCTCAGCATCGCCAGTCCCCCACCGAGCCGCGGTGAGGCGGTCATCCACACGATGACCAGAACACCGACCGCCACTCCCAACTGCGCGGCGGCCCGACCGGCCCGCGGCGCCAGCCGGTCGAGCGCGAACAGCCCGAGCAGGCCGCCGGCGAAGACGCCCGACCACGTCCACCAGACGTCGAGCAGGCTGCCGGCGCCGATCATGAGCAGTGCCGCGGCGGTACCGAGCACGCCGACGCCGACTGTCGCACGGCGCAGCACCCGAAGGTCCTCCGCCTCGACGCCGTCGGGGTCAGGCTCCGGCCGGATGTAGGTGCGATACAGGTCGGAGAGGAACACGGTCGCCGAGCTGTTGAGTGACGTGTCGATACTGCTCATCGCGGCCGCGAACAGCGCCGCGATCAGGAGACCCGCGGCCCCGGCCGGCAACCGGGTCGAAATGTAGTGCGGGAAGGCCTGGTCGGCGGCCACGCCGGCGACTTCCGGCTGCCCCTGGAAGACGACGAACAGCCCGGTGCCTATAAGAAAGAACACCGCCGAGACCGGCAGGTAGAGGCCGGCCGCCAGCCAGACGGATCGGGATGCCGCGCGGTCGCTGTTCGCGGCGTGGTACCGCTGCACGTAGCTCTGGTCGATGCCGAAGTTGTTGAAGTTGATGAACAGGCCGTAAATCAGGACGACCCAGAAGGTCGACGTCGTGAACTCGAAGGCGAAGCTGCCGAGCGAGAACTTGCCGGCGGCACCAGCCGTCTCGACCAGCCCGCCGAGGCCGCCCGGGGTGTCAACGATCAGCAGCCCGACCACGAACAGGGCGCCGACGGTCAAAACCACGCTCTGGATCACGTCGGTCCAGATGACCGCCTCGATGCCGCCGATCAGGGTGTAGATCGTCACGACGACGCCCGTGCTCAGGATGATCCATGCCACCGGCCAGCCCGTCAACGCGTTCATCGCCAGCGCCACTCCGAACAGGATCGAGCCGACGCGGGCGAACTGGGTCAGCAGGTAGCAGGCCACCGCGTAGGTCCGCGCCCAGCGGCCGAAGCGGGCTTCCAGGTGCTGGTAGGCCGAGATGGCGTCGCCGCGGCGGTAGAAGGGAATCCACCAGCGCGCCGCCAGGAACGCCGCCACCGGCAACGACAGGGAGAACACGAAGGCGTTCCAGTTGCCACCGAAAGCCTGCCCGGGCACTCCGATGAACGTGTTGCTCGACAGGAACGTGCCGAAGATCGACAGGCCGATCGCCCAACCCGGCAGCGCTCCGCCGGCAACCATGAATCCGCGGGCCGTCCCGCTGCGCCGGGCGAGCGAAAGACCGAGCGCGATGACCGCCACGAGATAGGCGGCGAAGACGAAGAGGTCGACGCCGCCGGTCACTCGGAGGCCGACGCCAGCACCGACGCTTCCGCGGGCCACTCCTCACCGGTCATCGGATGCCGCTGCAGCGCCGCCGGATCGAGCACCACGTGCCGGATGCGGGTGCGCCGGTGGGTGTAGGTCAGGTGGACCAACCCGTCGCGGGTCTGGATCACCGCCGGATAGGAGTACTCGCCGTCCTGATCCTCCAGCATCAGCGATGCGTCCCAGGTGGCCCCGTCGTCCGACAGCCCGACGTTCAGGCGCGACCGGGAACCTGCCCAGGCGCCATCGATGCGGACCTTGTGGTTGTAGACGAGCAGGTGCCGGCCATCCGCCAGGGTCACGCCGTCGACGCCGGCGTCGGGATTGAGCAGGCCGGTCGCGTAGACGGGGCCCCAGGTGCGGCCTCCGTCGGTGGAACGGGAGGCCGCGATGCGGCTCTGCCTGGAACGGAACAGCGCCAGAAGCTCGCCATCGCCAAGCGCCAGGATCGTCGGCTGGATGATCCAGAAGTCATCGCCGGCCGGCGTTTGGCCAGCCAGCCCGTCGGTGCGCGTCCAGGTGCGTCCCAGATCGCTTGAACGCTCGAAGTGAGCCCGCCAGACGGGCGGCTCCGGCGCATCCTCGATGCTCGATCCGGCCAACAGGGAGCCGTCGGGCAGCGTGATCGGCTTGTTCTTGATCGGCCCCAGGATGCCGTCCGGAAGCCGGCGCGGTTCGCTCCATGTGCGGCCGTCGTCGGCGGACTCCATGACCATCCCCCACCACTCGGACGGACTCGGACCGACCTTGTAGAACAGGAGCAGCGGCGCGCCATCCCGCGGGGGCTGGTAGAGCACCGGGTTCCAGGTCGGGTAACGGGTGCCGTCAGCCTGGACGCCGTCGGCGACCTCCGCCGTAGGACTCCAGCGGCCGCTCGGCGACGAAACCGCGGCAGCCGGTGCCGCCCGCTCAGCCTCGAGCCGGCTGAACCAGATACCGACGTCGGGGTTGCGCTCGGCCGTGCCACCGAACCAGGCCGCGACCAGGGCGCCGGAGGCCGTCTCGGCGATCGTCGAGGCGTGGCACTCGGGGTACGGCGCCGTCTCGAAGATGAACTCGGCGAGGACCACGCCATCCTGGGCCATCGCCGGCACCGCTGGCGTCACCGCCAACGTGGCCACTATCGCCGTGATGGCGACGGCCTGCCTACGTTGGGTCAGGAGCCCGTCTCCCCGGCCTCGCCAGCGAGCACGAGTTCCTCCGCCTGGAGCACGATCTCCCCTGCCCGTTCGAGGAGTTCCCCGCCGGTCGCGCTGCTGATCGGATGTTCGATCACCGCGAACCGGTAGTCGGGTGCCCCGCATGCGTGAGCCATCAACTCGGCCCCGTCGACGAACGCCGACGTCATCACGCCGACCGCGGGCACGCCGGCTCGCTCGAACTCGACCGCGTCGTGCAGACTGCACGACGAGCAGCTCCCTCAGTCGCCAACGCCAGTGATCACGAGCCGTCGTCGGCTGAGCCGGCGGACGAGTTCCGGCTCCGCCGGAGCACTGTAGTTCCCCTTCGTCGCGCGCTCGACCGACGCCACTTTCCAGCGACTCCGCAGGAGAGCTTCGACATGGTCGAAGAGCGGTTCGACGCCCGCCTTGCCGTTCGAGAGCAGCGCAATGCCGATCCCTTCGAGGCCGGCGAGCCGCGGCGCCGTGACGAAGGCCGGAGGCGAACCCTCCCAGGACGGGTCGAGCACCTGCATGGAGACGGAGTGTAGCTGCCTCAGGCCGACAGGTGCTCCCGAAGCGGCCACAAGGCGGCGTTCCGCTGATCGCCGAGCCGGCGCCGCGGATCAAGCTCGAACTCCAGGCACAGGACGTCTACAAGGAGACTGGCACCGTCGGCCTGGTGTACGCCGTGGAGCAAGCCTAGAACCGGTCCGCCTCCCAGAACGCGAAACGCTCCGGGGGCAGACAACGAGCCAGCAAGTCTTCCCCGCCGGCCACACCCAGCCGGGAAGCGAACCCATCGTCGTCCAGGCACCGGACCATCCAGGTCGCCGGCGGCCGGGCGTCCGGTGGCAGCTCGTCCCAGGCGGGTTGGGTTTCGATTCGTGCACCGGCAGCGACGAAGGCCCCTTCCAGCACCTCGTCGCGAATCAGGGGCATCCGGATCGATTCGACCCTCCGCCCGGCCAATGCGGTACGCACCAACTCGCACAGGGCCGGCGCCGCATCCCGCTCGCGGCCCCACTCCAGGACCCGCAACCGGCCGCCGAAGTCGGCGACGCGCAGGTAGGCCGCCCTGCTAGATCCGTCGTCGGCGATCCAGATGTCCTCGTCCGGTGTCCCGGCAAGTCGGAAGCTGCCGCGCCAGTCCTCGGAGGAGCTCCGGTGAACGATGCCGTCAAGCGGCCTGCCGCCGGCGCCTTCCGCGTACGTGCCCCAAAGGCGTTCCAGCTCGCCGCGATCGGTCGCCGGATCGTAGCGACGAACGCCTGCGACCGGAGAGACGACCGGGGGTTCGTGCGCGTCCGGCCAGTGCAACGTCCGCCAACCACGCGACCACGGCCGGTAGCCGTAAAGCCCATACCACTTGAGCCGTTCCGCGAGCAGGTAGGAGAGCACCATTCCCCGCTCCCGCATGGCCTCGATCGTCCGTTCGAGGAGTGCTCCCGCAACGCCCCGCCGCCGCGAGTCTGGCCGCGTGAACACGCTGCCGATGCCGCCCATCGGCAGCACGCGGCCGCCGACACGAACCCGGCGCGGGAAGATCTGAACGCACGAAACCAGCTCGTCGCCCTGCTCCGCCACCCACAGGTTCCGCGGCTCGAACGCCGGATCGAGTTCGATGTAGCGCCGGAAGAAGTCCCGCCCCCGCTGGCCGTCGGGGAAAGGCCAGCCGTCGAGCAGGTCGAGGACCGCGTCGATCTCGGACGCTCGGAGGACGCGGAGTCGGGCGCCGGTCATGGCGGTGACTCTGCCACGAGGCCGCCCTGCCTCCTTGACGCCGGCGCAGGACTTAGCCAGACTTAGCCAGGCCGTAACTCTGGAGGGGAGACGGATGAAGGTGAACATGCACGAAGCGAAATCACAACTCTCGCGCCTGGGCAAGCTGGCCTGGGAAGGGGAGGAAGTCGTCATCGCCAAGGCGGGAGAGCCGTACCTCCGGCTCGATCCCTACCGCGAGAAGAAACTGGAGCCCCGCAAGCCGGGCGGTCTGGAAGGAAAGATCTGGATGGCCCCGGACTTCGACGAGCCGGACGAGGAGCTCTTCGAAGAACTCATGAACTCGAAGATCTTCCCGGACGAGACCTGACGTTGGAGCGCCTGTTGCTCGATACGCACGCGTTCCTGTGGTGGATTTCGGACGACTCGATCCTCCGGACGGGCGCCCACGCGGCGATAGTCAACCCTCGAAACGAGATCTTCGTCAGCGCGATCACAGCATGGGAAATCACGGTCAAGCAACTGAAAGGGAAGATGAAAGCGCCCGACAACCTGGCGGCGATGGTCGACGAGAAGGGCTTCGCCCACCTGCCGTTGACCTTCCACCACGCCGAGCTTGCAGCGCGCCTGCCGAGGCATCACAAGGACCCGTTCGACCGGTTTCTGATCGCCCAGGCTCAGGCCGAAGGGCTCGCGGTCATCACTCGCGACGCCCACTTCCCGCTCTACGGCATCCGCACTCTGCGCGCCTGAAGGCCGCCAGCTCGCGCCAGCCAGACATCGTGAACAAGGGTCGCCTTCACGGATGAGTCCGGTTTCGCCCACCGGGTGCGCCGGCCTGCACGCTCGTCAGTCTGGCGAAGCCTCGTTAGTCTTCCCAACGTGACCTTGCACGCAGCCTCCCTCACGGCCTTCCTTCTCTGGCCGCTCGCCCTGGCGGCCCAGACAGAGCTGCCAATCCGCGTCGAGCCGTTCCGCCAGCAAGTCGCGGAGTACGAGCCGCCCTCCGCCGACGCTGACCTCTCGCTTCCCGCATCGCAATCCCCTACCCGCACCGCCGACGCCCCCGGCGAAGTCCGCGAGGTCGTCACGGATGCCGCCATCCGAATCGCGGTCGCCTCGTCCACCGGCGTCTACCTGCGAGACGGCGCCGAGACGGACTGGCGGCGCCTGTTGCCGCGCGAGGGCGACCGGAGCTGGGCGCCGGTCGACGTTCGCGCCGTGGAGTTCGACTACGACGGCAGGCTGTGGTTCGCCTCGCCCCAGGGCCTCGGCTCTCTCGACGAGATCACCGGCGCCTGGCGCCTCTACGACCGGTCCGACGGCCTGCCCTGGAACGACTTCACGGATCTCGCGGCCGCCCCGGACGGTTCGCTCTGGGCGGGCACGACGCGCGGACTGGTGCGCCTGATCCCGGGCGCTGCGCCGGACGACCCGCCGCGCTGGCAGTATCGGCAGGGGCGGCGCTGGCTGCCCCACGACAACGTGCTGGCGGTCCAGGTCGACCGGGACGGCACGGTCCGGGTCGAGACCGCCGCGGGCCCCGGCGCGATTCACATGCGCCCGATGACCCTGCGGCAAAAGGCGGAGCGTTTTCACGAGGCGATCGACCGCTTCCACCGGCGAACGCCCTACGGCTACGTCCTGGGCGTGACCCTGGGACAGCCGGGCGACACGTCGGCGTTCCGCCAGTCCGACAGCGACAACGACGGCCTCTGGACCGCGATGTACGGCGCCGCTGAGTGCCTGCGCTGGGCCGTCACCGGCGAGCCGGAAGCGCGCGCGAACGCACGCAAGGCGTTCGAGGCGCTGCGCTTCCTGCAACTCGTGACCCAAGGCGGAACGCCGCCGGCCGAGCCGGGCTTCGTTGCCCGCACGATCCTGCCGGCCGACGGTCCCGATCCGAACGCCGGCCGGCTCGAGAACGATCGCCGGATGCGGGAGGAGAGGGACGGGCTGTGGAAGGTGATCGACCCCCGCTGGCCCACGAGCGCCGACGGCCAGTGGTACTGGAAGAGCGACACGAGTTCCGACGAACTGGACGGCCACTTCTTCTTCTACGCCCTCTACTACGACCTGGTCGCGGAGAGCGACGCCGAACGCGCCGAGGTCCGCGAAACCGTGCTCGCGATCGTCGACCACCTGATCGACCACGGCGGCGCCCTCGTCGACCACGACGGGCGACGAACCCGCTGGGCGGTGTTCGGCCCCGAGCAACTGAACGACGACCAGGAATGGTGGGAGGAACGCGGGCTGAACTCACTGTCCTACCTGACCTACCTGCGGATCGCCGAGCACGTGAGCGGACCCGACGGCGGGCAGCGCTACGCGGAGGCCGCCCGGACCCTTCTTGACGACCACGCCTACGCCGCGAACCTGCGCAACCCCAAGGTCCAAAGCGGTCCCGGCACCGGCAACCAGTCGGACGACGAGATGGCGTTCATGAACTTCTACCACCTGCTCAAGTACGAGCAGGACGAAGAGCTTCGCAGCGTCGTCGCCCACTCGCTGCGCCAGTACTGGAAGGTTCTGCAGCCTGAACGGAACCCGCTGTTCGACTTCATCCATGCCTCGGCCATCGACGGCGCCAGCTACCGCGATGCCTTCGACGACGAGACGTACGGGCGCTCGGACTTCCCGCTGGGCGACGCGGTGGAGAGCCTCGTTCTCTATCCCCTCGACCGTTTCGACTGGGCGCTCTCGAACAGTCACCGCCTGGACGTCGTCCTGCTGCGCGCGCAGGAAGAGCGCCGCGGCTCGCGAGGCCACCTGCTCGACGGCAGAGTCCTGCCGATCGACGAACGCTTCGTGAACCACTGGAACCACGATCCGTGGCGACTCGACCATGGCGGTGCGGGCCGCTATCTGGCCGACGGCGCGAGCTTCCTGCTGCCCTACTACCTGGGCCTGTACCACGGGCTGATCGAGGAGACCGGCCGCGCGGCGGGCACGGAGGCCGCCGAGTGACGACCGGCGAGGCCGCCGCGCCTCGCGTCGCGCTTCAGCTCTACACGCTGCGCCGTCAGGCGCGGGAAGACCTCGAAACAGCCCTCGACCAGGCCGCCGGCGCCGGCTACCGCGAGATCGAGTGGTTCGGCGGCCTCTGGAACCGCACGCCCACCGAATTGAGGCGACTCCTCACCGACCGCGGCCTCTCCCTCGCGGCGGCTCACGTGCCGCTGGTCGAACTCGAAGCGGATGCCGCCTCGGTGATGGAGACCTTCCGCGAGCTCGACTGCGAGCTCCTGGCCTGTCCCTGGCTCGACGAAGACCAACGGGGCGACGGCAGCCGCTCGCACTACCTGGAGCTGGGCCAACGGCTCGATCTGCTGAGCTACCGGTTCCGCGCCGGCGGCTTCCGCTTCGCGTACCACAACCACGAATTCGAGCTGCTGCCGTTCGACGACGGCGCGCCGAAGCGCCTCGGCGGGGACGGCCTTCGCGCGCTCGTCTCCTGCCGCTCACACGACGGCTGGGGGCTGGAACTCGACATCTACTGGGCCGCCTTCGCGGGGCACGACCCGGCCGCCCTCATCGACGAACTGGGCGACCGCGTCCACATCCTGCACCTCAAGGATGGGCTGCTGCCCGGTTCGCCTGACGGACGCACGCCCGAGCAAGCCACCGCCGAACGCTGGTTCAGACCGCTCGGCGCCGGCGACGTCGACGTGCCCGGCTGCGTCGAGGCGGCGCTCGACGCCGGCGTGCGCCTGTTCGTCGTCGAGCAGGACGAGACCGCGGAGGCGGAAGGCTCGCCCGCCGACGACGCGGCGGCAAGTCTGCGGTATCTGCACACATCCACGCCTCTCGGCCACACGCCGACCGCGCGAGAAGCCACATGACCTGGGGACTCTCCGGCCTCGACACGGCAATCGTCCTCGTCTACCTGGCGGGCATCCTGGTCATCGGCACCACCTTCAGCCGCTACGTGAAGACCAGCGGCGACTTCCTGCTGGCCGGGCGCGCCCTGCCCTTCTGGGCGATCGGCATGTCGATCGTGGTCAGCGACATCGGCGCCACGGACTTCATCGCCGTCGCCGGCGGGACGTACCGCTACGGTCTGGCCCAGGCCAACTTCGACTGGCTCGGCTCGATGCCGGCGCTCCTGATCGCCGCTTTCCTCATCGTGCCGTTCTACTGGCGAAGCGGCGTCTACACCGTGCCCGAGTTCCTGGGCCGGCGCTACGGCAGCGGCGTGCGCAGCTTCCTCGCCCTGGCCTGGGGCCTGATCCTGGTGCTCAACCTGGGAATCATGATCCACGCCACGGCGCTGCTCATGCGCACGGTGCTGGGCTGGGATCCGCAACTCTCGATCTGGATCACGACCGGCATCGTCGGCATCTACACGATCAGCGGCGGTCTGGCGGCCGTCGTGATGACCGACGTGCTCCAACTCATCGTCATGTTCGTGGGCGGCGCCGCCCTGGTCGCGCGGGCGCTCTACGAGGTCGGTGGGCTGGCGGCGCTGCGGGACGGCGTCCTGAACCAGGGCCCGGCGTACGCGGACCACTTCTCGCTCTACCTGCCCCACGACACGGCGACGCCCTTCCCCTGGACGGGCATCGTTCTGGGCCTCGGTATCGTCCTCTCCGTCGCCTACTACACCGGCAACCAGACGATCGTGCAGCGGGCGCTCGGGGCGCGCAGCGAGTGGGACGCGAAGGCCGGCGTGCTGCTGGCCGGTTTCCTCAAGCTGTTCATCCCGCTGCTCGTCGCGTTGCCGGGGCTGGCCGCGATCCTCATCGTCCCCGACCTAGCGAACGCGGACGAGGCGGTGCCGAGCCTGATCGCCCAGTTGCTGCCGCCGGGGCTGCGCGGCCTGATGTTCGCGGCCTTCCTGGCCGCGCTCATGTCGAGCGTCGACTCGAACCTGAACTCTGCGGCGACGCTCTGGAGCCGCGACCTGCTCGGGCGTCTCCGGCGGCGGTGGAGCCGGCGCGACCTCGGTACCGCGGCGGAACCCGGGCGGCGCGAAACCGCGCCACCCGCGAACCAGTCCGAACGCTCGTCATCGAGCGTTCGGGGGGAACTCCGGTTCGCGCGCATCCTGTCCGCCGTGCTGCTGATCGCGGCCGCCTTCATCGCCCCCGAGATCGAGCAGCGCTTCAGCAACATCTACAACGCGATTCAGACCGTCTTCTCGCTGATCCAGGGGCCGACCCTGGCGGTCCTGCTGCTCGGCATTCTGTGGCGCGGCGCGAACCGCTACGGCGGCGCCACGGGCCTCGTCGCCGGCGTCGGCTTGTGCCTGCTGCTGAACTCTCCCGCGATGGACGGGCTGTTCCCCTCCGAGGAGCCTTTCCTGTTCGTCGCCTGGTGGTCCTTCGTGTTTACCCTCGCCGTGACCTGGATCGTCAGCCGGTTGACGCCTCCGGAGCCGCCGGAGCGCCTGCGCGGGCTGGTCTGGGGCGAGGTACGGAACGACGAGGCGGTGCAAGCCGCGCTTCGGAATCGGGTCGCAAGCCTGCGGGAACGCGAAAGTGACTAGCGAGCGGAGGCGCCTGGAAACGTGGGCGTCTGGCGCGGGGTCGTGCGTGGGAGCGCGGCCATGAGGACGATCCTCGAGTTCGTCCTCGGACCGATCGACTCCGCGATGGGCGCCTTGCCGCTCTGGAGCGCGCGGGTCGCCGTGGCGCTCCTCCTCGTTCTGCCGGCGGCCGCGGTCTGGCGGCTCAGCCGCGACTGGGTGCTCCGCGGCGCGCCCGACGGCGCCCGGTGGCGCGATCTGAGAATCTGGGCCGCCCTGTTCATCGTCCCCTACCTCGTGATCTACCTCCTGTTGGCTTAGACCCGCCGCTCGTCCCACGCGATGACTTCTGACCACACCAACCGCGACCGCTCCACCGCCCGTATCCTCGGCGTGTTCCTGGCCGTGCTGTCGATACCGGTGCTCGTCGGCGGCTTCTCGGCCGCCCTGACGATCGACCTCGCACTTGGGACCGCCGCAGGCGCAGCGCTGTTGCTCGCGGCCGCGGTGCTCATGTTCTACGGCAGCCGCGGCCGCCCGAAGCAGCCGAGGAAGCGCTGACCGAGCCGCGGCAGCCGGGACCGGCCATCGCGCCGAAAGTGGCCGAAGACGAGGCGCGCCGGTTGTTCTTGGGCGGCAGGCTGCGCCGGCGCCGGAGCGGCAGACCCGTGGCGCTGGAACTCCTGTACCTGCCCCACTGGCTCATCGTCTACGAGACGCTGGAGGGGGCCGCCGGCCCTCGCCTGGCCGGCAGCGGCTCGTCGCCGGACGAGCAACTCGCGGTACTCGTCTGCCGCTTGACCGGCCAGACGGCACACATCCGGCTGCAGAACGTCGACATCGCACCGGGACCGGAGCCCCTGCCGCCCGCGTTTGAACCTGCCGAGGCGGAAGAGCGGGCGGGCGATTTCACCGCTCGCGTCCTGCTGATGGCGGCTCGCGGCAAGCGTCGTCGCGAACGCGGCAGGTTGCTTCGTTCCGAACCATGCGGCTATCCATACTGGGTCCAGTACGTGAAACGCCGCCGCTACATCGACTTCCACGCCGTCGACGCCGTCTCCGGGAAGAAGGCCGGCGCCGCCGTTCGGAGCGCGATCGCTACGGGCCTGCAACGAAAAGACGGACCGTCAGGCGCTGTTTGAGGCACGGCCCCCCGGCGATCCCCGCCGGCCTGACGTTCATTCCCGGCAGTTGGGTTGCGCTGTCGCCCCCGCCGTCCGCCCCCCCTTGTGCCTGGCGCTCACTCGGAGGAGGCGTCACCGCCATGGACGCGCACGGCCCTGTCGACAAACTTCTCCGCCGCTTCGAGGGCTTCCTCCGCCATCTGTCGGGTGTAGGTCTCGGCCGGTATGCCCTCGTCGTGACCGTTCGGATAGCGGGCCTCGACGTAGTGGACGTCCAGGGACTTGCCCAAGGCACGCAGATCGAGCAGATCCGGCGCTCGTTCGGCGTAGCGGTCGACCATGTCGACAAGCGAGTGGGTGCGGACACGCCGCTCGCCCAGACCGTACGCGATCGCCTTGACCGCCTTCTCCGCCGCCTGCTGGGCGATGAAGCAGGCCTGGTTGTAGTGCCCTCCGTCGAAGGCGTAGCGGGCAAACCCGAGGTCGTACTCGGCCATGCCCAGCCACCGCTCGGCTTCGGCCCGCGCCACATCCGGCGGCGTCGGCGCCGAGGCAGCCGCTCCCCCGCGAAGTTCCTGAAGCTCCCCCTCCACGAGCCTGGCCCAAGGCGTTCCGAGATGGACGGGTTTCGCTTCCAGCAGCGCGTCCACCAGAAAGGGCCTGCCCGCGGACCTCATCGCTTCGAACTCCTCGGGGGTGTAGACCAGGAGATCCACCGCGCCGCCGGCCGCCGCGACCGCCTCGGAGTAGGCCAGCCGGCGCATGGGCCGGGGCTCGTCGCTCGGCTGCACGACGATCAAGTCGATGTCGCTTTCGGCGCCGGCCGTGCCCCGGGCCTGCGACCCGAAGAGCCAGGCGCCGTAGGCGCCCTGCTCCTCCAGAAGCGGACGCATCGCGCCGAGAAGCGTCTCCAGCCGACTCATGGCGGGATCCTAGCGGCATGCGCCGTGGAACGGAGCGACCCAAGTCTACGGCTCAAGCTCCCGGAAGAGGACGGGATGGGGGACCACCGGGTCCGCAGAAGTCTCGGGGCGCCATCGCCAGCCGGAGACCGAATCCACCACCTCTACAACGTCAAGCTGGTGAGGATCAGCAGAGCCCCCATGGCGACCACGATGCTGAGCCCGTGAACGAAGAGAAGGCAGAGCTGCTTGACGATCGTCCTGAACCAACCTTCTCCATACGCCCGCCGGAGCGACAGGAAGAGCGCGACGAGGAGGGCGAGGAAGGCGATCTCGGACAGCGGTTCCCAGAGGAGTTCCCCTGTTCTTCCCGCGCTGCTGATCAGGAACGCCGCGGCGTGAAAGTGAAGTGCGAAAACGAGGTGCGGCACGTAGAAACGCTCTCGCCTTCGATACAGCAACCGGAGGTACATGCCGAACACCGGCACGAGGGCAAAGAACATCCAGGGGAGCCGCTGCACGAAGAGCGCCTCGAAAGCCTCGGGGTCCTCCGTGATCGGCACGAGCACGCCTTCCACGAACCATCCCATGTCGGCTTCCGCATCATGCTCATCCGAGAATCCGACTCGAACGGGGGCGTCCGGGTTCGTCCCCGTCGTGTCGAGAACGTCGCCCCGAGCCAGAAGCGCGAGCAGCAGGAAAGTGAAGAAGCTGACGAACAGGTACAGCCGCAGCGGCGCAACGTAGCGGGCGCGCCGACCCCGCCAGTACTCGACGGTCAGGAGGCCCGGTCGGCCGACGAGAGCGATCAGCGTCCGCCAGACGCGCGAGTCGAACGAGAAAAGGCCGTTCAACGCGTCGCGAACGAACTGGCCGACCGTCACGTGCAAGTCGCCGGCTCGCTGGCCGCACTCGGCGCAGTAGCTGTCGACCCGGTCGGACCCGCAGTTCGGGCAGTGGTCCACCTCGGCCGCCTTCCCCTCGAGCGCCGATTCGACACTCCGGATGACGACATCCTCGCCGGGTATCTTCGCCACGCCTCATCCTCTCACGGCAGCGCTACCGCCGCCCAACCTGTCGCAGGCTCCATGTTTGGCCCCAGCCCCCACCTCTCCAGGAGCTTGCGCCGGAGGACTCGCTTCGCTACGTTCTCCGGCGCAAGCTCCTGGAAACGCCCTCCCAACCGAGGAGACCCGAAATGGCCGACGCTTTCGAGACGCCGAAAACCATCCGTGGACCGCTACGTTCCCCGAAACAGATGCTCGCCGAGCAGGAGTACGGCGGGCACATGTCGATCCACGACGACTCGACGGCCGAGCAGATGGGATTTGTGGCCGGCGGGCCGATCGAGGGGCCGACCCACTTCAGCCAGTTCGTGCCCCTGCTCCACGACCTGTGGGGCCGGGAGTGGTTCGAGACCGGATGCCTGAGCGCCCACTACCGGAACATGGTCGTCGAAGGCGAGCAGGTGCGCGCCCTCGTCGAACAGCCGGCGGACGGCCAGACTCAGGTCCGCATTCGGGCCGAGAAGGAGGACGGCACCGAGGTACTGGTCGGCACCGCCTCGATTCGCGGCGACATCGAGTCGTCGGAGATCGGCACGCGAATGGCCCGTCTGCGGTCGCCCGGTCCCCTGGTCATCCTCCGCGATCTCGAAGTCGGGATGAAGGGCAAGGGACTCGAGGAAGTGCGGATGGACTTCGACCAGCACATGGGCAAGCTCTATCCCTTCAGCCTGAACCAGAAGCTCGACAGGATCACCGAGCCCTCCCCCTGGTACACGGAGGACGAGGGCGCCTCTTCGCCCTGGGGCCGAGCGATCATCCCGCTGGAGATGGTCAGCGTCCTCGCCGGCTACTCGAACCGCAAGGCCGGCTTCCCCACCCGCGGACCCGCGCTGGGCCTGTTCGCCGGCCAGCAGATCCGGATGATCGACGGTCCCCTGTTCGTGGGGCAGGACTACCTGCTGGAGCGAGAGATCGTCGCACTCAGCGAGAGCCGGCGCACGGAATCGAACTGGGTCAGGACGACCTTCCTGGACGTCGGGACGAAGGCGCCCAAGGCCGAGATGATCCTGAACAACGCGACCCTCAAGCACTCCTTCGAGGGCTACGAGGAAGAACGGGCGAGGTACGAGGAAGAACGGGCGGCGATGGCATGAACATGGGCGACATGAACGAGACGAAAGCCGAGCCGATCCACGGCCAGATGACGTATGACGAGTCGGTCGCCCACCTGACCGCCCCGGGCGCCGACTGGGAACTGGTGACGGAAACCGTCCGCGGCGTCGACTACAAGGTGTTCAAGAACCTGCCGCCGACGCTCTGCTCTGTCTACGACCAGGCACGCCAGGACCACGGCGACAAGGATTTCCTCGTCTTCCAGGACACGCGGCTGACCTACAACGAGGCGTACGAGCGCGCCGCCGCGCTCGCCCACCAGTTGGTCCATCGCTACGGAGTGAAGAAGGGCGACCGGGTGGCGATCGGCATGCGGAACTACCCGGAGTGGGTGATCGCCTTCATGGCGATCACGTCGTCCGGCGCGATCTCCGTGTCGCTGAACGGCTGGTGGTCGGGCGAGGAACTCGAGTACGGCTTCAAGGACTCGGGCGCAAGACTCGCCATCTTCGACCGGCAGCGCTACGAACGCGTTGCGAGCTACTTGCCTGAACTCGGCGTGAAGAGCATCGGCGTGCGCTGGGAAGACGAGCTTCCCGACGGCGTCGACGACTTCGACGAGGTGTGGCGCGAGGCCGCCGGCCAGCCGATGCCCGACGTCGACCTCGGCCCGCATGACGACGTGACGATCCTGTTCACGTCCGGCACGACCGGCTTCCCCAAGGGCGCCGTCTCGACCCATCGCGGCGTGCTCAGCGGCATCGGCAGTTGGGGCTTCTACGGCGCCCAGCGGATCGCGATGGGCTTGCTCGAGGAACCGGAGGAGAACCCCGAGTTCCAGCCCTCGATCCTGATGCCCCTGCCGCTGTTCCACGTCAGCGGCAGCCACGCCGGCCTGCTCGCCTCCTTCGGCGTCGGCCGCAAGATCGTGATGATGTACAAGTGGAACCCGGAACTCGGCCTGGAACTGATCGAACGCGAGCGCGTCACGTCCTTCAACGGCGTGCCGACGATGACCTGGGAGATGCTGCAGTCGCCGTCGCTGAACGAGCGCGACCTGCGCAGCCTGATCGCCGTCTCCGGCGGCGGCGCGCCGATCCCCGGCGGCATGGTCGACCGCCTGCAGGTCCTGATGCCGGACAAACACTGGTCCTTCGGCTGGGGGATGACGGAGACGAACGCCGGCGGCGCCGGCAACACGGACGAGGGCCTGGTCGAGAAGCCGGACAGTTGCGGCAAGCCGTGCCCGATCGTCGAACTGAAGATCATCGACGACGACGGCAACGAGCTGCCCTCCGGCGAGCAGGGCGAACTGATCATGAAGTCGTCGATGAACATCCGCGGCTACTGGAACCGCCCCGAGGCGACCGCCGAGACGATCCAGGACGGCTGGCTGCGCACCGGCGACATCGCCGAGATCGACGAAGACGGCTTCCTCTACATCCGCGACCGCAAGAAGGACATGGTGCTTCGCGGCGGCGAGAACATCTACTGCGCCGAGATCGAGCGCGTCGTCTACCAGCACCCAGCCGTGTACGAGGCCGCCGCCTTCGGCGTCCCCGACGACCGGCTGGGCGAGGAGCTGGCCGTGGTCGTCGTGCCCAAGGACGGCGCGGACCTCGACGCCGCCGGCGTGCGCGCCCACGTCGGCGAGCATCTCGCCCGCTTCAAGGTGCCTCGCTACGTCTGGCTCCAGGACGAGCAGTTGCCACGCGGCGCCACGGAAAAGATCCACAAGCGCACGCTGCGCGACCAGATGCTTCAGGAAGCCCCGGAGTTCCAGTCGTGCGCCTGATGACAGGCGAACGACTGGTTCGCGTTTGGCGCGCGGACGCGCCAAACGGGTCCCAGTGACGCCGGCTCGGCCGGCGCGTCGCACCAGGAACAGATGACCACCGACGAAGTCCGGATCGAACCCGGCGACCCCGCCAGTCCCGCCTTCCGGCGCCTGCACGAGGCGCTCGACCGCGAACTCGGCGAGCTCTACCCGGCCGACAGCATCTACAGCGTCGAGCCGGACAAGCTCGACGCCCCGGGCTGCTGCCTGCTCCTCGGCCGGAACGCCGACGGCGAAGCCGTGGCCTGCGGCGCGCTCCGTCGCCTCGGCCCCGACCAGGCGGAGATCAAGCGGATGTACGTGGAGCCGAGGTACCGTGGCAGGTCGCTTGGCCGCCGCATCCTGGAGGAACTCGAAGCACGCGCTGTCGTCTTCGGCTACCGCTCGTTGCGCCTCGAGACAGGCGAGATGCAGCCCGCAGCCGTCGGCCTCTACCGCTCGTTCGGCTACGTCCGGATCCCCTGCTACAACGAGTACGCCTACGATCCGCATAGTCTCTGCTTCGAGAAGAAGCTGGGACAGAACGAAGGGGCCGCACGATGACGACCGGGTGCGCCGGCGTCCCCGCCGGCATCCGACAGCGCTAACATCCGACCCGATGGCAACGAGTCCAGCAACCGAGACGATCGGCCGCCGCCGCGCCCTCCAGGTAATCGGCGGCGCCGCCGCGCTGCCGCTGCTGCCGGAGGAGTTGTTCGCGAACGCCCACTTGGCCCACGTCCACCTGCACCGGCAGGAAACCGACGGTGAGCCAGCCCCACTCACCGTCCTGACCGAACACCAGGCCAGGACGTTGGGCGCGATCGCCGAGCGCATCCTGCCGGCGACGGACACGCCCGGCGCCGGCGACGCGGAGATTCCCGGCTTCGTCGATCGTCTACTCGCGGGCTGGCTACCGGACGCGGCGCGTGATCACCTGCTCGCCGAACTCGACCGCTTCGATGCGCGAGCCCGGGAACGCCATCCCGATGGCGAGGGCTTCATCGGCCTGACCGAAGCCGCCCAGGACGAACTGCTGACCGAAGCGCAGGATGAAGCCCTCGCTCAGCGAGACGGCCGCGGCTTCTCGCGCAACCCGAACCGCCTCCACGAGCAACCGTTCTTCGACTTCGTCAAGTGGCTCACGCTGTTCGGCTACTACACCTCCGAAGCGGGCATGAAGTCGGAACTCGGCTACCGGATCGTCCCCGGCCGCTGGGACCCCTGCGTGGACATCGAGGACGCCTGAGGCTCGCCGCCGCCCCGGACTCCCTGAAGAATGGTTCAGATCATCGAGCGCAAGACGTGGGACGCGATCGTCATCGGCTCCGGCGTCACCGGCGGCTGGGCGGCGAAGGAGCTGACCGAAAAGGGCCTGGAGACGCTGGTCCTGGAGGCCGGCCCGCCGGTCGTCCCGGAGCGGGACTACAGCGAGCACACGCCGCCCTGGCAGATGCCCTACCGGGGCCTGAAGGACCGCAAGCACCAGGCCGAACGGCAGCCGATCCAGAGCCGCGCCGGCGCCTGCGACGAGTGGTCGGGCAAGTTCTTCGTCGACGACATCGACAACCCCTACTCGATCGGCGAGAACAGCCAGGAGTTCCTGTGGATTCGCGCCCGCGTGGTCGGCGGAAGGTCGTTGCTCTGGGGACGGCAGAGCTACCGCTGGAGCGACCTGGACTTCGGCGCCAACGCCCGCGACGGCTACGGCACGGACTGGCCGATCCGATACCGGGATCTCGCGCCCTGGTACGACCACGTGGAGTCCTTCGTCGGGATCGCGGGCCAGCCCGAGAACATGCCGCAGCTCCCGGATGGGCAGTTCCTGCCCCCGATCGCCCAGACTTGCATGGAGGAAAGGGTCCGGGAGGACCTCGACCGCGCCTTCGGCGGCACGCGGCGGTTCACCCCCGCCCGGGTCGCGGTGCTCACCCGCCACCACAACGGCCGCCGCCCCTGCCACTACTGCGGCATCTGCCGCCGCGGCTGCATCAGCCGGTCGTACTTCTCGAGCCTGAACGCGACCCTGCCGGCGGCCGAGGAGACCGGCAAGCTCACCGTGCGGCCCAACAGCGTCGTCTACAACCTGATCTACGACGAGCAGCAGGATCGGGTGACCGGCGTCCACCTGATCGACGCCGAGACCAACGAGTCGATCGAGGTCCACGGCCGCCTGGTCTTCCTCTGCGCGTCCACGATCGAGTCGGCCCGCATCCTGCTCAACTCGAAGACCGAGCGATTCTCCGAGGGCCTGGCGAACTCGAGCGGCCAGGTCGGCCGCAACCTGATGGACCACATCTTCCAGGTCGGCGCGAACGGCAACCTGGAAGGCCTCGAGGACAAAACGACCTTCGGCCGCCGGCCCAACTCCTGCTACCTGCCCCGCTTCGTCAACCTCGACGGCGACCAGGCCGAAGCGACCCGCGAGAAGGACTTCCTGCGCGGATTCGGCTACCAGTGCGGCGCCCGCAGGCCGATCACCTGGCAGAGCGGCATCGGCCAGCCCGGCTTCGGCGCCGACTACAAGGCCAGCCTGCGCGGCCTCGGACCCTGGCGTCTCGGCTTCACCGGCTTCGGCGAGAACCTGCCGAACCCGGACAACCGGGTGACGATCGACCCGGACCTTGTGGACCGCTGGGGCATTCCCGCGGCCCGGATCACGATGAACTACGGCGAGAACGAGGCCGCGATGCGCGAGAGCATCCAGACCCGCGCCGCCGAGATGCTGGAAGCGCTCGGGGCGAAGAACATCCGCACGTTCAACCGGAACTCGCTGCCCGGCTTCGCGATCCACGAGATGGGGACGGCCCGGATGGGCCGCGATCCAGCGACCTCCGTTCTCAACGGCTGGTGCCAGTCCTGGGACGTGCCGAACCTGTTCATCACCGACGGCGCGGCGATGGCCTCGTCCGCCTGCCAGAACCCGAGCCTGACCTACATGGCGCTCACCGCGCGCGCCTGCGACTACGCCGTGCGCCAGATGCGGCGACTGGAACTCTGATCCGTCGATTTGCCGGCGAACAACCGGTGAAATCGGCCCCGCAGGCTCTATGATTGCCATTGAACTGAACGGAGAGGAGCCATGCCCATGCGCCCGAACCACCGACTCTTCCTGACCTGCCTCGCAGCCGTCGCCCTGGCCGCCGTCCTCGCCGGCTGCGGCGCCGGAGACGCCGATGTCGATGTCGCCGCCCCGGCCGCCGCCGTCGTCGAGACCGACACCCACCGCTTCGAGGAAGTGGCGCCCGGCGTGTACTTCATTCTCGGCACGGGAACGATCTTCGTTCAGAGCAACGCGATGCTCGTGCTGAGCGACGAAGACGCCCTGGTCGTCGACTCCCACGTCACGCCGGCGGCGGCGCGGGCCCTGCTCGCCTCGATCGCCGAGGTCACGGACAAGCCGGTGACCCACCTCGTCAACACGCACTACCACTTCGACCACGCGCACGGGAACCAGGTTTTCCCCGAGGACGTGTCGATCGTCGGCCACGAGTTCACCCGCGAGATGCTGATGAGCGACGTACTCGAGCAGGGGACCTTCCTGAACTTCTCCGGCGCCATCCCCGACCAGATCGCGGCGATGAAGGAGGAGGCGGGAACGATGGAGGACGGCGAAGCCAAGGAGGCGCTGATGGACCAGATCGCCGTTCAGGAGGCCCACTACGTCGCCCTTGCCGAGACGGCGCCGACGCCGCCGAACGTGACCCTGACCGGCCGGATGACGATCCACCGCACCTGGGAAGGGCAGGACCGTCCGATCGAGCTGATCCACTTGGGCCGCGGCCACACCGGCGGCGACGTGGTCGTCCTGCTTCCCAACGAACGGGTCGTGTTCACCGGCGACCTGGTGTTGCCGGGCGGCAGCGCCTACATCGGCGACGGCTACGTCAACGAGTGGCTCGACACGCTGGATCGCTTCCAGGAGCTCGAGTTCGATCTCGTCCTTCCCGGACACGGCCCCACGTTCAGTGACGTCTCAACTCAACTCGGCCTGTTGCGGGACATGCTGAGCAGTTTCTGGAACGATGCGGTCAGCGCCCGCGACCAGGGTTTGAGCGCCGAGGAAGCGATCTCGACCATCGGGTGGCAGGGGTTTCTGACCACCGCTCCCGACCCGATCAAGATCCAGTGCGTGGAGCGCGCCTGGGCCGTGATGGACGAGACCGGGGGCGGCGAAAACACCGACTCCGCGTAGGCCGCGCGCCGCCGCGAAGAGGGCCTCCGTGTCGCTAAGTTCCGCATTTTGTGGTATTTACAGGGAAATCCCGTTAGCATCCCGTCATGGAACAGCAGCAAGTTGCCCCCCTTTCGGTCGACCTCGACGCGCTCGGGCGCGCGGTGGAGCGAGCGAGCGGCTGGCTGCTGGAGCGGTACGGCGAAGAGGTCGAATGGGCGATCGAGGACCAGTTCCTGATCGGCCTCGACGACCAGGAACGGATCGACCTCGAAGAGCAGCTACAGGCCCGCAGCGGTCGCGACCAGGCCACCTTCTTCGCCAACGCGATGAGCTGTCTGCTCGCCCAGGGACGCTTCGAGCCGGACGCCGACGAGGGAGACTGCCGCTCGTTCAGCTTCGCCGACAAGCTGCTCGGGCCGGGCGGGCTGCTGCTGGAAGTGACGGAGCGCCGCTGGCTGGAGGCCCTGGTCGGAAGCCCGCTGCAGCTCTACCGGATCAGCCACCTGGAGGGCGAGCTGATCGTCCTGGACGAAGTGACCAGCCGCCACCGGGTGTGGGTCGAACCCCACCTGGCGATGGAGAGCCTGGAAGCGGGCGACCTCGTGGGCTCCCGGGTCATCACGGTGGACGGCGAGGACGCCGCCAGAATCTGCGGGGTCTTCGGCTTTCCGGCCGGCCACGCCGAACGGGAACTCGTCGAGCTGGTGGAAACGGCCGCCACGCATCGCCGCAGCAATCGCGGCGAGATCCTCGGCATCGCCGAAGTGATCGCCACCGCCTGGCTGCGCTCCTTCCTGCCCGATGGGTCGACGCGTGGGCCCCAGGCCGTGGTGGACGGCGGCGACGGTTCCGGCAGGCGCCGGATCCTCCAGTGGCCGGTTTCCGGCGACTGAGCGAGGTTGCGGCGGGGAGCGCCGCCGAGAGTCCGACAGCTCGGCGCGCCGTCGCTCGTCTGATCCTGTGCTGGTTCGCGGCAGGCGCCGCGACGGTCGTTGCTCAGGAACCGGCAACCGAAATCGCCACCGGTCCAGTGGCGATTCGCAGCTTCCAACTCACGACGCCGTACGAGATGGCGGGCAGCGGCATTGACCCGGAGGTCGAGGTCCGGGTGGAGATCGATGCTGCCGGGAAGGTCTCCGACGTACAGGTGCTCGCGATCGACCCGCCGTCCGAGTTCGACGATCTGCTGCGGTCGCACGTCGAGACCCGGGTCGGCGAATGGCGCTATGGGCCGGCTCGGGACGTGAACGACAACCCCGTCCCTTCCACCCTGTCGTGGCGCATGAAGTTCCAGAGCCCCGATTTCCGCCGGAACCGGGTCGCCGACGAGCGCGGGCGGCCCGATCCGGAACTCGGAGTTCTGGTGCGGCTCGGCAGCCTGCCCCTTTCCACCCGGCCGCTGACCCGCGAACAACGCGGGCGCGCGCTGACCCGCGCCGTCGAGGCCGCCGAGCAGTACATCGACCGCGACCACCGGCGACGCCGCGAGACTCCCCGCTTCATCGTGATCAGCGATGCCGAGGACGAATCGCAAATCGACATCCTGGCAGGCAACATGGAGGCCGTCTTCGAGGTCTTCCACCTGCTCTTCGATCCCCACGTGGAGCCGTTCGCGGAGAACTTCAAGACCGTCGTCTATCTCTACAGCCGGCAGCAGAACCTGGAGCGTCTGCAAACGGAACTGGGCGGTTCAGGCTTTGGTTCGGGCTTCTACCGCTCGCCCGGGTTCCTGGCCTTCCACCAGGAAGTCGAAGACTCCGACTACCTGCTGCACACGATGCTCCACGAGGCGTTCCACGCGTTCCGGGACAGCCACCTGACCGCGCCCGGAAAGGAGTTGCCCCGATGGGCCGAGGAGGGACTCGCCGAGTACTTCGGCAACTCGAAGATCGAGAAAGGCCGCCTGGTTCCCGGCAAGGTCAGCCATGGCAAGTACGTCATCTTCCACGCCGCCCCGGTCCGGCGCCTGCGGAGCAGAGCGAACTGGAGCCTGCTGGAGGCCCGCTCGGATCTGCGAAGCGGCGACGCGCCGACCGTAGCCGATCTCCTGGAAGCCGGCCGAGACACCTTCTACGGTGAACGTCACGGGCAGTACTACGGCTTCTCCTGGCTGCTCACGCACTTCCTGCAGCACGGCAAGGAGGCCTGGGAAGCCGAGAAGCCGTTCGCCAGCATGCTGCTCTACCTCGCCGAGGGCTACTCGGGACGCGACGCGATGGCCGCCGCGTTCGGGTTCACTCCCGAGGAGGTTCAGGTCGAGTTCGAGCGCTACGTCCGCAAGTTCTGACTCCAGGAGTCTCTGCCGGTTTACCCGTCGCCCAGCGCGTCATACGTCGCCTTGTGCCTGTCGGCTTCCGCCTCGAGTCCGAGCGACCTGTAGCAGACCCACAGTTGATAGTGGGCGTGGCGACGCTCCGGGTCCAGTTCGAGAGCCCGCAGAAGCCGCGGAACGGCCTCCTGCCATCGCTCCAGGCTGACCAAGGCCATGCCGCTGAAAAAGAACGTGTCGGCCCGCTGATCGTTCAGCTTCGAAGCACGGTCGAGCGCCTGCCAGGCTTCGTCCCAGCGCTCCGCCCGGTAGGCCGCGAAGCCCAGGTTGTACCAGACGGCCTCCATGTGTCCCAGTTCCCCGGCCGCCCGCTTCAACAACTCGATCGCCTGGTCGAAGTTGCCCGACGCCAACTGGTTGGCGCCCTCGTTCAGCAGAGACTGCGGGTCGCTGACGGATTGCCATCTGTCCGCTGCCGCGGTCCGATGCGCGGTCCGCTCCTCCGCCGTACCGTACAGGTGCACGAGCGCGCCCTTCGCTTCCGCCTCGGTCCACCCCTGGGGCGGCGCATGCTCCTCCGCGAGGCGAAAAAGGCGCTCGGCCTCCTCGAGGCGGCCGGAGTCGCGCAGGCTCCAGGCCGCGGCAAGAACCTCGGCGGCATAGTTATTGAGCGCGAGGGAATCCTCGCGGTCGATCTCGCCGGCGAGGATCTCTAGCTGTTCGCTTGCGTCCTCGACGCGACCCGCGCGAGCGAGAGTCCGAGCGTAGAGAGAGCGGACGGTCGCCCCTCCGTTCTCCGCCATCTCGGCGAGAAGATCCGCGGCTCCGTTCCAGTCCTCCTGAATGCCGAGAAGGCGCAGCAGAGCCCAGGCGAGATCCTCGTTCTTCGGTTCCATGGCCCGGAGCTCGACCAGCGCCTCCGTCGCTTCCACACGCTCCCCGAGGCGCTGGGAGAGCAGCGCTTTCAAGCGCAGGAAGCGAGCACGGTCGACGTCGGCCGACGACAACCGTCGTTCGACGAGCCGGCGGGAGGCGCGCAGCACTATCTCGTCCGCCTCGTCTTCACGGGCAATGAACTCCAGTACTCCGGGCGGCGGCGCCGAGGATGGGTCGTCGAAGGCTGCGATCAGGTCTTTGTGAACCTCCTGGATCTCCTCTTCGGGGAGCGGATTTCGAAGATGCGCCCGAAGCAGGGCGAGAAGTGCGGTTGTCGGCTGGTTGCACTCGCTGCGGGCTCTCTTCAGCAACGCCGCCTCCACGTCCGGCTGCGACTTGAGTTCCGCGATCCGGGCACTGCGCAGCAGCCGCAGGCACTGGACATCAGGCATTCCGCCGGTCCGGCCGGCGGATGGCTGAGCCGGCGCCATGGCCGGCGCCGCGGCCAGTAGTGGAACCAGAAGCGCGTTGCGCGCGATGCGGCGTGCGCGCCCTCCTCCGTCGGCGCAGCTCTCGGTTCTCACTTCGTCAACCGGCCTCGACCGCTACGGCCATCCGCTCCAGGATCTCCTCGAGAATGGCGCGCGAGGTTCCGAAGTTGAGCCGCGTGCAGTGCTCGAAGCCAAGCGGCGAGTCCGGCGGACCGAACTCGGCCCCGTCGTTGAGCGCGACCTGAGCCCGCTTGAGGAAGAACCGGGACGCCGGCATCGGCAAGTCGAGCCCCCGGCAGTCGAGCCAGTACAGATAGGTCGCCTCCTGGGGTCCATGCACGACCCCGGGCAGGCGACGGTTCACGAAGTCGGTCAGATACCCGCGGTTCGCGTCGAGGTAGGCAACGGTCTCCTGGAGCCACGGCCCGCCCTCGCGCCACGCGACGCGCGCCGCCTCGACGCCGAGGATGCCGGGATGCGCCAGGACGAAGTGAGGCAGTTCGTCGAACCGCTGCTTCAGCTTCTCGCTGCCGAACACGAGCAGCGCGAGTTCCAGCCCGGCGAGATTGAACGACTTCGTCGCCGACGTGATCGTGACCGTCCGTTCCCTCACTTCGGGGCCCAGGGTCTCGAAGACCGTGTGCTCGTGGCCCGGGAACACGAGCTCGTTGTGGATCTCGTCGGCGAGCACGATCAGGTCGTGCTCGATCGCGAGCTCGGCGACCGCCTCCAACTCCGCCCGCGTCCAGGAGCGGCCGCTCGGGTTGTGCGGATTGCAGAGCATGAACAGGCGGGTGTCCCTGTCGATCGTCGCCCTCAACTGGTCGAGATCCATCTCGAACCGTTCCGCACCGCGAACCAGAGGCGACTCGACGAGCCGCCGGCCGGTCCCTGAAACCGCATCGAGGAACGGTGGATAGATCGGCGTCTGGATCACGACCCCCTCGCCCTTTTCGGCGCTCAGCATCACGGAGAGGTCGAGGCCCTGGAGCGCGTTGACCAGGAACCGGATCCGCTCCGGCGCCACGGTCCAGCCGAGCTGTTCCTCCATCCGCCAGCCGAAGATCTCCGGCAGATCGCCGATCTCGGGCGGTTCGCAGTAGCCGAGGTCCGACCGGTCGACCAGGCGCCGTACGACACCCTGAATCGGCTCGGCGATCGGGAAATCCATGTCCGCCACCCAGGCCGGCAAAATGCCGCTGCCATTCGCGGTGTAGCGGCGCCACTTGAACCCGGTGCGGGCCGCCAGGTCCTCGATCCGCAGAGCGTCGAACTGGTCTTTCACCGACACGGACGCAAGCTATCAAGCGCTGCCAGGAACCGGTCGCAAAGGACATTGCCCCGGTCCCGCCGGAACGCGGCCCGACCGGCGCATCGGCCATCCGGGCGTCAGGAGAAGATGCGTGGGACGAAGCCGGTCTCGTTGACGATGCTGGCACTGCTTCCGGTCGCCCGGATCACGAACAGTCCTTGCCGCTCGGCGTAGACGCCGACCGTGCTGTCGCTCTTGAGATAGGCCACGGCGCCGTACACCGCGTGCCTCCGGTACTCCGGGCAGAACTCCAGGAATCGCTTCAGCTTGTCCACAAAGCGGGTCACGTCTTCCGACCGGAGAGTCGTCTTGACCTCCACGACGACGACCTCGGCTCCGTTGATCGCCAGTATGTCGATCTCGAAGTGCTCGCCGTTGCGCTTGCCGGTGACTCGCCGATAGGTCCGCTCAACGGCGATACCGCGCTGCTTCAGTAGCGGCACGAGGTCGCCATCGACGAGGCTCTCCATCAGCTTGCCCCACTGCGAAGTGAACAGCGCCTCCGCTTTCTTCAGCCGACCGTCCGTCTCCTTCATCTGCAGCGCGGTCTCCTGCTGCATTGCCGCGACCCGCCGCAAGGTCTCCCGAATCTCAGCGAAGCTGGACGGGTCGTTCG
This sequence comes from Thermoanaerobaculia bacterium, assembly GCA_965232105.1. Lineage (GTDB taxonomy): Bacteria > Acidobacteriota > Thermoanaerobaculia > Multivoradales > Multivoraceae > Multivorans. The sequence goes on from OZ246956.1 coordinate 4,797,979, forward strand.
CTCCAATCGTGCTCATGTTCCTTCGTTCTCCTCCTCTTGGAGGCAAGAGTCCGCAGGGAACCGGAGAAGGCCGGCAAGGGACCGACATCGTATCCAAGTCCTGCTAGCTTTCGCCCCATGGCACTCAAACTCGGACTTCAGCTCGGCTACTGGGGCGCCGGACCGCGTCCCGATTTCCTCGAAACCGCCATCGAGGCGGAAGCGCTCGGCTACCACTGCGTCTTCACCGCGGAGGCCTGGGGCTCGGACGTGTTCACGCCCCTGGCCTGGATCGGCGCCCACACATCGAAGATCCGCCTCGGCACCGGCATCGCACAGATCTCGGCCCGTACGCCGGCCGCCACCGCGATGCACGCAATGACCCTGGACCATCTCTCCCAGGGCCGGGTCATCCTCGGCCTTGGCGTGTCCGGCCCCCAGGTCGTCGAGGGCTGGTACGGACAACCCTTCGCCAAGCCGCTGTCCCGCACCCGCGCCTACGTCGAGATCATCCAGAAGATCCTCGCACGCGAAGAACCCGTAACCCAGCACGGCGAGCACTACCAGCTCCCCTACACCGGCGACGGTTCCTGGGGCCTGGGCAAGCCGCTCCGCTCGATCGTCCACCCGCTCCGCTCCGATCTGCCCATCTTCCTCGGCGCCGAAGGGCCCAAGAACGTGGCGCTGGCCGCCGAACTCTGCAGCGGCTGGCTGCCGCTGTACTACTCGCCCTACCGTCCGGAGGTCTACGCCGACTCCCTCGCCGGCCGCGGCAACGGCTTCGAGGTCGCCTACGGCGCCCGCCTCCGCGTCCACGACGAGGTCGCCGAGGCCCTCCTGCCGATCAAGCAGTCCCTGGCCCTCTACGTCGGCGGCATGGGCGCCAAGAAGCGCAACTTCCACCGCGAACTGATGGCCCGCATGGGCTGGGAGGAGGAGTCCTTCCGCATCCAGGAACTCTTCATGACCGGCAAGCGCGAAGAGGCCGTCGCCGCCGTCCCCGACGACTTCGCCGACGAGATTTCCCTCGTCGGCCCCCCCGAACGGATCAAGGACCGCCTCCAGGCCTTCGAAGACAGCGACGTCACCACGCTGCTCGTCGGCGCCGCCAGCAAGGAGGAGCTGCGACAGGCCGCGGAGATCGTGCTGGGCTAGCGAGGCCTCTTCGGCTGCACCCGCCCGCTTTCGGGGCTCCGGAGGGGGGTCTCCCAGGTGCCGTTCGCCCTTGATCGGAAGATGAAACGGGTAGGGCTCACTGCACTCCGCTCGCTCCGGTTGGGTGTCGGTTTCTGTGAGGTCGGCGGCCGTCGCTCGCTCCGAGCCACCTGGGAGACCCCCCTCCGGAGCCCCTGGGCGGGCTGGACGGCGTCGAGCTAGACGGCACGCCCCTGAATCCACCGACTGCAGCGGCGTCCCCGCAGGCATCCCGACCACATCGCGTCCGGTCTTACGAGCCAGGAACACAGGAACAAGTTGTCAGAATTGATAAGTTTTCGCCATGAGATTCGAGGAACTCGTTGCCGCGGTCGCCGACGAGCCGGTCTTCGAGACCGGGCTTCTGCTGGCCGGGCCTTGCGATCCCGGCAACGTCAGGCGGCAACTGTCGCGCTGGGTCCGCGGCGGCAAGGTCCAGCAGATGCGGCGCGGACTCTATGCCCTGGCGCCGCCCTGGCAGCGCCGCGTCCCGCATCCGTTCCTGCTCGCCAACCGCCTGGCGCCGGGCTCCTACGTGAGCGGTCCCTCGGCCTTGGCCTTCGCCCATGCAATCCCCGAGTACGTGCCGGAGGTCACCAGCGTGACGCCTGGACGGCCGCACACGCGGCAGTTGCCCTCGGGCCGGTTCTCGTTCCGCCACCTGAAGGCGAACAGGGTGTTCGGCTACCGGCTGCTCGATCTGGGCGGTAATCAGCAAGCGTTCGTGGCGACCCCGGAGAAGGCGCTGCTCGACTCCGTCTACCTGCAGCCCGGCGGCGACGACGCCACGTACCTGCGGGAACTCCGACTCGACTTCGGCGCCCTGGATCTGGACGCCCTCGACCAGGCGGCGGCGCGGTACGCCGCGCCGAAAGTGACTCGAGCGGCCCGCCGCATCCGCGAGCTCGCCGCCGCGACGCCCGCATACGACGTGCTGTGAAGGACCATCTCGAGGCGCTGATCCGCCGGCGTGATCCGTTGTGGGCCCGCAACGTGGTCAGGGAGTACCTGCAGGCGCGCGCCCTCCGGGCCATGCAGGGCGCCGGCGCGTTGACCGCGTTGGCGTTTCAGGGCGGCACCTGCCTGCGTTTCCTCTACTCGCTGCCCCGCTACTCGGAAGACCTGGACTTCGCACTCGAAGGCGACCGCACGGCGTACGATCTGCCCAAGTACCTGAAAGCCATCCAGGCCGAGCTCGCCGCCGAGGACTATCGCGTGGAGCTACGGATGAGGGAGACGAACTGACGCCCCGTTCGTGGACCGAGCCGGTCGCGGAACGACTGGAGGCGCTGAACTGGGAGCAGGCACTGGCAGACGTGCGGCCGTTCCTGGAAGAACAGGACGACATCGACCTGGTCACCCGCGGCAATGCGCTGCGCCTCCTCGCGCGGTCGGGTCCGGCCCGGTAGCTCCCGGGCCGTCAGCCGCGCAGTTCTTCCGCCAAAGCGCGCAGGCCGATCCCCTCCGTACTCGACGAGACCGGGAATCGGTCTTCCCCCGCATGGACGACGATGGCGCGACTGGCGCCGATGTCCGCGCAGGCCGTGTGGAAGCCCCGGCTCGGCCTGGCGCTCAGGCTGCGCTTGATCTCGATCGCCCAGCGCTCGCCGCCGCCGTGTTCGATCACAAGGTCGATTTCGGCCCCCGCACTCGTCCGGTAGAAGAACGCCGAGGCCCGCCATGGCAGGACGGCGAGCAACGTCTCGATCACGAAGCCTTCCCAACTCCGGCCCACGACGGGATGTCCCGCGAGGGCGGTCAGCGTGGGAACACCGAGCAGGGCGTGGACGAGACCGCTGTCCCGAATGTAGACCTTCGGCGACTTGACCAGCCGCTTGCCGACGTTCGCGGTGAGCGGGGGCAAGCGTCGCACCAGAAGGAGGTCGACGAGCAGGTCGATGTAGCGCGTCACCGACTGGGCGCTCACTTCCAGCGCGCGGGCAAGCGCCGACGCGTTGAGAAGCGTTCCCTGGCGGTGCGCGAGCATCGTCCAGAGGCGTTCGAGGGTCGTGGCTGGAACGCGCACGCCGAACGTTGCGATGTCGCGTTCCAGGTATGTGCGAACGAAGTCCTTGCGCCAGGCGAAGCTGATCTCGTCGTCCGACGCGAGACAGCTCTCGGGAAACCCGCCTCGCAGCCACAGTCGCTCGCGTACAGCTCGTCGATCCTCCACCTCGAGGGCAGTCAACGGAGTCAACTCGAGCATGGCGACGCGGCCGGCAAGCGACTCTCCCGCCTGACGGAGCAGGTCGACAGAAGCCGAGCCGAGAATCAGGAAACGCCCGACTCCCTTGCCGGTACGGCGGCCCCGGTCGATGATGCCGCGCAGCGGCTGGAAGAGCTCCGGCACGCGGTGGATCTCGTCAAGGACGACAAGATGACCGTCGAGCGCTTCAAGGAACAGGGCGGGTTCCGCCAGGCGTCTGCGGTCGTCAGGGTCCTCGAGGTCCAGATAGACCGACCTGCGCTGCTCCGCCACGGCGAGAGCGAGGGTCGTCTTGCCCGCCTGACGCGGGCCGAGAAGCGCGACGGCCGCCTGTCGCGACAGCGCCCCCACAAGCTCCGGCATCACCTCCCTGGGCAGCATAACCTAGCAATCTATCCACATGACGGACAACTTGCAAGGTATTTCAAGGCCGCGCCCCCTCTGGCTGCCGCCACCTGGACCGCCAGGGATTGGACTACCGGCGCGCCGCCTGACAGGCGGCGAATTCTGCGCCGATGTCCGGCAGGTCCTTCTCCAGCAGCGGCAACGACTCGATCTCCGGGCCGGCGCCGTGCTGGCCGCCTGCGAGTCGCTTGCTCATGTTCGTGAACGTCTCGAGCAGCGTCTTCGCGGTGCGGGGGGTGACGACCCCGGCGCCCATGCCGAAGGGAGGTTGCGGGTCGCTGACGGTCTTCTGAACGACCGTGATCGTGCCCTCGTCGTCGCCCGGGGACAGGAACCAGCGCGAACGGACGCAGAGAACGCGCTTGCCCTCGAACTCGGGCGTCAGGTCGTCGGCGCCGGCCATGTCGCCGACGACGTCGCCGTCAGCCGTGCGCCACCAGGCGGCGCGGTCCATCGTGATGCGCCGAGTCATGCCCTTGCCGGAGACGCGCTGGCGAAGGGTCTGAAAGGGGGCGTCAAGTGGCGTCGCGGTTTCTTCGGTGCACATGGCCTGCCAGTCGGGGCAGGCGCCCGCATCGCTGAGGAGAGCGATGACGGCCGACATGGAACCGCGCACGGTCATCTCAGCCCGCACCAGGGGGTAGTCGGCGTTCTCGATCGGGCACGACTCGACGGTGACGGGGCCTTCGGCTTCCCGGGGTTCGCATTCGGCGGCGGCTGAGGCGCTGAAGGCGATGCAAAGCCCAAGTGCAACTGCCGCGGGCAACGCCGGATGCCGGCCCGAACCCGGGTGGCGCGATCTCGCGCCACCCGTGAACCAGTCCGTGCGCCCGTCATCGGGCGCGCGGATGGCCGGCCGGCACACCCGGTGAAACGGTCGTACCACTATGCGACCTCCTGTTTCTCTCGACATCATCTCGCTCCGGATTGGCCGCCAGTCACCGACTCCGGCAGTGCAAAGGCAACCAACTCATCGGGAATCCGGCGGTTGCGGGCGCCGCCGGCGGCGATGACGATGTACTGCCGGCCTTCGTGCATGTAGGTCATTGGCGGACCGTGCAGCCAGAGGTCGGTTTCCACTTCGGCCAGCACTTCCCCTGTCGCCTTGTCCCAGGCACGCAGGAAAGTACGGCTGCTGGTGCGGGGATCGTCCTCGTCGGGCAGGGCGAAGAAGCCGATCAGCAGGGTACGGGTAACGAGCAGAGCGCCATCCGCGGGCATGCCGAAGTAGATCGTGCCCATGTCGTCGAGGTTCAGGTGCGCGATCGCCGGATGGTTCTTCGGGCCGGGACCGACAGGGACACGCCACAGGTGTTCACCGCGATTCAGGTCGATCGCTGTGATCGTCCGGTAGGGCGGCTTCGTCAGCGGCAGGCCCCGCGGGCCGGCCGTGTCGACGTAGCCGATCACGTAGCGCCAGTCCGGACCGCGGGCCCGATCCGGCTCGATCAGGGACATCCCGGTGGGGCGGTTCTGCGACTCGACGAAGAGCACGCCGGCCATCGGGTCGACGGACGCCCCGGGGTGGTTCGCTCCGCCGGCGGCGCCCGGCACGACCATCACGCCCTCCTTGCCGCCCTCGCCCTGAACGATCAGGGGCGGGAACATCGGCGCCAGCACGAGCTTCTCGGCGATCTTGAGGGCCTCCTCGCGCAGTTCCGGCGTCCAGTCGATCAGGTCGTCCTCGCTGACGCCCTGACGTTCGAAGGCCGGCGGTTTGGTCGGGAACGGCTGGGTCTCCGCCAGCTTCTCGCCCGGCACGGTCGACTCGTGGTTCACCGGGCGATCCTCGATCGGCCAGACGGGCTCGCCGGTGGCGCGGTCGAAGACGTAGGTGAAGCCGGTCTTCGAGACCTGGGCAACGGCCTTGATCAACTTGCCGTCGACGACGATGTCGAGCAGGTTCGGGGCCGAGGCGATGTCGTAGTCCCAGATGCCGTGGCGGACGGTCTGGAAGTGCCAGACGCGCTCGCCCGTCTCCGCGTCGACGCAGACCAGACTCTCGGCGAAGAGGTTGTCGCCCGGCCGGTCGGCTCCGTAGTAGTCGTTCGACGGCGTGCTCGTCGGCAGGTAGACGTAGCCCAATTCGTGGTCCGCGCTCATCGACGTCCACACGTTCGCGTTGCCGGCCGTCCGCCAGGACTCGTTCTCCCAGGTCTCGACGCCGAACTCGTCATCCCGCGGGATCGTGTTGAAACGCCACTTGAACTCGCCCGTGTGGACGTCGTAGGCGCGCACGTGGCCGGGCGGAGCGTCGCTCCTGATCGAGTAGTCGAAGATCTTCGAGCCGACGATCACGCTGGCGCCCACCACGATCGGCGGTGCGCCATGGGTGATGTGGCGGACCGAGTACTCGCCCGGACCGAGGTCGAGCGCCAGGTCGACGACTCCGTCCTCGCCGAAGGCCCGGTCGGCTTCGCCGGTGGCGGCGTCGACCGAGACGAGCTGGCGGCCGATCGTGGCGACGAACAGGCGTTCCTTCTCACCGTCCGTCCAGTACTCGATGCCGCGGGCGCCGACCGGCCGCATCGTCGTGCCGCCGCGCTCCCAGGTCTTCGGGTTGTAGACCCACTTCTGCTCGCCGGTCGAAGGATCCAGCAGCGCCACCTGGCCGAGGCTGGTCGGTGCGAACAGACGGCCGCCGATCATCAGCGGCACGGAGCGGAAGAACCCGGTGTCGTACCCCGGCAAGACATCCAGCGGCACTTCGTGGTCCGCCGTGCGCCAACGCCAGGCGATCTCGAGCCGGCCGAAGTTCGCGCCGTCGATCTGAGTGAGCGGCGAGTAGCGGCTGGAGGTGTGGTCGCCGCCGTGGTGCTGCCACTCTCCGTAGGTGGACTTGCCGTGCTCGCGCGTCTCCGCCTCGACCGGCGTAGCGGCGAGCCCGATCGACCAAGCGATGCCCAGTCCAACGATGCGTAGCAGGTTCATCGGATGCGCTAACCTAACGCACAAAGAACCTGACAGAAAGGCAAGCCGCTATGCCCAAGCAAGACATGACCCGCCGCAACGTGCTCGGCGCCGCAGCCGCCGGCGCGGGCTTGATGATCGTCCCCCGCCATGTCCTCGGCCGCGGGATGCCCGCCCCCAGCGACAAACTGAACATCGCGGCGATCGGGGCCGGCGGCAAGGGCCGGAGCGACATCGAAGGCGTCTCGAGCGAGAACATCCTCGCCCTCTGCGACATCGACTGGAAGCGCGCCGAACAGGCGATGACCGCCCATCCCGACGCGCCGCGCTACCACGACTACCGCGAGCTGCTCGACAGGCACGCCGACGAGCTCGACGCGGTCATGGTGTCGACCGCCGACCACACCCATGCGGTGATGTCGGTCGCCGCGCTCGAGCGCGGTCTCCACGTCTTTACCCAGAAGCCCCTGACGCGGACGATCTGGGAGGCCCGAATGGTCGGCGAGGCCGCGCGCAAGGCCGGCACCGCGACGCAGATGGGCAACCAGGGTCACGCGGGCGAGGGCTCGCGCCTGATTCGCGAGTGGATCGAGGCGGGCGTGATCGGCGAAGTGAACCACGTCGAGTACTGGACGAACCGGCCGATCTGGCCGCAGGCGATGAAGCGTCCCGAAGAAGTCCACGAGGCACCGGAGCACGTCGCCTGGGATCTGTGGCTTGGCCCCGCGCCGGACCGTCCCTACCACCCCGAGTACTACCACCCCTTCGCCTGGCGCGGATGGTGGGACTTCGGCACCGGCGCGATCGGCGACATCGCCTGCCACGCGATGGACGCCGCGTTCTGGGTCTTCGACCTGCGCGATCCTTCGTCCGTCTACGCCGAATCGACGCCGCTGTTCAAGGAGACCGCCCCGGCCTCGACCCGGATCACGTTCGAGTACCCGGCCCGCGGCAACCGTCCGAAGATGACCGTGGTCTGGCGCGACGGCAACCTCACGCCGCCGAAGCCGAAGGCGTTCGAGGGCAGGTGGCCACCGGGCAGGAGCGGCCAGTTGTTCGTCGGCGCCGAGGGCATCATCACGGCCGACATCTACGCCGGCAAACCGACGATCTACCCGACGAAGCTGCACGAGAAGATCGCCAAGAAACCGGTGGCCCAGTCGTACGAGCGAACCGAAGGCCACTACAAGCAGTGGATCGACGCGATCAAGGCGGGGACGACGAACCCCGACGGGTCCAACTTCCCCGATCATGCCGGTCCGATGACCGAGACCGCGCTGCTCGGCAACCTGGCGGTCCGCACCCAGCAGGAGATCGTCTGGAACCCGAAGAAGATGAAGGTGACGAACGGCGTCGACGTGCCGCGGGAGTACATCCAGCCGACGTACCGGGACGGCTGGGAGTTGTAGCCAGGCAGCGCCGGGGGATCAGTCACCCTGAACCGCTCTTCCACTCGTCCAGCGCGGAAGCGCCGATCTCGTCGGTGCTGGGCGAGCAGCGGGCGGGACTCTCGCTCCACGCCTTCCGCGGCGACGCCGCGGAGTCAGCGGTCGTCTTGGCCACGGCGGAAGCACGGCAGACTCGGAACGAGGATCGAAAGTAAACGGAACAACCGCTCGGCAGCCCGACTCCCGAAGAAAACGAAAGGAAAACAGAGCATGACCAGTAGCTCCGTTGAAAGGAAGCGAAGCAACTGCCTTGGGCGACCGATCGGCCTGCGGGCCCTGATGACGCTGGTCCTGGCTGTTTCGTCGCCTCTGGCCGCTCTGAATGAAAGCGATCCGTCGGCGGGCACGTCGGTCCGGATCTACAGCGAGGCTCTCCTGGAGCGAGAGGCGGCCAGCAAGACGGACGTCGACTCGATCCTGATCGACACCGGCGACCGGTGGCTGGCTGATGCGGCGGCATCGGACCTGACGCGGCTCGTCTCGCCCGCCTCGACTGACTACTCGTACGACGACGGTACGCCCGAGGCGTTCACTCGTATCGACAACGCCCATGAACAGGAGTACGCGCAGCGATTCCGCTTGTCTGACGCGGGCACGGTCACTTCCGTGACGGTGTGCTTCGGTCGTCAGCCGAACGACGACAACGCAGACGTGGCGTTCATCCTTACGTTCTACCGCGATTCCGGCGGGCAGCCAGGCAGTCCATCGGCCGCCTACTCGGCGACGGTTTCCGGTTTGGCCAGAGGCCGGGGCACCTGTGGCCTGATCAACCGTGGCGACGTCACCTCGCAGCAGCTCGATGGCGGCGATGTATGGCTGGGGGTTCAATGGCCGAACTCGAGTGGCAAGGGTTTCGCCGAGGATCGCAACGGGCCTGGCGGTACGAGAAACTTCTGGCGGCACCGGTCCACGTCGCAAGGTCCCTGGAGTTCATGGAACGCCGAGACCGTAGCTACCGCGTACTTCATGCGCCTGAGCGTGGACCACGAGGCAACGACGCCTCCGCCGGCAGAGGACTGCACGCCGACGACGGTGCTGCTCCAGTTCGATGGCGGCTACGAGGTCAGCATGTGTTATCGCACCCCGGACGGGCAGGTGGGCCAGGCGAAGAGCGGCATCTGGGCCTCGGGCGAATCCGGACTGTTGTGGTTCTTCGATCGAGACAACGCCGAAGTGTTGGTCAAGGTCCTCGATGGCTGTTCGCACAACGGTTACCGGTGGGTCTTCGTCGCGCCCGTCACCACTGTGGAGTTCAACCTCCTGGTCACGGCCCCGGACGGCACGGAATGGAAGCATGGCAACGTGCAGGGAGTGACTGCGTCCGCCAGGAGCGATGTCAGAGCGTTCAGATGCTCGCAGTAGCCCACCCTGTGCTAGCCTGCTAAATGTTCCTTTTGCCATCGAGACGTTTGGAGGTCGGCATGAACTCCCAGTTCCTCAAGGCTCTTGCCAGCGGCCCCGGCCTGGTCGTCACCTCCCCGGGGGCCAGGACGCTCGTGCTGCTCCTCGGCGCGTGTTTCGTTGCCGCCGCCTGTAGCGAAGACGGCGACCCGGTGCTTCCCACGTCGCCCAAGATCGTTCTTCAGAAACCGGCTTCAGGCCAGGGCGCCAACGGTGATGGCGACGGAGACTGGGATGGCGACGGAGACGGCGATGGCGACGCCTCCGAGCGGCCCCGGGGGCGCTTCTTCATGGACGATGCCGGAGCTGACGACGGCCCGATCGTTGCCCGAGTGGGCGGCGATTCGCCGCTCGCGGAACCGCGGGCAGCGATCCGGGTGGACCAGGTCGACCAGCTTGACGGCATCGATTTCGACACCGATCTCGAACGCTTCGACCTTGACATCGACCTTGAGTCCGCCTCGGAGACCGCCGGCTTGGCGTTGTCGTCCACGCTCCCGGGAAAGAGCGACCTCAAGGATGTCGACAACACCAACGTGGACGCTGGCGGCTCTTCAAGCAAGAGCATCCTTGAGGGCATCGACGGCACGGGAGTCAGTGTCGTACCCGCGGGTGACGGAGACGGCGACGGAGACGGCGACGGGGACGGAGACGGCGACGGCGACGGCGATGGAGACGGAGACGGGGACGGCGACGGAGACGGGGATGGCGACGGAGACGGGGATGGCGACGGGGACGGCGATGGAGACGGCGACGGCGACGGCGATGGAGACGGGGATGGAGACGGGGACGGCGACGGAGACGGAGACGGAGACGGGGACGGGGACGGAGATGGCGACGGGGATGGAGACGGCGATGGCGACGGGGACGGCGACGGGGATGGAGACGGCGACGGGGATGGAGACGGCGACGGCGACGGCGACGGGGATGGCGACGGCGACGGCGATGGAGACGGGGACGGAGACGGCGACGGGGATGGAGACGGCGACGACGATGACGACGATGACGACGATGACGACGATGACGACGACGACGACACCGATGATGTCGACGTCGACCCGTCAACTCCTCCGTGGCAGTTCATGGCATTCGTTCCCGCGGCGCTCGGCATCACGATGCCGGCCGCGGCTCGCACGAGGTCGCACTTCACGAAGATCGCCGAGGGAGTCGACGTGGCGCCGTTCCTGTCGGAACTCGCCGCGTCCGCCGAGGGCTGGCTCGTTGACACCAGCCGCCAGCGCAACGTTCGCTGTCAGCGCGACACGCAGAACATCTTCCTGCGCGTAGCCAGGAAGCCCCTGCCTCCCGGCGCCAGGAACGCGAACGACGTTCATGAGAGCTGTCCAGGAAGACAAGCGGCGGAGTTCCCCCGGACGTTGGCGTTCTGCGAGGGCATCGCCGCCCTCCAGGCGGGAGAGCTGGGCCGGGCGACCCTTGTCGCGCTGCAGCCCCGCGGTTGGGTGCGGCCGCACATCGACGCGGGCGAGTACTACCGCGTCCGCGATCGTTTCCACCTCGTATTGAAGAGCCCGAGCGGCAGCCCGTTGATGGCGGGGGGCGAAACCGTCGTGATGCAAGAGGGCGAACTCTGGGCCTTCGACAACAAGGCGAAGCACGATGCGAGGAACCTCACCGAGGAGCCGCGGGTGCACCTGATCTTCGACGTGCTGCCGGGGCCGGGACGCGGCTACTACGTCCTGCCGCCGACCGGCTGAGCCTGCCCCTGCCGCAGCAGCTTCTCGGCCGCGCCGAGCGCGTGGGCGGCCGAGTCCACCCGCACCGCGTTGTCGTAGGCCTCTGTGCGCAACGCTCCCAGGACCCGCCTCTTCTTCGAGATGTAGAAGGTGTCGTGCGGTCCCCGGAACTGCAACTGCCGCAGGGACCGCAGTCCGCGCTGGATGACGCGTTCGTACGCCGCGGAGCGGTGTTCCTCCCCCAGGGAGCGCGCCAGCGCCAGAGCGTCCGCGAGCCCCTCCAGGTAGGCGCCGGTGGAAGCCGCGTGAGGGGGGCCGAACTCGGGATGGCGCGGATCGTAGAACCGTCCGCGCAGGTCGGGGTCCAGTCCGTCCCATTGCTGCATCGGCAGCAGCCAGTCTGAGATCTCGAACACGAAATCGGCAACTTCCCGCCTGCCCGTCTGGGCGAACAGGGAGGCGCCGGCCTGCGCATGCCACGGCACGAAGGCTGGGTTCCGGGCCCGCCGGTGCCGCTCACCGCAACGCTCGAAGGTCGCCACGCAACGCTCCAGGGTCGGAGCGCCCTCGATTCCCTGCCGAGCCGCCTCGGCCCAGAACAGCAGCGCCTCTCCGGAATAGAAGTTCCAGTTCTGACCGTCGCGTTCGGCCGGGAAGAAGAAGGTGCGGAATCCCAGCTCCTCGTCCGCGAGCGAGTTCACCCCCGCCGTCAGCAGAGTCAGCTCGGTCATGAACTCGCGGCGAGCGGGACTCTCCAGGATGCAGAGGGCCGCCAGGGCGGCCGCGCCGAGCTTCGCCCCGGTCCGTTCGACGATGGCGCCCCGTCCATCCCCGAGGTTCTGGAAGTCGCGGCGCAGGTTGAAGCTGAGGTTGCGCCGCGCGGCCTCGGCCATTTCGGCGTTGCGCTGGAGCTTCGCGAGCCGCGCCAGGGAAAGAGTCGCGAGGAACCGGCGGATCGCGTTGTCCGACGGTGCGACCTCGCCTCGGCTGGGCCAGTACTTGTACGGCAGCCCGCCTTCCTGCGACAGGTTGTTGAGCATCCATCGGCCGATGCCTTTGGCGAGGTCGCCGACGCGGTCTTCATCGTCCGACGGTTCGGGAGCGACCAGAGGGGAACCCCGATACAGCTCCGTCGCGCCGACCCAACCGTCGCCGGCAAGCAGGAACTGGCGGGCCGCGAACGTGCTCAGCCGGCGGTGGTCCTCGAACTCGGCCGCGCTCAGGTCCCTCTCCTTGCGGAACCGCTCCAGGGCTCGCCCGAAGCGGAGGTTCGCGGCGAGCATGCGGGTCGGTGCCAGCCTGACCGTCTCGTCGCGATACGCGATCTCGAGGCCAATCACCCCGCGAGCTCGGTTGCAGAAGACGCGGGAGGTCTGATCCGGCGAAACCGGGCGAGAGCGTTCCGTCACGCAGACTTCGACCGTACTGTCCCCGTTGGCCCCGATCCGGGCAGGCAGCTCGGGAAGGGCCGGGTAGTCGATCCAGCCGCTTCTCTTTGCTATGCCGCGCTGCCGGATACAGAACCAGATCGCTGGTCGCCCGAAGGTTCCCATTCGTCCGTGCCTCCTTAGCCGAGAACCGCTCATGCTATGCGGGACGAAGTAACTGACGCACCCGACGCTGGGGGCTATAGTGACTTCAGGGCGCACCATGGTCGCAGGCACAACGTCGACGATCCGACTGGCGGCAGTTCGTGGTCTCGCAGCCGCGTGCTGGCTGTTGGTCGTGCTGGCTACGACGGCCCACGCGGCCACGGTCAAGGATGCCCGGTCGAAGATGGGGTCACGCTTCGAGGTGACGGCGGTTCACGACCAAGAAGCCGTTGCCCGCGAGGCGGTCGAGGCGGCGTGGGCCGAGATCGACCGGCTGGAGGCGATGATCTCGAGTTGGCGCGAGGACTCCGAGACGTCGGCCGTCAATCGAAGCGCGGGAACCCGTCCGGTGAGGGTCTCGCCGGAGCTGTTCCGGCTGATCCGGCGGGCCGTCAAGGTCTCGGAGCTGACGGCGGGCGCCTTCGACATCACGTTCGCCGGGGTCGGCGACCTCTGGGACTTCAGGGCGGGCGAGCCGGCGGTTCCGGGCAGGGAGCGGATCGCCGCCGCGCTCCGGCATGTCGGCTACCGAAGAATCGTCCTGGACGAGGAGCGGGGGACCGTGTTCCTCGACGATCCGGGCGCCCGGATCGGGTTCGGGGCGATCGGCAAGGGCTACGCGGCGAACCGGGCCGTGTTCGTGCTCAAGGAGCACGGTGTCCGTGGCGGGTTGGTGAGTGCCGGCGGCGACCTGGTCGCCTTCGGCCGGCGCGAGGACGGCGAGCCGTGGAGCATCGCGATCGCCCATCCCAGGGACCCGAAGCGGATGCTCGCGCGGATACCGCTGACGGAACAGGCCGTCGTGACGTCAGGTGACTACGAGCAGTACTTCATCCACGATGGCCGGCGTTACTCGCACATCATCGATCCGCGCACCGGCTGGCCGGCCTCGGGGCTGCAGGCGGTCACGGTGATCTGCCCGGACGCGGAACTAGCAGACGCGCTGGCCACGGCGGCGTTCGTCCTCGGCCCCGAGGAGGGACTCGCGCTGCTCGAACGCATGGAGGGCGTGGAAGCCCTGTTCGTGACCGAAACAGGGGAAGTGCGCTCAACGTCCAATGTACGCAGGCATCTGAAGCAGGAGGATCGAGGATGAAGAGAGGAACCGGAGCGCTCGCTGTCGTGATCTCCCTGGCCGCCCTGACGATGGGCGGCTGCGCCACGTCGCTCGAGCCCTGGGAGCGGGGCGACCTCGCGGCCACTCCAATGGCCGTCGGCGACGCCGAGTCACAGCGGCCGGAACGCAGCATCGAGGTCTACCGCGAGGGCGCGGTGGGCGCGAACGGAGGCAAGTCCGGTGGGGGCTGTGGCTGCACCTGAGTCCGGAGCATGCGCGGCAGAGACCGGGTGCGCCGGCCTGCCATCCGTGCGCCCGTCTGACGGGCGCACGGACTGGTTCACGGGTGGCGCGAGTCGCGCCACCCGGGTTCTGGCCGGCATCCGGCGCGAAGCGCCGGCTTCTGGACCTTCTGCCGCGCCAGCGGCCGCTTGCCGGTGGCCATCGCTGCTGCTCGCCGCCCTGGTACTCGCCAGCGCCGGTGCCGGGGCCGGGGCGCAGCAGGCGCCTCAATCGCCGCGGGAAGCTGCGAGCGACGGCGACGGTCTCGCCGTCACTTTCCTGTTCAACTACTACGACCAGGACGGCGACCGCTCGCCGGTGACCGGCGGCATCGGCACGGAGGACCTCCAGGTCGCCGCGCCCACCGTGCTGATCAACTGGCCGGTCAGCGAGAACTGGCGACTCAACTTCGAGGTCGGAGCCGACAGCATCACCTCGGCATCGACCAACAACATGGACGTCGACGGGCTTCAGAGCCCGGTTCAGCGGCGCGCCGCCGACGACGATGACGACTACGAAGACGATGATGATGACGACGACGACGAGTACGACGAACTCGACGGCACCTCCAGCGCGTCCCTGGTCGATGTCCGCGGCTACCTGAACGCGACGGCCACGCGGTCCTTCGAGCGTTCCTCGGTTTCGCTCTTCACCGGCTTCTCGGCCGAGTGGGATTACCGCTCCGTGGCGTTCGGCGGCGCCTGGACCTATGACGTGGAGGAGGGTCTGCGCAGCTTTACCGTCGGCCTGAGGCACTTCTTCGACATCGTCGACCTGTACGAGATCGACGGCGTGCAGCGCGGTCAGTCGGACCGGGACACGACGGATCTCTCGCTGTCGTTCACCAGCGTCCTCAGCCGGCGGGCGGTCGGCATGGTGGAGGTGTCGGCGATCGAGCAGTCGGGCTTCCTGTCGACGCCGTTTCACGAGGTCGTCTTCGCGCCCAGCAGTCCCTTCCCGCGGGGGGAAGTCGTCGCGGAGCGGCTGCCCGACAGCCGCCGCCGCTACTCCGTCGGCCTGGGGCTCAACCACATGATCTCCCGCGGCGTGGTGCAGCGGCCTCGGCTCCGCTGGTACGAGGACGACTGGAACCTGGAGGCGCAGTCCTTCGACTACGAGGTCCACTTCCGGCTGCCGACCGAGCGCGAGATGTGGGCGTTCCCGATCCTCCGCTACCACACGCAGAGCGGGACCGACTACTACGGCCGGCCGGGGGACTTCTCCCGGGTCCACGACTTCTACACAGCCGACCCGGACCTGAGCGAGTTCGATCTGCTGAAGTACGGCTTCGGTATCCGCTTCCAGTTGCCCAGCGTCGTCGGCAGGCGCTTCGAGGACCTGGAGGTGCGACTCAACCGCTACGACCGCGACGACGGCTTCGAGGCGGTCACGATCTCCTTCGCGGTGGGCACCCGGTTCTGGGGAGGCCGGTGAAGCTGTTCGCCGTCCTGGCGGCGCTGGCGCTAGCCTCTCCGTTGCCGGCCGTCGCCGCCGACGACGCGCTCGACCTGCTGACCGCGCCGTCCGACACGTACACCGTCCTCGACTTCGCGGCGTCCTGGTGTACCCCGTGCTATCGCGCCCTGCCCCGGCTACAGGCGCTGGCGCGGGAACTGCCGGACCTGCGCGTCGTCGTCGTCAGCGTCGACGAGACCGAGCGCGGCCGCGACCGCCTGGTGCGCGAACTCGACCTGGAGCTGGAGGTCGTCTGGGACGGCGACCACGCCCTGATCTCGAAGCTCGCCCCGGAGGCCTTCCCCGCAACCTACGTCCTGGACCCGAGCGGGGAGGTCGTCTACTCCCACCTGGGCTACGACCCGAAGGTCTTCGACGAGTTCGCGGAGGTCCTTCGCGGCCTGCAGCGCTCCCTTCAGTCGCCCTGAACCGCAGCCACCGCGGCGTCGCGGTCCGCCACGATGTTCACGATCAGGCTGAAGCCGCTGACTTCGAACAGTTCCTTCACCTCGTCGTTCAGACCGCACACCGCGAAGCGTCCGTCCTTCGCCTGCAGGTCCCTCGCCACGACCAGCACCACCCGGAGGCCCGCGCTGCTCATGTAGCGGGTCCGGCTCAGATCGAGGACCACGTCCTCCGCACCCTTTGCGATGGAGGACATCATCGCCTGCTCCAGGTTCGGCGCGGCGGCGGCGTCGACGCGCCCCTCCGGGGCCCAGACGACCACGTCGCCTATCTTCGTGCTCTCGATCACGCCAAGTACTCTCCTGGTCTCAATAGAAGGGGTGGTGAGCCGTCGCCGTCGCGGCGGCAATGTCCTGAACGGATTTCTGGATCGCCCGGCTCATCGCCTGGCCGATCAGATCGAAGCCGCGGACCAACTCGATGCGCGCCGCCGCGTGCCGCAGTTCCTGCGGACTGAGAATGACCTGGAAGGCGTTCGAGGCGTCGGCCAGACAGATCAGCGCGACGTCTCTCGGCGCCGGAATCCGGTCGCTCAACAGGACGTCCAGAATCCGGAGCTTGACCTCCCGCTCCTCCCGGTCATCGACCATCGGGTAGCGGCGGCTGCCGAACACCCACAGGAAGTTCCGATCCTCGACCCGGAGAATCCCGCGCTCCACGAGGCGCTTGAGCGCCGCTTCCTGGATCTCCTTGCTCCGGGCCGAGAGCCGGACCACCCAGGTACGGGGGTCGGCCTCGTCCTCGGCGCCGGCGATCTCCGCCAGCGGGCCGTCCAGGATCGCCTCGCCAACCGGTGTCGCGTCGACGACGACCATCTTCTGCAGGTCACTGTCGAGCCGCCCGCGCAGCGCGAGGTCCATCAGGATGGCGCCCGCGATGAGCAGTTCCATCACGTTCGGCGCGACCCGCTTCATCGCGCCGGTGTCGTCGTCCAGGAGGAGGAGCAGGATCTCCTCGACGAATGTCAGGTGGGGGCCTTCGTTCACTTCGTTCGGGGCTTTCGACGTGGTTTGGTCGGCGCGAAACCGCTTGTGTGCATCCTACAATGCCAACGAGCGCCGTCAGATTCCGACCGTGTCGACCTGCCCGCTCGCTTCCTTGACGTCGCTGCTCACGGTGACGGTGAGCACGTCCGTGTCGTGGTACTGCTGGTGCTGCACCGAGGACGCGAAGTGACGGAGAAGGCGCAACGAGAGTTCGTTCTCGATCGGCGCCGGCGCTTCGGGAGCCATCAGAACCAGGCGATCCTCGATGTTCCTGCCGCCCGGCGCCGCGACGAACTCGAGTTCGGCCGTCTGCCGGTCGACGCGAGCGAGGAGGAGCAGCCGTCGCTTCGCGCCGCCGTCCCGTTCCTCGTCACTGCCCAGCAGACTGAGCAGGGCTTCTTCGCCTGCCGAACGCAGGCGTTCCGCGGCCTCGCTGCTCCAGCGCGCCCGCGTGGCCTGGGCGCCCAGGAAGCGGCCGATCCCGGCAGCGGACGCGGAATTCACCTCGGTTTCCAGGCGGCGGCGGCGCGGCCTGGTCAGCTCGAGGAACGCGGTCAGGCAGATCGCGGTGAGACCTCCCGCCGTCATGCCGTTGCCGAGGATCGACGCAGCCCAACCAGTGAGCTGATCGGCGAAGATCAGGTCGTTCTCGAAGCCGACGCCGATCCAGAACGAGACGCCGATCACCAGGGCCTTCCGGTAGTCGATCCCCCCGTGGCCGGCGATGCGGGCGCCGAGCACGAACAGAATGGCGACCAGCACCAGAACGTAGGCGCCGACTACCGGGCCGGGAATCGCCAGCACCAGCGCCAGCGCCTTGGGCAGGAAGGCGAGGCCGATGAAGATGATCCCGATCCACATCCCGACCCGGCGCGAGGCCACGCCCGTGAGCTCGGTGACCGAGATGCTGCTCGAGTACGTCGTGTTCGGCACGGTGCCGGCCAGGCCCGAGAGCAGGTTGCCCAGCCCGTCGGCAGCGACGGCGCCCTGCACCGCCCGGTAGTCCGGCGCCCGCGGCGCCCGCCAGGAGACCCGCTGGATGCCGACCGCGTCGCCGATCGTCTCGACGGCGCCGATCAGCGTCACGATGATGAAGCCCGGCAGCAACGCCCAGAAGGCCGGGCCGAAGGACAGGTCGAACCCGGGCCAGCCTCCCGCGGGAGCACCGATCCAGGCGGCCCCGGCGACCTGACCGAAGTCGTAGAGCCCGAGCGGCACGGCGACGATCGAGCCGGACACGACGCCCGCGACCGGCGCCCACAACCTCCAGATGCCGCTGGCCCAGAGGCCGAACCCGGCCATCACCACGATCGCCACGGTGAACGTGATCGGACCGGCGGCCGAGGAAGCCCCCTCGGGAATCAGGGTCAACTGCTCGAAGACGATCGGCATGACGCTGACCGAGATCAGCATGATCACCGTGCCGGTGACGGTCGTCGTGAACAGCCTTCGCAGCAGCAACAGGCGCGCCGAGAGAAGGAACTGGAACAGCGAGGAGACGATGACCAGTTTCGCGAGCAGTACCGGACCGCCCGCGCTCAGGGCCGCGATGCTGACGGCGATGAACGCGCCCGAGGTTCCCATGAGCAGGATGTAGCCGGCCCCTATGCGCCATAGCCGCCGCGCCTGCAGGATCGTCGTGATGCCGCTGACGAAGATCGCCCCGAACACGGCCCATGACAGGTACTCGTCGCTGCCGCCGGCGGCGCGGACGATGATGGCCGGGGTCAGCACGATCCCGGCGACGCACAGCGTCGCGTACTGCAGACCCATCGTCGCCGCGAGGACCGCCGGCGTCTTCTCGTCCGCTTCGTAGCGGATGGCCGAGGAAGGGCCCGTCGAGGAAGCAGTCACTATTGGTACAACGCCGCGTCGGGCCGCCACGGAGAGCGCTGCCCCGCATAGACCGGCGATCCCTTGCGGAAGTGGGAGGCCTCCTCGAGCGTCTCGACGAAGGGCATCTGCCGCGGATAGAGATCGTCCTCGCCGCGCGGCCGCGGCCCGGCCTTGGACACATGGCCCCAGAGCGGATGGCCGACGACCTCCTCCGCGATCCAGGCCGCCTCGATCAGCTTGTCGAGCTTGTAGCCGGTCTCGATCCCGAGTTCATGGCAGAAGTCGACGAAGTCCTCCGTCGGAACGTGAC
Source organism: Thermoanaerobaculia bacterium (assembly GCA_965232105.1). Taxonomy (GTDB): domain Bacteria; phylum Acidobacteriota; class Thermoanaerobaculia; order Multivoradales; family Multivoraceae; genus Multivorans. The sequence goes on from OZ246956.1 coordinate 4,817,199, forward strand.
CGGCGGCCCGGCCGTTGCCGCAGTAGGGGCAGCCTCCCATGCCGCCAATCGACGTGTCGAACTCGCGCACGCCGAGTTTCAGCGCCTCGTAGTAGCTGGCCACCGAGGCGCCGCGGGTGTTGTGCAGGTGGCAGTGGAAATCGGTGATCTCCGGCCAACGCTCCCGGATCGCGACGATCGTCTCCCGCACGGTATGCGGCATGTTCCAGCCCATCGCCTCGATGATCGAGCATCGGGTGACCGGTAGACCCTTCTCATGCCATCGGTCGATCATCAGCGCCAGCAGGTCGAGTCGCTGCTCGAGCGTGAACGGACCTTCGAAGTTCGAGCCGAAGGGATTGCCGATCGCCACCGCGCCCGACTCCGCCCCGCCCGCCAGGGCCCGTTCGATCGCCGCCGGAATGCGCTCGATCTGCTGGGCCTGCGTCGCGTTGTAGTTGCGGCGGGCGAAGGTGTCGCACAACTCGACGTGGGTCCCGATCCGGCGCTGCCGCACATCGAGCTTCGGATACCAGCGGTCCGCACGCTCGAACCCGATCTGGTTGAAGATCGCCGCGGTGTAGCGCACGCCCGGCTTGGGCACGAAGCGCTCGGCGATCTCGTCGATACAGGCCATCTGGGGGGTCCACTTCGGGTGTGCATAGGACCCGATCGAGATGACCTTGGCGCCCGTTTCTCCCAGGGCGTCGAGCAGCCTCAGCTTCTCCGACACCGGGATGTCGGCGCTCTCGATCTGCAGCCCTTCCCTCATCGTGTCGTCCGTGATCGTCACGGACTTCGGCAGTTGGCCCATCGGCAGATACCTCCGCCCGCCCTCAGGAGCAGGCTTCTCGTGGAACGGGTCGCGGCCTACCCTATCTCCGGCAACGGCAGTTCGGAAGGCGGTTCGACGCGGTCAGCGGAACTCGGCCGCCGTGTGTCAGGATCCGCCCGTGCGCGGTCGCCTGCTCCCGTATCTGGTGCTCTGCGCAATCGCGCTGGCCGTCCTGCTGCCCGGAATCGGCAGCCGCGACCTCTGGAACCCCGACGAGCCGCGCTACGCGGAGGTCGCGCGGGAGATGCTCGAGCCGCCGCTGGCCCTCGAGCACTTCTTCGTGCCGCGCCTGAACGGCGAGACCTACGCCCACAAGCCGCCGCTCCACTTCTGGAACATCGCGTTCTTCGGCACGCTTCGCGGCGGCGTCGACGAGGTGGCCGCGAGGTTGCCGTCCTTCTTCGCCGGCGTCGGTTCCGTTCTCGTCGTCTTCGCGCTCGCGGGCCGACTCTTCGGCCGGGCAACCGCCTGGCTCGCGGCGCCGGTTTTCCTGACCTCGGCCCTGGTCATGTGGAACGCCCGTGTCGGGCAGATCGACATGACGCTCACGTTCCTCGAACTGCTCGCGATCCTGTTCTGGGCCCGGGGGTACTTCGCAACCGGCGACGGGCCGGCCCGGCGCCGGGGCGCCTGGCCGAGCCTCGGGTTCTTCGCCTGCGCCGGCCTGGCCACGCTGGCCAAGGGTCCGGTGGGGCTGATCGTGCCTCTGCTCGCGGTCACCCTGTTCCTCGCCTTCGAGCGCGACCGCGCCGGCTTCGCCGAGCTGCGGTTCGGCCGCGGACTGCTGCTGTGGGCCGCCATCGTCCTGGTCTGGTTCGGCCCCGCGGTGTGGATGGCCGGCCGGTCGTACTTCGATGCCCTCTTGCTCGACCAGACCCTGTCCCGCTACGCCGCCGGCGTGTACCACCCGAAGCCCTGGCACTACTACTTCCAGACCCTGCCCGGGACATTCGCTCCCTGGACGCTGCTGGCCCCGGTCGCGATCCATGCCGCCTTCCGGCGCTCCCGCGAGGAGCCTGAAAGCCGCCAGGCCCGGGCGGTCCGGTTCCTCCTGATCTGGATCGCCAGCACCTTCGTGTTCTTCAGCCTTTCCGGCGGCAAGCGCACCGTCTACCTGCTGGCGCTAGCGGCGCCCCTGGCGATGCTCACCGCTTACGGCGTGCTGCTCATCCGGGATCGCTGGCCGCGCTACCGGGCGGCCTTCCTGGCTTCCGCGGCGTCGGTTCCCGTGCTGTTCGGAATCGTCGTCGCGGCGTTTCCGGTGGCGGCCCGCGACCTGCCGGAAGGCGCGCTCCCGGACGGCACGATCGTCGGACTCCAGGTCCTCGCCGCGCTACCCTTGATCGCCGGCCTGGCGGGCCTCTGGCTGGCGGCGCGGCGGCGCCCCGATCTGCTGATAGCCTGCCTCGCAACCGGCCTCGGACTCGCCATGTCGGCCACCGCCGTGCGGTACCTGCCGTTGGGCGACGCCTTCAAGTCGGCGCGTGCCCTTTCGCGCGATCTCGTCCAGTGGGCTGAAGCCGACGAGCCGTACGCGATCTACCCTGTTCCCGATGCCGCGTTCCTGTTCTACACCCGGCGCTTCGCGGTTGACCTTCACGGCGGCACCCAGGCGCACGATCAGGGTGACGAGGAGGCGCTGCGCCGGTTCGCGGCACGCACCGACAAACCGATCTGGCTGCTCATCGAACGAGACAACCTCGACGCTCTGGACCCTCCGATCGAGCTGATCGAAGTGAGCCGGGATCACGATCCGCGGCAGGGCCACGTCCTGCTGACCACGCCGGAAGCAGCCGCCCGGGTATCGCGGCTGCGGAGTAGTCGACGTCAACCACGGCTGGAGCGAGTGCCGCGGCCGCGCCTCGCGGCCTTCTCAGAACCGGAACGATGAACGACAGCGACAGCCTGAGTCTGGCCCCCGAGCTGGCAACCGACGCCGCGGTTCCGCGACTGGTACCGGAGGGCGCCGCCGAAGCGACCGCGACCGCTCCGTCGCGGACCGAGTCGCGGCGGAGCTTCGGACCCCTCAGTCGCCGGCTGGCGGACCAGGGCCTGTTCCTGTTCAGGCACCGGGGCCTCTTCGTCGTCTTCCTGCTGCCCGCGGCCGCCCTCGCGGTCCTGGAACGCCGGTCCGCGGCGCTGCCGGCGGATCCCGGCCTCGGTTGGTTCGCCGTATGCCTCACGGTGTCCCTGCTCGGCATGGCGGTGCGGGCGATCGCGGTCGGATCGGCCCCGCCCGGCGCGTCGACCCGTAGCGTCAGAGGTCCGAGCGCCAGCCGCCTGAACACGACCGGCATGTACTCGCTGAGCCGCCATCCGATCTACCTTGGCAACCTGTTCGTCCTCCTCGGCTTCGCCCTGGCAATCAGATCCTGGTGGTTCGTCGTGACGGCGGTGTTGATCTACTGGCTGCTCTACGAACGGGTGATCGCGGCCGAGGAGCGCTTCCTCGACGAGCGCTTCGGCGTCCGTCATCGGCGCTGGACGGAGCGCACACCGACCTTCTGGCCGCGGCCCGGCCTGTGGACCTCACCCGAAACCCGCTTCAGTTGGCGCACCGTCATCCTGCGGGAGTACAACTCGCCCCTGCTGATCGCGGCGACCTTCCTGTTCCTGCGCATCGTTGACCAGGTCGTCGTCGGTCGCTTGAGCGCCGGCGCCTGGCTGAGGCAGGATGTCGCCCTGACCGGCTCGGTCCTCGGGCTGGCGGTGATCGTCTCCGTCCTGCGTCGCGTACGCAAACGGGGACGTTCAGGACACTGACGCCCGAACAACCCGGCTCAACCCCAGGGAAGCAATCACGGTCCAGACCCGTTGAAGCGAATGACCGGTAAGCCGATGACAGCGCGCCACACGATTGCCATGGCAGCAGCCGCGTGGCTGCTCGCCTTCACCGGCAGCCCCCTCTCGGGAATCGAGACCGATGCGGACGCACAGCCGAAGCCGCTCGACACCCGCTTCGTTCGCTGGCTCGAACGCGTCGGGCCGCTGATCAGCGAAGAGGAACGGGAGTTCTTCGTCAACCTTCCCGAGAACTACCGTCGCGAGGCGTTCATCCAGGCCTTCTGGAAGGCTCGCGATCCGGATCCCAGGACGCCCCTGAACGAACTCCAGGTGCTCTGGGAGGACCGCGTGGACGCCGTGCTCAGCCAGTGGGGGACGCTCGAGGATGCGCGCGCGGTCTTCTACCTCCTGAACGGCCCCCCCGGTCGGTTCACGTTGCCCGACGGTCGAACCGGCTCGGCCTGCCTCTCGCGCAACCGCGAACTGGAGATCTGGTTCTACGGAGGCAGCGACCGCACGCCGCGCCACTTCGTCGTCATCTTTCTGGCGGTCACTCGCAACCGCCCCTACCGGCTCTGGCACGAAAGCGCCGCGCGGCGTCCGGCGTCACGACGCGGTCTGCCGACGACAAACATCGCCTTCCTGTGCGCCGAAGAGTGGCTGCCGTGGGCCGCCCGCACGTTGCAGAACGACCTTGCCGGCGCCTCCGTCCTCGAGCAGGTCTCCACGCCGCCGGAGCCGCCGGAAGAGTGGCTCGCCACCTTCGCCTCCTTCACCACCGAGGTTCCGGACACGGCGCCCCGCTTCGACGTCGAGACGCGGTGGGAGTTCCCGGGGCGCAACCAGACCCGCACCGTGACCCATGGTCTGGTCCTCGTCCCGACCGCGACCGCCGGCCGGAGGAGCTTCCAGGACCGGGAGTACCACAGTTTCCAGATGACCGGCGAGGTGATCCGCGACGACCACCTGTTCGAGAGTTTCCGCTATCGGTTCGAACTACCGGCCGACGGCGGCGAAGAAGCCGACGGCATCCCGCTCGTCTTCACCCGCTACCTGCGGCCCGGCGATGTCCAGCTCCGCCTCAAGATCGAGGACGTCTTCGGCGAGCGGTTCGCCATCGTAGACGAGACGATCCCCGTGCCGAACCTTGAGGACGGCCAGTCGTTGCGAAAGAGCATCCTGGAGACCTTCCCGGCCCTGGCCGAGGCAAACGCGGCAGCCTCCCGCGGCGAGCGGCTGCTGCGCCTCGTGCCTCCGCGGGACGAGCGGGTGCGGGTGGGGATGGTGCGCTTCTCTACCCACGCGATCGGCGACTTCGACGCGGTCGCCTTCTCGCTCGACGGCCGCGAGATCCTGCGCAAGCGCCGTCCCCCGTTCGACGTCGAGCTGAACCTCGGCTCCCATCCGACCGAGCACCGGGTGCGCGTCGAGGGACTGAAGGACGGCGAGGTCGTCGCCTCGGACGAGATGTCCGTCAACCGCGGCGGCCAGCGCTTCCGCGCCCGATTCATCGAGCCGCGCTCCGGCGAACAGTTTCTCGAGAGCACGCGGGCCGTGATCGAGATCGCCACTCCCGACGGCGAGGAGATCGAACGCCTGGAACTCTTTCTCGGCGAGGAACGGATCGCCACCCTCTACCAGCCGCCGTGGGTGCAGCCGGTCGTCCTCGACGGACCGGCCCTGACCTACCTGCGCGCCGCCGCCTTCCTGGCCGACGGCAGCAGCACCGAGGACGTCGTCTTCATCAACAGCCCGAACCCGATCGAACGGATCAACGTCCAGTACGTCGAACTGTTCGCCAGCGTGGTGGACGACGGCGGACGGCCGGTCCCCGATCTCTCGCAGGACCGCTTCCAGATCACCGAAGACGGTGCCGCGCAGACGATCCGTCGCTTCGAGTGGGTGGACGACACTCCGTTCCACGCCGGTCTCCTGATCGACACGTCGGCTTCGATGAAGGACTCGATCGAGCAGGTCCAGACCGCGGCGCAGCGGTTCGTGGACAAGGCCCTCCAGCCCCAGGATCGGCTGGCGATCCTCACCTTCGCCAACCGTCCGCAGGTCGAGAGCCGGTTCACGAAGGACACCGGCATGCTCGCGCGGGCCCTCGCGGGTCTCGAAGCGACGGGCACGACGGCCCTCTACGACAGCCTCGTCTACTCGTTGAGCTACTTCGACGGCATCAGCGGCCAAAAGGCGCTCCTGCTCCTGTCCGACGGCAAGGACGAGAACAGCACCTTCTCGTTCGAGAGCGCGCTCGAAACCGCCCAGCGCTCGGGCGTGACGATCTACGCCATCGGCCTCAAGCGCGCGGCCAGGGACCGCAACACGCGGCGCGTCCTCGAGCGCATTGCCGAAGAGACCGGCGGGCAGGCCTTCCTGATCGAAGACGTCGACGAACTCGATGCGGTCTACGACCAGATCGAACGAGAACTGCGCAACCGCTACCTGCTGACATACCAGTCGACGAGTACGAAACCGGACAGCGACTTCCGGGTGATCCGGGTGGAAGTGGACCGTCGCGGCGCCGAAGTGCGGACGATGTCGGGGTACTACCCCTGAGCCGCTGGCGGCGGCCAACCGGCAGTCACGCCCCCACCGCCTCCTCGCCGAATCGCTCCATCGCTTCCAGCGTCTCCCGCACGTCGTCCCAGCTCGTCGAGTGGTTGACGATGCAGAGGCGAAGCGAGAAGGTCCCGTGGAGCGAGGTGGACGAAACGAACGCCCGGTCATCCCAGAAGAGACGGGCCAGGACCTCCCGGTTGATCTCCTCGAGGGCTTCCTCGTCCATGTCGGCATCGGTGGGGTTGACCCGCATGCAGACCACGCCGAGCGCCGAGGGTGTCAGGAGTTCCAGGGTGCGGCTCCGACGAACGTAGTCCTCCGCCCGCCCGGCAAGCTCCATCCCCTTCGACACGGCCCGCCTGAACGCGGACATGCCGAAGGTCTGGATCGACATCCAAATCTTCAAAGCCCGGAACGAGCGGCTCAACTGCAGACCGCGATCGTTGACGTTGGGGTGGTTCGCTCCCCAGATCGTGTCCTGGAGCACCGTCGTGCCGAAGGCGAAGACATCTTCGAGCTTGCCGGCATCCTTGACCAGCAGGCAGCCCACCTCGTACGGCTGGAAGAGCCACTTGTGCGGGTCCAGGCCGATCGAGTCGGCGCGCTCGATTCCGGCGAGAAGCCGGGCGCCGTTCGGAGTGAGCGCGGCGAAACCGCCGTAGGCGGCGTCGACGTGCAACCAGATGTCCTCCGCCTCGCAGAAGTCCGCCATCTCCTGGAGCGGGTCGATCGCTCCGGTGCTCGACGACCCGGCGTTGGCGCAAATCGCCATGGGCTGGAACCCCGCGGCGCGATCCTCGGCGACCGCGCGCGCGAGGGCCTTCATGTCCAGACGGTACTCCCCGCCAGTCGCGACCATGCGGATGCCCTCCGGCCGGACGCCGACGATCACCGCGGCACGCGCCTGGGCGCTGTGACTCTGGTCGCTCATGTAGACGGACGGACGCTCCGGGTTGCCGGCCGCTTCGCGGCCAGCGACGAAGGCGTCCACGCTGGCGGCGGAGCCGCCGCTGGTCAGCAGCCCCCCGGCACTCTCCGGGTAGCCGAGCCAGCGCCGGAACCAGTCCAGGACGACGAGTTCGATCTGGCTCGGACCGCTCGCGACCAGCCAGGTGCAGGCGTTCACGTTCCAGGCGGAGGCCAGAAAGTCCGCGACGACGCCAGGCCAGGTCGGCTCCGACGGAACGAACCCGAAGCAGCGGGGGTGATCCAGCCGGGTCGTCATCGGGAGGATGTCGTCCACGGCCCGCCGCAGGACCTCCTCGGCCGGGCGGCCATCCTCCGGCGGCTGCTCGAGCAGCAGACGCTCGAGCCCCTCCTTGAACTCCCCGTCCCAGGCGTTCTCACGAGGCAGGCCCTCGATCCGGGCTACCGCGAGCTCCGCCGCCTTGCCGGCCAGAGCCAACATGGCTTCAGGCGACATCCGCAGGTCGGAACGGCCTGCTACCTCATCGGCGGCCCGGGGGTCCTCTTCTCCCTTGCCGCCCTCACCAGACTGGTCCATTCCGTTCGACCTTACCGCGTCAGCGCGATGACTCGGCGGAATCGACCAGCGGAATCAGTCGGCGCAGTCACTCAGCGGAAGGTGGGCGCGACTTCCTCGATGAACCGGTCGAGAACGTCCTTCTGCCTCTCCTTGCCGCCCAGGTTGAAGGCCGGGACGATGAACTCGTCCACTCCTGCGTCCCGATAGGCGCCGACCGCGTCGACGATCTGCTGCACGCCGCCGATGTTCGAGGGCATCGCCGTGCCGCGCGCTCGCACCTTGGCCAGAAACGCCTCGTCATCGCTCAGGAAGAGCAGCGCAACCGCCGATCGTTCGATCTCGGCCGGGTCGCGCCCGACGTTCTCGCAATGGGCGTCAAGCACGGCCATCTTGTGCTTGAGGATGTCCACCGTCCCCCACACGTTCCACTCGTCGGCGTGCTGAGCCGTGATCCGCAGGGTCACCTTCTCGCCGCCGCCGCCGACCATCAGCGGCAGCGGGTCCTGCACCGGCTTCGGCTCGAGCGGAGCGCCGACCAACTGGTAGGCATCGCCAACGTAGTTCGCACTCGGCCGGCCATAGAGCGCCTTGATCACCCGGCAGGCTTCGTCGAGACGGCGGAGCCGCTCGCCCAGCGTGTAGAACGGGATGCCGTAGGCCAGGTGCTCGTTCTCCTGCCAGCCGGCGCCGAGGCCCAGCACGACCCGGCCACCCGAGATGCGGTCGATCGTCGCCGCCATCTTCGCCAGCACCGCCGGGTGCCGGTAGGTGTTTCCGGTAACCAGCGGACCGAGCCGCACGCGCGGCACGGCCGCCGCCAGAGCCGCGATCGTGGTCCAGCACTCCGCCCACGGCGCCGACGTGTCCTCGCCGTTCGGCATGAAATGGTCGGCGTACCAGATGCCGTCCCAGCCGGTCGCCTCCACGTGCCGCGACATCTCCAGCAGGTCGGGCCAGGGCATCGTCGGGGCGGGCCAGTAGCTGAATCGCATTCGCTGTCTCCAGTGCCTTCGCGCGCCGGGCGCCGCGCCTCGTGCCGCGCACCGCGCCGGCGGACAGTAGCACCAGCGGGCCGCCCTGTCGGTGTACGGACTCCAAGCTCGTCGCGGCCCCCCGAATCGAAGAAACAGCCCTGAACTCCGTCCTGGTCTTCAGAAGCCGAGGACTGTCCGCCGGTTCCGGCGGACGACCCAAGGTCCGAGCGACGAAGGAGAACCGAGTGGCGGCAGAGAACGCGGAGCTACACTACCGGCATGGGGATCCCTGCCGGACACTGGAAGAAGCCGGCTTCGGGCCCGGACAGGCCCGTACCCTGGTCGACCTCATCGCCGCCCGGGAGCGCAGGCTCGTGACGAGCGAAGGCATGACCGCCTACGAGAACGACGTTGCGATCGTCAAGAGCGGTCTGGGCGAGCTGAAGGTGAGGATGGCGTCGGTCGAGGGACGCATCGATGGCCTCGTCATGATCGTCGAGGGCCTCCGGCAGGAGGTCAGGGAAAGGAGCGACGCGCTCCGGCTCGAGCTGACGGCCAGGTTCGAGGCCCTGGAGGCACGCGTCGACCGCCGCATGAGCGCCCTGGACAGCCGCATGGACAGCCTGGACAGCCGCATGGACAGCCTGGAGGCCAAGATGGACGGTCGCATGGGCAGCCTGGAGGCCAGGATGGACGCCTGTATGGGCAGCCTGGAGGCCAGGATGAACGGCCGCATGGGCAGCCTGGAGGCCAAGATGGACGCCTGTATGGGCAGCCTGGAGGCCAAGATGAACGGCCGCATGGGCAGCCTGGAAGGCAAGATGGACGGCGTGCAAGGCGAACTCAGGACGCTGAAGTGGATGCTCGGCATCCTCATCGGCCTCGCGGCGGCCCTCGGCGCGCCGGGCGCGGCCGCCCTGGTCCGGCTCGCCTTCTTCGCGTAGCTCCCCGCTCAGCGCGCCGGCCGGGGCTCCAACCCCACCAACCCGGAAGTCAGTTGGTTGCTCAAGCCCACCAGGCGCCGCCTACCGGAGACGCCAGCCGGCGGCTTGCGCGGCAAGCACGATCCGCGCGCAGGCCTGGGCGTCCGAACCGGCGTCATGGTGCCGGAGAGGTATGTCCAGACGGCGGCAGACGTGCGCCAACCCCGCCGACGAGACATCCCACCGGGCCCTGGCCAACTCCACCGTACAGACGAAGCGCCGGCGAGGCGGCCGCAGCCGGTAGAGAGCGCAGCAGGCGTTCAGCACCCGCCGGTCGAACTTCGCGTTGTGCGCCGCAACGAACCGGGCCGAGACAAGCCATCCCCGCAGCATCGGCCAGAGGTCGGCGAACGTGGGCGCCTCGCGCACGTCTTTCCAGCGCAGGCCATGGATCCGGGTGAACGTGAACCGTCGGCCCGGAGGCCGAATGAGATAGCTGCGCGACTGCACCACCTGGCCCCCGCTGCAGGCCGCGAGGCCGACCGCGCAGGCGCTGTCGTGGCGGGCGTTGGCGATCTCGAAGTCGATCGCCACGAAGGGGTCCATTGACTTGGCTACCATGCGGCACCGATGGTAGCGGTGACCAGTAACGGCGCTAAGGCCTGAGAAGCGAGGAGCCGGCGTGGACGCCTGGGGCAAGTTCGACGAGGAGACTGGGAGCTTCCATCGCCTGGAGCATCACTGCGCCGATGTAGCGGCCTGCTTTGAAGCACTGCTCCGCGAGCCCGTTCTGAGCGCACGGTTCGCCCGAGCGTGCGGCGCGGCGACTCTCGACGGCACAACTGCTGCACGACTGACGTATCTCGCCTTCCTTCACGACTTCGGCAAGCTCAACGCCGGGTTTCAGTTCAAGGTGCCGCGGCCAGGAGGAGCAGTCGGTCGTCGCCCTAAGCCAGCGGGACACGTCGCCGAGGCACTGCTCTGCTTCGAGCAGCCCGAAGTCTGCGAGGTGCTGGGACTCCATCGCATCGTCGACGAGTGGGGGGAAGGCGTTGTCCCTCTCCTCTATGCGGCACTCGCCCACCACGGACGGCCGGCCCGCGGACCATCGCACCCAGGCCAAGGCCCGGCCGAACTCTGGAAGCCCTTCGCCGGCTACGAACCGCGCACCACCGCAAGCCTGCTCTACGACAGAGGGCGAACCTGGTTCCCGAGCGCTTTCGAGACCGGGCCCCCGATACCCGACGCACCAGCTCTCGCGCACCTCTTCGCCGGCGTGGTCGCGCTCGCCGACCAACTCGGATCCGATGAGGGAGCGTTCGAGTACGAACCTCGCCCGGATCCGCTCTACATGGAACGCGCCCGCCGCATTGCCGCCAAAACCGTCGCCAGCAAGGGGTTCGCCCGGTCCGCCTGGTCGAGAGGCGTCCCCGTCGCCGATGTTCGGATGCTGTTCGGCCACCCCGAGCCGCGATCTCTGCAAGTCGCTGCGGCTTCGGCGTCGCTCGACAGCCCCTTGTTGATTCTGGAAAGCGAGACCGGCTCCGGCAAAACGGAGGCGGCCGTTCTTCGGTTCGCCGCACTCTGGCGAGCAGGTCTCGTCGACGGGCTCTACTTCGCAGTCCCCACGCGGTCCGCAGCGAAGCAACTGCACGACCGCGTTCGCCGAGCGCTCGAGCGACTCTTCCCCTCGGCTGCCAAGGCACCCACGGCTCTGGCTGTACCCGGGTACATCCGAGCAGACACTGCCGAAGGGCGGCGCGCAGAGAAATTCCACGTCTACTGGGAGGACGAGCCTGACGAGGCCACGCGGCTGGCGCGCTGGTCGGCGGAGAGCGCCAGGAAGTTCCTGACCGCGCCGGCGGCGGTCGGGACTGTCGACCAGGCGCTCCTTGCCGGCCTGCAAGTCAAGTGGGCTCACTTTCGGGCCGCTGCTCTCACTCGCAGTCTGCTGGTGGTGGACGAAGTCCATGCGAGTGACGGCTACATGACGGAGTTGCTGCACGGCGTCCTGCATGGGCATCTCGCGCTCGGGGGCCACGCCCTGCTCATGTCGGCCACCCTCGGCTCCGCGGCGAACTCAAGGCTCGTCTCCAAGTCCCGCCGGCATGCCGCTCCAGCGCCAGACGACGCCGAAGCCATCCCGTATCCGGCTCTCACGCTCGCCGACGGCACCGGTGCGTCCCGGGTGTGCGCGATCCCGACGACCGGAATGCCGAAGGTGGTCGCGATAACGACCGCAGCCTTTCTGGAAGAGCCACGCGCCATAGCCCGCAGGGCGATCGCCGCTGCGCAGGACGGCGCCAAGGTCCTCGTGATTCGCAACACCGTCAAGAGTGCGCAAGCCACCTTCACTGCGCTGCTCGCTCAAGGCGGCGAAGACCTGGCGCTCAGAGTCGCCGACGGGCCGGCCCTCCACCACGGCCGATTCGCGGCCGAGGACCGGAAACTGTTGGACAGTGCCGTCGAACTGGCGTTGGGGAAGGAGAACCGCTCGGCCGGCGGCGTTGTGGTCATCGGCACGCAGACACTGGAACAGTCGCTCGACATCGACGCCGACTACCTGATCACCGACATCTGTCCTGTAGACGTCCTGTTGCAGCGGTTGGGACGCCTTCATCGCCATGAGGCAACCGAGCGTCCAACAGGTTTCGCGGAACCTCTATCCCTCGTGCTGGCACCCGCTTCCGGTCTGGACGCCGGGCTCGACGGCTCGCTCCTCGAACACGGTCTCGGCGTCTCGGATCGCGGCGGGATCTACACCGACCTCGTCGGGATCGAGGCAACGCGGCGACTCATCTTGAACCATCCACGGTGGGCCGTGCCGACGATGAACCGAATGCTGGTCGAGCGCGGAACTCACCGACAAGTGCTGCGGGAGCTGGCCGAGACGCTCGGCGAGGACTGGCTAACGCACTTGATGGCCGTGCGCGGACAGAACGCCGCCGAGACCGGCATCGCCAAGAACCATGCGCTCACCCGGCGAGAGGCCTTCGACCAGGACCTGGTCTTCCCCGACCTCGACAGGAAGGTACGGACGCGGCTGGGCGAAGACGGCCCGCGCATCGAGCTCTCTTCCCCGGTGCCCGGGCCTTTCGGCAGCGATGTGGGTACCTTCAACCTGCCGGCGCACCTGTTCCTCCTTTTCCGGCGCGGCCTGCCCGGCAAGGAGGAAATCGAGGCCGCCAAGACGGAGTCGGCCGGGCCAGGCATCCTAGTTCTAACGGTCGGCGACCATCAACTCGTCTACGACCGGACGGGGATTCGATCTCTCGCGCCGTGAGTCCCTCTCGGGCTTTGAACCTCAAGATCACTATTGTACGAGGAGCAACGGAGGCGCTCCAAGATATCTTGGTGTAGGATCACCTGTGCATGCACCTCATCAACTCATTGAACGAACAAAGGAAGTGACGATGGACGACACGCAAAGGCCCGCTGAGCCGCGCACAAGCAGAAGGAGCCCATCCCACCGCAACGCCTACCCGTCGCCTCCGTTCGCCGACCCAAGAACAGAAACGCCCGCCGAGGTAGAACCTCGGCGGGCGGCCGCGTGGCGGTCCCGTCGTCCAAGGTCAAGACGCACCAAGGAACTAAGGTGAGATGCCGGTTTCAAATCCGGCCGGGTCCGCTGCGTACATCGCCGACTTGGTTACTCATCAGCGATATGACGAATCGTAACAGCCAGCACGACGCCAAACTCCTCCGACCTCATCGGAGATTGACCTGTACGCGGAGCAACGGAAGCGCCCGTTGAAATCGCGACCCCGCCACAGCGGGGAGAGCGCGAGAGCGTCACCATGCACAACTTCCTCACAGATCCACTGATTCGAGTCCGTCTCACAAACGGCCACTCGACTGCGATGTCACTGCCGGGCCTCTTCGAGGCGGCGTCCGACGACGCCATCTTCACCTTTCCGGCCTTGCGACCTCACCAAAGGCACGCTTGGCACGCCTTCCTCGCCCAACTCGGCACGCTGGCAGTTCACCGCGCCAAGCTGACTGCTCTGCCATGCGCCGCAGCCGACTGGGGCTTGGCGCTACGAGATCTGACCGCCAAGTTCGAGGCCGACGAACCGTGGCAGTTGGTCATCGACGACCCCGCGCAACCGGCCTTCATGCAATGCCCGGCGGGCGACACGCTCAGCCAGTACCGCCGGCAAGTGGCAACGCCGGATGACCTCGATCTTCTGGTCACCTCGAAGAACCACGACGTGAAGCAGGGTGTCGCCAAGGCATGCGAGCCCGATGATTGGGCGTTCGCCTTGATCGACCTGCAGACGATGGCGGGGTTTCTCGGCGCCGGCAACTACGGAATCGCCCGGATGAACGGGGGGTTCTCCGCTCGGCCATGCCTGGGACTGGCCCCCGGCGAAGGCGGCTTCGGCGCGCACCTGTTCCATGACATGCGGAGAATGCTGGCGACGCGGGATGACCTGCTGGAAAACCTTCCCGACTACTACCGCTCGGAGCAGGGAACGGCTCTCCTCTGGGTCGAGCCCTGGGACGGCGCGACATCCATCGGCCTCGAAGACCTCGACCCGTACTTCATCGAGATTTGCCGGCGGGTGCGCCTTCGAGTCGAAGGTCGAGGGATCGTCGCACGGACGGCGGGCTCGAAGAAGAGCCGGGTCGCGGCCAAGAGCGCCCGCGGCAACTTGGGCGACTTCTGGACGCCCGTCAGCAAGGACGATTCCAAGGCACTGTCGCTGTCACAGGCCGGCTTTCGCTACGACCGCTTGGCCAAGCTCCTCTTCGATCGAGGCGCCCATGTTCTTCCGCGCGCGATGACCGCAGACGCGACCGGTAAAGAGCGCTGGCGAGTCGTGGCCCGCGGCATGGCGGGCGGCCAGGGCAAGACCGACGGATACCACGAGCGGAACGACATCGTCTTCGGCCCGAGAACCGTAGCCGCCCTCGGTCGGCCGAGCGGACGCGACGAACTCGCAGCCGTCAGCGATGCTCTCCTCCACGAGATCAAGGAGGTCCTCGACGCCTTGAGGCTCGGGATAGCCGTGGCGGCGAGCGGAGGGAAGCCGCTCAACGAGTTGAAGAAGGCCGACCGCCTGCGCGCGACCCCTTACGCCCGCCGCTTCGACGCAGCCATGGACCCGCTGTTCTTCGGAGCGATTGAGCGGAGATTCGTTGCGGGCGGCGAAGAGTCCAGGAATACCGCCCGCGCAAGCTTCGTGAGGGGCATGGTGGCCACCGCCGAGAAGCTGCTTGAGGAAGCGGTCGAATCCGTGCCCTGCCCCGCCATTCGACGACAACGGGCCCGAGCGAGGGCCTTCAGCGCCTTCCAGGGGCGGCTGCGCGGCCCTCGAAGCGCATTCGCCGCTCAGCCGGAGATCTTCAGCCCACAGGAGACCGCCGATGTCGAGTGACACAAGACCGAGACCAACGGCCGTGCCGAGCCTCAAGCACATCATCCCGGATCTGGCAAGGAGAATCGCCATCCTCGACCCGGGCTCCGCCGCCGCCCTACGCCGCGGACCCCTGAACGGCGCCGGCGCGGCAGCCTTCTGGAAGTTGCTCGAGCGTTACAGTCCCGATAGTGCGGAAGGTGCTGAACCCAGGTGGGCGGCACTGATTCAGGCGATCGCGATCCTGACGCCTAAGGGGCGGGTCGCGGGGAAGGAGTCGGCGCACCAAGGTACGCCGTCCATGGGCAAGGCCCTTCACGGGGCCGGCGTCTCGGAACTGCGTCTGGCGCGCCTGCTAGCGGCTCCACCCGACCAGCGTTCCGAACTTATGGTCCGCACCTGCCGGCGCCTGGCACACACCGACTTCAAGCGCTTCAATCTGGTCGCACTCGGCCAGTTCGTCCTCTCCAACGACAGCACACGCGCAGCCCGCCGAATCGCTCGCGACTACTACCGCGCCGACCTTGCAGCGAAGCGCAAGTCCAAAGACAAGGAGACAACCCCCAATGCCTGACGCTCGCTTCCTCCAGATTCACAGCCTGCACGGCTACTCCGCCGTGCTTCTGAATCGCGACGACTCCGGCCTGGCAAAGAGGATCCTCTACGGCGATGCCATGCGTACGCGGGTGTCGTCGCAGTGCCTCAAGCGCCACTGGCGAGTGGCGGACAGCCCGCATGCGCTTCAGCGAATCGACGGCGCTGTGGCGAGCGTCCGGTCCCGCGAGACGGTGAGTCGCCGAGTCATTCAACCCCTCCAGGATGCCGGCTACAGCGCCGACGTCACAGACGCCATTTCGACCGCCTTTCAGAAGGCCGTGTACGGCGACAAGGGTAACGAGCGCAGCAGCCGCCAGCCGCTGCTGCTTGGTGAACCCGAAATCGAGTATCTCGCGGCCGAAGCGCTCAGAGTGGCTCGGGAACACGGGACTGACC
The DNA here is from genome assembly GCA_965232105.1 of Thermoanaerobaculia bacterium. Taxonomy (GTDB): domain Bacteria; phylum Acidobacteriota; class Thermoanaerobaculia; order Multivoradales; family Multivoraceae; genus Multivorans. Next base: position 4,833,098 of record OZ246956.1, read on the forward strand.
CCAAGGCCGCAGCGAAGGCGGCGGAAGGCTGGCAGAAGAGCTCGAAGACGAACATGAAGGAGCTGCGAAAGAGCTGCTCCACCCCTGGAGGCATTGCCGCCGCGCTCTTCGGACGCATGGTCACGTCCGACGTGGAGGCGAACATCGACGCCGCGATACACGTCGCGCACGCCTTCACCGTGCATCGCGAAGAAAGCGAAAGCGACTACTTCACGGTCGTCGACGACCTCCAGGGGGTGGAGGACGATTCCGGCGCCGATCACATCGGAGAAACCGAGCTGACTTCGGGCCTGTTCTACGGCTACGTAGTCCTGGATCGAAACGGGCTAGTCCGCAATCTGGGCGGAGACGCCGAGATGGCTGGCGAGGTCGCCCAGAGGCTCGTTCATCTGATTGCCACAGTATCGCCCGGCGCCAAGCTAGGGTCGACCGCGCCTCACACCTACGCGAGTTGGATTCTGGTCGAGGCCGGCGACCGGCAACCGCGGAGTCTGGCCGAGGCGTATCGCGAGGCCTGCAAGCCAGACAGGTCGGTCGCCGCTGAGAGAGCGGCGCAATACCTCAGGAAGATCGACGGGCTTTACGAGACCGGCGAAGACCGGCAGTTCATCAGCCTCGAGGAGGCCGAAGTGTCGGGGGCCGAAAGGGCGGCGACGCTGCGGGACCTCGCTTCGTGGGCGGGAGCTGTCGTAAAGGACGGCAGGACCTGATGCGCTGGATGCACCTGCGCCTTCGCGCTCCCATGGCCGCATTCGGCGGGGAGATCGTTGACGCTCATGGGGTGATTCGGACCATGCCGGCCCAGTCGATGTTCACCGGCCTGCTCGCGAACGCGCTTGGTTGGCTGCGGTCGATGCGAGCCGAGCACCAGGCGCTCCAGGAACGAATCGTCTTCGGCGCCGTGTGGGAGCGGGACATCGGTCTGAGCCGCATGACGGACTACCAGACCGCGCAACTCGGCAAGGACGATCGGGCGTGGACCACACACGGCACGCCCGCAGGGCGCGCAGGTGGAGCGGGAACCTACGTTGGGGCCCATCAACGCTGGCGTGAGTACCATGCCGACCTGCAACTGAGCGTCGTGCTGAGGCTGGAACCACCTGAAGCGCATCCCACGCTCGATGCGCTGGGCGCTGCCCTGGACAGACCGGCAAGGCCGTTGTTCATCGGCCGCAAGAGTTGCTTGCCTTCGGCGCGGATCTTTGGCGGCTGGCTGAACGCACCCACGGCACGAGAAGCGCTGGAGGCCGCTGCGCCCCCGAGCTCCGCGAAACGTCTCGCGTTCTGGCCGGCGACGGAAGGAATCGATGGCGCCGACCGAGTCACGACCGTGACCGACGAGCGGAACTGGACCAGCGGGCTCCATGGCGGCGGGAGGGAGGTTTGCGAGGGCTCGGTCGCGTCCTCGCGAGGTGCGGAGTGATGCTGAACCTGGTACACGCACCGCTCGACATGCGCAGACTCCACCGGTGGGCAGGCAGCCGCGGTCTGATGCGACGCCGTACATTTGACGCTGGCTACGCCTTCCATGTTCTCCTGTCCGCCATGTTCGGCAAGGGTGTCCTCCAGCCCTTCCGTTTGTTCGCCTCGGAACGTCGGCGCAGCGCGGCGCTCTACGCCTACTCCGATGACGATCAAGCCAGCTTGCGACGGAGAGCGGCCTTCTCCGCTCCGCCCGATTGCGAAGAGGTCATTGACCCCCGGCGCCTCCGGTCGAAGTCGATGCCGGCGCACTTTGAGCAGGGCCAGCGCCTCGGCTTCGACCTCCGCCTTCGGCCGGTCCGTCGTCTGAGGAACGACCTTCCCGACCCACAACTCGGCTCCTCGCTGTCGAAGGGCAGCGAAGTAGACGCATTTAGGCTGGAGTTGTTGACTGGTTCTCCGGACAGCCTGGTTAAAGCGGGAGAGAACGCCGCCGGCAGTACGAACATCACACGCGAGTCGGTCTACCGGGATTGGCTTGCTGAACGGCTCGGCGACGCGGTGGCGGTGGACCAGTGCAAGTTGGCCGCGTTCCAACGAACCCGAGTGGTCCGCGGCAGCAACGGGAGGCCAGAGGGACCAGATGCAGTTCTCCACGGTACGGTGACCGTTACCAACCCGGACGAGTTCGCCCGCCTTCTCCGCAAGGGCGTCGGGCGGCATCGCGCCTACGGCTACGGAATGCTGTTGCTTCGACCGCCGGGCCGGCCTGCACCTGAGCGCTAGAGCTAGATGTTCAAGGGGCGTCTCGGTCTCGAAACGGCGCGGATTCCTCATGCCGACCGCGCCGGTCTTCTATGGCTCTCCCGAGGCGCCTTGACCGCCCGGGACGGCACGCTGTCCTTTGAACGCGGACCGAAGCAGAAGGAGAACGACCCGCTCGACCCGGGCCACTACGGCATCCCGCTGCAGGGCGTGTCGATGATCCTCCTCGGGCCTGGTTCCACCGTGAGTCACGATGCTCTCCGGCTGCTGGCGAGGCACGGCACCGCGCTTGCGGCAGTCGGCGAAGACGGCGTGCGGTGTTACACGGCGCCGCCACTCATCGCCAACCGTTCGGGCCTTGCGCGACGGCAGGCCCGGGCGTGGGCGGACCAGAGCACCCGCCTCCACGTCGCTCGCCGCATGTACGCGTGGCGGATGGGGGAAATCCTGCCCAACGAGAAGATCTCCGTTCTGCGCGGCATGGAAGGCGCCCGGATGAAGGAGACCTATCGCTTGGCCGCCATCCAGGCAGGTATCGACTGGCGGGGGCGCCGCTACGACCGGGCGCGACCGGGCACCGCCGACCTGCCCAACCAAGCCCTGAACCACGCCGTGAGCGCCGTTGAGGCAGCAGCCGCGATCGCCGTGTCCGCCACGGCCACCCTGCCGCAGCTCGGCTTCATCCACGAAGATCCCGGACAGTCGTTCGTGCTCGACATCGCCGACCTGTTCCGCGACTCGGTCACAATCCCGGTGGCGTTCCGTTCAGCTCGAAGTGTGGCGGAGAGCGCTGGCCGCAAGAACGTCGAGCGCGTCACCCGCCGGGAGTGCGGGCAGACGCTGCAACGGAAGCGGACCATCCCGAAGATGATCGAGCGCATCAAGTCTCTCTTCGAGGACGCGGAGACGCCCTCGCTCGGGAGTTCGTAGGACCATGCCCATGACGGTGGTCGTGACGAGAGACGTCGAGGCCAGATACCGGGGCTTCCTCGCGTCCGCGATGCTTGAAGTGGCCCCAGGCGTCTATGTCTCCCCCGATCTCTCGGCCGGTGTGCGGGAGCGGATCTGGGCGGTGGTTGAGGACTGGTTCACTACGCTGGGAAACGGGGCCGTCGCCATGATCTGGCGGGACGGCACCGCGGCAGGAGGTCTAGGGCTTCGCCATCTTGGCGACCCCCCGAAGGACATCTGGGACGCCGACGGCGTCCTGCTCGTCAAGAGGTCGTGATGGTGCGACGGGCCGCGTTCTTTGACAACTGAGACGAGACAAGAAAGCTACGTTCTCGTAGCTCGGATGCTTGGGAGAGCCTCGACTCTTCCCAGCGAATCGGCCAAAATGGCCAGAGGTTCCCCCGCACACGCGGGGATAGACCCGTTGGCGACTGGGCCCGGGTGACGGCAACGCCGGTTCCCCCGCACACGCGGGGATAGACCCTTGGGCTTCATTCCGCCGAGGCCACCGCCCAGGGTTCCCCCGCACACGCGGGGATAGACCCGCCATGTCATGCCTCCTCCGTGATCAGGTAGAGGTTCCCCCGCACACGCGGGGATAGACCCTGGACGAGATCACCAAGGAGTTACGACCATGAGGTTCCCCCGCACACGCGGGGATAGACCCGGGTGGAGGCGGCCCAATGTGGATTCCCTCCGGGTTCCCCCGCACACGCGGGGATAGACCCCCGAACCTCTCTCCGACGAGGAGATCGAGGAGGGTTCCCCCGCACACGCGGGGATAGACCCTGGTCTATGCCCTCGACGGGACGGCCAGCGAAGGTTCCCCCGCACACGCGGGGATAGACCCCACTGCTCTGTTCGTGGCTCTCGATCTTCCTCGGTTCCCCCGCACACGCGGGGATAGACCCTAGCCCAGAAGCTGGTCGACCTCAAGTTCATCGGTTCCCCCGCACACGCGGGGATAGACCCCGTGTACTCGCGGGCGGGAGCACTTCGTTCGCGGTTCCCCCGCACACGCGGGGATAGACCCTGTTCCTCGGACGGCACACCGAACGCCCGCAAGGTTCCCCCGCACACGCGGGGATAGACCCTCTCGGTCGAGGTTCGCGACGGCTCCGACGGTGGTTCCCCCGCACACGCGGGGATAGACCCTCCGCGCGAGTGACCTGGCAGGTCGTGCGCGCGGTTCCCCCGCACACGCGGGGATAGACCCACCACGTTGCCCTTGGCGCCCGCCAGCACGTGGGTTCCCCCGCACACGCGGGGATAGACCCTGCCAGACCACCTCCTCCCGGTTCTCCGAAGAGGTTCCCCCGCACACGCGGGGATAGACCCTTAGGCATCGTCGCGATTCTCCGTCCGCGGCGGGTTCCCCCGCACACGCGGGGATAGACCCTGGCCGCGGTCCTCGAACGCCGGCTGAGGGAGGGTTCCCCCGCACACGCGGGGATAGACCCAGGACGCGCACGCGGTAGTCGCCGTCCTTGTCGGTTCCCCCGCACACGCGGGGATAGACCCGCTTCCCACTCCGGCGTCAGCTCCGGGCCGGAGGTTCCCCCGCACACGCGGGGATAGACCCACGCCCTTGACTTGTTCCTTCCACGTCCTCACGGTTCCCCCGCACACGCGGGGATAGACCCGTAGAGGTGATGGTGCCGGCAACAGCGGTCCTGGTTCCCCCGCACACGCGGGGATAGACCCTGGGACCGCCTGGCGGAGGCCGCCGGCAAGGAGGTTCCCCCGCACACGCGGGGATAGACCCTCGGCGCGCCGCCGATGCCCCGGCGCAGGCGGGGTTCCCCCGCACACGCGGGGATAGACCCTTCACCGTCGCATGGAACACGCCCGCCAGCGAGGTTCCCCCGCACACGCGGGGATAGACCCGCAGCGCAGGCTGTTTGGCAGGGCCAACAACGGGTTCCCCCGCACACGCGGGGATAGACCCTCGACCGACCCCGAATCGAACAACAGCGAGGAGGTTCCCCCGCACACGCGGGGATAGACCCCCGCGCCGGACGCGCTCGTAACTCGGCGCGCCGGTTCCCCCGCACACGCGGGGATAGACCCGTCTCCGCCATCCCCCGTCGCAGCCCGTGACAGGTTCCCCCGCACACGCGGGGATAGACCCGATACACCGAGCGGCTGTCGTGAGAGACCTGGGGTTCCCCCGCACACGCGGGGATAGACCCAGCTCGCCGAGGATCGTGTAATAGCCGGACCCGGTTCCCCCGCACACGCGGGGATAGACCCTTCCACGTGCGTCATCCCCGCGGTGAGGTGACGGTTCCCCCGCACACGCGGGGATAGACCTGCGTTCCTTTCCATCCGCCCTATCCTTTCGGTGGTTCCCCCGCACACGCGGGGATAGACCCCGCCCCGCGACAGGGCCAAACAGGAGACGACCGGTTCCCCCGCACACGCGGGGATAGACCCTGATCGGCGCGCCGCCATCGCTGGCGGGCGTGGGTTCCCCCGCACACGCGGGGATAGACCCCAGCCGGCCCGCGGCCACGACTGGCGCGGCGGGGTTCCCCCGCACACGCGGGGATAGACCTGAGATTCGTGTCGTAGCGGCTGATTGCGAGCTGGTTCCCCCGCACACGCGGGGATAGACCCCGCCACTTCCAGACGGAGTCCTGGGTGGTCGAGGTTCCCCCGCACACGCGGGGATAGACCCGTGTTGGTACCGGATCCGTCACGCGTCGCGCTGGTTCCCCCGCACACGCGGGGATAGACCCGTCACTGCTTTGCCCTCCACGCCGCGTTGGCGGGTTCCCCCGCACACGCGGGGATAGACCCGGCTGGGCCGTGGCGCACATCGGAATGCTGGGGGTTCCCCCGCACACGCGGGGATAGACCCATACCACGCGGTCAAGGCTTGCGGCGAGGGCGGGTTCCCCCGCACACGCGGGGATAGACCCAGACCGCCACTCTGGCATCCCTGTCCGTGGCGGGTTCCCCCGCACACGCGGGGATAGACCTGCACCCTGACCGGCGACGACATCATGGATCTCGGTTCCCCCGCACACGCGGGGATAGACCCTCGACTCCGATGCGTTGCATGGCCCCGCTCCGGGTTCCCCCGCACACGCGGGGATAGACCCGTGCCCGCGGCCGTCGGCGAATACACGGTTCGGGTTCCCCCGCACACGCCGGGATAGACCCAGCGGATCCGCCTGTACCAGCGGAGCCGTGTTGGTTCCCCCGCACACGCGGGGATAGACCCACTTCGACGGCCGAGGCTGCCGTAGATCGCCGGGTTCCCCCGCACACGCGGGGATAGACCCGCAATTTCGCTCTTCCAGCGGGTCCAGCGGAAGGTTCCCCCGCACACGCGGGGATAGACCCTGCTTTCTGTCAATGGCGACCGAAAATGTCCCACTTCTGGCAACCGAGAACTGCGCACTCGTGCCGGAACGACCGGCAAGCCGGTCTTCCACAGCTACCGCAGGCGCTGCGACTCACTGACCACTGAAGGAGACAGAGGAGAAACAACTCCCGCACACATGAACACGGCCGAAGCGGCTCACTTCCTGGGCGACGATTGGCTCCGTTTCCGAGCGATGCCTCCATCAGCAGCAGCAGGTCGAGCTCCGCACCGATGTGGGTGGCCCAGAAGTAGACCTCTTCTGGCGCAGACTCCGCGACGACCTTCTCCAGGATGAAGCCCTCCCAGGATGGGCCGATGCGGGGGTGCATTTGCAGGGCGTCCATCGTCGCAACGCCGATCAGTTGGTGGTACAACCCGGAATCCCGAACGTAGACCTTGGGCCGCTTGACCTGCCGCTTGCGCAGGTTCTCCCGCCACGGCCGCAACTGCCGAATCAGGAACAGGTCGACGTATCGCCGCACCGTCGCCTGGGCAACCTCCAGCGCGGTCGCCAACTCGGGCACGTTGAGAACCTGTCCGTGGTAGTGAGCGAGCATCGCCAGGTGCGGCTTTTCATGGATTTCTTGCGGGGATCCCTTCCGCCGCGCCGGCCACTTGAGATCAGATCACCACTGCGATCACTGCACGGGCCGTCTTGGAGAGACCGCGCTGTCAGCCACCAACCAGAACAGCGCGCAGGTGTCGATCAGGGCTCGCACTCCGTCGCCTTCCCAGGCGGCCAGCTCTTCCTCCGGCAGCGGGCCGAAGCAACTGTCGGGAACCGCGATCTTGCCCTTGAGGACGACCGCTATGCGAGCCCCGCAGCCACCTCGGCCAATCGCTTGCCCAGGCGAGCCGCCCGAAGGCGGATCCTCGCCAGGGGAACAAGCGCCGACGGACGCATCAGGGCCCCCCGAACTACCGGGCTCACCGAGAAACCGCCGTCGGCCGCCGACGTGCGCTCGAGCCAGGCCGGAAGCCGATCCGCGGCCGTGTCGCTGATCGCACGCACGGCGGCGAAGGGAACGCCGGCGCGCTGAAGCACCCGGGCCGCCACCCAACTCTCCATGTCGACGGCGGTTCCGGGCAGAGAGCCGCTACACCGCCACAACGCCTCGCGGGAGGAGGCGGTGACCACCAGACCGGGCGCCGTGACCAGTGCGCCTGACCGGCAGCCCCGCGCCGCGGCCGCCTCGACCAGGGTTTCGTCGAGGTCGACGGACGGCTGGTCCACAGCCATCGCGGTCCGGCCGACGACCAGGTCGCCAACCTCGAGGTCCGGCGACAGGGCGCCGGCGATGCCGATCCAGACCACCCTGCCGCAGGCGCCTTGGGAGGCCAGGCCCACGCACCGTTCGGCGGCCCGCCGCGCCGCCCGCTCACCGACGCCGCAGACGACCACCTGCACGGGCCGGTCTCCGATGCGGCCGCGGACAGCCGCGACGCCAGCGCCATCCCTGACGCGCACGGCGCCCTCCACGCGGCGCGCCAGAGCCGAAGCCTCGAACTTCATCGCGGTCAGGTAGACGGTCTCTCCTCCGGAGGCAGGCAGGCACGCCGGCCCGCCCAGCGTGGGACGCGGTCGCCCGCGCGCCCTCTTCACCGGCGCGGCCCCTTGACGTAGCCGTTCTCCTCGAACCACCGCACCGCGCGTCCGAGCGCCTCCCGAATCGGACTCTGGACCAGACCGAGTTCCCTGACCGCCTTGCCGGCATCGAAGAACATCCGGTGGCGCGCCATGCGGGCGCTGTCGAGCGCGACGCGGGGCTCGCCCCCTGCCAGACGCGCCCAACCGGTCGCCAGGGCCGCGGCGCCCACCGGCAGCCAGTGCGGCAGCCGCAGACGGGGCGCGTCGATCCCCGTGATCTCGGCGAGCATCCGCAGCATCTCGACCAGGGTGACGTTGCGGTGCCCCAGAATGTACTTCTCACCGACGCGGCCGTGCTCCGCGGCCAGCAAGTGCCCCCGGGCGACGTCGCGCACGTCGATCAGGTTGAGCCCGGTGTCGACGTACGCCGGCATTCGGCGGTTCAGGAAGTCGACGATGATCCGCCCTGTCGGCGTCGGCTTGAGATCGAGTTCCCCCACCGGCGTCGACGGATTCACGATGACGACCGGCGCGCCGGCCGCTGCAGCCTCGACGGCGACTCGCTCGGCGAAGTACTTGCTGCGCTTGTAGTGCCCGACCATCGCCCAGACACCGACCGGCGTCGTCTCGGTCGCGGGCCGTCCGTCCGGCTCCAGACCCAGCGCGCCGACCGAACTCGTGTAGATGATGCGTTCCGCGCCCGCGTCGGCCGCCGCCGCCAACAGCAGTCGCGTTCCATCGATGTTCGAGGCGTAGATTTCATGCGGACGGCGGACGAACAGCCGATAGTCGGCGGCGCAGTGGTAGACCTCGCCGCAACCCGCGCAGGCTGCATGGAGACTCGCCGGATCCCGCAGATCCCCCTCGACGATCTCCAGGTCGCAGCCATCGAGATTCGATCGGTCTCCGCCCGGCCGCGCCAGGCAGCGCACCCTGTCCCCGCCGCGAGCGAGCAGCGCCCGGATCACATGCGCGCCGACGAATCCGGTGCCGCCGGTGACGAGAACCGTCACCCGTCAGGGCCGGCACGCCCCCCGGGGCGTCCTGAAGGATCTTTCGTACTCCGACTCGAGAATCGTGTCGCCCTCGAGTTCCGCGCACCAGTGGCCGTCCTCCCGGTGCTGGCCCAGCAGATTGCGAACCGCCGCGTCGATCATCAGGTCGATGACCTTCGGCGGCGGGGTTGGAGACGACTCCGGGCGCTCGTGGAGTCCTCTGGTCAGGCTGGACATTGGCAAGGCGAGGCTCAGAAGCCGTACTTCATGCCGAAGCTGACTCCCCACCTGCTCAGCTCGCCGGTTGACGCGACGTCCCTCCAATTCTCGTTCCACGGCCGAGCCCTCGAACTGACTCACGAGTACTCTACCCGTCGCCCTTCCACCGCCGACACATACGCCGAGTACAGCACCCGCACGACCTCCATGCCGAGCTCGCCGTCCGATTCCGCCGCCACACCGTCCAGCAGGTTGGCGGCAAACGCCTGGCACATGCCGAGTTGACCCGACGTCCAGTCCTCGTCCGGCATCGGGGTCGTCCAGCCCGCGCCTGAGTCGACCTTCTCCATGATGTAGGCGTCGTCGAAGACTCCGCGGTCGGGCGCATAGGCGCGGAGCATGTCGTTCGGGCTCAGGGAGAGCCGCAGCCGACAGTTGCTGGCAAACAGGTCGAGGCCGCTTTCCATTCCACCGAGGACGTGGTCGCCGCCCCAGGCGACGGCGCGTGAGCCGTCGTCGAAGCCGATCACCGCTGTGCCCCAGTTCTCGACCTCGCCCCAACCCCCGGCGACGCGGAGTTCGTCTGGCGACAGGCCGGCGACGGCGCTCAGATCGGCGGTCTCGGCGCTGACCCAGGCGGGGCGTACCGGCTTGCCCCGGCGGCGCAGGCCCTCGACCCGTTTCAGGTGCAACATGGCGCCGACCGGATGGGCGGCAAGCCGGATCAGGGCGCCGCCGCCGGTATGGCGCCAGACCCGCGAGTAGGGAGAGTGGGAGCCGCTGTGGCACTCGCCGCCCCTCATCTCGAGGAGGACCGCGTTGGCCTGTTCCAGCAGCCCGAGCGCGCGGCGGAAGGCCGGAGCGTAGATCCAGTTCTCGCCGTAGAGAAGCTGCACGCCGGCCTGCTTCGCTGACTCGACCATCGCTCGCGCGTCCGCTTCGGCGACCCGCAACATCTCGCGACGGTCACGGCCGGCGACCTCCGCGTCGCTTGCGTCCTCCGGCAGATCCTGGCCGGTATAGGCGGTCAGGGGCTTCGTGCAGATCACGTGCTTGCCTGCCGCGGCCGCCGCCTCGGTCATCTCCCGGTGCAGGCTGTTCGGAACGCAGAGATCGACGACATCGATCGACGGACTCGCGAGCATCGCGTCGAGATCATCGAAGACTGCAGGCACATCGAAGCGGGCCGCGTAGTCCTGGGCGCGTTCGCGGCGCCGGGAGGCGACGCCGGCGACGCGGGCCGAGACGACCTGCTTCCAGCAACGGGCCCTGGTTTCGGCGAGGAACCCGGCGCCGACGATGCCTACGCGTAGCTGCCCTGAACCTCCCATCGACTCGCGGGGAGCATAGCCGCCGGGAAGCAGGGCCCGATTGGGTGTCCGTACTTCGCCACCAGCAGATGCCGGCCAGAGGGCCGGCGCACCCAGTCGGCAGACAGGTACGATTGGCGACCGCCTTCCCCGCCCACTCCGAGACTGGAACATGGAGACGATCCGTATCGCCGCAGCAGCCGCCGTCTGCGCGGGCTTCCTGGCCGCTCCGGCGGCCGCCCAGCGCGGCGCCCCGGCGGGCGAGTGGCCGAGCTACGGCGGCGACGTGGGGTCGACGAAGTACTCGCCGCTCGACCAGATCGACGCCTCGAACTTCGGCGAACTCGAGAACGTCTGGCGCTGGCGTTCGGTGGACGGGTTTCTGAGCAAGAACGAAGCAGGCGGTGAGTGGTACGCCAGCCGCGACCTCATCTTCGATCGGCTGAAGGACGACGATCCCCTGCTGTGGCGCGCGGGGCGCGCCCCCTTCATCCGCAACCTGAAGGCGACGCCGCTGATGCAGGAAGGGTTGCTGTTCCTCAACACGCCGATCTCGATCGGCGCCGCGGTCGACCCCGGCACCGGCCGAACGGTCTGGGCCTACAACCCGAAGAGCTACGAGAGCGGCACGACGACGATGACCGTGGTCTGGAACCAGCGCGGCGTCGCGTACTGGACGAACGGCGAAGAGGGCGCCGACGCGGACAGCCGCGTCTACTGGGGCACCGGCGACGGCTACCTGCTCTCGGTCGACGCCCGCACCGGCCGACCGATCGAGGAGTTCGGGAACGGCGGCCGCGTCGACCTGATGGAAGGCCTGCCGCGCGCCAACCGCGGCGAGCGGGACTACCTGAACGCCCTGCTCTACTCGATGCAGTCTCCGCCGGTCGTGGTCCGCGACGTCGTCGTCACCGGCGCCTCGATCGCCGACCGCCGGATCACCAAGGAATCCATCCCGGGCTGGGTGCGCGGCTGGGACGCGCGCACCGGCGAGCTGCGCTGGGTCTTCCGCACCGTGCCCCGGGAGGGCGATGAAGGCGTCGAAACCTGGGAAGACGAGTCCTGGCGTTACTCCGGCAACGCAAACGTGTGGACGATGCTCTCCGGCGACAACGAGCACGGCATCGTCTACCTGCCCATCGGCACGGCGACGAACGACTTCTACGGCGGCCACCGGCCGGGCGACAACCTGTACTCCGAGAGCCTGGTCGCGGTCGATGTCGAGACCGGCGACAAGTTGTGGCACTTCCAGGCGGTCCGCCACGGCCTCTGGGACTACGACTTCCCGGCCGCGCCGACGCTGATCGACCTTCCGGGCGGGGACGGCGCCGATCCCCGACAGATCGTCGCCCAGGTCAGCAAGCAGGGCTTCCTCTACGTGTTCGACCGCGTCACCGGCGAGCCGGTCTGGGAGATCGAGGACCGTCCGGCGCCCCCGGCGACGATGCCCGGCGACACGGCCTCGCCCACCCAGCCGTTCCCGACCAGGCCGGCGCCGTTCGAGTACCAGGGCGTGGCAGAGGACGATCTGGCCGACTTCACACCCGAGATCAGGCAGATGGCGCTCGACGTGATCGCCGACTACGAGATCGGCCCGCTCTACACGCCTCCGTCCCTGCCGGTACGAGGCGGCAAGCAGGGCACGATCTTCCGGCCTTCCGCCGGCGGCGGGGCGAACTGGTACGGCGCCGCGGTCGACCCGGAGACCGGCTGGCTCTACGTGCCTTCGCGAAACGCCTTCAGCATGGTCACGTTCTACACGCCGGATCCGCTCGAGGGCGGCACCCTCCGCTACACCCACGGCGGCCGCGGCCGCCGGCCAACGATGCCCGAGGGCCTGCCCCTGTTCAAGCCGCCCTACACCCGGATGACCGCGATCGACCTGAAGTCCGGCGAACACGTGTGGATGAAGCCGCTCGGCAACAACGACACGCTGCGGAACCACCCCCGGCTGAAGGAGCTCGATCTCCCACCCCTCGGCGGCGACACCTATACTGGGCCGCTGCTGACGAAGACCCTGCTGATCCACGGCCAGCACGCCCCGGACGACGACGGCGGCAACCGGCTCGTGGCCCGGGACAAGCGCACCGGCGACGTGATCGCCGAGGCGCCGCTGCCGGCACGCGGGCTCGGCACGCCGATGACCTACCTCTGGGAGGGCCGGCAGTACATCGCGCTGACGGTCGCCGGCAGGCGCGAGACGGACGGCGTGCCGGAGCTCCTGGCGTTCGCGCTGCCTTGACCCCGGCCGCAGGTCGGCGACCGCCTGATCATCGAGCATTCCGCACCGATCACGACGGAGCGGTCGTTCAACGCGGAAGCGTTCGTGTTCGACGCGGACTACCCCCGCCGGATGCCGGCCAGATGGCCGGCGCACCCGGTCCCGGAAGCGCCGACGCGGGCGCAGCTAGTCCCGGAAGCGCCCGGCGGGCGCACCTGGTCAGCGCTTCATGAAGGCGGCGACGGCTTCGCGATGAGCGTCGCTCTTGTAGGCCGTCTGGAGCTCCTCGATTTCACGGCGATGGACATCGTCGAGATCGTGCGATGAGCCGTTCTTCGTCAGCAGCCGCTTGACGGCGCGCAGCGAGCTGTCCGCGTTCTCGCCGATCCGCGTAGCGAGTTCGAGCGCCCGATCCAGCGTCTGATCGTGCGGCACGACGGCGTTCGCGAAGCCCATCGCCTCAAGCTCGGGGGCGTCGTAGAGACTTCCGGTCAGGCACATCTCGCTCGCCTTCGCCCAGCCGACGCGCTGCACCAGGAAGTGGGAGGAACAGAGTTCCGGCACCAGACCCATTCGCACGAAGAACATGCCGACGCGGGCCCGTTCCGAGAGCACGATCACATCGAAGGGCAGAGCCAGCGTGATGCCGACACCCACGGCGACGCCGTTGATCGCGGCGATCATCGGCTTCGACTCCCGCACCAGTTCCACCCAGGGGCGCGGCGGCCTGCGGTCGGCCTCCGCCCCGGCCTCGCCGCCATCGAGCCGGGCCTTGAACTGGGCGCCGATGTCGGCGCCGGCACAGAACCCGCGTCCCGCACCGGTGACGACGATGGCCGCCAGCCCCGGGTCCTCGTTGGCGTCTTCGATCGCAGAGACGAGCTCGAAGTTCATCCGGCGGGTCCAGGCATTCAGCTTGTCCGGCCGGTTCAGGGTGAGGATGCGGGTGCGGCCCCGGTCCTCGACCAGGATCTGCTCGTAGTTCGGCGCGGTCATGGATGTCTCCCGGTCAGCCCGTGGTGAGAATGCGCGGCGCGCGCAAAGCGCTCAGGCTCCGCTCTCTGCCGGCGCGATGCGAGGCGGCGGCGCGGTCGCTTCGGCCTGCCGACGCGCCAACGAGATCCGTGCGCGACGCGCGACGAACCACACGCAGATCAGGAGCAAGGCGATCGCGTTGATCCGCAGCGGCTGGATCATCGTCGTGTGGACCGTCTCGGGGGACGACTGCATCTGGTGGATGCTGCGCCACCAGTTGACCGAGTAGTACACCAGAGGCGCGTTGACCGAGGCGACGATGCTCGCCGCCGCCGTCCACGGCGCCCGCCGGTGCTCCTCGGCGAAGCGCCGCAACGCCAGCACACCCAGGAAGGTGAGCCACATGACGAAGGTGAAGGTCAGCCGCGGATCCCAGGCCCAGTAGACGCCCCAGGTCGGCTTGGCCCACACGACGCCGGAGAGCAGGCCGGCCGTCTCGAGAACGACTCCGACCTCGATCACCCCGGCAAGCATGCCGTCGACCCAGGCCTTGCGCGTCCACAGCGAAGCGGCGCCCACGAAGCCGGCCCCGAAGAAGCAGACCAGAGCGTTCCACTGCAACGGCACGTGGACGTAGAGAATCCGGTAGACATCGCCCATGTTGCGCTCTCTCGGTGCCACGAACAGGCCGATGTAGACGCCCGCGATCAACACCGCGAGTCCCACCAGGCCGAACCAGTGCTCCCAGGCCCAGCCGCGCTTCGCATTGGCGGTCGTCATCGGGCCGGGACGTTAGCACCGCAAGGCCAGGTTGCTTGATACGGTCGGCGCTCGATTCCAGGTGGGAGGGCTCGGGCGATGACGGATTCCACAAACATCCTCGGCAGGCTCGGCGTCTGGGCCGGCCTCGACGGCCTTTCGGCGCCCCAGGCGGCCGAGTTCGCGTCCGCCATCGAAGCGCAGGGCTACGGAGCGCTGTGGACTCCCGAGGCGGTCGGCCGCGACCCGTTCGCGCTGATCGCGTATCTCGGCGCCCGCACCGAGCGCATCACCCACGCCACGGGCATCGCGAACATCTACGCCCGCGACGCGATGACGACGAGGGCGGTCCACAAGACGCTTTCCGAGATGCTGCCCGGGCGTTTCGTCCTCGGGCTCGGCGTCTCCCATCCCCACCTCGTCACCCACCTCCGCGGCCACGAGTACAAACCGCCCGTGCCGAAGATGCGCGAGTACCTCGAAGCGGTCGGCAGCTCGTTCTACCGCGGCGCGGAGCCCGAGCAGGAAGCGCCGATCGTGATCGCCGCCCTGCGACCGTTGATGCTGAAGCTCGCCGCCACGGGTGCAGACGGCGCCCATCCCTATCTCGTTACGCCGGAACACACCAGGCGGGCGCGCGAGATCATGGGCGACGGGCCGCTCCTGTGTCCCGAGCAGAAGGTGATCCTGACCACGGACGCCGAAGCGGCCCGCAAGATCGGCCGCGCCAACCTCTACGTCTATCTCCGCGCGCCGAACTACCAGAACAGCCTGCTCGAGCTGGGCTTCACCGAGGACGACTGGACGGATTTCCAGGCCAGCGACCGCCTCGTCGACGCCCTGGTCGCCTGGGGCGCCGAAGACCGGATCCGGGAGCGCATCCAGGCCCACTGGGACGCCGGCGCCGACCACGTCTGCATCCAGGCGTTCCGCCCCGACGGCAAGCCGGGGGCAGACCTCGACGCTCTCACCGCCCTGGCGCCCGGCCGGTAGGGCCCGCAATCGAAACGTAGGAGAACGACCAATGGAGCACCGCCACTCCACCATCGGCATCCTGACCGCTGCCCTTCTCGCGCTGGCCGCCCTCGCATGCGCCCCGGCCGAGGAAGCCCCCGAACCGGTCGATCTCCAGGCGCCGCTCGCCGACCTCGCGGAAGGCTGGAACACGATCACACCGGGTGGAAGCACCACCTGCTCCGACGGCTCGCCGTTCCGTTTCTTCGTCCGCGCCGCCGATCCGACGCAGGTGGTCTTCTACCTCCAGGGCGGCGGCGGCTGCTGGACCGCCGAGACCTGCGATCCCGAGGGCCGTCCGCCCTACACGATGACGGCGCTCGAAGAGATGCGCTCCCCGAGCGGCGCGGACCCGGAAGAAGGCACGGCCCACGGCATTGCCGCGTTCAACCACCCCGAAAACCCGTTCTCCGACCACAGCTTCGTGTTCGTGCCGTACTGCACCGGCGACGTCCACATCGGCGACCGCGACGCGGTCTACGAAGTGCCGGCCACCGAGGAGGCGCCGGCGCGCGAGGTGACGATCCATCACCGCGGCTACACGAATGGCAGGGCGGCTCTCGACTGGACCTACGAGCACTTCCCGGGACCCGAGACCGTGTTCATCACCGGTTCGA
The DNA here is from genome assembly GCA_965232105.1 of Thermoanaerobaculia bacterium. Lineage (GTDB taxonomy): Bacteria > Acidobacteriota > Thermoanaerobaculia > Multivoradales > Multivoraceae > Multivorans. The sequence goes on from OZ246956.1 coordinate 4,849,307, forward strand.
GCGCCGGCTCGATCCCGTCGCCGGTCTACGCCCGCCACTTCGCCGAGCACTATCCGGACGCGCGAGTCACCGCGCTCGGCGACGGCGCCGGCGGCTACCGGCAGATCGGCGATACGCGGCCGCACGAGTCCTGGGGAACCCTCGCCGCGCTCTCCCACTTCGAGAACATGGCTGACACGAGCACCGAGAACTTCTCGTTCGAGACGCTCTACATCAAGGCCGCCAAGGCTCACCCGGAGGCCATGTTCGCGCGCTACGACACCGCCGAGGACGATGTCCAGATCCAGTTCCTGCAGATCGGAGGAGTGAGCACCGAGGGCGGTCTGCAGCCGCTGCTCGACGCGAACGAGGCCGACATCGACGCGGCGCTCGAAGGCCAGGACAACTACCGGAGCTACATCGCGCCGGGCGAACTGCACACGATCATGCTCCGGCCCGAGTTCTACACGTACGAGTCCGACGGCGTGAGGGTCCGGGACTGGGTCGCGTCGCTCGCCGCCGGCGAGCCGGTCGACGACGTCCACTGCGGCGACTGCACCGGCTCGCCGGAACCGGGAGCCGTGGAGGGCGGCGAAGCGACCGGCGGCCCCTAATCGGGGGCACCCGCATCGGAAGGGCGCGCGAAGACGGTCTCGGACCGCCGCAGCGCAACCCGTCCGGGCGGCGCTCCGCGCGGCTTGCTGACATCACGGCCGCGGGCCAGGTGAACGGCCACCAGCCCGCCGGCCCGGGACTTCGAGTAGCGGGCCGCCAGGGCGGCCGCGAAGTCCCGCGTGGCCCGCGGCAGGCGGTCGACGCCGGAATCGTTGAGCACCAGTACGTGAGACCCGGCGCCCGACGCCGCGTGCAGCCAGAAATCCGCGGGGCGGGCAAGCCGCAGGCTCAGATCGTCGTTGTCGGCGGCGGTCTTGCCGACCAGGACGATGAAGCCGTCCGGCGACTCGAACCGTCGCGCGACCGTCCGGCCGCGGAACAGCCCCTGGGCGGGCAGCGTCTCCCGGCCCTGCTCGCGCCGGTTCGCCTCTCGTCCCCGGGCCGACCGGGGACTCACTCCTGGAACAGGCTCCGGTCGAGGCCCGGGATGATCTCGAGGGCGTTGCGGAAGTAGATCTTCTCGAGCACCTGATCGGACAGGCCGAGCCCGTACATCTTCCAGTGGGCGTGGCGCTTCCGGTAGTAGTCGAAGTACTCGTCCCGCGTCTCCAGCACGCGGAAGTAGACGTGGTAGCCCTCGATCGGATCCCAGGAGTCCTTGCCCATCAGGACGCGGTCCTGGTACTTCTCCATGAAGGCGGCGCCCGTGATCGGCTGCCGGCCGAGTTCGGCGAGGACCGCGCCGAGTTCCGTGTAGACGTTCGGCAGTTCGTCGAGCAGCTTGCCGAGTCGCGCCAGGTCGTTGCCGAGCCAGCCCAGGTGGGCGTTGATGAAGATCGTGTCCGGATGATTGCGGAACAGGTTGTGCTGCTCCGTCATCGTCTGCTCGAAGGAAGCGAAGCGTGTGGCGTCGTCGCGACGTCGCCTCGGGAACATCTTGAGTTCGAGCCAGCGCTCGTTGTGTTCGTCCCAAGGGTCCCAGAACGGCGACGGTTCGCCGACGTGGATCAGGACCGGGATGCCCAGCTCGCCCGCCTTCGCCCACACCGGATCGATCCGCGGGTCGTCCGCCGCCACCCGCTTGCCGCCGCTGTCGGTCTGGAACATGCTGAGGTTCTTGTAGATCTTGAGGCCCTGCGCGCCGGCCAGAACGTCCGCTTCGAGCTGCGCCGCCGCCTTCTCGCCCCAGCCGGGTTGACCGATGCCGGAGAAGTCGACGTTCGCGTAGGCAACGAACCGGCCCGGGTAGCGGCCCTTGGTGGCGGCGATGTTCGCCTTGAGGCCGTCGCCGCTGCCGCCGCTCAGGTTGACGAAGGTGGCCATGTTCAGATCGTCCATCGTCTTGACCATCTGGTCGATCCGCGCCGGGTCGCCGCCGCGCAGGTGGCCGTGGGCGTCGACGAAGGGGAACTTCGCCCGCGTCACCGGGCCGCCCGGCACCTTGAGCGTCGAACGCGGCTCGTAGGCCTCGACGGTCATTTCCTGGCCGGCGGCGGGCAGCGCCGCGAGCAGCAGAGCGGCGACCAGGAACCCGCTCGGGTTATCGAGGCGGATCGAAGCGTTCGAACCATGTGTGACCGGCATGCTTTCTTCCTCAAGTCCCGGGTTGCCTCGTCGAAGGCGTCAGAGCGCTCGGAGTCTACGGCAGGATTCTTCAACCACAGCCGCGAAAGGCGTCACGGGCTCCTGGCCCGCGTATACTTCCACCCGATGTCCATCGTGCGCGCCGCCGAGGTCGTCGTATTGCTCGGTGCCGTGTACGTCGCATGCGGATTCGTGTTCGCTCCGTTCTTCGTCTGGCGCGGCGTCGGCCGCGTCGACCCGGCCGCGAGGACGACCGGGCTCGGGTTCCGGCTGATCGTCCTTCCAGGCGTCGCCGCGCTGTGGCCGGTGCTGCTGCGGCGGTGGCTCGCCGGACGGCAGCCTCCGGCGGAGCGCAACGCGCACCGTGACGCGGCTGCCGGTCGAGGAAGGCGGGTAGACGGGTGATCCGCGGTCTGCGACGGCGCCACCGCCTGATCTGGACCGTGCTGTTCCCGATCCTGGCGGTCCTGCTCGCCGCGGCGCTGCTCTGGCGGCCCGCCCCCCCGCTCGCGGACAGCCTTCCGGAAGCACGCGAGGTCGACGCTTCCCAAACCGGCGCCGACACCCCGGCACCGCGGGACGAGCCGCAGTGAGCGCCGAGTACCAGGCCGTTCTCTGGAACCGCAACAAGAAGCTCTACGACCTGGCCATCGCCAGCGGCGTCGTGGTCTTCCTGGGCCTGTTCATCGGCATCGGCATCGCGACCCGACCCCAGGCGACCGTCGAGACTCTTCTGATCCGAGGCCTGGGCGCCGGCGCCCTGCTGCTGCTTCACATGGTGCTGGCCATCGGGCCGCTGTGCCGGCTCGACCGGCGTTTCCTGCCCCTGCTCTACAACCGCCGCCACCTCGGCGTCTGCATGTTCCTGCTTGCGGCCGCCCACGGCGGGTTTTCCGTTGTTCAGTTCCACAGCCTCGGAGTCCTCAATCCCCTGGTCAGCGTGCTGGCCAGCAACGGCGACTACGACAGCCTGACCCAGTTCCCGTTCCAGGCGCTCGGCCTGGTCGCGCTCCTCATCCTGTTCCTGATGGCGGCGACCTCGCACGACTTCTGGCTCGCCAACCTGACGGCGCCGGTGTGGAAGTCGCTGCACATGCTGGTCTACGTGGCCTACGGACTGATCCTCGTCCACATAGCGCTCGGCAGCCTGCAGGCCGCCGAGCGACCCACCGTGCTGGCGGGCCTGCTCGGCGTCGGGTTCACAGGCATCGCGTCGCTCCACCTCGTCGCCGGCTGGCGGGAGCGACTTCCGGCCCGTGCGACGGGTGCGGGCGACGAAGCGGTCGACGTCTGCGCGGCCTCGAACATCCCGCTCGACCGCGCTCGCATCTTCCTGCTCAGCGGTGAGCGCGTCGCCGTCTTCCGCTACCGGACGGATGACGGCGAGAGGATCGCGGCGGTCTCGAACGTCTGCCAGCACCAGAACGGACCGCTCGGAGAGGGCCGGGTCCTCAACGGCTGCATCACCTGCCCCTGGCACGGCTACCAGTACCGGCCCGAGAACGGGTGCTCGCCACCGCCCTTCACCGAGACGATTCCGACCTTCAACGTCCGCGTCGAGAACGGCCGGGTACTGGTCGATCCGCGGCCGAATCCCGCCGGTACCCACGCGGAGCCGGCCCGGGTCGTCGCTGCCGCAGACGCCGAGGCACCTGCGTGACCGGCGATCGCCAGGACGAGCTGTACGTCGGCTACCTCGACGAGACGCCTCCCGGCGTTGCCCGGTTCACACGCCGCGCCGTGATCGGCCTCCTGCTGCTGGCCGCGGCGCTCGGCGCCGGCCTTGCGCTGCTGCTGGAGCGGTTCGACGAAGGAGTGTTCGAGTACGGCACGGTGCGGGATTACGAGGGCGAACTGTTCGTCGATCCCCATCCCCGGCTGCTCACGGCGGACGGACCGGCCCAAGGCTATCTGCTGGTTGGGGTTGGAAAGCACGGACTGGACCTCAACGAGCCAGGCACACCCGAGCCCTCCGATGAGATCCAGCTCTCCGGCACGTTGATCCGGAACCCGGAGGCAGCGATGCTCGAAGTGCACTCACTTGAGCTTCCCGAAGGATGGACCAGCGCGGGACCCTCCGCGGAAAGCGTCTCGCCCGGCGACTTGGGAACCGGTGCCTCGGCCCCCATTCCAGCCGACGCACAAACGCGCGACACCGATGTACGCGTCGTCTCACGCGGCCACACCTTCGTCGGCGAGATCGTCGACACGAAGTGTTATCTGGGCGCGATGAAGCCGGGGCGCGGCAAGCCGCACCGGGACTGCGCCTCCCTCTGCATCCGCGGCGGCATCCCGGCCGCCCTGCTGGTCCGGACGGAGAACGGAGAACGGGAGCTGGTCCACCTCGTGGACTTCGCCGGCCAGCCACTGGGGCGCGAGCTTCTCGACTGGGTCGGCCAACCGGTCGAAGTCACCGGTCTCCTGCGTCGCCAGGACGACCGCATCTTCCTCGCCCTTCTCACCACCGAGTGGATTCGCGCCGCAACCGGAGCCGGACCATGACCGATCCGGCTCGCGGCAGCCATCCTTCGACTGAGCTGGCCGGCACGCCGATTCCGAGCCCCGAACACCTGCCCGACGGCCGTATCGAGGTCGGCAGCTACCGGCTGCGGTTCGCGCGCACGGCCTCCGACATCGACCGGCTGCTGGCGCTCCGCTTCGAGGTCTTCAACCTGGAACTCGGCGAGGGCCTCGAGGAGTCCTTCGCCACCGGCCGCGACACGGACCGTTTCGACGCGAGTTGCCACCACATGCTGGTCGAGGAAGAGAGCGGCCAACTCATCGGCACCTACCGCATGCAGACGGCGGCAATGGCCGCCCGCGGCCACGGCTTCTACTCGGCCGACGAGTACGAACTGGACGCCATACCCGGAAGCCTCCTCGACCGGTCGGTCGAGATCGGCCGCGCCTGCATTCACCGCGAACACCGCAAGCGCACGGTGCTGTTCCTGCTCTGGAAGGGCCTGGCCCGCTACCTCGTCCACAACCGCTGCCGCTACCTGTTCGGCTGCTGCTCCCTGACCAGCCAGGACCAGGCGGCCGGCATCCGGCTCTACCGGCAACTCAAGGCGGCCGGCAAGGTGATGACCGACCTCGACGTGCCTCCCCTGCCCCACACCCGCTGCGAGGCGACCGACGATCAGGTAGCCGCGATCCCCGACATCAAGGTGCCGCCGCTCTTCGCCACCTATCTCCGCTACGGCACCCTGGTGTGCAGCCGCCCGGCGATCGACCGGGAGTTCAAGACGATCGACTACCTGGTCCTGATGGACACGGCCGCGTTGAGCCGGCGCACGCGGTTGATCTTCGGGCTGGACGAAGCGCCGCCGCCGGCGCTCTAGCTTCAGCGCCCGACTTGCTTCGCGGCGTTCTACGGCGCAAGCTCCCGGGATGCAGCCGAGAACCAGCAATCCCCCCCTGCTGCGGCTCCTCCGGCTATGGCGGTTGATCTGGCGGGCGCCGGCTCTGCTGGTCGCGGCCCTGACCGCCTGGCTCCCGCTGCTCGTTCTGCGACCCGTTCTGGCCCGGCCGGCTCCCCGCGCCTGGCGAGCCGTCCTCCGCACCGTGCTGCGGTGCTGGGGACGCACGAGTCTCGCCATCCTCGGCTGCAGGGTGACCGTACGCGGCAAGGCGCCCAGGAGTCCCTTCCTGCTCATCTCGAACCACATCTCCTACCTCGACATTCTTCTGCTTTCGGCCTTCACGCCCGGCCTCTTCGTGTCCAAGGCGGAGATTCGGGGCTGGCCGGTGGCCGGCGCCATGTGCCGGACGGTGGGCATCATCTTCGTCGACCGCCGCCGACGCCGCGACGTGACTCGGGTCGGCGAGCAGATCGCCGCGGCGCTCACGGACGGCGACCCGGTGATCCTGTTCCCTGAAGGGACGTCGACTCCCGGCAACCAGGTCGCGCCACTGAAACCATCACTCCTGGCGCCCGCGGCCGGACAGGAACTGGATGTCCAGTGGGCCGTCGTCCGCTACGAAACGCCGCCCGACGAGACGCCCGCCTTCCTCAGCGTCGCCTGGTGGGGAGAGATGCCCCTTGTGCCCCACGCCCCCGATCTGCTCAAGCTCCGCCGCATCGACGCCGAACTCGTTTTCGGCGATCGGCCGGTCCGTAGCGCCGACCGGAAAGACCTCGCCCGCCTCTTGCGGGAACGGATGACAGGTAGCTTCCGACCGATGGTCTCGAGCGAGGAACTGGCAGCCATCGGCGACACGCACGGTCCCATCGGGATCCCCGAACGCCGCGGCTGACGAAAACGCCGATGCGGCAGTCATCGCCCCGCGCCCGCAGACGGCTGCGCATTCTTGTCGCTGCCTATGCCGCCGCGCTGATCGCGTCGACGATCGTCCGTACGGCGGCGCCGGAGCCGCCGCAGCCCACCAACCGGGAGACGATGGAAATCCCCGCACCGAGCGGCGAAGGGACGCTCCGCATCGCCTGGAAAGAGACCGGTTCCCCGAACGAAGAGTCACTGCCGATCGTGCTTCTCCACGGATCGCCCGGCAGTGCGGACAACTTCGACCGCCTCACGACGCCGTCGCTCTCCCACGAGCTCTCTGAGCAAGACGCCCCCTTGATCAGCATCGAACCACGCCTTTCCCGGCGGACGATCGCGCCCGACCTCCCCGGCTTCGGCGCCTCCGAGCACCGAGTGGCCGACTACTCCTCCCGCGGCCACGCCGACTCAACACTCCGACTCCTCGATCGGCTGGACGTCGATCGCTTCCACGTCCTCGGCTTCAGTATGGGAGGCGCGGTCGCTCTGCATCTTGCCGACCGGGCGCCCGACCGGGTCGCCTCCGTCATCCTGGTGTCGTCTATCGGCGTGCAGGAACTCGAACTCCTGGGCGACTACCGGGTCAACCACGGGCTCCACGGCCTCCAGCTCGGCCTGTTCTGGGGACTGCGCAATCTGCTCCCCCACTTCGGCGCCTTCGATCAACCGATCGCCCACTCCTACGCGCGCAACTTCTACGACACGGACCAACGGCCGCTGCGCGGCATCCTGGAGTCGCTGGAGGCCCCGCTGTTCATCGTCCACGGTGGGCAGGATCCGCTCGTGCCGGGGGCGGCGGCCCACGAGCATCACCGCATCGTGCCCCACAGCGAGTTGTGGATGCGCCCTGACAGTCACTTCTTTCTGTTTCGCGGCGGCGAGGACCTGGCGTCCCGGATCGACGGGTTCCTGGATCGCGTCGAAGCCGGCGAAGCGCCGACCCGCGCCGACTCCGAACCCGATCGGCTGCGGCAAGCGGCGCTGCCGTTCGATGACCTGGACCTGCCTCCCTTCGCCGGGCCGGCCCTGCTCATCGTCTTCCTGCTCCTCGTGTTCGCCGCGTACCTGAGCGAGGACCTGACCTGCATCACGGCAGGTTTGCTCGTCGCTCAGGGCAGGCTCGACTTCCCGGTGGCCGTCGCCGCCTGCTACATCGGCATCCTGAGCAGCGACCTGGGCCTCGCCTGGCTGGCGCGGATCCTGGGCCGGCCCGCCCTCAAGCTGCCGCCGTTGAAGTGGTGGGTCACTGACGCCGCGGTCGAGGAGGCCTCCGCTTGGCTGCGGCGCCGTGCTTTGGTCGTCGTCTTGGTCAGCCGCTTCCTGCCGGGCACCCGGCTGCCGACGTGCCTAGCCGCCGGCATCCTGCGCACCAGCCTGCTCCGCTTCTGCTTCTACTTCGCGGTCGCCGTGGCGATCTGGACTCCCGCCTTCGTCGGCATCAACGCGCTGCTAGGCCGCGAAGCGGTAGAACGCTTCGACGGCCGCCTGCCGGGCGGCCTGCTGACGGCTGTGCTGGCGCTCGCGCTGGTCATCTTCACCGTCCGCAGCGTCGTCGTACCGCTCTTCACCTGGCGCGGGCGCCGGCTCTGGCGTGGCCGGCTGCTCCGCGTCCGGCACTGGGAGTTCTGGCCGATGTGGGCGTTCTACCCGCCGCTCGCGCTCTACATCCTTTGGCAGGGCCTGCGGCGCGGCAGCCTCACGGCGTTCACCGCGATCAATCCGGCGATGCCCCTGGGCGGCCTGCTCGGCGAATCGAAAAGCGACATCCTGGACGGTCTGGGAGGCATCGGCGAGGCCTTGCCGGCCTGGAGGCGTCTGCCGCCGGGTAGCCGCGAGCGGCGTCTCGCCGCCCTTGAGCAGTTCCTCGAGGACGAGAACCTGAGCTATCCCGCCGTCCTCAAGCCCGACACCGGCGAGCGGGGACGCGGTATCGCCGTGGCGCACTCGGAAGCCGAAGCGATCGCGTTCTTCGAGGCGACGCCTGGACCGGCGCTGGTGCAGAAGTACGTCGCGGGCGAAGAGTACGGCGTTTTCTGGGCACGCCACCCGGGCCGCCGGGACGGACATGTCTTCTCGATCACGCACAAGGCGCGGCCGACTGTGACTGGCGACGGAACCAGCACCCTGGAGCGGCTGATCCTCTCCGATTCGCGCGCCGTCGCGATCGCGCACATCTACCGGCGCGAACATCCCGACGCTGCAACGCGAATCCCGGCTGCCAACGAGGTCGTCGAACTCACCCAGGTTGGTGCTCACTCCCGAGGCACGATCTTCCTGGACGCGAACGATCTCCACACGCCGGAACTGGAACGGGCGATCAACACGATCAGCACTGCCTACGAGGGCTTCGACTTCGGCCGCTTCGACATACGCGTCCCGACCGCCAAGGCGCTCCAGCGCGGCGAGGGAATTCGGGTGCTCGAAGTGAACGGCGTGACCTCGGAAGCGACCCACATGTACGACCCCCGCTACGGGTTCTTCGCCGCCCACGCCATCCTGCGCCGGCAGTGGCAGATGGCTTTCGACCTCGCCGCCGAACGCATCCGCGCCAGTGCCCGGCCCGCGAGTGTGAGCGAGATCCTCCGCGCCATTCGGGCCGAACGACGAGCCCGGCGCTAGTCGACTACTCCTTCTTCTTCGTCGTCCGCCGACGCGGCTTCGGCTTCTTCTCCAGCGCCTCGAGCCGCTTCTCGACCGCGCTCAGCCGCTCGGTCACCGCGTCCAGGTCCACCTTGCCGGGGACGCCGAGCTTCTCGATCCGGCGCTCCAGGTGTTCATCGATTCCCGTCCGCGCCTTCGACTTGGTCTGCTCGATCCCTTTCTCGGCCGCTGAACGCACCTGCTTGACCTTGACTTCCGCCTTGTCCCGCCAACCGCTCAGGGACTCCCGGCCCTGGCTCTCGACCTTCTCGCCGCGCGCGACCAGCCGGTCGAAAACCCTGGATCCGGCGTCGACCGCCTCGCCCGCCACGCCTGCGCCGGCAAGCGCCACCTTGTGGGCCGTTTCAAAGGCAGAGTCGACCACCGACCGCGCTTTCGAATCGCTATCCCTGGTTTCTGCCGCGGATGCTGCTGTCATCTCGTTTCTCCCCTGTAGTCTGTTGGGGCTTCCGGCGGCGCAAGCCGCGATCCCTCCGGGGGCCCGCTAGGAACTGTGGGCCTCGGCTAGCCGACGCTTCACCGTCTCGAGGGGGTTGCGGTAGTCCACCGTGCCGAGCCCCTTGTTGGTCAGCCTGTAGCCGATCAACTCCTGCAGCTTCTCCGGCATCTCCACGACGACGTCCCACGGCACGCCGACGTACTGGTTCTCGCGCTGCTTGAGCCACGCCAGGTTGAAGTTGAAGTTGATGGAGCGCCGATAGCCGCTGTCCGTCGAGTTCCCTCCGCCACGGTGCCAGACGGCGCCGTCCCAGAGGAACAGGGCCCCGGCCGGCATCTCCACCGTCAACGTGGGCACGTCCGGATCGACCGGATCGGCCGAGCGGTGGCTGCCCGGAACGATCTCCGTCGCCCCGTTCTCGGCCGTGAACGGATCGAGTGCGATCAGCGTGTTGGCGATCAGGGGGAAGTGCGGACGCGCAAGCGGGTAGTGGCCGTCGTCCTGGTGCATCCGCTGGCGACGGTCCCCCGGCCCCGGCCGCATCGCCGCGACGCCGGAGACCTGGTAGTCCGGGCCGAGTACCGCCTCCACGAGCCCGAGCAGTTCATCGTCCATGAGGAGCTCGTCGACGGCCCGCGTCTTGGCCAGCAGGTTGTGCGTGTGAATCGTCTGCTGGCCGTAGTCGTCCGTCATCCGGCTGCCAATCTCCTCGAAGACGGGGCCGAGGCCCCGCCGCAGCGCCTCCAGCCTCTCCTCCCCGAGGAAGTCGGGCACCACCGTGTAGCCGTCTTCGCGAACCTTCCGTGCTGATCTCTCGATGTCCATGATGTCCCGTGAGCAGTGATCGGTTTGACGTTTCGCGGGAGCGTAACAAAGGGAGTAGCCTTCACTCCATGAGAGAAGATACGGCGTATCGCCGGCCGATGTTCCGGGCCGTCCTGACGACGCTGATCGCGTTCGTCGCCTTCACCGGCGTCTACGCGCAAAGCGACGCCTCTACCCAGTCCTTCACGGCGAGCGACGGCGCCGTCATTCACTACCTCGTCGAAGGGCGCGGCGACCCCGTCGTGCTCCTCCACGGCATCACCGGCACGGCCGCCTCGAACTGGGGCGCCGCCGGCATCATCGACCGGCTCGCCGAGGAGTTCCAGGTCATCGCCGTCGACCAGCGCGGCCACGGCAAGAGCGACAAGCCGCACGACCCGGAGAGCTACGGCGAGCGGATGGCGCTGGATGTCGTCGACCTGCTGGATCACCTGAGGCTGCAGCAGGCGAACGTCGTCGGTTACTCGATGGGCGGCTTCATCACGATGAAGCTCATCGCCCTCGCGCCCGACCGGCTGATGTCGGCGGTCGTCGGCGGGGCCGGCTGGTCCAGCCCCGACCTGCGCGACGACGCCATGTTCGACGCCCTGGCGGTTTCGCTCGAGGAAGGCAAGGGCGGTGGCCCCCTGGTCGAGTTCCTGTGGCCCGGCGAGGAACCGCCGACGCCGGAGCAGGTTCAGGCCATCGGTCTGGCGATGGTCGCCTCGAACGACCAGGCGGCCCTGGCCGCCGTCGTCCGCGGCATGCCCGCCCTCGACGTGAGCGCCGAGCTCCTCCGCATCAACAAGGTGCCGACCCTCAACATCATCGGCAGCAACGATCCCCTGAAGCCCAACGCCGACGCGCTCGTCTCTGTCATGCAGGAGCACCGCCTCCACGTGATCGAAGGCGCGAACCACATGAACACCCTGAACTCCCCCGAGTTCTACGACACGATCCGCGCCTTCTTCATCGAACTCTGCAACTGCGCCTGACGACGCGGGCAAGTCGTCGGTTACGCCGACAACTGCGTTTCGACCAGCGTGGTCCAGTACCGCATGCCGACGGGCAGGATGTCGTCGTTGAAGTCGTAGCGCGGGGTGTGGAGGCCGGCGCTGTCGCCGTTGCCGAGGAACATGAAGGCGCCGGGGCGCTCCTGGAGCATGAAGGAGAAGTCCTCGGAGCCCATGACCGGGGCCATGTCGGTGGTCACTTCGCGACCCACTTCCCGGGCGGCGTTGGCGGCCTTGTCCGCCTGTTCGGCGTGGTTCACGGTGGCCGGGTAGTACGGCCGGTACTCCAGTTCGAAGCCGGCGCCGTGGGCGCTGCAGATGCCGCGGCCGATCTGGCGCATGCGCCGCTCGACGAGTTTCTGCACTTCGGGCCGGAAGCTGCGCACGCAGCCGCCGTGAACGACGCGGCTCGGGATCACGTTGTCCGCGTGACCGCCGTGGACACGGGCCACCGTGATCACCGCGCTATGAAGCGGGTCCACGTTGCGAGCGACGATCGTCTGCAGGGCGAGGACGATCTCGGCCCCGATCGGTATCGGATCCACCGTGCCGTGGGGAAAGGCGGCATGGCCGCCGGCGCTCGTGACCGCGAACTCGAAGACGTCGATCGCCGCCATCAACGGGCCGGCGCAGAGGCCGAAGTTGCCCACGGACATGCCCGGGTAGTTGTGGACGCCGTAGACCTCGTCGGCCGGGAACTGCTCGAACAGCCCCTCCTCGATCATCACCCGGGCGCCGCCGTCCTTCTCCTCCGCGGGCTGGAAGAAGAAGTAGACCGTGCCGTCGAAGGACCGGTTCCGGGAAAGGTGCTTCGCGGCGCCGAGCAGCATCGCCGTGTGGCCGTCGTGTCCGCAGGCGTGCATCTTGCCGGGGTTCCGCGAGCGGTGCTCGAACTCGTTCTCCTCGTGGATCGGCAGCGCGTCCATGTCCGCCCGCAGCGCGATGCTCCGCTCGGACGAACCGGACCTGAGCACGCCGACGACGCCGGTGCCGGCGAGGCCGCGATGTACCTCGATGCCGTCGAAGGACTCGAGCAGTTCGGCCACCTTGCCGCTGGTCACTTCCTCCTCGAACGCGAGCTCGGGGTGGCGGTGGAAGTCCCGGCGCCAGGACCTCATCTGTTCGTGCAGCGGATCCACGAACCTGGATGGTAGCGGAAGGTACACTCCGCTGCCGTGCCGGAACTTCGCCAGCTCCGAAGCCCCGACACCGCGCACCGGTGACGAAATGACGACGAAGAACCAACCATCCAGGCCCCGCCGGCACGTCTACGACGCGGCCGATATCGAGCCGAGATGGCAGCAGATCTGGCGCGAGCACCAGGCCTTCCGCACGCCGGACGACCCCGAGGTCCTGAAGAGCCGGCCCAAGTACTACGTCCTGGACATGTTCCCCTACCCCTCCGGCGCCGGCCTGCACATCGGTCACCCGGAGGGCTACACGGCGACGGATGTCGTGGCGCGCAAGCGGCGCATGGAGGGCTACAACGTCCTCCATCCGATGGGCTGGGACGCCTTCGGACTGCCGGCCGAGCGCGCCGCGGTGCGCGAGAACCAGCACCCGCGACTCATCACGCAACGGAACGTTGCGAACTTCCGGCGTCAGATCGAACGCATCGGCTTCTCGTACGACTGGGAGCGCGAGGTGGACACGTCGTCCGCGGACTACTACCGCTGGACGCAGTGGATCTTCCTGGAGCTCCACAAGCGCGGCCTCGCCTACCTGGAGGACGTGCCGGTCTGGTGGTGCCCGGCGCTGGGCACCGTCCTCGCCAACGAGGAGGTCAAGGACGGCGCCTACGTCGACACCGGGGATCCCGTCGAGCGGCGCACGATGCGCCAGTGGATGCTCCGGATCACCGCCTATGCCGAGCGACTGCTCGAGGACCTCGACCAGGTCGACTGGCCCGACTACGTCAAGGAGATGCAGCGCAACTGGATCGGCAAGTCGCACGGCGCCGAGATCCGCATGCCGATCGCCGGAAGCAACGGCAGCTTCCCCGTCTTCACGACCCGACCGGACACGCTGTTCGGCGCCACCTACTGCGTGCTGGCGCCGGAGCATCCCCTGGTGCCCGAGATCACGACCCCGGACCACCAGGCCGAGGTCGACGCCTACGTAACCGACGCGATCAACAAGAGCGAACTGCAGCGCACCGACCTGGCGAAGAGCAAGACCGGCGTGTTCACCGGCGGCTACGCGACGAATCCAGCCACCGGGGAGCCGATCCCGATCTGGGTCGCGGACTACGTCCTGATGAGCTACGGCTCGGGCGCGATCATGGGCGTCCCCGGCCAGGACCAGCGCGACTGGGACTTCGCGGTCGAGTACGACCTGCCCATCGTGCGCACCGTCGAGCCGCCGGACGGCTGGGAGGGCGACGCCTACCTCGAAGACGGCCCGGCGATCAACAGCGGCTTTCTCGACGGTCTCCCGGTCGACGCCGCGAAGGAGCGGATGATCGAGTGGCTGGTCGAGCAGGGGCACGGCAGCCGGCGGGTCGAGTACCGGCTGCGGGACTGGCTGTTTTCCCGCCAGCGCTACTGGGGCGAGCCCTTCCCGGTGCTCCACGTCCTCGACGACGACGGCGAGCCCACCGGCGAGATTCTGCCGGTGCCGCGGGACGAGCTGCCGGTCGAACTGCCCGCGGTCGACGAGTTCAAGCCGACCGCCGACGGCCGGCCGCCGCTAGCCCGCGCGGGCGACGACTGGCTCCTCGTGACGCTGCCGGACGGCCGAAGGGCAAGGCGCGAAACGAACACGATGCCGCAGTGGGCCGGCTCCTGCTGGTACTTCCTGCGCTACATCGACCCGAAGAACACGGAGGCGCCCTGGTCACGCGAGCTGGAGCGCTACTGGATGCCGGTCGACCTGTACATCGGCGGCGTCGAGCACGCGGTCCTGCACCTGCTCTACGCGCGCTTCTGGCAGAAGGTGCTCTACGACGCCGGCCTGGTTTCGACCCCCGAACCGTTCGCGCGCCTGTTCAACCAGGGGATGATCCTGGCCTACAGCTACCGCGACAAGGGTGGCAAGTACCACCACCCCGACACGGTCGACTGGCGCGACGACCGGGTGTTCCTCACCGGCACGGACGAACCGCTCGAAGCCCGGATCGAGAAGATGTCGAAGTCGAAGCTGAACGTCGCCAACCCGGACGACGTGATCGAGCGCTGGGGCGCCGACACGTTGCGGCTCCATGAGCTGTTCATGGGCCCGCTCCACCAGCAGAAGCCCTGGCAGACCAAGGACACCGACGGCGTTCACCGCTTCCTGCGGCGGACCTGGCGCCTGGTCGTCGACGAGCGGACCGGCGCCGTTGCGGACCGGGTCGGCGACGCCGCGGCCGAAGCCCCATCCGAAGACACAGCCGAACTGAACCGCCTGCTCCACAAGACGATCCGCAAGGTCGGCGAGGACATCGACACGCTCGACATGAACACCGCGATCTCCCAGATGATGATCTGGGTCAATGCGGCGACCGCGGCGGACCGCGTGCCGCGCCAGTCACTGGAGACGTTCCTGTGCATCCTGTCGCCGTTCGCGCCGCACCTCGCGGAGGAGCTGTGGTCACGGCTCGGCTGCGAGGGCCTGATCTGCCACCAGGAATGGCCCGCCTACGACCCGGCCCTGGTCGTCGACGAGACGATCAACGTCGTCGTCCAGGTCATGGGCAAGAAGCGCGACGTGCTCCAGGTCGCGGCCGACTCCGACAAGGCGACTCTGGAACGACTCGCACTCAACTCGGAGAACGCCCGGCGCTTCATGGACGGCAAGGAGCCGCGCAAGGTGATCGTCGTGCCCGGCCGGCTGGTCAACATCGTCGTCTAGGACTTGAAATCGGTTATCATCGCCCGCCCTCGGAGGGCATTCCACGCATCCGCCGTCCGAGCCCAACCCGAGCGAGATCATCATGAAGAGCGATATCCACCCAGAGCTGCACCCGGTCGTGTTCATCGACCCCTCGGCCAACGCCGAGTTCATCTCCCAGTCGACGATGACGAGCGACAAGACCCGGGACATCGACGGCGTCGAGCACTACGAGATCCGGCTTGAGATCTCGTCCGCGTCCCACCCCTTCTACACGGGACGCCAGCACTTCGTCGACAGCGCCGGCCAGATCGAGAAGTTCCAGCGCAGGTACGGGCGCAAGTAGCGCCCCCCGCTAACCCAGCGCCCTCCACACCTGCGCGACGGCGAAGCAGAGCACGAAGCCGAGGGCCACGGGCAGCAGGGCCGAGACCGCGGTCCAGCGGACGCTGCGGGTCTCCTTCCAGATCGTGTACAGCGTCGTCGAGCACGGGTTATGGACGAGGGAGAAGAGCATCAGGCAGACGGCGGTGAGCAGCGTGAAGCCGCCGGCCTCGAGGACGCCCGCGGTGGCGGCCTGGGAGTCGAGCTCGAACATGACGCCGACGCCGGCGCCAACCCCGGGCACGCCGGCGACGAGCACGGTCAGCATGAGGATCGTCGGAATGACGATCTCATTCGCCGGAATCGCGATGATGTAGGCCACGAGGATGATCCCGGTCAGGCCGAGAGCGAAGCCGAAGGGGTCGAGCGCGTCGATCAGGCGCTCGGCAAGCGACACCTCGGCGGTGCGGATGTTGCTGAGCAGCCAGATGACCGCCCCGGCCGGCGCCGCGAAGATCACCGCGCGCCAGAGCACGATCAGTGTCCGGTCGATGATCGAGGTGTAGATCGTCCGCAGGACCCGAGGCGGCCGGTACGGCGGCAGTTCGAGCGAGAAGGCGGACGCCTCGCCCCTCAGCACGGTCCGCGACAGGAACCAGGACACGGCGAACGTCAGCAGGACGCCCAGCACGGCGATCCCGACGACCGAAAGCGCGGACACGGCGCCCGCGATGTGCGCCGGCACGAGCCCCCCGATGAAGATCGACGCAACGAGAATCTGGGTCGGCCAGCGTCCGTTGCAGAGCGAGAAGTTGTTCGTGATGATCGCGATCAGGCGCTCACGCGGACTGTCGATGATCCGTGTCGAGACGATCGCCGCCGCGTTGCAGCCCCAGCCCATCGCCATCGTCAGCGACTGCTTGCCGTGGGCGCCGACGCGGTGGAACATGCGGTCGAGGTTGAACGCCACCCGCGGCAGGTAGCCGAAGTCCTCGAGCAGGGTGAACAGCGGGAAGAAGATCGCCATCGGCGGCAGCATCACCGCGACGACCCAGGCGGTAGCCAGGTACACACCGTCGATCAGGAGCCCGTCGAGCCACCAGACCAGGCCGAAGGCGGACGCCACGTCCTTCAGGAGCGGATGCACGGTGTCGATCAGAAGCGACGCGAGCATCGACGACGGCACGTTGGCGCCGGCGATCGTGAGCCAGAAGACGACCGTCAGCATGAGCAGCATGAGGGGGAAGCCGAACACCCGGCTCGTCACCAGACGGTCGAGCCTGGCGTCGAGGTCGAAACGCCGGCGCTCGTCGTCCCGGGTGACGGCGCGGTCGGCGATCCGGGCGGCCTCGGCGTACACCGCCTCGGTCAGCGCCTGGTGGAAGTTTCGGCCCACGCCCCATCGCAACTGACCGGCCAGTCCAAGCACCGCGGCGCGCGCCGCGGGTTCGGCGGCAATGGAGGGCTCCGCCAACTCGGCTGCGGCCGCCCGGGTCGCCTCCGGTTCGGCGACCGCGGGAGCTCCGGCCTCGTCGCCGGCGGGCGGCGCCGCCTCTCCGACGTCCTCCCGCACGCCGAGATCGACCAGTTCGGCCAGCGAACCGTTCTCCACCGCGGCGGCAAGCGTGCGGTCGCCATCGAGCAACCGGAGAGCAACCCACTGCGGATTCGGCAGCGCCGGGAACGCGTCCCCGATCGCGCCCGACAAGCGGCGGGTCGCCTCGCTCAGCACCGGCGAGCGCCCGCCCACGCGTCGTGGGCGGCAACGATAGGAACCCGTCGCGACCTCCGCGACGACGCGGTTCAGTTCCTCAAGCCCCTCGCCCGAGCGAGCCGCCGTCGCGACCACCGGCACGCCCAGGTCACGGGCCAGACGCCGGACGTCGACGCTCAGTCCCTTGCGCCGCGCCTCGTCCATCAGGTTGAGACAGACGACGGCACGATCCGTGATCTCCAGCACCTGGAGGGCCAGGTTCAGGTTCCGCTCCAGCCGGGTCGCGTCGACGACGATCACGGTCACGTCCGGACGCCCGAAGAGGATGAAGTCGCGGGCCGTCTCCTCGTCGAGGCTGGACGAGAGCAGGGAGTAGGTCCCCGGCAGGTCGACGAGCTTGTATCGGTCGCCGCCGTACTCGAAACCGCCCTCGGCGCGGGTCACCGTCTTGCCGGGCCAGTTGCCCGTGTGCTGGCGCAGGCCGGTAAGCGCGTTGAACACCGTGCTCTTGCCCGTATTCGGGTTTCCGGCCAAAGCGACGACGTAGTCCCAGTTGCTCATGTCGACGCCGAGCCGGACGAGGTTGCCGAGGTGATGCGCCGGGCAGTTGGCGCAGTCCTGTGCGAGCGCCGGCTGGGTCACGCTGAAGCCGCCTGTGGGTGTGACTGCTGAACCTGGATCTGGTCCGCCTGCGAGCGACGCAGCGCGATCACCGCGCCCCGCACCCGGTAGGCCACGGGGTCACCCGAAGGGCTGGCCATCCTCGCTTCGACCAGGGTTCCCGGGAGCAGCCCCAGGTCGAGCAGCCGGCGACGCTCCATCCCGCGGCAGAATCGGGAGAAGCCGACGACCAGCGCCTGCTCGCCGACCGCCACGTCCGACAGCGAACCGGTGGCCGCGGCCGCTGCCGAGGTCCCGCCGGAGGCCTCCTCCGCGGCCGGCACGGCGAAGATGTTCGCCGCGATGATCGGCGCCAGCACAACCTCGTCCAGATCGGCTTCGAAGCGGATGCGCTCGGGCGCCACGGACGTGACGCGCAACTTCATGCCGGGGTGAACGCCTTCGGCGACCAACTGCGCGTATACCGCGGCAGGCTCGTCCTCCACGTGGACCACCTCGACCTCGTCGCCGGCCCCGAAGTCCGTCAACGTCCGGCCGGCTCTCGGCGGCAGATCGCCTTCCTCGGTCGGGATCGGGTCGCCGTGCGGGTCGAACGGCGGATGGCCCAGCCGCACCGAGAGCTCCGCGGCCTGCTCAGCGGACGTCCGGTGCTCCCGGCGCTCGGCCTCCGGGTGCCAGCGCTCCGGCTCCAGCCCCGTCTCGTCCGCCAGGTAGCGCTCCCACAACCGGTGGATGCGGATCACGCGCAGCGCCTCGCTGCGTCCTTCAGCAGTGAGCCGGAAGCCGCCTTCCGCCGACACGATGAGCCCCAGCCTCTCCATGCGGGCGAGGAGTTCCGTGCTGCGCCGGCCCCCCAGCCTCAACACGCCGACCAGACTCTGATGGGTCGCCTGACGCCCCTGGTACTCGCAGTCGAAGAGGTGCTTGAGCGCGTCCTCGGTACGCGTGCGGTGCAGGACGCGCCAGCCCGAGCGCCAGCGCCACAGCCAGCCGCGGTCCGGCCATGCCACGAGGGCGGCCAGGGCGATGACCGCGGCGAGAACAACCAGTACAAGAAGGGGGCTCATCGTCTTCGGCGGGCGTTTTCGGGCGATGATTCGTTTCTGCGAATCAGAGTTTTAGTCTACACTAAGTCTCGTCGCGCAGGTCAACGGCTCCCGGGCCAGACCCGGGTGGGCACATCGCGGCGCGAAGCGGCTACTTCAGCGCGCTAGTGTTGGAAGAGTTGGAATCGGCCCGAACGCCGGAGCGTTCTGCAACGATAGAGTGGTTCTGCCATGACGGAAACGGGCTTTGTACAGGCAACCTGGAGCGTGCTCGCCGAGCTCGCACCGTGGCTGCTGTTCGGCGCTCTGCTCGCCGCGCTGCTGCACGTCCTGCTGCCCCGCAACCTGATCCGGCGCCAGCTCAGCGGCTACAGCGGCGCGATCAAGGCGGTTGCCCTGGGCGTTCCGTTGCCGCTTTGCTCCTGTGGCGTGATCCCGGCCGGCATCGGCCTGAAGCGCACCGGCGCCAGCAACGGCTCGGCGATGGGCTTTCTGATCAGCACGCCGCAAACGGGTGTTGACTCGGTCCTGGTCAGCGCGACCTTCCTCGGCTGGCCCTTCGCCCTGTTCAAGGTCGCGGCCGCGGCGATCACCGGCGTGGCCGGCGGCTGGTGGATCGAGGGGATGAAGGACGACGGCGCGCCTGTCGAGGAAGAAGCTCCGCTTGAGGACGCCAGCGGCGAGCCGGGCACCGGACATCGGTTCGGCGGCACGGTCCTTCCGAAGATCTCCGAAATGGTCGACCACGGCGCGGAACTCCTGCAGAGCATCTGGCGCTGGGTCGCGGTCGGCATCCTCGTGTCCGCAGCGATCGAGGTCCTGCTGCCGCAACAGGCGTGGCTCGACCTGGCCGCGCTGGGGACCTTCGGCGCGGCCGCGGCGGCGCTGGTCATCTCCCTGCCGCTCTATGTATGCGCGACTGCCTCGGTGCCGATCGCGGCTGCCCTGGTCGCCAACGGATTGCCCCTGGGCGCCGCCCTCGTGTTCCTGATGGCCGGCCCCGCGACCAACGTCGCCACCGTGGGCGCCGTGTACCGCGGCTTCGGCCGCAAGGTCACGGCGGTCTACCTGACGACCGTCATCGTCGGCAGCCTCGGCTTCGCCGTACTGTTCGAGACTCTGATCAGCGGCGGCGCGCTCCAGGTCGGGCCCGCGCACGAACACGGCGTGCCCTGGTGGGCCGCCACGACCGCGATCCTGCTCGTGCTGATGTTCGGCTGGTTCGCCGTGCAGGAGTTCCGGCGCTGGCGGCGCAACGCGAAAGCGGACCGGTGGTCAACCGAACAGGTGGCGGCCGGCGAGCCGGGCGGCAGGGCGGTGGAAATCGCGGTGACCGGCATGACTTGCGGCAACTGCGCGGAGGCGGTCGAATCCGCCCTGCTTGCTGCGCCAGGGGTCCAAGCAGCGCGTGTCGACTTGACCGGCGGCACCGTCACGGTATGGGGCGCGGCCGCCGCCCCGGTGCTCCGCGAGGCCGTCCAGGACGCGGGCTTCGGAACCCCCTGAGCCATCCGGCGCTTCCAGAGCACACCGCCCGTTTGCACGCGACGCCCTCCCGGACATAACCTTCGCGCGCGAACATGAAAGCCGGAGTCGTACGCGAGAGGAGCCCGGGAGAGCGTCGGGTCGCGCTCGTACCCGAAAGCGTCACTCGAATTCACGCCAAGGGCGTTGGCTTTCTTGTGGAAGCGGGCGCCGGCGCCGACGCCGGCTTCAACGACGACGCGTACCGCGAAGCCGGCGCCGAAATCGCAGCGACGGCCGGCGAGGTCCTGGCCGCCGCCGATCTCGTCGTCCGCGTCCAGGCGCCGGAATCGAACGAGATCGAGGCGTCGAAGGCCGGCGCTTCGGTTATCGGCCTGCTCTTCCCCCTGACCGCCGGCCCGATGGTGCGGCAGTTGCGGGACGCGAAGCTCACCGCCATCGCGCTCGACCGGATTCCCCGCGTCACGCTCGCGCAGTCGATGGATGTCCTGAGTTCCCAGAGCACCGTCGCCGGCTACCGGGCCGCCGTGCTCGCCGCCTACCGTCTGCCTCAGTTCTTTCCGCTGTTGATGACGGCCGCGGGCCGTATCAATCCGGCTCGCGTTCTGGTCCTCGGCGCCGGCGTGGCCGGGCTGCAGGCGATCGCCACCGCTCACCGGCTGGGCGCCGTGGTCGAGGCCTACGACGTCCGCGCCGTGGTCAAGGAACAGGTCGAGAGCCTGGGCGCCACTTTCGTCGAGGTGCCGGCGATCGAGGACGCCGAGACCGAGGGCGGTTACGCCCGCGAAGTCTCCGAGGAGAGCCAGCGGCGAGCGAACGAGGTGATCGCCGAGCGCCTGCGCTCGACCGACGCCTGCATCACGACGGCGCTGATTCCGGGCCGTCCCGCGCCGCGCCTGATCACGGCCGAGATGGTCGAGGGGATGCCGCACGGCTCCCTCGTCGTCGACCTGGCGGCCGAACAGGGCGGCAACTGCGAGTTGACGAAGCCCGGCGAGGAAGTCACCGTGAACGGCGTCACGGTGCTCGGGCCTCTCAACCTGGCCAGCGATCTGGCGGCCGACGCCAGCCGCATGTTCTCGCGCAACGCCGAGAAGCTCGTGCTCTATCTGCTGAACGACGGCGAGCTGAGCTACGACTTCGACAACGAGATCGTCAAGGGTTGCGTCGTCACGCACGACGGCCAAATCGTCGACACACAGGTCGCCGAAGCACTGGCCTGACGCAACCGTCAAGGCCTGAACCCCGCGCAAGGAGGAGCAACCGAAATGCTCGAGATCTTCCTTGGGCTGTACATCTTCATGCTCGCGGCCTTCGTCGGCTACGGCGTGATCAAGGGTGTACCGGCCCTGCTCCACACTCCGCTGATGGCGTTCACGAACGCGATCTCCGGCATCTCCCTGGTCGGCTCCCTGGTCGCGGCCGGCGCTCACTACAACGACGTGAGCACCGTGCTCGGCGCGATCGCCGTGCTCTGCGCGACGATCAACGTCGTCGGCGGATTCTGGATCACGGACCGCATGCTGCGGATGTTCAAGAAGCAGGACCCGAAGGCTGACGCGGCGGGAGATGCCGCATCGTGATCAGCCAG
Source organism: Thermoanaerobaculia bacterium (assembly GCA_965232105.1). GTDB lineage: Bacteria > Acidobacteriota > Thermoanaerobaculia > Multivoradales > Multivoraceae > Multivorans. The sequence continues at coordinate 4,871,276 of OZ246956.1, forward strand.
GTCGAGACGCTCTACCTGATCGCGTCGTTCCTGTTCATCCTCGGGTTGCGCGGCCTCACGGCCGCACATACAGCCCGCCGGGGTCTGATCCTCGCCGAACTCGGCATGGTGTTCGCCATCTGGGGCACCCTGATCCACCCGGACATCACCCGCCACCTGGACGACATCGGCTGGTTCCAGACGTACAAGTGGATTCTGCTGACCGTCTTCATCGGCAGCGCGATCGGCATCGCGATCTCCGCGCTCATCCCGATGACCCGGATGCCCGAGCGAATCGCGCTCTCCCACGCCTTCGGCGGACTCGCCGCCGCTCTCGTCGGTGTTTCCGAGTACTACCGCGAGTACGGCCACATCGACCACACGACGATGGGCGCCCTCGGCTTCGAAGTGCTCTTCGGCGGCCTCACCTTCACCGGCTCGCTGATGGCCTTCGGCAAACTCTCGGGCCTCATCCCCGGGCGCAACATCACCTGGCCGCTGCAGAACCAGACCAACATCCTGATGTTCGGCGGCACCTTCGTCCTCCTGGTCCTGGTCACGATCGATCCGTCGAACCAGGTTCTGTTCTACGCGATGGCCGCGATGCCGCTGCTGCTCGGCATCCTGTTCGTCGCGCCCATCGGCGGCGCCGACATGCCGGTCGTCATCACCCTGCTCAACTCCTACGCCGGCCTCGCCGCCTCGGCGACCGGATTCGCGCTGAACAACAACGTCCTGATCATCGCGGGCGCCATCGACGGCGCCTCGGGCTTCATCCTCTCCGTCGTCATGAGCAAGGCGATGAACCGCTCGTTCCGAAACGTCCTGTTCGGCGCCTTCGGCAAGGTCGACGAGGAGGACGCCGCGATGGCCGCCTCGGGCGGCGAACGGGTCCAGGAGGCCTCGGTCGGCGACGCAGCGATGCTGCTGTCCGGCGCCGGCTCCGTCATCGTCTGCCCCGGCTACGGGATGGCGGTCGCCCAGGCCCAGCACGTCGTCGGCGAACTGGCCGAGATCCTCGAAGCGAACGGCACCCAGGTCCGCTACGCGATCCACCCCGTCGCCGGCCGTATGCCCGGCCACATGAACGTCCTGCTCGCCGAGGCGAAGATCCCCTACACCACGCTGATGGAACTCGAGGAGATCAACGACGACTTCAAGAACACCGACGTCGCCCTGGTCGTCGGCGCGAACGACGTCGTGAACCCCGCCGCGAAGCACAACCCGGCGAGCTCGATCTACGGCATGCCGGTCCTGAACGCCGACCTGGCGAGGTCCTGCATCGTCCTCAAGCGATCCATGCGACCCGGCTTCGCGGGCATCGAGAACGAGTTGTTCTTCGCGCCGAACACGGTGCTGACGTTCGGGGATGCGAAGGACACGCTGGAGAAGGTGGTGGAGGCGCTACGGTAGTTCGCTCGAGCGACAGTTGCGGGAGCTGCGGCTCTGGAGCTACGCCGAATCCCTCAGGCCGACCCGCGAGTACAACTGCTCCTTGAAGTCATCGAACGCCTCCGAGTCGCCGCGCGTGATCTCATCGAGTTCGAAGAACCTGTCGGTGGTCGGGGATTCGCTCCGAAGAAGCTCGTGGTCCAGGCCAGCAATTCCGAGGATCGTCCAGCATTCGGTGAAACCGTCATTCTTGGCCTTCTGGTGGCTCTTCTAGGCCTCGCCTACTCGGTTGTGGACGTTCGAGACGTCCTTCCCTCCCTTGATCTCGATCGCGACAACAGGTCGGCTGCGGCCGGAAGGCAGTTCCTCGTGGATGGCGATGTCGGGGTCGGAAGCGAAGAAGATCCGGACAGGTGCGCCGGCGGCGTTGCGCATCTTGATGGCGGACCGATCCAGTCCAAGGTGGGCGCTCTCCGTCAGGACTGCGATCAGGTCAAACACCCGCCTGGCGGCTTGCTGACCGACACGGTTCAGGGCTCCTCCCCGCAGCTGCGGTCCCAAAGTGAGCAGCGTCAGGTCGTGAACCTTCGATTGGGTCAACCGATCAACTGAACGCACGAAGTGGGCCGCGCTGATGCAGAGACAGCGCGCAAGTTCGGCTACGCGATCCTCCTGCGTCCTGGACAGGCTTGCTTTCTCCTCCATCGACTTGAAGGCGCTCAGCCCGTGTGCCTTGCCGTAGAACTGCTTCTGCGAAAACCCGAGCAGAAGCCGGTAGTAGCCGAGCAGACACGGATTGGCCCTGAGCAGACTCGGCACCGCGAAGAGATCTCGCCTCTCAGTCCCCAGCCGGCCAGACGTTGAAGTGCTGCCTTGTCAGCGAACTGGCGGAGTTCCCGATCAACCATGTGGACGTCCGTTTCGGAGGACGCCCTCAAGAGAGCATCGAGCAAGTGAGTTGACCTGAGCCGCTCCAGGTTCCGGTAGAACGAGATCTGGAGGTCCGGCAGCGGGGGGTCCAGGGTCACTGCGCCGTGTCGTAGTCGAGCGTGAAGAGGGTTCGCTGGGTCGAGCGGATGCGCTTCGCCGCCAGTTCGGCATACGCGGGGTTCAGCTCGATGCCCGCGTACCTGCGGCGCTGTTGCGCGCAGACGACGCCGACCGTGCCCGAACCAAAGAAGGGATCGAGCACCCAGTCTCCCGGAATGGACGCGGTGAGAATGCAGGGTTCGATCAATCTGGGAGGAAAAGTCGCGAAGTGGGCGCCGGCGAAGGGCTCCGTCGGTACGGACCAGACCGTCCGGCGGTTCCGACCCTTGACGCGGGCCTTGGAGGCGTCGTAGTGATAGCGAAGCGATTTCGTGAACAGGAACATGTACTCGTGAGATCGCGTCGGGCGATCCTTGACGCTCTCGGGCATGCAGTTGGGCTTCTCCCAGATGATGTCGCTGCGGAAGTACCAGCCCGCATCCCTTAACGCGAAAGCAACCATCCACGGAATCCCCACGAGGTCCTTCGGCTTCATGCCCTCAGGCGTCCGTGCCCTGTAGCTCATCGCGCGAACAGGGTTCTTCTTGTCCGGCGCCCGCGTCGCGCGGTTACCGCTCGTGTAGCTGTCGCCCAGGTTGAGCCAGAGCGTGCCGTCGTCCCGAAGAACCCTCCGCACCTCGTCGAAGATAGCCGTCAGGCGCTTGATGTACACGGCCGGATCCGGCTCGGCGCCGATCTGGTTCTCTTCGGCATAGTCGCGAAGCCCCCAGTAAGGCGGGGACGTGACGCACGTCCGGAACCAGGAATCGGGAAGGGACGGCAGGACGGCCTCGGCCGCCCCTCGAAAGAGCGTGGAACGCTCCAAAGTGGCTGGATCGTCGGCTGGCGCTGCGGTGACCAAGTCCACGGCCTGACTCTACTACCTGCCTCGGCGCACCTAAGGTCGGAAGGGCCCGCCGATGCCCATCACGTCGCCGAGCACCGCCCAGAACTTCGACTTCCTCGCATTCTCCTTCCGAATGGCCGCGAAGTAGGCGTCGTGGTCCTCGAAGCCGCGGTAGTCGTCGATCTTCTCCGCGAGCCCGGCGCAGGCGAGCAAGCGCCTTGACGCGTGCCGATAGCGTGAGGAGCGAGCGTTCACCATCGCGAAGTCGATCATTGCCCGCAGGGCAAGGGTCGCGGCCAGTGGATGATCGGCTGCGAGCGCCGATGCGGCGGCGTTCAACACGTCGTAGTAGTCGCCGTTCAGTTCCCGCGCTCTTCGTATGACGACCGCGGCGGCTCGCGCGGGATCCGGCCATTCGAGCAGAAACTCCAGGGCGGCATGCAGGTCCTGGTAGCCGGCGACGTGGTTGAGCGCCTTCTCGGTAGCCGTCGCCGCGCCGGCTTCGTCCAACCGTTCAAGGCAAGCACGCAGGCACTTCTCGTCGAGCTTCTTCTCGAATGTCTCCCATCGCGCGACCTGGGCCTCCGCGTTTCGGCCCAAGGCTTCAAGCACGTCGATTCGAGTCTCGCGCCACTCTTCGTCAGGCGCCGGCCAGCCACCGTCCCGCACCAGCCGGGCGTCATCGAGGATACGAAGCGCCTCTTCCGGGCGGTCGGCCTCGAGCAGGCGTCGCGCGATCTCCGCCGCGAAGACCGGAATCCGCCGCTTCCGCTCGTCGTACTGCTCCATGAAGGCGTCCACATCGCCCTGGGCGTCGGCGATGTCCTCCAGGGCCTGGGGAATCGCCCGCTCGAACAATACAAGAGCGTCATCCTCATCCGCTCTTCCGGGGGACCGGCCCCAAGGACCCGGTACGACGTTGCTTCGGCCCGCCCCCCGCGCGGCTGCCGACCTGCCGTCCCGAAGCACCAGCACTCTCAGTCGAAGGTGCTCAAGCCCCGCTTGCCCCAGAGCGGGCCCCAGTTCACCGATCAGTCCGTCGTAGTTGCCGAAGCCGTTCCTCCAGATCGCTTCGAAGGTCCTGTCGGCGAGCTTGACAGGGTCGGGGCAAGCGGCGGCGGCAACGCGACCGATGTCGGCGCGGGCCGACCGGAAGACCTCGCCAACCAGGCCGTAGCTGTCGTCGCAACGATCGAAGACCCGCTCGCCCAGCGTGATGAATCGCCACAGCAGCTCCAGGGCCAAGCCCGGATCCTGTTCGGTCACGTGCTTCTGAATCGCCTCCCTCTGGACTTCCAAGTCATCCGCCAAGGTCGCGGCGTGGGAACGGGACACGAACTTCTTCGCACGGCTCAACGCCGCCAGACGCCTCCGTATCTCGGCCGCGGCCGCGTCGGGACCGTTTGCTGCCGCAAGCTCCAGGCGCAACTGACGCTTCGCCACGGCGTCGTGCGCGGTGGCCGCCGACAGGAGTTCCGCGAGCTTTCGAGCACCCAGCGTCTCCAGTGCCCTCGCATCGATCGTGTTCTTGGTCGCCATTGTTCTCCGATCGTCCAGTCCGCCGACTACAAGTCCTCCAGCAGCCGTCCGGCGGCCACTGCTCGCACGTTCTCGATCATCGGGAACGAGCGGTCGCCAGCGTGGATCACCGTCAGTTCAGCGAGTTCCAGGTCGCGGAGCGCCGAGCGCATGGAGGGTGTTGTGCGCGGCGACGACGTCCGTTTGATCTCGTAGCCGACCCGGTGGTCGCCGCGGTCCACGAGCAGGTCGAGTTCGGCCCCGGTGTGGGCGCGCCAGAAGTAGACACGCTCTTCCGGTAGTTCCAGGAGCGTCAGCAACTGCTCGAGGATGAAGCCCTCCCAGGACGCGCCGCACTTCGGGTGGCGTTCGAGGGCGATCCGGTTGTCCACGGCCAGCAGGGTGTGAAGCAGACCGGGGTCCCGGATGTAGACCTTCGGCATCTTGACCTGACGCTTGCGGAGGTTCGCGTGCCAGGGCTGCAGTTGACGCACGACGAGAGCCGCCGTGAGCTGATCGAGATACCGGCGGACCGTGGTATCCGAGACGCCGAAGGAACGACCGAAGTCCGAACCGTTCCAGGTCTGGCCGTGCCAGTGGGCCAGCATTCTCCAGAAGCGGCCCAGCGTGGGACCCGGGATCCGGCTTCCCAGGGCGGGCAGGTCACGCTGGAGAAAGGTGTTGACGAATTGACGGCGCCAGCGGTCGCTTTCTCCGTCGGACGCGGCGAGGAACGAGCGCGGAAAGCCACCCCGGAGCCAAAGCTCGTCCAGCTTGGCGATTCCCGTCTCAGCAAAGGAGAAACCGGGCAACAGGTAGTAGGCGATTCGACCGGCCAGGGTTTCCGACCCCTGCCGCAGCAGATGCGGCGAGGCGCTGCCGAGCACCAGGAACCGGGCCGGGAGTGGTCCCCGGTCGGCGAGGACACGAAGTACCGGGAAGAGTTCCGGGCGCAACTGGATCTCGTCGAGGACGACAAGCCCCTGAAGACCCGAAAGTGCCAGCCTGGGTTCGTCCAGGCGGGCCAGGTCGTCGGGGTCCTCCAGATCGAAGCGATGGACCGGTGTGGCATCTGGCGTAGCGACGGCCGCTATCTGCTTCGCGAGGGTGGTCTTCCCGACTTGGCGAGCGCCCAGGATGCCGACCACGGGGAACTGCTGGAGGAGGCTCCCGATCGCCTCGACATGCTGCTGTCGCTGGATGAACTCGGGGGACATGAGGCGCATTCTACCGGGAAATCTCGGCGCCTTCCACCGAACTTTCCTCCTGCCTCCTCGAGATTGAGCGAACGCAATCCATGACCTCGCCGTCCCGCGGACCGAGAGTGCAAGGCTGGACGACAGTCGTATCGAGCGACCCGCAGAGCCTCAGCCTGAATCAGCCAAGCCGGGAGTCAAGCCGGAACGGCCGTAACCTGCCCGGCTTCACTCGGTCGAAGTCCCGATGAAGCGGGTTGATGACGACGTTGCGCTCCAGCGGGTTGACGACACTGGGAACAGCGACCGCCAGGTGGCGATCCAGGGCGGCTGCGCCGAGCCGCTGACTGTCCGGGTCGTCCGGTTCGACCTCCAGGTGAGCGATCGAACCGTCCGGGACGTTCAGATCGACAATCCGATAGGCCGGGTGATCCACTCCGAACGGCAGGCCGACCAGAATCTCCAACAGGGCGAGGGATGAGGTTTCGCTGCAGTAGACGGCCCGCATCCCCGGTGGGCTCCATCTGCCGCCTCTGCGGGCCGCGCCGCCACCGTCCAGGATCGTGGCCACGTCCGGAGCCCACTGCGTCCGGGCGAGTCGCCAGACCTTCACGCGAGCCTCACAGGGGGATGCCGTGGGCGAGCCGGTGGAGGACCGTCAGAACCTCCTCCGCACCGACCTCCGTGTCGGAATGCTCCAGGGGCGTTTCGCCGGCCAACGCGGGATTGCGGCGCTTGAGCCAGCGGACCGCGCTGTCGTGGTTGTAGTCGAAGAACTCGAGCGCTGCGTTGTACACGCGGGCCAGCCGCGCCGCGCGGTCGCTCTCGTGCCGGGTGAGCCGGCCCTGCTTCAGCCGGCGGAGCATGGTCTGGCGTGGAATGCCGACGACTGCAACGAGTTCCAGATCGGAGACCTGGAGCAGCCGCTTGAGCTCGGAGAGGATGCTGGCAGATGCTCCGCCCCGGATCTCCTCGAGATCGGGGATGCTGAGTGGTTGTGCGTGCCCCGGTCTGATCATGGCTCTCTCGTCTTCCCGGAACCCTGAAGTCCCATATGGTACAGGAGAGAGTACCAGGAAGGCCCGGTACCTTCCAGTTCGTGCTCGCCGCTTCGCGGCATCGCTCTTGATGCCGGCCGGGACCCGGATGGCGCGATCCCCGCCACCCGCGAACCAGTCCGTGCGCCCGTCCGCGGGCGCATGGATCGCAGGCGGCGCACCCAGTGTTTGCTACTCGCCGAGGCAGATGCCGAGGTCGCGGGCGGTGGCGACGACGTCTGCTTCCAGGGGGACGCTCTTCATCCGGCTGACCGCGCGCTCGAGCGGCACTGCCCGCACGGTGGGCGGGTCGAGGGCGACCATCACGCCAAACTTCCCTTCTTCGATCTGGCGGACGGCCGCAGCGCCGAAGCGCAGGGCGATCAAGCGGTCGTAGGGGATCGGCTGGCCGCCGCGCTGGAGGTGGCCGAGGGTGACGGTGCGGGTCTCCTTGCCGGTGCGTTCGTGAATCTCCGCCGCCACCCGCTCGGCGACACCGCCGAGCCGCTCGACCGGACCGCCTCCGACGCTCTTCGACCAGGTGAAGTCGCCGCCGACCGGTCGCGCTCCCTCGGCCGCCACGACGACCGCGAAGTGTCGTCCCCGCCGCTCACGCGCCATGAGGTGATCGCATACTTCGTCCATGTCGTACGGGATCTCGGGGATCAGGATGACCTGGGCCGTCGCCGCGACGCCCGCAAAGAGGGCGATCCAGCCCGCGTAGCGGCCCATCAGCTCGACGACGAAGATGCGGTCGTGCGCCTCGGCGGTCGAGTGCAGCCGCTCGATGGCCGCCGTCGCTACATCGACCGCGGTGTGGAAGCCGAAGGTCACGTTGGTGCCGGCAAGGTCGTTGTCGATCGTCTTCGGCACGCCGACGACCGGTACACCGAGTCCGTGCAGCTTGAGGGCAAGCCGCATGGAACCATCGCCGCCGACCGCGACGAGCGCGTCCAGGCCGAGCCGATGGAAACCTGCGATCGCTTCCTCCGTGAGGTCCTCCACGACGACCGAGCCGTCCTCCTGCTCGACCCGGCGCTCGAAGGGGTTCGCGCCGCTGCGCGTGCCCAGGATCGTGCCGCCGAGATGGGTCGTGCCGCGCACCGCGTCACGGTCGAGGACGCGGACCTGGCTTGGATCGAAGAATGCGCCGTAGCCGCGCAGCAGGCCGAAGACCTCCCAGCCGCGGCGAATGGAGGCCAGCGTGACGGCCCGGATCACCGCGTTGAGGCCAGGGGCGTCGCCGCCGCCGGTGCTGATGCCGATGCGCTTCATCGAACTGTGGACATTCGCACAGTGACGCGGCTAGCGTCTACTGCTTGGCCGCACTTCCCGACCAACGCCGACCGACACCCGCGTGGCGGCACAGTCCGCTTCAGCTTCAGTCCGGGTTCTCGAGCCGCTCGTACATCCGCCGGACCTCCGGGTCGGAAGGATTGCGGAAGCCGGTGTCCGACATGTCGATCGTCTCGATCGCCTCCTCGACGGAGACCCCGGACGCGTGCATCGCCGCAGTCCGCTCCCACAGAGCACGGTAGTAGTCCTGAGACTTCTCGATCGGACTCAGATCGGTCATCGGCGGCCCATGCCCGGGAACGACGATGTCGAAGTCGAGCGCCTTCAGGTTCTGAAGCGTCTGGGGCCAGTCGTCGACGTAGCCGTCGCCGAGGAACGACGGTCCACCGAACAGGATGTCGCCGGTGAAGACGAGCTTGTCCTGCGGGAAGTAGACGACGACGTCGCCGCCCGTGTGGGCGCGGCCCAGGAAGATGACCTGGATCTCGCGGCCGCCCCGGAACAGCGTCATCTTCTCGTTCATCGTCACGTCGGGCGGCAGCGGGACGATCTCGTCGAAGTCCGCGGCATGGGCGGCGAACATCGCGCGGTAAGCCTCGAGCCCTTCGCGCTCCTCGTCGTCCTCGGCCGCCTCGATCTCACCCGCGAGCCGCTCGAGCGTCGCCGCGTTCCCGGTCAGGCCACGCTGGTAGGTCGCCTCCTCGTGAGCGCCTGTCGCCATCTTCATCCGCGTGTACTCGTGGCCGATGATCGGAATGTCGGCGAACTCCTGGTTGCCGTGGGCGTGGTCCCAGTGGTAGTGGGAGTTGATCAACGCCGTGACGGGCTTGTCCGTGATCGCCGGAATCGAAGCGATCAGGTCCCGCGCCTTGGACGGCGTCACATGGGAATCCACGATGACGACGTCCTCGTCGTTGACGATGACGAGCGCGTTGCTGTTGAACACCTGCGCCGTGGTCTGGGTCAGCCAGATGCCGCCCCGGACCTCCATGAAGCGGTGGGTGTCCGTCGTCGTGGTCCATTCCTGCGCCCACAGCGAACCCGCCGCGAACACCGTGGCCGCGACGAGCGCGGGTCGAATCGTCAGTCGAAGAGCGTGTCTCATGGTCCTCCCTCTCGTCGTCCGCCAGTTTCCGGCGACGGTCTACAATACGCCAACCTGATGGATTTCTCCGTCCTCCGGCTGCTCGCCGCAGCCAAACCGGCTCTTGCCCTGATCTGCGTCGCCGCCCTGGCCGCGACGGCCCAGGCGCGCGCGGAGGAAGGCGACGGCGCGTCGGCGGCCGCCAGGCCGCCCGCTCCGCCGGACCACTGGGAAACCAGCCACTCGATCGAGGTCGGCGGCGAGACGGTCGAGTACGACGCCGTCGTCACCGGAATCCAGCTCGACAACGACGACGCCGCTCCGGCCGCACATCTCTGGTACACGGCGTACTTCCGGACGAACGGCGCGACACCGCAGCAGCGGCCCCTGGTGTTCTCCTACAACGGAGGCCCCGGCTCCGCGTCCTTCTGGCTGCACATGGGGATCATGGGGCCGCGGCGCGTCGTAACCCCCGATGTCGGCCCGCAGGGAGCGCCGCCCTACCCCCTCGAGGACAACGCCTGGACCCTCCTCGACATCGCCGACATCGTGATGGTCGATCCCGTAGGCACCGGCTTCAGCCGCACGCTGAGCGAGATTCCGGGCTCCGACTACTGGGGCATCGACGAGGACGCGAAGTCGCTTGCCCAGTTCATCCGGCGGTTCCTCAGCGCACACGACCGCTGGAACTCGCCCCGCTACCTGCTCGGCGAGAGCTACGGCACGACCCGCTCGGCGGTGCTCGCCGGCCACCTGCAGCGCGCGAACATCGACCTGAACGGCATCGTCCTGGTCTCCTCGGTCCTGCAGTTCAACACGATCCAGTTCGCACCCGGCGACGACCTTGCCTACATCGTCAACCTGCCGTCCTACACCGTCGCCGCCCGCTACCTGGACGCGCTGCCGGAGGGCGCCCCGGCGGATCTCGGGACCCTGATGGCCGAAGTCGAGGAATGGGCGCTCACCGAGTACGCCACCGCGCTGCTCCGCGGCAGCACGCTCGACGCGGACACCCGCGCCCGGGTGATCGACCGCCTGCACCGCTACACCGGGCTCTCGCGCGACTTTCTCGACAAGTCGGACCTGCGGGTGACGGCGCCGGCCTTCGAGGCCGAGCTGCTGCGCGACGAAGGGAAGATCGTCGGCCGCCTGGACGCCCGCTTCACCGGCCCGGCGGGAGACACGCTGGGCGCCCGGCCCTCCCACGATCCGCAGTCCACGGCGATCAGCTCGGCCTACACGTCCGCCTTCAACAGCTACCTGCGGGGCGAGCTCGGCTACGACGGCGACCGCGAGTACGTCCCGAGCGGCGCCGTCCGCGACTGGAACTGGGGGCGGGTGAGCGCGGGCCGCTTCTCGCGCGGCGACGGCACACCGAACGTCGCCCCCGACCTGGCCGCCGCCATGCGCCGGAATCCGGAGCTCGAAGTGCTCCTGATAAACGGTTTGTACGACTTGGCGACGCCCTACTTCGCCGCTGTCTGGACGCTGGACCACATGGGCCTGCCGCCGGAACTCAGGGCCAACATCCAGCGCGAGGACTTCGCCGCAGGGCACATGATGTACGTGGATCAGTCCCTGCTGCCGCAGTGGAAGGAAACGCTCGACGCCTTCATCCTGCGCACGTCGGGCAGCGCCGCGCGAGATCCCGAGTAGCACTTGCCTCGCACCCCGAACCCCCTTGGCCGGCCCGGCGCCTGGGTCCATCCCGTCGCCGTCCGGGAATAGGCGGAACTGATACAGTGTTACAAGTTCGTAGAGCACGGAGCCTCCAGCCACTACCGCATCCGCCATGAAACTCGACCTCGGGACCGTCCTGGCGCTTCTGTGCGCCGCCGCCCTCGCGCTGCCGGCAGCGGGCGAGTCCAGGGAGGCGGGCGCAGCGAGCGAAACAGCGCCCCTGGCGCTCACGCCGGCCGAGTACAACAACACGGTCGCCGACCTGCTCGGCTTCCCCCGAGACGGCGAACTGTGGCCGAAGCGACCGCCCGTTGCCGACCGGATCAGCCCGCGGCGCGCCGCCAGCAAGGGCGTGTTCTCGCCGCCGCCACCACCCGACCCGTGGCCGTGGCATTTTCCGGCCGAGCCAGGCGCCGACGGCTTCGAGGGCATCGCGCAGGGCCAGAATCCGTCCTCCTACCAGGTCGAGGAACTGCACCTCGCCGGGATGCACTTCGGGTCCTTCGCCCTGCTGTCGCCGACCTTCTTCGACTGCTCCGGATGGTCCGACCTCCCGTCCGCGGAGCGTGAGGCCTGCGCCGCAACGAGCATCCTCTGGTTTGCCGAGCGCGCCTGGCGCCGGCCCTTGCGCGACGGGGAGCGCGACCGGATCGAGGCGTTCTGGCGGGTACAGAACGAATCCGAACCGATCGACGAGGCGGTGGCCCTCACCGTCGCCGGCATCCTGCAGGCCCCGGCGTTCCACTTCAAGCTCGAGCCGGGCGCGAACGATGCGTCGGCCCTCGATCCGTGGCAACTCGCCACGCGGCTGTCGTACTTCCTCTGGGACTCGATGCCGGACGACGAGCTGTTCCGGGCGGCCCGCACCGGCGAACTCGACACCCCGGAAGGCCTCGAACGCCAGGCTGAGCGCATGCTCGACGACGCGAAGGCACGGCCGGCCGTCGTCCACTTCCACCATCAATGGCTCGGCACCGAACAGGTCCTCCTGATCGCTCCGGCGCGCCGCGCTTTCGGCCCCCGGTTCGGCCTCTCCACCCAGGTGCACAACGCCCGCGACGACGACACGTTGTGGCCGGCGATCATCGGGCCCATCCGCCACTCGATGAAGCTCGAGACCGAGCTGTTCGTCGAGGAGGCGATCTTCGACCGCGCGGGCACCTTCACAGAGCTGATGACCGGCAACCACGGCTACATGTCGCGCAACACCAGGCCGATCTACAGTGAGACGACGACCCCGGACGAAGGGCGGGCCGCCGTGACCCGGAAGATCGAGTACGTCACCGCCTCCGTCGGACGAAGGAAGCCGCTCACCCTCATGCCCGTGAAGCTCGACCCCACCCTGCGAGCCGGCGTGTTGACCCTTCCGTCGGTGCTGGCGATCGGCGCGTACGCGGTGCAACCCGGCCCGATCCCCCGGGGCGTGCGCATCCTGGAGCGCATCGCCTGCATGGACCTCGGCGAGCCGGTCGAAGGGGTCGAGAGTGCGCTGCCGCCCGACACGCTCGGTGTCGAGAGTACGAATCGCGAACGGACGGCCGCCGCGACCAAACCGGGCGAATGCCACACGTGCCATCGCCGGATCAACCCGGCCGGCTTCGCCTTCGAGCACTACGACGCGATGGGCGCCTGGCGAGCCGAGGACAACGGCCAGCCGGTCGACGCCAGCGGCTCGCTCCGACTGCCCGGCGCCGAAGTGCTCTCGTTCGCCGACGGAGTCGAGTTCGCGCACGAACTGGCCGCGAGCCGCCGGGTCCGGGACTGCTACGCACTACACTGGACGCGCTACGCACTCGGAAGCCACCTTGAGCGGAACGCGCCCGGCCTCGAACCGATTCAGCAGCGCTTCCGCGAGAACGACTCGGTCAAGGCACTCCTCGTTTCCATCGCGACCAGCGACCTCTTCCGCACACGCGCAACCGAACCAGGCTCCGGAGTCGACGGATGATCTCAAGACGCCAACTGCTGCAACTCGGAGGGCTCACGGCACTCGGCGCCGGCTGGCCGGGCGGCGCCCTGCGGGCCCTGGCCCAGAGCCCCGCTCAAGTCCGGCGCCTGATCCTGATCAGCCACTGCCACGGCTGGCCCTACGCCACCTGGAAGATGCGCCCCGACGGCGTCTCCGAGAGCGAACCCTGGTCGGTCGACCTGGAGCAACTGCCGGAAAGCGCCTTCAGCAGACCGCTGGCCCCGCTCCACGAGCACCGTCGCCGCATCCTCGCCCTGGACGGCCTGTCCCTGGCCACCGCGGAACTCGACGCCGGCGGCAACCGGCACGATCGCGGCTGGGTCCACGCCTGGACCGGCGACAACGCGGACTTCGCCGGCCGCGACACCCGCTCCACGTCGGCCTCCCTCGACCAGATCGTCGCGGCCCACGTGGCCCGGGCCGACCGGCTGCCGTCGCTGGAGGTCTCGGTCGACGCCGCGCTCGAAGCCGGCCGGCCGATCAGCTACAACATCGGCGGCATGCGGCTGCCGGCCGAGAACACGCCGCTGCGGGCCTGGAACCGGGTCTTCGGGCCGGCATCCTCGGGCGACACGGTCGGCGCCTACCGGCGCAGCACGCTGGACTTCGCGTACCAGGAGTACCGGGCGGTCGCAGCGCGCTTCGACGCGAACGATCGCGCCCGGCTCGAGTCCCACTTCGGCCTCGTCGACCGGCTCGGCCACCGGCTCGAGGGCCTGGCGACACTCTCCTGCGAAGCCCCGGCCCGACCCGCCAGCTCGTTCGACCGCTACGACCTGCAGTTCGACGCCTTCGTCGACATCATCGCGGCCGCCTTCAGTTGCGACATCACGCGGGTCGTCTCCTTCTCGCTCGGCGAGATGCCGACCGCCGAGTTCGGCGCCGACCACGTCAGCGACAAGGTGCACAAGGGCATCGCCCACTACATCCACGAGGATGTCCGCAAACACGACGCAATGACGAACTACGTGGAGCACCACGGCCAGCAGGTCGCCCGCCTCGTCAGCACCCTGGAGTCGATCCCCGACGCAGGCGGCGGCTCCCTGATGGACAACACGCTGATCGTCTGGGGCTCCGAACTCGGCGACGGCTGGCACGGCTACCGCAACTACTGCCCCGTCCTGATCGGCGGCTCCTGGGCCTTCGACACCGGCCGCTACATGTACTGGCCCCACGAGACACCGGCCCAGATGCGCGTCCCGGCACAGCTCGCTCCCGGTGGTCTGACGAAGTTCGCCGGCGTTCCCCACCAGCACCTCCTCGTCAGCGTCGCCCAGGCGATGGGCCTCGACACCAACCACGTCGGCCTCCGCCACGCCTACGGCCAGCGCGGCGACTACATCGAACTCGTCGGTCCGCTCGCCGGCCTCAGGGCGTAGGCCCTCCCGGGCCGACCCTGCCGCTGCCGCTATTCCGGCAGGGCGAAGGCGACGAGTTCGGCCTTGCGGGGCGGCTGACGCCGGGACCGCGGGGGTGCGTCGGCGATAGCGGTCTCTGCGATGGAGGGGCCGGGGCCGGGCCGCTCGCCGCCGCCGGCGATGAGGATGTACTGGCGGCCTTCGTGCATGTAGGTCATCGGGCCGCCGTGGAGGCTGCGGTCGACTTCGAGCCGGGCCAGGAGTTCGCCGGTCGCCTTGTCGAAGGCGACGAGGTAGCTGCCGTCGGCCGAGCGATCTCCGACCGCCATCCGACCGCCCGCGGACGGGCGATCGGACTGGTTCGCGTCTCGCTCGTCCCCTCGCGAGCCGGGTTCATCCACGATCGGTTCGATCGAGACGACGAGGGTCTTCGTCACCAGGACGCCGCCTTCGGTGACGACCCCGTCCTGGGGCGGCGTGCCGAGCCGGCCGAGGTTCAAGTGCTTGATCGCGGGGTGGTCGCGGGGTCCCTCTCCGAGCGGCGCCTGCCACAGCATCTCGCCGCGGTTCATGTCGAAGGCCGTGATCCGCCGGTAGGGCGGCTTGAGCAGGGGCAGGCCCTGGACCTTCGGCGTGGGCCGGCGGTTGATCGAGTAGCGCCAGTCGGACCGTGCCGGGTCGGGCGCCGAGAGCGAGATGGCGCCCGGCCGCGTCAGCGAAGGCACGTAGAGGATGTTCGTCTCCGGATCGAAGGAGGCGCCGGTCCAGTTCGCGCCGCCGCCGGGCCCCGGGTTCTGGACGTAGGCGCGCTTGCCGTCCTCGCCGTGGACGATAGGCGGCGTGAAGACCGGGCCGATCACGTAGTCCCGGACCACCTTGAGTGCCTCGGCCCGCAGCTCCGGCGTGAAGTCGATCAGGTCGTCGTAGTCGATGCCGAGCGTTTCGAACGGCGGCGGCCGCGTCGTGAACGGCTGAGTGCGCGAGAGCTTCTCGCCCGGAATGCGCGAGTGGTAGTTGACCGGCGCCTCGACGATCGGCCAGACGTGTTCCCCCGTCGCCCGGTCGAACACGTAGGTCATCCCAACCTTCGAGACGACCGCAACCGCCTTGATCTCCTTGCCGTCGACCGTGATGTCGATCAGGTTCGGGGCCGACGCCAGGTCGTAGTCCCAGACGCCGTGGTGGATCGTCTGGAAGTGCCAGACGACCTCGCCGTTGCGGGCATCGAGGCAGACGATCGACTCCGCGTAGACGTTGTCGCCGTGCCGGTCGCCGCCGTAGTAGTCGTTGGTCGGCGTCCCGAACGGCAGGTAGACGTAGCCGAGCTCCTGGTCGGCGCTCATCATCGACCATACGTTCGTGTTGCCCATCTTCCGCCAGGACTCGTTTTCCCAGGTCTCGATGTAGGGCTCGCCCTCCCGCGGCACGGCGTGGAACGTCCACTTCAGCTTTCCCGTGCGGATGTCGAAACCTCGCACGTCACCGGGCGGGTTGTTGTTGCGCAGCGGGAAGTCGAAGATCGTCCCGCCGATCACGATCGTGTCGGCCACGACGGTCACGGGCGCCGTCCAGTTCATGTTTCGGTTCGCACGCCCCGGCAGGAGGCCCTGCATCAGGTCGACAACGCCTTCCTCGCCGAACTCGGGGTCCGGCCTGCCGGTCTTCGTGTCGATGGACACCAGCCGCCCGCCGCGGGTCGCGATCAGGACACGCTCCGCCTCGCCATCGGTCCAGGACTCGATACCGCGGATCTGGACCAGCGAACCGCGCTGATCGATCTCCCAGTCTCTCGGATCGTGCCGCCAAAGCTCTTCCCCTGTTGCCGGATCGAGCGCCGCGACCTGGCCCAGGTTGGTCGCGATGTAGACGACGCCGTCGATCATCAGGGGCATGCTCCGGTACGACCCGGGCGTCTTGTCGGTCAGGTCCTTCAGCAGGACATCGGCCGACTCCCACCGCCAGGCGACCTCCAGTTGGTCGAAGTTGTCCCGGTCGATCTGGTCCAGGGGCGAGTACCGTGTCGAGCCGCTGTCGGCGCCGAAGTGACGCCACTCGCCGCCTTCCGCGCCATGCTGCGCTACACCGGGCGCGGCCACGGACACCACCAGCAGAACCGAAAGACCTGTCAGCGCCCTCGCCATCCGCAATCCCCTCTTGTTGGAACCGGCGCATCTTACTGCGGTGTCATCGGCTAGCGTTGCCGATCCTCGACCTGAGGCCCTTGAGCCCCAACCCACCCCGAAGCGAGATCGAATGACCGGAACAACAACCAGGATCGCGGGCCTCTCCGGCC
Source organism: Thermoanaerobaculia bacterium (assembly GCA_965232105.1). Classification (GTDB taxonomy): domain Bacteria; phylum Acidobacteriota; class Thermoanaerobaculia; order Multivoradales; family Multivoraceae; genus Multivorans. Next base: position 4,887,954 of record OZ246956.1, read on the forward strand.
GCGAAGTACTAGACAGCCGCGGCAACCCGACTGTCGAAGTCGAAGTGGTCCTTGAAGGCGGCGCCCGCGGTCGCGCCATCGTCCCCAGCGGCGCGAGCACCGGCCGCCACGAGGCCGTCGAACTGCGCGACGGCGACGCCCGGCGCTACGGCGGCAAAGGCACCACCCTAGCCGTCCGCCACGTGAACGGCGAGATCGCCGCGGCGGCGCGGGGCCTCGACGCCGCCGACCAGGCAGAACTCGACCGCGTGCTCGCGGCACTCGACGGAACCCCGAACAAGGGCCGACTGGGCGCCAACGCGGTGCTCGGCGTCAGTCTCGCCGCCGCTCACGCCACCGCGGCCGCCCACGGCCTGCCGCTCTACGCTTCGATCGGCGGCCGCAACGCGCGCACCCTGCCGGTGCCGATGCTCAACATCCTGAACGGCGGCCAGCACGCCGCCGGCTCGACCGACTTCCAGGAGTTCATGGTCATGCCGACGGGCGCCGCCTCCTTCGCGGAAGGCCTGCGCTGGGGCGTCGAGGTCTACCACCGGCTGCGCTCGATCCTTCACGACCGCGGCTTCTCCGTCGCGGTCGGCGACGAGGGCGGCTTCGCACCCGCCCTGGGCGGCAACGAGCGTGCCGTCGAGGTCATCCTGGAGGCCATCGAGGCGTCCGGTCGCCGCCCCGGCGAGGACATCCGGATCGCCCTCGATCCCGCGACCAGCGAGCTCTACGACGAGGCGACCGGCCGCTACGGGCTGGCAATCGAGGGCCGCGAACTCGAGAGCGGCGAACTCGTCGACCTCTGGGCGAACTGGTGCGCGAAGTACCCGATCGTCAGCATCGAGGACGGCCTCGCGGAAGACGACTGGGCCGGCTGGCAGGCGCTCTGCGAACGTCTCGGCAACGACGTGCAACTCGTCGGGGACGACCTGCTGGTGACGAACATCGACCGGATCGACCGGGCCACCCGGGAGCGCTCCTGTAACGCCCTCCTCTGCAAGGTGAACCAGATCGGCTCGCTGAGCGAGAGCGCCGCCGCGGTCGAGCGAAGCCGCGCCGCCGGCTGGGGCGTCGTGATGAGCCACCGTTCCGGCGAGACGGAAGACACCACGATCGCGGACCTGGCCGTCGCCTGGAACACCGGCCAGATCAAGACGGGCGCCCCCGCCCGCAGCGACCGTGTGGCGAAGTACAACCAGCTCCTCCGCATCGAGGAGCAGCTTGGCGACCGCGCCGTCTATCCGGGGCTCGACGCGTTTCCAGTCCGGAACCCGGCCACTTAGCTGCCAGGAGCTCGCGCGGCAGAGACTGAGTGCGCCGGCGTGCCATCCATGCACCCGATGACGGGTACATGGACTGGTTCGCGCGTGGCGCGAGTTCCCGCCACGCGGGTTCCCGCCGGCATCCGGCGCGAAGCGCAGGCCTCCGGAGTTCCGTCACGTCTCGGCGCATCGCTAGTCGCAGCGGTCGCCCTGCCAGTCTTCGATGCCGCCGAGCCACTCTTCGAAGGCGGCGGTCGACGGAGCGCACAGGTCGCTGGCGTGGAACCAAAACGTGCCGAGTTCGCCAATGTCGAGAAGGGTGTCGGGAAGGGGACCGGAGAGCTGTGTGTCGTGAACGTACATCTCGACCAGATCAGTGAGGCGACCAATCTCCGGGGGCAACGAACCGGTCAGGTTGTTGGACCACAGGCGGAACGACACCAGGTCGGTCAGATCGCCCAGCTCCGGCGGCACGCCGCCCGAGAATTCGTTGTCCCCGAGCCAGAGCCACCTCAGGTCTGTCAACTCGCCAAGCCAGGGACGAATGGCGCCGGTCAACTGATTGCCTCGCACTTCCAGCAGGTTCAGCCGTCTCAGGTTCCGTAAGGAGGCGGGAATCCCGCCAGTCAGTTCATTGAAGCCGAGCCGCAAGTAGCCCAGCCTCGGCAGGCTCCCCAGCGCAGGAGGAATGCTCCCGGTCAGTTGGTTCGAGTGCACGTACAGGTACGTCAGGCTACGCAGACGCGCCAGTTCCACCGGTATCTCGCCGGTCAACGCGTTCGAGTGAAGGAACAGCCACACGAGATCCTCGAGGTCGCCGAGTTCCCGCGGGATGGCCCCGGTCAACTGGTTGCCACTCAGCAGCAGCACGAGGAGATCATCCAGATCGCCGACCGCAGCCGGAATCTCGCCTTTCAACCCGTTCTCGCTCAGCTCAAGCCAGGTCACGCGGCCGCCCTCACCGGTCGTCACGCCGTACCACTCGTCGAGCGGACGGTTGCTCAGCCAGTTCTCCTTGTTCGTCCAGTTCGCGCCGCCGGTCGCGCGATAGAGGGCGATCAACGCATCCCGGTCCCGCTTCGAGATGGCCGCCGTGGCCGCGAACCCCGTGTGCAGCTCGTAGGCGCCGGTCGTTTCCGCGTCCTTGCCAGTAACGCGTATGTAGTAGGTGCCCGGACCCACCGATGCGACAAGACGGAAGTTCTCCTCGGCGCCCGAGTCCGAGTCGCTGGCCAGGGTCGTTCCAACGGCATTCATCAGAACGCCCTCGGTATCGGTCGAGCCCGTCGTGCGGAGCTGCACCCTGCCGGCACGCGGAATCCGAAAGACGAAGAAGTCAGCGTCGGCAGCGTCCAGAAAGCCGGCCCGTGAGGCTTCCAGCGGGATATCGGTCGCCTCATCCCGCGTACCGCCGTGATCGTCCGTAGCGGAGCACGAGAAGGTCGTCGTATCCTTGATGGGGCGGAACGGCCTGCCCGAACGGTTGGCATAGGTTCTCACGGCGCCGGTCTGAGAATCGACCACGGTCATCTCGACAGCCACATCCGTCAGGCCCCCGGCGAACACCCATCGGTTGCCGTTCACCGCGCAGCCGTCGAGCACCTTGATCACGATCTCGATGTTGGCGGGCTCGAAGAACCAGAACAGGCCGGTGTCGCCGGTAAGCGGCATCGCCTTGCCCGTACCCGTCTTCTCGTCTTCGGTTTCCCAGTCCAGCCGGACGCGAAAGCGGCCCTTCTCGAGACATAGCGTCCGCTCGCCGGCGGTGCACTGGCCGGGAGCGGCCACGGGCGTCTCGACCCGAGCCGCGCGGTAGCGCTCCAGGGCGAGTTGGACGTCCCGGTCGAGATCAAGCGGGCGCCCTGCCAACGGCGAGGGTTTCGCCAGCCCGGCGCTCCGCGCCGCGGCGATGCTCGTGTCGGGGCCGCAGGTCTCGAAGGCCTCGTTGTCCTGAACCGGCTGCAGAAGCGTTCCTTCCGGATTGAACCAGGTCCCGGCCATGCCAGTCTCGGTATCGACCACCGTCAACTGAACCTCGGTATCCGTCAGACCACCCGCGAAAACCCAGAAGTGCTTGTTCAGGGCGCATCCGTCGAGCAGCTTGACGACCATTTCGACGTTGGCGCGATCGAAGAACCAGAAAGCCCCGGTGTCCTCCGTCAGGGTCACCGAGCCGCCGGAACCGGTGGCCCCCATCGCGGTCGCCCACTCCGCGGTCACCTGGAACCTGCCTTCGTTCAGGCACAGCGTCCGGGCGTCCTCAACACACTTCCGCACCTCGCCGAGCGTGACGGCGCTGGCTTCGCTGGTCGCCGAGGAACGTCCACCCGAGCTGCTCGAGGCCACCCGATAGGCGCGGTAGGTGGCCGGCGCCAGTCCCTCGACGACGAACGAGGTCGTATTGCTCCCGACGGTGGCGACGTGCGTGAAATCCGTCTCGTTGATCGACCGCTCGAAGATGTCGAAGGCCGTTTCGTCACTCGAGTTGTCCTGCCAACTGAGCTCGATGCTGTGCTGATCGATCGCCCTGGCGGTCAGCTCGGACGGACTGGCCGGGCCGCCGTGCGCGGGATAGAGGAAGCGCACCGCGGCCAGATCGTCGGCGTTGGGAAGGCCGCCCCTGTAGATGTGCGTGCCGCTGGCTGTCGCCTTCATCAGGGAGTCCGCGGTCAGCGCGCTGCACGTATCGGCAAATCCCTGAGCGCAGGAGTGAGCCAGGCCAAGGGCATGGCCCAGCTCGTGAGCCATCACATGCTCATGCGCCTTGCTGGCATTCAGGGTCCGGGCCGCCCAACTCAGGCCGTAGCCGTCCTGGGTCAGGATGTCGGTTTCGAGAATCGGAAGTCCCTCATGCGACTTGTTGCCCGGAATCCCGTGACTGTGCTCCTCCGCACAGGAAAAACGAGCGAGTGTGATGGCCAGAACGCCTCCCCGGCTGGCCTGGAAGTAGCCTGGAAGCACGTCGTGCGGGTCCTCGAAGAGGATCGAGTTCACACCGTCACTTCGGACAATCCCGGCCCTCCTGTTCGTCGTGCCCAGGCTCTCGAGCTGAACGCTGCTCGCCGGATCGTCGTTCCAGGCCCGCATCGCACGCACCACCTCGGCGATTCCGCCGCCCGGGACGCCGGCCTGCCCGTCCGCCTGGATGGTGAACCCGACCCCGTTGCCGCGATCGAACTGCCGCCACCGGATCGGCAGGTCGGGCGCCTGGCAGGCGGAAGGACTTGTGAGGAAGCGGTACGGAGAAATCAGAGCGACCGGACTGTCGGCCGGCGTGGCGACGGCGAAGTAGTCCGCCTCTCGCTCCACGCCGCGCACCCGGTCGGCGATCCAGCGGCGAAAGTCCCCACCGTTGCGGGGCCTGTGACTCGACGGATCGGAGTCCGCTCCGTCGTTCGACCCCGGCGCCGCTTCATGGAGGGCCGCCTCGCGCATCAGCAGATTGCCCGCGGCCGACGACGACTCGAAGAACATGCCCAGCGACAACTCCACGGTGCGGTAGACGCCGTCGCCGACGGCTTCCGGAACCTCTTCGAGGAAGAGCAGCAGCCGGTCGCCGGCCGTCAACATCGGCAGGCCGTAGATGACCGAGACGACGCCGTCCTCGCTCACGCCTCCCGGCTGCCGGACCAGGACCGTGCCGCCCGGGACGGTCCCCTTCAACACCGCCTCCACCTCGAAGAGCACGTCCGTGGATGGGAACCGCGCTCCGGCGGCCGCCATCGCCGACCGTACCTCACCGAAGACGATGATCGGCGTCCGGTCCACCATCACCCCATCGCTGGGCGCGACGTAGATGATGGCGCCAGCCGGCACGGTCACCGACACCGCCAACAAAGCCCCGGCCAGCCCCCACCGCCGAAGAAGAGCGCAAGGCCCTCGCCGATCGCTACCTGCAAGGCGCCGCGCATTTTCACTCTTCAATTCACTTCCCTCCAGAAGGGGTCAAACGAGGATCGGTCGAGACTACAGACCTGACAGGAAAAGGACCGCGTCGGCGACGTTCGTGCCCGTGGCGCCGGTGCGCATCAACGCACCCGCAGCGTCGAGGGCGTGGTACGAGTCGTTGTCCGCGAGCGCGGCGGCGGGGGCGATGCCGGCGCTCCGGATGCGAGCCACCGTCGAGGCGTCGACCAGGCCGCCGGCGGCATCGGTGGGACCGTCACGGCCGTCCGTGCCGGCGGCGAGGAACACCCAGTCGCGGCGGTCAGCAAGTGGCCCCCCGGCCGCTTCGAGCGCGAAGGCCAGGGCAAGTTCCTGGTTGCGGCCGCCCTTGCCCGCGCCGCGGACCGTCACCGTCGTCTCGCCGCCGCCGACGAAGGCGCGGGGCGCCGCGACAGCGAGGCGTTCCGCGAGCGCCGCTCCGACCTCGCACGCCTCGCCCTCCAGGGGCCGCGGTTCGACCTCCACGGCGGGGCCGCACGCCGTGGCCATCGCCCGGACGCTGGTCCGGTTGCCGCCGACGATCCGGTAGATCGCGCCGTCGAAGACGGGGTCGCCGGGCTTGGGGGTCTCCTCGACGTCGCCCCGAACCCCGGCCTCGAACCGTGCTCGAACGGAGGCCGGGCACGACCCGAGCACGCCGCATCGCTCCAGGACGCCGACTGCATCCCCGAACGTCGACGGATCGGGTGCGGTCGGCCCACTGCCGATGACGGACGGATCGTCGTCGATCACGTCCGAGAGGGCGAGAGTGATCACCCGTGCCGGGCGCAACTGCCGCAGCAGACCGCCGCCCTTGGTCGTCGAGAGGTGCTTGCGCACCGCGTTCAGCTCGTGGATCGTGGCGCCGCCGCGGAGAAGCTGCCGTGTCACCTCCAGTTTCTCGTCCAAGCCGATGCCGGGCGCCGGCGCGGGCAGCAGCGCCGACGCGCCGCCCGAGATCAGCACCAGCGCCAGGTCGTCCGCGCCGACCACGCCGGCGCGGCGCTCGATCTCCCGCGCCGCCTCGATTCCCCGCTCGTCCGGCAACGGATGGCCTGAGCGCAGAGCCTCGAAGCCGCCTGTGCGCACCGCCTCGTCGTGAGCGACAACCAACACGTCGGAGGTTCGGACGCGATGACCCAGGACGCTGGCGGCGGCCGCCGCCATCCCGAACCCGGCCTTCCCCACCGCAAGCACCGCGAGTTGGCCACCTGCCCCGGTTCGCAGGTCGAGTTCGCGAAGCGCCAGAGCGGTTGACGCCGCCGGATCGGCCGCCATCACGCCCACGCGGAAGATCTCCGCGGCCCGTCTCCTCAAGTCGAGAGCCATCGCTCCAAGAATACGATCACGAGGCTATCGCCCATATGGCACATTGCGCTGTACCAATACTGTGGCAGGAGCCAAGTGCATGAGCGCTTCGACGAGCGTTTCCGCTGAGCGCCGACCGCTCCGAGCGCGAAGACTCGTCGCACTTGACTCCGATTGTCGGCCCCTCAGAGGCGATCCGGCCACCGGCGTCTCGCATGGAAGACGCGGAGAATCTCGACACACCCCGCCCGGACCCGGTAGGGGATCACATAGGGTGTCCGCGAAACGACCAGCTCCCGCGTACCTGGAACCCGCCCGGGGCGGCCGCTGGCAGGATGCTCCGAGAGCCGCTCGACGGCGTTGAAGATGGCGGAAGCCACTCGACGCGCCGCCCCGGGATCGTCGTTCGCAATGTACGCTCGCGCATCTTCGAGGTCGGCGATGGCGCTGCGAAACCAGACGATCTTCAACGAGGCGGTTCTCCCTCGTTGTCGCTACCCCAGGACTTGAGCCACGAAGTCACTCTGCGATGCGCCACGAACGCCGAAGCCGGCGCGCGGTCCGACTCTTCGAGAGTCTGCATGATCTCATCCACCTGCCATTCGTTCATGTCCAAGTAGTCGCTCAACGCCCTGGCTGCGAGAAAGGCCTTGGACCGCTCGGTCGAATTCGCGAGGCGGTCGAGCCGCCGGTGAGTCTCGTCGTCGAGTCGAAGCGTCATCGTAGGCAAAGACGGCCTCCTTGCAATCCGTTGCGTTCGCCTGCGTTCAGTGTACAGCAACGACCGACCTCCTGCGCTTTCACGAAGGCTCGAGTCATGCCCGGATAGAATGCCCCTGTGGGCGGGGGCTTCCCGCCCAGGGGACGCCATGGATTTCAGTCAAGCGACTCCCGTAGCCAGCAGGATTGGCTGTCAGTCCCCCGCGCCGGTCCCCGACGGCCACCGCTTCAACCACTTCCTCGAGGCCGGTCGTGGACGCCTGCGAGCGCACGGGCTCGACCTTGCGGCTTTCTTCGAGACCGGCCCGTCTCCCGGCCACGGCCTTCCGGCGGCGGCGATGCCCAGCCCGCTGGAGATCGCTTTTCTGCCGAACATCCGCGCCCAGGTCGCAGCGATGGTGCGCTGCTTCCGCCGCGCCATCGACGACGTCGGCTACCCCGCCCCCTTTCACTTCGCCTTCGCCTCGAAGGCGAACACCGCCGAGGAAGTCGTCCGTTCGACGCTGGCCGCCGGCGCTCACCACGAGATGTCATCGGATGTCGACGTGGAGATCGCCCGGCGCATGATCCGGACCGGTCTTCTGCCGCCGGACCGGATGGTGCTGGCGAACGGCTTCAAGGGTCCGGGCAGCGCCTACACGCGAAACCTCGCGGCGCTCCGGGCAGAGCATCCCGGCGTGATCCCCATTCTCGAGGACGCGACGGAACTGGGAGCCTTCACCGGCAGCGGCGTGGGCTTCGAGTTCGGCATTCGGTTCAGGCGGCCGAGGGAAGAGCACGGCGTCGCCGACAGGGATTCGCGCTTCGGCGTCGACGAAGCCGAGGCGCGGCGTCTCGCCGCGCGCATCGATGAGACCCCCGGCTCGCGCTTCGTCCTCCTGCACGCGATGTTCGGGTCCGCCAGCAGCGACGAGGAGGCCTTCGTGGACGCTCTCGAGCCGGGTCTCGAGCTCTACGCCAGGTTGGGTCAAAGCCACCCCCACCTCCGCTTCTTCGACTTCGGAGGCGGCGTGCCCGGCAGAACCACGCTCGACCGCGGTTTCGACTACGACCGCTTCGCCCGCCTCCTGCTTCAGCGGGCGCTCGCGCTCTGCGCCGCACACGGCACGGAGCCGCCGGCGCTGATCGGCGAGTTCGGCCGCTACACGGTGTCCGAGCACGCGGCGCACCTGTTCCGGGTCATCACGGTCAAGGAGAACGGCTCGGAACTCCCCTGGTACCTGGTCAACGGCTCGATCATGACCTCCTTCCCGGACACCTGGGCCCTCGGCGAGCACTTCATCTGCCTGCCGCTCAACCACCTCGACCGTCCCTTCCGCCGCGTGCGCCTGGGCGGCATCACTTGCGACCGGGACGACGTGTACCCGCCCCGCGGCAGCGCGGTCCCGCTCTTCCTGCCCGACCTGGACGCGTCGGACCTGCGCGAAACGCCGCTCTACCTGGGGTTCTTCTCGGTCGGCGCCTACCAGGAGATGCTCGGCGGCGTGCGCGGCAGCAAGCACTGCGTCCTGCCCGAGGCGACCGAGATCCTGATCGACGACGACGGAGAAGGCGGCTTCCGGTGCGACATCCTTCCCGGGCATACGACCGAGGACGTGCTCCACAACCTGGGGTACGGGCGGACCGCCCGCCTCGGTGCGGCGCGGACTACGGCCCCGGTGCCGATCGGTTGAGGGCGTCCACCGTGTCTGGGAACTGCCGGTCGCTCACGCTCGCCCTCGCTGCCGCTGTAGCCGCGGCCGCGATGAGCGGACCTCTCGCTGCCGAGGATCCGGTCCCGGTCTTTGTCGACCGCGCCGTGGAACTCGGCGTCGACTTCACTCACGTCAACGGCATGAGCGGCGAGCTGTACTTCGCGGAACACATGGGTGGCGCGGTGGCGCTCTTCGACTTCGACAACGACGGAGACCTCGACCTCTACCTGGGGCAGGGACATCCTCTGGCGTCCACTGGGCCAACGGTCGATTCGAACGCAGGCGACCGGCTGTTGAGGTCCGAGCTGGACGGCGGAACGCTCCGCTTCACGGACGTCACCGACGAAAGCGGCCTCGACGCCAGGGGCTACGCGATGGGAGTGACTGTCGGCGACATCGACAACGACGGCGACCCCGACCTCTACATCCTCAACCTGGGTGCCAACGAACTCTGGCGCAACGACTCGAAGCCGGGGGCGCCCCGGTTCACCAACATCACCGCCGGTAGCAACACGGCCGACCCCCGCTGGAGCGCGGCGGCGAGCTTCTTCGATCTGAATGCCGACGGCCTGCTCGACATCTTCGTGGGGAACTACGTCGAGTTCCGCGTCGCCGTCCACCAGCAATGCGCTTCCGCCGAGGGGGTGCTCGACTACTGCGGCCCGATGGCCTATCGCTCGGAAGCCAACCGCGTTCTAGTGAACCGTGGCGGCGGTGTGTTCGAAGACTGGACGGCACGCCTTGGCCTGAGCGACCTCGAGCGGCCGACGCTCGGTACGGTCGCCGCCGACTTCGACGGCGACGGCTGGACCGATGTCTACGTCGCCAACGATCTCGAGCCCAACGGGCTGCTCCTGAACCAGGCCGGTGACTCGCTCATGGACGACGCCACCCTCGCCGGGGCCGCAGTCGACGCGTCGGGCCAGCCCCAGGCAAGCATGGGCGTGCTGGCCGAGGACTTCAACGGCGACGGCATGGTGGACCTGTTCATGACCCATCTCCACCGCGAGACGAACACGCTCTATCTGAATCGGGGGAGCGTTCTCTGGGACGACGCCACACGCGACAGCGGCCTCGGCAGACCGAGTTTCGCGTTCACGGGCTTCGGTACCGCCGCGGTCGACTACAACTTCGACGGTCAACTCGACATTTTCGTCGCCAACGGCGCCGTAAAGCGGATCGAGCAGCAATACCGCGCCGGCGATCCTCTGCCGTTGAGGCAGAGGAACCAACTGTTTCGAGGCCTGGGCGACGGCCGCTTCGAGGAAGTCCCCGACTTCGAGTATCCAGCCGTTTCTGACGTCAGCCGGGGCGTCGCGGCTGGCGACCTGGACAACGACGGCGACCGCGATCTGGTCGTTGCGAACAACAACGGTCCAGCCCGTCTCCTGATGAACGAAGAGCAGCCGAATCCTCAGGAATGGGTTGGCATCGACCTGAGGTTGCCGGCCACTGATGCGGGGAGTCCCGGACGCCGAGCTCTCGGTGCACGGATTGGCACACGGGACGAAGCTATCGGCGTGCCCAGCCGTTGGCGGCGGTTTCACACCGACGGTTCCTACGCTGCCGCCAACGATCCACGAGTCATTCTTCGAACCCGTGGAAAGCCACCCATGGTCAGCGTGTCCTGGCCTGATGGCGAACTGGAGTCCTTCCCGGTGAACGATCTCGGGCGCTACAACATCCTGGTCCGCGGCAGCGGCGTGGCCGCAGGTGGCGGCCCTGGTGAGAAGCCTTGAGCAAACGAACGGCAACGATCGCGGCCAACCGGTTCGCGATCCTGGCTGGCGCGACCGCGGCACTCTTGATGCTCGCGGCGCCGAGTGAGTCACAACCGACCCTGGAGCCGGTCGAGACTCCGCGCATGGACCACTACGAGCAGCCGGTGCAGGATCAACTGCAAGCGGTCAGATCGGCTCTCGACCAGTTGCTTGAAGGTTCCCGGCCCCATCCGAGCAGCCTGGCTCAGGCCTTTGGCGACGTCGGTCAGCTCTACCTGTTGCACGACTTCATGGTCCCGGCGGCAGCGGCTCTGCGCAACGCGGAAGATCTCGATCCGGACGATGCCCGCTGGCCCTACTTCCTGGCGATCCACCACATCTTCGAAGGCCACCTGGAGCAGGCGCTCGCAGCTCTCGACCGGGTGTTGAACCTGGAGGCGGGCGACCTCGCCGCGAGGATGAGGCGCGCCGACACCCTGTTCGAGCTCGGTCGCCTGGAAGAGGCGGAAACGGCGTATCGCAGCATTCTCGATCGGGAACCCCGCCACTCGGCGGCGCGTTTCGGTCTCGGGCGCGTCGCGTTCGAGCGCGACGACTTCGAAGGCGCAGTCGAAGGCTTCCGGCACGCCCTCCGGGGCCAACCGGAGGGCTCGGTCATCCATCACCACATCGGACTCGCGCTCAGGCGGCTGGACCGGCGCGAAGAGGCAGTGGCCGAGCTGGACCGGAACGAGCACGTGCGGATCTTCTTCCCGGACCCTCTGTTCGCCTCGCTGCAGCGCCTCAACGTCAGCCGGGAGGCCCACTTCAAGCGGGGCACGGAAGCCATGCGTGGAGGGGACTTCCGGGCTGCGCTCCTCGCCTTTCAAGCCGCTGACGAAGCCCTGCCGAACGACTCGATCACCCTCTTCAACATCGGCATGGTGCTCATCGAACTCGGAGACAAGGCGAAAGCCGAAGAGCACATGCGCCGAGCGATCGAGTTCGACCAGGACTACCGTGAACCCCACTACAACCTGGCGCTCATCCTGGCCGAGCGAAACGACCTGAAGCGTGCCGAGCAACACTTCCGCAGAGCCGCCGAAATCGACTCGGCGGACCTCGAGGCGCGGGTTCGGCACGCTGAGGTCCTGACCCGCCTCGCCAGACCGGACGAAGCGATCGATCTTCTCGACGACGTGCTGGCAACGGATTCGGCGCTGCCGATCGCCCAGTTGGCCATCGGGGCCGCGCACCAGGAGGCCGGAAACACCGAGGCCGCCCGCGCCGCTCTACTCCAGGTTCTGGACGCCGCTCCGGGCGCTCGCCGGGAACGAGCCGAAGCTCACTACCGGCTGGCGGTGCTTAGCCAGCCGGAAGCCGCTCCCCCCCGCGCCGCACCCAACAACTCCGACAAGCCAGACGAACCAGGTTCCGATGTGACCGGCCACCTGGAAACGGCCGTTGAACTCGCCCCGGACTTCGCCGAGGCCCACGCTTTCCTCGGCCGCGTGCTGGCCCAACAGGAGCGCTACGCGGAAGCCGCCAGCCACCTCGGCCGCGCACTGGTCCGCGATCCGACGAACGCAGGCTGGCACGGCGACCGGGCGATGGCCCTGATCCTCGGCCGTCGCTACGCGGCAGCCCGCGGCGGCCTGAGAAGCGGCAGGCAGGCAGTGGGAAGAGCAACCGATCCGAGCAGCGCGGCCCTCGATCATCTGGATACCTTGCTGGCCCGGTTACTGGCAGCCAGCCCAGACGCGAGCGTACGCAATGGTCCCGAAGCTCTCGCGATCGCAGAGCGCCTCATGTCGGAGCGGCCAACCGTCGACCACGGCGAAACACTGGCCATGGCGCTGGCCGAGACCGGGGACTTCGGACGTGCGGCCTCAATGCAGCGCCAGGTGCTCGCCGAGGTGCGCCGCCGCGGCACCGAACCGACGGAGGGCCAGGAGCAGCGATTGCGCATCTACGAAAGCAACAAGCCCGCACGCGAGCCATGGTTCTCTCCCTGATCCCGACTCTTGTGGCAACTCTGGCCATGGTGTTCCCGGCCCAGCAGGCTTCGGATAGCGGCCTCCGCTTCGTCGACGCAGCCGAAGCGTGGGGGATCGACTTCCGTCACCGACACGGCGGCCGCGGCGAGTACTACATGATCGAGACCGTGGGTAGCGGCGTGATCGCCTTCGACTACGACGACGACGGGGACGATGACCTGCTCTTCGTCGACAGCGGGGAGCCGGCGCCCCACGGCGGTGCGTCGGGGCGAACCACCCTCTACCGCAACGATGGCGGGGCTTTCGTCGACGTGACGGAGGCCTCCGGCATCCTTCTTGACAGCTACGGCATGGGCGCGATTTCGGGCGACATCGACGGCAACGGTGCGCCCGATCTCTATCTGACCGCTTTCGGACCGAACCGTTTGTGGCTGAACAACGGAGATGGCTCGTTCCGTCCAGACCCCAAGGAGGCCGCAGCAGACCCGTCCTGGAGCGCTTCCGCGGCCCTGGGCGATATCGACCTCGACGGCGACCTCGACCTGTACGTGACGAACTATGTCGATTTCAGCTACGACAACAACCAGCTCTGCGGGCAACCTGACCGCGGCCTGCGTTCCTACTGCCACCCCGATGTCTACGACGGCCTGCCGGATCGCTTCTACCGAAACGACTTCGTTGAAGCTGGAGTACCCGCCTTCGTCGACGCGACGAAGGAGTTCGGGCTCAGCGGCGCGCAGGGCGCCGGTCTGGGCGTCGTCATCACGGATCTGGACGGTGACCGAAGGCCCGACATCTATGTCGCCAACGACATGGACCCGAATCTCCTCTTCCTCAATCGGAGGACCACGGGAACACCCAGACTCGAGGACGACGCCCTGCTCGCCGGCACTGCCCTGTCGGACCGGGGAGAACCCGAGGCGGGCATGGGTATCGCGGTCGGCGACGTCGACGGCAACGGTTTCGAGGATCTGATCGTCACGCACCTCGATCGGCAGACGAACGCCCTCTACTCGAACCGCGGCGACGGGCTGTTCCTCGAACAACGATTCGAAGCGGGCATCGCCGAGCCCTCGCTGCCCTGGGTCGGCTTCGGCGTCGGGCTGGCCGACTTCGACCTGGATGGAGACCTCGACCTCGCGGTAGCCAACGGCCACGTGATCCACAACATCTCGGAGCACCAGGGCTACACCCGAACCGCCTACACGCAGCCAAACCAACTGCTCGAGAACCGCGGTGGCCGCTTCACCGAAGTCCCGGGGAGCGGCATCGATGCCGTCCGCGTGAGCCGTGGCCTGGCCACCGCGGACTTCGACCTGGACGGAGACCTCGACCTCGTCATCTCCAACTGCAACGACGACGCCGAGGTGTACCGCAACGAGAGCGACCGCCGCGGCCACGCAGTTCAGATCGATCTCCTCAACCGAGAGGCGCCAAACCGCCGCGCGGTCGGCGCAGTGATCCAGGTGCGGTTCGAGAACGGGAATCAAAGCCGCGAGGTGCGCGCCGGGTCTTCCTACCTCTCGCAGAACTCGCTGACCCAGACCTTCGGTGTGCCGGTCTCCGCAGCGACGAGAGATACCGAGACAGATGGCGCGCCCCCGACGGTCGAGCTAGAGGTTCGCTGGCCCCGGCACGGCAATCTGCGGCTACGGCAGGTACCCGTCGGACGCCGCCTGCGGGTGGTCCGTTGAGGAGACCCCAGCTTGCCGGAGTCGTCGTCGCACTGACGCTTCTCGCTCCAGCACAAGCCGTAGACGGCGGCCAGATCCGCTTTCGCGAGGCGAGCGAGACCTGGAGTCTCGACTTCCGTCACAACGCCGGCTTCACGGGCCGGATGTACATGGTCGAGACGATCGGAGGCGGCGTCGTCCTCTTCGACTACGACGGCGACGGTGACGACGACGCGTTCTTCATCGACGGCGGGACACTCCCGGGCTACAACGGACCGCCGCCACGCTCCCGGCTGCTCCGAAACGATGCAAGCGCCAAGGGCCCCATGTTCGTCGACGTGACGACCAGCGCCGGCATCGACTTCGACGGCTACGGCAAGGGGGGCGCGGCCGGCGACGTGGACGGCGACGGTGATCTCGACCTCTATGTGACCGCTTTCGGGCCCAACGAGCTCTTCCTGAACCTGGGCGACGGCCGCTTCCGGTCGGCGGGCGCCGCGCGCGGCGTCGACGACGCCAACTGGAGCGCCTCGGCCGCTTTCGGCGATGTCGACCTGGACGGCGATCTCGACCTCTATGTCACGAACTACACCGATTTCTCGCTGGGGAACCACAAGTTCTGCGGCCTGGGCGGCAGCAGGAATCCGGCGGACAGCGGCGCGGAAGACACCGCTCCCGAGCGCGGATATTGCCACCCCGACATGTACAGTGGGGTGCCGGACCGGTTCTATCGCAACAACGGGCGCGGCCACTTCGTCGACGCGACAGCCGACGCCGGCCTCGACGGCATCGCCGAAGCCGGCCTCGGCGTCGTGATCGGAGACTTGAACGGTGACCTCTGGCCCGATCTCTACGTTGCGAACGACAAGGATCCGAACCTGCTCTTCCGCAACATGGGCGCCGGCCGGTTCGAGAACGACTCCCTGCTCTCAGGTACTGCGTACGACCGGGCCGGTAACGCGGAAGCCGGGATGGGCGTCGAGCTGGCTGACCTCGATGGCGACGGTCGCCAGGACCTCGTCGTGACGAACTTCGCGCTCGAGACGAATGCCTTCTACCGCAGCGCCGGCGCCGGCGTGTTTCTCGACCAGCGTTTTCCGTCCGGTCTGGCCTACCCGTCGCTGCAGCTTCTGGCCTTCGGCGTCAATGCCCTGGACGCCGACCTCGACGGCGATCTCGACCTGTTCGTGGCCAACGGCCACATTCAGCCGGAAGCGGCGCGAATCGGAGAGGTCGGAACCTACGAACAGCCGAACCAACTGTTCGAGAACCTGGGGAGCGGCCGCTTCAGGGAGCGGTCCGGGATTGGACTCGATCTGGTGCGGACGAGCCGCGGATCGGCGACCTCCGACCTGGACCTGGACGGTGACCTCGACCTCGTGGTCGTCAACTCGAATCAGCCGGCCGAGATCTACGAGAACCTGACCGCCGGACGATGGTTCGCGTTGGCGCCTTCCCTGCCCGCCGTACCAGGACACGTCGACGCTGTCGGCAGCAGGATCGCTCTCACCGCGGGCAACGCCACGCAGGTGCGCGAGGCGCGGGCCGGCTCGTCCTACCTCTCGCAGAGCACGTTGACCGTCACCTTCGGGCTAGGCGCCGAGGAACGGGTCCGAAGTCTGACCGTGCGGCTACCTTCCAGGGAAGAAACCCTCGTGTTGCGGGACCTGCCGGCGAATCGACGTGTCCGACTGCGGCGATAGCATCGGCGCCATGAGTCTACGAATCGCCGGACTGATCTTCGGTGGCGTCCTCCTTGCGTCCCCATACGCAACGGAGACTCGCCGGATCCAGGCGCAGGAACCCGCTGCCCAGGACCTGCCGCCTGCCATGGCCGAGGCGCTCAGCCTGGCGGGCGCGGGAGAGCTCGCCGGCGCAATCCGCGTCACGGAAGCACTGTGCGCCGAGGAAGGCGCTCCAGACGCCGCTTTCGGCCTCCTCGGCAGTCTTCACGTCGAGGCCGGGAACATGGAGCGAGCCCTGGAGGTCCTCGCGCCTCTAGCGGCCCTGGACCCGGCCGATCCGGGAGTCCTGTACAACGCGGGACGGGCCGCGGAGGGGCTGGCTCGGTTCCAGGACGCCGCGACCTACTATGGCCGCTCGCTCGAGGTTCTTCCACAGTCACCGGCGCTGAGGGCACTCGGCATGATGCTCGGACGTCACGGGCGTCCCGAAGAGGCCTTCGTATTCCTCCAGCCCTGGGTAGCGGCCAATCCCGACGATCACGAAGCGAGGATGGCGGCGGCCGCGGGGGCTATCGCCCTCGAACGAGCGCCCGAGGCAGAAGCCTTGCTCGCGGAACTGCCCGTCGACGATCCGGGTGTGAAGTTGCTCAAAGCTCAGGTTCTGCTCCAGCAAGCCGACCCCTGGGGCGCAATCAACGAACTCCGTCTACTCGCCGCGGAGCCGCCGCCTGCCATTCGCGACGCGATCCGCCGCACCCTGGCCAGGGCCTACCTCGTCGTCGGCGAGGCCGACGGCGCCCTGGAGCAGATGAAGCCGATCGAGAACATCGGACCGGAGGACGCGGTCGTACTCGCGAGCGCCTGGTTCCAGGCAGGCCAACTCGACGAGGCGATCGACACCCTGGCTCCCTACGCCGAGGCCCTGCCGAACAGCCCGCAGCCCGAAAATCCAGCACCGGTAGCTCGCGACATCGTGCTCGAGTACGGTCGCTACCTCCACTCGGCCGGTGAGGCCGCACGGGCCGTCCCCTTCCTACGGCTCGCCAGCGAACTCGATCCTGAAGCACCGGACGCTTTCCAGGCCCTGGGACAGGCACTCGCGGCAAGCGGCGAACGGGAACAGGCCAGAGAGGTTCTGGAGCGCTTCCAGGAGTTGTCCGCGGAAGCCACGAACGATGTCGCGTCGGTGAACCGCCGCCGACGCGACATAGCGGACCCGACCGGGCGCGAGGTGCGGAGAGCACTGGAGACCGCCGCGGCCGGCAGGATCGACGAATCGCTGGAAGTCCTTGCCCAGGAAGCCCAGTTGGCGCCGACGGATCCGCGCCCCTCCTACGCAGCTTCGTCGGTTCTCCTGGACGCAGGCCGCAAGGAGGAGGCTCTGGTCGCAGCCGACCGCGCTCTCGGCGTCGCGCCCGAGCGAGCAGACAGCTCCTACCAACGCGGCGCCGTCCTGATGTCGCTGCAACGCTTGGGAGAAGCCGAGGAGATGTTCCGGCAGGCGCTCGAACTTCAGCCGGACCATCCCGCCACGCTGGCGGACTACGCCGTGCTCTTGATGAACGCGGAACGAGATAGCGACGCTGGCAACCTGCTGGAGCGGCTGCTCCAACTCCGGCCCGACGACCCCCTGGCCCGGGAACACCTCGAGAGACTTCGCGGCGCAACGGATCCGGCTGCGACCCCGGAACCGCGCTGGGCCCAGGTCGGCCGCGAGCTGCTCCGCAACCAGGACTACCGTGCTGCCGAGGAGCCGCTGCGCCGGGCCCTGGCACTGGACCCCGGCAACGCCGAACTCCAACTCGACCTCGCGTCGGTCCTGTGGGAGAACAACAAACCAGCCGAGGCCGAACAGCATGCTCGCGAAGCGGTGGCCCTGCGGCCGGGGGCCGCGGATGCACACCGGCTGTTGGGAGGTCTCCTCCTTTGGCGCGGTGCACACCAGGAGGCGGCGGAGTCCCTGGGACGCGCTGTCGGGCTGTCCGATCCCGACGCTGCACTGATGGTCGACCTGGGGCGAGCATGGGACGGCGTCGCCCGCGAGGCGGCGGGATCGCCCGAGGAACAGTCCTCCCTGGCCCAGGCCGAGGCCGAGGCCGCCTACCGCCGGGCAGTCGAACTGGCGCCCAACCACAGCGAGGCGGCCTACGGCCTGGCCCAGGCGCTGCGCCGCCTCGGTCGGGACCAGGAGTCAGCGGCGCAGATGGAACGCTACGAGGAACTCTACCGGCGGGAGCAGCGTGAAACTCGGGAAGACGGTGTGAACGCCGCCCAGGATCCCCCGGGAGTCGATTGACTACAAGCCGCGCAGTAGCGAGCGCGCGACCGCGACGTCGGCGGCGAAGCGAGCCGCCAGGCCGGGAGCGGACGCTTCCCTGACGAAGCGCTCCAGCGCGGGCTTCGCGATCTCCAGGCGACCCGCGCGCGACGCCACCGTGCCCAGGTTGAAGAGCACGTCGAGGTCGCGGGGATTCAGTTCCACGGAACGCTGCCAGGCTTCGATGGCCTCGCCGCCGCGGCGCTGGTTGAACAGCGCGATCCCCAGGTAATTCCACGCCAGGGGCAGCGCCGGATTCAGTGCCAGGGCGGCCCGCGCTTGCTGCTCGCACACCGGCCAATCCCCTTCATGAAGCGCCGCGAGCGCCAGATTCTGCCGCGCCTGAGGGTTCCTCTGGTCGACGACCAGAGACCGCAGCAGCACCTCTCTCGCGCGCCCAGTCTGCCCGGCTTCGGCCAGCACCAGCCCCAGAACGTTCAGCGTGTCGGGATCACGGGATTCAGCGTGACGCTCCATCAACCGCACAGCGTCTTCCGGTCGACCTACCTGAGCCAGGGTCAGAGCCAACTGGCGCTGCAGGAAGGGCGACGCGAGCCCCCGCCGCTCGGCGTCGACCATCAAGCGCAGCGCCTCCGCGATCCTCCCCTGGTCCAGCAGCACCTGGGCCAGATTGGAGTATCCAAGCCCCATCTGCGGACGGCGTTCGATCGTCCGTCGAGCCAGGTCTTCCGCCTCGATCAGGCGGCCGTCCTGGTAGGCCCTGGAGTACGCCTGAATCGTCCGGTCGAGGTCCACCAGCGCCTTGGGATCGTCCTCCGCACCGTATGTCTGGGGCAATCCCCTGCCACCGCCTGAACTCAGGTAGCCCAGGCTCTCGAGCGCACGCCGCTCGTCCTCGCTGACCGTGCCAGCCGCCGGGGGCCATTCCGATTCCGCCGGCAGCAGGGTCGCAAGTTCGGAGGCCAGCGCCGCTTCTTCCCCGAACAGGTTGCGCGCCTCATCCGGGTCGGCATCGAGATCGTAGAGTTCGGGCAGCGGCAACGAGACGTACTTGAGCAGACGCCGGACGTCACTTTCGTCAGACCCAAGGCGACCGATCACACCGCGCAGCGGCGCCCAGCCACGCTGGAGATTCGGACGCAGCGCCTCGAAGTAGGTCACGTCCACTCCTCCCCCTCCGACGCCCGCGCCTTCTTCCGCTTCCCTCCACAGGCTGCGGCCGGCGATGTCCGGCAGACCGGCGGTGCCAATTCCCGCCGCCTCCAGCAGGGTCGGCGGGACATCCACGAGACGCACCGGCTCATCGATACGCGCACCGGTCAGCACCTCCGCCCACAAGACGAGCGGAACGGCCAGCGTGGACTCGTATGCGAACAGGCCGTGCGTCTCCTCGCCGTGATCGCCCAGGCCTTCGCCGTGATCCGACGTAACGACAAGGAGCAGATCCCGGCCAACCTCCGACGGCGCGACGGCCGCGATCAGGCGACCCACGTACTCGTCGGCCGCCGCGACCTCGCCCAGATACGGCCTTTCGGCAAACCGTGTCGAGAACGGCGCCGGCGGTTCGTAGGGAACGTGGGGTTCGTACAGGTGAACCCAGAGAAAGCGCCGCTCGCCATCATGCATCCGCCACCACGAGATGGCCGCGGCGACGACCTCCGCACCACTTCGCTCCGCGACGGCGAAGCCGCGCGTCGATCCCTCCGGGTAGGAGTCGTCATAGACGTCGAACCCTCTGTCCAGCCCGTAGCGAGCATCCAGCGGGTAGGCGGCGACGAAGGCCGCCGTTCGGAAGCCCGCGTCGACAAACGCCTCGGCCACGGTAGGGACCGCCTCGGGCAGCACGAACCCTGCGTTGTCACGCACTCCGTGCCCGTACGGCAGCCGACCCGTCAGCAGGCTCGCGTGCGAAGGGAGCGTCATCACGCTGTGAGCATGAGCTCGACCGAACGCCCACCCGCTCGCCGCCAGCCGGTCGAGGTTGGGTGTCTCGGCCGCCGCGTTACCGGCGTAGCCGAGAGCGTCGGCGCGCAGAGTGTCGATCGTCACGAGCACGACATCGCGCGCGAAGCCAGGACGAGGTGCCTGAGGCCACGGCTTCGTCGCGGACGGCCCCGCAATCTGGGCGGGCTCGGGCGCCGGCTGACATGCCGCCAGGATCAGGGCGGCCAGAATCGGAACGGATCTCAGAGCGATTCCAGGTACTCCGCGAACTGCTTCGCCTCCTCGGCCCTTTCGCCCTCCGGCTCAAGTTCAAGCAACCGGCGAAAGTCGGCCGCCGCGGCGGCGTTCTGACCGGCCGCCATGTTCGCCAGGCCCCTGAAGTAGTAGGCGTCGGCCCAGCCGGACTCTGCCTCCACGGCGGCATTCAGCTTGGCGAGGGCACCCTCGAAGTCGTTCTGGTTGTAGAGCTCGACTCCCTCGCGTACCAGGATCTCCGGGTCCGCTCGCTGATCTTCCGGCATCCGCTCGAGGTACGCCTTGGCTTCCTCGCCACGGCCCAGGGCAGTCAGACGCCGGCTCATCAACCGCAGTGCGTCCACGTTCGTCGGCGTCAGGCTCAGCGCCCGTTCCAGGCTGGCCAACGCCTCGTCATCGCGCTCCAACTGCACCTGGGCCTGAGCGATCGCGACCAGGACCGCCGTCTTGGCGCCGTCCGGCACAGAGGTCAGAGCCTCCGAAAAGACGCCGATGGCTCCCTCGTAGTCCCCTGCCAGGAGGAGCGAGTTACCCCGTTCGAGCAAGTCTCTTGCCGCCTGAGCCGCTTCGTCGTCGGCAAGCGCTGCCGCCGACCCGTCGGTCGCCGACGCCTGTCCCGGCTCCAGGGTCGTCTTCAGGAACACCCGCTCGGAGGGACTTGCGTACTCCTGGACCTGTGTCGTGTGGGTCGTGGAAACGTAGCCCGCCTTCGATACGAGTACGTCCCAGGTGCCGCCGGCAAGGCCGGCACGAGCCCAGCGCCCCTTCGGGTTGGTCATCACCTCGTCCGGACCGGCACCGTTGAGTGTCAGCTTCACGCTGGCCCCCTCGACGGGCGTGCCCTCCGGGTCCTGAACGGTACCGCTGAGACGTCCGCGGCCGGCCCAGACCTGGGCCGAAGCCGCGGCGGCCACGAGTAGGCCAGCGAGGAGTGCGCCGACGATACGGATTCGATACTTCATGCTTCGTCCTCCAGTCTTCTACCGTCGCCGATCTGCTCCGTCCATGCTACTACCGGCCGATCGCCAGGAGCGGTAAAGGCCAGACAAGAAAAGGGCCGGGGAATCATCCCCGGCCCTTCCTGTTCGCTTCAGTCGATGTCCTGGTTTGCAGGCCATCGACTTGCTGGCTACCGGACTACTTCCAGTTCAGGCGCACACCCAAGCGGTAGATGCGCGGCGAAATGTTGTCGTCCAGGTTGCCGGCATTGGTAGCCGCCGTATTCAGCAGGTACGACAGGCCCGTCCCCTCGTTGGTGAGGTTGAACATGTCGATGCCGAAGGTCATGTTCACCGGACCCTGCAGCGCGATCTCCTTCTCGACGCGGAAGTCGATCGTCTGGATGTCGCCCAACCTGTACTGGTCGTAGTCAGGCGACACATTGACCGTCGTGCTGCCTGTCCGGCCCAGGGAAACGACCGGGACTCCGTTCTCGTAGTAGGCCAGCGGGTAACCCTGGCGACCCGTGAGGTTCGCCGACACGTTGAATCCCCACGGCCGATCCGGCATCACCTGGTACATGCCGTTCAGGCTGTAAGTCCAGGTGGACTGCAGGAACCGTTCGCCCTTGCCCGAACCGGTGGCCCGGGTCAGGTAGAGGTCACCGTCCGCACAACCCGCGCGGCCGATCTGACGGCTGGCGTAGTTGTAGTACGAGTTGGGAATCCTGCACTCCCCCCTGCCGTACTGGTAAAAGCCGCGGGCCATCCAGCGATTCGCCAACCTCTTCGTGAAGCTGATCGAATAGCCCAGATAGTCACGGCCACGGACGCCGTTCGTCGCGTGGCCGCCGCCCGTCGCCGTCAGGTCCGGATTCGGCGCCTGGTAGTAAGGCACGGTGACCTCGCGACCGATCCGCGGCAGCGTCGTTGTCCAGTCGCCCGCCTTCTCGAAGTCGCTCCCGTTCAGGGCCCGCTCGTTGCCGTTCGATTCCCTGACCAGGGTGTAACCGTCGATCAGGTCGTCGACGCTTCGCGACGTAATCGTGAAGGCCACGACGAACTCCGGCAGGAAGGCGTGCTCCACCGACGCCAGGATCTCCTGGGTCAGAGGCGCTTCCAGGCCCGAATCCGTGGTGTCAACGATCTTCAACGGATCGGTCGGATCGAAGCCATTCCAGAACAGAAGATCGCCCGACAGCGAGTCGAAGTAGGCGTAGACATCGCCGAACGGCGAGTTCCTGGTCACCCAGCCCGAACCCAGTTGATCGTAGAACTGCGACACGCTGGCCCGGACCAGCGTCTTCCGCTCCTCGCCCAGGGCGTAAGTAGCGCCGAGCCGGGGTGCAATGGTCTGCCAGGCGAACCCGCCATCGGAACCCCGGAAGTTCGTGTCTGGGAAGATGCCCTGATACGTCGCGATCGGGTGAGCCGGCCGGTTGAACGCGTCGTTGTAGCCGCTCTGGTCGTCGTACCGGAGCCCCACGTTGATCGTCGCCTTACCCAGCGTGATCGTGTCCTGAGCCCAGATGGACGAGTACTCGGAGACCGCCAGACCGGTCTGGCCGCGATGGGCAACGCTCGTGGGGCCGAAACTGAACGTGCGGTGGAACACATCGCGCGGGCCCCAGGCGAAGTCCGAGTTCTGAAGGAACTCGCGGAACCGGCCGCCGATGTTCAACTCGTGGTTGACCGCTCCACCCGTGGTGAAGAAGTACGACGTGTCGACCTGGTAGGAGTCGAACGGTCGCGCACTGCCGCCCGAGAGGAAGTTGTCCTGCCAGACGCCGTCCACCCAGCGGGGGTCGAGGGCGTCGGGATGCAGGCCATCCTCATCCGACCGGGTGCCGCGGCTGAGCAGGGCAAAGCCGAAGTCGCCGTGCGAGTAGGTGCCGGTGAGGAAGAAGTTGGCCGAGAACACGTGCGTGTCCTCCAGCCGGTACTGCGCCGAAGGACCACGCTGATTCCAGGTAGTCGGCGCCGACCGCGAGGTGCCCGCACCGCGGCCGAACTTCAGCTTGTCGCCGTTGTTGAAGGAAGCGACCAGCGAGTTCGAACCCGTGATCTGGCCGTTCGCCTTGAGCGCGGTGTTCTCCAGGATCGTGTCGTCGGACAGGCCGTTGGACGCGTTCTGCTGGATGTCGTTCTGACCCCAGCTGCCCCAGAAGAACAGGCGGTCCGAGATCGCGGCGCCGCCGGCCTCGAAGCCGATGTCCTCGATCTTCCGGATCTGGGCCCCTGCCAGATTGGTCTGGAAGTTGTCCTTGTAGAGCTCGCCGTCGATGTTCGGCTGCGACTGCTTCAGCGCGCCGCCGAAGTAGCCGTTGCGCTGGGTGTTGTAGAACCGGGCGGAACCGCGGAACTCGTTCGTGCCGCGCTTCGTCACCAGGTTGACCTGCACGCCGGCGCTGTTCTTCTTCACGTCCGTACCACCGGTCGTGAACGACATCTCGGCAAACTGGTCGAAATCGTAGTAGGTCGGCGAAGCGCCGGTGGCCGCCATGTCGGTGATCGACGTGCCGTCCATCTGGAAGTCGTTCTGATTGCCGCTGACCCCAGGTGCACGGAAGGCCGCCTGCTGGCCCGACTCGTTGCCGCCCACGTTGACCCTGTCGACGAGGACTCCCGGGGTCTGCGAGAGCAGGGCCCACGGATCGCGCGCGGTCGGAATCTTCTCCAGTTCGACCTGAGTGACGTTGGTACCCGTCGAGAGCCTGCGCTCGTCGAGCAGGGGACTCTCCGAAGTGACGGTGATCGTCTCCTCGAGCGCCGCAGTCAGCACGAGAGGCACGCTGGTGTTCCTGCCGACGGCAACGACGACATCCGGGTACTCGAGCGACCCGAGGCCTTCGAGTTCGGCCGACACGGTGTACGCGCCAGGGTCAAGAGCCAGGAAACGCCACTGGCCCTGGGCGTCGGTGAACTGCTCGCGCGGTGCGCCGAGGCCGGTGACCGTGACCTTGACGCCGGGCAGCGCAGCGCCCGACTCGTCCGTCACCGTGCCGTAGAGATTGCCCGTCGGCGACGCTTGGCCAAAGGCAAGACCGGCGACGAACAGACAAAGGATGACGCTGAACGTCGAAACGAGGCGTCTATTCATGCGTTCAATACTCCCTCCGAAGTGAGTTTGTGCGACGGATCGCCGGGCCTATGCGGCCTGGCAGGACCCTCCGCAGTTTGGATCGAGCCTGGTCGGCTCACCAACTGTACTGCCAAACCCCGCAAGGCGTGTGCCAAAGCGGCCGGTGGCCCGACACACCTTGGCGCGACAAAAGGCCATAGCCCAAGCGGGATTTGGCGCTGAACCCGAGCCACGCTGCGCCAAATTGGCGCAGCGTGACCTTTCGGCCCATCCAAAAAAATGCTCCATGTCCATAATCTTGAAGCGACCCGCCACGCGACCCATCGCGTTGGGCTTCCTGTTGCTCCGAACGCGTCATCGAACTGTCACCTGACGGTTCCAGTGTGCGACACACGCTCAGACAACGCCGCCACCGCCGAGGCGTGACTGACGAGAAACCACCAGCCAAACCAGACCATGACGGGAACGCCGCACGGGTCAACCTGTCGAGTGGATGCATCGTACAGTAGACGGGCCTGGTTTGTCTAACGGCAGCCTTGTCCCACGTGAGGTGAGCCTGGAGGCTTGATGTCAGTCCCACGAGAGATGAGCCTGAGCGGGTGTTGGGGATCATTGGAGGATGATCTTGCAACTCGACATCGAGCGGCTTCGCAGCCTGGACGAGGTCCGGGACTTCATGGCCGGCAGCGCGCCGGTCGACTTCCGATTCGTGGATCGCGCCGACGCCTACGGCTTCGCGCGACGGGTTCTGGTCCGTTTTCGTTACGTTCGGCTATCGAGGCCCGACAAGGGTCTGATCCGGCGGTTTCTGATCAAGGTGACGGGTTTCAGCCGGGCGCAGGTGTCGCGGCTGATCTCCCAGTACCGGGAGACCGGGCGCATCGAGGACCGGCGCCGGGGCCCGTCACGTCCGTTTTCCCGGCGCTACTCGAAGGCGGACATCGGTCTGCTGGCGGAGGTGGACGAGACCCTCGGCGGCCTGTGCGGCGCGGTGACTCGACGCATGATGCAGCGCCAGTACGACGTCTTCGGCGATCCGCGGTTCGAGCGTTTGGCGGGACTCTCCAACAGCCATCTGTACCGTCTTCGCCAGTCGGTGACCTACCGCCGGCGGCGGCTGACGGTGACCAGGACCCGGGCGACGCAGGTGAGCATCGGAGAGCGGCGGAAGCCCCATCCGGCCGGGCGGGCGGGCTTTCTGCGAGTGGACTCGGTTCATCAGGGCGACCTCGACGGGGAGAAGGGTCTGTACGAGATCAACCTCGTGGACGAGGTCACGCAGTACGAGTTCGTGGCCGCTGTGGAGGGCATTTCGGAGCGGTTCCTGGTTCCGGCGCTTCAGGGGTTGATCGAAGCCTTCCCCTTCGTCGTCCTGGGTTTCCACGCCGACAACGGCTCCGAGTACATCAACCACCAGGTGGCCGCGATGCTGCGCAAGCTGCACATCGAGGAGTTCACCAAGTCCCGCCCGAGACGCTGCAACGACAACGCCCTGGTCGAGAGCAAGAATGCCTCGGTGGTGCGGCGCTACCTCGGCTACGACCACATTCCCCGCCATCACGCCGCCCTCGTCAACGACTTCCTGCGCGACATCCTCGCTCCCTACCTCAACTACCACCGCCCCTGCCACTTCCCCGTCGAGATCAAGGACGCCAAGGGCAAGAAGCGCAAGACCTACCCCTTCGACAAGGTCACCACGCCCTACCTCAAGCTGAAGTCGCTCGACCAAGCTGCCCTCAGCCTGCGGCCTGGCGTCACCTTCGAGCAGCTCGACCAAGAGGCCCTGGCGCGCGACGACCTCGCCGCGGCGGGCACCGTCAACGAGGCGCTGGTCGCCCTCTTCGCCGAAATCCGACGCCGCGATGCAACCGTCGCATGAGCAGCTCACCCATCTCTCTCACTGCACCTGGCCGCGGCCTCGCCGTCCCCGCGCTACCGTTGGTCCCTGGTGCTGATCTCCGCTTCGCTCCAATCAGCAGACCTGAAACAACACCCCACACACCTCTCGGCATCACTGCCGATGAGACCCCCGTTCAGGCTCATCTCTGTATGGGACTAGGCTACGGCGGACGATGGTCCCGCGGCAACCCGACCGAGCATGCCTCCACCCGATCCTCGATGAAGCGTCCCCACCCGACTCCGCGCTCACCAACCGCGGCGTTCCGCGGAAGCGGAATCCTCCTCGCGCTGCCCGTGCTCGCGGCCTGTGCCGGCTATGTCCCGTTCGACGGCACGCAGGCGCTGGCGCCCGAGTTCGAACGGCGACTGGGCCCCGAATGGCAACAGGAGATCGTCGTGCCGTTCGCCGCCGACGACGAGCTGCGGCTGGCGGTCGGCGACCGGGTCAGTCCGGCCGGCAGCGAAACCAGTCGGCGCGACGCGGTGCTGGATTTCATCTTCGGCTGGGTCGACCTCGAGTACGCCCTGAAGCCAACGCGTACCGCGGCACAGACGTACACCTCGGCGCGGGGCAACTGCCTCTCCTTCGTCAACCTGTTCGTGGCGGTCGGACGCGAGCGGCGGTTGAACCCGTTCTTCGTCGAGGTCAGGGACTACCAGCGCTGGAACTACCAGGACGGCGTCGTGGTCAGTCGCGGCCACATCGTCGCCGGCATGTACGTCGACGGTGAGATGGCCACCTACGACTTCCTCCCCTACCGGCCGAAGTCCTACCGTGATTTCCGCCCGATCACGGACCTCGCGGCGACCGGCCACTACTACAACAACCTCGGCGCCGAAGCCCTGATGGACGGCGACCTCGACGCCGCCGAGCGCTGGCTGGACATCGCCACACGGCTGACGCCCGATTTCGACAAGGCGATCAACAACTACGGCATCGTCCTGCTCCGGCGCAACCGGCTCGACGACGCCGTGCGGGCCTACGAGCAGGGACTGGAACTCCACCCGGCCAACGTACCGCTGCTGACCAACCTGGTTCGCGCCTATCAGCTCCAGGGGCGCCACGAACGCGCTGGTGAACTCCTGGACGTTCTCGAGGGCCTGAACCGCGCGAGCCCCTTCTTCTATGTCTACCGCGGCGACGCCGCACTTGCCGCCGGCGATTCGGCCACCGCTCTCGACTACATGCGCCGGGCTCTGCGCGCCGACTCGGAGATCCCCGAGGTCCACGTCGGCCTGGCGCGGGTCTACCTGGCAACCGGCAAGGTCGGTGAAGCGAGGCACCACGTCGAACGCGCTCTGCGGCTGGACGCCACACACGCCGAGGCGCGGAAGTACGCGGCTCTAATCGAACGAGGTCCGCCGTGAGCGTCGCCAACTGTTAGCCTTGCGGCCAACCATGCTCCGCGACGGGCCAATCGCTCTGGCAAGCCTGCTCCTCGGAACGCTGCCGGCGCTCGCTCAGGGCC